>NZ_CP192061.1:4800000-9146660 GCF_050942175.1 Nocardia sp. CA-151230
CAGCCGATCGACACCGACCTGGCCGCAGAGTGGGACAGGGCCGACGCTGCGGTGCTGCGGCCGCTACGCGCCAAACTCGGCCTGGACCAACTCAAATGGGCGCTGTCGGGGGCCGCGCCGATCCCGCCGGAAACCCTCGGATTCTTCTTCGGCCTGGGCATCCCCATCTCCGAAGTGTGGGGCATGTCCGAACTGACCTGCATCGTCAGCGTCTCCCCGCCCGCCGAAGCCCGCCTGGGCACCGTCGGGCGACTGCTGCCCGGACTGGAATCCAAGATCGCCGACGACGGCGAGTTCCTGGTCCGCGGGCCGCTGGTCATGCGCGAATACCGGCACGAACCCCAGAAGACCGCCGACGCGCTCGACCCGGACGGCTGGCTGGCCACCGGCGACATCATCACCTGCGACGCCGAGGGCTACCTGCGCGTGGTCGACCGCAAGAAGGAACTCATCATCAACTCCGCCGGAAAGAACATGTCCCCGGCCAACATCGAGAACACCGTCAAAGCCGCCACCCCGCTCATCGGCGCCCTGGCCACCATCGGCGACAACCGCGCCTACAACACCGCCCTCATCGTCCTCGACGCCGAATCCGCCGCACCCTACGCCGCCCAGCACCGGCTGCCCGACGCCTCCGCGGCCGCCCTGGCCGCCGACCCGGGCGTCATCGCCGAGATCGCGCGCGGCGTCGCCGCCGGCAACGCCAAACTCTCGCGCGTCGAACAGATCAAACGCTTCACCATCCTGCCCGCCTTCTGGGAACCCGGCGGCGACGAGATCACCCTCACCATGAAACTGCGCCGCACACCCATCGCCTGCAAATACGCCGCCGACATCGACCGCATGTACACACCCGCCCTCACCGACGGCGTCCACGAACCCGCCACCACCCCCTGACCCCACACCGGCATCCGATCCGGCCCTCTTGCCACCCTGTCGCGGAGGCGGCCGGATCTGTTCGCACCCGGGCCCGATTCGTGACCCGGCCCGAATCCCGCCCGCGCGGAGCGGGATCCGTTCGACCAGGCACCGACCCGCGCCCAGGCCGGAGCCCCGCAAGGAAACGGCCCGTGAGGGACATCGGTGCGAGAAGTAGCCCTTAGCGATCTACGGAACGGTCTGGTTGCTCTGACGGCAGTTGGGTGGAATCGGCAACGGCGTTGGACTGCTGCTGGTTTCATGTCCGGCTGTGCGTGATGAGGGCGCGTCGGCGTATGGCCGGCCGGTTCAGGGTGTTGTCGCGGGTGGAGCTGGAGCGGTATTTCCATCTCGACGACGAGGATCGTCGGCTGATCGCGGCTCGACGCCGCGTCACCGATCGTATCCGGCGTCGCCGCGCCCGCCCGTGCCCTCGGTGTCCACCGCCTGCAGTACATTCCGCGACAGGCCACCGCCTCCCAACGTCCGGTGCGCGAACTCCGCAGTGAACTCGACCACGTCGTATTACCGCTGTATTCTCGACTGTGTGACCTATGAATGGTTGCCGTGGTTGGCTGCACGCCTGACCCAGGCCGGTCTCACCCACGTCGAGGTCATCGAAGCGTTGGACAGCCCGAGGCGGTGGCCACGCATGAGCACCAGCAAGGACGGACTACGTGTCTTGCAGGTGTGGGCACGCACCGAGGCCGGGAAGCCGATCATCGTCGCGTTGCGGGCGCTGCGCGGACTGGACTGGACTGGCAGATCATCGGCGCGAAACCGATGACGAACCCGCAGGACATTGCTGATTTCTAGGAATGGGAGAGCCAGCGATGACAGAACACAGCGACCACGACGACGCTCGAGCCCTGTCGGAGGCCATGGCGCTGGCCGACGCGTTCGAGGCCGGCGAACTGGTCATCGACGACAGCGAACCCACCCCCGAGCTGCCGCCGGTCACCGAGCCCCTCGACGAGCAACTCGTGGTGACCACCGTCCGGCTCACCCTGCGCCAGCGCAAAGCCATCGAGGCACTCTGCGAGGTCCGGGGCCTGGACCGATCGGCGCTGATCCGCGGCTGGATCAACGAGGGCCTGGCCGAGACCGACGACGACCGCAAGATCTCCCTGGCCGACCTCAAGCGCGCCATCGCTGGACTGCCGCCCGCCGCCTGACCGGCTCGAAACCCCGCGCACCGATCGAGGTGATTACGCGCTCCTGCCAGTCTCAAGGCTCGTCTGGCTTGCCGACTGCAGTGCTTTGCGTGCTCTTGCGGAAATGCCACCATGTAAACGCGGCACACACCACACTGACCGCCGCCGCGACACCGGCGTGGCCCACCCGATCCGCGACCGGCTCATCGCTGCTCGCGAAGGGGCCGACGAGCGCGCCGCGAGCCAAGAGCCTGCACCCGCAGCACCGCGCGGCCGGCGCAAGTTCCTCGGACGCGACTAGCACCACCGGTTCGCACACGCTGACCGCCACCCAGGATCTGATCTCGAAGTCGATCACCGTCCAGGTGGATCCGGCCAGCAGCTTCGGTAGCTTCGGCTGCGGCCTCAACGGACTGCTGCCGAGCCTGTCCGGCTAGTCGCAGGACGGACAGACCCGTTCGAGCCCGCCCGGTCCGTGCCGCACGGACCGGGCGGGCTTGTCTCTACAGCCAGATTGGCCCTGCCCAGATCAGGTACGGGACAAAAGGTCGGGACGCATGGAGCTCGTGACGCGGACCTGAATACCCTCAGACAACCACAACCCCGGCGGGTAACGGCCGCCGGGGTTGTCGCTGTGTCCGGAAGGGTTATCGGCTGATACTGCTCTCTTCCAAGAGCTACTTCTCGCACGGATATCCCTCAACCCCCGAAACCGACCCCTTCATAACAGAGCACTTGCTCTGTTATGGTCGGTGCATGCCCCGCCCCCGCACCCACGACCCCGACCTCGTGCTCGACGCTGCCGAGGCCCTGGCCGTGCGATCCGGGCCCGCCGCGGTCACCATCCGCGCGGTCGCCGCCGCCACCGGCGTCTCCAACGGAGCGCTGTACCACACCTTCGGGTCACGCGCGGAACTGGTGGGGCGCACCTGGATCCGGGCCGCCCACCGGTTTCTCGCACTCCAGGCCGCCATGGTCACCGAGGCCGGCGACGGCGTGGCAGCCGTCATCGCCGCCGCCGAGGCGCCCGCGGAATTCGCCGCCCGCCACCCCCTGTCGACCCGGCTGTTCTTCACCGTCCGCCGCGACGACCTGCTCGGCGACGACCTGCCCGAACCCGTCCGCGCCGAACTCGCCGCCACCCAGGCCACCCTCGTCGAGCTGATGAAAACCCTCGCCCGCCGACTCTGGGACCGCGCCGACGCCGCCGCCGTCGACACCCTCACCCTGTGCCTGGTCGACCTGCCGACAGCGATCCTGCTCGACCGTGACCGCCTCGCCAATCCCCTTGCCCGCGCGCAGCTGCGGGCCGCCGTCGCCGCGGTCCTCGACCTGGGGCCCGCACCCACACGACCGAGAACCTCCTGAGGAAGGACACCCATGCCCACACTCACCTACCACGACAAGATCGCCGTTCTGGACCTCGGCGGCGACGAGAACCGCTTCTCACCCGAGTTCCTCGACCAGATCGGTGCGCACCTCGACACCGTCGTCGCCGACGGTGCGCACGCCCTGGTCACCACCGCCTCCGGCAAGTTCTACTCCAACGGCCTGGACCTGGACTGGCTCTCGGCCAACGGTGAACGCGCCGAATGGTATGTGGCGCAGGTGCAGTCGCTGCTGGCCCGCGTGCTCACCTTCGAGCTGCCCACCGCCGCCGCCCTGCCCGGGCACGCCTTCGGTGCCGGCGCCATGCTCGCCCTCGCCCACGACTTCCGGGTCATGCGCGCCGACCGCGGCTACTTCTGCTTCCCCGAAGCCGACATCCGCATCCCGTTCACCCGCGGCATGGCCGCGCTCATCCAGGCCAAACTCACCCCCAGGAGCGCGGTCGCGTCCATGACCACCGCACGCCGCTTCGGCGGGCCCGACGCCCTCGCCCACGACCTCGTCGACGCCACCACCGACCTCGACACCCTCACCGGCACCGCGCTCGGGATGCTCACCCCGCTCGGGGCCAAGGACCCGGCCACCCTCGGCGCCATCAAGGCCACCATGTTCGCCGACGCGGTCGCCGCCCTGAACAACGCCTGACCCTGCTCACCGGGGGCGCCCGGCCGCGAACACCGCCGGCCGCCCCGGTTGCGGGGTTGCTCAGCCGGCGTTCCCGCCCGCCGCGCGCAGATGCGGTAGCAGCAATTCCGCCACCGCATCCGGACGTTCGGCCTGCAGGAAATGCCCGCAGCCGGGGAGCTGCGCGTGCTGCACCCGGGCATGCGCTGCCAGCACACGCTGCAGATCCGGCGACAGGCAGCCATCGCGCAGCCCGGCCAGCGCCAGCGTCGGCAGCGGCGCGGCCTCGGCCATCAGGACGGTGGCGAACTCACGAGTCGCCCTGTGCTGCACCGTGAACAGCGACCGGTAGTACCGCGTCGCCGCCCACGCCATCACCGGATCGGTGAAAACGGCCGCCACCGGCGCGAACTGGTCCTGGGTGAAATCCCACCCCGGCGACCATCGCCGCCACAACGCTCGCACGAACCCCGCACCCCGGCGGGTCAGCAGCCGCGGCGACAGCCCCGACTGCATGACCGGGATGTAGGACGACAACACCAGCTGCCGCGGCAGATACCGCCACATCCCCGCCGCCACCCCGCCCCCGAACGGTGGAATCGCCAGCAGCGTCAACGACTCCCACCGCCGCGGATCCTGCTTCGACAGGATCATCGCTACGAACGCACCCCAGTCGTGCCCCACCAGATGCGCGCGCGGCCCACCCAGCTCCGCATGCCAGGCCGCCACATCCGTACTCACCGCCATCAGGTCATAGCGCGCCGCCCGCGACGCCGACCCCGGCGTATAGCCGCGCAACCACGGCGCCAGCACCTGATACCCGGCCTCGACCAGCAGCGGGATCACCCCGTCCCACGTGTGCGGCGTATCCGGGAACCCGTGCAGCAGCATCACCAGCGGCGCGTCGGGCGGCCCGACCTGACGAGCGGACAGTTCCAGACCGTCGCGGCGCAACGTCAGCGTGCGCGCGACAGGATGATCGAACGGCATGCACACACCCTCTCACTAGCTTCGATCGTCGAATTCCTCGACGCCTGAACACCTTCGGCTGCCACGGCACGAAGCCCCGACCCGGCGGCAGGTCCGCCGGCGGCCACCCGCCGAACCCGCCGCGGTCAGCGACCCTGCCAGACCGGGGGGCGCTTCTCCACGAACGCGCGCATGCCCTCCCCGGCGTCCTGCGACGACAGCGCGGCCGCGGCGACCTGCCCCTGCTTGGCGAACGCCTCGGCCACCGACCAGTCCGGGGCCTGCTCGATGATCTGCTTGCTCGCATCGATACTCAGCGGAGCGTTCACCGCGATCCGCGCGGCCAGCGCCAGCGCCGCCTCGAGCGCCGTGCCCGGCTCGGCGACCTCGTTGATCAAACCGATCTCCGCGGCCCGGGCCGCCGAGATCGGGTCACCGGTCAACGCCAGCTCCATGGCGATCGCCCGGGGTAGGCGCTGCGACAGGCGCAGCACGCCACCGCCGACGGCGACCAGTCCGCGTTTGACCTCCGGGATGCCGAACGTCGAATCGGCCGCCGCGACAATGAGATCCGCGGCCAGCGCCAACTCGCAGCCGCCGGCCAGCGCGGGACCCTCCACGGCCGCGATGAGAGGCTTGCGCGGCGGCTGGGAGACGATGCCCAGGATGCCGCGCTTCTCGGTGACCGGCATCTCGCCGCGGGCGGCCGCCTTGAGATCCATACCGGCACTGAAATATCCACCCGCGCCGGTGAGAATCGCGATGCGCGCGTTCGGGTCGCCCTCGTAAGCGTCGATCGCGCGTTCCAGGCCCAGCGCGGTGGCCAGGTTGATCGCATTGCGGACCCGGGGCCGGTTGATGGTGATGATCATGATGTGGCCGCGGCGCTCGATGAGCACCGGTGCGGGCGGCGGTGGCGGCAACGCGACCCGGGCCAGACCCGCCGTGCGCAACCCGTGACCGGGCGTCTCCGCCACCGCCGTATCGGCAGCGGTGCCGGCGGATACACCGGTATCGGTGGCTACGGCGGTATCGGTGGCGAGGCCATCCGATTCCACCGCGCCGGACTCGGCGGTCGCCGGGCCGGCATCGGAGTCCCCTGTGCTGGACCCGGATTCGCCGGCCTGCGCGGGCCCCGGGGTGATCGCGTCGCCGTCCACGGTCACCGGCAGGCCCAGCCAGTCGTCCTCGGTGAGGGCGCTCAGCAGGGCGGAATCGGTGGAGCGCACCAGGACTCGCTCGCCCTGCGGGGTCAGCACGCTCACGATCGCGGCCTCGGGACGGCCGTCTCGGCCGTAGGGCAGCGTGTAGGCCTCCACGACAGCCTCGCCGGTGTAGCCGATGCGGGCCGGGCGGGCCGGGGGATGCTCGATGACCGGGGTCAGATGCCGGTAGCTCTGCCGCGGAGGAGTCGCCGAGTACACGCCGAGAGCGTGCTTGGTCAGATACCAGCCCAGAGACGTTGCCAGACCGAAGGATTCCGGTTCGGCGCGCAACCGCTGCACCAGCGTCGCCACGGCGTGACCGCCGTAGTTGTTGCCCGGCCCGCCGCCGAAGGTCAGGCCCCCGGTCACCGACAGCGGCCGCTTCGGATCCTCCACCGGCAGCCCCAGCTCACGCGCCGCGATCTGCACCGCCACCGGGAAACACGCATACAGATCGACATGGGCCAGCGCGTCGGCGGTGATACCCGCATGGTCGAGCACCGCCGCACCCAGCGTGCGGATCGCGGGAGATGCCGCCAAGTCGGCGCGCTCACTGACGAACCACTCGTCGGTGCCCGAGGCGCCCGCGTGCAGGAACACCCACTTGTCCTGCGGAATACCCGCCGCCTCGGCGGCCGCCGCGCTGGCCACGATGATGCCCGAGGCCATGTCCACGGTCAGGTTCGCGCACTCGAGTTTGGTGTAGGGCGCCGAGATCATGCGATTGGCCTCGGTCACCGTCGCGATCTCGGGGGCCCCGAACTCCTGCGGCTGCCAGGCATTCGGATTGGCCGCCGCCACCGCCGAGAACCGCGACCACAACTCGGCCACCGCCGCCGCGTGCTCGGCCGGGGTGCGGCCCAGCCGGCCCCGATTGGCCGACTCGAGCAGCGCGTACATATTGATCGGCGCCTGCAGCCCCGCCGCCGACTCGGCCGCATTGTTGGCCGCCTTGTCGATCCCCACCGTGCGCGTCGGCGCCACCGCCGGATCCTGCACCGGCCAATCCAATTCGATCCCGGCGCGCTGGGCGGCCGCCTGCGTGGCCCCGGCCTCGGCGCCGGTCACCAGCACCAGGTCGTGGTCGCCGGCCGCGATCGCCGCGGCCGCCTCGTTGAGCACCAGCTGCCCGCCGTCACCACCGAACGGGCTCGACTGCACCGTCTGCGCCGCGCCCGCGCCCACCGCGCGCGCCACCAGCGCACCCAGATCCCGGTACTGCCACGACGTCGGCGACACCGCGAACACCGCATTCGCCTGCGCCAGCAGCGCTTCCCCCGCCCCGGCATCGGCGGCCGCCGCGCGCAACGCCCGCACCGCCAGCTGCGCGGGATCACCGTAGGACGGGTCGGGGGTGCGCTGCACCACCTGCCCGACGCCCACCAGCACCGGCGTGCTCGGCGCCAGCAGCGTCCCGGACGCTCGGTGCCGCACCGCCTTGTGCGCCGCCCGCCCGGTCGAGCTCGACGTGGCCGCCGCCACGGCCGCGGGCAGCGCCGCCAGGGAATCACGCAGCGCGTCACCGAGGGCCCGCGCCACCGTCGCTCCCAGCGGTCCGTCGATCGGCTGCCCCGACAGACCCGCGTCGAGGTACACACTCGACCCGGACCCGTTGGGCGCCACCGTGATCCACAACCCCAGACCCAGCCCCTGCGGCCCGCGCCCGCGCATCGCCAGCCCGGTGTCGCCGACCTCGGTCACCGTCCACGTCACATCCGCCGGGATCCCCATGAACCTGGCCACCTGCGTGTACTCCACGCCCACCGCCGCCGCACCGGGCGCCTCCCCGCGCCAGCCCGCATGGAACACCGCCCACTCCGGAAGTCGTTGCAGCTGCGCCAGATACGCCAGCGTCTCGGCCGGGCCGGTCTCGAGATCGTGATGGGCGTGCGCGGTGCGCGGGTAGTCCGCCAGCCCCGCCGGCACCGTGTGCTCGGCCGGGACCGCCGCCTCGCCGGTGCCGTCGTGGCCGGTCAACCCGGCGATCAGCTCCCGCACGATGCGTGGATCGCGGCGCACGCTGCCGACCAGCTGACCGCCCGCGCGCAACTGTTTGCGCACCGACGCACTCCGATCGAGTCCCTGCCCGACCACCGCACGCAAACGCTCGAAACCCGGCACCGCACTCACGGCCACCTCCTCACTGAGGGTCCACATCATCCGGCCCTCACGGTATCGGCCGCCGACCGGCGGCGGGAAGGGCGACGGCGACTTCGCACCCCCGCCAACCGGATTCGCCATCACCCCTTTCACCCACCCGTGTGTAAGCGTAGACTTACGGTTCGTGGGTACTTACCAAAGCGCCGCTCTCGACGCTCTCGGTGACCCGACCCGGCGAGCCATCTTCGAACGCCTCGGCCAGGGCCCGTGTGCGGTCGGCGAACTCGCCCGCGAGCTTCCCGTGTCCCGGCCCGCCGTCTCCCAGCACCTCAAGGTGCTCAAACAGGCCGGCCTGGTCCGCGACGAGGCCGTCGGCACCCGGCGCGTCTACCGGCTCGACCCCAGCGGCATCGACGCGCTGCGCGCGTACTTCACCCACTTCTGGTCGACCGCGCTGTCGGCCTTTCGCGACGAAGTGAACCGCCAAGCCCAGCAGGACCACACCCAGGAGCAGTCATGACCCAGCACACCGACACCGTCACCGTCGAACTCACCGTCGATGCACCCATCGACAAGGCCTACCGCGTCTTCACCACCGGCATGGACACCTGGTGGCCGCGCGAGCACCACATCGGCTCCGGCCCCCTGGCCGAAGTCGTCGTCGAACCCCACGTCGGCGGCCGCCTCTACGGCCGCGAAGCCGACGGCACCGAATGCCCGTGGGGCCGGGTCCTGGTGTGGTCACCCGACACCCACTTCGCCTTCTCCTGGGACATCGACCTGAGCTGGAAACCCGAATCCGACCCGGCCCGCACCAGCCGCGTCGATGTCACCTTCACCGCCCTCGACCCCGCCCGCACCGCCGTCACCCTGGTGCACTCCGGCTTCGAAAACCACGGCCCCGGCTGGGAATCCATGCGCGACGCCGTCGGCTCCCCGGACGGCTGGCCGGCACTGCGCGACAACTACGCCAAGGTCGTCGCCGCCTGAGCGGGCACCCTCACAGCAGCCGGGTGAACCACACCTGATCGCGCAACCGGATCCCGTCCACCACGATCTCCTGCGGATACCCGGCCGCGGCGGTGAACACATCGGGCACCACCCGCGACATCCGGAACCCGCATCGCTGATAGAACCGCAGGTTCCCCACATCGGCGGTGGCGGTGGCCACCTCCAGCCGGCGCACCCCGGCATCGGTGGCCGCCGCCGCCACCCGATCGATCAGCCGCCGACCCACCCCGGTGCCCCGCACCGGTTCCGCCACAGCGGTATTGACGATCTCCCAGGCCGATTCGCCGGCCCCCGGCGCGGCCTGGACATGGCCGACCACCGCACCGGAGTCGTTGCGCGCCACCCACACCCGCCCCCGGCCGATATACCCGGCCAGCGCCTGCTCGGAATCCTCGGCCATCCGGAACGACCACGCGATCTCGGCGCGATCACCGAGGAACTCCTCGATCCGCACCCCGCCCGCCGCCTCCGGCACCACGATCAGCATCCACCCCTCCGGATCCAGCACCGCGAACGCCCCCGCCGCCACCCAGTACGGATTGTCCGGAACCACCTCGGCCACACCATGATCGGCCAGCCGTGCCCGCAACCGCGCGAACCCCGACCGCAGATACAGCACCACCGCATGCTCGGGGCCCGGCAGCGCGGGTGGCGGCGCGCCCGCCCGGCGCACCAGTTCCAGCTGCGCCGACGCGTCCGGCAGCCCGAACACGACCCCGCTGTAGCCGTCATGACCCTCGAACGCGGCAAGTTCGCTCAGCCCGACGATCTCCCGATAGAACGCCGCACACTCCTCCAGCCGATCGGTCTCCCGCGCGAAACGCGCCGCGGCCAGCGACCACCGGCCGCGACCGGACTCCGAGGCAACCACAGGCACATCCTCCTCACAGACAACGACACCCGCGTGCCAGCATGCGCGGCCCGGCACCGAGCAGTCGACCCATTTCTCCCGAACCGCCGGCCCGCCCGGGCCCGCGACACCGCACGCCGTCGCCGAACACCGAGCGGCCGAAACACGAACGCGCGAGCCCGGATCCGGGCTCGCGCGTTCGGCTCACGCTCTCGTGGGGCTCAGAGCACGACACCGAGCAGGGCGTCGACGGTGTCCTCGATCAGACCCGGCGCCGCGGTGTCGGGTCCGCCGTAGGCCAGCGCCTGCTGCGCCCACGCGTCGATCGCCGCGATCGCCTTCGGCGTGTCCAGATCGTCGGCCAGATGCCGCCGCACCCGCGCCACCGTGTCACCGGCCTCGGGACCCGACTCGAGCGCCACCGCCGACCGCCAGCGCTCCAGCCGCGAAACCGCCTCGGCCAGTACCGCATCCGACCACTCCCGGTCGGCGCGATAGTGGCCCGCGAACAACCCCAGCCGGATCGCGGCCGGGTCGGTGCCCGCGCGACGCAGCTTCGACACGAACACCAGATTGCCGCGCGACTTCGACATCTTCTCGCCGTCGAGCCCGATCAGGCCCGCGTGCACGTAGTGGCGGGCGAAACGGCGCCCCTTCACCAGCGCCTCGGCGTGCGCGGCCGAATACTCGTGGTGCGGATAGATCAGATCGCTGCCCCCGCCCTGCACATCGAACTCGGTGCCGATGCGGTTGAGCGCGATCGCCGCGCACTCGATGTGCCAGCCGGGACGGCCCGCCCCGAACGGCGCCGGCCACGACGGCTCACCCGGCCGCTCCGCGCGCCACAGCAGCGCGTCGATCGGATCCCGCTTGCCCGGCCGCTGCGGATCCCCGCCGCGCTCGGCGAACAGTCGCTCCATCGTCGCCCGGTCGTAGCCGGACTCGTACCCGAACTGCTCGGTCGCGTCGTGACGGAAGTAGATGTCGGCGTACTCCGGATCGTCGACCACATACGCCGCGCCCGAGGCGAGCAGCTTGTCGACCAGCTCCACCACCTCCTGCACCGACTCGATCGCGCCGATGTAGTCGCGCGGCGGGATCACCCGCAACGCGGCCATGTCCTCACGGAACAGGTTGATCTCGCGGGTGCCGAGCTCGCGCCAGCCGATGCCGTCGCGCTGCGCGCGCTCGAACAGCGGATCGTCGACATCGGTGGTGTTCTGCACGTAGTGCACCTCGTGCCCGCCGTCGCGCCACAACCGGTTGACCAGGTCAAAGGTCAGATAGGTGGCCGCGTGCCCGAGATGGGTCGCGTCATAGGGGGTGATGCCGCACACGTACATCGTCGCGGTGGCGCCGGGGGTCACCGGGCGCACCTGCTTGTCGGCGGTGTCGTACAACCGCAACGCCGGTCCGGATCCGGGGACGGTCGGGACAGCGATATCGGACCAGGACTGCATGAATCGAGGTTATCGCTGTGATCGCGCCCCATCCCCGCCGCCCCCGCACCGGTGTGCCGCGCGCCACCCGTCCGCCCCGGCCGACCAGCACCCTAGTCGCGGGCGCGGGGGTGTCAACAGTTGCAATCACGACGAGGTGAACCTCGCCGCCGGCCTCGTGGCCGGCCGGGTCAGAACGCGGGCCAGGGGATCGGGCGCTGACTCACCGGCATCGGCATCACCGGCTCCTCCAGCAGTGCCCGCCCGCGCGCCTCGAGCGCCTCGATCTCGGCGTCGGTGAGGAACTCCGCCAGCCGCTCACCCAGCTCACCGGGCAGCGCCTTGACGAAAACCGTGATGTCGGTGAGCAATTCGTCGCCGATCGGCTCACCGGCCCAGCCCCACAACACCGTGCGCAACTTCGGCTCGCGGTGCAGGCAGATGCCGTGATCGACACCGTAGACCCGCCCGTCGAGCCCCTCGAGAGCGTGCCCGCCCTTGCGGTCGGCATTGTTGAGCAGCACATCGAGCACCGCCATCCGATGCAGTCGCGGATCATCGGCGTGCACCAGCGACACCGGATGCCCGCCCGGATCCAGCGCCCGCAACACCTCCCGGTACCCCTCGGGCACCGCATCCACCGGGCACAGATCCACCAGATCCGGGCCCGGCGCATCCTCGGCGGTCTCGACCCAGCGCTGCACCATGCCCGGCCCGAAAGGCCCCTCCCGTAACACCGTTTCGGGGATCACGCCCCAGCCGATCGCCTCCGACACCAGATACGAGGCCACCTCGCGCCCGGCCAGGGTGCCGTCGGGGAAATCCCACAGCGGCCGCTCCCCGCGCACCGGCTTGTACACCACCCGCATCCCCGCACCGTCGGCCTCGCAGACGAGCGTGACATTGCTGGCGGTGGTGACCTGCCCGATCACCGTCAGCTCGGCGGTGCGCAGCCCGTCCTCGCTCACGCCGTCATTCCTCGAGCTCGTTGCCGCCGAAGATGTCGCCGCGCTTGTAGCCGTTGGTGCGCACGCACATGTGCCCCTTGGACGACAGCGGCTCCCCGCACAGCGGGCACGGCGGGCGTCCGGCGGCGATCACGCGCGCCGAGCGTAGCGCGAACTCGCGTGCCTGCACCGGGGTCAGGAACACCCGCACCGCGTCGGGCCCCTCCTCGGTGTCGTCGAGCACCACCGATTCGTCCACCTCGGTCTCGGTGATCGCCAGCAGCTCCACCACCACCGCGCCCGCGTCGGCATCCCAGCCCAAACCCATGGTGCCGACCCGGAATTCGGCATCGATCGGGGTGATCAACGGCGCGGTGTCGGCCACATCGGCGGCCAGCGGCGGCACGGAGGTGCCGAAACGTCGTTGCACCTCGTCCAGCAGCAGACCCATCCGATCGGCCAGCACCTTCACCTGCTGCTTCTCCAGCAGCACGCTGATCACCCGCGGATCCTGCACGGCCTGCAGGTAGAACGCGCGGTCGCCCGGCTCGCCGACGGTGCCGGCGACGAAACGATCGGGGGTGCGGAAGATATGGATTGCTCGGCCCATTGCACCTCCATTCGGTTCACTCACACTTATGAATCGGGGCGTTCCGCTACCCCATTATCCGTACTGACGGTGGTACCCGTTTCTCCGCCGGGAACCGGCCCCGAGCGCGATTCGCCGCCGGTTCGCGGTGAAATCGCCGCCAAACCGGACAGGTCCGTCCCGGTGTCGTTGACCCGCCACACGTACGGGGCGGTCGGGGTGTAACGGATGACGCTGATCGACGCCGGCTCCACCACGATGCGCTGGAACCCGTCGAGGTGAATGCCGAACGCGTCGGCCAGCACCGATTTGATGACGTCGCCGTGCGTGCACGCAATCCACAACACATCGCTACCATGCCGGGCCGCGAACTGCCGATCCCGTTCGCGGACAGCGGACACGGCCCGAAACTGCACCTGTGCCAAGGACTCTCCGGAGGGGAAGGTCGCGGCCGAGGCGTGGCGCTGCACCACCTTCCACAACGGCTCGCTGATCAGGTCGGCCAGCGCCTTGCCGGTCCAGTCGCCGTAGTCGACCTCGAGCAGGCGTTCGTCGGGTTCGGGTTCGAGTCCGAGCTTGTCGGCCAGGGGGGCGACGGTGCGCTGGCAGCGCAGCAGCGGCGAGCACACGATGTGTTCGATGGGCAGTGATCCCAGCCGCTCCATCAGGCTCTGCGCCTGTTCGCGTCCACGCTCGGTCAGATCGACGCCCGCGCTGCGGCCGGCCAGGGTGCGAGCGGTATTCGACGTGGACACGCCGTGCCGCAACAGGATCACCGTCACCGGGACAGCCTACTGGCTACGTCGCCGGCACGACGCCGGTCGCCAGCAGCACCATCACCGTCAACCCCAGCAGGATGCGGTAACCGACGAACCAGTCCAGCGAGTGCCGCGCCACGAACTTCAGCAGCCACGCCACCGACGCATACCCCACCGCGAAGGACACGATGGTCGCCACCAGCAGCTGCGGACCCGACGCATTGAGGCCCTCACCAGCGGGTTCGAACGCGTCGGGGAGACTGAACAGGCCCGAGGCCAGCACCGCCGGGATCGCCAGCAGGAACGAGAACCGCACCGACGCCTCCCGGGTCAGCCCGCAGAACAGGCCCGCCGACGAGGTCGCGCCCGAACGCGACACGCCCGGGATGAGGGCCAGGCACTGTGCCAGCCCCATGATCAGGCCGTCGCGGGTGCTCAGCAGCTCGATCGGGCGGCGCCGGCGACTGTAGGCCTTGCCCGAGTAGTACTCCGCGGCCGCGATCACCAGAGCGAACACGATCAGCATGATCGACACCAGCCACAGATTCCGTGCGCCGGTACGGATCTGGTCCTTCAGCAGCAGACCCAGCACCCCGATCGGGACGGTGGCGATGATCACATACCAGCCGATCCGATAGTCCAGCTCGCGCTGCACGTCGGGGTCGGGGCCGAAGGAGAAGCGCCCGTCCTCGGTCAGCACCGGCAGCCGGGTGGTCGCACGTTCGGACACCGGCACCGAAACCCGTTGTGGCGCGGCCACCTTCGACCACATGGTGGTGCACCAGGCGACCAGGATGCGCCAGATGTCCTTGGCGAAGTACACCAGCACCGCCGCCTCGGTGCCCAGCTGGGTGACCGCGGTGAACGACGCGCCCGCATCGTCACCGAAGAACACCGCCGAGGTGATCCGCAGATGCGCCGAGGAGGAGATCGGAAGAAACTCCGTCAGCCCCTGCACCAGGCCCAGCACCAGCGCCTGCACCCACGTCATCGACTCGCCCACACACCCTCCAGTCCCGAATCGTCGTCTCCCGGTGCGGATTTCGGCGCCACACCGCGCCCGAACCGCCACCGCCCCGGCGCATCCGCGCCGCAACACCGCAGCGACCCTACCGGGCGGGTGTCCGAATTCGGACATGCATGCGCGAAATCGGAGGTATGGCCCCGGTCCGGCATCGACCCGCCGCGCTCGCCGCGGGCCGTAGCCCGGCAGATGCGACAGGTGGGCCTAGGCTGACGCGTGTGACGAAAGTGCAAGCGCGGTGATGGAACAACGGACGGTCGGCCGCAGCGGACTGCGGGTCTCGAGGCTCGGGCTGGCCACCCACACCTGGGGCAGGGAAACCGACGCCGAGGACGCGGCCGCCCAACTGATGGCGTTCGTCGAAGCCGGCGGCACCCTGGTCGACACCTCCCCCGCCTACGGGGACGGCGCCGCGCAACACATTCTCGGCGAACTGCTCTCCGAGGTCGGGCGTGAGGACCTGGTGCTGTCCGGAAGTGCCGGATACACACCGGTACTCAGCGATGCCGCCGCCGAAGCGCCCGCCGCCGTGCGCTGGACCGTCGACGCCTCCCGGCGCACCATGAGGCGCCAGCTCGACCACACCCTGCGCCAGCTCGGCACCGACCACCTCGACCTGTGGACCGTCGCCGCCTGGGACCCGCACACCCCCCTCGAGGAGATCGCCGACACCCTGTCGTGGGCGGTGCGCTCGGGGCGGGTGCGCTACGCGGGCGCGCGCGGCTACGACGGCTGGCAGCTGGCCACCCTGGCCGCCGCGGCGCCCATCACCGCCGCGACCACCCAGTACTCGCTGCTCGCACGCGGGGTCGAACACGAATTCGTGCCCGCCGCACAGCATCACGGCATCGGCCTGATCGCCACCGCGCCACTGGCCGGGGGCATCCTCACCGGCAAATACCGCGACGGCGTGCCCGCCGACTCGCGCGGTGCCGACGAGGCCACCGCCGCCGAGATCACCGCCCACCTCGACGATCGCGCGGTGCGGGTGGTCGACGCGGTGGTCACCGCCGCCGACGGGCTGGGCACCTCACCGCTGGCGGTGGCGCTGGCCTGGATCCGCGATCAGCCCGCGGTGGCGACGATGCTGGTCGGGGCGCGGGATATCGGGCAGCTCACCGGGATTCTGGCCGCCGAAACCCTCGAGCTGCCGCGTGCCATCACCGCCGCACTGGGAGACGTGAGCGCACGCACAGAATGAGCAAGGCTAACCTTACCTGCATGAGGTGTCTCGTGAATGCCCGCTCGGCCGCCCGCACGCTGCTGATCATGCTGCTCGGCATCGGCCTGGTCGCGGGCGTCACCGCCTGCAGCAGCGGCACCTCCGGCACCGGCGGCGCGCGCGGCCCGGTCACCGCCAGCGTCGGCGATCTGAACCCGGTGGCGATCGGACCCGAACCCACCCCGGTGCTGCCCGCGACCGTGAAGTCCTTCGACGGCAGCGACGTCACCGTCACCGACGCCGGCCGCATCATCGCCGCCGACCGCTACGGCACCCTCGCCCAGACCGTCGTCGCGCTCGGCCTCCGGTCAAAACTGGTCGGCCGCTCCAACTCTGCGGCGTTCCCCGCCGTCTCCGACCTGCCCACCGTCTCCAGCGGCGCGGGCACCCTGAGCGTGGAAGCGGTTGCGGCACTGCGGCCCACCGTGTTCCTCACCGACACCACCGCCGTCACCCCCGCCCTGCGCGACCAGTTGAAATCGCTGGGCATCACCGTGGTCTACTTCGACCCGCAGCGCACCATGGACGGCGTCGTCCCCCAGATCCAGGCCGTCGCCGCCGCCCTCGGCGTCCCCGACGCCGGCAAGGCCCTGGCCCAGCGCACCCGCGACGAGATCTCCGCCGCGACCGCCTCGGTGCCACACCAGGATTCGAAGCCCAAGATCGCGTTCCTGTACCTGCGCAGCACCGCCATCACCATGATCGCCGGACCCGGCTCGGGCGCCGACTCGCTCATCACCGCCCTCGGCGGCATCGACGCCGGCACCGCCTCGGGCATCACCCAGGACTTCCTGCCCATCACCAGCGAAGCCATGATCGCCGCCGCCCCGGACGTCTTCCTGCTCATGAGCGACGGCCTGGCCTCCGTCGGCGGCATCGACGGACTCGAGAAGATCCCCGGCGTCGCTCAGACACCGGCCGGACGTGACCGCCGCGTCGTCGACATGTCCGACGCCGTCCTGCTGTCCTTCGGCCCCGACACCGGCCGCGTCCTGGCCGCCCTCGTCAAGGCCGTCTACGGCCAGTCCACCACATGAGCGACCCCACCCGCGCCACCGGCAACGGCGCCGAGCAGACCGATTCGCGGGCCCCGCTCGACACCGGTCCTCGCGCCACCGAGCCCGAGGACCGATCGCAGGCCTCGGGACCGGCGACCGAACCGACTCCCGTCCCTGGCGAAAACGCCACTGCGGCAGCGCAACTCGCCGCACCATCCGCCGCCGGCGCCGCGCACGCTGAGCTTGTCGCGCACCCGGCCGGTAGCGTGCACGCCGTGCATACCGCGGAATCCGGCACCGCAGACCGGAACACGGACGACACCCACCCACCCGACGATCCGGCAACTCCAGCTCCGGCGGCCATGCCCGGTGCCTCGAAGAACCGCCGCCGGTGGTCACGCACCGCGCTCATCTTCCTCGGCGCGCTGGCCGGACTGGTTGTGCTGGCACTGATCTCGGCGGCCATCGGCCAGGTGCCGACCAGCCCGGCCGAGGTCGCCGGCGCCGTACTCCATCGCATCGGCCTGAACTGGGGGCCGATGCCCGCACATCCCGCCGGGTACGTCACCCTGTGGGAGGTCCGGTTCCCGCGCGTCGTGCTCGGCATGCTCGTCGGGGCCGCCCTGGCGACCGCCGGCGCGCTGCTGCAGGGCGTATTCGCCAATCCGCTCGCCGAACCCGGCGTGATCGGTGTGTCCGCCGGTGCCGCGGTCGGCGCGGGCACGGTCATCGTGGTCGGCGGCGCGTTCGCCGCGGCCTGGTCGGTGGCCGCGGGCGCGTTCGTCGCCGGATTGGGCACCACCCTGGTGGTGTATCTGCTCTCGCGCTCGGGCGGCCGCACCGAAGTGGTGACCTTGATCCTCACCGGCGTCGCCATCAACGCCTTCGCCGGTGGCGTGATCTCGTTCCTGCTGTTCAAGGCGTCCCCGGCGGCACGCGATCAGCTGGTGTTCTGGCAGATGGGCAGCCTCAACGGCGCCACCTGGCAGGCGGTCAACGTGGTGTGGCCGCTGACCCTGCTCGGTATCGCGGCCGCGATCTGGATGGCCCCGCGCCTGGACCTGCTCGCCCTCGGTGAATCCGCGGCCCGCCACCTCGGTGTCGACGTGGAACGGTTGCGCCGCAACATCATCGTGGTCGTCGCGGTGCTCGCCACCGCCGGCGTCGCCTTCACCGGCATCATCCTGTTCGTCGGATTGATCGTGCCGCACCTGGTGCGCATGCTCGTCGGGCCCGGACACCGGGTGCTGATCCCGCTGTCGGCGATCCTCGGCGCGGCGGTACTCGTTGCCGCCGACATCGGGGCCCGCGCCCTGGTCCACAACGCGGACCTGCCGCTGGGCATGATCACCTCGCTGGTCGGCGGGCCGTTCTTCTTCTGGCTGCTGCGCCGCACCCGCGCACGATCGGGAGGCTGGGCATGAGCGCTCTCCGTGGGCTGGCAGCGGTTTTCGGGCGTTCCCCGGCACTGCCGGAGATGCCCGAACCGGGCGCGGTCACCTTGCGCGCCCGCAACGTCAGCGCCAAGCGCGGTGACCGTACGGTCCTCGAGGGCATCGACTTCCCCGTGATCGCCGGGCAGATCGTGGCGCTGGTCGGACCCAACGGCGCCGGTAAGTCGACGCTGCTGGCCGCGCTCGCCGGGGAACTCGAATTGTCCGGCGGCAGCGTCGAACTCGACGGGCACGCCCTGACCCACTGGACCCACCTGGACATGGCGCGCCGCCGCGCGGTGCTGCCGCAGTCGCACACCGTCGGATTCCCGTTCCGCGCACGCGAAGTCGTGGCCATGGGACGCTCCCCGTGGGCGCACACCGACCGTCAGGACCGCGACGACGAGGCGATCGCCGCCGCCATGGCCGCCACCGACGTCGAACGCTTCGCCGCCCGCCCCTTCCCGGCCCTGTCCGGCGGTGAACGCGCCCGCGTCGCCCTGGCCCGGGTGCTGGCCCAGGACACCGCGACGCTGCTGCTCGACGAGCCCACCGCCGCGCTCGATCTCGGCCACCAGGAGCAGGTGCTGCACCTGGCGCGCGAGCGGGCCGCCGCGGGCGCGGCCGTCGTGGTCGTCCTGCACGACCTCGGTGTCGCCGCCGCCTACGCCGACCGGGTGGCCGTGCTGGAAGCCGGGCGCATCGCCGCCGACGGCCCGCCCCGCCAGATCCTCACCCCGCAACTGCTCTCCCGCGTCTACCAGCACCCGGTCGACGTCTTCGACCACCCGGTGACCGGCGCGCAACTGGTGCTGCCCGTGCGCGGCTGACCCGCCGAAAACCCGTGCGGGCCAGGCGCATTCGCCCCGGCCCGCACGGCGGCAGCATCGATCAGAGCTGCTGCTGACCCCACAGCAGCCGCAGCGCGCCGTTGCCCAGCCACACCGCGAACATGACCCCGCCCGCGAGCGGAGTCCAGGCCAGGCCCAGCAGCACCGACGCCGCGCCGAACCACACGACCTCCAAAACCACCCGCCGCCAACCGGTTTGCGGGAACCGGGGATCCCTGGCCGCGCCGAACAGCGCCCACACCACGATGAACACCGCCGGGGCCGCCAGCCCCAGCAGCACCCGCACCGCGATCGGGGCCGACACCGTGAACCCCCACCACGCCGCCGCACCCAGCACACCCAGTTCCAGCAGGAACATCACCAACAGGTTCGCGCCTTTGAGCACGCTCATCGCCAGACCAACTTCAATACCGCAGGAGTCAACAGCATGCGGATCACGGTGGCGTCCAACACCAGTGCCGCGATCATGCCGTAGGCAATGTATTTCATCAGCACCAGATCCGAGAACCCGAACGCCCCGGTCACCACGATCAGAATCGCCGCGGCCGAGGTGATCACGCCGCCGGTGTGGGCGATGCCGTAGCGGATCGCCTCGGGCGCATCGGCCCCCGCCGCACGCGCCTCGGCCATGCGTGACTGCAGGAACACCTCGTAGTCGGTCGACAGGCCGAACACCACCGTCACGATCAGCACCAGCACCGCGAACATCAGCGGGCCCGGCGTGAAATCGAACAGGCTCGCGCCGTGGCCCTGCACGAAGATCCAGGTCAGCACACCCAGGGTGGCGCCGAGGCTGAGCGCGCTCATCACCACCGCCTTGATCGCCAGCACCAGCGACCGGAACGCCGCGTACATCAACGCGATCGCCGCCACGACCAGGATCGCCGCCAGCAACGGCAGCCCCTTGATCAGGCCCTGGATCGAATCCCGTTCCAGCGCGGGCACCCCCGCGACCATCACCTGCACCCCGTCCGGTTGCGGGATCGAGCGCAGCGCCGCGATCACGGGGTCGGCGTCGCGTTTGTCGCGCAGCCCGCTGGCCAGCACCGTCACCCGATCCTTGGTCGGCGCGGCCGGATCGAACGGGCCCGTCATCTCCGGGCCCACCGTCTGATTGGCCGCATAGCGGATATCGGAGAGCTGCTGCGGGTTCGCGCCCACCACCACCAGCTTCAACGGCTCGGTGCGGAACTGCGGGAACACGCGGTCGAAGTCCTGCTGCGCCACCCGCGCCGGATTGTCCGACGCCAGATACCGCTCGCTCAGCCCCCCGAACTCGATACTGCGGAACGGCAGGATCAGCACCAGCAGCATCAGCACCACCGGCACGATCACCAGCCACGGCTTGCGCATCGCGAAAAGCGCCAGCCGCGCGAAGAATCCGGCATCGATCTGCTCGGCGGTGCGCACACTGGCCAGCCCGTGCCATCCCCACAGATCGATGCGCCGCCCCACGATCGACAACACCGCCGGCAGCGCCGTCACCGACAGCACCGCCGCCAGCAGCACCGAGGAGATACCGCCCAGCGGCACCGACCGCAGCACACCGTTGGGGTAGATGAACAACGCGCCCAGGCTCACCGCGATGATCGCCGCCGAGAACAACACCGTCCGCCCGGCCGTCGCCACCGTCCGCGCGGTCGCCTCCTCGACACTGCGGCCCGCCGCCAGCTCCTCGCGGAACCGGGTCACCGCGAACAGCCCGTAGTCGATCGCCAGCCCCAGGCTCACGAGCGTGACCACCGCCGAGGCGAACACGTTGACCTGCAGATGATTCGTCAGCAGCCGCATGATGCCCTGGCTGCCCAGGATGGTCATGGCGCCGATCAGCACCGGCAGCAGCGCCCCCACCACCCCGCCGAACACGAAATACAGCAGGATCGCCACCAGCGGCAGCGCGATCAGCTCCGCCCGGTGGATGTCGTCCTGCATGCCGGTGTTGATGCCCTCCACCACCGGCTGCAATCCGGCCAGCTGCACCGTCGTCCCGCCCGGACCGGAACCGGTTGCGCCCGCGCGGAATTCGCTCTTGATGGCCAGATAGTTGTCGACCGTGTCGGTGCCGCCGGCCCCGCGCAGCCCGATGCTGGCGAAGGCGTGCGTGCGCGAGGCGTCGGCGAACTGCCCCAGCAGCGCGCCGTCCCAATACGAGTCGATCTTCAGGATCCGATCGGGATGCTCGGTGCGCAGCCGGGTCAACTCCGCCGCCACCGCCGAACGCACCGGCTCGTCGTCGACGGTCATCCCGGGCGGGGCGGTGTAGAGGGCGATCAGATCCGCGTCGGTGTCGCGCCCGAAGGTGGCATCGGCCAGCTTCGACGCCGCCACCGACTGGCTGGATTCGTCGAACCACCCCTCCTGCGTGAGGTGATCGCCCAGGTCCCGCCCGTAGAACCCCGATGCCAGCACCACCAGCCCGAACACGGCGAACACGGCGAACCGGAAACGGTGGATCAGCCGCCCCCACCGCAGGGATCCGGCCTCGAGCATCAGCCGCAGGCCGCGGTCTTGTAGTCGGCCGACCGCAGAATGCCGCACAGGTCGGTGCGCGAGATCTTCCAGTGCCCGTCCTTGTAGACGAAATGCACCACCGTGGTGCGCACATCGGTGCCGGTGCCGTCCTTGTCCAGGCTCAGCGTCGCGGTCAGGGTGCCGTCGTGATTGTCGAACACCGGATCCTTGACCCCGTACACCGCGCGCGGATGATCGGCCAGCGCCTTGTACATGTCCGGGATCGCGTCCTTGAACGCCTCCCCGTCCTCGATCAGCGCGGTCCGCTCACTGTCGGGCAGATTCGGATCCAGCGCGCTCTTGATCTGCGCGTCCAGCTCCTGCGCGGTCGGGATGGTCGGCTTGTTGGCGCTACTCTGCGCGGCCGCGGCCGCCGAGGACGAGCTCAGTGCCGCATACGCCGAGGACCGCGCCCGGGCCACCTTGGACTCGTCGTCGGAGCCGCCGCACGCGGCGATCGACGCGCCGAGCACGGTCAACAGGAGCGCGGCGGCGGCCGGTCGTCGAAGTCGCATCAACATCCTCGTCAGCTCGAACTGCGGTTGTGTGCCGTTAGTTTGTCACGCGCCGCGCCCGAGGGTGATTCCCGTGTCACGGACACCCGGTTCCGCGCGGGCGGCTCACATGCCGTCGATGACCGCGCTGAGCCGGCCCAGCAGCGCCCGCACCGTGGTGGCCTCCCGCGGCTGCGCGGCCGGCACCGGCGTGGCCTGCGGAATCAGATCGCGCACCAGCGCCACCACGCTGCGCTCGTCGTCGAGATCGATATCGGTCACCGGCGCCAGCGCCACCGCTTCGACGTCCTCCGGGCCGGGCACGGCGGTGGCCAGCCCGAGCCGGTAGATCTCGAGGGTGAGGGTCGCGCGGTGGGTGCGGAAGGCGAAGGACCGCCCGTCCGCGGTGACCCCGAACCCGTGCGCGTAACGACCCACGGTCACGTCTTCGACGGTGAAGCCCGAAGTGTGGTCGGCTACCAACAGATCTCCCTGATACAGCACGCTTTTGCCTTCCACGGTAACCGCACGGGCCGACAGCGCCACCGAAAGCCCATGTCACATCATGCAAATCGGCCCGGGAGGCGCGCGCCACGCCGCCGCGAAGACCCCCGCTTGTCGGGTGCGGTGACCGATCATGGTCAGATAAGAGAGCACGCATGATTTCGTCGGTCAGTTCGGTCAGTTCGGTCAGTAAGGAGTTCGCTGCATGCGCCGTCGCGGCTGGATCGGTTCAGCCCTCGCGGGTGTGACCGTGGTGACCCTGCTGGCGGGCTGTTCCTCCCAGGAGAACAACGCCGACAACGCCACTCGCGACCCGGCCACCCCCGCCGCCGCGCCCGCGGCCACCGCGGCCCCTGCCGGGGAGGTGACCCCCAGCACCCCGATCTCGCTGCTGGTCTCCGAGCCGGCCACCGGAATCCTGGCCGCCGTGACCACCGTCGGCGACGCGCCCGTACTGCGGCTCACCGATACCGCCACGCCCGGCACCCATCGGACCACCGATGTCCCGCTGCCCAGCAAGGCCGCCTCGCTCGCCCTCGGCAAGCCCGGCGAGGTCCTGGTCGCGCTGCCCGGCAGGATCCTTCGCGTCGACGCCGCCTCCGCCAAGGTCACCGAGATCGCGATCGACGGCGACGTGCACGCGGTGGCGCTGCGCCCCGACGGCTCGCTGGTGGCGGGCCTGGCCAACGGCAAGGTGCTGCTGCTGGACGCGGACGGCACCGTGCGCCACACCATCTCGGGTCTGTCCTCCGCCGATGCCGTCGAGGCCGGCGACGATGCGGTGGTCGTGCTCGATCGCCGCCAGACCGCCATCGTCCAGCTCGACGGCACCAGCAAGCTCGGGCTGTCGCTGCGCGCCGGCGACGGGGCGTCGAACATGATCGGCGACCACTTCGGCCGCCGCATCGTCACCGACACCGCCGGACAGGAACTGCTGGTCTACACCGCCGATCCCTTGGTCCTGCACCAGCGTTTCCCGGTAGGCTCGTCGCCCTACGCACTCGCCTACGATCAGCGGTCCGAGACCGTGTGGGTGACGCTGACAGGCAGCAACGAAGTCGTCGGCTACGACCTGTCGACGGGTATACCGGTAGAGGTGGGGCGCTACCCGACGGTGCGCCAGCCCAACACGGTGACCGTCGACAGTCGCACCGGTGACATGTTCGTGGGATCCGCGACCGGTGACGGTCTGCAACGGATCGGCGCGGACCAGCGGAAGAGAGGGCAGTGATGGCTCGGGCCTCACGATCGGCGCACCAATCGCGCACATTACCGGAGGGCTGGGAGGAATCCAGCGACGAATGGGAATACGTGCCCCTGCGGCTGCCGCCCGGCATCAGCAGGGTCACCGCCTCCATGCGACTGTCCATTCACGCCGAATACGGTGGCTGGGAGTTGTCGCGGGTGCGCGCCTACACCGACGGCAGCCGTCGCGTGTTGCTGCGCCGCCGCAAGACGACCCCCCTGCTATCCCCGACACCCGAGGCGGTGATGTAACCCCCCATGTACGAGCGCCTGTACAGCCTGTTGCTGAAGGTGATGTTCCTGCTGCCGCCGGAACGCATCCACCACCTGGCCTTCGCCGCCATGCGGCTCGCGACCCGCTTCGCCCCGGGTCGTGCACTGACCGGCAGGCTGCTGGTGGCCGACGATCCGATCCTGCGCACCCGCGTGTTCGGCGTGGACTTCCCCGCGCCCCTGGGTCTGGCCGCCGGCTTCGACAAGAACGCCGACGGCGTCGACGCGTGGGGCCCGCTCGGTTTCGGCTACGCCGAGATCGGCACCGTCACCGCCCAGGCCCAGCCCGGCAACCCGGCCCCCCGGCTGTTCCGCCTGCCCGCGGACCGGGCGCTCATCAACCGCATGGGCTTCAACAACTTCGGCGCGGCCGCCGCCGCCGAACACCTGGCCCACCGCCTGCCCGGCGGCGTCCCCATCGGCGCCAACATCGGCAAGACCAAGATCGTCGAACCCGAGGACGCCGCAGGCGATTACGCCATCTCGGCGAAACTGCTGGGCCCGCTGGCCGACTTCATGGTCGTCAACGTCAGCTCCCCCAACACCCCCGGCCTGCGCGACCTGCAGGCGGTGACCTCGCTGCGCCCGATCCTGCAGGCGGTCCTCGACACCGTCTCGGTCCCCGTCCTGGTCAAGATCGCCCCCGACCTGTCCGACGAGGACATCGACGCCGTCGCCGACCTCGCCGTCGAACTCGGCCTGGCCGGCATCGTCGCCACCAACACCACCATCCGTCGTGACGGCCTGCGCACCCCCGCCTCCGACGTGGAACCCCTTGGCGCAGGCGGCCTCTCGGGCGCCCCCGTCGCCGACCGCTCCCTCGAAGTCCTGCGCCGCCTCTACGCCCGGGTAGGCGACAAACTCGCCCTCATCTCCGTCGGCGGCATCGAAACCGCCGACCAGGCCTGGGAACGCATCCTCGCCGGCGCCTCCCTCCTGCAGGGCTACACCGGCTTCATCTACGGCGGCCCCCTCTGGGCCAAACACATCCACCGCGGCCTCGCCGCCAAACTGCGCGCCCACGGCTACACCACCCTCTCCGACGCCGTCGGCGCCGAGCACACGACCCGCGCCTGACAACCGATACCGGCCACCGACCTCGGATGGGCGGCGGCCGCCATCGCTGCCCGCGACGCGCAGGGACCCCGCACACCGGGATCTGTGACGTCGCGCGAAGCGATCGACAACCGCCCGCCGCGTCGTAGGGACGATCGGGTGCGGCGAATCGTGGTGCGGGTCGGGTCGGTCAGGCCCACAGGTGGCGGGAGCGGGCGCCTGTCGTCGAGGGACCGCGGTATGTCCATCCTGCGAGGATCGATTCGGCTCGTTCGTCCTCCTCGTCGGTCTCTCGGGCAGCGTCCTCGCGGTACATCCGCTCGGCCAGGCGTTGCGCCAGCAGGAGTACCGCGCGGTCGACGCCGATGCCGACGCGGGTGGCCAGGTCGGCGGCCCACAGGTGGGCCCGTTCGTCGTAGACGACGGCCGGGTCGGACAGGATTTCGTCCAATTCCATTCCGGCGCGGGCCTGTTCGTGGGTGAGCCGGTGGGTCGGAAGCCAGCTCAGGCGCCAGACCACTTCGCTGCCCCGGTGCTCGCCGATCGCATACTCGGGGCTGATCGTGCTGGTCATGGCGGTGGTGGTGATGTCGATCATGGGGCCCTCCCTCGGCCGTGCACGCGAGCGGCAGGATCGCTGTCCGTTCGCGCTGTGGTGCGCTCGGTCGCGGCCGATGTCCCGCGCCGGGCTGTCTGCTCCCTCATCGAATGCTGGTCGGTTGTGCTCATGCCGACCGCCGGCGCAGCAGAAACATGGCCTGCTCCACCGGAATCCCCAGTTCGCCCGCGCCGGCGATCAGGCGGCCCTGGACGATTTCGTCGCGTGGATACGGATCGACGGCGACGATTTCGGCCAGCACCATGGCCGCCAGCGCCTGGGCGCGGGTCAGCAACCGATCCGGCAGCCAGCTGCACCGCCACGCCAACATCCACCTGTCCGCGACCCGGACCGCGTGCTCTCCGGTGAGGTCGCTGGTCATCGTCCAGTCGTCGGTGGCATAGATGGTCACACGTCCCCCCGCTCCTGCCGGCGCCTGCGGAGGGTGTCGCAGGCTGCTTCCACATCGATGTCGAGTTCGGCGGCGACGATCTGCACTCGCCGCCACACCGTGTCGGAGCCGACCAGCGGGGTGCACAGGATTTCGGTGAGTTCCATTGCCGCCAGCGCTTGTTCGCGAGTCAGCAACGGCCGAGGCCGCCAGCTGAGCTCCCATGCCGGTTCCGGGCAGTCGGGGCGCCGCTGCGCCCATTCGAAGACTGCGATGCTGCTGGTGATCGAGTTGACACTGGGATAGATCACGGTGGCCCCCGGGGCAGAATGTGTGTCGCTCTCGCGCGGCCGCTGGGATGCCGGTACCGGCCGACCCTCGGGAGGCGACCGGCCGGTGGGCGGTCGCCTGCGAATGATGGTGTCGGCCAGAGCGATTGGCGACATGGATGGATGGTGGCGGTCGTGGTGCGGACGGATTCCCGTCCTAGCCGACGGCGACATCGATGTCCTGCTCCGCATCGCACTCGCTGGTCGCACCGCGTCTGTGCCGGCGGATGTGTCGAATCAGTAGAAGCACTCCGGACACCGGACCTCCCGAACCTGCCTGGTGGGCACGGTACTTCGCCACCATCAGTATGGCATTTGCCCGGGCTGTGTGGTTTTTGCCGCTGAGACCCGGCATTTGCCGCTGCGACAACCGGATTGACGTTTTGGCTGTTCACTAAACATGGACGACGGTATTCTTGAGTTCTGATGGCCACCGACAACAATCCCCACGGCTCCGGAGCCGCCATCGTGGCGCCGGACAACGCTGTCTTCGCCGTCGTCGCGGTGCTGAAGAGCCTGCGCACGCGAGCGGGCCTGCGCTCCGGGCGGATCCAGAAGACTCAGGTCGACACCCGAAGTCTGCTGCGGCTCAGCGTGGTTCGCCGCTACGCTCACCTGGGCGGAACCACCTCCGAGGGTGCGCTGACCGAGGCGCTTCGGCACGTGGCATGCAAACTGGACAGCACCGACCGATTGATCGTCGACGCCGAGCTGTGCCTGGGGCTGTTCGGTGATGTCGATCGGCCGCCGGGCATCGATCTCGCCAAGTTGTACGGCGAGAAGCTCATGGACCGCCGCCGCTACCTCACCCTGCACTGGCGCCGGCTGCACGAGGCGGTAGGTGCGACAACGATTCCCGCCGCGCCGAGCGTGCGCACCATCCGCGATGCGCCGGAGGAGAAGGCGTTCACCGCGCTGGCGACCCTGCTGACCTCGGAGTCCGATCCCGAAGCGGCGGAACGGCAAACGGTGACGATCATCGGTGACGCGGTCATGGACATGGCCGTCGAAACGGACCGGTTCCCGGAGCCGGGAATCGATATGTGGGGAGACTTCCGCCGTCGACCGGGCGGGAAGGGGCTCACGCGAGCGGTTGCGCTCTCCCGCCTCGGACTCGATACCCGCCTGCTCACCGCGATCGGTCAGGACAACGAAGGCGTCGAGATTCTGGAATACCTCGCCGAGGAGGGCGTCGACACGAGCCTGATCAAGGTCGTGCCGGGCGCCAGCACTCCGGTGACGGTCGTGATCACACCCCAGGACGGCGAGGACTACACGAACATCGCCGCCAAGGCCGGTCGTACCCAGCTCGCCTCCGCGGACCTCGAGGTCGCCTCCAATCTGCAGGCGATCACCGACGTCACCGCGGTCGTGCTGACCTTCGAGCAGTCGGTGCCGGTCATCGAGCGGGCCCTCGAGGCGGTCAGCGCGCAGAACAACGCCGCCGACGCGGCGAGCTCGCCCTGGCTGATCGTGAACGCGACCCCCAAGCGCCCACTCACGCACGCGATGAGTGTCAACCTGTCGGCGATCGACTATCTGGTGGGTTCACCCGAGGAACTCGCGGCACTGCGTCCCGACGAGCCGCCCGAGACCGTCGCGGCCTGGTTGCTGAAGCGTGGTGTCGGCGCTGTCGTGGTCATCGAACGATCCCGGTGCACGATCCACCACCCGGGCGCGCGCACGGTGGAGGTCTCGCGCTTCGACAACCCGCTTCCGGGTGTCACCGGCGCCGCGTCGGCGTTTTCCGCCGCCCTGACCTTTCGGCTGGTCACCCACGACCGCTCCGCGGAAACGGCCGACTTCGAATGGGCGACAGCGGCGATGGCCGACCTCATCCGGCGGGCCGCACGCGTACCGTCCGGTCGGCCAGCTCCGGACGGCATGCCGTCCGCGGACGCCATCGACGCCTTCGTCGCAGGCAGAGCGGACGCGTCGACACCGCAATGATCCCGTGTGAAACAGGGCGCGGTTGCTGCGACCGATATACGATCGCTCGCGGCTCGTCGTATGCCCGTGATCGGTGATCGCCTCACCACTGTGCATCCACACCACTGTGCATTTCATCCCTGACCGGAGGATCGCTTGACGACAGCGAACGTGCAGTCGCTGCATGACGAGACCGAGCATGTCTTCACCCGCTTCGGCCGCACCATCACCGTGCGGGTGATTCCGCTCGATTCCGACGAAAGTCTCGGTCACGCGCTGGTATTCGGTCGAATCGAACCGGACTGCCTGGTTCGTATTCATTCGCGTTGCCTCTATGGTGACGCCCTGCATTCGGACGACTGCGATTGCGGCCCCGAGCTCGACCTGGCCATGGACATGATCCAGGCCGAGGGCAGAGGGGTCCTGCTCTACCTCGAACAGGAGGGCCGTGGGGCGGGCCTGGTCGGCAAGGCTCGCGGGTACTCGCTGAGTCAGCGCGAGCACCTGAACACGTTCGCCAGCTATGAGCGGCTCGGGCTGTCCCCGGACTCGCGCACCTACACCGCCGCCGCGAAGATGCTGCTGAATCTGGGACTCGCCTCGGTGCGGTTGCTGACCAACAATCCCGACAAGGTCGAGCAATTGCGTGCCGTCGGTGTGAAGGTGCAGCCGGTGCCGCTGCTCATCCTGCCCCGCAATCCCTGGGTGTACCAGTACCTTCAGGCCAAGCGCGAATACCGCGGGCACAAGCTGCCGCACGGCTGGGGCGCCCTCCGCACGCTGCGCGCGTTGTCGAACGCGGCGTTCGCCACCGCGTTCGGCGCCACCTGCGCGGCCGTGGCGGGTGTTGTCGGGCACGGCCTCGGCGTCGAGTGGATCGTTCCGGTGGTGGCGGCCTCGGCGGCCGTCGCCGGACTGGCGGTGGGCTGCTGGGCTCCCCGACGCACCCGGCTACTGCGGGCCCGGGCCCGCCTGATACGGAGTCGCCTCTCCGGGTTCTGAGCTCTTCGTGCAACTCATGTCCTGAAATCGACCGCTCGGCCATAATTGCCAGAGGCAGGGCGGCAGGTGGAGCAGGCGTGAAAGAGCTTCAGGCAACCGCGCATTCGTTGCTCCGGAAGGGGCGTGAGTTGCGGGTGCGGGTGAAGGAAGTGCACGACGAAACCGGTGTCGGGCACATGCTGATCTTCGGGGAGCCGGCGGACGACTGCCTGGTACGCATCCATTCCCGCTGCCTCTACGGCGATGTGCTCGGCTCCCAGGACTGTGACTGCGGGCCCGAGCTCGAGCTGGCCATGGACCTCATCCAGGGTGAGGGCGGGCAGGGTGTGCTCATCTATCTCGAGCAGGAGGGCCGCGGTGCGGGCCTCGAGGTCAAGGCGATGGGGTTGCACCTCGGCGAGGAGACCGGGGCCGATACCTTCGATGCCTATCGCCGCCTGGGGCATCCCGACGACTCGCGCACCTACGACCATGCCGCCTACGCACTGGCCGCGCTGGGCCTGCGGTCGGTGCGGCTGATGACCAACAACCCGGACAAGGTCGCCGCGCTGCGCGACGCGGGCCTGATCGTGGCAGCGGTGCCGCTCGAGACCGAGCCGCGCAGTCCGCAGGCGGCGCTGTACATGGCGGCGAAAGCCAAGCGCCGCAGCGCGTATCCGGGTCATGCCGGGATCGGCGGGCGTGACCCGGCGATCGCGCCGTGTGGGCGCACCGTCGATTCCGCCGCCCGCCACCAGGATCGGTAAATTCGGCCACCGACGTGGCCGTGTAGCCCAGGACACAACTGTGATGATCTGGTTACGATGAGTGAGCCGCGCCACAGACGGCGCGTGGCCATCGCGTGATCGGGTTGGTCGTTCTCTCGGACGTCGGGGTTCGCGCAGGTGGGTGCGCGTGTGGCGGGCGAAGCGAGAGGCAATCGGGAAAAGGGTTATGACGACTGACATCGGGTATGCGCACGCATCTGGGAAAACCGTTCACACGATTCCGCAGGCGTTCCAGGAGACATTGACGCTGCGGCCGGGGCAGGTGGCGTTGCGGACCGTCGGAGGGACACAGCAGATCACCTGGCGCGAGTACGGGGAACGGGTGCGCGCCATCGCGGCGGGGCTGGCCGGGTTGGGGGTGGGGCGCGGGGACACCGTGGGGATCATGTTGACCAACCGGCCGGAATTCAATCTGGTCGATACGGCGGCGTTGCACGTTGGGGCGACGCCGTTCTCGATCTACAACACCAGCTCCGCCGAGCAGATCGCGCACCTGTTCACCAATGCCGAGAACAAGGTCGTGATCACCGAGCCGGCGTTCCTGGACGTGGTGCGCGGGGCGGGGGTGGAGCTGGAACACATTGTGCTGGTGGAGGGTTCGGCGGCGGGCACGGTGACGCTGGCCGAGGTGGAGGCCGCGCCGAAGGAGGACTTCGACTTCGATGCCGCCTGGCAGGCGGTGCAGCCCGACGATGTCGCCACACTGATCTACACCTCGGGCACCACCGGCCCCTCCAAGGGTGTGGAGCTCACTCACACCAATGTGGTGGCCCAGATCGTGGGCCTGGTCGAGGGCCCGCTGACCGTCGGCCTCGACGACCGCTCGGTGTCCTACCTGCCGGCCGCCCATGTGGCCGACCGTATTTCGGGGCACTGCGCCAACCTGTTCACCGGCGTGCAGATGACCTGTGTGCCCGACCCGCGCGAGATCGCCGCCGCCCTGCCCGACGCCCGCCCGACCGCGTTCTTCGGCGTGCCGCGTGTGTGGCAGAAGATCAAGGCCGGGATCGACGCCAAGCTCGCCACCGAGGCCAGCCCGGTGAAGAAGGCCCTCGCCAACTGGGCGCTCGGCGTCGGCGCGCAGGCCGCCCGCGCGGATCTGGCCGGCACCGGCCGCGGCCCGCTGCTGGATGTGCAGCACAAGCTGGCCGATGCGCTGGTGCTGTCGAAGCTGCGCCACGCCCTGGGCTTCGACGAGTTGCGCGTCGCCGCCTCCGGTGCGGCCGCGATCCCGCCCGAGACCCTGGAATACCTGCTGGGCCTGGGCTTCACGGTGACCGAGGTGTGGGGTATGTCGGAGACCTCCGGCGTCGGCACCTACACCCCGCTGGCCAAGCCGAAGCCGGGCACCGTCGGTGTTCCGTTGCGCGGGGTGGAGATTCGCCTGGGCGAGGACGGGGAGCTGCTCGTCCGCGGCGGCATCGTCACCCACGGCTACCGCAAGATGCCCGACAAGACCGCCGAGGCCCTCGACGGCGACGGCTGGCTGCACACCGGCGACGTCGCCACCATCGACGGCGACGGCTACGTCAGCATCGTGGACCGCAAGAAGGAACTCATCATCAACGAGGCGGGAAAGAACCTGTCTCCCACCAATATCGAGAACACCGTCAAGGCGGTGTCCTCGCTGGTCGGCCAGGTGGTGGCGATCGGTGACGCCAAGCCGTTCATCTCCGCGCTCATCGTGCTCGACCCCGACACCGCGGTGGTGCGGGCCAAGGCCCTGGGCACCCCCGACGCCGAGCTGAAGACCCTGGCCGCGCACCCGGAGATCGTCGCCGAGATCAAGGCCGCGGTCGCCGAGGCCAATGCCAAGCTCTCGCGCGTGGAGCAGATCAAGCGCTTCACCATCCTGGATCTGGGCTGGGAGCCCGGCGGTGACGAACTCACCCCGACCCTCAAGCTCAAGCGCAACCCGATCGCGGCCAAGTACGCCACCGAGATCGCCGCGCTGTATCTGACCCCGGCCCCCGACGGCGTGGTCGACATGAAATAGCCCGCCGCCCAGGCGTGCTCACCGCACGCCGGGTGGCGAGAACGAGACACCGAGCCGACTGTGCGCCTGGACATCCAGACCCACAGTCGGCTCGCGCTCTGCGGGGAGATCACCCCGGGGATCCTCGCCGGCCGGAATCCACTGAACCGGAACGGATCCCCGCACGCAGGGTCTCGATGACCACCGACGTGCGGCCGGATCCTCAGCCGCGCAGCGCCGCCGCCCGCGTCACCCGCGCGAGCTGATCGCTCATCGCCTCGGCGACCCGCCCCATCTGGGTGTGGCTGTGCTCGGCGGTGTCGTATTCGACCTGGATCGTCAGCCGATCCCCGACGGTGAAAACGGTCATCTTCGGCGGCATGCCCGCCGCCATCGCGAACACCTCGTCCCGCACGAACGCCAGACTCTCCGGCACCGGATGTGCCGGCAGCCGGCCCATATTCGACAGAGCGATCGCCGGCGCACCCGACAGCATCGCCGCCACCTCCGGCGTCATCGGCCGCTGCGAGGCCCGCATGAACAAGGCCGGGAACCGCGCGTCGAGCATCTGCCGCATGGTCGCGTCGACCACCGCGCCCGGCGCCCGCGGATCGGACTCCCGATCCACCAGCGCCGGGGTTCCCGCCCCGGACGCGCAATTGAGCATCGTCGAGACCGGCAGTCGTGGTGACAGCTCCGGCCGCAGATCCGCGGCATGCCCGCACATCAACGGCAGCGGTCCGTCCTCGGCGAGCTCGGCGCGCACCGCCACCAGTGCCGCGCCCGCCAGCAGACTGTTGACCGAGATCGCCTGCCCGCGCGCCACCTTCACCAGCTCGGCGGTCTGCCGGGCGGACAACTCGATACGCCGCAACGCCAGACGCCCACCGCGATCGCCGGTCCCGTCACCGTCGTGCGGGAGAGTGCGCGGCACGGCCTCGGGCCCGAAGCTCGCCGCCATGTCCAGGACCTGCGCCAGGAACCCATCCACCTCGGCGTCGGTCGTCACCCCTGCCAGCAGCTCGTCGACCCCGGCGAGCAGCTCCCGATCCGAATCCTGCAGCGGCAGCACCGTTCCCGCGACGTGCGCGCTGTAGCGCCGCCACATCTCGTCCAGCAGCGCGAAAGCCGAACGCCCATCGCAGATCCCGTGATGGATGACCAGCACGATGTGGCTGTCGACGGTCCCGCGCAGCAGCACCGCCCGGAACAACCCCGCACTCCAGTCGGGGCGGGTGTTGACCAGCTCCCAGTAGTCGTCGACCTGGCCGTCGCTCACCTGCAACGGCGGCGCATATCCCTCGTCCACCTGGAACCGCGACACCCCGTCGGTGGCGACGACCCGGCTGCGCAGCAGCACATGCCCGGCCGCGAGCTCGCGCAGCACCCGCTGCAGGACGGCGGCGTCGACCTCGCCGCGCACGGTACTGCCGATGAACAGTGGCATGCCGCCGATCGGCACGCTGCCGAGGCGGGTGTCGGTGGCGAAGTAACTGGTTTCGAAGGGGGACAACAGTCGCTGCTCGGTCATGTCGGGGCTCGTACTTCCGTGTGATGGATCGTGCCGAACTCGACCATACACACGTTTCACACGAACGTACAAAACAATTGTTTGAAACGAATGTTACAAACGTCCGTATGGTCCACTGCTAGGCTGGCCGCCGTGGGAACCCGAGAAGACCTGCTCGCCGCCGCCAAGCAGTGCCTGGCCGAACGCGGCTACGCCCGCACCACCGTGCGTGACATCGTGGCCGCCTCCGGCGCGAACCTGGCCGCTATCAACTACCACTTCGGCACCCGCGACAAGCTCATGAATCAGGCCATGCTGGAGTCGACCGCCGCCGCGGTCACCCGCCTGCTGGACTCCCTGCCCGGCGACGAGTCTGCCGACGCGGCCGCGCGCCTGAACACCTTCTGGCACAAGCTGATCGACTCGTTCACCAGCGACCGGGCGCTGTGGGTGGCGAATGTCGAATCGATGGCCCAGGCGCTGCACTCCCCCGCCCTGCGCGCCGAAACCGGTGCCGCCCAGGAACAAGCCCGCGCCGGCCTGTCCCACGACCTCGGCGAGGGTGACCGCGCCGTCGGCGCGGTCCTGCAAACCCTCATCGGCGGACTACTGGTCCAATACCTGATCGACCCCGACCACGCCCCCTCCGCCGAAGATCTCGCCACCGGCCTGCGCGGCCTGGCCACCCTCTCGTCCCCCGACTGACTCCGGGATGCCGCCGGTGGATCCGGCGCCGGCGAGCGCGGCCGCAACCGTGGGCTGCGATCGCGCGCCTGTCGAAACGACTGTGACCCCGAACGAGTTGCTCGGGGCCACAGCGATTTTCGGCGTGGACGCCTACTTCTGCTCGTGGGTGCCGATGATGGTGGCACGGCCGATGGCGTTCATGAACAGGTTGAAGCCCAGGTAGGCGGGCGAGGCGTTCTCGTCGACCTCGAGCCGCTCGACGCCGACGGCGTGCACGACCACGAAGTAGCGGTGTGCGCCGTGCCCGGCGGGCGGGAACGCGCCGGTGTACTCGTGCAGGCCCGCGTCATTGCGCAGGTGGATGGCGCCGGCCGGCAGGGTGCCGCCGTTGCCGGCCTGCCCGCTCGCGAGGCTGGTGGTGGTGACGGGGACATTGGCGAGGACCCAGTGCCAGAAGCCCGAGGCGGTCGGCGCGTCCGGGTCGTACATGGTGATGGCGAAACTCTTGGTCTCGGCCGGGAAGCCCGACCAGCTCAGCTGCGGCGAGATGTCCCGTCCGCCCGCGCCGCCCAGCGCGCTGACCTGATCCAGGTGCAGGGGCTTACCGTCGCTGATATCGGTGGAGGTCAGGGTGAACTCGGGCAGCTGCGGCAGCGGCGCGTAGGGATTGTAGGAGTAGTCGGGCACGAGCAGTCCTTTCGAATCGTCAGCTGTGCAACAGGAAGTGTTCCAGTACGCGGGTGCCGAATTCGAGCGATTCCACTGGAACCCGCTCGTCGACCCCGTGGAACAGGGCGGAAAAGTCCAGTTCGGGCGGCAGCCGCAGCGGCGCGAAACCGAAGCAGCGAATCCCCAACTTGGCGAAGGCTTTCGCGTCGGTGCCGCCGGAGAGCATGTAGGGCACGGTGCGCCCGTTCGGATCGTGGGCCAGGATGGCGTCGTTCATGGCGTCCACGAGGTGCCCGTCGAAGGTGGTCTCGTAGGACTCGAGCTTGGTGATCCACTCCCGTTCCACATCGGGTCCGATGAGCGCGTCCACCTCCTGCTCGAATTCGGCCTGCCGTCCCGGCACCACCCGGCAGTCGACCACGGCCTCGGCGGTCTGCGGAATCACATTGGCCTTGTAGCCCGCCCGCAGCATGGTCGGGTTGGCGGTGTCGCGCAGGGTCGCGCCGATGATGCGGGAGATGGTGCCCAGTTTGGCCAGCTGGCCCTCGATATCCGGTGAGCCGGGATCGAATTCGAGCCCGGACTCCTCGGCGACGGCGGCCAGGAACTCCGCGACCGAATCGGAGACCACCAGCGGGAAGGTGTGGGTGCCCAGCCGCGCCACCGCCTGCGACAGGATCGTCACCGCGTTGTCCTCGTGCAGGAACGAGCCGTGCCCGGCACGGGCCTTGGCGCGCAACCGCATCCAGCCCAGGCCCTTCTCCGCGGTCTCGACCAGATACAGCCGCCGCTCGCTGCCGTCGGGCCGCGGCACGGTCAGCGAGAATCCGCCGACCTCGCCGACCGCCTCGGTGACGCCCTCGAACAGGTCGGGCCGGTGCTCGACCAGCCACTGGCAGCCCCAGCGCCCGCCGTTCTCCTCGTCGGCCACGAACGCCCACACGATGTCGCGCGGCGGCACCGTGCCCTCGATCTTGAACTGGCGGGCCACCGCCAGCATCATGCCGACCATGTCCTTCATGTCGATGGCCCCGCGGCCCCACACGTAGCCGTCGCGCACCGCACCGGAGAACGGGTGCACACTCCAGTCGGCGGCCTCGGCGGGCACCACGTCCAGATGCCCGTGCATCATCAGCGCCCCGCGCGAGGAGTCCGCGCCCTTCAGCCGCGCGAACACATTGCCACGTCCCGGCGCACCCGATTCGACGTATTCGGTGGTGTACCCGGCCTCCTCGAGCTGTGCGGCCACCCACTGCGCGCATTCGCGCTCGCCCTTGGTGGTTTCCAGTTCGCCGGTATTGGAGGTGTCGAACCGGATCAGCGTGCTGACCAGGTCCACCACTTCCGATACGGCGCGAGGGGTGCGGGTTTCGGCGGTTTCGGACACGTCACCTTTCCTACCACCTCCCCGGCGCACCGTCGCCCACCGCCGCCCGCACGACCCGGCCCGCCGCAGGTCGAGCGACGCCGCGGAGTTGGAATCATCCGTGGCACAAGGGTTCCCGTACCCGGCGGGAAGACGCCCCGCGCGAACCCGATCGACGCCGGCGGCGCGCTCAGCGCAGGAAACGGATCGTGTTGGTCAGCGTGGCCAGCAGCGTATCCAGGTGCTGGTCGGCGATGCGGCGTTCGAGGACCTCGAGGTCCAGGCGGGTGGCGGTGGCCCACAGCTCGCCCACGCGGGCCTGGACATCGACATCGGTCGCCGACAGCACCCACAGCAGTGGCGGCCACAACCGGGCGGCCTGGGCCAGGGCGGGCAGCATGAGCAGCGTGGGGGCATCCAGGGTGGCCAGGCGCAGGCCCGCCCGGCGGCGCACTTCGGCGGGAGTGCGCGCGAGGGGTTCGAGGACCCCGCGCCACACGGCCAGGTCGCTGCTGCCGTCGACGGCGTCGACGAGGGTCTCGGCGATCTCCGGCAGCACCGGGTTGAGGGCCAGCCGGGTCAGGGTGTTGGGGCTGAGCCGCCCGAAGAAACGCAGCATGTCGTCGGTGGCGTCGGCGGCGATATAGGTGGCGATCAGGTCCGCCACCGCCGAGGGCGGGGCCACCTCGAAGAGGATGTCGCCCACCGCGGCGATCACATCGGGGGCGCAGCGCGCGAACACCGACAGCGCCGCGAGCCGTAACTCCTTGGAACCATTGATGACCGTGCCCAGCAGCCGCGGCACCCGCTGACCGCTGCCCGCGAGCAGCTGCCGCATCACTGCACTGAGCGATTCCCCCGAATACGCGTAGGCGGCCGAGCGGATGAGGCCCTCGTCATCGGGCACCCCCTGCTCGACCGCCTGGATCAATTCCGGTGTCGCATAGGCCAGGAACGGCCCCGCGGTGATGTAGTCGCGCCGGGCGAGCAGCTCGTTCAGGATCGCCACCACCGGCGCGGGCGGTGCGTCGTCGGCGAGCTGGCCGACCGTGCGCGGATCCAGATACGGCGCACAGTCCGCGGCGTATCCGACATCCAGGCGCAGCAGCGCCTCGATCGCCTTGGCCGGATATTTCACCCCGATCGCGCCGGCCGCGCGCCCGGTCATGGTGGGTGGCACAAGCCGCTGCACGATCGGCAGCGAGATGCTCAGCGGGATGACGGGGACCAGCCCGGCGATGCGCTCGAACACCGGCGCATGCTGGTCGAAGAGGTTGCCCGCCATGCGTTGTTGCAGCTCGTGCAGGCGATGCGGGCCGAGCCGTTCGAGGTGGGCGAGCCGTTCCACCGGCACGTGCAGGGTCCGGGCCAGGAGGACGAGCTGGGCTCGCGTCACCAGTTCGGTCATAAGCGCGGCCGCACTGTGTACGCGTGGCAACCCGCGAATTCGACTGTGGCGGACATACTTTCCCCGTCTCCCCGGGTGACCCGAGCTGGGCCTCCGGATGTCGACCGCCCATCATAGAGGTGACAGCGGGGCGAAAAGTGCAAAAAGTGCAGAGTCCCTGTACACCGTTAGGATGCGGCCATGAGTCAACCCGCGGGGTGGTACCCCGAGCGTCCCGGATCTCCAGTGCTCCGCTGGTGGGACGGCAGCCAATGGACGAATCACACTCAGCCCCAGCAGCAACCGGCGCCGGCGCCGCAGCAACCGGATCGACCCCGGTCCGACCAGTTCGCGCAGCAGCCCCGCCCGCAGCACCCGAACCAGCCGCCCGCCCAGCAGTCGCAGCCGCACCAGGTCCAGCAGCAGTACGCGCCGCAGCCCCAGCAGCAATACGGCCAACAGCCCCAGCAGCAGTACGGCCAACAGCCGCAACAACAATACGGTCAGCGCCCGCCACACCCGCAGCAGCCGGGCCGGCCCTACGGCGCGCAACCGCAGCAGTTCGGTGGTCGCAGTGAGGCCAGCCCCTGGGAGCTCGAGGTCGGCAGCGCCGACAACCCCGCCGACATCCAGCGCCAGGTGCAGCAGCAGGCCGGGATCGCCCCCGCCCAGGCCGGTGGCGGCACCGTGTTCACCGAACCCGTTCTGGTGGTGAACCAGAAGGTCAAGTTGATCGAAATGGTCAACGAGTACAGCGTCTTCGACCAGCACGGCCGTCAGATCGGCGCGGTCGCCGAGGTCGGGCAGAGCGCGCTGAAGAAGGCCGTGCGCTTCCTGTCCAGCTACGACCAGTTCATGACCCACAAACTGGAGATCCGCGACGCGCACGGCCAGTGCCTCATGCGAATCACCCGCCCGGCCAAGGTCTTCAAGTCGAAGTTCCTGCTCGAGCACGGCAATGGCGCACCGATCGGGGAGATCGTCCAGGAGAACATGATCGGCAAGATCAACTTCGCCTTCGTGGTCAACGGTCAGCAGATCGGCGGCATCCGCGCCGAGAACTGGCGGGCCTGGAACTTCGCCATCCACGACCACACCGGTCAGGAGGTCGCCCGCATCACCAAGACGTGGGAGGGCCTGCTCAAGACCATGTTCACCACCGCCGACAACTATGTCGTGCAGATCCACCGCCAGCTCCCCCAGCCGCTGCTGTCCATGGTGGTGGCCTCCGGCCTGGCCATCGACACCGCCCTGAAGCAGGATTCGCGCGGCTGGAACTGACCGCGCAAGCGGTGCGCAAGCCGACGCAAGCGCCCGGTGATCGGCTACCACCACAGTGATTCTCATGAACGAGACACGAGATGTGGTGGTGGCCGGGGCCGGACCGGTCGGGCTGATGCTGGCCTGCGAGCTGCGGCTGGCGGGGGTGGACGTGCTGGTCGTCGAGCGTCTCACCGAACCGGATTCGACGATCAAGGCGGGCGCGATCAATGTGCCCACCGCCCAGGCGCTCGGCCGGCGCGGTCTGGTGCCGGAGCTGCGGGCGGCCCACGAGGCGGCGCTGGCCCGCATGGGCCGGATGTTCGCGGGCGCAGCGGTTCCCACCGCCCCGCGGCGCACACCGGCCGGCGCGCACTTCGCCGGCATCATGCTGTGGGCCGACAATGTCGACAGTGAGGATCCGGCCTTCGCCGATCTGGGCCCGGCGGCCGAATACCGGTTTCTCGATCAGCAGACCATCGAGGCCGTCCTGGCCCGCCGCGCCGCCGACCTCGGAGTACCGGTGCGCCGCGGGGTCGAGCTGACCGGATTCGACGACGACGGCGTCGGTGTCACCGTCGACTGCGGCGGGCACACCGTGCGCGCCGGCTGGCTGGTCGGCTGCGACGGCGGCCGCAGCACCGTGCGCAAACTGGCCGGATTCGAATTCCCCGGCCTGGACCCCGAAATCACCGGCCGCCAGGCCCTGGTCGAGATGACCGGCGCGGAGAACCTGCCCCTGGGCTGGCACACCACTCCCACCGGCATCTTCGTCAACGGCCCCCAACCCGGCCGCATCCTGACCGTGGAACTCGACGGCCCGCCCGCCGACCGCACCAACCCGGTCACCGCAGGGGAGCTCGAGGACAGCTTCGAACGCGTCACCGGCGTGAAAGTGCAGATCTCCACGGTGGTTTCGGCGACCCGCTTCACCGACAACACCCGTCAGGTCCCCGACTACCGCAGGGGCCGGATCCTGCTGGCCGGCGACGCCGCCCACGTGCACTCCCCGTTCGGCGGCCAGGGCCTGAATCTGGGTATCGGCGATGCGGTCAACCTGGGCTGGAAGCTGGCCGCCGTGATCCGCGGCCGGTCCCCGGAGGCGTTGCTGGACACCTACACTCGCGAACGCCACCCGATCGGCGCCTGGGTGCTGGACTGGACGCGCGCGCAGATCGCGCTCATGCGCACCGATCCGCGCAGCCGCGCGCTGCGGGCGGTCACCACCGAACTGCTCGACACCCCGGCGGCCACCACGCAGGTGGTCAAGAAGCTCACCGGCGTGCTGCACCGCTACGACCTGGGCAGCGGTGACCCGCTGGTCGGTACGGCCACACCCGATTTCGCACTGTCCGACGGCACCAGCGTGTCCGATCACTTCGCCGACGGCCATGGCGTGCTGCTGGATCCGACCGACTCCCCCGCACTGCGCGCCCGGGTCGAGCCGTGGGCGGATCGCATCCGGATCGTCACCGCCAAGTCCGCTCAGCCGCGCGAGCCGCAGGCGCTGCTGATCCGACCCGACGGCATCGTCGCCTGGACCTCCGCCGAGCCGCATGAGCTCGAACAGGCCTCGAGCACCTGGTTCGGCAGCCCGGCGTGACCGGCCCCCGCGGCACCGGCCCGCGGTGGGCAGCTCACCCCACCACCGCGGCCGAGGCCGGCGGTACCCGTGGCCGCACCGGCGGTATCCGGTGAGTGGGACAGGCGTTTTCGGTCGGCGCGACGGGCTGGGACCGTTCGCGGTGGACGAGATGGAAGGACGGTGCGGTCGTGGCCGACTCGGGTGCGGTGTGGGATGTCGAGGCCGATGTGGTGGTCGTGGGATTCGGCGGGGCGGGCTGCGCGGCCGCCATCGCGGCCCACGATGCCGGGGCGCGAGTACTGGTGCTGGACAAGGAATCCGGTGGCCGGGCCGGTGGCAGCACCCGGGTATCGGGCGCGGTGTGGTTCGACAACCGGGATCCCGAGCGGGCCGCGGTCTACCTGCGCAGCCTCAGCGCCGGACGACCGATCCCGGAACCGGTGGTGCGGGTGTGGGCGCAGGAGACCGCCCGCAACAGCGAGTGGATGGAAAGCCTCGGCATCCCGGTCGGTCTGGCGGTGCCCGCGCCACCGGAATTCCCCGACCTCGACGGCAGCGACGTCATGTGCGGCTGGATCGGCGTCGAGGGCCGCATGGGTGACGGACTGCTGTGGGCGGCCCTGTCGGAGGCGGTCCGCGCCCGCGACATCGAGGTCCGGTTGCAGACGCCCGCACGCGAATTGATCACCGGCGACGGCGCGGTGCTCGGCGTCCTGGCCACCGCACCGGACGGGACCGCCCTGCGGATCCGCGCCGACCGCGGAGTCGTGCTGGCCACCGGCGGATTCGAGGCGAACCCGGAGATGGTGCGCGATCACCTGCGCCTGACCGACCCGGTGGTCTGGGGCACGCCCGCCGCCACCGGCGACGGCCTGCGCATGGCGGTCAAGGCCGGAGCCGACCTGTGGCACATGTCCAACATGATGACCCTGCCCGGATTGCGTGCTCCCGGTTACGAAGCCGGGTTCTACACCGCGTTCCCCAACACCAACAGCTTCGTCTACCTCGGCCTCGACGGTCGCCGCTACTGCAACGAACGGGTGGCCCTGGGCCACGGCCATGCCCGCATCAACGGCAGCTACCAGCTGTTCCCCACCACCCCGATGCACATCGTCTTCGACGAATCCGCCCGCCGCGCAGGCCCGATCGTGCCCGGACGCGAGCGCCTCGCCGTCGGCTGGGCCGGCCTGATCGAAGGCTACGACTGGAGCGCCGACAACAGCGCCGAGATCGGCAAGGGCTGGATCCACCGCGCCGACACCCTCGCCGAACTCGCCGCCATCCTGCACGTGGACGCGGACGTCCTGCAGCAGACCGTCGACCGCTACAACGCCGCCTGCGCCGCCGGGAACGACGACCAGTTCGGGCGCCCCGCAAAGACTCTCGCGCCCCTGTCCGAGCCGCCCTACTACGCCTTCACCGCCGCGCCCGTCCTGGCCTGGAGCAACGGCGGCCCCCGCCGCAACGAGAACGCCGAAGTCCTCGATCCTTTCGGCGCGGTCATCCCCGGCCTCTACGCGGCGGGCAATGTCAGCTCCACCTACTCCTGGTGCAAGGACGGCGGTTTCCACATCGCCGACGCCCTCGCCTTCGGCCGCGTCGCGGGCAGGCGCGCAGCCGAACGCCGCTAGCGCTGGAGTGTCGGACCGCCGTCGGTCAGGCGCTGCGCACGTGTCCGGTGGGATGGACTGCGGTCTTGTCGTCGGTAGGCGTGTCGCCGGCCCCCGCCTTGATCTGGGCGATCTGCTTGGCCGCATCCGCGGTGAAGTAACCGCCGACGACAACGCCGGTGAGCACGGTGAAGTTCGCGGTCAGCGGATCCATGGCGGTCCCGCCTCGACTACCGACAAGACTCAGGAAAGCCGTCCAGGCGACGAGCACCAGATAGGTCACGACGAATCCGGCGGCGATGGCATCACGCATCGAGTTCCGGTTGGCCCGCCCCTGTGCGTGCTTGCGCTGTATCAGCCAGACCCCGAAAAAGGTCGCCGCCGCGATCACCCCGGCGCCGCCCGCGAGCGGGGCATCTCTCGTGTGGAAGAAGTAGTCCCATAGTGGGGCAGCAGCAGCGACGACTACGACCGAGGTCATGAGAATCGTCGCGCCGACCGCGGTCGCGCTGAGTTCGGAAAGTCTGGGCATGGTGTTCTCCCGAGGGCAGGTCCGCCCGGCTCGGTGTCGGCTTCCTCCAGTGGAAAACTGGTGCCCTCCACTACAGTCGCAGACCGGACCTGCGGAAACGATCAAATCGAGCGAAGGTCTTCACCAATTGCGATCACCACCGCACCACGACACGAGCCACCGGGACAGGTGCCTGCCTTGGGCCACGTCGCCGGCCGGGACTGACAGACCGGCGAATATTCGGAAACCTGAACGGCGCGTCGGGCAGCATCGGCGCCGCCGCGGTCCTCGCGGTGGCGCGCAGCGCTCGAGTGATCGGTACTACCGGACCCGCCAACCAGGACTACCTGCGTTCGCTGGGGGCCGAGCCGACCATCTACGGCGAGGGCACGGCCGACCGAGTTCGCGCCCTCGCCCCCAACGGCGTCGATCCGGCCCTCGACGTCGCAGGTAGTGGTGTCCTGCCCGAGCTCATCCAGCTCGCGGGCACAGCCGACAGCGTCCTCCCGGTCGCGCGAACCTTCCCCCTCTCCGCAGTGGCGAAGGCACACCGTGTCAGCGAGAACAGCCACTCGCGCGGCAAATCGGTGCTGGTCGTCGACGCCCGGTGACGTCCAGCTGGAGACAAACCTTTTCGTAAGTAGCTGAGCTGTTTGTGCGTACTTGTGGGACGACTCCGTAACCGGCAGCCTCGAATTCAGCGCGCGCCGTAACCACTCGCCAACGAGCGACAAGGAGTTGTCCTGTAATGACGAACATCCAGCACAGCCCGGTGACCGTACTCGGCCTCGGTGCGATGGGGCGGGCGCTGGCGGCAGCGTTGCTGAAGGCCGGCGTGGCGGCCACGGTGTGGAATCGCAGCCCCGGGAAGGAGGCCGAACTGGTTGCCGCGGGAGCGGTTTCAGCTCGGGCGGCCGGGCAGGCGGTGGGCGGCGGTGAGCTGGTGGTCACCGTGCTGCTCGATCACGCGTCCGTGCACGAGACCCTCGATCCGATCGCGGCCGAGCTCCGCGGCAAACACTGGCTCAATCTCACCAGCACCTCGCCGGAACAGTCGCGGGAACTGGCAGCCTGGGCGTCCGGGCACGGCATCGACTTCCTCGACGGCGGGATCATGGCGGTCCCGGACATGATCGGGGCGGAGGGCTCGAGCATTCTCTACAGCGGGTCGCAGGCGATCTTCGACGCCCACCGCCCCACCCTCGAATTACTGGGCTCGGCCGAATATTTCGGCACCGACGCGGGCCTGGCCGCACTGTGGGATTTCGCGCTGCTGTCGACCATGTACGCCATGTTCGGCGGTTTCTTCCAGGGCGCGGCCATGGTCGGCTCGGCCGGAGTTCCGGCCTCGGAGTTCGCGACTCGCGCGGCGGGGTGGGTGGCCGCCATGTCCCAGATGCTGCCCGCCTACGGCCGCGTCATCGACACCGGCGACTACACCAGCGACGTCTTCCAGGACCTGGTCTTCACCAAGACCGCCCTGGACACGTTGCGTCAAGCCGCATTCGATGCCGGAATCACCGCCGAACCGCTCGACGGGATCGCCGCCCTGGTGGACCGTCAGGTCACCGATGGACATGGTGCGTCCGCGTTCGAACGCAGCATCGAGGCCCTGCGCGGGCAATGACGGACCGTGCGTCCGGGCGGTGACCGCGCCACGCGTGAGTACCGAAAACCGCTGCGGTCCCCGCGACTCGAACATCGCCGGGGGCCGCAGGGTCGGTGACCTTATTGCGTGAGCTGCAATGTTGCGATCAGTGTCGTCGACTGCTCGCCCAGCCCGAGATCGGCGATGCGCTGCTCGATCTCGTTGCGTTCCAAGGCCGGCAGCGGCGACCACAGTTCCCCGATCCGCGACTGCGCGTCCGGCTCGGCGGTGGCGAGGACCTTCAGCAGCGGCGGCCACAGGTGCGCGGTCGCCGCCAGCCCCGGGAGCCCGGTCAGCGTTGCGGTGTCGAAATGCGAGATGGCCCCGCCGATCCGGCGCGAGATGCCCGGCTCGGTGCGCTCGGCCAGCTCCAGCAGACCCCGCCAGACCGCGGCCTCGCTGCTGCCGTCGGCCGCGCCCGCGACCGCGTCGATGGACTCCGGTTCGGCCAGAATCGGATTGGCCGCGAGCAGGTCCAGCGCCGCGGGGCTCAGCTGCCCGGCGAATCGCAGCGTCTCCGGGACCGCCCCGGCGGAAATGAAGGTCTCGACCAGGTCGGCGATCTCGTCGGCGGAGCCCACATCGAAGAGGATGTCGCCGATCGCCACGATCACATCGGTGTCGCAGCGCGCGAACACCGACAGCGCCGCCAGCCGCAACTCCTTGGAGCCCTGCAGGATGGTGCGGGCCAGTTTCGGGATCCGCCGCCCCTCGCCGGTCAGCAGGTGCCGGATGATCACACTGATGTTCTCGCCGGAGAACGAGTACGACGCCGACCGGATCAGGCCCTCGTCGTCGTGCACATCGCGCTCGACCGCGTGCACCAGATCCGGTGTCGCATAGGCCAGGAACGGTCCCGCCGTGATGTAGTCCCCGCGGCGCAGCAGCTCGTTGATGATCCGCATGACCGGCTCGGCGGGCGCGATATCGGCCAGCTGCCCGATGCTGTGCGGATCCATGTAGGGCGCGGCCTCGGCCGCATAGCCCGGATCGAACATGCCGACCGCTTCGGCGGCCTTCCGGGGGTGATCCACCCCGATCGCCCCCGCGGCGCGACCGGCCATCACCGGCGGCACCAGCTTCTGCACCAGCGGCAGCGAGATGCTCAGCGGGATGATCGGCACCAGCAGCGACAGCCGCGAGAAGATCGCATTGTGCTCGGCGAACATCACCTTCGCCATGCGTTCCTGCAGTTCGTGCAGGTTGGCGGCGCCGAGTTTCTCCAGATACGCGAGCTTGTCCTCGGAGACGTGCAGCGTCCGCGACAGCAGGGTGATCTGCGCGCGGGTGACCAGGTCGCTCATCGCCCCTACCCGAGCTTGTTGCCGAACATGATCTTCTTGGCGGCCGTGCGCAACGGCCACGGCAGCGCGCCGACGGTCTTGTCGACGGCCTCGACCATGGCGATGTTCTCGGTGCGCTGCGCCTGCTGGAAGATGGCCAGCAGATCGGCGGTCTCGGCCTCGGTCAGCAGATCGAGCGCGGCCAGCGACCCACCCAGTTCCCGCTCCAGTTCGGCTCTGGCACCCATTGATTCGTCCCCATCCTCCGGAATGATCCGGATCACCCCTTTTGTGCTCATACCAATCTCTACCAAGATCACAGGTAGTGCGCCAGAGGGGCGGCGGGGCGAATCCGGTCAATTGAGGTCGGCTGCAATCAGATCGGCGGCGCGCAGGGCGAAGGCCATGATGGTGACCTGCGGATTGACCCCCAGCGAGGTCGGGACGACCGAACCGTCGGCGACGTACAGACCGGTCGTGCCGAAAACCCGATGGCCGAAATCCACCACCGCTGTCCGGGCATCGGCGCCCATCCGGGCGGTGCCCAGCGGGTGTGGCCCCATCATCCGGAATTGCCGCGGACTCAACCGGATCTGCGCGACCGTGCGGGCCTGATCGAGGGTGCGGATCGGCGGGGTCCCCGCGATCGGCAACGCCACCGCCTCCGCCCCGCCGTGCAGGAACAGCTCGGCCAGGCTCGCGCAGGCGTGCTGCAACGCGGCCTGCACGCGCGGGGTCAGGTGATAGCGGATCAGGGTCCGCCCGCCCGGACCGTGATGCACGCTGCCGGTGCCGGTGTCACGCACCATCGCGCCGAACTGCTCGGTGTGGGTCCAGCGGTTCATCCATTCGGTGAGCCGCGCACCGTGGAAGGGCAGGGCGCCGGCCGCGAACTGCGGTGGGATGGCGACGCCTTCGAAGGTGACCAGCCGATCGCCCAGTCCTTCCACCTGGTAGCCCTGCGGGATCCCCGACCACGGTGTTCCGGGCGTCGGCATCATGGCCACCGCGCCGAGGGACGGATGCACCGACAGGTGGCGTCCCAGCGCGGGCAGGGTCAGGCCGTTGCGGCGCAGCAGCAGCGGCGTCATGAGCGTGCCGGCCGCGACCACCACCGCACGGGCACGGATCTCCACCGTGCGCGGCGCGCCGTGCGCGTCCTGGCCCTCGGCCAGCACACCGGTGGCGCGGCTACCCGACAACAGGATTCGGGTGACGGTCAGATTCGTGAACAGCTGCGCACCGCCCTTCAATGCCCGCGGCACCCAGCTGACATTGCTCGAACGTTTGGCCTCGGTCGGGCAGCCGTGCACGCACTGGCCCTGCCCGTCGCAGCCCACCGCATTGCGCGGCAGCGGACCGTGCGCCGCGCCCAGGGCGCCCGCGCCCGCGCCGATGATCTCCGCGACCCGGCCCAGATAGCGGGGATCGGCGGGTCCGATACCCAGTTCGGTGGCGACCTCGTCCAGATAGGGCGCGAACTTCTCGGAGGTGAAGTCGCCGGGGAAGCCCAGGTCCCGCCATTCCCGCAGCACCGCGTCCGGGGTGCGGAAGGCGGTGCCGGAATTGATGGCGGTCGTCCCGCCCACCAGCCGTCCCGTGCTGACGCCGAGCACCGTATTGCCGAGTGCGAGGTTGTATCCGCCATCGCGCCAATACTTCTGGGTGCGCTCCCCCAGATCCCCGCGGAACTGTGCGCGACCGGCGTAGTCGCCCTCCTCGACCATCACCACGCCGAGGCCGTGCTCGGTGAGCCGGGCGGCCGCGGCCGCACCGCCCGCGCCGGTGCCGATCACCACGACATCGCAGTCGATCGTCTCCCGCCGCGAGAGCTCGGTCGGGGTGCAGACATTGGCCATCCAGCCCGGCCGCTGCTCGAGCACGGGCTGGTCATAACGTGGCGCGCCGATCGCATCCAGATAGCGGCGGTCACCGAAATGCGCGATCCGCAACGGAGTCTCGACGGCATCGACCGCGTGGCGCAGGGTGCTGCCGCGCCGCGCCTCCTCCACCAGGGCGCGGCGTTGCGGAACCGCCAGCGCCGCAGCACGTTTGCCGTGTCTGGCGCGCGCTGCCACATCGAGCCCGCGCAGTGCCGCCCGCAGCCCGGATTGCATGAGCGGGGTCATGTTGCCGATATAGGTGTCGACCCGGTCGATGGTGCCGGCGTCGACCGCGGGCACCGACCCGCCCGGCTCGATCAGCACCTCGGCCAGCGCCGCGAGGGTCTCGCGATGCCCCGGTCCGAGTATCGCCTCCGGATGGCGCCCCTCGGGCAGGTCGGCGCGCAGCGACACCCAGGGCTGGAACGAGCGCAGAAAACTCGGATAGTCGTTGGCGAAGAACTGCATTCGTCCCTGCGCGACCTGCTCGCCCTCACACGACAGGGTGGTGGCGAGGTTGGTCAGGCCGGCGTGCGCGCCGCGCAGCCAGTGCACATCCTTGCGACCGCTCAGCTGCCAGGCGCGGCCGTCGTCGTCGCGGAACTCGAGTTCGTAGCTCATCAGCCGCTTGGTCACCGGCAGCGCGACGAGGGTGCCGAGCACCGCCGCGCCGTCGGCCCACGGCAGGGCCCGGATGGTGCCGGTGATGCGGGCGCGCCCATTGGTGACGAATCCGCGCGCGTGCCCGGATTCGCAGCGCAGATCCATGGCCACGTGATGAGCCAGCCCGTCGGCGTCGTAGAGCTCGCCGCGCATGGTCTCGAAGAAGGTCAAAGGCATAGCGGGTTCTGTCAGACGATCGGGGACACCGACGCAACCGGGTGCGGGACAAGGAATTCCAGCGCTCCGCCGTGCGGGCTGCGCAGCTCGAAGGCGTTGCCGTTGATCGGGGCGACATGCACGGAGACGGCGGCGGTCTTGGAATTGAGGCAGTAGCTGGTGCCGCGCGCCGGGTTCCGGTAGGCCAGGCACACCATCTGCTCGGGCTCGGCGTGCATGCGCAGGTCCGCGGTGCCGTGGCGGCCGCGCATGCGCAGGGTCCATGCGGGGAAGTCGAGCCGGGGGCGCTGCCGCCACAGGTCGACGATCCGGTCGAACCGGAATTCCTCGTCGCCGCGGCGGATGACCAGCATGGACAGCAACGGTGAGGTGCGGCCCGCGATACGGGTGCGGCCCGAGGCCGCCTCCATCACGGCGAAGGGTTCCCCGCCCCGGGCATCGGTGAAAACGCACTGGCCCCAGGCGTATTCGGGGCTGTGTTCGCGGCCCCAGTTGTGGCCCTGCATCCCGTGCCAGCCGCTCAGGTCCCAGTGCTCGCCCTGCCATTCCAGCCGGCCCGTGCAGGTCAGCACCGGGAACGGGGTCACGAGTTTGTTGTTCGGCACCGGAGTGTCGAGCAACCGGTCGCCGGGCAGCAGCGACATCGGCTCACCCAGGCCCTCCACCTTGCTGAAGCTCAGATCCCAGGCGACGGTCTGCGCGGCATCGGACAGTGCGCCGCCGGTCGTACCGCCGTTCCCGGTCAACGACAGGGTCAACGGACCGACGGTGACGTCCTGCCCGATCGAGTGCGCCTCGAATCGTGCCGCGGCCAAGGGAATATCGAGACACCACGCGTGCGTGCGCTGCCCGTCGAAGACGCTGCACCACGCCTGCGCCAGCGCGGTCCCCTCGCGCGAGGTGAGCACGGTCGCCTTGATCCACACCGCGCGCGGCGAGTGCGGGTCGTTGGCGCGCACGAACCACGATTCGACGTGATCGTCCCCCGCCCGCAGCCGCGGAGCATTGTGGGCGATGGCGGTCATGACTTGGTTGTTCACCGATTCCCGTCCTTCAGAGTTTCGGCTGCCGGCTGAGCATGCCCAGCAGCACGTGACCGGCCCGCCCGTATCCTCGCAGCCGAGCCGCTGCCCGCGGCGTGACCGCGCCGGAGGCCAGCGCCCGCATCGCGTCCTCGAGCTCGGGCCCGTACGGATACCACCAGGGCCGCTTCGGCCCGAACGCCGGGCCGCGCGGCAGATCCACCACCTGCACCCGGCTCGCATCCAGCAGCGCATCCACCCCGTGCGAGCGGCCGAAGCCCGACCGGCCGACCCCGCCCCACGGCAGCTCCGGTGTCGAATACATGGTCGCCGCAACATCATTGATCGATACCGCGCCGGCTCGCAGCCGCTGTGCCAGCGCGCGGGCGCGCCCGACATCGGCGGAGAACACGCTGGCGGTGAGTCCGTACTCGGTCGCGTTGTGCAGTGTGACGGCCTCGTCGTCGGACCCGAACCGCGCGATCGCCGCCACCGGCCCGAACGTCTCCTCCCGCCACACCTCGGCCGTCGTGACACCCGCACCGCTCACCAATGCGGGCGAGAGGTGGCGGTCCCGCAACGGTTCTCCGCCGCGTACCTGCAGACCGCCCTGCCGCGCCGCAGCGAGATGGCGTTCCCACACCCGCTGCTGGCGGTCATCGATGGCCGGCGCCAGATCCCGCCCGGTGTCGATGCGCCGCACCTTGTCCTCGAGCCGGACCAGGAACGCGTCGTGCAGCGATTCGTGCACCAGCACCCGCTCGATCGAGCAACAGGCCTGTCCCCCATTGAAGTTCGCGCCCCAGGCCACCGCCGAGGTGGTGAACTCCAGGTCGGCATCGTCGAGCACGATCGCGGCGTCGATCCCGCCCAGTTCCAGCCCGACCGGAATCGGGAAGCGCGCGGCGGCGGCCATCACCGTCCGCCCGGTGGCCACCGAACCGGTGAACAGCACCTTGTCCGGCCGCCCGGCGATCAACTCGGCGCCGACCGCCCCGTCTCCGAGCGCCAGTTGCAGGACCCCGGCGGGCAATCCGCAGTCGGAGATCAGCCCGACGAGCGCCTCGGCCACCCGCGGCGTGAGCTCGGAAGGCTTGAGCACCACCGCATTTCCCGCGATCAATGCGGGCAGCACCTGACTGAACGGGATCAGGAACGGCAAGTTCCAGGGCGCGATGGCGACCACGACCCAGTAGGGCCGATGGGTGCGAAGCGCCTTCCGATGCGGCACGGTCGCGGAGCTGATCCGGGTCGCGCCCAGGGCCGCGACGGCACTGTCGAGGTGATGGCGCGCCAGGGCGATCGCCGGGACGACCTCGTGCGCCAGCGCCTCGGCGAGTGGCTTGCCGTTCTCGGCGACGATCACCTGCGCGATCCGGTCCATCCGGTCGAACAACAGCTGCGGCAGCGACCCCAGCACCCGGACCCGTTCGGCGACCGTCAGCGCAGCCCACTGCGACTGCACCTCCCGCGCTTGCTCGAGCAACACGGCCGGGGCAACCACGTCCGGCCGCTCGGCGCGAGCCTCGCGGTGCGATTGCAGAGGGGGCGTCATACACGTACCGCCTTGTCCAGACAGATGATCTTGGCCTGATGGCCAAGTGGTCAGACCAATATATCGATCCAGTGTCGAAACACAAGACCTTCGTCCGGATCGGTCAGCTGTGCCAGCGATCTGCGATCGCCGGGACGGAGCTCGGTACCGGCGGCGGTCCACGCGCCGGGACGCGGCGGGCGTTCTTCGAGCCGGGGTCGGTGCGAGCGGGCGTCCTATGCGCCGGGTCGAGCCTGCCGCAGAAATGCGTCGAACGACTCCGCCGCGATCGCCAGCAGGGCATCCGCCGCCGCCCGCGCCTCCTGGGCGTCGCCCGCGATGACCGCCTCGGCCAGCCCACGGTAGCGATCGATGCTGCCCACCTCGCCGGCCATCACTCCCGCCAGCGCCTCCACCGCGGGTTCGTACACCGCGCGCAGATCGTTGTAGAGCAGCCGGTACACGATGGAATCCGCACCATCCACCAGGTGATCCCAGAAGGCGACCGCCGACATCTGCTGTGCTACCGGATCGTGTTCCACCGCAAGCGCTTCCACTGCCGCGTGCAGCGCCTCGGCCAGCCCGGCCCCGGCGCGCACGGCGGCCAGCCCCGCGACCTCCCGCCCGAGCACCCGCCGCGTCTCCAGGATCGACCGCACCACCGCGTGGTCCAGCTCCCCCTGCCGAATCAGCAACCGCGGCAACATCTCCAGCCCCGCGTGCCGCCGGAAGTCCTGCACCGTCGTCGACCCACCCTGCCGCACCTCGACCAGCCCGGTGTGCGCGAGCCTCTGCAGCGCCTCCCGCACCGTCGGCCGCGACACCCCCAGGGTCTCCGCCAGGGCCCGCTCCGCCGGCAGGGCCGCCCCCGGCGCCAACTCGCCGTCCAGCACCTCACCCACGAGCTGCTCGAACACGGTGTCCGGCACCGTCCGCCGATCGATACGCTTGAACGCCATCCCCGAACGCTAAATCCGTCCACGCGACAGGTCAAGCGGCCAGACCAGTTGCTGCACTACCCGGTGCCCGGGCCGCCGGCAGCGGCGCAGGGTTGCCAGGCAATGGGCGATCGAGGTGACCAAGATCAGCGAGCCGATTGCTCGCTGACGTGATCAGAACGCGGTGACAGCGTCACGCACCCGATCTCCGGCCATGACGGTCCGGGTCGAACGGGACCTTCACGAACGCGCGAAAACCGCGGTGGGCGAGATCGATTCGAACCCGAACGCACACGTGGTCGCGTTCCCGCGCCGGCTGGTCAACGACACCGACGAACGTCCAGCACGTCCGCGGACACCGACTTCCTGCGATGGCACGGTTAGCCGCCCGGGCAAATCGGACGTCCTCGTCGCGCCTCGTCGCGCCTCGCTCGCGGAGAGCGTGGGTGGCGCTACGGTTCCGCCATGATGCTGCTGCAGCCGCCCACGATCGCGTCAGCGCAGGAGAAGGGGATGATCCTCGATGTGGCCGCTCTCGGCCGCCACGATCCCCTCGGTGCCGACATCCCGTATCTGCGCCTCACCGACGGCTGGATGTTCCAGCTGCCCGAGGAGTTGCGGGAGTGGGCAAGGGTCGTCATCGGAGGCAACTGGCACGCCGGCGCCGCGGGATACCCGTCGCATTTCCCGTGTCGGATCGAATTCGGGGTGCGCGACGGCCGCGTGTACGCCCAGATGCTGGAGCGCGCATAGAGAGGCCGACGGGCGGCAGGCAGAAGTCTCCTGGAGGCAGGCCACTTCGTTGTTCTTCGCGCGATTACCTCCGGAATTCCCGGAGCTTCCCTTCGTCCGAGTGTCGGGGAGGAATTGGGGACTGCTTGGATCAAGCTCGATCGGACACTGTCGTCGGAGTTCAACCACTCGGCTCGGCCACTGAGCACTCCGGCCTGTACGACATGGGCATCCGCGCCGAATGTCTCGGATGTTCGCTGTCGAGGATTCAGTCGGTCCAGCTGGTGGTGTGGTGGCCACCGCTGTCCGAGTGGCCACCATGGTGGCCACCGCTGTCGTGGTGGTGCCCACCGTGGTGGTGGCCGCCGTGGTGGGGCGCGATGTCGGAATGTGAAGTGTCGGAGGAGATTCCGAGGGTGTCGATCGAACCGCTGCTGCGGCGGCGTGGCCGTGAGTCGCGGTGGACGATCGCGTTGAAGATTGTGTAGACGGTCAGCAGCGCGAAGAAGACGGCCAGCGGCACGAGCACCAGCACGAGGAGCCCCAGCACGATGTAGACGAAAATCATCACCGGCGCAGCGTGCGCCTGGCGCGCGTGCGGCGTCAATACCGGAGACCCATCGCCGACACGCTGCTACCGGCAACTTCGATCGTGCTGGTGTTCCGGACTGGCGCCGGTCCTGTTGAGTTCTGGTTGTCGTGGGTTCTGTGAATTCGTGAGCAGGGTTGTCGCGCTGGTGGTTTCATGTGCGGCTGTGCGTTCGGAACCACACTTCGCCGGTGGTTTCGGGATTGACCCGCAGTTGGGTGTTCGCCGGGCCCCTGTGGTCCGGGGCTCGCGATCGTGGGTGTTCGTCGTGACGGACCTGCCTGCGGAAACATTCCGCGGCCCACGGAGCCGTGGATGTCTGCTACAACCGTTGAGCCATGCGACGGTGCACACCCCGCCGCCGGGCGCTCATCGGAACGGACCCGGCCCAGTGACGGGTTGCCCTGGATATTGGGGTCCCCGGACTTGATTCGAAACACATTTGGTTCACTTAGTCTTCGCTGCATGATCTTGCATAGTCGCACCGCCCGAACCGGACTCGCTCTCTTCGCGCTCACGGCGGCCCTCGCCACAGCCTCGAGCCCCGCCTACGCCGGCACGCCCGCATCGGCGCCCGGGGTCAACGTCATCGCGGATAGCACACCCACCACCAACGCGGGGAGTTCGAGCGGTTCGTCATCACTCGCCTCCCTGCTCGGGCAGCTCTGGCCCCGCGCGGCAGACTCCTGCAATGCCAACGGAATCTGCCCGGGCGGACCTCGCTGAGGGTATCCACGTCCGTACGCATTGGCCTCTACGCGGCCCATGGGGTCCGCACGGCCGAAAAGCCACGGTAAGGACCCGGCTACCGCAGATAATTTCCCGAGTCGGCAGATGGGCACCCGAGTTACCGGGGCTTGAGACTGGTGAAGTCGCGTATTCGACTGTCTCCGATTGTGGTGCACTGCCAGGGCTTCAGGAGGTCCGGTCGAGGCCAGGGGACCTTTCATCCCAGGTCAGCACAGTCCCTCGGTCAGATCCTGGTGAGTCGCATCCGATGCGAGGATCTCGCGCCGGATGCGAGTGCCCGCTGAACCGCAGGTAACTGAGCTGAATCGGTCCATCGAAATATCTGGTCGGCATACTCTCTCAACACTCGCTGTGTCGCCGGGTTCCATTGGCCGCGAGCACCTTCGCTCCCCGAAGCGCGGTTGGCGGAGAGACAGTCGCGAGTTCGCATCCGCTGCAATTGGCGGCAGAAGGTCCAAGTCTGCGAAATGTCCCGCTAAAGCGCTGACCAGCCCCGCTTCGACAGTTCGACCAACATGGTTGTGGCGGTGATGGTTTCATCAGGAGCTGTGCGTGATGAGGCGGCGGAGTACGGCCGGTTCGGTGCGTTGTCGCGGGTGGAGTTGGAGAGCGATCTTCGCTGGCGCCGTCGAGTGGCTGCGCAAGAAGCCCGCGTTGCTGCCTCGTGGGTCAGAATGAAGGTGTCACGGACCCGCAGCGGTCGGAGGTCGCGGCTGGGTCAGCGCGGTATTCAGCCAGGATAGTGCGCGGCTTTGCGCCAGCCGACGCTGACATCGACTGCTGCTCCACGTGTTCCGCTGACCTTGCACCCTGGCTGACGGTCGCATGCGAGACTCTTCGCATGGCTGTGGGTTCTGCTCTTCCGCCAGGGTTTCATTCAGTGACACCACGCATGGTGGTGGACGACCAAGTTGCGGCGGTTGCGTTCCTAAGGACGGCGTTCGACGCAGTCGGCGAGGTCGAGCCGAATCGGCCGACCGAGGTTCGTATCGGCGACTCGGTGATCATGGTGTCGGAAGCCGGCGAACGGGAGGTGTTTCCGGCCTTTCTGTACGTCTATGTCGATGACATGGCCGCCACCTATCAGCGGGCGGTGAGCGCTGGGGCAGTCACCGTGGAGGAACCGCTCGACACCCCGTATGGTGACCGTCGTGCCATGATCCGCGACCCGTTCGGCAACGTCTATCAGATCGCGAGTCGCCTCGGGACCACTGCGTGAGAGGTCGAGCACGCCATCAGTCCAGCAACAAAGGTGAGGTTTCCCGGACACCGATTTGGCAGGACCGGAGGTTCTGCTGGAAGACATCTCACGTTGTTAGCTGTCAAGCGGCTGGCTCAGGTTGTCGTGGAAAGGCCTGGTGCTCGTCGTATTGCTGTCAGGTTTGGAGGCAGTGGTGAAGCTGGCCCAGGAACTTGTTGAACAGGTGGCGTTGGGCTTGATGGTTCCAGTCCCCTGCCGCGCGGCGGGTGTCGAAGTGTCGGCGAGCACCGGGCGATGCGCGTAACGAGCCCAAAGCCCAGACCGAGCCTGCCGCCGCGAGTCGGTTGTTCTTGATATACCGGTGCAGCACAACGGTTTTCTTGCCGCTGGCGCGTGTTATGGGGCGGATCCAGCGTATGCCTTCAGGCCGCGCGAGTCGGGAGATCGAGTCCGGATCGAACCCGTTGTGGTGCATGGGACATCACCCACTCGGCGACCGTTATTGGATGGAGAACAGACCCCAGGTGATTGCCCAGGTCAGCCAGGCGCACCCGGCGGCGAGCAGGACGCCGAGCCCGGCGTGCCGCGCCGTGGCCACCCCGGTTCGGCCGCGCACGGCAGTGGTCGCCGTGAGGGCTAACAGCACAGCGGTGAGTATTGCGAGTCCTTGCAGCATCAGCCACACGAGCGATCGGCCAGCGACCACCGGGCCGACGGTTCGGGCATCGTCAGCGAGGATCGACTCCACGTACACCACGGTCGCGACCAGCGAGAGTAGCCCGCACAGTGCCAGCAGCCGGGCGGATCGGCGGGCAGGGCGGGGGCGGCGGTTCGTCGATGACACCAACAGGTAGCCGAGGAAGACGACCAGCACGGTGGCGAGCAGGATCGACTGGACCCGCGCCGAGGTCCACCAGCCGTGACCGGGGTCGATACTCGACAGGGTCTGAGCCGGAGGCGGTTGCTCCGAGGAGACCGGTGGGGCATCGTTCGCGACCTGGTTAACCCATGCGGTCATATCATCGAGGTAGCCGGGAGCGAAGGCGCCTTTCGGCGCGCCCGGACCCGCTGCGGCGCCCAGCCGGTCGAAGCCGTCGGTAGTCGAGCGACCGTTGTGGGCGGCGCCCGTGATGAAGCGGATGGTGACCGAAGCAGATCCGGTCAGCGTGTTCCGCAGCACCGCAGCACTTTCCGCGGGTGGGGCCTGTACGTCATGATCTCCCCACAGCGCGAGCACTGGGACATGCACGCCGCGCAGCGCTGGCAGGGGATCGAATCCGGCTGCGGGGAACGCCCCGGTCTCGCCGATCAATCGTGCTGCGGGCCCCTCGACGATGTCCGCGAGCGGACCGGTATCACCGTGGCGGCGCAGGGTTTCGGCCAGACTCCAGGTCTGCGTGCGCAATGGCGTGAACCCGGGGGCTCCGAGGGTGACCAGGAATGCGACGTCGCTGGATCTCGCGGCAACCAGCGGGGTGACCCAGGCGCCTTCGCTGAATCCCCACAGTCCGACCCGATCGGCCCGTACTCCCGGTGTGTGACGGAGGGTTTCGAGCGCGGCGAAAGCGTCGTCGGCGAGCAGGGATAAGTCGCGGTGGGTGCGTGAGTAGTCCGTGGTTCGTTTGTCATAGATCAGTGTCGTGATCCCGGCCGCTGCGAAGGCGCGGGCCTCGGCGAGGTATTCCGTGCGGGGCCCGCGTCCGGAGCCGCCGACCAGGACGATACCGGGTGCGGTGGAATGCGGTGCGGCCGAGGCGATCACCGTGCCGTGCAGCGTCAGCCCGCCACCTCCGGTGAAGATGATATCTGTGCCGTCGGTCGACGATACGGGCGCGGGCGCGGGATCGGCGACGGCAGCCGGGGTGAATAGAGCGGTGAACGACACCGATACCAGCAGGGCAAGTACAAGTGATCGGAGAGAATGCATATTCGGTTGCCTTCCGAAGCCGGCTCAGGTCTCGGGAAAACCGAACAGTCGTAGCAGCACGGATTTTCGCTCGTCGCCGGCATCCTCGGCAGCGGCGCCGTAGCGTTGGACGAGCTGGATGTATTCTTCGAAGAACTCGCGCAGGCGCGGCAGATCTACGCGAATAGTGGCGCGGGAGAACAGGAATGCGTCTGCCCATTCCCCGAGTTCGGGCGCCTGTCGTTCGAATCCTTCGTAGAGCTCGACGAGTTCGGCGAGATTGTTGCGGCTCATTTCCGCGCTGGCCGCGCGCATTTCGGTAGTCTGTGCGGTGTACGGCGGGAAGCGGCGGTCGCCGGGGACGGCGCGCCACCAGCGTTCCTTGCCGGCGGCCAGCTCCGGGACTTCTTCGACGAACCCGTATTTGGCGAGTTGCCGCAGGTGATAGCTGGTGAGCCCACTGCTCTCGCCGAGTGCCTGAGCGAGTGTGGTGGCGGTGACCGGCCCACCACGCAGTTGTTCCTCGATGCGGCGGCGCAGTGGATGCGCGAGAAGTCGCAGCACGGCCACGTCGGTAATCGTCTGGGGGAAAGGCTGATCGGCCACGAGGATCACCCTAACTCATGCAAAGGGTCTTTGCAAAGCTCATTTGCAACTTGGATCCCAGGATCGTTGGCAACGAACGCGCTCGCCGCAGCACCACCGTGAACCTCGGCCTACCAGCGTTCAGTACGATCGCCGACCCGCTGATCCGGTGGCGGCGAAGAATCCGCCGGCGCGCGTCCCGACCGCGGCTGCCGAACACCGCGCTGCCGTCGAGAAGGTGCTGTCCTCGCCCCGCTCGATCCGTGAGGTCTTGATGTGGGTCCGCGACATACTCGACACCGGCCAACTACGCGGCGGCGCAGCCGAACCGGTACACAACGGCCTCGCCTACCTGACCCACAGGACGGACCGCCGCTGACCCCCGGCCGCTAGTGTGGTGTCTCGGTGGCAAGCCAGCGCAGCTGGTGCGGCAGCAGCTTCGGACGCAACCGCGTCGCCGACCGCAGCGTCCGCGCCCGGCCGGATGTCGCCCCGATCCTGCTCTGCCCCAAGCGTTCCCACTCGGTTTCCGTGCCGCTCCCGGCCCTGGTTTCTCGACCACCCTCGATTGAGTGCTCGCAGAGCGAGGGTGGTCAAGAAACCGGAAGCCTGCGGACGGAAGGGCCGGGAGCGCAACGGGGGTCGAGGGACAGATCCGCGAAAAGTCACGCTACCCGTTTTGGCTATCAATCCAGCGTGCTGCAGCAGATAACGGCGACCCGGGGCTGCCGGAGGACCGCATCGGCGCGACCTTGTCAGTCCATCAACGCGCGCAACAGCGGCTGATTCCAGCTCTGGGATTCGAGGTCGTAGAGGGAGAAGGTGGGCGCGAAAGACCAGCAACCCCAGGAGAACCCGTGTTCTTCGGCCTGCCGCCTGTTGAACTCGGTCCAGCAGGCGCGGCTGGCCGGGTCGGCTTTGGCGGTGGTGCCGAACTCGCCGACGAAGACGGGCCGCTGGTTGGCTTCGGCCCATGCGGCCAGGCCCCCGTAGCCCGCCGCCAATTCGCCGCGCTGCTGGTCGGTTCCGGTCCAGGTGGTGCAGAGCCATGAGCGCGGATCACCGAACGGAGTGTCGGCGCCCAGCCATTCCTCGCCCTGCATGGTGAAGGTGATCGGCCAGTACTGATGGATGGTGACGATCAGGTTGGGGTCGTCGGGCAGCGCCAACTGGGGCAGCATGCGAATGTTGTTGTAAGCGCTGGGGCCGAAGACGACGGCGCGCTCGGTATCGGTCTTGCGGATCACGGTCAGTAGCTCGCGCAGGGTGTCGTTCCACAGCGGGTCGAGGGCGTCGCGCGGTTCGGTGAACGGCTCGAGCACCACCGACCGCGGGCGGTCGGCGAACGCAGTCGCGACCTGGTCGGTGATCGACAGCAGGCGCGGCAGGTACCGGGTTGGGTTCGCGATCAGGTCCGGGTCGAGGAAATTGGTGAGCACCACCGCCAGGTCGCGTTCGGCCGCCAGGTCCAGATAGGTGTGCACGCGGTCCAAAGCCTGTGATGCGATCCGGAATTCGGGTGTGTCACCGCAGTGCGCCGCCCAGTACACACCCAACCGGACCGCGGAGAACCCCGCCCGCTCGAAGAGGTCGAATTCGTGTGCGGTCAGCTCGACGGTGTAGCCGGACTCCAGGGGAGACCCGAGGTCCGGGCACACGTTGATCGTGCGGGCCAGCAGCCGGTTGATGTCATGAATGGTCATCGGAGTACTCCTCATCGGCGAGAGGCCAGGTCAATGTGCCCTGGCGGAGGTCGGCAGCGAAGGCGAGCAGCCAATCGCGCTCGGCACGGCGTAGTGCCTGGGCGTAGGTGTGATCGGTGAGGAAGACCGGCTCGACGTCCGAGGCGGCGGCGAGTCCGGCCTCGACCTCCTCGACGGTGGCGTCGATGTGCTCGGCGCGACGCGAGATCAGTTCCGCCACTTCACTTCCGGGTAGCGCGAACATGAACGCCAGCGCCGTGGCGAAGGCGGCCGCGTCGTGCGTTGGATCGCAGAGCAACTTCCGCAGCCCGGTCTTCAGCGCAGTGACCCCGGCCGGGGTGATGCGATAGACCGTGCGCTCCGGCCGGTTTCCGGCGCGCGCCGGGTCGTCCTGCTCGACCAGTCCGGCCGCCGTCAGCCGGGGCAGCAGGTCGTAGAGCGTCGCGTGCTTGAGCTTGAGAGTGCGGTCGAGCCCGCGCTCGCACAACAGGGTTCGCATCTCATACGGGTGCCGCGCGCTTTCGGCCAGGAGTCCCAGCACGGCCAGGGCGGGCGGACTGAACAGTGGCCTGGGCGGCATGCTCCCCCTTTAGTCGAATTCGATTGGTCGAATTCGACTATATGTGGTCACAGGCCACCACGGCCACTGGGAGTCGCCGTAGTACTCGCCGAAATCGGGCAGACATCGGAGTAACCGCCGCCGAGGGCGCGATCGGTCGTGACGACCGGTCCAAAGAGGCGTCGCCACCAATGGTCCACCAGCAACCAACAGCACCCGATCATCAACGCTCACCATGCCCACAGCCTGTACAGGGCGGGCGGGCGGTATAGGCAATAATCGAATGCATGTTCGAGTACTGGAGTGACGAATTCGCGGCAGCTCAGCGCCGCGTCGTGGATCCTCCGACGCCGGTACTCGTCGATCTGAGCATCGCGATCCCCACCCATGGCCCGTTCCGCAGGGACGCGGTGTCCCTGCGGATCAAGGCCGGCGCGCTCGATCTCAACGCCACAGTGCCCGGCCTGCTCTACGCGTGGGCCCAGTGCACCGACGGAACCTGGATCGGGCTCGTCGGGTTCGCCATCCCGACCGCCAACCGGCGCGGACGCGTCGAAACCCGACAGTGGACGCCGGGAAATGCCTTGTCACGAACACCGGGCGCTGCGGGCGGTCAGAGCCGCAAAACCGGTCAGCTCACGAGATTTCGCCCCGACCAGTGAGAGAGCGGGGTGCCGACTACGCCGGGTTTGCTGGGTCTTTCGCGGGTGTTCATGTGGTGTTGGCGCCGGAGGTGCCGACGGTAACCCGTTGCCCTGCACGATCGGCCACGTGCGCATCGTTCAGCTGGCGAACTTCTATGGTCCGCGGTCGGGTGGGTTGCGCACCGCGTTGCATCACCTGGGTGCGGGATATGCGGCCGCCGGGCACGAGGTGGTGCTGGTCGTGCCGGGGCCGAAGCGGGCCGAGGAGGTGCTGCCGACCGGGGTACTGCGGATCACGGTGCCCGCGCCGCAGATTCCTTGGACGGGCGGTTATCGGGCGGCGGACCCGCGCCGGGTCGCGGACACCCTGGCCGGGCTGCGGCCGGATGTGCTGGAGGTGTCGGACCGGTTGACGCTGCGTGGCTTCGGCCGGTGGGCGCGCCGACGCGACATCGCTGGCGTGATGATCTCCCACGAGCGCCTCGACCGGTTGCTGGGCCAGATCCTGCCCGGTCCGATAGCCCGCCGCGCCGCCGACGCCGCCAACCGCCGCACCGCCGAGGACTACGACGTGGTCGTCTGCACCACGCAGTTCGCGCGCGAGGAGTTCCACCGCATCGACGTCGAGAACGTCGAACTCGTCCCGCTCGGCGTCGATCTGGACATGTTCCGGCCGGACCGCCACGACCACCGCCTGCGCACCGATCTCGGCGCCGACGACTACCCGTTGCTGGTGCATTGCGGCCGCCTCTCGGTCGAGAAGCGGGTCGACCGCAGTATCGCCGCAGTGAGCGCATTGCGCCGCCGCGGCCTCGACGCCCGTCTGGTCGTCGCGGGCGACGGCCCCCGCCGCGACGCCCTCGAGCGCCGCGCCCGCACCATCCCACCGCTCCCGGACGGGCGCCCCACCGTGCACTTCGCCGGATTCATCGACGACAGAACCGCTTTGGCCACCCTGCTGGCCACCGCCGACGTCTCGCTGGCCCCCGGCCCGCACGAGACCTTCGGCCTGGCCGCGCTGGAAGCCCTCGCCGCCGGCACCCCGGTCGTGGTCAGCCGCTCCTCCGCCCTGGCCGACATCATCACCGCCGAAGCCGGAGCGGTTGCCGCAGACCACCCCCGGGCCTTCGCCGAGGCCGTCACCGACGTGCTGTCCCGCCCGGCCGCCGAACGCCGCCGGGCCGCCCGCAGCCGCGCCGAGGAATTCACCTGGCCCGCAGCCGTTTCCGGCATGCTCGGCCTGCTCGGTCAGGGCTGACGGCTCGCCTCGGGAGCGACGGGTCGGCGCGCCGGGTGAGCAGTGCGCAAGGCGCACTGCTCACCCGGGACTCTGGGCACGACCCACGTACAGCAGACCTACTTTCGCTGGAGCCGGTCAGTCGCGCGACGGGTCCGGCTGCCAGGGCACGTAGGGCCGGCCCGACGCCTCCGCGGCATTCTTCGAGGAGTTCAGCTGGTACGGCGTGATCCCGCCGTGCTGCCATGGTCCTGCCGAGCCCGCCGCAAGTGCCGACCCGGTCTTGGGGACCAGGCCGATCTCATTGCGCACCACCGTGATCGGGCGGTCGGCCAGCGAGAACCAGTCCAGGTCGAGGAAGTCGTGGCTGCCCTGGGTGAGCGCGCCGCGCCGCATGGCATCGCCGAGCCGTTCGGCCATTCCATGCGTGCTGAGGTGGCCTTCGTCGGCCTCGAACAGGCCCGCGCCCGCGCGCAGGTACCCGGTCTCGAACAGCGAGATCACCATGGCCAGCAGGCTGAACGCGCGCGGGTCGTCATTGGCGCGGGCCATGAAGGCGAAGACCTCGATCTCGTTCTCGAGGGTGGTCCCGTACCCGGCGAGCACGTGCACCCAGTCGTGCTGGGCCAGCAGCGGCGGGGCGGAACCGGGCAGACCGGGGGTGACGAAGCCCCGGTCGCGATAGAAGTCGGCGACGCCGCGTCCCAGCGTGCCGACCGGCAGATCCCACAGGTCGGCCCAGCGCCCTGCCAGTACCGGATCATCGGTGACCGCGCTCCACGAACTGTCCAGGCCCTCGGTGTGCAGCGCGTCCAGCCGCAGCGTGTTCGTATTGCCCAGATAGCCATTGCGGGTGAAGTCGACCGCGGCCAGATCCACCGCGCCCTCGGCGTAGCGTTGCGCGACGGCGATCATGTCGTCGTCGACGCCGAGCGCATCGGCGAACTCCCGCAGCCGGTTTCCCACTGCCGCGGGCAGCGGCCGCACCACCAGCGCCGCGAGCAGCATGGTCTGCACGATCCGCTCCCGGAACACCCGATTGCGCCGGGCCATGCCGTCCGCGAACTCCGCCGCCCCGATCGGGCCCACCTCGGCCAGTTCCACCGGATGCCCGGTCATCGACAGGAACAAGGCCGGAACCAGCAACTGCTGCAGCGGCGTCAGCCCCGCCTCCCCCGCCGCCGCACTGACCACACCCCGCGCCAGGAACCGCACCTCGGCGGCATCCGGCGGCGTGAGCAGCACCTCGTCCATCTCCACCCTCCAGAACCTCGGGCCCCAGCGGCCCGCCTCATTCTCACCGCGAAGCACCGTCGCCGCGCGTTCATTTCACTGACGGCGTAGTCCGCCCACCTCCCGCCTCGCTCGACTCCGAATCCTGCGGTAAGAGGTGATCGCGAATGAACCCGCCGCAGATGCTGTGCAACTGGATGTCCACGCTCGTGCCCGGCTGCTGAGGCGAGAGGCCGGGTGCTCCGGGCGACTGTCCCGGGCGATTCGATTGAATTTCGAGTGAACTCCGGCGTGTGGGCGTTCTGCGCACGGTATTCCGTTGTGACACTGGAGTTGTGAGCGCTGAGCTACTGGTTCTCTTGATCGTGGTGGTTACCGCGTTGGCGTTCGATTTCACCAACGGTTTTCACGACACGGCGAATGCGATGGCGACCTCCATCGCGACCGGCGCGCTCGCTCCCCGGGTGGCAGTGGCCCTTTCGGCCGTGCTCAACCTGGTCGGGGCGTTCCTGTCGGTCGAGGTCGCCAAGACGGTCTCGGGTGGGCTGCTGAATATCGGCGGTATCCACGGTATGGCCCTGCTGCACATAGTTTTCGCGGGCCTGGTCGGCGGAATTCTGTGGAATCTGTTCACCTGGCTGGTCGGAATTCCGTCGAGTTCCTCCCATGCCCTCTTCGGTGGCCTGATCGGGGCCGCGGTCGCCGCGCTGGGCGCGAGCGGCGTGATCTGGACCGGGGATCAGAAGACCGGCCTGATCAACAAGATCATCCTCCCGGCCCTGCTGGCCCCCTTCGTCGCCGCGCTGGTGGCCGGACTGGGCACCTACGCGGTCTACCGACTGACCCGTCACTCCCGCAAGGACCGGGTGAGCACCGCATTCCGCTGGGGCCAAATCGGTTCCGCGTCCCTGGTCTCGCTGGCCCACGGCACCAATGACGCGCAGAAGACCATGGGCGTCATCTTCATGGCCCTGGTCGCCCGCGGCACCTACACCAATGCCGACGACATCCCGCTGTGGGTGAAGGTGTGCTGCGCCCTGGCGATCGCCGCGGGTACCTATCTGGGCGGGTGGCGCATCATCCGCACCCTGGGCAAGGGCCTGGTGCAGATCGATTCGCCGCAGGGTTTCGCGGCCGAAACCTCCTCGGCGGCCATCATTCTCACCTCGGCCCAGTTCGGCCTGCCGCTGTCGACCACCCAGACCGCGACCGGATCCATCCTGGGCACGGGCCTGGGCAAGCCCGGCGCGGAGGTGCGCTGGGGTGTCATGGGCCGCATGGCCGTGGCCTGGCTGCTGACCCTGCCGCTGGCCGGTCTGGTCGGCGCGGCCTGCTGGTGGGTCGCCGATCTCGGCGGTGGCCTGCTCGGCGTGCTGATCGTGCTGGCCGTGCTGATCGCCGTGTCGGTCTACATGTACCTGCGCTCGCGCCGCAATCCGATCGACACCAGCAATGTCAACGACGACTGGGAGGACGGCCTCACCCCGTCGGCCCAGCCGCGCGAGACCACCACGGCCTGAGGAGAGCGAGCATGCACACCTTCGACGCCATCGCCAAGTCCCTGGGCGAGGTCACGCTGATCGCGCTGGTGCTCGGGGTCGGCGTGCCGGTGATCTTCGGGATCGGCGTCCGGCTCTGGGCCCTGGAACCGGCCGCCGACGGCCCGGCCACCGCCAACCGCAATGTGGTCGTCACCGCCATCGCCTACCTGTGCTTCGCGGCCGCCCTGGTCGTGGTCGCTGCCGGAATCCTCTACATCGCCAAGGATTTCATCAGCCACAGCTTCGACATCCAGTTGTTCGGCGCGAAACCCCCGAAGAAGTGAGCCATGACGACCAATCGTTCGATCCTCGCCACCGTCCTGGCCTGGCTGCGCGCGGGTTACCCGCACGGCATCCCGCGTGAGGACTACGTGGCCCTGTTCGCGGTGCTGCACCGCAAACTCACCGACCGCGAAGTCGACGAGGTCATCGAGGGATTGCTCGCCTCCGGCGGTGTGCTGGACCGGGCCGCCATCGAAACCGCCATCGCGAAACTCGCCCACGAGAAGCCCGGCGCCGACGACGTGAACCGGGTCGCGGCCCGGCTGGCGGCCGGCGGGTGGCCGCTGGGCGACCCGCCCGAAGCGTGAATTCCGTTCCGGCGGAGTAGAACCGAGCACCGATGGAGTTGTCTGAGCTACTGGCCAGGATTGTCGGCTGGCTGCGCGCCGGGTACCCGCAGGGCGTGCCCGACACCGACTATCTGCCGCTGCTGGCCGTCCTGGCCCGGCGGCTGTCCGAGGACGAGGTGCGGCAGGTGGCCGCCGAGCTGGTGCTGCTCGGCGCGCTGCCCGCCGACCGGGCCGACGTCGGGGTGATCATCACCAAACTCACCGACGAGATGCCGCGCGCCGCCGATCTGGATCGGGTCCGGGCCCAGTTGCGGGCGGGTGGCTGGGCGATCGACGACAGCTGGCCGGAGCCGTTGCAGTAGCGCCGCAAACGCCGAATATGCTTCGATGTGACCCAGCTCTCAATCATTGATTTCGAGTATTCGGATAGGCAACGGCGAATTCAGAGAATCTTATTCACCGCTCTGGAGCTAATCGCGCACAATATTCATACTTACTCTCTGGCGGCGATCCCGCCGAAACCCCAGTCGAGAGAGTCAGGAGTGCGGATGAAGATCGGAATTCCCCGCGAGGTCAAGAACCACGAGTACCGGGTGGCCTGCACGCCCGCCGGCGTGCACGAGCTGGTGGCCCGCGGCCACGAGGTGGTCGTCGAGGCCGGCGCGGGTGTCGGCTCGACGTTCGAGGACGACGCCTACCGCTTCGCCGGTGCGCAGGTGCTCGACACCGCCGACGAGGTCTGGGGCATTGCCGATCTGGTCCTCAAGGTGAAAGAGCCCGTCGCCGAGGAGTATGCGCGCCTGCGCCAGGACCAGGTGCTGTTCACCTACCTGCACCTGGCCGCCTCCCGGGAGTGCACCGACGCCCTGCTGTCCTCGGGCATCACCTCCCTGGCCTACGAAACCGTCACCGCCCCCGACGGTTCCTTGCCGCTGCTGGCCCCGATGAGCGAGGTCGCGGGCCGGTTGGCGCCGCAGGCGGGCGCGTATCACCTGATGCGCAGCGGCGGCGGCCGCGGCGTGCTCATGGGCGGTGTGCCGGGTGTGCGCCCGGCCCGCGTGGTGGTGATCGGTGCGGGCGTGTCCGGGCGCAATGCCATCGCCGTCGCGCACGGCATGCACGCCGAGGTCACGGTGCTGGATTTGAACATTCAGCGCCTGCGCGAGATCGACGACCTGTACCACGGCCAGGTGCGCACCGTCATGTCCAACCGGCTCGAGGTCGAGAATCTGGTGCGCGAGGCCGACCTGGTCATCGGCGCGGTGCTGGTGCCCGGCGCGAAGGCTCCGACCCTGGTCTCCAATGACCTTGTCGCCCAGATGAAGCCGGGCTCGGTGCTGGTCGACATCGCCATCGACCAGGGCGGCTGCTTCGCCGATTCGCGCCCCACCACGCACGCCGAGCCCACCTACCGGGTGCACGACTCGATCTTCTACTGCGTGGCCAATATGCCCGGCGCGGTGCCGCACACCTCGACGGTGGCCCTCACCAACGCCACTCTCCCCTATGCGGTCGCCCTGGCCGACAAGGGCTGGCGCGCCGCCGTCGCCGCCGACCCGGGCCTGGCCGCGGGACTGAGCACCCACAATGGCGAACTGCTCTCGGAATCGGTTGCGGCAGCGCACGGTTACGCCGCACACTCCCTGGCCGCCTGAGGCCTCGTCCGGAAAGGTCGACACGGTAATGCCCGGGGATGGTGACCGGCCATGACCACCGAAGGATGGTTCCCGCGCGAAGGTGATGTTCACGTGCGAATCTGGCTGGCCGACGTGGTCTTCGACTACACCGTCACCGCGGCGGCAGTGCGCCACTTGATCCACGATTGGAAGCAAAAGCATTGGTTCACAATCGAATTCATACGCGACACCATCGACGACTGTCGGCTGCTGCCGCGCCTGCCGTGCGAACGACTGTTCCTCGGACCGTGAGGGTTCCGCATACTGAACAAACCTTTCCGGACATGGCACCAGCCCCCGCGCCGCCGATCAGGTCGCGGGGCGATGCCCCGGGCGCACGTGCTCGAAGATGAGGATCGTCTCGGTGGACGCGACGCTGGAATGCGCGCTCAGATGCTCGAGCACGAAGGTGCGCAGCTCGCCGGAGTCGGCGGTGGCGACATGGATCAGGTAATCGTCGGCCCCGGCAATGAAATACACGTTCTCGACCTCCGGCAGCGCGGCCATCTGCTCACCGAATTCGGCCAGCTGGCCGCGCGCCGCCGCACGCACCCGCACCGCGATCATCGCCTGCAGATCGCGACCCAGCGCGGCCGGGTCGATATCGGCGTGGAACCCGCGGATCACCCCGTGCTCCACCAGTGCCCGCACCCGGCCCAGGCAGGTCGAGGGTGCGATCCCCGCCGCCGCGGCCAGCGCATTGTTGGTCATTCGCCCGTCGCGGGCCAGCTCATCGAGCAGCAGCCGGTCGATGGCATCCAGCGGAACCGGCCCGCCCGACACATTCGATCCTGAAGAAACCTTCTTCATGGAGGAACTGTATCGAACTTCCTTCGCGCGATAGGGGCGAATCAACGGAATATTCGTCCCGAGCGGTCACTCACCGGCCCAGATCTTCCAGCTGGTGACCCCGCGCTCCCGGTACCCGCTCCGCTTCAGGTAGGGCACCGGCCGAGGTCGATTCACCACATCAACTCTCTACGTGTCGAGCGTCGGCCGGTACCGGTGCCGCGCACGCGATGAGCCGATGCTCGGCCCAGTGGGCACTGTGTCGCCGCCCATGTCGAACGGCTGTGCTGGACAATCGAACTGAGCGCCGACCAGATCCACGATCCGTTCACCACATGCAGCGACTGGACGGCCGCCGAAGTCGACGAGGGGACCTGCGCGGCACACACTCTCGGCGGATACGTACTCGAGCACTACCTCACTCCGCCGATAGTCCTGAAACACGCCGGACCCGCCACCACCTGACCACCGGGGAGGGCCGGCGCGAGGCTGTTGGGTAATCTCGACCCATGGGTACGTTCTGGCACTCCGTCACGCCGCCGCCGGCCGCCTGATCGGGCGCAGCGGCAGACTCTCGTTTCGCGTTCCGGCTGACCTCCGACGGCAGCCCGGATTCGTCGTGCGCCCGTTTCGATTCCTTCCCCCTTCGGAATTCGACGACGGAGTACTCGACAGTGTCCGAACGCACGTCCACGCTCACCCCTGAACACACCCCCTCGACCTCCTGGCGCGGTAGTGCGCCGATCCTCGCCGCGTCGGTGCTGTGGGGCAGCACCGGTACCGCGGCATCGCTGGCTCCGGCCGGAACATCCGCTGCCGCAATCGGTTCGGCCGGATTGGTCCTCGGCGGGTTGTTGCTGTTCGTCACCGGCCGCGGGCACCGCATGCGAGCCTCGGCAGCAGAGCGCTCGCTGCTGATGCTCGGCGCCTGTGCGGTGGCCGGGTATCCGGTCACCTTCTATCCGGCCGTGGCCCGGACCGGCGTCGCGGTGGCGACGGTCATCGCTCTCGGGAGCGCTCCGGTCTTCGCGGGCCTGCTGGCCTGGCTGACCGGACACGGTAGGCCGACCGCACGCTGGTGTGTCGCCACCGGAATGGCCGTAATCGGTTGCGCCGTACTGGTTGTCGGTCCAAGGTTCGGCGACGATGCGGCGATCGACCTGCTCGGCGTGCTGCTCGCGGCCTGCGCAGGCCTCACCTACGCCGTCTACTCCCTGATCGGCGGCACCCTCATCGCTCGCGACCACGCCTCCGGCTCGGTCATGGGCACCATGTTCGGTCTCGCCGCCGTCCTGGCGCTGCCTGTGGTCGCAACGTCCGACCCGATCTGGCTGACCACTCCGCGCGGCGCAGCGGTGGCCCTGCACCTCGCCCTCTTCACGACGTTCCTGGCCTACCGCCTCTTCGGATACGGTCTGCGGCACACGACCGTCGCGTCCGCTACCACGCTGACCCTCGCCGAGCCCGCCGTCGCCACCCTCCTCGGTGTCACCGTCGTCGGTGAGCACCTTCCGGTCCTGTCGTGGTGCGGCCTGGTCGTGCTCGGTGCGGGTCTGGCCGTCCTGACATTCCCCGCCAAACGGTGAAAAGCGCTGCTCGCCAGGCACTTCCATCGTCTCGATCGATCGATGGCGAAACATCGTCCGGGGAACCTCGGCGCGGCGCTCGATCGGCGCGACAAGACGATCCACAACGAGGCCGTCCGTGCCGTCGGACGGCGCAGTCCGCTGTGGCTGTCCGACGCGGCCGATCGGTGCCGAGGTGAGGGTCAGTCCTTGAAATACACGAGCTGGTGGCTGGTGGCCAGCGCGGTGCCCTCCTCGGTCCACAGGTGGGCCGACTGGTCGAAGAAGCCATTGCCGAAGTGTTGCGCCCGGGCGGTCGCGAGAACGAACCGTGCCGGATCCGCTTGCGGGTCGAGCTCGGCGTGGAAGTAGACGGTGAGCGAGACGGTCCCTGCGGGGACCATCCGGCCCAGGCGCAGCATGACGCGCGGAAAGAAGATATCGCTCATCGCCGCCACGGCCGGAAAGTCCAGCGAGCGGGCAGGCGTGTCCCGAACCCACAGGATGGAGGTGGACGTCGGTGCCGGTGCGCCGTCATCGCCCCCGGCGAACGGGCCGCGGCCCGCCACGAACCGCATCTCGTAATTCCGCAGCCACGCAGGCGATTCGGGCAGTACCGCCACCTCGAGGGAGTCCGGCGCGGGCGCGGCGGGCGGGCTGATCTCGGTGTCGGACCAGGTCGAGCGGCGCAACGCGCACACCACGGTCGCGGTGGTCGCCACGGTGTCGTCCTGCCGCATGGTCACCACCCAGTGCTGGGTGGTGCGATTGGTCCGCACCGGCTCCGCGTCGATGGTGAACGGTCCCGTGGCGACGGGCCCGGCGTAGTTGACCGTCAGCGACAGCGGACTGCCCGCGCAGCGCGGGTCGTCGAGAACGGCCCGCAGCATGGTGGCGGCCGTGATCCCACCGAAGGGGCCCACCATGTTCGAGTACTCGACGCTGGTGTGGCCGAGGAAGCGGCCCTCCCCGTCCGGCTTCAGCGTGGTGGCGGTATCGAACGGGTGCTCGAGGGCTGTGGTCGACCGCAAGGCGAAATCTCCTTCGAACAGGTGCGTATTCGTGCGCGCGTATGCGTGGCTCTCCGGCTCGCCGGAGAATGTCCTGCACCGACTATAACGACCGTTATATATGTCCGGTGCGCGGGGACCCACGTCACATGGAATCGCCCGGCCGCGACACGAATTCGAGATCTATTGCACGGCCGGTGCCCCGTGGTTATAACCAGCCTATGACGGTTCACGCCACGCTTGCCGCCCGCGGCCTCCTGCTCGACATGGACAGCACCCTCGTGAATTCCGAAGCCGTAGTGGAACTGCTGTGGCGACGCTGGGCCGCCGAGCACGAGCTCGTCGCGGCCGATGTACTGGCGATAGCGCACGGCCGCCAGGGCTGGGCGACCATGGCCGACCTCCTCCCCGACCGCCCCGCGGAGCTCAACCGCGCCGACTGTGATCGCATGCTCGCCGAGGAAGCCACCATCATCGAGGGCGTCGTTCCCATCCCCGGCGCACCCGAATTCATGGCCGCCCTCACCGATCTCCCCCACGCCCTGGTCACCTCCGCCAGCGACCTCCTCGCCGAAACCCGGATGAACGCTGCCGGCCTGCCCCTCCCCCGAATCCGCATCACCGCCGAGTCCGTGACGGTGAGCAAACCCCACCCCGAAGGCTTCCTGAAAGCCGCAGCCGAACTTGGCCTTTCCCCCGGCGACTGCCTGGTCTTCGAAGATTCCCGAGCGGGCATCGCCGCCGCCAAGGCGGCAGGCATGCGCGTCATCGGCGTAGGCCCCCGGGCCGCCACCCTCACCCCCACCGCCCACGTCCCCGACCTGACCCACATCCGAGTCGACGCGCGCCCCGACAGCTCGATCGCCATCCACGTATCAGCGTGACCCCGAAGCGGTTTCACCCCGTCCGACCCTCCTGAGCGCAGATCACAGATCGCCGCCGAACCATCCGCTATCCGCTGCCCACTCGGCCGGCGTCAAGACGCCGAGGACCGCGGCGCCGACCAGCCGCCCCAGCCGGGCACGGGCCGCCGAAGCCCATAAGACCGTGGGAATTCCGGTGAAAGCCAGCGCGAAGGTCACGCCGCGAGACTGGCCCACGGCCGGATGCGGCGGCCTCGTCCCTTTCCCGCTGCTGACGATCGGGCTGCCGATCGGCGAGCAGCGGAACGAGGTGTGAGGCGGGGTCCGGGCGGCGCCGGCGTCGGTGCGCCGCCCGGAGTCTATTCCGGCTCAGGCGTTTTCGATCGAGGCCCGATGCCCCAGACGGGAGTTGAAGCGGGAGTAGCCGAAGTACACGATGAGTCCGACCACCAACCATGCTGCGAAGCGCACCCAGGTTTCCCAGGGCAGCGACCAGATCAGGTAGATGGAGAAGCCGATGCCCACCACCGGCACCACCGGCATGAGCGGGAGCCGGAATTCACGCGGCTCGTCGGGGCGGGTGTAGCGGAGGACGATCACCGACACGCTGACCACGATGAACGCCATCAGGATGCCGATATTGGTCAGCTCCGCAACGGTATTGATGGGCAGCAGCCCGGCCAGGATCGCCGAGCCGGCGCCCACGATCCAGGTCACCCGGGTGGGAACCTTGCGGGTGGGATGGGTCTTGGCGAACCATTCCGGCAGCAGCCCGTCGCGGCTCATGGCGTACCAGACGCGGGTCACACCCAGCATGAAGGTGAGCACCACGGTGATGATGCCGACGATGGCGCCGATCGCGATGATGTTCGCGATGCCCGGCATCCCCACGGATTTGAACGCGGTGGAGAATCCGGAGGTCGGGCTGATCTCGGTGTACTTCTGCATGCCGGTGAGCACCAGCGTGGCCAGCACGTACAGCACCATGGCGATGGCCAGCGAGTAGATGATCGCCTTGGGCAGATGCTTTTTCGCCTCGGTGGACTCCTCGGCCGCGGTGCTCATGGCGTCGTAGCCGAAGACGGCGAAGAACACCGTGGCCGCGCCCGTCCACACCGCGCCGGTGCCGAACGGGAAGTACGGGTGGTAGTTCGCGCTGTCGATCTTGAACAGGCCGAGCACGATGATCAGCAGCACGATCGCCACCTTGATCCCCACCGCAACGGTCTCGAACCGTCCCACGCTCTTGATGCCGCGCGACAGCACCCACGCACTGCCGAGGCAGAACAGGATCGCGAACACGTCCACCACATGCCCGTCCCCGGTGCCGGAGGCCCCGAGCATCCAGTGCGGCAAGGTGATTCCGATCTGATCGAGAAGGAAGTTGAAGTACCCGGATACGCCGATGGCGACCACCGCCGCCACCGCCACGTACTCGAGCAGCAGATCCCACCCGATGAACCAGCCCGCCAGCTCACCCAGCGACACGTACCCGTAGGTGTAGGCCGACCCCGCCTTGGGCACCATGCCCGCGAATTCCGCGTAGCAGAGCGCCGCACACGCACTGGCCACACCCGCGATCAGGAACGAGATGAGGACCGAGGGCCCGGTCGTATTGTGCGCGACCGACCCGGCCAGGGCGAAGATGCCCGCGCCGATGATGCCGCCCACCCCGATGGCCGTCAGCTGCCACAGACCGAGGTGTTTCGACAGCCGCTCGTCCGCGGGCGTGTCGTCGTCTACCTCCGAGATCGGCTTGCGGCGCAGGATCTGGCCGCGCAACTCCGCAAAAGACATGCGGGATCCTTTCGTTCCGCTGCGCACTGCCACTCTGTGGTAACGCAGGTCACACTCGAGCTAGCTCAGCTAATCGGACCATGGCCGATGCTGTGATCGGGCGGTTGGTTGAATAAAGTTCAGAATTGTCGTCTCATCGGCCAAAGCTCTCGTGTTCGGCGTGTGTGTTGTGCCGTGCGCCTACCCGCCGCGTCGTCCGAGCCGCTACCGCGCGAAACGCCCTGTGGCTCGGGGGTTTCGGTAGTCCTCGGGGTTTCGGTAGTCAAGGTCGCCGAGTTGATCGGCCCATGCCTACACGTTCCGCGGTGCGATCTCCAACGGCGACGCTCTGGACACGGAGGTCCATCGGTTCCGGATCCTCCACAACACGATCAGACCGCACCAGGCGCTCGACGATCGGACACCCAGCGCGGCCTACATCGGGTTCGACCAGCGGAATACCGCTCGATAAGCGGCAGATGAGTGTGTTCGCAGCCCGAAGACGGCGGGGGCGTTCGCGACGTAGTTCATGGCCGCCATACGAAGCGGATATCCGGCTCGCGCTCCTCGTTCCGCGAGCCGTCCGTTCGGTCGACCTCGACGAATCCGTGCCGCTCATAGAATCGCCGCGCGGGTTCGTTGACCTGGAATGTCCACAATCCCAGCCCCTTCGGTCTCAACCGCTTGGCCAAGTCCACAAACCGGTCCCCGAGGCCACTACCCCGCCATGACGGTTCCAGATAAAGCTGTTCCAGTTCGCCGGCATCGAGAACCAAAAGCCCGCGGACCACACCGTCGGCAACTGCAACCCATGTCTCCTGCTGGGGCACAACCACATCGGAGAACCAGCGCTGAACGGCAGCATCGGTGTGCCCACGTCTGACCATCGGCAGCGCTGCGGCAAACGATCGCAGCCACATACCAGCGATGTCGGCAGCATCGGTGTTCTCGGCACGCCTGAACAGCAGATCCATGGCCTGAACGCTAACGCGACGAGGCTGACCCCGGCTGTCCGACCGAATGCGCGGCGTTCGGCCACTCCAGACCGGTGTCAGGGGCGGATCCCGGCCAGGATTCGGTCCAGATGCCCGATGGGGTGCTCTCTCATGCGGCTGCCCACCATCGTCATTGGTGTGATCGCCAGTGCGTTGTCGGATCACCGGTCCATTGATCTATGCGCAATGGCCACTAACCTTGCAGATCAGCGATGTTCGCCTTCTCGCAGGAGAGCGCGTGCGCGTCGAATCCGTTGGCGAGGACCGCGGTGGTGTCGAGTTCGCAGCCGATCCGCTCACGCGTCGCCGGATCGGTCTTCGTCGGCCGGCCCCTGCGCAGGCCGACATCACCCCCGGCGCCCCGGCCGGCGCACAGCGGCCTCGACGGCGCCGAACCATCCTCACAACCCGATCTTGATGCAGGTGAACTGCATGACGTCGAGGTGGCCGTGACGGAAGTGGTCGGCGCACCCGGTCATATGGCTGATGTAGGCGTTGTAGGTGTCGCGCCCGGCCAGTTCGATCGCCCGGTCGCGGTGCTCGCGCAGCGCGGTGGCCCAGTTCTGCAGTGTGGTGGTGTAGTGCGGTCCCAGTTTCCTGATTCCGGCGATGGTGAATCCGGCATCTTCCGCGTACTCGGTGACCCCCTTGGGGTTGCGGCCGGTCGGTGGCGGAACTCGGTCGAAGGGCAGGATGATCCCGGGCGTGAACACGGAATCGGTACTCGCGGAACGTGTCTGGTGGACATCCGAGGGGTCGCGGCCCGGTGCGACGACGGTCTGCACCAACAGCACCCCGTTATCGGGCAGGATCCGGTAAGCGAAATCGAAGAAATCGGCGTAGCGCTGCGGGTGTAGGTGTTCCAGCGTCCCGATACACACGATGCGGTCCACGCGGCGGTCGAATTCCTCCCAATCCTGCCGCCGGACCCCGCCGTAGGGGCGGCCGCGGATCAGCCGGTCGACCAGGCGGTCCCGCACATACCGGTACTGGTGGCGGTTGCCGGTCAACCCGATCGCGTTCACCCCATAGGTGTCCATGGCGCGCAACATGGTCGAACCCCAGCCGCAGCCGACATCCAACAAGGTCATCCCCGCCTGCAGATCGCACTTGGCCAACGCGAGGTCGATCTTCGCCGACTGGGCTCGTTCCAGGGTGTCGTCCGGGCGAGTCCACAGCGCGCAACTGTAGGTGCGGGTCGGGTCGAGGAACAGGGCGAAGAATTCATCCGGGAGTTCGTCGCGAGATCGGACCTCACCAAGCACGGGTGTGTCAACAGTCATGAGGGCGGATCCTTCTTGCAATCGAGCACTGCCGTGGACGGCAGCCGAGGTAGCCCGCTCCCCTCGTCACCTCCATCCGGGAGGTCGAGCACCCTGCCGAGCCTAGGCGACCTCACATGCCGGACTGAAGGACTGTGAGCAGGAGTTCACCCGCAGGTAACGTGCGCCGGTGCGCTACGCGGGTCCGGCCGGTGCCCTGTGCTCGGCCCAGCGGAGCCCGGACGGGGCCGGGTCTCAACCCGATGAGGTGTCAGGGTCGCCGACTTCGAGGGTGAACATCCTCGTCCAACCGGCCGGCTGGAAATCCTCAGCGTCCCGCGCCCGGTCCGAAGGAGCGCAGGAAGAACGCGAGATTGGCCGGGCGCTCGGCCAATCGGCGCATGAAGTAGCCGTACCACTGGTCGCCGTAGGGCACATAGGTGCGCAGGTGCGCGCCCGTGGCGACCAGCCGTTGCTGCTCGTCGTCGCGGATGCCGTAGAGCATCTGGAATTCGAAACGGTCCGGCGACCGCCGCGCCGCCCGCACGTAGTGGGCGGCGGCGTCGAGCATGACCGGGTCGTGGGTGGCCACCATGGGATAGCCCAGGCCGCGCACGAGGATGTCGAGGCAGTGCAGATAGGACGCGTCCACCTCGTCGCGGCTCTGGTACGCGGCCCCGGCCGGTTCGCGATAGGCGCCCTTGCACAGGCGGATTCGCGATCCGGGACCGGACAGGTCGCGGCAGTCGCCCTCGGTACGCAGCAGGTACGCCTGCAACACCGTGCCCACCCAGGGGAAGTCCGCCCGCAGTGAGTGCACGACGGACAGGGTGGAATCGGTGGTGGTGTGGTCCTCGGCGTCCACGGTGACCCAGACCCCCGCCGTCGCGGCGGCGGTGCAGATCTTGTGGGCGTGTTCGAGAGCGATGGCGTGGCCGTCCCGGGGCAGCGCCTGGCCCAGCGCGGAGAGCTTGAGCGAAACTTCCAGTGGCCGTACCTCTCCCGCGGATCCGGGCAGATCGCCCAGGGTTTCGAGCAGGGCGAGGTAATGCGCGACGGTGGCGCGCGCCTGCGCGAGGTCGGTGGTGTCCTCGCCCAGATAGTCGAGGCTGACGTACCGCCCGGAGTCGAGCAGCGTCCCCGTGGCCGCCGCAGCATCTCCCTCGGATTCCCCGGCGACGAAGCGCCGCACCATCTTCCGGGTCGATGCCAGCCCGGTGAGGGTCCGTTCCACCCGAGGCGACCGTGAGGCCGCCAGCAGCGCCGGACGCAGCACGGTCGTGAACATCAGCGTTCCCCCGCTTCCGTGGCCACGGCCTGGTGCGGATACCGGTGATCGGTCGGCGGCACGAAGGTCTCCTTGATGGTGCGCGCCGAGGTCCAGCGCAACAGGTTCTGCGCCGACCCGGCCTTGTCGTTGGTGCCGGAGCCCCGCGAGCCGCCGAAAGGCTGCTGTCCGACCACCGCGCCGGTCGGCTTGTCATTGACGTAGAAATTGCCCGCCGCGTACCGAAGTCGCTCGGACGCCCTCGCGACCGCCGTCCGATCATCGGCGATCACCGCGCCGGTGAGTCCGTACGACGACCCGCGATCGACCAGATCCAGCACCGCGCCGAACCCGTCGGGCGTCGTGTCGTCGTAGACGTGCACGGCCAGAATCGGCCCGAAGTACTCGGTCCGGAACGCCTCGTCACCCGGATCCTCGCCCAGCAGGACGGTCGGCTCGACGAAGTAGCCCACACTGTCGTCGGCGCGACCACCGGTGAGCACGGTCAGACCGGGTGTCGCCTCGGCCCGGGCGAGGGCGTCCACATTGCGGTCGAAGGCACGCCGATCGATCAGCGCCCCACCGAAATTCGTGAAATCGGTGACGTCGCCGTAGGTCAGCTCCGACACCTTGCTCAGGAAGTCCCCGGACATGCGCGACCACACCGATTTCGGAATGAACGCCCGCGACGCCGCCGAACACTTCTGCCCCTGGTAGTCGAACGCCCCGCGAATCAGCGCCGTGCTCAACACGTCCGGATCGGCCGAGCTGTGCGCGACCACGAAATCCTTGCCGCCGGTCTCGCCGACCAGCCGCGGATAGGTGTCGTACCCGGCGATGTTCTCCCCGACCGTGCGCCACAGCCGCTGGAACGTCCCCGTCGAACCCGTGAAGTGAATGCCCGCCAGCCGCCGATCGGCCAGCGCCACGGCCGACACCTCGGGACCGTGGCCGTGCACCAGATTGATCACGCCCGGTGGCAGCCCCGCCGCCTCCAGCAGCCGCATTGTCCAGTACGCCGAAAATGCCTGTGTGGGTGAGGGTTTCCACACCACCGTATTGCCCATCAGCGCCGGCGCGGTCGGCAGATTGGCCGCGATGGCGGTGAAATTGAACGGCGTGACCGCGTACACGAACCCTTCCAGTGACCGGTAGTCCACCCGATTCCACACCCCCGGCGTCGAGAGCGGCTGCCCGGCCAGGATCCCGCGCGCGAAGTGCACATTGAACCGCCAGAAATCCACCAGCTCACACGGTGCGTCGATCTCGGCCTGATACGCGGTCTTCGACTGCCCCAGCATGGTTGCCGCCGCCACCGTCTCCCGCCACGGTCCGGACAGTAGATCCGCGGCCCGCAGGAATACCGCCGCCCGCTCATCGAACGACAGCGCCCGCCACCCCGGCGCCGCAGCGGTCGCCGCCTCGATCGCGTCGGCCGCATCCCTCGCCTCGGCCACCGTGATGGTCCCGAGCACCGCCGAATGCCGGTGCGGCTGCACGACATCCAGCACCTCACCCGCGCTCCGCCGCTCCCGTCCACCGATCACGTGCGGAATCTCGAGCGGCGTCGCGGCGAGTTCGGTGAGCTCGGCCTGCAGTCGCGCGCGCTCCGGGGTGCCGGGCGCGAAGGTCCCCACCGGTTCGTTCACCGGCGGTGGAGTGACTGTGACGGCGTCCATGACAACCTCCTGGCGGATTATGGCCCGTGTCACCGGGCGAGTACGCCGAGTCAACCCCGAATCGCCTCGGGGATATTGAGCCGATCGGCCAAAGAACCATCGGACCTGTTGTACGTTCGGCCCAACACGTTCGACACCTGCATGCCCGGAATCGGTGGCGCGACTCCGGCCCACCCGGCCGGGCGTGCGCAGCAGCACCCATGCTCTGAACACCGGAGACAGCATGACCCCAGGCCGACGCCGCACCCCCGCCGATCAGCGGACCGCCGAGCCCGGCTCGGTCCCCGTGGGAAACGGCATCGACCGCGCCATCGGCGTGCCGGACGAGGCACCGGGGAGCCCGAACGAGGCGGAGGCCGTACGGAGCTCCTTCACCCGAACCGGAGTAGCGCTGCGGGAACTGCTGGGGGCACTGGGCACGACGCTCGTCGACCTGGTCGACGCACCGCTCGGGGACGAGGTGGCCATCCGGTCGGTAGCGCTGGTCGACAGTTCGGACCTGAGCTCGGAAACCGTTGCGCACGCACCCATGTCGGACATGTACCTGCACGTGGGGATCGCCGAGGCCGAGGCCGTGCGGTGGCTCGAGGAGGTCGCACAGCGGGCACCGGCACAGCGACCGCGCGCGGTGCTGTCGAAGTCCGCGGCCGCGGCGGGCGGGTTGCGGCGGGCCGCGCTACGGGCCGGAGTGGCGGTGGTCGGGGTGCATCCGAAGGCCCGCTGGGATCACGTGTACCCGCTGATCCGACGGGTGCTGGATCGCACGGGCCCGGCCCGCGACAGCGCGGACCAGGATCTGCTGGCTGCCGATACCGACCTGTTCGGGCTGGCGCAGATCATCGCGCAGAATGCCGGCGGCATGGTCACCATCGAGGACGCGCACTCGCACGTGCTCGCCTACTCGGCCTCCAACGACGCCGCGGACCGCCTGCGGATCCAATCCATCCTGGGCCGGGAGGGGCCGCGCGAATATCTGCGGATCCTGCAGCAATGGGGTGTCTTCGACCGGCTGCGGCACACCGACGAGGTGGTCGACCTGCCCGCGCACGCCGAGCTCGACATCAAACACCGTCTGGCCGTGGGGATTCGGCGGCCGGGCGAGGGCAGGGCCGCCACCGTCCTCGGATCGATCTGGCTGCAGGAGGGCGAGCGGCCGTTCAAGTCCGATGCGGCCGAAGTGCTGCGGGGCGCGTCGGCCATTGCCGCACGCATCATCTCGCGCAGCCTGGACGCACCGTCCACCGAGGCCCTGCTGATCCAGCGCCTGTTCGGCGCGCGCGGCGGCGGTGTCGATGTGCCGTCGGTGGCCAGTGCCCTGGGTATCCCGGTGTCCGGCCCGGCGGCGGTCATCGGTTTCGCATCCACCGGCGCGGCGCCCGCCGCCGCGGAACTGTCGGCGCTGGGCAGCGCACTTCGCCTGCGCGCGAGCGCCTTCCGCCGCGACTCGCTGGCGACCCTCATCGGCGACCGCGCCTACATCCTGCTTCCGCGCTACCACTCGGCCCGCGCGGTCACCGCCTGGACCCGGCAGCTGGTCGATCAGTTGGAATCCACCGGCACCCCGATCCTGCGCGCCGCCATCGCCGTTCCCGTCGCCGAGCTCACCGGCGTCGCCCGCGCCCGCCTCGAGGTGGACCGCGTCCTGGACAGCACCGCGGCGGGCTTTCCGAAGGATCGGGTGACCACCCTCGCCGAATCCCGTACGGCCGTCCTGCTGGGCGAGATCCTCGATCTCATCGCCGCCCGCCCCGAACTCGAGGACCCGCGCCTGACCGCCCTGTTCGATTACGACCGTGGTCACGCCGCGCAACTCGAGGCCAGCGTCGAGCGCTATCTGCGCCATCACGGCGACGTGCGGGCCGCGGCCACCGCGTTGCGCATCCACCCGAACACGCTGCGCTACCGCCTGCGCCGCGCCCAGGACATCACCGGCATCGACCTCGACGATCCAGCGGATCGCCTACTGCTCGAGCTGCAACTGGCCCACCACCGCCGCGGCGCGGACCGGACTCGGCACCGGCCGACCCAGCGCTGAGCAGCCACCTGGCGCGGTGTCTATTCCGTCAGCGCCGCTTCCAGGCTCGGCCACGATGATTACTGCGGATTGTCAATGGCCCGGACCGGTACACCCCGGCGGCACCAGCCGGCCGGCCAGCAGATCCTCGATCCACCCGGTGGTCAGTGGAATCGAGAGCACGCCGACGATGTAGTGCTCCCCCGGGAGCGGCTGCAATCGTACGCGGGCGCCCCGCGCGCACCAGTCGTCGAACAGGTGCTGCGCGCCCGCGAAGGGAACGAAGATCTCATTGACGCCGTGGAAGAGGAACACCGGCACGCCCGGCGCGCTGCCGCCTGGCCGGTTCTGTGCCAGAATCCGCTGCACCACAGGCAGTTTCAGTGGATCCGGCACGACCGAGAGCTGTTCCACCCGCAGCGGCGCGATGAGCCCGAGCGCCGTCTCCGGCGAAATGCAGATATCGCGGAACATCCGCGCCAACCGCCACCCGTTGTCGTTGAACAGGCCCAGCAGTTCGGGGTACTCGCGGGACAGCCCGAGCACGGCCGCCAGCAGGACCCCGGTACCCCAGGTGCCGTCCATGGCGGGCAGCAGGGTCTGATAATCCGCCGGGGTCCCCCCGATTATCGCGCCCGCCAGCCGGATCTCCGGCGCATAGGTCGGCGCCAGCTGCGCCGCCCAGCTGGTAGCGATCGAACCGCCGGAATAGCTCGTCATCACCACCGGCGTCTCCGGCCCGAGCCCTGGCATGTTCGCGCGGGTCACTCCCCGGATGGAATCGAGCACGGCGTGCCCGCCCATCAGCCCCGCCGCGTACGCCTGCCGCGGGCCCTGGTGGTCGGGAACGACCACCGCATAGCCCTTGGCCAGAATCAGCCGAATCGCCACGACATCGGCCGACATACTCCGCTCGAGATCCGCGGAGGGCGCACAGGACTGACCCAGCGAGGAGATCGGAAGGTTGTACGACACCAGCGGTCTCGGACCCGTTCCCGGCCACGCCGCGTGCGGCACCAGCAGGGTGGTCACGATGGCGACCGGCCGATCGTGGGAGTCGGTGGATCGCACCAGAAACTGGTTGGCGTCTGCGGCGGGAAACTGGCCGTCGATCGTGCGGGCTGCCAACACGCTCCCCGGCGGCCGGGCCTCGAAACCGGGCTCGGGCGTGAAGAAGGGGTCGGCCGGCGGCGTCGGCATCACGCTGGCCGGATCGTGTGCGGGATTCAACAGATCCGAGATCGGGTCGGCGTGCGCATGCAGTGGGAGCAGCGCCGTCACCAGCGCCACCAGCATCCATATCCGTGTGAACCGGACAGCCGCCACGAGGAGAGATCGTCACACACCGTTCGGTGCACGGCCCGGATTTGCCTCGGCACGGCGATTCGGGTCCGCCGGAAACGTGCACAACCGACAAATCGCCGGGGTGTTCTGGCACCCTGTCCCAATGAGGTGGTCAATCGTCCTGGTCGCCGTTCTGGTACTGGCGGCCGGGTGTGCTGTGCGGGAATCGGATTCGCCCTGGCGCGAGGTATCGCTGCCGCAGCACGGGGCGCGGGTGCTGGATTTCGCGCCGATCGCGGGCGGCGTGCTGGCACTGGGCTCGATCCCGGCCGGCGACGGACGCGCCCCCGCCGCCTGGTCCTCCCCCGACGGCACTCGCTGGACATCGGTCCCCGTACGGCCCGACAGCCCGTACGGCGCACTGGCGGAACTGATTTCGGCGGGCACCGGCACGCATACCGTGGTGCTGGGTCAGGCTTTCGGTGGCGCGCACAGCAATCCGCGCATGACCATCTGGAGCGGCGACGGCCGGGGACTCACCGAGCACACCCAGGCCATGGAGATGTTCGGCGGCCCGCACGCCATCGCGGTGACCGCGGCGGCGGCGCACGGCGCCACCGATCTGCTGGTGGGTGGGTGGGACGGCGACAACGGCCGCTACGGCGCCGCGTACTGGACCTCCGCCGACGGCGCCGACTGGCGGCGGCACGCGGACGATCCGGCGCTGTCGTCCGCACCCGGCGAACAGACCGGCGCGGCCGGGGTCGGCACCGGCGCGCAGGGCTTCGTCATCGTCGGGGAAACCTTGCGCGACAATGTCCTTCGGCCACTGGTGTGGACCTCGCCCGACGGCCTCGGATGGCAGCGTCACGAGCTGCCGGGCGCGAATGCCGTCGCCGCGCGCGTCGGCTGCGGCAATACCGGCTGCACGGTGCTCGGCCAGTCCATCGGCGCCACACCACACGTGCTGTGCTGGCCGTCGGCCGACGCCGACGCCGTGACCGGCCCGGGCGCGTCAACGGTCGACGTGCTCCAGGTCCTGCCGACCGCCTCGCGCGTGCTGGGGCTCGTGGCACTCGACCACGTCGCGCAACTGGCGTCGATGGCGCCGAATTGCACTGAATGGCAACAGATCTCCCTGCCCGCGAGCGCGCCCGGGGCTCGCATGGTCGCGCTGCCTGCCGGCCTGCTGCTGGCCACCACCGAGGCCGACCGCAGCAGACTCTGGCTGCATGCCCTGCCGTGACGGCAGGGCACCGCTCACCGCATCACCACACGACGGGCAGCGACCGCACCCCGTACACCATGGCGTCGTACTTGAAGTCGATCTCCTCGGTCGGCACGGACAGGCGCAGCCCCGGCACCCGCCGGAACAGCGTCTGCAGCACCATGCCGAGCTCGATGCGCGCGAGCTGCAGACCGATGCACTGGTGCCGGCCCGAGCCGAACGCCAAGTGCTGCGCGGCATTCGCGCGCGCCAGGTCCAGGGTGCCCGGCTCGGCGAAGACCCCCGGGTTCCAGTTCGCGGTGGCCAGGTCGAACACGATCGGGTCGCCTGCGCGGATCACCTCACCGCCGACCTCGATGTCCTCGATGGCGACCCGCCGCAGCCCGGTGTCGACGATGGTCATGTAGCGGATCAGCTCGTCGACCGCATTGCCGAGCACCTGCGGGTCGTCGGTGTCGCGAATGATCGCCAGCTGCTCGGGCCGGTCGAGCAGCGCGATGACGGCCAGCGAGATCATGTTCGCGGTGGTCTCGTGCCCGGCGACCAGAATGCCGACCGTCTGCAGCGCGGCCTCCCACACCTGCAGTTGACCGTCGCGGACCAGTTCGGCGACATCGGAGAGCAGATCCTCGGCCGGGTTCTCGGTCTTGGCCTCGACCAGCTTGTTGAGGTAGCCGAGCACCTCCAGCGTCGACTGCTGCTGCTCCTCGGCGGTCGCGTTGCCGCCGAAGCCGAGTTCGGTGGCCTCCTGGAAGAACGCGTGGTCCTCGTAGGGGACGCCGAGCAGTTCGCAGATCATCAGCGACGGTACCGGCAGCGCCAGCGCCTTCATCAGGTCCGCGGAGTTGCCCTGCTCCAGCATGGCGTCGATGGTCTCGTCGATGTGCTTCTGGATATTGGGCCGCATGGCCTCGAGCCGCTTGGGGGTGAACGGCTTGGCCAGCATGCGCCGGTAGCGGGCGTGCTCCTGGCCGTCGGTGTTGAACATGGTGCGCGGGCTCATCTCCGCGACCGCCTTCATCCCCTCGTGGATGTGCGGGTAGGAGGGGTGGTGGTTGTCGGCGCTGACGCGGGAATCGGCGAACAGCTCACGCGCCTCGGTGTAGCCGGTGATCAGCCACGGCTGCTTGCCCTCCCAGGTCCGGACCTTGGAGATCGGGCCGGCGTCGGCGAGTTCGCGGATCTCCGCGGCGGGCGCGAACGGGCAGCTCGCGGAGCGGCGACCGGGATAGAAGGTCGGCTCGGCGGGGGTCTCGGTGCTGGACTCAGGCATGTTCGGGTCAATCCTCGATGTGTATGGCTTGCGCTGGGCAGAATTCGGCGGCCGTTCGCACGGCCGGGGCCTGCTCCGGCGCCGGATTCTCGTCGAGCAGCACGACGACGCCGTCGTCGTCGCGCTGGTCGAAGACTTGGTCGGCACGCAGCACACAGTGACCGGCTGCGATGCACTTCTCCTGGCTGACAGCAACTCTCATGGCGCGTCCGGCCGCGAGTCAGCCACGATCCGCGTCGGCGTCGCAGACGCGACGGACCTGCTCCCGGATCGCCTCGGTCACGCGGCCCATGAGGGCGTGACTGTTGCGAGTGGTGTCGTAGTTGACGTGGATGATGAGCCGCTCGGCGACGGTCCACACGGTCAGCTTCGGCGGCATGCCCAGGGCCATGCCGAACGCGTCATCGGAGACGAATTCGAGTCCGCCGGGGATCGAAGGCGTCTGTTCCACACCGAGATTCGCCATACCCAGCGTGGGCTGCGCACCGAAGATCGCGGCGGTCTCCGGGTCGAACGCGCGCTGTGAGGCCCGCATGAACAGGGCCGGGAACCGGGCGTCGAGGGCGGCGCGCATGGCCACCTCGGTCGCCTTGGCCAGCTCGATCGGATCGGTGTCGGCGGCGGCGAAAACCGGGGTGGCCACCCCACCCGCGCAATTGAGCAGTGTCGACTGCGGGATCGGCTCGGCGAGCGAGGCGCGCAGATCCACCGCGTGCCCGAACACCATCGGTACCGGCCCGGAGTCCGACTCGAGCTGGCCGCGCACCGCGACCATGGCCACGCCGGTGACCAGGCTGTTGACCGAAACACCCTGCGCGCGTGCGACACCGAAGAGGGCCGCGCTCTGCTCGGGGTCCACCTCGATGCGCTGGATGGCGAACCGGCCCACCGGGTCGCCGACGCCGTCGCCGTCGCGGGGCAGCTCGAGTGGCGCGGGCACCGCGTCACCGGCGGCCGCGATACCGCGCAGCATCGCGACCAACTCGTCGACCTCGGTCTCGGTGACACTGCCCGCCAGCAACGTATCGATACCGTCGACCAGTGCGTTGTCCGAATTCGACGGCGGCAGTGGCGAACCCGCCAACTGGGCGCCGTAGCGCTGCCACATGTCGTCGCGCAGCGCCAGCGCCGACCGTCCATCGCACATGCCGTGGTGCATGATCAGCACGATCTGGTCGAGACCGCCCTCACGCAGCACGTGAGCCTTGAAAAGGCCGGTGCTCCAGTCCTGTTCGATGTTGACCAGCCGCTGATAGCCGTCGGGTCCCCACTCGGTGACCTCGAGCGGGGGCTGGTACTCCTCGCGAACCCGGAAGACCGGCTCACTGCCGGGCTCGTGGACCATGACCGCGCGCAGCAGCGCGTGGTCGGCGGCCAATTCCGCCAGCACCCTGCGCATGACGTCGGGGTCGATCTCACCGCGTACCGTGGTCGCGACGAACAGCGGCACACCGGCTTTCGGCACATCGCCCCAGCGAGCGTCGGGGTCGAAATGCTTGAACTCGAAAGACGACAGCGGTCGTTGACTACTCATAAAGCCCTGGCACTCCCCATTGTGAAACATGCCCTTCCGACCATACACACGACTGGGACAATCGTCAGGACTGTTGTCAGTAACCGGTTCCGGCTCCGAGTGCCCGAATGTCTTCCGGCACAAGAATGTTGCCTGGCCTGCCCAGATGCTACGGGCGGACGAGATGACCGGCCCGTGCGCTGAAGGCAAGGGCGCCGGCACCTTCGAGTTGCGGCGCTGAACTGAACCACAGCTCGTTCAGAATGATCGCCATCCTCTCGATGGTCGAAATCCCAGGGCACGCGCCTATGCGAGGGCTCGGTGGGCTGAACGGCGCTGAACGGCACTCGCAGGGATACCGCCCTGCGGCCCGGACGGTTCCGCACACCAGGCGAGTGACGCACATCACCGTGCCGGGATGTCACAACGGTGGGAGTCGGCGGCACTTTGTGTCGTCGAGTCGTCACCACCCCGAGGAGTAATCGACATGACCAGAATCGGCATCATCATCGGCAGCACCCGGCCCGGCGGCATCGGCGAGAACGTGGCTCGCTGGGTGCAGGCCATCGCCACCGAACATGCAGGCGAGACAGCCGAATTCGAGCTGATCGATCTGCAGGATCACCGGCTCCCCCTGCTGGACGAACCCGTCCCGGCGGCCCGCACGCCCGGACAGCACCCGTACACCCGCCGCTTCGCCGAGCACGTCGGCTCCTGTGACGCCTTCATCTTCGTGACCGGCGAATACAACACCGCACCCCCGTCCTCCCTCACCAACTGCATCGACTACCTGTACGCCGAATGGGCCTGCAAGCCGGTCGCCTACGTCGGCTACGGCATCTACGGCGCCGTGATGGCGATCCAGAAGCTGCGCGCCCAGGCCGGTGTCCTGCGCATGGCCGACATCGGCCCGCAGCTGGCCCTGACCCTGCGCGACGACTTCGTCGCCTACACCGAATTCCGGCCCCAGCCACCGCAAACCCCCGCCCTGCACGGCGTGATCGACGAGCTCCTGGCCTGGACCCACGCCCTGACCCCGCTCCGCGAACCCGCCACCATCGCCTGACCAGAGCGGGCAGACATCCTGCGCCCCAGCATGTTCGGAGCCGATGGCCGACCGCGTCGTCATCGCCGCCGGCGCAACCCCGCCGGGATCCGGTGGATCCGGCACGGAACCGCGATCAGCTAGTCGCCGCTGGCCGCGCCGATCAGAATCTGCCACGGCCAGGCCGGGTCCGACGGATTGTCGGGTAGCTCGGTGAGCAGGTCGGCGGCGGTGCCCGAGACGGGGGCGGTGAGCATGCCGACGGTGGCGTCGATGATGTTGGTGGTGAACAGCGCGGTGCGCGGATCGTCGGCGGCCGGGGCAGCGTGTTCGAGACCGGCCAGGGCGCGGACGGCGAGCATCATGCTGAACGACAGGCGGGTGCGCAGGACCGGGCCGGGAATGCGAGTGAGCCGCTCGGCCAGGGCCGCCAGGACGGTCCGGACGCTGTCGGTGACGGCGGGGTCGGCCTGGGTCAGGGCGTAGACCCAGGGGGGCGTGGAGACCTGGGCGAGGAAACGCAGGTAGTGGGCGTCCGGGCGGGTGGCCTGTTCGGCGAGCGGGCGGATCAGGGCGTCGGCGAGTTCGGGGACGCCGAGGCGGCGGCTGTCGTGGCCGAGTTCGGCGAGCAGCTCCCAGCGGCGCTGGTTCACCTGCCCGGTGTGCTGCTCGAAGATCTCCCGGACCAGCTGTTCCTTGGTGCCGAAATGGTATTGCGCGGCAGTCTTGTTGCGCTGACCGGCGGCCGCGGTGAGCTCACGCAGCGAGACCGCATCGATGCCGCGCTCGGCGAACATGCGCAATGCGGTCGAAGCCAGGATCTGCCTGGTGGATGGGCCGTCTGACACTCCGACATCGTAGTGATCCGGTCCCGGTCCCCGAGCGAGGCGCACCCTGCCCGGGGGTCGGGACGGTGAGAACTATTTGGCCGCAGGCGTATTGGGCACGAACGGCTCGTTGATCGTGGTGAAGTACTGGATCACCGACGCCACCGCCACCGGCGCGGTGACCAGGAGCGCACCCGCGAATGCGCCGATGCCCGCGCCGATGGCGATGCCGGCCAGGCAGCCCGCCAGCGGACCCGCCCCGAACAGGGCGGCGAGAATCCCGGTGACGACCGTGCCGACCACCGCGCCGCCCACACACCCGGCAACGCCGCCGATGGCGGTCCCCAGGGCCGCTCCCCCGGCCGCGGCGCTGGTGATCTGCAACGAAGCACGGGAGAAGGCCGCCTGCTCACGTTCGTACCGGGTCCGCCACGGCGCCTCCTCCTGATACGGCAGGGCGACGGGCGTCAGCGTGGCGGTGTGGCCGTCCACCGACGCCTGAATCGGGTAGTCGGCGTTGTCGATTCGGACGGTCAGGGGAATCCCGGCCAGCACCTGACCGCTAGCCGCCTTGATCTTGAATACGCCGTCCTCGACGACCATGCTGCCGGCGTCGGTGGTGATGACCGCGGCGGAATCGGTTGCCTCGACACGGTAATTCACGCCGGTATCGGGTGCCGCCGCTTCCGTCGTGGCCTCCGCCGCCGCGGTGGCGGCGGTCGGGGTGAGTGCGACGGTGGCCAGGGTGGCAGCGGCGATGAGGCTTCTGGTGTGCACGGGGATCTCCTCGTAGAGCGCGCGAAAGGGCGAGGTGGCGGGAATGGCCCGCGGACCACCTCACCGGTGATGTGCAGGGAATCAGGCATGTGGAACCTGTCACAGTGCCGCCGCCGAGCGAAGGCATAAGTCCCGGTCAGCGGGACTCTCGGGCTGCGCGTGGGACCTTCCGATCGGATGTCAATACCCAGGCCCGGGGACCAGACCGGCCTTTGACAAGTTGCCTCCTCGAGGCATACGCCTTAAGGCAGTCGCCTTACAATTCGGATCTATCGAGGAGGGTTCCATGAGACCTGTCCGAGGCAACCGCGCTCTCTCCGCTCGCACCGCACGGGCACTGGCCGCAATCGTCGTCACCGCGGCACTGGCGGCCTGCGGGACCACCTCCGGCCCGGCCGCGCCGGCCGATACGGACACCACGATCCGCACGGCCTACGACTACGCGTTCCCGCTGTACTTCCTTTCGCAGCTGCGATGGAACGCGCTCGAGACCACCGGCGGCCGCACCAGCACCACGCTCGATCGCTTCGCGCACTCCCGCACCGTGGCCGGGCCGCAGGACACCTGGGCCAACGCGCCGCTGGTCGACGCGCTGTATTCGACTGCGTGGACCGATCTTTCGCGGGGACCGGTCTTCCTCGACACCCCCGACACCGGCAGCCGCTACTACGTGCTGACCCTCATCGACTTCTACTCCAACACCTTCTTCTACGCGGGCCCGCGCACCACCGGCAGCGGCGCCCTGCGCTATCTGCTGGTCGGACCACAGTGGAACGGCCAAGCGCCCCAGGGGGTCTCGGTCGTGCACGCGCCCACCAACGACGTCTACGTCAACCTGCGGGTCCAGACCACCGGCCCCGCCGATCGGGCCGCCGTCAATGCCGTGCAGGACGGGTTCACCTTCACACCGATGCGGCCCACCACGACCGAGCCGACCACCCGCGTCCGGCCGGTTCCCGGCGACCCCGAGAACTACCTGGCCGTGGTGAACCAGATGTTGACCCTCGATCCCCCGCCGGCCGCCGACCGTCCCCTGCTCGACACGCTCCGCCGAGTCGGCATCTGCGGCGCGGACTGCAGCTTCGACCGCCTGCCGCAATCGGTGAAAGACGCCTGGCACAGCCTGTTTCCACAGCTCGGCACCTACATGAAGCAGTACGCCGAACAGACCGCGAAGGCCAAGGGCTGGATCGACTACAGCCCGCCCGGATCCCTGCTGGGCACCACCGGCCAGCACGACTACGGGCAGCGCGCCCTGGCGCTGGGCAGCGGCACCGGCATGCTCGGGCTGCGGCGCGAGGAGGCCAACTACTGGATCACCTTCACCGACGGTGCGGGACAACCGATGACCGGGAGCACCGCCTATACCCTGCACCTGCCGCCGGGCGGCATTCCCTCCCATGCGTTCTGGTCGGTATCGCTCTACGAGATCCAGCCGACGGGCCAGTTCCTGACCCCCAACCCGATCAACCGCTACGAAATCGCGGGCAACACACCGGGAGTCGTCACCAACCCCGACGGCAGCATCGACATCTGGATCCAACCCGAGACGCCGCGCCCCGACCGCCGGGCGAACTGGCTGCCCGCCCCGGCCGCCGGCCACCCGTTCATCCTCTTCGCCCGCTCCTACGTCCCCGGCCCCGACATCCTGTCGGGCCGCTTCACCATGCCCGCGGTCACGCCGATCGGCTGACCGGTTCCGGCGGCCGATTCCTTTCTCCGGTGGCGGCGGTCTATCTGGTGACAAACCGAGAAGGAGTGCTGATCACCATGACCATCCCCACCACCATGCGGGCCTTGCGGCAGACCTCGCTGCAGGGCCCGCAGGACCTGCGTCTGATCACCGATGCGCCGGTACCGGTTCCCGGTCCGGGCGAGATCCTGATCCGGGTCACCGCCGCCGGAGTCAACTTCGCCGACATCTCCCAGGCCCGCGGCACCTTCCTGGGCGGACCGCGGCCACCGTACACGGCGGGATTCGAGGCCGCCGGTGAGGTCGTCGCGGCGGGAGACGAAGTGGCCGAATCGCTTTCGGGGGCCCGCGTCATCGGCGTGGGGGCCGGTGCGTTCGCCGAATACGCGGTGCTGCCCGCGGCCGCGGCCGTGCCGATCCCGGCCGGATGGAACGCCGAGCAGGCACTCGGACTGGTCGTGAACTGGCCCACCGCGCTCGCCGCATTGAAACCATTGGGCCGCATAGCCACTGGTGAGACGGTGCTGATCCATGCCGCAGCGGGCGCGACCGGCCAGGCTGCGGTGGCCATGGCCAAGCACTACGGTGCGATCGTCATCGCCACCGCCTCGCCGGGCAAGCACGAGATCGTGCGGGGACTCGGTGCCGACCACGTGCTGGACTCGCGGTCCGAGCACCTCGCCGACGACGTCCTCGAGCTGACCGACGACGCCGGAGCCGATCTGGTGCTCGAATCCGCCGGTGGCTCGACCTTCACCGCGAGCCTCGCCGCGGCCAAACGGGTCACCGGACGGGTCGTCGTCTACGGCATGGCAGGTGGCAACAGCGCCATCACCAACTGGGAATTGGTGTACAAGTACCAGATTCACCTCATCGGCCTCAATATCGGCGTGCTGATCCAGACCGCACCCCACGTCTTCGGCGAGGTTATGGCCGAAATGTTCGCGCTCATCGCCGCAGGTGTTCTCGCACCCACCAGACCCACCGCCCATGATCTCGCCGACGGCCCGAAAGTCCTCGCGGAAATGGAATCCCGCGCCACCATCGGCAAATTGGCCCTGCTGCCCTGACCGCTCCGGACACCCGCTGACCTGGGTTTCGATTCCTTCGGACCGGCTTCCCGGTCGTCATGGGCGACGGACCCGATCAGCGGGCACACGATCCGGAAAGAGAGCAGCCCATGACGAGCAGCCAATCTGCAGCCCGGCGGCAGCCTAAACTCGCCGCATGACGGCGCACCTGGCGGAGGCGGCCGATCGGAGCCGCTTCACCGCCGAAACCGAGCGATTCCGCCGGGAACTGCTGGCGCACTGCTACCGCATGGTCGGCTCGGCCCACGACGCCGAAGACCTGGTCCAGGAGACCTACCTGCGCGCCTGGCGCGCCTACTCCGCTTTCGAGGGTCGCGCATCGGTTCGGACCTGGCTGTACAAGATCGCCACCAATGTCTGCCTGTCGGCGCTCGAGCCGCGCCGCATCCGAGTACTGCCCTCGGGCCTGGGCGGTCCCGCCGACGGGTCCGAGGGCGCGCCGAGTCGCCTTGCGCCGGGCGAGGTTTCGTGGCTGGAACCATGCCCCGACGGTTGGATCGCAACTGCCGCGGACGATCCGGCCGCCGCGGTGGTCGCCCGCGAGTCACTCCGCCTGGCCCTCATCGCGAGCCTTCAGCATCTCCCCGCCCGCCAGCGCGCCATCCTCATCCTGCGCGAGGTCCTGTCCTTCTCCGCCGCCGAAACCGCGGAACTCCTCGGCACCACAACCGCGGCGGTCAAGAGCGGCCTGCAGCGGGCCCGCGCCCGCCTGCACGAATTGCCCTCGGGGCCAGAGGAATTGCTCGAACCATCCGATGAGCGGGCGCGGGCGCTGCTCGACGGCTACATCGCCGCCTTCGAACACGCCGACGCTGCCCTCCTGCAGCAGGTGTTGCGCGCCGACGCGACGCTGGAAGCGACCCCGTTCCGAGATTGGCAGGCGGGCCGGGCGAACTGCATCCGCATGCTCGACGCCTACGTGATGGGTCGGCCCGGTGACTGGCGGATGCTACCCACCACGGCCAACGGCCGGCCCGCCGCCATCGAGTATCACCGGGACACCGAGGGCGTGCTCCGCGGCCACGGCATCGTGGTCCTGGCTCCGACCGCCGCCGGTGTTCGCGGTGTCATCTCGTTCCACGACCCGGCGCTGGTCGCATTGTTCGGATTCCCCGAGGTGCTCGCGGAGTGAGTCGGTAGAAAAGGGTTCTCGGCGAGCGCTACTGCCGAGATTCGCGAATCCCTCACGGTGCAAATGCATTTCATGCTCGATGGGTAGAAAAGTATACCCGTAATTCGAGCCGATAAACCATCGACATAACTTTTGAATTGCGACCGCCCAAATCGGACAAACATCACTTGCCGACCAGCGTCGTTCGTGGCACCGTATACGAGGGTTTGGCTCAGTTCAACTCACGACGAGGAGTTTCGAAATGAGTAGCGAACTTACGTGCGATGCCTCACTCGAGAACGCCTTCGACTTTCTGCAGCTACAGCCCGAAAACTCCGCTGTGTTCGGCGCGGTCAATTCCCGGAAGCAGTCGCTGCATATCGTTCTCGCCGCTCCACCGTATTTCGACATCCCACCGGTCGGCTACGGCGGTATCGAGGCTGTTGTCGCCACGCTGGCCGATGAGCTGGTCGATCAGGGTCACCGCGTCACGCTGCTCGGCGCCGGCCACGCCGGTACGAAGGCTCGATTCGTCCGGGTCTGGGACGAGATCCAATCCAAGCGGCTCGGCGAGCCGTACCCGGAGATCGTCAATGCCATGAAGACCTGGCAGATCATCGAGGCACTGCACGCCGAGGACCCGGTGGACGTCGTGCACGATCACACCTTCGCCGGCCCGGCCAACGCGGCCGCGTACCGGGGGCTCGGGATTCCCACCGTCGTCACCGTGCACGGTCCGGTCGACCCCGAGATGCACGAGTACTACCAATCGCTCGATCACAGTGTGCGGCTCGTGGCGATCAGTGACCGGCAGCGCGCGCTCGCGCCGGATCTGAACTGGATCGGCCGCGTGCACAACGCGATTCGCCCCTCGGAATGGCCATTCCGCACCGAGAAGCTCGACTACGCCCTGTTCCTGGGCCGCTACGCGCCCTACAAGGGACCCCACCTGGCGCTCCGGGCCGCACACTCCGCCGGAGTGCGCCTGGTCCTGGCGGGCAAGCTCAACGAACCGCCCGAGCACGAGTTCTTCGACAACTACATCGAGCCGCTGCTCACCGAGAGCGACGACGTGTTCGGCGAGGCCGACGCGACCGCGAAACGCCATCTACTCGCCGGCGCGCGCTGCCTTTTGTTCCCGATTCGGTGGGAAGAACCCTTCGGCATTGTCATGATCGAGGCCATGGTCTGTGGCACACCGGTGATCGCGCTGCGCGGCGGCGCGGTGGACGAGGTCGTCGAACATGGCGTGACCGGATGGATCTGCGACGATCCCGACGAACTACCCGGATACATCGCCCGCGCCGATGAGATCGACCCCTACGCCTGCCGGGAGCGTGTCGAAAGGCTGTTCGCGACGGACCTGTTCGCGCAGGGCTACGAGGCGGCCTATCACCGGGCGATCGAGATGGCGGCGGAACGGGCGTCGCGAACCTCTGTCCGGGTGCGGGTACCCGCGGGGTCCCGGATCCTCAGCAGCCAGGCGCCCGGCGGTCGCCCGTGAATGTATTCAATGCCGGCCCACCCGTTCTCATCGAGGGTGGCGCCGGCGTGATCACCCTCGTCGAGGCCGGAACCTTCTGCCTGTCCGACCGACTCGGGGACATCCACCCCGGCACCGCCCACGGTTTGTACTACCGGGACACGCGCATCCTGACCCGATGGGAGCTGCGCGTGGACGGTCTTCCGCCGGAACAGCTTTCGGTGGTCGTGCGCGAACCCTTCCGGGCGCGATTCGTGGCGCGCAAACCGCCACCGCACGGTATCGCCGACGCGACGGTGCTGGTCCAGCGCCGTCGCGTCGTGGGTGAGGGAATGCAGGAGATCATCAGCGTGCTCAATCTCGGCGACGAGGACACCGCCCTGACCGTGGTTCTCGATGCCGAGGCGGACTTCGCGGACCTGTTCGCGGTCAAGGAGGGCCGGGCGGGCGGTGGCGGCAGCGAGTCGGCCGCCACCGAGCAGGCGCTGCGCTTCACCGACCGCAGTCAGCAGGGGCGTGGCATCATCATCACCGTCGACGAGGACGCCGAGGTTCAGCCCGGATCGCTGACCTGGCAGGTGCTGGTCCCGGCACACGGCAGCTGGCAGACGGTGGTGCACTGCCAGCCGATCAACGACCATCGGGCCGTCCCGATGAACTTCGACGACAACGACGAATACAGCCCGGCGGACAAGATCCGCCGCTGGCGCGCCTCGACCACCACCCTCACCGCGAGCGGCGCCGGCCTCAACGCCATCCTGCAGCGCACCGAGACCGATCTGGGCGCGCTGCGTCTCGACGATCCCACCGACGGCACCTCCTATGTGGCCGCCGGCGCTCCCTGGTTCATGGCCCTGTTCGGCCGCGACAGTCTGCTCACCTCGTGGATGGCATTGCTGCTGGATTCGGACCTGGCCCTGGGCACACTGCGCCAGCTCGCGAAACTCCAAGGCACCGAGTCGAATCCGCTCACCGAGGAGGAACCCGGCCGCATCATGCACGAGCGGCGCTACGGTCCCGGCAGTGATCGGGTGCTCGGCGGCAGCATCTACTACGGCACGGCCGACGCGACCCCGCTGTTCGTGATGCTGCTCGCCGAATGCCGTCGCTGGGGTATCGGCGCGGCAGCCGTACAGGAGTTGCTGCCGGCCGCTGACGCGGCGCTGGCCTGGATCGACACCGACGCCGACCTCGACGGCGACGGCTTCGTCGAGTACCGGCGCAAGACCGACCGCGGACTCGCCAACCAGGGATGGAAGGACAGCTGGGACGCGATCGGATTCGCCGATGGCCGCCTCGCCGACCCGCCGATCGCCCTGTGCGAGGTGCAGGGCTATGTCTACGCGGCCCGGATCGGCCGCGCCGAATTGGCCGAGGAGGCCGGCGACCATGCGCTCGCCGAGCGGTTGCGCACACAGGCGGCCGACCTCAAAGCCCGCTTCGACGAGGCCTTCTGGATGCCGAAGAGCAGCTGCTATGCCCTGGCCCTGGACGGCTCGAAGCAGCCGGTCGATGTCGGATCGAGCAATCCCGGCCACTGCCTGTGGACCGGTATCGTGCCCGATGAACGCGCGGCCGAACTGATCGAGCGGCTGGGCGCGGCGGATCTGAACAGCGGATTCGGTTTGCGCACACTGTCTTCCAGCGCTCGCCACTTCAATCCCATGGGTTATCACACCGGTTCGGTGTGGCCGCACGATACGGCCATCGCGGTGGCCGGTCTGATGCGCTACGGCCATATCCCGGGCGCGGTGGACCTGAGCGTGAAGCTCGCGAGCGGACTGCTCGAGGCCATCCTGGATTTCGGGGCCCGGCCGCCCGAACTGTTCTGCGGCTTCGCGCGCTCCGATTTCAGTTCCCCGGTGCCGTATCCCACCTCGTGTTCGCCGCAGGCGTGGGCGAGCGCGGCGCCCCTGCTGCTCATGCGCTCGTTCCTGGGCCTGATGCCCGACGTCCCCGGACGCACACTCACCATCGCGCCGCGCCTGCCCGACCGGGCGGGCCTCATCCGGCTCGCGGACCTCCGCCTGGGTCCGGCGACCGTGACCATCGAGGCGTGCGGCACCGACGCGAAAGTCCAGGGCCTGCCGCCGGATTGGCAGCTGAACCGGAAATAGCGACAGGCGGTGTCGGTCGATCCCGGTGCCGACCGGTTGTCCCGTACAAGAATGGCGGCCAGGCGGCCGCCATTCTTGTACGGTCGGTACCTGTGACCGGAGGGGGTATCCATGGCCTGGACCCGGGCCGCGGGTACCAGGTATTCACCGCGGCCGCGGTGACAGCTGTGAAGACCTAGGTGTATCGACTCGAGAGGTTGGGAACGCGGCCGAGACACCCCGTGGAAAAAGCGGGCCTCGACTATCGCGGCCGGCTCAGGCTGGCCAGCACAGCTTTCCCGCTTGCTCGCCCGACGCGGCCGCGTCGGCGAGCGACGGCAGATCGAGCTGATAATCGCCGGCGAGGTATATCGATCCGAGCGGATTCCGCAACGTCGGAAGCGAGTTCCTGCGGCCCGGCGCCCAGAACGGGACGACCCGATGGTGCTCGCGCACAACGGCGTCGCCCAGCTTCCCGTCCAGCTCGGGGAATACGGTGAGCAGGTCCTTCGTGAATCGCGACAGGATTTCCTCGTCGGGCAGGTCCAGCAATGCGTCGGCGTGAGCCCCGCCGGCGGAACAGGCCAGTGCTCCGCCCGGCTTTCGATCGCCACCGTTGCGCATCGCGGCGGCGTGGTTGAATACCGCTTGGAACGACAACTGCGGCGTCGAGACTCCGAAGAAGTCGTCCCAGCGCTGCGGCCCCACCTCCTCGGTGAAGAACCCGACCACTACGTACCGGCCGTACGTGATGTCGTTGAAAGCGACGCGGTACCGCTGCTGCGGGAGGCCTGGAATGATCCGCTCGGCAATGTCGCCGGGCGCGGTCACGATTCGCACGCTCGGCGCGGATCCTCGCCGGACGGTCACCGTCGAGGTAGTCGACGACGACAGAGATCCGGCAGATGGTCGTTTCCCTCGGGAGGCTATGGCCATCAAAAAACGGGCGGTTCTGGTCGAAGATGATCCAAAACCGCCCGCAGGCCTACTGACTGTGTCCGGAGGGGGACTTGAACCCCCACGCCCTAATACGGGCACTAGCACCTCAAGCTAGCGCGTCTGCCATTCCGCCACCCGGACCGGTGATGCTCAGCAAGGTTATCGGATCGGACCGCCTGGACCAAATCGGTCGATGTCCTGCGTGTTCACCGAGAATTCGGAGGCGGTGGGAGTGGTTGCCGCCGGGCCGGTTCGCGACCCGGCAGGCCACCCCCCGATCTCAAGCCTTCAGCGCCTCCAGCAGCGCGGCACGCTGCCGGGAACCCAGGCCGCCGATCCGGCGGTCGGCGGGGATCTCGGCCTCGTCCATCAGCTTGGCCGCCTTGACCGGGCCGATGCCCGGGAGCGCCTTGATGACCGCCGCCACCTTCGTCTTCTTGACCAGGTCCTCCTTGTCGGCGCGCTTGAGCACGTCGGCGAGGCTGACCGACCCCTTCTTGACCTGCGCGATGAGTTCCGAGCGGGCCTTACGAACCGCCGCGGCCTTCGCCAGCGCCTCGGAGCGTTGTTCGGGGGTCATGGTGGGCAGAGCCATATGTCCTTACCTTTCACTCGTTCGCTGGTACGTCGCCGACGATTCAACATGACACCGGGCCCTCCGCAAGTACGACACACCGCGTGGACGTGGCCTACACGTCGATCGACCAGCGAAATGCGGACACCGGACATTGGTCGCACTCTCGAAAATACACCGGTCATGCGACCAGGAGTTTGCTGGAGAGCGTAGCTGGCAAATTCGGGACGCGGCGGGTGGTATCGGTACTACCGTGGGCCCGAACATCACCGGGCACCGGCGGAAGGCGGGGCAGATGAAGGGGTCGTATACGTACGCCGAGCCGACCACGACCGCACCCACACTGGCGGACCGATACGACAGCGCAGACCCCGTGACCTGGAACGGAGCGCAGGTCTACCCCCTGCACTCGGAGAGTCTCGGCGGCTCCCCCGCCACGGTCCGGCTCACCGTGCGCAGCGCGGCCCCGCTGCCCGGCGTCCGCAGCCTCGGTATCGGGCTCGCCGTCGACCGTGGTGATGTGTTGCTGGAAGGCCGCCGGCTCAGGGGGGTTGACGTCTGGAGCGATGCCATGTCGGGCGGCATCGAGCTCCAGGTGTGCCCTGCCGAGACCGATGCCGCCATCACCCTCACCCCGGTCTGGGTGGACGACACCGGGGCCACCGTCTCCTGGACCGGTAACTACGGCATGCTCATCGCCCGCGAACCCGCCATGACGGTCCTGCACTGCAGCACCGGCGTCGGCCCGCCCGACTTCGGCGAACTGGTCGTGGAGCTCACCAGCGGCCCCACCCCGCCGCCGCCCCCGGCTCCGCCCACCGATGCCAGCCGCTACCAGAACGCGCTCTACGAGCTGGGCGTGGCCATGCAGAGGCGCGGCGACGAGGAGCAGGCCTGCCAACTATGGACGCAGGCAGCCGAATACGGTCATCCGGGCGCCGCCTACGACCTCGGCGTCTTCCGCTATCGCCGGGGCGATTTCACCGAGGCCGAGCGCTGGTGGCGCACCGCCGCGACCCAGGGTGACCCCCGCGCCATGGCAGGTCTCGCCGAACTCCTCAATCGCCGCGGCAATCCCGATGAAGCCAGGGCGTGGCGGGCGGCCAGTACCGCGGATCATCAGTACCCGTGACGCACTTCGTCACGCGGACTTGTAGCGGCGCAGGTACTGCCCTGTCAGGGAGGCCGGATCGCTGAGCAGTTCGGCAGGAGTACCGGTGAACACGACCTCGCCGCCGTTCTTGCCGCCGTCGGGCCCGAGGTCGATGACCCAGTCCGCGTGTGCGACCACGTCCAGGTTGTGCTCGATGACAACGACCGTGTTCCCGCGCTCCACCAGGTTGTCCATGAGCGTGAGCAGGGTGTCGACATCGGACATGTGCAGGCCGCTGGTGGGTTCGTCGAGGACGTAGACCGTGCCGGTGTTCTGCAGCTGCGTCGCGAGTTTGATGCGCTGGCGTTCGCCGCCGGAGAGGGTGCTCATGGCCTGGCCCAGGCTCAGGTAGTCCAGGCCGACCTCGTTCATGGTGCGCAACTTGGCATTCAGTGTCTTCTCGGGGAAGAACTCCACGGCCGCCTCGGCGGAAAGCTCGAGGACATCGGCAATCGACTTGCCGCGCAGGGTGAGCGCGAGGACCCGATCGGAAAACCGCCGCCCGTCACAGGATTCACAGTGGGTGGTGACCGGGTCCATGTAGGCGATCTCGGTGATGATGACGCCGCGGCCGCCGCATTCGGTGCAGGCGCCGTCGGAGTTGAAGCTGAACAGGCCGGCCGGTTCGCCGGTCGCCTTCGCGAACAGCTTGCGGATCGGATCCATGAGCCCGAGGTAGGTGGCGGGCGTGGACCGGGAGGACGCGGCAATGGCGGACTGGTCCACGAAGACCGATTCCGGGTAGCGGACCAGGAATTCATCGCGGATGAGGCTGCTCTTGCCCGAGCCCGCGACACCGGTGACGGCGGTCAGGATGCCGGTCGGAATGGCGACGGTGACATCTTTCAGGTTGTGCGCGTTGGCATTCGCCACCGTCAGCGCGCCCGTCGCGGACCGGAAGTTCTCCTTGACCCGGAAGGTGCGGCGCAATCCCGCGCCCGTGGGGGTCTCGGCCACCCGCAACTCGGCGAAACTGCCGGTGAACACGACTTCGCCGCCGTGGACGCCCGCGCGCGGACCGACATCCACGATGTGGTCGGCGATCTGGATGACATCCGGATCGTGCTCGACGACCAGAACGGTATTGCCCTTGTCCCGCAGCGCCTCCAGCATGTGGTTGAGCCGCCCGACATCGCGCGGGTGCAGGCCGACGCTGGGTTCGTCGAAGATGTAGGTCATCCCGACCAGGGTGCTGCCCAGGTGCTTGATCATCTTCAGGCGTTGGCCCTCACCGCCGGACAGGGTCGAGGTGGCGCGGTCCAGGCTCAGGTAGCCCAGCCCGATGGCAGCGACGCGTTCGAGCGCGACCCGGGTGGCCGCGGCCAGCGGGACAGCGGCCGGGTCGTCGATCTCCCCGAGGACCTCTATCAGATCGGTGATCTGCAGCCGCGCCCAGTCGGCGATATTGCGTCCATTGATAGCGGTGGCCAAGGCCTTCGGATTCAGGCGCGCCCCTCGGCAGGCCGGGCATGTGCCCTCGGTGAGGAAGCGCTGGATCTGTTCGCGGGTCTTCTCCGACAGCCCCGAGGTGTCGCGCTTGAGCCGGGTGCGGGTGAATTTGTCGACCAGGCCTTCGTAATTGGCTTTCCAGGTGCCTTTCGCGAAAGACAATTCCACTTTGCCGCCGGTGCCATGTAGCAGGTCGCGCCATTCCGTGTCGTCGTAGTCGGCGAGTTTCTTGTCCGGGTCGAATCGGCCGGAGTTGGCATACATCTGCCAATCGCCGCTGCCGACGGTGTAACCGGGCACCAGCAGCGCGCCCTCGTTGAGTGATTTCGTGCGGTCCACGAGTTTGCCCGGGTCGGCGGTGATGGCCACGCCGAGTCCGTCGCACTCGGTGCACATGCCCTGCGGGGTGTTGAAGGAGTAGTCGTAGACCAGTCCGGTGGACGGAGAACCGAAGCGCGCGAACAGGGCTCGGATCAGAGCGTAGATGTCGGTCATGGTGCCGACCGTGGAGCGCGGCCCGCCACCGACCGCCTTCTGGTCGATGATGACGGGCGCGGTGAGGTTCTCGATGGCCTCGGCGTGCGGGCGTTCGTAGCGCGGCAGGAAATTCAGGACGAAGGCCGGGAAGGTGGCGTAGAGCTGCCGCTGGGATTCGATGGCGATGGTGTCGAAAACAATGGAGGACTTGCCGGATCCGGAGACGCCGGTGAAGACGGTGATCCTGTTCTTGGGAATGTCGATGGAGACGTTGCGCAGGTTGTGCTCGCGGGCGCCGAGGATCCGAATTGTTTCGGTGGAGGCCAGGGACATGCACCCACCATGCCAGTACGACCCCCCTCAACGTGCGGGGAAATGTGATATAAATCACAGCACACTGCCTGAATCTCCGGGTCCAGCCCCGATTGCCGAACCGTCGCGCCCATCTACAGTGGCGGTCGATCGCGCGGCCGACACCGCCGCGCACGACCCACGAGGAACCGCATGATGAACACCGCGCGATGGACGGCCGTGGCGGCCGCCGCACTGGCCGTAGCCCTGCTCTCGGGCTGCTCGGATGTCGAGAAGGCCCTCAACCAGGGCGGCGACACCAAGTGCAGCGACTACCTCGCCCAGAACGCCGACACTCAGCGGGTCACCATCACCAAGTTCATCAAGCAGCAGACGGGCAACGACCACGAGCCCGCCGGCACCCAGGTGGACCTGTCCATGGCCGCCGTCCAAGGCCTCTGCCAGATCCAGGCGAACAAGGACACCCCCATCAAGAACGCCAATCTGGCCGGCATCCTCCACTAGTCCCTCAAACCTGCCCTCGCGCACCCTGTTTCGCCTGGCCAAGCCCCGATTTCCGTTTCCGCCAACCTCTCCGCTAATCTTGTGCAGCATCACCGGTCCGGGTGGCGGAATGGCAGACGCGCTAGCTTGAGGTGCTAGTGCCCGTATTAGGGCGTGGGGGTTCAAGTCCCCCTCCGGACACAACGAGAGAGCGAGTTCCCAGGATTGACAAGGGAACTCGCTCTTCCTCATTCGTCGACGACGAAATCCAATGTCTTCCAGATAGTTTCGACGGCAGCCGGAACCTTGGTCGAGCGAGCCCGAACACGACGTTCGTGTCGGCCGGTGTCGCCGTCGCTGCGGCCGTGACACCGTCCTAACCGTTGCCGCGCTCCCCGATGCTGAAGGGCATGTGGGACAGGGTGTGGTGGACCATGTTGGTGAGGGTCACGATGTCGAAGACCGGGATGTGCAGTAGCTGCTGGATGGCGTGACCGTACGGCACGAGGTCGGTGCATTCGATGACCAGCGCACCCATGTCGGGGTTGTCGGCGGCCAGTCGGGACGCCTCTTCGAGGACTTCCGCACCGAGGCGGTCTGCGTCGAGGTTGTCGCGGCGGCCGTCGAGGACGACCTCGCGAAATTCCGGGTGCCCGGCCATTCCGGTGACACAGATCGGAACGGACTCGCCGCCGATGGCTTCCAGGTGGCGGCGGGTGAGGGCCTGTTCGTCGGCGACGAGCAGGCCCACGGTGCGATCGGTGGCGAGCATGCGGTGGACCATGGGCAGTTGGATGAGGCTCGAGCTGTAGAGCGGGACTCGGACGGAATCGGCCAGCCGCTGCTGGAACAGGACCAGGAATCCGCAGGCGGCGGCGATCGCGTCCACGCCTTCGGATTCGAGCTCGCGGGCGGCGTCGATGAACGGTTCGAGCAGGGTCGGATCCGCCTCGCTCACCACCCGGCGCGGGGTCGCACCGGCGACGACCTGGTAGACGACCGGGAAGTCGAAGGTCGCCGGATTGCGGATGTGGCCGGGGAGCTTGGTGAACGTTGTGTCGAGACACAGGACACCGATCCTCACGTCCATTCTGTCTGCCATGCCGTCGCCGCTTCAGGTGGGTGCGCCGAAACGATTCGGCCGCAACGGGATCGGGTCGGTGAATGGCTGCTCACCCGCCAGGAGCTGACCGACGAGTTCGCCGCCGGCGGGCGCGAGCCCCATGCCGATATGGCCGTGTCCGGCGGCGACGAGGAGGTTGCGGAGATCACCGGCGGGACCGATCAGGGGCAGGCTGTCCGGGGTGCACGGCCGCAATCCACTCCAGCTCTGCAGGATCGGTGTCTCCTCCAAGTCGGGCAGGAATTCGCGCACGGCACGCCGCAGCGCCCGTAGCCGGTGTTCGGAGACCGCGCAGCTCATCCCGGTCAGCTCGAGCTGTCCGCCGATCCGCAGCCGGTCACCGAGCGGGACCATCGCCACTCTGGCCTCGCTCAGCAGCACCGGCAGGCCGGGCGCGCTCGGCGGCATGGCCACGGTGAGGCTATGACCTCGGATCGGTTGCAGCAGCAGATCCGTTCCCGCCATGTGGGCGCACTCGGCGCTCCATGCGCCCGCCGCGATGACCACATGACCGGGGCGTAGTTCCCCGCGAGTAGTGTTGAGCCGCACGATATTCCGATCCCGTATGCCGAAACCGGTGACCTCGGTGTGCTCGCGGATCTCTACGCCCGAACCGCGCAGGACCCGGCCGAATTCGATGAGGAACTCCGGGACGCGCAGATATGCACCCTCGGGGTTGTACAGGGCGCCGTGAATATCGAACGTCGTCTTCGGTGCGAGTTCGTCGAGCTCACCGGATCCGAGGACCCGCAGCGGCACACCACCGGCAACAGTGCGCGCCACGGTCCGGCTCGCCTCGTCGAAGCCCGCCGGGGTCTTGAAAGCCAACACGATGCCCGGTGATTCGAGCAGAGCGGTCATGTTCTCCGAAGCGCACAGCGCGAGCAGGATCGCGAGACTGCGCGTCTTCATCCCGATCAGTACCCGGAATCCGTTCGCCGCGGCCTCGGCCGAGCAGGCGCGCCGGAAATGCCGCAGCCAGTGCGACAATTCGGCGTCCAGGCGCGGCTCGATGTACCAGGGCGCGTCCGGATCCGTCGCACCCGCGGCGGCGATAGCGAGCATGCCGGGTTCGGCCAGGGGTGCGGCACCGTGGGTGCCGACGAATCCCGTGTTGCCGGCCGAGCACGATTGCGGTCCGCCCAGCGCACCGCGCTCGAGCACCGTGACAGTCGCCCCGCGCCGACGCAACTGCTGCGCACAGAACAGGCCGACGACTCCCCCGCCGATGACCACCACATCCGGGTCCTCGCGCACGGGAGTTCCCTCCTCGAGCCTCATGAGCGCGACCTAGACGCTGACGACGAAGAAGTTCGTCGGCAGATTGACCACGACCCGCTCGTAGATCTCGGCCTTCAGCGCGATCCCCGGCTCGGTGAAGGTGCCCGCGGGCGGCTCGGCGAATCGGATCACCGAACGTCCCGCGTCGAAAAGCTGTGCGCCGTGGCCGAAATCGCCGACGATGGCGGTCCCCGGTTCGACCAGCCTGGTGCGGACGATGAACACACCGTTCTGTTCGAGGTCGTCCATCAGCCGACCGTTGCCCATGGCACGGTAGTAGTCGACCGGGTTGATGATCATGCCGTCGGCGGTGCCGCCCATCTGCTCGATCTCATTGCAGGCGCGCAGGATTGTCGAGGTGAAGGGTCCCCGCTCGGTCATCCGCTCGATCTCGGGCATGTTCAGCAGCCCGCCCTCGCCGCTGATGATGGTGTGGTTCTCGGCGGTGCACAAGCGCACGATCAGGCGGTAGTTGAGGAAATTCTCGAAGGTGTCGGGGTCCTTCCACAGATCCGGCGGGACCTGCACCCACGCCGTGGTGGTGAGCAGCTCCGGAATCGGCGACTTGTGGAATCTGCTGGCCAGCTCGCGCCGAACGTCCGCGCCCGCGATGGAGGTGTCGCCCGGGGCGGGTGCGCTCTCGTGCCAATAGAACTGGCGCGGATCGCGCGACAGGTCGATGGTCTTGAGCATATTGCGGGCCGGATTGCGGGGTTTGCGCCGCGAGCTGGTCAGGGAATCGGTGATCGTCACGTCGTATTCGACCGCCGCGTCCAGCCCGTGCTGTCCGCAGGCCTCGACGAACATCCGGCCCGGCGACAGCTCGTGTGTGCGGTCCGCGACGACCTGCGCCAGGGTCTGTTTGATCGAATCTGCCTTCAGCATGTCCCCTCCTGGGAAACGGTGTAATGCGATGAGGACGCGCCGAGCACGCTCGATCCGCCGTCGATCAACTGGACGGTGCCGGTGATGTAGCCGGCCCGTTCGCTGGCCAAAAACGCTGCCAGGGCGGCGATTTCGTCGGGCTGGGCGATGCGGCCCACCGCGGTCTTGCTGCCGACTGCGGCCAACTCCGCCTCGATCCGCCCGTCCGCGCAGGCCTGCGCCAGCACCCGTTCCAGCAGCGGAGTGCGGGTCGCGCTCGGTGCGAGCACATTGACGGTCACACCGTCGCGCCCGACGTCCGCGGCGAGGGCCTGCGCGAACCGCACGATCGCCGCCCGGCTCACTCCGGACAGGGCCAGTCCGCCGATGGGGACCACCGCGGTCTCCGATGCCACCAGAAGTACGCGGCCCCATCGCGCATTCCGCAGGTGCGGCAAGGCCGCCAACGCCAGCTGGACCGCGGGCATCAGGACCGTGTCGACCGCCTCCCGGTACGCGGATGCCTCGAAGGCCGTCGCGCTCCCGGTGGGCGGTGTGCCGCCGCTGACGGCGACGATGTGGAGTCCACCGAACTCCGCGGCGACCTCGTCGACCCAGCGGAGAGCCGCTCGAGGGTCGGTGATGTCCACGCGTGTTGCGTGGACTCGCCCGCGTGCCATCGCTTTGATCGCGCGTTCGGCGGCGGTCAGTCGTCCCGGGTCGCGGGCTCCGATGGCGACATGCGCGCCCTCGGCGGCCAGCTCCTCGGCGATCGCCAGCCCGATGCCGCTCGATCCGCCCGCGATGAGTGCGACCTTGTCCGTCAGCCCCAGATCCACTGTCGCTCAACCTCTCCCATGTCGACCGGGGATCAGATACCCGTACCGGATCGCCAGCGGCCAGGACAGCGCCGTCACTGTCGCCTTGGCCGAGTTCGGCAGCGCGCCGCGCCACGAGTCGTCGGTCGGTCGGATGACGGTGACGCCGGTGTTGAACCGGTCCGGGTTCCCGGTGACCGTGTGATTGGCGTGCAGCTCGATCGTCCGGTCGGTCATCGGGTTGGCCGCCGGATCGATCTCGCACAGTCGCAGCACCGTGTCGACCGTCCCCGCCGGATCGGCGATGAAGTCCTCATATCGCAGGAACAGCGACCGCCGCGGATACCGGCGGCCGATCGCGTGCGACGCGAGGTTGAAGCCGCTCCAGTAACCGGTGCTCTTGCCCGCCGACATGGCGTACACGTATTCCTTCGGCTTGCTCCATGATTGGGCGACGGCCCGGGGATCGCGCACCAGATGCAGGTAGTACGGGGTGATCCCGTCGAGGTACGACAGCAGTGCCGCCTCCCCCGGCATCTTCGAGGTATCGACGATCACCCGCGACCGGCTGCGTTCGGCGATGGCGCGGTAGACCTGGGCCAGCAGGTCCGCATGCGCGCGAATCGGCTCATTGCGCAGGCCACGCCCGAGCACCTGCCACGTGTGCCTGGTGCGGACGTAGCCGAGTTGGTGCCGAATCACCGTGTCCGCGTGGTCTTCCAGGGTGGCCCCGTCGGGCCTGCCGACCGGCAGAATGGTGGACCAGAACGGGCAGTCGACGAGCTTGTGCCCGCAGCCGCACAGCTCGTTGACGCCGCGCCCGGCGGCGTTCTTCCACAGGAAATGCAGTTCCCCGACGTGGAATACGCCCGGAATCTCATTGAGGATATTGCCGAGAATGGTGCTGCCGTTGCGGCACCATCCGGTGACGCACAGGACCTTGACCGGGGGCGCGCTGCTCATCCGCCGCCTCCTCTCTCACTCGGTTGGTGACCGATTGCCGAATCGTGCAGGCCATGATCGCGGCGGTGAACGCGCAGCCCGCGCCGACCAGATACACGGCGGGATAGCCGAGCCCGCTCGCGATGGCACCGGTCGCCGGGCCCCAGACGAACAGCCCCAGATCCCAGAACGAGGTGTAAGCCCCCAGTGCCGCACCCTGTTTCGAGCTCTCGGCGTTGTTCATGACCATCAACGCCAGCGAAGGGTGCAGCAGTGAGAAGCCGACCCCCATGACGATGACGCCCAGCACCGCCACCGGCAGGTTCGGCGACCACGCGACGATCAGCAGCCCGGCCGCCTCGCCGATACCGGACCAGGTGCCCACGCGCCGCGGTCCGAGCTGGTCCGGCAGCTTTCCGATGACCAGCCGCGTACCCGCGTACACCGCGCTGAAGACGGCCAGAACGACGGCGCCGGAACCGATCCCGCGCACCTGGAGGTCGCGGATGATGAAAGCGGCCAGCCCCACATAGCCCGCCGCGGCGAGAGCGAGGGCCAGTCCGGGCAGCGCCGCGGGCTTCAGCATCAGCCCGCGCCCCCCGCTCGGCCGCGCGAGCTCCGGCTCGGGCCCGGCAATGGTGATCAGGGCGAGTCCGGCGAGCGGCGCGGCCGCGCACAGCGCCCACACCGCCCCGATCCCGAAGTGCCGCAGGGTCGCACCGAGCGCCGTCCCCGCCGAGATGCCGCCCCACATGGCCACCCCGTAGAGCCCGATCAGCTGGCCGCGCCGATTGTGTGGCGCGAGCGTGACGGTCCAGGCCGCACCCGCCACGAACAGCGCGGCCTCGCCGACACCTACCAGCAGCCGCACCACGATCAGCCCGGCCAGGCCGAGCGGCAGAAAGTACAGCAGCCCGCCGACCGCGATGGCGAGCGCGCCGAACCGCATGACCTGCCGATAGCCGTGCCGGTCGGCCAGCCCGCCGAACACGGGCCGGGTGAGAAGCGCGGTCAGGGCGGTGGCCGTCACCACGACGCCCACGCTCAGATCGCCCGCGCCGAACCGGTCGCGAACATGGTCGGGCAGCGCCGGAATGGCCGCGGACAAGCCGAGATAGCCGCAGAACAATCCACCGAACACCCCGGCGAGCGCGAGCCGCGGCAGCGTTCCGGTATCGGGTGAGGCCGTCATGGTCGCCCTGCCCACGAGGAATTCGCGTCGACCTCCGTCGTGGTCAGGGCGGCCGCGACCTTCCGGACCGCGGCGACGAGATCATCGCAATCAGCCCGCGACAGCGTCGAGGACAGCGGAATGTCCACGGCCCGTTGCAGATAGCGGGTCGCATTGGGCAGGGATGCCTGCACGGCGGCGGTGTCCTTGCCGCGGAACAGGAATCGCCAATTCCAGAAGGCGCGAATATTGTGATCGGAGTCCGAGCCGAGGTTGCGCGCCTCGATACCCTCCTGGCACAGCGCCCGCGCGAACCACTGCGCGCGACCCTCGGCAACCTGGAAGATGAAAGCCTCGCCCAGATACGCGCCCGGCGCCACCGGCTGCCGGATTCGAATGCCGTCGAGGTCGGCCAGCTCCGCGGCGACATAGTCGTAGTTCTCGCGGAAGGCGGCCAGCCGGATCGGCAGCCGTTCCAGTTCGGATCGCAGCAGCGCGGCCCGGATCTCGTCCATGCGGAAGCTGTACAGCGGCAGCTCCAGGTCGGTGGCCAGCGGTGACCGACCGTCGCCGAAATGCCGCCGCAGCCGGCCCTCGTATGCGCCCGAAAGCACGGTGGCCCGGGCGAACAGGGTGCTGTCGTCGGTAATGAGGAAGCCGCCCTCGCCGCTGTTGAGCGACTTGTCCGACTGGGTGCTGAAGGCGCCCGCCAGGCCGAAGGTGCCGAGTTTGCGTCCGTTCAACCGCGCGCCGAGCGCGGGGACGGCATCCTCGAACACCGGAACGCCCTGCTCATCCGCGAATCGGAGCAACGCGCCCATATCCCCGGCGAAGCCACGCATGTGCACCACCACGATCGCCCGGATTCGCGGTGTCCACCGCCGGCGCAGATCCTCCACGTCGAGGTGGAGGTTCTCGTCGGCGTCAACCAGGAACGGCGTGCATCCGGCGAGCAGAATGGCGCTGGGTGTGGCGGCGAAAGTGAAACCGGGACAGGCGATCAGGTCTCCCGGTTCAACTCCGGCGGCCATGATCGCCAGCGCCAGCGCGGTGGTACCGCTCGAGGTGGCCAGCGCGTGTGCGGACCCGAAATAGCGGCACAGTTCCGCTTCGAATCGCGCGCACTCGGTCTCATGCGGCGGGCGATGGTCGTACCGGAAATAGAGATGGCTGCGAATCGCGCGCAGCGCCGCTTCCTCGTCCTCGGGATGGACGCACACCGCGCCCCGGTCATAGGTCGGCCAGGGTATGCGCCGTACCGGATCACCGCCGTTCAGGGCCAGCCGCGCACCATGGGCCGGCTGCGTGTCCGGTGCCGTCGGGGCCGATGCCGAATCATCGATCACATTGTCCGCCATCATGTTTATGGCACCGACCGACCAGGAATCGGCGGTACTTGCCTGCTTGCCTGCCGAGACTCTCGGAACCGGGAAACCTCGGTGAATGTTCAAGGCACGCTACGCCGAACCTGCGGGATTCATGACCGGAATATCGTTAAGTTCTGGTCACGCGTCCGAAATTGGCTGATATCCGCAATCGCCTGTGCCCCAACAGAATCAGTGCTTCACTGGGTGCAGGCGGCCCTGCATGACATGAGCGTGGCCGCCGGATATGCGGTGCGAGTGGCGGATTCGTCGCATCGCAAGAAGGCACCACCCTTCTGACGATCTTGAATCCGTTGCGCAGCAATAGTTGTCGGCAACGCACACCCCCCTGACATCCCTGCCGACCTCGGTCAAGGGCTTCGCCGCGAACCAACCGGTCCCGGCCATTCGGGCATCGATCATGCTGTTGCCCAATGGGTTTCCAGTCGTCGATCACCGTGGCGCGGACAATGACGGAAACGCACGACTACGGCCTCGACTGGAGGTATGCGGCCGCTCCCGATGAGCACCCGCGGCCGCAACCGTGCGGGTATCTGATCGGGGCGGGTTGATACGGCCACGACCCTCGCGCAGGAGGTCATCACTCCGGCCACCTTCACCTGTGTCCCACAGTATCCGGGCATCGGGACAACCCTGACAGGGCGTCTCGAGGGTCAACCCCGGGGCGGCATCGCCTGGTTGGCCGGGATGCACGACATTGCCAGCATGGTGGGGACGGTGCTGAACCACTTCTGGTAATCGGTCCACTCGGATACCGGAATATCGTTGTGCGGCAATGACGGCGGCTCATGGATGCCGGTGATCACCAGCCCGTGAGCGGTCAGCTGTTCGGCATACCAGGACAGCGGGCGGTGGTAGTGACGATGCCCGCCGAAGGACTCGATCCACCGTGTCTCGTGCTCCAGGTAGCCGGTGACCTTTCGATAGCGCTCGCCGCAGGGTCCTTCGTCGACGATGTTCTGGCTGAAGAACGCTGGATGCAGAATCGAGAAGACGAACACGCCGCCGTCCCGCAATGCTGCCGCGACATCGGTGAGCAACTGGTCCAGTACCGGAATATCCATCAGGACCATGTGCGCGACGACCCTGTCGTATCGGCCCGGGCCGGGTAATCCGAGCGTGAGATCGTGGTGCTGGAAGTCGATCTCGGGGTATCGGGTGCGCGCGGCCGCCAGCAGCGCCTCGCTGCCGTCGATGCCGGTGACGCGGGCTCCGGCCTGCCGCATCTGTTCCGCGAGCCAGCCGTGCCCGCACCCCAGGTCCAAGACATCGAGATCAGCGATCGAACCCAGGCGAGACCACAGGAACCCGTGTATCCGCCGATAGAAGCTATCGGCGGGACCCGGCACCGTCGCTGCATAATTGTCGGCGACCGCATCCCACAGACGCAGATCATCAGAGCTGTTCGTCACCGGAAAAGCCTGCCCGGCAACGGCATACCGAGCAAGCCGGTTCCGATCGGCGCGGAACCGCTCGTGCAGAGCGCGCCGAAACCGGCCTGCTCGCGGGTCGTCAGGATTCGGTGGCGCGGTGGTGGCCCTCGGTGAAGAAGGCGAACAGGGCTTCTGCGGTGCCCAGGGCGGTGAGGGTGTGTGCTGCGCCGAAGGATTCGTTCCAGAAGGGGCCCGTGTGGGGGTCCCAGGGGCCGACGTAGGCGTAGGGCTCGGGGATGTGGGGGTCGCCGGGTGAGACGCCGTAGTTGATGCGGTCCGCGGTGATGCCGAGGTCGAAGTGTTCGGGCCAGAGGACGGGGGTTTCGGTGGGGTTCAGGCGGCGGAGGGCGCGATCACCCCAGTCGAAGGCTCGGGCGATGGTCTGGGCGTGGTCGAGGTCGACGTGGATGGTGTCGGTGAGGGTGCAGCCCGAGCTGTCGGAGTACAGGTCGGCGGGTGCGCCGGCGTCGATGCCGGCGTGGTCGGCCAGTTCGGCGAAGGTTGTGCCGCTGAGCTTTCCGACCACCGAACCATCGACCAGCAGCAGATCGCCGTCCACCGCGATCGACGGGGGATGGATCGTGCTGAATCCGCCCGGGGCTGGGCGCAGCTTGATCGTGCCATGGGCGCGGTACTGCGGGCCGGCCATCAGCAGTTCGGCCACACCGTGGAGACTGCGGCGGGTGCGGGTGTAGTCGTCGGATTCCATAGGTATGTCCTTCCTCCGGGGGCCGCCGAGGGACAGGGTCGAGAATATTCCACGGATCCTGCCCGATGCGGTCAGTGGGTGGCGAGAGGGTGGCAGGCGATGAGTTCGGTGCGGGCGATGCCCGACTCGCGGTGCTGGTGGATGCGCTGGTATTCCGGGGCGGTCACCATGTCGAGAAATGCTCGGCGGCTGGGGTATTCGACGAGGGCGACGTAATCCCAGTCGGCGTCGCCGATCAGGGTCTGCTGCGGTTCGCCGTGCCACAGGAGGCGGCCGCCCTGCTGTGCGACCAGGGCGAGGACGGCGGCGCCGTAGGCCGCGTATTCGGTGCGGTTCCGAAAGGTGATCAGGTTCAGCATGACGACGGGGCCCTCGTCGGTGGCGGTGGCGAAGCGGGTGAACTGGTCGGGGTCGGGGGTGATCGCCATGAGGTGCCTCTTCTTTCGGCGGCCCGCTCAGCCGGTGAGCAGGCGGGTGAGGACTGTCGTCATCGCGGCGCGGGCGGCGGTGACGGACAGCGACTGGTGGCGGCGTAGGACGTCCCAGGTTTCCCAGGAGCACAGGGCGTAGGCGGCCTCGCGGGCCGGGGGGTCGAGATCCGCGAGTTCGGGCAGGTGGGTGCGCAGGTGGGCGCGCAGCGCGGCGCGGCTCTCGTCCAGTCGTTCGGACAGGACGACGGATTCGTGTTCACGCAGCAGGGCGGCGCGGCGGGTGCCCGCGACGCGTTCGAACAGTTCGGCCCGCAGTGCGACCAGGCGATCGACGCGCTCGTCCAGGTCGCCGCTCACGGGTTCCATGAGCAGTACCCAGTGCCGGGCGATCTGCGTCTGCGCGGCATCGAGATACAGCGTCTCCAGGTCGCGGAAGTGGTGATACACCGAGCGGGTCGCGACTCCCGCGCGTTCGGCCACCGCCTGCGCGGTGGGCTGCAGGTTGCCCTCCTCCATCAGCGTCAGCGCGGCGTCGAGCACCGCCTGACGGTTCTTGGCTCCACGTGCGGTCCGTCCGTCCATCATCGGCCACCCTACACACCGGCAAGGGTAGTTGCACGCTGCATGCAACAATATTATCGTGCCCCTCATGCACGCATTGCGGACACCGGACGAGCGGTTCGCCGCCCTGCCCGACTTTCCCTTCGAACCCTGCTACCTCGAGGTCGAGGCGGGCGACGGCAGCGATTCCCGGCTGCGGCTGCACTACCTCGACGAGGGCCCGCGCGACGGCGAGATCGTGCTGCTGCTGCACGGCGAACCGTCCTGGAGCTTCCTCTACCGCCACATGATCCCGGTACTGGTCGCGGCCGGGAAACGCTGCATCGCACCGGATCTGATCGGTTTCGGCCGCAGCGACAAGCCCGCCGACCGCGCCGAGTACACCTATGCCCGCCACGTCGAATGGGTCCGCGAGGCCCTGTTCGACCACCTGGACCTCTCGGGCATCACCCTGGTCTGCCAGGACTGGGGCGGGCTGATCGGCCTGCGGCTGGTCGCCGAGCACCCCGACCGCTTCGCCCGGGTCGTGGTCGCCAATACCGGCCTGCCCACGGGCGAAGCGAAACTGACCGACGCCTTCACCGCCTGGCAGCGGTTCTCCCAGGAGACACCGCAATTCCCCGTCGGCGGCATCGTCGCGGGCGGCTGCCGCACCGAGCTGTCCCCCGCGGTGGTGGCCGGATACGACGCCCCGTTCCCCGACGAGACCTACAAGGCGGGCGCGCGCGCCTTCCCGATGCTGGTCCCCACCCGCCCCGACGACCCGGCAGGCCCCGCCAACCGGCACGCGTGGGAACAGTTGGCGCACTTCGGGAAACCGGTGCTCACCGCCTTCTCCGACGGTGATCCGATCACCGCCGGCGGCCACCGTGCCTTCCAGGAGCGGGTGCCCGGCGCGACCGGCCAGCCGCACATCACCATCACCGGCGCCGGTCACTTCCTGCAGGAGGACCGCGGCCCGCAGCTCGCGACGGTGGTGGCCGAGTTCATCGCCGCCAACCCGGCGCCCGACACCACCGGAGGATCCACGAAATGATCAGCAGGCGAGGATTTTTCGGAACCGGCGCAATGGCCGGAGCCACCGCCGCGGCGGTCGCCGCCACCGGCCCGGCCGCCGCGACCCCGCGACGCATGGACAACCATCCCAACCGGCCCAATATCCTGGTGGTCCTGGTCGACGAGATGCGCACCCCGATGTGGTTCCCCGAGCAGTCGGTGCTCGACACCATCCTGCCGAACATCGCAGCGCTGCGGGACAGGTCGGTCTCCTTCGAGCAGCACTACACGGCCGCCAACGACTGCACGCCCTCGCGCGGCGCGCTGGTGACAGGCCTGTACTCGCATCAGACCGGCTGCCTGTCCACCTCGCAGTCGGAGCTGGCGGCGGGCTTCCCGACCTGGGGGTCCATGCTGCGCGAGCAGGGCTACCGCACCACCTGGTGGGGCAAATGGCACCTGGGCCACTACGCCGACACCACCCCGGGCGGCCTGGACCGCTACGGCTTCGACGGCGGCACCTACCCCTCACCCAACGGCGCGCCCGAACAGGGCCTGCAGATGGACGGACGCATAGTCGACCAGTTCGTCGACTGGTTCAATACCGATGCGGGACAGGGCCCCTGGTGCACGACGGTGTCACTGGTCAACCCGCACGACATCCAATGGTGGCCGCGCTGGACGCGACGCACGCTGGCGTTCAACAACATTCCGCGCTGGATCAACGACCTACCGGGCAATTTCGAGACCCTCGAGCAGCTGTCGCGCAAACCGCGGCTGCAGAAGGCCCTGGTGGAGGTCTCGGCGGTGACCTTCGGGGTGGCGCCCTACGGCACACCCGGGGCCGATCAGGAGTGGATCGACATGCGCAACCTCTATCTCTGGTTCCAGCAGCAGGTCGACACCCAGATCGGGCGGGTGCTCACCGAATTGGCGACCCGGCCGGAGGTCGCCGCCAACACCGTCGTGGTGTTCACCTCCGACCACGGTGACTACGCCGGTTCGCACGGCCTGCACGGCAAGGGCGGCGGCGCCTACGACGAGGCCATCCGCGTGCCGCTGTTCATCCACGACCCGCGCGGTCAGCTCACCCCCGTGCCCGGCACCCGCGACCAGCTGACCTCCAGTATCGACCTGGCCGCGCTGCTGCTGACCATCGGCACCGGCGGCAACGGGTGGCGGGCCGACGACCGGTACGCGCACCTGGCCGGGCGGCACGACATCGCCGCCGTCGCCGCCGATCCGGGCGCAGCCGGACGACCGTGGATCCTGCACACCACCGACGAGCATTCCATCGAGGAGGCGGCCGTCCGGTTCAACGACGACGCACCCGGTCACGTGATCGCACTGCGGACCGCGGACGCCAAGTTCGTCCGCTATTCGCACTGGGTGCCGGGCTCCGCGCAGATCGATCCGGCCGAGCCGGAGGAATACGAGCTCTACGACTACTCGACCCGCGACGGACAGCTCGAGCTGGACAATGTCGCGGCCGTCGGCGGCGGCCTGCGCGACACCATGAGCCGGTTGCACGACGAAGCCGTCAGCACCGAACTGCACCAGCCGCTACCCTCCTACCTGCAGCAGGCCCAGCAGGACGGATGGAACGATTACAACACCCAGACCGCGAAACCCTTCGGGGAGCAGCTCTTCGACTTCCTGCGGGACGGTATCGGTGCGAAATAGCGTGCGGGGCAACCTCGTCACCGGGGCCGCGGCCGGGTTGCTCGCCACCGTGGCCGGTACCGCGGCCGCCGTCCCGATTCCCGCGGTGCCGGGGTCGCCGCCCGGATTTCTCGGCAATCCGGCTGTGGCACAGCCGGTCACCGATGTGCCGCCGGTGCCGCAACATCCCTATCTCGCGCCCAATGGCAGCTCCGGCATCCACGACGACGGGTGGATGAGCAACACCAGCACCCGCCCGGGACCGCTCGGGCACGACCCCCGCGTGGTGTCGGCGGTGATCGGCGGGGAATGCGGGTCGATCACCTTCGACCGCGCCGGCCGCATCGTCACCACCTGCATCGGCCCCTCCCCGGCGCTGTACCTGCTGGACCCGGTCTCCTTGAATGTGCTGGGCCGCAGCGCGTTACCCGGCGATCCGGGCGCGTTCCTGCGGCCCGGCGCCTTCGGGAACTTCACCGGCGGCGCCTACTTCTATCTGGACAACGAGGATCGCGCGGTGATCGCCTCGCGCGACGGCCACATCCGGGTGTTCGCCGAGAACGCCGGCGGCGACGGTTTCACCCTCGCGCACGACTACGACCTGACCGGTGTGCTGCGGGCCGGGGAGACCTTCAACTCGGCGCTGCCCGACAGCGACGGGCTGCTGTGGTTCGTCACCCGGACCGACGGCGTGGTCGGCACCCTCGACCTGAACACCGGTGCCGCACAGGTGATCCGGCTCGGCGACGGCGCCGAGGGTGAGATCGAGAACTCCTTCGCCGTCGGTAATGACGGCGACGTGTACATCGCCACCAACCGTGAGCTGCTGCGCTTCGATGCCGGCCCCGGCGGCGCACCCGCCGTCACCTGGCGGGTCACCTACGCCAACAGTGGACAGCACAAGCCCGGCCAGGTCGACGACGGCACGGGCACCACACCCACCCTGCTGTCCGGCGGCTATGTCGCCATCACCGACAACGCCGACCCGATGAACGTCGTGGTCTTCCGCACCGCGCCCGGGGCGGCGCAGCGGCAGGTGTGCGCCGTGCCGGTGTTCGAGGCGGGCGCCAGTGATACCGAGAACTCGTTGATCAGCGCGGGAAACGCGCTGATCGTCGAAAACAATTACGGCTACACCGGTCCCGAGGCCGCCCTGCTGGGCAAGACCACCACCGCCGGCTTCGCCCGCATCGACATCGACCCCGACGGCAACGGCTGCCACCAGGTGTGGGCCGACACGACCGAGGCCGCTCCGACCGTCGTGCCCAAGCTGTCGCTCGCCACCGGCCTGATCTACACCTACACCAAGGGCACCGAAGCCAGCGATCCCTGGTACTTCACGGCCCTGGATTTCCGCACCGGAGCGACGGTGTGGAAGCAGCTCACCGGCACCGGCCCCGGGTTCAACAACAACTACGCCGGAATCGCCATCGGACCGGACAGCACCGCCTATCTCGGTGTGATCCCGGGCCTGATCGCAGTCCACGACGGCTGATCGATCGAGAGCCGGTGCACGGCAACGGCTCTCGATCCACCGGCACGCCTCAGGCGTCCGCCACCGTCGCCCACGGATCGACCGGCACCACGCCGACCGCGTGCCCCGAAGCATCCAGCAGCCGCCCCCACGACTTGAACGCCCGGAGCACGAGACGCTGGTCGATGACGACCGCATCGGTCAGTGCCGTGGTGATCCGGCCGAGGATGGCGCTCAGATCCGCGATGCGATGCACCTGGGCCATCACCATGATGTTCGCCCGCCCGACCGTGGACAGGCAGATCCGGGTTTCCGGCCAGGAGGCGATCTCGGTCCCGGCCGCGTCGAGGTCCCGGTGCGGAACCGACAGCCAGAGCACGTACTCGGTCGGCCAGCCGCCCGCGCCGCGTGCGAAATCGGTTCGGAAGGCCAGCATTCCGCGGCGGACCAGGGCATCGAGCTGACGGCGCACGAGATGCTCGGAGGTGTTCAGCTCGCGGGCCAGATCCCGGTATCGGGCCCGGCCGTCGTGTTGGAGGGCGAGGAACAGGTCCCGGTCGCCGGGCTCGAAAGTGCGGTAGCGCACCGCTTTTCGCGACTCGCCACTTCCCTCCTCGGCGACCGACCGTTGCTGATGGCTGTCGATCGCGCCGAGACGCCAGTGCACGCCGCTGTGCCACTGCAGCGCCACCGTGGAGCGTGCCCGCGCGATGCCCGGCACCGCGGGCAGCCGCTCGAGCAGCAGGGTGCTCAAGGCTGCCGGGCTGTCGGCCAACACCAGGGTGTGCAGGTCGAAATCGCCGTCGGTGCCGTAGACACTCATGACCTGCGGGATCGACGCGAGCCCGGCGGCGACGGCCGCCGCCCGGCCCGGCTGTGCCCGCACCTCGCACACCGCGCCGACCAGCGCCACCTGCGGGCCGGGCACCGACGACACCCACGCGCGCCCGGACTCCGACAGTCGCTGCCAGCGGCGGGCGGCCGTGGCCGCCGAAACCCCGAGCGCCGGGCCCAGCCGTTCGAAGCTGACCCGGGGGTTGGCGTGCAACGCGTCGAGCAGCATCAGGTCGACCTCGTCGAGGCTGCTCTCCCGCACGACTCAGATCCATTCCGTCGATTTCCCGCACTGGATGCACCCATTGTGCGACTCCCCCGCAATTTCGGGGACACGCGGGTGGCCTGCCGTTCACTGAGGACATGAGCGAATCGACGACGACGGGCGTCACGGCACCGCTGGCTCGGTGGGTCGAGCGGTTGACGCCCGAGCAGATCCCCGAGCGGGTGCGGACCCGCGCCAAGCACCTGCTGCTCGACGGTGTGGCGTGCGGTCTGGTGGGCGCGCAGCTGCCCTGGTCCCGGATCGCCACCTCGGCGGTGCTGGACCTGGAAGGCGCGGGCGCGGCGACCGTGATCGGAACCGGGGCCACCACCGGCGGGCCCGCGGCGGTTCTGCTGAACAGCACCTTCATCCAAGGCTTCGAGCTCGACGATTTCCATCCGCTCGCTCCCCTGCACAGCACCTCGCTGATCCTGCCGGTCCTGCTCGCAACCGCCCAGCAGCTCGGCGGGGTCTCCGGCGCCGCGGCCCTGACCGCCGCGATCGCCGGGTTCGAGGTCGGACCGCGCGTCGGATTGGCCCTGCACGGCTCGGAGATGCTCTCCCGCGGCTGGCACAGCGGCCCGGTCTTCGGAACCCACACCGCCGCAATGGTTGCCGGAAAGCTGCGGGCGCTCGATGCTGCCCGGCTCGAGGACGCGCTCGGCATGGCGGGCACCCAGTCCGCCGGTCTGATGGCCGCCCAGTACGAGGCGATGTCCAAGCGCATGCAGCACGGATTCGCCGCCCGTAACGGCTATTACGCGGCCGGTCTGGCCGCAGCCGGGTACACCGGGATCAAGCAGGTCTTCGATCGGCCCTACGGCGGCTACCTGTCGGTCTTCGGCGAGGGCCACGACCCGGACCCCACCCGGGTGATCGCCGGTCTGGGCGAGGGCTGGCACACCGAGCTCATCATGGTGAAGTCGTATGCGGCCCAGGGCGGGCTGCACGGTGCCGTCCAGGCGGCGCTGGAGCTGCGCGCCCGTCACCACATCGATCCGAAGTCGGCCGCGCACATCGAGATTCGCGTCGGCCACACCGTCTACCACCATGGCTGGTGGGAGCCGGAACGGCCGTTGACGGCCATCGGCGCGCAGATGAATCTCGGCTACGCCGCGGCGGTCGCGCTGCTCGACGGCCAGGTGCTGCCGCCGCAGTTCACCCCGGCCCGGCTGGACGCCGACGATGTCTGGGAGCTGCTCGGCAAGGTCGAGGTGAAACTCGACGAGAACATCCAGAACGGCCCTGTCCACGAGCGTTTCGCCACCGAACTGGCGATCACCCTCACCGATGGCACGGTGCTCGCACAGCGGATCGTCCAGCCGCACGGCGGCCCCGCCGACCCGGTCACCGACGACGAACTCGTCGCCAAGTACCGCTCACTCGTCGGTCCCCTGGTCTCGCCCGATCGACTCGACGCCATCCAGCGGGCAGTGCTCGGCATCGACGAACTCGCCGATCTGCGCGAGCTGGCCGACCTGCTCGCCGCGCCCGTCGCCGGCGCCCTCGACAACCTGGAACAGGATCACCTCCGGTGACCACCCCGTCGCGGGCGCGACTGCGCGCCGCCCTCATCGACCGTGCCGAAATCATCGTCGCCCCGGGCGTATTCGACGGCCTGTCCGCCTCCCTGGTCCGCCGGCTGGACTTCCCCGCCGCCTACCTGACCGGCGCCGGCGTGGCCGCCAGCGGTTTCGGACTTCCCGACATCGGGCTGGTGACCCAGACCGAAATGGTCGAGCGCGCCCGCATGCTGGTGCGCGTCCTCGGCGACATCCCGCTGCTCGCCGACGCCGACACCGGATACGGCACCGCGCTCAATGTCGTTCGCACCGTACGCGAATACGAAGCCGCCGGCGTCGCCGCGATCCAGCTCGAAGACCAGGCCTTCCCCAAGAAGTGCGGGCACCTGCCCGACAAGGAGCTGATCGAGTCCGAGGAGTTCGTCACCAAACTCACCGCCGCACTGGAGGCGCGCACGGATCCGGACCTGGTCGTCGTCGCGCGCACCGACGCCCGCGGCCCACTCGGTCTCGATGCCGCCATCGACCGGGCCAACACCTACGCGGCGGCGGGCGCCGACGTGATCTTCGTCGAGGCGCCGCAGGGCACCGCCGAGATCGAGCGCATTGCGCGGGAGGTGTCCGCGCCCCTGCTCATCAACCTCGTCCTCGGCGGCCTCACCCCGATCGAATCCGCCACGCGCCTGCGGGAACTGGGCTATTCGATCGCCATCCACCCCTCGCTCCCGCTGGGCGCCGCGGCGTACGCGATGCTCACCGGCCTGGCCGAGCTCGCCGGCCGCGATCCCGGGCCGCTGCTGCCCGCGAAACCTGCCGAGTTCTTCGATCTCGTCGGTCTGGCCGAATGGTCGGAACTGGGCGAACGCTACCGTGAAGGAGGCTGAACCATGGGCATGACCATGATCGAGAATCTGCTTGCCCGCAAGGCCGGTGTGCCGCGGGTGCGGCCCGGGGACATCGTGACCGTCGACGTCGACATGTGCGTCCTCATCGATCTGCAATTCGCCACGCTGTGGCAGCAGCCCCGGCGCATCCACGATCCCCGCAAGGTCGCGGTCGTCATGGACCACGCCGTGCCGGCGCCGTCGCTCAAGGATGCCGCGGGCGGTCCGAGGGCGCGGAAGTTCGTGGCGGACTTCGGGATCGAGCACTTCTACGATGTCGGCCGGCACGGAATCTGCCACCAGGTCATCGCCGAGAACGGCCTGGCCCGTCCCGGCGAGGTGCTCGCCTGCACCGATTCGCACACCTGTGCGGGCGGCGCGTACAACACCGCCGCCCGCGGACTCGGCCCGGCCGAGGTGTACTCCATCCTGTGCACCGGCGCCACCTGGTTCGAACTCGCACCCACGGTGCGTTACGAACTCACCGGCGCGCTCCCGCCGGAAGTCAGCGGCAAGGACGTCTTCCTCTATCTCGCCGACACCTATGGTGACGCCACCAACCAGAATCTCGAATTCGGCGGCCCGGGCCTGCCCACGGTCCCGCTCAACGACCGGCGCACGATCGCCACCCAGGTCGCCGAAATCTCCGCCGACTTCGCCACTTTCGGTGTGGACGACGTGCTGCGCGAGTTTCTCGCCGCGCGCGAGGTGACGGATTTCGTTGCCGCCGATGCGGATCCGGACGCCGAATACGCCGACATCCGCACGATCGACCTGTCGGGTCTCGAACCCTACGTCGCCCGCCCGGGCACGGTGAGCCGCAACGGGGTTCCGGTCTCGCAGGTCGAGCCCCGGCGCATCGACCAGGCGTTCATCGGGTCCTGCGCCAACGGCCAGCTCGACGATCTCCGCATCGCCGCGCAGATCCTGCGCGGCCGGACCGTCGCCCCCGGCGTCCGGCTGCTGGTCACGCCCGCCTCCCAGCAGGTCTACCGGGACGCCATGCGACTGGGATACCTGCAGGACATCGCCGATGCCGGTGGGGTGGTGACCAATTCGACCTGTGGCGCCTGCTTCGGCTACCACATGGGCGTGGTCGGACCGGGCGAGGTCTGTTTGACCTCGAGCACCCGCAACTTCACCGGCCGCATGGGCAGCACCGAGGCCGAGATCTACATGGCCGCACCCGCCACCGTCGCGGCCTCCGCCGTCACCGGCTACATCACCGACCCCCGGAGCGTCACCGCATGAGCACCACCATCACCGGCCGCGTCTGGGTCTTCGGGGACTCCCTCGACACCGACGCGATGTACCCGGCCTTCGCCATGAAACTCGAGCTACCCGAGGCGGCCCGGCACATCTTCTACCAGGTGCGGCCCGGCTGGACCGATCTCGTCGCCCCCGGCGACATCGTCATCGCCGGAACGAATTTCGGCGTCGGCTCTTCCCGCCCGGTCGCCGCCCTCTTCCAACATCTGGGTGTCGCCGCCGTGGTCGCGGAGAGTTTCAACTCGCTGTTCTTCCGCAACGCCGTGAACGCGGGACTGCCCGCGATCACCGCACCAGGGATCACCGAGCAGTTCCAGGACGGCCAGACCGGCACTTTCGATCTCGCGACGGGCACGTACAGAAACGAGTCCACCGGTATCACCGGCCTGGGCCGCCCCCTTCCGCCGTTGCTGCTGGAAATCATCAGCAGCGGAGGGATTCTCGCGCGCCTGGCCGAGCAGGGCTTCCTGTCGTGACCGCAACCGACCCCACAGAATCGGACCAACATGGCAATTCGTTTGATCGGAAGACTCCTGCGTCCGGTGCGAGCCGGATTCGGCCGCATCGCTTGGTTCGATACGGCCGTCCAGCACGCACCGGAAACCCTGGCGGTGGGCAGTGCCGCCTTCGCTGACGGCGAGGACATTCCGCGCCTGCACGCGGGAACGGGAGTGGGAGACAACGTATCCCCATCACTGCACTGGTCGGGTGTGCCGGTCGAGGCCGTCGAGCTGGTGCTGATCATCGAGGACCCCGACGCGCCTGTGCGTCGTCCGGTTGTGCACGGCGTGTTCACCGGAATCGATCCGCGCATCACCGGCGTCCAGGAGGGAGCGCTCGGCGCGAATGACGGTGGGACGAGCAGCGGCATCAGGGTGGGCACCGGGAGCTTCGGCCGCCGGGGCTACGCCGGTCCACGCCCCGTCCCCGGTCACGGACCACACCGCTACGTCTTCCAGCTCCTGGCGCTCGATCAGCCGAGCGGATCGAGCGATGGCGCAACCTTGCCCACCGTCCTCGCAGCCGTCACCGGGCATGTGATCGCCCGCGGCAAACTCACCGGCCGCTACGAACGGCCCTGAAACGCCGATCATCGGGATCGACCGGGTCGGCCGGCAGCGGAATCGGGAGGTGGCAAATAATCAGCTGTGACGACCTCTTCGATCGGAGGAGAACGGATGGAACGCCTGACCAACCCGCCTACGGGGAGGGGCCCGGTCGACTGGTTCACCGGCGTTGTCTGGTTCGACCAGATCTACCGTGGCGAGGAACCGTCACGAACCCGGGTCAACACCGTCCGCTTCGCGCCGTGCGCCCGCACCGCCTGGCACACCCACGCGGTCGGGCAGACCCCGCACGTGACCGACGGCATCGGCCTGGTCGCCGGGCGGAGCGGCCGGGTCATCGTGATGCCCGGCAAGACCGTCCACACCCTGCCCGGCGAATGGCATTGGCACGGTGCGGTTTCCGATCGCTTCATGAGCCACCTGGCCATCTGGGAGGGCACCGGCGACCCGGACCAGCCCGAGACCACGTGGGGTGTGCACGTCACCGACGACGAGTACTCCCATGCTGCAGCGCACCTCTCGCAACCCTGACCGAAATCGGTATCGAGCGAAGGAGTCTCATGCGAGCGACCTACATCTACGGTGCCGGTGACGTCCGCGTCATCGACGTTCTCGATCCCGTCGTCCAGAACCCCACCGACGCCCTGGTCCGTGTGGTCCGTAGTTGCGTGTGCGGTTCCGATCTGCACCCGTACCACAACATGCCCGCCTCCGAGCGGGGCCGATCCATAGGGCACGAATTCGTCGGCGTCGTCGACGACGTCGGAAGTGAGGTTCGCACGGTAAGGAAGGGTGATTTCGTGATCGCCCCCTTCGCCTGGTCCGACGGCACCTGCGACTTCTGCCGTGAGGGACTGCAAACCTCTTGCCGCCACGGCGGTTTCTGGAATGCGGGCGACGTGCGCGGCGGCCAGGCCGAGGCCGTGCGGGTGCCGCTCGCCGACGGCACCCTCGTCCCGGTGCCTGTCGAGGAGGACTCGCCGCTGGTCCCGTCGCTGCTGACGCTGTCGGACGTGTACGGCACCGGATACCACGCGGCCGTGAAGGCCCGGGTCACCGCGGACACCACGGTCACCGTGATCGGTGACGGCGCGGTCGGTCTCATGGGTGTCCTGTCCGCGCGGCAGCTGGGCGCGCCCCGGATCATCCTCATGGGCCGCCACAAGGAGCGCACCGATCTGGGACGCGAATTCGGCGCGACCGACGTGGTCGCCGAGCGCGGCGCCGAGGGCATCGCCGCGGTGCGCGAATTGACCAGGGGTGACGGCACCCACGTCGTCATCGAAGCGGTCGGCCACATGCCCGCCTACAAGCAGGCCCTGGGTGTGGTCCGCCCGGGCGGCGTGATCAGCCGCGTCGGCGTCCCGCAATACGACGACGCCCCGGTCGGATGGGACCTCTTCGGCCCCAACATCACCCTCACCGGCGGCCCCGCACCCGCCCGCGCCTACATCGAAACCCTGCTTCCGGCAGTCCTCGACGGCACCGTCGACCCCGGCCGGGTCTTCGACACCGAACTCCCTCTCGACGACGCACCCGCCGCCTACCGCGCCATGGACAGCCGTCACTCCCTGAAGGTCCTCCTCCGCCCCTGAGTCCATCGAGATCTACCGCGAGGTATCGGAGTACGACTGGCGGACGAACGACGAATTGGCGCGTCGGAGACAACGCCCCGCGCCGCCGTCACGGGCTCGACCAGGGCGCAATCGGTGCGCCTCGGCCGAGGTCAGCGGCAGATCGGCACGGCCGATGGCCGCACAACGACCGGTCGTGACAGGCGATTTCGACACTCCCGGACGGTCCGCACGCGTCGCTGCCGGCTGGCGATCGGGTGTGCCCGTCACTACGGTGGGGCGGGCAATCGGAAGCCAGGAAGCGGGGGTGTGTGGATGCCGTTGTCGACGGCCGAACAGGTGATGGCCACGAATCAGGATGCGCCACAGCGGCGCTCGATTCCGCTGGTCGTGGTGTGGCTGGTAGCGGTGCTGGGTGGACTGGCCGGGTGGTACTACCTCGGGCAGGTGCTGGCCGCGCCGCGCGCGATGCTGCACCTGGTCGATCTCGGCGTGTATCAGATCGCGGCAGACCGTGTGGTGCACGATGTTTCGGTGTACGACACCCCGTTGCGGGGGCACACGCGCGGAGTGTGGGAGTTCGTGTACACCCCGTTCGCGGCGCTGATGTTCGTGCCGCTGGCGTGGCTGCACGGGTCGGTCTTCACCTGGGCCGGGGCACTCGCGAATTTCGCGATGCTCACCGGATCCGTTTGGGCGGCACTGTCGGTGCTCGGCTATCGGCGCGACCGCCGCATGCTGATCGTGGGCCCTGCTGCTGCCGCTCTGCTGCTGTTGTGTGAGCCGATCCGGGAGACCGAGGCCTTCGGGCAGGTCAATATTCTGCTGCTGCTCCTGGTGCTGGCCGATATGGCGCTGCCCGATTCCTCCCGCGGCAAAGGCGTGCTGACCGGTATCGCGGCCGGTATCAAACTGACCCCGGCGTTCTTCATCGTCTACCTACTGGTGACTGGCCGATTCCGGGCGGCCGCCACCGCGACCGGCGCCCTGGTCGCCACGATGGTGATCGGCCTGGCCGTGCTGCCGAAGGATTCGCTGACGTTCTGGAGCGGCGCCTTCGCCGACCCTGCCCGGGTCGGTGTCCCCGAGAACCCGCAGAACGAATCCCTGCGGGGCATGCTCGCCCGTACCCTGGGCGCGGCCGGGAGCATCCAATTGCTGTGGGCCGCAGCCGCTCTCGCCATCGCGGTGGTCTGCCTGATCCTGGCCCGCCGTCTCTCGGTCACCGGCCGTGAACTTCCCGCCGTGGTCCTGTGCGGCCTGACCAGCACGGTCGTCTCCCCGTACAGCTGGATCCACCACTGGGTCTGGCTGGCTCCCCTGCTCATCTACCTGGCCGACCTCGCACTGCGCCACCGCTCCCTGCCGACCGTGGCGGGCCTGCTCGTCGTCTTCCTCGTCTGCTCGGGCGGCGTCTTCGATCTGCTGGACCTGCACTACGGCAGCGTTTTCGACCTCCCGAACCGCGGCCCCTTCGCCGTCCTGGACCACAACGCCTACATCTGGCTCACGCTCGCCCTCTTCGCCGCCACGGCCATGCTGACACGGCGCGGTTCCGCGCGTGTCCGACCCGGCCTCACAGCCGGTATCGGGCGACGAAGCGCCGCAGGATCTCCTGCGGCACCGTGATGTGCTCGCGGTGCCCGAGCTCGGTCAGGGAGTCGGCCTCGCTCGGGTCGAAATAGCCTTCGTGGCGATAGATTTCGATGCGCAGCGCCAGGCCCCGGCCGTCGAGTTCGGGGTGGAACTGGGTGGCGTAGACGTTCTCCCCGACCCGCACCGCCTGTACCGGGCAGACGGCCGAACGCGCGAGTAGCACCGCACCCGGCGGAACGTCCTGGCAGGACTCCTTGTGCCCGACGAAGGCCCGGAACGTCTCCGGAAGCCCGTGCAGCAGAGTGTCTTTCGCCGCGTTCTCGGTGAGTTCGATGGTCGTCGCGCCGGGGGTCTCGCCGTAGCGCTCGGTGCCGACCGGCCCGCCCAGCACGTCGGCGAGCATGCTCAGCCCGTAGCACGCGCCCAGGTACGGGACGTCGCGGCGCACGATGTCGATGAGCAGCTTCTTCAGCTCGGGTTCGAAGACCCGCTGGTAGTCGTACTTCTTGGCCTCGGGATAGCTGAGGTTGCTCGGCCCGCCGCCGACGATCACCGCCCAGTGGTCGTCGAGATCGAGATCGGGCATGCCGCGATTCATCTCGACCCGCACCACGTCGGCGGCGGCGAGCCCGCCCGCATCGAGGATCGCCTCGTATTCCTGGTCGGAGGCCGCTTGCTCGGGTCGCAGCTGCAGCAGCAGGCAAGACTTGGGCATGTCCACATTGTGGGCGGTCGGTCCGCTCCGGTTGGGGGCTATGCGGGGATTGACCTCGAGTGCGCTCGAGGTTGCAGAGTGGAATCATGACCCGACCAGTAGAAACCTGGAACTCCGTCTACGACGAGGACACCGCGCCCTGGGTGATCGGCGAACCTCAACCCGCCATCGTGGCACTGGAACGCGCCGGCGAGATCCGCGGCCGTGTCCTCGAGCCGGGCTGCGGTGCCGGCGAGCACACCATCCTGCTCACCCGCCTGGGCTACGATGTCCTGGGCGTCGACTTCTCCCCCAGCGCAATCGAATACGCCCGCGCGAATGCCGCCGCCCAGGGCGTCCCGGCAGTCCGGTTCGAGGTCGCCGATGCCCTGGCCCTCGGTGGCAGTACCGACTTCGCGGGTGATCCTCCGGGCTCCGCGCCCGCCTTCGACACCGTCGTGGACAGCGCCCTGTTCCACGTCTTCGGCACCGAACCCGAGGCCCGCGCCGCCTACGTCCGCAGCCTGCACGCCGTCTGCAAGCCCGGCGGCGTGGTCCACGTCCTGGCGCTCTCCGACGCCGAGCCCGGCTTCGGCCCCCGCATCAGCGACACGGTGATCCGGGAGTCCTTCGGTGCGGGCTGGGAACTGGAGAGCCTGGAACCCACCCGCTACCGCGGCCGGGTCACCGCCACCGTCGCCGATGCGGCGGTGGGCCTCGAGGTGTCCCCCACGGGCCTGGTGGATGTTGCGGCTTGGATGGCACGCATCCGGCGGCTCTGATACAGTTCGCCTACCTCATCGGTAATTCTTCCGAAAACAAAGTACGTGCAACCCTGGGTTACACGTACTTTTGTTTTCAGTCCTGTCGCTGTCTTCTGCCCCGATGCACCCGGTCGCTCACCAGCGCTCGCAGCGCCGGATCCTCCTCGCCCACGTGCAATGACCGAATCCGTTGCACCGCAAGCGCATCCGTCCCGGTGACACGCTGGCTCAGGCGCTCGTGCTCCACCCACGACGGGCTCATGAACGTCTCGACGTGACGGTCCGGGTCGGCCGGATCGGAGTACATCGCCCAGTGCATGGCCCCGTCACGGCGGCGCGAACGCCGCAGGTCGGGGATGGCGGCATGGAAATCGGCCAGGTGCTCGGCGGGGATGCGGTACTCGACGGTGAGCATGATCGGGCCGTCATCGGGGGCCAGCGACAGGGGCACGTACGGTTCCAGCACGTGCGCGGCCCGGACGTCGATCTGCTCGGCGGCCGCGAGCCGAAACCACAGGCCCAGCACCGTCTGCACCGCGAGCGCCACCCCGGCCGCGGTGAGTGCCGTGGGCAGTCCCGCGGTGCCGGCCACCGCACCCCAGCCGGCCGCGCTCACCGCGAAGCCGAGCTGGAACACCAGCTGGAACACCGCCAGTCCGCGGCCGCGAATCCAGCTGGGCAGCACCGATTGTGCCGCGATATTGAGCGTCGACATGACACCCATCCCCGCCATGCCGGCGAGGAACAACACCGGCAGCGCGGGTGGGAAGGCGGTCAGCTGCGCGACCGTCAGCAGGCAGGCGGCGTAGAGCAGACTGCAGGCCAGCGCGATCCGATCGGGGGAACAGCGGTGCCGGATCCGCGGCAGCACCAGTGCGCCGCACACGCCACCGAGCCCGAGTACACCGAGCAACAGACCGTAGGTGGTCGCCGTCTGATGCAGACGCACCCGGGTCACCACGGCGAGCAGGGACGGCAGTGCGCCATAGCAGAGCACGAAGGCGGCGGCGCGAACCAGCACCGCGCGCAGTTCGGGCGCATTGGCCACGTAGCGCAGGCCGGTACGGATGGCGGTGGTGAGATGCTCGGGCGGTAGTGCCGTCGTGGTGGGCCGGCGTCGCCAGACATACACCACCGCAAGCACTCCCAGGAACGACACGGCATTGAGCAGGAAGACGCCACCGGAGCCGACCGCGGCCACCAGCACGCCGCCGATGGCCGGTCCGATCGCCTGCGAGGCCGTCATCGCCACGGAGTTGAGGCTGATCGCGGCGGGCAGCTGTTCGGCGGGCACCAGCTCGGGGGTGATCGAGCTGAAGGCCGGCATGCCGAGCGTCGCGCCGGTGCCCAGCAGCAGCGTCGCGGTCAGCAGCAACGCCGGATTCACGCTGTGCGACAGCGTGAGTGCGCCGAGCAACGTCGCCACCACCAGCTGCCACGCCTGGGTGAACAGGATCAGGCGGCGGCGGTCGAGGATATCGGCGAGCGCGCCCGCAGGCAGGGCCAGCACGAAACTGGGCAGGGCACTGGCGGTGGACAGCAAGGCCACCAGCGCGGCCGATCCGGTCAGCGTGGTCATCAGCCAGGAAGCGCTGACCAGATGCATCCAGGATCCGACGTTGGAGGCGATCGAGGCGATCCACAGGGCGCGAAAAGTATTGATGCGCAAGGGTGTCCACGGTGAGGTCGCCGAGGGTGTGCTCATCCGTCAGAGGGTACGGATCCGACCTGGCATCGGCGCGTCCGTTCGCGACGGGCCGAACGGTCGGGGCCGGCACCCGGCCGCCCCGTCGCCATCCTGACCGCGATCGGCAAGGAGGCCAAGGGGATTCGCTTCGGGACCTCCGACAGCCCCGCCGCCGACCCGGTGACGTCGGGTTGACGTACCCGGCGCGGCGGCCGCAATGGATTGTGTACCCGCGTGATCGCGGCGGTCTAGTGATCGCGGTATGCCATCAGCTGGGCCAGCGCGGCCAGGTCGTCGGAAGCGAGATCGCCGGGCAGGGCCGCGAAGGCGGCATCCAGCGCGGCGGAGGCACGGCGCAGGGTGCGCTGACGGCCGCCCGCCTGCTCGATCAGGTCCGCCGCCCGGGCCGCGCGGGCCGCGGTCATGGGATGGCGGGACCGGTAGAGCCGGGCCAGTTCGTGTCCGGCAGCGGTGCCCGATTCCAGGGCGCACACCACCGGGAAGGACTGTTTGCGGTGAATCAGGTCGCTGTGCGCCGGTTTTCCGGTGACCTCGGGATCGCCCCAGATGTCGATGAAGTCGTCGACGAGCTGGAAGACGAACCCGATCTCGATACCGAAGGTGTGCATCGCCGAGACCACGCGGTGGTCGGCCCCGGCGCACAGCGCACCCAGCGCGCAGGCGCAGCCCAGTAGCGCACCAGTTTTCCCGGTGGCCATGGCCAGGTACTCGGCGATGCTGACGGTGGGCCGCGTCTCGAAGGCGCAGTCGGCGTACTGGCCGCGGCACAGCATGACCGTGGCCTCGGCCAGCCGAATGACCGCCTCGGCGGTGACGGTCTCCGGCGCGCCGTCGCACAGCACGCCGAGTGCGGCGGCCTGCAGCGCGTCGCCGAGGATCGTCGCGTTGGTCTCGCCCCAGATGCTCCAGACCGTCGGCCGCCCGTGCCGGAACGGATCGGTGTCCATGACATCGTCGTGGACGAGTGAAAAGTTGTGCAGCAGTTCGACGGCCGCCGCCGCGTGCACCGACTGCTCGACAGCACCACCACAGGCCGCGGCGGCCGCGAAGGTCAGGGCCGGGCGCAGGGCCTTGCCCTGCGCGCCGGTGACGATCGTCCCCTCGGGATCGCACCATCCGAAGTGGTAGCCGGCCATCACATCCAGCGGTTCTGCCAGCGCGCCCACCGCCGACCGCAGCACCGGGTCGATGGCGGCCCGGGCCTCGCACAGGCGTCTGTGGGCTCTTCGCCCGGTGCCCGCGTCGAGCGGGCGAGATATGGATTCTGGTGCGTGGGCACAGGTTTCGTCATGCCCGGCCAAGGCGGCCGAGGCCGGGCGGGACAGCCCCCACCGGCCCTTGCCCTCGCTGTGCTGTCCTACGGTGAATCGGATCGGTTTCGACGCTCGCATAATCGGCCCCGCTCGCTCGGACACGGTTGCCGCAGCCACCCGGTGGCCGCTGGGTAGCCATGCTCAGAAGATGCTCATAGTCCCATCGCAGCCTGAAACCTGGGGGTTGCCTGCGGACTTCATTTCGGCAATGCCGACCGGTTTCGTGCCTCAGGTCAGTGGCAGGCCGTGCTCGAGCGCCTCCGAGGGTGCGCTCGTGTAGCGGGCCGCCTGGTAATGGTAGTCGTGGTTGGCGCGTACGTAGACGGTGTATTTCTGGGCGGTGGCCAGCGCGTCCGCGCGCTCGCGGCCGATGAGGCCGGCATCGTCGAGTTCGGTCGGCAATCGTTGCACCGCCTCGATCATGTGCTCGACGCATTCGTTGAGCATGCCGTTGACCAGTTTCCTGGCCTGAGCTCGGCTGTGCCCGTGGTGATATTGCGCGAGCAGGACCGAGTTGTAGAGGTAGCCGGAGGCCTCGTCCGAGGCAACCGACAGCACATCGTTGAACAGGCCCATGTGCTCGACGGCCGCCGAGCGCAGGGTGCGCATGGCGGGCAGGTGCCGGACGGCGGCGGACAGGTCCATGCCCTCGGCGCGTTCGCTGATATCGAGAAAGACATACAGCGCCACGCCGTCTCGCCGATGCGCGCGGTAGGTCTCGAGGTCGGGCAGATTGCCGGAAAGTCTCCCGACGCTCTCGGTGTAATAGGTCCAGAGCCAGTCGTGGATCTCCCGACGCACGCTGTGCCGCCACGCCGTCGACCGGCCGTGGCACAGACGCTTCCACAGATCGGCGAACGCAACAGCCAAGACGCCGGAAGGTGTTGTTGTACCGTCCAGTACGGCCTCGATGGCGGCAATGGCCTCGAGACACCGGTGCGGATCAGGGATTTCGATGTCGAACTGATCGTCGACGATGAAAGCCCATGCGGTGTACTGACTCAACAGTGTGAGCTCGCCGAGGCTCGCGGCCGGGCACCACAGTGCGTACATCCGCGCCGGGCGGGTGCGTTCCATGCGACGCCGGGTGGGCTCGGTGGGAACCAGCCCGAACGCCTCCAGCCAGGACCACATCCCCGCTTCGGCTTCCGGCTCCGCGGGATTGACGCCCGCAGCGTCGAACGGCATGAAGAACTCGATCGCTTCCATCCGAAACTGCCTATCCCCCAACCATTTACCGACGACATCGTAACGATAACGGCATTTCGGACGTTTGAGCTCGCATTTGAAATCTCACTGAGTAGGATTCTGCGGGCTCGACGGTCGTCAGTCGGGCAGCCGGACGAGGCGCTGGGCACCGTCGAAGAGGGTCCGCTCGGCCACCCGCGTGGCCGCCAGGGCGGCCAGGGTCGTGGCCGCGAGCAGCATGTACATCACGACGATCTGGTAGCGGATGGCCGTCAGCGGATCCACCCCCGCCAGAATCAAACCCGTCATCGCACCCGGCAGACTGATGAGACCGACCACCTTGGTCGAGTCGATGGCCGGGATCAGCGCGGTGCGCAGCGCCGAACGCTGATTCGGCAGGAACGACTGGTATGCCGAAAGACCCAGTGCCAGCCGCGCTTCCACGGCATCGCGGGCCCGGCGCGCGTCCTCGACCAAACGGCGCAGAGCGATTCCGGTCGATTGCATCGCCGACGACACGATCATGCCGCCCACCGGCACCACCACCCGCGCCTGCGTCGAGATGATGCCGAGCGCGATCAGCGCGCCCAGGGTGATCGACGCGCCGAACGCCACACCGATGGTCGCCGAGCGCGTCGCGTGCGGCAGTCCCGCTCCGCGTCGCCCGGCCACCTGGCCGGCGATGACGATCATCAGGACCACCCAGCCCAGCGCACCCGGCAAGCCGGTGTGGCGGAACAGGATCAGCAGAATCGCGCCCACCGCGACGAGCTGCACCCCGGCCCGGGCCGCCGCGATCAGCAGTTCGCGGGTCAGATGCAGCTGCTGCCGGTAGGCGATGGCCGCCGCCAGCGCGACCAGGACCAGCGACGCGCCGACGCCTGTCCAGTCGGGCACCGAAAGTCCCTGGGTCATGGCTGATTCCCCGCTTCCGCACCACGTGTGAGCCGCCCGGCGGCCAGCGTCCACACCTCGTCCGCCACCTCCGCCACGAATCCCGGGTCATGGCTGACCAGCACCACACTGCCGCCGGCGGCCACATGCGCCCGGATCAACACACCGATCGCCACCGCCGACGCCCCGTCCAGCGCCGAGGTCGGCTCGTCGAGCAGCAGCACCCGCGGCTCCACCGCCAGCGCCCGCGCCAGGCACACCCGTTGCGCCTCACCCCCGGACAGCTCGGCGCAGCGGCGCGCCGCGAACCCGTCGGGCAAGCCGACCGCCCCGAGCAATTCGCCCACCCGCTCGGAATCGACGGCCTGCCCCACGCGCACCTCCGCGGCGACCGTATCGGTGAGCAGCACCGGACGCTGCGGCACCAACCCGACCTGCCGCCGCAGCGCCAGCACATCCAGGTCGGCCACCGGGACCCCGTCCAGCAGCACCCGGCCGCTGTCGGGTTCCGCGAACCGATTCAACAGCCGCAGCAGGGTCGTCTTGCCCGCCCCGCTCGGTCCGACCACGGCCGTGCACCGCCCGGCCGTGAAGGTCGCATCGACCTCGACGAGTACCGAGGTCGATCCGTGGCCGAGACTGACCCGGTCCAAGACAATGCTGGGCACCGCCTCACCCTGCCCCACTCCGGATCGGCGACGCGGCGCGGGGTCGCCTACTCGCCGGCAGCCGCCGGCAGCCCGGCGATCCGTCGCAGTCCCTCGGCGAGTTCCGCTCCGGTGGGAGCGGTTTCGGGGTCGATGAGCGCCTGCGCCGCGATGCCCACCAGCAGCGCCTGATAGAGCGCGCCGACAGTCCGGCCGGTGTCGTCCGCGCCGGTGTCGCCGAAGAGCCGGGCCAGCCCCGACCGCGACTCGTCGGTCTGCTCGGCCAGCTGGGCCCGGGTCTCGGGATGGGAGAGCGCGTCGAAGGTCGCTCCCCACAGCCCCCGGTGCGCGGTGATGGACTCGCGGACCGCATCCCAGCGAGAGGCGAAGTGCTGCAGCGGATCCGGGCCCGGGTCGACCGCGTCGCCCAGTGTGCTCGCGAGTTCGTCGCCCCACTCCCGGGTGGCCTCGACGAGGGCGGCGGTGAGCAGCGCCTCCTTGGTCCCGAAGTGGTAGCCGATGGCGGCCATGCTCACCCCCGACGCGGCGGCGATATCGCGCACGGTGGTGCGGGCATAGCCCTTGTCGAACAGGCACTGCCGCGCGCCGGCGAGCAGATCCTCACGATTTCCCATGCCCGCCAGACTAGCGCATACGCATCAGACGTATGTCTTGTGCAATTGCCCAAATCGGTTCTATGGTCGAGACATGCGGCAGACGAGCACCAAGAACGTCCTCATCTCCGGCGCGAGCATCGCGGGGCCCGCCCTCGCCTTCTGGCTGCAGCGCTACGGATTCACACCCACGATCGTCGAGAAGTCCCCCACTCCGCGGCCGGGCGGGCAGGCCATCGACGTCCTCGGCACCGCCACCGAGGTGGTCCGGCGAATGGGCCTGCTCGAACAGGTCCACGCCCGCAGCACCGGCAAGCGCGGCACCTCCTACGTCGACGCCGCCGGGAAGGTCCGCGCCCGCATCTCCGCCGAGATCTTCAATGGCGTCGGGGCCAACGGCGACACCGAGATTCAGCGCGGCGATCTGGCCGAGGTGCTGTACGAGGCGACCCGGGACAGCGTGGAATACCTGTTCGGCGACTCCATCGCGGCGCTGCGTGAGGACGAGAACGGCGTCAATGTCACCTTCGAGCACGCCGCGCCCCGCACCTTCGACCTGGTCATCGGCGCGGACGGCGTCCATTCCCACACGCGCGCGCTGGCTTTCGGCCCGGAGTCCGGCTTCCTGCACCACATGGGGTACTACATCGCGATCTACACGACCCCCAACCTGCTGGACCTCGACCACTGGGAACTGGACTACAACACTCCCGGCACGATCGCGGGCAGCTACAGCGCCCGCCACAACACCGAGGCCAAGGCCATCTTCGCGTGGGCCTCCGAGCCCCTGGACCACGACTACCGCGACACCGCGGCCCAACGCCGCATCCTCGCCGAAACCTTCGCGGGCCAGGGCTGGGAGGTGCCGCGCCTGCTCGCCGAACTTGCGGACGCCGCGGACTTCTACTTCGACGCCATGGCACAGATCCGCATGGACACCTGGTCGACCGGCCGCATCGCCCTGGTCGGCGACGCCGGCTACTGCGCCTCCCCACTCTCGGGACAGGGCGCCAATCTCTCCCTCGTCGGCGCGTATGTGCTGGCCGGGGAATTGGCCGCCGCCGCAGGCGATCACCGCGTGGCCTTCGCCGCTTACGAGCGCGAGATGCGCCCCATGGTGGACGCCTGCCAGCGCCTCGCCGCCGGCGTCGGCGGCTGGTACGCCCCGAACTCCAAGGCCATGATCGCCTTCCGCAACCTGAACGTCCGCCTGCTCCGCTACCTGCCCTGGCGCGGCCTCATCGGCGGCGCACCGCAAAAGGTCGCCCGAACCATCACCGCCAAGGATTACCGGATCGGCGAAAAAGCGGTCTGACGTGATGCCGGACCCTTCCGAACGAGATCTATTGCACACGAATTTTCGACGCGATGTTCAGGCATGCTGGCAGATGTGGAGCGACTCAACGGTTTTCGATCTGACCCGCGTCAGCTCCTGCTCATCGAGCATGAACTCCCACCGCGCTCAATCGGCTAGGGGAAGTGCTGCCGTCTCCGGGTGCACCGGGAACTAGGCAGCCTAGTACCGTCATGGTCCATGATCAGGGCTGTCGTGTTCGATGTTGGCGAAACGCTCGTTGATGAGACCCGCGAATACGGGACGTGGGCGGATTGGCTTGGCGTGCCACGCCACACGTTCGTTTCAGTTTTCGGTGCAGTGATCGCAAGCGGCAAGGACTACCGCGAGACCTTCCAGATCTTCCGGCCCGGATTCGACCTGACCGTAGAGCGTGAAGCACGGGCAGAGGCCGGCCGCCCGGAGACCTACGGCGAAGAGGACCTCTACCCCGACGTCCGGACCGCGCTGTCGAAGCTGCAGGACATGGGCGTGTGGGTCGGGATCGTCGGCAACCAGACTGTTCGATCGGGCCGGATCCTTCGAAGCCTCGACCTGCCTACCGATTTCATCGCCACCTCCGACGACTGGGGAGTCGAGAAGCCGTCGACCGCCTTCTTCGAGAAGGTCGTCGAGGTCGCGCCATGCGAGGCCGGTCAGATCGTCTACGTTGGCGACCGGATCGAGAACGACATCGCCCCGGCGAAAGCGGTGGGCATGCGGACCGCCTACATCCAGCGCGGCCCGTGGGGATGGATCCAGCGAGACAAGCCCGAGGTCGCGGAGCTTTCCGACTGGAAGATCCACGACCTCCACGAGCTGCCCGAAATCGTTGCCGCAGAGAATGGTTAGACGGCCCGCGACCTGATCATGGTGTGCCAGGTGTAGAGCTTTTCGTCGAGCTCGCGGACCCTCGGCAGCGAATCCCATTCCCGCAGCGTCTGCCGTACAGCCTTCACACGATCCATCGCCGTGGCGTACCAATGCTGCCCGAGCAGGTCGAGCGCCTCCCCGAGGCGCTCACATGCCTGCTCGGGGTCACGGTCGAGCACCGCAGCGGCGGCGAGATCCGCGTAGACCACGGCACGCTGCTTGATCGCCTCGGCGGGCAGCCCCTCCAGCGTTCGCTCAAGCGTCTCGCGCGCGGCCGCCGCGCGGCCCGCAGTGATCTGCGTATTGCCCTTGAAGCCCGCGAGGCGTGCCGGCGAGAACCAGTCCAGCCACACCGGGCTCGGGGCCTCGTCCTCGTCGTGCTCGGCGTACATCTGCTCGGCATGCTCGAGCAGTTCGAGCGCCCGGTCGATGTCGCCGATCCTGGTTTCCACTTCGGCCTCGACCGCGTCGAGCCAGGCGATCATCTCCGCACTGGCATCGCCGCGGTCGGCGAAGATCCGTGCGGCACGGAGGTTTTCACGCGCCTCCTCGATGCGATCGGTGTCGCCGGAGAAGGCAGGCGCGAATGCCATGTGCGCCAACGCCGCAGCGCCCAGCAATGCGTCATCGGCGCGGCTCGCGGCCTGGAGCGCGAGCGCGAAAGACGGCTTCGCCAGCTCGGGTTGCTGTAGATCGAAGAATTCCAGCCGACCCGCGAGGAGACTGGTCTCCGCGACGGCGCGCGCCATCAGCGAGCGCGCTGCACCAGGAATCTGATCCAGATGGTCCCATCCGAGCGCGGCGTGCTCGGCCACGAGCCGCTGGAGACGATCGGCCGGCACCGACCAGTACATATGGCGGTACGCGGCTGCCGAGGCCATGAAATCCGATGCCACCGATTGGGGCAGCATCCCGGGCGCGGCTCCGGCATGGCGAGACGCCCACGTCTCACGACTTCCTATCGCCTGCGGGCGAGGCGATTCGGAGCCGGACCGGCGCGATGAGCTGAACCCCAGCTCAGTAATCGGGCGGTTGAACAGAGCCTCCAACGCTTGGGCGTGATCGGCCTGCGGCCACGGCGGCGCGTCCGATTCCCAGCGTCCGATGGTCTTCTTGGTGACCGAGATGCGCAGGCCGATGCTTCGGGCGGCTTCGTTGAGCGCCTTCGCCAGATCCTCCTGGGACCGGTAGCCGAGGCTCATGCGCGCGATACGAAGCGGGGGCGGGGACGTCATGGTTACGAGCCTACCCCCTACTTGGGTATACATGTCCCCTTGGAGACAAACAATGTCTACACGATGTCCCCTCAAATGGCCTGTTTTGGGACATCAATTAATGAGATGGTGGAGACACAGCTCCCGGTTGCCGGGTAGCCCCAGACCCCGCAAGGGGGATGACGTCGCCGGTTCGTTTGCGTTCGTAGCCATACCCACGCATCGGGCCGGCGACGTCTCCGGCATTCGGGCATAACCCACCGAACGTCCCGAGGTTCCGATGTTGACGAATGCAGTGTTGATCGGCCTGACCGCAGCACTCATAGTAGCGACCGCGTGCCTGTATCTGCTGCCGCTGCGCGACCCCAAAGCCGCTGGCAGACACCGACTGACGCCCGACTCCCCCGACGCCGCCACCGCCGGGCTGGACGCGTCGAGCCATGATGCGCCCAGAATCGCGCTCAGCCCCATCGAAGCGCACGCGACCATGCAAACCCATCGTGAATGCAGGACCGCGGATTGCGCACGCAAGGCAGCCGCGTTCGACGCTCTTACCGGCACCGGCGCGATCAAGCCGAGGATCCGGTGAACGCCGCGACGCGGGATCTGTGGCTGGAACTCCACAGGTTCTGCGCCGACGACCCGGCATCGATCGAAAGTCTTGACGAAGCGCGGTTCGTTCTCTCCGACCACGCCGAACATGGCCCCACCTGCAAGCAGTTCCACGCCGCGCTGCGCCGAGCGTCAGGGGAGGTGACGGCATGAATCAGCCTGGATGGGTAAACGATTGGTGCGACCGAGGATTCATCTTCGACATCTCCGAGCGGCTCGCCGAGGGGATCGCGAAGATCCACGCCCAGTGCACGCCCCCGTGCCCGCGGGTGACGACCGCCCGCGAATACCTGGCTGCGCGCCAGTCCGCGAAGGACGCCTGGAACGCCTCGCCCAATGGGTGACGGCTCGCCGCGCCGAGAACAGTCGACAACCACAAGAGAATAACAACTAGATGAGGTGAAAACCGTTGCACACCAACGCAATCGCCCGCCTATCGATCGCTGGCTTCGCTGTCGCCGCAGCGCTGGCCACCACAGCACCGGCACACGCGGAAGCGATCAGATGTGAACCGGGCACCTCTACGGCGACAGCGTCTTCGTCGGCAAGTGGGGACTCGAGTTCTACTCCCCACCGATCGGGTGCCTGCGAGACCACTTCTACGTCACCCGCGCTGGCGGCGGTCTCGAGAGCGCCTACCACGATATCTGCCCCACCCCGGACCAGCAGAGCGGGCAAGTCGGCTTCTACTACGACGACTTGAGTCCGACCGGGACATTCCAGAACGGAACGCAGGCATGCGGCGAAATCATCGGCCACGGCGGAGTAGCGTGCGCAGACATCAACCGCTGACGTGAGGAAGGCGGGGCGATGACCAACGACGTGCCGGTAACCGAGCAACGCACTGACGGGCGGCTCACCTGGCAGGTCTGGGCAGGCCCCGCCAATCCCGTGATCACGGAAAACCATCCCGGCGAGGACATCCTTATGACCAGGGTCACGATCACTGGTCCCGGCGTAAACGAAGGTTGGGGGTTCGGCGGCCGGCCCCTCTACACCGGGAAGACGATCGACTGCCTGAACAGCCGGTGCGAAGACGGCACCGAATTCATCCTGGCCCGCTTCGAACCCACTTTGCCCGCCATACATCTGGAGACCACGCGGCGCACGATCACCGTGGACGTCCGCAAGTTGCCGACCCACTTCGGGCTGAAGTTCTGGGCACAGCCGATAGACCGCGGCGAGGAATTCGTGACGGCCTACGGGAACCAGTCGGAGTATCGGCCGCTGGGCTGGACGCCAGTGCATTGACCGACGAAAGGCCCGATACGGAAAAATGGTGCCGCACCAGGCAATCGAAGTCGCCCTCGCCGCGCTCACCGGCCCCGGCGGGGGCGCCCACCCTGTCGCCGTGCTCGAACGCCACGGCGTCGTCGCGGTCCTGGTGGACAACCCCGTGGGCCGCGCGATCGTGTTCGTAGAACACCGCGACGGGCAATGGGTCGGGCCCGGCATCATCGGCGGCCAGTTTCACCGCACTGTTGACCGCAGGACCGAAACCACGCCCGGCCAGCCGATCCAGCGGCTCAGTCGCAGTCGCTATAGCACGCTCACCCCGGACGGGGAGCCCTCGGAGCTGTCCTGGTTCGGGGTCACCGGCATCGCCGCCCAGGACGCCGCCGCCGTGACCATCACCTCCAGCATCGACAGTATGCGTGTCGATGTCGGTGACGACGGGCTGGTGTTCGCGGTCGCGCAAGGCCGAACCGACGAGAAGCCCGGCGTCGTCATCCACACCCGCGACGGCGGCGCACACCTGGCGCCCTAGCCGGGCCCAACTGCTGAAACGACGCAACCGCCCCAGCCGGGAATGGCTGGGGCGGTTGCGTTTCGGCGCTGTGACCGTTCCTGTGTGCTGGCGTGTCACGGAGTTGACCGTGAAGCATGAGCCGGGGGTTGGGACGAAGCTGAGCAGGGCAAACATGAAGACATCAAGACTCACAGAGATGATCGTCGGCGCTGCGGTGATCGCCATGGTTGGGCGCCAACTGCTGAGACTGCTCATTGGAGGGTCACGGTCATATGGTGGTTCCCACGACCACGTAGTTGCCGCTGTTGTCGATCTCTTCCAGCACGCGCAGCGGCGAGACCGCGTCGTGGTCCTCGCCGGGGTGCTTGTCGTGCTTCCACCAGCCGCCGGTCGGGGATTCCACCCAGTGGATGCGGTTGGTGCAGGCGAGGCATCGAGAGAAGATGGGATGGCTGTCGGCGTCGCGCATTCGGTTCTCCTTTCGAATTCCCCACCCGGATGTCGGGCGGGAGCGGTTCCGACAGTTAGTTCGGTACCGAGTAGGGGTCGGTATTGGCGGGCTCGGTGATCGCGGCGCCCGCGCCCTTCACCTGCGCCTCGATCGAGTCCTTTGCCTCGCTGCCACTCCCAGCACCCGCGTGGCGACACGACGCACACCGCGCGAATGTCTTCGCGCTATGTGTCCCACGGCCATTTGGCATCCCCCGTGCCCGTCATTGAGAAGGGCCAATCCGAATCACGGCCCCGCTCAATCAGTTCGATCAAGCCGAAGCACGAATCCGAACGACCTCCGAACGTTTGCCGGTTCGGACCACTCGCAGCGTGACCCATCCGGTAACCCGCGAGATTCCACGTGTACAGCGGCACCGACGCAGGGATCGCCGAACCCGGATCGCCACCCCACCCGCCGGCCTGCTCGCACTCTGTCGTGGCCATCGTCCGATGATCGGCCGGGAATGTCCGATCTGTTTCCCGAAACGATGAAAGCCGGTCGCGGAGGGGGGATCCGGACAGGCTCTCATTCGACGTACTCAGCGCTTCCACAGCGTTGATGACAGCAGGCAGCGTATTCCATTACACGCAGAACTCGAGCCGCCGGGCTGGGTGACGAGCGCCCGCGGGAACAGGCGCCCATCCGGAGGTGCTCGGCTGCGTCAATTGCGATGACCACCAGTAGAAGCCGTAAGCCGGCGGGGCTGCGCTGTCTGTCCTGTTGGACGTTGGACGGCGGCCGTTGGACCGGAGTAGAGACCTACCCGGACGTATCGGACCGCGTCGTCCGGAGCAGCCCGCAGTGCCCGCTGCCAGCATTATCTTCCTGGCATGACACCACTCGACCCGCCCATGATCGCCTCACCCGAAGAGACGGGGCTGATTCTCGAAGTGGCGGCCGTCGGCATTCTCGACCCCGCTGGCGCCGACCTCATCTACGTACGCACAACCAACGGCACGCAGTACCAGCTACCGGAGGTGCTGCGGGAGTGGGCGACCACTGCAATCGGGGCGAACCTACTATCCGTTCAGGCCGGAGAGCCGTCCGAGTATCCTCGTCCGATCGAGTTCGGAATCTTCGACGGCCACGTGTACGCCGAGCTGCTGTAGCGCAGGACGTCTCAGCGTCGAAACGGCTCTCGCCGCTACCGCAGGAAACAGCGAAGGTCTGTCTCGGAGGGGGGATTCCGAGACAGACCTTCGCCGTTTCCACCTGCAGACTGCACTGCCGTGTGTATGACCTGCTCAAGTTGCCGGATTTCGGCGTTGAACTCGAGCGACGCGGCCGTCGAAGGTCGGGGTCGGCTACCGCTCACCGGGCAGCAGCATGAGCGCCAGCTCCAGAGCGGAGCGATCCGGTAGCCGGGTGCGCGGTAGTTCTCGGTAGGTGGCAGGTCGAGCAACCCCGCAGCTCATGACACGATTCACGCCTCTGAACTCGGCGGTTCTCATTCGCCTCCAGTATCTTTCGGAAACGGCAAGATCAACGGCCGCCTCGCCGTACGCTGGCCCACCGTCCCAGAAGAGTTATCGGCACCACTCGGAGGCACCATGCTGTCCCTGCAGGAGATTTCGGACCGCCTGGAAATAGAGGACCTCATGGTCCGCTATTCCCACGCCGTGGACACCCACCAGTGGGAGCTGCTGGACGAAATCTTCACCCCCGACGCGCACATCGACTACACCGCCATGGGCGGCCCGGCCGGTGACGTGGAATCCACCAAGAAGTTCCTCGCCACCGTCATGCCGAATTTCTCCGCCTTCCAGCACATGATCAGTAACTCCTCCATCCGCGTGGGGGGCGATCACGCCACCGCCCGCACCATGTGCCACAACCCCATGCTGGTCACCGCCGCCGACGGCACGCGGCAGCTCATGCTGTGCGGACTCTGGTACCACGACACCTTCGTGCGCATGGCCGGCGAATGGCGCATCAAGCAGCGGGTGGAGGAGAAGAGCTACATGTTCATCGCCCCCGACGCGGTCCCGGGCACCTGAATCCTGCGGAGGTCACTCCCCCTTCAGCAGCTCGATGAGCGGCGCGAACCGGTCCATGTTGTGCTCGAGCACTGTGATGTAGTTGAACCCGAAGCGTTCCCGCCGTTCGCGCAGGGCCTCGGCCATCTGCGCGGCGGTGCCGACCAGCAGCACGGGCAGGTCCTCGAGCGCGCCGGTGTAGCCGAAGGGCAGGTGCTCGGTGAGGTAGGCGACCGCGGCCGCACGGTCGGCGGGTGCGGCGATGCCCTGCACGAGCAGGTTGAATTCGACGGCGCCGGCCCGGTTTCCGAGCAGCCCGCGTACGTAGTCCGTCTTCTTCTCGGTCGAGTCGGCGTCCGCGAGCGTGAGCAAGCCGCTGTCGGCCGAGCTCGCGCCGGTGAAGGCGACGATGTCGGCGTACTCGGCGGCCAGCCGCAGCGCCCGCTCACCCCAGCCGGCCAGTAGCAGCGGCGGCCCGGAAGGCTGCGCCGGCCGCGGCTGATACTCCGGATCGGCGTAGAGGCGGCGCAACGTCGTGACCGTTTGCTCGAGGTGCGCGACGCGGCGGCCCGCCGACGGGAACGGCATTCCGGCGGCCTCGAATTCGGCACGCACATACCCGGCCCCCAACCCCAGCTCGAACCGCCCTCCGGTGAGCTGATCCAGCCCGGCCACGTCCCGGGCCAGCAGGACCGGGTTGTAGAAGGGCGTATTGAGCACGAAGGTGTTCAGCCGCGGCCGTTCGGTGACATCCGCGGCCAGCATGAGCGCCGGAAACGGCGCGGGCAGCCCGAGATGGTCGGGCACGCCGATGACGTCGTAGCCGAGTCCCTCGGCGCGACGGCACTTCTCGATCCATTGCGGGCGGGATGCGGGGGTCAGCAGGTTCACGCCGAAGCGGAAAGGGAGGACCATACTTCTTGTCTACCAGTGGAATCCGGAACCGTTCGAGGGCGCGGGAACGGGGCGGCAAAGGCTGCGAAGCCGCCTGGAACGAATTGGCGCACGGACTGCGGCGAATGCGGCCCGCGCGATGCGACCGCGCGCCATCATGGGATATCGCTCGGTCCGGTCGCACCGCGAGGAGTTTGCGCCATGACATTGCTGCCAGTTCCTTCGCACCAGCGTGCGGAGTTGGAGAAGGCATGGGTGCGGTGGACCACGGCCTCCTCGGGCCGCCCGCCCGGCACCGAGGTGGTGCTGCGCAACGAGGTGGCGGAGTCGTGGGAGCGGTCGCTGCGCACGGTGGATCCGACGCGCGCGGTGGCGCCCGGAACCGATCGGGACGAATTGGGTTCGCGCTGGGCCGAATCGCCGTTGCGCACGCCCATCACCGAGATGGCCGGTGAGCTCCGGGCACTGTCGGAGGATTCGGGCATGGTCGCGGTGGTCACCGACGACACGGGGACCGTGCTCTTCAGCTGTGGCGACCGATCGGTCCGGCGGCGGGCGGAATCGGTCAATCTCGCCCCCGGCGGCTGCTGGGACGAGCCGTACATGGGCACCAGCGGTGTCGCGCTCTCGCTGCACAGCGGCCGCCCCACCTCGGTCTGGGCTGCCGAGCATCTGGTGGAGGCGCTTCACGGCTGGGTCTGTTACTGTGCGCCCATCCGCGCCGCCGACGGTCGTCAGCTCGGCGTGCTGGATTTGTCGACGTATTGGGATCGCTCACATCCGCTCATCCTCACAACGGTCCGAGCCCTGGTGACAGCCATCGAAGCCCGAGTACATGCCGAACAGGCCCGCCCCGCCGGTGATACCCGGCTGGAATCGCTTGGGGTGCCGCGCCTCTACAAGCAGGGCAAGCAGCTGGCGATGCGGCCTCGGCAGCTGGAGATCCTGACCCTGCTCGCCCTGGAGCCCGAGGGCTTCACGCCGGAACGCTTGCACGAGGCCGTCTATGGCGACCGGTCGGTGTCCTCCAGCACTCTCAAGGCCGACGTCTCCCGCCTGCGCGCCGCCACCGGCGGTCGCATCGCCGACCGCCGCTACATGCTCACCGAGCCCCTCGCCTGCGACGCCGTCGAGCTGCTCGCCGCCCTCGAAGCGGGCGACCTGACCACCGCCGTCCGTCTGTATCGCGGTCCGCTGCTGCCTGATTCGGATGTTCCGGGCATCGTGCAGTGGCGCGAACACCTCGACGTCTGCCTGCGCACCGCCGTGCTCGCCGACCGCAACCCCGAGCACGCCCTGCGTTTCGGCCAGCGCTGCCCGGACGACATCGAGATCCACGAACACGTGCTGCACCTGCTCCCTCACGGCGACAGCCGCCGCGCCCTGGCGACCGCGCGCCTGCACACCGCCTTGCGCGCGTAATCGATGCCGCAGCGCGTGCGCAGGTGCACGCCCTGCCACGAATATGCCGTCCTTGTCCGGAATGTCCATTACCGCAGTCGTATTCGACGGCAGTGACTCAGCAACGTTTCGCCAACCCGGCGCCAACCTCCCGCCAACCTTCGCCGTTCATAGTGGCCCCCGTCACCGCAGATACGGGATCAGGAGCCGCGCCATGATCTACGCAAAACCCGGCACCGACGGGAGCATCGTCAGCTTCAACCGCCGCTATGACAACTTCATCGGTGGTGAGTGGAAAGCGCCGATCGAGGGCAGATACTTCGACAATCCCTCCCCGATCGACGGTGAAACCTTCTGCCAGGTGGCGCGTTCGAGTGCCGCGGACATCGACATGGCCCTGGAGGCGGCGCACCGGGCGGCCGACGCCTGGGGTGCCACGTCGGTGACGGATCGTGCCAACATCCTCAACAAGATCGCCGACCGGATCGAGGCGAACCTGGAGCGGCTCGCCGTCGCCGAAACCTGGGAGAACGGCAAGCCGGTCCGCGAAACCCTCGCCGCCGACCTGCCTTTGACGGTCGACCACTTCCGCTACTTCGCCGGCGCGGTGCGCGCGCAGGAGGGCCATCTCTCCCAGATCGACGCCGACACCGTCGCCTATCACTTCCAGGAACCGCTGGGTGTGGTCGGGCAGATCATTCCGTGGAACTTCCCGATCCTCATGGCCGCTTGGAAGCTGGCCCCCGCGCTCGCGGCCGGCAACTGCGTGGTCATCAAGCCCGCCGAGCAGACCCCGGCCTCGCTGCTGCTGGTCATCGAGCTCATCGCCGACCTGTTGCCGCCCGGAGTCGTCAACGTGGTCAACGGTTTCGGCGTCGAGGCGGGCAAGCCGCTGGCCTCCAGCCCGCGCGTCGCCAAGGTCGCCTTCACCGGCGAGACCACCACCGGCCGGCTCATCATGCAGTACGCCAGCGAGAACATCATTCCGGTCACCCTGGAACTCGGCGGCAAGAGCCCCAATATCTTCTTCCCCGACGTCATGGCGGCCGACGACGCCTTCCTGGACAAGGCCGTCGAGGGCTTCGTGATGTTCGCGCTCAACCAGGGCGAGGTCTGCACCTGCCCGTCGCGGGCACTGATCCACTCGTCCATCTACGACGAGTTCATGGCCCGCTGCCTCGAACGCACCAAGGCCATCAAGGGCGGCAATCCGCTCGACGACACGACCATGATCGGCGCACAGGCCAGTAACGACCAGTACGAAAAGATCCTGTCCTACATCGACATCGGCCGCAAAGAGGGCGCGACGGTCCTCACCGGCGGCGAGATGCGCAAGGTGGAGGGCTTCCCCAATGGGTACTACATCGAACCGACGATCTTCGAGGGCCGCAATGACATGCGGATCTTCCAGGAGGAAATCTTCGGTCCGGTGGTAGCGGTGGCCCGCTTCGACAACGAGGTCGAAGCGGTAACCATCGCCAATGACACGCTCTACGGCCTCGGCGCGGGCCTGTGGACCCGCGATGGCAGCACCGCCTACCGGGTGGGCCGCGCCGTCAAGGCCGGCCGGGTGTGGACGAACTGCTACCACGCCTATCCCGCGCACGCGGCGTTCGGCGGCTACAAGAAGTCCGGCATCGGCCGGGAAAACCACCGTATGATGCTCGACCACTATCAGCAGACCAAGAACCTGCTCGTGTCCTACTCCCCGAACAAGCTCGGATTCTTCTGAACCGCAAGCAATTCGGTTCATTCAGAACTCGTCGGTAATTCGAAGTCGGACAGGCCGGACGGTCTGCGAGGAGCGTGATGAAAGCAGGTTCAGTATCCCGGGTGACCATCAGCGAGGCCGCCACACACGTGCTGCAGGACCTCATCGATCACCACGGTCCGGTGATGTTCCACCAGTCGGGCGGCTGCTGCGACGGCAGCTCCCCGATGTGTTACCCCCTGGGCGAGTTCCGGGTGGGCGCGGCCGATGTTCTGCTCGGCCGCGTCTTCCCGGACACGGCGTTCTGGATCAGCGCCGACCAGTACGAGTACTGGCGCCACACCCATCTCACCGTCGACGTGGTCCCCGGCCGCGGCGGTGGCTTCTCCCTCGAGGCCCCCGAGGGAGTCCGGTTCGTCATCCGGTCACGCCTGTTCACCGATGCCGAGGCAGCGGCGTTGGAAGCGGCTCCCGCTCCGCTGCGCGGCAACGAGCTGGCCGGATGAAGGAAGGTGGCGCGGCCGGTTTCTCCGGGTCGGCCGCGCCATCGTAAACCTCCGGAGCCTTCGGAGGGCTCCGAACCCGAAAGTCCTTATCGCGGAACGCGACCGGTGCCCAGCCACGCGGTCGTCGACAGCGGCGTGCCCGGTACGTAGTGCTCGCGCAGATAGTCGATCATCACCTTTTCCCGGGCTGCCCAGGTGGCCTTGTCGGTGCGCCGGCGGGTCGCCTGCAGTGGTGCGCTGCCCCGGGTCAGCCGATCCCACATCTGCTCGGCGCTGTCGTAACTGAACGATTCCGCGTGCGGCCGCAGCACGACCTCGGTGAAACCGGCCGCGAGCAGCTCCTTCTCGAACAGGTTCGGATTCTCGAGGCTCTCCGGATTCGGCTGGGGCGCGGGGAATCCCGGAATTCCGGCCTGGAACGCCTCGAACAGCAATGTCATCAGCGGCGAGTCCGTGATCGGGGCCCAGCTCGACACCACCGCGATGCCGCCCGGCCGCAGCACCCGGTACAGCTCGGCGAACCCGCTGGCCCGGTCCGGGAAGAACATGAGCCCGAACATCGAGAACGCGGCGTCGAAAGTGTTACTGGCGTAGCGCAATTGCTGCCCGTCGCCGACGCCGGTGAGCACATTGCCGACCCCCGCCTGCATGATGGCACGCCGTAGCCGCCGGATCATGGCCTCGGAGAAGTCGACCGCGACCACCTCCGCGACCCGCGGCGCGGCCAGCAGCGCCAGCACGCCGGGCCCGGTGGCCACATCGATGACCCGGGACCGGCCGCTCAGTTCGGCCGATTCCAATGCGCGAATCGCGAACGGCCGCATCATGTCCGATACGACCTCGTCATAACTCTCAGCGACCTGGTCCCACGCACCCGGCGCGGCGAGCGGATTCTCCGGCATTCGACCACCCTTCTGACGGGTACAGTGTACGCACGCCGGACGGGTGGTCCAGCGGGAAGGTCAGCGACCCGGCAGGAACCGGATGCTGCGGGCGACGGCCATGAGGAACGGCTGCCACGTGTTCTGCGGGATGAAGGATGGGGCGTCCAGGTTCAGGAACCGCGTGACCACGATGGACTGGGGTTCGGTGAACTTCAGCAGGCCGTCGGGACCGTGGCGACGGCCGACGCCGGAGATGCCCATACCGCCCATCGGCGCGCCGGTGGTGCCCCAGGCCGGGGCGTAGCCCTCGTCGACGTTCACCGTGCCCGCGTGCAATTGCTCCGCGATGCGCTCGCCCTCGACCTTGCTGCCCGCCCACACGCTGGCGTTCAGGCCGTACTCGGTGTCATTGGCGCGGGTGATGGCCTCCTGTACCGAGTCGACCGGGTAGATCGACACCAGCGGGCCGAAGGTCTCGTTGCGGCCGCACTCCATCGCGTCGGTGACCTCGGACAGGACCGTCGGTTCGAAGAACAGCGGGCCCAGGTCGGGGCGGGCATTGCCGCCGGCGAGCACCTTCGCGCCCTTGGACACCGCGTCGGCCACATGCTTGGTGACCGTCTCCAGCTGGGCCTCGGAGATGAGGCTGCCGATATCCTGCGAGAAGTCGTACGCGGCACCGAGTTTCGCCGCCCGCGCCGACGCGACGAACTTCGTGGTGAACTGGTCGGCGACCTCGCGCTCGACATAGAGCCGCTCGATGGAGATGCACAGCTGGCCCGCATTGGAGAAGCAGGCGCGGACGGCGGCCCTGGCGGCCTTGTTCAGATCGGCGCCGCGGGTGACGATCATCGGGTTCTTACCGCCGAGCTCGGCCGAGAAGCCGATGAGGCGCCGCCCGCACTGCTCGGCCAGGGTGCGGCCGGTGGCGGAGGAACCGGTGAACATCAGGTAGTCGCAGTCCTCCACGATGGCCGTGCCGACCACCGTGCCGGGTCCCGGGACCACCGCGAACAGATCGCGCGGCAGCCCGGCGCGCGCGAACAGCTCGGCATTGACCAGCGAGGAGTACGGGGTCTGGCTGTCGGGCTTGACCACCACGGCATTGCCGGCCAGCAGCGCCGGAATCGAGTCGCCCACCGAGAGCAGCATCGGGTAGTTCCAGGGCGCGATCACCCCGACCACGCCCTTGGGCACCGCGCGCACCGAGGCCCGGTTCAGCACCGGGAACGCGCCCGCCGCACCGCGCGGGGCCAGCAGCTGCGGCGCCACCCGGGAGAAGTAGCGGGCGGCGAACATCAGGCCCACGACCTCCTCCTGGGCCGCCCACCGCGCCTTGCCGGTCTCGGCCTGGATGATGTCCATCAGGTACTCGCGGTTCTCGACCACGAGCGCCCGGTATCGATCCAGTATCTCGGCCCGCTGTTTGGGCGTGCGCGCGGCCCATTCGGCCTGCGCGATACGCGCTTTGGCGATGGCGGCCGTGACATCGGCGGCGGTCCCGACCGGCACCGAGCCCAGGGTTTCGCCGGTGAACACCTCGGTGATCGCTCGGGTCGCATGGTCCTGGGTGGTATCCACGGCCGCGAACGAGCGCAACCGTTCGAACACCGCGGCAGCCGGCACCGGCATCATCGCCTCCTACTTGCGGGTAACTTGCGGATACACACAATCTACTCCGCTACGCGCGTGCCCGGCCGGGACTGCGGGATTCCGCCCGCTCGGATCGGGTTCCGGCCGGATGGCCGGCTGGGCCCAAATGTCGTGATTGCCCAGATTTTGGCTGCTACCTGCGAATTCTGTAACCGATCACGAATCCGGAACGAAGAAACAGCCAGCAGTACCCGGGCAGGGATCCATCGCCGGTGAGGCAGCACCGGCTCCAGGGCCCGATCCCGCGCACGCACGAGGGGTGCGTGCGCGGGATCATGAAAAGCGCTGCGGGAAAAGGCTATTCGTTGACCAGCACCGGAATCGACAGCACCGCGGCGGAGATCGGCGCATCGGCCGGGGACGCGGTGATCGTGAAGGGGATGCCATCCGGGTTCGGTGCGTGCGCGCCACCGCCGGGTTCCGCGTCGGCGTGCTGGAAGGTTCCCGCACCCACCACGTGGCCGGTCGTGTCGTAGAAGGCCGCGTGCACCTCCAGTGCCAGCACATCGCTGATATCGGAGATGATGGCGAGAGTGCCGCGCACCGAAGCACCTTCGAGGCGAACCCCGTTCAGCTGGACCCGATCGGTGAAGGGACCCGGGCTCAGTCGCACCTCACCGGGCGAGACCGTGACCGCCGGGACAGGCGCTGAAGTGGGCTTCGGTGCCGCCATCGGGGTGGGCGTGGGTGCCGGGTCGGCGGCGTGCGGAGCGGTCGAACAACCCGCGCTCGCGGCCACCATCAGCAGGCCCATCATCAGCAGACCAGGTCGCCGTCTCACGACAGCAGCGCCTCGTGCATCTTGGTGTACAGCGAGGTGTTGTCCTGATTCGCCGCGAACACCTGTGCGCCGGGGCCGTAGGCGTAGATCTGCACATCCGCGCCCGTGTGGTTGCCGGACAGGTAGGTCAGCCACAGGCTCGCCTCAGGAGAGCCGTCCTTGACCTCGGCCGGGTCGTCGGGCGTGCGGAAGGTGGCGGGGGCGAAATTGCGCGGATCCTGGTGTCCCGCACCGTTGATGAACCCGGTCGAGCGTGCCGGGTCCTTCACGTTGTCCTTGCCGTCGCGCGACGGGACGCTGTTGTTGGCCGGGTTGCCCGTGTCGACGTTCGTCGGCGGCGCAACCGCTTCGGCATTGGTGAAGGTGTTCTTCTCGATGATGTTGAACCCGGCGCACTCGTGGTCGGCGGTCACGATCACCATGGTGTGCCCGTCCTTCCTCGCGAAGTCCAGGGCCGCGGCCACCGCGTCGTCGAATGCCTTGACCTCGTCGAGGGTCTGGGCGGCGTCGTTGGCGTGTGAGCGCTTGTCGATGAGCGCGCCCTCCACCTGCAGCAGGAAGCCCTTGCCGTCCTTGCGCTTCGTCAGCAGGTCGATGGCCTTGGTGGTCATCTCGGCCAGCGTCGGCTCCTGCTTCTGCGGGGCCGAATCCGGTAGTGCGGCGCGGGCATTGGTGGCGGTCATGTTCCCGCGGTTGAACAGGCCGATCACCTTCTGCCCGGTCACCGCCTTCAACTCGGCCGCGGTGGCCACCTGCTGACTCTCGGGCGTCTGCGCCTTCAGGGCCGGGTCGCCCATGCTACCCAGCACCTGATACCCGTTGTCCTGCATGACCTTCTGGTCGTCGGGCTCGAAGCGGGCCAGGCCGCCGCCGAGAATGACATCGGCGGTGTTGTTGCGAGCGATCTGCTCGGCGATGGGGGTGACCAGCGTCTTGTCGGCGGGTTGCCCCTCGTGGCTGCCGTCGGATTTCTTCGGCAGACAGGACGATTCGCTGAATACCGGGCCCTGGCAGCCACGCAGCAGGGTGTGGCTGACCATGGCCGCCGGTGTGGCGTCGGTGATCTCGGCGGTGCTGACATTGCCGGTCGCGAATCCGGCGGCCTTGGCCTGCTCCATGAGGGTCGGCACCGACTTGCCGTAGGCGTCCACGCCGATGGCGGCGTTGTAGGTCTTCACGCCCGAGGACCAGGCCGTCGCCGCGGACGCCGAGTCGGTCACCAGGGACGGTTTGGCGCTGCCGGGTTCCACCGCATAGGTCGCGACCGCACCGACGTAGGGCAGCTGTTCGAGGTTGAGCCGGCCGTTGGCGCCCGCGAAACGCTCCCGGGCCGCGGTGACGTGGGTGCGCCCCATGCCGTCGCCGAGCAGATAGATGATGTTGTGGACTTCGCTGTCGGCCTTGCTGTCCGATCCGCATCCGGCGATGAGCGTCGCCGCCGACACCGTGGCCGTGGCGGCCGCGACGGCGACCGGCCATACGCGTTTCCTGTGCTGCACTTCGTCTCCTCCGTCCGCGCGCCCGGATCACGGGCGCGGCCCGCTGTCCCGGGCGCGGACGAAGCTAGTGCTGAAAGTTTGCCCACTCTGGTCTCACAGGAAGCTCACAGCTGACTCGAAGGTAAACGAATTCTAAAGCAATTGCAGAGAACTCGGCAACCTCCCGGCTTACGGGACTCGTCTCGCCGGTGTCAAATCCCGTCCCGCACAAAAAGACTCGACCCGTCGAGCGGATCGCCGTGCAGTTACGTTGCAGCGATGCGCTTTCCGACGCTCGGGGTCCGCACCCGGATCCTGGCCATCGCGCTGGTCCCGAGCGTGGCGTTGGCGGCCATCGGTCTCGGCGTGGCCGGCACCCTGATCGACCGCTCACACCGGGCCCGTACCTGGGCCGACGAGATGCAGGCAGGCATCGCGCCCACCCGCGAGCTGATCGAGGCCGTGCAGGCCGAACGGCAGCTGACCCTGTGGCGGGTGGCCGGCATGGAGTCCGATGTGCGCCAGCTGACGACGGCGCGCCAGCGGCTCGACAGTGCTGTGCGCCTGATCGCCCCCGCCCAGTCGGCGCTGTCGCGGATCGGGCCCGCGTCCATGGACCAGGCCACCGGCGCCCTCGGCGAAATGAGCAAGCAGTTGGCCGGAATTCGCGCCGGCGTCGATGCGGGCACCCTCGGGCTGGCCGATGCCTACGCCTTCTACAACCACATTCCCGAGGCCGTCATGGCGGGTGTGCAGGTCGCGCAGAAGACGGCTCCCGATGCCGCCACCGCCGTCGAGCTCACCCAGGCCGCGGATGTGCTGCACTGCCTGGAGGCCATGAGCCGCGCGAACGCGCTGGGCGCGGCCCTCGTCGACGGCAACAACCTCTCCCCCGAGCTGGGCGCCGAATACCTCAGCCTGGTCGGCTATTACCGCACCCGGGTCGACGGCATCGTCGGCGCACCGGACGAGAAGCAGGCCGCCGCGGCCCGGGCACTGGTCTCGACCGCCGCCTGGCAGCAGCTGGGCCTGGTGGAGCCGGTCCTGGCCCAGCACACCCTGGTGCCGTCGGAAGGCTCGGCCAAACGCTCGGCGCTGCAACCGTTTCCGATCACGGTCGCGGAATGGCAGCACAGCGCCGGGGAGGTCACGCGTGGCCTGGCGAACCTCTGGCAGGCGGAGAACGCCGAGGCCCAGCAGCTGGCCGGGGCCGCCGCGGACGACACCACCAGGAAATCGCTGGCGGCCGGGACGGGCATGGTCGTGGTCGGGGTGGGCGCGATCCTGGTCGCGCTGGCGCTGGCCAATCGGATCATCCGCAGGCTCCGGCGCTTGCGCGACCGCACCTTCGCCCTGGCCGACGAGCAGCTGCCCGAGACGATGAGTCGGCTGGCCGCCGGTGAACACCTCGATATCGACACCGAGACCCCTGTCCTGGACTTCGGCCACGATGAAATCGGACAGGTCGCCGAGGCTTTCGGCCACGCGCACGGGACGGCCGTCGCCGCCGCGGTCACCGAGGCGCGTACCCGCGAGGGCGTGAAGTCGGTCTTCCTCAATATCGCGCACCGCAGCCAGGTGGTGGTGCACCGGCAGCTGGAGATCCTCGACGCGGCCGAGTCCCAGCAGGAGGATCCGGAGCTGCTGGACATCTACTTCCGGCTCGACCACCTGGCCACCCGCGAACGCCGCAATGCCGAGAACCTGATCATCCTCGCGGGCGGGCGCCCCGGCCGCCAGTGGCGCAATCCGGTTCCGCTGCTGGAACTGGTGCGGTCCGCGGTCGGCGAGACCGCCGACTACACCCGGGTCCAGACCGGCCGCCTGCCTGCGGCTTTCATTGCCGGCCGGTCCGTCGCCGACCTCATCCACCTGCTGGCCGAGCTGATCGACAACGCCGCCTCCTTCTCCCCGCCGCAGTCGCGCGTCGAGATCTCCGGCGCCTCGGTGGGCCGCGGGGTCGCGGTCGAGATCAGCGATCAGGGCATGGGCATTCCCGAGTCCGACCTGGCCCGGCTCAACGAGCTGTTGGCCGGGCCACCGGATTTCGCCGTCACCAGCCTGTCCTCGGATTCCCGCCTGGGCCTGTTCGTGGTGTCGCGCCTGGCCGCCCGGCACGGCATCTCGGTACGCCTGTCCGATTCCGATTACGGCGGCACGCGCGCCATCGTCCTCGTCCCGTCCGGGCTGATCGAGGGCGAGCTCGGTGCGGCGGAACCGCGGCCCGAGGCCAGGCCCCCGCAGCGCCGAGCCGAACTCGAGCAGGCCGCGACCGCGTCGTCGGAATTTCGCGAGGCGGCAGCATCATTCGACGCGTGGCAACCGGGCCCGCCCGAACCGTACTTCCCCGCACCGGATACGCAGGTCACCGCCTATCTCCGGCCCGAGCTTCCGCGGCGCCGCCGCCAGGAGCATCTCGCGCCGGAGCTGGCCGAGCACCCGGCCGCCGAGCAGGCCCCCGCCGCGGCCCCGGCATCGGACGAACGCAGCGCCGAGCAGGCGCGAGAGCTGTTCTCGGCCATCGAGAACGGCACCCGACAGGGGCGGCAGACCGATCCCGGCCCGCCGCCCGCCACCCGACAGGAAGGCGATGGTGAACACCTCCCCCGCTGGTGATCTCGACTGGCTCCTCGACGATCTCGTCGACAAACTCGCGGGTGTGCGGCACGCGGTCGTGCATTCCGCCGACGGCTTGCTGCTGGGCCGGTCGGCGCGGATGAGCCGGGAGGACGCCGAGCACTTCTGTGCCATGTCCTCGACCCTGTTCGGGCTGTCCCGCAGTGCCGGGCACCGATTCGACGCGGGCGGGGTGCGGCAGGCCGTGATCGAACTCGACCGCGCGGTCCTGTTCGTCACCGCGGCAGGTGCCAATGCCTGCCTGGCACTGCAGGCCGCGGCCGACGCGAACCTGGGCATGGTCGCTTACGAGATGAACCTGACCGTGCAGCGGGTCGGATCCTTCCTCTCCGCCGCACCTCGCCACCGTGTGTGAGAGTCGCGAATTGTGCTGTTCCGCCTCAGTTTCCGGTTGCCAGTAGGTAGCTGCCCGATGGCTCCGTTTGTGATGCACAGTCATACATGAAGGAGAAAGTCAATCTCAGTCCCGCTCAACGGGATCGATGGGGCATATGTGACTTACGCCCCGTTACCTTTGCCCGATGTTCAGAGCGAGGCTCGGGGTCCGGACCCGCGTGCTCGCCATCGCACTTGTCCCGAGCCTGGCGCTGCTCGTGATCGGCGTGGGTGGCGCGGGGTACCTGGTGGTCGAGGGCAAGCACGCGCGGGATTGGGCGGACGCGTTGTCCGCCGCGGGACCGCCGACCGGAGAAGTGATCGCCGCGGTGGAGCAGGAGCGCCAGCTCTCCCTCTCCCAGATGGGTGGTGGCGACGAGGCGAATCCGAAGTCGTTGGCGCAGGCGCGCACCCGTCTCGACACTGCGCTGCAGGGCATGGCGCCGGTCAGCGCCGCCATGGAGAAGGTCGGCCCGAAATCCGTCACCGGCGACGTCGGCGGGCTGCTCACCCTGACCCGCCAGCTGGCAGGTCTGCGCACCCAGATCGACACCAACGCGGTGTCGATCTCCGATGTCTACTACTTCTACGGCAAGCTGCTCGAGTTCGTCTGGATCGGCACCCGCATCGTGGCCGACACCGCGCCCAGTTCCGAAGTGGCCCTGGAGGTCGCCAACGGACTGCAGGTCGTGCAGGCCGCCGAGATGCTCTCCCGCGAGGCCGCGGTCGGCGAGGTCCTGCTCGCCGGCGGCACCCTGCCGCCCGAGCTGGCCATCGAATTCTCCCGCGTGGCAGGCACCTACCGGGTGAACCTCGGCGTGCTGGCAGGCGGCGACGGCACCAACGGTGACGTCGACATGCAGGCCCTCATGAACGATCCGGACTGGACGAAGATCGTCATGATGGAGAACGTGCTGCTGTCGCGGGCACTCGATCCCATGACGGTGCCGCCCGTGAAACCCGGTGGCACACCGCAGCTCGCACCGCTGACCTTCACCGCGCAGGAGTGGCGCGACACCGTTGCCCGGCTCAACACCCAGATCCTGCACCTGTGGGAGAAGATGAGCCGCCACAACGAGAAGATGGCCGCCGATGTGGCCGACAGCAATGCCCGCAACTCCGCGCTCGCCGGTGGCGGCATGCTGGCGGTCTCCGGGCTCGCCTTCCTGGTGTCGCTGGTGCTCGCGAACCGGATCATCCGCCGCCTCAAGGGCCTGCGCAACGAGACGCTGGTGCTGGCCGACGAGCGGCTGCCCGAGATCATGGCCAAGCTGCGCACGGGCCAGCCGGTCGACATCGCCGCCGAGGCCGCGGTGCTGGACTTCGGCCACGACGAGATCGGCCAGGTGGCGAAGGCGTTCACCCACGCCCACTCCGCCGCCGTGACGGCCGCCGTCACCGAGGCCCGCACCCGTGAGGGCGTCAAGGCGATGTTCCTCAATATCGCCCACCGCAGCCAGGTCATCGTGCACCGCCAGCTGGAGATCCTCGACGCCGCGGAGTCGTCGCAGGAGGATCCGGCGCTGCTCGACATCTACTTCCGCCTCGACCACCTGGCCACCCGCGAACGCCGCAACGCCGAGAACCTGATCATTCTCGCGGGCGGTCAGCCCGGCCGGCAGTGGCGTAATCCCGTGCAGCTGCTCGAGATCGTGCGCTCGGCCGTCGGCGAGACCCTCGACTACACCCGCGTCAAGATCGCGCGGCTGCCCGACGTGTCCATCGCCGGCAGCGCGGTCGCCGACCTCGTGCACCTGCTGGCCGAACTCGTCGACAATGCCGCCCACTTCTCGCCGCCGCAGTCGCAGGTCGAGGTGCGCGGCAACGTGGTCGGCAAGGGCGTCGCCATCGAGGTGATCGACCAGGGCATGGGCATGCCCGAGGAGGAGCTGGCGCGGATCAACGAGATCCTGCGCGACGCACCCGATTTCGGTGTCGCCATGCTGCCCGACGACTTCCGCCTCGGCCGCTTCGTGGTCGCCCAGCTGGCGGCCCGCAACGGGATCTCGGTGCGGCTCACCGAATCCGACTACGGCGGCGTGCGGGCCATCGTGCTGGTGCCCAACAGCGTGGTCGTACAGCCCTCGGGCCGCACCGGCGAGATACCGGTGGTGCCGCGGCAGCTGGATGCCGTCGAGCCGTCCGCGGCCTCGCGGGCGGTGGCCGCGCTGCCGCAGCTCCCCGCGGCGCCGGCGGTTCCCCCGTCGACGATCTCGAGCTACGAACTGCCCATCGTCGGCTACGAGGCCTACGCACCCCCGGCCGCACCGGAACCGCCCGCCGCGCCCAGCGCGCCGGCGGCCCCGGCCGCGCCCCAGCCGGAGCCGTTCGGGCCGTCCACCGGATCGCTCGTGCCGCCGGTCATGTCCTTCGGAGCCGCAACGCCGTTCGACCCGCCGACCAACCCGAGGCCGAACCCGAAACCGGCGGCCGAACCCGTCCCGCCGGTGGAAAACGGTTTCCGGTCTCGCGAATTCGGGCGATCCCATTACACTGGCTCCGACGCCCGGCCCGCGCTCCCGCGTAGGCGCCGGCAGGCAAGTCTCGCACCGGAATTGGCGCAGGAGCAGTCGGCCCCCGAGTCGACGGTCCAGGCCACCCGCACGGCCGAGCAGGCCCGAGACCTTTTCTCCGCCATCGAAAACGGAACCAGGCAGGGCCGCCAGGCCGACCCCGGTTCGTTCGGGCCTGAGTCCCAGGCCTTCTTTGAAGGCACACAGTCGGAACGACAGGAAGGCGACGGTGACCACCTCAAACGCTGGTGATCTCAACTGGCTACTCGATGATCTGGTCGACCGGCTCGCAGGCGTCCGTCACGCGGTGGTGCACTCCACCGACGGGCTGCTGCTGGGCCGCTCCTCCGCCATGAGCCGCGAGGACGCGGAGCACTTCGGTGCCATGTCCTCCACCCTCTACGGCCTGGCGCGCAGCGCCGGAGGCAGATTCGACGGCGGCGGCGTCCGCCAAGCGGTCATCGAACTAGAGCGCGCGGTGCTGTTCGTGACCGCCGCCGGTAGCCATGCCTGCCTCGCGCTGCAGGCCACCGAACAGGCCAACCTCGGTATGGTCGCCTACGAGATGAACCTGACCGTGCAGCGCGTAGGCAACTACCTGTCCACCACCCCGCGCCACAATCTGGCCGGACAAGGCAACCCCCGACTGTCATGAGGCCGGGGCCGGGGGAACAGTGGTTCGATGACGCGGCCGGTCCGCTCGTGCGTCCCTACGCACGGACCGGTGGCCGAACCATGGGTGCGGGGCACGATCTGGACATGCTCACGGTGGTGGTGGTACCCAATGCCGCCCCACCGCTGCGTCGTGTCGAACCGGAGTACGCGGAAATCGTCCGGTTGTGCCGGCTCCCGCTGTCGGTGGCCGAGGTGTCGGCCGCCCTGCGGCTGCCGCTGGCGGTGACCAAAATCCTGGTGGGGGACCTGATTTCAGACAACATCCTCAACTTCCGGGCCCCGGCCTCCCCCGAGGCCGCGCCCGGTGACCTCAACATTCTGCGAGCGGTACTCGATGGCATTCGAAAACTCTGATACCGCCCAGCCCATGGCCGCCTCGGTGAAGATCCTCATCGCGGGCGGCTTCGGCGTGGGCAAGACAACGATGGTGGGGGCGATCAGTGAGATCACTCCGCTCCGCACCGAAGAACTCATTACCGAATTGTCCGCCGGCGTCGATGATCTGCGCGGCGTCGAGGGCAAGACCACCACCACGGTGGCGCTGGACTTCGGTCGTATCACCATCGACCAGAACCTGGTGCTCTACCTGTTCGGCACGCCCGGCCAGGACCGCTTCTGGTTCCTGTGGGACGAACTGGCCCGCGGTGCGCTGGGCGCGGTCGTGCTGGCCGACACCCGTCGTCTGGAGGGCTCGTTCGCGGCGATCGACTTCTTCGAACGCCGGGGCGTCGCTTTCACGGTGGCCGTCAACTGTTTCGAGGGCGCGCCCCTGTACACCCCGACCGAGGTTCGCGACGCGCTCGACCTGGACGAGCGAATCCCGGTGCTGCTGTGCGACGCCCGCGACCGCGGCTCGTGCAAGAACGTGCTGATGACGCTGGTCGAGTACCTGATCGACCGGGCTGCCACCGCCGGTGTGCGCTGACAGCTGTCCCGAAACGCGAGGCGAGCCCGCCCGGAGAAATCCGGACGAGCTCGCCTCGTTTTCGCTTGTGCGGCAGGTCAGTTGGGCACGACCTCGGCGAAGTCGCCGATCCAGCGGTGCGCGCCGCGTGGGCTGTTCGGCTCGCCCGGGCGAGTGACGCCGATGGCCTGCCAGCCGGCCGCCACGGCGGCGTCCACCTCGTCGGGGTGGTCGGACAGGAACAGGATCTGGTCGGCGGGGACGCCGATGGCGCTCGCGATCTTCTCGTAGGAGGAGGCTTCGCGCTTGGGGCCCGCGGTGGACAGGTCGAAGTGGCCGCTGATCAGCGGGGACAGATCGCCGTCCCGGGCGAACGCGAACCAATCCTTCTGGTTGCGAACCGAACCCGAGGAGTAGATGTAGAGTTCCAGACCGGCGTCGCGCCAGGCGCGCAGCACCGGCGGCACGTCGGGGAAGAACTGCCCGTGCAGGGACCCGTTGCGGAAGCCCTCGGCGCAGATGATGCCCTGGGCGGCCTTGAGCGGCTCGGACTTCACGTCGGTATCGAGCCACTCGATGAGGATCCGGGCCACCTCGGTGGCGTCGGCGCCGGGGCGGTTCGCCTGGGCGCGGGTGGCCTCGAGGATCGGATCCGCTGCGCCGCCGGTGTTCTCGGCCAGCCAGGCCGGGAGCCGGTCGCGGGTGTAGCCGTAGAGGTCCTCCCGCACCGAACTGGTCGGGCTGGTGGTTCCCTCGATGTCGAGCACGACCGCCTTGATCATGCCGGGGCCAGCAGTTCGTCGAGGGTCGGGAAGCCGGACGAGATCTTGTCACCGGTGAAATCGCCGATCCAGCCGTCCTGCTCCTCGAAGAAGCGCACGGCCACGAACTCCGGCCGGGTGCCCATGTCGAACCAGTGCAGGGTGCCCGCCGGCACCGAGACCAGATCGCCCGCAGTGCACACGGTGGCCAGCACCTCGTCGCCCAGGTGCAGATAGAAGCAGCCCGCGCCGGCCGCGAAGAAGCGGACCTCGTCCTCGGCGTGGCGGTGCTCGTCGAGGAACTTGGTGCGCGCGGCGACCGCCGTGGCGGGCCACTGCGGGTCGCTGTCGTCGGGGTGGATGCGCGCCACGTCGATGAACTTGTAGCGTCCGTCGGCATTCAATTCGTCGATGCGGCCCTGGTATTCGGCCAGCAGCTGCTCGGTGGTGGTGGCGGCGCTGAAACCCTCCAGCAGCGGCCAGCGCTCGAAGGTGATGCCGCGCTTGGCCAGCTCGGCGGCGATCACCGCGTCATCGTCGGTGCGCAGCACGACGTCGCCGGCGTCCTTGTCGGACATGATCTGCAACAGGGTCATGGGAGGTTCCTTTCTCGGAACGCTGTATTCAGTTCATACATGGTCGCCCACCGGAATCTCTCGGTGTCCGGTCAAGGTGGTCAGCCGGCACATGGCCTCGAGGCACTCCGCGCGATCGCGCGCCTGAGCCAGGTTCGAACCCCAGGCGGTGATGCCGTGCCCGGCGATGAACAGCACCGGCGGGGCCTCCGGATGCTCGGTCAGGTACTTCTCGATATCCGCGCCGATCTGCGGGACATCGGCGTGGTTCGGGAACACGGGGATGTCGATGACATCGGGTCGGGCCGAACCGAGGCCCTTGATGAGCTCGTAGCCGGCGAAACGCGCTGTGGTGACGCCTGATCCGGCCGTCGTGATCGAGACGGCCGTGGCGTGCGGCGGGTGTACGTGCACCACCGCGTCGGCGCCGCGGGTGCGGTAGACGGCGGTGTGAATGGTGGTCTCCGCCGAGGGCTTACGGCCGGAAGCGTCGACGGGCTCGGAGTCGACCACGGCGACGGTCACCATGTCGGAGGCGGTGAGCTCGCCCTTGGACAACCCGCTGGCGGTGACGAGGGCCGTATCGCCCTGGCGCACCGAGATATTGCCGGCCGTGCCGGGCATCCAGCCGCTGGCGTACAGGCCGCGCGCGATCTGCGCGATCTCCGCGCCCGCCGCCGACTTCGGAGAGGTGGTCGCCGAGGCGGAGGTCCGCGCGGTCGCCGGGTCCTCGAGCACCCCGAATTCGGTGACCACGGCGGTCACCAGCTCGGCCGGGGTGACGTCGAAGGCCGGGTTGAACGTCTTGGTGCCCTCGGGAGCCGTTGCGGCGCCGCCGAATCCGGTCACCTCGGCCGCGGCGCGCTGCTCCACCACGATGTCGGAGCCCTTCGCGGTGGAGATGTCCCGCGTCGATTCGGGTGCGACGACGATGAACGGAATGCCGTGGTGCTGCGCCGCGATGGCCAGCATGTAGGTGCCGATCTTGTTGGCGACCGACCCGTCCGCGGTGATCCGGTCCGCGCCCACGACGACGGCGTCCACCTGCTCGGTAGCCAGGGCCCACGCGGCGGCGGAATCGATGGTGAGCCGGTGCGGGATACCGGCTTCGGCCATCTCCCACGCGGTCAGGCGCGCGCCCTGCAGCAGCGGGCGGGTCTCGTCCACGATCACCTCGGCGAGCGCGCCCCGCTGATGCAGCACCCGCAGCGCACCGATGGCGGTGCCCCACGCGGTGGTAGCCAGGCGGCCGGTATTGCAGTGGGTGAGCAGCCGCAGCGGGCGGTCCGCGCACAGCCGCTGGATCAGATCGGCGGCCGCGGTGGCGGCGGCCAGATTCACCCGCCCATCCTCGGCCAGCATGTCGAGGGCTTCGTCGAGCATGGCCTGCAGTCCCTCGGGAAGCTTGGCCAGCGTGCGCTGCACTCCCCAGGCCAGATTCACCGCGGTCGGGCGGGCGTCCGCGATACGCGCGGCCTCGGCCTCGACCTGCCCGGCGTCGATCACGTCATCGGTGGTGGCGGCACGGGCCGCGATCACCACTCCGAAGGCGCCGCACACGCCGATCGCCGGCGCGCCACGCACGGCCAGAGTCTTGATCGCATCGATGACCTCGTCGACCGTCGTGATCCGAAGCTCCCGCACCTCGTGCGGCAACGCCCGCTGGTCGATGGTGACGAGCGCACCATCGGCCCACGCGATCGAACTCTGATCCATCTAGTTCTGTCCTCTTGACTGGAGAATTGCGGCGACGCCCACGGCCGTGGGCACACTTCACCGTATCGAACTCGGATCCGCGCCTGACCGGCAGGTTTCGGATCAGCGCAATCCGAATGGCCGGTTTTCGTGCGGGCTGCTCCGGGAACGGGTAGTGCATCTCTCGGCGATGTCCGCTCGCGTCCGCGGGCCATACCGCTCTACCATCGCGGTATGGCGAGACCGCGTCGTACCCGCAAGATCACCGTGACGATGCCGGAGGAGATCGCTGCGACCCTCGACGATTGGCGCAGCGCGGGCCGTATTGCCTCGATCTCCGCGTTCGTCGCCGAATCCGTGAAGGCCCGGGTCGATCGGGCCGAATCGCTGGCCCGTTTGGAGAACGCGCTCGGCGGCCGCCCGCCGCTGGATCTGATCAATCGCGCCCGTGCCGTGCAGGGGTTGCCGCCCTTATCGGATAAGGAGGATCCCGGCGACCGCGCGAGCGCCGGCGCGGCATGACCCCCGCCGCTCCGACACTGGGCGGCGTCGTGTTCGACACCGCAGCGCTGACCGCCTGGGCGCATCGTGTGGCATATGTGCAATCGGTGGTGTGGGCGACCGCGGACGCGGGCCACACCATCATCGTCCCGGCCACCGCTCTCGCCGCGGCCCGCGCGCTGATTCCGCCCGGCCGCCTCGACATCCTCTCGGTGCTGCTGGATCTGCCGAACACCGTCATCCAGCCCCTCGACCGCCCGGCCAGTGATCATCTGGGCGACACGCTCGCCGACCGCCCCGACGCCGACGCACTCATTCCGGCCGGGCATGCGACCCTCGAAGCGGTGAGCCGGGATTGGCCGTGCCTGACCGATCGCCCCGATACACTGCGCAAGCTGGACCCGCGGGTCCAGACGGACAAGCTGCCCTGAGCTTTCGAATCCAGCTGCGGCCCAAGCGCTATCGATCAGGCGCGTCCCAGCGCGAGGGTGACGTTGTGGCCGCCGAAGCCGAAGGAGTTGCTCAGCGCGTACCGGAGCTCCTGATGGCGCGGCTTGTCGGCCACCACATCCAGCTCGGTACCCGGATCCGGGGTCTCGAAATTCAGGGTGGGCGGCACGATCTGCTCGTTCAGCGTGCACAGGGTGAGCATGGCCTCCAGGGCGCCGACCGCGCCGATGGAGTGGCCGAGGGCCGATTTGGGCGCGTACACCGAGGCATGCGGCGCGACCGACATGATCGCCTTCGCCTCGGAGGCATCGCCGACCTGAGTGCCGGTGGCGTGGGCATTGATGTGGTCGATGTCCGCGCCGGTCAGACCGGCCGTGGCGAGGGCCTTGCGCATGGCGCGGGCGGCGCCGTCACCGTCGGGCGCGGTGCCGGTGATGTGGTAGCCGTCGGAGGTGATGCCCGCGCCGAGGACCCGGCCGAGCATCCGCGCACCCCGCGCCCGCGCATGCGCTTCCGACTCCAGCACCAGCAGCGCGCCCGCCTCGCCGAACACGAACCCGTCCCGGTCCCTGTCGAAAGGCCGTGAGGCGCGCTCGGGTTCGTCATTGCGGGTGCTCATGGCCCGCATCATGGCGAAACTGGCGATCGGCACCGCGTCGATGTGCCCCTCGACGCCGCCGGCCACCACCACGTCGGCCTCACCGGTGGCGATCAGCCGCCAGCCGTGCGCAATGGCCTCCGCGCCCGAGGCGCAGGCCGAAACCGGCGCATATACACCGCCTTTCGCCCCGATCTCCAATCCGACGGTGGCCGCCGAACCGTTGGGCATGACCATGGGCACCGTCATGGGCGGCACCTTCCGGTAGCCCCCGGTCTTCATCAGGTCCACGGCATTGACCAGCGCCTCGCCGCCGCCCAGCCCGGTGCCCACGGCGACCGCCAGCCGTTCCGCCTCGACCCCGGGCGTCCCCGCCTCCCGCCAGACCTGCCGGCTGAGCACCAGTGCCAGCTGCTGCACGAACGACATCCGCCGCTGCTCGATCCGGGTCAGCTGCTCCCCCGGCTGCGCGACCAGTCGCCCGCCGATCCGCACCGGCAGGTCGTTGCCGGTGACGAAATCGTCTGTGAGCGTGCCGATCCCACTGTCGCCCGCCAGCAGTCGCGACCAGGTGGTGTCGAGATCGGCCCCCAGGCAGGTGGTTGCCGCCATCGCCGTCACCACGACGCCCCGGCGAGTTTCTGTACCAGTCGTTACACTCATGCTGACATGGATACCTGTACCACCCGCTACAGTCAACCCGTGCCCCGCCCACTCGACCACGCCCGCCGCGCTCAGCTCCTCGAAGGCGTCATCGCCTACATCGCCGAGTACGGCCTGGCCGAACTCTCCCTGCGACCGCTGGCGGAATACCTGGGCACCAGCTCCCGCATGCTGATCCACTACTTCGGGACGAAAGAGGCAATGCTGGTCGCCGCCTTGGAAACCCAGCGGCCCGACATCGCCGCGCTGTTCTCGGGCATCGACTCCGCGGAGGTCCTCCGCGAGCGACTCTCCGCCTCGTTTGCGATCAATACCGCAGGCCAATTCGCGAACAGCCTCCCGGTACTGCTTCAGGTTCTCGGAGCGGCCACCGTCCCGAACAGCCCTTTCAAGGCTTACGCGACCGACGCCATCCTGGTGCTCATCACCGCAATGACCCGGTCCCTCAGCCGAATCGACCCCACCATCCCCGACCCCGAGGCATCGGCCACCCTGCTCGTCTCGGGTATGCGCGGGCTGATCCAGGACTGGTGGGTCACCGGCGACACCACCCGGGTCCACCGCGCCGTGAACCTCCTCATAGCCCAAGCCATCCCCACGCCCTCGTGAACGGCGAACACGCCTTGGCGCACACCGGAAACGGTGCTGCACCAAGGCGTGCCGGCGAGTCAGGCGGGAGTGAGGGCGGGGCGATTGCGCAGGATCGCGGCAGCGGCCGACGCCGAGAGTGCCAGCAGGGTCAGCGCGAAGGTCGTCGCTCCGGTCGAGAGTCCGACGACGTCGCTCAGGTACCCGGTGCCGACGGGCAGCAGGCCGGCGGGGATGTATCCGCCGATATTGAACGCCGCGTTGGCTTCTGCCAATCGGGCGGCCGGGACGGCGTGGTTGAGCAGCGACAGCCCACCCAGCTGGCCCAAGCCCTGACCCGCCCCGGCGAGCAGCGCCGAGGCGATCAGAGAGGTCGGCGACTGGGTGTGGACGGCGATCGCGAGGGCGAGCATCGCGAGGGCGGTCGAGGCGGCGGAGACCGCCATCGTCGCCGGGCGCGGCAGGGACCGGGCGGCGAACTGGACGGCGGTGGCGGTGGAGAACATCGCGAAGGCCATGGCGCCGGCGACGATTCGGCTCGTGGTGCCGAGCAGGCCGGACAGCAGGGCCGGGCCGAGAGACAGTACGAAGGAGGTGGCCGTGATTCCGGGCGCGAACACCGCGATACCGAGGAAGAGCTGGCGGCGGTTCGCATCGGGCACCCGGGGCACCCGGATCCATGAACCCGCACCCCGATGTGCCGGACGGCCGACGGGCATCCGCAGCACCGTCACGAAAGCTGTTGCCAGCAATGCGATCTCGACCACGAAGACGGTGACGGTCGGGGCCGGGGCGGTCTCGGACAGGACACCGGACAGCAGCGGGCCGACGCCCGCGCCCAGGACCATCGCCGTCGAGGCGAAGAGCGCGCCCAGGTGCTTGCGCTCGGGTCCGGCGACATCGGTCACGGCGGCCATGCCCGCCGACACCGCCGCGCCCACCGCGATACCGGTCAGCAGGCGAGCGATCATCAGCGCGATCACACCGGGAGCGGTGGCGAAGATCAGACATGCGGCCGCCGCGAGGATCAGCGCCGGGATCAGCACGGCCTTGCGGCCGAGCCGGTCCGAGGCGACGCCGGAGACCAGCAGCGATCCGAGCAATCCGACGATGTAGAACGCGAAGACCACGGTCATCGTGCCCTTGGAGAACCCGAAGTCGCGCTGCCACAGCACATACAGCGGCGTCGCCGCGTTCGAGAGCACGAAGACCGCGGTCACCGGCCATGCCGCGAGCCAGATCCACCACGTCGGGGCGACGCGAGATGCGGTTCCGGGATCGATCTGCCGCGCGGCCTGTGCCGGACGAGATTGTGTCGCAACCACTTCCACTACCTCCACTCATAGTTTGAATCGACTCGAACTAGTACGAACGGAGTCGAACATAGCATGCTGTACGATCAAAGTCGTACAAGCGCCGACAGTGAGGAGTTCATCGATGCCGGCCCAGCAGCGCCCCGCGCCGAAGTTCACGCTCCCCGCGGAACCGGCCGCCGTGCCGGATCCGTTGCCGGAACCCGGACTCGACGAACTGCGACTCGAGACCGTCATGGGCGCGCTCAGCGACCCACTGCGGCTGCACATCGTCCAGAAACTGCTGCTCGAATCCGAGGCCTACGACCACTCCTGCGGGTGGTTCGGCATCGACCGCCCGAAATCGTCACTGACGCACCACTTCAAGGCGCTGCGCGAAGCCGGTGTCACCCGCCAGCGTCAGTACGGCCTCGAACGCCGCAGCCAGGTCCGCATCGACGATCTCGAAGCCCGCTTCCCCGGCCTGCTCGAGCTCGTCGCCGCCTGGGAGCCCGCGGACTGACGCCCGATAGGCTGCGCCCATGCAGACGGAGCGGGAGCAGCGGCTGATCGACACGGTGGCCTGGGTGCGAATCGAGGACGGTCGCATCCTGTGCGCGCGGCCGAGCGGCAAGGACGTCTTCTATATCCCCGGCGGCAAACGCGAGGGCGCGGAGACCGATCTGCAGACCCTCGTGCGCGAGATCCGCGAGGAGCTCACGGTCGACCTCGCGCCGGACACCGTCGCCCACGTCGGCACCTACGAGGCCCTGATTCCCGACGCCGTCGTGCGCATGGCCTGCTACACCGCCGAGTACTCCGGCACCCTCGCGGCCAGTAGTGAGATCGACGAGATCGCCTGGTTCACCTACGCCGATCGGCCGCACGTCCCGCCCGTGGACCAGCTCCTTTTCGATGATCTGCACGCCGACGGTCTGCTCGCGCACGGCTGACCATTCCCGGCAACTAGAACATGTTGTTGACAGTGGCCTACGGGTAGGCATCGAGAGACTGGTCCGAATGTAGAACATGTTCTAGTGTGGTGGGCACAACATTTCCAGTGCCGGAAAGTTCAGAGGAGCCCACCACACCATGCGTACCGAGATCTGTGATCGCCTCGGCATCGACGTACCCATCTTCGCCTTCACCCACTGCCGGGACGTGGCCGCCGCGGTCAGCAATGCGGGCGGTCTGGGTGTGCTCGGCGCGGTCGGGTTCACCGCCGAACAACTCGAGGTCGAGCTGCAGTGGCTCGACGAGCACGTGCAGGGCGTCTACGGCGTGGACCTGGTCATCCCCTCCAAGTACGAGGGCAAGGGCGTCGAGGGCCTGAGCCCCGAGGAGCTGGAAGCCCAACTGGCCAAGCTGGTTCCGCAGGGGCACCGCGACTTCGCCGAGAAGATCCTCAACGATCACGGCGTACCGCACCTGCCGCCGGAGGAGCACCACAACCAGCTGCTGGGCTGGACCGCCACCACGGTCGCCCCGCAGATCGAGGTGATCCTGAAGCACCCCAAGGCCAAGCTGGTCGCGAACGCGCTGGGCACCCCGCCCGACGACGTCATCAAGCAGATCCAGGACTCCGGCCGCCTCATCGGCGCGCTGTGCGGTTCGGTCAAGCACGCACTCAACCACAAGAACGCCGGCCTGGACTTCGTGGTCATGCAGGGCACCGAGGGCGGCGGCCACTGCGGTGAGATCGCCTCGATGGTGCTGTGGCCGCAGGTCATCGACGCGATCGGCGATATGCCGGCGCTCGCGGCCGGTGGTATCGGCAATGGCCGTCAGGTCGCGGCCGCCCTGGCCATGGGCGCGGCCGGTGCGTGGACCGGTTCGCTGTGGCTGACCGTCGAGGAGGCCAATGTGCCGCCCGCGCAGATGCAGACCTACATCGACGCCACCAGCTCCGACACGGTGCGCTCGCGCTCGTGGACCGGCAAGCCGTGCCGCATGCTCAAGAACGACTGGACCGAGGCGTGGGAAGCGCCCGAGAACCCGAAGCCGCTGGGCATGCCGCTGCAGATGATGGTCGCCCTCGACGGCGTCAAGCGCGGCCACCGCTACCCGGAGCAGGCCAAGGACGTGAACTTCAACCCGGTCGGCCAGGTCGTCGGCATGATGAACAAGATGGAGCGCTCCGCCGACGTGGTGCAGCGGCTCATCACCGAGTACCTGGAGTCCTGCGAGCGGCTGAACAAGCTCAACAACGCCTGATTCTCAGGACATCGATACCGCCTGACGCTCAGGCGATTCGGCGCGTCGGGTAGGGGCTGCCCGGCGCGCCGACGCATATCCGGCCGGTGGGGTACCAGGTCACGGGCTGCCGGGTCGGACGATCGGCCGGCGCTAGGGTTGTACCCATGGGGAAGCTCGAGCGGGTGCTGCGGGCCGCGTACTACGCGCTGCTCTCGGTGCCGGTCGCCTTCGCGCCCACGGGGGTTCGGGCGCGGGTGGTGCGGCGAGTGTTCCGGGTCCCGTTCGAGCTGCGGGAACCGGGACCGTGGCGGACCGCCGGGCACACGGTACTGGCGGTCGCGATCGGACTGATCGCATGGTTCGCGGCCTTCCTGATGGTGTTGGCCGCGGTGCGCGGCATCTTCTATCCCCTGGTGGCAGCGCACGATTTCGAACACTCCTGGGGCGGGCCCACATTGGCCGGCGCGTGGGCGGTGCATTGTGCCGGGGGCGCGCTGCCACTCCCCCTGTGGGTACTGCTCATCGCCGGGTTCGGAATGCTCGAACAGCGTCTCGCCCAGCGTTTGCTGGGCCGCAGCGGGCCATGGTGGCCGGTACCGGTGGCCATCGCGATGTGCGCGGGCGGCGTGGCCTTCTTCATAGCCTGGTGGCATCAGATCTAGCGCGACGCGCTCGACGCGCAGGATGCCGAGCGGAAATCCCTGCACCGTCATTGTTTTCGATCTCGGGGCGATTCAGCATGGAATTGCGGCGGGTGTGCCGCGAGTCCGGTTCCGGACGCCGATTCTCGGGGCGCGGTGTGACACCGGTCTCCGAAACCCACGTGCGGCTTGCCGTTTCGGGTCGCTGATTGTCAAGGTTTGCGGGATATGTTGAACACGAAGCCGTCACGCCTGTCGAAGCCCCTGTCCCCGGCCGCCGCGGGCGGTGATGCGCGGTGACATCGTCGAAGATCCGTTCCTCCCCCACTCTGCGCCGCGTCTTGAAAGCGACGGTGTCGCTGCTGTTCGTGATCGTGCTGGCCATCGTGGCCGTCGTCCTCGAAAAGCATGTCGGCACCGATAAATCGGACGCGAGCGGCCCGCCGGTTCCGGATCGCGGTGCTCAACCTGCGGGATCGGCCAAGGAGATCAGCAGTCTGCTGGGAAAACTCCGGGTGGCCGACGAACTGCCGATGACCGGTTACTCGCGTGACCGATTCCCGCACTGGGACACCGACAAGCCCGAACATGGATTCGGCGACGCCTTCGTGCAATACAGTCGCTGCACGACTCGTGACGTGGTGCTTCTACGCGATGCGACCGGGCCGGTGAAGCTCGATCCGAGCAGCTGCAAACTGAGCGTCGGCACCAATGGTGGCTGGCGCGACCAGTACGGGGTCATGGACAAGAAGACCAATGCCCTCAAGCCCTACAAGTGGACCACCGATTCGTCGGCCCTGGACATCGACCACATCGTGGCGCTGGCCGAGGCGTGGCGTTCGGGCGCGTCGAACCTCGACGACGACACCCGGCGCCATATCGCCAATGACGCACTGAACCTGGTGATTTCCGATCCGACCGCCAACCGCTCCAAGGGCGACCAGGATCCGTCCAGTTATCTGCCGCCCGGGAATTTCCGGTGCGCCTATATCGGGCACTACATCCAGGTGAAAGTAAAGTACGGATTGAACGTCGATACCAAGGAGCAGACCGCACTGCAGACCGCGGTGAAGGACTGTGTCAGCAAGGGAGAGTTCACATAGTCGCCGTCGTCGAAATCCGCAGCGAGGCAGCCGTCATGACCCGGGAAGAGGGAACGGTCTCCGGGGATCTCGATGTGACGCTGGATTATTCGGGCCACGGGCTGGTGCGCTATCGCGGCACCGCGACCTGGTACACCATCGGCAATCTGGAGGACGAGGAACCACGCAGCTGGACCAGCGTGCACGAGCTGGCCACCGCCATCGAGAACGAGAGCGGTGGCCGCGACGCCGCCGGCAATGTGCTGCCGTTCGAGGCGTGAGCGCTAGTCGCGCACGGCTTTCAGGGCCTCGGCCCGCGTCTTGACGGCGTCGGTCATGCCCTCGAACCCGGTGGTCAGCGCGCCGCCCAGCAGGCCGGCGACCACCGGGGCCAGCGGCCCGTTGAGCTGGAAGTGCGAGAAGTAGCGGGTGCGGCCCTCCGCCAGCGGGGTCAGGGTGTGCGAGCGCTCGCTGCTGAGCAGGCCCAGCGGCGCGGGCTTCATGTTGTAGCTGAATTCCTTACCCGGTGTGTGGGAACGGATGAACTCGCGCTGCTGCTTGGGCTTCGGCCCGACCAGCCGCACCTTCATATCGATCGGCGACCCCGGTTCGAGGGTGGTCTTGCACTCCAGGCAGAAGGGATTCCATTCCCCGTACTTGTCCACATCGGTGAGCACCTGCCAGACCAGCTCGGCGGGCGCGTCGATCTCCACGCTTTTGTCGATGACGAAGGCCATGAGGGAACAATACTGAAACCAGTTCTAGACGGTGGGGCGGGCCGTCACTCTGCGGAGGGATGGCCCTCTCACCCTGACGGGTGATCCGGGGCGCGATGGCGCGACCCTACGGTCGGCCCATGACGGACGAGCGGGCCATGGTGGTGGTGCCCCGGCTGCGGGAACTCGACGCCCTGCGCGGATTCGCGCTCGGCGGAATCCTTCTGGTCAACATCGAGATCATGTCGGACCCGACCGGGTTCCCGGACGGTGCCGCGATGACCTTGTCGCAGGCGCTGTTCCACAACAAGTTCTATGTGCTGTTCTCGTTCCTGTTCGGCTACGCGCTGACCATGCAGTTCCGGTCGGCGCAACGGGCCGGGGTGAGCGGGCGGAACCGCACGGTGCGAAGATGCCTGGCGCTCATGGCCATCGGGCTGGTGCACGTGGTGTTCTTCTTCATCGGCGACGTGCTGTTCGGATACGGGGCGATCGGGCTGGTTCTGCTGGCATCGAGCCGGCTGCGGCCGCGCGCCGCGCTGTGGGTGGCGGGGGTCCTGTACGCCATTGGAGCACTGGCGATCGCGGTGATCAGCGCCGCCGGGCACGACACCGTCGATCCCGCCGAGCACGAGCGGCTGCTCGATATCGTCCGCGCCGGATGGGGCCGGGCCGCAGTCTGGCGCTGGGACGTTTTCGCCGATCGGCTTCCGACCTTCCTGCTGTTCGGCCTGTTCAATGTGCTGCCGCTGTTCCTGGTCGGCTTCGCGGCGGGCAAGGCGCGACTACTCGAATCCCCGGACCGCTACCTGCAATTCCTGCCGCGAGTGCAATGGATCGGCTTCGGTGTGGGACTTCCGATTTCGGTCCTGTCCGCGATCACGCAGTGGATGCCGCTCGCCGGACCCGCAGTCCTCGCCGGACCCCTGCTGGCCGCCGCGTACGCCGCGACCCTCCTGCGAGTCATCCACCGCCATCCCGGAACAGCCGACCTCTTCGCCCCCGCCGGAAAGCTCGCCGCCACCGTCTACATCACCCAGTCGGTGATCACTGCCCTGATCTTCACCGGCTACGGCTTCGCCTGGGCCGGCCACCTTTCGGACTGGACGGTCCTGGCCACAGCCGTCGCCATCTACGCCACCCAACTGTCCCTGTCCCGCCGCTGGATCCGCCACCACCGTTACGGCCCCATCGAATTCCTGCTCCGCACAATCACATACGGCCCCCAGCGACTGCGCTCGTCCCCCAGTACCGTCGAACCATGACCCTCGCGGACCGCTACCCTCTGCTCCACACCCCCGCCCGGTGGGAATGGGGTGGCCTCGACGTCCAGTTCTCCACCGATCTCCCGCCCGACGATCTGGTCACCAACATCCACGTCGTCTGCTTCCTCGGCGACCGAGTCGTCCTCTGCCGCGACGACCGGAACCTCTGGATCCTCCCCGGCGGCACCCGCGAAGACGGAGAATCCATCGAGTCCTGCGTAATCCGCGAACTGGCCGAGGAGGCCGGCGCCGAACTGTCCGGCCCCCTCCACCACTTCGGCGCCCACTACGCCACCACCGACCGCCCCACGCCCTACCGTCCCTGGCAACCCCACCCCCACAAAGCCTGGCTCTGGTGCACCGCCGACGTCACCCTCACCGGCCACCCCACCAACCCCGATGACGCAGAACAAATCCTGGAAGTCCGCGCCTTCCCCCTCGCCGAGGCCATCCGCCTGGCAGCCACCGACGGCTCCCACGTCCCTGAACTACTCCGGTTGGCCGCCGAGCTTCACCCACGCTGATCGTCGAGAACCACAGCGCACGTCAGCCATCCAATCGACTGAATGGAACGACCGCCGAATAAGGGCTCTCCAGCAGCAACGCGTCTTCATGGGTTTCGGCGAGCCGATAAGTCCGCGCGGCCCAGTCGAGCCGGTACTCCTGGATCATCTTCACGTAGAGGCTGGAGTCCAGATAGACGATCAGATAGACCGCAATCCCCTCGTAGGCGTATTCAGCAAGCTTGTCGACGGTATCGGTGTACCCGGAACCGGGCGATACGACTTCGACGACCAGTAAGGCATCGGCGGTGGTGAGTTTGGTGCCCCGTTCGACGCAGCGGTACACCGTCACGTCGGGGCGACGGAACGAGAAGGCCCCGTCGCGCCGCTTCCTCCGGGTGAAGTGGACGTCGACATCGGTCGACACCCGCATGCAGGGGTCGTCGGGCTTCGTCGCTTCGAGATGATTGGCGAGCCGCCGAGCGACATCGCTGTGTTCCGCACTGCCGCTCTGGCAGCGGATGACGTTCCCGTCGATGACTTCGATCAGCTTGCGCAGGGCATCCGGGAGCTCGTCGTAACGCTCCTCGGTGAGCTCCAGCGCCCCGGGGTCGTCGGCCCACACGGGCAATTCGGTCACTGGCAACCTCACTCGAAACGGGATGTCAGGGCATGGTCATCGTACGCGCCGGACCTCGGAACCCTGGAGATGCTCGGACCCCATGCTCAGCTGATGACTGTCGGGTCATAGGGCGGCGCGTTATAGTCCTGGCCGGATATGCGCGCGTGGTGGAGGGGACAGATGGCGGGGCAGGTCGAGGCGGCGGCGGTGAGTATCGGGCTCGGGATCGATACTCGGGTTACGTTGGCGGCGGCGGGGTTGCTGTTCATTTTGGCGTTGCTGCTCGGGGTGTGGAAGTACCAGCAGGTCAGTGCTTCTCCGGATGCGACTGCGCATGTGTATGTGGATATCGCGCACAGGGCCACGCTGCTGTACTCGTTCGCGGCGTTGCTGCTCGCGGGGTTCACCGAGTTGAGTGCCTGGTCGACGGCGGTGAATCTGAGCGCCGATGCGGTAGTGCTGCTCTTCTTCGTCGCGGCGATCGCGGCGTACATCTATCACGGGTGGCGGCGGGATACCACGAATCAGTTTCATGGGCAGACGGACAAGCTCGGGCTGCGAATCGCGATGGCGTTGCTGATCGTGGGTGAGGTCGGTGGATTCCTGGTGCTGTTCAGCGGGTTTCTCGCCGGGCAGTTCTGACGGTTACGGACACAGGGCGTCGCCGAGCAGACCGGTGATGTCCGGCTCGGTGTCCGGGGAGTCGTTCATGGCTATGGTCACCGCGCGGCCCTCTGTGGTGGCGCCCGAGATCGTGAGGTAGCCCGCGATTTCGCCGACGTGGCCGAAGTATTGTGCGCCGCAGGACAGTCCGATCGCACCGATGCCGAGGCCGTAATCGAGGGCGGTGTCCGAGGTGCGGGGCGGGATCGTGAGCATGTCGTGCAGCTGTCCGTCGGCGACGATCTTCCCGGCGAGCAGGGCCATGAAGAAGCGGTTCAGGTCGTTGCCGGTGGAGATCAGTCCGCCTGCCGACCACCCGACCGACGGCTCGGAGCGGGTGACGTCGGTCGGGACGCCGCCGACGAGGGTGTAGCCCTGCGGGTGCGGGCCGCGGAAGCCGGTCTCGCCCGGACCGGGCAGGTAGGTGTCGGCGAGCCGATTCGGGGTGGTGATGCGGCCGGCGAGCTCGTCGGAATACGGTCTGCCCGTCACCTTCTCGACCAGCATGCCCGCGACGATGAAGTTGGTATTGGTGCACTTGAACCGGTCCCCCGGCGCGAACTGCGCGGGGCGGCGCAGCGCGATCGCGATCTCCTCGGCGGGAGTGAAGGTGCGGCCCTCGGCCGCGGCGCGCACCTCGTCGAGTTCGGGGTCATCGGAGAGTTCGGGCAGTCCGCTGCGGTGCTGGAGGATCTGGCGCACCGTGATGAGGCGCCCGTCCACGCCATTGCCCCTGAGGAGCCCGGGCAGATAGGTGTCGACAGGTTCGTCGAGCCGCACCTTCCCCTCCGACACCAATTGCATGATGAGTGCCGCCGCAAAGGTTTTGGAGATGCTGCCGACGCGCACCTGCTGCGGCGGGGCCATCGGAATCGGCGCCCGGCTGGTGCGGTCCCCGACCCCGGCGGTGAGGGTGATGGTCTGCCCGTTCTCGGTGAGGGTCGCGATGACCCCGGTGGTCCCGGCCCGCACCAGCCCGTCGATGTCGTCGCGAATCCGCTCGACTCGCTTGGGCGACACCGCCATCGGGGTGGTGGAGACCGGCTGCGGCACCGAGGTGGTCACAGTCCCGCATCCTGTGGCCCCCACCAGCGCCAGCACTGTCACCGTCAGCCCGATTCGCATATCTCGACGGTAGGGACGGTCGCCGACCGGGACATCCGGACAACCCCTGAGTCGGTCCCTGAGAATCTACCCGGATACCGACGCGGCCTTCGGCAATCGCGCTGCCAGGCCCAGCACGCCCGCGGCCACCGAAGCGCCGGCGATCACGTACCAACCGTGCTGGAAGGCGTCGAGAGTCGCCTGCGCTCCGGCGGGCGTACCCAGTACCGCCACCAGGACGGCCACACCCACGGCCATTCCGAGCTGGCGCGCCATACTCAGTACCGCCGACCCCGTCGCGAACTGCTGTGGCGGCAGCCCCGCGGTCCCCGCCGCGACACTGGTCGGCATGGTCAGGCCCACGCCCAGACCGGTCACCAGCATGCCGCCGAGCAGCCCGGCCGGATAGTCCGGCTGCAGCGTGATCGCCTGCGCCCACCAGACGATTCCGGCCGCGAACGCCACCCCGCCGAGCGCGAGCACCGGCCCGACACCGATCCGGGCGATCAGCCGGCCCGCCGACACCGCCACCAGCGGCACGATCAGCGGCCCGGGCGCGATGCCCAGCCCGGTCTGCAAGGCCGACCACCCCCATACGTTCTGCATCCACAGCACCGCCGACAGCAGCATCCCCGCGAACGCGATATTGAACAGCAGCGAATTGCCGAGCATGAGCGCGAAATTCGGCACGCGCAGCAGTCCCTGATCGATGACGGGACTGTGATGGCGACGCGACGAGACCACGAACATCGCCGCGAACACAACGGTCGCCGCGAACGCACCGACGACACCGGGCGATCCCCATCCCCAGTCCTCGCCCTTGACGACGGCCAGAATCAGCGACGCCACCGAACCGATCAACATCAGCGCGCCGACTCCGTCCGGCATCGATCCGCCCGTGCCGTTCGGCCGTGGCAACAGCCGCGCCCCCAGCGCCAGCGCGATGATCCCCAACGGCACGTTCACCAGGAACACCCAGCGCCAATGCAGTTCGACCAGCAGTCCGCCGATCACCGGCCCCAGCGCCGCACCCAGACCGCCGAACGCCACCCACAGCCGCACCGCCGTCGCCCGCCGCTCGGCCGGTGTCGCGGCCAGCAGCAGGCCCAGCGAGGACGGTGTCAGCAACGCCGCTCCCGCCGCCTGCAGGACCCGGAAGGCCACCAGCGCACCGGTATTCCAGGCCACCGCGCACAGCGCCGACCCCAGCACGAATACGCTCAGTCCGGTCAGGAACGCGGTCTTGTTCCCGTTCCGGTCACCCAGACGTCCGGCGGGAACCAGCAGCGCCGCGAACACGATCGAATAGGCGTTGAGGACCCACGACAGTCCCGCGATCCGGGCTCCGGAGAAATCCTGCGCGATCCGCGGCAGCGCCACATTGACGATGAACAGGTCCAGGCTGGACAGCAGCACCGCCACCGCGACGATCCCGAGCACCACCCGCGGGTCGACGGCCCGCCGTTCCTCCTGCATGACAACGGTGTTCATCGTTCTCCCCCATATGTCCGGCCGTCGGCCCGAGTGAGTTTCTTCATGAGACGGACCATAGGCCAGTGAGTCTCTTCAAGCAACCGACTATGCTGGGGTCATGCGGCGAACCAGCTTCGAGGACATGAACTGCTCCATCGCCCAGTGCCTGGAGGTGGTGGGCGAATGGTGGACCCTGCTCATCGTCCGTGACGCCCTCTTCGGCATCACCCGCTTCGACGACTTCCGCTCCCGCCTCGGCATCGCCCGAAATGTCCTCACCCAGCGTCTGGAACACCTTGTCGCCCAAGGCATCCTGGACAAGACCCCCTACCAGGACAACCCGGTCCGCTACGACTACCGGCTCACCGACAAGGGCCGCTCCCTGTGGACGATCCTGGCCGCCATGCGCCAATGGGGTGACGAATGGGCCGCCCCCGCCGGCCCCCCGATCGAATCCGTCCACAAGGCCTGCGGCCACGTCATGATCGTCCAGCCCGTCTGCTCGGAATGCGGCGATCACCTCACCGTCAAGGACCTACGGCCGCAGCTGGGCCCGGGAGCTCACGACCCGTCGTTGCTGCCCGGCAGCAACTGAGGTACGAATCCGTCCGGCCGGCGCGAATCGTCATCGACCTGCGCACCCGCGGGCATGGTCTCCTGTCGGCTTCGCCTCGAAAGTCCTGCGTTCGACAGCGGAGGCACGCCGCTCCTTCCCATCCGCATGGATGGTCACGAAGGAGTTGCCGCACCGCACTGCGTTTCGGCCGCGTAGATGCGCCGAAATGAGGTCGGCATCGGTGAGGTCGGCCCCATCGGGTGTCGCGCGCTGCAGGTTCAGGCTGCGCGAACTGTCGTGGCGGGCTGGCCGGTGGCCTTGGCGATGCGGGGTAGTTCAGCGGTGATCTGGGCAGTGGGGATGGGTGCGCCGTCGAACATGGAGACGGTCAGGTCGCCCTTGTCGAGGTCCCAGGTTCCGGTGATCCGGCCGCCGGTCAGGACGAGTGGGGAGATCCAGCCGGCGGTGCGGCTGACCTTGGCGCGGTGGTCGCCGGGGAGGAGGGCGGTGTCGCCGGTACCGGGGCCCAGGACGTACTGGTCGAACTGGCCGAGGAGGTGGACCGCGGAAGTTGGTTCGATCCCGGCGAGTTCGTCGAGGTGGGCTGTGAGAAAGTAGCCGGGGCGGCCCTCGACGTCGATCTCCGTCAGCTCGTTGCCGAGGTCCGAGAACCAGCGGCGCACAGTCGGTTTGCTCAGAAAGCCGCGAGTCAGCCAGGTATTGAAGATCTCCGGGGTGGCGGGGCCGTAGGCGCCGAGGTAGGCGCGGATGATGGTGGGCGCGGCGGCATCCGGGTCGGGAACGCCGGACCAGCCGGGGATGACGTGCGCGGGATTGGTGAAGGTGACCGACGTGCCGCGGGACGGGCCGTGGCACAGCGCGCCCTGCCAGGCCAGGGGCTTCAGCATCGAACCCCAGCCGGAGCGCAGATGCTCCTCCAGCGGCTGGAATCGCCGCTCGGCGATCAGCTCCGCGACCAGTTCGTCGCGAGTCAGCACGTGCCCGTCGAGGATGTCACCGACCGCCTCGACCAGCGCCGCCACATCGTCGGGTGTCGCCCCGGACGCCCTCGTCCACGCGGGCTTCTCCCACGTCCGTGCCGACGCCATGAGCGACAACGCCGCGGCCCCCTGCTCCGGTGTCAGCGCGTGCAGCGTGCCACGCATCGCCCACGTCTTCATCAGCGCGCCCTCCCCCAGCGCCGCCACCACCGCACCGGGCTCACCGGCTGAACGCCTCAGCGCCACAGCGGTTTCCGCCGCCGACGTCACCTGAGCCTGCACCCCGCACAGCCGCTCGACCACGGCCACGGCATCGCTCTTGGCCCGCGGATCCACGAATTGCCGCTGGACCCGCCAGCTGAACACCTGATCCCACGAAACCTTCACAACGCCTCCGCCCATCCCACGCGCTGCCCGCGCGACCGACGTCAGCCTACGGCCGGTCTGCGACAGTGCCGGCGATATCCCGTGCCCGAGAAGCCATCCGGCGTGCAGCGCGCGGGCACCCGATGCGCTGGCGGGCGGCGGCGAAAGGGCCGCGTCGTCGAGGCCTCCGGGCCGACGAGGGCGGCACCTGCCCTGTCGGCCTCGGCCCGGTCGCCGCCGATCGCGCCCGCGAGGCGAGGCGCGAACTCAGAGGCGCTCGATGATGGTGGCGTTGGCCAGGCCGCCCGCCTCGCACATGGTCATGAGGCCGTAGCGGCCGCCGGTCTGCTCGAGGTGGTTGAGCATGGTGGTGAGAATGCGGATTCCGGAGGCGCCGAGGGGGTGGCCCAGGGCGATGGCGCCGCCGCGCGGGTTGAGCTTGGCCGGGTCGGCGCCGAGCTCGTGTGCCCAGACCAGCGGCACGGGTGCGAACGCCTCGTTCACCTCGTAGACGTCGATGTCGTTGATGGACAGTCCCGCTCGCGCCAGCACCTTGCGGGTGGCCGGGATGACGGCGGTGAGCATGAGCAGCGGGTCGTCACCGGTGACCGCGAAGGAGTGGAAGCGGGCGCGCGGCTTCAGGCCGAGCTGGGCGGCCTTCTCCTCGCTCATGATGAGCGCCGCCGACGCGCCGTCGGTGAGGGGTGAGGAGTTGCCGGGGGTGATGGACCATTCGATTTCGGGGAACCGGGCCTTGAATTCGGCGTCCACGAAGGCGGGCTTCAGCCCGGCCAAGCCCCCGACGGTGGTACTGGGGCGGATGGTCTCGTCGGCGGTGAGCGATCCCGCCGGGACCAGTTCGTTGTCGAAGCCTCCGGATGCCGCGGTGGCGGCGGCCAATCGGTGCGAGCGCGCCCCGAATTCGTCGAGCGCGGTCCGGTCGAACTTCCAGCGCGCGGAGATCACCTCGGCGGAAATGCCCTGCTGCACAAGCCCGTCCGGGTACCGGTGCGCGATCGGCCCGCGGTTGGCGTCGCGGCCCTGGGCGTTGGAGAACATCGGCACCCGCGACATGGATTCCACGCCGCAGGCGATGGCGATGTCGTAGGCCCCCGCGATGACGCCCTGCGCCGCGAAATGGGCGGCCTGCTGTGAAGATCCGCACTGCCGATCCACCGTTGTGGCGGGGACCGCTTCCGGGAAGCCTGCCGCCAGCACCGCGGTGCGGGAGATATTGAAGGCCTGCTCGCCGCTCTGGGTGACGCAACCGCCGATCACATCATCGACCAGCGCGGGATCGATCCCGGTGCGCTCGACCAGGTTGCCCAGCACGCCCGAGAGCAGTGTCGCCGGATGCACTTCCGACAGGCCGCCACCGGTTTTCCCCTTCCCGGAGGGGGTGCGGACAGCGTCGACGATGACGGCGGAGGTCATGACTTCTCCTCGTTCCCAATGGACATTCCAGCTGCGAATACTGGTTAACATACGCACTGTACCGCACCGGCGGTGCGGGCGTCACCGGCGCGAATCTTCGCCTCCGGGGCGGCATGTCTCGGATTGCTAGCCTGTTGCTGTGACTGCGACCGGCAAGCAACCCCACGAGCCCTTCTGGGATCTCGAGATGCGGCTGTCCGCGGTGCTGTCAATGCTGGCGGGATTCATCGGCGCTGCCGCGTACGCTCACTCGGAGGGCTATTTCGTCACCTTCATGACCGGCAATACGGAACGCTCGATTCTCGGCAACTTCGCCGGCGACCCGACCCTGGCCGGCGGCGCGGCCGCGATCATCATCTGCTTCCTGGCCGGCGTCTTCATCGCCTCGATCTGCCGCCGGTACTGGTGGACCAACCATCCGCACGGCGCGACCATGCTCACCACCGGCGCGCTGCTGCTGGCGGCCATCGTGGACGCCCTGCTCGGCGAGCGTGGCATCGGCCTGGTCCCGATCCTGTTCGTCGCCTTCGGCATGGGCTCGCTCAACACCTCCTTCGTCAAGAACGGCGAGGTCTCCATTCCGGTCAGCTACATCACCGGCACCTTGGTGAAACTCGCGCAGGGCGTCGAGCGACACGTCTTCGGCGGCGGCACTGTCCGTGACTGGCTCGGCTATGCGACGCAATATGTTTCGTTCAGCACGGGCGCGCTCATCGGTGGCCTGGTGTCGCTGGTGGTGAACGGTTCCTCGATGCTCAATGCCGCAGTCGTCGGTTCATTGCTGGTCGCCGGATACACCTGGCGGGCCGACATTCGCTGGGTGCGGCGCATCGCGCGCCTCAGCGCCGACGACGAATGAGTCATGTCACAGCCGCGCAACACTTGGCTAATTGATCGCAAACGGCCCGAACGGGTCATATTCTGCTGAACATGACAACCAGCAAAGAGGGAGTTTACGAAGGGCCGGTCCATGCACTGGCCCGCAGCGCGTGGCAGTCGATCCTGGTCACCGGCCTTCTCTCGGTGGTGCTGGGCATCCTGGTGCTGGTGTGGCCCGGACCCACCCTGGTCGTCGCCGGTGTCCTGTTCGGCATCTACCTGCTCGTGTCCGGTGTTTTCCAGCTGATCGCGGCCTTCGGAATGCACATCAGCACCTGGATGCGGGTGCTGTCCTTCATTACCGCCATCCTGTCGTTCATCCTGGGCTTCTTCTGCTTCCGCAACGAGTTCCAGGCCATCGGCCTGCTGGCCCTGTGGATCGGCATCACCTGGATCTTCCGTGGCACCGCGGTGCTGGTGGCCGCGATGTCCGATGCCGCCCTCCCGGGCCGGGGCTGGCAGATCCTGTTCGGCATCCTGCTCATCGTCGGTGGTGGTCTGCTGATCGTCGAGCCGTTCCGCTCGATCACGGCGCTGGTCGTGGTGGTCGGCTGCTGGCTGATCGCCATCGGCGTCTTCGAGGTGGTCTCGGCCTTCCAGGTGAAGAGCCGCGCCAAGAATGTGCCCGCGGGCGTCTGATCCGGTTCGATCCGCGGAACCCACGGCGGTCGCCCTCTCCGGGCGGCCGCCGTTTCTCGCGCGGCACAACCTGGATCAGCGCAGCCGCTTGGGCCGCTTGTCCATCAGCCGCAGGATCAGCGGCGTGAAGATGAGCTGCATCGCCAGGTCCATCTTCCCGCCCGGCACCACGATGCTGTTGGGCCGCGACATGAACGAATCGTGCAGCATGGACAGCAGATACGGGAAGTCGATGACCTTCGGATCGGCGAAGCGGATCACCACGAAACTCTCGTCCGCGGTCGGAATGGTCCGGGCGGTGAAGGGATTCGAGGTGTCCACCGTGGGCACCCGCTGGAAGTTCACGTAGGTCCGCGAGAACTGCGGGCAGATGTGCTTCACGTAGTCGGGCATGCGCCGCAGGATGGTGTCGATGATGGCCTCGCTGGAGTAGCCGCGTTCGGTCTTGTCGCGGTGCACCTTCTGAATCCACTCCAGATTGATGATCGGCACCACACCCACCAGCAGATCGGCATAGCGGGCCACGTCGACGCCGTCGCCGACCGCCGCCCCGTGCAGGCCCTCGTAGAACAGCAGATCGCTGCCCGGCGACAGCTCCTCCCACGGCGTGAACGTGCCCGCCGGCTGCCCGAAGGGTTTGGCCTCGTCGTCATCGTGCAGGTAGCGCCGCACCGCGCCCACGCCGGTCTCCCCGTACTCGCGGAACAACGACTCCAGTTCGGTGAGCAGGTTCGCCTCCGGCCCGAAATGCGAGAAGGTCAGATTGCGCCGCTGTTCAGCCTCGGCCATGGCCAGCTTCATCTCGTTGCGGTCGTAGCGATGGAACGAATCCCCTTCCACGATCGCCGCGCTGATTCCCTCGCGGCGGAATATCTCCTGGAAGGTTCGCGTGACGCTGGTCGTCCCCGCACCGGACGACCCGGTGATCGCGACCACGGGATGTTTGACCGACATGGCACCTCCTCGATTGCCGGACAACAGCTTTCACACCCCCGGCGGGTCAGTGCCGGGACGCGCGGAACAGGGAGCGGGAACCGAAGAGCGAGGCGTCGAAGCTGGGCCCCTCCTCCGGTTCGCGGTGATAGCGCTCGATCCGCTCGACCTCGTTGCGGGAGCCGAAGATGAACGGGATCCGCTGGTGCAGCTCCTCCGGCCGCACATCCAGCACCCGCTCGTGCCCGGTGCTGGCCGCGCCCCCGGCCTGTTCGACGATGAACGCGATCGGATTGGCCCCGTACAGCAGCGAGACCCGGCCCGGGCGTTCGGGATTGCGGGTATCGCGCGGATACATGTAGAGCCCGCCGCGGGTCAGGATGTGGAAGGTGTCGGCCACCAGCGAGGCGACCCAGCGCATATTGAAATCCCGTCCGCGCGGGCCGTCCACGCCTTCGAGGCATTCGTGGACGTAGCGCCGGACGGGGCGTTCCCAGAACCGCTCATTGGCGGCATTGATCGCGAAACCGGAAGTGTCGTCGGGGATTCGCATGCGCGGATGGGTGAGCACGAACGCACCCACCTCGCGGTCCAGCGTGAACCCGTCCACCCCGTTGCCGGTGGTGAGCACCAGCATGGTCGCGGGCCCGTACAGCGTGAAGCCTGCGCACACCTGCTGGACTCCCGGCTGGAGGAAGTCGGTGCCGACGGCCTCGCGCCCGTCCTCCGGAGCGCGCAGCACGCTGAAGATCGTTCCCACCGGCAGATTCACGTCGATATTGCTGGACCCGTCCAGCGGATCGAAGGCCAGCAGATACTTCCCGCGTCGGTACTCGGTCGGCACCTGATGGCATTCGCGCATCTGCTCGGATACCAGCGCCGCCAGCGGTCCGGTCCACTGGCTCTCGGCCACCATGATGTCGTTGGCGATCGCGTCCATCTTCCGGTGCACGGTGACCGGCAGATTCTCGGCATCGGCAGCGCCCAGGGAGCCGACGATCGCTCCCCGGGTCACTTGATTCCCGATGATCTTGGTCGCGGTGGCGACCACGTTCAGCAGCGCCGAGAACTCCCCGGACGATCCGGGATGCCGGTGCTCCTGCTCGATGGTGTAGCGGGTGAGGGTCTTCAATCCTTCGGGCACAATCGCTCTCAATTCGTCATGGAGGGGCCCCCTCGTCGGCGAGGGCGTCCGCGAACACACTGCTGCCGAGGACATCGCTGTCCGTCAGGGTGATCAGATCCGTACGACCGACCGGCCGGTGCAGTTCGACCAGGCGTTTGGCCTGCCGCAGCCGGCAGCGATCGAGGGCATTGCGCACGCTGCGGGCATTGGCGAAGCGGGGGCGGGCCATGCGCAGCTTCAGATAGCGCGAGAAAGCCTGTGCGGCTTCCGGATCGAAGCGGAAGTTCTCCTGGCGCACCATGAGTTCGGCGATGGCCATGAGCTCGTCGTGGGTGTAGTCGGGGAACTCGATGTGATGGGCCACCCGGGAGGACAGGCCGGGATTGGCGGAGAAGAAGGTCTCCATGCGGTCCGGATAGCCGGCGAAGATGACCACCAGGCTGGTGCGCTCGTTCTCCATCTCCTGCAGCAGGATCTCGATGACCTCCTGCCCGTAGTCGCGCTCGTTCTCGGGACGGAACAGGTAGTAGGCCTCGTCGATGAACAGCACTCCCCCGGCGGCCTTGGCGAGGGCCTCCTTGGTCTTGGGTGCGGTGTGACCGATGAACTGGCCGACCAGATCATCGCGGGTGACGGTGTGCACCTTGGGTTTCCGGATGTACCCGAGGGCGTGCAGCATCTCGGCCATGCGCAGGGCAACCGTCGTCTTCCCGGTGCCGGGCCCGCCGGTGAAGCTCATGTGCATGGTCGGGCGGGTAGCCTGGAGCCCGAAACGCTGACGGGCGCGATCGATCAGCAGCAATGCGGCGATTTCCCGTACGCGGCGTTTGACGTTCGCCAGACCCACCAGTTCCGCGTCGAGGCGGGCGAGAGTGTCCTCGACGTCCTTGCCCGCGACATCTGTCGACAGATCCAGCAGGGCGTCGTCGGCGAGCGGGGACAGGTGGTCGGCCGCCGAATCCTCCGGTCGGGGAGGACCATCGGCGGCCGTACCGCGCACCGGTGCGGGGCTCGTGGCCCCGGGCCGATGCATCTGGAACCCGCCCACCGGGCGGCCGGCTGCAGGCTGCCGGCCGCCCGGTACCGCGGGGCGTTCCGCGCTCACGATATCCTCCTGTTCCGAAAGCTGTTCAGCCGCCATACCTTTGGCCCGGACTGTCGTCGAGTGCATAGGCGTGGAAGCCGTAGTGCTGACGGCGGTCGTCGGACTCGGTCCGGTCGAGGCGGAAACCTGGCTCGCGGGCCGGGCGCTGCACGAGGAAACTCAGCGCCGTGGTCTGCCGGCCGTAGGAGGCGTCATAGGCGTTCACGCGAATGTAGTGGCGCGGGAACGTCGCCCGGCAGGCGTTGATCTCGGCGAGCACCCCGTCGGGCTCGTCCAGATCGAACAGCGGCAGGCCCCACATCTCCCAGTAGTTGTTGCGCGGGTGCGGATCGTCGGTGTACTCGATGGACACCGGCCAGTTGTTCAGTAGGGCGTAGCGGACCTGGGCGGCGATCTCGGTGTCGTCGAGATCCGGCAGGTGCGAGAAGGTGCCTTGGCGCAGATGCATGGGGATTCCTCGAATTTCAGCGGGAGGCCGTCGGGACGGCGTCGGGGGCGTCGGTGGAGGTGTAGTCGAAGGTGACATCACCCCAGGTGGCGAGCGCGACATCGAGCGGGCGGCAGATCTCGGCGGCGCGACGCAGCACGTCGGGGCCCTCCTTGAGCAGATCGCGACCCTCGTTGCGTGCCTTGACCACTGCTTCGAGGGCGACCCGGTTGGCTTCCGCGCCCGCGGCGATGCCCATCGGATGGCCGATGGTGCCGCCGCCGAACTGGAGGATGGCGTCGTCGCCGAACAGGTCCAGCAGCTGGTGCATCTGGCCGGCGTGAATCCCGCCGGAGGCGACCGGCATGACGCCCGGCAGGCTGGCCCAGTCCTGGTCGAAGAAGATGCCGTTGACCGGGTTCATCGGAATGTGGTTGTCGCGCAACGTGTCATAGAAGCCCTTGACGGTGTGCGGATCACCTTCCAGCTTGCCGATGACCGTGCCCGCGTGCAGGTGATCCACCCCGATCAGCCGGCACCACTTGGCCAGGACCCGGAAACTGACGCCATGGGTCTTCTGCCGGGTGAAGGTGGAGTGCCCGGCCCGATGCAGATGCAGCAGCATGCCATTGCGCCGCGCCCACTTCGACATGGACTGCATGGCGGTGTAGCCGACCGTCAAGTCCATCATGACGATGCAGCTGCCGAGCGATTTCGCGAATTCCGCGCGCTCGTACATGTCCTCCATCGTGGCGGCCGTGACATTGAGATAATGCCCCTTCATTTCTCCGGTTTCGGCGATGGCGCGGTTGACGCCCTCCATCGCGAACAGGTAGCGGTCGCGCCAGCGCATGAACGGCTGCGAGTTGATGTTCTCGTCGTCCTTGGTGAAATCGAGCCCGCCCCGGCAGGCCTCGTACACCACGCGGCCGTAGTTGCGGGCCGACAGACCGAGTTTCGGCTTCACCGTGGCGCCCAGCAGCGGGCGGCCGTATTTGTTCAGATACTCCCGTTCCATAACGATTCCGTGCGGCGGACCCTGAAAGGTCTTGACATACGCCACAGGAATACGCATATCCTCCAGCCGCAATGCCTGCAGCGGTTTGAAACCGAATACATTGCCGATCACCGAGGAAGTGAGGTTCGTGATGGAACCCTCCTCGAAGAGATCGAGATCGTAGGCGACATAGGCGAAGTACTCGCCCTTGCGGCCCGGCACCTCGTCGACGCGGTAGCACTTGCCCTGGTAGCGCTCGTGCGCGGTGAGCCGATCGGTCCAGACCACCGTCCAGGTGGCCGTGGATGATTCACCCGCCACTGCCGCGGACGCCTCCACCGGATCGACGCCCTGCTGGGGCGTCACCCGGAAGACCGCCAGGACATCGGTGTCCTTGGGCTGATAGTCGGGAGCGTAGTATCCCATCGACGCGTACGACTGCACACCCGGATCCCACCGGCTGCGCTGATCATCGACAGATCCGGCCATCATTCCTCCTGCGAACCGGGTTGGGCGGCTTGTGATTCCCAGGATGACGGGGCCGTTAACCACAAACAATTCGATTGTTTCTGTTCTCGCTCAACCTTTTCGTCAAGTTTGTTACCGTTGAGTATGGGTACGGTGAGCGCGGTGCGCATGGAAACCTTTCTCGCCGTTGCCAAGCACTCCAGCATTCGCCGCGCGGCCGCGCAGTTGCACATCACCGAAGCAGCGGCCTCCGCGGCCGTAGCACACATCGAGAAACAACTCGGCGCGAAACTCGTCGCCAAATCCGGGCGGGGTATCGCGCTCACCGAGGCCGGGCGGGTCTACGCCGACTACTGCCGCAGCATCCTCGGCTTGATGAAGGAGGCGCACGCCGCCGTCCGGGAAGCCGAGACCGGCCGGTTGCGTATCGGCGTGGTAGCGACCGCCGGCGAATACGTGCTGCTCCGGCTGCTCGCGTCCTTCCGCACCCGGTACCCGGACATCGAACTGGGCCTGTCCATCCACCCCCGCGACGTGCTGTACGTCGAATTGACCCACCACGAAACCGATCTCGTGGTCGCCGGCCGCCCACCCCGCGACGCGGGACTGGTCACCCGCGCCCGCCGCCCCTGCCAGCTCGTCGTGGTCGGCGCACCCGACGCCTGGCCCGACCCCTGCGAGGCCACCTGGCTCCTCCGTGGCAAAGGCTCCGGCACCCGCGACACCACCCTCGCCCTCTTCGACCGCCTCCAAATCCGCCCGCCCACACTGACTCTCGGCACCCACGGTGCCGCGCTGGCAGCAGCCCGCGAAGGTCTGGGCATCACCCTCATCCACTCCGACGCCGTCGCCACCGACCTGGCCGCGGGACTGCTCGAAGTCATCGAAGTCGAGGGCACCCCCCTCAACCGCCCCTGGCACGTCGTCACCACCCGCACCCCCGCCCCCGCCGCCCGCCTGTTCCTGTCCCACATAACGGATCCGGACCGGGTCGGCGACAAGGCGTTTCGCGGAGTCTGACGCGTTGTTTCGCGAATGGGATCCCACCGATCTGCAGGAAGCTCAACCGGGGGCCACGCGGGGCTTCGTTGGATTCTCGGCGACTACGGCAAACTCGGCCCACTGGATAGGATGCGAATTGGCTGAAGTGTGCGCACTCGGTGGCCGATCCAGGCAACGATGTTGTCCGCCAAGAGAATTCAGCCAGTGTCCAGTTGGTCGCAACTGGTAGTCGGCGCAGTCCCGGAGTCGGGATCGCGACACGCCCGTGTGGTGCGCTGACGTGCGACTCGAATGCGATGCATTTCGCATCTGTTGTGATTGGCGGAGGGGTTATCCGTGGGATTCGACGGTGGTGGAGCATCGGGAGCGAAACCAGACAGTTGAAGACGGGACCTCACCGTCGTCCGAGACGCAGGCCCTGTGCGCTCATAGTCGACTGGCAGCATTCGGCTCCCGCTGTCCGCCGACAGGATCCACCACACGTCTCAACGCCCCCAGATCGGACTCGATCGCCCGGAACAACACATAGACGGCGATGAAGGCAATGATCGCGCCGATGCACAACACCCTCACCTCCCCGAGCATCAATGGAATGGCGTCCGGTGGTAGCAAGGTCACCCCAGCAATCGCCAGCAAGGGCACCGCCGCCGCTACCGCGAGATAGACGGTGCAGTGCCGACCGAGTCTGCGCAGGTGCAGCGTATCGACCGTCGTGATGTCGCCCTGCGGGAGGAACATCGGATAGATACAGCGCACCATGTAGAACGTCACCAGAATGGACGGGTAGGCCACCGCGATTGCGCCGCAGACCAGCACCCCGCCCAGGATGTGCAGCAGCGCATCCCAGGTGAGCTCTTTTGTCATGAAGTGCATCGCGATCGGATAGATGATCGACGTCAGGCTCCACAGCGAAAGCGTCACCAGCACAGCACGATCACCGAAGCGCAGGGCGTCCGATCGAGCCCGGGCCAGCACCCGCGGGTCGTATTCCCGACCCTGGCGTAGCCCGCGCGAGACGATGACCAGATACCGCGACATGTACAGCAGCAACACGGCGCCCAACGGGAAGCCAACCGCGTTCGAGAGGGCTGAGGCGATCAGCCACTGGTGCTGCGCTGAAAGGCTCAGCCGGTCGATGATCAGCGTCTTGTTGTAATCGATGTTGTACGCCGATGCGAGGACGTTCGGAGTGCATATGGCCAGCACCAGCACCAGCACCGGCCACGGCCGAAGTCGCAGCCGCCAGCTGGATGGCGGCGGGTCGACCAGGTCGCGGGCGCGCTCGTCGAGGCACACTTCCAGTTGCTGGGCCAGTTCAGCGCCGTCGGCCCACCGCTTGTCGCGCTCGGACGCCAGGCACATCAGCAACACCCGGCGCAGTGCTGCCGGGCAGTCGGGCGGAATCCGTTCGAGCGCATCCGGATCCACCCCGGCGCGACGGCGCTTCAACATGGCCGCCAGCGTGGCGGCATCGCTGGGTTCACCCGCGGTGGTGTCTTCGAACGGCTTGGCGCCGGTGAGCAGCTCCCACAGCACAACGCCGAGCGAATAGATGTCGGTGCGGGTGTCGAGATCGTCGGCGGACCGGTCGTAGCCGGGGTGACAGGCCTCCAGCTGTTCCGGCGACATGTACGACAGCGATCCGCCGAAATAGGCAACCGGGTTGGCGTCGATCAGGTCGCGGCTGAAACTCACGTTGAAATCGGCGAGCTTCGGCACGGCCTCGGCGGTGAGCAGCACGTTGGCCGGTTTGACGTCGCGGTGCAGCACGCCGTGTGCGTCCGCATAGGCCAGCGCCTCGGCGAGCCGACGGCCCAGCCAGGCAACGGTCTCCGGCCATGAAAGCGTCGCGATCTGCGCGCGCACGCTGGAATCGGTCGGCCGGATCTCGCCCTTCTCCGCCATCGCCGCGTCGACCGCGTCCAGCAGCAGATGTCCGGTGCGCTGATCCGGCGCGGTGGCCCACACCCTGGGCAACACGCTCAGCAGAGTGCCGCCGGGTAGGAATTGCATGTACAGCATCCGCAGCCGATGCCCATCGGGTTCGAACTCCGGACCCGGCTGGTCCAGCAGCCGCTGATCGAAGACGCGCACGATGTAGTCGTGGTCGAGCTGTGCCAGCGTCTGCGGTTCGGTGCCGTGGTCGGCGGAGATCTTCACCGCCACAAGCCGCTGGAGCGACCGCTGCCGTGCGAGGAACACCCGCGCGAATGCGCCGCTGCCCAGCACAGTGAGCAGGTCGAAGTCGTCGATTCGATCGCCGACCACAATGCGGTCCAGGTGGGTGACCGGTGTCCCGGTGGCGTCCTGGGCGTCGCGGAGGTTGGCGGCTGTGCGGGTCGCATCCTCCAGCGAGGTGATCGAGTCAACAGAGGTCGCGGCGGTCAGTTCCATACCGCCGCGCCGGGTGCTCCGATTCCCGTCGCCGGCGTTGAGCAGCTCGCGCAGCTGCGCCGCCTGCTCGGGATATTCCCGCAGGTATTCGCCCAGATCCACCTGCTCGCCACATTGGCCGCGGATCACGAATTCTTCGTACACCAGGCTGGCCGGAATTTGCTCCAACGTCAGCTCGGGAAATTCGGAGCAGTATTCGCGCAACCGCTTGCGCCCGGGTGCGGCCGCGACGGGTTCGTGGGGGCGGCTCCCTGCCCGCAGGCGCAGCCACCGATGCCGCAGGTCGATCCGGATCAGTTCGATCAGTGCACCCAGGCGTGCATCCGGCAGATAGTCGGCGATGGCCGGCGGCTGGATATCGGCTTCCCACGCGGCAGCAAAGGCGGCCACGGCGCCGGATTCGATTCCCGCCGTTGGTCGCCCGAACCCATTCCCGGAGTCTGAACTGCAGCTCATATCGGCACCTATTGAGCCGGACCACGCACTCGTCGGTCACTGGGTCAGGCGGACACAACCGCCACCCGACACCATCATCCCCCCGAATGATGTCGGGAACCATCAGTGGTCCACCTGGGTGGGCGTTGGAATGACCTGACCTCCCATTGGCTCCCCGGCCACCGCGCTGCCCAGCACCGAGAGCGGACCGGTCGGCTCGCGCTCACTCATCGGGCAGCACGATGCCCCGTAGAACCGCGGCCCCGCGAGAGGGACTGGGCACCACCCTGATCCACTCCGACGCCATCGTCTCGGACCAGGAGGCCGGTCACCTGGAGGTGCTGGAGGTCGAGGGCACTCCCCTCACCCGCCCATGGCATGCCGTCACCACCCGCACTCCCACGCCCACGGCCCGCCTGTTCCAGTCCCATATCACCGATCCGGACCGGGTCGGCGACAAGGCGTTTCGCGGGGCCTGAGCCACATCCTCGGCGCTGCGCCGCACACCCGACCGCCTCATCGGCTGGTGGAGGCGGTCACTCCAGCGTGGTCGTCGCGAACCTCCGCTGTCTCAACGAGACGCTGAGCCCACACCCCTACAAGCCGAGGTCACACTTGACCTTGCCCCCGGGGGCAAGGTTTACCGTCGGCGGGTGAGAATAGGGCAGGTTGCACAGCTGGCAGAAGTGAGCCCGAAGGCGGTCCGGCGTTACGAGGCAATGGGTTTGATCAAACCTGGCCGATCGGGCAACGGCTATCGCGAGTACTGCGGGCATGATGTCCGGCTCATCCGCGAGATCCGGGAGTTGAGCCGCCTCGGCATACCGGTGCAGGAAACCCGGCCGTTCCTGGACTGCCTGGCCTCGGGCAGTGAGCACGGCGACGACTGCCCGTCCTCGCTCGCCGAATATCGGCGGGCGATCGACGAAATCGATGCGCGGATAACCGCATTGGCAGCCCGTCGGGACGCGCTGAGCACCCGGCTGCGGGAGGCTTCCTATCGCGGCATGCAGGCGGCCCGGCCACCGGTGGATCTGCTCGAACTGCCACCGGACCTGCCGGTGCCCGTCGACGACGGCGCTGCCACGCACCTGCGTGGGATGGCATTGCCGCCCATCCCTCTGCAATGCACCGATGGCACCACAGTCGATCTGGGCGCTTTGCCCCAGGGTAGGACTGTCATCTATCTCTACCCGCTGACCGGCCGCCCGGACACCGATATCCCCGCGGGCTGGAACGAGATTCCCGGTGCGCGCGGCTGCACCACGCAAGCCTGCGACTTCCGTGACCATCACACCGAGTTGCGCGCAGCGGAGGTGGCGAGGGTGTTCGGGCTCTCCACCCAGACCTCGGACTACCAGCGTGAAGTGGTCGACCGTCTGAGCCTTCCGTTCGCCATGCTCGCCGACCCTTCCGGTCGTCTCGCGACCCTGCTGTCCCTGCCCACCTTCGAAGCGGACGGCAGCACCCTCTACAAACGCCTGACCCTGATCATCCGCGGCGGCGTCATCGAGCACGTCTTCTACCCGGTCTTCCCGCCCAATCGCCACGCCGAGCAGGTGATCGCCTGGCTACGATCGGATGCCGGTCAGTCGCCGGGGCAGGCGAGTCCGGTGTAGGTGGGGTCCAATGCCTGCTCGACCAGGTCGTCGACAGCGGGCGATTGCGGCAGGATGCCGTGATCGAAAGCGTCTGTGGCACAGACATCTTGGACCCAAGATATGCCTTGCACCGCCCACCCGGTAGGTGCTCAGAAATCGATCGATTCTCAACGCCTTTCGCCGAGGGGCTGAGGCGGACCTCGGTTGGGAGCTTGATCGAATCGTCTCGAGCGCTCCGCCGGATGGGCGTCCTCAGTGATCCGCGGTCGCGGCGCCCTCGACGGGGAGCCCGGCCAGTGCCCACTCCAACATGCCCTCGTCGAGCCGTTTGACTTCACGTCCGGCCTGCTGGGCGATGCGGATCGCGTCGGGTGCCATGACGCAGTGCACGCCGCGGCAGTAAGCGACGATCTCACGATCGGCGGGGAGCTCGGCGAGCCGGGCGGCCAGCTCCGCGAGAGGGACGCTGATCGCGCCGGGGATATGTCCGGCGTCGTATTCCTCGTGCGGACGAACATCGATCAGGGTGATCTCGCCCGCGTCGCGGCGGCGCAGGAGTTCTTCCCGGGTGATGGCATCTTCAGGTGAGCCGAGAACGGCAGCGGCCCCGACGGCGACGTCGGCGAGATGCGCTTCGGCGACGGTCTGCACGAGCGCGAACAGCTGGGCGACGTCGGTTCCGGCGAGGCGGTAGAACTGGCGGGTGCCGTCGCGGCGGGCTTCCACCAGGCCGCCGGCCTTCAGTGATTGCAGGTTCGCCGACGCGGTCGTGAGGTTCATGCCGGTGGCGGTGGCGATCGCCTCCACGGTGCGCTCGCCCTGGGCGAGCAGGTCGAGGATCTGCAGGCGGCGGCCATTGCCCAGCGCCTTGCCGACGCGGGCGACCTGATCGAAGAGGGCGGCCTTGCGGCCGGACAACTCACTCACGCTTGCTTCTCCAATATTCTTTGGAATAGCGTATTCCATAGTTCCTTGGAACAACGTCGGACACGGCGATTGTATTCACCACCCGCCATCACGCCCCGGCCGGAACCGTTCAACCAGGAGAAACCGATGAACCACCTGTTCGTCCTGCACGACCCGCCCCAAGGCACCGAACGCACCTGCAACGACATCCGGTTCCCCGGTGACGGCGCGGGCTATGTGGAACTCGGCGGCGGCCCGGCGGCAAAGGGCGAAGGCAACTTCCCGACCCCATCGGCACCGCAGGTGAACCTTTGCGAGCCGTCTGCGGCCCACCACGCCGAGAAGGAACAGCAGCCGACCCGCTGGAACGTTCGGTCCTGATCCATCACCCGGGCTGGACCATCCAGGCATGTCATCCCGGGGCTCGCCGCTGCTCGTCGAAAGAACCACACCGTGTCTCACAGCATCACCGTCGCCCGCGCCGATTCTCACCGTCCCGAGATCGCGCGTTCCCAACGCCGCATCCTGACCGTCCTGGTGTTCGCGCAGATCCTCAGCGGCGCGGGGCTGGCCGCCGGGGTCACCGTCGGCGCGCTACTGGCCCAGGACATGCTCGGCTCCACCAGCCTGGCCGGACTGCCCAGCGCGCTGTTGACCGCAGGGTCCGCACTGGCCGCCATTGCCGTCGGTCGCCTGTCCCAGGCCCGCGGCCGCCGTCCCGGACTCGCCGCCGGCTACCTCATCGGCGCGGTCGGCAGCCTCGGCGTGATCGCCGCCGCGGTCCTGGACGCGCCGGTCCTGCTGTTCCTGGCATTGTTCGTCTACGGTGCGGGTACCGCCACCAACCTGCAAGCTCGTTACGCCGGAGCCGATTTGGCCACTGACTCCCACCGCGGCCGGGCGGTATCCACAGTGCTGGTGGCCACCACCCTCGGTGGCGTGGTGGGACCCAATCTCGCCGCACCCACCGGCACCCTGGCACGCAGCCTGGGCATCCCGTACCTGGCCGGGCCGTTCCTGCTCGCCGCGCTCGCCTACGGACTGGCCGCGTTCGTGCTGGTGACGTGGCTGCGCCCGGACCCTCTGCTGCTGGCCCGCCGGCTGGGCACGACCGACTCCGCCGCCACCCCGTCGACGACGCCGCCGGAATCCCCTGACAGGTCCGGAAGCGGTGTCGCCGCAGGGGGATTCGTGATGGCGCTGACTCAGCTGGTCATGGTGGCGATCATGACAATGACACCGGTGCACATGCTCCATCACGGGCACGGGACAGCCGCTGCCGGCGTGGTGATCGCCGTCCATGTCGGTGCCATGTACCTGCCCTCCCCGGTGACCGGCTGGCTCGTCGACCGCCTGGGCCGGCTCCCCGTCGCCGCCTCCTCCGGCGTGACCCTGCTCGCCGCAGGAGTACTCGCAGCGCTGGCCCCCGGTGACTCCATCGCCCTGCTGGCACTCGCGCTGGCGCTGCTCGGGCTGGGCTGGAACCTCGGGCTGGTGGCGGGAACCGCCATCATCACCGACACCGTGCCGCTGGAAACCCGCGCCAAAACCCAAGGGGCGGTGGATGTTTCCATCGCTCTCGCCGGAGCCACCGGCGGCATGGGTTCCGGGCTGATGGTTGCCGCCACCAGCTACCCGATCCTCGCGCTCGCGGGCGGCGTCCTCGCCTTGGCAGTCGTGCCGGTCGCTGCCCTCACCGGCAGATCCAAACCCTGAGCATCAACACCGACAGGCTCGATACAGGCGCAGTCCTGCACGGAGCAGCCGTGGGAGGTCAGGCCGGTCTCGATCGCGGCCGGCGGAACGACCACATCGATCCACGGATCCCGGATCGGGCGATACCGCGCGGTACCTCCGCGGATCTCGATGAACCCCAGCAGCCGCGCATCCGGTCCGCCTCCCTCACCCCCTTGTCCTCGCTGGACTCGCGGCCCAGCCGTCACCGAATCCGAACCCGGCGACGGGGGCAGGGAGGGGCGGTGGAGGCGACTTCGAACATCGACACCCGGTCCACTGAGTGAGCCATCACACGATTTTATTAGTTAGCGACATGCAACTATATTGAGGCGCTGTTTGGTTCGATGACTTTGCGGGAGGCTCTGATGGCTGCGGCCCCAACCACCGGTTTGGATACCGGTGATGTCCAGACCATTCGGAGGCGACTCCGAATCGAGCATGATCACCCGCACTACAAGTGGGTAGCACTGTCGAATACGACACTGGGCATGCTCATGGTCACGATCAACTCCTCGATCGTGATCATCTCGCTTCCCGATATCTTCCGGGGCATCGATCTCAACCCGCTCGCGGCGGGCAATGTCAGCTACCTGCTGTGGATGATGATGGGCTTCCTGCTCGCGTCCGCGGTGCTGGTGGTGATGTTCGGGCGGCTCGGCGACATGGTCGGGCGCGTCAAGATCTACAACTACGGGTTCGTGATCTTCACGGTCGCGGCGGTCGCGCTCTCGTTCGATCCGTTCACTCACGGCGGCGGCGCGGTGTGGCTCATCGGATGGCGTGTGTTCCAAGGAATCGGCGGCGCCATGCTCATGGCCAACGCGGCCGCCATCCTCACCGACGCATTCCCCGCCGAACAGCGCGGATTCGCGCTCGGCATCAATCAGGTTGCGGCCGTGGCCGGTTCGTTCCTGGGCCTGCTGCTGGGCGGCCTGCTCGCGCAGTGGGACTGGAAAGCCGTCTTCTGGGTGAGCGTGCCGTTCGGCATTCTCGGCACCGTCTGGTCGTACCGGTCGCTGCACGACAACGGCCAGCGCAACGCGGGCTCCCTCGACATCCCGGGCACCGTCACCTTCGCGGTCGGGCTGACCGCGCTGCTCACCGGCATCACCTATGGCATTCAGCCGTACGGGGATTCGAATACCGGCTGGTCCAACCCGTGGGTGCTGGCCGCGGTCTTCGGCGGTATCGCCGTGCTCGCATTGTTCTGCTGGATCGAGACCAAGGTGGCACAGCCGATGTTCCACCTGTCGCTGCTCAAGGTGCGGGCGTTCGGACTCGGCAACCTGGCCGGCCTGATGTCATCGCTGGGTCGCGGCGGTCTGCAGTTCATGCTGATCATCTGGCTGCAGGGCATCTGGTTGCCGCTGCACGGCTTCGACTACGAGTCCACGCCGCTGTGGGCGGGCATCTACCTGCTACCGCTGACGGTGGGATTCCTTGTGGCAGGGCCGGTTTCGGGAAAGCTGTCCGACCTCTACGGCCCACGGCTGTTCGCGACCCTCGGCATGGCGATCACCGCGGTGACCTTCGTGCTGCTGGTGGTGCTGCCGGTCGACTTCTCCTACTGGGCGTTCGCGGTGGTCATCGCGCTCAACGGCCTGGGTTCGGGTATGTTCGCCTCCCCCAACACCGCCGAGGTCATGTCCGCGGTGCCCGCGGCGCAGCGCGGCGTCGCCTCCGGCATGCGCGGCACACTGCTCAACGGCGGCATGGCGCTGTCGATCGGCGTGTTCTTCTCGCTGATGATCATCGGCCTGTCGAATACGTTGCCGAGCGCGATGAATTCGGGTCTGCAGCAGCAGGGTGTGCCCGCCAATGTCGCGGAGAACATCTCCGGTCTGCCTCCGGTGGGCAGCCTGTTCGCGGCCTTCCTCGGCGTGAACCCGATCGAGGCGCTGCTGGGACCGACCGGCATCCTCGACCACCCGGGCGTGCACAAGGATGTGCTCACCGGTCAGGAGTTCTTCCCGCACTTGATCTCCGGCCCGTTCCACTCGGGTCTGGTCGTGGTCTTCCTGGGAGCCGCGATTATGATGCTGATCGGCGCGGTGGCCTCGTGGTTCGCCGGTAGCCCCACCGTCCCGGACGAGGCTGCCGAACTGCGTGAAGCCGCTCGCGAGGGAATCTGACCGGAGGAGATCACGCTGCCCGAGCCCACGAGCGTCGCCGACCCCGACCAGCTCACCGAAGCCGCCGACCTGTACCACTCGATCGGCCGCCTCCTACGCTTGTTGCGCCACTCCGGCGACCTCGGGGCCCTCAGCCCCGGGGCGGCCTCGGCCCTGGCGACCGTCGCCCGCTCCGGACCCCTCCGCCTCGGCGACCTCGCCAATATCGAACGGGTCAGCGCCCCGACCATGTCCCGCATAGTGACGGGCCTGGAAAAGGGCGGCTACCTGACCCGGGACGCCGACCCGGAAGACGGCCGAGCCCAACTCCTCACCGCCACGGCCGCCGCCCACAACCTGGTCACCGGCCTCACCTCGGCCCGCATCCAGCGCTTCGCCGGCGCCCTCGAATCCCTCACTCCGGCCCAGCGCGAGTCCGTCAAATCCGGCCTCAACACCCTCATCGAGGCCCTCGACCAGTAGCGTCGCCCCGCTCAGCGAGGCGACGTCTGGCAGGACACTCCCCTGCTCGCGCCGGTGCCCAGCCATCATCGGGCGCGTGGTCAGGATGTCAGAACGGAGCGGATCCGATTGTCGGGGTCCACACGACTGCGGAGCTCGGACAGGCGGGTGTGGTTGTCGCCGAAGTAGCGCGACAGCGGATCGCCGGGCTCGAGGTAGTTGACGTACGCGCCGACCGAATCGGGGGCGAGGATGGCGTGGGCGTCGGAGAGCCAGGCCATTGCGGCGTCGTGTGGAATCGGTTCGTAGGCACCCCATTCCACCATGGCGGCGTGGTCGCGCCACGGGAAGGCGGTCGCGGTGGGCGACAGGTCGCGGATCGCGCCGTCGAGGGCGTTGATCTGCACCCAGCCGGTGCCGCCGACGCTGGAGAACCGGGTCACGGCCTCGAGCACCCGGCCGATGGTGTCCGGGGTGAGGTCCGAGACGATGTCGGAGCCGTTGGTGAAGGCGACGCGCGGCTGATCGGGCGTGCCGCCTGCCAGATACAGAACGGTGTCCATGTGGCTGAGGGTGCGGGTATCGATGTAGGCAGGCGCGCCACCGATCGCATCGGTGAGCGCGGCCGTGACCGTCTCGGCCGAACCCGCGGGGCAGACCAGTTGCATCCAGCAGCGGACGCCGCCCTCGCCGTCGGCGTCCAGGCTGACATCGGCCCACTGCTCGCGGTCGGCGCCGCGCAGCCACTCCTGCCAGCCCCCGATGACGCGATCCGCGTTCTCACCCGAAAAGGTCAGGCGCACCACATCTTTCGCGGTCGCCGGGATGGTGTCGAAGGTCAGCGAGGTGACGATGCCGAACATCGAGCCGCCGCCACGCAGCGCCCAGAACAGGTCCGGGTCGGCGGTGGCGGACACCTCGGTGATGGTGCCATCGGGCAGGACCAGCGTGGCGGCGGTGAGGCGATCACAGGTGAGGCCGTAGGCACGGGATTCGAAGCCGAACCCGCCGCCCAGGGTCAGACCCGCGACGCCGACGCTGGGACACATCCCCGTCGGCAGGCTCTGCCCGGACCGATCGAGTTCCCCGTAGACCTCGTACAGGGTGTGGCCCGGTGATACGACGGCCTGTCCGGCCTCGACTCGGATGCCGTGCAGCCGCCGGACGTCGACAACCAGGGTGCCGGTCGCCGTGGAGACCCCGGCGTAGGAATGCCCGCCCGCGCGCGCCGCGACCTCGAGATCGTTCTCGGCCGCGAAGCCGAAGGCCGTGGCCACATCGGCGGCATCCGCGACCTGCACGATGGCCGTGGGCATCTCGTCGTCGAACCGAGTGTTGAAGACCTCTTTGGCCATCGGGTATCCCAGATCGCCGGGCAAGATCACCCGGCCGCGCAGCTTGTTCTGCAACGCACGCCATTTCGGGTCGGCACTGCCGGCGCTGGAGCAGGAGACGCTGTCCGAGGAGCCGGTGGTGTCATCGGAGGAGCCTGCGGCGGGCGCCGCGTCGGAGGCGGGCAGTCGAGTGGTTCCGGCGAAACCGACACCGGCGACTGCGATTCCGAGCGCTCCCCGCAGAAACACGCCACGCGTGAAGCGGGGTCTCACAACGGTCCCCCGAAGCCGATCGAGATGCGGTGCGCCGCCGTGTTATTCGCTCTAGATATCAAAGTTCGCGACCCGCCTGTACCCATCGGACAACACAACACCACTCGATCATGGTTCACCCACTGTTCATTCGCTCAATCGAGCCCGCCGTGTCGACCGCCCCGCTACCGAGATCCCATATCAGCCGGAGTGTCGGGCGGAATGAGCCACCGGGCGAAGGTCTGTTCCGGACTCACGGTGACCACATCGGCCCGCTCCACGAGATCCCCTGGCAGCTCACCGTTCTCGAAATGATCGAGACCCGGCACGATCACAGCATCGACCCCCAGATTCGCAACCAACACCCGCAACCGATGAACAGGCCGGTCAGTATGCGGCCCGAACACCGCGATCCTGCGCAGGTCATAACCCAGCCGCGCAGCCAACGCCCGAATCCGAGCTTCGTCCCACTGCCGCCGCGACCCCGACACATCCTGCCGCAGATAGCCAATTGCCCCGGGATTCATAGTCCGCCCTCTCACTGCTCGATAGTGCGCGCCGCCGTCGGATGATGGGTTCAGCTTCGCTCCACAGCATTTCGGCGGCAATGGCACTTCCGGTGAGGTCGGCCGGGAAGTGCCACAGAGCGGTCAGTATTCGAGCTGGATGAGGTCGGCGAGAGCACGCATATCGTGGCTGAGGGTCCGCCGTTTGCCGATCATGCGGGCGAGCAGGTCCTTGGCGAGGCGTTGTTCGATCAGCCAGGGACCGGCCTCGCGAGAGAGTTGCAGCAGGATATCGAGCGCGGGGTCGGCGCGATGGAGGTCCATGTGCGCCTGTGCCACATCGAGGAGATGGCGGTTGCGGTTGTCGGAGGTGGGCCGCAGCCCGGCCGGCACGTCGCGCGCGAGCCGCAGGGCGAGGTCGGGGCGGTCGTCGATGACGGCATTCTCGACGCGTTTCATGGCGACTGTCGCAGGACCGAAGGATGTCCAATAGTCCTGGTACACAGCGGGCTCCCGTTCCACCGCCACCGCAGCGGCCTGGGCGAAGCGCATCATGTCCCCGGCATCGTCGGGCCGGTTGTCCCGGATGGCGGCTGCCGAACCACGCAACAGCAGCCAGCCCCAGGTGGACAGTTCGCGTTCGGAGGCCCTCGACATCCGCGGCTCGATTCGATCGGCCCAGCGCATCGCGAGCTCGTCGACCTGCTGAAATCGCCGTTCCACCAGCAACAGCCAGCAGAGCGTGACTACGACCGACGCGGCGTCGAGTACCTCATCGGTCGATTCGGCCGCGACCAGGGCGCGTTCGAGAACCGTACGGGCCGTGCGTAATTGCCGCGTCTGCACCATCACCGACCCGGTCAGCTGCAGAATGCGCGACCGCAGGCCGGGCGAAACAGTGTCGCCATACTCGAGCAGTCCGGGCAGCACCCGGGCGAGCTGTCCGTAATCGTTGTCGTGATACAGCCGCACAGCCGAACTCAGCGATGCAGCCACATCACTTTCGGTGACCGGCTCGTCGGACGAAGGCTCGCGGGGTGTACCGATCGCGCGCCGCGTCTCAGCCCAGAGCTCCCCGTTCCGGCTTTCCGGCGGCTTCGGTTCGGACCCGATGAGCGCCGTCAGCGGACAACCCAACCCCACCGCGAGCCGCCGTAGGGTCTCGATGCGCGCATCGTCCCGCTCCCCTTGCTCGATCTTCCGAATGAACGACACCGAAACACCCGAACTCGCCGCAAGTTCCCGCTGTGTGAGCCCCCGCCGTTTCCGAACCGATTGCAAGCGTTGACCCAGATCCCCGCTCATGAAATCAGCCTAGATCCCCTGTCCCGGCGTCGCAGCGATCCCGCCCAACGCCGCTGGCACCCCGGACGCATTCCGTGACCTCTACCGGATTCCCTGACGCCGAGCGACCACATGCCGCCACCCAGCGGTCGATGTAGCTTCGCCACAGGCATTTACAACCAGAATCTCGCGAAAAAGTCGCATCGCAAACGAAGTTCGGGCAGCCGCCGGAGTCATCCCATCCAGATGGTGAACTGGTTGAGGTCGAAATAGTCCCGCCAGGCGCTGATCCTGCCGTCCCCGACCTCGAAACCGCGCCGGCTGTGTGGGGTGTGCTCGTCCGGTGACAACTCTGTGTAGGCAGTGGTGATCGAGGACATGACGTCGAGTCGAACGGGTCCCTCCCCGGTCAGAGGCGGCTGTAGGTCTCGATGTCCTCGGTGAACTCCTCGATGGCCTGCGTGGTGAGCGTCGGTCGCGTGTTGGCGATGGCGTCCAGGTAGTCGTCGGTGCTGGCCGGTTTGCCCAGTCGCCGGCTGACCTCGCGCTCGAAGGCCGCTTGCGAGCCCTTGCGGGCGGCGAACTCGATGTCGGCAGGGGTGAAGAGCTCACTCGCCGCGACCAGCGCGGCCACATCCACCGATTCGGCGGCGGAACCGAGATAGCGGGACCAGATTGCCGCGCGCGCGGCCGAGTTCGGCGGGCCGATCGGGATGATGTAGTCGAAGCGGCCAGGTCGCATGAAAGCCGGGTCGAGGGAGCGGACCGAGTTGGTGGCGCAGGCCAGCAGCCTGTCATCGTGCTCACGGAAGCCGGGGATCAGCTTGAGCAGCTCATTGGTGACCCCGTGCCCGGGATCGACTGCTTGCCCGGAACGCACACCAGCGATCTCCTCGACCTCGTCGATGAACAGCAGCACCGCCTCCAGCTCGGCGAGGTCCGCGAACGCCTCCCGCAGGGCCGCGGCCAGCCCCTCGCTGGTCGCTGCGGCGAGCCGGGAGGGAAACAACTCCACGAAAGGCCATTTCAGTCGGGAAGCCACCGCCTTGGCGAAGCTCGTTTTGCCGGTCCCGGGGGGACCGAACAGGATGAACGCCTTCGGCGGGGCGACGTTGTATCGCTCGGACAAGGCAGGTTCCGCCAGCGGCAGCACGATCCGCTGTTCGACGATCCGCTTCTCCAGCTCCATGCCGGCCATCTGGTTCCACAGTCCCACCGGCAGCATCCGTCCCCCCAGCAGCGCGAGCAGGTCCGCATCGGCCACTCCGGACGGCTCGGGCCGTTCGTAGTAGGTGAGGTCGCCACGAGCGAGGTAACCGGAATTCTCCAGGGCCTTGGTTCCGGTGCTGTGTGTGGGCAGCAGCGCGCTGATGCGGCGCACTCCTTGCGCACGCAGTCGTCGCTCGAGCTCGGCGAGCAACGCGCTGCCGATCCCGCGCTCGCGCCACTGTCCTGCCAGGGCCACCAGGAGCACCCAGGCGCGCTCCCCATGGACCTGCGCTACCGCGATGCCGACGAGCTCCTCACCGACCACAGCCACGACGCCGCCCTGGCCGCCCCGGGCCGCCGCCATCGCCTCGGAGAGGGAGAACACCGGCGTCGCATCGTCGATCTGCCGGTTCTGATCCCATATTCGAAGCGCTTGGTCAAGATCGCCCTCTCGGAAGTCACGCAATCGCCACAGAGCCATGACACCACCTCACCCGATCGCGGACCACCATTCTCCCCGCTGCGCCAACAGCACCGCCACGCGCGAACAGCGAGCCCAGCTCATGCGGCTCCTGGCCCTGCTGGTCACCATGGCGAGCGTGCAGGACTCTCGGCACACTTGCACACCCGGCCGTAGCGAGCATCATGCAGAAGCTCCAGGAACAGGCTGATCTCCACCTCGTAGCAGCGCGCTGTGGACACCGATCGGCCGCGCCCGACTCCGCAAACAGTGGATGAACGCCTCCCCGTCCGCCGCAGTCCACTGCCACCGGCGATGCCGTCGAGGATTTCACCGCGATGCCTGCCGGAACGGATCGGTCAGCACGATCAGGTGGGGTGCCCGGCATATGGCGGATTGCCGGCGTTCGGCCGCGGTCTGCCGAGCGTGATGGCATGCTGAGCAGCGGATACGTCCCCTGCTCAACTGGGTTCAGCACAGCTGCGGGCACGCCGTTACCCGCAGACGACTCGCGGGAAGGTGAGAGCAATGAGTAAGGCCGGCCAGAAGCTTCGCGGTGAAGGTGAAAGTGACGTCAAGCTCGCAGTTTCTGGTCACTTGCATGGTTCGTCCGCGGTCGGATTCGCAGCGACACGACGGAAGAAGTGGCCGGACAGGACGTTCGTGGTGACCGACGTCGGTCCTACCCGGGAACCTGCGTCCACCGACCGCCCGAACAAGTCGCCGTTGCCTCGGGTTGTTTCCCTCACGCCCTACGACAGACCCGGCGCCGCCCCGATGCAGGTCCTGGCGTATGTCCCGACGAACTTCAACAAACCCCTGCGCGTCGGGGACACGGTGGTGACCCGTATGTCCAAGCACGGCGCGCACAAAGGGCTACCGGGAGTACACCTCCGCGTCGTCGGCACCGAACCGGTGGACGTTGCGCTGCGGAGGCACCGCCGCGAATCGGACGGCGAGTTTGCGCGGAAAGCCGAACAGACAATGAAGACGCCGAAGGGAAGGCTCAAGAACCGCTGGTGAGGGCCGAGCCGCCGCCTTCCATTGGTTTGGCACGAAAGCGACTGGGCCCCAGGCAAATCAGTCCGTGAAGGCGTCCGAGACCTGATAGGCGATGGCGCTGCCCTCGGGGCGCAGCATCGAGAAGTGGCTGGTCCATCGTCACCAGTCCGGAACCCCCGTCGAGGTCGGGCGGCGGGGGGTCGGATACGTCAGCAGCCGCGGGAGGCTACGCGGCAGGTTCGGGGTGGAGGCGGGTGCTGAGGTAGGCGAGGATTTCGTCTCGGGCCTGGAGGGTGGGGTGGCCTTGTTCGTCGACGAGGTGGGCGGTGACGACGCTGTGGGGGGTTTGGACGATGTGCTGGAAGAACGGTGGGGGGTTGGGGTTGGCGTGGGCGCCGGAGAGGACTCGGCCGTCGAAGCGGTCGCCGAGGAGCTGGGTGTAGGCGGCGAAACGCTGGCCGGTGCACCATTTGTCGTTGTCGAAGCGGTAGGCGAGGGCGCGGAGATCGTCGCGTTCGAAGCGGGCGGCGATGGCGGTGGCGTCCTCCGGGGACAGCTCGAGGCCCGCCGGGTCGTCGAGCGGGAGCGACGGGTGGTTGATGACGGGGGCGATGACCGCGGGTTCGAGAGTCATGGTGAGCGCGAAGTTTCCGGTGAAGCACATGCCCACCGCGCCGACGCCGGGGCCGCCGGATTCGGCGTGGGCCAGACGGGCCAGGGCGCGCAGCCAGACGGCGACGGGACTGGTGCCGCCGCCGGCGAAGGCGCGGAACTCCTTGCTGACGCAGGTCTTCCGTGCGATCGGGTCGCCCAGTTCGACCGTCGGATACGCGCCGTCCACACCGAACAGTGAGGGCACGTAGACGGTGAAGCCCGCGTCGCGGACCCACCGTGCGAAGCGCAGCACGTCGGGGCTGATGCCGGGCATCTCCGGCATGACAATCACCGCCGGCCCGCTGCCCGCCACATAGACGGTCTTGTGCGCGCCCTCCAATGCAATGGTGCGCTTGGTGAAATCGCCCAGAGTGTCGTCAGGCGTTGGGTTTTCGGACTGCACGGGCGCAGAGCCTTCCTCGATACGACGAATCGATTCGATCGTATCGGGCAGGCAGTCGGGTGAAACGAGTGTGTTTATTCGTCAGCCGTGCTGCAGGTACTTGACCAGGGCTTCGCGCTCGGTTTCGAGTTCGGAGATCTGGCTTTTGACGACGTCGCCGATGCTGACGATGCCGATCATCCGGCCTTCGCGGAGGACCGGGAGGTGGCGGATCCGGTGCTCGGTCATGGTGGCGTTGAGGGTTTCCACGCGGTCGTCCGGCGAGCAGGTGTGCACGGCGGCGGTCATGATCGAGGAGACGGAGGCGTCGAGGAGTGCGGCGCCTTGGTCATGGAGTCGGCGCACGATGTCTCGTTCGGAGACGATGCCCGACATGGCGGCACCGTCTCGCGAGACGATCACCGCGCCCACATTGTGGGTCGCCAGGACTCTGAGCAGTTCACGCACTGATGCATCAGGTGCAATCGTGACCACGCCGCTGCCCTTCCGGCGCAGTATTTCGGAGATTCGCATGTGTCCACCGCCCAACGCTCGGGACTATCCGTGGTTACCAGGATGCCGCTGATAACTGGGTGTGACCAGCAAAGATTGCGATTCGATGCCTAACCGGATGCGCGGATATCGAGACCCGCGTGCCATCGTCCCGCAACGAAGTTGTCTAAATATTTGCCAGATGGCACGGTTCGCCGTGGTCGCCGTGTCGAAACACTGCCGGACCTGACTATGTTCTCAGGCGATACGGGGATGATGGGCCCGGACTGATCGAGGAATTGAAGGTGAATACTCGGCCGCCGAGAAGTAGCTGGCTGCCCGGTTCCAGCACTGTCGGCTGTCCGGGCGCCGCGGGCACCCAATCCGGACGGCCCGGCGGGCGAATGTGGGTGCCGTTGGCCGAGCCGCGGTCCATCACCAGCACGTCCCATCCCACGAGCCGGATCTCGGCGTGCACCCGCGACATGCCACCTGAGCTGTCGGGGATCCGAACCGCCTGCGCACCGCGCCGCACCTGGTCGGATCGTTCCGGCTCCCGCCCGATCACCAGATCGCTGTCGAGCGCATACGAGGTCCCGTCATCGAGCACCAGCGCACCCAGCGGTGGCCGGATGCCCTCGGTGAGCACGCAGGTCATCGGCTCCATCCGAATGCCGCATACCGCACACAGGGACACGCGCGGATCGTTGAGATGCCCACGCGCGCAGTCGTATCCGTGCACGACGACCCCGAGCCGAGTGGCATGAGAGGCATTCTTGCCGGCACTGCCGGTCGCGGCGACCCCCGACCTTGCGGGCTCGTTCGCCGGTTGCCCGTTGCGTCTCGATTGCCGCACGCGGCGATCAGGATTCGTGCGCGCCCCGGAATTGCGCACCCCCGCCGACACACCACCGACCGGAGTATCGAGTGTGTCCTCCCGCCACATCACCGCCCCGGACCCGGGCACCCGCCCATCGCGCAGTGCGAAAACGCCCCGCGGCGGCAACGTCGCCCGCGGCTCACCGTCGTCCACGAACACCGCCGCGGCCCGCGCGGGCGCGGGGCTGACCACCCGGTCGACGCTGAATCCCGCGTCGCGCCCGTGCAGTACCTCGCGGCGCTGGTCATCCTCCAGGATCGCGGTGACCTGCCCGTGCAGGAATACGGCCAGCCCGCGGGCGCCCGGCGTGAGCACCCCGAATTCGACCTTCTCCTCGTCGTCGCGAGCCATCAGCCAGGTGCTGGCCAGCCGGGCGAAGGTCCGCCCGGTCCGCCGGGTCTCCCGCGACGACGCCTCGGCGACCAGATCCAGCAGCTTGTCCAGCACCGCCACGGCGTCGGACTCGGCGGTCAGCGGCCGCGAATCCCGGTGCGCGACAACCACGACCACGCCGTCCACACCGGCCACCAGGTGGCTGCCCGGCACCACCTCGACCCGCGTGCCCATCTCACCCGGCCCCCGCCTGCCCCACCAACCCGTCGGTCCACACGTCGGTTTCGATGAGGTGCTGCGTGATATCTCCCCTCATTCGCTGGATCGTACCGGTCGCGCATTACGAACAATCAGCCATCGACGTAGTGCGCGACAGGCGATTCCGCGACGCGCGCGCGACTTCGGGCGAAGCTGCCCCGCACTCCCCCACCCGCGACGTAGCATGCGGAACGTGGCCGATGCGAAACGTCCCGCCGCGGTGCGGGTCCTCGTCTACAGCAATGACGCCGATACCCGGAGCCAGGTGATGCTGGCGCTGGGCAGACGGCCGCACCCGGATCTGCCGCCCATCGAATACCTCGAGGTGGCGACCGGGCCGGTCGTCCTCGAGCGCATGGACGCCGGCAATCTGGATCTGCTGATCCTCGATGGCGAGTCGGCCCCGGAGGGCGGTCTCGGCCTGGCCAAGCAGCTCAAGGACGAGATCGCGGACTGCCCGCCGATCGTCGTGCTGACCGGCCGTCCGGACGACGCCTGGCTGGCCAACTGGTCGCGGGCCGAGGCCGCAGTGCCCCACCCCATCGACCCGATCCGGCTCACCGACGCTGTCCTGGGTGTGCTCGGTAATAGCTTCGCGGCCTGATCTTCGTTCGCCCTCGTGATCAGGGCAAACCCATGTCACGTGACATTCTCGATTGCGTCCGATCAGTCATAAAAGACCGTTCCGAATTCGATCAAACGCGATTGCGAATCGTGATGTATCTTCTCGTCCGAGTTGTAGGCTGTGCCGTAGCTCACACGAGCGCGGGCATCGGAATCAATGAAGCCGCCGCCTCACTCCCCGAACGTCCGTGCCGTCGCTGAGCGGTGCCCGGGGAACGAGACTGGCCGGCGGACGACGATGTCAGCCCGCGCCTCGGCAGCTGCCGTCCGTATTGCGTCGTCCAGCTCGCAGGAGGGGTAGTGCTGTTGTGAATATCGAGGTACCGACCCTGGTTCTCGGCGCGGTGGCCGCCGCGTTCGGGGTGTTCTCCATTTTCCTGGCGGCCCTGATCGGCCCCAAACGCTACAACCGGGCAAAGCTCGAAGCCTATGAATGCGGTATCGAACCCACCCCCCACGCTGTCGCGGGCGGGCCGGGAAATGCTGCGGGCCAGCGCTTTCCGGTGAAGTACTACCTCACCGCCATGCTGTTCATCATCTTCGACATCGAGATCGTGTTCCTCTACCCGTGGGCTGTGCACTTCGACGCGCTCGGAGTGTTCGGACTGGCCGCCATGGCGTTGTTCATCTTCAACGTCTCGGTCGCCTACGCCTACGAGTGGCGGCGCGGCGGCCTCAGCTGGGATTGATTGGCGCACAGGGGATTTCCAATGACACACCCCGTGCGAGACGGGGTGTCCCGATCCGGGAGATGTAGTCCGACATGGGTCTCGAGGAGAAGCTGCCCAGCGGGTTCCTGCTGAGCACGGTGGAAGATTTGGCCGGCTATCTGCGCAAGAGTTCGCTCTGGCCGGCGACGTTCGGGCTGGCGTGCTGCGCGATCGAGATGATGGCCACCGGCGGTGGGCGATTCGATATCGCCCGCTTCGGCATGGAGGCGTTCCGCGCCTCGCCGCGCCAGGCCGATCTGATGATCGTCGCGGGCCGGGTGAGCCAGAAGATGGCCCCGGTGCTGCGCCAGGTCTATGACCAGATGACCGAACCGAAATGGGTGCTGGCCATGGGTGTCTGCGCATCCTCGGGCGGCATGTTCAACAACTACGCCATCGTGCAGGGCGTCGACCACATCGTGCCGGTCGACATCTACCTGCCCGGCTGCCCGCCGCGGCCGGAGATGCTGTTGAACGCGATCCTGAAGCTGCACGAGAAGATTCAGGAGATGCCGCTCGGCGTCAATCGCGAGGAAGCCGTGCGCGAAGCCGAGCGCGCCGCGCTCGCCAGCACCCCGACCATTCAGTTGAAGGGGCTGCTGCGATGACCTTTGATGCACCTACCGGCACGGAGAGCCCCCCGGAGGCGGCGGTGGAACCCACTGAGAACACCCCGGAGACAACCGAAGCCGCCGAGCCCGCCGACGAGGTGATCGGTGTCCGCAAGGGCATGTTCGGTGTCTCCGGCACCGGCGACACCTCCGGCTACGGCCGGCTGGTCCGCACGGTCTCCATGCCCGGCGGCACGCCCGCGCCCTACGGTCCCGTGTTCGACGAGATCATCGCGAATCTGCGCCTGGCGCTGGCGAAGACCTTCGACGAGGCCGTGGAGAAGATTGTCGTCTTCCGTGGCGAGCTGACCCTGCACATCCGGCGCGAGCACCTGGTGCCGGTGGCGAGGGCGCTGCGCGACACCGAATCCCTGCGCTTCGAGTTGTGCCTGGGTGTCAGCGGCGCGCACTACCCCGAGGACAACGGGCGCGAGTTGCACGCGCTGTATCACCTCAACTCCATCACCCACAACCGCCGGGTGCGGCTGGAAGTCTCTGTGCCGGACAATGATCCGCACCTGCCCTCGCTGTACTCGGTCTATCCGACCGTGGACTGGCACGAGCGCGAGACCTACGACTTCTTCGGCATCCTGTTCGACGGTCACCCCTCGCTGACCCGCATCGCCATGCCCGACGACTGGCGTGGCCATCCGCAGCGCAAGGACTATCCGCTCGGCGGAATCCCGGTCGAATACAAGGGCGCGCGCATCCCGCCGCCCGACGAGCGGAGGACGTACAGCTGATGAACGACATCGATACCAAGTCCCGTCGCAACACCGAGGAACGACCTGAACACACGGTCACCGTGGTGGGAAACGACTGGGACGAGATCTCCGCTGCCCTCAACGGGGTCGCCGAGGAACGCATCGTCGTGAACATGGGCCCGCAGCACCCCTCCACGCACGGGGTGCTGCGGCTCATTCTCGAAATCGAGGGTGAGACCGTCACCGAGGCCCGCTGCGGCATCGGCTACCTGCACACCGGCATCGAGAAGAACCTCGAGTACCGCAGCTGGGTGCAGGGCACCACCTTCGTGACCCGCATGGACTACCTGTCGCCGTTCTTCAACGAGACGGCGTACTGCCTGGCTGTCGAGAAGCTGCTCGACATCAGCGACGAGATCCCCGAGCGCGCCAATGTCATCCGGGTGATGCTCATGGAGCTCAACCGCATCTCCTCGCATCTGGTCGCGCTGGCGACCGGCGGCATGGAGCTGGGTGCGCTCACCCCCATGCTGTTCGGCTTCCGGGAACGCGAGCTGATCCTGGACGTGTTCGAGACCATCACCGGTCTGCGCATGAACCACGCCTTCATCCGGCCCGGCGGTATCGCCCAGGATCTGCCCGACGACGGCGTGCAGAAGGTGCGCGAACTGCTGGACCTGCTACCGAAGCGCCTGCGGGACATGGAGCTTCTGCTCAACCAGAACCCCATCTGGAAGGCCCGCACCCGCAATGTCGGCTACCTGGACCTCACCGGGTGCATGGCGCTGGGTATCACGGGTCCCGTGCTGCGTGCCACCGGCCTGCCGCACGATCTGCGCAAGTCCCAGCCCTACTGCGGGTACGAGAACTACGAGTTCGACGTCCAGGTCGACACCGGCTGCGACTGTTACGGCCGCTACCTCATCCGCGTCAACGAGATGAAGGAGTCGGTCAAGATCGTCGAGCAGTGCCTCGACAAGCTGCGGCCGGGACCGGTCATGGTGGAGGACAAGAAGATTGCGTGGCCTGCCGATCTGCAGCTCGGGCCGGACGGCCTCGGCAATTCGCCGCAGTACATCGGCAAGATCATGGGCACCTCCATGGAGTCGCTCATCCACCACTTCAAGCTGGTGACCGAGGGCCTGCGTGTCCCGCCGGGCCAGGTGTACGTGGCGGTCGAGTCGCCGCGCGGCGAGCTGGGCGTGCACATGGTCAGCGACGGCGGCACCCGGCCCTACCGGGTGCACTATCGCGACCCCTCCTTCACGAATCTGCAAGCGGTGGCGGCGATGTGCGAGGGCGGCCTGGTGGCCGACGTGATCGCGTCCGTCGCCTCCCTCGACCCCGTGATGGGCGGTGTCGACCGATGACCGAGATCCTGCTCAACCTGACCACGCGGCCGATTCCCTACCCGGAGACCGTACGCGAGGGTCTGCAACTCGAGGCCCGCGAGATCATCGACCGGTACCCCCACCCGCGTTCTGCACTGCTTCCCCTTTTGCATCTGGTGCAATCGGTGGAGGGGTACGTCTCCGGGACCGGGATCGAATTCTGTGCCGAGCAGCTGGGATTGACCGATGCCGAGGTCACCGCGGTGGCCACGTTCTACTCCATGTACAGGCGCACGCCCACGGGTGACTATCACGTCGGTGTCTGCACGAACACGCTGTGTGCGGTCATGGGCGGCGATCAGATCCTCGCGGAGCTGAAGCAGCACCTGGGAATCGCGCACGGGGAGACCACCGCCGACGGCGCGGTGACCCTCGAGCACATCGAGTGCAATGCGGCCTGCGATTACGCGCCCGTCGTCATGGTCAACTGGGAGTTCTTCGACAACCAGACCCCGGAATCGGCCAAGGGACTGGTGGATTCGCTGCGGCGCGGGGAACCGCTGACCGGATCGCGGAGCGGCATCCCGCTGTGCACCTTCCGCGAGACGGCCCGCATTCTCGCCGGATACGAGGACCAGCGGCCCGGGGCCACCGACGGCGCCGCCGGACCCGCCACCCTCGCGGGCCTGCATGTGGCGGAACAGAAGTCGACCGACGGAGGCGCGCAGTGACGACCGCTCTGACTCCCGTCCTCTCCAGGCACTGGGCGGACCCGGAGGGCTGGACCCTGGCGGCCTACCGCGGCCAGGGCGGGTACCGCGCACTGCCGAAGGCGCTGCGCATGAACCCGGACGAGGTCATCGCCACGGTGAAGGACTCCGGCCTGCGCGGCCGCGGCGGCGCGGGCTTCCCCACGGGCATGAAGTGGGGCTTCATCCCACAGGGCCCCGGACCCGACGGCACCACCAAGCCGCACTACCTCGTCGTCAATGCCGATGAGTCGGAACCCGGTACCTGCAAGGACATTCCGCTCATGCTGGCGAGCCCGCACGCCCTCGTCGAGGGCGTCATCATCGCCGCCTACGCCATTCGCGCCTCGCACGCCTTCATCTATGTGCGCGGCGAGGTGGTGACGGTGTTGCGCCGGCTGCAGGCGGCAGTCCAGCAGGCCTATGCCGCAGGCTATCTCGGCCGGAATATCCAGGGCTCCGGCTTCGATCTCGAGATCGTGGTGCATGCCGGTGCGGGCGCCTACATCTGCGGTGAGGAGACCGCCCTGCTGGATTCGCTCGAGGGCCGCCGCGGCCAGCCGCGCCTGCGTCCCCCGTTCCCGGCCGTGGCGGGTCTCTACGCCTGCCCGACCGTGGTCAACAATGTGGAATCCATTGCGTCCGTGCCGTCCATCATCGCCAATGGCGTCGACTGGTTCCGGTCGTTCGGCACCGAGAAGTCGCCGGGCTTCACGATCTACTCACTCTCCGGTCACGTGACGCGACCGGGGCAGTACGAAGCGCCCCTCGGAATCACGTTGCGGGAGTTGCTGACCTACGCGGGTGGCATCCGCGCCGGCCACACCCTCAAGTTCTGGACGCCGGGGGGTTCGTCCACCCCGATCTTCACCGGCGAGCACCTCGATGTCGCCCTCGACTACGAGGGCGTCTCGGCCGCGGGCTCCATGCTCGGCACCAAGGCCCTCCAGATCTTCGACGACACCACCTGCGTCGTGCGCGCGGTGCTGCGGTGGACCGAGTTCTACGCCCACGAATCCTGCGGTAAGTGCACCCCCTGCCGCGAGGGCACCTACTGGCTGGTCCAGCTGTTGCAGCGACTGGAGAACGGCCGGGGCCACGAGACCGATCTGGACAAGCTCGCCGACATCGCCGACAACATCAACGGCAAGTCCTTCTGCGCCCTCGGCGACGGCGCGGCCAGCCCGATCTTCTCCTCCCTGAAGTACTTCCGCGACGAGTACGCCGGGCACATCCGCCTCGGCGCCTGCCCGTTCGACCCGGCCCGGTCCACCGTCTGGGCTGAAGGAGCGCGATGACCTCGACAGTGAGCTCCACGACCGGCGGCGGGGTGACCCCCACCGACATGGTGACCGTAACCATCGACGACACTACGGTTTCCGTGCCCGCCGGCACCCTGGTGATCCGGGCAGCCGAACTCATCGGCACCCAGATCCCGCGGTTCTGCGACCATCCACTACTCGATCCCGTCGGTGCCTGCCGGCAGTGCCTGGTCGAGATCGAGGGACAGCGCAAGCCCGTCGCCTCCTGCACCCAGACGGTGGCCGAGGGCATGGTGATCCACACCCAGCTGACCTCCCCCGCCGCCGCCAAGGCGCAGGAGGGAGTGATGGAGCTGCTGCTCATCAACCACCCCCTCGACTGCCCGGTCTGCGACAAGGGCGGCGAATGCCCGCTGCAGAACCAGGCCATGTCCACCGGCCGCGCCGAATCCCGCTTCGACGGCGTGAAGCGCACCTACCCCAAGCCGATTCCGCTGTCGGCGGCCATCCTGCTGGACCGGGAACGCTGCGTGCTGTGCGCGCGCTGCACCCGCTTCTCCCAGCAGGTGGCCGGTGACCCGTTCATCGAACTGATGGATCGCGGTGCGCTGCAACAGGTCGGCATCGCCGCCGGGGAGCCGTTGGACTCCTACTTCTCCGGCAACACCGTGCAGATCTGCCCGGTCGGCGCGCTCACCGGCTCCACCTACCGCTTCCGCGCCCGGCCCTTCGACCTGGTGTCCAGCCCGGCGGTGTGCGAGCACTGCGCCTCGGGTTGCGCCCAGCGCACCGACCATCGCCGCGGCAAGGTCATGCGCCGCCTCGCCGGTGACGACCCGCAGGTCAACGAGGAATGGAACTGCGACAAGGGCCGTTTCGCGTTCGCGTACGCCACCGAACCGGACCGGCTCACCACGCCCATGGTGCGCAGCTGGAAGGACGGGACGCTGCAGCCCGCCTCCTGGTCCGAGGCGATCACTGCCGCTGCGCGCGGACTGGCGTCGGCGCGCGGGAACGCCGGTGTGCTCATCGGCGGCCGCGTCACGCTCGAGGACGCCTACGCGTACTCCAAGTTCGCGCGAATCGCGTTGAACACCAACGACATCGACTTCCGCGCCCGCGAGCACTCCGGCGAGGAGGCCGACTTCCTGGCGGCTCGCATTGCGGGACAGGGCATCACGGTCGACTACGCGGCGCTCGAACGCGCCCCGTTCGTGCTGCTCGCCGGCTTCGAGGCCGAAGAGGAATCGCCGATGGTGTACCTGCGGCTGCGCAAGGCGGCCCGCAAGAACGGCACCCCGATCTACTCGCTGGCTCCCTACATGACCCGCGGTCTGCAGCGCATGTCCGGCACCCTGCTGGTCACCGCGCCCGGCTCGGAACCGCATGTGCTGGAGGCGGTCCGCACCGGGGAGACCGATGCCGCCACCGCCGGATACTCCCGCCTGCGCGAGATCGCAGACCTGCTGCGCGACCCCGGGGCGCTCATCCTCGTCGGAGAACGTCTCGGCGGCATTCCGGGTGGCCTGTCCGCGGCCGCCCGCCTGGCCGACGAGACCGGCGCCACCCTGGCCTGGATCCCCCGCCGTGCCGGTGAGCGCGGCGCGCTGGAGGCCGGTGCGCTTCCGCTGCTCCTGCCGGGCGGGCGCCCCGTCGCGGATTCCGCTGCACGCCATCAGGTCCGGGACGCGTGGAATGTCAACGATCTGCCTGCGGCTCCGGGCCGTGACACCAGCGCTATCCTGGCCGCCGCCCCGACACTGGGCGCGCTGCTCATCGCGGGGGTGGAGGTCGGCGACCTGCCCGACCCGCATGCGGCCCTGTCGGCCATCGACGCCGCGAGCTTCGTGGTGTCGATGGAACTGCGCCGCAGCGATATCAGCGACCGCGCCGACGTCGTCTTCCCCGTCGCCTCGGCCATGGAGAAGACCGGCACCTTCCTCACCTGGGAGGGCCGCCACCGCCAGTTCGACGCCGCGCTGCGCGACGCCACTGTGCGCCGCGAGGCCGCGCCGATGCCCGAATACCGGGTGCTCGACGCCATCGCCGCGGACATGGGGATCCGGCTCGGCCTGCCCGACGTAGCCAGTGCCCGAGCCGAATTGGCGGATCTGGGCACCTGGGACGGCCCGCCCGCCGCGACCCCGGTGCACCGCCCGCACCCCATCGCCCAGCCGCACGCGGGCACCGCGGTGCTCGCCTCGTGGCGCATGCTCGTCGACCGCGGCCGCCTCCAGGACGGCGAACCCAACCTGGCCGGCACCGCCCGCACCCCGGTGGTGCGGCTCTCGGCGCACACGGCCGCCGAGATCGGCGCCACCACCGGCGATCCGGTGACGGTCGGCAACGATCACGGCCACATCACCCTGCCCCTGGTCATCACCGAGATGCCCGACCGCGTGGTGTGGCTGCCCATGAATTCCCCCGGCTCCGACGTGCTGGTGCAGCTCGGCACCACACCCGGCCACCTCGTGCGCATCCGACGGGAGGACCACCGTGAGTGACCTGTCCATGTTCGGCCACGACCCCTGGTGGCTGGTGCTGGTCAAATCGATCGGCATCTTCATCTTCCTGCTGCTGATACCGATGCTCGCGGTGTACGCCGAACGCAAGATCGTGGCCTTCATGCAGATGCGCGTCGGTCCCAACCGGGTCGGCCCGCGCGGCAGCCTGCAGTCCATCGCCGACGGCGTCAAGATGCTCCTCAAGGAGGACATCGTCCCGGTCATCGTCGACAAGCCCATCTTCGTTCTCGCGCCGGTGATTTCGCTCATCCCGGCCGTGATGGCATTCGCGGTGATCCCGTTCGGGCCGCAGGTCAGCATGTTCGGGCACCGCACGGCGCTGCAGCTGACCGACATGCCGGTGGGCGTGCTCTACATCCTGGCCATGGCCTCGGTCGGCGTGTACGGCATCGTGCTGGCGGGCTGGGCGTCGGGCTCCACCTACCCGCTGCTGGGCGGCCTGCGCTCCACCGCGCAGGTCATCTCCTACGAGATCGCCATGGCCCTGTGCTTCGCGGCGGTGTTCCTGCTCTCGGGCACCATGGCCACCTCGGGAATCGTCGAGGCGCAGAACGGAACCTGGTACGTCTTCCTGCTGCTGCCGTCGTTCCTGATCTACGCGGTGTCGATGGTCGGCGAGACCAACCGGGCGCCCTTCGACCTCCCCGAGGCCGAGGGCGAGCTGGTCGGCGGCTTCCACACCGAGTACTCCTCGCTCAAGTTCGCCATGTTCATGATGGCCGAGTACATCAACATGGCAACGGTTTCCGCGCTGGCCACCACGCTGTTCTTCGGCGGCTGGCACGCGCCGTTCCCGATCAGCCTGTGGGCGGGCGCGAACTCGGGCTGGTGGCCCATGCTGTGGTTCACCGCCAAGGTGTGGACGTTCCTGTTCGTGTTCATCTGGCTGCGCGGCACCCTGCCGCGGCTGCGCTACGACCAGTTCATGAACCTGGGCTGGAAGCTGCTCATCCCGGTGTCGCTGGCCTGGGTCATGTACGTCGCCACCCTGAAGGTGCTGCAGAACAACGGGACCCACATCCAGACCGCCGGCATGGTGATCGGCGGGATCGTGGTCGCGGTCGTGCTGCTCGCGCTGGTCATCCGGGCCGGGCACGCGGGCGGCGACCGCACCAAGGCTTCGCCGGATCTGGACTCCACTCGGGCCTATTCGGACTTCCCGGTGCCGCCGATGCCCGCCGAACCTCCGGCGGCCACCGAGAAGGCGGGTCTGCTGGAACCGCTCGGCGGCTTCCTGGTCACCGCCTCGACCATGTTCAAGAAGCCGAACACCGAGCTGTATCCCGAGGTCAAGACCCCGACCGCGCCGCGTTATCACGGCCGGCACCAGCTCAACCGGCACCCGGACGGTCTGGAGAAGTGCATCGGCTGCGAGCTCTGCGCGTGGGCCTGCCCCGCCGACGCCATCTACGTCGAGGGCGCGGACAACACCGACGACGCACGCTTCTCCCCCGGTGAGCGTTACGGCCGCGTCTACCAGATCAACTACCTGCGCTGCATCGGCTGCGGCCTGTGCATCGAGGCGTGCCCGACCCGGGCGCTGACCATGACCAACGAGTACGAGCTCGCCGACGACAATCGGGCCGACCTCATCTACGAGAAGCAGGACCTCCTCGCACCGATGCAGCCGGGCATGATCGCCCCGCCGCACGCCATGTACCCCGGCGCGGACGAGGGCTCCTACTACCGCGGTGAAGTCCCCGGCGCCGCAAGCGAACTCACCGGAGCGGAAGGGGCGCAGCAATGATCGATCACCTGTCCCAACCGGCCCAGCAGATCGTCACCCACACCTCCACCGGTGAGGCGGTCCAGTTCTGGATCCTCGCCGTGGTCGCGGTGCTGGGCGCGCTCGGCATGGTGTGCGCACGCAAGGCCGTGCACTCGGCACTGTGCCTGGCCGCCACCATGATCACGCTGTCCGCGTTCTACATCGCCCAGAGCGCACTGTTCCTGGGCATCGTGCAGATCGTCGTCTACACCGGCGCGGTCATGATGCTGTTCCTGTTCGTGCTCATGCTCGTCGGCGTGGATTCGGCCGAGTCACTGCGGGAGACGCTGCGCGGGCAGCGGCTCGCGGTCATCGTGGTGGGCATCGGCTTCGGCATGCTGCTCATCGGCGGCATCGCGCACGGGATGTCCGGCAAGAGCGTCGCCGAGACCGGACCCGGGCTGGGCGGCAACTACAGCATCGGGGCGCTGGCCGAACTCATCTTCGTGCGCTACGTGTGGGCGTTCGAGTTGACCGGCTCGCTGCTCATCACCGCCACCATCGGCGCCATGGTGCTCGCGCACCGCGAGAAGTTCGGGCCGCCCACCGATCAGCGCACGCTGTCGAAGGAACGCTTCCGCCAGGGCACCCGGGTCACGCCGCTGCCGACGCCCGGTGTGTACGCCCGCCACAATGCCGTCGACGCCCCCGCGCGACTGCCGGACGGCTCCTTCGAGGAGCTGTCGGTCAGCACCATCCTGCGGCACCGGCGCAATCGGGCCCACACCGAAGCCGTCGTGCTCACCGTCGGCAACGGCAGTGACAGTCACCCCGACGGCAACGGCCACAACGGCAACGGCCACAACGGCACCGATGCGAACGGCGGCACGAACGGCAACGACTCCCACGAGGAAGGCTTGCGGTGAATCCGGACAACTATCTGTATCTCTCGGCCCTGCTCTTCACCATCGGCGCGGCCGGAGTCCTGGTGCGGCGCAACGCCATCGTGGTGTTCATGTGCATCGAGCTCATGCTCAATGCGGTGAACCTGGCCTTCGTCACCTTCGCCCGCACCCACGGCAACCTCGACGGCCAGGTGTTCGCCTTCTTCACCATGGTGGTCGCCGCCGCCGAGGTCGTGGTCGGCCTGGCCATCATCATGAGCATCTTCCGTGCCCGCCGCTCGACCTCGGTCGACGACGCGAACCTGCTGCGGTACTGACATGGATACCGCACAGATGATGCTGTGGCTGCTGCCGGCGCTCCCGCTCGCCGGCGCCGTGATCCTGCTGCTGCTCGGCAGGATCAGCGACACGTGGGGTCACCTCCTGGGCACCCTCGTGGCGCTGGCCTCGTTCGCGGTGGCGGTCCGGGCGTTCAGCGACATGCTGGATCGGTCGAATGCGCAACGGGCCGTGCACTACAGCCTGTTCGAGTGGCTGCCGGTGACCGGGCTGAAGGTGGACTTCGCCCTGCAACTGGATCAGCTGTCGATGTGCTTCGCACTGCTGATCACCGGCGTGGGCTCGCTGATCCACATCTACTCGGTCGGCTACATGGCCCACGATCCGGGACGGCGGCGCTTCTTCGCCTACCTCAACCTGTTCCTGGCCGCCATGCTGGTGCTGGTCCTCGCCGACAACTACCTGGTGCTGTACCTGGGCTGGGAAGGCGTCGGCCTGGCGTCCTACCTGCTGATCGGGTTCTGGTACGAGAAGCCCTCCGCCGCAACGGCGGCCAAGAAGGCGTTCGTGGTCAACCGGGTCGGCGACATGGGACTGGCCATCGCGCTCATGGTCATGTTCGCGACCTTCGGGAGCATCGACTTCGGGACCGTGTTCGGGGCCGCCGGCCAGGCCGGCACCGGAACCCTCACGGCCATCGGGCTGCTGCTGCTCCTCGGGGCCTGCGGCAAATCCGCACAGGTGCCGCTGCAGTCCTGGCTCGGGGACGCGATGGAGGGCCCGACACCCGTGTCGGCGCTCATCCACGCGGCCACCATGGTCACCGCCGGTGTCTACCTGATCGCCCGCTCGAACCCGATCTTCGATCTGGCTCCCGGCGCGCAGGCCGCCGTGATGGCGGTCGGCGCAATCACTTTGCTCTTCGGCGCCATCATCGGTTGCGCCAAGGACGACATCAAGAAGGCCCTCGCGGCCTCGACCATGAGCCAGATCGGCTACATGGTCCTCGCCGCCGGGCTCGGCCCGATCGGCTACGCGGCGGCCATCATGCACCTGCTCACGCACGGCTTCTTCAAGGCTGGACTGTTCCTCGGCGCGGGCTCGGTCATGCATGCCATGGACGATGAGACCGATATGCGCCGCTACGGCGGACTGCGCAAACTGCTGCCCGTCACCTATGTCACCTTCGGGCTGGGATACCTTGCCATCCTGGGTGTTCCGCCGTTCGCGGGGTTCTGGTCCAAGGACCGGATCATCGAGGCGGCGTTCGCGCACAGCGGATTCGGCGGCATCATCACCGGCTTGGCCGCACTGTGCGGCGCGGGCATCACCGCCTTCTACATGACCCGGGTCATGATCCTCACGTTCTTCGGCGAACGCCGCTGGCGTGCCGGCGTGCACCCGCACGAGGCCCCCGCCTCCATGACCGGGCCGATGATCCTGCTGGCCTTCGGCTCGGTGTTCTCCGGCATGCTCTTCGCCTACGGTTCCTCGCTCACCAAGTGGCTGGCCCCGGTCGTCGGTGAGCAGCACGCCGAACCGTTCATCCCGTCCTGGGCGATCACCTTCTTCGCTCTGGCGGTGGTGGCGGCCGGCATCTGGGTGGCCTACGACCAGTACGCACACGGCGAGATCCCCGAAACCGCCCCTGCCGCAGGCCCGCTCGTCGAAGCCGCCCGCCGCGATCTCTACGGCGACGCCGCCAACGAGGCGGCGTTCATGCGCCCCGGCCAGCACCTGACCCGGTCGCTGGTATTCGTCGACAACCGCGGCATCGACGGCCTGGTCAACACCACGGCCGCCGTCATCGGCGGCCTGTCTGCCCGGATCCGGCGCGTGCAAACCGGTTTCGTGCGCTCCTACGCCCTGTCCATGTTCACCGGCGCGGCCCTGGTGGTCGCCGCCCTGCTGGCGGTGAGGTTCCTGTGAACGACCTTGCTAGTTCATCGTTGGGCGCCGGGCGGGAGTTCCCCTGGCTCACCACGCTGTGGGCGGTGCCTCTCGCCGGAGCCGCACTCGCGCTGCTGTTTCCGGCGGGCCGGCGCACCGGGGTGCGGGTCTTCGCGCTGCTGATCTCGCTGGGCACCCTCGGCATCGGCATCTGGCTGGCCACCCGGTTCGAAACCGGTGGCGCGCAATACCAGTTCGTCGAGAAGCAGCCGTGGATCCCGGCCTTCGGGGCGGGCTACACCCTCGGCATGGACGGCATCGCGCTGGTCCTGGTCCTGTTGACCACCGGGCTGGTGCCGCTGCTGCTGCTCGCCGGATGGCAGGACGAGCGTGAGGTCGGCAGTGGCCCGCGGGTCGCGCACTACTACGTGGCGCTCACCCTCGTCGTCGAATCCATGGTGCTGATCTCGTTCACCGCGTTGGACATTCTGCTGTTCTACGTGTTCTTCGAGGTCATGCTCATCCCGATGTACTTCCTCATCGGCGGCTTCGGGCCGCGGACCGGGGATGCGGCGGTGCGGCAGCAGCGGTCGCGGGCCGCGGTGAAGTTCCTGCTGTACAACCTGTTCGGCGGGCTCATCATGCTGGCGGCGGTCATCGGGCTGTACGTCATCACCGCACGCAGCAAGCTCGGCAGCAACGGCGGCGGCACCTTCGACTTCCGGACGGTCATGGAGGCGGCCAACTCCGGGCACCTCGGTGCGACGCCCGCGGTGCTGAACGCGCTGTTCCTGGGCTTCATGTTCGCCTTCGCGGTAAAGGCCCCGCTGTGGCCGCTGCACACCTGGCTGCCCGACGCCGCGGTATCGGCCACCCCGGCCAGCGCGGTGCTCATGATGGCGGTGGTCGACAAGGTCGGCACCTTCGGCATGCTGCGCTACTGCCTGCTGCTGTTCCCTTCCGCCACATCGGCATACGCGCCGCTGATCAGTGTGCTCGCGGTGATCGGGATCATCTACGGCGCGCTGCTGGCCATCGGCCAGACCGACGTCATGCGACTGATCGCCTACACCTCGATCTCGCACTTCGGGTTCATCATCCTCGGCATCTTCGCGCTCACCACCCAGGGCGGTACCGGTGCGACGCTGTACATGGTCAACCACGGCATCTCCACCGCGGCGCTGTTCCTGATCGCCGGATTCCTGGTGTCGCGCCGGGGAACCCGGCTCATCGCCGCGTTCGGCGGTGTCCAGAAGGTCGCGCCCATCCTGGCCGGCACCTTCCTCATCTCCGGCCTGGCCACTCTCTCGCTGCCCGGTCTCGCACCGTTCATCAGCGAATTCCTGGTCCTGATCGGCACATTCACCCGATACCCGGTGGCGGCCGTCCTCGCGGCCTCCGCGCTGGTGCTGGCGGCGCTGTACGTGCTGTGGATGTACCAGCGGATGATGACCGGCCCGGTGAAGGAGGGCAACGAGCGGCTCTACGACCTGCTCCCCCGCGAACTGGTGGTCGTGGTCCCGCTCATCCTCGCCCTGCTGTTCCTGGGTGCGTACCCGAAACCGGCGCTGGACCGGATCGATCCGGCCGTCGCCCGCACCCTCACCACCATCGGACAGCACAACCCGGCGCCGGCCGTGCAGCCGGAAGCCGCCCAGACGACCACGGGAGGTGCCCACAAATGAGTGGAGGTCTGCTGCTCGCCGCGACAGTCCCGGCACCGAGCATCGAATACCGAGACCTGTCCCCGATGCTGATCGTGTTCGGCGTCGCCGTCGCGGGCGTCCTGGCGGAAGCCTTCGCGCCCAGGCGATCCCGATACGGGATCCAGCTGGTGCTCGGACTGGGCGGCCTGGCCGTCGCGCTCGGCGCGGTGATCGGACTGCGCGATGTCCGCGAGACGGCTGTCGTGGGCGCGGTTGCCATCGACGGGGTCTCCCTGTTCCTGCAGGGCACCATCCTCGTCGTCGGCATCCTCGGACTGCTGTTCATCGCCGAACGCCATGCCGACCGCATGCCGGTGCGGCGGGAAGGGCCCGGCACCTGGAGCCTGACCGCCTCGCGCGGCGGGGTGGACGCCTTCACCCCGCAGGCGGCCGCCACACCCGGCAGCGTCGACGAAATCGCCGCCACCAAAGCCGGAGTGGCCACCACCGAGGTCTTCCCCCTCACCCTGTTCGCGCTCGCGGGCCTCATGCTGTTCCCGGCCTCGAACGACCTGCTCACCATGTTCGTGGCGCTGGAAGTGCTCTCGCTGCCGCTGTATCTGCTCTGCGGGCTGGCACGCCGTCGCCGGCTGCTGTCGCAGGAGGCCGCGCTGAAATACTTCCTGCTGGGCGCGTTCTCGTCTGCCTTCTTCCTCTACGGCATGGCGCTGCTGTACGGCTACGCCGGCACCATCCGCCTGGCTGGCATTGCGGAAGCCGTCACCCGCGATGCCGGAAACTCGCACACCCTGGCCATTCTCGGCATCGCCATGCTGGCGGTGGGCCTGCTGTTCAAGATCGGCGCGGTCCCGTTCCAGTCCTGGGTACCCGACGTCTACCAGGGCGCGCCGACCTCGATCACCGCATTCATGGCGGCCGCCACCAAGATCGCCGCAGTCGGTGCGTTGCTGCGCGTGCTGTACGTGGCGGTCCCCGACCTGCGCAACGACTGGCGGCCGGTGCTCGCAGCGGTCGCCATCGCCACCATGGTCGTCGGCGCGATCCTCGCCATCACCCAGACCGACATGAAGCGCATGCTCGCGTATTCCTCGGTGGCACATGCCGGCTTCATCCTGACCGCCCTGGTGGCCGCGACCACCGCTGGTGTCTCGTCCGTGCTGTTCTACCTCGCCGTTTACGGCCTCGGCACCCTCGGCGGCTTCGCGGTGGTCAGCCTGGTCCGCGACGAAAACGGTGACGAGGCAACGGCGTTGCCCGCCTGGGCCGGCATGGGCCGCCGCTCCCCCTGGCTGGCGACCATCTTCTCCCTGTTCCTGCTGTCCTTCGCCGGTATCCCGCTCACCAGCGGCTTCATCGCCAAGTTCGGCGTGTTCGCCGCGGCCACCGGCGGCGATGCCGCCACCCTGGTCATCGTCGGTGTCATCTCCAGCGCCATCGCGGCCTTCTTCTACATCCGCGTGATCGTCCTGATGTTCTTCACCGACCCGCCGGCCACCCCGCCCACCGTCGTCTACCCCACCCTGACCAGCACCGTCGTCGCCCTCACCGCCGCGGCCACCCTGGTCCTCGGCATCTTCCCCCAACCCTTGCTCGACCTGGCCAAGAACGCCTCGACCTTCACTCGCTGAACCTCGGACGATCGATCGGGCCCGCCGCGATCCTCACGGCGGGCCCGATTCATGCTGTCGCCCGGTACTGCGACGTCGGGTCGGTGGCGATCCAGGTCAGGTATTTGTCCCGCACCCCCTGGTACAGATCGGTGAGGATGCCGTCGGGTGTTGCGGCGGGTCCCTGGGGGCGGCCTTGTGCGATGGCTATCTCGACAGCGCTGTGTGGTGCGATGCAGGCGAGGTAACAGCTGCAGCGGACCATCGGCCACACCTGCACGCCGGGCGGTGCGTTGTCGAGCACGTTGGTCCACGATCCGTCGAACCGACGCACGAACACTTCCCCGACGAACCGTCCGAACCGGTCGATCAGGGCGCGATTCTCGGGGGCGAGGATGCCACGACGATCCACGATCCGTGCCCGTGCCACCCGCACCGCCGCCTGCAGCCCCTGCAATGTCCAGGGATCGTCGAGCGCGCCCACACATGGCGCGTCCTGCGCGAAGAACAACTCCAGCGCAGTGGACTGCCCAGCCAGCCAGGCACCATAATCGTCCATCAGCGATTCAGCGGAGAATGAAAACTGTTGTACGACAACATCATCGATGATCGCCATTTCCCTACCCCCTTCCGAATTCGGGCTGCCACCAGACCCACCGAGCTCCCCAGCAGCCCTACCGCCGACAACACAACCCCAGACAACTGCGCCCGGTCCTCGTACCCGACACCCGACCGCCGCACAGCAAACCAACAGCGCTGTTCGAGCTCATTCCCGAATCCTTGCCATCGAACGCGGCTCAAATGGGAAGATCACCGTAACGGACGGATGATCACATAACCCCCCTCGAGATCGAACGGATACCTGGGCCGACGACAGCTACCTGTCGGTGACGATCCGTGCCCTCTGACCGTGTATTGAGCGATCTACACGAAGACCGATCTGAACAACAACAGCGGTCATCAGACGGTTCAGGAAGCGGCCGAGATCATCGTGCGGATAGCGGTGATCGGCGCGGACGACCCGACCGGCGGATTCTTCGACATCCGTGGCCCGCTGCCCTGGTGGACCCATCCGCGGACGATCGGCTGAAGCCGTGCTGCGTTGCGGGCGCGGACATCACGGCCCGGTGTCTTCACTGGAAACGTGGACTGCGTATGGCGTAAAGCATAGTCCGCCAGCTGTTTTCGCTATTGCCACCGTGCGGCGTCACCGCCTTCGGCGATCTCGGCTGCGAGCACCTGAATCTGTGCGCGCAGGGACTCGATCAATTGCGCCGGGATCCGCCGGAGATCATCCTCGGTCGTCAGCACTGCGGACAGCGCCTGCGGGAGCAGGGTTCGGCCCAGTGGTGTTCCGTCCGGGAATGTTTCGTCGAGGGTGCGCAGTATCAGCTCGGCGGCGTCGAGCCGGCCCCACAGGTAGTCGTTCTCCCGGTCGGGGGCGTGGGCGAAGGCGCCGAAGTGGTGCAGCTCGACACCCTTGAGCTTGCCCGCGCCGAGCGGCTGGAGTGCGGTCGCGCGAAGGGGGCTGAACTGAGTCATCGGAATGGGAGTGAATTGGGGTAGGTACGACAACGAGATCGTCGGGAACAGCAGCCCGTCCCAGAGCGGGAAGCCCAGGTACCGGCTGACCAGGAGGATGCGATCGCGCTTGTTCCACTTCTGAGTTGTCGCCGCGAACGCATCCCAGAGCGCCTGTCCACCGTTTCCGAGTCTTTCCCGAATCTGTTCCGCGTAAGCGGTTTTGAGGTCGGTGAAACTTTTCGCATTCTCCTCGCACCGGGCGAAGTCCTCCGGCGTCCGGAACCTCTCGCCCTCGAACAAGTTGGCTTGCAACCGTTGTGGGCGCAGAAAGTCGAGCAGCCCCTTGTCGGCCAGGGTTCGAATCGCGGCAACGGGTGCAGCCGTTATCTCATCCAGCTGCGACCATGCCTGGCCCTTGAGATCGTTGATATCCGCCCGCGGCGGCCCGCCCTCGGCCGAGTAGAGCTTGTTGAGCCCGGCGAGGATGAACATGATCCGGCGTTGCCGATACGGGGTATCGATGGCCTGCAGGAGCGTGGACAGCTCTGCGGAGTCGTCTGCGCTCCAGCATGGTTGCCGGCGCAGCCAGGCGGCCATGGCGCTTCGGATGAACACCGCGGTCCCCGATTCGCCGGGCAACGTGAAGTGTTGCACGATCGCGTCCGCGATGCATCGGGCGGCTGCCTCGACCTTCAACCGTTGATAGGTATTCCAGGTCGAACCGAGTGCGGTGAGGGCTTCGGCGTGCATGTTGTCCGAAACCACCTGGAATTTCTTCTGGTCCTTCAAGAACCCGAGTGACGGCATGGCATCGATGGCCGTACCGAGATCTTGCGAATTGACCTGCGGCACAGCGTGTTCGTAACCGGGTATCGATGCGACGGCAGCGCTGATCCGGTCGAGAACCTCGACCTCCTGGCGCATGGCTATGGCGCCCATCTCGGTGATCTTCTCGTTCATGTCACGCAGTCGGATCAGATCTCTGATCAGTGATCGGCTACCCCTGATTCCGACGAGCACTTTCTGAACATCCGCTGCCCAACTGCGTTTCGCGGCCTTGCCACTGTTGGTGTCGGCAGGTGGAGCCGAGAGAGCGCATCCCGGATCCGGCTCGATGTAGACGAGGCGGCGATGTACCTCGGTGGACGACCGCCTGCGGCTGATCGCGTCGACGACGAGATCGAACGGCGCATTGTCGAGCACGCCACCGTCCACGAACCAGGCGGCGTCCGCGTTACGGCCGTCTTCTTGATAGCTGTAGTGGAAGAGATCGGTATTCACGCGTGCGTCCGCAGGAAACTGAGCCTGGGCCGGGAAGGTTCCGGGATTGACCGGTTCGAACGCACCGGGGAAGGCGGAGGTCGCCCGCGCCGCGAAGGACAGCGTCGGTGTCGCCCGCGGACCGAATGCCTCCTTGTTGTTGTCGTCCCGCAGGAACTCGAGTACCTGCGCATGCTCCCGGTCCCGCTGCCCCACACCGCCATCGCTCGACGCCACCGCTACGTCGAATCCGTTCAGATCGGTCGTGGTCACGAAGAGCGACAACTCACCGGTCCGCGAAATCAGCGTTTCGGGTGCGGGCCCGCGCGCATTCGCCGACCAGGCGACCGGCCGTTTCTCATCCATCCCGGCCAGCGCCTGATACAGGAGCCGTGACATGACTCCACCGTTCAATACCGCGTGATCGGTCCAGAAGGTCGCCAACTTGCCGATGAATGCCAGCGCCGTGCGCAGCTTCGGCCCGCCGATAGGCAAACCGCGTGCCAATATTCCCAGGTCGGCCTCGTCGATCCAGAGCCGCTTCAGCGGTCCCTGATCCGCGTTCTGTGCGATGGCCTTGCCGAGAACCACGCCGTTGATGCCTCCGGCGGAGGTTCCGGCAATGATGTCGATCCCGACCGACAGCGGCTGCCCCTTCGCCCGCATCTGCGAAAGGACATCGAAGTAAACGCTTTCCGTATCCGATGGTTGACCATCGGCTCCCACGAACGGATTCACGACCTGCGAGTCGCTTTCCAGAATTTGATCCAGAGCACGCGATGCGCGGACGAGTTTATGTAGTTCTTTAGTTATGCCATGCATGTAAATGGCGAGCGATACGCCGCCGTAGCAGACGAGCGCTATGCGCAGTTCGGCAGGTTCGGCATCCCGAGACATCGAGGTCCCCCCTTATTGAGACGCCCGGATAGGTGATGCCATCACCTTATGCCGCAACCGCCTGGGCTACCTGGGTATTGCACTACTCGATTCGACACGGCGACTTCTCATAATCTGGACTGCCGACCAGAATCGTGGCGCAGCCTATTCCTGAACACGTATCACAAACCAAGGGTGGTCACGGCATTGTCTTCCAGTGGAATGGTGGTCCGAATGTATCCCTGCGTGGTCCGGTGATTGGACCAGCGGCCCTACCGCACGATCTCGCGGTCGCCGACCCCGCCGAGGGCTGCGTGCGTGGCGATTCCGGCGCGAAGGGAGTGGCCGGAGAAGAGCGTGGGGTCGAGGCCGGAGCGGCGGCGTAGCGTTCGACGAGTTCGCCGACGGCGCGGCCCGACAAGGCGGTGCCCTCGGTCCAACGGTCGCGGGACCCGGAGATCGCCGAGCGCACCCGGAAGCGCAACGAGCAGCTCGCCCAGCAATCGCAACAGCCCCGATCGGCGCGTGTCTCGGACTCCGGGTTCCGGCGACATCGTCGTATTCGCGATCGCTCGCTGCGGCGATCCCCGGGTTCAGGGTTGGCGCGCACACCGACACATGGACCGTCCTCCGCGCATGACCGACCAGTCGTGCCAAGCCAGAGACCTTGCGTGCCTACCAGCTTTTCCGACATGCCGGGATTAGCCGGATACGCGAAACTCGTTGGCACCGGCGGAACTTCGCGCTCGCCGGAATTGATCCGGGCACTGTGCGGCGCACTGCGTGCGGCACCGCGCAGGGAATGCACCCCTCGCGTCACCGGCGGCAGACCTCAGACTCCCCGCCACCGGTGGCGCCGTAGGACCTCCGGTGCCCAGCAGTTGCGTTGGGCAGCGCATGCAGTGCCGGGGCAGCTCGGCCCGGACGCCGTCTCCGCAGCGTCCGGGCCGTCGCACCATGGGTATCCAATGCGAGGGCGGTTGCATTCTGCACACCGACCGCAGATCGCAGTTTTCGATGCCGAAAGTTCGTGCGCGCGTAGGCTCGTCACGGCATGGCTCGATGGGCCGCGTCGGCGCGGTCGGTCTCGTCTGGGTCTGCACCGCACCGGAAGCGCATGGGCCTTCACTCAGGTCTCACAACTCCCGCTGGCCGGCGACCCGCCCACCGCCATCGCGTGAGACCTGTTCGGTCGCAGCGATTCCCGATCAGATCGCGATGCCGACCAGGTGCCCGATCACATACGTGGTGATCATGGCGAGCGCACCGCCTGCGAGTACACGCACGGTCGCCCGGGCCACCGGCGCCCGGCCGAGCCGAGCGCCCACAGCTCCGGTCAAGGCCAGTGCGGTGAGCACCGCGGCCATGGTGAGTGGCACCCGGATCGCCTGGGGTGTCAGGATCGCGAGCAGGGGCAGCAGCGCGCCCAGCGTGAACGACAGCGCCGAGGACAGCGCGGCGTGCAGCGGATTGGTCAGTTCGTCCGGGTCGATGCCGAGCTCGGCCTCCGCGTGCGCGGTGAACGCGTCCCGGGCCGTGAGTTCTTCCGCCACAGCCTGAGCCGTGGCCGCCGAGAGGCCCTTCGCCTGATAGATGGCCGCGAGTTCGGCCAGTTCGGCCTCGGGTTGCTCGGCCAATTCGCGTCGCTCGGTTTCCAGTAGCGCGCGCTCGCTGTCGCGCTGGGTGCTCACCGAGACGTACTCGCCCAAGGCCATCGAGACCGCGCCGGCCGCGAGTCCGGCCACGCCCGCGGTCATGATCGCGGTGCTGTTGCTGGTGGCCGCCGCCACACCGACCACAATGCCTGCCACGGAGACGATTCCATCGTTGGCTCCCAATACGCCGGCGCGCAGCCAATTCAGGCGCGTCGCCAATCCCACCACATGCGGTTCGGTCGGCAGCGCGAGCGCCACCGACCCGTCGAAATCGTCCCTCACGAGGGGAACGGTAATGCTTCAGAGGGCTTCCCGCCAGCAAAGAGAGGCTCACCGAAATTAGGTAATGCATTGCATACCAAGCAATTTCGATGGCATTCGCGGCGGCGCCGACGCGGACACTCCGGTCGCGACACGTTTGCGACGAGCAGTTTCTCGGCCGATCACCCCATGTTCGGCACAGGTTAGCCGTAGCGTTGACACCGGTGCCCAGCGGATCAGTCAAGAGAGCGGCGAGATGCGGCCACAACCATCAGCGATCGGATTCCTCCGGCACGATGTGTCGGGGGCACAGCAACAGTGGGACGAGGCTCAGATCCAGCATCTGGCTCGCCGGCTCGGCTACGACCTGTGCAAGACCATGGTCTTCGGCCCCGAGACCGATCGCCCGCTCGTGCGCGTACGCACGCTGATCTCCCGCCTCGAGGCCGATGCGGTGATCGTCCCCAGCCTCGCACATTTCGGCGGCCTGATCCCCGACGATATCGTGCAGGTCGCCGACATCATCACGGTGAATCCCGAAAATACTTACGCGCGCTGGGTAATTCGTCCCGACTGAATCAGGTCAGGAAGTCGGAGCGCATTGTGTCGAGCCCCCGTTCACCTCACCCGGGAGCCATGATTCCCCGGTCGCCCCGCCATTGTCGGAACAATGCACCGTGTAGTTGTCCGAGCGTCTCGTGATATCGAAAGCGCCGGTGATCAATCCCATCGCCGGTGCTCCGCCTCCCGCGGACACGCAATTCCCGGTCCCGAGCCCGTGTCCATCCATCGTGACCTGCACCTCATCACACACGTAGCGCTGCCCATCGGCGTGAACCGCCGGCGAGACCGCCACGGCGCCCGCGAATACAGCGAGCCCCACCACCCCGAATCCCACGCCGCGAACCATTCGAATCCTCATAGTCCACACCTCCGCACCCTCGGATCAGTGTGTCCTCAGCCTAATCCTCACGTTGATCGACGACCATGCATCGCCGCAGGCAAAACCCGGGAGGCGCTGCTGCTCATGCATGGTCGTCGATGAAATCGATCAGTTGTTCTGCAGGATTTCGCGCAGGCGCTCGGCGAAAGCATCGGGCTGTTCCATGAAACCGCCGTGGCCGCCGGGGAAAAGGGTCGGCTCGATGCCGAGCTCGACGGCCAGGGCCCGGGAGGTGCGGTCGCAGAACTTGTCGGCGGATTCGTCGCCGATGCCGATGATGATCTTCGTCGGGGTCGCGCGGAGGGCGTCGAGGGAGGGCTGCCAGCCGGAGGTGGTGTGCAGCTCGTGGCGGTAGAAGAAGTCGTCGGAGGCGATCGACTGCGGGTCCCGCTCGCCGCCGAACATCTCCTGCAGCACCTCCTCGGGCATGAACAAGCCGGTCATGGCGAAGAACTTGCGGACCGCGCCGAGCACATCGCCGGACTCGTACACGGCCCGGACCTCGTCGGTCCGAGTACGCAGCTCGTCGCGATCGGGGAGCAGCTCGCGCAGCGGCGGCTCGTGTGCGACGAGGGTCGGCACGAGATCGGGCCGGGCGATGGCCAGCGCCAGACCCGTGATCGCCCCGCCGCTGGACCCGACCACGGTGGCCGGGCCCTGGCCGACATGGGCGATCACGCGGGCCAGGTCGTCGGCGCGCAGTTCCGGGGTCGAGTCCTTGTCGGTGTCGTCGACCGGGCTGCGGCCGTGGCCACGCGGGTCGCTGCACAGCACGGTGTAGTCGGGGGCGAGCAGTTCGGCCAGCGCGCCGAACGGCCCCGAATCCATCGGGGCGCCGATCAGGGCGATCAGTGGGCCGCTGCCGCGGACTTCGTAGAAGATGGTGCCGTCCGGCACGGCGAGGGTTCCGGAGGTGACGGGTGCGGTCGAGGTCATGGTTGCTCCAAGTGGTCAGTACATGGACACCGGCTATGACGGTACGACCGCGCCGAATTCATTGCTGCGCGAATGGAAAAGGTGTGAACCTGAAGATGTCAGCCGGCCTGGCGGGGTTCGGGCAGCGCGCAGGTCATGCCCTCGGCCATACCGGCCGGGCGCACGCCGAGCGCCTGGTTGACGCGAGCACGCTGGTTCTCCCACGCGACGGCCGCGGCCAGTTCGGCGAGCTGGGCCTTGCTCAGGTGGGTCAGCAGCTGGGCGCGAATCTCACTCAGATCGAGCGTGGTCGGCGTGAGAGTCATGGCCTCGGCGTAGGAGAGGACCAGCTTCTCCAGATCGCTGTACGCGTCGCTGTCCCTATACTTCGGCAACTCGGTGACCTGGGCTTCGGTGAGTCCGCCGTAGTGGGCCAGCGTCGAACCGATGTCGAGGCAGAACTGGCAGTTCACCAGAGCGGCGGCCTTGAGCTCGGCCAGCTCCTTCAGATGCGGGTCGACCCGGTTGGAGAGCAGCAGCATCGTCTCCTGGATCATGGTGCCGACCAGCAGCTGCGGCCGCCGGATGAGCCAGCCGACGAGATCTGTCCGATTACGGCGGGCCCGCCGCATCGCCTTGGCGTAGTTCAGGATTCGGGTGATTACTCGCATGCGCTGTACTCCCCTTCGCGTTCGCGGATGCTCCCTTGAAACCATCCTAAGCCGAAAACGACGGGACGTAGTAGATATTGCCTCATGACCGGCGAACCCTCCGGGGCCTGGCCGCGCCCTGATCGAGCGTCAGCCGATCTCGAAGCCATCCTCCAGATAGACCGTGATCCCAGCCGTTCTGGCCCGGTGCGCTCCCGCCACGCGCCGGGCCAGTACCGCGGGCAGCAGCCGTGTCGCCGTCGCGGTGTCACACCACGCCCAGCTCCGAAGTTCGTCCGCCGGAAGGGTTATCGCGTCGACCTGCTCGGCGGTCAGCAGCCCACCCTCGTACACCATCATCACCCCGTCGCCGGGATACAGACCGGCGGGCACCCAGTCGACCGCCAGCAGCCGCCCGATCGGCACACTCAGCCCGAGCTCCTCGCGGATCTCCCGCACGGCCGCACGGTAGGGCGACTCACCGGCCTCGACGACCCCGCCGGGCACCTCCCAGTACGGCTTGTAGGTCGGTTCGACCAGCAGCACCCGGTCCTGCTCGTCGACGAACAACGCACCCGCACCCATACGCTTGCGAGGCAGTCCCGCGACATAGTCGTTCAGTTCAGAACCCATGCGGCACAACAGTAACCGGCACTTTCCGGCCTCGGTCGAGCTTGAGCGAGCGGGCTGCGGACTGGCGGAACGAGTCAGTTCCCGTGATCGACGAAGGTGGCGTCGAGAAGCGTCCGACAGTCGGGCAGCGGGGTCGATCGGTCGACCGGCCCCTGCTCTTTCGCCCAGCTCACGAGCCGTCCGCAACCGGTCCCGGCGGCGTTCACCACGGCACCCGGCCGGCTTCGTTGAAGAATCCGCCGGTGGGCCCGTTCTCCTCGAGAGTGGCCAGGTGCACGACGATGCGTGCGCCATCCACGGCAGTGCGGGTCACACCGGGGAGATCCTTGGTGAAGTCGGTCGCACAGGGGCCGGGATCGGCAGCGTTGACCAGGATGGCTTCGGGGGCGAGGTGTTTGGCGTATTGGACGGTGACGTGGTTGAGAGCGGATTTGGACGGTGAATAGCCGAGAGTGGCGGGCAGACCGGTGAAGTAGTCGTGCGGGTCGGTCATCCGGGTCATCGAGCCGAGGCCGGATGTGACATTGACGATGCGAGCGCGTGGAGAACGGCGCAGCAGGGGCAGCGTCGCCTCGGTGACGGCGACGGCGCCGAAGACGTTGGTGGCGAACACCGCACGAAGGGTGTCGAGGTCGGCCGATCCGGGCTGCTGAGCCTGGCGGGCTCCGGAAATGCCGGCGTTGTTCACCAGCACGTCCAAGCGGCCGTACTGCGCGTCGATCCACGCGGCTGCCCCGGCCGGATCATGGCCGCTGGTGACATCCAATCGGACAGCCTGCGCATCGATGCCATCGCCACACAACCGGGCAGCAGCGGGTTCGCCTTGGTCGAGGTCGCGAGCGCCCATCAGGACCGTCATGCCGAGGCGTCCCAATCCAACAGCGATCTCGTAACCGATTCCGCGATTGGCGCCGGTGATCAGCGCGATCGATCCACGTTCCGTGTTCATGTCCCCAGCTCAACACCGGGTGGCCGTCGACACCAGGACCGAGTTGTTCTGGGTCGATACCCTCGAGGAATGGATCTGCTCGAGACGCGGGACCTGGTCTATTTCGTGGCCGTCGCCGAGGAGCTGCATTTCGGGAGAGCCGCCCAGAAAGTGGGAATCGCCCAGCCGGCGTTGTCGCGCGCGATCGCGCGGCTGGAACGGCGCCTGGGGGTGACACTGCTGTACCGCACGAGCCGGAACGTCGAGCTCACCGCAGCCGGAAAGGTGCTGTGGCGAGAGGGAACTCGTGCGCTCGACGCTGTGGCCGGCGCTGCATGCCGCACGCGTCGCGCCGGCGTAGACGCGCGCTTGGTGCTGGCCATGAAGGCTGGAACCGATGCCGGGGTGATCGACCGGATCCTGTGCCGCTTCCGTTCCGATCCGGCCGCGGTGCCTGTCGAGATCGTTCACAGTGTCGACCAGCGGATCCTCATGCTGCGCGACGGTCGCGCCGACCTGGCACTGCTGCACCGCCCGAACAACGACCTCACTGGGCTACAGACCCTCGACCTGATCACCGAGACGCAGATCGCGGTCCTCTCACCCGACCACCCGCTGGCATCACGGGCTGCCCTGTCGATGTCCGACCTGATCGGCGAACCGATCGCCCGCTGGCCGGAAACAGCTCCCGGACCGGGAACCGACAACAGACCCCTGATCCGCGACACAGGCCAGTTCACCCACCTCGCCGCCACCCGCCACGCGGTAGCACTGCTGCCCGCATCCGCTGCGGGCCAAGTCCCACGCAGCCTGCCCTGCCTCCCCGTCTCGGACGCCGAACCGACCACCTCGGTCCTTGCCTGGCTACCGGGAACCGATTCGCCGGCCCTCGCAGCCTTCCTGCATCACGCCCGCGACATCGCATCCACAGCCAACCACGACCAGACCTCCCAGCATGCTGACAATGTCGCCACCACCGCGATCCGCTGCACGCCGCCAATCCGACCCACACCGTCGACAACCGCCTGACCCCGAAATGGGCGATTCGCGGATTCCCGGCATCGAGGACCTGATCGTGGTCGGTGGAGCCAATGGCCCCCCACGGCCGAGCTGTGCCGGCAGGCCCGCATTCCGATCGTCTGGGTCCACAACAATCGGGACCACATCGACCCGCCGACCACGTGGACGCGGGCCGGCTCGCCGCCGGTCATCGCGCACTGACCCATCGCCGCGAAAACATCGTCTTCATCGGTGGATTCACCGCGGACGAGGTCACGCACGGAGACCGCGCGACGGTGGCCCAGCGCTGCGAGGGCTACCTGTCCGTCGTGGGATCGGCTGCGGCAGGGAGCATTCCCACCGATCTCACTCCGGAGGGCGCCTATCGTGCGGTGCGCCGATATCTGGCCGACCGCCCCGCGCCGGACGGGATGGTGATCGGAACCTACGCCCAGGCAGCCGCGACGCTGCGGGCGGTCGCCGACGCCGGCCTGCGCATCCCGCAGGACGTCGCCCTGGTCGGCTACGACGCCGACACCGCCAACGCTGAAAGTGATTGTGCTGCACCCTATTTTGCTAGGGCTGCGAACGACAAACGAGGCGCAGTTGCGGTTCGCTGCGTTCCAGTAGAGCCTCGACGTGGCCGTAGGCAACGAGATGGTCCGCGGTGGCGGGTTCGGTGTCTTCTACTCGAAGAGGGGCCCTGCCAGCCTCATGGGCCGTCCCGACGTACCGAACCGGAATTTCGTTTGGCGAACACTCCAAACCTATGTACATTAGGTTTGACCCTCATACACCTAGGTTAGGCGCTGTTCCGCCGCCTGCGGTTGCCATGCAATCCGAATTCGAAAGAGGAGACACCGCAATGAGATTCGAGACGTTGCGCGTACCCGGCGCGACCCTCTACTACGAGATGCGCGGCAGCGGACCGCTGGTGTTGTCCCTGCCCGGCGGCGGGGGTGACGCGGCCTCGGTCGATCCGATCGCGGAGGTGCTCGAGGACCGGTTCACGGTGGTGTCGCTGGATCCGCGCGGGTATTCGCGCAGCGTGCTGGACGGGCCGCAGCAGACCCAGCGGGTCGAGGTGCAGAGTGATGACGCGTTCAGGCTGCTCGACCATCTCACCGAGGAGCCGGCGTTCATCGTGGGCGGCAGTGCGGGTGCGATCGTCGGCCTGGATCTGCTGGCCCGGCATCCGGATCGGGTTCGTCTCCTGGTGGCGCACGAACCGCCGTGCTTCGCGGTGCTTCCCGATGCCGCCGAGCAGCGCGCCATGATCGAGGAGGTCTACACGCTGTTCCGCACCGAGGGCCCGGCCGCAGCGGGTGCGCGTTTCCTGGCCGGGATCGGCAATGCGATGAAGCCGTCTCCCGTACCGGCCGAGCTACCGCCGCGCGCCGCCGAGATGTGGGCGCGGCTGGCGGCCAACGGTCCGCTCATGCTGGAGTACGAACTGCGGGAATTCACCTCGTACCTGCCCGATTACGAGGCATTGGCCCCGGTGGCCGACCGGGTGGTCCTGGCAGTCGGGCGCGAGACGCGGGGTTGCCTGCCGTACCGCCCCGCCGTGGAGATCGCGCGCCGGATCGGCCGCGAGGTCACCGAATTCCCCGGCGCCCACAATGGAATGCGCACCGAAGCACCCGAATTCGCCGCGCAACTGGCCGACGCCATGACCGCCCGCCTACGGGCCGAAAGCGCCGACCGCTGTTAGCGTCAGCGCATGATCACCGGCGCACACACCATCCTGTATGCCGAGGACGCCGAGGCGGCGCGGGCCTTCTTCCGCGACGTCCTCGGCCTGGCCCACGTGGACGCGCACGACGGATGGCTGATCTTCAAGTCACCGCCCGCCGAACTCGCGGTCCATCCCGCGGCCGCCCCGGACAGCGGCCGCGCCGAGCTGTACCTCATGTGCGACGACCTGGCCGCCGCCATGGACGACCTGCACGCGAAGGGCGTCGAATTCACCTCGGAGGTCACCAATGCGGGCTGGGGCATGCTCACCATGCTGAAGGTGCCCGGCGCGGGCGAGATCGGGCTGTATCAGCCCCGCCACGCCACCGCCTACGATCTGCCCTGATCGCTCATCGGATGCTCTGCGCCCGTTCGCTTTTCATGACAGCCTGAACCGACGAGCGACACCCGGCCCGAACGCGAAGGGCGCCACATGATTCTGGTGCCGGGCGACCGGCAATGTCGGCGCCGAACTCGTGCGGGCACTGGCAGGTGGTGCGGGGGTCGGCGGCAGCAGTAGACGAACGCGGGCGGCAGGCTCCGAGCCTGGAGACCGTGGGACCGGCGGGCCCGGGAGTGGTTGGTGTAGATCGTTGCTCCGTCACACGGCCAGGGCCGCGCGGAGGGAATTCGAGGATCTCCGCCTGGGCGACCTCGGCCTGCGGTTCCATGCCCGGCAGGGTGAGGAACGCGTGCCACGCTCCCGGGTACTCGGTGAGCCGCACGGACGTCCCGGCCGCCCACATCCGCTCGGCGTATCGGCGGCCGTGATCGGCCACCGCGTCCTGGGTCGGCACCACGACCAACGCGGAAGGGCCGCGACAGGCGGGTGATGACGAGTTCGCCACCGCGTCGCAGATGCTCGAAGCATTTGTCCCATTCGGGGCGTAGCGCGAGTTTGCCGGATGCCTTGTCGACCCAGATTCGTTCGCACCCGGCAGCATTGAGCGCGTCGAGCTCGGAATCGTCTTTCTGCCCCCGGTCGATACCCGCGCATATCCGAAGCGGCCCATGGACGGAACTGTCCCACAAAGGGCCGACATGGCGAGTTCTGTCCAGTAGATATCGCACACGGGTTGTGGCCCATTTCGGGTCATGCGTGAGCTGCGGGTTCGCGAGGGCGCGGCGGGCGGGTGTTCGTGGGACAGAAACGAGCGTTTTCGCTCTCACCCACCGTGCGGTCAGCGTCGCCGTGACGGTGCGGTGGTGTGGTGTCAGGGTGTGGCGGTTTCGATGTTGCGGGTCATTCGTTCGAGGACGGAGACCGCAGTGCGGTATTCGTCGTCGGTGATGTCGTGCATGGATAGGGTGCGGAAGGCTGCGACGCGGTCGGTGACCTGGGTGAGGCGGTGGCGGCCGTCATCAGTGAGTGCGACGCGGGCGGGGCCGGGGCGGGTGGTCCAGCCGTCGGCGAGGGTGGTGGCGATGGCGGCATCGAGGACGGCACGGTCGGCGTTGGCGGCCAGGACGGTGTGGATGTCAGTGTCGGTGGCCTCGGCGGTGTCGGCGACGACGTTGAGGACCTGCCAGCAGATTCGGGTCAGTCCGAACTCGGCGAGCATGAGGTTCATGTGGGTGGTGAAGGCGTGGTCGGTGCGGTTGAGCCAGTAGCCGATGGGTTTCAACGAAAGTCCTTGGAGCAGGCGCGGGTTGCCGCGCGGGGATACAGGGTGGGAGGGGTTTCAGTGGCTGGCGGGCGTGGCGGCCAGGAGGGTGGGCCACTGCTGGCCTGCGGCCCAGTCGGTGAAGGTGTGCCAGCCCAGATTGGGGTGGTCGCGGCGCAGGCCGGCGGTGTCGACGTCGAGGCCGCTGGTGGTGAAGTAGTCGAACATGGCGGCCAGATCGGCTGAGCGGCTGCGGACGTAGTCGAGCGGAACCTGGTGGTGGGCGACGGGAGTGCCGAGGGCGGTGGCCAGCACGCTGGCGATCTGGGCGGGGGTGAGTTCGTCGGCGGCGATGTCGATGCGGCGGCCGAGGAACTCGCCGCGGCGGTCGAGGGTGTGTGCGGCGAAGGCGCCGATGTCTTCGGCGCAGATGAGGGTCAGCGGCTGGTCGGCGGGCATGGGCCAGGCGAAGGTGCCTTCGCGCAGGCCGTCGAGGGTCCAGCCGGTGGCGTAGTTGTCCATGAACGCGGCGGGGCCCAGGATCGTCCAGGGCACGCCGGAGTCGCACAGGTGCTGTTCGATGGCGTATTTGCTGTCGTAGTGCGGGATTCCGGTGTCGCGGTCGGCGTGGGCGGCGGAGGTGAACACGACGTGGTCGATTCCGGCGGCGGCCGCGGCGTCGATGAGTGCCTTGCCGTGGCGGGTCTCCACCGTGGTGTCGGTGTCGAAGGGGGTGGTGACCGCGAACAGTGAATCCACGCCGGCCAGCGCGGCGTTCAGGGATTCGCGGTCGTCGAAGTCGGCGAAGCGGATCTGCGCGCCGAGTTCGCGCAGGGCCAGTGCGGCCGGGGAGTCGGGGAAGCGGGTGAGAGCGCGGACGTGGTGGCCCTTGGTGAGCAGGGCGCGGGCGGTGGCGCCGCCTTGGGCGCCGGTGGCGCCGGTGACCGCGATGGTGAGCACGGATTCCTCCAGATAGTATCTATTGCGTGGCGCATTAACTGCGCCACGCAGTAAATTACTGGATATTGCTGCGCCGCGCAGCTAATTAGGAGTGTGATCTGGATGACATCCGAGCGTCGGCGGGTGTTGTATGAGGAGCTGTCGAACCAATCGCGCCGCTACATGGCCGCGTACACCCTGTTCAACCAGGCCGTCGCCGACCGGCTCGGACTGCATCCCACGGACCTGCAGGGCTTGAGCCTGCTGACGGACGAGCCCGCCCCGATCACGGTGAAACAGATCGCCGACATGACCGGGTTGACCACCGGTTCGGCGACTCGCCTGGTGGACCGGCTCGAGCGCGGCGGTTACGTCACCCGGGTGCCGGACACGCACGATCGACGACGCGTGCTGGTCACCCCGGTGCCCGAACGCGTCGCCCGTGTCACCGCGGTCTGGGACGACCTCGGCGAAGGCTGGCAATCCATGCTCGACGAGCACACCGATACCGAACTCGAAGTGATCATCGAACACCTGCGAAAAGCCCAGCAGCTCAGCCATATTCAGATCGAACGCCTGCGAGCCGGCGACCAGTCCGACGCCTCGGACCCAACCGGCCCGTAGGGCGCCACCGGCTCGACAACGACACCCCGAGCAACCAGCCGCTGCCGATGACCGGTCCGAACATCGCTGAAGGAGACTTCGAGCATCGGCAGGACTTCCGGTTGCACTGCGCGAGAGTACTTTCCGTCAGCGCCGTCCCGCATCGGTACTCAGTCCCTCGCAGGTTCTCCGCTCGGGATGCTCCCGCTATCCGACTGCGAATCAGCTTCGCGGACGGAACTATCGGGACGGGCCTTCTCACGTTCCACGCAAGAGCAGCAGATCAGGCTCGCGCCGCCTTCACGCCGAACACCATCTGGCCAGTAAGCAGGTTCCCGCCAGACTCATCCCAAGGTCGGATAAAACCCAGGTTTCGATGTCGCCCTAAACATTTCCACGCTTCAACAGCGAACCCCCGCAAGGGCTTTCAGCGCAACGCCTTCCCGATCCCCACCTGACGCCTCCAACGGACGCCTTTTCCCTCATCGCTCACCACGACAGTCTTCAGCTAACGCAGCAGAGGGCGGTTTGATGCCTCCCCCATGCAGGGCGACATCGGAGGGCCGAGAATCCTCCATCTCTCACGCAGCACCGCTTCAAGAAGCTCCTCCTACACCACCAGCTCCTCTCCACGTTCGTGACGCACTATCCGTTGTTTCTCGGCGATTACTACCGGAACCCCGGAAAGCGGCACACGACGCCACCCGCCATCACCAGCGGTTCCGATGATGATGTGCCGGTGGCGCATTGGCCGGTTCAGGGGTGAGGACCATGTGCGCACGGGCTAGCAGACTGCGCAGCTGCAACAGACCGCCGGTGCCGAGCTGCGCACCGAGGCGGTCTTCGATGTCGGCGATCTGCTCGGCGGCCGTGGCTAATGCCGATCGGCCCGTATCGGTCGCGACGACCAGCCGTGCCCGCCGGTCACTCGGGTCGACACGCCGCTCGACATAGCCGAATCGTTCCAGGTGTGCGATGAGTTCGCCCATCGACTGCTGGGTCATGCCCGCGGCTTCGGCGAGATCACCGACGCGAGATCCAGCCGGATCCAGGTAACGGAAGACCGAGTAATGCGCCGGGCGCAGACTGTCGTGCAGCACGGCACGCAGCTGCTGGTTGAGCTCCCGTTCGACCGAACGTGTGAGCAGAGTGAGCAGTTTCAGCAGGCTGTCGTGTTCGTCGCCGTTCGGCGGGGAGGGCAGGTGCGGGCTTGACACAATATGAAGGATACCTTTATATCTGAACCATGGAAACCACGCTCCTCTTCCGCAATGGGCATCAGGTGACGCTCGTCGAGCAGGGCGTCGACGGTCGCGGCGAATACCTGCGCCTCGAACATCATCTGCCGACTCCCGGCCGCGAGGCGGGGCGACACTGGCATCCGGTGCTGGCCGAATCCTGGACGGTGCGGCACGGGCGAATCAGGTTCCGCATCGACGGCACCGATGTGCTCGCAGAGCCAGGTGATTCGGCACACGCTGCACCGGGTGTGGTGCACGAGTTCTGGAACGAGACGCAGGACACCGTGCTCGATCACGAGATCCGCCCGCCGCTGCAGCACTGGCAGATGTTCCGGTTGTGGCAGGCGCTGGACGCGGCGGGCAAGACCACCCGGGCAGGGGTGCCGCGAAACCCTCTGGCGCTCGCGCTGCTGTGGGACTATCAGGATGGCTACATCGCGGGCATCCCACCGGTGCTACAGCGCATTGTGCTTGGCGGGCTTGCTCTGCTGGCCCGCAGCACCGGTTACGAACGGCGCTGGTTGCCAGCCTGACCCGCGGGCACTCCGCCGTCGGAGTCGCCTCTGCGGTCGGCTGCGGCGCGAAATTCACTCTGCGACAACCAAACTAGTACCCTACCGACTTCCCTCGGCGAGGGCGCGAATCGCGGTCGTGTAGCTCTTACGCGTACGAAGCTGTCGTGACGGCGCTCAGCTCAGCTGGTGGTCGTTGTCGCCAAGACGGAAGAACCGCTCCAGGTCAGCTCGCGGCCGGTACTCCGAACTGGCCATGCCCGACGCCGCACAAACATCCCGTCCTTGGGGCAGTCGATAATCGGCTATCTAGCGTGAGGACTTTCCGGGCCGAGATGACGGCTGAAGCCGTCGAGCATCGCGGTGAGTCCGACATCGAAGTGGTCGGTGTCGGCGGCAGCATCCGCGGCGGCGGCCAGCAGGTTGTAGCCGGGGGAGTCGGGCTCGGGTTTGCGGCTGCGTCCGGTGACGGCCGCCGCCCAGCCCAGGACGTGTCCGATCGTGTACTCGCGCAGGCAGCGGGTGAGGTGCATGGCGAGTGCCGGGGTGAATCCGGCCTCCACCAGCCGGGTGACCATCCTGTCGCCGACCTGGATCGCCGCCGGGTCGCGGATCGGACGGGTGGCGAAGATCGACACCGTGTGCGGGTGATGTTGCAGGGTCGAACGCAGCCGGTCGGCGTAGGCGCGCATCAGTTCGCGCCATTCGGCTGGCCACGGCAGCGTTTCCAGGTCCATCTCGGTGAACAACTGGGTCGCCACGGCGTCGAACAGGTCCTGCTGGTCGGCGAAGTGGCGGTAGGCGGCCATCGGGTCGGCGCCGAGCGCGGCGGCCAGCTTCCGCATCGAGAACCCATCGATACCCGACTCGTCGAGCACCGACAGAGCAACCGCCGCAATGTAATCCCGGTTCAGCACGGCCCGGACCGTGCGCTGCGGCACTCGTTTCGCGCTCATCCTCTGGATCTCGACGTCCTGTTCGTCGGTGGAGCAGCGTGGGCCGGGCTCGACAACGCCCTCGCCGCGGTCATCTCCGCGGCAGCGACCGCCAGCGGCCGGCAGGTGGTGCTGACGACGACGAAGTTCGACCGATTCGCGCGGAACATGGCCGACGCCGGCGAAATCCTGACCGGCCTGCGCGAGCGTGAGGTCCTGTTCGGACTCGGCAGTTCGATCTACGACTGGCACGACCCGTTCGGCAAGCTGTTCCTGCGGCCCCTCGCGATGGTCGCCGAATTCGAAGCCAACCTCAACCTCCGCACCCGTGAGGGCATGGCCAAGGCCCGCGCCAAAGGACGCCTCAAAGGCAAACAGCCGAAACTGCCTCTGGCAGCACGTAAAACGATCCACCGCCGCTACCACGACCCCGACGACGACGCGAGCCTGGCCGATCTCGCCGAGGAATACAGCGTGGGCCGCTCCACCATCCACCGCATCGTCAGCGGGACCATACCCCGGGCATAATCCGCGCTCCAACCCCCACCAGCAGCGTAGCGAATTCTCGGCGGGGAGCCCGCGGGAAACCGGACTCGGGCCTTCGCCAAAGCGCCTACGCGACCAACTCCCGCCATCACCGCTGGTCCAGCCATATGTGTTGTTTTCGCGCGATTACGACCGGGACCCCCGGTTGCGTGCTCGGTGATCGGCAGATCCGTTGTGTTGCCGAGGATTTCGTCAAGAGCGTTGTGCGCTCCCCCGCGGGTTGTGACGATGATCTCGGTGCGGTAGGTGGCGTGCGCCCGGCAGCGTCACCGCCACGGCGAGGTCGCTGAATTGTCGCTCACGACATGTTTCCTACCGGCACCCCGGGTGCGCCGAGGCGTAACGTTGTCCGCCACCGGTCATCCCCTGGTCGGGCCGCGGAGCAGGTCGATGAGCTTCGTTTCGGAGAGGTCGCCGTGACCGTCTGCGACCAGACGCCGGAAGATCTGCTCGGCGGTGTGACCGAGGGCCGCGGGCGTGCCGACCGCGTCGGCCAGTTCGACGCCGATTCGGGTGTCCTTCAAGCGCAGTGCGGCCGTGAAGGCGATATCGCGATCGTGGACGCCGCCCGTCATCTCCCTGCACATGCGGACGACGGTCGGGCTGGCCGCCCCGCCCCGGGACAGGGTGTCCGTGACGAGCGCCAGGTCGAGCCCAGCAAGTTCGGCGGTGCGCAGGGCCTCCGCGGTGGCGGCGATCTGGATGGAACCGAGCAAATTCTGGATGAGCTTGTAACTCGTGCCCGCGCCCACCGCACCGAAGTGTACGATGTCGGTGCACAGCGGCGCCAGCAGTGGACGCGCCGCGTCGAGATGCGCGGAGTCCGCGCCGACGAACAGCGTCAGCCGCCCCGCAGCCGCCGCGTCCGGCAGCCCTGTCACCGGCGAGTCGAGATACCGAAGCCCGTGTGCCGCTGCTTGTTTCGCAAGTTCCGACACCCATGGCCGGGAGATGGTGGAGAACTCCACCGCGAACGCGTCCGGCACGTACTCCCCCGCCAGCGCACCGTCCGCACCCAGCCAGGCCGCGCGCGAGGCGTCGTCGTCGGCCACCATGGCGAAAATGGCCTCGGCCCCCTGTGCAGCCTCGCGCGGTGTCGCAGCGAGCGTCGCTCCCGCTGTGACCAGTCCGGCCGCTTTCTCCGGCGTCCGATTGAACACCGACACCTCGTGCCCGGCGCCCATCATCCGCGCCGCCATACCCGCACCCATCCGGCCCACACCCAGAAACGCAATCCTCGCCACGCGCCGAACCCTACCGAGCCGGCATGCGTCCCGCGACGCGGTTGTCCCGTTGGGGTTTCGACCGCCATCAGCTCTGCGTGACAGTGCTGGACCATGGCAGCACGGCGGCCATATGGTTCGAGACCGCGGCCGATACCTGAAGAAGCTGGTGGCCGACCGGCCCCCAGCCACGCTTCGGCTGCGAATCGCCGGAGGTCCGCACGTCGCGGCTGCGCTAGACCACATTCGGGCGGGTCGGGTGGCCGACCGGGGCGCAGAAGACGTGCACCGGGCGGCTGAACGGACAGCACGCGAACAGGACGCGGGCGGACAGGACGTGCAGCTGGAAACCCGTGGGCGCGTCGACCATTGGCTCGGGCATCAGCCCGACGATTCAGATCGCATCGCGGCATTCGGGACGGCGACCCAGAGCAGATAGTCCTCGGCACCGAGCGTCATCGTCGATCTCCGATGAAATTCGGCGGGTAGGTGGGCGGTGCGAACGGCTCCGGACCGACGTCCTCATCCGGCGGCCCGGCGGCGACGAGCGCGGCGATGGCTTCGCGCTCGGTGCCCTGCAGAGCGGGCAGGGTCGCGCAGACCGAATCCAGCACGCCCGTCCAGGGCGAGCCGGCCTCCCGCAGCGCCAGGCGCATGACCTCGATGCCCGCCCGGTGCTCCTCGAGCAGCCGCTGCCCGGGAACCGGATGCGCCGAGGCGAATTCGAGCACCACCGCCGGGTGGTCGGACAGCTCGTCGTCGCCGAGCACAAGACCAGCGCTGCGGTAGACCTGCTCGAATCGCAGCCGCGCCACGTCGCGTTCGCGGGTGTCGCCGTAGAGGAACCACGTCAGATGCGGGCTCGAGCGCTTGCGGTGATCGAAGGTGTCGACGTATTCGGTTGCCGCGGTGAGCGGTTGCGTGGTGTCGAGGTAGGACAGCACCGGATGCAAAGGCGCACCCACTGCCTCGGGCAGCGTCGAAACGGCCCGGGCCAGGATGGGCAGCGAGTCGAGCAGCGTCTCATCGGGATAGCCGAGCAGCAGCGACTGCACCTGCCAGGCTGCGGTCCGCTGGGCGTCACCGGGCTCGGGTCGTGCGGTCCTGCGCCTCATTTGCGATGCCTCCCCGGCTGTTTCGGCACCATCCCGTCGGGCGTGCCGCGACGGTCCCCGTCGAGCAGGTCGACCGGAGCCAGCGACCGGCACCACCCCGTCGGCGCGGGAGAAGAACCGCCGGGAACGGATCAGCGCCTCGGTAAACGCCACCACACCGCTGCCGTTGTTTCGCGCCATCCAGCCCTGCCTCTCACCGTGTCTCGACGGCATCCGTCGCGCGATCGATTCCGATCCGAGCACACGAACAATCCGAACCCACTGGCAAATTTTGGCAATTGAAGAATTCCAGACTGGTCAGGAACGCGAGAGCGATCCGGTACTCGAGCACGTGAATTGTCAGGCGGATCCGACGACCTCGCGTTCCACCCGGACGCCGAGCAGGATTTCCGAGACACCCAGGGCGACGGTCAACAGGCCCACCACGATCGACAGCGATGTCAGCGACTCGAACCGGACCACCCCGACCACCACACCGGCGGCCAGCGTCAACAGTCCGACCACCTCCAGCCGGCCCGCCCCCGCGAACTGCTCCGACCACACGCCCACAATAGCTTGCACGATGCCCCGCACCACCCAGGCCATCCCAATCCACAAGGACAGCAACGCAACCCACTCACCACTGGTGAACGCCCAGGCGGCCAGCACCAGCGCGACGATCGCGCTCACGACCTCGAGCACCTTCAGCGCGGTGGCGATCCGCGCCCCGAAGGCGACGACGAACTGCACCGCCGACGACGCCATCAGCGTGAGCCCGTACAGAATCCCCGCCACCGTCTGGGATTTGTCCGGCCATACCGCCATCACCACCCCCAGCACCACCGAGCAGCCGCCGGTCACGACCAGCGACTGCCAAGCCCAGTCGGCGAATACATCAGTTCGCCCCTCGATCCGATTGGTGGGCATGCATAAATGATATGACCGATCTACCCAGGTAACTGGACGTCTGCGTTCTCACCGGCACCGGCGCGTCGCCCGTCGGCGAATTGCCCGGCACCCGAGAGCACGCACGACAGCAGGCGGACGAGCTCGGCCTGCCGGCAGGTGCCGGTCTTGGCGAACACCTGGCGCAGATGGGTGCGTGCGGTATTGACCGAGATATAGAGCTCCTCGGCAACCGACGCCAGCCCGCTGCCGCGCAGAACCTCGAAGGCGACTTGCGATTCGGCCCGGGTCAGCCCGTAGAGCTCGCGCAGGGTTTCGCGGCCGCCCGGTTCCTCACGTTCGGGATCGACGATCACCATCAGTGCCGGGCGGCGCGGTGACTCCTGCGAACCCGGGCAGAGCGGCAGGATCGACACGGTCAGCGGCAGCCGGTCGCCGTCACGTGGAATGAGCAGGCGGGCCGCGGCATTCGACGGGCCGGTCTGCGCGGACGCCCCGAGCAGGCGACGCAGCCGACTCGACACCGCGGGGTCCTTCGATTCCAGGCGCGCCAGGGCGCCCAGGCGCAGACCGTCGCCGGCCCGCAATATCGCCAGCGCCGCGGGATTGGCGTAATCGACCCGGCCGCAATCGGATACCAGGGCCAGGCCGTGCCGGTGGCGGTCGAGCACGCTGAGGGCGAGATCCCGGTCGATGACGGCATCGGTCAGTCGCGCGGCGATGCCGAGGGCGTGGTCCAGGTGCGGCAGGAACAACCTCAGCACCCGTTCGGCCAGGGCTCGGTCCAGGTTGCGGTGCGCGCGCGGATAGACGGCGATCCAGGAGCCCGGCGTCGCCAGCCGCGCGAACACGCCGTCCCCGAGCTCGTGTGGCGCGGCCCAGCCGGTGCAGAACGGATGCCGGCGCCCGCCATCCGGTGGTATCAGCTCGCTACCGGTGAGCACCGTTGCGGTGAGCGCGGATTCGAGCACGGCCGCGAACGGATCGATGCGCCCGTAGCGCTCGTTGTAGCTATCACGCAGCCCCTCGATGGTGCTCGCGATCATGTACCGCCGCCCGCCCTGTGCCGTGACGAGGCAGCCGTGGTGGCCGCCGAGGCTGTCGGTGATGGCTCGCAGTGCGCGTGTCCACGCGTCGGGCTGCCCTGTTGCACGGTTGATCTCCGCGATCAGCTCGGAGAAGCGAGCGAGCGAGAGGCCCGTCTCCCCCATGTCCATTGTCCCGCCCCCCATCGAGAACGATCACGTCCCGGCCGCCGAGCCCCGGTCGGAGGTGATACCAGTTTATCGGCCGAGCGCAGCGAGTTATCACAGGGAAAATTCATCTGTTCGGGTGAGGAATCGGACGGGCGATCCCGCTTTACTCGGGTCACAGCAAACGGCCGGGCACCGGATCGGCTGTATCGCAAGGGGGAGAAGACCCATGGCTTTCACCAGGTATTGGCCCATGGCCGCCGGGCGGGTGGTCACCTCGGGATTCGGGCCGCGCGACGACGGCTTCCACTGGGGTGTGGACTTCGGCAAGGACGGCGGCAGCGGGGGCGAGCCGGTGTACGCGTCGCAAGGCGGGACGGTCGTGTACGCCAGTGCCGCAACGGGTTTCGGCGGACCGGATCCGGCGGGCTGGCTGGTCGTCGACCATCCGGCGGCGGACGGCGGAGGCACCACGGTCTACGGGCACATCGTCCGCGAGGTCGAGCTGGGCAGCCGGGTCGAGGCCGGACACCGTATCGCCCACGTCAATCCCGATTCCGGCACCAATGGCGGCGTCGCCCCGCACCTGCACTTCGAGTGGCACCGGTACTCGTGGGTGCCGCCGGGCCCGGACCGCCTGGACCCGCTCACCATGCTGACCGACGCCGCCGAGCCGCCCGCGCCCGACCAGAACGGACCCGATATGACTTCCAGCGCAACGATTTTCGGCGTCGACATCTCTCATTATCAGGACGGGCTCGACCTCGCGGAGGTCTTCGCCGAGGGATTCGAGTTCGTCATCGCCAAGGTCAGCGAGGGCGACTACTACACCGACGCGTCCTGGCCCGCGTTCCGCGACGCCACCCTGGCGGCCGGCAAGATCCTCGTCGGCTACCACTACGTGCGCGGCGACTGCGACGCCGACGCCCAGGCCGCGCTGTTCGTCGATCACCTCGGTGATCACGGGATCCCGGCCATGCTCGACCACGAGCTGAACTCCGGCGACATCGGCATGTTCGAGGCGGTGCGCACCGCTATCGAGAATCATGGTGTGCACGTCGCACTCTCGTACCTGCCGCACTGGTACTGGGAAGGCAATATGGGCTCACCCGACCTCAGCGGAATTCCGCCGCTGATGACCTCGAACTACGGCGACGGCCGCTCCGGCTACGCCTCGGTCATCTACCCGGGCGACGACGACATCGGCTGGCAGCCCTACGGCGGGGCCGAGGTCGCGGTGTTCCAATTCAGCGACAGCGGCTCGGTAGCCGGTCGCTCCCTGGACGTGGATGCCTTCCGCGGCAGCCCCGACCAATTCCGGACCCTACTCACAGGAGACGACATGAGCTTCACCGACGACGACCGCCGCATGCTGCGCGACATCTGGACCCAGCTGCTCGGACAGGACGGCAAGGGCTGGCCCCAGCTCGGGCAGAATTCCCTGGGCCAGAACCTCACTCCGGTCGACGCCCTCAGCGAGATCAAGGACGATCTCGAACACCACTGAGCCACGGCCGGGTTCGCCGATGACATACGTGCGGCACCGGCCGGCCCGCGTCTACGGAGCGCTGAGGAACACGCCGCGCGACGAGGTGCCGTCCGCGGCCGACCACAGCGCATCGACGTGGCTGCGGTCGCGCTCGAGCCCCGGTCCGGTGGTGAGGCGGCGGTGGACGCGGATCAGCTCCGCGCCCGCGTTGGTCGAGCGGTCGGAATCGAAGGCGATGTCGGTGTGGGTATCGGTGTCGATGACCGTCGGACGGAATCCGGGCGCGGGCCAGAGAATGTCACCGGGGACGACGTGCACGGTCAGGTCGGGGGTGTCGCTCGTGCTCTGGTCCTGGGCGGTGGCCTTGCCGGTCAGCAGCAGAGCGGCCTGCTCGATGAAGACCGGGTCGTGCGCGGCGTCGTAGAGCCAGCGCAGGCCCAGCACACCGTGTTCGGATGTGCCGATCAGCGCGTGGTCGAGGTCCTCGGCCCGCGCACCGCGGTAGGTCATGGGAATCAGATACGCCACCGGCTCCGCGCCCGAGGCGTCGGTGACGACCATGAGCTCGATGCCGACCTCGCCGGCCGGATCGTCGAGACGGAAGCCACCGGACTTGGACAGGACCGGTGACCGGGCGCCGGAGTACCAGTGCCGGGTGGGCAGCCACCGAGCCAGCAGCTCCAGCTTGGTGGGCGCCATGGTCGTCCTGTGGATCTCGGCCATGGGGTCATCCTGCCAGAGATGGGCGGGATCGCGGCGGAACTTCTTGCGGCGGTGCGTTATTCGTTGCGACCGCGCAACTTTCGGAAGAAGTCACGCAGATCGGTGGTCAGCAGATCGGGGGCTTCCATCGAGGCGAAGTGGCCGCCGCGATCGAACTCCGACCAGTGCACGATCGTGTTGCGGCGCTCGGCGACACCGCGAATACTGCTGCCGCCCGGGAAGACCGCGACACCGGTGGGGACGCCGGAACCGGCCGGTGCGGCACCCCATTGCCGGGATTCCTTGTAGAGCCGCATGGAGGAGCCGGCGGTATCGGTGAACCACAGCATCGACAGATCGGTGAGGAGCAGGTCGCGGTCGATCGCCGCATCGGGTGTCGGCTTCGCCGGATCCGTATAGGTGTTGACCACATCCAGGACCCACGCCAGCATCCCGGCCGGCGAATCGGCCATCGCCGGGGCGAGGGTCTGCGGGCGGGTGGAGTGCATGCCCGCGTAACCGGATGTCTCCGACTGGTTCCAGTCCTGGTACCGGGCCAGCTTCTCCTGGTCCCGGGCGCTGAGGTCGGCCGGGTCGATGTCTCCGGCCGGGACCGTGATCGGGTCGTTGAGGTGGATACCGGCCAGGTGCTGCGGCGCGATCCTGCCCATCTGCGGCGCGATGAAGGACCCGGCGTCACCACCGTGGGCCCCGTATCGCCCGTAACCCAGCGCGGTCATGAGCTTCGTGATCAGTTCCGCGCTGCGCTCGGTCGAGGCGTCCCCCGGCCGGTGGGTGGGTCCGGAGAAGCCGAAGCCCGGCAGGGTCGGGATGACCACGTGGAAGGCGTCAGCGGGATCGCCGCCGTGCGCGCGCGGATCGGTGAGCGGGCCGATCATGGCGGTGAAGTCCTCGAAGGGCCAGCCGTGCACCAGCACCAGCGGCAGCGCGTGCGGCTCGGGCGAGCGGACGTGCACGAAATGCATGTGCTGACCATCGATTTCGGTCAGGAACTGGGGGTGACGATTGCGCTCGGCCTCGTGGACGCGCCAGTCGTAGCCGCTCCCCCAGTACTCGCACAGCTCCCGCACGTAGGCGGTCGGAATGCCGTAGGTCCAGCCCACCCCGGGTAGTTCCGCGGGCCAGCGGGTGCGGGCCAGGCGGGTCCGCAGGTCCTCGATGTCGGTGGCCGGGATGTCGATTCGGAAGGGCTGGAAAATCGTCATGCGTCCACGGTAGGAATCAACTAGGTCAGGCGCTGTCCTATACCGTCAGCGGATTCCCCTCGGGTTCGCCCGCGTTCTACGCTGTTGGACAAGCATTTCAGCCGCAGAGAGGCGGCCGGGTGAAGGGATCAGGCATCGTGGGCACCGCTTTTCCACCGGGACCGCCACTGCCACGCGCGGTGCAGACCGCCCTCTACGGCAAGTGGCGCGGGACCCTGCTGCGCCGGTCCGCGCGCCGCTACGGCGACGTTTTCACGCTCCATCTGGTCGCGCCCTATGCCGAGAACCTGGTGGTGTTCTCACGACCGGAGCACATCCGCGAGATCTTCGCCGCCGACCCCGCGGATCTGCATGCCGGCGAGGGCAATCGGCTGCTGGTGCACATCATGGGCGAACATTCGCTGCTGCTCACCGATGAGGACGAGCACGCGCGGGCACGGCGGCTGCTCATGCCTGCGTTCGTCGGCTCGTCGCTGCGCGGATACCGCGGGCTGGTCGACACCATCGCCGCGACACATGTCGACCGGTGGGTGCCGGGGTCGACGGTGCTCACCCTCGACGCGATGAACGATCTGACACTCGATGTCATCATGCAGGTGGTGTTCGGTATGACCGACGAACGCCGCCGCGCCCAGCTGGCGCCGCGGCTGCGCCGGATCGTCAATATCGACCCGATCATCTTCTTCGGCTGGAAGTATCCGTTCCTGGAGCGGCGCGGGCCGTGGAAGCGCTTCCGCGACAACCAGAACGCCATCGACGAGCTGCTCTACAGCGAGATCGCGGAACGGCGCGCACATCCGGACCTCGAGGCGCGCACCGATGTGCTGTCGCGGCTACTGGCGGTCGGCTCCGGCGAGAACTCCACCGACGCACCGCTGTCCGACGAGGAACTGCGCGACCAGCTGGTGACACTGCTGCTGGCCGGGCACGAGACCACCGCGTCCGCGCTGTCCTGGGCCTGCCACGAGCTGGCCGCCAACCCTGATGTTCAGGACCTGGCGCGCCGGGCGGCGCACGACGGGGACGAGAAGTACCTCGAGGCGGTGCTGAAGGAGGCCATGCGTCTGCACACCGTCATCGGCGGGACCGGACGGCGACTCACCCGCGACATGACACTCGGTGGATACGAACTGCCGAAGGGAACCGTGGTCGCGACCTCCATCCTGCTGGCGCATCGTCGCACAGAAGCCTTCCCCGACGCCCTGGCCTTCCGGCCCGAACGATTCCTGGACGGCTCGGTCGCCGCCAATACCTGGCTGCCGTTCGGCGGCGGAGTGCGGCGCTGCATCGGCGCGGGGTTCTCGCTCATGGAGGGCACGGCGGTGCTACGGGAAATCCTGACCCGCTACCAGCTTTCACTGCCCGACGGGGCGGGCAGCGAACCGTCGCGCATGCGCAACATCACCCACGTTCCGGCACACGGCGCGCGCGTGGTGGTCACCACCGACAACACGGTTCGGGTGTAGCTACCGGGCGTTACCCGGTGACCGGGTGCACGTGCAGGGCACAGCTGTCGATCGTCACTGTGACAGTGCGGGTATCGGTCGAATTCGGCGGCGTGACCTGAAGATTCGTGTACAGCGGACAGTGATTGCCGGAGGAGTCGACGGCGATGCCCTCGACGACCGCGGTGCCCGGACGACCGGATTCCAGTGTCACGGTGGGCGGTTCGTCGCTGCCCTGCGGCAGACCGCCCATGTATCCGCGCGGGGTCCGATCGGCGTGCACCAGTGGGCCGCCCGCGCCGGTGTCGACGCCCGGATAGCCGGTCAGCGTGCAGGGGACAGCGCCCGCGGCGAGGCTGAAAGTGAGCTTCACGCCGCGGTGCCCGGTGGCCGGGGACATGACGTCGGCGGTCACGTCGACCTGGCCTGCGGCGCAGGCCGCCTGCCGCGCCGGGGCCGTGGTCTTTGCTTCCTGGGAACTGGGCGGGGTGGCGGGAGCCGCGGTGCTCCCGCCCGCGACCGTGGCCCCGCCCGTGACACCCGGCAATGTCGCCGGTGGCGAGGCGGTGGGCGTACTCGACGAGCAGGCGGTCAGGCCGAGTGTGAGGACCCCCAGTGCGGCGAGAATCCCTGTGCGATAGCTCATTTCCCAACTCCTCCCATCCGGGAATAGTGGAGGGCGGCCCGGCGTCCCCACCCCGTGCATCCGGTTCTACGCCGCGCGAGCGTGAGCGCTCGCCCCGTCTACCCAGCCTAGGGGCGGTCCGGGAACTCCACGGCTCGCCGTGCGTGCGCCCGCGCCACGAACCCCGAGCACCCGGGGCATTCGCTGATGATCGGGTGGGTGCACTCGAGCAGGTGCTCGAGGAACCGGTCCGTCGCCTCCAGCAGTTCGATGCGCTCGCGCACCTCGGCACGGCGGTCCCCGATCATGTCCCGCCGGCCGTCGCACCCGCTCACTCCGAGTTGCCGGATCTGGTCCAGTGACAGTCCGGTTCGCTGCAGCGTCTGGATCATGCGGGCGTAGTCGAGGATGTGCTCGTTGTAGCTGCGGTGACCCGACGGGCTGCGCGGCGGCGCGAGCAGGCCGACCGACTCCCAGTGCCGCAGCACGTGCGTCTCCACACCGAGCGCGGCGGCGGCGTCACCGATTCTCATGTCCTGGGCTGTGGCCACGATCTACCCCTTTACTTCATGTCGACCTTAAGTATTAACGTTCCAGCATGTCCGATCCAGTGCGCAAGTCCACCCTCATCCAATGTTGCACCGCGGCAGTGAGTTCCATTCACGGCGCGGTCCGGCCGCGACCCATCGACGAGCGGTTCCTGCGGTCCATCACCGACGCCCGGCTGCCGGCGACCCAGCGCACCGTCACGGTCACGCCGCTGCCGCAGTTTCCGCGCTCGGCGCCGACCGCGGCGGTCGTGGAGGGGGTGTTCACACCGCGACGCATCGCCAGCTCGCTGACCTCCTTCGTTGTCCAGCATCCCGACGCCACCTTCATCGTCGATCCGAGCTATTGCATCGATGCGGAGCACCGCGCCATCGCGCAGCTGCCCGCGGCCATTCGTCCCGTCGTGCGTCCGCCCGTCGAGACGATCCCGACCATCACCGCCCTGCAGTCCGAGCCCACCCTGCCCGCGCTCGATTTCGCCCTGCCCACGCACGCGCACTGGGACCACGTCTGCGGACTCCTCGACTTCCCGGGGCTGCCGGTTCATCTTCACAGCACGGAGAAGGACTGGATAATGACCGGGCCGATCGCGCCGGTCGGCGGTGTGCGCGATGCACTGGTGGACCGCCCCACGGTCGAGTACGACCTCGACGGCCCGCCGGTGCTCACCTTCACCCGCAGCCGTGACCTGTTCGGCGACGGCAGCGTGGTCCTGGTGGATCTCGCGGGCCACACGCCCGGCAGCGTCGGCCTGCTCGCGCACACCGTGCGCGGGTGGATCCTGCTGGCGGGCGATGCCGCATGGCATGCGTTGCAGATCGAGAAGGTGCGCCAGAAGTCCGGCTTCCCAGGCATTTTCGTCGACGAGAATCGCGACCTGACCTTCAAGACCCTGCACCGGCTGCACCTCGCGCAACGGCTCATGCCGGTTATCCCCACCCATGATCACGATGCGGCACAGCAGCTCGTAGCACCCGGTGCGGAGGCCGCCGAACAGCTACCGTGAACGCATGGGGATCACCGTGCGCCCGGCGCAAATGTCCGATATTCCCGAATTGGCGCGCGTGCTCGGCATCGCGTTCTCCGACGATCCGCTCATCACATGGCTGATCCGGGACGACGCCACCCGGGCCCGCCGCGCCGCCGGCCTCTTCGCCGCCCAGGCCCGCCACCACTTCGTTCCCCTGGGCGGTGTCGAGGTGGCCTGCAATGACGCGAATTCCGTAGTCGGCGCGGCACTCTGGGCGCCACCCGGCCACTGGCACGTCGCCGACACCGCGATGCCGCCCCAGCTGCCGGGCCTCGCCTACGCCTTCCGGCACCGCCTGCTCATGGCCGCCAGGCTCGCCGACCGCATGGCGGTTGCCCATCCTCGCGAACCGCACTGGTACCTCGCCGTCATCGGCGCGCTGCCCGGCGTCCGCGGTCAGGGTTACGGCCAGGCGCTGATGCGGTCCCGCCTCGAGCAGTGTGACGCCGAGGGCATCCCCGCCTACCTGGAATCCAGCAAACCCCAGAACGTTCCGTACTACGAACGCTTCGGCTTCGACGTCACCGGCACCCTCGACGCAACCCGCGGCGGTCCACCGCTGTGGCCGATGTGGCGCACTCCGCGCTGACACGCAAATGCGGTGTTGCCGACCGGGATTCGGCCGGTAACACCGCATGTGCGTGACAGGGCTACTTGCGGGCCATGCCTCCGACCACCAGCTGTTCCCAGACTGTCAGCTCCGGATCGTCGCCGTCGGACTCCGATGGATCGGGACGCCACTGGGCACATGGACGCAGGCCGTCCTCCTCCAGCGTGAGTTCACCGAACAGGAACTCGATCTCCGGTTCGGTGCGGAAACGACCGCGACCGAACGCCTCCACGATCTTGTTCGCCGTCGCCACGGCCTCGCGGGTGGCGCCGGAACGGAAGTGCGAGATATAGATCCGGCTACCGGAAGGGAAGCGATCCGACCAGTACCGAACCACGCCGGCCGGGTCCTCTTCGTCGTTGACGAAGCTCAGGGTGATCCCGAACAGGATGCCCACAGGCTCGTCGAAGTTGATCACACGCTCCACGTCGGCATGCTTGCGAATGCCGTCCGGATCACGAATATCCGCTTCCAGCACCACGATTCCGTCATCCACGGCGAGCAGGGCCCGCCCGTGGGAAGCCACGATCGGATCGTCGTCCACATACACGACGCGGGCGTCCGGATACACCTGCCGCACCACCTGGTGGACATTGACGCTGGCGGGCAGGCCGCAACCCATATCGATGATCTGGCGAATTCCGGCCGCCGCCATGGCCTTCACGGCCCGCAGCACAGCGTCCCGATTGGTGATGGCCAACCGCTCGGATCCGGGTAGGTCCTCGATGAAGTAGTCACCGACATCTTTGTCGACGCCGTAGTTGTCGCGCCCGCCGAGTACGTAGCTGTACACGCGTGCCACGCTCGGCCGGGACTGCCGCGCTCGCATGGCGTTGATGTTCAAGTGTCACACCCCTCTTTCCTCACCGACGATACCGACATCCACCAGGAAATTCCCGCGCCACATACGCAACCACCGCCGGTCGCTCCGAAGGACCGATCGTGTCTATTGCGTAGCGCCCGCGGCGGCCGTGGTCGTGGGTGCCGCGGCGGTGGTTGTCGGTGCGGGAGCGGTCGTTTGGGGCGCGGTCGTTGTGGTCGTGACCGGCGCGGCGGTTCCCGGATCCGTGGTGGTGGTGGTCGGGGCGACCGTGGTGGTCGGCGTCGGGATTACGGACGCCGAAATCGGATCGGGGCAATGGCCGAGTATCTCACCGAGACGGTTGATCTCGGCATTGCTGCGCGGGTCACCGACATAGTTGATCTTGTCGGTGCACTTGACGTCACCGTCCGGTGCGGGGGCTCTGCCGGGGGCCGAGTCGGACACGGGCGGGGTATCGGGTGACTCGCCCGGGGGCTGCTGCTGTGGCGCCGCACCGCCAGGCGAGCCCGCCACGGGACTTCCCCCGACCGGCCGGCCCGCACCCGGACTCGCCACGGGCGCACCGGAAGTAGTCGAGACCGCCACCGTGCTCGTCACACTGGCCGACGGCTTGACCGTCGTCGCGGTCGCGGTCGTTTTCCCCGAGTCGCTCGAGCAACCCGCCACCAGCGCGACCACCGGTGCCATCATCAGCACAGCGATACGCGTGGCCGTTTGCGGGCGCGACCGACCACGCCATTCCGCCAGAGCGGACATCGATTCCTCCTGAGGGTGCAGCCCCAGCCCCGACTCATCCGCTGCACGAGCATCTTTCGCCGATCCGGAACCGAACCGGCCACCTTGAATCCAGGGGGATTTACACCCCCGCTCGACACTAAGGGCTCCGGCAACCGGACGCCATCGTGCTCGGTGCCCCTATTTCTGTGGGCCACTTATCGATCAGGTACCTGCGATTTATCGATTGAGTGCAGACCCTGCGCTCCGGGATTCACCACCGAGGCCGGATCGCGCTGTGCGAGCAGGGCATCGAGCTGTTTTTCGGCACGTTCGGCGCGGGCCAGGGTCTGGGTGCGGGCATCGTCCAGGGCGGCAAGCCGTTCGGCGGCCTCCTGCCGCGTCTTCTCGACCGCGGCCGCCGAATCCGTGCGCACCGCAGCCAGATCGGCGGCGGCCTGCCGGCGCACCTCGGTGAGTTCCGTCCGTGACCGATCGAGCTCGGCGCGAGCCCCCTTCAGTTCGTCCCGGGTCTCGGCGACCACCTGATTGCGTTCGGCCACAGCGGCTTCGGCCCGTTCGATGGCGCGCTCGGCATCGGCGGCACGCTGCACCGCGAGATCGCGTTCCGCGCCCGCGGCGGTGATCCGCTGTGTGGCGTCCCGGCGCACCTGCTCGACCTCGGCGGCCGCCTTCGAGCGGGCCAGCTCGATGTCCTCGCCGGCCTGCTGGCGCGCCCGCTCGGTGTCCTCGGCGGATTCCCGCCGGATGGTGCGGATCTCGGCCTCGGCCTCCGCCCGCGCCGCGAAGACATCGTCGGCCGCCCGCTTCGTGACGTGCTCGACTTCCTTCAGCGCGTCGTCGCGCGCGGTGAGTGCCTCCGCGATCCGGCCCTCGGCCTCCTCCGCGGCCAGCGCCGCATCCTCGGCCGCCGATTCGGCTGCCGCCCGGGCCTCTTCGGCCTCCCGCCGCGCCTGCTCGGCCGCCACGGTAGCCATCTCCGCCTCCGCGATCCGCCGTGCCGCATCGGCCTGCACAGCCTGGATCTGGGCTTCCGCGACGGCGGGATCGGCGAGGGTGGACAACTCTGCCACGGCGGTATCGAGTGTCGTCCCAAGCTGTTCGGCGATCGCACGGAACTGTCCGAGCAGCTCATCGGCCCGCATCCGAGCCACCGTCACCGGCCCCCGTTGCGTCACAGTGACATTCGCCGGGGGTGCCTCGCCGTCGGCCTGCTGCTGCCGCTGCCGCTCTCGCCAGGCCCGCCAGCGGGTGTGCTCCGGGTGATCACAGTATTCCGACGGACGCCCCGGCCCTCCGCCACGCGTAATCGGTTTGGTGCAGCCGGGGTAGTTGCAGATGCTCGACACGACGCAAATCGTAGCGTTGGTTTCGTCAATTCCAACGGAACAACACGAAACGAAACCTGAAGCACCTCAAATCGAACCGAGGCAGTCTGACCCCCGATAAGTGAACGTTATCGGAGGTCAGGACCGCCACTCCCTCTGAAAACGCTTGATTCCGTTTCGTTTACGTTTGGTTGCACGACACGCTACGAAAGTACAACGAAACCCCTCGAAAACTGGGCACGCATGTACGCCCGTACCATTTCTCACGAGATGTGGCGACTCGTGACCGGAGCGGCGACAAGCTCACGACTGCGGCATACATTTGCGCAGTACCGACCGCCCATAACCGACCCGGAAGGACGGGATCCGACGTGTCCGACGCAGAACGGATCAACTGGGACCATCTCAAGACTCGGCAGCCGACCGACGCCGAACGAGATGCGCTGCGAGCAGACCTGGTCGAACGGGCACTTGCGGTCAGGCAGAACGGGTGGGACGACTACCGATCCGTGTGGTCCAGCGGCGAGGTTGCCGGCGTCGCCTACCTGCTACAGGAAGGCGACCTGCTCGAGGAACTCGACGAGCACGAGGGGTCTGTGCTGACCCGATTCGCCGGCGATCTGTACGGCTTCAAGGGCGCCCGGAAGGACATCGAAGCCGGCCTGGTCGGCACCCAGGCGTGGTTCGCCACCGCCCGCGCCGAACTGGATGCCCGCAGTTCCGGCGCGAACGGATAGGCAGCGTCGGCTACTTCGCCTGTGGCGCAGGCTGGGCCGGATCCTTGCAGTACGGGAGCTCGGGTGGGCAGGGGGTGAGGATGGTGGAGAAGTACTGGATGGCGGAGAAGAGGGTGACGGGGCCGCCTGCGAGGACGATGCCGGCCATGGAACCGACCGCGCCGAGGGTTGCCATGCCGAGCACGCATCCGGCGACGGTGGCGCCGACGAAAGGCACCAGCAAGGCGATGACCGGGCTGGAGATGACGGCGCCCGCGGCACCGCCGACCAGACAGCCGACACCGGCGCCGAGGACGGCACCGAGCACGGCGCTGACGGCCGCACCGATCGCGACGCGTTGCGCGAATGCACCCAGGGCTTGAGCGTCACGTGGCGTAAAGGATTCGGCCACTTGGGTTGCCGCTTGGTCGACGGTCACGACGTCGCGGGCGTCTACCCGAGTGATCTGCTGCGGGTTGGCCTTCGACGGTGTGAGGGTCGCGGTCGAGCCGTCGAGCCGGGCGGTGACAGGGTAGGCGGTGTCGTCGATGCGGTAGGTCAACGGGAGCGCGGCGACGGGTCGGTCGTGGCGGTCGAAGAGCACCAGTTGCTCGTCGAGACGGCGCAGCGTGCCGTCGCTGACGGTGATGACGGCGGAGTCGCCCTGCCGGGTGACTTCGTATGCCACCGGCGCGGATTCGCCGCCTGCGGTCGGTTCCGCGTAGGCCGTTGCGGCGGGAATGACCACTGCCGTCGCAGCGAGCGCCGCGACCACCGCGGATTTCCTCATGTTCATGGGTACCTCATCATCATTGATGGAATCGGGCGCGGCACTGCGGTCCTCGCCCGTGGTGGGCGGGGGTCTATGGCGGCCCCCGCATCCGGCGGTCAGACGCCGGAGGCTTTTTCCTTCGCGAGAGCCGTTGTCCCTGGTGCGGTATGGGCAGCGACGAGTTCGCGCTTGAGGATCTTGCCGCTGGCGGTCATCGGCAAGGTGTCGGTGAACTCGACGATTCGCGGGTACTTGTACGCGGCCAATTGCTCACGGGACCAGTCGATCAGCTCGGTTTCGGTTGTCGCCGTGCCGATTCGCCGCACGATGCAGGCTTTGATCTCCTCGCCGTAGTGCTCGTCGGGGACACCGACGACCGCGACCAGCGAGACCGTCGGATGGGTGAGCAGCACCTCTTCGATTTCGCGCGGGTAGACGTTGAACCCGCCACGCACGATCATGTCCTTGGCCCGGTCGACGATGTAGTAGAAGCCGTCCGAGTCTCGCCGGGCCAGGTCGCCGGTGCGGAACCAGCCGTCCTGCATGACTTCCGCGGTCGCCTCGGCCCGATTGTGGTAGCCCTTCATCACGTTGTGGCCGCGCACCGCGATTTCCCCGATCTCGCCGGTGCCGGTGATGTCGTTCCAGTCGGCGTCGATGAGGCGGGCTTCGATGCCCCACACGGGAACTCCGATCGATCCGGGGCGCGGGTCGCGGTCCGGATCGGCGAACAGTGCCAGTGGCGAGGTCTCCGACAGCCCGTAGCCTTCGAGGATCTGCACACCGAAGCGCTGGGTGAATCGCGAGAGCATGTCGACCGGAAGTGCCGCGCCACCGGAGACCGCCTTGCGCAGCGTGCGCGCGATGCGGCCGGTGTCGGCGCCCTCGTCGACGGCGTTGAGCAGTCCCCAGTACATCGTCGGCACGCCGGCGAAGAAGGTGATCTGCTCCTCCTCCATCAGCCGCAGCGCCGTGGGGGCGTCGAACCGCGGCATGAGCACGAGCGTGGCCCCGACCGAGAGCGGTGCGTTCATGCTGAGGGTCTGGCCGAAGGAATGGAACAGCGGCAGTGCCACCAGGTGTGTGTCGTGACGCGCAGAGGTGTTGTCGAACAACCGGTTCGCGGTCAGGGCGTTGAGCAGCATGTTCGAGTGGGTGAGCTCGGCGCCCTTGGGCCGGCCGGTGGTTCCGCTGGTGTAGAGGATGACCGCGGTGTCGTCGGAGCGCCGAGCCACGGTGCTGAATCGCTCCGGGCGCTGTCCGACCGCCTGGGCGAGGGTCTCGATTTCCGGATTCGGCGACGATCGCGCCGGATCGTCGGTGATCATGATGAGGTGGCGGCAGCGCGCCACCCGCCGGAACCCTTCGCGCCCGTACTCCCCCATCGGCAGCTCGCTCGTGCCTTCGAAGCAGAAGTACAGGTCGGCCTCGGAATCGTCGAGGTGATACGCGATTTCGCGGGAGCGCAGCAGGATGTTGAGCGGTACGACGACCGCGCCGGCCTTCAGAATCCCGTAGTAGACGATCGGGAATTCCGGCACATTCGGGCAGGAGAGGGCGACCTTGTCTCCGGGCCCGATGCCGCGCGCGACGAGCAGATCCGCGACCTGATTCGCGCGGGCGTCGAGTTCGGCGTAGGTGAGGCGTTGGTCGCCGAGAACGACGGCGTCGCTGCCGGGACAACGCCGGGCGGTGTCCTCGAGCAGCACGGCGAGATTGAGCATGGATTTCCTTCACAGGATCGACGAAACAAACTGCGGTGCCGAGTGTTTCGACACAACCAGGAGTCGGCCGGTCAGGACGGGACGGCCAGCGGTGCGGCGGTGACGGCCCGTACTTGCGCCGCGGTGATGCCGGGGGCGCATTCGCGCAGCATCAGCCCGGCCGGAGTGACATCGATGACGGCGAGGTTGGTGATGATGCGGTGCACAACCCGTTCGCCGGTCAGCGGAAGCGTGCAGCGGGACACGATCTTCGGCGCTCCGGTCTTGTCGGTGTGCTCCATCAGCACCAGGACGCGACCGGCGCCGTGCACCAGATCCATTGCCCCGCCCATACCTTTGACCATGTGGCCGGGGACCATCCAGTTCGCCAGATCGCCGGCGGCCGAGACCTGCATCCCGCCGAGGACGGCGGTGTCGATGTGCCCGCCGCGGATCATGCCGAAGCTGGTGGCCGAGTCGAAGAACGACGCTCCCGCCAGCGTCGTGACGGTCTCCTTGCCCGCGTTGATCAGATCGGCGTCGACCTCGTCCGCCTCCGGGTAGGGACCGGTGCCGAGGATTCCGTTCTCGGAGTGCAGGGTGACGCGGACGCCGGCGGGCAGATGGTTCGGAATCAGGGTCGGCAGTCCGATGCCGAGATTGACATACTCGCCCGGACGGAGTTCGCGTGCGGCGCGGGCGGCCATTTCGGTGCGGGACCAGCCCAGATTCGTGGTGGCCGTGGTCATGTCGACTGCTCCTGGGCGACGGTTCGTTTCTCGATGTGTTTGAGCTGCGGTCCGGTGTGCACCACGCGATCGACGAAGACGCCGGGCAGGTGGATGCGCGCCGGATCGAGATCGCCCGCGGGAACCAGATACTCGACCTGCGCGATGCAGCAGCGTCCGGCCATGGCGGCCAGCGGGTTGAAGTTGCGGGCCGACTTCTCGAACACCAGGTTTCCCTCGGTGTCGCCGATGCGGGCGTGCACCAGCGCGAAGTCGGCGGTGAGCGCGTCTTCGAGCACGTAGCGCCGCTCACCCCAGCCGCCGCCGAAGGTGCGTACTTCCTTGGCGGGCGAGGCCACCGCGACCGATCCGTCCGCGGCATACCGCCACGGCAGCCCGCCATCGGCGACCGGGCTGCCGACACCCGCCGGCGTGAAGAACGCCGGAATGCCCGCGCCGCCGGCCCGCAGCTTCTCCGCGAGGGTGCCCTGCGGAGTCAGCTCGACCTCCAGTTCGCCGGCCAGATACTGGCGGGCGAACTCGCTGTTCTCGCCCACATAGGAGGCGGTGATGCGGCGGATACGCTTGTCCGCCAGCAGAATTCCGAGGCCGTGCGCGTCGGTCCCGCAATTGTTGGATATCACCTCGAGATCGGTGACCTCGCGGGCGGCGAGCGCGTCGATGAGCGCGTCGGGGATACCGCACAGGCCGAATCCACCCACCGCGAGCGAGGAGCCCGAGGTGATGTCGGCGACGGCGGCCGCGGCCGATGCGGCGACCTTCGTCATCGGGTCGCCTCCGGTGCGGCCGCCGCCGGCGTCGTGTCCTCGACGAGTTCTCGCAGCAGCTCGGCCGCGCGCGGCCAATCCCCGTATCCCGAGGCGGGATTGAGGTGGCCGACATCGCCGAGATCGACCAGACGACTCCCCCATGCCTCCGCCATCCCGGAGACACGCCGGTAGGCGGCCAGCGGGTCGGTGGTGGAGGCCGCGACGATGCTGGGAAACGGCAAGCGCCGCCAGGGAATCGGCGTCCACCCGTTGGCGTCCAGTTCCTCGCGTGAGGGGTACCCGTCCGGTAGCGGGGTCTCGAAATCCGGGGGTGTGGCCAGCAGCGCACCCTGCACGGGCCGGGTGGACTGCTGCGCCCAGCGCACGGTGATCATGACACCGGCGCTGTGGGCGACGAGCACGACGGGCCCGTCGATCTCGGTGAGCACCGCGTCGAGGGCGGCGACGCGGGCGGCGCAGGAGAGCTTGTCCCGCTCCAGCGGCGGCACCGTGCGGACCCGGTCCAGCTGGTCGGCGAGCCGGGTCTGCCAGTGGTCGGGGACGTGGTCGCGCAGTCCGGGCACGATCACAACGGTCGGTGTGGTGGTCTCACTCATGAGGTGCGGCAAGTCCTTTCGAAGGTCGATGCGATACGCCGGAGTCGAGCGCGGCGAGCTCGCGCAGCCCGGCGGGATAGGCCCGCTTGCCCAGCACGAGTGCGGCAATGGCGAGCAGATAGGTCAGCGGCGCGAGCCGCAGCGCGTTCGCCAATCCGAGGTGGTCGGCGAGGACGCCGACGACGAACGGGCCCAGTGCCAGGCCGAGCAGACTGTTGGCGAGGGTGAGGGTGCCGAAGGCCGAAGCCTGGACGGAGGGGTGGGTGAGGTTGGCGACCATGGCCGCGGCCGGTCCCGACGATCCGCCGGAGAAGAACGCCCCGACTCCGATCAGCAGCAGCTGCAGCGGACCGTGGCCGACGGCGAAACCGATTGCGAGGCAGGCCAGGGCGATCGCGCAGAACACGATGGCCGTGGTCCATTTGCGGGACATGTCGATGCGGCTGACCCGGTCGGTGACCATCCCGCAGCCCACCATTCCGGCGCCGACGAGCAGCACGAAGACCGAGGCGACCACGCCGGCCCGGTCCGGGGCCAGGTCGTAGTAGCGGCCGAAGAAGCTCGGCATCCACGACAGCAGCACCGCCGCGGTGAAGATCTGCAGGGCGCTGCCCGCGTACGCGCACAGGACCGCCGGATTGGTGAACAGTGTCGAGACCGGAACCCGCAGGCCCGCTGCACTTTCCGGGCCGGAATCCGGGTGGGCGGCGTACCGGGCGAGCTTCTCCTCGCTGACGGCGGCCCGGAACAGCGCCGCCAAGACCAGCCCGAAGACCGCCATGAGGGCGAACGACCAGCGCCATCCGAAGTGCACGGCGATCACCCCGCCGAACGCCACGCCCAGCACCGAGCCGAACGATCCGCCCGCCATGAAGGCCCCGCTCAGCGCGGCATGCATGCGGGGCGCGAACACGCTGAGTACCACGGCGATTCCGACGCTGCCGTAGGCGGCCTCACCGACGCCGACGAGGAAGCGTGCGCCGAGCATCTGCGGGTAGTCGGCGGCCACCGCGCACAGCAGGGTGGCCGCGCTCCACAGCACCGCCATCAGGACCAGGCTGCGCACCCGGCCCCAACGGTCGGCCAGTAGCGAGAGCGGCAAGGTCAGCAGACCGACCATCAGCGCGACCACGCTGCTGAGCGAGGCCAGCCGCGAATCCGACAGTCCCCATGCGGTTTTCAGGAACGGAAAGACCGCGCTGAGGACTTGGCGCGACATGTAGTCGGCCAGCAGCAGACCGAATGCCAGCGCGAAGATGAGCCACCGATACGCCCGGCGGGTCCGTGCGACCGCCGTGGCCGGGGCGGCGGCCGGATGGCCGTCCGCCCCGGCGGCGGTAGTGTGCAACTCCATTGGTGCTCCTACGTATCCGGTGTGCGAGACGGTGGTGCACACCGGAGCTAGAGAGGGGACCGGGGGCACACGACCGCCGGCCGCGTGCCCCCGGAAATCGGGCCCTGCCTGATCAGTGACCCGAGATGCTGCCCGAGTGCGAGCTGGTCAGGCGTGGTGGGTGAAGCCGACCTGGCCCGGCTTGCGGTTGGGCGCGAACCCGAGCTTGGCGAGGGTCTCGTCCGCGTCGGCGTAGCGCTCGTCGAGCTTGTAGATCTCGCGCGCCTCCTTGCCGGTGGCGACCTCGCGACCCAGCTCACCGGCGATACGCACCAGCTGCTCGACCTGCTGCACGGAGGTCATCTTCTGGCCCTTGCGACCCCAGAGGGTGTCCTCGTTGCCGCAGCGCGCGTGCAGGCCCATCGCGATGGCCATGGTGTTGACCGGCAGCACGCTGCGCATGAGCGTCTCGAGGGTCAGCACCGCGCCGTCGGGGACCCGGCGGATGAACTCCATCATGTTGTAGGGGTTGGGTCCGTCGAAGCCGCCGCCGATGCCGACCCAGGTCACCATGAGCGGGCCGGTGTAGACGCCGCGGCGGATCAGCCGTTCCACCGTCTCGAGCTGTGCGATGTTCGCGAGCTGGAAGTGCGGTTGAATTCCGGCCGCCTGCAATCGCTTCAGGTGCTCCTCCACCCAGCCCGGTCCCGCCGGGACGTGCATCTCGCGGTAGGCCTCGTACACCTCCGGGCGGGTGAACGAGGTGCCCGCGATGTCGTCGTCGGTCATCAGCTCGACGATGTTCATCTGATTGGTGTTGATGGCGATGGTGACCTGATCGGGCTTGGGATCCAGCGCCGCGAGCATGTGGCGCGCGTCGTCGGAGAGCCATTTGGCGTCGGCGCCATCACCTTCGGGCGCGAACGAGATGGAGCCGCCGACCTGCAGGATCATGTCCGGCACCGCCTCCCGCAGCCGGCCCAGCAGCTCGTTGAACTTCGAGAGCCGCTTGGAGCCCTTGCCGTCGAGTTCCCGCACGTGGATGTGCAGGACCGTAGCGCCCGCGTTGTAGCAGTCGACCGCCTGCTGGACGTGCTCGTCCATTGTCAGCGGCAGGTCTTCGCGGAAGTCGTCGGGCTCCCACTCCGGACCGTAGGGGGCGACGGTGATGACCAGCTTCTCCTGGACCTCCGGGAACAGCGCATCGTCGTGGAAATGCATGGATCTACTCCAATGTGATTGGGCTGGAAGGGATGTCAGTACGGGAGGTCGCCGATGATCCCGGCGCGCTCCATCTTGCGGACCGCGGGCCAGTAGTCCTGGACCGCGTAATGCTGGGTGCACCGGTTGTCCCAGATGGCGAAGCTGTTCGGGGTCCACCGCCAGCGCACCTGGAATTCGGGGACCGCGGCCTGCCGCATCAGGTAGTGCAGCAACTCCGCCGCGCCCGGCGCGTAATCGAAGCCGAAGCGCACGTTCTCGGGGGTGTGGTAGTTGACCAGGTGTGTGGTGAAGGAGTTGACGAACAGGATCTGCTCGCCGGTCTCCGGGTGCGTGCGCACCACCGGGTGCTCGGCGTCCGGAAAGCGTTGCGCCAGTTCGTGACGCTGCTCCCGCGGCATGGCGGCGCCGAAGCTGGCCTCGATGCTGTGCCGGGCGCGCAGGCCCCGGATACGGTTCTTCACCTCGTCGGGCAGGCGCCGATACGCCTCGGCCATATTCACCCAGATGGTGTCGCCACCGACGGGCGGCGCCTCCACACAGCGCAGTATCGAACCCATCGGCGGGTGCTCTCGCCAGGTGGCATCGCAGTGGTAGGCGTTCTCGTAGTGTTCCGGCGCGCTGTCCAGATCCTTGTAGATGCGCACCAGGCCCGGGTGGTCCGGGTCGCTGCCGGCGACCGGATGGTCCTCCAGTTCGCCGAAGCGACGGGCGAGCGCGACGTGGTCGGCGCGGCTGATGTCCTGATCGCGGACGAACAGCACCTTGTATTCGAGCAGCAGGGCGCGCAATTCGGCGAAAAGGTCGTCGTCGTGTGCGGCCGCGGCCAGGTCGACGCCGGACAGCTCGGCACCGATGGTGCAGGTCAGCGGCGTCACGCCGATCGACCAGCGCACTGTCGAATCCTCCAGTGGGGTAAGGGTTGTCATGACAGTCCTCCAAGGGGTGTGAGCCCGCGGTAACGGGCGGCCGGAGTTTCAGAGCACGAAGACCGAGGTGCCGACGCTGCGACCGGACTCCAGGTCGCGATGCGCCTGCTCCGCGTCGGGCAGCACGTAGCGCTGGTTGATGTCGACACGAATGCGGCCCGCGGCGACATGGGAGAAGAGCTCACCCGCGAGTTCGGCTCGTTCGGCGGGGTCGGCGATGTAGTCGGCGAGCGCGGGGCGCGTCACGAACAGCGAACCCTTCACCGCCAATTGCATGGCGTCGATCGGGGGGACCGGGCCCGAGGCGGTGCCGAAGCAGACCAGCAGGCCGCGCCGCGCCAAGGAATCCAGAGACGACTGATAGGTGGTCTTTCCGATGCTGTCGTAGACCACGGGCACGCCCTTGCCGTCGGTGATCTCCCGGACGCGTTCGGCGACGTTCTCGCGGGTGTAGAGCACGACGTGATCGCAACCGTTCGCACGGGCGATCGCGGCCTTCTCCTCACTGGACACCGTCCCGATCACGGTGACGCCCAACAACTTCGCCCACTGGGTGAACAGCGACCCGACACCACCGGCGGCGGCATGCAGCAGCACGGTGTCCCCGGCCCGCAGCGGGTGAATGCGCCGCAGCAGGTATGCGGTGGTGAGCCCGCGCATGGTCATGGAGGCGGCGGTCTCGAACGGGATCTCCTCCGGCAACCGGATCAGGTGCTCGGCGGGCATCACTCGTTCGGTGCTGTAGGCGCCGAGTGGGCTGCCGGTGTAGGTCACGCGGTCACCCGCCCGGAAATCGGTGATGTCCGGGCCGACCGCCTCGATCACACCCGCCGCCTCGACGCCCATGCCGGCCGGCAGCGCCGCCGGGTAGAGGCCGGTGCGGAAGTAGGTGTCGGCGAAGTTCAAGCCGACCGCTTCGTGCCGAATCCGGACCTCGCCCGGTCCGGGCTCACCGACTTCGGCTGTCTCCCAACGCAATACCTCGGGTCCGCCGGTTTCGTAGAAGCGAACAGCTTGTGCCACAGTGCATCTCCTTTTGGACGCGACCGCGCCGGGGCGGCGATCGGCGTTCTGGTCCGACAGGGGTACCCAGCACCGACCCGTCGCGTGCCCGCGGCTGCGGGGACGCTCGGAGGCCCGGGCTATCGAGAACGAGAGACCTGCGCAGAATCCGTGCCGGATGCGCTCACCGACCGTGGCTTCTTGCTTTCCGCTGGTCAACTCGTTGTGATGAACCCAGAGTAAGGCGGATCACAGTCATCTGCTTATCCTTGCGAGACAAGAATTTATTCAGTTCGGGACACGGGAGGATGCGTGGTGAAGCCGCTCGCCCGCTATGCCGCGTTGAACAACTACGTGGAGCTGGGCCGATCCGTCGGTCTCGATCCGGTTCGCCTGGTGCGTGAATCCGGGCTCGATCCGGCGAGCCTGACCCTGCAGGACCGTTGGGTGCCGGCCGCCACCATCGCCGATCTGCTCGAACGCTCCGCCGCCGCCGCGCAGTGCGAGGACTTCGGGCTACGCCTGGCCGAGCGACGACGCTTCGCGCACCTCGGCCCATTGAGCCTGGTCATCCGTGAGGAACCGGATGTGCGCAGCGCGCTGCGGGTCATGTCCCGGCACGAGCACATGTACAACGAGGCGCTGCACACCCGCCTCACCGAACGCAACGGTCTCGCCACCATCCGGCTCGGGCTCGATATCGGGCAGCCCGGCGAAACCCGGCAGGCCATCGAACTCGCCGTCGGAGTGCTGCACGGCCTGCTGCGCGGATTCCTCGGCAGCAGCTGGCAGCCGGTGGAGACCCGATTCGCCCACGCCGCGCCGTCCGACCGCAGCACCCATCACCGCATGCTCGGGCCGAACATCACCTTCGGTCAGGACTTCAACGGAATCATCATCTACACAACCGAACTCGATGCGCCCAACGCCATGTCGGACCCGCTGCTGCGCACCTATGCCCAGCAGTTCCTCGGCTCCACCGACCTCACCGCCACCGCCACCACCATCGACCGCGTAAGGGAATTGATCGAACTCCTGCTGCCGACCGGCCGCTGTTCGGTCGAACAGATCGCTCGCAGCCTCGGCGTCGACCGCCGCACCATCCACCGGCACCTCGCGGCGGAAGGCGAAACCTTCACCGCCCTACTGGATTCCACCCGCGCCGAACTGGCCCAGCACCTGGTCACGAATCGCCGCCATTCCCTGACCGAGATCGCCGAGATGCTGGCCTTCTCCTCCTCCAGCAACTTCTCCCGCTGGTTCACGAAACGCCACGGCTGCAGCCCGAGAACCTGGCGTGCCCAGGGCAAGCCGACGTTGCGCCCGAAAGTCCATGACACCCATCAGGACCAGGACGGTCACCGTCATCGACCTGCGCCGAATGCCGCGCCGGAACCGGAACCCGACAGATAGCTTGACGGCCGGTAAGGTATTTCTCTACCGTGCAATAGGTCCGTCCGAGGCTCGCCTGCTGTCGTGCCGAGGGCGGGAATACCTTTGGAGGTGGGGAGTATGCCGGGCGTCAGCATGCTGTGGCCGGACTCGGTGGCATCGGGTGACCGCCTGATCGTGGATTCGGGCGCGGTGACCGACCTCCATATCGATCGGATCATCGCCGTCGTCGTCGGGGCCGATGAATACCGGCTGCGGGCCTGGTTTTCCGAGCCCGTCCGGGACCCGGCTACGGTGCGGTACCGCCAGGAGATCTTCGCCGATCTCGCGGATGATTCGGTGCGCGAAGTGTTCGACGCGTTCGCCGCCGGTTTGCGCCGCACTCGTGAACGGCTGGATTGGCAGGAACGCCTGCATCATCCGCATCAACGTCAGTGGTGGCAGCTCGGCGCTGCTGCCGAATACGCCGCAGCGGTAACGCGGTTCACCGAGGCGCTGGCCGCTCTCCCCCTGTCCGCTGGTGCGCTGACCCGCTGGCGGGAGTTCGTCACCGACTACGTCGCCGGGCCCGACTTCGAGCGTCTGGCCACGGCCGTACACCAGGCGCAGCAGGCGTTGAGCTCGGTGCGCTACAGCGTGCGGATCCTCGACCGCACCCTCGAGGTGAGCCCCGTCGGCGCTGAGGCGGATTACAGTGCGGCGATCGCGAAGTTGTTCTCGCGCTTCGGTGTCGGTGCGCCGCGGCCGGGGCGGCCGCGCTCGGAGTGGGACGAGATCAATCACATGGAGGAGCAGATCCTCGATCGTGTCGCCGCTTTACACCCTCGGGTCTTCGAGCACCTTGCCGAATTCGCCCGCGACCACGGGCAGTTCGCCGACGCCGCGGTGATGGCGTTCGATCGGGAGATCCAGTTCTATCTGACGTATCTGGCCTTCGTTCGCCGGGTCAGTGGAACGGCCCGGGCGATGTGCCTGCCACAGTTGGCAACCCGGGGCGCGGAGATCCACGCCGAAGGCGCGTTCGACCTCGCACTGGTCACCCGTCGCGGGCGCGCCGGCACCGAGGTGGTGTGCAACGATCTGCGGCTGTCGGGTCCGGAACGAGTGCTGGTGGTGACCGGTCCCAACCAGGGCGGAAAGACGACCCTCGCACGCACGGTCGGCCAGCTGATCTATTTCGCCGGTCTCGGCTGTCCGGTCCCGGCCCGCAGTGCGCGCCTGCCGTTGGCGGACCGGCTGTTCACACATTTCGAACGTGCCGAGCAGGCAACCGATCCCGACGGGCGCCTCGCCGAGGAGCTGCTGCGCATCCGTGACACACTCGAGGAGGCGACCGCGGACAGCGTGATCATCCTCAATGAGAGTTTCAGCGCGACCAGTACCGCCGATGCCGTGCGGATCGGCGGCGATGTGCTCGATCGGATCGTCGAGCGCGGTGCGATGGCCGTGTGGGTCACCTTCTTCGACGAACTGGCCCGATCCGGACCGGCCACGGTCAGCATGGTGGCCGCCACCGACCCCGGCGATCCATCCCGGCGCACGTTCCGCATCGAGCGCAGACCGGCCGACGGCCATGCCCACGCCGTGGCACTCGCCGAGCGCTTCGGGCTGACCTATGACCTCGTGACCGTCAGGATCGCCGCATGCAGGTGAACCTTCTCCATCCTGCCGACTACGATCCTCGGCCAGCAGGCAACGGGGACAACACCTTCGACGATCTCGGTCTCGAGTCGCTGTGTGCTGCGGCCTCCGACGATCCCGTCATCCGTGATGCCGTGCGGGCGGGACTGGCGGCACCGGTGACCGATCCGGAGGTGATCCGCTATCGGCACGCCGTGCTCGCCGACTGCCGGACTCATCCGATCCCGGTGCGCGAGCTCTACCGGATCGCGTCCCGGGCAAGCGAAGTCAGGCGCCGCAAGGCCGGCCCATTGCACCGCGCCAGTGGGAAACTGCTGCTCGCGCTGGAACCCCTGACCGAGCTGATCACGTTCCTCCGGCAATTGCGCGCCCTCTGCGATCGGGACGGCCACCGGTTCCGAGCACCCGGACTCACCCATCTGATGGCCGTCATCGCGGCCGAGCTCGACGACCGATATCTCGACAGTGTCGAAACACAGCTGGCGGCACTGGATTTCGACCGCGGCCTGCACATCAGCGCCGGGCTCGGCGCGGGCAACCGGATCGCGGGCATCGTGCTGCACGAGCCGCTCCGCCGTCGCCGCTTCGGATTCGATCGCACGAGCCGCCACGCTTTTCGCGTCATCGACGAACCCGACCCCGAATTCGACCCGGTCATGCAGCTGCGCGACCGGGCCGTATCCGTGATCGCCGATGTCGTCGATGACGCGGTCGTCCACATGCAGGACTTCTTCCGGCGACTGAGCACCGAACTCGCCTTCTACATCGGCTGTCTCGCACTACACGACCGCTTCCGCAATGCCGGGCTGGCGGTGTGCTTACCGACCCCGCACCCCGCCGGTACGCCGCGCCTGCGTTGCACCGGACTGCACGACGTCACGCTGTGCCTGACCTCCGGCCACCCGGTGGTCGGCAACGACATCGACGCCACGGGTCGCACCCTGATCGTCATCACCGGCGCCAACAGCGGCGGCAAATCCACCCTGCTGCGCAGCATCGGCACCGCCCAGCTGATGATGCAGGCCGGAATGTACGTCGTCGCAGACACATTCGAAGCCGACATACGCGACGGCGTCTTCACCCACTTCGTCACCGACGAGGACCGCAGCCTGTCCCACGGCAAGCTGGTCGACGAGCTGGCCCGCATGAGCCGCATCATCGACCGCATCACCCCGAACTCCCTCCTGCTGTGCAACGAGTCGTTCTCCTCCACCAGCGAACACGACGCCACCCGCATCGCCGCCCCGCTCGTCGACGCACTCCTCGAAACCGGCGTCTCGGTCGCCTTCGTCACCCACCTCTACGAATTCGCCCACCGCCGTTACCGATCCGCCCACCCGACCGATCTCTTCCTCCGCGCCGGCCACCGCTCGGACGGCACCCGGACCTTCTCCTTCACACCGGCGCCCCCGGAACCCACCAGCCACGCCGACGACGTCTTCCGCTGGATCTTCGATCGAACCCCGGCCGACCGCTGAACGGCGTCCGAGCCGAAATCGGTCCGACCCGAAACGGTTGTGTCCGAACCTGAATGGCGATTCCCGAGCGTTCTGCCAGCGAGACGGGGCCGCTGCTTCGGGGCCCCGATGCCTCCGGGCGCGCCCACGTGGAGCAGCGAACGCCATGGTGAGATAGGTTGTGGCAGCCATGGGGACTCGCGATGAGGTCACGCACCGAATCGATCAGGTGTTCGCGGGCTCGCTGCCGCTCACCGAGGACGAACTTGCACCGCCGAGCATCGACGCGCCGTACGTCATCGCGCACTTTCACGGCCGCTCGCGGGCGGACATCGACCGCTCGAGCTTTCTGCCCGGCCTGCACATGGAAGACTTCACGTACATGACCGCGCAGGCCGTCGAGTACTACCTCCCGGCGGTGCTGAAGCTGATGCTGATCCAACCGTACGATTTCGAGCTCTGGATCCATCTCAGCAGCTTTCTCGGCAGTGCGCGACGCGACGACGAGACCACCCTGCGCGGCCTCCACCCCGCACAGCACGCGGCGATCGCGGACTGGCTCGAGCTCCTGTCCCGCGAGATCGACGAGGGGATCGGATTCGACCGCAAGAACGCCGCGAAGCTGGCGCGGCTCTATCGGCAGCTCGCGAACGCCGCGGCGTAGCCGAACGCCCGCGCGCTCCGCGTTCGGCGGATGGTCGTTTCGCGAACGCGGAACAACGATCTGAACGCAGCGGTGACCAGCGGTTGTAGTAACAACGGCGCAGAGAGCAACGGAGTTCGTGCAGCTACTGGTCGGTCACACCGCATCCAGGAGCAACGGTTGTTCGTGGGTGTGACACCTGGCTCCTACTGCCTTCCACGGTTCAGACGGATCTGCGCTACCAGGGCGCGGTGGTCTGAGCCCGGTAGGTCCACTGTCTCCACCGTGACCGTTCGCCCCTCGGCGATGAGGATGTGGTCGATACCGACCAGGGGCGGCCACCGTTTGTCGGTGGGATAGGTGACCAGATGCCCGGCACCGGCCTGTCCGGCGGCATCGGCGAAACGTCCTGACAGCATCACGCGGTACTGCCAATGGTCGTAGGTCGCGTTGAAGTCACCACCGACGATCACCGGCCGATCCGATGGCGACCGCTCGAGAATCTCGCGCAAACGGGACAACTCGTCGGCCCACACCTGGGCGCCGAACACCGGTGGTACCGGATGGAAGGCGTACACCGTGACCGGTCCAGCGCCTGGAACGTCTGCGGTCGCCGAGAGCTGGTTCAGCACGAACCCGTCATACTCAACAGTCTCCGACAGCGGATAGCTGCTCCAGATTCCCGTCCCGGCCGCGGTCCTTCCCGGGGAGAGATACCGGTACGGCAACACTTGGTCGAGCCCCGCACGGCCGAGACCCTCGACCGCCGGCGGAGTGAGTTCGTTGACGGTCAGCACACCGATGTTCCGCGCACGCACCTGATCGACCACCGCCCCAGGATCCGCTCCGTCGAACAGAAGATTGGCCTGCATCACCATCACCGCAGGTCCTTCGCCGCCGCCTGAGCGATGGACGTACAGCGGAGCTTGAGTCCACACCGCAGCGGCCACCACCACGACCGCCACACCCGCACTGATCCACCATCGCATGGCTACGAACGCCACCGTCCCGACGAGCGCGGCACCCATCAAATACGGCGCACCCGAAGCCGCCAAGACCAACACTCGAGACCCCGATCGACTGAAGTGCAACGCGACCCCAGCGACTCCCGCCAGCGTCGCAATCCACGCGAGCACGCCGACACCGACCCGAACCAACTTCGACATCACAACAGACAAACACACAAGTCCCACAACACATGTCGATGGCCATCCCGAGACGGGAGGCGAGGACGGGCAGTATCGGATGTACTACTCGCGGCGAGGCCGTAGCGCTGCGAAGAGGCAGACTACGCCGACGACCACCAGCCACACCGCTGTCCCGAAGCCTGCGGTGACGACCGTTCCCCACAGCATGATGAACGGCCCGTATTCCGCCACGCGGGCCCAGTATCCGCAGGGGCCCACATCTTCCGGGATGGTCGCGCATTCGGGGTGGCCGATGGCCGCGAAGGCCAGGGTCGCGAGCATCGGAATCGCAACGGCCACACCGAGTATGATCGCCAGCCTTCCGATGGGGCGGGAGAGGACTGCCATGCGGTCAGACCCTAATGCGCCGGGGCGACTTCCACGCGCACACGCAGCCGTCGAGGGTCGGCCGGTTCCTCGCGCCGATAACCGAGTTCGGACGGCAGTGCGTCCAGGCACCAGCACATCGTGGCGCGGTTGCTCGGCCGGGTCCCCGCCGGAGACCCCGGAAGGGAAGCCGGACACCGACCCGGCTACACCGCTGGTCAAGGCAATTTCGTTGTCCTTCTCGCGATTACGACCGGAACCCCGCTTCCGGCCGACCCCAGGTCCAGGTGGTTGAGGAGGTTCTGGATAACGACGTACGGATTCATCGACCGGTCCTTCATCTGGAAATTCGTGCCAACTGGTTGTGACAGCCGTCACGGTGTGCTCTCATCAAGATACACAGATACAGAGAATGTGTCTGTGTATCACACTCACGAACAGGAAATCGGCATGGATGCACACCGTCTCAGCAGGCGCGACGCATTGAGGACAGGTGGCGGTTTGTTGGGCGTCGTCGGTGCGATGGCACTGACGGCACGCACCGCGAGGGCGGAGCCTTGGAGGTGGTCGCCCGCCGATTCGGTGGTCGGCGCCGGTGGCGGCGCCGACCCGTTGACCGTGTACGACCCCGATGCCGACTCCGTCTTGGCGGATGTGATCAACCATGCCGACGTGCCCGAGGTCAACAGGCTGCTGGCGACCTGGGTCTACAACGACCAGCCCTTGCCCGCCGGCCTGCCGAAAGGGTTGGCGGACTTCATCGAATCCGCTCGTCAGCTGCCCTCGTGGACCGACCAGGGCAAGCTGGCCAGTTCCTTCGAGTTCAACAAGAAGCGCGGTCTGTATCTCGGCGTACTGTATGCGTTCGCCAGCGGCATGATGTCCACGGTCATCCCGCACGAGGCCCTCGCGGTGTACTACTCACGCGGCGGATCGCACCTGAAGGAACGCATCGCCAAGACCGCGAAATTCGGGTACGACATCGGCACGGTCAATGCCTACGGGGACGGCGGCGAGATGATCGTGACCTGCGTGAAAACCAGGATCATCCACGCCTCCGTCCGGCATCTGCTGCCGCAGTCGCCGCACTGGCCCGCAGGCGTCACGCCGATCAGCCAGGACGACATGATGGTCACCTGGCACAGCTTGGCCACCACCATCATGCGGACCCTCACCGCGTGGAGAGTCCCCATCCCGGCCGCCGAATCCGATGGCTACCTGCACAGTTGGCAGCTGGCCGCGCATCTGCTGGGCATTCGCGACGAGTACATCCCCGCGACGTGGGAGCAGGCCGACGCGCAGGCAGGCCAGCAGCTCGACCCGATCCTGGCGCCGACCGCGGAGGGCAACGACCTGGCCAACCAATTGCTCAACCTCGGCGCCGATCTCGACCTGACGCTGCTCAGCCGCGGCATTCTGGGCGCGTTCACCCGATTCATCATGGGAGACAAGGTCGCCGACTGGCTCAACATTCCTCGGGAACCGGTCTGGAGCCCGTTGCTCGAGGTGGCGTGGGGCCCGTTCGTCGCCGTTCGGGAAGGAGTGTTGTCGGTGGCACCGGTGGTGGACGCCCCCTACTGGATGTTCGACGAGTTCCTGCGCCAGTTCGCCCTGTGGTACGTGGCCGAACTGCGAATGCCCCTGAGCATCGAAATCCCGCTGACCAACCGATGATTCGCCGTCCTCGTCCAGGGGCATGAGGTCCGGACGACACTCGGCCCGGCACGGGGTACCGCGCTGGATCCGATGAAACAGCTAACGTAACTGCGTATCAACAACGATGTGGAGTGTGTGCAACGCGAACATCAGGCGAAGCGCGATCGCGGCGCAGCCCGAGAACTGACGCAGGACAAGATGTTTCAGGAGGACACCGTGGAATCTGCGCCGCCCGCGAATGAGCTCCCCGCCGGGAAGTCCTTGCTCGAACGCGCCTACCTGCAGGCCGTCGAACAGGTCGACGACACCGACCGGATGCGCACCCGCATCCTCGACGCGGCCGAGAAACAATTCCGGCGGTGGGGTATCCAGCGCTCGACCATGGAAGACGTCGCGCGCACCGCGGGGATCTCACGGATCACCGTCTACCGCCGATTCGCCACCAAAGAAGAACTGGTCGAACGCGTCATCCTGCGTGAATTCCGCCGGTACTTCGACACATTCCTCGTCGATATCGCGGCAGCGACGAATGTCGGCGACCGCGTCGTCCTCGGATTCGTGAGCTCCCTGCGCGCGCTGCGCGGCAACCCCCTCATCGGTGGGCTGATCACCGCCGAACCCGACCACTTCGTCAGCTCACTCGTCGGTGACGACGGACGAGCGGTCGCCATGGTCCGAGAATTCGTAGCCCATCAACTCCGCCAGGAACAGCGGGCCGGCACCATCCCCCCGGACCTGCAGGTCGAGCTGGTCGCCGAGTTGATGGTCCGAATCTGCGCCTCGTTCCTGGCAATTCCGAGCCAGGTCGTCGACCTCGACGACGACGAACAACTCGCCGCCATCGCCCGCCAATTCCTGGTCCCCATGCTCGAGCCGCACGGGCGATAGCACCCGAACACAGGCGATCGTGCTGCGGAGTCCGGTTTGTCACGGTGGTGGAACCGTCATCCGCGATCGGTGCGGGGATTCATGGTCGCGGATATCTGGGCGACCAGGCGCCAGGGGCGGTCGACGTCGGCCTGGGCCTTGCCGCTGGTGAGGATTGCGCCCGACAGGTTGCGGGCACGATCGGACCAGCCGTACTGGGTGGTGAGGCCGCTGCGGCCGAAGTGGGATTCGGTGTTGCGGCCGAACTTCGAGCGGCGGGCGCCCAGTTCGTAGCCCGCCACCGAGACGCGGCCCGCCATGCCGGGCAGCCAGGGGGCGGGATGAATGGCGGCGGCGAGGGTTTCGGGGCGCATGATGCGGATTCCGTCGAGTTCTCCTCCGCGGGTGAGGATTTCATAGAAGCGGGAGAGTTCGGCCGCGGTGGTCACCAGATTGCCGGAGGGGAGTTCGGCGGTGAGGAAGGCGCGGGCGGCCGCCGGGTCGGTCGGGCCGGAGAGGCCGCCGCCGAGGGCTCGGCCTGCCAGGTGGCGCCAGAGTTTGGAGGGTCCGGGGCCGACCTTGACGCTGGGCACCACCTGGTCGACGTCCTCGGGACGGACGCCGAAATTGGTCCAGCGGAAGCCGAGTGGTTCGAGGATTTGTTCGCGCAGATGGTCGCGCATGGCTTTGCCGGTGGCGCGCTGGACCAGCAGACGCTGGATCAATCCGCCGGTCAGTGCGTGATAGACACGAAACCGGTTGGGCGGCCAGCTCGGAACCAGGTCGGCCAGGCCCTGGACGGCGAGTTCCTCGTCGAGGACCAGGTCGGAGCCGCGGTGGGGCGGGGTGATGAACGGGACGCCCGCGGAATGGGAGAGGACGTCGCCGATGGTGATGCGGTCCTTGCCGTGGCCGGCGAATTCGGGGATGAAGTCGCGGACAGGGTCGGTGAGCGCGAAGGCGCCCTGTTCGATGAGCATGAACATCAGCGCGGCGGATACGCCCTTGGCCGTGGAGAATCCGCAGAACGGCGAGTCGGGGGTCACCGGGCGTTTGTCGGCGTCGGGCGAATCCTTGGGCGCATTGCCCCAGCCGTGACCGATGGCCCGGTTCAGCACGATGTGGCCGTGACGGCGCAGGCACACCTGGATGGCAGGTGTGGTCCCCATGCGATACCAGTCCTGCACGGATCGCCAGATCGCCTCGATATGGCCGGACGCGAGTCCGGCGTCGGCGGGGTCGGCTTCGGGTCCGAAAGTGGTCACCGCGTCGAGGTCCGGGTCGATCCGCACCAGCGCTGTCATACCTGGGCTCATCCGACCAGCATAGGGAGATCCCGGTTCACAGGAAGCTCCCAGCAAGGAGTCAGGGTCTTCACCGGCTGGCGCGACACACTCCCGCGGTGAGCGTGACCACTGCCGAGCTGGCCCCGTCCGAACCGACCTCCCCGCCAATCGAGACATCCTCGGAAGGCCTCTCCCCCGCCCGCCGCTGGGAGCGGCCGGCGCTGGCGCTGCTGCTCATCGGTACCGCCGTCGCATACCTGTGGAACATCACGGTCAACGAGATGGGCAACGGCTTCTACGCGGCGGCCGCCTGGTCCGGATCGCAGAACTGGAAGGCGCTGCTGTTCGGGTCGCTGGATCCGGGCAACTTCATCACCGTCGACAAGCCGCCGGTCTCGCAGTGGGTCATGGGCCTGTCCGGGCAGCTGTTCGGGTTCAGCAGCGCGAGCATGCTTGCACCGCAGGCAATTATGGCGGTGGGCGCGGTCGCACTCATGTACGGCGCGGTCACCCGGGTCACCCGCAGCCGCGGCGCGGGCCTGCTGGCGGGTCTGGTGCTCGCGGTGACGCCCGTGGTGGCGTTGATGTTCCGGTTCAACAATCCGGACGCCGTCATGGTGTTGCTCATGACCGCCGCGGCCTACTGCACCGTGCGCGCGCTGCCACGGGCGAGCCTGAAGTGGATCGTGCTGACCGGTGTCGCACTGGGATTCGCGTTCCTGGCCAAGATGCTCGAGGGCCTCATGGTGCTGCCCGCGCTCGGGCTGGCCTATGTGATCGTCGCGCCGACCACGCTGCGCAACCGGCTCTTGCACTCGCTGGCGGCGCTGGGCGCCCTGATCGTGTCCTCCGGCTGGTACGTGCTGCTCACCATTCTCTGGCCCGCCGATTCGCGCCCCTACCTGGCGGGATCGAAGGACAACACCTTCATGGATCTGGTGCTGGGCTACAACGGTTTCGCCCGCTACCTGGGCAAGAACCACATGGGCGGCAACGCCAAGAACCCCTTCGAACTGCCCGAGGGCTACCAGATTCCGAAGGCGCTCGAGGGCGGCGGATTCGGTGGCGGGTTCGGCAACGGGCCGGACCGGATGTTCACCGGTGAGATCGGTTTCGAGATCTCGTGGCTGCTGCCGGCTGCGCTGCTCGCGTTCGTGCTGGTGCTGGTGTCGCGGGGCCGCCGGCCGCGCACCGATCTGATCCGCGGGGCGGCGCTGGTGTTCGGTCTGTGGCTGGTCATCGACGGGGTGCTGTTCTCGGCCATGAAATCGGGCATGCACGCCTACTACACCCTCGCCGTCGCCCCGGCGATCGCGGGCTGCTTCGCCATCGGCGCGTCCGAGGTGTGGCGGCGACGGGCCGAGGCGTTCGGCCGCGTGGGTGGCGCCGGGCTGATCCTCGCGGCGGGGATCTGGGGTTTCGTGCTGCTGCACCGCAATTCCGACTGGCAGCCGTGGCTGCGCTGGACGGTGCTGGCGGTCGCGGTGATCACGGCGCTGGGATTGCTCGTGCTGGCGCTGCCGGTCGCGGCCCGCTGGGACCGGTTGCGTGGCCGCGGGACCACGTTGCTGCTCGTAGTCGGTGTGATCGCGGGTCTGACCGGCTCCACGGCGTATGCGGCCGCGACCCTGCCGCAATCGCACACCGGCGGTGGCCCGACCGTCGGCCCGCCCCATCCCAAGAAGGCCGGACCGGCCGACCAGTTCCGCAAGCAGCTCGAGACGCTGTTCGGCGGTCAGACCGATCCGCAGCTGGTCGCGCTGCTGCAGCAGACCAATACCACGTGGTCGGCCGCCATCGACCGTTCGTCGCCCGCGGCCGGGCTCGAATTGGCCAGCCGCACATCGGTCCTCGCCATCGGCGGCTTCACCTCCGAGGACCCGGTGCCGACGCTGCCCCAGTTCGAGGACATGGTCCGCGACCACGAGATCACCTACTACCTGGCTCCCGAGGTCCCGCTGCCCGACTCCTGGCGGGTGGATCCGAAGCCCGCTGACACCGCCGCGCCGGCGCAATCGGGTGCGAAGCAAGGCATCTGGCGTCCGACGGGCAACAAGGAGGTCCTCGACTGGGTGACCGCCCATTACACCGCGACCCAGCACTTCGGTTACATGGCGGTCTACGACCTGACGGTCCAGCCGCACTGATCCCTACGGCGTCCCCGGATTCCGACTCGGCCCACCGAGTCCCGGCGATCCGGGGACGCCGCCGAGGTCTTTCCAGCTCGGAACCAGATCATTCCCCACTCGGAGGCGAGCAGTACCGCAGCGTTTCAGGCCGGGCTCGCGACGGCGCCTTGCCCGGCCCAGGCGTGGAGCGCTTCGAGAAGACCTGTGTCGCACCGTTCGTCCGCGGCCCACGCCACATGGCCGTCCGGCCGGACCAGGACTGCTGACGGCGCGGGGATGTCGCCGAGGCCGGGTACTGACCAGCGGCCCGCATCACATTGGGCGTGGACGACGTCGATGCGGCCCTGCCAGTCGCTGATCCGCAGGCGGGTTCCGTTCAGGGACAGCAGGACCGGTCGGCCGCTGCGGAGCAGTTCATGGACGCGAGTGCCGCCGGCGGGCACTGTGAGGTCGACATCGGGGACGCGATAGCCGGACAGCGGGTGGCCATCGCCGACGTCGTAGCGGATGTCCAGGGCGAAGAGCATGCCACCGAGGCGGTTTCGGACCTCGTCGATGTCGACGAGTCCGGCGAGCGTTTCGCGCAGGGCCTCGGTGTGCGGGCCGGGACGCATCAGCGCGGTCTGGGCGCGGGTGTTCTGCAGGACGCGCGCGGCGACCGGGCGGCGTTCGGATTCGTAGGTGTCGAGCAAGGCTTCGGGCGCGCGGCCCTGCAGAACGGCGGCCAGCTTCCAGCCCAAATTGGCGGCATCCTGCACCCCGGTGTTCAATCCCTGGCCGCCGGCCGGGAAATGGATGTGCGCGGCATCGCCCGCCAGTAGCACGCGCTTCGAACGGTAACGTTCGGCCAGGCGGGCCGCGTCACTGAACTGTGAGACCCAGCGGGGACTGTGCATCGCGTAGTCGGTGCCGGCCACCTCGCGGAAGGATGTCCGGAAGTCTTCGAAAGAGGGTTCGGCCGCGTGGTCGATGACGCGGTCGTGCCGGTTGACCATGAGCCGGAACCAGCCGGGCTGCAGCGGAAGTACCGAGAAATCACCCGGGCCGCGGCGCTCGGTCAGGATCCAGCCGGGCGGCGGGTCCGCCAGTTCGGCATCGGCGATCGTGCCGACCATGGTGGCGTCGGTCCCGGCGAACTCGATCCCGGCCAGTTTGCGGACCGCACTGCGGCCACCATCGCAACCGACGAGGTATGCGGCCCGGATGCGGCGGCCGTGCGCACCACCGACCTGGATCTCGACACCATCGGAGTCCTGCTCGAGGTCTGCAACCGGTGAGTCCCACTGCACGGAGGCACCCAATTCGGTTGCGTACCGGTCGAGTTGGGTCTCGACGTCGGCCTGGGTGATGACCAGTCCGGTCGGGTATCGGGTGGCCAGATCGCCGAACTCGATGGGCAGCCCGGCGAAATGTCCAGGACCCCGGCCCCGGAACACATACCCGTGCGGCAGCAGCCGCTCCAACAGCCCGCGCTGATCGAGGATCTCCATGGTCCTGGCATTGATGCCGCCCGCCCGTGACTGCCCGGTGCGCGCGCTGAGGGTGTCGAGCAGTACGACGTCGATTCCCGCGAGACGCAATTCGCAGGCGAGCATCAGCCCGGTCGGACCGGCTCCGGCGATGACCACGTCAGTCTGGTAAACATTGTTCACCACATGAAGGCTAGGGGTGGTGGTCCGTGTCGTCAACCACGCAAACCCGGCCGCCGCACACCGGCCGCTAGGCTCTGGACCGATGGTCAAACGTGGATTGAGCCGGGATCGGCTGGTAGATATCGCCCACGAGTACGTGTCGGCGAACGGATTGGACGCGCTCACCATGCGGCGACTGGCGGCGGCCGCCGAGGTGACCCCCGGTGCGCTGTACAAGCATCTGAAGGATCGCCGAGATCTCCAGCGCGCCATGTCCGATGCCGTCTACGCCACCATCGACCTCACCGATATCGACCTCGATGCCCCGACGCTCGCCCAGGTCATCGCCTGCTGCGAGCGCATGCGCGCGGCGATGCTCCGATTCCGCGACGGCGGCCGCATCGTCGCCGGCTCCTACTCCCCCTTCGCGGCCACGGTGAAACTGTCGGGCACCCTCATGGCACTGCTGCAGGGCATCGTCGTACCGCCCTTCGAACCGGGCGACCTGCAATCCGTCCTGCGTTCCTACACAACCGGTTTCGTCATCGAGGAGCAGGCCTACCTGGAACTCGAGCGCTCCGGCGAATGGCAGCCGCTGGTCTCGGCTCTCACCGCCGACGCCCCCAGCCCGAACCCCACCGGCGACACCATCTCCATCATGACCGGCGAACGCGACCACAGATTCACCGCCGGCCTCACCGCGATCCTCGCGGGGACGGTCCGCGAGGATCGCCGGTAGCCGAGTATCGCCCGATCAGGGGGTGACGATCGGGAAGGTGGGCTCGAAATCGTCCAGCAGCGTGGCGAGTTCGCCGAGTGCGGTCACATCACCGTCGACGGTGATGGCGCCCGAGCGGGCGAGTTCCTCGGCGCTGCCCGGGGTCAGCAGCACCCCGACGAGGGCCGCCTTCGGGCCCGACACCGTCGCCCGGGCATCGTCGGCGCGCCCTTGGCGGGCGTTGAGGACACCGCGGCGCACCCACATCGTCCACCGCTGTCCCGAATCGGTGAAATCGAGATTGATGCTGATGTTCGCGCCGGTGGCCTTCTCGCCGATGATGTGGACCGCGACGAAGTCGAAGAGGATGTCGATCGGCATGGCCAGAATCGAGTCCGGGCTGGCGGTCACGTAGGGCGGCGGCTGCACACCCTCACGCAATTCCTTTGCGGCGCTGAGGAAGACGCCCCGCCACTGCGGCCCCTCGGCCTGATACCCCATCTGCTCGTAGGCATCGGCCTGCAATTCTCGCGCCGCGGTATTGCCCGGATCGGCGAAGACCAGTTTGTGCAGAATCTCGGTCGCCCACCGATAGTCGCCGGCCTCGAAAGCGCGCCGGCCCTCGGCGAGAATCGCGTCGGCTCCGGCGAATTCGACGAAGCGGGTGGCCGAGCCGACCGGCGTGTGCGGGTGCAGCGACACCGGATCGCCGTCCCACATGCCGAGTTCCTTGGTGAACACCGCGCGCACATTGTGATGCACGGTGCCGTGGTAGCCCCGATCGGCCCAGTTGCGGCCCAATTCGTCGGGCAGTTCGATGATCTCGGCCGCCTCCAACGGGGTGTATCCCTTGTTGGCCAGCCGCAGCGCTTGGTCGTGGATGTACTTGTAGGTGTCGCGCTGTGATTCCAGCAGCGCGCTCACCTGATCATTGCCCCACACAGGCCAGGTGTGCGGGCCGTAGTGCACCTCGGCCTCGTCGCCCCACCGTTCCAGTGTCTCGTCGAGGTAGCGGGCGAAATTGCGGGCATCGCGGGTGCGTGCGCCGCGCAGGGTCTGAATGTTGTGCAGTGCGTGGTTCGCGTTCTCCGCGCAGGTCAGCGCCTTCAGCTCCGGAATCCAGATGTGCAATTCCTCGGGCGCCTCGGTGTCGGGGGCGTAGAGGAATTCGAGTTCCACCCCGGCGATCTCGCGCCGCGTGCCCGTCTCGGTGATCGAGTCGGTGGGCGAGATGTAGGAGACGGTCGCGCCTTTGGTGGAGACGATGCCGATGCCGCAGGTGATGTGCCCGGTGGCGTTCAGGTCCAGCAGACCGCCGAAGGCGTAGAAACTGCGGCGCGCCATGGCATTTCCGGCGATGACGTTCTCACCGATGGCGAACTTGTCGAACGACTCGATCGTGCCCGGGGCGATGATCGGAACCTTTCCCGACGCCACATCCGCGGGATCGACCACGCCTTTCACGCCGCCGTAGTGGTCGATGTGCGTGTGGGTGTAGATGACGGCCGCGACGGGTTTGTCGGAGACGTGTGCGCGGATCAGGTCCATGCCCTGCTTGGCCGACTCCACCCCGAACATGCAGTCGACCACGATCAATCCGTCGTCGCCCTCGATGACGGTCAGGTTGGCCATGTCGTTGTTGCGGACCTGGTAGATCCGATCGGACACCTGATACAGGCCGCCCAGTTTGATGAGCTGGCTCTGCCGCCACAGGCTCGGATCGACCGTGTCGGGCGCGGGCGCACCCTCTTCGATCCAATCCAGGGCGTGCGGGTCGAAGATGACCGAACCGTCACCGGCGACGACATTGCCCGGCAGCTCGGCGATCAGGCCGCGTCGCACATCCGAATAATCCTGCACGTTCGCCAGGTCGTAGCCCGCAGCCGCTTCACGATGCACGCGGGCAGTGACCGGGGTCGCAGGTTTCGGCTGGTTGCACATGTCGACTCCATTCTTCGATCCGTGTTGCCCGAAGTGTTGCCGCGCCTTGAAAGCTACGCCTCACCCATTCGACGCGAATCGGTCGGGTGAGCGGGACACCGGGACAGCAGACCGGCGAGTATGCGAACATATGTTCGTGTCCGGTTCGACCATGAGGATGAATGACCGCCCCGAGCGGGCGGCGATTCTGCATGCCGACCTGGACTCCTTCTACGCGTCGGTGGAGCAGCGCGACAGTCCGAGGCTGCGGGGGCGGCCGGTGCTGGTCGGCGGTGGGGTTGTGCTGGCCGCCAGTTACGAGGCGAAGGCGTTCGGGGTGCGGACGCCCATGAATGTGCGTCGGGCACTGAGCCTGTGCCCCAATGCGATCGTGGTGCCGCCGCGAATGTCGGCGTATTCGGAGGCCAGCAAAGCGGTCTTCGAGATCTTCCGCGACACCACGCCCGAGGTGGAGGGCATCTCCATCGACGAGGCGTTTCTCGATGTGGCCGGACTGTGGCGGATCGCCGGTACCCCGGTCGATATCGCGCGCGGGCTGCGGGCGCGGGTGCGGGCGGAGGTCGGACTGCCCATCTCGGTCGGGGTGGCGCGCACGAAATTCCTGGCCAAGGTCGCCAGCGCGGTCTCCAAACCCGATGGGCTGCTGGAGGTTCCGCCCGACAGGGAGCTGGAATTCCTGCATCCACTACCGGTCGAACGCCTGTGGGGCGTCGGCGAGGTGACCGCGCGAGAGCTGCGCGAACGCGGCATCACCAAGGTCGGGCAGCTCGCGGACCTGGGTGAGGGGCCGCTCGCGGCGGTGCTGGGCCCGGCGACGGGCAGGCATCTGCACGCCCTGTCGTGGGCGCGGGACCCGCGCCGGGTCGACACCGGGCGGCGCCGGCGCTCCATCGGCGCACAGCGGGCGCTGGGCCGCCGCCATCGCAGCGACGAGGAACTCGAGGCCTACCTGCACGGACTGGCCGACCGGCTCGGGCATCGGCTGCGCAGAGCCCGGCGGGTGTGCCGAACGGTGGTGCTGCGCATGCGTTTCGACGATTTCACCCGCGCCACCCGCTCGCACACGCTGGCGGAGGCGACCGACAGCGGCGAGGCCGTCCTGCGGGCCGCGCGCACTCTGCTGGCCGCGACCATGCCGCTGATCCGGGAGCGCGGCGGCCTCACCCTCATCGGCCTGTCCCTCACCAATCTGGACGACGCCGACACCATGCAGCTGTCGCTGCCGTTCGAGCCGCGTGCGGAATCCACCCTCGATTCGACTCTGGACGCACTGCGTGATCGCTTCGGCGCGGGCACCGTCACGCGTGCGGCGCTGCTGCGGAAGGGCGAAGGGCTGTCGGTGCCAATCCTTCCCGACTGATCGGTCCGGTTCGGCCGCGCGGGTAGCCTGTGACGCATGGCTCTCGACCACGGCGACCCGGGCGACGCGCCCTCGACTCCTCCGCCGCTGACCCCCATCGCGATCACCACCCGGCCGTCCGCGGCGGATGAGGCCAGAACCGTTGCCGCGGCGACGAATACGGCCACCCTGGCCACCCTGTCGGCCGACGGCGGCCCCTGGGCCAGTTTCGTCACGTACGGATTGCTTGCGGGACAACCGGTCCTGTGTGTGTCCCGGATGGCCGAGCACGGCCGCAACCTGGCCGCCGATCCGCGCGCCAGCCTGTCCATCGTGACCCCGGAGCTGCCGGAGGACCCGCTGGCCGGAACGCGATTGACGCTCGCCGGTGTGGCGGAACGCCCGCAGGGCGAGGAGGCGCAGGCGGCCCGCGAGGCCCATCTGGCCGCGGTCCCGGCGGCCAAGACCTACATCGACTTCAGCGATTTCACGGTGTGGGTGCTGCGTGTGCAGCGGGCCCGCTGGGTCGGCGGATACGGCCGCATGGATTCCGCCACCGCCGACGAATACGCGGCCGCCCGGGCCGATCCGATCATTCCCGGTGCGGCCCGCGCCATCGCGCATCTCAATGACGTTGACTCCCTCCCGGCCCTGAAGGACCGGGATTCCCTGCCTCACGACAAGGGCTTCCTGTTTCATCGACGGTTGCCTCCTCACATCAGCTGCGGGGCGGTCTCACACCATCTCCGCAGGCTTCGACGGCCAGCCCGGCCGCAAGAATGTTCTTCGCCGCGTTGATATCCCGGTCGTGGACAGTGCCGCACGGACACCTCCACTCCCGGATGTCGAGCGGCAGGCGATCGGCGATCCGCCCACACGTCGAGCATGTCTTGCTCGACGGATAGAACCGGTCGATCGCCACCACGGTGCGCCCGTACCAGTCGGCCTTGTATTCCAGCATCGACCGAAACTGTGACCACGACGCGTCCGAGATCGCCCGCGCCAGCGAACGATTCCGAACCATGTTCCGCACACTCAAATCCTCTATGGCAATCACTTGGTTTTCGCGCACCAACCGAGTCGAGAGTTTGTGCAGATGGTCCCGCCGCCGATCGGCGATCCGGGCATGAATACGAGCCACCTTCAACCGAGCCTTCGCCCGGTTGCTGGAGCCCTTGTGTTTCTTCGACAACACCTGCTGCGCCTTCGCCAACCGCGCCCGGTCCTTGCGCTCGTGGCGGGGATTGGACACCTTCTCTCCGGTGGAGAACGTGTACAGCGACGTGATACCCGCATCGACACCGACCGTCGCATCGGTCGGGGCGTGCGCGCTGATCGTCTCCTCGACCAGGATCGAAATGTGGTACCGGCCCGCGCTGTCGCGTGACACCGTAACCTGCGACGGGACAGCACCTTCCGGCAGCGGACGAGACCAGCGAATGCTCAGCGGTTCCGCTTGTTTCGCAAGTCTGATCTGGCCGTCGCGGTAGGTGAAGCAGTTCGAGAAATAGGTGGCCGAGTCCTTCGACCGGCCCTTCCTCTTGAACTGCGGATAGCCGGTTTGTTTGCGCCAGAACTTGTCGAAAGCCCCCTGAAGGTTCCTCAAGGCTTGCTGCAACGGTCCCTTGGAAGGCTCTGTAAGCCACTCGGTTTCGGGGTCGCGTTTCCATTGCGTGAGCATCAGCGATGTGTCCGCGTAGTTGACGCGACGCTGCTCCTGGCTCCAAGCGCGGGAACGCTCCGCCAACGCTCGGTTGTACACGTACCGGACACAACCGAAGGTACGGACGAGCTGTTCGGCCTGCTCGGGCGTGGGGTAGAAGCGGAACTTGTACGCCCGCTTCACCACTCGATCGCCCATGTTTGACATGATAGTGCGTTGGCGTGCCACTCGATGCGCTATCCCCGCCCTGAAAAACGGGGTCTGGTCTGCGCGCTACGCTCCCGGATCACGCGGACGCGTTGCTGGACATGGCCCACGCCCGGGGCGGCTATCCGGACGCGACCGCCGCGGTCTGTGAACGCGCCGACCGCTTCGGCCTCGACCTGAGGGTCACCACGCCGCGTGGCATCGCAGTCACCCGTATCGGCTATCTCGCGCCGATCGACAGCATCGCCGACTTGCGTGCGGCCACTGTCGACCTGGCCCGGGTCTCGCGACCGGAGTGACCGAACGGACCGGCCCGCAGCGGTGATCGTCAGTGTGCGGTCTGGGAGGCGGCGGCGGTCTCGTCCAGGTCGGCGAGCGAAAGCAGGTGGCGGGGTGGGGAATCCCGAATAATGCTGGACCGCACGTCCAGATGCCCGCTGGCGTGGAGCAGTTCGCCGGAGGCGAGAAGCCGCCATCCGGGGTCGTTGTCCATGCGTTCGGTGGCGATGACGACGGCGGGATAGTCGGTCAGCGCGCCACTGCTGGTGCGAATGCCCCTGTGACCCGCGTGGTCGAGCCGCCGATCACCCTGTGCGCCACCGGCGGCGCGCTCGAGGACATACAGGTCGTGGGTGTCGGGATAGCGCAGGGCCCACAGCTCGGTCGCGGTGGTGAGGATCAGGTTGAGCGCGTAGAGCGGCAGCCGGTCGGCGATCCAGCCGACCGCGTCGGTGATGCCCGCGGTGACATCGCCCGCATGATGGTCGATCCGGGCGGTGATCAGGGCGAAGAAGCGCTCGGAGTCGGTGTCGCCGTGGACGAGTCGGCGATAGTCACCGAGTTCGTGCTCCAGCTCGTCGAGCCCCTCGAGCACTCCGTTGTGCGCGAACAGGCGTCCGTGTTGCTCGAACGGATGGGTATTGCGCATGATCAGCGCGCCCGTGGAGGCGAAGCGGACATGCGCGACGAAGGTTTCGGATTCGCAGTCGCGGGCCTCCTGCGCGAAGAGCCGATCCTCGTAGGCGGCGATCGGCTGCTTCTCCACCAACGGCGCGCCCGCGGCGGTGAAGGTGCCCAGACCGACGCCGTCGGGTTCGCGGCGACTCTGCTGGGACAGGCTGTCGGGCGCCTCCAGCAACCAGAAGGTGGCGTGCACCCGCTGCGGTGCGGCCGAGAGTCCGAACAGGCGACACATGACCAGCTCCTCTCACGAGAGGCGGAGACGCGCGGACCGCACGACAGCACGGCCGGGCTGAGGGATGATTGGGCTATGTCGGACACGCCGTCGGTGCTCAAGCATCATCGTATGCCCGAGCATGACGCCATGCGCCTCTCGGGCACGGTGGAAGCCATGATGTGGATCCACCGCAACTGCATCGACGGCGACGGCGATACCGAGCAGTCGTGTGGTCGCCGACAGCAGCTACTGGAACTGCGCGTGAAGAACGGGTGGACCTGGCCGCTTCCGAAACCCGATGCGGAATGGCGGTTGCAGCACTGAGGCGGATGTGCCGCCGGGAGCGGAATACCCACGGCGGCAACATAGTTGAGGTGGACCATGACCGACGTTGCGCGTCAGCGACTGCACGAAGAAGTGATCGAGCAATTCCGAGCCGGGGGCGGACACGTCGGCGGGCAGTTCGCCGAGCGTGATCTCCTGCTGCTGACCACCACCGGGGCCCGCACCGGGCAGGACCGCACCTGGCCGCTCGCCTATCAGCGCGACGGCGACCGCTTCGTGGTCTTCGCCGCCAACGGCGGCCGGCCGAACCGGCCGGGCTGGTATCACAACCTGGTGGCAAACCCGGCCGGGACGGTCGAGGTGCGCACCGAGACCTGGCCGGTCACCGCCGTGGTCGCGGGTGGGGACGAGCGGGCGCGGCTGTGGGACCGGCAGCTCGAGATGACGCCCTTCATGGCCGATTTCCAAGCAAAAGTGCAGTGGGAGATTCCCGTCGTCGTGCTGACCCGCACGTCCGCAGCGTGAAAATGTGGTGTTTCGCCCGATCACGGCAAGACCCCTGACACGATTTCCGCCGACGTTCCGTGGGGCCTGCGGAGGCGACCTCCCCGCAAGCCCCATCACAGCGGTGACGGAAGGCTAGCGGCGGCCGCGGAAGGTGCGGCGGAGGTCGTCGGTCCATTCGGACGGGACCTCCCAGGGGATGAAGTGGCCGCCGTGATCGTGGGCGGTCACATTCACGAGGTGGTACCACTGGCCGCGGTCGCTGTCGCGGTACTGCTGGGCGCGTTGGGCGGTGGTGACGCCGGGCGGGTTCTCGTGGGCGACGAAGGTGAGGCCGGTGGGGGCCTCGATCACGGGCCAGCGGTCGTGGGACGGGGTCCAGGGGTAGCGATTGTGGTTGGCGTAGAGACGCATCGAGCTGCCGATGCAGTTGGTGGCCCAGTAGATGGTCGCGTGGGTCAGCACCTCGTCCTTGCTGAACACGGATTCGAAGTCGCCGCCGCGGTGATCGCTCCAGCGCATCCAGCGCTCCAGGATCCAGGCCAGCATGCCCGCGGGTGAATCCGACAGGCCGTGCGCCAGGGTGGCGGGGGCGAGCATCTGGGCGACCAGATGGACCGCGAATCGCTTCTCCAGCTCGATGATTCGCGCGTGCACGTCGCCGGGCAGGCCTTCGGGAATCGGGCGGCCACCGGTTATGTCCCAGGCGCGTTCGCCATTGAACATGTCCAGGCGCTGTCCGGAGCCGATATGGATGCCGTAGAGGGCGTCCGCGTATTTGTGGCCGAGCTGGCCGGTGACCAGGGCGCCGACATCGCATCCGGCGGCGGCGTAGGTGCGATGGCCCAGCACATCGGTCATGAGGGTGTGCCAGAGGTCGGCGATCTTCCAGAAGTTCAGATCCGGGCGTGACGGGATCGGGGTGGAGAAGCCGAAACCGGGCAGCGAGGGGACGATGACCTCGAACGCGTCGGCGGGATCACCGCCGTGCGCCGCCGGATCGGCCAGCGGGTCGATCACTTTGGACCAGTGCCAGAAGGTCCAGGGCCAGCCGTGGGTGAGGATCAGCGGGATCGGGTTGTCACCGACGCCGGGTTTGCGCAGGAAGTGGATGGGGACGCCGTCCACTTCGACGCGGTAGTGCTCGTAGGCGTTCATGGCCTTTTCCTGTGCGCGCCAATCGAAGTCGGTACGCCAGTGATCGACCAGCTCGCGCAGGTAGGCGGTGGGCACTCCGTAGTGGCCGTCGGCATTGCCGTCGTCGGCGAACCAGCGGGTCCGGTCCAGGCGCTGCCGGAGGTCGTCGAGGATGTCGTCGGACACGTGAATCGGGGTCTGCTGCAACGGGAGCACGTATTCAATCTAGGGTCGGGGACATGCCAGATCCGACGGAGGTCACCGAGCCGGTGGAACAGACCGCGGTGATCGCGGTGCCCGACGAGGTGCGCGGCGAATTGCGCCGCGGGGTGCGCAGTGTGCTGGTGGACGCGGCGGCGCTGCGGCTGGTGCGCGATCGCTTCGACGAGGTGCAGGCCGGATCGCTGCGGCGGTATCTCGAAGCGTCGCAGTCGGCGAATACCTTGCGCGCGTACCGAACCGACTGGATCGCGTGGGCGGGGTGGTGTGCGGCGGAAGGGCGGCAGGCGCTACCGGCGGACGCCCTGGATGTGGCGGTGTATCTGGCCGCGGCGGCGGACGCGCGGCGGGAGAACGGCGAATGGGCCTTCAGCGCCGCCACTTTGGAGCGCAAGGCCGCGGCGCTGGCCGCCGTGCACGCCGCCAACGGATTGCCCTCCCCCACCCGCGCCGACGTGGTCCGGCTGACCCTGCGCGGTATCCGCCGCACCCGGCGCACCCGGCCCAAGCGGAAGCGGCCGGTGCTGCTGCACACCCTCGATCAGCTGCTGAACGAGTTGCCGGGCGCGCAGTGGCCCACCGAACCGGCCCGCCGCCGCGACACGCTGCTGTTGCTGGTCGGATTCGCAGGGGCGCTGCGCCGCAGTGAGATCGCCGCGCTGCGGGTCGCCGATGTCGCCGTCACGACCGACCACACCACCGGCGAGCCGCTGCTGCTGATCCAGTTGCCCGCCACCAAGACCGACGCGACCGGCGTCAACGAACAGCGCGTCGCCCTGCCCCGCGGTCAGCGCCCGCACACCTGCCCCGTCTGCGCCTTCGCCGACTGGACCCGCCTGCGCGAGGCCCACGCCGCCGCCGACCTGCGCGCCTGGCTCGACGCCACCCCGCCGCCCGACCCCCACATCCACCGCTGCCACGGCTTCACCGGCACCACCCTCACCGACCCGAATCTGCCGCTGTTCCCGACCATTTCACGCCACGGTGGCATTGCCGCGACCGCCATGTCCGGCCGCGCGGTCGCCGAACTCGTCAAGCGCTACGCCGCCCGCGCCGGCCTCGACCCCGCCCTGTTCTCCGGTCACTCCCTGCGCGCCGGCTTCGCCACCCAGGCCGCCCTCGGCGGCGCCAGCGACCGCGAGATCATGCGACAGGGCCGCTGGTCCAACCCCCGCACCGTGCACGGCTACATCCGCACCGCCAACCCACTGGAGGACAACGCCGTCACGAAACTGGGCTTGTAGCGCCATCGATCTCACCACTCCGGCTTTCCGGGAGCTGTTCATCCGGGGAGCCCGGGCCGACGGGCACAGCGTCGAGCCGCCGCCCGGCCTGGACGCACGCACGACCCCGCACCCGCTCGCGTCGTTCCTGCAGAAGATCCGGCTCGACGACACGCCCCGGGTCCATCGCAAGGACTACATCTACTTGGACGGCTGGTCCGGCACCCCATTCACAGAGGTCCACCAACGACTTTCGCGCGACCCCGGCTGGCGCGTACACACCCTGCCGACCGGACACAACGTCGCCGCCGAAGCCCCCGAAACTCTCGTGCAGATCCTGTTGGAGGACTGAGCGCAGGCCCACGAGTCACGCAGATTGTCCCGAAGTCGTGCCGGGCGGCCCGACCGGCGATCCTGTCGACGAAGCCCTGGAGACCGGCCCAGCGCACCGACGAGGCCGAATACTGCACGGTGGCAATACCGCTGCGTCACCGGTCTTTTCGACCGGTGGTCTACCTCTATTGTTCGGCCATCGCCGTGGCGGCCGCGATGCGCTGCTGCCGCTTGCCACCCTTGATGGCGGCGTAGGAGCCGGGTTTGCGGGCTTCGCGGGCGATGCCCCACACAGTGGATTTGCAGATCGCCTCCTTGACGGTGGCGGCAACGCGGCCGGCGAGGTAGGCCCGACGGGCGGTGTCGTCGAAGTGGGCCAGCTGCATGGTCGCGCGTTTGCGGCCCAGGCTGATGCACTGGCCGATGAACGCGATATCGATTGCGGCGGGCTCGGATTCGGCAAGGCGGCTCAGGATGGTTCCGGCAGCGTGGGCGCCGAGCGGGATGGCGGCCTGGCAGCTCATGCGCAGGGGCCGGCCGGAGGGGGCGGCGGCGTCACCGGCGGCCAGGATGCGGGGATCGTCGATGCTGGTGAGGGTTTCGTCGGTGAGCAGGCGCCCGGCGGTGTCGGTACTCAGGCCGCTGCGGGCAGCCAGGTCCGGGACGCCGAAACCGGCCGTCCACACCGTGATCGGGCTGGGCAGTTCGCGACCGTCGGCCAGCACGACGCTGTGCGAGTGAACGGTGGTGACCTTGGCATCCGGACCGTCGACGATGGTCACGCCGAGTGCGGTCAGTTGCCGGGCGACCGAGCGGCGGGCGGTCGTTGTCAGGTAGGGGCCGAGCAGGCCCCCGCATACCAGGGTGACCGGGCGGCCCTGCTCGGCGAGCTCGGCGGCGGTTTCGATGCCGGTGGGCCCGCCGCCGACCACGGTCACCGGCGTGGCCGCGTCCGCACCGGCCAGCGCATCGCGCAGCCGCTCGGCCTGCTCGAATTCCGCTATGTCGTAGGCGTATTCGGCTGCGCCCGGGACGGCCGGGGCCGCCCCGCGGCTGCCGACGGCGTAGATGAGGTAGTCGTAGGCCACGTTGCCTCCGCTCTTCAGCGCCACGCTGCGCCGCACCCCATCGATCACCGTCGCCTCATCGACGATCAGCCGGATCCCCGCGCCGAGCAGCGCGTCGTACTCGACCGCGGCGGAGCCGGAGCCGGCGGCCAGCTGGTGCAACCGAATCCGCTCCACGAACTGCGGCCGCGGGTTGATCACCGTGATCTCCACGCCCTCCCGGGTCCGCAGCCGGTTGGCCGCGATGATCCCCGCATATCCGCCGCCGACCACGACGACCCTGACGACCCGTTCCATGTCCGTTCTCCTTCACCGTTGGTGGTGTCGGACATGAAGACACCGTTCGAGCCGTGTGTGTGACATCGCGATGCGTGTCGGGTGACGCGGCTCACCGCGATGTCGACGTCACCGGGGCCGTCGCTTGCGGGCCGAGAGCGCCTCGGACCAGGTCAGGGCCGGCGGCCAGGACGGACCGTCGATGACCGGAATGTGCGGAGCGTGGCGGGTGACGGCCGCGGTCAGGCTCTCACGCGATACGCGCCAGCCCGTCATGCGGCGGTACACCCAGCGGATGGTGCCGTCGGCGCCGGGGATGAGGTCGCGGCGACCGGCGTCGCGCAGGAGCCGGGCCGACGACTCGGGTATCGGGCGGGCGGCCGGACCGCCTCGGGAGGGTTGGGCGGTGCCGGGGGCCCGCACGCCGATGCAGCGGTGGCTGAACCGATTTCGCGGTGTCGAGGTGGTTTCGGTGAACAGTTCGATCGCGCAGATTCGCGACCAGGGCACGGTCTGGGCAGGGCCGAACGCATCGGCAGCGAAGTAGACACCCGCACCGTGGACGGCGAAGACGACTCGGCCGTGCGACGCGCGGCGCCACCGCCACAGTCCCGTGCGTACGACATAGGCGTCCGGGCCGAAGTCGACAGGAACGGTCATCGCGCGTCAGTCGATGGAGCCGCCGCTGTGGTGACCCCCGCTGTCGGGATGGCCACCGCGCTCTGGCGGGATGCCGGAATGGGAAGTGGCGGAAGAGATTCCGAAGTCGTCGAATGAGCCGCGGCGCCGGCTGCGCGGCCGGGGTCACCATGCACCACAGCGGTGACCAGGGCGTAACCGAACAGCAGGGCGAAGAATCCGACCACGATCACGAAGAAAATCGTCACCGGCGCAGCGTGCGGCGCGACCCGGCCGGTGTCAATGCCGAAAACCCGGTCGACCGCGGACTGGACCCAACCGACAATTTTTCCTTCCTTGACAACTATTCTTGTCGGTGAGATTCTGGGTTGGTGCTCGACGTCGCCGTGATCGAAGAACCCGCCGCGGCCGAGGCTTCCCTGGACCCGATCCGGTCCCGGATCCTCGCCGCTCTCGCCGAGCCGGGCTCGGCCGCCATGCTCGCCGGTCGGCTCGGGCTACCGCGGCAGAAAGTGAACTACCACCTCAAGGAGCTGGAGCGGCACGGGCTGGTCGAGCTGGTCGAGGAACGACGCAAGGGCAATGTCACCGAGCGTGTATTCCGGGCCACGGCAGCCTCTTACGTGATCTCCCCCAGCGCGCTGGGCGCGATCAGTCCGGATCCGGCGCGCTCGCCCGACCAGTTGTCGGCGCGGTGGCTGGTGGCGCTGGGCTCGCGGCTGGTGCAGGAGGTCGGGGCGCTGCTGACCGGCGCGGCCCGGGCGCAGCGGCGGGTCGCGACCTTCGGGATCGACGCGCAGGTGCGGTTCGCCTCCGCGGCCGACCGGGCGGCGTTCGCCGAGGAGCTGGCACACGCGGTGACGACCCTGGTCAGCCGCTACCACGACGAGTCCGCACCGGGCGGGCGCGACCACCGGGTGGTCGTCGGTATGCACCAGATACCCACCGCGCGGAAAGACACCGAATCCGAAGCAGGACAGGAGAACTGACGATGGGGCAGCCGTTCGAGATCGAGCTGGAGGCGACCCTGCCCGCGAGCCCGGATCAGGTCTGGGAGGCGATCGCGACCGGGCCGGGAATCGACTCCTGGTTCATGGGGCGCAACGAGGTCGAGGCACGGGCGGGCGGGATCGCCGCCATGGATACCGGTGGCCGGCGGGAAGAGTCGGTGATCACCGCGTACGCGCCGGGCAAGCACTTCGCCACCCGCACCGGGACCGGCGAGGACGGCCGGTTCATGGCCTTCGAGTATCTACTCGAGGGGCGCGAGGGCAGCAGCACCGTCCTGCGGGTGGTTCACAGCGGCATGCTGGGTGACGACTGGCAGGACGAATACGACGCCCTGCGCCGCGGCTGGCCGTTCCACCTGAACACGCTGCGCGAGTACCTGTCGCACTTCCCGGGCCGGATCGCGGTCCCCGTGTTCGCCGTCGCCATGGGCGCTTCCGGGCAGGCGGTGCGGTCGGCGCTCACCCGGGCGCTGGCGCTGTCGGAGCCGGTGGCGGTGGGCGCGCGGGTGCGGGCCGAACCGGCGGGCCTTCCGGCGCTGGACGGTGAGGTGGTGTGGGCCGACGACGAACGTTTCGAGATCCGCACCGCCGACGGGCTCTACACCTTCCACCACGCCCCCACCGGACTCGCGCTGATGTTCCATCACCTCTTCGGTCCCGACACCGCCGGGGCCGAGGCCGCCTGGCAACAGTGGCTCACCAACCTGCTGAGCTGAACCAGCCCCCGCCGAACCCTTCGAACCAGCAACCGACACAACACATATCAAGGAGCAAGATCATGCGCACTCTCATCAGCACCGCCTTCGTTTCCCTCGATGGCGTCGTGGAGGGCCCGGGTGGCGAACCCGGCTACCGGAACTCCGGCTGGACCTTCAAGGACATCGAATTCGTTCCCGAGGCCTACGAGCTCAAGGGACGCGAGCAGGACGAAGCCACCGCGATGCTGATGGGCCGCGTCAGCTATGAGGCGTTCAGCCCGGTGTGGCCGGACATGGCGGATTTCGCCGGGTACAAGGGCATGCCGAAATACGTCGTCTCCACCACCCTCACCGATGCAGACCTGGTGACGAACTGGGGCGAGACCACCATCCTGCGCTCGGTCGACGAGGTGGCCGCCCTGAAGGACACCGACGGCGGCCCGATCATCATCCACGGCAGCGCCTCCCTCAACCGCGCCCTTTCCGACGCGGGCTTGATCGACCGCTACCACCTGCTGGTCTTCCCGGTCCTGCTCGGCGCCGGCAAGCGCCTGTTCTCCGAGTCCGACAAGGATGCCCAGAAGCTGAAGCTGGTCGAGTCCGCCACCTACTCCAACGGAATCCAGAAGAACATCTTCGACGTCGTCCGCTGAGGTATCCGGCCCGGATCCGGCAGTTCCCTGGAGGACTCGCCGGTTGGCCCGTGGCCTACACCGGCCCTCATTCCATCGTTGCTCGGACGTGGCGTCCAATTTCGCTGAAGATGCTGACTACGAGTCGAATTCGAGCCAGCGGGCGGACGGCTGTCCCACGGCGCCGGGATAGGGTGTGTGGGTGAGTGAGACACCCCGGTTGCCGGGTTTGGCTTTGGCTGATGCTGATTGGCTGGTTGCGGCTGCACTGCGGGTCGGGGCCGAGCATGAGTTTCCGCCACTTGCAGTAGCCGTTGTCGATGTCACCGGCTCGGTGATCGTGTTGCGGCGTGCCGATGGCGGGATGCCGATGACGAGCCGGATTGCGGTGGCGAAGGCGCGCACGGCGTTGCTGACACTGCGGGCGTCGGGGGGTATCGAATTGCCGGGAGCGATCACCGGCAGTATCCAGCATCTGTATGGCGGTGATTTCGTGCCGTATGCCGGCGGTGTTCTCGTGACCGAGAACGGGGTGATTCTGGGCGCGGCGGGCGCCTCGGGTGCGCATGCCAAGGAAGATGAGTTGGCTGTGCACACTGCCGTCGAGCAGTGGCACGACGACCGTTCTCACACCGCCTGACTGGGTGTCGGGCCCGACCGGCTATTTCCGGCGGATCTCGCGCAATCCGTTGCCGGGTGTCCACCATCGAATGACCAGTTCGTCGCCGTCGACCGTGGTGTGCACGGCTTCTCGGATATCGAGCCGGAACGAATTGCCGTCCCTCACCGGGATTTCGACGGCGACGCCCGAAACTTTGCCGTCGCCGCCGTCCATGGATCCGTCGCCAGGATTGGCGTGCAGGGCGCAGCGGCCGTCACGTTGCAGGTCGCGGACCTTCACGGCATCGGCCATCGATCCGAATTTCAGGTCCTTCTCGGTGAACTCGACCTCGGTGCCGCTGACCCGGGGCGCGCCGTCGTGGCGGATGGTCGCCAGCACGTGGTGTTCGGTCGCCTCGAACCTGGCCCGCACGGCGGCGGCCAGTTCGGGCGCGGCATGCTCGAACTCTCTCCAGGTGGCCATCGGTCCACCATGTCATATCGATCGGCCGGAACGGTGGCGACCACGCCAGCGCGCCCACAGGCAAACAACAGCAGCGTGGATTACTGTGGCCGCGTGGGCTTTACCGAATATGGTCCGGGCGACGTCGTGTACTTCCCGGAGGGGCCGTTCATCGGAATCTGCGGCGTCGTGCGCACCGTCGACAAGCACCGGGAAGAACTACGCATCGATTTCAGCGAGGGCCTGCTCCACCGGGAGGGCGGCGTCCTGAGCGAACGCCGCCACAGCTTCACCGTCCGTTTCGACGAGGTCGAACTCGTCTAGCCCGCGCCAATAGTCCACAGTGGGAGGGTCAGCCCGCCTCGGACGGCGCTAGCTCTTCAGGAACCTCAGGTAGACGGCTGCGAAGATCAGAACGATGCCGATGTTCACCATCAGGCGTTCCCAGAAATGGTTTCGGAAGAAGAGGATGTCCACGCCGACGACTACGACAATCAGCGCGAGGACGTAGGGAACGACTGTCGGCGCTCTTCCCATGTTGTAGTTGTACTACGCACTGCCGCTGTGGGGGTGGAGGCTGAGCTCCGGATCGGTGAATTCTCGAGTTCGGGTCGCGGCCAGCAGTTGCGGGCGGATGGCGGGCCATTCGGTGGCGAGGATGGAGTAGTACGCGGAGTCGCGGATGGTGGCGTCGGCGCCGGCGAAGTCGGCGCGGAGAATGCCGTCGAGGGTGGCGCCGAGGCGTTCGATGGCCTGGCGGGAGCGGGTGTTTCGGACGTCGGTGCGGAAGCGGACCCGGTGGACCTGCCAGTGGGTGAAGGCGTGGTCGAGCATCAGGAGTTTGGCTTCGCGGTTGGCGCCGGTGCGCTGGGCGGACTGCGCCAGCCAGGTGGAGCCGATCTCGACGGCGTCGGGGGTGTCGGGTCGCGCGGTGACGTGGGCGGGCCAGGGCCACTGTTCGAGGTGGAAGCTGCTGGTGCCGAGGACGTCACCGGAGCCCGCCCGGCGGATCACCAGCGGCAGTTGCCGATCGGCCGCGCGGGCAGCCAGCGCCTGGTCTACCCAGCGCCGCATGCCCGCACCGTCGACGGGGACATGGGCGTGGGTGTAGGACGTACGAGATTCGCAGGCCGCCGCTGTCAGCGCCGCGACATCGGCCACCGTCAGCTCGGTCAGTTCGACGATATCGCCCGACAGCATCAACACCACGCCCGCCCCTGCACGATTGCCCCACACGACTTTTCGCCGCTCGACCCAACCCTACGACCCCTGAATCCGTAGCTCTCGAGCGGCCCGGCGGCCGAATCCTTCGCCACGTGCACAGCCCGCTCCGGAGCGGCGGGACCGGTCAGGCGGGCGGGGTGCCGAGGATCGTCGTGGGTTCCTTCTCGTCGCGCGGATCGCGATCGGCGTCGTGGACCGCTTCCTTGCGGGCCACCAGACCGGATACGTCCGCCAGGGGGATGTGCGGAATCAGCAGGGCCACAACGAAAGCGATCGCCAGGCCGGGGAGCAGGTATGCGAATACCGGAACCAGCGCATGGGCGTAGGACCCGACGATGGCATCGCGCAGTGGCGCCGGAAGGTGGTTGACGACCGCCGGTGGCAGGGCCGCCGGGTTGACCCCGGTGGACAGCACCTCGCCGGGGTGCGCCCGGAAGGCGGCGTCGAGATTGCCGGTGAGGCGGTGGGTGAAGATCGAGCCGAAGATGGCGACGCCCAGCGCGCCGCCCATCTCACGGAAGTAGTTGTTCGCACTCGTCGCGGTCCCGACATCCGTTGCGGGAACCGCGTTCTGGACCAGCAGCACCAGCAGCTGCATGACCGTGCCGAGCCCCAGACCGATGACGAACAGCATCGCCGACACCACCCACGCCGGGGTGTGTGCGTCCAGGCGCGTCATCCAGATCATGCCGGCGGCGATGATGAGCACGCCCAGTGGCGGGTATACCCGGTAGCGGCCGGTGCGGGTCACCGCGCCCAGGGTGACGGATACGGTCAGGAACATGCCGATGGTCATGGGGATCGACAGCAGCCCGGACGCCGATGCCGAGACGCCCGTGGCCATTTGGAGAAACGTCGGCACGAACGCCACCGACGCGAACATGATCAGCCCCATGGTGAACCCCAGCAGCGATGTGGTCGCGAAGGTGCGGTTGCGGAACAGTCGCAGTGGCAGCATCGGTTCGGCGGCCCGCGATTCCACGCCGATGAATACCGAGATCACCACCGCCACGGTCACCATCATGGCGAGCATGGTCGGCGAGCCCCACCCGTAGCGCTTGCCGCCCCAGTCGCTGATCAGGATGAGCAGGGTGGTGCCGGCACTCATCAGCGCCGCCCCGAGCAAGTCCGGCCGCACGGTCGGCCGCTTGCTGGGCAAGGTCAGATATCGTGCGGCAATGATCAAGGCCGCCAACCCGATCGGCACATTGATCCAGAAGCACCATCGCCAGCCCAGGTGATCGGCGAACTCGCCCCCGAGGATGGGTCCGCCGACCGCGGTGAGCCCGTAGATCGCACCCATCGGCGCACCGTACTTGCCGAGTTCCCGAGCGGGCACCACATCGGCCATGGTGGCCTGGGCGAGAATCATCAGCCCGCCACCGCCCACGCCCTGCAGCGCCCGGAAGGCGACGAATTCCCAGAACCCGGTCGACACCGCCGCCCCGAACGAGGCCGCCGTGAACACGGTGATGGCGAACAGGAAGAGCCGACGCCGCCCGAACAGGTCGCCGAACTTGCCGTACAGCGGCATGACGAGGGTGGTGGCCAGCAGGTAGGCGGTGGTGGTCCAGGCCATGTGCGGGACGCCGCCGAGCTGACCGACGATGGTGGGCATGGCCGCGCCGGTGATCATCTGATCGAGGCTGGCGAGCAGCAGTCCTGCGGACAGGGCCGCGAAGATGAGCCAGATGCGCCGCCGTGTCATGACGAGGGGCGCGGAATCGGTGGTGGCGAGAGCCATTTCGTGAGTCCTCGGTGCTGAAGGGCGGTCACCAGCGCACGGGCAGCGCGGTCAGTCCGCCGGTGAAGACCTCGTCCCGCTCGGCGAGGGTGGCCGGGTCGACGGCGAGGGTCAGGGTGGGGAATCGGCGCACGAGTTGCCCGAAGGCGACCTGCAATTCGAGCCGGGCCAGCGGCGCGCCCAGGCAGTAGCGGGAGCCGTAGCCGAACAGGAAGTGCGCGGCCTCCTGCCGGGTGATGTCCACGCGCTCGGGATCGGTGAACAGCGCCCGGTCGTGATTGGCGGAGGCGATGCCCAGCAGCACCAGATCACCGGCCGCGATCTCCACGTCGGCGACCTCGAGCGCACTGCGCGCGTACCGGGGCAGGCTGCTGGCGTCGCAGGCACGCAGCAGCTCCTCGGCGGCCGAGGCCACCAGTTCGGGCCGTTCGTGCAGCAGCCGCCACTGGCCGGGATTCTCGAGCAGCATGCGCACCCCGACCCCGATCTGCACCGCCGAGGTCTCGTGCCCGGCGAACAGCAGAACCATGGCGTGCGTGGCGATTTCGGTGTCGTCGACGCCGTCGATCGCGCACAGCCGGGACACGACGTCGTCGCCGGGATCGCGCCGCTTCTCCCCGACCAGCTCGAGGCAGTAGGCGAACAGCTCGGCCACGCCCTGCTCGACCTTGGCGCGGTCGGTGACATTGCCGACCGCATCGACCCAGTCCCGGAATCGGTTCCGGTCGGTGTACGGCACCCCGAGCAGCTCGCAGATCACCAGCAGCGGCAGCGGCAGGGCGAGCGCGGCCTGCAGATCGGCGGGCGAGCCCTGATCGGCCATCGCGTCGAGCAGCTCCGCGGTGAGTTGCTCGACCCGCGGCCGCAGCTCGCGCATCCGCCTGGGCGAGAAATGCGGCTGCAGCAGGGTGCGCATGCGCGCGTGATCCTCGAGCTCGGTGTCGAAATTGCCGATCGGCCCGCCCGAGAAGGCCGACTCCCCCAGCCGCGCCGCGGTTTCCGGCGTGCGATGCGCGCGGCCCAGCCGCGGATCGGTGAACAGGTCGCGCACCAGCTCGTAACCGGTGGCCAGCCAGGCCGGATCGCCTGTGGGCGTGGTGACCCGGGTGACCCCGGATCCGACGACCCCGGTGACGGGGCAGATGGACGGAGGGAGCGGCATTGTCATGGCGGTGCTGTCCTCAGGAGAGTTCGATCAGAACGGTGTGGTGTTGAACGGTTTCCGCGCGGGGGTGAAGGCGCGGTCCAGGGCTTCGACGGCACCGGTGGTGATCTCCTCGACGCGGCCGGCGCGCGCGAGTTCGCCGAGGGTGTGGGCGCCGAAGTAGGCGGTGGTGAGTTCCAGCGGGCCGATGCGGACATCGGCCACCGCCTCCTCGACGGGCGACCAGCTGCCGCGACCACCCGCGATATCGAGCAGGTAGGCACCGGAACTGAGGCCCCATGGATCGGCGACCTCGACCACCCCGCGGAAGTCGCCGCGGAACTCCCGCGACGCGATCGCCTTGGGCAGGTCCAGGATCCACATCCACATGCCCGCGTCGATCCCGGTCACCGCGGCCGCGCGGGAGTCCTCGAGCAGCAGCGGGGTGGGATCGTCGAGCGCGGTGTCCATCCGGATCTCCGTGTACTCGCCCTGCCCGAGCAGGCACCGCAGCAGTTCCCGGTGCGCGGCCACGGTGAGCGCACAGAAGTCCTTGACCAGCACCGTGTTCCCGGCCAGGTCGTAGATCACGTAGCCGTCCGGGTGCACGATGATGAAGGACTGCGGGCCGATGGCACTCGCCCACCAGGATTCGCCGCGATCCAGCGCGCCCGGGGTGGCCTGCTGCCACAGCGCGTAGATCTGCCGCAGCTCCCCCACCGATTCCGCCAGCCCGACCTCCCGCACCGAGGCCGAATCCCTCTCGGAGACACGCATTTTCGCGCGACCACGGTCGATGCGCAGGTGCCGGGTGTGCGTCGTGACCCCGACATAGGCGTAGCTGCCGCCCGGGCCGGGCATGGCGGCCAGCACATCCGCTTCGGTCTCCATGGCGATGGTCATGAGCTCGGCCTGGACCTTCGCGTAGATGCCGCGCTTCTGGTGGGTGGTGGCGACCATGCCCTGCGCGCAGGCCGCTACCGACAACTGTGCGCCGCCGGGCACGGTCACCGTGGTGCGGATGATCGCGGCGGTCCCCACGATGCGCGGTCGCCGCGCGACCGAGACGTCCTCGACCACCGCGATGTCCTCGAGCCGGAACTGCCGCTTCCACGCTTCGAAGTCGTGGGTCTTCACCCCGCCGAACGCGCGGGCGTAGCGGCCGCGCAGCTCGTCCCAGTCCGATTCGACGGCCCGGCGGGTGATGATGCCGTCGATGATGCGGCTCTCCCAGTCCGCCATGAGTTCCGATGTCATGCCATGCCTTTCGGGTCGGGGGCGGGGTGCGCGGGCAGGTCGGCGGCGTGGGCGCGCACCTTGTCGAGCGCGGTCAGGATGTCGTCGACGTCGCCGCGCCGGCCCAGCAGCACGCTGTGGTGCAGCAGCAGGGTGTGGTCGCGGTAGTGGTCGGCTCCGGGGAAGGGGCGACCGGCGGCGCGTTCGAGGGCGTCGGCCCACCAGCGCGCGAAACGGGGTTTGGTGTGCGGGCGCAGCAGGGCGCTGCGGTGCAGGGGCACGCGCGGCGGGTAGACCCTGGTGCCCAGTTCGGCGGTGAGGGCCGCGGCCACCTGGTCGACGGTGGCGTCACCGAAAGCGCCGGGCTCGAAACGGATTCCGTATTCGTAGACCGCCCTCCGATCCACCGGCGCGGGCACCGGAATGGGTGCCAGGCCGGGGATTCCGGGCAGGCCCGCTTCCAACTCCTTGGCGCGCGTCTCGCGCATCGTGTGCTGGTCGTCCAGGCGCGGCAGCTGGTCGAGCAGCAGCGCCGCGGTCAGTTCGGACATGCAATAGTTCGCGCCCATGATCGTGCCGTCCTCGACGAGCTCGTACTCCCCGGGTGCGGGGACGGCGTCGGTGTATCCACGGGAGTCGGCACGCAGCATGAGCATTCGCCGGTAGAGCTCGTGGCTGCCGGTGATCGCGGCCCCGGCCTCCCCGGCGGCGAGGGATTTGGCGGCCCCGAGGCTGAAGACTCCGATCTGGCCGAAGGTGCCGACCGCGCGTCCGGCCCATCGGGTGCCGTGGGCCTGCGAGCAGTCCTCGATCAGCGCCGGCCCGGCGGCGTCGGTGACCGCGGTGATCCGGTCGAGTTCGGCTGCGGTACAGGCCAGGTGCACCACGATGACCGCTCTGGTGCGCGGTGAGATCGCGGCGCCGAGCTGGTCGGCGGTGAGGCAGCCGGTGGCGGGATCGACGTCGACGAGCACCGGGACCGCGCCCACCCGCAGCACCGCGGTGGCCGGGGCGACCCAGGTCATGGCGGGCACGATCACCTCGTCGCCGGGGCCGATGCCGAGCGCTTCGAGCGCGATGACCAGGGCGCTCGAGCCGTGGTCGACGCTGACCCCGTAGTCCGCGCCGTTGTAGCGGGCGAATGCCTCCCCGAACATCCGCTCCCGGGACTTGCCGCCGTTCGGGCTGTGCCAGGTGACCGACCAGCGCGACGAGTGCAGTGCCGCCAGCAGTTCCGCGGCAGTGCGATTGTCGTACTGGGGCCAGCGTGGCCACGGACGCGCCGAGCGCACCGGTGGGCCGCCGTGTATCGCGAGCATGGCGGGCCTACCCGACCACGACCGGCGCGGACGCCGACGGCTGGGCGATCACGTCGAGGGCGGCGCGGATCTCGCGCACCGCCACCGGCACCAGCGGCAGGTCGCCGGTGCACTCCGGACGGCCGAGGGCGCGCAGCAGCACGAACGGCACCGCATCGGGCCGAGGCGGCAGATAGCCCTTCTTGTTGTCGTCGGCGACCACCGCGAGCACATCGTCGATGCGCACCGAATCCGGCAGCGCGGGTTCCACCCCCAGACCGGTGACGATCTCGTAGTGGACGCTCATCTCGTCGTCGGACAGCCACCCGCGCGCGTGCGAGATGTGCGCGGCCACCAGCATTCCCAGCGCAATCGCGGCGCCGTGCGGCAGACCCGCCGCACCGCGCATCCGATGATCGCAGATCTCGATGGCGTGGCCGACGGTGTGACCGTATTCGAGGACCAGCCCCGCGCCGCGCTCGTACGTGTCGTCGCGGGTGACCGCGGATTTCGCGGCGATGCTGGCGTCCAGCAGCCACAGCAGTGAATCCGGTGCGGTCATATTCCCGATGACCTCCCGTAACCCGGTCAATGCGGACGGGTCGATCGCGAGGCAGTTCTTCGCCATTTCGCACAGGCCCGAACGCAATTCACGCTCCGGCAGGGTGGTGAAGAACTCGACATCGGTGAACACCGCCTCCGGCGCGTAATAGGTGCCCAGATGGTTCTTGCCCACACCGCTGTTGATGGCCTGCTTGAGCGAGAGCACCGAATCCATCGCCGCGATGGTCGTGGTCGGCACGTGCACCAGTCGCACGCCCCGGAACAGCAGATTCGCCATCAGCCCCGCCAGATTGCCGGGCACGCCACCACCGAAGGACACCACCACCGACCGGCGCGTGATGCCCGCGCGCAAAGCGGTTTCCAGGTGGCTCGACAGGCAGGTCAGCGTTTTCATCGACTCGCCGGCGGGATGCGAAAGGATCAGGGACGGAATCGATCCGGCCAGCCGGTCGATATCACGGCGGTAGCGGGACAGCACCTCGTCATCGGTGACGAATACCAGCCGGTCCGCGCCCAGGGCGGCGATGGCCGCACCGATCTCGGTGATGCAGTCGCGGCCGAAATAATAGGGAAACGATTGTTCCCCGATCACTATCGGGCGCGACCGCAGCCCCGATTCGTCGCCCGACAATGAATTACTGGCCATTTCCGGTGCCACTCCTCGCTATTCGCCGATACCCCCATCGACTCCCCGGCCGGCGCCGCTGCCGTCCCTCGCACGGCCAATATCGAATGCGGGCTCCCCGCTTGGCAACCGCTCGGATACCCCAGTCATGAGCAGGCGAATTCGCGAGCACCACTGTGCGAAACAAGTTTCCGCACCGCGACCACCGGCGGTGGTACCGCCGCATCCGGGCACCCCGGCTCGTCGTTCCACCGCACCCGGCGGTGGGCGGGCACCTAGGGTGGAGGCACGCTGATCTGTTCGAGGGGATGCCGTTGGCCGACAACGAATTCGGGCTGCCGACCGCCGAGGGGCTGCGCGCGCCCACGCTGGCCGAGTTCGTGCGCGAGCGGCGCGCACGGGCCACCGGCGGTCATCCGGCGGGCCTGACCCGGAAGCAGCTGGCCGAGGCCACCCACGCCAGCCTGGGCTATATCGCCAAGATCGAACAGGGTGAGGCGCTCAATCCCGGCCCGGCAATTCTGGATTCGCTGGCGGCGGTGCTGGAGCTGGATGTGGCCGAGCGCATCCACCTCTACCATCTGGCCCAGCAGCGCCCGGCCGCTTCGTCCGCGCGGGCGCTGCGCGGCGGGGATCCGACGGTGGGCGCGGTGCGGGCCATTCTGGACGCGCTGCTGCCGCATCTGGCGGCGGCCCTCGACGACGGCTGGCATGTGGTGGCGTGCAACAGCGCCTTCGACGCGGCGCTGCCGGGATTGTCGCGGCACGGCCACGTGCTGCGGTGGATGTTCACCGACCCGCGGGCACGCCAGGTGGTCGAGGAGTGGGAGCGCGAGGCCCGGCTGATGGTCGGGCGTTTCCGCGCCTACGCCGCCGGGTCCCGCGACCGCGACGAAATCGAGCAGCTGCTACGGGAACTGGGCGAGCAGCCCGACTTCCGGCGGCTGTGGACCACGGGACACGTGCACATCGGCCGCCACGACCCCACCTTCACGCTGCGCGATCCGCGCACCGCCACCGTTTTCGACGTGCGGGTGCAGCGCTATCGCGGGACCGCGCCGGGTCCGGCGCACCAGTTGTTCCTCGGACTGGTCGAGACCTGATCAGGACGGCAGGGCGGCGAGGAAATCCCGCAGCAGCGCGTCGACCTCGCCGGGGTGGGTGAGGTTCGGTGTCATGGCGGCCCCGGCGATGGTGTGCACCGGGGCCGGACTGCCCAGCGCCGCAGCCAGCTCCGCGACCTCCTCGGCGCTGGTGGCCTGATCGGCCAGCCCGCGGATCACCAGTGCCGGACAGTCGATGTCACCGAGCAGCTCGTGCACCGAGTCACGGTTGACCAGGCATTCGCCCGCCAACCGCATCCGATTGCGCGGTGCGGTGGCCCATTTCGCCCGCCACGGCTCCTGATCGGCGGCGGTGCCCCCGATCATGAGCGAGCACACCATTCTGATGGTGGGCCCCGGGGTCGCGCTGCTCGCCCACATGTCGAGCACTTCGCGGTACCCGGCACGCCGCTGCGGCGTCATGGCCTCCGCGCTCGAGCCGACCACGATCAGCCCCGCCACCCGCGGCCGCGCCAGCAGCGCCATGCGCACGGCCGTGAACCCGCCGTGCGCGACCCCGCCCACCACGACGCGCTCGAGGCCCAGCTCGTCCACCACCGCCCAGGCGTCACGGGCGAGATCCCAGTAGCTGAACGGGGTCTCGTCGTCCACGCTGGCCCCGTGCCCGCGCGAGTCGATGGCGATGATCCGATAGTCGGGCGCGAGCGCATCCATCTGCGGGGCGAACATCTCCTGGTCCATGAACAGGCTGTGCCCGAACACCACCGCCGGCCCCGGCCCGCCGGTATCGGTGTAGTGGATCTTGACCGATCCGCGGCTCGCAAACGGCATTCCGAAACTCTTTCGCTTCACCCGGCAGGAAGCGCTCACCGTAGCGCAGATTCCAGCTCGGATGGATGTCGTTGCGAGATGCGTCACGCGGGCGGCCCGGCCGGGCCCTTCACCACGAATGATGTTCTGCCCGTGGAAAATACGGCTAGACGCGCGGCTCCAACAGGTACTCGACCAGAGTGATGAGCGAGTGCAGGCACGGATTCCGGTCCCGGGCGTCGAGCCGCATCAGCGGCGTGCCCTGGTCGAGGTCGAGCGCATCGCGGACCTCGTCGAGCGGATGCTTGGGCGCGCCGTCGAAGTCGTTGACGGCCACCGCGAACGGCACACCGCGCTCCTCGAGGATGGACAGCGATTCGTCGGCCTTCTCCAGCCGGCGAGTATCGACCAGCACCAGCGCGCCCAGCGCACCGACGGCCAGGTCCTCCCAGATGGGCACGAACCGGCGCTGACCGGGCGTGCCGAACAGGTACAGCGCCAGACGCGGATTCAGGGTGATGCGGCCGAAGTCCATGGCCACCGTGGTGGTGGTCTTGCCCGGCAGCCCGGCCATATCGTCGACGCCGACGCTGGCCTCGGTGATCGTCTCCTCGGTGCGCAGCGGCCGGATCTCCGACACGCTGCCCACGAACGTGGTCTTCCCGACGCCGAAGTTACCCGCCACCAGCAACTTTACGGTGCGGGTGACGGTCTGCGGCACATAGTCGACGACGCGCTCATGCGGAGAGAGCGCGGAGTCCATCGAGTACCTCCTCCAAGAGGGCTTTGCCCGGCAGCGCTTCCACCGGGGTCGGGACGGCCAGATGACCGCTGTCCAGCAGATCCGCCACCAGGATCTTCACGACCGAGGGTGGCAGGTCCAGATAGGCCGCCAACTCGGCCAGCGTCAGCACGCCGCGGCGGGCGAGCTGGATGATGCGGCGGGCGTCGGACGACGCGCCGGGGGCCGGATCGGCCACCGCGACAACCAGACTGACCAGATCCAGCACCCGCGTGGGGCGCGATCGGCCGCCGGTGCGCACATACGCCCGGACCAGATCGGGGTCGCGCCGCGGCCGGCTCATGAGCGCGGCAGATCCGCCCTGGTCCGCGACATACTGCCGAGCTCACGCCCGACCCGCAGAGCCAGTTCGTTCATCCGGTGGGCGACCAGGCTGACATCCACGTCCTGGGTGGTCGAAACACCCAGGAGCGCACCGGCTCCGGCGGCGGTGATGAAGATCATGCCGTCGGCGTACTCGGTCATGTTCTGGCGCACCGCATTGTCGGAGGTGCCGCCGCAGAACTCGGCGAGTGCCTTGCCCAGGGCCCGCAGGCCGGAGGCGGCCGCGGCGAAACGCTCGGCGTCGTCGATGCTCACGCCCCCGGTGTGCGCGATGCGCAGGCCGTCCTCCGATAGCAGAACGGCGAACCGGACCCCCGGCGCTTCGAGATCGTCGAGCAACCAGGCCAGCCGGTTGGTGTCACTGACGGCGGTCGCGGGCGTACCGGTCACGATGTCATCCCTTCGGAGTGCTCGAACGCGGCCGCTCGACCGCGCTGGGAGCCGCTGTGCCAGGCAGCGGCGATATCGGGTCGCGCGGATGTCGAATCCACGACGACCGGGCGCACGGGTGCCGCCACCGACACCGACGCCGAGCGACGGCGCCGCTTGGGCAGGCCGCCGGAAGTGAGTTCCTGAGGCACCGAATCCATGGCCACCACCGTGGGTTCCGGGTCGGGTGCCGGAATCCGGGCTGGCGCCGGCACGGGGGTCGGGGCGGCAACGGCCACGGGTGTCGGCGCGGGCGCGGCCAGCAGGGTCTCCGGAATGAAGACCATGGCGCGCATGCCGCCGTACATGTTGGGGCCGTCGATGTAGACGGAGAAGCCGTAGCGGCGCGCGAGTGCGGCCACGCCGGGGAAGCCGACGCGCGGGGTCGGGCCCAGCGCGTGGATGTCGACGAGCTGGTCGCCCGCGAGGACGCGCCGGGTCTCCTCGAGCTGCTCGGGGTTCATCCGCACACCGGCGTCGTCGATGATCACCGTGATGCCGTGGTGACCCTCCTGGAAACCGATGTCCACGTACGAGGTCGGCGGCGAGTAGCGCAGCGCGTTGTCGAGCAGGGTCGCGACGGTGTGCACCAGCGGTTCCACCGCGCGGCTCACGACCGGGCGGTCCAGCTCGGTGGCGCGCACCCGGGTGTAGTCGCGGACCCGCCCGGTGGCGCCGCCCACCACGTCGGTGAGGGTCTGCTGCGGCCAGCGACGGCCGGGCAGACCACCACAGACGATCACATAGGACTGCGCCTGGCGGATCATCTGCTGTACGGAATGGTCGATGCGGGTGAGCGTTTCGAAGGTCTCGTCATTGCGGTGCTGACGCAGCGCGGCGCTGAGCACCTGGCTGACGTCCGCGCCCAGGCTCACCACCGAGGCGCCGAAGGCGCGCACCGCGGCCGAGGTGGCCTCGCGGGCGGAGCCCTCCACCTGGGCGCGGGCGGTGTCGGCGGCCTCGGCGACGGCGCTGCGCGAGGCCTCCCCGGCCTGCGCGACGGCGACGCGGGCGGCCTCCTCGGCCTGGGCGATGGCCAGCTGGGCCACCTCCTCGGCCTGGGACACCGCGGTCTCACGCTCGGATTCGGCCTGCGCGACCGCGAGCTGCGCTTCGGTCTCGGCTTCGCGCCGGACGCGGTCGCGGGTTTCCGCGGCCACGTTCTGCAGCTCCTCGCCGCAGCGGGCGGTCCACTGCCACACCAGCTCCGCGATACGCGACTGCTCGAGCACGATCGGCAGATCCACGGTGGGGTTGTCGGGGTCCGAGCGTCGGACGGCGGCACCGATGGCGGGCACGACGTTCTCGGTCAGGTTCACGATCATGTCCTCGACCGCGACGTCGCGGTTGGCCTGCTCCGCACGCAGGGCGGCAACCCGCCCGCGTTCGGCGCGCATGGCACGCCACAGAAACAGCAGCCCGACCACGGCGAATATGAGCGCGGCAGCGAGAACCCAGGAAAGCAGCACGGCGTTGTCTTGATTCATCAATTCTCTTGTCGTCCGGCCGATCCTGAAATCGGCGGAGCCACCATAGCAGAATCCTCTGTCTCCCCTAACCTTTCGGTATCTCCGAGCAAACCGCAACCCGGAGCCCGTGCAGCTCACGGCATTTCACCGCGATTTGCACCCCGAAGCCCCGGCGCGGAAGGACCCGGTCACCCGGGCGATCCGAACCCGAGGTCCACGGCCTGCCAATTGGTCACCCGACCACCGCACCGGATCCCGTGCTCTCCCCGCCCCTCATCTGCGCCTCCGGCCCTGCCTGCATGCCAGCAACCTCCCGGTTCCCGCAGCAAAACGCCACGTGGCACCTGGTGGAGACCGTGACAGCAAATCGTCTCCACCAGGTGCCGCGCGGCAACGGGCACTGCTCGCGCGCGCCTCAGCCGGCGGTGGCCGCCGTCGTGGCGGTGACCGCATCGGCGATCCAGGCAACGACCGCCGCACGCACATCGATCCGCCGCGGCAGCAAGCCGTTGGCGGTCAGCAGGTCCGCCGCGCGCTGTTGCTCATCGAGGAACTCCGCGGTCACCGGACCGACGCCGAAGGGACGGCCACGCAGGGCGGCCTCCCAGGCGTCGAGGTCGGCGGTGCCGCCGCGGGCGACGATATCGTCGACGAAGTACTGCGCGGCCGCGCGTGGGTTCGCGGCGATCCACGCGTCGGATTCCTGCAGGGCGGCGATGATCGCCTCCAGTTGCGCACGGTGCTGCTCGGCGAACCCGCGGCGGGTGAACCACAGTGAGGGGTGGCTGAACACCGACTCGGTGTCGACGAGGGTGTGCAGTTCGGTGGTGGCCTCGAGCGCCGCCAGCCCCGGGTAGGCGCCGACCCAGGCGTCGAGTTCACCGGTGCGCAGCAGGTTTCCACCATCGTGGATATCGGTGTCGACCGGTTCGATATCGGCCCAGCCGAGACCGGCGCGGTCCAGGGCGAACAGCAGCAGGGTGGTCTGCCACGAGCCGTGGGCGATGCCCACCCGCCTGCCCTCGAGATCCGCGACGGTCTCGATGCCGCTCTCGGCCAGGGCGACCAGGCGGCCGTTCTCGATGCGCGGGCCGGAGATGCCGACGTAGACGATGTCGCGATCGTTGCCCAGGGCGGTGATCGGCGGGGTGAAGCCGGTGCCGATGAAGTCGTAGCCGCCCTCGGCGAACAGCCAGTCCGAGTGCTGGGACGGCAGGGCGGCTTTCACGTCGGCAGGCGCGGGCTCGGGCAGTGCCCGCAGATCGACCCATTCCACGTCGTGCAGCGAGCGTTCGAGGATCCCGCGGTGGCGCAGGACGAACAGGGAGTTGTTGTGCGGGAAGTACCCGACGCGGATGCTCATGAAATCTCCTGGTGAATGCGGGTTTTCGGGGATGTGGTCGCGGTGGTCAGCGGGTGGCGGCGAGAGCGGCGGCCGGGCCGGGGACGGTGAGACGGGAGCGGCCGAGCAGCGGCAGCACCTCCTCACCGACCCGGTACGCCTCTTCCAGGTGCGGGTTCCCGGCCAGGATGAATGCGTCCACGCCCAGGTCGATGAGTTCGTCGAGGCGCTGGGCGACCTGCTCGTAGCTGCCGACCAGGCCGAAGGCCGGGCCGCCGCGAATCAGGCTGAACCCGCACCAGACATTGGGCTGGACCTCCAGATCCCGGTAGCCGGTAATGGTTTCGGGGACCCAGCCCTGGATGCGGGCCGCACCCACCGAGTCGCCCCGGGCGGCGCGGTGGGCGGCGTCCCGATCGACGAAGGCCCAGCCCTTCTCGATCTCGGCCCAGGCGGCCTCCGCGGTGTGGCGGGCCACGATGTCGATGCGGACGGCGAACTTCGGTGTGCGGCCGGTGCGTTCGGCGTGTGCGCGCACGCCGTCGAATTTGGCGCGCAGGTCGGCGAAGGGCTCGAGCCAGGACAGGTAGTAGTCGGCGTGGCGGCCCGCGGCCTGCACGGCGGCGGGTGAGGAGCCGGAGAAGTACACCTCCGGGAACCGTTGACCGGCCAGGGCGGGTGGCAGTGCCGCGCCCTCGGTGCGGAAGAAGCGGCCCTCGTGGTCGAGGGGTTCGCCGTCCCATACTCCGCGCAGCACCTCGAGGAATTCGCTGGTGCGGGCGTAGCGGTCGTCGTGGGAAACCTTGTCGCCCCACCACAGTTGGGCCGGTCCCCCGCCACCGCTGATGATGTTGTAGACCAGCCGCCCGCCGGTCGCGCGCTGCAGGCTGGCCGACATGCGCGCGGCCTGCACCGGGTGCAGGAATCCGGGCTGGAAGGCGACCATGAACCGGTAGGTGGTGGTCTCGCGGGCCAGGGCGGCGGCCACCGCCCACGGATCCTCGGTGATGGGGAACGACGGCAGCAGGCCACCGAGGAACCCGGCCGATTCCGAGGCGCGGGCGACGGCCGCGGCGTGATCGAGGTAGCTGTAGCCGTCGAGTTCGCCCGCGCGCACGGCCGGGGCGATATTGCCGGGACCATAGCCGCCCGCGTGGCCGCGGTTGTAGCGGCGCGGGGTGCGCAGCGAGGCGTGATCGCCCTCCATGCCGATGCGCCAATAGATGTCGATGGTCATGCGGTGGCCTCCTTCAGGGTGCGGCCGGTCGGGTCGGCCAGGAACAGCAGGTGTTCCCCGGCGCGGTAGACCTCCTCAAGGTGCGGGTGCCCGGACAGCACCACGGTGTCGACGCCGGCCGTGGCGTACGCCCGCAATCGCCGCGCCACCTGCTCGTAGCTGCCGACCAAGCCGATGGCCTGCGGATATCCCAGCCGGCTGAAGCCCGCCCAGCGCCCGTCGCCGAGGTCGAGCGCCTCCGCGCCCGGCCCGTCCGGATACAGTTCACGCCATTGCCTTTCGACCCGGGCCCACGCCTCGGTCTCGGTCTCGCGGGCGATGACGGGCACCTCGACGCCCGCCCGCACGGTGCGCCCGGCCGCGGCGGACAGCGCCCGCAGTTCGGTGAGGGACGCGTCGAGGCCCTGCGGCGTCTCGGTGAAGACGTGCACATCGCCGTGGCGTGCCGAAAGTTCCAGCGCCGCGGTCGAATCCCCGCTCAGGTACACCACCGGGAAGGGCAGGCCGGACAGGATCCCCCGGAATCCGCCGTCGATGACGTCGTAGTACTCCCCCGCGTAGTCGAACCCGGTGCCGCGGAATCCGGCCGCGGGCACCGCGTTCTCGTTCCAGACACCGCGCGCCACGGTGAGGAATTCCGCGGCGCGCGCATAGCGATCGTCCCTGGTGACCCGGTCACCGCGCTGTCGCGCGTCGTCGGCGTCGGTGTCCACCGTCAGCCGCCAGCCCAGTCGCCCCGCCGAGAACCGTTGCAGCGACGCCGAAACCTTCGCTGCGTAGACCGGTGTCCCGAAGCCGGGATGGAAGTCGACGACGACGCGCGCGTGCCGCGTGGCCCGCAGCGCCGCGCCCGCGACGATCCACGACTCCTCGCCCGCCGGGTCGTAGGGCGCGAGCACCCCGTCCAGACCGGACAACTCGGCAGCGTGTACCACCTGGTGCAGGTCGTCGAACGGCCCGAACCGCCCGGCCCGGACATCGGTCACGGCACGATCCACCGCGCGGGCCTCGACGCTCGCCGCGCCGCCCACCTCGGCCGGACCAGCGCCGGCCACACCGAGAGCGGGTGCTCGCCCGTTGCTGGACACGCCGGTACCGTTGCGCCCGGCCCGATTCCGATCGGTATCGACGGCGGGGATCGGAGTGCCGCTCCGGCCCCGGTGCCGCAGCCCGGCATCGGCGCGGCGGCCGTCGCCTCGACTGGGCAGCCGCCACAGGTAGTCGGTCATGCCCGCACCTCCGCGGCGGTTCGGGCCGCGGCGCTGGTCGATCTGCGGACGCCGCGCTCGTGGCGCGCGGCAGCGAGGTCGGCGGGAGCGGTTGAGCGCCATCGGGATTCGGTCATGCTGCGGCCTGTCCGGCGGCGACGAGGGCGCGCGCCTGCTCGAGGGGTTCGGGGGCGATCCAGGAGCCGAGGTCGAAGTCGGCGGCGAGGAAGCCGTGGGTGTAGAGGAACTGCTGCTGGACGGCGAGCAGCTCGAGGCGCTCGTCGGACAGCGACGGGTGCAGGCCGATGTTGAAGTCCGTGCCGTAGGCGGCGGTGACACCCTCGGGGCCGGACAGGGTTTCGCGTTGCAGCACCGCGGCGGCGGCGTCGCGGTGGGCGGTGGCCCAGTCGGCGGCACGCAGGGTCTGGGCGAGGAAGCCGATCACCACGTCGGGGCGGGTGTCGAGCAGGTGCTGGTGGACGGTCAGCGGGCGGGGTGTGCCGTTGTTGACGCGTAGCCGCTTGGACTCGGTGGCGTCGAGGTCGACCGCGATCCGCAGCCCGTGTTGCCGGGCGACCTCCTGTGCGCGTGCGCCTTTGACGTAGACGGCGTCCACGGTGCCGTCGAGCAGCTCCGCCACACCCCAGGTGAGGCTCCGGTCGCGCTGCTGGATCTCGGTGCGCACCTGGGGATTCGATTCCACGCCGAGCTCGATGACCCGCACGTCGGCCAGTGTCAGGCCGCCCAGGCGCAGGCCACTGGCGAAACCGTGCAGGGCCATGGCGCGCGGAAAGCTGCGCGCGCGGTCCCGCGCCCAGGCCGGAACGCCGACACGCAGCCCGGCCAGCTCGGCGGCGGAGGTGACCGGCGAATCCGGGCCCACCACAATGGCTTGCGCCTCGTCGATCCAGGTCAGACCGATGAGCCGGGTCGGCGAGCCCTGGGCGCGGGCGGCCAGGGCGGGCACATTGCCGCCCTCGCGGATGAGGCCGGGCAGATCGTGGTCGAAGTGGCGGATCGCGAGTTCGGGTGCGGCGTCCTGGAGGACGCCGAAGGCCAGCCCGTTGTGTTCGGCGGTGTCGCCGAGCCAGCCGAGGCTGTGGGCGAGTCCGCTGGCGGTGGGGACCGGGCAGCGGGTGTACCAGAGGGTGTCGGTCATGAAGTGCTCCCGGGGTTGTCGGTGTGCGGACGGTCGACGCCGAGCTGGGCGAGGAAGGCGGACCGGTGGCGCAGGGCGGCCGGATCGGTGCGGTCGCGCGGTCGCGGCAGGTCGATGGCCTGATCCACGGCGAAGCGGCCGCGGTCGAGGACGAGCACCCGATCGGCCAGCCGGACCGCCTCGTCCACGTCGTGGGTGACCATGAGCACCGCCGGGCGGTGGCGGGCCACCAGGTCGCCGACCAGGTCCTGCATGCGCAGGCGGGTGAGGGCGTCGAGTGCGGCGAACGGCTCGTCGAGCAGCAGCAGATCCGGCTCGCGGACGAGCGCCCGGGCCAGGGCGGCCCGCTGGGCCTCCCCGCCGGAGAGCGTGGCCGGCCACTGGCGGGCCTTGCCGGCGAGCTGCACCTCGGCCAGCGCGCGCAGCCCGGCTTCGCGGGTCGCACGCGAACGGCGCTGCCCGATGGTCACATTCGCCAGCACCCGCTTGGACGGGACCAGGCGCGGCTCCTGGTAGACGCTGGTGCGGGCGGGCGGGACCAGCACCTCGCCGGCGTCGGGCTGCTCGAGCCCGGTCAGCAGGCGCAGCAGGGTGGTCTTGCCGGTGCCGCTGGGGCCCAGCAGCACCACGAACTCGCCGCGGCGGATGGTCAGGTCTACGCCGTCGAGGATCACCTTCTCGCCGAAGGCTTTCCGCAGTCCGGTGATCGAGACCGCCAGTGGCGACACGGTGTCGGGCCGGGTTGTCGTCGTGTGCGGGGTCGTCATCGCATCGCCACCTGTCGCCGCCACGGCATGGCCAGCCGTTCGACCAGCCGCACCGCACCGTCGAAGACCAGTCCGAGCAGCGCGTAGAGGACCACGCACAGCACCATGTAGTCGGTGCGGTTGTATTCCTGGGCGAGGGTCACCAGATAGCCGATGCCCTCGGTGGTGCCCACCTGTTCGGCGGCGATGAGGCCGGTGATGCTGATGGACAGGCACACTCGCAGGGCCATGAGCACTCCCGGCAGCGCGGCGGGCAGGATCACCTCGGCGATCAGCCGGACTCCGGTGAGCCCGAAGCCTCGCGCGGCCTCCACCGTCTTGCGGTCCACATTGCGGACGCCGAGGTAGGTGTAGGCGTACATCGGGGCCACGGTCGCGACGGCGATCAGCAGTACCTTGTACAGCTCGTCGATGCCGAACCAGGCGATGAACAAGGGCACCAGCGCCAAGAACGGCACCGCGCGCACGATCTGCAGGGTCGAATCCACCAGTTCCTCACCGAGACTCGACAATCCGGCCAGCAGGCCCAGCGCCATGCCGACCGTCACACCGAGTGCGACCCCGAGCGCCGCGCGCGTGAACGACGCCAGCGCGAAGTCCGTCAACTGGCCGCTGCGGGCCAGCTCGAGCAGCGCCGACCACACCTTGGGCGGGCCGGCGAGCACCTGCGGCGACAATGTCCCGGTGGCCGAGCCGATCCACCACGCAGCGATGATCAGAGCGGGCAGCACGAATCGCAGCGGCAGCGAAACCCATGCGGGCCTGCGTCGTTCGACCCGCGCCAGGGGCGGGGCCAATCCGGATCGATCCGCACCCGGGTCCGGGGCAGCCACGGTCGCATGTCCGGTTGCGCTGTCACCGATCGCGCCCGAGGCGGGATCGGCTGCGGCAGAATCGATCTCATTCTCGGTCGTGCTGGGTGGGTCGTCATCGATACCCGGGACCCGCTGCGGGGCGGGCGCGGAGGAAGTGGCCATGTCAGCGCCCCGGCTGCAACCCGGCCAGCTGGTCCGGGGTGAGTTTGGACTTCAGGTCGTAGAAGATGTCGGCGGCGGTGATGTCGCGGGAGATGACGCCGTTGTGGCGGAAGAGCTCGACGATGGTGGCGAGGTCGGCGGCGTCGCTGTCGGTCGGGAGGTGCGGCACGGTCGCATCGCCGCCCAGGCGGATGGCGTCGGTCAGGCGCGGGCCGCTCAGCGCGCGGGGGCCGGTCTTGTCGAAGACGTTCTGGAAGTCGGCGGGATTGCCACGCTGCCAGGTGGTGAGCTGCTGCACCGTCTGCAGGAACTTCGCGGCGATGTCGGGGTGCTTGTCGGCGACCTCGGTGCGGAACACGAACACCGTGTTGTCCTTGGATCCGATGGACTGCTCGGTGGCGATCTCGACGCCGCCGTTGGCCTTGGCCTCCTGGTAGGGCACCAGGAACGAGGCCCACGCGTCGACCTTGCCGGTGGCGAAGGCGGTGGCGGCGTCCTTCTGCTGCAGGGGGACTCGCGTCACCCTGTCGGCGGGCACCCCGGCCTGTGCGAGGGCCTGCAGCAGGATGTACTCGCCCTTGCCCGCCGGATTCACCGCGACCCGCTTGCCGGCCAGATCGGCGACGGAGTGGATGCCCGAGTTCGGGGCGGCCAGGATGCCGCTCTGATCCTTGCCCGCCGGATCGGAGACCGACACGATGCGCACGGCGACGTCCTTGGACAGCGCGCCCACCACGGGACTGAACGCGGCGTCGGAGACGTCGAGCTCCCTGGTGTTGAACAGCTTCAGCATGGAGCTGAAACCCGGTGTGGTGGTGACCCATTCGACGCGGGCGTGCAGTGGCGCGAGCGCCTTGTCGAAGGTGCCGTCGCGTTTGCCGACGGCCAGCGGCCCGGCATTGCCCGGGTCGACGACCTTGAGCACCACCTCACCGGAACCGGTGTCGGTCGAGCCGGAGCCACACGCGGCGAGCAGGGCGACGACGGGAGCCAGGACGAGGGCGTGACGCCAACGGTGTGGCCGGCGCGTGCGGAACATGGTGGGCACCTCTTCGATTCGGAACGGTCCAGCGATGCCCTGGGACAGTAGGGATCCCACGAGACCGGAGCGAGGTAATCCATTCCGAGGATTGGAAGGGTTGACAGGTCTCCGCCGAAGGCCTTATGGCCATTTGCCTTTCGGCTTTCCAAATACTGGAAAGCTCGGGTCTACCGGACCGGTTCGACGTGCTACCGTCCCAGCCGTGGAAGCCTCCGGAGTGCAGACCGTCGCCCGTGCCCTGTCGGTCCTCGACTGCTTCCGCGACGGCGCGGAGCGCGGCGTCTCGGAGGTCGCACGACAGCAGGGACTGGCGGTCAGCACCACCCACCGGCTGCTCACCGCGCTGGTGCAGGCCGGATTCCTGGACAAGAGTGAGGATTCCGGCCGCTACCGCATGGGCGGCGCACTGGCCGGGTACGGTCAGATCGCTTATCGCCAGCACCGCATCTACCTGGCCGAACCCGCGCTCGAACAGCTCGCCGCCACCACCGGCGCCAGTGTCTCGATCGCATTGCGCCACAGCATCCACGCCGTGCTGCTGGCCACCAGCCGCTGGCGCGATACCGACGGCCACCGGCTCCAGGGCGTCCGGCTGCCGCTGCACGCCAGCGCGCTCGGCAAGACCCTGCTGGCGTGGAACGACGCCGGCGACGCCGAGCTGGCCGCGCTGCCCTACGACGAGGGCACCGCCCGATCCGTCTCCACCCCGGCCGAACTCCGGCGCGAGCTGGTCCGCACCCGCGAACGTGGCTACGCCTACAACGACGAGGAGCTCGATCCGGGCTTCCGCACGCTGGCCGTTCCCATCCTGACGCCCGGCGCGCCCTGCCGGTTCGCACTGGGGCTGCGCGGAACGACCACGCTCATGATTCCCGAACGGCTCCCGTTCCTGGTCGATCTGGCCAAGATCACCGCCGCCGACATCGCCGCCCGTTTCGCCGCCGCCGACTGACCCGGATACACCGATCCATATGGCAGTCAATGGATTTCATTCGAGTTTCGATTGGTGGACGGCGGGCGCGGCTGACACGATGGGCGGCATGCGTGAACAGCGGCTCGGGAATGGTTTGACGGTGCCGGCGATCGGCCTGGGGTGCATGGGCTTCTCCCAGGGGTACGGGGCGGCCGACGACGCGGAGTCCGCCGCGGCCATCCGGGACGCGGTGGAGGCGGGAATCACCGTGTTCGATACGGCGATGAGCTATGGGCGCGGGCACAACGAGCGGCTGGTCGGGCAGGCGCTGGCGGGGACGAACGCCCTGGTGGCCACCAAGTTCGGGATCGTGCGGACCGAGACCGGTGTGGGACTCGACGGCAAGCCCGAGCATGTGCGCGGGTACTGCGAGGAATCGCTGCAGCGGCTCGGGCGCGAGGCGATCGATCTGTACTACCTGCACCGGATCGACCCCGACGTGCCGGTGGCCGAGACCGTCGGAGCCATGGCGGAACTGGTGAAGGCCGGCAAGGTGCGGCACCTGGGTATCTCCGAGGCCACCCCGCAGCAACTGCGGGAGGCGGTGGCGGAGCATCCGATCGCGGCGGTGCAGTTCGAGTGGTCGATGCTGTGGCGCGCGCCCGAGCGCGATATCGTCCCGGTGGCACGCGAACTCGGGGTCGGGATCGTGCCCTACAGCCCACTCGGGCGCGGATTGCTCACCGCCACACTGGATTCGGCCACGGTCGCCGACAGCGACTTCCGGCGCAACGACCCGCGCTTCCAGGGCGAGCATCTCGACGAGAACCTCGCACAGGTGGCGGCACTGCGGGACCTGGCCGCCCGCCTGGGCATCTCGGCCGGGCAGCTGGCACTGGCCTGGCTGCTGGCGCAGGGACCGGACATCATGCCGATTCCCGGCAGCCGCCGTGCGGCGCGCATCCTGGAGAACGCCGCGGCCGCCGCGGTCGAGCTCAGTGCCGAGGATCTCGCCGAGCTCGACGAGCTGGTCCCGCCCGAAGCCTGGTCGGGCGACCGCACCTCCTTCGCGGTCCCCTCGACCACACGCAACCCCTAGTCGGCCCCGGCCGGCCGGTAGAGCAGGGTCATCAGGCTCGAACCGGCCAGGCCGCCGACGATCTGGGCCGCGACGAACGCGGGCACCGAGGCCGGGGCAATGCCGGTGAACGAGTCCGAGAGCATACGGCCCACGGTGAGCGCGGGGTTGGCGAAGGAACCCGAACTGGTGAACCAGATGGCCGAGCCGAGGTAGGCGGCCACGGCCGCGGCGCTCGCACCGCGGCCGTGGCGGGCGGCGGCGAAGCCCACGGCGATCAGGCCGGCGGCGGCGAAGATTTCACCGAGCAGGTGGCCGCCGGTGACGCGATGGTGGGTCGCGATCTGCAGTGGAGTGCGGTCGAACATGGCGTCGGCCAGCAAGGCGCCGACGATCGCGCCCGAGCACTGCGCGGCCACATAGGCTCCCAGTTCCCCGGTGCCGAGCCCGGTGGGCTGCCGCCGTCCGCCCAGCCAATCCGCCAGTGACACCACGGGATTGAAGTGGGCGCCCGAGATCGGGCCGAACGTCAGGATCAGCACGGCCAGGCCGAGCGCGCTGGCGGTGGAGTTCTCCAGCAGCTGCAGTCCGACATCGCCGGGCGAGAGCTGTTGGGCCGCGATCCCGGAGCCGATCACGACCGCCGCCAGCGCCGCGGTTCCGGCGAACTCGGCCACCGACCGCCGCCCCAGCGACAGTCCGGCCTCGGCGGGCGCGGTGTCGGGGGCGGGATCGATCAGCGGACGGTCGTGGTTCGGCACCCGGACACAGTGACAGACCGGCGCTCACGCAGGACCGCGCCGCCGCAAGATATCTCGTATATCAGGCGCGGCCGGGTTCGGCGATCAATCGACCCCGCCGCCCACCTCGGGCAGCCCCTCGGTGACGCGCAGGCGATCGGCCATGGAGGTCAGCAGGTTCTGGGACTCCTCGCTCAGATCGAAGGCCCGCGTGGACAGCTTGCGCAGGCCGTGGAACTGCAGCCGGGCGATCAATTCGGAGTCCCGGTCGGCAGCGGTGGTGTAGGCGTCGTCGGCGAAATAGGCCGACCGGACCCGGAAGAAGCGGGCCAGCGCGGCAATCGTCTCGCGGGAGGGATCGGTGCGCACGCCCGAGCGCAGCTGGCTCAGATAGGGCTTGGAGATGGGATGGCCCCACGCGGTCAGCTGGGCGGCCACCTCGGAGTTGGTGTGCGGGCGCTCGCCCGGGGCGTGTACGACCTCGAAGAGCCTGTTGAGGCGGGCCGCGAATCCGGACTCGGGCGCGGGGACGGTGGTCGGGGTGGCGTGCAGTTCGGCGGCGCGGCGCGGGATGCGGGCGTAGAGCCGTTGCAGCGCGGGCTCGTTCAGCGAGGACCGCTCGAGCAGCTCGGCGACGCGGGCCACCGGGTCCGGGGCGTGGTCGGGGCTCATTCGGCCGCCTCCTTACCGTCGAGGCCGGTCATCCAGCCCTGGTCGCCTTTCAGTCGGGCCCAGCGCTGTTCGACCGCCTGCACGGACGGGAAGTCGAACAGGTGCTGGATTTCACGGCCGGTCAGGCCCATGGCCTTGCCCCACACCAGCCCGCGGTCGCGGTCGCCGAGCCCGGCCAGGCGGCTGCGGAAGGCCAGCCGGTCCACCAGCGAACCGGCCACGTCCTCGGTGGAGGCCAGCACCTCCATCAGGTCCGGGCCGTCCTCGGTCACGATGGCCACCGAGGCCGCGGCCTGGAACCGATAGAGGTCACCGGTGCGGCGGCTGCGGCGGAAGTGCTCGACGAAGGCCAGCACACACGCGCCGATGAAGTAGCTGCCCAGGCCGAGGCCGCCGTCGGCATTCCAGCCGTCGCCATCGCGGGCATTGCGGCGGAAGCGCTCCAGCGCGCGGGTGATGGTCTCCTGCACGAAGTCCTCGGCGAAGCGGGTCTCCACCAGCAGTCGTTCCTGCGCGGTCGGGCGGAGCGGCATGCGCTTCTGCTCGGCCACCGAGAAAATCCAGCCGGTGCGCACCCACGGCCCCAGCACCGCCAATGCGTGGCGAACCAGACTGTCCGCCAGCAGTTTCCAGGCCGGCCCCTCGAATCCGGCCTTGCGGACCAGTTCGAACAGCTCGTGCTCGGCCGCGTATCTCTGGGGATCGGTCATGTCATCGGTGTCCTCACCCAGCACCTCCTGATCTCTGACGAACACGTTATAGGTGCGGCAAACCCGCCGCCCCGCTTTCAGCTAATGACCAGTATCCGCGAGCGTGTAAATAGTTCCTTGACACAGGCTTTCACGTAAAGGCAGCATTTACATATGACTGATCCCCGGCACAGAGACCCCGCCGACGAACGCGCGGTCCTGGCAAAACTGTTGTCCACCAATGCCGAATTCGTCACCGAGGTGCTGCGGCCCGGTGACGGCAAGCCCACGCCGTCGGTCATGGCGGCACTGCGCGCGGCCAGAAGCCTCGACGGCGTCGTCGACGACGTGCTGCGCTCGCTGGTCCGCCAGGCGCGCGAGGAGGGCCGCACCTGGGCCGAGATCGGCGAAATCTTCGGCACCTCACGCCAAGCCGCCTTCCAGCGCTTCGGCGGGCCCGCCGCGGGCATCCAGATCCCGCCGGTGCCGCCGGTCCCGCCCATGCCCCAGATGCCAGAGATGCCACCCATGCCCGAGCCGCCCGACTGGGCGAAAATGCCCGGCATGCCGAAGATTCCGGGCCTGCCCTTCGGCGGGCCCGGGCAACCGGGCGGCCCGGGCCACCCGCAGCACCGCGGCCCCGGCCGACCGGGCTGGGGCCCGAATCCGCACGGCGACCAGCCCGCCGAGTGAGCGTCCTCGCCGTGTCCGCCACCGAGACCCCGCGCGCCCGCTGTGACCGGGCGCGCCGGCGGCTGCTCGCGACCGCCCGGCAGCGCTACGCCGAGGATCGGCTCGCCGACGCCGTCTCCGCCGGGACGCGCCAGGTGGTGGTGTTCGGCACGGCACTGGACACCTTCGCCGCCCACAATCCCTATCCCGACCTCCACGTCTACCGAGTCACGCCCGAGGATTTCGGAAGCACGGTGACGACCACCGATTTCGGCCGGTTCCACCCCGCCACGTTGCGCAACGACGCGGCGTCCGGGGCCCGCGTCGCGGAAATCCCGCGACACACACCGGGATTCCGCCCCGAGCAGTCCGCGTTCGTCATCGTTCTCGCTGATCCGCGCCCCGAGGATCCGGGCACTCGTGCAGGAGTCGGCGAGGCGGCCGACTCTGCCCGGCGCGCATCGGGATTCGATGGTCTCCATGGAGTGCCGGGCATGCGGCGGCGTATCGGTGGCGGAAGCCTCGGCTCCGGCGGCTTCACCCACTGCCAGGTCCGGGCAGTCGAGTCGGTCTTGCGGATGCTGCCGGAGTGCCCTGGCGGTGCCGAGATCGTCTTCGACATGCCGCCGGAGGCTTCGACCGGTGTCGAACGGCTGTTGCGCGACACGGGGTGGGTGGTTTTGGCGGATCTGACCGCGGCCGCGTTGACCTCCCGCTATCTCGACGTCGCGTCCGGACCGGACTATTCGGTCGAACCTGGGGTTGTGTGGGCGCGCGTCGGCAATAATGCCGGACGCCTGCCCGATTCGCTGCCCGCCGAATGAGGAGCCCATGCGCACGCACCCCCGCCGCCATGCCGTGGCCACCCTGGCCGTCGCCGCCACCGCCCTGCTCGCGACCGGCGCCCCGGCCGGTGCGGTGCCCGCGGCAGCAGATCTGCCCGCACTGGGCGCCGACTTCCACTGGGGCGTGGCCGCGGCGGGGTTCCAGAACGAAGGCCACGCGCCCGACAGCAATTGGCGCCGGTACGTGGACACCCACCCGGATTACGACCGCTACGGCGACAGCGTCGACTTCTACGACCGGTATGCCTCCGATATCGCGCTGGCCGCGAATCTGGGCGTCGACACCTATCGGCTCAGCATCGAATGGGCGCGGCTGCAGCCGCAGCCGGGGATGTGGGACGAGGACGGATTCGCCTTCTACGACAAGGTGATCGCGGCCATCCGGGCCGCCGGGATGCGGCCGATGATCACCCTCGACCACTGGGTGTATCCGGGATGGGAAGCCGATCGCGGCGGGTGGGCGAATCCGGGCATGGTCGAGGACTGGCTGGCGACCATGCGCACGGTGGTCGACCGCTACGCCGGCGCGGATCCGATGTGGGTCACCATCAACGAGCCCTTCGCCTACATCATGAACGAGGTCCGCAACGGCGGGCTGCCCGCCGCCGACGTGCCGGCCATGCAGGCGCGACTCGCGCAGGCACACAACAGCATCTACGACTACATCCACGCCCGCCAGGCCGACGCCATGGTGACCAGCAATGTCGCCTACGTGCCCGCCGCGGACCCGATCGTCAACGGCGCCATGCTCGATGCGATCGCGGCCAAGCTGGATTTCGTCGGCATCGACTACTACTACGGCCTGTCCCCCGACACGGCCGCCGAGTACACCAACTTCGCCTCGTCGGCGCTGTGGAAGCTGCCGCTGCAGGCCGACGGCCTGTACTACACGCTGCGCCACTTCGCTCACCGATTCCCCGGCAAGCCGCTCTACATCGTGGAGAACGGCATGCCCACCGAGAACGGCGCACCACGCGCCGACGGCTACACCCGCGCCGACGACCTGCGCGACACCGTCTACTGGCTGCAGCGCGCCAGGGCCGACGGCATGAACCTCATCGGCTACAACTACTGGAGTCTCACCGACAACTACGAGTGGGGTTCCTACACACCGCGTTTCGGCCTCTACACCGTCGACGTGCGCACCGATGCGAGCCTGACGCGCCGCCCCACCGACGCCGCGGACGCCTACCGCGCCATCGCCCACGACGGTGGCGTGCCCGCCGGCTACCTGCCGACCCGCCCGCCCGCGACCTGCTCGCTGGTGGACGCCCTCGACAGCTGCGCCGACCCGGTCACCCTGCCCCGCTGACTCCGTGCCACGCTCCACGGCCCGCCGGTTGCACCGGTCTGTGACTCCCCCTCGTGGAACTGCTTGGGCCACAGGCCGGTACGACCCGAACGCTGGGCGTGCACCGACCGGACACGACACCGCAGATCGCACGCAGACGGGTAAAGTGGCTGGTGAAGGCCCCGCACGGGTTTTCCGGACCGGAAATCCGGATGCCCTCCGGGGGTTGGGGAGACCGGTCGCACACCGCGACACGCCCGCCGCTGCCCCGGAATTCAGTTAACCGGCAGCTACGCTCCGATCGGGACATTCCGACCACCCGTCCCGGAGGAGGAGCCCCGATGCGCAGACGACTGCACCGCCTCGTCCTGGCCGGGCTCGCGGCCGCCGCGATGCTGCTCCCGGTGGCGAGCATCGCCCACGCCACCCCGGCCACGCCCCCGCCCGCGGCCGCGACCGGCACGCGCGGCAGCCTGGGCCCGGACTTCCTGTGGGGCGTGGCCGCGTCGGGATTCCAGTCCGAGGGGCATGCGCCCGACAGCAACTGGATGCACTACATCGACGCCAATCCCGGCTGGGACCGCTACCGCGACTCCATCGACTTCCGCTCCCGCTACCCCAGCGACATCGCCCTGGCCGCGAGCCTGGGGTCGAAGGTGTTCCGCATCGGCATCGAATGGGCGCGGCTGCAGCCCGAGCCCGGGGTCTGGGACGAGGACGGGTTCGCCTTCTACGACCGGCTCGTCGACGACATCGTGGCCAACGGCATGGAACCCATGCTGACACTGGACCATTGGGTGTATCCGGGCTGGGAGGCCGAGCGCGGCGGCTGGCGCAATCCGGGCATGGTGGACGACTGGCTGGCCAATGCCCGCAAGGTGGTCGACCGCTACACCTCGCGAAATCCGGTGTGGGTCACGGTGAACGAGCCGGTCGCCTACATCATACACGAGGTGCGCCAGAACGACACCGACGCCGACCAGATGCTCGACAAGGTCGCCCAGGTGCACAACCAGATCTACGACTACATCCACCAGGTACAGCCCAAGGCGCTGGTCACCAGCAATGTCGGGTACGTGGCCGGTTCGGAGTCGCAGGTCAACGGCCCGCTCATGGACCGCATCGGCGACAAGCTCGACTTCATCGGCGTGGACTACTACTTCGGCCTCGAGCCGCCCAGGACCAATGCCGTCAACCTGCCCGACGGTTCGGCCGCCCCGCCGCCCGGGATGTGGGAGCTGCCCATCCGGCCCGAGGGCATCTACTATGCGCTGCAACACTATTCGCAGAAATTCCCGGGCAAGCCGCTGTGGGTGGTGGAGAACGGGATGCCCACCGAGGACGGCAAAGCTCGCGCCGACGGCTACACCCGCTCGGATCACCTGCGCGACACCGTCTACTGGCTGCAGCGCGCCAGGGCCGACGGCATGAACCTCATCGGCTACAACTACTGGAGTCTCACCGACAACTACGAGTGGGGTTCCTACACACCGCGATTCGGCCTCTACACCGTCGACGTGCGCACCGATCCGAGCCTGACCCGCAAGCCCACCGACGCCGTGGACACCTACCGCCAGATCATCAAGGCGAGCGGCGTGCCCTCCGGTTACGAGCCGGTGCGCTTGCCCTCGGACTGCCACCTCGTGGATCCGCCCGCCAGCTGCGACTCCCCCGTCACCGTGCCCAGCGCGGCCCTGGCCCCCGCGCCCTGACACGGCCGCGGCAGCGGAGTTCAGCGGTCGAGCTCACGCACCGCGCGTTCGATCTCCTCCACCAGGGTGGCCCCGCCGACCTCCCGGGCCGCGGCCCGGAACCGATCGCGGAAGCGATCGAGATCCAGGTCCAGGCCCTCGCCGCTGTACTCCGCCCCGGAGGCCTCGCGGATGACGCGGATCATCTCGTCGGCCAGGGCGGCGATATGGGTGCGGATCAGCTTGCGCAGCACGCCCGACAGGGCGATGTCGGTGCCCACGTCGTAGAGGATGAGCGCCCCGGTGAGCATGGCCGGTTCGGGCACCCGCCAGCGCTCGCCCACGCGCTCCAGGTAGCCCGCGGCGAGCAGATCGTCGAGGATCTCCGGGCGGCGATCGCCGAGCAATTCGGTCAGGGCCTCGTCGTCGAGGATCGTGCCGGTGTCGGCCCCGGCGCTGTAGCGCGGATCGAAGACCTCACGCCAGTCCCCGTCTCCGGGTACCTCGGCCTCGAACACCTCGCGGATCGCGTCCAGGCGCAGCCCGCGCGCCTGCATGGCGGTGATGGCGCGCAGCCGTTCGAGGTGTTCGGGACCGTAGACCGCTTCCTTGCCGGCTCGGCCGGGCCTGGGCAGCACGCCGACCGAGTGGTAGTACCGGATGGTGCGGGCGGCCACACCGCTGAGTTCGGCGAGTTGCAGACGGCTGTATCGATCCACCCGAACAGCATAGATACCGCTACCGGCGGACGTTGACAGTTACAACTGTCCGCGTTAGCGTAACCGCCGCCACACTGTCGACGACGACAAGGGAGAATCCATGACCCAACGCGACACCGATTTCGACGTGCTCATCGTCGGGTCAGGATTCGGCGGCAGTGTGAGCGCACTGCGCCTCACCGAGAAGGGTTACACCGTCGGTGTGCTCGAGGCCGGTCAGCGTTTCGCCGACGACCAGCTCCCCGACACCAGCTGGGACCTGCGCAAGTTCCTGTGGGCGCCGAAGCTGGGCTGCTTCGGGATTCAGCGCATCCACCCGCTGCGCGATGTCCTCATCCTCGCGGGCGCGGGCGTGGGCGGCGGCTCACTGAACTACGCCAACACCCTCTACGTGCCCCCGGCCCCGTTCTTCCAGGACCCGCAGTGGCGCGAGATCACCGACTGGCACGACGAACTCATGCCCTACTACGACCAGGCCCGCAAGATGCTCGGCGTGGTCACCAACCCGCACATGACCCCCGCGGACGAGGTGTTCAAGCAGGTCGCCGAGGACATGGGCGTGGGCGACACCTTCGTGCAGACCCCGGTCGGCGTGTTCTTCGGCGAGGCGGGCAAGACCGTGCCCGACCCGTTCTTCGGCGGCGCGGGCCCGGACCGCACCGGCTGCATCGAATGCGGCGAGTGCATGACCGGCTGCCGCCACAACGCCAAGAACACCCTGGTCAAGAACTACCTGTACCTGGCGGAAAAGGGTGGCGCGCAGGTCTTCCCGATGACCACGGTCACCAGCGTGCGCCCGCTGCCCGACGGCACCTGGGACGTGGAGACCGAGCGCACCGGCGCCTGGCTGCGCAAACAGCCCAAGACCTACACCGCCAGGCACGTGGTGCTGGCCGCCGGCACCCGCGGCACCCAGCAGCTGTTGTTCGCCATGCGCGACAAGGGCGTGCTGCCGCAGCTCTCGCCGCGGCTGGGCGTACTGACCCGTACCAACTCCGAGTCCATCCTGGGGGCGGCCACCCGCAAGGTGAATCCGGACGTGGACTTCACCCGCGGCGTCGCCATCACCTCCTCCATCCACCCGACCCCCGACACCCACATCGAGCCGGTCCGCTACGGCAAGGGCTCGAACTCGATGGGCCTGCTGCAGACACTCATGGTCGACGGCGGCGGCAGGATTCCCCGGTGGCTGCGCTTCCTGCTGACGGTGCTGCGCCACCCGCTGATGCTGCTGCAGTTCCTGTCGGTGAAGGATTGGAGCGAGCGCACCATCATCTCGCTGGTCATGCAGCATCTGGACAATTCCATCACCACCTACACCAAACGCGGCCTGTTCGGGCGCAAGCTGACCTCCAAACAGGGCCACGGCGAACCGAATCCGACCTGGATCCCGGCCGGCAACGAGGTCACCCGCGCGGTCGCGGACAAGATCGGCGGTGTCGCGGGCGGCACCTGGGGCGAGGTGTTCAATATCCCGCTCACCGCGCACTTCCTGGGCGGCGCCGTGATCGGCGCGGACGCCGACCACGGTGTCATCGATCCCTACCACCGCGTCTACGGCTACCCGACCCTGAGCGTGGTCGACGGCGCGGCGGTCTCGGCGAACCTGGGGGTGAACCCGTCGCTGACCATCACCGCGCAGGCCGAGCGCGCCGCGGCGCTGTGGCCCAACAAGGGCGAGGCCGACACCCGCCCGTCGCAGGCCGCGGGCTACGCCCGTATTGCACCCGTTGCACCGGTGCAGCCGATGGTCCCGGCGACCGCCCCGGCGGCGCTGGTGCTGCCGATCGTCGAGATCCGCAGCGGGGGGACCGAATCCACCCCCGCCTGATCCACACCGGCTACAGCGCAGGCCCGTCGATCGTCTCCGATCGGCGGGCCTGTGACGTTGCGCTGGTCGGTGCTGTGACGTTGCGCTGGTCAGCGCTGTGACAGCGTGCCGGTCAGCGGGCGTGGATGTGGGCCATCGGGGAGGTGGGCGGCGGGACGTCGCCGACGGGGGCGCGGAATTCCTGCAGCGCGGCAAGCACATCCACGTGGCGGGCGGCGTAGCAGCGCACCTGCGGCAGGGCGTGGGCGACCTCGCTGCGCTCGAGCGGTTCGGCGTCGATGTAGCCGACCTGGTCCAGGCCCACGCCCAGGGTTTCGGCGATGCGGGTGATGGCCGCGGACTTGCGGCCCCAGCCGACCTCGACGGCGGCGAAACGCTCGGCCACGCCGTGGCGGCGCAATTGCTCTACCGTCCAGGCCCATTCGCCGCGGGAGGCGACGGCGTGCATGACACCGCGTTCGTTGAGGATGCGCAGCGAGCGCGCGGCCTCGGCGCGCAGCGCGCCTGCGGTGGAGTCGCAGACCACCCCGTCCCACAGGGTGTTGTCGCACTCCCACACAAGCAATTTCACAGTCGCGGCGTTCATTGTTCCCCTGCCAGTCAGCAACCATCCGGTACCAAGGGTGCCGGACGGTTCTCTCTTTCACGAACCGCCCCGCGCGTGACATCGTAGGTGCTGTCTGGGCCAATGCACCAGCGCGAGCGGATTCGGAACGCCGAAGTTCCTATCTACTCGCGAGTACGGTATGCGCGTAATCACCGCTGGTAGCGTCGGATCCAGGCCCGACGGATCGGAAGAAAGGGGCGAATGCCCATGCGGCGGCGCTGGAAGCTCGCGGGTGGCCCACCTGTGCTCGCGCTGGCACTGGTACTGACCGGTTGCGGGGCGGCCGAGGATTCGCCGCCGGTGGTGGTGAGTTCGCTGACGCTGGCGCCGCACCCCTCGACGGTCGCCGGTTCCCCGCCCACCGCCTCATCCCAGCCCAGCGACACACCCCAGCCCACCGGTTCGTCCGCGCCGATCGCGAGTCCGTCGCCGACCACGCCCGGGGTGCCGACGCTGGATCCGTTCCCGGATCAGGCGCTCATCGACCACACCGAATGGACCGACGACCCCGACGGCCGCCGGTTGCGGGTCTATCCGACCCAGGCCGGGCGCGCCGACACCTTCGGCGCCGCGCTGGGGCGGGCCTGGCAGGAGGTGCTCACCTCCGCGCCCGACGCCGATTCTCCCGGCATGTACGACCAGTTCCGCTGCCACTGGGAGTGGGCGCGGGTGGTGCAACCGGACAAGACCAGCTGGAATCTCGAACCGTGGCGTCCCGCGGTGGGGTACGACGCGACCGTGGCGGCCCTGTGCAATCCGGGCGGACCCGAGCGCTGAGCGGTCGTTCGATGCGGTAACGAAGCCGTACCGACGAAAGCGGTTGCCCGCGAGAACCTTCGAGCGCACCGGCAAATGTGCGTATCGTGGGTGAGGTCCAGCGTGAACTCCTGGGAGGGAGGGTTCCGGTGCGCGCCTCCGCAGCCGCGACCTCGACGCCCACGCCGCCCGCCGCCGCCCGGGGACCGGCGCGCCCCCCGCTGCGCGGGCTCTTCCCCGCGCTGACCGAAACCTCCGACATCTATCTCGATTCGGCGTCCACCACCCAGAAGCCGCTGCCGGTGATCCGCGCGGTGCATCGCTATCACAGTGAGCGCACCGCCAATGCCGGACGCGGCACCTACCCGTGGGCGAGCAGCCTGACCCACCGCATCGAGACGGTGCGCGAGCGGATGGCCGAATTCATCGGGGCCGCACCGGATGAGGTGGTGTTCACCGGCGGGTCCACGGCCGGTCTCAATGCGGTGGCGCTGTCGTGGGGGCTGACCACGCTGCGCGACGGCGACGAGATCCTCTACAGCCCACGCGATCACGCCTCGAACGTGTATCCGTGGCATCACCTGCGGCGGTTGCTGAGCGGGTTCGGCCGCACGATCCGGCTGGTGCCCTACCGGGTCACCGCGCTGGGCGAGGCCGATGTCGAGGATGTGGCCGCGCGGATCACCCCGCGCACCCGGCTGATCACCGTGGGGCATCTGCATCACGTGTTCGGGGCGCTGACCACCCTCGAGGAGTTGCGCGGGCGCATCGATCCGGCGATCGCGCTGTGTTTCGACTGCAGCCAGTCCGGCGGGCATCTGCCGGTGCGGGTGGCGGAGCTGGACGCGGATTTCGCGGTGTTCTCCGCGCACAAGATGTTCGGGGCGCCCGGGACCGGGGTACTGTACTGCCGCCGCCGGCGCCACGATGAACTGACACCGTTTCTGCCGGGCGGCAATTCGGCGGTGTCGCTGGGTGATTCGGGACTGCTGGCCGGTTCGATGCCGCAGTTGCTGGAGGGCGGCACCCACAATATCCCCGGCATCCTCGCGCTCGGCGCGGCCCTCGAGGTGCTCGACGACCTGGGCCTGGACGCTGTCGCGGCCCACAATCGGGCGCTGACACAGCGGCTGATCGCGGGCCTGCGCCCGATACCGGGCGTGGAGTTCCTGCCGGGTCCGGCGCATGCGCCGTGCGAAACCGGCTACGGGATCGTGTCTTTCACCCTGGACGGGATCAGCGCCACGGATCTGGGGTTCGTGCTCAGCGAGCTCGGGTTCCTGGTGCGCACCGGTGCGCACTGTGTGCCCGCCGACGATGTGCCGATGGACGAGGACTCGGTGCGGGTCAGCACCCACATCTACAACACCGTCGACGAGATCGACCGGTTCACCGAGTGTGTCGCCACCATTGCCGAGGAGGTCTGTTGACCATGTCCGGCCCCGAACCCCGCTACGACCGGCGTGCCGCCTCCCGGGTGCTGGCCGCGCTGGCCCGGCCCGGCCTGGGCGCGCCCCCGGTGCTGCCTCCGCCGCGGCACGTCGAATACACGTGCGCGGCACTGCAATCGGAACCGGGCTCGCACCTGACGCTGTCGCAGCGGCTGTACCTGGAACGGTTCATGCGCCCGTGCCGCGCCGACCACGTGACCAGCGCGACCCATCGCATCGCCTGGACCGACAGCGACGCGATCCCCAATACCGGGCACTACCGGGTGGGCGGGCTGGGCCCGATCGTGCCCATCGCCATGCGCGAGACGGTGCTGACGCTGTGGCACGCGCTGCAGGCCGATACCGCACTGGCCCGGCGCATCTCGGAGCTGACGCCCCGCGACGTGGCGGTACTCGAGGGCACCACCACCGACCACGAGCCGTCCGAGATCTTCCGGGTGGGCATCGAGGCGGCGGGGCGAGCGCTGGCCCAGCACGCGCTGCTGGCGCGGTGGACGCCGTATCGGACGCCGGCCGAATTCGCGGTCGGCATGCGGGATTCGGGGATCTACGGCGCGGTGGCGACGCGCTGGTACTGGGAGCTGCAGGCCTCGAGCTACCGGCGCGGCATGATCGCGGTGACGCTGACCACCCAACCCGATGGGACCGTACGGTATTCGGCAGAGACGGTGGCGACGTTGCGCGCGATGAAGGACATGACCATCGAGGACGCGCACCGGGTCATGCGCCGCGCCACCCACACCGAGGGTTTGAGCGTGGCCGAGGCCATCACCAAATACCACGACGAGCTGGATCTGATCTCGCGCCAGTACGCGCTGCTGCCGCCCGGGACCCGCCCGGCGTGCCTGGCGGCCATGCCGCATCAGCTCGACGGGGAGCACTACAGCATCCTGCCGGTGGTCATCGACACGTTCACCGACGTGTTCACCCGCATCGTGGACCGGGTCACCGTCGCCGAGGTGGCGGCCGACACCGGTTCGGACACCGCGGAACTCGCCGCCGAGGACCAGGTGTTCTATGTGCCCGACATGACCTGCAAGCACTGCATCCGCACCATCACCGGGGTGCTGGAGTCGATGAGTGTGGGCGTGCAGGACATCGACCTGAACAGCAAGCGGGTGGTCGCGGAGTTCCGCAGTCCCCGCAACCGCCATCGCGTGTTCGAGGCCTTGCGCGACAGCGGCTACAACCCGACCGCGGTCACACCCGCGACCACCGAATCCGCCGTATGACGGCTTCCGCACCGCCGGGACTGCCGGCGAAGATGCATGCGCTGGTGCGGGAGTTCGTGGCCGCGCCGCACGCGGTGGCCGACGCGGTGGCCGAGTTCGGGTCGCCGGCGCATCTGGTGTTTCCGCAGGTGTTCGCCGAGAACCTGGAGCGGCTGCGCTCGGAACTCGCGACTCGGGTGCAGGGGTTCCGGATCTGCTACGCGCACAAGGTGAATCAGTCGCGCGCGTTCGTGGAGGCGGCGCGAGCGGCGGGTGCCGGAATCGATGTGGCCTCGGCGGCGGAGCTCGACAGCGCGCTGAAGGCGGGGTTCGAGCCGGAGCGGATCGAGGTGACCGGCCCCAAGGGTGAGGGGTTCGTGCGGGAGCTGGTGGGCAGCGGGGTGACGATCAACGTGGACAATGCGTGGGAGCTGGAACGCATTGCGGCGCTGGCACCGACGCGGGTGCCGGTGCTGGTGCGGGTGTGCGGGTTCGCGGGGACGCCGGTCAGCCGGTTCGGGGTGCCGCTGCATCGCGTCGACGTCGTGCTGGCGCTGCTGGCGGCGCAGCGCGAGCGGATCGAGTTCCGCGGGTTCGCCTTTCACCTGGATTCCGGAGAACCGGCCGAGCGGATGCGGGCGGTGGAGAGTTGCCTGACGTTAACCGAGCGCGCGTTCGGGTACGGGCTCGCGCCGTCGGTGCTGAATATCGGCGGCGGGTTCCGGCAGGTGTTCACCGCGGACGCGGATGCGTTCGATGCGTATGTGCACGCGCTGCGGGAATCCCTGGTGGGGCGGAGGGAGCCGATGACGTGGGGCGGCAACACCTTCGGGTTCCATCTCGGGGACGGCGCGGTGCACGGGACACCGGTTTTTCACAAATACGCCAACATTGTGGATGCTGACCGGATGCTGGCAGACCTGCTGGATACGGGGCTGGAATCCCAGGGGGGCCGCACTTTTGCACAGGTGGCTGGGGAGAACTCGATCGAGATCTGGCTGGAGCCGGGCAAGGCGCTGGCCGATCATGCCGGAATCACGGTGGCGCGGGTGGAATTCGTGAAGGAGACCGCGGACGGCAGTACGCTGGTGAATCTGGATCTGAGTCGCGACACCGTCACCCCGGCCGATCAGGAGGTGATGGTGGACCCGATCCTGGTCCCCGCCCGCGATCGGGCCGACGCGCATTCCGGTGCGGTGGGGGTGTTCCTGGCCGGACGGTTGTGCCTGGAGCGGGATCTGATCACCAATCACAAGGTGTGGCTGCCGGCACTGCCCGCTCCCGGGGACTTCGTCGTCTTCCCCAATACCGCTGCCTACCACATGGATTTGTCGGCAGCGCGTGCATCCATGCATCCGGTGCCGCCGAAACTGGCAGTGGTACAGCGGTCCGGGACGTTTTCGGTGGGCCGCGACGTCGACCGGCACGAGGTGCACTGATGCGCTACGACCACATCACCGAGCTGATCGGCAACACCCCACTGCTGCGGCTGGATCCGGCCGTGCACGGGCTCTCGCACGTGGAGCTGTATGCGAAACTGGAGTTCTACAACCCGTTCGGGTCGGTGAAGGACCGGGTGGCGTGGGGGATGATCCGCGACGACCTCGACGACATCGTCGCGCAGAAGAAGACGTTGATCGAGGCCTCGAGCGGCAATACCGCCAAGGCGCTGCGCATTCTGGCGGCCGTGCACGGGATCGGGTTGCGGGCGGTGACCAATCGGATCAAGGTCGCCGAGGTGCGGGAGCTGTTGCAGTTGCTGGGCACCGACATCGAGGAGCTGCCCGGATTGTCGGAGTGCCCGGATCCGACCGCGCCCAACGACGTGTACTCGGTCATCGAATCGACCATGGCGCGCACACCCGGGGGCTGGTATCACCCGTCGCAGTACACCAGCGAGAAGAACATCGAGGCGCACCATCACGGGACCGGGCGGGAGATCCACGAGGATCTGGCGCGTGACGGCATCACCCGGGTCGACTATCTGGTCGGCGGGCTGGGCACCACCGGATCGACGCGCGGCACGGCGACGTTTCTGCGCAAACACAATCCGGAGCTGAAGACCATCGCGGTGGTGTCGGAGCGCTCCGATTTCATTCCCGGTATCCGCTCGGAGACCGAGATGTGGGATGTGGGACTGTTCCAGCCCGATTTCTACGACCGCATCATGGCGATCGAGGCCGGGCGCGCGGTCGAGGCGACGCTCGAACTGGCCACGGCCCACGGTGTGCTCGCCGGACCCACCAGCGGCGCGACCTATGCCGCGGCCCTGGAGTTCCTCGGGACCCTGGAACGGCCTGCCGCCCAGGCCGATCCGCTCGTCGCGGTGGTCATCGTCTGCGACCGCCTGGAACCGTATCTGTCCTACATCCGCAAGCGCCGCCCGGAACTGTTCGGCAAACCCGGGCGCGCGCCGGCGCCGACCGCGGCCGAATTGTCGGCCACCCCGGTCCTGTCCCCCGATGAGCTCGAGCAGCTCGACCGCACGGCCCGCCCGACCGTCGTCGATACCCGGGGCGCGATGGCCTACCGGATCGCGCATGTGCCGGGCGCGGTGAACATTCGCGACGATCACCTGGACGACATGCTCACCCAGGGCGTCCCGTTCTCGCGTTCGCGCCCCGTGGTTTTCGTCTGCCCGGTCGGTGAGGTGTCGCTGCGCTTCGCGGCCCTGGCCCGCCGCACCGGGTACGACGCGCACAGCCTCGCGGGCGGCATCACCGCGTGGCGGGATGCGGGCAAACCCATGGAATCCGCGCCGCGACCCGAATGAGCTACGGGGACGCCGCTTCTCGGGCGGCCCCGACCGGTTCGGACGTGCGCCCTATTCGCATTCCGAAGGCGGCCATGACGAGGGCGTCGACCCCGAGCCGCGCCACCGCCGCTGGCCCCTGGTCGCGATCGGGGCCGTGCTCGCCCTCGCACTGGTCGCCGCCGCCCTCACCCGCCCGCGCGCCCGGTGTGTTCTCGATGCGGCCCTGCGTGTTCTGCGCTCGGCGCGGTGGATGCGACGACGACGCGCCGGCCGCCCGGCAGTGCCGCCCCGAGGGCGGGCGCCAGCCGCCCGGCACTGGCCGATGTCCACGTGCATCGGTCCCGCGAATCATGTTGGGCAACAGGGTAACCGGGTGCGGGCCGCGGGCCGGTGCGAAGTCGGTGAACTCGTGGAATCTGCACTTCGGCGTCCGGGGCGCTAAGGTGCCGGGGGTCGAATTCACCAGCGTTGCCAGGAGTTTCACCATCAGCATCGAGCCAGCCGCCGGTCCGGACACCGACCTGCGCATCACTCTGACCGTCTGTCATGCCGCCACCGTCGTGTGTTTCTCGGCGGGTGTCGTCTCCATCCTGATCGGCGCCTATACCGATGCCGGGACGGTGTTCAACCTGGTCGGTGTGGTGCTGTGGCTGGTGGCGCTGGCCGCCCGGTTCGGGGTTTTCGCGATCACCCGCTCGCGGTCCGGGCAACACGCGGAGTAGCTGCGCTGTCCCGGCGGGGGTGAATCCGGCCGGGTCCGTGCACGCCGGCGGGCGGGGTTGTTCGCTGGAGGCGAGCCGATGCCGGAATCGGTCATGGCGGCTGGCACGATGATCTCGTGGAGTGGGCGTTCGGACTGGTATTGCTGGTGTCGGTGGCGGTCGCATTGGCGGCCGGTGCGCGCCGGCTGGGGCTGGGTGAGCCGTTCGTGCTCACCGTCGCCGGGGTGATCGGCTCGTATCTGCCGCTGGTGCCGGAGTTCGAGGTCGAACCCGAACTGGTGTTGCTGGGATTGCTGCCGCCACTGCTGTACACGACGGCGATCCGCACCTCGCTGGTGGATTTCCGGCCGAAGAAGACCTCGATCACCCTGCTGTCGGTGGGATTGGTGCTGTTCACCGCATTCGCGGTGGGCGGGGTGGTGTATTGGCTGCTGCCGGTGCCGTTCTCGGCGGCGGTGGCGATCGGCGCGATCGTGGCCCCGCCCGATGCGGTGGCGGCCACGGCGGTGGCGCGCCGGGTCGGGATGCCGCGCCGGATCGTGACCCTGCTCGAGGGTGAGTCGCTGTTCAACGACGCGACCGCGCTGGTGACCCTGCGCACCGCGGTGGCCGCCATGGCCGGCAGCGTGACGATGTGGGAGGCGGGCGCGAGTTTCGTCGGCGCGGCCGGTGGTGGCGCGCTCATCGGCGGGGTGGCGGCGATGGTGCTGGCGTTCCTGCGCCGGCGCATCAGCGATCCGGTGCTGGATACGAGTGTGTCGCTGCTGGCGCCGTGGATCGCGTACCTGCCCGCCGAAGGGGTGCACGCCTCGGGTGTGATCGCGGTGGTGACCTGTGGCCTGATCCTGGGTCACGGCGCCCCGCAGTGGCAGAGCGCGGCCTCGCGCATCGCCGAGCACACCAACTGGCGCACCATCCAATTCCTGCTCGAGAGCGCGGTTTTCCTGTTGATCGGCCTGCAGGTGCGGCATCTGGTCGAGGATGCCTGGCACAGCGGGCTGTCGCATTCGACGCTGCTGTGGACCTGCGCGGCGGTGCTGGTGACGGTGATCGTGGTGCGCCCGGTCTGGGTGTTCCCGGCGACCTATGCGGCCTGGCGGGTCGAAGGGCGGCGGCAGGGAAAACCCAAGCCGGAGTGGACCGGTCCGGCGGTGGTGGCGTGGGCGGGCATGCGCGGGGTGGTGACGCTGGCCGCGGCGCTGCTGCTGCCCGGCGATACCCCGGAGCTGGCGACGCTGCGGCTGCTGGCGGTCGTGGTGGTGGGCGGAACGCTGCTGCTGCAAGGCTTGTCGCTGCCGTGGCTGGTGCGGGTGCTGCGGTTGCGCGGGCCCAGCCAGGCCGAAGACCTCCTGCAGGAAGCGAATCTGCTGCAACAGGCCACCGTCGCGGGACTGCAGGCGCTCGAGGAGAACATCGCCCCCGAAACCCCGCCGGACGTGGTCGATGCCCTGCGCAACCGGGTGGTGGTGCGCGCCCAGTCGGCGTGGGAGTTGCTGGGCCGCTCCGAATCCCAGCGCGTCACCCCCAGCGGCGAGTACCGCCGCCTGCGCCTGGCCATGCTCGCCGCCGAGCGCGAAGCCGTGCTGCGCATCCGTGATTCGGGCCAGGTCGATCAGGAGGTCCTGCAGGCGGTCATGGCCACCCTCGACATCGAGGAGTCCACCATCGACCGGGTCGCCGAGGCCGAGGAGGACGATGGCACCCCCCTGCGCTCCCCCGTCACCGCCGGCGCCTGCGAGCATCTGCGCGAAGCTCCCTGCGTCCGGACCCCCGACACTCCCGACGCCTGCGGCGAATGCCTCGACGAGGGCCTGGTCTGGGTCCACCTGCGCATGTGCCTGGACTGCGGCCACGTCGCCTGCTGCGACTCCTCACCGGGCAATCACGCCACCAAGCACTTCGACGACACCGGCCATCCGGTCATGCGCAGCGTCGAGCCCGGCGAATCCTGGCGCTGGTGCTATCTGGACCAGCTGCTGGGCTGACCACGAGGTCGACGGCGGGACGAGCGGGCGAAGGCCAAGGGCACGAACAACATCAGTGCGATCGCCTGTGTGGCGAGGGTGAAGACGACGACCGCGCTCACCGAATGACCGTAGAGCACACCGATCAGGGTGGAGCCGGCCAGCCAGGCCAGACCGTAGACGGCGGTGAACACGCCGTATCCGGTGCCGCGGCGCGCGGCGGGGACCATGTCGGCGACCGCGGCGCGCAGGGTGGATTCGTGGATGCCCATCGCCGCGCCCCACACGATCGCTCCCGCCCACACCGCACCGGCATGGGTCGAGAACGACAGCAGCGGCACCGCCGCCGAGAGCGGCAGCGCAATCACCAGCCCCCGCAATCCGATCCGGTCGTAGAGGTGCCCCGAGGCCAGCGCGGCCAATGCCGCCGCGCCCATGGCGGCGGAGTAGGTGAGCGGGATCAAACCGTCGGGGAGCACGTGACGGGCCTGCAGGTGGAACGACAGCACCCCGAAGGTGGCGAACCCGGCCATCGAGGTCGCGGTGAACGCCGCATAGAGCCAGAATCGGCCCGGTAACCGGCCATCGTCTCGCACGGTGGTCCCGGCGTCGTGATATTCGGTCTCATAGGCCACCGGCCGGGGCGCCATGCGCCGCAGCCAGACCAGGGTGAGCAGCGCCAACGCGCCGGGAATGGCGAGGACGGCGAATCCGAGCCGGAAGCCGGAGAGCGCGATCATGCCCGCGACCAGCAGCGGTCCCAGCAGCGCCCCGGATTGGTCGAGTGCCTCGTGCACCGCGAACGCCTTTCCGCGCCCGATGCCCGAGCCGGCGGCCTGGGCGAGCATGGTGTCGCGTGCCGGGGCGCGCACGGCCTTGCCGAACCGTTCGGCCACCACCAGCCCCGCGGTGGGCCACAACCAGGTCGCCAGCGCCATCAGCGGCACCGACACCACCGTCAGCGCGTACCCGGCGATCGACAATGCCCAGTGCCGGCCGGTGCGGTCCGACAGCGGGCCTGTCACGAGGCGGAACACCAGCGCGACCGCCTCCCCGGCCCCGGTGACGAAGCCGACCAGGGCCGCCGAGGCGCCCAGGGTGCCCAGATACGGGCCGGTGATCGACCGCGCGCCCTCGTAGACGACGTCGGCGAGCATGCTCACCACACCGAACGCCATCACGAACCGCAGCGGCGACAAGCGATTCACCCCGGCCGCTCGATCCGCCGTCCCCCACTCGATCCCGTCCGCCATGACCGTCAGTCTCCCCTGTCGGCCGCTCTGGGCCCGGGTGACCGCGAACGGGTCGTCGCGAACAAGGTGTGCGGTGCATCGGGCGGGACGTCGCAGCATTCGGTCGGGGCGACGGCGATGTCGCGACCGCCCGAGCCCGGGTGCCGGTCGATCATCGTCGCGCGCAACGCACTTCGCGGCGCCGGATCCGGAATGCCCGGTCGGCCGACGGCCGCCTTGACTTTCCTGCCAGGAAAGTGGACGCTTACTTTCCTAGCAGGAAAGTAAGCGGTCGGCATGGACGGCATTACTCCGGATCAGGCCCGGACGACGCTGGATGCGGCGGGGCGGGCGCGGCGGCAGGTGGCCGAGGAGGTCGGGCTGCCGCGGGGGTACTGGTGGGCAATGGGTGGTGGCTGGGTGGTTTTGGGGGTGATCGGGGATGTCGGGCCGGGGTGGCCGGCCGCAGTTGGGACGCTGGTGTTCGGCGCGGGGCATTCGGCGCTGGCATCGCGATTGCTGGACGGGCGGCATCGCACCGGTCGGGTCCAGGTCAGCGCGGAGGTCGCCGGGCGGCGCACACCGCTGGTCGTGATCACCATGCTGCTGGTCCTGGTCGCGCTGACCGTGGTGGCGGCCCTGCTGCTGGACGCCGACGGGACCGGGCATCCGCGCACGTGGTCGGCGGTGTTGATCGCGGCCGTCATCGGGTTCGGCGGGCCGGAGCTGCTGCGGGTGGGCCGTCACTGGGCGCGCGCATGAGCGTGCCCCGCTTCGATGAATTGATCCATCCGAGTACGCGATTGAATCTGGTCGCGACATTGGCCGCGGCGGATTGGGCGGAGTTCGCCTTCCTCAAGGAGCGGCTGACTCTGTCGGATTCGGCGTTGTCGAAGCAGCTGGCGACGCTCGAGGACGCCGGGTATGTCGCGACCGAACGCCGTCTCGAGGGCAGCCGCCGCAAGGTTCGCGCCCGCCTGACCCGCGCCGGGCGCGACGCCTTCGACGGACACATCGCGGCGCTGCGGGAGATCGTCGCCGGGGCGATGCCACCGGAGAGTCCCGCCGGCTAGGCGCTACCGGTCGGGCCGGGTGTGCGCGGTCAGTCGGTGATTCGCCATTCGTTGCGGTCGGCCATGGCGCGCGCCGACCAGCGGATGGCGTAGCCGATCATGAAGCAGGGCAGCGAGGTCAGCACGAAGACTGCCGTCGCGACCACGAACCCGCTGACCAGCCCCATGATCAGCGACTGCCAGCCGGGATCGCAGCGGCTGGTGAATCCGCTGACTGCGGCGCAGTCACCGAAGGTGGCCTGCCCGTAGAGGCGGGCCCACAGCGTGATCGCGGCCCAGATCGACAGTGCCAGTGCCACATTGGCGATGTACCAGCAGCGCACCAGTTTCCGGACGAAGATCAGTGCGCCGAGTTGCCCGGCGTCGAGACCGTCGGCGACGTCCTCGTTGATTCCCAGATGCCGTCCCCAGCTGGAAGGCTCGGGGGCCTCGGCGACGACGGGTTTGCTGGCGTACCGGCTTGCGGTCATACAGGTCGATCCTTCTGCACCTCGAACAGTCCACGGGCACAGGTTGATTCACGGTGCCGACCCGAACTGAAGACAAATCCGGGTCGATCATTGCAGCACCGGCCGGTTTCCGATGGTTTTGCGGCGGAATCGTGGTCGATCACAGTCGCGATGCCGGGCAGATGTCGCGGCCTCGAATTGCGGTGCGGCGGCGCCGAGGCCGGGATCGGGGGTGGCCTCGGCGCCGCCGTGTTCGCGGCGCCGCCTGATGCGGGGACGCGGGTGCGAGGCCCGGGAAGAGACTCGCGGGTATCCGGTGCCGCGGGCGTCTGCGCGTGTCCGCCTGGGCACGATTCGGACAATCAGAACGGTAGCGGTGCGGTAGCTGCATCGCTGGGTGAGCGCGCGAATTAGGGGATCGTCAGGGGCCTCGGCCTTTTCGGGCCGATCGGATGCAGCTGGACGATAACCGCTGATCATGAGGCCGCGACGGCCACCGAGGCGGTCCGGAGCGAGTAGTCCGATACGCGCGTGCCGGGAGTCCCGGACGCCGACACTGGTGAAATGCGCCATTGGCGCGAAAGCTCCCATTGCTCCGTTCATCTGGGGAGATGATCGACGATGATCCGGTCACGGAAGTCGGCCCTCACCGCATTCACCACCTTCGCCGCCGCAGCCGCGGCGCTCGTGCTCGCCGCGCCACCGGCGTCGGCGTATGTCACCAGCGTCAGCGTGTCCAGCGGGTCGAGCATCGGTCTCGGCGGCGGCTACGGCACCAACTGCTCGTACACGGTCACCGTGAACGGCAGCCCGTACGAATACGTCTGGCTCTACGACAGCAACACCGCCACCTTCGGTCAGCAGCAGTTCAGCCTCGGCAGCGGCGGCACCGGCACCTCCAGCTGGACGCCGACCTCGACCGGGGCGCACTACATCCAGGCCTGGACCTACAACGGCTCGCAGTGGGCGTCGGTGAGCGTCAACACCGGCATCAACCTCGGCAGCGCCTGCGTGGTCACCGGCTAGCGGCGCGGGCCCGGTCCGCGCGAATACCCGGCGCTCCGGTGCCGGGGGTGCGATCACATCCGGCACCGGACCCACGGATTCGCCCGTGGGCGCCAATCAATCCCGCGGGAGCGGGTAGTCCCGGTGATCGGACCAGATGCCGGCCACCGCGCGCACGGTCGGGCACGGCCACGGCGCCGGTTCGTGGCCGCCGCGCGAGTCGGGCTGCCGGCACACCGTGCAGTGCCCGCCCGTGTCGGGGGTGTGCTGGCCGAGGATCAGCCGCAGCGCCGCCTGGTGCCGCAACAGTTCCCTCGGGGTCGGTGCGCCGGGCAGGAACACCGACGACGGGGCGGTGCGGCTGCCGCGGCGGCGCACGTAACGCACCCATTCGTATTTGATCTCGCGGCCGGTGTCGTGGAAGTCGCGCTCGAGTTGCAGAGCGAATTCAGCGGCTTCCTGCTGCTTGTCGAGGCGGCCCGCGATGAACGCGCTGATATCCATCCACCCACGGTAGTCGGCACTGTCGACATCGCCTCGAATCCGCCCGGCACCGGGCACTACTCTGGACCCGGTGCACACCGAGCAGCCTCCCTCCGACGCCGAGCCCCGTATCTGGGGTGGAACGACCCTCACCGAACGCCGTGAGGCGCGGCGGGCCGCGTTGCTCGAGGCCGCACTGGATCTGATCGGCGAGTCCGGGGCGGGTGCGGTGACCATGCGCGCAGTGTGCCGGCGCGCCAACCTGACCGACCGCTATTTCTACGAATCCTTCGCCAGCCGAGACGAACTGCTCGATGTGCTCTATCGCCAGATCGCCGAGGAGTTCCTGGATCCGATGACGGCCTTCGCGGTCGTCGACGATCCGGACCGCGATCGCGCGCTGTCGGAGACGCTGGTGGCGAAGGTGCTCGAGGATCCGCGCAAGTCGCGGCTGTTTCTGGTGGAGCCGTATTCCTCGACGGGGCTGGGGCAGACGACGATCGCGGTGATGCCCGCGTTCACCCGGTTGATCCAGGATCACCTGTTCGCCCATATCGAGGATCCGGTGCGGCGGCGGCTGGCGGCGGTCACCATGGCCAGCGGTAACGCGGGCATGTTCTCGGCGTGGCTCAACGGCACGCTGCGCGCCACGCGCGAGCAGATCGTCGACCATCTGGTGGAGACCATCGACGCCTATCGCGGCGTGTATCGCGGCTGACCCGGGCGGTGGGCCCCGCCCGGGTCGGCGTGCGGCGCAGCGGGTTCGGTCCGGCCGGTCAGGCGGCCGGTACCGCGGCGTGGACGCGGTCGAGTGATCGGCGCAGTATGCGCACCCAGGGTGACCATCGGGCCGGTTCGGCGGGTGGGTGCCCCACTTCGGTCGCGGCGCGATCGAGCAGTTCCTCGAGCACCGCGTCGTGCAGCCAGCGGATGGCGAGGCTCCACAGCAGCCGGCCGCGCGGGGTGCGGGCCCGCGCGACGATGAGATGCCTCATCACGCAACCCCGTTCACCGCGATCGACGATCTCGAAGGTGTGCGTGCCGGCGAAGGGCATGCTCGGCGCGAAGGTGAACTCGACGGCGCGGCCGGGTTCGTACGCGGTGCAGAGGTAGCGGATGCTGCCGTGCCCGCCGTCGGCGCCGACCTGCAGCGGCCGGTCCAGGATCAGGGCCGGCCAGTGCTCGCCGGGCCAGAGCGGGTTGCCCGGCTCGGCCACCGCATCGAGCAAGGCGCCCGCCTGCTGTGCCGACACCGGCAGTTCTCGCTGGTGAATGTTGCAGATCATCGACTCCACCGTTCCGTACGGTACCGTATGTTCCTATTCCATACGGTAGCGTACGGAGCTATGGCGGAGAAGAGGCGACGGCTCAGCCGCGACGATTGGGTCGCGGCCGCGCTGGCGGCGCTCGGCGAGGGCGGCGTGGGCGCGGTCGCCATCGAACCCCTGGCCGCGCGACTGGGCGCGACCAAGGGCAGCGCCTACTGGCATTTCGCGAATCGGGACGAGTTGCTGGCGGCGGCCCTGCAGCGCTGGGAACACGACGAGACCGATGCCGTGATCGCACTGGTGTCGGCCGAACCCGATCCGGCGCTCGGCCTGCGCACGCTGCTGGGCGCGGCGCTGTCGCATCCGCAGGAGAAGCTCGCGGTGCTGCTGGCCGGGGCGACCGATCCGCTGGTGGAGCCGGTGCTGACCCGGGTCACCGTGCGCCGTATCGAGTATCTGGCCGAACTGTTCACCCGGCTCGGTTTCGCCGCCCCGGTGGCGAAACATCGTGCGGCGCTGGCGTATTCGGCGTATCTGGGCACGGGCCAGCTGTGGCGGACGATGCGTGGCACGCTACCGGCCGACCAGCAGGCCTGGCAGTCCTACGTCGACGAGATCTGGCGGGTGCTGACCACCCCGGGGCCACCCGAGCGCGCACCGGTGCCGGACCGCGCGCAGTCGCCGCGCGATTCGGGCTAGGCGCTCAGGGCCGTCCCGCGGCCGTGGGTAATCACCAGGTCGAGCAGGCCGGGGAAGCGGGCCTCGAGGTCCTCGGTACGCAGCCGGTTGAGCCGGCGGGTGCCCTCGTCGCGCTGGCGGATGACGCCGGCTTCGCGCAGGGTTCTGAAGTGCCCGCTCTGGGTGGATTTGCTGATCGGCAGATCGAAGGTGGTGCAGGCCAGTTCGCCGTTCTCGGCGGCGGCCAGGCGGGTGACGATGGTGAGCCGGACGGGGTCGGCGAGGGCGGCCAGCACGGTGGTGAACCGCAGTTCGTCGCGGTCGGGGTGGACCAGTTCGGTCGCGGTTCGGCTTGCCACGGCGTCCAGGCTAGTCCACATGTTCACAAATTCCGAACATCCTGTTATGTTCGGAATTATCGAACATGTCTGTGCCGGGAGGACGCCATGACCGTCGAGCAATCCACCGCAGCCGCCCCCGAAGACGCTGCCGCCCCGCAGGATTCACCACCCGGGAGCAGTGCGCGGTTCTGGGGCACCGCCTACACGTTGCTGGTCCTGTTGACGGGCACGAACGTGGCCACGCCGCTGTATCACGGCTACGCCCATCGGTTCGGATTCTCAGCGCTGGTGATGACGCTGGTGTTCGCGGTCTACATGGGGGTGCTGATTCCCGCGCTGCTGATCGCCGGTCCGGCCTCGGATGCGCTGGGGCGGCGCCGGATTCTGCTGCCCGCGCTGGCGCTGGCGGCGCTGGGCACGCTGGGTTTCGCGCTGGCCACCGACGTGGTGTGGTTGTTCGCGGCCCGCGTCCTGCAGGGGCTGGCGGTCGGGGCGGCCTCGGGCGCGCTCACCGCCGCGCTGACCGAGCTGGAGCCACACGGTAGCCGCCGCCGTGCGGCCCTGGTGTCGGCGGTGGCCTCGGCGGGCGGCATGGGACTGGGCCCGGTGCTGGGAGCTGTTCTGGCGCAATACCTTCCGGCTCCGTACCTGACGCCGTTCGCGGTGGAGCTGGCGCTGCTGGTCCCGGCCGCGGTGGCGGTGGCGGTGCTGCCCGAGACCGCGGCGGTCACCCGGTGGCGGCCACGGCGGCCGAGTATCCCGGCCGGGATGGGTGCGGTCTTCGCGGCCGCGGGCACGGGCGCGTTCCTGGGTTTCGCGGTGGTCGGCGTCTTCCTCACGCTGATCCCGACCTATGCCGCGACCCTGTCGGGCAGTGCGAATCTGGTGGTCGGTGGTGCGGCGGCCGCGCTGCTGCCCGCGGCGTGGGCGCTGGCGCAGCTGGTGGGTTACGGCACACCCGAACGGGCCCTGGACTTCACGGGATTCCCGCTGCTGGCGGTGGGCCTGGTACTGCTGGCGGTCGCGGGCGCGGTCTCCTCGCTGCCGTTGCTGCTGTTCGCGACGGTGCTGGCCGGGGCGGGTCACGGCCTGGTGTTCCTGTCGGGATTGACCGCGATCAACGCGGCCGCACCGGCCGATCGTCACGCCGATGTGCTGTCGACCTATTTCGTGATGGCCTACTGCGGCAGCGGCGGCCCGGTCATCGGCGTCGGCCTGCTGGCGGGCGCGACCGGTTTGCTGGGTGCGGTGCAGATCTTCGCGGCGGTGGTGGCGGTGCTGTGCGTGGTGCGGCTGGTGGCACGGGTCACGGTCGAGGCGCGAAGCTCGCGGGTGCACGAATGCGACGGCGCTCACGTCGGGTTGCCGATCGTGGCGGGCGGGTGTTTACTTCTGGTCGCAAGGTGCCGTCGTTAGCTGAGGCTCCTTCACGGATACAGGCCGGCGATCCCGAACGTCGAGAGACGCCCCGGATCAGGACAGGTTTCCCCGAGCTAAGGGGATGCCCCGACCGGCTCCCGCCACCCGTGGCGGGTTTACGCCGTGGAGTGCTGAAGGTCTTACGAGGGGTGGTACCCGTACCGGCGATTTCGCGCCGGTCCCACTCCCCCGGCATGCGTGCGCGTGGCGTCGAGGAGGTGGTGGTCGTGCCCGATGGACCGGATCGAGTTCCGTTAGCCAATCGTTCACTCGGCCGTACTCCCGCAATCCTCTGGCCGCTACCCCTACCCCGGTAGCGTCCGAGTCCGGAGTGCGCCGTCATCCAGTGGGAGATCGAGATGACCACGTGGGAAATGCTGCTGCGACTCGGCACGGGTGTCGGGTTGGGCGCGGTGATCGGGTTCGAGCGTCAGTTCCGGGCCCGGATGGCGGGATTGCGCACGAATTCGCTGGTCGCCGCCGGGGCGACCCTGTTCGTGCTGCTGTCCGCGCACGGCTTCAACGGCGCCTCCGCGGATCCGACTCGTGTTGCGGCGCAGATCGTTTCGGGCATCGGGTTCCTGGGCGCGGGCGTGATCCTGCGCGACGGGTTCAATATCCGCGGCCTGAACACCGCCGCGACGCTGTGGTGCGCGGCGGCGGTGGGCGCGCTCGCGGGTGCGGGCATGTATTCGACCGCGGTGGCGGGCACGGTGGCGGTGGTGGTGGTCAATACCGCGCTGCGCACGGTGGCGCGCACGGTGGATCGCCCCGGTGTCGACGAGGTCGAGGCCCAGGAGGCGTTGTACGCCTTCCACGCCGACACCGACGACGCGCACGAGGCGCATGTGCGGGCGCTGCTGGTGCAGTCGCTGACGCGCACCGATTTCCGGCTGGTGTCGATCTCGAGCCACGACACCTCCCCGGGCCGGGTGCAGGTGCGGGCCGAGCTGACCGGTGACCGCCGCGACGACCGGCAGATGGAGGCCGCGGTGAGCCGGTTGAGCCTGGAGCCGTCGGTGACCAGCGTCGGCTGGCGCACGGTGCCGCTGCGCGCGGAGGCCGAGGCGTGAACGCCGCGCTGCGGCCGTAGGACCCGGCCGCCGACCTGCGCGCATCCTGATTCACACCATCGCCGACGGGATCACCGTGGTCAGTCCGCCATCGACGAGCAGGTCCTGACCGGTGATGTAGGAGGCGTCCCCGGAGGCCAGGAATGCGACGGCGGCGGCCACCTCGTCGCTGTCGCCGACTCGCCCGAGCGCCACCCGCGCCCCCGCGGCGGCCTGCGCGGCGGCGGAGGCCTCGGCACGGAAGGCGGGGGTGTCGATGTAGCCGGGGCTCACCGAGTTCACCCGAATTCCGCGTGGCGCCAACTCCGCGGCCAGCGTCCGGGTCAGATTCTGCACCGCCGCCTTCGTCGCCGAATACAGTGCGGCGCCGGGCGCGCCCCGATACGGGGCGAAGGAGGCGTTGAGGACGATCGCACCGCCGTCGACCAGCATCGGCAGCATGTGCTGCACGGTGAAGAACGCGGCCTTGAAATTGATCCCCACCACCCGATCGAACTCGTCGCCGGTGACCGCCGAAACCGGCTGGAACGCACCGATTCCCGCATTCACGAACACCACATCCAGCCGCCCGAACCGCTCGGACACCACCCGCGCCAGCGCCGCGAGATCCTCGGGTTCGGTGGCGTCCCCGGCCACCCCGACCGCCCGCTCCCCCAGTTCGGCCACCGCGGTGTCGAGGCGGTCCTTGTCACGCCCGGTCACGATCACCCACGCCCCCTCTTCGAGGAGCCGCCGTGCGGCGGCCAGCCCCATCCCGCTGCTGCCGCCGGTGACGAGGGCGACCTTGTCCTGGAACCGAAACCCGTTGTGTGTCATGGTCTCAGCCTGCCGGGCCGCGCGACGGGTAAACAGTGCGCATCTATCGTGGGTGTGCCACCACCACCTTGCCGAGCACGGCTCGCGCCAGCGCCGACGATGGTGGCCGTTGTCGGTCCCCGTTGTCAGTCCCTCAGCTCGCAGATGACGACCGGGATCTCGCGGGCGGTCCGCTCCTGGTAGTTCGCGTAGCCCTGGTATGCCGAGGTGATCTGCGGCCACAGTTCGGCTCGCTCGCTGTGATCCGCGGTGTGTGCGTGCACTTTTCGCCGTCGCCCGTCGATCACCAGTTCGGCATCGGGATGCGACTGGAGGTTGCGGTACCAGTCGGGGTGCCGGTCGTCGCCGCCCTTCGACGCGACCAGCACGACCCGGCCGGCGTCATGGATCGGAGCGGTCAGGTAGCACGAGCGCGGCAGCCCCGACTTCCGCCCGACCGTGTGCAATTCGACCACCGGCATCCCGAACGGGTTGGCCAGCAGTTTGTTCCCGCTGACGGTGAGCACGACCCGGTGGGCGAGGTTCATCAGTTTGGCCCCGCCGTCTTTCAGTGCGTCCTTGTTCAACGCCTGCCCCTTTGTCCCTGGTGCATCGAAGCTCCCACGACGGCCGCCGGAGTCGAGTTAGCGCTGCAAACATTACCAGAAATGTGAGCAGGGTCAACATTGCCGGGTGCCGGTCGGAGAGCACGATCGCCGGCGAGCTCAGGCGGGTGGGGCCAGGCGCAGGCGGTGGAGCTGGTCGAGGCGCGCGGCGGTGTCGGTGCCGGCGCGGGGGTTGTAGAGGACCAGGTGGCGGTCGGAGTGGCCGGCGAGGGTGAGGGTGGTGGCGTCGAAGTGGAGCGCACCGGCCTCGGGGTGTTCCAGGGCGTTGACCGCCTGCTGGGCCGGGCCGACATCGTGGCGGGACCACAGGCGGGCGAATTCCGGGCTGCGGGAGGCGAGTTCGGTGATGACGGAGTCGAAGCCGGGGTCGCCGGGACAGAGCGCGGAGTCGGCACGGTAGGCGGCGACGACCGCGGGGGCGGCCTCGGACCACGTCTGCGACATGGCCAGGTAGCGCGGGTTGGTGAAGTAGGTGACCAGGCAGTTGTGGCCGGGGCCGTCGTAGCCGAAGACGGCGCGGGCGGAGTCGTTGTGGGCCAGCACGTTCCAGTAGCGGTCGCGCAGGACGGCGGGGCGGGGGTTCCAGGCGTCGAGGAGGTTGCGGGTCTCGACGGTGATGTCGCTGCCGCTGTCGACGGCGGGGCAGGGCGGGTTGAGGCCGGCCAGGACGTAGAGGTGGGCGCGTTCGGGGGCGGTGAGTTGCAGGGCGGCGGCGACGGCGTCGAGGACGTCGGTGGAGACGGTGATGTCGCGGCCCTGTTCGAGCCAGGTGTACCAGGAGACGCCGACGCCGGCGAGGACGGCGACTTCCTCGCGGCGCAGGCCGGGGGTGCGGCGGCGGCCCGCGGTGGGCAGCCCGACCTGGTCGGGGGTGAGGCGAGAGCGCCTGTCGCGCAGGAATTCTCGCAGGTGGTCGCGTCGTCGGCCCGCTGTGTCCATACCTCACGCTAACAATCACGCGTGCCCGTTTCGTTCGTGTCCCGGTTAGCATGTGACCGGATTCGGGTCTCGAGGGGGGCGGATGCGGCAGATTCTGGTGGCGGCGATGGTGGCGCTGGCGGTGTCGATCACGGTGACGCCGTTGCTGATTCGAGTGTTCACCGCCCGCCGGCTGGGCCAGCAGATCCGCGCGGAGGGCCCGGCGAGCCATCTGGCCAAGCGCGGCACCCCGACCATGGGCGGGCTGGCGATCCTGATCGCGCTGTGGTGCGGGTACGGTTGCGCGCACCTGGTGGGGATGTCTTCCGAGGGGACCGGCACGACCGCGTCGGGGCTGCTGGTGCTGGGGTTGGCGACCGCGCTGGGCGCGGTGGGTTTCCTCGATGATTTCATCAAACTGTCCCAGCAGCGCAGCCTGGGGCTGACCGCGTCGGGCAAATATCTCGGGCAGGTCGGTGCCGCTGTGGTTTTCGGGGTACTGGCCCTGTATTTCCGGGGCGGTTCGGGACTGACGCCGGGCAGTCGCCAGGTGTCGATCGTGCGCGACATCTCCACGGTCTCGCTGGGGCTGAGCGGGTTCCTGCTGGCGGCGATCTTCCTGGTGGTGTCGTGGTCGAACGCGGTCAACATCACCGACGGCCTGGACGGGCTGGCGGCGGGTTCGATGGGTCTGGCGCTGGGATCGTATGTGCTGATCACGTTCTGGCAGTACACCCATTCGTGTGCGGTCAAGGCGGTGCCGGGCTGCTACACGGTGCGCGATCCCCTGGATCTGGCGCTGGTGTGCGCGGCCGGGGCGGCGGCGTGTGTCGGATTCCTGTGGTGGAATGCGGCTCCGGCGAAGATCTTCATGGGTGACACCGGGTCGCTGGCGCTGGGTGGGCTGCTGGCGGGGCTGTCGATCACCACCCGCACCGAGTTGCTGATGGTGGCGGTGGGTGCGTTGTTCGTGGCGGAGATCCTGTCGGTGCTGTTGCAGATCGTCATGTTCCGCACCACCCGCACGCGGCTGTTCAAGATGGCGCCGTTCCATCACCATTTCGAACTGATCGGCTGGCCGGAGACCACGGTCATCATCCGGTTCTGGCTGCTGGCGGCGATCGCCTCGGTCACCGGACTGATCGCCTTCTACGGCGAGCACCTCACCACCACCGGCTCCCGGCTGCCCTGAGACCCGCACATGCCGTGTGGCCCATCGGGAAAGGAATCCGGACGGGCCACACGGGTTGCCGGGTCAGTGCACGACGACGGGCGCGTCGTCGGCGGCGGCGGGTACGGCCGGTTTGGCGCGGGGCAGGAAGAACGCCGGGATCACGGTGGCGGCCAGCAGACACAGCGCCACCACGAAGGTGTGGGCGAAGGCGCGCGCGGCGAGGTCGAAGCCCTCGCCGAGCAGGGTGTGCGGCAGCTGTGCGAGCTGGCCGCTGTAGCGCGACCCGATGGCCGCGTTGGCCAGCGACGGGTCGGGGGCGCCCGGGGGCAGCTGCACGCCCCTGTCGCCCAGGGTGTCGCCCCGGTTGAGCAGGGTGGTCAGCACCATGGAAATGGTTGCGGTGCCGATGGATCCGGCGGTCTGGTTGACGATGTTCATCAGTGTCGACCCGCGCGCGACCTCACTGTGGGTCAGCGTCTGGATGGCGGCGGTCATGGTCGGCATCATGGTGCAGCCCATGCCCAGACCCATCACGAACAGCACCCCGCACAGCAGCGTATAGGGGGTGTCGGCGGTGACCTGGGTCAGGAACGCCATGGCCACCGCCATGACGGTGATACCGGTGATCACGATCTTGCCGGGCCCGATCTTGTCGACCAGCCGGCCCGCGATCGGCATGGTGAGCATGGCGCCCAGGCCCTGCGGGGCGATGAGCAGACCGGCGGCCAGGGTCGATTCCCCGCGCACCTGCTGCAGATACGACGGCAGCAGCAGACCGGAGCCGAAGAACGCCATGGCGAACAGGGTCATGGTCATCACCGCGAAGCGCAGCGACTTGTTCGTGAACAGCCGCAGGTCGATCAGCGGGTGTTCGGTGCGCAGGGCGTGGAAGACGAATCCGATCAGCAGCACCAGGCCGATGATCGCGGGGATGAGCACCTTGGCCGATTCGACGGTGCCCTCACCGGGAATCGAGGACACACCGTAGAGGAAGGCGGCCAGACCGGGTGAGGCCAGCAGCATGCCCAGGAAGTCGAAGCTCTGCGAGGGTTCGGGGTTGTCGCGCGGGAAGACGACGAACGCCAGGATCAGCGCGATGATGCCGATGGGCAGGTTGATCAGGAAGATCCAGTGCCAGCTGAACGATTCGATCAGCCAGCCGCCCAGGATCGGGCCGGCGATCGGGCCCAGCAGCATCGGCACGCCCAGCACGGCCATGACGCGGCCGATGCGCTGCGGGCCCGCGGCGTGGGTCATGATCGTCATGCCCAGCGGCATGAGCATGCCGCCGCCCAGGCCCTGCAGGACGCGGAAGGCGATGAGGGACTCGATGTTCCAGGCCGTCGAGCACAGCACCGAGCCGAGTACGAAGAACACCAGCGCCATCATGTAGAGGCGTTTGGTGCCGAAGCGGTCGGCGGCCCAGCCGGTGAGCGGGATGACGGTCGCCAGGGCGAGGGTGTAGCCGGTCATCGACCAGGCGGCGATGGCGTAGGTGGTGTCGAAGTCGTGCTGGAAGGTGGGGATCGCTACGGTCACGACGGTCACGTCGAGGATCGACATGATGGCGCCGAGCACCACGACACCGGCGATCTTGAAGACGCCGATGTCCAGTTTGTCGTCGGCGGAATCGGCCGCCACGGTATCCGGAGGGGTGGTCACCGCTTCAGCCTGCCAGCCGGTCGGTTACGAAACCAGCACATATTGATATCGGCGTTTCGGCGGCATCCGCGCAGCATCGTCCTCGCGCCTCATTCCGAGGCCGGCCGGCCGTCGTCATTGTCGTAGAAGTTCTCCGCGGCCGCGTCGGCGGCGGCCTCGGCCCGCATCTCGAACTCGGACGGGTCACCCGGATCCGGTTCGCGCACATCGCTTCTGCCCTCGTAATCGGTGGGATCGACGGGGATGCGATCGGTGCTCACGAGGGGTCCTCTCTGCAGCGCGATGGTCGCCAGGAGCCGGATCACCCGATCATATCGAGCCCCAGCAAATGTCCGGCGATTTCCCGGGCGCCCCGGTCGGGCTCCTCGGCGCGCGTACGCTGGCGTTCTCGAGCGATCCAGTCGAGGAGTTCATTCGCGATGACCGACCCGGTAGTGGGCTTGACCGGTACGCTGACCTCGCCGATCCGGGGCAAGGGACTCCTCGGTGAGGTGCAGGTCGCTATTCGAGGGGGAACCGAGCTCTACATCGCCCGCGCCGAGGAGCCGTTGCCGGCCGGCGCGACCGTGCTCGTCGTGGCCGTGCATCCGGGGCGCATCGTCGATGTTGTTGCGTGGATTCCCCTTCCGGGCGATCGATAGATCGAGAACTTCTTTCCACGAACAGAGGGAGACTGCGATGCTCGGATACCACGTTCCGGCGCCGGACCAGGCGATGCTGGTCAGCGGCGGCCGCGGCGGCAAGGACAACGCACCGTTCCGGGTGATCATCGGGCACGGCGCGTGGGTGGTGCCGTTGTTCCGCAAGGTGCGGTATCTGTCGCTGGCCATGTTCGAGGCCGAGATCGGCGAACGCTGCGTCACCAAGCAGGCCATCCAGCTCGACGTGCGGGCGGTGATCGCGTTCAAGGTCGCCAACGACACGCAGTCGATCGTCAATGCGGCACAACGGTTCCTGTCCGAGCAGGAGCGCGAGATGAGCGTGCTGACCGGGCGAATCTTCTCCGGGCATCTGCGCTCGATCGTGGGCTCGATGACGGTGGAGGAGATCATCCGCGAGCGCCAGAAGCTCGCCGACGAGGTGCTGGTCGCCTCCAAGGTGGAGATGAGCAATATCGGACTGTGGGTGGACTCGTTCCAGATCCAGCACATCGACGACGGCAACCTCGGCTACATCGCGGCCCTGGCCGCCCCGCACAATGCCGCGGTCAAGCGTGACGCGCAGATCGCGCAGGCCGCGGCCGCGCAGCTCGCGGCCCAGGCCGAGCAGGAGTCCCAGCGCAAGCAGGCCGAGTACCAGCGCGAGACCGCGATCCTCAAGGCGCAGTATCAGCGCGACATCGACAAGGCCAATGCCGAAGCGGCGCAGGCGGGTCCGCTCGCGCAGGCCACCGCGCTGCAGGAGGTGCTGTCCGCGCAGGCCGAGCAGGCACGCAAGCAGGCCGAGCTGCGTGAGCAGCAGTTGCAGGCCGAGGTGGTGAAACCGGCTCGGGCAGAGGCGGATCGGGTGCGGATCCTGGCCGAGGCCGAGGCCGATCGCACGCGCATCCAGGCCGAGGCGGCGGCGTCGAACAACCGGATCGCGCTCGATCAGCTGCTGATCGAGCAGTTGCCCGAGATCGTCAAGCAGGCATCGGTGGGCTTGTCGAAGGCGAATCTGACCGTGCTCAACGGTCCCGATGGGGTCTCGGAGATCGTGAACGGCATGGTGGGCCAGGGGCTGACGGTCTTCAATTCGTTGCAAAAGGCACTTTCCTCCAACAATGATCAGCCCGCGGACTAGAGTGACCGCCAGAGGGACGCGGCGACGAGGAGCGGGTGTTTAGGTGTCCATCGGGAAATTGGTGTCGTTCGACAGTTCTCGGGGTTTCGGATTCATCCGTCCGGAAGACGGTGGTCCGGATGTGTTCGTGCATGTCAACGACATCGGGCTGGACGAGGACGAGTTGCGCCAGGGGCGGGTGTTCGAATTCGATGTGACCGAGGGTGACCGGGGTCCCAAGGCGATCAACCTGGCGGTGGTGCCGGGCCAGTCGGCTCCGGTGCGGCATGCCAAGGGCAAGGATCATCGCGGGTCGGGGCAGATGAGTGCGGCCGAGCATCGCCGGCTGATCACCGAGTTGCTGCTGGATGCCTCGCCGCAGCTGACCGCGGCGGAGATCATCACCATCCGGGACCGGCTCACCGCCTTCGCCGATCAGCACGGATGGATCGAGAACTGATCGGTTCGCATTACGATCGGTCTCGGGTCCACCGTGAACCGAGGAGGTCGTGTGCAACTGCCCGTGATGCCACCGGTCAAACCGATGCTGGCCAAATCGGTCTCGGAGCTGCCCCGTGACCCGGGGTTGCTGTTCGAACCGAAATGGGACGGCTTCCGCTGCATCGTCTTCCGCGACGGCGACGAGATCGAACTGGGTTCCCGCAACGACCGGCCCCTGACCCGGTACTTCCCCGAACTGGTGGAACTACTGGGTCGGGCGCTGCCCGACAAGTGCGTGGTGGACGGGGAGATCGTGGTCGTCACCGAGAACGGCCTGGATTTCGACACGCTGCAGAACCGGCTGCATCCGGCGGCGTCCCGGGTGAACAAGCTGGCGGTGCAGACACCGGCCAGCTTCGTCGGCTTCGACCTGCTGGCGCTGGGCGAGCAGGATCTGACCGATCGGCCTTTCGCCGAGCGGCGGCGGATGCTGGAATCCGTGCTCGACGGGCGGGTCCCGGGTACGCATCTGACGCCGATGACCGAGGACCCGCAGGTGGCGGCGGACTGGTTCACCCGGTTCGAGGGCGCGGGGTTCGACGGGGTGATGGCCAAGGCGGCGGATCTGCCGTACCTGCAGGACAAGCGGGTGATGCTCAAGATCAAGCACGAGCGGACCGCCGACTGCGTGGTGGCCGGGTTCCGCTGGCACAAGGACGGGCAGGGGGTGGGGTCGCTGCTGCTGGGGTTGTTCGACGACGAGGGGAATCTGCATCACGTCGGGGTGGCGTCGAGTTTCACCGCGGCGCGCCGCAAGGAGCTGGTGGATGAGCTGGAACCGTTGCGCGAGAACGCGCTCGAGCAGCATCCGTGGCGGTCGTGGGCGGATGCGGCCGCGCAGGCCAAGGCGGACGGGAAGATGCCGGGCGGAGTGAGCCGCTGGACCGGCGGCAAGGATCTGTCGTGGGAGGCGCTGCGCCCGGAGCTGGTGGCCGAGGTGCGCTACGAGCATGTGATGGCGGGCCGGCTGCGGCACGGTGGCCGGCTGGTGCGGTTCCGCACCGACCGCACCCCCGAATCGTGTACCTACGCCCAGCTCGACGAGGTGGCCCCCGCCGAGCTCGCCGACATCTTCGCCGACGCCAGGAACGCGAAAGGGACTGCGCGGTGAGCGATTCGGTGGAGCTCGAGGTGGCCGGGCACACGGTCAGCGTCTCCAATCCGGGCAAGGTGTACTTCTCCAAGCGTGGGGAAACCAAGCTCGATCTGGTGAATTACTATCTGGCCGTGGCCGATCCGATCATGCGGACCATCGGCGGGCGGCCGGTGCTGCTGGAACGGTATCCGGATGGGGCATCGGGTAAGTCCTGGTTCCAGAAGCGGGTGCCCAAGTCGGTGCCGGACTGGTTGCAGACCACGGTGGTGTCGACGCCGAACGGCACCACCAGCGATGCGCTGGTCGCTGTCGACCTGGCGCACATCGTGTGGGCGGTGAACCTGGGCTGCTTGGGTTTTCACGTCTGGCCGACCCATGCCGGCGCCGAGGCCGCCTCCACGTTCCCCCCGGTCACGGATGCGGCCGGTACGGTCCTGCCGCCGACCGGTGTGACCGATGAGTTGCGCATCGATCTGGACCCCTCCCCCGGTATCGGTTTCGACGATCTGCGCGCGGCCGCCTTCGCCACCCGCGCGCTGTGCAGCGAACTGGGCATCGATGTGCGCGTGAAGACCTCCGGCTCGCGGGGTCTGCACCTGTACGCGCTGCTGCAACCGAAGTGGGACGGCTATCAGGTCCGGGCCGCCGCGGTCGCGCTGGCCCGCGAGCTCGAGCGCCGCCACCCCGACCGCATCACGGCCGCCTGGTGGAAGGAGGAGCGCGGTTCGCGGGTGTTCGTCGATTTCAACCAGAATGCCCCGCACAAAACGGTTTTCGGCGCCTGGTGTGTCCGCCCGAAGGTCGGCGCGCAGGTGTCCACCCCGATTTCGTGGGAGGCGCTCGAGGCGATCGTCCCCGACGAGCTGACCATCGCGACGGTCCCGGCCCGGGTCGCCGAACTGGGTGACCCGTGGGCCGATCGTGTCCCCCAGTCCCTGGAACCGCTGCTGGAGATGTCGGAGAAGGACATGGCCGCGGGCCTGATGGACGCGCCCTGGCCGCCGGTCTATCCGAAGATGCCCAACGAGCCGCCGCGCGTGCAGCCGAGCAAGGCCCGCAAGGACGCCGCCGAATAGAGGACACCGCCGAATAGCGGTGTGCTGGTACAGCTCTCACCGCACAGCCCCCGACGAGCCGCACTCGCCGGGGGCTGTCGCGTTGTGTGATGTCTCCTGGTAGCGGACGACGAGTTGTGGCATTACCGTCATCGGCGACAACGCCGACGACTCGGGCTATATCTGGAATGTCGTACTGTCCGAACAGTTTCCGACACACCACCGACAGGCAGGGACATTCGATGGACAGCAATATCGAACGTGTGGCATGGGACCACCCGGCCGCCGCCGCGTACGTGAGTGGCGCCGGTGACGCCGCGGCACTGCTGGGTACCGCGAAGGAGCACGCGCACGCCGTGGCAGGTATCGACCTGTCCGGGCTGGGGACCCTCGGCAACGGGTTCGCGGCGGCCTGGGCGGCGGCCTGGAGCACCCACGGCGCTCACCTGCAGACCGCGTCGGCGCTCACCGGCGCCTACGGCCGGGCCATCACCACGTGGGGGACCGTGCTCGGCGGGGTGGACAGCGAGTCCGCGGCCAGGATTGCGGGTGCGGTCCCCGGCACCGACGAGATCCAGGCGTAGGCCCGTCAGAGGATCAGGGGGACAACCGATATGCAGACCGGCATCCAGGGCGGAGACCTCACCGCGGTGGAGGAACCCGCGCTGGTCACGGCCTTGGTCGCGCCGCTGGTGAAGCTGCGCGCGGCCCTGGGTGACGGGACCCGCCCCGACGGCACGGCCCTGGCGGTGCTGGCCGCGGTGGCGGGCACCGTGCGCGCGGCCGAGGACGCCCACCGCGGCGCGATCACGCAGCTGGCATCCACCGAGACCGCCGCGGCGGCGGTGTCCGTCCTGAAGCGGACAGGCGATGAGGTGGGTGCCCTGGCCGACGTAGCGGAAACCCTTGCGCCGCTGTTGACCTCGGCCTACGCCACCCGCGACGAGGCCGCCGCCGACCTGGACGCCCTCATCGCCGATTTCCGGGCGCAGGCCACGCCGCTGGTGAAAGCCGCACGCTCGCAAGCGGATCTGGACCCGGTGGTGAGCCTGGCCGCGGACTACGTGCGCGACGGGGTGAGCGTGGCCGAAGCCGCCGACGGCCGCATGGACACCCTCACCGCCCGGATCACCACCATCGACCAGGCCGGGGTCACCGTGCCCACCGGCCTGCCGATCGACGACGACATCAGCACACAGCACGACCGACAGGCGGGCACGATCTCATGAATTTGTTCGGCGACCTGCCCGGCTTCGCGGGCGGACCGATCGTGTCCCCGCCCGGTATCCCCGACCCGGCGCCCACGCCCGGCCCCGACGCGGACCCGCCCGATACCGAGGAATTCGAGGTCACCGGCGACATCCGCGATCACAGCTGGGACGAGCTGCCGACCGCGCGGCCCGGCCACCGCACGACCCTGTGGGACGATCCCGAGCACGCCGCGGCCCTGCAGGGCCCGCTGGCGGCCACCGATCCGGTGCTCGGGGCCGAGCCCACCACCGGGGCGGGCACCGCGCACATCGACACGCACACCACCTACCACGAGATCGGAAAGCATTCCGACGCCGAGTATTCGGCGACTCTCACGATCCAGAGCAAGGCCCAGCCATGACCGACCCTGACGTTCCGGTGTTCACCACCACCAGCAGCCACCGCACCATCACCGTCACCGCCACCGACGCCGGCCAGATCATCGAACTCCGTTTCGAGGCCGCCGAATACGGCCGCGGCGCCGCCGGCCTGGCCGCCGAGATCGTGCGCCTGGCCCAACGCTGCACCCTGCTGGCCCGCGCCCGCCGCCGCGAAGCCCTGGCCGCCTTCGGCCTGGCCGACGTACTCCTGGACCGCCTCGGCCTGCCCGACCCCCACACCGTCGCCGCCGAACTCGCCCGCCTGGACGCCCCCACCGCCGATGGCATCCCCCACCGCTGGGTGCGTGCCCTGTGAGCGCCGACATGCAAGCCTTGATCGCTCAGGTCGGCGACCAATTGGAGGCCCTCACCCTCGCCGCCGACGGCCTGTCCGGAGTAACCGGCCTGGCCACCAACCCGGATGGCACCATCACCGCCGAAATAGCCGGCGACGGCACCCTTTCCGCCCTCACCCTGGCCGAATCCCTCACCGCCTACCCACCCGACGAGGCCGCCGTCGCCATCCTCGCCACGATCACCGCAGCCACCGCCGCCGCGGCCCGCCACCGCGCCGACCTCCTGGCCCGCCTCAGCGACTCCCTCACCTAGCCGTGCTGGCTGCCGTCCCCGAACAGCGCGAGCTGACGCGACGAAACGACCGATCCCCCGATCCTGCGCAGGCACCGCGCGCACGTGACCTCCGCCCGGGTCGGTTCCAGCGCAGTCGGCGACCACCCGGCAACACCGGTGTGGCACAACAACTCTGGAACCTCCTCCCCGTCCACCCACTGCCCGAGACCGACCGCGTGCACGGTCCGGCCCGCCCGCACCACCGCATGCACCCCCGGGTCACCGAACACCGCCCGCGCGGCAGAAGCCAAAGGCCCGATATCGGTCATACGGCCAACCATAGAGAAGCCGGCCGACAACCATCGGCCGCCCGACCATCTGGACCCCAACCCCACCCCGGAGAAGAACTCATGGCACATGAACTTGCTGCGATACTCGGTAGATTCGATCTGCTGGCGGAGCTGGCGAAGGAACGGAATCTGCCGGTCGTCGCGCTCCATCAGGGATTCGGCTTGATCCCGCTCACCGATGAAGTGGTCAGTGTTCTTGCCGGCGAACAGGATCATTCGCTCGAGCGCGGTTGTCGCTGGAAGGTGAGTGACCTGTACCCCCTGTTCAACAGCTGGTCGACACGAGGCCCCATCGTCTACGTCACCAATGACGTTCACGCAGGAGTCGGCTCACAGACAGCACTGATGTGGGTAGACGGGCGGGTGGAGTTCGCACAGGAGGGTCAGCCCTACAGCGGGCCGATTTCGATGGCGTTGCTGCGACTTGGTACCTCGGGCGGCCGGCTCGGCCACGACGAATTCGATGTCGTCGGCCTGGGCAGAACCCGCACCACGGACCGCTGGTCGACGCTGGCTGTGCGGGGTTGACCGCACAGCCCCGATCAGGCTGCGGCGGTGCGTTGTTCGGTGGTGGCGGCGGGGTTGCGGGCGGCGCGGAGGATGAGGTGGAGCAGGGCCACGACGAGGGTTTGGTCGAGGGGGCTCCAGGGCAGCGACATGCGGTTGTGGACGAAACCGACGGCGAGGCCGGAGCGGGGGTCGGTCCAGCCGGTGGAGCCGAAGGCGCCCATGTGGCCGTAGCCGCGGGGGGCGCGCGCGGCGGGGAGGCTGTGGAAGCCCAGGTGCCAGAACGGGACCAGCAGGCTGTGGTCGAGGCGGTAGGTGCGGATGCGTTCGAGTTCGCGGACGGTCGGGGTGGACAGGTAGGGGCGGCCGTCGACATAGCCGTCGCAGGCCAGGGCGCTGTACATTTTCGCCAGGGCCGCGGCGGTGCAGACGGCGTTGCCGGCGGGCAGGGCGGTGTCGAGGATGGCGGGGTCGTCGCCGCGGAAGATGGATTCCAGGCCGGGGACGTAGATCGAGGAGAGCGGGGCGCGCAGCAGGCGGGGCAGGCGCGGGACCGCGGCGGCGACCGGCGCCGGGATGCTGCGTTCGGCAAGGGTTTTCAGCGAGCCCACGAGGTGGGCGGGCCGGGTGCGGGACCCGGCGGGCGGGCGGCCCAGGTGGATGCCGTCGACGCCGAGGGGGTCGGCGACCTCGCTGCGGTAGAGCTGGGTCATGTCGCGGCCGGTGAGGGCGCGGGCCAGCCCGCTCATGAGCCAGCCGATGGTGAGGGCGTGGTAGATCGGTGTGCCCAGCAGGTCATCGGGTTTCGCGGCGGCCAGGCGCGCTTCCATGAGTTCGTGGTCGAGGATCTCGCCGGGGGTGGCGGCGGGCAGCGCCGACAGGCCGGCGCGGTGGCTGAGCAGTTCGGTGACGGTGATGCGGGCCTTGCCGTTGGCGGCGAACTCGGGCCAGTATTCGGCGACGGGCGCGGCGTAGTCGAGCAGGCCGCGATCGGCCAGCCTCGCCAGCACGGTCGCGGAGACACCCTTGGAGGCGGAGTAGACCATGGCGCCGGTGTCGGCGCTCCACGCAGTGCCGTGGGTGTCGGCGGTGCCGGCCCAGACATCGACGACCGGTTCGCCGTGCTGGTAGACCGCCAGTGCGCCGCCGTTGCCGCGGCGGCCGGCGAAGACGCGGGCGAAAGTCGTGATGGCGGAATCGAATCGGGGGTCGGCGGTGCCGTGCACCCCGGCGGGCAGTCCGGCGGCGGCGGCGGAGCTGGAGGTCCTCATCGATCCACGGTAGCGGCGCGGCGGCACCCCGACAAGATGTGTCTGGGACAATTTTCGGCGTGGTGGAGAGTTCGGATGTCGGTACCGTCTGCCACAGTGACGGTCATGGATCCGGTGACCTTCCCCGACGCCGCCGCCTTCGACGCCTGGCTCGAAGCCAATCACGCACGCCCGGAAGGGGTTTGGATCCGCATGGCCAAGAAGGGCTCGGGTATCGCCACGCTCACCGAGGACGAGGCGGTCGATGTCGGGCTGTGCTGGGGCTGGATCTCCGGGCAGCGCAAGGCCTTCGACGCCGACCACTACCTGCAGAAGTATGTGCCGCGGCGCCCGCGCAGCCACTGGTCGCAGGTCAATGTCGACAAGGTCGCCCGACTCACCGCCGCCGGGCGCATGCGCGCGCCGGGACTCGCCGAGGTCGAGGCGGCCCGTGCGGACGGGCGGTGGGCGGCGGCCTACCCGTCGCAGGCGAACTTCACGGTGCCGCCGGATCTGGCCGCCGCGCTGGCCGATCGGCCCCGCGCCCGGCAGGCCTTCGACGCCTTGGACCGGACGCGCCAGTATGCGATCGTGCTGGAGTTGCTGCGGGCGAGAACCACGAAAACCCGTGCTTCCCGCCTCGGCAAGGCGCTCGACAGCCTCGAATCACACTGAAACCGGCCGATTCCGGGTGCCGGACAGGCCACGGCACCCGGAATCGGTTCGTGCCGGGTTCGGTTCGGTCCGGGTTCAGTTCAGTCGTTGGGCCAGCAGCGGCGCGAGAGTGCGCAGCACCTGCAGATAGTCCCCGCCGACGACCTGCGGTGCGACATGGTTCGCACCGGCCCGCACGTGTTCGGCCAGCCGGTCGACGATCCGGGCGGCGCTGCCGTGCGCGACGACCGCGTCCACGAACCGGTCGCTGCCGGGCTGGATCAGGTCGGTCTCGTCGAAACCGAAGCGGCGCAGGTTGTTCACGTAGTTGACCAGGCCCAGATAGAACCCGGCCTTCTCGCGGCCGATGACCCGCGCCCGCGCGGCGTCCTCGTCGAGGACCACCTTGTGCTCGGTGACCAGCAGCTTGTCAGGGCCGAGGATGGCGCGCAGCTCGGCAGTGTGCTGGGGCACGGTCAGATACGGCAGGGCGCCGGCGCTGCGGTCGCGCGCGAGTTTCGCCACCCGCGGGCCCAGCGCGGCCAGGGCGCGGCCTTGCTGCGGGACGCCGCGGGCGTCGAGGATGTCGAGGTAGTTCACCAGGGCGTCATAGGGTTTGGTGTAGGTGCCGGTGTGCTCGGGGTGGCCCACGCCGATGCCGAGCAGGAACCGGCCGGGGAATTTCTCCTCGAGCCGCAGGTAGGTGTCCGCGGCCGCCTCGGCGGTGGAGCCCCACACGTTGACAATGCTGGTGGCCACGACGATCGATTCGGATCCGGCGAGCAGTTTCTCGTAACCGTCCCAGTCGGCCGGCGGCGATCCGCCCAGCCAGACCGCGCCGTAGCCGAGGCCTTCGAGTTCACGCACCGCTTCGGGGGTGAACTGCGTGTAGAACTGCCATGCACCGAACTTGCCAAGGTAGTCGAATGCCATATCAGCGGGCAACGCATCAAGATCACGGCGCATTCCCGGCCACGCCGTCGAATTCGGCGCGCGCGGCGAGCACCTCGTCCATGTGGCCCTCGGCCCACCGTTGCAGCCGGGTCAGGATCACCAGCAGGCTCTGCCCGAGCGGGGTCAGCGAATAGTCCACGCGCACCGGTACCTGCGCGGTCATGCGCCGCGCCACCAGGCCGTCGCGTTCGAGGGTGCGCAGGGTCTGGGTGAGCATCTTGTTGCTGACCGCGGCCACCGTCGCGCCGATCTCGCCGTAGCGGCGCGGTCCCGGGCCGAGCGCGGCCAGGATCGGGCAGGTCCACTTGTCGCCGATGGTGTCGAGCATCTGATTGGTGGGGCAGGCGGCGAGGAATACGTTGTACTCGACTTTGGCCTGTTCCCGGCGTTGCGCGGCGGTGGTGGTCGGCATCGTCACTCCCTGGTGCGGGCCCGGCCGCGAGCCCGGATCGACAACTGGCTGTGCAGATACAGCCGACGCGGCGGCGTGCGCATTCCCGCCCACAAGAACCAATTCGAGTCGCGATCCGCGCTCTCGCCGGTGCCCTGGGTACTTTTCGGTGCCTACTGGCCGGGCGCGCGGGCGCCGACCTACGGTGACACCACGCCCCGCACCGCCGGTCACCCGGCACGGCGGCGTTCCACCGGTGGACCTTCATTCCTTCGCAGTCACAGGAGCATTCCCATGCGTGCTGTTGCTTTCTCCCGTTTCGGCGGTCCGGAGGTCCTCGACCTGATCGAGACCCCCGCACCCGTCCCGGGACCGGGTGAGGTGCTGGTGAAAATCGCTGCCGCCCCGGTCAATCCGGTCGATATCGGGGCGCGGGCCGGGGCGTTGGCCGCGCTGCTGCCCGAGCGCGACCATTACGTGCCCGGCGTCGAATTCTCCGGCTGGATCGAGGCCGCCGGTCCGGGTGTGGCCGATGCCGAGCCCGGGCGGCCGGTGGTCGGGCTGATTCCGTGGCTGGCCACGGTCGACGGCGCCTACGCCGAGTACGTGACGATCGCGGCCGATCTGGTCGCGGCCGCCCCGACCGGTGTCGATCCGACCGCCGCGGCGACCCTGCCGCTCAATGCGATCACCGCGGACCTGGCCGTGGCGGCGGCCCCCGGAGCCCGGGTGCTGGTGACCGGCGCGGCCGGTGGAGTCGGCGGATACGCGGTGCAGTTGGCCGCGGCACGGGGAGCGACGGTGATCGCCGTGGCCGGGCCCGGCGACGAGGACCTGGTGAAGTCACTGGGTGCGAGCGAATTCGCCGCGCGCGGTGAGGATCTGGCGCTGCGTGTGGGTGCGGGCAGCGTCGACGCCGTCATCGATGCCGCGCTGGTGGGTGCGTCACTGCTGCCGCTGGTGCGCGCCGGCGGCGCGTTCGTGGCGTTGCTGCCGCCGGTGACCCCGCCCGCCGAGCGCGGGATCACGGTGACGACGGTGCAGCAAACCCCCGACGGCCGCCGCCTGGCCGAGCTGGTGGATCTGGTCGAGGCGGGCACGCTCACGCTGCGGGTCGCGGAGACCTTCCCGCTCGCCGAGGCCGCCGCCGCGCACGCCCGCTTCGAGAAGGGCGGGCTGCGCGGGCGGCTGGTGCTGCTCCCCTAGGCGGCTTCGGGCCGGCCCTGGGCGCGGAATTGTCCGGGCGCCACCCCGAATTCGCGTTTGAAGGCTTTGGCGAACGCGTATTCGGAGGTGTAGCCGGACTTTTCCGCGACCACCCGCAGCAGTGCGTCGGACTCGCGCAGCAGCCGCGCCGCGCAGGTCATGCGCCACCACGTCAGGTAGGTCAGGGGGCCGGTGCCGAGGGTGGCGGTGAAGCGTTGCGCGAACACCGAACGCGACACCCCGGCGCGGGCCGCGAGGGACTGCACCGTCCACGGCGCGCCCGGCTCGGCGTGAATGACCTGCAGGGCGGTGTGCACGGCCGGATCACGCAGTGCCGCAACCCATCCCGTGTCGGTGGGGTGGGCGTCGTGCCAGGCGCGCAGCATGAACAACAACAGCACCTCCAGCAGCGGCGCGATGGCCCCGGACCCGTCCTGGGTGTCGAGCTCGTGGCCGAGCAGATCGATGGCGCTGCGCAACGGGCTGTGGTGGCCGACGCGGGCGGGCAGATGGATCACATCGGGCAGCTCCGCCAGCGCGGGGTGCGCGCGTGCATCGTCGAGAGAATAGGCGCCGCACAGCAATACGGTCGCCGCACCGGACTCGCGCGCGGTGCGTCCGGGGTCGGGGCTGTCGGCGATGGCGTGGCCACGGCTGCGCGGCATGAACGCCACATCGCCGACCTGCAGGTGCACCGGTTCCCCGCCGTCGGGCAGCAGCCAGCACGAACCCTGCAGCACCACATGGAATCCGGCGCTGTTGCCCTGCGCCGGGAAGTGCGTGCGCCAGGGCGCGTACTTGACGGTCCGGTTGGAGTGCGGGGTGCCCAGCCGCATCGCGGCGACCGCGTCGCTGAGAATGTCCACCACCCCACCGTACCGGCAGCACCGGCCGGTCCGGACGATCGGATATCAGGGCCGGAGTTCCGAGCATGGATCGTCCGGACCGGACTCCATAGCGTGAATTGCGAGCCGATTCCCGGTTCGTGTCCCTTCACTCGATGGAGTTGTCTCCCATGCGTATTGCCGTACACGGCGCCAGCGGCTTCACCGGTTCCCTCGTCGTGGCCGAGCTCGTCCGCCGCGACCTCACCCCGGTCCTGGTCGGCCGCGACCCGGACCGCCTGCGCCGCATCGCCGACCAGGCCGCCATTCCCGACGCCGAGATCCACATCGCCCACCTCGACGACACCGCGGCCCTCACCGCCGCGTTCGCCGGAACCGACGCCGTGATCAATGCCGCCGGACCCTTCACGCTCTGGGGCGAACCGGTCGTGCGGGCCGCGATCGCCGCGCGCCGCCCCTACATCGACACCACCGGCGAACCCGCCTACCTGCACAAGATCCTCACCACTTACGACGAACCCGCGAAACAGGCCGCGATCGCGGTCGTTCCGGCCGTCACCGACGACGGCGTGCCCGGCGACCTCATCGCCGCACTGACCGCCGCCCGCCTCACGGCCCCGATCGGCGAGGTCGTCATCGCCGACCTGCGCCGCCCCGGCGCCGCATCCCGGGGCACCGCACGCTCGATGGCCGCCATCATGGTCGACGAGCAGATCGAATACCGGTCCGGCAGCTGGCAATCGGTGCAGGAACCGCCGTCCACGATGCTCGAGCCCGGCGAGACCGAACCGGTGCCGATGAGCCCCATCGCCCTGCCCGGCGTCTACACGATCCCCCGCCACGTCGCGACCCCGCACGTGCGCGGCGTGATCCGCGGTGAAGTCGGGGACCTGTTCGCGTCCCTGAATTCCGAAGTCGCCGAGACCCTTCCGGAAGTCCCCGACCCGGCCGTGCTCGACACCGCCCGCTGGTTCATGCTCGCCGAGGCCACCGGCGTGGACGGCCGGCGCGCCCGCGGGTGGGTGACCGGGGTCAACGCCTACGCCTCCACCGCGGTCATCGCCGTGGAGGCCGCGCGCCGGCTCGTCGCCGACGGCGCCCCGGCCGGAACCCTCGCCCCCGCACAGGCCTTCGACGCCGCGAGCTTCCTCGACCACCTCGCCACCACCGGGGTGACCTGGCAGGTCGAGGAGCTCGCCGCCGTCTGAACTCCGTGCCCCGCACGGGAATCAGTGCCCGGCGTCGACCTTCGGGAAGGTGTCGCTGACCAGCGTGAGCAGCGCGTCCGCGAGCAGGTGGTGCACCTGCTCGCGGGACAGGCTGCCGCGCACGATCCACTCGCGCCCGGCCGCCTTCACCAGCCCGCCGTAACAGCGCACCAGCGCCCGCAATTCGGCCGAGTGCAGCGACTCGCTCAGCCCCATCATCTGGACCATGCGGTCGGCCGCGGCGTAGTCGGCCTCGTCGAGGATGCGCTGCACCTCGGGGTCGTCGCCGACGCCCTCGTGCCCGGTGACCTTGACCCACGTGCTGCCGTGCTCACCGATGGTGTCCAGCAGCCACGAGACGCTGGCGTCCACCCGGTCCCGGGTGGTCCCGGCGGGCACGATCATCTTCTCCGGCCGCGGCAGCGTCACCATCCGCCGCACCACCGCGAGATACAGATCGCGCTTGTTGCCGAAGTAGTGATTGATCAGCCCGCGCGCCACCCCGGCCCGCTGGGCCAGCTCGGCGGTGGACACGGCCGCGTACGGGCGCTCGCCGAACATGTCGATGGCACAGGACAGGATCTGCGCGCGGCGTTCGTCGGGTTCGAGCCGGCGACGGCGCGAGGGCGCGTCCCCCGCGTCCTCGGACGCGGGCGGCTCGATGGTGGTGTCGATATCAGAGTGAGCGGGCAATGAGATCCTTCATCACCTCGTTGGCTCCCGCGAGGATTCGCAGGACCCGAGCGCCGGTGTACAGCTGGGAAATCGGGTATTCGGTCATGTATCCATAGCCGCCGAAGAACTGCAGGCAGCGATCCACCACATTACCGAGTTGGTCGGTCAACCAGTATTTCGACATGGCCGCGGTGGGGATGTCCAGCTCACCACGCAGATGCTTGGTGATGCAGTCGTCGAGGAACACGCGCCCGACCTTGGCGATGGTCGCGCACTCCGCGAGCTCGAAACGGGTGTTTTGCATGGCGAACAGCGGCTTGCCGAACGCCTCGCGGCCCTTGGTGTAGTCGACGGTCAGCTCGACCGCCTTCTCGGTCATCGCCACCGCCATGATCGCGGTGACCAGCCGTTCCTGGGCCAGCATCTGCATCATCTGATAGAAACCCTGGCCCTCGGCCGGGCCCAGCAGGTTCGACACCGGCACCCGCAGGCCGTCGAAGAACAGCTCGGCGGTGTCCTGCGCCTTGCCGCCGATCTTGGACAGGATGCGGCCGCGGGTGAATCCCGCAGTGTCGTCGCCCACTTCGGCGAAGATCAGCGAGACACCGGCCGCGCCCAGGGCGGGGTCGGTCTTGCAGGCGATGATGATGCCGTCGCACAGCCACCCGTTGGAGATGAAGATCTTCGAGCCGGTGATCACGTACTCGTCGCCCTCACGCACCGCGCGGGTCTTGATGTTCTGCAGGTCCGAGCCGGTCCCCGGTTCGGTCATGCCGATCGAGAGCACCATCTCGCCACTGGCCGCCTTCGGCAGCACCCGCGTCTTGAGTTCCTCGGACCCGAACTCGTGAAGGTAGGGCGCGATGATCGAGGAGTGCACCGGCATGCCCAGTGAACCGTCACCACAGTGCGCCTGGGCCTCGATGATCGCCGCCTCGTGGGCGAAAGTGCCACCGCCACCACCGTATTCGGACGGGATGGCCGCGCACAGCAGGCCCAGTTCACCGGCGCGGTTGTAGAGCGCGCGGTCGGGATGCCCCTGGGCGATGAACTTCTCCTCGTGCGGAATCACCTCCTTCTCGAAGAAGGTGGTCGCCAATCCTCGTACCGCCTCGACCTCGTCGTCGCTCCATGCGGGGCGTGCCATCGTCCGATCCTCGCTTGCCTGAAAAGGGTGCGCGTCAGCGCCTCGCCCCTCAGCGTGCACGGCTATTGGCGGTGTGTCAACAATGCGTCAACAATCGCCCGACCGGGACTGATTCACCTCGGCCAAGGTCGAGAAGATCGGCGTGTCCGCATCCGCCTCGATCCCCTGCCGCCGCAGGAACCCATCGATGAGCCCCCACACCAGCTCCGTCGCCCGCTCCACGAACTCCGCGGTCTGCTCACCCGACGGTGTATCCGAATCCGACAACCACAGATCCGTCATCGACACCAGCGCCCCCACCAGCGCCCGCGACAGATAATCCAGCCCCGCGGTATCCAGGGGCACCGCCTCGGCCACCGACCGCGCCAGCTTCTCCAGCCGCCGCGCCGCATCCCGGCCCAGATCCAGTTGCAGCACACCGGCTCCCGACTGCTGCACCACCGGCGCCTGCCCCAGATACCGGAACACGTTGGGATGCTCCAGAATCCCCCGCGCATACTCGGTGAAGATCCGCCGCAACGCCGTCCGCGGCGGCTGCAGCATCAACGTCATATCCGCACCCGCCGCCGCGAACGCCTGCCGCGACATGCGCGCCGCGATCTCGGTGAACAGATCCCCCTTGTCGGCGAACTGCCGGTACAGCCGCGGCTTGGTGATCTGCGCTTCCCGCGCGATGTCATTCATGCTCGGGCGCGGACCCGCCCGATCGATCACCCGGATCGCCGCGTCCACGATGTCCTCGCGGGTCACCAGCCGGGTCCCGGCACTGCTACGAGCCACGGGCGAAGTGTACACGTACCGCCGGTACGCCACCCGGGTCGGTCACACCAGCCCAACAATCTCACGGTCACCCGGCCATTCACGTGACACAGGCCACAGCCGAGGTCAACAATCCCGCATTGATTTCCCACAGACCGTACTGCCAGTATCGAATGCCGTACCGGCAGTACGCCCCAACGGAGAGACGCCGATGTCCCACGCAGCACGCCAACTCAGCCACACCCTGCGGGCACCCCTGCCCGACGCCTTCGGCCAGCTCTCCGACACCGACCTGGCCGAACTCGACCGCCACCTCCAGGCCACCATGGTCCGCCGCCGCGAAACCCTCGACGCCGCCATCGGCTCCTCCCTCGACTTCGTCCCGCGCCTCATGCGCCCGGCCATCAAGAAGGCCCTCGGACTATGAGCGAACACCTCGTCGCCGTCGCCGAGATCACCAAACTCGCACGCCTGCTCGGCATCACCGACCCCACCGAACTCGACTTCCTCGCCGACCTGCCGCCCACCGCCCTCCGCGAATACCGCGAACGCGTCACCGACCGACTCTTCGATCGAGACACCCAGCGCCTCCAAGGAATCGCCACCGCCAGCAAGATCGTCCCCGTCGGGATCAGCGCCAAAATCGCCGAACGCGCCTTCGGACCGCTGCTCTGCGCCACCGTCGCCAGCGCCGTCGAACCCCAGCGCGCCGTCGACATCGCCAAAGCACTCGGCTCCACCTTCCTCGCCGAATGCGCCGTCCAACTCGACCCCCGCCGCACCGCCGCCATCATCGCCGCCGTGCCGCCCACAATGGTCACCGACGTTGCGCGGGAACTGCTTTCGCACGGCGACCACATCACCATGGGCCGCTTCGTCCACGTCGTACCCGAACCCGCCCTGCGCGCCGCCGCCCCCGTCATGAGCGACGCCGACCTGCTGCGCATCGGATTCCTCCTCGAGGACAAGACCGCCATCGACAACGTCCTGCACGTCGTCGCCGACCGCGTCCCCGGCGTCATCCGCGCCGCCTACGACAACCAGATGTGGGCCGAAGGCATCGACCTGCTCGACTCCATCGCACCCCACAACCGCGCCTGGATCGGCGACATCACCGCCGCCCTCGGCGGCGACGTCCTCGACGCCCTCATCACCGCCGTCGCCGAACTCGACGCCTGGTCCACGCTGCTCCCCCTCACCAGCGCCATGAGCCACGACAGCCTGCGCCTGCTCGCCGAACGACCCACCGTCCACACCGACACCGTGCTCGCCGCCATCATGGACGCCGCCCTCGACGGCGGACAATGGGTCGACCTGCTGCCCCTCGCCGCCCACCTGCCCGACCCCCAGCTCGCCTTCATCGCCACCCGCGTCGGCGAACAGAACGACGACCGCCTCGCCGACCTCATCCGCGACGCCCACACCGCCGGCCTCTGGACCGCCATGATCCCCGTCGCGCTCGCCCTCACCGACGACAACCGCCGCCGCATGGCCGGCCTGCCCGTCATGACCGAACCCGACATCCTCAGCGCCGTCATCACCGCCACCGCCGACAACGACCTCTGGTCCCAGGCGCTGCCACTCGTCGACGCCCTCCCCGACACCACCAAACCCACCCTCGCCGCCCTCATCGGCGACCTCACTCGAGAACAACTCCTCACCGCCGTCCTCACCGCGGCCCGCGACGACAACATCCACACCCTCGTCGACCTCGCCCTCGCACAGGACCACGCGGGCCGCACCCGCGTCCTGACCCTCATCGACGACATGGACGACACCGAGGAATTCCTCACCGCCCTCACCCCCGACACCCCGGACACGGTGTGGCAGGCCCTCGTTCAGGTCCGCGACGACATCCCCGCCCGCCTGCAAACCCTGCTCGCCGAACGCGCCCGCGAACTCGGCCGCGACGACGACGCCGGCAACCTCGCACCCCTCGACACCACAGCCAACTGACCGCACCCCACCCCCACAACGCCCGGCCCCGCAACGGCCGGGCGTTTCCCATGTCCGGCCCTTTGAGAGAATGGCTCGTCCACCACCGCGCGCACGAAGGATCACCACAGCTTCCGATGGCCGAGCAGACCACCCCGGCACCACAGTCCGACGCACCGGCCATCGACCCCGGCGACCTGGCCATCTGCCTGCGCGTCCTCGAACAGGCCGGACAGCTCGACAAGGAACACCCGGACTCCCTCACCGTGCAGCGGGCCGTCGCGCACATGTTCAAGAAGTTCAAGCGCAACAAGCGCATCGCCGCCCGCGACGCCGTCTCCGAAGCCGACCGCGAAGTCGTGGCCGCCACCGCCACCGGCTCACCCAACCGCATCGACGACGAAACCGCTGGCATCCCGATCAGCTCCACCACCACCGGAGCCAGCGCCGGGACCCTGCTGCGACCGCGCCCCTGCTACATATGCAAACAGCGCTATACCCGCGTGGACGCCTTCTACCACCAGCTCTGCCCCGACTGCGCCACCAAGAGCCACGCCAAACGCGACGCCCGCACCGACCTCACCGGCAAACGCGCCCTCCTCACCGGCGGCCGCGCCAAGATCGGCATGTACATCGCCCTGCGCCTGCTCCGCGACGGCGCACACACCACCATCACCACCCGCTTCCCCAACGACGCCATCCGCCGCTTCGCCGCCCAGCCCGACAGCGCCGACTGGCTGCACCGACTCCGCATCGTCGGCATCGACCTCCGCGACCCCGCACAGGTCGTCGCACTCGCCGACGACATTGCCGCACAGGGCCCACTCGACATCCTCATCAACAACGCCGCACAGACCGTGCGCCGCACCGCCGGCGCCTACAGCGCCCTGGTCGAAGCCGAGAACGGGCCCCTGCCCGCAGGCGAACTGCCCGACGTGATCAGCTTCGGCAAGACCATGCAGGCGCACCCCACCGCACTCACCGCCTCCCTCACACCCGACCTCACCGCGGCCGACATCACCGACCTCGCCCTCGTCGCCGGATCGGCCACGCCGGAACGCATTTCACAGGGTGTCGCCATCGACGCGGGCGGACTCGTCCCCGACCTCGCCCACACCAACAGCTGGGTCCAGACAGTCGGCGAGGTCGAGGCCACCGAACTGCTCGAAGTGCAGCTGTGCAACTCGGTGGCGCCGTTCATCCTCATCTCCCGGCTGCGCCCATCCATGGCCGCGGCATCGGCCCGGCGCAAGTACGTCGTGAATGTGTCCGCCATGGAAGGCGTTTTCGCCCGCGGCTACAAGGGCGCCGGCCACCCGCACACCAATATGGCCAAGGCCGCACTCAACATGCTGACCCGCACCAGCGCGCGCGAGATGTTCGAGGGCGACAAGATCCTGATGACCGCCGTCGACACCGGCTGGATCACCGACGAGCGGCCGCACTACACCAAGATCCGCCTGGCCGAGGAAGGCTTCCACGCCCCCCTCGACCTGGTCGACGGCGCGGCCCGTGTGTACGACCCGATCGTGCGCGGCGAAGCCGGCGACGACCTCTACGGGTGCTTCCTCAAGGACTACGAACCCTCCAACTGGTAATTCACCCCACCTGGACCTGACCGCCCCCTCCTCTCCTGGTTGTTTTTGAGGGTGAGGGGGCTGGTATAGGACTTTTTTGATGAGATGGTGACGCATGTTTAGATGCGCATATTTCAGTATCAATATGCAATAACCTCCGATCCACCGACTCCCTGCCGGTTCAGCCTTCCTTTCCAGCCGAAGGAGACTCCTGGTCCGTGCTCAGACCCCTCGTACAGGACCCCGCCCTACCCCAACGTCCCAGCGCAGGACCATAATCGACGCACTCCCCCACTACGAGAACGGACGATCTCATGAGTGGAAAATCCTTGACCACCACGCTGCGGGAGCGACTGCCGTTCCTGCGCTGGTCGGTGATTCGATTCGCTTTGGGCGGGCCGACTTTCATGCGGACCGGGCAGGTGGGCGATGGCCGTGAGGCCGCGGCCCGGGATTACGTACTCACACATTCCATCGCGGACGATCCGGACAGCGTGCTCGCGGCCTACGACGGCTTCGCCCGCACGCAGAGCATGCTGGTGAACGTCGGGGACGAGAAGGGGCTGATCCTCGACGCCGCCGTGCGGCGGGCTGCGCCGAAACTGGCGCTCGAGCTGGGCGGTTACTGCGGGTACAGCGCGGTCCGGATCGGGCGGGCCCTCTCCCCCGGTGCGCGCCTGGTCTCGGTGGAGCTCAATCCCGACAATGCCGAGATCGCCCGGACCCTGCTCGCGCATGCCGGACTCGCGGATCGGGTGAGCGTGGTGGTGGGCAGGATCGGCGACGGCGGGAAGACGGTGGAGCGGCTCGCGAGCGAGCACGGATTCGGTTCCGGCGCGCTCGATTTCATCTTCATCGACCACGACAAGAGCGCGTACCTGCCCGATCTGAAGATCATTCTGGCGGCCGGCTGGCTGCATCCGGGCAGCATCGCGGTCGCCGACAATGTACGCATCCCGGGTGCCCCGGAATACCGTCGCTACCTGTACGAGGCCGAGGGCGCGAGCTGGCGGACCGTCGAGCACGACACCCACGTCGAATACCAGTCGCTGCTCAAAGATCTTGTCCTGGAATCGGAGTACCTGGGCTGATCACTTCTATCCTGGGGTCATGGGTTACCGGCTGCTGGCCGATGCGACCGCGATCGTGCATTTCCTGTTCGTGGCCTACGTGGTGGTGGGCGGTTACATCGCCTGGCGCTGGCCGCGCACCATCTGGCTGCACCTGCTCGCCTTCGGCTGGGGTTTCAGCACGGTGCTGTTCACCATCGAGTGCCCGCTGACGAATCTGGAGAACTGGGCCCGGCATCGGGCCGGCGAGGCGGGCCTGCCGTCGAGCGGGTTCATCGACTACTACATCACCGGCGTGCTCTATCCGCGCAGCGCCCTCGAGGAGGTGCGGGTGCTGGTGGTGATCTGTGTCGTCGTGTCGTGGGTGGGTCTGTATCTGCTGTCGCGGCGCCGGGCCGCTACGCAGCGGTCCTGATCGCGCGAATCGGTGTGGTCAGGGCGGCCGTCAGTGCGAGTGCCGTCGCGATCAGCAGGGCCGGTAGCGATTTCGCCGCATCGGGCGGGGACCAGCTCGCGGCCTCGATGGCCGGTTGCAGTGCGGTGGTGGGCAGGTAGGGCTGCACCGATGGCACGGCCGACACCAGCAGGCAGCCAACGTAGAGCACGGCGGTGACACCGGCGGCGATACCCGCCGAGCCGAACCGCGCCGCCAGGGCCGCGGCGAACACCGCGAACGACACCACCGCGAAGGCTTGTACCGCAAGCGAACCCACGGCCGGACCCAGCGGGTAGGACCCGAACAGCGCCCAGCACTCGTACAGCGCGACCGCGGCCCCGATCGAGGCAGCCACGGCGATCACGGCTGCGGCGACCAGGATCCGGGGCAGATACAGCCTCACCGGCGAGACCTCGCGGCTGAAGTAGTAGATCCCGATCGGATCGGTACTGCGGAGGGCGCATGCCTGCGCGGCCAGGATCATGGCCACCGCCGCGACCAGCAGGCCGGTGTTCTTCACATACTGCTGCAACCCGTCTCGCCAGTCGGGCACGCGCAGCAGCTGGATCTCCGAGGAGTGCCCGATCAGGTCCGGCAGGTACTTCGCGCCGAGCAACGAGACGAATCCGAAGAGGACGAATGCGGCCACCAGGGCGACCAGTCGCCGTGTGCGCAGCCACCGGTACCACTCGACCCGGAATACGGTGCGGTTCATGGCTTCTCCCCGATGGCAGCGAAGAACGCGTCGGTCAAGGTCGGTCGAGTGATGCGGATGTCGTCGAGCAGGCCGCTGTGCGCCGACGCATCCGCCAGGGCCGGGCCCCACTGCGGCTGCTCGGCCTCGATGACCCGGCCGTCGGTCATGGCGATCCGCAAGGTCGGCGATGCGGTGTGCTCATCCAGGAATTCCTCTGTCTCTCCGGCGAAGACTGCCCGCCCGCGGTGCAGGACAAGCAGCCGGTGGGCGAGATCCTCGACATCGGCGAGCAGGTGGCTCGAGAACACGACCGTCATCCGACTGCCCAGGTCCCGGATCAGACCCAATACGGCGGCGCGGCCTTCGGGATCCAGTGCGCTGGTGGGTTCGTCGAGAATGAGCACCTCGGGCTCGCGGACCAGCGCCGCGGCAATTCCCAAGCGCTGCAACATGCCGCGGGAGAACCCTCCGGCGCGTCGGTGGGCGTGCCGTTCCAGGTCGACGGCCGCGAGCGCGGCGTCGGCGGACCATGTGCCCGTACGGCGGGCCGATCCGATGGCCATGGATTGTTCGAGGACCTCCCGCGCGGACAGCCAGGGCTCGAAACCCGGTGTGTCCGGGCAGTATCCGAGGGCATCCAGCCCGATCGGCACCCGCACGGTGCCACCGGTCACCGGTTGCAGGCCCAGCACGGTGCGGATCAGGGTCGTCTTGCCCGCGCCGTTGAGTCCGATCAGCCCGACCACCCCGGGACCGTCCACGGTCCAGCTCACGGTGTCCAGGGCGAGGAAGTCGCCGAAGCGCACCGACACATCGCTGACCTCGAGGTGGGGCTCAGCCACGGATCGTGTCACCGTCCCGGCCGACGATCAGGTAGATGATCCCGCCGAGCGGAATGCTGATCAGGCAGATGATCGCCCACGCCCATTTCGGCAGGTACTTCACCCGTGTGCGGGACAGGTCGTACCAGCAGAACCCGACGAAGCCGAGCCCCACCACGATCAGGGGCACCAGTGCGGCTACCGGAATGTTGGACACCGCGATTCCTCTCCTCGACGCGACCGCGTTATTGCTACCAGATATGCGAACATTATCAATACCGATAGCAATGGTGCTAGTGTCGAGACCGTGGAATCCGTCGAACTCCTGCTGCACCCGGTTCGGCTGCGGATCGTGCAGGCATTCCTCGGCGACCGGACCCTCACCACGAGCGAGCTCAATGCCGAACTCGGCGACGTTCCTCCCGGCAGCCTCTACCGGCATGTCGCCAAGCTGGTCACCGCCGGCGTCCTCGACATCGTCACCGAGCGCCGTGTACGCGGCACCGTCGAGCGCACCTACCGGTTACGCCTGAGTGCCGCCCAGATCACCCCCGACCAGCTCGACGCCATGAGTCCCGAGGAGCACCGCCGCGCCTTCATGGGCTTCATAGCCGGGCTCATGGCCGACTTCGACCGGTACGTCGACGGCGGCGATATCGATTACCTGCGAGACGGAGTCGGCTACCGCATGGCGGGTCTCTGGCTCGATGATGCCGAATTCGCCGACTTCGTCGCCGATCTGGGCCGCGTGCTGGCCCGGCGCCTGGCCAATGTCCCCGCGCCGGGCCGGAAGCGACGCATCCTGCGCACCGTCCTGGTCCCCGACTCCCCCACCCCCGGAGGCGAAACCGCTTCGGGCCCGGCATAATCGCGCTGGCCGTCACAGCGAACGAAGGGGAATCAATGGGTGGCACATCGATCGGATCGATCTTGCGCGAGCGAGTGGTGTATCCGGTGCGCACGGCCGTCAGTACCGTGCGCGGACTCGGAAACTTCACGCGCACCGGTCAATTCGGCGATGGCCGCGAGGCCGCCGTGCGTGACCATGTCCTCGCGAACGCCGAGCAGGGCGATCCGGAGAGCGTGCTGGCGGCCATCGACAAATTCGCCCGCACCCGCAGCAACCTGGTGAACGTCGGTGACGAGAAGGGCCTGCTGCTGGATGCCGCTGTGCGCAAGGCGAATCCGACGCTGCTGCTGGAGCTGGGCACCTATGTCGGCTACAGCGCGGTCCGCACCGCCCGCACCATGCCGGAGGGCGCGCGCCTCATCTCCGTGGAGTTCAGCGCGGCCAATGCCGAGGTGGCCCGCGCCATCATCGCCCACGCCGGGCTGGCGGAGCGGGTGACCGTGGTGGTCGGCACCATCGGCGACGGCGGCGAGACCATCCGGCGGCTCACCGAGGAGCACGGAATCACCGAGGGCGCACTCGATTTCGTCTTCGTGGACCATGACAAGTCCGCGTACCTGGCCGACCTGAAGCACATTCTCGCGGCGGGCTGGCTGCACCCGGGCACCATTGTCGTCGCCGACAATATGCGCGTCCCGGGCGCGCCGGACTACCTGCAGTACATGCGTGAGGCCGAGGGCAAGACCTGGCGCACCGTCGAGCACGACACCCACATCGAGTACCAGTCCCTGCTCAAGGATCGGGTACTCGAGTCGGAATATCTGGGCTGAGACGGCTGGAACACCTGGGCCGAGGCTGCTGCTCGGCCCAGGCACGGATCAGCGACGCCGCAGCGTCACGGGCAGATCGTCCTTCGGCAGCGGCGTCGCGCTCATGTCGAGCGGCATGACGTAGTCCTGCGGCACCTCCCATTCGAAGGTGCGCAGCAGCTGGTGCACGATCGTCTTGATCTCGAGGCCCGCGAAATGCTGTCCGAGGCACTTGTGCGCGCCCGCCCCGAACGGGGCCCACGCCACCCGGTGCCGCTTGTGCTCGGCGCGTTCGTCGGAGAAACGCTCGGGATCGAATTCCTCGGGGTGCGACCACATATCGGGGCGGCGGTGGTTGACGCTGATCGGGACGACGACGAAGGATCCCTTCGGCACGAAGTAGCCGCACACCTCGGTGTCCTCCTGCACCGCGCGCGGGAAGATCTGCACCGGGGTGCACAGCCGGGTGGTTTCCTTGATGATCCAGTCGAGTTCGGTCAGCTCGGCGAGCTCGTCGTATCCCAGTTCGAAGGGCATCTCCAGTGAGCGCGCTCGCGCGCGCTTCTGCCATTCCGGGTATTTCGCCATGTTGTAGACGACCCCCGACAGCGTGGTCGTGGTGGTGTCGTGGGCGGCGGCGAGCAGGAAGATCATATGGTTCACGATGTCCTGGTCGGTGAACCGATCACCGTCGTCGCCCGCGGCCTGGCACAGCATGGAAAGCAGGTCGGTGCCGGGGTTTTCGCGGGCCGCGACAATGCGGTCGGCGAGGAATGCCGCCATGGTCCTGCGGGCGCGCATGCCCCGCCACCAGCGGTTGCCGGGAATGGCCACGCGCACCATCGCGCCGCCGGCCTGCAGGATGTCCATGGTGGCGCCGCAGATGCGCTCGGCCTCGTCGCGCGGCAGGCGCGCGCCCATGAAGACCTCCAGCACGATGTCCAGGGTGAGCCGCTGCAGGTGCTGGTGCATGAGCACCGGATTGCCGTCGGCCACACTGCCTTCCGGCAGTCTGCTCAGGTGGCGGTCGGCGATCTCGTGCATATCCTTCAGATACGACGTGAGGGCGCCGCGACCGAAGGCCTGCTGCATGATCGAGCGGTGGCTGCGGTGCTCGTCGAAATCCAGCCGGACCAGACCCCGGTCGAAGAACGGTCCCTGCAGCGGCGCCCACGCCGGACCGTTGGCGAACACCCGGTCCTTGTTCATCAGGATGCGCTGCGCCGCCTCGGGGCCGCCGGCGATGATCCACTTGTCGCCGAACATGTTCAGGACATAGAGCGGGCCGTAGGCCGCCTCATCCTCGAAGGCGGCCCCGGTGGGGTCGCGCCGCTGCCGCTGCAGCTGGGCGATCCAGTGCGTCGCGGGCCCGCTGATCTGCTTCAGATCACTGCCCTCGGGCGGAGCGGCGACGAATTGTGTTCTGGGCATTGAGAACCCCCTCCTGCTACGAAGACGCAACGGAGGAAGCTACCCGCACGGATGCGGAGTACTCAACTCGAGTGCCCCGGAACCGCGGCAGCCAGCGCGCGGGTGATCAAATCGCCTATCGCGGGGAGGTTTTCGGGCAGATCCAGATAGAAATGGCCACCCGGGAAGGTGGCGAGGTCGAATCCGGCGGCGGTGTAGTCGCGCCATTCCCCCGCCTGCGCGGGCGAGGTGGTCGGATCGGCGGAGCTGACCAGCGCGGTGATCGGCGCGCGCAGCGGCGCACCCGGCTCGTGCCGGTAGGTCTCCACGGCGCGGTAGTCACTGCGGACGGCCGGGAGCACCAACTCGGCCAGACCGGGCTCGTCGCGCAGGATCCGCACCGACGCCGGATCGTTCGACAGCCTTTCCAGATCGGCGATGAGGCCCTCGTCCGGTCCGGCGTGCAGGCTTCCGGTCTCGGCGAAAGCCGGTGCGGGACGGCCGGAGACGAACAGGTGGGTCAGCTCGCGCCCGCCCGCCTCGACCCGGCGGGCGGCCTCGTAGGCGACGGTCGCGCCCATGCTGTGCCCGAAGATGGCCAGGCGCGTGTCCCGCGGCCAGGCCAGCAGGTCGGCGGCGGCCCGGTCGGCCAGTTCGGTGAGCTCGGGCACCGGCGCATCGCCGAGGCGGTCCTGGCGGCCGGGATACTGCACGCCGAACACCGCGGTACCCGAGCCGACGCGCTGGGCCAGCGCCCGGTAGGCGGTGACCGAGCCGCCACCGGGCGGGAAGCAGACCAGCACAGTTGCGGGGCCGGGAGCGGATTTCAGTTCGCGCAGCCAGGCGGTTCCGGTGAGTCGTTGGGCTGTCATCCGATCGAGTATGCCGTGAGATGTGCCACCGTGGTCGGACCCGGTGCCGGCGATACAGTCGGATCGTGGCTACTTACGATGCGCTGGTCCGTGAGTACGAGGCCGGAATCGGCACCCCGGGCGCACCGCTGCCCGCGCTCGATCCGGGTGCGAATCTGGCTGCGACACTGCCGGTCTGGGCGCTGGCGGGCGGTGCGGTGGCGGCCTTCGCCGCAGCGGCGGATCGCTGGCGGGCCACCTGTGACGTGGCACCGCTGGGCGGTACGGCCGACCCGGCCCGGGTCGCCGCGGCCTTCTCGAGTGAGCGCCTGTTCCGGCTCCACGGAGAACCGCCGGACATCTTCGCAGAGTTGTCGGGATTCTTCAGAGCTGCGGACGCGTGGGTGCGCACACACGCCAACTATCCGCATCATCGCGCCCGGTTGCTGGCCGCCGTGGAGTTGCCCGGCACGGCCACCCGCGAGGATTTCACCCGGCGCGCAGCGACACTGACGGCGGCTGACATCGAACAGCGGGCCGGCGAGCACGGTGCGATCGCGGTGCGGGTCCGCCCCGAGCGGGAGTGGGCCGACAGCCCGCAGGGCAAGGCCGCCGCCTCCGGTCCGCTCGTGGCCGTGGAGGAGCGCGGCGATCGGGGTGGATTCGAGTGCCGTACTGCCGCAACACAACTGCTCCCGCTGCGCGGTATCCGGGTTCTCGATCTCACCCGGGTGATCGCCGGACCGGTGGCGACGCGGGCATTGGCACTGCTCGGAGCCGATGTGCTGCGGATCGACCCGCCCGGGTTGCCGGAGATCGGCTGGCAGTACCTGGACACCTGTCAGGGGAAGCGCTCCACTGTAGTCGATTTGCGTACCGAACTTCCTGTTTTTCGCGAATTGATCAGCAATGCAGACATAATCATCTCGGGTTACCGACCGGGCAGCCTGGAACGCCTCGGAGTGCGACCCGGGGAAATTCGTCCGGGAATTGTGCACGGCCGAGTTTCGGCCTGGGGCGAACTCGGCCCGTGGGGTGATCGACGCGGATTCGACAGCATCGTGCAGGCTGCGTCAGGAATTTCGCTCATCGAAGGCACACAGAATAATTCGCGTGGCGAATCATTCGTGGGCGCCCTCCCCGCCCAGGCGCTCGATCACGCCAGCGGATACCTGCTCGCCGCGGGCGTGCTCGACGCGCTGCGCAAGCGCCGTGGCGACGGCCTCGGCCGCGATGTCCGGGTCGCCCTGGCCCGCACGGCATCCTGGCTGATCACCGCGCCGGGCCGGACGCCCGCCCACGAACCTGCCGCGGCGCCGGATGCCCGGTACGCACGCACCCACGACGCGGTGACCACCGCCGGACCCGCACTGACCGAATATCCGGACCATCCGTGGCCCGCTCCGGCCCACGGTTCGAGTGCTCCCGAGTGGAAAGCCCGACCGGACGGTTCGTAGCGCGCGCGAATGTATACAACGCGCTGCACGCACACCCGCAAGTGCATCGGCCAATTACGCGAATTGGCTTGCAATACAGCGCTTTCAACACGCCGAACTTATCCCACGTACGGCGTTAATATTTGAGACCCTGAAACCGACATCAAAATTGTCGACCCGTATGTCGACATGCGGATGGAGGACGTCATCGTGGACACACCTACTCCCTTGCTCACCGCCGCCAGCGACGCCGGCGCCATCTCGGTGGGTAGACGGGAATGGGCCGGATTGGCGGTGCTGGCACTGGCCTGCCTGGTGTACTCGATGGATCTCACCGTCCTGCACCTGGCGGTCCCCCAGATCAGCGAGATACTCCGCCCGACGAGCTCCCAATTGCTCTGGATCATCGATGTTTACGGATTCATGGTCGCCGGGTTGCTGCTCACCATGGGCACCATCGGCGACCGCATCGGCAGACGGCGACTGCTGATGGTCGGGGCGGCCGCCTTCGCCACGATCTCGGTGATCGCGGCCTTCGCGCCCTCGGCGCCGGTGCTGATCGGCTGCCGGGCCCTGCTCGGCGTCGCCGGGGCCACCCTGGCGCCGTCCACACTCTCGTTGATATTCACCATGTTTCGCGATCCGGGCCAGCGCTCCATCGCGGTCGGGGTCTGGGTGGGCTCCTACTCGGTGGGCGGCTCCATCGGGCCGCTGGCGGGCGGCATCATGCTCGAGCACTTCTGGTGGGGCTCGGTGTTCCTGCTCGCGGTGCCCGTCATGGTGTTGCTGATCGTTCTCGCGCCCCGCGTGCTCCCCGAGTTCCGCGATCCCGACGCCGGACGCCTGGATCTGGTCAGTGCCGGATTGTGCACGACGGCAGTGCTCTTGGTGGTCTTCGGCATGAAGAAGGCCGCTCAGGACGGCCCGGGCGCGGCCGCGGTCTCGGCGCTGGCGGCCGGCCTCGTGATCGGCGCGCTCTTCGTCCGGCGGCAGCTCAATACCAGCGAACCCATGCTGGATCTGCGACTGTTCCGGCTGGGCAGCTTCCGCACGGCGCTCACCATCAATATGGTCGCGATCTTCGTGGCCTTCGGGTACGCCCTGTTCGTGGGGCAGTATTTCCAACTGGTGCTGGGCATGTCGCCGCTGCGGGCGGGTCTGGCCACCATCCCGGCCGGCCTCGGCTTCATGATCGGCTCGCAGCTGGGCCCGCGCATCATGAAGGTGATGCGGCCCGCCTACATGATCGGCGGGGGCATGGCCATGGCGGCGTGCGGACTGCTGCTGCTCACCCGGATCACCGCGACCGGCGGCGTGGAGCTCACCATCGCGGCATCGCTGCTGGTGTCCTTCGGGCTGGCACCGGTTTTCGGCATCACCACCGAGCTGATCGTGGGAACCGCGCCCCCGGAGCAGGCGGGGGCGGCCTCCGGACTCTCGGAGACCGGGGCCGAATTCGGTGGGGCGCTGGGAATCTCCATTCTCGGCAGCATCAGCATCGCGATCTACCGCAATCAGCTCGACACCACTCTGCCCTACGGGGTGCAGGAGCCCGACGCCCGCGCCGCGCGCGACACGCTGGGCGCGGCGCTCGAAGTCGCCCGGACCATGCCCGGGAAGGTGGGCAGCGCCACGGCAGAGGCGGCCAAGCAGGCCTTCCTGACCGGCATGCACCTGACCGCCGCCATCGCGGCCGGCGCGGCGCTGCTGCTGGCCGTCATCGCCATGACCCGGCTGCGGCATGTGCCGCCTGGCTGAATCAACCCGGCCGGCCCGACGGTGAGTTCATCTGCCCCGGATGGCTTCGATGGCGGTCACCAGCGAATCACCGTCCAGCAGCTGGGCACCCGGCGCGATCAACTTCTGGATGGCGAGGCCCTGGAACAGCAGGAACAGCAGCTGCCCGACCGCCGTGGCCTGCTCGTCGGTCAGTTCCGGGTGCGCCGCGTGGACGGCCGCGGCGATCTCCCGATGCGCGACCGCGCTGGCCTCGGCCATGTAGACCTGCTGCGCGGGATCGCGCGCGATCTGGATGCCGTTCTCGGTGCTCAGCAACAGGCCGTCGCGATTGCGCTGCACCACATCGACGAAGCCGTTCCAGATCGCGGTCACCGACTCCCACAGCGTGCGACCCTCCCCCGCGTCCCGGATGGCGGCCTCCATGTCGTCACCGATCTGGGTGCCGACGCCCATTGTGATGGCCTCGGTGACCAACTGGTCCTTGGAACCGAAGTGATAGCCGATGGCGGCCAGGCTCACCCCAGCGGCAGTGGCGATGTCCCGGGCGGTCACCTTGGCCAGGCCGCGTTCCAGGACGGCCTTGCGGGCACCTGCCAGGAGGTCTTCTCGATTTCCCATAGGACCACCCTACCAACGTCTTAGACAAACGTTCCAGACGGGCGTTTCACAAGCTGACAGGACCGGCGCATCCTCCCCGTGAGGCCGCCGGCACCGATACAGCTACCCTCGAACGCGTGCGCCAGAAGATCCTGATGGACAACGACACCGGCATCGACGACTCCCTGGGCCTGCTCTACCTCCTGGCCTCCCCCGAGGCCGAGATCGTCGGAATCGCCTCCACCGCGGGCAATGTGCCCGCGCCACAGGTGGCCGCCAACAATCTCGCGCTCCTCGAGCTGGTGCGGGCCCCGGAGCTCGAGGTCGCGCAGGGTGCGCTGACACCCCTGGCAGTCCCGCTACGCACCACCGAGGACACCCACGGGCCCCAGGGCATCGGCTACGCCGAGCTGCCGCCGTCCACCCGGACCCTCTCCGACCGATCCGCGGCCCAGCTGTGGGTCGACCTGGTGCGCGAGCATCCGGGCGAGATCGTCGGGCTGTGCACCGGACCGCTCACCAATCTCGCGCTGGCGCTGCGGATGGAACCCCAACTGCCGCAGCTGCTCCGGCGCCTGGTGATCATGGGCGGCGCGTTCAACCATCCGGGCAACACCACCCCGACCAACGAGTGGAACGTGCACGTCGATCCGGAAGCGGCCAAGGAGGTGTTCGACGCCTTCTCCGCCGCGCCCGCCGACCGCCGGCCCATCGTGTGCGCGCTCGACATCACCGAGACCATCGAGATGAAGCCCAAACATCTGGCGCTGCTGGCCGAACGGGCCGGGAGCACACCGGTGGAACACGTCAGCGAGAACGATCCGCCGGAGGCGCGCTCGGCGGCCGGCAATCCGCTGGTGCGGTACCTGACCGATGCGATCCGTTTCTACTTCGACTTCCACAAGCTCTACGACCAGGGGTATCTGGCGCACATGCACGATCCGTTCGCGGCGGCCGTGGCACTGGACCCGAGCCTGGCCGTCACCAAACCGGCGACCGTCGATGTGGAGCTGACCGGAACGATCACCCGCGCCACCACGGTCGCCGACTGGGCGGGCATGTGGGGGCGGGAACCCAACGCCGACATCGTGATCGGGACCGATCCGGAGCTGTTCTTCGACCGGCTCGTCGACCGCGTCGGGGATTACGCGCGAACCGTGTTCGCGGAAGGAGATTCGAGCCGGTGACCGACGAGCAGGACCTCGACTACGTCACCGATTTCCATACGCGGCTGGGGCTGCCCGGGATCATCGACGTCCACACGCATTTCATGCCCGAACAGGTGCTGCGCAAGGTGTGGGGGTACTTCGATTCGGCCGGGCCGCTGCTCGGCCACCGCGCGTGGCCGATCACCTATCGCGCCGAGGAGCAGGTGCGGCTGAAGACGCTGCGCGGCTTCGGCGTTCGCGGCTTCACCTCGATGGTCTACCCGCACAAGCCCGAGATGGCGGCCTGGCTCAACGAGTGGTCCGCCGATTTCGCCGCGCGCACACCGGACTGCCTGCACACGTCGACCTTCTATCCGGAGCCGGGCGCGGCCGAGTATGTGCGTGCCGCGATCGAGTCGGGGACGCGAATCTTCAAGCTGCACATCCAGGTCGGGAACTATCACCCGGCGGATCCGCTGTTGGACGAGGTGTGGGGCCTGGTCCAGGAGGCGGGCATCCCGGTGGTCACGCACTGCGGATCCGGGCCTGCCGCAGGGCAATTCACCGGACCCGAGCCGATCGCCCAACTGCTGCGGCGGTTCCCGCGACTACGCCTGATCATCGCGCACATGGGGGCGCCCGAATACAGCGAGTTCCTCGACATCGCCGCGGACAACCCCGGGGTTCTGTTCGACACCACCATGAACTTCACCGACTTCTTCGAGGCCGGTGACCCCTTCCCCGCCGCCGAGCTGGCGCGCCTGCAAGACTTCGGCGATCGCATCCTGTTCGGCAGCGACTTCCCGAACATTCCCTATTCGTACGGCCATGCGCTGTTCGCTCTGGAACGGCTCGGTCTCGGTGACGACTGGCTACGAGCGGTCTGTTACCGCAATGCGGCGGACCTCTTCGGCATCGGATAGCTCACCGGATGCATGACACTCCGGGTTTCGACGATGCGCTCAGTGCCTTCCGGCGCACGGGTCTGACACGATGAGACGCGATGGTCGGTGTCGGCTGAAACCTCATGGAAGGCAGGTCGGTCATGCGATTGGTCGCGGACATCCTGGTCGGATTGCTCGCCGCGCTGCACGTCTACATCCTGATCATGGAGATGTTCCTGTGGACCACGCCGCGGGTGCGCGCGGGCTTCGGCGTCACGGCCGAGTTCGCCGAGGAGTCCAAGGTCTTCGCCGCGAATCAGGGTCTCTACAACGGTTTTCTGGCGGCGGGGCTGATCTGGGGTCTGATCGCCGCCGATCCGGTCGGGCAGGCCGCGAAGATCTTCTTCGCGGCCTGCGTCGTGGTCGCCGGACTCTTTGGCGGGGCCACCGCGAGCCGCCGGATCTTCGTCGGGCAGGCGCTGCCCGGCGCGATCACGCTGATCGCGGTCCTACTGGCCGGTTAGCGCCGCGGCGCTGAGCGCGATCTTGGCATTGCGGCCCGGGCGTTCGCTCGCGGCCGCGGCCTCGGCGGCCTCCGCGAGCGGGTAGGTGGCCTCGACGGCCAGGTCCAGTTCGCCGCGGGCGGCCAGGGTCACCAGCTCGGTGATGAGGCGGCGTCGTTCGTCACCGCCGATCTCCTCGGCGCGCTTGGAACCCCAGAAGCCCTTCACCACGGCCTGTTTGAAGATGATCGGGCCGGGGTTGAGCACCAGCGGCTGCCCCGACAGCGCGCCGAAGGTGATGAGCTCACCACGCGGGCCGAGCACCGACAGCAGGTCATCGGCGGCCGGCCCACCGACCTGGTCCACCGCGCGGGCGATGGGTTCGCCGCCGGTGACATCCGCGACCTGCTGCTGCCAGTCCCCCGACTCGGTCTCGAGCACCGGTTCGAAGCCCAGCTCCCGCAACGACTTCGCCGCCGCCGCGCTGCGCACCAGGTTCAGGACATGGACGCCGCGGGCACGGGCGAGCTGGTTCACCAGTCGTCCCACCGCGCCGTTGGCGGCATTGATCGCGATCCACTGGCCGGGTTCGACATCGAGATCCTCGAGCAGCATGAGTGCGCTCAGCGGCATGGCCAGCAGCTGACTCGCGGTCGCGTCGGACACCGTATCCGGCACCGGGACGATCCCGCCGGCCTTGGCCACGAAGTACTCCGCCCATGCGCCCTGCACACCCGAAACCGTCACGCGCTGACCGATTTCCAGGCCGGTGACCTCCGGACCCAGGGCGTCGACGTGGCCGACGGCCTCGGTGCCCGGGATGGCGGGCAGCTCGGGCCGGTAGCCGTAGACGCCCCGGATGATGGCCAGGTCGTGATTGTGGATCGGGGCCAGTGTGGTCGCGATCCGCACCTCGCCCGGCCCGGGCTCGGGCACCGGCCGCTCGGCCGTGGTCAGGACCTGCTCGGGCTCGCCGAACTGTTCGATGACTACCGCACGCATGCTCATCCTCCTCAGTCTTCGACCACGATGACGTCGACCTCGATATTGCCGCGAGTGGCATTGGAGTACGGGCACACCTGGTGTGCCTTGTCCGCCAGCGCCCGCGCCTCGTCCAGGGGCAGGTGCGGCAGCGACACCTCGAGGGTAACGGCCAGACCGAATCCGCCGGCGTCATTGGGGCCGATGCCGACCTTCGCGCCCACGGCCGAGTCGTCCACATTCGCCTTCAGCGACCGCGCCACGGTGCGCAGGGCCGAGTGGAAGCAGGCCGCGTAACCGGCGGCGAAGAGCTGCTCCGGGTTGGTGCCGAGGCCGTTGCCGCCCATCTCCTTCGGAATCGAGAGCGTGGCGTCGATCTTGCCGTCGGCGGTGCGGACCTGGCCGTTGCGGCCGTCTCCGGTAGCGAGGGCTTCGGCGGTGTAGAGCACGTTCATCAGGGGGTTTCCTTCGATCGGGTGTGCGCGGTGAGCGCGTCGGTGAGTCGGTGCAGGGTTTCCCGCAGTTGGACCAGTTCCTCGCCGGGCAGGCCGGCGATCTCGGCCGATCGCGCCGGGATCCGGCATGCGGCCGAACGCAATTCGCGTCCGCGGTCGGTCAGCGTGATCTCCACGCGGCGTTCGTCGGCGGTCGAGCGGCGGCGTGCCACGAAGCCCGCCGCTTCGAGCCGCTTGAGCAGTGGCGACAGCGTGCCCGAGTCCAGTTCCAGGGCCGAGCACAGGTCGCCGACGGTGCGGTCGTCGCGCTGCCAGAGCGCGAGCAGCACCAGGTATTGCGGATAGGTGATGCCCAGGGCGTCCAGCTGGGGGCGGTACATGGCGGTCATGGCCCGGGACGCCGAGTAGAGCGCGAAGCACAGTTGGTTTTCCAGCGCCAGCTCATCGGTCATGTCCAATACGGTAGCCAGCAATTAGATTGTGCACAATCTATCTCACCGTATGCTGCGTCACACCCGGCGATAACATCGCCCGGACCCGGCCGCAGGGCGGGTTCCGATCATCGGGAATTTCGCTCGCGGGCAGGCGGATTCCCGGACACCGCTGCTAGAACGCGTTCTAATAGGGGCACACCGAACCAGTGGGAGTTGCGATGACGCACGAGGTAGTGAACCGGGTCGCGGAGCTGTCGGCCCAGTTGGCGGCGACCGCCGAGGAGACCGAGCGGCTGGGCAAGCTCTCCGACGAGAGCGTGAAGCTGATCCGTCAGGCCGGGGTGATGCGGCTGCTGCAACCCGCCGATTTCGGCGGATACGCCGCGCATCCGCGGGATTTCGCCGAGTCGGTCATGGCCGTGGCCCGGCACTGCGGGTCCACCGGCTGGGTGTGCGGCGTCGGCGGCGTGCACCCGTGGGAAATGGCGCTGATGGACCGGCGGCTGCAGAACGAGGTGTGGGGCGAGAATCCGGACACCTGGATCGCCTCACCGTATGCCGCCCAGGGCGTGGCCACGCCGGTCGACGGCGGATACACCCTGCGCGGCCGCTGGAACTTCTCCTCCGGCACCGATCACTGCGACTGGATCTTCCTGGGCGCGCTGCTCGGTGACGCCGACGGCAATCCGGTCATGCCGCCGACCGTGTTGCACGTGGTGCTGCCGCGCCGGGACTACACGATCGTCGACGACTCGTGGGACGTCATCGGGCTGCAGGGCACCGGCAGCAAGGACGTCATCGTGGACGGCGCGTTCATTCCGGCCTATCGGACCATCGAATTCGATGCCGTCGCGGCCGGTGAGATCGCGGCCGAGCGGGCGGGCCGCACCGAGACCGTCTACAAGCTGCCGTTCTGGGCCATGTTCCCGCTGGGCATCACCTCGGCGGTGATCGGGATCGCCGAGGGCGCGCTCGCCACGCACCTGGACTATCAGCGCGACCGGGTCACAGCCATGGGCACCAAGATCAAGGACGATCCGTACGTGCTGTCGGCCATCTCCGAGGCGGCGGCCGATATCGCTGCCTCGCGCACCCAGCTGCTGGACGGCATCAGCCGCCTCTACGACCAGGCCGAGGCCGGGAAGACCATCACCTTCGAGGATCGTTCCCTGGTGCGCCGCAATCAAGTTCGCTGCGCCTGGCGGGCGGTGTCGGCGGTGGACGAGATCTTCGCCCGGTCCGGCGGCAATGCGGTGCGGCGCCAGAACGTCATGCAGCGGTTCTGGCGGGACGCGCACGTGGGCCTGCAACACGCCATCCACACGCCCGGATCGCTGTACCACTCGACGGCATTGACCATCATGGGCATCGAGCCCGAGGGCCCGCTGCGCGCCATGATCTGACAACCGGCAGGTCGGCCCGGCACGGATTCCGCGCTGGCCGGCCACACTTCCAGGCCATTCGAACAGGGATGCCACGAGTTTGCTACCGAACGGTCTCTAGAAGGACGCAATCACGTCACCACAGGGACCAACACACGCGGTTATGCCTGAAAAGGGTCTCGACAGCGAGATACTCGCTGTCATGCATCGGCTATCGCGCTACCTCGTTGCCCTGATCGCCACATTTGCTGCCCTTGTGCCCGTCACCGCGTCGGCCGACCCCGGCGACGTGGCTTCCATCGTGGACGTGCGCCCGCTGGGTGGCCGCCAGTACGAGGTCACCGTCTACTCGGCGGCCATGAACAGGACTGTCCCGGTGTGGGTTTCGCACCCTAACGGCCCCGCGCCGGCCTTGTACCTGCTCAACGCGGTGGACGGCGGTGAGGACGGCGGCCCGTGGACCAATCGCACCGATGTCGCCCAGTTCTTCGCCGACAAGCCGGTCAATGTCATCACCCCGATCGGCGGCCGTGCCAGCTTCTACACCGACTGGGTCGCCGATGATCCGACACTGGGCCGGAACAAATGGTCCACTTTCCTCATTCACGAGTTGCCCCCGCTGCTGGAATCGCGATTCGGGATGACGGGGCGCAATGCCGTCGCGGGCGCATCGATGTCGGCCACCTCCGCGCTCAACCTCGCCATCCAGGCACCCGGTATGTATCAGGCGGTGGGTTCCTACAGCGGGTGCCCGCGCACGGCGGACGCGGCGGCGCGGGCCTACGTGCGATCCACGCTCGAGTTGTTCGGCGCGAATGCCGCCAATATGTGGGGCGGCGACGACAACCCGGCCTGGAGCGCCAACGACCCGGTTCTCAACGCGGGCCGACTGCGCGGTGTGGCGCTCTACATTTCGGCGGGGAATGGCGTTCTGGGGGTTCATGACTCGCTCGCAGATCCCAGCATCGGGGGGAATGTCGGCGCGCTGACCGATCGGCTGGCCGTGGGTGGGGCTATGGAGACGGTGGTGCGAGGCTGCACGGATTCGCTTGTCGGAGTATTGGATTCGCTGGGGATTCCGGCGCAGGTTGCGTATCGGAATGGGACGCATGCATGGCCGTATTGGCAGGACGACCTGCATGATTCCTGGCCACTTTTCGCCGGGGCTCTGGGAGTTTAGGAGTTCTTGGTCGCCCGCCGATCCGCCTGGCCGCCAGAGGCATGTCGGTGTTCACCGTCGGCGTGATGGCGACCCGGCTGCGCAGCATGGATCGACTGATCGCGATTCCGGCATCAGCCGCGTGACCAGGTAATTTCCAGTTCCTGGAGGTCAAAGCCCTGGGGGAAGTGCGCGGTCCGGGGTTCGCCGGGGTGGCCGCCGTGGCGCTCGTAGAAGGCGATGGCGGGTGTATTGGCCTGGAGGACTTCGAGATAGACGGGACTGCCCGGGTATTCGGCAGCGGCCCATTCGAATCCGTGGTGCAGGAGGCGGGAGCCGATGCCGCCTCGTTTGAGAGTCGGGCCGACGTGCAGATTGTCGATGAGAATGCGGCCATCTGCGCGGGGTGTCAGGTAGATGAATCCGAGTAATTCCGAGCCCGATTCGGCGATGAACAGGTCGCCGTCGGATCGGCCGCCGGTCAGGCGACTGTGCCAGAGCGCCTTGTGGTCGTCGGCCAGCGCACCGTTCAGGTAGCTCTCGGGCATGATGCTCGCGTAGGCGGTGCGCCAGCTGGCGGTGTGCAGCGTGGCGACCGCTTCCGCGTCGGATTCGGTACCGGGTCGGATCCGGATGTCCATGGGGCTCAGGCCCGTTCGTCGAAGGCCCGGAGGATTTCCTCGGCGGCGAGGGCGGGGGTCAGCGAGCCGTCGCGGACCTGTTTTTCCACCTGGGTGCGGAGGGCCTTGACGTTCGGGTTCTCGGTGAGGCGGCGGAGCAGGTTGTCGTGGACCATGGTCCAGGTCCAGTCGACCTGCTGGCGGCGGCGCTTCTCGGCGAACTCGCCTGCTTCGGTGAGGACGCGGCGGTGGGTGAGGACCGTGTCCCAGAACGAATCCAGTCCGATGCCGTTGAGGCCGGACATGGTGAGAACCGGTGGACGCCACAGGGATTCGCGCGGGTGGATGAGCCGCATCGCTCCTTGAAGCTCCCGGGCGGCGGCCTTGGCCTCCAGCTCGTGACGGCCGTCGGCCTTGTTCACGGCCACCAGGTCGGCGAGTTCGAGGACGCCCTTCTTGATTCCCTGCAGCTGGTCGCCGGTGCGGGCCAGGGTGAGGAAGCAGAAGACGTCGACCATATTGGCGACGGTGACCTCGGACTGGCCGACACCGACGGTCTCCACCAGGATGACGTCGTAGCCTGCCGCCTCCAGCAGCACGATGGTCTCGCGGGTCGCTTTCGCCACGCCGCCGAGGGTTCCGGCCGTGGGGGACGGGCGGATGAAGGCGTCCCGTTCCACCGACAGTCGCGCCATGCGCGTCTTGTCGCCGAGGATCGAGCCGCCGGTCCGCGTCGAGGACGGGTCCACGGCCAGCACCGCCACGCGGTGGCCCTGGCCGATGAGGTACATGCCCAGCGCGTCGATGAACGTCGACTTGCCGACACCCGGAACACCGGTGATGCCAACGCGATTGGACACCACCTTGCCCGCTTCGGGGGTCAGCCGCAGCAGCAGCTGCTGGGCCAGGTCCCGGTGGTCGGTGCGGGTCGATTCGACCAGGGTGATGGCGCGGGCCAGGCCGGCCCGCTCCCCTGCCCGCACCTGCGCGGCCAGTTGGTCGACATCGATCACTCGGCGCGCCACCGGAGTGGCGGGCGGGGCGCCGGGGCCGGTCGTTTCTGCTCCGGCGGGGCCGGGCAGGCCGACGCCGGCGGTGGTGCCGAGCCGAGGGTGGATTCCGCCACCCTCGGTCCCGCGTGCGGCGTCGCTCATTCCGTTGCGCCGGTGCCGATCTCGTGGCCCAGCTGTGCGGCCAGCTTCTTGATCAGGTCGATCGCGGCGTCGGCGATGATGGTGCCGGGGCCGAAGATGCCGGCGGCACCCGCGGCGTACAGCTCGTCGTAGTCACCGGGCGGGATGACGCCGCCGACGGTGACCATGATGTCGGGGCGTCCGACATCGGCCAGTGCCTGCCGCAGGGCGGGCACCAGCGTGAGGTGGCCTGCGGCCAGCGACGAGACACCGACGACGTGCACGTCGTTGTCGGCCGCCTGCTGCGCCACCTCCTCGGGGGTCTGGAACAGCGGGCCCACGTCGACGTCCATGCCGAGGTCGGCGAAGGCCGTGGCGATCACCTTCTGGCCGCGGTCGTGGCCGTCCTGGCCCATCTTGGCGACCAGGATGCGGGGGCGACGGCCCTCCGCCTCGGCGAACGCCTCGACCAGTTCGATGGCCTTGCTGATGTTGGTCACCTTGCCGGCCTCCTCGCGGTAAACGCCGGAGAGCGTGCGGATCTCGGCCTGGTGGCGGCCGTACACCTGCTCCAGCGCGTCGGAGATTTCGCCCACGGTGGCCTTGGCGCGCGCGGCGTTGATGGCCAGGGCGAGCAGATTGTTGTCCATGCCGCCCTCGGACGAGGCTGCCGCACGGGTCAATTCGGCCAGCGCCTTCTCGACCTCGGCCGAATCGCGTTCGGCCCGCAGCTTTTCCAGCTTGGCGTTCTGCTCGGCGCGCACGCGCGAGTTCTCGACCTTGAGCACCTCGATCGGGGTGTCTTCCTCGACCAGGTACTTGTTGACGCCGATCACCGGCTGCTGGCCGGTGTCGATGCGCGCCTGGGTGCGAGCGGCGGCCTCTTCGATGCGCAGCTTCGGGATGCCCTCCGAGATCGCCTGCGCCATACCGCCGTGCGCCTCGATCTCGGCGATGTGGGCGCGGGCGCGCTCGGCCAGCTGGTGGGTCAGCCACTCCACGTAGTACGAGCCGCCCCACGGGTCGGCCGGACGGGTGGTGTTGGACTCCTGCTGGATGAGCAGCTGGGTGTTGCGGGCGATGCGGGCGGAGAAGTCCGTCGGCAGGGCCAGCGCCTCGTCCAGCGCGTTGGTGTGCAGCGACTGGGTGTGACCCTGGGTGGCGGCCATGGCCTCCACGCAGGTGCGCGCGACGTTGTTGAACACGTCCTGCGCGGTCAGCGACCAGCCCGAGGTCTGCGAGTGCGTACGCAGCGCCAGCGACTTGGAGTTCTTGGGCTCGAACTTGGCGACCAGCTCGCTCCAGAGGAGCCGTCCCGCACGGAGTTTCGCGACCTCCATGAAGAAATTCATGCCGATGGCCCAGAAGAACGACAGTCGCGGCGCGAACTTGTCGACCTCCATGCCCGCGTCCAGACCGGCCTTGATGTACTCCACGCCGTCGGCGAGGGTGTAGGCCAGCTCCAGGTCGGCCGTGGCTCCGGCCTCCTGGATGTGGTAGCCGGAGATGGAGATCGAGTTGAACTTCGGCATCTTCGCGGAGGTGTAGGCGAAGATGTCGGAGATGATCCGCATCGAGGGCTTGGGCGGGTAGATGTAGGTGTTGCGGACCATGAACTCCTTCAGAATGTCGTTCTGAATGGTTCCGGCCAGCTGCTCGGGCTTGACGCCCTGCTCTTCGGCGGCGACGACATAGAGCGCCAGGATCGGCAGTACCGCGCCGTTCATGGTCATCGACACCGAAACCTGGTCCAGCGGAATGTGATCGAACAGTTCCCGCATGTCGAGGATGGAGTCGATGGCGACACCGGCCATGCCGACGTCACCGGTGACGCGCGGGTGGTCGGAGTCGTAGCCACGGTGGGTCGCCAGGTCGAAGGCGACCGACAAGCCCTTCTGGCCCGCCTGCAGGTTGCGGCGGTAGAAGGCATTGGAGTCGGCGGCGGTGGAGAAGCCCGCGTACTGGCGAATCGTCCACGGCTGGTTCACGTACATGGTCGGGTACGGGCCGCGCACGAACGGGGCCACACCCGGCACGCTGTCGAGCGGGTAGCCCTCGGCGACGATGGCGTCCCGATCGGCCTTGGTGAACACCGGCGGCACGTCGATGCCTTCGGGGGTCGACCAGGTGAGCTGTTCGGGCGCATAGTGATTGGCGGTCGCGGCCTCCTCGACGAAGGCGTCGACCTGCTCGCCGCTGACCTCGGCGGGGACGGTGTCGCCCTCGGTCAGCGGTACTTCGGCGAAGTTGCCGATCCGGTGCTTGATATCGCTCATCTCTACGCTCCCAGCTTCTCCAGCAGGCCGGACAGAGCCGCCACCGCGTCCATGCGCGCGGTCACGAAACCGTCGGGGCGCTGCGCACCGGTCAGGTCGGCGACCGCCTTCTCGGGTCCGGCCAGCAGCACCGTGGTCACCCCGGCCGCCCGCAATTCCTCCACGGCCGCGGCGGCGTCGGTGCCGTAGCGGGTGTCGGAGCCACACAGCACGGCGATCGACGGACCGGTCTCGGTGACCGCCTCGATGCCGCCGGAGGCCAGCAGGTTGGTGGTGAAGGTGACACGAACATTGTTCTCCGACACCGGGCCCAGCGGAACCAGGCGCACCTGCGGGCGCGCGCCGCTGGCGGCCAGGTAGGCGTCGGAGCGGTTGCGCAGCGCCTCGAAGGCGGCGCCGTAGCGGGCCGTGCCGTTCTTGGCGCGGGCGGCCTCCGACAGCGGCTTCTCGCTCAGGTTCGGGAACTCGTTGACGCCGGTGACGGCCGTCTTGCGGTGCGCCACATCGGAATCGCGCTTGGCCTTGGTCTCGCCGATGCGCTCGGCGAGCAGGCCCGCCTGCAGCGCGGCGAGGTATCCGCCGGCGGCCTCGATCTCCTGCATGAACTCCCACGCCTTGGCGGCGAGCTCATCGGTGAGCGACTCCACGTACCAGGAGCCCGCGCCCGGGTCCTGCACGTGGCCGAGGCGGGATTCCTCGAGCAGCAGCAGTTGGGTGTTGCGGGCCATGCGCTCCGAGAACGCCGTGGACACCTCGAGCTCCCCCGCGGGGAGCGCGTCGTCGAAGGGCAGCACGGTGACGATGTCCGCGCCACCGACGCCCGCGCCGAACGCGGCGAGGGTGGTGCGCAGCATGTTCACCCACGGGTCGCGCTGGCTCATCATGGCCGCGGACGTGATCGCCTGCTGCGGCGCGTTGCCGAAGGCCGGAGCCCCGCAGACATGTGCGACGCGCGCCCAGAGGCGCCGGGCGGCACGGAATTTGGCGATGGTCTCGAACTGGTCGTCGGTGGCCGCGAAGCGGAACTCCAGCTGCTCCAGCGCATCCGCGATATCGGCCCCGGCGTCGGTGAGCGAACGCAGGTACTCCAGACCCGCCGCCACGGCCGCACCCAGCTCCTGGGCGTCGGAAGCGCCGGAATTGTGGAAGGCCACACCGCACACGGTGATCGCGCGGACCGTCTCGGTGCGGGCCACCGCCTGCTGGGCGAGCGCGACCGCGCCGTCCAGGTCGATGGCCGAGGTGCCGGCGAACAGGCTCGTCAGCGGGGTGGCGCCCAGCGAGACCCGAATGTCCTTGCGGTTCGGGGCCTCATAGCCGTCGAGCACCGAGAACAGTGCGGCCGCAGCCTCATTGGCGGCCGGCCCGGCGTCGAGGGTGAGCGGCGCCAGCTCGAAGAGGAAGCCCTGCAGTGCGGTGGCCAGCCCGTCGACCGGCACGCCGCGCTCGGCGACACCCAGCCACACCGCGCTCACGCCGTTGTCCAGCGCGACGAGGATGTCCGCGTTGACGGCCTCGGCATCGGGGCCGCCGAAACGCTGGCTGACGAACCAGCCACGGTGCACGTCGCGGGTGGCGTCGCCACCGCGCACGTAGGGGAACTGCCCGGGCAGCGGCTGCTCGGGCAGCTCGTCGCGGCGCGTGTAGAGCGGGTTGACGGTCAGGCCGTCATAGGTCGTGACCGCGAGCAGCTTCTCCGGCTCATCCGGCAAGTCGCTCGCATCCACCCTGCGGGCCTTCGCCAGCACCCCGGCGACACCCTTGCGCCAGGCGGCATACTCGGGCACCGGATCGGTGTCCGAGTCGGAAGCAATCGGCATAGCTGCTGTTCCTTCTTCCACTCCCTGACCGGATGGCCGTCGCACCGGCATTCACCCAGCTCAACGGCCACTTTGGTTAACGAGCATTCATCGTCTTTCCCCTGATGCTAGCGGCAGCCTCGAGATAACGGTCTCCGGAGTCTCACTACCAGCGGGTAACCTGGCGCGGTGCCAACAACCGCGCGTGTGCCGCTCGAGCGAGTATCCGGGCTGCTCAGCCGCCTCCGTCAACCGCGAAATCTGGCCTTGCTGATCGGCTGCGGGCTACTTTTCGCACTGGCCGCCTTCGCACCACACCCGGCGCCCCAGCAGATCCGGCAGTGGGCCGACTCGGTCGGGCCCCTGCTGCCGCTGGTGTTCTTCGCGGTGCACACGCTGGTCTGTGTCGCGCCCTTCCCGCGCACCATCTTCACCCTCAGCGCGGGCATGCTGTTCGGCTCGGTCGAGGGACTGACGCTGGCCCTCGCCGCCACCACGCTCAGTGCGGTGCTGGCGCTGTGGCTCGTGCGCGCGCTCGATCACGAGCGGGTGCGGGCGCGGCTCACCCATCCGACGGTGCAGGCGGTCGATACCCGGCTGGCGCGGCGTGGCTGGCTGGCGATCGGATCATTGCGGCTGATCGCCTTCGCGCCGTTCTCGATCGTGAACTATTGCGCCGCACTGTCTTCGATCCGCTTCACCCCGTACCTGGTCGCGACGTTCGTCGGCATCATCCCGGGGACCGTCGGGACGGTGCTGCTCGGCGATGCCCTCACCAATCGCACCTCCCCCGCCCAATTGATCGTCACCGCGGCCTGTTTGGCGGTCGGCGTGATCGGGCTGGTGGTGGACGCGAGGATGGCCGTCGCCCAACCGGAGGTTCAGCCCGAGCCGATCGCCTGATCGGGCGGCGGCAGCGGCCATCGGTCGAAGCGGGGTAGTGAGCCCAGAGGTGATGCGGGGTCGGTCAGCGCGTTCAATTGTGTGAGCAAATCGTCCCGGTGGGTCTCGGCGTAGGTCAGGGTGCGGTCGAGTTCGTGCGCCTCGACCAGCCAACCGACGGCCTGACGGACCACCTCGGCGCGCGATGCGACGGTGTCGGAGTCGACCAGGAACGCGGCGAGGGTCGGTTCGATCACAGCGGCCGAACCCAGATGCTGCAGGCAGCGCCCGATGCCCAGTTCGTCGGCGAGAGCACGCCATTCACTCAATGCCGTCTGCCAGCGCGACAGCGCGCGCCGTGGCTCTCCGACCGACCAGTCGAGTACGCCTGTCACCTCGTGCACATGGGCCAGGCCGCTGGGATCGTGTCCGCCCGCGGCCATCGATTCGGCCAGTTCCAGGCGGTCCCGCGCGGCGGTGTGCCGTCCCTGCACAAGATGCGCGATGGCCATGTTCACCAAGGCGCACACTTCGCCGGCGACGTCTTCACGGGGTAACAGCCACCATGCCTGTTCCATCAGGTTGACCGCCTTGCTCAGATCGGCGTCCGTATTGTCCATGGCCCCCAACGCCTGTCGGTGCAGGGCGCGGGCGCGCAGGCTGCGGGATACCGTCCACGGGCTGTAGCGCGCTGGTCTCCGGTCCGGCACACGCGCGCGAATGTCGGCCAGGGCGTGCAGGGGGCCGTATCGGGTTGCGGCGGTGATCGTCACCAAGGCGGCGGCCGGGCCGGGGTCGTCCGGGTCGCCGCCTCTGCCTGCGCTGTCCTCCGCGCGGCCGCTGCGCGCGAACCAGATGTCCAGCGCGTCGGCGATCGCGGCCAGATCCGGCACCACGCCTCGAACCTGGATCAGCAGTGCGTCGTGTGCCTGTCCCGGTTCCCGTTCAGCGCGCTTCGCACAGTTGCGCAGGAGCCGGCACAGTCGGGGCTCCTCGTTCTCGAACCAGCGGCGGGCGGTCGAGGCGTAGGCCGGAAGGTCGAGTGCGCGCGCCCACAGCGTGGCTTCCTCGGCGTGACGGCGGAGCAGCACCGCGAGCGCGGCCCGCCACTCGGGTGTCCCGGTGATGGCCGCCGCGTCGGTCGGAACCGCGGCCAGCCGGTAGCGTCCGGGCGATACCGGCTCCACCGCACCCGCAGCGGTCAGACGCGCCAAGAGTTTGGGCGCAGAGGGTGTTTCGGTCTCCGCGGTGGTGGCGGGGAGCTGGGCGGCGGCGCTCGCTCCGAGTACATCGAGGAGCACCCCGGTCTCATAGGTGCGGATGGGCAGCTCACGGAGAACGGCCGCAGCCCAGTTGCCCGTCAACTCCTGTTTCTGTTCCGGCTCGGTCTCCGGTCCCCAGGGCGCTCCGGGCTCGGGTAACTCGACGGGTCTCGGTTCCGTGAACCCGGCACGATCCCGCACCAACCGGTAACCACGCCTTGCCAATTCGGCGAGAAAATACGCGAGCACGAGCCACCCGATGGCGGACTCGGTCCAGCGCACCGCAGGGTTCGCCTTGAACGCGTCGGTCATCACATTGGCGATCAGGGTGGCGACGCCGATCCCGACCAGTGCGGGGGCGCCCAGCAACCACTGCCACACCGCGGATTTCGGCGTGGCCATGAGGCTGCGGCTCTCGCGGGCCAGTTCGGTGGATTCGGGTCCGCCGGGCGCGGATTCCGTTTCGCTCATATCCGCGCTCCCCCGGCCAGGCCCGGGACGAGCCATCGCCGCCAGCACACCAGCAACAGCGCAAGCGGTACGACCGCCGAGATCAACGCCCCGCCCGCGAGTTGTGCCGAGCTCTCGTCGAATTGGCGGGTGTAACCCCACAGCAGCAGCGACCACGGGCTGCCGCCGGTGCCGTTGACCAGCAGTCCGATGAAGAAGTCGTTCCACACCTGGATGAATTCGAGCACCGCCACCGCGACGACCGCCGGAACCACCGCACCCAGCCGCGCCACGATGGTGCGCAGGGAGGCCAGCCCGTACAGGGCATCGGCGGCCGGCGTGTACGCCGGTGCGAGCAGCGCTCCGCGCAGAACGAGAATCGCGATCGGCAGTCCGGCGGCGGCATGGGTGAAGATCAGCGGGACGAGGGTGCCGAACCAGCCGGAGGAACCGATCACCCGCTGCAGTGCACCGAGATACATCTGGGCGGGCAGGACGGTCAGAATCACCAGGCAGGGCACCGCGATCCGGACGCGTGCGGCGGCCAGCCAGTGGGCGACGGGCAATGCGAAGGCGACCACCATCACGGTTGCCGGGACCGCGACGGTCAGGGTGGTGCGCAACGCGTCACGCAGTGCCGGATCGATGGTGACGGTGTTGAGGCCGCCGGCTTTCGCTCCGGCCGTGCCGTACAGCGCGACGTAGACCAGCTCCGCGATCGGCGACAACACCACGAGCACAGCGACTCCCACCAGGAGCCAGCGCGGGACCGCCCGCCGGGCCGGCAGGTGCTCGCGCCACGCGGAAGGGCGCGGGCGCAGCGGACGCGGGCCACTGGGTCGGCGCACATTGATCCGATCCTGGGCGAACAGTGCGGCCAGCGCGAGTGCGGCGGTCAACGGCAGGGCGTACGCCGCGGCCTCACCACACGAACTCGCCTCGCAGGCACTGTTGAGACGCCACCATTCCACCGTGGCGGTACCGACATCGTGTTGCAGCGATCGTGGTACGGCACCGAGCACGGCGTCGAAGACCCGGGCGGCGGCCACCGCGACCACCAGGAAGGCGACCGAGGCGACCGGACGCACCTGTGTCCACAATCGAAGCGGGATGAGCCGGCGCGGACCGCCGGTGAGTTCCGGGGCCCGCACCGGATCGTCCTCGATCGCGAGAATGGCGGCGCGGAACAGACCGACCAGCAGCCCGAGCCAGGTCCACACGAACGCCGCCACCAGAACCGCTTCGAACGCATAGCGTTCCGCCGCGACATCACTGAAATATCGTCCGCGCGTCACGGTTTCGAGGATCAGCCGGAACGCGATGCCCGAGGTGAACGCCGAGACGCCGAACGGCACGATGAACGGCCACCACAGCCAGGGCAGCCACCGGCTGGGCCAGGCGAGTACCAGGGCCACACCGACCAGGACCAGGGCCAGCGCCACCCAGCCCGCGGTGTGCAGGTACGCGCTGCGGCTCGCTCGTGGCAATTGCCGCCACACCACCATGGACCCGACTGCCAGGCTCACGAATCCGAGCGCGGCCGCGAACGCCCAGACCGTGAAGGCGAAAACGCTCGGCAGACTCTGCATCCCGGTGCGGAGCCGCCGCCGGTCGACGATGAGCAGCGCGCCGCCCCCGAGCAGTTGCAGCCCGCAGCCCAGGGCGAGCCACGGATGCGTCCGCGCGCCGAGCCCGACCGTGTACAGCGCGGGGGCCACCAGCAGCAGTCCCATCAGCACCAAGGCCGGTGCCCGGACCAGGTAGTTGACCACGACCTCGATGTGCGGATGCCTGCCCGGAACCAGCGGTCCCGACAGCCGGCGGGTGGCCAGTGCCAGTTCGAGGCCGTTGGAATCGACGGTGTACAAGCGTGTTTCACCCCCGCCCAGTGCGTTCCAGGTCGTAGATGGCGTCCACGGCATCACCGACAGCCGCGGCATTGCGCTGCGACGGATCCGCCGGAGTGCCATCGAGATCCATCAGGAATTTGGTGATGATCCCCCAGAGCGGATTGTCGCCGCCCCGGGAACCGATCCGGTCGGCCAGATCGAATTCGGTCCAGGATCGGACGCGCGGGCCGAGTGGTTCGAGCATGGCCGGATAGGCCGGGTGGGTGCGCAGATCCGGTGCGATGAATCCGCCCGCCCGAGCTATCCAGCTGTCCGGGGCATCGGGCAGCGACAGCAGGCGGATCAATTCGCCCGCTGCGGTTTTGGCCGATCCGGTCAGGACCATGACGTCGCCGCCGCCGATCACCGGACCGTCCCGGAGTCCGGGAGCGATGCTGGGGAACAGCGACACCCCGACTGTCTGTTTCATGGCCACGTCATCGCCGTCGAAACAGCTTTTCACGATCGGCTCGGCGAAATCGGGCGCCAGCACCATCGCCGCGTCGCGCTCGGCGAACACCGCTCGCACGGCGTCGGGAAATTGCTGGGTGAGGGCGCGACCGATACCACCGGGAAAGGCGTTCGGAGATCCCCAGATCGCAGCGACGGTGTCGAGGGCCATCGTGATGTCGGCGCGCCGCTGCTCAGGACGCCAGTCGTTCGGGGTCACGATGCTCCGGTAGGCATCGGGAGAGTGGGCGAGCAGCACATTCGCGAAGAAGTCGGCGAGCATCCAGCCGTCGGCCGCGCCGAGCGCCAACGGGTGGGTTCCGCTGCGCGCCAGCCGGTCCAGCATTGCGGGCCACTGCCACGGCGCCCAACTGCCCGGTGGCGGCAGGCCGAGTTTCCGGAATCTCGGCACGTCGAACCAGATCAGCGATTTGCACGACGCCTTGAACGGCAGTCCGTAGAGCGGATTCCCGGACGCCGTCTCGACATGCACCAGCTCCCACCAGCCGTGGGCATAACGCGGCGCTTTCCGTTCGTCGCCCCACAGGGATTCGTCGAGTGCACGCAAGCGGCCGTCCCGTGCCAGCCGCGTTATCTGCCCGATCTGCGGCAGCACCACGATGTCCGGCGTGTACCGGCCGGCCGAGAACACCGTCCCCACATCGTCACCCAGCGTGAATACCTGCGTGTCATGCGAAAACTGATGGGAATTCCGCAGGTTGGCCAGGACGCCTTCGAAGGCCCGCAATTCCGCGCCGCCCCAGGGCACCGCGAGCTTCACGCTCTCGGAACTCGATACGTTCCCCAGCGGTGTGCAGGCCGCGGCCAGTGGAAGTAATGCGCCGGCGCGCAAAATGGTTCTGCGGCTCGCCATTCCATCCCCCAACCGATGCGACGATGCCCGGTGTCGGCTTCGGTGCGGGCAACGTTACTCCGATTGCCCTCGCCGCAAGTCCGCTAAACGTGTGCCCGCCTCGGGACGCCGCCACTGGGGACGTCGCCGTCGGCATGCGCTGCGCCGGTTCCCACGCCGGCCTTCGGCTGTGCGGCGGTAACAATCGCCGAGAACGAGGCGGAAGTGTCATGGGGCGAAGCCGCCATCGACGGAGGGAGCGCCGTGGCGGCTGACCGAAACCGCGGAGTAAGGAGCCCCCGAGGAGCGCTCAGTTCGCAGATGCGCTCCGCCGTAGGCGCTCTCGCACGAAGTCCGACATCGCGCCGACCTGTCCGGCAGGCACGTCCGGTGGCTGCGGATTCTCGCGGGGCGATCCGGCCAGGCCGAGTCGAATCACGTCGAGCAGCTGGATCCGGTCGGGCAGACGCAGACGGCCGGGTAACGGTTCACGGGCCCAGCGCCATTCGTCCGCACGGTCGGTGATCGGGAGCCTGATCCGGGTGCCCGGGCCGGGGAACGAAACCCCGCGGGACGCGAGTGAGGAGGTGATCTCTTCGGGAACGGCCAGAGCTGGCTGCGTGCAGGAAATCAGGAAGATCCAGAACCGATTGCGGGGGTCGACGATGGCCGGAGTGGTGGGCAGATCGGACAGGCGCGCGCTGATCTGTTCCCCGAGGTTTGCCGGAGCGACGATCGCATCCAGCTCGCGGCCTGTGGTGACGTACGGGCGGTCCGCGAACAGTTCCACCGGCAGCCCGTAGCGGGCACGCAGGAGGTGAGCGGACTCGTAGGCTGAACAACAGGATTCGAACATCCATACCTCCATTGACATAGGGGAACGCACCCGACGCGGGCACCGAAATTATTGTGCGCACACAGATTTACCAAATCGGTGACCGATCCGTGGCATTCACATGACCGTCGGTGAAAGCTCGATGTCCGACTCCTCATCGCTGTGGCAGTGCGAGCACCGGCGGATGAGCGCCACCGTCGGAATCGATCCATCGAATGCTGCTGTGCGTCAACGACACCCGGCCCGTTCGTGCTCCTCCCATACCCCCGCGCCGCGTCCGCGGTCCACCGCGATCGCGGCGAAATGGACGGCAGCGCAGGGGTTTTCGCGACGGGCCTCAGGCGAGGGTGCACCCCGAGATCGGCACGTCGTTCAAGCGATCGACCAGGTAGCTGATCGCATTGTTGGTTCCGAAGCCGTCGATCAGCTCGGGGCCGAAGTGGTTCGGGAGGGTGGCCCCGGGCAGGATCGGGGGCAGCTCATCGGTCCGGAAGGTCACGGTCGCGCCCTTTCCGCACCATTCGGTGGCGAGTTGCCGCGCCTGACCGTAGGGCACGGTGTCGTCGTTGCGACCGCTGGTGATCAGCACCGGGCTCGCCGGAGTGAGGTTTCCGATGTGCTGCTGCCGCAGGATGTCCTCGGCCTCGGGCACCTCCTGCAGGTGGTCGATCATCGGCCGATGGTCGACCGTGAATTCGGTGCTGTGCAGGAACGGGTGCTTCAGGATCACGTCACCGATGCACTCGTTGCCCAGGTCGCTCAGCAGCGCCTTGCCTTCCGGCGTGGTGCGTTCGTCGAGCTTCGGCTGCAACTCGGGATAGCGCGCTACGAAACCGTTCAGCGCGAATCCGATGACGCCGCTGATCAGACTGCCGTCGGCCTTCTTCAGCACCTCGGTCAGATCCGCCACCGGCGCACCCGCCCACGTGCCCTTGAGGTTCAGCTCGGGCGCGTAGTCGGGTTGCATCTCGACCGCCGCGGCCGTGGCCCCGCCGCCCTGCGAGTAACCCCAGAACGCCAGCGGCGTGTCATCACCGGAACCCGCGAGGTTGTTCGCCGCGCGCGCGGCATCCAGAACGGCATGAGCCTCCTCGACACGGTTGACATAGGTGTGGGTACCGGGGGTTCCCATACCGATGTAATCCGCCACGAAGACGCGGGCCCCCAGCGAATTCCACGCCAGCGCCGAGATCGCCTCCTGGTTGGCCGAGAAGGTCGGCGGGGTGATGCTCGCATACATACCGGTCGAAAAGGCCAGCGACACAGCGCATTGATCACCCTGACCGGTGGTGCCGGGCGCGATGACGACCGTCGGCCGCGGGCCAGTGCCGTGCCAGGGCTGGGTGGAATCAAGGAAGACGCCGGTCGCCGCGATGGGCGTGCCGTCCTGCATCTGCGTCGTGTACATGACCTGTTTGGCAGGCAACGGCCATACCCCGTTGCCCGACGGCTGCGCCAGCAGGGCCGAGATATCGGTGGTCTTGATGATCGCACCGCGCGTCGAATCGAATTGCGCGGGTGGCACATAGAAGTCATTGACCGGATCGGCGGAGGCCGCCCCCGGAACAGCGGCCGCGCCGGCGGCGGTCACACACAGCGCCGCTGCGGCGGCCAACGCGTGATTGACCTTCCGGGGCGCCTGTCTCTTCCGGCGGGACGGACGGCGTTGTCCAGACATTTTCTGCTTTCTCTGCGGACTCACGTGCACTCGGACACGGAGATGTCGGTGTGTCGAACCGGAGTTGTGCTCCGTGCCGGGCCCGCGCGTGGGTGTCGCAACGGCCGAGCACCCGAGTAACACTGTTACCCGAGTAACATGGTTACTCTAGCCACATGTGAAGACAGTGGGAAGAGGGTGACTCCACCCAGGACCACATTCGCCTTCAGAAATCACGCTGAGCCTGGCACTGTTCGCCCGCCCGTACCCGCGACAGGATCTGGCGGACGGTCTCGATCCCCTACCGATGCCGCATGCCCACCCGTCGGACAGAGAGGGGTTTTCGCGTGAGTCCCCACCGCGTGCCCGGAACACCCACATGATCAGCATCGGCGCTGCCCGATCCGCCATCACCTCGAATCCGGCACGGTTCGTACTGCCCACCGGACCTCTGTGCGACCTCGCCGTCCGCGCGCTGTCGCTGGCCGGATTCCTCGCACTGTGGTGGGCTGTCGTTGCCGCGAAACTCATTGACCAGCAGTTTCTTCCGAGCCCGCATGCGGTGTGGGACGCGTTCGTGCGCGCCAACAGCTGGCATCAGCTCGCGCCCGGAGTACCGCGCGAGGTGCCCGGCGAGCAGAACTATTCCTGTGGGAGCATCTCCTGGCCAGCCTGCAGCGGATCGCCGTCGGCGCGGGCGCGGCCGTAATCCTCGGGCCCCCGGTCGGATTCGCGCTCGGGACGTCCAGGACGCTCGCCACCATCGTCGGGCCGTACCTGAACTTCCTGCGCACCCTGCCGCCGCTCGGCTATATCGGTCTGCTCATCGTCTGGTTCGGGATCGGCGACGCGGCCAAGATCTGGCTGCTGTTCCTCGCCGCCTTCCCCGCCCGTGGTCATCGCGACCATCGCCGGGGTGCAGCAGGTGTCGGCCGACCGGATCAATGCCGCGCGCTCCCTGGGCGCGAACCGAATTCAGGTGATCGGCCGCGTCCTGCTACCGGCCACGCTCCCCGACCTCATCGGCGGCATCCGCGTCGCGGTCGGCTTCGCCTGGACCACCGTGGTCGCCGCCGAACTCAACAATGGCATTCCCGGCATCGGCGGGCTCGCCTATCTGGCCGGTCAGCAGCTCAATACACCGCTGACCATGGCCTGCATCATCGTCATCGGTCTCACCGCGCTCACCCTCGACGCGGTCATCAGCTGGATCGGCGCGCTGGTCGTGCCGTGGAAGGGCAAGGCATGAAACGCGTTTTCACGGCACTGGCGATGGCCGGTCTGCTCACCGCATCCCTGAGCGCCTGCGTGCAGTCGGGGCGCACCGACCAGTCCCGGGCCACCGGGGACAAGGTCGCCTGCCCGGTGGAGGTGGACGAAAGCCTCACCGGGACAGTGCGACTCGGGTATCAGGACATTCCCAACGGCGATCTCGTGGTCAAGGATGCCGGGCTGCTGGAGACCTGCCTGCCCAAGGCCACCATCACCTGGAGCAAGTTCGCCTCCGGCGCGACGGTGATCCAGGCCTTCGGGTCGAACTCGCTCGATCTCGGCCTGCTCGGCAGTGCGGACGCCGCCCGGGCCCTGTCCGCGCCCCTGAACATCGGCATGAAGGCGGTCTGGATCCACGATGTGATCGGCGCGGCCGAATCGCTGGTGGTCAAGGATGCGGCCATCACCACGGTGGCGGGCCTGCGCGGCAAGAAGATCGCGGTGCCCTTCGCCAGCACCTCGCATTACAGCCTGCTCGCGGCGCTCACCGCCACCGGGATCGAGCGCGAGGTGACCCTGGTGAACATGCAGCCCGACGCCATCGCCGCGGCCTGGCGCGGCGGCGATATCGATGCGGCGTTCGTCTGGGAGCCGACACTCTCGGAACTGCTGAGGAACGGTCACGTGGTGACCACCGCCGCCGACACCGCCAAGGCCGGCAAGCCGACCTACGACCTCGAGGGTGCGCGCGCCGACTTCGTGACGGCCAATCCGCGCGTCCTCGAGGCGTGGACGGCGGCGCAGAACTGGGCGATCAACCTGATCAACAGCTCGCCCGACAGCGCGGCCACCCACATCGCCGCGCAGCTGGGCGTCCCGGTGACCGACGTCCGCAAACAGCTGAGCGAATACGGCTACCTCGATGCGGGCACCCAGGCCGGGGCCGCTTACCTCGGCGGGCAGCTGGGCACGGACCTCGAGTCCGCGGCCGATTTCCTGTTGAGCCAGGGCGAGATTCAGGGCGTGGCGGCACCGCAGGCCTATGCGGGATCGGTGTACGCCAACGCCGCCGCCACGGTGAGCGCGAAGTGACCGCCGCCGTCGAGCTCCGCGATCGCGTGGTGCTCACCGGGGTCTCCAAGACCTACGAGACCCCGAGCGGCAGCACCGTCGCGCTCTCCCCCACCGATCTGGTCGTCGAACCCGGCAAGTTCGTGAGCATCGTCGGCCCCTCGGGCTGCGGCAAGACCACGCTGCTGCAACTGCTCGGCGGTTTCCTCGAACCCAGCGACGGCACGCTGGCGGTCGGCCGCGATCCCATTGCCGGGCCGAGTCCCGAACGCGGTGTGGTCTTCCAGGCCCCCACCCTCTACCCGTGGCTGACCGTCCGCGGCAATGTCGAGTTCGGCCCGAAATGCCGAGGTCTGGATCGGAAGACTCGCCGCGCCGAGGCGCAGCGCCTGCTCGAGCTGGTCGGGCTCGGCGATGTCGGCGGCAAGCGGCCCTACGAGTTGTCCGGCGGCATGCAGCAGCGGGCGCAGATCGCGCGGGTGCTGGTCAACGATCCACGCATCATCCTCATGGACGAACCGTTCGGGGCGCTGGATCAGCTCACCCGGGAGCGGTTGCAGGTGGAGCTGCGGCGGCTGTGGCGCGAATCGGGCAAAACCATTGTGTTCGTGACCCATTCGGTGAAGGAGGCGGTATTCCTGTCCACCCGGGTCCTGGTCGTGAGCGCCCGTCCGGGACGGATCATCGTGGACCGCGAGGTCGTATTACCGGGCGATGACGAGGCGGACGTCCGGGACATCACCGTCACCGCGACACCCGAATTCCAGGCCCTGAAAACCGAATTGGCGAAGGCGATCTACGCAGCCCACGTTTGATCATGAATACGACGATGGCCCGTGCCGCGACTTTGCGGAACGGGCCATCGGACGTTTCGAATCGACGCGAAACCTGAATTACAGGTAGGCGCCGCACACGGGCCAGGCGCCCGGACCCTGACCGGCGAGCACGTTCTCCGCGACGCGGATCTGCTCCTCGCGGCTGGCGCTGGCGGCACTGCCGCCACCACCGTAGGCGTTCCAGGTACTCTGGGTGAACTGCAGACCGCCGTAGAACCCGTTGCCGGTGTTGGCGCCCCAGTTGCCGCTGCTCTCGCACTGCGCGACAGCGTCCCAGTTGTGCCCGGCGGCCGAGGCGGTCGCGGTGGACAGCGCGAACGGGATGGACACGAGCGCACCGATGGCCGCAGCGGCGGCGAATGTGCGGGTGGTGAGCTTCCGGTTGCGATGCATAAGGTGTTTCCTCGCCTGCGCCCACCGGCCCGCGCTCTCGATTGCGGGTCCCCGTCCCCAGGGTTCTCGGTTGCTCTCGAATCGCGGGACGGAGTTGCCGGTGTTCGTCGATTCGAGCGGGGCCCGGTTGAATCCGAGCCATGAACGACGGTAACGGATCAATCACGTTAAATCACGTAACGATCACGGCCGGTTGACAGATCGATATCCGGGATACTCAATCCGTTTTCGCAGTTCGCATCGGAATTTCACCGAATGACATTTCTGGAATTCTCAAACACTTTTGTGACGGAGGTCACTCGGAAATAGTGACCTCGATCGCGTAATACAAACTCGAGACAAAACGATCCCCACCCGAAATCGCGCTCCGACCGGCTCGGATCGTGCTGCGCACAATCATTGCTCCAGGTCAGGGCACTGACCATAGTGCCTCCATGGCCGATGAACCCCGCTCCGGAGCACGCGCTGTCGACCGCGCGATCCAGGTGCTGAATTGCTTCCACGGCGACGATCCGGAGTTGTCGCTGAGCGAACTCGCCCAGCGGGCCCGGCTGCCCGTCAGCACCGCACACCGTCTCGCCCAGGCGCTGGTGCGCGGCGGCCTGCTCGAGCAGGGCCCGGCCGGTGATCGCTACCGCGTCGGGCACGGGCTGGCGAACCTGGCCCGGCCCGCCCTCGCCCGGCTGGGCCTGGAGTCCGCTGCGCCCCACCTGTACGCGCTCGCCGCGGGCATCCGGATCACGGTCAGCGTGAGCGTGATGGACGACAGCGAAGCGCTCACCGTCTTCCAGGCCCGCCCGCCGATCCACTTCTGCCACCACCAGGTGCCGCGGTCCCGGCAATCCCTGCACGCCAGCGCGGCGGGCCGCGCCCTGCTGGCCTACTCCCCCGCCCGCGCCGCAGCCGACGCCGACCTCGACCGGGTCCGCCGCACCGGCTTCGCCTCCGAGCTGATCGAGACCGACGACCCCATTCGCGCCCTGGCGGTGCCCATCGTCGGGCCCGGCCGGCAGGTGCACGGGGCGCTGGCGGTGCAGGCTCGCTCGGCCCGCCTGGACAGCGAGCTGATCCGGGCCGTCGTGCCTGCCATGCGGATCGCCGCGGGCAGGATCGCACCGCTGTTCCAGACCACCGACGGCACGGCGCCCGCCGCCGAGTTTCGCTCACGCTGATTTCCACATCGTGAAAAGCCGGTTGCCGCACCGCGACGCCCATCGCAGCATGTGACCACCGCCGATTCATCGCCAGTTCCCCTGTCCGGCAAAGGAATCCCCATGACGCTCTGTTGTCGCCCCGCCCTCGAATCCCACCGAGCGACAGTCGTATTCACCGAAAGACTCCCCCATGGCATTCCCTCCCCGCCGTACCCGGGTGCGTCGCGCCCTCGCCGCCGCGTTCGCCGTCTCCAGTGCGGTCGCCCTGCTCACCGGCTGCGCGAAAACCGACGCGGGCACGACCGCCGACGGTAGGACCGTCCTCCGCTATCAGGGCTCGACCGGCCAGGTCTCCGCCTTCGAACTGGCCGCCGACCTCGGCTACTTCAGCAAGATCGACCTCCACTGGGAGGGCGACACCACCAGCGGCCCGGCCAATATCCAGGCCGCCGCCACCAAGCAGGTCGAATTCGGCAGCGCCTTCAACGGCGCGGTCATCAAACTGGTCGCGGGCGGCGCTCCCGTCACCGCTGTCCTCAGCTCCTACGGGGCCGACGAACTCAGCTTCACCGGCTACTTCGTCCGCGACAATTCCGGCATCACCTCCGCGCGCGACCTCATCGGCAAGAAGGTCGGCGTCAATACCCTGGGTGCGCACCACGAGTTCATCACCCGGCAGTGGCTGCACGACCAGGGGCTCAGCGATCAGGAGATCAGGCAGGTCCAGCTGGTCGTGCTACCGCCCGCCAGTACCGAGGACGCGCTGCGCAATGGCCAGATCGATGTGGCCGCGCTCGGCGGCGTCTTCCGCGACACCGCCGTCGGGCGGGGCGGGGTGCATCCGCTCTACACCGACAAGGATCTGTTCGGGCAGTTCGATTACGGCACTTACGTTTTCCGCAACGACTACCTGAAGTCGCATGCCGCGGCCGTCGCCGATTTCGTGCAGGGCACCGCACGGGCCACCCGCTGGCTGCAGGTCACGCCGAGTAACGAGGTGGTGGCGCGGTTCGCCGACATCATCCACAAGCGCGGGCGCAATGAGAATACCGGGCTGCTGCAGTACTACAAGAGCTCGGGTATCCCCGTCCCCGGCGGCGTGATCGCCGAACGCGAACTCCAGATCTGGATCGACTGGCTGGTCCGCAATGGGGAACTGCCCGCGGGCAAGCTCGCGGCCAAGGACCTCTACACCAACAAGGACAATCCGTACGCCAACGGCACCTACCCGGCCACCAGCGGTCCCAGCGGTGAGGCGGTGGCGAAATGAGCACCGCGACCGTCAAACTCGCGCTCACCGGGGTCCGCAAGGAATTCCCCGTGCGCGGGGAGCAGGAGAGTTTCACCGCGCTCGCCGATATCAGCGTCGATGTGCAGGATGGTGAGTTCCTGGTCCTGGTCGGGCCCAGCGGCTCGGGCAAGTCCACCCTGCTGGATCTGCTCGGCGGGCTCGGCAAACCCACCTCCGGACAGATCCTGCTGGACGGGGCGCCGGTCACGGGACCCGGTCTGGACCGCGGGATCGTCTTCCAGCAGTACGCGCTGCTGCCCTGGCGCACCGCCCGGGCGAATATCGAATTCGGGCTGGAGGCCAAGGGCATTCGCCGTCGCGAACGCCGCGAGATCGCCGAGCACTATCTCGAACTGGTCGGCCTGGCCGGATTCGGGAACCGCTATCCGCACGAATTGTCCGGCGGTATGAAACAGCGGGTGGCCATCGCCCGCAGCCTGGCCTTCGACCCGGAGGTGCTGCTGATGGACGAGCCCTTCGCCGCCCTCGACGCCCAGACCCGGGAATCGTTGCAGGACGAGCTGTTACGGATCTGGCGGGCCACCGGGAAGACGGTGCTGTTCATCACCCACGGCATCGACGAGGCGGTGTACCTGGGGCAGCGCGTGGCGGTGCTGACCTCGCGGCCCGGGCGCATCAAGGCGGTCGTGGACATCGATCTCGACCGCGCCGGGGACCCGGATATCCGCTCCAGCGAACGATTCCGAGAACTGCGCCATCACGTCTGGTCCCTGCTGCACGACGAGGTCGCGCGGGCACAGGACCTCGAGCAGGCCGCGCTCACCGCCGACAAGAGGAGCTCCCATGTCTAGCGCACTGCAACTCGTCGAAGCATCCATCGATCTCCGTCCCGAGCCGGTCGGCACCGGCGACGCCGACCAGGCGGGAACCCGGCGGGCGACGGCCGTGCTGCCCGCCGTCGCCAGAATCGCATGGCGAATCGGCAAGCCGGCCATCGTGATCGCGGCCTTCCTCGCCCTGTGGGAAGCAGCGCCGCGGCTGGGGCTGGTGGACGAGGTGTTCCTGCCGCCGTTCTCGGCGGTCGTGCAGGCCGGGCTGGAGCTCATCCGCAACGGCCAACTGTGGGAACACGTCTCGACCAGCGTGACCCGCTCGCTCATCGGCTTCTCCATCGCCCTGGCCGCCGCCATTCCGGTGGGTGTGGCCATCGCCTGGTACCGGCCGGTGGCGGAATTCCTGAGCCCGGTGCTGGAACTGTTCCGCAATACCGCCGCTCTCGCGCTGCTGCCGGTGTTCATCCTGATCCTCGGCATCGGCGAGACCTCCAAGATCGCGCTGGTGGTGTACGCCGGATTCTTCCCGATCCTGCTCAACACCATCAGCGGGGTGCGGACGGTCGATCCGCTGCTCGTGAAATCGGCTGTCTCGCTCGGGTTCTCACCGATCCGCCTGTTCCAGAAGGTGATTCTGCCCGCCGCCGTGCCATCGATCTTCACCGGCATCCGCATGGCCGCCTCCGGATCGATCCTGGTGCTCATCGCCGCCGAGATGTTCGGGGCGCGCTCCGGGCTCGGCTACCTGATCACCGCCGCCCAGCAGAACTTCCAGATTCCGGACATGTACGCCGGGATCGTGGCCATCGCCCTGGTCGGACTCACCTACAACGGCGTGCTCGTGGCCATCGAGCGACGCCTGTCCCGCTGGCGCGCCCACTGAAATCCCCCGAAGGAACCTCCTCTATGTCCAACGTACGCAAGACCTTCCATCTGAACGCCTTCCTCATGGGCGTCGGCCACCACGAGGCCGCCTGGCGGCATCCGCGCACCGAGGAGCACCGGGTCCTGGATGTGAAGCACTTCCAGGAACTGGGTCGCATCGCCGAACGCGGCAGGCTCGACTCGGTGTTCTTCGCCGACGGGCTGGCCGTCGGCCCCCGGATCAAGCGCAACGCGCTCGCCGTCTTCGAGCCGATCACCCTGCTCGCCGCCATCGCCGCCGTCACCGAGCACGTCGGATTGATCGCGACCGCCTCCACCACCTACAACGAACCCTTCAACCTGGCACGGAAATTCGCGTCCCTCGACCACATCAGCGACGGCCGGGCCGGCTGGAACATCGTCACCTCGGGTAGCGAGGACGAGGCGTTCAACTTCGGCTACGACGCCATCCCCGAGCACGCCCGCCGCTACGAGCGCGCCGACGAGTTCGTCGACCTGGCGGTACGGCTCTGGGACAGTTGGGAATCCGATGCCATCGTGCTCGACCCGGAGACCGGCATCTTCGCCGATCCGGACAAGGTTCACACTCTCGACTACCGCGGCGAACGCTTCCAGGTCAGGGGCCCGCTGAACTCGCCCCGCAGCCCCCAGGGCCGGCCGCTGCTGGTGCAGGCCGGATCCTCCGAGAGCGGAAAGGAGTTCGCCGCCCGCCACGCCGAGGCGGTGTTCACCGCGCAGCGCACCATCGAGGAGGGGCAGCAGTTCTACCGCGACCTCAAGTCCCGGCTGCCCAAATACGGCCGCTCCGCCGACGACCTCAAGGTCCTGCCCGGCCTGGTCCCCTTCATCGCCGACACCGAGGCCGAAGCCCGGGCACTCGAACAGGAATTCACCGACCTCATCTCCCCCGACTACGCATTGCGGCAACTGTCCACCCTGCTCGGGGTCGACCTCACCGAGCACGCCCTCGACGCACCGCTGCCGCCCCTGCCGCAGGAAGGCGACATCCAAGGCGGCAAGAGCAGATTCACCCTCGTCAAGGAGCTCGCCGAAAAGGAGGACCTGACCGTCCGCCAGCTCATCGGCAAACTCGGCGGCGGCCGCGGTCACCGCACCTTCGCCGGCACGCCCGAACAGATCGCCGACGAACTCCAGTCCTGGTTCGACCAGGGCGCGGCCGACGGCTTCAACATCATGCCGCCCTACCTGCCCGGCGGGCTCGAGGACTTCGTCGACCGCGTGGTCCCGATCCTGCAGGAACGCGGCCTGTTCCGCACCGACTACACCGCACCGACCCTGCGCGGCCACTACGGACTCGCGCCCGTGGAAAGCCAATTCGCCCCCGCCCGTACCCAGGCGACCGCCTGAGATCTGAAAGGAACGCTCATGACCACCGCAACCGAGAACCCGGTCGGCACCTTCCGCATCGGACCCGTCGCCGGGCATATCGGCGCCGAGATCACCGGCATCGACCTGCGCGACGACTTCACCGATGAGCAGATCGCGGTACTCACCGCCGCGCTGCACGAATACAAGGTGCTGTTCTTCCGGGATCAGCACATCGGGCACGCCGAACAGATCGCCTTCTCCCGGCGATTCGGCGCGGTCACGCCCTCGCACCCGTACGACGATGACGCGCCCACCGAGTACCCGGAGATCCTCGCCGTCGACAGCCGCCTGTACGAAAAGCGGTTCGGGAAGAAGAAATTCAGCTACACCAACCACTGGCACACCGACGTCTCACCGCTCATCAACCCGCCGGCGGCCTCGCTGCTGCGGGCCGAGATCGCGCCCGAGCGCGGCGGCGACACCCAGTGGACCAATCTCGCCGCCGCCTATGCGGGCCTGCCGGATTCGCTCAAATCCTTCCTCGACGGACTGCGCGCCGAACATCGATTCGGCGGCAAGCTGCCCGCCTGGGACGCGGAGAGCGACTACGCCAAGCGGGTCGCGGCCGCGCCGCTGATCACCGAACACCCGGTGGTGCGGGTGCATCCGGTGACCGGCGAACGCGTACTGTTCGTGAACCCGGGCTTCACCACCCGCATCGTCGGCCTCAGCCCGCGCCAGAGCGACGCGCTGCTGGAACTGCTCTACGCCGAACTCTCCGATCCGGCGTACACGGTCCGATTCCGTTGGGAGAAGGGCAGTGTCGCATTCTGGGACAACCGGGCCACCGCGCACCTCGCGCCCGGCGACCTCACCCACCTGGACGTGACCCGCGTGCTCTACCGCACGACCCTGGAGGGCGACGTGCCGGTCGGCGTCGACGGCGAGCCCTCCCGTTCCATCGCGGGTGAGCACTTCGGCGGCTCACAGAACTGATCCCGCGGCGCTCGTCACGGAATCGGCGGGGCCCTCTCGACAGTGTCGAGAGGGCCCCGCTCAGTTCGTGATTCGATTCTGGTTCGGTCCCGGACCGTCAGTGGCCCAGCGGACGCGGCGGCGGAGGCGGGTTCTGCCAGCGCTGGTCCGGGGGCTCCTGGCGGTACTGCGGCTGTACCGGCTGCTGTTGCGGCGGACGCTGCTCCAGATGCGGCCGTGTCGAGGTCTGCGGCAGACCGACCGGCTCGACCGGTGTCCGCGCATCCGCCTCGGCCGCCCGGACGGCCCGCTGGGTGGCCGGGTCGGTGGCGGTGTCGAACCAGTCGGCCACCTCGTCGGCATCGTTCTCGGGCGCTTCGGCGGCCGCACCGTCCTCGGACGGCTCGTACCGGAACACGCCGTCCTCGCCCTGCTTGCCGAAGCCACGTGCGAAGCCCTCGAGGGCCTTGCCGAAATCGCTGGGCACCAGCCACACCTTGTTGGCGTCGCCCTTGGCGACCTGCGGGAGGGTCTGCATGTACTGGTAGGCCAGCAGCTCGGGGGTCGGCTTGCCGTTCTTGATGGCGGCGAACACCTTCTCGATGGCCTTGGCCTGGCCCTGCGCCTGCAGGTAGGCGGCGGCACGCTCACCCTGCGCGCGCAGGATGCGCGACTGCCGCTCACCCTCGGCGGAGAGGATGGCCGACTGCTTGGAGCCTTCGGCGGCGAGGATCTGCGCCTGCTTCTGGCCCTCGGCGGTCTTGATCGAGGCTTCCCGCTGACCTTCCGCGGTGAGGATCATGGCGCGCTTCTCACGGTCGGCCTTCATCTGCTTCTCCATCGATTCCTGAATCGACGGCGGCGGATCGATGGCCTTCAGCTCGACGCGCGCCACCCGCAGACCCCAGCGGCCGGTGGCCTCGTCGAGGACCCCGCGCAACTGGCTGTTGATCTGGTCGCGGGAGGTCAGGGTCTCTTCGAGGGTCATGCCGCCGACCACATTGCGCAGCGTGGTGATCGTCAACTGTTCCACGGCGGCAATGTAATTGGAGATCTCGTAGACCGCGGCCTGCGGACTGGTGACCTGGAAGTAGACCACCGAGTCGATCTGGACGGTCAGGTTGTCCTGGGTGATGACCGGCTGCGGCGGGAACGACACCACCCGCTCGCGCAGATCCACCTTGGCGCGCACCCGATCGGCGAACGGCACCAGGAAGGTCAGCTGGCCGGACACCGTCCGCGAATACCGGCCCAGCCGCTCGATTACGGCGGCCTCGGCCTGCGGCACCAGGGCCACCGATTTGAAGACCACCACCACGACCAGGAGGATGAGTACGACGGCGACTATCAGTACAGCCATCACGGCCCTTTCATGACGACGGCATGGGCGCCGTCGATCCTCATGATGTACACGGTCGAACCGACGGGATAGGACTCCGCGGCGTCGTAGGGACGCGCGCTCCACACCTCGCCACCGAGCTTCACGCGACCGCCGTGCTCGTCGACCGTTTCGAGCACCTTCGCGGTCCTGCCGGGCAACGCGTCCACCCCGGTCTGATGCGGCGGCGGAATTGCGTAGCGCCGCAACAGGAATGGGCGGACCAGCACCAGCAGGGCAATCGACGAGACACTGAACACCACCGCGTCGATGAGTACCGACGAGCCGGTGAGCGCGTTGGCGCCCGCAGTGATGAGCGCGGCAACACCCAGCATGATCAGCACGAGACTGCCCGTGAGCATCTCGGCCGCCGCGAGCAGGATGCCCGCGACCAGCCAAACTATTGCGGCCACGTCACCAACAGTAACCGTGATCGGGGGTTACGGCCGGTATTCGTGATCACTCCGCGCTTCTACCGGACATATCGGAATGGGCGCGGCGCGAGGGAGATTCCCGCTCACCGGCGGTAACCTCGACACGGTGAGTGGGCACCAACGGTACGGCGACATCTTCTCCGGGCACGTGCGCAAGCAGAAACGGGAGGTGCCCCGCGTGGTCGCCGAACGCGACCTCGTCGCCGAGGACGCGGCCACCGGATTCTGCGGCGCCGTAGTCGGTTTCGATCGCAGCTACGACGGCGAGTTCGTCAAACTCGAGGATCGCGGCGGGCGGGTCCGGCTGTTCGCACTGCGGGAAGCGGCGTTTCTGATCGATGGGCAGCCGGTGACACTCGTGAAGCCCACCGCCTCCGCACCCACGCAGCCCACCCGATCCGCCTCGGGATCGACTCGCGTCGAAGGGCTGAAGGCGCGCGTCGCGAAGGCCAGCCGCATCTGGGTGGAGGGTGTGCACGATGCCGCACTGGTCGAACGGGTGTGGGGACACGACCTGCGGGTCGAGGGTGTGGTGGTCGAACAGCTCGAGGGCCTGGACCATCTCGGCGCCAAACTCGCCGAATTCCAGCCCGGACCGAACCGGCGCGTCGGAGTCCTGGTCGACCATTTGGTCACCGGCTCCAAGGAATCGGGCCTGACCCAGGGCCTGGGCGCGCACGTCCTCGTCACCGGGCATCCCTATATCGACGTGTGGCAGGCCGTCCGCCCGCAGGCCGTCGGCATCCCCGCCTGGCCCGACGTCCCGCGCGGCGAGGACTGGAAAACCGGCATCTGCCAGCGGCTACGTTGGGGCACGCCGCAGGAGGGGTGGCGGCGCGTCTACAACGCGGTCGACTCCTACCGCGATCTGGAGACCCCGCTCATCGGCGCGGTCGAACGACTGATCGATTTCGTCACCGGGCAGGAGTAGCCCGCCAGTTATCCTCGAATGCATGAGTTCCCCGAGTGCATCGCTGACGGTCTGGGCCGGCGCCTGGCTGGCCGGCCGCAGCGCCCCCGACGACGTGCTCGACGCGTTGCGTGCCTGGGCTACCCAGCAGACGGTGGCCGCCGGGGATCCCGTGACCGGCGGGCGCACCGGATTACCGTGGGCGTCCGACGACGATCCCGCGGCTGTGGCCGGGGCGGGAATCATGGTGCTGCTCAAGGTCATCCGGGAAGCGGTCGACGGGCCCGAGGCGCAGGTGCGGCTGGTGCTGCCGATCCCCGGAGACGTACGCGGACTCCCGGTCGGCACCGAATTCGCCACCGCCGCAACCGAAGCCGAGGAAGGCATTCTGATCGGGACGGCCGGATCGAGCGGCACCGGACTGGTCCCGGTCTGGACCGATGACGACGCACTGCAATGGCGGGTCTACTCGGCACCGATCCCCTTCGCGCTCGCGCCCGAAATGCCGCTGGGCGAAGCCGAATACACCATGCGGGAGGCGGTCCGCGACGCCGCCGACGCACTCCAGCAGCTCCAGACCACCCGGCTCGGGTCCGGCGGAGTCGGGCCTCGCGAGCTCGTCGAGGCCGAACTGGCCGGACATACCAGGCATAAGTACCCCGATTCGATGCCCTTGCGCGCCCGGCGGATCCTCGACACCGCCGACCAGGTGGCCGCGATCCTCACCGTCGCCGAGCGCGAACCAGCCTCGGCTCCCACCTCCGCGACCGCCGTGGCCGCGCAGGAGGCCCTACTCCGACCACTCTGGAACGCGATCCGGGCCGCACGGCTGGCCGCGGTCCACGCCCGCTGACTGTCCGATTTCTTCAAGACCGCCGGTGATCGGGCCACATACCGTTCGGGTATGGCTATTCGACTGAATGTGATCGGGATCGTGGTGTCGGACATGGGTGCGACGCTGGAGTTCTATCGGCGTCTGGGAGTGAAGTTCGCCGACGGGTCCGAGCAGCAGCCACACGTCGACGCCGACCTGGGCGGCGGTATCAAGCTGATGCTCGACACCGAGGAGACAGTCCGGTCATTCCATCCGGACTGGAAGGCAGTTCCCGGGGCCGGGCGAATCGGCCTCGCGTGCGACTGCGGCTCACCCGCCGGGGTGGACGAGAAGTTCGAAGAGCTGGTCGACGCAGGCTACGAAGCCGAGCTCGAGCCCTTCGATGCGTTCTGGGGCCAGCGGTACGCCACAGTCCTCGACCCCGACGGGAACGGCGTCGACCTCTACGCCGCCCTCGCCTAGATCGGCAAGATCGTTTGTCAAGTCGCGGGTCGGGTGTTCTGGCTGGTGACGGTGTTGGACGAAGCTGGTTGTCGGTAACGTGCTTTGGGTGTCTACGAAGGCTGAACGGCGGGCTGCCCGTGGCGTGGTGGCTGCGTATCACGAGGCGCAGCTCGGGGTCCTGGTCGAGCATGTCGGCCGGGCGGTGGATCGGTTCCGTGCCGGCGAGCAAGACTCGTTCGAGGTGGACGCGGTGATCCACCAGTTCCATCGGGCGGCCCGGCAGCTGTGGTCGTTCTGTGCCCGTTCCGGCACGCAGGTGGAATCGACTGCGCACCTGATTCAGCGCATGGCCGATGACGGCGACGCAATCGACTGGTGGCAGCGCGGCGCGTCGGCCAGGTTCGGGAATGCCGAGGATCGCGACGCCTGATCCGGCGGGTGGTGTGTGGCAGCTCAGGCAGTTGCGGGGGAGCTGCTTGGTCTTCAGCATCGCGAACAGGACGTCGCAGCGGCGTCTGGCCAGGCAGATGAGCGCGGCGTTGTGCTTCTTGCCCTCGGCGCGCTTTCGTTCGCAGTGGGTGCCGGTTGGGTCGTGCAGGGCGGCGAAGGCCGAGAGGAACAGGGCGGGTTCGAGCTTGTGGTTGCCGCGAATTACCATGTGATATAAGCAAATTCAGACCGAGGACATTTCCACTAACCCAAGCAATTGCCCGGGTGACATGTCCGAAAACTCGCGAATATCCCGAGTCAAATGCGCTTGATCGGCGTATCCCACCAATGCGGCAACCTCCGCAAGTCCCATCCCACCCCGCGCCAGCGCCAGCGCCCGCTGCATCCTCAACACCCGGCCCAGAGTCTTCGGCCCATAACCGAAGGCCGCCAACGAGAGTCGATGCAGCCGCCGTGGACCCGTTCCCAATTCTTCGGCCGTCGCCGACACCGACATCCCCGAGCCCAACGAGATCACGATGAATCGCACCATCGGATCCGCAGCATCGGTCTCACTCACACGCCACCGCGCGATGGTCTCGAGACCGACCGCCGGATTCGGCGCCTTGGCGATCAACTCGGAGGCGCGGCGGAGGCGTGCCGGGGACCAGAGGTCGGCAAGATCAGCTCTGGTGTCGCGTAGTTCGTGTGCGGGTACCCCGAGCAGAGCCGGAGCCGTGCCGGGGAAGAAGCGGATCCCCGTGATCCGGTCGGCGAATCCCGCTGGCGGGCGGTAGGCGCGGGTGTCCGGCCCTGCCACCGAGAGTCGCCCGTCGATCCACAGCAGATCCATGCTGCCGTCGGGCAGCACGGGCAGATCCGTGTCCACGACACCCTCGCGGGTCCACACCACCGCGCCGCTGACCCCCGACCGACGCTCCCGATAGCCCCGCGGCGGGTGGACTTCCATCACCACACCCACTCCTCACCGCATCCCGACCCCGAAAAGCGCTGAAACACGCCCTTGTTCAGCACCTCGTGCACACTTGCATCGTTTGCTAGTTTGCACTCGATGCAATGTTGCACGTTATGCCGTCGCGGGTTCCGCTGCATCGGAGACCTCGACCACGTGCTCGGACTGCCCCGGCTTCCAGGTCGTCACCTCCAGGCGCCCGTCCACGATCTCGACCGACGACGCCCCCGTGATCTCGACGGCGTAGAACGGCTCGAACTTGCGGCCACGCAGGTCGAACCCGCTCTCGGCGAACAGGTCCTCGGCCCAGCGCCGCTGCAGGTCGAGATCCTGGACATCGCGCACGGTGCCGAAGATCTTCACGTCGCCATCGCTGACCTGCGTATCCACCGTCGCCGTGTGCAGGCAGAAGCGTGGGTCGCGGGCGAGATCCGCGAACTTCTTCGTCCCCGGCATGCCGACCAGCCACAGCTCGCCCTCGAAGATGCGCGGTTCGAGCGGGCTGATGCGCGGGAAGCCATCCTTGCGGAGGGTCGCGAGCATGCACAGGTTGCCGGTGGCGGCGTGGCGACGGGTGAAGATGGTCGAGATGCGGGGTGCGGCGGCAGCGAACTCGGTCCAGGAGGTCATGTTCGCGACCGTACTCCCGGGGACCGACACGTCCGCTCGTCGAAGCTCTGCGATTTCTGTTTGAATGGCTAGATGTCGATCTCCCGCCGGATCGCCGTACTCGCCGCGGCACTCATCGGCTGTGTCATCCCCGCCACGCCCCAGGCGAACGCCGTGGTCGGCGGCACCGAAGCCCATGCCGTCGACTATCCCTGGCTCGCCGCCGTCGGCACCCCGCTGTTCTTCCTCCGCGGCTCCGGCCAGTTCTGCGGCGGCGCGCTCATCGCGCCCGACCAGGTGCTCACCTCGGCCCACTGCGTGGCGCTCGCCCAGCTGCTGCCGCAGGCGCTGAGGGTCACCTTCGATCGCAGCGACCTGACCTCGCACGACGGAACCACCGTGAACGTCACCGGTGTTCACCTGCACCCCGATTTCCGCGCCGACGCGGTCGACGGCGTCGACGTCTACCACCACGACCTCGCCATCCTGACTCTCGCGACCCCGCAGCATCGGCCCATCGTGCCGATCGCCGCACCGCAGGGCGACCACGCGACCGTGCTCGGCTGGGGCGGCACCTCCGAGAACGACCTGTTCAACACCGCGCTCAGGCGCGCCACTGTCCCACTGGTCTCCGACGCCGACTGCGCCGCCGACTATCCCGGCGTCTTCGATGCCACCGAGATGGTGTGCGCCGGCTCGACCGAGGCCGATACCGCCGAATTCGACAGCGGCGGTCCGCTGCTCGTCGACGGCAAGCTGGTCGGCATCACCTCGTGGGCGCGCGGGACGGCCTTGGCCGGCTCTCCGACTGTCTACGCTCGGCTGCCCGCATCGTTCTGAACCGTCAGACCTTCGACGCCGACTGGTCGAAGGTGAACACGCCGTTGGGGTCGTAGTGCTCGGCGATGCCGTGCAGCCGAGACGCGTTGTCGCCGTAGTAGGCACTGCCCCAATTCGATAGGTCGGGGTCGATGTAGTTGACGAATGCCGTGTTCCCGGTCAGGTCGCCGAGTCGATCCCGGACCTCGTTCACGGCGTTCCGGGCATCCGGCGTGGTGGCGCCGACATAGATCTGGGCGGTCGCCAGTGCGCCGCGATACGGAAAAGCCGTGTCCTTCGCGCCGATTCGAGAGGGAGCTCCGCAGAGGCTGTCCAGCAGAATATCCATCCCTTTCCGGCCGGTGAGCAATGCGGTCAGCCGACTCGGATCGGAAATCGGTTTGGTCAGTACTCGCGAGGAGGCCGCGAACGACTCGCGACCCAATACTCCCCCGCCATTCCAGTTCGGCTTGCACTGGTCCACCGAATAATTAGCGCACCCGCCGAAATACATCATTGCCGACAGGTAGTCCTTGGTCAGCGAATACCTGTTGGACGGTTGGGTCTTGGTGGCTGCCACCAGTTTGTCGACGAGAGCGTTCATTGCGCTCTCGGATCCGACATAACAGCCATTGATCCGGCACGTCGGCGGGCTCCCGGCGGAAATGCCGAGGGTGGACCAGAATTCGTCCGGAGCCGACGCGGTGAAGGTCTGCCAGGCGCTCAGCACGTCGGTCAGCGATCCGGCCGGAAAGCGGACCTGGAAGACCGCCAGCTGCGGTGCCGCCACGGTCTGGAAGGTGAACGAGGTGACAATGCCGAAGTTGCCGCCACCGCCGCCGCGCAGCGCCCAGAACAGATCGGGTTCGGAGGTCGCCGAGGCGGTTCGCACCGTGCCGTCCGCGGTGACCACCTGTGCCGAAACCAGGTTGTCGCAGGTCAATCCGTACTTCCCGGCCAGCACGCCGACCCCGCCGCCGAGTGTCAGGCCGGCGATCCCGACCGTCGGGCAGGATCCGGCCGGGAGGCAGCGGCCCGCCTGAGCGAGCGCGGAGTACACGTCCATCAGCCGCGTGCCCGCACCGATGACCGCGGTGCCGTCCGCTTTCACCTCGACCCGGCTCATCCCGCCCAGATCCACGACCAGGCCGTTGTCGGGTGTCGAGTAGCCGCCGTAGCTGTGCCCGCCGCTGCGCGCCGCCACCGGGATCTTCGCGCTCGCGGCGGCATCGACGCAGGCCTGCACATCGGAAGCAGTGGCACACTGCGCGATTGCCGCGGGCTGCCGGGTGTCGAACGCGGGATTGTAGGCCAGTTTCGCCGTCGCATAACCGGAGTCGGACGGCAGATTCAGTGTCCCGCTCAAGCGCTGCCGTAGCGCGACCCAATCCACCTGTCCGGCAGGCGGTTGCGCGGCAGGCACCTCCGGCAGGCAGCCGGTTGCCGACCCGAGTGCGGCCAGGCCCGCACCGAGTCCTACCGCCCGCAACAGGTTTCGCCGATTGATCGCCACGATGGCGTCCCTCCCCCGAGGGTGTGCCCGGCCCGCCGGGCACACACGAACCATTCAACGGTCGGTTATCGGGACCGTGAACGTTCGCGTTTCAGCCGAGCATGCCCTCGGCGAGCCGCGCCCAATCGGCGAGAACCTGCTTGCGCCGCAGGCGATCCCGTCCCACCATCTCGTCGAGGGTCGCGCCGCGCACCAGATTGATGGTGAGCCAGAACGCGGCCTCGAGGCGTTCCCGCGGCGCGTCGATGAAACGCCCGCAGGCGTCGAGCAGTTCGATCGTCAGGTCGTGCTGCACGCGCAGCATGTTCCGGCGCAGATCCTTGTCATTGGCGATGCCGACGTACAGCTCGACCGCGGCCTTGCCCAGCTTCCCCGCGAAAGGTGCGGTCACCAGCTCGACCAGCACCTCCCCCGCCGACGCCGCCCGCGACAGCGTCCGCTCCCGCCGCTGCAGCGCCTCCCCCTGCCGCTGTGTCAGATGCTCGATGGTCTGGGCGAACAATTCCTGCCGGGTGTGGAAGTGATGCAGCTGCGCGCCCCGGGTCACCCCGGCCCGCGCGGTGATGTCGGCAATCGACGCGCTCGCGTACCCGACCTCGGCCAGGCTCTCGATGGCCGCGTCCAGCAGCAGCGCTCGGGTGCGGAGGCTCTTCTCCTGATGCTTATTCGGGGGCAGACCGGATACCACCTGGTCAGTCTATCCGCCTTGCGAAATTGCGTGCTCCCTTGCACGCAATTGGGTGTCGGTCGTAATGTGACCTGCATGCCCGTCGATCGCCTGCTGCCCACGCCCGAAGCCCGCGACCTCATCGAGCTCACCCGCGATATCGCGGACAAGGTGCTCGAACCCCAGGTCGTCGAGTACGAGAAGCAGGAGCGCTACCCTGCCGAGGCGTTCCGCGCGCTCGGCGCTGCGGGGCTGCTGAGCCTGCCGTATCCGGAGGAGTTCGGCGGGGCCGGGCAGCCGTACGAGGTGTATCTGCAAGTGCTCGAGGAACTCGGCGCCCGGTGGGCAGCGGTCGCGGTGGCGGTGAGCGTGCACAGCCTGTCGTGCCATCCGCTGTTCGCCTACGGCACCGAGGAGCAGAAGCAGCGCTGGCTGCCGGAGATGCTGTCCGGCAATCTGATCGGCGCCTACAGCCTGTCCGAGTCGCACGCCGGATCCGACGCTGCCGCCCTGCGCTGCCGGGCCGTCGAGGCCGAGGGCGGCTACCGGATCACCGGCACCAAGGCGTGGATCACCAACGGCGGCAAAGCCGATTACTACACCCTGTTCGCCCGCACCGGTGAGGGCTCACGCGGCGTCTCGTGCTTCCTGGTCCCCGCCGGCACCGAGGGCCTGTCGTTCGGCAAGCCCGAGGAGAAGATGGGCCTGCGCGCGGTCCCGACCACCACCGCCGCCTACGACAATGTCTTCCTCCCGGCCGAGCGCCTCATCGGTGAACCGGGACAGGGCCTTCCGATCGCCTTCAGCGCCCTGGACTCCGGCCGCCTCGGCATCGCCGCCGTCGCCACCGGCATCGCCCAGCGCGCCCTCGACGACGCCGTCGCCTACGCCAAGGAGCGAGAAGCCTTCGGCCGCCCCATCATCGACCACCAGGGCCTCGGTTTCGTCCTGGCCGACATGGCCGCCGCCGTGGACTCCGCCCGCGCCACCTACCTCGACGCCGCCCGCCGCCGCGACGCCGGCCTCCCCTACTCACGCCAGGCCAGCGTCGCCAAGCTCACCGCCACCGACGCCGCCATGAAGGTCACCACCGATGCCGTCCAGGTCTTCGGCGGCTACGGCTACACCCAGGACTTCCCCGTCGAGCGCTACATGCGCGAAGCCAAGATCACCCAGATCTTCGAGGGCACCAACCAGATCCAGCGCCTGGTCATCGCCCGGAGTCTCGCGAGCAGCTGAGGCCCGAGTCGGTGCGGCGCTAGCCCCAGGAGCCGGTCGGCACCTGGGAACTCGGCGCCGCGCCGGTGATGTTCCACGAGCTCATGACGTCACCGCCGGTGCAGCCGGGAGTCAGGGTTGCTTGGCCGTGCGCCGGAACGGTGACGCGGAAGGCCTCGGGTTCGATGCTGGTCGTCGAGGTGTCGTTCCCGTTCTGGTACGTCGGGAAGTTCCAGTGGATGCACAGCGCGGTGCCGGAGACGACGTAGTCCTCGTCGTTGTCGTTGGTGCAGTTGGTGCCCGCGCACGCGACACCCGGCACGATGTCGTCCGCCACCGCTGTCGGCGCGAGCAGCGCAGTCGTGGCGGCGATGCCCGCGAAGGCGGCCAGGGTCGCGATCGAACGTGTCCTCATTACATTCCCCCCTCGACCGATCGGATCGCCTCGACAGTAGGGCCGAATCGGCTGCGCCACAACGTGTTTATCTGCCCACGACCAGCATTCGGCCTTACCCTCGACCGAGGTGACGTCCCAGCACCCGACGAGTTCCTCGAAGTCCTATGCTGAGCTCAGGCCACCGAGGAGGTGTCATGGGACGTATCGTCTCCACCGTGATCGGCGTCGTACTGTGCGCCGTCGGAGTGATCTGGATGGCGCAGGGCGCCGGTTCCCTGCACGGGTCGCCGATGACCGGGCACTCCGAGTGGAGTTATCTCGGTGGGGTTCTCGTCGTGATCGGGGCCGGCCTGCTGCTCTGGACCGGGTACCGGTCGCTACGGCGCTGACCGGCGGGCGGCCAGGAACAGGTCGTGTTCGACCATGGCCGAGGGATGGTCGGGCCGGAACTCGACCACCCGTTCGCGGACGACGTCCAGGCCCAGATCGCTCAGCCGGCGCTGGAGCTCCTCCACCGGGTAGCTACCGACAGTGACGGCCCTACCCATGAATTCGATATCGAGGCCCTCGATATCGGCGGGCGCAGTGGCGAGCAGGAACAACCCCGCCGGCGTCAGCCACTCCACGAACTTCCGCAGCGCGGCATCGATCTCGGTGCGGATGAGCTGCAGCAGCGGGGAGAACGCCACCACCGCGTCCCAGGTGCCGGGCGGAGAGGAGAGCGTCCGAAGGTCGACGGCCCGTCCCACACCCGACATCGAGCACCTTCGCCGCATCCGGCAACTGGGTGAGCAGCCATTCGACTTCCTCGCGCTGAGCGCTCAGCCCGGCGAACGCCTGCTCGTAGTCCTTATCCAGCCCGTTCGAACACCTCGACTGCCGAAAGTCCCATGGCGCCAACGGTAATCGCACGACCACACCCGGGGCTGGAACGCCGAAGGTCCGCGACGACGCGGACCCCGCGGGCCGGCTCAGGCATCGACCGACTGGTCCCAGTCGATGACGAAGCGGTGGACCGGGCCGAACATCTTCTCCGGCTTGAGGAAGGTGCGGGTCGCGAGAGGCATCATGAGCCCGAACAGGGCCTTGGCGACCGGGCCGGAGGTCTTGCCGTTGTTGGTCTTGGCGGCATTGTCGGAGATGTCCTCGACGCGGGGGCGACGCAGGCGCTCGTAGGCCGCGAAAGCCGCTGCGGGGTCCGGGATGTCACGCAGGCAGCGGGCCAGCTCGACGGCCGACTCGATGGCCAGCGACGCGCCCTGCCCAGAGCTGGAGGACGGCGCGTGCACGGCGTCGCCGACCAGGACCACCCGGCCGCGGAACCAGTTGGGCACGTGGGGCATCCGCTCCATCGGCCCGGTGACGATCATGTCCTCGACACCGGTCTCGGCGAAGAGCTGCTCGCCGGGGGTGTCGCCGACGTGGGCGGCGCGCAGCTTCGCCAGCCAGTCCTCGGCGGGCACGGCCTTCGCCTCGGCGAGGGTCATGGGCTGTTCCTGCGGGAAGTTGCTGAAGAAGACGTGCTTGCCGTTCGGCTGACGCCAGTAGCCGTAGAAGGCGCGCTTGCCGAAGGCGAAGTGCATGGCTTCGATATCACCCTCGCCGCCGTCGGAAAGCCTTCCGTCCGGCGTGAATTCGCCGAAGCCGAAGCTCATCAGGCCGGTGTACTCCGGGCCGGGGGCCTGCGGGTCTATCAGGGTGCGCACGGTTGAGTGGATGCCGTCCGCGCCGATCAGGATGTCGCCGGTGGCCGTGGTGCCGTCCTCGAACTGCGCGATCACGCCCGTCTCGGTCTGTTCGAGGTCGACCAGCCGCTTGCCGTGCTCGATGGTGATGCCATTGGCGACCGCGTGGTCGTGCAGCACCCGGAACAGGTCCGAGCGCAGCATGGTGCAGCTCGGCGGCAGGCCGGGCAGCGCGTCGACCCGCATGAGCATGCGGCCCGTTCCGGTCTCCATCACCATGCTGTGCAGCGGGTGCCCGGCGGCCTCGACAAGCTTGTCCGCGCCGATGATCCCCAGTGCCGCAAGGCCGTTCGGCGCTACAGTGAGCATCGAGCCGGTGTCGGCCGCGGCCGGGTACGCCTCGTACACCGTCGCCTCGATGCCTGCCTTCTGCAGCGCGAGCGCGGTCACCGGGCCCGCGATGCCGCCGCCGATGATCAGTGCCTTCTTGATGCCGTTCATGACTGTTGCCTTCCCCGATTCCTTCGATCACCCTTGCGACCGCCTGCAGCAATAGTATCCATGCAACTAGTTTCTGCGCAACTAGTTTGTGGGACAAAAAGGGGCCTCACCGGGAAACACCCCGATGAGGCCCGCTCGGATCTACGCCGTGGCCTGCCGCTTCGGCAGCTTCCAGCCCGGGCGCGGGAAGTGGCAGGTGTAACCGTTCGGGAACCGCTCCAGGTAATCCTGGTGCTCCGGCTCGGCCTCCCAGAACGTGCTCGCCGGGGTCACCTCGGTGACCACCTTGCCCGGCCACAGGCCGGAGGCGTCGACGTCGGCGATGGTGTCCTCGGCGACCCGCTTCTGCTCGTCGTCCAGGTAGAAGATGGCAGAGCGGTAGCTCGTCCCGATGTCATTGCCCTGCCGATCCTTGGTGCTCGGATCGTGGATCTGGAAGAAGAACTCCAGCAGCGCACGGTAATCCGTCTGCGCCGGGTCGTAGACGATCTCCACCGCCTCCGCGTGCCCGGGGTGATTGCGGTAGTTCGGATTGTCGTTGCGACCACCCGTGTAACCCACCCGGGTCGACAGCACACCCGGCTGCTTCCGGATGAGATCCTGCATGCCCCAGAAGCATCCGCCGGCCAGAATGGCCTTCCGCGTGTCGGTCACGCTTCCTCCTTCGTGAACAGAGACTTGTACTGCCCGTAGCCCTCGGCCTCGAGCTGGTCGAGGTGGATGAACCGCAGCGACGCCGAGTTGATGCAGTAGCGCAGCCCGCCCGCATCGCGCGGCCCATCGGTGAACACATGACCCAGATGGCTGTCGCCATGCGACGAGCGCACCTCGGTCCGGATCATGAAGTGACTCAGATCCCGCTTCTCGACCACGTTGGCGTTGTCGATCGGCCTGGTGAAACTCGGCCACCCCGATCCGCTCTCGAACTTGTCCGTCGACGCGAACAACGGCTCACCGGACACCACATCCACATAGATACCAGGCTCGTGGTTGTCCCAGTACTCGCCCGTGAACGCCCGCTCGGTCCCGTTCTCCTGCGTGACGTGATACTGCTCAGGCGACAGCGCGGCCACAGCCGCCGGATTCCGGTTGTACTCCCGTGCCACATGACCTCCTTGATCGGCCTCAGCTACAACCCACCCTGCCCGCTGGAAAGTCCACCCTCAACCCCGCGTCATACTTCTGTCACCATTGGCCGCCGGGCATACTCACCAGCGTGAGCGCGCCCGGGAACGAGACCGACGACGACCAGGTGCCCGCGTGGGCCCGGCGAACAGCGGGCGAATCGCGGTGGGCGGCGACCGCGGCCATCGTCGGGATCCTGGTCGTGCAGTTCTATCTGCCCGCGCAATTCACGGCCGGACCGCGCTGGGTGGTCCCTGGCATCGGGCTGCTGTTGCTGATCGTCCTGATGATCGGCAACCCCGTCCGGCTGGACCGGGACGAGATCCGCCTGCGCCGCTTCAGCCTGCTGCTTATGGCGCTGCTCGGATTCGCCATGGTGTGGTCGGTGGCACACCTGGTGCGGGCGCTCATCGATGGCACGGTCAGCGACAATGCGGCCGGCCTGCTGACCTCCGGCGGCGCGGTCTGGCTGACCAATGTGCTCGTATTCGCGCTCTGGTACTGGGATTTCGACCGCGGCGGGCCCGCCGCACGCGCCCGCGCCCGCAAGCCCTATCCCGATTTCCTCTGGGTGCAGATGCAGAATCCGGATCTCACGGATCCCGAGTGGGAACCGCAATTTCCGGATTACCTCTACCTGTCCTTCACCAACGCCACCGCGTTCAGCCCGACCGACGTGATGCCCATGTCCCGCTGGGCGAAAACCCTCATGATGGTCCAATCGGCGATCTCGCTCATCACCGTGAGCCTGGTCATCGCCCGCGCGGTCAACGTCCTGAAGTAATGCCGAACCCGTTGTGTCAGCGGTTGAACCACATATCGGCTATCAGCATGATCACCGCGACACCGACGAAGGCGGCGGCGAAGCCGATGGACTGGCCGATGGTGCCGACGATACCGGCGGCGAGGAACAGCGTCAGGACCGGCGCCCAGACGAACATGTCCGGCGGGCCGAAGGTGCGCTGCTTGCGGGCGGCGGCACCGCTCGAGGCGGGCTGACGGCGTTGCGGGGTTCCGCGTCCGGGTGTAGTCACCTGGGCGAGACTACAATTCGGCGGCCGCCGGTGCCACCGCGGGGCGGCGCGGCGGGAGCGCACAGCAGCCGACGACGCAGGGCACGCCGTTGACGGTGCAGCCCAGGGCGGTGATCTCGCTCAGGCGGGCCGGGGCAGCGGCAGTGCGGTACTCGTCCACCAGGTCGGCGACCATGTGCGCATAGCGGGGGTCCGGGCCGGGTGTGGCGGCGCGGGCGAAGGCCATGCCCAGTTCGGCAGCCCGCTCCTTCGCCTCGTTGTCGAGGTCCCAGATGACCTCGAGGTGATCGGAGACGAAACCGACCGGGCACACCACGACCGCGTCCACGCCGCGTTCGGCGAGGGCATCGAGGTGGTCGACGATGTCGGGGTCCAGCCACGGGATCTGCGGCGGGCCGGAACGCGACTGCCACACCAGGTCGTAGTCGTCGAATCCGGTTGCGGCAGAGCACAATCGGGCCGCCTCGGCGACCTGGCGGCTGTAGAGGTGCTGCTCGGCGGGCGGGCCGGAGGCGACATCGGCCGAGACCGGCACCGAGTGGGCGGTGAAGACCAGGCGGGCGGACTCGCGTTTGCCGGCCGGCAGTTCCGCGACGGCCGCGCGGATCGAGTCCGCGAAGGCCTCGATCAACAGCGGATGGTCGAAATACTGGCGCAGCTTCACCAATTCGGGCGCGTCGGCGACCGCGGCCCGGGCGCGCACGATGTCCTCGTGGTACTGCAGGCAGCCGGAGTACCCGCCCCACGCCGAGGTCGGGAAAACCAGCGCGGACCGGACACCGTCCGCGCGCATGCGCTCGACGGTCTCCTCGACCATCGGATGCCAGTTGCGGTTGCCGAAGTACACCGGCAGATCGATACCGCGCGTGGCGAATTCGGCCTCGATGGACTTGATGATGTCGAGGTTCAGGGCATTGATCGGCGACACCCCGCCGAAGTGCAGATAGTGCTGCGCGACTTCGGCGAGGCGCTCCGGTGGCACGCCCCGGCCCCGAGTGACGTTCTCCAGGAACGGCATCACGTCCTCGGGGCGCTCGGGACCGCCGAAGGACAGCAGTAGCAGGGCGTCCACTTCACGAGCCGTGGGCTCCGCAGCCACTGCTCTCCTCCTTCGATGCTCGAGTCTCAGCGCTTCAGTTCGCGCCGAAGCCGTCCGCGGGGAACCAGGTGTTGTGGCTGGCGCCGCCGTCGACGTAGATGATCGAACCGGTGGTGCCCGGCAGCCAATCCGACAGCAGGGTCACCACAGACTTGGCGACGACCGTCGGGTCGTCGACATCCCAGCCGATCGGGGACGCGCCGTCCCAGTAGGTGTTGAGCATGTTCAGCTGCTTGGCGTCATCGGTGGCGGTGCCCGCGATGGCCTTGGCGGCGAGGGTCTTGATCGGGCCGGCCGCGATCAGGTTGGAGCGAACCTTCTTGGCCTCGCCCACCTCTCGCGCCACGTACCGGTTCACCGACTCGAGCGCGGCCTTGGCCACACCCATCCAGTTGTAGTACGGCATCGCGGTGCGCGGATCGAAGTCCATGCCCACGATGGAGCCGCCCTCGTTCATGACCGGCAGCACGGCGCGGGCCAGCGAGGCGTAGGACCACGCCGAGATCTCGAACGCCTTGGCGGCGTCGGCACCGGGGCCGTCCAGGAACGGCAGGGCCTCCGGGCCCATCAGGGTGCGCGGCGCGAACGCGATCGAGTGCAGCACACCGTCGATACCCTCGGGCGCCAGCTCGCGGACCTTGTCGGCGAGCTCGGCCAGGTTCTCCTCATTGGTCACGTCCAGGCCGATGGCCGGGGGGACCTCCTGCGGCAGGCGCTTGGCGATGCGGTCGATGAGCCGCAGGCGCTCCGGGATACCGGTGATGATCACCTTCGCGCCCTGCTCCTGCGCGACCGCGGCCGCGTGGAAGGCGATGGACGAATCGGTGATGATGCCGGTGATGAGGACGGTTTTGCCGTCGAGCAATCCACCCATGGGTTGGTCGGTTCTCCTCGTTATGAAAATGCTGGGGTTGAGGTTTCTGGTCAGGGCAGGTCTCTGAGCGAAAGGCTCAGTGGCCCATGCCCATACCGCCGTCGACGGGGATGATCGCACCGGAGATGTAGGAGGCGTCGTCGGAGACGAGGAAGCTGATCGCCGCCGCGACATCCTCGACCTGGCCCATGCGGCCTGCGGGGATGAAGTCGAGCACGGACTTGCGCATCTCCTCGGTCATGTCCTCGCGGGTCATGTCGGTGTCGATCAGACCGGGCGCGACCACATTCGCGGTGATGTTGCGCTTGCCGACCTCACGGGTGATGGCGCGCGCCATACCGACCAGACCGGACTTCGATGCCGCGTAGCTGACCTGTGCGGGCGAACCCATCTGGCCGACCACCGAGCCGAGGAAGACGATGCGGCCGAAGCGGTTCTTGAGCATATTGCGATTGGCGCGCTGGGCGACTCGCCACGCACCGGTCAGGTTGGCGTCGATGACCTTCGAGAACGACTCCTCGCTCATGCGCATGAACAGGACATTGTCCACGATGCCCGCATTGGCGACGACGACCTCGACCGGACCCTGGTGCGCCTCCACCTCCGAGAACGCGCGATCGACCGACTCACTATCGGTCACATCGCATTTCACACCGAAAAGACCTTCCGGCACACCGGACCCACGGTGGGTGACGGCGACCTTGTGTCCGTCGGCGAGCAGGCGCTGAGCGACCGCGAGACCGATGCCGCGGTTACCGCCGGTCACCAGTACCGATCGGGATGTGATGTTCGACATAAGGGCAAACCTATCTGTTCGTGTTCGGGACTCGGCGCGCGGTACCGATTTACGGCAGACGCTGACGATAGAGCAGGGCGGTGAGCACGCCACCAGCGGTCACCAGCAGGCCGAGCAACAGCCAGGGGCGGCTGGCGTCGCCCATGGTGGTCTCGTAGCCGATCTGCTCTTCCAAATGGCCGTAGACATTCTTGAGTTCCTCCAGCGTGGAGGCGGTGAAGAACTCGCCGCCGGACAACTTCGCGATCTCGCGCAGCGAATCGTCGTCCACCGGCACCCGCACCCGCTGCGAACCCTTGCCGTCCTGATCCGGAATCTCGACCGTGCCCCAGGTGGTGCCGAACGAAATCGTCGACACCGGAATGCCTTTCTCCTTCGCCAGCCGCGCGGCGGTGAAGCCGTGGCGAGGGTTCTCGACATCCTTGTCGTCCGGAACGGTCTGTTTACCGTCGGACATCATCACGATCTGGGCCGGTGGCGGCTTCTCCGCGCCGCCCAGCACCGACGCCAGCGTGTCGATCGACTGCAGGGCAGTAAGAATGCCCTCGCCGGTGGCGGTGCGCTCGGCCAGCTTCATATTGTCGATGGCCGCCTTGACCGCTTCCCGGTTGGTCGTCGGCGACACCTGCACCGACGCGGTCCCGGCGAAGGTGACCAGGCCCAGGTTGATCCCTGGCGTCAGATTGTCCGCGAACTCCTTGGCGGCCTTCTTGGCCACCTGAATTCGGCTGGGCGGCACGTCGGTCGCCTCCATGGACAGCGACACGTCGATCACCAGAATGACCGTGGCCCGGTTGCGCGGCACCTTCTTGGCCGCGGTCGGACCGGCGGCGGCGAAGGTCAGGAAGATCAGGCCCACCAGGGTGAGCGCCACCGGGATGTGCCGCCACGGCTTGGGTTGCGAGGGTGCGACCCTCTCCAGCAGATCCATATTGGCGAAGCGCAGCATGTGCTTTCGCCGCCGCTGCTGGATCAGGATGTAGATCAGCGCGATCGCGGCCAGCACGGCCAGGAATCCCAGCCAGTACTGCGCCGTGAAATGCGAAAGGCTCAAAGTGACATTGCCAATGCTCACTGTCGCGGCACCCGCCCGGCAGTCGGGGCGCCGAAGGTGTGGCGCCGGGTCGACACGAATCTGACCACGTCCGCAATCCAGTCGCGATCGGTGCGCAGGGTCATCACCGGCGCACCGCAGCTGCGCAGCGCCTGCTCGACCTGGTCGCGATGACGCTGTGCGGCGCGCGCGAAATCGGCACGGAGCGTGGGGGTCACACTGAATTCCCGGGTCCGGCCCGACTCCGGGTCGTGCAGGACCACATCGCCGACGTCCGGCAGTTCCAGATCGCGCGGGTCGAGCACCTCGACGCCGAGCAGGTCGTGGCGGCCGGAGATGGCGCGCAGCGAACGCTGCCAGTCGATGTCCCCGAGGAAATCGGAGACGACCACGGCCAGACCGCGTTTGCGCTGCGGGCGGCGCAGGGCCTCGATGGCCTCGCGCAGATCACCACGCACCCCGTCGGGGGCGTGCGGGGTGGTCGCGATCTTGCGCAGCATCGCCTGCTCGTGCACGCGGCCGCTGCGGGCCGGAATGCGGATCAGCTGCTGGCCATTGGCCACCACCGCGCCGATCCGGTTGCCGCCGCCACTGGTCAGATGCGTGACCGCGGCCGCCGCGGCGACCACCAGATCCCGCTTCTCGCACAGCGCGGTACCGAAGTCGACACTGGCCGACAGGTCGATGACCAGCCAGGTCTCCAGCTCGCGGTCGGCGATCATCTGCCGCACGTGCGGATGGGTGGTGCGGGCGGTGACCGACCAATCCATCTGCCGCACATCGTCACCCGGCTGATACATGCGGGCATCGCCGGGTTCGGAGCCGGGGCCGGGGATCAGGCCCAGGTGGTCACCGTGCAGCACGCCGTCCAGGCGCCGGCGCACGGTGAGTTCGAGCGTCTTCAACGCCGCCGACAACCGCGGGTCGGTCAGCTGCCCCTGCCGGAACGAGGGCGGGGCGTGCGTGGAGCCGCTGGGAGGTGAGATCGTCACGGGCGCAATCGATTCCGAAACCGGCCTCACTTCGGCTGGGGCTGACCGGGAACGCCGGACACCTGACCGTTGGGGGGCTGCGGAATACCCTGCTGCGGCGGCTGCGGAATGCCCTGGGCGGGCACGCCGTGCTGCTGCGGGGCGCCGTGCGGACCCATCACCGGCGGCTGGGCCGGGGCGGGCATCGGGGCGGCGGGGGCGCCGGCCGGGGCATTGGCCTGGGCGGCGACCTGCGGCAGGCCGACGGTCTGCAGCACGCGCTTGATCACATCGTCGGGGCTGACCTCGTCGGCGAGGGCGTCGTAGGACAGCACCAGGCGGTGGCGCAGCACGTCCGGGATCACCTCGACGACATCCTGCGGGACCACGTAGTCGCGGCCGCGGATCAGCGCGACCGCGCGGGCGGCGGCGATGATGCCGAGCGAGGCGCGCGGCGAGGCGCCGTAGGAGATCCAGCCGGCCACGTCCTGCATGCCGAAGTCGCCGGGCTTGCGCGTCGCGGCGATCACGCGGACCACGTAGTCGACCAGCGCGTGGTGGACGAACGTATTGGCGGCCACGCTCTGCAGCCGGACCAGTTCCTCCGGATCGAGCACCCGCTTGGCCTCCGGCGGGGTGACACCCATCCGGTAGATGATCTCGCGCTCCTCCTCGACGGAGGGGTAGTCCACCATGACCTTGAACAGGAAGCGGTCGCGCTGCGCCTCGGGCAGCGGGTACACGCCCTCCGACTCGATCGGGTTCTGGGTCGCCATGACCAGGAATGGATTCGGCATCGGGTAGGTCTTGCCGCCGATCGACACGTGCCGCTCGGCCATCACCTCGAGCAGTGCGGACTGCACCTTGGCGGGCGCGCGGTTGATCTCGTCGGCGAGCACGAAGTTGGCGACCACCGGGCCCAGCTCGGTGTCGAACTCCTCCCGGCCCTGCCGGTAGATACGGGTGCCCACGAGGTCGGTGGGCACCAGGTCCGGGGTGAACTGCACGCGCGAGAAGCTGCCGCCCACCACCTTCGCGAAGGTCTCGACGGCCAGGGTCTTGGCGATACCCGGCACGCCCTCCAGCAGGACGTGCCCCTTGGCGAGCACACCGACCAACAGCCGCTCGACCAGCCGATCCTGACCGACGATCACCCGCTTGACTTCGTAGATCGCCTTTTCCAGGGTCTGGACATCGCGCTCGAGGGTGTTCGGAGGCGAGGGCGGCGGTGCATCCTTCACCGTGCTTACCCCGCTCACACCGTCAGTCGAAGTCACCAACATCCCCGCTTTCGCCTTGGTCCTGTGCGTTCCGCCCCAACTATTCCAGGTATCTCGCGCGATTGCCGCACCCGGATGCGGTCGCGGCGCGAATTTCGGTCGTGAAATGTGGCTTTCGGCTATTTCCTGGCCGTGGTGGCGTGGTCGAGGACCAGTTCGACGGCATCGGCCACGGGGGTGTGACCGTCGGTCAGTTCGATGATCACGCGGTTGAGCGCGGGACGGTGCAGGGCGATGTTGATGAAGGCGGCGACGTCGTCGCGGTGGACGTCGCCGTATTCGATCGCCAGTCCGGCTGTGACCAGGCCTTTTCCGGGTTCGTTGCGCAGTGTGCCGGGACGCACGATGAGCCAGTCGAGGTCGGTGGCGACGAGGTAGGCGTCGGCCATCTTCTTCACGCGCATGTAGTGCTCGAAGGCGGGCGTTGTGTTGAGATCGCGACCCGCATCGGGGAACACGGACACCAGAACAAAACGGGCAACACCGGCAAATCGGGCAGCATCGGCCGACTTTTCCAGTCCCCTGCCATCGATCAGCGAGGTCTGGTCCATCCCGGTGCCGTGCGCGCCCGCGGAGAAGACGATGGCGTCGTGGCCGTGGAATTTGGCGGCGAGTTCGTCCACCGTATCGGTGATCAGGTCTCCGGCCACCGGGGTCGCGCCGGTCGCGGCGACCACCGCCGCCTGGTCCGGGTTGCGGTGCATGCCGGTGACCGCGTCACCGCGCGCGGTCAGCAGCGTCGACAGACGGCGTCCGATGCCGCCGGCCGCTCCGATCTGGAATACCTTCATCGGTGACTCCTCTCGTAGGCGGGCACACCCCCAGCTTTCCATCGGACCGGTGGAACGATTCGATCGGTACCAGAAAGTTTCCGGAGCACCGATGCGCCGAGCGGAGATGCGTCTAATCTCGTCTAATCTTGCGAATGTCTCTGCCGCCGACCGCTTCTGCGCCGGTAGCGTTGTCGGTATCGGTCGACGGTGTCCGGTGATACGGGATGGTGTGTGACGTGTGGGATTTCGAGGTTTCGCCCAGGCAATCCATCGGCGAGACAGTGCTGGAAGAACTCCGGGAGCGGGCGGCCGCCGACGGGGTCGCGCTACGGGTGGGAGTGGTTGTCGAACACAATGACGCGGTGCTGATGCTCGAGCACGAGGAGCACGTCGAAGGACGCAGTCCGCTACACCTGCCCGGAACGGTGGTCCGCCCGGGCGAGTCGCTGGCCGGCGCGGTGGTACGGGCGGTGCGGGAGGAGACCGGGCTCGCGGTGGTCGACATCGCGCGCCACCTCGGCAGCTTCGACTACCTCTCCAGTGCCGGAAAGCGGGTCCGTAGAGAACATTTCGCGGCCTCGGTGGCGAGCGCGGGGCCGGTGCGGGTCACGAACTACGCCGAATACCGGTGGGTCCCGCTCAGTGGCGAACTGCCGGTCACCCCGTCGATCCGCCGTATTCTCATGACGTACCAGGAGTAGCCACTCGCCGCTGCGGAGGACCACATGCTCGAGATCGACACTCGTCCGGTGGTCCTCGACCAGTTCACTGTCGACGAGACCGGCCGGGCGGGGCAGCGTCCCCGCGGCGTGGTCTATCCGGTCACCACCGAGGACGTGGTGACCGTGGTCGACTGGGCCCGGGAGCATCGCACGCCGTTGATCGCCCGTGGGGCCGGGACCAGCCTGGAAGGGCATCTCCTGGCCCGGGGTGACGAGCTGATCCTGGATTTCACCCAGGCCGACAAAATCCTCGACATCTCCCCCGGCGACTTCACCGCCACCGTGCAACCCGGTGTCAGCCGGACCCGGCTCAATGCGGCGGCCGCCGAATTCGGGCTGCAGTTCACGGTGGATCCCGGTGCCGACGCGTCACTGGGCGGGATGGCGGCCACCAATGCCAGCGGCACCACCACCGTCCGTTACGGCGGCATGCGGGCCAATGTGCTCGCGTTGCAGGCGGTGTTCGCCGACGGCACCGTCACCCGGATCGGGCGCGCGGTGCGCAAATCCTCGAGCGGATACGACCTGAAGGACCTGCTCATCGGGTCGGCGGGCACGCTCGGGATCATCACCGAGCTGACCGTCGAGCTGCATCCGATTCCGGAATGGATTCACTCGCTGCGCATTTCGTTCCCGACGGTGGCCGATGCCGTGGACACCGCGGTCGAGGTGCTGGGCGCGGCGCTGCCGGTGAGCCGGCTGGAACTGGTGGACGCGCCGAGCATGGCGGCCATCAACACGTTCCGCGGAACCGCGTACGCCGAGACGCCCGCCCTGTTCATCGATATCGAATCCGGTTCGTCCGCGGCCGTCGCGGCCAATGAGCAGGAGATCGGGCGGATCGCCGCCGCTCACGATGCGATCGAGGTGGCGACCGCACGCACGCACGGAGATCGGCATGCGCTCTGGGAGGATCGGCACAATCTCTACTTCGCGGTCAAGGCGAGCAATCCCGGCTGCCGGTTCATGATCACCGATACCGCCGTGCCCTATTCGCGGATCGCGGGGGCCGTGGAGACCGCCACCCGGCTGGGGGCCGAACTCGGGCTGAACATCACCGTCGCGGGGCATATCGGGGACGGGAACGTTCACACCATCGTTCCCTATACCGAGGCCGAATACGAGGCGGCGCAGCAGTTCTCGGATCTGGTGGTGCGACATGCGCTCGAGGTCGGCGGCACCGCCACCGGTGAGCACGGGATCGGGTTGGCCAAGAAGAAGTATTTGCGTGAAGAGCACGGCGCTGCGGTGGATCTGATGGCGGCGGTGAAGCGGGCGCTCGACCCGCTGGGGCTGCTCAACCCCGGCAAGGTGCTCGACGTCAACCCGGGAAATCCGCTTCCCAACGACTCCTGACCACGGCCTCGCGTGCATGCTCGAGGTACGACATGGCATGCGCCGCAACATGATCGCGCAGGCGCGCCACGGCGGGCGTCGGGCGGTGGTTGCCCGAGACCAGGCCGATGCTCCGCTCCCGCTCCCCGGCCAGGGGGACACGCGTGAGGCCGGGATGCGGGGTCTCCGGGGCCGGGAGCACCGCGATGCCGAGGTTCTGGGCGACCAGGGCGCGCAGGGTTTCGAACTCGGTGATCTCGAAGCCGACATTCGGGGCGAATCCGGCGTCGGCGCACCAGGAGTCGACGAGCCGGCGCAGGTGGTAGGTCGGCGGATTGGCGATGAACGGCTCGTCGGCGAGTTCGGCGAGATCGACCAGCCCACGGGTCGCGAGCGGATGGGTGTTCGCGACATACAGGTGCAGACGCTGGAACCCGAGGATGATCGCGGGCAGGTCGTCGGGCGCGGGGATGGTGACGGCCAGATCGAGACGACCCTCGCGGACCATCTCGACCAGGGCGGTGCCGTGCGCCTGCACAAGACTCAGGCGGATGCGGGGTGCGCCGGCGTGGAAGTCGGCCAGCAGTGACGGGATGCTGACCGGACCCAGGGTGAAGGGGAAGCCGAAGCGGACCAGGCCGCTGTCCGGATCGGCGTCGCTGCGGACCACGTCGACCGCGTCGCCGAGGGCCTGGACCAGTCCGCGCGTGCGGTCGAACAGCTCCTGGCCCGCGGCGGTGAGCGCGACTCGGCGACCGACCGGCTGGAACAACTTCACCCCGACGGCCTGCTCGACCGCTTTCAACCGGCGGCTCAACGACGACTGCGGCACGCCGAGCCGCTGCGCCGCGCGTGTGACGTGCCCCTCGGACGCGGCCGCGTCGAACGCCGCGAGCAGCGGAATCAGGGCCTCGACCTGGGCAGACGGCAATCCATCCATATTCGGATCATAATCGTTCGAAATGAACATTGGACGGATGAATGGTCGCGGCGTGACGATTACCGGTACCAGCAGCCGAGGAGGTCAGTCAGATGGACACGCACGCCGACAGCACCGAATCCCACACGGACACAGCAATTCTCGATGTCGTACTGATCGGGGGCGGGATCATGTCCGCCACACTCGGCGCGATGATCGCGGCGCTGCAACCGGATTGGTCGATGGTCCTGCTGGAACGGCTCGATCGGGTCGCGGCGGAGAGCTCGGGTCCGTGGAACAACGCGGGCACGGGACACTCGGGGTTCTGCGAACTCAACTACATGCCGGATCCGGGCGATCCGAGCAGATCAGCCGACATCGCGTCCATGTTCGCGCTGTCGCGGCAGCTCTGGGCGGGCCTCGCGGATCGGGGCATGCTGCCGGATACGACCTTCGTCACCGCGACGCCGCACATGGATGTGGTGTTCGGCGAGCGGGATGTGACATACCTGCGCCGGCGTTTCGAGACGCTCCGGGCGCTGCCCGCGTTCTCGGCGATGGAGTACAGCGAGGATCCGGCCGTGATCGCGCGGTGGGCTCCCCTGCTGATGGCGGGGCGTGAACCGGGTGAGCCGGTGGCGGCCACCCGGCACGAGGGCGGCACCGATGTCGATTTCGGAGCGCTCACCGCATCCCTGGTGGAGGCCATGACCGGTGCGGGCCGTCAGCTGCGCACCGGACACGAGGTCACCGGGCTGCGGCGCGGCGACGACGGCATCTGGACGGTGACCGGACGCGATCGGAACAGCAAGCAGCGCTTCACCATCCGCGCACGTTTCGTGTTCGTCGGGGCGGGCGGCTACGCCCTGAAGCTGCTCCAGAAGGCACGGATTCCCGAGGTCCGCGGTTACGGGGTGTTCCCGGTCGGCGCGCAGTTCCTGCGCACCGACAACCCCGACGTCGTGTCCAGGCACGAGGCGAAGGTCTACAGCCAGGCGCTGGTCGGCGCTCCCCCGATGTCCGTGCCGCACTTGGACAAACGCATCGTCGACGGCGAACCGTCGCTGCTGTTCGGCCCCTACGCCACGTTCAGTACGCGGCTGCTCCAGCGCGGCAGGCTCACCGATCTGTTCACCACCCTGCGGGTCTCGAATATCGTGGCGCTGGTGGCCGCGGGCCTCCAGAACCTGCCGCTGGTGCGCTATCTGATTCACGAACTGCTCTCGACACGCCGCCGCAAATTCGCACAGCTGCAACGGTTCTACCCCGAGGCCGACCCCGCCGACTGGTACCTGGTGCAGGCCGGTCAGCGCGCCCAACTGATCAAACCCGACCCCGACCGCCTCGGCGTGCTGACCATGGGCACCGAGCTGGTCACCGGCGCGGACGGCACCATCGCCGGACTGCTGGGCGCGTCGCCCGGTGCCTCGACCGCGCCGGCCATCATGGCCGAGCTGTTGAACCGGTGCTTCCCGCAACAGCATTCGCAGTGGGAATCGACGCTGCGGGAGCTCATGCCCGGCTATGACGACGGCTCGAACTCCCAGAGCGCGGGCGCGCTGCCCGAGGTCCCGATCGCGATCGGGAAGTAGCTGTGATGATCGGCGGGATCGACGACCACGATGTGCGCGCTGTCCGCGAGGTGCGCGGCCCCGGCCGGTTTCGGATGTCCGTCCCGCCGATCGAAGACGCTCACCCACCCGCTCTCACTGGCCACATACACCCGTTGCGGACCCGGATCGTAGGCGAGAACATCGGGCGTCTCCCCCACGCTGTTGTGGTCGGTCACTGCACGTTTCGCAAGATCCACCGTGATGAGCGTCGCGTTGTCCTCGCATCCGACGTACACGACCTGCGCGCTTGCATCCAATGCCTGACCATGTGGCCCCGAACATCCGGGCGTGGGGATGCGATCGGTGACAGTCAGCGAATCCGGTGTGATGACGGCGAGCTCGCCGCGGCCCTGCACCGCGACCACCATCCGATCGACCGGGGCGTCGTAGACGACATTGCCCACCTCCCCGCCCAGCGCGACGGTGCCGCGGACGATTCCGCCGTCCGCATCGACGACCGTCTCGCTGCCCGCCCGCTCATTGGTGGTCCACACCGCGTTCCGCACCGGGTCGTAGGCCAGTCCGTCGGGATAGGCGCCGGTCGGGGCGGTGAACAGCACCGTCCCGCTGTCCTCGTCCAGTGCCACGACCTGATCGCGGCCCGTCACGGTGGCGTAGAGGCGATGCTTCCCGGGGACGACCAGCACCCCGTGCACATCGGGCGCGTCGGGGATAGTCCGAACCACGGTGTGTGCCCGGACATCGACCTCGACGATCTCACCGGCCCCCATGTGCGCCAGGAACATCAGCCCACGGGCGGAATCCAGGCTCGCATAGTCGAATCGGCCGGAGCCCCCGGTCAAGGCGACCTCCGCGACCCTGTGCAGCGGCAGCTGTCCGCCGGTCGTGGCCGGACCCTGGGTAGCGGAGCAGGCCGCCGCCACCATGACCCCGGCCAGCGCCCACCTCACCCGTCTCGACCACATCCGGCTCACCTCATGGGACTCGGCAGACGTCGCGGAACAGCGCGGCGGCCGCGTCGGCGGCGGGCTCGATCAGACGGGGATCGTCGTAGAAGTCGATCTGACCGACCGAGTCCAGCCACAACTCCGATTTCGGGGATGCCACCGCAGCATAGAACTTGCGGGCCCAGGGCGGGACCAACGCATTCTCGGAGTGCACGAGCAGGAAGGGAACCGTCAGTCGCGCGGCAGCCTCCTGGGCGTCGAAACCGGCCGTGTGCTCGAAGGATTCGACCGCGAAACCATTCGTATAGTTGGGGACCGCACCGCGCGGGGTGCCGTAGTACTCGAACGCCTCCCGCAGCGGCATGGCGACATCCCCGTTGTCGGCCGCCACGGCCGGGATGGTCTCGACCTCACCGGTGGCCAGCCGGCGTTCCCGGGCCCGGTGTCCCCGCTCGGCCACCGCCGGATCCGCCGGATCGGCGGCCGCATCCGGGTAGACCCCGGCGACACCGGCGAAAGCCCGGATGCGCGGATCATCGGCGACGGCCCGCGCCATGTACCCGCCGCCGGCGCACACGCCCAGCGCGACCACGGTCTTGCCCGCGAACCGCTCATCATCCTGCAACGCCGACACCGCTGCCGCGATATCGGCGGCCTTGCCCAGCGGATCCTCCAATTGCCGTGGCACACCCTCGCTCTCACCGAACGTGCGGTGATCGAAGGCCAGCGCCGCGAACCCGCGTCGCGCCAGCGCCTCCGCGTACACGCCCGCCGCCTGCTCCTTGACGGAGGTCAACGGCCCGGTCGTGACCACAACGCCCGTCGGTGTCCCCTCCGGCAGGTACAGCGTGCCCACCAGCTGATCCCCGTCCCGGGTGACCGTGAACGGAACTGTGCTGACTGTCATCTCGTGCCCTCGTCCTCGAATTCCTCGCATTACGGTGAGACAGACGGTAGGCGCGGACCCCCGCCACCGATAGAAGGCACTTCGCGGTGCCCTTCCGAATGGAGGCGACATGGCAGCGGTCATCCCGGACGTGTTCGAGGAATCCTGCACGACCCGGCAGGCCCTCGAACGCCTCGCCGCGAAATGGCGCATCCTGCTCATCTACGCACTACTCGACGGACCGCAACGCCCCACCGCGCTGCGCCGCCGCCTGCCCGGCATCACCCAGAAGGTCCTCACCGAAACCCTGCGCGGCATGGAATCCGACGGCCTGGTCGAACGCCACGTGTACAAGGAAACCGCCCCACAGCACATCGAGTACTCGCTCACCGAGCTCGGCAAGTCCCTCGAAACACCCTTGGCCGCCATCTGCGCCTGGGCCACCGAACACCCCTGAGCCACCGCCCCGGCGATCGACCCATCCGAATCAGGACCGCGCCGCTCCTCGCTGCCGGGGGCGAACCGTCGGGATTCGAAGTGGAACTGGTTCGGCCACAGGTCCTTCCGGTGGTGGATCACCCGCGGCGCCCCGGTGACATCGGCGCCTGCCGGCACCCGACAGCCGCCGATCGCGCTGGCCCGCGCCGCGCCCAGCGAGCGATATACGTCGCGGGAGGGTAGAGCCGGGCGGCTTCAGTCACCACCATGGTCGTATAGGTCAGTGCCGCAATGTCATCGGCGGTCGGTGACGGCACCGGACACTGGACGGGCTCCTCCCGCACCAGGGCCTGCGCCCCCGGGTCTCGGCCCAGCAGATGCCGCGCGGATGTCAGCAGAGTGGCGTGGTGTCGTGCCCGGCGAACAGGAACAGCTTCACCTGATCGCGAATTTCGCTGTAGGACAAGGCATCCGCGCTATCGCGTGCGGCGATGAGGCGGCCGATCAGATCGGTGCCCGGATCGGCCGCGGATCGCCGCCCCGCAATGGTCTCGTCGTAGACGTCATGAATGCGCCGCTGGGCGCGATCGATCCGGCGGTTCGCCGGGGTCGGCCACGGCACTCGCGCTGCAGCACCGCGGCGGCGGTGGTGATTTCCTGCTTGCCGCCCGGTGTGGTCTTCAAGGATGTGAATTCGCTGGTCCGCCAGTCGGTGAGGGTGGCGCCCGCCTGCTCGAGGTCGCGCAGCAGGGCCGAATGGACGATTCGCGTGACTCGGGTATCCGCGGGTCCGGCGAGGCCGGTGTCGGCGGTCATGGCGTTGCTGCTCCTCGTGAAGGTCGAGCAGCCGCACTATCGCCGCGGCCGCCCACTGCCGGTACTGGTCATGGCTCCACCCCGCGACCGCGGTGAGGAGCCGGTAGATCTCATTTGCTGAACACCGATTGCAGCGAGTCGGCCTCGAGGTCGGTCAGCGGTCGCCGCGCCGCCGCGGACACGATCGCGGTTATCGAAATCCGTTCGTCCGCAGGAACTTTCGTATCCAGTTCGCGCAGTTCCGCACTGGTCTGCGCCGCGATGTCGAGCACGCGCCGCAGTTCGGCGGTCCGGCGGTAGATGGCGGCCGCGGTGCCGGCGAGCACGGTGACCCGCTCGGCGAGACCGCCCTCCCCCACGCCGAACCATGGCCGATCACCGAGGGACACCTGGACGTCGTCGCTGCCGACGGCGACATCGAGCACCGTCTTCAACAGCGCGGTCTTGTTAACCACGCTCGCATAGACGGTCTCCACCGAGCACCCCGCCTGCCGCGCGATGTCCCGCATCGAGGTCCCCTCCCACCCCCGCTCGACGAACGACCGGGTCGCGACCTCGAGGACCACCTGTCGCGTCCGAGCCGCCATCTCCCGACGGAGCGGCGATTCATAGCGACGAGCGCTAAGCGAGGCCACGCCGTCAGCATGGAACACCAATATTCAACACAAGGGTGTTCCAGTGATTTGAGCGGCCACTGCTCCGGCGGAGCGAAACCAAGGGTTGCGGACTATTCGCTGGCTGTCCACTCATCGCCGATCGGTCCAGTCGGCGAGGGGGCGGCTTCCGGCGTGTCGCCAGGTCACGCCACCAGCCGAACCGCCACAGAGAAACATTCGTTTCGCAGGTCAGGCCAGGTGCCGAGACGCTCGACAACGTGCGCATGTATGACTGGAGTGCATCTGTTTCAAAAATTTTGGTCGAGAGACCAATCGGTTGCGGTGTCGGCGTCGAATCATAATGGACAGTCGCTTTTGGAGTAGGGATGTCCGGCATGGCCTCAGTCGAAGCTGCAACGGAGCAGACGGTGGTACGTGGGGTTGCATCGGCGGAGGGACCGCCGGGGAGTGTTTGCCGGCCGGTACAGCGGCGTCCGCGACCGGGTGTGGTCGACGCTGACACTGTTGACGTACTGGACGGTTCGTCGAGGAGTCGGGGGTGATACCGGGGTCGGGGAGGTCGCCATCGTGTCCCGGTCGACGGTCGAGCCGCGGTCGAAGGTACCGCGACTGGTGGCCGGAAATTTGCCGTCGGCGTAATGGGTCTCGAATCTTTCGGCATCAGCTGTAATGATCTTGGTGGCGGAATCGACGTATTCAGCACTATGCGGGTGTTGGAAATCGTCCCCGCCCTGGCCTCGTTCGTGGTCCCCGGACCGGCGCGCGACAGCGTATCAGCCGGTCCTCGGGCGTTTTTGAGTTCCTGAAATGAACGATATTTTGCGGAGGTCGAAATGCGCCAGCCGAAGAGTGGCATCGAAAGCAATCCCGACCGTTCCAAATCGTTGCCATCAGGCACATTTCAATCCTCCAGTCAATCCTCGAGGCACTCGCATTCGGGTAACAATTCCGACACACCCAGCAGTAATGGATCACCGGCCGACATTCTTCCGCTGACGTCGGCGCAGCGGGGAATCTGGTTTGCCCAGCATCTCGCGGAGTCCACGCCGATATCTGTCGCCCAATACGTCGAGATCGTCGGCGAGTTGGATGCGGAACTACTTGCCGAGACATGCAGAACCGCCGGTCGAGAGTTCGGATCCGGGCATATGCGCTTGATCGAGGTCGACGGAGAGCCCTGCCAGTTCGTCGACGAGGAAAATGGCGGCCCGGTGTCGATCATCGACCTGCGCGGGCACGTCGATCCCGTCGCGACAGCGCACCGGATGATGGTCGAGGATTATTCCGCTCCACTGGACCTGCTGAACGACGACCTCATGACGAGCATCGTGTTCCAGGTCGGCGAGAACCATTACCTGTGGTATCAGCGGGCACACCATATCGCGCTCGACGGATTCGCCGCGGTAACAATGCTGCATCGAATGACCGAGCTGTACAACGCTTGGGTGAAGTCCGAGGAAGCGGCGCCATGCCAGGCGCAGGACCTGCGGGAAGTCGTCGAGCAAGATCTGGCCTACCGCGATTCGACGCGTCTCGACAATGACCGCAAACACTGGATGGAGCACCTGGCAGGCGCGCCCCCCGTCGTCAGCCTGGCCGCTCGCGTGAGCAAACCCACCATTCATCCCACGCTGGTCAGCACAGAGCTCGCGGACGACACCACGCAGCTACTCGAAAGCGTCGCGTTCGAGCACGAGTCGAGCGTGACTCCGATCATCGTTGCGGCGTTCGCGGCTTATCTCGCGCGGATGACCGGAAGCGATGAAGTATTGCTGAGCCTGCCCGTGTCGGGTCGGCACTCTGCCGTGCTCCGCCGTTCCGGGGGGATGGTGGCGAATGTCGTCCCGCTGCGAGTACAGGTCGCCGGCCGTAACGTCGGTGAACTGATCGCCGCGGTGAAAAGCGAGTTGACCAGTGCACTCCGGCGGCAGCGCTACCGCCAGGAGGACATATTCCATGACATGGGGATGGCGCGCGACGAGGCGGCATCATTCGGGCCGGCCGTGAATCTCATGATGGTCGAGAACGAGGTTGTACTGGGCGACACGACAGGCCGCCTGCACGTCCTCACCTCAGGACCTACCGCCGACCTTTTCGTCAATATCTACCCGGGCGCGGGCAGAGAGAGCACCCACATCGACTTCCAGGGGAATCCGAATTCGTACAGCCCTGACGAGCTCGCGGATCACCATCGACGGTTTCGCATGTTCATGCACGAATTCCTCGCCGGGGGACCGGAATGCAAGGTCAGCAGACTGCCGCTACTCGATGTTCAGGAACTCTCTGCATTACTACCTGTGCGAGGGCCCAGCGCGGTCGAAACGCGGCTGCTTCCAGAGATTCTGACCGAAAGCGCGCGCCGGAACAGTAGCGGGTGCGCGATCGTCTCGGGCGGCCAGACGATGACGTACGGCGAGCTGGACACCAGATCCTCGCAGCTGGCCCGGCATCTGATCGCTCTGGGGTGTGGTCCGGACACGGCGGTGGCGATCATGCTGCGACGTTCCGTCGAATCGGTCGTGGCGACATGGGCGGTCGCGAAGAGCGGAGCGGCGTTCGTCCAGCTGGCCCCCGAGTACCCGTCGAAACGGATAGACCACATGATTGCCGACAGCGGCGCGACCGTGGCGATCACGGTCGACGCCCTGCGCGGGCGGCTCCCGCGGGGCGTGCACCATGTGGTTCTCGACGACCCCGCAACCCTGGCCGAACGCGACGCCGCGAGCGGGCCGATTTCCGACGAGGACCGCCTGCGCCCACTACGACCGTCCAACGTCGCCTATATGACCTATACCTCGGGATCCACCGGAACGCCGAAAGGCGTTCAGGTGACGCACACCGGCCTCGCGAATCTCGTTGCCGATCGCGCCGCCACGTACGGCATCGACACGAAATCCCGTGTGTCCTACGCCCTCTCGCCCAGTTTCGACGCCTCCCTGGAACAGTTTCTGACCTGCTTCGCGAACGGATCCACGTTGGTGATCGTGCCGCCCGAGGTGAGCGGTGGTGAGGCGCTCACGCAACTGCTGACCGATGAGCACGTGACCCACCTGACACTGACGCCCACGATGCTGGCCACGGTGGACCCGCAGCTGCCGACCGATGTGCGGGTGGTCGTGGTCGGGGGCGACGCATGCCCACCGCACCTCGTCGAACGGTGGACCCTGTCGGCGTCCATGTACAACGAGTACGGTCCCACCGAGTCCACCGTGACCGCCGCCGGCGCCACACTGAGACCCGGCCGCGCCCACACGGTCGGTGGCCCCATCCGTGGCGTCTCGGCCATGGTGCTGGACCGAACGCTGCAGCCGGTGCCCAGGGGCACCGCGGGCGAGTTGTACCTCGCCGGGCCGGGACTGGCCCGGGGATACAGCCATCTGTTCGTCGAAACCGCCGCCCGGTTCGTCGCCGATCCGTACGGCGGTACCGGCGCGCGCATGTACCGCACCGGCGACATCGCCCGCTGGACCGGCGAGAACGGCGAGACGACGCTGGAATTGATGGGCCGCAGCGACTTCCAGATCAAGATCCGCGGATACCGGATCGAACCGGGTGAAGTCGATGCCGCGCTCACCACCCACGACGACGTGGATCTGTGCGTCACGGTGCCGGTGCAGAACAACGTCGGCACGACCGTGCTGGCGTCCTATGTCGTCCCGGTCAGCGGCCGTCGGATCGATCCGCTCGAGATCCTGCGCTTCGCTCGCGATTCGCTACCGCCGCATCTGGTCCCGGCGGTGGTCCTCTCGCTGGACAGCCTCCCGGTGAACGCCTTCGGCAAGCTCGATCGCCGCGCTCTGCCGAAGCCCGAATTCGGGACCGCGCCGGTCGGGCGGGCACCGGCCACGGCCCGGGAAAAGACGATCGCACGCTTGTTCGCCGAGGTGCTCGGCGTGCCCCGGGTCGGGGCGGACGACAGCTTCTTCGCCCTCGGCGGCGACAGCATTCTGTCGATCCGGCTGGTGGCGGGGGCCAAGGCCGAGGGCCTCAGCTTCTCCACCCAGGACGTGTTCGTGCACAAGACCGTTGCGGGCCTGGCCGCCACGGCGACCGAAGTCGGCGATACTCCCGGGTTGGCCGAGTTGCCCGGTGGCGGCGTCGGACCGATGCCGTTGTCACCGATCATGCACGCAATGCTCGAGCGGGGTCATTACGACCGATTTGCGCAGGCCGCCCTGGTGCAACTGCCCGAGAGGGTCGATCGAGCGGGTCTGGTGCGCGCCCTGGGATCCCTGCTGGACCGCCACGACATGCTGCGCGCGGTATTGCGCGGCGGCGATTCGGCCGATCGGTTCGTCGAGGTACTCGATCGGGAAACGGTCGACCCGGAGGCCGCGCTCGTCGAAGTTCGGATCGATCGACGCGACGCCGCCGAGGTCGACCGGCACCTGAACCAGGCCGCGGATCGATTGGACCCGGGCAACGGTGTGCTCGTGCAGGCCGTCTGGATTCAGGATCGCAGCGGCTCGGGACCCGACCTGATGTGGCTGGTGATCCACCATCTCGCCGTCGACGCGGTGTCGTGGCGCATCATCCTCACCGACCTCGCGCAGGCCTGGGCACAGGTCACCAATGGCGGCGAGCCGCATTTCAGCCCGCTCACCACCTCGTTTCGGCGGTGGGGGCACGGCTTGGTCGAGCAGGTGCCGGGCAAGCGGGCCGCGGAGCTCGACCTGTGGAAAGACGTTCTCGAGCGCGGCGATCAGCTACTCGGATCGCGTCGTCTGATCCCGGATCGTGACATCGGGGCCACGGCGGGCCGGGTGGATCAGCGTATCCCGGCAGCAGTTGCCGAGGCGGTTCTCACCACCATTCCGGACCGCTTCCACTGCAGTGCCAACGATCCGCTGGTGGCGGCTCTGGTGCTCGCCCTCGGTGAGTGGCGGCGCCGGCGTGGTACCGCCGGGGCGGCCGGCGAGTTGATCTCGTTGGAAGGACACGGCCGTGAGGAGTCGGCCGTCCCCGGCGCCGATCTGAGCGCCACCGTCGGCTGGTTCACCACCCGCTTCCCTGTCCGGATCGACTGGGAGAACGTCGATCTCGATGATGCGCTGGCCGGCGGCGTGAGTGCGGGACTGGCCATAAGGCAGGTGAAGGAGCAGCTGCGCGCGGTGCCCGGCAGCGGCATCGGCTATCAGATACTGCGTCATCTCGATTCCCAGGGGCGCGCCGAGCTCGCGGACCTGCCCGAACCTCAGGTCAGCTTCAACTACCTCGGGCGGGTGGGTTCCGGTGAACGCTCGGGGCCCTGGGCACCCACCACCGAATTCACCGCGCTGACCGCGACGAGCGATCCGGCGATGGCGCTGCCGGCCGTGCTCGATATCAATGCGATCGCCGAGGAAGGTCACAACGGGCTCGAACTGGCCGCGACCTGGGAGTTCGCCTCGCAGGTGTTGACGGAGGAGGAGGTCGGCGAACTCGCCGGGCTGTGGGCTCGAGCCCTGGGGGCGCTGGCCGATCACGTCCGATCCAGAACCACGTACAGCTTCACGCCATCCGACTTCCCGCTCACCGTGGTATCGCAGGACGATGTCGATCGCTGGCTGCGGGAATACCCGTCGATGACCGATGTGTGGCCACTCACCGCCTTGCAGTCCGGCCTGCTGTTCCACACGATCTACGACCGGGACGGCGTCGACGGCTACATCGTGCAGGCGGCACTGACGTTCGCCGGGCAGGTCGATGGGGAACGGATGCGGCGGGCCGCGCAGGTGCTCATCGACCGGCACGACAGCCTGCGGACCGCGTTCGTCGAGAGTGGCGATGGGCCACGGCAGATCGTATTGCGCGAGACCACGGTCGATTGGGGCGAGTCGAATATCAGCGGTGACGACGGGCAGGCGGAAACACTTCGGCGACTCGCGAGCGCGGCCGCGGCTCCGTTCGACCCGGCCCGCCCGCCGCTGGTGCGTTTCCACCTCGTCCGCACCGGCGCCGACATGTTCCAGTTGCTGGTCACCAACCACCACCTCGTGCTGGACGGCTGGTCGATGCCCCTGCTGATCCACGAGCTACTCGCGTTGTACATATCCGATTGCGATACGGCCCAGCTCGCTCCCCCTCGTTCGTACCGAGAGTATCTGCAGTGGCTACAGGCTCAGGATCGCGACGCCGCGATCTCCGCGTGGCGGCAGATACTCGCCGGAGTCGACAGTCCGACACGCGTGACGAACGGGCCGGGTCGGACCGTCACCGCGCACGCCGACGAGGTCGGCCTGAACCTGGACGCCGCGACCACCGCTGCGATTCTCGATCTCGGCCGCTCGCATGGCGTCACCCCCAACACGGCCCTGCACGTGGCGTGGGCATTGCTGGTGGCCGTCCAGGCCGGACGTACGGACGTGGTGTTCGGCAATACGGTGTCGAACCGCCCGCCGCGAATTCCGGATGTCGAGCGCATGGTCGGGCTCATGGTCAACACGCTGCCCGTCCGCGTCCGGCTCCACCCCGACGAGACCGTCGGCGACCTGCTCGTCCGCGTGCAATCCGAGCAGGCGGCGATGCTGGATCACCAGCACATCGGCTTGGCGGAGCTGCAGCGGGCCGCCGGCATCACCGACATGTTCGATACCGCGACGGTGCTCGAGTCCTATCCGTTCGACCGGGAACTGCTGGCACACGATCTGTCCGACGCCGGATTGCGGCTCGTCGAGATCGTCGCACACGATGCCACGCCGTATCCGCTGAGTCTGCAGGTGACCCCGCCGCGGTCGAGTCGCGACGGCGGACCGGGCGTCGACGAGCCGGGAACCTACACGGTGGCACTGAAATTCGCCACGGACCGATTCGATTCGAACGAGGCCCGCACGCTGCTCGAGCGATTCGAGTTGCTGCTCACCCAGATCGTCGGCGATCCCACCCGGAAGGTCTCCTCGATCTCCACCTGCTGGGATTCCGAACACGCGCAACTGCTTTCGGTCGGCGGCGAGCAACCGGCCGCGGACTTCGTGCTCCGCGACATCCTGTCGGGGACCGCGCGGAGGTATCCGGATGCCGTGGCCGTCCGGTGCGGTGACACCACGTGGACCTATCGTGAGCTGGAGCGTCGCGCCGACGGGTTCGCTCGCCTGCTGGTCGGCCACGGTGCTCGCGCCGAGTCGATCGTGGCCCTGGCCCTGCCCCGCTCGGCCGAACTCGTCGTCGCGATCTGGGCGGTGGCGAAAACAGGTGCTGCCTTCCTGCCGTTGGATCCCGGCAATCCCGCCGCGCGGATCGGGCAGTTGCTGTCCGACTCGCGGACCACTCTGGGTGTGACGACAAGCGCTGTGGCACAGCAGCTTCCGGATTCCATCGACTGGTTGATCCTGGACGCTCCCGAATCGGACGCTCACGCGGGTCTCCCCCACCCGTCCGGCGTGGCCGGGGGCGACAGCCTGGCGGCCGACAATGCGGCATACGTGATCTACACGTCCGGATCGACCGGCACACCGAAGGCGGTCCACCTCAGCCATCGAGGTCTGGCCGATCTGGTCGCGGCGCAGGCCGATGCCTTCGCGCCGACTCCGGATTCGGTGGTGTTGCAGGTCGCGTCGCCGGGATTCGACGCCTGCGTGTCGGAGTTGCTGCTGGCGCACAGCAGCGGCGCCTGTCTCGTGGTGGCGCCACCGGAGGTGTACGCCGGGACCGACCTCGAGGAATTGCTTCGGTCGCAGCAGGTTTCGCACGCGATCGTCACCCCGTCGGTGCTCAACACCATGGATCCGGCCCGGATGCCGTCGCTGACATCGCTCGCGGTCGTCGGTGAAGCGGTCGGGCCGGACACCGTGAACCGGTGGGCCCCGGGGCGACGGCTGATGAATCATTACGGACCGACCGAGTGCACGATCTGGGCAACCGGGTCGGATGCCCTCGCACCCGGCGACCCGGTGACGATCGGTGGCCCGATCCGAGGCGCGTCCGCGATGGTGCTCGACCCGTGGCTGCGACCGGTGCCGGTCGGTGTCGCGGGCGAACTCTATATCGGCGGGCCCGGACTCGCACGCGGATACGTCGGCCGACGGGGCGTGACCGCGTCCCGCTTCGTCGCGGATCCGCGATCCACCCGCGGCGAGCGGATCTACCGCACCGGTGATTCCGTGCGCTGGGTGCGCGGACCCGCCGGGCCGGCGCTGGAATACCTGGGCCGCTGCGATCAACAGGTCAAGATTCACGGCCTGCGGATCGAGCCGGGGGAAATCGACGCGCACCTGGCCCGGCGCCCGGACGTGGCGAGCGTCGCCACGGTGGCGGTGAAAGGCCCTGCCGGGGAACCGGTTCTGGTGTCCTATGTCGTCTCCGCGCCGGGCGCTGCGGTCGATGTGGCGGCGATCGAAGGCGATCTCGCGGGCAGACTGCCGCGTTATATGAATCCCGCGGCGATCGTGCGGCTGGCGGACATGCCGCGCACGCCCACCGGAAAGATCGATCGGAAAGCCTTGCAGCAGCGCGCCTTCGATGCCGGCGCCACCGGCGGCAGACCGCCGTCGACGCCTGCGGAACAGGTCGTGGCGAAACTCTTCGCCGATGTGCTCCATCTCGACACCGTGTCCGCCGACAGCAACTTCTTCGCGCTCGGCGGGGACAGCATCGTCTCGATGCGGCTGGTGGCGCTGGCGAGATCCGCCGGGCTCACGCTCACGCCGCGAGATGTCTTCGAAGGCAAGACAGTTGCCGCTCTCGCCGCGATGGCGGGCGGCGATGCCGCTCCGGTGACCATCGAGGAACCCCCGCGACTCCCGAAAGCCGATCGCGCGTATCGCTCCTCGGATTCTTCGCTCGTCGTGCTCACCCAGCAGGACATCGATCGGCTCGAGCAGCACTACCCCGGCCTGTCCGACGTATGGCCGTTGTCGCCCATGCAATCCGGTATGCATTTCGACTCGACGTTCGACCCGGATGCCGCGGACAACTACACCGTCCAGACGATGATCGGATTTTCCGGCGCGGTCGACGGTGAGCGCCTGCGGCGTGCCGCTCAGGCCGTGGTCGACCGGCATGACATCCTGCGGGCCGCCTTCGCGGAGACATCGGACGGGCCGTGCCAGATCGTGCTGGACCATGCCGACATCGAGTTCCGGGAGATCGATCTCACCGATGGTGGCGATGCGGAATCCCCCGCCGACCCGGAATCGATCGCCGCGGCGGACGCGGCGGCGGGATTCGACCTGTCGGCGCCCCCGCTGTTGCGCTTGACGCTGATCCGCCTCGATACGGAGTCCTTCCGGCTGCTCGTCACGAATCACCATGTGATCCTGGACGGCTGGTCGATGCCGCTGCTGATGCGAGAACTGCTCGACTACTACGGATCTCCCGAACATATGGACTCCGCCGGACCCGCGCCCTCCTACCGCGACTATCTGGCCTGGCTGGGCCGGCAGGACAGCGCCACATCCAAAGCGGCATGGGCGCAAGCCTTTTCGGATGTCGACGCACCCACCCGGGTGTCCCGCGACGCCGACGCGGCGGGCACGGTATCCGCCGCCGAGGTCGGGGCCGAGGTGACGGCGGATCGTTTCGCAGCACTCCGTCGCGTGGCGGCGGAGGCGGCCGTCACCATCAATACGGCCGTGGCCGCGGCCTGGGCCCTGAATCTGCGTGTACTCACCGGTGAGACCGATGTGATCTTCGGTTCCTCGGTGTCGGGCCGGCCCCCGGAGCTGCCGCTGATCGATCAGGCGCTCGGCATGTTCCTGAATACGATTCCCGTGCGCGTCCCGCTCGAACCCACGATGACGGTCCGCCAGTTGCTCATCGGCATTCAGGAGCGACACGCCCGCATGCTGGAGCATCACCATATCGGCCTGCCCGAGATCCACCGCAGCGCCGGCCTGCCCGAACTGTTCGACACCGCCCTCACCTTCCAGTCGTTCCCCGTCGACCGGACAGCACTGCAGCAGCTCGTCGATTCGGCGGGCCTGCGGGTGAACGAACTCAGTGAACTGGACGCGACACCGTACCCGCTGAGCCTGGTCGTGGAACCCACGCAGTCCGAGCACGGCGAGCCACAAGGATTGCGGATCACCCTCCGGTTCCATGACCGTGAATTCGACACCGTCTCGGCGCGCCGCATCCTCGACCGCTTCGTCGAATTGCTGTGCCGGTTCGCCGCGAACGCCGATACACGACTCGGTGAGCTACCGCTCGACGACGAACCGCGGCCATCGTGGCCGGATTCCAGTGCCGAAGCTGCGATCCCGGACACGCTGGACCGGATGCTCGCCGCCTCCGCTGCCGCCGAACCCGACGCGATCGCCGTGCGATACGGCACGACCACCATGACCTACCGCCAGCTCGACGAGCGATCCACCCATCTGGCCCGGGTCCTGCTGCGGCACGGCGCCCGGCGGGGACAGATCGTCGCCTCCGTGCTGCCGCGATCCCTGGCGGCGACCGTCACCGTGTGGGCCGTGGCGAAGACCGGTGCCGCGTTCCTGCCGATCGATCCGACCCTGCCCTCGGAGCGGATCGAGTTTCTGCTGTCCGACTCGGGAACCGTGCTCGCACTGACCGATACGTCCACCGGGACACGTCCTCGCGACGGAGTCGATTGGCTGATCCTCGACGAGGACCAGGCGCTCGGTGCCGTGGACTCGGCGCCCGCCCTGCCGATCACCGATGCCGAACGCGGCGGGCCGATCCGGCGGGATCAGATCGCCTACGTGAGCTACACCTCCGGGTCGACCGGAACGCCCAAGGGCGTCCTCGTCAGCCATCGCGGCCTGGCCGTTATCGTCGCGGCGCAGCGGCGACTGTTCGGCGCCGACCCGATGTCGGTGGTCCTGCAGGTCGCCTCACCCAGCTTCGACGCCTCGGTGTTCGAGTTGTTGATGGCGCACGGTTCGGGCGGCCGGCTGGTCATATCTCCCGCCGAGATCTACGCCGGCCCCCAATTGGCGGATCTGATTGCACATGAACGTATTTCGCATGCCATCGTGACCCCCTCGGCGCTGGCGACGGTCCCGCCCGAGGGTCTCGACGGGCTGCGAGTGCTCGCGGCAGCCGGTGAGCCGGTCGGGACCGAACTGGTCGATCGGTGGGCGCCGCACCGCACCATGGTCAATCTGTATGGGCCGACCGAGACCACGATCTGGGCTACGACCAGCACTGCGCTGGCGCCCGGTGCCGCGATCACGATCGGCAGGCCGGTCGGTACCGTCGCGGCCGTGGTCCTGGACACCTGGCTGCGACCCGTACCGCACGGTATCGCGGGCGAGCTGTACCTGTTCGGCCCCGGCCTGGCCGATGGCTACGTCGCCAGGACGGGGTTGACCGCGGCGCGGTTCGTCGCGTGCCCGTTCGACGGGCCGGGTCAGCGCATGTACCGCACCGGTGACGTGGTGCGCCGCAGCGCCGAGGGCGAGTTGGAGTACCTGGGACGCAACGATTTCCAGGTCAAGGTGCACGGCACCAGAATCGAGCTCGGGGAGATCGACGCCGCGCTGGGCGCGCGTGCGGATGTGGCGTACGCGGTCACCGTGCCACGCCGCGACGACGGGCGGCCGGTGCAGCTGGTGTCCTATGTCGTGCCCGCGACCGGGACCGAGGTATCGGGCGCGGAGCTGCGTGCGGCGCTGGCCGAGACGTTGCCCCGGACCATGGTGCCGTCCGCGGTGATCGTGCTGGACGAGGTGCCGCTGACCGCGAACCGGAAGTTGGATCGCGAGCGATTGCCCGAGCCGGTTGCCGTCGTGCGCGAGTTCCGGGCACCGGCGCCAGGGGTGGAAGAGTTGGTCGCGCGAACATTCGAACAGGTGCTCGACGTGGACGGAGTGGGCGCCGACGACGACTTCTTCGAGCTGGGCGGCGATTCGCTGAGCGCCTCGCTGGTGGTGGGGCGCCTGGGTGCGGCCCTGAACGTGCGAGTGCCGGTGCGATCGGTTTTCGAGGCGCCGACCGTCGCCGAATTGGCCGCGCGCACTGGGTCACTCGGCGATGGGGGCCGGTTGCCCCTGGTGTCCGGAGTGCACCCCGACCCCGTGCCGCTGTCGCTGGCGCAGCAGCGGATGTGGTTCCTGAACCGGTTCGAGCCGGATTCTCCGGCCTACAACATTCCGGTGATGCTGAGGTTGTCGGGGCGGCTGAACACCGAGGCGCTGGCGGACGCGCTCGCGGACGTGGTCGCACGGCACGAAGTACTGCGGACGATCTATCCGGAGGTCTCCGGTGAGCCGCGGCAGGTCGTTGTCGACGACCCCCCGGTGCCGGTGGAGCCGGTGCGGGTATCGGCGGATGCGATCCCGGATGTGGTGGGCGAGTTCGTGCGACGCGGATTCGATGTGACCGCACGAGTGCCGATGCGAGTGGGGTTGTTCGAGCTCGGCGCCGAACCCGGCAGTGACACAGGAGAATTCCTGCTGGTGCTGGTGGTCCACCACATCGCCGGCGATGGTCAGTCGATGGGCCCACTGGCCCATGACGTGATGGTGGCGTATGCCGCGCGTCTGGCCGGGCACGCGCCGCAGTGGGAGCCACTCGCTGTGCAGTACGCGGATTTCGCGTGGTGGCAACGGCAGATGCTCGGGGCCGCGGACGATCCGGCGTCGTCGATGTCCACCCAGCTGGACTTCTGGCGCTCGACGCTCGCCGGCGCACCGGATCGGCTGGAGCTGCCGGCGGACCGGCCACGCCCGGCCGTCGCATCGCTGTCCGGAGGCCGGGTACCGGTGGAGATCGGCGCCAGGCTGCACGAGCAGCTGCTCGCGCTGGCACGGTCGCGGGGATCGTCGCTGTTCATGGTGATGCATGCCGCACTGGCAACCGTATTGGGACGGCTGAGCGCCACCGATGACGTCGTGATCGGCACCCCGGTCGCGGGGCGGGGCGAGCCCGGCCTGGACGACCTGGTCGGGATGTTCGTGAACACGCTGGCATTGCGGACCCGGGTGGATACCGGCGAGCCGTTCACCGAGTTGCTGACGCGCGCCCGGGACACGGACCTGCTGGCTTTCGAAAACGCGGATGTGCCGTTCGAGCGGGTCGTGGAGGAGTTGAAGCCGGAGCGATCGGCGGCGCGGCATCCGCTGTTCCAGGTGGCCCTGGCGTTCGAGAATCTGTCGAAGGTCGAGGTGGCGCTGCCCGATGTCCGGGTCGCCCGGGCGGAGGTGGATACCGGGGCGACTCAGTTCGACCTGCAACTGGTGCTGTCGGAATCATCCGATGCCGGTGTGGCGCAAGGCATCTCGGGCATGATGAGCTATGCGCGGGATCTGTTCGACGAGGCGACCGCAGCGGGGATCATCCGGCGGATGGTGCGGGTCCTGGAAGCCGTCGCCGACGATCCGGCCGTCGTGGTCGGGGATATCGACTGGCTGGACGCCGACGAGCGCTCGGCGCTCACCTCGCGGGTGGGGGCACGCGCCTCGGCGGCGCCGGAGCCGTCCGGATTGCTGCCGGAGGTGTTCGCCTCGGCCGTCCGGGACAACGGCGACGGTATCGCCGTCGTCTCGGGAGATGCCACGTTGTCGTATACACAGCTGGACGAACGATCGAGCCGGCTGGCCAGGCTACTGATCAGCCGTGGCGCCGGACCGGAGAGTCCGGTGCTGGTGGCGGCAGCGCGGTCGATCGAGTCCGTCGTCGCATGGTGGGCGGTGGTGAAGTCGGGTGCGGCCTTCGTGCCGGTCGACCCCGGCTATCCCGAAGGCCGGATCGCGCAGATGGTGTCGGATTCGGGTGCGACGCTGGGCGTGACGGTGTCGTCAACAGCTGCCGGGATGCCGGATTCTGTGGACTGGATCGTGCTCGACGACGCGGCCGTGGCCGCGCGGATCGACGGATTGGCGAGCGGTCCGGTCGGCGACGACGAGCGACTCCGGCCGCTACGGGCCTCGAACGTCGCCTACGTGATCTTCACCTCCGGATCCACCGGGGTGCCGAAGGGCGTCGCCGTCACCCATTCCGGCATCGCCGACTTCGTCTCGTCGCTCCGCGCCGACCTCGACCTCCGGCACACGTCCAGGGTGTTGCACTTCGCGTCGCCGTCGTTCGACGCCGCCCTGCTGGAGACCCTGATGGCGGTCAGCCGGGCCGGTGCGCTGGTCGTGGCGCCGACAGGTATCTACGGCGGAGGAGAGTTGGCCGAGCACCTGCGCGCGCAGCAGGTGACCCATGCCTTCATGACCCCCGCCGCGCTCGCGTCGGTGGATCCGGCCGGGCTGGACCACGTGCGGGTGGTGATGTCCGGCGGTGACGAGGTCCCGGCGGATCTGGTGAACCGTTGGGCGGGAACCGATCTCGCCGGCGTCCGGACGTTCCGGGAGCTGTACGGGCCGACCGAGGCCACGATCGTCGCCACGGCGACGGGTGCGCTGCGATCGGGTGACCGGCCGACCATCGGCGCCCCGCTGCAGGGCGTTCAGGCGCTGGTCCTGGATGCCCGGCTGCGGCCGGTGCCGGTCGGGGTGGCCGGAGAGTTGTACCTGGCAGGTCCGGCGCTGGCACGCGGGTACCTGGACAGGGCGGCGGTGAGTGCGGAGCGGTTCGTGGCGCACCCGTTCGGGGCACCCGGACGCCGCATGTACCGCACCGGTGATGTGGTGCGCTGGAATGCCGACGGCGCCCTGGAGTTCCTGGGGCGCAACGACTTCCAGGTCAAGATCCGTGGCTACCGGGTCGAGCTGGGCGAGATCGACGCCGTGCTGAGCGCGCGGGCGGACGTGGCATACGCCATCACGACGCCGTGGCATGCGGGCGCGGGTCCGGCGCAGCTGGTGTCCTATGTGGTGCCCGAAGCCGGGGCGAGCCTCTCGGGCGAGGAGTTGCGGGCGGCGCTGGCCGAGGTGCTGCCGTCGTACCTGGTGCCCGCCGCGGTGATGATCCTCGACGCGATCCCCCTGTCGCCGAATGGAAAGCTCGACCGCGCGGCCCTGCCCGCACCCGTCGTACAGGCCAGGCGATTCCGGGCCCCGGCATCACCGGTGGAGGAAATAGTGGCCGGCGTATTCGCCGACGTCCTCGGTATCGACGGTCCGATCGGCGGCGACGACGACTTCTTCGAACTGGGCGGCAACAGCCTGGTGGCGACCCGCGTCGCCGCCCGGATCGGTGCCGCGCTCGACGCGACCGTCCCGGTGTCGATGATCTTCGAGGCGCCGACAGTCGGCAGGCTGGCCGCGCGCGCCGAATCGCAGGCCCACACCGGGCGGGTGGTGCTCACCGCACAGCCACGGCCGCAGCGCATTCCGCTGTCGTACGCACAGCAACGGATGTGGTTCCTGAACCGGCTCGAGCCCGGCTCGGCCGCCTACAGTATTCCGATCATCCTGCGGCTGTCCGGACAGCTGGATCTCGACGCGCTGCGCGCGGCCATCGCGGATGTGCTGAACCGGCACGAGGTGCTGCGGACCGTCTACCCGTATGCCGAGGGCGAGCCGTCGCAGGTCGTCCTCCGCACAGCCGAGGCGATCGGGCCGATCACCGCTACCCCGGTGACGGAATCGGAACTGGCCGAGTCGTTGTCGGCGTTCGTCTCGACGGTGTTCGATGTGACGGTTGACGCACCGATGCGGATCCGGTTGTTCGAGCTCGGGCAGCACGAGTGGGTCCTGGCCGTGGTGGCGCACCACATTTGCTGCGACGGGTCGTCGCTCGGCCCGCTGGCACGGGACATGATGACCGCGTACACCGCACACCTGCACGGGGAGACGCCGAGCTGGCCGCTGCTGCCGGTGCAGTACGCCGACTACGCGATCTGGGAGCGGACGGTACTGGGGACCGAAGACGATCCCGATTCGGTGCTACGCGCCCAAATCGACTACTGGACACTCGAATTGGCGGAACTCCCGCCTCTGCTGGAGCTACCGACCGACAGACCGAGGCCGCCCGTGCAGACCTATGCGGGCGCGACCGTACCGATCATCGTCGGTGCCGAGCTGCACGCGGCACTGCAGCAGGTCGCACGCGCACACAACACCACACTGTTCATGGTCTTCCACGCTGCGCTGGCGGCCACGCTGGCCCGGCTGGCCGATATGGACGACATAGCGATCGGCACTCCGTATGCGGGACGCGGCGAACCCGAACTCGACGATCTGGTCGGTATGTTCGTCAACACCTTGGTGCTGCGGACCCGGTTGACCCCGGGGATGACGTTCACCCAGCTGCTCGAGCATGTGCGCGGGTCCGATCTGGCCGCGTTCGGGCACGCCGATGTGCCGTTCGAGCGGCTGGTGCAGGAACTGAATCCGGTGCGGTCGCACGCCCACCATCCACTGTTCCAGGTGATGCTGGCATTCCAGAACGTCGCCAAGGCCGAGTTCGACCTGCCGGGGCTCTCGATGTCGGCCGTGACGGCCGAGACCGACACCGCGCTGTTCGATCTGCTGGTCACGGTGTCGGATTCCTACGACTCCAGCGGTGCCCCGGCCGGCATCAGCGGCGTAGTCACGTACGCGAGCGACCTCTTCGACGCGACCACGGTGACCACGATCGCCGATCGCCTGCTGCGGTTGCTCGGCGCACTGGTGACCGATTCGACGCAGCAGGTGTACGACGTGGATCTGCTCGGCGCCGAGGAACGGGAAACCGTACTGACGCAGTGGAATTCGACCGATCACAGGCTCCCGGCGGGTGAGACGCTCGCCTCGATCTTCACCGACTCGGTGCGGGCGCATGCGGACCGGCCGGCGGTGACATTCGGCGACCAGTCGCTGAGTTATTCGGAATTCGCCTCTCGCGTCTACCGATTGGCTCGCTGGCTCATCCGCCGTGGTGTGGGCCCGGAGTCATTGGTCGCGCTGCGTATGCGGCGTTCCCTGGACCAGGTCACCGCCATGTACGCGGTGCATGCCGCCGGCGGCGGGTACGTGCCGCTCGATCCGGACCTTCCGGCCGACCGCATCGAGTACATGCTGTCGATCGCCACGCCGGTGTTGGAGCTCTCGTCCCTCGAGGGGCTGGAGCTGTCCGGATTCGATGACGCGCCGGTCACCGACGCCGATCGGCTCGCACCGCTGCGACCGCACAACCTCGCCTACGTGCTCTTCACCTCGGGGTCGACCGGTCGGCCGAAAGGTGTTGCGGTATCGCACTGTTCGGTGTTGAACCAGCTGCGGTGGCACGCCGAGACCTACGCGTTGATGCCGAAGGACGTGGTGCTGCAGAAGTCCCCCGCCACGTTCGACATGTCGGTGTGGGAGCTGTTTACGACCCTGTCGATGGGGGCGCGGCTGGTGATCGCGCGCGCCGACGGGCATACCGACCTGGCCTATCTCGCCGAAACCATTGCCGCCCAGCGGGTCACGATCACCGCGCTGGTGCCGTCGATGCTGGCGGTATTCGCGGAGACGGTGCCCGCAGAGTCGCTGGCGTCGGTGCGGACGCTCCTGGTGGGCGGTGAGGCGTTCGGTCCCGACGTGGTGGCCGAGGTGCGGCGCACCATGCCCGGGGTCGAGTTGCACAACCTGTACGGGCCGACCGAGTTCACCGTGGCCGCAACCGCGCATCATGTGACCGAAACCGACAGCGGGAGCATGCCGATCGGCACACCGGTATGGAATGCGCGGGCGTATGTACTCGACAACCGGTTACATCCGGTACCGGCCGGTGTCGCCGGGGAGCTGTACCTGACGGGCGCCCAGCTCGCGCGCGGCTATCAGTCACGTCCGGGTCTGACCGCGGAACGGTTCGTGCCCGACCCGTACGGTCACGGCGGGCGCCTGTACCGCACGGGCGACCTGGTGCGCTGGACCCGCACCGGCGAATTGGAATACCTGGGCCGCACCGATTTCCAGGTGAAACTGCGGGGCCTGCGTATCGAACTCGGTGAAATCGAGGCCGTCCTCGCCGAGCACCCGAGCGTCGCCCACGCGATCGCCGTGGTGCACACCACCGGTACCGCCGACCACCTCGTCGGCTATGTGGTGCCCGCCGCGGACGCGACGGTCGATACCGCGGCGGTCCTGGCGCATGTGGCAAGCGGACTGCCCGACTACATGGTGCCCACCACGGTGATGACGCTCGATACGGTGCCCCTCACCGTGTCGGGCAAGTTGGACCGTGCGCGACTACCGGAGCCGGTGCTCGCGATCGGGGAGTTCAGGGAGCCCTCGTCGTGGCTGGAAGAGGAGGTCGCGCGGGCCTTCGGAGCGGTCCTCGGTGTGGATCGGGTGGGCGCCGACGACGACTTCTACGCCTTGGGTGGCAACTCGCTGAAATCGGTTCAGGTGGTGAGCGAGTTGCGCAAGGAACTCGACTACGAGGTTCCGATCAGCTGGATGCTGTCCGATCCCTGCGCGGCCGACCTGGCGAAACGGATCGAATCCGGAATGCGCTCCCGGACCACCATCGAGCGGACCGACATCGGCTTCGACGTAGTGCTGCCCATCCGGACCGGCGGTGAGCAACCACCACTGTTCTGTATCCACCCGGCCCTGGGCCTGTCGTGGTGCTACCGCACATTCGACAGGTACCTCGCCGACGGTCGACCGATCTACGGAATTCAGGCGCCGCAGATCGGCGGCGAGGACCCCGGTCCGACGTCGATCCGAGAAATGGCCGAACGCTATTTCGAGGAGATTCGCACGGTTCAGCCCCACGGCCCCTATCACCTCCTCGGCTGGTCGCTGGGTGGCGTGATCGCCCACGCGATTGCCGTCGAGATGCGCGCCGCCGGTGAAGAGGTCGCGTTACTGGCACTGCTGGATGCCGAACTGGGCGGTGTCGACGAATCGACGGTCCGCGCCGTCACGGCCGGAGAGCTGATCACCAATCTCGGCCCGGTCATGGGCGTCGATTTCGTGAGCCCCGATGCGACCGCCGAGGAGGCCGCCGACCTGATCGAACGGCACCTCGGGGGTGGCCTGGGCATCGACGCCGCCAGGATCGAGCGCCTGACCGACGCCTACAACCTGGCGATCCGGGCAGCCAGTGGGTGGCGGCCCGCGGTCCTGGACAGCGACATGCTCTATTTCACCGCGACACAGGAGAGGCGATCCGATGCTGCGGGTCACGAGGGGTGGGCGCAGGTGGTCCGTGGTCGGATTTCGACCTTCGACATCGATGCGGCCCACCTCGCGATGACCGAACCGGGCGCGGTTGCTCAGATCGCCCGGATTCTCAACACGCGACTGGAGCGATGACTGCGTCCTTTACGTCGAAGTGACGGGCGCGCCGGATCCATCGATCGGGCCGCCCGGCGGCGCGAGGGGCGAAGCGAGGCCCACTATCGCCCCGATCGACGCCCCGAGCGCCCCACCGAGCAGGGCGGCCGGTCCGGCGACGACGGCCACGCCGACAGCCGCGCCGAGGAGCGGGCCGATAACCAAACCGGTCGGCAGGAACGGGATACCGACGACGAACCCAGCGGCAGCCCCGACCAGGCCCGCACCTATCGCGACGGGCGCGGACACTCCCGCGCCGATGCCCGCACCGATTCCCGCACCGACGCCCGCGTCGACGACGGCGACGGAGCATCTCTCGGGATCTACCGGCAGGTACGCGCAGAACGTCTGGACCGGCTGCTGATCCACCGTCGGCATCGGGTCCGGCGCGTCCACATGTTCGATTCCGGTCCAACTATCGGCGAGCGCATTCGCCGGGCCTACGGCTGGATCGCCGCGGCCCGTATCGACCGCGGGTGCGATGCCGACCAGCGACTGGCCGAGTGCAGCGAGTTCGGCCGGCAGCGCATAGGGATCCTGCCCCTGCGCGAATTGCCTCAGCGATAACCAGTCCGCTGTCGTCGGCAATGCGGCAGGTGGCGGGGCGGTGCCATCCGGGGATGCCTCGGCGACTCCGGTTCCGAGGATGACGGCGACCGGCAAAAAACTCGCAATCAATAGTGGACGTGATCGGCACCAACGGCTGGGTTCCAGCATTCCGCACCTCCTGGGCTCAAAGCGTCTCTACATCGAGCATTTGTCGTACGGCGTAGATAGCTTAAGCGGCAGGCAAGGCCGGACCGGGAAGAAATGCCGAATTCCATGCGCACCTGGCAAATCCGTGACCATACCAGACGTTGCATAGCGCCCTCCGCCATCCGAATGCACCCGGCCGACATCTCGCTAACCCTGCCGGCCATTAGCTACTTGTCGCCGCACTATTCAGTTCGAGCCGGCTGCGCTCTGGCCGCGGACCTGCACCCGGAGCGAGGGCGCCGCAGGCGGCGACTCCGATCGCAATACCGTCGTCGCTTCTAATGAGAATTGGCGGCGCTGAATTCTCATCGAGTCGGTGACGCACTGGAATCCATTCTGCCGATGGCGTTATGGATCGGAATCGGGGGCTTTTCCGGGGCATCGCACAAATGGTGGCCGCCGTCTCGGATCCGGCCCTACAGCCGGCGGACCGAGCGATCGGAAACACGCCTCATCAGGTCCGAATCACAGTGAGCGCGGGCTGCAGCGGCTGGTCTTCTTCAGTGATGCCGTGGTGGCCATCGCGATAACGCTGATCGCGTTGCCGTTGGTCACCGCGCACGCGGCCGCGCGAGCTGCCACTGCCGATTGTCGGTCTCAGCCCTGGGCCGGCCTTTGATCAGGTTGATGGAGCGGGCGCGGGTACGAGACGAGCCGAAGGAGCTCTCGACATGGCAACGCGCACGCACTTGACCGGGACCGAAGCAGCCGACCGGCTCGCTATCCGTGAACTCATCGACGCCTACCCGCATTGCGCCGACCGGCGGGACGCCAAGGGACAGATGGCACTGTTCACCGAGGACACGCATTTCGTCGTCTATGGACGCACGCAGCTCCGAACCGTCACAGGAACCGAACGGCCGTGAGTCCCTGGCACCCGTGTTCGACGCTCTCGACGCCTGTGCCGCCACAATGCATTTCAACGGACAGTGCACGGTCGATCTATCCGGTGAACGCGCGACGGGCGTCACCTACTGCATGGCCCAGCACCTGACCGAGAACGAGGACGGGTCCCGCACCATCATGACGGCCTGGATCCGCTACCTCGACACCATGATCAAGCAGGACGGCGTCCGGCTGTTCGCCCAACGCGACCTCATGGTCGACTGGACCGTCACGCGCCCCAGCTCCCCCCTGAATCCCGCAGCACATCGATCAGACTCGGAATCCCCGCTTGTGCAATCTATTTCGTCGAGTTCGGGGTCACTGCGAAATCTGCCGGTAGTAGAGGGCCATGCGCGCGATGTGGTCGCCGTCGGCGGCGACGGTGAGATGGTCCATGGCGTATTGGACCGCGTCGTAGCCGTCGACTCGCGCTTGGAGTTCGAAGGCGATTCGGTTGTCCTGTTCGATCCAGCCGGCGGCGGTGACCCTGGGAGTGACCGCGAGGATGGTCTTCTCGTAGAAGCCGCGAACCTGCTCGCAACCGGCGAAATGCCCGAGCGGATTGAGCAGCTCGGCGTCGGCGGCGAACAGTGCGACGATGCCGTCGAGGTCACCGGCGTTGACCCTGTCCACATAACGGTCGGCGAGTTGTCGTGCTCTGCCCATGGAAACAACTTTCTGCTGCGCGAAGGGCTGGTTCGATGAGAGCCGCGGGGCGGCGATGGATCCGGTCAGCGTGCGGTCATCCGCAGCGGCAGGTGACGCAGTCCGGTGTGGCGGCTGCTGCGTGTCCACTCGACCGGTCCGGCGAGTTCGAAGCCGTCGAAGCGCGCGAACAGCTCCTCGAATACGACCCGCATCTCCAACCGGGCCAGATGCGCGCCGAGGCAGAAATGGATGCCCTGGCCGAACCCCAAGTGCGGGTTGGGGTCTCGATGGATGTCGAAGCGGTCGGCGTGGTCGAAGCGGAGCTCGTCACGGTTGGCCGAGGCCTCCCAGACCAATACCTTCTGGCCCGGTTCCAGCCGGTGCCCGGCCAGTTCGGCGGGGCGGGTGACGGTGCGGCGCTTGGACGGTGACGGCGCGGTCCAGCGCACGATCTCCTCGATGGCGACCGGCAGCAGTTCCGGGTTGTCACGCAATTCGGCCAGCTGCGAAGGGTTCTCGATCAGCGCGAGGAGTCCGGCCGCGATGGCGTTGCGGGTGGTGTCGGAGCCACCGGAGAACAGCAGATTGAAGAACGACCGCAATTCCTCGTCGGACAGACGCGGTGGGTCCTCGTCCGGCATCTCTGCGTGGACGACCAGCGACAGCATGTCCGTGCCCGGATTTGCCCGGCGCTGGGCGATCTGCGCCAAGCCGTATTCGTAGAGCTCCCCTAGCGCCGCCGTCCGTTCCGGGCTCACGGACAGGTAGTCCTGGCCGTCGGGAATGTCGAAGACATGCTCGATGAGCCCGAACAGGTGGTGACGATCGGCCTCGGGGATGCCGAGCAGGAAGCAGATCGCCTGCATCGGAAGCTCGGCCGCGATCTCGGTGAGGAAGTCGTGGTCACCGCCACTGACGACGGTGTCCAGCAAGCGCCCGGTACGCGCCCGCAGATCCTCTTCCAGGTTGCGAACCGTCCTGGGTGTCAAGCCTTTCGACACCAGACGCCGAATCCTGGAGTGCCGCGGATCGTCCATCATGTTCAACACCACGCCTGCCATCGGCAGGTCCTGCAACACGGTGCCGCCGTAGGGCCGGTCGCCGCCGGTCTCGGAGGAGTAGGTCGCGGGACTGGTCAGGACCTCCTTGGTCTCGGCATAGGTCGCCACCGACCAGAACCCCTCACCATCGGGGGTGTGCGCAGTCGGCTCGTGCCAGTACACGGGAGATTCGGTGCGGTGCAGGGCGAACAGGCCGTGCGGGAACCCCGCGGCGAAGTTGTCCAGATCGGTGAGATCCACGGACGAGAGCGACTCTGCCATGTCCTACAAGCTATACACTTCCAGGCAAATCTGTAGGCTCCGCCGACGCCGAGTGGCTCGCCGCACCGATGACACCGGAGTCACTGCGGCCGGCCCGGCACTATCTCGAACCCATCTGCGAGTACGAGCCCGACCTGGCACTGGACCTCGACGAAATCGCGGAAACGACAATCAGATTCCTGATCTCGATCCTGCAACTCGACACCCCGCCACCGGCGACTCCGAGCGCCTGCGCGGCTCCCTTCGACGCCGACTCGTACCCGCTCTCGGGCTGCAGCCCCGACCATAACCCCAACCGACTCAACCAAGGTCATTGTCGGCTGACGTCCGCACCGCCCCGAAATCCTGCCGGGGGCGTAGCCGGCCTCGAACAGCGGGAGAAGCTTCAGCAAGCGTTCGAGAGAGCGGCTCGAGATTCGTTGTGCGGGAAGATCATCGCCGGGCAGACCTCGGGTGTCGGTAGGCCATCCGATCGCGTCGAAGACCGCTAGCGGGTCGAGGTAGTCGCGCCAGTGCACGATCTTGCGATCGGTGATGGTCAGCATAGCGGCTGGCATAGGCGGCGACGGTCCAGGCGGCTGCCGTGCGGTGAGCGAAATCGGTGAAGTTCGTTGGCGCTGAACCGGTTACCCTCCCCACGTCATCGGTGGGCCGTGAACCATGCCCGGATGCGATGGTTTTCGGTCAGCATGCGCAGCACCGACGTATACTCGGCCGGAATTCCGCCCGCAATGGCGGCGGCGATCCATTCGTCGCGGTCGATGTCGGGATGAGTGACCGGGGCGCTCGAGACCCCGCTGATGATGGCGGCCGTGTCCGCCACGGTGATCGCTTCGGGACCGGTGAGCGTGTATTGCGCGCCCGCGCGCGGCCGGATCGGCGAGGGTCGCGTGCCTTTCACTGTCGGCAAACCTCCTCACCTTGCGAGTGGCGGACCGGGCAAGCGGTTCCGGGTAGCTCGAACGCCAAGCAGGACAAGAGTTTTTCGCGAGACCGAATGCCGGGCTGGTCATCGAGCTCCGCGAGACGAACGTCGGCGGGTCGCGCCGCACTCAAGCGGACCGCGTACGCAGCTCGTCGGTTATCGCCTGCCGGATCTGGTCATGGCGTGCGCCGAGTGCGTAGCGCTCATGGGTCCACCGATCGGGCGGATAGACCCACACCGGGCCGCCCACCAGATCGTCGGGCTCCCAATCGAATCGCGGCCACACGTGAACGTGAAGGAAGGCATCGGTGTTGCCGAGGATCTCCAGATTCACCCGCCGGAAGGCCGGATCCAGGCGCGCACACGCCCGCTCGACCGCCTCCCCCAACCGATCCATATCGGCAAGAAACGCAGCCCGCTGCGGCCGAGACAACTCGGAAAGGCGTTGCACCGCAGGATCATCGGTCAGCAACAGTGAGTAGCCTGGTAGGAACTGAGTGTCACCGATGACGGCGAACCCGGCCGTGAGCCGACACATCACCGTCGGATTCGCCCCACGCAAGGCGCTGCCGATCCGATCGTTGCGCCAATCGTTCATCTCCACACCTTAGCGAGCCCACATCAGCTGTACCGACAGGTGCCGAGCGGGACGACCCACTCGAGGTTCGCTGAACTGTGCCCCACTCGGGCGGGACGCACCCTTGTAGTGCCTCCGCAGCCGATCCGGCCTCGCCGCACGCTGTCTGCCCATTTCTGGTCGGGACTGCCTGTGGCCCTTGCAAAAACCATGCTGGGGCCTTGACCGAACGAGTGCGTCGAGGCGGATCAGAATTGCGAGGTGGTGGGTTCAGCGAGCAGCAATGCCTCTCAGTGGAAGGATTGCCGCGTCGTCGCTGCCGGAGGTGACGCCGACCGAACCCTGTGACAGGGCCCAGCGGGCGCTTGTCCTGTGTGGGCATCGTCGGCGAATTCCTGTGGCGTGGAGGGTTTTCCGTCCGGAACGATCGGGCTGGTCTCCCAGCCATGGCCGCGCTCGGCGATCGGGGAACTGCTACCGGGCCGCTCGCGCGACGTCGAGGATCCAGGTGATGCCGAAGCGATCGCGAAGCATCCCGAAGCCGGGTGCCCACGGGGCCGGACCGAATTCTTCGATGACCGTCGCGCCGGCCGCGAGGCGTTCCCACAACGCGCCGACCTCCTCGACGGTGTCACCGCGCACGGAGAGGAAGAACGGCTCCGTGGTGATGGTGGTGCCGTTCTCGCGGCGGGTGGTGGGCGCACCCTGGGCGACCGATGCGTTCTCACCGGGCACGTCGTAGGCCATGACCCGGAACCCGTTGTCGGCGATGACCTGGCCGAACACCACCTTGGTGGCGTCCGGCAACTCGGCGGGCATCCCGAAGTCACCGTAGGTGGCTACGGAGAGTCGACCGCCGAACACCGACTGGTAGAACTCCAGGGCCGCACGGGCCTGTGCGTGGAAGTTGAGGTGGGCAACAGCGTTTACCGACATGGTGATTCGGTCCCTTCACAAGTGGTTTCGACACCGGGGGTTTCCCCCGACGAGAGCCACCCTGTCAGCAATACCGGACAGGGAACGTCCGCTACCTGTGGCAGTCTGGCCACCATGCCGACCGCCTCCTCGACGGTGACCTCCCGTCGCCTGCTCTCGCTGCTGTCGCTGCTGCAGGTGCGCCGTGACTGGCCGGGAGGCGTGCTCGCCGAGCGGCTCGGCGTCAGCGAACGCACGGTGCGCCGCGACGTCGAACGCCTACGGGAACTCGGTTACCTCGTCCGAGCTGTCAAGGGACCCGAGGGCGGCTACCGGCTCGAAGCGGGCATCGAACTGCCGCCGCTGCTGTTCGATGACGAGCAGGCCGTCGCGCTGGCGGTGGCATTGCGGATCGCGGCCGGGACAGGGGCGGGTATCGAAGAGGCTGCGGCACGAGCGCTCACGACCGTCCGCCAGGTCCTGCCTTCCCGCCTGCGCCGGCGCATCGACATGCTCGAGATCACCGCCGTCGAAGCAGCCGCGCACGGGGACGACCCCCAAGTCGACACCCACGTCCTGCTCGCGCTGAGCGCGGCCATCCGATCCAGGGAGGAACTCCGGTTCGACTACCGGTCGCCGATCCCGCCGCACGACACCGATCCGCAGCCGCCGCGGCGAGTGCAACCCCATCACCTCGTGGTCCGTGGTGGACGCTGGTATCTCATCGGATGGAACCCGCAGCGTTCGGACTGGCGGATCTACCGCGCCGACCGGATGACGATCCGTATCCCCAACGGGCCGCGCTTCACACCCCGGCAACTGCCGGGCGACAACATCGCCACCTTCCTCTCGGCCCGGTTCAAAGGCTCCGAAAGCACGACCACCTGGCCTTGCCACGGCGAGGTGATCCTCGACCTCCCCGCCACCCGGGTGGCCCCGTTCGCCGCCGACGGCATCGTCGAGGAGCTCGGCCCCACCCGAACCAGACTGCTGACCGGCTCCTGGTCCTGGGCCGCACTCGCAGCGACGCTGGCGCGTTTCGACGCCGAAATCGAAGTCATCGGCCCGGATCCACTGCGTGACGCCTTCGCTGAACTATCCCGTCGCGCAGCCCGCGCCACACGCACGAAGGCATAGGTTCGACGGCACCCTAGCAACCTGGCACCCCTGTCCCAGATCTGGAACTGTGTCGCTTTCCTACGAGACCTCTACCCCCCGGGCGCGGCCTCGATAGGCTCGCTGGCAAGCCGGCATGCTATCGACCTCCAATGCCCCTGAGCCAGTAGCGCTTTCGACGAATCAATGGACACACCTGTTGTGGGTGGCCAGCATTTGAGGCGGATCATCTCCTCGCTGACATTCGTTCGGCTGCAACACTGTCCGCGGCGAGGTCTTGCGCGCCGATCTCACCAATGCGCTGACCACGATCCATCGGCACGGCATCGCATTACGTAACGATCTGGACGGCATGCCCGACCTCACCCAGCCCGCGGTGGCGCCCGGTGGCACGTTCGCTACGAGTTCACTGCCCCGACGCGGGCATCTGCTTCTTCCATCCGCACGTCGACCAAGCGGGCATGCATGGAGTGGCTGTCTACAGCTACACCACCGTGAACAAACGATGTGACCAGTATTACAATGCCTGCGGGCAAACGCGGAGGAAACGGATTGAACACAGCAGCGCACGGCAACCCCTGGGTCGCCGTCAGGCCGGATGACGATCTCACGCAGTTGACACAGCGAGTGTCGTCCGCCCACCGCTCCTTCCTCGAAGGTGTGGACCAACTGCCGACCCTGCGCCCCGAGTGCTACTCGGTGCGCCCGGTGGTTCTCGATTCCTGGCGTCGCAGCCGCAGCAACGGTGTCGACCCCGACGACTCCGGAGACGGGGTGGATCTCGACGGTCTGGAACTGCAGCGGTATCGGTCCGCACATCCGACGGCGCTCATCCGGCCGGTCGTGCGAAAGCTGCTGGTCGAAGACGCCGCCGAGGCCGGGCTGCTGGTAGCGATCAGTGACGCCGAGGGGCGATTGCTCTGGGTCGAGGGCGATTCGAAGGTCAAGGACCGAGCCCTTGCGATGAACTTCGTGGAGGGCGCCGACTGGAGCGAAGACAGGGTCGGTACCAATGCCCCTGGTACCGCGCTCGCCCTCGATCACCACGTGCAGTTCTTCGGGGCCGAACATTTCAGCCGCATCGTGCACGAGTGGAGCTGTTCGGCCGCCCCTGTGCATGATCCGCTGACCGGCCAGATCATCGGCGCCATCGACATCACCGGTGGCCCGCGCGTCGCCGGGCTGGAGGTGTTGTCCCTGATCAGGGCGACGGTGTTGGCCGCGGAATCCGAGCTACGGCTACACCTGCTCGATTCCCCCAAACCGCTCGACACGACGACGCGACTGCGGGTGCTCGGCTCGGATCGGCCGTCTCTGACTCGCAACGGCGAGCGCATCCGCCTGTCGCAGCGGCATGCCGAGATCCTGTTGCTGCTGGCCGACCATCCGGAGGGTTTGAGCGCCGACCATCTCGCCATGCTGCTCGACGAATCGGAGTTGGATCCGGTAACAGTGCGGGCGGAGCTGTCCCGGGTGCGAAAGCTGTTGGGCGCCAACGGCCTCGGCTCGCGACCATACCGACTGCTGATGGAGCTCGACACCGATGTCGACGAGGTTCGACGCGCACTGGGGCGCGGCGACGCGGCGGCGGCATTGCGCGCCTACCCGGGCCCGATTCTGCCCCGCTCGCTGGCGCCCGGTATTACCGAGCTGCGCACCGAGTTGCATGGTTGTCTGCGTGCGGCTCTGCTGACGGCGGGCGATCGCCGACTCCTCGGCCAGTGGACCAGTTCGGTCGACGGACGCGACGACGTTGCGGCCTGGAGCGCGTACCTCGCCACCCTCGACCGACATTCCTCGATGTATGCCCAGGTCAAGTCCAAACTGACGCTGCTGGACCGCAGACTGGGCATCTGACCAGTTTCTTGCAACTGTCGTGCAACGTTGCCGCTCCTAGTGTTCCCGATCACACCTGCTGCAGGAAATGTCACAAGATCGAGGAGCATTCGATGACCGTCTTTGCCCGCCCAGGAACACCCGAAGCCGTCATGTCGTTCCAGGCTCGTTACGACAATTGGATCGGCGGCGAGTGGGTAGCACCTGTCAAGGGGCAGTACTTCGAGAATCCGACCCCGGTCACGGGTCAGCCGTTCTGCGAGGTCGCCCGTGGCACCGCCGAGGACATCGAACTCGCTCTCGATGCCGCTCACGCCGCCGCACCGGCCTGGGGCAAGACCTCGGTTGCCGAGCGCGCCATCATCCTCAACAAGATCGCCGACCGGATGGAGCAGCACCTCGACGCGATCGCCCTCGCAGAGACCTGGGACAACGGCAAGCCGATCCGCGAGACCCTGGCCGCCGACATCCCGCTCGCGATCGACCACTTCCGCTACTTCGCCGGCGCGATCCGCGCCCAGGAGGGCTCGCTGTCGGAGATCGATGTCGACACGGTCGCCTACCACTTCCATGAGCCGCTCGGCGTGGTCGGCCAGATCATTCCGTGGAACTTCCCGATCCTGATGGCCACGTGGAAACTCGCCCCTGCCCTCGCCGCGGGCAATGCCGTTGTCCTCAAACCGGCCGAACAGACGCCGGCCTCGATCCTGTTCCTGATCAGTCTCATCGGCGACCTGCTGCCGCCCGGCGTTGTCAATATCGTCAACGGCTTCGGCGTCGAGGCAGGCAAACCGCTGGCGTCGAGTCCGCGAATCAAGAAGATCGCGTTCACCGGCGAGACCACCACCGGCCGCCTGATCATGCAGTACGCCTCCCAGAATCTGATTCCGGTCACCCTGGAGCTCGGCGGCAAGAGCCCGAACATCTTCTTCTCCGATGTGCTCGCCGCGAACGACGACTACCAGGACAAGGCCCTGGAAGGTTTCACCATGTTCGCGCTCAATCAGGGCGAGGTCTGCACCTGCCCATCGCGCGCGCTCATCCAGGCTGATATCTACGACGAATTCCTGGCCTCTGCCGTGGTGCGCACCAAGGCCGTGCGACAGGGCAATCCGCTCGATACGGAGACCATGATCGGCGCGCAGGCCAGCAACGATCAGCTCGAAAAGATCCTCTCCTACATCGAGATCGGCAAGGGCGAGGGCGCAACGCTGCTCACCGGCGGTGAGCGCGCCGACCTCGGCGGCGACCTGTCCGGCGGCTACTACGTGCAGCCCACGGTGTTCGCTGGACACAACGCGATGCGGATCTTCCAGGAAGAGATCTTCGGCCCCGTCGTCTCGGTGACCTCGTTCGCCGACTACGACGATGCCATCAAGATCGCCAACGACACCCTTTACGGGCTCGGCGCCGGCGTCTGGTCACGCGACGGCGCGGTGGCCTACCGGGCAGGCCGCGACATCCAGGCCGGGCGGGTGTGGACCAATACCTATCACCAGTACCCCGCGCATGCGGCGTTCGGCGGGTACAAGCAGTCCGGGATCGGCCGCGAGAACCACCACATGATGCTCGCCCACTATCAGCAGACGAAGAACCTCCTGGTCGGCTACGCGTCGAAGGCGCAAGGCTTCTTCTGATGGTCGATGCCGCTGCGGTCATCCCCCGGCGGGTGCTGGCTACCGCGGCGGCGATGGATCTGCTCCGTCGCCTCCGCGGTCTGCACGGACCGCTGATGCTGCACCAATCCGGTGGATGCTGTGATGGTTCGGCCCCGATGTGCTACCCCGCAGGCGAATTCGTGGTCGGCGACCACGATGTCCTACTCGGACTGCTCGATCTGCGGTTGCTGGTCGGCGAACTGCCCGATACTCCTCCCACACCGGATGATATTGCGCCGGTGTGGATCTCAGGCCCGCAGTTCGCCGCCTGGCAGCACACCCAGCTCGTCCTCGACGTCGTGCCGGGACGTGGTTCCGGATTCAGCCTGGAATCGCCGGAAGGACTTCGATTCCTCAGTCGCGGAAGGGTTTTCGAGCACGCCGAACTACTCGCGCTGGCCGGGACCGAAACCGTGACCGGTGCGGACTGGGTGCGCGGCGCGCGTCCGACACCATCAGCCCAACCCCAGGTCGTCGGCCGAGCGGCCGATGCCTGTCCTGTTCCCGTTCGCGGAACACCCAAGAACTCTGTGTGATTCATCCAGCAAGAAGGAGGTCGCGATGGCGATCCCCACTGATCGGCCCACCCACGACGACCACAACCAGGACAGTGCTTACCTTGCGAAGCGAACACTGAAATCGGGGTCTGCGGGCTGGTTGCTTCTCGCCGGTCTCGGCGTCAGCTATGTGATCTCCGGCGACTACGCCGGCTGGAACAACGGTCTGGCGCAGGGCGGTTTCGGAGGCTTGCTCATCGCCACCGTGGTGATCGCGGGCATGTATCTGGCCATGGTGCTCGGCATGGCCGAGATGTCCTCGGCGTTGCCCGCGGCGGGTGGTGGCTACACCTTCGCCCGGCGCGCGCTCGGGCCCTGGGGCGGATTCGCCACTGGCGCGGCCGTCCTCATCGAGTACGCCATCGCGCCCGCGGCCATCGCGACCTTCATCGGTGCGTATGTCGAATCGCTGCATCTGTTCGGGATCACGGACGGCTGGTGGGTCTATCTGGCCGTGTATGCGCTGTTCATCGGCATTCATCTCACCGGCGCCGGTGAGGCGCTCAAGGCGATGTTCGTCATCACCGTGATTGCGTTGGTCGGGTTGGCCGTCTTCGTGGTGTCGGCGTGGGGATTGTTCGACGCGGGGAACCTGACCGACATTCCGGCAGATCCTGCGGCGGTGGGCAGTTCGTCGTTCCTGCCGTTCGGGTACTTCGGGATCTGGGCCGCGGTGCCGTTCGCGATCTGGTTCTTCCTGGCGGTGGAGGGTGTGCCGTTGGCCGCCGAAGAAGCACGGGAACCGGAGAAGAACGTGCCCAAGGGCATCATCATCAGCATGCTGGTGCTGATGACCACCGGCGCGATGGTGCTGTTCCTTGCGACCGGAGCTCTCGGCGCCGAGGCGATTTCGACCTCGGGCAACCCGCTGGTCGAGGCGCTCGGGGGTTCGGGTGCCGGCAAGCTCGTCAACTACATCGGTCTGGCCGGGTTGGTCGCGAGCTTCTTCTCGATCGTCTACGCCTACTCGCGGCAGACCTTCGCGCTCTCGCGGGCCGGATATCTGCCCACGAGCCTGTCGGTCACCAATGCGCGCAAAGCGCCCATGCTCGCGCTGATCGTGCCCGGCATCATCGGATTCGCACTCTCGCTGACCGGTGAGGGCGCGATGCTGCTGAACATGGCCGTCTTCGGCGCGGCGCTGAGCTACGTGCTCATGATGATCAGCCACATCGTGCTGCGCGTCCGGGAACCGAACATGCCCCGGCCCTATCGCACCCCGGGCGGGATGCTCACCACGGCCTTCGCCCTCGTGATCGCCTGCACGGCCGTCATCGCCACCTTCCTCGTCGACCGCACGGCCGCGACCTGGACCTTGCTCGCCTTCGCCGGATTCATGGCCTACTTCGGTCTCTACAGCCGCCATCACCTGGTCGCCAACTCGCCGGACGAGGAATTCGCCGCCCTGGCCAAGGCGGAGGAGGAGCTCGAATGACGGTCTACCACCAGCAGATCGGCGGCACCAACTACAGCTTCGACGGTCTCGTCGAATTGATGGCCAAGGCGACGCCACGGCGTGGCGGCGACGAACTGGCCGGCTGTGCGGCGGCATCGGACGCCGAACGCGCGGCCGCGCAGTGGGCGCTCGCCGACGTGCCGCTCGACTGGTTCCTCCGAGAACTCTTGGTGCCCTACGAGGACGACGAGGTCACCCGACTGATCATCGACTCGCACGATCGCGTTGCCTTCCAAGCGCTCTCGCATCTGACCGTCGGCGGCCTGCGGGACTGGCTGATGGAGACATCGGCCCGCGACGATGCCGCCGCCAGGCTGCGGGCGGTATCCCAAGGACTGACACCGGAAATGGTGGCCGCGGTCAGCAAGATCATGCGCAATCAGGACCTCATTGCGGTCGCCCGGGCCACCGAGGTGACGGCGGGCTTCCGCACGACGATCGGGCTGCCCGGGCGACTGAGCACCCGTCTGCAACCCAACCATCCGACCGACGACCCGCGGGGTATCGCCGCCGCGACCCTCGATGGACTGCTGCTCGGCTGCGGTGACGCGGTGATCGGCATCAATCCGGCGACCGACTCCCCGCATGCCACCGCGGATCTGCTCCATCTACTCGACGAGATCCGTCAGCGCTTCGCCATTCCCACCCAGTCGTGCGTGCTCTCGCATGTGACCACGACGATCGAGCTGATCGAGAAAGGTGTTCCGGTGGATCTGGTCTTCCAATCCGTCGCGGGCACCGAAGGTGCGAATACCGGCTTCGGAGTGAATATTTCGCTGCTGCGCGAAGGCAACGAAGCAGGACGATCGCTGCAGCGCGGCACCGTCGGCAACAATGTGATGTACCTGGAGACCGGACAGGGATCGGCGCTGTCGGCGAACGCGCACCTGGGCACCGGTGGCAAACCCGTCGACCAGCAGACCCTGGAGGCCCGCGCGTACGCCGTGGCGAGAGATCTGCAGCCGCTCCTGGTGAATACGGTCGTCGGCTTCATCGGCCCCGAGTATCTCTACGACGGCAAACAGATCATTCGCGCCGGCCTCGAAGACCACTTCTGCGGCAAATTGCTCGGCCTGCCGATGGGCGTCGACGTGTGCTACACCAACCACGCCGAAGCCGACCAAGACGATATGGACACCCTGGTCACTCTCCTCGGCGCGGCCGGAGCGGCGTTCGTTATCGCGGTGCCGGGCGCCGATGACGTCATGCTCGGCTACCAGAGCCTCAGCTTCCACGACGCCCTGTACGCGCGGCGGGTACTCGGCCTGCGCGTCGCACCGGAATTCGAGACGTGGCTGCAAGGACTCGGCATGGCCGATGCGGGCGGACGAATACTGCCTGTGGAAATCGCCTCCTCCCCATTGCGTGAATTGACCGGAGCGCTATGAGCATCGAACGCGGAGATCTGACGCCGCAGGACTTCTGGGACATGCTGCGCCCGAGCACCCAGTCCAGGATCGGTCTGGGCCGCGTCGGTGACGCACTGCCGACGGCGAATGTGCTCGAATTCCGCTCGGCACACGCTGCGGCCCGCGATGCGGTCCACCTGCCACTCGACGTGTGCGCCTTGGCAGCTCGGGTCGAAGCGGTCGGCCTCGGCACACCCGTGACCATCCGCAGCCGGGCCACCTCTCGACCCGAGTACCTGCGCCGCCCCGACCTCGGCCGACTCCCCGACGACCTGACCGCTGTCCCCCACACCGGTGCCGACCTCGGCTTCGTTCTCGGCGACGGACTGTCACCGCTCGCCCTCATGAACCACGGCGCACCTCTTCTTGCCGCCATCGCCGAAGAACTCGCCGACACCTATTCGATCGCGCCACCGGTCATCGCCACCCAAGCCCGGGTCGCCCTCGGCGATCACATCGCCACCGCCATGGGAGTGCGCACCCTGGTCGTCCTCATCGGTGAACGCCCTGGTCTCTCGGTGGCCGACAGCCTGGGCATCTACCTCACTCACCTACCGCGGCCCGGCCGAACCGACGCCGACCGCAACTGTATCTCCAATATTCATCCGCCCGAGGGCCTCGGCTACCACCAGGCGGCAAAGGTGGTGTCCAGCTTGATCTCCGGCGCACGGAAGCTCGGCAGATCCGGCGTAGACCTCAAGGACACCTCCCGCGCCCAGGAATTGGTTTCCACTGCGGCGCTGACGATTTTGGAAACAGCCGAATAGAAGCCGGGTCGCGGCCGACCCCGGACAGGGCGGCCGACATGATCACCATGCAGTGTTGTAGTGCCGCCGTCTCCCCTGCGCGGCCTGCATGCGAGAGAAGAAGAGACGAGATGACCGAAACCACCGCCGACCACCTGGATGCCTATCCGCCCAGCGCTGAGTTCGCGGCCGCCGCCAACGGCGACGCCTCTCTTTATGCTCGAGCCCAAGCCGATCGCGACGGGTTCTGGGCCGAGCAGGCACAACGCCTGCACTGGCATCAGCCCTTCACCCAGGTGCTGGACTGGGACGACGCGCCCTTCGCCAAGTGGTTCGCCGACGGCAAGCTCAACGTCGCCTACAACTGCGTGGACCGGCACGTACTCGACGGACACGGCGACCGGGTCGCCATCCACTGGGAAGGCGAGCCCGGCGACTCCCGCGACATCACCTACGCCGAACTGCTGGCCGAGGTGTCACGCGCCGCCAACTACTTCACCGGCCTGGGACTGTCCGCGGGCGACCGCGTCGCCATCTACATGCCGATGGTCCCCGAGGCCATCGTGGCCATGCTCGCCAGCGCCCGCCTGGGCCTGACCCACTCGGTGGTCTTCGCCGGCTTCTCCCCCAGCGCCCTGCGCCAGCGCGTCGACGACGCCGCGGCCAAACTGGTCCTCACCACCGACGGCCAGTGGCGGCGCGGCAAACCCGCCCCGCTCAAGGCGGCCGTGGACGAGGCTCTCGCCGAAGGCGATTCGACCGTCGAGCACGTACTCGTGGTGCGCCGCACCGGCATCGACACCGAGATGACCGAAGGCCGCGACCTGTGGTGGGACCAGACCGTCGCACTCTCCTCCCCCGAGCACCAGGCCCAAGCCTTCGACGCCGAGCACCCGCTGTTCATCCTCTACACCTCCGGCACCACCGGAAAACCCAAGGGCATCCTGCACACCTCCGGCGGCTACCTGACCCAGGCCGCCTACACCCACCACCACGTCTTCGACCACAAACCCGGCCACGACGTGTACTGGTGCACCGCCGACATCGGCTGGGTCACCGGGCACAGCTACATCGTCTACGGGCCGCTGGCCAACGGCGCCACCGAGGTCGTCTACGAGGGCACCCCGAACTTCCCCGACGAGCACCGCCACTGGCAGATCATCGAAAAATACGGCGTCACCATCTACTACACGGCACCGACACTGGTACGCACGTTCATGAAGTGGGGCCGCGAGATCCCCGACTCCCACGACCTGTCGAGCCTGCGGCTGCTCGGCTCGGTCGGCGAACCGATCAACCCCGAGGCCTGGCGCTGGTACCGGGACGTGGTGGGCGCCAACAAAACTCCCATCGTCGACACCTGGTGGCAAACCGAGACCGGCGCCATCATGATCTCCCCGCTGCCGGGCGTCACCGCCGCCAAACCCGGCGCGGCCATGACCCCACTGCCCGGCATCTGCGCGAAAGTCGTCGACGAGGAAGGCAACCCGGTCTGTCTCGGCGAGACCGAGGCCAACGGATACCTGGTCCTCGACCAGCCCTGGCCGTCCATGCTGCGCGGCATCTGGGGCGACAACGAACGCTACCGCGACACCTACTGGTCCCGCTACGCCGAGAAAGGCTGGTACTTCGCCGGTGACGGCGCCAAACTCGACACCGACGGGGACCTGTGGGTCCTCGGACGCGTCGACGACGTCATGAACGTCTCCGGCCACCGCATCTCCACCGCCGAGGTCGAATCCGCACTCGTCGGCCACTCCAGCGTCGCCGAAGCAGCCGTCGTCGGCGCCTCCGACGACACCACCGGCCAAGGCATCGTCGCCTTCGTCATCCTCACCGCCGAAGCCACCGACACCGGCACCGACCTGATCACCCAACTCAAAGCCGAGGTCTCCCGCGAGATCTCCCCCATCGCCCGCCCCCGCGAAATCCACATCGTCCCCGAACTACCCAAGACCCGCTCGGGCAAAATCATGCGCCGCCTGCTGCGCGACGTCGCCGAAGGCCGCGAACTCGGCGACACCTCAACCCTGCTCGACCCCAACGTCTTCGAATCCATCCGCGCCGGCAACGCCTGAACAAGCACACCCCGCACCCACACCGACGTCTTGACATAGAGGGGACCAGTAGCGGACCCCCTGAGCCGCGGGCAGTCTCACCGCATGCCGCGCTGGCCGCTTCGGTCAGCGCGGCATGCGGCTACGAGCGGATGTCCTTGACTCGCGTCCGTTTCGCCGCTGACCAGCGGATCAGAGGATCTTTGTATATCGACGTCCAGGTATAGGCTCCGACAGCGTGGACGTCTATCTGCTACGACACATCCATCATGCACGTCCGCTGGACGGGTCTCCGACACGACACGGCGACGATGATGGAGACCTTGACTGGGACGAGCACGAGGGAGACGAGGTCAAGCTCTTGGGTGTCTACTCAACCGAGCAGCGCGCACAGGAACGCATTCGCGAAGCGCAGACTCTCCCCGGTTTCCGGAACGAACCCGACTGTTTTCACATCGACAAGTGCCAAGTCGACAAGGACGACCGGACCTCGGGCTACTTCACATATCGCTACTAGCTATCGTTCCTTCGCGAGGTGAATGCACGACATTCGGCAAGAGTGGACGTTCCGCCGGCCTCGGATCGGCACGGCGAGTTGATCTTCCGATGCCCCGCGCTGGCCGGTTCGGTCAGCGCGGTGTGTCCGAGTAGTACCTCTTTCCAGCATCGGAACTCACGCACCGGCCGACCCCGCAAAGCATCGTCAGAAGGCAAGCGCCGCAAGGTTGTATCCACGAATCGACCGTCGGTCGCGTCGATACTCGACAGCGACGTCAGACCCGAGACTCGGTCCGACCAGGTGGGTCGATAGGCCGGCAAGCCGGGCTCCGCGACCTGTCCTCGACCCGGCCCGACGCCGCCCGCGTTCGCGAGATGCACGACGTCATCGCGTGGATGGGCAACGAAGTCCCCCTCATCGACTGGTGGGCCGCTCAGCGCGGCCCCGGAAAGTAAGGGCTCCGGCCCGCCGACGCGCAAGCTGTTCCCGACGTAATGTTCGAAACCACCTACAGCGGAGCGGATCACGTCATGGGCACACCACCACAGCCACCTACCGACGACGACTACTGGAAGCCGCAGGCGCCCGGCGCGATTCCCCCCGCGCCACCTGAATACCTTCAGGGCAGTGGCGAATACATCCCGCAATTCGACTATCCCGAGCAGGCGGTGCGGCCCACGCCACCGGTGCCGCGCTACCAGCCCTATGCCCACATTCCAGTGAGCTCGCCACCGGAGGGCAAGGGGCTGGCGCTCACGGCCCTGATCTTCGCTGTGCTGTCACTCGGAGTGCCGTGCCTATTCGGTTGGGCCGGGATCTTTCTCGGACTCACGGCCGCCAGAAAGGGACATCCGCTGGGCAAAGTGGCGATCTGGACGTCCATCGTCTGCATGTTCATCGGGTTTGCGCTGGCAGCCCTGGCGAAAAAGTACTGGCTGTAGCGAGGGTGGTTCCGGCGCTGCAGTGATTTGGCCGACGTCGGGACCAAACCTGTTGCGAGTGGGCATGATTCTTCGTCGGGAACGCTACCACTGCTGCGCTGCGCTCGAAACGACGGACGGAGGAGGACAGGGTCAGGTGACGATGCGGACTGCGTAGGGCATGATGCCGTCTTCGCGGACGGCGGCGACGCGGACGACCTCGCCACTTTGGGGGGCCTCGATCATTTTGTTGTTGCCGAGGTAGAGGGCTACGTGTTCGCTGCCGCCGGGGCCCCAGAAGAGCATGTCGCCGCGGGCGCGCTCGGCTACGGGAACCCTTGTGCCCATGGTGTATTGGTAGCCGGAGTAGTGGGGTAGGGAGACGCCGATGCCGGCGAAGGCGTAGATCATCAGGCCGGAGCAGTCGAAGCCGGTCTTTTTGTAGTCGCCGTAGCTGTCGGCGGTACCGCCGTCGCGGATGCCGAGGGTGGGGCCGTCCTCGTCGCCGCCGCCCCAGGCGTAAACGACGCCCAGCTGGGACATGGCACGGTCGACCACGGTCTCGATGAGCTGAGAGTTGGAGCCTCGAGGCCGGTTGGGCTGGATGGAGCGCTTCGGTGGCGGTGAGGTGTCCTGCACGACGTGCGGGCGATGGCCCTGGCCGAGCTGACTGGCGCGATCGGCGGCAGCGCGGTCGGCGGCCACGCGCGCGGCGGCGGCTACCGCGGCGGCGCGGGCCGCGGCCTCCTCGGCCTTGCGCTGCTGGTCCCAGGCGGCGAAGGTGTCACGCTGACTCTGCAGGCCCGCCACGTTGGCGCGGGCCGCGTCCAGTCGCTGCTGGGCCGAATCACGCTGCCCGACAAGGTCGTTGCGGCGGATGTTCTGCTGGTCGAGTTCGGCCTGGGCCGCGGTGACCGCGTTCTGGGCCTCGGTCTTCTTGGCGTCGGCGGCAGCCGCGGCGGCGTCGGCGGCCTGCTGGGCCTGTTTGGCGGCGGAGGTCTTGTTGGCCTGGTCCACCTGGGCGTGGCGCAGGGCGTCGACCACCTGCTGCTGATTCTTGGAGGCGATGGTCAGCACCTGCGCGCGGTTGAGCGCGATCTCGGGGCTGGGCGCGGCCAGATAGCTGACCAGTGAGGTAGAGCCGGGACGCATGTAGACCTGGGCGACGTACTTGTCGAAATTCCCGTGCGCGGTATCGACTTTCGCACCGGCGTCGGTCAGATCCTGCTGGCACTGGGCGACGGCGCGGGCGGCGGTGTCGGCGGCATCGCGAGCCATCTGCAGATCCACCAGGGCCTTGTTGACGGCCTCGCGACGACCGGCGACCGCGTCGTCGAGCTGCTGCAGCTGCTGTTCGGCGGCGGCCACCTGGTTGATGAGGGCGCCGACCTCGCCGACGCCCGCGTCGACCTGGGCGCCCGCGGCATTGAGGTCACTGTCGCTGGGGTTGGGCGGCGGCGGTGGTACCGCGTGCCCGCCGGCCATGGGCAATGCCAGCACGATGAGCGCTACGAGCAACTCCGTAGCGATCCCCACCGGGCGTCTCAGTCGCTTCGCCGGTCGTCGCATCGCACCTCCCTGGAGTCCCATCCGGCACAACAACCCCAAACGTGCCATCGCGAAACCGTACGGCACGTAAAGGATCCCGCCGCTCAGGCACGCCACAATCACACGCATGTAATTCACCGGTAGCCAAGAAGTTGCAGGTAAACCCCACAATCACCACGCGTCACAACACGCGACACTCGGTACGTTTCCGGCGTGTCGCGGACAAACCAGACCCGGCACACCCCGATCCGGGCATGAAAAAAGGGCCCGGGACGAACCCGAACCCCGAACGGAGACACCGCCTCCCAGCGCGAACGCGCTACCCGACCGGCGCCGGCGCACCCGCCGCACGCTGCCCGCGCCGCACCTTCACCGCGTACAACCCGCCGATCGTCGCGATCAGCACACCCAGGATGACCAGCGTGATCACCGTCCACGACACGGTCTCCGGCTGCTCGAGCCGATCCACGAAAACCTGCGCGGCGTCGGTGGTGTGCTCGGGGCCGCGGTACTTGGCCTTGTCCTCGGCCCACTCCAGGTGCCCGCGGGTGAACTGGTCGCTGTAGGTGCCCACCCAGTCGTCGCTGAAGACCACCACGGTGCCGTGCTCGATCTTGCCGACCTCGTTGGCCAGATCGCGCAGGTTCGCCTCGATCCCCGGATTGCCCTGCACCACAATGATGTCGAGCTGAACGCCGTGCTCACGCGCGTCGGCGGCGATGGCGGCGAGGGCCTCCTGATCGCGTCCGGAGGGGGCGGCTACATGATCATCGGCGAGATCGGCGATGATGGCATTCAGGTCGGTGTTCGGCGGCAGTTCCGCCTTCGAGGGCGTGAAAACCGAGGAGTGCGGAGCGGTCACGAAACGCAGGGTACGGGACGGCTTGTCATATCACCTCACCGCGCCACACGAGACACCTCACCGATCGCGCGAATTGACGTCTCGCACTGGGCGGAATCCCGGGCCCGACGGCCCGATAACCCGCCCCCGATGTGCTCACAGGACAAGCGTACTGTTAATGTCGGAAAACGGACGAGGCCCGCGCCTCGACGAGCCATCGGCACAGCCCCGCCGGTGGCCCTCCCATTCACAGACGAGTGGAGCTGAACGTGACGAGTATCGATACCTTCGGCGCCAAGGGCACCCTCGAGGTCGGAAGCAACTCCTACGAGATCTTCCGACTCTCGGCCGTGCCCGGCACCGAGAAGCTGCCCTACGCCCTGAAGGTCCTCGCGGAGAACCTGCTTCGCACCGAGGACGGCGCGAACATCACCGCCGACCACATCCGCGCCATCGCCAGCTGGGATCCGTCGGCCGAGCCCGACACCGAGATCCAGTTCACGCCCGCCCGCGTGATCATGCAGGACTTCACCGGTGTCCCCTGTGTGGTCGACCTGGCCACCATGCGTGAGGCCGTCACCACCCTCGGCGGCGACCCGAACAAGGTCAACCCCCTCTCCCCCGCCGACATGGTCATCGACCACTCGGTCATCCTCGACGTGTTCGGCCGCGCCGACGCCCTCGAGCGCAACGTCGACCTCGAGTACGAGCGCAACTCCGAGCGCTACCAGTTCCTGCGCTGGGGCCAGGGCGCCTTCGACGACTTCCGCGTCGTCCCGCCGGGCATGGGCATCGTGCACCAGGTCAACATCGAGTACCTGGCCCCCACCGTCATGGTCCGCAACGGCCAGGCCTACCCCGACACCTGCGTCGGCACCGACTCGCACACCACCATGGTCAACGGCCTGGGCGTGCTGGGCTGGGGCGTCGGCGGCATCGAGGCCGAGGCCGCCATGCTGGGCCAGCCGGTCTCCATGCTGATCCCGCGCGTCGTCGGCTTCAAGCTGACCGGTGAGATCAAGCCGGGCGTGACCGCCACCGACGTCGTGCTCACCGTCACCGACATGCTGCGCAAGCACGGTGTGGTCGGCAAGTTCGTCGAGTTCTACGGCGCCGGCGTGGCCGAGGTGCCGCTGGCCAACCGCGCCACCCTGGGCAACATGAGCCCCGAATTCGGCTCCACCGCCGCGATCTTCCCGATCGACGAGGAGACCATCAACTACCTGCGCCTGACCGGCCGCAGCGACGAGCAGCTCGCGCTCGTCGAGGCGTACGCCAAGGAGCAGGGCATGTGGCACGACGCGGCCAACGAGCCCGCGTACTCGGAGTACCTGGAGCTGGACCTGGGCACCGTGGTGCCGTCCATCGCCGGCCCGAAGCGCCCGCAGGACCGGATCCTGTTGTCGGAGAGCAAGACCGCCTTCCGCAAGGACATCCGCAGCTACACCAACGACCCGGTTCCGCACACCGCGCTGGACGAGGCCCTCGAGGAGTCCTTCCCGGCCAGTGATCCGGTCGCCTCCGGCACCGCCACCGACGAGACCGCTGTCCCGAACGCCGCCAACGGCAATGCCGGGCGTCCGTCGAAGCCGGTCAAGGTTTCCGATCCCGAGCGCGGTGAGTTCGTGCTGGATCACGGCGCTGTCGTGGTCGCGGGCATCACCTCCTGCACCAACACCTCGAACCCGTCGGTCATGATCGGCGCCGCGCTGCTCGCCCGCAACGCCGTCGAGAAGGGCCTCGCGTCCAAGCCGTGGGTCAAGACCAACATGGCTCCGGGCTCGCAGGTCGTCGCCGACTACTACGAGAAGGCCGGCCTGTGGCCGTACCTGGAGAAGCTGGGCTTCTACGTGGGTGGCTTCGGCTGCACCACCTGCATCGGTAACACCGGCCCGCTGCCGGAGCAGATCTCGGCCGCGATCAACGACAACGACCTGTCGGTCACCGCCGTGCTCTCGGGTAACCGCAACTTCGAGGGTCGCATCTCCCCCGACGTGAAGATGAACTACCTGGCTTCCCCGCCGCTGGTCATCGCGTACGCGCTCGCGGGCACCATGGACTTCGACTTCGAGACCGACGCCCTGGGCCAGGACCAGAACGGCAACGACGTCTTCCTGAAGGACATCTGGCCGTCCCCGCAGGAGATCGACGACACCATCAAGTCGGCGATCAACAAGGAGATGTTCACCAAGTCCTACGCCACCGTCTTCGCGGGCGACGAGCGCTGGCAGGGTCTGAACACCCCCGAGGGCGACACCTTCGCGTGGGACGACAAGTCGACCTACGTCCGCAAGGCGCCGTACTTCGACGGCATGGAGATGGAGCCGGCCCCGGTCGAGGACATCAAGGGCGCGCGCGTGCTGGCGCTGCTGGGCGACTCGGTCACCACCGACCACATCTCCCCCGCCGGTCCGATCAAGCCGGGCACCCCGGCCGCGCAGTACCTCGACGCCAATGGCGTTGCGCGCAAGGACTACAACTCGCTGGGCTCGCGTCGTGGTAACCACGAGGTGATGATCCGCGGCACCTTCGCCAACATCCGTCTCCGGAACCAGCTGCTGGACGACGTCTCGGGCGGTTACACCCGCGACTTCACCCAGGACGGTGGCCCGCAGGCGTTCATCTACGACGCCTCGCAGAACTACCAGGCCGCGGGCATCCCGTTGGTCGTGCTGGGCGGCAAGGAGTACGGCTCGGGTTCCTCGCGTGACTGGGCCGCCAAGGGCACCCGTCTGCTGGGCGTCAAGGCCGTCATCACCGAGTCGTTCGAGCGCATCCACCGCTCGAACCTGATCGGCATGGGCGTCGTGCCGCTGCAGTTCCCGGCCGGCGAGTCCGCCGCATCGCTGGGCCTGGACGGCACCGAGGTCTTCGACATCGAGGGCATCACCAAGCTGAACGAGGGTGTGACTCCGAAGACCATGAAGGTCACCGCTACCAAGGAGAACGGCGAGAAGGTCGTCTTCGACGCGGTCGTCCGCATCGACACCCCCGGCGAGGCGGACTACTACCGCAACGGCGGCATCCTGCAGTACGTGCTGCGCAACATGATTCGCGGCTAAACAAACCGCGCGCCTCGGTCTTCGAAGGGCTGTTTCGAAGCCGAGTCGTGGTGGTGGGCACCGGTTTCCGGTGCCCACCACGCGGCCCGTCCCCGGGTCGCTTCGCTCGTCGCTCGTGCGGGTTCTCCGATTTGGTCGCAAGATCGATAAGGAGAACCCGCACAACACGTTTCGGAGGAGCCAGTGCCCAAGGTCAGTGACGACCACCTCGCCGCCCGGCGCAGCCAGATTCTCGACGGAGCCCGCCGCTGCTTCGCCGAGTTCGGCTACGAGGGCGCCACCGTGCGTCGACTGGAGGAAGCGACCGGTCTGTCGCGGGGCGCGATCTTCCACCACTTCCGCGACAAGGACGCCCTGTTCCTGGCCCTGGCCCAGGAGGACGCGGGCCGCATGGCCGAGGTCGCGGCCACCCAGGGCCTGATCCAGGTCATGCGCGATATGCTGGCCCGCCCAGAGGATTTCGACTGGCTGGGCACCCGCCTGGAGATCGCCCGCCGCCTGCGCAACGACCCCGAATTCCGGGCCAACTGGGAAGAACGCTCCGAAGAGCTCACCGCCGCCACCGTCGCCCGCCTCGAACGCCGCAAGGCCGCCGGCGCCCTGCGCGACGACGTCCCCACCGAAGTCCTGCTCGGCTACCTGGACCTGGTCCTCGACGGCCTCATCGCCCGCATCGCCTCCGGCCACGCCAACGACAACCTCGAAGCCGTCCTCGACCTGGTGGAAGCCTCGGTCCGCCGCAAGCAGTGACGAACCCGTTGGTCGCCGCGCGCTGAGAGCATCCCTCGGCGAGCTACGCCGCGACCCTGCGCGCCGAGGAGCCCGTGAACGCACTCGCGGCGATTCGGTCGATGCCGACCCATCCGGACGCGACCGCCGAGGTGCGATCGGCGATGGCTGCGCAGCAGAGTCGAGCCGCCGAACATCTCGCCGTGGACGATGCCGAGTTGCGAGCCGGACTCTTGGGGGCGCTCACCATCGGCGTGGTCATCGGCCGCCATCTACTGCACCTCGACGGCCCCGACGCAGCGCCGGAACGGATCACCGCGCTGCTGCGCCCGGCGTTCCACGACATCGCCCACGGCCGGCCCGAACCCGAGCCGACAGCCTGACCCGAGAGGTCAGTCGCCGTCTTCGAGTTCGGTCAGCAGCAGTCGAGTGATCCGGTCCAACTCCTCGCGCTCACGATCGGAAAGCACCGAGAGGATGCGAGTTTCGTTCTCGAAGTGCTCGGTCACGACGATGTCGATGAGGTGCAGGCCGCGGTCGGTGAGCGCGACTCTGATCGAGCGCCGGTCGCCCGCATCGGCGATCCGCCGCACCAGGCCGGCCTTCTCCAGCCGATCCAGGCGGCCGGTCATCCCGGCCCGCGACATCATGAGTGTGTCGGCGAGACCGGAGGGGTTGAGCTCGTAGGGTTCCCCCGAACGCCGCAGTGTCGCAAGCACATCGAACTCACCGCGCTGCAATCCGTGTGCGGTGAACACCGATTCGATCCGGTCGGCCGCCACCACCGACAGGCGGCCCAGCCGCCCGATGATGGCCATGGCCACGCCGTCCAGGTCCGGCCGTTCCCGCCGCCACTGCTCCTGGATCACGTCCACCGCATCGATCTTCTTCTCACCCATGGACAAGATTCTATTCGATGCAATATAGTTCGGTAGCGAATTATCACCCATCGAATCACTTGGAGCCGACATGACCACCGCTTCCCGCCCCGCCGCCATCCGCCGGCCCCAGGACGCCGAGATCATCGGTGACCAGCCCGTCTCGGTGCGGCTGCTCATCGATTCCAATGAGGCGGGCGGGTCGGTGAGCACGGTCGAGGTCACCATGACCCGCGGCGCGGACGGGGCGATGCCGCACTACCACACCCTGTCCGACGAGCTGTTCTACGTGGCCGACGGCGAACTCCAGGTCCTGGCCGGGGACAAGATCGTCACCGTCGGTGCGGGCGGCGCGATCGTCGTCCCCAAGTTCATGCCGCACGCCTTCGGCGCGGCCCCCGAGAGTCCGGCCCGCATCCTCATCGCCCTCATGCCCGGCGTCGAACGCCACGGCTACTTCCGCTTCCTGGAGCGCCTCGCCCACGGCGAGGCCACCCCGGCCGATATCGAAGCCGCCCAGCAGGAGTACGACAACCACTTCATCGACGCACCGCAGTGGTGGGCCGAGCGCAACGCCAACCGCGCCTGAACCCGCGCATCAACCTCACAGACCCGCGAATTCGTGAATCCCGCACTGCCGCTGAGGAATCCGCCGAACCGAATCGGTGATCGCGTGATTCCCGCGGCGCGTGCGGCACAACGGCCACACCGGCCGGTTCCCGTTGCGCCGCCCCGATCCCGAGCGCGCAATCCAGGACACGATGCTCGATCCGCCGGTCACCCACCGGCACCGAGGATCGCACGGCAACCTGCCGATATACACGAGAACACCGTCCCGACTCGCCAGTAGCCCGGCGGTCGCCGGCGGGGTGTGCCACAGACCACTGGAAACGCGGAATGATCATTGCCGCGGGCCGGGTTGGTAGGTTCATGGCGTTCTCTGTCCCCATCACCGTCCGCGGGTACGAGCTCGATATCAATGGGCACCTGAATCAGGCCGTGTATCTGCAGTACGCCGAGCATGCGCGCTGGGAGCTGCTGCGGGCGGGCGGGCTGCCGGGCGAGAAGATGGTGGCCGCGGGAATCGGGCCGGTGGTGCTGGAACAGACGGTCAAGTACCTGCGCGAACTGCATCTGGGCGACGAGGTCGCGGTGAGCTGCGAATTCGAATGGACGGGCGGCAAGATCTTCCGGATGCGCCAGCAGATTGTGAAACTCGACGGCACGGTGTCGGCGGAGATCGATGTCGTCTCCGGCATTCTCGATCTCGCCGCCCGCAAACTGGTTGCGGATCCCGGTGCGACCCTGCGGGCGGTGGCCGACTCGCCGGACATCCTCGGTCTCTGATCGGACGTCGCACACACCGGCCGGTCCCAATTTTTCAGCGAAAATCTTTCGGCGGGAGTGGTTTCCGAAAACCCGCCCGAGTTTGCCGGAGTAGCTGAAATCTTTCGTTGCGGACCGAATTCGGTGCTCAGCGGGATATGATTCAGATCACGCTCGGCCCCGCAGCAAATCCCGAGCAGATCGGAGTTCAGCATGACCGGCGCCCTGCACCGAACGGGATCGGCGATCCTCGCCAGCACCTCGCCACCGCTACCCGGCTACCTTGTCGCAGCCACCGAGCGAAGTATCAGCGTGCGTGTCGGCGACGGCACCACCTGGACCTTCCATCGGACCGATGTCCTCGACATCGCCCGGTGGGATGCTGCGACAGCACAGGGCAGCTGTGAGGGCCGCCCGGTGCTGGTGCGCGTACGGTCCGGCGCCACTGCCGATTTCACGCGGCGCCGTCGTGTCGAGGTCACCGATCGTCCCCTCACTCTGTCTCCGGACCACAGTCCCGCGCGGGGCGACGACGAACTGCGCGCGCTCACCGAAATCTGGGCCCGCGGACTGGATCTCACCACTCGTCCCGGTGCCGGCGGGGCCACCATGACCTGCTGCCAGACCCGGTCGCACCTCGGCAGCGACGACGGCATCGCCTGCGACAGCCTGGACTGACGGAAGCGCGCATGGCCGCCCGCACCATGGGATCGGTGCTCATCGTCACCGAGGCCGAGGACCTCCACGGCGACGCCCTCGCCGCCACCCTGCGCAAACACCACGGGCACAACCCGATTCGCCTCGATATGCGCGACTTCCCACGTGAGAACGGCACTTTCCGACTCGGCGGGGACGGCTCCTACCGCAGCCTGTCGCACATCTTCGGGCTCGACGATGTCACCTCGGTGTGGTGGCGCCGGCCCCATCCCTGCGCTGTACCGGCCGGTCTGTCCGAGGAAGACGACACCTACCGCCGCGCCGAATGCGACGGTTTCCTCCAGGGACTGCTGTGGTCGATCCCGGCCCTGTGGGTCAACGACCCCGGGGCCGACCGCACCGCGAGCCGCAAGGTCGTGCAGCTGGAGACGGCCTACCGCGCCGGCTTCGCGGTCCCGGAGACCCTCGTCACCAATGATCCCGACGAGGCGCGCGCCTTCATCGAATCCCGGCCCGGGTCAGTGGTTTACAAGCGCACCGGCACCGGGCGCGGCGCGTTCACCGAGACCCGGCTGTTCACCCCGCCGGATTTCGACCGGCTGGCCACGATTCGCAACTCCCCCACCATCTTTCAGGACTACATCCGGGCCGAGAGCGATCTGCGCATCGTCTGGGTGGACGGCATGGAGTGGGTGGTGCGCATCGACTCGCAATCCGGTGTGGGACGGGTGGATTCGCGCCTCGACACGTCGGTGGCCTTCACCGCCGATCGCCTGCCCGCCTCGGTGAGCAAATCGCTCACCACGCTGATGGGCGCGCTGGGACTGGCTTTCGGCGTGCTCGACCTGCGGGTGGGTCTCGACGGCGAGTTCTACTTCCTCGAGGTGAACCCCCAGGGACAGTTCGCCTATCTCGAAATCAAGACCGGTCTGCCGATTTTCCAGAGCCTCGCAAACCTACTGGTTCTCGGCGACGGGACCGTGATCCCCTAGCGGCCGCACGCCATCGCGAATCGTCGAACATCGCACCGTATCGCCCGAATTCGCGGCAGGTCGTCCGAAATCGCAAGTCGTCGACCGGCTTTCGCCGGTCGAGAACCCGCAATCCACCCCGGAAGGGAAAGACGCTACTTGCCGGCCTTGGCGGCCTTGCGGCGGTTCGCACCGCCCCGGCTGCGGAGTTGCACATGCGACTCCACGAGCACGTTGTGGATGAAGCCGTACGACCGCCCGGTCTCCCGGGCCAGGGACCGGATGCTGGCTCCGGCCTCGTACTGCTTCTTCAACTGGGATTGCAGGCGATCGCGGGATTTCCCGGTGACGCGCGTGCCTTTACCCAATACGGCTTTACCCTGTGCGGGCCTGTCACTCATGGCTTCCTCCGAGTCGCCGTGGGCGCCTCATTCCAGGTTAGAGACTCGGATGCCTGTGATCAACGAAACGCTGTGATATGAGTCACCGACTTTCGGAAATCACGCGTTTTTCCGTGTGGGAGGCGCATTCTCACGCCAGCTGGATCAGTTCCAGGTAGTCCTGCGACCAGTGATCCTCGGTGCCGTCGGGGAGCATGATGACCCGCTCGGGGTTGAGCGCCTCGGCCGCACCCGGGTCGTGGGTAACCAGCACGACCGCGCCCGCGTAACTGCGCAGCGCGTCGAGCACCTGTTCACGCGAGACCGGGTCCAGGTTGTTCGTAGGTTCGTCCAGCAGAAGGACATTCGCGGCGGAGGAGACCAGACCGGCCAGTGCCAGACGGGTCTTCTCACCGCCGGACAGCGTGCCGGCGGGCTGCTCCAGCTGCGGGCCGGAGAACATGAACGCGCCGAGTAGGCCGCGCAGATCCTGTTCGCCCGCATCGGGTGCAGCGTGGCGGATGTTCTCCCAGACCGTGGCCTGATCGTCCAGGGTGTCGTGCTCCTGGGCGAAATATCCGACCTTCAAGCCGCGACCGGGCTCGATCTGCCCGGCGGTCAGGGTCTCCACCCCGGCCAGCAGCCGCAGCATGGTGGTCTTGCCCGCACCGTTGAGGCCGAGGATCACGACCCGGCTGCCCTTGTCGATGGCCAGGTTCACGCCGGTGAAGATCTCCAGCGACCCGTAGAGCTTGGTCAGGTTGGTGGCCATCAGCGGCGTCTTGCCGCAGGGAGCCGGCTCGGGGAATTTGATGCGCGCCACCTTGTCGGCCACCCGGATCTCGTCGGCCTCGGCCAGCATGCGCTCGGCGCGCTTGACCATCTGGTGTGCCGCAGCGGCTTTCGTGGCCTTCGCGCCGAGCTTGGCGGCCTGCTGCTTGAGCGCGGACGCCTTCTTCTCGGCATTCGCGCGCTCGCGGACACGGCGCTGCTCGTCGGTGGCGCGGGCGTCGAGGTACTTCTTCCAGCCCATGTTGTAGATGTCGGCCTCACCGCGCACGGCGTCGAGGAACCACACCTTGTTGACCACGTCGCCGAGCAGCTCGACATCGTGGGAGATGACGATGAGGCCGCCGTCGTGGTTCTGCAGGAAGCTGCGCAGCCAGGTGATGGAGTCGGCGTCGAGGTGGTTGGTGGGCTCGTCCAGCAGCAGCGTGGTGTCGGACTTACCGCCACTGCCGTCGGAGGCGCTGAACAGGATGCGCGCCAACTCGATTCGGCGGCGCTGACCGCCGGAGAGGGTGCGCAGCTGCTGGTTCAGCACCCGGTCGGGCAGGCCCAGGCTGTGGCAGATGCGGGCGGCCTCGCTCTCGGCCACGTAGCCGCCGAGGGCGGAGAAACGCTCCTCGAGCCGGCCGTACTTGCGGATGGCCTTCTCGCGTTCGGCGTCGTCGGCGACCTCGGCCATGAGCGCCTGCTGCTTCTCCATATCGCGCAGCAGGGCGTCGAGCCCGCGCGCCGACAGCACGCGGTCCTTGGCGAGCACATCGAGGTTGCCCTCGCGCGGATCCTGGGGCAGATAGCCAATTTCGCCCGAACGGATGACCTTGCCCGCGTAGGGTTCACCCTCACCGGCGAGAATTCGCAGGGTGGTGGTCTTCCCGGCACCATTGCGCCCCACCAGCCCGATCCGATCCCCGGCCTGCACCCGCAGCGCCGACCCCGGCGCTGTCAGCAGGGTGCGGACTCCGGCCCGGACCTCCAGGTCGGTCGCGGTGATCACAAGCGTCTCCTCGGGTACAGCGAATGCCGGTAGTTAACTGAACGAGTGTGCGCCATCGCGGCACACAAGAACCACCGATTTTACCGGGGCCGCCTCCCTGGACCGAATCGAGCACATCCCTCGCTACCGCAGACCGGGGGACCGGGTAACGGCGGTCACACTCCCGGGAGCCGGTCGGCGCGCAGCGGGCAACCCCCACAGGGGGCCGCTCGCGAACCGCATGCCGGTGGGACAGCGGAGTGCGCGCCGCCCGCACGACGCTGCGGCCGGCAACGTCATTTCGAACCGCCCGAATGTGAAGGCGATGTGGATCTCCGGGCAGGTTCCGAATCGACCGCCGCCATTACTCGCTGGCGACCGGCGTCTGCACCGTCCCGAACAATCACACGAACAACGCCGACGAAGCCGATCATCTTTATCAGGAAGCGCTGGACGAATCCACCGGCAAAGAATGCACCGCTCGCACGATGACGCGGCCAAATTGGTCGGTCTTGCAATAGAGGATGCCTGCCCGGAAGCAGGAAAAAATACGGACGCACCGGCCGGTTCTTGAATGCTGCGATCTCGATAGCTGAAGGTCACGCCCGGATCGTCACCGCTCCACTGCCCCATCGGGATGGTGCCCCGGAGTTCGGCATCGCCGGCGAGTGCGTCGGCGTCGAGCTGCTGGGCGTCGAAGCAGATCGGGCACACGGAATAGCGGCCGACCGCCTCCTCGTACCGCTTGCACAGCTCGGCCAGGCGAGCAGTCGTCGCAGGCGACGCGGACCGCAGTACCGGACCATGAGCGAAGGTAGGCGCGGTCCGGCGATGTGTCACCGCGCGTTCACCCGACGAATCCAGACCGATCCCGGCACCGGCAATTCTGGCTTACATGTTGACATTCCACGTTGATTTGTCACACACTCGCCAGGCTCAACGGTGACGAGGAGGGGTTCGGCGATGACCGATCACGCGCGGGCCGCGCTCGAGCTGTTGCGGGACAGCAGCCAGTTCAAGTGGTACGTGATTCCGCTGCTGCTGGTCGTCATCTACGTCTATGCGACCGAGGTCGAACGACGGAACTGGAATGTGCTGTTCGCGGGGCTGGCCCTGTGGGGCATGGACTGGTTCAACGAGATCTGGAACTCGCTGGTCTTCCACGCCACCGGGCGCGCGCCGGTGTGGGGCGCGAGCGGGCCGACGGCGTATCAGATCCTCATCGGCCTCAATATCGAGATCTGCTTCATGTTCGCCATCATGGGTGTGGCCGCGGCGAAGATGCTGCCGCCCAAGGAGGTTCGTATCCTGGGCCTGCCCAACCGGCCGGTCCTCATCGCGGCGAACTCCGCGGCCGCGGTCGGCGTGGAGGTGCTGCTGAACAAGGCGGGTGTGCTGACCTGGGATTGGTCCTGGTGGCACGCGGGCTTCCCGTACCTCATCTGGCTGTTCGGATACGTGCCGTTCTTCGTCGCCTGCTTCTACGTCCACGACCTGAAGACGGTGCGGGCGAAAGCCATTGCCGTGGGCGCGATTCTGGGGATCGACGCCCTCGCCCTGATCGTCTTCGGCTCCCTCGGGTGGTTGTGATGCTCGAACCCGCAGTGCGGCGCGGCGTGCTCGCCGCAGCCGCCGGACTCGCGCTCGCGGTGGCAGCTCCCCCCGCAGATCGCGTCCACCGAACCGCCGGCGTGCACGCTGCTCGGCACCGTCGGCACGCCCGAGCCGGCCGCGGACGAGACCACGGCCGGACTCGACGCCTTCCCGGCGGCCGCCGTCCCGCTACCGGATCAGGTGTTCCTGAGGACCACCGCGGAAACGTTCAACCGCCGCTGGTCCTTCGCCGTACGCGACGGGTCCGTCTACGTGAAACAGGCGGCCGCGCAGGGCGGTTGGCGCACGCTGCCGCTGCCCGGGTGCATGGCGGGCCGGATCGCCGGAGTCTCGGCCGACGACGACGAACTCATGGCCATCGATGTCGACGGCCGGTTCTTCACCATGGACCACATCCTGAGCGCACCCGCGGACTGGAACTGGAGCAGCCGCTACGGCACACCGCTGTGGACCGGCCCCGGCAACACCCTGCCGCCGGGCACGATCGCCTGGACCTGGTCGGTGCTGTCGCCCAACGAGGATCACCTCTGGCGCGATACCGCCGGCAATGACCACAATGTCGGCGGCGCGAAGGTGTCGCACGTCTTCGCGCTCACCGACGACGGTCACCGCATCCACTACGTGGACCCGTGGCTACCCCTGGACCACAGCTACGAGATGTCCACGCCCGACCGGGGCCGCTTCCGGGCGGTCGCGCTGTCCACCAGCGGATCGACCACGCTGGTCGTGGATCGGTTCGGCGACCTCTACACGCGGCTCTACGATTTCGACATCTCCGGCGCGGACAAGGTGTTCTTCCGCTACTCCTACCAGGATCAGCGGGGACGGCCCGCGGCGCCCGACATGCTCGGTGAGCGGATCGACGATCACTACGCGGCGATCCAGCTGCCCGCGCCGGACTGGCTGCGGCAGCCCAGGATTCCCGGCCGGATCACCGATCGGGTTTCCGTCCACAAGACCGGAATCGGTTCCGACGCACGCGAATTGCGTGTCGAGGGCGTCGACGGCGGGCGCACCGGCTTTTGGGTGAAGGAACTCACCGCCGACCATTGGGATTTCGCGCCCACCGATCTTCCGCTGGCAGGCCGTCTGCTGGACAACACCGGCACCGACCACTCGGCCGATGACACCGTGGCGGCATCGCCGTACACCTACGCGGGCCGGACCGCGTCGGGCGTGACCGTGCGGATCGAGTCCTTCGATGTCGCGGTCTCCCCCACCCCACTGCGCCTGGACTTCGCCGACGGCAGCCACCTCGACCTGACCCTGCACACCGTGGACGGACTCCGCCAGACGGTCCAGCCGTCCGGAATCACCGATCAGCCCAGAAGTTTCGACGGCACCGTCGAGATTCCTGCGAACATTCTCGCCGAGCTCGCGGATCAGCCGACGCCGGTCCGCGAGTTCCTCCAGACCGCGCTCGCGGGACGCCGTTTCACCGATACGCCGATCCGCGTCACTACGAACGAGTTCAGTATCGAAGGGCTCGGACTGACGCTGTCGCACACCGTCTGAATCACCGTGGTGTGACGGTCGGCTCGCCCGCGATGACGCTTCGGGTCATGGGTGGATCCAGAAAAAGCATGCGGGAAGCCGTGATCGATGGCGGTCGCCTCGTGCAGCCGGGCCGGGTGGGCCGGATCGAGTTCGACGTGAGCGCCCGCGGTTGTCCTCCAGCGGGCAGAGCCGGGAACCGGGAGGGGTTCGGTGGCTCGACTACTCGCGCGTCTCACTGGTCGGGCAGCCAGTTGCCGTGGAAGCCGTACGGGATGCGGCGGGGCAGGTGGATGGTGGCCACCGGTGTGGCCGCCAGGTCGGTGGCGTCGAGGATGACGAGGTCGCTGCGGTCCTCGGCGGAGTCGTAGACGTAGGACATGAGATAGCCTGCGCCGCCCGGGGTTTCGTCGGCGGGAGCGAAGGATGCCTCGGCGGGGAGGCGGCCGGGGCCGAAGGTGTGGGCGGTGCTCGAGCCGGTGTGGAGGTCGTAGCGCAGCAGCGCGCCGGCGCCGCCGTCGGAGACCGACACGTGGCCGTGGCGAGCGTTCAGGCCCGCGAGGCGGTCGTCGATGCGCGGGAATTCGGCGATGCGGTCGTCGAGTTGGTCCTCGCGGACCGCCCCGGTGGCGAGATCGATGGTCCAGCGCCACAGTGTCGCGCCCTCGTCGAAGTCGCTCGAGTCGGTGCGCCACATGCTCCGATAGCGCATGGCGTGCAGCACGATCCGGCCGTCTTCCTCGTGCGCGTTGAGGGTGTGGAAGACGTAGCAGGGTTCGATGGCGAACCAGCGCACGTCGCCGTGCGGGTCGTCGCGGCGCAGTACGCCGAGGCGGGCCTGGTAGTCGTCGTTCCACCGGAACGGCATGCCGGTACCGGCCATGGCGGTCGGCAGGTCGAAAACCACCGGCAGATCCATGAATACGACGTGGTTCGCGGTGAGCGCGAAGTCGTGGTGCATGGTCGCGGCCGGGACGTCGATCTGGCGGCTGAGCTCGAGCGTGCCGGCCGCGTCGGCGCGGTGATAGGTCAGGTAGGGCTCGAAGAAGTCGTAGCCGAAGAAATGCAGTTCCCCGGTGACGGGGCAGGTCTTCGGGTGCGCGGTCATGGCGGTGGTGAGCTTGCCGTCGAAATCGTGCGGACCCAGAGTGTCCAGATCGCAGGTCAATTCGCAGGGAAACGAGGATTCGACGAGTGCGAACGTGCGTCCGGCGTGCCGGATGACGTGCGTGTTCGCCACGCCCGCGGTGAAATCGCGCCGGCCCTGCTCATCGATGCCCCGGGCGCCGTCGGTGAAGGTGCTGGTGCGCACCCACCGATTGCGATAGGACACCGCGCGCCCGCCTTCGATCCGCACGCCGTGCACCATGCCGTCGCCGAGGAACCAGTGTTTGGAGGCCGCCGCGTGCGGGTTGGGCCCGTTGCGCAGGTACCAGCCGGTGAGTTCCTCGGGAATCGTTCCGGTGCAGGGTAGGTCGTGGGTGGTGAGCTCGTCCGCGACGGGCGCGTAGTTGCCGGTGAGATGGGGAGGTGTGGTCATGGTCGATACCTGCCTGCCGGAGGAGCGGGCTCCTCGGCGTCGCGACATTCCATTTCTGACATGTCCAAGATTGAGCCTTCATGTTCGACATGTCAATACTGGAATGTAAGGTGAGTGCATGAGTCTCCGGTACGCCCTGCTCGGGCTGCTGTCCGACGGTCCCGCCAGCGGCTACGACCTGCTGCGGACCTTCAAGCACTCGCTGGCCAATGTCTGGCCCGCGACGCAGAGCCAGATCTATACCGAGCTCACCAAACTCGCCGATACCGGATTCATCGCCGTCAGCGACGAGGGCCCGCGCGGCCGCAAGGAATACACCATCACCGACGCCGGGCTCGACGACCTGCGCACCTGGCTCACCACCACCCAGCCGAAACAGGCGACGCGCAACGACTCGCTATTGCGGGTGTTCTTCCTCGGCATCCTGCCGCCCGAGCAGGCCCGCGCCTACCTGACCGGCATCGCCGAACGCGCCGAAAGCGCCCACGCCGAACTGGGCGAACTCGAGCAGAACATCGACTGGACCGACAGCAACCTGTCGCATTACGGCCACCTCGCGCTGGAATACGGCGCCCGGGCCACCGCCATGAACCGGGACTGGGCCCGATGGGCGCTCGAACAGCTACCGCCGGAACAGGATTGACCGGCTCGCGCTACAGCCCGAGCCCGTGCGCCAGCACCGGCCAGGAGGCGGGCAGCTCGTCGTCCCAGTAACCCCAGGAGTGGGTGCCGTAGGGGTGCAGTTCCACGGTCGCCGGGATGCCCAGGTCCGCGAGCCGGTCGGCCATCGCGTGTGTGCACTGGTCGACGGCGGCCTCGAGAATGCCGCCCACCAGGATCTGGTTCGCGAGACTGTCTCCGGCACCGGCGAAGTGGCGGTCCCCCGCCTTGTCATGCGGCCCGGGCATGCCATTGCCGCTGGACAGATACAGGTCGAGCCCGCGCAGTGCCTCGGCGTGCAGGTAGGGGTCGTTGGCCGCCCACATCGGGTCACCGGACGGGCCGTACATATTGCCGGCGTCGCCGCCGCCGAACCCGACCGTGATCCGGACATACATCTCGCCCACCGGATCGGCGATCCGCGCACAGCCGCTGAACGCCGCCACCGAACGGTACAGGCCGGGTTTGGTGATCGGCAGCTGCAGGACCGACGTCCCCGACATCGATACTCCGACAAGGCCGTTCACACCATTCGTGCCCAGCGCGGCATCGATGAGCGGGGGCAGTTCCTCGGTGAGGTAGGTCGACCACTTCATGATGCCCAGCCGGGGGTCGGGCTGCCGCCAATCGGCGTAGTAGGACGCCGCGCCGCCGATGGGCTGCACGACATTGACGTCCTTGTCGGAGAGGAAGTCGAAGGCATTGGTGCGGCGATCCCAGGAGGCCGCGCCCTTGCCGCCGCTGCCGCCGCTGAGCATATAGAGCACCGGGCGGGGCGCGGACCGGTCGGCGGGCAGCTGCACATCCACCGGAAAGTCGAGGTTCATGGCGGCGGAGTGCACGGTGAGTTCGAGGTGCCGCTCGTCGACGCGCCGGGTGCCGGCAATAGCCGAACCGTCGGGCGCCACCGGCCCGGTCCCCGGACCGGCGGGCGTCATCACATCCGGTTGGGCGCGCGCCACCGGATCGAAGGGCGTCGAGGACAGCGAGACGAGCCCCGCCGCAGCCATTACTGCCATGCTGCAAATCATCGAGCGGTATCGCACGTCCGGGTCCTGGTTCTCGCGTGCCGCCGGCGCGCATACCTGGCGACTGTTCTGCTCCGACGGCGACGACCGTCTGTTCTGCTCCGACGGCGACCGCCGTCCGCGGCCCGACGGAATGCTCATCGGGCGCGCGGCGGCGAGTCTGGCAGCCGCTTTCTAACGGCAGGTTTCCGAATGTTGTCGGGCAGAAAACAGCTTGCGCACCGAAGGCTCAGCCGAGAGTGAGCAACCTCGCAGTCCCGGAGACGACGGTCTGGCTCTGATCGACCAGCGCGACCCGGACCTGCACGGGGGCGCCCGGTACCAGCGGCGTCTCCCCCTCCACCGGGGTGAGCGCGATGGTCGCGGCGTGCTGGACGCCGTCGCAGGTGAACGAGTTCTGGGTGCCGGTGGCGGCCGGCCGGTCCGCGTTCGGATCACCGACCATGGCCAGGATGCCGGCGACGCCCGCGGATGCCTCGCACGTGTAGTCGATGCCGACCGACGAGGCTCCCGCCGAGTCGACCGTGATGGAGTTGGCGGCCAGCGCAGGCGCTGCGGCGAGCAGCACCCCCGCGCCCAGGGCCGCGACGACAGCGGCGGTGACGGTCGAGCGGTGATGATTGCGAATGATGACCATGTTTTCGTTCCTCCTGTGTGACGGATCTGGATCGCTGAACACACGTGGAAAGACGCACGGCCAGTATCGCGTAGAACCAACATGGTCCAACCCGGGGCCCCCGGGAGGCGGGTGAACCGCACCGCGCGGTGAGTCTCGTATCCACCCGCAATCGCGCGGCAGCCACCGAGCGGAGTGCGCCGGTGCGCGACAGGGGTCGAGGATTCGGGCTGCGGGCGTCACTATGGGAGCCGAGGCAATCGCATCCGGATCATGAGGAGCGCCGGTGGATTCCGACATCTGTTACGCGTCCGCGCGGGAGCTGGCCGGCTGGCTGCGCGCCCGCCAGATCTCGGCCGTGGAGGTGGTGCGCGCCCACCTGGATCGGATCGAGCGGATCAATCCCAAGGTCAATGCCATCATCACCCTGGTCGGCGAGCAGGCGCTCGACGCCGCCCGCGCCGCCGACCAACGGGTGGCCGCCGGGGCCGAACCGGGTCCCCTGCACGGAATTCCGATGGCGCACAAGGATACCCACGACACCGCGGGCATCCGCACCACCTACGGCAGCCCGCTGCTGGCACAGCAGCTCCCCGAGCGCGACGAGCTGCTGATCGAGCGGTTGCACGCGGCCGGGGTCATCACCGTGGGCAAGACCAATGTGCCGGAGTTCGGTGCCGGCTCGCACACGGTGAATCCGATCTTCGGCGCCACCCGCAATCCCTACGATCTCGGCAAGTCGGCGGGCGGCAGCAGCGGCGGCGCCGCGGCCGCGCTGGCGTGCGGTCTGCAGCCGCTGGCCGACGGCAGCGATATGGGCGGGTCGCTGCGCAATCCGGCATCGTTCTGCAATGTGGTGGGCTTCCGCCCGTCGCCGGGCCGGGTGCCGACCTGGCCGGATCCGTACGCGTGGGGAACGCTGACGGTGCAGGGGCCGATGGCACGCACGGTGGCCGATGCGGCGTTGCTGCTGTCGGTGCTGGCGGGCCCGGATCCGCGCAGTCCCATCGCGATCGCCGAACCCGGCTCGATCTTCACCGGATCCCTGGACCGGGATCTACGCGGGCTGCGGGTGGCGTGGTCGCCGGACCTGGGCGGCGCGGTGCCGGTCGATCGGGCGGTGCGGGAGGTGCTCCAACCGGCGGTCCGGGTGTTCTCCGAACTCGGTGCGGTCGTGACCGAGGACTGCCCGGATCTGTCGGGGGCAGAACAGGTTTTCCGGACGCTGCGCGCGTGGCTGTTCGCGTTGGCGCTGGAACCGCTACTGGCGCACCGGGATCGGGTCAAGCCCTCGCTGGTGTGGAACATCGAGCAGGGGCTGACGTTGAGCGGGCGCGACATCGCCGAAGCCGAAGTGCTGCACACGATGCTGTTCCATCGGATGCGGGAGTTCTTCGAACGCTATGACGTGCTGCTGCTGCCGGTGAGCCAGGTACCGCCGTTCGAGGTGGAGCTCGAATATCCGGACACGGTGGACGGCGAGCCGATGTACACCTATCTGGATTGGATGCGGTCGGCGTATTTCATCAGTGCCACCGGGTGTCCGGCCCTGTCGGTGCCCGCCGGATTCACCACCGCGTGGCTGCCGGTGGGCTTGCAGATCGTCGGACCGCATCGTGCCGATCGTCTGGTTCTGGAGGTCGGGCATGCCTTCGAGCAGGCCACCGGATTCGGCACCGTGCGGCCGCCCATCGCCGCAGGCTGATTCACTCTCGCAGCGCCGCAGGCCGATTCACTCTCGAAGCCCGAGGCGGAGCCACTGTCGAGCCCCGCCGCGGAGCCGCGCTCGCGGGCCGGGCACGAACCCGGCCCGCGACAGTGGTGACTACTCGCCGCCCAACCGCACCGGCAGACTGGTGTGCCCGTTGGAGATGAAGCTGCCCAGCGGGGTCAATTCCGTTGCGTCCGTGGCGAGCCGGAGGTTCGGGAAGCGCTCGAACAGGGCAGGCAGCGCGATGGCGGCCTCCAGCCGGGCCAGCGGGGCGCCCAGGCAGTGGTGGGCGCCGTGGCCGAAGGCGACGTGCTGATCCTTGGTGTCGCGGTGGATGTCGAAGCTGTCGGCGGTCGCACCGTGGATCCGCGGGTCGCGGCTGGCGCCGGCGTAGGAGGCCAGGATGGCCTCGCCCTTGGGGATGGTGAAGCCGTCGATCTCGATGTCCTCCACCGCGTATCGCAGCGGCAGGTGCGCGACCGGCGACTGGTAGCGCAGGGTCTCCTCGATGACGTCGTTCCACGACGCCTGCTCGGCGACGACCGCGGCCAGCTGCTCCGGGTGGCTGAGCAGGGCGACGATGGCCTGGTCGAGCAGGTTCACGGTGGTCTCGTGCCCGGCATTGATGACGAGCATGAGGGTTTCGACGAGTTCCTTGTCGGCCAGCTGCGAGCCGTCCTCGTCGTCGCGGGCGGCGATCATGGCGCTGGTGATGTCGTCGCCCGGGTTGTCGCGGCGGTAGGCGACGAGTTCGCCCACCCGCTCGTACATTTCGAGGAAGTTGGCCATGGACTCCTCGGCGGACAGGGACCCGTCGAAGAAGCCGTCGACGCACTTGTGGATGGCGGCGTCGAGGTGCTCGGGCACCCCCATCAGGCCGCTGATCACGCGGATCGGCACCGGGTAGGCGTAGAGCGAGCGCAGGTCGGCGACCGAGCCCGCCGGGAGCGCGGCCAGCTCGTCGAGCAGCTCGGTGACGATGGCCTCGATGCGTTCGCGCATGGCGGTGGTGCGGCGGTGGGTGAAGGCCGGGGACACCAGCTTTCGCAGCCGGCGGTGGTCGGCGCCGTAGGCGGTGAACATGTTCTCCACGGCCACCCAGGGCAGCAGCGGCCATGCCTCGGTGATCTCGCCGTTGATGAACGCGGACCAGTGCTGGCGCGGATCCTTGGAGACGCGGGCATCGGCGAGCAGGGTCTTGAGCACGGACTGGTCGGTGACCGACCACGCCGTCACGCCGCCGGGCAGCTCCACCAGCGTGATGGGGCCCTGCTCGCGGATCCGGGCGGATTCGCCCTGGATGTCGGTGCCGGTGACATCCAGCACGATCGGGCTCTGGGACATGGGGCGCTCCTTACACCGCGCGCAGCGCGGGACTGATCGGAAATTCGACCGGCAGTGCCACCATGGCGCGGTGGAACGGGCCGGGTCGCCAGGAGATGTCGTGTTTGGGGACGGCCAGCGTCAGGTCCGGCACCGCGTCCAGCAACTGGTCGATGGCGGTCTGCGCGACCAGGTAGGCCACCGATCGGGCGGGGCAGGCATGCGGGCCCGCGCTCCAGGCCAGGTGCGACCGGTTGCCGGTACGGTCGCCGCCCGCGATCTCGGGATCGTTGTTGCAGGCGGCGAGGCTGATCAGGACCGGCTGGTGCGCGGGCAGCCAGGTGGTGTCGATGAGGATGGGCTGCCGCGGGTAGCTGATGGAGAAGTTGGCCATCGGCGGGTCGTTGAAGAGCACCTCGTCGAGCGCGTCGCGGGTGGAGAGGCTGCCGCCCAGCATGTCTCCGCCGAAACGGTCGTCGGTGAGCATGAGCAGCAGGGTGTTGCTGATCAGGTTCTGCATGGGTTCGAGGCCCGCGCCGTAGAAGCTGACCAGCTGGTACAGCATCTCCTCGTCGTTCAGCGCGGACGAGTGGTGGGCCATGCGCGAGGTGACGTCGTCGCCGGGCTCGGCGCGGCGCATGGCGATGAGCTCCATGAGCGCCTCGGCCAGGGTCTGCATGCCCCACGCGGCATTGACGGTGTCGAACAGCGCGGCCATGCCGGTGGCCACCCGCTGGCCGATATCCGCTGAGCAGCCGACCAATTGGTTGAGCACCTCGAACACCAGCGGCAGCGCATACTGCGACACCAGGTCCGCGCCACCCTCGGCGGCCAGGCCCGCGATGAGCCGGCCCGCGATCTCCTCGACCGTGGAATGCACGGCGTGCAGGTCGATCCCGTCGATACCGGCGGTGTAGGCCTGCCGGTAGCGGGTGTGCTCGGCGCCCGCGTTGCGCAGCGCGTTGGGGTACCACTGCATCATCGGCCGGATGGGCGAATCCTCGGGGATGCCCTCCTGCCAGACCCGGGGATCGGCCGGAAAGTGCTCGGGATCATTGAGGATTCGCAGCGCTGTCCGGTAGCTCACCACCAGCGTCGCGGGCACCCCCGGCGCCAGCTCGATGGGCACCATGGAGCCGTGCTGCCGGCGCATCTCGCGATAGGCACGATGCGGATCGGCCGCGAATTCCGGTGTTCCCAACAGCATCCGGGGCTCTGCCACTCCGACCGGCGACCCGCCGCGTACCGGGCATCCCCCAGCTCCCGAGACCACGCCCCACGATCCTGTCGACTCCAAGTCCGAAACTCCCTACAGACGAACGACTTTCACCGGACCCATCGGGTCATCCCCGTCGAGTCAACGCTTCGCACCCTAGCAGCCTCGCAGCACACCCACCCCTTCTGTGAAACGGCAACCGCCGGTCCTACTCCTCGACAATCGAGGTGATGAGAGTGCGGCTGCCGACCGTGCGGGTGGTGACGGTCTGGGTGAAGACGTCCGGAAGTTCGCCGGGACGCTGCTGGGCGACCTTCACCGCCCAGTGGTCATCGTCGGCGGCGGCGATCCGGCTGACCTGCACGCAGTAGCGGGTGCCGACGGGCAGCGAGTCGATGCCGCTCTGAATCTTGGCGGCGTCCGCGACATTCGCCGCGTCCTCGGCCACGAATTCCCGTGCGACGCTGCCGGAGCGGAGCACGTAGTAGGCGTACTCGAAAGCGAGGACGGCGTCGGGGCCGCTGGCGATACCGCCGGGATCGGTGCCGGTCACCCCGTCGGGGGTACGGCGGGACTGGCACCCGTCGGCGGCCGCGCCCGCGGACGTACGGATCGAGGTGGGGACGGCGCTCGTGCTGCGGCGGGTGGGTACTGCCGACGTCGAGCTGGTCGGGGCTCCGGCCGCACCGTGCGAGCTGGAGTCGTTGAGCGTGGTGAGGATTCCGGCGGCGGCGGCCGCCGCTCCGGCCAGCAGCGCCACGGCCAGGAACACCAGCAGGGTGCGCGAGCGGGTCCCCTGGCGCGACGGTGGAATCGCCTTGTGGCTGTGCGTCTCCCGAGGCGGCGGCGTCGGTGTCCGAGGCCGCGCGCTCTCGATCGCCTCGCTCACCGCCACCGACAGCTCGGTGCAGGTGGCGAATCGGGCCCGGGGATTCTTCGCCATCGCACGGGCCAGCACCGGATCCAGGGCGGCGGGCAGCGCCGGATTCCGCTCCCGCACCGAGGGCACCGGGGCCCGGACGTGCCGGTAGATCAGCCGCGGCAGATCCGTGTCGGCAAACGGCGGTGCACCGGTGAGCATTTCGAACAGCGTGCAGCCGAGTGAGTAGACGTCGGCGCGGCGGTCGACCCGGGCCTCACCGCTGAAACGCTCCGGCGCGGTGTACTGGAAACTGGCCACCACCTCACCGTTCTCGGTGATGCCGCGCACCTCGTGCCGGGACTCGGCGATGCCGAAGTCGGTGAGCAGCGCCCACTCTCGCGGCTGGGCGGTCAGCAGCACATTGGCCGGTTTGACGTCGCGATGCAGCACGCCCGCCTCGTGGGCGTAGTCCAGGGCGCGTGCCAGGTCGGCGGTGATGGCGGCGGCGCGTGCGGGCTCCAGGGGCCCGTCCAGCAGTTCGGCGGCCAGATCGGAGCCGTCGACGTAGGCCATGGCCAGCCACAGCTGTCCCTGTTCCTCGCCGCGGGCGTAGATGGTGACGATGTTCGGATGCGACAGCCGGGCAATGATGTTCGCCTCCCGCAGGAAACGCTGCCGGGTCTCGTCGTCATCGCTGGCCACGCGATTGAGCAGCTTCAATGCGACGAACCTGGGTAGGTCCCGATCGTGGGCCAGATACACCTCGCCCATCCCACCGGCACCCAGTAGTCGCTCGACCCGATATCCGGCGAAGACCACGCCGGTTCGGAGCTGCTCAGCCAACCAAATCCTCCCGATCCACGTGCACCGCAGACAATACCGGGCACCCGGGGCCGAGTCCGCCGCCCGCCCCAACCGGTTCCGCGGCCCGGCATCCTGCACGAAACGGGGGTAAACGGGGTGTGCGGATTGGATAGGCTGGAGGGGAACGGCTTCCGCACGCAACGGGGCGAGTCGTCGGGAGTCGTCTCGGGCCGGATGGCGGGAGCCGGGCTGTGCGGTCGTGGAATTAGGCCGGCCGGAAGGACATCCGATGATGAGGACTGTGCGGATGCTGGCGGGGGTGATCGCGGCCGCCGGGCTCGCGCTGGGCGTCGGCGGGGTGGGCGCGGCCCCGGCGCGGGCGGATTGGCTGCCGCAGTGGGCGCCGTTCGGCACCACGGTGTTCACCTTCGGGGACGCGAATTTCTGTGCGGGGCAGATCGCGGTGGGTCTGGAGGCCGCGCACGGCATGCCCGGCCATGTGACCGCGCATGTGACACCGCTGGGATATCTGGGTGGGCCGTGCGGCAATCACACCGTGCTGGGCTGGCTGGGGTCCGCGGGCGGTGGCTCGCGGGATGTCTATGTCCGCACCGGTGCTGGTCCGGGTGAGACCCAGACGGTCGACCTGTGGGTCGGGATGGGACTGGCCAAGCTGTTCGCCAACAGCTGGCCACTGCAGGGCCCGTGGGCCGAGTGGTATCTGATCGTGCCCTAGCCGCAGCGCTATTCGGGCGTGGCCGGCCGCAGGCAGGCGATCGCGGTGGCGGACTCGGACACGATCTCGCGCATGGCCGATTCGGCGCCGGGACCGTCACCGGACTGGATCGCCACGGCGACGGCGGCGTGCAGCTGCAGGGCCTGCGGATTGGCCTGCGCCGGCATGAGCTCGTGTTCGGTTCTGCCGGCGAGGACTTCGCGAATGATCGGGGCGAAGACCTGCAGCAGTGGATTGCCGGATGCGGCCACCAGGGTGGCGTGGAAGGCGATGTCGTGGTCGAGGTAGGCGGCGGTGTTGGCGGCGCGGGCCGTGGCCGACATGCCCATCACCGCCGCGGTCAGAGCCGCGCACTGCTCCGGCGTCGCGTGCGCCGCGGCTGCGCGGGCGGCCAGTGGCTCGATGCCGGAACGGAGTTCGGCCAGCCAGGCCAGCTGGGCGAAGCGGTGAGGACCGGCGAGCTGCCAGCGGATCAGCTTGGGGTCCAGCGCATGCCAGTGCGCGGGGTCCAGGACGGTGATGCCCGCGCGCCGCCGGATGCTGACCATGCCCAGGGATTCCAGCACGCGCACGACCTCGCGGGCGACGGTGCGGGAGACGTCGAAGCGGGTGGCGATCTCATCGGAGGAGATGCGCGTGCCGGGCGCGATGCCGCCAGAGGCGATGTCGGAGCCGAGCCGATCCAGCACCGATTCGTGCAGGGGCAAGGACTCGGCGCGGTCGACCATGGCTTCAGTGTCACACATCCGGGGCATATCTATCGGCATCCAAAAGGTAATACGTAGTACGTATTTATGAAACGGCTTGATATAGTCCTCCATATTGGGCTCTGTGCCCTGGATCACTCCACCTCGACTCGAAGAAGCGTCATGCCCAATCTCGAACCCCTCGCTGTCGCGAACCTGGCCGACGCGGCCACCCGGCACACCGGTAGCGCGCAGCTCATCACCGCGGCCGTGCTCGGTGTCGCGCTCATCGTCGGCCTCATCACCTGGCTGAAAATGCATCCGTTCCTGGCGCTGGCCATCGGCGCGGTCGCGGTCGGGCTCATCGCCCGGCTGGGCGCGGCCGACACCGTTGCCTCCTTCGTCAAGGGCTTCGGCTCGACCATGGGCAGCGTCGGCATCCTGATCGGCTTCGGCGCCATGTTCGGCAAACTGCTCGCCGATTCCGGCGGCGCGGATCAGGTGGTCGACACCCTGGTGAACCGGGCCGGGCCGCGGGCGCTGCCGTGGGTGATGGGCCTGGTGGGCGCGATCATCGGCCTGCCCATGTTCTTCGAGATCGGCGTGGTGCTGCTGATGCCGGTCATCCTGCTGGTCGCCAACCGGTCGCGGCTCCCCCTGATGGCGGTGGCGATTCCGGCGCTGGCGGGCCTGTCGGCCATGCACGGGCTGGTGCCGCCGCACCCGGGTCCGCTGGTCGCGGTGGCCGCGCTCAAGGCCGATCTGGGACTGACGCTGGGTCTCGGCGTGCTGGTGGCGGTGCCGACGGTGATCATCGCGGGGCCGCTGTTCGGCAAGCTGGCCGCGCGGTGGGTGAATGTGCCGGTGCCGGAACTGTTCTCGACCGGTGAGCCCGCCGGGCAGCCCGCCGCACAGAAGGGGCCGCGGCCGAGCTTCACCGCCACCCTGGCCACCATCCTGCTGCCGGTCGTGCTGATGCTGGGCAGCGCGGTCTTCGACGTGGTCTCGCCGAAGTCCGGGTCCCAGGTGAAGAAGGTCCTGGATGTGCTCGGCACCCCGGTCGTCGCGCTGGGTATCGCGCTGATCGTGGGCATGATCGTGCTCGGCCGTGGCGGCCGGATGACGCGGGACGCCCTGGCCGACACCATGAACAGCGCGCTGCCACCGGTCGCGGGCATCCTGCTGATCGTCGGCGCGGGTGGCGGCTTCAAACAGGTGCTGGTCGACACCGGCATCGCCGGCACCATTGCCGACGCGATTCGCGACAGCAGCCTGCCCGTGCTGCTGCTGGCCTGGTTCGTGGCCGCGCTGATCCGCGTCGCGACCGGCTCGGCCACCGTCGCGACGGTGACGGCGTCGGGCATTCTCGCTCCGGTCGCGGCCGGGCTCAGCACCTCCCACGTGTCGCTCATGGTGCTGGCGATCGGGTCGGGCTCGCTGTTCCTGTCGCACGTCAACGACGCCGGGTTCTGGATGGTCAAGGAGTATCTGCGCCTGGACGTCGCGCAGACGCTGAAGTCGTGGAGCCTGATGGAATGCGTGATCTCACTGGCCGGGCTGGCGGGCGTGCTCGCCCTGAGCGCGGTCGTCTAGGAGCAGCGATGGCAACCCCCGCGCGACCGCAGATCGTGGTGCTCATGGGCGTCTCCGGATCCGGGAAATCCACGGTCGCGGGCATGCTGGTCAGCAGCCTGGGCTGGGATCTCCTGGAGGGCGACGACCTGCACCCGCCCGCCAATATCGCCAAGATGGCGGCCGGCCACGCCCTCACCGACGCCGATCGGGAGCCGTGGCTGGAGGCCATCGCGGCCTGGATGTCCGACGAGTTCACGGCGGGCCGCTCGGCGGTCGTGACCTGCTCGGCCTTGAAGCGCTCCTACCGGGACGTGCTGCGCCGCAGCCTCGCCGGGCACCCGGGCGCGGTGCTGACCTTCCTGCATCTCACGGGATCCCGGGACGAGTTGCAGCGCCGCCTCACCGCGCGCATGGACCATTTCATGCCGCCGGGCCTGCTCGATTCCCAGCTCGGAACCCTGGAGGCGCCCGGTCCCGACGAGCATATTCTCAGCATCGAAATCGGCCCTCCCCCACACGAAGTCGCCGCCGCGGCGCTGGCCGCCATCCGGGCTCACAGCTGACACAAAGCTTCAGCTCAGCTTCAGGCTGCCTCTCTACGATCACTCGCGTGAACGCACCGAGATTCGCCGCAGCGATCCTGCTGTCCACCGCCTTCATGGCCGCCGGGTGCGGGCACCCACAGGCCCGCGCCGCCGGCGACACCACCGTCACCCTCGAATACGGTGGACTACAGCGGCAATACATCATCCACTACCCCGCCAACCGACCCCAGGGCCTGCTGCCCGCCGTGCTCGCCTTCCACGGTGGCGGCGGCAATGCCGAGAACATGGCCGGTTCCTTCGGCTTCGACAAGGCCTCCGACGCCGACGGTTTCATCGCCGTCTACCCGAACGGCTACGAGAAGTCCTGGAACGACGGCCGCGGCGACGACACCAATGCCAGCGCCGCGAGTATCGACGACGTGGGTTTCGTTGCGGCCGTGATCGACCGGATCATCGCGAACGACTCCGTGGACCCCACCCGCGTCTACGCCACCGGCATGTCCAATGGCGGCATGTTCACCGAGGACCTCGGCTGCCGGCTGTCCGGGAAGCTGGCGGCCATCGCCCCGGTGGCGGGCCCGCTCCCCCAGGCCGACGTATCCTCCTGCGCCCCAACCCATTCCCTGCCGGTCCTGGAGATCCACGGCACCTCCGACCCGATCGTCCCCTACGGCGGGGGTGTCGTGCGCGTCACCTCCGGCCACCACGGCGCGGGCTCGAGCCCGGTGCTCTCGGTCGACGCCACCCAGCAGCTGTGGCGGGAGAAGAATTCCTGCGACGCGGCCACCACGACCACGCTCCCGCAGCGCACCGACGACGGCACCACCGTGACCGTCGAGTCCTCCGACTGCGCGAACGGCGCCAAGGTCCAGCTCTATTCGATCGCCGAGGGCGGCCACACCTGGCCGGACGGCCCGCAATACCTGCCGCAGGTGATTGTCGGCAAGGTCACGCACCAGTTCGACGCCACCGACGTGATCTGGCAATTCTTCGCTCAGTTCCACGCCTAGCCGCCAGGTGAACACGGGACGACCAGGACATACCGGTACCGTGGACCAATGGCCGCCTCACAGTTTGCCTGTCGGTAACTCTCGTATGAAACAACCAACGCACAAGCGCCGGATGGTTCCACGAGAGGTGGGCAGCACCTAATGCCGCAACAGCAGGCCGATACCGAGATAGACGCGAACCCGATGCTGCGGGCCGCGCTCGCACCGCCGGCCCGCACACTGGTCGATATTCTCGCCGCCACTGCCGCGGCGCACCCCGACGCACCCGCCCTCGACGACGGTGAGGTGGAACTCGGATACGCGGAGCTGCTCGCGGAGATCGCGCTCGAGGTCGAACGCCTGGCCGCGGCCGGGGTGCGGGCGGGCGACCGGGTCGGGGTGCGGATGCCGTCGGGCACGCGCGGGCTGTACATCACGATCCTGGCGGTCCTGCACGCCGGAGCCGCCTACGTGCCGGTGGACGCCGATGATCCCGACGAACGCGCCCGGCTGGTGTTCGGGGAGGCCGGGGTCTCGGCCATCGTGACCGCGGCCGGGATCGAATCCACCGCAGCGGCAAGGGGATCCGGCGACCGGGTGACGGCGACGGCCGCGCCCACGCCCGCCGACGACGCGTGGATCATCTTCACCTCCGGCTCCACCGGAACACCGAAAGGTGTTGCGGTGACCCATCGCAATGCCGCGGCGTTCGTCGATGCCGAGGCCCGGCTGTTCCTCCAGGACGCGCCGATCGGGCCCGGGGATCGGGTGCTGGCCGGACTGTCGGTCGCCTTCGACGCCTCGTGCGAGGAGATGTGGCTGGCGTGGCGCCACGGCGCCTGCCTGGTCCCGGCGCCGCGCGCGCTGGTGCGGACCGGCGCCGATCTGGGGCCGTGGCTGGTCCGCCGGGAGATCAGCATCGTCTCGACCGTGCCCACGCTGGCGGCCACCTGGCCCGCCGAGGCGCTCGAACCCGTGCGGCTGCTCATCTTCGGCGGTGAGGCGGTGCCGCCCGAGCTGGCCGAACGGCTTGCCGGCAACCAGGATTCCGAGCGCGAGGTGTGGAATACCTACGGCCCCACCGAGGCCACCGTGGTGGCCTGCGCCGCGCTGCTGGACGGCGGCTTCCCCATCCGGATCGGGCTGCCGCTGGACGGCTGGGACCTGACCGTCGTCGACGCGGCCGGAGATCCGGTGGGCGAGGGCGAATCCGGTGAGCTGGTGATCGGCGGTGTCGGGCTGGCACGCTATCTCGACCCGGCCAAGGACGCCGAGAAGTACGCGCCGCTGCCGTCGGTCGGCTGGGAACGCGCCTACCGCAGTGGCGATCTGGTGCGCAACGATCGCGAGGGGCTGGTCTTCCTGGGCCGGGCCGACGATCAGATCAAATTGGGTGGCCGCCGCATCGAGCTCGGCGAGATCGACAATGCGCTACAGCATCTGCCGGGTGTGACCGGCGCGGCGGCCGCGATCCGGACCACCAAGGCGGGCAACAAGATCCTGGTCGGCTATCTGACCGGACCCGGCGCCGATTGCGACCTGGCCGCCGCGAGAACCATTCTCGCCGAACAGCTTCCGGCCCCGCTGGTGCCGCGACTGGCCGTGGTCGGGAAACTGCCGACCCGCACCTCCGGCAAGGTCGACCGCGACGCGCTGCCCTGGCCGCTGCCCAAGGCCATCGCCGCCACCCCCGACAGCGGTCTGTCCGAGACCGAGCGGTGGGTCGCGGGACTGTGGGATTCGATTCTCGGCGCGGAGGTCACCGACCCGAACGCCGACTTCTTCGACCTGGGCGGCGGCTCGCTGGCCGCCGCCCAGCTGGTGGCGGCGCTGCGGGAACGGCAGCCGCGCGTCGCCGTCGCGGACCTCTACGACCATCCGCGGCTGGGCGCCCTGGCCGCCCTGCTCGACGGCTTCGCGCCGACCGCCGCGGTCGAGGAGCGACTGGTCCGGCCGGTGCCCCGGTCGGCGCAGCTGTTCCAGGTACTCGCGACGATTCCGCTCACCACCCTGACCGGTCTGCAATGGCTGACCTGGCTGGCGATCGTCGGCAATGTCGCCGCCTGGTCGGGTTCGCTGCCGTGGCTGCCGCACCTGTCGTGGTGGTGGATGCTGGTGGCGTTCCTGCTCTTCATTTCCCCGCCCGGCCGGATGGCGCTGTGCGTGGCCGGTTCCCGGCTGCTGCTGCGCGGCGTGCGCGCGGGCACCTACCCGCGTGGCGGGCGGGTGCACCTGCGGCTGTGGACGGCGGTGCGGCTATCCGAGGCCAGCGGTGCCGAGAACCTGTCGGGCGCACCGTGGATGGTGCCGTTCGCGCGGGCGCTGGGCGCGAGGGTGGGCCGGGGCGTCGACCTGCACACGCTGCCGCCGGTCACCGGCATGCTGGAACTGGGCGACGGCTGCAGCGTCGAACCCGAGGTGGACCTGTCCGGCTTCTGGATCGACGGCGATCTCGTGCACATCGGGCCGATCGAGATCGGGCCCGGCGCGGTGGTCGGCGCCCGCTCGATCCTGCTGCCCGGCACCAGGATCGGCCGCAATGCCGAGATCGCGCCCGGCTCCTCGGTGTCGGGCAAGGTGAAGGCCGAACAGGAGTGGGCGGGCTCCCCCGCCGTGAAAGTCGGCCGGGCACAGCATCGCTGGCCCGACGAGACGCCCGCGCGGGCCGCGCACTGGGTGGCGATCTTCGGCATCACCTCCATGGTGCTGGCCTCGGTGCCGATCTTCGCGCTGGGCACCGGCGGTCTGCTCATCGCCTGGTGGATTCGCGACACCCGGACGCTCGCGGCCGGATTCGAACGCGCCTTCGCCATGCTCCCGGTGGCCATGCTGCTGGTGCTGGCCGTGTACGCGGCGGTCACCATCGTGGCCGTGCGGCTGCTCGGCATCGGGCTGATCGAGGGCCATCACCCCGTGCGCAGTCGCCAGGGCTGGCAGGCGTGGGCCACCGAACGGCTGCTGGATTCCGCGCGCACCTTCCTGTTCCCGCTCTACGCCAGCCTGCTGACCCCGGTGTGGCTGCGGCTGCTGGGCGCGAAGGTCGGCAAGCGCGTGGAGGTTTCGACGGTCCTGCTGCTGCCCAAGTTCACCGTGGTCGCCGACGGCGCGTTCCTGGCCGACGACACCATGGTCGCCAGTTACGAACTCGGCGGCGGCTGGCTGCGCATCGGCGAGGCCAAGGTCGGCAAGCGCGCCTTCCTCGGCAACTCCGGTATGACCGCGCCCGGGCGGCGCGTGCCCAAGAACGGCCTGGTCGCCGTGCTGTCGGCGGCGCCGTCCAAGGCGAAGGCCGGTTCGTCGTGGCTGGGCAGCCCGCCGACCCGCCTGCGCCGCGCCGCCGAATCCGGTGACACCGCACGCACCTTCGATCCGCCGTTCCGCCTGCGCGTGGCCCGAGCTGTGGTGGAGACCTGCCGGTTGATCCCGGTGTTCGTGACCTTCGCCATCGGCCTCGGCGTGCTGTTCGCCCTGGCCTGGCTGGCCCAGACCCTCGGCCACCTGCCCGCCGCACTGCTCAGCGGAGTGGTGCTGCTGGCGGCGGGCGCGGCGGCGGGCGCGGCCTCGGTGCTCGCGAAATGGCTGCTGGTGGGCCGGATTCACACCGAGGAGCATCCGCTGTGGAGTTCGTTCGTGTGGCGCAACGAGGTCGCCGACACCTTCGTGGAGCATGTCGCCGCACCGTGGTTCGCGCGCGCCGCGACCGGTACGCCCGTGCTGAATGTCTGGTTGCGTGGACTCGGCGCCACCATCGGCCGCGGGGTATGGTGCGAATCCTATTGGCTTCCGGAGGCTGACCTGGTGACACTCGGTGACGGCGCGACCGTGGAACGCGGCTGCGTGGTGCAGACCCACCTGTTCCACGACCGCATCATGGCCATGGACACCGTCACCCTCGGCGCGGGCGCCACGCTCGGGCCGCACTGTGTCGCCCTGCCCGCCAGCGTGATCGGCGCGGGCGCGACCATCGGACCGGCCTCGCTGGTCATGCGCGGCGACAGCGTGCCGCCGTCCACGCGCTGGTGGGGCAACCCCATCGCGCCCTGGCCGGAGGGCGGCCGCTGATGCCCGACCGGCTCGACCAGCCCATCGACGATTACCTGCCGCAGAACGGGAATCGCGGCTACCGGGTCTCCCGCTACGAGCTGGAGCTGGTGTACAAGGTCGCCAGTAACCGGCTGGCCGGGCGGGCCGACATCACCGCGGTCACCACCGGGGTGCGAGATCGGTTCGCGCTGGACCTGTCTCAGGCGCTGGCGGTGTCCAAGGTGTTCGTGAACGGGGCCAAGCCCGCCAAATTCACCCATCAGCGCGGCAAATTGGTGATCACGCCGCGGCAGCGGATTCCGGCGGGCGGGGTGCTGGTGCTCACCGTGCAGTACGCGGGCCCGCCGCGGCCGTTGCGCAGCCCGTGGGGCGAGGTCGGGTGGGAAGAGCTCACCGACGGCGTGCTGGTGGCCAGCCAGCCCAATGGTGCGGCCTCCTGGTTCCCGTGTGACGATCACCCGAGCTCCAAGGCCAGCTACCGGATTTCGATCACCACCGACTCGCCGTACTACGCGCAGGCCAACGGCACGCTGGTGCGCAAGCAGACCAAGGCCAGTCAGACCACCTGGGTGTACGAGCAGCCCGAGCCGATGTCCACCTACCTGGCCACCATCCAGATCGGCCACTACCGCAAGCAGCGGGTGGACGCGCCGCGCGGCGCGGTGCCCATGCAGGCGGTGCTGCCGCCGCGGCTGCGCGCCGCCTTCGAGCACGACTTCGCGCGGCAGCCGCGCATGATGGAGGTCTTCGCCGAGAAGTTCGGGCCCTACCCGTTCGAGGCGTACACAGTGGTGGTCACCGACGACGAACTCGAGATTCCCATTGAGGCGCAGGGAATTTCGGTCTTCGGGGCGAATCACTGCGACGGGCGGCGCGGCTACGAGCGGCTGGTCGCGCACGAGCTGGCCCACCAGTGGTTCGGCAACAGCCTGACCATCGCGCGGTGGCGCGACATCTGGCTGCACGAGGGCTTCGCCTGTTACGCGGAATGGATCTGGTCGGAGGAGGCCGGCGGGCCGAGCGCGGACCAGCTGGCGCGCACCGCACACCGGAATCTGGCGCGGCTGCCGCAGGATCTCCTGCTCGCCGACCCCGGACCGGACCACATGTTCGACGACCGGGTCTACAAGCGCGGTGCGCTCACACTGCATGCGTTGCGGCTCACGCTCGGTGATACCACCTTCTTCGATCTGCTGCGCGCGTGGACCGAACGGTATCGCCACGCTTCGATCACCACCGACGAATTCACCGACCTGGCCGGGCATTACAGCACGGCCTCGCTGCGCCCGCTCTGGGACGCCTGGCTCTCGGCGCGGCCGCTGCCCGCATTGCCGCCCCTCCCCGCGTACGGGGCGGAAGCACCCACCGGGTAGACTTCGGGCGAACCCAGAAGTTGATCATGGATGTGGCGCGGCCACATCGAGCGCCAGACTTCGCTAACTCCTCGCAAGCAGTGTTTTCGCTGCGCGACCAGCACCTTTCGAAGGCACTGCCACACCGATGAATTCGCCCTCCTTCGCCGCGCTCGGCGTGCGTGAACCGCTCGTCCGCGCGCTCGATGCCGCCGGTATCACCGAGCCGTTCCCGATCCAGGCCGACACCCTGCCCGATTCCCTGGCCGGGCGGGATGTGCTCGGCCGCGGGCGGACCGGCAGCGGGAAGACCCTCGCCTTCTCGATCCCGATGGTGGATCGGCTGGGCGCGCGCGGCGGGCGGTGTGCGCCGAATCACCCGGCCGGGCTGGTGCTCGCGCCGACCCGGGAACTGGCGACCCAGATCGCGGCCACCCTGGAACCGCTCGCGGCCGCCTACCGCATGTCGGTGACCACCATCTTCGGCGGCGTCTCGCAGCATCGGCAGGTGCAGGCACTCAAGCGGGGCGTGGACATCGTCATCGCCTGCCCCGGCCGCCTCGAAGATCTGATGCGGCAGGACCTGATCAGCCTGGACTCGGTCGAGATCACCATCATCGACGAGGCCGACCACATGGCCGATCTGGGTTTCCTGCCCGGCGTCACCCGCATCCTGGCCGCCACACCCGAAGACGGTCAGCGCCTGCTGTTCTCGGCCACCCTGGACAACGGCGTCAACAAGCTCGTCAAGCGGTTCCTGCCGGATGCCGTGAAACACGCTGTGGACGAAGCGAATTCGCCGGTCGCCGCCATGACCCACCACGTGTTCGAGGTGCCGACCACGGAGGCCAAGCGCGCGATCGTGCACCGCCTCGCCTCCGGGTCCGAACGCCGAATCCTGTTCACCCGCACCAAACATCAGGCCCGCAAGCTGGCCCGCCAGCTCACCACCGCCGGCATCCCCGCCGTCGACCTGCACGGCAATCTCACCCAGCCGGCCCGCGATCGCAACCTCGCCGCCTTCGCCTCCGGCACCGCCAAGGTCCTGGTCGCCACCGATGTGGCGGCACGCGGCGTCCACGTCGACGGCGTCGAACTCGTGGTCCACGTGGATCCGCCCGCCGAGCACAAGGCCTACCTGCACCGCTCCGGCCGCACCGCCCGCGCCGGCAACCACGGCGACGTCATCACCCTGGTCCTGCCCGACCAGCGCACCGACCTCGCCGCCCTCATGCGTAAGGCCAAGATCACCGCCACCCCGCAATCGGTCACCCCCGACTCCCCGGCGGTCACGCAGCTGATCGGCGAGGTGGCCCCGCTGGTCGCCCTCCCCGCGGCCGATGCCGCGGCACCGCACCGCGTGGACACGCCGGCCGCCTCCCCCACGCGGGGAGCCCGCCAGCCCAAGAAGCGGACCCGCCAGGCCCCGACCGACGCGAAGCAGACCGCACCTCGGAACCGCCGCCGGCAGGGCTCCCAGAACACCGACGATGCGCGCACTCCCGACCGCCCCGCGGCCCGCAAGCCCGACACCGCCACCGACGGCCGGCCCACCCGCCGCGCGGGAGGCCGCACCGGCGGAAAGCCTCGCGCCTCGGCCACGAGCACCTCGAACGGCCACAATCCGCGTACCGGCGTCACGCGCGACGAGAACCAGAGCACCCGCGCCGCCCGGACCGGGCGCCGCGGCACGGCCGATGCACGGCAGGGTGCCCCCGCCGAGCCGCGTACCCGCGGCACCTCCGGCCGGACCGCATCCCAGCGCACCGACGGCGCCCCTCGCCGTCATCGCAGCAACTGACGTCCTCGACGACCGACGCCGCGGCCACCGTGCCGGTGTGCCCGCGGCGCGGCGACACCCGGGAGAGTGCGTCCAGAATGTGACGTTTGCCCGTATCTAGCGCGCGCAGATTTTTCTACAGTTATTGGATAGCAATCGACTCCCCGCTCTTACCTCGTGAATTCTCATCTGTCGTCCCGAACGCTGTGACAGGGGTCAGGAGAGCAAGTCATGAAAACCGACGCCCCCTTGAGTGAGCGGGTCATCGTCAAGTTCGAACGGGTCGAGAATCGGTATCGGGTCTCGGTGACACCGATCGATCGGCTGCAGTGGCGGGTGGGATACGCGCCGGATATGAAAGCGGCCGTGCAGCTGGCCCGGGAACTGGCGAGCTGAGCACTACAGGGCGGGCGCTCCGGGTTCCAGGAGCCGCTTGGGGTGCATGCCGTCGACCTGCCCGATGAACGGCGGGTGGATGCTGTAGCCGAGCATTCGGCGAATATCCTCGGACACCGCGCGGACCGTATCGCGGGTCATGGAGAGCGTGAACGCTTCCTGGGGACGCAGCCACGGTTCGCAGTATTGGGCGGTGAGCGCGAGGCGGGGATTCGCGGAGCGATTCGCACCGCCGCCGTGCCACAGGGTGCCGACGAAGAATACGCAGCTACCCGCCGGCATCACCACCGGTTCGCGACGGTCGGATTCCCCGGGCAGGCGGTCGCCCCACAGGTGGCTGCCCGGAATGATGTCGGTCGCGCCGTTCTCGGCGGTGAAGTCGTCGATGGCCCAGATGGTGGCCGCCCCCAAGCCCTTTCGCGGGCGCGGCAGCGGGTAGAAGCCGTCGTCGGTGTGCAGCATCTGTGCCTGCTCGCCGGGCAGGATGTTGATCACCTGCAGCATGGACAGCAGGTAGTTCGGCAGGAACAGCCGGTCCAGCAGGGCCAGCACCCGCGGGTGGTCGGCAATGCGGTCGCAGGCACGAGTCTTGTTCAGCACGCTGTAGATGCGCTGTGTCGAGTGCCCCTCGAAGTTGTTCCGGCCGATCCGATCCAGCAGTGGCACAACACTTTCCCGGATCCGGTCGAGCTCCGCCGGAGTCAGCATGTCGTGCAGGATCACATAGCCGTCCCGCTCGACCGCGGCCAGATCGGCCTCGACCACCGCCGGATCCACGCTCGCGCCGCTGCTCTCGGTGCGCCGGTAGGTTCCGGCCAGATCGCCGTCCAGATCGCGTAGCGATGTCACCTTCGCGCTCATTCCGCCATCCTTTACATAACTGAGTTCTGTTATTGTTCGACTGTGGCACGAGCACCGATCGGACGTCAACAACTACTGGACGCGGCCCGCGACGAACTGGTCCACGCCAACGGCACCCTGGAACTGAGCGCGCTGACCCGCCGCACCGGCCTGAGCACCGGCGCGCTGTACCACCACTTCGGCTCCAAGGTCGGTCTGCTGGCGGCCATCTGGGACGACTTCTACGAGGGCCTGAGCCGGGCCATCGCCGACGACCGGCTCCCGGCCGACGGCGACTGGGCCACCCGCGAGCGCGCCCGCACGCACTGTTTCGTGGCCTTCCACTTCGAGCACCCGCTCGCGGCGCTGCTGCTCAACCGCGCGGCGCCCGATCCGGGCCTCACCGAGATCGAGGCCCTCTACATCCGCAATCTCGGCGACGCGGCCGCCACGAACATCCGCCGCGGGCAGGCCACCGGCGAGATCCCCGCCGATCTCGACCCCGACAGCGCGGGCGCGTATGTCATCGGCGGCCTGCGTCACGGCATCGCCCAGCAGCTGCGCGTCCATCCCCGTCCGCCCGTCGACCTTGCCGCCGAACGCCTTTGGCGTTTCACCGCCGCGTCGCTGTCCCTGTCCTGATCCGTAAAACAACTGGCGATCGCGCCCGCGGCCGGGTATCACTGCGTGCTATGTCGATCTCCACGGCCGACCGGCTGGCCATTCACGAATTGCTCGCCCTGCACGGACATCTCAGCGATGCCGGTGCCTTCGACCGCTTCGGGGAGGTCTTCACCGACGACATCGCCTATGACCTGACCGCCTACGGCGCGGGCGTGGTCACCGGCCGGGACGCCCTGCGCGACATGGCGCTCCAACTGGGCGACGGCAACCCGCTGGGGCATCACGTCACCAATATCGTGGTGTCACCCAGCACATCCGATACCGTGCGAGCCCTGTCGAAGGGCCTCGCGGTCGCGATCGACGGCACCGCCGCCAGTGTCACCTACGAGGACATCGTCGTCCGCACCGATTCCGGCTGGCGCATCAGCCATCGCCGCGTCGTCCCACGCCGGCAACCCCTCCAGCCCTGACGCTCCGGCAAACCCGAGGCGCTCGCTCCCCGAACCGCCTGGGATGTTTGCGCTCGGTCGCGCGCGAAATCGCCGGAGTGCAAGAATCCCCCGCATGTCGGGCGATCCGATGCAGATCGATACCGAGGTGGGTATCGACCTGGGTTCGGCGACGTTCGCGGTGCTGTCGGACGGCACGACGATCGAATCCCCGCGTTTCCTGGGCCAGACCGAGCGTCGCGTGCGGAAGGCGCAGAAAGCGTTGTCCCGCAAGGAGAAAGGCTCGAAGAGTCGGCCCAAGGCCCGGATCAGGGTCGCCGAGGCGCACGCGAAAGTCGCCGATACGCGCCGGGACCGGGCGCACAAGCATTCGACACGGATCATCCGCGACAACCGAGCGGTGTTCGTCGAAGACTCGAGTGTGGAAGGGCTCGCCCGCACCCGGCCGGAGAAGAGCGTGCACGACGCCGGGTGGAGCATGTTCGCCGGGTCTCAGCGATCCAGCCGTACGCGGCCCCGCTGCCTGCTACCCCGTTTCCCGACACCGGTCCGCTCCCGCAGCCTCGCGTCTGCTCCTGCGCCCCCGGCCTGTTCCCGCCGCATCCGGCCGGCCCGCAGGTTCGCGCTACTCGGATGGGCGTTCGGTCTGCGCGCTGGACAGGGCCGCGGAGTAGGCGGCCAGGGCGCTGGGCCAGAACTGTTCGAGATAGTCGCGCGCATCCGCCAGCCCGCGCGGGTCCAGCGAGTAGAGACGGCGGTTGCCCTGCGGCCGCATCATCACCAGGCGCGCCTCACGCAGCACCTTCAGATGCTGGGAGATTGCCGAATTGGTGACGCCCAGGGCGTCGGCGAGTTCGCCCACCGATTTCGGGCCGTGCGGGAGAGCTTCGAACACCGCCCGGCGAGTACCGTCGGCGAGCGCGCTCAACACCCGCACTCCATTAGCGACCACTTAAGCAGACTGCCCGCACCGCCCTGCCGCGGTCAATTCGCCGGCAACCCCGGGAGACCGACGTCATCCAAGATTTACCCGCGTGTCGTTATCGCCTCGTAATACGCGAACTGAACTTTCGGCGCACTGTGACGGTCGCAACTCGGCTTCTGAACGACAGCCGGGTTCTCGTACGGTCGAGCAATGCCCGTAACCGTTCCGTTACCTCGACTGCATGGAACCGGCCGGTACCGTTCGGTCGCGACCCGTGCCGCGGCCGTCACCGCCGTCGTCGGCGCCACCCTGACCGCGCTGGCCGCCACCGCCCCGCACGCCACACACGAGCTCACGGGCGACTCCGTGGCAAACGCTGCCCAGATCGACGGCGCCTTCACCGCCTTCACCCCGCGCGAGGCACAGATGCCGCAGGTGGTGCCGCAGCCGGTGCTCGACTTCCTCGACGGCCTGCACGCCGAGCAGGCCCGCCCCAAGACCGTGCGCCCGGTCGCCGGTCCGCTCACCTCCGGCTTCGGCATCCGCTGGGGCGCCATGCACGCCGGCATCGACTTCGGCGAGGGCTTCGGCGCACCGATCCACGCCATCACCGACGGCACCGTCATCGAGGCGGGCCCCGCCTCCGGGTTCGGCCTCTGGGTCCGGGTGCTGCAGGACGACGGCACCATCGGCGTCTACGGCCACATGCAGGACATCCTGGTCCAGGTGGGCCAGCAGTTGCGCGCCGGCGACCTACTCGCCACGGTCGGCAGCCGCGGCTATTCCACCGGACCGCACCTGCACTACGAGGTGCACACCGGCGACGGCGCGCCCGTCGACCCGCTGCCCTACCTGGCCGGGCGCGGCATGGACGTCGGCATCCCCGTCCACTGACCCCACCGCTCATCCGGGCGCCCGAGGACGGGTGCACGGATCGGTTGCGCGACAACGGCGTTCGCGACCCACGCAGAACAGCCCCGGCTCATACCGCCGGGGCTGTTCTCATACCCGGGTACTACGTGCCCACCCCACCGCCGGGGGAGGTGGCGGGCGGCCGCACGAACCTAGCGTCACCGTCATGACCACGCTCGATCGTCCGCCGCTCGCGCCGTTCGCCCCCACCGTCCCCGCTCGCCGGCTGCACCGCCCCCTGCTCGTCACCACCGCGGCCATGGCGGCCCTGGCCGTGTTCTCCCTGTGCGCCATGGCCTTCGACGACCGCATGCTGCTGGGCGAATCGGTGTGGCTCAAACCGCTCAAGTTCGCCATCGCCATGGTCCTCTACTGCGGCACCCTGGCGTGGCTGGTGTCGTTCCCGCACCGCGGCCAGCGGCTGACCTGGTGGATGGGCGCCGTCTTCGCCGCCACCGCCACCGTGGACGTCGGTTTCGTGGTGGTGCAGGCCGCACGCGGCACCTTCAGCCACTTCAACACCCAGCACGACGCGGTCAACACCATCGGCCAGTGGGTGTTCATGACCGGTGTGCCCGGACTGTTCCTCGCGAATCTGGTGATCGCGGTGACCCTTTCGTGGCAGCACGTCACCGACCGGCCCACCTCGCTGGCCATCCGCGCCGGCCTGGGCATCGCGGTCTTCGGCATGGCGCTGGGCTACACCATGGGCTTCAGCGGCGAGCAGCAGACCACCGACGCCTACGGCCACCCGGTGCGGCTGGGCGCGGGACACACCTTCGTCAGCGGGCAGCCCGCCGTCCGCGACGGTGTCGAGGGCATGCCGATCACACACTGGAGCACCGCGGGCGGCGACATGCGGATCGCGCATTTCGCGGGCCTGCACGGCATTCAACTGCTCATCGTGGCGGCCATCGTGCTGGCCCGCCTCGCCCCGGCCGTGACATGGCTGCGCACCGAGCGCACCCGCACCCGGCTGATCGGGGTGCTGGCGCTCGGTTACACCGCTCTGGTGGCGCTGCTGGTCTGGCAGGCGCTGCGCGGCCAGCCGGTGACCCGGCCCGACGGTGAAACCCTCACCGCCCTCGGCCTTGTAGCCGCCGTCACCGCGCTCGGCATCGGCATCGTCTACGCGCTGAGCGTGCGTGCCCTGCCCGCCGGCCGCCACGCCACGGTCAGCGCAGCCGTTCCGCCTCGCGCGTCAACGCCACCAATGTCGCGGTGAGATCGGCGAGTTCGATCATCTCGGCGCCCTCCGCGACCGCTGTGGCCACGTCCTCGGCGGCGCAGCGGGCGGCGAACCAGCGATCGGACAGGTCCGAGACCTCCTGGGCACTGAGCACCACCGAATCCTCGGGAATGCCGGTGCCCTTCACGCTGTTTCGATGTTCGTACGCACGCTGGCGGCACGATTGCCGGCAGTACCGCCGGCGGCGTCCGATCTCCGATTCGGCGATCTCCCGCCCGCACCATTGGCAGCAGGACAGCACGCGTCGAGACATGGTCCGTCACATTAGCGGTTTGCGGCCGCGACCGGGCGGAAGGGCACGCCGCGGCGGGGTGGGCGCGCCGGACGAGTAGGATGGCAGGGTTCTCGCACGGGAACCGATACGTGCGCGGCTGCGTTGACAGTAGGTAGCGCAGCTGCAGAAACACTGATGTAGAACATTGCCGACAGGCGAGAAGGGACCGCACTCATGGCAGATCGCGTACTCCGGGGGTCTCGGCTCGGAGCGGTGAGCTACGAGACCGACCGCGACCACGACCTGGCGCCGCGTCGGATGGCGCGGTACCGCACCGACAACGGCGAGGAATTCGACGTTCCCTTCGCCGACGACGCCGAAATCCCGCCGACCTGGCTGTGCCGCAACGGCCAGGAGGGCATCCTGCTCGAGGGCACCACGCAGGAGCCCAAGAAGGTCAAGCCGCCCCGCACCCACTGGGACATGCTGCTGGAGCGTCGCAGCAAGGAGGAGCTCGAGGAGCTCCTGCAGGAGCGCATGGAGCTGCTCAAGACCCGCCGCCGCGGCTGAGCACCGCGACAGACGGGAAGGGCCCCGCACCACACCGGTGCGGGGCCCTTCCTGTATCGGGGGTCAGCCCGGTGAGCCGTAGTGGGCGGCAAGGAGATTGGCGACCAGCTCCCCGAGGCTGCGCACCCCGGACTTCTCGACGATGGACTTCAGGTGCTGCTGCACCGTGAACGGCGACACCACCAGGGTGGCCTGCCGGGTCGAGTTGCCCGCCGGCACCAACGCGGCGATCTCGTCCTCACGCGGGGGCAACGGGTATGCGGCCAGCTCGACGAGGCGCGATCTCGGAAGCGCGGGCGGGCTCGGGGATGACCGCGATCGGACCGGCCGGGTCGGCTCAGTGACTGGCCACCTTCCGGTACTGCAGCAGGGCGATCGGCACCGAGATCGCCAGGATGGCCAGCGAACAGAAGACGGAGTATTCGACACAGTGGTCGGCGGGCCAGCCGGTGGCCGGTTTGAACGATGGCGGGGAGCCGTTGTCGAAGAGCTTGCGCCCGGCCGCCGACACCGCGGTGATCGGATTCCAGGCGGCGACGGTGCGCAGCGGGCCGGGCAGTGTCTCCCCGGAGATGAATGCCGAGGAGATGAAGGTCAGCGGGAACAGCCAGATGAGACCGGCGCTCTGGGCCACCTCGACGCTGGGCGACATGAGCCCGGTGATCGCCCCGACCCACGACATGGCGAACGCGAACAGCAGGATCACCCCGAACGCCAGCACCCCGTCCACGATCGACCCGTTGATCCGCCAGCCGACCACGTACCCGCACACCACCATGACCGCGAGCGCCAGGATGTTGACCACCAGGTCCGACAGGGTGCGGCCCATCAGCACCGCCAGCCGCGACATGGGCAGCGTCCGCATCCGGTCGATGATGCCCTTGTGCAGGTCGTTGGCCAGGCCGACGGTGGTGAACGCGGCATTGAAAGCGACCGTCTGCGTGAAGATTCCGGCCAGCAGGAACTCCCGGTACTGGCTGCCGCCCAGGGACGCGCCGAAGATGTAGGCGAACAGGAACACGAACATCAGCGGCTGGATGGTGGCCGTCACCAGCAGGGTGGGCACCCGCAGGATGGTCAGCAGGTTGCGGTAGGCCACGATCGCCGAGTCGCGCACCACCCGGGGTAACAGTATGAGGGGTCCCTCGACGCTGGGGCGGGCCTGCTCCTCCTCCGGTGGCGCGGGAGCTTCCGGTTCGGCGGGGAGGGTCGTCACGACAGGATCTCCTCTTGAACAGACTCGGGGGCGGGGACGTCCGGCTTGTGGTCGACGGATCTGCCGGTGAGGGAAAGGAATACGTCGTCGAGGGTGGGCCGGTCCACGACGGCGTCGACCACGTGCACCCCGGCGTCGTCGAGGCGGCGCAGCGCCTCCACCATGGTGCGGCTGCCGTCGCCGACCACCACGGTGACCGCGTCGGCGCCCTCGTCGAATTCGGCTTCGCCGATGCCCACCTCACCCAGCACCTGCTGCGCGGGGGCGGGATCCTGCCCGGGCGCGAGGGTGACGGTGAGCTTGTCGCCGCCGATGGAGGTCTTCAGTTCGTCGGCCGAGCCGCGGGCGATGACCCGCCCGCGGTCGATGACGGTGATGCGGTCGGCGAGGAGGTCGGCCTCCTCCAGGTACTGGGTGGTGAGCAGGACGGTGGTGCCGTCGTCGACGAGTTCGCCGATGACACGCCACATGTCGAGGCGCCCGCGCGGATCCAGGCCGGTGGTCGGCTCGTCCAGCACGACCACCGGGGGCCGGCACACCAGCGCTCCCGCCAGGTCCAGCCGGCGGGCCATACCGCCGGAGTAGGTGCCCGCCCGCCGCCCTGCCGCGTGCTCGAGACCGAGGGCGGTGAGCAGTTCGGTGGCACGTTCGGCAGCCCGCTTGTGGTTCATGCCGTACAGCCGGGCCACCATGCGCAGGTTCTCGAATCCGGACAGGTTGGCGTCGATGGCCGCGTACTGGCCCGACAGGCCGATCCGGGTGCGAACACGCGCCGGATGCTTCAGCACGTCCACTCCCGCGACGTGCACCGAGCCGGCGCTCGGGCGTAACAGGGTGGTGACGATGCGGACCGTGGTGGTCTTACCCGCGCCGTTGGGCCCGAGCAGGCCCATCACCGTGCCGGACGGGATCTCGAGATCGATACCGTCCAGCACCCGCATCTTGCCGTAGTACTTCACCAGCCCTTGGACTTCCACGGCCAGACTCATCGCATACCCTCCCGCCGGGCTCGGATGGCTGCCAGCTGATCCCGCAACACCGGCCCGATGACGGCGAGGGATTCGGGCGTTGTCATGCCGGCGTGTGTGCAGCGCACCAGCTGGTCGTGCACCGAACCGGTGACGTAGGGCTGCCAGGCCGCGGCACAGCGGTCCGGGTCGGCCCGGTTGATCTCGTCGTCGGCGGCGGTGAAGAACAGCAGATCACCATCGAAGACCCGGGGCCGGAACCCGTGTGCCTGCGCCGCGCCGTTCTCGTATCCGGTGTACAGCCGTTCCAGGTGCTCGACGGTGAGCGCCGCGAACGGACCGGATCGCCCGCGGAGCAGTTCGGCCGCCTCGGTGAGCGTCATGCGCGAATCGATGTCGGCGTCACCGCCGAGCAGGTCGGAACCGAATTCGGCGACCACGGCCGCCACCGACGGCACCGCCTCCTCGAGCCACCGATCCGACAGCTGGTAGCTGTCCATCATGGCCAGCAGCGCGACCTCGTCACCGGCCTCCTGCAGCTGCACGGCGATCTCGTGGGCGATGAGCCCGCCCAGCGACCAGCCCAGCACCTGGTAAGGCCCCTCGGGCTGCACCGACTTCATATGCGCCACATAGTGTTTCGCGGCCTCGGCGATGGTACGGTGACTGTCCTCCCCGGCCACGTGCGGGGCCTGCAGGCCGTACACGGGCAGCTCCGGCGGCAGATGCGACAGCAGCCCGGCGAAGCACCAGGACAGGCCGATGGCCGGATGCACGCAGAACAGCGGTGGCACACCGGAATCGGCGACCGGACGCAGCGGCAGCACCGCGCCCAGGGCCGCGGTCAACGTGGCGCCCGCGTCACCCTCGGCGGCGGTGAGCCGCCCGGCGATGGCGGCCGGGGTGGACTCGCCGAACATGGCCTGCACCGGCAGGTCGATGCCGCCCGCCCGCAGCTGGGCCACCACCTTGGTGGCCAGCAGCGAGTTGCCGCCGAGTTCGAAGAACCCGTCGTCGGCGCCGACCTGCTCGACGCCCAGCACGTCGGCGAAGGCGGCGCACAGTGCCTCCTCCAGCGCGGTGGTGGGGGCCCGGTAGCCCTCGCGGGCCGCGAACACCGGTTCCGGCAACGCCTTCCGGTCGAGCTTGCCGACCGGGGACAGCGGCACCCGGTCCAGCAGCATGATCGACTGCGGGACCATGTAGTTGGGCACCAGCTCGGCCACGTGCGCGGTCAGCTCGGCGGTGGTGGGCGCGGTTCCGGTGCGCGGCTTCACATACGACACCAGCGCGGTGGAGCCGGCCGGGGTGCGGTGCCCGATCGTGAGGGCGAACTCCACCTCCGGGTGCTTGGCCAGCGCCGCGTCGATCTCGCCGAGTTCGATGCGGAAGCCACGGATCTTGACCTGGTGGTCGGTGCGGCCGACGTACTCCAGATCCCTTGCGCCGCGCTCACTTTCGAGCCAGCGGACCAGGTCGCCGGTGCGGTACATACGGTCACCGGGCTTGCCGAACGGGTTGGCCACGAAGCGCTGCGCGGTCAGGCCCGGGCGGCGCAGGTAGCCGCGCGCCAGCGCCGCGCCGGCCAGGTGCAGTTCACCGGTGACCCCGGCCGGGGCCGGGTGCAGGCGCGCGTCGAGCACGCTCGCGCCGACCCCGCGGATGGGTCCGCCGATGGTGATCTGCCCGCCGGGTGTCATGGGCTGCGAGATCACCGTGACGATGGTGGTCTCCGTCGGCCCGTACACGTTGTAGAACTTGCGGCCCGGTGCCCACCGGCGGACCAGGTCCGGTGGCAGCGCCTCACCGCCGACCAGCATATGCCGCAGCGCGGTCACGCCGGCCGGATCGACGGTGCTCAGCGCCGCGGTGGTGATGAAGGCGTGGGTGATGCCCTCCTCGATGAACACCTGCCCCAGTTCCTGCCCGCCGACCACGCCCGCCGGATTGATCACCAGGGTGGCGGCCCCGCCGAGAGCGAACAGCAGGTCCAGCATGGCGGCGTCGAAACTCGGTGTGGCGAAGTGCAGGACGCGGCAGCCGGGGCCGACGTCGAAGCGCTGGGCGGTCTCGGCGGCGAAGTTGGACAGGCCGCCGTGGGTGACGACGACGCCCTTGGGGATGCCGGTGGAGCCGGAGGTGTAGATGACGTAGGCCGGGTTGTGCATGCGCAGCGGCACGATGCGTTCGGCGTCGCGGATCGGCGCGTCGGAGGTGGCGAGCACCCGCCGCCGGAACGACGGCGCGTCCAGCATCGTCCAGTTGGCCGCATCCGGCATGCGCTCCCGATAGCCGGACAGCGTGATACCCACGGCCGCACCGGAATCCAGCAGCATGTGACTGATGCGCTGCTCCGGATAGTTCGGGTCGACGGGCACGAACGCGCCACCGGCCTTGGCGATGGCCAGCATCACCGCCACCGATTCGGCCGAACGCGGAATCCCCATGGCGACCAGGGTTTCCGGGCCCACGCCGTAGCTGATGAGCACCCGGGCCAGCCGGTTGGTCCAGCGGTCCAGAGCGTCGTAGGAGATCTGGGTGCCGGCGGAGCGGACCGCGATGCCCGACCGGTTGAGGTTGACCGCGGCCTCGAACACCTCCGGGAAGGTGATGGGCAGGCCGGGCTCGGTGCCGCGGACGGGCGCCAGCGCCGACCATTCGGCCGAGTCCAGCAGGTCCAGATCGCCCACGGCGGTGGCCGGATGCGCGGCGGCCGCGGCCAGCAGCCGCACGAAGCGCTGTGCCAGCCGCTGCGCGGTCGCCGCCTCGAACAGGTCGGAGGCGTAGTTCACCGACACCGTGATGCCGTCGGGTTCGCGGTGCGGCGTCCAGGATTCGGTGAGGGTGAACTGGAGGTCGAATTTGGCGATGCCCGGGTCGGCGTCGTCGGCCTCGATGCGCATGGCGGGCAGCTCCAGCACCCGCGCCGGCTGGTTCTGCACCGACAGCATGACCTGGAACATCGGGTGATGTGCCTGGGAGCGCGCCGGATTCAGCACCTCGACGAGGCGCTCGAACGGCAGGTCGGCGTGGGCGAAGGCCTCCAGGTCGGTGTCGCGGACCGCGCGCAGCAGGTCGCCGAACGCGGCGCCGCCGTCGATGTGGGTGCGCAGCACCAGGGTGCCGACGAACATACCGACCAGGCGGTCCAGCGCCGGATGTCCGCGTCCCGCGATGGGTGTGCCGACCGTGATGTCGTCACCGTGTGTCAGGCGGTGCAGCAGTGTGACCAGTGCCGCGTGCAGCACCATGAACATGGTGACGCCGTGTTCGGCTGCCAGCGCCTGCAATTCGCGGTGGGTGAAGGCGTCGAGCTTGCATTCCACCGTGCCGCCCCGGTAGGTCGGCACCGGCGGCCGCGGCCGGTCGGCGGGAACGGAGAGCAGTTCCGGGATGCCGTCGAGGGCGCGCCGCCAGTAGTCGAGCTGGCGGCTGATCACCGAATCCGGATCGTCCTCGCGGCCCAGCACATCCTGCTGCCACAGCGTGTAATCGGCGTACTGGATGGGCAGTTCGGGCCATTCCGGGGTCTGCTTGCCGGTGTGGGCCCGGTAGGCGGCGGCCACATCGGCGGCCAGCGGCTGCAGCGACCAGCCGTCCATGGCGATGTGGTGCACGACCAGCACCAGCACGTGCTCGGTCCTGCTGCCGGTCAGGCGCAGCAGGGCGGCGCGCACCGGCACGCTGGTGGCCAGGTCGAAACCGCCGGCGGTGACGCGGCGGATCTCGCCGGGCACCTCGTCCGCGGAGACCGTCCGCACCGGCAGGCCGATCGTCCCCTCGCCCGGCTCCAGAATCCGCTGGCAGGGTTCGCCGTCGATCTCCGGGAAGACGGTGCGCAGGGTCTCGTGACGGTCCTGCACGGCATGCAGGGCCGCGCGCAGCGCCGGGATGTCCAGCTCACCGTGCAGGCGCAGGGCGAGCGGAACGTTGTAGGCGCCCAGCGCTTCTCCGTGCTCGCCGGCGTTGAACTTCTCCAGGAACCACAGCCGCCGCTGGGCCGCGGACAGCGGGATCCGCGCGGGCCGGGTGCGCCGACGCGGTTCCGGCCGCAGATCCGCCGAGGAAGATCCGGCGTCCAGGGCCGCGGCGAGTCCGGCAACGGTGGGCGCGGCGAAGACCGACCGCACCTCCAGCCGCACCCCGGTGACGGTGGCCAGCCTGGCCACCAATTGGGTGGCCAGCAGCGAGTTTCCGCCGACCTCGAAGAAGCTGGCGTCCGCGCCCAGGGACTCGGCGCCGACCAGCTCCCCCATCACCTCGGCGACCAGGCGCTCGGTGTCGGTCTCCGGTTCCCGCGAGACCCCGGCGACGACGGCCGTGGGTTGGGGCAGCGCGTCGCGGTCGAGCTTGCCGACCGGGGTGAGCGGAATGTGGTCGAGCAGGGCGAAGGCGCTGGGCACCATGTGCGCCGGCAGGTGCTCCGCGCAGTGCGCGCGCAGCTCCTCGAGGTCGGGTGCGGCGGCGAGGTCCATGGGCAGCACGAACGACACGATGCGGCGCGCGCCCGCGATCTCGCGAACCTCGGTGTGGGAGAAGCGGATCGCACGGTGGGCGGTGAGCACGCCGTCGATCTCGCCCAGCTCGATACGGAAACCACGCAGCTTCACCTGATGGTCGCTGCGGCCCAGGTAGGCGATGTCACCGTCGCGGGTCCAGCGCACCACATCGCCGGTGCGGTAGAGGCGCGAGCCCGCCGGGCCGTACGGGTCCGCGACGAACCGGGAGGCGGTGAGATCGAACCGCTCGAAATAGCCGCGCGCGCAACCCTGTCCACCGATGTACAGCTCGCCGGGCACGCCGACCGGGACCGGGCGCAGGCGGTCGTCGAGGACCACGGCGCGGGCGCCGCGGACCAGGTTGCCGATGGTGACGGGCTCGCCGACCCGCAGCGGCTCGGAGATCGTGACCACGATGGTGGTCTCCGTCGGACCGTACACGTTGAGCATCAGGCGGCCGGGGGCCCAGCGCGCCACCAGTTCCGGTCCCAAGGCCTCGCCGCCCAGCATGATCGCGCGCAGGTGTGGCAGTGGCCAGCGGTCCCGGTCGATGGTCGCCAGCGCGGCCGGGGTCATGAAGGTGTGGCTGACCTGTTCGCGGTCCATGAGCGCCGCCAGTTCGTCGCCGCCGTACACGTCGGGCGGAACGATGATCATGGTCGCGCCCGCGCAGATCGCCAACAGCAGGTCGTAGACGGAGGCGTCGAAGCTCGGGGACGAGAAGTGCATGGTCCGCGAGTCCCGGTCGACCCGTGCGCGCTCGCGGACCTCGTCGGCGAAATTGGACAGGCCGCCGTGGGTGACGGCCACGCCCTTGGGTTTTCCGGTCGAGCCGGAGGTGTAGATGAGGTACGCCAGATCCGTGGTCCACAGGGTCCTGGTGCGCTCGGCATCGGTGATCGGGCCGTCGTCGAGGACCTCGAGTTCTTCGAGCAGTACGGCGTCGTCGAGCAGCAGCCACTGCGTGCCGCGGTCACCGGCGGCGTGGAGCCGGTCGGCGTGCTCGGTCATGCTGACACCCACCCCGCAGCCGGAGTCGGCGAGCATGTGCTGCACCCGGTCGGCCGGATAGTTGGGGTCCACCGGCACGAACGCCGCACCGCACTTGGTGACGGCCAGCGCCGTCAGCACCGACTCCACCGACCGGGTCAGGCCCAGCGCCACCCGGTCACCCGGGCCCAGGCCGCGGTGGATCAGGGCCCGCGCCAAGCGGTTCGAATACACGTCGGATTCCAGGTAGGTGAGCTCGGTGTCGTCGAGACGCAGGAACACCCGGTCGGCATTGAGGTGCGCGGTGGCCGCGAAGTAGGCGGCCAGGCTGCACTGCGGCTCCGGCGCGGGGCCCCAGGCCGGGGTGAACATGTCGTGCTCGAGTTCGGTGCGCGCGTCGATGTCACGGACGCGCACGTGCGCATCGGCGGTGACGGCGCCGAACACCTTGACCAGACGCTCGGCCAGGATGCCGACCGTCGACTGGTCGAAAAGCTCGGCGGCGTAGACGAATTCGAAGGCCCGCTGGTCCTCGCCCGCGCCGGGCAGCACCCGCAGCTCCAGATCGAACTTGGCCAGCGCGATATCGAGTTCCTCGGCCTGCAGCGACAATCCGGGCAGTCGCAGCGCGGGCACCGGTGTGTCCTGCACGGTCAGCGCGACCTGCAGCAGCGGGCTCGCGCCGTAGCGGCGCTGCCCCGCGTCCCCGGACTGCAGTTCCTCCACGACCCGCTCGTAGGGCACCTCGGCGTGCGCCATGGCGGCCAGTTCGGTGTCGCGGTCGGCCTGCAGCAGTTCGGCGAAGCTGCGGTCGGGGTCCACATCCGAGCGCAGGATCAGCGTGTTGACGAACATGCCGACCAGATCGTCGAGACGGGTGTCGGTGCGCCCGGCCACCGGGGTGCCGACGATCATGTCGCGGCCGCCGGTGACCATGCGCAGCAGCACGGCCACCGTGGAGCGCAGCACCATGAACAGACTGACGCCGTGTGCCCGCGCGACCTCGGCGAGCCTGCGCTGCACGGCTTCGGGCACCTCGAACCGCACCGATCCGGCCCGATGGGTGGGTTCGACCGGGCGGGGCCGGTCGTAGGGCAGCGGCAGTTCCCCGGGCAGGTCGTCCAGCGCGGTGCGCCAGTAGGCCAGCTGGGAGGCGGCGGCGCTCTCGGCGTCGTCCTCCGTGCCGAGAATCTCGCGCTGCCACAGGCTGAAGTCGGCGTACTGCACCGGCAGCGGCGCCCAGGTGGGTGCCGCGCCGCCGTGGCGGGCGGTGTAGGCGATGGCCAGGTCCCGGGTGAGCGGGCCCAGCGACCAGCCGTCGGCGGCGATGTGGTGCAGCGCGATGCCGAGCAGGTGCCGGCGGGTTCCGGTGCGCAGCAAGGTCATCCGCAGCGGGATCTCGCGGGTCAGGTCGAAGCCGCGGCGCGCCAGCGAGCGCAGGGCGTGGCGCGCGCCGACCTCGTCGGTCTCGACCACGTCCAGCATCGATAGGCACTGTGCGGTGTCCAGCACCACCTGGTAGGCGCCCTGGTCGTCCTCCGGGAAGACGGTACGCAGCACCTCGTGACGCTCCACCACGTCGGCCAGCGCCGACCGCAACGCGTCGATATCCGGATCGCCATCGATCCGCAGCACGAATGCGATGTTGTAAGCGCTGGATTCGGGGGAATATCGGTTGAGGAACCACAGTCGCTGCTGCGGCAACGACAGTGGCACGCGCTCCGGGCGCGGCGTATGCACAGCCAGCGCTACACGCCGGGCCCGGGGCGCTTCCGCCAGCCGCGCGGCCACTCCGGCCACCGTCGGCAGCTCGAAGATGTCGCGCACCGGCAGCTCCACCCCGAACTCGCTGTGCAGGGCCGTGGTCAGGCGGGTGGCCAGCAGCGAGTTGCCGCCGATCTCGAAGAAGTTGTCGTCCGCACCGGGTGTGAGGCCGCCCAGCACACTGCCGAAGACCAGCGCGACCTGTTGCTCCAGTTCGGTTTCCGGGGCGCGGGTGGGCGCGGCGGCCACGAACTCCGGCGCGGGCAGCGCCTTGCGGTCCAGCTTGCCGGTCGGGGAGACCGGCACGGAGTCGAGGACGGTGAGCGCGGCGGGCACCATGTAACCGGGCAGCCGCCCGCGCGCGGTGTCGAGCACGGCGGCCGGGTCGATGTCGGTGTCGGCGGTGAGATAGGCCACCAGACGCGGGATTCCACGCTCGTCGTGGTGAACGATGGTGAGCGCGAAGGTGACTCCCGGATGCGCGGCCAGCACGTGGTCGATCTCGCGCAGTTCGATGCGGAAGCCGCGGATCTTGATCTGGTCGTCGGCCCGGCCCAGGAAGCGCAGCTGTCCCGCCCGGTCGGCGACCACGAGATCGCCGGTGCGGTACATGCGTTCGCCGCGCCGCCCGTGCGGGTTGGCCGGGAATTGTTGCGCGGTCAGGCCGTGCCGGCCCAGGTAGCCGCGGGCCAGGCCGGGACCGGACAGGTACAGCTCGCCCGCCACGCCCGGCGGCACCGGGTGCAGGCGGCCGTCGAGCACGAACAGCCGCATGCCGCGCACGGGTCCGCCGATCGGGACCGGCTGCCCCGCGAGCATGGGCCCGGTGGCGGTGGCGGCGACGGTGGCCTCGGAGGGGCCGTACATGTTGTGCATGCGCCGCGCCGGGCGGCCGGGCCGGGAATCCGGTGCGGTCCAAACCTCGACGAGCTCCTCGGGGCAGGCCTCGCCGCCGACGATGACGGCCTCCAGCTCCGGCAGGTCGCCGGCCGGCACGGTGGCGAGGGCGGCGGGCGTCACGAAGGCGTGCGTCACGTGCTCCTCGCGCAGGATGCGCGCCAGCTCGGCGCCGCCGAGGACGCCCGCGGGCACCACCACGATGGTGGCCCCGGCCGCGAAGCCCAGCAGCAGCTCCAGCACCGACGCATCGAAGCTGGGCGACGAGAAGTGCAGGGTGCGAGCCGAATCGGTGACCTTGAACAGGTGCATCTGCTCGTGCGCCAGCGAGGCGATGCCCGCATTGGTGACCACCACGGCCTTGGGCTTGCCGGTGGAACCGGAGGTGTAGATCAGGTAGGCCGGGCCGCCGACGCGCAGCGGGTGGTGCCGGTCCGCGTCGGTGACCGGGGTATCGGGGAACTGCGCGCACTCCGGTGCGAGCAGCTCGGAGCCGAGCAGCAGCCAGTCGACGTAGCTCTTGCGGTGGCGGCCCCGGTTGCCGGGCCAGGTGGTCGGCATGTCCTCGCGCCGTTCGGCATTGGTGATACCGAGCATGGCGCCGGAATCGGCGAGCATGTGGGCGATGCGGTCGGCCGGATAGTCGGGGTCGACGGGCACGTACGCGGCACCGGTCTTGGCCACCGCCCACACCGCGAGGATGCTCTCCAGACTGCGCGGCAGCGCGATCGCCACCACCACCTCCGGGCCCGCGCCGTGCTCGATCAGCACCCGCGCCAGGCGATTCGAGCGTTCGTCGAGCTCCCGGTAGGTGGTGTCGACGCCGAGGTAGCGGACCGCGACCGCGTCGGGCACCCGCTCGGCGGTGTCGCTGAGCAGCCGGGCCAGGGTGATGCTGGGCTCGGCGGGGGAACCCACGATGGGCACCAGCTTCGCGGTCTCCCGGACATCCAGCAGCGGCAGGTCGCCGACCGGGGTGGACGGGTCGGCGACCGCGGCGGCCAGGATCGCACCGAAGCGCCGCGCGATGGCCTCCACCGTGATGCGATCGAAAACGTCGGCGGCATAACCGAATTCGGCGGTGAATCCGGCGTTCTCGGCGGGGATGCCGGCAGGTTCCTGGACGGTCAGCTGCAGATCGAACTTGGCGACGTCGGTGGCCAGGGGCACCACCTCGGTCTCCACGCCGGGCAGGTCGACGTCCAGCTCGGGGTTGCTGTCGTAGGACAGCATCACCTGGAACAGGGGGTGGCGGGCGGCGGAGCGCTCGGGATTGACCACCTCGACGAGCCGCTCGAACGGCACGTCGGCATTGGCGAAGGCATTGAGGTCGGTTTCGCGGACCTCGGCGAGCATGCGGTCGAACCCGGCGGCCGGGTCCACCCGGGTGCGCAGCACGAGGGTGTTGACGAACATGCCGACCAGATCGTCGAGCGCCGGATCGCTGCGCCCGGCGATCGGCGTGCCGATCACGATGTCGGTGGTGTTGCACAGGCGCGCGAGCACCGCGGCCAGCGCGGCGTGCAGGACCATGAACGTGCTGACCCCGCGTGTGGCGGCCACGCCCGCCAGGGCCCGGCGGGTCTGCGCGGAGATCTCGAACTCGACGGTGCCACCGGCGGTGCCGCGGTGCCGCGGACGGGGGCGGTCCAGCGGCAGGTCCAGCTGGTCGGGCAGGTCGGCGAGCGCGACGCGCCAGAAGGCGAGCTGCCGGGCCAGGGCGCTGGCCGGGTCGGCCTCGTCGCCGAGCAGTTCCCGTTGCCACAGTGCGAAATCCGCGTACTGCACCGGCAGCGGCGTCCACTGCGGCGCGGCGCCCTGGGCGCGGGCGGCGACCGCGGTGATGATGTCGCGGCTCAGCGGGGCGGTGGACCAGCCGTCGCCGCTGATGTGGTGCAGCACCACCAGGAATAGGTGGGTGTCGGGCCCGATGGCGTACAGCGCCACCCGGACCGGGGCCTGGCTGCGCAGATCGAAGCCGTACCCGGCGAATTCGCTCGCCAGCGCGACCGCGTCCTCACCGGTGGCGTCGATGGGATCGAGCGTGAGCGGGATCTCCGAGGCCGGGTGCACCAGCTGGCAGGGCCCGTCGGGGGTGTCGGGGAAGGTGGTGCGCAGGCTCTCGTGTCGTTCCAGCACATCCACCAGGCCGGCCCGCAGCGCCGGAATATCCAGGGGCCCGGTCAGTTTCACCGCGAAGGCCATGTTGTAGGCCGCCGCGTGCTCGGCGAACCGGTTGAGGATCCACAGCCGCTGCTGGGCCAGCGACAGCGGAAGCTGTTGCGGCCGTTGCCCGGCCATCAGTTTCGGGGAGGTGTTCTCCGGCTCCTCGGCCGAGAGCCGGGTGGCCAGCGCGGTGACAGTGGACGTTTCGAACAGATCGCGGATGGTGAGCGACGCGCCCAGGGCCGCGTTCACGCGCGCGACCGCCCGGGCGGCGGTCAGCGAGTTGCCGCCCAGGTCGAAGAAGCTGTCCTCGACGTCGAATTCGTCGGTGCCGAGCACCTCGGCGAAGATGCCGGTGAGCTGGTGTTCCATGGCGGTGCGCGGAGCGGCGGCGGGCCGGGCCGGGCGGCGGGCGCCCGCATCGGGTGCGGGCAGCGCCTTGCGGTCCACCTTGCCGTTGGCGCTGAGCGGTAGCTCGTCGAGCACCATGAGGTATGTCGGCACCATGTAGCTGGGCAGGGTCCGGCGCAACGTGGCGGTGAGGTCGGAAGGGTCCAGGTCGCCGACGCCGGGGGCGGCCACGACGTAGCCGATGAGCTCGTCCCCGCTGCGGCCGCGGCGGGCCACGCACACGGCGCGCGCGACGCGGGCGTCGGTCAGCAGGACGGCCTCGATCTCGCCGAGTTCGATGCGCAGGCCGCGCACCTTGATCTGGAAGTCGCTGCGGCCCAGGTATTCCAGGACGCCGGCGGTGCCGGTGCCGCGCCAGCGCACCAGGTCACCGGTGCGGTACATGCGGGCGCCGGGGGTGAACGGGTTGGCCACGAAACGGTCGGCGGTCAGGGCGCCACGGCCCACGTAGCCCCGGGCCAGCTGCACGCCGGCCAGGTACAGCTCACCCACGACGCCCGGGGCGACCGGCTGGAGCCGGGCGTCCAGTACATAGGTGCGGGTGTTCCAGACGGGCGAGCCGATCGGGACGTCGGTGCTGCCCGGAGTGCAGTGCCAGGCGGTGACGTCGACGGCGGCCTCGGTCGGGCCGTACAGGTTGTACAGCTGCGGCGCGTCGGCGCCGCTGCCGAGGGCGGCGTGGAAATCGGCGACGGTGGCGGCGGGCAGCGCCTCACCCGAGCAGAAGACCCGCGACAGTCCGGTGCAGCCCCGCACATCGGTGTCGGTGAGGAACACCGACAGCATGGACGGTACGAAATGCGCCGTGGTGACGCCCTTCTCGGCGATGATCCGGGCCAGATACGCGGGATCGCGGTGCCCGTCGGGGGCGGCGATGACCAGGCGGGCCCCGATCTGCAAGGGCCAGAAGAACTCCCACACCGAGACGTCGAAGGTGGCGGGGGTCTTCTGCAGCACCACGTCGGAGGAGTCGAGCGGGTAGGCGTCCTGCATCCAGCGCAGCCGGTTCACGATGGCGGCGTGGGTGACGCCGACACCCTTGGGCGTGCCGGTGGAACCGGAGGTGAAGATGACGTACGCGAGGTGGTCCGGACGCAGCGGCGCGGTCCGATCGGTGTCGGTGACCGGGCGGCCCGGGTGCCGCGACACGTCCGCGGTGTCGATGTCGAATCGCGGTGCGGTGCCCGGCATGTCGAGCTCGTCGCGCGACGTGGTGAGTACGCACAGCGGCCGGGCCTGATCGAGGATGGCCTCGATGCGGTCGGCCGGGTGGTCCGGGTCGATGGGGAGGTAGGCGGCGCCCGCCTTGACGATGGCGTACATGCCGGCCAGCAGGTCGAGGCTGCGCCGGACGGCCAGGCCGACCAGGGTGTCGGGTCCCGCGCCGCGCGCGATGAGTTCGCGGGCCAGCCGGTTGGCGCGCTCGTCGAAGGCGGCGTAGGTGAGTGTCTCGCCCTCGAAGTCGAGCGCGATCCGCTCCGCGGAGGCGGCGGCCCGGTCGGCGAAGAGCCCGGCCAGGGTGCCCTCCTGGCGGGCCACCTGGGTCGAATTCCATTCGTGCAGAACGCGTTCGCGTTCCGGATCGGTGAGTACCGGCATGTCGGCGACCGGCGTCTCCGGGTCGGCGGATACGAAGCGGGCCAGGTAATCCAGCAGCCGGTCGTGGTGGACGGCGAGTTCGGCATCGCTGTAGAGGCGCGGGTTGGCCTCGAAGTCGATGTGGATGCGATCGCCGAGACCGTTGTACAGGTTGATCGACAGGTCCTCGACCGGGCCGGTGGACAGCACGTTGATGGCACCCATCAGGCTGCCGAACTTCAGCTCGCTGTGGAAGAGCATCAGGTTGACCATGGGGCCGAAGAAGCCGCGGGCGTCGCGCGAATAGCCGCAGTCCCGGCGGATGTCGTCGCTGCGATAGCGCTGGTGGCGCAGGGCGCCGGTGATCTGCAGCTCGACCGCGCGCACGGTGTCGGCGACGGTGTGGGTGTCGGTGAACTGCACGCGGATGGGCACCACGTTCGAGACCACACCGCTGGAACGGCGTAGCGCCACGGTGGTGCGCGCGGACACGGGCAGGCTCAGCACCACGTCCTGGGTGCCGGTGACGGCCCGCACGTAACCGGCCAGGGCGGCCACGAACAGCGCGGAGCTGTTGGAGCCGAACGCGGTCGCGGCGGCCTCGACGGCGGCCTGGGTGTCATCGGCGAGCACGGCGGTCGCGCTGCGCCGGCCGGCGTCGGACACCGCGGGCAGCATTCCGTTGCTGGACAGGGTGATCGGCTCACCGGCGCCGTCGAGCTGCTGGCGCCAGTAGTCGCTGTCGGTGACGAAGCGGCTGGTCTCCCGGTACCGGTTCTCGTCGGAGTAGATGCTGGCCAGCGGGGTGGCCCGGGAGTCGCCCGGCTCGTCGTGAGCTTCGAGAGCCGTATAGATCTCCGCGGCGCGGGTGGTGGCGTTCATGGCGCCGTAGCCGTCGATGACGATGTGGTGGCCGCGGCTGTACCAGATCCAGTCCGAGTCGCCGACCCGGAGCACCACGTTGGTGGTGAGCGGATCGCGTTCGATGTCGATGGGCGAGCTGGCGTGCTCGTTCATCCAGGCGAGGGCCGCGGCGCGCGGGTCGGTCTCGGCGCGCAGGTCGTAGCGGGCCCAGCCGGGCCGCCAGTGGAAGTCCACCAGCTGGTGCGGCACCCCGTCGATCTCGAGCAGGCGCACGTGGCCGCACTGGCTCTCGGCGCCGTAGCGCTCGATGGCGTACAGCAGGCGGCCGACGTCCAGGTCGCCGTGAATCTCGACGTACTGCGCGATGGTGAGGGGGATATCGGGCCGGATGCGCTGGGCGTACCAGAGAGCCGACTGCGCGGGAGAGAGCGCGAAAGGTTGAGCCGAGAATTCACCCGAAGAACATTGGTCGACACGGTCGGTGGCCAATGAACTCATCAAAAAACTCCGTTCTGCCGCTGTAGACGCAACTCCCCGAGCCCCGAAAATCGATCACGGTCCGCCCCGATGGCCCGGCGATCGCGCGCATGCGCGAGCCGTAGGACGTGATCCACGTCCTATGATTCGGAGCATCCCGCCGAGCGGATCGGTGGTGATCTCGAGTTGTCCGCAACGAACGGGCGTTGACGGCGCGAAGCTTAAGTTCAGTTACCTCATAGCAAACCTCACGAGGATCGCTTAACTCACCTAAGGAAACCGCACGACCACAGACAAACCGGAGACTCGAACAAGCCATGGCAATGAACTGGCGAAACTGTCTCGCCGACGCGGGACGGCCCTCTCACACGTGCCCGCGGGTAATACGCCGGAAAAGCCTCCGGGATCAGATCCGGTCGATCGAGGTCACGCGCGCGGTGCCCGACGCCGGATCAGCGCTGCCGCAGTGGCAGCAGCGGCCAGGATACACAGGATCGCCTCGGGCGCGGGCCCGAAACGAGTGGCAAATGTCGTATTGTTCCGCAACGGCAACGTCGCTACCAGCGCCGCAGGTTCGAATTGCGGCGTCTGCTGCCGGACCACGCCGTCGGCGGTGATCATGGCGCTGACGCCGGTGGTCACCGAGACCACCACTGCGCGCCCGTGTTCCACCGCCCGCACCCGCGACATGGCCAGCTGCTGATAGGTCATCTCGCTGCGGCCGAAGGTGGCGTTGTTGGACGGGACCGCGAGCAGCTGCGCGCCGGCGCGCACGGACTCCTCGAAGGCGCGATCGAAGACCACCTCGTAGCAGGTGGCGACGCCGATGGCGACCGGCGCGCCGCCGGTGAACGGCTGGGCGTGCACCACGCCGTCGCCCCTACCGGGGACGAAATAGCCTGCGCGGTCCGCGTATTCGGAGAAGTGCCGGAAGAAGTCGCGGTACGGCAGATATTCGCCGAAGGGCTGGATGATCTTCTTGTCGTGCCGCTCCCCCGGTCCGGCGTCGCCGTTCCAGACGATGACCGAGTTGGTGGTGGTGAGGTCGTCGTTGACGAGCACCGCGCCGACCAGGATGGGGGCCTTCACATCCTTGGATGCCTGCGAGATCTCCTGGGCCGCATCGGCGTTGCGCAGCGGATCGATATCGGAGGAGTTCTCCGGCCAGATCACCACGTCCGGTTGCGGGGCCCGGCCGGCCGCGATGTCGCGGGCCAGTTCCTCGGTGCGCTTGACGTGATTGTCGAGAACCGCGCGGCGCTGGGCATTGAAGTCCAGGCCCAGGCGCGGCACGCTGCCCTGGATGGCGGCGACCGTGATCGGCCGGTTGCCGTCCTCCGGGCCGGGCAGCGCGGTCCGGAGGATCACTCCGGTGAGGGGAACTATAGCCACAAGCATTGCCGCAGCAACAATCCGGTTCCAGGATGTGGGACGGATTGCCCCCGATCTGGGAGAATCCGAGGTGGCCGCGACCGGCTCACCGCTATCCTCCGCACCCGATGCGAGGCGGCGCAGCAAACTCACCGCAAGCCATGCCAGCCCGGTGCCGGTGAGCGCCACCGCGAAACTCACCAGCGGCGCGCCACCCACCATCGCGAAGGGCAGATACCACCCGTCGGCCTGACCGAAAGCCAGTTTCCCCCAAGGGAACCCGCCGAAGGGGAAGCTGGCCCGCGCCCACTCGGTCAGCGACCACACCGTCGCCACCCACAGCGGCCAGCCGGGCAGCGTCACCACCCACCGCGTGAGCAGCCCGAACAATCCGACATACAGGGCGCACACGGTCGACAGGGCGATCCACGGCACCGGGCCGACATAGATCCCGGTCCACGGCAGCAGCGGCAGGAAGAACGCCAGCCCGGCCACGAACCCTAATCCGAATCCTCCACGCGCCCGGCCGGTTCCGCGCACGGCGAGGGTCAGCACGGCGATCCCGACCGGAGCCAGGTACCACAGCGTCCGGGGCGGGAAGCTCGCGTACAGCAGCAGCCCGGCCACGACCGCGGCCGCCAACCGCGTCAGCCGCGGCCGCGCCGTCGCTACCGCGATCGCCCGCGCCGCCACCCCCGGCCGAGATGCCGGCGCGGACGCGGCCCCGGCCCGTGTGACCGTGGAAATGCTCAGGCCCTCATCGGCTTCCGATGCCGTGCCGACGGCGCGATCTCCCTCACGCTCGACCCCTGCAGCCGCCACGGGATCCTGGGCCTCGTCGGATGTGCCGGTCCGAGAGGCCGGGTCCGCATCGCCGGCGGCCGATGCTCCCGAGCCGGTAGGTGCATCGGCGCCGGGACCGTCGGTCGCGCGAGGCCCGGGATCCGGCGTGGCCGGTCCGGTGGAAGGCCGTGCGGCGGTGCTGTTCTCGGAGTCGGGCTCAGGCTTCATGAACGGTGACTCCGCGGTGCACGGTGCGCAGGCAGCGCGGCAGGGTCGCGTCCGGGGTGAGGGGCGGGAGGCCGGGGACGCGGGAGCGGGGGTCGGTGGACCAGCGCTGCACGGTGTCCGCGGCGGCCGCGACGACGAGCTCGCGGGCGTCCCAGATGGCATAGGAGGCAGGAGCTCCCGGGACGAGGGTGCCGGCGACACCGTCCCGGACGCCGCCCGCGCGCCAGGCGCCGCGGGTGGCCGCGGCGAAGGCGGCCCGTGGTGAGATCTGATGGCCCGGGGTGCGGTGGTTGACCGCGGCGCGGATGGCCTCCCACGGGTTCAGGGCGGTGACCGGTGCGTCGGAGCCGATGGCGAGGGAGATGCCCGCGGCGGCCATGGCGGCGAAGGGGTTGAGGGTGGCGGCGCGTTCGGCGCCGAGGCGGGTGGCGTACATGCCGTCCGGGCCGCCCCAGGCGGCGTCGAATCCCGGTTGGACGCTGGCGATCACGCCCCAGGTGGCGAGCTTCCCGATCTGGTCGGCGGTCATCATCTCGGCGTGTTCGAGGCGGTGCCCGCGGGAGGCGACGGCCGGGCCGCCGAGTTCGCCCACGGCCCGCTCGAATCCGGCGACGACCGCGTCCATGGCGGCGTCGCCGATGACGTGGAAGCCGGTCTGGATGCCGGCCTCGGTGCACGCGAGCACGTGTGCGGCGATGGCCTCGGTGTCGAGGTAGGCGGTGCCGGTGGTGTCGCGGTCGGCATAGGGTTCGCGCAGCCACGCGGTGTGCGAGCCGAGCGCCCCGTCCACGAACAGGTCGCCGCCGAGGGCGTGCACGCCGAGTTCCTTGACCAGGGTGCGGGCTTCGTCGGCGGTGCGCACGGCCTGTCCCCAGTAGGCGCGCACCTCGACGCCGTGCCCGAATTCGAGGAGTTCTCGCACGTCGTCGGCGCCCGAGATCTCGGGTCCCGCACATTCGTGCACGGCCACAACGCCATTGGCGGCCGCCGCGTCCAGCGCGACCTGCCGGGCGGCATCCCGCTGTGCCCGGTTCAGTGCGCCCAGCGCGGCCGCGCGCACGCGGTGGTGGGCGCCCGCGCGCAGCGGCTCACCGCGGGTGAATCCGGGCGCCTCGGTGATTCCGGGTACCGCGTCCAGCAGTGCGGTGGAGGCCACCGCCGAATGTGCGTCCACGCGAGCCAGATACACCTGGCGTCCCGGCGCGGCGGCGTCGATCTCCTCGCGGGCCGGCGGCCGTCCGTCGGCCCAGGCGGTCTCGTCCCAGCCCTCGCCGAGGATCACCCCGTCCGGGTGCGCGGCGGCGAACTCCCGCACCAGCTGCAGACATTCCGCCAGCGAACGGGCCTGTGCCAGATCGAGTCCCGTCAGCGTCAGCCCCAGCCCGGTGACGTGCACGTGCGGGTCCACGAACCCGGGCGCCACGAACGCCCCGTCCAGCTCGATGATCTCGGCGTCGGGATGCAATGCCCGCCCTGGCTTGTCCAGCCCCACCCACACCACGGTCCCGTCACTGACGGCCATGGCCGTCGCGTCAGGATTGCTCGAACTGTAGATACGACCGCCGACAAGCAACTGGGTACTCACGGGTCTCCAGTCTGCCCGACGCCCGCGACGCGCCCGTCACCGCATCACCCGGGGTCAGCGTGTCAGGGTGCGCAGCGCGTCGATCAGGCCCGGACCACCGTTGCCGAGCGGCGCGAGGAATCTCGCCTCGGCCTCGGCGCGGACCCGTTCGGCCGCGGCCAGCCGGGCGTGGCCGTCGGCGGTGAGTTCGACGATGTTCTTGCGCCGGTCCTCGGGACTGCGCCGCCGCGCGAGCAGGCCCTTGTCCTCGAGGGCGTCGGCGAACTGGGTCATGGTGGTGCGGTCGATGCCCAGGCGCTGGGCCGCGTCCAGTTGCGAGAGCGGGGTGTCGGTGGCCTCGAGCAGGACCAGGACGGCCAGTTCCCGGCTGTCGATTCCCAAGGGCCGCAAGGCGGTTCCGATCTCCTCGGCCAACCGGTGGTACGCCTGTTTGAGCAGGTAGCCGAGGCGGGAACGGAGCACGTCGTCGGGGGTGTGGGCGGCCATGCCGCCGATCGTACCGTTCACTGATAGTCAGCTACGCTGATCGTCAGTAGTATTGACGAAATGATGGATATCGAATTCGGCGTGAAGACCACGCCCATGCGGGTCGCGTACACCGACATCCTGCGGGTCTGGGAGGAGGCCGACACGCTGCCGGAGATCGCGGACGCCTGGCTGTGGGATCACCTGCTGCCCGTGGCCGGGCCCGCCGACGGTCCGATCCTCGAGGGCTGGACCCTGCTCGCGGCCCTGGCCGCCCGCACCCGGCGGCTGCGCCTGGGACTGCTGGTGACCAGCAACCGGATTCGTGAGCCCGCGGCGCTCGGCAAGATCGCGAGCACGGTCGACGCGGTCGCCGGGGGCCGGCTGATCATGGGGCTGGGGGTCGGCGGCACCCGCCAGCCCGCCGACACCGGCGGCATCGCGGGACCGAATCCGGCCGAGGCCGAGTACGCGGCCTACGGCCTGCCGATCGTCTCGCCCGGTGAGGGCCTGGCCCGGCTGGCCGAGACCATCGAGATCCTCGAAAAGATGTGGAGCGAGCCGGAATTCGACTTCCACGGCCGCTACTACACGCTGCGCGGCAATCGCAACGAACCCAAACCGGTCCGCCGTCCGCCACTGCTGATCGGCGGCTGGGGTGACCGCACGCTGCGGCTGGTCGCCGAGCGCGCCGATCTGTGGAATATTCCGGGCCCGCCGCACAACGGCCTGGACTTCCTCGCCGAGCGCTCCCGGAGGCTGGACGCGCACTGCGCCGAGCTGGGGCGGGATCCGGCGCAGCTCACCCGGTCGGTGCAGTACATCGTCGACTACGACGACCCGGCGGGCACCCGCGGCACGGTGCTGGATCTGATCGGCGCGGGTTTCACCCACATCGTGCTCAGCCTGCGGGCGCCCTATCCGGACAAGGTGGCCACCTGGCTGGTCGAGAACGTCATCACCCCGGTGCGCGACCGGCTCTGAGGCCGGGACGCACCGGGGTGAGGGAAAGCGCTGTGGGTCAGCGGGGGTCGATCATCTTGTACCCGTTGCCCTGGCCGTCGTCGTAGTACTCGGTCACGACGGTGGCGTCGATGACCTCACCGTCGGGGTCGATGACGACATTGCGGTAGCCGTAGGGGCCGACCGCGGTGGCGACGCGACCCAGGCGGCGAGCGGCGAAGGCGGCCACGACCGGGCGGAACAGGAAACGGGTGAAGGGCAGCAGGGCCAGCAGACCCAGCGCGGTGGTGAGCAGGCCGGGCACGAACATGAGGACCGCGCCGACCGCGACCAGGGCGCCGTCGGCGACGGCGGTGCTGGGTTCGAGTTCACCGCGGGCCGCGCGGCGGAAGCTCTGGAACACGCGCCGGCCCTGCGAGCGCACCAGCACCAGACCCACGGCCGAGCCCGCCAGCAGCAGCAGGATGGTCGGGAACACGCCGATGACGTGGCCGACCACGACGAGGGTCGCGATCTCGGCGACGAACCAGGCGAGGAACAACAGGGCAGGCATCGGGCGATCCTTTCGATCGATCTACCGGTGCAACGCGCGAGGGCGCGGTTTTTCTCCCGGATGCGTCGCCGGTCACACCCGCTAGGCGCTGCCCGGCCGCACCAGCCCGGTCTCGTAGGCCAGCACCACGGCCTGCACCCGGTCGCGCAGGCCGAGTTTGGTGAGCACCCGGCCGACGTGGGTCTTCACCGTGGCCTCGGACAGGAACAACGCGCCGGCGATCTCGGCGTTGGAGCGGCCGGCGGCGATGTGTTCGAGGACCTCGCGTTCGCGGGCGGTGAGCACGTCGAGGACGCGGGGATCGCGCCCGGCGGCCGGGTCCTCGGCGATGAGGCGGTCCAGCAGGCGCTTGGTCACCTTGGGCGAGACCACCGCATCCCCCGCGGCGACACTGCGAATCGCGGAGATCAGATCCTCCGGCGGCGTGTCCTTGAGCAGGAATCCGCTGGCCCCGGCGCGCAGCGCGCCCAGCGCGTGCTCGTCGAGATCGAAGGTGGTCATCACCAGAACCCGGCTCCCGCAACCGGATTCGATGATCCGCGCCGTCGCGGTCACCCCGTCGGTCACCGGCATCCGCACATCCATCAGCACGACATCGGGCCGCAGCTCCCCCGCCCGCGCGATCGCGGTGGCCCCGTTGTCCGCCTCTCCCACCACCTCGAGGCCGGGGTGCGCACCGAGCACCATCCGCAGTCCGGCTCGCATGAGCTCCTGGTCATCGACAACGAGAACGGTGATCGGCACCCTCCCAACCTATCCGGCCGCCCGGTGCGGTGGTGTGCGCGGGCCGGGGCCGATCGCGGGGCGCTCGGGTCGTCGCAGGTGGGAGGCACTCAGTCGGGGACGTCGCGGTCCAGGGGGATGGTGGCGCGGACGGTCCAGCCGCCGTGGGGGTTTCGGCCCGCGGTGAGGGTGCCGCCGAGGACTGCGATGCGTTCGCGCATGCCGACCAGGCCGAGGCCGCTGCCGGGGATGCGGGCCGGGGGCGGGAGGACGGTGAGTGTGGTTGGGGCGCTGGGGGATCCGCAGCCGCCGGGGGTGGTCGCGGGCTCGACGGGGGCACCGCCGGAGTCGGTGATGTCGAGCAGGACGTCGGCGGTGCGGCGGGTGACGCGGACGTCGGCGTGCGGGTCGGGACCGGCGTGACGGAGGGTGTTGGTCAGCGATTCCTGGACGATGCGGTGGATGCCGAGACTGACCTCGGGGGTGACGGTGTCGAGTTCGCCGCTGAGTTCGAGGGAGACGTCCAGGCCCGCGCTGCGCATCATGTCGACGACCTTGGCGATGCCGGCGGTGCCGTGCTGCGGAAGTTGTTCGGGCGCATGCTCGGTGCGCAGCAGTTCGACGGTGCGGCGCAGTTCGCGCAGGGCGTCGCGGCCGGTGCCGGCGATGGTGGTGAGCGCCTGTTCGGCGGTGTCCGGGTCGTGGCGCAGGGCGTAGCGGGCGCCGTCGGCCTGCACGATGATGACGCTGACCGCGTGCGCGACCACGTCGTGCAGTTCGCGGGCGATGCGGGTCCGTTCGGCGGCGACCGCGTCGTGGGCGCGGCGTTCGCGGTCGTAGTCGGCGACGGCGAGGCGGGCGGCGACCTCGGCGTCGTAGGCGTGGCGGGCGCCGACGAATTCGGCCAGCGTCCAGCACAGCGCGTAATAGAGGGCGGTGAAGGCGATGTCGGTGCCCGACGGTTTGCCGATGGCGGCCGCCGAGATGAGGCTGTCGAGCAGCAGGATGCCGAGGTAGAGCAGACCTTGGCGGCGGCCGACATACGCGACCAGGGTGTAGAGCATGATGCCCAGCCCGAGCAGCGCCGGGTGCACCGAGGTGTCACCGACCGCCCCGTGCACCAGTGAGGCCGCGATGGACAGCAGCACGACGGCGAGCGCCGCGGCGCGGGTGTGGGTGCGGCGGAACACGATCGGCAGCGGCAGCAGCACACTGAAGACCAGGTAGGTCGGCTTGTACTGACTGTTGCTCAGGGCGAGCACATCGATGGTGAGCAGCAGCAGCGCCACCCCGGAATCGGTGATCAGGGGCTTGCCGCGCAGCCACAAACTGAACCGGCGCACCCGTCCACCCTACGGTCGTGCCCGCGGGCGGCCTCGGGTCGGCGTGCCCTCGGCACTCAACCGTTTGATCTTGCTCCGGGGTTTCTGGTTGGGTCGCCCTGTGAGCCTTACGGACTGGGCGGTCTTGCTGACCGCGGCGACGGCGGCCGGATGGGTCGATGCGGTGGTCGGCGGCGGTGGCCTGATCGTGCTGCCCACCCTGTTCGTGGTGCTGCCCGGCCTGGCCCCGCAGACGGCCCTGGGCACCAACAAGATCGCCGCGTTCTCCGGCACCAGTGCCGCGGTCCTCACCTTCGCCCGCCGGGTCCCGATGCGCTGGAGGGTCCTGATCCCGGGCGCGGTCATCGCCGCGATCGCGGCCGGGGTGGGTTCCGCGGCGGTGGCGCTGATCGACAAGAAGTACTTCGTCCCGATCGTGATGGTCGTGCTCGTCGGCGTGGCGATCGTGGTGACCCTGCGCCCCTCGGTCGGCGTCACCATGGCCACCCATCCGCCGACCCGCCGCAAGACGATCCTGGTGGTCGCCCTGGCCGCGGGCCTGATCGGGCTCTACGACGGCCTTCTCGGCCCCGGCACCGGGACCTTCCTGATCATCACCTTCGCCACCCTGCTCGGCACCGAGTTCGTGCGCGCCGCCGCCATGGCGAAGGTCATCAACTGCGGCTCCAACCTGGGCGCGCTGATCTTCCTGGCGAGCACCGGCCATGTGCTGTGGGCGCTGGGCCTGTCCATGGCGGTGGCGAATGTGGCCGGGTCCGTGGTCGGTTCGCGGATGGCACTGGCCAAGGGCGCGGGCTTCGTCCGCGCCGTCCTGCTGGTGGTGGTCGTCACCATGGTGATCCGCCTGGGCTGGCAGCAGTTCGGCGGCTGATCCCGGACCCGCGACGGTCAGACGCGGGCTTCCTCGGCGGGCCGGTGACCGCCCGGCAGCGAGCGGGGGGCGCCGCCGTCGAAGGCGGAGCGCTGCAACGACTCCGGGCCCAGCCGATGCACGGTGGTCACCGGCCGGAAGGCGTCGGACTCCTGGCGTAGTGGCCCGTCGGACAGCAATGCGGTCTGCTCCCCGGGCAATTCGCGCGGCGCGTCGGTCTCGGGCTGGGTCAGCCACGGCGCCAGCACCTTCGAGGTGGTCTCCTGGATCTTGCGCTGCAGCGCTTCGCCGTCCTCGAGGCCGGGCCGCTGGAACAGCACGGTGAGCGCGCCCGAGACGGCCCCGACCACCGCGCCCACCAGCGCGGCCGCGCCGACGTCGTCGAGTTCGTCGGGGAAGGCGGCGCGCAGCTGGCGCGCGATCTCCTGCTGGGAGGCGAGCTGAGCGTAGGCGGCGCGACCCGATACGGCGGGCACGGTGCGCGAAACCTGCGCGCGCAGCATGGCGATGCGGGCAGCGAGGGTGTCGCCGAGGTGGTCGCCGGGGTTGTCACCGGCGGCGCGCAGGGCGCGCAGCAGCACCTCGACGGGGCGTTCCCCGGCACGGCGGGTGGCGATGGCGCGCACGGCGGCCTGCACACGTTCGTCCGGCTCGGGGAACAGTAGTTCCTCTTTGCTGGCGAAGTAGTTGAAGAACGTCCGGGTGCCGACTTCGGCGGCGGCCGCGATATCGGCGACGGTGGTCGCCTCATAACCTCGGCTCTCGAACTGTTCGACGGCGGCTTCGAGCAGGGCTCGGCGGGTGCGTTCCCGTTTGCGATCGCGGAGTGCGGATGGCGGCACGCGGGCAGACAGTACGGCATCCGGTCAGCAAAACGTGGCACGTCCAGCTGTCGTGCGCGCCGTTTCAGGCTGTGCTGCTTCACACTTCGTGCATCGTTGCAGCGTATGCAGTTTTGCGCGGCGTGAATTCGGTTCGAGGTGAGTCGTTTCTTGAACGCCCGGCGTGTCGGCCTCTAGCGTGGTGCGGGTGAGCATCGCTACCAAGGTCGTGGACGAGCAGTTCCGCACGCTGCCGCTGTCCGCGCTGGCCGACGCCGCGCTCGGCGCGGCCCGCGCGGCCGGCGCCGAGTACGCCGATCTGCGCGTGCATCGGCTCGTGCAGCAGTCCATCCGATTGCGTGACGGACGCGTCGAATCGGTGTCCGACAGTACCGATCTCGGGTTCGCGGTGCGTGTGATCGTCGACGGCACCTGGGGTTTCGCCTCGCACGCCGACCTCACCACGGGCACCGCCGCCGAGGTGGCGCGCCGCGCGGTCACCGTGGCACAGACCCTGCGCGCACTCAATCGCGAGCGCGTCGAGCTGGCCCCGGAGCCGCGCTACGACGGCGCCGAATACGTCTCCGCCTACGAGGTGGACCCCTTCGAGGTGCCGACGCCGGAGAAGGTGGCGCTGCTGCTGGACTATTCGGACCGCCTGAAGGCCGCCGACGGCGTGGATCACGTGACGGCATCGGTGCTGCAGGTCAAGGAGCAGACCTTCTACGCCGACAGCTTCGGCTCCCGCATCACCCAGCAGCGGGTCCGGCTGCACCCGCAGTTCGAGGCCATCACCGTCGACCCGTCGGCGGGCGTGTTCGAGACCATGCGCACCCTCGCCGCCCCGGCCGGGCGCGGCTGGGAGTACGTGACCGGCGCGGACGGAACCTGGGACTGGGCGGGCGAACTCGCGCGGATGCCGGAGTGGCTGGCCGAGAAGGTGAAGGCCCCGACCGTGCAGGCCGGGCCCGCCGACCTGGTCATCGACCCGACCAACCTGTGGCTGACCATTCACGAGTCCATCGGCCACGCCACCGAGTACGACCGAGCCATCGGCTACGAATCCGCCTACGCGGGTACCTCTTTCGCCACCCCCGACCTGCTGGGCACATTGCGGTACGGCACCCCGATCATGCATGTGACCGGCGACCGCACCCAGCGGCACGGACTGGCCACGGTCGGCTGGGACGACGAGGGCGTGGCCGGGCAGCGCTGGGACCTGGTGCGCGACGGCGTGCTCGTCGGCTACCAGCTCGATCGCGTGTTCGCGCCCCGCCTGGGTCTCGAGCGCTCCAACGGCTGCTCCTACGCCGATTCCGCACACCACGTGCCGATCCAGCGCATGGCCAATGTGTCGCTGCAACCCGATCCCGACCACGACACCAGCACCGCCGAGCTCATCTCCCGCGTGGAGAACGGCATCTACATCCTCGGCGACAAGTCGTGGTCGATCGATATGCAGCGCTACAACTTCCAGTTCACCGGTCAGCGCTTCTTCCGCATCCGCAACGGTGAACTGGCCGGGCAGCTGCGCGATGTCGCCTACCAGGCCACCACCACCGACTTCTGGGGTTCGATGGAGGCACTCGGCGGGCCCTCGACCTGGGTGCTGGGCGGGGCGTTCAACTGCGGTAAGGCGCAACCCGGTCAGGTGGCGGCGGTCTCGCACGGCTGCCCCTCGGTCCTGGTGCGCGGCATCAATATTCTCAATACCCGCGCCGAAGCCGGACAGTAGGAAAGGACCGACACGGTGAGTGTGCTCCCCGCCCCCGAGGTCGTCGACCGCGCGCTGCGGGCCTCCCGCGCGGACGAGGCCATGGTGATCGTCACCGACGCCCACGAGGCGTCGCTGCGCTGGGCCGGAAATTCCATGACCACCAACGGTTCCTCGGTCTCGCGGGACTGGGCGGTCGTCTCGGTGTTCCGTGACGGCCCGACCACCGCCCGCGTCGGCAGCGTCAGCTCCACCAGCGTGGATCCCGCCGACATCGAAGCCGTGGTGCGCGCCAGCGAAACCGCCGCCCGCACTGCCGAATCCGCGCGCGACGCCATGCCGCTGCTGCACCCGGACGCCGTCGACGCCGACACCCTCGACAAGCTGCTGGACTGGGACGGCGACCCGGCCACCACCGACATCGGCGTCTTCACCACGCTGGCAACCGATCTCGCCGCCGGCTTCGACGGCGCCGACCGCCTCTACGGTTTCGCCCACCACCAGATGCACTCCACCTGGTTGGGCACCTCCACCGGTCTGCGCCGGCGCTGGGTGCAGCCCACCGGCTCGGTGGAGATCAATGGCAAGCGGGGTGCGGGCGCCGAGCTGGCCAGCGCCTGGGTCGGCACCGGCACCACCGATTTCGCCGACGTCGACACCCCCGGCCTGCTGACCGAACTGGCGCGCCGCCTGGACTGGAGCAAGCGCCGCGTCGACCTGCCCGCGGGCCGCTACGAGACGCTGCTGCCGCCCTCGGCCGTCGCCGATCTGATGATCTACATGGCCTGGACCATGGAGGGCCGCGGCGCGCACGAGGGCCACACCGCATTCTCGCGGGCCGGCGGTACCCGAATCGGGGAGCGGCTGACCGGGATTCCGCTCACCCTGTACTCGGATCCGAGCGCGGCCGGGCTCGAGTACCGGCCGTTCGTGGCGACGCCGTCGTCGTCGGAGTCGCTGTCGGTGTTCGACAACGGCCTGACCGCGCAGCGCACCGACTGGGTCCGCGAGGGCGTGATCGAGTCACTGGTCTACCCGCGCGCCACGGCCGCCGAATTCGACGCGCCCGTCACGGTGCCGGGTGAGAACCTGCTCATGACCGGTGGCGGCGAGGCCACCCTGCCGGACATGATCGCGCGCACCGAACGCGGCCTGTTGCTGACCTGCCTGTGGTACATCCGCGAGGTCGATCCGGCCACGCTGCTGCTCACCGGCCTCACCCGCGACGGCGTCTACCTGGTCGAGAACGGTGAGGTCACCGCGGCGGTCAACAACTTCCGCTTCAACGAGAGCCCCCTGGATCTGCTGCGCCGGGTCAGCGAGGCGGGCCGCACCGAGATCACCCTGCCGCGCGAGTGGAAGGACTGGTTCACCCGGACGGCCATGCCGCCGTTGCGGATTCCCGACTTCCACATGTCCTCGGTGAGCCAGGCGACGTAGCCCGCGCCCGCCGACGCCGGACCGTACATCCGAATCCGATTGCCGCCCGGCCCGATCCGCGGCGCGTCGGGCGCCCTCCGCCGCCTCGCACCTCGATCATGACGACTCCGGTGGCGATCACCCCCGCGTGAGCGCGCGGGTGATCGCGCGCGACCGCGATACACGGTGCGCCGAGACCGTCGGTCGCCGTGCTACTGCGCGTCGAGCCGGGCGGCCAGTGCGCGCTGGCGGGCGGTGGAGCCGCGCAGGAAGCGGATGACCGTTTCGAGTTCCTCGGTGCTGAAATCCTCGTAGTGCGAGTGGACCTCGCGGGCCCAGTCCTCGAACAGCGGCACCAGGTCGGTGTCGACCGGCTGATCGCAGAGTTCGATCAGGACCCGGCGCTTGTCGGTGGGGTGTGGAACGCGACGTAGGTAGCCGCGTCGTTCGAGGCGGTCCACCAGGCCGGTCACCGAGGCGGGGGCCAGGCCGCTGCGCTCGCCCAGTTCCTTGGCGGTCAGCGGGCCGTGTCGCTGGAGCAGGTCGATGGCCTTCATATCGGTCGCACCCAGGCCCTGTTTGGCGGCGATTGCGCTGTGGAACATGACGGCGACCGTGCTGGAGTCACGCCCGACATTGTCGAGCTCGCCGATCACCGCCGCGCGGTGCTCGTCCGTGCTGTCGCCGGACTCCCCCGGCCCGGTGGTGCTGGTCATGGCACGACTCTACCAAGTATTTCGTTCGCCCGAACGAATCTATTGACGGGGTCCGTCGCCGGCCATATTGTTTTGTTCGGCCGAACGAAATACTTTCAAGGAGTCCGCCGTGACCCTCACGACCCCCGCACCATCCGAGAACTCACACGTCATCCCCCATCCGCGACGGTGGGCCGCAGCCGTCGTCATGATGGTGGCCGCGCTCATGGACCTGCTCGACGTCACCATCGTCAATGTCGCACTGCCCTCGATCGGGACGGATCTGCACGCCGCGGGCGATCAGCTGCAGTGGCTGGTCTCGGCGTATCTGCTCGGATTCGCGGCCAGCCTCATCGTGGCCGGTCACCTCGGCGACCGGTACGGCCGCAAGCTGCTGTTCCTGTGCGGCACCACCGCATTCGGGCTGGCGAGCCTGGCCTGCGGGCTGGCGCAGTCACCCGGCCAGCTGATCGGGGCCCGCGCGCTGGAGGGCGTGGCGGCGGCGCTCATCGTGCCGCAGGTGCTCGGTTCCTTCCGCACCCTGTTCGAGGGCAAGGAGCGCGGTGCGGTGTTCGGAATGTACGGCGCCATCGCCGGTTTCGCCTCGGCCATCGGCCTGCTGCTCGGCGGCGTGCTGACCGACGCCGACCTGTTCGGCTGGGGCTGGCGGGCCATCTTCCTGGTGAACGTCCCGGTGGCGGTGGCCGTCGTGGTGCTGGGCGCGCTGCTGATTCCCGCCACCGGCGAACGCGGCGCCGCCCGCCCGGATCTGCTCGGCACGCTGGTACTGGCCGGTGGCCTGGTGGCCGTCGTGTATCCGCTGGTCCAGGGCGAGGCCAATGGCTGGCCGGTGTGGGGCTGGCTGTGCCTGGCCGCGGGTGGCGCGGCGCTGGCGGGGCTGGCGCTGGCAGAGTCCCGGCGTCACGCGACCGCGCCGCTGCTGCCGCTGCCGGTGTTCCGGCGTCCGGCCTTCTCGGTGGGTCTGCTCGTGCAGCTGCTGTTCTCGATCGGCATGCAGGGCTTCTTCCTGATCTTCGCGCTGTGGCTGCAGGCGGGCCAGGGCTACAGCCCGCTCCAGGCCGGTGTGCTCACGGTCGCGTTCTCCGCGGGCGGGTTCCTCACCGCACCCGCCGCCGACGGCCTGGCCGTGAAGTTGGGCCGCTGGGTGCTGCTGGCCGGGGCGCTGCTGATGGCGGGCGGTTTCGGCTGGGTCGGTCATGCCGTCGACCACGCCGCCGCCCACCACACCGGGGCCTGGCCGCTGGCGCCGGGACTGCTGCTGGCAGGGGCCGGACTCGGATTCCTGGTGGTGCCGCTGGCGAACGTGGTGCTGTCCGCGGTGCCCGCCGAGACCGCGAGCGCCGGATCCGGAATCCTCTCCACCGCACAGCAATTCGGTGGCGCGCTGGGTGTCGCGGTGATCGGCACGGTGTTCTTCCACCACACCTCCGCGGGCCCGGCCGACGGCTTCCACGCCGCCGCGCCGTGGATCGTGGCCGCCATGCTCGGGTGTGCGGCGCTGTGCGTGCTGCTGCCACGGCATGCCACGCGGCACGACTGACCAGCGTGGCGGTGGCCCGACCGCGCGCGGATCGGTCCGCGCGCGGTCGGCGCGTGAACCGGTTCGGTTCCGCGCCATGGTTTCCCGGCAACTTCTCGGGGCAGGAACGATGATGTGCCGATATCGGCTCCGACTTCATCACAGAGACGGCAATCCCCCGCCGCTTCGTTCCCCCATGAAGGAGTACGGCCATGAGCAAGGTAGTCACCGGCGCGAGCATGTCCCTCGACGGATACATCGCGGGCCCGGGCGAAACCGGATTCGAGCACCTGTTCGCCTGGTACCAGAGCGGCGATGTCCCGATCCCCAGCACCCACCCCGAGATCCCGTTCGACCTGACGCCCGAAGATGCCGCGTATCTGCGGGCCTGGCTCGACGGGGTCGGTGTCTACATCGTGGGCAAGCGCCTGTTCACCCTGACCAATGGCTGGGGCGGCGTGCACCCGGCGGACAAGCCCATCGTGGTGGTCACCCACACCGTGCCCGACGAGTGGGTCGCCGACCATCCCGAAGCCCCGTTCACCTTCGTCACCGGCGGTGTGAAGGAGGCCGTGGATGTCGCGCGCGGCATCGCCGGCGAGAAGATGGTGGGCGTCAGCGGCGGCAATGTCGCCCGTCAGTGCCTGGAACAGGGCCTGCTGGACGAGATCTGGGTCGATATCGTGCCGGTGCTGCTCGGCGGCGGCGTGCCGCTGCTGGGTGAACTCTCGAACGCGCCGGTACTGCTGGAGGATCCCGAGATCGTCGCGGGCACCCGCGTCACCCACCTCCGGTACCGCCTCCGCTGAGGCGCTGACCTCGGCCCGTTCGGGGCATGGTTGTGCTGTCGGCGAACCGGTTGTCGTGACGGTGGTTTCGGGCGCATCCTGGGATTGAGGGTACGTAATCATGTAATCGGGATGGTGGTCCTCGTGGACGACGAAGCTGCCCTCTCGTCGATGGACGAGAACGCGAACTCAGCGGCATCGACCCCGCAGCCCGGCTTCGGAACCCCCGACGCCGAGGCAATGGACGCCTACTCGCGCACGGTGGTCGCGGTCGCCAAATCGGTGACACCGCACGTCGCCAGCGTGCAGACCCGCCGCGGCGGAGGTTCGGCGGTGGTCTTCACCGACGACGGCTTCCTGCTCACCAACGCGCACGTGGTGGGTGAGGCGGCCGAGGGGACCGTGGTGTTCGCCGACGGGCTGGAATCGAGATTCGATGTGGTGGGGGTGGATCCGCTCTCGGACCTGGCAGTGCTGCGCGCCCGCGGCGGCGCGCCGACCGCGGTGACGCTCGGCGACGCCGACACCCTGGTGGTGGGCCAGCTGGTGGTCGCCGTCGGCAGCCCGCTCGGGCTGGCCGGATCGGTGACGGCGGGCGTGGTGAGCGCGCTGGGCCGGTCGGTGCCGGTGGGCAATCGCCGCGCCGCGCGTGTGATCGAGGACGTGATCCAGACCGATGCCGCCCTCAACCCCGGCAATTCCGGTGGGGCGCTGGCGGATTCGGCGGGCCGGGTGGTGGGGATCAATACCGCGGTCGCCGGCATCGGCCTGGGTCTGGCCATTCCGATCAATGCCACCACCCGCCGCATCATCAGCACCCTGCTCACCGAGGGCCGGGTCCGGCGCGCCTACCTGGGCGTGGTCGGGGTGCCCGCACCGCTGCCCACCGCCGTGGCCGCCCGCACCGGGCAGGATGCCGGGCTGCGCATCGTCGAGGTGGTGCGCGGCGGCCCGGCCGAGCGCGCCGGACTCCGGCGCGGGGATCTGATGCTCAGCGTCGCGCGCACCGAAATCCGTGACGCACAGGGGATTCAGCGGCAGCTGTTCGCCGACGCCATCGGGCGCTCACTGCCGGTGACGGTGCTGCGCAACGGCGCGATGGTGGATGTCATCGCGGTGCCGGTGGAACTGACCGCCGACTGAATCGGCGGCTCGGTATCGAAATACCGGGCGCTGCCCGGAGTCAGGATGCCGAGCGCTGGTCCGCGTGGCCCGGCTGCCAGATCTCGGCGAGCTCGTCGAGCGGGATGTCCAGTGCGCGACTCAGGGCCACCACGGTGCCGAACGCCGGGGTGGGCAGCCGGCCCGATTCGATCTTCCGCAGCGTCTCCGGTGAAATACCCGCGCTCGCGGCCACCTCCAGCAGCTCCCGGCCGCCACGGGCGGCACGCAGCGCGGCGCCCAGGCGCCGACCGGCTTCCAGCTGGGCGGGGGTGAGGGGCAGTCGGACCATGCCCGCCACCCTACGGTTGGTATTTAAATACCGCAACCCGCTATGGTCGGTATAAAAATACCGAAACGAGGAGGTTGCCATGGTGGAGCTCAAGAGCCCGGCCGAGATCGAACGCATGCGAGTGAGCGGGCAGTTCGTGGCCGGAGTGCTGAGCGAACTGCGGGAGAAGGCGCAGATCGGGGTGAATCTGCTGGAACTGGAGGCCGTGGTGCGCGACCGCATCCGCGAGCGCGGCGCGGTCTCCTGCTACTGGGACTACTCCCCCTCGTTCGGGCGCGGCCCGTTCCGCAATACCGTCTGCCTCTCGGTCAATGATGCAGTGCTGCACGGACTTCCGTTCGACTACACCCTGCGCGACGGCGACGTGCTGAGCATGGATCTGGCGGTGAGCATCGACGGCTGGGTCGCCGACTCCGCGGTCACCACCATCGTCGGCACCCCCGATCCGGAGGACGCACGCCTGGTCCGCGCCACCGAGCAGGCCCTCGACGCGGCCATCGCGGCGGCGTGGCCCGGCAACACCATCGGCGACCTGTCCGCGGCCATCGCACAGGTCGCCCGCGCCGGCGGCTACCCGATCAACACCGAATTCGGCGGCCACGGTCTGGGCCGCACCATGCACGAGGACCCCCACGTGCCCAACCAGGGCCGCGCCGGGCGCGGCTTCCGGCTCCGCCCCGGCCTCACCCTCGCCATCGAGCCCTGGTTCGCGCGCGGCACCGACCGCATCGTCACCGACCCGGACGGCTGGACCCTGCGCTCGGCCGACGGTTCGCGCACCGCCCACTCCGAGCACACGATCGCCGTCACCGACGCGGGCCCGCAGGTCCTCACCCGCGCGGCATGACCGCTCCGGCCTGGGCGCGGAAACCCGGACGGCACGTCGGGTTTCCGCGCCCGGCCGCGTGACGGGGATCGACGTCCGGGCTACGCGGATGCCCGGCCGGATCCCGGCGTCACGGCCTCGGGGCCGCGAAGGCGCTGCCCATCACGGATGTTCGTCTGCCGATCGACATCGATCCCTTCATCTCCGCGCGCTGTGCACTGTGGGCTTGACCACGTCGCTGTGATCCAGCTAACGTCTCGCCGAACTAAGCGCCCGCTTAGTCTACATGTGACCGGAGCCACGTCACCCCCGCTGGCAATCCGGTCGGTTTGTCGACCACCTGGTCCTGCCAGGTGCAGGCTCGTGAAGGACCGCAGATGAGGAAAATCGCCGCCACCTCCGCCCTGTTGATCGGCTCCGCCGTCATCGGGTGTGCGACGGCCACTGCCGCCCCGGCCCCCGCCGACCAGGCCCCGGTGAACTACGTCGCGAACACCGGCGCCGACGGCGCCACCGTGATCCGCACCGACGCGGGCTCGATGAGTGTCGACAACGGCATGTTCACCATCCGGGCTGCCGACGGCACCGTGCTCACCGGCGCCCAGCTGTCCTTCCGCGTCGACGATTTCGTCTTCCCGATCACGGCCGAGATCCACGACCGCACCGCCACCCTGACCCCGCAGTTCGATCAGGCGCACGCCGTCTACCAGCCGGTCTCACTCCCCTACGAGGACCAGGCCGGATTCAAGAGCCAGTTCGAACGCGAGCAGTACGCCTGGAACCGCCTGCGCGACACCGTCGGCATGGGCGCCACCGTCGGCACCTTCGTGGGAGGTATCGGCGGCGCGGCACTGGGCTGCCTTGTCGGCGCGGGCGTCGCGGGCGTGGCCACCGCCCCGGTGCTGGCACTGTTCGGCGCGGGCCCGCTGGCGGGCTGCATCGGCGGCGCGGCTGCCGTCGGTTTCCTGGGCACCCTGGCCGGTCAGCTGCTGGTGACCGCCCCGGTCGCGATCGCCGCCGCGGTGCAGTACTTCACCACCATCAACGCCCCCTTCACCCCGCCTGCTCCCAAACCGGCGAGCTGACCCGAGCCCGCGCCCGGCCCGCCCCGTCATCGCGGGACCGGCCGGGCGTCCCTCGCGCCCGGCCGGTGATCGGATGAAACACTCTCTGGGAGATACTCATTCGATGGGCAACGACGACATCGCGCCGATCACCGGGGACGGCATCCGCGACACCGCCGCCGACGGCTGTCGCGACACCGCCACCGACGGCTCTCGCGACACCGCCACCGACGGCTCTCGCGACACCGCCGCGGTGGCGCATCTGGAGCTCACCCAGCGCCGCTTCCCCGAGGGCCAGCGCCGGATCTTCCTGGCCGCCATCGACGCCTTCGCCGAACGCGGCTTCCACGCCACCACCACCCGCGACATCGCCGCCCGCGCCGGGCTGAGCCCGGCGGGCCTGTATGTGCACTTCGGCTCCAAAGAGGAAGTGCTCTACCGCATCTCACTGTCGTCTATGCGCCTGACCCATCAGGTCGCGGTGGCCGCGTCCGCCGGTTCCGGCAGCGCCGCCGACCATCTCAGCGCCGTGGTGCGCGATCTCACCGTCTGGCATGCCGAGCACGCCGCCTCGGTGCGGGTGGTCCTGCACCACATGACCGACCTGACCCCCGAGCACCGGTCCGAGGTCGTCGACCTCCAGGTCGCCATTCACCGCCTGGTCCGCGATCTCGTGAGCCAGGGCCTCACCGACGGCGTCTTCGACGTCTCCGACACCAATGCCGTCACGCTGGCGCTGATGTCGCTGTGTGTGGACACCGCGCGCTGGTACCAGAAGGAGTACCGCCGCTCCCCCGAGGAGATCGGCGCCGACTACGCGGCGCTCGCGCTGCGGATGGTCGGGGCCGATCCCGCCTAGCCCGCCCGGCCGGCCGCGGGCAGGCCATCCGTCACCAGATCGACTGCGCCGCTGAGATATTCGGGCGTCAGGGGCTCGCCGCGCAGCAGCAGCCGGAACCAGATCGCGCCGGCGAGCAGGTCCATGATCGCCGCCGGATCGCAGGTCGCGGCCAGTTCGCCCCGGGCCATCGCGCGCTGGAACACCGGCTGTTCTCGGCCGAGCCGGTCGGCGAAGAACGACGCCCCGACCGCCGCCAGGTGCGGGCGCGCGGGGGCGGCCGCCAGCACGGCGATCGCGATGGGCGCGGTCGCCTCGGCGGTCAGCAGCCCCGCGATCGCCTGCGCGAGCGCCATCAGATCGCCCCGCAGGCTGCCGGTGTCCGGCACCGGGAAGGCCAGCACGTCGGAGTCGATGAGCGCCGCGGCCAGCAGTGCGTCCTTGGCCGGCCACCACCGGTACAGCGTCGTCTTGTTCACCCCCGACCGTTCGGCCACCGCCTCCATGGTCAGCCCGTCATAACCTTTGGCCGCCAGCAGATCCAGCGTCGCCTCGAAGATCGCCTCGGCCTGTCGCGGCCTGCCCGCCGATCGTCGTCCCGGTGTCGTCACTCTCCCAAAATACAACACAACGTTGCGTTGCGTTCCCGGCACTGCTTTCATGGAAACGCAACGCAGCGTTGCATTTCGATTCGGGAGGTAGTCATGACGAAAACGCCGGTCCTGCTGGTTCACGGCATTCGGCTGAGCAGCGCCTGCTGGGTGGAGGTGGGCGAGCATCTCACCCCGCAGCGCCCGGTCCTGGCGATCGATCTACCCGGCCACGGCACCCGCCGCGGTGAGCGCTTCACGCTGCCGGGCGCGGTCGAGGCCGTGCGCGCGGGTCTCGATCGACTCGGCGGATCGGCGCTGGTCGTAGGTCATTCATTGGGTGGCCTCGTCACCACCGCGGCCACAGCGGCCCATCCGGACCAGGTATCGGGTGTGATGCTCGCCGGTGCCACCCTGGTCCCGGGGCCGGCGCTGGCGAGCCCGTTCCGGCTCATGCATCGCGTCCTGTCGTCCCGGCCCGACGGTGGACAGGCCCTCAGCGAGAAGGTGTTCGACCGTGCGGTGCCGGCCCGGGTGGCCGCGGCGATCGCCCGCGGCGGCATCGCCACCGAGGTGATTCCGGATGTGCTCGCCGCCGTATCCGGCTTCGATCCGGTTGCCGCACTGGCGACCTACCCGGGCCCGGTGCGCCTGATCAATGGCGGTCACGACCACTTCCGCCCGGGGGAACAGCGTTTCCTGCGCGCCTGCGCGAACGGCCGGCTCCTGATCGTGCCGCGCGCGGGCCACTATCTGCCGCTCACGCATGCCGCGACATTCGCCGACCTGGTCGCGGACTTCGCGGCAGCGCGCGACGCCACCCGCGAAGTCGCCTCCGCGCACTAGCGCCGAACGGGTCGGTCCTGGCCGGTCGGTTCGCGCCCCACGGTACGGACCCGCCCGGGGTGCCCGCCCATGACGCGGCGCGTGATCCGCGTCGCCCGCCGGTTCCGGATAGGCTGCGGAGGTGGACAACCCGTTCGGGCCCGTGGGCACCGCGAACTACGTCAATCTCGTCACCTACAAGAAGGACGGCACGCCGGTCGGCACGCCGGTGTGGGCTGCGCTCGACAATGGCCGCCTCTACCTCTGGACCGTCACCGACAGCTGGAAGGTCAAGCGCGTCCGCCGCAATCCCGAGGTCACGGTGCAGGCCTGCGATCTGCGCGGCAAGACCCGCGGCGAGATCGTGAAGGGCAGCGCGACCGTGCTCGACGCGGCCGGCACCGAGCGGGTGCGCGATCTCATCAAGCGCCGCTACGGCATTCAGGGCTGGCTGGGCATCACCCTGAGCAAGGTGCGTCGCGGCAGTGCGGGCACCATCGGCATCGAAATCGTTCCGGCGTAACGGTATTCGCGCACTGCGCGGCCGCCGGACCGGCTCGGCCGGTCTGGCGGCCGCGCGTGTTTCCGCCCCGGGTTCGATCTACGGTTGATCCCCGGCGATGATCGCGCCGAGGAGTCCGCCGACACCGCAGCCGACAATGGCACCGACCACGAAGAACCACACCCCGATCACCACGCCGACCACGCAGCCGATGAGTGCCCCGGCCACGATCGACCCGGCGCTCGCCACATTCTGCAGGGCCGCGACATCCGCGTTCGGGGCGGCGATATCGGCCGGATCCGACGGCCGCACAGTCAGTTGGGTCCCGGCCGCGTTCACCTCGGGTATCACGTCGAGGGTGCGGTCGGCGGTCCGATAGACCAGCGGCAGTGCGGCGATGATCTCCCCGGTGGGCGCGACGATGTTCACCGTGCCGTCGGTGAGCTCGAAGTGGCCCGCGGTGAGCGTGGTGGTGACCGCGCTGCGGTCCTGGGCCAGGGCGATGGAGTAATCGACACCCCGGTCGGCGCCGCTGATTCCGGGGGCGGCGACGGCGGGTTCACCGTGCGCGGTCACCGTGGCGACGCACAGGGCGGCGACGGAAACTACAGTGGTAGCCGCGATTCTGGCAATTCTCATGATGGTTCCCTGCGATAGAAGGGCCGATTCACCGCAGGGCCGAGCAGGCGCATCCATGGGATACGCCGGAACACTGCAACTCATTACGCATACGCGATGGAGCGGCGAATCGGGGAAATTCCCACATCGAATTATCTGACCCGAGAACGCCTTTGGAACGTTACCGGGTGACCCGGTGCCTGGTGACGAGTACGAAGTCAGCCCGAACGCGACACCGGGACGATTCTCATGATCCGCTCAGCGTGAAGGGCAGGGAAGACCGAGGTGCCGGGGTTGTCCGCCCTTGTCCTGCACGTCACCCCGGCACGCCGCGACCGATCGAACAGACCGGTCGAATTCGATTACTCCAGTTCGCCTTCGGTTTCCAGATAGATCTGCCGCAGCCGATCCAGGGTGTCACTCTCGGGCTGTTCCCAGAGCTTCCGCTCCGCCGCCTCGAGCAAACGCTCCGCAATGCCGTGCAGCGCCCAGGGATTCGACTGCTCCATGAACTTCCGATTGGTCTCGTCGAAAACATAGGATTCCGCGAGCTTTTCGTACATCCAGTCGGCGACCACGTTCGTGGTGGCGTCGTAGCCGAACAGATAGTCGACGGTGGCGGCCATTTCGAACGCGCCCTTGTAGCCGTGCCGGCGCATGGCTTCGAGCCAACGCGGATTCACCACGCGCGCCCGGAACACCCGGGTGGTCTCCTCGGACAGAGTGCGGGTGCGCACCGCGTCCGGGCGGGTGCTGTCGCCGATGTAGGCCTCGGGATTCTTGCCGGTCAGCGCCCGCACCGCCGCGACCATGCCGCCGTGGTACTGGAAATAGTCGTCGGAGTCGGCGATGTCGTGCTCGCGGGTGTCGGTGTTCTTGGCCGCCACCGTGATTCGCCGGTACGCCGTGCGCATGTCGTCCGCGGCGGGCGCGCCGTCGAGGTCGCGGCCGTAGGCGAAACCGCCCCAGGCCGTGTACACCTGCGCCAGATCGTCGTCGGTGCGCCAGCTCTTGGAGTCGATGAGCTGCAGCAGACCCGCACCGTAGGTGCCCGGCTTGGAGCCGAAAATCCTTGTGGTGGCCCGGCGTTCGTCCCCGTGCTCGGCCAGGTCGGCCTGGGCGTGGGCGCGGACATAGTTGGATTCGGCGGGCTCGTCGAGCTCGGCGACCAATCGCACCGCGTCGTCCAGCAGCGCCAGCACATGCGGGAAGGCGTCGCGGAAGAAGCCACTGATGCGCACGGTCACGTCGATGCGCGGACGGCCCAGCTCCTCCAACGAGACGGCCTCGAGCCGGGTGACGCGGCGGCTGGCCTCGTCCCACATCGGCCGGACGCCCAGCAGCGCGAACACCTCGGCGATATCGTCGCCGGAGGTGCGCATGGCCGAGGTACCCCACACCGACAGGCCCACCGAGCGCGGATACTCGCCATGGTCGGCCAGGTATCGCACGAGCAGCGACTCCGCCATGGCCTGACCGGTTTCCCAGGCCAGCCGCGACGGCACCGCCTTGGGGTCGACCGAGTAGAAGTTGCGGCCGGTCGGCAGGACATTGATCAGGCCGCGCAGCGGTGAACCGCTCGGTCCGGCCGGAATGAAGCCGCCGTTGAGCGCGTGCAGGATTCGCGAGATCTCGACGCCGGTCTGCCGCAACCGCGGCACCACCTCGGTCGCCGCGAAGCCCAGCACCTTGCGCACCTCGGCCAGGCGGGCCGGGACCTCGGTGATCCCGGCCGCGTCGGCGAGCTCGCCGGCCAGCAGGGTCTCGCTGACCGCGTCGATGGAGTCGACATCCCAGTCGACCTCCTGCATGGTCAGCACCAGTTCGCGCGCCAGCTTCTCGAACGCGTCCACCCGGTCGCGGGCCTCGTCCCCGGATTCGCTGAGCCCCAGCGCTTCTCGCAGACCCGGGACATTGACCTCGCCGCCCCACAGCTGGCGGGCGCGCAGCATGGCCAGCACCAGGTCGACCTCGGCCTGCCCCGCCGGGGCCTGACCGAGAATGTGCAGGCCGTCGCGGATCTGCACATCCTTGATCTCGCACAGCCAGCCGTCGACGTGCAGCAGCATGTCGTCGAAGGATTCCTCGTCCGGCCGCTCGGTCAGCCCCAGATCGTGGTCCATCTTGGCCGCGCGCATGAGCGTCCAGATCTGCTGGCGGATGGCGGGCAGCTTGGCCGGGTCGAGCGCGGAGATATTGGCGTGCTCGTCGAGCAGCTGCTCCAGACGCGAGATGTCTCCGTAGGTTTCGGCGCGCGCCATGGGCGGGATCAGGTGGTCGACCAGGGTGGCGTGGGCGCGGCGCTTGGCCTGGGTGCCCTCGCCCGGGTCATTGACCAGGAACGGGTAGATCAGCGGCAGGTCGCCGAGGGCGGCATCGGTGCCGCACGACGCCGACATCCCGAGGGTCTTGCCCGGCAGCCACTCCAGATTGCCGTGCTTGCCGAGGTGCACCACGGCGTCGGCGGCGAAGCCCTCCGGCGCGGCCAGCCAGCGGTAGGCGGCCAGGTAGTGGTGACTCGGCGGCAGATCCGGGTCGTGATAGATGGCCACCGGGTTCTCCCCGAACCCGCGCGGCGGCTGCACGATCAGCACCACATTGCCGAAACGCAGTGCGGCGATGACGATCTCGCCCTCCGGGTCCGCGGACCGGTCGACATAGAGCTCGCCCGGCGGCGGTCCCCACGCCTCGATCACGGCCGTGCGCAGATCCTCCGGCAGCGTCTCGAACCACCGCGTGTACGGGTCCGCGCCGATGCGAATCGGGTTGCCCTCCAGCTGTTCGGCGCTGAGCCAGTCCGGATCCTGCCCGCCCGCGGCGATGAGCGCGTGGATCAGCGCGTCGCCATCGGCCTCTTCCAAGCCCGGGATCTCCCCCGCCGCGCCGAGATCGTAACCGGCGAGCCGCATTTCGGTGAGCAGCCGGATGGCGCTGGCCGGTGTGTCCAGGCCGACCGCATTGCCGATCCGGGCATGCTTGGTCGGATACGCCGACAGCACCAGGGCGACCTTCTTCCGGTCCGCCGGAATGTGCCGCAGCCGCGCATACCGCACCGCGATGCCCGCCACCCGCGCCGCGCGCTCGGCATCGGGCACATAGGTCGACAGGCCGTCGGCGTCGAATTCCTTGAACGAGAACGGCACCGTGATGATGCGCCCGTCGAACTCCGGCACCGCCACCTGCGTGGCCACATCCAGCGGAGACAGGCCGTCGTCATTGGCCTCCCACTGCTCGCGGCCACTGGTCAGGCACAGGCCCTGCAGGATCGGCACATCCAGATCCGCGAGCGCGCCCACATCCCACGCCTCGTCGTCGCCGCCCGCCGACGCGGTCGCGGGCTTGGTGCCGCCGGCCGCCAGCACCGTCACCACGAGCGCGTCGGCCGTGCGCAGTTCGGCCAGCAGTTCCGGTTCCGCGGTGCGCAGCGAGGCGCAGTACACCGGCAGCGCCCGCGCGCCCTTGTCCTCGATGGCCGAGCACAGCGCGTCGATGTAGCCGGTGTTCCCCGCCAGATGCTGGGCGCGGTAGTAGACCACCGCCACCGTCGGGGCGTCCGCCGCGACCGGGCGTGAATCCCGTTCCAGCGCACCCCAGCTCGGCATCTCCACCGGCGGCTCGAAGCCGTGCCCGGTGAGCAGCACCGTGTCGGACAGGAAGTTGTGCAGTTGCAGCAGGTTTCGCGGGCCGCCCGCCGCCAGGTAGTTGTGGGCGTCGGCGGCCACGCCGCCCGGCACCGTGGAGCACTCCATGAGCTCGGCGTCCGGCGCGATCTCACCGCCGAGGGCGACCAGCGGAATCCCGCTGGCGCGCACCGTGTCCAGCCCCGACTCCCAGGCGCGTTTGCCGCCGAGGATGCGCACGATCACCAGCTCGGCGCCGTCGAGCAGGGCGGGCAGGTCCGCCGGCAGCAGGCGCGCGGGATTGGCGAGCCGATACTCGGCGCCGCTCGCACGCGCGCTCAGCAGGTCGGTGTCGGAGGTGGACAGCAGCAGGATCACAGGTTTCAGGCCTTCCTAGGGTGACGCGCCCAGCACGGTTCGGCGCCCGCCGGGAAGGTCTGACTGTCACAGTGGCGCGACCGCACCGGAATTGCACCGGATTCTTCCGTTCGACGAGCGCGCCGATGCTATCGCGCCGACCGCGGAGGGTCGGTACCGCGCCCGGATCACAGTGCGGCAAAGGCTCGTCCGCACTCCTGCGAGCCCAGCTGGGCGCCGCGTACGCTGCCCGTATGCCAACCACTCCAGGATGGGTCAGGCGGAACCGCTTTGCTGCCTGGTCGGGGTACTTTTGCGTATTGGTTGCCTTCGCAACGCTGGCCATGGCCCTCACGGCCGCCGGCACCGGTCACACCGAGTGGGCCATGCTCGCCGGCATCATCTGCGCCGCGACCATCCTGTTCGGCATCACGGTCATGACCACCACCGTCCACCGCGACCACGTCGACCACCACAACGTCCCGAGCCTGCTCAACGACACCTGGGAAACCACCCCCGCCTTCGCCCGCCGCCGCGGCGCCCCCAGGGCCATCGAACCCCACCGCATGCGCTGACCCACCCGACCTCCCACCGAGATTCCGGGGCCACGCCCCGGAATCTCGCTGTCCGGGGCCGGCACTCCGCGCCGCGATCATCCTCTCCCTGAAAGACCAACCGCGGCTCCGTGATCCGTGCTCCTGGTTCGCTGCGGGTCGACCTGCGCATGACAAATGCTCAGATCGCAATATCTCTAGATGTGGATACTTGACGGGGTTGGTCTGTCCTGTTCCCGGCCCGTAGGTGCCCGACCTCGGCATCCTCCGTAGGCTGGGGGCGTCATGACGCGAACCGATCCCGATTCCTGCCCGGGCGTACTGCGCCTGCACCAAGCGGCCGATGGTCCCCTCGCTCGCATCCGGGTGCCGGGCGGACGCCTCTCCCCCGGCCAGTTGCAGGCCCTCGCCGCCGCGGCGGTCGATCTGAGCGACGGCACTATCGAGCTCACCTCCCGCGGCAATGTGCAGTTCCGGCAGGTGCGGGATGCGGCCGCGCTCACCGAGCGACTGACCGACGCGGGCCTGCTGCCGAGCACGACGCACGAGCGGGTGCGCAACATCGTCGCCTCGCCGCTGTCCGGGCGGGTCGGCGGGTGGATCGATGTGCATCCCCTGGTGCCGGCGATCGACGAGGGTTTGCAGGCGCATCCGCGGCTGGCCGACCTGCCCGGCCGGGTGCTGTTCACCCTCGACGACGGTCGCGGCGATGTCAGCGGACTGGGCGGGGATATCGGTGTGCACGCGCTCGAGGAGAACACCTACGCACTCCTGTTGGCAGGCAAGGACTCCGGTATCCGCGTATCCCCCGCCGGCGCGGTGGATCTCGTGCTCGCCGCGGCGCACGGTTTCCTGGAGCTGCGCGAGGGCCAGTGGCGGTTGCACGAGATCCCGGACGGCGGCGCCCGACTGACCGATCACCTGCTGACCGCCCGGCCCGGCCTCGACACCTCCGGCGACCCCCTCGAACTGCCGGTGCGCCAGGACATTCCGATCGGCTGGCTGAATCAGGACGACGACCGGGTCGCGCTCGGTGCGGGCGTGCGCCTGGGCTCGCTGCCCGCCCGTACCGCCGAATTCATCGCCGCCGTCGAGCGTCCCGTCTACCTCACCCCGTGGCGCAGCCTGGTCCTCACCGATCTCGACGAATGGACGGCCGAGCAGGTGGTCCGCGTCCTCGCCCCCATGGGCCTGATCTTCGATGTCAACTCCCCCTGGCTGCTGGTCAGCGCCTGCGCCGGCAGGCCCGGCTGCGCCAAGTCGCTCACCGACGTCCGCGCCGACGCCGCCGACGCCGTCGACACCGGCCGCGTAGTCCTCACCGGCGCACCACAATTCGCGCGCGAAGGCCTCGACGCCGACGACATCGTCGCCGCCGGCCGCCAGCACTGGTCGGGCTGCGACCGCCGCTGCGGCCGCCCCAAGGGCGCGGTCACCGACATCATCGCCACGACCGACGGCTACCGCATCGTCCCGTCCCCATAGGCCGAGGCCGTCGTCACCGAGGAAGACCACACGTCCGGCCCGCCCCTCGCAGGCCGAATTGCCGCGAAGCCCGGGCATGCCGGTGCGGTTCATCGCACGTGTTGGTGCAGAGTGGGTTGATCACAGCGGCGGCGAGCATCGGAGACGGGAGGCGGTCATGGCTGTGCCGAAGCTCAGCGATGAGCAGATCGCGGCGATGTCGGACGATGAGCGGCGGGAGCTGATCGGGCGTTTGCGGCTGCCGCCCGAGCGGTTGCTGCCGCGGCCGGAGGTGGTGCGGGTGCATCGGCGGGTTCGGTTGACGCTCATGGTCGGCGGCTGTCTCGCGCTGATCCCGTGGATCGTATATCTGGGTTTCTCGCTGCCGGCGGAGTATCACGCGCAGAATTGGTCGCTGGCCTGGATCGGCTTCGACATCGCGTTGGTGCTGATGATGGCGACCACCGCCTACCTGGGCTGGCAGCGGCGGGTGGTGCTGCTGCTCCCCGCCTTCGGCACCGGGATGCTGCTGCTCGTGGACGCCTGGTTCGACATCGTGACCGCCGATGCCCGGGACGTGTGGGTGTCGGCGGGCACGGCGATCCTCGGTGAGATCCCGCTGGCGCTGTTGCAGATCACCGGTGCGATCCTGCTGCTGCGCTTCCTGATCCTGGCGCACCCGCTGCACGATCCGGCGGTCAGTCCGTTCCGGACCCGGCTGCCGTTCTGACCCCGTGCAATTCGAGCGTGCAGCACTTCACGCTGCCGCCGGACTTGAGCAACTCCGACAGGTCGATCCCGATCGGCTGGTAGCCGCGGGCCCGCAGCTGCTCGGCCAGGCCGACGGCCTTCTCGCTGAGGAAGACGTGGTAGCCGTCGCAGACGCCGTTGAGGCCCAGCACATTCGCGTCCTCCTCGTCGGCGATGAGGGCGTCCGGGTACAGGCCGGCCAGCAGCCGGGCGCTGGGCCCGCTGAAGGCGCCCGGGTAGTAGGCGATGGTGTCGTCGAGCACCATGAGCGCCGTGTCGAGGTGATAGAACCGCGGATCCACCAGATCCAGCGAGACGACCGGTAATCCGAAGAACTCCGCCACCTCCTCGTGCGCGCCGGGGGCGCTGCGGAATCCGGTCCCGGCGAGGATCCGGTCGGCGGCGATGGCGAAATCGCCTTCGCCCTCATTGGTTTCGCGGGCGGCGGCAACCGTCGCGAATCCGCGGGCCGCCATCCACGCGTGGAAGGCCGGGCCTTCCTGCGCGCGTTCGGGATTGGCGAAACGGGCCGAGAGCGCCCGGTCCCCGATGACGAGTCCGCCATTGGCGGCGAACACCATATCGGGCAGTCCGGCAATCGGTTCGATGACCTCGACCCGATGCCCGTGCGCCTCGTAGGCGGCGCGCAGCCCGTCCCACTGGGCCAGGGCCAGGACGCGATTCACCGGGTCGGCGGTGTCCATCCACGGATTGATGGCGTAGGTGACGTCGAAGTGTTCCGGGCGGCACATGAGATAGCGGCGGGGAACGGGCCGGCGAGCGGCGGGATCACGGGCGGGCAGCGTGGCTACGGACGTCAACGAGACTCCCTCGGAAGCGGCGCGAACGGGGCTGATCTGAAGGTAGGTGGCGTACCGTTGTGCTCGAAATAGCGAATCGTTGCGCTGATCTCTGCGTCAGTGGCGATTCGTTGCGTGCCACCCATGCATGCGCATCATTGCGAAAGGGGGCGAGCGTGGACGAGCTGGACCGGCGGATCCTGGCGCACCTGCTCAAGCACGCGCGCGCCTCGTTCCAGGACATCGGCTCCGAGATCGGCCTGTCCGCGCCCGCGGTCAAGCGCCGGGTCGACAAGATGGTGGCGGGCGGGCAGATCACCGGCTTCACCGCGGTGGTGAACCCGGCCGCGCTGGGGTGGCGCACCGAGGCGTATGTCGAAGTCTTCTACCGCGACAACATCTCCCCCGCCGAACTGCGCCGCAGCCTCGAACCCATCCCGCAGGTGGTCGGGGTGTGGACGATCGCCGGTGAGGCCGATGCCCTGGTGCACGTGATGGCCACCGATATGGCCGAGATCGAGGCGACCGTCGAGCGTATTCGCGAGAACGCCCGGGTCGGGCGCACCCGCAGCAATATCGTCATGTCCCGGCTGCTCGAACGGCCCCGCACGTGATCCGGCCCGGCCGTGAACGGTCCACTGTGCCAGCTGAACCCCGTCGCGAGGCGGCCCGAACCCGGTCGCCAGGTGTCGGCGCACGACCCGCTCAGCGCGGCCCCGACGGCGAAATCTAGGGTGGACTCCATGTCCGACGTGCGTGCCAGCTACCTCAAAGACGGGGCCGAGATCTATCGGCGCTCGTTCGCGACCATCCGGGCCGAGGCCGATCTGGCCCGGTTCCCGGCGGACGTGTCGCAGGTGGTGGTGCGCATGATCCACGCCTGCGGTCAGGTGGATCTGGCCGGTGACGTCGAGTTCAGCACCGATGTGGTGGCCAAGGCGCGGGCCGCGCTGCAGGGCGGCGCGCCGATCCTGTGCGACGCCAAGATGGTCGCCTCGGGTGTGACCCGCAAGCGGCTGCCCGCCGGCAACGACGTGCTGTGCATGCTCGACGATCCTCGGGTGCCGGAGCTGGCGGCCCGCATGGACAACACCAGATCGGCTGCGGCGCTGGAACTCTGGAGCGACCGGCTGGACGGTGCGGTGGTGGCGGTCGGCAACGCGCCGACCGCGCTGTTCCACCTGTTGGACATGCTGGACGCGGGTGCGCCCCGGCCCGCCGCCGTGCTCGGCATTCCGGTCGGGTTCATCGGGGCCGCGGAATCCAAGCAGGCCCTGGCCGAATACGGCGGCGTCGAATTCCTGACCGTGCGGGGCCGGCGTGGCGGCAGCGCCATCACCGCCGCCGCCCTCAATGCGATTGCGAGCGAACAAGAATGAGCAAGCTCTGGGGTGTCGGGCTCGGACCCGGCGATCCGGAACTGGTGACGGTCAAGGCCGCGCGGATCATCGCCGAGGCCGATGTCATCGCCTTCCACAGCGCCCGCCACGGCCGCAGCATCTCCCGCGCCATCGCAGCCCCCTACATGCGCGAGGGTCAGCTCGAGGAGCACCTGGTCTACCCGGTGACCACCGAGACCACCGACCACCCGGGCGGCTACCAGGGCGCGATCGACGAATTCTACGAGCGCGCGGCCACGGTGCTGGCCGGTCATCTCGCCGCGGGCCGTACCGTCGCGCTGCTGGCGGCCGGCGACCCGCTGTTCTACAGCTCGTTCATGCACATGCACCGCCGCCTGGCCGACCGCTTCGACACCGAGATCATCCCCGGCGTCACCTCGGTCAGCGCCGCCTCCGCCGCTCTGGGCACCCCGCTGGTGGAAGGCGACCAGGTCCTCACCGTGCTGCCCGGCACCATGCCCACCGAGGAACTGACCCGCCGCCTGCGCGAGACCGACGCGGCCGCCATCATGAAACTCGGCCGCACCTACCCCGGTGTCCGCCAGGCTCTTTCCGACTCCGGCCGCCTCGATGACGCCTACTACGTCGAACGCGCCAGCTCGTCCCGCCAGCGGGTGCTGCGCGCGGCGGAGGTCGACGAAGCGAGCGTCCCCTACTTCGCGATCACGATAGTGCCGGGCCCCGAACCCGCCACGCGTATCGCGCTGACGGCCGACAGTGCGCCCACGTCCTCCGAAACAGCCGGTGCCACTACGGATTCCGGTATCGCCTCCGTGACGAACGGCCGGCCGGGGCCCGCGGCCGGCCACTCCCCCGCAGCGGCCGTCACCGATGCCGAACCCCGTGTGGCGCGATCGGGACAGGTCGGCGAGGTCGTGGTGGTGGGTCTCGGTCCGGGCGCGGAGGTGTGGACCACGCCGGAGGTTCGGCAGGCGCTGGCCGAGGCGACCGACATCGTCGGGTACACCACGTATGTGAACCGGGTGCCGGTGCGTCCGGGGCAGCGGCGGCATGCCAGTGACAATCGGGTCGAATCCGAGCGCGCCGGAATGGCTTTGGACATGGCCAAGCAGGGCGCGAAGGTCGTGGTCGTCTCGTCCGGCGATCCGGGCGTGTTCGCCATGGCGGCGGCGGTGATCGAGGAGTCGGCGGATCCGCAGTGGCGGGAGGTGCCGGTGCGGGTGTTGCCCGGCGTGACCGCGGCCAGTGCGGTGGCCAGCCGGATGGGCGCGCCGCTGGGGCACGATTTCGCCATGATCTCGCTGTCGGATCGGCTCAAGCCGTGGGAGACGGTGGCGCAACGGATTTCGGCGGTGGCGTCGGCGGATATGGCGTTCGCCGTGTACAACCCGGCGTCGTCGCAGCGCACCTGGCAGGTGGCGGCCATGCGCGATCTCGTGCTCGAGCATCGCAAGCCGCAGACGCCGGTGGTGGTCGGCCGCGATGTGGGCGGCCCGGCGGAGTCGGTGCGGGTGGTGACGCTGGCGGAGTTGGATCCGGCCGACGTGGACATGCGGACCCTGTTGATCATCGGCGCGTCGACCACCACGGTGTTCGACGCGGCCGGTGGACCCCGGGTGTTCACGTCGCGCCGCTACGGAGACTAATATTCCACTGTAGAACGTAGGCTGGAAGGAGTGCCGGTGCCTGAAGACAATGCTCGACGCCCGCTCAACTCGACGGCCGCGTCCCTACTCGGATTCCTCCACCAGGGCGAACTGTCCGGGTGGGATCTGGTGGCGCTGGCCCAGGACCGCATCGGCGACTTCTGGACCGTCACCCAGAGCCAGGTCTACCGCGAACTGGCGACCATGCACCAGAACGGACTGGTGGACAAGGGTGCGGCCGGCGCCCGCGACCGCACCCCCTACCGGATCACCGAGGACGGCCGCGAGGCCTTCGCCGAATGGATCGCCCGCGATCCCGGCGCGGAGACCATCCGGGTGCCGCTGCTGCTGACCCTCTCCTTCGGCGAGTTCGTCGACCCCCAGCGGCTCGAACGCATCGTCGCCGCCGGCCGCACCGTCCACGAGCAGCGCCTGTCCGGCTACCTGTCCGGCCACGACGAGCAGCGCATGTCGCCCTACGAGCGGGCCACCCTGGATTTCGGCATCCGCTACGAGCGCGCCGTGCTGGAGTGGTTCGATCGGCTGCCGGAACTGCTCGACCGCACCAGCCGCCTGTCCTGAGCCCGGCCCGGCCTAGCTTCCCGTTCCACACCGGGCGCGCAGCCAATCCCAGGCCGCCGCAACGGTTTCCACCTGCTCCGCGCCCGCGGGCAGTGGCGGGCGGTCGATCATCACGACCGGTATGCCGAGCTCGCGCGCGGCGGTGAGTTTGGCCTCGGTCAGCGCTCCCCCGCTGTCCTTGGTCACCATGACGTCGATGCGCTGCTCGGTCAGCAGTGCGGTCTCGTCGGCGACACTGAAAGGTCCACGGGCGAGCAGCAATTCGTGATCGACCGGCATCGCCCCGTCGGGCGGGTCGATCGCCCGGATCAGGAACCACGCGTCCGAGTGCGCGAACGCGGCCACGCCTTGGCGGCCGATGGTGAGGAACACCCGTTTCCCCAGGGCCGCGGCGGCTTCCGCCGCGAGCGCCAGATCCGGTACGCGCATCCACCGATCCCCGGGCTGCTCGGTCCATCCCGGCCGCCGCACGTGCAGCACCGGTATCCCGAGACTCGCGGCCGCGGCCGCGGCATTGGCGGTGATACCCCCGGCGAACGGGTGCGTGGCATCCACCACGACCTCGATTCCATTGCTGCGCAACCACTCCCGCAGCCCGTCGACGCCCCCGAAGCCCCCTACGCGCACCTCGCCGACCGGCAGCACGGGGTCGCGCACGCGCCCGGCGAGCGAGGACACGATGTCGAATCCTCGCTCGCCCGACGCGATATCGGCGAGTTCCCGGGCTTCCCGGGTGCCGCCGAGAATCAGCGTTTTCAGGGCTGCCCGCTGAGATAGGCCGAGCCCGAGTCGATCAGCGGCTGCCCGCCGACGATCAGCAGTCCGATGATCGCGCCGGGAATCGCGCCGATCCCGAACAGGAAGGCGCCCAGGATGCCGCCGATGATGCCGCCCAGCGCGGCATGCTGCAGCTGTCCGAAGAAGTCGGCCTGCGAGTCGATGTCCTTGGCGGTCGACACCGGCGCCGAGACCGGGGTCAGGGTCAGCTGGGTGCCCGCGGTGTCGATGGCGGCGGTGAGGCCGTACTGCTTGCCCGCCAGCGTGCCGTTCAGCGGCACCTGGGTCACCACATCGCCGGCCTGGTTCTTCAGGAACACGGTCTGGCCGGCCGCATCCAGAGTGAACTGGCCGCCGGTCACCTGGGTGACGATGTCGTTCGCGTCGGTGAGCGCCACGTTGTAGTCGACGCCCTGCTGGCTGCCGTGCAGCGTCGACGGGGACTGCTCCACCGCCGGAGCGGGGTCGACGGGGACGGCGTAACCGGTTCCCGCGGCAATACCGGTCGCGGCGGCGGCAATGAATGCGGTGGCCACGAACTTTGTGTACTTCATGGAAGTCATCGATCTCCAAATAGTCTGAATCGAACCCGATAACAATCGGGTCACGGGGATTCACACTACCGTTGAGTTACGCATGTTTCACTCTGAATGCCTCGCGCGCGGAGCCGCTTTCATGCCAATGACCCATTTGAGCAGCGCACGGACGCATGGAGTTCGCGCGATATCGCCGGAACGATACCGCGCACGTGTCAGGCGCGGAGGGTGGACAGCAGCTCGGCCGCGGCTCCCGACAGCGGCCAGCCGGTGACCGTCTTCGGGCGCGGCGCCGCGAAGGTCCGCACTTTGGAGGTCGACAGGCCCAGTGCGACAAGCGATTCCGCGAGCTTGACCGCAGCGCTCACACCATCCACGACCGGCACGCCACAGCGCTCCGCGATGCGGCGGTCCAGGCCCGCCATGCCGCCGCAACCCAGGCAGATGACCTCGGCGCCGTCCTCGCGGACCGCACGTTCGGCCTGGTCGACGACGGCGACGACCGCCGCCGCCGGATCCTCTTCGAGGGCCAGCACCGGCAGGCCGCTCGCGCGGACGGACGCACAGCGCGCGTCCAGGCCGGCGAGTTTGAGCCGGTCGGCGATCATCGGCACGGCCCGGTCGAGGGTGGTCACGACCGAGTAGGCGTGGCCGAGCAGCATCGCCGTCATGGCGGCCGCCTCGGTGATGTCGACGACGGGGACGTCGAGCAGCTCCTGCAGGCCCTCGCGCCCGTGCTCGCCGTAGCCGGCCTGCACGACCGCGTCGAACGGCTCCGGGTAGTTGACGACCGCGTCCATCACGCCGACCGCAGCGAGGTAGCTCTCGAAGTTGCCCTCGACCGATGCCGCGCCGAATCTCGGTGTGAGACCGACGATCTCGGTGCCCTCGGCCGCGACCGCGCGGGCCTGGGCGGCGATGGCGTCGGTCATCGACGCGGTCGTGTTGACATTGACGACGAGAATCCGCATATCGGATTACCTCCCGGATTGTGGGTTCAGTGGGTGCACTCGACGGCGATCGGCTCGCCCGAGACGTCCTCGAACGCGGCCTTGCGGTCGGCGATCAGGAGATAGATCAGGGCCCCGGATCCGGCGCCGATGAACCACGCGAACGGTGACACCGCGTCGAGCGCGGGAATGAACGCGATGAGCAATGACACGGCGGCGGCCGGGACGAAGGCGCCCAGGGCGCGCGGATTGACGCCGCCCCGATAGGAGTACGCGCCCGCCGGATCCTCGCTGTAGAGCGCGGGGACGTCGATGCGGCCGCGGCGCAGCAGCCAGTAGTCGGCCATGATGATGCCGTACAGCGGGCCGAGCAGCGCGCCGAGCCCGCCGAGGAAGTACTCGATGACCGCGGGGCTGTTGTACAGATTCCACGGCAGGATGACCAGCCCGATGATGCCGCTGACCAGTCCGGCGCGGGCGAAGTTCAGCTTCCGGGGAAACAGGTTGGTGAGCGCGTAGATCGGCGCGACGAAGTTCGCCATCAGATTCACCGCCACGGTCAGGACCAGCAGCGCCAGCGACGCCAGCACCAGCAGGGCGGTATTCGGGATGGCGTGCACGATGTCGGCGGGACTCGCGATCACCCGGCCATCGATCTCGAACTGGCCGCCGGCCATGACCACGACGATGGCACCGAAGAAGAGCACGTTGATCGGGATGCCCCAGAAGTTGCCCCGCACAATCGAAGCGGGGCTCTTCGATGCTCGGGTGAAGTCACAGAAGTTGAGCACGAACGTGGCGTAGACGGCCACCCACAGCGCCGCCCCGGCGAAGATCTCGTGCCACATGGCGAACCCGGTCAGCGGGTGGTCGACCGACCAGGCGATCGATCCGCCTGCCTTGGTGAAGACCCACACCGCGAGAGCGCCCATGGTGACGAGGATGACCGGACCGGCGAACGCCTCGTACCTGCGGATCATCTCCAGCCCCCGCTGCGCGAGGAAAGTCTGTACGGCCCACAGGGATCCGAAGGCGATCCAGCCCAGCGTCGACAGGCCGAGGATCGAGTTGTGGTCCCAGCCCGCCGCGCCGGGCGCGAGGGCGATGATCAGCACGCGCAGCACCAGGGAGGCCAGGTAGGTCTGGATGCCGAACCACGCCACGGCGACGCCACCGCGCAGCAGCGCCGGAATCTGTGCGCCGCGGACGCCGAAGGCGATGCGGGTCATCACCGGGAACGGGATGCCGGTCCGGTAGCCCATGAACCCGGTGATGCTGAGCAGTACGAACAGCAGCGCGGAACCCAGGCCCAGCGCCACCAGGATCTGCCAGCCGCCCAGGCCGAGCGCGAACAGCCCCAGCGCGAAGCCGTAATTGCCCAGGCTGTGCACGTCATTCGCCCACAGGGTGAAGATGCTGTAGCCCGACCAGCGCCGACCGGCGCGTCGGGTGGGGGCCAGGTCCCGGTTGTAGAGGCGTGTGCTCAGGCCGGGCCCGAAGGTGACGCCGGCCGCGTCCGCCGGGCGGGGATTCGCCACGATCGCACTGTCACCCACCGGCGATACGAGCCGGGCGGTGTCGTCGGGAACCAGCATGGGTAGATCCTCGATTTCGCATGGCGGAAGGAGTTTTCCAGCACGGGCTGGCCCCCGAGTGTCTGTTGACGCAACACCGATCGTCAATCGGCCCGCCCCGTCCCGTTCACCCTCACCCTTGCCGTGACCGGCGGGTATAGACCACACCGATGCCGTCCATCGGCAGAACGTCTGACCGGCAGGCGGGATTCACACGGGCCGGCGGGCACTCCAGTCCCGGGCGAGCCCGAAGAAGGCGCGCGCGGCCGCGGTGCGATAGGCGTTCTCGCGGCAGAGCAGGACCGCGACCCGGGCCGGCAGGGGCGGATCCAGCGGCACGGCCGTCAGGCGCGGATGGTCGCGGGCGATGCCGTCGGGCAGGATGGTGGCGAGCGCGGTGAGCTGAACCGCCTCGATGACGGCGTGAATCGAGTTGGCCTCCACCAGGATTCGCGGGCTCACGCCCTGCTCGCGAAAATAGGCGTCGATGTGCAGCCGGGTGACGAATTCCCGATTCAGCAGGGCGAGATCGTATTCGGCGAGTTTCGCGGCCGGCAGGCGCGAGCGCGCGGTCCGCCGATCGGCGCCGACCAGGCTCAGCGTCTCGGTGAACAGGGTGGCGGCCTCGATGCCCGGCAGGTGCCCGCCCGCGAACCCGATCCCGACGTCGATATCGTCGGCCAGCAGCCCGGATTCGATCACGTCCTGATTGGTCTCGCGAATATCGAGGGTGATCCCGGGATACCGGGCGCGCAATTCGGCGATGAGCGGCCCGATCAGATAGGCCGCGAAGGTCGGGGTGTACGCCAGCCGCAGATGCCCGCGCGACAGGTCCTCGACATCGTGCACCGCCCGATCGGCGGCATCGAGTTCGGCCAGCGCGAGCCGCGCATGCCGGGCATACACCTCCCCCGCATCCGTCAGCCGGACAGCGCGCCCGGTCCGATCCAGCAGCGGAGCACCCACCAGCCGCTCGAGCTGCCGAATCTGCTGCGAGAGCGTGGGCTGCGAAACATGCAGATCCTCGGCAGCGCGCGTGAAGCTCCCGTGCTCGGCCACGGCGAGCAGATACCGCAGATGGCGCAGCTCGGGGGTCACCCTCCGACTATAGACCAAGCCAATTGGCCCACCCGCGGCTGCGCCGCAAGCGCTATAGCCCCAGCTCACCGACCGGGCACGCGCCCCCTTCCGCTATTGGAGCGAAGCCTTCGCGCCACCCGGGAATACCGAATCGTGCGCGTTGGAGGATCAGTGACCCCTCGATCCGCAAGCTCGTGGCAAGCCGAGCTCATCAGACCTCCGGAGAGGCCGGGGACGAAGACACGAAGCTGGTCCGATGCCCGGCAGGCCCGAGGGTGTGCCGAGTCCTACTCACCGGGCCTGAACCGCGGAACCGGTCGGTCCGGTGAAGGGCGGGCTTAGTTTGAGCGGCATGAGGAATGAAGCACTCGAGGCGATTCGGGCAGTCAAATATCGGTACCTGCGCACGCTGGATCTCAAGCTGTGGGACGAATTCGGCGACACTCTGTGCGAAGACGTCGCCGCCGCGTACGGGTCGCCCTCGGGTGAGATGCCCGCGGAGTTCAAGGGTCGTGAGCAGATCGTGGAGTACATGCGCGGTGCGCTGGGCGGCAATATCATCACTGTCCACGTCGTGCACCATCCCGAGATCACTGTCGATGGCGAATCCGCCACCGGCAGCTGGTGTCTGGAAGACACCGTGATCTTTCCCGAACACAGCAGCACCATTCGAGGCGCGGCCTACTACAACGACACCTATCGCTGCGAGGACGGCGTCTGGCGGATCGAACGAACCAGCTACGAACGCATTTACGAATCCATCATGTCCACGGAAGGACTGCCCGGATACGCCCTGACGGCGAATCGCTGGGCACCCGCGTGACCCGGCCGCCACTCCGGCCGGGTCATCACCGCGGCACAGTCGCCGATCGGGTTCCGGGATCCGCGTTCGTCAGGTGACGGGTCCGGGTGAATCCTCTTCCGGCGGAGTGGGTATCAGGGTGGCGATGTCCTGATAGGTGGTCGCCGGTTCGACCCGGCCGCCGTCGCGGACCGTGCGCGCGGCGGTCACGGCCGCGTCGAGGGCGGCACGGTAGAGGAGGGAACCGGTGCTGACGCGCTTTACGCCGAGGCGTGCCAGATCGGCGAGGGGGCGTTGGGCAAGGACGTTGAGCGGCACCGGAATTGCCCGGACGAGAGCGGTGATGTCGTCGTCGCGGATGACGCCGGGCACGAAGATGCCGTCGGCGCCGGCGTCGACGTAGCGGTGCGCGCGATCGAGGGTGGTGTCGTGGTCGCGGCCCAGCCAGTAGGTGTCGACGCGGGCGTTGACGAACAGTCCGGGCGCGCCGTCCTTGAGTCCGCGGACCAGGTCGGCGTGTGCGCGGGCATCGCCCACCGCGTCCTCCACATTGACCCCGGCGACGCCCAGGTCCCACAGTCGCGCCGCCAGTTCGCGCGAATCAGCGCCGAACCCTGATTCGATGTCGACGGTCACCGGGACCGGGAGCCGCACGAGTGCGCCTGCCAGCACGAGGGTTTCGTGCAGCGTCGAACCGGCCTCGTCCGGCAGCCCGTGCGCCGCGGCCACGCCGAGACTGGTGGTGCCGATCGCCGGGTACCCGTCCGCGACCAGCGCGGCCGCCGTGGCGAAGTCCCAGGCATTGGGCAGCAGCAGCGGCTCGTCCTGATAGTGCAGCTGGTGGAAGCGGCCCGCCGCCGTGGCCAGGGCAAGCGCGTGCGCCCGCCCCGGACACGCGTGGCGACCGTCGCCAAAGGCACGGCCGGTCAGATCGACCTCCACGAGTTCACCCGTCTCATCGAGGCGCCGAGTGCCGGGCACCGGCGGATTCTCACCGGCGATCAGCGCTGCCGTTGCCGAACACGCCTGCACCAGAATCCCGATCCGATTCGCGGTCACCTCGTCGGCGACTCCCCCGAACGCGGCGACCAGCCGATCGACTGCCGCATCAGCGGCCGCGCTCACCGGCCGATGCGGTTGATAGCACTCCGCGACCACCTCGACATCGGCAACCGACACCCGAACACCCAGCGCCGCAGCCAATTCCGCGACGTGATGCCCATGCCCGCGACGCAAGGCAACCGCGTCCACCGCCGCCAACTCACGCTCCACGATCGCGCGCCGCCGTGAATGCTCGTCCCCCTCACTGAACCGCGCCACCTGCGCACGCAACCACGCCACACCATGATCGCCGGGCGAAACCGGCGGTACCGGAAGATCCAACATGACCATCACGCTAGAGCCGGAAAGGTTCGGCGGGCACCGAAGTGTCCCGGGCCCCGAGTCGGGCTCCCAGTCCGAATGAGCTCGGCCCGTTGGCAATCGTGGCGAGGAGGTCGGGAAAAGCCGGTCCGGGACAGTTTCAGAGGCGGCTGCGCAGGGTGGGCAAGCCGGGTCCCGTGAGGTCGTCACAGTAGGCGGCTCTACCCGCCATCGCCATGGTCAAGGCGATCGTTGTCCCGCTGACCAGGGGGCCGGTTCCGATGGCGAAGGGTCCGTCGGTCGCTTCCAGGCGCAGTCCTTCGACCGCGCTGCGGCTGCGGACGGTGAAGTTCCGGCTCGCGAAGAACCGGGCGACCTCGGTGACGGCCTCGATCGAGGGCTCGCGCGGCAGGCCCAGTGGACGGCGGATGTCCTGGCCGTGGACGACCACCTCGCCGAGCCAGGCAGCCGTGTGTCCGAACGGCGCGGTGGTGCTGGTGATGATCGCCCGGAACCGGTCCAACGTCTCCAAGCGAGTCGCACCGCGATGCTCGGCCAGCCGCCGGGCATTGTGTTTCTCGAAGTCGAAGCGGGCCCCGAAAGCACTGACCAGCCACCGGATTCGGCCGGTACTCGCCGCCGCGGTGAGGTGGGCGACGACCTCTTCCACCGTCCACTCTCCGCACAGCGACCCCACCGCCCACTGCCGATCGGTCAGATCGGCAAGATCATCGGCCAGCACCGCACGTTCGGCGTGAGCCATGGCCCACAACTCGTCACGAGACATAGCGTTCGACACTCGAGGAAACCTCCCAGCTCGGCGCCGCCCGCCGATGAAAGCGCGGTGATGGCCCGGCCATCGATCCGTCACATCTCACCAGCATGGCGGCAGTTCGTTGTTCCTCTCTACTGACCGCGCCACTCGCCGAAACTCATCGGCCCACGCTCCGTCGATGGCCGCGGTGTCGGCGGGCTATCCGACACGATCCGCGAAGTTCAGCAGGTGTGCGGCCAGCGCGCCGGGCGCGGACAGGAATGGGGAGTGCCCGGTGAGCAGGGAGACCGTGTCGGTGATGCCGTCACGCCGGTAGAGGGTCTGCTGGACATCGGCGGGGAGGAGGGCGTCCTCCGAGGTGATCACTCCCAATCGCGGGAGGGCCAGGTATCGGTCTGTGGTGTGGTCGATACGGCTGGTGATGGTCGCGGTCGGCTCGGGGGTGAGCAGCCGGAGTGCGAGAGCGATATCGAGTGCGTCGCAGTCGTTGTAGAAGAACCGAGTGGCCGCCTCGGGCGCGATCTCGAAGGTCTCGGCGTCCGTGTCGGCCGAGATGTGGGGACCCAGCGTCACCAGGATGTCCGCCAGGGCCGGATCGGTGGCGAGGGATTGCCCGCCCGCGACCACGTCGGCGGCGACATAGGCGACCCCCGCGATCCGGTCCGCGTAGCGTTCCGCTGCCGCCTTCACCGTGACCCCGCCCATCGAGTGGCCGACCAGTATCGCCTTGTCCGCGAGCGGATTCAGGGCCGATCCCACGCTGTCGAGGTAGGCGGCACCGGTCAGGCCCCGGATGGGGGTGCGGTCCCTGCCGTGGCCGGGCAGGTCGGGTGTCACGACCGTGTGGCCGAGGGATTCGAGCAGGGGCACGATCTTGTACCAGCACCATGCGCCATGGCTCCCACCGTGAATCAGCACGAATGTGCTCATGCCGAAGTCCTCAATTCTTTCCGCGGACGTCGATCGGGGTCAGGTTCCACCCGGCGACGCGGTGTTTGATCCGGCGTTTGAGGTCTTCGGGATAGCTGGTCGCGAAGTCGCTTCGCAACGGAATATCCTGTGGTGCAAGGTCGATCGGCCAGGTGCAGTCGAGCAGGACGTTCGCGCCGCCGACCCCGAGGGCCCGGTGCGGGCCCGGCGGCAGGTAGGGCTGGAGGGGTGCGTTGTAGAAGCCGGGGTAGACGTGAATGTCCCGTGCCGGATGGCATTTGGCCACGATCGCGTGCAGGACGGCCTCGGTGTCCATGGGGTCGACATCGGTGTTCACCACGATGACGTAGGGCGTGAGTTTGCTGCCGGCCGCGTCGGACCAGATCGTGGCCGCGATGCGCTGTGGAAGTCCTGCGATCGGGGTGTCGGTCGAGACGACGACGGCCATCCCATTGCCGGCGCGGGGTACCCCGACCTTGTCGATGGGCAGTCTGGCCTGCAGCAGCACACGTTTGAAATTCGCCGCCATCTGGATCTGTGGGAACACCATGTCCATCGGGATGCCCATGCTGCACGTCGGCAGGATCGCCCGGTGCCGATAGGTGACGGCGGTGACGCGCACGACCGGGGCGGGTGCCGGATCGGAGACCAGGTAGCCCGGGTATTCGGCGAACGGCCCCTCGGGCAGGACGTCGCCCGGGGACACCGTGCCCTCGACCACGATCTCGGCGTCGGCGGGGACGGTGAGATCGACGGTCGTGCACCGCACGAGTTCGACCGGGCGGCCGCGCATTCCGCCCGCGATATCGACCTCCGAGACTCCGGGCGGCGCACCCGGACCGCCCAGGATCGTATAGAGCGGGTCACCGCCGAAGAACATGGCGTACGGCATGGGCCGGTCGTCACGGTGGTAGGCGGCCATGATGCGGCCGCCGTGGTTGATCTGCGGGTGCAGGGTGATGCCGAGCGCCCGGGGCCCGTGGATCATGCCACGGTAGATGCCCCAGTTGGTCCAGTCGCTGCCGGGGTCCTTGGTGACGCTGACGCCGAAGGTGCCCAGATACCGGCCGCCGTCACCGGGGTGGCCGTGGATGGCGGGCAGTGCGGTGAGGTCGGCGTCGTCGCCGAGCAGGACGTTCTGCTGGCACTCCCCCTCCGCGACGACGACGGGTTCGGTGGTGCGGCCGAATCGTTCCCGATAGCAGTCGATGATGTCGTGCACATCGGTGTCGGCGGGCAGGCCGAGCGCGATCGCGACACCCGGGAAGGTCGCGAACATGTTGGCCGCCAAGCGCATTCCTGGAATCGAATCCTTGATGCGGCTGTAGATCGGTCCGGGCAGCCCGGATTCGAGGAGGTGGCGGTTGATCGCGCCGGCCTCGAGGTACGGGTCGACGGGCTCGTCGATGCCATGCATCAGCCCCGCCACGGTGAGGGCGTCGAGAAATGCTCGGAAATCGGTGCGGGCGTGGTTCATCGGTCCTCTTCGGGAGTGTGCCAGCGGGCGAAAAGGTGGTGGTCGATGCCGAATTGGTCGAGGATCTTGCCGGCGGTCTGCCGGAGCAGGTCGTCGATGGTCCGGGGCCGGTGATAGAAGGCCGGTACCGGTGGCAGCACCGTCGCCCCGGCGAGGGTGACGGTCTCCATGTTCCGGATGTGGATCAGGTTGAGCGGTGTCTCGCGCACCGCCAGCACCAGGGGGCGGCGCTCCTTGAGGGTGACGTCCGCCGCCCGGGCCAGCAGGTTGTCGCCGTATCCGGTGGCAACGGCCGCGAGCGTGCGCGCCGAACACGGCACCACGGCCATGCCCAGGGTCCGGAACGACCCCGAGGAGATGGCGGCGGCCAGGTCAGCGGGGTGGTGGACCACATCGGCCAGCGCTGCCACCTCCTCGACGCTCGAACCGGTCTCGAGCCGGATGCAGCGCCGGGCCCCGTGCGAGATGACCAGATGCGTTTCCACCGAACGGGATTCGGCCAGCGCACGCAGCAGGGTGATGCCCAGCTGCGGCGCGCTCGACCCCGAAATGCCGACGACCAAGCGGGGTTTGGGAGCGTTCAATCCGTCCCGCACCAGTCGATCGCGGTTACCGCGTATGTCTTTGCGGCACAGACCAGTTCATCGATCGCGCACCGCTCGTCCACCGCGTGCGCCATGACCAGCGGGCCCGGCCCCAGCCCGACGGCCGGGATGCCGGCGGCGGTGAACCAGGTGAGATCGGTGGCAGACGGGAAGGGCCGCACCTCGGGCACACCCGCGAAGGCGGCCTCGAGCGTGGCCCGTTCACGAGCCGCGCAGACCGTCCGGGTGAACGGATGATCCCCGTCGGTGCGCCCGCCCGGATAGTGCATGGGCCAGTCGATGCGCGGCGGATTGGCGCGCAGCCACGGGTCCTGCTGCGCGATGCCGGTGACCGTCTGCACGATCTCCGACTGGATCTCGGCCACCGGCGCGGCCGGCGGATAGAAGATCGCGTAGTCGAGAATGGTCTCGTCGGGAATGAACGCGACATTGCGGCTGCCGCGCGCACCGCCGTCGATCACATCGAGTCCGATGGTGAACTGGCCCTTGTCGAACAGCGGATCGACCCGGCTCGCCACCCACTCGTCCTCGAGTCGGCGCAACCCGTCGTGGATGTGCAGGGCCGCGTCGATGGCACTGGCGGCAACAGGTTCGCCGGGATGCCCGGCCCGCATGTGGGACCGGATCGACGCGTGCGCCGACCGCCCGGTGACCGAGATGCGCATGACCAGCACGCCGGGCGTGGCGGGCATGACGGTCAGCGGGACGCGGGCACCGGTGGGCTCGGCGATGATCGCCGCGTCGGCGGTGAAGCCGCGTTCGAGGACCGCGGAGGTCCCCATGTGGTGTTCGAGATTCTCCTCGCCCGCCACGCCCTGCAGGATCAGGTCGCCGCGCAGCCGCACCCCGGCCTGCCGTAATGCCATGGCGGCGAACGCTTGTGCGATCAGTCCGCCCTTCATGTCCACCGAGCCCCGGCCCCACACGTGGGTGTCGTCGACGAAGGCGGTGAACGGGTCGTGCGTCCACTGCGCGGTGTCATCGGCCGGAACGACATCGACGTGACCGTTGAAGATCAGCGACCGCCCGCCGCCGCGCCCGCGCAGCACCCCGACGACATTGTCGCGGCCCGGGGCCTTGCCGAACAGTTCGGTTTCCGCGCCGGCCTGCCGGTACAGCCCGGCCAGTAGTCCGGAGACCGCCGATTCGCCGCCGACCAGGTCCTCGTAGTCCTGGTCCGGATAGGTGGGGTTCACACTGCGGATGGCGATGGCCGCGGCGAGCGCGGCCACCAATTCGGCACGCAGGCCGTCGATCCGAGCGAGCACACGATTCTTTGCCCGGGTATTCACGCGCGCGCCTCCTGGATCTCGGTGGCTGCGGCGAGATCGCCGCTGTCGTGGACGACCGTGCCGCCCAGATAGGTGCGCAGCACCTCGGTGTGACGCAGGTCGTCGATCGGGCACGTCACCGGATCGCGGTCCACGATCACCACATCCGCGTGGTTTCCCGGTGCGAGCGAACCGATTCCGGGCCAGCCGAGCACCTTCGCCGCCCCCGTGGTCCACATGCGCAGCGCCTCGGCGCGGGACACCTTCTGGTCGGGACCGTCATTGCGGTGGTCGCTGCCCGCGAACCGGTGGGTGTGCGCGAGTTCGATCTGCTCCCAGGGGTTCTTCGGTCCCCAATCCGATCCGCCCGCCAGGTCCAGGCCGCCTTCGGTGAGCCGCTGCAGCGGTTCCAGATCGCGCCAGACGTGCTCGCCCATGCGCTCGCCGTACATCGCGCCCTTCCCCCACGCGAAGCCCGCGCTGGTGGTGACCTGGAAGCCGAGGTCGGCGTAGCGGCGGGCCTGCTGCCGCGTGATCGTCATGGCGTGCTGCAGAATCCAGCGCCGGTCGCGGAAATCATGTTCGCGCACAACGCGTTCGGCGATGTCGAGGAAGTCGTCGTGCTCACGGTAGGCGCCGAGACACAGATTCGCGCGAATGTCGTTGGCGGCGCAGAACCTGACGAACGCCTCCTCCTTCTCCAGCGACACGAAACGCACACCGCGCGTGGGACGGCCGAACGGGTCGGAGTAGGTCTCGTAGGTGGCGAAGTAGCCCGAGAAACAGGGACCGCCGGGACTCAGGGTGAGCCCGTCGACGCGTAGCAGATCGTCGCCGAGATCCGAGGAGAGCTCGGCGAGGTGGCGCAGCCGTTCGTCGAACTCGGCGCCGGTCAGCGGATCGAACGGATAGAAGATGACCGACTCGGCATCCAGCGTCGCCTGGACGCGCAGGGTCAGGGCATCGGTGGCACGCAGATGCCGGTACAGCGCAAGGTGTTCCGGTTCCATGGCGTGACCCTCGTACACGCTGGTCACTCCCTGCGCCGAGTAGCGAGCCATTTCCGCGGTCGTCCCGGCGATCGCGTTCGCCATGTCCGGCGGTGGCAGTTTGGTGAGGATCTGACCCCAGAACGGATCGTAGGTGTAGTAGTTCGTCACCGGTCCACGCAGGATTCCGGTCAGGTCGCCGGAGTCGTTCTTCTCGATCTCGACATCGCAGACCCGGTCCGGAATGAACGCGGTGAGCCCGACCGCGCGCAACCCGGCGGTGTTGAACGCCACCACATTCGGCATGCGGGGCGCCCAGGCCTGGATGAGCACCGGATGCGCATCGGTCGCCGTGTCGAGGGTCCACCGATCGGGCAGACGCCGCTCGAGCAGATCCCGCTCGGAACGGCGGATGAAGTAGTGCGGCTCGCCCACCGGTGTGCACATGATCCACTGCCCCGGCGGCGTGTCCGCGGCCTTGGCCCGGATCCGCGCCACGATGTCCGCGTGGTCGACCGCGTCGGTCAGATCCACCAGCCCGCCCGCCAGCATTCCGAAGTGCATGACGTGCGGGTGGGTGTCGATGAGTCCGGGCAGCACCACGCCGTCGCCGGCCTCGACGTGCCGGGCATCCGGTCCCGCCGCCGCCCGCATGGCGTCCCGGTCCCCTACGGCCAGAACGCGTCCGCCGGACAGCACGAGTGCCTCGGCTTCCGGGGTGTTCGGATCGAGCGTGCGTACCCGCCCGGTGATGATCGTGTCGGTCATAGCTGTCCTCCGCTGCCAACCGGTTGTGTTCACTGCTGCGCACACCGTACCTCGAGTTTTCTCCAAATGGAGAAGTTTGGTGAATCGAGGTCGACGGTACGATGACCCCCATGACGACGTCCGTGCGCGAGCCGCGGATGGCCCGGGGGGCCGCCCGCCGCGAGGCCCTGCTGGAGGCCGCGATCCGACTACTGGCCCGCGAAGGCGCCCGCGCTGTGACCCACCGCGCCGTCGCCGCGGAGGCGGGAACCACCCACGGCAACGCCCGCTACTACTTCGGCACGCTCGACCAACTACTCGACGAAGCCCTGCGCCGGCTGGCCGCGCAGCAGATCGACGAGGTCCGCACCCTGTTCGACGGCCTGCCCGATGTGGATGTCCCCCAACGGATTTCACGCCTGGTCGACTATGTGACCGGAACCCTGGCCGGGGACCGTGATGCCGCCGTCGCCCGCTACGAGTTCTTCCTGGAAGTAGCCCGCCGCCCCAACCTCAGGGCCAGCCTCGACGAATGGGGAGCCACCCAGCGCGCCGCCTTCGCCGGGGAACTCCGCGGCGCCGGAGCCGCTGACCCCGAGGCCGCCGCCGCCGATCTCCTCACTCTCGTCAACGGCCTGATCCTCGAGCAACTCGCCCTGCCCGCCGACGATTTCGAATCCGCCCGCCTCCGACCGGCCATCGCCCGCTTCTTCCCCTGAGGCGTGCGCCTTTTCACGAGGTCGATCAGTTGCTGCGGCACCTGACGGTCGACGCGCGTCAATCCACCCGATGTCTCGATGACAAGCTACAGTTCGCGAAATCCATTGGGGTACAGGAGGTTGCACTGTCGTACCCTCGAGATCGCGACCGAACGCCTCGGTCTCGACGAAGGCCCGGAAGCCTATCGGCGGCCGGCGGCGGGCACGCTGCGCGGCCGCACCATCATCGTGCCCTGACACGGCCGTCCGCGCGGACTATCGGTCGGCGGTGAGTTGGACAGGTAGCGAGGCGTGCCCGTTGTAGATGAAGCTGGGCAGCGCGGGGAGTTCGTCCACCGGGACGGCCAGGCGCCGCTCCGGGAAGTGGTGGAAGAGCTGCGGGAGCGCAATATTCGCCTCCAGGCGCGCCAGCGGCGCGCCGAGGCAGTGGTGGACGCCGTGACCGAAAGCCATGTGGCTCTTGTTTTCCCGGGTGAGGTCGAACTCGGTGGCGGCGTCGCAACGAATCAGCAACGCAAATGTGGGAGCTGTCCAACCTGAGTTGAGCACTGTCCATCACGCAGTGACCTTGCCATGCCTTCGAAAGATCACCGTCAGCCTAGGGCGGAAGTTGTCCTAGGTGCATCCTAGTGTGGTACTCATGAGCGCAGAGATCACTCCCTTTCGGATCGACGTCCCCCAAGCGCAGCTCGACGACCTGAACCGGCGACTGGACGAAACCCGTTGGCCCGATGCCGATCCCGGGGCGGGCTGGCGTCAAGGCATCCCGCTCGATTACACCCGGGAGCTGGCCGGCTACTGGCGCGACACCTACGACTGGCGTACGCAGGAGGCGCGACTCAACTCCTTCCCGCAGTTCCGCACCGAGATCGACGGCCACGACGTGCATTTCATCCACGTCCGCTCGGCCGAGCCCGACGCCTTGCCGCTGGTGCTGACACACGGATGGCCCGGATCGATCGTGGAATTCCTCGAGGTGATCGGACCGCTGACCGATCCGGTGGCGCACGGCGGTTCCGCCGACGATGCCTTCCACGTCGTGGTGCCCACCATCCCCGGCTACGGATTGTCCGGACCCGCGGTCGGCTGGTCGACCGCACGGGCAGCCAAGGCCTGGGCGGAACTGATGCGCCGGCTCGGCTACGACCGCTACGGCGCGCACGGCGAGGACACCGGCGCCGCCATCTCCCGGCAGCTGGCGGTCATCGACGCCGACCATCTCCTCGCCGTGCACCTGACGATGATCGCCTCCGCCACGGTCACTCCCGAGACCGCTGACCTCGGCAACCCGGCCGAACGGCGGGCCCTCGAACTGGCCGGCCGCGCGCAGTACGAACTCGGCGCGTACGCGATGCTGCAGGCCAGCCGCCCCCAGACACTGTCCTACGCGCTCGCCGATTCACCAGTGGGCCAATTGGCTTGGATCGTCGAACGATTCAAGGACTGGACCGACTCCACCGACGCCCCCGAGGACGCCGTCGACCGCGACGCGATGCTGACCAACGTGATGATCTACTGGCTCAACGGCACCGCCGGCTCGTCGGCCCGCTACTACTACGAAGGCGCCGCCACCTGGGGAGCACCCGAACCCGACACCGACGTGCCGGTCGCCGTGGCCGTCATGCCCCACGACCTCGGTATCCCGGTCCGCCGCATCGCCGAACGAAACCACAACATCGTGCGCTGGACCGAACTCGAGCGCGGCGGCCACTTCGCCGCCATGGAGGAACCCGACCTCATCATCGAAGACCTGCGCACCACCTTCCGCGAATACCGAAAGTAGCCAAACAAACTCGGGACGACGAGGCCGTCTGATCGCGCATCCAAACTCGCCGCTGCGGTGGGCTGAAAGATCAACCAGCGGACCCCATCTCGGCCTGCCGAGCACATTGACGATGTGCAGCGCAGCGCTGCGCCCCACCGGCTCGACCGCCGCCCACTCGAGCACGTCGGCCTCGCGGACCTATCCATGCACATCAGTCCACTTGATCGACAGTCGCGGAGCAGCGAGCGTCGCACCCCTCGGAGTGCCTGGCTTTGCGGCGGCGCGCTGACACGGGTGGACGCCAGGGTGACCTACGGGTGCAACGGTCCCTGCCGAAGCGGGACTGTTTCAGTACGACAGCCACCGAGAGGAGCAGTTCCATGACCACCACGAGCACGTCGATCGAGCCGCGGTACCGCACGATCGACGGTCTGAAGATCCGCTACGCGGAGAGCGCGCCGCGCGACGACCACGCGCTTCTGCTGAGCCCGTGGCCGGAGAGCATCCGCGCTTTCGACCAGATCTGGGGTCGCCTCGCCGAGGACGTACACCTTGTCGCCGTGGACCTGCCCGGCTTCGGCCACTCCGAGGGCCGGGAATCGCTGATGTCGCCCCGCGCGATGGGCGAGTTCGTGATCGGGCTCGCCGACGAGTTCGGGCTCGAGCACCCGCACGCTGTGGGCCCCGACATCGGCACCGGTGCGCTGCTGTTCGCTGCGGCCGACCACCCCGGGCGCCTGCGCAGCATCGTCGTCGGTAGCGGCGGCGCCTCCTTCCCGCTGGAGCTCGGCGGCATCCTCAACGACTGGGTTGTGGCGCCGGATGTCGAGGGGTTCCGGTCCGTCGACCCGCGCGTGATCGTCGGGGGTGCCGTGAGCGGCATCGAGCGGTACCAACTGCCTGAGGACGTCAGGGAGGACTACCTGAGTTCCTACGACGGCGACCGGTTCGTGGAGTCGATGGCCTACGTCCGCGCCTACCCCACCGAGCTTCCGGTGCTGGCAGAGCTGCTGCCCCAGATTCAGACTCCGGTCGAGATCATCAGCGGACTGTGGGATTGGGCCGTTCCGCCCAGCAACCACCGGTTCCTGGATCGGCGGCTGCCCAGGAGCAAGCTGGATTTGATCGACGCCGGCCACTTCACGTGGGAGGACGCTGCGGACGTGTACGCCGATCTCGTGACCAGCTGGTGGCGCACAGGACACACCCGGGTGTGAGAGATGAGAGTAACCACGGACGCCCGGTTGGTTTCGTACGTGAGCCCGACCGACTGGACATCACGTGGTTCGGTGCACGTGTCCCCTGGAGAGGGAGGACCGCCCCCAACCGCGCCGGGTCCGGCATCGTTGGTGCCGGACCCGGCGTGACCGGATCATCCGTGCGTTTGGACCACGCTCATCGACGCGTCAGGAGCGCGCCGCCGAGCTCGCGTCGTGAGCTGATGGCCAGCTTCCCGAACACCTTGCGCAGGTGCCATTCGACGGTGCGCGCGCTGATGTAGAGCTCGGCACCGATCTCCGGATTCGTCTTGCCGTCTCGGGCCATCCGGGCGATCTGCTCCTCCTGCGGGGTGAGCTCGTCGAGGGTGTCCACGGTCCGTTTTCGGACCTTCTCACCGGTGGCCAGCAGCTCATGGCGGGTCCGTTCGGCGAACCCGTCCGCGCCCATCGCGACGAACTCCTCGAACGCCACCTTGAGGTGATCGCGGGCGTCGGCGCGGCGGCGCTCGCGGCGCAGCCACTCGCCGTACAGCAACCGGGCGCGGGCCAGCTCGAAACGCAACCGGGTGCGGGCCAACCGTTCGATGGCTTCGGCGTAGTCCTCCTCACGACCGCCGACCAGGGCCCGTGACCGCGCGAGCAGTCCGGCCGCCCAGTCGGAGTCGGGCACTTCCGCGTATGCCGCGAGCCGGTCGAGCGCACCTTGGGCGAGGTCGGGCCGGTCGCTACGGGCTGCGGCCTCGACCAGGTCCGGCAACGCCTGCGCCGTGAACGGCCCGAGGTTCCCGGCAGCGGCCCGGACCGCTGCCGCCGACGCCTCGGCGTAGCGCCCGAGACCGAGGTGCAGCAGCGCCGCCGCCCGGTCCGTGATCTGCTGCCCGAGCCCCTCGCCACGGGCGGCGGCCTCGGCGGCGGCCGCCGCGAACACGGGGACCGCCTCGGCGGCGTTCCCCTGGTAGGCGAGCAGGAACAGGTCGCCGTACGAGGCGCGGCGGGTGCCGGTGACCTCCTTGACGGTCTGTTCCTCCAGTCCGAGCTCGCGCGCCCGGTCGACGTCGCCGCGCCACAGGGCGACCACCCGATTCGCGTTGAGCGCGATCGCCAGCGGGGCAAGTGCACCCGCAGCCCGGGCCAGGCTGACGTGCCGGCTGCTGGCCGCGTCCCAGGCCTCGTAGTCCCACAGCGACAGCGCCGCGTTCGCGACCAGCATGCCGCAGTGCAGGAACTGGTCGACCGGCATCCGCGTGTCGAGGAACTCGGTGACCGCCCTGCGCAGCATCGGCGCGGCGGTCGAGGTCCCGTCGGTGACCAGGCGTGACAGCCCGGCGATGAGGTGGTCGCCCGGTACCGGGCCGGCAGGGTCGGGCGGTGCCGCGCAGGCCGCTCGGGAGACCTCCTCCAGGTCGCCGCCCCTCTCCGCGAGCCCGCCGGCCACCAGCGCCGCGCCCCAGGCGTCGAGATAGGTGTGCCGGGCGAGCCGGATGTCGAGTGGTTCGAGTTGGCGAGCGGCTCGCAGGAGCGCTACCGGCGCCTCGCGGCCCGACCGAGCCGCCCGCTCGGTCAGCCCGCGGAGCAACTCGGCCCGGGCCCGCTGGAGGTCGTCGCGCGCGTCGGCCTCGGCCTCGGCCAGGAGCGCGAGCACGGCCTCGAACGAGCCGGCGTTCAGGTGCGCGTACGCAGCTGCCAGTGCTCGTTCGGCCCGCTGGCCGGGGTCAGCGGTGAGCGCCACCGAACGCTGCAATAACGCGGCGCTGGCCGCCGCTCCGCCGCGGATCTCGACCCGGGCCGCCGCCTCCTCGAGCGCGGCCGCCACCTCCTCGTCCGGTCCGGCAGCCGCGGCCGCTCGGTGCCAGACGCGGCGTTCCGCATCCATCTGCGCGTCCGTCGCGTCGGCCAGCGCCAGGTGCACCGCGCGACGCGCCTCCGCCGACCCGGCCGCGTAGGCCGCCGAGCGGATCAACGGGTGCCGGAACCTGATCAGCGCGCCGATCTCGACGAACTGATCCTGCTCGGCCGCCTCAGCGGTGTCCGGTCCCAACCCGAGCGCCTGCGCAGCCCGCCACAGCAGAGTGGCGTCACCGGTCGGGTCGGCCGCCGCGAGCAGCAGCAGCTGGCGGGTCGGCTCCGGGAGCGCGCGAATGCGACGCACGTAAAGGTCCTCGAGTTCACCGATCCTGATGTTCGGTAGCGCGAACCCGCCCATCAGCCCGGCCCGGCCACCCTTGGACAGCTCGACCAGCGCCAGCGGATTGCCCCGGGTCTCGGCGATGATGCGGTCGCGCACCAGTTGGTCGAGCCGGCCCGGTAGCAAGGTGCCGAGCAGCGTCTGGGCGTCCTCCTCGGCCAGACCTTCCAGGGTCAGCGTGGGTATCCCTGCAAGCAGCTTCTGCCCGGCCGGTTCACGGACAGCGCAGACCATCAGCACCGACTCCGCGACCAGGCGCCTGGCGACGAAACTGAGCACCTGACCCGAGGTCTCGTCGAGCCACTGGACGTCGTCGACCAGACAGACCAGCGGCTGCTCGGTGGCCGCCTCGGCGAGCAGGCCCAGCACCGCCAGGCCGACCATGAACTTGTCCGGCGGGGGCCCGGCGGTGTCCCCGAACACCACCTGCAGGGCCTGCCTCTGGGGCTCGGGGAGCCTGGGCGCCAGTTCCAGCATCGGCGCGCACAGCTGGTGCAGGGCCGCGAACGGCAACTCGAGTTCGGACTCGATCCCCGCGATCTGGGCCACGCGGCACCCTGAGGCGCTTTCGGCCAGGTAGCCGAGCAACGTCGTCTTGCCGATCCCGGCCTCGCCGCGCAGTACCAGCACCCGGCTCTCGCCGGTGCGGACTCCGCGCAGTGCCCCGTCCAGCTCCTCGCGCTCGCGCTGCCGCCCCCGGAGAGCAGCCGTCGGCCCCACTGTCACCACACCGGTAACAGTAGGGCCGAGAGCCGAGCCATCGCTACCGTCGGGCCCGGGTGGCGCTCCGCTGCTCGATCGCCTCGACCGAGTTCCGGAACGCCTTCGGCAGGACGCCCCGGCCGACGGTGCCCAGCACGGCCCCCAACACCCAGCCGCGCAGGTTCTTGCCCTCCCGGACGACCGTGTAGTCGATGTCCGTCGTCCCGTCCGCGCGCGAGGTCAGGTCGTAGGTGTGTCCTGAGCTGTGCCCCCACGCGTTGGAGTCGGTGGTGGTGAGCACGACGTGTGCCGGGTTGGACCAGTCGTAGTGCAGTCTTTCCCAGGTACCGCCGGAACCTTCGGTCACGTCGGCGTGTCCCTCGCCCGTCTCGTGGACCTCCAGGTAGTCCTCGGCGCTGTTGCCGAACACCTCGGCTCGGCCGGGCCCGAAGTCGGTCAGGCTCGCGATGAATTGCTCGAGTGTCACGGTGGTGTTCGCGTGCAGGTGTTGTGTGGTCATCTCAGTTCTTCCTTCATGCTCGTTGTTGACGTTGTTGTCGTTGCTGGTGCCCTGCCCGGTGGCGGTCCGGGACCGTCGCTGTCGGTGGGCCTGGTTCGCTCACTCGGGGAGCTGTTCTCCGTGGGCCTCGGCGACCATGTACCTCGCGTACCACTCCGGCCACTTCTCGTCGTACTGACCGCCGTTGCGGGCTTCGTGCTCGCCGTGGGCGAGCGACGCCCGGACGAGCGCTCCAGTCAGGTCCGTCACCGACACGTACTCGGTCGCGGTCTCCTCGACGCGTCCGGCGAACCGGCTGGTGACCTCCTGAAGCAGGTACCGGTTGCCGTCCGGGTCGCGGAACGTGGCGAACGAGCCGTAGCTGGCGCGGGCGTCGGCTGGGCCGGCCAGTTGTCCCTCAGCGCCCACGTAGCCGAACTGCGCTCCCGGGGCCCCCGGGTGGAATACGTCGCTGACCTCGGCGCCCAGGGCGACGAGGGCGTCGTGTGCGGCCTCCACGTCGGAGACCACCAGATAGATTCCTTCGGCGGTACCCGGGGTCTGCGAGTTGACTTTGGTGCCGAACTGGATCGATGCGGGCGAGCCCGGCGGCGTGAACTGCACGATCCGGAAGCTCCCGTCGTCCGTACCGAAGTCGGCGTCCAGGCGCCAGCCCAGGTCCTGGTAGAACCTCTTGGACTTGTCGACATCGGAGACCGGGATGGTCAGGGCCTCGAGCTTGAGGTCCACCCTCGCGGTGTTCATGACTTCCTCCTTCGTTCTGCAGCGGGATCGTCGCTTCTGTTATGACTCTCGCTCGGCGGCGCGCCGGTCACACCAGGTAGAGACCCTGGTCTGTTCCGGATCCCGGGCCCTGGTCCAACCGGGTGCGGTCATCGCCCGCTGAGCCTGCTGAAGACCGCGGCGGTGACGAGTCCGAAAACCAGGTGCGCGCCGAGGTCGTGAGCGAGTGTGCGGGCGTCGTATTTCCAGATCGGCTGGTACAGCTGGGCGGCCGGCAGCACCACGTAACCGGCCGCCCACAAGGCAGACCCGAACAGCAGCCCGTAGCGGGCTCGCGGGCGCGCAAGGGACCCGGCGACGATTCCGTACTGGATGCCGGCGAGCAGGCCGTAGCCCCAGCGGGTGACGTTGTTCATCAAGGCCGCGTCCCGGTCGGGCAGCTTTCGCAGGAACAGGCCCTCGACCAGCCGCTTCCCGACCTGGGCCGGTGCCGGCGCGCCGTCCCACGTCGTCACGCCGGAGGAGAACTCCCACTCCCGGAACCGCCGCTCGCCGCCGCCGGCGCGGTATCGGGCGTACAGCGCCAGGTCCATTGCCAGCGTGCCTGCGGCGCTGGCCACCAGCCCACGGCCGAGTGCGGCGATCGGCGTCATCGCCGTGCCGGGGTTGTATCGGCGTCGTCCGGTGCTCATTTCTGTACTCCTCGGGTGAGTTTCGTGCTTGGCGGGTCTCCGACGCGAGCACTGCGGGTCGCGCTCACCGGTATTCGCAGCAGCTCGGCGCGGAATGAAAGTGCTTCTCCGCCAACCGAACTGATTCCGGAGCCTGAGCCGGCCCACCGGACCTAACCGGCGAGGAACTCTCCGACGAGACCCGCGAACTGCCGCGGGTACTGGAACAGGAACCCGTGCGCGGCGTCGGGGAAGATCCGCAGGCGCGCGTTCGGCAGGTGGTCGACGAGCAGCTGGGAGTTCACCGTCGGGATCATCAGATCGTTGTCACCGTTGGCCACCAGCGTCGGCTGGGTGATCCCGGCGAGCCGCGCCAGCCTGCTCGGCTCCGGGATCCCCCACTCGACGATCGCGTCATACTGGGCACGCGCGACCTCGGGACCGTTCGGATCGTCGGCGTTCACGGTGCGGCTGAAGATCCGCTGCACGTACTCGATGCCGAGCGCCCTGCTGGTCTCGGTGACACCGAAGAAGATGTGCAGCAGATCCTCCAGACCGTTGTCCGCCGAGTTCGCCACCCGCGCGATGTCGAAGGTCCAGCCGTGCATCTGCCGGCCGCCGCGCGGGCCGGTGCCGGCCAACACGATCCGCCGGACCATGGTCGGCCGCAGCAGCGCAATCTCCTGGGCGACCATGCCACCGAGCGAGAAGCCGAGCAGATCGACGCGATCCAGCGACAGCGCGTCCAGGAAGGCGATCGCGTCGCGGGCCATCTGGGTGACGGTCACCGGAACCACCCCCGAGGAGGCACCGACGCCGGCGTTGTCGAGCAGGATCACCTCACGGTGACCGGCGAGCATGTCGACCAGGATCGGGTCCCAGTTGTCGAGGTTGCCGCGGAAATGCTGCAGGAACACCAGCGTCGGCCGGCCGGCCGCCGCGTTGCCGAACCGGCGGTAGGCGTACCGGACCCCGTTGGCCGCCTCGACCGAAAGAATCGGCGCGGTGAGCTGGGCGACCTCGCGGGTCTGGGTGGTGGTGGTCATCGTCCTGCTCCTTGCACTGTGATGTTCTTCTGCCATCACTGAATGTCGTCCGCCGGCCACGTGGTCGCACCAGGGATCGGCCCTGGTGGGCTCCTGGCGATACCCGGGCGTACGCCGATCTGATCGACCGCCACTCCGGCCTACCTGCTGATCGACCTGCACCTGCCCGACTACGACACGGCCGGCGCGAGCCGTCGAGATGCCCGGGGCGGCGGCATTCTTCCCACGTGTCGAGCTCGCCACCGGCGGTGCCCGAACCGTGTTCGCCGACATCGAAGAGGCCCTGATCGTTCGAAGACCCGCAGCAAAGCCCGTGGGCCAAGTTCCCAGGGCATCGCGGAAACGGTTGTCGCTGTTGCTATTTCTTGCCTGGACTGCCGCTACTTGACGTCCATCGAGGTATCGGCCACGGCCTCAGGGTCTTTGCGGGCGAGCCGGCCTCCGCCCACTTCCGCGCGGTGATCCAAAAATTGAGCGCACCGCCGATCATCATCGGGCACTCCTTTGGTGGCTTGATCACCGAGAAGCTCCGGGGAGAGAACCGCGGTGTCGCCGGAGTCGCCATCGACCCCGCCCAATCTGTTCGAGTTCGCCAGTTACGCAATGAGATACGCCGACGACGGTCTACCCTTTCACCGGCCCCTCGAAATCCAGCCCTACTATCCGTGGTCGATCGCCTGGCGGGATGAGACGCACACCCGTGCGGTCGCCAATTTTCTCGCGACAGCCGAAACGATCGCGGACGAGTTGAGCTGACGGGCCCCGTTGTCCGACCACGCGACCCCGTGGTTCCCGACCGATGATCACCAATGAGGAGAGGGGCCTTCCGCATTGGCTGGTAGCCAGCGGAAAGCCGTTCAGTCGGTGAGGAGTTCGCGGACCTGCGGGATGGCCTTGGTGCCGTGGGGGTCGATGCTGCGCAGGACCAGCGCCTGGCGCATCGGGGCCATGTTGAATTTGAGGTCGAAGCGGGTGGCGTCGAGGGTGCGCAGGCTGGTGGCGATCTTGCGGGCGACGGTGTCCGGGGAGCCGACATCGGCATGATCGCCAGTCGGACAACGCTGGCCGACGGCTGGTCACGTACTACTAGGTCAGTCGGTCGCGGTGAGATGGACGGGCAGCGAGGCGTGGCCGTTGGAGATGAAGCTGGGCAGCGCGGGGAGTTCGTCCACCGGGACGGCCAGGCGCAGGTCCGGGAAGCGGTGGAACAGCTGCGGGAGCGCGATATTCGCCTCCAGGCGCGCCAGCGGCGCGCCGAGGCAGTGGTGGACGCCGTGACCGAAAGCCATGTGGCTCTTGTTCTCCCGGGTGAGGTCGAACTCGGTGGCGGTGTCGCCGTGCACCTTCACGTCACGGCCGGGGGCGGCGTAGCAGACGATGATGGGGTCGCCCTTGGCGATGTGGACGTCCTCGTAGTCGATATCCTCGACAGCGAACCGCAGCGGGGCGTGCACGGTAGCGGTCTCGAAACGCAGTGACTCCTCGACCAGTTCGGGCCAGGCGACCTCCCCGGCGCGCAGCGCCTTCAGCTGATCGGGGTGGCCGAGGGCGGCGGTGATGGCCTGGTCGAGCAGATTGATGGTGGTCTCGTGGCCGGCGCTGATGACCAGTAGCAGGGTGTCGACCAGTTCCTGCTCGGCCAGTCGCGAACCGTCCTCGGCGTCGCGGGCGGCGATGAGCGCGCTGGTCAGGTCGTCGCCGGGCTCTGCGCGCTTGCGGGCGACGAGTTCGCCGAGCAGGCGGTAGAGCTCGAAGTAGTTGGCCGCTGCTTCCTCCGCGCCGAGGGTGGTGTCGAACAGCGCGTCGGCACAGACCCGCAGGCCGGGCAGCATTTCGTCCGGGACGCCCATCAACTCGGAGATGACACGGATGGGCAGCCGGTAGCAGAACGCCTCGCGCAGATCGACCACCTCGCCGGCGGGCAGCGCGGCCAGCGTGTCGAGCAGTTCCGCGGTGATGGCCTCGATCTGCGGTTGCAGGGCGGCGCTGCGGCGCGCGGTGAAGGCGGGCGCGACGAGCTTGCGCAGTCGCCGGTGGTCGGCGCCGTAGGCGGTGAACATATTGTTCACCGCCACCCACGCGAACAGCGGCCAGTCGGGCTGCACCTCGCCGTTGATGAATGCGGGCCAGTGCTGACGGGCGTCCTTGGACACGCGGGCGTCGGTGAGCAGCAGCTCGAGCAGGCGGGTATCGGTGACCGACCATGCGCGCACCCCACCGGGCAGCACCACCAGGGTGGCGGGCCCGCGCTCGCGGAGCCGGTCGATCTCGCCCTGGGTGTCGACACCGGTGGGGTCGAGGGTGATGGGTTCGGCGGTCATGGTGTTCTCCTCAGTTCACGTGCATGGGCAGGGCCGGCGGGAAAACGACGGGGAGCGCGCTCAGCGCGCGATGGAAAGGCCCCGGCCGCCAGATCAATTCGGCATCGGGCACGGCGAGCCGCAGTTCCGGCAGCGCGTCGAGCAGCTGGTCGATGGCATCCTGGGCGATGAGGTAGGCCGGTGACCGGGCCGGGCAGGCGTGCGGTCCGACGCTCCACGCGAGATGCGCGCGGTTGTCGGTGAATTCGCGCGCGCCGACCGCGGGATCGTTGTTGCAGGCCGCCATGCTCACCACCACGGGCTGGTGCGCGGGCAGCCACACGCCATCGACGAGAATCGGATGCCTCGGATAGCTGATGCAGTAGTTGGCGCCGGGCGGGTCGGTGAACAGCACCTCGTCGAGGGCGCCGCGGGTGGACAGGCTGCCGCCCAGCAGGTTTCCCGCGAACCGGCTGTCGGTGAGCATGAGCCGCAGGGTGTTGACGATGAGGTTCTGCTCGGGTTCGATGCCCGCACCGTAGAGGGTGACGATCTGGTGGATCATCTCCTCGTCGGTGAGCTCCGCCGGGTGCGCGACCAGCCGCGACACGACATCGTCGCCGGGCTGGGCGCGTTTGAGCACGACCAGCTCCAGCACGGCCGAGGTGATCATCTGGTTCCCGGCCTCGGCGTCGACGCCCTCCCAGATCGCCGCCTGACCGGCCGCGATGCGCTGCCCGATGGCCGGCGGGCAGCCCAGCAGTGCGTTGATCATGTGGAACGCGAGCGGAAACGCGTACTGCGACACCAGATCCGCGCTCCCGTCCGAGCAGAACGCATTGATCAGCGGTACCGCGACCCGTTCCACGGTGGCGTGCAGCGCGTGCGGATCCACCGCATCGAGTGCGGCCACATTGGCCGTCCGGTACCGCCGGTGATCGGATCCACTGCTGCGCAGCGCATTGGGCCGCCATTCGAGCATCGGCATGACGGGGCTGTCCGGCGGCGCGGTGCGCTGCCATACGCGCGGATCGGCGGGAAAATGCTCCGGGTCGTTGAGGATTCGCAGTGCGGTCCGGTACCCGATCACCAGTGTGGCCGGCACTCCCGGCGCCAGCTCCACCGGGGCCAGGGATCCGTATCGCGCCCGCAGCTCACGATAGATACGATGCGGGTCGGCCGCGAATTCGGGCGAGTAGAGCGGCACGCGCGGTTCCACACCGGCGGCCTGTGCAGCATCGGCAGAGCCGCCATGCGTCATAACCAGTCAATTCTCTTGTACTCCAGCCGATCCCGGGACCGGCCTTGGCCACCGTAACAGAACGACCGGTGTACGCGACGACAACGAGACAGAACGGCGAATCGACGCTCGGCAGCGGTTGTCGGACCGCCGCTACCCGCCCCTCACCCGATGATCATGTCGGCGGCATCGCGCAGTCCCGCCACGGCGAATTCGGGGATCCGGCTGTCGCCGAGCGCGGTCCCGATCAGCATCCGGCGCTGCCCGATCATCCGCTCCACCTCGAAACGTGCCGTGACGGACAGGATGTCGCGGCAGAGCGCGGCGCCGGACTCGTCCAGGCGCGCATTGCCCACAAGCCCGGTCAGGTGATCGCGGCGCTCGGGGGTGGCATGGCGCAGGGCCAGGGCGAGCAGGACGGTGTGCCTGCCCTCGCGCAGATCCTGCAGGCCGGCGTGGCCGACCGGATCGACGTCGTGGAAGACGTTGCGCAGCTCGTCCTGCAGCCGCGCGGCCTCGCCCAGCGCGCAGGCGTAGGCGGTCAGCGCCCCCATCACGTCCGGGTCCGCGTCGGCCAGCGCAGCGCCGACGTGCAGGGGCCGCTCCACCATGCACGCCACGGTGCGATAGCGGAGGATCTCGAGCGCCTGATCCAGATCCGAGGTCGGGCGGCCGCTGGTGACCAGTTCCAGGTAGCGGCCGTAGTTCACCTCGGTGCGCAGGGCGTCGAGCACCGCCGCGGCCGCCGCACTCTGCGCCGGGGTGAGTCCGGCGCCGTGCAGCAGCTCCTGGGCCCAGCCCAGGCCGCAGTCGCCGAGGACGATGGCGCTGCGCGCGCCGAATCGTTCGGCCGCGTGTCCGTCCCGGACCCGCCGGCTGCGGTCGGCGGCGATGCGATGCACGGTGGGCCGCCCGTCGCGGGTGTCGCGGTCGTCGAGGAGGTCGTCGTGGATCAGCGTGGCGGTATGCAGGAGTTCGACCGCGGCCGCGGTCCGCACCACCGCGTCCGGCAGTTCGCTCCCGCCGCCCGCGTACCAGCCCAGGACGCAGAACAGGGACCGGATCCGGTTCCCGCGGGCGAACAGGAAGGAGCGGACCGCGCCCACCACGTCCGCGGGCAGCCGGCGGGCCGCCGCCGATTCCGCCTTCCGGTCGAGGAATTCGTGCAGGGCGGCATCGATCCGCACGCGAATCGCGCCATGGTCGAGGGGTGAATCGGTCACGGCCGACACCGTCATCACAGTCTCCAATCCCGCCGCCGAATACGTCGAACAACTCCACCGCGCCCGGCCGGGCCGAACGGGACTGAAACCAAAGAGATTGTAATGGATAGCACGGAGGTGGGTAAACCCGCACAGCGCCCCGCCAGGCGACACACCGGGTCTCGATGAATCACGAATTCCTTTGTTGCACAAACCAATAGACGAAACGATGCTCGCCTGCCCACCGAATCCCGCATGTGATCGGACCAAGCGTCCGGAACACGAACAGACGGGGGTGGGTCGGCACTCTCGATCACCAGTGTGCAGAATCGGACATATGCCTCACTCAAATCCGATCAGCGCCTGGAAATCTCTTCGCGAAGGCAACGAGCGTTTCATGCGGGGCACGCAGGTCCACCCCAGCCAGGGCGCCGGTCACCGCGCCGAGCTGGTCGGCGGCCAGCATCCCACCGCCATTCTGTTCGGCTGCGGCGATTCCCGGGTCGCCGCCGAGATCATCTTCGACCAGGGCCTCGGCGACATGTTCGTGGTCCGCACGGCCGGGCACGTCATCGACAGCTCGGTACTGGGTTCGATCGAATACGGCGTGCAGGTGCTCAATGTCCCGCTGATCGTGGTGCTCGGCCACGACAGCTGTGGCGCCGTCAAGGCCACCCTCGACGCGCTCGACGGCGGGGCGGTCCCCGGCGGGTTCATCCGCAGCCTCGTCGAACGCGTCACCCCGTCCATCCTGCTCGGCCGCCGCGAGGGCCTGAGCACCGTCGACGAGCTCGAGGCCCGGCACGTGGCCGAGACCAGCCGCGTGCTGATGGAGCGCTCGCAGATCATCTCGCACGCGGTCGACTCCGGCCGCTTGGCCATCGCGGGCGTCACCTACCAGCTCGAGGACGGCCGCGCCCACCTCAACCAGGTCATCGGCAATATCGGCGAACAGCCCTAGACTCGCCGCGCGCCGGGGCGACACCGTGGCGGGTTCCCCGAACCCCCAGCGCTGCAGCCCTTCTCGACGTCACGGGTGCCCGCCGACCGCCCGCACCCGGTCCTGACGGCGCGCGAGCACCGCGATGAGCACGACCATAGGGACTGCCGCGGCGAGGGTGACCCAGCCGGTGCCCAGATTGAGGCCGTCGCTGCGATCGGAGGCGAGCCAGTCGGTCACCGAGGCGCCCAGCGGGCGGGTGACCACGTAGGCGGCCCAGAAGGCGAGCACCGGATCGATCCCGCCCCAGCGCCAGGCCACCGCCGGCACCGCGATCGCGACGGCGAACAGCAGTGACGACACCAGGTAGCCCAAATGCAGTGTCGCGGCGGTGAAGTCGCCCGCGACGGTGCCGAGCGCGAAGGTCACCACGACCGTGGTCCAGTAGAAGCCCTCGCGCCGGCGGGTATCGATACTGTGCACGTCCAGGGTGCCCTCGACGCGGTACCAGAGCAGCAGCACGCCCGCGAGCAGGGCCAGGAACAGCACGGTCGATACGCCCAGCGGAATTCCGACCACGAAATCCACGATGTCGGCGACCATGGTGCCGAAAATGGCCACCATGACCACCGCGGTCCAATAGGTCCGGACGCGGTAGCGGGGTGCGCGGATCTGGGCGGCCAGGCTCACGGCGAAGAGCACCAGCGCACCACCGACCGCCAGCAGCGACGGCAGGTGCTTGACGAGGAAGTCGGAGAAGGTTTCTCCCATTCCGGTGGAGAGCACCTTGATCACCCAGAACAGCACGGTGATCTGCGGAACCTTGATGGGCAGCCCGGACCGGGCCGAATCGGGAAGTGTCACACGGTTTGTCACGTTGACACTGTGCCGCGCGGCCGCTGAGAAACCGCTGTGAAGACCGCCCTCCCACCGCGGCCGCGGGCGTCGGCCCGCGGCCCCGAGCACCTACGCGTGGTAGGGGTGACCGCCCAGCGAGGCGGTGTAGACCGCGACCCGGGAGCGGGCGATGCGCAGGTTGGCACGCTCGGATTTGGTGAGGTGGTGGCGCGCGCGAACCCGCCGCGCGGAGTCGCCGAGCACCGACAGGACGGTCAGCGGGGTACGGGTACGCGGAAATGCGATGACGGCCATGAGAGAACTCCTTCGGAGGATCGGCCCGCCACGGAATTTCGAGTGCTTCAGGAAGCGCTCGATGCGCGGCAAGCCTGGAACGACAATGGTTTTCGAACCGGACTGGGATACGGACTATCACCGGAACTCATTCGCCCCTCACCTCCTTGCCGCCGGGACGCACGCGCGTCGACCACATCTACGGGTGTCGCACCGGGCGGAGGGGAAAACAATGCCACGACCAGTGACATTGAGGGCACCCCTCTCGTCAGAGCTTCGGCACTGCACGACGTATCCCCTCGCGGGAAGCCACTTCGGATCACCCCTTAATCCGGGGAGACCTGTCCTAACCCTGGGCGTCTCTCGACGTCGTCGGATCAGTGGCCTGTGTTCGTACAGGAGCCTCGCCTAGCGAGGTGCTGACCAGCCCATACTGAACCCGGGGACGTGACCGAGTCAAATCACTCGGCGCTCGGAGTCGTCGATTTCACCACCCGCAGCTGGACCATCCTCCCCGCGAGACCACCGGATCCGTTCCATCGCAACGAAACTCGACTAGCCCCCGTTCCTTCCAGCGCGGCACGGCCACCCACCGGCGACCCGGGACGCCACGTCCACACCCCGGACGCCGCAGCGGATGGAACGTGATCTCACCCACATCGTCAGCGGTGGCCGAAGTTGGCTCGCTATTCTGTCCGGAGATGCGGCGGTGGGGCTCGCCGCTCCGGTTTCACGGAACAACTGCGGCCATCGACCGCCAACAGTCCCTACCCACCATGACCCCTCGGGGTGCGCTGGAGTAGGAGACGTGTGTGAGCAGTGAGCTGGATTCGACCGACAATATCGAGACCTTCGAACCGATCGACCCTGATGTCGATCTGCATCAGCCCGGGCAACCACAGGAACTGTCGCGATCGCACGGTGCGATCCTGGCCGTGATCTCGATCGGCGGGGCGCTCGGCGCGCTGGCCCGATACGGGCTCGCGCTGGAGTGGCCCACCCCGGTCGCCGGCTTCCCGTGGGCCACCTTCCTCACCAATGTGGCCGGCTGCTTCCTCATCGGCGTACTGATGGTGATCGTCACCGAGACCCTCACCGCCCACCCGCTGGTGCGCCCGTTCCTCGGCGTCGGCATCCTCGGCGGATTCACCACCTTCTCCACCTACGCCAACGAAACCCGCGGACTGCTGCAACCGGGAACGGTCGCAACGGCATTCACCTACATGGCCGCCACCCTGGTGTGCGCGCTGCTGGCGACCCTGGTCGCGGTCCGTCTCACCCGCGCGGCCTGCACCCACCAGATCGCCCGACACCGGGAGCCCACCGCATGACCGCACTGCTCGTCATTCTCGGCGCGATGGCCGGTGCCCCGGCACGGTATCTCACCGACCGCGCCATCCAGACCCGCCACGACAGCGTCTTCCCCTGGGGCACACTGACGGTCAACCTCACCGGCTGCCTGATCCTGGGTTCGCTCACCGGCGCCGCGGTCTCGTCTCCCACCTACGCACTCGTCGGCACCGGATTCTGTGGCGCACTGACCACGTACAGCACATTCGGCTACGAGACGATTCGTCTCGCCGAGCAGCGCTCGTATCTGTACGCCACACTCAATGTCGCCGTGAGCATCATCGCGGGGCTCGGCGCGGCGCTGCTCGGGTACACCACCGCCCACGCATTGGGATAGGGCGGCAACGCATCTCGATCGACACAGGGGGTAGCGGGACATGTCCACGCCTGCGGAACTCGTCGGCCTCTGACCTCGGCTGCGCCATTGCCCGACGCCCGCCGGTCACGGCGTGTTGCCGATTTCGACGGACGCGAGGATGTCGTCCGGGCGGTCGACGAACAGCAGGTGGCCCGCACCGGGCACGAGGTGCAGCCGGGCGTCCGGGAGCGCAGCGGCGAGCCGGCGGGCATCGTCGGCGGGGACATTGCCGTCGGCCTCGCCGTGCCACACCTGCACCGGCACCGTCACGTCGGACAGCCGGAATCCCCATTCGCGGGTGAAGACCAGGCGAATGTCGGTAGCGAAACCACGGCTGCCCTGCTCGAAACTGCGCCGCAGATTGGCCTCCAGCTTGTCGGCCAGCTCGGGATCGCCCTCGACCCGCTCGCGATCCACGTCCGCCATCTGCGCGACCAATCCCGCGACCCCCTTCGGCCGGCGGATCGCCAGCGACATCTCCATCGCCATCGGATACACCAGAAAGGGGGCCCGCCGCAGGACATTCAGCCCGCGCCGGCGCCGGCGCGCCACCGGATCGAGGTCCGCGGCGTCGGCCTGTTCACCGAGCGGCGCGGGCGCGGAAATGAGCGCCACACCCGTCACCCGGCCGGGCAGCCCGGCCGCGACGGCCAGCGCGAAGGGCCCGCCGCCGCTCACCCCGATGACCCCGAATCGCCCCAGCCCCAGCCGATCCGCCAGCGCGGCCACTGTGCCGACCCAGTCCGCCACCCGCTCCCCGGCGGGCAGCGACGATTCCGCCATTCCGGGCCGGTCGACCGCGACGACGCGAATTCCCGCAGCCACCCCGGCCGCATCGAAAGCCTCACCCTCCAAATGTGTTCCGGGTGCGCCATGGCAGTACAGGACCGGTATTCCGTCTCCCGCGCCGTACTCGGCGTAACTCACCCGGCAGTGCGGCAAAGCAATCGTTCGCGACGCAGCGGCACTCACCCGCAGCAGCCTAGGCCAAACCCGGCCTCGGCAGGTCGAGCAACCGTGTTCCACACCTGCCGGGTCGCGGCGGCCTCACCTGGGTTCGAGAAGGACGACCGGGATCACCCGCGGTTCCGCCTGCTGCTGACGGAACGCGAAATCCGGCACCGCGGCGACGACCTCCGGCCCCCAGCGACCTCTCCGCTACGGATTCACCACGTCTGACCACTGTTGTTGCCAGATCCGCGGAACGCCTGGACTATCGAAGGGGACGGGCTCGACGTGGTCGAGAAGTGTTGGGGCAGGGTGGCCCACGAGTGCCATGTGGTGAAACTCCATGGGCCGCCCCGTGCGTCGCTCTTGCGCCACCGTGCCGGACCGACCCACGGTGAGATGGTCGCCGCACAATAAGCGAATACATGGCAAACGCTGTGTGGTGCCGTTGCACTGCCTCGCTCCGCGCCCGACACCGAGCCCGGCAGTGGAATTCGGCACGGAAGGATCGAAGGCGATGACCGACATGATGATCGACCCGGCGGCCGCGCGCACCCAGTTCGCCCGCCCCGCGGCGGCGGCGCCCGCCCCGATACCGGCGCGCGGCGAAATCTCCGGCCCGGCCGCCGTCTGGCAGCAGGCGAAAACGGTGCTGGTGACCCGGACCACCGGCCCGCGCCGGCTGATCACCGTGCCGCGGCTCGTGGTCCCCGTCGGTGACAACGGTCTCGCCTTCCGGACCTCGTCGTTCTCCGCCGAAGCCGAGCAACTCGCCGAGGACGGCCGGGTGCTGGTGCAGCCCGGCGACTGGCGCGGCAATCCCACACTCGGTTCCCGCCAGCTCCAGGGCACCGCCCGCCTGCTCCGCACGGGCACCTTCGTGCCCCGGGTGCAGGCCGAGATCGAGGCCAAGTACGGGTGGCGCACCGCTCTCGCCCGGGCCGCGCACCGCCTCGCCAACGGGAACGCGCCCTACGGCAACCTCATCGTGCTGGTGACCGTGTTCGAACCCGGCCCGATCGCCCTGCCACCGATCGACTAGCCCTCTGCCGCACGGGGTTTCACGACCGACCACTGGGTCACCGGCAGCTGTGGCCGCCAGGCGGTGAAGCCGCCCAGCGGCTCGGCCCGATACACCTGGAAACGGCGCAACGCACCGCCGTGCCGCTCGGCCAGGCGCAGGAGCAGCACATCGGATTCGGCCGTCACCGCGCTCGCGACCAGCCTGCCCCCCGGGCGCAGCCGCTCCCAGCAGGCGTCGAACATGTCTTCCTGGGTGAGCCCGCCGCCGATGAACAATGCGTCCGGCGCGGGCAGCTCCGCGAACGACTCCGGGGCCGCGCCACGCACCTCGACCCCCGGAACACCCAGAGCCGTGGCGTTGGCCACAATCTGCTTGCGGCGGCTCTCCATTCGCTCGAAGGCGACGGCGCGGCAGGCCGGGTTCGTGCGGCACCACTCGATGGCAATGGTGCCCGAACCGCCCCCGACATCCCACAGCAGCTCACCCGGCGCGGGCGCCAGCGCCGCGAGCGTGAGCACCCGCACCTCGGCCTTGGTGAGCTGACCATCCCCGCCGTACACCTCGTCGGGCAGGCCCGGCATCCGTGTCAGGCGCGGCGAAACCCGGTTGGCGACACCGTCGATGGCCACGACGTTCAGCGCATCTCCGGCCGGGTGGTCCCACTTCGCGGCGGTGCCGCGCACGATCCGCTCGTCCGGCCCGCCGAGCTGTTCCAGCACCGTGAGCGCCGACCCGCCGAAGCCATTGCGCGCCAGCAGCTCCGCGACCTGCGCCGGAGTGTGCTGGTCGGAGCTCAGCACCAGCACCCGGCGCCCGCCGGACAGTTCCGGGAGCACCGTCTCCACGGGCCGCCCGACCGCGCTCACCACCGGTGTCTCGTTGAGCGCCCAGCCCAGCCGCGCGCACGCCAGCGACGCCGACGACGGCTGCGGCAGCACCCGCAGGGCCTGCGCCCCGAGCAGTTTCGTCAGGGTCACGCCGATACCGAAGAACATAGGGTCGCCGCTGGCCAGCACACCGAGCCGCCGCCCCGCGTACCGTTCCAGCAGCCCCGGCAGCGCGGGCACCAGCGGCGAGGGCCACGGCACTCGCTCCGCCCGCGCCGCATCCGCGGGGATCAGCACCAATTGCCGTGCGGAGCCCAGCAATACCTCACACGCGGCGATCTCGCGCCGCGCCGCGCCGCCCAGGCCGTCCCAGCCGTCAGCACCGATCCCGATCACCGGAATCGGCACCAACGGGCGTGAGGTTCCGGTCATCGCGGCATCCGGCGCCACACCGAGTACGGCACGTACCGCATGGCCACGAACAGCAGCCGAATCCGCCGCGGCACCGCCACATCCCGCACCCGCCGATACAGCCCCGCGACCACCGCATCGGCCACCTGATCGGGTGTGCTCGACAGCGGCGCGGGCTCCATCCCGGCCGTCATCCGCCCGATGACGAATCCGGATCGCACCATGAGCAGGTGAACTCCGCTGCCGTGCAACGCCATCTGCAACCCGGACGCGAACCCGTCCAGACCGGTCTTCGCCGAGCCGTATACATAGTTCCCGCGCCGCACCCGCACACCCGCGATGGAACTGAACACCACGATCTGACCGTCGCCCTGCTCGCGCAGCAGATTCGCCAGACTGGTGAGCACGCTCACCTGGGCGACGAAATCGGTCAGCACGATCTCGACCGCGTGCGCCGGATCCTCCTCGGCCCGAGCCTGATCCCCGAGAATCCCGAACGCCACCACCGCCACGCCGATACGCCCGTGCTCGGCGATGATCTTCTCCAGCAGCGGCTGGTGCGACGCCATGTCGTCGGCGTCGAACTCGACGCAGTGCACCGCCGCCGCCTCGGCGATCAGCAATTCCTTCGTCTGTTCCTGTAGCTGGTCACTGCGGCGCGCCGCCAGAATCACCACCCGGCCGGGCGACAGCCGTCGCGCCACCTCCAGCCCGATCTCACTGCGCCCGCCGAGCACCAGCACGACGCCCTTGTCGACGTCCCGCGATCCGAAACCCATGGCCCACAGTTTGCCACCCGGGCACCGCTGTCCGGTGCTCCCGAGCCCGGATTGCTAGCGTCGGATCATGACCAGCACCGCCGCACGCCCGGAACTGTCGCCCGCCGCCGCCGACTTCGTCACCGAACGCCACCTCGCCACCCTCTCCACGCTGCGCACCGACGGCACCCCGCATGTGGTCGCGGTCGGGTTCACCTGGGATCCCGAGGCCGGCATCGCGCGCATCATCACCAATGACGGGTCGGTCAAGGTCAACAATGTGCGGCGCTCGGGCTACGCGGCGGTGAGCCAGGTCGACGGCCCGCGCTGGATCACCCTCGAGGGTCCCGCCACCGTGCTCGACGACCCGGATTCGGTGGCCGACGCGGTCGAGCGCTACGCCGGGCGCTACCGGCAGCCGCGCGAGAACCCGACCCGCGTCGTGATCGCCATCGATGTGCGGCGCGTGATGGCCAGCAGCGTGTTCAAGGGCGACGCCGCCGGGCGCTGACGCCGATCCCGGTTGGTGCGCGACCGATTACTTTGCGGCACACGGCACGTCCAATCTCTCGAGTGCGCACCAGAGAGGGAGAGCCATGTCCACGCTCCGGGAAGTGTTGCAGGCACACGTCGACGACGGCGGTGTGCCCGGTGCGGTCGGCCTGATCGCACGTGGCGACCAGGTGGAGACCGTCGCCGTCGGCCTGGCCCACGCGGGCGGCACGGTCCCGATGGCCGCGGATTCGCTCTTCCGCTGGGCATCGATCACCAAGCCGCTGACCGCCGCGGCCGTGCTGATGCTCGTCGAGGACGGGGTGATCGGGTTGCACGACCCCATCGCCCCGTGGCTGCCCGAACTCACCCACCCGCGCGTGGTCCGCACCCCCGGCAGTCCCCTCGACGAGGTGGTGCCCGCCCATCGCCCGATCACCGTCTTCGACCTGCTCACCTCCCGGGCGGGCTACGGCTGGGCCTCCGATTTCGAGCTGCCCGCCGTTCAGGCGCTGTTCCCTGTGCAGCGCGACGGCCGGGAACCGCAGAGCTACCCGGCGATGGACGAGTGGCTGGCCGAACTGGCCGCGCTGCCCATGCTGGCCCAGCCGGGCACCGCGTGGCTCTACGACACCTGCTCGGTCCTGCAGGGTGCGCTCGTCGCCCGCGCCTCCGGCCGGACCTTCCCCGACTTCCTCGCCGAGCGGCTGTTCGAACCACTCGGTATGCGGGACACCGGTTTCACCGTCCCCGCCGCCGACCGCGACCGCTTCACCAGCTACTACCGCCGCGGCGACACCGGCCTCGAGCTGGCCGACGCCCCCGACGGCCAGTGGAGCACGCCACCGGCCTTTCCGCTCGGTCACGGCGGCCTCGCGGGCACCGCCGGCGACTGGCTCCGCTTCGCGCGCCTGCTGCTCGCCGACGGCGTCACCCCGCAGGGCCGGAAACTGCTGTCCGCCAATGCCGTCCGCCTCATGACCACCGACCACACCACCCCCGCCCAGCGCGCCCACGGCGATCTGTTCCTGGAGGGCCAGGGCTGGGGCTGCGGCGGCACGGTCGACATCGCCCGGCTGGAACCGTGGAACGTACCGGGCCGCTACGGCTGGGTCGGCGGCACCGGCACCTGCGCCCACATCATCCCGGCCACCGGCACCGTCACCATCCTGCTCACCCAGGTCGGCGTCGACAGCCCGACCCCCGATACGACCATGCGCGACTTCTGGCGTTACGCAGCCACTTTCGATGCGCAGGCCACCGGCGGAGGAATCCGCGAACCCCGGGATTGACCGTTGGTCACCGAGGCTGCTGGCCGGAGGTCACAGGCTGCGCACAAACAGTGCGGCCGCCAGGAACGAATCCCCGGCCTCCGGGAATTGCCGTCGATCACCGAGGCCGCGAGCCGGAGCTCACGGCGTGTCCGAGTGAGGGCGGCGGCCTCGCGGGCCCGGGCCGTCGTATCCGCGTAGGCCGTAGGCGGCCGGGCGCTATAGGCGGGTCAGTCCGTGAGGGCGGTTGTTCATCGACTCGCAGCCGTCCTCGGTGACGATCACGATGTCCTCGATACGCGCGCCCCAGACCCCCGGGAAGTAGATGCCCGGCTCGATGCTGAAGGCCATGCCCGGTGCGAGGACCAGGTCGTTGCCGGACACGATGTAGGGCTCCTCGTGCACCGACAGTCCGATGCCGTGGCCGGTGCGGTGCACGAAGTAGTCGGCCAGATCGGCCGCGGCCAGCACATCGCGGGCGGCGGCGTCGACGGATTCGGCGGTGACGCCCGGGCGCACGGCGGCCACCGCGGCGGCCTGGGCGCGTTCCAGTTCGGCGAACTGGGCGGCCACCTCCTCGCTCGGCTCGCCCAGCACGTAGGTGCGGGTGGAATCGGAGAAGTAGCCGGGCTCGACCGGACCACCGATATCGATCACCACCACGTCACCCGGCTCGACCACCCGGTCCGACACCATATGGTGCGGGTCCGCGCCGTGCGGGCCGCTGCCCACGATGACGAAGTCGGCCTCGGTGTGGCCCTCCTCGACAATGGCGGCCGCGATATCCGCACCCACCTCGGCCTCGGTGCGGCCGGGACGCAGGAACTCGGACATGCGGGCGTGCACCCGGTCGATGGCCGCGCCGGCCCGGCGCAGGGCCTCGATCTCGCTGGGGTCCTTCACCATTCGCAACTCGCGCAGCAACGGGGTGGCCGAAACCGGTAGCGAGCCAAGCTGATCGGCGATGGGCAGCAGGTGCAGGGCGGGCATGACATCGGTGACCGCCACCCGCGCACCGGCATTGAGCACGTTCCGGACAATGCGATACGGGTCCACCCCGTCCACCCAGTCCACGATCTGCAACCCCAGCTCACTGGCCGCCGATCCCTTCAGCGAGGCCAGCTCCAGCTTCGGGATCACCACCGAGGGCGTCTCCCCGCTGGCCGGGATCACCAGGCACGTCAGCCGCTCGAAGGACTGCGCCCGCGACCCCATCAGGAACCGCAGGTCAGGACCCGGTGTAATGAGCAGCGCGTCCAGATGCGCAGTGCGCGCCAACCGCGCCGCCCGCTCCAACCGCGTCCCGTAGACCTCCGCCGCGAACCGTGACTCGTCATGAGAGCTCATGCCCACCGACGCTACTCCCCAACCCCCGCCACCCTCCAGCCACCGACGAACTTCGCACCCCCACCACTCGGTGCCACCACCGGAACCCAACCCCGACCCCGCTGCGGCCCAGTATGTTTCGACCCTCTCGCGTATGCGACGCTGTTCCGGCCGCACCAGCACTCCAGTACGCCGAGTCCGATGAGCAAATCCCCCGGCGGCACGGGCCATATGAATTCCACTGCGCTCGACTCCTTCGCCGCGCTGCGCGGACCTGTCGGCCGGTCCCGGTAGGGTCGAGCGCTATGAGCACCCCTGCCGCCGGTCCGCTGCTGCTGCTCGATGGGGCCAGTTTGTGGTTCCGGGCGTTCTATGCGATCCCGGAGAAGATCACCGCGCCCGACGGGCGGCCGGTCAATGCGCTGCGCGGGTTCACCGACATGGTCGCCGCGCTGGTCAAGCAGCATGCACCGAGCCGGTTGGTGGTGTGCCTGGATCTGGACTGGCGGCCGCAGTTCCGGGTGGATCTGCTGCCGTCGTACAAGGCTCATCGGGTGGCCGAGGATGCGGGCGAGCCGGTCGCCGGGGTCGTGGCCGAGGAAGTACCGGACACCCTCACCCCGCAGGTCGACATGATCATGGAGGTGCTCGAGGCCGCCGGCATCGCGACCGCCGGGGCCGAGGGCCTGGAGGCCGATGATGTGATCGGCACCCTGGCCACCCGGGAAGGCACCGACGAGGTGATCGTCGTCAGCGGCGATCGGGACCTGCTACAGCTGGTCCGCGACACCCCGACACCCCCGGTGCGCGTCTTCTACGTCGGCCGCGGCCTGGCCAGGGCGGAGCTCTGGGGACCCGCCGAGGTATCCGCCAAATACGGTGTGCCGGAAGAGAATGCGGGCCCCGCCTACGCCGATATGGCCACCCTGCGCGGCGACGCCTCCGACGGCCTGCCCGGCGTCGCGGGCATCGGCGACAAGTCCGCCGCCCAGCTCATCTCCCGTTTCGGCTCGGTGGAGGCCCTGCGCGCCGCGGCCGCCGACCCGGACTCCGATCTCGCCAAGGGTGTGCGCGCGAAACTCGTTGCCGCCGACGACTATCTGAAGGCTGCGGCTCCCGTCGTCCGGGTCGTCCGGGATGCCGACGTCGCACACTCGGGTCCGGACCTGCTGCCCGTCACTCCGGTGGACCCGGATCGCCTCGCGGAACTGGCCGCCGCCTACAACGCCGAGAACCCGGTCAAGCGGCTCATCACCGCCATGGCCAAGCGCTGATCAGTGCCGTAGCGGGCCCACGGGCCAGGTCTCGGGCTTGCCGTCGAGATCGGTGATCGCGGCCTCGGTGAAATAGCCGTCCTGCGGATTGCGCAGGGTGATGTGGGTGGTGCCGGTGGCGGTCTTCCCCGCGGCGCAGCTCGGCTGGCACACGCGCCGGTACTCGGTGCCGTCGCCCTCTGCGGTGTCGGGACCCCAACTGCTCCAGGTGATGTCGCGGACGCTGAGCCCGCCATCGCCACACGCCAGCACCATGCCGGCAGGCTGCACATCGGCGTTGTTGGTAATGCAGTCGTTGACAACGGGAGCCGCTGCCCTGGCGCCCGCGAACGGCGCGGACGCCAGCCCGGCGCTCGCCACCGCCACCACGGTCGCGGTCCAGCCCACGATACGAACAGTCGAATTCATCTTTCCCCCGATCACGATCAACGAGAAGATTTCGGCCCACTGTACTCGTCAGCGACGATTGGCCAACCCCTGGCAAACGCGAAGGCCCGGCCGCGATCCTCCGATCACGCCCGGGCCCAACACAATTGCCCAGTTTCTCCCCCGCCCAAAAAAAAAATCAGCTGGGACGGCCGACCTCGTAGGTGCCGTCATCCTTGGTGATCTTGATGGTCACCTTCTTGCTCTCCCCACCCACCTTGAGGGTGCAGTCGAAGGTCTTGTCGACCTCGACCTTCTGACCCGACGGGCAGCTCACGTCCTGGACGTCGTCGATGCCGTAGGAGTCCTTGAGCACCTTCTGCACCCCGGACTGCACGGCCTTGTTGTCCAACTGGTCCTTGCTCAGCAGCCAGGCCAGACCACCGCCGGCCGCGGCCAGCACCACCACGACGGCGACCACGATCCCGATGACCAGACCGGTCTTCTTCTTGCCGGCGGGCTGCTGCGGCTGCGGCCACTGCTGGCCCGCCTGCTGGTTCCAGTCCGGCTGGCCCGGCTGTCCGGGCTGACCCTGCTGCGGCCACTGCGGCTGCGCCTGCCCCCACTGCTGGTCGCCCTGCGGCTGCTGCCACTGCGGCTGGCTCTGCCCCCACGGCTGCTGCACCGGCTGCTGCGGCTGCGACTGCCCCCACGGCTGCTGCACGGGTTGCTGCGGCTGGCTCTGCCCCCACTGCTGGGCCGGCTGCTGCTGTTGCGACGGGTCGCCCCACTGCGTGGTCGGCTGCGCGGGCTGCTGGCCACCCCACTGCTGAGTCGGTCCGGCGCCGGGCGCGGGCTGCTGACCGCCCCACTGCTGCGTCGGATCGTTGCCTCCCCCTTGACCAGGGGCGTCATTCGGTCCGTACGGGCCGCTCATCTGCTTGCCTCCAATAGCAATCCGTTGTACTCACGCTAGCCCCCCGAGCAGGAACACGCTCGTGGTCCCGCTGCGGTCGGTACATCCAAGAATCAAAGCACAGTCGTATCTACTACGCCGCGTCCACGGCTACGACACCCCGGCGGATGGCCCGCACCGCCTTGCTCGCAGTGGCGGCCACCTCGATGTCGTCGGCGGTGCTGTGAATCTGGTCCAGCAGATCGATGACCTGGCGGCACCAGCGCACGAAATCGCCCGCGGAGAGCGGGTTTCCGCGATCGCCGCTGGCGAGCAACGCATCGGCGAGATCGTCGCCGCGGGCCCAGGTGTAGACACCCGTGACGAAACCGAGGTCGGGTTCCCGGGTGGGCTGTACCCGGTGCCGGGACTCGTCGGCGCGCAACTGCGACCACACCCCGATAGTGGCGTCCACGGCCCGGCGAATCGGCGCGGTCGGGCCCGAAGCGCCCAGGTAACCGCCCTCCTGCCGGGATTCGTACACCAGGATGGACACCACCGCGGCCAGCTCGGCCGGGCCGAGCCCGCGCCACAGTCCCTGCCGAAGGCTTTCCGCCACAACCAGATCCGCCTCGGCATAGATGCGGGCCAGCCGGCGGCCGTCCTGGGTGACCTCGCCGTGCTCGACGTAGCCGCGCTCCTCGAGCAGCCCGAGGATGCGGTCGAAGGTGCGTGCCAGGGAGTTGGTCGTGGCCGCCACCTGCTGGCGCAGGTGCTCGGTCTCGCGCTCGACCCGGTTGTAGCGTTCGCCGATACGCGCCAGCTGTTCCCGATCCGGGCGCGAGTGCGCCGGATGATTGCGCAATGCCCGCCGCAGGGTCTGCAGATCGCGGTCGTCGGCGGCCCTGGACTTGCCGCCGCCCTGTCGCCCGCGCCGGGGCGCGGTGATGCCGGTGCTGCGCAGCGCGGACGCCAGATCACGGCGCACCCGCGCGGTGCGATGGTCGACGTGCTTGGGCAGCCGCAGCCGGCCCAGCGATTCGGCCGGGGTCGGGAAGTCGGCGGCCGAGACCCGGCCCGCCCACTTGTCCTCGGTGAGCACCAGCGGGCGCGGATCACCCGGTGTCGCATCGGGTTCCAGGATCACGGCCAGACCCTGGCGCCGTCCGGACGGAATCGCCACCACGTCCCCGCGCCGCAGTGCGGTGAGCGCGGACACCGCGGCCTGTCGCCGGTCGGTGCGGCCCTGCCGTTCCAGGTGCCGCTCCCGGTCCCGGACGCGTTCGCGCAGCTGGATGTATTCGAAGAAGCTCTCGTCGCCGAGCTGCGAGCGCAGCTTGCGGAGCTGGGCCTCGTTGCGTTCGATGCCCCGCACCAGGCCCACGACCGACCGGTCGGCCTGGAACTGGGCGAAGGACCGCTCCAGCAGCGCCCGCGACTCCACCGCGCCCATGCGATCGACCAGATTGATCGACATGTTGTAGCCCGGCCGGAACGACGACCGCAGCGGATAGGTCCGCGTCGAGGCCAGACCCGCCACCGCGCTGGTGTCCACCTCCGGCTGCCACAGCACCACCGCGTGGCCCTCGACATCGATCCCGCGCCGCCCGGCCCGCCCGGTGAGCTGCGTGTACTCTCCCGGCGTCAGCTCGGCGTGGCTCTCGCCGTTGAACTTCACCAGCCGCTCGAGCACCACGGTCCGCGCCGGCATATTGATGCCGAGAGCCAGCGTCTCGGTGGCGAACACGGCCCGCACCAGCCCGCGCACGAACAGTTCCTCGACCGTGTGCCGGAAGGCGGGCAGCATGCCCGCGTGGTGCGCGGCGAAACCGCGGTGCAGCGCCTCGCGCCACTCCCAGTACCCGAGCACCTCGAGGTCACTGCGCGGCAGGTCCCCGGTGTGCTTCTCGATGATGGCGTCGATCTCCTCGCGATCGTCCTCGCGCGAGAGATCCAGCCGCGAGCGCACGCACTGTGCCAGTGCCCCATCGCATCCGGCGCGGCTGAAGATGAACGTGATCGCCGGCAGCAGCCCCTCGTCATCGAGCCGGGCGATCACCTCCGGCCGCGGCATGGGCCGGAACGAGCGCCGCGGCCCGCCGCGACCGCGCCCCGGCACCGCCCAATTGTCCATCCGGTCAACGGCTTCGCGGTGCTTGATGTAGCGCTGCAGGTCCCCGTCCACGATCACCTTGGCGTCGCTGGACTTCGGGTCGAACAGGTCGAACATGCGCCTGCCGACCATGACGTGCTGCCACAGCGGCACCGGCCGGGTCTCGTCCACGATCACCGCGGTGTCGCCGCGCACGGTCTCCATCCACGCACCGAACTCCTCGGCATTGGAGACCGTCGCGGACAGGCTGACCAGGCGCACCTCCGGCGGCAGGTGCAGGATGACCTCCTCCCACACCGCGCCGCGGAAGCGGTCGGCCAGGTAGTGCACCTCGTCCATGACGACGTACGAAAGCCCGCGCAGCGCATCGGAACCCGCGTACAGCATGTTGCGCAGCACCTCGGTGGTCATCACCACCACCGAGGCGTCGGGGTTGATGGACTGGTCGCCGGTCAGCAAGCCGACCTCGTCGCGACCATAGCGTTCGGTGAGATCGGCGAACTTCTGGTTCGAGAGCGCCTTGATGGGCGTGGTGTAGAAACACTTCCCGCCCGCGGCCAGTGCCAGATGCACCGCGAACTCGCCGACCACGGTTTTGCCGGCGCCGGTGGGCGCGCAGACGAGCACACTGTGCCCGCCCTCGAGCGCCTCACACGACTGCCGCTGGAACGGATCGAGCTCGAATTTCAGTTCGGCGGCGAATGCCGCCAGTTCGCCAGTAAGCGACCTTGATGTCACTTTTCAGAGAGTATCGGAGTAATCCGACACGCCTCGCGTTGTTTTCTCGAGTGGTGCGGCGGCCACCGGTTCCGCGGTCGGCACCGGAGTCGGGGCATCGACACCGCCGGGCGCGGTGTCCAGCGGGGACGCCTCGTCGTCGGCCAGCTTGTCCCAGGCCTCCGCATTGCGGGCCCGGCGCTTGTCGTTGAGGCGCGCGAACTGCACCGCGATCTCGAACAGCAGCGTCAGCGCGAGCGCCAGCGCCAGCATGGAGATCGGGTCCTGCGGGGTCACGATGGCCGCGAACACGAACAGGCCGAAGATCAGTCCGCGCCGCCACTTGGTGAGGCGTTGATAGGTCAGCACCCCGAGGAAGTTCAAACCCACGATGAGCAAAGGGGTTTCGAAGCTGACACCGAAGATCACCAGCAGCTTGATGATGAAGCTGAAGTACTGCGCACCGCTCAGCGCGGTGATCTGCACATTGTTGCCGACGGTCATCAGGAAGCTGAGCGCGTGGGCGACCACCCAGTACGCCAGCACCGCACCGGTGACGAACAGGGCCGCGCCCGCCGCCACGAACGAGATCGCGTACTTGCGTTCCTTGGCGTACAGGCCGGGCGTGATGAACGCCCACAGCTGATACAGCCAGAACGGGCTGGCCACCACCACACCCGCGGTGGTGCCGACCTTCAGGCGCAGCGTGAACTGCTCGAAGGGCGCGGTCGCCAGCAATCGGCAGGCGCCGTCGGTGCTCAGATTGGCCCGCGAGGAGGCGGGCAGATCACAGTAGGGACCGCGCAGGATCTCACCGAGACTTTCGATCCCGAAGATCGAATGCGAGTACCAGAAGAACCCGAACAGGGTGCCGATCGCGACCCACGCCAGCGCGATGAGCAAGCGCCTGCGGAGCTCCGAGAGGTGCTCCACCAAGGACATGGTGCCGTCGGGGTTCGTGCGGCGCTTGCTGCGCCGGGGATCGAACGGGATGCGCATATGTGTGTGACTGCCTCCGCCTTGCGGCCAAAGAAGACGCGGGCGCGACTGCACGCCCCTGAAGATCCGGAGAAACCGGACCCGGACAACGCCTCATCCGGGATGAGCGGCGCTCATCCCGGCTGATCGTGGCCTCAGGCCTTCTGCTGGTCGTTCGGCTGCGGCGTGGGCTGCACCGGCTGGGCGGGCGGCAGCTGGGCCGGCGGCTGCACCGGCTGGGCCTGGGCCTCGGGAGCGGCCTCGCCCGTCTTGCCCTCGTTCTGCATCTGGCTGACCTCGGTCTTGAAGATGCGCATCGAGCGACCCAGGCTGCGGGCCGCGTCGGGCATGCGCTTCGAACCGAAGAACAGCAAGAAGATCAGCACGACGATCAGCAAGTGCCACGGGCTGATGGCGCCTGTCATTCCATTACCTCCAAAGACTCTGGTGAGTCCGATGCTACCGGACCCGCATATCGCGAAGCTTGTTGTCAACCCTTGTTCGCCACGCCGTCACGCGCGGCGTCGGTGAGCTGTTCCAGCAATTCCGGGCCCGACCAGGTGCGCCGGTCGCCGTTCTCCGCAGCTGACACGAGTTCTATCAGCTTCTGGTTCACCGGCGTGGGTATTCCTACCATGGTGCCGAGGCTCACGATTTCACCGCACAGCCAAGGGATTTCGGTTTTGCGCCCGGCGGCCAGGTCGTCGGCCATGGACGAGCGGGCCACCGGATCGACTGCCAGCACCTTTCCGGCAACTCGACGGAAGACACCATCGGGCACGGTCAGCAGCCGGGCCATCAGCTCCGGCGGCAGCGGCGTGAGCCGGGCCGGGCGGATACGGGCCGCCGCCATGACGTCCAGGGCCTCCCGCTGGGCCAGCGCCAGGCAGCGGCGGTAGTCGCGGGCACCGAGCTCCTCGCGCAGCGGGCGGCCCGACAGCGCATTGATGGGGTTGTTGAGGTTGAGCAGCAGCTTCGCCCACTGGATGGGCAGCAGGTCGGCATGCCGTTCGAAGCCCAGACCCGACTTGGCGAAGACCGGGCCGAACCGGTTGAGCACCGGGTCGTCGGCGACGTCGACCGTGCCCGCGGTGCCACGGTGGAAGCGGCCCTGACCGTGATGAACGACATTGAACATGACCATCCCGGCCAGCACCACACAGGTGGGCAGGAGCTCGCGGATGACCGCGTCGTTGCCGATGCCGTTCTGCAGGCTGATCACCACCGTGCCGGGCCGCACCAGGCCGGCCAGTTCGGCGGCGGCGGTGGCGGTGGCGGCGGATTTCACGGTGATCAGCACCAGATCGGCGTCACCCGCGGGCTCGGTGACCGCGCGGAAGGCATCCGGTTCGACCCGCGCGTCATTTCCGTCCAGATCGGTGAGCCGCAGCCCGAAGGTGCGCAGTTCCTCCACCACGCGCGGTCGTCCGACGAAGGTGACCTCGGCCCCGGCCGCGGCGAGCCGGCCGCCGACGTAGCAGCCGATACTGCCCGCCCCCAGCACCGTCACACGGAAACTCAAGCGCGACCGACCCCCTCGAGCCCGGCGTAGGCGGCCAGCGCCGAGCTGGACCGCTCGCGCACCGCGGTCACCAGTTCGGCCGGGCCGAGCACGGTGACGCCGGCGCCGAAGCCGAGCAGCAGCCGCGCCATCCAGTCCAGGGTGGCGAAGCGCATGGTGGCCTCGACGCTGCCGTCCGGGTGGGCGGTGACCCGGTGCATCGGGTACTGCTCGAGCACCCAGGCGTAGTCGGGGCGGATCAGCAAGCGCGCCAGCGGGACCGCGGGATCGTCGACGAACAGGTCGAGGGCGGCGGTCTCGTCCGCGGCCGCCTCGGCGGGCGGGCGGGCGGGCTCGTCGAGCTCGGTGGCCTCCTCGATGCGGTCGAGGCGGAACAGGCGCACGCCCTCGGCCTGCCGGCACCACGCCTGCAGATAGCTGTTGTTGTCCACCAGCACGATTCGGATCGGGTCCACGATGCGCTCGGAGACCACATCACGGCTCGCCGAGTAATAGACCAGGCACAGCGCGTGATCCCGCTCCAGCGCGGACCGGACGGTCGCCACGGCGGGGGCCTCGACCGGCACGGGGAGCGGCGGTCCGGCGAATTCCTGTCCGGTGATGGCGGATTCGATCTTCGCGATGGCGGCGTGCGCCGCGCTCGGGTCCACCATGCCGGGCAGGTCCGCGATGGAGCGCAGCGCCACCAGCAGCGCGGTCGCCTCCAGGGAGGTGAGCCGCAGCGGGCGGTCGATGCCCGCGGAGAAGGTGACCTCGATGCTCTCCTCGGAGAACGACAGGTCGATGAGATCGCCCGGACCGTACCCGGGCAGGCCGCACATCCACAGCTGGTTGAGGTCGGTCATCAGCTGCTTGGAGGACACGCCGAGTTCGGCCGCCGCCTCCGCCGCACTGATGCCCGGATTGGCCTGGAAGTACGGAATCATGTTGAGCAGCCGGGCCAGCCGGGTCGAGAGCCGGCTGGTGCTGGCCGCCGCGCTCCCCCGCCGGTCCTTCGCACCATCGGAAGCCCGTGCGCCGTCACCGGTTCCGCCCCGGCGCGCGCTGCCGGCGTCGATCACATTGTCTCCCCGACGTTTCCGCGACGCAGCCTCGTTCATGCCGACACCTCCGTCCGCTCCAGCACCGACTTCAGGCGCGCGATCACATTCTCGCGCAGGTCGTCCGGGGCGAGTACGAGGGCGTCCGCGCCGAGTCCGGTGATGAGCCGGGCCAGCCAGTCGCGGGATCGGATGGGCACCTCCACGATCGACCCGGCCCGTCCGCCGAGCGCGCGCTCCTCCATGACCGGTCCGAGCCGGCGGATCTCCTGCCCCCGGCCCTCGGCCACCCACACCGTGGCCGAGCCGCTGATCGGGGTCTGCGCGGTGACCTCGGCGACCACGGCCCGCAGGTCCAGGTCCTCGGGCTTGTGCACGGCATTGGCCGGGCCGTACTCGGTGACGTCCTCGTCGATGCGGGAGATGCGGAACACGCGCTGTGCGTCACGGACATTGTCGTGCGCGACCAGATACCAGCGGCCGTGGTGGGTGACCACACCCCAGGGCTGCACGTCCCGTTCCACCGGATCCCCGTGGGACTGCCGGTGTTTGAACGTCACCGCCCGTCCGGCGTCGATGGCCGCGAGCAGTTTGCCGAGCACCGGTTCCGAGCCGCGAGTGCGGGCCGGGACCGCGGGCACCGCCGACACCCCGGCGTCGGGCTCCACGTGGATCCCGGCCGCGCGCAGCTTGAGCAATCCGCCCTCGGCGGCCGCGGCCAGCTCCGGGGACTCCCACAGCTGCACCGCCACCGCGACCGCGGCGGACTCCTCGCTGGTCAGATCGATATCGGGTAGTTCGTACGCGTCCCGGTTGATGCGGTAGCCCTCGACACCCGAATACCGGCTCACCGGACCGATTTCCAGGGGTATGCCCAGATCGCGCAGCTCGTTCTTGTCGCGCTCGAACATCCGGCTGAACGCCTCGTCGCTCGCGGACTCCTCGTACCCGGCGACCGACTCCCGGATGCGCTCCGCGGTCAGGAACTGCCGGGTGGACAGCAGCGCGATAACCAGATTCATCAACCGCTCGACCTTGGATATCGCCACCCGATAGAGAGTAATGGACTGTCTTCGATTTGCCTCCGCTGCGCTCCGGCGCGGTTCGCGGGCAGGCGCGGGGAGGCGGAGCCGTGCGGGTCTCGTTCTTCCTTCCCTGCGCTCCTCCGCTCCCCCGCTCCGCTCGGTCCGGAACGAGACGGGCCGCGAACCTTCGGGTGTACCTCCGAAATCGGAGTTTCCCGAGTGTTCGCGGCCCGTGATCAGGCGAAACAGCTCACATCGAGGCGATGAGGCGATCCACGCGCTCGTCGACCGAGCGGAACGGGTCCTTGCAGAGCACCGTGCGCTGGGCCTGATCGTTGAGCTTGAGGTGGACCCAGTCGACGGTGAAGTCGCGGCCCGCCTCCTGAGCGGCGGTGATGAAATCGCCGCGCAGCTTGGCGCGGGTGGTCTGCGGCGGCGTGGTCACCGCCGCGTCGACCGCCTCGTCCTCGGTGATCCGCTTGGCCAGACCCTTGCGGGCGAGCAGGTCGAAGACGCCGCGGCCGCGCTTGATGTCGTGGTAGGCCAGATCCAGCTGGGCGATCTTGGGATCGGACAGCTCCATGTTGTAGCGGTCCTGGTAGCGCTGGAACAGCTTGCGCTTGATGATCCAGTCGATCTCGGTGTCCACCTTGGCGAAGTCCTGCGCCTCGATGGCATCCAGGGTGCGGCCCCACAGATCCACCACGGCGTCGACCTGCGGGTCGCGGTCGCGGTTGCGCAGGTGCTCGACGGCGCGGGCGTAGTACTCACGCTGGATGTCGAGCGCCGAGGCCTGCCGGCCACCGGCCAGCCGCACCGGGCGACGGCCGGTCAGATCGTGCGACACCTCGCGGATGGCGCGAATCGGGTTGTCCAGAGCGAAGTCTCGGAACGCGACACCCGCCTCGATCATCTCGAGCACCAGCGAGGCCGTGCCCACCTTGAGCATGGTGGTGGTCTCGGCCATGTTCGAGTCGCCCACGATCACGTGCAGGCGCCGGTACTTCTCGGCATCGGCGTGCGGCTCGTCGCGGGTGTTGATGATCGGCCGGGAACGGGTGGTCGCCGAGGAGACGCCCTCCCAGATGTGCTCGGCCCGCTGCGACAGGCAGAAGGTGGCCGCCTTCGGCGTCTGGAGCACCTTGCCCGCACCGCAGATCAGCTGGCGGGTAACCAGGAACGGCAGCAGCACATCCGAGATCCGGGAGAATTCGCCGGCGCGGACCACGAGGAAGTTCTCGTGGCAGCCGTAGGAGTTGCCCGCCGAGTCGGTGTTGTTCTTGAACAGGTAGATATCGCCGCCGATACCCTCCTCCGCGAGCCGCTGCTCGGCGTCTATGAGCAGATCCTCCAGGACCCGCTCGCCGGCGCGGTCGTGGGTGACCAACTGCACCAGGCTGTCACATTCGGCCGTGGCGTACTCCGGATGGGAACCGACATCGAGGTAGAGCCGGGCACCATTACGAAGGAACACGTTCGAGCTACGGCCCCAGGAAACTACCCGGCGGAAGAGATACCGGGCCACCTCGTCAGGACTCAACCGACGGTGACCGTGGAACGTGCACGTCACCCCGAATTCGGTCTCGATCCCCATGATTCGTCGCTGCACCCTATCGACATTACAGCGGAGTTGTCGCCGGTAACGGGCTTGTCGGACAGCTGATGCAAACGTATTCACAACGATTTAGCACGGGATGCAACGCGGCACGCGCTCTACCCTGCGAAAAAGCAAGGCTCCTTTGCACTCTGCTATTGAGAGTGCAAAGGAGCCTTATCCCGAATAGCGGGATTTGCCTACGCCGGCGCGGGCCCTACGACGGGTCCCCGCTCGACGGCTTCTCGGCCTCGGCCGCCGCGTTCGCGTTCGGCGCCTTGCCGGTCACCAACTCCTGCAGCGCCGCGCCCTGGATGCGACGGAACGCCCGCCGCGGCCGGGACTGCTCCAGGGTTGCCACCTCGAGCGAGGCGGACCCCAGGGTGCGCTGCTTGTCCTTGTCGCCCTCGGGGACGGCCTTCTGCAGCGCGGCCACCGCCGTGGAGATGGCCGAATGCAGATCCATGCCCGGCTGGTACGAAGCCTTGAGGGCGGTGGTGATGGGATCGGTGTTGCCACCCATCACCACGAACTCCCGCTCGTCGACGATGGATCCGTCGAAGTTGATGCGGTAGAGCACCGAGTTCGAGGACTGCTCCGGATAGCCCACCTCCGCGACGCAGATCTCCACCTCGTAGGGCTTGAGCTGGTCGGTGAAGATGGTGCCGAGGCTCTGCGCGTAGAGGTTGGCCAGGAAGCGGCCGGTGACATCGCGGCGGTCGAACTGGTAGCCGCGCAGATCCGCCTGCAGGATGCCCCCGCGGCGCAGCGCCTCGAACTCGTTGTACTTGCCGACCGCGGCGAACGCGACCCGGTCGTAGAGTTCACTGATCTTGTGGAGGGTGGCCGAGGGGTTCTCGGCCACGAACACCACGCCCTTGTCGTACACCAGCACCACGACACTGCGGCCCCGTGCGATGCCCTTGCGCGCAAGTTCGGTCTTGTCGCGCATGATCTGTTCGGCCGACGCGTAATACGGCAGTGTCATGCTTCGCCGATCCCCTCTGCCGCCAGCGCGGCCCGCTCCTCCACCATCGCCCGGGTGATCTCCTTCAGGCGCTCCTCGGTCACTTCCTCGGAGCCCTCGGCGTCGATCACGATCGCGGTCGGGTAGATGTTGCGCATCGTGTCGGGCCCGCCGGTGGCGGTGTCGTCGTCAGCGGCGTCGAAGAGCGATTCGATCGCGATCCGCAGCGCCCGGTCCTGATCGATCCCGCGCGCGTAGGTCTTCTTCAGCGACGACTTGGCGAACAGAGAACCCGACCCCACCGCGGTGTACCCGAAGCGCTCTTCGCTGCGGCCGCCGACCACGTCGTAGGACACGATGCGCCCGGACTTGTCCGGGTCCTGCGCGTCCGGGTCGAAGCCGACCAGCAGCGGCACCACCGCGAGACCCTGCAGGGCCGCGGGGAGGTTGTCGCGCACCATCTTCGACAGCTTGTTGGACTTGCCGTCGAAGGTGAGGGGCACGCCCTCGATCTTCTCGTAGTACTCGAGTTCCACCGCGAACAGGCGGATCATCTCGATCGCCATGCCCGCGGTGCCGGCGATGCCGGCCGCGGAGTAGGTGTCGGTGATATACACCTTCTCGATGTCACGGCTGGCCAGCAGGTTGCCCTGGGTGGCCCGGCGATCGCCCGCGATCAGCACACCGCCGCGGTAGCTGACCGCGACGATGGTGGTGCCATGTGGCGCAATGTCCGACGGCACGCCCGGATTGGGGTGCGTGCCGTCTGGTCGTATTCCGTTGCCGGGCAACAATTCCGGAGCGTGCAAACGCAGGTACTCGGAGAAAGAGGATTGGGCGAACCCCAACTGGAGCCGCAGGGGGTCACCTTGGGTCACTGGCCGCCCTTCTGCACGTATGCGCGGACGAAGTCCTCCGCGTTCTCCTCGAGCACGTCGTCGATCTCGTCGAGCAGGTCGTCGGTTTCCTCCGCCAGCTTCTCGCGGCGCTCCTGTCCCGCCCCGCCGTCGCCGACCGGGCCCTCGTCCTCGTCGCCGCCACCGGCGCGCTTGGTCTGCTCTTGTGCCATAGCAGCCGACCTCCTCTGTGATCATCGGCGAGCACCGGAGAAGATCCGATGCTCGTCCCCCAACACTACCCACCAGCGGGGACAACATGCCGGATTAAGCGTCATTGTGCTGTTGCCGCGATCTCCCCGCCGCCATGTCACGGACACGAAAAAGGGGGTACGGGATTCAGTTCCCGTACCCCTATCGCGTGGCCTAGTGGGTCAGCTGCTGGACCAGTTCCGAGGCGGTGTGCACGCCGTCCAGGAGTTTGCCCACGTGGGACTTGGTGCCGCGGCGGGGCTCCAGGGTGGGGATGCGGACCAGGGAGTCGCCGCCCAGGTCGAAGATGACCGAATCCCAGCTCGCGGCCGCGATATCCGCGCCGAAGCGGCGCAGGCACTCGCCGCGGAAGTAGGCGCGGGTATCGGTGGGCGGGTTGGTCATGGCGTCGGTGACCTCCTGCTCGCTCACCAGGCGCTGCATGGAGCCGCGGGCCACCAGGCGGTTGTAGAGGCCCTTGTCCAGGCGCACATCCGAGTACTGCAGGTCGACCAGGTGCAGCTTGGGGGCGGCCCAGGACAGGCCCTCGCGGTTGCGCATGCCCTCGAGCAGGCGCAGTTTGGCCGTCCAGTCGAGCAGGTCTGCGGTTTCGAGGGGGTCACGCTCGAGCAGGTCCAGCACGTGGGCCCACTTCTCGATGACGTCCTTGGTGCGCTCGTCGTCGTTTCCGGTGCGGTCCATGAACTTCTCGACCCGGTCGAGGTAGATGCGTTGCAGCGCAAGGCCGGTCAGTTCGCGGCCGTCCGAAAGCGCAACGGTGGCACGCAGAGTCGGGTCGTGGCTGATGGTGTGCACGGCGGTGACCGGGCGGGCCAGCTGCAGATCCGAGAGGTCCTCGCCGGCCTCGATCAGGTCCAGCACCAGGGCGGTGGTGCCGACCTTGAGGTAGGTGGACCATTCGGCGAGGTTGGCGTCGCCGATGATGACGTGCAGGCGGCGGTACTTGTCGGCGTCCGCGTGCGGTTCGTCGCGGGTGTTGATGATGCCGCGCTTGAGGGTGGTCTCCAGGCCGACCTCGACCTCGATGTAGTCCGCGCGCTGCGACAGCTGGAAACCGGGCTGGTCACCCGACTGGCCGATACCGACCCGGCCGGAGCCGCAGATCACCTGGCGGGACGCGAAGAACGGGGTCAGGCCCAGGATGATCTGGTTGAACGGGGTCTCGCGGCTCATGAGGTAGTTCTCGTGGGTGCCGTAGGAGGCGCCCTTGCCGTCGACGTTGTTCTTGTACAGCTGCATGCGCGGGGCGCCGGGGACGCTGGAGGCGAAGCGTGCGGCGGCCTCCATGACCCGCTCACCGGCCTTGTCCCAGATGACCGCGTCCAGCGGGTCGGTGACCTCGGGAGCGGAGTACTCCGGATGGGCGTGGTCGACGTAGAGGCGGGCTCCGTTGGTGAGGATCATATTCGCCGCGCCGACCTCGTCGGCGTCGATCACCGGCGCGGGCCCGTTGAGCCGGCCGAGATCGAAACCGCGCGCGTCGCGCAACGGCGATTCCACCTCATAGTCCCAGCGTGTGCGCTTGGCGCGCGGCACGCCCTCGGCCGCGGCGTAGGCGAGCACCGCCTGGGTGGACGTGAGAATCGGGTTGGCCGACGGCTCGGTAGGCGTCGAAATGCCGTACTCGACCTCGATTCCGATGATGCGCTGCATGCGATCGAGCCTAGGCGAAAGGCACGCCCGGACGCGGGTGGACTGTCCGGGTTGGGGTCATTCGCTGGTCGTAGTCGAGGTCGTTCTCCCGGGCGATCCGCGCCGAACCGGGGCGACGGCACAATGACCGGCATGGTCGATTCGGCTTCCGCCCCGCGCCCGGCGCTCGCGCCCACCCCCGCCGAGGACCCGAATCCCGTTTCCGCGCAGCCGCGTTCGGGGCGGCTGGCGGCGCTGGACGTGCTGCGCGGCATCGCCATCCTGGGGACGCTGGGCACCAATATCTGGATCTTCACCAATGCGGAAGGGCTGGTCGGCTATATCGCGCGCAGTGACGAACCGCATGGAGTCTGGTTGTGGACCGAGCGGTTACTGCAGCAGCTGGCGCAGGGGAAGTTCCTGGGATTGCTGACCATCATGTTCGGCATCGGGCTGGCTATCCAGCAGCGATCGGCGGTGCGCGGCGGCCGGGCCTGGCCTGGCGGATATCCGGTCCGTGCCGGGCTGCTGCTGCTCGACGGGCTGGTCAACTTCTTCTTCGTCGCCGAGTTCGACGTGCTGATGGGGTACGCGGTCACCGGGCTGGTGGTCGCGTTCATCCTGGCGACGAGCCCGAAGGCGCAACGGCGCTGGCTGATCGCGGCGGCGGGCATCCATCTCACCATGCTGTCGCTGATCGCCGTGGCGATCGTGCTGGGTCCCGGGGGCGGCGGCGGGCACCGGCCGCTGGACCCGAATCCGTATGCGGACGGGTCGTTCTGGGATCTGGTGGCCTTCCGCTGGGATCACGCGCTGCTGTTCCGGCTGGAGCCGATCTTCATCTTCCCGATGTCGATCGGTCTGTTCCTGGTGGGCGCGCGGCTGTTCCGGGCGGGGGTGTTCCGGCCCGAGGGCACGCGAATCCGCAAGCGTCTCATGGTGATCGGGTTCGCGGTCGCCGCACCGGTCGATCTGATCCTGGGTCTGGCCGGCGGCGACCTCATCCTGGTGACCCGCTACGGCACCGCACCATTGGTCTCGCTCGGCATCCTGGCCCTGGTCGCGAAGTGCTACGCGCACCGCCCGGACCCCGGCTTCGTCGCGCGCCGCTTCTCCGAGGTGGGCCGAATGGCGTTGAGCTGCTATATCGTTCAGAACCTGGTGTCGGGATTCCTGTGCTACGGGTGGGGTCTAGGGCTGGCGAGCCTGGTGTCGGCGAATGCGCGGGTGCCGTTCACCGCCGGGATCTATGTGCTGGTCTGCGCGCTCATGCTGGTGTTCGCCCACGTCTGGCTGCGCCGTTTCGACCGCGGGCCGGTCGAGTGGCTGTGGAACCGCAGCTACCGTGCGCTCACCGGGCGCGGGAGCCGCTGATCACTCGGAGGCCGTTCCGAGCCCTCGCGGAGGCGGGCGAGGCGGAGGTGACATTCACGGACCCGACCCGGCGGTCCCGCCATTGCCGCACATCGGGTCGAGTGAGGTGGTCGCCTGACCGATGACCTGCGAGAAGGGCTGGTGCCGGCTACACCACCCGCGCGGCCGCGCGGGACAGCAGTTCGCTCACCACGGTGTCGCGGGCGAGCGGGACGTCCAGGCTGCGGGCATTGCCCTCGAGCAGCGCCAGGACCGATTCGGTGAGGATGCCCTCGACTTGCTCGGAGGACAGGGTGGGGGCGGCGCGCCAGCTGTTGACCACGCCGTCGACGAAGCCGACGGTGCCGAAGGCCATGGGGCGGGCGCGATTCCGGTCGATGCCGAAGCGCTCGAGGGCGTCGGCGAACAGGTCGGCGAGCCGGCCGCCGATGCGGTCGCGGGCGCCGGCCAGGGCGGTCGAGGCCTCGCCGTGCGGGTCGCCGGCGGCCAGGAAGCGGTGCAGTTCCGGGTGGCGTTCGACCCAGCCGACGTAGCTGCCGACCGCGCCGCGCACCAGGTCGCGGACGGTGCCGTCGGGGTGCAGGCGCGGCAGCAGTTCGGCGGTCAGGGATTCCAGGATGTGGCGTCGGATGGCGTCGTCGAGGTCGGCGCGGCCGTCGAAGTGCCGGTAGACGACCGGGCGCGGGACCTGCAGGCGGTCGGCGATCTGCTGGACCGAGATCTCGGTGCCGTTCTCCTCGATGACGGCCAGCGCGGCATCGAGCATGTCGGCGCGGCGCTGGGCCTTGTGGCCGTTCCAGCGGGTGCTGCGACCGTCGGCCGCACGCTCTCGGTCCCGGAGGGAGGGCTGCGCGGGTCTGCGTCGGGTGCCGGTCACGGGCCTCACGATACTCACCTCACCGTTGACCGAGACAGTATGTAGCACTAATCTGAGTGTAACGGCCCGTATCAGTAACAAATCAGGAGCTGTCATGGGCGACAACGCTGTCTCCGCCCCCACGGCCGCCGCACCGTCCGGGCGTGAGTCCTTCGCTCAGCGCTTGCTGACCGGATCGGTCAAGAAGTCCTACGACCCGGTGGTCGACATGGACTGGGACGCCCCGCTGGATCCGGACAAGCTCTTCCTGCCACCCGAGGTCGTCACGCTCTATGGCACCCCGCTGTGGGACGCCATGACGCCCGCGCAGCGTCGCGAGCTCTCCCGTGAGGAACTCGCCAATGTGCTGTCGGTCGGGATCTGGTTCGAGAACCTACTCAACCGGCTACTGCTGCGCGAACTCATGGCAGGCGATCCGACATCCCGGCACGCGCACTACACGCTCACCGAGATGGGCGACGAATGCCGGCACATGATGATGTTCGGCAAGCTCATCGAGCGGATCGACACGCGGCCCTACTGGCCGAACCGGCTCGAGCGCTGGACGATCAGCGCCCTGCAGCTGTTCCTGCGAGGCTCGATGGTGTGGGTGGGCGCGCTGGTGGGCGAGGAGATCTTCGACGCCCTGCAGCGCCGCACCCTCGACGATCCGCAGCTGCAGCCGCTGGTGGCGCGGGCCATGCGGATTCACGTCACCGAGGAGGCGCGGCACATCGGGTTCGCGCGCGCGGCCCTGGCAGACCGGGTGCCGACCATGTCGAAGGCCGAAGTGCAGTACACGCGACTGTGTGTCGCGGTCGCCGCTCCCCTGTTCGTCTACCTCATGACCAACTGGCACATGTACGTCCGCGCGGGCATCGAGGACGGGCGGGCGGCCCGGAAGGTTGCCCGCGCCAATCCGCATTCGCGGCGGGCGCTGGGGCTCGGCGCCGCGAATCTCGGTGCGTTCCTGGACTCGCAGGGACTGATGGGTCGGATCGGCAAGCGTCTCTGGCGGCGGCGAGGGCTGCTGTGAGGTTCCGGCGGGCCCGGCGCGACTCTCCCGCACCGGCCGACCCGCACGCCGGCTCCACCGAACCCGAAGCGGCACCGGACTACTCGGGGCCCGCGCTGCTGGACGCCCCCGGCACGGAGGTGGCGGTGCGGGTGGCATTGACCGGGCATCTGGATCCGATCGACGGCCAATTCCACTGGCACGGGCGGATTTCCGCGGCCGACGGGAGCGAACTGCCCGATACCGGCCGCGGGCAGGTGTTCCTCACCGTGCCGGGCGGTGCGCCCGCGCCCGGCGTGCTCCAGGAGCGGGACCCGTGGGGGAATCTGCGGATCGCCGGGATCGGCGCGCCACCGTTCCCGCTGTAGCGCACCGAGATTCGAGCGCTACTCGGTGAGCCCGATGAGGTCGGCCATGGTCTCGACCGAGTAGGCGAAGAACGGCCCGGCCGGGTCCATCGTGTTGTCCAGCTGACCGAACAGCTCGAAGGTGACCGCGCCGAACAGCTGGGTCAGGCCCACCATGGCGCGCGCCACCGCCGCTTCGGGCATGCCGGAGTTCAGGAACGCCGCGATCAAGGCGGATTGGGTCTCGAGTTCGGGGGTGAGGGTGTCCGCGGGCGTGGCCAGGGTGCCGGACTGCCAGGCCCGGTGCACGATACCCAGGGCCGCGAGGGGTCCGCGCGACGCGGGTGCGACGGTGGTCTGCGGGGCGCGATAGCCCGGCACCGGCGATCCGTACACCAGCGCGTACTCGTGGGGGTGCGCGATCGCCCAGTCCCGCACCGCATTCGACAGGGCCCGCCACTGGGCGCGGGGGGCGGTCTCGGTCGCGACCGCGTGCTCGACGGCATCGCCGAGGGCGTTGTAGGCCTCGATGATCAGCGTGGTCAGCAGCTCGTCACGACTGGGGAAATACCGGTACAGCGCCGAGGACACCATGCCCAGCTCACGGGCGATGGCCCGCAGGGAGAGCGCGGGTGCGCCGGATTCGGCGAGCTGCCGGCGCGCGGCATCGGTGATCTCGCGGGTGATCTCGGCGCGGGCGCGGGCGCGGGCGGTACGGGGCACGCTCATTCCGACAGTGTGCCACGAATCAGATCACCGACAAATTTCGAGAGCACCGCTCTTGACAGTCCGAGCACCGTGCGCGCACACTGATCACATCAGAGAGCACCGCTCTCACAAGTCGAAGGAAGTGCCTCATGGACGCCCACACCGCCGCCACCCGCTACCTCGGTCCGAAGGGCCTGGACCCCTACATGAACCGCTTCTTCAACCTGCTGCCCAGGCTCGGCATCAGCATCGCCGGCTCCCGGCTGCTGGCCGTGCGCGGCCGCAAGTCCGGTGAGTGGCGCACCACCCTGGTCAATGTCCTCACCACCGACGACGGCGCCCGCTACCTGGTCGCCCCGCGCGGGCACACCCAGTGGGTCCGCAACCTGCGCGTCGCGGGATCCGGCGAACTGCGCCTGGGCCGCAAGGTCCAGACCTTCACCGCTACCGAAGTCCCCGACGCCGACAAGATCCCGGTGCTGCGCGCCTACCTCGACCGCTGGGGCTGGGAGGTCGGCCGCTTCTTCGAGGGCGTCACCAAGGACGCCACCGACGCCGAATTGGCCGACATCGCCCCGGGTTTCCCCGTTTTCGCGCTGGTCTGAGGCTCAGCGGAGTTCGTCGAGGGTTTCCTCGTCGCGGGCCAGATAGGCGCGGCCGTCGGCGGTGAAGACGATGGGGCGCTGGATCAGTCGCGGATGCGTGGCCAGGGCCTCGATCCAGCGGTCGCGGTCGGCGGGGGTCCGGCCCCACGCCGAGACGCCCAGTTCCTTGGCCTCGGGTTCGGCGGTGCGCGTGATGTCCCACGGTTCGAGGCCGAGTTTGGTCAGGGCGGCGCGGATCTCGGTGACCGAAGGCGGGTTGTCGAGGTAGCGGCGCTCGACGTAATCGGTGCCGGTGTCGTCGAGCACCGCCTTGGCGGTACGGCTCTTGGAGCACTTCGGGTTGTGCCAGATTTCGGTCGCTGCCATGAGCTCAGCCTAGGCCTCGGCGACCGGGCCACCGCTCACCGGCACATCAGACCCAGTCGACGACCCAGCGGTAGGGGCGCATCCAGTACAGGCCGCCCTCGGGAACGGGCGCGCCCCAGCGCTGTTCGGCCTGGGTGAGCTGCCAGCGGTATTCGGGAGCGGGCTCGCCGCCGTGGATCTCGTAGAGGTGACGCCGCCAGGTGTTGATCATGGCGGGGACGGCCTGCTGGTCGTTCTCGTAGGCCCACTCCACGTTTCGCAACATGAGACTGTCCACGGCATGGTTGGCGGCATTGGGGTCGCCACTGCTCAGCGAGTGCAGGAAGGCCGCGACCAGGTTGTAGGCGATGGCGTCGTGGACCGAGGTCTGGCCGTTCTCGAGCGACCAGATGCCCAGGTAGGTCGGCCCCTGCTCGTCGATCCACACCGAGTGCGCCTCGCCGACCCGGTTGTCGAAGATGAGCGCGGTGAGCAGGCCCAGCGTGGACTTGCCCATGATGAGCGGATCGGGACTGCCGGTCGAGAGGGCGTCGTCGATGAGCGCCCGATAGGCGGCCGCAGCGATGCCGGGCCGGTTGGCGTCCATGAGGGCGTCGGCGGTCTCGCCGCCGGCGAGCTGCGCGGCGGGCGGCTCGGACGGGCCCGAGACCGCCTGCGGCACGCCGTCGCCGACCTGCAGGAACTGGGTCTGCATGGCGTCGGGGGCAACCGGATCCGACAGCGGCACGCCGTTGCCCAGCGGGTCGTCCAGATCCAGGTTGACGGCGAGGGGCTCCTGCAGGCTGGGCGCCGTTTGCAGGTATTCCAGTGCCACCCGGGCGAATTCGTTGTCCTGGCTCTCCAGCCATTCGCGCCCGGCGCGCAGGGTGTCGACGAGATGGCCGCCGACGCCCTGTTCGATGGCGGCGCACAGCGCGTAGTAGCCGTAGCCGCGGTAGTCGTCGTGGCCGACACCCTCGGTGATCAGCAGTTGCGCATATTTGCTTGCCAGATCGTGTCTTTCGATATCGCCGAGCAGCGTGCACGCGGTCATCGCGGCCATCAGCACCTCGGCATGTTCGCCGTGGGCGCGCCGCAGGTCGATGCAGCGGTCGGCCATGACGACGGCGCTGTCGGGCAGATCCTGCTGGGTGGCGGCCTCGACGGCCATCGAGTACATGGTGGCCAGCGTGGCGGGCGGAATGTCGGCCGGGTAGCGGGCCGGGCCGTGTTCGGCCAGGTGCAGAGCCTGCGCGTAATCGCCCGCGGCGAAGGCCGATCGGAAGCGGTAGGAGACGATCCAGCCGTACTCCTTGGGATCGGGCGCCGCGTCGAGCCCGTCGTCGAACGCAGACAAACGAGCCAGCGCCTCGTCGGCCCGGCCGCTGTCCAGCATGCCGCTCGCCTCGTTCATCACCTCGACGAACGCATTTCGATCCATGGCCTACTCGCCTTCCCGCATATGTCAGCCCCGGATCGTATGACCGCGCCACCACAGTCCGTGGCCAGTGAGGTCAAGGTCATAGTTCGACTCCACCCCACATGACCACGCGTTGTCGCTCGCGTGGCACGTTGTGTCACAACGATATTCCCGCACCCCGTCGCGAACCCGCCTCCCTGCGGGCCATTCTCGCGTCGCGGCCGATCCGTCCGGACCCCAATCTAACGACAACACGCCAACCCGCCCCGCAACCGCACTCGGCGCGTCGGGGCTCGAGATTCGCTCATCGGAGGCGATGGCGGCCGGCGAGGATATACTGTCGACACGATGCGTATATCCCGTGGGAGGTGGCGATGACGAAGACCCTGATCGATATTCCGGACGACCTCATGGAACAGGCCCGCAAGGTGACCGGCGGCGCCACCAAGACCGAGACCGTCCGCACCGCACTGCGACTCCTGGTCCGCCAGCGCCAGCAGCACGACGCCATCGCCTGGTTCGCCGATGCGGCGCCGTTCCTATCCGACACCGAACCGACCGAAGGGACCGATCCCGCTCGGCCGCGATGACGGGCCTCGGCACGAACCGCGCCCTGTACCTGGCCGACCACAGCGCGGTGTCGCGAATCCAATGCTGCCCGCAGGTCCGCGCGACATTCGACCGTCTCAACGCCGACGTCGGGGTGCTGTGCTCGAATGCGGTGACCCTCGATGAAGCGTGCTACAGCGCCCGCGATTCCGAGGATCTGGATCGCATCATCGGGATCTATACGGAGGTTTTCCATTTCCTCCCGATGGACCCAGCGATCGACCGGCTGGTCCGTGTCATCCGGCGGCAGCTCTGGACCCTCGGTCACGGGCGGTCGGCCCAGGCCACCGATGTGCTGATCGCAGCGACCGCAGTGCACTACGACGCCACGGTGCTGCACTACGACAAGCATTTCGACCTCATCGCCGAGGCATTCCCGGCCCTGCGCCAGCAGTGGGTGGTCCCGCGCGGCTCGGCGGACCGACCCGGTTGATCAGAGAACAGGGAGGGCGGTGCCGGGGTCCGGGGTGAAGGTGACGATGCGCCGGCGGGGGTCGCCGGGGAGTTCGAGGTTCTCGTAGGAGAAGCCGAGGTCGCCGGAGTGGGGGTGGCGGACGAGTTTGCCGCCGTGGGTGCGGCGCTCGACATCGCCGGCGCGCCAGAGGGCGGCGAATTCCGTACTGCCGGTGGAGAGTTCGTCGACGAGGGCGATGGTGGCGGGGTCGGCCGGGTAGAGGCCCGCGACGCGGCGCAGCCGGGCGACAGTCGCGGCGGCGACACCGTCCCAGTCGCGGTAGAAGTCCCGGGCGGCGGGGTCGGAGAACAGGGCGCGGGCCATGTTCTCGTCGGCCATGGGGCCGAACACGTAGTGCGCCAGCGGGTTAGGAGATCTGCCATGACCGCCACCGCTCGGCAGCGTGCCGACATCATCGACGCCGCCACCCGCCTGTTCTGGTTCATCGACATTCGCGACTGGGACGCCTTCTCCGGTGTCTTCGCCGACGAGGTCAGCCTCGATTACTCGAGCATCTGGGGCGGCGAGCCCGCGACCGTCACCCCGGCGCAGATCCGCGCCGACTGGGAAAAGCTGATCGGCAGCTTCGACGCCACGCAGCATCTGCTCGGCAATCACCTGGTCACCGTGGACGGCGAGCGCGCGGAACTGACCGCGGTCTTCCAGGCGGTCCACATTCTGGCCAATCGTTTCGGTTCGCCGCGGTGGACGCTGGGCGGCACCTACCGCATCGGCCTGCACCTGGTCGGGGGCGAGTGGAAGGTGGATTCGATGGTGATGACGGCGCAGTGGGCCGACGGCAACTAGGACATCCTGGCCCTGGCCTCTGGCGGACAACGCCCGGATGCCGCATAGGGGAATTCACAAGGAGTGAGAGGAAGGAATGGAAAGGATCCTCGTCCTTTCCCCTTCAACCATATAACACAGTGGGGGACTTGCGGCAAGGCCCCGGTATTGGCGCACAATCGCTGGCCGAGGGCTGCAACCTGCGCGAAATGGGCGCGCGGGCGGGGATCGGCTAGGTGGGAAAGGTGTGGTGCTGGTGTCGGACCAGGGGTACGAGAAGGAACTGCTCGCGGAGCAGGAGTATGTGACCGGGCTGTACGCGCGGCTGGACACCGAGCGAGCCCGGGTGAAGGGCCGCTACGGCGAGACGCTGCGCTCGCGCGGCACGACCCTGGTGGAGCGGGATGCGGAGGTCCGGGCGCTGGGCAAGGAGGTCAACCGCCTCGAGGTGGCCGACAACGGGCTGTGTTTCGGGCGGCTGGACAGTGTGACCGGCGAGCACTCGTATATCGGGCGCCTCGGGATCTTCGACGAGGCGAACGAATTCGAACCACTGCTGCTGGATTGGCGGGCGCCGGCGTCGCAGGCGTTCTATATCGCGACCGCCGCGAGCCCGGAGAACATGCGGCGGCGGCGTCAATTCCACACGCGCGGGCGGCTGGTGGCCGATTTCACCGACGAGGTGTTCGGCCATCCCGGTGACGGCGAGCGCGGTGACGCGGCCCTGCTGGCGGCGGTCAACGCGCCGCGCGGCGAGGGCATGCGCGACATTGTGGCAACCATTCAGGCCGAGCAGGACCGGATCATTCGGCTCGATCACCCGGGCGTGCTGGTGATCGAGGGCGGGCCGGGCACCGGCAAGACCGTGGTGGCGCTGCACCGGGTCGCGTATCTGCTGTACACGCAGCGTGCGCAGATGGAACGCAACGGCGTGCTGGTGGTGGGCCCGAACACGGCCTTCCTCAGGCACATCGGGCGGGTGCTGCCGTCGCTGGGCGAGACGAACGTGGTGTTCACCACCACCGGTGATCTCATGCCCGGGCTCAGCATCACGGCCGAGGACGGACCGGAAGCGGTGCGGCTCAAGGGTTCCCTGCGGATCCTGGACGTACTGAAGGCCGCGATCGCCGACCGTCAGCGGGTTCCGCAGGAGCCGGTGTCGATCGAACTGTCGGATGTGACGGTGCGCATCGGCGCGGATATCGCCGGCTGGGCGCGGGAGGAGGCGCGCGGTAGCGGGTTGCCGCACAACCAGGCTCGCGCGACCTTCCTCGAGGTGCTCACCTGGGCGCTCACCGAGCGGGCCATCAAGCGGATCGGCGAGGGCTGGCTGACCCGCGACGACCGCGAGGCCTGGGAGAACATGCGAACCGATCTGCGCACCGAACTCGCCGAGCACGAGGGATTCACGGCGCTGATGGACGAGCTGTGGCCCACGCTGACACCGGAAACGCTACTGGCGGAACTGCTTTCGTCCACCGACCGGCTGCGCGCCGCGGGCGCCGACGAGGCGCTGTGGCGCACGGACGGTGAGGCGTGGACAGTGTCCGATGTCCCGCTGCTCGACGAACTGGTCGATCTGCTGGGTCGTGACACCACCGCCGAGGAGGCCGCGGCCGAGCAGGAACGGAAGGCCCAGGCCGCGTACGCCGAAGGCGTGCTCGACTTGCTGGTGGGCCGCGCCGACCACATGGACGATGAGGATCACCTCTTCGCGACCGACCTGCTCTACGGCGACGACCTGGCCGAGCGTTTCCTGGAACGCGACACCCGTGAACTCGCCGAACGTGCTGCCGCGGACCGGGATTGGACCTACCGGCACATCGTGGTCGACGAGGCGCAGGAGCTGTCGGCGATGGACTGGCGGGTGCTGATGCGCCGTTGCCCGAGCCATTCCTTCACCGTGGTGGGCGATCTCGCGCAGCGCCGGTCCGCGGCGGGCGCGACCTCCTGGGACGCCATGCTGGAACCGTACGTCCCCGGCCGCTGGGCCTACCGCTCGCTCACGGTGAACTACCGCACCCCCGCGGAGATCATGGCCGTGGCCGCCGCCGTTCTGGCCGGCTTCGCGCCCGAGGTGACGCCGCCGGAGTCGGTCCGCTCCTGCGGCGTGCAGCCGTGGGCGCGACAGCTCACCCTCGGCGAGATGCCTTCGGCCATCGAGGAATTCGTCCGCGACGAGGCGGGCCGCGAGGGCACCAGCATCGTGATCGGCCCGCCCGGTATGCCGGGCACGGTCCCCGCCTCCGAAACCAAGGGCCTCGAATTCGACGCGGTCCTGGTGGTCGAGCCCGAGCACATCTTCGCCGACGGCCCACGCGGCGCGGCCGAACTCTACGTCGCCCTCACCCGCGCCACCCAGCGCCTGGGCGTCCTGCACGAGGGCCCGCTCCCGCCGTCCCTTGCCGGTCTCTACTCATCGAAGTAGAGCTCGGACTGCATGCTGGGCGTCTGCGGTGGCTGGTGGATGCGGCACCCGAGCCTCGGCCGCACAGCCCGCGGCCGATCTGCTCGGACCCTCGCCGCCACCGGAACCGTCGAGGAGGGCGAGACCCTCGTCCCGGCGCGAGAAATCCACGATGACCTATGCTGAAAGCCCAGGTCCGCTGGGGTTAATGGTGGTACCAACCAGTCGATGGAGGTCCGTCATGTCCATATCGCCAACCGTGGAGCAGTGTCTGACGGCTGCGGGCGCCGAGTATGAACTCGTTCGGCATCCGCATAGCCACAACAGCTCCGAAACCGCCGAAACCGCCCGTATCCCTGGCGACCGCCTCGCAAAGACGGTCCTCCTGGAAGACGAGCAAGGCTACGTCGCGGCCGTGCTGCCATCCACCCACCACCTGCGACTCGCGAAGCTCTGGTCGCAGACGGGTCGGCGGCTGATGCTCGCCAAGGAATCGGAGGTCCGCGAAACCTTCACGGACTGCGAGGTCGGCGCAATCCCACCCATGTGCACCGCCTACGGCATGATGACGCTGATGGACGAGAGTCTCGCCACGCAGCCCGATATCTACTTCGAGGCCGGTGATCACGAGACACTCGTCCACCTGCAGACCGACCAGTTCATGCGTTTGATGGAACAGGCCGAGAGATCACACTTTTCCCACCGCATGCAAACCACCCGCCACTGAGTCCCGCAACCGCTGACGCAGCAGTGTGAACCGTACGTTTGACGACGGTGGCTGCATCGTGCCGTCACGCTCGCTTCGGGCCGATTCCGAACATGCCCATGCCGAATTGCGCGCGGGTTCGAACACCCGGGGACTGTTCGTCCCCCCGCCTGGCACGGGCGGCTGTCGCAGAGCGTGAATGATGCCGTACATGAGGGCCTGATCACGCGAAATCAGCACTGGCGCAATATATCTCCGGCGGTCGCGGTCGGGTCTCGGCCGTTCGACGACCTGTCGCGCCCCCTCCGGGTGGCCGCCATCGCCCATCACTGTTCCCGCCTATCCACATCTCCTCGAGCCCAGGTTCGAGTGTGTTTCGTCGGCGTTGCGTACTGGTTGCCGAAAAGTTACTACCGCGCGGTGATGTATTGGGCAGAATGGCACCGGTCACACGAGTTCTTCCCGCAACAACCTCAGTGTCTCAATCCACACATCGTTGAAAGGGAGCTCGAACATGGCACAGGAAACCAGCGGTTCTGCGACGGCGGAAGCTCGACGCGGGGACATCGACGTGCAGGCGGAACTGGAATTGCTGCGGATGCGAATGGACGAAGCCCGGCAGGAGGCACAGAACGTCCGCCAGTACGCGATGCAGGCCTCGGGTCTCGCACGCCAGGCGCAGGCGCAGGCACGGCAGGTGCAGCATCAGGCCCAGCATGCGCAGCAGGACGCCAGCCAGGCCAACCAGCAGGCACAGCAGGCCCGCCAGCAGGCGATCCTGGCCACCAACCAGGCCCAGCAAGCCCAGAGCGAGGCCGACCGGGCTCAGAGCCAGGCCCAGCAGGCCCAGGGCGAGGCCAATCAATCTCAGCAGCGGGCCAACACCGCCCAGGACCAGGCCGACCAGGCCACCCAATTGGCGCAGCAGGCCGAGGACCAGGCCAACCGGGCACAGGACCGCGCCGGTCAGTGGGAGATGCAGCTCCACCAGATCCGCCAGCAGGCCCGCCTCCAACAGGGCCGCTGACCCGCGAGGATGACGCAGTGACCAAAGTTCTGGCGGCCGGCCGCACCGGGCACCCGGTGCGGCCGGGTCGCCGGCCCTGCTACCAAGGAGGTTCGTGGTGAGCGGCCCACATCCGCCGCCCGCGGACGAATCCGATGTCGACGTCGAGGTCATCGTGCCGGAGACCGTCAGCGCCGGGGTGTATGCCAACGGATTCACCTGCTGGTACAACCGCACCGACTTCACCCTCGATTGCCTTGTCTACCTGCCCACCGAACCGGGCGCTGTCACCGAGTCCGGTCAACCCATGATGCGACAACCGGTGCAGGTCACCTCCCGGGTGAAGTTCCCACCCGCACTGATCTTCCGGCTCATGCAAACCCTCAACGACAGCATGAGCAACTACGAACGCCAATTCGGCCCCATCACCCACCTCGGTGAATAACCCGCCCACGGAGAAATGCATGCAGACCCCGAAATCAAGCCCCATCATCATCATCGCCTGCCCGGGTGACCGCCCCGTCGTCTGCGACCCTGCCGTCCGGTACCGGCCCCGGACAATCCCCGGCCGCCACTACCTCGTCGCCCCCGCCGCCCCGCACCCACAACCCGAACCCTCCTGAACATGACGGAGAGGGGGTTGTTTGCGGGCTCGCACCCATACCGACGTCTCCCGCCGATCACGCGCTGCTACGGATGTCTCCTTACTGCCGGAGACGAGTTCGGCGGCCGAAGGAGACATGCAGGACACGCCACGCGGCGGTGGCCATCATTCACTGATGGCCACCGCCGCTTCGTTTTCCGACTACTGCGTTCCGACTGCGTACCGAACCGTTGTGTTCGTGCAGGTCGGGTTTACACGTCGAAGTAGAGCTCGAACTCGTACGGGTGGGGGCGGACGTTGATCTCGGCGATCTCGGAGTCGCGCTTGAGACGGATCCAGGTGTCGATCAGGTCGTCGGTGAAAACCCCGCCCTGCGTGAGGTAGTCGTGGTCGGCCTCGAGGCGGTCGATGACCTGCTCGAGGCTGCCGGGGGTCTGGGTGACCTCGGCGCTCTCCTCGGGGGTCAGCTCGTAGAGGTCCTTGTCGACCGGCAGGGCGGGCTCGATCTTGTTCGTGATGCCGTCGAGCCCGGCCATCATCATGGCGGCGAAGGCCAGGTACGGGTTGCCGGAGGAGTCGGGACAGCGGAATTCGAGGCGCTTGGCGCGGGCACTGGTGCCGGTCACCGGAATGCGCACGGCGGCGGAGCGATTGCGCTGGCTGTAGACCAGATTCACCGGCGCCTCGAATCCGGGCACCAGGCGCTTGTAGGAGTTCACCGTCGGATTGGTGAAGGCCAGCAGCGACGGCGCGTGGTGCAGCAGGCCACCGATGTAGTGGCGGGCAAGATCGGACAGGCCGGCGTAGCCGGCCTCGTCGTAGAACAGCGGTGAACCGTCCTTCCACAGGGATTGGTGCACGTGCATGCCGGATCCGTTGTCGCCGAACAGCGGTTTGGGCATGAAGGTGACGGTCTTGCCGGACTCCCAGGCGGTGTTCTTGACGATGTACTTGTAGAGCATCAGGTCGTCGGCGGCGGAGAGCAGGGTGTTGAACCTGTAGTTGATCTCCGCCTGCCCGGCGGTGCCGACCTCGTGATGTCCCTTCTCCAATTCGAATCCGGCGCGCTGCAGGTGGGTGCACATACGGTCGCGCAGGTCCACGTCCGCGTCGTACGGCGCGACCGGGAAATAGCCGCCCTTGGGCCGGACCTTGTAGCCGCGGTTGGGGGTGCCGTCGGGATTCGTGCGCCGGCCGGTGTTCCAGTCGGCCGACGACGAATCCACCTCGTAGAAGGCCCCGTTCATGGCGGTGTCGTAGCGCACCGAATCGAAGATGTAGAACTCGGCCTCGGGCCCGAAGTAGGCGGTGTCGGCAATACCGGTGGAGCGCAGGTATTCCTCGGCCTTGCGGGCCACATTGCGTGGATCGCGACTGTAGGCGGCACGGGTGTGCGGGTCGTGGACGAAGCAGCTGATATTGAGGGTCTTGGCGGCACGGAACGAATCCGGTTGCGCGGTGCGCAGATCCGGTAGGAGCAGCATGTCGGACTCGTGGATGGCCTGGAAGCCGCGCACCGACGAACCGTCGAAGGCGATGCCGTTCTCGACCAGATCCGCGCCGAACATGCTCGCCGGGATCGAGAAATGCTGCTGGATGCCGGGGACGTCGCAGAACCGGATGTCGACGTATTCGACTTCCTCGGCGTCGATGTAGTCCTGTACTCCGTTGATGGTAGGGGTGATCACCGCTCGCTCCTCGTGGCCGCGCACGCCTACCCGATCGGACGGCCCGGTCGGGGTCCGGCGGTCCTGCTCGTGCTAACACGATACGTCGCAGGCATCCGGGGATGGACGCGAATGAGACTGCGTTACAAGAGCAATACCGCCTCCCCGGGACTTCAGCGCACCGCAGAGAGCCGTCGAACTCCTGCACGCGTGCCGGCGGTCGGGCTGTGGCCGAATTCTGGACGTACCCCCGGAGTTACCCGCATCGTGCGAAATCGGTTGTTGCGTCCCGATCTACAAGCATCTCTGTCACTGTGGACAAATCCGCCTCCGCAGATCTTCCATCCCACGCGACACCCACGAGTTCTTCCTGGGCCTGCCGTCGTGCGAGGGGTACGGCCTGACCGAGTACACCGCGGGCGCGACCGTGGACCGACCCGAACGCATCAAGATCGGCACGGTGGGCCGGCCGCTGCCGGGCGCGGAGGTCCGGTCACCTCACGGCCACCGGGAAACTCAGACGCAAACCGATAGCTACCACCTACGCCGCTACCATCGAGTCGCTGTACGGATAGTAGGAGAGTGATGCAGGCGCGATTGCGGGACCGAACGCTCGAGGAGCTCTACCGGCGCGCGGTCGTGGCGCGCGCGGAGGTGCCGGCCTCGTTGCCGCGCTACCGCACCCTGCCCGAACCCCTGGTGGCCGGTGGTTTCGAACGCGGCATCATCCTGAATGTGGATCTGTTCTTCGAGTTCGTGCGCTCCGGCCGCACGCCCTCGCCGGAGGACACCCAGGAGGTCGTGCAGATCGCGCTGAGCCGGGTCCGCGACGGCGAATCCCTCGAGGACGTGCTGGGCCGCTACAGCATGGGCGCGGAATACCTGTGGTCTCGGCTGAAGGACACCGCCACCGAGCCGGAGCGGGAACTGCTCGAGGACACCGCCGTGTCGCTGCTGCGATACATCACCCTGCTCACCACCCGCATCGCCACCGCGTGCGTGCAGCGCGCGCACGATCCGCGCTGGGAGTTGCTGGAACGCCGCCGCGCCATCGCCGACGCGCTGCTCACCGGCCGCGACCCGATCGAATGGGCGGACGAACCGGCCATCACGGTGCCGGACGCGTTCCTGGTCGCGGCATTCCGGCTGGGCACGACCCGACACGCCGACACCAGCGAGCTGCGGCATCGCATCGAGGCCATTCCGGGTGTGTTCCTGCGACTGGACAGCGGTGGCTGGACCGCGCTGCTGCCGCTGCAACCCGGCGACGACGGCACCGCCACGCTGACCGCGCTGACCAGCCGCCTGCCCGGTCCCGGCCTGCCCGCGCCCCAGCCGGAGACGCCGCCGTCCCGGATGAGACCGCCCGCACCGTTCTGGGTGGGCGTCGCCACCGCCGCGTCGCACGCGGAGGTCCCCGGGGCCTTTGCCGAGGCCCGCCTGCTGGCCGAGCTCGGCCGCTGCCTGGACCGCCCCCAGCCGGTCTGCCGCCGCCCGGACCTCATGTTCGAATACACCGTCGCCGCAGGTGGTTCCGCCCGCGCGGGCCTGGCGGCCGTGCTCGCGCCGCTGGATGCCCAGCCGCTGCTGGCGGAGACCCTGGAGGTCTTCGTGGACACCGGCTTCAATCAGCTGGCCACCGCCCGGCTGCTCACCATCCACCGCAATACCGTCACCTACCGACTGGCCCGGGTGCAGGAACTGACGGGCCTGGATCCGCACCGCCCGACCGACGCCATGACGCTCTCGGCCGCCCGCATCGCCCGGCGGCTCGAAACCGCCTGTTTCGCACCGTAATCCGTGCCCCCGGCTCGGCCCGCGACGCGCCCGCGTTGCGGGCCTTCATGATTCACCGGCCCCCGCTTGGACATATGCACAATGGTCTGCGCCACAGTCTTGGCGATTGCCGGTAGCGGCGCGCGGGCGCTGTGCGGTCTGCTGAACTCCGACGATGAGGTCGTGCGGGGCCCCGGAGATCCGGCGCACCCGACCGCGGCCTCCCGACCATTCGCAGAGGTAGATCGTTGAGTAGCTCCTTCCGGCCGCGCCGCTGCCGGCCGGCCCCCTGGGCCGTGGCCGGTTTCTCCGTGCTGGCCATGACCGTCACGTCCACCACCTCCGCCGGGGCCGCGCCGGTATTCGGGCCGGTGCCCGCCGCGCCCGTGAACTTCGGACTCCCGACCGGCTATCAGCCGACACCGGAGCGGTACGGGGTGGGTTATCAACTGGGACAGGTCGTTCCGCACTCCGACGGCACCCAGCTGCAGGCCGAGGTGCGCTACCCGACCGATCCGGCGACCGGGCAGCGGGCCGCCGGCGAGTTCCCGGTCATCGTCAACTTCACCACCTACGGCGCGGTGAAGCGCGCTCACCGCCGCCATCACCGGCGTCATCGACGATCTGCACATCCAGCTCCCCGATCAGCTGAGGGACGCCCGCCGCATCATCAATCAGGCCACCTCCATGCAGGACATGCTGGTGCGGCACGGCTATATCGAGGTGACCGCGGACGTGCGCGGCACCGGCGGTTCGACGGGCGCGTGGAGTCCGGCCTCCGAGCAGGACGGCAAGGACGGTGCGGAACTGGTGGACTGGGCCGCGGGGCTGCCCGGCTCCAGTGGCAAGGTCGGCATGTACGGCTATTCGTTCCCGGGCCTGTCGGCCATGCGGACCGCCGAAACCGTCGGCCCCGGTTCGCCATTGAAGGCGATCGTGCCGTTCGCGGTGCCCAACAACATCTTCGACGAGGTGCTCAACCACGACGGCATGATGAGCCCGCTGCTGCTCACGGTCATCTCGCTGATGGTTCCATACCTCAGCCTGATCGGGCCGTTCCTGACCGCCGCGGTCTCGCCCCGGATGTTCCTGAAGTCCCTCGGCGATCACCTGCTGGCGCTGGTCGGCCCGGACACCAGCACGGTGAAGCTGCTGATCGACGCCTATACCAGCGGCTCCACCGCCTACGACAACACCTGGTGGCGGGACCGGCGTTTCGAGACCGGCCTGCACAACCTGGTCGACAACGGCATCGCCATGTACCAGGTGGACGGCTGGTGGGATCTGTATCAGGAAGGCGCGGTGCGCAATTACGCGCAGCTGCAGAATCTGGCGGCCGGCCGCGACCAGTTCGCGCCGATGGCTCCGGGTCAGCAGGCAGACGGGCGTTACCAGTTGCTCATGGGCCCTTGGTATCACGTCGGTCTGGGGCTGGGGCCGGGCTCACGCATGGACACCGATCGGATCACCCTGGCGTGGTTCGACCGGTGGCTCAGGGACATTCACAACGGCGTCGACGAGACCGGCACACCGCTGCACGTCATCGACGCCGCCAACAACGCCGCCGACACCGCGCGCTATCCGTTCGAGCAGGCGGTGGTCCAGCAGCGCTATTTCGACGGTGACCGTCTCGTCGCGGACCAGCCGACGGCCGCCGACGCCTCCGATCGCCTGGACTACACCGGCATCGACAACATCTGCAATCGCGAGTCGCTGGGCCAGTACACGGCGGGCCTGCTCGATTTCGTGTTCCGGATCTTCACCGTCTCCAACCCGTGCACCGAATGGGTGCAGAATCCGACGGCGGGCCTGCGCTACACCATGGACCCGGTGACCGAGCCGACCGTGCTGGCCGGGCCGTCGACTGTCACCCTGTACGCCTCCTCCACCGGCACCGATGCGGCGTTCCAGGTGTGGCTCGACGATGTCGCGCCGGACGGGACGGCCGTGAACATAACGGGCGGTTCGCAATTGGCCAGCCAGCGCACCCTCGACGACGCCAAGACGTGGACGACCGCCGACGGCACCGTCTACGCGCCCGAGCACACCGTGCTGAAGGAGAACGAGCAGCTGCTCACGCCGGGCGACGTGGTGAAGATGCAGGTCAAGATCCGGCCCGCCTTCCACCGGCTCGAACCCGGCCACGCGCTGCGACTGCGCATCAGCAGCGGCACGTTCCCCTCGACGATCCCCGATCCGGCGGATCTGGGCCGGCTGCTGGGCACCTCGCAGCAGATCCAGAAGAACGCCGTCTATCCATCGGCACTGGTGGTTCCACTCGGACCGGCGGATTCGTTCACGCACTGAGCCGGACAGCCGGGGACGCAAAGGTCCGTGCACGCCGTCGATTCGGCGGGCGCGGCTTGCGGACGCCGCTGCCCGCCCGCGAAGATCGACCCCGTGACACGCTGACGGACTCGAGGTTCCGGAGGTCCGCCACCGCTACCGGAATCGGCGGCCGCGGTGGCGCGCTTCCAGCTCGGCGAGGGGCCCGCGCCCACGGTCGTCCCGCTGCGCGCCGCTACAGATGCATCCAGTTCGGCCACACCCGTGACCACGGCTGCTTCGGGCCCGAGCACTTCCAGATGGTGACGTCCTGGGTATTGCCCTTGAAGCCCAGCCGGGTGTCCACCTTGCCGACGGGTTCGACGTGCTCGAACTGGCTGCGCAGCACCGCCTCGGAGCTGCCGACGGCCAGCACCGCGGTGGCGTTGTCGGGCGGGGCGCCGAAGTAGCCGAAGCCGCGGCTGGGGCTGTACAGCGGCGGTAGCCGGTCGCGGCCGAGCTCGTCGAGAGCGCTCGCCTGCCAGTAGGTATCGGTGATGATGACCGCGTGCGCGCGCTCGGCCGGGGTGAGCGCCCGGTAGGCGCGGATTACCTCCTCGGTGAGCTCGTGCCAGCCGAAGGAGCCGTATACGCCGACACTGATGGCGGCCTCGGCGTCGTCACGGGGCGGGTGCACCTGATCGGCGGGCCGCCACGGGGTCGAATACAGGGTGAAAACCGTTGCGCCCAGCGCGAGTACGGCCACACCCGCGATGAGCGCCCGCCGCCCCACCGGCCCGATCCGCTCGGCCGTGCCGACCACGCCGACCGCGCCCGCCGCGATCAGTACCGCATACATGCCCGCCGCATAGTAGATCCGTCCGCCGGTGATCAGGAACGCCGCGTACAACAGCAGCAGGGTGACACCCAGAAATCGGTAGGGCCGCAGCACATCCCAGCGCAGCAGCACCCACAGTCCCCACACCAGCAGCAGGGCGCCCAGATATCCCGCCAGGCTCACCGACATCGGCACGAACAGCAGCCGCCCGCCCAGGATCCCCTGCTCGGATCCGATCACCCCGCCCATCCTCAGCTGCGGCCAGGAGTGCCGTGCCTGCCAGATCAGCTCGGGCACCGTCGCGGCCACCACGATCGCCCCGCCCACCCACAGCAGCGGTCGCCGCACCAGCTCGCGCGGCCCGCACAGCAGGCTGCTCGCCGCGACCGCGATCCAGAAGAACGGGATCAGCCACTTCACCTGCATATCCAGCGCGGTGACCAGGGCGGCGGCCAGCAGCAGCCGATCGTCGCGGGTCCGCACCCAGCGCACCACCAGCCAGGTGATGATCACCCACAGCGCGGTGTCGACGGCATTGGTGGTGAGCATGGTGCCCTGCAACAGCAGGAACGGCGAGCTGGCATACCCGATCGCGGCGAGCAGCTGCGCCCAGCGGCCGCCGTCGAACTCCCGCGCGAGCATGGCACAGAGCACGATCGCGGTCACCGTCAATGCGACCGACGGCAGCCGCAGCACGAAGAACGATCCGGGCGCGCGGCTATCCGTCAGCCACGCCAGCAGCGGCAGCACCGGGCCCTGATCGGCGTACCCGAACGCCGGCCGCCGGCCCGCGGCCAGGAAGTACAGCTCGTCCCCGAAATACCCGTACCGGCTCGCCGACAGCAGCAGCACCACCGCCGCCGGCACCGCGACCGCCGCGGCGGTCCACCACACCCTGGGCGGGCGTTCCTCGGCCTTGGCGTGCCGTCCGGCACCGTGCGGCCGGGCTGGGCGATTCATCACATCGGTCAACGCGCACTCCTCGCCGACGGGTCATGCTGCGAACACTCCGGAATCTACAGCTTCTTTCCAGCAAATTCCGGACACGGCGCCGCGAGATCTATACTCGATGCCGGTGTGACTGCCGCACAACGCGTTTCAGCGAAGGAGGCCGGCATGACCGACCAAACCCCCGAGACCAATCCCTACGGGACCCCGACCACCACCGGCCCGGAGGCGATCCCGTCCTATCAGAACCTGCTCAATATCTTCATTCGCGGCCTGCTGCGGGTGCCGGTGCTGTCTGCCCGGGTCGGCAAGCGGCTGTGCGTGCTCCACGTGGTGGGCCGCAAATCGGGCAGGCACTACGACGTACCCGTCGCCTACACCCGCCACGACGGCGACGTTCTGATCGGCACCGCCAAGCGTCCGTGGGTCAGCAATATCCGCAAGGGCGTGCCCGTCGAGGTGTCCTTCGGCGGGCCCAGGCACACCGCCGACGCCGAGGTGGTCACCGATGCCGAATCGGTGGTGCGGCTGTCGGAGGCCATCGCTCGCGACAACAAGCAGTGGGCCAAGTTCAACGGCATGGGCGTCGATGCGGCGGGCAATCCCAACCTGGCCGATGCCTATCAGAGCTGGCAGCAGGGCTGTGTGATCATCCGGCTGACCGTGCGCTGATCCTCCGGCTCACGCGTGCTGAGCCGCCCGCCGGGCGTCAGTCGGCGCGCCGGGCCTGGACGTAGTCCTCGGCGTCCAGGCTCACCAGCACCTGACGCACCAGGGGCGGCGCCCACGAGGCGGAGGCGTCGTGGCCGACGACCGGATCGGTGAGGGCCACCGTGTGCCCGCGGGTCTCGAACTCGAAGGTCCCCGCCGCCCGAATGTTCTTCAGCCAGTCCACGTCCCGCCCGTAGGTCAGGGCGATGCGGTAGCCGCCGTCGCGCTCGAAGACCATGACCGGGGACCGGTAGACACGCCCGGACCTACGACCGCGGTGGATCACGATCCCGAAGTACGGCGTCACCCGGGCCCCGAGCCCCAGCACCGGGTTGCTGACCCGCCGATTGATCCTCGCGAGTAGCTTCGGCAGCGGCATGATCTCGTCCTCCCTGACGAAAACGGTTGCGCCCCTGAGGCTACGCCGGGAGCCGGGAGCCCGCGCGGCATCGCTACTGTGCACAGCAGGGCGCCGGGTCCCGCGGCGCGGCAGGAAGGAGAGCCCGGCCCATGCCGGAGATGATCGCGGTGTACGACGCCGCCGGTCGTGAGATCGGCGCGCAGGAGCGCGCGGTGGTGTACGCGGAGGGCCTGTGGCACGCCAGTGCGGGCGTACTCGTCCGCTCGCGCGACGGATCGAAGGTATACGTGCACAAGCGGACCGATACCAAGGCCGTTTTCGCCGGCATGCACGACTGCCTGGCGGGCGGGGTGCTGGATCCGGGCGAGGAACCGGCCGCGGCGGCGGTCCGGGAGCTGGGCGAGGAACTGGGCATCGAACTGGGCCCGCACGACGATCGGCCGTTGCCGCTGGCGAGTGCGTCCTGGGACGGCGAGTGGGCGGGGCGGCCGATGCGCTGCCATCTGTTCGCCTACGAGCTGCGCTACGACGGGCCGATCCGGCATCAGCCCGAGGAGATCGCGGACGGCTGGTGGTGGTCCGACGAGGAGCTGCGGTCGCATCTGGAGAACCCGGCGTGGCCGTTCGTGCCCGACACCCGGGTGCTCATCCCGGACCTGCTGCGCTGAGCCCACCAACGCCGACGGCCCATCGAATCCCGCGCGATTCGATGGGCCGTCGTGCTACTACGGTTTCAGGCGGTCGGCGTGGTGCCGCCGGCACTGCCGCTGAACAGACCCTGGATGGTCTTGATCAGAACCGCAGCAAAGAAATCCGAAGCGGATCCGGACACGAGGTACTCCTCATCTTTCAAATGACATGTCGGGCATGTGAATCATGCACGGTTCACATTCGAGGGGAAGCCATTTCCCGGGGAAACTTTTTCCGAACCCGACGAGGGCTACACGGTAGAACGCGTTCCACCAGGGTTTATATCGGTTTGATAAAATTGTGACTTACATCACGCAATGGCCGGAATGTACTACTTCCCGCCCTCGGCGAGGGTGACCGGCTGTGCGGCGTAGGAACTCCCGGTGACATCGACGCCCTGGGACTTCAAGCGGTCCAGGGCCTTCGTGACGTATTCGACGCTGTACGCGGCGGCGTCGGGATCCTTGGTGAGGACGGTCTTACCCTCCTGGTTGCGGGTGGTCTTCGCGATCGAGACGGTGCGGTCCCACGCCGCCTGGTCGATCATCCCGATTCCGCTCGGCGACGGCCAGATCAGCTTGTTCACCTCGGTGATCTGCCACTGCTGATGACTCGCGCCCAGGGTCGACCCGGCGGCCACGGTGAGATCGCGGCACTTGTCCACATTGTCGCGGCAGAAGGCCCAGCCCTTCAGCGAGGCGGCGATGAACTTCACCGTCTGATCTGCGTACTTGGCGTCCTTCAGCTTGTCGGTGTTGGCCCAGATGGCGTCCTGGAGCATGGCCACACCCTGATCGTTCCAGTCGATGGTGGCGAAATCGTCTGCCGTGTACAGCTTTCCGGTGGCGGGGTTCTTCACCTCGAGCAGCTGCGCGTACTCGTTGTAGGACATGGCCTGGGCGGCGTCGATGTCGTGGGCGAGGAAGGCGTTCATATCGAACTGCTGCTGGACCAGGGTGACGTCCTTGGCGGGGTCCAGGCCCGCCTTGGTCATGCCGGCGAAGAGTTCGAATTCGTTGCCGTAGCCCCAGTTTCCGACCTTCTTGCCCTTCAGGTCGGCGGGGCCGTTGATGCCCGCGCTCTTGAACGACACCTGTTTGGTGCCGGAGCGCTGGAAGATCTGGGCGACATCGGTGATGCCCGCACCGGCCTCCCGGGAGGCGAGGGCCTTGGGCACCCAGGCGATGGCGTAGTCGGCCTGTCCCTGGGCCAGAACGGTCTGGGGCACGATATCGGTGCCGCCGTCGAGGATCTGGACGTCGAGGCCCTGCTCCTTGTAGTAGCCCTGGGACTGCGCGGCCAGGTATCCCGCGAACTGGCCCTGCTTGAACCATTGCAGTTGCAGCTTGACCTTGGCGAGCCCGTCGGCGGTGGTCGAGGAATTGTCGGTGGTGCTGCATCCGGACAGTGCCGCCACCGCGAGGGTGGCGGCGGCCAGCACGGCCCGGATGCGGAATCTGCGGGTGGCACTTCTCATTTCGATCTCCCAGGGATGGTGCGGGGTCTGCGGGTGAGCTGTTCGAGCAGCAGCACGGCGGCCAGGAACACCAGGCCGAGGATCATGGCGGCGACCACGTAGGCCCAGGCGCGCGGATAGGCGGTATTGGCCGCCGCGGAGGTGATGCGGCTGCCCAGACCGTGCTGGAGACCGCCGAAGTATTCGGCGATGATCGCCGCGATCACCGCACCGGGCGCCGCGATGCGCAGACCGGTGAACAGGTACGGCAGGGCGGCGGGCAGGCGCACGGTGCGGGTGATCTGCCAGCCGGTGGCGGCATAGGCCGTCATGAGGTCGTCGTGCACCCGCGGGACCTGACGCAATCCCCGTGTGGTGCTGACGAAGACGGGAAAGAACACGACTATGGTGGCCACCAGTCGGCGCGGCAGATCCGTGGTGGTGGAGTACATGGAGTTCAGCAGCGGAGCCAGCGCCACGATGGGCACCGCCGCCGCGCCGGCCGCCAGCGCTCCGAGCACCCCGTCGACCACCCGGAAGCGCACGGCCACCGTGGCGGCGGCCATGCCGAGCAGCGCGCCGGCGAGCAGGCCGGCCAGCGCGTTCCTACCGGTGGCCAGGGCGGCCTCCAGGATGGCGTGGTGGTTGTCGGCGAACGCCTGTCCGATGGCGCTGGGCGCGGGCAGCAGGAACGACGGGACACCCGCCGCGACGGTCAGCACCTGCCACAGCACCAGCAGGGCGACGCCGAAAAGCACTGGCGGCAACCAGGATCGGAGCATGCGGATCATCGCATGTCCCGTCCGGCGGCGCTTTTCGGCGTGCCTGCGCCGCCGTGCCCCTCATGCAGGGCGGCGCGGACCGCGGCCACGGCGGTGAAGAATTCCTCGCTGGATCGGACCTCGTCATCGCTGTGGCGGTCCCGGCCGCCGGTGGACAGCACCTCGGTGATGCGCCCGGGGCGGGGGGTCATGACCACCACGCGGTCGGAGAGGAAGACCGCCTCCGGGATCGAGTGCGTCACGAAAACCGCTGCGGCGCCGGTCTCTTCGGCGATGCGCAGCAGTTCTCCCTGCATGCGCTCGCGGGTCATCTCGTCGAGCGCTCCGAACGGCTCGTCCATGAGCAGCAGCGGTGGTTTGCGGGCCAGCGCGCGGGCGATGGCGACGCGCTGCTGCATACCGCCGGACAGTTCGGCCGGGAAGCGCCGCGCGAATTCGGTCAGGCCGGTGATCTCGAGCAGTTCGGCACTGCGGGAGCGCCTTTCGGGCTTGCGCACTCCGTGCAGCTGCAGCGGCAGTTCGATGTTCTCCTGCACGGTCCGCCAATCCAGCAGTCCGGCCTGCTGGAAGGCGATGCCGTACTCCTGATCGAGCCGGGCCTGCCCGGCGGTCTTCCCGTGCACCACAACGGTTCCCGAGCTCGGCTGCTCCAGGTCGGCCACGATGCGCAGCAGCGTCGACTTGCCGCACCCGGACGGGCCGATCAGGGAGACGAATTCACCGGCCGCGACGCGCAGGCTCACGTCCTCGAGCGCGGTCACCGCGCCGGCGGCGAATATCTTGCCGACGCCGCGCAACTCGACGGCGGGTATGGCCGCGGCCACCGCCGGTTCCGGTGCGGCCGCGGATGTCTCGACGGTCACGGGGTACCTCCGAACGAACGAACCTGTAGAGCGATGGTCACCGGGCCGCTCCCGCGGTGTGGCCGGGCCGGGCATAGCGGCGCAGCAGCACCTCGGCGAGCGAGACCAATCCGGTGAGCACCACACCCAGCAGGGCCGCGGCGATCACCGCGGCGTACAACCGTGCCGCATTGCCGGTCGACTGCTGGGAGAAGACGATGATCTGGCGGCCGATCCCGCCCGCGGTGCCGGTCGAGATCTCGGCCACCACGCAGCCGATCACCGCGGCGGCGGCGCCCAGCCGCAGGGCGGGCAGGATGTGCGGCACGGCCGCCGGCAACCGCAGATGTATCAGGGTGGCCCACCATCCCGCCGCACAGCTGTGCAGCAGCTCCACCGAAGCCCGTGCCGGAGACTGCAATCCGCGCAGCGTGCCGATGGCGACCGGGAAGAAGACCAGGTAGGACGCGATCACCACGATGCTCATCCACGGCTGCCACGGCCGGCCCGCGATGACGATCTTGCCGCCCCACCCCGCCACCAGCGGGGCCAGCGCGATCAACGGAACGGTCTGCGAGACGATCACATACGGCAGCAGCCCGCGCTCGACCCAGGTGAACCGCTGCATGAGCACCGCCAGCGCGACACCGACCACCGTGCCCAGGGCCAGCGCCAGCAGCGCGAGTTCGAGCGTGAATCCCGCCGTGCGCAGCAGGGTCGCGCCGACGGCGGTCTTCCCGTCCCGCTCCCCCAGCACGGTCAGCACCGCCCAGGAATGCGGGAGCGCGCCGTCGGAGGTGCGGGGCAGGACGCGCTGGTTTCCGATGCTCACGCCATTGGCCGGAACCAGCGCCTTCACCAGCTCCCAGATCGCGATGAGCAGGGCGAAGGCGACGATCGGATACAGCAGCCGCCATCCGCGCCGGCGGCCTGCGAGGGCGGTGCGGGCGAACGAGAATTCCTGCGGCTCGGTACTGGTCGGGGACGGTGGGTCGGTCGTCGTCACGCTCACGATCCGGTCACCGTGGCCTCGATCGGATGCGCCAGGCGCGGCAGCACGGATTCGCCGTAGGCCTCGAGGGTGGAGGTCTTGGCGTCGTGTTGCAGGTAGACCGCGAACTGATCGACGCCCATGGCCTCGAGCTCGCGCAACCGGGTCAGGTGCTCGTCCGGGGTGCCGAGAATGCAGAAGCGGTCCACGATGTCGTCGGGAACGAACTCGGCGTGCACGTTTCCCGCCCGGCCGTGCTCGTTGTAGTCGTAGCCGCGCCGCCCGGCGATGTAGTCGGTCAGCGCCTTGGGCACCTCGGAGTCGGAACCGTAGCGGGCGACGATGTCCGCGACGTGGTTGCCGACCATGCCGCCGAACCAACGGCATTGCTCGCGTGCGTGTTTCAGCGATCCGACGGTGCCGTCGGTGATGTAGGCGGGCGCGGCCACACAGATGGTCACCTCCCCCGGGTCACGGCCCGCGCGTTCGGCGGCGGCCCGGACGCGGGCGATGGTCCAGGCGGTGATGTCGGGGTCGGCGAGCTGGAGAATGAACCCGTCGGCCACCTCACCGGTGAGATCCAGCGCGCGCGGACCGTATCCGGCGACCCACACCGGTAGCCGGGACGCCTGCGCCCAGGGGAGGCGAACGGTGGTATCGCCGATGTGCGCGCTGCGGCCGTTGCCCAATTCCCTGATGACGTGGATGGATTCACGCAGGGTCGCCAGGGTGGCGGGCCGCCCGCCCAGGGTGCGGACCGCCGAATCGCCGCGGCCGATACCGCAGATGGTGCGGTTGCCGAACATGTCGTTGAGGGTGGCGAAGGTGGAGGCGGTCACGGTCCAGTCGCGGGTGGACGGGTTGGTCACCATCGGGCCCACCACGACCTTGCGGGTCGCGGCGAGGATCTGGCTGTAGATGACGTAGGGCTCCTGCCACAGCAGGTGCGAATCGAAGGTCCACACGTGCGAGAACCCGTGTGTCTCCGCGATTCTCGCCAGCTCCACCACCCGCGACGCGGGCGGCGTGCACTGCAGCACCACACCGATGTCCATGCGGCACTCTCCCCTCGTAGCTCGGGTTCGTCAGATGAGGTTCTGGGACAGGCCGCGTTTGACGTACCGCCCGTGGCCGGCGCTGCCCAGGTACTGCCCGGCGTCGACGATCACCCGGCCGCGCGAGAGCACGGTGTCCACGTGACCGTCGATCTCGAAGCCCTCGTAGGCCGAATGGTCCATGTTCATGTGGTGGGTCTTGCCCAGGCCGATACTGGTGTGCCCGTGGGGGTCGTAGATCACCACGTCCGCGTCCGCGCCGGGGCTGATGATGCCCTTGCGCGGGTAGAGCCCGAACATGCGGGCCGGGGCGGTACAGCACACCTCCACCCATTTCTCGAGGGAGATGCGGCCGTCCCCGACGCCCTGGAACATCAGATCCATGCGGTGCTCGACGCCGCCGATCCCGTTGGGAATCTTGCTGAAATCGCCGAGGCCGAGTTCCTTCTGGTCCTTCATGCAGAAGGGGCAGTGATCGGTGGCCACGGTGCTGACATCGCCGGTGCGGATGTAGCGCCACAGCTCGTCCTGATGACCTTCGGCGCGGGCGCGCAGCGGTGTCGAGCACACCCATTTCGCGCCCTCGAAACCCGGTGCGCCCAGGTTCTCCTCGAGCGAGAGGTACAGGTACTGCGGGCACGTCTCGCCGAAGACGTTCTGGCCCTTGCCCCTTGCCTCCGCGATCTGTTCCAGGGCCTGCTTGGCGGAGACGTGGACGACATAGAGCGGGGCGCCCGTCAACTGCGCCAGCATGATAGCGCGGTGGGTGGCCTCCTCCTCCATCTGCCACGGGCGCGTGACGCCGTGGTAGTACGGCGCGGTCTCGCCCCGCGAAAGCGCCTGTTCCACCAGCACATCGATGGCGATCCCGTTCTCGGCGTGCATCATGAGCAGGGCGCCGAGATCGCCCGCGGTCTGCATGGCGCGCAGGATCTGGCCGTCGTCGGAGTAGAAGACGCCCGGGTAGGCCATGAACAGCTTGAAACTGGTGACGCCCTCGGACACCAATTCGCTCATGCCCTTGAGGGATTCGGCGTCCACCGAGCCGACGATCTGATGGAACCCGTAGTCGACGGCGCAGTTTCCGGCCGCCTTCTCGTGCCACAGCGCCAGGCTGTGCTGGACTCGCTCGCCCGGCTTCTGCACCGCGAAGTCGATGATGGTGGTGGTGCCGCCCCACGCCGCGGCGCGGGTGCCGGTCTCGAAGGTGTCCGACGCCTCGGTGCCGCCGAAGGGCAGCTGCATGTGAGTGTGCCCGTCGACGCCGCCGGGGATCACGTACTTGCCGGTCGCGTCGATGACGGTGTCAGCGGTGGCGGCCAGGTCGGCGCCGAGTGCGGTGGATCCCGGCTGCACCACCGCGGCGATGGTCTCGCCGTCGATGAGAACATCGAGGGGCTGGGATCCGGTGGCGGACACCACGGTTCCACCGTGGATGAAGGTCGTGCTCACGGCTCCACCAGCTTTCCGTAGGCATCCGGACGCCGGTCCCGGTAGAAGGCCCAGCGGTCGCGCACCACGTTGATCAGGTCCATGTCCAGGTCACGGACCACCAGCTCGGGGGCGGTGTCGGAGGCGACCTCACCCACGAACTGCCCCTCGGGGTCGACGAAGTAGCTGGTGCCGTAGAAGTCGTCGTCGCCGTACTCCTCGATGCCCACCCGGTTGATGGCCCCGATGAAGTACTCGTTGGCCACCGCGGAGGCGGGCTGCTCCAGCTTCCACAGGTAGCTCGACAGTCCGCGCGAGGTGGCGGAGGGGTTGAAGACGATCTCCGCCCCGGCCAGGCCCAGCGCCCGCCAGCCCTCGGGGAAGTGCCGGTCGTAGCAGATGTAGACCCCGACTCTGCCGACGGCGGTATCGAAGACCGGCCAACCCAGATTGCCGGGACGGAAGTAGAACTTCTCCCAGAAGCCGTTGACCTGCGGAATGTGGTGTTTGCGGTACTTACCGAGGTAGGTCCCGTCGGCATCGACGACCGCCGCCGTGTTGTACAGCAGGCCCGGCTGTTCCTGCTCGTAGACGGGCAGCACCATCACCAGGCCGAGCTCGCGGGCCAGCGCCGCGAACCGCTCCACGGTGGGGCCCGGCACCGATTCGGCGTAGTCGTAGAACTTGGTGTCCTGGACCTGGCAGAAGTACGGCCCGTAGAACAGCTCCTGGAAGCAGATCACCTTTGCTCCCGCCGCGGCGGCCTGCCGCGCGTAGTCCTCGTGCGCTTTGATCATTGACTCTTTGTCGCCGGTCCAGCTCGTCTGCACCAGCGCCGCTCGAACAATCGCCATAGTTTGTGATACTGCACCTGAAACGAATTCGCTTGTGTTACAAGATGAAGGAAACGATTTCGTGACCGTAAAACCTCCGGCGCACCCGTCGGAGCCACCTCCGTCCCCCTCGCACACTGAGTCTGTGACCGCCGAATCCGCCGCCGACCTGGCCGCCGCCGCACACGACCGCACCGCGGCCGGGATCGCGGCCGGAATCGGGCAGCGGATCCGGTCCGGCGCGCTGGCACCGGGCACCCGGCTGCCCACCGTGCGCGAGGTGGCCCGGGAGCTGAAGGTCTCCCCCGTGACGGTGAACCAGGCGTGGCGGGCGCTGGCCGCCGCCGGGGCGATCGTGGCGCGCGGCCGGGCGGGCACCTTCGTCCAGGACGAGCCGCACTCCCCCCGCACGCCCGCCGCCGGACGCTATCAACGCCTCCACCCCCACTCCGACAGCGTCTTCCGCATCGACCTCTCACGCGGCACCCCCGATCCGGTGCTGCTACCCGACCTCACCGCCGCATTGCGCGGTCTCGGCGACGACGGCCGCATCGACGACCTGTCGGCCACCTACCTCGGTGAGGCCGTGCTCCCCGAGCTCGAGGCCGCCATTCGCGCGGACTGGCCGGCCCGCGCCGAACGGTTCACCATCCTCGACGGCGCGCTCGACGCCGTCGACCGCCTGCTCGCCGCCCACGTCCGGCTGGGTGACGCGGTGGCGGTCGAAAACCCGTGCTTCCCGCCGTTTCTGGACCTGCTGGCCCGGCTCGGGGCGCGTCCGGTTCCCATCGATCTCGACGAATCCGGTATGCGTCCGGATCGGCTGGCCGCCGCCCTGGCGGCCCGCTCCCCGGTCCTCGTGTTGCTCCAGCCGCGCGCTCAGAACCCCACCGGCGCCTCACTGTCGGCCCGGCGAGTGCGCGAACTGGCCGACGTGCTGGCCGATGCCGCGGTCGTCGCGGGCGGCACGCCGGTCGTTGTCGAGGACGACCACAGTTCGGGCATCACCCACGCGCCCCTGCGCTCCCTGGCGGCCCGCCTGCCGACCCGCACCGTGCACATTCGCTCCTACTCCAAATCCCACGGCGCGGACCTGCGCCTGGCCGCCGTCGGCGGCCCCGCCGACCTGCTCGACCCGCTCCTCGAACGGCGCATGCTGGGACCGGGCTGGACCAGCCGGCTGCTCCAGCGGGTGCTGCTGCACATGCTCACCGACGACGCCGCCCGCACCACCGTCACCACGGCCCGCGGCATCTATCGCGCACGCGCCGACGCCCTGCGAAAATCCCTGTCCCACCACGACATCCGCCTCCCCCGCGGCGACGGGATCAACCTCTGGTTCCCCGTCGCGGACGAGAACGCCGCCATGATCTCCCTGGCTGCCGCCGGGATCAAAGCGGCCCCGGGCGGCCCCTTCGAGGTGACCGACCACCCCCACACCGACCACCTGCGCCTCACCGTCGCCGCCCTCGCCGACTCCGAAATCCCCGAGGTGGCACGGCATCTCGCCACCGCCGCGGTGGCCGTGCCGACCTACCGCCGGGTCCGGCGGGCCTGACACCGCATCCCACCCAGCGGGCAGATCACGGGTCACGCCTGCCCCGGCGCAGTAGGAACGATCTCGACCCCGTCCTATCGAGGAGACCCCATGGACCAGCCGGAAACCCGACTCGCGCTGCGCGAACTGACCGAACGCTACGCCTCCCACGCCGACCGCCGCCGCGACGCGGCGATCGCCGAACTCTTCACCGAGGACGGGACATTGGTCATCGAGTGGGGTGGCGAGCAGCCCACGACGACGGTGTGCGGCCGCGCCGAGATCGAGGCGGCCATGCGGCCTCTCGACCGCTACCGCGTCACCCGGCACGTGATCGCCAACCAGCTGCTCGACTTCTCCGGTGACGCGGTGCGGGGCGAAACCTATTGCACCGCTTCCCATGTCTACGACGATGCCGACGGCTCCCGGGTCTTCGTCATGCACATCCGCTACGACGACACCTTCGCCCGCGACGGCGATGCGTGGCGGTTCCGGCGGCGCCGGCTCATCGTCGACTGGACCGAGGATCGGCGGCTGCGCAGCACCCGGTGATGCTCGGTCCCGGTGTGTGATTGCCCCCACCGGGACCATGCCGTCCGTTACAGTCCCCCGGCACGAACCGATGCTCTCATCGATGCGCACTGTCAATCGACGTTCCATGGAGGGGTACATGAACACGATCACCCGTAGCGTCACCGGCCTGGCCGCCGCGGCCGCCCTCACCGGTGCCGCCCTCGTCCTCGGCACGGGCCCCGCGGCCGCCGACGAGTGGCCGGTCCAGCAGGACCGCAGCCCCATCTACGTTTTCGAAACCCACGACTTCCTCACCCCCGGCGACCCCGACTTCTGGAACCCGCTGGTCAACCGTGCCCGCCTGACCTCGCCGTACGGCACCTCGACCCGCATCGCCTGCTCCGGCTTCCACGGTGTCACCACCAACTGCGTCCAGGCCGACGCCGACGGCAACCCGCACGCGCTGAAGCGGCTGCCGTTCAACTTCCCGAACGTGAGCGGCTCCGGAGCTCCCGGTGGCGGTGTCTCGCACTGGGTCTACCCCGGCTTCATCCCCGGGATCAGCTGACCGGCACCGGCAGCCACGCACGCGAAAGGGCTCGCATCCGAAAGGATGCGAGCCCTCTGCTTTTCCGGCTTACAGGTACTGGCCGGTGTTCGACTCGGTGTCGATGGCGCGGCTGGCGCTGGCGTTCTTCCCCGTCACCAAGGTGCGGATGTAGACGATGCGCTCGCCCTTCTTACCCGAGATGCGGGCCCAGTCATCGGGATTCGTGGTGTTGGGCAGGTCCTCGTTCTCGGAGAACTCGTCCACGATCGAATCGTAGAGATGCTGGATGCGCAGACCCGGATTGCCGGTTTCCAGGACGGACTTGATGGCGTACTTCTTGGCCCGGTCCACGATGTTCTGGATCATGGCGCCGGAGTTGAAGTCCTTGAAGTACAGGACCTCCTTGTCACCGTTGGCGTAGGTGACCTCCAGGAAGCGGTTGTCCTCGGACTCGGCGTACATGCGATCCACCACGCGTTCGATGGTGGCCTGCACGCACTTGCCGCGATCGCCGTCGAACTCCTGCAGATCCTCGCTGTGCAGCGGCAGCGTCTCCGTCAGGTACTTGGAGAAGATGTCCTGCGCGGCTTCGGCATCCGGGCGCTCGATCTTGATCTTGACGTCCAGGCGGCCGGGCCGCAGGATCGCGGGATCGATCATGTCCTCACGGTTGGAGGCGCCGATCACGATCACGTTCTCCAGGCCCTCGACGCCGTCGATCTCCGAGAGCAGCTGCGGCACAACGGTGGTCTCCACATCGGAGGAGACACCGGAACCGCGGGTGCGGAAGATCGAATCCATCTCGTCGAAGAACACGATCACCGGGGTGCCCTCGGACGCCTTCTCGCGGGCCCGCTGGAAGATGATCCGGATGTGGCGCTCGGTCTCACCCACGAACTTGTTGAGCAGCTCGGGGCCCTTGATGTTGAGGAAGAACGACTTGGCTTCCTTGGCATCCTCACCGCGCGCCTCGGCGATCTTCTTGGCGAGCGAGTTGGCAACGGCCTTGGCGATCAACGTCTTACCGCAACCGGGCGGACCGTAGAGCAGCACACCCTTGGGCGGGCGCAGCGCGTACTCGCGGAACAGATCCTTGTGCAGGAACGGCAATTCGACCGCGTCGCGGATCTGCTCGATCTGGCGCGAGAGACCACCGATGTCCTCGTAGCCGACATCCGGCACCTCTTCGAGCACCAGGTCCTCGACCTCGGCCTTGGGGATCCGCTCGAAGGCGAACCCGGCCTTGGTGTCGACCAGCAGCGAATCACCCGGCCGCAGTTTGCGAATCGGACGATCCGGATCCTCGAGGTCGTCCACGTCGACCAGGGCGGACAGCGGCCCGGACAACCAGACCACCCGCTCCTCGTCGGCATGCCCGACGACCAGCGCCCGGCGCCCATCGTCGAGAATCTCACGCAGCGTGCCGATCTCACCGATGGAATCGAAACCGCCCGCCTCGACCACGGTCAGCGCCTCGTTGAGACGCACGGTCTGCCCGTAGTGGAGGGTGGTGGTGTCGATATTCGGCGAACACGTCAGCCGCATCTTGCGCCCGGAAGTGAACACATCGACCGTCTGATCGTCGTACACGCCGATGAGGACGCCGTAGCCCGAGGGTGGCTGGCCGAGGCGATCCACTTCCTCACGGAGAGCGACCAGTTGCTGGCGCGCTTCCTTCAAGGTGTCCATCAGTTTGGTATTGCGAATCGTCAGCGAATCGACGCGCGCTTCCAATTCCCGTGTGCGATCCGGCGTGTCGGCGAGTTGCCTCCGGAGTGCAGCGGCCTCGGCACGTACTGCCTCGAGTTCCCTCCAGGCGGCCGAATCCGAATGTTCGATGGGGCTCATGATGCTGCTCCTCCCAGTCCCGGTCTATCAACGCTACCGGGCTCTAACCGTTCCCGCTTTCCGACATGGTTTCGTCGTGATCACATCTAGGCTGCGGCCTCCGGGCCGGACGAGCATGTTAGCCTGCCCTAACCTGTTTCCGGTGAGTTAATCGCCGGACCGAGCCGAAAGGTGCCGTTGATGCTCCTTCCCACCAGTCGTACTCCTGGTATGCGCAACGTCACGCGGACGCTTCGTGTTTCCGTGGCTACCGTCGCGGCCTTCGCGGCCGTTACGGCAACTGTGACCGGCTGCGGCTCCGACGACAAGGGTTCTTCGTCCTCGACCACCACCGTGTCGGCCACCGCCGCCGCGCCCACGCCGACCGCCGACGCCCTGCAGGGCGTGCTCACGGCCTTCGCCGACCCGGCCAAGCCGGCTGCCGACAAGGCCAAACTAGTCGTCGACGGCGACAAACGTCTCGGAAATATCGACACCATGAACCAGGGACTCGCGCATTACCAGGTCGGGTTCACCGTCGGTGAGATCAAGCAGGACGGCACCAAGGCCGACGCGAAGGTGTCGGTGACCTCGCCGCACGGCACCATGCCCGACGTCCCGATGACCTTCCAGTACAGCGACGGCGCGTGGAAGCTCTCCGACGCCGGCGCCTGCACCATCCTCGGCATGGCCCGCGCGGCCTGCCAGTAACCCACCCGCTCGAGTCCCGAAAGGCCTGTTCGTTCATGCTCGCTCGTTCCGTTCGCCTGTCCCTGGCCGTCGCCGCGGCCGCCGTCGCCCTCACCTCGGGCGCGGGCCTCGCCGGCGCCGACACCCCCGCGCCCTCCGCCGACGAATTGCAGTCGACGCTGACCCGCTTCACCGATCCGGCCGTGCCCGCCACCGACAAGGCGAACCTCATGGTCAACGGCGGTGCGCGCACCTCGAACATCGAGACGATGAACCGGGGCCTGGCCAACTACGGCAGCATCGGCTGGACGGTCTCGGGCGTGCAGGCCGGCGGCGACACCGCCAATGCCTCGGTCGCCATCGTCTCCCCGCACGGCACCATGCCCGGCGTGCCCATGAGCTGGCAGCACACCGACGCGGGCTGGCAGCTGTCGGAGAACACCGGCTGCACCATCCTGGCCATGGGCAAGGCGCCCTGCTGACGCCGCGAAACCGCTTCGCGATCGGCTGAATACTCGGCTGAATACGACGACGCGCCCCCGCCGTTCAGTGGCGGGGGCGCGTTCGTGTCGAGGCCGGATCCGGCGTCGAGAGATCTTCCCGGCGCGTGCTAGCCCTTCGACGGGCGGCGCTGGGGCTTGGGGGCGGTGACGCCGTCGGCGAGGCGGCGGGCCTTGACCAGGAAGGCGGTGTGGCCCTGCATGCGGTGTTCGGGGCGCACCGCGAGGCCGACCACGTGCCAGGGGCGGACCATGGATTCCCAGGCGGTGGGCTCGGTCCAGCAGCCCTGGCGGCGCAGGGCCTCGACCACCTCGGAGAGCTGGGTCGTGGTGGCCACGTAGGCGAGGAAGACGCCACCGGGGATGAGGGCCTTGGAGACGGCCTCGAGGGCGTCCCACGGCTTGAGCATGTCGAGGACGACGCGGTCGACCTGTTCGCCGGCGTAGTCCGCCACATCACCGAGGGTGAGTTCCCAGTTGGCGGGGCGTTCGCCGAAGAAGCGCTCGACGTTCTTGACCGCGTGCTCGGCGTGGTCGTCGCGGATCTCCCAGGAGATGACCTTGCCCTCGGGGCCGACCGCGCGCAGCAGCGAGCAGGTCAGCGCGCCCGAGCCGGCGCCGGCCTCCAGGACTTTCGCGCCGGGGAACATGTCGCCCTCGTGGACGATCTGGGCGGAGTCCTTGGGGTAGATGACCGCCGCGCCGCGCGGCATGGACAGCACGTAGTCGGTCAGCAGCGGGCGCAGGGCCAGGTAGGGGGTGCCCTTGGCGGAGTTCACCACGCAACCCTCGTCGGCGCCGATGAGGTCGTCGTGGTTGATGTGGCCGGCGTGGGTGTGGAATTCCTTGCCCGCCTCCAGGATCACCGTGAACTTGCGCCCCTTGGCGTCGGTCAGCTGTACCCGGTCACCGATCTGGAAAGGGCCGGTCCGTCTGGCCGTCATGAATCTCCGTTCTGCGTGGTTGTGGTGAAGTCGTGCGTCGCCGCGAATGTGCTGCGCCGGATTCGTGCGCACCTTGTCGGTGCCTGCGTTTAGCCTGCCAGGTATGTCGGTTGACGTGATCAGTACCCCGGAGACAGAGCGGTTCGCTCCCCGTGGCCCCGCCCTGTCCCCTTCGCGCGCAATCGATTTCAAGCAGTGCCCGTTGAAATACCGGCTGCGGGTCATCGACCAGATTCCGGAACCGCCCTCGCGGGCGGCGGTGCGCGGCACCGTGGTGCACGCCGTGCTCGAGGCGCTGTTCGGGCTGCCCGCCACCGAGCGGGATGCCGAGGCCGCGGCCGCCCTCGTCGAGCCCGCGTGGACGGGTGTGCGCGAGTCGAGGCCCGAGGTGGAGGCCCTGATTCCGGCCGAGGAGCTGCCCGGGTTCCTGGCCGAGGTGCGCAAGCTGGTGGGCGTGTACTTCCGGCTGGAGGATCCGTCCGGCTTCGATCCGGAGTCGTGCGAGACCTTCATCGAGGCCGACCTGCCCGACGGCACCCCGTTGCGCGGCATCGTGGACCGCATCGACCGCTCGGCCGACGGGGAACTGCACGTCATCGACTACAAGACCGGCCGGGCCCCGGGCCTCACCTACGAGACCCGGGCCCTGTTCCAGCTGAAGTTCTACGCCCTGGTCCTGCTGCGCACCCAGGGCCGGGCCCCGGCGGAACTGCGGCTGATGTACCTCGCCGACGGTGTCACCCTCACCTATGCGCCGGACCCGGAGGAACTGCTGCGCTTCGAGCGGATCCTGTCGGCGCTGTGGGCCGCCATCGTGACCGCCGCCGAAACCGGGGAGTTCCCGCCCAGCCCGAGCTGGCTGTGCGAGTACTGCGATTTCAAGCGACTATGCCCCGAATTCGGCGGCACCCCACCGCCTTTCCCGTCCGGCGAGGACGAGCCGGAGTCCGGCCCGTCCTGACCCGACCGGAATCAGAAGGCGCGGCAGGACCGGATGTCGGTGGCCAGGATCGCCTTGGCGCCCAGGTCCGCGAGCTGGTCCATGAGCTCGTTGCCGTTCTTGCGCGGCACCAGCGCGCGCACCGCGACCCACTCGGGATCGGTGAGCGGCGACACGGTCGGCGACTCCAGCCCGGGGGTGATCTTGACGGCCTCCTCGAGCAGCGCCTTGGGGCAGTCGTAGTCCAGCATCAGGTACTGCTGGGCGAAGACCACGCCCTGGATGCGGGCGACGAGCTGGTTGCGGGCCTTGTCGTTCTGGTCGGCGCCCTTGGCCTCGATGAGCACGCCCTCCGAGGAGCATAGCGATTCGCCGAAGGCGACCAGGTTGTGCTGGCGCAGGGTGCGGCCGGAGCCGACCACGTCGGCGATGGCGTCGGCGACACCGAGCTGGATGGAGATCTCGACCGCACCGTCGAGGCGGATCACCTCGGCCTCGATGCCGTGCTTGGCGAGGTCCGTCAGCACCAGGTTCGGGTAGGAGGTGGCGATGCGCTTGTCGTAGAGGTCCTCGACCTTCCATTCACGCCCGGCCGGGGCGGCATAGCGGAAGGTGGAGCGGCCGAAGCCGAGGGCGAGCCGTTCCTGCACGGGCGCACCGGAATCCAGGGCCAGGTCGCGGCCGGTGATGCCGAGGTCGAGCTCGCCGGAGCCGACGTAGATGGCGATGTCCTTGGGCCGCAGGAAGTAGAACTCGACCTGGTTGACCGGGTCCAGCACGCTCAGCTCACGGGAGTCGGTGCGCTTGCGGTAGCCCGCCTCGGACAGGATGGCGAGGGCGGATTCGGAGAGTGCGCCCTTGTTGGGGACGGCGACGCGAAGCATGGGAGGTCCTTTCGGAACGGGGAGGGAAGACGTGTCGACAGGGGGCTGAGCGAACGGTGCGCCGCATCCAGCCCTTGAACGGGCACAGCGTGCGGCACACCGGCGCGTCACAGATGTCGGTACACGTCCTCGAGCCGCAGCCCGCGGCCCACCATCAGCACCTGCACCCAGTAGAGCAGCTGCGAGATCTCCTCGGAGAGTTCCTCATCGCTCTGGTACTCGGCCGCGATCCAGACCTCGCCGGCTTCCTCGAGCACCTTCTTGCCCTGCGCATGCACGCCGGCGTCCAGGGCGGCGACGGTGCCCGACCCCTCGGGGCGGTTGGCGGCACGATCCTGCAGCTCGGCGAACAGGGCTTCGAAAGATTTCACGGGGAGTGATTCTTTCAGACGGGCGCACACTCCCCGCAATCGGTTATACGGTGAGCAGTTCGGCGAGTTCGGTGACGGCCCCGCGCAGCTGCTCGGCGAAGTCGTGCATCTGCTGGGCGACGTGCTTGGGCGTGGCCAGGTAGAGGTTCCAGCGGTCGGGCAGCAGCACGTAGGCGATGCCGATGCACTTGGGACTGGTGGAGCCGAACCCGAAGTACTGGATGTTCACCGACGGCGCGGAGCTGGTGCTCAGGTAGTCGTCGCGGGTGATGGTCCAGCCGGGACTGTCGTAGAAGGCCATCGGGGCCGTCGCGCCGAGCTGTTCGCCGCGGCGGCGCTGGATCCACTGCAGTTCCCACAGATGCTGTTCGGGGGCCTCGCCGCGCTGGCATTCCTGGGCGCGGCGCACGTGTGCCTCGGCGGCGGTGCGCAGGGCCACCAGTTTGCGGTCCCGGTCCACGGCCGGATCCTCCATGGCGGCAACGAAATCCAGCATCTCCGGGGTGATCACGCGCATGGCCTCGGTGCGGCCGTTGCGGAACTGGCGGGTGGCGATGGATTCGTAGGTAGCGCCGGTGAGGCCCTTGCTGCGGCGGTGCGCGAGCTGATAGCTCAGCTGTGCGAAGGCGTCCGGGGAGATGCCCAGCCGCTTGGCACGGTTGGTGCCGAAGTCGAACGACACCGTGGTGGTGGCGTTGTCGGCGGCGTACTGCGCGAAAGACGCGGCGGCGGAGGCGATCTCGGTCTTGGACTCCGGGCCGAGGACGAACTCGACGGGTTCGATGGCGGGCAGGCCCTGCGCCTGCGCACCCGACCGTTCGGCATGGTCGCCCACCGGCGCCTCGAGCAGGGTGTCGACGAAGGACAGGATGGTGGTGCCGTCCAGGCCGCAGTGCTCGACATTGATGCCGGCCTCGCCGTCGGCGAAGACGATGAACGACACCGACTTGTCGAACCAGCGGTTGCCGCTGTCGCCGTGCAGCAGCTGGTCGCAGGCGTGCAGGGTGTCACGGGGCGCGAAGTCCTCGAGACAGACGCAGAACAGCGCGGTCTCGATGGTGTCGAAGGCGGCGGCATTGGCCGGCCGCAGGGCCGCGTAGACCGGCGCCCAGTCGGCGCGGGCGAGGGTGGTGAGGTGCCCGGGCGAGGTGTTGGTGGCGGCGCGGCGCGCACCGGCCTTCATGACGGCGCGCAGGCCGTCGGTGAGGTCCTCGGGGGTGTAGGCGACGCCGCCGGGGCCGATGACGTCCATACGGAACATGGTGCCGCGGTAGAAGACCACGATGTGGCGGGCGTCCGAGGGTCCGGGCCAGTCGTCGCTGTAGGGCACCCGCACGGTGTCCTGCGGCGCGTCCGGTATGCGCGTCTCGGAGAACAGGAACTTGTTCTGCGCCATATTGAGTCGCGTGCCGCGCTGAGTGGCGGGCGGGATCTCCTCCTTGTCCAGGCGCAGCTTGTAGCCGACGGCCGCGGCGATGAGGGCGGCGGCGCGCTCGCTCTGGTCGGCGCTGGTCGAGGAGGCGAGGGCGGTGTCGTCGCGGAACAGGAAGAAGAAGTTCGCATTCAACGCGATCCGGTCGCGGCGGCCCAGGTAGCGGGAGGGCCAGAACTCGTCGAGCCAGCTGCCCACGCCCGGGGTCTCGTCGAACCGCTGCAGATCGGCGTGCAGGGTGCGGGCGGGGCTGTCGGGGCGCAGCAGATCCTCGACGGCGGCCGCGGTTGCGGCGTACTCGTCGGAGGTCAGCAGGGGCGCGCACCAGCGCAGGAAGCGGGTGCAGCTCTCCTCCAGGGTGGGCAGCGGGACGCGGGGCAGCTGCTCGTCGAAGGCGAAGGTGCTGTCGCTCAAGGGGTGTCCTCGTGGGGTCGTCGGATAGGGGCAACCTGGCTTTGCACACGCGTGACCGTCCCCCTGGCGGTCACAGCACCCATTCTTGTCATCGAAACCGTCCGAGCGCCAGGCTTTCGCCCGAAACCACACACGGTCCGGGCGGGATATTGATTTACTGCGCCACAATAGTTTTCATGCGAGTCCGGAGTCACTCGGGATCGCCGAGCCCCTTCAGCACCCGCGGCACCTCGTCGGCCTGCAGGTAGCAGCCGGACTGCTCGAATCCGCCGATGGTGTGGGTCTTGTAGTCGCCGTAGCCGATGCGCAGGAAGTCGTCGCCGCTGAGGCCGTGCACGGTCCAGTCGAAGGCCACGCGGGCGCGGGCGACCACCGTGCGCAGCGCCATCAGGTGGTAGCTGCGCGCAACGAATTGCGCTGGGACACCCCGCAATCCGATGCCGAGCGGCCGGGCCAGCGCGTCGCGGCCGCCGAGGTCGACGACCATGCCCAGATCCGGATGCCGGTAGGGCTCGGGCTGTCCGCCGCGCAGGGTGGCGAGCAGGTTCCTGGCCATGTGTTTGCCCTGGCGCATGGCGTGCTGGGCGGTGGGCGCGCACACCTTGTCGCCGCCCTCGGCCAGATCGGGCACCGCGGCAGAGTCGCCCATGGCCCACACCCCGGGCAGGCCGGGCACAGCGAGGTCGGCCTGGGCGATGATGCGCCCCTTGTCCGTTTCCGCACCGAGGTGCCCGGCCAGCGGGCTCGGGGTGACGCCGGCGGTCCACAGCACGGTGCGGGAGGGGATGAATCGCCCATTGGTGAGTTTCACCCCATTGGCCGTCACCTCCGCCGCCGACGCTCCGGAGATGAGTTCGATACCGCGTTCGGCCAGAATCCTTTTCGCCTCCGCGCCGAGGCGCTCCCCCAGCTCCGGCATGATGCGGTCGCCGTGGGTGACCAGATGCCACCGCACCATGCCCCGTTCGGGCTCGGGGAAGAACCGCTTGGCGGCGGCGTGGCAGACCTTGTTCAGGACCGCGGCGGTCTCGGTCCCGGCGTAGCCCGCACCGATGGTGACGAAGTTGAGCCGCTCCCGGTCGCCGTCCAGCCCGCCGCGCAGGGCGGCGACGTCCAGCTGCCGCAGCACATGGTCACGCAGGTACATGGCCTCCGGCAGGGTCTTCATGCCGAAGCCGTGTTCCTTGAGCCCGGGCACGTCCAGCACCCGGGTGATGGAGCCCGGGGCCAGGACGAGATGGTCGTACTCGAGGGCGGTTTCGCGGCCGGTGGATCGGCGCACCACCACCCGCCGGGTGTCGTGGTCCACCCCGACCGCCATGCCCGGCACCACCTCGGTGCGGCGCAGGATCCGGCGCAGCGACACCGAGACCGACCGAGGGTTGAGGGTGCCGGAGGCGACCTGTGGCAGCAGCGGGAGATACAGCAGTCCGGCATCGGGCGAGACGAGCTGGACGAACGCCTCGTCGGGCCGCACTCGGCGTTCCAGATATCGGGCGCACTCGACGCCCGCGAAACCACCGCCGACAATTACGATCTTCGCTGGTGCCACCGATTCACCGTAACAATCGCGGGGAGTTTTCAGGTGAATCCGGGATGTGAATTCGATGTGCGACGCGATCAATATTCGGTCGCAACGCTCACTTTCGGCCGGGACAGATACAGCTGGGCGTAGAGCCACCCGTCGGATTCGGCGCCGGCGGGGTCGATTCCGCTGCCCGCCAGGGTGTTCAGTACCCGCGCCTGCTCGTCCGCGGAGGCGAAGCGCCGCTGGCGGAACACGCCGGGTACGCGTTCGGTGCGATAGCCGAGGGTCTCGAGGTGGGCGGCGATGGGGTCGAAGGAGAACATTCGCAGCACGAAATGCGCCATCCAGGGCAGTTTTCCGCCGTGGGCGCGGGCCACCCGCAGCAGGGTGCGCTCGGAGATGTAGCCGACGCAGCCGGTGGAAATGACCAGGTCCGCGGCGGCGAGGGTGCTGCGCTGGGCCTCGGTGGGGTCGCCCGATTCCAGGTCGGCGTGCACGGCGTCCTGAAGGAAGCCGGCGGCGCCGGCGTAGTCGAGGGCGGGGCGGGAGGCGTCCATGCCGATGAAGCGGACGCCGGGGAGCTGATCCTGGGTGTGCAGCAGCTGCCGGTCACGATCGATGAGCGCGGCGGTGTCATCGGTGTCGCGGCCGCGGTACCGTGCGGCCAGGTCGGTCATGGTGATGTCCAGGCGCAGCAGGGCCGCGTTCACGCCGTAGGAGCAGCCGATGTCGAGGACGGCGGGGGTGGCGATGCCGGTGGCCGACCGATACTCCGCGAGTAATCGCTGGAAATGCGGCTTGGCCAATTCCGGTATCTGGTAATCCAATTCGGCCATGCGTGCGTAGTACTCGCGTGGATCGGGACGGTCGTAGATGTCGTCGAACGAGGCTTTTCCGGTGGAGCTGTGTAACGAAACCGGCACGCGCTGGTCCCCTCTCAATCGAGCAGTCGATCGCCGCGGACCTCACCGACGGCCAGATGATCCGGCAGTACCCGCCCGAACAGCTGCCGGGTCCGCTCGGCGGTGCCGATCAGTCCCGGGGCGTCGCTGTAGGCGAAGATCGCCGAATGCCGTTGCACCGTCCCGCCCACGGGCGCGACCCGGTGCAACGAGAATCTCCCCTGGAACAGCTGCAGATCCCCCGGCCGCAACTCCAGCCGCCGGATGAACCGCTCCCCCTCCTCGGTCAGCACGGCCCGCACATCCGCGAGGTTCTCCGCCTCCCGCGACCGGATGTTCGGGCAATACTCGAACACCCCACCGCATTCCGGCTCCTGCGTGAGCATGCTGACGGTGAACTCATTGGTATCGAAATGCCACGGATGCGACATTCCCGGCGCGACCACATTGAGACACAACCCCGCCAGCGGATCGGTGTACTCGTGCAGCTCGGCCAGCCCGAAGCAGTCCGCCACGAACCGCTGGAACCGGTGATCGGTGTACAGCCGCTGGATCAGCGCGTCCGCGGGAATGAGATCCCTTGCCACGAACGCATTCCCGCGGTGCAGCACGATCCGCCCCGGATGGTCCGGTGGGAGATCGGCATCGAGGGGAATGTTGTAGGCGTTGACGTCCTCCACGGTGTAATACGCGTGCGGAGCCAACGCCATCCCCTCGCTGCGCAAGGTGTTCAGCAGTTCGGGCCTGATGAACCCGCGCAACACGCAACATCCATCCGCGGCCAGCTCGGCCCGCGCCGCCCCCACCGCAGCCAGCCACTCCGCACTTCCCGGCGAGTCCAGCGGATACCTTCCGACATCCACCCCGGGCACCGGCTCCCCGCCCGCCGCCGCATCGGCTTCCCACGAGTCTGCCCGACCCCCGACCGCAACCATGCGGCCCATTCTTGCCGCTCGAACGCCCGACACGCCCGAGTTCCACTCCGATTGTGAATACTCACCATTCCTGCGCCCCAGCAGGTTTCATGCGGTAGGGGTCATCCGCTTCATGGCAGCCACCATCGACCGTCGCGACTCTACGCCACCCGGATCAGCCGATATCCACCGCCCGGGCGAGTCCAATCCCACACCGGCGTGACGCGGAGTTCGGGCGGTTGATTCCGGTTGCGCTACAACCGGATTCATGACAGTTGACAACGCTGCTCAACGGAGTACACCGGTAGTGAGAGGACCGGCGCGATGGGCAGTCAGGGATCGTGGGAGACCATCAACCGGGCGCTGAATCGGGTGTCCGGGCCGGGGAGGCGCGGCACCGAGTGGACTACCTATCTGTGTCCGGTTCACGAGGCGGATGGGCGGCGGCATCGGCCTTCACTGGGGGTCGTGTACAACCGGCAGCGGCAGCGGACGGTCGTCCGGTGTTTCGCCGGGTGTTCGGACGAGGAGGTGCTGGAGCGGCTCGGGCTGCGGGTGCGGGACCTTTTCGATGCGCCGGCGGAGCGGCGGGAGTCGCTGACGCGGGGGACGGTGGAGACGGGGCTGGTGGATCGGGCGATATTGGCTGCGGGGCTGGCACTTTCGGTGCACAAGCATGACTTCGGTCCGCCGATCGGACGGTCGCGGCGGGTGGCAGCGTATATCTACCGGTGGCCGGATGGCAGTCCGGCGGGGTGCGTGTTCCGGGTTCGGACGCTGCATCGGCGGGGGTATGTGAAGAGCTTCTATCAGCAGCGTCGGACCGAAACCGGTTGGGAGTACGGCGGATTCGAGCGTCTTCCGTTCCACTTGCCGGAGGTGATCGACGCCGTGGAGGACGGCCGTGACATCGTCGTCTGCGAGGGCGAGGCGGATGTTCTCACTGCCACGCGTGCCGGGTTGACCGCCACCTGCAATGCGGGCGGGGCGAACGCGTGGCATCGGGAGCATGCCGAATGGCTACGCGGTGCGCATCGGGTGTGGGTGGTCGCCGATCGGGATGCGCCCGGGTATCGGCATGCGGCGAAAGTGGCCGAGTCACTGGTCGATTGCGTGGATGAGCTGCGGGTGGTGCAGGCGCGGGACGGGAAGGATCTCACCGATCACTGCAACGCGGGGCATCAGGTGTCGGAACTGGATCCGGTGCCCGTGCTGGACGAGCACTATCGCGAGCGGTGAGCACGGTCGCGGGCGGTCACTCGGCCGGTGGTGACGGCACGCTGGTAGCGGTCGATCAGGGTGCGGAGAGCGGCGACCAGTTCGGGGGAATCGACGATGTCGAAGTCGGCGTCGAGCAGACCCAGGTAGAGGGCGAGCATTTCCGGGTGGTCGGAGCCGGGCTCGAAGGCGCAGCGGTTGTCGCCGAGTTCCTCGATGTCGATGGGGATGGGGATGCGGGCGCGGACATGGGCGGCGGGGGCGTGCACGATCACGCGGGCACGGAAATGCCACGTCGCCGAGCCGATTCCGCGTTCGACGTAGGACGCGATCTCCGAGTCGGGTGGCAGGGGGCGCGGAGTGAAGCGCGGTCCGGCCGGTGTGCGCGGGTCCATGCGGTCGACACGGAAGGTGCGCCAGTCGCCGCGGTCGAGATCCCAGGCCAGCAGGTACCAGCGCTGGCGGTGGTTGACGAGACGGTACGGCTCGACCGCGCGCCGGGAGGATGTGCCCGCGTGGGTCCGATAGTCGAACCGCAGGCGTTCGTGGTCGCGGCATGCGGCGGCAATGGCGGTCAGCGTGTCGGCGCCGACCCGGGGCCCGCGCATCGGAACAGGCAGCGCGTGCTGGAAGGCACTGACCCGATGCCGCAGCCGCGACGGCAGGATCTGCTGCAGTTTCGTCAGCGCGCGCAGCGATGTCTCCTCGATGCCGAGGACCGAACCGCTTGCGGCGGTGCGTAATCCGACGGCCACGGCGACGGCCTCGTCATCGTCGAGCAGCAGCGGCGGCAACGCGCCACCGGTGCCGAGCCGGTATCCCCCGTCCACTCCGGGCCGCGCTTCCACCGGATAGCCGAGCTCACGCAGCCGATCCATGTCCTTGCGGATCGTGCGCGGGGTGACCTCGAGCCGTGCGGCGAGTTCGGCCCCGGTCCAGTCGCGCCGGGATTGCAGCAGCGACAGCAGCCGCAGCAGGCGGGCGGAGGTCTCCAACATTGCTCGATGGTATCCGCGCATTGCGGAACGAACTGTTTCGCAATGATCCATACCGTGGTGTCGAGCGGAAGATGAAGAGCCTCCGGCGAGGTTCTCCCGAGTGAACGGAACAGCCTGATGAGCACCGAGATTCGCCCCTTCACCCTCGAGGTCCCCCAGTCCGACCTGGACTATCTGCACGACCGCCTGGACCGCGCGCGCTGGGCCGCCCAGCTGCCCGGCACCGGCTGGGAGCGCGGCATTCCCGAAACCGCCCTGCACGAGCTGGCCGACTATTGGCGCACCGAATTCGATTGGCGCGCACAGGAAGCCAAGCTCAATGCCTTCCCCCAGTTCACCACCGAGATCGACGGCCAGCGCATCCACTTCCTGCATGTCCGCTCCGAGCGCCCCGACGCCCGGCCGCTGCTGATCACCCACGGATTCCCCAGCTCGATCGCCGAGTTCATGGGACTCATCGGCCTGCTCACCGACCCGGCCGAGGGCCCGGCCTTCCACGTGATCGCCCCATCCCTGCCCGGCTATACCCTGTCCACGCCGCTGAGCGCCATCGGCTGGACCATGGCCCGCGCCGCCCGCGCGTGGATCGAGCTCATGGCCCGCCTGGGATACGGCCGCTACGGCGTGCACGGCGGCGATGTCGGCGGCGGCGTCTCGGGTCTGGTCGCGGCCCTGGACCCCGAGCACGTCACCGGCGTCCATGTGGTCACCGACCCGCTCACCGCCGCCAATGTCGCGACCTTCCTGCCCGGTATGGCCGACGGCCTGGACCCCGACGACCCGATCGACAAGGTCATCCTGGACCGGATGGACGCCTTCCGCCGCGAGGGTTCCGGCTACCTGGCCATCCAGAATTCCCGCCCGCAGACCATCGGCTACGGTCTGGTCGACTCCCCCCTGCTCCAATTGGCCTGGATCGCCGAGAAATTCGAGGCGTGGACCGACCTCCCCATCGACCGCGACCAACTCCTCACCACCGTCAGCCTCTACTGGTTCACCGGCTCCGGCGCCTCCGCCGCCCACACCCTCTACGAGCAGTCCCACTCCACCGAATGGGGCGCGCCCCCGTCGGTCCCCCAGGGCTTCGCGATCTTCGGCGCGGACGAGACCGTCCGCCGCGTCGTCCCCGCCCCCGCCGACGCCCACTGGACCGAATTCGAACGCGGCCTGCACTTCCCGGCCATGGAGGCCCCCGCCAACCTGGCCCGCGACCTGCAGACCTTCTTCGGCCCTCTGCGCTGACCCCTAAAACGTGAACCGGCCCGGCGATGCCGCCGGGCCGGTTCTTGTCACTCCGACGCCATCCGCCGATCCAGCTCCGCCACCAGCCGTTTCGCCGCCACCACCCGATAGGCGTCCTCGACGATCTCCCCGATCTCGTCCCACTCCACGGCCGTGTCCAGATACACGCCCAGCCACCCGCGGTGGCCCACATACGGCGGCCGGAAGAACCGCTCCGGCTCGACGGCCACCAGCTCCTCCTGTACCCCCGCCGGTGCCGCACACCAGAATCCGACCCGCTCGTCATGATGATGATCCGCGAACATCACGAACATCTTCTTCCCACCCGCGAACCAGCACGGCTCCCCGTGACTGACCCGCTCGGTCACCTCGGGCAGCCCGGTGCACACACTCCGCAGCAAGGCCAGCACGCTCTCCATATCCGCAGGCTAGGCGACGAACGACCCGCAGCCTTGGACGAATGGGAACCCCGGCGGCTCTATCGGGTCCGGAGTCAGGCGATTCCGGCGGGGACGAGATCTCCGAGGTCGGTCATGGTCAGCCCGACCAGGCTCTCGCGGAAGGTCCGGCCCGGGGCGTCCGGGACCGCGACCTCGCACGGCACCACCAGCAGCGCACAGCCGGCGGCCTGGGCGGCGATCGAGCCGGTGGGCGAATCCTCGATGGCGACCGCGTTTTCCGGCGCGACGCCGAGAAGTTCGGCGGCTCGGAGATAGACGTCCGGGGCGGGCTTGCCGTGGGGCACCTCGTCGGCGCAGACGGTGGCGCCGAAGAACTCGCGGCCGATGGTGTTCAGGCCGTACTCCGTCAGCGACCGCTTGGTGTTGGTGACCAGGGCCATCGGAATGCCTGCGGCCTGCACCATTTCCAGCGCTTCACGCGCGCCGGGACGCCAGGGCACCGGGCCGTGGAACAGCTCGGTGACCCGTCGCTCCATCCAGTCCGAGGCCGTGGCGACGGCCTCGATGGTGTGCTCGATACCCAAGCCCTCGAACAGAATCCGGAAGGCGTTCGGGCCGGACGCGCCGATCAGTGCGTGCCGGACCGTGTCGGTCAGCTCTCTCCCGTACTCGCCGGCCAGTTCGCGCAATGCCATGTCCCAGAGCTTTTCCGAGTCCAGCAGCGTTCCGTCCATGTCCCACAACACCGCGTCCAACCGCGCCACCGACTCGAACTCCTTCCACACCACCTGAACCAAAATCGGCTCCGCCACGGGGCGGAGCCGGTTCAGCCTATCGGGGATCGATCACAGACCCGAGGCCGCGATCATCAGGTGCCCGGTCGAGGAGTCGACCTGGATCCACCGGTTCTCGGTGGACACCTGCCCGTTCTTGGACACGTAGGTCAGCGCCACCACCGCCCGGTTGTCGCCGTTGGGTGTGACCGCGCCCACGCTCACCGACGAGATGCCGCCCCAGAACTGCGCGTACGCGTTGTAGCCGCCCGTGGAGGCCTGGTAGCCGGGCGACAGCATCGACCACGCACCGCTGACATTGCCGGGGAGCATGCCGTAGTAGCCCTGGATGAACGAGGCCATCGAGGCCGCGGACGGCGGGCCGAACGGTGTCGTCGAGGAGGGCGGCACTGTGGTCGTACTCGGCCGGCCCGAGGAGGTGGGCGCCACCGACGATGTCGGCGCGGGCGTGGTGGTCGGGGCGTGGGTGGCCGCACCCGCCTCGCCGCTGCGCGCGGGCTGCTGGGTGCCGCCGTCGGCCTGGCCCATATTGTCCGGAGAGGTGGCCGGAATCGGCGAGGCCGCCGAGGTGGCCGAGCCGCCGTTGTTCGCCAGCGGCTGGTTGCCGCCACCGCTGTTGTGGCTGACCGACACGGCGATCACGACGGCCACGACGAGCGCGGCCACCGCGCCGGCCGCCACCAGCACCAGCCGGCGCGGATTCCGGTCCGCGCCACCGGTTTTCGCTCCCCCGGTCGCGCCCGGCGGCGGCGTGCCCGGCACCGTCCCGCGCGGCGGCGACACATCCCTGGCCATGTCGACGTGCACGGTGGCGTCGGTGGCATTGCTGGGCGCGCCGCTGTGCGAGGTCGACATCACCGTCGTGGCGGCCGAACCGTCCACGGCGGCAGCGGCACTCATCGCGGGCAGCACCTTGGTCTGCTGGATCGGCGCGGCCGGGGCCCGCCCCTCCGCCACCGCCTGCAGCCGTTCCGCCGCCTGCACCATGGTCGGCCGGTCCGCGCCCTCGGCCGCGAGCAGGTCCATCAGCACCGGCGCGAGGGCCGCGGCATGGGTCGGCGGCGGCACCTGGGCGCGCGCCACCGAGTGCAGCACCGCCAGGGGGTTGTCGCCCTCACCGAAGGGCGGTTTCCCCTCGACCGCCGCGTAAAGCGTTGAGCCCAGCGCGAACACATCGGAGGTCGGCTCCGGGTTCTCGCCCCGCGCCACCTCCGGCGACAGGTAGGCGGGCGTGCCCGCCAGGAACCCCGTGGAGGTGACAGTCACGTCCCCGGTGGCCCGCGAGATGCCGAAGTCGGTGATCTTCACCGTCCCGTCGTCGGCCACCAGGATGTTGGCGGGCTTGACATCCCGGTGCACGATCCCGGCCTTGTGGGCTGCGGCCAGCGCATCGGCCACCTTGGCCCCGATCCGCGCCACCTCGACCGGCTCGAGTCGCCCCTTCTCCCGCATGAGCGCCGCCAGGCTGACGGCGTCCACGTATTCCATGACGAGCCAGGGCTGGCCGTCCTCCTCCGCCACGTCGAACACGGTGACGGCGTTGGGATGATGCAGTCGCGCCGCGATCCGTCCCTCACGCATCGCCCGCATCCTGGCCTCGACGGCCTGCGACCGGGTCAGCCCCGGTGTCAGCAGCAATTGCTTGACCGCGACCGTGCGCCGCAGCCGAACATCGGTCGCGCGCCACACGACCCCCATTGCACCGGTGCCGATCGGATCCGTTAGCCGGTACCGCCCCGCAATCAGCCGGTCTGCGCTCATGTGGTTGTGCCCCTCCTGCTGGCTTTCGCGCCGAGCACCCCTGCAACTCTGCGCGAAAGCCCGGAAATCTGGTGAGAATATTAAGCGTTGAAGTACTTGGCTTCCGGGTGCAGCAGTACGAACGCATCCGTGGACTGCTCCGGATGCAGTTGCAACTCCTCGGACAAGATCACTCCGATCCGGCCGGCGTCCAGCAGCTCCACGAGTTTGGCCCGATCCTCGAGATCCGGGCAGGCACCGTAGCCGAACGAGTACCGTGCGCCACGGTATCCGAGTTTGAAGTAATCCAACACATCGGCGGGATCCTCGTCGGCGACCGAATGTCCTTCCAGTGTGAGCTCTTCCCGAATCCGGCGGTGCCAAAACTCGGCGAGTGCCTCGGTGAGTTGCACGCCGATGCCGTGCACCTCGAGGTAGTCGCGGTAATTGTCGCCCGCGAACAGCACATTGGCGAAGTCGGCAATGGGCTTACCCATGGTGACCAGCTGGAACGGCAGCACATCCACCTGACCGGTCTGCTTCGCGTGCTCGCGCGAGCGAATGAAATCGGCGATGCAGAGGAACCGGTCGCGTTGCTGACGCGGGAATGTGAACCGGAAGCGTTCCGGCGCATCGGGATTCGGCTCGGTGAGAACAATCACATCGTCGCCCTCGGACACGGCCGGGAAATAGCCGTACACCACCGCGGCGTGCTGCAGCACACCCTCGGCGGTCAGCCGGTCCAGCCAGTACCGCAGGCGCGGACGGCCTTCGGTCTCCACCAGCTCCTCGTAGGAGGGCCCCTCGCCGCCGCGCTGGCCGCGCAGGCCCCACTGACCCAGGAACAGCGCCCGCTCGTCGAGCAGGCTCGAGTACTCGTTGACCGACAGGCCCTTCACGATGCGCGAACCCCAGAACGGCGGCGTCGGCACCGGCAGCTCCGCGGCCACATCCGAGCGCTCGGGCACCTCGACCTGCACCTCGACGGCCTTGCGCTGCTCGGCGATCCGCTTGGACCGCTCGTGGCGGGCCTTGCGCTCGGCGGCCTTCTCCCGGGCGGCGATGGCCTCCGGAGAATCCGGGTCGGCCGCGCCGCCGCGCTTGACGGTCATGATCTCGTCCATGAGCCGCAGGCCCTCGAAGGCGTCACGCGCGTAGTGCACCTCGCCGTCGTAGACCGCGGTGAGATCGTTCTCCACGTACGCGCGGGTCAGTGCCGCGCCGCCCAGGAGCACCGGGAACTGTTCCGCGACACCGCGGCTGTTGAGCTCCTCGAGGTTCTCCTTCATGACCACGGTGGACTTCACCAGCAGCCCGGACATGCCGATGACATCGGCCTTCTTGTCCACGGCGGCATCCAGGATCGTCGAAATCGGTTGCTTGATACCGAGATTCACGACCTCGTAGCCATTGTTGGACAGAATGATGTCCACCAGGTTCTTGCCGATGTCGTGCACGTCGCCCTTGACGGTGGCCAGCACGATGCGGCCCTTGCCGGAATCGTCGGTGGCCTCCATGTGCGGTTCCAGGTAGGCGACCGCGGTCTTCATGGTCTCGGCCGACTGCAGCACGAACGGCAGCTGCATCTGCCCCGAACCGAACAGCTCGCCAACGGTTTTCATGCCCGCCAGCAGCGTCTCGTTGATGATCTGCAGCGGCGGCACCTCGGCCATGGCGGCATCCAGATCGGCGTCCATGCCGGCCTTCTCGCCGTCCACGATGCGCCGCTCGAGCCGCTCGAACAGCGGCAGCGCCGCCAGTTCCTCGGCTCGCGACGCCTTCGACGAGGCCGCCGACACGCCCTCGAACAGCGCCATCAGCTTCTGCAGCGGGTCGTAGTCCTCGGTGCGCCGGTCGTAGACCAGATCCAGCGCCGTCTGCCGCTGCTCCTCCGGAATCCGCGACATGGGCAGGATCTTCGAGGCGTGCACGATGGCCGAATCCAAGCCCGCCTCGACGCATTCGTTCATGAACACCGAGTTGAGCACCTGCCGCGCGGCCGCGTTCAGGCCGAAGGAGATGTTGGAAAGCCCCAGCGTGGTCTGCACATTCGGGTGCCGCTTCTTGAGTTCACGGATGGCCTCGATGGTTTCGAGGCCGTCGCGCCGCGACTCCTCCTGGCCGGTGCCCAGGGTGAAGGTCAGCGTGTCGATGATGATGTCGGACTCGTCGAGCCCCCAGTTGCCGGTGATGTCGGCGATGAGGCGCTCGGCGATCTCCACCTTCTTCTCGGCGGTGCGCGCCTGGCCCTCCTCGTCGATGGTCAGCGCCACCACGGCCGCACCATGTTCGGCGACCAGCGCCATGGTCTGCTGGAACCGCGAATCCGGCCCGGCGCCGTCCTCGTAGTTCACCGAGTTGATGGCGCAGCGCCCGCCCAGGTGTTCCAAACCGGCCTTCAGCACCGGGGTCTCGGTGGAGTCCAGCATGATCGGCAGGGTGGACGCGGTCGCCAGCCGGGAGGCCAGCTCGGTCATGTCGGCGGTGCCGTCGCGGCCCACGTAGTCCACGCACAGGTCCAGCATGTGGGCGCCGTCGCGGGTCTGATCCTTGGCGATGTCCAGGCACTTCTGCCAGTCGCCGGCCAGCATGGCGTCCCGGAAAGCCTTGGAGCCGTTGGCATTCGTGCGCTCACCGATCATCAGGACCGAGGCGTCCTGCTCGAACGGCACCGAGCTGTAGATCGACGAGACGCTCGGCTCGTGCACCGGATCCCGCTTGGCCTGCTGGACCTCGCGCACCGCCTCGGCCACCTGCCGGATGTGCTCGGGCGTGGTGCCACAGCAGCCACCGACCAGCGACAACCCGAACTCGGACACGAACTGGCTCAGCGCGACCGCCAGCTCCTCCGGCGTGAGCGGGTATTCCGCGCCGTTCGCACCCAGGATCGGCAGACCGGCGTTCGGCATGACCGACACCGGCAGCTGCGCGTGCTTGGACAGATGCCGCAGATGCTCGCTCATCTCGTCCGGACCGGTGGCGCAGTTCAGCCCGATCATGTCGATGCCGAGCTTCTCGAGTGCGGTCAGCGCCGCACCGATCTCGGAGCCGACCAGCATGGTGCCGGTGGTCTCCATGGTCACGTGCGTGATGATCGGGATCCGGCGCCCGGCCTGGTCCATGGCCCGGTGACTGCCGGTGACCGCGGCCTTGACCTGCAGCAGGTCCTGGCAGGTCTCGATCAGGATGGCGTCGGCGCCGCCGTCGAGCATGCCGAGCGCGGCCTCGCTGTAGGCGTCGCGCAGGGCGGCGTAGGGCGCGTGGCCCAGGGTCGGCAGCTTGGTGCCCGGGCCCATGGAACCCAGCACGTACCGGGGAGTCCCGTCGGCGGACGGCCCCATCTCGTCGGCCACCTCGCGGGCGAGGCGGGTACCGCGCTCGGACAGGTCGCGAATGCGGTCGGCGATGTCGTAATCGGCCAGGTTGGGCAGATTGCACCCGAAGGTATTGGTCTCGACGGCATCGGCGCCGGCCTCGAAGTAGGCCCGGTGGATATGGCGCAGCACGTCGGGGCGGGTGTCGTTGAGGATTTCGTTGCATCCCTCGAGGCCGCGGAAATCGTCGAGAGTGAGATCCGCGGCCTGCAGCATCGTGCCCATCGCACCGTCCCCGATCACGACACGCCGTCTGAGCGTGTCCAAGAGGGTGGTGTCGAATTCGGCGCGGCTGCGTACAGACATGTACTCAAGAGTAGTGGGAGACGCCGACAATCCCTGCGCCGGTGTGGGGTGCTACCCCAACTCCCACATTGCGCGTCGCATGCACACTGTGTCTACGCACACCGTAGGCTGACCGGGTGAACGCCAGTGAATCCCCGGTGCCACCCGAATCGGACCTGCCTACGCTGCGGGATCCGGTGCTCGTGGCCGCCTTCGAAGGCTGGAACGATGCGGCCGACGCCGCCAGTGGCGCGGTCGAGCATCTGGAACTGATCTGGGACGCGCAGCCGCTGGCCGAGCTCGACTCCGAGGACTATTACGACTATCAGGTGAACCGGCCGACGGTTCGGCAGGTGGACGGGGTGACCCGCGAGATCCAGTGGCCCTCGGCCATGCTGTCGGTCTGCTCGCCTCCGGGCAGCGATCGGGACGTCGTGCTCCTGCGGGGCGTCGAACCGAATATGCGCTGGCGCAGCTTCTGCAAGGACATCCTCGAATTCGTCGAGCAGCTCGGGGTGTCCACGGTGGTGATCCTGGGCGCGCTGCTGGCCGACACCCCGCACACCCGGCCGGTTCCGGTCACCGGGACTGCTTACAACAAGGAAGCCGCGGAGCGCTTCAACCTGGAGCAGACCCGCTACGAGGGACCGACCGGTATTACCGGAGTGCTGCAGGACGCGTGCGTGCGCGCGGGTGTCCCGGCCATCTCCTTCTGGGCGGCGGTGCCGCACTACGTCTCCCAGCCGCCCAACCCCAAGGCCATCATCGCCCTGCTACACCGGGTCGAGGACGTCCTCGATGTGGAGGTGCCGCTCGGCGGTCTGCCCGAGCAGGCCGAGGAGTGGGAGGGCGCGGTCAACGAGATGACCGCGGGCGACGAGGAGATCGCCGAATACGTGCGCTCGCTCGAGGAGCGCGGCGATGCCGAAGTCGACATCAACGACGCCATGGCCAAGATCGATGGTGACGCCATCGCGGCCGAGTTCGAGAAGTACCTGCGCCGCCGCGGGCGGGGCGGCTTCGGTCTCTGACACCGAAACCATTGCCGCACCTGCGTTCCGGCGCAGGTGCGGCGTTCGTTTCGACGGCTAGTGCTCTACGGCCCAGATCTTGACGGAGGCCTCGTGTGCCAGCTTCGCGATCAGCAGGTCGCGCGGAATGGTCTGCCCCGCAAGGTGATCGAGCGACGGCACCACCACGTGGTGGGCATCGGCACGCTTGAGTTCGGCCGTCAGCTCCGCGAACGCGGTGCCATCGCCGGGGGTCGATTCATGGAACGTGGCGGCGAAGCAGAGGCCGGCGGACTGAGCGAGCCCGCACATGGCGTTCTCCAGCTCTTCGCTGCGGCCGTCGGCCAGATCGTCACGCACGTACCCATAGATCAACGCTTCCACCCGAACCTCCGTTGGATTGGGGATCGCTGTCATGAATGTGCCCTGTTGAACAGTTTGGCGTAATCACGAATGCAATTGCAGATGTCAACCCAGTGACATCGAGATGCCCTATCCGGGTCCATCCTTCGTTAACTGGTGAGATACTACAGAGCGTGTCCGCCGGTGACGATCGACCTGTCTGGGCTGTCCGAATGCGTACCGAACGTGATGCTCGGGGGTGGTCGCAAGCCGATGCGGTCCGTGCCATGCGGGGTAAATCGAGCCACAATCTGCCAACGGACAGCACACTTCTGCGCAATTGGCGGCGCTGGGAGTCCGGGGAATCGAGGCCGGACGATTTCTACTCTCCGATCATCGCGGCGGCTTTCGATACGGTGACTGCCGCCTTCTTTCCCAAGGCGCGGCCCAATCGGGACGACGAGATGCTCTCGGCCACGGGGATGGACACGCTGGAATTCATTGGGCGGCTACGTATGTCCGATGTGTCCGCCTCTACGCTCGACGCCATTCGCATCACCGCTGATCGGCTGTGTTCGGAGTACCCGTGCGCCGATCCACACGAGTTGCATGCCGAGGGCACGGCGTGGCTGCGGCGGATCACTTCACTACTGGACGGTCGCTTGACTCTCGCGCAGCATCGGGAAGTCCTGGTGCTGGCGGGATGGGTTGCCCTCCTGGTCGGTTGCGTCGATTACGATCTCGGCTGGCGCACCGCCGCCGAGGCGACCCGCCGGGCCGCGCTCTCCCTCGGCCAGGAGGCCGAGCATCCCGAAATCATCGGCTGGGGAGCCGAAATGGCCGCCTGGTTCGCACTCACACAGGCCAACTACCGGGGCGCCATCGAGACCGCCGAGGCCGCGCACACCACCACCGACCGCCTGGGCGTCGGCGTCCAGCTGGCCGCACAGCGCGCCAAGGCGTGGGCACGGCTGGGTGACCGCGGCGAGGTGGAAAAGGCGCTCGCCCAGGGCCGTTCGATTCTGGACACCATCGAGCATCCGTCCGATCTGGACAATCACTTCGTGGTCGATCCGCAGAAGTTCGACTTCTACGCCATGGACTGCTGCCGGGTAGCCGGGGACGACCGGCTCGCGGAAAACTATGCCCGGCAGGTGATCCTGACCTCCACCCGCCCCGACGGCAGCATCCGCAAACCCATGCGGGTCGCCGAGGCGCACCTGACGCTGGCGGTGGTCGCCATCCGCGATCGCAATCTGGAGCTCGCCCTCGACGAGGGCACGCGGGCCTTCGCGGGCAAGCGCCGCTCGCTGCCCTCGCTCATATGGATCGCGGGTGAGACGGCGCGGGAGATGATCGAGCGCTTCCCCGGCGATCCGCGCACCCGGACCTATCTGGATCAGCTGCGCGCGCTGGCCGCGGGCTGACACCTCCCTCGCAGCACGCTGGGACACCCCTCGGCACGCGCCCACCGGTTACGCTCACGCGCATGGACTTCAGTCTGTGGACCTGCGCTGCCCGAGGGCACGAGACCTACGCCCCCACCGAGCCCGAGCTCGCGGCACGCCTCCACGTCCCCACCCCGGCGGGTGAATCCTGGCGCTGCCTGCGTTGCGGGGATTTCGTGCCCGGCGAGCCGCGGCGCAGCGGTCCGGCCGACGACGCGCCCGAGGTGCCGCGCGGGCATCTGCTGCGCGACCGGATCATCATGCGGCTGCTGGCGGCCGAGCGCATCGGCCGGGCCCTGGTGCTGATCCTGCTGGGCGCGGGCGTGCTGAAGCTGCGCGGTTCGCGCGAGCACTGGAAGGCCAACTGGGACAAGGATCTTCCGCTCATCCGCCAGCTGGCGGACCAGATCGGTTTCAACCCCGACCATTCCAAGATCATCAAGGGCATCGACAAGGCGTTCACCTTCTCCCCCACCGTGCTCACCTGGGTGGCGGTGGCGCTGTTCGCCTATGCCGCGATCCAGCTCACCGAGGCGGTGGGCCTCTGGCTGGTCAAGCGCTGGGGCGAGTACTTCGCGGTCATCGCGACCAGCATCTTCCTGCCGCTGGAGATCTACGAGCTCACCGAGAAGATCACCTTCCTGCGGGCGGCGGCGCTGATCGTCAACCTGGCGGCGGTGATCTGGCTGCTGTGGAGCAAATCGCTGTTCGGGCTCAACGGCGGTGCCGCCAAGTACTACGCCGAACACCACTCGGAGAGCTTGATGACGGTCGAACGTGCCGCCATGGCAGCCGAATCCGAGCGGCCGACCGAACGCATCGACACCCAACGCGCACACTGACCCGGCCGGGCCCGCGTCACTCGGGCACGCCGAGACCGTGGGCCGGGGTGGGCCAGGATTCGATCAGTTCGTCGCGGAAGACGGTCGACTCTGCCACAACCGGAACGCTGTAACCCCCATGTCTATTCATGTGTGTCGCGGCGTGACGCCCTGGTAACTCCCGTCACGCCGCGACATTCCACCGCGCGGATCACTACGGGGTGACGATGTTGAAGTTCGGGTCGGGCTTGTCCATGACGTCCTTCAACTGCTTCAGCTTGGCCGGGTCGCCGCTGACCTTGATCGCGCCGGCCTGGATCTCCTTCACGATGTCCTTGGTTCCGGTCATGGTGGCGATCAGCTCCAGCCGGGACAGCGTGAAGGTGGCGTCCGGCGCCGGACCCTTGAAGTCGGCGGGAATCACGTAGTGGATGAGCACGCCGTTGCGGAGCTCGGTACGGTAGGTCCGGCTCTGGTCGGTAATGATCCAGTCGTTGACCAGGTGCAGATCCCACGCCTTCGGGCCGTTGATCAGGAACGCCGCGGAGTCGAAGACCTGGTCCACGCTCAAGGCGCTGATCATGCCGGCGGAGTTGGCCTTGGTCGGGGTGCCGAAGGTGCCGTTGCGCAGCTCGTAGGCGCCGGAGAGGAAGAAGTTGCGCCAGGTGGCGTTCTCCGAGCCGTAGCCGAGCTGCTCGAAAGCGCTGGCCTGCAGCATCTTCGCCTTCTCGTTGTCCGGGTCGGCGAAGATCAGGTAGTTGAGAACCTGGACGCACCAGCGGTAATCGCCGTCGGAGTAGGCCTTGCGGGCCACCTTCAACGCCCCGCTCGCACCGCCCATGGCATCCACGTGCCGCTTGCCCGAGTCGACCGGCGGGTGCTCCCACAGGTGCGCCGGGTTGCCGTCGAACCAGCCCATGTAGCGCTGGTATATGGCCTTCACATCGTGGCTGACCGATCCGTAGTAGCCGTGGTTGTACCACTTGCTCTCGATGGCCGGCGGCATCTGGATCATCTCGGCGATCTCGATGCCGGTGTGGCCCTGGTTCAGCATGCGCAGGGTCTGGTCGTGCAGGTAGGCATAGGTATCCCGTTGCAGCGACAGCCATTCGGTGACCTTGTCCGCTTCCCACATGGGCCAGTGGTGCGAGGCGAAGGCGACGTCGTACTTGTCGGAGAACATGGTGATGGTCTCGGTCAGGTACTGCGACCACACGTGCGCGTCGCGAACCAGCGCGCCGCGCAGGGTTACCAGGTTGTGCAGGGTGTGGGTGGCGTTCTCCGCCATGCACATCGCACGGAAGTCGGGAAAGTAGAAGTTCATCTCCGACGGCGCCTCGGTGCCCGGGGTGATCTGGAAGACGACCTTGATCCCGTCGATGGTCTCTTCCTGGCCGGTGTGGGTGACGTCCTTGTTCGGCGGGATGAGACTCACCGTGCCGACCGAGGTGGTCATGCCCAGGCCCGCGCCGACCTGGCCCTTCGCACCACGCGGCAGCGCCGCGCCGTACATGTAGGCCGAGCGGCGGGCCATGGCGGTGCCGGCGAAGACGTTCTCCTCGACCGCGTGCTCCACGAAACCCTGCGGCGCGATCACCGGAATCCGGCCCGAGGCAGCGTCTTCCAGGCCGATGACACCCATGGCGCCGCCGAAGTGGTCGACGTGGGAGTGGGTGTAGATCATGCCGGTGACCGGCTTCTGACCGCGGTGCGCGAAGTACAGGTCCATGCCCGCCTTGGCGGTCTCGGTCGAGATCAGCGGGTCGATGACGAGGACGCCGGTCCTGCCCTCGATGATCGTCATGTTCGACAGGTCCAGACCGCGGATCTGGTAGATGCCCGGAACCACTTCGTAGAGACCCTGTTTCACCACCAGCTGCGACTGCCGCCACAGTGAGGGGTGCACCGAGTTGGGGCAGGTGCCCTGGATGAAGCCATAGGAATCGTTGTCCCACACGACTTTTCCATTGACATCCTTCACGATGTCCGGCTCGAGCCGGGCGATGAAGCCCTTGTCGGTGTCGGTGAAGTCCTGCTGGTCGGAGAAGGGCAATGAGGATTGCGCCCGATGCTGCTGGTCGACGATGTGGCCGCTCGGATCGACCGGATCCTTGCTGGTCCGCTCGGCGGCGGAACCGTTGTCACCGTTGCTGTCACACCCTGCGACCGCGGCTCCGACACCGGCGGCCATCAATGCGGCCGCACCCACCCCGAACACCCCCCGCCGCGACACCGTGAAGCCGCCCGGCTTGCGGTCGTCGCCGTTGTTCGTGAGGTCCGCGTCGGTCATCGCGCTCTCCTGTCTCCGTGCGGTCGATGTGCCGGACAGCAGGAGTAGCCGATCAATCGCTGCCATCCTGCCGTCTCCGCCACAGTACATCACTATTGCAGTACTACTGCAATATAGTGAGTGCGTGACACCACCCGTGAGCCCGCGAACCCTCTGCCGGACCTGCGTGCACACGCTCGGGCGGGATGTGATCGGATTCTCGTCATGAGCGAGGTCAAAGGCGACGGCCCACGGCGGCGGCGCAACCCGGAACAGACCCGCAGGGCGATCATCGAGGGCCTGCTGTCGGCGGTCCACGACGGCGAGTTCGACCCCACCACCCGCAGCATCGCCGAGCGCGCCGGAGTGTCGGAACGCAGTATCTTCGTGCACTTCCCGACCCGGACAGCGCTGATCACAGCGGCGGTGGATCAGCAGTCCGAGCAGGTCGAGGCGCTGCTGGGCGAGATCGACCCGGAACTGCCACTGGCCCAGCGCATCGAGGCGGTGGTGCGCCAGAGCGAAGCCATCTTCACGCTGCAGCGCGAGCCCCGGGTGCTCGGGCTCATCGAATCACTGCGCACCCCGGCGGTGGACACCCGGATGCGGTTGACCGACAAGCGGATTCGAGAGGCGCTCACCCGTGCCTTCGCACCGGAACTGGACCACGCCGAGGGCGAGCAGCTGCTCGATCTCGTCGACGCCACCGTGGGCTGGCCGTACCGCCACCACCTGATGGACCGGCGTGGCCTGTCCAAACGCGCCGCCTCCGAGGCGGTCGGCCGCGCGCTCACCGCCATGCTCACCCTCGAGCGCTGAACCGACCGAGCACCGATCGATTCTTCTCACCCGAATCGGGTGAAAGTACAGCCGATGCTCAACCCTCGCCCTCGTCGAGGATCGCCACCGCGCGAGTCCACCCGGCCGAGGCGCGATGGATCTTCACCGGGAAGCACGCCACCTGGAAGCCATGAGCAGGAACCGCTTCCAGGTTGTGCAGCTTCTCGATGTGGCAGTAGCCGATCTCCCGCCCCGCACGGTGCCCTTCCCAGATGATGGTGGGATCATGGTCGACGGCATAGCGGCGTGCGGTGTACAGAAACGGCGCATCCCAGCTCCATGCGTCGGTACCGGTCATCCGTACGCCTTGGCGCAGCAGATGCAGAGTCGCCTCGCGGCCCATGCCACACCCTTTGACCGCGTAATCGTTCTGACCGTATCGGCTGCCCGCACTGGTATTGACCATGACGATGTCCAGCGGTTGCAGCGTGTGGCCGATCCTGTCGAGTTCGTTGTCGACGTCCTCGGGAGTGACGACGTAACCGTCGTCCAAGTGCCGGAAGTCGAGCTTGACGCCACGCCCGAAACACCACTCCAGCGGAACCTCATCGATAGTGATGGCCCGCTTGCCGCCATCCATCGTCGACGCATAGTGATATGGGGCGTCGACATGGGTGCCGTTATGGGTGCTGATCCGGACCCGCTCGATAGCCCACCCCTCTCGGTCGGGCAGGTCGTCGACCTGCGCACCAGGAAAGAACGCCAGCATGTCCTCGCGTGTCTGTTGATGGTCCAGATAGTCGATCTCGGGTAGATATCCGGGCGGATCCGATGCGATACCCGCTTGCAACGGGACGGACAGGTCGATGATTCGGCGCATCAGCATGATCGAGCTCCCTCCGACGACCGGTGGATAGGGACAGCCTGACCGGGTCTATTCGAGTGTCCCGGAACCCAACACGCGTTTGAGCGGTTCGGTGAGGTCGACGGGCATGGGGAAGACGACCGTGGAACGGCCTTCGGCTCCCAGCTCCCCGAGCGCCTGCAGGTAGCGTAGTTGGAGGCCGGCCGGGGTCGCGGCCAGCAGTTGCGCTGCATCGCGGGTGTTTTCGGCGGCCTCGACTTCCCCACGGGAGTGGATGATGCGGGCACGGCGTTCGCGTTCCGCCTCCGCCTGCCGGGCGATGGCGCGCTGCATGACCTCTGGGATCTCGACATCCTTGATCTCGACCAGGGCGACCTTCACACCCCATGGTTCGGTCTGCTCGTCGATGATCTTCTGCAGGTTGGCGTTGAGCTGATCGCGCTCGGACAGCAGGGTGTCGAGGTCCTCGCGTCCGAGCACGGAACGCAGTGTGGTCTGGGCGATCTGGGAGGTGGCGACGGCGTGGTTCTCCACCTCGATGACGCTGCGTACCGGGTCGATGACGCGAAAGTATGCGACCGCGTTGACTCGGACCGGCACATTGTCCCGGCTGATGGCCTCCTGCGGTGGGATGGTGAGTGCGATGGTGCGCAGGTCGACACGCACCATGCGATCGACAAGGGGAATCAACGCCACCATGCCGGGACCACGCAGCGGGCGCAGCCGGCCCAGCCGGAACACCACGGCCCGTTCGTATTCGCGCAGAATGCGCAGGGTGGACACCGGGAGCAGCAGGGCGGCGGCCACTGCCGCGGTGACGCCGATCATGATCATCGGGAGCTCCTTTCGGCCACCGGAACTCCGGTGGGGAAGCCGGCGGGTGTGTGGCGGAAGTGGGCGGTCAGTACCCAGGCGGCGCGCACCCAGCCGAGTGTGATCGGCGCCAGGACAATCAGATCCGCCGATCTGGGATGTACGGCCGCGGCGATGATCAGGAACGCGGAGGCCAGCACGATCAGCACCAATGCGATCCCCCGATGGAAACGACCGGCCTCCGAATGCGGCCAGGGGTCGACGGCCCGGGTGATCTCCCGGCCCGCCGCGGAGTCGGTGCAGTCGCGTTTCCCCGGGCAAGCGTTGCACACCGACGGACGTGCCCGATAGCGGATCAGGCGGGCCTGGTCGTCGATGCTGTGCGGCCACAACGGCTCATTCGCCGGGCACATCCAGTAATCGTGCTCGGGAAGATACCGGAATCCGGCGTTCCGGTGCCGATCGGAACGCCGATGGATCTGCCGCGCCAACAGATCCAGGCCGAATGCGGTGGCGATGAGCAGCACCGCGTATCCGCCCATCAGCAGAGTCTCGACCGCCGGGTGCACCACGATCACTCGCCTTCGCTGCCGGTCAGCTGTACCAGTTCGTCGGCGGGCACCTGCCGGTCGCCGGCGGTGATCTTCGTGTCCTGCGGCGGCGGCGTTCCGCCCGTGCCACGGTATTTCACGGCCAGCCACATGATCCACGCCAGCGGCGCGATACCACCGACGATGAACAGGATGTCGCCCGGCATGCGTAGCCACTCCAGCACCGAATTCGCGTGGCTCTGAATGTAGTTCAGCTCGCGCGCCTCGTAGTATCCGCTGTCGACGGCCTTGTAGAGCTGCAGGATTCCGATCGGCAGCAGGGTGGCGAACACCATCCATGCCAGCCCGATGTTCAACGACCAGAAAGAGACTTTCGCCAGCTTGTCCGGCCAGTTGCGGGCCGGGATCATATAGCGCACGCAGAACAGCGCGAAGGCGCAGGCGAGCATGCCGTAGACGCCCATCATCGCCGCGTGCGAGTGGTTGGCGGTGAGCGCTGTGCCGATCTCGTAATAGGACACGATCGGCAGGTTGATCAGGAACCCGAAGATGCCCGCGCCCAAGAAGTTCCAGAATCCGACCGCGACCAGGAACATGACCGCCCACCGGTGGGGGAACTCCGCCGCGGACCGCGATTCCTGCTTCGACCCCAGTTGCAGGAAGCTCCACGCCTCCACGGTGAGGAAGGTCAGCGGGACCACCTCCAGCGCGGAGAACACCGCGCCGAGTGCCATGTGCTCCACTGGAGTTCCGTTGAAGTACAGGTGATGCATGGTGCCGATCACCCCGCCCGCGGAGTACAGGATGATGTCCAGATAGACGACGATCATGCCGACCCGCTCGCGCACCACACCGAGCAGGACGAACATATAGGCGACCATCACGGTGGTGAACAGTTCCAGGAAGTCCTCCACCCACAGGTGCACCACCCAGAACCGCCAGAACTCGGTGTGGGTGAAGTTGTCGCCCGGCCTCGCCAGCAGCCCGACCGCGTAGACCACCGGAATGGCGAGCGCGGCGAGGAAGAACAGCCACGGCATATTGCCCTTGTGCTCGTCGGCCAGTCGCCCGCGCAGCCCGCGCCACAGGATCATCACCCAGATGGCCAGGCCGGCCACCAGCAGGATCTGCCAGACGCGGGCCAGGTCGAGGAAGGTGAATTGCTGTGCGGCGAAGAAGTTCCCGTACGACACCTTGCCGTGGATGCTCAGCGCCTCACAGATCAGGCTGCCGAACACCACCACCGCCACCGCCCCGAGCAGAATGTACGACAACCGGCCCTGCCCACGCGGTTCGCGCCGGGCTATCAAGGGCGCCAGGAAGATTCCCGCGGCGAGGAACGCCGCCACCACCCAGAACAACGCCAGCTGCAGATGCCAGGTGCGGGTCAGGTTGTAGGGCAGGATCTTTGCCAGATCGAGGCCGAAGAAACTGGCCACGTCGGCGCGATAGTGTTCGGTGGCTGCGCCGAGCAGGCTTTGCGCGCCGAACAGGATCACCATGATCGCGAAATACCACCGGGTGGATCGTTGCCCGGGAGTCAGCGCCACGTCCCCGGGCGCCCGGAACGACAAGGTGGCCGCCTCCCGGCCCTTCCACCCGAGCCGGCTACCCCAGCGGCCGAAAGCGGCGAACAGCAATCCGATCCCGCCCAGCAACGCGATGAGCGAGATGACGCTCCACACCACCACATTCGCGGTAGGACTATTGCCGACCCGAGGTTCCGCCGGCCAGGAATTGGTGTAGGAGTAGTCGTGACCCGGCCGATGCGCCGCCGACATCCACGCAGTCCACGAGAAGAATGCGGTCAGGTCGTGGATCTGCGCCCGATCGGTGAGAAGCTCCGGCCGCAGCCCCAGCCCGGTTCCGGTGCGGCCGAACACGTCGGCGTAGTGGTCGACCAGATGCTGGAACGCCTGTGCCTGCTCAGCGCTGTAAACCAGCACACCGGTGTTCTCGTCGTAGCGATTGGCCTGGAAATCGGCGAGGATGTGCGCCCGCGCCCGATCGTCGTTCCCACGCTGCTCCAGCGCGAAGTCTGCGGATCGGCGCAGATAGTCAGCGGTGTAATCCGGCCCCAGCCACGCCCCGTGCCCGAGGATCGACCCGTACTGCATGAGGCCCGCCGCCAGGAAGATCTGCTGACCGTGCTTGACATCGGCGGCGGTGAACAGCGTCTGCCCGGTCGGAGACTGCACCCGTTCGGGAATCGGGGCCGAACCGGAATAGGTGCGGTATGCCAGCAGACCCATCACGAAGAACCCGAACACCGCGACCAGCACACACGCCTGGATCCATCCCTTGCCGACAAGCAATTGCCGCTTCGTGCCGCTGCTCACCCTCGATCCTCCGTTCGATGAGAACTCGCTGATCGCAGAACCTCGCGCCACGGGCGCCCCGTCGATCATGGAGGTATCGCCCCACTACACGCGGCAACTCTCCAGCGTGTCGCACAAACAGGCGATTTACCCGGTCTCGCCTGTGTCGAACGGAAGCTCTTTCAGGGCACGCTGGTTCCGCTCGGTGCTGAACCTGCCCGGTTCGGTGACCCTGCAACCGCTGGGATCTCCGACGTGGATGGGATCGAAAAGGCTTGCCGCTTACCGGGATCGGTGAGACCGATGACGAGCGTCACGCCGCACACCACCAGCACCGCGACCGTCGCGATGGCGATGACCCGAGACCCGTGCGCCCAGTGCCCGTGGTGGAGCGAGTTGTTGCGCAGGAAGCTGAGCCCCACGAGGAACATGAGCCCGACGGCCGCGAGGGCGGGCGCGATGGCCGCCGGATGCCACCCGCTGGTCGCCGCATGATTGACGAACAGCACCCCGGTCCCCATCGCGGCGATCGCGGTGCGCCGCCAGGCCAGTGCGGTGCGCTCGGCGGCATAGGTGGGCGGCGCGGTCACGGCCACACCGTCGCGATCGCCGCGAAGATGGAGACGATCGCGATGCCGCCCGCGAGAATCGGGACGAGCATCGTGTTCCCCAGCGGCTCGCCACGCACCATCCGGGCCTGGACATCACGCCAGTGCGTGTACGCGCCGGCGGCCAGCACGACCGCGAGCACGATGCAGCTGAGCGAGAGCAGCCGCCGCACCCCGGCGTGATGGAACGGCTGCACCAGTGTGTGCACCGCGACACCGGCGGCCAGCAGACCGAGCGCGGTGCGGATCCACGCGAGAAAGGTCCGTTCGTTCGCCAGGGTGAACCGGTAGTCGAGTTCCGCGTGTTCCGTATCGCCGCTGTCCTGAGGTTGGTTCTCCACTGTCACCACCTGTCCGGTGTCGCGATCGCGGTCCGACTACCGCAAATGATCAGCACGGGCGATCATTCCACGAAATCGGCGACGGGGTTCGATACTCGACACAGGACGGGCACCGCAAATGACGCATGCCCCGCGGTCCGACCGGCGGGGCCGCAGAAAGGCTCGCCCGTTTCGGGTGAAGTCTCGGCAACCACGATTCGGCAGGTTCGCCCCGGCCGCGGCCCCGACATCGACCGCAACTGCGGGCATTCGCCCGCAATTCACGGCCATCGCGCCCCGTGGTCCCGTACCATCGCGGTTTACCTGCCGAACAACGGATTTCAGGCCGGAGGCATGCCATGCAGTATCGGCCCACGGCACCGGAGTTGCTGACCGCGCTCGCGGATCTGCTGGAGACGACGCTCCTGCCCGCACTCCCACCGGAGTTGCGGCATCAGGCCCGCGTCGGCGCGCATCTGGCCCGGATGCTGCAGCGGGAAGTCACCCTCGCAGCGGATCCGACGGAGGTGCCCGAGCCGGCCGACGACGAGGCGCTGTGGGCGGTACTGGTTCCGATCGTCCGCGCCGACCTGGCCATCGCCAAACCCGGCTATGACGCCTGGGAGGGCGAATGACCGGCGACGTGACGGCCGGCCTGGCCCGATTCCTGTCCGAGGACCTCGGCCGCGCGGTGACGATCTCGGACCTGCGGCCGCTCTCGGCGGGCGCGCGACGACGCAATGTCGCCTTCGATGCCGATCTCGGTGGGTGCGTGCTGAGACTGGTCGCAACGCTCGTGCCGGGCAGTGTTCAGTTGCTCCCGGTCGATGTCGAGGCGGGCGTACGTGAACTGGCCCGCGCGCACGGGGTACCTGTCCCCCACGTGCTGGCCGTGTGCACCGATACCGGGTATGTCGGGGAGCCGTTCATGCTGTCCGAGCGCCTCGACGGCGAGACCGTGCCGCGCCGGGTCCTGCGGCTGGTGCAGCAGGCCGGTATCGGCGACCTCGTGGGCGAGCAACTCGGCCGGGCCACGGCCCTGTTACATGCGATCGACCCGGAGAAGGGCTCCCCAGAACTGCCCGGCAGCCCCGTGGGCCATCCCGCCGAATCGTTTCTGCGAGAGGCCGAATCGTCGGTTGCCCGGTTGCTCGCCGACCGCCCCGTCTTCGCCCTCGCGCTGCGCTGGCTGACCCGCCACCTTCCCGGGCCCCCGGAGCGACTCACCCTGATCCACACCGATATTCGCAACGGCAACCTCATCGTCGGTCCCGAAGGCATCGAGGCGGTGCTGGATTGGGAAGGCGTCCAGCGCTTCGGCGACCCCATGCGCGACACCGCCTGGTCCGCCTTGCGCATGTGGCGCTTCGGCGTCGACGACCGCGAGTTCGGCGGCTTCACCGACCGCGCCACTTTCGTACGCGGATATGCCTGCGCCGGTGGCGATTTCGACGCCGATCGCTTCCGCTGGTGGAAGGTGGCCTGCACCCTCGGGTGGGGCGCCATACTGGCCGCGCAAACGGCCGCGTTCCTGGACGGCACCGTCCCCAGCATTGTCATGGCCGCCAGCGGGCGGCGCATTCCCGAGATCGAATGGGATCTGCTCATGCAGATCCGCTCGACCGGATCGAGGTGACCGTCATGGATTTCGAGCTGCCCGACCAGCTGCGGAAGTATCTCGCCGAACTGGACGAGTTCATCGACCGCGACATCGTCCCGCTGGAACAGACCGGCGACAATATCCGCTTCTTCGACCACCGCCGCGAGGATGCCCGCACCGACTGGGACCGCGGCGGCCTCCCCAGCGACGACTGGGAGGACCTGCTGGCCGAAGCCCGCCGCCGCGCCGACGCGGCCGGCCACCTTCGCTACGCCTATCCCGCCGAATACGGTGGCCGCGACGGCTCCAACCTCGATATGGCCGTCATCCGCGAGCATCTGGCCCGCCGCGGCCTGGGCCTGCACTGCGACCTGCAGACCGAGCACGCCGTCGTCGCCAACAATGTCGGGCTGCTGCTCATGCACGAATACGGTTCGCCCGCACAGAAATCGGCGTGGATCACCGGCCTGGCGACCGGCGAGAAGTTCTTCGGCTTCGGCATCACCGAGCCCGATCACGGCTCCGACGCCACCTTCATGGAGACCACGGCGGTCCGCGACGGCGATTCCTGGATCATCAACGGCGAGAAGACCTTCAACACCGGCATGCATCGCGCCGATGCCGATCTGATCTTCGCCCGCACGTCCGGGAGCGCGGGAGACGGCGTCGGTATCACCGCCTTCCTCGTCCCGGTCGGCACGCCCGGTTTCCGGATCGCCGAGTTCCTGTGGACGTTCAATATGCCCACCGACCACGCCCACGTCGTCCTGAAGGACGTGCGGGTGCCGGCCGACGCGATATTCGGCAAGGAGGGACGCGGGCTGGCGGTCGTCCAGCATTTCTTCAACGAGAATCGGCTCCGGCAGGCAGCGTCCAGCCTCGGTGCGGCGCAATACTGCATCGACCGGTCGATCGCCTACGCCAAGCAGCGCAAGACCTTCGGGACGCCGCTGGCCGCCAACCAGGCGATCCAGTTTCCACTGGTGGAGCTGAGCACCCAGTGTGAGATGCTGCGGACCTTGATCCACAGGACCGCGTGGGCCATGGACCGCTACGGCCCGTTCACGCAGTCGGCCCAGGTGTCCATGTGCAACTACTGGTCCAACCGGCTGTGCTGTGAAGCCGCCGACCGCGCCATGCAGATTCACGGCGGGCTCGGCTATTCCCGTCACACGCCGTTCGAGCACATCTACCGGCATCACCGGCGGTATCGGATCACCGAGGGCAGCGAGGAGATTCAGATGCGGCGCGTGGCCGGTTACCTCTTCGGTTTCATGCAGCAGGCTGCGCCCAAGGGTCTCTGACTCAGTTCAGGAGCCGTTGCTCGTTCGCGACAGCGACTGCCGCCGCACGATTGTCGACGCCCAGCTTGTCGTAGATTCGCCCCAGGTGCGTCTTCACCGTCGCCTCGCTGACATGCAGCGCCCGGGCGATTTCCCGATTCCCCAGCCCCTGCGACAGCTGGCCGAGAATATCCAGTTCCCGGGCCGTCAATGCGGGCTGCGGGTTTCGCATGCGGTTGAGCACCCGGTCCGCGATGGGCGGGGACAGTGCCGTACGCCCTTGCGCGGCCGCGTGAATCGCCGCGAACAGCTCCTCGGGGCGTTCGGCCTTGAGGAGGTAGCCCGTCGCGCCGGCGGCGATGGCGCGGGTGATGTCGGCGTCGGTGTCGTAGGTGGTGAGCACCAATACGTGCGGGGTCACGCCACCGCCGGCAGTGATGCGGCGGGTGGCCTCGATGCCGTCCATGTCGCCGCCGAGCTGGAGGTCCATGAGCACGACGTCCGGCTGAAGTCGCTCGGCGAGGGCGACGACCTCCGGGCCGCTACCCGCTTCGCCGACGACGTCGATGTCGGGTGTGCTGCCCAGCAGGGCGCGCAGGCCGGCGCGAACGACCACGTGGTCGTCGCAGATCACCAGGCGGACAGGGATTTCGGCTTCGGTCACGACCGCTCCAGGGGGACTTCGGCGGAGACGACGGTGCCCTCTCCGGGGGCCGATTCGACAGTGAGGGTGCCGCCCAGCTGGCGCAGGCGGGCATGCATCGCGGGCAGGCCGTGGCCGCGGTCGGCGGTGGTGGCGGTCTCGGCGGGGTCGAAACCCCGTCCGTCGTCGGCGATGTCGAGGACGAGCCGGTCGCCGAGGTCGGTCAGGGTGATGGTGACCGCGGTCGCGGCGGCATGCTCGCGCGCATTCGCCAACGCCCCCTGCGCGATTCGCAGAACCGCCGCCTCCACGGCCGCGGGCAGTCCCACCGGTGCGCCCTCCACGTGGATGCGCACACCGAGCGAGTCTCCGCTCTCCCGTTCGGCCAGCGCCTCCAGCGCCGCGACCAGCGATCCACCCGCGGCCAGATCCGTGGGCGCGAGGTCGTGCACGAAGCGCCGCGCCTCGGCGAGGTTGTATTCCGCGACGGCTGCCGCGCTGCGCACGTGCTCGCGGGCCTGGTCCGGTTCGCTGTCCCAGATCCGGTCGGCCGCCTGCAGCAGCATGCGCTGACTCGAAAGTCCTTGGGCCAGGGTGTCGTGGATCTCCATGGCGAGACGCTGCCGTTCGGCGAGGGTGCCTTCACGGCGTTCGGTGGCGGCGAGTTCCCGGCGGGTGGCGCGCAGGTCGTCGATGAGTACGCCCTGCCGTTCGGTCTGACGGATCAGGCCGACGAACAGCGCGGTGCTGAGGGCGGCGACGGCGGGCGGAGCCAGCAGCAGGTTGGGGTCGGCCCAGCCGGCGAGCTTCAGCTGAGCGAAGACGACCAGCGCGGTCAGCCCGGCGACCAGCGCGAGGGCGACACGCAGCGGGAGGATCCGCAGGCCGGTGTAGAGCAGTGGGACCGCGCACCAGGCGAAACTCGGTGCGAGGACGACCAATACCGCCCACGCGGTCACCAGCAGCGCGAACAGCAGCACGCGTCGGGACGCGCGCAGTTCGCTCAGCACATAGAGCACGGCCAGTCCGAGCGAGAGTCCGATCACCCACGGCATGCGCGCGCTGTCGGGGTGGCGGAGCACGAAGCGCAGCATCGACGCGGCCAGCAGGACGTAGAAAGCGCTGTGCACGATGGTGCCCAGCAACCGGGTGTCGTCACGGGGCTGCGCGCTCACCTGGTCCGGAGACCGCATGCGGGCACCTCCTCGGCGGCAGCGACGTGGGCAAACACCCTCATTCTGCCGTGCCCCACCCGCCTCCGGGGTCATCCGATCGGTTGATACGGGGATCAGCCGGACCGCGCGCGAATTACTGGCCGCTGCGTCGATGTGCCCGGCCGACCTGGGCAGCAAGCTGGAATGCGAACACAGCGAACAGCTTTCACCCGAGAATCCGTGGAGGACATCATGACCACCCCGCAGCAGTCCAGCTCCAAGCGCCTCATCATCGGCGGCGCGGCCGCGGCGGTCGTGGCCGCCGGGGTGATCGGCGTGGTGTCGGTGAACGCGCAGGATCCGGATCCGGGCAGCAAGGCCCCGGTGGCGGCGGATGTCGCCAATGGCAACCTGCAGCAGAGCACCCATCTGACCATTGCCGCCGCCACCAAGGCCGCGCAGGCCGCGCTGGATGCCGCGGTGAAGGAGAACCAGCACGTGACGGTCGCCGTGGTGGATCGGGACGGCAATACCGTCGTCACGTTGCGCGGCGACGGTGCCGGGCCGCAGTCCTACTCGTCCGCGCAGCAGAAGGCGTTCACCGCGGTCTCCTGGAACGCGCCGACCTCGCAGCTGGCCAAGCGCCTCGACAGTGCGCCGCATCTGGCCGATATCCAGGGCACCCTGTTCCTCGCGGGCGGCGCCCCGGTGGCCGCCAAGGGTGGCGCGCCGATCGCGGGCATCGGGGTCGCGGGCGCGCCGAGCGGTGATCAGGACGAGAAGTTCGCGCAGGCGGGTGTGGCCGCGCTCGGCAACTGACCCGAGATCGCCGACCCGAAATCGGTCACCGGGGGCCCGGATCGGGCGCGCCGACACTCGGCACGATTCCGAACCGGTCGGGAGGGGGTACTAACCTTCTCCCGGTGACCGAGTCCGCTGACGGATTGCTGCCCGACCCGAGGGGGGTCGGGTCCGAGGAGATTCCGCACGCCGACCGGCTGCGTCTGTTCTCCTTCGCCACCGCCGAGAAACGGGCCGATTACCTGTGGGTGTTGCGGGCCTTCGACACCGCCCGCGCCGCCTACGTGGTGCTGTTGCACGCCTCGGACGTCGCCGACACGCTCGATCGTTGCCCGGGCGCGCCCGCGCTGACCGCCACCGAGGTGGGTCCGCTGCTGGAGCAGTTGCACCAGTGGGGTGTGCTGGAACGCAGTTACGACGGGACCCGGGCGGCGACGCTGGCCGAGTACCGGAACCGGCACTTCGTCTATCAGTTCTCGCAGGCGGGTTATCAGGCATATCGGGCGGTTTCGGATGTGCTGGAGGCGCGGCTCGACGAGGCCGCGCTCTCGCGGCTGGTGCTGCCGGAGCTGCTGGCCGATCTGCACACCCTCGCCGAGGCCAACAAGAGCGCGGACGCGCCGCGCGTCTACCGGGTGCTGAACCGGCTGGACCGGGCGCTGTCGGATCTGGCCGAGCGGGCGGCGCATTTCTATCTCACGCTCGGCGATCTGGTGCGGACCACCGAGGCCACCCCCGAAGCCTTCCTCGCGCACAAGGACGCGCTGCTGGCTCACATGCGCGAATTCTCCATGGACCTGGCACGTTTCGCGCCGCGGCTGGCCATCGCCATTCGCGAGGTGGAGAACACCGGGGTCGAGGATCTCATCGAACGCGCGGCCCGCTGCGACGAGCGGGTGCTGCTGGATACCGCTGAGCGCCAAGCGGATTGGCGGGCGCGCTGGCAGGGGCTGCGGGGCTGGTTCATCGGTGACGACGAGGGCGGGCTCACCGAATGCGAGCGGCTGCGCGAAGCGACCATGAGCGCCATCGCGGCCGTGCTCTCGCTGCTGCGACGAGTCACCGAGACCCGTAAGGGCGGAGTCAGCCGGGAATCGGCGCTGCGACACCTCGCCGGATGGTTCACCGCCGCCCCGACCACCGAGGCCGCGCACGCGCTGTACGACGCCGTCTTCGGATTGGGCCGTCCCCGCCATCTGGCCATGCAGCACCCGGACGCCGACGTGATTCCGGCCATCCGATCCTGGTGGGACGCACCACCCTTGGAGATCGCCCGCACCCTGGCCGAGACCGGGCGGCCGCCGACACCGGGTGCGCCCGCCCGGCTGCAGCGCAATGACGCGGGGATTCGCCGACTGCGCCAGGCGCAGCTCGATGCCCAGCGCGCCCGCGCCGAGGCCGCACGCTCGCTGGCCGCCGCCGACCTCTACGACCGGGAGCTGGACGAGGGCGAAACCGAGGTGCTGCTCAAACTGCTCGACGCCGCGTCCACCGCGTGGGTGCCGGTGAGCGGGCGGGTGCCGGGTACCTCCGGCTCGGACAGCGGCGTGACACTCACCGTGTCCGAGCACGAGGGGTCCACGCTCGTCCGTACGTCCAAGGGCGTGCTGCACCTCAACAACCGGCGACTCGAGGTTCGCGAGACCACTGCCGTGCGTGGTCGCAAACCCCCTGCTGCGCAGTCGAATCGGCCGGATCCGTCGGTCACGCCCGCGGGCGGGGCTGTCGGCGCCGGGGAGGTGGGCTGATGCACGCGCGAAGTATCGATTCGCTCGCGCTGGACAGTTATCAACGTGCGGCGCGGGTGATCCTGGCCAATCACCTGGTCACCCGCACGTATCCGGATCGTATTGCGCTGCCGCTGCTGCGACGGTGGGCGACGGAGCTGCGGGAGGATCTCGCCGAGCTGTTCGGGTATCGGCTGGAGGTCACCGAGACCACGGCGCGGCTGTTCCCGGTGCTGGATCGCCTCGACGCCGGGCGGCCCGCGCGGACCAGCGGTGACCGGCTGTTCGATCGCCGCCGCTACGCCTATCTCGCCTTGGCCCTGGCCGCGCTGGGCCGGGCCGGGGATCAGATCACGTTGTCGGAGTTGGCCGATCAGGTGGCCGCCTACACCGAACGGGTGGAGGGCCTGGAGCTGGCGCCGGATCGGGCCGCGGATCGGGATGCGTTCGTCGACGCGGTCGGCTGGCTGGCGGCGCGCGGCGCGGTCACCCTGGCCGACGGCGACGCCGGGGGCTGGGCGAGCGACCCGGAGGCCGGTGAGGCGCTCTACGACATCGACCGGTCGGTGGTCTTCGCGCTGTTCCGGCCACCGCGGGCGCTGCAGCATCTCCAGAGCGTCACCGGACTGCTCGGCGAGGAGGCGGGCGGATCCGATACCCGTTCCCCTGCCATGGCATTGGCGGCACGCGAGGTCCGGCGCGCCCTGGTCGAGCAGCCCGTGGTCTACGCCGACGAGCTCGACGAGCCGCAGCGCTCACTGCTGGCGCAGGAGAAGCTGGTCGCCGAGGTCGAGTCCCTCACCGGGCTACGAGCCGAGCGGCGCGCGGAAGGCGTTGCGCTGATCGACAGTTCGGGGCGGCTGTCGGATGTGCGGTTCCCGGGCACGGGCACGCTCGCGCAGGTGGCGCTGCTGCTGGCGGGTGAGATCGCGGATCTGGTGCTGGACATCGACAATCCGGTCGAACGCCGGCCGCGGCCGGACCGTCCGCTGCTGGATCTGGTGCAGCAGCTCGACACCGCCATTCCGTCGAATACCGTGTTCACACCGCTCGCGGATCCGATGGATGTCTGCGGGCCGCACGAGGATTCGGACGCGGAAGCGACCGAGCCCGAGATCGCCGACTTCCCGTTCCTCGAGTCGCCGTGGATCCGCGACACCGTGCAGATGCTGACCGACCGGTACGGCAACACCTTCGCCGCCCAGTGGCAGGCCGATGTGCCGGGCCTGACCGCCGAGGCGGTCTCGCTGCTGGCACGGCTGCGGCTGGTGGAGCCGGTCGACGGCGGCCTGCTCATCCTGCCCGCGCTGGCCCGGTACCGGGGCGCGATCGTCACCATCCGCACTCGCGCGGAAACCGAATTGTTCATCTCCCCCACACAACTCGGCGCGAATGCCGTGCCTGCGGACAGCTCGACAGAGAAGGGATCCGGGAACTGATGGCCGACCACATTCACGGTGGAGTGCGCTTCGTCCCCACCCGGGCGGGCATCATCAACCTGTGGGACTACCGCGATCAGGAGTTCTGCTTCGCCGACGGGCGGCTGGTGCTGCGCGGGCCCAACGGCTCGGGCAAGACCAAGGCCCTGGAGGTGCTGTTCCCGTTCGTGCTGGACGGGCGGATCGAGCCGCGGCGGCTCAATCCGTTCGCGGGTGAAGAACGCACCATGAAGTCGAATCTGCTGTACCGCAAGCAGGAATCGGCCTACTCGTACGTGTGGATGGAGTTCGCGCGCGGCAGCTGGACCGAGCCGGAGACGGTGACCATCGGCATCGGCATGCGCGCCACCCGCTCCAACGACAAGGTGACCCGCTGGTATTTCGTCGCCGACGGCCGGGTGGGCGTGGACTTCTCGCTGCTGGGTCCCGACGACCGGCCGCTGACCCGCAAGCAGCTGGCCGAGCAGATCGGCTCCGATGCCATCGTGGACCGGCCGGTCGAGTACCGGGCGGCCATCGACGCCCGCATGTTCGGGCTCGGACAGCAGCGCTACGACCAGCTCATCAATCTGATCCTGACACTGCGCCGCCCGCAGCTGGCCAAGAATCTGGACCCGCGTGGTCTCTCGCAGGCGCTCACCGATGGCCTGCGCCCGCTGGACGAGCAGCTCATCCTGGACGCCGCCCGCTCCTTCAGCGATATGGAGGAGGTCGGGCGCACCCTCGAGGGCCTGGTCCAGGCCGACACCGCGACCCGCGATTTCGTCAACGTCTACCGCAAATACCTAGCAGTGCAGGCGAAGACGGACATCGACCAGGTGCGGGTGCGCCTGGACGCGGTCACCCACTCCAGCACCGCCCTGCACGCGGCCGCCGCCCTGCGCAAGCGCCGCGACACCGAGCGGGCGGCCGCCGAGACCCGCGCCGAGGACGCCGACCGCGCCTACGAGCAGGCTCTCGCCGACCGTGAAACCCTCCAGCGTTCCAGCGCTTACGAGGGCAAGCAGCAGCTCGACGATCTCGCCGGCGCCGTCCGCCGGCTGGAAACCTCCGCCGCCGTGCACAACGACAAGGCCCTCAAGTCCCGTCAGACCGTGGACCAGCGGCTCGAGGAATCCGAACGCGCCCGGGCCGCGGTCACCAATGCCGCCTCCGCGCTGTCCCGCGGCGAGGACGAACTCCGTTCCGCCGCAGAGGAAGCCGGCATCGGCTGGTCGACCCTGCCCGAGTCGGCCCGCGCCGAGCACCTCACCACCACCGTCCACTCCCACGCCGAGGAGCGCGACGCCGACATCCGCGCCGTCCGCCGCGCCCTCACCCTGGTCGACCAGGCCGTCACCGAGCGCACCCGGGCCGAACGCGCCGCACAGCGCGCGGTGGAGCTGCGCGATTCCGCCGCCGCCGAACTGGCCGAGGCCGAAGCCGGAGTGGCCCTGGCCCGGTCGAACACCGCTGTGTCCCTGCGCGACTGGTGGGACACCCACCGCGAGGTCTACGCGCCGATTCGCACGGGACTGTTCGAGGCACTGGACGACGCCTTCGGGCAGGTCGGCACCGAGCATGCCCCGCGCCCGGAAAGCAGCGGCACGAAAGGCGCCAGGTCCGGCGGCGACGCATCCGACGACAGCTCCGCTCCGGCCACCCCGGCCGAAGTGCTCGCCGAACGCACCGAGCCGCTGACCGAGGAGATCCGGGCGCGGCGGCAGGAGGCGCGGACGCGAGCGGCTCAGGCGACCGCACGGGCGGGCGCACTGCGCGCCGAGCGGGAGCGGGTCGCGGCCGAACGGGACGACGCGCCACCGGCTTTCGCGGCGCGTATCGATGTGCGACCGGATCGGAGCGGCGCGCCGCTGTGGCGGTTGGTGCGTTTCGCCGACGGCGTCGGTGCGCACGAGGCAGCGGGGATCGAGGCTGCGCTACAGGCCGCCAACCTGCTCGACGCTTGGGTGTGCGCGGATGCCGAACTGCCGGACCATGCCTCCGACCAGTTCCTGACACCGCTGCCGCGGCAATTGCGCCCCACCGGCCGCACGCTGGCCGATGTGCTTGTCGTCGAGGATGATTCGGACACGCTGACCGTGCCGCGCCGGATCATCTCCGGCATTCTGGCGTCCATCGCGCTGCACGAGGTCTCCACCCCGGACGCGAACGCCCCAGCTGCCAACACGTCCGGGACGGTCGATGCCGCCGAATCGATCACGGCCGGCGGCGCGGATGGCAAGGGGCACACTGTTTCCGGGGCCGACGCACAGCCTGTCGGCGCGGATGGGCAGCTCACCATCGCCACCGACGGCCGATTCCGGCAGGGCGTGCAGGTCGGCCGGCACGTCAAGGCCGACGCCGAGTTCATCGGCACCACCGCCCGCGCGCGCCGGCGCGAGTTGCGACTGGCTGAGCTGGCCGCTGCCGTCGAAACGGCTGTGGGCGAAGCCGATACCGCCGCAGCCGACGAACAGGCCGCCACCGCGGAGCTGGGGCGGATTTCGGCGGCGGCCAAGGCGCTGCCGCGGACCACGGCGGTCACCGCCGCGCTGCGGAGCGTCGCCGAGGCGGCGGGCATGCTGCGCTCGCGCTCGGAGGCGGCGGGCCAGGCCGAGCGGGATCTGGATCAGGCCGTGGCGGAATACACCAACGCGGACAAGAAGGTCCGGGCCATCGCGGCCGATCATCGCGCACCGCGCGATCCTGCCGAGTTGGATGCGCTGGCGGCCGCCGTCCGCCATTTCGAGAATGCCGGGACGGCGCTGCTGCGCTTGCGCGGCGATCATCAGCGCGAGCACGAGCGGGCCCGGGAGGCCGGGGACCGGCTCGAGGAATCCAAGGACCTGGCCGAGGCATTCGCGGAAGAGGCCGAGGCCGCGCGCGCCGGGTACGAGGAGCAGCTGCGCAAACTGGAGACGCTGCGTGAGGCGCTGGGCGCGGGCGCCGCGGATATCGATCGCGAGCTGGAAGTGGCCCGGGAGAAGATCGAGGCGGCGCGCGCGGAGCAGAAGGCCGCCCGCAAGGCCGCGGCCGAGGCCATCGAGGCCGTGGGCACCGCCGAGGGCGCGCACCGCGCCGCCCACGACACACTGGGCACCGCGCTCACCGAATTGCTCGCCGACGTCCGGCATCTGGCCCCGTACGCACGCCCGGATCTGCTGAGCCTGCTGGGCGCACCCGCCGACAGCCGCTGGCCCAGCAGCGATGCCGCGTGGTCGACGCCGGAGCAGCTGCTGTACCGGATCGAGAACGGCGATCCGGAGCAGGAGCCCACGGTGCTGCCGGCCGAGGTGTCCGCCCTGTTCGAGAATCTCGCCGCCGCAACCGCTTCGGTGCGCGCGGGCGAGGCGGCCCGCAAGTCGACCCGCAGCGCGGTCACCACCGCCCTGCAGGAGTTCGACGCCGCGCTGACCGCCGCCCGCCAGGACTACCGCCTGCACTGGGATGCCGCCGACGGCCTCACCGTGGTGCAGGTGCACGACGACCACGGCCTGTCCGCCCTGGCCGATTTCGCCGAGCGCATCGGCGCGGCCCGTCGCGATCAGGAGCTGCTGCTCACCGACGCCGAGCGCCGCATCCTGGAGGACGCGCTGCTGACCGGGCTGGCCCAGCAGATCCACGAACGCACCTGCGACGCCCGCGATCTCATCTCCCGCATGGGCGCGGAGATGAAGCAGCGCCGCATGTCCTCCGGCAACACCATCGGCGTGCACTGGGTGCTGGCGGACAATCTCGCCGAGCCGGCCCGTGCGGTCTGCAAGCTCCTGGACCGCGACTCCGCCGAACTCACCCCCGAGGACCTGTCCACCATCCGCGCCTATTTCGCCGCGGAGATCCGCAGCGCGCGCGCCGCCCATCCGGAGCGCTCGTTCCCCGAGATCCTCGCGGCCACCCTCGATTACCGCACCTGGCGCGTCTTCTCGTTCACGATCGTCACCGCCGACGGCACCGAGGACCGCCTCACCGTTGCCCGGCACAGCGCTCTCTCCGGCGGCGAACAGTCGGTGTCCCTGCACCTTCCGCTCTTCGCCGCCGCCCACGTCATGCTCGATTCGGCCGACCCCCAGGCCCCCCGCCTGCTGGCTCTGGACGAGGCCTTCGCCGGTGTCGACGACAACGGCCGCAGCGAACTCCTCGGCCTGTCCGTCCAATTCGATCTGGACCTCTTCATGACCGGCTACGACCTCTGGATCACCTACCCCCACGTCCCCGCCTGCGCCCACTACGATCTGGCCCACTCCGCCGCCGAGAACACAGTCAGCGCAACCCTGCTGGTCTGGGACTCCGACGATCTCCTGGCCGAACACGACGGCACCGACCTCACCACCGCCCTCGGGTCCCCCAACCGCCGCCGCCTCCCCCATGGCCTGGAGGGCGCGATCCCGATGGACGAGGAGCTCGAGACGATCAGCTGACCCCCGAGCCGCGCGCCGAATCTCCCACCGTCCGCCCGTCTTTCGATCCTTCGTCCACGCAGCTTCGCCCATGCGGGTTCCGGCTCCTGCGATAGTCCGCCCAGTCCTATATGGTGGTGCCCGAACTCCGGTCGGCAACCCCTCTGGACAGCCGATCGGACGATGTCTTCGTACTGCCCTGACTCCCACTCAATTCCGCGTGTCGCAGCGCGGCGCGCCGTAAGGATTGGACCATCGGCAAATCAACAGTTTCGCGGTTGGGCGTGTATCGACTAGAAATGTTCTCCGTGCCTACCGGAATCACCTGTCAGCCATCGGGACTCCCTGGACGGGGGACCAATTGACGATCGAACATCCGCGCGAGGACGAGGTCACCCAGCTGGCGCAACGGGTCGAGAAGGCCCGGGGACGGCTGGCATACCAATACGATCCCGCTCTCACCGATGCGCTGTCGGAGACCGAGCTCGTTGCCGAGCGCGATCTGGCCGAGCGCATCCGCGAGCAGGAGCGGGCGCAGCGCTGGAAACAGGCCGAGGCCGCGGCGTCAGCGGCCGATCGGGCCCGACAGACCACCATAGAGATTGAGAAGGCCGACATTCGCGACTTGCTGCTGGCGCGCAAGGCGATCGCTGCTCAGCGGCGGGAATCGAGCCCGCACGCCAAACTGGCGTCCCTGTACAAGCATCGGGCGTGGAGTCAGCGCGCGCTCGCCGGTGTGGTCGCGGCCGGCATGCTCTGGTCCGCGGTCAACGTGCAGCACAACATCGCTCCGGGCGGGGCGAGCGATCCGCTGTACTGGTTCAGCTACCTGCTCGAAGGCATGATCAGCGTCTGCCTCGTGATCATCATGATCGGCACCAACAAGGTGGCCGAGTGGGGTGTGATCGACAGCCGCCGCCAGGTGGTGGTGGCCGAATTCGCGCTGCTGGGCCTGACCGTCATGCTCAACACCTACCCGTACCTGAAGAACGGCAGCTGGTATGAGGTGGCCGTGCACGCCATCGCACCGGTGATGATCGGTGTGGCGCTGCTGATCCACAACGCCGCGGCCGGTCGGTACGGTCTGGCCATCGTGCGTGCCACGGACCAGATCCGGGATCTGCCGGACCCGGGCGAACAAATCCGCCGCTCCATGCCCACCGTCGTCTCCTGGCCCGGCCGCCCTTCCCCCTCGGCGGTGCCGACTCCCACCCCGGCCCTTCCCGCGGCTCCCGCTGAGCCCGAGAAGACCGTCGATGCCGAAGCCCAGGTGGTCGAGCCCCGACCTGCCCGGAGCGAAAGCCAGTCGGACACCGCGAAACCCGCCGACAAGGAGCGCCGCTCCGCCACCGGCAAGAGCCGCAAGCCCGAAGAAGAGGACGACCGTTCCCCGCTCGCCGATCTGGCCGATCCGGTACCGCCGCTGAATGTCTATGACACCGGCCAGTTCCGGATCGCCGAGACCCTCGAGCAGGAACTCGCCGAACTGCAGGCCGCCCGCCGCCGCGCCCGCGCCGCGTCGCGCTCCCGCAACGGCAGCTCCCTCGACGACTGACACCCTTCGCGCCGAATCGGCCGCCGCTGCACCAGCTTCGGCCGATCCGCCCGCCGGCACCCCGGTGACCCGCAGCCAGCGGCACCGGGGTGGCGTCGTTTCGGGGCTGCTCCGGCGCTGACAGCAGTCCGTCCGGGAATGCAGGAGACCGCATCCGCTCCCGGGCGTGCAGGAAGTCCTGAAAGGCCCTGGGGCACTTCAGCGCGTACTCGACGAGACCCTTGGTCGCCGGGCATGCTCGATGCGCCGCTCCAGTGCGCCGATCACGGCGGCCGCGGTCACCCGTGTGCCGTTCGCGCAGCACGGCATCGCGTCCGGGCTGGTGAAGGTGACCCGGACGCTCGGTGGCGCAATCGGTCTCGCGGTGATCGCGGCGGCGGCGAGCGACGGTCGGGATCGCCGGTCGGGTTCCGAACCGACTCAGTGAGCGCCCGGACGGGCGGCATCGGCGGGCACCACTACCGCTGAGCGCGGCTGGGCCGGGGTGCCTGCGTGCTGGAGGTAGCCGAGCCAGCCGGTGCCGACGAAGACGGCCAGCAGTACCGCGGTGGGCAGTTCGAAAATGAGCCAGCTGGCAGCGAATACGACATCTCGGTCGGGTTGGGCGGGGCGCTGGGTGACGCGAACGGGCGGGCGCTGGTGCTGGAGTGTGCCGTGATTCGTACGGTACTGCCTGCCCTGCCTGCCCACCATGCCTCCGTTGCTAGAGAAGTGCCGAACCCGGGATGCCGAACCCGCGGCACGTGCACAGCGGTGAACGAAGGGACATCGCGATGTCCGATCGAGCCTGGGTAGTTCATCCAGGTGGGCTGGCGCGCACTCGCATCAGGCAGTATGCCGAACAGCACGGGAATTGTGGGCGTATTGACCGGACCTACCGGTGCGTCAACCGGTGTGTTGCTGGTCAACTCGCTGAGGGCTCCGCGCACAGGCCGGAGAAATCACGCCGGACGACATGATTGCGATCGACAAAACTGCCCAGTGCGTGATCGGGGTGCATGCCCAGGTACTGGCTGCGGGTGCGCGTGCTCCAGCGCCGCGCCGCCTCGGACCTGGTCTTGCAGAAGTTCACCATGTAGCCGCCCTCGTAGATCCGCACCAGGGTGTACCCGCCCGGATACTCCTTGACCGCGCCCACCTCGAGGAATTCCACACCGATCCCGGAATCGGGGCGGCTCAGCCGATTCCGGTGCGTGTGGCCGCTGTGGTGCAGGAACACCCCGGGCGCAGCCGCGTAGAGGGCGTGCAGCGCAGCCGCGTTGAACCGGTCCAGCACGAAGCCGGGCCCGCCCGGATTGCTCACCGCCGCATGCCTGGTCACCGGGTGGTGACCGAAGACCAGTGTCGGCCGGTCGGGTTCGCCGAGCAGCAGTTCGCGCAGGTGGGCCAGCTCGGCCGGGTCGAGGGTGCCGCCGGCGCCGCGCGCCCGGGTGGTGTCGAGTCCGATGAGCCGCAGCCCGCCCACGAAGTATTCGACGAGCCGGTCCCGGGCATGGAACACCTCACCCCAGTGGTCGGTCTCCTCCGGTGGCCGGACATCGTGATTTCCCCTGCACACGAAGTAATCCCGGCCCAGATTGCCCCACTGGTCCAGACTGTCCCGGACTCCACGCGACTGCTCGGCCGTTCCCGAATCGGTCAGATCGCCCGCGACCACCAGATGGTCCGCCCCGCGATCCGGGAGGCGCAGATCCTCCAGCATGGCCTGCAGCATGAACTCCGGATACTCGTCGGTACTGTGCCGCAGCCCTTCGAAGAATCCCGCGAACAGCCCACTGGCCGGTTCGCCATAGTGCAGGTCGTTGGCCAGGGCGAGGGTGCGCAGTAGTCGCCCCGGCGGTGGCGTCAAGGTGGTGAAAATGCCGGTGGATTCGGGCGTTCCGGACCGTCGCGTCACCAGCGTCCGGGCGGGTACCGCGCGCTGCCCGTCGGAGTACGCCTCGAATCGATAGGCGCGTCCCGGTTCCAGATCCCGGATCTCGGCGTAGTGGTACGCCGTTCGCATGCCCTCGAAGACCTGGGCACGGGCCACGCCGCGCCCGTCGGCGGGAGCGATGCGCAGCTCGGTGTCGGCGGGCGCGGGCCGCAGCCGCCCCGCCCGGTTCCGCGTCCGGGTCGTCCAGGTGATGACGGCCGAATGATCGGTCACCGTCACGACTTCCAGATCCGAGGCCACCACGGCCTCGCGCTGCGCCCGCCGCGCCTGGGCGGCGAACACCGGGCGCGGTGTGCGCACGGCGACGGCCGCTGCCCCGCTCGCCGCGTTGGCCAGCCACATGGTCCGAAGTCGCGGTTCCAGCATCACAATCTCCGTCCGCCGTGATCCCTCAGCCGCGACGGTACGGTCACCAGTTGAACCGCCAGGTGCCCGGACATGACCGATCAGCTTCCGATTCCGGACATTCAGGTCATCTCCGGGCGGCCGGGCCTCAGAACGGCTTGGTGGGCAGGTACTTTCCGTCCAGCGTGATGACCGCGCGCTCACCGCCCTCCGGATCGGCGACCTTCTTGACGTCGAGCTTGAAGTTGATGGCGGAGATGATGCCGTCCCCGAACTGCTCGTGCACCAGGGCCTTCAGCGTGGTGCCGTAGACCTGCAGCATCTCGTAGAAGCGGTAGATGGTCGGATCGGTCGGCACGCCACCGGGAATCGAGCCGCGCAGCGGGATGGTCTGCAGCAGCCGGGCGGCGTCGTCGTCGAGCTCGAGCAGTTCGGCCACCGCGAGCGCGGACTTCTCCGGCAGCGGGTGCTGACCCAGCACCGCGGCGGTGACGAAGGCGACCGACAGGCCGGCCGCGTCGGCGATCTGCTGCCAGGTCAGGTCCTTGGCGATCTTGGCGGCGACGGCGTCATCGGCCAGCGCCTCACGGGCGGTCGGATCGAACTGTGCGTGCACCATGGCGGTGCCTCCTTTCGGGAAACCGTTTCGCGGATGCGAAATCGGAGGTCGGAATTGGGAGAGAACGGGGAATCAGGCGGCGAGAGTATTGAACTCGCCCCCGGCACCGAGCGCCTCGACGCGGCCGGTGCCGATGTCGTACACCCAGCCGTGCAGGGTGAGGGTCCGCCGGGACAGCGCCCGGGCCACCGCAGGATGGGTGGCGAGGTTGGCCAACTGTGCCACCACATTGTGGCGAACCAGCGCGGATACCGCTGCGGCACCGGTGATGTCGGGGTCGACGAGCGCCCGGGCGGCGTCGGCGTGCCCCAGCCAGCCCGCGACCGCGGGCAGCGTCGAGAGGTCCGGCCCCTCCGACAGCGCGGTCATGGCGCCGCAGGCCGAGTGCCCGCACACCACGATGTCGGTGACACCGAGGACACCCACCGCATACTCGATGCTCGCCACCACACCGTCCGCCGCGCCCGGGGTGTGCGGCGGCACCAGATTGCCGGCGGTGCGGATGACGAAGAGTTCCCCGGCCTCGGCGGAGGTGATCAGTTCCGGCACCACGCGGGCATCGGAGCACCCGATGAACAGCGCGCCCGGCCGGTGGTCACCGGCGAGACGGGCGAACAGCCCGGCCTTGGCGGGGAAGACATCGCGCTGGAACCGCCCGAGACCGGCTGCGAGGTTCGGCATGGGAACTCCTCTCCGAGGGTCGACGACCCATCTGGGCCGACCTGCTCCACTGTGCCTGAGCTGTAGATATAGTGTCCAAGACTTGATATCGATCCTATCGATTACTGTAATCTATAGCTGGTGCTCGACACCCGAACTGCGTCGTCGCTGCCGTCCCCGCGTATTCCGGAGCGGAACACCCGAACCCAACCCTGAGCAGCCGATTCGCCCGCGACCCCATGGCCTGGGCCGCCGGGACCGGCCGATGGGGTCAGCAGCCTTTCACGTTCCCCTACCCATCCTCGGCCGATCGCCAGGAGCGCCGCCATTCGCCGCCGCATGCGCCCCTCCTCGACCTGTTCTCCGGCCTGGGAACGGGACCGGCGCAAGGCCCGCTTCACCGGGTGGGCCACCTCACGCGGTACGGAGTGCTGTCAGGTGGCGCGTGGACGATGCGTGCGCGCTGTCCTGCACCCGAGGCGGCCCGGGGCGTCACGGCCCCGGCACGACAGAGTTGCACTCACCTACGTGAGCGCCGAGCGGTAGCGCGAGTCGGGGTCGTGCGCAATGATTCACGCGCACAACGCAATTGGTTGTCGCTCAGTCGAAAAACGGTGGGCGGGCATCGACCTCGCCCCTCGGTGCCGGCGTGCCCATGCCCCGTGGGACGAGGCGGTCAGCGGTCGCCGGCGTCGGGGAGGCGGGACGGGCAGGGGCCGTCGGGGGTGGTGGCGAGTTCGTAGTGCCACCATTCGTTGTCGTACATGCGGCACAGGCCCCAGTGGGAGCCGTTGTCCTCCAGCCACTGTGCGCCCTCGCGGGGGCCTACGTCGATGGCTTCGCCGGTGACGTGGGTGGATTCGTCCGGGGGGAGGACCCAGCGGCGGGCGGCTTCGGGGCTGCCGTAGGTCTGGAGGCCGTCCTCCCACAGGGCTTCCTGTTCGGCGGGGGTGCGGTAGCCGGAGGTGATCCACAGCGAGACGCCCGCATCGTGGGCTTCGGTGGCGGCGGCGTTGTAGGCGCGGCCAGGCGGGGGTCCAGGCCGTCGGCGCCCGCGGCGATGGCCTGGGCGGCGGGCAGGCCCGCGCCGGTGGGTGTCGCGTCCGAAAGCTGTTGGGCGGCAGCGTGTGCCGCGGTGAGTGAACCACCGATCAGACCGGCGCCGGCCAGGACGGCCACGGCGGTCGCTCTGCGGGTTCCCGGCGGTCGCCGCCAAGTGGTCGACAGGTCAGGGCTCTGCGCACGCATCCACTTGTCTCCCGGCTCGACGGTCACGATCACCGGCTGCTCGCGTCGGGCAGGCGGGCGGGGCAGGCGAAGCCCGGGAGGGTGGCCAGTTCGAAGTGCCACCATTCGTTGTCGTACATGCGGCACAGACCCCAGCGGTTGCCGTTCGCCTCGAGCCAGGCCGCGCCCTCACGCGGGCCGACGTCGATGGCCTGGCCCGTGACGTGGGTGGATTCGCTGGGCGGTAGCACCCAGCGGCGGGCGGCGTCGGGGCTGCCATAGGTGCGAATTCCGTCCTCCCACAGGGCTTCCTGCTCGGCGGGGCTGCGGTAGCCGGAGACGATCCACAGCGGCACGTCCCGACCCTGTGCTTCGGCGAGCGCGAATTTGTAGGCCAGCGCCAGCCACGGATCCAAGCCGTCGGTCTCGCTCGCAACCGGGGTGGCGATCGGGCCGCCGATCACGGCGGGACTCGTCGGTGCGGCGTGCCCGAGAGGCAGTGCGCCGCACAGCATTCCGGCCCCGGCGGCCAGCGCGAGGACCGCGTAGCGGCCGCCGCGACGCCGGGCGGAAGGCACCGGATCGGGGTGGTGCCGAGTTTCGATCCGGTGGGCCCTCCGCATTCGCATGCCTCCTCGCGTCAGACGCGTTCCTTGGACCGCTCGCGCACGCGCAGGGCGATCGGCTTCGAGGTCTCGGCGAAGAAGTCGTTGCCCTTGTCGTCGACGACGATGAAGGCGGGGAAGTCCTCGACCTCGATCTTCCACACGGCTTCCATGCCGAGCTCAGGGTATTCGAGGACCTCCACGGACTTGATGCAGTCCAGCGCGAGCCGCGCGGCGGGACCGCCGATCGATCCGAGGTAGAAGCCGCCGTGCTCCTTGCACGCCTTGGTGACCTGCGCGGAGCGGTTGCCCTTGGCGAGCATGACGTGCGAGCCGCCCGCCGCCTGGAACTGGTCGACGTAGGAGTCCATACGACCGGCGGTGGTGGGACCGAAGGAACCCGACGCGTAGCCGTCGGGGGTCTTGGCGGGACCGGCGTAGTAGACGGCCATGTCGCGCATGTACTGCGGCATCGGCTCGCCCGCGTCGAGGCGCTCCTTGATCTTGGCGTGCGCGATGTCGCGCGCCACCACCAGCGGGCCGGTCAGCGAGAGCCGGGTCTTCACCGGGTACTTCGACAGCTCGTCGCGGATCTCCGACATCGGCCGGTTCAGGTCGATCTTGACGACGTCGCCGCCGAGGATGGCGTCGGTCTGCTCCGGAAGGTACTGCGCCGGTTCACGTTCCAGCTGCTCGAGGAAAACACCCTCGGGGGTGATCTTCGCCAGCGCCTGGCGGTCGGCCGAGCAGGACACCGCGATGGCGACCGGGCAGGACGCGCCGTGGCGCGGCAGGCGGATCACGCGCACGTCGTGGCAGAAGTACTTGCCGCCGAACTGCGCGCCGATGCCGAAGGACTGGGTCAGCTTGAAGACCTGCTCCTCCAACTCGAGGTCGCGGAAGCCGTGCGCGGCCATCGAACCCTCGGTCGGCATGTTGTCCAGGTAGTGCGCCGAGGCGTACTTGGCCGTCTTCAGGGCGAATTCGGCCGAGGTGCCGCCGATCACGACCGCCAGATGGTACGGCGGGCAGGCCGCGGTGCCCAGCGAGCGGATCTTCTCGTCCAGGAACTCCAGCATGCGATCGGGGTTCAGGATCGCCTTGGTCTCCTGGTACAGGAACGACTTGTTGGCCGAGCCACCGCCCTTGGCCATGTACAGGAACTTGTAGGACGGGTGCGCGGGATCGCCTGCGTTGGAGTACAACTCGACCTGCGCGGGCAGGTTGTTGCCGGTGTTCTTCTCATCCCACATGGTGATCGGGGCGAGCTGCGAGTAGCGCAGGTTCAGCTTGGTGTACGCGTCGAACACACCGCGCGAAATCCATTCCGCGTCATCGGCTCCGGTGAGCACGCCCTCGGACTTCTTGCCCATCACGATGGCGGTGCCGGTGTCCTGGCACATGGGCAGGATGCCGCCCGCGGAGATATTGACGTTCTTCAGCAGATCCAGCGCGACGAACCGGTCGTTGCCGCTGGACTCCGGGTCGTCGATGATCTTGCGCAGCTGCGCCAGGTGCGCCGGCCGCAGGTAGTGGCTGATGTCGTGCATCGCCTCCGCGGTGAGCATGCGCAGCACCTCGGGCTCGACCTGCAGGAAGGTCCGCCCACCCGCCTCGAACGTGCTCACGCCCTCGGTGGTGAGCAGCCGGTACGGCGTCTCGTCCGTACCGATGGGCAGCAGATCCGAGTACAGGAAATCAGGCGCGGTCACGAATCGGACTCCTCGAGCAGGGCTGGGGGCTGGTCAGCCGACGGTTCAAGCAGAGTGACTGTACCGACCCACCCGTACCCACCGATGACCAGGCCCGGCCGAGTTCGCTCGTTTGCAAGTGCGCTCGTTGCTGCCTCCGACGCGGCGACGGGCACCATGGGTCGTGGTCGAAGACACCGCAATCCGCGACAGGATGCCGCGAACAGGTACATGTTGCACCTTCAACCGAGCAGGTGTTACCTGTGCATGATGCGCTTGTCGGCGGCGGGGAGGATTTAGCATGACAACGGAACTCGGGAGTGGAACTGTGGCCGAACCCCGCTGGCTCGATGATGTCGAGATGCGCGCCTGGCTGGGATTCGTGTTCACCCGCGACCTCATCGCCGCCGCGGTCGGACGCGACTCCCTACGCGAATCCAATCTGACCTACGTGGAGTACACCGTGCTGGCCCGGCTCGCCGACGCCCCGGACCACCGGCGCAGCTTCGCCGAACTCGCGGCCGTGCTGGAGTGGTCGCAGAGCCGGCTCTCACATCAGATCACCCGGATGGAGAAGCGCGGTCTGGTCGCCCGCGAATCCATTCCCGACGATGCCCGCCGCACCGCCGCGGTCCTCACCGAAAAAGGCGCGCAGGTGCTCGATTCCGCCGCACCCTCGCATGTCGACAGTGTGCGGCGTCACATGGTGGATGTGCTCGATCGTGGCCAGCTCACGGCGCTGGCAGATATCTACGACACACTGCTGGCCCATCACCGCAGCCCGGAAACCCGCGACGAGCACACCTGACCGCGAATTCCCAGCCCACCAGCGTTTGGTTTGGCACCCATCGGGTACTGGGTAAGACTAGGCTCGGCACCGGCTTCCGACGGCGGTCGGCACCGAGCACACGACCGGTTATCGGTCGTGCAAGTGAGCACCCGACCTGGCCTTAGCGAAAGGGGCAGGAGTTTTCATGTCCGACGTGTCCATCGGTCTCTCGGCGGATTCGCTGCCCGCGGGTTCCGTCGACAACCTGCTTCCGCAGCTCGTCGAGCACCTGCGGCAGAACCGCACCGAACTGCGCGAGGAGTGGGCCCGTCGCATCACCGATGCCCAGCTGCTCACCGCCATGACGCCCGAGGAGATCTTCTCCGAGGCCACCTCCGTCTACGACAACTACGTCGAGGTGCTCGAGACCGGTAGCGTCGAGGCGCTGCAGGCCTACGCGCGCGATCTGTCCGAGCGCATCATCCCCAGAGGAGTCGAGACCGACGAGGTCATCGGCATCGTGCTCCTGCTACGAGACGTGCTGGCGCGCAGCCTCTTCGAGAAGTACCAGTCCGACTTCGAGCTGCTGAACCTGGTACTCGACGCCTACGAGCCGGCCGCGAACCGCATCGCCAACACCGTGGCCGTGTCCTTCGTGCAGGAGCGCGAGCGCGTCATCCGCCAGCAGCAGGAGGCGATTCGCGAGCTGTCCACGCCCGTTCTCCAGGTGCGTGAGCAGCTGCTGATCCTCCCCATCATCGGCGTGCTCGACTCGCAGCGCGCGCGTCAGCTCACCGAGCAGCTGCTGCGCGCTATTCGCGCCAACCGCGCCAAGGTCGTCGTCATCGATATCACCGGTGTACCCGCGATCGACTCCACGGTCGCCAACCACCTGGTGCAGACGGTCGACGCGTCGGGCCTCATGGGCGCCAATGTCATCATTACCGGCCTGTCGTCGGAGATCGCGCTTACCCTGGTCACCATCGGCCTGGATCTGTCGAAGATGAATGCCGTCGGTGACCTCCAGGGTGGTATCGAGGAAGCGGAGCGGCTGCTCGGCTACGAGGTGTCGCGCGTCACCGATCGCGACGGACGGTAATCAGGGCGGGTCAGATGCCGGTACCCATTCTGAAGCAGGGCACCTATCTCATTGCGTCGGTGCAGTCAGCGCTCACCGACGCGGATACCGAACGCCTGCAAGACGATCTGATGACCTACGTCAGCAGATACCGAGCCCAGGGCATCATCGTCGATGTCACCGCGATCGACGTAATGGACTCCTTTGCCGCTAGATCGCTGCGTACCATCGCCCACATGACCAAGCTGCGGGGCGCGGAAACGGTCATCGTGGGCCTACAGCCCGAAGTCGCTTTCGCCATGGTGCAATTGGGGCTCACCTTCGAGGACATGCACACCGCGCTCGACCTCGAAGAGGGCCTGTCCTGGCTGAACAAGAAGATCCAGAGTCGCGGCAGCCAACGAGACGGTCGTGATCGTGGCCGCTGACGACGTGGTGATCGCGGTGAACGTGTCCAACGACATCGTGACCGCTCGGCAAGCGGGGCTGGAGCTGGCTGCCAAACTCGGCTTCTCGCTCTCCGATCGCACCATGATCGCGACGGCCATTTCCGAAGTGGCCCGCAATATCACGAGCTACGCGGGTACCGGGGCGATCCACCTCGGCGTCCAGGAACGCGACGGCCGGCGCTCGATGGTGGTGCAGGCCAAGGACAATGGGCCCGGAATTCCTGACATTCCACGCGCAATGGAGGACGGCTTCTCCACGGGACGCGGTCTGGGCCTGGGACTTCCGGGCGCGAAGCGCCTGATGGACGGCATGCTCATCGATTCTCAACCGGGGCACGGCACCCTCGTCGAAATGTGGAAGTGGGTGCCCACCGGTGCGTGAGGACGGTTTCATCGGCGCGGTCGAATGGGCCGTCGCCGGTCGCGCACTGCCCGGGCAACGGGTTTCGGGCGACCGATCGGTCGTGCTCGACGCGGGCGGGGGCTCGGTGCTCTTCGCCGTACTGGACGGTCTCGGCCATGGCGCGGCGGCGGCCGACGCGTCCGATCGGGCGGCGCAGGTGCTGGCCGAGAACCGCGCCGAGCCACTGGATGTGCTGTTGCTGCTGTGCCATCGCGCCATGTCCGACACCCGCGGCGCGGCGGTCTCGCTGGCGCTGTTCGACTCTCGCGACCGCGTGCACTGGCTGGGCGTCGGCAATGTCGAATCCCGCATCGTCGCAGCGGCTCCCGGCCAACCGGCCATCCGCGCCACGGCCCTGCTCTCGGGCGGCATCGTCGGCTACCTGCTGCCGCCGAACCTGCAGCCGCAGACCGTGGCCGTGCGCCCCGGCGACCTGCTGCTCATGTCCACCGACGGCATCACCAGCAGTTTCGCCGACGCCGTCGACCTGTCCAAGCCGACCGCGGAGATCACCGCCGAGATCCTGGCCCGCCACGCCAAGGACACCGACGACGCGCTCGTGCTCGCGGCCCGCCATCGCGGGCAATCCCATCCCTCCCAACCCATTCCGAGTGTGAAGCCATGAGCGAGAACCCGGCATGAGGGGCCGAGGCCCGGAGGCGGAAGCCTGCGTAACCATGCAGGGCCCCCGCTCATGCCCATGGAGCAGAGCGTGAGTACGGTGCTGGCCGCGTTTCGCGAGGCGTACGCCGCCGCGCTCCGGCTGCACCTGCGCGCCCCCAATCAGAACACCCTGGCCGAGGGCTACGAGCTCGGCCGGCGGGCGCTGGTGGAGGGCGTGAGCATTCTCGACCTCACCGAGCACCACTTCCGGCTGCTCGAACTCGAGGGTCTCGGGCCCGCGCCCGACGGCACCGACCGCACCGAGGCGGCGCTGGAGTTCCTGCTGCAGACCATGGCGGCGCTGGACGTCGCCACCCGCGGCTTCCTGGACGGGACCAGGCGCTACGAGCAACAGCGTTCGCGCGCCGAGGATCTCGCGGGACGCGACGCCTTCCGCACGGCGCTGGTGGAGTCGCTGCAGGACGGCTTCTTCGTCGTCGACGCGCAGGGCACGCTGGTCGAGGTCAACTCGGCGTTCGGCGCGCTCACCGGCTATGGGCCCGACGGGATTCCGTATCCGCTCCCCCACCCCTGGACCGTTCCCGAGGCGCCGCGCTACCCGGATCTGGGCACCGACGCGGCCCGCTTCGTGATGCCCATCCGCCACCGCGACGGGCGGCAGCTGTGGCTCGCGGTGTCGACGTCCTCGCTGGTGAAACCCGAGAACGGGGAACGGATTTTCGTCGGCACGCTGCGCGACGTCACCGCCGAGCACGACGCCCAGGCCCGCGACCAGGCGGTCTCCCGGCTGGCCACCGCGGTCGGCGCGGCCACCAGCGTGGTCGAGGTGCTCACCGTCGGCCTGGAGGAACTGCGGCGCGCTATCGGCGCGGAGGCCGCGGTGGTCTCGGTCTGGCCCAACCATCACACCGGCCCGGAACTGTATGTCTCCGAGGACAATCCGTACACCGGCGCGGGCGTGGCCCCGCACGACACCGAGCCCATCCGCCGACGCGGGGATGCCGAGCCGGCCGAGGGCGGCGAATCCCGGCGCGTCCTGGACGCCCGGGCCCGCGCCCTGCTCGACCGCGCCCGATTGCAGCCCGGCCGCACCATGTTCGCCATCCCCGAGGGGGCGTCGAGTTCGGAGGGCATCGTGGCGCCGCTCGGCGAGAGCGGCGACTCGGCGCTGTGGCTGCGCTTCGCCGCGCCACGCGTGATCACACCCGGTGACTGGGCGCTGTTCTCGCTGCTGGTGGGGCATCTGAGCCTGGCCGTGCAGCGGGCGCGCAACTTCGACCAGGCCCGCTCCACCTCGCTCACCCTGCAGCGCGCCATGCTCGGCCCGATCGAACTGCCGCCGCGTTTCTCGGTGCACTACGAGCCCGCACTGCCCCCGCTCGAGATCGGCGGCGACTGGTACGACGTGGTGCGGCTCGAGGACGGCACCATCGGCGTCGTCGTCGGCGACTGCGTCGGCCGTGGCCTGTCGGCGGCGGTGGTGATGGGCCAATTGCGCACGGCCGCACGGGCTCTGCTGCTGCGCGGTGCGGGCCCGGCCCAGCTGCTGGCCGAACTGGACACGGTGGCCTCCCGCATTCCGGGAGCCATGTGCACCACCGTGTGCGCGGCCATCCTGGACCCGGTGCGCGGGTTGGTCCGCTACTCCAATGCCGGGCACATGCCCCCGGTGCTGGCCGAGCCCGCCAAGCGCGGCCGGCTGCTGGAGGGCGGTCGCGCAGTCCCGTTGGCCACCTTCGATATTCCGCGCCGTCCGGAGGCCACGACGGCGATGGCTCCGGGCTCCACCCTGGTGTTGTTCACCGACGGCCTGGTCGAGCAGCGCGGGGTCGACATCGACGACCGCTTCGTCGAACTCGCCGACGAATTGTCGCGCGTGGCCGGGCAATTGCCGCGCGAGGTGGCCGATTCGGTGCTGTCGCGGCTGCGGCCCGCCGCCGGCTACGACGATGACGTGGCCATGGTCGTCTACCGGCAGCCGCCCGGGCCGCTGCGCCTGGACGTGCCCGCCGAAGCCCGCGAGCTGTCCGGCATCCGGCGCGCGCTGCGTTTCTGGCTCACCGCCGCCGCGGTGCCGCACGATACGGCGGTCGATCTGGTCGCGGCCGCGAACGAGGCCTGCAGTAACAGCATCGAGCACGCGTACCTGGGCGGCGAGCCCGGCCGGGTGCGGCTCACCGCGGACTGCGGCGTGGACACCCTCACCATCGAGGTGTCCGATACCGGTGTGTGGCGGCCGCTGCCCGCGGATCCCGGTCACCGGGGCCGCGGCATCGCCATGATGCGTGCACTCACCGATGATCTCGAGATCGACAATTCCGGTCCGGGTACCCGGGTACGGATGTCGGTGCGACTAATGGCCGTTTCATTTTCGGCGGCCGGGCGCATGTGAATCTGGGCCCGCCGGCACAAATTCGGCGGGCGGTTTCGGAGGACTCCGAAAGAGTGGGTAGCTGCGGTTTTCGCTATAACGCCCGCTACCGAACCAGTACCGATGTGGTAGACGATGCAGCACGAACGGACGGATCATGGCAGATTTGACAAACGTGACCAACACTTCCGGAGACGGCTATCCCTTCGCCGAGACAATGACCACCTCGGTCACCCCGCACGCTGAGGCCACCGTGCTCACCGTGACCGGCGAAGTCGATCTGGCGACCGCCCCCGCCCTCGAGAGCGCGATCGACGCGGCCCTCGCGGGCAAGCCGGCCGCACTGGTGATCGACCTGTCCGCGGTCAGCTTCCTGGCCTCGGCGGGCATGGCGGTGCTGGTGGGCGTCCACAAACGCGCCGGGGGCACCCGCCTCGTGGTGGTGGCCGACGGGCCCGCCACCAGCCGCCAGTTGAAGATGACCAGCCTGGACCAGGTGTTCTCGCTGCATTCCACGCTGGACGAAGCGCTCAGCGCGCTGCGCTGAGGGCGTTGCCCGCACACCGCTGCGGGCCGCCCGTAAACGACGAAGCCGAGTCCGGTTCATTCCGGACTCGGCTTCGCGGCGTTCGCGGCTCGGTCAGAGGAGCTCGCGCAACTGCTCGATCAGCTTCACGCGCTCGGCCGCGGTGCCGGCCATCGGGACCACGTTCAGCACGGTCACACCGGCCTCGCGGAAGGCGGCGATCCGCTCCTTCACGAATCCGGCCGAACCGATCAGGTTGATGTCGCGGACCAGATCGTCCGGAACCACCTTGGCGGCCTCTTCCTTGCGGCCCGCCAGGTACAGCTCCTGGATCCGGTCGGCCTCGGCGCCGTAGCCGTACTTGGTGGCCAGCGCGTGGTAGAAGTTCTTGCCCTTGGCGCCCATGCCGCCGATGTAGAGGGCCAGGTGCGGCTTGACCCCGTCACGCCAGCTGTCGACATTGTCGCCGATGGCCAGCGCGGGACCGGCGAACACCTCGAGGTCGCCCAGCGCCGGATCACGCTTGGCCAGACCGGCTTTCAGCGAGTCGCCCCACACCAGGTCGGCCTTCTCCGGCAGGAAGAAGATGGGCTGCCAGCCCTCGGCGATCTCGGCCGCCAGCTCCACGTTCTTCGGGCCCAGCGCGGCCAGCAGCACCGGAATGTTCTCGCGCACAGGGTGATTGATGAGCTTGAGCGGCTTGCCCAGGCCGGTGCCCTGCCCCTCGGGCAGCGGAATGTTGTAGTACTTGCCGCTGTGCTCGAGGCGTTCGCGCTTCCAGACCTTGCGGCAGATCTCGAGCACCTCGCGGGTGCGGCCGATGGGGGCGTCGTAGTTCACGCCGTGGAAGCCCTCGATGACCTGCGGGCCCGACGCGCCCAGGCCCAGGATGAAGCGGCCGTCGGAGACGTAGTCCAGGCCCGCCGCGGTCATGGCGGTCAGCGTGGGCGTGCGGGTGTAGAGCTGCAGGATGCCCGAGGCCAGCTGCACCCGGTCGGTCTTCGCGGCCAGGTATCCGAGCGCGCTCACCGCGTCGAACGAATACGCCTCGGGCACGAACACGATGTCGAGGCCCGCCCGTTCGAGGTCGGCGACCTCGGCAGCGGTCTCCTTGAAGCCGTCGGTGTAATTGATCGACAGTCCGATACGCATGTCCGGGACCTTACCCACCGGTCGGCACACCGACAGCGGGCGGGTTGCCGCGCACGGCCCCGCGACCGGTACGGTAAGCGGCGAAATCACCCGAATTCGCCGTACTGCCAAGGGAGGCCACCCCTCATGACTCAGGACACCACCACCTTCGGTGATTCGACACTGCGGGGGTACCTGGGTGAACTGGCCGCCAAGGTGCCCGCCCCCGGCGGCGGCGCGGTCGCGGCGCTGCACGCGGCCCAGGGCGCCGCCCTGGTCGCCATGGTCGCGCGGTACACCACCCGGGCCAAGGATGCCGAGAATCGCCCGGTCATCGACCGCATCATCGCCGCCGCGGACGTGGCCCGCGAGCGGTCCCTGGCCCTGGCCGACGCCGACGCCGCCGCCTTCACCGCGGTCGGCGCGGCCTACAAGCTGCCCAAGGAGTCCGAGGCCGAGCAGGCCGCCCGCGGCGAGGCCATCACCGCCGCGCTGCTGCAGGCCGCCCGGGTGCCCGCGGCCGTGGTGGCCGAGGCCGACGAAATCGTTTCCCTGGCAACGGAATTGCTGCCCATCGGCAACCCGAACGTGGTGACCGACATCGGCGCGGCGGCCGACTGCGCCCGGTCCGCGGCGGCCAGCTCGCAACTGAACATCGCCATCAACGTGACATCGCTGGACCGTACAGCCGCCGCCGAGTTCGCGCCGGTGCTGAAGCAGATCGAGGAGGTCATCGCGCGGGCCGATGCCCTGCACAACGACGTGGTCGCGGCCATCACCCGCTGACCGTCGCGAATCGGCCGCACTGTGCCCCGTTCCGTTACGGAACGGGGCACAGTCAGTTTCCGGCCCTCTACCTGGCGATACGAACTTCGCATAACCCCCACGCCGGGACAAAGGTTACGAACCGGGTACATTTCCAGATGGGACTGATGACCAAGTCATAGTCTGAGAAACCCTGCCCCACACCCTCTCGAAGGGATGGAAGAATGCAGAAAGCGATTCGCTCTCTGTTCGTCGCAAGCTTTGTCGCCGCGGCGGCCGCGTTCGGAACCGGAGCCGCGGGTGCGGCCCTCGAAACACCCAATCTGCCAGCCGTCCAAGCCATTACGCCGGCCTCGGGCCAGGTGGTGGGCATCGCGGCCCCCGTGACCGTCCAGTTCGCCGACGCGGTCACCGATCGCGCCGCCGCCGAACGCACCGTCGACGTCCGCGCGCGGGACTCCCTCGCCGGCCACTTCACCTGGATCGACGACCGGCAGCTGATGTGGCAACCGGAGAACCTCCTGCCCGCCCGCTCGCCGATCACGGTCCTCGCCGGAAACCAGCACATCAAGTTCCAGACCAATGGCGGCACCACCGCCGATGCGGACATGTCGGCGCATACGTTCACGGTCTGGGTGGACGGCGTCGCCCACACCATGCCCGCCTCGATGGGCAAGCCCGGGCGCGAAACTCCGGTCGGAACCTTCCCGGTGCTGTCCCGTGAGCGCTCGGTCACCTTCGACTCCCGGACCATCGGCATCCCGCTGAACGATCCGGAGGGCTACCTGCTCACCGGCGAGTTCGCCGAGCGCCTGACCTGGGGTGGCGTCTACGTCCACTCCGCACCCTGGTCCGTGGATTCCCAGGGCAACTCGAACGTCAGCCACGGCTGCATCAACCTCGCCCCCGCCGACGCCGAGTGGTACTTCGACAACGTCTCGGTCGGCGACCCCGTCACCACACACTGGTGACCGTCACCGGTCAGGACAAGATCAGGGAGCTCCCGGCGCGGGGAATCGGACGGATTCCCGCGCTGAGAGCTCCCTGATTCGTTGTGGTCAGCGGCCGTTCTCGGCGGCCTGGACCACGTGGCGCATGAGGAGTGCGGTGGTGACGGGGCCGACGCCGCCGGGGACGGGGCTCAGGGCGGCAGCCTTGCCGGTGACCGAGGCCGCGTTCACGTCGCCGGTGATGTTGCCGTTCTCGTCCTCGTTCGTGCCGACATCGATGACGACCGCGCCCTCGCGGACATGGTCGGCCGTGATCAGGCCCGCGCGGCCGACCGCGGCGACGACGACATCAGCGGCCGAGGTCACCGCGGGCAGGTCGGTCGTGCGGGAGTGGGCGATGGTGACGGTCGCGTTCTCGGCGAGCAGCAGCTGAAGCAGGGGCTTGCCGACCACGTTGGAGCGGCCGACGACCGCGACGTGCCGACCGGCGAGCGGGACCTGGTGGAACTTGGCCAGTTCCACGACCGCCTCGGAGGTGGCGGGCGGGAAGCCCGCCGCTCCGCCTCTCCCCGCTCGGCCCGCGGCGAGCAGGCCCAGTGAAAGCGGACTGACGCCGTCCACATCCTTCTCGGCGGCGATGGCGGAGCTGACGTCGTCGAGGCCGACGCCCTTGGGCAGCGGGGTCTGCAGCATGATGGCGTCCACCGACGGGTCCTGCGACAGCTCGGTGAGCTTGGCGCGGATCTCCTCGGCGGTGGCGTCGACACCGAGATCGACGTTCTCGCAAGCGATTCCATTGCGCTCGGCGGCACGGTTGAGAGACTTCACGTACCAGGCGCTGGCCGGGTCGTCGTTCGGGATCACGAGGGCCAGGCGGGGGGCGGCGCCCTGCTCGGTGAGGGCGGCGGCGCGCTGCTTGGTGTCGGCGTTGATGGCGGCGGCGAGTTCCTTGCCGATGAGCGAAGTCGTATCCACGGGTGCACAGCTTATCCCGAGTCCCGGCCGCGCCCTCCCCGCACACGGCGACCGGGCGGGCGATGTGCCGATCCGTATGCGGCGCGCTTCGCGCGCGTTCCCACCATGGCTTCGGGCAAAACTGCGAAATCAGTTCGGCAAATACCCGACAAACGGGATGGTCAGTCGTATCGTGTCCCCATTCGATAGGAGCCAATAGCCAGCTAACTCCATGGATAGCCAGCAAACAGCAATGCGTGACACCCCCGAAAGGTCGACAGCAGTGCAGATCGCCAGGCGTTTTCCCATCATGCTCGCGGCGGTGGCCGCCGTCCTCACCATCCTCGGCAGCGGCGCCGCGCACGCGGACCCCGCGGCGCTGTACAACTCCGCGCAGGACAATTTCACGGCCGGCAATGAGGCGGCCGGGCTGGCCGACCTGCGCCAATTGCTCAGTGAATCACCGGACGACCCGCAGGCCCTGGCGCTGCAGGCGATCTGGTCGGACTACACCGGCGACATCATCACCCGCGAGGTCGCGCTGAACCACCTCAGTGGCATCGACGGCCGGCTCGCGGACGGCACCCGGACTCTGTTCCAGGCCATCGGCGCCGCGGTGGGCACGCTCCCCAATCCGATTCCGGCGATCGCGGGACCGCAGACCGGCATCGCGGTGCTCGGCTATGGCCTGCTCCCCGACGGGTCCATGCGGCCCGAGCTGGTGAACCGGATGCAGGCGGCCTGGCTGCAGGCGATCGCCTCGCCAATGTCGCCGATCCTGGTGACCGGCGGCAATCCACAGAACGGGATCACCGAGGCGGCGGCCATGCAGGGCTGGCTGATCGGGCACGGCATTCCCGCCGGCCGCATCCTGGCCGACCACCGCGCCGGGTCGACAGTGCAGAACGCGCTGTTCGGCGCGCAGATGCTGAAGGACGCGGGCGCGACCAGCGTCATTGTGGTGACCTCCCCCAACCACATTCGCCGCGCGGTGGCCGACTTCATCGTCGCCGGAATGCCGGTCATCGGCGCGACCACCTCCCTCGAGCAGCTCGTCTCGCAGCTGCCGCCGCCCGCGCGCAGCAGCCAGCGCGGCATCTACCTCGACACCACCCGCACCCTGCGGCTCCCCGCCGAACGCTGATCCCCACGCCCGGACCCCCACTCGAACGGGGCGGCCGTCCGGGCGTGCACAATGACGTGGTGACTTCTTCCGCCACCGAAACGCTGGTCGCGCGGCTCCGCGCGGCCGGGTGTGTGTTCGCGGAGGACGAGGCCGCGCTGCTCCTGGACTCGGCCGCCGATGCCGACCACCTGGAATCGCTTGTCACGCAGCGCATTGCCGGGTTCCCACTGGAGCATCTGCTGGGATGGGCGGAGTTTCGCGGCCTTCGGGTCGCGGTCGCGCCGGGCGTTTTCGTCCCACGTCAGCGCACGAGCTTTCTGGTCGAACAGGCCATTGCCCTGGGCCGCAGCATGATCCAGCCGTTCGAGTCCGCTGGTATCGCGCACGACAGTGCGGCCACTTCTGCCACCGACGCTGCCGCCGGCACCACCATCGCTGCTGTCCGTACCGCCGCCGGTGAGTATCGGCCCGTCGGGCCGCGCACCCTGGCGGACCCGGCCGAAACCGCCGTTGCCTACGCGGATTCGACGCTGGTCGTGCTCGATATGTGTTGCGGCTGCGGAGCGCTGGGGTTGGCATTCGCGAAAGAAATAGCGGAGGAAGGTATTCGGGTCGAGCTGACAGCGGCCGATATCGAGCCTGCGGCCGTGGCGTGTGCGCGGGAGAATCTCGGAACCCTGGGGGCTCGGGTCGTCGAGGGCGATCTCTTCGACCCTGTGCCGGCGGATCTGCGCGGGCGCGTGCATATTCTGCTGGCGAATACGCCGTATGTGCCGTCGGAGGACATCGCGTGGATGCCGCCCGAGGCGCGCGATCACGAGCCTCGGCGGGCGCTCGACGGCGGCGTGGACGGGTTGGACGTGCTGCGGCGGATCGCTGCCGTGGCGGGTGAATGGCTCTGTGCCGGTGGGCATCTGCTCGTGGAGGAGAGCGAGGAGCAGGCTCCGGTTGCCGCCGCGATCATGCGGGAGTACGGGCTGTCGGCTCGGATCGTGGAGTGTGAGGATATGGGGGCGACAGTGGTGATCGGTACGCGCACATGAGTATTCGCGGGGTCCTGTTCGATGTGGATGACACGCTCATCGACTATTCCGCGACGGTGCGGATCGGATTCCTGCGGCATCTCGCCGCCGAACAGCTCCTGGATCGCGTCGAGTCACCGGCGGCGGCATTGGCGCTGTGGCGGGCGATCGAGGAGGAAGAGTATCTGCGGTTCCTGACAGGTGAACTCACCTTCAAGGGGCAGCAGCGGCTGCGGACCGAGCGATTTCTCGCACAGCTGGGCGTGACGGCCGACGATCCGGTCGAGTGGTTCGCCCGCTATGCGGCGCACCGGGATTCCGCGTGGGCGGCGTTCCCGGATGCCGCGCCGGTACTGGAGCGGTTCGACGGGCGGAAGGCGCTCGGCGTGGTGTCGAACGCCTCCCAGCCGTACCAGACCGGGAAGCTGCGCACGGTCGGGCTGCTGCACCACTTCGGCGACGCCATCCTGTGCTCGGACGAATTCGGTACGGCCAAGCCCGATCCGGCGATCTTCCTCGCGGGATGCGAGATGCTCGGGCTGCCGCCGGAGCAGGTGGCGTATGTCGGCGATCGGTACGACTGGGACGCGCTGGGCGCCAGAAATGCCGGGCTGCGGGCCTATTGGCTGGTTCGCAGCGGTCCTGGGGTCGCCTCGGACGACGGGATCACGGTCATTCGCTCACTGGCGGAACTGGATTCGCCGGCCGGGTGAATCCTCGCTCGGCGTCGCTGTGCTGCCTTTCGGGCCTCGTCGAGCGCGCGGCGCATGCGGAGCAGGTACACCGGAGTCGGTGGGGTCCAGCCGAGTTGGGTGTCCTGGCCGAGGCCCCCACAGTCTGCGCAATCACCATGGAGGCCGCAGCGATTCCCCGGATTCAGCCCGCCTCGAGTGACTTCCGGATCTCGGCCTGGATCTCGAGCTGCGCCCGGGCCGCGGTCAGGCCCGCGTTCACGTCGGCGGCGGTGCGCTGGGTGGCGGCCGAAACATACTGTGCCACCGCCGCTTCGATGGATTCCACCGCCGTGGTCGCGGTCGCCAGCTGGTCGCCGCGAGTGGCGGCGGGCAGGGAGGCCATGGCGACCAGTCGGTCGTCCCAGGCCAGGGCTGCCTGCTCGAGTTCGGCACGCAGCACGATGGTGGTGGCGTCGTCGAGGGCATCGGCGGTGCGCAGGGCCGTCATGGCGTCGCGCAGGCGGCGGTGCAGGCGCGGTTCCGGATCGTGCGAGCCCGCCCAGGAGGCGGGGGCGCGGGTGGCGGTGCCGGGGACGACCTGGTTGGCGGCCGCGATCGCGGTCTTCTGGCGGGAGGACACCAGCATCACGCCACCCACGGCGGCCGCCATCAGGACCAGCACAATCAGCACGGCAATCAGCATGGTCGGCTCACTTTCGTCGGTCGGGTCAGCGATGGGTGGTGGGGCGCGGCGGGGCGACGGTCGAGTGGCTCGGTCCGGTCGGATGCGCCGGGGTGTGATGGCCGTGCACCTTGCTGTACACCAGGATCACCGTGAGGATGATCGCGAGCACCGCCAGGATCGCAGCGATGATCTTCACCTTGCTCCACGGTCGGTCGCCGGACACCTGGCCGGTGAGGCCGTTGATGTACACCTGGTAGGTCTTGTCCATGTAGACGACCGTCAGCAGCCAGATCGGCAGCAGCAGATGCTTGTACGCCAGCCAGTTCCAGTTCGTGTTCAGCTGGTGGATGCGTTGATGGTCACCACCGATGTCGCCGCGCACGGTGGATTCGATCGCCGACTCCATCCGCTGCTGCGCTTCCGGGAACGATTGCTCCGCATCGTTGTCGTAGGTGCGGCACAGGTGCCCGGCCACGAATTCCGGTGAGTACGCGCGCGCCTGCTCCACCGGCCACGGCTCCAGCGACCGAATCCGGTCGCGGTTCATATTGTCATTGGCCAGCACCGGCAGATCCGCGAATTCATTGGCGACCTCACCGGCCACCGGATACCACCGGGTCCGCGTCTCATAGATCGGATCCCCATCCGAATCCGTCCCGACCCGCACCTGATAGTCGTCGCCGCGCTCGCCCTGATACCAGCTCTGGGTATCGGCGTCATAGGTGAAATACGCGGTGTACAGGCTGGAGAACGCCCCGATCCGCCGATACTTCCGGAAATTCGACGGCGCGAACCACCGCCCCGACACCCACTTCTCGACCAGCTCCCGAGCCTGCTTCTCCCCCACCAGGAACGGCACCACACCGTCCACCGGCAACCGGGCCGGCGCATTGTGCACATCATCACGCTGAATGGGCGTGGCGCAGTATGGGCACCGAGTAGCGGTGAGACTCCCGTTGAACCCGGTTGTCCCACCACAGTTCTGGCACTTCACCTCCCACTCCCCCGTCACCTGCGGCCCCGCCGCATGCGCCTGCAACTCCCGCAACGCCGCAATCGCGGGCCCCAGCTCCCGAGCCTGAACCTCGACATCCGGCGCCGTCACCGGAGACCGATTCCCGCAACTGGGACACAACAAATCCTGCCCCACCGGATCGAACACCAACTGCGCCCCACACGAAGAACACGGATACGTCCGAGTCAACTCCGTCTGATGCAACATCGCGCGATCCGGCACCACCGGATTCCCCTGCGGCACAGCACCGTCCGACTCGACCGGTCCCGGAGCCACCCCACCCGGCACGATCACCGGCGCCACGATCACCGGCTGAGCCATGGCCCCCACCGGCGCCTGCCCCGGCTGTCCTGCCCCCACCCCACCGGGCAGCGGCGGCGGGCCGGCCGGAGCCGCGGACCCAGGAAGCGGCGGCGGCGCAATAGTTCCCGGCCCGGCAGCGCCGGGCTGCGGCGCGAAACCCTGCTGCGGCGGCATCGAACCGGACTGCGGCATCGGAGGAACACCGCTCTGCCCCGCTCCGGTGGGCGGAAGTGGAGAGGGCGCGCCCCATTGCTGCCCGGTTCCAGCATCCGGCAGCGGCGGCGGGCCGGCCGGAGCCCCGGACCCAGGAAGCGGCGGCGGCGCAATAGTTCCCGGCCCTGGGGCAGCGCCAGGCTGCGGGGCTAGACCCTGCTGCGGCGGCATCGAACCGGACTGCGGCATCGGAGGAACACCGCTCTGCCCTGCTCCGGTGGGCGGAAGTGGAGGGGGCGCGCCCCATTGCTGCCCGGGGACGCCGCCCGGCGGGGTCGCGCCAGGCTGCGGCATCGGCGGGACAGAACCCGGAAGTGGCGGCGGGACGGGCGATCCCGCGCCGGGGCCACCGGGGTGCGGCGGCTGGGCGGATGGCAGGCGGCCTTGGGCATGGTCGTTGGCCGCGAGCGGCAGCGTCCACGGTTGCCGGTCGGCCGTGTGCGGGGCGGCCGGGTCCCCGGACGGGAGCGGCGGCGGGCCGGACGGGTGCGGCGGCCGTTGGTTGTCGTTCATGGGAGCTCACTCGGTGCGGCGGACTCGCGTCACGCCATGGGGCGGAAGGACTTCGGGGACGCGCCGAGGGCTCGGGCGTGGATGTAGGGCAGTCCGGACGGAGACGACGTCCGGGTACGGCGGGCCGATCGGCCGCGGTGCGGTTGCGACCGGTGGGCCGTCGTCGGAGTGCGGGACGGCGGCGGGATGAGCTGTGGGAGCTCGGGTCTCACCATCGGTCCACCCGTCTCGGCGCATCCGCACGCGGACCGGTCCGAGGCACCGCCCGGGCGGGCGATGCCACCGGTCGAGTTTCTGCTACTGCGGGGGCAGGGGCGGCGGGGTGCCCGGCAGCGGGGGCGGGGTGGCGAAGAGGGGCTGGAGGGCGGGGACGGTGTTGGCGGGCTGCCAGCCGGCCATGCCCTCGGTCCAGACGTTGGTGTCGCGGGTCAGCTGGCCGGACGAGACGTACTGGCGTAGTTGGTCGATCGGGAAAGGACCTGCGGCCTGGCCGGCGTTGTCGAAGTGGAACTGCTGCTGGCCGGGCAGCGGCGGCGGGGCCGCCTGCTGGGGGGCGGCGGGCTGGGCGTAGCCGCCCTGCTGCGGCTGCATGCTGCCCTGCATGGCGCCCGCCATCTGGCCGCCGAGGACCACGCCCATGCCGGCCTGCATGGCGGCTCCCATTCCGCCGCCGGGGTTCTGGGCGGCGGCGAGCATGGCGTCGGCGGCCTGCATCTGCTGGTAGCGGTTGAGGTCGACATTGTTCATGAAGCCGCCGGCTTCGACGCCACGCGCCACACCGCGGGTCATGGCCTGCTGGATTTCCTCCGGCAGGGAGATGGTCATGGTGACGCCCTCGACCCCGATACCGAAGCCGGACAGACGCTGACCGACGAATTCGCGCAGCTTGTCGGACAGTTCGACCTGGCGGCCCTGCAGATCGATGGCGCCGAGGCCGCTGGCCAGCACCATGTCGGAGAAGGCCAGGGCGACATTGGCACGCAGCTGCTCGCTGAGCACGTCGGCATCGACCTCGGCATTGGTGCCGATCATCTGGCGCAGGAACACCTCGATGTCGGTGACACGGACGTTCGCGGTGCCGTTGGCGCGGATCTGCACCATGCGGAAGTCGGGGTCGCGCACGGTGACCGGTTGCGGTGTGCCCCAGCGCATGTCGGTGACCGCGCGGGTGTTCACGTAATACACCTCGGACCGGAACGGCGAGTTGAACCCGTGCCGCCAGGCCTGCAGGGTGGACATGATCGGCATGTTCTCGGTGGTCAGCTGGTAGTGACCGGGACCGAACTTGTCGGCCAGCTGCCCGCGGTAGACGAAGACGGCCTGCTGCCCCTCCCGGACGATCAACTCCGCGCCGTTCTTGATCTCGTTCTCGTAGCGGGGAAACCGCCACGCCAGCGTGGTGCGAGTGTCGTCCAACCATTCGATGACGTCGACGAATTCGCCGCGGATCATGTCGAACAGGCCCATTGAGTTCTCTTTCCTCCCTCGAGCGCTGCGCCCGACCCCGGCCGAGTATGGCACAGGGCCGCCGGCGCGCGCGGTCACCGTCGTGTGGCTATCGAGCCAACCACAGGCAGTGTTAATTATTCATGAACGACCATGGCCCGCGGGAGCTTTCCCGCGCGAGCCATATCAATCCGCTACTACGGCTTCGCCGTGCCCGGAGCACATCGCCGCCATCCCGCCACCGAGCCAACGATCCTGCCGGAGGACTGGATCCGGCCCGGCGCGGATCAGGCGGGAGAGTCCAGTTCCCCGGACACCACGCCGGCGGTGAAGGCGTCCCACTCACCGGGGGCGAACATCAGCGCTGGGCCGGTCGAGTTCTTGGAGTCGCGAATCCCGACCATGCCCGAATCGAGGAACGCGACCTCCACACATTGGGAACCGGTTTCGCTACGGCTGCTCTTGAACCAGCGTGCCCCGGACAGGTCACCGTTCACGATCGAACTCCCTTGCTATCTGGCGGATCAGGTCTCGCGTTCGCACTTCATCCAGCGTTTCGGCCCGAATGGCCTCGGCCAACTCACTGTATCGCTGGACATCCTCGAGCCTCTCCACGTACAGATCGCTGGTCAGCCGACCCTCGACGTAGACGACCGGTGGCTCGACCCGGTTGTTCCCGGCGTCGGTGCCGAAGTCCAACAACACAAACGGACCGTGCTGGAAACCCCAGGTGTACCCGGCCGCATACGGTTGAACCCGCAAAGTCACGTTCGGCCTGGTGCTCATGTCGGCGAGGTGCTTGAGCTGCGCGGCCATCACACGCTTGCCACCGACGACCCGACGCAGCGCCGCTTCGTTCAGCAACACTTCGACCGCCAGCGGGTTGGCTCTGCGGGTCACGATCACCTGACGCGTCAGCCGAATATCGATGCGCCGCTGGATGTCTTCATCGTTCTCGAACCCCGGGAAGGTGCGGAACACCGCACGCGCATAGTCGGAAGTTTGCAGCAGTCCGGGTATCTGTTCCTGGTAGGTGACCAGACGGCGAGCGGAACGCTCCATGCCGACATACATATTGAACGCATCACTGAAAAGCCCTCCGAGGGAGAAGATCCCGTCCTCGTCCTTGGCCGTCGCCGCCCGAAACGCCAAACCGACCGCCTGCTCGGTCTCGTCGGCATCCACCTCGTAGAGCATGCACAACTCCCGCACGTCCTGCCGTCGCGGCTTGACCGTGCGACCGGCCTCGAGTCGTTGTAATGCGTTGAAGCTGAGCTGAACCTGGACCGCAGCCTGTTCGAGGGTCAGCCCGGTCGCCTGACGCCGTTCCCGCAGAAACCTACCCAGTTGCCGCCGCAACAGGGTGGGCGACACATCCTCTGCCATCGATGCTCCCCCTGAAAAGTGAATACATCTGCCAACAGAATCTGAATGCTGTATCGCGGTGGATCCGCATCCCACCTTGGGATTTCAGACTACCTAATCTGAATATTCAGATTCCACGTTTTCAGAAACGTCCTCGGTGGTGTGCTTGGGCTCCAACGACAGCACACAGGTAGGTGACAATGCCCAGCAACAATCCGTGGTCGGTGCAGGCGATCATCGACCGCATCGAACGAGAGAACCGTCAGGCCGCCGACACCGAACCGCCATCGAACGAGCCCGCAACGGTCGGCTATTCGGTTCGCGGGCTGTGGTCGTGCTACTCCGATCCCGGCGAACTGACTGCCGCACAAGCGCATATCGCGATGCAACTGCATCTCGAATGCGGAGTCGACACCTGCCTGGTGCGAGGGCGGGCGCGCACCGCCCTGGTCGCATCCGGGCGCATGATCCTCGACCCCCGTGCAGCGCGAACACCGCCGACCGCGCGCAGATCCCTGTTCACGCTGTTACGCGCCACCGTATTCGGCTACAGCACATTGCTTTTCGGCGGTCGCCATGCCCTGCGATGATCCGGACCTGATCGAGATCCAGGTCATCCAGGACGTCCTCGACACCATCGAAACCCGCCTGCGCGACCGTGAACGCCACGGCCGGCGCTTGACCGTCCCCCGCTCCCGCGTCTACGCAACCGTGCTGCACGCGGTCATCGTCAGCGCCCGCGAATCCCACCGCCTCCCAGCCACCCTCGACCGTGCCGCCATCCTCGACACCATCCTCGACGGCGCCGAACCCTCGAACCACACTGCCGCCGGCCGACCGATCGACGACGTCATCGACCACCACACCGTGCCCGTGAACTGAATCCGGCTGATGGTCCACAGCCTGCCCCCGTCGAAGCAGCTGTGCGCGCACCTCACTGCGATCACCGCATTGGCGGGATACGACCAGCATCTCCGGAACCTCGTCCACGACGCAGAGTGTGCCGCGATCGGCGCGGCGTTTTCATCCAGCACGTTCGAGCCGGGCCACCGCGTTGTCGGTGAGCCGACACACCTCATCGTCGCTCATCGCGATTGCCGAGTACCCGACGCTGAGGTCGAGGCCGCCAAGCCGCTCGTTGGCGATCACGAACAGTGACGGGCCGAACATGTCGAGCGAAACGGCTTTGGTGACGTCCTCGAGCGTGTAGGCACCGTAGCTGGCCTGAAGGCCAGAATCGCCCGTTGTGGTGACAGCAAGTCCGTCCAGGCGCCGGTTGTTCCGGAGCGATGGGCCGACTTCGCGCCGATACACCTTCCATCCGGGAAACTTCATGATCGAGGCGGACTCCTGGTCCTTGGCCAGCGCGGCGATCAGCTTGAACGAGGCGTCACGGGCGGTTGCCCAGAAGTCGTCGGTAATCGGGTGCTCGGTACGCAGGATGTCGACGTAGCAACCGTAGGTCTCGTGCGTCACCGCGACTTTACTGAGGCGACGGAGGTCGACCGTGGTCAACACGGTCATGGCATCGAGCCCGTACCGCTCGCGCATGGCAAGCAGGAAGGCTGCCGTCACCGCACCGTGAACCGTCGTTCTGTTGGCTTTGATGGCATCCACGAGCGTTGCCGTGACGACGGGCTCGAGGTGACGTGCCAGTACTCGCGTTTCCTTCTTCGGGTCGGGTACCGCCTGCTTGGGTAGCCGAATGGCCGGCGTATAGGTGGTCTTCTTGCCACTGCCGGATTTTTTGAGCATGCCGGTGTCGATCGGCGGGGGCAGGGCGGTGTGGAGCGGGAACTTCAGTTGCGCCGCGGCTGGATCGGCGAGGTATTCGAGAAGCTGGCAAGCGAGATTGTTGGCGGACTGGGCGTCGAGGGTCGCGTGATCGGCGCAAATGACGATGTGGTTGAGGTCGGCGTCGGGCGACTGCCGCACCAGTGTTACCCGCAGGCGCGGATGGTTGCCCTTCGAGATCGGTGTGCGGATGTCAGAGGCGAAAACCGTGCGCCAAGCGTCCGGGTCGCTGTCGTCGAGCACCTTCAACGGGATCTCCGTTGTGCCCTCGGTGTCGAACCAGGGCTGCCGATAGGCGAAGAACGGTATGTGTCGCCAGACGATCTTGCCGTAGCGGATATGAGCGCGAAGGATGGGGTGCTGGGTCTGTAGCCAGGCGAGCGCGCGCTTCACCAGCTCCGGATCGAGGCGACCGCGCACATGCAGCACCTGCATGGCGATCAGCCCACCATGGACATGCAAATGGCTGAGCAGTTGTTCCTTTTCGCCCAGCGGGCGCGTTTTTTCGCCCAAGCGTTCCTCCCGCAGTTTCGAATACCATTCCAGTTCGCGATGAAATTGGCTGGCATGCCGACTACATAAGGGACTCAAGTGATGAACGATATCGAACGACCGATAATCGAGTATATCTCCGCCATGGTGGCCGAAACCGGCGGTGCGCCAGTCGATCGCGAGACCCCATTGCTCGAGGCAGGCCTGCTGGACTCGGTCAGTTTGGTGAAACTGGTGTATTTCCTCGAGGAGCGATTCAAGATCAGCATCCCGGACACGGAGATACGGGCGGAGCTGTTCGAATCGCCTGCGAACATAGCGGCCTATGTTTCACAGCGAGCGGCTCAGCCCGCCTAGAGCTCGCGCAGCCGTGCGCGGAGCACCTTGCCGGCCGGGCTCCGCGGCAGTGCGTCGATGAACGCGATCTCGTCCGGGACCTTCTGAACCGACAACCGGTCGCGGGCATAGCGGATCAACTCATCGGCCGACACATCCGCCCCTTTGACGACGAACGCGATCAGCCGATTGCCGCTGCGCGAGTCCGGGAGACCCGCCACTGCGGCTTCGGCAACAGCAGGCAGGGTCATGAGCGTCTCCTCCACCTCGATAGGGTCGACCTTGTAGCCGGATACCTCGATCAGCAGCTTGCTGCGGCCACGGATGACGATGCGACCTTCTTCATCGAGCGAGGCGAGGTCGCCGGTCCTGAACCAACCCTCATCGAACGCCTCGTCATTGGCCACGGCATCGCCGAGATAGCCCCGCATGAGCGAGGATGACTGTATTTCCATTTCACCGACGGATGGGCCCAATTCGGTCTCGAACGGGACGATGCGGACCCTGGCGTCGCCTGCCGGCTTGCCCACCGAGGCCCAGCTCGCGTCGGGATCGGCGGAGTTGTTGTGCGAGAACATGCTCGCCTCGGTCGAGCCGTAATCCTGACGAAGTGCGGTACCGAGGCGCTCGCGCACCGCTTCGAAGATCGGCCGTTTCAGTGCGACGCCGCCCGAGAAGGCCAGGCGCAGCCCCAGATCGAAACTGCCGGTCTGACCGGTGACGATTTCGTACGTTGCCGGAACGGCGCCCATGACGGTGACACGCTCGCGGACCATGGTGTCGAGCAGCTTCTTGCGCGAAAGCGCCAGCGGCAGGGGATCGCTCCAATAGAGCGTCGTTGCACCGCCGGCGACGGCTTGCGTAGCGCCCAGTAGGAAGCCCAGCGAGAAGTTGCCCGGCAGAATGTCGAGGACGATATCGTCGGGCTGAAGCTCCCAGGCTGCGCTGGCTCGTTCACTGTCGGCGAGCAGCTCGGCATGGGTGTGCGGCACCACCTTGGGCAACCCGGTCGAGCCGGACGAGAAGAGGTAGAGCGCCGTTGTATCGCCTGCCAGTTTCGGCAGCTGGGCGGTTGCATTTCCTTCGGGCAGGGTGCTCGTCAGGAGCAAGGGAATGCCGGGGGCCGCATCTGCGATCAGCATCTCGGCCGCAGCGGCAAGACCGGGGGTTGAGATGACTGCGTTGGGTCCGGTCTTGTACGCGAGCGCGGCGAGTTCGGATCGCGTGGCCGTCTCGCCCAGAGGCATCGCGATGGCGCCGATGGCGAAGAGTGCGTGGGCAGTCACGAAAAGATCGGGTGAATTCGGAATCAGCAGGGCAACGGGATCGCCTCTCCCGATGCCACGTTCAATGAGGCCGGCGGCTAGTCGGCCGACCCGCTCGACCAAAGCGGCGTAGGGCGTAAATTCTTCACCCTGCCGCAATCCGCTGGTGATCGGTGCCCGCGCTGTCGGCACGAGCAGATTGTCGTAGATCATCTCTACTCCGCGGGGTCCGCCCCCCTGTCCGTAAGGATAGAAGTGGGATGCGGCATCTACAAGCCGTCAGCGATTACGCCGGTAGGTCAGGTGGAGAACGCCGGCATCGAACGTCGAAGCTTCTGCCAGTTTTCAAACCGAGCCTTTTATCGTGGTTGCCATTGAACAGCCGGGTGCCGCCGCCGAAAGGGCCAGCGAGACAAGGAGGCTCAGTTCAAGTCTAGGCGATGACAGCCCGATTCTGGCCTGTCGCAAGCGATTTCCGTGTCCGCGACGAGTTCTTCTCCGGTGACGAAACCGTGCTATCGAGCACCGAAGGCCAAGACGGGTACTGGCGCACCGGAGAACACGCATTTCGGCATGTGTATGCGTTCGCCGGCAGGCCCCCGGCTGCCGGGAGACCATCGGCATCGAAATGCGCTGCGGCTGTATAGTAGTCGGGCGTTGAAATGACCCGGGTGAGTCGACTATCGGGGTCGTTCGGGCACTCCGCATCCAGTCGACCATGTCGGCGCAGCCGTCGCCGGTCTGCAGTCGGGTGATTTCCTGGGGGAGCTACTGAGCAGCTGAGCCAAGTATTCGTCCACACTGCTCAGCCCACAGTTCGCATCGCTTGAAGCTCGCGAATCATGCTGGGATGGTGCGGAAAAGCCACGCCGAGGTCCGAATACCTTTGTGCCCGTCTGGAACCCACTATGGCAGCCCGTATACGTTGCCGCGCAGCAGCTCGAAGAGATGATGTCAGCCGACGATCACTGTTTTAACCTCGCCCTCGATCCGGTCATCGCGCTGGACGGTGAACTCGCGATTCAACGCGAGTCGGTGTCGGACCGCGCAGGCAGAGCCATCTCCAACCCTGTCGACATCGTGGAGTGGATTTATCCAGCCGCCCACACACTTCGGGGTTGCTGTCCGCCGGATGGCTCCTCGGTGCGGTCCGAACGCTCACCCCTCAGCGCTGGAGACGCATATCCGCACCTTCGCCGACAGGGTCGAAACACTAATCGGCAGAATCCAATTCGCCGCTGAAGTGAGGATTCGGCCGGAGCGCTACTATGCAAACCTCTGGACGGACTTCGTACTGATCTCCGGCACCCACATCGCTCGATCGTCCATGTCGGTCACCGACTGACAACCGACAGCCCACACTGTCGAACCTTGCACTGAGCCCACCGAACGCAACTCAACGCGGCGCGACCGCGCGTTTGCTCACGCCTCGAGTGAGCAAACGGTCGCGACGGTTATGTCTACTCCGCAAACTCGGTTCGTTCGAACCACTCGTACACAGGCAGCCGCCCCTCGGCGGTATCCGTGAACCTTGGGGTGCTTTTGTAATGTTCGTAGCCAGCACGACGCTCGATCTTCACCTCGAAACCGGGCGGCGTGATCGGGACGATTCGCGTGGGCATGTCATCTGGTCCACCTTCGATGAAACACTTCGCCGACATCATGCGCTCCTTTCGTTGATTGACCAGCTCAGCGGCATTCTATCGATCAGTTGACGGCAGAGGCGGACGTAGCGACATCTACGGCTTGGCCGACGAGGTGATCGGTGGTCCGGCCGGGGTCCCGGAGTCCGGCACCCCGGCGTAGTCGGGCAGTTCGATGCCGTTGATCGCGCGCTCGATCAGCTCGAGGTCCCACTCGACGTCGGGCTCGGCGTCCGGGCCGGGGACGGAGCGGCTGCGCGCGTGCAACCGGCCGATCTCCTGGTTGGCCTCGACGAACGAACGCATCCGCGCCTCATAGCCGGCGAACCCGGCCTCCGGGTCCCACCCGGCGGCGGCCAGCTCTCCGGCCAGCAGATAGGCGCCGACCAAAGCCAGCCCGGTGCCCTGTCCGGACATCGGCGACGAGCTGAACGCCGCGTCCCCGAGCAGCCCCACCCGTCCACTCGACCAGCGGTCCATCACCACCTGGGCGACCTGGTCGAGGTAGAAGTCCGGGGTGTCGTCGAGGTGCGCGAGGATGCGCGGGGTCAACCAGCCCAGGCCGGTCATCCGCTCGCGCAGCAGGCGCTTCTGGGCCTCGACGTCGCGGTAGTCGACTTCGAGGTCATCCGCGAGGAAGGAAAACATGGCCATCGCGCGGGTGGCGTCCTGGATGGGCCGCAGGCCGGCGGAGCGCCCGGACTCCTGGTAGTCGATCAGCCAGCGGTCCAGCCCGAACTCGTTGGGCACGCTGTAGAAGGCCAGCACGTGCCCGAGATGGCGGACGAACCGCTCGTGCGGCCCGAACACCATCGCGCGCAGCGCCGAGTGCAGCCCGTCCGCCCCGACCACCAGGTCGAACCGCCGCCGGTCGCCACCCGCGAAGGCCACGTCGACCCCGTCCGCGTCCTGGGTGAGCTCGGCGATCCGATCACCGAAGACATACTCGACACCGTCACGGGTGTCGTCGTAGAGCACCCGGGACAGGTCCCCGCGCAGGATCTCGATCTCCGAGATGTACCCGTCGCCGCCGTCGTCGTCCGCGCGATAGGTCTCCAGCACCGTCCCGTCCACGTCCACGGTGTACGCGCCGGCGGTCTCGGTGCAGGCCGCGCGCACCGCCGCGTCCAGCCCCATCCGCCGGATGACCTCCTTGGCGACCCCACGCGCGTCCACCGCCTGTCCACCGGGACGCAGCTCGGCTGCCCGCTCCATCACGGTCACCTCGGCTCCCCGCCTGCACAGCCAGTGGGCCAGCGCGGGCCCCGCGATGCTCGCCCCTGCCACCAACACCCTGGTACCGCTCACTGCGCCTCCTGATTGCCCGCCCGGATCACTGTCCGGATCATTTGCTCCCGCTCCGACCCACCGCTGTCGGTGTGTCCGGAGGTATCGACGACGGATCCACACGAAATTCATCGGGGCAGCCGAGATCATGTCCGTACTCCTGCGAACACCCTGAAGTTGGCATGAGCGGATGCGCCTCATGCCCTGTGCTGAGCATCGGCCGACTCGCCGGCAAGACGGTTTGTTCTCCTCAGCAAGCGTGCCGTCCTGTGGAAGAGTGGTGCCCGCTCATGAATTCGGCTCTGCGGATCCGGATCTGAGGTCGATCGAACGATGAAGGGGAGGCTTGATGGAAACAGCATTCGATGTAGCCGGGCTGATCGGCTATCGCTATCGCGTCGATGACTACTACGAAGTTGGTCGGGAGAAGATCCGCGAATACGCGCGAGCTGTCCAGGACTCCCATCCAGCACACTGGAGCGAGTCCGCTGCCAATGGACTCGGGTACACCGGGCTGATCGCGCCGACCACGTTCGCCTCGATCGTGGCCATGCGGGCCAATCGTGCTCTGCTCGAGAACGTCCTGACCGGCTACGACATGTTCGTGCACACCGACCAGGTCTTCGAGATGCACAAACCCGTCCTGGCCGGTGACCGATTGATCAGTGATGTCGAACTGTCCTCGGTTCGCCGCGTCGCAGGCAAGGACCTGCTCACCATCACCAACACATTCACCGACCAGTCCGGCCAGATCGTGCAAATCATGCACACCACGATCGTCGGCATCACCAGCGATGACGTCGAATCCAACATCAGCGATGCCATCAAAGGCGTGGTCATGAGCGGCTTGGAACCCGCGCCGGCGCCCGCGGCCTCGGCATCACATGCCGGACACACACTGACCGATCAGCCTGCACAGGCCGCCCTCCGGCATTCGGACGTATCGCGAACACGTTTGCCGCACACAGCAATCCGTTTCGAGGACATCGCCGTCGGTGACGAGCTACCGGCCCGGACCGTCCAACTGACGCGGGGCGACCTGGTGAACTACGCGGGAGTCGCCGGTGATGTGAATCCGATCCACTGGAACGAGGAAGTCGCCTCATTGGCCGGCCTTCCCGATGTGATCGCGCACGGCATGCTCACCATGGGTCTCGGGGCGGGGTTTGTCACCGATTGGCTCGGCGACCCCGGTGCCATCATCCGGTACGGAGTCCGGCTGTCGAATTACACTATCGTTGAAGCCGACTCGGCCGGGGACGTGGAGTTCAGCGGCCGGATCAAATCGATCGACCCGGAAACCAGAACGGCCACAGTCGTCCTCGTCGCGAAGTCCGCCGGGCGCAAGGTCTTCGGTCTGGCCACCACAGACATCCGCCTCAAATAGGCGGGCGACTCCATGACGGCGCGCTCGGCGATCCGATGTTTACCGAGCGCGGTCATCGGCATGAGCGAGCACCGCTGTCGGTCGTGAGGCACTCTGCCCGTTGATCTTCCGCCGGTCCGCCCCGACCGCTTCGGACCGCGCTGCTCACGAAACTCAGCCGAGAGGCGGTGCGGCCAGGTCACCACTCGCTGGAGGCAACCAGCCGAGCACCAGTCATGGTTCGCGCTCGGCGGTGAGATCAGTCGGCGATAGGGCGCATCGCCCGATCCGGCAGGATCCCGGCCTGGACGAGTTCGTCGTAGATCCGCTGCTGCTCATCGTCGAGATTCGAGTACAGCATGTCGTACGCCCGATCTTCCTCGGCGAGAACTGCGACCGGATCCCAGTCGTCACCGAGCGCCGCGACTACGGCGCTGCGTCGTCGCATCTCGTCCAGCGTGAGGTCGTAAGCAAAATTGTGGTCGGCCATTGTGGGCATCTCCAACCAGGTTCTTTCCAAAAACGAATTGACGACGATGCCCAACCACGCCGCCTCGGGCAATGACCTGCATCACGTTCCACGGTTGGACTTCGTCACATTTGATGCCCGTGCGCGGACTGGACCGCGGGTAAATGCGTCCACATGATCGCCACGACACGTCCGCCGCTGAAATCGGGCGCCGCGACGCTACATCGCCAACAGAGCGGACCTGGCCAATGGCTGTCGCCGGCGCCCGGGTGCTGTTGCCGGCCGCCCTGATGCTATTCACCCCGACGCGAACACCCCCGCACCGATCGAACCCGAACTGGGCCGTACGACATCAGCGGCCGGTGACGAGCGCGCAATATTCGACAGTTCAGTGCGTTCGGCCGGCCACGGGCTGTCCGTTTCAACCGCGCGACCAGCGGCATAAGGGTGCGTTCGTCCGTGACTATCCGGCTTCCTGCTCGGCATACGTGTTCGCGATCGCGATCAAATGCTCGAGGGCTGCCACTGTGTCGAGCTTGCCCAAGTGCGCGAAAGCAACCCGAAGCCAACGCACCCCGGTCCGAGTCGTTTTCGGAGGGTCTGTGGACAAGAGCGCGGCTAGTTTGTCTGGAAGTCCCGAGAACGGCACGAGGAAGGCGGTGCGTCCGAGGAGGTTGTACACGTGTCGGTAGTAGAACGAGCAGCGCAGCATCGCGTAGTCATCGAACACCGCTTCTCCGAGCTGGGGCACACGGCACAGGCTCCTCATCGTTGGCATCGTCTCGTACCCGACGATCCTGCGGCCCTCTTGGACGACGGGCCCCCGGCTCCGCTATCGTCGCGGCCGCGCTCGACGATGCCCAGATCGTCGAACCACATGATGCCGAGCGGTTCTATGTGGAGGATCCGGAGAAAGCGACCGACTACTCCGCGGCGCTGCAATCAGGTTGGGGCAGGCAGTGATTCGAGACGTTGACCTCACTGGTCGACGGCAGGCTGGACATGGCTCTTGTTCATGACGCGCTGCTCGCCCGCCGCCCCGAGAGGACATCGGCGAGCGGGCCTGGACCGCGCGACCAGCAGCATGAGCGGATGGGCTTGGGCCGCAGGCGGTCTCGCTGTCGGCCGTTCCGCACTGGCCGGTTGGTTCAGCGCGGCATGGATTGCTCACCAGTTGCCGTTGAAGAAGGCGGACAACGCTGAGGTGGAGTGGATTGCCGCCGTTGTGTTTGCTGCCAGCAGCACGAACCAGGCCAGTGACAGTAGCGCGGTGACGATGCCGGAGGCGCACAGGATGCGTCTTGTCCGGGTGTCGGCGGACGGTGTGAATCGTTTCCACGACACCGCGGTGAGGCCGAGGGCGGTGGTCGCCAGAATTGCGGCGATGCTGGCCATGGTGACGTGATAGCGGGCGAAATCGCTGACCATGTCATCCACCGGTGGCGTGGTGCTTGCGGTCCCGGCCAGCTGCTGCCGGATCTGGTCGAAGGTGGCGGCGAGCTGTGGGTCGTTCGCGCCGGACGGCAGCATCGGCAGCAGGGAGGAGAACGGTGCTACTGCCCCTTGGATATTCGCGATCACCACCAGCAGCGCGGCCAGTGCGAACAAGCTGACCAGGGTGCCCGCTGTCACCAGGGCGGACTGCTGAGCTACGCCGAGACCATCCGCGCGCGGGTACGCCTTCCAGAGCAGCGCGGCCAAAGCGATGAGCACGATGAGCAGGACAGCCGCGATCGCGCCCTTGGCCACGTGGTAGCGGAACCAGTAGTCGATGACGCTGGCCAGGGCGGGCGGGTGAGCCCGGTCGCCGGAATTCCAGTACGCGACAAAGCCGTCACGCAAAGCTCGGCGGAGCATGTGCTGATCGGCGAAGTCGCCCGGACCGCTGTCTGCCAGCCAAGCCGGAGCGAGAACGACGGCGGTGGTGAGAACCACTGCGAGGACGGCCAGCGCCGCCATAGCGCGACCAGGAATGATCCTCGCGGATCGTGTCAGAGCGGCGGAACTGGCCACGGAGGTTCCTTCGACTCGGGTCCAACAACCCTTCCCATTCTGTGTGCGATCCGGCGGCCCCGCTATGGCCGCTGGGTGGAGACCGCGTGGAGATCCGGCCGGAACGGGCATGTGCAGCTTGCTGATTCGAGCGCGATCCGGTGGTAGCGATCTAAAATCTAGCAACGCTAGACAAGCTTGCAGGCGAATGTTACTGTTGCTCCAGTTTCTAGCGACGCTACCTTCCAGGAAGGGAAGCCGAGAATGCTCGTTGTCGGCCGCAGTAGAAGTTCGTCATCAGCTTCCCGCACCCCGCAGACTTCCGGCTGATCGCCGGGGCACACCTGATATCGAATTCACCGAGGAGTAAATGACATGACCTTCACCATCAATGAAAAGCAGTTCCTCGCGGAGGCCGGGATCGGTCGGCTGGCTACGGTGTCGCCCGACGGCGTTGTGCAGAACAACCCGACCAGCTATCGGGTGAACGCCGACGGCACGATCGACATCGGGGGCATGCGGATGCGCGCCAGTCGGAAGTACCGCAATGTCGAGGCGGGCAGCCGGGTGTCGTTCGTCGTCGACCAACAGGTTTCATTGGAGCCATACGTGATTCGCGGCATCGAGGTACGCGGCACGGCCGAGGCGCTCGATGACGAGGAGCCACCGCTCCCTCCCCAGGAGCGCGCGGTCATCCGAATTCACCCCGAACGGGTCATCTCCTGGGGCATCGACGGCGGATCCCTCGACTTCACCAGTCGCGGCGCCGAGTAGTCGGGCACCCAGGGCGATCCCCACAAGAAAGGCCGTCACCGACCGTCCGGTAGTGAGCGGAATGCACGTCAGCGAGTCGACCGGGCAGCACGACATCGGTTCTGCCGACCTTCGGTACGGCCGTGGGGATCTGATTCAGCGGGACCGCGCTTGTCGTCGAACCCGCGAAGCTTCGAGGGCCTTCCTGACCCCGTTGAGCGAAAGCGACTCGACGACTCGGCAATTCGGCGGCAAGATCGACAATCATGAGCGATATCGCGCTGGTCACCGGCGGCAACCGCGGGATCGGCCGGGAAGTCTGCAGGCAGCTGGCCGAACGCGGGTTCACCGTGCTGCTGGCTGCGCGGTCCGAGGAAGCCGGGAAGACCGCGGCCGCAGAGGTGGGGGCGCTCCCCTTGCCGCTGGATGTCACCGACAACGCCAGTGTCGTGGCGGCAGCCCAGGAAGTGGAGGGCTCGCACGGTCGACTGGATGTCCTGATCAATAATGCCGCAATCACCTACGACACCTGGCAGCGCGCGGCGACCGCGGACCTGGCGGTCGTGCACGAGGCCGCGGAAACCAATCTCTACGGCCCCTGGCGCATGGTTCATGCCTTCCTGCCGTTGCTGCGCAAGAGCTCCCACCCCCGTATCGTGAACGTCTCCAGCGAAGCCGCCTCCCTCACCGGCATGGGTGGCGGCACCCCCGCCTACAACACAACCAAGGTGGCCCTCAACGCTCTCACCCGCATGCTGGCCGCCGAGCTGCGCTCCGACCACATCCTGGTCAACTCCATCTGCCCGGGCTGGGTGGCCACCGATATGGGCGGCCCCGGCGGCCGCCCCGTTGCCGAGGGCGCGGCCGGAATCGTCTGGGCCGCAACCCTCCCCGACTCCGGGCCCACCGGAGGCTTCTTCCGCGACGGCCACCCCCTGCCCTGGTGACAGGGTTTCCGCAACAGAGGAGTTTCATGAAGTATCTGGTCATCGGAGGCACGGGCCGCACCGGCCGGCAAGCCGTCGACCTGCTCCGCAACCTCGGTCACGAGGTGGTCATCGGCACCCGGCGTCCTCGGGACGAGCAGAGCATCGCCGTCGACCTGGCGAACCCGCTCGATCCCCGGTTGCTGGCCGGCGTCGACGGCATCATCGTCTCCGTCGAGCCGCCCGTGGATGACGCGGCCGCCGACGCGGTGATGAACACCGGAATCGGACAGCTCGCCGAACTGGCTGCCGCACAGAAGATCCCCATCGTTCTGGTCTCCCAGATCTACATCACCCGCGCCGCCGAACATCCCGACATGGCGGGCATAATCCACGCTCGCGGAGCCGGTGAACAGGCACTGCGGAACAGCGGCGCACCGTATGCGATCGTCCGCCCCAGCTGGCTCACGAATTCACCGGCCACCGGTGTGCATCTCGAACAGGGCGATCGCGGCGACGGTCGGGTCAGCCGCGAGATCGTTGCCCAGGCAGCGGTCGCGGCCCTGCTCTACCCCGAATCCCGAGGCAAGACTTTCGAACTGTATGACGGACATACCTCTGTGGACTGGCCCACGGCTTTCACCGCCCTGACCGCTGATTGACCCGAACTGCCGTCGCGGCATGATACGGAAATGATCCTGAAGCCGTTCATGGACAACGGGTTTCGTGCGTATCTCCTTCGGAACTCGTACACGCCAGTGGAAATCCCGATCATGCTGCGGCAATCATTCGCGGCCACACCGGCCACCATGCCTTTCCCCCGGCAAATCGATTTCACGCGCGCCGAAGCCCTTTGCCTTGCATTCCCCTACGTTCGCACTGTGTGGCGGCATGCGTCTAACGGTGGGCTTCGGGCCGACCGTCGGCGGCTGCCGTGAGTCGGCGGGCCAGGTTGCGCACGGCGTCGTTGAGGGCGTCCGGATGTTCGATGACGAACGGGCGGTTCAGGCCGGCCAGGACAGGGGGAATCCAGTCGAGTTGTTCGGCTCGGATTCGGACCCGGACCCACGGGTGCGTGTCCGAGGGCGGTGCGTCGATCTCGTGCACGGTCGCGATCGTCGCGGGAAGCAGTGGGCGGACCTGGTTGAGCGTGCCCTGAACTCGGATCGATACCTCGTACCGATAGGGCGCCGCGGCCAGTGCGGACACAAGATGCGCGGTCGGCTCGAATCCCGCTGGCGGAGTGAATGTTCCGGGCAGTGTTGTCACCGCGGTGATGCGGTCGAGCCGGAACTGACGTAGTTCGTCACTGTTGCTGTCCATCCCCGTCAGGTACCACCGGCCGGAGTGGGCGACGAGCCCGTACGGGTGTACCGTCCGCTCACTGCGGCGCCCGTTCCGGTCGGTGTAACCGATCGCGACCGGTCGGCGCTCGCTGGTGGCCTCGGCGAGCTGGAGGAGGACGGCGGTCTCGACAGCGACCTCCGAGCGGGCGTCGGCGGTGAATTCGGCGGTGTTGATCAGTGCGTCCAGCGGGGCCCTCAGACGTGCGGGCAGGACGCGACGGAGTTTGGCCGTAGCGCTGTCGGCCGCGTGAGCGGCTGTTGTGGATTGGCCGACGTGGCTGGTGAGGAGTCCGAGCAACACGGCCACCGCTTCGGCATCGGTCAGCATCAGCGGCGGCATTCGGTACCCCGGAGCGAGCCGGTATCCCCCGTAGCGGCCTCGTACCGACCGAATGGGGATATCCAGGTCGGTGAGATGGGTGACGTACCGCCTGACGGTGCGTTCATCGACGCCGATCCGTCCGGCGAGTTCGCCGACGGTATGGGTGCCGCCGGTCTGCAACAGCTCGAGGAGGGCCAGCACTCGGGCGGTGGGGCGCGTCATCAGGAAATTCTCGCATCAATACCGGGCGGAAACTGTCCGGTATCGGCTCTACCGTGGCCTTCGGCGGCGCAATCTCCGCCGCATCCAACAACAAGGAGTACGCGATGAATCTCGTATCGATCCGTCTGATCACCGGCGACATCCAACGGCTGGTCGGCTTCTATCAGCGCCTGACCGGTGTCGAAGCCACCTGGGCTACACCGGATTTCGCCGAAATCGTCACACCCTCCGGCACACTCGCGATCGGCAGTACCCGCACCGTTGCGTTGTTCGCGGCCGGCAGCGCACACCCAGCCGACAACCACACCGCGATCATCGAATTCCTGGTCCCCGACGTCGATGCCGACTACCGGCGGTTGCGGGATACGGTCGACGATTTCGTCAACGAGCCCACGACGATGCCGTGGGGCAATCGGTCATTACTGCTACGCGACCCCGACGGCAACCTGATCAACCTCTTCACCCCGGTCACCACGCAGGCCATCGCAAAATTTGCCCGCTGACATCCGCTCGCCGGCATGTGCATGCACTGCGAGCACCTATGAGGCGCTCGGCCCGCGGACGTTTCGCGGATGCTGATGGCCCGAAATGATCTCGGGTGTTGATCTTTGGCGCGGGCTTCGGACCGCTCCGAACTGTGCGGGAAGCGGCGGGGGAGTGTGTTTCCCGCTGTTCGGCAGTGCGGAGGTTCGCTACTCGTAGGTGAAGTTGCCGTGCGTGGTCCACTTTCCGGCGGTCTTCTCGTCGTAGCGGTGCACGGCGCCGGTCAGTCTGGAGCCGGGTCGCTCGTGGAGGCCGACCGAATCGCAGATGGCTTGGGCGAGTTGGTCGTCGGGGATATCGGCTGGGTGAGGGCTGGAGGTGAGCGCGTCGTGGATCTCGGCGGCTTGGGCAGTTGCCGGTCAGGGATGGTTGGAACTCAGGGATTTGGTGAGTGGTTCGAGGAGTTTGGCGGCTCGCGTTGCGAGTTCTTCTGCTGAGACGTCGAATTTGCCTTGGCAGTAGGCGAAGGCGAGGTCCAGGCCGCCGCCGACCATCATTCGGATGGTCAGCTCGGCGTCGAGGGGGTCGATGTCGATGTCGTGGAACAGAAATGCGCGATTGGCGAGATACAGGTCGATGACCTTGCGTGCGATGTGTGCTCGGGCACGCGATGCTTCGGCTTCTTTGGCGTCGCGGCCCAGGACGTGGCGCATGCCGGGGTGGGTGGCGGCCATTTCCGGTGCGACGCTCACCGACGCGTGGATGCGGCCGGTCAGATCGTCGGCGGCGGCCATCCTGGCCGTCACCGCAGTGATGTATTCGTCGGCGAAGTCGTCGTACACAGCTCCGAGCAGGGCGTCGCGGTCGGTGAAGCTCTCGTAGAAGTAGCGTTCGGACAACTGGGATCGCCGGCACACGGCCAGCACCGTGACTCGCGCGATATCACCTGATTCGAGCAGCTCACGGGCGGCGTGGACGAGCCGAGCGCGGCGATCCGCGCGACGCTGGTCGGCGCTCATTCCTCCGTAGGTCCGTCCCGCAGTCACGGTGCGATCGTACAGAGCCCGGGCCGAGCCGACGCCCCATATCTGACAAGACTCTTGTCAGATCTGGGGCGGGCGAGGCACTATCTCCTCACGGACGCGAACAAGGGAGTTGTCGTCGTGATTGAGGTGCCTGCCGATCGAAATGTCGTCGATCGTGATGTGGACGTGTCGATGGTGATCGAGTCCCGATTCGTGCCATTGGCCGAGAAGTTCTTTCGGGTCTTCCGGTCCCGCCGGGCCGGTGGTGGCGCACTGGCGGTGTTCCAGCACGGCCGGCGGGTGCTCGACATCTGGGCGGGCACCGCCGGTCCGGGCCGGCCCTGGCGCCGCGACACGATGGCGATGTCGTACTCGACAGGAAAAGGGGTCGCTGCGACCGTCATCCATCGTCTCGCCGATCGCGGCTTGATCGACTACGACCGGCCGGTCGCGGACTATTGGCCCGAGTTCGCCACTGCGGGAAAGGAATCCATCACCGTCCGGGAGCTGCTGAATCACCGCGCCGGACTGCACCGCGCCCGTGGGCTCGTGCCGGGCGATGGGTTCCTCGACCACGACACCATGGCCGCCACGCTCGCGGCGAGCCCGCCGGATCCCCGCCGGCACCGGTCGCAGGGCTACCACACCGTGTCGTTCGGGCCGCTGGTCGTCGAGCTGGCGCAGCGAGTCACGGGCACCACCTTTCCCGATATCGTGCGGACCGAACTCGGGATGCCCCTCGATGAGGCCGATTTCTGGTTCCAGGTCCCGCGCGAGCACCGCCACCGCATCGCGCCACTTTTTCCCACTGTCCGGGTCGCCGGCCTCGACTTCGAGACCTTCGCCGCACGGGCCGGAAAATACAAGGGGCTGAACGTATTGGTCGACAGCATTCCGGAAGGGCTGCTGCGCTGGCAGAACCATCCGGCTGTCCACGACATGGTGCAGCCGGGATGGAACGGTGTGTTCACCGCACGCGCGCTGGCGAAGATGTATGCGGCCCTGGCGAACAACGGCGTCATCGACGGCAAGCAGTTCCTCACCGCGCAGACCGCCACCCACATCGCGCAGATGCCCCCCAACAGTCGGTCCGACTATGTCATCCAGCTGTCCCCACACCACTGGCTGGGCTATCACCGTGCAATGAACCGCAATCCCTCGGCCTCGCCCGGGTTCGGCCATTACGGCACCGGAGGATCAGGCGGCCTCGCCTTCCCCGATATCGGGCTGTCGATCGCATTCGTCACCAACCACCTCGGCAACCGCATGACGGCCGTGGGCGACCTCCGGCTGCCGACCTTCACGTCGATGGCATACCGGATCGGCAGCCAGTACTGACCCGATCAATCCCTATCCCTCGCCGAGGGAGAACCCGAGAAGAAGGTCAGCAGGACCGATACCGGTCTAAAAGGGTTGCCTCCCTGCAGTTCCGGTAAAGACCTGTGCTCGATTACCGTCGCGCCGACCGGTAGGTCTCACAGCTCCGCGCCGACCGGCGCGGCCGACGCGGCGAGCGGCGGGAGCGGATGTTGCCCCCGCAGAGCTGCGTCCGAAAGGATGAGCCGCAACGATTCTGGTACCGAATGTAGACAGGTGAAATGATGTCCGCCTCAGCAGAGCGTCGATCGTCCGATTCCAGCGCTGGGAGCCGAGGCACACGAGAATTGCCCAGCCCTCAGGTACTTCGGCTGATTATGAGCGCATACCCGCCGCTCTTGTTCGCTGGTGTGCGCGTCGCTCATATCGCGGACGACTGGACCTCTGTGCGTGCTACCCACAGAGTTCGTCCATGGAACTGGAACCCTAACCGGTCCGCATTCGGTGGCACCTTGTACTCGATGACAGATCCGTTCTTCGGGCTCATGGCACGCGGTCAGCTCGGGCGCGGCTATCGCGTCTGGACGAGCGCCGCAAGCATCGAGTTCATCTCTCCCGGCCGTGAGATGGTGACCGCCTCCATGTCGCTCCCGTCTGATCACGTCGCGGAGATCCGAGACGCCACGAGCGAGGGCGGCAAGTCGATCACAGCTCACACCACCGAAATCATTTCCGAGCAAGGCGTTCTCGTTGCCCGAACCACCCAGCAGCTGTACGTGCGTCGCATCGACCAGTGACCACAGCATGGCCCCCACCCTCTTCAATGCCGACCGACAAATCTCTCGCACTCGGCACAATGGTGCGTCGGCCAGGGCGGCTGCCGAGGTGGTGTGGGAGGCGGACCTCCCACAACAGCGGGTCGGCTCGCCCAACGTTCGGCCTTCCCGGCCAGGAAACGGCACGGGGCTGGTGCCGCAGCTTCTGCGGCACCAGCCCCGGCTGGATCGATTCGCTCACCTCGAGCCGATCCGGCTCGAATCGCTATTTGCGGCCGGTGAATTCGTCCATGGAGTGGTAGACGCCCACCGTGTTGAGGTAGAAGTCGCGGACCTTGAGCGGGAGGAGGCCGGAGATGGCGCGGTTGAGGCGGGAGGTCCAGGGTAGGACTACCAGGGCGGAGCCCTTCTTCATTTCGGTCCAGGAGGTGTCGACGACTTCCTCCTGATCCAGGATGGGGGTGAACCAGAAGCCCTTGGCGCCGTCGAACATTCCGGTGTTGATGTACGTCGGGCAGACCGTGGTGAACTTCACGTGCTCGTTGCCGGACTGCTCGAGCTCCAGGCGCACCGAGTCCGACCAGCCCAGCGCCGCCCACTTGGAGGCCGCGTAGACGCTCATGCGGGGGTTGGCCACCAGACCGGCGGAGGAGGCGATGTTCAGGACGCGGCCCTCGACACCCTTGTTCGCCACCATGGCAGGCAGGAATTCGAGCGTGATGTACATGGGCGCAAGCGAATTGATCGCCATGGTCTTGTCGATGTCGGCACGGTTGCCGGTCTCCCAGAAGTACCCGTTGCCGCGCACGATGCCCGCGTTGTTGACCAGCACGTCGATTCCGCCGACCTCGGCGCGTACGGCCGCACCCGCCTCGGCGATGGCGTCGCGGTCGGACACGTCCACCACGTAGTGGTGGATCCGGCTGCCGCCCAGCGCCGCCAGCTCGGCCGCGGTCTCCCCGAGCGCGTTCTCGTTGACGTCCCACAGCACCACGTCGGTGGCCTGCTCGGCCACCGCGCGCCGCGCGAACGACTTGCCCAGGCCCATGGCCGCTCCGGTGACCAGGACCTTCTTTCCCGCTACGGTCTTCATACCCCTCTGTACCCCTGTCGAATGATCTGCGGAATCACTTCTGCCGCAGTGTCTTCATGACGCCCAGGTAGAGCGTCATGGTCTTGGCCCACAGCTGTTCCGACATGCCCGGCAGCGGTGCGATGGGCAACACGCGCTGCACCGCGATGGTCTGGGTGTCGATGTACTTCAGCAGGCCCTCGGGCCCGTGCCGGCGGCCGGTGCCGGAGATGCCGAGCCCGCCCGAGGGCGCGGCCACCGAGCCCCACGCGGCGATGAAGCCCTCGTTCACGTTCACCGATCCGGCGCGCACCCGCGCGGCGACCTCGCGGCCGTGGGCGGTATCGCGGCTCCACACACTGGCATTGAGGCCGTAGGCGGTGTCGTTGGCCTGGGCGACGGCTTCGTCGTCGCTGGACACGCGGTAGACCGATACGACCGGTCCGAAGGTTTCCTCGCGATAGACGGTCATGCCCTCGCGCACACCCGCGAGAACGGTGGGCTCGTAGAAGTAGGGGCCGAGGTCCGGCCGCGCCTTGCCGCCGGCGAGGACCGTGGCGCCCTTGGCGACCGCGTCGTCGACGTGCTTGCTGACGGTGTCGATCTGACGCGGGAAGGTCAGCGACCCGATCTCGTAGCTGTAGTCGAGGGTCTTGCCGAGGCCCAGTTTCTTTGTGTGGGCCACGAATTCGGTGACGAACTGGTCGTACACCGTGTCGTGCACGTAGATTCGCTCGATCGATTCGCACAGCTGCCCGGCCGAGGCGAAGCAGGCCCGCACCGCGATCTTGGCGGCGGCGGACACGTCGGCGTCCGCGAGCACCAGCAGTGGGTTCTTGCCGCCGAGCTCGAGCGAATACCCGATGAGCCGCTCCCCCGCCTGCTGGGCGATGGTGCGCCCGGTGGCGCTGGATCCGGTGTAGTCGACATAGTCCGCGCGCGCGATGACTTCGGTGCCGACCACCGCGCCGCGCCCGAGCACCGCCTGCCACAGACCCTTGGGCAGACCGGCGCGCTCGGCGATGTCGATGGCCCAGAGCAGGGTCAGCGCGGTCTGGTTGTCCGGCCGCCCGATGACGGCATTACCGGCCAGCAGCGCGGGCAGCGCGTCGGAGGCGCCCAGCGCGAGCGGATAGTTCCACGGCGAGATGACCGCGACCATGCCCTTGGGCCGGTTGCGCACCTCCACCTGGGTGAGGACCGGCATGACACCGCGCGGCTTGCGGTGCGCCAGAATCGATTTGCCCTCGGCCGCGTAGTAGCGGGTGTTGACCGCGACGTCGGAGACCTCGTCGAAGGCGTGCACCCGCGACTTGCCGGTCTCGAGCTGGATGATGTCGAGGATGGTGTCCTGCTCGGCGAGCACCAGGTCGTGGATGCGGCCCAGCAGTGCTGCCCGCTCCCCGACCGGTACCTTCGCCCATTCCTGCTGTGCGGCGCGCGCGGTGGCGAAGGCGGCCTCGATATCGGTGACCGAGGACTGCGGCAGGTCGGTGATCTTGGCGCCGGTGGCGGGCGCGAACACCTCCACCGAGGGCGCACCGCCCGCGACGGCGTGGCCGAGCAGGCGCTGGACCAGGTCAAAAGGCAGCGCATCGGCGGCGGCGAGCTGCGGGGCAGTCGTCATTGGTCGCCCTCTCGAGGAGTCGGGTGCGGGTGAAACCCATTATTAACTGAACATCGGTGTTACATGAACACTGGTGTTAGATTAATAGACGTGACGCACACCATGTCAAGCCCTCCGGCGGGCAAGGGCACCCCGGCCCGCCGCGGCCGCCCGCCGCAGACGGAGAAACAGGCCGACCAGGTGCGCGCCCGCATCGTGCTGGCTACCGCCGAGGTGTTCGCCGAACAGGGCTCGCGCGGGCTGAGCGTGGCGCGGATCATCGAGAAGGCCGGGCTGGCCCGGCCCACCTTCTACCGCTATTTCGCCAATGCCGTCGAGCCGCTGCACGCGGTGCTCACGGTCTCCAACGAGGACCTGGTCGGCGGCATCCGGTCCGCGCTGGAACGCAGCGAGCAGCCGGTCGATCTCGGCATCAATATGATCGAGGCGTATCTGCACTGGGCGGGCGGTCACGGCCCGATGCTGGCGCCGCTGTTCGCCGAACTGCACGATCCGGGCTCGCCGGTGTCGGCCTATCGCGAGCAGGCCATCGACGACATCCGGGACCTGGTGCGCACCAAGATCACCGGCCTGGGGCGGCCGGCCCCCACCGATCTCGACCTCGATACCGCGCTGCAGACCTGCGAATTCGTCGTCTACCGCATTTCCGCGGACGCACCGCACGGCGAACCCGATCAGGCCACCATCGATGCGGCCCGGCTGACCATGATCCGCGGGGTGCTCACCATGCTCGGCACGCGCGCGGATGTCGAATACGCGCTCACCATTCCGGGGTTGTTCGAATCCACCCAGGACTAACCGGACCAGGCGGTTAGCCATCGGCACCGTCCCGGGCTAGGCTCGGCGCATGCCGGAAACCACTCCGCCCCAATCCTTCTCGGCCGTCACCCGCACCATCGTCCAGGACGTCACGGTGACGCCCGCCAAGCACACCGACCGCATCCAGACCCGCCGCATCTCCATGCCCGCGGGCACGGCAGCCGGCCTGCACACGCACAATGGTCCCGTGGTGGGCAGCATCGTGTCCGGCTCGGTCGCCTACCGGATCGAGGGCGGACCGCTGGTCGTGCTGCGGCCGGGCGACGTGTTCTTCGAACCGGAGGCGGTGCGCATCGCGCAGTTCGACGCACTCGACGAGGACGTCGTGTTCCTGGGCCACTTCCTGCTCGGCTCGGATCAGGATCCGGCCATCGAATTCCCAGGAAATCAGCCGACACCGCGCATCCGGCCCTGAGCCCTACGCCCGCTCGAAGCGCATGGCGGGGTCGGTGATTCGGCCGTAGCGGAGTTTGGGGAGGTCGCGAAGGTAGTTCATGTAGAGGCGCCAGGGGGCGCGGTCGCCCGTTTTGGGGAGGATGTCGAGGGCCCGGAGCACGTAGCCGGGCTCGAAGTTCAGAAAGGGTGCGGTGCCGATGGACGGGTCGCGCACAGGGGTCGCCGTGGCGTAGCCGTGGGCGTCCATGTGGCGCAGCAGGCGAACCACATACTCGCACACCAGATCCGCCTTCAGCGTCCAGGAGGCGTTGGTGTAGCCCATGATGAAGGCGAAGTTGGGGACATCGGAGAGCATCGTGGCCTTGTAGGCCATGGTGTCGGGGAGGTGGACCTTGCGGCCGTCCACCACCAGTTCGACGCCGCCGAAGGGGATGAGGTTCAAACCCGTTGCGGTGATGATGAGATCGGCCCCGAGGTCACGGCCGGATTCGAGGCGCAGGCCGGTCTCGGTGAAGGTCTCGATGCGGTCGGTCACCAGATCCAGCCGCCCCTCGCGGATGGCTCGGAACAGATCACCGTTGGGCGACAGGCACAGTCGCTGATCCCACGGCTCGTAGTTGGGGTTGAAGTGGGTGTCGATGTCGTAGCCGTCGGGCAGCCAGCGCTGCTGCCAGCCACGGATCCAGGCCCGCATGCGCTTCGGATAGCGTTGCGACAGTTGGTACATCAGCGTGCTGAGCGCGACGTTCTTGGCGCGGGTCAGGCCGTAGGCGATGCCCGCGGGCAGGTATGCGCGGGCGCGGTCGGCGAGGCCGTCGCGGGAGGGCAGGGAGATGATGTACGAGGGTGACCGCTGCAGCATGGTCACGTGGGCGCCCTCCTCGACCAGGGCGGGGCCGAGGGTGACGGCGGTGGCGCCGGAGCCGATGATGACCACCCGCTTGCCCTCGACATCGACATGGCCGGGCCAGTGCTGCGGGTGGATGATCGGGCCCGGGAAGCGTTCGGTGCCTGTGAAGTCCGGGGTGTAGCCCTCGTCGTAGCGGTAGTAGCCCGAGCAGCTGAACAAGAAGTTCGCGGTCATGGTGACCGACCGGCCGTCATGGTCGGCGGTGACGGTCCAGCGGTTGTCCGCCGAGGACCATTCCGCCCGAACCACCCGGTGCCGATAGCGGATGTGCGAGTCGATTCCGTTCTCGGCCGCGGTGTCGCGCACATACTCCAGGATCGAGTCGCCGTCGGCGATGGCCTTCTCGCCCAGCCACGGCCGGAACCGGTAACCGAGGGTGAACATGTCCGAGTCGGAGCGAATCCCCGGGTAGCGGAACAGATCCCAGGTGCCGCCACTGGCCTCGCGCATCTCCAGAATGGCGTAGGTCCGCCACGGGAAGGCACGCTGCAGATGGTAGGCGGCGTCGATACCGGACAGTCCGGCCCCGACAATCAGAACATCGACGTGCTCGGGCGTAGTGGCCATAGCCCCAGACTATCGACCGTGGTGAGCGAGACCCACTACGAACGCGACAAGAATTCGCCCACCACGCCCGCCACCCGATCCGGATCGCCCTTGTCGATGCCGAAATGGTCGAGTCCCGGCACGGTGACGCGCTCACAGTGCGGGATCACCGAGGCCAGCAGCTCCTGATCGGAGGCCGTCCACGCGCGCTGATCCTTGTCACCGTCGATCAGCAGCACCTCGGCGGTGATCTCGGCGTAGTGGTGGTAGGTACCGTCGAGCCGCACGTACTGGCGGTGCTCGGTGAGGTTCAGCGGCAGCTGCCCGATGACCATGTCCATCTCGGGCGCGTTCATGAAACTCGGCATCATGCGGCGGAACATCCAGCGCGGAACCTTGCGCGCGCTGTCCGGGCCGATCGCACGGATGAATTCGACGAAGGCGTCGAAGGGTTTGCCCTGGGCCAGGTACTTCTCGTAGGGACCCATCCAGTCGGACGGCATCGAACCCCGCACCGACAGGCCCGGCTCGTAGACCGCGACCTTCCGGATGCCCGGATTGCCCCGCGCCGCCTCGAGAGCGACGAACCCGCCGTACGCGTGCCCCACCAGGAACGCCGCACCCGTCTTGTCCTGGAGCGCACGCACATCCGCGCAGTCGTCCTCGACACCGTGGCCGGGCCGCTGCGGGCCGCTGTCCCCTCGCCCGCGACGCTCGATCGTGTGCACCGTGAACGCGGTGGCCAGCGCGTCGGCGAACCGGCTGTACCCCTGCGCCAGCGCCAGCACCCCCGGGACGACGATCACCCCCGGCCCCATTCCCTCGGTCACGTAGGCGATCCGCGTGCCGTCCGCGGACACCACGGCATCCGTGGACCGCTCGCCTTCCCACTCGGCCATGGGCAACCTTCCGCTTCGGCCGCACGCGCCACTTTCGGCCGCACGCACTCCGAAAGACCACGGCGACAGCCGTATCGGGCCCCGTCCACGCTACGCCGATCGCGCCACCCCGGGGGCGGCCCACCGCGGGATACTGCGGCGGCGGTCCCGTGTCCCCAGGTCGGCGCGGCGAGTCATTCCCGGTTGCGCAGGCCGCTGGCGCGCAGCACGCGGCGGGCGATGCCGGAGCGGATGGATTCCTCGGTGCCGAGGATGCGGACGTGACGCCGGGCACGAGTGATGGCCGTGTACAGCAGTTCGCGGGTGAGCAGCGTGGATTCCGGTCCGGGCAGCACGACCGAGACGGTGTCGTACTGGCTGCCCTGGCTGCGGTGGATGGTCATGGCGTAGACGGTGGTCACGCCGGGGAACTGGGTGGGATGCACCAGGTAGGGCTCGGTGCCGCGCTGTAGAGCGGCGCGCAGGGTCCCGTCGGCCGCGCGGACGATGACGCCGGTGTCGCCGTTGTAGATGCGAGCCTCATGGTCATTGGCGGTGACCAGCAGCGGCTGGCCCGCGTACCAGTGCCCGCCGCCGGGATCGGCGCTGATCCCGGCGGCGGTGACCCAGCCGGCGGCCAGGCGATCCCAGCGTTCGACACCGTAGGGGCCCTGGCGGTGGGCACACAGCAGACGATGGGATTCCAGCGCGGTGAGCGCGGCGGTCGCGTTCCCGTCGACGGCGGCGTCGGTGGCCTCGCGGGCGGCGCGCAGGACGTCGGCGCGAACCTCGGTGATGTCATCGGGCGCGTAGAGCGACAGCTCGTCGCCACCGTCGGCCAGCAGGGCCAGGGCGGAGTCCGCGTCACCGGCCCGGATCGCGACGGCCAGTTCGGCGATGCGCCCACCGAAGCGGCGGCCGCGGGTGAGCCGGACGATGCCGCCGCGCAGGCGGTCCCGCTCGCGCCCGGACAGGGCGTCCGGATGGGCGGCGGAGGCGGCCGGGTCGCCGCCGAGAATGCGTTCCAGCGCCGGATTCGCCTGTCCCGGAACGGGTCCCGCGACCAGGTCGGCGAGCACCGCGCCCGCGTCGACCGAGGCCAGCTGGTCCGGGTCGCCGACCAGCACGAGGCGGGCGTCGGGCCGCACGGCGGGCAGCAGGCGGCTCATCATGGTCAGCGACACCATGGAGGTCTCGTCGACCACGATGACGTCGTAGGGCAGCCGGTTGAACTCGCTGTGTTTGAACCGGCCCGCGCCGCCGCGCTGCCAGCCCAGCAGGCGGTGCAGGGTGGCGGCGGTCAGCTCGGGCAGGCCGATCTCGCCCGCCTGCTCGCGCACCGATTCCTGCATGCGGGCGGCGGCCTTGCCGGTCGGGGCGGCCAGGGCGATGCGCAGCGCAGGCGCGCCCGGCACGGCCTGCTGATGTGCGACCAGCAGGGCCAGCACGCGGGCGATGGTGTGGGTCTTGCCGGTGCCGGGGCCGCCCGCGATCACGGTGGTCCACTGGGTGGTGGCCAGGGCGGCCGCCAGCCGCTGCCGGTCCGGTGGTTCGCCGGGGCCGGCGTGGTCGGGGAAGAGCCGATCCAGTTCGCGGCGCACGAGTTCCGTGTCCACCATGGGATGGGTGGCGGCGCGTTCGGTGAGGACGCGGCGGATCGTCTCCTCCTGCCGGTAGTACCGGTCGAGGTAGAGCAGCGGGCCCGAGTCGTTCGCGCCGGGCGGGTCGATGAGCCGCAGCGGGCGCAGCGGCCCGGACGGACTGCCGGTCACCAGCGGACTCACCCGCAGCGCCGCGATGACCGATTCCACGTCCGGCCACGGCAGGGTCGCCGGGTCGATCGCCGATTCCTCGGCGCCCTCGGCGTCGACACCGATCTCGTGCATGCGCCGGACCTCCAGGCACACCGACCCGGAACGCACCGCGCGTACGGCCAGCGCGGTGGCGAAGACGACCGCCGGTGACCGCTCGCCGCCGAGGCGGGCGAGCCGCAGCGCCACATGCACGTCGGCCGCCGACAGCACCCCGGCGGCATTGAACACCTGCAGCGGGCCGGTGCCGCGCTGCGCCAGCTGGATCGCGGTCATCGCGCCACCTCCGGGTCCCCGGCCAGCAGGGCCGACAGCTCGACGATCAGGTCCGCGGGCGGCAGCCAGTCGAAAACGCCGCAGCCGTCCGGGGTGTCGGGTCCGACCATGCCGCGCACGAACAGGTAGCGGATGCCGCCGAGGTGTGCGCCCGGATCGTAGCCGGGCAGGCGCCAGCGCAGATATCGGTGCAGGGCAACGGAATACAGGATGGCCTGCAGCGGGTAGTGCGAGCGCATCATCTCCGCGGCCATGCGCTCGTGGGTGTAGTGGGCGACGGTGAGGTCGCCGGTGCCGAGGCGGTTGGTCTTGTAGTCGACGACCACGAATCGCGGTCCCGTGGTGCGCAGCACGGCGTCGATGCTGCCGGTGAGGTAGCCGCGCAGCGGGGTGTCGTCGAGGTGGGCCAGCTGGTCGGCGTAGGGGGCGAAGACATCGTCGGCGGGCAGGTGGCGGCGCAGCAGGTCGGCGATGCGCGGGACGGTCACCCGCGCCGCGACCGGGTGGTCGCCACCGGCCAGCGGGAGCTCGAAGTCCAACTCGCTCAGGCGATCCCGGGTCGAGAAGTCGGCGAGCGCGCCGAAACCGATCGGCGTGTGCATGACCGCCAGCAGTGCACCCGACAGGACGTCCGGGTCGGCGTCGAACATCTGCTCGCTCACCGAGTGCTGGACCCGCGCGCGGATCTCGGCGGCCAGGTCGGGGGCGTCGGTGTCGACGTATTCGAGGACCTCGTGCACGAGCGTGCCGAACTCCGCGCCGTAGGGCAGCGAATTCATCAGCGACGGCCTGGCTCCCGCGAAGGCGGTCAGATCCTCGGCGAGCACGGACGGGGTGGCCGGTTCGTCGGCGACGCCGCTGCCCTCGGGCAGGTCGGCGGCGGGCAGGGCGTCGTGCGCGCCCGCCGTGAGCGCCGAATAGGAGGTGCGCCGCCACGCCTGGTCGAGGGCACGGCCGAACTGGGCGGCCGCCAAAGGCTCGGTGGCGGTGGCGGTGGCGTCGATCGGCAGGCGGGCGCGGGTGATCTCGCGCACCGGCTCGACGGCGATCACGCTCGGTGGGGCGGTGGCGGCCCAGTCCCGGATGCGTTCCAGCAGCACCGAATCCGCGGGCACCGGCACCTTGTCGGCGACGGCCGGGCTTCCGGGCTCGCGACCCAGCAGCATACGGTGCAGGGGCGCGGTCTGGGTGTCGTAGGCGGGGGCCCACCAGGCCACGATCTGCGCGCCGGCCCGGGTGAGGGCCACGTACAGCAGGCGCAGTTCCTCGGCCTGCTCCTCGGCCTCGGCGCGCAGGCGTCGGGAGCTGTAGCCGGGCGCGTCGGGGCCGCCGACATCGAGGACGCGGCGGCCCTGCTCGTCGTGGAACAGCAGGGTGGGCGGGTTGCGCAGTTTGGCCGCGTCCCACGCGAAAGGCAGGTACACGACCGGGAATTCGAGGCCCTTGCTGGCGTGCACGGTGGCGACCTGCACGGCGGCGGCGTCACGGTCCAGGCGGCGGCTGCGGTCGGCCACGCTGCCGGAGGCCGGATCACGCACCCGGTCGGCCAGCCAGCGGGTGAGCGCCGACAGGCCCAAACCCTCGCGCAGGGCCGCGTCGTCGAGCAGCTGGGCGATCTGGCGCAGGTCGGTGAGCTGGCGTTCGCCGCCCTCGAGAGCGAGCAGGCGGGGGGCCAATTTTGTTTCGGCGCCGAGTTTTTCGGCGACGGCAGCGAAGCCCGCGCGCGCGAACAGCCGGGCCGAGTCGCGTAGTTCGGCGCTGAGGCGGCCGACCAGATCCGCTCCTCCGCCGTCGATGTCCTCGGCGCTCAAACCGAGCAACGCGGTGCCGGCGGCCAGGCGCACTCGGTCGGCACGATGCGGCTGTTCCAGAGCGTGCAGCACCCACAGCCATTCGGTGGCCGCGGGCGTGCCGAACACGCTCGCGCCGCCCGCCAGCACCGAGGCGACACCGGCCGCCTCCAGTTCGGTGCGCACCATTTCCAGCTGGTTGCGGTTGCGGACCAGGACCGCGATATCGCCCGGCCCGATCGGCCTTTCGCCGGGTGTGCCCGCGTCGATGAGCACCCCGGATTCGAGCAGGCCGACGATATCGGCGGCCACGTCGACGGCGACCCGTTCCCGCTGGCGGCCGACCGTCGGATACCCGGACTTGTTGAGTGGACCCGCGCCGGTGCGCGGCAGGCACCGCAGTCGCAGGGGCGTGATCCGCTCCGGCGCACCGGACAGCCGCGCGAACGGCCTGGTCGCCGCCACCCGGTGCACGGTGATCTCCTTGTGCCCCAGGGCCGCACCGCCGTGGAGATGCTCGAGGGCGGTCAGCAGGCCCGCGTCGCTGCGCCGGTTGGTGGTGAGCTCGCGCTTGCTGTCCGCGTGCGCCACCGCGTCCAGATAGCTGAGCACCTCGGCACCGCGAAAGGCGTAGATGGCCTGCTTCGGGTCGCCGACGAGCACCAGGGTGGCGTGCCCGTGGAAAGCGCGGCGCAGGATGTCCCACTGCAGCGGGTCGGTGTCCTGGAATTCGTCGACCAGCGCCACCCGGTACCGGTCCCGGATGCGCTGACAGGCGCGCGGCCCGTGCTCGGGATCGGCCAGCACCTCGTGCAGCAGCACCAGCAGGTCGTCGAAGTCCCGCAGGCCCGAAAGCCGTTTCCGCCGAGCGGTTTCCACCCGTACCGCCGTCGCGAACGCCACCCGCTCGGCCGCCGGATCCTCCTCGCCCTCGGCCTCGGGCAGCAGCAGGGCGTGGGGATCCCCGACCGCCGCCGCGGCCAGCCGCTGCGCGTCGGCGGGCCCGAATGGCGCTCCCCCGCGCGCGTACCGGCTCAGATAGAGGTCATCGGCGACCGTGGACACCACATCCTCGATCCCCTCCACCAGCCGCACCCCCGGATCCTGCTCCCCCGCCAACCCCAGCTCGTCGAGCATCCGCTGACAGAAACTGTGTGTGGTGGCAATGGTTCCCGCGTCGAAGTCCGACAGCGCCGCCAGCAGCCGCTCCCGCCGCGTCGCGATCTCCCCCGGATTCCCCTGCGCCAGATGGCGGATCAGCTCATCCCCCGACGTCAGCGCCCGCTCCGGATCCCTCAGCGCCGCCGCCACTCCCACGAACCGGTCCCGCGTCCGCTCTCGCAGCTCCTGCGTCGCCGCCCGGCTGAATGTCACCAGCAGCAACTCGGAGACATCCACCCCCAGCTCGGCCACGAACCGCACCGCCAGCCCCACGATGGCGTACGTCTTGCCCGTCCCCGCACTCGCCTCGAGCACGCTGGTCCCGACCGGCAACGGTCCCGTCAGCTCGAACCGATTCCCCGAATCCCCGAACGAATGGGAAATCGCGGACACGGCGACCGAATCATCCTGTGGCCCAGCATTATCGCCGAATTCGGCGGGCGCATCCCACAGCCCGTCGTCGGCAGCCCCGGAACGATCGCGGTCCGGTTCGCTGCCCGGCATCGCCGAATCCGGCTCGGCGGCAGGAAGATCGAACAGGTCCGGGATGTCGCTACCCGAGGATGCGGCGCCCCGGCGGCGCCTCTCGCCGGCGGGACCGTCGCTGCTGCGGCGCGTGCGGGTGGCCGGGCGCGGGGCCAGGTCCGGATCGGTGAGGGAGAAGAGGTCGTCGGTCATGCAAGGCTCCCGGGAGCGGTGACGAACAGGGGGTTCCTCCTCGCGGTGGTCATGGCTGACCTTGATTCTCGTTGGTGAGCAAGGGGTTCCAGAGACGGCGGGCCAGTTCGCCGAAACGGGTCGGTTCGGACTCGACGCCGGGGAGTGAGGGTCCGGCGGCCTCGGTGAGCTGTTCGAAGCGCGGGGACCGGCCCAGGATGTGGCGGAAGTAGCGGTCGGTGTGTTCGCCGAAGCGGTCGTCGAAGTCCTGTCCAGCGGCGTGCAGGGCATCCTCGGCGGAGGCGCCGGCGAGGCGGCGTTCGGCGTAGGTGGCCGAGGCCGAGGGGGCGATGGGCAGGGGTTCGGACAGCCCCTCGTCGCGCAGCAGCACCAGGTCGCGCAGGATGCCGCGGGCCAGCGGCGCGGTGGGCGAGGTGAGGGTGGACTGCCAGGCGGGGCGATGGTGTTTGCCGCGCCCGATGGTGATGGCGCGCCACGACTGGTGGGTGCCCGTCGCCGCCAGCGCGAGCAGGCGAATCCAGGCCGCCATCCGGTGTTTCGGCGCCAGCCGCGAGAACGTGGTGCGCAGCAGCGCGTCGTCGTGGACGTCGGGAACGGTACCGGTGAGGCGGCGGCTGTCACCCAGATCCACGGCGATATCGACGGTGCGGGAGGGGATCTCGTGCAGCGGGCGGGCCACCCGCACCAGCTGGTCGACGGTGCCCTCCACCTCGTCGAGCACGGCCGCGCCCATGGTGAACGGCGGCAGCGTGCCGCGTCGCCATTCGGCCGCGCGCAGCACGTTCGGGTCCACACCGGTCAGGCGCGCGGACAGCATGCGCTCGCCCATGTTCCATTTGGTCAGGCCGTCGAGTTCGATGGGGAGGCGGTCGGCGATCTCCTCCTCGTCCTCCGGCACCCTGATCCCCAGGCGCTGCCACAGGAATGCCCGCACCGGATGCTCGGCGAAGGCCACCAGATCGGCCAGCTCCACATCGCCGCGTTCGCGCGCGGGCAGCGGCGTGCCCAGGAACAACGGCCGCGGCTGCGGCGAGCGTCCGGCGGCCAGCGCGCCCGCCAGTGCCACGGTGTCGAAGCTGAACGGCTGCTCGGGCCGGAAGTTGCGACGATCGAAGGGCTGCAACGGATGTCGCGTCACCACCCGCTCCAGGGCGGCCGCACCGACATGCGCGCGCATCGTGTCGAGCAGCTCGGCCAGCGGAATCGCGGGTGGGCGGTGCGCACCCGACACCGGATCGGATCCGGTGTACAGCAGGACGAGTCGCTCCCCGGCGGCCATGATGGCGTCGAGCAGCAGCTGCCGGTCCTCGCTGCGCGGATCCCGATCCCCGGGGCAGCGGTGCCGGGCCAGCGCGTCGTCGCCGTCCACGCCACCCGCGCGGGGGAACACCTCGTCGTCGAGGCCGAGCAGCACCACCACCCGGTGCGGCACCGACCGCATCGGCACCATGGTGCACACCGTCAGCTCGCCGGTGCGGAAGTTGGCGCGCGAGGGCCGACCGGCCAGCCGGGCGGTCAGCAACGCACCGATATCGCTGAGCCGCAAGGGAATACCGCCCGCGGGCTCCAGCGCGGTCGCCAGTTCCCGGCGGGCCTGCACCCCCATCCAGCCCTGGCTCGCGGGCATATCGGTGAGCAGGTCCAGCGCCCGGCCGAGCACCGCCGCCCACTCGGCCGCGGGCCGCGCGGTGCCCGCCGGTTCCTCCAGCGTGGACCCGCGCAGATCGCGCAGGCACACCGCCAGCCGGTCCACGAATTCGGCGAACCGGCCTGCCAGGTCGATGTCATTGCTGTCCACGTCGTCCAGCGGCAGCACCAGATCCAGCCAGTCCTCGCTGGATTCCCCGGCCGCCACCCCGAGCAGAATGCGATCCACCGCCGCATTGAGCGTGTTCTGCGCGAAGTCCCCGAGCCCGAACGCCTGCCGCTGCCGTTGCCCGATCCCCCACCGCGCCCCGGTCTCGGCGGCCCATTCCCGCAGCCGCTCGATGTCGTCGTCGTCGAAGCCGCAGCGCACCCGAACCGGTTCGGCCGTACACAGATCCAGCACCTCGGTCACGGTGACGCGCCCGTCGGCCAGCTCCAGCAGCGTGCCGACCACATCCAGCACCGGGTTGACCGCCCGCTGCGCGCGATCGGCGAGCCGCACCCGCAGTCCGTGCGCCGGATGCCCGGACTCGGCCCCCGAGGGCGGGTTGGGGGACGCAGGCGCCGACCACTGCCCGAAGGCCGCGCGCACCAGCGGCGCGTAACGCTCCACATCCGGGCACATGACGATGACGTCGCGCGGCTCCAGCGTCGGGTCGGCGGCGAACAGTCCGAGCAGCGCGTCGCGCAGCACCTCCACCTGCCGCGACGGCCCGTGGCAGGAGTGCACCGCGATGGTCCCGTCGGCCAGGCCCGGCTCCGGCATGAGCGACCACCGGTCCTGCCGCACGGCGGCCTGCAACTCCGACAGCAGCGTGCGCGGCGCGGCCGTCTCCGGGCGCGGGTGATAGGTATCGATGTGGTCGTACCCCGACAGCCGTTGCTGCAGCTCCCGCACATCCCGGCCCAGCGCCGCCAGCAGCGGATGCCGCACGCGCACACCGGGACTCGGGATCACCTCGGCATCGGCGAGCTTGGTCCACAGCGCGGGGCTGGGATGCACCAGCCACAGGTGCACCTGCCGCCCCGACGACAGCGCCGACAGCACCTCCAGCTGATCGGTGGTCAGCCGGGTCACGCCGAACAGCGAAATCCGTTCCGGCAGAGACACGATGGACTGTTCCACTCGCAGCCGCGCGCACGCCGCGCCCAGGCGCTCGGCGGGACTCGCCACCCCGACCACGCTGCGCAGGCGCCGCCACAGCAGTGGCTGCCATACCAGATCCGCGGGCAGCGCCCGGCCCGCGCCGTCGGTGTCGCGGCCGTCGGCCCACTCGGTGATCATGGCCGGGCGCTGGGCGGCATAGCTGTCGAACAGCGACGCGATCCGCGCGGCCGTCGCGTACCGGCGGCCGACCCGATGACCGCCCGCGTCCCCGTGCCCGAGATGGCGCGCCAGCACCGCGGCCCACGGCTCGGCCAGCACCCCGTCCAGCACCGGCAGCAGAGTCCACACCAGCCGCTCCGGCGACCAGGGATCCTGCTCCGGATCCACCCCCGTCGCCTCCGCCAGCACCGCGGCCACGAGGGCCGCCGGATCCGCGAAATCGATATTGGCCGAAATACCGTCGGCCGCCCCGCCGCTGCCGAGCACCGTACCCAGCCGCTGATTCAGCCAGCGCTCGATCCCCTTGGCGGGAACCGCCACCACCTCCGGGGTGAACGGATCGCCGAGCGGATCGGCGAGCAGCTCGGCCAGCGCGTCGGCGAGCGTGTCCGCTCGTTCGGCCCGGTGAATGTGCACGACCTGTGTTTATACAGTCGGCGAACGACATGCAAACACCGAGCGCCCCGGCTCGCCGGGTGACACCTGCCACACGCCCAGGATTTGCTAGGGCGCGTCACTCCGGAATTCGAGTGTGGTATGCGACAGTGCCTTTCGGGGAGGTTCGAAGTTCTCAGGAAAGGCTGGTCCGCCTCGATGTCTGCGTCGGTGATTCCGCTCGTGCCCAGAACCGGGTTCACGGTTCGGCGGGTGGGAGACCGCTGGGAACTCGTCAACTCCCGGCATTACGGTCGCGGCGTGGTTCTGCAGTCGTGGCCGCGGGAGCGGCACACCGAGGCATTCGAGCACTGCTACCGCCTCAATGGCCGCAGCATCGAAGAGCTACAGGCGGCTTTCCACTGACTCTCGCGAAAGTCCGTGCAACAGTGTCGATTCGATAACACACCTACCGATTCACCTCAAGAGGTGCGTATCGGGCACGGTCCCCTCTATTGTGTTCCCTCGTGCGTTCCCCCAAGGCCCGGCGCGTGGCCTCCTCCGCTTGTGTTCTCGCTGCCGCGGCCCTCATTCCGGCCGCCCCCGTTTTCGTCCCCGTGGCCGGTGCCGCACCGGTGCACACCCAGGGCCCGATCGCGGGATTCGACGCCGATATGAGCAGCCGCATCGCGGCCGTCGACAATTACCTCGGCACCCGCCCCGGCGTCACCGGCTACGTGATGCGTGACCGCGTCACCGGCGGCATTTATCGAAACGGCAACGCGGACACAAACTTCTGGACCGCCTCCACCATCAAACTGGCAATCGCCGAGGATCTGCTGAACCGCGCCCGGATCGGCGCCATCCAGCTCGGCCCCGACGACCGCGCGCTGATGGAGTCCATGCTGGCAACCTCCAACGACAATGCCGCCGACATCCTGTGGAACAAGTACGCCGGCATCGACCGCATGTCGTTCAACAACGCCTTCCGCGCCAACGGCATGACCGGACTGGTCCCCATGCCGCCCACCACCTCGATCGAGCAGGTCAAGCTGTTCCCCGACTGGGGTTTCCAGCAGTGCTCCCCCGCCGACCTGGACCGGCTGATGGACAACGTCCTCACCCGCATGCACCCGGACGACCGCGCCTACCTGCTCGACCGCATGCGTCACGTGGACACCAACCAGCACTGGGGCGTGTGGGGCGCGGGCGCGGCCATGAACCCGGGCCTGAAGAACGGCTGGTCCGACGAGCAGGGCGGCTGGGTGGTCAATTCGGTCGGGTTCGCGGGCCCGGGCGAGCGCTACACCCTCGCCATCATGACCGAGCAGGGCGATCAGGGCGGTTACGCCGACGGCTCCGAAACCACCACGCACGTGGCGCAATTGCTGTTCCAGGGGCGCTGACACCGACGCGGCGCGCGGGCGGTTCCGGCACGGCCGGGGGCCGCCCACGGCGCGCTTTCCGGCAAATCCTCGCTGGACGACCGCCCATATTGTAGTTTCGAGGTTGTTGTCTAAAAGGTCTGTTTCGGTCGGTCCTGATTGGTCTGCGCTACTCACACTGCACTACCGTTACGGGTGAGTTGTCGTACTTTCCCCGTCTGGCGAGGAGCAGGAACTAGATGAACGCCGAGAAATCCGTCGCACAGCGTCATCGCGTGGTGGTGATCGGGTCCGGGTTCGGTGGACTGTTCGCCTGCAAGCAGCTGCGCAAGGCCGACGTCGACATCACCCTCATCTCGAAGACCTCCACGCACCTGTTCCAGCCGCTGCTGTACCAGGTCGCCACCGGCATCCTCTCCACCGGCGAGATCGCCCCCGCCACCCGCATCGTGCTGCGCCAGCAGCAGAACGTGCGCGTCGTCATGGGCGAGGTCACCGACATCGACGTCGACAACGGCACCGTCACCTCGCGCCTGCTCAACCAGGACTACGTCACCCCGTTCGACAGCCTCATCGTGGCTACCGGCGCGCAGCAGTCCTACTTCGGCAACGACCACTTCGCCACCTACGCGCCCGGCATGAAGACCATCGACGACGCCCTCGAACTGCGCGCGCGCATCCTGGGCTCCTTCGAAGAGGCCGAACTCGCCACCGATCCCGAAGTCCGCGACCGCTTCATGACCTTCGTGGTGGTCGGCGCCGGGCCCACCGGCGTCGAATTGGCCGGGCAGATCGCCGAACTCGCCGACCGCACCCTGGAAGGCTCCTTCCGCAATATCGACACCCGCGACGCGCGCGTCATCCTCGTCGAGGGCGCGGGCGCGGTGCTCGCCCCGATGGGCCCCAAGCTCGGCGGCAAGGCGCAGCAGCGGCTGGAGAAGATGGGCGTGGAGATCCAGCTCAACGCCATGGTCACCAATGTCGACGCGCGTGGCGTCACCATCAAGGACCAGGACGGCTCCGAGCGGCGCATCGAATCCGCCTGCAAGGTGTGGTCGGCCGGCGTGCAGGCCAGCGGCCTGGGCAAGATCCTCGCCGACCGGTCCAAGGGCACCGAGGTGGACCGCGCCGGACGCGTGATCGTCGAACCCGACCTCACCATCAAGGGCTACCCGAACGTCTTCGTGGTCGGCGACCTGATGTCGGTGCCGGGCGTGCCCGGGCAGGCCCAGGGCGCGATCCAGGGCGGCACCTACGCCGCGAAGGCCATCAAGGCCGAGGCGGCGGGCAAGCAGACGGTGGCCGACCGCAAACCCTTCAAGTACTTCGACAAGGGCTCCATGGCCACGGTGTCGCGGTTCAGCGCGGTGTGCCAGGTGGGCAAGCTGGAGTTCAGCGGCTTCTTCGCGTGGCTGGCCTGGCTGGGGCTGCACCTGTGGTACCTGGTCGGCTTCCGCAGCCGCTTCGTCACCGTGCTCGAATGGTTCGTCTCCTTCCTGGGCCGCCACCGTGGTCAGATGGCCGCCACCGAACAGTGGGTGTTCGCACGACTGGCGCTCGAGGCGCTCGACGATCCGGCCGAGGCGCGTCAGCTCGCCAAACAGATCGGCGGCGAAAGTTCTTCGGGCAACGGCAAATCCGTGGCGAATGCGGAAGCGGGGAAGTCCTCGCAGCAGCGCGCGGGCTGACGGTATCCGTTTCTCCACGGGGGCACGATAGAGGCTTCACCGGGCCGCGTGTCCCGACCGATCCGGCGCACGGCCGGATCCGAATGTTCGACATTCGTCGACATTTCGGAAGAAGGGTCCTCCCATGGGCAAACGCCGACAGCGACCGTGGGGGCGACCATCGGCCTGGCCGTGGGCGCGGTGAACGGCTACCTGGCCCCGGCCACCCCCGGTGCACCGGCCGATCGGTCGGCGAGCGGAATCGACGATTCCGCACCCGGCGGCGGAACCGTCGCGGACGAGTCGACGACTCAGGTGTGAGTGCGGGTCTACGGAGGCCGGAATCCCTGAACTGGATTCCGGCCTCTTTCATGGCTTTTCACGAGTACGTTGGCTAATTTTCAGTTATGGCAATGCTTTTCGGTTGTTCACTTTGTCACCAATCCAGGCGACCGGTGGGTTCGAATGCCGAGCGTCGATGTACCCCCAGATGTTCTACCTGAACAGAAAGGTTCTGCATGGCCGGAGGTAAGCACCGAGCACTCAATCCCCACCGGAACAAGGTCGGCAATGTGGTTGCGGCAGGAGCGGTTCCACTAGACCTCGCCCCTGTGGGCGTGCTGCACCCGCCGGTCCCGGTCCCGTCCTCGGCGCTGCCGCGGGCGCTGCGGTGATCGCGGTCCCGGCCGTCACCGCAGCCGCCGCAGTCGGTGCGGCCGTCGGTGCGTTCAACGCGTTCAACGCTCCATCCCGCGTCGTCGGCGACTGATCCTCGCTGCCGAGCAGTTCGATCGAGCACCGCTGTGCTCGCGGTGGGAACCGGCGGTGAGGTCCGGTTCCCACCAGCCCCGCCATCCCACCGCCGCGATACGGGCCACGTTCTCGGTCAGTAGGGAATGGGTTTGTTCGCCTCGGCCCAGCCGCGCTCGATACGACTGCCGGGCGGGGGCGGGAACAGTCCACCGATCATCCAGGTATCCCGGGCGACCTCGTTGATATTGAATTCGAGATGCAGCCCGCGGTCGAGGGTGTACGGGGCCATGAGGTCGTGCAGGCGCTTGCTCATGTGCTTGCGCAGATCGGGGTCGTCGAGTTGGCGCGCCAGGTGGTCGATGGTGATCCGCACCGCGGGGATCGACACGCCGCCGACGTAGAAGGAGTCGGCCGGGACCTCATGGAAGAGCGCTACCGCGTAGAACTCCGGCAACCCGAAGCGCGCGTAGTAAGCGGTGATGTCACTGGCGAAATTCTGTTTGTCCTCGGCCGTGAGGGTGTCGGCGGGATAATAGACGTGCCACAGGGGCATGATGAACTCCCTTGGAAGAGACGGATTTTCAGCGGCCGAACGACAGCACGAGGCCCTCGACCGGACCGGACAGCGCGGCCTTCACCTGCCTGGTGAAGTCGTCCACGAGCACCTCGGTCGCCCCCTGCTCCAGCCCGTCGGCGACCGCCGCCGCCACCTCGGCCGGGCTGATCTTCGGCGCCGCGATGGCCTTCACCATGTCGGTGTCGGCGAACCCGAGATGCACACCGACCACCTGCGTACCCTGCCCCGCCAATTCGATCCGCAGGGAATTGGTGATCGACCACAGAGCGGCCTTGGACGCGCCGTACGCCGCCGCCCCCGAACTCCAGGACAGCACCGAGTGCACGTCCACCAGCGCCCCACCGCCGTTCACGGCGAGAATCGGCGCAAAAGCCCGCGCGATCCGCAGCGGCCCGAAGACATTCGTCTCGAACGTCTCCACCACATCCGCCATCTCGGTCCGTAACAACGGCGCCGGCCGCAGCACCCCCGCGTTGTTCACCACAATGCTCACATCGCCGGCCCGCTCCGCGACCGCGGCGATCGAATCCGGATCGGTGACCTCGAGCTCGACCGGCACGATCCGCGGATCGTCACTCGCTTCCGGCTTGCGCGCGGTCACGTACACCTTCGCCGCGCCCCGGTCCAGGAACTCCCGAGCGAACGCACGGCCCAACCCGCGCTGCCCGCCCGTCACCAGGACATTCGCACCCTCGATTGTCGTCATACCTACCTCCTGATACACCTGACTATATTCCACTATAGCCAACATGGGCGAGCAGGTACAGACCGCGGATCTACCGGCGCAGGGATGGGCGTCGATCTCGCCGAAGCCGCTGTGAAGCCACCTGGTCGCGTCATCGCGGGCCGGCCGGAAACCAGCGGCCGCGTGTCGTCGGCCAGGCACCCTGCGTAGCGCGATGATCGGCGGCCGGAATCTGTTGCGGCGCAATGCCAGGCGGCGAGTGATCTTCCTGCTGTAGGGCCCCGGCACCGTCGCCGATTTCAGCCACCTGTAGTTCGGAGGCGACATCGGCGACATCGTCGACATGCTCCGGAGCGGCGAAATCTACTGTGTCACACCCCTGTTCTAGCGTCGGGGAGGTGGAGAGGACACCGCGGTTCCGCGCCGCGCATCGGGCGGCGCTGGACCACACACTGGAGCTGATCGCCGAATCACCGTGGGGCCGTGGGCTGGTGCTGCGCGGGAGTATCACCATGGCCGCGTGGGTCGGCGACAAGGCGAGGCCGCCGGCCGATCTGGACTGGATCGTGCCCGACCCGACCGATATCGCCTTCACCGATCCGGCCGACCCGTTTCCCTACGTCGACGGCCTGTCCCGGGTGCAGCACTGGCCCGAGGCCGCGTTCGGAGCGGTGACCGACGAGATGTGGGAGGACGAGCAGTTCGAGTCCTTCGGGCTACGCCCGATCCTGCCGCCGGAGGGCCTGCACTGGGTGGACCCGGACGATTACAGCGAGAACCACACCTGGACTCCCCTGCTGGACAACCTGATCGAGACGATCCGGCAGCGACCGGCGGCCCGGGCAGGCGTGGTCCTGAACGCCGACGGTATCGACGACAGTGCGGACGGGAGCTACGCGCTCGACTACTACGACACCCCCGGTCTGCGAGTCCGGGTGCCCTGGTACACGACCGGCCCCGACGCGATGGCGGGTGAGGTCCAATTGGATTTCGCCGCCGACCAAGCCCTCCCCGACTCCCCCGTCTGGACCCTCGTGCCACGCGGTGACGGCAGCGCGCCCACCCCCTGCGTCACGGCGAGCCCGGAACTGTCCCTGGCATGGAAACTGCTGTGGCTGTTCACCGAATCCACCACAACCTCGGAGTACGTCGACATCCGCGAAGGCGGCGCGGGCAAGGACCTCTACGACGCGGTGCTCCTTGCGGAGTCCCCGCGCATCCGGCTACCCCGGCCGCTGCTGCGCAGAGCCCTCGGCACAGCGGCCGACGATTTCGAAGCCGACGACATCCTCACCTGGAACGTCCACTGGGACACGTTCCGGCAGCACCATCCCGACGTCACCGGCAGTCTGCGCGAATGGCTCGAACGACTGGTCCGAGGGCTCACCCGAGCCCGGGGACAGCTCTCCCCGAGAGGGGAACCGCGAGTCAGCGGGTCAGCAGGCGACCAGTTCGGGTGAACAGGGTGCCGCCTGCGGCGAGGGGTAGGAGTGCTGCGTCCAGGCCGATGGTGTCGGCTGGGCGGTCGTCGGGGTAGGTGAGCACGCTTTCCAGTGCGCGCGGGGCCGAGAGGGCGTCGTCGGTGACGGTGTCGGCGCCGAGTTCGAGGCGGTGGCGCAGGAGTGGGGTGGCGCCGATGTCGGCGGTGAGCTCGCCACTCCAGTAGCCGTGGTCCTCGCCGGTGCGGCCGATCTGGATGCGTTCCCGAATGCGCAGGCGCGCACCCACTTCCAGCCGGATGGTGGTGAAGGTGTCGTGCTCAGCGCCGCCCGCGACCACCGTCGGTTCGGGGTCGACATCGAGTTCGCCGCCAGCGGCTACGTCGAAGCGCCAGTGCGCCACGGACTTCCGGGTCTCACGCCCGGGCAGCGCGATGGTCGCGGCCACCGACCGGACCCTCAGCCGTGCGCCCTCACCCACCGAGACGACGATGTCCAGCACGTCGCCGCCGAGCGGTGTGGCCGCGGTGCCGATGATGTGCACCGTGTCCACACCGGTGTGCCGCGCCGCCAGGCCGCCGACCGCGTAGATGTGCGGCAGCGTCCCGGCGGTCGCCGTGATGCGGAGCTCAGTGCGAATGGGCACTGCCCGCCGTCGCGTCCTGTTCGGCGGCCACGCGCAGCTGCTCGCGCACCCAGGCCAGGACCGGCGTCGCCGCCGGGTCCTCGGTGAGGGAGGTGAACACGAACGGCCGGCCCTCGCGCACCTTGGTCGAATCCCGGTCCATGACAGCCAGATCCGCGCCGACCATCGGGGCCAGGTCGGTCTTGTTGATGACCAGCAGATCCGACCAGGTCACACCCGGTCCGCCCTTGCGCGGCACCTTGTCGCCGCCGGCCACGTCGACCACGAAGATCTGCGCGTCGATCAGGCCGGAGGAGAAGGTGGCGGTCAGATTGTCGCCGCCCGATTCGACCAGGATCAGATCCAGCGGCGGGTTCGCCTCGATCAGGTCGTCGATGGCGTCCAGATTCGCGGTGATGTCGTCGCGGATCGCGGTGTGCGGGCAGCCGCCGGTCTGGACCGCGGTGATCCGCTCGTCGGGCAGCACCGCGTGCCGGCGCAGGAAGTCCGCGTCCTCGGTGGTGTAGATGTCATTGGTCAGCACGGCCAGCGACAGCTCGTCTCGCAGCTGCCGGCACAGGGCCGCGGTCAGCGCGGTCTTGCCGGACCCGACGGGCCCGCCGATCCCGATCCGCAGCGGCTCCCCCGGCGTCCGCTCCCGCTTGGGCCGGTCGTGGCTGTGGTCGTGCGGTTCCCCATCGATGAGGTGAGGTGGCATGTGCGGCTCCTTTCACCCCCATCCTCGCCCAGCCACGTAAACCGGTTGTTACCAACTCGGTGACCGGCTAGGACGCGAACAGCGGCATGTCCCGACGCAGGTGCCGCTCGGCGAGCACGTCCTGCAGCGGGTCGGAGAGCGCGGCAAGCGATTTCGCCGCCTGCCGCGCCGTGGCGTCGCACAACTCGGCGAGCCGGACGGTGCAGGCGGCGACCGCGGCGGGATCGAGGGCCAGCAGTCGCTGCGCGGCCGTCGCGGCCCCGGTCATGGTGGTGTAGACGGTGACGGCGGCGATGTCCTCGGGCGCGGCGTCGCACACCGTGCCGACCACCCCGAACACCGTGGACAGATGCGGACGAGTGCCGAGGGCCCGCCAATCGGCCTGCGGCCAGACCTGTTTGGCCAGCCGCAGCAGCCCGCGCCCCTGGGCCCGCGACGCCACCCGAGCCGCCGGCGACGGCGTCCGCGCGTCGGCCTCGAGCTCGGCGCGCCCCGGTTCGAGGGCCCCCGCGCAGACGGCGGCGGCCAGCGAGGCCGCCACCAGCCCGGAGGTGCGGATGCGCCGCCGCAGGTAGAGCTCGACGCTCGCGACGTCACGCAGCAGACCCGAGGCGACCGCCTCCTCGACCCCACCCGAATGCACGTGCCCGCCGATCGGCAGCCGGGAATCGGCGAGGGTGAGGAGGGTGGCCAGGCTCATCGCCGCACGTCCGGATATCGCATGGCCCGATCCTAGGCCGTGCCCGGCCGTCTCCTGCCGGCTAGGTGAGCAGGCAGGGCATCGAGGCCGAGATGCTCTTCAGGGCGCAGGTGAAGGAATTGAGCGTGCCCGCGGAACCGGTATCGGGGACCAGCCCGGCGACCGGGTTCACCGCGGCCGGTTCGGGGGCGGCGGGTTGCAGCGACAGCGGAGCGGCCAGGGCCGGGGCAGCGCCGAGTCCGGAGCCGATGGCCGCGATCGCACAGGCTTTCAGCACAACGGTTTTCATGAATCGTCCTCTCTCACAGCAAGCTCACAGGAAGCGGAACGCAGCGAGACTAACCCGAAAGCCGCCGATGTGAAGGCAATTCGTTTCAAACTGCGGGGTGAATTCGGCGCCGCGGTCGGCGGGCCCCGGGAAAGGAAACTTGACCTGAACCAATGTTCAGGTTACAGACTTGGGGCACGTTCGTTGCCGAGACCAGGAGTTGCTGTGCGCGCCATTCGTCTTCACGAGTTCGGACCTGCCGAGAATCTGCGGTACGAGACGGTCCCGGACCCCGAGCCCGGTCCCGGCCAGGTGCGTATCGCGGTCCGCGCGGCGGGCGTGCATCTGCTGGATACCTCACTGCGGCAGGGCTTCTCGGGATCGCCGACGCCGATCCCGGAACTGCCGACCATCCCCGGCCGGGAAGTGGCGGGGACGGTGGACCGGGTCGGTTCCGGAGTGGACGAAAGCTGGCTCGGCCGCGCGGTCGTCGCCCACATCGGGCAGATGCCGGGCGGATACGCGGAACTCACCGTGACCGAAGCCGAACGGCTGCACGCGATTCCGGACGGTGTCGATGCCGGGGCCGCGGTCGCGATGATCGGTACCGGGCGCACCACGCTCGGGATTCTCGGCTTCGCCGAGGTCAGCGCCGAGACCGTGGGCATCGTGCCGTCCGCGGCGGGCGGTATCGGCACCCTGCTGGTGCAGTACCTGGCCGCCGCGGGCGCGACCGTCATCGGGCTCGCGGGCGGCAAGGCGAAGGCCGATCAGGTCTACGAGAACGGCGCGGATCTGGCGCTGGACTATCTGGATCCGGCATGGCCGGACGCGGTGCGCGCCCGCTACGGCGACCGCCCGGCCACCCTGCTGTTCGACGGTGTCGGCGGCGAGATCGCCCGCACCGCAGTCGATCTGCTCGGCGCCGGCGGCCTGCGACTGGTGTTCGGCTGGTCCGGCGGACAGGTCGAGCTCGACGAGCGGGCCCTCGCCGCCCGCGGTGTCACCTCGCAGGTCGTGCTCGGCCCGCCCATGCTCGAACGCGCGGGGGGCTTGCGCGCCTTGGAGACTCGCGCGCTGGCCGAGGCCGCGACGGGTCGTCTGCGCCCGGCCGTCCAGTCCTTCCCGCTCGCGCAGGCCGCCGCCGCGCACCGGGCCCTGGAGTCGCGCGAGACGACCGGCAAGGTGGTGCTACTTCCCTGACCGGCGACCCATGCCGCGCTCCATGAACCGTTGCGCGGCCCCGCGCCGCAGATCCGAGAACGCCTGCACCGGACCGGTCCACCAGGGCGAGATCTCCAGCGGCCGTGCGACCACGGCATGGCAGATGAGATCGGCCGCCTCGTCCGCGGTGAGCCCGGGCACGCCGGAGAAATCGGTGGGCGCGCTCATGCGGGTGTGTACCAGCGGCATGTACACCGAGGTGGTGGTGACACCGTCGGCGGCGATCTCGGTCGCCACGGTGCGCAACCAGATGTCGAAGGCGCCCTTGGACGCACCGTAGGCCGACCACCGCGGCGCGGGCGGCATGCGCAGTCCCCAGGTGGAGATGTTCACGATGTGCCCGCGCCGATGCTCGCGCATGCTCGGCAGCAGGGTGAGCAGCAGCCGCACGGGTCCGAGGTAGTTGACATCGATGGTGCGGGTGAAATCGTGGAACCGCTCATAGGATTCGTCGATCGGGCGGCGAATCGAGCGGCCCGCATTGTTGATCATCACATCGACCCGGCCGTGCTCGGCCAGCACTCGCTGTCCCAGGGCCTCGACGGCATCGAATTCGGTGATGTCCGACTGGTAGACGTACGCCGTCCCGCCCGCTTCACGGATCTCGGCGGCCACCCGTTCCAGGTCCTCCAGCGACCGCGCCACCAGCAGCACCGTCGCGCCCGCGGCCGCCAGTTTCCGCGCGGCCGCCTTGCCGATGCCGTGCGAGGCGCCGGTCACCAGGATGATCTCGCCGGACACGACCTCGCGCAGCGCTTTCTCACGCGGCCGGGAGGTCGGATAGAAGAGTCTGGTCGCCACGCGTTCCGCCAACGGACGTCCGTTCGCCCCGGCCGGTCGCGCACTGTTCGGAGCGTCTTGCTCAGCCACGTTTCCGAGCCTAACCGGCGGACCGGTATGTGATCGGGAACTGAGTGGAAATACCCTGGGCGCAGCCCACTTTCCAGCGCCAGGATGGGAGGCGGTCCACGGGGGAAGGAATCCGTCATGTCGCAACGAGCGCCGGAAGAGCCGACGCCGGAACACGTCTCGATCCCGGGTTGGATCGCACGCGCCATCGTGCTGGTGCTGTTCGTGCCACCGCGGCTGGCGTGGGAGGCACTCGAGCGGATACCGCGACTGACAGCCGCGGCATTCAGGCTGTTCAACGAGCATCTGGCGCGACCGTTGGCGATCTTGTTCCGGGACTGGGTCTTCCGCCCGCTGCGCAATTTCGTGCGCAACCATCTCTGGCATCTACTGATCCAGCAGCTGCTGTTCGGCATGGTCCTCACCCCGATCGGGGCGTTCCTGCTCGACTGTGTCCTGCGCCCGATCCAGCGCGCCATCGAGGAGTGGCTGTGGCGGCGAGTCCTGAAGCCGGGCATCCCGTGGATCTTCCGCACCGTGGTCAGACCGATCGCCGAGGCGATCGGCCGGACGCTCGCCCTGGCGTGGAAGTGGCTGGTCGCCGTCCCGATCTCGGCCCTGTGGCAGCGAATCCTGCGGCCCGGCGGCCACTGGCTGCTGGTCACCGTGATCGAGCCGCTCATCACCTGCTTGATCGTGTGGCCCGCGAAGCACCTGTGGCGATGGGTGCTGCGTCCGCTGGTCTACGCGGTGATCGTGACGGTCCTGTTCGGCTGGCGGGTGGCCACCACCGTCGTCCACATCACGGTGGTGACCCCCTGCCGCTGGTTCAACCGCACTGTCCTGCGACCGCTCTTCGCGGCCGTCGCCCGCGCCTGGCGTGCCCTCGCGGGCCCGCGCTGGGCGTATCAGCGGGTGGTCACGCCCTGGCGCGCCCGCATCACCGAGGTGTGGACCACGCTGTTCGGCTAGTGCGCGGAACCGGCCGGCACCGCGGCGCTGGTCGCGGGGGCGCCGGACTTGGCGAAGAACGCCACCACCGCCATCGCGGCCAGCAGCACCGCACCGGTGGTGGTCGCCACGTGCATGCCGGTCACGAAGGATTCACGCGCCGATTCGACCAGGGCCGCATTGTCGCCGGCCTGGGCGACGGTCTCGCCCAGCGTCGGCCCGAAGTCCCCGCCGGAGCGGAAGACCAGGGCCGCCAGGGATCCCAGCAGCGCCAGGCCCAGCCCGTTGCCGAGTTCGAAGCTGGTCTCGGAGATGCCGACCGCCGACCCGGCCCGCTCGGCGGGCACCGACGACACCGCCACCTCCGACACCAGTGTGAACGCGATGCCGAAGCCCGCGCCCGCGACCACGGAAGCGGCGATGTACCAGCCGATCCCGCCGTCCACACCGACCCCGAGCAGCATGAGATTGCCGAGCGACGCCATGCTCAGCGCCAGCACGAAGGTGGTCTTGGTGCCGAGCCTGCGACCGATCCGCGCGCCGCTCATCGAGAACACGAACACCACCACGGCCCCCGGAATCCCGAGCAGCGCCGACTGCAGCGCGTCGCGTCCGGTCACCGACTGCAGATACATGCTGGTCAGATAGCTCATACCGGCCAGCGCCAGCATGCCGACCGTGCTGGACCCGATGGCCACCGAGAACAGCCCGCGCCGGAACAGGCTCAGATCCAGCAATGGTTCGGCCAGCGTGCGCTGCCGCCGGATGAACGCGGTCAGCAGCAGCACGCCGATGATCCCGATGCCGACGGCCGGCAGGTCGAATCCCTCGGCCGCGCAATTCTTGACGGCGTACACGAGCGGAAGGATGCCGCCGATGGACAGCAGCACGCTCAACCAGTCCAGGCGCCCGCGCCCGGCGTCCCGGTGCTCGGGCAGCAGCAGCGGACCGAAGACCAGCAGCACCAGCAGCACCGGCGTATTGATCAGGAACACCGAGCCCCACCAGAAGTGGTGCAGCAGGATGCCGCCGACGATGGGCCCGACCGCCGACCCGCCCGCGAAGAACGCGGTCCAGACGCCGATGGCGGTGGCACGCGCCCGATCGTTCGGGAACAGCGTCGAGATCAGGGCCAGGCTCGACGGCAGCAGCGTCGCGCCGCCGATGCCCATGAGCGCCCGCGCCGCGATGAGCACGCCCGCGCTGGGTGCGAAAGCGGCCAGCGCCGAGGCGATTCCGAAGACGGTGGCGCCGGCGAGCAGAATGTTGCGACGCCCGATGCGGTCGCCCAGATTGCCCATGGTGATGAGTAGTCCGGCGATCATGAAGCCGTAGATGTCGAGGATCCAGAGCTGCTGTGTCGCGGACGGATCCAGGCTCTGGGTGAGGGTCGGCATGGCCAGGTAGAGCACCGACATGTCCATCGACACCAGCAGCACCGGCAGCAGCAGAACCGCCAGGCCCGCCCAGGCGCGGCGCGGCGTCTTCGCGTCGGGACGCGCGAGGGTACTCGTCATGACCTATCCTTCGGGCTGATTTCGGGCTTGCAAGAAAATGCGCGCGTACGTTGTACGCACGAGCGCGAGTACAGTGTACGCATACCCTGCGCGGGAAGGGAACAATTCGTCCGATGACCGAGGCCAAGCTCACCCGGGCCGCCATCGTCGACACCGCCATCACCCTGGCCGACGAGTCCGGACTGGATTCCCTGTCCATGCGCCGCATCGCCGATCGTATGAACTCCGGCGCCATGTCGCTGTACCGGCACATCCCCAACAAGGACACCCTGCTGGCGGCCATGACCGATGAGGTCTCGCGGCGCAACCCCTACCCGGCGGCCGAGGGCCAGGGCTGGACCTGGCGTGACCGGGTGCGGATCGCGGCCGAGGTGGATTGGCGGCTCTACCAGGAACATCCGTGGGTGCTGTTCACCTTCGCGGTGCCGCGCTACAACTTCGGCGAGCACAGCCTGGTGGTGCTGAGCTGGCTCGTGGAGGGCTTCGCAGAGCTCGGCGTCGACACCCGTGAGGCGACCCGCATGTCACTGTCGGTGTGGAGCTACATCGCCGGGGTCGCCCTGCAGGAGGTCAGCGCCCGGCTGCTGCAGGGCCGCGACAGCAGCGCCGACGAGCGCTCCGGGCTCACCGCCCTGCTCGACGGCGACCCGCGCTGGCCCACCCCGTCCCCACTGGCCGATCTCGTCGGCACGGGCGACACCGCCCTGCTGAATCCGGAGCATCTGCTCGACACCGGTCTCACCGCACTGTGCGACGGCTTCGAGGCCCGCGCCGCCTACTGATCTGCCCGAAATCACCGTCACGGCACCGCCGAATCCCATTGCGCGGCACGGTCCGCACCATTACATGGACCGCCTTGGTGCGGACGATGCAGTTCTACTGCTTCTGCATGCAGACCGGCGACGGCGTCTTGTACCCCCGTTCGATCACTCGTAGACCCGAACGCTCTCTGTCGAGTTCACAGACAAGGCCATCCGGGTCGCAGAACGTGATATCCAGCGAGACCCCGGCGCCGGCCACCTGCTTTCGCCGTCACGGTGTTCGCCATCCTCACTGCCGCTTGGTGTTCGGCCGGCATGGTGCTGATATCTCATCGCCGGCCGGCCGAAATCCTGCGACGCCACAGCCGTTGGGCCATCCCGGTCGTACCGATCGTGCTCGGGCTCTACATCATCGCGGACCTCGTGTTCGGCCAACCGCTGCTACGAGTCTATTCCGGTCGGTACGCTTCTATGGGAACCAGAGGTTGGCGATCAGCGAGAGTTCCGGACACCGAGTCCAGGAATGGCCTGGTCACCGACGCGTCGATGAACTCCCAGCGGTGTCGCTGGAGCTGGGTATCACTACCAACGATTCTCCTTTCCAGAGGTGAATGATGGCCAGGAAGTTCGAAGGACATGTCGGCCTAGACATCCGTGACTCGGTCGCCGACTGGGGGCCGTACGCGGAGCCGACCGCGAAGCAGGGTGCTCCCAACGTGCTGTATCTGGTGTGGGACGACATCGGAATCGCTACCTGGGACTGCTATGGCGGTCTGGTCGACATGCCGAATATGAAGCGGATCGCCGATCGGGGCGTGCAGTTCACGCAGTTCCACACCACCGCACTGTGTTCGCCCACGCGTGCCTCGCTGCTGACCGGGCGAAATGCGTCGTCGGTCGGCATGGCGACGATCGAAGAATTCAGCGATGGATTCCCGAGCCTGTCGGGACGCATACCCGCCGACACCGCGTTGTGTTCGGAGGTGCTCGCCGAGCGCGGGTGGAACACCTACGCCGTCGGCAAATGGCACATGACGCCGCTCGAGGAGGAGAATCTCGCGGCGTCGAAGCGGCATTGGCCACTGGGGCGTGGGTTCGAGCGGTTCTACGGTTTCCTCGGCGGCGAGGCCGACCAGTGGTATCCGAATCTGGTGTACGACAATCACCCGATCTCGCAGCCGTATCCGCCGGAGGACGGGTATCACCTGTCGAAGGATCTGGCCGACAAGTCGATCGAGTTCATTCGCGACGCGAAGGTGATCGCCCCCGACAAGCCGTGGTTCATGTACCTGTGCCCGGGATGCGGGCATGCGCCGCACCACGTTGCGCACGAGTGGGCCGACAGATACCGCGGCCGGTTCGACATGGGCTACGAGAAGTATCGCGAGATCGTGCTGGAGAACCAGAAACGCATGGGCCTGGTGCCGGGGAACACCGAGCTGTCGCCCATGAACCCGTACGTGGACGTCACCAGTGCCGACGGCAAGCCGTGGCCGGCGCAGGACACGGTACGAGCCTGGGATTCGCTGTCCGACAACGAGAAACGGCTGTTCGCCCGGCAGGCGGAGGTGTTCGCCGGATTCCTGTCGTACACGGACGCGCAGATCGGCCGGTTGCTGGACTATCTCGAGGAGAGCGGCCAGCTGGACAACACCATCATCGTGGCCTTCTCGGACAACGGCGCCAGCGGCGAGGGCGGTCCGAACGGTTCGGTCAACGAGATGAAGTTCTTCAACGGCTACATCGACACGATCGAGGACAGCCTGGCCAAGCTCGACGAGCTGGGTTTGCCGACCACCTACAACCACTACAGCATCGGGTGGGCGATGGCCTTCAACACCCCGTACAAGCTGTACAAGCGGTATGCCTCGCACGAGGGCGGCATAGCCGATCCGTGCGTGATGTCGTGGCCGGCGGGCATCCCGGCCCGCGGCGAGATCCGCCACCAGTACCTCAACGTCTGCGACGTCACTCCCACCGTCTACGACCTGCTCGGCATCACACCGCCGGACACGGTGAAGAACGTGGAGCAACGCCCCTTGGAGGGAGTCAGCTTCCGGGCCCTGTTCGACGACGCCGACGCCGATGTCGGCAAGCACACCCAGTTCTATTCGATGCTCGGCACGCGCGGCATCTGGCATCGCGGGTGGTTCGCCGACACCATTCACGCGGCATGCCCGTCCGGCTGGGGACATTTCGACAAGGACCGCTGGGAGCTGTTCCATCTCGATCGGGACCGCAGCCAGATGCACGACCTGGCCGAGGTCCATCCCGAGAAGCTCGAGGAATTGAAGGCACTGTGGTTCTCGGAGGCCGAGAAATACAACGGGATGCCGCTCAACGATCTCGACATCGTCTCCGCGATGGTGCGCTATCGCCCGACCTACGCCAAAGGCCTGGACCGGGCCGTCTACCACCCGGACAGCGCGGAGGTCGGACCGGGCGCGGCGCTCGAGATTCTGGGCCGCTCGTTCGCGCTGCTGGCCGAGACGACGATCACCAGTCCGGACGCGGAGGGAGTGCTGTTCGCCCACGGTGGGCGACTCGGCGGACACGCCTTGTTCGTCCAGGACGGTCGCCTGTGCTACATCTACAACTTCCTCGGCGAGGAGGAGCAGGCCATCGTCTCCGACCGCCGGGTACCGCTCGGCGATCACATCCTCGGGGTTCGGTACGAACGGCACGGCACCCGGCCCGACCACTTCACGCCCACCGGTGAGGCCGTCCTCTACATCGATGAGAACCCCGTGGGTTCACTCGATGACATGCGGATCCAGCCGACCGTGTTCTCCGGTGTCGGGGAGGGCGTCCGGGTCGGCCGGGACACCGGTCAGTCCGTTTCGGCGCGTTACCGGTCACCGTTCCCGTTCACCGGGGGGACCATGCACCAGGTCATCGAGGACGTGAGCGGAAAGCCGTATCAGGATCTGGAAATGGCTGCGGCCGCGGCCTTTTCGCGCGATTGAGGCGAGCGCCCATGGCCACCGCGATCCGCGCAGAGGTCCACCGCGGCATGGTCCGGATAGCCGGCGGCGAATTCAGCATGGGTTCGGAGGATTTCTTCCCCGAGGAGCGGCCGGTGCATCGGGTGCGAGTCGATTCGTTCTGGATCGACCCGCACCCGGTGACCAACGCCGCCTTCCGGCGATTCGTGAAGCAAACCGGATACATCACGGTCGCCGAACGTATTCCGGCGGCCGAGGACTACCCGGAAGCGGAGCCGGCGGACCTGACACCCGGCGCGCTGGTGTTCCGACCCGCCCCGGGTCCGGTCCCACTGGACAACTGGCGCCGCTGGTGGCGGTATGTTCCGGGCGCCGGCTGGCGTCATCCACACGGTCCCGGCAGTACGCTCGACGGGCTCGACCGCCACCCCGTCACCCAGGTCGCCTACGAGGACGCCGCGGCCTACGCGGCCTGGGCCGGCAAACAGCTGCCCACGGAGGCGGAATGGGAGTACGCGGCCCGCGGCGGACTCGATTCGGCGACGTATGCCTGGGGTGACGAATTCGAACCCACCGGCCGGCGCCTGGCCAACGTCTGGGTCGGCGCCTTCCCGTGGAAATTCCATCCCGGCCGAGGACAGTCGCCCACACCCGGCACCACGGCGATCGGCACCTATTCGCCCAATGGTTACGGCCTGTACGACGTGACCGGCAACGTGTGGGAGTGGACAGTCGACTTCTTTCGCCCCGGGCACGCGACGTCGTCCTGTTGCGCTCCACACAACCCACGGGTGGACACACCCGAAGTCGAAGCAGCGCAACGGTTTCCACGCCGCGTGGTCAAGGGTGGGTCATATCTGTGCGCAGCCGACTACTGTCTGCGCTACCGCCCGGCCGCCCGGCAGGGGCAGACCGAGGACACCGCCACCTGTCATCTCGGATTCCGCTGTGTCGTACGCGACGAAGATCCGTGACGAGTGGTGCGGCAGAACCGGACTCACTGATCAGTTCTCGATATCGCCGTCGAGATAGACCCATGCCCCGTGGTCGCGGCGGAAGCGACTGTTCTCGTGCAACTGTCCCGCTCGGCCGTGGGCGCGGTAGTGGGCACGGAACTCCACCGTGCCCTCGGTGTGGAACGGTCCCCCGCCGGTCGCGCCGAGGATCTCGAGCCGGTCCCAGCGCAGTCCCGGGTCGAAATCCACGTCGGCGGGCCGGGTTTCGGGGGCCCAGCTGCGCAGCAGATACGCCTCGTCCCGCACCGCGAAGGCGCTGAAGCGCGACCGCATGAGCTGTTCGGCGGTGCTCGCATCGGCCTCGCCGCGATGCAGGCGCCCGCAGCAGTCGGCGTAGGCGGCGGGCAGCCCGCACGGGCAGTCCTCGGGCACGGGACGGGGAGTGCGGCGCTTCGACATGAGCCTAAGCGTAGAAGCTGCGTCCGGCGGGTCCACCGGACACCGACCAGACCTCGACGATCCGCCCGTTCTCGAATCGCAGGATGTCGGTCCCGCTGATGTCGCGCACGACGGTGCCGTCCGGATCGACGATCCGGGCCCCGTAGGGCTGGGCGACGAGTCCGGTTCGGCTGTCGGCCATGTCGACGACGGGCACGCCCTGCGGGGCGTAATCCAGGCCCGGCCGCTCGGCGCGGAACGCGTCGACGACGGCGGCAAGGGCCGCAGGGTCGCGGACGTCGTCGAAGACGGTCGCGCCGGGCTGGGCGTAGCGGAGGGTGAATTCGGGGGCCATGATCTCGGCGGCGATGGCGAGGTCGCCGTTCCAGAGGGCGGCCCAGCGGTTGTACAGGTCGATGGCGTAGTCGCGCATCCCAACTCCAATAGTCTCATTGATACGGTATGACGGGAATGAATGTATAGTCTCAGCGATACCGTGTCAACCCGAGAGGAGTTGCTGCCGAATGACCGACCTCGGCCCGCAGGACCACATCGTGCTGGGCCTGATCGCCCGGCACGGCCCGCTGACGCCCTACGACCTGAAGGTCCGCCTCGAGGAGAGCGTCGACAAGTTCTGGCCCATCCCGCACGCCCAGCTCTACCGCGTCCCGCCGCGCCTGGCCGAGCAGGGCCTGCTGCACGAGGAGGCCGAGGAGAGCGGACGCCGCCGCCGCGTCTTCCACCTCACCGAAGCCGGTCGCGCCGAACTCACCCGCTGGCTGGGTGACCCGACCTCGCCGCCACCGGAGACCCGCGATCCCGCGCAGCTGAAATTGTTCTTCGCCGATCTCGGCGAACCCGGTGACGTGGTGGCACTGGCACGCAATCAGGCCGCCGAGCATCGCAGCTGGCTGCAGCTGTACCGGAGGCTCTACGGCGAGATCGATCCGGACGACAGCGAGCGCGCGACCTCACGCGCCCGCGTGCTGCGGCTGGGCATCATGCACGAGCAGGCGTACGTGGACTACTGGGAGGAGTTGGCCGCGAACCCGGGCGAAACGCCCGGTTCGTGACAGTGATCGCCCCGCAGGGCAGATGACAGTGATTGCCCCGCAGGGCATTACGACGCGTGCACGACCGGGATCACCGGACCGGCCGACACGGTGGTGGAGACGCCGGCCCGCTGGTTCCGACCGGAGTCGCCGGTGACAGGGTGCTCGCCGCGATAGATGACGACGGCGAGCACACCCACCATCCCGACCAGCGCGGCAACCGGCGCGGCCACGAACACGGCCGAGCGCAACCGCTCGAGCGCACCGGGTCGATCACCGGGTTCGGGCGGGGCCACGAAGGCGGGCGGCGGGAAGGTCGAGCCGTACGGGTCCGTCATGCGTACGACCGTATTGACGAGACCCACAGAATGACAAGCAAACGTGCAGCAAATTTTCCGGGATGGGGTGGACCGCGCAGAGTATGCCCAGTTCACCCTTCGTTCAGTGACCTATGACTCAGTCGTCCTCACCGAGTACGACCGCGTAAGCGACACCGTCCCAGCCCTTTCCGCCGACGGTCTGCACTACGGTCCCGTCCAATCGTGGCTCGGCGGCGATCAATTCGATGACCTCCCGGCTGGCCCGCACCGCCGCATCCGCCGACGCCGCGTCGGCGATGCCGCCATTGCGCACCACATTGTCGACGATGATCACCGACCCGGGCCGGGTCAGCCGCAAAGCCCACCGCACATAGTTGGCGTTGTTGACCTTGTCGGCATCGATGAAGACCAGATCGAACGGTTCCGGCTGCTCCTCGGCCAGCACCGGCAGCGAGTCCAGCGCCGCGCCGACCCGGATGTCGACCCGCTCCCTCACACCCGCGCGATCCAGATTGTGGCGCGCCACCTCGGCGTGCTTCGGCTCGTATTCGAGGGTCACCACCCGACCGGCCTTCCCGACGGCCCGCGCCAGCCAGGTGGTGCTGTATCCACCCAGCGTGCCGACCTCGAGTACCCGCCGCGCCTGTACGGATTTCGCGATCAGATACAGGAACTTGCCCTGCGGCGGCGAGACGTCGATGGCGGGCAGTCCCGCCGTCGCGTTCGCCCGCAAGGTTTCCGAATCCTCGTCTCCCACCAGGGTTTCGACGAGATAGCGATCAACTTCGGCCCAATCGGCAGTCGTCATACCCGAAGTCTGCCACCGCCTGCGGCGCACTCCCAGCACTGCGCTCACGCCGAGAGATTTCACACTCGGGCGCCGGGCTCGGTGCCGGGCGCGCTCTCGCCGCACCCGGCACCGGATCCGTTCAGAACAGGAAGTACCGCTGTGCCATGGGCAGTTCGGTGGCGGGCTGTTCGGCCCACACTTCCCCGTCGATCCGGACGGTGAAGGTGTCCGGCTCCACCTCGATGCGGGGCATGGCGTCGTTGTTGGGGAGATCGGCCTTGGTGCGGCCGCGAACATTGGCCACCGGCACCAGTTTCCGGTTCACCCGCAGCCGGTTCGCGAGACCGTCCTCGATGGCCTGCTCGGACACGAAGTGCAGCGAGGTTCCCGCCGCCACGCTCGGCGCGGCCCCGAACATCGGGCGCGGCAGCACCGGTTGCGGAGTCGGAATGGACGCGTTGGCGTCGCCCATGGCGGCCCAGGCGATCGTGCCGCCCTTGATGACCGCGTGCGGGCGGACCCCGAAGAAGGCGGGCTCCCACAGCACCAGGTCGGCCAGTTTGCCCACTTCGATGGAGCCGATCTCGGCGTCGAGGCCGTGCGTAACCGCCGGGCAGATGGTGTATTTCGCGACATAGCGCCGCACCCGGTTGTTGTCGGCCGCGCCGTCGCCGGGCAGCGCGCCGCGGCGGCGCTTCATGACGTGCGCGGTCTGCCAGGTGCGCATGACCACCTCGCCGATGCGGCCCATGGCCTGTGCGTCACTGCCGATCATGGAGATCGCGCCCAGATCGTGCAGCAGATCCTCGGCCGCGATGGTGGAGGGCCGGATCCGGCTCTCCGCGAAGGCCAGATCCTCCGGAATGGACGGGCTCAGATGATGACAGACCATGAGCATGTCCAGATGCTCGTCGAGGGTGTTGATGGTGTGCGGCCGGGTCGGGTTGGTGGAGCTGGGCAGGACATTGAGATGCGAAGCGACGGTGATGATGTCGGGTGCGTGCCCACCGCCCGCGCCCTCGGTGTGATACGAGTGGATGGCCCGGCCGCGGATGGCGGCGAGGGTGTCCTCCACGAATCCGGCCTCGTTGAGGGTGTCCGAGTGCAGCGCCACCTGTACGCCGGAGGCGTCGGCCACGGTGAGGCAGTGGTCGATGGCGGCCGGGGTGGTGCCCCAGTCCTCGTGCAGTTTGAAACCGCCCGCGCCGCCGCGCAATTGCTCCCACAGCGCGTCCTCGCGCACGGTATTGCCCTTGCCCAGCAGCAGGATGTTCACCGGCCAGGAGTCGGTCGACTCCAGCATGCGGGCCAGATGCCAGGCGCCCGGGGTGACGGTGGTGGCCTTGGAGCCCTCGGCCGGTCCGGTGCCGCCGCCGACGAGGGTGGTGATGCCGCCGGCCATGGCCTCGTCGAGGATCTGCGGGCAGATGAAGTGCACGTGGCAGTCGATGGCGCCCGCGGTGACGATGCGGCCGTTGCCGGCGATGATCTCCGTCGAGGGCCCGACCACCAGGTCCGGATGCACCCCGCTCATGGTGTCGGGGTTGCCTGCCTTGCCGATGGCGACGATGCGGCCGTCACGGATACCGATGTCGGCCTTGATGATTCCCCAGTAATCGACGATCACCACGCCGGTGATGACGGTGTCCGGGGTGCCCTCGGCGCGGGTGGCGCGGGCCTGGCCCATGGATTCGCGCAGCACCTTGCCGCCACCGAAGACGGCCTCGTCACCGGCGAGACCCGGTCCGCCACTGCGGTCCTCGGTGATCTCGATGAGCAGATCGGTGTCCGCCAGGCGGATTCGGTCACCGACGGTGGGCCCGAACAGTTCGGCGTAACGGGCGCGGGACAGTTCGGCCATCAGGCATCCAGCTTTCCGGGCGGGGTGAGGCTGATTCCGTGCACCGCGCGGGCGCCGCCCAGCGGGACCAGCGAAACCCGCTGGCCCAGACCGGGTTCGAAGCGCACCGCGGTGCCGGCGGGAATGTCGAGGCGGCGGCCGTGGGCGGCCGCGCGGTCGAATTCCAGAGCGGTATTGGCCTGCGGGAAGTGCACGTGCGAGCCGACCTGAACGGGCCGGTCACCGGTGTTGACCACCTCCAGTTCGATGCGTTCCGCGCCCGCGTTGAGCTCGATCGTGCCTTCGGCACAGAGGTATTCGCCAGGAATCACGGCCGTCATCCGATCGGGTGGTGGACGGTGACGAGCTTGGTGCCGTCCGGGAAGGTGGCCTCCACCTGCACGTCGTGGATCATCTCCGGCACCCCGTCCATGACGTCGGTGCGGGTGAGCACGGTGCGGCCCGAGGCCATCAGCTCGGCGACGGTGCGCCCGTCGCGGGCGCCCTCCAGCACATGGTCGGTGATGATCGCGATCGCTTCGGGGTGATTGAGTCGCAGTCCACGGGCCTGTCGCCGCCGGGCCAGCTCGGCCGCGTAACTCAGCAGCAGGCGCTCCTGCTCGTGCGGCGACAGTCGCATTCGGACTCCTCGTCGAATCGCGGGGACGGATCGTCGGTCATTCTGGCACGACCTGCGTTACCAGCATGTTTCGGTGATATACCATCCGCGGACGACGAGTTCCGACGCGGCGATTCCGGTTCCGCGCCTTCAGTTCCGGGTGTTGAGGTTCTGCAGCCGGACCTGACCGCGCGCCACCGTCCGATCCTGCTCGTCGGTGATCACCACCTGCCACAGCTGCTGCGAACGCCCGCGATGGATCGGGCTCGCGACACCGGTCAGCTTGCCCTCCCGCACCGCGCGCAGGAAGTCGGTGTTGTTGTTGACGCCCACCACGGTCCCGCGATCGCCCAGCCAGGCGCCGGCGGCCACGCTGGCGAGGGTCTCGATGACCGTGCAGTACACACCGCCGTTGACGATCCCCGCCGGCTGATGCTGCTGCGGCGTCACCACCCACTCCGCGGCCGCCTCGTCGCCGCTCAGCGCGGTGAACTTCAGTCCCAGCAGGTCGGTGAAGGTGCCCTCGCTGAGCTTGTTCATCAGCTCCGGGGTGACATCGGCCAGGGACTTGATCGAGGAGAAGTCGTCGCTCATGGCTCCACGTTCGCACGCGGGATCTCGATCCGGACCGCCGGGTCGCCACCACCGCTTGCCTAGTTAGGTAAGCCTGACCTATACTGAGTCCGGCGTCAGGATCGAGCGAGGCCCCGAGGGCTGCGGTGGCCCCGATCCCCTGCCGGTGGTGGGTTCCGTCGATCAACGGAACCCACCACCTTCGTCTTATCCGGCCATGCCCCACAGCATGCGGATCCATCCCGGGTATCGGGCGCTCTCCACGTCGTTGAGCTGCAGGTCGAGCAGGACCCCGCTACCGCCACGCGGGCCCCGCAATCGGACGACGCGCTCACCGGCGTCGTGGGCGTCCTCGGATTCCGACCACAGTCGCCGGAACTCCGGATTCCTGCCCAGCTCACGCAGATACGGGATGGACCATTCCTGAGCGTCGTGGGTCGCGATTCGCCCCCGCAGCACCGCGATCGAGGCACGCGCCACCGCGTCCCGGTCGATGACGGCCGCGGCGGACCGGGGATCCTCGAGGAGCCAGGTCAGCCAGCAACCTCCTTCGGTGAGCCCCGGAAAGGCGCGGCGCGCAGACCGGTTCAGGGCCAGCACATTCCACCGCGAATCGACATAGCCGGCCGGGTCCGGGTCGAGCCGTTCGAGGCGGCGCAGCATGGCGGGCGTGACATCGGCCCGCAACGCGGCGGGTTCCGGAGCACCGCGGTCCGGCAATCCGGCCAGATCGAACAGATATCGCCGCGATCGATGCGGCACCGGATGGACCCGGTGGAGATACCCGAACAGCGCCTCGACCACGGGCTGTGTCGGCCGGTCCCGCCGCCCGAGTTCCAGATGGGTGATGTAACTGGCGCTGACGCCGGCCGCCATCGCCAGTCGTTCGCGCGACACCCGCCGTTCGTCGCGAAGCCGGCGCAGCGCCTCCCCGAAACTCGGCGGCTCCACGGCCATCGCAGCATCCATCGGCGCCGTCGGCTCCAGCTGTCCTCGCACGCACATCTGCCCATGGCCGCGTCCGTGGCGACCGCCGACCGACGAACCGTCCGCAATCGAGATCCCCACTGACCCTTGATTGTTCGCCACGCCCAACCCTCTTCCTTGCCAATTACCGTGACCCCGGCCACTCCTCACGCTAGATCCCCGGGCGGGGCCGACAGGGTGCTGTGCGTGCCAGCCCATCGGCTGACAGCGACCTCTGGGTTCCGTTCGTGCCCGGTGTGGGTAATCGGATTTGCTCACAGTCACTCCGGATCCTCCGGACCCGCAATTGTGCTGTCGGCGCACAGTTGTCGCCTGCGACTGCCAGCGCCGGGTCCGGTGCCGGCCGGTCCGGGAGGCGAACGAGCAGGTCGGGTTCGATCGGCGGATCCGGTCGGCGGATTTTCCGGCATTCCGTTCCTAGTAATGGGCCGTCACCGATGCACGAAGTTTGCCCGGGCCTCCATAAAATCGGGCCAGTCGTTTTGTTCGGCACGGATGTGGAGCTCGAGGTCGGGCGAGCTCCGAGGGGAGTTGAGATGGCCGTCCTCCTGGACGTGGAGTCGTACCCGATCGAGCACCGGCCCACGGCGGTCACCGAACTGGCGAAATCGGTTGCTCTGCAGGTCGATGCGGAGATGCTGGATCCGCCGGAGCGGATCGTCGCCCGCCACGAGCGGTGGCGGCTGGGCGTGGCAACCCTGCATCGTGTACGGATCTCCTCGGTTCGGGTGCGCCGCACCACCGCCCAGGTGCATCGGACGCCGTCCTCGGCGGTCGCGGTGATGTTGCAGCGGCAATCGGTGCGGCATCAGTATCAGCACGGACGGCACACCGCCACCGCGCCCGGCGAATGCGCGATCTGGGACTTCACGGCGCCGTTCGAGGCGGGCTGGGACGGCATCGGCGAATCGTGGTGTATCGCTGTCCCCCGCGATCGGATCGGGCTTTCGGGCGAAACCGTCGCCGCGGCCGCAGGCCGGCTGCGCCACAGTCCGCTGCACGACATGATCGCCGGGCAGATCACCGAACTCATCGAGGGCGCCGACGCGCTCGAACGGGATCCGGCCGCGGTCATGATCGGCCAGTGCTGCGTGGAAATGATGCGGGCCCTGCTGCTTTCGGCGTCCGGGCACACGGGCGACAGCTCTGCGACCATCCCGCACAAGGCCGTGGTCCGCGCGGTCCAGACCTACGTGCGCGAGCATCTGGCCGATCCGGACCTGCGGGTCGAGCAGATCGCTGCCGCGCACAACATCTCCCCGCGCTACCTGTACCGGCTGTGCGCGGCGGCGGGAATCCGGCTGGAGCAGTGGATCATCGGCGAACGGCTGGCAGCGGCCCGCGCGCTGCTGGTGGATCCCGCCCACGGCAGCCGCACCATCAGCGCCATCGCCCACACCGTCGGATTCCGCGACGCGACCCATTTCACCCGCCGCTTCCGGGCGGCCTACGGCATGACTCCGCGCGACTGGCGGTACGCCACGACGGCCGGATGACCGCCACCGCTCTCACTCCGAACCGGCACCGCCGGTCACACCCGTGACCGCACGCCACTCCCTCGGACCGACCCCATGGACTGCGCGGAAACGGCGGGTGAAGTGGCTGGCATCACGGAACCCGGCGGTTCGCGCCACCCAGCCGATGGTGCGGCCGGCATGCTGCGGGTCGGACAGAATCCGACCTGCCAGCTCGAGCCGCTCGGCGATCACCCACTGCCGCATCGAGCGGCCCGCATCGGCCCACAGCCGGTACAGCTGCCGCTCCGAAATATTGTGTACCGCGGCGACTTCCGCCGCGGTGAGGTCCAGGCACCCCAGGTGCGAACGCAGGTAGCTCTCGATCTGGCCCAGCAGCAGCGGACCGGGCAGTGCGGCGCCGCAGCCGTCCGCCGCGAGTCCGCCGGCGGCCGAAAACACCAGCGCCCGGATCAGATCCGCGGACATTCCCCCGATATCCGCGGCACCGGAATCGGATTCGATCTCGTCGGCGCGGCCGACGATATCGGCGATGAAGGTGGACACCATCGGGTGCAGTGGACTGTGCCGCAGCCCCAGGGCCGCGGCGCGCACCGATCCTCCCGGCAGCCCCAGCTCGTCGAGGGAGATGCGCAGGCTCACGCTGATCGAGGGTCCCCGGGTCACCGAGACGAACGGGGTGTCCGTGTCGAGGGCACCGCACAGTCCGGGCGTGAGCACCTCCTGCACGCCGAAATGCTCGTGCACGCGAACACCGTCGGCCTGCCGGGCGATCGACAGGATGCCCGCCGGACTGGCCCGGATGTGCCCGGATGTCCTGACCACCTCGATGCCGGACAGTTCAGCCCGGAGCAGGCGCACCGGCCCGAAGATCCACTCCTCGAACCGGCCGTGGACCGCGCGCGGATCGGTGAACCGCACGTCTGCGCCGGCCACTTCCTCGGCGGTCGCGGCGGCCATGGCATCGGCCCGCTCGTGCCGCGGCAGCGACGCGGTGTCGAATACGACAGCCATCTTGTCCTCACCATCTCGACGCGACCGTCGCTTCATCACACGGCGACGTGAATACACCCGATGCCGCCGCAGCGAAGAGTAACAGCAAGCGTCCAGCACACGTGACGACACCACCGGTTCGGCACCCCCGCGCCGCTCTCGGGACTGTGACGAGATCGCCTGCTGCACAGGATGCTTACCACACGGCGAACCATGCGAACCCATCGACGCGGTACCCCCACGCCACCACAAACAGCAAACTATCGGCTGCAGCTGCGCCGCCATGTCGCGACCACGGGCTCACCACCGAGCAGACCGGGTCCCCCCGTCACGAGCTTCCCGGAAGCCCACGGCCTCTTCATGTTCCGGGCCGATCAGCCCACGGCATCGACCTCGAGGCCCCAGCGCACCGCGGTGGTGGCGGCGACGGTTCGGTTGGGCGCGTTCAGTTTCCGCAGGATGCGTTCGATATGGGTGGCGATGGTGGAGGGTTCGACGCCGAGGTCGGCGGCGATCCGGGCATTGGATCCACCCGCCGGCAGCAGCGCGAGGACCTCGAGTTCGCGCAGGGTGAGCGCGTGCGGCGGGTCGATCCGGCGATAGGCGACCCGGGTGCCACCGGATCGGGCCGCGCGCATCCGGGTCCGGTACACCTCCCCGCCGACGAGCAGCAGATGGTCACGCGGACAACCGGATTCGGCGACCGATCGCGCGAGCCGGAATCCCGCGGTACCGGGCGCGAACAACCCGGGCGCGGCGAACTCCGTCACCGCGTGCACGGCATTCCCGGGGCCGACGAGCACGACCGATTCCCCGGGATCGACGGTGGTCTCGGGGCTGCGGCACGGATCGAGCGCCGCGCCCACCACGTCGGCGAGCAGCGCGAGCGCGGTCATCGACGACCGCGAGAACGGCAGGCCCGCAGTACCACTCATGTTCAGCATGCCCAGGTAACGGCCGTCCACGCCGAACAGCGGCTGGGTGAGACCCTGCCGGTAGCCGAGCGGCACGATGACCCGCTCGAACACCGGTCCGGAGCGGGCCGCGGCCGGAACCTCACCGAGTTCCAGTGGTACCCGCTCGTCGCGGAGCTGGGTGAACATCGGATGCGCGTGCAGGCAGGTATCGATGACCTCGAGCGCACCAGGCGGATAGCCGACACTGGCCGCGGTGCGATGCACTCCGGCGACCGGATCGAACCGTGTCAGCGCCGCGTGCTCGAAGGAAACGACCCGCGACAGCTCGAACAGCACCCGGCCCAGACCCGGCCGGTCCGGTGTCGCCGCCGCGATCGACGTCCGGACCCGCAGGGCGACGGCCGGGTCCAGACCCTCATCAGATGCGGCAACCATCCGGCCAGTATGACGCCGGTCACGATTCCCGCGGCCGCGGGACGGTGTGCAGACAGCATCCGGACCGCTCAACCGCGTCCGTCGATCGACGGACGCCGCACCCGGCGGGGCGACCTACGTTCTGGCGCACCAGCACACAGCACCGGGAGGTTTCCGATGGACATCGCCGACTACGCGGCACACGATGCGACGGGTCTCGCGACCCTCATGCGGCAGGGACAGGCCGGGGCCGCCGAGGTCCAGGCCGCGGCGGCGGCCGCGATCGCCCAGGTCGATCCCGAACTCGGGGCGGTGGTGGGCGAGGTGTTCGAGCGGCCACTGGACTACGACCCGTCCGGTCCGTTCGCCGGCGTGCCGTTCGCGATCAAGGATCTGATCATCCACGCGGCGGGCGTGCCGCAGCGCAATGGCAGCCGGTTGTTCGGCGACGGTGTGGCGCACCCGCACGACACCGCGCTGATGACCCGCTTCCGGCGGGCGGGCCTGGCGACCATGGCGGTGACCACCTCCCCCGAGCTCGGTTTCAACGCCTCCACCGAGGCCCGCGCCTACGGTGCGCCCACCCGCAATCCGTGGGATCCGGCGCGCAGCGCGGGCGGATCCAGCGGTGGCGCAGCCGCATTGGTGGCTGCCGGGGCGCTGCCGGTCGCGCACGCCAATGACGGCGGCGGATCCATCCGTATCCCGGCGGCGGTGTGCGGACTGGTCGGGCTGAAGCCCAGCCGCGGACGGGTCTCCGCCGCACCCGATTACGCCGATCCGCTGCTGGGCATGGGTGTGGAGTTCGCGGTCACCCGGACGGTGCGGGATTGCGCGGGCCTGCTCGACGCCGTGCACGGCAGCGAACCCGGGGACAAGTACCTGTTCCCCGCCGAACCGGCCGGCTTCCGCACGGTCATCACCCGGCCCGCACCCGTGCTGCGCATCGCCGTGACCGCCGACCTGTCGCAGGCCGATGCGGACTGCGCGCGGGCGGTCGCGGACGTCGCCCGCGAGCTCGCCGCCATGGGGCATCGGGTCGAACTGGCCGATCCCGCTGTCGATTACGAGGCGTTCCACCGCGCCAACCTCGACGCCTGGTGCAGTTTCCTCGCCGACGCCGTCACCACCGCCGCGGCCGCGCTGGGCGTCACGCCGGGCGCCGATCACCTCGAGGCGACCACCCGCGCCTGTGTCGCCTACGGCGCCACCCGTACCGCGGCCGATCTGTACGCGGTCGAAGCGACCTTCAATGCGGCGCGCCGCGCGGTGGCCCGCCTGCTCACCGACTACGACCTGTACCTGACCCCCACCACCGCGCGCCCGGCGCTGCCGCTGGGGCACCTCGATGCCGACGATCCGGCGCTGACCGCACCCGAGTGGTATCGCAAGATCTTCGAATTCGGTTCGTACACTGCGCTGTTCAATGCGACGGGCAACCCGGCCATCTCGCTGCCGGTGAGCCGATCAGCCTCGAACCTTCCGGTCGGTGTGCAGTTCGTCGCCGGCTACGGCAGGGAGGCCACCCTGCTGGCGATCGCCGCCGACCTGGAGCGCCGACTCCCCTGGCACGAGCAGCGCCCCGGGATCTACGCGCACTGATCCCCCGCCGAAAACCCTGCGACGGCACGGCGGTGGGTTTGCGAGGATGGCGCGGTGACCGCGACCGCTCCCCCGATCTTCCACGGCGACTTCGAAGCCCACCTCACCGTGCGCGCGACCGATGCCGGACGCCTCGAACGGTACGCCGCCGCACACGGATTGAAGTTCGTGCACATCGTGCTGGAGCGCGGCCGCGTCATCGACCAGCCGATGCTCACCGTCCGCGCCGCGGGATCGCTTCCCGCGGTCGCGGATTCGGTAGCGGCACTCACCGCGCGCCTCGATGCCGCCGGATTCGAGGTGGTCCGCACCAAGATCGAGGCGACACCCTGGGCGGCGGGCGTGCCCGCCACCGATGCCGCAGCCGTCACACTGGGCGCCGGCTACTACTTCGAGCACCACATCAAACTGCTGCTCACGCCCGGCACCGAGATGCGTGCACTCGCCCGCCTCGCCACCGCCCACACCGCACACCTCTCCGCCAATGCCCGGCGCACCCGGCCCGACGGCCGAATCGAGCGGTTCGTCACGCAGCGCTGCCGCCTGGTCGGCGACGCCACCGCCACCGCCCGCCACACCGCCCTGCTGACCGCGCTGCATGCGAACAACTACGAAGTACTGTCCGCCGAACGTGAATTCGTCGTCCTCGACACCGACGAGTCGATCGACGCCGGCTGGATCGCCGAAGGAGGGAATCGGCCATGACCGCCACCCCCTGGACCGCGCTGGGGCCCGGCCCGTGGAAGCCCACCACCGTGGTCCCGGCCCAGCCGCCGTCCGAAGCGGACAGGGAACTGCGCGACCTGCCCGGCACGCTGCTCCCGGTCGCCGGTGACGGCGTCATCCAGCGGCCGGTCTTCGATCCCGCCATGGCGGAACACCGTATGGGAATGCGTTTGAGCGAACCGCACTTCGACGATGCGGACCTGGCCGCGGCCTGGTTCGCCGCCCGACGCGACGCCCTCGATACCGTGCTGGCGGCCATCGCCGATTCTCCCTGGACCGACCACCTGGTATTGCGCGGCAGTGTGCTGCTCGGCGCCTGGTTCGGCGACCTGGCCCGCGAGCCCGGCGACGTGGATTTCATTGTGTTGCCCACCGAGTGGGAGTTCCGCAGCGACCTCACCGACAGCATGCTCGCCGATATCGCCGCCCGGGTGGCCGTCGAGTCCTCCGCGTCGATCCGTCTCCGCGCCGGCGACGCCGTCGATGCCGACATCTGGACCTACGACCGCGTCCCCGGCCGCCGTCTGGTCGTGCCCTGGACCGCCACCGATGCCCGGATCCCCTCGGGCACCGTGCAATTGGACTTCGTGTTCAACGAGCACCTGCCCGAACCACCGCGCTGGACCGAGATCCCCCGCCTCGGCCGCCCCGGCCCGGCCGCCGCCATGCTCGCGGCCGGCCCGGAACTGTCGCTGGCGTGGAAACTGCTGTGGCTCACCGACGACCGCTTCCCCGAGGGCAAGGACCTCTACGACGCCGTTCTGCTCGCCGAGCACTGCACGCCGACGCCGGAACTGCTCCGCGCGGTCACCCCGGACACCAGGTTCGTCGAGCTGCGGCACATCGCCATCGCCGCCGACTGGGCCGAGTTCGCGAAGGACCGCCCAGACCTGGCGGACCAGCAGGAGGCCTTCGCTCGACGGCTGACCGAAGCCCTCGCGCCGGCCTTCCCCGGCGAGCTCGCCACCCTCGATACGGATAGCCGAGCGGCGACCGACCCGGCGATACCTGGGATCGCGGCCCGGCCGGACCCGCACGCGGTCGCCGCGACCCTGGACCGCTGGTACTCCCCACCAGCGGCCACCGAGTGACCGAATCACCGCCGGACCGAGTCGTTCACGCGTGGCATGGGAACCACGGTGCGCCGGCCACAGCCCGACCCCACCCGGGCCACGGACGACGCAGCAGGGGCCGGTGTCCATCCCTGACCGGCCGGCGCCGGCGCGGGTCGGGCCTACCTGATGCAGGCCCGGCGGACCGGTAGACCACGGTCCTCGAACGCGGCCAGCATGGCCTGGCCACGGCGCGCGCCCTCCGAGGACGAGGTGCGCGACAGCGCGGGCACGTAGGTCGCCGCGCCCACAATGGATTCCGCGACCAGGCCCCAGAAGCGGCGGACCCCCAGACCCGCGCAGCGCGCCATCGCCTCCTGGACCAGGGGCAGGGCCGGCACGCAGCGGTGGGCGAGCCAGACGTAGAGCGCCGGCTCACAGGGCAGGGCCACGACGCCGTCCTCGCCGGTGAGCGGGTCGCCGTCGATCACGCGGATCGTGGTGTCGGACAGGCCCGCCCAGTCGATACCGCCGTCGTTGTCGGTGTGGATCCACAGGTTCTCCAGGCCCGGATCCCAGGCTCGGCGCTCGGACACCACCATGGCCATCACCCGTCCGATCACCGCGTGGATGAGCGCCGTGGCCACCACCTCGGCCGCGATGTCGGCATTGCTCATCTCGGCCGCGTGCCGCCGGTACATCACCTCGATCCGGCCCTCGCGGATGCCGTCGGCGAGCCGCCACCAGCGGCGTTTGCCCTGGTCGGCTATGGCGGCGACGGCGTAGACGCGCGGGTGTTCGGGTTGGAGGGCACGCAGGCGGGAACAGGCCGTCCCGAAGGCGAGCCTGGAATCGCGCGGCGGGCACACGGTTACGGGTTCGAGCATCGAACCTCCTCATTCATCGACTATTCGGCCAATGCATGGACAACGAGCACAGGAAGATAGGTTAGGCTTACCAGACTTATCGAGCAATGAACCCGTCAGGAGTAGTTCGTCACCGTGCCCGCCGTAGTCACCACCAGACGGCGACGTCTGTCCGGACTTCTCGTTCTCGCCGCCCTGCTGCTGTGTGCGATCGCGGCCAGCATCGCCCTCGGCTCCCGGAATCTCAGCCTCGAAACCGTGTACGACGCGCTCATTTGCCCTGGTGGACTGCCACTCTCGTGTCCAGCGGACGGCTCGGCCGCCCAGATCGTGCGCGAATTACGCCTTCCGCGAACAGGACTCGCCCTGGTCGCCGGACTCGCGCTCGGCATGGCCGGAGCCCTGATCCAGGGCTACACCCGAAACCCGCTGGCGGACGCCGGATTACTCGGCATCAATGCGGGTGCGGCCTTCCTCGCCGCGCTGAGCATTCACCTGCTCGCCCTCACCACGCCCGCGCAGTACATCTGGTTCGCCTTCGCGGGCGCGCTGCTCGCGGGCCTGGTCGTGTTCGGCGTCTCCTCGCTCGGGGGCGGCCGGGCAAGCCCGCTCGGCCTGGTCCTCGCGGGCGCGGCCGTCACCGCATTCCTGCAGGCCATGACCAATATCGTTGTCCTGCTGGACGGCACGGCCCTCAATACCTACCGCTACTGGGTGGTCGGCGACGTGGCCGGGCACGACGCTTCCACCTTCGGCCAGGCCCTGCCCTTCCTGGCGCTGGGCACGATCCTCGCCCTGGCCGCCGCCCCCGCCCTCAACCTGCTCGGCCTCGGCGATGATGTCGCCCGCGGTCTCGGCGTGAATGTCACCCGCAGCCGGGCGCTCGGCCTGGCCGCGGTCGTCCTCCTCGCGGGCGCGGCCACCGCCGCCGTCGGACCGATAGCCTTCCTCGGCCTGATCGTCCCCCACCTGGCGCGCGCCCTCACCGGCCCCGATTACCGCTGGCTACTCCCCTTTTCGGGCCTGCTCGGCGCTCTGGTCCTGCTCCTCGCCGACACCGCCGGCCGTCTCATCGCCCGCCCGGGCGAACTCCAGGCCGGTGTCACCCTCGCCGCCCTGGGAGCACCGTTCTTCATCCTTCTGGTCCGCCGCCGAAAGCTGGTGAGCCTGTGACTCTTCCGACACCTCCCGAGAACACCTCAGCCCCTGTGAGCTCTGGCCACCTCACGGCAAACGCTTCCGGAAACACCGGATCACCCTCCTCCCGGCCCGCACCGGCGACACCGCCGATCGCCTCGGATCACCCCGGCACTCCCGGAAGTGCGGAACCAGCCGGTTACAGCGACCGGGCTCGGGCCGACGAGTTGCGCGCTGTCCGGCCCGCGGTACGCGTGGGCGGGTTCTCGGCGGTGCTGCGGATCGGCGCGCTGCTCACCGTGATCGCGCTCGCGGCCCTGTTGTTCGGGTTGTTCGCACTGGATATCGCGGTGGGCGAGTTCCGGATTCCGCTCGGGCGAGTGCTGGATGTGCTCGGCGGCGGAGGGACTCGCGCGCAACGGTTCGTGATCATGGATTCGCGGCTGCCCCGGGCACTGACCGCGATCGTGGTCGGGGCGGCGCTGGGATCGGCGGGCGCGGTGACGCAGTCGATTCTGCACAATCCGCTGGCCAGCCCGGATCTGCTGGGCATCACCTCGGGCGCGAGCTGCGGTGCGGTCGCGGTGCTGGTCGGGATGGGTGGCGTCGGGACGGGTACCGCCGCGGCGCTGGGAGTTTCGGCGGCGGCATTGGCCGGTGGGCTGCTCACCGCCGTGCTGATCTACCTGCTGGCCTGGGGCCGGACCACGACCGGGGACAGCGGGGTCATGGGATTCCGGTTGGTGCTCATCGGGATCGGCGTGAACGCCGCGCTGCTGTCGGTGGTGAGCTGGCTGCTGACGCGGGCCACGCTCACCGATGCCGCCCATGCCCAGCAGTGGCTCACCGGGTCGCTGAACGCGGCGGACTGGTCGACCCTCGTGCCCGCCGCGATCGGCCTGGGCGTCGCGCTGCTCGTCACGGCCGGATCGGCCCGGACGCTGGCCGCGCTGCGGTTCGGCACCGACACCACACGCATTCTCGGCGTCCGCATCCAGACCCAGCAGGCGATTCTCATTGCCGCCGCGGTCGGTTGCGCCGCGCTGGCCACCGCGGCGGCGGGCCCGCTCGGGTTCGTCGGGCTGGCCGCGCCGCAGATCGCGCGGCGGCTGCTGCACACGCCCGGGGAACCGGTCATCGCCTCGGCGCTGGTCGGAGCGATCGCGGTGGTCGGGGCAGACCTGCTCGCGCGCACCGTCTTTCCCGTCTCGCTGCCGGTCGGCGTGGTCACCGCGGCCGTCGGCGGACCGTTCCTGCTCTACCTGCTCGTTCGCACCAACCGGAAGGCGACACTGTGACTCTCGCGGCGGAAAACATCACCCTCGGCTACGGCGAGCGGGTCATCGTCGACGGGCTGTCGGTGCAGATCGAGCCCGGGCTGATCACGACCGTCATCGGCCCCAACGGCTGCGGCAAGTCGACGCTGCTGCGCTCGCTGGGCCGGTTGCTGCGGCCCCGGTCGGGCCGAGTCCTGCTGGACGGCAAGGCCATCTCCACCATGAAGACCAAGGACATCGCGCGGATCGTCGGCATGCTGCCCCAGACGCCGGTCGCGCCCGAGGGCCTGACCGTGGCGGATCTGGTTGCCCGCGGCCGTCATCCGCATCAGTCCTGGCTGCGGCAGTGGTCGGCCGACGACGAGGCCGAGGTGACCGCCGCCCTGGAACAGACCGGTATCGCGGACCTGGCGGGCCGCACCCTCGACGAGCTCTCCGGCGGCCAGCGCCAGCGCGCCTGGATCTCCATGGCCCTGGCCCAGGGCACCGACATCCTGCTGCTCGACGAGCCGACCACCTACCTCGACCTCGCCCATTCCCTCGAGGTCCTCGACCTGGTCGATCGCCTGCACGACGATCTCGGCCGCACCGTGGTCATGGTGCTGCACGATCTGAATCTCGCCATCCGCTACAGCGACCGCCTCATCGTCATGCACGCCGGCCGCATCGTCGCCCAAGGCGTCCCCGCCGACATCATCGACGCCGAGTTGCTGCGCGAGGTTTTCGGGCTGCGCGCCGAGGTGCTCGAGGACCCGGTGTCGGGGCGGCCGATGATCGTGCCCATCGGCGCCCGGCACGTGCGCGACTCCCGATCCGGAGACATGCCGGCGGATGCCGGGGTATGAGCAATACCACACCAGCAACTCGCCGGTTACGACGGGCTGTAGTACGCATTCCTGTCGTTGTCTCCGTAAACTTGTGGGATGGCAGGTCTTGGTGAACTCGAGAAAGCGGTCATGGACCAGTTGTGGTCGGCCGACGAACCGCAAACGGTCCGGCAGGTCCATGAAGCCCTCGCTGAGCGTCGTGAACTCGCGTACACCACGGTGATGACCGTTCTGCAGCGCTTGGCGAAAAAGAATCTGGTGGTCCAGCAGCGCGACGACCGTGCGCACCGCTACGCGCCGGTGCACACGCGCGACGAACTCGTCGCCAGCCTCATGGTCGACGCACTGCAGCAGGCGGACGAGGTGGGCAGCCGCCGCGCCGCGCTCGTGCACTTCGTCGAACAGGTCGGCGCGGACGAGGCTGCCGCATTGCGCGACGCACTCGCTAAGCTCGAAGCCACCGAGGTGGCACGCAAGGACAAACCCGAGTCCAAATAGCCGTAGCCTCGGCCCGAGCCCCACAACGCAGTGAGCTGAGGACATGGACTGGACAGCGCCGGTTTTCGCCGGTCTCGCCCTGTTATTGGCGGGACCGGTGCCAACGCTGCTCAGCCGGGCCACCTGGCCCTACCGCAGCCCCCGTGCCGCGCTGGTGCTGTGGCAGGCGATCGCGCTGGCCGCGGTGCTGAGCGCCTTCGGTTCCGGACTCGCCATCGCCTCCCGGCTCCTCGTCCCGGGCGGCGACGGCCGTCCGACCACCACGCCCAGCAAGGAGATCGACGCCCTCGGTCTGCCGCTGTGGCTGGGCCTGGTCCTGGTGTTCGCGCTCACCCTGCTGGTCGGGGCGCGGCTGATCTGGTCGGTGATCCGGGTCGGCATCCACACCCGCCGCCGCCGCGCCCGCCACCGCATGCTGGTCGACCTGCTCGATCAGTCCGGTGTGCACCGGAAATCGGCCGACATCCGGGTATTGGCCGCCACCGAGCCGATCGCCTACTGCCTGCCCGGCCTGCGCCGGCGCGTGGTCCTCAGCCAGGGCACCGTCACCAACCTGTCCGACGAGGAACTCACCGCCATCGTCAGCCACGAGCGCTCGCACCTGCGCGCCCGCCACGACCTGGTGCTCGAGGCCTTCACCGCCGCGCACGAGGCGTTCCCCCGCCTGGTCCGTTCCAAATCCGCGCTGGACTCGGTGAAGCTGCTCATCGAACTGCTCGCCGACGACTCCGCGGTCAAGGTCACGGGCCCCACTCCCCTGGCACGCGCCCTGGTGGCCTGCTCCAATTCCCCGGCCCCGCAGGGTGCCATGGCCGTCGGCGGCCCCACCACCCTGATCCGCATCCAGCGCCTGGCCGGTCCGATCGGCGATCTCCGCATCGCCGTCGCCGCCTACCTCGCCGCCGCCGCGATCCTGGTCGTCCCGACCCTCGCCGTCGCGACCCCCTGGCTGGTCGAACTCAGCCGCCTGGTCAGCCGTGCCTGATCCCCACCTACCCGCCCCCGAATCCGGCTCGGGCGCGGCGCAATCCGCCATGCCCCCCTCCGGTTCCGGCCCGGGCGAGAGCCTTCCGCCACCGCCCGCAACCAGCGGCAACCCTTCACCCACTCCGACTTCGACACCCAGTTCAGCCCGGGAGGAAACCATCGCCACCGACTCGTCACCCGCAGCCGAGGCTTCGCCGGCCGACCGAGCGGCCGAAGCCCGCCGCCGGACCGGCGCCCGTGAGAGCGGGCGAGACCAGTGCGACCCGGCTGGGACCACGAGCCCGGTGAACGACCGTGCGGGGGCCGGTTCCGGAGGCGGCGAGGTGCGATTCGCGGATCTGGGACTGCCGCCCGTACTGGTCCAGGCGCTGCGTCGGGGCGGGATCGAAAAGCCGTTTCCCATTCAGGCGGCGGTAATTCCGGACATTCTGGACGGACGCGATGTGCTGGGCCGGGCGGCGACGGGTTCGGGGAAGACCCTGGCATTCGGGCTGCCGATGCTGGTGCGGCTGTTCGGTGCGCCGAGTGCGCCGCGGCGGCCGCGCGGGCTGATTCTGGCCCCGACGCGGGAGCTGGCGATTCAGATCGAGAGCGCGTTGGACGAGCCCGCGCTGTCACTGGGGTTGCGGCTGGCCACGGCGGTCGGCGGGTTGCCGATCAAGAAGCAGGAGGAGCGGCTGGCGCGCGGGGTGGACGTCGTCATCGCGACGCCGGGGCGGTTGACCGATCTGCTCGGGCGGAAAGCGGTGCAGCTGGGCGACATTCGGGTCGTCACGGTCGACGAGGCCGACCACATGGCCGAGCTGGGCTTCCTGCCGCAGCTGACGGCGCTGCTCAACAAGGTGCCGGGCGAGGCCCAGCAGCTGCTGTTCTCGGCGACCCTCGACGAGACGGTCGACGGACTCGTGCGGAAGTACCTGCGGGAACCGGCGACCCATGCGATCGGCACCGTTCCGGCCGCGATGCCGTCGGGGCCGGTGGAAACCGGTGTGACAGACACGGATTCGGGCAGCGAGCTCGGGAGTGTCGCGGCCGGACCCGATATCGCGCACTACGCCCTGCATGTCCGGCGGTCCGACAAGCGGGCGGTGGTCAGCGAAATCGCTGCGCGGCAGGGCCGGACGCTGCTGTTCGTGCGCACCCAGCACGGTGCCGACAAGCTGGCGCGCAAGCTGCGCGAGATCGGGATCGGCGCGGTCGCGCTGCACGGCGGCAAGGCGCAGAACCAGCGCAATCGCATGCTCGCGGCGTTCTCGGACGGGACCGCGCCCGTGCTGGTCGCCACCGATGTGGCCGCCCGCGGGCTGCACATCGACGATGTCTCGCTGGTCGTGCACGTGGATCCGCCCGCGGATCCCAAGGACTATCTGCACCGGACCGGGCGGACCGCGCGGGCGGGCGCGTCGGGCACGGTCGTCACCATCGTCACCCCGGACGATCGGGAGGAGGCCACGCGGCTGGCGGAGCGGGCCTCGGTGACGCTCACCGACGTGGAGGTGCGGCCGGGCGATCGGCGGCTGCTCGAGATCACGGGGGCGCGCCGGCCCAGTGGCCGTCCGGTGCCGGATCCTTCGGCGCCGCCGGCGCCCGCGGCAGAGGCTCCGCGTGAGCAGTCACGGTTCGGGCAACGGCCGAAGGGCGAGAGCCGGGCGCACAACAAGAAGCGCAAGCCGGGCGCGGCCCGACGTTCGTCCCGCTGACGCCAACACGTTTGGACGTTCCTACGACACGCGCGCGAAATCGAGCAGGTTTTCCGGCAAATCGGACGAGATTGAGATTACTCCGAGCCCAAAAGTGGCCATAGCAATCTTTTAGCAAACGACACTTCGGTGGCTCGGCACGGGGATCGGACAGCCTCCGCGTCATTCCCCGCAGGGAATCGCGAACTCGCAGCCGGGCGGTGAACATTTGGGCCATGAGCGAACGAAAGAACCTGCGCTACACCGTCATCGAAGGCACACATGAGGGTGGTTCGAAGTTCACCGACGCCGAAATCCCTTTGGCTGAGCGAACTCTGGCGATCGGAGTGCCCGCCATGGCCGTCGGAGGCATGCCCTCGGCCGCGGGTGTGTCCTTCCTGCGCAGCGCGGGCTTCGACAGTGAGCCGCATCCGGCCCCGGCCCGGCAATGGGTGGTCATGCTGCGCGGCGCGATCGAGGTGACCACCTCCGACGGTGAGCGCCGGCGGTTCGCACCGGGTGATCTGGTGCTGGCCGCCGACACCGAGGGATGCGGTCACACGACCGTCGCGGTGGGCGAACCGCCCTTCGAGGCGCTGTTCATCCCCACCGCGTCCTGAGCTACCGCTCAGAGCAGGTCGGCATTGCCGTCGATGGTCTTCAGCTTGTATTCGAAACGGTCGATGCGCCAGCCCTTTTCGGTCCGCTGCAGACCCAGGACATAGCTGCCGACGAACCAGCGGGTGGTGCCGCCGGTGGCATCGTTCTTCACGTGCACGGCGATGGCGTCGGCGTGCGCCAGCGCGGTGTCGCCGGTGATCTCGACGAGGTGATTGCCGGCCTGGTGGTGAACGGCATCCAGTGCGCCCAGGCCGGTGGCCCAGGCGTCGGCGATGTCGGCGCCGGGCTGCGGGCCGGCGGGTCCGCCGAAGCCGTTGTCGAAGAACACCTCCTCCGCGAGCACCGACTCGCGCAGGTCGGCCCAGCGGGCCTGGTCGCAGTAGACGAAGAGTTTGGTGATGGTGTCGCTGACATCCAGTCGATCGGCGAGCGCCGCAAGATCGGTCACGAATGCCAACCTAGGAGACCCCGCTGGCACCCGCCTGGCATTTTCCCCGCTCAATAGCACCGCGAACTCTCAGCATTCAGCTACCATGGTCCAACGTGCAGTTTCTTCCCGGGCAGACTCCGCCCTACGACCTGACCTACGACGACGTCTTCCTCGTCCCCCGCCGGACGGATGTGGCGTCCCGGTTCGATGTCGATCTCTCCACCACCGATGGGACCGGCACGACCATTCCGCTCGTGGTCGCCAATATGACAGCCGTCGCCGGCCGCCGCATGGCCGAGACCGTCGCCCGCCGAGGCGGCATCGTGGTGCTGCCGCAAGATCTTCCGATCCCCGCGGCCTCCGACACCATCGCCTTCGTCAAGAGCCGCTCGCTCACCGCCGACACCCCCGTGGTGCTCGATCCCGATCAGTCGGTGTCCGACGCGCTGGCCCTCATCCACAAGCGCGCCCACGGCGCGGTCGTGGTGGTCGAGCACGGCAAGCCGGTCGGTGTGGTCACCGAGGCCGCCTGCGGCGACGTGGACCGCTTCGCCCGCCTGAGCGTGGTCGCCGACACCAACTTCGTCAGCGCCCCGGCCGACAGCTCGCCGCGCGACATCTTCGACCTGCTCGAGGCCGAGCACGCCCACCTGGCCGTGCTGGTCAATGCCGACGGCACCCTCGCGGGCATGATGACCCGCACCGGCGCCATCCGCACCGGCATCTACACCCCCGCCGTCGACGCCAACGGCCGGCTGCGTATCGCGGCCGCCATCGGTATCAACGGCGACATCCCGGCCAAGGCCAAGGCCCTGGTCGACGCGGGCGCCGACGTCCTGGTCATGGACACCGCGCACGGCCACCAGCAGAAGATGCTGGAGGCGCTGGCCTCGGTGGCCGCGTTGGATCTGGGCGTGCCGCTGGTCGCGGGCAATGTGGTCTCCGCCGACGGCACCCGCGATCTGATCGCGGCCGGCGCGGACATCATCAAGGTCGGCGTGGGCCCCGGCGCCATGTGCACCACCCGCATGATGACCGGCGTGGGCCGCCCGCAGTTCTCGGCCGTGGCCGAATGTGCCGCGGCCGCCAAGGAATTCGGCAAGCATGTGTGGGCCGACGGCGGCGTGCGCCACCCGCGCGACGTGGCCCTGGCCCTCGCGGCCGGCGCGTCCAACGTGATGATCGGCTCCTGGTTCGCGGGCACCTACGAGTCGCCCGGCGACCTGCGCGTCGACCGCGACGGCAACCGCTACAAGGAGTCCTTCGGCATGGCCTCCAAGCGTGCCGTGGCCGCCCGCACCGCCACCGACTCGGCCTTCGACCGGGCCCGCAAGGCGCTGTTCGAGGAGGGCATCTCCTCCTCGCGCATGCGCCTGAACCCCGAGTGCCCGGGTGTGGAGGACCTGATCGACCACATCACCTCCGGTGTGCGCAGCTCCTGCACCTATGCCGGCGCCCGCACCATCGGCGAGTTCCACGAGCGCGCCGTGCTGGGCGTGCAATCGGCCGCCGGTTTCGCCGAGGGCCGGCCGCTGCCCTCCGGTTGGTGATCACCATCGGTTAGTACTGCACATCCCGAACCCGGCGGGTCCCTCTCGGATCCGCCGGGTTTCGCGTGTGTGGGGCCCGGCCCTGCGGCGATACGGGGCCGCCGCCGGGTGTGATACGGCCCCGCCGTGCGGAAACCCTGGAAGCCGCCCGGTAGCATGGCGTGACCGGGACCCAAGAAATGGGTATCCGTGGCGTATCTCCGCCAGCAACCCCTGCGAAAGGAACCAGTTGTCACCCGCGTCCAAGGGCGCTTCACAGGAGGGCTCCTCTACCGAGCCGGGTGACGAACCCGGCTTCCCCGCAATACCGGCTTCGGAAACGGCCAGGTGGTGCTGACCGTGTCGGCCCTGCTCACCGTTCTCAGTCTGCTCGGATTCATCGCTCTGACCGCCGGCACGGCTCTGTTCGTCGCCGCCGAATTCTCGCTCACCGCCCTGGAACGCTCCACCGTGGAGGCCCACGCCCGCGACGGCGACCGCCGGGCCCGGCAGGTGCGGCAGGCGCATCGCACGCTCTCGTTCCAGTTGTCGGGTGCCCAGCTGGGCATCACCATCACCACGCTGATCACCGGTTATATCGCCGAGCCCGTGCTGGCGCGGCTGCTGGAGCCGATGTTCCGCTCGTTCGGGGTGAGCGCCGGTACCGCACAGGGCATTGCGCTGGCGCTGGCACTGCTCATCGCGACCTCGCTGTCCATGATCTACGGCGAGCTGGTGCCCAAGAACATCGCCATCGCCAACCCGCTGTCCATGGCACGGCTGACCGCCGGGCCGATGATCGCGTTCTCCACCGTGTTCAAGTGGATGATCAATTTCCTGAACGGGGCCGCCAACTGGGCGGTGCGCCGGCTGGGCGTGGAGCCCGCGGAGGAACTCCGTTCGGCGCGCTCGCCGCAGGAATTGGGTTCGCTGGTGCGGACTTCCGCACTGCACGGGGTGCTGGATCAGCGCACCGCGCAGGTGGTGGATCGCTCGCTGCAGTTCGGTGAGCGCACCGCGGAGGAACTGATGACGCCGCGCATGACGATCGAATCCCTCGATCGGGACTGCACTCTCGCCGATCTGGTCGACGCCGCCCGCGAGACCGGTTACTCCCGGTTCCCGGTCATCGACGGCGATCTGGACAACACCCTGGGCTTCGTGCACGTGAAGCAGACCTTCGTGCATCCGGCGAAGGATCGCCGCAGCATCAAGCTGAAGACGATCGCCCAGCCGGTGCCGATCGTGCCCGCCAGCCTCGACGGTGACGAGGTGCTGGAGCGGGTGCGCCGGGACGGCATGCAGGTGGCGCTGGTGGTCGACGAGTACGGCGGCACCGCCGGCATCGTCACCATGGAGGACCTGATCGAGGAGATCCTCGGCGACGTGCGCGACGAGCACGACGAGGAGGAGCTCGATGTGCGCCGCACCCCCAACGGCTGGAACTGCTCGGGCCTGCTGCGCATCGACGAGGTCTCCCGCACCACCGGTTACGACGCGCCCGAGGGCGAGTACGAGACCATCGGCGGCCTGGTGCTGACCCGGCTGGGCCGGATCCCCGAGGCCGGCGACGAGGTGCTGCTGCCGCAGCCCGGCAACCATCAGCTGGAGCAGCCGCACACCAAGGGCGGCTGGATCGCCCGGGTGGAGCGGATGGACGGACGGCGCATCGACCGCGTCCTGATCCGGCCGGTCGACGCCGAGGCCCTCGCGACCTGGGAGCACAGCCATGGGTGATCTGTACGCCGTCCTGCTCACGCTGGTGCTGCTGCTGGGCAACGCGTTCTTCGTGGGTGCGGAGTTCGCGCTCATCTCCGCGCGCCGCGACCGGCTGGAAGCGCTTGCCGCGCAGGGCAAGCGGAGCGCCAACACGGTCATCGAGGCGGGTCAGAACCTGTCGATGATGCTGGCGGCCGCGCAGCTGGGCATCACCATCTGCTCGATCCTGCTGGGTCGCGTGGGTGAGCCTGCGGTGGCGCATCTGCTGGAGAAGCCGTTCGATCTGGTGGGCGTGCCGGATTCGCTGCTGCATCCGATCTCGTTCGCGCTGGCGCTGACCATCGTGGTGATCCTGCACATTCTGCTCGGCGAGATGATTCCGAAGAACATCGCGCTCGCGGGGCCGGAACGATCGGCGCTGCTGCTGGTTCCGTTGCATCTGATGTGGCTGCGGCTGGCGAAGCCGTTGATCGCGATCTACAACTTCGCGGCCAATATCACCCTGCGTGCCCTGCGGATCGAGCCGAAGGACGAGCTGGACTCCACGGTGTCGTCGGTGGAGCTGGCCGAGATGTTCGGCGAGTCCCGTTCGGAGGGCCTGCTGGACGAGGAGGAGCATCGCCGCCTCACCCAGGCACTGGGCTCGAGCGACCGGATCGTCGCCGATGTGATGGTGACGCTGGCCAAGACCCGCTCGGTGCCGCTGCGCGGGGACGGGACCACGCTGGGCGATATCGAATCCGCCGTCGCCGAGACGGGATTCTCCCGGTACCCGGTGCGCGCGGACGACGGTTCCCTGGTCGGCTACCTGCACGTCAAGGACGTGCTCGATCTGACCGCCGACGACAGTGCGGGCCCGGGCACCCCAATCCCCCGCACCGATATCCGCCCGCTGCCCACCGTCAGCATGGGCACCACCCTGTTCGAGGCGCTGGCCCGCCTGCGCCGCACCAACTCGCATCTGGGCCGCGTGGTCGACAGCCGCGGCAACACGGTCGGCATCGTGGCCCTGGAAGATCTGGTGGAGGAGTTCGTCGGCACGGTCCGCGACGCCACCCACCGCCTCGCCGAATGATGAACGCACGCACCGGTTCCACCGTGTCATCCGGACCCGAATGGCTGTCCGGCCCCGCTTGGCGGGGCCGGGCGGCCGCCCACCGCGACCGCGTCGACGCCCTGGTCGGCCCGTATCTCGAACGCCGGGCGGCCGGTTCGAAACACCCGGTGATCGATTTCCTGTTCACCTACTACGGCCACAAGCCCGCCCAACTCCGAAAGTGGCATCCGGGCTTCGGCGTTGCACTCGCCGACGCCGACGACTACGCGGGTTCCCGCGGCTACCACCAGATCTCGGCCACCGGCCCCGCCGGTGCTCCGGCCTCCGGCTGGACCGCCGATCCGGCCTTCCTCGAAAAGCGCCGCGATACCCTCGAATTCGTCGCCCGACTTCTCGCGGCCACAGCCACCCGTCCCGCCCAGCTCTCCTGCTTCGGCCTCCACGAATGGGCGATGGTCTACCGCACCGACGATGTCCGACACCAACAGGTCCCCCTCCGTCTGGGCCCCCAGGGCACCGACGCCGTCGTGGAGTCGATGCAACTGCGCTGCACCCACTTCGACGCCTTCCGGTTCTTCACCCCCGAAGCGGGCCCCCGCAACCTCGAATCCCTGACCCGCGAATCACAGATGGACCGCGAACAACCGGGTTGCCTCCACGCCAACATGGACATCTACAAGTGGGGCTTCAAACTGACCCCCTTGATCTCGTCCGATCTGCTGTTCGACGCCTTCGAACTGGCCTGCGCCGCCCGAGAACTCGACATGAAGGCCAGCCCCTACGACCTCCTCGATTACGGCTACGACCCCATCCGCATCGAAACCCCTTCCGGCCGAGCCGAATACGTCCGCGCCCAGGCCGACGTCGCCACCCGCGCCGAGCTCCTCCGCACTCGCCTCCTCGACGCCTGCCGAGAACTGCTGACCGGGGTGATCACGACCCCGTCGTGAAGCGGAGGCGCGGTGGGTCTATTCCGCAGTCGCCCTCAGATCGGCGAAGTTCGGCGTACCGGGCTCGTTCGGCAATCTGGTCACACGCGCGACGAGGCTGATCGCGTGGTACCAGCCGCACAGGAGCACGAGATCCAGCAACTGCCGCTCGTCGAACTCCTTCGCCAGTTCGCCCCACAGACCGTCATCGATATCGCCATCGTCGTGCAAGGAGTCGACCGCGCGGATCAGCAGGCGTTCGGATTCGACTGTCCAGCAAGGATCGTCGGGCCCGCCGTGGGTGAGCGAGATCTGCTGTTCCGGGGTGAGCCCGGCACGCCCGGCGAAAACCGCGAGGTGCACACCCCACTCGTATTCACAACCGCAGCGGGCGGTGGTCCGGTCGACGACGATCTCGCGGTCGCGAAGGCTCAGTGACAGCTCCCTGCTCAGCTCATAGCCTCCCCAGCCATGCATCGCGGTGGCCATGGGCAGGTTCTTGACGAAGAGCCGGAACAGGCCGATCGGGGCCGCGCCACCGGGCATCATTCGGGCCAGCAGTGAGCCGGTTTCCTGGGCGTACGGCGGCTCGAGAGGTTCGATTCTGGACATCCCAACTCCCATGTTTCGGAAATAGAAACACCCCGGATGCTAGTGTTTCGATATTCGAAACACAAGGAGTGCGATGGGAGTCCCACGACCCGGAAGACCGGTACACGGTTCCTCGACAGGACGCCCGCTGATGGCGGCCCTCGACCTGCTCGGACGGCGGTGGACCCTGCGCATCATCTGGGAACTTCAGGACGGTCCGGTCGGAGCGCGGGGTCTACTCGCTCGATGCGAGGGACTGTCGTCCAGCGTGCTGTATCAACGCCTGAGGGAACTCACGGAGGCCGGGGTGCTGCACGCAGACGAGGACGGGTACGCGCTGACTCCACTGGGTGCCGCATTGCGCGGCGCACTCGGCCCACTCGACGCCTGGGCTGACACTTGGGCCGAAACCCATTCCAGCACAACCTGACTCGTTAAGCACTGCGACCATCGCGTTGGCATATGCGTGATCATCAGGAAGGCCGCGCGAAGGGGACGGCAGCCAACGCTTCAGTCGGTGACGGGGTGGATCTTGAGGGTGCAGGTGTAGACGGCGGTGTCGATGACGCGGGTGTCGGTCGAGTTGGGGGCTGTTACTTCGGTTTTGACGACTTTGGGGTCGGGTTTGTTGTAGGGGCCGCAGGAGGTGCCCTCGGCGATGGCGTGGGCGGGATGACCGGATTTGACCACCACGGTGGGTGGGGTGTCGGTGCCGGCGGGGAGGCCGCCGATGTAGCCGCTGGGGGTGCGTTCGGCGTGGATGACGGTGCCGGTGTCGGTGATTTCGTCCAGGCCGGGGTAGCCGGTGAGGGTGCAGGCCCGGGACGGGTCGGCGATGGAGAAGGTGAGGGTTATGCCGTTGTGACTCATGGCGGCGCCCATGCTCTGCGCGGCGACGTCGACCTGGCCGGAGGCGCACGCGGGGATGGGGGTGTCGGTGGGTTGCGCGGCCGTGGAGGCGGGAGTGCCGGTGGCCGGGCCGCCACCAGAGTTGCCACCGCCCTGGTTGCCGCCCGACGAGGTGCCGCCAGGGGTCGGCGCGGCGGACGGGGTGGAGGGGGTGGAGCTCGAGCAGCCGGTGGCGGCTGCCAGCACGGCGCAGGCCAGTAGTGCTGTGAATCCCGTTGTGCGCATGAGTCACCCATCCCCTTCGATCGCCTGATGTTTCGAAATCGACGGGCTGATCAGGTCTGTTACGCACTGCAACAAGGGATTTGCCCTGGTTCCTGGGTCGATCACCCCGACTTGCCGATGGTGTCACAGACACTTATTTGTGACTTGCCCTACCGGACAGTCAGTTTATGCGTTAGCGTTCCAAGACGTAATGGTGACCACATTGCATAGCTGTCTGTGCCACCGGTCACGATACGGACGTTTCGGAAGAATACGGGGGTAACCGCAATGACGCGGTTCACGGGCGTGCGCCGGTCCAAGCCGGCGGCGGTACTGGCGGTGACGCTGCTGGGGGCGGCCCTGCTGCCGATGCAGGGTGCGACGGCGGATCTACAGTCCGACATCACGAATCAGGTTCAGCAGTTCCTGGATGTCGGGCGCACCTCGGTACCGCGGGCGGACTGTGGGGACGACGCGCTGCCGGAAACCGGTCTGCAGGGCGATGTTCCGGCCGAGGATCGCAACAGCGGGCGCAGCACGCTGGGGTATCGGTGCAATCTGTCGTTCGTCGGCGGCTACGTGGGCAAGGGTGCGGGGATCACCTCGGCGACCTACGACCACTGCTCGTACACGGGGTCGCTGTTCCCGGGCAATATTCTCGGGCCCGCGCAGGGCGTGCAGGTGCTGGACGTGTCCGATCCGGCGAACCCGGTGGTGACCGGCAGCCTCACCGAGCCCGCCATGCTCGCCGGCACGTGGGAATCACTCAAGGTCAATGCCGAGCGAAAGCTGCTGGTGGGCACCGGCGTTCCGGTCGGCGAGGGTGCCGGGTTACTGTCGGTCTACGACATCTCCGACTGCGCCCACCCGCGGCTGCTCAATACCGGTGCGGGCACCAATCTGCTGATGCCCCTGCCGATCACGACCCACGAGGGCGGGTTCTCCCCGGACGGCCGGACCTACTGGGCCTCGGGCATCGCGCCCGGTTTCGTCAGCGCGGTCGACCTGGCCGACCCGGCGAATCCGCACGTGATCTGGCAGGGCCTCACCGGCATCGAGGCGCACGGCTTCGGGATCAGCACGGACGGCAACCGCATGTATCTGTCCGCACTGGCCGGTTTCACCGTGCTGGACATCAGCGCGGTACAGCGCCGGGATCCGAACCCGCAGGTCAACCATCTGGGACGGGTGTTCTGGACCGATGGCTGGGCGACGCAGCACAGCATTCCGGTCACCTATGACGGCAAGCCGTACCTGTTCACCGCGGATGAGGGCGGCGCGGGCGGCGTGAAGCTCATCGATATCTCCGACGAGACCAACCCGACGGTCGCGGCCAAGATCAAGCTGGAGATCAACCTGCCCGAGCATCAGGATTCGATGCTGGCTTCGGCCATGGGCGGCTCGGTGTTCTCCTACGACGCCCACTACTGCGCCGCCGATCGGCCGGAGAATCCGACCGCGCTGGCCTGCGGCTGGGAGGAATCCGGCATCCGCGTGTTCGATGTGCGGGATCCGTTCCACGCCAAGGAGATCGCGTACTTCAATCCGCCCGCCCGCAAGGGCCGGAACCTGGAGCTGTGGAACTCCCCGCACGCCCTGGCCTCGCTCATCGGCGTCCCGGCGATGGAGTTCCCCTCGGCGGCGCGGGCGGTGCTGGAGGGCAAGTTCGATCCCAACAAGGCGCTCTCGTCGCGGTCCGGCATGGTCGCCTTCGGTGACCTGTCCACCGACTGGTGCTTCTCCCCGCCGGAGTGGCACGGTAACCAGTTGTGGGCCACCTGTAATGACAACGGCTTCATGGTGTTGCAGCTCGCCGACGACGTGTACACCCCGCCTGCCGACCAGCAGTCCGTGGTGGGATCTTGACTACTCCCCGCCCTGAAGGACGGGGATCCCCGGACTCGCGTCCGAGAGTTCCTGTTTCACCGGCGATTGCCGAAGGGGTGTCCCTTGCGGTCTGACATCGCCTCCGCAGGCGTTTTGTGTCCCCGCCAGTCCGGCGGCGACAAGGATGTTCTTGGCGGCGTTGGTATCCCGGTCGTGCCGGGTGCCGCAGGCGGGGCACGTCCAATGCCGTGTCCCGAGGGAAAGCTTGGCGAGCAGATGCCCGCACGCGCTACAGGTCTTCGAGCTGGGATACCAGCGGTTGATCACCACCAGGCTGCGACCGGCCCGCTCGGCTTTATATTCGAGCATCGCCCGAAACTCGCCCCAACTGGCCTCGCTGATCGACTTTGCCAGTCGCCGATTGCGGACCATGTTCTTCGGAGCGAGGTCTTCAACGGCGATGGTGTCGAACTGGCGGACGAGACTGGTGCTGGTCTTGTGGAGGAAGTCGCGGCGAGCGCCCCGGACGCGGGAATGCTTCCGCGCGACCTTCACTCGTTGTTTCGCTCGGTTGGCCGACCCCTTGCGCATCCGGGCCAGGCGTCGCTGGTGGCGGCGCAACCCGCGTTCGTAGCGGGCCATGTGGCGCGGGTTGGCGATCTTCTCCCCGGTGGACAGGACAGCGAAGTCCTTGATGCCGAGGTCGACACCGACAGCATCCCCAGCTCCGGGCAGCGGGGCCGGGTCGGCCTGGTCGACAGCGAACGTCATGAACCAACGGCCATCGGGCTCCCGCGACACGATCACCATCGTCGGATCCAGCTCGGACAAGTCGATGCCGGACCACGTCCACACGATCCGCAGCGGCGCGGTTGTTTTCGCCAGCCACAGACCGCCGTTCTTGATGCGGAACGCGGACCGCGTGAAATGCGCCGACTGCCGACCGTGCCGGTTCTTGAATCGGGGATATCGGGCGCTGCCTTTGAAAAAGGCAGCGAACGCGGCGTGCTGGTGCCGAAGGGTTTGCTGCAACGGCACCGACGACACCTCGGACAGGAACGCCAGCTCCTCAGTGTGCTTCCATCTCGCCAGCGCGGCGTCGGTTTCCTTGTAGGAGGTCGACTTCTGCTCGAGGGTGTAGCGGCGCTGCCGATCGGCGAGCGTCTTGTTCCACACCACGCGCACACAGCCGAACGTGCGGCGCAGCAGCGCGGCTTGTTCGGCGTCCGGGTAGGCCCGGACCTTGTACGCGGTCCTCACAAGAAAGGACTTACAGGAAGCAAGATCCTGTGTAAAACCAATTCGCCTGTGGCGCACACCATCCCTCCCCGCCGTGATCGACGGGGCATCCTGGCGGTCCTCCGGTGACGGCTCTCCCGGGCGCTCGGGTCCGGCGGCCGGTGGCGCTGGCAGTGGTCGCCCTCGCCCTGCTGGCGGCCGGGATGCTGCTGCGCCCGCTGCTGATTCCCGAGAACCGTTCCGCGCCACCGGTACTCAACCGGGTCGAGATCGGCTTCAGCCAGGACATGACCGCTCATCACGAGCAGGCGCTGATCATGGTGCAGCGCTTGGATTCCGGTGTGGATCCCACGGTGCGTCAACTGGCCCAGCAGATCGCCGATGCCCAGCGCATGGAGATCGGCACCCTGCTGGGCTGGCTGCGCCTGGCCAATGCCTCGCCGGACGCCACCCATCCGATGGCGTGGATGACAGCGGATGCGGCACACGAACATTCGATGCCGGCCATGACGAGTACGAACGGCACGTCCATGCCGGGCATGGCCACGCAGGCCGAACTCGACGCCCTGGCCGCCGCCCGCGGCCGGGACGCCGAGGTGCTGTTCCTGCAACTCATGCTGCGCCACCATCGCGGCGGCGTGGCCATGGCGCAGGCCGCCGATCGGCTGCTCGCGTCGGGCCCGGTGAAGGAGGCCGCGCGGGGCATGATCACCGCGCAGTCCCAGGAGTCGGGCCTGATGACGATCATGCTCGCCCAGCGCGACGCCCAGCCCCTGTCCTGAGGACCGGAAACCGGTGCGTTTCCTATTGGCCACTGCCACAACGGCTTTCGATAGTTCATCGGATGAATGACCGGATCGGCCGGTGCGGCGGCACTGCTCCGGTTCCACCGCTCGATGTGCTGTACTGACGGCATGATCGAATCTGGTGGCGTGGCCGAGGCGGTCGACGCGGTCGTCGAACAGTCGTTGCTCGGCGGACCCCGCCGATACACCCGCACCCAGGTGGCCGAGCTATCCGGCGTGCCCGTCGAACGCGCCCGGAAACTGTGGGTGGCGCTCGGCTTCCCGGCCGCGGCGAGCGACGACGAGGTGGCGTTCACCGACAACGACGTCGCCGCCATCCGCGCCCTGGACAGCCTGGACCCGGCCGCGATCGCGAACGAGCAGAGCCAGATCGCCGCCGCCCGCACCGTGGGGCAGGCGATGGCCCGGCTCGCGGAATGGCAGGCGGATCTGATCACCCGCGAGATCGGCGGCCGGATCGCGGCCGGCGCCGACCAGCCCGAGGCGGGCCGGGAAGCCACCGCCCGGGCCATCGCGGTGCTGTCCGAACTGCAGGACTACGCCTGGCAACGGCATATGGCCGCGGCGCTGACGCGCTCGCTGGCGTCCGGCGGAGCCACCCGGCCACTGCTGGTCGGTTTCGCCGACATGGTCGGCTACACCCGGCTGTCCCGCCACCTCGACCCCGACGAGCTGACCGAACTGCTGGACGCGTTCGAGACCACCACCACCGAGACGATCACCAACCACGGCGGCTGGGTGATCAAGAATGTCGGCGACGAGGTCATGTTCGCCGCCGAGAACGCCCGCGCCGGCGCCCGCATCGGGCTGGACATGAACGCGGCGATCACCCGTGCGGCCCAGACGATTCCGGAGATGCCGCAGATCCGGGTCGGCCTGGCCTACGGACCGGTCCTGACCCGCTTCGGCGATCTCTACGGCACCGTGGTCAATGTCGCCGCCCGCCTCACGGGCGTGGCCCGCCCGGGCACGGTGCTCGTCGACGACGGCGCGGCCGCGGAACTCGACGGCGACAACGACCTGGCCCTGCGTCACCTGCGCAGTGTGCGAGTGAAGGGCATCCCCCGCCTGCGTTCCCACGTGGTTCGCGAGCGCAAGCGCAAGTAGTCGCGAGGTCCGCCGCACCCAGCGGCCGGGTTCAGCCCTTACCGCGGTCCGGCCCGGCCGCCTCGCCGGTGTGGCGCCGCAGCCGAATCTCGTTGTGCGGCGGCCGGTATCGAGGTCGTGCAGCTGGGTCGGGGACCAGCGTCAGCAGGGTATCGATACACGACGCCGCGGCCATGACCACCGTTGTACGCGACCGCTCGCTCAGCATCGCGACCAGCTCGATGGCCACGATGCTCGCGTCCTGGTGCAGCGCCGCGGTGAGCGTCCGGCGCACCTGCGCCGGCCACGGGTGTTCTGTTCTCATCTCAACCTCTTCTCATCTCGACCTCTGCCTTTCGGGGCCGGATCCATCCGGTCGTTCAGTCGCGGGGAGCCCGGCCGGCCGCGACCTGCCGGGCATACTCCGGGTACGCGGGCACGTATCCCCGGGTGCTCCCGGCCAGCACGAACAGGCTGCTGCGGTCGTCGGCGGCGTAGCCCTGCCGGCGCAGTTCCACCTTGCGGCTCTTGAACGTGGCGGTCAGTTCCAGTTCCGGCACCACACGGATGAACAGTGGCACGGCATAGGCCGGCAGTTGGTCGAAGAGCACCTTGGCGGCGATCTGGCCGTCGAACGCCGCGCCCTCGCGCAGCGTCACCGCGGCCATGCCCGCCTTGCCGTCGGCGCCCGGGATGCCGACGCCGAAAACGACCGCCTGCGTGACCGAGTCGATGCCGTCGAAGGCGCCCTCGACCTCCGTGGTGGCGACGTTCTCGCCCTTCCAACGGAAGGTGTCGCCGAGGCGGTCCACGAACGCGATGTGGCCCCAGCCCTGATCGCGCACCAGGTCTCCGGTGTCGAACCAGCAGTCGCCACGGCGGAAGCCGTCGCGCACCAGCTTGGATTCCGTTGCGGCGGACTCGGTGTAGCCGTCGAACGGCGATCGGGCGGTCACCTTCGACAGCAGCAGACCGGTGCCGCCGGGGCGCACCCGGCGCAGGCGGCCGTCCGCATGGCGCAGCGCTTTGCCGGTGCCGTCGTCGAACTCGACGACTGCGAAGGCCAACGGGGTGAAACCGGCGGTCCTCGATACCGAGAAGGCATTGATGAACGCGACGTTTCCCTCACTGGCACCGTAGAATTCGACGACCCGCTCGATGCCGAACCGCTGCTGGAAATCGTCCCACAGCTCGGGCCGCAGCCCGTTTCCGACGCACAACCGGATCAGGTGCTCACGGTCGGTGCGCAGCGGCGGCTGGTTCAGCAGGTACCGGCACAGCTCACCGATGTAGATGAACGCGGTGGCGCGATGGGCGATGGCCTCACCCCAGAAGCGCGAGGCCGAGAACTTCCGTCCCAGTGCGAGTGTCGCCCCGGACGCGATGACCGAGGACATCGCCACCGTGAGCGCATTGTTGTGATAGAGCGGCAGGCAGCAGTAGAGGGTGTCGTCGCCGCGCAGTCGTACCCCGAGGCCGCCGATCCCGGCCATGGATTTCACCCAGCGCAGGTGGGTCATGACGCTGGCCTTGGGCAGGCCGGTGGTGCCGGAGGTGAAGATCAGGTAGGCGCGTTCCTTCGCGGTGATCTGCACGGTCACAGCGGGATTCGAGTCGTCGGCGTGCGCCGCGGCGGCCTCGAGCTCGGTGTCCCACAGCACCGACCGCCGGGGTCCGGGGAGCGTCGCGAGCGCGTCGGCGCACTCGGCGCCGACCACGTCGACCACGGAGTTCAGCAGCTCGAAGCTGTGCTGCAGCACGCTGTCCCGCTGATTGTTGTTCAGCAGGCCCGCCGTGGCGCCGAGCTTCACCACGGCCAGCACGAGGAACAGCGCCTCGGGCCGGTTGGTCAGCAGAATGCCGACCACGTCGCCGCGCCCGACCCCGCGTGCGGCGAGCACGTGCGCATACCTGTTCACGGCGGAATTGGCCCGGCCCCAGGTGTATTCGCGCCCTTCGAAACGCAGGAAGGGGCGATCGGGGTGCTCGGCCGCGCGACGCTGGAAGAACAACCCGATCGAGGCCCTGTCGCCGGGTCTCACCAGCATGTGCCCGGCATTGCGCAGCATGCCCGGGAAATCCTGGGTGATGCCGGGCAGACCGCGGACCAGATCCGACAGCGTGACGGTGGACAGGGCGCCGGTACTCACTTCGTCGTGCTCCCGTGGTTCTTGCTCGCATCGATCGGATTGCTGTCGCTGCCCACGTCGGTGATCTTCCAGCCCTCGCCCTTGTTCACCGTGACCTTGTAGGTCACCGTCGTCATGCCGCCGTCGGGGGTCTGGGCGCTGGTCGAGGTGACATTGAGGAAGACGTTCACGACGTAGACTCCGTTCTCGTCCGACATGACCTTGGCCGCAACGGGAGTCGCGGACGAGGTCCAGCGCAGCGGGGTGAGCAGGTCGCGCAGTTTCGGTGCGGTGGTGTCGAATTTGGCGGCCAGCTCGGTGCTGGTGTTGGCCTTGAGCTTGCCCACCCAGGAATTGATGTCCTGGTAGTCGATGGTGGACGCGCCGACGGCGTAGTCGGTGGCGGCCCGTTCGGCCTGCCGCTGATCGGCGGCCGCGGCATCCCGGTCGGCGACGTCGCCGCGCGCGAGGCCCCACAGCACTCCGAAGGTGATGGTCGCCGCCAGCATCAGCACCCCGGCCGCGGCGACGACCAGGGTCGACACCGGCACCTGGACGCTGCGCCGGGCGGCCGGTCGGTTCGCCGGCGCAGTCCGCGCCGGCTGGGGTGTCTCCTCGCCGGTCGCGGTCGTCTCGTCGGATGCTGTCATGGTGTCTCCTCGTTGAGTGGTGGTGCTATTCGACGGTGATCCGCAGCTGCACCGCGCCGTCGTCGGCGGTGCCGTGCAGCGCCTGGGTGATGAGACCGCTCAGGTCGAGCTGCCCCGCGGCGGCGGTGGCGGATTCGGCCATGGGCCGCAGTGCGGGCGCGAGCTGTCGCAGCTCGGGCCCGTTCTCCTTCAGAAAGGCGATGATCCGGTTCAGGAACGGCACCAGGCCGTCACCGCCGACGTAGTCGTCGGGCATGGTGCCGCCCTCGGGATTGCGGACGAGTTTCTCGACCACGTCGACGATCTCGCGCAGCTTCCCGCCGTACTGCCCCCAGAACGGACCGCTCTCGGTGAACGCCGGTCCGGCCCAGTCGATATCGGCGCCCAGTCGCTGGAACTGCTCGAGCAGGCCGCGCAGTTTGTCGGAGCGGGACAGCAGCGTGGCGGCCAGCAGCCCGGTGGAGCGCCCGAGTTCGGGAATGATCTGCTCGGTGCCGGCCAGCCCTTGCGACAGGGTCGAGACCAGCTCGCCCAGGGCTTGCGGATCGAACTGTTCGAGCAGCCGGGTCAGCGTGTCCGCCACCTGCGGGATGGAGACCGGCAGCCGGACCTGGTCGGCGGCGATCCGCTGCCCGTCGGCGAGATACGGTGCGCCCGCGCCGGTTCCGGGGCGGAAGTCGAGGTAGGGCTCGCCGAGCGCGGAGAGCCTCTCGATCACCACCGCGCTCGACACGGGCAGCCGGTAGCCGTGCTCGATGCGCAGGTTCACCACGACACCGCGACCGGCGGTGGTCACCGCGGTCACGTCGCCGACCCGTACGCCGCGGTAGAGCACCGGCGACTTCGGCAGCAGCCCACCGGAATTCGGCAGCGCCATGCTGACCCGGGTGTAGTCGTGCACCCAGTCGACACGGACCACGTCCACGGTGAGATAGCCGGCGCCGAGCGCGAAGACCGCGGCGATGGCGCCCAGCGAGGCCACCGATTCGCGCTTCACCGCACCATTCCGATCATGCGCAGCGTGTCGATGATCCGGGTGACCTGCTCGTCCCGGGGCAGCGGCGTGTCCTCGACGCCGACGCCGACCACGTTCACCTTCGGCCCGTGCTCGGCGAAGGGAATGATCTTGTCCCGCAACAGCGATACCAGCGCATTCAGATTCGAGGGCGCGCTCAGATCGAACGGCCGGCTGGTGAACGCCAGCGGCACGAATGCCTTGGCCGCGCTGTCACCGGCCGTGGCCACCGGGGCCAGCCACTCGATGCCGTGCGCGACCCCGCCGAGCGCGCCGATCACCCCGAGCAGCTGCACCACCGACGCCGCCGACGTGGTGACCTGCGCCGCCCCGGCCGGAGTGAGCAGTTCGCTCAGCCGCGCGGCATTGTCCTCGAGCACCCGCAGGTTGTCGTCGATGCCATTGCCCAGCGCGCTGACCGTATCGAGGTTGCCGCCGATATCGGTGAGGTCGGCGCCGAGCACGCCGGCGATGCGGGCGGTGTCCTTCGGGTCGTCGGGCATGGTGGCGTTGACGCGGTTGACGATGTCCTGGAACTGGCCCACCGCACCGGTGCCGATGAAGGTGGCCATCCCGGACATGATGTCCTCCACCTGCAGGGCGGGTTTGCTGCGCGCCAGCGGGATCACACCGCCGGGCGGGATATCGGCGCCGGATGCGTTTGCCGGAGTGGTCAATTCGATGAAGATGTCACCGAGTACGGTGTTCTGGCGCAGCTGCGCGGTGGTGGCGGCGGTCAGCCGCACCGACCGCTCGATGTCGACGTCCGCGACGGCCATCCCGGGCGCGCCGGCGGCCGGGTTCACCACCTTGACCGAGACCAGGCTGCCGATCCGGACGCCCGACGACATCACCTTGGCTCGCGCGGGCAGATTCAGCGCGTTCGCGAATTGGATACGCACCCGGTAGGTGTCGCCGGACACCGTGGTGCCGGGCACCGGCACCGAGCTGGGGTCGAAACCGCAGCCCGCCGCGAGCGCCGCGGTCAGCAGCAGCGGCGCAACACGGCTCGCCCACCGGAAGCGGCTGTCCGGCATCGCCTTTCGACCTTCGGCGTTCATCGGGCCCCCACCGCGGCGAGCAGGAGCTGTGAGAGTCCGACCGTGGCCAGGTGGTCGCCGGAGCCGGCGCAGCTGCCCGGCGAGAGCGCGTTCAGCGCGGCGCATGCGCGGTCGGCATCCGGTTGCGCCAGTGCCACTTTCGGCGTGGCGTAGGCCAGCGCCACGTCACCCGTGCCGGGATCGGCGGCCTTGCCGAAGGCGGCGGTGATCGGCGGAATCATGGTGATGATCTCCTGGATGGAACCGACATGGGCGGCCAGCATGCGCAGGTACGGCACGGTGGCCTCGAGGCCGTCGAGCAGCAGCCCGCCGTAGGGCCGGATCAGCGTGTTCGCCCAGACCAGCAGGGCGCCGATGTGGTCGATGATCGGGATGGCCTGCGCGAAGATGGTGTTGTTGATGAAATCGAACGCCGGTCCCAGCCGGCCGATCGCCGCCTTGACGTCGTCCCAGTTGACGCTGAGGGTCCGTGACAGCGCCGAGAGAGCGTCGATCAGATCGCCCAGGTGCCCGGTCGCCGCGTCCGGGGAGCGCAGTGCCGTCCCGAGTTCGGTGATCAGGGAGTTCAGCGCGGGCCCGGTGCCCGAGGTCGCCTGCCGCAGCGCAGCGACACCGTCGTGGATCTTGTTCGTCCCGGCGGGATCTCCGCTGCCATTGAGGTCGCTCGCGAGTTTCGAGACGGCGTCGAGGGTTTCGGTGATGCTCTTGGCGGTGAGCGTGCGGGTGATGCACCGGTGCGGATCCCAGGTCGCGGGTGCGTTGCCGTCGAACAGCACCGCCAGCTCCCGGTCTGCGACCAGGCTCTCGGCGACGGTGGCGGCCGAGACCTCGCCGCGCAGTGGATGATCGGCGTCCATCTCGAACTCGACGCGCACGTTCTGCTCGCCCGGCGACAGGCTCGTCACCGTGCCCACCGGGATGCCGCGCACGGTGACATGACTGCCGACGTACAACCCGATCGCGTCGGGCATGGTCGCGCAGTAGGCCCGCATCGTCTTGGGCGGCGCCAGCACGACGACATAGACCAGCGTCGCGACGGCCGCCAGCACCAGAACGCCCGCGACGGACATGAATCCGCGGGAACCGAGAATTCGCTTCATCGTCAGCACTCCGCTCCCGGAAGTGGAACACAGATCGCGTCGAGGGTCCGGGCGGATTGGTCCACGGCGACGGTGCCCTGTGGTGTGATCAGTTGTTGCAGCCGGTGCAGGGTGTCCTGCACGGTCGCCAGCGCCGAACCGGTGTTCTCGCCGAGCTCCTTCAGCTCCGGAACGATCTCGGCGACCTTGTCCGCCAAGGGTTTCAGCGATTCGTCCCAGACCGGGCGGAGGGCGGTCAGCCGGGCGAGCAGCTGATTGGTGACCGTCAGCCCGGCCACGATCTCGTGATAGTGGGCGAAGATGGTGTCCTCGACCCGCCGCAGCGAGCTGATGAGCTGGAACAGCCGCTGCTTGTTCTGATCGGTGGCGGTGACGTATTCGTCGGCCACCGCGAGCACCCGCGAGATGTCGTCGCGCTGGGCGTTCATGATGCCCACCAGCGAATCCATGGCCTGGCCCAGCCGGCGCACGGCGTCCGGGCCGGCCGAGACCGCCGATCCGAGCGCCGCGAAATTGTCGCGCACGGTGACTCCGTCGATCTCCCCGACCGGCTCGACGGCGTCCTGGAACACCTGCATCAGGCTGTAGGGCAGTCGCACCCGATCCGGTGCGATCACCTTGTCTCCCAACGGCTTCTGTCCCGCGGGGAGCACCGCCAGATAGTGGCCGCCGATGGCGGTGAGCATACGGACGTCGAGGGTGGTGGCGTCGCCGATGAAGACGTCACTGTCCACGGTGAAGGTCATGCGCACCCGATCGGCCAGCAGATCCAGCCCGCGCACGGTGCCGACCGGAATGCCCGCCACGCGCACGCTGTCACCCACCTTGATCGAGGCCGCCTCGGACAGATCGGCGTGGTACGTGTGCTTGCCCAGCGGCAGTTCATACACCACGGCCGACCCGGCCGCCACCACCACGACCAGCCCGAGACCGAGCAGGCCGAGCCGGAGCTCCCGCTGCCGGGGGTCACCGGAGGCGAACGCGCCGCGCGGTCGCGCGCTACCGCGCGGGCGTGAAGTCATCGCTTGCACACCGAGATCCGCTGTCCGTTCAGCAGAATCGCCAGCGCCCCGGGGACGTCGGCGTTGCCGTTCGAGCATGTTCGGTTCACCTCCTGTCCGGTACCGGGAATCACTGTGTCGAGGGTTTGCAGCAGCCCGGGTAGCCGGCCGAGCACATCGGCGGCGGCGTGTGGGTCCGGAAAGGCCGTGCGCACAGCCTGTTCCAGGTCCGGATTGCTGTCGGGGGTCAGCCCGAGGGTGGCCGCGAGGGCGTCGATCGGGGTCAGCACCGAGGGCGCGGTCACCACGAAATCGACCAGACCGTCCAATTTCTGTTCCAGGGCGTTGAAGACGTCGGCGATCCCGTCGAGCAGGGTCATCGCATTGGCCGAGCGGCCGTCGAGACGTTCGGCGAGCTGCCGCAGATTCGCGACCAGCACCGCCAGCACCGATTGCCGGTCGCGCACATACGACGACACCTTCTCGATGGCATCGAGCGCCGGACCGATCCCGGTGCCGTCACCGTCGAGGACCGCCAGGATCGTCTCGGTGAAGTGGTTCACCGCCGCCGGCGACAGCTCGGCCAGCACCGGCTGCAGGCCGTTGAACAGCGCGGTGATGTCGAAGGATCCGAGGGTGCGGTGGGTGTCGATCACCGTGCCCGGCGACTGCGGCGTGCCCACCGAATTCGGTTGCCGCACATCGAGGTACCGCTGACCGACGAGGGTCTGGAAGCGGATGGCGATGGTGCTGGCGTCGTAGACCGGATGGCCCGGCTGGACGGTGAAGCGCACCCGCGCCCGGAACTGCGGGTCCAGCCCGACCTCGGTCACCTTGCCGACCTGGACCCCGTACATGCGGACGTCGTCACCGGTTTTCAAGCCATTGGCGTCACTGAACACCGCGGTGTAGGTGGGGCCCGCGTCGGCGACGGGCCGCTGGATCGCCTGCACGACGATGACCAGCAGTACGGCCATGGCGAGCGTGAACGCCGCCATGCGCCAGGCGATCGCTGACAGACTCCTCATCGGGCCACCCCCGGGGCCTGGCCGAGCAGGATGCTCGACAGCACCGGAACCCCGCTGAGCGTGATCCGCAGATTCAGGGTCGGGCCGTCCGGGCCGTCGGGCATGGCCGCGCCCAGCCGGTTCAGCAGTTCGTGCAGCTCCGCACTCGACTGCTGCGGCGTGGACACCATGGCGCCCAGTGCGGCCAGCAGCGGTATCAGGTAGCCGGCATAGTCGTTCAGCTCCTCGCGCGCCGTCGTCAGGGTGTGGGTGGCGCCGGGCAGCAGGTCGTCCGCGATCGCGGCGACGGTCTTGTCGAAGGCTGCGCGATCGGTGCGCAGCGGCTCCATGTGATCGAGACTGTCGAGCAGCTGGATCGTTCCGGTCAGGAAGGGCGGCAGCCCGGCCAGCATGCCCGCGTACTGCCCGATCAGGTACGACGGTGCGTACTTCTGGGTGTCGGCGATGCTGCGCGAAGTGGTCACCATGGCCTCGAAAAGCGGTGTGAACGCCTTCGAGTCGGTGCTCACCTGCCGTAGCACGTCGGCCAGCTGCGGCGTCAGGACCTGGTTGGTGGTCTGGCCCAGCTGCCGCAGCAGTGCGCCCGTGGTGGCGTCGGAGAGCCGCTGCGCCGCCGGACCGGTCAGTTCGATCACCGTGCCGGAACGCAGCGGACTGCCGCCGGTCCCGCGCTGGAGATCGAGCTCGCTGATCCCGAACAGATTGCCCGGCGCCGCCAGCAGCGACAGCGAATCCGTGACACCGGGCAGCCGGGATTCGGTCAGCGCCAGCGTCATTCGCAACCGGCCGGGGCCCGCGCTGTCGATGGACTCGACCGAGCCCACCAGGACGCCGTCGAGCCGTACCTGCGACCCGGTGACGATGCCGTCGCCGAGCTGCTCGGCGACCACCTGCACCCGCAGCGAATCCTCGTCGGTACGCAAGGACCGGTAGCAGATCCCGGCCGCCAAGGCGACGGCGACGACCATCGCGGCGACCGCTCCGGTGCGCCGCGAGGACCGCGAATCCATTGCCACACCCGGCAATCCGTACAGTGCCATGCGCCTCATCCCGTGAACTCGATGGCCGAGTGGAAGCCCCACACTGCGACCGACAGCACCATGTCCAGCGCGATGATGGCCACGAAGCTCGCGCGCACCGCCCGCCCGGACGCAATGCCCACGCCCTCCGGGCCGCCGGTCGCGAAAAATCCCTGATAGCAATGGATCAGGATGACCGCGACGGTGAACACCACCACCTTGAGAACCGCCGCGAGCATGTCCCACCCGGACACGAACTGGAAGAAGTAGTGGTCGTAGACACCGGCGGCCTGCCCGTGCAGGACCACCACCACCGTCCGGCACGACAGGTAGGCCAGGATCAGCGCGACCAGGAACGTCGGCACGATCGCCACCGCCCCCGCGATCACGCGCGTGGTCACCACCAGAGGAAGCGACCGCAGCCCGAGCGATTCGATCGCGTCGATCTCCTCGGCGATGCGCATCGACCCGATCTCGGCGGTCATCCGGCAGCCCGCCTGCGCGGCGAAACCGATCCCCGCCGCGATCGGCGCCAGCTCGCGGGTGTTCGCGAACGAGGACACGATTCCGGTCAGCGGCCCCATGCCCAGCATGTCCAGGGTGGCGAAGGATTCGATGCCCGCGCCCACCCCCATGGCCACGCCCAGCACCGCCAGCATCGGCACCGTGCCGCCGCCGACGATCACCGAATCGCGGCCCCACGTCATATCGGTGATGACCCGCATCGTCTGGGATCGATAGTGGCGCAACGTCAATGGGATCGACGCGAACACCTGCCAGACGAACCCGAGCACGAAGCCGGCGTTCTCCACCGGCATCCAGGCCCGCTCGCGGGAACGGATCGCGCGGAACAGCCAGCGCAGGCCCCTGGGGGAATACCCGCTCGCCACCATCACGCCAGCCTCACCGGCAGGAACATGGCGGTCAGCTGGGTGAGCGCCACGTTCAGCAGCACGATGCCCAGCACCGACAGCACCACGGCAGCGTTCACACCGTCGGCCACCCCGCGCGGTCCGCCCTTGGCCTCGAGCCCGCGCTGACAGGCGACGAGCACCACGATCATCCCGAACAGCACCGATTTGCCCAGCGAGACCACCACATCCCCGAGCACGGTGAACGAGCCGAAGGTCAGCCAGTAGCTGCCGGACGTGACGCCCTGCGCGGTCACCGCCACCAGGTAGCCGGCGAGAATGCCCACGAACATGATCAGGATATTGACCAGCGGGGCCACCAGCACCATGGCGACCAGTCGCGGAATCACCAGGCGGCGAACGGGATCCACGCCCATGACCCGCAGCGCATCGATCTCGTCGCGGATGGTGCGCGCCCCGAGATCGGCGGCGATGGCCGAGGCCGCCGCACCGCCCAGCAGCAGCCCGGTCGCCGTCGGCGCGCCCTGCTTGATCACGCCGAGGCCACCCGTCGCGCCCAGCAGCGAATCGGCGCCGAGCTCATGGATCAGCGTGCCCACCTGCACCGACACGATCACCCCGAACGGAATCGCCATGAGCACCGCCGGAATCGCGGTGGCGGTGACGAAGAACCAGGCCTGCCGCAGCGCCTCCGGCCAGCTGAACCGCAGCCGCACGATATCGGCCACCGCGCCCCCGATCGCCTGCCCGGACAGCTCCACCAGCCGGCCCAGGGTGCGGACCGCCGAGAGCACGGTGCCGGCGAAATTCGCGCGAAGTATCTGCGCGGCAGCGGGTTCCGCGCGCGGAGACTCCTCCGGCCGGGGTGCGGGAGCGACTTCGGTCACCGCGGGTGTGGTCAATGGCATGCCTTACCGTCGTGTCGAAGAAATGGGAGGGGTACAGCTCGGGTGCAGGCCGGCCAGCTTGCGCAGTTCGGCGGTCACCGCGTCCGGCTGCTCGACCGGTCCGCTGTGGCCGCCCGGAATCTCCACCAGGCCCGCGGAATTCGGGAACCGCCGCACCAGGCGTTCGGAGGCCGCGAAGCCCAGCAGTTGGTCATCGGTACTGCCGATCACCAGCGTGGGCGCGGTCAGCCATGAGATGCCGAATTGGCCGTCACGCACCCGCAGCAGCGTGCGCAGGAAGCCGCCGCGGGTGGACGACGGAGTTGTCAGCACCAACTCCTGGATCAGGGCTCGCGCGGCCGGGCGGGCAGCGGCGCCGATGGCCACCGGCGACATCAGCGACGACCGCCGCGGCAACCGCCGGGGCACCGGCATCCCGCCGAACAGATGCGCCGCCCCGGGCACGGCCCGATCCAGCAGGGCGGAGATCGGTTCCCGCAGCCCGCCGCCGGACATGGTGGCGGCGACGGCCGTCCCGATACCACCGGGACTGCTGTTGATCAGCGCGATCGAATCCGCGAAGCGGGCGACCTCGTCGGGATAGCCGTGCGCCCACGCCTGAATCGTGATGCCGCCCATGGAATGACCGGCGATGAGCGCCCGCTCGCCCGGACGCAGCGCCGTGCGCACCACCGCGGCCAGGTCCTCACGCAGGTGTTCCACGGTCCAGGCGTGCCGCGCCGGCCGCGCGCTGCGGCCGTGCCCGCGATGATCGAACGCGATCACCCGGCAGTCGGCCGAGAGCGCGGCGATCTGGTTGGCCCAGAAGTCGATTCGGCAGCAGAAGCCGTGTGTCAGCACGACCGGATAGCCGTCCTCCGGACCGAAGACCTCGGTATGGATAGTGGTGCCGTCCGCCGACCGGACGTCCAGCGCCCGCCCCTGCGGAAATCCGTCGTAGAGCTGGAATTCCGCCGATTCCCGCAGCCGCGCGAGCTCGCGCCGGCCCAGCGTCCGCCACCGCCGCGCCATCGATCAGCGTCCCGGACGCAGTCGAGGGCGCGCCTCCCCGGGGAGCGTCGGCACCACGGATTCCGGCTCGGCCCCACCGTTTTCCGGCACGGCCCCGCCGTTTCCCGGCGCGGCCGCGGGGCCTCCGGTCAGCTCGCGGCGAACCGCGGGCAGCGACAGGGCGCCGTTGATCGAGGCGTAGCCGACGGTCTCGCCGTCGGCGTGGAATCGGAAGGCCTCGGGCCGGGGTCCGGGACCGGCACCGGCAACCTGCTGCCAGGACACGAGATTCCGCAGCGCGCCCTGATCGATCGGCATCACCTCCCGGCCGGGCGTGTCCAGCGCCAGCACGTCGATGTGGAGGTCCTCGCCGATGCTGGTCCAGAAATACGGATAGTCGTCGAAGAGAGCGGTCGAGCCGAGCATGGCGCGCGCGGCGTGCCGGCCCTGCGCGGCGGCCACCCGGTCGTGTTCGATCCGGACGCGACGACCGTGGCGAACGCTGTCGAACTCGCAGACGTCACCGGCGGCCCAGATCCGCCCGTGACCGGTGCGCAGGGTCGCATCGCAGTGGACGCCGCCGGTCGGACCCAGCGGCAAGCCGACCCGCTTGGCCAGCGTGACCTCGGGCTTCGCGCCGATCCCGACCACGACGACGTCGGCGGCCAACTCCTCGCCCCCGGTCAGGACGACCGACTGCACGCGATCGTCCCCGCGCAGCGCCTCCACACCGTCGCCGCCGTAGATGTCCACGCCCAGGCGGCACAGCTCGGCCTGCACGATGTGGCCGACCGTGGTACCCAGCGAACGTCCCAGCGGCACCGGCTCCGGGAAAACCATGGAGGTGCGATACCCGAGCGCGGCGATGGACGCGGCGGTCTCCGCGGCGACGAAGGAGCCGCCGACGACCACCACATCGTGCGCGGCCGGCAGTTCCTTGCGGAGGTCGTCCGCGTTCCAGGTGGTGCGCAGGTAGTGGACGCCGTGCAGCCCCGCGCCCGGGCGATCGAGCAACCGGACCGTGGCGCCGGTGGCCAGCAGGGCCTGGCCCCAGCGCACCGTGCGGCGGCCGATGCGAGCCGTCGCGGCCGTGAGATCGAGATCGAGGACCGGCGCCCGCAGCCACAGGCGAATGCCGTTGGCCGGCCACCACTCCGGGGAGTGCACCGCAAGGTCGTCGACGGCGCAGCGGCCGCGCAGGTAGTCCTTGGTGAGCGGGAATCGGTGGTACGGCGGGTCGCTCTCCCGGCTCGCGAGAGCGACGCTGCCGCGGAAACCCTGCCGCCGCAGCTCTTCCGCCGCGGCGGCGGCAGCGACACCGCCGCCGATCAGCAGGACATCGACGTATTCGCCGTCTTCGGGTTTGCCGGTCACGGTTCAGTCCTCGTAGGGGATGAAGTCGGACTTGCGGGCCCCGCAGACCGGGCAGACCCAGTCCTCGGGGATGTCTTCGAAGGCGGTGCCCGGGGCGATGCCACCGTCCGGGTCGCCCTCGGCGGGGTCGTAGATCATGCCGCAGCGGACACAGACCCACAGCAGGTCGGTCGTGGTGGTTGTCATGACTGTTCTTTCGAAGGGTCGAGGGAGTGCGCCCGGAGACTCAGGGCTCGAGGGACAGTGCTCAGGGCTCGATCGGTGTGGGGGCGAGGGCGAATCGGTTGGCGCGGCGGAAGGTGCCGAAGTCGTTGAACCGGACGCCGTTGTCGCGCAACACCTGCTGGCAGTCGGCCTTGATGGCCTCCCGCACGTAGAACGGGTCGCGGACCAGGAAGTGGTGGATGGCGTGGGTCTCACCGAAGTTGAAGCACAACGCGTGGAACGGCTTGAGCCACAACGCGGTCCACACCTGGGTCTGCTGCAACACGTTGTGGGCCTGGACATCGCCGTAGTAGTGCATGTTCGAGCTCACGAAATGCAGGCAGAACGTCCGCACCGCGTTCGGCGCCAGGATGGTCACCGCGAGGAAGGTCAGCACGTCGCGGCCGGGGATCGAGGTCGGGCCGGCGACGAACTCGTAGACGCTGACCCCGAGGAACAGATGCCACAGCGTGTAGTGGAAGAGCCCGAGCGGGAAGTAGGAAAGGACGTTGGTGGTCGCCAGCTGGCGGGCTTCCTCGGGCGTGCGCGCCTCGTGCTCGATGTAGGACCGCACGATCTGGTGGGTCCGGAACGGCTTGGTGTAGATCCCGAGGAAGGAGTCCATCAGGCTGATGGTCCGGTGCGCGCCCCAGCCCTCACCATTGGTGATCGCCCGCTCCTCCAGGTCGGAATCGGTGCCCGAAACCTCGTGGTGGTGCAGGTGCAGACGACGCCGCACCCAGGGGTTGATGGTGCTCGGGCGGAAGAACCAGACCCCGAACATCATCAGGTTGTGCACGAACCGGTTGGTGCGGAAGTACATCGAGTGGATCAGATCGTGCTCGAGCTCGTGCAGGATCGACAACCAGAACGCGGTCACCAGAATCGTTGCCCACCAAGGCAACACACCGAGCCCGTAGAGGACACCGTCTCCGAGCACCCCGGCGATCGCGACCAGGAACAACGCCAGGCCGACCTGATCCTGATGCGAGTTCAGCCACGGATGCCGCGCACGCCAGGCACTACCGATCTCGACGAGCGCCCCACGGACGTGAGCGATCCGGTCCGCGTCACCCGTGGCCAGGGTGCGCTCACCGGGAAGTCTGGTCGCGATTCTCATAAATCCTCCTCCGGTATACAGCGACTCCAGCCTGACTGCTCTCATGAGCTAATTGCTTGGCCGATCGGAGTGAAAAACGGGAGACGTTCATACTGTGGGTATGAACTATGACGGCGGGGAGGGCGAGCCTTTCGTTTCCGCGGACATCGCCCACGCGCTCTATGCCCAGCGCGGCGCCGCGGCCGCGGACATCATCGAGATAGTGCCGCAGCAGCTGCCGGTCTTCGCCGACCTGCTCGTCGGTGAGCTGAGCGATCTGGCGACCGCGGCCATCAAGACCATGCTGGCGGGATTCCTGCTCGCGGCCTGCGGTCCCCGGCCGGGCGGACCAACCTTCGACCAGGCCGCGGTGGAAAAGGCCGCCTTCGAACTCGGGCGCTTCGAAGCCCAGTCCGGGCGCTCGATCGACGCGCTCAACGCCGCCTTCCGGCTCGGGGCGCGGATCGCCTGGCGGCACTGGAGCTCCACGGCCCAGACGCACGGTATGGACACCTCCGGCATGGCGCGCTTCGCGGAGCTCAACTTCGACTACATCGACAACCTGGCCGCGGCCAGCGTCAGCGGCCATGCCGACGAACTCGCGGCCGCCGGGCAGCAACGGCAGCGCCGGCGTGAGCAGCTCGCGGAACAACTGCTGCTCGGCGCGGCGAGTGACGAGGTTTTGACGACGGCCCGGCTCGCGGGATGGCAGGCGCCCGAGGCGATGATCGCGATAGTTCTCCCCCGCAACGAGATCCGCAATGCGATCCCGCTGCTCGACCACCGCACCCTGCACGCCGGTGCGGACCTGCTGCCCGAGCCGCCCCAGCCGGACCTGGCCGTGTTGCTGGCGCCGGCCACCATCGAGATGCCCCGTGGCGTCCTGCTGCGACGGCTGGCCGGCATCCAGGCGGCCGTCGGACCCGAGCAACCCTGGCTCGAGGTGCGCCACTCGGCCACTCTCGCCGCACGGGCATGGGCCTGCTGCCCGCGAGGAAACGGCCCCATCGATACCGAGAAATCCTTGGCGGCGTTGGTGATCCACGCCGACCCGCAGACCCGCGCCCGCCAGCGCACGGCCGCGCTCACGGTGTTCGATCACCTCCGGCCCGACACCCGCGCCCGCTACGAGGAGACGCTGCGGGCCTGGCTGCTGCACCAGGGGCGGCGCGAAGATGTGGCCCGCCATCTGGTCCTGCACCCGCAGACCGTGCGCTACCGGATGGACCGCATCCGCGAACTCCTGGGCGAGGACCTCAACGATCCCGGCCGGGTGCTCGACCTGATCATCGCCCTGGCCTGAGAGTGCGAAATCTCACCGGCGGCGCCCGGGCCCACCCTGGGTATGGTCGAAAGGATGATCGGCCGACCGGCCGGGAGAGGTTGACTGTCAGCATGACTCGGGCCGAGGCGCTCACCATTCCGGCGCATATCCACGGTTATCCGGCGATCGCGTTCGGCGGCTATCTCGCGGGCCTGCTGGCCGCCCAGGCCGGCGCCGACACCGTGCGTGTCGACTTCCGGCGCGCCGTCACGGTCGACACCCCGATCCTGCTCTCGCGCCCCGGCGACGGCCGCGTCACCTTCACCGCCACCGACGACACCCTGCTGGTCGAGGCCGCGCCCGCGGCGCTCACCCTCGATCCGCGGCCCGCACCCTCCTGGGCGGCGGCGAAATCCGCTGTCGAACTGGGGTTGTCGGGCGATCGGACGGTCACCGACTGCTACGGCTGCGGGCTGGCCTGCGAGCCGGGACGCGGGCTGCTGCTGTTCCCGTCGGAGCTGCCCGGCGAGCAGATGATGGCCGCCGCCTGGACCCCCGACCCCGGGCTCGCCGACGAGACCGGGGAACTCCCGCCCGAGGTGGTCTGGTCGGCGCTCGACTGCCCGGGTGGCCGGGCCGCGTTCGTCTTCTCGCGAATGGGCAGCGGGGCGTTCACCGCAGCCATGACCTCACAACAGCTACGACCGATGTACGCCGGGGCCGACTACATTTCGCACGCCTGGGTGGTGGCGCGCGACGACCGCAAACACACGGTCGCCGTGGCGCTCTCGACCGCCGCCGGCGAACTGTGTGCGCTGTCCGAAGCGCTCTGGATCGAACCGCGCCAGGGCTGAGCCGACTCGCCGGGCGCGCCACGCCGCCGAATGCCGTTGACCGCGAGTCGGACTCGCCGCAACCGCTGAGCACGGCACCGGTACTCGTGCCACACTGACCGAGTGGCAGGATCCTCGTCGCCCCAGGCCCAGACCGACGCCATGGCAGCGGTCATCGACTGGAACACCGTCGGCCCCGCGTTTCATGATTTCTGGACCAGTACCTACGCCCGCGAGGTCACCGACACCAGCCGCCTGACCGGCAGATTCCGCAGCTGGGGACAGATTCTCCGGTTCGTTGCGATGGTCGCCAGCGCCGTGGTGACGGGCCTGGCGGGCTTCGAGGGCTCCCTCATCCGGGTCGCCACCGCCTTCGCGGGCGGGATGGCCGTGGTGGCCACCGGCAGCGCCGCCATCTTCCACGCCGACCAGCGGGTGGCGACCAACCGGCGCACCCAGCAGCTATTGCTGTCCGAGGGTTGGCGCTTCGTCGCGGGTGCGGGCGATTACACCGGTGGCCCCACCGCCGCGAACGCCGCCAAGTTCCTGCTCAGTGTCGAGCAGATCCTGTCCACCTACGTCGACGACTACATCAAGACCATCGACGAACCCACGCCGGCACCCTGATCGCCGAACCGCCCCCGGACGAGATGCACCGGATCACCCTCGTCCGTGGGCCGTTGGATCAGGCGTGCTAGAGGTTTCCGACGGCGTGCTCGAGCCGCTCGGCCACCAGCTGACGCGCCTGTTCGCGCAGGGCGGGCCGGAAACCGCTGGGGTAGACCGGATCTGCGGGCACGTAGGTCTTCAGGACCTCCTTCGCCAGGGTGATCTTGTGCACCTCCGTCGGTCCGTCGGCAATGGCCATCACCTGGGCGTAGTTCATCATGTCGAGGAACGGCAGATCGGTGCTGACACCGATGGCGCCGTGCAGATGCATGGCACGCTGGGCGATGTCGTGCATGACCTTGGGCATGGCCACCTTGATCGCGGCGATGTCGTGGCGGACCTTGCGGTAGTCCTGTTCCTTGTCGATGCGCCACGCGGTGCGCAGCACCAGCAGCCGGAACTGCTCCATCTCGATCCAGGATTCGGCGATCTTCTCCTGGGTCATCTGCTTACCGCCGAGCACGCCCTTGCCCATCGGCCGCGACACCGCCCGCTCGCACATCATGTCGAAGGCCTTGCGCACCAGCGCGACCGTGCGCATGGCGTGGTGAACGCGGCCGCCGCCCAGGCGGGTCTGGGCCACGACGAAGCCGAGGCCCTCCGCACCCAGCAGCGCGTCCGCCGGAACGCGCACGTCGGTGAAACGCAGGTGGGCCTCGTGCTCGCTGAAGCCCGGGACGGTGAAGTTCCGCACGATCTCGAGACCGGGGGCGTCAGCGGGCACGATGAACATCGACAGCCGCTGATGCGGCGGCGCGTCCGGATCGGTCACCGCCATGACGATGTGGAAGGCGGCGAACTCGGCGGCGGAGTTGAACCACTTCTCGCCGTTGATGACCCACTCCTGACCCTCGCGCACCGCGCGGGTCCGGAAGGCCGTCGGGTCCGAACCGCCGGTCGGTTCGGTCATGACGTAGCACGAGCCGATCTCGCCATCGAGCAGCGGCTGCAGGTATTTCGCCTTCTGCTCGGGCGTGCCGAAGTGGGCGAGGATCTCGGCGTTGCCGGAATCCGGTGCCTGACAGCCGAAGACGAGCGGGGCCCACAGGGACGTGCCCAGCATCTCGTTGAGAAGGGCCAGCTTCAGCTGCCCGTAGCCCGGGCCGCCCAGCTCGGGTCCCAGGTGGCAGGCCCACAGCTGCTGCTGTTTCACCTTCTCCTGCAACGGTTTCATGAGCGCCCGGATCTCGGGGTTCCGACGGTCGTAGGGGTTGGGATAGAGCAGGTCCAGAGGTTCCACCTCGGTTCGGACGAACTCCGCGACCCAGTCCAGTTTCTTCTGGTATTCCGGGTCGGTCTCGAAATCCCAAGCCATGATCAGCCTTTCGTGCTCTTGCGCGGTTGGATGAGTCCGTCCAGGACGGTGGTGCAGAGAATGTCGGCGATCTCGTCGGGGGTGTGCTGCCCGTCGGGCCGGTACCAGAAGGTCACCGAATTGAGCATGCCCAGTACGCCGTTGGTGACCACGTGGTCGTCGGTGCGCAGCACGCCCGCGGCCCGGCCGGCGTCGATGACCTGCTGCCACAGCGCTTGCAGGCGGTCACGCAGCTCCTGCAGCTCCCGCGCCCGTTCGCCGGACAGCGCGGTGACGTCGCGGAGCTGGATGGCCACGGCCCGGCGATTGTCGATGATCAGCCGGACGTGGCTGTGGATCAGCTTGCGCAGCTTGGTGATCGGATAGTCGGGGCCGTTCGCGATCTGCTCGGCCTCGGCCAGCATGAGCCGGGTGTAGTCGGCGAGGATCTGCCACAGCAGCTCCTCCTTGGATCCGATGTGGTAGTACAGCGCCCCGCGCTGCACATCGGCCCGATCCCCGATCTCGGCGACGCCGGTGCCGTGGAAACCCTGCTCCGCGAACAGTTCCAGCGCCGCACGCACGATCCGATCCCGGGTCTCCCCCGGCCCGCTCGCCGAGGCGGGCGGGCGGCCGCGGCGGCGTGCCGGGACGGCGGCGGTCATCGGAATCCACCGTCCAGGGCCAGGGTCGCGCCGGTGCAGTAGGCGGCGGCGTCGGAGGCGAGGAACAGTACCGCACCGGTGATGTCGGCGGGGGCCCCGATCCGGCCGAGGGCGGTGTGCCGGGCCAGTTCGGCGCGCATCTGGGGCGGCCACGCCTTGGCGATATCGGTGTCGAAGGGGCCGCAGCGGATCGTGTTCACCCGCACCGACGGCCCGTAGGTGTGCGCCAAACCCACGGTCAGGGCCTCGAGACCGGCCTTCGCGGCGGCGTAGGGCACCGCCAGCGGTTCCGGATGCGCGGCCTCGATCGAAGATATATTTACGATCGATCCGCCGCCCGCGGCGGCCATGCGCGCGCCGATGAGCGCCGAGAGCCGGAACGGCCCCTTCAGATTCGTGGCGATCACCTTGTCGAACATGGCCTCGGAGACCTGGTCCAAGCTGGGATAGAGCAGGGACATCCCGGCATTGTTGACCAGTACGTCGACCGTCCCGAACTCGCCGTAGGCGGCCTCGGCGAGCGTCTCGCACTGCTCCCAGTCGCCCACATTGCAGGACACCGCCAACGCCCGCTGCCCGGTCTTCGCGCGCACGTCGGAGGCTAGTTCCTCACATGCCCCGAGCTTGCGGCTGGCGATGACGACATCGGATCCGGCCTCCGCGAGCGCGAGCACCATCTCGCGCCCGAGACCGCGACTGCCGCCGGTTACCACAGAGACCTTGCCGGACAAGGGTTTTCCCATGAATCACACCTTCGCTCCGAGCGACCCGAAAATGTTCCAACCAGTACATTAAATGTACCGATCGATACAATCAACCCCCATCGTTCGAGGCCCCAACCACGAGGCCGTGAAATACCGCCCGGTAACCGCGAGTAATATGACGCCCGTACTTTTTCCACCCGGCTTCTCGAAATGAGGCAGTAGATGACAGAGCGGATTCAGGTCGGCGGGCTGCAGGTTGCCAAGGTGCTCCACGATTTCGTGGAGAACGAGGCCCTTCCCGGCACCGGTGTTGATTCCGCCGCGTTCTGGTCGGGTGCCGAGGCCGTCATCAATGACCTCGCTCCCCGCAACCGCGCATTGCTGGCGGAACGCGACGACATCCAAGCCAAGATCGACGAGTGGCACCGCGCGAACCCGGGCGCAGGCTACGACAAGGCTGCCTACAAGCAGTTCCTCACCGAGATCGGCTATCTCCGTCCCGAACCGGCCGACTTCCAGATCGGTACCGAGAACGTGGACGCCGAAATCGCCACCCAGGCGGGACCGCAGCTGGTCGTGCCGGTGATGAACGCTCGCTTCGCCATCAATGCCGCGAACGCGCGCTGGGGCTCGCTGTACGACGCCCTGTACGGCACCGACGCCATCTCCGAGGCCAATGGCGCGGAGAAGGGTTCGGGCTACAACAAGGTCCGCGGTGACAAGGTCATCGAGTGGGCCCGCAACTTCCTCGACGACGCCGTGCCGCTGATCACCGGCTCGCACGTCGGCTCCACCAAGTACTCGATCGAGGACGGCGAGCTCGTGGTCGGCCTCGAGGACGGCACCGAGATCGGCCTGGCCGACAACGACGCGCTGGTGGGTTACCTGGGCGACCCGGCCAACCCGACCTCGGTGCTGCTGAAGCACAACGGCCTGCACATCGAGATCCAGATCGACCCGGCCTCGCCGATCGGTTCCACCGACACCGCCGGCGTCAAGGACGTGGTGCTGGAGTCCGCGGTCACCACGATCATGGACTTCGAGGACTCGGTCGCGGCCGTGGACGCCGAGGACAAGGTCCTCTGCTACCACAACTGGCTGGGCCTGATGAAGGGCGATCTGGCCGAGCAGGTGTCGAAGGTCGGCAAGACCTTCACCCGCACCATGAACCCGGACCGCGTGTACACCGCCCTCGACGGCAGTGAGCTTGTGCTGCACGGCCGTTCGCTGTTGTTCGTGCGCAACGTGGGTCACCTGATGACCTCCGACGCGATCATCGACGCCGCCGGTAACGAGGTGCCCGAGGGCATCATGGACGGTCTGATCACCGTCCTGATCGCCAAGCACGCCCTCAGTGGCGAGACCCAGCTCAAGAACACCCGCACCGGCTCGATCTACATCGTGAAGCCGAAGATGCACGGCCCGGACGAGGTGGCCTTCACCAACGAGCTGTTCGGCCGCATCGAGGAGGTCGTGGGCCTGCCGGTCAACACCCTCAAGGTCGGCATCATGGACGAGGAGCGCCGCACCACGGTGAACCTGAAGGCGTCCATCTTCGCCGCCAAGGACCGCGTGGTCTTCATCAACACCGGCTTCCTGGACCGCACCGGCGACGAGATCCACACCTCCATGGAGGCCGGGCCGATGGTCCGCAAGGCCGAGATGAAGGCCCAGCAGTGGATCAAGTCCTACGAGGACTGGAACGTCGACACCGGTCTGGCCACCGGCCTGCCCGGCAAGGCGCAGATCGGTAAGGGCATGTGGGCCATGCCGGATCTGATGGCCGAGATGCTGGTCCAGAAGATCGGCCACCCGAAGTCCGGCGCCAACACCGCGTGGGTGCCCTCGCCCACCGCCGCCACCCTGCACGCCACCCACTACCACCTGGTGGACGTGTTCAAGCGGCAGGCCGAGATCGCCAAGGGCGGTCCGCGCGCCACCGTCGACGAGATCCTCGAGATCCCGCTCGCCCCGAACACCGACTGGTCCGCCGAGGAGATCCAGCAGGAGCTGGACAACAACTCGCAGGGCATCCTCGGCTACGTGGTGCGCTGGATCGACCAGGGCGTCGGCTGCTCGAAGGTGCCCGACATCAAGGACATCGGCCTCATGGAGGACCGCGCCACCCTGCGCATCTCCAGCCAGCTGATGGCCAACTGGCTGCGCCACGGCATCGTCACCGAGGCGGATGTCATCGCCTCCCTCGAGCGCATGGCCCCCGTCGTCGACCGCCAGAACGCCGGCGACTCGTCGTACTTCCCCATGGCCCCGGACTTCAACGCCTCCATCGCCTTCCAGGCCGCGAAGGAACTGGTCCTCGAGGGCACCAAGCAGCCCAACGGCTACACCGAGCCCATCCTGCACCGCCGCCGCCGCGAGGCCAAGGCCTTCAACAAGAGCGTGTAGGGCAACAAGAGCGTGTAGGACACATCCGCTCCGGCGCATGAAACGAATCCCCGGTCGACCATGTCGGCCGGGGATTCGCCTTAGGCTGGCCAGAGTTCCCCGATGAAAGGCCAGGAGCCGGTGAGTGCGGCAGTCGACGACGGATACGGCTACGGGCCGTACACGGTGGAAGATCTGCATGGCCTTCCCGATGAGGGCAAGGCGCACGAACTCGTCGATGGCCGGCTGATCGAATTGTCGCCGAGCACTCGCCACGACTACCTCGCGAAGGTCCTGGCGCGCATCGTGGAACGCGCGGCGGAAGACTCCGGGACCAACTCCTACGTCCAAGCCCCGATGGAAATCTCGACACTGTCGGGCGCCCGGAAACCCGATGTGGCCGTCATGAGCGCAGCCGCTGCTAGGAACGCTCGCGACCTGGGGCTTTCCCTGTACCCCGGCGATGACGTCCAGCTTGCAATCGAGATCGTGTCGCGCGGCTCGGGCAGCGAGCGAGAAGACCGCGGCCGCAAGGCGATCGAATACGCCCGCAGCGGAATCGATCAGTACCGGCTGGTCGATTTCGACCCACATCCACGGATCCAGATCCGACGCCTCAGCGGCGGCGTTTACGGTGACCCGATCATTCTCGAGGAAACAGACGTCCTCGAGGTCTCCGACCCATTCCCGATCTCCTTCCCGTTGTCCCGCTCGGCCGACTTTTCTTGACTGTTCCTCGTCGGGTCAGCCGAACACCCTGAGAGTGAAACAGCGAGCCGCCCAGGACTTTCCAGCCCGAGGCGGCAGCTCGTCGTGTTCGAGGTCAGCCGGGAGGCTACGCCCCGGCCTCACGACCGCTGACAGCTCGCACAGGCTGATTCGATCCTTCCTATGGATGCTAGGTTTTGACTTGATGGCCATAGGAAGGAGGGCAGATGTCTCCGCGGGTTGGATTGACGACGGAGCGGGTGGTCGGGGCGGCGGCGGAACTGGTCGATGAGATCGGGTTCGAGAAGCTCACGCTGTCGGCGCTGGCCAAGCGGGTCGGGGTGAAGGACCCGAGTTTGTATGTGCATGTGCGGGGGTTGCACGACTTGCGGGTGCGGGTGGCACTGCTGGCCAGTGCGGAGCTCAATGAGCGGATCGGGGCGGCTGTGCTCGGACGCTCCGGGAAGGATGCGCTGGTGGCGTTCTCGGACGCGTATCGGGCGTATGTGCTCGAGTATCCGGAACGGTATGCGGCCACGCAGATTCGGATGGATCCGGCCGAGGTGGCCGGGGAGCCCGCGCTGCTGCGCAGTGTCGAGCTGACCGCGGCGTTGCTGCGCGGGTACGGGTTGGGAGAGGCCGAGGGGCTGGACGCAGCTCGCCTGCTGCGCAGTACTTTTCACGGATTCGCCACTCTCGAGTCGGGTGGTGGTTTCGCCCACTCGCGCTCTCCCGACGACTCCTGGCCGCACATTGTCGAGGCGCTGCACCAGACGCTGTCGAACTGGCCCACCTACCGGTAGAGGCCGGCCATCGCCGCGGTTTCGGTGGCGATGCGATCGCGGAGGGACTCGGGGGCCAGGACTTCCGCGCCGGCACCGAGGCGGAGCAGGTCGGGGACGGCGCGGTCGATGGATTCGATGGGGAGGCGGATGTCGCGATGGCCGGTGGGGGTGGGGTCGGTGGCCGAGGCGCGGGCGGACTGTGCGGTGGCGGGGTCGAGGAGTTCGGGGAGGCGCTCGAAGGTTTCGGCGGTGAGGCGGATCCGGGCCGAAAGGTGGTGGCGGCGTTGGTCGAAGGAATCCAGGTAGGCAGACCAGTAGGCGGTGAGGTCGAAGCCGGGCGGGCGGGATACCGGGTCGGGGAGGACCTCGAGTTCCATGATCCGGGAGATGCGGTAGGTGCGCGGCTGGGCGCCGGTGTGGCCGACCAGGTACCAGTTGCCGGATTTGAGGACGAGGCCGACGGGTTCGGTGGTGCGGGTGACCAGATGTGGCGTGGCCCAGCGGATGTAGGTGAAGCGCAGGGCGCGTTCGTTCCAGACGGCGTCGGCGACGGTGGTGAGGTGGGGCGTCGGCTCGGCTTCGCTGTACCAGCCGGGGGCGTCGAGGTGGAAGCGTTCGGCGACGCGGCCGGCCCGGTCGCGGAGTTCCGGGGGCAGCGCGGACATGACCTTGAGATTGGCGGCGGTGACGATCGCGCCGAGTCCGAGATCGGCCGCGGCGCTGGGGAGTCCGGCGAAGAACAGGGATCCGGCCTCGTCGGTCGTCAGCAGCTCGAGTTTCGCGCGGAAGCCGTCGAGGAGGCGGTAGCCGCCGTCGTGACCCGGATCGCCGTAGACGGGGATGCCGGCGGCGGAGAGGGATTCCATGTCGCGGTAGACGGTGCGGATCGAGACTTCCAGCTGGCCGGCGATCTCCTGGGCGGTGACCCGGTCGCGTGTCTGCAGCAGCAACAGGATCGACATGAGACGGCTGGCGCGCATAGCCGAAATTCTGCCGGAATCCACTGACACTAGATGTCAGTGAAGCCGACCTACTGTCCTCCTCGTTCCGAACGGACCCCGTCCGACCATCGAATGAGGAGACACCGCAATGCCTTTCGTCGAGACCCGCACCGGCACCTCGCTGTTCTACCGCGATTGGGGCACCGGCCGCCCGGTGCTGTTCCTGGCGGCGGCCGGGATGGACAGCACCGAACCGCGCGGCGTGATGGCCGATCTGGCCGGGCGCGGCTACCGCACCATCGCTCTGGACCGCCGCGGCCACGGCCGCTCCGATGATCCGGGGCACGGCTACGACTACGACACCCTGGCCGATGACGTCGCCGACCTGATCGACCACCTGGACCTGCGTGATCTCCTGCTGGTCGGCCATTCCATGGGCGGCGGCGAGATCGTCCGCTATCTGACCCGCCACGGCAGCGCCCGGGTGGATCGCATCGCGCTGGTGGCGGCCGCGCTGCCGTTCCTGCTGGCCACCGATGACAATCCGGACGGCGTCCCGCGCGCGGCCGCCGATGCCCTGCGCGATTCCTGGCACCACCATCAGGACCGCTGGCTCACCGGCAATGCCGATCCCTACATCGGTGCCGGCCTGCCCGGCTGCGAGGTCTCCGCGATCACCCGCGACCGCGTCCTGCAATCCATTGCGGGGATGTCGATGTGGGCAACCCTCGAATGCAACCGCGCGGTGGTCGAAACGGACTTCCGCGCCGAGATGCGCACCATCACCGTCCCGACACTGATCATCCACGGCGACTCCGACGCCTCGATCTCACTCGATTTCGGCGGCCGCCGCCAGGCCGCCCTCATCCCGCACAGCGAACTCGTCATCTACGACAACGCCCCGCACGGCCTCTACCTGACCCACCCGGAACGCCTGACCCGCGACCTTCTCACCTTCGCCGAAACCTCGATTCCCGCCCCGGCGTAGCGGATTCGGTCCAGCCCGGCTGCCGCCCACTCGCGCGATCGGGGCAGCCGGGATCCCACTGCCCATCCTTGACTCTGTACCCGGGTACAGGGTTGAGAATAGCGGTATGCGCAGTAGCGAGGTAGCCGCCCGGGCGGGCGTGAACGTGCAGACCCTGCGGTACTACGAACGGCGAGGCCTGCTGGCGGAGCCGCCGCGTTCGCCGGGCGGGTACCGCGCGTATCCCGCGGACGCGGTGACTACGGTCCGATTCGTCAAGCGGGCGCAGGATCACGGGTTCAGCCTGGACGAGGTCGAGGTGCTGCTGCAGCTCGCCGCGGGCGGCCCCGAGGACTGCGACGCGGCCCGGGAACTGGCCGAGTCCCGGATGGCCCTGCTCGCCGAGCGCATCGCCGACCTGCAACGCATGCGGCGATCGCTGGCCGAGCTGGTGGCGACCTGCGAGCGCCCGCGCGAGGACCGCTGCTGCTCATTGCTGGAGACCTTGCACGAGAGGGGAGATCGGCCGTGAAGCTCGAGATACTGCAGGTTCCGGACTGCCCGAACGTGGCAGTGCTCGAGGATCGCATCCGGCGCGCGACGGCGGGCCATCGGATCGTGCTCGAGATCAGTCACCGGTTCATCGACGACCCGGACGAAGCGGCTGCGGCAGGCATGGCCGGCTCGCCCACCCTGCTGGTCGACGGCGTCGACCCGTTCGCAGCGCCGGGCCAGGTCCCGAGTGTCTCGTGCCGCCTCTACCGGTCCGAATCCGGTGGCATGGACGGTGCCCCGACGGTCGGCGCTCTCCGCGCGGCCCTGCAACTCGAGCCGATCGATACGCCGGAGGACTCCCGGGCAGGCGAGGGCCCCTCCGCCGACTCCTGCTGCAACGACCTCAGCTTCTTCACCGACCGCGGCACCGCCCAGCGCTGGTCCGACGCGCACCCCCACCTCGACGGCACCATCCTCGATCTGCCGGACGCCCACCGACTCGGCAACGACATCTTCGGCACCCAGCTGCAGCGTCGATTCACCTTTGCGCCAACCCATATCGCTCCCGGAACCCCTCGACTACGCTCCGCACCGTCAACCACCCCGAGCACTGAGGAAACACCGATGGGTTCAACCGTCCTCGACATCGTCAACCTGATCCTGGCCCGCATCAATGCGGGCTGGTCCTGGGCCTCGTCGGGCTCGTCCGGCCCGATGCCGCTGTAACAGCGGGCCATTCGATTTCGTGAACCCCCTCGCCGCACTCGGCGGAGGGGTTCGCGCGTTTCCGCGGTCAGCTGACCACGATCACGGACTTGCCCGTGGAGTGTCCGGTGGCCAGGTGGGTGATGGCGGCTGTGGCTTCGGGGAGGGCGAAGGTTCGGTCGATGCGGGGAGCCAGCGCGCCAGCGGTGGCGAGTTCGGCCAGGGTGCACAGGGTTTCGGGTTTGGGGAGGGCCAGGAGGGACCGTAGACGGTGGCGGGTGAAGGGTGAGCGGAGTTGGGCGCGGAGGGAGCGGCCGAGGCCGCCGAACCAGCGGCCGCCGCCTTCGCCGCCGCCGAGGACCAGGGTGCCGGTGGCGGTGAGGAGGGAGCGCAGCAGTGGAAGGGTGCGGTTGCCTGCCATGTCGAGGATGAGATCGTAATGGCCGGTGAGGGTTTCGGTGGTGTAGTCGATGACGTGGTCGGCGCCGAGGTCGGTGACGAAGGCGGTGGACGCGCCCGAGCACACGCCGGTGACCTCGGTGCCGTAGTGCTTGGCGAGCTGGACGGCGAGGTGGCCGACGCCGCCGGCCGCGCCGATGATCAGCACGTGCTGTCCGGCCTCGATACGGCCCGCGTCACGCAGACCGGTGAGGGCGGTCATGCCGGAGATCGGCAGTGCCGCGGCTTGTTCGAAGCTCAGATTGACGGGCTTGCGCTGGAGTTTGACGGCGGGGGCGCAGGCGAATTCGGCGTAGGAGCCGGGGGCGGTGCCGAAAACCTCGTCACCCGGCCGGAATTCGGTCACCTGCGGCCCGACCGCTTCCACGACGCCCGCGACATCCCAGCCTCGGACCCGTTCCCGGGGCGCGCGCAGCCCGAGCGCCAGCCGGGCGATCCGGGGCTCGCCGGTCATGAAATGCCAGACGCTGGGATCCACGCCCGCGGCACGCACGCGGACGAGCACGCCGTCCTGTCCGGTGTCGGGCGTGGGAATGTCGATGTAGGACAGCATGTCGACGGTGCCGTACGCGTCTTGCGCAATAGCCTTCATGGCTGGTCTTCTTCCGGATACTCGAAGATCTCGTCCAGTGGTGCACGGAACACCCGGGCGATCTGGAATGCCATCTCCAGCGATGGCGAGTACTTGCCCTGTTCGATGGCATTGACGGTCTGGCGGGTCACCCCGAGCCGGTCCGCCAGTTCGGCCTGTGTCATCTCGCCGTGCGAGAAGCGCCGCGCGCGAATGTTGTTGGTGACCCTGGTCGGTTTCACCATGGCCAGACCCCCCGCCGGTAGGCGACGAGCTTCGCGACCGCGCTCACCACCGCGGAGAGCGTGAAGCCCAGGTAGATCGCGTTGGCGATCCAGAACCGATCGCCGTTCGCCATGGCCAGTACCAGCGCGGTGACCGCACCGAGCACGACGAAGGCATTGCCGATCTGCGTTCCGCGCCTGCCGATTTCGCGGTCGCGCTGGTCCCTGCGGTCCCGATCCCGGGATCCGATGGCCACTGCGATGCCGGCCACGATCGAGACCACGATGGACCCGCCGACCGCCCACAGCAGCGGCGCGACATAGGCCACGTCCGCCACCGCGGTGTGCCGCGCACGCGCCAGCACGACGAACAGATAGATCACGTACGAGACCACGGCCGCGACACCCAGGATCCAAGTTCGCTTCTCCTCGTAGGGCATGCGCCCAGTGTAAAGAAAACACGACTTGATGTACAGAATCTTTTACACAGCGACGAATTGCCCTTCGCCGCAAGCCATTCCATCGACTAGGGTCGAGGTATGGCCGACATCGAAGCCCCGGACCGGATCGAATCCATCGGCCCGGAGTTCTTCGCCGATCCGCACGCCCACTACCGGCGCTGGCGCGAGCACGGGCCGGTGCGGCAGGTCCGGTTCCCCGACGGTGTGATCCGCTGGGTCATCCTCGACCACGCCGTGGGCCGGGCCGCACTGTCCGATCCGCGCCTGCAGAAGGCGGCCGCGGTCAGCGACGCGCTGCTCACCCGCAAACGCGGTGTGCCACAGTCGGATCCGAATGCGCTGGCACTGCTCTCCCACATGCTCAATACCGATCCGCCCGGGCACACCCGGCTGCGGAAGCTGGTGACCCGGGCTTTCACCCCACGCCGGGTGGCCGCGCTGGGCCCGCGCATCGAGGAGATCACCGGCTCGCTGCTGGATGCTCTGGAGGGCCGGTCCGAGGCGGATCTGCTGCGCGAATTCGCCGAGCCGCTGCCGATCACGGTGATCTGCGAGCTGCTCGGTGTGCCGCTCGGTGATCGCGCGGACTTCCAGGAGTGGACCCGGGCGCTGGTCGCGGTCGCGGGCCACGACGAGGACCGGGCCCGCGCCTCCGAGGCCATGGCCGCCTACCTGACCCAGCTGGTGCGGGCGAAGGCCGCGGAGCCTGCCGCCGATCTGCTGTCCGCGCTGGCCGTCCCCGCCGACGACGGCGATGCCCTCACCGAGTCCGAGCAGGTCGGCATGGCGTTCCTGCTGCTGGTCGCGGGCCACGACACCACCGTCAATCTGATCGCCAACGGCACGCTCGCCCTGCTCCGCAATCCGGCGCAGCTGCAGGCCCTGCGCGCCGACCCCGAGGCGATTCCCGCTGCGGTGGAGGAATTCCTGCGCTTCGACGGCCCGGTGAACATGAGCACCATCCGGCACACGGCCGAACCGGTCACCATCGCGGGCACGGACATCCCCGAGGGCGAATTCGTCTTCGTCGCATTGGCCGCCGCCAACCGCGACCCCGACCGCTACCCGGCCCCCGACGCCCTGGATCCTGCCCGCGACACCACCGGCCATCTCGCCTTCGGCCACGGTATCCACTTCTGTGTCGGCGCCCCGCTGGCCCGCCTGGAAGCGCGGGTCGCCTTCGCCGCGTTGCTGTCCCGGTTCCCTGATCTGCGCCTGTCACCCGCTGCGGAGGCGCTCGCCTGGCATCCGAGCACCCTCATGCACGGGCTGCACGAACTGCCGGTGCTGCTGTAGTACCCGCCGGGATCAGCGGCCCCGCAGGGTGACCGGCAGCGCCGACGGCGAGAGCACGAAATCCCGGTTGGAGGCCCGCACCCGGTGGCCCGGCACCGGGGTGATCCGCCAGCGGGACAGCAGTGCCGCGGAGGCCAGCGCGATTTCGAGCATGGCGAAGTGGTCGCCGAGGCAGCGGCGGCGGCCGACACCGAAGGAGATCATCGCCTTCTTGGCGGTGTCGGCCGCGTTCTCGGCGGACCAGCGTTCCGGATCGAAGGATTCGGGGTGGGTGAACCAGCGCGGGTCGTGCTGAACCATGTAGGGGCTGAACATGATCGCGGCCCCCGCCGGAATGGTGACGTCCCCGACGGTCAGGTCGGCGCTGGCGTTGGCGGCGCTGATCCACGGTCCCCAGAATCGTATGGTCTCGGAGACGACCTGCTTCAGATAAGGCATGGCGGCCAGGTGTTCGGGCCGTACGTCACCGGTGCCGACCACGGCGTCCAGTTCCGCATACAGGCGTTCGGCGATGGCCGGCCGCAGGCTGACCTCGTGCCACAGCCATCCGGTGAGCGACGCCATGGATCCGACGCCGCCGGCGAGCATGAGGATGGCCTCGTCGATGATGTGGTCGTCGGACAGCCTCGCCCCGGTCTCGCTGTCGGTGTGCCGGATGAGCGCCGACACCACATCGTTGAAATCCTCGTCGCGCCTGCGGTATTCGCTCACCACCGCACCCACGGCGGCGCGCAGGTGCCGGGACTTGCTGCGCCACCGGTAGTTGGCGATGACCCGCAGTCTGCGCAGCTGCGGTGGCAGTGCGGTGCGCACGATGACCTGGCTGAGCAGCCACGGCACACTGTCGCGGATCTCGCGCCGCGCGCTGTCGCCGAAGTCGGCCGTGAACAGGGTCGCCGACACGGTGTCGAGCACCAGGCCGTGCGCCTCGTCCATGAGATTCACCCGCTGATCGACCGGTAGTGCGGCGGCCCAGGAATTGGCGATATCGGCTGCGGCTTCGGCATATTCGGCCAGCCTGCTCTGCCGCAGCGCGGGCGAGATCATGCGGCGGCGCAACCGGTGTTCGGGCCCGCGCAGCACATTGACCGCCCCGCCCGCGATATCGTCGATGGCCTCGCGCAGATCCTCCCGCTCGAACTCGGCGTCGCTGAGATTGACCTCGCGCAGCAGGTCCGGGGTGGTGAGCACGTAGCCGGTCTGGCGGCCGAAGTGCACGCGCACGATCGGCCCGAGCGCGGGCAGCGAGGTCACGAAACCGGGTGCGTCGGTGAGGGCGCGCAGACTGTGCCCGAGCACCGGCACGCTGCCCGGCGCGGTGGGGATGTCCGCCAGGCTCCGGGGCATGACGGGCGGCGGCGTGGCGGCCAACCCGGCACCCGCGTCCCGGTAGACCTCCAATACCCTTGCGATCTGGTGCGATTGGCGCACGGTGTCGACCTGACCCGCCAGTTGCGCGCGCAGCTCGGTGAGCACCGAGCGGTCCGCCGCCAGCTTGGCGAGGGTCTCGCTCAGCGCCTCGACCGACGGATCCGCCGACCGGATGCCCGCCGGCACCGATTCGGCGAGATCGGGATCGCAGTACACCACCGGAAGTCCGACGGCGGTGGCCTCGAGCAGCACCATGCCCTGGGTGTCGAATCCGTTGGAGGGGAACAGCAGTGCGTCGGCCGCGGCCATGGCGTCGAGGCAGGCGGCCTGGCTCACCCTGCCGTGCAACCGGATCCGCTCCCCGAGCCGCCGTTCCACGATGCGCCCGACGGCGGCGCCGTGCAGGTCGCCCTCACCGTAGATGTCGAGCACGCAGTTGTCGGTGCGTCGCACCGCCTCGATCGATTCCAGCAGCCGCTTCTCCCCCGACAGCCGCCCGCACCACACCAGCCGCAGCGGCCCATCCGCGGGGCGCGTCACCGCGGCATGCTCGTCGAGCAGCGTGTCGTCGACACCGTTGGACACCACGGTGATCGGGCGGGTGAGCCCGTGCGCGAGCAGCAGGTCGGCAAAGTGCCGGGTCGGCGCGATCACCTGGTCCGCGGCCTGGGCCTGCCCGCTGATCGTCCACCAGGCATGCCGAGCCGCGGCCGATTCACCGGCCCGATGCGGCATGTGATGCTCGTGCGGCACCCAGCGGCCGTGCAGTCCGCGCAGCGCCAGCGCGGTGGCGTAGGGCGCGGGCGAGGTGTGCTCGATGAAGGCGTCGTCGCGGCTCTGCGCGGTGTGCACGAGCGGAATACGGTGCCGCCGTGCCGCTTTCATGCCCGCGATGGCGACGCCGTAGGTGCTCTGGGTGTGCACGATGTCGATCGGTCCCCGAGCGGCGAATTCGGCGTCGATGAGCGCGGCATTGCGCCGGGTCGGTGCGACGACCGCGAATCCGTTCACCGCCGGAACCGGCAATGGTTGCAGCGCAACGACATCCGGATCCGGCGTGGCAGCCGGATCGGGCACGGTGAAAACGGTGACCCGGTGCCCGGCGCGTTCGAGTCCGCGGCGCAGCCCGGTGACAGCGGTCTGCACCCCGCCGAGCGAGGCCGGATGGTAATCCACGAACATGGCGATGTGCATCAGCGCAACCCTACGCAGCGCCGCCCCTCGGTGAAATGCCCACATTTCCTGCGTCTGGACGCCGGCCCGCAGCGCACCCCAGTGTCAAGGGATCCCGTCCCCGTGCCGAGAGAGGCCGCATGCGCATTGCGATACCGCTGACCGGAACCCGGGGCGATGTGCACCCGATCGTGGGCCTGGGCGTCGAATTGCAGCGCCGCGGCCACGAGGTGCTGATCGGCGCGCCGCCGAATCTGCTCGAATTCGTCACCGCCGCAGGCCTTCCCGCGCAGGCCTGCGGACCGGACGTACAGCGGCTCTACAGCTCCGACGAGGGCCAGCGGGCGCTGGCCGCGGGCAATACGCTGCGGCTGATGCAGCTCGTCGGTAAGCAGATGGCCGAGTACGGCGAGCGGATGAACCGTGAGGTCATCGACGTGTGCGCGAAGGCCGATCTGATCGTGGCCAGCACTGTCACCGAGGACCGGGCGTCCTCGATCGCGGAGGCCATGGGCGTGCCGCTGGTCAGCCTGCACTACTACCCGGCGCGCATGAACAGCGCCTACCCCTTCCCCGGTCTGCTTCCCGCGCACTGGAATCCGCCCGCCCCGGTCAATCGGGCCACCTGGCTGCTGGCCGAGAACCTGCGCCGCGTCGTGTTCCTGCGTTACCTCAACGAGTTGCGTGGCGTACTGGGGCTGCCGAAGTCGTACACCAGCCCGGCCGCGGCGCTGGCGCGGGCGCGGGTGCCCGAGATCCAGATCTACGATCCTGCCCTGGTGCCGAACCTGCCGGAGCAATGGGACGACCGCCGCCCCTTCACCGGCTTCCTGACCCTGGATCAGGCCACCCGCGCGGCGGTCGGAGAGCTGTCGGGCAGCCACGACGACATTCTGTCCTGGGTCGAGGCGGGCGAGCCGCCGGTGTTCTTCGGCTTCGGCAGCATGCCGATTCGCGATGCCGCCGCCGTGTTCGCCATGGTGGAGCAGGTGTCCACGCGGCTCGGGGTGCGTGCCCTGGTGCATGCGGGGTGGAGCGATCTGGATGTCGCGAACGCCGTGACCGGCGACCGGATCAGGCTGGTCGGCAATTTCGCCTACGACCTGATCTTCCCGCACTGCGCGGCCGCCGTGCACCACGGCGGCATCGGCACCCTTTTCGAAAGCCTGCGGGCCGGACTGCCCACGGTGGTGTGCTCGGTGTCGTTCGAGCAGCCCATGTGGGGCGGGCAGGTGGAGAAACTCGGTGTGGGCGCGCATCTTCCGTTCACCGCCATGACCGCCGACCGGCTGGCGGGTGCGCTGGCGCCGCTGTTGAACGCGCGCACCCGGCAGCGGGTCGAGGGTTTCGCGGCGACCCTGCGGACCACCGGGGTGGCCGAGCACACCGCGGATCTCATCGAGGCCGCCGCCCGGTGACCGCTCCCGCGCTCTCGGCGGCACGCCATTTCGTCTCCGCGGCACGCCATTTCGTCCCCGACACCCTGGTCATGTTCCGGCGCTGCGCCCGCCGCACCCTGCGCAGCACGGACACGCTGGTCATCTCGCTGACCATGCCGATTCTGATGATGCTGCTGTTCACCTACGTGTTCGGCGGCGCGATCGAGGTCGGCGGCTCCTACCTGAACTATGTGGTGCCGGGAATCATGCTGCTGTGCACGGGTTTCGGCGCGTCGATCACCGCGACCAGCGTCTGCACCGATATGACGCGGGGCAGTATGGACCGCTTCCGGACGCTGCCCATGTTCCGGCAGGCACTGTCGGCGGGGCATCTGAGCGAGGGCGTCGTGCGCACCATGGCGGCCATCGCCATCGCGGTGGGTGTCGCGGTGGCACTGGGCTACCGGCCGGGTTCGGGGCCGCTGGGCTGGCTGGGCGCGGCCGCGCTGATCGCGCTGTTCGTGGTCGCGATCACGGCCGTCGCGGTGGCGCTGGGTATGGCGGCGAGCAATCCGGAGGCGGCGGGCGGGCTCACCTACGCCATCACGTTCATTCCGTATGTCAGCAGCGCGTTCGTGCCGACCAGCACCATGCCGGGCTGGCTGCGCGGTATCGCCGACCGGCAGCCCGCGACCCCGGTGGTCGACACCGTCCGTGCGCTGCTGGACGGCACCGCCGCCGACCGGGCGCCGGCGGCGGTGCTGTGGTGCCTGGCCATCGCGGCAGTCGGATTCGCCTGCGCCGCCTTGTCCTTCCGGCGTCTGTCCTACCACTGAACGGCTCAGCCGCGGGTGGCCACCGCCGCCTGCGCGATCAGCGTCAGGTACAGGGTGAGGATGAACAGGACGGCGGGCAGCACCGGGTACTCGTCGTCCCGCGATCGCACGAACCGCCATGCTCCGATGGCCGGGATCAGCGTGAGCACCAAGGGAATCCAACCGAGGACGGCCGCCGCGCCGTGCCACTCCCACGGTTTCGCGACGGCGATCTCACACACCGCGGCCGCCAGTGCGCACAGGACCGACGTCCCGGCACTACCGAGCGCACCGAGCGCGTTCGAGTAGTACATCTCCCCCGGCCGCACACTGCGCGAGGTCTTGCGGGCGAACTCGAACTGCAGGAAGGCTCCGGCGAACACCAGCGCCACCACCGCGACCCGGCCGTGGGCCGCCGCCGAGCCGGTGTCGATGGCCGACAGCACGACATACGCGGTCACCAGCAGCTGCACCGGATAGGTGACCACCAGGTTGAGCATGATGTCGGTGCGCACCGTCTCCGAAAGCTGTTCCAGCGCCCAGAGAATCAGGCCGTAGGCGAGCACCGCCGCGATGGCCACCGCCGAGCGCACCGACAACGCGAGGCTGCCCGCGATCGACACCACCGCGATCACCCCCATGGCACCGCGCAATTCGAGCGCACTCACCGCTCCGGTGACCAGCGGCCGGTCCGGATTGTGCACCCGGTCGTACTCGAGGTCCTTCTGCTCGTCGACCATTCGCAGGTACAGCAGCACGATCGCGACGATGCCGATGCGGGCGGCGGTCCCGCCGGTCGGATGCCAGGCGACGCCCGGCTGCGTCAGCAGTGCCGCCGTCCCTTCGAGGGCCAGCACCCAGAGGACGCCGTACAGCAGGTAGTGCGGCTTGTACATCACCTTGGTGAACCGTGCGATCCGGCCCACCGAGGTGAGAAGGCCGGTGCGGGAAGGGATTTCGGCGAGATCGGTCACGGCGCCGCCACCTCCCCCGGCGTCGGCCAGCCGTCCCAGCCGGTCAGCTCCGCGGCGGGTGTGCGGCGCACGGGTTTACCGCCGCCCGGCAGCAGATGCGCGACCGGCAGCATGGCCACCTGGGTGACCTCCTCGAACGGAATGCCCAGCAGCTCGGCGACTTCGTGCTCGTAGGCCAGATGCGCTGTGGTCAGCGCCGATCCGAGACCGCGTGTGTGTAAGGCCAGCTGGAGATTCCACACCGCCGGATAGATCGACCCGTAGAAGCTGGCCAGCCGCAGCGCCGAGGGTTCGGCGGGCGGGCGGCCCAGCGCGCACACCAGGATCAGCGCGGGCACCTCGGCCAGGTGGTCGGCCAGGTACTGCCCCGAGGCGAGATCGGCCAGCTGATCCGGCCGGGGTATGCGGCCGGAGAGGTTGGCGGCGAACCCTTTCCGGTAGTACTCGCCGATCCGGGATTTGAGCCCGGGGTCGCGCACCACCACGAACCGCCACGGCTGCCGGTTCGAGCCGCTGGGCGCGTGCACGGCGATCTCCAGGCACTCCCGCAGGTCCCGGTCGTCGACCGGCCGCTGCAGGTCGAGGCGTTTGCGGACCGCGCGGGTGCCGGTCAGCAGATCGGTGTCCATCAGTCGCCGTCCTCCGCCAGTGCCAGGTCCCCCGCGAATTCGAGGTCGATCCGCGCCGCCACGGTGCCGGCCTGGCGGATCTCGCAGTGCACCACGGTGGCGTCCACCCCGGAGTCGGTGCGCTCGGCCACGCACACGGCGGGCAGGTCGAGCTCCACGAATTGGTCGAAAGCGCTTGTCACACTGATCAAACGGCGGGGTTGCGGGCCCATGGTGGTGAGCGCGGTCTGACGACAGGCCTCGATGAGCAGGTTGCCGGGCACATGGTCGAGCTGATGGTCGAACAGGATCGGATGGGTGGTGTCGGCGACCAGCGCGGCGCGGGAACGGCCCGGGGTGGACTCCGGCGGCCCGATCACCACATTCCGGGGATTCTCCCGGCCGACCACCGCCGCGGCGGCTCGCGTGCCCGGCGAGGCGGGAATCTCGAAGGGCCCCAGGCCCAGATGTTTCCGGTAGCCCGCACGGATGGCGGCCCACTGCCGGCGATCCACCCAGGAGAAGGAGCCGTCCACGGTACCCATCGGAACTCCCTGGCAGCTGATGTCGAGGACCAGGTCCAGGCCCTCCAGCCGCTCACCCCGATGGTGTTCGCGCAGCGCCCGCACCCGCAGTTCGAGATCGGCGGGCGCGGAACCGATCTCCCAGATCGCGCCGTCGATGCCGCTGCCGTTGAAGGTGCGCACCAGGAAGGCCCGGTCGGTGGGCACGTCGAAGAACTCGTGGGTCACCGCGATCGAAGCCTGCCGGGCGGCCTCCATGACCGCGATCAGGTCGTGGTGCAGGCCCAGCGCACCGGCGTGATCGCCGTAATGGCCGTGCATGCGCGGCAATTGGGCCCCGGCCACGAAGGCGCCGGAGGTTTCGGCCTCCAGCGAGGTCACGAAGACCTCCGCGACCGCGTGCCGGTGCGCGAGCGCGCGCGGGATGGTGCGCAGGTGGGTGGCGCGCACTGCGGCGGCCCGGGTGAACGCGTGGGCGGTTCTGGGTGGCTGTGTCGTCGTCACGGTCTGGCCTCCAGCCAATCGGTCGCGCTGACCGGGCGCAGGGTCTGTGACCCGGTCCCGGCGCGCATGGGTAGAACATAGGAACCCAGCACGATGAGCGACCAGGGGTCGAGCTCGTGGCCACTGGACCACGCCACGTCCAGCAGCGCGGCCTGGGCGGCCGGGGAGCCGGGTTCGGCCGCGGAGATCCGGTCGTCCAGGGATTTCATTGCGGCGGAACCCAGTTCGGCGCACAGCCGGGCGATGGCGTCGGAGCGCTCGAAGCTGCGGGCGGGGGCCCGGTCGTAGAGGTCGCGGGCCAGCGCGGCCGCCGCGTCGGTGCGGTCGCGCGCCTCGAGTGCGTGGGCGAACACCTGGGCGCGGGTGGTCTCGTCGAAGTAGATGGCGAGTTCGCGCAGCACGTCGGCGGGATCGTCCGGGGAATGGACGAGATTGAGCAGGTAGTTGTGGCGGCCGAGCAGGTAGCGCAGTTCACCGGGCTGCCGTTTGCGGGGGTCGGTCGCGCCCTTGGCCGCGGTCAGGCGCACCGGTGTCGGCAGGTCGGCGACCGGGCCGCGGACGACGAGCACCAGGACGTCGGAGATCCCCACCAGCAGGTCGGCCAGCCGCCGCCGCTCCGGGGAGGCGATGTTCCAGGCGAAGTACCACAGGGCGCGGGCCACATGCCGGTCCACCACCACGCGGCGGGCGTCCACCACCTGGAAGTCGTTGTCCGCCAGCCAGTTCAGGGTCGGTTCGACGGCCCGGGCGACGATGGCGTCCGGTTTCAGCAGCAGCAGCGAGTGCTCGCGGGCGAAGGCGGCGGCGTCGATGCCGAGCCGCTGTGCCTGCTCGACGGTCTCGAGCACATAGGTGTCGGTGAGGTAGGCGTCGACCTTCTCCTTCGACGGAGTCGCGTCGGCGAGCAGGGTGCGCAGGGCGTCGTCGGTCACGACCGGACCCCCGCTCCCGGTGCCGATGCGCCGATTCCGGTACGCGCCAGGGTTTCCGCGATGGACGGCAGCGGCGTGCCCAGGTAGCCGGACTCCAGGCAGTGATCCAGCAGCGTCCGCAGGTAGTCCTTGCCGGTCTGCGGTGGGAGCCGGTCCAGCAGGCGGTCCGCATTGCTGGTGTCGAAGGACAGGCGGCGCTGGAAGTAGCTGGTGTAGAGCGCGCCGATGCGCAGGTAGTACTCGCGCTCGATCGGGTCGAGATCCTCGGCGCGGAAGGAGGATTCCGGCACGAAGGTCGCGACCTCGAAGGACGGGTACTCGGCCAGCACGTCGGAGACCTCGCGCAGTGACAGCGTGTCCCGGCCCACCGCGTGCAGGGTGGATCCGGCGACGCTGTCGAAATCGGTGACCGCGGCGGCGATCACGTCGGCGACATGGTCGACCGGGGCCAGGGCGAGCGTGGCGTCGTAGCGGCCCGGCAGGGAGCGCAGCTTGCCCTCGACCATGAGTTTCACCACGGTGTAGAGGTTCTTGTACTCGCGGATCACGCCGTCGCCCAGCGCGCCGGTGACGATGCCGGGCCGCACCACCGCCCACCGCAGCCCGCGTAACCCGGCCGCCCGGATCACCTGTTCGGCCCGCAATTTGCTCTGCTCGTAGCCGTTTCCGAAGGATTGGCCGACGTCCAGTTCGTCCTCGCGGATGACGCCGTGCCGCAGCCCGCACACGTAGGCGGTGCTGACGTGCAGCAGCGGCACGTCCCAGGCGAGGGCCAGCGCGACGGCGTGCTCCGCGCCGCGCACATTGAGCTCGTCGTAGGTCTCGGCGGTGGCGTCGAAGGCGGTGGTGGCGGCGCAGTGCACGATCATGCCCACCCGGCCGGCGAGATCGGCCGCCGTCGCGGAGTCCAGCCCGAAGAGCGGCCGCCGGATGTCGCCGGTGATCCGCCGGTCCGGCTCGTACCCGCTGCCGTCGTTGCGGCGGATGTCCGAGTTGCTGTGCAGCACGGCGGCTACCGTGCGGCCGGCGGCGCCGAGCCGGGCGGCGACTTCCGACCCGACCAATCCGCTCGCGCCGGTGAGCAGGACGGTGTTCCGTTCGCTCATGCGCTCACCTCCAGGGTGCGGGTGACCAGATCGACGACCTGGCCGACCCGCAGCACCCCCATCAGCTGTTCGGGCCGGTAGCGCGGCAGCGCGAAGCTCTGTTCGAGCACCACGGTCAATTCCATGAGCCGCAGCGAGTCGAAGCCGAGGTCCTCGATCAGGCGCAGCTCGTCGGCACGCGCCGGCGCGTCGGCGGCACCGCCGAGTCCGGCGGGCCGCGGGGCCATGGTGGTGATGATGTGCCGGACGCGTTCGGCGACAGTGGCGTCGGTGGTCATGACTGCTCGCTCTCTCGCAGGTGGGGCTGCTGGCCGCCGCTGGCCAGCAGGTCGCGGGCCTCGTCCAGGGGCAGGTCGGCGTCGAGATACCCGGCCAGCCGCAGCCAGTCGTAGCCGAGGGTGAGGGTGCGCTGCCACTGCTCTCGGGAATCGAAGGAAGCCGGGAAGTCCCGGCCCGCACCGGTATCCGCGGCCAGGCACCGCACCGTGGCGACGACGGCGTCGACACGGGCAAGATCGTTCAGCGCGTCGCCGCCGTTTCGCAGCGTGCGCGAGAACCGCACGTGCGCAGCCGATTCCAGTGCCGCGATCAGCATGTCCCGCTCGGGGGCATGCGCGGGCAGCAGCCCGGCGACCGTGCCGACCGGATCCACATCGGCGGGCAGCGGATGAATGCCGAACGCGCTCAACAGCACTCGCACACTCATGGCGATGAGCCGGTGCGCGGCGATATCGGCAACCTCGCCCTGCGCGTCCTTGACCGCGCCCACCAGATCCTCGCGGGCATTCTCCAGCACCACGTTGGACCACACCAGATTCAGACCGGCCCCGATGAACCGCCGGGCAGGCAGCGGCGACAGCGTCGCGATTCCCTCCCCGCGCGCCGCCCCGGTGAGTCCCAGCGCGGGCGTCGCCACCACGGCCACCGGCGTGTACGCCTCGACCGGTTTGCACATGGCGAGGGCCGGTTCGAGCTCCTGTCCGCCCCGCCACTGCAATCCGACGAACCCCAGCCGGACGAACTCCGCCAGCTCCGCCCCGATATCGCGGGGAGCGCGCGCCATCACATCCCGGATCGACCGCCGGAAAACCACCGACCGCCACGCCTGGGCTCCCGCCTCGGACAGCACGAAAACCTCACTGCCGGAACGCAGCACGTGCAGGTGGCCGGCCAGCGGCCAGGTCGTGACAGCGGGACGCCGCGTGAAGATCAGCTGGTGCGGGTCGTCCGCGACGCCCGCCACGCCGAGCTCTGCGGCCAGGGCCACGGTGGCAGCCCACCGCGCACCGCCCCGAGGCTCCGCGTCGGCAGGGGTGACGATCGTCCCGGTGACCTCCCCACCGGAATCCGATGATCCAGTCGGTTCGAGGGGCGCGGGCCTCCCGGAATCGCCCTCGCTGCTCGCGGCCTCCCGGTCGTCGGCGGCGGTCAGCTCGCGGTAGCGGTCGATCAGCGCATCGGGGGCGGTGCGATCGAGTTGCTGTGGCAGCCATTTGGTTTCGAGGTAGGTTTCGCCGCGCCGGGCGAGCCAGGCCTTCACGGCTTGCCGGAGGCCGTCGTCGGCCCAGGCCCCGGCTTCGGTGTGAGCTCCGAAGGCGCGCAGGGCGATGGCGTAGCCCAGGGCGTGGCGGGCGCGGGTGACCCACCAGTCGGCGACGAGGGTGGTGAAGGCGTCGTGGGTGAGGATTCCGCGCAGCTGGTCCAGATCGACCGTGCCGGGTCGGACGACCGTGGCCCGCAGGAAGCGCTGGCATCGGTTGAGGCCGTCCTCGTCCGGGTCGGTGGCGGCCCGCTCGAGTTGCCGGCGCAGCTGAGCCACCGAGCGGGTGCGGACCTCGACGCGGCGACCGTCGAGGAACAGGACGGTCGGCAGGGTCGGCAGTTCGTCCGCGCCGGGAGCCACCACCAGGAAGTCGATGTCCGAGCCCGCATTACCGAAACCCTCGGCCAGCGAGCCCTCGAACAGGACAGCGGCGTCCTCGGGAACGGCGACCGACCGTAGGGCGCCGTCCAGGAGCTGTCGCAGCCTGTCCATGGGCATCCCGGGTCGCGGCACGGCCTGTACCGGCTGGAGGGAAGTGTGTTGCTCCGCAGCGGTATCCACCTCGTGCAGCACCGCGCCCGTGAGGGCGCCGTCCCGCAGCAGCTGCCACATGTGGCGGCGGCGCGGTTTGCCGCTCGAGGTGCGGCGGATGAGGCCGCGCGGCCCGGTGACGATGTGCACGGTCTGGGCGGGTCCGAGATGGCCGCGAATGAGGTCGCGGGCCTGCGGAATCCAGTCGCCGGGCGCGGTTTCGGCGAAGAGGGCGACACCCTGGAGTCCGGCCTCGACGAGGCCGACAGCGGCGAGCTTGCCCTTGGTGAGCCCGGTTTCCTGGGCGACCCGGGATTCGATGTCCTCCATGAACACCGAGCGGCCCCGCACCTTGATGCTGGTGCCCATCCGACCGAGGACGAAAACCTCACCGCGGTAGAGGAATCCGGCGTCACCCGAGTACAGGCGACCGTTCTCCAGGCGGGTGGACGAGGTCACGCTCGCCTCCCCGGAGTAGCCGAGCGCCACCGAGTCTCCGGTCACCACCATCTCGCCCAGGACACCGTCGGGCAGTTCCCGGCCCTCGTCGTCGACCACGGTCACGGTGGATTCGGGGGTGGAGAAGCCGAGCCCGGTGATCCAGCCCGCGCCCGCCACCCGGTGGGTGTCGTCGAGCATCGCCTCCTCCAGCACCGGAACCCGTTCGCCGAAGCGCAGATTCGGATTGTCCAGCCGCAGCGCGGTGATGGGCCGCCGGGTGGGCGAGGAGGTCACCATCAGCGTCGCCTCGGCCAGCCCGTAGGCGAGGGTGAAGGCGCCCATCGAGAAGCCCTGCGGGCCGGTCAGATTCGCGAAGGCCTGCAGATCGGCCACCTCGACCGGTTCGGAGCCGATGGCCAGCGTCCGCCAGCCCGACAGATCCAGGCCGGCGATCTCCTCGGGCCGGACCCGGTGCGCCACATAGCCGAGCGCGAACGACGGCGACGGCGCGTGCTGAGCGCGGGTCATGGCGCGCAGCCAGCGCAGCGGGTCGCGCACGAACTGGTCGGGGCGCATGAGGTACAGATCGGCCTGGTTGGTGACGCCCTGCAGGAACGCGCCGACCAGGCCCATGTCGTGGTAGAGCGGCAGCCAGGACACCATGGTCTCGCCCGGCCGCCAGTCGATGAGGCGGGTGATCATGGCGATGTTGTTGGCCAGGTTGTGCCAGCTCACCCGCACACCGCGCGGTGCGCCCGAGGAACCCGAGGTGAACTGCAGCAGTGCCACTTCCGACACGTCGGCGAGCTCGCGGGTCGCGGGGGCGGCGGACAGCGCCGCGGCATGGACGACCACCGGTTCGTCGGTGCGACCGGCCGCGAGGCAGGCGCTGCGCACGAAGGTCTCGAACTCCGGGGAGGTGACCACCACGCGGGGCGCGGCCTGCTCGACGATGCCCGCGATGTGCGCGACGATCTGCTCCAGGTCGCCGAACATGGGCGGCGCGACCGGGGTGAACACCCCGCCGCACGCCCACACCGCGTAGAAGGCCGCCACACACGGGAATCCGGTCGGCATGATCACGCACGCGCCGTCACCGCTGCCGAGTCCCGCGGCCCGCAGCAGGTCCGCGATCGACCACACCTGGTCGGCCAGGTCCCGATAGCTGCGGTACTCCCATCCGTCGGCCTCGTCGGCCAGGTACAGCCCGGTGCCGGCCGAGGGCTCGATCAGCCACCTGCGCACGGTCGCTTCGTCGTTCACGTGGTCGATCACTGGTCTCCTTCGGGAAGCACGGTGACGGTGCCGGCGGCCCCATCGACTCGAATACGCATGCCGCTGCGCAATTGGCGGGTGATCCCGGGTAGCTGGACCACGGTCGGCACGCCCAGCTCGCGTGCCACGATCGCCACGTGGGTGAGCGGGCTGCCGCGTTCGATGACCAGCGCCGACGCCGAGGGCAGGGCCGCCACCCAGCCCGGATCGGTGCGGTAGGCGACGAGGATGCCGCCGGCCACGTCGCGGGGTTCGTCCACGATCACCACGGCGCCCTCGACAATGCCCGCCGCCGACGGGGTTCCGGTGAGCACCGTGCCGGGAGTGGCCGCGGCCGTCGCGGTGACCGGCACCCAGCCCTGCTCGGCCAGTTCGGCATTGCCCAGCCGAGGTCCGACGGTGCGGAAGCGGGCCGGGGCCACCAGCGTGGAATCCTTGGCGCGCAGTGACTTCCGCACCGTCACCACCTCGCGCAGACGGTCCGTGTCCGCGCCCTCGTAGCAGCCGCGCAGTTCCTCGACGGTCAGCTGGAACACGTCCTCGAACTCGTCGATGACGCCGCGTGCCGCCAGATCCCGGCCCATCACCCGGATCATGCGCTTGACCATGCCGAACGCGCGGGTGCGGCAGAAGCGCAGCCGCTCGCGGTGGGCGGCGCAGCGGGAGACCTTGGTGCGCAGGCGTTCGTAGATCCGCCGCCGGACGCCGTGGCCGAGATGCGTGTCGAGGTAGGCATCGGCTTCCCCGGCGCGGTTCGCGGTCACGGTGTCGCCGGCACGGCCGACCGCACTGCGCAACATGACGAACAGATTGGCCGGATTCTCGCGCAGATCCGGTGTTTCCAGCTTCAGCTCGTCGAGGCTGCGGTAGCCGTAGCGGTCCAGATAGTCATCGAGGGCGGCGAGGAACTCGGTACGGCCGGCGGCCCGCAGCGCGTCGTGAATCGCCTCCGGCGCAGTCGAATTGATGATGTCGTTCAGTTCCGGATCAGCGCGTACGACGCGGGCGAGTTCGGTCATGGCGCGGGCCGGCTCGGCGGATTCGACATCCGCGCCCGGACCGACCACGGCGTAGAGGAACCATTCCGGCGCCCTGGGCAGGAACAGCTTGGTCAGCAGGAACATCAGGCCCGTACAGGTGAGCAGGATGGCGTCGAGCACCATGAGCGGGCCCCACCGCCGCACCAGGTCGCCCTCCACCGTGCGATAGGAGCGGTAGGCCTGCTCGCCGCTCAGCGCGGTGTAGTCCACGGCGTCGTACTCGTCGTAGACGCGGTAGAAGTCGGTCATGAACCGGTCGACCAGGTCGTCGATGCCGAACAGGCGGCGGGCGTAGATCACCGTGGTGAGCGCGCGCGAGCGCAGCCGGGCCGCCGCGCTGTCGAATTCGAAGGGGCGCAGCGTCTTCGCGATATCCGCCGGCAGCGGTTCGGCCACGCCGAGGGCGGCCTCGAGCACCCGGCGGTTGAGCGGGTAGCCGGGCGCGATGCCGACCATGCGGTACCAGTGCAGCAGGTTGTAGTAGACGCGGCCGTGAAAGCTGCCCAGCAGCACGGGAGTCCACGCATCGGTCTGCCGCAGCTGCTCGGGCGGCACCCCCAGAGAGGCCGCGTAGCCGCGGTACACGCGGCCGTAGATATCGGCGGCGGTGGTGTAGGTCAGCGGTGAGGTGACGCCGCTGAAGCTCTCGATGATGTTGGAGTTGTCCCAGATTCGCGACTCACCGGGACCCACCCGCTCGCCCGCGCCGCGCAGTTCGACCTCGCGCGCGGACAGCGTCGACGCGGTCGCGGTGATCGGCCGGGTCTGCAGCAGCCACACACCGGTGTCGTCCATGGCCCATTCGATGTCCTGCGGTGCGCCACAGGATATTTCGACCTTCCGGGCTATCTCGGCCAGCTCGGCGGTCTCGGCGTCGGTCAGCACCCGCTCGCCACGTCGACCGGCCTCGACCTCCACCGTCGCGCAGCCCTGGCCGTCGCTGGGCTCGACGCTAATATCCTTGTCCCCCAACGTAATATCGAGCAGGTAACCGGTGTCCCGGTCCAGGATCATCGAGTCGGCGTCGACCGCGCCGGACACCAGCCCCTCCCCCAGCCCGTAGACGGCGCTGATCACCAGCTCGTCGTCCGCACCGGTCATCGGATTCCGCGTGAACACCACACCACTGGATCGCGCCGAGATCAATCGCTGTAACACCACCGCGGGCGCGTAGGCGCGAGACAGGCCGTGCGCGAACGCATATCGCACCGCACGCTCGGAGAACGCCGACACCCAGCAGTCCCGCACCCGGGCGATCACCGCTTCGAGACCGTGCACGTTCAGGTGGCTGTCGAACTGCCCGGCGAACGAAGCCTCCGCCCCGTCCTCGGCCGACATCGACGACCGCACCGCGATGGGCTCCGGCCCGAGCCGCTCCCAGGCCTCGCCGATCACCGCCACCACCGCCTCGGACACCTCCGCGGCCGCCAGCGCCCCGCGCAGCTCAGCAGCCCGTTCCACCGCGGCCTCGACGTCCCCGAGCGCCGTGAACCCCTCCAATTCCCCCGTCAGGCCGGCCGCGGTCGCGAACCCGTCGAACACCTCCGTGCCGAGCGCCACCCACTCCGGCACCCGCACCCCCACCTCCCCCAGTGCGTACAGCCCCCGCGCCTTCCCACCCCCGTACGCGGCGACGTCCACCGAATCCGACCAAGGGCCGAGCAACCGCACAACCTCTCCCATCCCCCTGAGGCCAGTCGCATCACAGCGAATGCCGGAGCAAGATCAGGGGTTCTACTTTGAGTAGTCCACGCTTCAAACGCTCACCAGCCCAAGCTTCTTGGGTCTGCCACACCCCGGTTCCTCGAGCCACCATCACGGCCGAAGCCACGCCGTGCAATTCGCACAGCGAGTGCGACACTGCCGGACGGCACGGCAAAGCTCCGATAACCGCCGGCCACCGGCGCAAGCTGGCAGTACTGCATATCCTGGTGCACGACAACACGTTACGGCGCGTCGCGCCGAAGTGTCGCACGGTCATCAGCGGCAAGGCGGTTGGCTTTTCGGAGAGCGGACCAGTGTGGGCGTGGGCCGGCATGCGTTGCTCCCGGTTGGGAAAGGGCTCGGGAGCAACGCATGTGAGAGTTCACCGTCGGGGGTGATCTCTCCGAGCCGTGGGAGTCACTTCGCCGGGGTGAAGGGCTGGGTGACGGTGGTGAAGTATTGCACGGCAGCGGCGATGGCCACGGGGGCGGTGACGAAGAGCTGGCCGGCGATGGTGCCGAGGAAGCCGACCGCTGCGGCCCCGGCAACACAACCCGCGAGGGGGCCCGCGCCGAACAGGAGAGCGAGGGCGCCGGTGAGGGTGGCGCCGACGGTGGCCCCGGCCAGGCAGCCGAGGGCCGCGCCGCCGAGACCGCCGACGAGGGTGCCGACGGTGGCGCCGGCGGAGATGGTGTCGCGCATGCGGCCCCACGCGGCCTGTTCGCGGTCGTAAGGGGTTTTCCAGGGGGCCTGGCCCTCGTACGGGAGGGCGACGGGCTGGTAGACGGCGTGAGCCACGTCGAACTGCGGGGTCAGGGTAGCGGTGCGGTCCTTGATGTCGGCGGCGATGGGGAAGACGAAATCGTCGACGCGGAAGGATAATTCGGTGCCGGCCAGCACCGTGCCGTCGGCGGCCTCGATCTTGAAGATGCCGTCCTCGACGGTCATCGAGCCCGCGTCGGTACGGACGATGGTGGTGGTAGCGGTGGAGTCGGCGGTGTAGTTCACGGGGCCGGGTGTGTCGGCGGCCGCGGTGCCGGTGACGATCGCACCGAGGCTCACCGACGCGGTGAGCAGCACGGATGCCGCAGCGGTTTTCCTCATCCTGAAGGTCTGCCTGTTTCTCTCTGGGGATTTCCGAGATCGCCCGTGGATCGCCGGGCGTCGAGCTCACCGTGTCGGAGCGCTCCCACCGTCGCGAGGTCGCGCGCGCTGCTCGATTCGACCGATAGGCAGTGCCGATCGCCGCGCCGTGCCGGGCGCACCGGACCGAGACTGGGCGCAGGACGCCGTACGACCTCGGCGAAAGCCCGTGCGGTCCCGGAGAAAGGAGAGCGGTGGCCCGGCTGCAGATCGACGCGGTGTCGAAACGATTCGGCGCCGAGTACGCGGTGCACGAGGTGAGCCTCGACATCGCCGACGGTGAATTCCTGGTGCTGCTCGGCCCCAGCGGGTGCGGCAAGTCCACGCTGCTGCGCATGATCGCGGGTCTGGAGGAACCCAGCTCGGGCCGAATCCTGCTGGACGGCATCGATATCACCGATATCGCCCCGCAGCAGCGCGACCTGGCGATGGTGTTCCAGAGCTACGCGCTGTACCCGCACCTGACGGTGGCGAAGAACATCGGCTTCCCACTGCGCTCGCGCCGCTGGTCCCGCGCCCGGACAGCCGAGCGGGTGGCCGAGGTCGCGGGCGCGCTGGAGCTCTCGCAGCTGCTGGAGCGCCGCCCGGCCGCGCTCTCGGGCGGGCAGCGGCAGCGAGTCGCCCTGGCGCGCGCCATGGTTCGCGATCCGGGCGCGTTCCTCATGGACGAGCCGCTGTCCAATCTGGACGCGAAGCTGCGCAGCGCGACCCGTGCCGAACTCATCGCCCTGCATCGGCGCCTCGGGTCCACGTTCGTGTACGTCACCCACGACCAGGTTGAGGCCATGACCATGGCCACCCGGATCGCCTTGCTCCATGCGGGCCGGGTGGCGCAGGTCGGCAGCCCCGAGGAGCTCTACGACCGGCCCATTACCGCCTTCGTGGCGGGTTTCCTGGGCGCCCCGCCGATGAATCTCTTTCCGGCCGAGGTCGTTTCGCTCGACGGCGAGCTGAGGGTCCGCGCGGCGGGCATCGATGCGTCGCTCGGTATTTCGGCCGGATCACCCTCGGGCCCGGAGATTCTCGCCGGAATCCGCCCCGAACGCCTGCGGATCGATGCCACCGCCACCGATATCCGCGGGCGCGTGACCATGGTCGAGAACCTGGGCAGCGAGGAGCTCATCCACCTCGACGCGGCAGGAATCGATTGCTGTGTCCGGGCCGCCCGTCCCGCCGGAGTCCAGGCCGGCGACGACCTCCGGCTGCGGGTGGATCCCGCCGACATCCACCTCTTCGACCGGGCGTCCGGCCACCGGCTCGTCTGGCAGGAACCCGAAGCCCCGACCGTCCACGACGCGACGGCCGTATCCGTCGCCTGATCCCGGCCCCGACCCCCTCAGGAGAATCCCGTGAAGCGCACCGTGCCCCTGCTGGGCCTGGTGTCCGCCGCCGTCCTGGCCCTCACCAGCTGCGGACTGGGCGGCACCACCACCAACAGCGCCACCCCCACCGCACAGGTCCCGGAACTGCGTCCCGGACAACAGGTTTCGATCGTCTTCGAGTCCTACAACTACGGCCTCGCCGGCCCCTGGACCGACACCTTCAACGCCTTGATCGCGGACTTCACCAAGAAGTTCCCGAACATCAAGGTCACCGCACAGAAGCCGCAGGGCAACAGCCCCAATCCGGCCACCGACACCATCTCGAGCATTCAGAACCAGATGGTCGCCGGCCACCCGCCCGATATCGCCCAACTGGGTTTCAGCGACCTGGATTTCACCGTCCACCAGCTGCAGGCCAAGCCCCTCGACACCCTGTTCGGCCGGCAGGCCGTGCAGCAGAACTTCGACGGCGCCCGCTTCCACTACCACCCGCGCGCCCGAACCCTGGACGACTGGGACGGCCACACCTACGGCGTCCCGTTCGTGTTCTCCACGCCGGTGTTGTATTACAACGCAAGCCTTTTCACCGCCGCCGGACTCGATCCCGCCAAACCGCCGGTGACCTGGCAGGAGGTCGCCGACTACGGGAAGGCGATCAATGCCAGGACCGGCCGGGGCGGCGTCTACATCGACTGCCTCACGAAATCCGCGAAGGACTGGTGCTTCCAGTCCCTGGTCCGTTCCGACGGCGGCCGTGTCATCTCCGAGGACCGCCGCACCCTCACCTACGCCGACGCCCCCGCCGTCGAGGCCACCCGGATGGCCCAGGATCTGGTGACCACCGGCGCCATGCCCAAGCTCGCCCAGAAACAGGGCTACGAGGCGTTCGCGCGCGGCGAGATCGGCATGATCCTCGAGACCAGCGCCATCCAGGGCACCTTCGTGGCCGGGGCCAAGGACAAGTGGGACCTGCGCTCGGCCCCGATGCCCCGCTTCGGCGACAAACCGGCCGTCCCCACCAATTCCGGTGCGGGCCTGCACATTCTATCCAGCGACCCGGCCAAGCAGCGCGCGGCCTGGGAGCTGATCCAATACCTCACCAGCGAGGAGTCCTACGTGAAGATCTCCCAGAACATCGGCTACCTGCCGCTGCGCTCCGAGATGATGACCGATCCCGCTGTCCTCGGCTCCTGGGCCGCTCAGAACCCGCTGCTGGCCCCGAATGTCGCGCAGCTGGCCACCATGGAACCCTGGGTCTCCCTGCCCGGCAACGACTATCTGCAGATCCGCGACGGCATGATGGACGCGGTCGAGTCGGTCGTGTTCCAGGGCAAGGATCCACAGACCACGCTGTCCGCCGCCCGCGCCGAGGGCGCCGAACTCCTGCCCGCGTCATGAACCCGGCCGACGCTCCGATCCTGGTCCAGCTCACCGACACCCACCTGCGCCCGAACGGTGAGCGCGTCCTGGGCGCGGTGGACACCCATGCGGTCCTGTTGCACGTCCTCGACATTCTCCGCACCGGCGGGCGGCGCATCGACGCGCTCATCCTGTCCGGCGATCTGGCCGACACCGGCGCACCCGAGGCGTATCGGCGGCTGCGCGCGGCCGTGGAACCGGTGGCGGCCGAACTCGGCGCGCAGGTGCTCTACGTGATGGGAAATCATGACGAGCGAACGGCTTTCGGGATCGAGCTGTTCGGGTACGACCCCGGTTCGGCGGCGGCCGCCGCGCCCCACGATCAGGTCCTGGACGTTGCGGGGCTGCGCCTCATCGGCCTCGACTCCACCACACCCGGACAACACCACGGTCGGCTGGAGGACAGCCAGCTCGACTGGCTGGCCGCCCAGCTCCGCGAGCCCGCGCGCCTGGGCAGCCTCCTGGTGCTGCATCACCCGCCGCTGCCCTCGGCCGTCCCCGCCGCCGAATTCCTCAAGCTGCGCAATGCCGATCGGCTGGCCGAGGTGCTCACCGGCACCGATGTCCGCATGATCCTCTGCGGCCACAACCACATGACCGCGGCCTCCGCGCTGGCGGGCATCCCGGTGTGGGTCGGACCCGCGCTGGCCTACCGCATCGACGCCATGTCACCGGCAGGCCGTCAATACGGCATCGCCGGTTCGGGTTTCACCCGGATCGACATCCTGGACACAGCGATCATCGCCAGCGCCGTCGAGACGACACCCACGACCCGGCTCTACGACAAGTCGGACACCGAGGTGCAGGAGCGTCTCCGGGCTCTCGCGTCCGGAAAGGGCTAGCGGTGTTCGTCACTGCCGCCCCGCAGGATTCACCGCCGATGCCGGCTCCGGCACCGGCGGCGGGTCCGCACCGCGCCCGGCTGCGCCGCCTGATCCGCCGGGCCACGCCCTACCTGTATCTCACACCGGCACTGGTCCTGCTGGTGGTGTGGACCTATCAGCCCCTGGTGCAGGCGGCCGAATTGTCCACCTACTCCTGGAACCTGCTCCCGAGTTCCCCCATGAGGTCCGTGGGTGGGGCGAATTACGAACGCCTGGTGCGACTTCCGGCTTTCTGGTCGTCGATCGGACGGACCGGCATCCTCGTCGCGGGCCTGCTCCCATTCACGGTGATCCTGCCCGTCGTGATCGCACTGGCGAGCCGTCGGGTGCGCCCGCGCCTCCGAACCCTCTATCACGCACTGATTTTCGCCCCCTTCCTCATCGCGCCCGTGGCGGCGGCCGCGGTGTGGCGCTGGCTGCTGCATCCGCGCACCGGTTTCGTCGACCGAATGCTGGGCTCGGACCGCAACTGGGTCTACGACGCCGCCACCGCCCACTGGGTCATCATCGGCATCACCGGCTGGCAGCTGCTCGGGTTCGCCGTCCTGGTGGTGTGGGCCGGATTGGCCGGCATCAGCGGCGAGTACGACGAGGCGGCCCGCGTCGACGGCGCGAGTACCGGCCAGATCCGCCGCTGGATCACCCTGCCGCTGCTCTCCCCCACCCTGCTGTTCCTGGTGCTGACCACGGTCCTGCTCAGCCCCACCCTCACCTTCCCGCTCATCGACACCATGACCCAGGGCGGCCCGGCGCAGGCCACCACGAACATCTATTACCTGCTCTGGGAGTATGCCTTCCACACCTTCGACGCCGGACTCGGCGCCGCCGCGGGCATCGGGCTGTTCGCGGGTTTCGGCACGCTGGCCGCCGCGCTGGCGTGGATCTCGGAAAAGGTTGCATTCCACGATGACTGAGCGTCTGCGCACCCTCGCGAGCCACCTGCTGCTGGCGGTGACGTCGCTGGTCTGCGTCTTCCCCATCTACTGGCTCTTCGCCACCGCCCTGCGTCGCCCCGAGGACGTCGCCACCCTGTCCCCCATCCCCTGGCCGCTGTCGCTGCGCAACATCGCCGACGCCGCCCACCAGGTGGACATCACCGGCCAGATCGCCAATACCTTCGTGGTGGCCACCCTTTCGGCCGTCGGCCAGCTGCTGATCGCCCTGCTCACCTCCCACGCCTTCGCGCTCTACACCTTCCCCCTGCAACGACTGCTGTACCTGGCCTTCGTCGGCACCTGGCTGGTTCCCTTCCAAGTGACCATGCTGCCCAACTACATCCTGCTCACCCGCCTGGACCTGCTCGACACCCTGATCGGCGTGGTGCTGCCCACCCTCTGCTCGGCCCTGGCCGTCCTGCTGCTGCGCCAGCACATGGCGGCCTTCCCCAAGGAGCTGGTGGCCGCCGCCCGCATCGACGGCCGCTCCTCCTGGTCCATCCTGTGGACGGTGGTGGTTCCGAACCTGCGCCCGGCGCTGGCGGCCCTGGGCATCCTGCTGTTCATCAACGCCTGGAACGAATACTTCTGGCCCGCGGTGGTGCTGCGCCGCTCCAACGGCGTGCTGCAACTGGGATTACGCAGCTTCATGGGTACCGAGGGCGAACAGTGGGGTCCGATGATGGCGGTCGCCGGGCTGGCCTGCCTGCCGGTACTGCTGCTCTACCTGGTGTTGCAGCGGCACATCGTGAACGCCTTCGTCCGTTCGGGACTCAAATGATCACAGCCCGAACACCCGCCGGGCATTCCCGTCCAGGTACAGCTCCCGCGTCTCGTCGTCCAGGCCCAGCTGCTCCAGCCCGTCGAGCGCGTGCTGCGGCAGGATCATCGGATAGTTGGTGCCGAACAACACCTTCCGCCGGCCACTCGTGGTCTTCAGATACGCGACCAACGCCGGTGGCAGCCGCTTCGTGGTGTACGCCGAGGTGTCGATGACCACGTTCTCGTGCTTGCGCGCCACCGCGATCATCTCCTCGGTCCACGGATAACCGACATGACCGCACACGATCGTCAGCTCCGGGAAATCCAGGGCGATCCGGTCGATATAGGGAATCGGCCGCCCCGGCTCCGAGGGCCGCAGCGGCCCGGTGTGCCCGACCTGCGTGCAGAACGGAATCCCCAGATCCACGCACGCCGCGTACAGCGGATAGAACCGCGCGTCGGTCGGCGGCACCTCCCACAACCACGGCAGCACCCGCACCCCCTTGAACCCCTCCTCCCGCACCCGATGTCGCAGCTCCCGCACCGACTCCATCGGCCGCCGCAGATCCACCGAGGCCACCCCGATCAGCCGGTCCGGCGCCTCCGCAACCCATTCGGCCACTTCGTCATTCGAGATGAGCACCCCCTCCGGCGCGCACCACGCCGACAGCAGCGCCCGATCCACGCCGCCGGCGTCCATGGCGGCCAGCGTGGCCTTCAGCGGAATCTCCTCCGACGGGATGACATCCCCGGTCCATCGCCGCAGCGAGTCGAAGATGTCACGCGCGAGAAAGCGACCCGTCGGATGCTGCGCCCAGGCGTCGATCGTCATCACTGACCACCTCACTGCTCTCCGGGTCCGCAGCGCCCGCCGGCTCCGGACCGTCCAGACATTCCAGGAACGCGGCTACCGCCGGATTGGTCTCCGCACTGCGCCACACCGCGTACAGATCCAGTGTGGGCACCGGATCCACGATTTTCACCGCAACCGACATACTTCCCGGTCCGCCCATCCCCATGGAGATGGCGCGGGGCAGCGAGGCGAACCCCACCAGCGGCCGCACCGACACCATGTGCGCGGTCGCGCCGGGATCATCGGCGTACTGCGTGACATTCAACGAGATCCGCGACTGCGCGGCCGCCCGGAAGATGTTGTCGTACATGGCCGGGCACTGCTCCCGCGCGAACAGCACACACTCCTGGTCCTGCAATTCCGCGAACGGCACCCCCGCCCGGTCCGCCCACCGATGCCGCTTGCCCACCACCGCCACCAGCGGCACCCGATGCAGCAGCCGCCGGTACCGGAACTCCGGCGTGCTCGGATGCCCGTACACCATGGCCACATCCAGCGCGCCCTCCGCGAGCGCCGTGAGCTGCGGGCCGGTCCGCTTCTCCCACAGCGACACCTCGATATCGGGGTACCGGTCGGTCATCCGCACCAGCGTGTCCGGCAGCACGTGCCGGCTCGCGGGCAGGTTGTAGCCGACACCGACGGTCCCCACCCGGCCGTCCGCCAGTGCCCGCGCCGCCCGTGCCGCCCGATCCAGCTGCGCCACGATCTGCCGGGCCTGTATCTCGAACTCCCGCCCGGCCGGAGTGAGTCGCACCTCATGGGAGTTCCGCGCCACCAGCGTCACGCCGATCGACTTCTCCAGCTTCTGCAACTGCGCACTCAGGCTCGGCTGCGTCAGATGCAGCCGCTGGGCCGCGCGCCCGAAGTGCAACTCCTCGGCGAGGGTGATGAACGAGATCAGATGTCGGATCTCCATGGGCCGGCTCCTCTGTAATACCCGCCACGCTCGTCGCGATACCAGCCACGCTAGCCCCGGCGGGTAACCGGTGATGAATTGCGCTTCTCTCCGGAACAAATGGCCGATGGCCTTCGTTGTACCTGCACGGCTCCAGGTCCGCGCTCCACGCGGGCACCCCGGAGTCAGGGGGCGAAAAAAATCACCCGACAACGGCAGGTCCGTTGTGCCACCATGGTTTTCACCGATGATCAGCCGACCGTCACGGTCGTGACCAGTAGGAAAGGAGGAGACGGCAATGAATCCGAGGTTCAGTGAACAGTATCCGAGTTCGCCCGAACAGCGCGCCCTACTCGTGCGCCATGCCGAGCGCAGCCTGCGCCGCGAAGACCGGAACATCGGCCGTCTCCAGGCCCACGCGTAAGCGGGCAACTCCCTCCCTCTGTTCGATCCCTTTCACGAAACATGGTGACCCCCATGCTGTTCCGTCATGCCGACTACCCGGAGATAACCACCGACAACTGGATACACGCCGGAGTGCTGTTGCTCAACGCCTCCTACGAGGCGCTGACCACGATCCGCGCCGAGCGCGCGGTGGTGCTGCTGCTCGGCGGCGCCGCCGAGACCGTCGCCGATCGGCGGCCGCACTTCCCGATCCGCTCGAAGCACCTGGAGCTGGCGCTGCCGGAGACCATCCGGCTGCACCGCTACGTCTACCTCGAGCACCGGATCCTCGTGCACGACGACGACAGCCGCGCCACCCTGGCCGCGGTCCTGCGCCGCGACCGCTACCGCTGCGGGTACTGCAACGACTGGGCCCGCACCGTCGACCACATCCGCCCGCGCTCGAAGGGTGGGCCCAATACCTGGGCCAACCTCATCGCCGCGTGCGGTCCCTGCAATACGTACAAGGCGGACCGGACTCCCGAGGAGGCCGGCATGCGCCTGCTGTGGGAGCCCAAGGCGCCCAATGACAGAGAGCGGGCCCAGCGCCAGGTCTGGAAGGAACTGGCGGCGTCCTGAATCCCGGGACAGGGCCCGATCTCGATGAACGAAGAACGCCCGCACCGCGTGATCGGACATGAAGGGAGCGAGATCCGATGACGAACACTGCACTTCGGGAGCCGACCCTGGCGGATCTGCTCCCCATCTCCGACTCGAAGGACTACTGGCAGCGCGCGGCCTGCAAGGGTGACCCGAACCACGAGGCGTGGTTCCCGTACCCCTCGCAGGACTTCGACTACGCCCGCACCATCTGCGCGGCCTGCCCGATCCGCCGCGAATGCGGTGATTTCGCGGCCCGCACCGGCCAGTCCGGCGTCTGGGGCGGCCACGAGTACGACCGCGGCACGCTGATTCGCGACTGACACCTCGGCGGTGACTCCCCTCGGAGTCGCCGCCGTTGTCGTCGCTGCCCGCCGCCGGGTCCAGGCCGGTCGGACTTCGCGTAACCGCCTGGCACAGGTGGCTACCGCCCGTCAACATAGGATGGGCGATCGTGGGAACTCATCGCGCCGCGGGCGGGTCACGAGGAATCAGCAAGGGACCGGTTATCGCAATCGTCGCGGTGATAGTGCTAGCGCTGGCCGTCGTCGGCTGGGCCTGGCTGTCGGATCGGTCCAAGGAGCGCGACAGCCGTGCCGCCGCCTCCTGCGTGGAGGGCACCGCCACCCTGAACGTGACCGTCGATCCCGACATCCTCACCCCGGTCAAGGCCGCGGCCGACCGCTTCAACGCCACCAAACCGCACGTGCGCGACCACTGCGCCGAGGTGGCCGTGGCCGCACAGCCCTCGGCCGCCATGGTCGCGGCCTTCACCTCCGGCAAGGCATGGGATCCGGCACTGGGCCCGGAGCCCGCGCTCTGGATTCCGGAGTCCTCCCGCTCGGTCGAGCAGATGCGCGTACCGGGCCTGGTCGCGGGTACCCCGGCCCCTATCGCGGTCAGTCCCATCTCGCTGGCCGTTCCCGACGACCTGCGCCGCGCGCTCGAGACCGCCAAGGTGCACTGGTCGGATCTGCCCCGGCTGCAGCAGGGCTCGCTCGCCGATATCGGGCTGCCCACCTGGGGAAAGCTGCGCCTGGCCATGCCCGCCGGGGACGGCTCGGTCGCGGTCGCGGCCGCGGTCGGCTCGGGCGTGTCCGGCACCGATCCGCTCGACGAGAAAGCCGTCGCCACCGGTCAGGTTGTCTCGGCCATCTCCGGCCTGGCCGCGGGCGCACCCGCCGCCAAGGACGTGACCGGCGCGCTGACCGACCTGTCGGGGGCCGCCGACCAGGCCCCTGCTTCCGTGCACGCGGTGGCCGCCTCCGAGCAGCAGATCCGGGCCCGCAGCGGCCTGACCGTCTTCCGCCCCGACGGCGCGGGCCCGGTCGCCGACTACCCGGCCGCCCAGCTCACCGGCTCCTGGGTGGACCAGACCCAGAACCTGATCGCGGGTCTGTTCGCCGACTTCCTGCGTGCCCCCGACCAGTCGAAGCTGTTCACCGACAACGGTTTCGGCGCCGCGCCTCCGGCCACCACCCCGGTCCCGGCCAGGGTGGTCCTGGACAAGGTGGGCCAGATCCTCGCCCACCCGGTGCTCGGTGTGCAGGCCACGGTGCTACTGGACGTCTCCTCCTCGATGTCCACCACCGAGGGCTTCGGCACCCGCCTCGCCAATGCGGCCGCGGCACTGGAGTCCACGATGGGCGTCATGCCGCCGGACTTCGGCCTGGGCGTGTGGGAGTACTCGAAGAATCTCGACGGGAACAACCCCTACAAGGTCCTGACGCCGACCGCGCCGCTGTCGAACGATCAGCGCACCGCCATCAGCCAGGCCCTGACGACGGTCACCGCGAGCACCTCCAAGCCGGACCGCACCTATCCCACGCTGCAGGCCGCCTACAAGAACGTGCTGGCCAACTACGCCGCGGCCCGCACCAATTCGATCCTGCTGATCACCGACGGCCCAGAGGACGATTCCACGGTCACCGGCGATCAGCTGCTCGCCGACATCGCCGCCGCGACGGATCCGGCGCATCCGGTGCGGATCGACGTCATCGTGGTCGGCGGCCCCGGCACCCAGACCCTGCAGACCCTCACCCAGCGCACCGGCGGCACCTACACCAAGGTGAACACCACCGCGGACCTGCCGTTCGGCACCGCGGTCGCACAGGCGCTGACCACACCGTGACCGGGCCGAATCCCAGAGCGGCAACAGCGCGGCAACACGGTGGCAGTGCATTCCGCATTCGTCAGCAAACCCGTGGCATATTCGGCGAATGGCACATAGCACTGGTCCCGAACCCACACTGAAACAAGGCTTGGCCGCCGGAACGACGATCGCGGCGGGCATCCTGCTGCTCGTCGTCGGTGTGCTGTCGATCCTGCAGGGTATTTCCGCGGTGGCATCGGACAACCTGCTGGTCGTCGGCTACGACTACGTCTACAAGATGAACACCACCGGGTGGGGCTGGATCCACATCGTCCTCGGCATCATCGAAATCGTCGTGGCGATCGGCCTGCTCCGGGGAACCACCTGGGGTCGGGTCGCCGCCCTGATCATGGCGGCCCTGTCCATCGTGGAGAACTTCCTCTGGATTCCCTACTACCCGGCCTGGTCGCTGCTCATCATCGCGCTCGACGTCGTGGTGATCTGGGCCATCTCCACCTACAAGCCCGTCACCGTCTGAGCCCCGGCGCGGTGACCGTGCCCGCGGCACCGCCGCGCCGATAGTGCCTGCGACACAACGGCGAAGCGCCCCATCGGTGACAACCGATGGGGCGCTGGTCATTGAACCCGCGGCGGCGGGAGGCTCAGTGTGGCTGACGCACTGCGCGCAGGATCACATCGGCGACCGCGTCGGGGCGGGACACCGTGACCGCGTGGGACGCGGCGACCTCGGTGGCGGCGGCCCGGGCGCGCTCGGCCATGAAGCGCTGGGCCTCCAGGGGGATGTTCTTGTCGTCGGTGGTGAGCAGCGCGAAGGCCGGGATGGTCGTCCAGGCGGCGGCCGGGGCCGGTTCCTGGAGGGCGGCCAGCGCGACCGGGCGTTGCGTCACCGCCATCGCGGCGGCGGTGACGGTGGGGACGTCGGCGGCGAACTGCCGCGGGAATTCGTCCTGGCGGATGTAGAGCTCGGTGCCGTCGGTGCCGTCGGCCTGGGGATAGGACGCGGGACGAGTCGTCGGGCCGAGGGTCGAGCCCGGGAACCTATCGGTCAGTTCCAGTGCGCTCTCACCGACCTCCGGAATGAAGGCCGCCACGTAGACGAGTGCGGTGACCTGTGGCTTTCCTTGTGCGGCCACGCTGATGACGCTGCCGCCGTACGAGTGGCCGGCCAGCACCACCGGGCCGTCGATGCTGTCCACGACGGAGGCGATGTAGGCGGCATCGGAAGTGAGTCCGCGCAACGGATTAGCGGCGGCGAGTACGGAGATACCCTCGGCGGCAAGGGCTTCGACTACGCCGTTCCAGCTGGAGGAATCGGCGAAAGCTCCGTGCACCAGGACGACGGTCGGGGTGGTGGTCATGTGGGTTGCTCCTGAGCAGGGATCGGGTATCAGGCCGGGTACAGCGCCGCGCGCAGGGTCGCGACGGCCTGCGCCACAGCGGCTTTCGCGGCGTGGGTGTCGTGCAGGGCGTTGACCATCACGAAGTCGTGGACGATGCCGCCGTAGCGCGCCTGGGTGACGGGGACGCCCGCGGCGCGCAGTTTCGCGGCGAACGCCTCGCCCTCATCGCGCAGCACATCGGCCTCGGCGGTGATGACCAGTGCGGGCGGCAGCCCGGCCAGCTGTTCGGTGGTGGCGCGAAGCGGCGAGACATCGATGCGCGCGCGGTCTTCGGTGCTGGTGGTGTACTGATCCCAGAACCACTTCATGCCGTCGAGGGTGAGGAAGTAGCCCTCGGCGAACTGGCGATAGGACGCGGTGTCGAAGTTGGCGTCGGTCACCGGGTAGAACAGCACCTGCTGCGCGAAGGAGACGTCGCCGCGCTCCTTGGCCATGAGGGTCAGCGCGATGGCCATATTGCCGCCGACCGAGTCGCCGGCGACGGCCAGCCGCGACGCGTCGAGGCCCTTGCTCGCTCCATCGGTGGTGACCCACTGCGCGATTCGATACGACTGCTCGTTGGCGACCGGGTACTTCACCTCCGGAGAGCGATCGTATTCCGGGAACACCACCGCGGCCCGCACGCCTACCGCGAGGTCGCGCACCAGACGATCGTGGGTGTGCGCGTCACCGAAGACCCAGCCCGCGCCGTGGGTGTAGACGATAACCGGCAGCGGCTCGGTCATACCCTGCGGCTTGACGATGCGCGCCCGCACCGATCCGGTCGGACCGCCCTCGACGGTGATCCACTCCTCGTCGATCTCGGGCTTGAAGATGGGCGAATCCTGCACCGAGTCAACGGCTTTGCGGCCCTCCTCCGGGGGCAGCTGGTAGAGGAACGGCGGCTGCGAGGTGGCGTCCACGAACTCCTGAGCGGCCGGTTCGAGCGAGAGGTGGTGCGGGTTTCCGGACATGGGCGATCGAATCCTTTCCGCGGCACCGCGAACGGGGTGTCGGCGCCACGGGATTCATTTCATCCGGAAACGTCTCGCGCCGCCCCGCCCCAACGGCCACGAAATCCACGATTCAGGACACGGCCGCGATAGCGGGTTCCGGCGTGTCCGCCCAGCTCGCCGACCCGGTCGTCCGGAAGCGCTGCTGATACTTGAGCGGCGAAATACCCAGGCGCGCAATGAAAGCCCGGCGCAGCGCCTCAGTGCTGCCGAAGCCCGCGGCCATAGCGGTCTCGGTCACCGTGGACCCGGCGTGCAGCAGATCCCGGGCGACGCCGAATCGGATGAAGGCCACGTATTCGGCCGGTGAGCGCGCCAATTCGGACCGGAACAGCCGGGTCAGATGCCGCACACTGACCTGCGCGTGCGCGGCCAGGGTCTGCACCGTATGCGGGAAGGCCGGATCCGCGCAGATCAGATCGACAACCCGGCGCACCAGCGGACTCCGCGGCACCGGACCGGTCAACGATGCCGAGAACTGCGACTGCCCGCCCGCCCTCTGCATATACACCACCAGCAGCTGTGCCGTCCGCCGCGCGATATCCGCGCCGTGATCCTCCTCGACCAGCGCGAGCGCCAGATCCACGCCCGCCGCGACACCGGCCGAGCTGTACAGGTTCCCATCGCGCACGAAAATCGCGTCCGCGTCCACCTCCACCGCCGGGAATCGGCGGGCCAGATCCGGCGCGAACTTCCAATGGGTGGTCACCCGCCGCCCATCCAGCAACCCCAGCTCGGCCAGCACCGCCGTCCCACTGCAGATCGAGACCAGCCGCCGGGTGTGCGCGGACAGATGCCGAGCCGCCGCCCGCACCTCCGGCGTCACGAACATCGAGGCGGGCAGCTCACTACCCGGAATCACCACCGTGTCGAACCGGCCGGCATCGGCCGCCGCACCGTGCACCGCCACCCGCGCCCCGATCGAGGTCTGCACCTCCCGCCCATCCGGCGAGAGCAACACCACGTCGTAGCCGTGCACCGCCTGATTGGCCTCCATGAAGACTTCGGCGGGACCGGCGAAGTCGAGCATCTTCACACCATCGAAGACGAGGATCCCCACCCGGCGGCGGGTCGGATCGGAAGATATGGATGACATGTCCACCAGTATTATGGAGGCTGGCCTCCAGAACAAGAAATAGTGCGCGAGATCGCAGATTGATACGGTGATTCCCATGGGCAGACCACGGCAGTTCGACGAGCAGGCACTGCTCGCCGCCGCGGTCGAACTCTTCTGGACCAAGGGTTTCGACACGACGTCGGTGGAAGACGTCTCGCGCGCGACCGGTATCGGCAATGGCAGCATCTACGGCGCCTACGGCAGCAAACGCGGCTTGTTCCTGGCCGCCTTCGAAAGATACTGCGAGCAACGCGCCCGTTTCGTCCGCGAGGTCATCGAATCGGCCCCCGGCTCGGCCCGCGCCGCCGTACGCACCCTCTGCCGCGCCGTCATCGACGATTGCGCCGCCCACCCGGACCGCCGCGGCTGCCTGATGATCAACAGCATCGCCCACCTCGGCACCCGCATCCCGGAAGTCGCGACCATCGGCGCACGCACCACCGCCACCATGGAAAGCGCTGTGGCCGACCGCCTCCGCCACACCATGAGCACCACCGGCCCCGTCGACGAAGCCCTCCTCTCGACCCTGAGCGCCAACATCGTCATGACCACCCAGGGCCTCATCCAACTGAGCCGGATGGGCGTCACCCCATCCCGTTTACGCGACATCGCCGACGTGTCCTGCGAAATCCTCCCACCGACCTGGGCCGACCTGCCGGTGAGCTGAGCCGCGATACCCGCTTCGGATGCGGAGGACGGGTCGATGTCGTGGTGATCCGAGCCATCGCCACCGACGCGCCGGTCGATCCAGCTTGCGGCGCAACGAGAAGCGCCCCACCGGTTACGGAAACCGATGGGGCGCTTCGGCGCTCAGCCCGCGATCACTCCGCGTAGGTGTCCAACGGCAGGAACGCAGATTCCTGCACCAGGTAGGACAGAATGCCGCCGCATGCCGGGCGGAACTGAACGGGAATCTCCGCAATCGCACTGGTCCGGGATCGGGGCGAGGTCACCGGCTCATGGGCCGAATACATTCACGATTCGCACGACGCGGTGGAAATCGATACCCGGCACGACGCGTCGGTACCCATACATGCCCCGAGGTAGACCTCAACCAAATCGATTTGGACTTGCGGATATTCGACGACGATCCCGCGGACAAGATAGCACCCGATGTCCGGGCCCGTTGAGGCTGGGATTCGCTGGTCGAATGCGGATATTGCGCCATGGATCGATTCCAGCGATGCTTGCGCCCGTGCCATACGGACATCTGGAGGACGAGTGAGTTCGGGTAAGCCGCTGGTGATCGAGGCCGCCATCAATGGGTCGACGCCCAAGGAAGCCAACCCCAACGTGCCACGTACGGTCGAGGAGATCGTCGCGACAGCTCTCGCCTGTGTCGACGCGGGCGCAGCCATCGTGCACAACCACAACGACGAGCCGAACGTCGGTGAGCCGAGCGTACATTCGGCCGATCCCTACGAAGCGGCGTGGAGCCAAATCTGGGAGACCCACCCCGGTTTGCTCATGCACCCCACGACATCGGGTGAGCGCTCGTCCACGATCGCCGATCGCTTCTCGCACATCGTCGAACTCCATCAGCGCGGCGCCCTGACCATGGCCACCGCGGATGCGGGCTGCCTCTCACGTGCGTTCGACGGCCCCGAAGGACCGATGGCCCTGCCCGTCTTCGGCAACTCCGCTGCCGACGTCGACCGGGTATTCGGGTGGTGCCGTGAGGCCGACCTGCCACTTCACGTATCGATCTTCGAGCCCGGCTTCCTCAGGCTCACCCTCGCGCACCACAAGGCGGGTCGATTGCCGCAGCGGACGAAGATCCAGTTGTATTTCGGCGGGCCAGCGGCACTATTCGGCCTACGGCCCACGCAGGCCGGCCTGAATGCCTATGTCGAGATGATCAGCGACACGGGACTTCCCTGGATGGTCGGGGTGCCGCAGGGAGACGTACTCGGATCAGGGCTCGCCGAGGCAGCCCTGCGAGCAGGCGGCCACGTCCGAGTCGGTCTCGAGGATTACGCCGGACAAGGACAGCCAACCAACGAGGAGCTGGTGGCACAGGCGTCCGACCTGGGCGCACAACATGGTCGCCCTCCGGTCGGCGTAGACGACGTCACAGCAGCTCTTTGGGGCTAGTGCCGCGTCGGCAACGTTGGGAAGGTGATGCGGCCGCGCACCATTCCGCCGCACGCCGCGCTGACCGAACCGGCCAGCCCTCCACCACTAGTACATCGAGCAATCGGGTTACGATTGCCGATTTCCTGTCAATTCCGCTCTCCGAGTGAATGGTCAGGACCATCGGGATCGCTGGGTGCGGGACAAGACCGTTGAACTCGGCGTTTGCGCGGGTCCTCCTGGTGGTCATGGGCCTGCCTGCCTTGCTGGTGGACGTTGCAGAGGACAACGTAACGACGAGCGCCCCATCGGTTCCTGGAACCGATGGGGCGCTCGGTCATTCAGCAGTCAGCCAGCGATCACTCCGCGTAGGCGTCCAGCGGGGGGCAGGAGCAGACCAGGTTGCGGTCGCCATAGGCGCCGTCGATGCGGCGGACGGACGGCCAGACCTTGGCGCGGGCGTGCCTGACGCCCTGGGGGTAGACGGCCATTTCCCGGGTGTAAGGGTGGTTCCAGTCGCCGACCAGGCATTCGGCGGTGTGCGGCGCGCCGCGCAGCGGGTTGTCGTCGACCGGCCAGACGCCGGCCTCGACCTGGTCGATCTCGCCCTTGATGGCGATCATGGCGGCGATGAAAGCGTCCAGCTCTTCGAGGTTTTCGCTCTCGGTGGGCTCCACCATGAGGGTGCCCGCGACCGGGAAGCTCATAGTGGGGGCGTGGAAGCCGTAGTCGGCCAGGCGCTTGGCCACATCGTCGACGGTGACGCCGGTGCGCTTGGTGATCTCGCGCAGATCCAGGATGCACTCGTGGGCGACCATGCCGTTGTCGCCGGTGTAGAGCACCGGGAAGTGCGGATCCAGCTTGCGCGCAATGTAATTGGCCGAGGCGATGGCGGTCAGGGTGGCACGGCGCAGGCCGTCGGCGCCCATCATGCGGATGTAGGCCCAGGTGATCGGAAGAATCGACGCCGACCCGTACATGGCCGCCGACACCGCGTGCGAACCCTTGACGAGGGGATCGCCCGGCAGATACTGCGCCAGGTGCTCGCGCACCGCGACCGGGCCCACGCCCGGGCCGCCACCACCGTGCGGGATGCAGAAGGTCTTGTGCAGGTTCAGGTGGCTGACGTCGCCGCCGAACTTGCCCGGACGGGCCAGTCCGACAAGGGCATTGAGGTTCGCACCGTCCACGTACACCTGGCCGCCGGCCTCGTGCACCAGCCCGCACAGCTCGGCCACCTCGTGCTCGTACACGCCGTGGGTGGACGGGTAGGTGATCATGATGCAGGCCAGCCGCTCGGCGTGGTCGGCGATCTTGGCGCGCAGATCGTCGAGGTCGATATCGCCGTTGGGGCGGGTCTTCACGACCTCCACCCGCATGCCCACCATGGCGGCGGAGGCGGCATTGGTGCCGTGCGCGCTGGAGGGGATCAGGCAGGTGTCCCGGTGCGAGTCACCGCGATCCAGGTGGTAGCGGCGAATGGCCAGCAGACCCGCGTACTCGCCCTGGCTACCGGCATTGGGCTGCAAGGAAACCCGGTCGTAGCCGGTGACCGCGCACAGCCAGCCCTCCAGGTCCTCGATCAGCTTGATCAGGCCCGGGGCGTCCTCGACGGGGGCGTAGGGATGCACCCGGTTGAAGCCCGGCCAGGTGATGGACTCCATCTCCGCGGCCGCGTTCAGCTTCATGGTGCAGGAGCCGAGCGGAATCATGCTGCGATCCAGGGCGATGTCCTTGTCCGACAGTGCGCGCAGGTAGCGCAGCATGGCGGTCTCGGTGCGGTACCTGGTGAACGCGGGCGCGGTCAGGTACTCCGAGGTGCGGACCTCGATGTGCGGGCGCTGCTTGCCGTGGAAGAGCGCGCCCTCCGGGCCGACCGGGATCTCTGCGCCGAAGCAGTCCAGCACGTCGACCACATTGGCATCGGTGGTGACCTCGTCGCAGGCGATCGCCACATGATCGGCATCGACCAGCCGCAGGTTGATCCCGCGTCCCTTCGCCTTGGCCACAATGCCTTCCGCGCCCGCGGGCACGTTCACCAGCACGGTGTCGAAGAAGGTCTGGTGCACCACCGCGTCGCCGAGCCCGGCGGCCAGCCACTGGGCGTGCCCGTGCACGCGGCGCGCCAGCGAGCGCAGCCCGTCCGCGCCGTGATACGAGGCGTACATGGCCGCCAGGATGGCCAGCAGCACCTGCGCGGTGCAGATATTCGAGGTCGCCTTCTCACGGCGAATGTGCTGCTCACGGGTCTGCAGGGCGAGCCGGTAGGCCAGGTTGCCGTCCGCGTCCACGGACACGCCGACCAGGCGGCCCGGCAGCTGCCGCGCGTGCGCGCTGTGCACCGCGAGATAGCCGGCGTGCGGCCCGCCGAAGCCCAGCGGCACGCCGAAGCGCTGCGTGGTGCCGAAACAGGCGTCAGCGCCCTGCTCCCCCGGCGGCGTAATCAGCGTCAGCGCAAGCAGATCCGCGCCGACCGCCACCAGGGCGCCCCGCACGTGCGCGGCCTCGATCACCGGCGCCCAGTCGACGATGCGGCCGGACGCGCCCGGCTGCTGGACGATCACGCCGAAGAAGTCGCCCTCGGGCAGCTGCCCGTCCGCGAGATCGGATTCCACGATCTCGATGCCCAGCGGCTCGGCACGGGTGTAGAGCAGCGTCCGGGTCTGCGGGAACAGATCGGTATCGATGAGCAGCCGCACGGACTTGCTCTTGCGGTTGGCCCGCTGCAGCAGCGTCATGGCCTCGGCCGCCGCCGTGGCCTCGTCCAGCATGGAGGCATTGGCGACCTCCATACCGGTCAGGTCGCCGACCATGGTCTGGAAGTTCAGCAGCGCCTCGAGGCGGCCCTGGCTGATCTCCGGCTGGTACGGCGTGTACGCCGTGTACCAGGCCGGGTTCTCGACGAGATTGCGCAGCAGCACCGGCGGGGTGAGGGTGTCGTAGTAGCCCAGCCCGATCATGGAGGTCGCCACGGTATTCGAATTCGCCAGCGCCGCAAGCTCGGCGAGCGCCTCGTGCTCGGACAGCGCGGCGGGCAGCGCGTTCAGCCCATTGCCCTCGGGCGCGTCCAGAATGCTGGCGGGCACGGCCCTGGTGGCGAGTTCGTCCAGCGACTCGACGCCCACGGTCTCCAGGATGCGGCCGGTCTCGCCGCTGTCGGGGCCGATGTGGCGGTCGGCGAAGGATCGAGTCCAGATCACGGCTGCTCTCCAAAGGGGTGGGCGGGGGTCGACCCGACGGCCGACGTGTCGTCTGCCCTCCCCCTCTGTCCTCGATGCCTGAGAGATTCGGACCCCGGCCTTGCGGCCGTTGACCTTTCACCATGGGCGGGTGACGCGAGGTCACCACTTTCCAGAGGCGTCGAAACTCCGCACGGTCCCTGGTGCCTGAGAGATTGACGGGGAGGTGCTGCTCCTTCGGCGTCCGAGACTATCCCGGAACTCTCCCGCACGGCTGCGACGCACTGCCAGTCTAAGGGGCGCCAGGTTACAAGAATGTTGCCTGGGCCGGTTTCACAGTGTGGCGCGCTCCGAACGACCAGCCCCGGATACACGAAACGCGCGCCGCCCGAGGCGACGCGCGTCCGGAAAAGGGTGTCTAGCCGGTCTTGCTCATGCGGGCCTTGCGGCGGAACGACAGCTCGTCCTCGGGACGGTCCGAGGTGGTCGCGGTCTCGGCGCGCTCGGCCGGGAAGTTGGCGATCGCTCCGGTGAGTTCGCGCATGGCGCCGCTGACGGCGATGCCGAACACGCCCTGGCCACCCTGCAGTAAATCGACCACCTCCTCGGCGGAGGAGCACTCGTAGACGGTGGTGCCGTCGGAGAAGAGGGTGATCCCGGCGAGGTCTTCGACGCCCCGGCTGCGCAGGTGATCCACGGCGATGCGGATGTTCTGCAGCGAGATGCCGGCGTCGAGGAGCCGCTTGACGATCTTCAGGACCAGGATGTCCTTGAACGAGTACAGGCGCTGGCTGCCGGATCCGGTGGCACTGCGGATGGACGGTACGACCAGTCCGGTGCGGGCCCAGTAATCGAGCTGGCGGTAGGTGATGCCGGCCACCTGGCAAGCGCTGGGCACGCGGTAGCCGACGAGTTCGTCGGGCACCGTGTCATCGGGGAACAGCCCTGGCTGCACCACATCCTGAGGTTGCGGTTGATCTCCCACTGACTACTCCCTTACTGCTTACCTATCAGGGCTCGGGCTCTGTCAATCGACTCTGGAGCGTTGGCCTAACAATCGAGGCTACTCCCCTGATTGTCGCGGCAGAATCGGCACCGTCAAAGCTTGATCAACCGCGTGTTTTTAACCCTAAACCTGAGGTAGAGACCCTGTTTTGTCCCGTTTCGAGATCATCACCAGGTCAGGAACTGGTCAGCTGTCCGTAGCCTTGAAATCATCGGGAGATACCGATTCGAGAAACTCCTTGAACTTCTCGACCTCGTCCTCGCGCTCGTCCGGCATGACCAGTCCGGCCTCTTCCAGCACCGGCTCTTCGGCATAGATCGGGCAGCCCACCCGCAGCGCGATGGCCACCGAATCCGAGGGCCGCGCGGAGATGCGCAGATCGTTCTCGAAGACCAGGTCGGCGTAGAAGGTGCCCTCCTGCAGATCCACGATCCGCACCTCTTTGAGGGTGTGCCCGAGCTCCTTGATCAGGATCTTGATCAGATCGTGGGTCAGCGGGCGGATGGGCGTGACGCCCTCCTGCTCCAGCACGATCGCGGTGGCCTCGGCCTGGCCGATCCAGATAGGTAGATAGCGGTCGCCGGAGACCTCTCGGAGCAACAGCACGGGCTGATTCTGTGGTTGTTCGACACGAATGCCGATCACACGCATTTCGCTCATCGCACTGCCTCCCAAATCCTCACCGGCCGCCCAACCCGGCTGTAATACCGAGTCTAGGCGAAGAATTCAGCCCCCGAGGGAAGCGCGCACAGAGGTCTTCACCAGGCAGGTGTGCAGAGTCAGCGACAATGCCGCCAACTCACGGACCGTCTCCTCGGCCCGGGCGCGGGCATCCGCGTCGCGGCTCTTGGCGATCGGCGCCGCGATCTGCGCGACCATGGCGGCCTCGCGATCGGCGGCCAGTTTGAAGGCGCGCAGATGCCTTGCCTCCAAACCGAATTCGCTCAGAGCCTTGGCGGTGCGGGCCAGCGTGACGGCGTCACCGTCGAAATAGCCTGCGGCGCCTGGGGTAATGAGGTTGGCGCGGATCAGTTCGGTCAGGAACTTCTCGTCGATGCCCGCCTGCTCGAGCAGATCCGCCCGGGTGATCCGGATCTCGTGGTCGAACCGGAGCTCCTCGGGCGACACCTCACCGGGCACGGCGCTCAGCCGCCGCAGGCGGCCGCCTCCATTGGGCGACAGACCATCTCTCGTGTCGGGCCCAGGTCTGGAATCGGGCACGGCCCCTCCCACGGCGTTCGCCCGGGCCCGGGCCTCCCGGACCCCGAGCGTCGCCGCCCCACTGTCGATCGCTTCGAGCTGTTCCTTGATCACCTTCAACGGCAGGTACTGATCCCGCTGCGCGGTCAGCACGAAGCGCAGGCGCTCGACGTCCGCCACATGAAAGCGGCGGTACCCCGAGGGCGTGCGCTCCGGGCTGATCAGGCCCTCCGACTCCAGGAATCGGATCTTGGAGATGGTGATGTCCGGAAAATCCGGACGCAGGAGATCCAGCACGGAGCCGATCGACATGCCTCCGCGCGTCCACTGCGCTGCGCCAGTCATTCCGCTCGGTCCTATAGACCCGAGTCGCTCGTCGCCGGTCGCGGTCCCGTCAGGAAGACGAGACGGAACTTGCCGATCTGGACCTCGTCGCCGTTCTGCAGCTCCGAGGAATCCACCGGCTCCCGGTTGACGTAGGTGCCGTTGAGGCTGCCCACATCGACGACCTGGAAGGTGTCGTCGTCCTGGCGGAATTCCGCGTGACGCCGGCTGACGGTGACATCGTCCAGGAAGATGTCGCTGTCGGGATGGCGTCCCGCCGAGGTGGTCGGCTGGTCGAGCAGGAAGCGCGAGCCGGCGTTCGGACCACGCTTGACCACCAGCAGGGCCGCGCCCGCGGGCAGGCCCTCCACTCCCTGCACCGGCTGCTCGCCGGTCTGCTCGGTGCGCGACGTGTCGACCTCGTTCAGGAAGTCGGCACGGAACACCGAAGTGGTCTCTGCTGCCGTTTCCTGGTAACCCGGGTCCTTGTTCTCGCTCACCCTTGCTCTCCTCCTCGAACCGAATAATCCATGCAAGCAGTTGATGCCCTCAGCGATGCGGCACTCCGGCCGCTCCCCGCTTCGGGTAGGTCCGGATAATCCGGACACCGGCTGCGCGCACTTCTGTTGGCATTGACCGTACCCTGCCAGGGCGTACCCGTGCAGGTAGAACTGTGAAGGCTCCTTCAGCCTCCGATAACTCCTTGATAACCTGCGGCATCGAGGAGCTTTCCGAGCGCTGCTTCGAGGGCCTCGGCGGACTCCGCCTCGACCTCGAAGAGCCATCCGTCGCCGTAGGCGTCGGAGTTGACCGTCTCGGGTTCGGCATCCAGAAGATCGTTCACCGCAACGACTTTCCCGGCCAGCGGAGCGTAGATGTCGGACACGCTCTTGGTGGATTCGATCTCGGCGATGCTGTCACCGCTCGCCACGTCGGAGTCCACCGCCGGCAGCTGCACGAACACGACGTCACCCAGCTGCGACTGCGCGTAATCGGTGATACCCACCCGCACCCGGGTCGGACCCACTTTGCTCACCCACTCGTGCTCTTCGGAGTAGCGCAAATCCTCGGGTACTGCGGTCACTGGCAGTGTCCTTTCAACGGGCGTTCCTCTCGGGATCGTCGTCGATCCGTCCGCCGCACACCCTATCGGGAGTGATCATGGTGTGGCACGGGCGGTATCGCTCGGGCCACGGCGACGGCTTTGCGGAGATACAGGATTCCGGTCCAGACGTAGACCGCCGTGCCCCAGATCAAGAATGCACCACCGAAGGCGCGGCCGAAACCTGCCGCCGCCCAGTCCATCTGCCCCGCCAGCAGCCAGGGCAGCGCGGACATCAGCGCGAAGGTGGCAGCCTTGCCCAGATAGATGACCTCGGGCGGGGGCAGGTTGCGGCGCCGGTAGATGCCGAGGGTGAGGGTCAGGATCGCGTCGCGGCCGACCAGGATCAGCACCACCCACCAGGGCAGGATGCCGCGAATCAGGAAGCCGCCCAGGGTCGCGAGCAGATAGAGGCGATCCACCAGCGGGTCGAGGATGGCGCCCAGTTTGGACGACTGATCCAGCAGCCGGGCCAGCTTGCCGTCCAGGAAGTCGGTGATGCCGCTGAGGACCAGCAGCGCGAAGGCCCAGCCGTCGGCCTTCTCGGCGAGCAGCAGCCACAGGAAAACCGGGACGCCGATCAACCGGATCACGCTGAGCACATTGGGCACGGTGAGGATGCGGTCGCTGTAGACCGGTTCGGCGTTCCGCTCGGTTGTCACAACCCGGTCATACCCCAATCGCTGCGCCATCTCCATCCGGGCACGCCGCCGCGCCGCCGCCGCGGCCAACCGATATGTTCGCTGTCATACTCACCCGGTGAGAGAATGACATCGGTATTTTCTCATCGTATTGGAGGGGTGTGAAGTCGCAGGGCGTGCTGCGGTTCGGGCCCGAGTGGTGAAGGCTGATCGGTACAGCCCAGGGAGAGGAATGACCATGCCCGACTTCGACTATGACGTCGTCGTTATCGGCTCCGGGTTCGGGGGGAGCGTGAGCGCGCTGCGCCTGAGCGAGAAGGGCTACCGGGTGGCCGTGCTGGAATCCGGCCGCCGCTGGAACGCCGAGGACATCCCCAAGACGAACTGGAATGTACGCAAGTCGATCTGGGCCCCGCGGCTGGGGCTGACCGGCACCCAGCGCATCAGCATTCTGGGCAAGTGCGCGGTGTTCTCGGCGGCGGGCGTGGGCGGCGGGTCGCTGATCTACGGCAATACCCTCTACGAGCCGCTGCCGGCCTTCTACACCGACCGGCAGTGGGCCCACATCACCGACTGGCGCTCGGAGCTCGCGCCGTACTACGACCAGGCGCAGCGCATGCTGGGCGTGGCCCCGAATCCGCGCATGACCCCGGCCGACGACGTGATCCGTTCGGTGGCACAGGATCTGGGCGTGGCCGACACCTTCCACGCCACCGATGTGGGTGTGTTCTTCAACGAGGCCGCGCCGGGCGAGGAGGTGGACGACCCGTACTTCGGCGGGGCGGGACCGAGGCGCGCGGGCTGCATCCACTGCGCGCGCTGCTTGACCGGCTGCCCGCACAACGCCAAGAACACCACGCCCAAGAACTACCTGTACCTGGCCGAGCAGGCCGGTGCGCACGTGTTCGAGCTGACCACGGCCACCAAGGTGCGGCCCATGACCGGCGGCGGCTATGCCATCGAGACACAGCGCTCGGATCGCTGGGTCCGCAAGGGGCGCAAGGTGTTCACCGCCGAGCAGGTGGTGTTCGCGGCGGCCGCGCTGGGCACCCAGAAGCTGCTGCACAAGATGCGGGACGAGGGCGTGCTGCCCAACCTGTCGCCGCGGCTGGGCGAGCTCACCCGGTCCAACTCCGAGGCCATCCTGAACGTGGTGAGCAAGGCCCGCGACGACTTCGCCGAGGGCATCGCCATCACCTCCTCCATCCATCCCGAACCCGACACCCATGTCGAGGTGTGTCACTACGGCAAGGGCCAGAACGGCCTGTTCCCCCTGTCGGTGCCGCTGGTGGACGGTGGCGCGTTCCGGTTCCTGCGCTTCCTGCTGGCCATGGTGCTGCACCCGGTGGTGTTCGCGCGCAGTCTCAATGCCCGCCGGGCGTCGGAGAAGTCGATCATCCTGCTGGTCATGCAGTCGCTGGACAACTCGCTGACCTCGTTCCGGCGCTGGGGGCAGCTGAAGACCAAACAGGGTATGGGCAAGCCGAATCCGACCTGGATCCCGCTCGCGCACGACGTCGGCCGCCGCTTCGGGGCGAAGGTCGACGGCGACGTGCAGATGCTGGCCATGGACGTGTTCAACATCCCGGCCACCGCCCACTACATCGGCGGCTGCGTCATCGGGGAGGGCCCGGAAAGCGGTGTGGTGGACCCGTATCAGCGCGTGTACGGCCATCCGGGCCTGCATGTCGCCGACGGCTCGGCGGTGACGGCGAACCTGGGCGTGAACCCGTCGCTGACCATCACCGCCCAGGCCGAGCGCGCAATGGCGTTCTGGCCCAACAGAAACGAGGCTGATCCGCGACCCGAGCTGGGCGCCGCGTATCGTCGGATCCGCCCCGTCGCGCCCAAGCACGCGGTGGTGCCGGACTTCGCGCCCGGCGCGTTGCGACTGCCCCTGTTCCCGAACGATCACGAGCTCTCCGCGAACTGAGCGCGGCGGCGTGCCCGGCGGTAATTTGGGTTGTCGTGCCCGTACCATTCCCGGTATCGATTCGACGAGGAAGGTGAGAGCCGATGCTCGTCCGAGTGCAGAACGCCGCCGGCACCCACGCCGAGAAGGTGCTCATCGATTGGCTGCGTACCTGGAAGGGCAGCACCGATCCCAAAGGCGTCGCCACCGTCAATTGCAGTCTGTTCCATGGCGATAAGCTGCATCCGTTCGACGCGGTGGTGTGGACGCCGACCAGCTGTGTGGTGATCGAGGCCGAGGCGCTGTCGGAGCGCATGGACGGCGAGCTCGAGATTCCGGTCAACGGCCCCTGGCGGGTCGGCGACCGGATCATCACCTTCGAGGGCGGCGACAAGCGCAGTCCGCTGGACAAGTCCCGCGATCACACCTTCGCGCTGCAGAACTGGCTGGCCGAACGGGGACTCGGGCAGCGCGTGATCCACGGCATCGTGCTGGTGGTGCCGGCGCCCGGCTCGAATCTGCGGGTCACCCAGCTGTGGAACGACCCCAGCTTCCAGGTGCTGCTGGGCGACGAGCGGCGGCTGCGCGATCACTTCACCAGCCTGCTCTCGCGCGGGCGGCCGCAGTGGTCGGCCAATGACGTGGCCTGGGCGTTCCGCGGTCTCGGCATCCTGCCGTATCTGCCCGCACCGCAGGATCTGCTGAACGAGGGCTTCCTGGGCCCGGTGGATCCGACGCTGTGGCACGGCGGTCCGCAGCAGGCCCAGGCCGAGGCCTTCGCCGAGGAGCAGGCGCGGCTGGAGCGCGAGCACGCGTCGGCACGCGGTCTGAACATCCCCGAGCCGTGGTTCAGCCCGCGCAAGCTCTATCCGCGCCGCAGCGACCGGATCGAGGTGACCCGCGGGCTCATGCGGGTGATGCTGACGCTCGGCTTCCTGGTGGCCGTGCTGTGGGTGGTGTGGTTCATCATCGCGGGGGTCGCGTCGTATTAGACGGCGGCGTAACCGGTGTAGCCGTGAAGTAGCGGAACGGTAGGTAGAGGGCTGTGACGAGCGTGACCGCGGCCGTCGTTCCGCCCAGGACGTCGGTCGGATGGTGGTATCCGAAGCCGACCATGCCGATCATGACGGCCGGCAGCACCGCCACCATGACGATCACCGTGCCGGTCCGCACCCGCGCGGACTCGGCCACGAGCGCGAAAGCGGTGACGACCGCGACCAGCTGCACGGTGTGCCCACTGGGGTAGGCGAGATAGTGGTCGAGCCTGCGGTCCCAGAACGGTTTGAGCGCAAAGGTATTGACGGCCACCACCAGCTCGGGGGCCACCAGGGCGAATCCGGCCTGCCACCACTGGCGGCGGTAGGCGAACCACGCCGCGGAGGCGAACAGCAGCGGCAGGACCACATAACTGTTACTGGGGAACAGCAGGACTCGGTACACCCACGTGTGCGCGTCCAGCCCCGAGTGGATATCGCGCTCCAGCACCAGATCCGCGCTCGTCGACCCGCCGCCCGCCGGAAACGACAGCGGCACAAGCACAGTGACGATGACCCCCGCCAGCACGATGGCGGGCAGGGCGGCACGGCGTGCCCGGTGATCCGGCGGGGTGGGGGCGGGCGCGGTCGATCGAGTCACGGCTGCACGATACCGACGGCCCGCCCGCGCCTCAGGATCGGCGCACGAGCAGCATGCGCCGCAGCAGCCCGTCACGCAGTCCGATCGCATGCCACAGCACCGCGGACACGTGGGCGGTGAACAGGGCCAGCAGCAGATAGGCCAGCCAGGAGTGCAGGGTGCGCAGCTGTGCGTAGAGGTGCGCGTTCTCCGGCGCGATCGCGGGCAGGTGGATGCCGCCCCCGATCCGCACCGGAGTCCCGGAGGCCGACACCAGCGCCCAGCCGACGACGGGCTGGAGCAGGAACAGCGCGTACAACGACAGCTCCGACGCCATCGCGATCCGGCGCTCGGCCGGTGACAGCGCCGCCGGGGCGGGCGCACGCCGCAGCAGCCGGTTGACCAACCGCGCCACGCCGAGCACCAGGATGGCGATGCCGACCGTCCGATGGACGCTCAGCAGCACGCCGTAATCCCCGACCGATCCGACCAGGGCGGCCCCGAGGAACAGCATGGCCACGATGAGCACGGCCATCAGCCAGTGCAGCGCCCGCGTGGTCGGGTCGAAATGGCCCGCCCGCGCAGTGGGTTCGGCGGGCGCCGTGGCGGCGGCCTCCGGCATGTCCGGTGTCGTCGGATCCGATTCGTCGATCGTGGACCCGGCCGGTTCCATCGCCCCGCTCATGCCAGACCCTCCACCCGCAGCGGCTGCCGGGTCGCGGTCTCGCCCGCCCGGCGTCGATACGACTCGGCGTACGCGGCCGAGCGCGCTTGCAGCACATGGTCGTCCGAGGCCGCGATGCCGTTCGGCAATACCAGCGGATCGAAGTTGACATCCCGCACATTGGCCGCGGACTCGCTCGCGACCGCGGTCAAAACCAGTGTGCCGGTGTCGATGCCGCGCCTCTCCGCCGGCCAGGGGATGGTCGGGTCGTGTGTCGGATCCGTGCCGCGATTGCCCACCACCGCGATCAGTCTCCAACGCAGCGGTTCGCGGCGGAGGTCCCGGACCAGCCCGGTGAAGAGCTGATCGTCACCGGATGCACCGGTGGCGCCGGTGGTTTCGGGCTCGAGCCGCCAGCGGACCGGAGTCCGGGTGCCGTGCGCGTCGACGCATTCGAAGGCGTTGAGGCCGTGGAAGGTCGAGGTGGCGAAGCTCGCCGTCGGCGGGTTCCGCTTGATGACCTCCAGTGCGGCAGCGGTTTTCGGGTGTGCGGCCAGATAGGCGCGTACTCGCTCCGGATCCGGTTTCCCGGTGGCCGGGTCGGGCGCGTAGGCCGCGGTCCGGTCGTGGAAGTCCTGGGCGGAGGCGTCGGTGAAGACGGGGATATTGAGCAGCGCCAGCCGCCATTCCTCGCCGGCGGGCAGGGTGACCCGCAGTCCGAGCCCCCGGCGCGCGTCGAGAACGTCGGGTGCGAAGGGCTTGCCGCCCGCCAGCGAGAACCGACCGTGCACGAGGTAGCTGCCGGGCCGGAACACCGCCGCCGTCGACAGCTCCGTTCCGGCCCCGTTGCTCTCGAAGCGTCCCGCCACCGCGACGCCCTTGGCATGGTTGCGCCGATAGCCCGGGACGAATCCGTTGGCGGCCTGCAGGCCGTCGACGATGCGCCTGGCGGTCAGCCGCGCCGGGCCGATGGCATTCTCCGCGAACAAAAATCCGCCGACGCCGGCGGTTCCCGCACCGGCGATCACCGCCGCGGCCAGCAGCGCGCGCCGATTCAGGCGTAGCGGACCGTTCTCCTCGCCCATTCGTATCTCCTGTTGTCGATCGTCGAAACGGGAGAGACGATGCCGTGCGAGCGGGTGCGGACACCAACCGACACGGCGGGTATCGGCCCGACTTCACGGTTCCGTAAGAACTCGCGCGCCGCGGACGGTGGCGACGATCAGCCCGACTGTGCCGTCGCGGCTGTCGATCATGGTGTGGCGCCCTCTGCTGTGTGCAATCTCTCAACGATGCACGGAGGCAATGGGATTCGGCTGCGACAGCGACCGGTCAGCCGAGCACGGCGGCGCGCAGCATGCCCTCCGGCACGCCGAGTCCCTCGATCAGGGTGAGCGCCTGCGGCCGTAGCCGATCGACGAGTTCGTTGACGCCGCGGCGCACCGCCTTGGCCCGCTCCACGGACATGAACCGGTGCATGATGTACCAGGCCTGGTTCTGCTCGATGGTCCAGTAGACGTACAGGTCGCAGACGGAATCGGCGAGGGCGCGCGCGTCCGGGTCCTCGATCTCCGCGATGCCGTCGATGAAGGCCTCCAGCACCAGCCGCTCGATGTGCGCGGTGCCGGCGGCGAGGATGTGGTCCTGGGCATTGTTGAACGCCTCGAAGGGCCCGGTCTCCTTGGCGCGGGCCTGGAGCCGGTGCGCGGCGGTGCGGACCATGTAGTCCTCGCGATCGGCGAACAGCTGCAACTGGACCGACCGCCGTGACAGGTCGCCCTCGTCGACGGATTCGTCGCCGCGGTCGCGCAACCGCTGGATCATCTGCCGCACACCGGATCGCTCGCGCACCACATCGCGTGCCATGGTGGCGGCGAAGCGCACCCAGCCGAGAGCGTCGAGGTCTCGGACCTCATCGGCGTAAGCAGTCAGCAAGTCCTTGGCTACCAGCTGGGTGAGCACCACGTTGTCACCTTCGAAGGTGGTGAACACATCAGTGTCGGCCTTGAGGGTCACCAGCCGGTTCTCGGTGAGATAGCCTGCGCCGCCGCAGGCTTCGCGGCATTCCTGGATCGCCTGGGTGGCGTGGCGAGTCTGGGCGACCTTGAGACCGGCGGCGCGGTTCTCCAGCGCGCGCTGCGCGCGCGGATCGGTGGTCTGGCCCGTCTGCACCAGATGCATGCGGTGCACGAGATCGTTCTGCGCGAAAGCCAGTGCGTAGGAACGCGCTACGAGCGGCAGCAAACGACGCTGATGGCTGCGGTAGTCCAGCAGCACCGTCTCCTCGCCGGTGTCCGGGTCGGCGAACTGGCGGCGCTGCTCGGCGTAACGGACGGCGATGCTGAGCGCGACCCGCGCGGCCGCGGCGGCCGCACCGCCGACGCTGATCCGGCCGCGCACGAGGGTGCCCAGAGTGGTGAAGAAGCGGCGGCTGGGGTTCTCGATCTCGGAGCTGTAGGTGCCGTCCGGTGCGACATCGGCGTAACGGTTGAGCAGGTTCTCCCGCGGAATCCGCACCTGGTCGAACAGGATTCGGCCGTTGTCGACGCCCGGCAGACCGCCCTTGAGGCCGCAGTCGGAGGTGGTCACCCCCAGCAGGTCGCTGCCGGCCTCGTCGCGGATGGGCACCAGGAAGCAGTGCACGCCCTTGCTCTCGCCCTCGGTGATCAGCTGCGCGAAAACCGCTGCCATCCGGGCATGTTCGGCCGCGCCGCCGATGTAGTCCTTGCGGGCGGAGGGGGTCGGGCTGTGGACCACGAACTCCTGGGTCGCCGGGTCGTAGGTGGCGGTGGTCTCCAGATTGGCGACATCGCTGCCGTGCCCGGTCTCGGTCATGGCGAAGCAGCCGAGCAGGCGCAGCGGAATCAGTTCGTCGATGTATTCGCGGTGGCGCTCGGTGCCGAGATTTTCGACCGCACCGCCGAAAAGTCCCCACTGCACACCACTTTTCACCCACAGCGACAGGTCGGTGTAGGCCAGCATCTCGAGTGCGGTGACCACCGCGCCCGGGTCGCCCGGGCTGCCGTCCGCGTGCCGGAAACCGCCCTCGACCCAGCCGTAGGACGCGACGAGTTGCATCTGTTCGAGCACCCGGGCCCGGGCCGCCTTGATATCGAGGGCGGGATCGCCGTAGAGGCAATCCTCGTCGAGGATGCCCCGCGCTCGTTCGCGCACGTCACGCCAGGGGCCGTCGAGTGCCGCGCGTAGCTCTTCCGAAATCGAAACGCCGCTCGTCGCCATACTCGAAAACACTACTGCCCCGGTTCCGCTCAACCAGGTGATCTCCCGCACCCGTGTACGTTCCTGTATGTGAGCACCGATGTGGCTACCGAGTTGGAGGCGCCCCCGCGGCTGCGCACCCGGTGGCGGCGGATGCTGACCGGGGCGGTGGACCGCCTGGTCGCGGACCGCCGCGCGACGGTCGATACCGTGGTCGAAGCGCCCGCCCCGCTGCAACCGATCGACGTCACCGATGACGCGACGGCCACCGAGGTGATGGATCTGGCCGAGCGGGTGGGCGAGGTGGTGCTCGCGTCCGGCACCGCGGTCATGGACACCACGACGCAGATCGAATTCATCGCCTCCACCTACGGCCTGGACAAGTGCGATATCGACGTCACCTACAACTCGATTCGTATCTCCGCCGACCGGGGACCGCGACTGCCGCCGTACAGCACCATGCGCGTGGTGCATTACCGGTCGCTCGACTTCACGCGGCTTGCGGCCGCCGACCGCCTGACCCGCCGCATCCGCCGCGAACTGGTGCCGCCGCAGGAGGCGCTCGCGGCATTGGACGAGATCACCGGGGCGCCGCACCCGTATCCGCGCTGGCTGGCGACGCTCGGCTGGGCGGTCATGGCCGCGGCGGTGGCGCTGCTGCTCAATGGCGGGTTGCTGATCGCCCTGCTGAGCTTCGGGGCCACCACCATGATCGACCGGACCAACCGGGTCCTGAACCGGCGCGGGCTGCCGTTCTTCTTCCAGCACATGGTGGGCGGCATGATCGCCGCCGCGCCCGCGGTCCTGGTCTCGACGTTCGCCGAAAACCTGCATCTGGATCCCGCACTCATCATCGCCGCGGGAATCACGGTGCTGCTGGCCGGTTTACAGCTGGTCGGTGCGGTCGAGGACGCGATCACCGGGGCGCCGATCACGGCGTCGGCGCGCATGCTGGAAGTGATCATGATGACCGGCGGCATCATCGCCGGTATCGCCTTCACGCTGCGGGTGGCCGAGGTGTTCGAGGCGACGGTGCCGACGGCCGACATGACCACGACCCGGGATCTGACCAATCTGCCGCTCGAGCTGTTCGCGGGTGCGGTGACCTCCGCGGCGTTCGCGCTCGCCTGCTATGCGGAGCGGCGGGCCGTGGCCGCGGCGGCGTTCAGCGGTGCGGCGGCCACGGTCGTCTCTCTTCTGGTCCAGCACTTCGGATTCGGCCCGATTGTGTCGTCGGGTGTGGCGGCCACGGTGGTGGGCCTGGCCGGCGGTCTACTGGCGCGGCGCGCGCTGACACCCCCGTTGGTGGTGGCGGTCGCGGGCATCACTCCCCTGCTTCCGGGTCTGCGCGTGTATCGCGGGCTGTACGCGTTGCTCAATGACGAATTGATTCTCGGGCTCAACCAATTGTTCGGCGCCTTCACGATCGGACTGGCCCTGGCCGCCGGGGTCACGCTCGGTGAATGGATCGCTCGAGATCTGCGCCGGCCCCGCATCATGAAGCGCTGGGGCTCGCTGCGGCGACCACGGCTCAGTTCCGGTTGATCACAACCGGGCGGTCGGTTGCACACTCCCCACCACTTGTCATGCGATTTATCTATCGCAAAATCACGTATTGGAATTCACTTATTGTATTCGGATACAACGCTTTTCACTTATCGTGATCTTGGCTGCTACCGTGCAGTATGACCACGAGAGGCCCGCGCGACCGCGATGTCTTCGCGCTATGGGGAAAGCTCGTAGCCAATCACCGTTTTCTCGTGCTGGGCATCGTGGCAGCCGCCCTGCTGGGCCTCGGCGGCTACGCCTGGGGCTTCGAGAGCCGGCTCAGCTCGGGCGGTCTGGACGATCCGAATTCGGAGTCGGCACAGGCCGCAGTGCTGGCCGCCAACGCGTTCGGGCCGAATCACGCCGCCGATGTGATCGTGCTCTATCAGGCGCCCGACGGGACGACCGTCGACGATCCGGACGTGAGCCAGTCGATCGTGGACAGTCTCAACGGACTCACCCAGCGCTACCCGAACGACATCGCCGGCGTGTATGCCACGTACTGGCCCGAGGTCTCCGCGATCCGGGGTTCCTCCGCGGCGTTCGCGACGAAGGACAAGACGCGCGCGGTCGCCTCCATCGCGCTGAAGGACAATGCCGCCACGAACGTGAAGGACGACTTCGCGGTTCCGGGCGTCAAGGTCTACGTCGGTGGCCTGCAGCCGGTCGCGACCGCGCTGACCGACACCATCTCGGCCGATACCCATCGCATGGAGTTGCTGGCCATTCCGGCGGTGGCGGTGCTGTTGTTCTTCATCTTCGGCGGCGTGGTCGCTGCGGCGCTGCCGCTGCTGATGGGTGTGCTGACGATTCTGGGCGCGAACGGCATCGTCCGGGCGATCACAAATGTGACCGAGGTGAATTCCTTCGTGGCGCCGGTCGTTTCGATGATCGGTCTGGGCCTGGCCATCGACTACGCGCTGTTCATCGTGAGCCGGTTCCGCGAGGAGGTGGCCGCCGGATACGACACCCACGCCGCGGTCCGGCGCGCGGTGATGACCGCGGGCCGCACGGTCTTGTTCTCGGCCACCATGATCGTCGCCAGCCTCGGCGGCATGCTGCTGTTCCCGCAGGGCTTCCTCAAGTCCATCGCATACGGTGCGATCGCCACCGTCACCCTGGCGGCGCTGACGGCCGTCACGATCCTGCCCGCCATGCTGGCGATCCTCGGGCCATGGGTGAATGCCCTGGGCATCAAGCGGTTCCGCCGCACCGATTCCGCCCACGAGGTGGAGGAGGGTTTCTGGGGCCGGTCCACCAGCTGGGTGATGCGGCATCCGCGCGAGATCACCGCGTTGCTGATTCTCGGCTTGTTGGTGCTGATCGTGCCGGTCCGCAATATCGCCTTCGGCGGCTTCAGCGAGAAGTATCTGCCGCCGGACAATACGACCCGTGTGGCCCAGCAGCAGATCGACACCTATTTCCCGCTCCGCAAGCCCGACCCGATCGAGTTGCTCATCACCGCCAGTGACAGCACCGAGGTCGGACCCTTCATCGAACAGGCGAGTCGCGCTCCCGGTCTGGTCACCACCGGACTGTCGACCGGTTTCGAGATTCCGACCCGCTCCCAGACGCAGCCGAATGTCTATCGGACCCAGGCGTATCTGATCGATTCCACCAAGTACGACAAGACCATCGACTATCTGCGGGCGCTACCGGTGCCCGACGATATGACGGTGCTGGTCGGCGGCGTCCCGACGGTGCAGCACGACGCGATCGCCGCGCTGCTGAAACGGCTGCCGCTGATGATCCTGCTGGTGCTGGCGTTCACCACGATCCTGATGTTCCTCACGTTCGGGTCCCTGGTCCTCCCGCTGAAGGCCGCCTTCATGAGCGTGCTCGGCCTGGGGTCGACGCTCGGGATCCTGACCTGGATCTTCACCGAGGGCCACGGCGCGACCCTGTTGAATTTCACCCCGCAGCCGATTCAGGCGAACATCCTGTTCCTGATCATCGCGATCATCTACGGGCTCTCCACCGACTACGAGGTATTCCTGGTGTCCCGCATGGTCGAAGCCCGTGCGCGCGGCGCGACCACCGAGGAGGCCATCCGTTCGGGCACCGCGCAGACCGGCCGCATCATCACCGCCGCGGCCCTGATCCTGCTGGTGGTCACCGGCGCCTTCGCCTTCTCGGACCTGGTCCTCATGCAGTACATCGCCTACGGCATGATCGCCGCCCTCGTCATCGACGCCAGCGTGCTGCGCATGCTGCTGGTTCCCGCCACCATGAAGCTCCTCGGCGACCGCGTCTGGTGGGCCCCCGCCTGGATGAAGCGTATTCAGCAGCGCATCGGCCTGGGCGAACCGGTCCTGCGCGACGAACCCGACCACCTCCGCCGCGCCGAATTGGCCGACGCCCGAAGCTGATTCCTCCCGGGACGCGACAGCGATGATCGAAATCCAGCCGCTCCACCCCGACGACTGGCGGCTCTGGCGCGAGCTCCGCCTACGGGCCCTCACCGAATCGCCGTCGGCCTTCGGTTCGACCCTCGCGGAGTGGACCGGCCCCGGCGACACCGAAACCCGTTGGCGCGCACGACTGACCACCGTCCCGCTCAATGTCGTCGTCCGCGTCGACGGCGCCCCCGTAGGCATGGCCGGTGGCTATCTCCGGGACGACGGCGCGGCGGAACTGATCTCGCTCTGGGTCGCCGCCGAAGCTCGCGACCGTGGTGTCGGCGACGCGGCCGTGTGCGCGGTCATCGACTGGGCGGACCAGCGCGAGGTCGTCCTCTCGGTCAAAACCGACAACGCCCCCGCGATCACCCTCTACCTCCGCCACGGCTTCGTCGATGCCGGCCCCTCCCCCGACGACGACGGCGAACGCTTCATGCGCCGAGCCGCGAAATCAGCCTGCCAGTAGCCTCTTCCGCAGCGGTCGACCGCGACGCCGGCGATGCGGTTCAGTTCGGGACGAGTCCGATGCCCCGGCCGATGTCGGCGAGGGTGGAGTCGAAGAGCACGTCGGGGTGGCTGATCTGGATCGGGTAGTTGCCGAAGACCTCGAGGGTGACGTGGCCGTAGAGGCGGGCCCAGAACTGGATCATGACGTAACTGACGCCGAGATCGAGCTTTTCGGCGGGGAAGTTCTGGCCGGAATCGGCCAGGACGCTGAGGAGTTCGGTTTGGAACTTGATGAGGTCGTCGCGGAGTTCCGGGGGAATGAGTTCCAGCGGTGGAGTGACCACGGCGTAGTCGGTGAGGAGCCGTCCGGCGGCACCGAGGAAGATGCGGCCGACGGGTTCGCCGAATTGCTGCATGGCGCTGGTGATTCCGGCGGTCACCGGGGAGGCGAAGACCAGGGTGAATTCGCGGGAGTGGGTGAGGGCCCAGCGGCGGAAGCCGCGGCAGATGGCGAAGAAGCGGACGCCGGCATCGTCGGGGAGGCCCTCGATGGCCGCTTCGAGATCCTTTGCCAGATCGGCACATACGTCGGTACGGACGGCGGCGACGAGGTCGTCGCGGGATTCGTAGTACCGGTAGAGCGCGGGAGCGGTGATGCCCAACTCCCGCGCGATGGCCCGCAGCGTGATCGCGTCGGGCCCCTGGTCGACCAGCAGTGACCGCGCGACGCGCCGGATGTCGGCGTCGCTGACCGCCGGCATCCGGCCGCGTCGGCGAGGCTCACTCATGCTGACTCCATACTTCGAACGAATTGGGCCCCTGTGGGGTTACGCACATTACCTCCCTGGGGCCCGGACGCTCATTCGTACGCGACTTCCCAGCTCTTGATGCCGTTGAGCCAGCCCGAGCGCAGGCGCACCGGCTCGGAGATCTGGTGCAGGTTCGGCATCACGTCGGCAATCGCGTTGAAGATCAGATCCAGCTGCAGGCGAGCCAGATTCGCGCCCACGCAGTAGTGGGTGCCGGTGCCGCCGAAGCCGACGTGCGGGTTGGGGTTGCGCAGCACGTTGAACTTGTACGGGTCTTCGAAGTAGTTCTCGTCGAAGTTGGCCGCGCTGTAGAACATGCCGACGCGCTGGCCCTTCTGGATCAGCTGGCCGCTGAGCTCGACGTCCTCGATGGCGGTGCGCTGGAAGGCGATGACCGGGGTGGCCCAGCGGACGATCTCGTCCGGAGCGGTGCGCGGACGCTGCTCCTTGTAGAGCTCCCACTGGTCCGGATTGTCCACGAACGCTTTCATACCATGCGTGGTGGCGTTGCGGGTGGTCTCGTTGCCGGCGACCGACAGCAGGATCACGAACCAGGCGAACTCGTCCGACGCCAGCGACTCGCCGTCGATGTCGGCCTGCAGCAGGGTGGAGGCGATGTCGTCCATCGGGCAGGCGCGGCGCTGCTCGGCCAGGTTCCAGGAGTAGCCCATGACCTCGGCGGTGGCGACCTTGTGGTCACCGTTGAACTCCGGATCGTCGTAGCCGATCATCTGGTTGGACCAGTCGAAGATCTTGCCGCGGTCTTCCTGCGGGATGCCGATGAGTTCGGCGATGGCCTGCAGCGGCAGCTCGCACGCGACCTGCTCGACGAAGTTGCCGGAGCCGTTCTTCTTGGCCTCGTGCACGATTCGCTCGGCGCGCTCGCGCAGGGCGTTGCGCAGCGACTCGATGGCACGCGGGGTGAAGCCCTTGGAGATGATCCGGCGCAGCTTGGTGTGGCGCGGCGGGTCCATGTTCAGCAGCAGGTAGCGCTGCACCTCGATCTCTTCGCGGGCGATGTCGCCGTAGAAGCGGATGACCGCGGTGTTCTCCTCGTTGGAGAAGGTCTCCGGGCTCTTGGAGATCTCCTTGATGTCATCCATCTGGGAGATGGCCCAGTAACCGCCATCGTCGAAGCCGGTGAGGCCATTGGCCTGCGGCACCCAGAAGGGCTTGGCCTGCTTGCGGAGTGCGGCGAACTCTTCGACCGGCAGACGCTGCGCGAGCAGGTCGGGGTCGGTGAAGTCGAAACCGGTGGGGATGGACGGCGCGGACACGGAACCTCCTTTGGAACACGTTCGCCACCGAGTGAACCACACCACACCGGGGTTTGTGAACACCTTTTACTAAAACCCGTTCACTAGATTCCGCCGGACCGGAAACAGGACGCGCCCGCTGCGAGGAACGCAGCGGGCGCGACGGTTTCGGAATTAGCGGTCAGTATGCGCCTTCGCCCCTGGTCACCGTGCCGATCGTCTTGGCGATCAGGAGGAGATCCAGGACCATGGACCAGTTCTCCACATAGGACAGATCGAGGCGCATGGCGTCCTCGGGGGTCAGATCCGAACGCCCGCTGACCTGCCAGAGACCGGTGACGCCGGGTTTCACCAGCAGGCGGCGGCGCATGACGCCGTCGTAGGAGTCGACCTCGCGCTGGACCTGCGGACGCGGGCCGACGATGCTCATCTCGCCGCGCAGCACGTTGAAGAACTGCGGGAGCTCGTCGAGTGAGTATTTGCGGATGACCTTGCCGACCGAGGTCACCCGCGGATCGTCGCGAACCTTGAAGAACAGCGGGTTGCCGCCGTTGCTCTCGATGAGCGCGTTGATGTGCGCCTCGGCGTCGGCGTACATGCTGCGGAACTTGATCATCCGGAAGGGCCGACCGTCCCGGCCGATCCGCTCGGAGAGATAGAAGACCGGACCGCGACTGGTGACCTTCACCGCGAGCGCGATGGCGGCCAGCGCCGGGGCAATGGCCAGCAGGGCGGCGAAGGCGAAGCAGAAGTCGAAGACGCCCTTGCGAATCGACTTCGCGCGGTCGTACTGCGGCTTCTCCACATGCAGCATGGGCATGGAGGCGACCACCCGGTGGGTGAGCCGGGTGCCGGCGATGTCCACCAGGCCCGGTGTCACGATCAGTTCGGCGCCCAATTCGTCCAGCTCCCAAGCTATCCGGCGGAAGTCGGCCGGGCCGAGGTTGTCGGTGGCGGTGACAGCGACGGTGTCGGCCCCCGTCCGCCGGACCGCCTCGATCACGGCGTGATCGCTTGCGACAACCGGGATCCCCCGTCCACTCACCTCCAGCGCGGCGTCCGCGAGCGCCCCTTCGTCCCGGGTGCACACCCCGATCACCTGGTATCCGGAATCACGGTCGCGGGAGAAGGCCGCGACCATGGCCCGCGCCGCCTCCGGACTGCCGACCACCAGCATGGCGGTGCGGTAGTGGCCGCGAGCGCGGCGCCCGGCCACCCAGCGCCGCCAGATCCGCCGCTCCACCATGAGCCCGATCATGCCGAGCGGCAGGGCGATGGCCAGATAGCCGCGAGCGATGTCGACCCGGAGTAGCAGCGACACAATGGCTATCCCACCGAACAGCTTCAGGGACGCGGCCACCACGCGTCGGTATTCCTCTGTGCCACTGCCGATTACGCGCGTCGACCGGGTGCCGCTGAGGGTCAGCGTGATCGACCACGCCAGTGCCAGCACGGCGGACACCATGGTGTAGCGAACTTCCAGCGGAAGCTGGGAGGCCAGTGGCGGCTCGGCCCCCGCGCCGCCGAAGCGAATCCATTGGGCAAATCCAATAGAAAGGACTAAAACGATTAAGTCGCTAATAAACAGCCGACGCGCGTAATCCGCTTGCCAGCGTTCACGATCCGAGCGCGGCTCGGGACGTGGAGGCCGATGCGCGCGCACGGCGCGACCGGCAGAAATTTCGTAACTCATGAAACGAACGCACCTCCCCCACGGGAGAACTCGGTTCCGATCCCCGCTGATCAGTTCCACGACCGGCTCAGGCCGGCTCCCAAGGGCTTTCAGGACCATGACAACCGATGTGGCCGCCGAGTCTTTCGGTGGCCAGATGCCGAATGTTACACAACCACGGTAGCGCGCAGGATGTAACCCATAGGGCCCCAACGTTTCCGAAAAGTAACGGGATTCGTGACGACCGGTTTCCCGCACCTCTCCCCCTATTTCCCCTATTCGCAAAATCGCAGGTTGAACTACGCAAGATCCACCGTGTGAGCTGGTCGAAACCCTTGCACCGCAAGGCTCGAGCGTTTGCCGTCCGGACGCCCGATTCTGCGGGTCGCAGAAATCCAGTTACTTTGGCACCACCGGCCACTCGCCGGGCACCCGAACATCACGCAATCCTGTTGTAACGTAAGGCCGGACCGAGCCGACCACAGGTCATCCGGCGCTGCGCGGGCAGCCCGAACTCGGTGAAAGGTGGGGAACTTCGTGCAATGCCGTCTTTGCCACTCCGATCGACTGCGCAGCGTTCTTGATCTGGGCGCCACACCGCCGTGTGAAAAATTCCTCACCGCCGGCGAACTGGATCTGTGCGAACCGACATATCCGCTGCACCTGAGGCTGTGCGAAAACTGCCTGCTGCTGCAGATTCCGGCGCTCATCACGCCGGAGGAAACATTCACGGAATATGCCTACTATTCGTCATTTTCGGATAGCTGGGTTCGGCACGCAAAGCTCTTCGTCGATCAGGCAATCACGCAGCTAAATCTGACCGATAATAGTTTCATAATTGAGGTGGCGAGTAACGACGGTTATCTCCTGCAGCACGCCGTCGCCGCCGGCATCCCGTGCCTGGGCATCGAGCCCTCGGTGAATGTCGGTGCGGCAGCACGCGACAAGGGCGTGCCCACCGAGACCGCCTTCCTCGACGAGGAGCTGGCCGCCCGGGTGCGCTCCGAACGCGGACCGGCAGACCTGGTGGTGGCCAACAATGTCTACGCCCACATCCCCGACCTGCTGGGTTTCACCAGGTCACTGCGTGCGCTCATGGCCGACGACGGCTGGCTGTCCATCGAGGTGCACCACGCGCTCAACCTGGTGGCGCTGGCCCAGTTCGACACCATCTATCACGAGCACTTCCAGTACTACACGCTGCTGTCCGCCCAGCGGGCCCTGGCCACCGCCGGCCTGGCCGTGGTCGACTGCGAACTGATTGGCACACATGGCGGTTCACTGCGCGTGTGGGCTCGACCCGAGGGCGTCGGCACCCCCGCCGCACGGGTTGCCGAGGTGTTGCGGCTGGAGGCCGATGCCGGTCTGCACGAGGTCGCCGGCTACGTCGAACTGCGACCCGACACCGAGCGGGTGCGCCAGGATCTCCTGCGATTCCTGCTCGACGCCAAGGCATCCGGCAAGCGCGTGGTGGGCTACGGCGCTCCCGGCAAGGGCAACACCCTGCTCAACTACTGCGGCATCCGCACCGACCTGCTCGAGTACACCGTCGACCGCAACCCCTACAAACATGGACGGTTCACACCCGGCACCCGCATCCCGATACACGAACCGGAGCGGATCGACGCCGACCGCCCCGATGTGGTGCTGGTGCTGCCCTGGAACCTGGAACGGGAGATCACCGCGCAGTTGCGCCACGTCACCGACTGGGGTGGCGAGATCGTCTACCCGCTCCCCCACCTTCATCATGCGACGCTCGACGACGCCGCCGCATCCACTCATGCAGAAAGGCAAGCGAAGTGAAGGTCGTACTGTTCTGCGGCGGCTACGGCATGCGGATGCGCAACGGCACCGAGGACATGATCCCCAAGCCGATGCAGATGGTGGGCCCGCGCCCGCTGATCTGGCATGTCATGCGCTACTACGCGCATTTCGGGCACAAGGACTTCGTGCTGTGCCTGGGCTACGGCGCCGCCCACATCAAGAACTTCTTCCTCACCTACCAGGAGTCGGTGTCCAACGATTTCGTCATCCGCGGCGGCAAAGTGGAGCTGCTGCAGTCCGACATCAGTGACTGGACCATCACCTTCGTCGACACCGGGGTGGAGTCGCCCATCGGTGAGCGGCTGCGCCGGGTGCGCGATCATCTCGCGGGCGAGCGGTACTTCCTGGCCAACTACGCCGACGTGCTCACCGACGCCCCACTGGACGAGATGATCAGCCAGTTCCAGCATTCCGGGGCCGCGGCCTCGATGATGATCGTGCCGCCGCAGTCCTCCTTCCACTGTGTGGATGTGAACTCGGCCGGAGAGGTCAAGAACATCACCCCGGTCTCGCAGCTGCCGATCTGGGAGAACGGCGGCTATTTCGTGCTGACGCAGGAGATCTTCGAGCATCTGCCGCCCGGCGGGGATCTGGTGGAGGATGCCTGCGGCGCACTGGCCGCGCAGGGCCGGATGTTCGGCTATCAGCATCACGGGTTCTGGAAGCCCGCCGACACCTTCAAGGAGCGCGCCGAGCTGGACACCGGCTATCTACAGGGCGACCGCCCGTGGATGGTGTGGGAGCAGCGCAGCGCATGATCCGACTCGACACCGGCGCGATCACCGAGATCGCGCTGCTGGCGGCGCATTGCGACGATCTCGCCATCGGGCTGGGCGGGACGCTGCTGACGCTGGCCGAGGCCGTGCCGGGCCTGCGGGTGCGGGCGCTGGTGCTCGCCGGGGCGGGCACCGAGCGCGCCGAGGAGGAGCGGGCCGCGCTCGAATCCTTCTGTCCCGGTGCGCATCTGGAGCTGCGAATCCTGGATGTGCCGGACGGTTACGCACCCGCGCACTGGGCGCGGGTCAAGGACGCGGTGGGCGCGCTGCGCCGCGACAGCGCGGCCCAGGTGGTGTTCGCGCCGCAGCGCGGGGACGCCCATCAGGACCACCGGCTGCTGGCCGAGCTGGCGCCCACCGAGTTCCGCGACCACCTGATCCTGGGCTACGAGATCTTGAAGTGGGAGAACGACACCCCGCAGCCGGCGGTGTTCCATCCGCTGCCCGCGGGCTGCGCGGAGCGCAAAGCCGCGCTGTTGGTGAAACACTATCCCTCACAGCGCAATCGGGACTGGTTCGATGAGCAGTCCTTTCTGGCCCTGTCCCGGCTGCGCGGGGTGCAGTGCCGCGCCCAGCACGCCGAGGCGTTTCTGCTCGAGAAGGCCACCATCACTTTCGGAGGTGCATAGTCATGCGCGTGCTCGTCACCGGGCATCAGGGGTATCTGGGTACCGTCATGGTGCCGTTGCTACAGCAGGCCGGCCATGAGGTGACAGGGCTGGACAGCGGCCTTTTCGCGGACTGCGTGCTGGGCGCGGCACCGCCCGCGCCGCCTGCCCTCGCGGTGGATCTGCGCGATGTGACCGCCGATCAGCTCGCCGGATTCGACGCCGTGGTGCATCTGGCGGCGCTGTCGAACGATCCGCTGGGCGCGCTGGCGCCCCGGATCACCTACGACATCAACCATCACGCGTCGGTCCGGCTGGCGCGGCTGGCCAAGGACGCCGGGGTGCGCCGATTCCTCTACGCGTCCACGTGTTCGGTGTACGGGGCGGCCGGGGACGGCCTGGTGACCGAGGACGCGCCGCTGCGTCCGCTCACCCCCTACGCCGAGTCCAAGGTCCGGGTCGAGGACGATGTGGCCGCCATCGCCGACTCCGGCTTCTCCCCCGTATTCCTGCGCAATGCCACGGCATTCGGGTTCTCGCCGCGGCTACGCGCCGATATCGTGCTCAACAATCTGGTCGGGTACGCGGTGCTGACCGGTGAGGTGAAGGTGCTCTCGGACGGCACGCCGTGGCGGCCGCTGGTGCACGCACAGGACATCGCGCGCGCCTTCGCCGCCTGCCTGGAGGCACCCGACGAGGCCGTGCACTGCCGCGCCTACAACGTCGGCACCGAGGCCAACAATCTGACGGTCGCGCAGATCGCGCAGGCGGTGGTCGACGTGGTCCCGGAATCCACGCTGGTCATCACCGGCGAGAGCGGCGCGGACCCGCGCTCGTACCGGGTCGACTTCGGTTATGCCCGCAAGGAACTGGGCTTCGAGGCGGAGTGGAGCATTCCGGACGGCGCGGCCGAGCTGTACCGGGAGTACCTCGCGCGCGAGCTCACCGCCGGGGCCTTCTTTCAGCGTTTCACCCGCCTTGCGTGGCTGAAGTCGCTGAAGGAGACCGGGGTGCTGGACGACGAGCTGCGCCGGATCAGGACCGAGGTGTGAGATGAAGGGCGGCGAGCAACTCGCGCCACGAGCCCGCCCCCGCGTCCCGCTCCGACACCACGGTCACCGGCTGCGGCCAGGCGATGGCCAGGTCCGGATCGTCATGGGCAACGCCCAGGTCCTCGGCCGGGTCGTGCGGGCGGTCGATGCGGTAGCAGACGTCGGCCACGTCGGTGAGCGCCTGGAAGCCGTGCAGGAAGCCGGGCGGGACGTAGAGGTGCCGGAAGTCGGTGTCGTCCAGCAGGAACGCCTGCCGGCGGCCGAAGGTCGGCGAATCCGGGCGGATGTCGACGAGCACGTCGTGCACCGCGCCGTGCGCGCAGCGCACCAGCTTGGCCTCGCCGCGCCCGGAGCGGCCGTGCATACCGCGCACCACACCTCGGTGCGAGCGCGACTGCGAGTCCTGTACGAACGTCGCCGACATCCCGGGCGTGCCCAGGTGGGCGTCGAATTCCTCGGCGTCGAAGGTTCTGGTGAACAGGCCGCGATCGTCGCGGAAGGGCTGTGGGATCAGGATCAGGACGTCGGCGAGGTCGGTCGATTCGATACGCACCAGGTCATCGTGCCATGAGCGGCGAACCCCGGTGCGGGTGTCGCGGCTGCGGGCTGGGACCGCTGGTCCGGGTACTGGATCTCGGGAAAATGCCTGCGGCAGACCACTTTCCGAGCCTCGCCTCGGCGGGCGGGGCGGCCGAGGCGGCGCATCCGCTGGCCATGGACCTGTGCGCCCGGTGCGGGCTGGCGCAACTGGCCGAGGACGACACCGTCACCGCCGAACCGCGCGGCCTGGAGCCGCAGGCGCTGCGGGATCAGGCGGCGGACGCGGTGGCCCGGGTGGCCGCCGCCGGCCGGCTGCCCGGCGGCGGGACGGTGCGGGAGTTCGGCAGCCCGCACGGCGGCAGCTGGCTGCCGCTGCTGACCGAGCGCGGGTACCGGGTCACCGACCGGCCCGCCGACGTGGTGATCGACTGCTTCGGCATCATGCACGAGCCCCATCAGCGGGTCGCCTTCGCGCAGCGCGCGGCGGCCACCGCGCCGGGCGGGGTACTGCTGCTGCAGTTCCACTCACTGCACGCCATCGTGCGACAGGGACAGTGGAATGCGTTGCGGCACGGGCATTTCGCCTACTACACGATGGCTTCGCTACAGGGCCTGCTGCGCCCGGCCGGGCTGGTGGCGGTGACCGCGTGGGAGTTCCCACTCTACGGCGGCACGGTGCTGGTGGCGGCGGTGCACGCGCCCGCTGCTCCCGACCCCGCCATCGCGCGGATCCGCGACGCGGAGGCGGCGGTGGCGGACCCGCTGGTCGTGCGCGGGCTCCAGCGCGCCGCCGATCAGCAGGCCCGGGCCCTGCGCGCCTGGCTCGAGGCCGAAACTACCTCCGGTAGAACCGTTTACGCGTACGGGGCGGCCTCACGCGCGGTCGCGCTGCTGCATCTGGCGGGCGTGCATCGCGGCCTGCTGGCCGGGGTGGCCGACGCCTCCCCGGGCAAGCAGGGCCGCCGCATGCCCGGTACCGATATCCCGATCCTGTCTCCGGCGGAACTCGTTGCCGCACAGCCAGATCGGGTCTTCCTGACGTTGCCCGATCTGTTGCCGGAGGTTTCGTCCCGGTGGCCCGAACTTCACGGGAAGTGGGTGATCGACGTGACCGAATCGCTATGAAAGCCGGCAAATCTCGCCCGGCACGCGCATGAATCCGCCGGGCGCGCACCACGTCGGCCTGTGATACCGATCATGCGATCGTGGCCACACGCAGGGTAATCGAGAGGGATAGTCTCAGCGTGGGGGTCGATCATCGACCGAAGGGACGGCGGACGTCGTCTCGCGTCCCGTAGCACTGGGGAATCATCAAACACGCGTAGGCAATACGCAGCAACACCTGATGAGGGAATGGGATTCATCATGCGCAACAACGTGACTGCGCTCTCCCGCACCGCGACCGTCGCGGTAGCGGGCACCATCGGCCTGGTTCTGAGCGGCGGCGCCTCGTCGGCCGCCGTCGACGCCGCCAATTCGATCGTCGACCAGAAAGGTCGGACGGTTCAGGCCATCTCCGCCGATACCAAGATCGATTTCGTGCCGCCGTTGGACGGCAATCCGCTCACCCGGGAGTGGTTCCACAGCGGCAAGGCCTGCTTCAAGGTCGACCTCCCGGCCGGCGACCCGTGGACCGGCCACATCACCCTCGGCTACCAGGTCGGTTATCCGGCCACGCTGTCGGGCAAGCTGGAATTCCAGTACCAGACTCCCGGCCTCGAGCTGGAGATCGGCAATGACCCCAAGGCCGATGTCTTCAACCTGATTCCGACGCTGGGCGTGACCCTCGACGTCGGCTTCGGCCCGGGCATCCAGTCGGTGGACGCCGCCGGCGGCGATGTGTCCGGCACCGAGGGCTGCATCACCATGTCCGGCTTCCACGCCACCGTGTCCGGGGTGCTGGGCACCACCACCATCCGGCCGTTCGTGCGGCTGGTGAGCAGCAGTGGCGACACCGTTGTCGCCTACGGGCCGCTGTCGAGCATCTAGCGGCTGTCAGTGCAGCAGGTCCGGGCGGCGCAGTGCGGTCGCGACCGTCCGGACCCGCACCCGCCCGGCGGCGGCGCGCGCCAGCCGCCAGTCGCCGCCGAGGACCGCGCCGCGGCCGACGTACTGCGGGTACTCCGCGCCCAGGCGGTGATGGAAGCGCAGCATCTCGGTCAGCTTGCTGACCGTCGAGGTCTGGCTGCACAGGTTGAAACTCGAATTGCGCCAGGCGGCCAGAATTTCCGGCATGCCGTAGAAGTCGCCGAAGGCGCACACGCGGGCGAAGAGGTCCACGTCCATCGGGAAGACCAGATCGCCGCGGAAGCCGCCTACCCGGTCGAAGTCCTGACGGCGGAAGATCGCGGCCGCGGTGGGGCCGAAGTCGGCGGGGCCGCGGTGCACGATGGTGCGCATGAGGGTGCGGGCGTTGCGGCGACCCAGCAGGTTCGGCAGGCCCAGGTCGGTCTCCTCGACCGCACCGTGCTCGTCGATGACCTGGAATTTGGACGAGCAGATGGCGATCCCGTTGTCGCCCATGATCTCCAGCTGCTTGTCGAGCGAACCGGGCAGCAGGATGTCGTCGGCGCAGACCACTTTCACGAAGCGGCCCGAGGTCAGCGAGACGGCCTTGTTCCAGTTCTCGCCGATGGGCAGGGTGTCCTCGTTGCGGTGCACGTGCACCCGCGGGTCGTCGAAGGATTTCGCGATGGCGCCGGTGTCGTCGGAGCTGGCATTGTCCAGGACGAGCACCTCGATATCGGTGTCCTGGTCCAGAATCGAGCGCAGCGTCGTCTCCAGGGTGCGGCCGGAATTGTAGGCCGGGACGCACACCGAAAGGTTCTTCATCGTTCCCCCTGAACTGGTTCGGCTGGTTCGCCGGGTGCGCCCTCACCTCCTGCCACGAGCCCGTACACCCGATCCAGACCCGCGCGGCCGGCGTCGATCTGTTCAACTGCCCTCTGCTGCAGCGCATCCCGCAGTTCCGGCGCGGATTCCCACAACTGGCGAATCGCACGTGACAGTTCGGCGTCGAGGTTGTCCACGTCCAGGTGCACGATGCGCAGACCGGCCCCGGCCGCGCCCGCGCCGAACATGTCGGCCAACCCATAGAATTTGTCGTCGTAGTACTGCGACGCCGTTACAGCCACCGCCGGAATGCCCTGGGAGAGTGCGAAAACCGCGAGGTGGTAGGCGCTGGTCACCAGGACCCGGCAGCGCGAGACCTGACGCGCCACGTCCTGCGCGGTGCCCGCGCGCCCGATGACGGGCCGGGTGCTCGCCGCGCCCGTGAGCAGCGGCAGCGTGTGGCGGCGGTCCTCGTCGTCGTATTCGGAGATGATGAGCGGGGCCAGGGCGGTGTTCAGCTCGGCGGCCTCGCGGCGCACCACCACGCCGAGGGTGTCGCGGGCCGAGTCGCTCACCTTGGAATAGTCCGAAATGCGCAGGCACAGACCGAGATCGGTGCCGATGCCGGGCCGCCGCAGTCGGTAGGCGAACTCCACCGCGTCGTCGCCGGTGACCACGATCTTCTCGGCGGCGACGCCGAGTTCGGCCAGCAGCTTGGGGCCGCGCCGGCCCTCGCGCAGGGCGATGAGGTCGGCGCCCGGCAGCACCTCCGCCGCGCGGCGCAGCAGGTGCGCATCGCGCATGGGGCCCAGGCCCTGGCCGATCATGACATTCGGAATGCCTTGACGCTGGGCGGCTTCCAGCAGATTGAGGGTGCGATGGGCCTGGTAGAGGTCGACATCGGTCATGTAGCCGCCGCCCTGGGCGATGACGAGGTCCGCGTCGGCGAGGGCGGCGGGCACCGGCGGCAGGTCGGGCATGCCGGTGGGTTCGGGTTCCCGGTCGCCCGTGGCGAGGACGTGGACCTCCTTGCGCGCCCAGTTCTTGGCGCCGCGCAGATAGTGCTTGGGCACCTCGGTGGCGGAACGCCAGCGCATGGCGGCGGGGCCGAGCAGGTGGACCCCGGCGGCCTCCTCCAGCCGGCCCGCGATACCGCCCCTGCCCCAGTGCCCACCGGTGTGGGCCGGCACGGGTTCGGCCTGCGGCAGCACGCCGCGCAGGATGTGGGGTTCGTCGGTGAGCATGCCGATACGGGCGTGCGGCCAGCGTTCCCGTAGGCGTTCGACGGTCATCACCATCATGGCGATGTCGCCGCGATTGCGTAACCAGTACTCGCCATTGTCGACGAGCACCCTTATTTTCCCGGCACCATCCCCCGCGCCAGAGTTCCCCACGCTCGATTCCTTCCGACGCCCGGTCCGAGCACGAATCCGCAGCGAATCTATCGCACGTCCAGTGCTTCGCGCCATACGGAGTGGGGGTACTGAACTGCGAAATCGTTTCAGTGACAGGATCATCGGCGCGGCAGCACCGACCGGTCAGCTGGGGAACAGGGGGCTCACCAGATTGCTGCACAGCCACTTGCCGTCCACGTACTCCATGGACAGGGTGATCTTCTGGTGATCGGTGGTGTCGGCCTTGCCCTGGGTGGAGTTGATCTGGGTGACGTCGACGGCCAGATCGTAATGAGTGTTGCTGCCCGAGGTCACCGTGCAGGCCGCATCGGCGGCGCGGGTGTGCTCGGAACCCGACTCCAGCAGTACGCGGATGGTCGGCAGCAGCGTCTGGGCCTCGGATTTCCAGGTGCCGGTCGCGCCCGCGATCACCTTCGACTGCCAGTCGTCGCCGTTGTTGTAGTCGTAGGTGGTCATGAGTTCGGCGTAGTCGCAGGCGGCCTTGGTGGCCGCGGCCTGCGAGGCGTCACCGGCTACCGGCGGCTGAAGGATGGAACGGCCGCCCCTGTTACCGAAATGGATTGCGCCCGTACCGAATCCGACGCCCAGGCCGCCGGCCGGCAGGAGGGCGGCCAGGAAGGTGCCGAGGAGAACCTTGGGGACGCGACGGCGCGGCGCGGCGGGTGTGGCCGGGGTGCCGTCGACGGGATGCGGTCCGCTGCCGGCCGGGCCGTACTGCAGTGGCGGCGCGGTGAGCGGGACCTGCTGAGGATTGATCCGGGTCTGCGGCGCGGCGAACTGGGAGCGCTGCGCATTGAGCTGGGTCGGCAGCTCACCGTACGAGGCCGGCACGGGCTGGGTGGGCATGCTGGGTTTGGTGGTCGCGCCGGTGAACTTGCTCGGATCGAAGCCCATCCGGGACTGCGCCACAGCGGGATTCGGCGGCAGGGCGCCTTGCTCAGCGGGTCCATCCTGGCGGGAGCCCGGCCCCCAGGGCCCGTTCGTGGCCGTGAGCGCCTGCTCGGCGGCCGCGGCCAGTTCCCCGCAGCTGCCGAAGCGCTGGTCCCGATTCTTGGCCAGCGCCCGGTCGATGACCGCGTCGAACGCGGCGGGAACGCCGGTGTGCACCAGGCTCGGCCGGGGAATCTCGGCGCCGAGGTGGGCCGCCACCAGCTGTGCCGTGCTCTCGCCCGGATACGGCAGCCGGCCCGTGAGCATGTGGAACAGCGTGCAGCCCAGGGCATAGACGTCCGCCCGATGGTCGGTATCGCTGCGCAGTTCGAATTGTTCGGGTGCTGCGTACTGGAAACTGGCGTACATTTCGCCGGTCCGGGTCAGCGCGCCGGTGTGGTCCACGGCCTTCGCGATTCCGAAGTCCGCCAGGTACACCCGTTGATCCGGGCCCCAGGCCAGCAGGATATTGGCGGGTTTCACATCCCGGTGCAGCACGCCGGCGCGGTGCGCGTGGTCCAGTGCCCGTGCGGTCTCCCCGATGATGCGCACGGCGTGGTCGGGCCGGATCGGGCCCTCCCGCAGAATCGCCGACACATCGGTGCCCTCGACGTACTGCATGGCCATCCACAGGCGGTGGTCGTCGTTGCCCCGCGCGTACACCGCGACAATGTTCGGATGCGACAGCCGCGCAGCGGTATCGGCCTCCCGCAGGAAGCGCGCCCGCACCTCGGGGTCGTCGGCCTTGCCGGAAGCCAAGAGCTTCAAGGCCACCGAGCGTGGCAGATCCTTGTCCTTCGCGAGATAGACCTCCCCCATCCCGCCCACCCCGAGCAGCCGTTCAACGGTGTACCCCGCGAAAACCTGCCCCTGCGCGAGTGTCCGCCCCACAGCTGCCTACCTCCGACCACGTCGTGCCCGCCGATCACCGTAACCCAGATCCGGTAGCGCGGCGTCGGCGTTAATCGGCGGGCTCGACCTGGAATCGGAGATCGGTGATCTGGCCGGAGTCGTCGCAGCGCAGCTTGCGCAGCCGAACCGGCGCTGCGCCTTCGAACAGTCGCACTCCGCTACCGAGCAGGGTCGGCACGATGTGCATGACGATCTCGTCCACGAGCCCGGTTTCGAGGCATTGCCGGGCCAGATTCGCACCGAAAACCCCGACGTCGCCCTCCCCCGCCGCGGCTTTCGCCGTGGCGACCGCCTCCGCGATACCGCAGGACAGGAAGGTGACATCGGGATCGTGCGGCACCTCCCCCGGCCGATGGGTGAGCACGAATATCGGCCCGGACCACATGCCGCCGTACAGTTTCCGATCGTCGCTCCCGGGCCCGTTGCCCAGGTCGTATCCGCGTCGCCCGGACAAGACCGCCCCGGTCCGCCGCATCGCCTCCACCCCGAGCGGGCCCGCCGCCCCGTGCCCGAACATCCACCCGGTGGAGTCGTCCTCCGGTGCGATGAACCCGTCCACCGACATCGTGATGTGCCATAGAACCTGCGTCATGGGAGTGGAGACGGGTCGGGCGGCACAAACTCATCGATGCCGGCCGGCCCTCATCGGCGCGGGAGCATGCGGTCCGCGGGCCGCAGCGCCCAGGACGCGAGGACCAGCGCCACGATGCCGGCGGTGACGGTCAGATGCATGCCGGCAGCGCCGTAATCGCGCTCGACCAGGTGCGAGATGAAGGCTCCGGTCATGTTGAAGAACATTCCCGCATAGGCCCATTCCTTCAACCGCGGGAAGCCGGGCACCAGAATCGCGGCGCTGCCCAGCAGTTTCCACGTTGCGATGAGGGTGAGGAAGTAGGTGGGGTACCCCAGAATCGTGTGGGTTTCCAGGGTCCCGTACTGCTGGGTGTACTCGCCGTAGGCGCCGCTGATCATCATGAACGCCAGACTCACCGTGCACGCCCAGTAGGCGTACGTGCGAATCCGGCCTCGCGCGGCCGGGGTGGTCCGGGCCGGGATCTGCTGCGTGATGGTGACCATGGTCTTCTCCTGTCGGGATGCACTCTTCGGTGTCATCTCCTCGACCATCGGCACGCGGGAAATGTGACAGCACGCGGCGGGAGTGTTCTTACGACAGGTCGGAGAAGCGCACGGTGTGGGCGACGGCGGTTACCTGCAGGCCGTTGGCGCTCGGTTGGATGGACGTCAGTTGCGCGCCGAGCGGCAGTCGCTGCAATGGCACGGTGAAGGTGAGGTTTCGTTGCAGCAGGGCCAGGGGAATCGCCGGGCCGCCAACCGCGGCCTGAACCGAGACCGGAGTGACCACGATCCCGTCCTCGGTCGGCGCGACGGTGACGACCACCGTCGCGGGCACCGAAAGACCCTCCACCGAAAACGTTCCCTTGACGCGCAGTCCGTCCGGCGCATAGGAAATCGACTCCACCCCCTCCGGGGCAAAAGTCTGCACGGTGCCGTAGGGAACCAGAGCCGTCGCAGTCGCCGTCGCGGCAACCAGATTCGAGGTGCGGCCGTGCACCACATCACTCAGCGGTGCGGATACATCGGTCAGGCTGACATCGAGATCGTGAACAGAAATCTGCTGATCACTCCAGTCGCCGACTCTGATATCGATGTCATGAAAATTGCCGTCGACCGCCTGCGTCAGAAACGGGAAGCCACCGATCTCCACGCGCGGCTGCTGCGGAAGGTTGTACTCGGTGGCAATCCGGCGCCCGATCTCGTTCTGCGCCGCCACCACCCCGACCCGGTCGCCCACGACCACCGCAATCGCCAGCACAACCACCAACATCAACAACGCACGCATGCACTCACCTCACGCCCCGCGCGCCGCGCGCGCTCAGCCATCCCACCTTGACATCCTCCCGGCCTTGAAGGGCCGGGATTCCCTGCCTCGCGACAGGGTTTTCCTGTTTCATCGACGGTTGCCTTCCCGCATCAGCTGCGGGGCGGTCTCACACCATCTCCGCAGGCGAGCACCGCAAGCCCTGCGGCACGTATGTTCTTGGCCGCGTTCACATCCCGGTCGTGGGCGACGCCACATGCGCACACCCATTCCCGCACGTGAAGTGGCATCGTGATGTTGATCCGCCCGCATGCTGAGCATGTCTTGGACGACGGATAGAACCGGTCCACCGCGACCACGGTACGCCCATACCAATCGGCCTTGTACTCCAGCATCGACCGGAACTGTGCCCAGGAGGCGTCCGAGATCGCACGGGCGAGCGAACGATTCCGGACCATGTTCCGCACGCTCAAATCCTCGATGGCGATCACTTGGTTTTCGCGCACCAAACGAGTCGAGAGCTTGTGCAGATGATCCCGGCGGCGATCGGCGATCCGCGCGTGCACACGCGCCACCTTCAACCGGGCCTTCGCCCGGTTGGCCGAACCTTTCTGTTTGCGCGACAACGCCTTCTGAGCTCTCGCCAGACGGGCACGGTCGCGCTTCTCATAGCGAGGGTTGGACACCTTCTCCCCGGTCGAGAACACATACAGCGACCCGATCCCCGCATCCACCCCGAGCGTCACATCGCAGGGCGCGTGCTCGGTGATCAGTTCCTCGACCAGGATCGAAATATGGTATCGGCCCGCGCTGTCGCGCGACACCGTCACCTGCGATGGCACCGCACCCTCCGGCAGGGGACGCGACCAGCGAATGTCCAACGGCTGCGTCTGTTTCGCGAGTTGGATCTGTCCGTCGCGGTACGTGAAGCAGTTGCCGAAGTATGTCGCCGAATCCTTCGACCGCCCCTTCTTCTTGAACTGCGGGTATCGGGTCTGCTTGCGCCAGAACTTGTCGAACGCGCCCTGAAGATTCCGAAGCGCCTGCTGCAAAGGGCCTTTCGACGGCTCGGCCAGCCATGCGGTGTCGGGGTCGCGTTTCCACTGCGTGAGCATCAGCGACGTGTCCGCGTAGGTGATGCGCCGCTGCTCCTGAGTCCAGGCGCGAGAACGTTCCGCCAACGCCCGGTTGTACACGTACCGGACACACCCGAAGGTTTGCGAAAGCTGCTGCACCTGTTCGGGAGTCGGGTGGAAACGGTACTTGTATGCCCGCTTGACCATCTTGGCTCCCATGCGTGACATGTTAGCATGCTAGCCTGTCACCGATGCGCTATCCCCGCCCTGAAGAACAGAGTCTGCGCGCTACGTCTCTCGATCAGGCGATGCACCGGATATCAAACAACCAATCCCCCGCCTTCTACAACGTTTGGTTGTGCGTCGCCCCTGACGCACGTCCTAGCGCGGTTGCTGGAAGCCGCCGATCTTCTCTTCGAGCAGTTCGGCCAGCCGCAATGGGGTGCGGTCCTCGAACATCGGCCCGACGAGCTGAACGCCCACCGGCAGCCCCTCGGCAGAGAGTCCCGTCGGGATGGCGGTGGCGGGCAGGCCGGGCATGGTCGCCACCCCGGCCCAGACGAGCTGGTCGCCGAATGGGTGTGCGACGCCGTCGATGTCGATCCGCCGGTCCCGCATGTCGGCATTGTGGTCGTGCGGGAACGCGGGAGTCGGCGTGATCGGGCACACGACGACATCGAATTCACCGAACAGCTGCCGCCAGGTCTGGCGGTGGAATTCGCGTCGGGTGTTCGCCTCGATCCATTCGCGGTGGCTGAACACCGCGCCGCGCACCCAGGCCACCTCGGAACCCTCTGCGTCCGCGGGCAGGCCGGCGGCGACCGTCCGGATCTGCTCGTACTGCTCCGCCGGCATGCGTGCCGCGAGGTTCGAAACCAACAGCTGCGTATACAGGGTCGCGGCTTCGGCGAGATCGGGCAGCAGCGGACTGTGCCGTTCCACGCGAGCGCCTTCGGCGGTGAGCGCGTCGGCAACCCGGTTCAGCCCGGCCCGCACGGCCGAGCCGGTCGGAATCAGCGGGTGCTCATCGATGACCAGGACCCGGAAGTCCGACAGCTTCTCGTGGCGGGCGGGCGGCAGAGCGACTTCGTATGCGACACCGAGGGTCAGCGGGTCCGGTCCAGCCATGACGTCGAGCAGGAGCGAGAGGTCACGTGCAGTGCGCGCCATCGGGCCGACGACCGCGAGATCGATCTCCGCCGGCAGTGCCGGTGCGGGCGGCGGGACCATACCCCGGGTCGCCGCCAACCCGAGGGTCGGCTTGTGCGCATACACACCGCAGAAATGCGCCGGAGTGCGCAGTGAACCACCGATATCGGACCCGATGGACAGCGCGCCGAACCCGGCCGCCAAGGCGGCCGCCGATCCACCGGAAGAGCCGCCCGGCGAACGCCCGTGATCCCACGGATTGTTGGTGGTGCCATAGATCTCGTTGAAGCTCTGCAGATCCTGCAACATGAACGGCACGTTGGTCTTTCCCAGCATCACCGCACCGGCAGCCTCGAGCCGCGACACCTGCACCGCGTCCTCGGCCGGCACATAATCCCGGAACGGGGGCATACCCCACGTCGTGGGCAGCCCAGCCATGTTGTAGGACTCTTTGACCGTCACCGGAATCCCGAGCAGCGGCTTGTCCTCACCCCGCCCGCGCGCCTCATCAGCCCGACGCGCGGCAGCCCGCGCCCGCTCGAAGTCCGGCACACAAATCGCATTGATCGCCTTGTCGTCTCGCTCGATCCGCGCAATCGCCTCCTCGGTCAGCTCCACCGAGGACACCTCACCAGCGCGCATCGCCGCCGAAAGCTCTTCCGCCGCACGAAAACTCCACTCCATGAACCCGACCCTACCGGCGTGCGCCGATCCCTCGAGCAGACTTTCGTCCCGCACACAATCCGTGGAAGAGTCCGCGTCGACTGGCTTCGTCTACTTGACGGCAATGGATCCCGACCTGAGCCGCTGGTCGAGCCTCGACACACAAACCCTGTTACTCGCCGGCGACAACACGGACTCCTACGGCAGGAAGAGCGTCCGCGCGACGCTTCCGAACGCGGACCTGGTCATGCTGGCCGGACAGCGGCACCACCCCGATGATCCGCACCGGTGGCCGCGGCATTGTCCGAATTCTTCGGCACTTCGTGCTCACCGCTTCGGCCGAAGTGGATGCCAGAGGCGGATGGGTTGGGCGGCAATGTATCTCGTGTGGATCATGCGGTAGCGTTGGATGACCGTGCACAATCACGAACCTCCCGGGTACGACTGCCCATTCTGTTTCCTTCTCACCGGTGGCGAGACCCCACTCGACAGCCCGCGAGACATCGTGCTGCGCACCGGCTGTGCCACCGCTTTCACCGCGGCCCGATGGTGGCCGGACAACCGCGGACACGTCCTGGTCATACCGAACGCTCATCACGAGAATCTGTACGACCTGCCACCGGAATACGGGCACGCCGTGCATGACGTTGTCCGCGAGGTCGCCATCGCGATGCGAGCCACCTACGGTTGCGATGGAGTGTCCACTCGCCAGCACAATGAACCCGGCGGCGGCCAGGACGTGTGGCACTACCACGTCCATGTCTTCCCCCGATATGAGGCCGACAACCTCTATGGGTCTCAGCCACTGCCGGGGTACGCGACCGGCGAACAACGATGGATCTACGCCGATCGGCTGCGCAACTACTTCGGCTCGTCGCCCAGAACCTGACTCCGCCGGATCGATGCGGTCGCAAGGTCGCCGACTATTCGTCCCGTGTAGTCGATTTCGTTCAACTCGATGATGAAAGCGTCGCCGGGTTGGGGTGCGTTGTCACTGTCCGTCGGCCTTGCCGCCGTACCCGTAGGTGAACAAGCCGACACCCGCTCGGTGTGGGGTGACCCACGACCACGGAGACACCCATCCTCATACCCGCGATGCGGTATCTAGCCCAACCACGGAGTTTGCCACTGCTCCCGGTGATGCTGAAGCCTCAGACGCACAGTCGGGTGAACCGGCAAGCCCTCCAGCTCCTCCAGGGAGAGAAACCGAACCTCGGTGGACTCGTGCGAGACCTGGATCTCTCCACCCACCACACGACCGCGGTAGACAATCGCAAACTCTTGCCGGACTTCACCGTCCGAGTATTCGATCACGTGCTCCGGATCGGTGTAGATACCGAGAAGGCCAGTGATCTCGATGTCCAACCCCGTCTCCTCACGGGTCTCGCGGATCACACACTCCTCCAGGGTTTCCCCAACCTCCATGATCCCGCCCGGCAACGACCAATTACCCGAGTCGCCACGCCGTTGCATAAGCACCCGGCCGGCCTCGTCCGCCACCAGAGCTGAACCCCCAGGCTTCAGCGAATTGGGCTTGGGTGCGTTCTGGTCCCGGTAGTAGTCACGCCGTGAGCCCATTGCCGAATCCTCGCGTTGTCGTGTACAGGGTCGTGGTTCCCCATATCTGCTCGAACTGGTCTGCAAACGACTCGAATATGCCGTGCGGAGACAACCTCCGCAGGTACAACGCGGTGTGCTGGTAGCCCCTGGCCCGGAACAAGTACGGGGTAACGATCATCTCCGAGTCGAATCGAAACACTGAGTTGTACAGATGTGTCGTGTGAAGCCCCACCGAGCACCCGGGGGCGTCTGCCAACGGCCCTAGCATCGACAAAGCGTTGCGTATCCGGCCAGGGAGGGTTCCTCCCATCTGCTCCAGCGTGTCCCGCTCCATGACGTGGTCACAGTCTGGATCAGCGAACCCGAGCCGCACCACACATCCGGACTTTGCCTTAGCCGCAATGAGTTCGGATGCCCTGGGCAGTAGCTCGAACACGAACGGGTACGCATAGCCAATGATGTCTATCCGCTCAGTGGCCCTGTGTACCAACGAAACCCAGAGACGGGGATCAGCACGCGCTTCGGGTTGGGCGCGTTGTCAGGTTTCGACGGGCTTTCGAACAGGGCGGGACGCAGCGAAGAAGCCCGGACAGAGCGTTTGTTCTGTCCGGGCTTCGGGTCCCTGGTCGGGGTTCCGTGTCAGTGCCGGAGAGGGGCCCGGAGGCATTTCTTCAGGCGGCGTCGAGGGCTGCGGTGATCTTGCGGGTCATGTCGGTGACGGTGGGGGTGGATCCGGTTTTGTGGGTGGCGGCTTCGATGGCGACGAGGACGGTGGTGCGGAAGTTGGCGGCCTCGGCCGGCGAGTGGTTGGCCAGCAGGGTCATTGCGGCGGTCAGGGCGGGGAGGACCTGGTCAGCGAGGGCGGCTACGGACTTGGACTCGAGGCGGACGCCGGAGGACTTCTCGGCGAGGACGTGGCCGACCAGGCCGGTCGCGGAGCCGAGGGCGATGCTGCCGGCGGTGGCGGCCTTGTGGGGCGAGCCGCCGGCGGCGTCGGCGGCCGAGATCAGGGAGACGGCGCCGTAGGCGGCGGTGCGGAGGGTTTGCTTGTCCTGGGCGGTCAGGGTGGCGGTCATGGTGGGCTCCTCGGTTCGAGTTGCGGTGTTGTTGACGTGAATTACTTTCGCGGGAGCCGCTGACGTCGAGCTGATACCGGCCTGACACCTGCACTGACACAACATCCGGCCGGTTTGGCAGGTGGATGATCCGGCCGATTCTGCGCGTGGATGATCCGTCCGTTCGACGCCTCGATGGTCCGGCTGATTCGTGCTTGGAAATCGAAGGCGCGGAAAATACTGGTCGGTGGGTTGATTGCGGACCGATAGCCCGCCCAGCAGCGCGGATTGGCATACACTTGCGCTGCAAGGGCGTTCGGATCGTTTTATCTCGGCCCGAATGTGGGTGACGGACCCGGGGGTGAGGGTTTTGACACGGCCCATTCGGGTGTTGATGACAGGGTCGGAGTGGTTCACGGCCGCTCATGGTGGTCTCAACCGGTACTTCACAGATCTATACGGTGCACTGACGCGCGACCCTCGAATCAGTATCGGTGCAAGGGCTTTCGGAGACGGTCCGGTCGGTGCGGGGTCATGGGGGCCCACCGGCGGATCGACGCTCCAGCGCGCACGAACCGCGTATCTGGACCGGGGCGGGCTCACCCGCGACACCGTGATCGATCGGCATTTCTGCTTGTACGGGCCTGCGGCGGTACGAAATCCGCTGGTAGTGCACTTTCATGGGCCGTGGGCGGCGGAGAGCCGGATGGCCGGCGAGGGCCCGCGGGCGGTGCGCGCCAAGTTTCTGGTCGAGCGGCTGCGGTATGCCAGGGCGGACCGGTTCGTCGTGCTGTCGCACTATTTCGAAAGGTTGCTGGTCGGCGACTACGGCGTGCGGCCCGACCGTGTTCGGGTGATTCCGCCCGGTGTGGATCTGGAGCGTTTCACGACTTCGGAGCCCGAGGCCGATACCGGAATCGTGCTGTGCGTGCGGCGATTGGAGAAGCGGATGGGTATCGACGTGCTCATTCGCGCCTGGTGCGACGTGTCGGCCAAGCATCCCGACGCCCGGTTGATCATCGTCGGAACCGGGACCGCCGAGGCCGAATTGCGGTCGCTCGCCGCCGACCAGCCGTCGATCCGATTCACCGGTTCGGTGTCCGACGCGGAACTCACCGACCTGTACACCCGATCCGATCTGACCGTGGTCCCCTCCCTCGCACTGGAGGGATTCGGCCTCATCGCCCTGGAATCCCTCGCCGCCGGACGCCCCCCGATCGTGTCCGATTGTGGCGGATTGCCCGATTCTGTCCGGGATTTGGACGCCACGCTCCTCGTCCCGCCGGGCAATGCCGAGGCACTCGCCGCCCGCATCGCCGCGGCCCTCGACGGCTCCCGGCCCGCCGCGAAACAGTGCCGCGCCCATGCGGAGACGTTCTCCTGGGCCGTCGCGGCGCATCGGCACCGGGATCTCTACGCGGAGCTCGTCGGCTGATGGCACCGCTGAAGGCTGTATTCCTGGCGCACACCGCGGCCCCCTCCGGAGCCGAACTCGCGACGCTGCGCCTGGTCTCGGCCATGCCCGCCGGGCGGACCGCCGTGCTCTACACCGAGGACGGTCCGATGCTGCGCCTGATGGCCGCGCGCGGGATCGAAACCCGCGTCGTCACCAATAGTTTCGATTCCCGCGCCATGACCATCGACAAGGCCGGGATCCGCAGCCTGCTCATCGGCGCGACGGGACTGCTGCGTCTGGGCTGGACACTGGGCGCGACCGTCCGCGACCTGGAGGCCACCGTCCTGGTCGCGGGCAGCACCAAAGCCATGCTCATGGGCGCGCTCGCCGCCCGCCGAGCCCGGGTCCCGCTGGTCTGGCATGTGCACGACCGGGTTTCGCGCGACTACTTCGGCCGCGTGCTCGCCCTCGTCATCCGAGTGCTGGGCTGGGTGGTGGCCCGCGCCGTGATCGCCAACAGCCGCGGCACCCTGGCCTCGCTGTACACATGGCGGCGAGCGGCCGTCGTCGCCTATCCGGGCGTCGAGTTCCCACCCGACAACGACACCGCGGCAGACGAATCCGCGCTCCTCCGCGAACAACGACCCCGGGAACAACGCCCGGCCGGCGAGACCATCATCGCCGTCGTCGGCCGCCTCGCCCCCTGGAAGGGCCAGGACCTGTTCCTGCGCGCCCTGGCCGATGTGAAAACCCTCCCCCGCGAGGTATTCCTGGTCGGCGGCACCTTCTTCGACGAGGAGCCCTACCGCGCCGAACTCGAGGTGCACGCCACCGCCCTCGACCTCCCGGTCACCTTCACCGGCCACGTGGACGACCCGGAATCCTATCTGCGCCACGCCGATATTCTCGTGCACTGCTCGGTGCTGCCCGAGCCCTTCGGCCAGGTGGTGGTGGAGGGCATGCGGGCGGGCTGCGCGGTCATCGCGACCCGCCCGGGCGGACCGGAGGAGATCGTGGAGCCGGGGGTGAACGGCCTACTGGTGACGGCCGGCGATCGCGCCGAGCTCACCCGCGCCCTGGACACTCTCATCGCCGATCAGGAACTGCGCGTCAAGCTCGCCGATGCCGCACGGGTGCGGGCCCGCGAATTCGATGTCGCCGAGTCGGGCCGGATCGTGACCGGCCTCCTGACCGGTCTGCCCGGAAAGCGGTCGCGGCGTGGATGATCCGACCGATCCGCTGCCGGCCTACGACCCGCCCACCGTGCGGATGGAGGCTCTCGGCACGCTGGGCCGGTTGCGGCAGCGCCGCCACATGCGGCACGGGATTCCGGAGGTCGACCAGCAGGCCTCCGCCTTCGAACACGACGCCCGCGATGATTCCGGGCCGACCGGTGCGCGGCAGCGCCGCGCCGGACCGAACGGCCACGAGAACGGCACCGGCCGTGGCACGGTGTCGTTCGACGAGACCCGGGCCGCCCGCTATGCCGCGCCCTCCCGCGGTCCGGTGCTCCCGACCTTCTACGGCGATCCGGTCGACCCACCCACCGTGCGGCTCCCGATCACCCGCCCGGCGCGCGATGCCTCCGGCGCCTACCGACAGGCCGCGACGGACGGCGAATCCCCCATCGCCACAGATCATTCCGACGCCAACGGTCACCATCGCAAGGACTCGTCCTCCGGTCTGGGCAGTGTCGGCAGCATCATCCGCGATATCGGACTGGTGACCTTCGGCAAGTACGGCCAGTACGTCATCACCCTGGTCACCGTCCCCCTGCTGGCCCGCATGCTGGGCCCGCACGGCACCGGCCTGCTGGCCATCGGCATGTCGTCCTACTTCATCGGTTCGCTGGTCGTGGATCTGGGCGTCACCTCGTTCCTGGCCGCCAAAGTGCCCGAAGACGATCCGGGCCACCTCGAGGTGAACCGCCTGCGCGGCACCTACCTCGCCATTCGCGCCACCACCCTGACCCTCATCGGCGTGGCGCTGCTGGCCGGCCTCGCGATCGGGGTGTCCCCCAAACTGCACATGGTGCTGCTGGGCCTGTTCGCCGGTGGCTTCTGGTCGATCTCGGAGGACTGGCTGCTCATCGGCCAGGGCAGATTCGGCAGCTCCACCATGTATCAGGGCGTGGGCCGCATCGGATATCTCGGCCTGCTCGTCGGACTGCTCCCCCGATTCCCCAGCGCCTCCATGGCCGTGCTGTGCCTGCTGGTCTCCTCCATCGCCACGGTCGCGCTGACCTGGTGGGACTCCTTCCGCAAGTTCGGACCGCCCGCCCGGCCCTACGGCGTGCGGGCCGTCCTGCGCATGGCCGCACCGATTTTCACCTCCCGGCTGCTGGTCACCGGTTATGGCCAGGGCTCGGCGGCGGTGTACGGCGCGGTTCTGGAGGCGGCCTCGCTGGGCCTGTACTCCGCGGGCGACCGGCTGGTCCGCGCGATCCAGTCCACCCTGGACCCGATCGGCTTCGCCCTGCTCCCCCGCATGGCCCGCCGCAGCGCCCATGATCAGTTCTGGCGCAATCAGATCCAGATGCTGATCGGCTGTGTAACCCTGGCCTGCCTCGCCGTGGTGAGCGTCTGGGTGATGGCCCCCATCCTCGTCCACCTCATCTACACCCACGATTTCGACGGCGCGATACCCCTGCTGCGCGTCGAGATTCTCATCCTGCCCGCCACCACCATCACCTCGTACGTGACCACCGCCGTGCTGCCGGTCAAGCAGGACACCATCGGCGTGCTGATCGGCGCGATCATCGGCACCTGCGTCGCCGCGGTGGCGCTGGTGGTCGCCGCCCGGACCGGATCGGTCTGGACCCTGGTCTATGGCACTGTTTCCGCGGAAATCAGCGTCGCGCTGTGGTACATCATCCGGGTGCGGTGGCTCATGGTGCGGGAACGGGCCGGCCGCGGCGGGCCGGTCGAACCTGCCACCGCGCTGCTGACCAAGGGGGATTTGGCGTGAAAGTACTTTTCGTCGGCGATGACTGGGTGGGCAGCAACGCGCGCTCACTCGCCGACGGATTCCAGCAGGCGGGGCACGAGGTGGTGGTGATCGACACGACCCCGGTCACGCTGCCCGCGCGGCTGTCGCCGCCGTGGATGTATTCGAAGGTCGCCCATCGGCGCGCGCCCTGGGATGTCGAGGCGCTGCATCGCGAGATCGACAGCGCCGCTATCGAATTCGCGCCCGATGTGCTGTTCGCCTTCAAATCGGTGCACCTGGATCAGCAGCGGCTACTGAGCGCCCCGGCTGGTCTGCATGTGCACTACAGTCCCGACGACGTATCCAATCCGTACAACACCAGCCCGGAATACTTGGCACACGAAGCCGAATGGGATCTCATCGTCACCACCAAGTGGCACAACGTTCCCGAGCTGACTGCCCGCGGCGCCAGGCACGTGAAATTCGTTCGCAGCGCATATGATCCGGCCCTGCACCACCTCACCGCCCGCCGTACCGTCCGCAACTATCTGGTCGGTTTCATCGGCGCGGTGCGCCCCGACCGTCAAGATCTCTTGATTTCGCTGGCCCGTGAACACCGCGGGGACATGCTGTTACGCGGTCCCGGCTGGCGGCGCGTACGCGCGCTGTGGCAGACCGGCGCCGATGTCGGCGGCGCGGTCTACGGCGAGAACTTCTCCACGGCGGTCGCCGCGGTCACCGCGAACCTGGTGCTGCTCAATTCCGACAATCGCGACACCCACACCTGCCGCACGTTCGAAGTCCCCGCCGCCGGTGGCCTTTTCGTCGGCGAACGCACCGACGAACATGCCGAACTGCTCCAGGACGAGGCCGAGTGCTATTTGTTCTCCGGCCCGACCGAGCTGCGCGAGATCCTGCGCCGCTGCGCCAAGTATCCCGATCAGGTCGCCAAGGTCGCCGAGGCCGGTCATCGCCGCATCGTGAACGGCGACCACCGGTACGTGGACCGCGCCCGCGAGATCATCGACGCACTGGCATGAGCGGCCGCGCGCACGAGGCCACACCGTGTAGCCGCACGAAGCGCCGCCCATGCCCCAAACGGCGCAACGGATCTGCCGCGCCGATGGCGAAAAGAGCGGCCACGCAAACGGGTAACGCCCCGGCCCGCGGCGCGGACATACGGGTGATGGGAGAGTGATGGCCTCCGCACAATTCGCCGTATTCCTCGTCGCCGCCGCGCTGGTGACGATCGTCGTGGCCGCGATGTTCCTGCCCGGTGTGGCCCGGGTGTTCCTCATCGCGCAGACCGCGCACTGGTCACTGTCGTATATCGCGCGACCGGTGGTCCTGCTGTGGGTGCAGCCCGTCCCCAGCTACGGCGACAATGTGCCCGATCCGCGGCTCTACGAGTACGGCTACGACGGCGGCATCGCCGCGGTGCTGCAACCGGTCATCTTCGGACTCTGGGTCTACGCCGCACTGATCGTCGGCTACGCGGCCTGGGTGCGCCTGCGCCCGCGCGAGACCACGCCGCGCGTAGCGCCTTTCGCGGGCGAGCCCATCTTCACCCAGACCCTGTTCCTGCTCTACGGCGTCGGCACCCTGGGCCGGCTGGCGGCCTACGCCACCGGCACCACCGGCAAGGCGGGCGAGCTGGAGAGCCCGAACCCGCTCATCAACCTGGTCACCATTCTCGCCACCCTCGGCGCGGTCGGCCTGATCGTGTTCTACCGCAACGAGTCCGGCCGCACCACCGCGCTGGTGGTCGGCGCGCTCACCTGCGGCGAGCTGGTGTGGACCGCGACCGTGCAGTCCAAGACCCCGATCATGGGCGCGGTACTGGCCATCGCCGTGCGCTTCGCCATGACCGGCTGGACGCGCGTCAAGGTGGTCGGCGTGCTGAGCATCACCGGCCTCGCCATCGGCGGCTTCGGCTGGCTGCAGTCGCTCAAGACCGATGCCGCCGCCAAGGCCGAAGCGGCACAGGTGGATGCGCAGTATCCGACGGTGGTGCACCCCTTCCTGAGCATGCTGCGCCGCTTCGACCTGCTCGAGGCCGCCACCGACTCCTGGTTCGCCGGGCCGAGTTCCTGGCTGACGCCGGCTCAGGTGGCGCAGCACGCCGTGCAGAGCCTGATTCCCACCCAGCTGCTGGGCGCGGAGAAGTTCCGGTCCGGCGCCGCCTGGGCCGAGCAGGTGCGCGGGCGCTCGGTGGACATGTCGACGGTGGAGGTGTCCCTCGCCGAGGGCAATATCAACGAGGGCTATGTGCTGGGCGGCTATATCGGTGTCGCGGTGGGGGTCACGATCACGTTCGTGCTGCTGCTGATCTGGATCCGCGCCCTCTACAGCAGGTATCTGGCCATGGCGATCCTGGGCCTGTCGGTGATCGAGGTCCCGGTCCTGTTCGAGCGCGGCATCCTCGGCACCGTCGAGATGCTCGGCAAGTATCTGCAGGCCGTGGTGCTGGCATGGCTGGCGTATCTGGTTGTTGGTGAATTCCGAAGACGGATGGAACAGCTGCAGGGGGCGCCGATTCCATCCGGGAAAACGAGGACAGCGCAATGGGTTTGATCGACTACTGGCGGCTGCTGCGGCGGCGCTGGCCGATAATCGTGGTCGCGGTGGTGATCTGTACGGGGGCGGCGTACGGATACGCGAGCACCCTGCCGACCGAGTACACCGCATCCAGTTCGGTGTACGTGTCCATGGCCACCGGGACGTCGGTCAACGACTCCTATCAGGGTGGGCTGGCCGCGCAGCAGCGCGTGCGCTCGTACGTGGATCTGGCCTCCAGCGTCACCGTCGCCACCTACGTGCACGATCAGCTGGGCCTGAAGAGTTCGGTGAGCGACCTGCGCGGCCGCATCACCGCGGTCTCGCCGCCGGCCACCACGATCATCATCATCACGGTGAAGGACTCCACCGCGTCCGGGGCACGCACCCTGGCCGACGAGGTGGTCTCCCAGTTCCGGGCGCTGGTCTCCCGGCTCGAGGTCACCCAGAGCGACGCCGCACCCGCGGCCCGCGCGGAGGTCATCGACAAGGCCCAGACGCCCAGCCAGCCCAGCGGACCGCAGAAGAAGCGCTACTACATGCTCGGCGTGCTGGCCGGACTGATGGTCGGCCTGGGCGCGGCGATCCTGCGCGACAAACTCGACAGGCGAGTCCGTACCTCCACCGAGCTGGAAGCCTTTCTGCCCGTGCCGATTCTGGGGATCGTCGACGACGGGCGGCCCGGCGCCGCGGGTGAGCTGCGCCGGCTGCGCACCCGGCTCACCGAGGACCCCGCGCTGGTCAGCCTGCTGCTGACCTCGCTGTCGCCGCACTCCGAACCGGATGTGGCGATCGGGCTGGCCCGCACCTTCGCCGATACCGGCGCGCGGGTGGTGCTGGTGGACGCCGACACCACCGGGCACGGCTCGTCCCGGCGCAGTCCGGCGGCCGCGGCGGCGGGACTCTCGGAACTGTTGCGCAACAACGCGACCCCCGCGGGCTTCGTGCTGGCCTGGCCGGAGGTGGGGATCAGCGTGCTGCCGCTGGGCGGCATGGATTTCCGCACCCCCGACCTGCTGGACTCCGAGCGGTTCACCGACATCATGTCCAAGCTGCGCAGCGAATTCGACCACATCGTGGTGGAGGCCGCACCCGTCACCGCGGCCGCCGACGCCATCGCCCTGGCGCGGCGCGTCGACGCCACCATCGGCGTGATCGAGCTCGGGCAGACCACCTCCAATCAGGTGCGCGGGGCGCTGGCCACCTTCGGCCACGACAACAAGCGAATGATCGGCACGGTCGTCTTCTCCCGGCCGGCTCGCAGTGTCGGTGAACTCGTCAAGCATCCGCTCGATCTGGTGAAACGGTGATCGAGGAGGACGGGGGGACAACGGACAACCGGTCGGACGCCGCCGTGCGCCGCCGGCGGCTGCTGGCCGCCGGACTCGGGGCGGCGGCCATCCTGCCGGTCGCCGCCGCGTGCGCGAAAACCGATTCCGATGCAGCGGAATTCCGTTCGCCGCATGTCACAGATCAGCCGTCGGCCCGGAATGTGAAGGACTTCGGCGCGGTCGGGGACGGGAAGGCCGACGACACCGACGCCTTCGCCAAGGCCGCCGCGGTCAGCGACAAGCCGCTGGTGCTCTACATCCCGGCCGGGCAGTACACGCTGAAGAAGTTCCCGGCACTCGCCGACTACGCGACGGTGCTGGGCGACGGGGCCGATGTCACCACCATCAACTACGAGGGCGATGACACCTTCATCGCACTACAGCGCAAGCAGCGGGTTCGCTTCTCGCGCCTGGGTTTCTACTTCTCCGGCCCCAAGGCCACCGCGGTGCGGCTGTCGGAGTGCTTCCGCTGCACCTTCGACTCGGTGGTGCTGCGCGGCAACCATATCAGCGACAACGCGCCCCGATTCCAGGACCAGCGGGGACTGGTGCTGGATCAGAACACCGGGGGCACGACCGTCATCAATTCCGATATCAACAATTTCGGGTACGGGATCGTCACCTCGTGCATCCAGAACTACGTGACGTCCTCGAAACTCACCAACAATCACATCGGGGTACTCGGCACCGGCGGCGACCACAATGCCGGATTGGCGTTGGCCAACGTCGAATTCGTGTCCGACAACGATCCCCGGACCACCGACAAGCACCTGGTGGTGGACGGCCCCGCGAACGACTGGTGGCTGACCAACGTGTGGTTCGAAGGGGCCGACACCGCGCTGTCCATCGGCGGACCGGCCGGCGGGCCCGCCCAGTTCGGTCTGGTCAACTGCAAGGTGGCCGCGCGCAAGGTGTGTCTGGACCTGATCCACTGCCGCCAGCCGTATCTGGCCAATGTGCAGTTCGACCCGGACCTGGACGCGCCGCCCATCGAGGTGCGGGTGGATCCCAAGGGCGTGGCGGAGGGCACGGCCGTCAACCTCATCTCCGGGTCCTACCAGGACGTGGATCCCAGGTCGTTCCCGGAGGGCTGGCACGTCATCGGGCGCGGGGCCATCCACGGCGCGCGCTTCGCCGGGACCACGGTGGCGCAGGCGAGTCAGCCCGATGCCGACATCTTCCAGGTCCAGGACCGGGACGGGACCGTATTGTCGGCCGTATTGAACAGTGGGGCTTATATTTCCGACCGCAGCGAAGGCGGAATCGTATTGAAGGATTCGGCGGGCACGTACTGGCGGCTGTCGGTGGGCACGGACGGTGCGATCAAGACCTCGTCGCTGGGCAAGCAGCGACCGCACTCGTGAGCGGCGCGGGGGCACGACTGCGACTGGGCCCGGCGCGGCTGCACGGTAGCACCCTGCTGCTGCGGCTGCCGCGCTTCGCCGACTATCAGGAGTGGCGGCGGCTGCGGCTGCGCGATCGCGCCCTCCTGGAACCGTTCTGGCACACCTCGCCGCTGGACTGGGACACCCGGCACAGCGAGAAGGCCTGGGTGCGTGAATGTCTGGAGGCGGCGACCAATGCCCGCACCGGGCGGCGGGTCGCCACCGTCATCGAGATCGACGGGCGTTTCGCGGGGCAGGTGGAGATCGGCAATATCGATCCGCAGGCCCGGCAGGGCGAGATGGGAATCTGGATCGACGCGCGGATGGGGCGCCACGGATTCGGCGGGATCGCGGCGGGACTGATCCTCGACTTCAGCTTCGAGGTGCTGGGGCTGGAGCGCATCAATGCGCCCATCTCGCCGGGGAACGCGGCGGCCACCAGCGGTGCGGTGCAGATCGGGTTCGTGCGCGAGGGCCGCATGCGGCTGCGCTTCGATGTGGGCGGGGCGCGGGCCGATCACGATCTGTGGTCGATGACGCGGGCCGAGATTCCGCCCAAGGGATTCACCGAGATGTGGACCGAGCGCACCCTCGAACATCGAACCCCGCCCCCGGACGAACCCACCGGCGCACCGGAGGCGAACGGAATACCTGATGCAGCAACGATTTTCGCGGTCCTGGCCCGGTATCGGGCGGGCCGGCTGTGGCGGGCCACCCGGCAGGGGCTGCCCACCCGGCCCGTTACGCTCCGGCTGACCGGATACGACCGGGTGGCGCTGCGCAGCCCGCGGCCCTCCGACGGCCCGGCCCGCGCGACCGCCCGGCGTAACGGTGTGCCCCCGGTGACCGACGGAACCGATAGCACCGGTCGGTCCTGGTGGCGCGAATTCGCCCGCAGCACAGCGGGAGTGCGCTCCCCCGCCGGTCTGCTGCTCGTCCTCGACGCCGCGGGCGCCTACGCCGGGGAGGCCCGGCTGTTCGACCTCGACATGTTCGATCGCAATGCCCGGATGCACATCTGGGCCGATCCCGCCCACGCCGACGACGGAGTCCGCCTGGCGGCAACCCGGGCCCTGCTGGCACACGCCTTCGACCGGCTCGGACTGTTCCGCGTATACACGGCCGTCGCGGCCGGGGATACCGCATCGGCCGCGGTCGCCGCCTCGGCGGGACTGCACAAGGAGGCAACCATGCGCAGCTACACCGGACTCGACGGACATCGCGGCGACCATGAGCTGTGGGCCATCACCGCCGGGGGTACCGATCATGCGTGACTACCGGCGCAGTGCCGCCCTGCAGGCGCGCCTGCACGATCTGGTCCCGGGCGGCGCGCACACCTACGCGCGCGGCGCGGACCAGTATCCGGAGGCCATGGCCCCGATCCTGGTGCGCGGCAAGAGTGCCCGGGTGTGGGACGCGGACGGCAACGAGTACGTCGAGTACGGCATGGGGCTGCGCTCGGTGACCCTCGGCCACGGGTTCGCGCCGGTGGTCGAGGCGGTGGCGCGGACCATCGCCGACGGGGTCAACTTCTCCCGGCCGACCGAGCTGGAACTGTTGGCGGCCCAGGACTTCCTGAGCCTGGTGCCGGGCGCGGACATGGTGAAGTTCGCCAAGAACGGCTCCGACACCACGACGGCGGCCGTGCGGCTGGCGCGCGCGGTGACCGGGCGGGAGGCGGTGGCGATCTGCGAGCAGCCGTTCTTCTCGGTCGACGACTGGTTCATCGGCACCACCGAGATGAACGCGGGGATACCGGCGGTTCCGACCGTGCGATTCCGCTACAACGACCTGGCGTCACTGGAAACGGCCCTGCGCCGCACCGCGATCGCGTGCGTGATCCTCGAACAGGCCACGGCCCTGGCCGAACCCGTGCCGGGCTTCCTGGAAGGCGTACGCGCGCTGTGCGACCGGCACGGCGCGCTGCTGGTCTTCGACGAGATGATCACCGGGTTCCGCTGGTCCGCCGGTGGGGCGCAGCGGATCTACGGCGTGACGCCCGACCTCTCGTGCTGGGGCAAGGCCATGGCCAACGGGTTCCCGCTCTCGGCGCTGGCCGGCAAACGCGAGTACATGGAGCTGGGCGGGCTGCGTACCGACGAGGACCGGGTCTTCCTGCTGTCGACCACCCACGGGCCGGAAACCGCGTCCCTGGCCGCCTTCCGGGCCGTCGTGCAGACCTACCGCGACACCGATCCGGTAGCGCGCATGGAGGAATCCGGCCGCCGCCTCGCCGCCGGGGTCAACGCCATCGCCGCGGACCTCGGTATCGGTGATCAGCTCGAGGTGGCGGGCCGGCCGTCGTGCCTGGTGTTCCTCACCCGTGACCCGGAAGGCGTTCCCTCCCAGCCCTATCGGACGCTGTTCCTGCAGGAGCTGCTGGACCGGGGTGTGCTGGGGCAGTCGTTCGTGAACTCGGCCGCGCACACCGACGCCGATATCGACCACACCATCGACGCCTGCCAGTCGGCGGCCAAGACCTACCGCAAGGCCCTCGAACAGGGCACGGTGGACGGCCTGCTCGCCGGACGGCCGGTGGCTCCGGCGCTGCGGCGCACGGCGGCACCGCGCCGTCTCGGGCCGTAACCCAGTCTCGCGCCGTAACCCAGTCTCGCGCAGTAACCCAGGAGCTGTGATGTCCGCACCCCGGATCGCCCTCGTCCACGAGCGATTCACCGAATACGGCGGCTCCGAGGCCGTGGTAGCCGAGTTCATGAAAACCTGGCCCGGCGCACCGGTTTTCGCGCCCATCGCCGACGCGGAGTGCACGCGCACACTCTTGACGGCGGCAGGCCCCTCGATCGAAACGGACTCGACGGCAACCGGACTCGTATACGACACCTGGCTCTCGCGCGCCTACTCGGCGAGTGGGCGGCGGTCGCACGCCCCGCTGCTGCCCTTCGTGCCGGGCACGCTGCGCAATCTGCCACTCGACGGCGAGTACGACGCGGTGGTGGTGAGCCATCACGCTTTCGCCACCCAGGCGGTCTTCGCCACCACCGCGCCGGTGATCGCCTATGTGCACAGCCCGGCCCGGTGGGCCTGGGACAGCGCGTTCCGGGCGCGGGAGGCCGGCGGACGGGCGGGGCAGGCCATTCTGATGGCGCTGGGCGCACTCGCCCGGCGCAACGAACTTCGGGCCGCACCGCGGCTCGCGCACGTGGTGGCGAACTCGCAGGCGGTGGCCGATCGGGTGCGGGACTGGTGGGGACTGCCCGCGTCGGTGGTGAATCCGCCTGTGCGCGTGGACCGTTTCTCCCCCGATCCGCGCATCGACCGCGAGGATTTCTTCCTCTTCGCGGGCCGGCTGGTGCCCTACAAGCGGCCCGATCTCGCCATTCTCGCCGCCCGCCGGGCCGGGGTGCGCCTGGTGATCCTCGGGGACGGCCGTTATCGCCGTCAACTGGAGGCATTGGCCGGCCCGGAGACCACCTTCCTGGGCGCGGCCTCCGACGAGGTGCTGCAGGACATGTACCGCCGCTGCCGGGCGCTGCTCATGCCCGGCGTGGAGGATTTCGGCATCGTCCCGGTGGAGGCCATGGCCTGTGGCGCACCGGTGCTCGCGGTCGGCGAGGGCGGGGCCCTCGACACCGTCGTGCCCGGTATCTCCGGCGAACACATTCCGACCGGTTCCGATGATTCGGTGGTGGCCGGATTCGCCCGGGTGATGCGCGATTTCGACCCGGCCGACCATCACCCCGAAACCATCCGCAACCACGCCGTCACCTTCTCCCCCGAGGCATTCCGCAGCCGGATCGCGGACATTGTGTCGCGCAATTCCCGCTGACCGACTATTCAGTCAGCTACCTGGCCGATAGGCCAGGTTTGTAACTCCGCTGCTCGACTGGCTGCCGGGTAGCAGGCTACGTCCAACGCTAGGAAGGCGTAGGGGCTGCTGACTGAGCCCCGCGTTCCCACGCCTGTGCCGCGCGGGCGGCGATGTTGTGGGAAGCGTTCACGTCCGCGTGTTCAACGAAACGACACGAACGACAACAGAATTCGGATTGCCTGGGTCGGTTCTTCCGGTCGACGTACCCGCACTTGCGGCAGGTTTGCGAGGTGTGCGCGGCGTCGACGAACACCACCGGCACCCCCGCGAGGAAGGCCTTGTATTCGATAAACCCGGCCAGCTGCGCGAACGACCAGCTGTGTAGTGCGGCCCGTTGGGGCTTGCAAAGCCGTACCCGGTCACGGATGCCGGTCAGGGTCTCTAACCCGATTCCGTGCCCGGTGCGTCGAGCCTCGGCCACAATACGTTTGGAGATGCGATGGTTGACATCGGCGGCGCGCCACCGCTGCCGCTTCAACACTCGCTTAGCGGACTTGGTGCCCTTGGCCTGCAATTTCAGGCGGAGTGTTCGTTGCCGTTCGCGGTGCCGCCGCAGCCCACGCCCCGCCGCCCGGTACCCGGTGTTGGTGGTGGCCACGTTGGCCACCCCGAGATCCACCCCCATCCATCCCTGCGGGGTGATCGGGTCGGGTACGGGGATTTCGCAGCTGGCGTACAGGAACCACATTCCGCCGCGGTGGACGAGGTCGGTTTCGCCTTCCCGGTACTGCGCGAGAGTCTTTAGCTGCTCGTCGGACCCGGTGTAGCGGAGGTTCTTCATCCGGCCGTGGACGGTCCAGATGGACACGGTCTGGGCGTCGAGCTGCCATGACAGGCAGCGGTCGTCGAAGGGTTGTGCCGCATCGGGGCGGAACCGGACTGGGGTGGACTCGATCCGTTCGCGACGGCGGTCACCGGACGGACCGTAGTTCCCCGCTTTCAGATTCGCTGCGCGAGTCTTGTAGGCGTCGGCGACCTTCCGGATGACGTGGAGCGCGGGCTGCGCGGACAGCCCTGCCGCCTTCACGGAAAAGTAGTGGTCGCGTTGCAGCGCTGCGCGACTGCGGGACTTTTGGCTCTGGGCGTGAGCCGCCAGTTCTGTCGCGGCAGCGTTCGAGGTGTGCAGCGTGGCGGTGAGCATCACTGCCTGCTCCGGTGTGGGCAGCAGCTTCACCGGCACGACCAGCTTCACCGGCACACGATAGCATGCATCTATGTCACCCGGGGCGCTTCAAATCCGAACGTACGCAGGGGAAGACATGTCGAATACCATTGCGCACTTGGTCTTCGTCCCGAGACACCGGCAGAGCCGGTTCACCGATGAGATCCTTGCCCGCTGTGAGGAAGTGATGCGCAGTGTGAGCGGGACATCGGTGCCGAGCTACGTGAGTTCAACGACGAAATCGACCACGTACACCTGCTCGTGCATTACCTGCCGCAGGTGAAACTGTTCACCCTCGCCGGCAGCCTGAAGGCGTGCCGGCGCGGCGGTTGCGGTAGGAGCTTCCCCGACCACATCCGAAAGTACTCGTGGGGGACCATTTCTGGTCGCCGTCGTACTTCGCGGGATCGTGTCGCGGACCGCCGCTGGCGATCGTCAAGCAGTACATCAAGAGCCAGTACCGGCCGGGATGACGAGATTCCTTCGGAGCCCTGAACGACCGTGATTCCTCGCCAAATGCCATTGAATCCGACAGGGTTGAGGCCGTTCACTGCTATACAAAACTACGCATTCTGTGGACGGATTCATGGGCAGCGGAACAGATAGAACAGGTGAGGCAGTGGGTGGTGTCGGAGCGGTATCCGGCGCGCTGGTGACCGGTGGGGCAGGGGATGTCGGGCGCGCGGTGGCGCGGCGACTGGTGGACGCCGGAAGGCCCGTGTGGGTCGCCGATGTCGACGCCGAGGGTGCGCGTGCGTGTGCGGCGGAGCTGGGGGCGGAAGCCACTGCGCTGGAACTGGATCTGACGAGCGCGGAGAGCATCGAAGCGGCCGCCCGGGCGGTCGGCGGGCGGGTCTCGGCGGTGGTGCACTGTGCCGGGGTCGCCGTCGTGGAACCGTTCCTGGACAGCGGAACCCTCGCCTGGGACCTCATGTTCCAGGTGAATCTGCGCGGGCCCATGCGCCTGACCCAGCTGCTGCTGCCCGGCATGCACGACGCCGAGGCCCCCCGGATCGTGTTCGTCGCCTCCGACGGCGCGCGAGCCGGCGCCTTCGGTGAAACCGTCTACGCCGCATCCAAATCCGGCCTGTTCGGTTTCGCCAAATCGCTCGCCCGGGAGGTGGCCCGCGACGGCGTCACCGTCAACGTGGTCTGCCCCGGACCGCTGGAGGGCCGCATGGTCGCCCACACCATGGCCGATCATCCCGAAACCCTCACCGCCCTCGAAAAATCCATCCCCCTCAAACGCCTGGGCCGACCGGACGAAGTAGCCTCCCTCATCGCATGGCTGGCAAGCCCGGAAGCCAGCTACGTCACCGGCCAGCTGATCAGCGTCAGCGGCGGCATCACCATGCAGTAGGAGTTGCCCACATGCCCTCTCTCCCCCTCGTCGACGCCCACATGCACCTGTGGGACACCGGTGCGCATGCCTGGTATCCGGGCCTGGCGAGATTCGCCGACGCCGGACGACCCGACATCGCGCAGAACTTTCTACCTGCCGACTTCGATCGGGCGCTGGGAGCGATCGAGGTGGCCGGGCTGGTGCACGTGTCGGCCACCACCGCACCGCATGCCTATCTGGACGAAACCCGTTGGGTGGACGGCATTGCCGCGGCCGGTTCGCGGCCGTTCGCGATCGTCGGAGCGGTCGATCCCGCGCTGCCGACAACCGAGCTGATCGCGCATCTCGACGAGCAGGCCCGCACCGAGCGGTTCCGCGGGGTACGGGTTTTCGAAGGGCTGTCGCCGAACACGCCTGCGGCGGATGCCCTCGCGAGCTGGCTGCAGGAGCACGACGCGGTCTTCGATCTGGTGACCGAGCCCGGCGAGATACTCGACTGGATCGACTTCCTGGCCGGGTATCCGGAGCTGCGGGTGGTACTCGAGCATCTGGGGTTCCCGCAGGGGCATTCCTCCGAGGCCCGCTCCGCCTGGCACAATGCGATCTCCTTGGCGGCCAAGGAGACTCAGTGGCTGTGCAAGCTCTCGGGGTTCGGGCTCATCTGCCGGGATCTGGCGTGGCCGTCGCTCGAGTACTGGCTGGAATCGAGTGTGGCGCTGTGGGGATGGCGGCGGCTGATGTTCGCGTCCAACATGCCGGTGGATTCGCTGGCGGGGACCTACACCGAGCTGGTCTCGGCGATCGACCACATCGTCACCACCGACGCCACCGATCAGGAGGCGGAGTTCTTCTACCGGGCCAACGCGCTCGACGCCTACCGCCTGAAATAGGCGACCCCGGCTAGCGGTTCGGCAGTGATCGGGGCACCCGAATCGTGGGAGCACGGCGGTGTCGAACCTGGTCAGCCCGCTGATCCGGTCGCCGGCGAGGGTCAGGACATAGAGGCCGGTGCCGTGGGCGGTGCCGTCGGGGCCGCGCAGGTAGGCCCCGAACGCGGGCTGGCCATTGGCGCTGGTCGCCACCAGGTCGAAGCGGCGGCCGGCGGCGAATATCGCTGCGCAGAAACGGGTTACCGTCTCGAGGCCGGCGTATTCGAAGGGCATCGGCGGCATCGACATGAACACGTCGTCGGTCAGCAGGGCCACCAGCGCGTCCAGATCGGCGGACTCCCACGCCGTGGCGAACTTCGCCGCGACGGCGTCCTGCGCGGCCGAAGGCGGGGCCGATTCCCCCCTCGGCGGTCGCGGGCAGCCGGCGCCGCAGGCCGGTACGGGCTCGCTCGAGTGCGCTGTTGACCGAGTCGACGGTCGTGTCGAGGCATGCCCGCCACCTCCGCCGCGGGGAATCCCAGGGCGTCACGCAGGATCAGGACGGCCACCTGGCGCGGCGGCAGCAACTGCAGGGCCGTCACGAACGCCAGCGAAATGGACTCGGTCTGCTCGAGACGGCCTTCCGGGCCCAGCGGCTGTCCTGACTGCGGCTATGCAGCTCTCCACCGGCAGCTGCCGACGCCGGACCGCGGAAACCAGTCGCGTGTGCGCCCACGGGCGGCAGCCGGGAGCTGCCGCCCGTGCCCGTTACGTCCTGTACCGGAACAGGATCCGGCCTCGGTTGAGGTCGTAGGGGCTCAGTTCCACGAGTACGCGGTCTTCCGGGAGGATCTTGATGTAGTTCTTCCGGATCTTGCCGCTGATGTGGGCGAGGACCTGGTGGCCGTTGGCGAGTTCCACCGTGAAGGTGGCGTTGCGCAGGCACTCGATCACGGTGCCTTCGATTTCGATTCCTTTGCTGGTCTTGGTCATCGCAGCACCAGTTCCAGGTTGCTGTTCACGCGGCGGGCGCCGATGCCCTCGAAGAGGGCGGTGGCCGCGGCATTGGATTCCTTCACCTCGGCCGAGGCGGTGGTGATGCCGCGAGTGTGCAGCGCGCCCAGGGTGTGGGCGAGCATGGCCCGGGCGATGCCACGGCGGTGCTGATCTTCTCGCACGGCGATCAGGCCGATCCGGGGCAGACGGGTCACCTGCACCACGCGGAGCAGGCCGACGTAGCGGTCGGATTGTGCCGCTGCCACGTATTTCGACCGGTCCACGATGGTGTCACCATCGGCTCCGCGCAGATTCTCGACCGGCATGTCCTGCCAGCCGACGGTCGCCTCCACCTCGTCGCGAATCACGCGGTCCACGGCACGCAGCGGTTCGTCCGCCGCGTGCCCGGCCGGCACGATCGTGATGTCGGGCGGCGGGGCCACCGCATGCAGACCTGTGCTGCCCGGATCGGTGGGAACCAGGTACTCCCACTCCCGGCGGCGGGTCGTGAAACCGGCTCGCGCCCAACGGGACATCAGGTCGGAATCGTTTTCGTCGACCACGGTGTACAGGGGCCTGCGCAGGGTGGCGAGCATGGCGGCCGCGAGTTGATCGAACACCGCGTCCTGCCAGACGTCGATGCTGAGGAACAGCCGACCATCGGGCCGGGTCGAGACATCGCCGGATCCGACCACCAGGTCGTTGTCCACGGCTTGCCATTGGGTCAGCGCGACCCGGGTGATCGCGGCGGAATCGCCCGCATGCGAAGAGAGATTCGAAGTATTCATCGTCGTCACCTTTCGGGATTGCCTTGTCAGGCAGGCGCTCCCGGCGACAACTACAGCGTTCGCCAATCCGTGACGACGAGAGGGAGCCCCCACATCGGTACTGTGTTCATGGGTCTCACCTCCTCGCGTGATGTCACGGTAGGCAGCAGGTTAACAGACCGAACCACGGTCCGCGCAAGGTATTTCCGGCGCTGCCGGGGGCCGCAGGTCGTCTCAGCGGCGGGATCGCACGGTCAGGATGCCTACGACCCAGCCGATGCCGAACGTCACCAGCAGCACCAGCCACATCGGCGAACGGATGGTCAGCAGCAGGAACTCGATATCCACCCGGTGGCGGTTCTCGGCGATGAAGGTCACGGCCAGCACAGTGAGGATGATCGCGATCCACTGCTTCATCGAGATCCTCGACAGCGGTGAGGGTTTGGATGTCTCGGTCACCGGGTCCTCCTCCTAGTGGGCGCCGTGGGTGAAGCGGTAGACCAGGCGTCCGACGCTAATCGCCCCGACTGGACGTTTGCTGCAACATTGCCGTGATTCTGCCGTTTTGTTATCCGAACCCGGTTACCTTCTCGCAGCAGCCCGCGTCATATGGGTTGGCGACCGACAACGGCCGGGTCGCCGAGCCGACGAATGGAGGACAGGGTGCTGTCGAACATCTTGTATGTCACCGTCTACGTGACCGATCAGGACCGCGCGCTGCAGTTCTACACCGAAGCGCTCGGCCTGCAGAAGCAGGTGGACTATGCCGGGCCAGATGGGCGGTTCCTGACGGTCAAGGCATCCAGGAGTCCCGTGGAGATCATTCTGTGGCAGCTTCCGGAGGCGGCCGGGCAGCCGTCCGGTGGGTCGGAATTGGTCGCGCCCGGGCCGCTCATTCTCGAATCGGACAATCTGTGGAAGGACTTCGAGGCAATGCGGGAGCGGGGCGTCACGTTCATCGATCCGGAACCGGTGGACTATCCGTTCGGGGTGCGCATCGAGGCGGTGGACCCCGACGGGAACCGGGTCTCGCTGCGGCAGCAGCGGCGGGGACGGTAGTCATGGCCGGATCCGGCTCGACGGACCCGGTGGCCGCGGCCTTCGAGGCACAGCGCGATCGGCTGCGGGCGGTCGCGTATCGCGTCCTGGGTTCGCATGCCGATGCCGAGGACGTGGTGCAGGAGGCCTGGATGCGGCTGGCCCGCCAGGACGCCGCGGCCATCGACAACCTCGCGGGCTGGCTCACCACGGTCGTCGGCCGGATCAGCCTGGACCTGCTGCGCTCGCGCCAGGCCCGGCAGGAGTCGTCCTACGACGGCCTGCCCGAGTTCGTCGTCACCGCCGACCACGGCGCCACCGAACCGGAAGAGTATGTCGCCCTGGCCGATTCGGTGGGCCTGGCGCTGCTGGTCGTCCTGGACTCGCTGGGCCCCAGCGAGCGCCTCGCCTTCGTGCTCCACGACATGTTCGCGGTGCCGTTCGCCGATATCGGCCGGATCCTCGGCAAATCCGCCGACGCCACCAAGATGATCGCCAGCCGCGCGCGCCGGAAGGTGCAGGGCGCCGGCGAGCACCCGGCCGTCCCCGGGCGCGAACAGCGCGCCGTGGCCGAAGCGTTCCGCCGTGCCGCGGTGGGCGGCGACTTCGAAGCGCTCCTCCGCGTCCTCGACCCCGACGTCCGGCTCACCGTGCATGCCCCCAGCGGCGTGTTCGTCACCCTCGGCGCCACCGAAGTAGCCACGCGCGCGCGCAGTTTCTCCGGCGCGGTCACCCGCCACCAGCCGGTCCTCGTCGACAATCTGCCCGGCTACATCTCCTGGCGCGAGGACGGCACCCCGCTATCCGTCATGTCCCTCGCTGTCGCCGGCCACCGCATCACCGCCATCACCCTGCTCGCCGACCCCCACCGCCTCGCCGCGATGCACCTACCCGGTTCGGCCTGAATCACCGACCTGCCACGCCGAGGGCGTCGAGCAGGTTTCCGGCGCCGGTGACCAGCTCTGCGGGATCCGAGTAGGCGCGTTCCAATTCGACTCTGCCGCAGCTGCCATCGAGGATCTGGGCAGGGGGACCACCGTCTTCCCGTCCGGTAGACAGTGAGGTGGCCCCATACCCGGTCGCCGCGATACGGGAGCGTGTCGAAAGAGGTCTCGAAGTCGCGACCCGAATCCGCCTCGGCCACAATCGCTTCCGCGAAGACTCGCAGGTCGCCGGGATCAGCATAGCCGCGGATCATGATCCACGGTTCGACCAGGAACAGTCCACTGGGCCGGTGCAGTGCGAACATCAGTCAATACGGGCCTGCACCCGATCATGGTCCTCGCGAGATACGAATTCCCGCACGGCCACACCCCAGCGTGCAGAGCCGAACATACTGCCACCCAGTAGCTTTCGCGCTGGTCAGGAGGCTGTGGAGGGGAAGCGACAATCGACTTGACGAATTGCGTTCTGCGGTGTCATTATTGAAATGGGAAGACACCGGAATATCGGTGTCGATTTCTTTGCGCCTCTCGACATCTGTTGACTTCGGGTGTAATTTGAGATTTCGCGCCTGGGCGGGTGCTGTCCGACTCTCGAAATGTGAAATGACCGTGGAAGGTCGCGCTGTCTGCGTGCGGCTTCATCCACCCGTTGTTGTCGAGTCATGTTCGGACTGCCGGCGCCGGTACGCGTGAATTACGGCCACAGGACAAGCAGATACCGCGACCGACCGCCTGCGCGGGCGGCGCGAGGTGCTGGAAGGACGCATTTTGGCAATCTCGAATCAGACCGAGCGGGTTTCGTTCGCCACGGTGACCGAGCCCGTGGCAGTTCCGGATCTTCTGCAGGTGCAGACCGATTCGTTCGGCTGGCTGATCGGCGCGAGCGATTGGCGCGCCCGCACGGCCGCGCACGGCGCCGCGCGCGCCAGCGGGTTGGAAGAGGTCCTCGACGAGATCAGCCCCATCGAGGACTTCGCGGGAACCATGTCGCTGACCCTGTCCGAACCCCGCTTCGAGGACGTCAAGACCTCGATCGAGGAGTGCAAGGACCGGGATCTGACCTACGCGGCACCGCTTTTCGTGACCGCGGAGTTCATCAACCACAACACCGGGGAGATCAAATCCCAGACGGTATTCCTGGGCGATTTCCCGATGATGACCGGCACGGGCACCTTCGTCATCAATGGCACCGAACGCGTGGTCATCTCGCAACTGATCCGCTCCCCCGGCGTCTATTTCGACGAGAGCATCGACAAATCCACCGAGAAGACACTGTATTCCGCGCGCGTCATCCCCTCCCGCGGCGCGTGGCTCGAGTTCGACGTGGACAAGCGCGATACCGTCGGCGTCCGTATCGACCGCAAGCGCCGGCAGCCGGTGACGGTCCTGCTCAAGGCGCTCGGCTGGACCAGTGAGCAGATCGCCGAGCGCTTCGGCCACTCCGGAATCATGCTGACCTCGCTGGAGAAGGACAACACGCCGGGCACCGACGAGGCGCTGCTGGACATCCACCGCAAGCTGCGCCCCGGCGAGCCGCCGACCAAGGAATCCGCGCAGATGCTGCTGGAGAATCTCTTCTTCAAGGAGAAGCGCTACGACCTGGCCCGAGTCGGCCGCTACAAGGTGAACAAGAAACTCGGCATCCACACGGCCGAGGCGGTCGGCTCGCCGGTGCTCACCGAGGAGGACCTCGTCACCATCATCGACTACCTGCTGCGGCTGCACGCGGGCGAGAAGGTGATGACCGCGCCCGGCGGCGTCGAGGTCCCGGTCGAGGTCGACGATATCGACCACTTCGGCAATCGCCGGGTCCGCACCGTCGGCGAGCTCATCCAGAATCAGCTGCGGCTGGGCCTGTCACGCATGGAACGCGTGGTACGCGAACGCATGACGACCCAGGACATCGAGGCCGTGACCCCGCAGTCGCTGCTGAACATCCGGCCGGTCGTGGCGGCGCTGCGGGAGTTCTACGGCACCTCCCAGTTCTCGCAGTTCATGGATCACCGCAATCCACTGGCGAGCCTCACCCACAAGCGGCGGCTCTCGGCGCTCGGGCCCGGCGGGCTCAACCGGGAGCGCGCCAGTCTCGAAGTTCGCGACGTGCACTACAGCCACTACGGCCGGATGTGCCCGATCGAGACGCCGGAGGGGCCGAATATCGGTCTGATGGGGTATCTGTCGGTGTACGCGCGGGTCAATCCGTTCGGGTTCATCGAGACTCCGTACCGGCGGGTGACCGACGGCCGGGTGACCGACGAGATCGACTACCTGTCCGCCGACGAGGAGGACCTGCACGTGGTGGCGCAGGCCAACGAACCGCTGGATGCGGCGGGGCGCTTCGTATCCGATCGAATCGCGGTGCGGCGCAAGAACTCCGAAGTCGAGCTGGTTCATGCCGCCGCCGTCGACTACATGGACGTGTCACCGCGCCAGATGGTGTCGGTGGCCACCGCCATGATTCCGTTCCTCGAGCACGACGACGCCAACCGTGCCCTCATGGGCGCGAACATGCAGAAGCAATCGGTGCCGCTCATCCGCTCGGAGGCGCCAATGGTGGGCACCGGTATGGAAGTGCGGGCGGCGATCGATTCCGGCGATGTGGTGCTGAACGAGAAACCCGGTGTGGTGGAGGAGGTTTCGGCCGACTTCATCACCGTGATGCACGATGACGGCACCCGCCGTTCGTACCGGCTGCGTAAGTTCGAGCGTTCGAACCAGGGCACCTGTGCCAACCAGCGTCCGATCGTGGACGAGGGTATGCGGGTGGAGGCCGGGCACGTGCTCGCCGATGGTCCGTGCACCGAGAACGGTGAGATGGCGCTGGGCAAGAACCTGCTCGTGGCGATCATGCCGTGGGAGGGCCACAACTACGAGGACGCGATCATCCTGTCGCAGCGCCTCGTGGAGGACGATGTGCTGACCTCGATCCACATCGAGGAGCACGAGATCGATGCTCGTGACACCAAGCTCGGTGCCGAGGAGATCACCCGCGACATCCCCAACGTCTCCGACGAGGTTCTGGCCGATCTGGACGAGCGTGGCATCGTGCGTATCGGTGCGGAGGTTCGTGACGGCGACATCCTGGTCGGCAAGGTCACCCCGAAGGGTGAGACCGAGCTGACCCCGGAGGAGCGGCTGCTGCGCGCGATCTTCGGTGAGAAGGCCCGCGAGGTCCGCGACACCTCGCTGAAGGTGCCCCACGGTGAGTCGGGCAAGGTCATCGGCGTGCGCGTGTTCTCGCGTGACGACGACGACGATCTGCCCCCGGGCGTGAACGAGCTGGTGCGGGTTTACGTCGCGCAGAAGCGCAAGATCCAGGACGGCGACAAGCTGGCCGGCCGCCACGGCAACAAGGGTGTCATCGGCAAGATCCTCCCGCAGGAGGACATGCCGTTCCTGCCCGACGGCACGCCGGTCGACATCATCCTGAACACCCACGGTGTGCCGCGTCGTATGAACATCGGCCAGATCCTCGAAACCCACCTCGGGTGGATCGGCAAGGCGGGCTGGAACATTCGGCTCGCCGACGGCATCCGCCCCGACTGGGCGCAGCGTCTGCCCGCGGAACTGCTGTCCGCACAACCGGATACCAACCTCGCCACCCCGGTCTTCGACGGAGCCCGCACGGAGGAGCTCACCGGTCTGCTCGGCTCGACCCTGCCCAACCGCGACGGCGAGGTCATGGTCGGCGAGGATGGCAAGGCCATCCTCTTCGACGGCCGCACCGGCGAGCCGTTCCCCTACCCCATCGCCGTCGGCTACATGTACATCCTCAAACTCCACCACCTGGTCGACGACAAGATCCACGCACGTTCGACCGGCCCGTACTCGATGATCACCCAGCAGCCCCTCGGCGGTAAGGCGCAGTTCGGTGGTCAGCGCTTCGGTGAAATGGAGTGCTGGGCCATGCAGGCGTACGGCGCGGCCTACACCCTGCAGGAACTCCTCACCATCAAGTCGGACGACGTCATCGGCCGCGTGAAGGTGTACGAGGCGATCGTCAAGGGCGAGAACATCCCCGAACCGGGCGTCCCCGAATCCTTCAAGGTCCTGCTCAAAGAACTCCAATCCCTCTGCCTCAATGTCGAAGTCCTCTCCGCCGGCTCCGCCATCGAACTCCAGCAACCCGACGACGACTTCGACCGCGCCGCCACCAATCTCGGAATCACCCTGACCCACAACGAATCCGCCACCATCACCGATCTGACCAGCTGATCCACCCTGCCGTGTGCCGCGTCCCGGATCCCGGGACGCGGCACACGCGCTGGTTCCAGCATTGCGACGGCTCAACACGGTTGGCAGGATGTCCGCCGTATGTCTTTTCATTCGAATAGTGCCCGGAACAGTCTCGAAGGACTGTCCGTCGGGGATGCGTTGGGGGCGCAGTTCTTCGTGCCCGGGCGTTCGGTGCCCGAATTGATAGCCGGTCGGCCACCGGCACCGCCGTGGGAATGGACCGATGACACCGAGATGGCCTGCACGGTTTTCGACGAGATCCGGACGCGGGGCCGAATCGACCGCGATGCGCTGGCGGCGGCGTTCGCCGACCGGTGTGAGCCCTATCGGGGATACAGCGGCGGAACCGTCGCTCTGCTGCACCAGATTCGCGATGGACGGCCCTGGGCCGAGGCGGCGGGCGCGCTGTTCGACGGGCGCGGGTCCTGGGGCAATGGCGCGGCGATGCGGGTAGCCCCGCTCGGGGCGGCGTTCCCCGGGGAATTGGACCGGGTGGCGGCGCAGGCCGCGTTCTCGGCCGAGGTGACGCATCGGCACCCAGAAGCGATCGTCGGCGCGATGGTTGTCGCCGTCGCGGCGAGCCACGCGACGGCCACACGCGGAAAACACTGTGCGCCACACGAATTGCTCGATGCCGTCGAGCCGTATCTGATCGACGGGCGTACCGCCGACGGCGTGCGCCGGGCGCGGAGGCTGCTGGGCCGATCGGTTGCCGAGGCGGCGTACGAGCTCGGCAACGGCGCACAGGTCACCGCCCACGACACGGTGCCGTTCACACTCTGGACCGCCGCGACGTTCCTCCGGGACTACCCGGCCGCGATCACCGCATGTGTCGAAGCGGGCGGCGACGCCGACACCACGGCCGCGATCGTCGGCGGAATCGTGGCCGCCCATACCGGCATCGGCAGCGACGGCGACCTGCGCGGAGTGCCCCGCGAATGGCTGTCGGCGCGGGAACCCCTGCCCTCGTGGGTGACGACACCCGCACGGTAATCGTCGGGAGGCACGGATCACACGGATCGGGGCCGCGAGCGTTCGCCGATCCGGAAGTCGTCGGCCGCCGCGGTGTGACCGGTCTCATGCCGGCGCGGGGTCGAGTCCCCGGTCGCGGCAAGTGTGATGCTTGTCGGATTCCCTCGGCGGTAGACCGATCGTCATACTTGATGGTGGTTTCGTGGCGAGCGGTCGTTGCTCGCCGTCCGAATCAGATGCTGGGGACCGCCCACGGGTGCGGTTCGAAGAGTCCCGGCAGTTCTGGAGATCAGGAGGGTTGATGGATCGCCGTCGAGTGACAATCGGGATTGTTGTCACCGGTCTCGCGTTGAGTGCTCCCACCGTGGCCGTGGGCGCGGGTTTGGCCGGGGCGGCGCCGGTGACCGAAGGATGCCATAGCGGTACCCGGGTTCCCACCGAGGACCCGCACGAGTACGACTCGTGCATCGCGGGTGAATGGGGCAATGTGCGGCGGTGCCCGCCGTTCACGATCGTCGATCAGACCGTGGACGGCGACGTCCGCTGCGTGAACGAGTGACGTTCGCGCCTGCGGCACACGGGTTTCGAGAATCGGCCTCCGGCGCCGTGTACACCTGACGGGCGCTAGCCGGCGGGGACCACCCGCGGCGCGGCAAGACATTCCTCGACGAGTCGGACCGCCTCGGGCAGCTCGATGTGGTCTTCCGGGTAGGCCCCGAGATGGCCGCCGTCGGGGAGGACGGTGGCGACCGCGCCCAGCTCGCGGACCAGAACGCCCACGTGTTCGAGCGGTTCGGGCGCGTTGACCGGGTCGTCGATGGCCTGGAGCACCCGGAACTGCTTGGCGGCGGCGCGGATTCGCGCCCAGTCGAAGTCACCCGCGAAGAAGCCGGCGAGCAGGTCGTAGCCGACCTCATGGACCGAGGCCGAGACCAGGACGACCCCGGTGAAGACCCCGGCGGCCGGATCGTGCGCCTCGAGCACACGCAGCACATTGACCGCGCCGATGCTGTGGCCGACCAGCACGGTGTCCTCGGGCCGGCGCGCGGCGGCGGCCGCCGCCAAGGCCTCGCGCCACGGATCACGCTGCGGCGCATCAGTATTCGGCAGGTTGGGGATCACGACCTGATGCCCCCGGCCGGTCAGCTCGGCGCGGAAGGGGGGAAACCAGACGCTGTCCGCACGGGCTTGCAGTCCGTGCGAGACGACGATGGTGCTCACTGCTCGATAGTCCTCTCGTTGTCGTTCCGAGCCTCGAGCCTGCACGACGACACTGGCATTCGACTGGCAAGGCCCCCGCCGCCGGTGTCGGGCGGGACCGGGGAATACCGGCGAATCCGCCCACCCGGTGGGCACAGGTGCGCGCCGGATGCGACCCGTGAATTGCACGGCGAACCGGGCACCGATGGTTCGGCGGCTGAGGCGGCGGAGGCGGGGCAATTCCGACCGCCGGAACCGGGTGGTGACCGGGCAAACTCATAGAGATCCAACAAGTGAGCGCACGCTCAGGACATTTGACCAGTTGCCAGTGAATTGCCAAGAGGGTCGATGGTTACATCAAACCCCTTGTTACACATATCAACTCGAATTGCTCCGAGGTGACCATCCCCACAGCACCGAAACGGCGATTCCGGTTGAACGCCCAACCTGGAATCCGTAAAGTTACTCACTAGTTAGGCACGAAGGTGTTCCTACCTCGGCCCAACATTCTGCTAGGGGGCCAATCGCATACCGTCCGCATCCACCGACGCATGTCGGACGAACACCGTTGGATACCAACAGGTTCGTATTTAAGGAGGGGACGATGGTTTCCTACATCGTCACGGGCGGAACCGGATTCCTGGGCCGGCGCGTTGTCGCCGCGCTGCTGGAGCGCGACCCGGAGGCCGTGGTCCACGCACTGACGCGTGAGGCTTCGGTGGCCAAACTGCGCGAGCTGGCGGCGGGCTGGGGCGCCGAGGATCGGGTGTTCCCACTGGTCGGAGACCTGGCCGCGCCGGGACTGGGCCTGCCGGAGGGCGCCGACAGCCGTTTCTCGGAGGCCCCACGGGCCGATCACATCATCCACCTCGGCGCGGTCTACGACATGACCGCCGACGCCGAGGTCACCTACGCGGCCAATGTGCAGGGCACCCGCTCGGTCATCGACCTGGCCCTGGAACTCGGCGCGGTGCTGCACCACGTTTCGTCGGTCGCGGTCGCGGGCGATCACAAGGGCAAGTTCTTCGAGGACGACTTCGACCTCGGCCAGGGCCTGCACTCCCCCTATCACCGCACCAAGTTCGAGGCCGAGAAGATGGTCCGCGAGGCCGCGGGCCTGCGCTGGCGGGTCTACCGCCCGGCCATCGTGGCCGGCGACTCCCGCACCGGCGAGATGGACAAGATCGACGGGCCGTACTACTTCTTCCCCGCCATCGCGGGGCTGGCGGCACTGCCCTCGGAGCTGCCCATGCCGATCCCCGACCTGGGCTCCACCAATATCGTTCCGGTGGACTATGTGGTCGACGCCATGGTCGAGCTGATCGGCAAGCCCGGGCTCATCGGCCGCACCTTCCACCTCACCAACCCGGAACCGCAGCCGTTCACCGAGATCTACAACGCGCTCGCCCGTGCGGCCGGCGCGCCGACCGCCATCGGCACCGTGCCGGGCTCGCACTCCGCGCTCAACGCCCTCGGCGGGCTGCCGGGCGTGCCCGCGGTGCGGGACTTCCTGCTGGAGCGCTTCGGCATTCCCGCCGAGGTGGCCCCGCACACCTCCTTCGAGTCGACCTTCGTCTCCGAATCCACCCGGGCGCAGCTGCGTGGCAGCGGCATCGAGGTGCCGGCGTTCGAGGACTACGCCGCCACCCTGTGGAAGTACTGGCGCGCCAACCTGGATCCCGATCGCGCCCGACGTATCGAGGGCGATCGCCTCGCGGGCCGCATCGTGCTGATCACCGGCGCGTCCACCGGCATCGGCCTGGCGACCGCGCACGCGGTGGCCAAGCGCGGCGCGACCGTGCTCATGGTGGCGCGCACCGAGGAGGACCTGAAGGCCGCGGCCGCCGAGGTGCGGGCGGAAAGCGGTGCGGCACAGGCGTACATCTGCGACATCACCGACGAGAAGTCGGTGGAGCTGCTGGTCAAGCAGGTGCTGGCCGATCACGGGCACGTCGACTACGTGGTGAACAACGCGGGCCGCTCGATCCGCCGCTCGGTGCTCAACTCCACCGATCGCATGCACGATTTCGAGCGGACCATGGCGGTCAACTACTTCGGCGCGGTGCGACTCATCCTGGCGCTGCTGCCGTCCATGCGGGAGCGCCGCTTCGGGCACTTCGTGAACATCTCCTCGATCGCGGTGCAGACCAAGGTGCCGCGCTTCGCGGCGTACGTGGCCAGCAAGTCGGCACTGGACAACTTCAGCGAGATCGCCGCGGTCGAGAACGCCGACGCCGGAATCACGTTCACCTCGGTGCGCATGCCGCTGGTGCGCACCGCCATGATCGCGCCGACCGACCTGTACAAGTCCATCCCGGTGCACAGCCCGGATCAGGCGGCCGACATCGTGGTGCGCGCGCTCGAGCACCGGCCCAGCCGGATCGACACCCCCATCGGCACCTTCGCCCAGTTCGTCGACACGGTCATGCCCTCGGTGAAGCGCGCCATCCTGCACCAGGGCTTCCGGATGTTCGGCGAGTCCAAGGCGGCGCGCACGCCCGCGCCGGTAGCCCCTGTGAGCGCCGAAACCGCCACGGTGGACGCCGAAACCGCTACGGAGAAGCCGGAATCGCGCAGCCCGCTGCTGGCGCTGGCCCCGATCGTGCAGCCGCTGATGGGCCTGCCCGCCCCGGCCGCGCGCATCACCAACCGCATTCCGGGCCTGCACTGGTAAACAGTCCGTCCGCCAACACGGTTCGGCCCGGTGTGGAACAGCACACCCGGCCGGCCGTTGTTCGGTATCCGCGGTCCGGTGGTGGGCGAGGCCCCAAGTGCCGTGACACCTGACGCCCCCGAACCGCGGATACCCGGACCCCGCTCCGGGGTCTCGTCAGCAAGTCCACGAGACCGCCCGGGAGCCGGGCCCTTTCCCCTCCCCGGGGTCAGATGCGGTCCGCGGCGAAGTTCGCCGCGTCCACCAGATCGCGGCCGTAGGCGACGTGCGCGTTGGCATCCACGCCGGAGCCGCAGATGGGATCGCCGCCGGTGCACCAGTCCCCGGTGCGGAACTGGTACGCGCCGGGGATATTCCAGCCCAGCCCGCGCATGGGGTCACCGAACAGCAGCACCGCGGCGACGCGCTCGCCGAGGTAGCCCGGCAGCTGCACCACGCCCGGATACCAGAACACCACACCGGTGCCCAGTGCCGCGTGCACGACCGCCGCGCCCTGCGAGTAGCCGACCAGGACGAACTCCTGGCCCGGGCAGGCCGCGGCCGCAGCAGCCAAGTGCCCCACCAGATCCGCGCTCCCCGCGCCCACGGCGAACGAGTAGTCGGCGGGGTAGTTCACGCGATAGGAACTCGTCGAAACGGGCAACCGATCCTGCAGCATGCCGTAGAGCGGATCGCCGATCTCGTCGCCGAGCCACCCGGGTTCGCCTGTGCCCCTTGCCACTACGACGTCCACTGCGGCGCATCCCGCATCCGCGTGGGCTCTCGATGGTGGAACGAACACGGTCGCGATCGTCAGCATGATCGCGAGACCCCAAGCCGTACGCCATTTTCCAGGCAGCAATACCTTCCGGTCGCCCATCGTCCTCACCTCTCACGTCGTTGTGAGAAGCCCAGTGACTCTTGTCATTGACTAGAGACCGATCACCGGGCCATGTGACCCAAGGTAGGAAGGGTCCAGGAGGGCGGCAACGAATTCTACTGGAGAGACACCTGATTGGTACCCAAACGTTTCATCATGAAACTTGATATCTACGTGCTACTTTGGGGCTACGAATCGGCCACGGACGGGATCCGGACCACACCGCGAACCGCACGCAAAATGGAACTAGTTCTCATAGTGTGTTGGTATGGAACGACTTACCGGGCTCGACGCGAGCTTCCTCTATCTCGAAACAGACACCCAACTCCTGCACGTCTGCGCAATGCTGATACTCGATCCCGCCGCCGACGGGATGAGCTACGAGCACGATGCCTTCAAGGCCGAACTCGGACGGCGGCTGCACCTCATCCCGGCCATGACCCGGCGACTGCACGCGGTGCCGCTCAACCTCGATCATCCGGTCTGGGTACGGGATTCGAACTTCGACCTCGACTACCACGTGCGCCGGCTCGCGCTGCCCGCCGGGGCCGGGGACCGGGGACTGGCCGAACTCGCCGCCGACATCGCCGGACGCCCCCTCGACCGGGCCCGGCCGCTGTGGGAGATGTGGGTGGTCGAGGGCCTGCCGCACGGCAAGGTGGCGGTCATCTCGAAGTACCACCACGCCATCGTCGACGGCATCACCGGCACCAACATGATGATGCACCTGTGCGATGTGCAGCCGGGTGTGTCCTACACCCCGCCCGCCGAGATCGCCCCGGCCGAAACGGAACCCAATGATCTGCAGCTGGCCGGAGAGGCGCTGCTGAAGCTCCCGGGCCGGCTCGGGATGGTCGGCATGGTACCCAAGACCGTTGGCATTCTGGGCGGTCTGGTGCAGCGGCGGCGCGGCAGCGGAAGCCGCGGCATGCCCTTGCCCTTCACCGCGCCGCGCACGCCGTTCAATCGGGCAATCACCCCGCATCGCGCCATCTCCTTCGTGCAGACCGAGCTGTCGGATATCAAGGAGATAAAGACCGCCTTCGGGGTGAAGGTCAACGACGTGGTGCTGGCGGTGGTCGGCGGCGCGCTGCGCAGCTACCTCGAGGTGCACGACGAACTGCCCGAAACCTCGCTCATGGCCTCGGTTCCGGTGTCCACGCACGAGACCTCACGCCACGAGGAGGGCACCAACAAGGTATCGACCATCTTCGCGCGGCTCTACACCGAGATCGAGGATCCGGTGGCGCGGGTGCTGGCCATCGCCGAGGACAATCGCGGGGCCAAGGAGGAGCACAATCTGATCGGCGCCGACTTCCTCCAGGACTGGGCGAAGTACGCGCCGCCCAATACCTTCCAGCTGGCCGCACGCGCGTACTCGTCGCTCAAGCTGGCCGAGCACCACCCGGTGGTGCACAACCTGGTGGTGTCGAACGTGCCCGGGCCCAACTTCCCCATGTACTTCCTGGGGGTCCGGGTGGCATCGATGTATCCGTTCGGGCCGGTGTTCCACGGCGCGGGACTCACCGCCACCGTGATCTCCAACAACGGGCACCTGGATTTCGGGTTCATCGCCTGCAAGGAACTGGTGCCGGATGTGGACACCATCGCCGACGCCGTCCCCGAGGTGATCACCGCGCTGCTCAAGGCCGCGCGCGAAAAGGCCTGACCCGAGCCCGAATCCGCTACACCCGATCCACCACCGATTGAACGGCCTCGAGGAACACCGGGACAAAGACGTCCGCCTCGAGTGCGCAGGCCGCGTGACCGGCCTTGGCGAGGAAGATCTCCGCTCCCGGAATCGCCTTCGCCATCTCCAGCTGACGGAAGACGGGCAGCGCCCGATCCCGCGTGGTGATCACCACCGCCGTCGGCACTTTCAGCGTCGGCAGCCAGTCCGACGCATCGAAACGCCCCAGCACCGCGAGCGCCTGTGCGAGCGCCCAGCCGCTGGTGGCCCGTAGTTCCGTCATGGCCCAGCGATCCATCCGGCCCACCGGCCACGAGGATTCGGGCAGCGTGGGCAGTTTGTCGCGGCGCAGTTCGGCGCGGCGGAAGGACCATTCGGAGAACAGCGTGGCGGTGGCCGACCAGCCGCGGTGGAAGGCGCGCTCGCGCCACTTCTCCTGGAAGCGGTAGGTGGTGGCGGCCAGTACCAGCCCGCCCACACGATCCGGGTGCCGGTGCGCGGTCAGCTGGGCGACCACGCCACCCATGGAATAGCCTGCGAGAATGGGGCGTTCGACACCCACCGCATCGGCGACGGCGACGACGTCATCGGCGAGATCGTCGAGATCGAAACGCTCGGAACGGATTCCGTGACCGTGCCAGCGCTGATCGAACAGGACCACCCGGTAGCGCTCGTTGAGTTCGCGCAGGCACGGGAACCAGTTGAGCATGGCGGTGGTGGCCATGCCGTGCAGCAGCAGCACGGTCGGCGAATCCGCGGCCGGACCCGGCAGGTCCACCACGTAGGTCGAGCCGCGGCCGGGCAGCTCCACCATCGCACCCTGCGGCACCTCGGTCAGCCGGGAGATGCGCGGCGAGAGCCGGCGGCCTCCGCGGGGCGCGGCGGCGGGCGTGGTCAGGTCCGAGCTGGGGTTCGTCATCGAAGGCCTCCCGGCACACCGCCTCGGCGGTCGAAATGGAACACGTTCCACTTTATGATGCCATACCGGGGACGGACCTGCGGGTTACGGCTCACAGGCGTCCAGGGCGGCGACGACCGTGGTCGCGACCATCGGAGCGGCGGGCGAGGGCGGGGTGGCGGGCGAGGGCCGGGTGGTGGGCGGGTCGCCGGGGACCCCGTAGAGGTGAATTCCGGTGCGGCGAACCCGCCCCGGCTCCAGGGTGACGCCCGAGACGAAGGCGGCGTGACCGTAGATATCGATCACCTCGGCCGTGAAGGGACCTGGACCCAGACCGGAGAGATTCCAGTAGTTGTCGTCGCCGCGCAACAGGGGCCGGTAGTCACCGCCCGAGGCGGGGCGCAGCGCGACCTGCCGGATGGGATTTCCGGTGCCGAAGAACAGGATTCCGATCCAGCTGGGTGAGGAGCTCGGCTGCACGCGGTAGAAGAGCTCGGGCGCCGGACCGGGGTCGCGCACCTGGCTGATCCGGATCGGCGCGACACCGTCGCCGGCCTCGGCGATGACTTCGAAAGCGGAGCGGCTCAAATCGTATTGGTCCGGGCCGCAACCGGGGCAGCGGTCCACGACCAGGGCGCGGACGCTGCCGAGCGGGCCGTCGATATCGACGTAGGAGCCGCAGGGGGCGGAACCGTCGTATCGGCTGGTCGGGACCCCGACGTAGTAGCCGTCCAGCGGCAGATCGGGCAGCGAGCACGCCGCACCCTGATCGAAGACGTAGAACCGGGCCTCGCCCGGTTCCGGGGCCGGTTGCGACTCCTGGATTTGAATCTGCTGTGGAGTAACCGAACTCGGTGCAGCAGCCGCGGGAGGCGTGAAGGCGGTTGTGGTGGGTGAAGCCGCGCTACAACCGAGGGACTGCGGTCTTATCCACCACGTGGCCAGTCCCACCACCACCGCTCCCACCAGAATCGTCCACAACCATGGCCTGCCAGAATGGACCTCTTCGTGTCCGATGCGGTGCATGGCCGGTCCCCAACCCTCCGTATTGTGTTTGCTGACGCGATGCTGCACTCCTCATCAGGAAAGCAGCCGACGCCGTTACGCCGGGCTCGAATCGGAAAGTCGAAAAGGGAAAAGCGGCGTGTTGTCGGTGTGTCCTGGAGTTAGAACCGCAGGCCACGACGCTTCGTATGTCCGGGTATCCCGCATCTCCGGATGCCCGCTCGCCTCAGGAGACCGCTGCCATGGCCCAGCTCGCGCCCTTCTACCGGCAGGTGCAGTCCCACTACGACCTGTCGGACGCCTTCTACGCGCTGTTCCTCGACCCGACCATGACCTACAGCTGCGCCTACTTCGACCGTGCGGGCATGAGCCTGGAGGAGGCCCAACTGGCCAAGATCGATCTGGCCCTGGGCAAGCTGGGACTCGAGCCCGGGATGACTCTGCTCGATATCGGCTGCGGGTGGGGGTCGACCATGATCCGGGCGGTGCTGACCTACGGGGTGCGGGTGATCGGACTGACCCTGAGCCGCAATCAATTCGAGTCGGTCCAGACCCGGCTGCGGGAACTCGGCATCTCGGAAGCCGAAGTGCGGCTGCAGGGTTGGGAGGAATTCGAGGGCACCGCCGATCGGATCGTCAGCATCGGGGCCTTCGAGCATTTCCGCAAGGAGCGGTACGCCGAATTCTTCACCCGGTGCCATCGGATGCTGCCCGCGGACGGCCGCATGCTGCTGCACACCATCATCGGGCGCACCCTGGCCGAGCTGCGGTCCGCCGAGATTCCGGTCACCCGCGAGGATGCACTGTTCCACATCTTCGTCAAGCGGGAGATCTTCCCCGGAGGTCAACTGCCGCAACCCGATACGGTCCCGCGGGAGGCGGAGGCGGTGGGCTTCCGGACCTCGCGGATCCAGTCGCTGCGGCCGCACTACGCCAAGACCCTCGACCTGTGGGCGGCGGCGCTGGAGTCGCATCACGACGAGGCGGCCCGGATCACCTCCGAGGAGGTCTACCAGCGGTATATCCGGTACCTGACCGGGAGTGCGCACTACTTCCGGGCGGGCCACCTGGACGTCGTGCAGTTCACCCTCCAGAAGTAGGCACCAGCACCGCTGCGCCCGCGAATCGCCCATGGGCCAGATCCCGGAGGGCCCGATCGGCGGCCTCGAGCGAGTAGGGATGGACGGTCACCTCGAGGCGATGGCCGCCCGCGAAGGCGAGAAAATCCCTGGCGTCCTGCCGGGTATTGGCGGTGACGGATCGAATCTCCCGCTCCTGGAACAGATGCCGCTGGTAGTTCAAGGGCGGAATGTCGCTGAGGTGGATTCCTGCGATCGACAGCACCCCACCGCGATCCAGCGCCGCCAGGGCGGGCAGCACCAGATCGCCCACGGGCGCAAAGAGAATCGCCGAATCGAGCGGTTCGGGGGGTGCGTCGGCGGCACCCTGCGCCGAGGCCGCGCCCAGTTCCAGCGCGAGCTCCTGGGCCTCCTTGTCGCGGGTCATCACATGGACTTCCGCACCCTGCGCCAGCGCCACCTGCGCGGCCAGGTGCGCGCTCCCGCCGAATCCGTAGATACCGAGACGTCCACTCCGCGGCAACGCCGCCCGTCGCAACGCCCGGTACCCGATGATGCCCGCACACAGTAGCGGCGCGAGCTCGGCATCGGTGTATCCGCCGGGCAGCGGTAGCGCGTAATCCGCTGGTACGGTCGCGAATTCGGCGTAACCGCCGTCGGCGTCCCAGCCGGTGTAGCGCGACTCGGGGCACAGGTTCTCGTCGCCCCTGCTGCAGAACCTGCACACTCCACACGTGTGCCGCAGCCAGGCGATCCCGACCCGATCGCCCAACCGGATCCCGCCGTCCACCCCCTCCCCCACCGCCACGACCTCACCGACGACCTCGTGTCCGGGGACCACCCCGGGCCGATGCACCGCCAGATCCCCCTCGGCGACGTGCAGATCGGTCCGGCACACCCCGCACGCCAGCACCCGGACGAGCAACTCCCCGGCGGCGGGTTCGGGTACGGACATCTGTTCGAAGATCACCGGCCGCTCATCGACCGGGCCCGGCCGCTCGACCCGCCACGCTCTCATCGTCGCCATGTCCCCAGTTTCCTCCCGCAGGGCTCGCCTCCGGGAGAAACCGCCCTTGTTCCGGGACGTCGCGAGGGCCGCCATCAGGGGTTGACCCGGGGTTCGGCGTGGGCATCGTGGGCGACCGGTAGCGCCCCGCAAGCCCCGGAAAAGACCGGGGCGACCAAACCGGCGGAAACCAGTTATTCTGCAGCCTGATCGACGCCCGGCCTCGCCGAAAATTCGGTGTTGCCGGGCGTTTTTTCGTGGTCCGGGAGGATGGATGTCAACGATCGACGCGGCGCCCGAGGTGGACGCCGCCGAAGCGGCAGCCGATCCGGCGCCGTTCGCCTGGCGCGGCGTGCTCGCCGTGTCCCTGGGCTTCGCCATTGTGCTCGGCGTGCCCGCGGCGCGGGTCAATTACTTCGGCGATGAGCTGTACTTCCTGGCGGCCGGTCGGCGGCTGACGTGGGCCTATCCGGACCAGGGGCCGCTGGCGCCGTTCGTCGCACACATCATGGATGTGATCGCGCCGGGTTCGGTACTGGCGCTGCGGATTCCGGCGCTGTTGCTGATGGCGGCCGCGGCGGTGGTGGCGGCCGCTACCGCGCGGGAGCTGGGGGCGGGGGCGCGGTATCAGGTGCTCGCCGCGGCGGCCTACGCGGTCTCGCCGCTGGCGTTCAACCAGATGCAGCTGATCACGCTGACCTTCGACATTCCTCTGCAGGCGGCGATCGTCTGGCTGCTGATTCGCTGGGTGCGGACCCGGCAGGACTGGCTGCTGATCGTCGCGGGTGTGGTAGCGGCGGTGGCGTTCCAGGCGAAGTGGATGATGCCGGGTGTGTGGGCGCTGCTGGGTCTCGGCGTGCTGATCGCCGGACCGCGCGAGTTGCTGCGCCGCCCGGCGCTGTACCTCGGCACGCTGATCCTCACGGTCTCGATGATTCCCGGCATCCTGTGGCAGATGGACCACGACTGGGTGGAATCCAAGATGACCGAGATCATCGCCCAGGAGCAGTACGCCGCCCACACCGGACCGCTGGTCTGCGCGGTGGAGATCGCCGTCCAGTGCGGCCTGCTCGGCGGCCTGCTGAGCATCCTGGGCCTGTGGGGCCTGGTGCGGCTGGAGTCGTTGCGGCCCTACCGTTTCGCCCTGGTCGCGGGCGTGGGACTGCTGGTGATCGTCCTCGTCGAGAACGGCCGCTCCTACTATGTCGCGGGCTTCTGGCCGGCTCTGATCGGCGCGGGCGCGTACGCGCTGAGCACGGTCGAGGCGCGGCGTCAGGTGCGCAAGGCGGTGAACGCGGCGGCGGTGATGTCGGCCGTCCTGTTCACGGCCTGGATGTGCGCGATCCCGGTGCCGTACAGCTGGGCGTGGGCCCGGGACTTCACCGGGATCGATCGCCCGATCACCGACCAGGCCCAGTACTGGCAGCGCGAGTCACTGACCGGCCCGGCCGGCTACGAAACCTTCACCAAGGCGGTCGCCGACACGGTGGCCGGACTACCCGAATCCGAGCGCCGCGACACCGCGGTGGTCGCGACCGCGTACGTGCAGGCCAGTGCACTGGAGGAATTCGGCCGCGCCTACGACCTGCCGCCGGTCTACAGCCCCAACCGCGGCTTCGGCTACTTCGGCCCGCCGCCGGACTCGGCGCGCACCATCGTCTACCTCTCCGTGGACGGCGTGGGCGACAAGGAGTTCCTGGCCAAGTTCGCCTCCACCACCCAGGTCACCCGCCTCGACGATCCCAACGGCCTCCCCGGCCTGGAGCGCCTGGTCACCGTCTACGTCTGCCACGACCCCCTGCAACCCTGGTCCGGGGTCTGGCCGGGCCTGATGACCCTCACCTTCCCCAGCGGAATCTGAGCTATTCGAGCCGGTGTGCGGCCGCGGCGTCACCCGCCGCGGCCGTACTCGTTTCGCTGCCGGACGGCTTGCGGCAGCTGATTCCGCGGTCGCGGAGTGGGGTCAGAGCGACATCTTGCCGTTGTCGACGGTGTAAATGGCGCCGTGGACCGCGGAGGCCTCCTCGGCCCTTCCTCGGAGCAGAGGAAGGTGTTGACTTCCTCCTGGCCCTGAAGGACCGGGATTCCAACCATCGCTGGTCAGTTTTTCTGCTTCGCCGACGACTGCCCGCCCGGAGTGCTCCGTTGAGGTCTTACACCGTCTCCACAGACAGAAACCGCCAGCCCGGCGGCCAGAATGTTCTTGGCTGCGTTCACATCCCGGTCGTGGGTTGTGCCGCAGGTGCAGGTCCATTCCCGCACGTTCAACGGCATCCTGTCTTGCAGTGCGCCGCAGTCCGAGCACAGTTTGGACGAGGGGAACCACCGGTCGACCGCGATCACCTCGCGCCCGTACCAGGCGGCCTTGTACTCCAGCATGGTTCGGAACTCCGACCACGACGCATCCGAAATCGCCCGCGCCAGCGAGTGGTTTCGGGTCATGTTGGCGACGGTCAGGTCTTCGATCACGAGCGTTTGGTTCTCACGCACGAGCCGAGTGGTGACCTTGTGCAGGTGATCCCGGCGCCGGTCAGCTATGCGAGCATGCGCGCGAGCGACCTTCACTCGCGCTTTCGCCCTATTGTTCGAGCCTTTCTCCTTGCCAGACAAGGCCCGCTGGGCTTTCGCCAGCCGCTCCCGGTCCTTGCGTTCGTGGCGCGGGTTGGCGATCTTCTCACCCGTGGACAGGGTGAATAGGTGCGTCAGCCCGGCGTCGACCCCCACCACCGCATCCGTAACCCGAAGGGGTCCGATGGTCGGGTCGTCGCACAGCAGCGACACGAACCAGCGTCCGGCCGCGTCCTTGGACACGGTGACCGTGGAAGGTTCCGCACCTTCCGGGAGGGGCCGCGACCACACGATGGCGAGTGGGTCACTCATCTTGGCGAGGGTGAGTTGTCCGTCGCGCCACCGGAACCCGGAGCGGGTGTATTCGGCCGACGCGCGGGACTTCTTGCGGGATTTGAACCTCGGGTAACGGGCACGTTTGCCCCAGAAGTTCACGAACGCTGTCTGCAAGTGCCGCAACGATTGTTGCAACGGCACCGACGACACCTCGTTGAGGAACGCCAGGTCTTCGCCGCGTTTCCATTCGGTGAGCATCGCCGAGGTTTCGACGTAGTTGACACGCTGTCCACGCTGCCACGCGGCCGTGCGGGCCTCCAGCGCGAGGTTGTACACCTTGCGGACACATCCGAACGTCCGCTCCAGCTCGGCGGCTTGAGCGGGGGTCGGATAGAAGCGGTACTTGAATGCCCGCTTCGTCCATGTCTCCACGATTCACATGTTAGCACACTTGTATGTAAAAACTGGAGGGAGGTAGTAGCGCTGAGCACGTTGAGCATCGACTTGACGCGCCCCTCCCCGCCCTGAAGGACGGGGTTTCCGCGCTACGAATTCTGATGAGGGCGTAGTCGGGGTCCGTGGGGGAAGGCGAAGTTCTCCGGGAGGGGCGTGGTCATGCCGCCCGGGCAGACGACCGCGCGAGTGAGGTCATTCCGGGTCGCCGGCGAGTGCGATGCGGAGGAAGGAGACCAGTTGGTTGCGAACACGGTCCTGGGTGAGCCCGTCGGATCCGGCACGTAGGGCCGACAGCAGCGCCGAGACCAGGATCGAGAGCAGGACCTCCCCCGCGATCTCCGGATCGAGCGACGGATCCAGGTACCTGTGGGCGATCCCGCGCCGCACGACCTCCACCGATTGCGCCCCGTAGGCGCGGGCATGGTGCAGGCAGCGGTCCAGGACTCGATCGTCGATCGAAGAGGCCTCCAGCAGAAGGAAATTCACCAGCCCGCGTTCGGTCTCGACCAGGTCGTAGCAGCGGTCGACGACGCGGGCGTAGCGCGCGCAGAAGGCATCGAGAGTGGTGGGGATGTCGTCACCCTCGGGTCCCAGCAGGCGGACGCGGATCAGGGCGAAGCAGTGGTCGATGACGGCGTCGAGGATGTCACGTTTGTTGACGAAGTAGTTGTAGAAGGTGCCGTGGCTGACCCCGGCGGCCGTGGCGATGTCGTCCACAACGATGCCGCGGAAGCCGCGCGTTACCACCAATTCGTAAGCAGCGCCGACCAATTCGGCCCTACGCTGTGCGGCGCGGGGATGACGGCCACGCTCTGCCCGGCCGGCTGTCACGGCGGGGCGCTCCGGGGGCGCAGGGTCTTGTCGAGGATGTCGAACACCGCCGTCATGCTGCGTCCCCGGATGTCCGGATTGCCCGCGCCCAGCAGCTCCCGCATGATCCACGGCCCGACCATGGTGAGGATGGTGTGCCCCAGCACGTCCGGGTCGATATCGGGACGAATCCACCCTTCCTCCCTGCCGCGTGTCAGTTCCCCCGCGATGAGCGAGGCGGTCAGCGCCTCCAGCCCGAGCAGCCGGTGCGCCAGCTCCGGATCGATGGCCCCGGCCTCCACCACCAGCAGCCGCAGCACCTTCGGCTCCCGTTCGAGCAGGTCCCAGAGCCGGTCGAGGGCCGCTCGCACCGCCGCCACCAGCTCGCCGACCTCGCCTGCGGCGCCGAGGACGGTGTCGAGTTCCATGGTGTCGGTCACCTTCTCGATGCCGAGATCGATGACGTGGTCGAGGATTTCGCGCTTGCTGCCGAAGTAGCGGTAGACGGTGCCCTGTCCGATCCCGGCCCGGGCGGCCACCTCGGAGATGGCGGTGGCCTCGTAGCCGTTGGCGGTGAAGACCTCGAAGGCGGCCTCGATGATCTGCCGGCGGCGCCGCGACGGGAGTTCGTGCTGCGGCGGCCGCCCGATGCGTCGCGACGCTATTTCGCGGCCCCGCCCTTCTGTCCGACGTCCTTGGGGCCGTAATCGGTGACCAGCCAGTCGCCGCCGCTCTTGGCCACGGTCAGCACCAGCAGGTTCGGCACGGTCGCCGGGTCGGTCTGCTGCACGTTCTGGGTCTTCTGGGTGGCGTAGACGGTGACGGTGTACTGGTCGTTGCCCTTGGCCTCCACCGAGCTGCCGACCACATCGCCGGTCGCCACCACCTGGGCGTCGGTCATGATCTTGGCCAGGGTGTCGCGCACCTGGGTGTACCTGTCGCGCAGCGCATCCGAGGTGCCGCGCTCCACACCGTCGAAGAAGGCCGGCAGGTTGCGGTAGTCGTAGGTCAGCGAGCGCAGAGTGTAGTCCTTGGCCACCTGCGCGGCGCGGTCGCGGTCGGCCTGGCCGTTCTTCAGCGCGTGGTAGTCACCGGAGGAGTTGTGCCAGAGCACGCCGAGGACCACCGCCACCACCGCGAGCACGGCGGCGGCGACGGTCGCCACCGGGTAACTCTTGGCGGGCAAGGCTTTCGAGCGCACCGGAACCAGAATCGAGATCGATTCCGCCGCGCCGGTCGGCTCGGCTGTTTCGGTCTGCTCGGTCGTGCCGGTCTGCTCGGTCATGCCGGTCTGCTCGGTCATGCCGGTCTGCTCGGTCTCGTCGTTGTGCGCGGTGTTCTCGTTCTCACTCACGAATTGCCTTCTCTCTACCGAGGAATGTCGATGGCCACATGGGCGGCGCCGTCACCGGGGAACACCGTGGTCAGCAGGTCCACGATCGAGCCGGCGTCGACGCGCAGCGGTTTGATCACGCTGGTCGCGGGTTTCAGGACGGTGGCGATATGGCTCAGGTCGGGCCCGATCAGCCGCAGATAGTCATTGATCTTGGTGACCAGCGGCCCGATCGGATCGTCGTAGATCTTCTCGCCGATGTCGGAGTAGTTCTGGAAGGCGGCGATGATGTGCAGCAGCTCCGGCAGCGCGGTGTCGATGTCCCCGGCGGCCGCGCTCAGGGTGGGGGCGCGCCCGTCGAACTTGTCGCCGAGGTTCTGCACGTTCGCGTACAGCCGTGCGATGGCATCGCGCTTGTCCCGCAACAGGTTCGCGGTGCCCACCAGCGCCTTGGTCAGGTTGGCGACATCGGCGTCGCGGCCCTCGAATCCGGCGGCGACCGTGGTGGCCAGGTTCTGCAGCTTGGCCGGATCCAGTTGCGCGGTCAGCGCGTCCAGCTCGGCGAGCGCGTCACCGACCGTGGTCGCGATCTTGACCTGCCGATTCGGCACCACGCTGCCGTCGTGCAGGAACGGCCCCTGGGTGCCGCTCGGTCGGAAGTCGAGGAACTGCTCCCCCGCCGCCGACAGGTTGGCGATCTGCACCACGCTGTCCACGGGAATCCGGTATTTCGAGTCGTATTCGAGGGTGACGGCCAATCCGCGTCCGGTGGCGCCGATATCGCGAACCTTGCCGATGGGCAGGCCGCGCAGCGTCACCTCGGAGGTCTTCATCAGGCCGCCGGAACTGTCCAGCAGCACGGTGACGGTGTTGTGCCGGCGGCGCGGGTCCAGGTTCAGCACGCCGACGGCCATGTAGCTGCCGCAGACCAGGGTGAGCACCAGCAGCATGACCAGCGAAACCGGTCCGGAGACTGAGAGTTTCATCTAGGGCACCATCCCGATCGAGCGCAGTGTGGTGATCAGCTGGTCGGCCTGCACATCGGCGGACACTCGCTGCACCTTCACATCCGGGGCGCTGAGGAAGGGAATGATCTTCTCCTTCAGCAGGGTATGGAAGATGTCGAGATCGGCCGCCAGGGTCAGGTCGGCGTATCCGGCCGTGACCGCGGTCGGCGCGAGGATCGATACGATCGACCGGAAGTCGCCGACGTGCGGCAGCAGCAGGTCGCCGGCGTTCTTGGCCAGCGGGCCGCCGCTGATGATCAGGTTGACCACCGCCAGCAGCACATCCGACAATCCGGCGGCCCGGTCCGGCCCGAGCGTGAGGATCTGGTCCACCGCCCCGCGGCCGGATTCCAGCTTGGCGGTGATCTGCTGGGCGGAGGTGAGGATGCGATTCAGATCGTCCGTGTGCGAGGCCATGTCGTGCAGTGCCGCGCGGCCCGCAGCATTGATCCGGTCCAGCTCGGCCGGATCCGACGGGAACGCCGCGTTCACGTCGGTGACCAGCTTCTGGATATCGGACCAGCGTCCACCGGTGATGATGTTGGACAGTGCCCGCAGAATGTCCTCCACATTCGTGGCGGGAATGGTCTGCGACATCGGGATCACATCGCCGTTGGCGAGGAACGAGGTGTCCGCGTGCTGGGGCGCTTCCAGCGCGATGTGGATGTCGCCCAGAATCGTGGACTGCCGCAATTCCGCGGTCGTGTTCTTCGGCAGTCTGGCACCGGAATGCAGTTTCACCGTCGCCACCGCGGTGGTGCCGATCAGATCGATGTGATCGAGCATGCCGACCTCGACGCCGTCGGCGATCACCTTGGCCCGGTCCGGCAGGTTCAGCACCGAGCCGAATTCGATTCGCACGGTGTAGGTGTCGCCGGAGGGATAGGTCCCCGGAATCGGGATGTCGGTGGCCTTCACCCCGCAGCCGGTCAGAACCAGGGTGGCCGCCGTGATGAGCGGCGCCAGCCGGATCGCGGTGCGTCTCAGGACCGGTGCGCGCCTCATTTCGCACCCACCTGCGGGAGTTGCGCGGCCAGTGGCGGCAGGGCGGCCAGCAGCGAATTGATATCGCCCTCGTGCTGCTGGACGAAGGTGTGCGCCTGCGGCAGTACCGCATCCAGCAGGCCGTAGATCTGCTGATCGTATTTGCCCACATTGCGGGCGATCACCGGCAGGAACTCCACTGCGATATCCACCGCGCCGGAGAATTCGGCCGAGAACTGCCCGATCAGCTGGAGCCCGGCGCGCAGATTGTCCAGCACCTCGGCCATATCCGGCCAGTTGGTCACGAACATGGTGGTGAGCTGGTCCAGATTGTCGACCAGCCGCCGGAAGACGGCATCCTTCTGGGTGGGATCGCCGATCACCGCGGACAGCCGCTGCAGCAATTGATTCCACTGCTGCCCGGTGCCGTCGATGGCATTGTTCGCCGCGGTGAGGGTGTCGTCGAGCAGCGTGTCGGGTTTGCCGCCGGTACTGCCGCCCCCGGTCAGGTCACCAGCGAGTTTGCCCATGGCGTCGAGCGCCTCGCTGATGCCGATCGGCGTCCTGGTCCGCTCCAGCGGAATGCATCGCGAGGTGTCGAATCGGGTGCCGCCGGTGTACGGCTTGGTGAGCTCCACATGCCGGTCCGTCACAATGGAACTCGACATGGTGACGGCCTGGATATCGGCCGGGAGTTTCACCGAATCCTCGAGGCTCATGGTGACCCGCATGCGGTCGCCCATGGCCTCGATCTTGGCGACGGTACCGACCTCGACACCGAGCATGGTCACGCTATTGCCCTGGTACAGGCCGACGGTGTCGGTGAATTCCGCGCACACGCTCTGTTTCGGATCGCGTGTCGAATTCGCCCACGACACCCCGGCCACCGCGGCGGCCACCACCGCGACGGCGACCCCGGCGGCGAGTGCTGCTCTGCCCCATTTCATTCAGCACGCCTTGCCTTCGTAGGGAATGCACAGCTGGACTCCGGCGGCCGGCTGATCCACCTTCAGCTGAGTGCCCAGCATCCCGTTGAGCCGGTTGATGACATCGCGCATCCCGTTGATGACGGTGTCGATCCGATCCGGGTCCGCGGTCACTTTGGAGACCAGCTGCTCGAATTGCGTCACCGACGGCTCGATGCTGTCGCCGTAGGCCATGATCGGCCGGTGCAGGATGACCAGCAGCCTTTTGAGCAGGTTGAACATGCCCACGATGTCGTCCTTGCGATTGCCCAGCTGGTCGGCCACGGCGCCCAGCTGCTTCACGAAATCCGCGAGCAGCGCCTTGTCGTCGGCGATGGCGGCGATGTACTCGTCCGACACATCGAGCGCGCTGTTGAGCTGGCCGGTGCGCTCGGCGAGCAGCCCGGTCAGCTCATTCGCATTGCCGATGACCCCGCGCAGCGCGTCGGGCTGTTGCGCCAGCGCCGAATTCAGCTGCCCGATGGTGCCTCGCATGGTGGCGGCGTCGACCTTTCCGAAGATGGGGGTGCCCTTGTCGAGAATGTCGCTCAGCTCGAACGGGGTGGCGGTTCGCTCCGGCGGAATGTGCTTCCCGGCGAGCTCCTTGTCCCCGGCCGGGGACAGCGCCAGGTAGTGGCCGCCGATCGGGGTCAGCATCTTGACCTCGACCGCGGACCGATCCCCGACGCGCACATCGTGATTCACCGTGAAGCTGACCTCGACATGGTCGCCGACCAGGTCCACGGCGCGGATCTTGCCGACATTGATGCCGGCCACCCGCACCTCGTCCCCCGAGCGCGCACCACCGGAGATCTTGAAGTCGGCCACATAGGTGCGCTGCCCGAACGGGATCACATACAGCGCCCCGGCGATGGCCAGCGCGATCACGCACACCACGACACCGGCAATCCCCCAGCGCAATTGGGTGTTCTGGTCCCCGCGCCCGGTGAGCACGTCCCGAATCAGCTCGCCGGCATAGGCGATGAGTGCTCTCATCAGTTGCACACCACCAGTTTCTGGTTGGACAGGATGACACCGACCACGGCCGGAAGCGCGGCCTCACCGTGCGAGCACGTGATGCGCGGCTGGTATCCCCGACCCGGCACCGATTGGTTCAGCCCGGTCACCAATTGCGGTGTGAGAGCGAGGATCTGGGTGAGCCGATCAGCCTGCGGCACCAGCCTCCGCAGCAGCCCGTCGACCGGTCCGTAGGCGGTGTCGTAGGCGTCGCGACCCTCTTCCAGGATCGGAACCATCGGCCCCAGTACGCCTTTCGCGGTGTCGACCGCGCTCAGCATGGTCTGGGTCTTGGCCGTGAACTGGTGCAGGATGCCAGAGAGCTGCTGCACCAGATCGCCCACCGCCTTGGATTTGCCGCCGAGGGAATCGGCGACCATCCCGAGATTCCGGATGAGCAGCACGATCACGGCCTCGCTGTTGCGGGCGTGCTTGGTGAGTGTGTCCAGATCCGCCAGCACCGGCCCGATACCCGAGCCGTCGCCCTGGATGACTCGCAGCAGGTTGGTGCCGAACTGGTTCAGTTGCGCCGGATCCAAGGTGTCGAACATCGGCTTGAAGCCGTTGAACAGCTTGGACACATCGAAGCTCGGGATCGTCCGCTCCACTGGAATCGTCGCCCCGGCGGCAAGTTTCGCTCCGCCCAGTCCCTCGGTGAGCAGCTCGACGTACCGCTGTCCGATGAGGTTCTGATAGCGCACCGCGGCCTTGGTGTTGTCGTACACCGGCCGCGTCCGATCCACCGTGAAGTGGACGCGGGCCTGAGTGCCGTCCAGCGATACCGACTCCACCTTGCCGACGGCGACGCCGGACATGCGCACCGAGTCGCCGGCGAAAAGCCCGGAGACATCGGTGAACACGGCATCGTAGGCGACCTTGTCACCGGGAATCGGGGTGCGCAGCGCCGTCACGATGAAGGTGGTGCAGGCCGCCACGACCACCAGGAAGACGGTGAGCTTGAGGGCCGATTTGGTGATGTCGCTCATTTCGCCCCTCTCGCCAGCGAATCCGCCAGGTACGGCATGGTTTTCGCGATCAGCTCGAGCTGTAGCCGGACCCGGCCGTCCACCACCGGGAAGGCGCCGTCCATGGCCTGCAGCAGATTCGGCACGCGGTTGTAGGCCGGGGCCACCGACCCCACCGACACGCTGATCGGCACGGCCAGGTCCAGAATGCTGTCGAGGATCTTCTCCAGATCCGGGTTGTTCTGCTGCAGCAGGTTCGAAAGCCCCACCAGCACTGCGTCGTTCACACCATTGGTGGACCTGTTGGTGCGCGCCTTGTTCTCCGGATCTCCGAAGTAGGCGCTCTGCTCGAGCACGGCCAGGATGGCGTGCCCGGCCGACGGTGTCAGGTCCCGGAACGCCCCGGTCATGTCCCCACCGATGCGCAGGTAGTGGGCCAGGGTGTTCTGCTGACCGTCGGCCAGCAGCTTCGCGGTCGCGAAGAACGACCGCAGTACCGGGCCCATGCTCGAGGCATTGTCGAGCAGGAGGTCGAACAGCCGGTGCACCGCCGCCGAATCCAGCACCTGGGTCAGGCGCGCGGCGCGCCGGAAGACCCCGGCCACGGTGGCATTGGTGGCGTTCGCCCCGATCTGCAGCACCGTGTGCTCGCGCAGCTTCCTGCCGTCGGTGCCCGGCACCAATTCGATGGCACTGGAACCGAACACGTTCGACGAGGTGAAGCGTGCGCTGACGTCGTCGGTGAGGGCGTCGGCCTGGCGGCGCTCGATCGCGAGATCGATGCGCTGATGCCCGTAGCCCACGGTCTCGACCTTCTCGACGGTGCCGATGGCGTAGCCGCGGAACTTCACCTCCGCGCCCGGGGCCAGGCCCTCACCCAGCGTCGCGGCATCGACGGTTACCTCGAACCGGTCCGAGAAGCCGCCCCGCGCATAGGAACTGACGACAATCGTCACAGTGACGAGCACGATGGCGACCACCAGACCACGCGCCCGCAACATCCAGGGACCGGCGCTACGGCCGGAATAGTCCTTGAACACGGCCATGTTTCACCCCGAGATCCGGATGCCGACATCCAGGCCCCAGATCACGATCGTGAGGATCATGTCCAGGATGACCACCAGCACCAGGCTGGCGCGAATGGCGCGGCCCGAGGCCCGGCCCACGCCCTCCGGGCCACCCGAGGCGTAAAAGCCCTGGTAGCCGTGGATGAGAATGATGACGACCACGAAGATCGTCGCCTTGACCAGCGAGGCCAGCACATCGCCGGGCTGCAGGAAGGCGTCGAAATAGTGGTAGTAGGTGCCCGAGGACTGCCCGTGCAGCACGTTCACCACGGTCGCGCACGACAGGTACGACAGGATCAGTGTGAGCAGGTGCAGCGGCACGATGGTGATCACGCCCGCGATCACGCGGGTGGTCACCACGAAGGGCATGGGCCGGATGCCGATGGCCTCCAGCGCATCGATCTCCTCGGAGATGCGCATGGCCCCGATCTCGGCCGTCATGCGGCAACCCGCCTGGGCCGCGAAGCCGATGGCCGCCACCATGGGCGCCATCTCGCGGGTGTTGGCGTAGGCGGAGACGAACCCGGTGAGCGGGCCCATGCCGACCATGTTCAGCGCGGTGAAACCCTCCACCCCGATGGAGCCGCCGACCGCGATGCCCAGGAACGCCAGCACTGCGACGGTGCCGCCGCCGACGATGATCGCCCCGGAGCCCCAGGTGATGTCGGACAGGATGAGCATGGTCTGGCGCCGGTAGATCCGCAGCGTGTGCGGGATGGCGGCGAGCACCTCGTAGACGAAAGTCGCCTGGTGGCCCAGGGATTCGAAGACGGACACGGGCGCCTGCGCGCTCGCGCCGATGATCCGGCCCGCCGTCCCGAGCGGCGCGTATCTGGCTGGTACCTGTGTCATCAGCCCACCTGCGTCGGGATGAACATCGAAACCAGCTGGGTGATCACCAGATTCACGCCGAAGGCGGCGATCACGCCGATCACCACCGCGGCGTTCACGGCATTGGCCACCCCGCGCGGGCCGGCTGTGGCCTCGAGTCCGCGCTGAGAGGACACCACCAGCACGATCACCCCGAAGACGATCGACTTCGCGATGGCCACCCACAGGTCGGTCAGCTTGGCGAAGGCCGCGAACGCGGACAGGTAGGAGCCGGGCGTCACGCCCTGGAAACCGACGGCGATCACATAGCCGGTGAACACGCCCATGAAGATGATCAGCATGCACAGCAGCGGGGTGAGCGCGATCATGGCCGCAAGCCGCGGCGCGACCAGCCGCCGCACCGGGTCGATTCCCATGACGCGCAAGGCATCCACTTCGTCGCGGATGGTGCGCGCACCCAGATCCGAGGCGATGGCCGACCCGGCCGCGCCGCCCAGCAGCAGCGCGGTCACCATGGGCGCGCCCTGCCGGATCACGCCCAGGCCGCCGGCCGCGCCGGACACCGAACTCGCGCCCACCTGCTGGGTCAGGCTCCCCACCTGCACCGCCACGATGACGCCGAACGGAACCGACACCAGCACAGCGGGAATCGCCGTCACGCTGACGATGAACCAGCCCTGCTGTAGCGTGTCACGCCACGGATGGCGCAGTGTGACGATGTCGACGACCAGGAACCGGAATGCCGCGATCGCCAGCTGAATGGTGCGTCCGAATGTCCGCAGTCCCGAGAGAACGAATTCGATTGCCTGCCGTACCAACGGTTCCGGCCCCCGAACAGCCTTGTCGACCAATGTTCACCACCCCACAGCCCCACTGTTGGTCGATGCCGACCGGCCCCTCTGCTGACCGGCTCGAACTGACCGAGACAGTAATACAGATTTCGGACTGACGTGTCAGTCTTCACGGAAATACTCGCGGTCTTGACAGGGGCCTACCGGCCGGGGAATGATACGCGCGCCGCGCGAATAGCATGTCCTACCAGCAGATTTCAGCAATGAATCGGCAAATGCGAAATGCCGCTGGACCATTCGACTGGTCCAGCGGCATTTCGGATTTTGCGGGCTGTTAGCTCAACTGCGGGCGCATGCCCTCATGACTGTCCGGACAGTGCGACCGCCTCGGCCAGCGGGCGGGATTCGTTCACGCAGGCACCGGGATCCAACACCGCACCCCGGCCGATCAGTTCCTTTGCCGACCGGAACTCCGCCGGGCGGGCAATGGCCACCGCACCGGTCGCGCGGCCCTCGCGCAGCGCCAGCACCGTCGCATCCCCGGCCTCGACCCGGCCCCGCACCACCAGCTCGTCACCGGCGTGGATCGCGCCCGCGAACTGCACGTTCCGGCCATACTGCATCGACCAGCCCCAGGGGACCTCGGCGGGCGCGGCGGGCAATCCGAGCATCGATCGGGCCGCCGCCGCACCCTGGGACTGGGCGCTGTTCCAATGCTCGTCGCGCCGATACCCACCCGACACGGGATCGAATCGGGTCACGGCGTCACCGGCCGCGTAAACCCCGGGCGCGGACGTCCGATAGTGCTCGTCCACCCGAATCCCGTCACCCACCGCCAGTCCGGCGGCCTCGGCGAGCCGAGTGTCCGGGACAGATCCGATCGCCACCAGCATCGCGGCCGCGGTCCAGGTGCTGTCATCGGCGGCCACGGCGACCACCTCGGCACCGTCCTGGGCGAGATGGCTCAGCCGGACGTCGGTGTGGATCGCAACCCCGTTGTCCGCGTGCAGCTTCCGGAGGTAGTCGCCGATCGACCGTGGCGCGACGCGTTCCAGCGGCACGGCCGCCGCGTCCAGCACGGTGACCTCCGCACCCAGCCCCCGTGCGGTTGCCGCGACTTCGCAGCCGATCAGCCCGGCCCCGACGATCAGCAGCGATCCGCCCTGTGCGATCACCTCCCGCAGGACCTCCGCATCCGCCCGGCCGCGCAGCGTGTGGATCCGCTCGCCCGTGCCGGGAGGCCGTCCCCCGATCTCGACACCCCTGCGGTCGAGATCGGGGGAGACCGGCGTGGCGGCCATCGACAATGCGCGCGGCCGGGCGCCGGTGGCCAGCAGGAGGGCGTCGTAGCCGATCGCCGTGCCGTCGGCCGGCCACACCAGCGCCTGGCCCGGGTCGATGGATTCGACCGTGGTGCCGGGACGCAGATCGATCTGGTGGGTGTGCCAGAAGTCGGTGGGCTGCAACAGGGTCCGGCGGTCCTCGACGGTTCCGGCAAGGAGCTCCTTCGACACCATGGGGCGCCGGTACGGGTGGCCGGGTTCCGCCCCGAGCAGCACGATCTCGCCGGTGTAGCCCTCGGAGCGCAGGGTGCGGGCGGCGGTGGCACCCGCGACGCCCGCGCCCACGATGACGATGCGGCCGCTCACGCGCGGCTGACCTCGACCATCTCGAAATCGCTCTTGGCGGCGCCGCAGTCCGGGCAGGACCAGTCGTCGGGGATGTCGTCCCAGCGGGTGCCGGCGACGATGCCGTCCTCGGGCCAGCCCAGGGCCTCGTCGTATTCGAAGCCGCACTGCAGGCAGCGGAAGAGTTTGAAGTCGGTGTTCATGAATGGTGTCCTGTCGGGGTGGAAGTGGGTTCGAAATCGACCTTTTCGCGCACCCCGCAGTCGGGGCAGCACCAGTCGTCGGGGACGGCGGACCAGGGGGTGCCGGCCGGGAAGCCTTCCCGTGGCGCGCCTTTCGCCTCGTCGTAGACGTAATCGCAGACCGGGCAACGGTAGGACGACATCACGCCACCCCGTACTTCGCCAGTACGCGCGCACGCTTGCGGGGCTGGATGTTCACCTTGGTGATGTCGCCCGAATAGTGGTCGAGCACCCGGTGATCCATCACCCGCCGCCACAGTGGCGGGAAGTAAGCCAGCGAGATCATGCTGGCGTAGCCGCTGGGCAGGTTCGGCGCGCCGTCCATACTGCGCAGCGTCTGATAGCGGCGGGTGGGGTTCGCGTGATGATCGCTGTGCCGCTGCAGGTGGTACAGGAAGATATTCGTGACGATGTGGTCGGAGTTCCAGCTGTGCTCCGGGGTGCACCGCTCGTAGCGGCCGCTGGCGGTCTTCTGACGCATGAGGCCGTAGTGCTCGAGGTAGTTGACCGTCTCGAGCAGGGTGAAACCGTAGATCGCCTGGATCACCAGCCAGGGCAGCACCGCCGGGCCGAAGACCGCGGCCAGCACGCCCCACAGCACCACCGACATCAGCCAGGCATTGAGCACGTCGTTGCGAATCGTCCACGGGCGCTTGCCCAGTCGCTCCAGTCGCTTGGCCTCCAGCTCCCACGACGAGCGCAGGCTGCCCCACACACTGCGCGGCAGGAAGCCCCAGAAGGTCTCGGCGAAGCGGGCGCTGGCCGGATCCTCGGGCGTGGCCACCCGCACGTGATGGCCGCGGTTGTGCTCGATGTAGAAGTGGCCGTAGAAGGTCTGGGCGAGCGTGATCTTCGACAGCCAGCGCTCCAATTCGTCCTTCTTGTGGCCGAGTTCGTGCGCGGTATTGATGCCGACGCCGCCCATGACACCCATGCTCAGCGCCAGGCCGATCTTGGAGACCACACCGAGGCCGCCGTCGATGCCCAGCCAGGACAGGTCACCGGCGGTCCACAGGTAGCAGGCGACGGTGAGGCTCAGCAGCTGGAAGGGAATGTAGGTGTAGACGCAGTACCGGTAGTACCTGTCGTTCTCCAGGTACTCCATCACCTCGTCGGGCGGGTTCTGGCCGTCCGGGCCGAAGAAGCGGTCCAGCACCGGCAGCAGCCCGTACACCAGCAGCGGGCCGATCCACCACCAGACCGGGGCGACGACCGACCAGCCGAGCTCGTTGAACGCCCACACCAGCACCATCGCCACGAACAGGGCGGTCGGGGGTACGAGACCGAACAACCACAGATACCGCTTGCGGTCACGCCACTGAGGGCGGGCCGAAGCCTCCGACTCACGAGACGTCGTCATTGCCGTACTCCTTGCGTTTACACTTTCCGAAGAACTGTATTCATTAGATACACTGTGATCCAGTCTGTCAACGACGGGACGAAAGTTGAGCTCATGTACCATCGGGACGTGGTTGAAGCGCCGAACTTCCAGACAGAGATGCGGCAGTTGCTGCGTGAGCGGATCATCGACGCGGGCCGGCGCATAGTCATCACCGAGGGCTGGGGTGCGGTGAACATGTCGCGGCTGGCCAAAGAGGTCGGGGTGAGCCGGCCGGTGCTCTACAAGGAATTCGCCAACAAGCATGAGCTGGCCGAAGTGGTGATCCAGCAGGAGGTCGACATCTTCCTGGTCGGCATCGCCGAGAGCCTGGCCGCGCATCCCGCGGACGTGGCGGCCGGTATGACGCAGGCGGTCGACTACACGCTGCGGACGGGCGCCGACAACACCCTGCTCAAGGCGGTGCTGGCCGGACGGTCGGAGACCGACACCGCCCTGCTGCCGGTGCTGATGACCGAGACCGAACCGGTGCTGGGCCGCGCGATCACCGCGGTATCGGGCGCCCTGCGCACGCAGTACGGGCTCGACGACATGAGCGACACCGAACTGACCTCGATGTCGGAGGTCCTGGTCCGGCTTGCCCTGAGTCATCTGTTCCAGCCGACGGGCCCGATCGACCGGGCCGTCGGGCAGATCCATCGGGTCATCGTCGGCGCCTTCGGCGCGGCGCTGGAATAGGCTGCCGCGCAGGCGGATCGGGCTATCTCTTCACATCGAGACCGAATCAGGTCAGGCGCGCGGCGAGCCTGCTGGCGTTCATGTGGGCGATGGCCTCGATGCTGACCATCGGGTTCACGCCGGAGGCGGTCGGGAAGCAGGAGCCGTCGGCCACCACGATATTCGGGACGTCCCAGGTGACACCGTCGGGATTGGTGGCCGAATCCGCGGGCGAGCCGCCCATGCGGGCCGAGCCCATGATGTGCAGCGCGCCCATCGAGCAGCGGCCCGGCGCGTATCCGGCCGCGGCGGCCCGCACGGCGAACTCCTCGTGCGTGCCGTTCGCGCCGGGCTCGTAGCCGACGCCGGCCTGATGACCGGAGAAGATCCGCTCGGCTCCGGCCGCCTCCAGAATGCGGGCGGCATTGACGATTCCGGTGTGCATGTGGGCGGCGTCGCGGGCGGAGATGCGGTAGCGCACCACCGCCTCACCCGCGCGGTCGGTCTCGACCGAGCCGTGGTCGCGGTCGCGGGTGATCACGCCGACGGCGACGGTATTGGCGAGTTTCAGCATGCGGTCGCGGTGGGTGGCCGCACCGGTCCAGGCCTGGAAGCCGACCGACATCCCCGGGGTCATCGGGCCGGTCTCGTAGATGACGCCGTAGCCGTTCCCGTCGAGGTCACGGTCCTGCTTGGAGTAGCGTGTCTGCATGCCGCCCTCCCAGGGGCGGATATCCTCGTCGAAGACCCCGAAAACCGCTGTGGCCGGGTGCAATCGGAGGAAGTCGCCGATATTGCGGTTGCCCAGGCCGGAGCGGCGCAGCAGGGCGGGGGTCTGGATGGCCCCGGCGGCGACCACCACCGCGCGGGCCCGCACCCAGACCGAACGACCCTCGGCCGTCACGGCTTCCACGCCGGTGGCGCTGCCATTGGCGACCACGATGCGCCGGACGTCGGTGCCGACGAACAGGCGCGCGCCCGCCTCGGCCGCGTCCGCCAGCCAGGTCTTGACCACCGACTGCTTCGCACCGATGCGGCAGCCGAAACCACAACGCCCGCATTCGATTCCGGCATCACAATTGGTCACATTGCGGGGCAGCGGCTCGACGTGCCAGTCCAGCTTGCGCAGGCCCCGCTCGAGAATCTCGTCGCGGTGCGAGGCGGGCGAGTGATCCATGTTCACGCCGAGGCGCGACACCACGGCATCGAGGGAGCCGGTGTACTCCTGCTCCGCGAATTGCCGCGCGCCCAGCCCGGCCCACTCGTCGCGGACATCGTCCGGGGTGCGGAAGGACGTGGTCCAGTTGACCATCGTGCCACCGCCCAGCGCGCTGCCCGCGACCAGCCCGAGCTGGCCTTCGGCGGTGGCGGCCGGGCCGGGGGCGTAGAGCTTCAGGAAGCCTTCCTTCTCCCCGATGCCGAAATCCGGATCGTCGTAGTACTCACCGCGTTCCAGCACCACCACCTCGAGCCCGGCCCGGGCCAGCACCGCCGCGGCCGTGCCGCCGCCCGCGCCCGACCCGATCACCACCACATCGCACACGACGGTGGTGTCCGCATCCGGACGCTGCGGGCTGAGCCCGCGCTGCGCGCCCTCGACCGGCCCGAAGGCGGGCGGAATACCGATCCGATCCCACACCGGATTGATCCCGGTGGGTCCGGGCGTCAAGTAATAGGAGGTGACCGCCGCCCCCTTCAATGCCTGGAACAGCGCCCGCTTCTGTTCGAGCCGCGAATTGGCCATTCCCAGCAACCAGCGCTCCCGGTCCTCGGTGCTCAGCCGCGAGAACTTCCGCCAGCCCGCGCCGTTGAGCAACCCGAAAAGACGTGAATCCCAGACGCGCATCAGCAGTTCGAACTGCCGCCGCTCCGCGTCCCGCGGATTGCGCCCGAGTAGTTCGGTGACGGTATCGACCACCCCCAGCGCGGAGGCCGCCGGCAGGTCACCCCCGTCCCCCGGCGCAAAGCTGTCACACACCATTCCGAGTACGGCACGCCGCGCCGCGTCTGAAGCCATGCCGCCATCATGCGCCACACCCCCGCCGCTGTCCCGGCAAATGCGGCACACCGCCCTCACTTGTATCGCCGGAATCCGGTTACCCTCGAATCGCCCCATCCCGTCCGAACCGGTCAGGACCACGCATGACACTCGACCAGAACTGGGATCGCATCCGCGACACCGTATCCCGCGCCGGACACTGCGCGATCGCCTCGGTGAATGCGGACGGTTCGCCGAATGTCACGCCGATCGGCACGGTCTTCCTGGGCGACACCGCGACCGGGTTCTATTTCGACCAGTACACCGAGGCGCTGGCCCGCAATCTGGACGCCGATTCCCGGGTGTGCGTGCTGGCCGTGGACAGCAGACCGCTCTTCTGGTTCCGGGCCCTGCTGACGGCGCGCTTCCCGGCCCCGCCCGGGGTCCGGCTCTACGGCACGGTGGGCGCGAAACGCCCCGCCACCGACGAGGAACTGCGGCAGGTCCGGAATCGGGTGCGAATTCCCGTGCGCCTCAAAGGCGGCCAACTGCTGTGGTCGGATTTCAGCCACGTCCGGGATCTCACCTTCACCGACTTCCGACCGGTTCGGTACCCACACATGATGTCTCATCTCTGGTCGTAGTGGGGGCCGAGCGGGTCCGCGGGGGTTGGCACGATTCGACACTTCTCTGCAGTCGTCGGGCGTGCGAAAGTTGCTCGGCGAGTAGTGCGGATACCGACTCCGTGAGGTGAGGGCATGATGATCGCGTTGTGGGTGGCGCTGCCTTACGCCGCCATCCTGTCGTGCGCGGTCGGACATGTCTGGCGGTATCGGCGCGACGGGTTCCGCGGGTATCTGTATGGGCCGCACCTCGATCGAGCGCAGCGGGCCGGGATCGCGGCGGTGCGCGCCGGCTTGCCGGTCGTGTTCGTGGTGCGGGTCGTGGAAATGCTTGCGTCCGGGCCGCATTCGCGACCCGGACACGGTATCCAGCTGGTGCTGGCGGCCATTCAGATCGTGGCCGTGCCGGTGACCATCGCGGGGGTGGCGCTCATCCTGGTTCCGCCGCTGATCGACGCCGATGTCCGGCAGCGGGTGACCCCGGTGGACCGCATCACGCTGCCGCTGCTGGCGGCGGCGCTCATGTCGGCCGTGCTGGTGACTTTCGACGGCGGGTCCACCGACAGCCGATACCGCACCGCCGAAACGCTTTTCACCTGGGCGCGCTCGCTGATCGCCCTGCACCCGGATCCGGCGGTCATGGACCACGCCCCGATCCTGTACCAGGCGCGCGGGCTCATCGTGGTGCTGATCATCGCGGTCTGGCCCTACACCCGCCTGGCCGGCATCCTCACCGTCCCCGTGGTGCGCGTCGTCCGCCAGGTCGCCGCCGCCCCCTATCGGTCCGCGCCAACGGCCTGACCATCCCGGGACCGCGATTTCCGGGAGGTTGCTCCCGTTCCCGACGACCGCGCCACCAGCGTGATCAACGACTGGCCCGCCTTCGTCGCCGCCTGCGAATCCGTCATCGCCACCGAGAACACCGCCTGGATGGCCGAGTGGTCCGAACAGGACAGCGCCCGTTGAGAATCGGCCCGCGCCGTCGGTGCGATCTGCCCGGCCCGCGAACCCCGGGCCGCTAGAGTCGGGCTCGACACGGTTTGCCGGTCCCGACCCACGCCCGAGGGAGCCACCGTCATGCACGATGACCGCCGGTTGATCGAAGACAGGCTCGGGCGGGTGCTCGACCGCATCGTCCCCGCCGTGTATCCGGAGTCGGTGCCGCTGCGGGCGTCGATCTGGGCGGCGCCGGGCGAACCGGTGCCGGTCGCCGAGGGGTTGGCCGCGCCCCGGACTCCGACCGGGCCGGGCGCCCGCTGGGGTGCGCCGTGGGGCACCAGCTGGCTCACCGTCGAGGGGACGGTGCCGCCGAGCTGGGCCGGCCGGACCGTCGAGGCGATCATCGATCTCGGGTTCGACCAGGGCATGACCGGATTTCAGTGCGAGGGTCTGGTGTATCGCGCCGACGGGACGCCGGTGAAGGGACTGCATCCGCGGAATCGGTGGGTGCGTGTGGCGGCCCCCGCGGCCGGAGGCGAGCAGGTGCTCCTGCATGTGGAGGCGGCATCCAATCCGGTCATCCCGTTCTTCGGGCCGACCGCGCTCGGCGATCGGGAAACCGCCGGGACCGAGCCCCAATACCGTTTGGGCCGCATGGATCTCGCGGTGTTCGACGAGGAGGTCTGGCAGCTGGTGCAGGACCTCGAGGTGCTCGGGGAACTCATGCACGAGATGCCGGAGGATCCCGCGCGGCGCTACGACATCGTGCGGGCCATCGAGCGCGCACTCGACGCCATCGACCTCCAGCACGTGAACGCGGGCGCGAGCGCCGCCCGCGCCCGCCTGGCCGACGTGCTGGCCCAGCCCGCCATCCCCTCGGCACACCGCATCTCCGCGGTCGGGCACGCGCACATCGACACGGCCTGGCTGTGGCCGCTGCGCGAGACGGTGCGCAAGGTCGCGCGGACCACCGCCTCCATGACCGCCCTGCTCGACGACGACCCCGACTTCATCTTCACCATGTCCCAAGCGGCGCAATACGACTTCCTCAAACAGCATCGTCCCGAGATCTACGCGCGGGTCAAGGCGGCGGTGGCCGAGGGGCGGTTCGTACCGGCCGGCGGCATGTGGGTGGAGTCGGACACGAACATGCCGGGCTCCGAGGCCATGGCGCGGCAGTTCGTGCACGGCAAACGGTTCTTCCTCGCGGAGTTCGGCATCGAGAACGAGGAGGCCTGGCTGCCCGACACCTTCGGCTTCGCGGCCGGACTGCCACAGATCATCAAGGCAGCCGGTTCCAGATGGCTGCTGACACAGAAGATCTCGTGGAGCCAGACCAACCAGTTCCCGCACCACACCTTCCTGTGGGAGGGCATCGACGGGACCCGCATCTTCACCCACTTCCCGCCCGTCGACACCTACAACTGCTCGATGCAGGGCCGCGAAATCGCCCATGCGGCGCGAAATTTCAAGGAGAAGGGGCGGGCGACCCGATCGCTCGCACCGACCGGGTGGGGTGACGGCGGTGGCGGAACCACCCGCGAGATGGTCGCCAAGGCCGCCCGTATGCGCGATCTCGAGGGCGCGCCCACGGTGCGGTGGGACCGGCCCGCCGACTTCTTCGCGGCGGCAGAGGCCGAATACCCGAACCCGGCGGTGTGGGTGGGCGAGCTGTACCTGGAGCTGCATCGCGCGACCCTGACCAGCCAGGCCAGGACCAAGCAGGGCAATCGACGCAGTGAGCATCTGCTGCGCGAGGCCGAACTGTGGGCCGCCACCGCGGCCGTGCGAACCGGGTTCGAGTACCCGGCCGCCGAGCTGGACCGGCTCTGGAAAACCGTGCTGCTGCACCAGTTCCACGACATTCTGCCGGGCTCCTCGATCGCGTGGGTGCATCGGGAGGCCGAGCGCACCTACACCGAGGTCGCCGCCGAGCTGTCGGCGATCATCGAACGCGCACAGTGGGCCCTCGGCGGTGAACGGTCCGGGCCGAACGTCTTCAATCCGGCGCCGCACGCCTGGCGCGGGATTCCCGCCGGTGGTGCGGCGGCCGAGGAGCCGGGCCGGGACTGCACTGTGGCCGAGCGGACCGGCGGCGGGTTCGTACTGGCGAACGACCTGGTGCGGGCCGAGGTGGACGCGCGCGGACTGCTGGTGTCGCTGTACGACATCGAGCACGACCGCGAGACCCTGCCGCCCGGTGCGACGGCGAATCTGCTGCAGCTGCACCAGGATTACCCCAACTCATGGGACGCCTGGGACGTCGATCGCTTCTACCGCAACAGCGTCACCGACCTGGCCGGCATCGACTTCCTTGCGGCGGAGACGGATTCACCGGCATCGGCCGTGATTCGCCTCGGGCGGTCCTTCGGGTCCTCGACCGTCGAGCAGACCCTGACCGTGCGATCGCACGACCCGGCCCTGGAGATCGCCACCTCCGTCGACTGGCACGAGACGGAGAAATTCCTCAAACTCGCTTTCCCCCTGGATATTCACGCCGACCGCTATGCGTCCGAAACCCAATTCGGTCATTTCTTCCGACCTACCCACACCAACACCAGCTGGGAGTACGCCAAGTTCGAGGCGTGCAATCACCGCTTCATCCACCTGGCGGAACCCGGCTGGGGCGTGGCCCTGGTCAACGACTCCACCTACGGCCACGACCTCACCCGTACGGTCCGGCCGGACGGGGGCGCCACCGTCACCGTGCGCGCCTCCCTGCTGCGCGCCCCTCGGTTCCCCGACCCCCATACCGACCAGGGCACCCACCATTTCCGGCACGCCCTGGTCCCGGGCGCCTCGATCACCGATGCGGTCCGGGCGGGATACCGAATCAACCTGCCGCCCTTCACACCCGGCGTCGCCGAGCCGGTCGCCCCGCTGGTCACCATCGACAACGACGATGTGGTGACCAGCGCGGTCAAACTCGCCGACGACGGATCCGGCGATGTGATCGTGCGCGTCTACGAGGCGGGCGGCGGCCGCGCCTCGGCGCTGCTGACCCCCGAGTTCGCGACCACCGGCTACCACTGCTGCGACCTGCTGGAGCGACCACTGCCGGGCGAGACGACCGCGACACCGGAGGGCCGGGGAATTCGATTGCGACTGCGGCCTTTTCAGCTGGTGACTCTCCGCTTCCGCCGCCGGTGACGCCATTCTCGTTCGCTCCGTTGACGTCAGCCCGGATACCCCGCGCAACCGACCATTACTCGACGGTGCACTGAACTCCGAAAACCCGTGTCCCACAGCGGACATGATCTATTCAGATCGACCGCACATAATTGAATCGCCGACCACTCTGATCGAGCGAACTGAAATTCCCGACCACGGTCCCGGGCCCCGGGCAGATGAAGGCCGTACTCTTCACCATCGCCGTCTGATTGCCCGGCCGCGCGACATCCTCGCCACTGTCGGTCAGACGTAGAGTGGCCGAGAATCCACCGGACGGAATGACCGTGTAGATGCCCTCACCGTTCCCGAGCCCGGCACTGCGGAACGCGATGCCGCCCGTGCCGTCGAAACTCAGCACATTCGTCGTGTCCTCCGCCGCGGTGAATTCACCGCGATAGTCCCCGAGGCTCGCCCCGCACGATCCCGCGGCGACGCCGGAGGGCGCAGTGGCGGTCAGTGCTGCGGAAAGGGCCAGCGTGAGCGCTCCCGCGACGGCAATCCTCGAACCCGGCCCAGCGGTCATTCGGCTTCCTCCCGGTCGGACAACCCGGGTAGTGAACAATAGAATCGGGCAAATCTCCCGCAGACACGCCAGTTCGTGATCGAAACGTGCGCCGGCACAGCCCATAAACCGATAGTCTGAAAACGATCTATTCCGACCGATCAGTCTTTTTGCGGCGCAGCCGAATTCACAATCCTGAACACATGATCAGCAGGTCGGCGACATTCCGAGGCGACGTAGCCTCCCACGAATTGCATTGACCTGGTTGTACCGTCGCATTCCATGACACGAAAGAAAGCCATCGGCCTGCTCGTGAGCGCATTCGTTTGTGCAGCCGTATTCACCATGAACCCCTCTGCGGCGTGGGGTTCGGGTGACATCGGGACGCCCGATCCCGGAGCAGGGGCTCCCCACTCCTCGGCTCCCGCCGGCAATGTCCCGGCGGCACCTGCGCCGGAAAGGATCGTTCCGGTCCCGCCACCCGCCGGTGGATTCCTCTGCCCGACTGCCTGACACATTCCCGCGTCAGTCCATCCGTCCACTCCCGCTCGCCTCGTGCCGTAGCCACGCGAAAGGCTTCCGCCACGCGAGAAAGGCTTCCGGCACGAGCGGCTTCGGCCCCGGGGAATGCAGCCGCCGAGATCGAATCCGGCCGCAATCGCCCGATCAGGCCGCAATCGCCGAGGAGAGCTGCCGCAATGCGAGCTGCGGATCAGCGACATCCACGACCAGGCGGGTGATCTCCGACCCCGCCAGATCGATCAGCACGCCCTGACCGTCGAAACGCGTATCCCAGAACTCTTTCCGGCCCTTGCCCCGGAAGATGCCGACGGCGATCACGCCCGGGAAGAACGTGCCCGGCGCCCGCACCCACGGCGGGCGCAGATCCACCGGCGCGGGCGCGAGGGCGGTGACCTGCGACAGATCGAAGCTCACGTGATCGCGCAGCGCGAGCAGCCGGTGAGCGCCGGTGACCCGCACCGTCACAGTGGTTCCGGTGACCTCGAATTCGACCATTCCGCACCTCACGCGCTCGCCCGACACTGTTTCCGTCATCCACAGTGCCGGGCGATGCTGGTCGTAGCCTGAGCGTTTCCTGGCTCTTCTCTCAGGCTTTCTCACCGCGGCCGTACGCTGTCCCGGCCGGCCCTCACGCCTTTCCGGTCAGCTCCACGACCATGCGCTCCGCCTGCGCCCGCGCCTCCGCGCGCACCTCTTTCACCTCGGCCCTGCTCAGCCGCGGGAACGGCTGCTGCCCGGCGCGCGCCCGGGCCACCGACGCGGCCCGCACACTCTGCTCGGCCCGGGTCCGGGCCTGGTCCAGTCGACCGGCGATCATCTCGGCGAGGACGTTGTTGTTCGACATCGTTGTTCTCCTTGTTCCGCTGCCGGATCTGGTGTTTCCGGCTACGAGAAGAACAATGACGCCCGCCGCTGACGAGCCACCGACAGTGCGCTGACCAGCCCGCGGGGCCGCTGTCAGTCGGCGGGGAGGGTGACGCCGTCCTCGGCGGCCTTGGCGGCCACCTCCGCGGGGAAGATATTGCGGAACAGGTACAGGTCGCGGCCGAGCTTCCAGCCGGGAGCCAGGGCCACCGCGTAGCGCTCGAAGTAGCCGAGCTGCTTGCCCATCATGACCAGCTGCTGCGGGCCGGACGCGCCGCGGCGCTTGCCGAATTCCAGCAGGCGGGCCGAGACCACGCCGAGGTCGAGCTTGTCGAGGCTGCCGGAGAGCACCGGGCCCAGGGCCACGGCGAGCTGGCGGCCGATGGTGGCGTCGTCACCGCTGTCGTCGGCGACCAGATCCAGCGCGCGCAGAGCACGGGCCACCGGACGGAAGTCGTTGTCGATGGAGCTGGCGTAGAACAGGGCGCGCACGAACTCACGCCACTCGGACTCCATCCGGCCGACGATGCCGAAATCGAGCATGGCGACCCGGCCGTCGTCGAGCAGCCACAGGTTGCCGGCGTGCACGTCACCGTGGAAAAGACCGTGCACCGCAACCGACTCCATCCACGCCTTCACCAGGCGGCGGATCAGCAGTTCCGGCTCGGGGTGCGCCGCGCGGATATCGTCGAAGCGGTCCAGGGGCATGCCGCGCATGCGTTCCATGCACAGCACCCGGGGTGCGCAGTACTCCCAATACACCTCGGGCACGGCCACATTGGCGTTGTCGCCGAAGGCCGTCAGATGGTCGCGGGCGCGGGTCTGGTTGTCGGCCTCGATGAGGAAGTTCAGCTCGGCGACGGTCGCCTCGTACAGATCCCGCACCACCGCTTGGGCATTGGCGACGCGGGCGTTCTCCGACCGCTTCTCCAGCGTGCGGGCCAGCCGCATGGCGGCGCGCAGATCCACGATCATGCGCCGGGCGATCTCGGGGCGCTGCACCTTCACCACCGCGGGCCGCCCATCGGCCAGCACACACGCGTGCACCTGCGCGATGGAGGCCGCCGACAGCGGCTCGTCGTCGAACTCCCGGAACAGCTCCGCGATCGGCTTCCCCAGATCGGCCTCGACGATGGCGCGCGCGCCCGCGGCCGGGAAGGGCGGGACGTCGTCGAGGCAGCGCAGACAGGCATCGGCCAGCTCGCGCGGGAACGCGCCCGGCGAGGACGCGATGAGCTGGCCCAGCTTCACGAACATCGGGCCGAGCGTCTCGAAGCCGTTCACCAGGCCCTCGGCCGCGGCGCGCTTGCGCTTGGCGGGACGCAGGCCGTGGCGCAGCACATTGTTCACGACCGAGCCGCCCAGTACCGCACCGACCACGACGGTCCGCCGCCACTCCGAGAACCCGAAGGTGTCGAGGTCGGGCCGGATCACCTCGGGCGTCCCCGCTCGCACAGTCATAGGTGAGGTCACGCGCCGCAGTGTATCGCTGACCTTGCTAACACCGCGGCATAGGTTACCGACACGTTCAGTAGTTTCGGGTCCGCACCGCACGGTACCGTGGGCGGTCGAGTCGTGATCCGGCTCGGCACGGGCGCGATCGGGCCCACCCAACATCGGCGGAAAGGCAAGACCGAGGTAATGACGGGTACAGCGGAGAAGCTGGCAGAACTGCGCAAGCTCCTGGAGATCGCCGAAGAACCCACCGGTGAGAAGGGCATCCAGAAGCGGCTTGTCAAAGGCGTCGCCAGCGCCCGAGAACGCGTCACGATGCTGCTGGACCCGGGCAGCTTCGTCGAGCTGGGCGCGCTCATGCGCTCGCCCGGTCAGCCGAATGCCCTCTACGGCGACGGCGTGGTCACGGGGCGCGGCACCGTCGACGGTCGCCCGGTCGTGGTGATCTCCCACGACTCCGGAGTGCAGGGCGGCTCGGTCGGCGAGACCTTCGGCCGCCGCGTCCGGATCGCCATGGAGTTCGCGTACAACAACGCGTGCCCCGTGGTCGTGATCAACGACTCCGGCGGCGCGCGCATTCAGGAGGGCGTCACGGCGCTGGCCTGGTATGCCACCATGTGCCGGCTGCAGGAGGACCTGTCCGGCTACGTGCCGATGGTCGCGGTCATGTTCGGCAAGTGCGCGGCCGGTTCGGTGTACGGGCCGGTGAACATGGACGTGCTGGTCGCCACCGACGACTCGTACATGTTCGTGACCGGGCCCGAGGTCATCAAGGGCATCACCGGCGAGGAGATCTCCGCCGAGGAGCTGGGCGGCGCTGCCGTCCAGGCCCGCAACGGACTGCTGCACCACGTGGCCAGGACCGAGGCCGAAGCCCTGCAGTGGGCGCGCGAGTACCTGAGCTATCTGCCGAGCAGCTGCCTCGAGCAGCCGCCGGTCGTCAACCCCGGCCTGGAGCCCGAGCTCACCGACTCCGATCGCGAATTGGACCGGATCATCCCGGATTCCGATCGCCAGGGTTACGACATGCACGAGGTGCTGCTGCGCATCTTCGACGACGGCGGGTTCCTCGAAATCGGCGAGGCCGCCGCGCAGAACCTCATCACCGGATTCGCCCGCGTGGACGGCCGGCCGGTCGGTGTCATCGCCAATCAGCCGATGGTGCTGGGCGGTGCGTTGGACGCGGCATGCTCGGACAAGGGCGCGTACTTCATCCGGCTGTGCGACGCCTTCAACATCCCGCTCGTCTACGTGGTCGACACCCCCGGCGTGCTGCCGGGTCTCGAGGAGGAGCGCAACGGCGTCATCAAGCGCGGCGGCCGTATGTTCCGCGCGCTCATCGAGGCCACGGTTCCGATCGTCACCATCGTGACCCGCAAGGCCTACGGCGGCGGGTACGCGGTCATGGGCTGCAAGCAGCTCGGCGTCGACATCAACCTGGCGTGGCCCACCGCCCGCATCGCGGTCATCGGCGCGGACGGCATGGTCACCGTCACCGGTAAGAAGACCCTCGCCGCCACCCCGCCCGAGCAGCGCGAGGCCGTGCGCCAGCAGATGGTGGATTTCTACAACGCGCTCATCGACAACCCGTGGGTGGCGGCCGAGCGCGGCTACATCGACGCGGTCATCGAGCCGTCGGCCACCCGTCTCGAGATCCGCAAGGCACTGCGCCTGCTGCGCGAGAAGAACGCCGTCCGCAAGCACAACCCGCGCAAGCACAACCTGTTCCCGATCTGAGAACCGTTGCCCGCGGTCAACATTCGTTGGGCGCGGGCACACCCTGCAGGCGCTGGTCCAGCCAGCTCAGCGATTCCGGATAGCCGGTGACCGCGGCGATGAAGTGTTCGCCGAACACGCTGCGGTAGACCGCCGGCACGCCGAGTGCGCACTGTTCCCGGTAGAGGTTCTTCGCGCCCGCGGCGGGCACCCAGAACTCCTGCTCGCCGTTGTAGATGAACAGCGGCACAGGCGATTTCTCACCGTCCATGCGGGTGATGCTGTAGATCTCGTGCGCCAGATCGCTGTCCAGCGGGTCCGGGATATCGGCCGCGACGTCGATGGGCAGCTGCAGCAGGCCCGGCACAGCGAAGACCTCACTGCACTGGCTGTTGAGCACCGACACCGCCGCCCACTGCCCTAGATGGTTCATGCGGGCCAGGATTTCGGGCCGCTCGCGGCCGATCCCGAAGACCGCGCTCAGGAACACCCCCGAGGCCAGATTGGCGTTCATGGAGTGCGCCAGCAGGCTGAAGTCGGCGGGCACCCCGCCGAGGGCCGCGCCGACCACCACATCGGACAGCTCGGGCGCGTACCGGGACATGAGCTTCACGGCGCCATTGGTGGCGATGGCCCCGCCGGAGTAGCCGATCATGCCGAACTTGCTGTCGCCCAGCTCATCCGGCAGCTGATTGCGGACCGCGCGGATGGCGTCGAGGATGGCGTGCCCGGCCACGATGGGCTCGGCGTAGGCCATGCGCGGGCCCTCGTGGTCGGTGACCAGCACCGCGTAGCCGTGCAACAGCGCCAGCTGGGTGGTGGGCAGGATGTACGCGGTGAAGTTGGAGGCCCGGGAGAAGCCGTGTGCGAGTGTGTAACTGGGGTTGCAGTCGCGGCCCAGCGCGTCGATGGGCAGGTTGTTGACCACCACCGGCCGCTCCCCCGGCCCGGTCCAATCGCTCACCGGCAGCACCAGACTGGCGATGCCGTAGGAGGGCTCGTCGTGAGAGTCGTTGGTGCGGTACTTCAGCTGCAACACCTGCCGCACGGGCACGATCAACGTGGGTGCGGCCGTGGCGGTTACGTCGCGGACCGCGACGATGCCGCCCGGGTCGACGGCGTCGAGCTCGTCGGGCCAGTCGTCGACGAAGGAGTCGCCGATGGCGGCGGGCATGGCCGCGGCCCGCAGCGCCGCCAAATCCGGTGGCAGCTGGGCGGCGTCGACCAGCGGCGAGTCCGCCGGGGCCGGTGCCAGGCGCGGCGCGGGGAGCACCTCGTCGATCCACTGCTGGATGTCGGGCAGTGACGGCAGAGCGATTCCGGGCGGAGCGGGTGGGATCGCCGGTGTTCCGGTGTCGGGTGGTTGCGCGAATCCCGGTGCTGCACCGTAGCCGACGATCGTGCACCATCCGATCATCAAGGCACCGGCGATATTTCGCAGGCGACGCAGCACAACTCCCCCATAGATCAACGGTCTTCGCGCGAGTCAGCGACTGGCTTCTCGCGCGCCCGAGCCTACTGGGACACCTGATCCGACACTCCGGACTTGTCCGACCGACGCCACATCGAGACCGTCCCGTGCCCGGAGGGTCGTGTTTCACATCCTCCGGCGCATCACCATGTCCAGCTGCGCATTGCTGATCTGGCGTCCGGCATTGGACACCGAGGTGACCATGCAGCTGCCGAAGGAGCCGATCCGGTCGAACAGGGTCGCGACGCCGACCGCCAGGCCGCGCTCGCTGAAATGGCTGTCGGCCTGCACGCCGATCTCGGTGCCCTCGGGCAGGCGGGAAAGGCCCAGCGTCATATCGGTATTGATGAACCCGATGCCCTTGTCGCCCCAGTTGGTCATCATGCTGGTGGCCTCGGCCACCAGGCCGACCCGCACGAACGGGGTCAGCTCTTCGCCGGTCACCACCCGAATCGGGTTCTGCCAGGTGCGTTTCCGGAGGTTGTTCTCATGGTCGGTGGGCACCGAACTCCACACCGGCGAGTCCTCCCCGCTGTTGAACAGCGGCGTCTGCGGCAGCGGCGAGGGTGGCGCGATCTCCAGCGACGGCGGCTGCGGCTCCCGCTCCCGGTGCCACAGCTCCCCCGGCGGCTGCTCGGCGGGCTGCAGCAGCACCGCGGTGGCGCGCGCGGCCACGGTGCCGCCCTGCACCACGCTCACGTCCGCGACCCGGATCCGCCGGCCGTCGCGAACCCGCACGGTCGGGGTGGTGGTGTGCTCGAAGCGCGCCGCACTGAACAGGTCCACGGTCAGCCGCACCGGCACGAAGCCGTCGGTGGCGTGCGCGCGTTCGAGCTCGCGGGCCAGCAGGCCGGTCAGCGCCGGGCCGACCACCTGCGCCGAGGACCACTGACTGGACGCGAACGACGTCGGGAAGAAACCGCCGTCCACCTCGTCGAAATACGCGGGCACATCCACCACGTCACCGGCTCCCGTCCACTCAGGTTGATCGATCCACTTCTTTCCAGACCTAACACACGCGTGAAACCCGTATCAATCCAGTGCCCGCTGGCTGGGCCGGCGGCGGTTCCGGATTAGCCCGCGAGACCACGGGTACGCCATCGCTATGGTCCGCACCATCGACCGACTGCTCGGCACCTTGACGCTCACCGTGCAGGTCCTGCAGGACAACGACATTCCCTGTGCGCTCACCGGCGACTGCGCGGTCTACGCGCGCGGCGGGCCGGTCACCGGTCCGCACTCCGAGGTCGACGTGCTGCTGCTGCCCGCGGACGTGGCCCGCGGGCAGCGCCTGCTGGCTGCCGCCGGACTGCGGCCGCCGCTGCCGGGCGCCGACGCCGAGCGGACCACGCTGTACGACCGCGATATTCGCGTCGACCTGGTGTTCCGCCCCAACTACCGTCCCGTCACCGATGAACTGCTGGCGCGGGCGGAGCGGCTGCCCATCGGGTCGATCGCCGCGCCCGTGGTGACCGTCGCCGACTTCCTGGTGGACGAGCTCACCGTCGGCGATCCACAGCGGGTAGATTTCACCCGGCTGCTGCACATCGCGCGGGAATTGCGCGCCCAGGTCGATTGGGGGCGGGTGCGGGCCGAAACCGCGGCCTCACCCTATGCGCGCGCGTTCCTCGGCCTGCTGGACGATCTGGGCATCACCGACGGCCGGCGTGAACACGGCTCTACAGCGGTGTGATTCGCCCGAACCGGCCCGGGTATCCGGTTGTTATCGGCTCTGCAGAACCCCGGGAGAAAGGACAGTGTTGATGCCTGCCACTCCGCCCGCCTACGACGACACCCATAATCTCCCGGGACCGATTCTGGCCGCGGCCGGAATCGTCGCGATCGCTTTGACTTTGACGACCGCAGGTTACGGCGCACTCACCTGGAGCGCGCTGTGCGGGCTCGTCGGCGCGGTGTGTCTGCGTTTCGGAATCGGCCTGATGATCATCGAACATCGCCGGCTCAAAGCCGCGATGCGGAGAGACTCCGCCCATCAGGGACGAGTTTGAGCACCTCGAGGGCCGAGTTTGATCTTCCGCTAATTCCTGGATAAATCGGAACAGCCCATTCTCGCCAGAACTTTCGATCGGAAGTACTGGAAAAGTCCTGCTCGGGGGCGATTGCAACCTTTTGCCAACCCTTGTTTCGCAAACTCATAGCACACCGAAAAGTTCTCTGGCGCTGCAAATTCGATGTTGCAGATGTACTTGCATCTGCGCAATGCACGGTCATAGACTCATCGTGCAAGGCACCAATAAGGGGACAACCAGAGAGCCGAGCGGTGAATCACCGGCGATTCTTCGCCCACCGGTTAGCCGTCGGCCTGGCGTCAGGGGCGTTCGAATGAATCAGCCAATCAACCTCAGCCGACTCGGGTTTGCCGACAGAAGTCAGCCGGAGCAAACCTATTCACGTGAGACGGCAACCGCTTTCGTCATCCGCCAGGTCGAATCCACTGGAGCGGCCACTCGGTATGATTTCGACATCGAGCGGATCGTCACCACGGCGCATGCCATGGTGAACGACTGGGATCTGCACAGCATGCAACCGGAGGCGTTCTGGCGCATCGCTTCCAGTTTCATCAGGCAGTAATCCGAATCCGGCCGTGCCGCAGGCCGACTCGTCAGGTCCACGGCACGCTGATAGGGGCCCCGCGAGGGGCCCCTTATCCATGTATACGGACCTTCCGTCCGCCGCTGGGGACCGGCGCGGAGCTCAGTCGAGCTCCGCAGCAATCCGCGCCAGCTCTTTGCGGGAACGCTCCGGCGGCTCCGCCTGCACGCTCAGCTGATCCATGACCTGGCGGTAGAGTTCCAGATCCTGGCGGCGATCCAGGTACAGCGCGCTGGTCAACTGCTCGAGGTACACGATGTCGGGGAGTTCGGCCTCGGCGAAGCGGAGCATGGTGAACGAACTTCCCGCAGCCGCATGGCCACCCGCCGCGTAGGGCAGCACCTGGATGGTCACATTCGGCAACTTGGACATGTCGATGAGGTGCTCGATCTGGCCGCGTAGCACGCCGGGACCGCCCACGGGACGGTGCAGCACCGCCTCGTCCAGCACGGCCCAGAAACTCGGCGCGTCGTCGCGGGTGAGTAGCTCCTGGCGCCGCCGGCGCAACGAGACGCGGCGCTCTCCGTCCGCGTCGTGTCCGAGGGCGACGATCGAGCGAGCGTAGTCCGGAGTCTGGAGCAGACCCGGGACCAGCTGACCCTCATAGGTACGAATGGATTTCGCCGCGTGCTCGAGGCCGAGATAGGTTTCGAACCAGGGCGGCAGCAGGTCGCTGTAGCGATGCCACCATCCCGGCTGATTCGCCTTGCGGACCAGTTCGAGGAACTGCTCGCGCTCACCGGGATCGTCAACGCCGTACAGCGCCAACAGATCCCGGATATCGCGCTCCTTGAATCCGGTCCGCCCCAGTTCCAGACGACTGATCTTGGCGTGCGAACCACGGATGTGATCACCCGCGGCCTCGCGCGTAATACCGCTGAGCTCCCTCAGCTTTCGTAGCTGGCTACCGACCGCGATACGCAGTGCAGTCGGGCCACGTTCGGCGACAGCGGAATCCGCCCGATCGTGGGCAACAGGTTCTGCGATCATGGGGTCCACTCCGATGCTCGGGTTTGCCGGCAGTGGACTCACAACCGCTTGTCGCGAACCACCGCGCCGATTGCCAATGCTACCGCTCAGCGCGCGAGGTCGTCGAATTCTCCACTCTTCGCGCCGCGCAGGAACGCGTCGATCTCGGGCCGCGTGTACACGATCAGCGAGCCCTCGGGGTCTCGGGAGTTACGCACGGCCACCTGCCCGTCGGCCATGGGAGCCATCTCCACGCAGTTACCGCTGGGATTGCTGAATGTGCTCTTGCGCCACAACAGGTTCGAGCGATCGATCGGGGTTGCCGAGATGTCCGTCATTTCAGACTCCTTGCCAGTACCGCCCGCAGACGGTGGTCCCAGTACTTGCAAATGTTCGATCAGGTGTACTTACAGTTGCAACCGCAAGCACGACGATAGCACGCTGATTGCTCGCTATCGATGCCTCGGAACGGCACATTCTTTGCAACACAACAGGTTCGATCTTGGTTCACCGAAAAACCAAGCGAAGTTGCGAAGGATTTCCGACAATCCCGGCTAGCTGGTCCCGTTCGTCCGATTACTCCGGAACCAGCCGTCCGAAAAGTCACGTGACAACGGACTCCTGCGTGGTCGGTGGATTATCCTGCGGGGGTGGCGGATTCGAACCCGCGGCGACATCGGGTCACGTCCGCGGTGAAACGGGGTCGCGGCCACGGAGACACCGGATTCGAGCGTGCAGATGTGCTTGCATCTGCACGATACGAGCTCCTAAACTCGGTGGATCATTCCCCTAATCGGCCAGAGGCATCCCATGACGCAGATGCTCGTCCGTTCCACCGATGTCGCAGCGCGCAACGACATTCCCGGTGATTGTGCGGTCGAACCGCCCACCCTCACCTATCGGCAGGCCCGCGCGATCCTGCGCGCGCACGATCAGCACTTCGCGTGCCGGCAGTATCTGGCGGCCGTGGCCTATCTGTCCGCGGACAACGACGTGGACTGAGCACACCGGGCGCGCGCACTATTGCTTTCGCGCGTCCACGCCCGATGACCGATCCGAGCGCGACTTCCCTTGCGCGGCACCGTCTCCGGCGAGTACCCCGGAGGTGGACATGCCATCACATGGAAGAGCGCCGCGATGTTTCTCACTGCCGCCCACGAGTTGCTGACGCAGCTTCAGCACGCGCAGATCTTCGATCCGACTCCCGAGACGCCGCCGGTGGCCGACAAGCTGCTGCGACTGGTCCGGTATTTCACCTGGTTCGTGCTGCTCTCCGGGGTCCTGGCCATCACCTACGCGGGTGGCCGCTTCGCCTGGGAGAAGTGGAGCGGCGGCGCGGTGCAGGCGCCCAAGCAGGTTGCGGGCGCGCTCATCGGCGGCATTGTCGCGACGAGCGCGGGCACCATCATGAATGCCGTGATCGGGCAATAATTTCTGCCAAGCGGGGTTGTCTGAGACGAAACCGACCCGTCGGATTTGAAACGGGCGTGATCGGGTCGGTCCAGCCCCTTCAGGCCGTCGCGGCCACCTCGTCGGCGGACTCGGCTCCGGCCGCGCCGACCAGTTCCTCGAAGCGCGCCACCACCTTCCGGTGGTACATGCCGAACAGATCCTCGAACAGCGCGAGCTGCGCCTGACTCGGCCCGCTGTCGGACTCCCACACCGCGACCAGCGCCCGCCACACCAGTACGTGCAGATCCGGCGAGACCGCGAAGTAGGCCTCGACCGCCTCCGGCACCTCCAGCACCATCTCGCCGATGGAGTTGAGCACCGCGCGCTGCACCGTGTGCCCGAGCGCGGTGAGCAGCCGGCGTAGCAGCCCGAGCTCGATGCGCAGCATGCGATACGGATCCGGGTCCGCACCGCGCGCAAGGGTTTCCAGTTCGTCGATCTCGTCCTTGAGCACCGCCGGATCGAGGGCACGCTCGCCGCCGGTGTACGCGAGCAGCGCCTCGAGCGCGATGCCGCGTTCCTCGTCGACGATATTGCCGAACATGTCCGCGGCAATATCCGGATCCGGCATGGACAGCCGGAACAGCCGGCGGTACACATCGACGCCGCCCTCGGCGCGCACATCCCGGATGACGAACCCCTTGCCGCGGTACGCGTCCACGAATCCGTAGGATTCGAGGCGGCCCAGAATCAATTGCGCCGTAGCACGATTCAGGTCGAATTCGTCGGCGACCTGGCGGACGGACGGCATCAGACCACCGGGCTCGTACTCCCCGGATGCCACACGGCGTGCCAACTCGTCGGCAACGTCGGCGACGACCGTCCGGTCTCCCATCGTGTCACCTCTCCATAAATCCTCGACTACGTCCCAGACAGTCTAGGTGGTTGTGCGATCAACTGCACAAGTCTCGAACTCGCAAGAGAAAGCACCGGACCGTTCAGTATCTTTACGAAATCCATACGGCATGGGGTTCCGATTCATGCGGTTTTCCGCCCTAGGCTCCGAGCGTGGTTTCACCGATCGACGTAGCCAAACGACTCGTGCTCGGACGCCCGTTTCGCAGCGATCGGCTCGGGGAGACCCTGCTGCCCAAGCGGCTCGCGCTGCCCATTTTCGCCAGTGACCCGCTGTCGTCGGTCGCCTACGCCACGCAGGAGATCCTGCTCATACTGACCCTGGGCGGGCTGGCCTACCTCCATCTCACCCCGGTGGTGGCCGCGGGCGTGGTGGTGCTGCTGGCGGTGGTGGCACTGTCGTATCGGCAGGTGGTGCAGGCGTATCCGTCCGGCGGCGGCTCCTACGAGGTGGTGGCCGAGAACCTGGGGGCGCTGCCCGGCCTGGTCGTGGCGGCGGCGCTGCTGGTCGACTATGTCATGACCGTCGCGGTATCGGTGGCCGCCGGAGTGGACAACATCATTTCCGCCATTCCGGATCTGAATCCGTACCGGGTGGCCGTCAATCTCGCATTCATCGTGTTCCTGACAGCGATGAATCTGCGCGGCGTCCGGGAATCCGGGCGGGCTTTCGCGATTCCCACCTACGGGTTCGTTCTCGGCGTGTTCGTGCTCATCGTGGTGGGGCTGGGCCAGACACTGCTCGGGCACACACCGGTGGCCGAGAGCGCTCACTATCAGATTCACGCCGAGCAGGTCGGGCTCTCGACCGCGGGCGTGGCGTTCCTGCTGCTGCGGGCCTTCTCCTCCGGATGTACCGCGCTGACCGGCGCCGAGGCCATCTCGAACGGGGTGCCCGCGTTCCGGAAGCCCAAGGCGCTCAATGCCGCCCGCACCATGACCGCCATGGGGGTCATCGCCATCGCCATGTTCTCGGGCGTCACGGCGCTGGCCATGATCACCAAGACCCGGGTGGTCGAAAATACCTGCGATCTCATCGGATTCGAGGGCGACTGCCGGACCGACGCACAGAAGACCGTCATCGCGCAGATCTCGGCGGCGGTGTTCGGCGGGCACAGCGTCGCCTTCTACTACCTCATGGTGACCACGGCGCTGATCCTGATCCTGGCCGCCAACACCGCCTACAACGGCTTCCCGCTGTTGAATTCGATCCTGGCGCAGCGGCGCTACATGCCGCGGCAGCTGCACACCCGCGGCGACCGGCTGGCCTTCTCCAACGGCATCATTCTGCTGGCGGTGGTGGCCGGCGGGCTCATCTACGCCTTCGACGGGTCCACCACGCGACTCATCCAGCTCTACATCATGGGCGTGTTCACGTCGTTCACGCTGTGCCAGACGGGCATGGTCAAACATTGGAACAAGGAGCTGCGCACCGTCGACAGCCGGGCCGATCGTCTGCGAATCCACCGGGCGCGCTTCATCAATGCCTTCGGCGCCTGCTTCACCGGGGTGGTGCTGGTGGTCGTCATGATCACCAAATTCACCCATGGCGCGTACCTGGTGGTCATCGCCATGCCCCTGCTGGTGGCGATCATGTGGCTGATCCACCGGCACTATTCGTCGGTGCGGGCCGAACTGGAGATCGACCGGGACGATCTGGAGACACTGCCGGGGCGGGTACACGCGCTGGTGCTGGTGTCGGGCTGGCACAAGGCGACCCAGCGCGCGGTGCAGTTCGCACGCGCCACCAGGCCCGATACCTTGACCGCGGTGACCGTGAACGTGGACGACGCCGACACCCGCCACCTCGCCCAGGACTGGGAGACCTACCAGGTCGGGATTCCGCTGAAGGTCATCGAATCGCCGTATCGCGAGATCACCCGGCCGGTACTGGAAGAGATCAAACGCCAGCGGAAGTCGCGGCCACGCGATGTGGTGAGCGTCTTCATCCCCGAGTACGTGGTCGGGCGCTGGTGGGAGAACCTGCTGCACAACCAGAGTTCGCTGCGGCTCAAGGCGCGGTTGCTGTTCGAGCCGGGCGTGATGGTGACGAGTGTGCCGTGGCAGCTGCGTTCCTCGCACGCGCGGGCCATACCGCGGGAGGAGCACAGGCCCGGTGAGATCCGGCGCGGTATCACCGGATCCGGCGACGCGGCATGAGCGCTAGCGCGCGAGCAGCTGGGAGACCGTGACGAAGCGGTAGCCCTGATCCTTCAGCGCCTGCGCGATGCGGGGAATGGCGGCGAGCGAGGGTCCGCCGGTCGCATACATGGTGTGCAGCAGGATGATCGAGCCCGGGCGCACCTTCGACAGGGTCTCCGCCACGATCTGGTCGGTGGTCGGCGCCCTGCCGGAGTCGGGCTCGACGTCCCAGGTGACCGTGGTGCGATCGTGGCGGGACAGGTACCAGGGCAGGGCGAAGAGCTTCTTGCCGTTGGGCGGCCGGAACGTGATCGGGCCCCGGTAGCCGGTTTTCGCGATCTCGGTGTCGGTGCGCTCCACCTCGTCGCGGACGAAGCCGGGGGTCACGAAGACCATGCGCTGGTGGTGGTAGGTGTGATTGCCGATCTCGTTGCCGGAGGCGGCGATGGCCCGGCCCTGGTCGGGATGGGCGGCCAGTTCGCCGCCGATGAGGTAGAAGGTGGCCGGAATGCCCGCGTCGGCAAGGGTTTTCAGGATCTCGGGGGTGCGCTCGCTGGGACCGTCGTCGAGGGTGAGCGCGACAATCTTGTCGGTGGTGTCGACGCGCGGCACGATACGGCCGGCCACCTGGTAGGTGCGTGAGTTCATCAGGGTGTACAACCCGACGGAGATCAGGGCCAGCACCACCAGCGTGAGCGCGCCGCCGATGAACAGCCTGCGTTTCATCCCGTTCCTAAGCCTCGTCCTCGCCCCCTGCGCGCTCGAGGCTATCTGCCCAGCGCTCCGACCACCGCCAAACCCGTTCCAGGGCGGCGCCCAATTCCACTCCGGCAGTGGTCAATTCGTAGGACTTGTCCGGCTTCTTGTCCACCACACCGGTCTCCACCAGCCGCTGCAGTCGCACCGACAGCATGCTCGACGAGCAGTTGCCCATGCGCCGGCGCAGTTCCAGGAAGCCGAGCGGGCCGGGCTCGAGTTCCCAGATCACGCGCAGCATCCAGCGCTGGCCGAGCAGGTCCATGGCAGCCAGCAGCGGGGTCGTGGAGGCGTCGGCGCGGCTGTTGGCAGGGGGTGGCTGACTTGCGCTTCTCATTTCGAAGTACCAATCTAGTGCTTCTGGATTAGAAGCAACACAGTGGATGGAGGTCGCAGATGGCGACAACGGATATCGAGCGGCGCATCGTCCTGATCACCGGAGCCTCCCGCGGCATCGGCGCGGAAACCGCGCGCGTGCTGGCCGCCCGGGGCGATCACGTGGTGATCAACTACCGCGAGAAGCGCAAACGCGCGGAGAACCTGGCCGCCGAGATCGCCGCCGCGGGCGGCAGCGCGTCGGTGGCGGGGGCGGATATCGCCGACCCGGACAGTGCGCGGGCCCTCATCGACGGGGTGGTCGCCGAGTTCGGCCGGTTGGATGTGCTGGTGCTCAACGCCTCCGGCGGATTGGAACGCGACGCCGCGCCCGGCTACGCCATGCTCCTCAACCGCGACGCCCAGACTCGCCTGACCCGGCTCGCGTTGCCGCACCTGCCCGAGGGCGGTCGCATCGTCTTCGTCACCAGCCACCAGGCCCACTTCTCCCCCACCCGCGAGGTGCCGCCCGGCTACGAGCCGATCGCCGCGAGCAAGCGCGCCGGCGAGGACGCGCTGCGGGCCATGACCGGCGAATTCACCGACCGCGGTATCGGTTTCACCGTGGTGTCCGGCGACATGATCGATGGCACCATCATCGTGCGCCTGCTCGAACGCCGGGACCCCGATGCCGTCACCGCCCGCCGCGACCAGGGCGACCTGCCGACCGTCGAGGACTTCGCCACCGCCGTCGCCGAGGCCACCACCCTCGAAACCGCACCCGGCCACACGGTGTACGTCGGCGGCCAGGACTACCTCCCCGAGGCGGTCACCTCACCGGCTACCGTGCGAGGCTGACTCTTCGTCTGCGGCGTGACGATCCGCCCGGACCCGGGGCGGCGCAGCAGCTCTACATGTCCCGGGGTGGCGCAGCAGCCCTACATGTCCCGAGGCGGCGCATCAGGCCGGCGTTCGGAGGGACCGCGTGGCGGGCGGCCGGGCATGGCCGGCGGCAGGCGAGGGTCGGGGTCCGGCTGGGCGAATGATGGTGTGTCGTGGCGAGACTCGCCGGTTGGGGTGCGAAGTCGGCTCGTACGGCGGAATTCGCTGGCCGGACCGTGGGCGGCGGTGACAGCATCGACGGATGCCGCATTGGATCGAGGTACTTCCCGCCTTCACACTCGCCTGCCTGATTCTGGCCGCGCTCCCGGGTCCGGCCACCGCCCTGTTCCTGCAGCGCTCGGTCCGGGACGGCCGGGCCGCCGGGCTGGCAGCGGTGGCGGGCAACGAGATCGGCATCGTCGGGTGGACGCTGGCGGGCGGCGCGGGATTGTCGACGCTGCTGGTGGCCAACCGGGTGCTGAATGTGAGCATCCATGTGCTCGGAGCGGTCGTGCTGGTGTGGCTCGGTATTCAAGCCTGGCGCGGGTCGCGGGGCGACGATGCATTCGGTGCGGCCCTGACCGCGGCGCTGCCGGGCGGCCGCACCCCGGCCGCCGCTTTCCGGGCGTCGCTGATCTCGATCGCCGCCAACCCGAAGGCCGCGGTCTTCGGGCTCACGATCCTTCCCCAATTCCTACCCTCGAGCGGCGCGGTCCTGCCCACGGTCGTGATCCTCGCCTTCATCCAGCTGGCCATCGACACCGCTTGGTGCGTGGGCGTCGTCCTGGCCGCCGACCGGGCCGGAACCTGGCTGCGCCGCACCGGCATTCGCCGACGCGTCGAACGCACCCTCGCCGCCGTCCTCGTCGCCCTGGGCCTGGGCCTGGCCGCCGACGCCCGTTGAGCCGGGCCCGCGGCGGAGCGGCGGCTTCGCGTCCCGACAGCAGCGTCGATTTCGGGCGCGCCGCTGTGGCCCACTCTCCTGCGGTACTCGGCGCGGCTTTCGATGTGGCACGGGGGTAGTTCCAGCGGCTGGTGGATGTGCGGTGAGCGACGACCGTGTGGCTCGGTGGGCTCGGTCTGGCGAGGGGTGTCGGGCAGGACGACCATGGTGATATCGGCTGGTGCGGTCAGGAGGTGTGGTCATGGTGAACGACGTGGAGAAGCGGTGGAACGATCCGTCGATGTTGCGGCATGCGACCACCTATGTGCTGGCCGTGCTCGGCGGGACCGCGGTTGTTGCGGCCGTCGTGCTGGTCTGGGCGGCGGCGCGGCCTGCGTGTCTGAACGCCGGGTCGAGCCTGTGTGATGGCACGTCGCGGGTTGTGGTGGGGCTGGGGCCGGGCGGGGTTTTGTTGTTCGGGGGGATCGGGGCGCTGGTGATCGCGTTCCGGGCGTGGCGGGCGGAGCGGGCGTGGCCGATCTGGCAGGGGGCTGCGTGGTTTCTGTTCACGATCATGGTCGTGTACCTGAGCATTGCCGGGACGCAGGGTTAGGGGATCAGACCGGGCAGTGGGCGGCGTCGGCGGAGGTGTCGTGGTGGTCGAAGGGCGTGCCGCGGATGCCGACGCGGGCGGCGAGGTAGCGGGCCACCCGGGTGTTGCGGTCCCACATGGGGTCGATGTGGCGGGCGCGGCGGACCATGCGGGCGCGGGCGCCGGGGAGGTGGTCGTCGAGGGCGCGCAGGCGGACCCCGGTGGTGGCGGCCAGGCCCATCAGCTGTGTGAACGGGCGCAGGGGTACCGATTCCAGAGGTGTGTCGGCCAGCAGGGTGCGGACCAGGGGTTCGCTGCTGTAGTAGGCGAGCGCACCCAGAAGCGGTGCGGTAGCCGCTATTTGGAGACGGCCGGTCGGTGTGGTCGTGGTGAAGCGACGGGTGGCCGCACCCGCCATGGTGGCGGTCCACTGCGGGGCCACCCCGGCGGTCGCGACCATGTAGTCGGCCTGCTCCATGCCTTCGGCGGCGCTGCGGGGAACGAGTTCGTCGGGGACGCCGAAAACGTATGCGATGTAGGCCCAGTAGTGCATGACCGCGTCGAGTTGGCGGGTGGTGCACGGGCGGCCGTGCACGTGGTCGAAGCACATGGGTGACAGACCGAAGGTGACGGCCGCGCCCATGGTGGTGGCAGTGGAGATGGGGTTGCCGTGCTCGGCGAAATGCTCCTCGCCCCAGGTTCGCCGCAGCATCGCGCGGACCTGGGCGTGCATGAGCCGGACCCGGACGGTGTCGTGGAAGATCGGGTTGCGGCGTTCCAGCGCGCGCGGTGCGGTGACGCTGCGGAACCAGACCGAGGATTCGAGATTGCGGCGGTAGGGATCCCGGACGAAACGACCCGTCTGCCCGACCGCGGAGGCGACCTCCGCACCTACGAAGGTGCCCATGAAATCCTGTACGCCCATCGCCATCTTCCCGGCGAGCGACACATTGATCCAGAGCCGGCGGCCGTACTCCCACAGGTCGGGGTCGTACCAGTCCGGTGGATTGTCCAGCAGCGCGAACAGATTCACCAGTTCGGGCAGTGGATTCTCGACGCTGTCGATGCCGTGGGCGAGGGCATGGTTCAGCATGCGGCGGCCGCCCGCGGAGCCGAGCCGCCGGAAGGCCGCCACCAGCGCGTCCATCGGTTCGTCGCCCTGCCACAGATGGTCGGCCATCATCCGGGTGCGCGGTGTGTCGACGGGCTCGGGGCGCACGTCGATCCACGGACCCAGCATGGCCTTTCGCGGTTCGAACCACAGCTCCGAGGGCACGGCACGCGGCGGTGGCGGGCGCAGCGGCAGGCCCGGGCGGTAGTAGTAATCGTAGGGATGCGACCGTCTTGCTTCGAGACCCTCGGTCATGGCGTCAAAACCCTGTCAGCTGGCGGAATCTGGTGATCGAGTCGGCGCCGCGGTCGGCGTGGACCGGGCAGTAGTGCTTGGGTTCGGCGCGGTGTTCGGCGGCGGGCCACAGCATTTCGGGCGCTTCGGGCGGCGGCAGCCACGCGGGACGTTTCCCGGCCAAGCGGCGGCGGGCGGCGTGGATGCGGGGAAAGAAGTATTTGACCGAGTCGGGTGTCACCCGGTTCATGGCCGACAGCGTCCGGCACAGCCGGTCGAAGCGGCGTTGGTCACGGGCGGTCCAGGTGAACCCCATGGTGCGGCGGATCTCCGGATCGCACAGGCCGATGGTGACGAACCGGTAGAACTGGCCGCCGGCCGGGCGGATCAGGTATTCCCACAGCGGTTTCGGCAGCTGCCGCACCAGCGGGAACGGCGGCACCGGCACGGTGTCCACGAGATGGAAGACATCCCGGGCGGCCTTGGTCGATTCCAGGGTGTCGCGGCACATGTCGCGCCAATAACGTTGGAAGGCGGGCCAGCTCGGCGGTACCACCCGCATGCTCATGCCGTACAGCTCGTACCAGCGGTAGTGCTCGCGCCAGAGTTGTTCGCGCTCGGCCTCGCTCAGCCCGCCCATGAACAGGTCTGCGGCACGCAGGTTCTGGACGAAGAACACCGCGTGCGCCCAATAGAAGGTGCCGGGGTCCAGGGCGTGGTATCGGCGCCCGCGCGCGTCGACGCCCTTGATGTCATGGTGGTATCCGACGATCTCGCGGGCGGTGTCGCGAGCGCGGTCACCGTCGAACACCACCCCGTAGATGGGATACAGCGAGCGCAGGATCCGTTGATAGAACTCGTCGTGGATCTCCGAGTGGAATTCGACGCCCGCGCCGAGCCCGGGATGCATGTTCTGCACCATGCCGACGAACAGGGCGCTGGGCAGAAAGTACAGCGACCCGAAAGTCTTCCAGGTCAGCGATTCCGGGCCGAGCGGCACGGGATCGTGCCGGGGAGGGTGTGCGGGTTCCTTGCCCTGGTCCGACACCGCGCTGTGTGACACCATGTCTCCACGCTGACACGACTATTCACTCGCATTCAATTCGCATTCCGAATCTGGCCGGAAACGCCATGACATCGAAACGCCGCACCCCGAGAGCGCCCGCGACACCGCCTCGCCGCACCCCACAGCAGGAGCGCTCGCGCGCCATGGTGGCCCGCATTGTCGATGCCGGGCAGCGGGTGCTCATCACGCACGGCTACGACGGCGCCTCCACCAATCGCATTGCCGCGGTGGCGAATATCAGCCCGGGCTCCCTGTATCAGTACTTCCCGAACAAGGACGCGATCGTGGCGGCGGTGATCGAGCGCTACACGCGCGAGGTGGCCGAGCGGGTGCGGGCGCGGGTGCTGTCGAATATCGGCAGGCCGCCGGAAGTGTCGGTGCCGGAGACTATTTCGTATCTGATGGACGCCCTGGGCAATGACCGTGAGCTGCTGCGCGCGGTGGTGGAGCAGACGCCGCGGCTGGGTGCGGACGGGCCGGTGGTGGCGTTCGAGCAGCAGATCGGCGAGCTGGCCCGGGTGGCGCTGTCCATGCGGCAGTATCCGATTCCGGCCGAGGTGGATGCCGATGCCGCGGCCTGGATGCTGGTGCGCACGGTAGAGCATCTGACGATTCGCTACCTGTTGGACGGTCCACCCATTGCCCGTGAGCGGTTCCTGGCCGACATCACGCGGTTGATCCTGAACTTCTTCCGGGAGCCGCCGGTGCGAGCAGAACGCGAGTAATCGAACCGGTTGGTCGACATCGGTGCCCGGCGTGCCGGAGTCGGGCCGGGCTCGATCACCGGACGGTCAGCGGCGAATGCCCGAACCGTCCTCGATCGGCCGGGTGGCGGGCAGGGCCAGCAGCAGATCCACGGCCTTCGCCGCGCTCTGGGCGGCACTCTCCATCGTGGCCGACCAGTCGGTTCGGGTCCAATCCCCCGCCAGCACCAGCGTGGGCACCGAGGTGCGCTGCCCCGGCCGCAGCCCATCGGTTCCGACCACCTGCGAGAAGGTGGCCCGCGGCATCGGAACCACCTGTGCGTGAACCACTTTCGCGTCCGCGGCGTCGGGATAGTAGCGCCGCAGCAACGCCATCTGCTCGTCCACCACCGCGTGGTGCGGCTTGTGGATCTGCTCGTAGGCGCCGCTGGTGGTCAGGCAGTACAGCCAGCCGTCGAGGGTGCCGCGCCCGTGCATGCGCTGCCGGTCGAAGACCTCGTCGACGACGCCCGCGCCGCCGATGAGCGCCTCCATGGCGGCCTCGGTGCCGAGTGGGCGGTCCAGGTATAGGTTGGTGCTGACGATCGGGGTGTAGCCGAGTTTGTCGGCGGCCGAATAGATCCGGTCGTGCTCGGGTAGCTCGTCGAGCAGGCCGCCGAGGTAGGAGTTGGGCACCGCGCACACCACCGCGTCGGCGGGCTGCACCTCGCCGCCGGCCAGCACCACACCGGTCACCGCGCCGTCCTCGATGCGAATGCGCCGGGCCACCGCCCGGTGTCGCACCTGCACCCCGTGCCGGTCGAACACCCGCTGCGCGCCGGAGACGAACAGGGTGTCGAGGTCGGTGGTGGGATAGCCGATGCTGACGGGCCGTAAATGCCTGACGCCCAGCCGGATTCCGGTGGCCAGCACGTCGGCGAACACCTTGGCCGACTCCTGCCGCACCGGTTCGGCGGCGATGCCCAGCGCCAGCCAGTCCCACAGCGCCTCCCGCGCAGTGGCGGGCATGCCGAGCCGCCGGAACCACTGGTCGGTGGTGAGGTCGGCCAGATCACCGGGCTGGCGCAGGCACTGCCACCCCATCCGGAGGGTGGCCGCCGCCGCGCGCAGCCGATCGCCGGCGCCGGCGTCGGGATGCGCGCCGAACAGGGCCCGCAGCGCGGGAAAACCGGTGGTGCCCATGATCGCGGTGCGCCCGCCGGGCCAGCGCAGGACGCCCTGCTGCGGGAAGGTCACGTACTGGCGGGTGCCGACGCTGGTCAGGTATCGGAACAGATGCTCGTAGCCGCTGGCGATCACATGCTGGCCGTTGTCGGGGATGTCGCGCAGCGGCGCGACCTCCAGCGCGTGAGTGCGCCCGCCGAGGCGTCCGCGCCGTTCCAGCAGCGTGACCTGTTTCCCGGCCTCGGCCAGCCAGACCGCCGACGCCAACCCCGCCAGTCCCCCGCCGATGACCACGTAGCGCCGCGGATCGTTCATGTTCGCCCCTCGAACCATAGCCTGCACCAAGAAAGCTACGCCCGCCGTGCCCGGCGCATGCTCGAATTCGGTTACCTCACACAGGGAATGCCGCCGGTATCCATCTGCGACAGATCGGTCGCCTCGGGCGCGTTGACGCCGGGGGCGGTGGCCGAGACCGGGACGGGCGGGGTGGTGGAGGTGGCCGGGGTCCTGGTGCGCGTGGCCGAGGTGGTCGGATCGGCCTGGTCGACCGGCACATTCGCGAGGGGTCCGCCGCGGGCGTCGCTGCCGAGGGTGAGCTCGACGGCCCGGGCTTCCACGGCCGCCGATCCGGTGGCGGTGAGCCCGAGTTGGGCCGCGAGGGCGGTGGCGGCGGATTCGGCGCCCGCGCCGTAGGTGAGCGTGGTGGTGTCGCCGGCCGCGCCGGTGGTCGCGGTGCCCTGCGTGAAACCCCGGGTGGCCAGCGCTTGTTCGACCTTGGCGGCCAGGCCGTTCTCGCCGGAGCTGTTGACGACGTTCAGCACGATGCCGGTGGCATCCGGGATGGCGGTGGTGGCGGGCGCGGGCGTGGTGGTCGTGGTGGTGCCGGAAGCGCCCGGGGACAGCAGGTTTCGCACGATGCCCTTGATCTCGTCCGGGTCGACGATATTGATCGACTCCCCCGCGTCGTCGGTGCCGAAGTCCTTGACCGGCAGCGTGTACAGCGACAGCCCGTTGTCGAGCAGCGCGGAGGCGCGCTGCGCGAACGACAGTGGGTCCAGGCCGCTGTCGATGGCGGTGTTCTGCTTGGCGATATCCAGCAATGCGCGCAACTTGCCGGGGCTGCCGAGGGTGCCGCCGTCCTGTAGCTGCCGGGCCAGGGACACGATGAAGGCCTGCTGGCGGCGGGTGCGGTCCAGGTCGGTGAACAGCGGCTGATCCGGGTCGCGACGCTGGCGCACGAAGGCCATGGCCTGCGCGGCATCGATCTGCTGCTTGCCCTTCTTGAAGTTGGCGCCCGAGTAGCCGTCGGAGGTGTCCTCGTTGAGGCACACGGTGATCGGCTGTTCGGCCTCGGCGATCTGGAAGAAGGCGGCCAGGGTGATCTCGACGAAATGGTCGACGGGCACATTGCCGAGGAACTTGCCGACCGTATTGCTCTCGGCCAGGCGGCCCGCGTCACGGGATTTCTGATCGAGTTCGAGTGGATCCTTGACCCCGGCGGCGGTGAGCTTGTCCTTGGCCCGCGCATAGGCGAAACCGTAGGCCTGCTTGATCTTTCCCTTGCACGGGGAGGTGGCGCAGGACGCGGGATCGAGGGTGACGTAGTCGTCGCGGGGAATGGAGATGGCGGTGGATTTGGAGCCGTCGCCCGGAATGTGCACCAGGATCAGCACATTCGCATTGAAGCCGCCCTCGCTGTCGTCCCCCGCGTGGAGCGCGTCGTACATGTCCTGGGGCAGTGGATTGCCGTGCTCGTCGAGGCGGCTGTCCAGGCCCATGACGAGGATGTTCTGGGTCTTGCCTGTGGATTTGGGGCCGTCCGGAGTGACACCGGAGATGGTCAGCCCGCTCAATTCCTGATGGTATCTGCGCCAGGCCGCGCCGGTGGCGGTCAGCGCCGCGACCGCCAGCAGGGCCATTGCCACCCGCCCGGCCGCCAGCGCCCTGCGTGTTCGCTCGGGGCGTTCACGAGGGCGGCGGGCGGCGGGCGGGCGGGGTCTGGACCGGCTCGGTCTCGCCGACCGACCGGGTCTCGTCGGCCGTAGCGGCACCGTGGCGGGGTCATACGCAGCCGATTGCCTCCCCCGACGATCTCGAGCGTGCGTCATGCCCACCAAGACTAGCTGTTCATGCAGCGCTCCCCGAGTGTTTGCGGGAGAGCAGGGGGTAGCCGGCGCAGACCAGGACGCCCCACACCAGGCCGACCACCAGGGCGCTGCGGCCGTCCTCGGTGAAGAACAGCAGGACGACGACCAGGGCCAGGAAGGCCAGGGCGAGCACCGTGGTGAGGGGTGCGCCCGGCAGGCGGTAGTCGCTGCCCGGCAGCACCCCCTGCTTGACGCGGAGGCGGTAGAGCAGGTGGCAGACCAGGATCACGCCCCACACGAAGATGATGCCCATGGTGGACACCGACGTGATGTAGCCGAAGGCCTTGTCGGGCGAGAAGTAGTTCACGGCCACGCCGATCACCATGACCGCCGCCGAGACCGCGATACCGACCGCGGGCACCGATCGGCCGCTCAGCGAGCCCAGGGCGGCCGGGGCCTCCTCGCGCTGAGACAGGCTGCGCAGCATGCGTCCGGTGGAGTAGATGCCGGAGTTGCAGGACGACAGCGCAGCGGTCAGCAGCACGAAATTGATGATGCCGGCCGCGCCCGGGATACCGATCTGCTCGAAGATCTCCACGAACGGGCTGCGGCCCGCGTGGAAGGTGCGCCAGCTCGACACCGACATGATGACCACGAGCGCGCCGACATAGAACAGGCCGATGCGCAGCGGCAGGCTGTTGATCGCCTTGCGCAGCGTGCGCTTGGGGTCGCGCGCCTCACCCGCGGTGACGCCCACCAATTCCACACCGACATAGGCGAATACCACGATCTGCAGGGCCAGCAGCGCCTGCCCGAAACCGTTGGGGAACACGCCGCCGTCGTTCCACAGGTTGGTGACGGTCGGGTTGGTGGCGTGGCCGAAGTGGAAGATCAGCACGCCGACGCCGATCACGATCATGGCCACGATGGCGGTCACCTTGATGGCGGAGAACCAGAACTCGCCCTCGCCGAACAGCCGCACCGACACCAGGTTGGCGATGAACATGACGCCCAGCACCACCAGCGCGGTCACCCACTGCGGGATGTCGAACCAGTACTGCACGTACTTGCCGGCCACGGTGATCTCGGCCATGCAGGTGGCCACCCAGACCGCCCAGTAGGTCCAGCCGGTGGCGAAACCCGCGAAACGGCCCAGGAACTCATTGGCGTATTCGGCGAAGCTGCCGGTGACGGGCCGGTAGGTGAGCAGTTCACCCAGGGCCCGCATGATCACGAAGATGGCCAGGCCGGCGGCCAGATAGCACAGGATGAGCGCCGGGCCGGCCTTCTCGATCGCGCCGCCCGCGCCGTAGAACAGGCCGGTGCCGATCGCGCCGCCGATGGCGATCATCTGAATGGTGCGCGGCGACAGGCCGCGGGAATACCCCTCGTCGTCCGTTGGTGCGGCACCGACGTCCGGTAGCTGCCTTTCCGAGGCTGTCAAATGCGGTTCCTCTCGCGTGCGTGCGACCGGACCCGCCGTTCGTGATCGGGAGCCACCGGCCGCGCCGAGCCTGCCGGCGGTTTGCCGGGCTCGGTCCAACGGCGTGTCACGCTACCGGAGTGGTATGCGGGGTCACAGTCACCGTCACACGTGGCGTGCGGTCAGCTGCCCTCGTCGATCAGCTCGAGACCGGTGACGACCTCGGCCTCGATGCGGATGACATGATCCGTCGGCAGGTTGATCCAGGGGTCCAGCAGGGTCTCATAGCGCTGTACCTGCTCGGGATCCATCACCACCCGCGCGACCCCGGTGACGATCACGCTCCAGCCCTGCCGGGTGTGCTCGTCGAACGAGTCGGCCTCGTACGCCACCACCTGGCCGTCACCCCGTAGCAGGCTGGCGCCCAGCTGCGCCCGCACCACCACCGCATCCTCTTCGACGATGTGATTGACCGGTCGAATGATCGGAAGTCCACGGCGCGAGTACACAATTCGCCCGAATTGCGCGCCGGCCAGCCGTTTCAGTGACTCGGCAGCCGAGAGCTCGCGTAGCTTTCGCGCCCCAACCCCACCCATTCCGTCAATTGTGGTCGATCGCTTGCGATTACGCCAATTGCCTTGCCGCATCTCATGGTTCAGTCCAGGCATTGCCGGCGGTACGGCACCGTGTCGGCGCGGCGGTGGTACCGCCCTCGCTGATGCACACGGCGATGCGGACTCGCTGCTCGCAGAGCGGCAGTACGGACACCAGTTCTTGGTTTGATGGATCGGAGCCTCGGATCACCGGTCGAAAGTCGAGCTGAGGGAGGTATTCGTGACCTCGCCCGTGCGGCAGTCGCCCATCGACCCATCGCGCGTTCCGTGAAGTCCCGACTGTCGGCGGCTCGGCAGACATCCGCCGCACGCGCCAGGGCCGCTATTCGCTGGTTACGCGCCACACCTGTCGGCCGGACCTCATGGCTCGTCGCCCAAACCCTCGTCGAGATCGAGCTCGTCGATCGAGCACTGGCGTTGGCAGCGCAGATCTTCACCTCGGTGCTTCCGGTGATCATCGCCGCGTCCGCGTTCAGCGGCTGGCAACCGACCACCGACACCATTCGCGATCAGTTCGGCTTCGACCCCGCCGTCTTGCATGCCGGGGATGCGGCCACGTCATCGGATCGGTCACTGGCCGCGTTCGGTGTGGTCGGGCTGCTGATGATCATCCTCAGTGGCACCTCGTTCGCTCGGGCGCTCGGCCGTGTCTACGGGGCGGTGTGGCGGGTGCCGTCGATGGGGCCGCGGGATGCCTGGCGGTGGTTGACCGCGTTGCTCGCGGTGGCATTGTCGACTGCACTCGTCGAGCAGACCCGCTATCTGACCCGGATTCGGGTCGCGGGGCAGCCGCTCGCGCTGCTCGGTGAGGTCGCGGTGTGGACGCTGGTGTGGGCGTTCGCGCCGTTCCTGCTCACCAAGGGCGCGCTGACCCAGCGGGTGCTGTGGACGACCGGCGTCCTGACCGCGATCGGGCTGACCGCGGTGCACATGGTCGCTCGTATCGTGCTGCCACGGATAACGGCCCAAGCCCAGCGGCACTTCGGGCCGTGGGGGCTTGCTTTCACCTCTGTCAGTTGGCTTTTCGTGATGTCGGTGGTGATCGTGGGTGCGGCGGCGATCGTCAAGGCCGTCGCATCGGACGACACGGCTGTCGGGCATTATCTGCGTCACCGGGCCCCGTGACCGGCGCGTGAGATCAGCGGTGAGTTCGGTCGCGTCGAGCGGTCCTCGGTCCGGCCACCAGCGCCGCACATCCGGCGTCGTCGGCGTGCGATGTCGACATGACACCGAACTGCCATGTGAGCACCGTCAACACCGTTGACGGCTGGCAACGGTGCCGCTAATGTAAGCGGTGAATACATTAGGTGGCGGCATTCGTCGCTTCGGCGGTTCATGCCGAGTTGATCGACGCTTTCCCGATCTCGCCCCAACCCGGCCGCGAGTGCCCTATCCGTCTGCAGAACAACGCATCAGGAGGAACGAGCGTGACGAAGGTTCTGTTCGTTATCACGGCAGCCGACCGGTGGACATTGAACGACGGAACGCCACATCCGTCGGGGTACTGGGCGGAGGAGGTGGCAGTTCCGCACCGGACCTTCAGCGAGGCCGGATGGGACATCACCGTCGCGACGCCGGGCGGCAAGGCTCCGACGCTCGATCGGCTCAGCGTCGGAATAGCCGGTGGGATGCCGTGGAAGCGCCGCGAAGTGGAGCGCTACCTCGACAGCATCGCGGATGTCCTGGCCACGCCGGAACCCCTCGATGCCGTCGATGCGGACGACTTCGACCTCGTGTTCTACCCGGGCGGGCACGGGCCGATGGAGGACCTCGCCTACGACAAGACCTCGGGCGCGCTGCTGAGTCATCGGCTCACATCCGGTCGCCGCCTGGCACTGCTGTGAAGCCATACTCGCCGTGACCGCGCCGGACGGAACATCACCCTTCGCCGGCCGCCGGATGACCGGATTGTCCAACCGGGAGGAACTGCTCAACCGTTTCGCCCGGAAAGCCCCCTGGTTGCTCGAAGACAAGCTCGAGGAGGTGGGCGTCGACTACTCCAAGGCAAGGCTGCCGCTACGGCCGTACGTCGTGGTCGACGGGAATCTGTACACGGGCCAGAACCCGCAGTCTTCGGCCGATCTGGCACAGCGTCTCGTCGCCGACATCGGTGCGACGCAGTCTTCGAGATGAGCTCATGACGGGCCGATACCCGTTGCACCCGAAGAGATTTCGGCCGTGACATGCCGCCGGGGCGTGGCACGTCGAGGAGTCGTCCCGTCATGGACACGGGACGGCGACCGGCCATGCCGAGAACGGCCGGAATTCTCGAACCACAATGTTGACGCTGCTAACATTCCCGGTTGGCGTCGGCTCCGCCCACACCAGCGAGCGAGAGAAGAACACCGATGTCACCGACTCAACTCAGCACCGTCGAGGTCGATCTGGGTGGCCACCTGGTCACCGTGCCCGGAGGCGGCCTCTACGACCGGTTCCGGATGGACACCGACCTGGACGAAGTGGCGCGGGATCCCCGGGTGAGCGGTGTGGATTTCTTCCGGCAGCTACCCAAGGTCAAGGTCGACTCCCGGATCGGCGAGACGTTCACCCCGAACTTCTACTACCGGATGTCGAGTGCCCGGTTGACCATGCTCGCCCGGTCGCGCGCGATCCTTTCCCGCCTACCGCAGGAGCTGGCGCCGCTGGAGGTCGCGCCCGGGATCGGCCTGGTCTCGGTCATGTTCTTCCGATACGACGTGTGCGACATCGACTTCTACACCGAAGCCGCCGTCGGGGTCGCCGTCCGGCCGGCCCGGCACGGCCGGCTCGGATTCGCCGACCTGCTCGCCGGGCTCGACAACGATCACCTCGATTCGTATGTGCTGTCGCTGCCGGTGAGCACCCATATCGCTCAGGTCCGAGGGCACGACGGCTACGGATTTCCCAAGTGGGTCACCGACATCGACGTCGACATCGATGCCAGCCGCATCACGGCACGGGTCGCCGACGACAGCGGCGACACCGACCTGTCGCTCTCGGTCGCCACGCCCGCCCAGACCGAATACCGCAGCGGAGAGCGTGTTTCGACACTCACCTCGTACACATCGATCGCCGGTGCGTGGCATGCGACGCTCAGCCAGACCAATGTGCTGTCGGCCGGCAGCGTGAGCCTGCCCCGCAATGTCGACCTGACCTTGGGCCGCGGTCGCCTGTCCGAGGACCTGCGATCGCTCGCACCGATCAAGACCGTTCGACTCGATGTGATCACCGAAGGGCAACTCGCCCTGCACATGCCGGTCCCGACCTCGGTCCCGACCCGGCGCTGACCGTCCCGGACCGCGGTGCGTCCGGAACCCGAGAACACCAGACCAGAAGGAGAGTGCGATGACGGAAATCAAGCCGGTGCTCGAACCCGAGGCGGTCGAGTTCGCGAAAGCCACCGACACCCCGCCGTTTCTGTTCCAGCTACCGCCGGCCGAGGGTCGCAAGGCGGTGGACGAGGTTCAGTCCGGGGAGATCGACGAGCCCGCGATCGACGAGGAGTGGATCACGGTCGAAGGCGGAGGACCGACCGGGTCGGTGAAGGTCCGCATCGTCAAACCCGCGGGCGCGACCGGCACGCTGCCGGTCGTCTTCTACATCCACGGCGCCGGTTGGGTTTTCGGCAACGCGCACACCCACGATCGGCTGGTCCGCGAACTCGCGGTCGGCGCCGACGCCGCCGTGGTGTTTCCCGAGTACGACCTGTCGCCGGAAGCCAAGTATCCGACCGCGATCGAGCAGAACTATGCCGCCGCGCAGTGGGTGTTCGCTCACGGCGCCGAAAAGGGGCTCGACGCTTCGCGATTCGCGGCCGCCGGCGATTCGGTGGGCGGCAATATGACCGCCGTACTCACGCTGATGGCCAAGGAGCGCGGCGACGTGCGGATCCAGCAGCAGGTGCTGTTCTATCCGGTCACCGACGCGAACTTCGACACCGCGTCCTATCACCAGTTCGCCGAGCACTACTTCCTCGCCCGCGAGGGCATGAAGTGGTTCTGGGACCAGTACACCGAGAACGACGCACAGCGTGACGAGATCCACGCGTCCCCGCTGCGCGCGTCGATCGAGCAGCTCCGCGGCCTCCCACCGGCGTTGGTGATCACCGGCGAAGCCGATGTGCTGCGCGACGAGGGTGAGGCCTACGCGGCCAAACTCCGCGAGGCCGGTGTGCCGGTCACCCAGGTGCGGTTCGGCGGCATCATCCACGACTTCGTGATGCTGAACGCGCTGCGCTCGACCCGGGCGGCGAACGCCGCGATCAAGCTGGCGCAGGACACCCTGCGCGCGGCATTGCACTGAATCCGGACCCGCAATGTCCATCGACCACGCCGTCAGATCCGCCCCGGCCCGTACCTCGGGCCTGCCCGCTGGCTGACCCCGGCCCTGCTCGCGCTGCCGGTCTCGACGCCCGCGGACGTCGAGGCCGCGAGCCGATCACCTCGGCATACCCGCGGCCCGGATCAGGCGCCCGAGGGCTCGTTGGACGTGACCGACGCGTCGAGCGCCGCGAAAACGGCGCTCCGGACGCGGCTTTCGACGGAATCGGCCTCGAACTTGCCGTGCAGGTACAAGAAGGCCAAGCCGTGGACCAACGCCCACAGCGCCGTCGCGAGATCTTCTTCGCTGGCCGTGGGAAAGATCTGCCGCACAATCGATTTCACGTACTCGTGGATCGCGGTGGTAGCCGCCACCCGTTCCGGGCTGGTGGGATCGCACGGCTCGGAGAACATCACCCGGAAGAGCCCGGGCCGCGTCAGGGCGAACCGCACATAGGCGACCGCGATCTCGGCGAGGTCCGCGGCATTGGCCGGTGCGGCGGACGCCGCGACCAGTTGCGCGGTGAGCTCGCGATAACCCACGGCGGCGACAGCGGACAACAAGGCATCGCGATCGGCGAAGTGACGGTACGGCGCGGCGGTCGACACGCCCGCCCGCCGCGCGGCGGCACGGAGCGAAAGCTCGCCCGCTCCGCCTTCCTCGAGGAGTTCCACAGCCGCGCGCACCAGCGCGCTGGGCAGATCGCCGTGGTGATACGGCGCGTTCGACGTTGCCATGGAACCAATTTAACAAGTGTTTACATCGCTTACATTCCATCGGGGCGTTAGCGTCCGCACATAAATGTAAGCAGTGCGTATATCGGAGGTCGAAAGAGGTTTCTCGATATCGGACGGTTCGGGATCGGGCGGGTTGCGGCGCATGGCCGCCGGCTCGAACCCGGCGGTCCATGTCAGCCCGACATTTGCTTTGGTCGGCGGTCAGACCTCGAAGGTGACGCCGGTCAGCTGCTCGGAGACGGCCCACAGCCGCTGCTGCGCGGCCAGATCGTGAGATCGGTTGCTGGAGGGCACGATTCGCGGATGTCCCCGGACCTCTCCCAGGCCATCGGGGCCGTAGTACTGACCCCCGAGCACACCCGGATCGGTCGCGGCACGCAGTGTGGGCAGGGCGCCCTTCGCCGGGCTCTGCGTGACCAGCGGGGCCACCGCCGGCGCGAGCCACCGAATGACGGCCGGGGAGTTGCGCATCAGTTCCGTGTTCGAACCGCCCGGATGTGCGGCGACCGCAATTGTGTTGGCGCCGTGCGCGGTCAGTCGGCGCTGCAGTTCGTAGGTGAACATCAGGTTCGCCAGCTTGGACTGGCCGTAGGCCGCGACCCGGTCGTAGGACTGCTCCCACTGCAGGTCGTCGAAATGGATCTTGCCGCGGAAGCGGTGCGCGAGGCTTGCCACCGTGACCACCCGGGAGTTCGGGGTCTTCAGCAACAGATCGAGGACCAGTCCGGTCAGGGCGAAGTGCCCGAGATGATTGGTGCCGAATTGCAGCTCGAATCCGTCGGCCGTGTTCTGCCGTGGCGGGTACATCAGGCCGGCATTGTTGATCAGGAGATCGACCCTCGGATGCGCGGCGCGCAGCTCGGCGGCGGCCACGCGGACCGATTCGAGCGAGGCCAGGTCGAGGGCGAGCACGCTCAGGCGCGCGCCGGGCACGATCTCGGCGATCCGGGCAACGGCCTGTTTACCCTTCTCGACGTCACGGACCGCCAGCACCACCGACGCTCCGTGCGCCGCCAGCACGCGGGCGGTCTCGAAGCCCAGTCCGGTATTGGCTCCGGTGACGACCGCAAGCCGGTCCTGCTGTTCGGGGACATCGTTCTCGGTCCACTTGTGCGCCATGGTTCCTCCGCTGGGGGAATGAATCAACATTAAGGACCACCGGTCTCTTAACCGGGATGGACCAACAATAAGAGACCGCCGGTCTCTAGTCAATGAGCCGCTGGTCGGTACCATCGGTGCGTGGGATTCCAGAGAGCGCGCACCCCGGAGCAGCGGGAGGTGCGCCGCAGCACGATTCTGGATACCGCCGCGGCCATGCTCGATGACATGCCTGTCGCCGATCTGACCCTCAACGCGCTCAGCCGCCGCGTCGGGTTGGCGAAGTCGAATGTGTTGCGCTACTTCGAATCTCGCGAGGAGATTCTGCTCGAACTGCTCGACCGGGGATTCCGCCAGTGGCTGGCCGAGTTGGCGGACGAATTGCCGGACGCCATCGATCCGCACTCGCCGGTGGAGGAACGGATCGATCGACTCGCGGCTGTCCTGAGTTGTTCGCTGCAGGACCACACCGCGTTCTCGGATCTGGTGAGCGCCCAGGCGGGCGTGCTCGAGCACAATGTGTCGGTCGACGTGGTCGTCCGGTACAAGCGCTCCACCCTCGAGAACCTCACCATCCTCGCCGACCGGGTCCGCCAGGTGGTGCCGGAGCTCGGCGACAAGGCATTGACGATCTGTTTGATGGGCGTGGCAATGGTCGCGGGGCTGTACGCCCATGCCCGGCCGTCGGCGAGCACGGTGGCGGCCTACGATGCCGACCCCGGACTGGCCGCACTTCGCATCGACGTGTGCACCGCGCTCGAGGAATCCCTGGCGACACTGATGACCGGTGTTCTGCATCGTCCGAACGGCTCGAAATACCGTCCGCGCGAATCGAAATGAAGACTCCGGGCATTATGGGCCGATGCCCGATTCGCTGTTCCGGCGGTAGGTGAGCAGCCACCAGGCCACGATCAGATCGTCGGTGCGGTGGAGGTAGAGCATGGCGGCGGTTTCGTCGATGCGCCGGTCGCGGTCGAGGTAAGGCTCGGCCCTCGTCGGGATACGCGAGCAACGGTAGCGGGCCCAGCGTCGCCAGATCGACCAGCCCGGTTGCGGCCGCCCGACGCTGACCCGGATCCTGGCCGATGCCGCGCGCCCCACCGGCCACCATCGCCGCGGGCGCACCCGGAAGCGCTGTTCGGCGACCAGGCTCTGCACGGCGGATTGTGGCGCGCCACCTAGGAACCGAGGTCCGCGCTCGGGTTCGCCGCCTTGCCGGGAGCCCTGCGCCCGGGCGCGCCGCGCTGACCCTCCGCGCGGCGTTACGGCTCTCGGCGGACTTCGCGTGGGTTCTTGTCGAATCGCAATCCACGCCACGACGGATGCCTGAGTCGGGCGTCGCTGGTCCAACCGGTGAAGGTCACCTCGCCGACGAGTTCGGGTTCGACCCAAACGGCGTCGGGCACGGGAGCCTCGACTGATGGCGTGTTGCGTTGCAGCGGTTGGAGTTTCGCACTCAGGTCGTCGAGCGTAGCCTGGGTGAAGCCCGTGCCGACGTTACCGATGTAGGCGAGTTCGCCCGTGTCGTCGTGAACTGCCATCAGTAGTGAGCCGATGTGCCCCGCTCGCTGCCCGGCGCCCGGGCGCCAGCCGACGATGACGACTTCCTGATCACGGACGTTCTTGACCTTGATCCAGAGCGGGCTGCGCCGCCCGGGCAGGTAGGGACCGTCGAGGCGTTTGCAGACGATGCCTTCCAGCCGCAGGCGTCGCGATTCGTCGAGCACCGCCTCGCCGGGCCCCTTCAGACGGGGTGGTGTCCGCCAGTGCGGTCCGCGTAGGTCGAGTTGTTCGAGTAGGTCCCGCCGCTGCCGGTAGGGCAGGTCGATCAGCGAACGATCGCCGACGTGGAGCAGGTCGAAGATCATGTAGGTGGCCGGGGTCGTAGTGGCCAGGGATCGAATCATGGCGGGGTTGCGCTGATGCATCCGCGGCTGAAGAGCTTCGAAGGAGGAGCGTCCATCCTCGCCGAGCGCGACGATTTCGCCGTCCAGGACGAAGGCGGGGCTCGAGGGTCCGAGCGCGGCGAGTTCCGGCCAGGCCGCGGTGATGTTCTTGTCGTTGCGGGACATCAGCCGCAAACCATCGCTGACGTAGCAGATGGCGCGGATGCCGTCGAACTTGACTTCGTAGTTCCATGTCGCATCGTCGTGGGGAACCGCGCCGGCCGTGGCCAGCATCGGCGCGTAGCGCGGCAGCCCGGTCACTTCCGTCTCACTGCCATCGACGGTCCTCTCGCGAACTCGAACGCAGTGGTTTGACAGTAGTTCAAATAATACCGACCGGTTTGCTTTTTCAGGTGGTCTCCGGGCTCACCCGAGCACGTCACGCAGTGGCATCACCGAAATATGTGGTGGCCTTCGCGATCCTCCGATGCGGATGGGCCGGCGGCGAATCATGCTGTGGGACTTTCTATCCGGCCGCCGTCGCCGCGCAGCCGATAGCCCGCGCCGCGCACGGTCTCGAGCGATATCACGCCGAACGGGCGGTCGATCTTGTCTCGTAAGCCGCGGATGTGGACGTCCACGACATTGGAGTGCGATTCGTACGCGAAATCCCAGCAGTGCTCGGTGAGCAGTTCCCGGGTCAGCACCGCGCCGGGCTGCCGCGCGAACATCTCCAACAGGGCGTATTCCTTTGCAGTGAGCACAATTTCATCGTCACCGCGCCAGCATCTCCGCGCCGCGGTATCGATGCGGAGATCGCCGACCCGCAGCACGGTCGGCCGCGGGACCGGGCCGCGGCGGATCAGGGCACGCAACCGGGCGAACAGCTCGTCGAGATGAAACGGCTCGGTGAGGAAGTCGTCGGCACCGTCATCGAGGCCGGTGATTCGGTCGCGCACCGCGCCGCGCGCGGTCAGCATCAGCACCGGCACCCAGACGCCCTCGTTCCGCAATCGCCGGCACACCTCGAGCCCGGAGAATCCGGGCAGCATCACATCCAGCACGACCGCGTCGTAGGCGCGGCTGGCGGCCGCACCGTAGCCATCGGGTCCGTCCGCCGCGACATCGACGGCGTAGCCCTCTTCGGTCAGGCTCCGGCGCAGCAGCCGTGCCATTTTCGGTTCTTCCTCGACCACCAGCACGCGCATATGGATCAGCCTCCCGCCCACATTCTCGGCACCGGCAATGCCGGGCAACCCTGACGTGAGAGTCCATCCCGTTCATGACCACACCCGAACCGCGCCCTCGGAACGCAGCGAGTTGATCTTCATGGATGCTTCATCTTCGCGGCGTAGACCAGATTCGACAAGGCGTGATGACGCTCTGCCGGGCCGACGCGACCCGGCATGCCGAAGGAGACCGGTCATGGCACGGATCCGATCCGCCCTCGCCGCCCAGGCCAACGCGGCCGACGAGCGCTATCGCGCCGCTGCGTTCATCAAACGGTCGATCAACAAGGTCTTCCCCACGCACTGGTCGTTCCTGCTCGGTGAGATCGCGCTCTACAGCTTCATCATTCTGCTGCTGACCGGCGTGTATCTGACGCTGTACTTCGATCCGTCGATGACCGACGTGGTCTACAACGGCACCTATCAGCCGCTGCGCGGAGTGACGATGTCACGGGCCTACGAATCCACCCTGAACATCTCCTTCGAAGTCCGCGGCGGCCTGTTCATCCGTCAGGTCCACCACTGGGCCGCACTGCTGTTCGTCGCCTCGATGATCGTGCACCTGTTCCGGGTCTTCTTCACCGGCGGGTTCCGCAAACCACGCGAAGCCAACTGGGTCATCGGCTCCATCCTGCTGATCCTGTCCATGTTCGAGGGCTTCTTCGGCTATTCGCTGCCCGACGATCTGCTCTCGGGCACCGGGCTGCGGCTGGCCTTCGGCGGCATCACGATGGGCCTGCCCGTCGTCGGCACCTGGATGCACTGGCTGCTCTTCGGCGGCGACTTCCCCGGCAACATCATCGTGCCCCGTATGTTCATCACCCACGTGCTGCTGATCCCCGGCATCATGCTCGCCCTGATCGCCGCCCACATCGCCCTGGTCTGGTACCAGAAGCACACGCAATACCCCGGTCCGGCACGGACGGAACGCAACGTCATCGGCACTCGGATCGTGCCTGTCTTCTCCCTGGACCAAGGCGCGTTCTTCGCGTTCACCCTGGCCGCACTGGCGCTCATGGGCGGCCTGCTGCAGATCAACCCGATCTGGAACCTCGGCCCCTACAACCCCTCCCAGGTGTCGGCGGGATCGCAACCGGACTTCTACATGATGTGGACCGAGGGCCTGGCCCGCACCATGCCACCGTGGGAACTGTATCTGGGCCGCTACACCATCCCCGCCGCATTCTGGGTCGCCCTGATCATGGGCCTGGTCTTCACGGTGCTGATCGTCTATCCGTGGATCGAGAAACGGCTCACCGGCGACACCGCCCGCCACAACCTGCTGCAACGTCCCCGGGACGTGCCGGTGCGCACCGGCATCGGCGCCATGTCCATCACCTTCTATGTGATCCTGACCCTGATGGGCGCCAACGACATCATCGCCTACATCTTCCACATCTCCCTCAACGCAACGACCTGGGCGGGACGCATCGGCATCCTGCTCCTGCCGCCGCTGGCCTACTTCATCGCCTACCGGCTCTGCGTCGGATTGCAGCGAGCCGACCGGACCGTACTCGAGCACGGCATCGAAACCGGCGTAATTCGTCGCCTCCCCCACGGCGAATACATCGAACTCCACCAGGCACTCGGCCCCGTCGACGACCACGGCCACCCGGTCCCACTGGACTACCAGGGCGCACCGGTGCCGAAGAAGATGAACCGACTCGGGATCGCCGGCAAACCCGGCAGCGGCAGCTTCTTCCTCGCCGACCCGCCCGACCAGGTCACGGCCCTCCGCCACGCCGACCACACCGCCGAATCGGCCCAGCTGACAGTCCTACGGACCTACCAGCAGCGCATCACGGGGCTCGAACAGTCCGCGGACACGACACCGGATGGCCGTGAGCCGACAGACACGACACCGGATGGCCGTGAGCCGACATGAGATTCCCGCACCGGCACACCGGCGCACTGCTCACCCGGCCACAACCGGACGCCTACGGGCTACTGGTCGCCGCGGCAACCGTCTTCGACGACCAAGCCGCCCAGGCCACACGAAACCTGTTGTACGCCCACGGAGTACAAACCACCACCGCGACCGATCCCACCCACCGGACCCTTCGATGGCACCACCACCGACTGCACCGCCGACACATCCTGGTGTTCCCCGAGGACGCCCTGCGCGCCTACGAAGTCCTCAGCCGCCACACCAACTGACCACGACCCGACAAGGGTGCTCGCAACGCGCCACCGCAATTGGCGCAGAGGAACGGATCGGCGTCGCAGACTCCGCGAGCCCGACTCGCCGGACAACCCACCGGTCCGGGGTTTGACCAGCCAATGAACGGGCATTGCCCCACTATGTTCACAATCATCGGACTCATCGCTCTGCTGGGTGCTGTGACCGTGGGTGTGGCCGGGATCCAGGCCAACAGCGGTGGCGCACATACGCTTCCCAATGGCTTCACCGTTTTCGACCACACCTATCACGGATCCGCCGGGCTGCTGTTCGCCTACGGAATCCTGATCGGCGCGGTCGGCACGGCGGGATTCATCCTCACGCTGGCCGGAATCTGGACCACGTCGCGACGTGGCACGGTCGCGCGGCGCGAGCTGCGCCAGTCGCGACGCGAGATGGCTGCGGCACGAAAGGAACTCACGAAACCCGCTCCGGCGGCCACGGCGGCGCGTAACGTGGAGCAGCCCCGGAAGCCGCTGGTTCCCATGGCCGAGAAGACGCCGAAACGTGTATTCGCGAAGCCGAATTGGTCGGTCAACCGCTTCCTCAACGGTTCGGGGACACCCGCGAAAACCGAATCCGCCGCCGAATAGGACTCCGGTCCGCAGAGGACAATCGAATGCTCGCCGTGCTCGGCCTCGCGTTGCTCGACGCGGGCTGGCTCATCGCCACCCCGGCCCTCACCGCCCTCGGCATCATCGTGCTGACCGCGGCCCTGATCCGCTGGCTGCTGGGCGCACCTGCCCGCTACCTCGCCCATCCCCGATACTGATCGCGACCGACCGCGCCGACCGGAGTTCGCCCGGTCGGCTAGCGTCGCTGACATGACGGTGACGGTGCTGGTTCCCGATGACCATGGTTTCGCGGCGGTCTCCCGGCTCGAGGGGGTGCGGCCGGTGCGCTACACCCTCGGCGAGCCGCTGCCCGCCGGGGCCGATGCGGCGGAGGTACTGGTGCCCGCCTTCCTGGCCAACCGGCCGGAGAGCATGGCGCTGGCGCGGTCGCTGCCGAAGCTGCGGCTGGTGCAACTGCTGACCGCGGGGGCCGAGGCCTGGGTGGGCGCGCTGCCGGATCGGGTGATGATCTCGACCGGCCGCGGTGCGCACGGGGCGAGCACCGCCGAGTGGACGATCACCGGATTGCTCACGATCTACCGGGAATTCATCGAATTCGCCGTGGCCCAGCGCGAGCACCGCTGGATCCAGCACCGCACGGATACCTTGCACGGCAAGCGAATCCTGATCATCGGTGCGGGTGATCTGGCGACGGAATTGCGGCGCATGCTGCTGCCCTTCGACACCACAGTCGAACTGGTCGGTACGCAGGCCCGGGAGGGCGTGCACGGCGTCGGCGAAATCCCCGATCTGCTCCCGCATTTCGACGCGGTCGTGCTCATGGTTCCGGTCACCTCGGCCACCATCGGCATGGTCGATGCGGCGTTCCTGGCCCGCATGCCCGACCGCGCGATTCTCGTCAATGCCGCCCGCGGCCCGGTGGTGCGCACCGACGACCTGCTGGCCGAACTGCAATCCGGCCGGCTACGCGCCATCCTCGACGTCACCGACCCGGAACCGCTGCCCGCCGACCACCCACTGTGGGACGCACCGGGCCTGCTGCTCACCCCGCACGTCGGCGGCAGCAGTAGCGGAAATCTGCAGCGCGGCTGGGCCATCGCCACCTCGGAGATCGCACGCTACCTGGCGGGCGAGCCGCCGCAGAACCTGATCAACGGCGAATACTGAACCGGCGCAGCCGATCCCACCCCGCTACAGGGTGTCCTTCCCGATCGGCCGATTGATGCCACGCCACTCACGCTCCCAGCGCGCATACCGTCTGGCATCGAACACCGTGCCCGTGAACCACACGGTCGCGGCGGCCGCACACCACGTCTCGACCAGCACGGCGAGCCCGGTCCCGATCCCCTCGGCGGCCGCGGCTCCCGGCCGCGCCGGCGCCCGCGTCGGCTGCCCGTTCTTGATCCACACCGTCACCGTGGCCCCCGCGACCTGCGGTCCGGGCACGTCCACGGTGGCGGTCTCGGTCTTGCCGTCACTGTTCCACTGCACGGGCGCCTGATACCGCGCCTGATTGCCCGCGTAATGATCCGAATCCGGCATCCGCACGGCATCCGCGGTCTCGATGGCCGTCACCCTGACCTTCCCCGCGTCCTGCGCCGCGATCCGCTCCTGCGCACCGGTATAACTCACGCTCCCCACCGCCCCAGCCACCGGCACCGCCGCGGCCACGACCACCACGGCCACCGCGCGCAGCACCACCTCGGCCCGGTCCGAGACACGCAGCAGCGGATTCCGGTTCCATGGCCGCACCCGCCAGAGCCGAGTCGGCAACGAAGGACGCATCGACACCTGGACCGCCTCTCCACGCGTCGTCGTACCGCTTACATAGGTAGCTCTACCCCATTCGATACGCCACCAACCGGCCGAACGTCAAGGTCAGCGCGTCGTGACTCCTCTACGTACCAGCCAAATCCCACGTCATACACACATCGGCGGCTGAAGCACCCGCACCGTCGGACCACCTGGTAGGAGGCGCTGCTCCGTCGCGGGAGGTGGGGCGTATACCGACCAGTTCGCATCGGCACTCTGCACGGGGCTCGTGGCTGCGGCGCGGGAGATCGATGGTGCGGCCGAGCGGATGATCGAGCGTGGAGAGGGTGAACTGTTCGCTGCGACTGTGACCAGGGCGATGGTCATGCTTGGCACGGAGGAACGTTCGGAGCGGATTGTTTGTGCAAAATCGGTTTGGTGACAGTGGAATTCGAGACTGGTCAAGGGTGGGGACCGGCCTCGGGCTGGCTGGCGATGACATCACCGGTGGGACGGGGGGTGAAGAGATGTCGGTGCAGGAAGGACAGTTCTGCTTCGACGGTCTGTTCGTGCGCTCCCAGATAAGTCGCGTAGTGCCCGCCGGGTACGCGGACGAGCTCCGATTGCGGGGCTTGGGCGGCGACGCGGAGTGCGGGGGCGGTGAGGGCGGATCGGTCCTGGTCGCAGGCGATGACGAGGAGGGGGCTGTGGATGCGGGAGGCGTGGCGGCCGGGGCGGTAGAGGGCGGTGCGGAGGGCCGAGCGGGCGGCTACGGACTGTTGCCAGGTCGAGTATTTGCCGTCGGGATCGAGGGCATACGACATGTCCGGGGCGTCCGGTGTGGTGAGGGCCGCGACGGTTCCCGGGTCGCCGACCAGGGGAATCAGCACGGGTGGCCTGCCGGCCAGACCGGCGGCGACGTCGAGGAGGGCGCGGCCGGTGAAGCGCAGCAGGGCGAGGGGCTTCTGGTGGCGAGATGCGTTGCGGGAGATCGCGGGTCCATCGGCGTGAGGCGATTGGGCGATCGCGGCAGCCACGCCGGGATGATGCGCCGCGATATTCAGGACGTGGCCGCCGGACAGCGAGTGGCCCCAGAGAGCGAGCTTGGCCGGGTCGACTTCCGGTAGGGCCGAGGCGAATTCGATGGCGGCCCGCCAGTCGTCGAGTTGCTCGCGGATGCGGACGACCTGGCGGGGCAGGCCGCCGCTCTCTCCGAGGTGCCGATAGTCGAAGGCGAGGACGGTGAATCCGGCCTGATGGAATCGTTGGGCGAACCGGTCGGTGCCGGCTTCCTTGGTGACCGCGATGGCTCCGGCCATGATCACGCAGGCGCCGTTGGTTCCTGGATAGTGCCAGGCCGCGCATTCGTCACTGCCGCTGGTGAAGCGACACTTCCGACGTTCGATGGACATTCGCACACCGGCCTTTCGGTGGTCCTTTGACACCATGAAGTGAACCACTTGGTTCACTTCATGTCAATGACGCGGACCCCCGCTGTAATATCGTGCGGGACAGAGCTATTCGACAGCCGCTTCTTCCCGGTCCAGGGCGCGGGACAGCGCCTCGAGCCCGGCCTCGGCGCCGGCGGTATCCCCGCTGGTCAGCCAGTCGATCAGGAAGCCACGCAGGGCCGCCAGGATCAGCTCGGCCACCTCCCGCTTCCGGCGCTCCGGCCAGGCCACCGGGCACAGCGAAAGCAATAGCGGCAGATACTGTTTCGAGGCCTCCCGGCCCAGTGCGGCATGCCGCTGCGGGTCGTACATCGCCAGCCCGATGGCCTGATCGAGCACCCGCAGCCCGGTTTCCGCGTCGACGAGCACTGGCCACAGCGCCCGCACCCGCGCCGACAGCGTGGGTTGCTGCCGGTCGAGTATCGCGAAGGCGGCGCCGATCCGCCTGTCCCGCAATCGCACGATCGCCTGTGCGAGCAGGTCGTCGACACCGTCGAAGTGATAGAGCAGCACCTTGTGGGTGGTGCCGGCCGCCCGAGCCGCCCGCCGCAGCGAGAAATCCACCAGGCCGTTGGCCGCGAGGTCGTCGGTGACGCGGTCGAGCAGGTCGTCGCGCCGGGCCGCACCGCGGGCCGAACCCGTGGATCGCCGGTAGCCCGCGGGCCCCGGAGTACCGGGCTCCGCGTCCGTTTCCTCGGGCTGGGACGGTGTCGTACGGGCCATGCGGATGAACCTACCCGCGGCGGGGTGGCGGGCTCAGCGCACGTAGGACAGGATGCTCATCATGCCCGCTTCTCCGTGGTAGGCGTTGTGGCAGTGCAGCATCCACTGGCCGGGGTTGTCGGCGTCGAGGTCGACTTCGACCGTCTGCATGGGCAGCACGATGGAGGTGTCCTTGCGCGGCCCGGATCCGGCCCGATCGACGAGCTGGAAGGTGTGGCCATGCAGGTGCATGGGGTGGTACATCATGGACTGGTTGCGGAAGCGCAGGCGGATCCGTTGCCCCTGGCTGACATTGAGAGCAGCGTGGTCGGGGTAGGCCTTGCCGTTGATGGTCCAGACGTATTTCTTCGCGTCGGAGCCGAGGGTGACGTCGAGGGTCTGATCGGGCCGCTTCGCCTGCAGGCGAACCTGTTCCGCGGCGGTGAGCCGATCGGCCGTCAGCGGCGCCACCGCGAGTTCGGCCGGTTGCACGTCGGCCGCGGGCGGGGTGCCGCCGCCGGTGCGGATCAGCGCGAAGCCGCGGCCCGTCTTGCCTTCCGCCGCGGCGACCAACGGGAAGACGCCGTCCGCCAGTTCGACGATGACGTCGTAGCGTTCGCCCATGCTGATGAGCAGGCTGGAGGTGGTGATCGGCTGCACCGGGAAGCCGTCGGTGTGGGTGACCCGCAGCTGATGTCCGCCGAGGGCGACCCGGAATGCCGTGTCCGCGGCGGCATTGATGATCCGCAGCCGGATGCGCTGCCCCGGTCGCGCGGTGACGACGGCGGGGTCGCTGCCCAGGCGGCCGTTGATCAGGAAGTACGGGTAGGTGACGTCGCCGGCGTCGGAGCCGAGCGGGGCGTTCGGGTCGGCGGGCATGGACATTCCGCCCGAGCCCATGGTCATGCCGTCGTGGTTCATGCCCGGCATCCCACCCATGGCCATGCCCGCCATGCCCTTGTCCCGCAGGGCCTGCAACTCCTTGTCGGGGTCACGCCCGTCGACGCCGTCGAGCCAATCGTCGAGCACCACAACGGCTTCGGTGTCGTAGTCGCGGCCGTCGGCCGGATCCTCGACGATGAGCGGCGCGTACAGGCCCCGGTCGAGCTGCACCCCGACGTGCGGGTGGAAGAAGTAGGTGCCGGAGTCCGGCGTGGTGAACTCGTAACCGAAGCTGCCTCCGGCCGCGATCGGCGCTTGGGTGACGTCGGGGACGCCGTCCATATCGTTGCGTAGCGCGATGCCGTGCCAGTGCACCGTGGTCGGCGCCGGGAGCGCGTTGATGACGTTGGCGCGCACCACCTCACCTTTGGCGATGCGGATTTCCGGGCCGGGCACCATGCCCCCGAAGGCCCAGGTCGGCGCCTGTACGCCACCAAGGTCGACGGTGGTCGGCTCGGCGCGCAGTGTCACGTCGCGGACGGTGGCGCCGGCCGTGCGACGCGCGGCCTCCGCGGCCCGGACCGCCTCGGAATCGGGCTGCACGAGGCTGGGCGTGGCTGTCGTGTTCTTCGTGCACGCGGCCAGTGTCGCGGCCGCTGCGGCACCCGCTCCGAGCGCTAGGAATCCGCGGCGGTTCAGTGGCGACGCGAGTGGAAATCGATTGGAGGACATGACTTCTCCCTGGTTGGTCGATTGTGGGGCACGCCGCGCCACTGTCGGCGGTGGCCGGGATCACGAGGTCGGCCGCGACCGGTAGGCGCGGCGGACCTGTCAGATCCGCAGAATCGACAGTTCGGCCAGGGTGAGGACCGTCCAGGTCGGTGGACGGGCTCGATGGATTCGCAGGGTCGGGAAGTTCGGTGGGCGGGCGTCACGGGGCCGGTCTCCGGCCCAGTGCAGCAGCACGAGGCCGATCACGACCGTCACCGCGGAGAGGACGAAGAATTCGCAGGTGTGGGTGAGCCCGCGCCCGCCGGGCTTGTCGCCGTGCATTCCCGCGTCGTGTCCCGGGTGCGGGGCGGAGGGCATCACCATCGTCGCCGGGGACATCTCGGAACCCGGCGTGCTGTGGTGTGCCGAGAACACACCCGCATGCATGGCGGCGATACCGAGCAGGAGCGCCAGCACTCCGAGCAGCCGGACGCATCCGGTCACTCGCGGCGCAACACGCTGATCAGCCACGTCAGCCAGCATAGCCCGACCCGGCCCACCACCCCCTGGGGGTATCCGCCACGAACCTGACACGCGGTGGCCCGCATCACAGCGCACACGCTTGCATATACCCCCTAGGGGTATTAACTTCTCCCATGTCGAACCACCCACCCACCGAGGAGCCACGAGATGTGCGAATGCGACTGTCCCCGCCCCCGCGACCCGCCCCAGCCCGTCTCCAGGAAGTGATTCCGATGCGTTCCGCGCCCATGCTCACCTCGCTCCTCCGCAACCGCGCCTACCTGCGACTGTTCACCGCCCAGGTCTCCGGCCTCTTCGGTACCGGATTGACCACCGTCGCACTGGGATTGCTCGCCTACGACCTCGCCGGCGGTGATGCCGCCGCGGTCCTCGGCACCGCGCTCACCATCAAGATGCTCGTCTACGTCACAGTCGCGCCGATCGTGGCCGCATATGCAGATCGCTTTCCCCGCCGGGCCTTCCTGACGGCCCTGCACCTCACGCGCGCCGCCGTCGTCCTCGCACTGCCGTTCATCGACCAGATCTGGCAGATCTACGTGCTCATCGCGGTCCTCCAAACCGCTTCCGCCGCATACACACCCACCTATCAGGCGGTCATCCCCGACATCCTGCCCGATGAGCGGGAATACACCCGGGCGCTCTCGGCCGCGCAGCTGGCCGCCACCATGGAGACCCTGCTCAGCCCGATGCTCGCCGCCGCCGCGCTGACGGTGATGAGCTTCCACTGGCTGTTCGTCGGCACCGCAATCGGATTCGCCGTCTCGGCCGCACTGGTCATCGCGACCAGGATCCCGAACGTGACGGCCACCAGCGGAGACTCGTTCCGGGACCGGATCACGGCGGGCCTGCGAATCTTCGCCGCGACGCCGCGTCTGCGCGGGCTGCTCGGCCTGAACCTGGTGGTGGCCGCCGCGGGCTCGATCATCATGGTCAACACGGTCAACTATGTCCGCGACACCCTCGGCGGCACTCAGACCGGCGTGGCAATGCTGCTGGCGGCCAATGGATTCGGCACCATGCTCGTGGCCCTGTCACTCCCCCGGGTGCTCGACCGCATCGGCGCTCGCCCGGTCATGCTCACGGGCGCGGCCATCCTGCTGGCCGGTCTCGGCGCGGCCATCGCCCTGTCGCTGGCCGGCTCGGGTGACTGGCGGTGGGGCGCGGCCATCGCGGTGTGGGCGACGGTCGGCGCGGGTACCGCCGCGATCCTGACCCCGACCGGCCAGGTGCTGCGCAGCTCCTCGCAACCCGCCGACCGCCCCGCCGTCTTCGCCGCCCAGTTCTCGCTCTCGCACCTGGCCTGGCTACTCACCTACCCGGTCACCGGATGGCTCACCACCACGACCGGATTCACCACCACCTGGGTGACGCTGGCGGTGTTCGCCACCGTGGGAATCACGGTCGCCCTGCGGATGTGGCCGCGCCACCACCCGGAGCAGGTAATTCGACTGCACACCGAGCCTCGCCCTCAGGCCACCGCGGACCAGCGGCCCGAACTCGCCGCCGCAGCCTGACCATCCCGATCGCCGCTGACCATCCCGATCGCCGCGCCGCCCTGCTTCCGGGCGGCGCGGCTCCATGTCGTGGGACACCGAAACCCGCGAACCGCCATGGAGCGGTGATCAATTCGAACCGTTCGCCGCATGCGTCGACCACTACATCCAGGTCAGCAGCTCACCGACCGGGAGCCTGCCATTCGGAATCGCATTCGGCGCACCGGCCGGCAGCGGATGCGGGTACCCGAGCGCGATGGCGTGCCGCGGCAGCCAACCCGGCGCGAGCTGAAGCAATTCGGCTGCGCGAGAAACATTCTCGGCGGGATACAACGTGGTCGGGCAACTGCCGAGCCCCTGTTCGGCGGCGGCCAGACACAGTGACTGGGTCAGCCGGCCCATATCGAACTCGGTGTCGGCGAAGCCGTTGTCCTGCGAGGCCAGGACCAGTACCAGGGGCGCCGCGGCGAGATGGACGGCATAGCCGCCGAGCCGGGACAGCTCACCCCGCGCCGCCGAATCGGTGACGGCGACGAAGCGCCAGGGCTGCCGATTGCGCGCGGAGCCGGTCCACCGGGCCGTGTCGACAATGCGTTCGACCACGGGGACCGATACGGGATCCGCCCGGAAGTGTCGCACCGCCCGCAGTCCCCGTATCGCTTCATCCACTCGGCAACCCTATCGGCCCGAGTGGTGCGCGGAGATTGCCGACCCGATGTCCGGGTACCCGCCGAACATCGGCACCTGCACCGAAGAGGAGGCATCATGCCCGATCGACAACAAGATGCAGCACAGCCCGACAACACCGGGCAGCACGGCGACGGTACCGAGCAGTTCCCGGACCACGCCAGGACCACCCGATCACACGCGGGTGAGTCCGTGGTGGACGCGCGAAACTGGCCCGGTCTCATCCTGTTCGCGTTCGGAATCGTCGCACTCGTGGCCGCGTTGGCCGCGGCCGGTTACGGGTTCACGGGGCGGGCGGTACTGGCCGGGGTGGTCTGCGTCGTGTGGCTGGCCGCGGGCGCATCGCTGGTGATCGGCGAACATGCGCGGGTCAAGCACGGCGAAGGTCGAAAGCTGGGCGATCCCGGCGGCCACTGAGCGGAAACGGGACTCACATCGGGGCATCGCTGACGGGCGAGGGCCAGCGCCCGCTTTCCCTACCGGATAGAGAATCGATGAACGACGAAACAGCGCACGATCATTGGGTAGCGCAGCCACATTCCGACAGTGAACCGGCGCCGATTTCGGAAGCCGAGGAGCGTGCTGCCGAGCTGTCCAGCGATCAGCATCCGCTGGGCAGGCCCGGACGCAGGTTCGACCGGCACTCGCCGTTCATGGTGGGACTGATGGCCTCCGCAGGTGTGCTGGTCACCGTAGGGACCGTGCGTGTCGTGCTCGCGGCGCATCAGGCGCTGCTGCTCGTGGCCGCGGCGATGTTCCTCGCCATCGGCATGGAGCCGGCGGTCTCGTGGCTGGTGCGTCACCATGTCCGCCGTGGTTTCGCTGTCACGCTGGTGTTCCTGATCGTGCTCGGCGGCCTGACCGGATTTCTCTGGGCAGCGATCACACCGTTGATCGGCCAGGGTCAAGGCCTGATCCACCATGCACCCGACGCGCTGCATCATCTGGAGGACCGTTACCCGCTGGTCCGGGAGGCGACCGCCCGCTTCCACCTCGACCAGTGGCTGCAGCAGGCAACCGGCACCGACTTCGGCAAGGTGTCGCAGGGACTGGTCGGAGCGGGCAGGGTGGTCTTCGGCTGGGTCACCGCCACGATTCTGGTCGCGGTGCTCACCGCGTATTTCTCGGCGAACTTCCCGGCCTTGCGCGCAAACCTCTATCGGCTGTTCCCGCGGGAACGCCGACCCCGTGCGATCCTCATCGGGGACGCAATCTTCGCCAAGGTCGGCGGTTACGTACTGGGCAATCTGCTGATCTCGCTGATCACCGGAATCCTCACCTTCATCTGGCTGGCCGCCTTCGGGGTCCCGTTCCCCCTGGTGCTGGCCGTGCTGGTCGCGGTGCTCGACCTCATCCCGCTGATCGGCTCCACACTGGCGGGTATCGCCATAGCGCTTGTCGCGCTGACGGTTTCACTGCCGGTCTGCCTGGCGACCGTCGTCTTCTTCATCGCCCTGCGCTGGCTCGAGGACTATCTGCTCGTACCCCGCATCATCGGCCGCACGGTGCAGGTCCCCGCCGTGCTCACGGTCGTCGCCGTCCTTGTCGGCGGCTCGATCCTCGGCGTGCTGGGCGCGCTGCTCGCCATCCCCACCGCCGCGAGCCTGCTCCTGCTGGTCCGGGAACTGCTCTACCCCAGGCTGGACCGACCCCAGGCCTCCGGGGCGGCCGATCACGCCCCATGAGCCGGTCAGGACGTGCGGACGCTCAACTCCGCGGCGATGGCTTCGACGAAATCGGGTAGATCGCCGGGATTGCGTGAGGTGATGAGTGTCCAGCCCTCGGTGTCGCTGCGGACGACGGGCTCGTCCACCCAGTTCGCCCCGGCGTTGATCAGATCGGTGCGCAGGGACCGATACGACGTCAGCGTCTTACCGGTCACCACTTCGGATTCGACCAGCAGCCACGGACCGTGGCATATCGCCGCGATCGGGCGACCGGCTGCGACCACGGATCGGACGAGTTCCCTTGCCCTGGCATTGATTCGGAGTTTGTCGGCATTCACCGTGCCGCCCGGAATGACGAACATGTCGAACGCGCCCGGATCCACATCGGCGATGGCAGCGTCCGGCCGCAGCGTTTCGGACGGAATGAGGTCGTGCCGGTAGGTGTGCACATCGATCGCCTCTGCCGCCGCATGGGTCACGTGTGCGCCACGGGCACGCAGTTGATCTCTGGGTACCGCGAGCTCATCGCGCTCCACACCGGTATTGGCAGTAATTATCAGGACACGGACACCTTCGAGTTCTGCTGACACCAGCGTTCTCCTGTCGTCTCGTCCGGCCCGTTCGACCGAGCCGATATTCGTGACAACGGCTGCCCCGCAACACCCCGACTCAGCTGTCGCGATGCGCTCGCCCACCTCGTCGTTGAGGTACCGTCGCCTCTGGCGGTGCGTCTCGTACGGACCGCGACTGCCGCCCTGGAAGTGCACTGCCAGACCATCCGGTCTGGACATTTTTCGCAGTACCCCGCACCACCGGCATCAATCCACATTCGGACCCTGCGTGCGGACCGCGTAACCAGGCTGACAATGGGCAAAGCCGCTAGCGCCCGGTCAATCCACCATCGTTCAGGAGGCTGGCATGGTCGACGAAGGTGTCTATCGAGTGCGGTTCTGCGAGTCGTGCACCGCGGCCGCCGAGGAGGCCACGAAATTCCACGACCTCCTCAGAGCCCTGGGTGGGATGGTGGTCTACGGCGCATATCCCGGCCCGCTCGTGATCGGTATCGCCGCGGATGCCGCCGAGCACGTCGCGTCCTTCCCCTTCGTCGAATCCGTGGTGTCGGTGACCGACAACTCGGCGGTGAGTGGGTAGCCGGTCGGCGCACTAGGGTGTACCGGTGTCCTTCACACCCGTGTCGATGCCGAGCCCCTCGGCCTATCTCGCCGGCGACCCGATCATCGAGATCGATCACCCCGAGGTCCGGGCACTCGCCTGCGAGATCCGAACGCAGTCCGACAGCGATATCGACTGCGCCCGAAGGGCATTCGAGTGGGTTCGAGATGAGGTCGCGCACTCCTACGACGCGCGGGACTCCCGGGTCACCCTGCGGGCCTCGGAAGTGCTCGATCAGCGTGTCGGCCTCTGCTACGCGAAGTCCCACCTGCTCGCCGCGATCCTGCGCGGACAGGGCATCCCTACCGCGCTGTGCTACCAGCGGCTCACCCACGGCGACAGGCACGTCGTGCACGGCCTCGTGGCGGTTCATCTGGACGGCGCCTGGCATCGTCAGGACCCGCGCGGGAACCGTGCGGACATCGCCGCCGAATTCTCGCTCGGCACAGAACGACTCGCCTTCCCGGTCGACCCGCAGCTGGGCGAGATCGACTACCCGCACCTGCACCGCACACCGGCAGACGTCGTCGTCGATGCCCTGCGGCAGGCGACCGACATACTCGCCGTGTACGACGCCGGATTGCCGTCGCAACTCACCTGAATCGACGTCGTTTCCACTCACGCGACATACAAACCAACTGGTCTGTGTAGGCTGAAGCCCGGCTCCTGGACCACTGTCCCGACCGGCCCGAAACGGGGAGGTGCGGCGTGTCACGCGAGGTCGACGATTCGAACGACGCGTTCGATCTCACCGTCGCGGCCTCCGACGCACCGGTGTGGATCGTCACCACCCGTGTCGACGGACACCGCGCCGGGTGTCTCGTGGGGTTCTCCACGCAGGCCAGCATCGAGCCGCGACGATTCCTCGTCTGCCTGTCGAAACGGAACCACACCTATCATGTGGCAGCCCGGGCAGAGCACCTGGCGGTCCACCTGTTGTCGGACGAGTCCCTCGCACTGGCGCACCTCTTCGGCTCCGAGACCGGACTCGAGCTCGACAAGTTCGAACACTGCGACTGGCAGGAAGGTCCGCACACGCTGCCGATCCTGACGGCCACGGCCGGCTGGTTCGTCGGCGAGATCCTCGACCATACCGATTTCGGCGACCACGTCGGCTTCCTGCTCGCCCCCACGGCGGCCCGAGCACCCACGCCCGACACTCCCCCGCTCCGCTACGGCGCGGTCGCCGGCCTCATCCCAGGCAACCAGCCATGAGGCCAGGGTTACATGGCCATGTTCGGGAACATCATGTTCCACATCTGTCGGATCATGTCCATCATCTGTGGCCACATCAAGATCATCACCTCCTGACCATGGCGAGGTCCTCCGCCTACCCGATACGCACGGGCGTCGAAGGATTGCGGGACGATCGCGCGGCCCGAGTACACCGGCGGTTCACCGCTCGGCCCGGTGCTCCGGCGCGATCGGGATGTCCGAACCCTGCAGCCGGGTGGCCAGCAGTTGTTTGCCCAGCTCGCCGCCCGTGCGGCTCTCGGTCTGGGCGCGCCGGAAGAAGTCGGCCAGTTCGGTGTCGGCGTCACGTTCGGCGTCGGCGATGAAGGTGTCCAGCCGTAGTGCGTTGTGCAGCGACGCCTCGACGAACCAGATCAGGTTGTAGTCCTTGTCGCGGGTACCGGTGATGATGCCGGTTTCGCTTGTCTTGCCCATGGCGTTGGCTTCCTTCCGCCGAGTGTTCGTTTCGTCTCCCCGCTTGCCGCTTACCCTCGCCCTCGCCGGGTAAGCGGACGGTATGGAACTTGTACATCTCGATCTCCGTGCCGGACCGCACGCTGTTCCGGTTCCGCCGATACCGCCGCCGGAACCGATCCCGCCGGTGGAGCCGGGGCAGCCTATTCCGGAACCCGCGCCGCCTGTGCCCTTCCCTCCACCCGGACCACCCATTCCGCCGCCGCCGGATCCGATTCCGGAGCCGGGGCCATCGGAACCTATTCCGCAGCTGCGCCCGCGGCTGCCGTCGGGTTGGGCAGGTCCACCGCGCTGTCGGTCAGGGTGATGCGCCGGCCGTGGTGGGTCAGGGTGACGCTGTCGCCGGATTCGAGTCGGTAGGTGGTCGATTCGGCGGTGATGTCGACGGATATCCGGCTGCCGCGCCACAGGATTCGGAAGCACAGCCGGTGCAGCTGCTCCGGGAGGCGCGGGGCGAAGCCGAGGTCGCCGTCGTGGTCGCGCATGCCGCCGAAGCCGCCCACGCAACTGATCCAGGTGCCTGCGACCGAGGCGATGTGGATGCCCGCCGCGACGTCGTGGTGCAGGTCGTGCAGGTCGGTGAGCGCGGCCTCACGGAAATAGTCGTAGGCGAGCCTGAGCTGACCGATCTCGGCGGCGAGGACGGCCTGGGTGCACGCCGACAGTGAGGAATCGCGGACGGTCAGCGGGTCGTAGTACTCGAAGTTGCGGATCTTCTGATCTCGGCTGAAGGCATTGGGGCACAGGTACATTGCCAGCACGAGGTCGGCCTGTTTGACCACCTGCTGGCGATACAGATCGAAATACGGGTAGTGCAACAGCAGTGGATAGTTCTCCGGCGGGGTGGCGGCGAAATCCCATGGGGCGTACCGGGTGAAGCCTTCGGACTGCTCGTGCACCCCGAGCTTCTCGTTGTAGGGCAGGTACATGGAGTCGGCACAGTGACGCCAGCGGGCGAGTTCCGTGGGCTCCACACCGAGTCGTTCGGCCAGATCGGGCCGCCGCGTACAGGATTCGGCGGCCTCGCGCAGATTCCGGGCCGCCATCAGGTTGGTGTAGACGTTGTTGTCGGCCAGGGCGGAGTACTCGTCGGGGCCGGTCACACCGTCGATGCGGAAGTCTCCGGCCGAGTCCTCGTGGCCCAGGCTCACCCACAGCCGCGCCGTCTCGACCAGCAGCTCGACACCGCACTCGGTCTCGAACTGCTCGTCACTTGTCGCGGCCAGGTAGCGGGCGGTCGCGTCGGCGATATCGGCATTCACGTGGACGGCCGCGGTGGCGGTGGGCCAGTACCCGGACGCCTCCTCACCGTTGATCGACCGCCATGGGAACATCGCCCCGGCCTGCCCCAGCTCCCGCGCCCGCTGCCGCGCCTGCCCGAGGGTCGAATGCCGCCAGCGCAGCGCGTCACCCGCCGCCATCGGCATGGTGTACGTGAGCACCGGCAGCACATAGGTTTCGGTGTCCCAGAATGCGTGGCCGTCGTATCCGGGACCGGTGAGGCCCTTCGCGGGAATCGCCCGCGCCTCACCGCGCGCACCCGCCTGCAGCACATGGAACAGCGCGAATCGCACCGCCTGCTGCAGTTCGAGGCTGCCGTCCAGTTCGATGTCGGCCTGCGCCCAGAAGTCGTCGAGGTAGGCGCGCTGACGGTCGAGCAGCTGGTCCCAGCCGATCTGCAGCCCGGCCGCGAGCGCGGCCTCCACCTGTGCCCGCAGCGCGGACGCCGAGCGCCGCTTCGACCATCCGTAGGCCAGAAACTTGGTGAGGCACAGGCGATCCCCCGCGGGCACGTCCGCGGCGATCGTCACCCGGGCGAGGTCGTCCTCGGCATGTACATCGCAGCGGGTGGCCACCGCGATATCGAACTCGTGGTCCATCGCGGCCGCCATGCGCAGCTGCGACCGCCGGGTGTGATGGACCAGCACCGCGGAGAGGTCGCGCGCCACGGCGCACTCCCCCACGAGCGGGTGATCGAGCGCCGCGGCCAATCGGGGATCGTCCGGTATCGCCGGAATCGGTTCATTGGCGAGCAGATCCGACTGCACGACCACCTCGAGATCACCATCGAGTGGTTCGACCTCGTAGCGGATCGCCGCCACCGCCCGCTCGGTGAACGACACCAGGCGCTCCGAGCGAATCCGCACGCGGCGGCCGGTCGGCGACGTCCACACGGTGGAGCGGCGCAGGGTGCCGGACCGGAAGTCCAGGACGCGCTCGTGCTCGACCGTATTGCCGTAGCGCAGATCCATCGGCTCGTCCTCGACGAGCAATCGAATGATCTTGCCGTCGGTCACATTGACGACCGTCTGGCCCTCCGCCGGATAGCCGTATCCGGCTTCGGCGTACGGCATCTTCCGGGATTCGTAGAAGCCGTTGAGGTAGGTGCCCGGTTTGCCGATCGGTTCGCCCTCGTCGAGGGTGCCGCGCAGGCCGATGTGCCCGTTGGACAGCGCGAAGATCGACTCGGTGCGCTGCAACGCATCGAGATCGAGCCCGCACCAACGCAACTCCCAGGGCGCTACCTCGAATCTCGCATCGCTCATGAGGACTCCAGCAAGTCGGCCAGGTCGTGGACGACGACGTCTGCTCCGGCCCGGTACAGCTGATCGGTATGGTCCGGGTCGCCGGTGCGGTCGACGCCGACGACGAATCCGAACGCGCCCGCGCGGCCGGCCTGTACTCCGGCGACCGCGTCCTCGAACACCGCCGCGCGCCCGGGATCGACGCCCAGGGCGTCCGCGCCCGCCAGGAATCCATCGGGCGCGGGCTTGCCGGGCAGCTCACGCTCCGCGAACGTCTCCCCGTCGATGCGGATCTCGGCATAGCGATCGAGACCGGTGGCGGCCAGCACCGCCCCGGCGTTCGCCGACGAGGATACGATGCCGATCCGTAGTCCGGCCTGCTGCACAGCGGTAAGATAGTTCACCGACCCGGGGAAGGCGTGCACGCCTTCTCGTTCGATCAGCGTGTGTACGAGCTCGTTCTTCTTCGCACCGATCCCATGCACGGTCTGCGCGTCGGGACCGTCTTCGTCGGAGCCCTCGCACAGCTCGATGTCCCGCGACTTCAGGAATTCGCGCACCCCGTCCAACCGGGGTCTCCCATCCACATACAGTTCGTAATCCCGCTCGGAGAAGGGCTGGAATCCAGCACCGCGGCACTGGTGCAGAAAGTCGTCGAAAGCGCTCTTCCACGCCTGCTCGTGCACCCTGGCGGAGTCGGTCAGCACGCCGTCCATATCGAACAGCACAGCCCTGATCGCACCCGGCAGCCCCAGGCCGGTCCCGGTGTCCCGGTCGTCGTGGTCCATACCGGTGCCCTACCCGCGACAACCCCGGACAAACGCGATTCCCCCGGCGCGAGATGTTTCGCGGTGATTCTTCCGGTTACTCGACCGATTGCCGGCAGTCCGGCCGGCGCTCACGACAGCGGAAAGGCAAAAACCATGCTGATGCTCACCCCCACTGCCGTCGAGGCAGTCCGCGATATCACCTCCGGAGACGGCGCGCCGCAGGACGCCGGACTGCGGATCTCCACCCCCGATGACGCCCAGAGCTTCCACCTGGCCGTCGCCGCCGCGCCGTCGCAGGACGACGAGGTGCTGACCGCCGAGGGAGCCCGCGTCTTCATGGACCGCAAGGCCGCCGAGTTCTTCGACGACAAGATTCTCGACGCCGGCCTGGACGCGAAGGGCAATGCCACCTTCGTGGTCGGACCGCAGGCCGCCACCTCCTAGACCCGTCCGCGACCATGTCGGCGAATCTGGCTCGGAAACTGATCGAGTCGCACCTGGTGTCGGGTGCGATGACGCCGGGTGCGGAGATCGCGATCAGGATCGACCAGACGCTGACCCAGGACGCCACCGGCACCTTGGTGATGCAGGAACTCGAGGCCTTGAACCTCGAGCGGGCACGCACCGAGGTCAGCGTTCAGTACGTCGACCACAATCTGCTGCAGACCGATGAGAAGAACGCCGAGGACCACGAGTATCTCCGCACGGCCGCCCAGCACTTCGGCCTGTGGTTCTCCAAGGCGGGCAACGGTGTATCGCACCCGACGCACATGCAGCGGTTCGGTGTACCGGGCAAGACTCTCGCGGGTTCGGATTCGCACACTCCGGCGGCCGGTGCGCTGGGCATGCTGGCCATCGGAGTGGGCGGATTGGAAGTGGCGCTGGCGATTTCGGGCCGGCCGCTGCACCTGAGGATGCCCGAGGTGTGGGGTGTCCGGCTGGAAGGCGAACTGCCGCAGTGGTGTTCGGCCAAGGACGTCATTCTCGAGATGCTGCGCCGCCACGGCGTGAGCGGCGGGATCAACCGCATCATCGAGTATCACGGCCCGGGCCTGTCGAGTCTGTCGGCGATGGATCGCCATGTGATCGCGAACATGGGCGCCGAACTCGGGGCCACCACAACGGTATTCCCGAGCGACGCGGCCGTGCAGGCCTTCCTCCGCGAGGAGGGACGCGAGAACGACTGGGTCGAGCTGGCCGCGGATGCCGACGCCGGATACGACCTCGAGGACTCGATCGACCTGTCCACCCTCGAGCCCCTCATCGCGAAGCCGTCCTCCCCCGGCAACGTGGTGCCGGTGCGCGAGGTCGCGGGCACCGATATCGCGCAGGCGGTGATCGGCTCCAGCGCCAATCCCGGTCTGCGCGATTTCGCGATCGTGGCGGCCATGGTGGCCGGCCGGCAGACCGTGCCACAGGTCAGTTTCGACGTGAACCCCACCTCGCGGGAGATCCTCACCGATCTGACCTCGATGGGGGCCGTCACCGACCTGGTGGCCGCCGGGGCCCGCATCCATCAGGCCGGATGCCTGGGCTGCATCGGCATGGGCCAGGCGCCGGCCGTGGGTCGCAACTCACTGCGCACCATGCCGCGCAACTTCCCCGGCCGCTCGGGCACCAAGGAGGACTCGGTCTGGCTGTGCTCGCCGGAAACCGCCGCGGCGTCTGCACTCACCGGCGTGATCACCGATCCGCGGGAGTGGGCGCGCACCGTCCGCATGGACTATCCGAAGCTCGACCTGCCCGCACGCGCCGCGATCAACACCATGATGCTGGTCGCCCCACTGGATCCGGAGCAGGCCCGGCAGGTGCGGCCGGTGAAAGGGCCCAATATCTCCAGCCTGCCGGCCCTGGCCCCGCTGCCCGAACGGATCGAGGCGCCGGTGCTGCTGAAGGTCGGCGACAATATCTCGACGGACGAGATCTCCCCCGCCGGAGCGCGGGCCCTGCCCTTCCGGTCCAACATCCCCAAGCTGGCGAGGTTCACCTTCACCCAGATCGACGAGACCTATCCGGAACGGGCACAACGGGTTTCCGAATCCGGCCATCTGATCGTCGGCGGCGAGAACTACGGTCAGGGCTCCTCCCGCGAGCACGCCGCGATCACCCCTCGCTACCTCGGGCTGCGAGCGGTAATCGCCAAATCCTTCGCTCGCATCCACTGGCAGAACCTGGCCAACTTCGGAGTCCTGGCACTCGAATTCGTCGATCCCGCCGACTACGACGGCATCGACCGGGACGACTTCCTGCGCATCGACGATCCGGGCGAGATCGCGCACAGGACGACATTGCAGGTGCTCGACATGAGCAAGGAAACCACTTTCACCGTCCGGCATCGCCTTTCGCCGCGACAGGTGCAGGACATCCTGGCCGGCGGCCTGATACCGCGCCTGGCGCAACGCGCATGACCGACGCGGAAGGGAGGTGTTCCGTGGCCGCCGCCAGCGGCGCCGTCCTCGTCATGACGCCGGGCATCTGCACCTACTTCGGCTGCCGCCCGCTCGGTCCCGTGGGCTGGGCGATCGCCGGCGGCGCGGCCGGTATCGCGGCCGCGATCGGCGCGTTTGACGGCGGGTGCGCCGGGAACAGCGACAACGTCAAGCCCACGTAAGACAAGCCCTTCGGAAAGGAGTCCACCATGCTGCGGCGAATTGCCCACCCCATGCTGGCGACGGTCTTTGTCGTCGACGGAATCGACACACTCACCAATCCGGATCCCCGGGTCAAGACCGCGACCGCCGCGGTGCAGAAGGGCGAGCAGAAGCTCCCGCCGCAGCTGGCGAAGTACCTGCCCGACGATCCGGGGCTCGTGGTCCGGATCAATGCGGCGGTCCGTATCGGCGGCGGTGTCCTGCTGGCACTCGGGAAGCTGCCGCGGCTGTCCACCGCGGTGCTCGCCGCGACCGTGGTCCCCGCGGCGCTGTCCGAGCCGGGATACTGGACCGAGGAGGACCCGGAGCGACGCGCGGCGAAACGCACTGCGCTGCTGAAGGATATGAGCCTGCTGGGCGGCCTGCTCATCGCCTCCACCGATCGGCAGGGCAAGCCCTCGCTCGGCTGGCGCGGCCGTCGCGCCCTCGACAAGCTCCACTCCGAAACCGGCCCGGCCCACGATCGCGTCGCCCAGCTCACCGATGCCGCGAAGGAGCACGGACCGGAACTGGCCGCGACGCTACGGGAGCAGGGCGAACGCCTCGCCGACTCCGCCCGCGAGCATGGTCCCGAACTCGTTGCGGCAGTGCGTGATCGGGGCGAACGCCTCGTCGACGCCGCACAGCATCGCGGCGAACAGCTCGCGGAAACCACCCGCGATGTCGGCGCCCAGTGGGGCAGGACCGCCTCCGATCGCGGCGGCCAACTTCTCGAGGCGGCGCGTGAGCGCGGTGGCCATCTCGCCGAGAGCGCACGAGAGCACGGCGGCCACCTCGCCGAGAGCGCACGAGAGCACGGCGGGCCGCTCGCGGAGACCGTACGGGAGCATGGGGCACAGTTCGCCGAGACAGCGCGGGAGCAGGGTGCACAGCTGGCCACGACCGCGCGGAGGCGCGGCGGGCGGCTCGCACGGGCCGCGCGAGAACGCGGCGAGCGGGCGGCGGACGCGGCTCGCGACGCCGCCGGCCGGACACGATGACGGGAGTCGACACCATGACGTCTCAGCACGTCGTATCCCGAACAGCCCGAACGGGTTTGTGGCTGTGCGCGGCGGCGACGGCGGTCGCCGCCGCCGCCGGCTGCGCGAACAGCACCGCACCGGGCGTTCCGGGAACCGGTGCGCCGCAGCCCTCCGGGCAGTCGTCCGGCGGGCCCACCATCACCGCGGATGCCGCGAAGCAGCTCTGCGACATGATCCGGTCCGAGGTCGACAGGTGGCGCGCCGACGGCCCCGCCGAGGCACGGCTGAAATTCAATGCCACCGTTCAGGATTGGGCGCTGCGCAACAACGGCGTGAATATCGCCGTGATGCGCAATCGCTCGGTCATCGACCAGACCACCATCGCCACCTGCCCGGACGTCCACGACGCGGCCGCGCAGGCGATCCAATTCCCTGATCTGGCCTCGGGATTGGTCGGCTTCTGAGAGATCGGCTTCCGAGAGATCTCAGTTCGCGAGGGATTCGGCGCGGAGCTGCCCGAGGGTCTTGGTCAGAATGCGCGATACCTGCATCTGCGAGACGCCGAGGCGGGCAGCTATCTGGTTCTGGGTCATCGACTCGAAGAATCGCATCACCAGGACCCGGCGCTCCCGATCCGGCAGCGCGGCGATGAGCGGACGGACCGCGAGGAGCTGGTCCACGTGTTCGTAGCCGGTCTCTTCGGCCCCCAGGGCGTCCAGCATCGCCAGCGGAGTGTTCTCGCCGTCGTCCGGGCAGGCCGCTTCCAACGAGGCGCTCTGGTAGGCGTTGGACGCCAGCATCGCCTGTGTCAGCTCTTCCGGATCGACCTCCAGCTCGGCGGCCAGTTCGCGAGCCTTCGGCATCCGGCCCAGGCGTTGCGCCAAGGCCTCGATGGCGGTGCCGAGCCGGATCTGGGTCTCCTTGATTCGCCGCGGCACCCGCACGGACCAGGTGCTGTCACGGAAGTAGCGGCGGACCTCACCCATGATGGTCGGGACCGCGAAGGACAGGAAGCGGGACCCGCGATACACGTCGAAACGATCGATGGATTGGATCAGCCCGAGCCGTGCGACCTGGAGCAGGTCTTCGAATGCTTCGCCGCGACCGGAAAACTTGCGTGCGATGTGATCGGCCAGCGGCAGGCAGCGATCTATCGCTTCCTCTCGCAAGGCATTTCGCTCGGGAGCATCGGTTTCGACGGCTACGGCCAGTTGTTTGAGCAGCGGTTCGATATCGTCGTAGCTGTCACCCGTCATCGGAATCACCCCATATTCGGCTGAACTGCATGAAGAAGGGGTACCCAGTCCACGCATCATTGAACGCCTTCTTCGCATTCGGCCGCAAATTGCCAGGTCAGGCGCTTTTGCCACGGTGCTGATGCCAGGGATGCATCACCCATATCGCCACGAACAGCGATCCGAAAACAATTCCTGCCACGATCCCTGCCCAGGTCCCGCCGACGGTCCCGAAAATAAGCACGGCCACCCCGGTGAGTGCAATACCGAACAGTCCCAGCCCCACGATGGCGTAACGGTGAGCGGCATTCACGACATTCTCGATCCGGTGTCGCCGGAACAGCATCCGATGCGCGGCGACCGGAGCCACCAGGCAGATGGTGGCACCGATCGAAGCGGCGACGATCACCAGATACAGCACACGCAGTGGCTCGGACAGCGTTACGAACCGAGTCTGGAACGGGATTGTCAGCAGGAATCCGGTCAGCAACTGCACGCCCGTCTGCACCACGCGCAACTCCTGCATCAGGCTGTTCCAGTTCCGATCCAGCTGCTCGGTAGCGGTTTCGTTCCTTCCGCTTCTCATTGGATCCGATTACCCGCGACCACCGAGGCCAAGCGCTGCGGCAGCAGATATTTCGCCGGTCAGCAAAATATAGGCAATCCGAGTTTGAGCGCTCGTGCGCCGGGAACAGCATGAATGTATCAATCACCCCACAAAGGAATAATCATGATCATCCTGGGCCTTATCCTGCTGATCGTGGGAATTGTTTTCGGCATCTCGATCCTGACGACCATCGGCGTCATCCTGATGCTCGTCGGTGCAGCGGCCTGGCTACTCGGCATGGTCGGCCGTCCGATCGGCGGACGCTCCCATTACTGGTGATGCATCGTTCGCCGCGGGACACGTCGTGTACCGGACGAACACCTGCGGCCGGCGATCGCACCCATCAGCGCAACACGCGACCCCCTGACCTATGCGATTGCAGGTCAGGGGATACCGCTCGATTCGATCTCGCCACTCGGTTCACGCCGTCGACGGTCCCGGTTTCTCGCGGCGACAGGCGTTGACCGCCGTCGGCAGCGTCGGGTAGAGGCAGTTCGGTCCGATCCGGTCGATCAACCCGGCGCCCACAACCCGGCAACAGCCGGCAGTCCCGCCACCGTGGCATACGCCATGACCTCAGGCGCCAGATACGCGGCAACGGTGATTTCCGCCAGCACGTCCGGCCGAACCCAATCCCGCCGGTATTCCCGGAACTGCCTCAGCCCCGGCGTTATTCGCGTCGGCCCAAAGTTCATGGCACCCGGCCACCCCGCGCTGCACAGCTACTCGCCGAACTGGCTGTCACCAGTCATCGGTCTCATTCCGTGATCGACTGAATCGCACGACTACGGGGTATCCGGCCAGGGCCACATTGAATGCCGACGTCGTAGTCTGTATCGAATCGGTCAGTGTTCCGAGTGCCTTCCGGGCGAATCCATCTTCGTCCAGTGGGGTGTCGGTCTCGCACACAGTGGTCACCCGAATTCGGATTCTCCGTGCGTCATAGCGGAATTCGCACTCGATCACGGCACCGTGCACAGCGGAGACCATCAGCTCGCTCGCGACTTCGTCGAGGGCGACGCCGACATCGGTCATCACATCGATGGTGAAATCCGCTGTCGACATGATGTTTTCGGTCACGGCGCGCAGCAGCCACAGGTAGGACACCTCGGCGGGAACGCGCAATCCGACCGTCCCCGGATCGGATGGTCGCGCCGACTCGAAGTACGGTACGAATCTTTCGGTATCAGGGTCAGCGATAATGCTGGCGGCCACAGTATCGGGCACCCGACCGCCGTTTCCACCCTTGTTCCGAGGTGAGCACATTTGCGTCCACCATTCACTGGTGCCGCTTCCGATCACGGCTGTTCACTACTCCGCATACCCGTTCCGCGAGGCGGAAAACACCGTGGAATCAATATCCTTCGACGAATGGCGTGGATCGAACACGTTCATGGACCGTCAGCAGCAGATGGTCGAACCTCGTCCGGAGCCGGGCACTCGAATCGGCGATCGACGGCAGATCCGCGACCAGCTGGGTCGCGAGCAGGCGCAATTTTGTGTTGGTTTCCTGAGACCGCCAGATCAGAATGCGAAACGCCTGATCCGGACTGACGCCGTAGACGAGCATGAGCGCGCCCTTGGCCTGCTCGACCACCGCGCGCGCGGCGTACAACTCCGGCAGCCGATGGTCGAGAGTCTCCTGGCTGTGCTCGGCGAGCGTCTCGGTCATGTCCATGTAGTACCCGGCAGTTCCGACTACCCGGCCTTCTCCGTCGAGCATTTGATCACCGACAACCAGGACGTCGTGCACGTCCCCGGCGGTGTCGATGATGCGGTGGCGACTGCAGAACGGCTCCGCGTTCTCGACCGAACGGGCAATGGTGCCGGCGACCTTTTCTCGGTCTTCCGAATGCTTGTGCGCGAGAAGCAGTTCCGTGGTCGGCTGCACGCTTCCAGGTGGATAGCCGTGCATCTTCGCCACCTCGGCGGACCACTCCCACCGCTGATCATCGAACCAGAAGCGGAACCCACCGACGAGGCACGGGCCTTGCACACCCATCACCGATTCGAACGCCCGGGTGCCCTCGGGTGAGATACCGCCACCCTCTGCCACACCGCGATCATCCGCCCGCCCGGTCATTCTTGGGAGATCGCTTCCACGACTTCACCGGAATCCCGGTGGCTGAGTGTTCGCGCGATGTCGGCCTGGGCAATGATGCCGACCAGGTGGTCATTTTCGACCACCGGGAGCCGCCGCACCTGGTGCTGAGCCATCAGCTTCATGACGGTGGACACGTCGTCATCGGCCTCGGCGACGACGAGCGGTCCGTCGACCAACTCCCCCGTCTTCACCTCGAGCGGATTCTGGCGCTGCGCCACCACGTTCACAGCGATATCCCGGTCGGTCAGAATGCCGTGCAACCGGGAGTCCTCGCCGACGATCGGCAGGGCGCCGACGTGCAGCTCCGCCATCATGCGTGCGGCGTCGACCACCGTGTCGGTCGACCGGACACAGCGGCAGTCCGGCGTCATTATTTCGCGCGCGGTAGTCATCGGCTGTCTCCTCGATTTCTCGCGGATCAGCTCCGGCGTGCCTCATTTGCCGCCACACCGGCCTGATGGGGTTGCTCATTGACTAGGCTGCGGCACATTGACATGGCAAGTGTCGATTTTCGGGTTCACGCCGAAGTAGTTCAGCGGGCCCGCGATGATGGTGACCGCGATTGTTCCGGCGCTTGCGCAGTTGGATGGCGCGCTGTCGTAATAGTGCCGTTGACCCGCGGCCACGGCACCGATGATCAGCCACGCAAGCACCAGTACCGTGAGGAGGCTGCCCGCACTCGTGCGTCGTCCCCCGCGCCACAGCGGGCGGTCGTTCGCGTATGTTCTCACTTCGCATCTCCTTGTTCGACTGCCGCACAGCCGGCGTAGGTTCCAGATTCGGGCAGCCGCGATATATTTCCTACTCTCTCGAGGACCGGATACCCCGCCGAGTACAGGCCTAACGCGGCCGTTCCACGGTGTTCCGGACAATCAACACGGGACCCGCGAGTAACCTCATGGCAATGGACGCGGCACTGTCGACCGTCGGCGTTGAGGAAGAATTCCTGCTTGCGGACCCTGTGACGGGTGCGCCCGCCGCGAACAACGCCGAGGTGGCACGAACCGCCGCCGAGAGCGGGATCGACCTGAAGCTGGAACTCACCCGATGCCAGGTGGAGACCAATACTCGCGTGCACTCCAGCACTGCCGAGTTGATGCAGGAATTGCGCGGGTTACGTCTCGGTGTGACATCCTGCGCCGAGCAGAACGGCGCTCGCCTGCTCGCAGTGGCCATTCCGCCGACCGTGCCGCACCAGTTCCCGTTCACCGACACACCCCGCTATCGGCGCATCGAGCAACATTTCGGCCTGCTCGCCCACGAGCAGGGGCTCTGCGGCTGCCATGTTCACGTCGCGATTCCAGATCGAGAAACTGCCCTCCAGGTCAGCAACTACATACGCCCCTGGTTGCCACTGTTCCTGGCACTGACCGCGAATTCCGCGATCTACCGCAGCGTCGACAGCGGGTTCGCCAGCTGGCGAAACATCCTGTGGCAACGCTGGCCCAGCGCCGGACCGCCACCCTATTTCGCGTCGACGGAGGATTACGACGCCCTGGTCGCCATGATGATTTCGAGCGGCAGCATTCTCGACGAGACGATGGTGTATTGGGACGTCCGTCCGTCCTTGAACTATCCGACCGTCGAGATCCGGGTCAGCGACATCCCCGCCACGGTCGAGGAGACCGCCCTGCTCGCCACCCTGGTGCGAGCCACGGTGATGACCGCGCGAATGTCATTGGAGCAAGGGATCATCGCACCCCCGGTCCGGCATGAAATGCTGCGCGCGGCGTACTGGAAGGCCGCGCGTACCGGTATCGACGGCAACGGTGTCCACCCCGTGAACGGCAGTGTCATGCCGGTTCGCGCGCTACTCTCCGAACTCGTCGATCACGTCGGGGCGGCACTCGAGGAGTTGGGGGACCGCGACTTCGTCACGAGAACGATCCAGACCGTTCTCACCCGCGGCAACGGCGCGCGTCGCCAACTCGAGGCCTTCCGCATGCGCCGAGACGTCGGCGACGTCGTCACCGAGTTGGCGAATGCCACCTTGGAGGGCTGCCACCGGCACCCCGCCGACCTGCCCTCCTGAAAAGGATCGTATCGCCGGACCTCGCGCCAACACCCCGAAGTCCCCTGGCCTTTCCGTTGCAGGCCAGAGGATTCCGATACGGGTACCGCGAGAAGAAGCGCCAGGCGGTGCTGCTCTGCCGACGCCATTCGCGGACGGCGTCACGGATCCGGTCGAACACCGCCAGGGGCGGGCCGATCAGCAGAGTCGCGGCCAGGCCGACAACGACCTCCGGACGGGGCGGGTCAGGGCGAGGACCCCGGCGAAACGCACCACGGTCGCGAACTCAACTCGCTCGGCGTGGGACGCGTTGCGATCGGCCACGACCGATCACCGATTCTGCTGCGCCCGCTGCCGCGCTTCCTGGGCGTCGGCCCGGGCACGATCCGCCTCGGCCTGCGCCTCCCGCTTCGCGGCGTCGCGCTGGGCTCGAGCCTTGTCCTGCTGAGCGCGGCCCTCCTCACGCAGCCCCTCGTCGCCGAAGACCTTGCCGGCAGCCTGTTCGGCCGCGCCCTTGACGCCCTCGACCACGCCTTCGACGCCTTCCCGGGCTCCGCTCTTCTCGTGCTCGGACATGCGATGAACCTCCGAATGTCGGACTGCAGGGACATCCGGGACCTATCCGAGGGTTTCGGGACCGAAACAGGCTGTCGGCCATCTTGTTTCGAGACCGGCAGACCGGGCAATCGACGAGCAGGGGTAACCCGACCGAGAAGGTGTTCTCGATGACCCGATACGCACTCCGCACCACGGCCGCCGCGGCCGCGGTCTTGCTCGTTCCCGTCCTCGGGGCCTGCGAGCAGGCGAAAGAGGCCGTAAACAAGGGCGGCAACACCCCGTGCAGCGAATTCATGGCGCAGGATCGGAGCAAGCAGCGAATCACCGTCCGCAAATACCTCGAGAAGGACACGAAGGTGACGCCGACAGCGAATCCGGACACCGTCGACGCATCCATCGCGGCCATCACACTCATGTGCCAGGCCCAACGGAACCCGGACACCCCGATCCGGGACGCGGACCTGACCGGCATTCTCGTGCCGAAGAAGTAGCGGTCGCGGCACCCGCAGTGATTGATCGGGGCCGCAGCGGGTATCGCGCCACTATGGCCACCTCCCTCGACAAACTGCTGCACGCGCTGACCAGGGCGGTGAACACGCTCGCGCAGACCGATATCCGATTCGCGGTGGCCGGCGGGTGCGCGGTGTACGCCCGCGGCGGTCCGGCATCCGAACACGATGTGGACCTGCTCATCAAGGCCGCCGATGTCTCCCGGGCCCGCAGCGCCCTGGTCGCGGGAGGCTTGCGCGTTGCCGACGCCCCTGAGGACTGGCTCACCAAGGCCTATGACCGGGACGTCCTCATCGACCTGATCTACCGCCCCAACGATCGCGAGGTCACCGACGAGATGCTGGATCGCGCCGAGGTCATGCGCGTCGGGTCCACGGTGGCGCCGGTCATCAGCGGAACCGATCTGATGATCGACAAGATGCTGGTGTTCGACGCGCACCGGCTGGATCTGGCGCCGCTGCTCCGGATCGCCCGGGACCTGCGCGAGCAGGTCGACTGGACCGAGGTGCGTGTACAGACCCGGCACTCGCCCTACGCCCGTGCATTCTTCGGCCTGCTGGCCGACCTCGACGTGATCGGAGCAGTGCCGTCATGACCGACTTCCCGCAATACGACACGGCGCACGTACATCGAGCGCTCGCCGAGGATCCCCGGACCTCCGAACTCGGCGTCCAGGTGCGGCTCCACGACGGCACCGTGGTGCTGACCGGCACGGTGACCACCGAGGAACGCCGGCGGCAGGTGGAACTCGTCGTACGCGAACAACTTCCCGAATCCCGAATCCGCAACGAGGTCCGTGTGACCTCGCCGGAGACACCCGGGACCATCGAAACGCTCGGATTCGGCCCCGGAAAGGACAGTGGCACATGCGAATAGCGGCCGTAGGCGATGTACACGTGGGCACCGATTCGCAGGGCCTGTATCGGCACGCACTCGAGGACCTGCACCGGCACGCGGATGTCCTGCTCCTCGCCGGGGACCTGACGAAGTGCGGCACCGTGGCCGAGGCCGAGGTGGTCGCACGCGAGTTCTCCGGGCTGGGCATCCCGGTGGCGGCGGTGCTCGGCAATCACGATCATCACGGGGATGCCGCGGAAGAGGTCGCCGCCGTCCTCACGGATGCCGGAATCGTGGTGCTCGAGGGCACGGGCGTCGCATTCAGCATCGACGGGACAGTGCTCGGCGTAGCCGGTACGAAAGGCTTCGGCGGCGGCTTCGCGGGCCGGTGCGCGAGCGTCTTCGGCGAACCCCTGATGCGGGAATTCGCCTCGCACACCGTTGATCTCGCCAACGCACTGCACGCCGCGCTGAGTGCGCTCGACACCGATATCCGCATCGCCCTGACCCACTACTCGCCCATCGAGGCCACCCTCGCCGGCGAGCCCCGCGAGATCTATCCCTTCCTCGGTTCCTACCTGCTCGGTGAGGCCATGGACACGGCCGGCGCCGACCTCGCCCTGCACGGCCACGCCCACGCGGGCACCGAGCACGGCGAGACGCCCGGTGGGATACCGGTCCGCAATGTGGCCCAGCCCGTGCTGGGCACCGCGTACGCGGTCTACGAGCTCCATCCGGCCCCGCCCGTGCCCGTCACCCGTTCCAGCGCATCCGGCTGACCCAGAGCCCTTGGGAAAAGGCCGCGCGGTGGCGAACCGCTGCTCGTGCCCACGAGCCTCAGCGGACTCCGATCCGCGGCGTTCACACCTCGATACGCTCGCCCAGGACCACCGTGCGGTGGCGGGGCAGCCGGAAGTAGTCGGCGACGTCGGCCGAGATATAGCTGATGGCAATGAAAAGCCTGGTGCGCCACCGCGACATGACGGGCTTCGCCGCGGCGCGCAACTCGATCTCGGACAGGAAGTAGGACGCCCGGTCGAGGTCGAGTTCGCCTTCCGTCTCGTCCGGATCCAGCCCGGCCAGCGCCGTCGGGACATCGGGGTGTTCCATATAGCCGACCCGCACGGTCACGTGGACGATACCGTCGTCGCGGTAGCCGAGGTGATCGACCCGCACGCGGTCGTTCGGCGAAACCCGTGGCACCGGCTCGGTCTCGACCGACACGATGACGGTCTGGCGGTGGCGGACACCGTTGTGTTCGACATTCGCGTGCAAGGCCAGCGGAACGGTTTCCTTGCTGCGGTTGAGGAATACCGCCGTCCGGTCGACGATCGTCAACCGCGACCTGTCGTGCCACAGCTCGTCGACGAACTCGCGCAGCGACCCTTCCAGCCGGTCCCGCTCCTCGGCGACCACCTGACGCCCGCGCTGCCATGTCGTCATGACCGTGAACACGGCGAGTCCGATCAGCAGCGGCAGCCAGGCCCCGCGAACCAGCTTGGTCAGATTGGCCGCGACGAACAGCAGGTCCACCGTCAGCAGCGGCGTCCAGGCCATGACGACCAGCCACAACGGCAGTCCCCATTTCGCATGCGCGAGGTAACCGAGTAGCAGGGTCGTGATGGTGATCGTGCACGTCACCGCCATGCCGAACGCGAAGGCCAGCGCGGTCGAACTGCGGAAGGCGAAGACCAGTGTGAGCACCGAGACCAGCAGCAGCCAATTGACCCACGGCACGTAGATCTGCCCGGGTGTCGACTCCGAGGTGTGCGCGATGCGCAGCCGCGGCAGGTACCCGATCCGGGCGGCCTGCGAGGCCACCGAATACGCGCCCGTGATCACCGCCTGGGAGGCGATCACCGTCGCCGCGGTGGCCAGCGCGACCATCGGCAATCGCCCCCAGCCCGGGACCAGCAGGAAGAACGGGCTCGCGACGTGCCCGCGGGTCGCGAGCACCAGGGCGGCCTGCCCGAAGTAGCTGAGCAGACACGCGGGCAGCACCAGGACGAGCCAAGCGGTGGTGATGGATCGGCGACCGAAGTGCCCCAGATCCGCATACAACGCCTCCGCCCCGGTGACCGCCAGCACGATGGCGGCCAGTGCGAAGAAGGCGATGGCGAAGTGCCCGGCGAGGAAGCCGACCGCGTAGCCCGGCCACAGCGCCTTCAGGATCCCCGGCTGCTGCCGGATTCCGCGGATGCCGCACGCTCCGATCGCGAGAAACCACACCACCATGACCGGGCCGAACAACCGGCCCACCGAAGCCGTCCCGCGATGCTGAAACACGAACAGCAGCACGATGATCAGCGCGGTGATGGGCACGACGGCCTTCGCCAGCGACGGTTCCACCACCTCGAGACCCTCGACCGCGGACAGCACCGAGATGGCCGGGGTGATCATGCTGTCGCCGAAGAACAGTGCCGCGCCGAAGATCCCGAGCGCCGCCAGGACAGCCGCCGGGCGCCGGCCGCGCGCGGCCCAGCGCCGCACCAGGGTGATCAGCGCCATGATCCCGCCCTCGCCATCATTGTCGGCCCGCATCGCCAGCAGCACATAGGTGACCGTCACGATGATCAGCACCGACCAGAACACCAGCGACACAACGCCGTACACGTTGACAGGGTTCACCGGTACCGGGTGCGGATCCGACGGATCGAACACCGTTCGCAGGGTATAGATCGGGCTGGTCCCGATATCCCCGAACACCACCCCCAGCGCCCCGATCACCAGACCTGGACGGACGACGTCATGCGCGCCGGAAGCGTTGCCGGTAGCCGCGCCGGACTGTCCGGCTGACCCTTCGTCATCCGAGATCGTCGAGTCGTGACGCTGGGACACCGAACGAATTCCTGCCCCGGTCACTCCGGGGGAGTTTCCCCGCGGAGCCGGGTCAGCTCCACGACGACCGGGTACCCGCACCGCACCACGTCGAAGTCCGCACTGCTCACTGCGAGCGAATCGGTCAGTGTCTCCACGAAATGCCAGCCGAAGCTGTGCTCGATCAATCCGGCATCGCTCCCGGTCACCGCGCCCACGCGCACCCGGACCCGCTGCTCGTCGAACCGGAATTCACACTCGATCGAGGTGTCCGGCACGGACGCCGCGATCAACGTCGTCGCCACCTCGTCCAGTGCGACCCGCACATCGGTCACCACGTCGATCGTGAAATCGGCTGTGAGCATGATGGTTTCGGCGAGCGCGCGCAGCATCGCCAGTTGCCCGGCGTCGGCCGGAATCCGCAGCGCCACCTGACCGGTCGGCGAGGCCGACCCGAGCTCCGCGGAGTCGGTGAACCGGTGCGCCTTACCGTTCTTCTGCTGATCGGTGAATACCGTGCTCGGCGCTCGGCCCTCTCCGATCCCGTTACTCTGTGGCGATTCACTCATCGGTCACCACCCCATCGAATCAATCCCGTTTGCTATCGGTCCCCCTATTCGTTCACCGCGTACCCCGCGGAGCGGTCGGGAAACCGCCGGAATTCATCGATCGGGTATTCGCTCGTGCACGGTCGACAGCAGGCCCGCGCCGGATCCGACGATCAGTTGCTCGACAGGTCCTGCTCGCGATGGACCAGGGTCCGCACCCCGGTCACGTCGAGTACTCGTTCGACCGCGCGCGGCGCGTTCGGTACGAGAACGCCGACACCACGCCGGTTGGCACGCTGAACAGCATCGAGCAGCACGAGCGCATTACGCACGCTCAGAAATCGCGTACGACGCAGATCCACGATCACCGCGGGCGGCGCGGCATCGACAGCGACGGACAGCGCGGTCCGGAACGCGGGCAACCCGTTCATGTCGAGTTCGCCCGTGACCGCGATGACGAGGCAATCGGTGAATCCGGTTCCAGCGGTCGGCCGTCCGTTCCCATCGGGCGTGCGGTGCGAGCGGCGGCCGGGCATCTCATTCGCAACATGGCTATGTGCGAGGGACACCGTTGACATGACATACCTCCCAGCAGGGAGTGACCGATCCGCCTCGGCAACAGAGCGTCCGAGTTCGGGTCGTATCGACGACACGCTCGAACTGTGAGAGGACATGCGGGATCGGGATCGGCTGGAGTCTCAACCTGCACTCAGTCTGCCACCGGACCGGCGGGGTGGCTACTCCCAGCCCGTTTCACCACGCCCTGGCCGGGTATCGCGGCATCGAATGGACAGAAGAAACCGATGGCACCCTCCCCCGACCGAAAGGCGGAATCATGCCCAGGGAATGGACCGACAAAGAGGAACGCCAGTACGAACACATCCGCGATTCCGCTGAGGACCGCGGCACATCTCCGAAGCGCGCCAGGGAGATCGGTGCTCGTACCGTGAACAAGAACCGCGCCCGCGCCGGCAAGACCGAGACCGCGAGCCGGACGTCGCTCGAGGGCAAGTCCCCGCAGCAGCGCGGAGGCAGGCGCTCGGGGCGCCGCGGTCCCAAGGGCCTCACCCGGGACCAGCTCTACAACGAGGCCAAGCAGCGCAATATCGAGGGCCGTTCCGGCATGTCCAAGGCTGAGCTCGCGCACGCTCTCGGCCGCGATTGATCCATCGAAGGAGGCGAACGACGATGCCGCGCTCGGCGTCGCGACCCATTCGGATCCATCGGATCGCTCCGTGGAGCCGCAATCGGCTGATGCGTTCCTCGGACCGCCTGCAGGCCGCCTGGCGGATGGTCGCGGTGCTCGTGGCCGTGGCGTCCATTCCGCTGGCGGTCGTCGTGGGAATCTCGGCCGCCACCACTACCGGCGCGCACATCCGTGCCGGGAACGCCGCCAAAACCGCCGTGGCGGCCACCGTCATCTCCGATCCCCTCCGCATCGCGGTTCCGGTCGGCCAGGGGGTGGTGGCGTCCGGACCGCTCCAGGCCACCGTGGAGTGGAATATCCACGGCCGCACCGATATCGCCGTGGTCGTCGTCCCGAACTCGGCGAAGCGGGGCAGCACGGTGACCCAGTGGCTGGACTCCTCGGGCCGGGCTACCTCCGCGCCGCGCCCCACCTCCGACGCGGTGGTCCAGGGGATCGACACCGCCGTCCTGACCGTGATCGCAACCTGCTGCGCCGCAGCCGTTCTGGTCTGGTGTGCCGACCGCATCCTCCTCCGCCGCCACCACGCCGCCTGGGCGCGCGAATGGCGAGACTTCGCCCCAGGGATCGGACACAACAATCCGTCCTGACGCCGGCACTCCCGCGAGCCGATGCCGAGGCAATCGCACACTGCGCGCCATCTGTGCCGAACTCATCACCGCGCGTTGGGGATTCGGCCGCACTCCGCTCGACGACTACGCGCTGGAAAGCCACCGCCGCCACCACCGCCGGCCGCTTCGACACCGAGCCGACCCCGCCGATCAACGGCCCGGCCCATGCCTCCGCACCCGGCATGCGGCCCGGGTCGAGCACACGATGATCGGAAGTGTCACGATCGAGGGATGAGTGTGCGGAATTTCCGGGACCTCGCCGCGGTACGGCTGCGCGACTTCAGCTTTCGAACGGTTGCCGACGCGCCCGGCATGCGGCGCGCGACAGTGGTGTTGTGCGTGCTCGAACATGACGGGCAGCCCTGCGTAGTCGTGATCAAACGGGCGTATCGCGGCCGCAATGCGGGGCAGTGGGCCATCCCGGGCGGACGGGTCGACGGCGATGAAACCGCCGTCGCGGCCGGGTTGCGGGAACTACACGAGGAAATCGGACTGACCGTGTCACAAGAGGAGGTGCTGGGCAGACTCGACGACTTCCCGGCAGCCTCGGGATTCGTGATCACCCCGATCGTCGTCGCCCTCGACGACCCCGGCGCACTCACTCCCAATCACGAGGTACACGCCGTTCACTACGTCACCCTCGACCGGCTCGCGGCCGACGACACCCCGCACTGGGCGGAGCGGCCCGACGGCACCCGCCTCCTGCAACTCAGACTCGGCGATGCGATGACCATCCACGCGCCGACGGGCGCGATCCTGCTGCAGTTCCGCGACGTCGTCCTGCTCGGGCGCGAGACCCGGGTCGCCGATCTGCAGCAGCCTGACTGGACCCATCGATGAGGGCGGTTCAGCCGAGGGCGGCGGTGCGGAGGGCGGCCGCGAGCCGGGCGGCGGGCTCGGGCATGGGAGTCGGCAGGCGGGCCAGCAGGAGGCGGCGGGTTTCGGTCGGGCCGCCGCGGACCGGGAGGGCCCGGACGCCGGTGGGCAGGGCCGCGTGGGCCGAGGCGGGGATGGTGGTGATACCCGCGCCGGAGGCCACGAACTGGAGTTTGGCGAGCCAGTCGTTGGCGGTGTGGGCGATCTCCGGCCGTTCGCCGAGGCCGGGCCACACGCCCATGGCGTGTTCGCCGTGGGAGCCCGCGATCCAGGCCCGGCCCCGCAGGTCGTCCACATCGATGTAGTCGCCGCGCGCCAGCGGATGGTCCGCCGGAACCGCAACCAGCAGTGGACGTTCCGCGAGAACCTGCGACAGCAGAGCGGGAGTCTCGCCGTCCAGCGGGCGGAACGGCGGCGCCGAGGACACCAGCGCCAGATCGACCGTGCCCGCGCGCAACGCCCGGACCAGCGCCGGCGTGCGGCCCTCACGCGTGAGCACGGTGATCCCCGGATGCGTGCGCCGCAACTGGGCCAGCGCGTGCGGCACCAGCCAGGCCCCGGCCGTCGGGAACCACCCCAGCCGCACACTGGCCCGATCCTCCGGCAGCCCGGCCAATTCCCTTGCCGTGGCGTCCATCTGGTCGATCACCGCGGCGGCTCGCCGCGCCACCACCTGCCCGGCAACCGTCAGCCGCACCCCGTCGTGCCGCCGCTGCAACAGCTCGACTCCCGCCGCCCGTTCGAGCGACGCGATCTGCCGCGACACCGCCGACTGCGTGTACCCCAGCGCGGTCGCCGCCGCGGTGAGCGTTCCCCGCTCGGCCACCTCCCGGAACACCCGCAGCGCGGTCAGGGACGCATCAACGAAAGCCATGACGATCACGCATACCACGCACAAACGAATCTCGCCGGTGTGATGCGGTGGCCACGCCCCTCCCGGCACGGTCCTGCCGCACAGTTACCCGATCTCGCGCGGAAACCGGCCGAACTCTCGCACTGCGGCAATTGGTCCGCTATGGCCATATAGGGCCGTTACCCGCCGACCGGATCCGATGAGCCGCTGCCACCCGTCCCGAGCGGGCGATCCGCTTCCTGAGATCACCAAGGCCCGAGGTCACGAATCCAACGGGATAGCAAATGACAGATGTCCCGAAGGTTAACGACCCGTAGCGAAGGTAAGAAGATTGCAGCGATCGTCTGGCAAATTTCCGCATTTTCCTGGCATAACGGACCGGCAACGAGATAGCGTCGGGTTCCGTCGATTGCACAAAGGGCAAAGTCGGAACGAATTGCCCAAGGGGTGATGTTTCGCTCGACGGTTGACGGCATGGGTCGGGGGATCCCGCCGAGCGGAGGACCGCAATGATGAACAGAGTCCAGAAATCGACAACAACGGCACACGCGCCTTCACCTCAGAGTGAGCGGGCCACCGCGCCGGCGAAGATCCTGGTGGTCGAGAGCAATCCGGCCGTCGCCGAGATCACGGTGCTGGTGCTCGCCGCGGCGGGCTACCACACCTTCCAGACCGCCAGCGGACGGCAGGCCCTGCGCACACAGGATCGCCTGAAACCCGATGTGATCCTGCTGGACCGGGCGGTGCCCGATGTCGCGGCGGCCGAGCTGTGCCGAGAGCTGCGCGCGCGGACCACCGCGCCCATCATCGCGCTCAGCACCGACCACAATCCCGAATCCCTGGATACGATCCTGGCCGCGGGTGCATCGGAATGCCTGCTCCTGCCGGTGCACACCCGGGAACTGCTGGAATGCATCGCCTTCCGACTGCGCGCCCAACGGGCGCCTGGCGCGAGCGCCGACGCCAAGCACGAAACCACACCGGATCCGAGGCCCTACGCCGCGGCCTGAACCGCGGCGGCGAAACCGACAGACCCCTGCCCGGCGATGCCGCCGGAGCAGGGGATGGGATTCCGGCGGCATCAACTATTCGGGGTCTGTGCCTCGGGATACCGACGAGACCCACCCGGGCAGTACCGGACGGGCACCCGGTGTCACTGCCGATATGCAGAGTAGTCCTCAAAACGGCTGTGCGCGTTGATATCCGCCGTCCGGGATTTGACATCTTCGTGAACTGAATCCGCCTGTGGCCCTGCTGTTCCGCTCCGCCGCGACCCGGCGGATCCGCACCGGTGCGCGCCGGTGCCGCCCGGCTGCCCGGCCGCGAGCTGTGGTCGCTCTCGGCCGGAGTCGATAGGGTGCGGCGGTGAATACAGCGGAATTCGTTCAGCGGGGCAGCACGGTCGTGGATCGGCTGTCCACCACGCAGTCACCGCCGCCGTGGCAGCTGGTGGTCGGGACCGGTGTGGTGGCGCTGCTGCTGGTGGCGTTCCGGCCGACGTGGCGGATTCTGCGCAATGCGGTGACCATCGCCCACGAGGGCGGGCACGCGTTCACGGCGCTGCTCACCGGGCGGCGGCTCAACGGCATCCGATTGCATTCGGACACTTCCGGACTCACGGTGTCGAGCGGGAAACCCTATGGACTCGGCATGATCCTGACGACCGGGGCCGGCTACCCCGCGCCCGCGCTGCTGGGACTGGCCTACGCGGCGCTGCTGGGCGCGCATCGCATCACGCTCATGCTGTGGCTGACCATCGCGCTGCTGCTGGTGCTGCTGGTGAAGGTGCGCAACTGGTACGGCCTGCTGTCGATCCTGGTGACCGGCGGCGTGGTGTTCGCGGTGTCCTGGTTCGGCACCGACACCACCCAGGCGGCGCTGGCGTATCTGGCGGCCTGGTTCCTGCTGCTGGCGGCGGTGCGGCCGGTGATCGAGCTGCAGCGCAATCGCGCACACGAGCCGAACTCCGACGCCGACCAGCTGGCCCACCTGACCCGGATCCCGGGCCTGCTGTGGGTGCTGGCCTTCGGCGCGATTGCGCTGTGCTCACTGGCCCTCGGCGCGCGGCTGCTGCTCGCCGATGTGACCGGGGTCTGCGTGCCCCCGCTCACCCACAGCACCTGCGCGGCGTCAACCGCCGGGTGAGCATTCTCCCACCTCAGGGCGAGAGTGGTATCGCTGCAAGGTTTCTGGTGAACGGGGACTAACATTCGCCGTACACCGTCCGGGTGATCACGAACACCGGATTTGCCCGGATCTCGGCCCGCCCGCACCGCCGGCGGGGCTCGACCGTTGCGGCAAGGAGGGATTCGGGATGGAACGACCGGCATGGGCCCCGGAGGGCGTGGACATGACCCGGCCCAGCCCCGCGCGCATGTACGACGCGCTACTGGGCGGCTCGCACAACTTCGAGGTCGACCGGCAGGCCGCCGCGGCGGGCAAGTCGCTGGTTCCCGACCTGCCGCGACTGGCGCTGAGCAATCGGGCCTTCCTGCGGCGCGCGGTACGCTTCCTGGTGGATTCGGGTGTGCGGCAGTTCCTCGACATCGGTTCCGGCATTCCGACTGCGGGCAATGTGCACGAGGTGGCGCAGGCCATCGATCCGGAGTGCCGGGTGCTCTATGTCGATATCGATCCGGTGGCCGTCGCCCACTCGCGCGTGATCCTGCAGGGCAATGACCGGGCCGCCGCCATCGAGGCCGACCTACGCGAGCCCGCGGCGCTGCTGGAGCAGGCGCGGGGCGCCGGCATCATTGATTTCACTCAACCGGTCGGCATCCTTCTCATTGCGGTCCTGCACCTGATGAGCGACGACTACACCCCCATCGACAAGGTCAACGCACTCCACGACGCCGTGCCCGTGGGCAGTTACGTCGCGATTTCGCATCTGACCTCGGCCACGCGCCCGGACGATGCGGCGTTGCTGGTGGAGAACTCGCACAATGTCAGCAGGATAGGACTGCAGTTCCGCAGCCGCGACGAGATCGCCGCGCTGTTCGGCAAGTGGCAGCCGATCGAGCCCGGTGTGGTGGAATTGCCGCTGTGGCGGCCGGAATCCGACCGTGACCAGCATGAGGCGCCGGGCCGTTCGCTGGGACTGGCGGGTGTGGGCCGCAAGGCCTGAGCGGTTCGGACGAGTCAGGGGCAGGGGGTCACCGGTGGCAGCACACAAGTTGGCGGTCCGATGGGCCGACGCTCTCGATGGCGCGGTCGCGCCGACGCTCACCCGGGCCCAGGTGGAGGATTTGCTCGACGGTTTCGGTGACCGCCTGATCGCGGCGGTGCGCGGCACCGGGGACATGTCGGTGGCGCGGGAGGCCGCGGCCGCCCTGGTGGCCGCCAACTACCGTGACCCGCTGGCCGTGCACCGCTCGGTGCTGGTGCTGTGCAAGGACCTGGTCACCGACGCCTGCCCCGACCCCGGCTGCGCGGACTACGGGCCGGTTCGCGATCGCGCCATCGAGCTGGCCGCGGAATTCGCCGCCGAGTTCACCGCCGGGCTGCGCAATGTGGCGCTGGCCGAACAGGAGACGACACTCGGCGCCGCCCTCATCGCGGTCCAGGAGTCCGAGGCGCGCCGGCAGCTGTCGGAGGCGCGGTTCCAGGCCATCTTCGAGGGGGCGTCGGTGGGCATCGGCACCGTCGATGCCGCCACCGGCAAGGTGGTCGACGTCAACAATGCCTTCGCCGAAACCCTGGGCGTCACCGCCGAGTCCATGCCCGGCCGTACCGTGGCCGACATTCTCGGCCCCGAGAACATCGGTGAGGCGTTCTCCCTGTTCCAGCGCCTGCTCTCCGGTGAGATCGACCGCTTCCGCTTCGAGACCCGGCACGCCAAGCCCGACGGCACGCACACCGTCATCGACCTGTCCATGACGGTGGTCCGCGACAGCGAGGGTAACCCGCGCTTCCTGATCGGCGTCACCGTCGATGTCACCGACCGCAAGCAGCTGGCCGATCAGCTCTGGTACGACGCCCACCACGATTCACTCACCGGCCTGCCGAACCGTCTGCTGTTCTTCGACCGTCTCGCCGCGGCCACAGGCCAGGTCGGGGTCTGCTACCTGGATCTGGACGGCTTCAAGGAGATCAACGACCGCCGCGGCCACACCGCCGGCGACCGGGTGCTGTGCGAGGTGGGCCAGCGGCTGCGGCGGGCCCTGCCGCCGAACGGGGTGGCGGCGCGGCTGGGCGGCGACGAGTTCATCGTCCTGGTCGAAAATTGCTCAGGTCAGGACGAATTGGACACCGTCGCGGACAGCCTGCTGGCCGCGCTGCGCGATCCGTTCGACGTGGCGGGGCTGCTGGTGCAGGTGGGCGCGAGCATCGGCACCGCGCTGGTGGACACCGACTCCACCGCCATCGACGAGCTCATGCACGCCGTGGACATCGCCATGTACCGCGACAAGGCGCTGCGACACGGCGCGATCGGCGAGGCTAGATGACGAACGGCACCAGTGCTTTTCGCTGCGCTGGGTAGTCCTCGAACTTCTCCCGGTACCAGGTGTGGGTGGCGAAGGCGCGCGGCACCAGGTTGCCGAAGGTGATCAGGAAGATGACCACGCCGGGCAGCGCCCAGGTGAGAATGGCGAATCCGGCCCAGGCGACCAGTTCGCCGAGATAGGTGGGGCTGGTGACGAATCGGAATCCCAGACCGTACGGGATCTTGTATTCCGTTGCCCCCGGGTTGTTCTTGTCGCGGAGATTCCGCACGATCCCCTCGGAGCTCACCAGCAGCGCGAAACCGCAGAGGTAGATGATCAGCCCGATGATGAAGCGCGGGTCGGTCAGCCAGTCCGTGCCGTACTGCCCGAGATAATCGTGGCTGAAGAGCGCACCATTGAGGTAGCCGTGCAGCGCGGTCACGAACATGCCCATGCCGAGCACGGAAACATTGAAACTGCTGGTCTTGCCGGGCACTTGGCGAATGGAGAGGGGGAAGAACCAGCCGCGGTTGCCGTAGTGCAGAATCCAGATGGCCGCCAGCACCAGGGAAGTCGGCTCGAAGCGGCGCGGACCGCTGAGATACGCGACGGCGAAGACCACGGTGGCCGGAATCTCCATCAACCACCAGCCGAGCTTCGGATTGAGATTGAGTCCGAGCTTGGCGGTGGCGAAGCGGCCGTAGGGGCTCTGCCCGAAGAGGCCGCCGATCAGCACGAAAGCTGCGAACGCGAAAGCGATCGTGAGCACGGTGTCGTAGACGGTATTGCCGGTGTACCAGTTCATTCGCGGTCCTTCAGATGGAAAAACTAGAACAGGTTCTACCACAGTGCACAGCCCGGCCGGTACCCACCGGCGGGCACGAGAGGCGGTCGGCGGGTAGTTTGGCGAGAACCCGGAGGGAGGCAAGGTGGGTTCGCAGGGATGGGATGTGCTGATCGAATGGATGCCGTTTTTTCTCGAGGAGGACGAGGACGCCGACGAGTCCGGACTCGGATGGAACCCGCGCTTCGTTCAGGTTCGTGACGAACTCACCGGCCGCCGTGTGCATTTCGCGCAGCAGGGCACCGAGATCGAGGTGCTGATCGCCGTCCCCGACGACGCCGCCGAGGCCGAAGCGCTGCTGACCGTGCTGCGCGCCCAGCCCGACGGCACCTGGGATCCGGTGCCGCTGCCCTCGGAATCCGATGCCACCGCACCGGATCCGCAGTGGCGGGCCATGCAGCGGGTGCACCAGCAGCCGCGGCTGGCGCGCGAATGGAGCACCGGATGGCAGCGCGGGGAGTCGGTGGACCATCGGCGCGGCATGGCCGAATCCGTGGTGGCCGTGCTGCGCGACGGGCTCGACATGGACGGGGACCGGCTGCGTTTCGCCACCTGGAGCATGGACGCGCCCGGCAGCGGCAGCTACGGTCTGCCCGCCGACCGCCCCAGCGAGCGCGAGGCGCCGGTGGTGTGTTCGGACTGGGCCGAATTCGAGGACAGGCTCAGCTGGGCGCTGACCACGCTGCCCTGGGACGGGGTGATCAACCTCAGCACCCCGCACCCCGGCCCGGATCCCTGCTTCGTCCAATTCCTGCACGGCAGGCAGCTTTTCAACGAGGCCAGCGGCTGGGATGTGGCCGGACTGGGCGCGGGCGAATTCGACCGGCGCATGCGCGAGCTGGGCTGGAGTTTCGCCCCGCACAGCGTGCCCGGCGGGGCGGCGCTCATCTGGGAGGGGCCGCTCGCCAAGGCCGGGTTCAATCCCAGCCTGGAGGGCGCGCCGCGGCGGACGGTGGCCACCTTCACCGAGGTGTTCACCGTCGGGCATCCGCAGGATCTGGTGTTCCGGGCGTTCCGCAACGGCCGCCGCCGCGATCCGGAATTGCGCTATCTGGATATCGAACTCGGGATTCCGCGCGACGTCCGGTGAGGGCGCCGCGCGGCGGTCGCGGGCGGCGCGGGTGAGGCTCAGAGCCGGCGCAGGTGGATCGGCAGGCCGTCCGCCGGGGTCGGGCCGGTACCGGCGACCAGGGGCACCCGGTAGCCGTCCGGCACGCTCCAGCGGTAGTTCAGCAGCATGCGGTGCATGGTGGCCTTGACGGTCATGCCGCCGAAGTACCGGCCGATGCACTTGTGCGCGCCGCCGCCGAAGGGCGGCCAGGCGAAGCGGTGCGACTTGTCCTCGGCGCGTGCGGGATCGAAGCGTTCCGGATCGAACACGTCCGGGTCGTGCCAATACTCCTCGCTGCGCATCATCGAGTACGAGCCGACCATGACCAGCGCGCCCTTGGGGATGAAGTACCCGGCGATCTCGGTGTCCTCCAGCGCTTCTCGCACCATCTGGCCGACCGGGGCGTACATGCGCAGGGTCTCGCGGAAGGCCATCTCCAGGGCGGGCAGCCGGTCCAGGTCGGCGTAGTCGAGGGTGGCCTTGCCCAGTGCCTCCGATTCCTCGCGCAGCCGCTGCTGCCATTCCGGGTGCCGGGCCAGCTCGTAGGCCAGCATGGAGATGGCCAGGGTGCTGGTGTCGTGGGCGGCCATCATGACGAAGATCATGTGGTCGACGATGTCGGCATCGGTGAATGATTCGCCGTCCTCGGTCTCGGCATGGCAGAGCACACTGAACAGGTCCTCGCCGTCGCCGGCACGCTTGGCGGGCAGTTCCCGGCGGAAGTAGTCCTCGAGCAGCCGGCGGCCGCGCAGGCCCCGATTCCACACGCCGCCGGGCATATTGGTGCGGATGATGGCCTTGCCGCCGTGCACGGCGTCCTCGAAGGCCTGGGACAGGCGGGTGCCCTCGGGACCGAGTTCCGCGCCGGCGAAGACCACGGTGGCCTGTTCCAGCAGCATCCGCTTGACGTGGTCGTAGAGCGGGAAATCGGGGGCGGGCAGCCAGGAGTCGACGCCGCGCACGATGCGCGGGGTGGTGAGGTTGAGGTAGCCGATGAGCCGCGGGCGGGTGAAGGCCTGCTGCAGAATGCGGCGGTGGTAGGCGTGATCGTCGAAGTCGCGCAGCAGGATTCCGCCGCGGAAGAACGGGCCGATGAGGAATTCCCAGCCCTGTTGCGCGGACAGCACGTGCTTGCGGTCCAGCAGCACCTCCTCGACGGCGGCCGGGCTGCCGATGCCGACCACCTGCCGGCCGAAGACGCCCATCCACTGCACGGGGCCGTAGCGGCGCATCCGGTCGCGGCCGAAGGTGAGGGGGTCGGCGAGGGTGCTCACCACGTGGCCGATGCCGGGCGGGCCGTAGTCACCCATCACCGGTTTGAGCCCGCTGCCCGGCGGCGGTGTCGCGAGTGCCCGCGGCACGCTGGGATAGCGCTCCAGCACCCCGGCGGCGCGGCACTGAATTCGATGGTTCACCACGGCTTTTCGCACAGCCATGCCTCAACGGTAGCGGAAACGGTAGTTTCCGTAAACGGTCGTTTCCCGATTTCTGTGCCAAGCTGTCAGGGTGACCCGAGCTTTCAACGGGACCTATCGCGGCACCACGACCGACGAGCGCCGCGAGCAGCGCCGACGACGCCTGCTGGACGCGGCCCTCGAGATCGTCGGCACGCAGGGGCTGGCCGCGCTCACCGTGCGCGGGGTGTGCGAGCAGGCGAAGGTGGGGCCGCGCTTCTTCTACGAATCCTTCGCCGGTCTGGACGCACTGGCCTCCACGCTGCTGGACGAGGTGCAGAGCGCCGCCCTCGAACAGGCTCGCACGGCCATGACCGAGACCCCCGGCGGGCCCGAGGAGAAGCTGCGGGCCGGGGTGGCGGCGCTCATCATCACGGTGACCGACGATCCGCGCCGGGCGAACATCGCCTTCGCGCAGGCCTACGGCAGCGAGATGCTCATGCGCCGCCGCTTCGAGGGCATGCGCCGGGTGGCGCAGCTGCTCATCGAGCAGACACGGGTGCTGCTCGACATTCCCGAGGGCGACGACACCGCCCTGACCGCGCTGGCCCAGCTGATCACCGGCGGCGCGGCCGAGCTGATCCTGGTATGGCTCGACGGCGGCCTGAAGGTGGAGCGGCCCGTACTGATCGGGATCGTCGCGGACTACGTTGTGGCCATGGTGGACCGGCTGCCCGGGATCACCGAGCTGATCCGCCTCCCCGGGACTTCGGCGCCCGGCTGACGAGCCGTTGCCGGTCGCGCATGCGCGCCGCCTGTCGAGTGCCGAACCGATCCCGGGGGTACCCCTCGAGTTACCCCCATCGCCCCGAAATCAGTTGTCACGTTGCGGATCGACCCACGCCGCTGGCGATGATCTCGTCGACGACGATCTTCGCGGTCTCGGTGCAGGCGGTGATGCCGCCGTTGGCGTACTCCTTGACCGCGTCGCCGACATTCCAGAGATTCGCGATCGGGGTGTCGTGGGGTAGGTCGTAGCCGGCGACCGTGCGCTGGGGTGGCCAGTCATCGCGGGTGACCGCGATGGACAGGATGCGGGCCGTATCGAAGCCGGGGATCTCCTCGCGCAGATCCTGGAGCACGAGCGCGGTTTCGGCCTCGGGGTCGAAGTCGCCCACCGACGGCTTGGGCACCCCGGTGCCGACGTAGAGGTGCCAGCCCTCGGGAGCCATCTCCGGGCAGGTGGCGGTGAAGTTGGCGACGTAGCACAGCCGCCTGGTACGGGCGAAGCTGAGCAGGCCGGGCGCGTCGATGAGCGGTTCCCGGCTGGCGAAATTGACCGAGATCATGGCGCAGGGCAGATCGCGCTGCAGCACAGAGCCGACATAGTCGGACGGAAAGTGTTCGGGGCCGACGAGATCCAGTGTGGCCGACGGCCCGATGTCGCTGACCGCGAAAGCGCAGGAGACATCGGAGGTTTCGCCGTCGTGCCGGATGCGGGCTCCGACGACACGATCGTCCTCGACGAGCAGCTGCTGCACCTCGCTGCCCAGACGCACCTGACCCCCATTGCGTTCCACCACCTCCGCCAGGGCCTTCCAGATGCCGATGGTGCCCTCCGGGCAGAAGCCGAGCTTCTTGAACGCGGACGCGCGGGTGAAGTAGGTGAGGAACACGCGCGCGGGGAGCTCCTCCGAGCCGACGGCGAAGATCGAGCCGCACATATTGCGGAAGATACCCTGCACCGCATCGTTTTTGGTGTAGCGCCGGACCCAGTCGGCGGTGGACAGTTCCCGATCGGGCAGGACGCCGTCGGCGCGGGCGGCGCCGACGGCGGTGAGCAGCTTGGCCCCCTGGCGGGTCAGCTGGGAGATGAGCAGCCCCCAGCCTCCGCTGGCGACATCCACGTCACGGCCGTTGATGCGGTACAGGATCGGCGGATCCGCTGGGCGCACTTCGAATTTCGCACCCACCTCCTCGAAGGTCCGTTCGGTGATGCCGCCGAGTTCGACGACGACCGCGCCGGTATTGATGATGAAACCGTCGAGTTCGGTGGTGGAGGCTCGTCCACCGATCCGGTCCAGGCGTTCGACCACCAGGGTGCGGTAGCCGTGGTGCGAGAGCCGGGCGGCCACGCACAGCCCGCCCGCTCCGGCTCCGACAACCAGTGCGTCCCACGTGTTCTCGCTCATGGCGAGCCCCCTCGAGCAGGCTCAGCCCGCTGGGTTCACCCCGGGCCGAGCGTCGGACATATCGGTAATACGGCTCCAATTCTCCCGCACCTGGTCCACCGTCGGGACCTCACTGAAGAACACGGGCTGGTTGGCGAACAGCTGGGCGCGCTGCACCGAGCCCCCGCCGACCACCAGCACCATGCCGGAGTCGGTGCAGTCCTCGCTCATCAGGTGGCCGACGATGGGCGCGACCTGGGCCGGCGGCAGCTTCTCGAGCATCTCGGCCGAGGCGATGTCGGCGGTCATACGGGTGGCCGCCATGGGCGCGACGGCATTGACGGTGATGTCGTACTTGCGGCCCTCGATGGCGAGGGTGTTCATCATGCCGACCAGGCCGAGTTTGGCTGCGCCGTAATTGGCCTGGCCGAAGTTGCCGTACAGGCCGGAGGTGGAGGTGGCCATGACGACGCGGCCGAAACCCTGCTCGCGGAAGTGCGGCCAGGCGGCGTGGGTGACGTAGAACGAGCCGAACAGGTGCACGCGCTGCACGGCCTCGAAGGCCTCGGGGGTCATCTTCACGAAGCTCATGTCGCGCAGGATGCCCGCGTTGTTGACCACGCCGTGCACCGCACCGAAGCTGTCGATCGCGGTCTGGACCAGCGCCTTCGCACCCTCCTCGGTGGCGACGCTGTCGTAGTTGGCGACGGCGGTGCCGCCGGCCGCGCGGATCTCCTCGACCACGGCGTCGGCCATGTTGTGCCCGGATCCGGAGCCGTCGCGCGCACCGCCGAGGTCGTTGACGACAACCAGCGCGCCCTCGCGGGCGAGCAACAACGCGTACTCCCGGCCCAGTCCGCCACCGGCTCCGGTGACGATGACGACGCGATCGGTTACACCAGGCATGAAATCTCCTTGCCGAAGTTAATGACAGTTCGGAACGTAGCAGGAGCGAATTCGGCGCCCGTGTGCTGCCCGCCACACTCGTCGAAAAACTGGACAGTCGATAGGGTTGGCGTGATGACCCCACACCTGCACCGCCGCTACCCCGAGCTCCAGCGGACCCTGCCCCATGTGAGGCTGGGGACCGGCCCGACACCGGTGCGGAAGTTGGATGCGCTCGACACGGCGGGCGCGGACATCTGGCTCAAGGACGACAGCGCTTTCGGTGACGGCGGCTGGGGCGGCAACAAGGTCCGCAAGCTGGAATGGCTGCTGCCCGACGCGCTGCGCCGGCGGCGGACCACCATCGTGACGGTGGGCGGGCTGGGCACCAACTGGGGGCTGGCGACCGCGCTGTACGGGCGCGAGCACGGGCTGAAAACCGTTCTGGCGCTGGTGGATCAGCCGGTCGACGAGCATGTGCGGTCGCAACTCGAGCGATTGCGGGCCTCGGGAGCCGAGCTGCACTTCACCCACACCAAGGCGCGCACGATACTGAGTGCTCCGTATCTGCTGGCCCGGCATTTCACCGGCCTGCGACCGCCCTACTTCCTGCCCGCGGGCGGGTCGTCGCCGGTGGGTGCGCTCGGATATGTCGAGGCCGCACTGGAATTGGCGGATCAGGTGCGCACCGGGGAGCTTCCGGAGCCCGGCCACATCGTGATTCCTGTCGGGTCGGGCGGGACGGCGGCGGGGCTGTCACTCGGATTGCGGCTGGCCGGATTGCGCACGCGGGTGGTGGGTGTGGTCGTGAACGACACGCTGCGCCTCGACGAACCGGCGCTCGCCAGGCTGGCGGGCCGTACCGAGCGGCTGCTGCGGGCCCGTGGCGCGCAGTTACCCGAGAACCTCTCCCCCACCGCCAATCTGGATGTCGTCACCGATTACCTCGGTCCGGGGTACGGCTATCCGATGCCGGAAGCAGCTACGGCACAGGCGCTTTCGGAGGATCGCGAGCACATGCGGCTGGAGCCGGTCTACACCGCGAAGGCCATGGCCGCGCTGCTGGACATGAACGCGCACGGCCGGTTCGACGGTCCGGTGGTGTACCTCAACACCAACGGACCGCGCTGACACCGGTTTCCGCACGTCGTCCGCTCACACGGCCGCGAGCTTGGCGGCCAGGAATTCCTCCCAGGTGCGGCCGCCGGCGGCGTGCTCCGGGGTGAGGTTGCCGCCCGCAGCGTACGCACGGGCCGCCTTGCCCGGGACCTTCATGGTGAAGACCGGACGGTGACGGCCGGTGGCCTCCAGGTAGCTGCGCTCGAGTTCCTTCATGGTGTAGATGCGCGGGCCGCCGATCTCGTCGACCAGGCCCGCGGGCTCACCCAGGGTCAGTTCCACCAATCGCGCTGCCACCTCGGCGGTTTCGATGGGCTGGAAGCGGAAGTCGAAGACCGGCACCAGCGGCATCCTGCCCAGCGCCGAGACCATGGTGAAGAGCAGGTCGTGGAACTGGGTGGCGCGCAGGGTGGTCCACGGCAGGCCCGAATTCTCCACCACCAGTTCGGCTTCCCGCTTCGATGCCATGTAGGCCATGGTCTGGCGGTCGATGGCGCTCTCCACCGGAATCCGGTCCGCGCCGACCACCGAGATGTAGACCAGGTGCGGGAACACGCCCGCGGCCTGGATGGCCTCGACCAGGGTGCGCGCCTTCTCACCATCGCCCTTGGTGGTGCCCGCCAGATGCAGGACGGTGTCGACGCCGGCGACCGACTCGGCAATGCCCGCGCCGGTCTGCAGGTCGCCGGCCACGTACTCGATGCCGTATGGCGCCGCCCGCGCGGTGCGGCTCAGCACGCGCAGGTTCACGCCGGCCTCCCGCAGCAGCGGGGTGACCAGGCTGCCCAGGGTGCCGGTGCCGCCGGTGACCAGAACCGTCTTCGCCATGATGACCATCTCCTTCGTCTCGCGCCGCCGCTGCGGTGGCGTCCTGCCAAGGTGACGACGCAGGGCCATCAGGTGTGACACGACGTGACCGGCGGCACACGACGGATGCGTCGTAGGCTGGCCGCATGCCCGATTCCGGTTCCGCGCAGCAACTCGATCGCCTGCTGGACCTGGTCTCCGGCCGCCGGGTCGCGGTGCTCACCGGTGCGGGCATCTCCACCGACAGCGGCATCCCCGACTACCGCAGCCCCGGCGCGCCGCCCCGGACGCCGATGACGTATCAGCAGTTCGTCGGCGATCCCGTATTCCGCCAACGCTATTGGGCCCGCAATCACGTGGGCTGGCGGCGGATGGACGCGGCCCGGCCGAACCCGTCGCATCGCGCGCTGGCCCGCCTGGAACGGGCGGGCATCGTCACCGGGTTGCTCACCCAGAACGTGGATCTGCTGCACACCAAGGCCGGTCATCGCCGGGTGATCGACCTGCACGGCGTCTACGCCCGGGTCCGCTGCCTCGCCTGCGACGCTCTCACCTCCCGCATGGCATTGGCCGAGCGGCTCGAAGCAGTCAATCCCGGCTTCGCCGACTCGAACCCGCTCGACGGCCTCGAAGTCGCGCCGGACGCCGACGCCGTCGTTACCGACACCGACTCCTTCCGCATGGTCGACTGCCTGCACTGTGGCGGCCTCCTCAAACCCGACATCGTCTACTTCGGCGAATCGGTCCCCAAGCCCCGCGTCGCCGCCGCCTTCGACCTGGTCGACTCCGCCGACGCCCTCCTGGTCGTCGGCTCGTCCCTGACGGTCATGTCCGGTCTCCGCTTCGCCCGCCGCACCGCCAAATCCGGCCGCCCGCTCATCATCCTGAACCGCGGCGGCACCCATGCCGACGCCCTGGCCACCCTCATCCTCGACACCGGCTGCGCCCCTGTCCTCACCGCATTGTCAGACGCCCTCACCCCCAGCTGATTTCGACCGACACCACGCGGCGGGCGGGCAATCGATGCCTAGTGGCAGGTATTTCAGAGGACGTTCTGCCCTTGGACCCGCCGGTCGCGGAAGCCAGGCTTGGTGGTGGCCGATGCCGGATCCCCAACGCGGATCAAGAGATTCGAGAGGACAAGACCATGAAACCATTGTCGGAATCGCTGATGGACCTCGCCGCACAGGTGAAGCGGTTCGAAGAGTCGTCCGCTGCGGCGCGCGAGCAGAACCGCGCCGCGCTCCAGGCACGTCAGAAGGAGCTGGAGGCGACCTTCGAGCGCGAGGGCAGCGAGTTCGAGAAGACCACCGCCGAACTGCGGGACGTCGCCCAGAAGTGGTGGTCGGATACCAGGGAAGCCCTCGAACATCAGATCGTGGTGATGCGAACCGATTTCGAGAAGTGGCAGACCGACATCAAAGCGGAGCGAGCGGCCCACGCCACCGAGCACGCCGAGGACGGGCAGACCGCCGAGCCCGCGGCCAAGAGCTGAGCGAATACCGCACGCAGCAGCCGACCCCCGACGGCGACCTTCCCGGGGTTACCACGGTGACTCCGTCGAGCGGCACGTCGTCGGGGGGCTGGAGCCGGTGATACCGTCAGTCCTCCTTCACAAGGTATTCGCGGTCGACGCCGAATCCTCGCTGGTCGGGAGCGAGGTTGTACCCTGTCTGGGACATCAGGCGTGGACAGGGGAAACCGAAATGCCGACAACCGAACCCAACATGTTCCCGGCGTGGCTGGACCGCTTGCAGGTCAGATATATGAACCCGGTGGTTCGCCCGCTCGCGCCGTATCTGCCCGGGTTCGCCGTGATCGAACACCGCGGCCGCAGGTCGGGCCGAGCATATTCCACACCGGTCAATGCTTTTCGCTTCGACGGCTCGCTCTATGTGGTCATGGGCCACGGCAGGACCGATTGGATCAGAAACGTTCTCGCCGCCGGAGAAGCCGCTACCTCCTACACTTTTCGCCACTACAGACTCGTCAATCCCCGTGTAGTCGGCCGCGGCGAAGCGGGCCCGGAATTCCCGTTCCTCGCCCGGATCGCCGCCCGTCGGCTCCCGCTGTTCGTCGCGGACATCGCTTCCGGGGAGTGACGCGCCGCTAGGCCCGGACCTCGAGTCGGCGCACCAGCGCGACCAATGCCGCGCGCAGGGTTTCCGGATCATCGGTGTCCGCGCCCAGGATCATCCGGACCACCTGCGGGGCGGCGAACCACCAGGCGGCCAGGGCCGCGACCGCGTAGAGCAGGTAGCCGGGCGCGACGTCGCCGGGGAGGGTCCCCGCCCGCTGCGCGGCCGCCAGCGCGGCGACCTTGTCCGCGTAGTGCGAGGCGCGGGCGGACTCGCCCGGCAGCTGACCGTCCTGCGGCTGCAGCCCTTCCCAGTACATGAGGCGCAGGAACTGCGGGTGGGTGCGGTGGAAGTCGAAGACGTGCCCGGCGTACTCGGCCAGGTCGCCGGCCTTGTCGGCGGTCAGCGGGCTGGCGGCGGCGAGCTGCTCGAGCTGATCGGTGAGCACGGCCTCGAACAGGCCGCGCTTGTCGCCGAAGTACTGGTAGATGCGTTCCTTGTTGATCCCGGCGCGGGCCGCGATGGCGTTCACCCGGGCGCCGTCGGGTCCGCGTTCGGCGAACTCGAGTACCGCCGCCTCGAGCAGCAGCCGTCTGGTCCTCTCGGTATCCCACGCCATGGCGTCCATCCAACCATCTCCAACCACGCGGTTGCGGTTGGGCCGGCTGTCGTGGCAAACTCCAACCACACGGTTGCAACCGTCTGGTTGCAGATTGAGGAGGAGGTGGCATCGTGCCCGAGTTGCGCTCCCGCACGGTCACGCACGGACGGAACATGGCCGGGGCCCGCGCCCTCATGCGGGCCAGCGGCGTGCCCTCGGCGGATATCGGACGCAAGCCCGTCATCGCGATCGCGAACAGCTTCACGGAGTTCGTGCCGGGCCACACCCACCTCCAGCCGGTCGGCCGCATGGTCTCCGAGGCGGTGCGGGCGGCGGGCGGTATCGCGCGGGAGTTCGACACCATCGCGGTCGATGACGGAATCGCCATGGGGCACAGCGGAATGCTGTACTCGCTGCCGTCCCGGGACCTGATCGCGGATTCGATCGAGTACATGGTGAACGCGCACTGCGCCGACGCGCTGGTGTGCATCTCCAACTGCGACAAGATCACTCCGGGCATGCTCATGGCGGCCCTGCGGCTGAACATCCCGACGGTGTTCGTCTCCGGCGGACCCATGGAGGGCGGCACCGCGGTGCTGGTCGACGGCACGGTGCGCAGCCGGCTCGACCTCATCGTCACCATGGCCGAGGCGGTCTCGCCCGACGTGTCGGACGCGGATCTGGAGCGCATCGAGGAGAACGCCTGCCCGACCTGCGGTTCGTGCGCGGGCATGTTCACCGCCAACTCCATGAACTGCCTCACCGAGGCGCTGGGCCTGGCGCTGCCGGGCAACGGCACCACGCTGGCCACCCACACCGCGCGGGCCGAGCTGTACCGGGCGGCGGGACGCACGGTCATGGACCTGGCGCGCCGCTACTACGACGAGGACGATGCCTCGGTCCTGCCCCGGAATATCGCCTCCCGCAAGGCCTTCGACAATGCGATGGCCCTGGACCTGGCGATGGGCGGGTCCACCAACACGGTGCTGCACCTGCTCGCGGCGGCGCAGGAGGCCGGGCTGGACTACACGCTCACCGATATCGAGAAGATGTCGTTGCAGGTGCCGTGCCTGTGCAAGGTGGCGCCCAACGGCGACTACCTGATCGAGGACGTGCACCGCGCGGGCGGCATCCCGGCGCTGCTCGGCGAGCTGAACCGCGCCGGACTACTGCACCGCGATGTGCATGCGGTGCACGCGGATTCGCTCGGCGCGTGGCTGGACGAGTGGGACGTGCGCGCCGAACACCCCTCCGCGGCGGCGCGGGAGCTGTTCCACGCCGCGCCCGGCGGCAAGCGGTCGGCCAGCGCCTTCTCCCAGTCCGAGCGCTGGCACACCCTCGATCTGGATGCCGCGGCGGGCTGCATTCGCGATGTCGCCCATGCCCATTCGCGCGACGGCGGCCTCGCGGTGTTGCGCGGCAACCTGTCCCCCGACGGTGCGGTGGTGAAGTCGGCGGGCGTGGCCGCGCACATGCACACCTTCACCGGTCCCGCCGTGGTGGTGGAGTCGCAGGAGGATGCGGTCGAGGCGATCCTGTCGCGCCGGATCAAGGCCGGTGACGTGCTGGTCATTCGCTACGAGGGTCCGCGCGGCGGGCCCGGCATGCAGGAAATGCTGTATCCGACTTCGTATCTCAAGGGCCTGGGCCTGGCCCGGGAGTGCGCGCTGATCACCGACGGCCGCTTCTCGGGCGGTTCCTCCGGCTGCTCCATCGGCCACATCTCCCCCGAGGCGGCGGCCGGTGGCCCGCTGGCGCTGGTCGAGGACGGCGACACCATCACCATCGACATCCCGTCGCGGACGCTCACCCTCCACGTCGACGATGCCGAATTGGCCACCCGCCGCGCGGAATTGGAGACGAACGGCGGCTACCGGCCGCGCCACCGCGAGCGTGAGATCTCGCTGGCACTGAAAACCTATGCCCTGCTGGCCACCTCGGCCGACCGGGGCGCGGTGCGCGACCCCGCCAAGCTCGCCGGGTGAGAGCCGAACTCGCCGGGTGAGAGGTGACCCCGGTTCGTCGTCGTCGACCACGAGTGCGCAGTCTTGACGTCCTCCCGGCCGTGAACGACCGGGATTCCTACCAGTGCCTCGCGGGCGCTTTCGGTGGGTTCCTGTTTCACAGGGACTCGCTTTCCGCTAGGCAGAAAGACTGACGGTCCCTCCGCAGGCGTTTAACCTCTCGGCGCGTCCCGCCGCGAGGATGTTGTGTGCCGCGTTCAGATCGCGGTCGTGGATGGTGCCGCAGGTGCACGTCCATTCCCGGACGTGCAGGGGTTTGCTCTCCCCGATCGCCCCGCACACCGAGCACATGCGGGTGGATGGAAACCAGCGGTCCACCTTGGCGAAGGTCCGCCCGTATCGGGTGGCTTTGTCCTCCAGCATCCGGGTGAACATGCCCCACCCGGCGTCGTGCACGCTCTTGGCCAACCGAGTACGCGCGAGACCCTTCACGCTCAAGTCTTCGACGAACACCGTTTGATTCTCGCGGATGATCTGCGTCGAATGCTTGTGCGCCCAATCCCGGCGCGTATCGGCAACTTTGGTGTGAGCCTTCGCCACACGAACTCGCGCCTTGGCCCAGTTGTTGGAGCCTTTCTCCTTACGCGACAGGGCTTTCTGCGCTTTGCGCAAGCGACGTCCGGCTTGGCGTAAGAACCTCGGCGAAGAGATCGTCTTGCCATCGGACAAGACGGCGAACGTCGCCAAACCCAGGTCGATACCCACCTCGGTGTCGACCTGCGGCAACGGCGCATCGTCGGTGACGACGACGAACGAGGCGAAATAGCGGCCCGCCGCGTCCTTGACGATCGTCACGCTCGACGGCTCCGAGGGCAGTTCCCGCGACCAGCGAATTTCCAGCTCGCCGACCTTGGGCAGCCACAGCTTCCCGCCTGCGGTGATCCTGAAGCGGGCGTTCTTGGTGAACCGGATCGCTTGCCGATGATCCTTGCGGGACCGCAACCGCGGTGGACCGATCCTCGCACCTGTCCGCTTCCCGGACAGGGAGGCAAAGAAATTGCGGTAGGCGGTGTTCAGGTCCGCCAGGGCTTGCTGCAACACGACCGAGGACACCTCGCCCAGCCAGGCGCGTTCGGGGGTTTTCTTGGCCTCGGTCAACGCTTTCGACAGTGCTGCGTCCGTCACATACGGCAGGCCGTCGCGGCGCGCGGCCTCCCGCGCGACGAGTGCATCGTTGAACACCACTCGCGCGCAACCGAACGCACGCGCCAGCGCCATCTGCTGACCCGCCGTGGGATAGAGGCGGTACTGGTATCGCAGCTGCACACACCCAACATACCGATTTATGCCCTCAGAGAACGAGATATTGACAGGCAGGCATTGTGTTTTCGCGCTTCACGCCCACTTGGTTTTCATCACGAAATACCGGCATCGCGTGTTCACCGATCGGCACCTGAAACGGATGGAAGAGATCATGCAGGCGGTGTATGCCGACTTCGAATGCGAGCCGGTCGAATTCAACGGCGACGTCGATCATGTGCATCTGCAGGTGACTTCCCACCCAAAGTCGCCTGTCGCGGGAACGACCACGGCACAGCATTTTTCACCGAGCACCGCGTCGGGGTAGCCGACCACGGCGACATCCGCGATCGCGGGATGGTCGATGAGCAGGCCCTCGATCTCGGCGGGCGCGATGTTCATGCCGCCGCGGATGATGATCTCCTTCACGCGGTCGACGAAGCGCAGGTACCGGCCGCCGTCGCCGCATCGTTCGAAAACGTCACCGCTGCACAGGTATCCCTCGTCGTCGAAGGGTTCGGCGGTGGCGGTGCCGGGCAGGTAGCCGCCGAAGACTGCCGGGCCGCGCAGGCGCAGTTCGCCGCGTCCGCCGATCTCGGTGACCGTCGCCCCGGTGGTGACGTCGACCAGTTTCACCGCCGTCCGTTCCGCCAGTCTGGTGGACCAGCGCACCCCGGCCGCACCGTAATACGGCAGGTGCTGGGCGCGCAGGGTGGGATCGGGTAGGTCGGCCGGTGCGCCCAGCAGGCTCACTCCCTCATTGGATCCGAAGAAGTTGATCACCTGAATGCCCAGTTCCTCCTGCCAGCGGCGCACCACCGGCGGCGGCAGCGGCGCACCGCCCGAGCCGACCGTGCGCAGCGAGGACAGGTCGGCCCGGGCGCGCAGGGCGTCGTTCTGCAGCAGCATGGTGAGCAGGGTGGGCGGCATGCTGGTGTGGGTGACCCGGTGCTCGGCGAGCTGCCGGAAGAACACGGGCAGATCCAGCGGGTGGTGCTGGACCAGATGCCCGCCGGCCAGCAGCCACGGCAGGAACGAGCCCCCGAATCCGGCCATGTTCACCATGGGAAAGGGGTTGAGCACCACCGAATCCGGGGTCATGCCGAGCCCGTCCTGGACGCCGCCCGCCACCGCGAGCCAGTCGCCGTGGCAACGCGGAATGCCCTTGGGCGCGGCCTCGGTGCCGCTGGTCCAGCAGATGGTGATGCGATCGTTGACGGTGACGGGGAGCGCCCGGGTGTAGTCGCGCACCCGTTTGCGGGCAGTTGCGCCGACCGGGCCATCGAGGGCGATCGCCTGCTCCGGGACTCCCGGCCCGAAGGCGAAAACGGCGCCCTGCCCACCGATGACGGTCGAAGCCTCCGCCGCGAGTGCCCGATCTCCCAGCGCGCCAACGGTAATGACGGCCTCGGCCTCGGTCGCCGTGACGATGCCCGACAGCTCGTGCCGCCGGAACGACGCGGGCATCGGCGTAGCCACAGCGCCCAGCCGCCACAGGGCGAGGTACACGGCGGTCAGGGCGATCGAGTTGGGCAGTTGGATCGCGACGGTGGAGCCCTGGCCGATCCCGTTGGCCAGCAGGACCGCCGCGATATCGGTGACGTGGTCGTCGAGTTCGCGCCAGGTGAGGGTGCGCGGATGCGCGCCGGTCAGGTCGGCCAGGTTGGCCGGGTCGGTGATGGCGGGCGCATCAGGGGCCTCGGTCACGCGGTGACGGAAGACGTCGGGAATCGTCTCTGGCTGCCACCAGCCGCGTTCGAGGTAGGTGCGCACCGTGTCCGCCGGATGGCAGACGTGCACCGGGCGGGCGGGGGACGTCGTTGTGGAGGAGGAGATTTCGACCATCGGAGTTCCCTGGTGATGAGTTGGTCCGGTGACGGCGCAGCTGGTCCGGTGGCGGCGGGCCGCGGGTCGGGTCATGCGGCGGGCCGCGGGTCAGGTCATGCGGCGCAGCACCACCGCCGAGCCGAGCCCGAGCGCGGCGGGAATGGCGACCAGCGCGTGCTCGCCGTCGCGGCGGCGCAGTTCGTCCAGCGCCTGGGCGATGAGGATCCCGCCGGTCGCGCCGAGCGGATGCCCGACCGCCACCGCACCGCCGGACGGATTCACCCGGGACGCGTCCAGTCCGAGCTCACGCATGAGCACCAGCGGTGTGACGGCGAAGGATTCGTTCACCTCGATCACGTCCAGTTGCGCGGGTGAGATGCCCGCCCGCTGCAGGGCCACCCGGGCCGCGCTGGTCGGCGCGGTCAGCAGCGGTGAGCGGACCGCCGTCTGGGCCGTGCCCACGATCTGCGCCACCGGCGGCCGCCCGAGCATGTGCTCGGCGCGCCGACTGCCCAGCAGCAGCGCCGAAGCCCCGTCGGCGAGTTGCGGCGCGGTGGCAATGGTGTGCAGCCCGGCGGCGGGACGCCGCGCCTGCGGCGTCCGGCGGGCCACCCGCTCCCAGGACGGATCGGCTCCGAACAGGGTGGGCAGCGCGGCGAAGGCCGACGCACACGCGTCCGGCCGCGCGCCCTCGTCGGCGGCGAGGAGCACGGTGCCGCCCTTGCGTACCGGGATCACCGACGCCGATGTGGCTGCGCTGCTGGCCTTTCGATGCGAGCGCACCGCGAAGGCGTCCAGCTCCGGCCGGGTGATGCCGTACTCGGCCGCCGTGAGATCCGCCGACACCCCGATGGTGACGAACCCGGTCCGCTCCCCCAGATCGGCGTCGCCGGCGATGGCGGGCCGATCCGCCAGCATCGGCACCCGCGACATCGACTCCACCCCGCCCGCGACGATCACATCCGCGAACCCGGCCGCCACCCGCGCCGCCGCGCCCTCCACCGCGTCCAGACCGGAGCAGCAGAGTCGCGAAACCACCGCCCCCGGAACGGAATCCGGCCATCCCGCCCACAACACCGCGGCCCGGGCCACATTCGCGCCCTGCTCGCCCACCGCGGTACTCACCCCGACCAGCACGTCGTCGACCGCCGCCGGCGGACAGCCCCGCTCCTCCAGCGCCGCCAGCAACTGCCCGAACAACTCGTACGGCGGAACCTCCGCCAAGGTGCCCCCACCCTTGCGCACCCGCCCTCGCGGCAACCGCACCGCGTCATAGACGAACGCCTCACTCATCGATTTGCCTCCGCTGTTCTGCCGACTCCGGGTCGGACTCTTCTCCGCCAGTCTCCGGCACGCCGGGGCCCGAATCCGTAACGATCCCGGTGAGCGCGTCGAGCGTCCGATATCCGGCCGGGTCTTCGGCCGTCGTCACCGGTACGATGACCACCTCGTCGGCCCCCGCATCCGCGTATTCGCCGAGGCGGGCAGCCAGCGTCCGAGCATCACCGAACATGCCCACGGCCGCTGGCAATTCATCCGGAACGGCCGCCAGCACCTCACGCGGGTGGGCTCCGCTGCTCGCCAGCGCGACCACGTCTCCGAATCCGGCCTCGGTGAACATGGCGTCGTACCCGGGGGCGCGCAGGTATCCGACGACACCCTGCCGGACGGTCGCGTGCATGTCGGGGTCCGGATCCGCGGCCGCGATCACCCACACGGAGACCGGCGGTGCCGCGCGCCCGGCCCGCGCGGCGAATTCGCCTATCGCGGTGACACATCGGGCAACCTGGGCCGGTGTCACCAGATTCAGCACCACCCGATCGGCGCAGCGCGCGGCGACCTCCAATGCGCGCTCGCCGAAGGCCGCGACAATGATCTCGCCGCCGGTCGATCGGCCGGCCGTGCGGAGCCGCGACCGATGTTCTCGGCCATGGCCGTTCGAGGACGCCCGGCCGCGCTCGGATCCCACACTGGGCCAGTCGATCTCGGCGGACTCATCCGGTCCGTGCACGGGCAGGGTCGGGCGCGGGGCGGGCAGACGGAGGCGGAATCCTCGTATGCGTTCGATCAGGCCGTCGTGTTCGACCTTCTCCCCGGCGAGCAGGGCCCGCACGATGCGGCTCGTCTCCTCCAGATGCCGTGCGGTGCGGTTCCTTCGGCGGCTGTGCCAATCGCGGACCACCACCGTGCTGGAGGTGCCGAGGGCGATGTCGACCGGGCGTCCGGTGAGGGCGGCGACGGTGGCCGTCCCCATTGCGATGGTCGCGGGGCTGCGGACGCCGACGGCGAGCGGGCCGAGACACAGCGGGATCCGGCCGGGGGCCCGGCCGATGGCGGCGGCCAGGGCGAAGGCGTCGAAGGTCGCCATCTCGCCGACCCAGAGACGGTGGAAGCCGAGCTTGTCGGCGGCCTCGGCCACCAGCAGGGCGTCCAGAGGTTCGCGGTTCTGCCAGTACGGGAGGCTGACACTCAGATGCGGAAGGGGCACGCGGACAACCTTTTTCAGGAGAGCGGGCGGGCGGCGGCGCGCATGCGATCCCCGCTGACCCAGGTGGCGTGGAAGCCGAGCGGGACCCGGACCGGCAGGCCGAGGCGGCATACGGGCCCCGCGGTGAGGTCGGCGGCGTCGTAGATCCACACCTCACCGAGGCCGGTGTGAGTGTTGTGGGCGAACATGGTGAGCCAGGCGTCGTCCTCGGCGGTGCCGCCGGGGCGCGGGACCACGGTGAGCTCACTGCCGAAGATGCCGTCACCGAAGGGCGCGGTCTGCTTTGCGCCCGTGCGGATGTCGTACTTGATGACGGCGTCGAAGATCATGGTGCGGTCGACCGACAGGCGCATCTGATACGAGTAGCGGCCCGCGCGGCCGGTGCGGCCCTGATCGATGGCGGGGAACTCGGTGTTGACGTCGTCCATGACCTCCTCGCTGGTGGCGCCCGTGCGGAGGTTGAAGCGGTACCTGTGCAGCTTGGCTTCCGGGCGCAGATAGGCCAGCAGCTGGGCCAGGGGGTGAGCGCGGTCGGACACCGGGCTGGGTTCGGAGACCCGGCAGACCACCAGGACGATCTCCTCGCCCTCCTCCCACGAATTGACGGTGTGGTAGATGTAGCCGGATTCGGCCTCGAACCACTTCGCCTGCGCCCCTTCGCCATATCGCGGCAGCACCGCGAACCGGCTGGGCAGCGTGCGGTCGAAGAAGATCTTGAAGCGGCCGGCCGCGGCCGCGCGCGGATCGTTGTAGAGCGGCAGATCCATGAGGATCGAATGGTTCTCGGTGATCGCCATGTCGTGCGGCAGACGCGGGCCGGGTAGTTCCAGCCCGGTGAAGTGCGTGACGGTGCCGCCCGGGTCGGCCACCCCGTAGCGCAGATACGGCGAATGGATGCCGTAGTCGAAGAACAGCAGTTCCTCGGTGCGCTCGTCCACCTTGGCGTGCGCCGACACCTCGCCGCGCAGGGTGCCCTGGAAGGTGTCGACGCCGCGGGTCTCGAGGCTGACCGGGTCCAGTGCGTAGGGCTTGCCCGCCCGGTACCACAGGGCCAGCAGATTGCCGTGGTGGTAGACGACATCGGTATTGGCCGCATTGCGCTCGCGGCGATCACCGGGCGGATTGTGGTCCCAGGGTTCGATCACGCCGCGCCACAACGCGGTTCCCGCCGCGTGCTCGGCATCGAACTCGCCCGTCCGGATGAAGCGGTTGCGGTAGGTGGCCCGACCGTTCTCGAAGTGGACCGCGTGCAGCATGCCGTCGCCGTCGAACCAGTGGTAGCGGCCGATCGGGGCGAACTGCGGATTGGGGCCGTTACGAACGTAGACGCCATCGAGATCGGCCGGCAGTTCCCCGTGCAGCACAGTGAGATTCGTGGCCGTGGTTTCCTGCGCGCAGGGCGCGTACGGGCCTTCCAGATACGGGTTGGTGAGCGCCTCGGCGGCGGGCGCGATGAGTTCTTCGTTGAGCGGCATGCGAAGCCTCCAGCGACCGGGAGTGGAGACCCGGCGAGATTCACTACAGTTAATGAAGTGATACGCGTCTCACCGGAGACTGTCAAGAGCCGGGCGCTCGGCCGGCGGCTCGAAGCGCACGTCCCGCCGGCCGAGCACCGCCGCGCAGCCCCGGCAGCGCAGCGCGGGGACCAGCACCGCGCCGCATTCCTTGTGCCGGAGGCTCAGACCGGGTTCCGACGTCTGCGGATGTGCGCGCTGGGACCAGGCCAGCAGGAAGGCGAAGACCCCGAACAGCGCCCGCCCGCGCGGGGTCAGCCGATAGTCGCGCCCGTCCGGCTCGGACCGCTGCAGGATGCCCGCATCCACCAGGCGCGCCAGCCGTTCGGTGAGCGTGGTCGGCGAGATGCCCAGTGCCGCACGAAAATCCGAGAACCGCCGTGCCCCGGCCAGGGCCAGCCCGGTGACCGCCGCGCTCCACCGGTCGCCGATGGCCTCCATGATCTCGTCGAAACGCGCGTCACCGCGGGCGAGCGTGGCCGCCCGCACCGAGCGCCGGCGGCCGGAGGTGAGGCTCCACAGCGCATCCCGATCCAGTTCCACTGCGGTGTCGTGGGCGGTGACGTCGCGGCCGCAGCCCCGGCACATGACGACCGGCGGGCCGCGATGCCCGCACAGCGTGTGCGTGAACTCCGGCAGCAGCGCCCACTCGGCCGTCCACTCCCGCTGCCAGGACCAGACGCACACCAGGATCTCCCAGGTCGCCAAACCCAGGTCGGTGAGCCGGTATTCGTAGCGATCGGCCGGGCCGGGCCGGGGCGTGCGCACCAGCACTCCGGCATCGACGAGCGCCGCCAGCCGGGCGGTGAGCACGGCGGGCGGCGCTGCGGTGCGATCGGCCCACTGGGTGAACCGGCGCGCGTGGTCGACGAAGGCGTGCCGCAGGATCGTCAGCGTCAGGCGATCACCGAGCAGATCGAACGTCGCGGCTACCGGGTTCGTCACTTCAATAACTGTACTTCATGGGCAGGGACTGCACGGTTTCTGCCTACTCGGTCATGGTCGCCAGCTCACGCTCCACGGCCGCGTCGTGCTCGGCCGCTTCCTCGGCCGCCTTCTTCGGGCTCCAGTGTCCGGCCATGATGAACACGAACGGGATGAAGCAGATCTGCGCGACCAGGCAGATCCACCACCAGCGCTTCCACTGCTTGGGCGAGTCGATCTGAGCCTGCTTCACGTCCTGGCCGTGCGCGGACAGATAGGCGAGATCGTCGGCGGGTATGGCGCTCACGGCCTTGAGCTTGGCGCTCGCCGCCGTCAGGGCCGGTCCGGTCTGGGACGCCACCGCGAGCTGATCGACCGGCACCTTCTGCGCGGCGGTGATCCGGGCGATGGCCTGATCCGGCGGGATGTTGAACTTCTTCGCGACCTGACCGACCGCGGTCGCCGCGCTCGCCTGATCGTTCGGGTTCGTCATCAGCTTCACCAGGACTTGCGTGTCGATGGCCTGAAGCGTGGCCAGCTCATCCGGGTACTTGGCATTGAGTTCGACGGTGGTCTTCACATTCGAGGCGGAGTCGCCGGTCAGCTTCACCAGCGCGGCGACCTGTGCCGCTTCGTCATTCGGATTCTTACCCAGGGCCGTGAGCGTATCCGCGCCGACGGTCTGGATGGTGGCGATCTCGTCGTGGTACTTGGCATTGATGGTCTGCAGCCGCGGACCGTAGTTCACCAGCGTGCCCGCGGCGGTGACCACGAACAGCAGACCCAGCAGTACGAACGTCACCACGGTCCGCAGCACGCCGCCCCACACCGCGAGCCCGACCGCCGTGGCCGCCGGATTCCGCTTCTCCACCGTCTCGGTGAAACTCGCCATCCAGGTGGAGTAGGCGATGCCGGTGCCGACGGCGGTGAAGCTCATGACCGCCGCGAACGTGTAGTAGTCGGTACCCGGTTTGTCGGTGTAGCTGAGGAACAGGTAGCACCCGATGATGCTGATGATCGCGCCGAAGACCATGAACGGTTTGCGCACCTTCATCGCGTCGGACACGATGCCGGTCAGCACCAGTGAGATGGCGGAGGCGATCCAGTACCAGTTACCCAGCGAATTGGCCTGTGCGGCGGTGAAGCCGAAGTTGGTCGCCATGTAGACCGGCAGGAACGAGACGATGGTGTAGAAGAACGCCAGGAAGATCGAGATGGCCAGCGCCGAGCCGACGATGTCGAGATGCATCATCTGCTTCCACTGATTGCGTTCCAGCGCCTCGACATCCAGTCCGCGCGCCCGTGCCTCGATCAGCGCCTTGTCGCGCAGCGACACCATGATCTGGTCGCGCAGTCTCGGGCTGAGTTCGCGCAACCCGATCAGGCCGAACACCGAGATCACGGTGCAGATGACGCCGGCCAGCCGGTAGTGGTACTGCCAGTCCGGATGGGCGTCGAGGGTGTGCGTGGAGATCTCGGTGGTGACCAGCGCACCCAGCACCGGGCCGAGGGTCCAGAACCCCATGGCGGAGGCGCGATCCAGCTGCGGCGAGAAGTCGCGCACCAGCGCGGGCGTGGCCACCAGCACCGCGCCCTCGACGATGCTGATCATGCAGTAGACGGCCAGGTACGCCTCTTTGGTCGTGCACTGCGGTTGCGCGAACAGCGTGAGCAGCGAGGTGACGACCGTGCCGTAGGCGACGATATTGGCCCGGCCCCACCGGTCGAGCAACCCGGTCACCACCGAGGCCACGGCCCCGAAGGCCGCGCCGACGATGAAGATGCCGACGAAGTACCGGAAGCTCAGATTGAAGTAGGCGATCAGCTGATTACCGACCGCGCCGGACACGAACAGCTGGTAGTACAGCGCGACCGACACGATGACAACCAGGAACAGATACCAGGATCGGGCGGGCGTGTCCGGATAGTGCGGCAGCTTGCGCCGCCACAGCCCGGTGACCAGCGTCGGCGGGGGAAAGTCCGCGGCCGGGTGTACCGCGGTCGGTGTGCTACTCATGTTCGTGACGCCTTTCTCTCCCCCGGCGTTTCGCGCAGCCGAAAAGCCCTTCGGACGCGGCACGAGCAGCCGGGTGAAAACAGGGTAGCGGTCATGAGTGACCTGAATCACTGTTACCGAAATCCGCACTGGACAGTTGCGATAAATTGGGGCTCCTGGGAGGTGGTCAGCACCCCGTTCGCCGCGGGTGACGCACCAGGCCGGCCGTCGTCAATTCCACCGCCCGCGGCGCCTTCCGAGATCCTCACCCACGCCCGCAGTCTGCCGAGCAGTCGGCCGGTCCGAGATCAGGAAGCTCTCGAGGCGCGAATCCGGACAGTGTCCGCGCTGGGTCGGCGAGCGGTCGACCATGCTGGAACAAGGGCTCGTTGACGGTAGAACCTCTGCGGTCCTTAGGGATTCCGAGGGTGGTTTGGTCCTCTCGGGGAGGGATCGGTCAGGTTTCATGACGGCGGCGGATTGGTGGGGGCCGGTGGCGTAGGAGGAGCCGGCGCCGTTGAGGATGGCAAGGCGCGCCGGAAACGCACCCCGGAACTCAGCGCCGCAGATATTTTCCGATGACTTCGGCAGATTCGCTGATCGCGCCGATATAGCCGTCGGGTCGGACCAGGACGTAGGTGCCCGGGTTCATGTCGTAGCCCTCGCCCGTCGGCACATCGATCGCGGCAACGCCGAGGTCGGGTCCGGGGGCGTCGAAGGCCAGCAGGGTGTGATGCGGACCGCGGAAGACATCGAAAAGTCTTGCGCCGGAAGAGGAAAGTCCGTCGGGGGCACGGTCTCCGGCGCGTAGCTCGCCCGGTTCGCTGCGGTCGTCGAGCGCCAGCGGACCATTGCGATAGGTGATGTCGAGCTGATGGATGGCCGGTGCCCCGCCGCCGTGGAAGTCCTGTCGATGCAGCTGCGTGGTCAGGCCCAGTACGGCCGACGCGACCGGCATTCGTTCGGCCGCATAGGTGTCCAGCAGTTGCGGGTCCGCACCGGCCTGCACGGCCGCGAGTTTCCAGCCGAGGTTGTAGGCGTCCTGCACCGCGGTGTTGAGGCCCTGTCCCCCGGCCGAGGAATGTACATGGGCGGCGTCGCCCGCCAGCAGTACCCGGCCCACGCGATACCGGTCGACCATGCGCACGCTCACCCGGTACAGCGAGATCCATCGCAGATCGTGCAGGTGGATGTCGGTGCGGCCGGAGCGGTCCGCGCACAGCCGGCGCACCCCGTCCAGGGTCAGGTCCGGCACCTGGTCGGCGGGCATCGAGGCGACGAACTGGTAGTGGTCGCTGCCCGGCAGGTTCCACAGCGAGAAGCGGTCGCCCACCGCGCCGTTCCCGGTCAGGATGTGGCAGAACCGGCCGTCCAAGCCGTCGGCACGGACGTCGCCGATCAGGGTGCGTTCGGTCTCGAAGGTGTCGCCCGCGAAGCCGATGCCGAGCGCCTTCCGTACGGTGCTGTGTCCGCCGTCGGCGGCGACGAGATAGTCGGCGCGGATTTCGCCGTCAGCGGTCTGCGCTGTGACAGTGGTGGAATCCTGTGTGACACCGATGATTTCGGTGTTCCACTCGACTCGTACGCCGAGGGCGATCAGGTGGGCGTGCAGGATTTCCTCGGTCCGCCATTGCGGAATGAGCCAGGTGTCGGGATAGGGCACGGCCGGTGAGGCAGTGAGGCCCGGAGCGCCGAGCATCTCGGAGACCGTGCGCTCCCACACCACCTCCCGCCCGTGGTACAGGCGAAACTTCGGGAAGGGCTCGCCCCCGGCCTGAATGGCGTCGAGCACCCCGAGGTCCTCGAACACCTCGAGGGTGCGCGGTTGCAGACCCTTGGCCCGCGAACCCGGGAAGACCCCGGCAGCCTTGTCGACGATGCGGAACGGGACGTGATGGCGGGCCAGGTCGCACGCCAGGGTGAGCCCGGTCGGCCCGGCGCCGACGATCAGAACGGTCACTGTGTGGTTCCTCGATACTGGAGCAGGACGAGTAGGACGTCGTCGACGAGGCGGTCGATGAAGGCGGCATCGAAGGGGGCGCCGATCTGCAACTGGCGCATGATCATTGCCTCGGCCACGTCGTGGACGAGTTCGGTATCGGTGTCCCCGGGTAGCTCGCCGCGGGCGATCGCGCGGTGCAGCGCGTCGTGGAACGGGGACAGCTCCTCGTTCTCCGTGTGCTCCCGCAGCGCGGCCGCCAGCTCCGGATCATGACGCATGGCAGCGATCAGGCCCTCGATCATCGTGGCGATCTGGTCGGACGCCTTGTCGCGCAACGTTTCCAGCACTGCCACCAGATCGCCGCGCAGGCTGCCGGTATCCGGAATATCGGCATTCTGCTGGGCGTCGTGGGCGTCCAGCGCCGCCTTGATCAGCTCGGCCTTGTTGCGCCAGCGACGATAGATGGTCGCCTTGCTGGCATTGGCACGCGCGGCCACCGCGTCCATGGTCAATGCCGGGTAGCCGCGCTCGGCGACCAGGTCCACGGTTGCCGCCAAGATCGCGTCGACACGCTGTTGTCCTCGAACCACGACCGAAGAGTACGACACGGTTTCGTTCACCCCGCTGATCCCGGCACCCGCGACAGTCCCCGATCGATCCCGCCGGCACCGACGACGAAGGCGGCGATCTCGTCGAGCGCCCGCCGCGCCTCGGGAATCGGGAACAGCGGCCAGACGTGCGGCATCCCCGAATACTCGTGCCAGGTCAGAGGAAAGCCCAACGCTGTCGCCTTCGACCAGAGCCGATGGGCGTCGGCACTGAGGATCTCCCGTGTCCCGCTGAAGAGGGCGATCGGCGGCAGCCCGTCGAGACTCCCGAACAGCGGGCTGACCACGGGGTCATTCAGGTCGATATCACCGGCGAACATCCGGGTCAGCACTCGTAGCCCGCGGGCGGGGATGATCGGATCGATCCGGTCGAGTTCGTCGATCACCGGATCACTGACGGTCGCGTCCACCAGGGGCGAGAGCAGGACCAACCGCACCGGTGCGGGGAGTCCGCGGTCGCGGGCCTGCATCGCCAGGGACAGCGCGAGATTGCCGCCCGAGGAATCGCCCATGAGCGTCAGCTCGTGGCCGGATGCCCGATCGGCATAGAGGGATATCAGCCACGCGAGGATCTCCCGGGCGGTGTGCTCGGGTGCCAGCGGATACATCGGAACAGTGACCGAACAGTCCAGCAGCTCCACGAGTTTCGCGATCGTCTCCCAGTGCGGGTCGGTGATGGGCCGCACCCAGCCACCCCCGTGCAGGTACAGCACCCGCCGCCGAGGCTGCCCGGATCGCGGACCCAGGACATGGACGTCGTGCCCCTCGAACTCCTCCTGACGCACGTCCAGCCGCGACCGAAGCGTGTCCGACGGCACAGCAGGCCCCTTCCGCCGATCCGCCGCGATCGACCGCCGAATCCGCTCCTCCCCGTCGAGACCACGCCGAACACACAGCACTCGCATCGCGCACATCATCAGATGCGCTCTGACACTGGACATTTCAACCCTCCCCGCACTGCCGATCACCAGGACCCCTGAAGTGTACGAAACCGTTTCGTACACTTCAACCCCCAAAGCGCACTGTGCTGCTCAGCAGGTACTCGGCGCGCCTCGGGACTTCCCGACGGAGTGGCCGGACCGCGCCGCATGCAGGGGCGCCGGATGGCTTATGCCATCGGGCCTCTGGGTCCCCGATTACAGGGCACTGTAAGTGGCGGCGACCAGGTCGTGAGCGCGGCGATCGCCGGAGAGCCAGTCGCGGCGCAGATTCGGAGTAAAGGCGATCGCGACACGGTTGTCGAGGTCGCCGAGGCCGAGTGCGCCGCCCGCGCCCGGGTGGCCGAACGCCGAGGAGCGGGCGGGCGCGGGGAGGATGAAGTTCTCACACGGGAGCATGTATCCGAGCCCGAAGGCGCTCTCCAGCAACAACACCGAGTCGGGGCCGCGCACCTGTTCACGCACCGCGTCACGCAACACGGCCGTGGGCAGCAGCGCGCCGCTCACCAGGTCGCTGTAGAAGCGGGCCAGCGCGCGAGCGGTGGTGACCAGGCCGGTTGCGGGCCAGCCGCCCGCCAGGACCTCCGGCTTGTTGTACGAGCCAACGGGATTCGCAGAGGCGCGCATCGCGAGTGAGCCGGGGTCGCGGTAGGCGGCGGCCATCCTGGCGACCGTGTCCGCGTCGATCGGGCCGGAATCGGTCCAGGCCATCTCCGAGGCGGGCGGGAAGGCAGTGCGCGCGGACTGCCGCACGATGTGGGGCGGCGCGCCGATCCACAACTCCGCGCCGAAGTGGCGGCGCACGTAGTCGCCGACCGTGGATTCCGTGTGCCTGCGCACGAATTCGCCGACCAGCCACCCGAAGGTCAGCGCATGATAGCCGTGTTCGGCGCCGGGCGCCCAGATCGGTTCCTGCGCCGCCAACAGCGCGGCCATGGCCGCCGGATCCGCGGCATCCTCGACCGGGACCGGGCGGTCGAAGGCCGGCAGCCCGGCGCGGTGGGCCAGCAGATCGGCGAGCGTCGTCGACTCCTTGCCCGCCGCACCGTATTCCGGCCACCAGGTCGTCACCGGTTCGTCCCAGCCGATTCCCCGGTCGTGGGCCACGGCAAGGGCGGCCGTGGCGGTGAGGGCCTTGGTGCAGGAGAAGGTCACCACGGGGGTGTCCCGTTCCCAGGTCCGGTTCGCCCGCGTGTCCGCCACGCCGCCCCACAGATCGACGACCGCCCGCCCGTCCACGAAAACGGCGACTGCCGCCCCCACGTTCCGCCCCTCGGCGAAGCTCGATTCGAAAACCTCACGCACAGCCCGGAAGGCAGGATCGACCTCGCCTTTCACGAATCCGCTCATGACCGAATTAGAACACGTTCTAGTTTCGGAGACCAGTGCCCAGCACGACATGCGCCGACACCGGGTATCTCATGAGATACCCGGTGGGGCAGCGAACAGCTCGCCGACTACTCGTCGACGCCGCGGAAATACAGGATGTTGGAGCCGTGCGACGCGAGCGGCCCGGCCTCGGCGGCCTGGCGGATACCACTGCCCGGAAGGCAGGTGAGCTTGGTGAACATCGTGGTGTTGCCGAAGGCGGAGCGGACCTGGGTCTCGGAGGCGTAGTCCGCGCCGTAATCGGACAGGGCCTTGAAATCCAATGGGGCCAGCGGCTTTTCGAGCGGCGTCTGGGCCGCGGGGAGGCCGAGGGCGGCGTACTGGGTGGCGGCGCCGCCTTCGTACCAGCACAGCTCGTAGGACATCTGCTCGGTGGTGGTGACGCTGACGACCGGCCACTCCTGCGACAGGCGCAGCGCCAGCGGGTGGCGGCCGACGGGGGCCACCTCCCAGTTCAGGCTCTTCACCGAGACCCAGTGCTCGGAGACCTTCTCGATCAGGACCACGTCCCCGCCGAGTCGTTCGGCGCGGTTGGGCTCGGGTTCGGGTGTGCTCCAGTGCTTTTCGTCGACGCCGAGATACGCCGAGCTGGGCACGGGTTGCGCGCCGTCGGCGGTGTAGGCGGCGAGGATGGCCGCGCGCACCAGGGTGACGGCATTGCGCGAGGAGCAGCGCACGCTCAGCGCGCCGAAGGAGGTGCTGATCTCCACCGGCTTGGACGGCTGGTCCGGCAGCGCGCCCGCGGCGATCGGCTTGAGGCCGACCAGCGCCAGCTGCCAGTTGATCTCCTCGATGGTGGCCAGGTCACCGGCCGTCTGATAGAGGATCTGCTGCTGGGTCAGGTAGCCCGCGCGTTCGAGGGTAGCGCACTCCAGCTTGCGCAGGGCGGTGACGGTCTTGCTGGTGAATCCGATGTCCTCGACCCGGATTTCGCGCAGCCGCTGCGTCATGGCCGGGGTGGTGACGCCCGCATAGCACTCGCGGTACATGGCCAGCGCCTGCTTGCGCTGGCGGCCCACCATGAGGGTGCGCAGCAGGGTGTTCAAGGAGGCGAGGTAGCGGTTGGCCTGATCCGGGTCGGCGGCGAAGAGCCCGGCGCGGATGCGCACCGCGTCCTCCCCCGCGGCCACCGCCGCCCTGGGGTCCAGCCGGCACAGCCACACGCTGCACTTGGACAGCGCGTCCGCGGATGCGCCCGCCGCGAGCGGATAGTTCTGCGCCACATGCCGATACGCCTGGCAGGCATTGCGGATGGTGGACGTGGCCAGCTCCCGGTGCCCGATGGTGCGGGCGGCCTGCTCGAACAACCGCAGCGCCTCGGTCACCTCGGCGGCGAAGGGCGCGGTGACATGCCCGGCGGTGAGCCAGCGCAGCCGGATGAGTACCGCCTCCTGCGCGGGCTCGAGGGCCGAGGCCGACCGATCCCGCTGAGCCGGGTCGTTCTTGGTGGCCATGAGCGCGCGGGCGAGCTCGCACAGCGAGGTGGCCAGTGCCAGCTCGGCTTCGGGCGTCCGGTCCCGCGCGGCCCCGCGATCCGCGGCCACCTGGCGCTCGATGGCGCTGAGATCCATTGCGACCTTCAAACTCCCGTAACCCGTGCACGCGCCTTCCCGATCGGCGACCGTCCGCGTGTTTGCGCCGAGTCTGCCATATATTCGGCGCGCGGGTCGCCCAACCGGCGGGATGCCAGGATTTCCGAGCGCCCGCGCGTGGCGGCGTCGATCACGCGGGGCGTGTGTACCGCAGCTGCCCGGGCTTGTTCCGGTCGTATTCGGCGCGCCCCGAGAGATGCTGCGGCACACCGACTTCCCACCAGGCACCGGCCTCGGTCCAGGTCGACGGGCGGGTGCGGACCACCACGACCGCGGGCCGCCGCCCGGTGCGGGCGGCCTCGCGGGCGCCGGCGTAGGCGTCGCGGAACTCGCCGAGTTCGCTCGCGGTGAACACCGCGCAACCCAATGCCCGGGCGTGGGCGGCGAAGTCGACCCGGGGCGGGGTGGCGTGATTGGTGCGGCAATCCGCGTAGAAGTTGTTGAAGGGCTCGGCCCCCTGTCCCTGCTGCAGTCGCGCGATGACCGCGTACCCGTCGTTGTCGCACACCACCGCGACCAGCGGATGCCCGGCGAAAGCGGCGGAGAAGAGCTCGGAGTTGAGCATGAGGTAGGAACCGTCCCCGAGCAGGGTGGTGACCAGGCCCTCAGGTTCCGCGGTGCCGGATCGCGCCCGGGCCAGCGCCGCGCCCCAGGCTCCGGCGAGCTCGTATCCCATGCAGGAGAAGCCGTATTCGACGTCCATGGTCGGTACGCCACCGGCCGCGCGCCAGCCGCCCACCAGTTCGCCGGGCAGCCCGCCGGAGGCGGTCATGACGTAGTCGGAGGCACTGCTGAGATCGTTCACGGCGCCGACGATCTGCGCATAGCTGGGCGCCCCCGGCGTCGGCGCGCGCAGTTTGTCGATGTGCGCGTCCCAGTCCGCCCGGACCGCGGCGGCCCGTGCCGTCCAGTCCGGGTCGGCGAGCCACTCGCCGACTTCGGGTTCCAGATCGCGCAGGGCGGCGTCGGCATCGCCGACCACGGCCAGCGCGCCGTGCTTCACCGCGTCGAACCGGGCGGTATTGATGTGGACCAGACGGACTTCCGGCCCGAAGACGGTCCAGGACGCGGTGGTGAAGTCCTGCAGGCGGGTGCCGACCGCCAGCACCACATCCGCCGCCGCGGCAAGGGTATTGGCCGACGCCGCACCGGTGATACCCAGCGGTCCCGCGTACAGCGGATGGTCGTGCGGGACCAGCGTGCGGCCCGCGGTCGTCTCGGTCACCGGAATCCCGTGGCGCCGAGCGAATTCCAGCGCCTGCCCGCCCGCACCGGAGTACCGCACACCACCACCCAGGACGAGCAGGGGACGCTGCGCATCGCGCAGGACGCGGGCGGCCTCGGTGATACCGCGCCGATCCGGCCGCGGGCGCGGAACGTGATGGACGACCGGCTCGAACAGGGAGTCCGGAAAGTCGTAGGTCTCGGCCTGCACGTCCTGCGGCAGGGCCAGCACCACGGGCCCGGCCTCGGCGGGGTCGGTGAGGATCCGCGCCGCCTGCGGCAGTGTCGCGAGCAGTTGTTCGGGCCGGGTGATCCGGTCGAAATAGCGGCTCACCGGACGAAACGCGTCGTTGACAGTGACGGTGGGGTCGCCGAAGTGCTCGACCTGCTGCAACACCGGATCGGGCGCGCGGCTGACGAAGGTGTCCCCGGGGAGCAGCAGCACGGGCAGTCGATTCGCGTGTGCCACACCGGCGGCCGTCACCATGTTCAGCGCGCCCGGCCCGATCGAGGAGGTGGCGATGCCGACCTGCCGCCGCTGCGTGGCCTTGGCCAGCCCGACAGCTGCCAGCGCCATGCCCTCCTCGGTGTGCCCGCGCCACAGCGGCAACGCGTCGCGATGCTCGGCCAGCGCGGTCCCCAGGCCGAGCACATTGCCGTGCCCGAAGATGCCGAAAGCCGCGGGGAACAGCGGCACTTCATCGCCTTCGAGGGTTTCCGAGCGCTGGGCGATCAGCCAGGTCACCAGGGCCTGCGCGGTCGTGAGCCTCATGCGAGCCGTCCTTCGTGGGAGGTGACCGGGCACCGCGGATCCACGGCCTGGCTCGCCCATGCCGCCCGTATCCAGGCGTGCGCGGGGTCGTCGCAGAAGGCCATGGATCGCTCGGGCGCGGGCCCGGCCAGCACGTTCAGGTAGTACATGGGGTACCCGGGCGCGGCCGTGCACGGACCGTGATAGCCGTGCGGCACCAGGAACACATCGCCGTCCCGGACCGTCACGGTCTCGTCGAGCGAGCCGTCGGTGGTGTAGGTGCGGTGCATCCCGAAACCCTCGGGCCCCGAAGCGATTCCGTCACGCCCGGCGATGCGGAAGTAGTAGATCTCCTCGTTGACGACCTCGCACTCGCCGGCCTCGTCATGCTTGTGCGGCGGATACGAGGACCAGTTCCCGTCGGGCGTGAGCAGCTCGCACGCGTTCAGCTTGTCGGCGTGCGTCCACGCGCTCGGCGTCCCGAAGTTGGTGACCTGCCGCGTCGCCCGCCCCGCCCCGCGCACCTCGACCGGAACCCGCTCGGCCGGACCGTATTTCGGGTCCAGCCGTTTCGTGCAGCGCGCCATGGGCAGCGCCACCTCGATCCCGTCCGCGGTCGTCAGCTCGACCTCCGCGTCGCGGGGTACGTAGGCGAAGTCGGTCACGCGGGTGAAAACCGACTCCCGCCCGGCGAGTTCGAACACCAGCCCGTCCACCCGCACGGTGCACGCCCCGGCCAACGGCAGCACGAACGCCTCGAAGTCCCCGGTGTTCACCATCCGCCGCTCCCCTGCCGCCAGCCGCAACACCCGCAACCCGGCGTAGGTCCAGCCCGCGTCCTCCGGAGTCAGCAGCACGGGATCGCCCGAATCCGCCAGCGTTCCGGCCGGTCGATGCAGGTCCTTCATCGTCGAGCTCATCGTGCCGCCTCCAGCACCTGGGCGGCGGCCTGCACCGCGCCGGCGACATCCCCGTCCGGTGGGTAGAGCAGGCTGCGGCCCACCACCAGGCCGCGCGCGACATCGTGGCGCAGGGCCGCGCCCCAGGAGGCGAGATCGGATTCCGGGTCGCCGGAGGGCGCACCGCCGAGGATGACGACGGGGAGTGTGGTGGCGTCGAGCACCGAGACATCATCGGGCGCAGGGATTTTCAGCCAGGTGTAGGCGGAGGTGACCCCGAGACCGGAGGCGACGGTGATGGCTCGCTGCAGTGAGGCGGCGTCCTTGTGCATGGTCAGCGCGCCGTCGGCGTCGCGGGTGTAGGGCAGGGGTTCCACCATGGCCATGAGCCCGTGTTCGGCCAGTTCGGAGACCGCGCGGGCACAGGCCTCCAGGGTCGGGATGGTGCCGGGATCCGAATCGACCAGGCGCAGCAGCATTTTCCCGCCGTCGAGGCGGTACTTCACCAGCGCTTCGGCGTCGTACCCGGTGAAGCGGTCGTCGATCTCCCAGTCGGCGCCCGCCAGCCCGCCCCGGTTCATGGAGCCGATGACGATCTTCTCGTGCACGGCGTCCAGCAGCAGCAATTCCTCCACGATGTCGGGCGAGCCGAGCACGCCGTCGACGGCGGGGTTGGCCAGCGCGACGAGCAGCCGTTCCAGCAGGGTACGGCGGTCTGCCATGGCGGTGCGATCGGCGCCGACGCCGAGCGCGCCGCGGGCCGGGTGGTCGGCCGCGACCAGGAACAGGGTGCCCCGGTCCGACAGCAGGTTCGCGCGTCGCCGCCGGTCGGCGTAGGCGCGCCTGACCGCTTCGGGGTCCGTGGCTCGGGTGTGCAGCAGTTCGTACCACCGCGCATCGTTCAGGTGCACAGCATCTCCTCGATCTCGGCATCGGTCGGCATGGCGTCGGCGCAGGCCAGCCGCGATGCCACCAGCGCGCCGGCGGCATTGGCGTAGGCGGCCAGGCGATGCGGAGCCCAGCCTGACAGCAGCCCGTGGATGAGCGCGCCCCCGAATCCGTCGCCCGCGCCCAGCCCGCACAGCACCTCCACCTTGCAGGGCGGCACCGTCCAGCGCTCGGAGCCGGTGGCGATGAGCACGCCCTCCGCGCCGCGCTTGACCACCGCCAGCCGGACCCCGCGGGCCAGCAGCCGGTCCGCGGCAACGTCCGGATCGGCGGTGCCGACCGCCACCTCCACCTCGGTCCGGTTGCCCACCACCACGTTCACGTGATCGACCATCCAGCCGATCTCGGCGCGCGCGGTCGCCGCATCGGGCCAGAACATGGGCCGGTAGTCCAGATCCAGCACGGTGTGCCCGCGCCGGGCCCGGCGTTCCAGGATGGCCCGCTGGGTGGTGCGGCCGGGTTCCGCGCTCACCCCGGTCCCGGTCACCCACAGCAGCGGCACGGAATCGACCACGTCCCAGGGGATCTCGTCCTCGGTGAGGGTGAGGTCCGGCGCGATGGGCGCACGGTAGAACAGCAGCGGCGGGTCCGCGGGCGGCTTCAGTTCGCAGAACACCACCGGCGTCTGCAGTCCCGCTGCCGTTCCCACATACCGTGCCGACACCCCGAACCCTTCGAGGGCGTCGCGCACGAAATCCCCGAACCCGTCCGGCCCCACCTTGGTGAGCACCGCGGCACGGCGGCCCAGCCGCGCCGCCGCCACCGCCACATTGGTGGCCGTGCCGCCGAGGAATTTCGCGAAGGTCGTCACCTCGGCGAGCGGCACCCCGCTCTGCTCGGGGTAGAGGTCGACGCCGACCCGGCCGATCGTCAGCACCTCCAGCTCGGTCACGACACCACCCGCTCCAATTCGTGTTGCAGCGCCTCGAGTTCCGCGCCGCCGGCCATCTGCCTGGTCAGCTCGGTGAGGTCGATCGCGGACTTCTCGTAGCTGCCCAGCGTGGCGCCCCGTTTGAGGAGCAGGAAGCGGTCGCCGACCGGGTAGGCGTGATGCGGATTGTGGGTGATGAGCACGACGCCCAGTCCGCGATCACGCGCCTGCACGACATACCGCAGCACCACACCGGCCTGCTTCACACCCAGGGCCGCGGTCGGCTCGTCGAGGATGAGAACCTTGGCCCCGTAGTGGACCGCCCGCGCGATGGCCACGCACTGGCGCTGACCTCCGGACAGCGTCCCGACCGGCTGCTCCAGATCGGGAATGTCGATCCCCATGTCCGCCAGACCTTTTCGCGCGATGTCCTGCGCCTGCCTGCGGTCCAGCAGCTCGAGCGGGCCAAAGCGCCTGATCGGCTCGGAGCCGAGCACGAAGTTGCGCCATACGCTCATCAGCGGCACCACCGCCAGATCCTGGTAGACGGTGGCGATGCCGAGGTCCAGCGCCGCACGCGGCGAGGGCAGTCGCGTCGATTGCCCTCCGATGCGCAGCTCCCCGGTGTCGTGCTGGTGCACGCCCGCCAGGATCTTGATCAGCGTCGATTTGCCCGCGCCGTTGTCGCCCAGGACACAGGTGACCTCACCGGCTTTCACCACCGTCGAGACGTCGCGCAGCGCCACCACGCCGCCGTAACTCTTTCCGATGCCGACCGTTTCGATGAGCGGCACCACGGTCCCGGCGCTGTCGTTGTCCATCGCGGTCATCGGCGTACCCTTTCCGCCCGCTTCTTGAATGCGTTGTTGACCAGCACGGCCGAGAACAGCAGCACGCCGAGGAACAGCATGAACCAGTCGCTGTTCCAGCCCGCCAGCACGATGCCCTGCCGCGCCATGCCGAAGATGAGCGCCCCGATGGCCGCGCCCACCACCGAACCGAACCCGCCGGTGAGCAGGCAGCCGCCGATCACCGCGGCGATGATGTACTGGAATTCCAGTCCCACACCCTGATTGGCCTGCACGCCGGCGAACCGCAGGAGGTTGCACGCGCCCACGATCCAGCCCGCGAACGCGGTGGTCATGAACAGCAGGATCTTGGTGCGGGTGGCCGGCACGCCCACCGCGCGCGCGGTGGGCAGCGAGCCGCCGACCGCGAAGATCCAGTTGCCGAACCGGGTACGCGCCAGCACGATCGCCGCGATGGCGGTGACCACTATCCACCACACCACCGACGCCTGGATGCTGGCATTGCCGATCTTGGTGGTGGAGGCGAAAACCCAACCGGCGGATTGATATCCGTCCGCGCCGCGCACGCCCGACACCTGCACGGTGCCGGTGGCCCAGCGCGTCACCCCGAGATTCAGGCCCTGCAATGCCAGGAAGGTGCCCAGCGTGACGATGAAGCTCGGCAACCCGGTGCGCATCACCACCCACCCGTTGAGCGCGCCCACCGTGAGTGCGAAGGCCAGCGAAACCACCAGCGCGAGCCACACATTCCAGCCGGCGTGCACCGCCAGCAGCCCGGTGATCAGTGCGGTGGAGGCGGTCATCACGCCGGTGGACAGGTCGAATTCGCCGCCGATCATGAGCATGGCCACCGCCACCGCCATGATGCCGAGCGTGGAGGCGTCATCCAGCCAGGTCGAAATGCCCAGTGGCTTCAGGAATTTCGTGGTCACCAGACCGAAGAACACGAAGACCACCACCGCGCCCAGCAGCGCGCCCACCTCGGGTCGGGCCACCAGCCGGTTGAGAATGGCCAGCCGATCCGGCGACGGCGCGACCGTCGCGGTCTCGGATGTCGTTGTCGTCGTTGTCATCTCATCGTCTCCCGGCCCGTTCACCGCGTGCCCTGGCCGACCAGCGCGGCGACGGCATCGACATTGCTCTTGTCCACGAACGCGGGGCCGGTCTGCACCGGATGGCCGCCGCCCACGGCGTTCAGGTTCGATCTGTAGAGCTTCAGCATCACCACCGGCAGATAGCCCTGCTCGTACTGCTGCTGATCCACCGCGAACAACAGCGTCCCGGCCCGGATCGCGCTCACCACATCGGAATTCAGGTCGAAGGTGGCCACCGTCGCCTTCGAGGCGGACTCCCGCACCGCGTCCACCGCGCGAGCGGCGATCTGCGAATTCAGCGTCAGCACCGCGTCGATGGAGCGATCGGCCTCCAGCGCGCCCTTGATGCGCGACTGCACATCGGTCGGGTTGTTGATATCCACCTGCAGGGTGGTCGCGGACCCGAAGCCCTGGGTGGCGCCGGCGCAGCGTTCGTTCGCGCCGACGTTCCCTGCCTCGTGGATCACGCACAGCATCCTGTGTCTTCCGGCGTCGGCCAGCCGCTTCCCGGCGGATTCACCGGCCAGGCGCTCGCTCTGGCCGACATGGCCGATGGCCCCGAACTGGACGCTCTCGGCCTCACCGGAGTTGATGGTCACCACGGGAATCCCGGCGGCGACGGCCTTTTCGACCGACGGCTTCAGCGCGTCCGGGTTGGCCATGGACACCACCAGCCCGTCCACGCCCTGGGCCACGGCATTGTCGATGAGCTTGGCCTGCTGGGTCGGATCGCCCGAGGAGTTGTACTCGACCCGGACGCCGAGGTCCTTCCCGGCGGCTTCCGCACCGTTCTTGACCACGTTCCAGAAGGCGTCGCCGGGCGAGCCGTGGGTCACCACGGCCACCGACTTCAGGGTGCCCACCGCGACGGGGGCCTGAGCGGGTCCGGTGACATCGGCACCGGGGCCGCTGCAGGCGGCGAGCACGGCCGCCGCCGCGAGCCAGGGCGACAGGCGCAGCCAGCGGGGGCGGCGCGATCGGGAGATTGCGGACATCGTCGTCACCTCCCACTAAATCCGAGCCGAGGCGAGACCAGCGCCGATCTCGGCGAGGTGTCGCAGACTTCGCCGAGTGTCACCCGTCGGGCCCTCCGCGGTGGCGCCGGGACGCAATGCGGTGTCCTGCTCGATCACATGCCAGCCCCGGTATCCCCCGGCGTGCGCCGCGCGGACCAGGGCCGCGATATCGACATCTCCGGTACCCAGCGGAACATAGAGCCCCTGCCGGACGGCCTCGCTGTATTCGATACTGCCGCTGCGCACTTCGGCGGCCACGGACTCGCGGACATCCTTGAGGTGGATGTGCCCGAGGCGATCCGCGTGACGGCGGACCAGATCGACCGGGTCGGTGCCGCCGATGAGCAGGTGCCCGGTGTCCACGCACAGGTCCAGCCCGGAGTCGGCGAGAAAGCGATCGACCTCGGCGGCCGTCTCGACGTGGGTGCCCACATGCGGGTGCAGGGCGACGCGCAGGCCGTGGGCGGCGGCGATGTCGCCGACCGCGGCGGCGGTGTCGATGAGGGTCCGCCATTCGCGATCGCCGAGAGGTGTCCGGGTGTCGTACCCGTCCTGCCCGGTGGCGGCGGCCAGCACCAGGATCTCGGCGCCGGCGGCGGCGAACCGCTCGGCCGCGGCGCGGGCGGCTGTGACGGCCCGGTCGGGTTCGCGGTGCAGCGCCAGGGCGAGGAAGCCGCCGATCGGCGCAATACCGTAGGTGCTCAGGGTCTTACGTAGCTCGACGGGATCGTCGGGTAGGTAGCCGGGCGGGCCGAACTCGGTGGCGGTGATGCCGAGGTCGGCCATCTCGGCCAGGACGATGTCCGGTTCCAGGACATACCCCCAGCCGGGGACCTCGCAGACTCCCCAGGAGATCGGCGCGGCGGCGATACGCAAGGGGGTGATACGCAGTGGATGGAGCGGTTCGGTCATCGGCACTTCCCAGACCCGTCGTTGGCCATCGGTGAGGCTCGTTGGAGCGCTCCAACAATGTAACCTGGCTCACTCTGGTGTCAAGGGTCCGACGTGCACCGAAAAGTAGTGTGTAAGCACGGAAAACGCTGTCTTCCAGGGGAAATGGCGCCGGATACCGATGTCCGGAATATCCGATTAGAGCGCTCCATTGCCTCGGCCAGGGCAACGCTGTAGCGTGCGACACACATCGATCGACACACATCGATACCGACGGGAGGCGACCATGACCAGACCGACCATGGAGGACGTCGCCGCCCGCGCCGGCGTCTCCCGGGCGCTGGTCTCGCTGGTCATGCGGAACTCCCCCAAGGTCAGCGAGCACCGCCGCCGCGCGGTCCTCACCGCGGCCGCCGAACTCGGCTACCAGCCGCACGCCATGGCGCGGTCGCTGGCCAGCCGCACCTCCAACATCGTCGGCGTCATGGTGTCCGACCTGCGCAATCCCTTCTTCGCCGATGTGGTCGAAGGCATGGACGAGGCGGCGCAGCAGGCCGGGCTGGAGCTCATCCTCAATACCGGCCGCCGCAGCGCGACGCGGGAGCGGACCGCGCTGGAGAGCCTGCTGGGCTTCCGCCCGGGCGGGGTCATCCTGCTCTCCCCGGTGCTGCCGGCCTCCGCCATTCGCGACGCGGCGGCGCGCTGCCCGGTCGTCCTGGTCTCGCGCACCTCCACCAGCCCGGCCGTGGACACCGTCAACGACGACGGCGAGCTCGGCGCGGCACTGGCCGTGGATCACCTTGTCGCCCTGGGGCATCGGCGCATCGTGCACCTCGACGGCGGCGCGGCCTTCGCGGCGCCGCCCCGGCGCAAGGGCTACACCGCCGCCATGGCCCGCTACCACCTCGAACCCATGGTGATTCCCAGCGAGCACACCGACGAGGCGGGCGCGGGCGCCGTCCGCACTCTGCTGAACATTTTCTCCCCCAGCACTTTTCCCACCGCACTGGTGTGCGGCAACGATTTCAACGCCGTGGGCGCGATGGCCGCGCTCGAACAGGCGGGACTGCGCGTGCCCGAGGACGTTTCGGTCGTCGGCTACGACAACACCTCGCTGGCGGCGCTGCGGCACGTCGCGCTCACCACCATCGACCAGCCGCGCACCCGCATCGGTGGGCTGGCCGTGGAGGCCCTCGCCGAACGACTGCGCGCCGACCGAACCGATCCGGTGCGCAAACGTCTGGAGCCGTCACTGGTCATCCGCTCGACCACCGCCCCACCCCGCGACTGACAGGAGCCATCGCCATGTCCCCGATCACAGTGGGCCTCGCCGGCACCGGCCGCATCGGCACCTCCCACGCCGAAACCCTCAGGGCCCTGCCGGGTGTGGGCGCGGTCGTCGTGACCGACACCGATGCCGAACGCGCCCGCGCCACCGCCGACAAGCTCGAGGTGGAGTACGCGCCCGATATCGAGGCGCTCTTCGCCGCCGGTATCGACGGCCTGGTCATCACCACCGCCACCGACTCCCATCCGGCCCTCATCACCGCCGCCGTCGACCGCGGCATCCCGGTCTTCTGCGAAAAGCCCATCGCCGCGGACATTCTGGGCACGCTGCAGGTGGTCGAACGCGTGGAGCGCTCGACCGTGCCGGTCCAGATCGGCTTCCAGCGCCGCTTCGACGCCGGGTACCGGGCCGCGCGTGCCGCCGTCGCCGCCGGGGATCTGGGCTGGATCCACACCCTGCGCGCCACCACCCTCGACCCCGCGCCACCGCCCGCCGAGTACATTCCGCGCTCGGGCGGTCTGTTCCGCGATTGCGGCGTCCACGATTTCGACATCATCCGCTGGGTCAGCGGCCGCGAGGTGGTGGAGGTCTACGCCACCGGATCCAATCGCGGGGAACGGTTCTTCGCCGATGCGGGCGATGTCGACACCGCCGCCGTGGTGCTGCGCCTCGACGACGGCTCACTGGCCAACGTCGCGCTGAGCCGCTACAACGGCGCGGGCTACGACGTGCGCCTGGAAGTGCTGGGCTCCAAGGGCAATGCCATCGTCGGGCTCGACGAGCGCGCCCCGCTGCACTCCGTCGAGCCCGGCCAATCGCCCTCGGGCCTGCCCGCCTATCCGGGCTTCATGGACCGCTTCCACGGCGCCTACACCGAGGAGCTGGCCACCTTCCTGGGCGTTATCACCGGCCGGCTCGCCAATCCGTGCCCGCCCGCCGACGCCCTGGAGGCCTTCTACATCGCCGAGGCCTGCGAGCTGTCCCGGCATCAGGGCAAGCCGGTGCGGCTGGCCGACATCCGCCGCTGAAACTTCGGCTACCGCAGCGCGGCCTCCCCGTTTACCCTTCGGTGTGCCCGGTGATCACAGCGGGACCACCGAGACGAGAGCTATTGGAATGAGCGGCAATTCGATACCACCGGGCTATCATCCGCAGGACGAGCTGTGGACGCAGGACACCGTCGTGTTCGACGCGGTGCGCGACGACCACCACGGACGGCAGCCCGGGCCCGGAGGTGGCCGCCCGCGGAATTCGCAGGCCAGCCGGTACGTGATCATCGGTCTCACGGCCACGATCGTCGTAGCGTTGCTGGCCATCGGCGGTCTGCTCCTGTCCGGCCACGGCAACTGGGACGCGGCCCCGAATGCCGCGAAGGGCCCCGCGCCGACGCGCATCGTGCTCACGACCACCACATCCGCGTCACCCACGACCACCGCGCGGGCGGCCGAGGTGACCACGGCGCCCGACACCGCCACTGCCACGACGACCACCACCACCTCGACCACGACGACCGCCCCGACGTCCAGCGCGGTGGCGGTCAGCGGGACCTGCGCCCAGGCCGGTCAGACCGCCGTCGCCGGCGACGGATCGGTCCTCACCTGCAACGCGGCCGGAGACGATATGCTCCGCTGGCTGCCGGTCAGCACGCCCTCGCTCGGATTCCCGTGCAACGCGACCGAGGCCGGGACCTTCGGCTACGCCCCGAACGGCAGCCAGCTGCTGTGCTCCCGCCGCGCGGGATCGACCACGCCGACCTATGCGTGGGACAGCCCGGGCCCCGTGGCCAGCGGAACGCACGAGCCCGGCCAGATCTGCAATCTCAAGAAGGACGTGGTGGCGAAGTCCTCCAGCGGCCGGGCCGTCACCTGCCTGCCCACCAACGGAAACAACAACGGCAACTACGTCGGCGCGTGGAAACCCGTGTCCTGAGACCGATTTCCTACAGGGTGACGACGCCCAGCTGGATCAGCTGGGTGAGGGTGTCGGCCACGCCCCACACCTCGGCGATCCGGCCGTCGGCGAAACGCATGATGAAGATCTCGTTGTACCGCACGGCTTTCCCGGTCGCCGGGCGGCCCAGGAACGCGCCGTCGTTGGTGCCGGTGACGACGGTCCGGCCGACCACCTTGTCGCCCTCGGCGATCATGTCCACGACGTCCAGCTTGATGTCGGGATAGCCGGTCACGAAGGCACGCATGATCTGGTCGAGCCCCGCCGCGCCCGGATGGTCCACCGGGAACGGAACATTGAGAATGGCGTCCGGCTGGGTGATCTGGTGGATGGTCTTCGAGATCAGTTCGGTGTCACCGGTACCCACCACGTCGTGCAGGAGTTTGAAGGTCGCCTTGTTCTGTTCTTGCTGCATGCTCCATGAGACACCGGCGGGCGCCGGCCCGTGACAGGTACTACCGTGACCACCGTCACTGCCGCCCAGGGCGTCAGCTCGCCAGCAAACCGACAGCGAGACCCGTCATGACGAGGGCGATCACCGAATCCAGCACTCGCCACGCGCGCGGTTTCGCGAAGACCGGGGCCAGCAGCCGGGCGCCGAAACCGAGCGAGACGAACCAGATCAGACTGCCCGCGATGGCTCCCGCGGTGAGGAACCAGCGATCCGGGGTGGCATAGGTATTGGCGAAGGATCCCAGCAGCACGACGGTGTCCAGGTAGGCGTGCGGGTTGAGCCAGGTGACGGCCAGGCAGGTGGCCACGGCCGCGCCCAGCGCGATGGGCGCGCCGCCGCCCGCGGACAGGGCCGAGGCGGAGAACGCGCGCTTGGCGGCAAGGGCGGCGTAGCCCAGCAGGAAGGCCGCCCCCGCGTACCTGGCGATGGTCATGATCATCGGGGCCGAGTTCACGATCGCCCCGAAGCCCGCGACGCCCAGGATCATGAGGATCACATCGGAGCCGATGCACACCGCGACCACCGGCAGGACATGCTCGCGCCGGATCCCCTGACGCAGCACGAAGGCATTCTGCGCGCCGATCGCCACGATGAGCGACAGGCCGAATCCGAGTCCCGAGATGGCCGCGAGGACCGCCGATGATGCGTTCACACGCTCGAAAGTAGGGCAGCCGTCCAGCACCAGGCCAACTAAAGATTCTGAGGCACCATTACGATCTCTTACTATGGATCTGCAGCTCGACCAACTGCGCGCCCTCGACGCCGTCATCAGCGAGGGTACCTTCGACGCCGCCGCCCGCAGGCTCAGCGTGACGCCCTCGGCAATCAGCCAGCGCATCAAGGCGCTGGAGGACGCCGCGGGCCGCATCCTGGTGCAGCGCACCAAACCGGTGCAGCCCACCGAATCCGGGCTGACGGTGCTGCGGCTGGCCCGCCAGATCCAGCTGCTCACCGGCGATACCGCGCGCGAACTCGGCGACGTCCACCAGCCCGGCGCCGCCCGGGTGGTCATTCCCATTGCCGTCAACGCCGATTCACTGCAGACGTGGGTCATTCCGGCGCTCGGCCGTGCCGCCGCCGGGGTGTCGTTCGACATCCATCGCGAGGACGAGGAACACACCACCCGCCTGCTGCGCGACGGCACCGTCATGGCGGCCATCACCTCCACCGCCGCACCGGTGCAGGGCTGCACGGTGCGGCGGCTGGGTGCCATGCGCTATCGGCCCATGGCACAGCCCGCCTTCGCCCGCACCTGGTTTCCCGACGGCGCGAATGCGAAATCGTTCGCACACGCGCCCGTGGTGCTGTTCGACCGCAAGGACGATCTGCAGTTCCGGCTCATGCGCCATTACACCCGCAAGCCCGTGGATCCGCCCCGGCATTACATCCCGTCCTCGGCCGGATTCAATGACGCGGTAGGCGCAGGTATGGGCTGGGGCATGATCCCCGACCTCATGATCCGCCCCGAGGACGAGCTGATTCCGCTGGATGAGAAGGTATTCGTGGATGTCCCGCTCTACTGGCAGCAATGGCGGCTCGATTCCCCCGCACTGACCCTCGTGGCCGCTACGATCGCCGAGGCGGCCGGGCAATCCCTGTTGTGAAAGGCCACAGGTTGCGATCGGCCACAAGGAGATTCATTTTCCGTCACCCGGGGTACTAGATGACGTGGGCGGGGTCGGATGCGATAGTCGAAGGCATTGCGGTTAGCCAGGAAGGAATTTCGTTGTCCCAAACTGTGCGCGGCGTCATCGCACGCTCGAAGAACGCCCCGGTGGAAGTCACCGACATCGTCATCCCGGACCCGGGTCCGGGCGAGGCCGTGGTGCGGGTGCAGGCCTGCGGGGTGTGCCACACCGACCTGCATTACCGCGAGGGCGGCATCAACGACGAATTCCCGTTCCTGCTCGGACACGAGGCCGCCGGCATCGTGGAATCGGTGGGCGAGGGCGTCACCGATGTGGAGCCCGGGGATTTCGTCATCCTGAACTGGCGGGCGGTGTGCGGTTCGTGTCGCGCCTGCCGCAAGGGCAAGCCCTGGTACTGCTTCTCGACCTTCAATGCGTCCCAGCCCATGACGCTCACCGACGGGACCCCACTCACCCCCGCGCTGGGCATCGGCGCGTTCGCGGAGAAGACCCTGGTACACGCCGGGCAGTGCACCAAGGTGGACCCGAGCGTGTCCCCCGCCGCGGTGGGGCTGCTGGGCTGCGGTGTCATGGCCGGGCTGGGCGCGGCCATCAATACCGGTGGGGTGAGCCGCGGTGATTCGGTCGCCGTCATCGGCTGCGGCGGCGTCGGCAACGCGGCCATCGCGGGTGCGAAGCTGGCGGGCGCGACCACGGTGATCGCGGTCGACATCGACGAGCGGAAACTGGAGTGGGCCACCGGATTCGGGGCCACCCACACCATCAATGCCACCAAAGAGGATGCGGTGGAACGGGTTCAGGAACTCACCGACGGCTTCGGCGCGGACGTGGTGATCGATGCCGTGGGCCGCCCGGAGACCTGGAAGCAGGCGTTCTACGCGCGCGATCTGGCGGGCACCGTGGTGCTGGTCGGCGTGCCGACGCCGGACATGACCCTCGAGATGCCGCTCATCGACTTCTTCTCGCGGGGTGGATCGTTGAAGTCCTCGTGGTACGGCGACTGCCTGCCCTCGCGCGATTTCCCCTATCTCGTCGAGCTCTACAAGCAGGGCCGGCTGGACCTGGACGGGTTCGTCTCCGAGACCATCGCGCTGGACGAGGTCGAGGCGGCCTTCGCCAAGATGCATCACGGCGACGTATTGCGCTCGGTGGTGGTGTTCTGATGGCGCACATCGACCACGCCGTCACCGTCGGCACCTTCAGCCTCGACAACGAGACCTTCGACGTCGACAACAATGTCTGGGTGGTGGGCGACGACCTGGAGTGCGTCGTCATCGACGCGCCCCACAATGTCGAGGCGATCCTGGACGTCATCGGCACCCGCAAGGTCAAGGCCATTCTGGTCACCCACGCGCACGACGACCACATTCGCGTCGCGCCCGAATTGTCCAGGGCCACCGGCGCTCCCGTGCTCATGCATCCCGACGACCTGGTGCTGTGGCAGCACACGCACCCGGAGACCAGCCCCGACGGCGAGCTGTCCGACGAGCAGGTGATCGAGGTCGGCGGGACCGAACTGCACGTGCTGCACACGCCGGGGCACGCCCCGGGCGCGGTCTGCTTCCACTCCCCCGACCTGGGCGTGGTGTTCACGGGCGACACCCTGTTCCACGGCGGGCCGGGCGCGACCGGGCGGTCCTACTCGGACTTCGGCACCGTTGTCGAGTCGATCGCCGACCGCCTGCTCACCCTGCCGCCGGAGACCCTGGTGCACACCGGGCACGGCGAATCCACCACCATCGGCGCGGAATCCCCACAGCTCGAGGAGTGGCGCGCCCGCGTGAACTGACCCATCGCGGCAGCAGGGCCGGTCCGGCGCACGTCGCCGGACCGGCCATCTGTCAGGGTCCCTAATCCACCCCGAATTGCGGCGCGCCAGCCCCGGACACGCCGGATTCGCCGGTTTTGCAAGCTCATTCTCAAGATTTTCCCGGCGAACCGGCGCCTAAAGTTGTCCATGAGAAAACTGACAGCCGCTCTGGCCTTGACGTTCGTGCCGCTTCTCGCCGTGGGATGCTCATCATCGGGTTCGGACTCGGTGAGCAAGGGTGACGTGCAGACGAAGGCCACCAGCTTCTACAAGGACAAGTCGCACGAGGACGCGAAAACCGTGACCTGCGACGGCAGTCTGCCCGCCAAGGTGGACGCCACCCAGACCTGCACCGCCACCTCCGCCGACGGCCAGACCTGGGCGATCGATGCGAAGGTCACCAAGGTGGACGGCAAGGACGTCTACTACGACCTGACCCTCACCGACGCCTTCGTCGCGCCGGACGACGTGGCTTCCAGTGTCTCGAACTTCTATCAGTCGAAGGTGGGCGCCGCCCCGCAGTCCTCCACCTGCAACGGCCTGCTGCGCGGCGCGACCGGCTCGACCATCCGGTGCGTGGTGACCGAATCGGACGGCACCCGCTGGGGCGTCACGGCCAAGACCACGAACGTGGAGGGCTCGAAGGTCAACTACGACATGATCGTCGACGACCAGCCGATGCCCTGAGACCGGGCACTATCGGCACGAATAGAGCGTGGCCTCGGCCAGTTCACCCACCACGTCCGAGAGCCGGCCGCGGGTTCGGAAGGCATTGAGCTGACGCCGTGCTCCGTTGCCGCGCGCCAGCAGCGCGGCCACGGTGTCGGTGACGAAGGCGAGGTCGTCCAGCTGCTCCAGGGCGGGCCGGATCCGGTCGATCAGCCGGGTCAGCAGGTCCTCCACCGGGACCGTGCGTCCGTCGAGCGGATCGATGGCGGCCCCGTCGATGCCCACGTGCGCAGCCTTCCAATATGCCGCGCGCAGTGTGTCTTCCGCGACCACGGGTACGGAATCGGTTGCGCGGGCGGTCATCGCGCAGGCGCGCACGAGGGCGGCCAGCAGCGCCGACTCCTCCACGGTGGCGGGCACATCGCTGACCCGCACCTCCACCGTCGGAAAGGTGCTGGAGGGCCGCACATCCCAGTAGACCATCTTGCGATCCAGGATGACGCCCAGCGACAGCATGGACTCCACGGCCCTCTCGAACTCGGCGACCGAGCCGAAGTACGGCGGCGGACCGGCGCTGGGCCAGCGCCGCCACAGAATGTTGCGCCAGCTGTGATAGCCGGTTTCGACGCCGCCGTAGATCGCCGAGTTGGCGGTCAGCGCCAGCAGCAGGGGCAGCCAGGGCCGCAGGAAGTTGCTCACCCGCAGCGCGGCGGCCCGGTCCGGCACCGCGACGTGCACGTGGCAGCCGCACAGGCCCTGTTCGTACGCCAGCCGGCCGAAGCTCGCCGCGATCCGGCTGTAGCGCGGGGTGGCGGTGATGGCGAGTTCGTCGGAAATGGTCGGCGGTACGGCCGCGGCGAGCAGCAGCGCGTCGTTCTTCTCCGCGCAGGCCGCGGCGCCGCGGCGCAATTCCCGCAGTTCCCGAAGCAGCTCACCGATATTCGTGTGCACGCGGGTGCTGGTCTCCACCTGGCACCGCATGATTTCCAATTGCAGGTCAATGCCGAAATCCGCGGCGGTCCGGGCGACGTCGGCATTTCTGCCGACCGGCGCGCCACTGCGCGGATCCACGAGGAGGAACTCTTCTTCGACACCCACTGTCGGCGGAGCTTCCACCAATAGTGTGTACCTCGCCGGGGACGTGCCGACACCTGCCGGAATGGTCTCTCCGGTCCGCAGCCGGCCGGGCCCCGAGCGCGCGCCGCGGCCCAGAACTGTCGGTCGGGTGGGTCACAATGCCGGGTATGGCATACGACGAGGAGCTGGCCGACCGGATTCGGGACGCGCTCGGGCCCGAACTGGTCAATGTGGTCGAGAAGAAGATGTTCGGCGGCCTGGCGTTTCTGGTGGGCGGCAATATGGCCGTCGCGGCCAGCGGCAAGGGCGGGCTGATGGTGCGCACCGATCCGGACACCTCCGCGGCGCTGCTGCGAGCGGGGTCGGTCGAGCCGATGGAGATGGGCGGCAAGAAGATGCACGGGTGGCTGCGCGTCACCACCGCGACCGTCGCCGACGACGATGTGCTCGACGAGTGGGTGCGGCGCGGGGTCGACTTCGCCAAGACGCTACCGCCCAAATAGGGGGCAATCGATGTGTGCCGGGGCACAGCTCCGGCGCGACTGTGGCCCGCTTCACCGAATGACCAGCTGCCGCAGAAGCTTTGCCGGGTTCCGTCACCCCTTCTTTACACCGCACCACAGTCGGGGAAACCTGCGTCCAGCACTGTGGTGAACATGAGGCAAACCGAGATTCATACGCTGGCCTGCGAAGTCTGCGGTCGACTGCCCCATCCGAAACGCACCCGTATGGCGCTGGTCAAGCTCGCCGCGGTGTTCCCGGTCGAGCTGGCCCTGCACGCCCTGGTCGTCCACCTCGAACTGCCCTATCTGGCAACGGTTTCCGTGCTCGCCGTCGCCGCCACCATCCTCGTCATCTGGGTGGTCGAACCCGGTGCCATGCGCTATCTCGGCCGCTGGCTGCACGCCCCGGAACTGCGCCACCGCCACCTCCTCGACAGCGCCGAGCGGCTCTGGCGCATCCGGGTGCACCTGGACAACAAGCCCGGGCGGCTGGAACTGCTGGCCAAGCAGCTCGCCGACCGGCGGGCCAACATCCTTGCCGTGCACGTGCATCACCTGGAGAACGGCGTGCTCGACGAGCTGGTGGTCTCGACACCGGCCGAGATCGGCCCGCAGCGGCTGACCCAGGCCGTCGCCCGCGCAGGCGGGGTCGCCGCCGGCATCTGGCCCGCGTCGGCGCTCACCCTGGTCGACGGCCAGACGCGCGCACTGGGACTGGCCGCGCGGGTGGCCGCCGATCCCCGGGAACTGCCGCTGGTGATCGCCGAACTGCTGAGTGCGCAATACGTTCCGGATCCGGACCCGGGCCGCGTGCCCGGCGGCACCCTGCTCGAGATCGGCCCGCACGACGATCTCGCGGCCATGACCTTCCTGCGTACCGGGGAGCCGTTCACGCCCGCCGAGGTCGCCCGTGCGCACCGGCTCACCGATCTGGCCCTGGTCACCGCCCGGCAGTCCTGACCCCTCACCAGCGGATTCCCTTCGCGCATCCCACCATTCAGGACGCGGTACCGGGGCGTACAGATTTTCGTACCGCATAGTTTCACTTCGTGGCAGACTCCGTCATGCGCATTCGATCGAAACGCGCGCTAGGGGTTGGTTGATCGATGAGTTTGCGGCGAAGCGGCGCACGACGGGGGGACGCGGACGTCGGCGGGAATCCGCCTGCCCGCAAGGTGATTCGCACCGCGAAGCTGGCCGCGGTGCCGCTGGCCTACGCCGGGCGGCAGGCGGCCGGGGCCGGCAAGCGAGCGCTGGGCCGGCCGGCGGGTGAGATCGATCGAGAGATCCAGCTGCGCACCGCCGAGCACATGGCCGAGGTGCTGGGCGAGTTGAAGGGCTGCGCCGCCAAACTGGGCCAGGTCCTGGGTATCTACGAGCTGGCCCTGCCGCCGGAGCTGGCCGAGCCCTATCGGATCGCGCTGGCCCGGCTACAGGACGCCGCGCCACCCATGCTGCCCCGCACCGTGCACACCGTGCTGGCGGCGTCCTTCGGCCCGGACTGGCGGGACAATTTCCGGGAGTTCGACGATCGCCGGGCTGCTTCGGCCACCATCGGCCAGGTGCATCGCGCGATCTGGCACGACGGCCGGGCGGTGGCGGTCAAGGTCATGTACCCCGGCGCCCGCGCGGCCGTGGACAGCGATCTGCAGCGGCTGCGCGGATTGGCCTGGCTGACACCGGTTTTCGCGCCGCACGCCGACGGTCGCGCGGTGGTGGACGAGCTGGCCGAATGCCTGCGCATGGAACTGGATTTCGCGGCCGAGGCACAGAGCCAGCGCCGCTTCGCGGAGGCCTACGCCGGGGATCCGGATTTCCGGGTTCCGCAGGTGGTGGCGCAGTGCGGCGATGTGATCGTCAGCGAGTGGCTGGACGGAATTCCGCTGTCCCGCTTGATCACCGCGGGCGCGCAGGCCGAGCGCGACCGGGTGGGCATGCTGGCGGTCCGGTTCTTCTGGTCGTCCGCGCCACGCTCGGGGCTGCTCTACGGCGATCCGCATCCGGGCAATTTCCGAGTGCTGCCCGACGGCCGCCTGGGCGTGGTGGATTTCGGGGCCTGCCCGGCGTGGCCCCCGGCCCAGTTCCCGGCGCTGGTGCACGACCTGGCCGACGCGCTCATCAATGGCGGGCCCGCCGAGCTGGACCTGGCCACGCGCAGCCACGGGTTCACCGACGGGCAGCGCGGTCTGGACAGCGCGGGACTGGCCGAGAAACTGCTGCCGTTCACCGAACTGCTGCGGCACGAGACGTCCCGGGTCGATACCGAGTGGCTGCGCGGCCGCACCCGTGACGCCATGAGCCCCAGGCTGGACAATGCGTACCGCCAGCTCGGGATACCCGCGTATCTGATGCCGTTCCAGCGCGGGCTGGTCACCCTGCTGGGGATGGTCGCGCAGCTCGGGACGACCGGGCCGATGCGCGCCGAGATCCTGCGCTGGTCACCGGAATTGAGCGCGGTCATGGACCGGCATCGGGCGCGCAGCGGGCAGCCGGCCGATCTCGATGCCGTGCGGCTGCGCCGGGCGGGCGCGTCGGCGACCGGGTTCGCGGCGGGCTGAGCCGCACCGGACCGGCTTGCGGGCTCACCGTCACCCAAGGGTCTTGATCACTGTCCCAGACAGAACTACCCTGGGTGACAGGCGCAATGCAGCGCCGGAGTCTGTCCGGAAGGTCCCCGTCGTGACCACTGCATCCAAAGACATCCGCCGTCCTGAGCTTTCGGCTCCGGACCACGAGGTCGCCGTCATCGGCGCGGGGCCCGGCGGCATTGCCGCGGGGGTCAAGCTGAAGCGGGCCGGGGTGCGCGACTTCGTCCTGCTGGAACGGGCCGACGAGGTCGGCGGCAGCTGGCACGAAAACCATTACCCGGGGCTGGAAGTCGATATCCCGTCGCTGGCGTATCAGTACTCTTTCGCTCGAAACCCCTACTGGAGCAGGCTGTTCGCCTCCGGCGCGGAGGTGAAGCGGTATCTCATGGCGGTGGCGCGGCGGTTCGGGCTGTATCCGCACATCCGGTTCGGGACCACCGTGGTCAGCGAGGAGTGGGACGAGGACCGGCACCGCTGGACGCTGCATCTCGACAACGGATTACCTGGCCGAATTGAACGCGCACGTGCCCACCTACTACCGCAATTCGCAGGGCGACAGCACCTATATCCGGCCCACGGGATTCTTCTCGGCGCAGCGGGCGCATCACCACTTCCCGTTCTCCGATTACGAATTCGAGCGGCTGTCCGCCTGACCCCGCCGTTCGACAAGGAAGTCGAGCCATGATGGAACTGCCGAAATCGGTCCGGATCGCACTGGGCGCGGCCGGATACGGCATCAGCGACCGCCGCCTGGCACCGGCCGTGACGGGCCGGGTGATCCTGGTGACAGGCGCGTCCTCGGGCGTCGGGCGGGCCACCGCGCGCCGCCTGGCCGCCAATGGCGCGATCGTGCTCGCGGTCGCCCGCCGCGAGTCCCTGCTGGCGGAATTATGTTCGGAGACAGCGGAATTCCCGGGAACCGTCCACCCCTATCCGGCGGATCTCTCCGATACCGACGCCTGCGCGGCACTCATCAGGCGCGTGCTGGCCCAGCACGGGCACGTGGATGTCTTCGTCAACAATGCCGGTAGATCGATCCGCCGCTGGCTGTCGGATTCGCTCGACCGCTGGGACAATTTCGACGACACCGCGCGCGTCAACTTTCTCGGCCCGATGCGTCTGGTGCTGAGCCTGCTGCCGTCCATGCGGGCGCGCCGGCAGGGGCACATCGTCAATATCAGTACCGCCGGTGTACATGGCCCGGGTGTCGGCTGGACGGCCTATATCGCCTCCAAGTCCGCGTTCAATTCCTGGATGCGCGGCGCCGCACCGGAATTGCGGGCGGACGGCATCGATGTCTCGACCATTCACCTGCAGCTGGTGCGATCGGACATGCTGGGTCCGTATCGGATCTATCGCTACACCCCGAGCATGTCGACCGAGGAGGCGGCGAGCATGGTGTGCCGGGCCATCGTGGACCGTCCCCTGGCGATCCGGCCGTGGTGGGAGCGGGCGGGCGCACCCCTGTCCTATGCGCTGGACAATTCCCGTGCGGCGCAACGGCTGCTGACCACCTACGCGAAGGCCGGGAACTGGAACAATCGGCCGGTCGACTGGGCCGGGCCGATCGGGCGGGTCGAGCGGGCCGCCAACCTGCTCGACGACGCGGTGACGGTGGCCGGGTGGATTCCGGCCAGCGGCGCGCTGAACCTGGTGCCGCCCACCCGGATTCCCCAGCTGGCCCGGGCATTACGCGGTGGGGTCGGACTGGCCACGGCACTGTCGGTGTGCGCCGCGCGGTTCCCGGATCGGCCCGCCATGATCGACGACGACGGCCAGATCACCGCGGCCGAACTGGATCGGCAGGTGCAGCGGCTGGCGGCGGCGCTGCGGGCGCGCTGGGATGTGCGGCGCGGGCAGCGGGTGGGGGTGCTGTGCCGCAATCACCGGGGATTCGTGATCGCGGCCTATGCGGCAGCACGGCTCTCGGCGGATCTGGTGCCGTTGAACTACGGCTTCGCCGGGCCGCAGATCGGTGAGGTGCTCGACCGCGAACGCGTGGAATTGCTGCTGTACGACGGCGAATTCCATACCGCGATCGACAAGTCCGGCTATCGGGGTCGCCGGGTGGTGGTGCGGGGCGCCGCGGAGGGCTTGCCGTCCGTCGCGGACCTGGTCGCCGCGGGTGGGCCGCCGGTGCGCGAACCCGCGGGTGGGGGCTCGATCATTCTGCTCACCGGCGGCACCACCGGAGTACCCAAGGGCGCGCCCCGCACACTCGGCGCACGGTCCGTGCTGGCCGGGCTGAGCCCGCGCATGGTGCTCGCGCTCGGCGACCTGGCCCGGATCGAAACGATTCCGCGGCTCGGGCGGCCCATGGTGATCGCGCCGCCGCTGCATCACACCTACGGGTTCCTGGCGATCGCCGCGGCGTTCCTGCTCGGGTCGACCGCCATCGTGCACGACCGGTTCGACGCCGAAACCGTGCTCGCCGATATCGAGCGGCACGGCGTGCAGATCGCCTGCCTGGTGCCGACCATGATCAAGCGGATCATGGATCTGCCGGCGGCGGACCGCCGCGGCTATCACCTCGAGAGCCTGCGGATGGTGGTGTGCGGCGCCGCTCCCCTGCCGGCCCGGCTGGCCACCGCCTTCATGGACGAGTTCGGCGAGGTGCTGTTCAACGCGTACGCCTCCACCGAGACCGGCGCGGGGACCTTCGCCACGCCCGCGGATCTGCGGGCCGCGCCCGGGACCGTGGGGCGGCCGCTGACCGGGATCGTGGACATCCGCATTGTCGACGGCGACGGCCGCGAGGTGCCTACCGGTGTCACCGGCCGCATCGTCAACAAGAACCCGAGCATGATCGCCGGCTACAGCGACGGCCGGACCAAGAAGATGGTCGGACGGCACATGGACTCCGGTGATCTCGGCCATGTCGACGCCGAGGGCAGGCTGTTCGTGGACGGCCGCTCCGACGACATGATCGTCTCCGGCGGCGAGAACGTCTTCCCGCAGGAGGTCGAGGAGGCACTGCTGGCGCATCCCGCGGTGGCCGACGCGGGAGCCGTCGGGGTGCCCGACGACGATTTCGGGCAGCGGCTGGCGGCGGCCGTGGTGCTCCGGCCCGGGGCGCGAGCCGGCGCACGCACCCTGCAACGGCACATCAAGGCCACATTGGCCGGCTACAAGGTGCCGCGCGACATCGTGTTCGTACCCGAACTGCCGCGCACGACCGCGGGCAAGCTACGGCGGCAACAGCTTCCGGAGGTCATCGCGCGGGCGCGCGCGGCGGCCGAATCCGGCGTCGCTCTCGAATCCGATCCATCCAGGACGTGAGGTCTCAGTCATGAGCGCTACCAATGGTTCCCAGCCCCGACCCACCCATGAGGTCGTGATCGTCGGTGCGGGTCTGGGCGGGATCGGCGCGGGTGTCGCGCTGCGCCGGATCGGGGTCGAGAACTTCGTCCTCGTCGACAAGTGGCCGAAGGTCGGTGGCACCTGGCTGGCCAATACCTATCCCGGTGTGGCCGTGGATATTCCGTCGCCGGTGTACAACTTCTCGTTTCAGCCGCGGTCGCACTGGTCGCGGTTCTTCGCGCCCGGCGCGGAATTGCAGCGGTACGCGGAGGAGGTCGTCGATCGGCAGGGGCTGCGCGGCAAGCTGCGGCTCGGATCGGGCGTCGTGCTCGGGGTTTTCGACGAGGAACGGGATCTGTGGCGGATCACCCTCGAAGACGGCACGGAGATCACGGCACGCTATGTGATCGGCGCGGTCGGCGGGCTGGAGCAGCCGCACAATCCGGATATTCCGGGGATCGGCGACTACACCGGCAAGATCATGCACAGTTCCCGGTGGGACCATGACTACGACTACCGGGGTAAGCGGGTGGCGGTGATCGGCACCGGAGCCACTGCGCTGCAGGTGATTCCCGAACTGGCCAAGGCGGTCGCGCAGCTGACCGTGTATCAGCGGCGGGCCATCTGGATCGGGCCCAAGGTGGACTTCCCCATGGGGCCGGTCGCGAACGCGGTACTGAACTTCGCGCCGCTGCAGCGAACGGTGCGCTTTCTCGGCAATGTGGGCGTGAACGCCGGTCTGGGGGCAGGGCTGGCAATCTCCAACTATCCGCGGCTGACCTCGATGGGTATGACGGCGGCCGAAACCGCCATGAAGGCCTTTCTCTTCAGTCAGGTGCGCGATCCAGAGCTGCGTCGCAGGCTGACGCCGGACTACCGGTTCGGGTGCAAGCGTCCGTCGATCTCGAATTCGTATTTCAAGACGTTCACCCTCCCGCATGTCGATCTGGTCACCGAGGCCATAGAGCATTTCACGCCGACAGGCGTCGTCAGCGCCGACGGGCGGGAGCGGGAATTCGATATGGTGTTGTGCGCCACGGGATTCAAGGTGATGGAGAAGGGGTACACGCCGCCCTATCCGATCTACGGTCGCGACGGGCTCGAACTGGGCGAGTTCTGGGACGAGCACCGCTTCCAGGCCTACCAGGGGGTGTCGGTGCCCAGGTTCCCCAATGCGTTCCTGATCGTGGGGCCCTACGCCTATGCGCCGGGCTCGTATATCCCGCTGATCGAATCGACCTCGGCGCACGCGGCCCGGGTCATCGGGGAGGCCCGCCGGCGCGGCGCGACCCGGGTGGAGGTGCGGCAGCAGCCGCACGACGAGTACTTCGCGCGGATGGACACGCGGGCCAAGCGGACCCACCTGTTCACCCAGGGCTGCATCACCTCGAACACCTACTACATCAACTACCAGGGGGACGGCGCGGCCTTCCGGCCCTCGACCCAGCTGGAAATGTATTGGGAGAACCGGCATTTCCCGCTGGACGACTACCGCTACACCACCGCCGCGGTGCGCGAGCTCCAGGACGCGGCCTCCTGAGAGCCCCGGGCGCGCGGCAGGCCGATCACTGCTCTTCGGCCAGCTCCGCCAGTCGATCCACCGATCCCCGCAGCATCTCCGAGGTGGTGGCGCGCGCCCGCGCCAGGCGCTTCTCATCGGCCAGATCGGTCCAGTCGTAGGTGTGGGTCACGCGGGTCCGGTTGTCGCCCAACGGCTCCAGCTCCCACCGCCACAGGTGGCCCGGCGGCTGCGCACCGGGTTCCGAAGGCAGCCAGGCGATTCGGCGCGTCTCCTCGAATTCGACGATCCGGTTCTCCCGGACCGCTCCCGAGGTGAGCGTCATCTCGAAGACGTCACCGACCGACCGCACCCGCTGCCCCGGCTCCGCGTGTGCGAGGTTGTCGTTCGCATCCCAGCGGGACTGCTGCGCCGGATCGGCGATCAATTCGAATATCCGCGCGGCCCCGGCGGATACCTCACGCTCTGCGGACACAACTCGCCTGGCTTCTCCACCGTCGCTCATACCCCGATCGAACCACCCCTCGGTCCGTCCAGCGCGATCGGGGAGACCGGACCGGCTAGACGGTGGCGAGCCGGGGAGTCCGGGCCCGGCCGCCGAGGATCAACAGGGCGGCCAGGATCGAACCGCCGCCGAGCCAGAGGACGCTGAGCGGGCCGGCGTGGTCGACCGCGATGCCACCGGCCAGCGCGCCCAGGGCGATCGAGAAATTGAAGGTCGAGACGAACAGGGACGACGCCGCTTCGGTGGTGTCCGGAGCGGCCCGCAGGATGCGGGTCTGGAAGGTGACGGGGACGGCGCCGTAGCCGAGGCCCCAGAGCATCAGGATCGATCCGGCGGCAACGACATTCGTGTCGAAGAACGCGAGCGCGGCCATGGCCGCGACCAGCAGCACCCCGATGCCGAAGGTGGTGCGCCGCAGGCTTTTCGCGACCAGGGTGCCCGCGAGGAAGTTGCCGCAGATGCCGGCGATGCCGAAGACCAGCAGCAGCACCCCGGTCACGCGATCGTCGACGCCGTGCTCGTGCAGGATCGGGCGCACGAAGGTGTAGGCCAGGAAGTGGCCGGTGATCACCAGGAAGGTCAGGATCAGCGCGAGCCGCAGGGCCGCATTGGATTTGAACACCGCCGGCAGATCCCGCAGGTGGACCGACTGCTCGGCCGGCAGGCTCGGCATCAGGAAGACCATGCACGCCACCGAGGTCAGGCCGAGCGCGCCCACGGCGGCGAAGGCCGTGCGCCAGCCGCTCAGGTCGCCGAGGAACGTGCCGGTGGGAACGCCCAGCACCGAGGCGGTTTCGACGCCGCCGAAGATGACCGCGGTGGCGCGGGCGACCTGATGCTCGGGCACCAGCCGCAGCGCGATGCCGCCCGCGATGGACCAGAAGCCGCCGACGGCGATACCGACCAGGAATCGGGCGATGAGCACGACCACGAAACTCGTTGCGAGACTGGAGGCCAGGTTGGCCGCGCCCATCAGGCCGATGAGGACCGCGAGCACGATGCGGCGGTCCACGCGCCCGGTGAGCACGGTGACGATCGGCGCGGACAGGGCCGCGACCAGGCCCGGGACGGTAACCATCAGCCCGGCAACGCCCTCGGAGACGTGCAGCGCGGAGCCGACCGGGGTGAGCAGGCCGACCGGCAGCAGCTCGGAGGTCATCAGGGCGAAGATGCCCAGTGTCACCGCGAGGACGGCCAGCCAGCCCCGGACGGGCGAGCGGGCGGGGGCGGTGGTGACGGAAGCAGACATGGGTGAAACCTTTCGGATGACAAGGGGTTCCGTGCGACCACACCCCGGGCGGCCCGCGGGGCGGGGCGACGGCGGCGAAGATCATGCGTGCCGGGACCTGAAAAGTCGTCATGGCATGACCGTAAGGGCTGAAAGACCCATTGATATGGTGCATTTCCATGGCAGATGATTGGGCCAATTCCGCGGGCGGCGAGACAGCGGGCGTCGATCTGCATCTGGAGCTCGCGGGAGAGGGAAGCCCTCGGGCCCAGCTCATGTCGGCGCTGCGGGACGCGATCCGGTCGGGCCGGTTGGCGTCCGGGACCCGGCTGCCGCCCTACCGGACGCTGGCGGCGGACCTGGGCATTGCGCGCAATACCGCCGCGGCGGCGTATGCGGAACTGGTGGAAGAGGGTTGGCTGACCGCGCAACAGGGCTCCGGAACGCGGGTGGCGGATCGCGCTACCCCGGCGGCGGTCGATCGCAAAGGCGCTGCGGCACGGCGCAACCCGCGCCGGGTGCTGCATGATCTGCAGCCGAGCTCGCCCAATGCGGCGGCGTTTCCGCGCACCGACTGGGCGGCCTCGACCCGCCGGTCGCTGGCGGCCGCGCCCAATGACGCGTTCGGCGTGGGGGATCCGCGCGGGCGGGTGGAATTGCGGCGCACGGTGGCGGAGTATCTGAGCCGGGCGCGGGGCGTACGGGCCGAACCCGAGCGGATCATCATCTGTTCCGGGTTCGCGCACGGGCTGCAGCTGCTGTGCGATGTGCTGAACGGGCCGATGGCCATGGAGGCCTACGGGCTGGACTTCTATCGAGATATCCTGCACGACAAATGGATCGAGTCGATTCCGGTCTCGGTGGATCACCGTGGCGCTGTGGTGGACGAGCTTGTGGGAACCGACGCCCGGGCCGTGCTCCTCACCCCGGCGCACCAGTACCCCACCGGCGGCCCTCTGCATCCGGAACGCCGGGCGGCCGTGGTGGATTGGATACGCGCATCCGGTGCGGTGCTGCTGGAGGACGACTACGACGGCGAGTTCCGTTACGACCGTCAGCCGGTCGGCGCGCTGCAGGGCCTGGACCCCGATCGGATCGTCTACCTGGGCTCGGTCAGCAAGAGTCTGTCCCCCGCGCTGCGACTGGGCTGGATGGTACTTCCCGATTCACTGATCGACGATGTCCTGTCCGCCAAGGGAAGTCGTGAAATGTGGGCCGGCGTGGTTACCCAGCTGACCTTCGCCGACTTCCTCTCCTCCGGCGCATACGACCGCCATCTCCGCCGCACCCGCGCCACCTACCGTCGCCGCCGCGATCTCCTGGTTCGCATGCTGGCCCAGCGGGCCCCGCACATTCGGGTCAGCGGCATCGCCGCCGGACTGCACGCGGTCCTCGAATTGCCGGACGGCACAGAGGATTCCACCCTGCATGCCGCCCGAAGCCTCGGCCTGGCCCTCGACGGCCTGCGCCGCTACCGTCACCCCGCCGCCCCCATGCCGCACCGTGACGGTCTGGTCGTCGGCTACGGCACCCCCTCCGACCACGGTTTCGGCCCCGCACTGGAAGCCCTGTGCAGAGCCCTGTCCGGCCGATGACACACCACTTCCGCCACGGCGTCTGCCTGTAGCGCAGTGGTAGCTCCGGTCTGCTGAAAGCTCTCGGTAGTGTGCAGAATAGGACGATGACCGTTCGACAGCTTGTTTCCTCAGGTGCCCAATGGGAGCCGATCGTCGGCTATTCGCGCGCGGTCCGCGTCGGCCAATGGATCGCGGTGGCCGGCACCACCGCCGCCACCCCCGACGGCCCGCCCGTCGGCGGCGACGATATCGCCGAACAAACCCGCGAAACCCTCCGCCGAATCGCCGCTGCCCTCACCGAAGTCGGCGCCTCCCTCGAAAACGTCATCCGCACCCGAATCTACGTCACCGACATCTCCCGGTGGGAAGAAGTGGGCAAGGCCCACGGCGAAGTCTTCGCCCACATCCGCCCCGCCGCCACCATGCTCCAAGTCTCCCAACTGATCGACCCGGACCTCCTGGTCGAAATAGAAGCCGACGCGATACTTCCGTAGCCGCGTACTTCCTGCACGCGCCGGAAATCTCGGTCGGCTCCCGGAGTTCGGGCCCAGGAGGGAGATGCCCGGTCGGGCCGTTGACGGTCGAAACTGTGATTCCCGGTGCCAGAGGTTATCCGCGGCGCCATCGGTGACCGAAAGAATGGGCGCCCGCTCCTCGAAGACCTCGGTGGATTCGATGCACTGCGTCCCCGAGGAGCCAGGGCTCGGCGGTCCATCCCGGCCGCATCGGATGTCGGCGCTTCGAGCAGTCGGCCCGGGATTACTTGCACATTCACGCGGCGACCTCAGCCGGAGTCAAGGGGTTCGGAGAGCTTCGATTTGGTGGCGGAGGTGATCCAGGAGTTTTTCGGGATTGTCGAAGTCGGCGGGGTTGATGGGGGTACCGAAGTGGATGGTTACCGGGTGGCGGCGGTTGAAGGGGCGGGCGGGGGTGGCGGCACGGCGGATGGGGAGGACATTGTCGGTGCCGGTGGTGGCCACCGGGATGATGGGGACGCCGGTTGTCAAGGCCAGATTGGCTACACCGGGCTTGAAGGGCTCATGGTCGCCGGGCGGGACCAGGCGACCCTCCGGGTAGATGATGAGCACACCGCCGTGGTGCAGAATTTGCTCTGCCTGGGCCATGGCATTGCGGCCGGAGTCGGGGTCGCGGCGAATGACGGGAATCTGACCCAGGCGGCGGACAAGCCAGCCGATAGCCGGCCAGGACCACAGTTCGGCCATGGCAATGGCGATGGCGCGGCGGCGGAGCGCTCCCCAGAGGAAGACCGCGTCGAGCATCGAGATGTGATTGCTCGCGATGATGACCGGGCCGGTTTTCGGAATCCGGTCGCGGCCGATCACGGTGACGTGGACGAAGTTCGACCACGCCAGCGTGCGGAGAATGCGGCGGACCAGGTGCGTCGTCAGCCAGGCTCGCTTGCCCAGCCCTCTGGGGCGTCGTGCTTCGGTGTTCATCGCTCTCCCACATGGACCGTCCGGCAATGGATTTCATTTTTACCGGGCAGCAGGGTACGCGCTACCGCAGAACTACTCAGGGGCCGACCGGAAGCCGTGACATAGCCGATTGCTATGGCGATTTTTCGGGCGTAGCCTGAAGATTGCTGTACTCACAGCAGAATCGCAACAGAATTCAGCAAAGGGTCGAGTGCTGCCATGACTGGAAACTGGTGGCGTCACACCGTTTTGTCTCAATTGTCCCGATCGCCAGGTAATGCCGCGGTGCTCTTCCTCGTCGTCGAGGACGGCACCAAGGTCATCACCTTCCCGAGACTCAACTGGGGATTCGTGGCGGCCGCGTCCGCCGCGGTGCTCGTATTCGCCATCGCAGTCCTGCTGCTGGTGAATTCCGCGCACTTCGACGAACCACAGACACCAGCACCGGCACCACCTGCATCATGCGAACCGTTCTGCCCCATACCGAACTGAGCGCGGTTCGACGATCGGGAAGATGATGATGAAAACCATTCCGCCGGAATTCGATTCGACTTCCGGCGTGGCGTCGAGCGCCGCGACCTGGGACACGATGGACAGTCCCAGGTCGCGGCCCGGTATCGCTCGGGCCGCAACGATGATTTTCCCGCCGCACCGACCCGATGACCAACCGCACATTTCGGTTATAGCCTGTATAAAACCCTCCATGGCGAGTTGATGAACAGGGTGATGGCGATGGCTCGGTGCGACTTGGTGATACGCGGTGGCACGGTATTCGACGGCACCGGGAAGTCGCCGGTACGCGCGGATATCGGGGTGACGGACGGCAAGGTCACGGTCATCGGCGGCGAGATTCCGGACGGAGAGCGCACGGTCGACGCCACCGGCAGATGGGTGATGCCGGGCATCCTCGATGTGCACACCCACTACGACGCCGAGGTGCTCGGAAATCCCGGGTTGGGGGAGTCGGTCCGGCACGGGGTCACCACTGTCGTGCTCGGGAACTGCTCGCTGTCCACCGTGTATTCGGAGGCCGAGGACTGCGCCGACCTGTTCGCGCGCGTCGAGGCCCTGCCGTGGGACGCGGTGCATTCGGCCGTCAAGGAGCACAAGGACTGGGACGGCCCGCAGTCCTACGCGAAGGCCATCGCCGACCGCCCCCTCGGCGCGAATGTCGCTGCGTTCCTGGGACATTCGGATATGCGCGTCGCGGTGATGGGCCTGGCCCGCGCGGTGGATGCCACGGCACGGCCGACGGAGGCCGAGCTGGCCCGCATGTGTGCCATGCTCGAGGACGCCCTCGACGCCGGTTTCCTGGGCCTGTCCACGATTCGCAGCTCGTTCTCCAAGCTGGAGGGCGTCCGATTCCCCACCCGCCGGCTGCCGTCCACGTATGCCACCTGGCGGGAGTACCACGCCCTCAATACGATCCTGCGCCGCCGCGGTCGCGTGCACCAGAGCACACCCAACCTCACCGCCCGCGCCGAGATCGCCCGTTACTTCGCCGAGAGCGCCGGCCGTTTCCGCAAGCCGCTCAAGACCTCCCTCATCGCGGGCATGGACGTCAAGGCCGACCGCACCGTCGCCCGTGCCGCCACCACCGCTGCCTGGATCGTGAACACCGTTGGCGGAGCACGCTTCCGGTGGCAGCACCTGCCGGTCCCGTTCGAGGTGTACGCCGACGGCGTGGATCTGGTGGTGTTCGAGGAGTTCGGCTCCGGGGTAGCCGCACTCAATATCCGCGATGTCATGAAGCGCGGCGAACTGCTGGCAGACGAATCCTATCGCCGCGATTTCCGCAAGGACCTGGCCAAGAAGTACGGCCCGCGCGTGTGGAACCGCGACCTGTACGACGCGGTGATCGTGTCCTGCCCCGAGCCGGAGGTCGTCGGCAAGTCCTTCGGCGCGGTAGCGGACGAACGCGGCATCCATCCGGCCGACGCCCTCCTGGACCTGGCGGTCACGCACGGCCCGAAGCTGCGGTGGCGCACCGTCATCGCCAATGACCGCGAGGAGGTCCTGGACCGGCTGCAGCGTTCGCCCATGATGCAGGTGGGTTTCGCCGATTCCGGTGCGCACCTGCGCAATATGGCCTTCTACAATTTCGGGCTGCGCCTGCTCGAACGCGCGCACCAGCGCGGATTCCTGCCGCTCGAGACCGCGATCCACCGGGTCACGGGCGAGTTGGCGGACTGGTACGGCCTGGACGCCGGTCACCTGCGAGTCGGCGGCCGCGCCGATATCGCCGTGATCGACCCCGCCGGTTTCGACGGCTCCAGCAGCGCCTACGCCGAGGCGCCGTTCCCCGGCGTTGCGGGCCTGCAGCGCATGGTCAACCGCAATGACCGTGCGGTGGCCGCCACCGTGGTCGGCGGCCACCTGGTCTACGAGTACGGCGAATTCGCGCCCGGTGTCGGCACCACGCTGCACGCGGGCACCTTCCTGACCGCGCAGCACTGACACCGAGCGTCGCGGCTACACCAGCGCCGGCATCCTGCCGCGCGCGCGATACTCCTGGGGCGGACAACCCTGCCACCGCCGGAAGGCCCGGATGAAGGAGGCGGCCTCGGCGTAGCCCAGCCGCCCCGCCACCTGTTCGGTGGTCATATCGGTGCGGTTGAGCAGTTCTTCCGACAGCGCCTGCCGGACCTCGTCGAGCAGCGTGCGGAAGGAGGTGCCCTCCTCGTGGAGCCGCCGCGACAGTGTGCGCGCACTGACGTACATCTCGGCCGCCACCGCCGACTGATCCGGAAGCACCCCCGGATTGCGGATCAGCAGATCCCGCACCGCGCCCGCGACGCCGGTACGAGCGTGGCGGCGGGCCAGCAGGTCCCGGCACATCTGCTCGCACCGACTGCGCGCCCACTCGTTGGCCTGCGGCAGCGCCACATCCAGATGGGCGGCGTCGAACGCGAGCTCGGTGCCGGCCGCGCCGAAGTCCGGCTCCACCCCGAAGACCGACCGATATCGCGCGGTATCGGCGGGCGCGCCGTGCCGGAAACTCAAGCGCCGCACCGGAACTCCCATGGAGAACAATTCCCGGGCGATCACCTGAACACCGGCCATGACCCGCTCGCCCAGAAAGGCGCGGACATCCTCGGGAAGCTCCCGATCATCGAACCGCAGCCGCCCTTCGCCGTCCGTCTCCTCGAAGCTCAACCGCCCGAGGGCGAAGGCCGGCTCGACGCAGTGCAGGGCAACCTGCAGGGCGTCCCGCAGCGTGCGGCTGGCCAGCAGCGCCAGCCCCCACGGTCCATGCAGCGAGACGCGATAGCGGAGCCCCGCCTCGACGCCCAGCCCCGGTTCGTCCCCGAATCGGGCGAGCAGATTGCGCACCACCGTAAGTTCCTGCCGCGCAGACAGTTCCGCGTAGCGATCGATCACCGCCTCGGGCGGCGCTCCCGTGCCGGCCAGGCACTCCCCCACCGGCATCCCCCGTTCCTCCGCGATCCGCGCCACGATGTGCACGCCGGAGGTGTTCCTGACTAGATCCCAGTCGAACATGTACGCGTCGTCCTCTTCGACTACTCCCGACCAAATGTCTGTTCCCCATCGGGTTGGCGAAACATATCAACGAGAGACCGTCCGGTGTGGCGCAACCGACAGATTCGAATGCGACACATGATGCGTTTCGGTCGACACGCGATTCGTCACGTAACAGCCGGTGCCCCCGTGCGATTCATCCACATCCGGTCCGGACGACGACCAGCAATCGAGGCCTGCCCACCATGAGCTCCACCGTCATCCTGCTAATTCCCGCACTGGCGGCACCCACCTTCGGCATCGGCATTTGGCTCGGCATCCGGTCGGTTACCGACGAATCGGCCGCGGAACGCCGCCAGGTCCGCTGCACCGAGGTCCTGCGTTCATGGCCCGGCATCCAGACCCAACGCCGACCCACCACCTGGCCGGACTCCCACCGAGCCCGATAACGTCTGCCGTATGAGCAGCAACACGACCCGTACCGTGGTTGTCACCGGCGCGTCCTCCGGCATCGGCAAGGCCACCGCCGCTGCCTTCGCGGGCCGCGGCCACAAGGTGATCGGTACCAGCCGAAACCCCGACTCCATCGCCGCCGCCGACCGCGTGGCCGGAGTCGAATATCGCGCACTGGACATCACCGACCTCGACTCGATCGACCGCTTCACCACCGCTCTCGGAGCGATCGACGTTCTGATCAACAACGCCGGAGAGAGCCAGGCCGGACCGCTCGCCGAACTGCCCCGGGAAGCGATCGAAAGGCTGTTCCAGCTCAACGTGTTCGGTGCGGTATCGCTGACACAGGCGGTGCTGCCCGGCATGCGCGAGCGAGGCTACGGGCGGGTCGTCATGGTCGGTTCCATGCTGGGGAGCTTCCCCATGCCCTACCGCTCCTCGTACGTGGCGACCAAGGCGGCACTGCGCGGGTTCGCGACCGCCGCTCGGTTCGAAGAGTCGCCGTACGGTGTCTGGATCACCACGGTGGAACCCGGCCAGATCGACACCGGCCTGAGCGAGCGACGGATGAAGTACATCGACGAAGGCTCTCCGCACGCCGCAGAATTCACCAAGTTCATGGCCAAGCTCGACAGCCAGATGAGCAAGGGGATCCCGCCCGAGAAAGTCGCGGAAACCATTGTGGCAGCCGTCGACTCGGACCGTCCGAAGCCGCTCTATGCGGTAGGAAGCAATGCCCCGCTGATGTTCGCGATCCGCCGCATCCTGCCTCGCACTGCGATGGAGCGGCTGATCGCTACCGCCCAAGGGCTCAAACGATAAGAGCCGAAACCCAAAGAGAGAGCACATCGAGCGCGTCACCCACCGCACCGACCGCGTCCACCGCGGTGATGTCTCTACCGCCCGGAGATCGTTCAAGAAATCCCAATTATTCCGTATCGCAATATAATTCGCTAACTCGCACCCCGAGACCGATCGGTCAAATGCAGGTCGCGGCCGATGATCTCGCGCATGATTTCGGAGGTGCCGCCATACACGCGAGTGATACGCGCATCAGCCGCCGCCCGCGCAATCGGATACTCGCGCATATACCCATACCCACCGAACAACTGCTGACACCGATCGATACACCGGAATTCCATCTCCGAAGCCCACAGTTTGGCCTTGGCCGCATCGGCCGGCGCGAGCCGACCGGCGTTCAGCTCGAGAACGCATTTGTCGATGAACGCCTCGGCGACCGAGACCTCGGTGGCGACATCGGCGAGGGTGAACTTGGTGTTCTGAAAGCCCCCGATCGGCTGCCCGAAAGCCTCACGGCCGCCGACATATTCGATGGTGGTGCGCAGCGCGACCCGCGCCCGCGCGAGGCAGGCCACCGAGATCTGCATGCGCTCCTGAGCCAGGTTGCGCATCAGGTATTCGAAGCCGCGCCCCACCTCACCCAGCACATTCTCTTTGGGCACGCGAACGTCGGTGAAGCTCAACTCGGCCGTATCCTGCGAGTGCAGGCCGAGTTTGTCGAGGTTGCGGCCCCGTTCGAAGCCCGGCATCCCGCGTTCCAGCACCATCAGGGTCACCCCCCTGTGCCGCTCGGCGGAGGTCCGCACCGCCGTGATCACCAGATCGGCATTGATCCCATTGGTAATGAACGTCTTCGCGCCGTTCACCACGAAGTGATCGCCCATATCCACCGCTGCCGTACGGATTCCGGCGACATCCGACCCCGCGCCCGGCTCGGTCATGCCGATGGCCGAGATCAGCGTCCCTGCCACGAATCCCGGCAGCCACCGCTGCCGCTGTTCCTCGGTGGTCAGTTCCACGAGATAGGGCGTGCAGATGTCATTGTGCAGAGCGAAATTCAGCCCTACTCCAGCGCCGTCACCTTCCATGAATTCCTCGATGAGGATCTGATTGAAGCGGAAGTCCGCCACTCCCAGCCCGCCGTAGGTCTGCGGTACCGCGAATCCGAGCAGTCCCAGCTCTCCCGCCCGCGCGAACACCGAGCGCGGCACGATCCCCGCCTCTTCCCACTCCAGATAGTGCGGCGCGACCTCCTTGCGCACGAAACCCCGTGCCAGTTCGGCGAATGCCCGATGGTCGTCCCCATAGTGCCCACGTTCCATGGACCCCATCGTCGAGGACGATGCGCACGCCGGATGAGAGAATCCCGGCCACACTCGGTGGCCGGGATTCGTTCGCCGCTAGCCGTCGACGGTGAGGACCGTGCCCGCGGCGACCGTCAGGTTGCCCTCACGGACCGCGAAGCCGAGCCCGGGCTCCAGCGGGATGGCGCGGTCGAGCGTGACCGCCACCTCGACGGTCTCGCCCGGCATCGCGCGGCCCTCCGGCACCGCCACCTGACCGGAGACGTCACCGGTGCGGACGAAGAACTGCGGTCGGTATCCGGTGACGATCGGCGTGCGCCGACCGCCCTGGGACGCCGTCAGCAGCCGCACCCGCGCGGTGAACCCGGTGTGCACCGCGATACTGCCGACCGCCGCGACCACCTGGCCGCGCGCCACCTGACCGCGTTGCACGCCGCGCAGCAGCAGCGCCACATTGTCGCCCGCCTCGGCCGATTCCATGGTCCGGCCGAAGGTTTCGAGGCTGGTGACCACCGACTCGACCGCTCCGCCGAAGCCGAGCACCGCGACGCGGTCGCCCACCTGAACGCGCCCGCGCTCCACCGCACCGGTCACGACGGTTCCGCGACCGGTGATGGTGAGGACGTTCTCGACCGGCATGAGGAACGGCGCGTCGGTGTAGCGCACCGGCATCGGCACGTAGTCGTCGACGGCGTCGAGCAGGCGCAGCAGCTGCACCGACCAGTGCTCGTCACCCTGCAGCGCCCGCAGCCCCGACACCGGCACCACGGGAGCGCCGTCGCCATCATAACCGTTGGCGGACAACAGCTCTCGAACCTCGAGCTCGATCAGCTCCAGCAACTCGCCGTCGGCGATGTCGGCCTTGTTGAGCGCGACCACGATGTGCTCGACACCCACCTGGCGGGCCAGCAGCACGTGTTCGGCGGTCTGCGGCATGACGCCGTCGTCCGCCGACACCACCAGGATGGCCCCGTCCAGCTGGGCCGCGCCGGTGATCATGTTCTTCACGAAGTCGGCGTGCCCCGGCATGTCGACGTGCGCGTAATGCCGTGTGGCCGTCTCGTATTCGACGTGCGCGATATTGATGGTGATGCCGCGCTCGATCTCCTCCGGCGCTCGGTCGATGCGGTCGAAGGGTACGAAGGCGGTGCCGCCGCGCTCGGCCAGCACCTTGGTGATGGCGGCGGTCAGCGTGGTCTTGCCGTGGTCGACATGCCCCATGGTGCCGATGTTGAGGTGCGGCTTGGTGCGGACATAGGCCTGCTTGGCCATGATTGGTTCTCCAACCGGGAGTCAAGGTTTCGAGGGGACCTCAGCAGCGAGCCGACCTTCCCCGTCTGAGGTCCCGGGACGTCCCGGAGAAGGTCAGCGTCGTGCGCCGTCGAATGCGAAGACCACCAGGGCAGCAGCCATCGCGCCCGCGACTGCGGGGAATGCGACGATGGGCTGCGCGAACATGCCGACGATCGTGCCGGGCGGATCGGCTCGGGCGCAATCGATTTTCCCGATCACCACCCGGCACACCGTCACTCAGGGATCCGACGCCCCGGTGAGCGGAGCCGGCTCGGTACGGCCGGGCCGGAGGGTCGCGGCGAGTTCCGCCGCGACAAGCAGCCAGACGACGATCGCCACCACGAGCAGCACACGGCCGAGGGTCCGCGCCCAGGACAGCGACAGTCCGGCTCCGGTCGAGAGCGCCGCGACCGATGTCATACCGAGCGGGAACACCGTCGCCCACCGCCGCACGTTGTATCCGGGGCGGAAGCGAATCACCTCGGCCCCAACCAGAATCGCGTAGAAGCCGAGGTTCACCACGAGCAGCGCCAGGGTCACTGCCCGGAGCACCGCATGCGGGGTTCCCGTCCACTGCTGCCAGGCGGTGAGTTTCGAGGCGGCCAGGGCCGAGATCGCGACGGCACCGGTCATGACCCACTGGTCCCCTGCGCCCCGCCAGATCTCCGCGATGTCGAAATGCGCGAATGCCACCGGATACAACAGCAATCCGAGCACGAAGCACACCAGGGCCGCGGTGGCGAGCCAGTCGCCGGCGCCGTCCTGCGCCAGGGTGGCCGCCAGCACCGACAGGCCCTGAGTCGACACGCAGACCAGGAACACCGCGCCGGGCATCCGCCGGTTCCAGTGCCGGATCACCGTGACCAGCAGCACCGGCCACACCACCGTCGCGACCACGAGCAGGGCGATGGCCACCACCTGCCAGCCGAGCAGGCACAGCCGGGTCCCCAGGACGGTCGTCGCGGCCACCGCGGTCAGGGCGGCCGGGGTATCGCCCTCGGATGCCCAGCGGTCGTGATCCCGGAGCTGCCGGGAGGCGAAATCGGCGGCCAGCACCAGCCAGATGATGCCCGCGAGTGTCAGCAACAGCCGCGAGACCGTCTCGTATCCCGTGAGATGCGTTCCGACGGAAAGGATTCCGGTCGCCATGACGAAAGCCCCCAGGGCCGGAGGCAGTTCGCGCCACCAGCGCACGGAGTCGGCGTCGTGCCCGGTGAGCGCGGTGAACGCCCCGGCGGTCAGGATCGCCAGCGCCGAAACCACCAGCGCCACATCGAGTCCGTGCCGGAAGGCCACGGTCGCCGTCTGCAGGACCTCGTGGACGTGCGGTGCGTATTTGATGGCCGTGGCCAGGTCGAGGCCCGGTGGGATGCGGCCGCGTTCGACCGCGTCGATGGCGATGGGTTGCAGGTCGGCGGGCAGGCCCAGCTCGGTGAGGCGGGTCCGCAGGTCGGCGGTGAGGAAACCGTTGACCAGCGAGCCGAGGACCGCGACGCCCACGGCCGCCCCGACCTGGCGCATGGTGTTGGTGGCCGCGGCCGCCATGCCCGAATGCTCGGCGGGTACACCGGTCAGCACCGCCGCGGTGAGCGGCACCACGGCGACGCCGAACCCGAGACCGGCGACGGCCAGGGTGGCGGCCAGCGGCGCGAACTCCACCGTGCCGTCCAGTGCGTGCCGGGTCAGCAGAATGCCCGCCGCACCCACGACACAGCCGGCGATCATCGGCGTGCGGGCGCCGGTACGAGCGACCCAGAATCCGGCGGCCACCGCTCCGAGCATGATCGCCACGGCCATCGGCGCGAACACCGCGGCGGTCCGGCCGGCCGAGTAGTGGATCATCACCTGCAGATACAGCGCGGTGAAGAAGAAGATCGAGAAGACCCCGAAGTAGACCGCGAAGGCGACGAAGAGTGCGCTGCGTACCGGCGGAAGCCGCAGATAGCGAAAGTCGAAGACGGGGTTGCGAACCCGGTTCTCGACGGCGACGAACGCGAGGAACGCGAGCCCACCCAGCACGAACAGCGCGACCACCGAGGGCGCGCCGTATCCGCGGTTCTCCCCGCTGATCGCGGCATAGATCATCGCACCGAGGAAGATGGCGCCGAGCAGCGAGCCGAGCCAATCCAGCTGCCCCGGTTGCGGATCCGCGCTCTCGGGCACATACCGCAGCGCGGCGGCCAGCACCACCACGCCGAGGATCAGGTTGAACCAGAAGATCGATCGCCAGCCGTAGGCCCCGACCAGTACGCCGCCGAGCACCGGCCCGGCGGCCAGGGCGAGACCGGACACCGCCGCCCACACCCCGAGCGCCTTGGCGCGGGCGCGGGGATCGGGGAAGACCTGCCGCAGCACCGACAGGGTGCCCGGCTCGGACGCGGCCGCGCCCAGTCCCATGACCGCACGCCCGGCGATGAGCATCGGCACGCTCGCCGCCAGCGCCGAAATCACCGATCCCGCACAGAAGATCGCCAACCCGGCGACCATGACGCGTTTGCGGCCCCACCGGTCGCCCAGGGATCCGGCCGCCAGCATGAGGCTCGCGAAGACCAGGGTGTACGCATTGACCACCCACTGCAGCAGCATGACATCGGTGCTGAGCTCCGACCGGATGTCGGCCAGCGCGACGGAGACCACGGTGGTGTCGAGGAAGGTCACGAACAGGACCGCGGTGACGGTGGCCAGCGCGATTCCGGGCCGCGCCGCGCCGCGCGACGTGTCACCGATTGCCACGTTCACAGGTTACGTGGCAGGCAGGACCGGCCGTCCGGTTTCGATCGGCGTGGCGGACGGCCGGACCAGCGCTAGCTCGACAGCACCGCGAGCATGCCCGGCTTCAGCACGCCGTTCAGGTCCGACCACGGGACGGTGACGTCGACGACGCCGGCCGCCTCGGGCCCGATGTGCCCCTGCGGGAAGTACACGTGCAGGCCCTCCTGGGTGGCGGTCCAGACCTGGAAGGTGGCGGCAACGGCCTGGACGTCGTCGAACCGGACGACATCGGCGACCCGGGTGCGCGTCAGCTGCGTCTTCGTCTGCGCCGCAAGCACATTCAACCCCTGCTGCTGGTCGGTGAAGAGGCTCGCGAGCGTGATCTCCTGCGCGGTATCGATATTCGTGACATGCGAGAACAGCCGGTCCTCCGGGTGCGCGCCGTGGAAGTCGACGCGCAGGTACAGCATCCCGCTGAGCACGTGCGTCCCGATGCGCTCGACCTTGCTCGACTTGTTCGGGTCGGTGATCACCGCGGGGTCCTGCTGCTTGTCGACGTAGGTCCACAGCCCCTGCACCATGGCGTCGTTGAATTCCCGTCCGGCGGACCAGTTCACGCCCGTGCCCTCGACCCGTACCTGCGGCACGTCGATGTCGAAGCCGACATCTCCCTTGCCGCTGCTGGTCAGGTGCTCGGTGGTGGCGACGAAGCGCCCGTGCCCGCGCTGCTGGTCGGCAGCGGGTTCCACGGTCGAGGCCGGCGTGCCGACGCCGCCCGGACCGGTGGATGCGTGCTGCGCCTCGCAGCCGGCCAGCCCCAGGGCCAGGGCGCACACGGCGATGACGGTGGCGGACTTCAGCCGCATGGGGTGCCTCCAGACGATCGGGGGCGTCAGTCTCGGTGCGGCGCCCGTGATCAGAGTCGGACTCGCCGCTTGGAACCGGCCAATGACCCACCAACGGCCGATGCGACGCGCAGGATGGGTGACGGTCCGGACCACGGATCCATTCCCCGAGGGAAGGCGTGAATCGGTGCAGGATAGTCGGCGAATCGTCGCTGTCTCGACCCCTCTAGACTCCCGAACGGGGAGGTCGGTTTGCTGAGATTTGCCGTATTGGGCGAGGTCCGCGCATGGCGCGGGGACACGCCCCTGGATCTGGGTCCGCCACAGCGGCGCGCCGTGCTGGCGGCGCTGCTGCTGCGCGAGGGCAAGGCGGTCACCGCAGCCGAGCTCGTCGAGGGGATCTGGGGCGAGGACCCGGTGCTGCGCGCCGTGCCCGCGCTGCGCACCCACGTGGCCAAACTCCGGCGCGAACTGGAACCCGACCGCGTCAACCGCGGACCCTCCACCCTGCTCATCTCCATCGGCGACGGCTACGCCCTGCGACTCCCATCCGGGCGCACCGATATTCACGACGCCGAGGACGAGGTCGCCGCGGCCGAGCGGCTGCGCTACGAGGATCCGGGCAGCGCCCGCGACACCCTGGAGTCGGCGCTGGCCCGCTGGCAGGGCGCCGCGCTGGGCGGACTGCCGGGGCCCTATGCCGAGCGGCAGCGGGCCCGGCTCGAACAGTGGCGGCTCTCCATCCTCGAGGACCGCCTGGCCCTCGATATCGAAACCGGCCGCAGCGCCGAGGCGGTCGCCGAACTCGGGCCGCTCATCGAGGAGCATCCGCTGCGGGAGCGCTTCCGCGCATTGCTCATGACCGGGCTGTACCACTCCGGCCGCCAGGCCGAGGCGCTCGAGGAATACGGGCGCGCCCGCCGCGCGCTGGTCGACGGCGTCGGCGTGGAGCCCGGACCGGAACTCAGCGACGTGCACGCGCGGATCCTGCGCGCCGAGCTACCGCCCGTGCTGCGGCCCGCCCGCGCGGTGGTCGCCCCGGCCCAATTACCGCCCGACATCGCCGATTTCACCGGCCGGTCCCGGGTCGCGGAGGAGATCGCGGCCCAGCTCACCGGCGACGGACCGGCGGTGGCCATCTCGGCGGTCGGCGGCATGGGCGGGGTCGGCAAGACCACCCTCGCCCTGCACATCGCCCATCAGGTGCGCGACCGGTTCCCCGACGGGCAGCTGTATGTGAATCTGCGCGGCGTCGACCCCGAACCGATCCCGCCCGGGGACGCGCTGGGCGGATTCCTGCGCGGGCTCGGGGTGGCCGAGGGCGATATCCCACCCGCCGTGGACGATCGGGCCGCACACCTGCGAACGCTGTTGAGCGACAAGCGGATTCTGGTGGTACTCGACAATGCCCGCGACAGCGCCCAGGTGGCGCAGCTGCTGCCCGGCACGCCGGGTACCGCGGTGCTGATCACCAGCCGCTCCGCGCTCACCGAACTGCCCGCCGTGCGGCGCACCCGCCTCGACGTGCTGGAGCGCGAGGAGGCCATGACGCTGCTGACCCGCATCCTGGGCGCCGAACGCGTTGCGGCCGAACGGGATGCGGCCTACGCGGTGATCGAGCAGTGCGCCTGCCTGCCGCTGGCGGTGCGCATCGTCGGCGCGCGGCTGGCGGTGCGGCCGCAGTGGACCATCGCCTCACTGGCCGAGCGACTGGCCGACGAGAGCCAGCGCCTCGAGGTGCTGCAGACCGGCGACCTCACCCTGGAGGCGGCCTTCCGCCTCGGCTACGGACAGCTGAACACCGAGCAGGCCAGGGCGTTTCGCATGCTGGCCCGCGCCGATGTGCCGGACTTCCCGGTCGACGGGGCCGCGGCGCTGCTGGGCATGCCGGTCGCGCGGGCCGAGATGGTGTGCGAATCGCTGGTGGATCTGAGCCTGCTCGAGACGCCCGCGCCCGGCCGCTACCGCTTCCACGACCTGCTGCGGCTGTTCGGGGCCCGGCTGGCCGGGACCGCCGCGAACCGCGATCTCGGCGAACGGGAATCGGAGATCGTGGTCCGGCTGCTGGACTACTACCTGGCCAGCACCAAGAACCTGCTCGGCGCACTGGATTACAGCAACACCACGCTGCTCCTGGTGCCCACCACGGTGCCGGGCCACACCTTCGCCGGCGGGGCGGAAGGCCAGTCCTGGAACGACGTCGAGCGGCCGGTGATCATCGCGTTGCACCGCCAGGCGGCCCGGCTCGGCGGGCGGGCGGTGGCGCTGGCGGCCGATCTCGCCTGGGTGATGTCGGAGCTGATGGACACCGGCAGCCGGGCCCGCGAGCTCGCCGACGGCCTGAAGGCCCTGCTGGACACCGCGATCCGCGACGGCGACCACGCCAGCGCGCGGCGGCTGCGGGTGGCGCTGGGCGCCATGATGCAGATCGGGCTGGGCGAGGTGGAGGCGAGTCTGGAATTCCTGCAACCGATTTCGCAGCCCGCCGACGATGCCGAACGGCGGTTGCAGGTGCTGGCCGAGATCCTGCTCGGGGTGGCGGATCGGCGCACCGGCAATACCAAGGACTCGCATCGGCACTACGCCAATGCCATCGCCTGGACCCGCGCGCTCGACGATCGGTCGCTGGAGGCGTGGATCCTGGCCCTGGCCACCCGCACGCTGTGCGAGTCCGGCCAGTACGCGGAGGCGGTGGCGGTGGCCGAGCGGGCCATCGCGCTGGCCCAGGAGTCGTCGAACGCGGTCGCGCTGGGCTGGGCCACCCACGAATTGGCCGCCACCCGTTCGATGCTCGGCGAGCACGCGCTCGCACTGGAACTGGCCGAGGACGCGGTGCGCATGACCCATCGCAATGGCGTGCGCCTGTGGGAGGGCTGGGCGCGCACCCGGCTGGCCCAGATCCACCTGCGGGCCGGGAAAGACGCCGCCGCGGAATGCGAGGCCACCCAGGCCCTGCGGCTGCTGAGCAAGGCGGCCGATCCCCTCGACCGGGCGCGGGCGCTGTCCCTGCGCGCCACCGCCCGCACGGCCCGCGGCGATCACGAGGCCGCCGCCCGCGAGCACGCCGACGCGGCCGAGATCTTCCGCCGCGCCGGGCTGCCCGCACCGACACTGGCGACGCTGTTCGCACCGGGACCGGCCACCAGATAGAGAACGTTTATTCGCTTTTTATCGGCCCGTGGGAGCGTGCAGACACGCGGGTTCCCCGGGTCTGCAACACCCGGGGTACTCGCGCGCGATGAGGTCATGTCCGCGTGCGCACGAGGGGTGCGCATCCGGCTCATGCGGATCGGATAGCCGCCGCCGGCACCGGCCGGCGGCGCCTCCGGTCCATTTCCCGGAATCGCTCAGGACAGATCCGCGTCCAGGCGCGCACCCAGTGTGCGCAGGTGCGCGGTGGCCCCGCCCGCCTCGAACTCGGCGCGTTTGGCCGCGGTGAAATAGCGTTGCATCGGATAGTCCAGGTAGATCCCGGTGCTGGCGTGGATGTGGACGGCGGTGTGGGCGACGCGGTGACCGGCCTCGGCCGCCCAGAATTTCGCCACGTCGACCTCGGATTCCGCTGGGAGCCCGTGGGATTCGCGCCAGGCGGCCTGCCAGAGGGTCAGGCGGACGGCTTCGACGTCGATATGGGCGTCGGCCAGGCGCTGGCGCACGGCCTGGAACGAGCCGATGGGTTTGTCGAATTGCTTTCTGGTGCGGGCATATTCGCAGGTCATCTCCAGGGCGCGTTCGAGGACGCCGAGTTGCAGCGCGCAGGCGGCCACCACCGCGCGCCGCCGGGCCCAGGCGGCGGCCTCGGGCGCGGAGATCACATCCTGATCCGGGACCTGCACATCACGCAGTTCCAGCACCGCCGCGTCCGTTCCGTTCACCACGTGCTGCCCGCTCACCATGACGCCGTCGGCGCCCCGATCCAGCAGGAGCAGCATCGAATTCGCGCCGCACCGGGCTTCGACGAGGTATCCGTCCGCGAAGGCCGCGTCCGCGACGACCGACTGCGAACCCCGGATGCGCCAGCCGTTCCCGTCGCGCTCGGCCTCGAACGCGACGAAGTCACGCGCGAGCGCCGGCGCCGAGGTGGTCTCGCCGCGCAGCAGCGGCCGCACCCAGCGCTGCACCTGCGCGTCGTCACCGAACTCGGCCAGTGTCGCCGCGACGACCGCGATACTCGTGGAATACGGTGCGGGAGCGACGGTCCGGCCGATCTCGGTCAGTACGCCGCACTGTTCCAGTAGTCCGTAGCCGCCGCCGTTCACGCGCTCGGGCAGCGCCGCGTCCAGCAGGCCGGCGCCCGCCATGGCCCGCCACAGGTCCGGATCGAACCCGGTGTCGCCGGGCCGCGGATGGCGGCCGGCCCAGTCGGCGAGCAGCTCGCGAGCCAGTCCCGACAGTTCCCGCTGTGCGTCGGTGTATTCGAAATCCATGGTGCTACTCCTCTTCTCAGCGGGTGACGGGCAGGCCGAGGGCGGTCTTGGCGATGATGTCGCGCTGCACCTCGTTGACGCCGCCGCCGAAGGTGAGGATGAGCGCGGACCGGTGGCAGCGTTCGATGCGGCCGCGCAGCAGCGCGCCGGGGGAATCGGCGCGGATCACCGCCTCGGCGCCGAGCACCTCCATGAGCAGCCGATATGCCTCGATGGCGAACTCGGTCCCGAAGACCTTGGTGGAGGAGGCGTCCGCCGGGCCGAGCGCACCGCGATCGGCCGCCCACGCGGTCCGCCAGTTGCGCAGCTTCAGATATTCGGCGTGTGCGTGCACCCGGGCCAGGTGCAGCCGCACCCATTCGGCGTCCATGACGCGGGAGCCGTCGGGCAGGACGGTGGCGCGCGCCCACTCGGTCACCTGCCGCAGCGACTCCTGCAGGGGCGCGGCCGAAGCCAGCGCCACGCGTTCGTGATTGAGCTGATCGGTGATCAGCGCCCAGCCCCGGTTCTCCCCGCTCACCAGATTGGCGGCGGGCACCCGAACCTCCGAATAGTAGGTGGCACTGGTGCCGACTCCGGCCATGGTGTGCACCTTGGTCCACGAAAACCCTTGGGCCGCAGTGGGAACGATGAAGATCGACAGGCCGGCGTGCTTGCCGGCGCTCGGGTCGGTGCGCGCGGCCAGCCACACGTAGTCGGCGTATTCGATGAGGCTGGTCCACATCTTCTCGCCGGTGATGACGTACTCGTCCCCGTCGCGCACCGCGCGGGTGTGCAGCGCGGCGAGATCAGTCCCGGCGCCCGGCTCGGAATAGCCGATGGAGAAGTGCACGTCGCCGCGGGCGATCCTCGGCAGGAAGTACGCCCGCTGCTCCGCGGTGCCATAGCGCATGATGGTCGGCCCGACCGTGTTCACCGTGAGATAGGGCACCGGCACGCCCGCGGCGGCGGCCTCGTCCAGGAAGATCAGCTGGTCGAGCATCGGACGGCCCTGTCCGCCATGCTCTTCCGGCCAGCCCAGGGCCAGCCAGCCGTCGGCGCCCAGCCGGCGCACCACGTCCTTGTATACAGCCCCGTCGCCGTGCTCGCCCCCGGGACCCGAGCGCAGCGCCGCCCGCACCTCGGGGGTGACGAGGTCGGCGAAATACTCACGCAGCCGTTTGCGCAGCCGGTTCTGTTCGTCGCTGAAACTGATGTGCATAGGCTGAAAGGTAGGAAGCCGCGAGGCCGGATCCGCCCGGCTGGCAGGAAGCTGCCAGATCCAGCGGGAGCGACCGGTGCCCGTGTCACGATCGGGGAAGTGATGCAGCGACAGCAGACCGGCGCCCTGGCCGCCGGCATCGTCCGGTTCAGCCAGGAGGGGCACTGGGATCAGGACGTCCACCACCTGCTCCGCCATGCCCGGCGGGAGGCGGTGGTGGCGGTCTCCAATCCCACCCACTCCAGTGATCATCTGCGCCTCGGGCAGGTCGTCGTGGACGACCTGCTGGCCGCGGGCAAGCAGGTGCGGCTGCTCTACTCCCCCGACTATCTGGAACTGCGGGACCGCCGGCCCCTGCTGCGGCATTCCTCGCAGGGCGCGCAGATCCGGGTCACCGACAACGACTTTCACAATGTGCTGATCATCGACCGCACGGTGGCCGTGCTGTGGAGCGGCGCGGGAGCCGACCACCCCTACGCCTACCTGGTCCGCGAACCGGCCCTGCTGCGCGCCCTGCATCAGTTCGCCCTGCTGAGCTGGCAGTCCGGCCACGGCCTGGCCCGGCACCGCGACACCGCGGGCATCGAGCTCACCGCCACCGCCCGCGCGGTGCTCAATGCCCTCAACCTCGGGCTGATCGACGAGGCCGCCGCCCGCCGGCTGGGCATGTCGCTGCGCAGCTACCGCCGCCACATCGCCGACCTCATGATCCGCCTCGAGGTGCGCAGCCGCTTCCAGATCGGTGTCCGCGCAGCGCAACTCGGTCTCCTCGACGACACCCCGCACCCTGTCGCATCCCCATGACGCTCCCGGTACCCCTGCCGGTGGCACCGGTGGACGGCGAGCCTCTCGCGGTGGTTCCGAGCTCGCGCCGAGTACCTGGCTGGGGCGGCGAAGAGTGTTGCAGGACAGCGGTTTCGGCGTCGATATTGGCTGAATGAACGTGGTGGCCGCGCTCCGGCTCAATATGACCAATGTCAACGACCCGGCGGCCGGGCATCGCGAGCGGTACCGGGCCGCGCTCGAGATGGCGGAGTATGCCGATCGGGTCGGGTTCACGGTCGTCAATTGCGAAGAGCACCACGGTTCGGGGACCGGATGGCTGCCCGCGCCGCTGCTGCTGGCCGCCGCGGTGGCGGCCCGGACCGAGCGGATGCGGATCAGCATCGGCGCGCTGCTGGTGCCGCTGTATGAGCCGGTGCGGCTGGCCGAGGACCTGGCGGTGCTCGACAATCTGAGCGGCGGGCGGCTGACCGTGGTCGCCGGAATCGGTTACCGGCCAGAGGAATACGCCGCGCTCGGCCGGGATTTCGCCCGGCGGGGCAAGCTCATGGACGAGGCCCTGGAGATCATGGTCGCGGCCTGGCGGGACGAACCCATCCAGATCCACGGGCAACCGTTCGACGTCACGCCCAAACCCTGCAGCACACCCCATCCGCAACTGCTCATCGCCGGGATGAGCGCGGCCGCCGCGCGCCGGGCGGCGCGGTTCGGGCTGAAGCTGTCGCTGCCGATGGCCATGCCGGAGGTGGAAGAGCTCTACTACCGGGAGCTGGCGCGTTGCGGCACAGCGGGTTTCGTCCACAAGCCCGAACCCGGCAGCAAACTCACCCTGCTGCACCCCGATCCGGACGCGGCCTGGCACAGCTACGGCCCGCACATTCTGACCGAGATCCGCGAGTACGCGTCGTGGCGGCGGGACGGGGTGCCGCGCCCGCACGAGACGGTGCCGGATTCGGTGGATGCGCTGCGGGCGCACGGTTACCTGGAGATCGTCACCCCCGGCGAGCTGCGGGACCAGATCGCGAACGGCCGTACCGAAATCCTGATCAACCCCCTGATCGGCGGGCTGCCGATCGAGGAGGGCTGGGCCGCCCTGCGCCTGCTCGGCGACGAGGTGCTCTCACGCATCGAGCTCGCTCCAGCCGTCGGCTAGACCACCAGCGTCACCCGATCACCTCGGCCCACACCAATTTTCGATTACTAAGCACCCGATCGCTAGGACAAGCATGACCGATCTGCGCCCCGGCCGGCTCACGGCCGCCGCCAAGAAATTCCTGACCTGGGACCCGAACCCGGCCATCTTCGGCGTCACCATTCCCTGCCCGGTGCCGGTGGCGATGGGGCTGGAAGAGACTCAGCGGCTGGTCAATACCCTGATCGACACTCACGAGGCCCTGCGCAGTCGCTACAGCTACGGCGAGGGCGCGGCCTGCGAGATCGAACCCGAATCCGGTGGCGTCATCGACCCGGCCCGCGTCGACGTGCGGACCATCGATATCGAGAGCCTCGACCCCGGCGCGCTCATGGAGCTGATCGAGGCGGAGTCCGCCCAGGCCAACCTGCGCCTGGATCCGCCCGCCGGGAAGGTCGTCACCGCGGTACTGCTCACCCGCTCCTACGACGTGAACATTCTGCTGCTCACCGCCCACCACGTCGCCATCGACGGCGTCGCCATGTGGGTGCTCTGGGACGACATCGCCACCTACGTCCGGCAATGGGAAGCGGGAGAGGCGATCTCGCTGCCGCCCGAGACCACCACCGGGTCGGAGTGGGCGGAGTTCCTCGACGGCCACGCGCCCACCCGGGTGGGTGAGCGGGACTACTGGCTGGCGGCCTCCGACAGCGAACCCAATCAGCAGATCCGTTCGACCACACCGAAATCGGCGCACTTCGACGGTGTCATCGACGGCGCGCTCGCCCAGCGGCTGCTGGTGGAGCTGCCCGCCGCCTACGACGCCAGCTACACCAGGATCCTGCTCGTGGCACTGGGACTGGCCATCGAGGACGCCACCGGCGTGGCACGGCCCATCCAGGTGCAGAAGCACGGCCGCTACAGCCGCCTGCGGCCGGGCACCGACCTGTCGCGCACCGTCGCCTGGATCTCCGACGACTACCCCTGGCTGCTGCGGCCGGTATCGGGCAGCCTCGAAACGCGCCTGCGTGACGCCATCGCCACCTATCCGCCGCACCCGGAGGACTTCACGCTGCTGTGCTGGCATCACCCCGAAAGCTGGCCGCACTTCCTGACCTTCAACTTCCCCAAGTTCTACTTCAACTTCCTCGGCGATGTGGGCGTGTGGATTCCGGACGCGCAGTCGCGCGAACAGTCCCGGCTGACCATGTTCGATCTGAGCATGTTCCTCGGCACCAGCAAGCCCGAAGGCATTGAGCAGGTGCACTATTCGGTGCACTCGCCCGAGGGCGGGCTGGGCGCCGAGCGGATGCGGGCCATCGTCACCCGATGGCTGTCGATCCTCGAGACCGTGGAGGTGCGATGAGCAGGATCATCCTGGTCGGCATCGGCAGCCGCGGTGACATCGCCCCGCTGACGGGACTGGGCGTGGGCCTGCGCGACGCCGGACACGAGGTCGTGGTGGCCTCGCACTGGATGTTCGCCGAGCAGATCACCGGGTGCGGGCTCGAATTCCGGCAGATGCCGCTCGATATCGACATCGATATGACCGACACCGATATCGACCGCCTCGCGGCGGGCTGGAAGTTCTCCTCCCCCAGCGGCGTTCGCAGCATGGGACTCCGCATGATCGAGGCGCTGCTCGACGAACCCGCCGACGTGCTGCTGCTGCCGCCGCCCACCGAGTACGCGGGCCTGCCGCTGGCCGAGGCCAAGGGCATCCCCGCGATCGGCCTGCGATTCCAGCCGCTGTCCGCGACCGCCGCCCACGCCCCGGCGGCCCTGGGCGCCTACGACTTCGGCGCCCGCGGCAACCGGCTGGCCGGCGACTTCGGCGCCTGGTTCAACGACCGCTTCTACGCCGGCACCATCGCCGGGTTCCGCCGCGAACTCGGCCTGCCGCCGATCTCGGCCTTCGACCTGCGCCGCCGCCGGACCGCGGCCGAATGGCCCATCCTGAACGGCTTTTCGCCCAGTGTCGTGCCGCGCCCGGGCGACTGGCGGCCCGGCATCGAGGTGACCGGGTACTGGTGGCCGCCGCGCCCCGACGACTGGCAGCCGCCCGCCGACCTGGTCGACTTCCTCGACGCCGGACCGGCTCCGGTCTTCCTCGGCTTCGGCAGCATGGTCGACAGCGCCGCGGGCAGCGCCAGGATGTCCGCGATCATCGGCGCCGCGCTGCGGCGGGCGGGCATGCGCGGCATCGTGCAGACCGGCTGGCTGCAACTCGATGTCGGCGGCGACGACGTGCTGACCATCGGTGAGATGCCGCACGATTGGCTGTTCCCGCGCATGTCGGCGCTGGTCCACCACTGCGGCGCTGGAACCACGGCCGCGGGCCTGCGCGCGGGCGTGCCGGCCATCGGCGCGCCGGTGTACGCCGACCAGCCGTTCTGGGCGCAACGCCTGATCGATGTCGGCGTCAGCCCGGCCACCATCCCCTACTCGAAGCTGTCCGAGGACCGGCTCACCGACGCGCTCCAGCGGGCCACCACCGATACCGCCCTGCGCGACAATGCTACTCGGCTCGCCGCTCGGATCGCCGCGGAGGACGGCGTCGGCCTCGCCGTGAAGGCCATCGAGGCCCACCTGGCCGCACACGGGAAGAGCTGATCCACCACTCACCCTGCGCCCGTGGGCGGTCCGCCCCGCCCGGGCCCGCCCACGCCGGATTCCATCCCCCGACTGTGGTTAGATAGCGCGCAGTTTCGCCTGGCGTTTGCTATGCATCGATCCTATTAACGCTGATCAGCGGTGGAGGCGGGCCATTTGAGCGTGCTGCGCGGGCACAAGACACTGATCTCGAACCTGGCTCTGATCCTGCTACTCGCAGTCGGGGTGGCATATCTGGCGATCCATGTGGCGCGGGTGCGCGCACCGGGCAGCACCTACACCGTCACCGTTCAGCTGGATCGCTCCGGCGGTTTGCAGGCGGGTAACGACGTCACCTGGCGCGGGTACCGAGTGGGATCGGTCAAAGCGATCGAGATCCGCGACGGCGGCGCCGGGGTGTCGGCGGTCGCGGAAATCGACAAGCGGTACCGGATCCCGGCCGATACCCAGATCGCGGTCTCGGCGCTGTCGGCGGTGGGCGAGCAGTACATCGACTTCCGGCCCAACACCGACAATCCGCCCTATTTGCACGATGGGCAGGTGGTGCGGTTCAACCCCGGCAGGATCACCACGCCGACACCCGTCTCCCAGACGCTGACGAACACCAGCGAGCTCATCGCACAGATCGATCCGGACAAGCTGGCGGTGATCCTCGACAATCTGGACATCGCACTCAGCGGCGGACCCGATCAGCTGCGCGGACTCATCGACGCATTGAGCATCGCCACCACGGGTTTGGACAACCGGCTGCCGCAGACGGTCAGCCTCATCGAGAATCTGCGTGTCATCGCGGGCACCACCTCGCACGCGCAGCCCGATCTCGGCACGCTGACCCGCAATGCGTCGGTCGTGGTCGTCCAGGCCCGCGCCGCCGACGCCGAATTGCGGCAACTCCTCGACCGCGCACCCGGACAGCTGGGCGTCGCCGACGCGGTACTGGACCGGAACATGGATCCGATCCAGAGCCTGGCCGCCACCATGAACGCCATCGTGCGGGCCGCGCTGCTGCGGGTGCCCGCGCTGCGCGCCCTGTTCCCGGCGCTGGTGGTCGGCAGCTCCGCCATGGGCGTGCCCGCCCACGACGGCGAGTTCTACACGATCGTGGACATCTGGTCGCGGCCCTGGTGCAACTACCCGCCCCGGACGGTGCCCGTGTTCATCGCCACGTTGCCTGTCTTCGGTCGCTGGAACTACTGCGACAATCCGCCCGACGACCAGCAGATTCGCGGATCCGCCAATGCGCCGCGCCCGGATGTCGCCAACAATGGCGCGCACCGGCCGACCGGAGTCGACCCGAATCAGCGCACGCTGCCACCTGTTCGGTGAATTCGGGCGTGTCGGCGCGCCTGTCGCCGTTTATCCCGCGAATCTCGATTTCCACCAGTCAGAATGATCATCGGTACCCAGTGGTCCCATGCTTGTGCCAACGAACAATGTCCCTTTGCCCTGAGAGCGGCATCGAACAGGGCGGCGGGCCAAGGTTAGGAGAGGGTCGAGACTCGATGATGAGCAGAAGTTCCCTCGGCTTGGCGGCGCGATCGGCGGTCATCGCCGGTGTGGCGGTCGCAGGACTCGCGGCGGCGCCCGCGCAGGCCGAACCATTGTGGCCCGGTGGCCCGGACGTACCCGGTGTTCCGGCGATCGTCCCCGGCATCGCACCCAGCGATGTCAACGCGCCGTGCCAGACGGCGGGTACTCGCGCCTGCCTCAAGCTCGGCAGCAACGAAGCGTGGCTGATGGACAACGGGAAGGTCGTCTTCGGCCCCACGCCCATCTCGCACGGTATGCCCGGATTCGAGACGCCGCCCGGCGTGTTCCATGTGTCGTTCAAGAAGCCGTTCCACTGGAGCACCATGCACAACGCTCCGATGGAATACGCGGTGTTCTTCAACGGGGACATCGCCTTCCACATCGGACCGGTGGACAAGAAGTCGCACGGCTGCATCCGCATGACGCCGGACGGGGCGCGTGAGTTCTTCAACTACCTGAACCCGGGTGACACCGTCGAGGTCGTGCCGTAACGGCCACGCGAATGCGTGTGTGAGCCCCCTCCGGCGTCTCTGACCGGAGGGGGCTCGCTCATGTCCGGGTCGCGCCGGACATGCGGGCGGCTACGCGGGGCAGTTGTGGTACGAGGTCACCAGCCAGCGGCCGTCGCGCTGGATCAGGGCCCAGGTGGCCACGATCCAGCCGTCGGCCGGCGGCTCGGTCTCCCCGGCCGGCACCACCGCGCTGCGGCTGACCACGATGGCGGTGCCGGGGGTCGGGAAGCGGACCGACTGCGGTTCGTCGACGGTGTGCGAATCCCGCAGCGGGCCCGCGAAACCGGCGGCCATGGAGGTGCGGACCGCCTCGCGGCCCACGCTCACCACGCCCCGCACGACGGTGGTGGCGTCGGGGTCGTAGTCGGCGACGAAGGCGTCGGCGTCATTGGCGGCCCAGGCGCGGTAGAGGTTGGTCAGGACGTCGAGGACGGCCTCGCGGTCGGTCTGTACGGCGGTGTCGGTCATGGTTTCCTCCTCGGATCGCGGCCGCGGTGAGCGGCTCACGAGTACCTACCGGCGGGCCGTGCCCGATTCATCGCTGCGGGTGTACAAAGTTCGGCAGGGCCTGGATTCGAGGAGCAGGGGCCCGGATTCGAGGAGCAAGAGCATGACGAACGTGGACTTCGAGGCGGACACCGGCCGCTACCGACGGGAATTGCTCGCGCATTGCTATCGCATGCTCGGGTCGGTGCAGGACGCCGAGGATCTGGTCCAGGAGACCTACCTGCGGGCCTGGCGGGCACGCGACAGCTACGACGAGAAGCGGTCCGGGATGCGGACCTGGCTGTACCGGATCGCGACCAATGCCTGCCTGACCGCGCTCGAACAGCGCGGGCGGCGGCCCATGCCCTCCGGACTCGGCCACGAACCCGGTGACGATCCGCGCGAGACACTGGTGCACGGCGGGGAAATCCCTTGGCTGCAACCGATTCCGGACGCGCTGCTCGGGGATCCGTCGGAAGCCGCGGTGGCCCAGGGCAGTCTGCGGCTGGCGCTGGTCGCGGCCATGCAGCAGCTGCCCGCCCGGCAGCGGGCGGTGCTGGTGCTGCGCGAGGTGCTCGACTGGCCGGCCGCCGAGGTGGCGCGAGCGCTGGACATGACCCCGGCAGCGGTGAACAGCGCGCTGCAGCGGGCTCGGAAGACGCTGAGCCAGAGCGGTATTCGCGAGGACGAGGTGTCGGAGAGCGCCGAGCAGCGGGCCGTCGTCGACAGCTACGTCGCCGCGTTCCGCAATGCCGATCTGGCGGCGCTGGAGAAGCTGCTGTCCGACGATGTGATCATGGAGATGCCGCCCATGCTCAACTGGTACGTCGGGCGCGCGGACTACATCGGGTTCATGGCGCGTGTCTTCGACATCAACGGCAGCGATTGGCGTCTGGTGCCGATCGGCGCCAATGGCCAACCGGCACTGGCGGCCTACGTCCGCGACGGCGACGGGTACGCCCTGCACACCCTGCAGGTCTTCACGATTCGGGACGGCCTGGTCACCAACCTGATCGCCTACCAGGTCGAGGAGATCTTCCGGCTCTTCGACCTGCCGGCCCGATTGCCCTGAGCCTCAGTCGTTGTCACCGGAGGACACCAGCAGGCCGTGGTCGTGCGCGAAGGCCGCGGCCTCGGTCCGACTGGCCACGCCGAGCTTGGTGAGAATCCTGGAGACGTGCACACCGGCGGTGTTGGCGCTGATGAACAGCTCGGCCGCCAGGCCGCGATTGCTCATGCCCTTGGCGACCAGCCGCAGCACATCCAGCTCGCGCGGAGTCAGGCCGTGCCGGCCGGACATGGTGCCGCCGTGTGGTTTCGGCGCTTCCACCGTTCGCCCGGCGGTGAGGCGGGCCCGGTCGGCCAGCCGTGCGGCCGCCTCCTGCAGCGGCAGCGCACCCAGCCGGGCCGCGATCTCGGCGGCCTCGCGGACGGCCAGCTCCGCGACCGCTCGATTCCCTTCGGCCGCATGCGATTCCGCCGCGTCCAGGAGAGCGGCGGCGATCTCGTGCGGCCGCTCGACGGCGCGCCAGGCGGCGACCGCCTCCGACCAGCGCGCCGCCGAACCGGCCAGCCGCGCGGTGAACACGGCGCGATAGGCGGCATCGACCGGCGACACCGCCGGCAGCGTGTCACCCAGGGCGAGCAGTTCTGCGGGCGCTCCGGCGGTTCGGGCGGCCAACGCCACCAGCGGCCACGCGTCGTGCGGATGCGCGAACAGGGTTGCGGCACCGTCCCCTTCGGCGAGCACGCCGGACAGCACCGCCGCCGCCCCGGTCTCGTCGCCCGCCGCCGAGTCCACGGTGCAGGCCAACGCGACGAGTTCGAGCCGATATTGCGCGGCCCACCGGCTGTCACCCAGCAGCCGCCCGGCCGAGGCCGCCGCTTCCCGCGCCGCGCCGATGTTCCCTTCCGCCAGGGTGATTCGCGCTAGACACAGGGTCAGCGCCGCCCGGCTGAGCGGCGGCAACTGGTCGAACTGCGTCTCGTCGACCACGGCGCGGGCCTCGTCCCAGCGGCCGAGCGCGGCGAGCGCCTGCGCCCATTTGACGAACAGGATCGGCGCGGACTCGGAGAACCGGAACGACTCGTGTGCGGCCCGCAGTCCTTGCCGGACGGCGGCGATGGCGGCTTCGTACCGCCCGGCCGCGACCAGCACCGCCGATTCCCAGGTGGCGACATCCACCACGATCCGCGCGTCCCCGGCCGCGGCGGCCGCCCGATGGGCTTCGGCGAAATGCTCCAGTGCCCAGTCGGTCTCGTCCGCGGCCGCCGATTCCGGCCCCGATGAACCATCCCCCGCCACCTCCGCCGCGGCGGCTCCTGCCAGCCCGAGATGGGCGTGCGCCCGCGCCATGAGGGCGTCCGCCTCCAGTCGCTGGGCAATAACCAGCGCGGCACGGGCGTCCGACGCCGACCCGGCGGCGTCCCCTCGGAAGATCCGCGCGGACGCCGATTGCACCAGCGCCTCCGCCCGCTCCGCACCGGCACCCGCCACCGGCAGCAGCTGCAGTGCCCGCACCAGATCCGTTCCCGGTCCGGCCCCGGTGGTCCCCTTCAGGTAGGCCCGCCGGCGATACATCCGCGCCACCCGCTCGACCTCGCACCGGTCGGCGTCCGCCTCGGCGGCGCGCTCGCCGTCGTCCCGGCCGGCAGAGCGGCGGCCCGGCCTCGACTCGGTACTTCCGGTGGCGGACTCGGCCGGGGCGATATCGCCGGTGGGGTCGAGCAGGGCCAGCGCGGCGTCGGCGGCGGCGATGCCGCGCTCGGTCGCGCCGCAGGCCACGGCGACATCGACGATCTGTTCCAGAACAGCCAGTTTCGTGGTGGGCAGGATCCGTTCGGCATCGGGTACCCGATCCCAGAGGACGAGGATCTGTTCGAGGAGCCGGAGGCGTTCCGGGTGGGTGGCCGGAACTGCGGTGGCGGCCGACCAGTAGGCGCGCAGGGCCTGCTCCAGATCCCCGGCCGCGCGGGCGTGGCGGGCCAGGTCGGCGCGGGACTCGGCGTCGAGGGCCTCGCCGCGGGCGCGCAGGGCCGCGGCCGCACGGGCGTGCAGGCGGGTGCGCTCACCGGGCAGCAGCCGGTCGTAGATGGCCTGGCGGATGAGGCCGTGCCGGAATCCGTAGCCGGTCTCCGTGGTGTGCAGCAGGTGGCGGTCGACCAATTCCCTTAGGGCACGGTGTAGTTCGTCCGGAGGTAAATCGACGGTGGCGGCCAGCAGTTCGTGGTGGATCGGGGAGCCGAGGACGGCGGCCGGGGGAACCACGGCGAGAGCGTCTGCGGAGAGGCCGGATTGGAAGCCGAGCAGCAGGTCGGTCAGGTCGGCGGGCAGCTGGTCGGGGCACTGGCCGAGCGCCTCGACGAACAGCGGGTTGCCGCCGCTGCGTTCGAAAACCCTGGAGATGAGCCCGGGTTCGGGCTCGCAGGCGAGCAGCGCGGCGAGCTGGCGGCCCACCTCGTGGCGGGTCAGCGGGTGCAGTTCCAGCACCCGCACGCCCGGATTGCGGCGCAGTTCGGCGACCAGGCCGCGCAGCGGTCCGGCCTCGCCGGGACGGTAGGTGCCGACCAGCAGGGCGTCCGCATCGGCGAGATTGGCGGCCAGGAAGGTGAGCAGTTCACGGCTGGCGTCATCGGCCCAGTGCAGATCCTCGAGGATGAGCACCACCGGCCGGGTCATGGCCAGTTGCTCCAGCAGCGTGAGGATTTCGCCGAACAGCCGGACGCGGTCGGCCTCCGGGGCGGCGCCGCCGGTGTGAACGGCCAACTGCGGCAACCAGTTCGCCAGCGCCGGATGCGGCGGCAGCAGCGTGGCCACCGCCTCGCCACCGAGCTGCCGCACCAGCCCGCGCAGCACCGACAGAAACGGCGCGTAGGCCACGCCCCCGGTCCCCAGCTCCGGGCAGCGACCGAGTAGCACCATCGCCCGGGAGTCCAACCGCTCGGTGAACTCCCCCACCAGCCGGGATTTCCCGATCCCGGCTTCCCCCGCGATCAACACCGTCTGTGTACCGCGATCACCCACCGCCTCGACCAGCGCGGACACCTCTGCCGCCCGCCCTACGAGGACACTGCTGCCGGGAAAACTCACCACTCCCCGATCATGCCGTGACTGTCACAATTCGCCCACTCGACAGGCCATTTCGCACCCCGTTCACAGCTTCGCGCGGCATATAGTGCACGTGCGCTAACGCGTGAGCTATCGGTATGTGGATGGGCAGGAATGACAGTCGAGAACCCGGCAGTGGAGTCGGTGCACGGAATGTGGGCCGCGGCGGATCCGGGCGAGCGCCGGCGTTGGTGGCCGGTGATCCTGTTCCTGGTCGTGGTCATGGTCGCGGGTTTCGCGATCGCGGGATGGTTGCTCATCGGGCAATCACACCGGTCGCCGGCCGCGGCCACCCGCGCGGATCTGAACAGCGCCCGGCTGGCCCTGATCAATGCGCCCGGAGCGCGCTACACCGGCCGTCTGACCGGGCAGGACGGCAAGAAGGCGACCGTGGACCTGCGGGTCACGAATGTCGGTGACGCGTCCGGGACTGTCGAATTCGCTCCTGGAAAAGCCTTGTCGTACCAGCGAATCGGCGACAAGACCTTCGTGCGGGGCACCACCGAGGCCTGGATCGGCTACGGTTTCTCCGCCGACGACGCCGCCCGTTCCGACGGCCGGCAGCTGCTCGAACCCTCGGCGATCGGCGGCCTCGACGTCCCGGCGGCCCTGACTCCCTCGACCCTGGGGCGGCATCTGGACCCCAATGAGGAAGCGCACCGGCCGGTCACGGCGGGCGTGCCCATCATCATCGACGGCCACCGGTCCACCCCGATCATCAGCGGCGCCGTCACCACCTATGTGAGCTCCGGCCAGGTCGATCGGATTACCGAGCCGGCCTTCGACATCCGGGTGGCGCCCATGAGCGCCGACGAGGTGGCCGGGTTCTACCGCGACCTTCGGACCGCGGCCGCCGCGACCGAGGACGCCACCGACTCGGAAACCAGGATCACCGCCGCGGGCAGCTGGAGCGACCCGTGCGGACCGGACTGCACCGCGATCGAAACCCTGACCAGCGCACGGCAACCCTTCGACGCGGCGGCGATCCCCACGCCACACCCGGACGACATCGTCGTGTGGTACCAGATGGTCCTCACTGTCGACGGGATCGTCATGCCCACACCGCTGTGCACCGGCGTCCAGCCGATGCCGGGAAACGGAACGGCGACGGTGTCCTGCCCGTTCACCATCGACGCGGCCGGCGGAACCGTCGACGCTGTCCTGAGGAACCACCCGCTGATGGGCCGGGCCCGCGCCGACGCCCTCGTGAGCACGGTCGACAGCAATGCCGGACGCAGCCGTGACAAGACCGCATGCCCGGTGGTGCAGGTCGAGGGCACGGCGTTCTGGACCGAGCCCGGCTGCTGATCGTGCTCGAGGCCCGAACCCGAAGGGCCTCAACGCTGATCAGGGTTCGGTCAGGAAGCCCTCGACGGTCCGGCGCACCTTCGACACCGCGCTGTCGTCCCCCAGGCGCAGTGCGGTGTTCGCCGCTGCGAGCACCGCGTCGATCTGGAAAGCCGCCAGATCGGGGTCCAGAGCGGCGATTTCGCCGTGGTCGCGGGCGTAGGACAGCTCGCCGGCCAGCAGGTCGAGCCAGTCCTGCTGATTGGCCACCAGCGCGTCGCGCACCGGCCCCGGGCGGCTGTCGAATTCCGCCAGGTTCGCCGACTGGAAGCAGCCGCCCTCGAAGCAGGGACCGGCGGCGTAGTCGATCCACAGCTCGATCAGGGCCCGGAGGCGTTCGGCGCCACGGGGTTTCGCCAGGGCGGGCCGGGTGACGGTATCGATGAAGACCGTGCGGAAGTAGTCGATGGTGGCGAGTTGCAGGGCTTCCTTGGTGCGGAACAGCGTTTGGATGCCCGCCTTGCTGAGGCCGGTGTCGGTGGCCAGGCGACCGAAGCTCAAGCCCTCCAAGCTGTCCAGCGAGGCGATGTCCACGGCCCGGCCGAGCACCACCTTGCGGGTGCGCGAGCCGCGCAGCAGTCGCTTGTCGGTGATCTCGGTGGCATCCGCTGCCGGAACCGGGCTTTCCATACGGCCGATCGTACTCCTGACCCGTATCGGAAACGGTCGTCGCAATGGGCGGTACGCGGCGGAAGCGGTCAATCGATATTGCCGCGCCAGGTGACCCACGCTACAGTTACGGGCCAGTAGGAACGCTAGCGTTCCCAGACAGCTGTGGAGGATTCGCGCATGATCAAGGCAACGCAACCCCTCACGGCCGCACCGATTTCCGGACCGCTGCGCGATGCGCGCGGCCTGTCCGCCGCCCTGGTCGCGCACTTCGCCGAACACGTGGCCCGCTGCGGCACCCTGCCCGGGGACGCGCTGCGCGGGGAGGTCACCGCCGTCACCCGCACCTGCCTGGAACTCGCGGCCGGGGTGCTGGAGGGCCGTGACGTGAGCGCCAAGATCGAACGGCTGCAGCGCGCGGGCGCGGACTGGGCGCGCGAGGGCATTCCCATCGGGACCATCCACCGCGCCGTGCACGACGGCTTCGCCGTGGGTTTCGATCTCATCGTGGACGCCACCGGACCCGAGGACTACGCCCGGCTCGCGGTCACCGCGCGCCGGCTGTTCGAGGTGCTGGCCATCGTGGATTCGGCGTTCGCGGTGTCCTACGTGCGCGAGCACCGGGCGGTGGTGGCCGAGCATCACACCGCGGTGCACACGGTGGCGTCGGCCCTGCTGGCCGGGCATCCCGCCTCGACCATGGCCCGCGCCGGCGGCATCGAGATCGACGAGTCGTATTACGTGCTGGCACTGAGCATTCCGCCGCACCCGGGCGAGGACGATCCCCGGGTGGACGGCGAGGTGGTGGCCCGGCGCAAGCTGCGGCGGGTCCAGTCCGAGCTGGCCCGCGGCGGTCGGGGCCGGGCGCTGTCGCTGCTGAGCGCCGACGGCGGCACGGTGCTGCTGCCCGCGGCCGAGGTGACGCCCGCCGAGCTCGACGACCTGGTCGACGGATTGTCCACGGCCGCACAGGTTCCGGTGACCGCCACCGTCATCCACACCGAGACGCACCGCATTCCGGAGGCCGCCGAGCAGGCGCACGAGCTGCTGGACATGGTGCACCGCCTGGAGTGCGCGCCCGGCCTGCACCGCTTCGACGACCTGGCCATGGAGTACCAGCTGACCCGGCCGGGTCCGGCCCGCGAATACCTCGGCACCCTGCTCGATCCGCTGGACGCCTACCCGGAACTGCTGGAAACCCTGCGCCGCCATATCGGCAACGATCTGAGCCGACGGCATACGGCGCGCGTGCTGGGCGTGCACACCAATACCGTCGACAATCGGCTCAAACGGATCGGGCAGCTCACCGGATTCGATCCGGCCCAGCCGTCCGGGCTGTGGTACCTGCGGTCCGCGCTGGTGGCGCGCAGCTATCGGAAGTCCGAGCGGGTGCGGATCGGGCGGCCGGACACCATGGTCGCCAGCAGCGCGGCGAAGTGACGGTGCTCGGACAGGGCGCGCCGCGAGGCGGCCACCGACCAGACGGTGCGCACCTCCGACGGCGGCAGCGGGCGGTCGGCCAGGCGGTCGGCCAGCCAGTCCACCATCACCGGAATCGCGATGAACTGCAAGGGAAGATGCGTGCTGAGCCGGTCGCGCAGATAGCGGACATGCGCGCCGCGGGCGTGATAGCGCCGCACGTGCGCATCGACATCGGCGACCGCGATCACCTCGTCATTGACGCCCTGGACCACGAACAGCGGCATGGCGGGAGCCTGCGCGCCCGGCTGGATGTCGTCGAGCACCGCCCGCATCTCCGGCCGGGTCAGCAGCGCGCCGAGGCCACCTTTGATGTGCCGGTCGGCATTTCGGCCCGCATAGCGGGCCAGCAGTGGGAACGTCGCGATCGATTCGGCGCGGTCGAGCAGTTCGAGGTACTCCGCCGACACCAGGCCCTGCACGCAGCCGTCCAGTTCCGGGTAGGCGCGGCGTAGCCCCGAGGTGAACACCATCGCGAATCCCGCGAAGGGAGAACCGTTCAGGCGCACGAAGGCCGAGGCGGGATCGCCCACGGGTGAGCCCGCGACCGCGCCCACGATGTCGAGTTCGGGGGCGTAGCTCGCGGCGAGTTCGGCCGCCCACACCGTGGCCAGACCGCCTCCGGAGTAGCCCCACAGGCCGATTCGGGTGCGCGGATGCAGGCCCAGCGGTTCGAAGCGCAGGGCGGCCCGCAGGCCGTCGAGGGCGCGATGGCCGGGCTCGCGAGCCGCGCCGAAGTGACCGTTGATGCCCTCGTGATCGGGCACCGAGACCGCCCAGCCGCGGGCCAGTGCGGCGGCGATGAGCGGGAACTCCACCTGCGGGATGGCGCCCAGCGCGCGGGCGCGGTGCTGTAAAGCGTAGGAGGGGAAGCATTTCGGCGCCACGGCGTCGATGGCGCACTGGAACGACACCAGCGGACGGTCGGTGGACGGTTCCGCGTCCCAGGGCAGCAGGACGGTGGTGACCGTCGCCTCCGGACGGCCGTTGAGATCGGTACTGCGGTACAGCAATTGCCAGGCTCGGACGCGCTGCGGAATGCGCCCGAACAGGCCGAGCCGCACCGGCCGCGACCGCAGGATCGTGCCCGGCGCAACCGATCCCGGGTCGATCGGCGATCGGTAGAACGGATCTTCGCCGGGTAGCAGGGGATGTCCGCGCGGCGGATCGGACTCCATTGCGAAACTGCCGGATTCGACGGCATCGCCGATCGTCATCGTGGTCCTTTCGGAGAGAAGCCAGGGGCCGGGGCTGGTCCCCGGCCTCCTTCGTGCTGGTGATTCGGGAGCGCGAGCCCCCGGACGTCGCTCAGATGTGCCCGCTGCCGCCGATCATCCAGGGGTTGAACGTGCAGACCAGGTCGGGGTGGGCGGCCGGGTCCAGAGCGTGCAGCGCGATGGAGGCCGCCCGGGGCGAGTACATGATGGTGAGGTGATCGGAGACGTCCTCGGGGCAATCCTGTTGCAGCGTGATGTTTTCCACGGGGGCATCGGGGCCCGGGGCGAGGAAGGTCCACTCGTAGGGGTTGGAGATCTCGTCGTGGGTGGTGCCGACGGCGGTGTACGCCACGCCGGGCACGGTGTCGCCGTCGGCATTCAGCTTGGCATAGAACGGCGAGCCGAGGACCTGCTCGGTATTGGCCTGGCCGATCAGCGGCTCGTAGAAGCCGAGGATGTCCAGGCCGAGATTGGTGATGATGCGCCCGAGGGTGGCGATGCCGAGCAGCGAGGTGCCGTGGGTGGTCGCGCCGAAGCTGATGACCTTGCCCACTTTCCCGCGGCCGCCCTCGAATTTCATGTACTGACTGGTGACCGGCCCGCCCTGGGAGTGGGCGATCACGTCGACCGCGGGCGCACCGGTGGCGGCCAGCACCCGATCGACGAACTGACCGAGCTGCCGGGCGGAGTCCTCCATCGGCCCGACACCGTAGCGGCCCGGCAGGATCGGCCCGACACCGCCGCCGCTCAGCGGCGTCTCACGGCCGAAATTGAAGGCGTAGACGCAGAATCCGGCGCGGGCGATCTGCGGGGACAGGAACGAGAAGCTGTCGTAGGTATTGAGCCAGGTGCCGTGCACCAGCACCACGGGGTTGGGGTGCTCCGGGGTCGGTTTGCAGTCCCAGTCATTGGATCCGGGCGGCGCGGCATCCGGGTGGATCAGGCCGTAGCCGAAAGCGGCCAGGTAGGACGACATCTCCGGGCCCACGCCGACGGTGTCGGAGGCGGTGCTGACCGTCGCCGAGCCGGAACTGCTGCCGGAGTCGGCGATGGAATCCGGCTCGGAGCTCGCCACGCCGGTCGAGAACGCGACCGCGAAGGCGGTGGCACTGGCGAATGCGGCGCTGCCGAGGGTACGGATGGTCGGCCTCATGAAATCTCCTACTGCGTCCGGCGGATCCGACCGAACGCGTCGAATCCGATTGCGACCGTAGGAGCGTGCTGTGGCCCGTGTCACGGGCGCTGTGCCAGGTGACAGCGCGGCCCGGCATGGATGCCGGGCGATTGTGGCGACCAACAGCCGTCAGGGTGCGGGTTGGCTCACGATGGCCATGGCCGTGCGGGTGAACAACGGCGCCAGTTCGGGCAGCGCCTGGGCGCCCTTGGTGTGCAGGCAGGCGCGCACCCGGTCGTCGATGCCGCCGAGCAGCATGTCGACCAGCTGCCGATCGGGTTCGGCGGTCAGATCGCCGTCGCGCACGCCGACCCGGGCCACCGCCATGATGTAGTCCGCGAATCGCTCGTGCACGCGCAGCCGGTGTTCCACCAATCCCGGTCCGGCCGCGAGGGTTTCGACATAGAGCGCACGGGCCGCGCCGGGCTGCACCGACAACACGCCGAGATAGATCTCGAAGGAAATCCGCACCCGGTCGGCGAAATTCACGCCTTCGAGGCCGGTGACGGTCTCCTGCAACTGTTCCAGGGCCGCGCCGACCGCGAGATCGTATGCGGCGGCGAAACATTCGTCCTTCCCACCGAATACCGCGTAGAAGGTGCGGCGCGCCACCTGCGCCCGGGTCACGATATCGGCGACCGTGGTGGCCGCGAAGCCGAGCTCCCCCACCGCCTCCAGCACGGCGGTGCACAGGCGCTGGTACTGCGAGGCCTCCACCTGTTCGCGGGTCAGCCCGTGCCGGCCACGCGGCAGCGGTCCCGGTTCACCGATGGTTTCCACACTCACGTCCCCAGAATAGGTTTCCACGTCACCGAGCGGCTAACGGTCCGGCCAATACCAAGGCGGTTCATCCGCTGTTTCCTGTCCCGCCACCGTCGTCACGCCTTCCTGCTTGAGCAATTCGATCATGGTCGCGTCGTCCGCGTACTCGTCGATGACGCCGATCAATTCGTCCGAATGGCTCACCACCACGAGCTGGGTGTCCTCGGCGGCGCGGGCGATGAGCCGGCCCAGCGGGGCGAGCAGGTCCGGGTGCAGGCTGGTCTCGGGCTCGTTGAGCACCAGCAGCTGCGGCGGGCGCGGCGACAGCAGGGCGGCGGCCAGCAGCAGGTAGCGCAGGGTGCCGTCGGACAGTTCCGGCGCGGCCAGGGGGCGGAAGAGCTTGGGCTGGTGCAACAGCAGTTCGAAGCGGCCGTCACGGTTCACTATCTCGACGCGACTGCCCGCAAAGGCGTGGTCCACGGCCGCGGCCAGCGCCCCGGCGTCACCGATTTCGATGATGGTGCGCAGGGCCGCGGCCACATCCGCGCCGTCGTGGGCCAGGGCCAGGGTGCGGGTGCCGATCTGCGGTGCGCGGGCGGGGGACGCGGCGTCGGTGCGCAGGTGGTCGTAGAAGCGCCACGAGCGAATGCGTTCGCGCAGCGCGAGCAGGTCCGGCGCGCGTTGCGGATCGGCCAGCTCGGACAGCATGGAGTCGTACGGTTTCATCGGGTGCGGGACCATGCCCCAGCCGCCGGCCTCGTCGCGCAGGCGAACCACGGGTCCGCCGCGATCGGCGAGCACCGTCGAAGGGCGCAGCACGGGCCCGGCCCAGGCGGCCTCGGATTTGATCTCGGGGTCGGCATCGAACATCGATTGGCCCGGAATCGGCAGGCCCAGTTCGGCGGCGTACCCGAAGTCCTCGCCCGCGAAGCCGACCCGGAGCGCGAGCGGGGTGTTCGGTCCGGAGCGGCCGGGTCCGGCGAAGACGGTCGATTCGAGCCCGCCCTCGCGGGCCAGGCCGGCGACCGCGCCGTTGCGCGCGAAGTCGGCCAGCAGGCGCAGGACGCGGTAGAGGCTGGACTTGCCGCTGCCGTTGGCGCCGGTGACCACGTTCAGGCGGCCGAGCGGCACCCGCAGTTTGCGCAGGGACCGGTAGTTCTCCACGGCCAACGTGGTCAGCATGGGGTCCAGCGTATTAGCTACCAACCGGTCTCCATCAGTCGGTGAGTCCGGCCCGCCACTCCCGATAGGCCGACCGAGAGCACACCGCGCAGGGGCGATAGCCGGCCGCGACCGCGGTGGCCTCGTCCGCGAAGAAGACCCGGTGGGCGGTGTAGCCGCCGCGGGCGAGGGCGCGCAGCGCGGCCGGACAGTCCAGGCGGCCGTAGATCTTCAGGCGGCGATGACCACCCAGGCCGCCGGGGGTCCGGCTCGCATACGGGCGGCCGTCGGCGCCGAGCAGGGTGTACGCCATCACCCTCCCCTCTCAGGCGTCGTGGAAGACCAGGCCCAGGGTGTGGCGCTGACCGGACCGCACCAGGCTCACCCCGTGCCGCATGGGCGCGGCCGACCAGCCGCGTGTGCCGCGCACCGGGCGATCGCGGGTGGTGAAGATCAGGCCGTGCCCCTGCGGCAGCGCCATGGCCGCGCCGCGGGATTGCGCGCGCGGACGCTGCTCGACCATGAGGAATTCACCACCGGTGTAGTCCACGCCCGGTGCGTCCAGGCCGATCACGACCTGGAGCGGAAACACCATGTCGCCGAACAGGTCCCGGTGCAGGGCATTCCAGTCGCCGGGACCGTAGCGCAGCAGGATCTGCGAGCCCTTCACCTGACCGGCCCGGTGGCACTGGGCGATCCACTCGTCCAAGCGTTCCGGCCAGGTGCCGGGCCGGCCCAGCCGGGCGGCCCAATCCCGGGCAATGGGAAGCAGTTTCGGATACAGAGCCGACCGCAGCTCGGCCACGATCTCGGGGAGGTCATGGGTGAAGTAGCGGTATTCGCCCGAGCCGAAGCGGTGGCGGGCCATGTCGACCGTCGAGCGGAAGTGTTCCTTCTCGTCGTAAAGCCCTGCGAGGGCGCGGCATTCGGCGGCGGTGAGCAGCGGACCGGTGAGCGCGTGGCCGTGGTCGTCGAGCTCGCCGGCCAGGGCCGCCCATTCCTGCTGGGCGACCCGGCCGGCCCACACCGAGCCGAGGGCGGCGGTCATGCGGCCCGCTCGAGGTCCAGCAGTTGCTGCTTGCGCTCCACTCCGCCGGCATAGCCGGTGAGCGAGCCGTCGGACCCGATCACGCGGTGACAGGGCCGCACGATCAGCAGCGGATTCGCACCGATGGCCGAACCCACCGCGCGTACGGCCGCCCTGGGTGCGCCGATGCGCGCCGCGATCTCCCCGTAGGTGGTGGTCGTCCCATACGGGATCTCATCCAGGGCACGCCATACGCGCCGCTGGAAATCGGTTCCGGCGCTGCCGAATCGGAGATCGAACTCACTCCGCTCCCCGGCGAAGTACGCGGTCAGCTGCCCCACCACCTCGGCGAGCGCTTCGGGGTCCGCAGTCCACTCCCCCTCCACCAGAATGCTCCTGCTCCCGGCCATCGACACCGCGGTCAGTGCCACCGAGTCGCCCCGCAGCTCCCCTACCAGCAGCAACTCCCCGACCGGGCTGGCCATCGTGGTGTACACGCGCATCGCTTCCTCCTTCGTCGTCTTCTCTCTTCCTCACCTACTCTGGCCCAGTCGATCCCCGATGACCGGCGGGAATCAGCCATCGCGTTGGCGGCATTCGGACAGACGTCGGCCTGGCCCGTGGCCCGGAAAGGGAACGTTTCTTCAATACCTCCGCGCGGGGTGCCGCCGATGCTGAGGGGCATGTTCAGACACGACAGGAATGACGCGAACCGGGCGGGCGAGGGCGAGCGGCCGCCCGTGGGTATTCGGCTGCTGCACGCCCTGCGCAAGGACCCGGACTGGGAGACGCTCACGGCGGCGGAGTTGGCCGCCCACAGTGAGGCGGCCAATCGCCTCGCCGCATCGCGAGTAGTGCGGGTGATCACCGGATTTCCGGTGCGCGGCACCACTATCGACTGGGAGGAGGTGGCGCTCGGCGATCGCGTGATCCCGGTCCGGGTGTACCGGCCGTCGGGCGAGGGCGGCGGCACGCTGCCACTGGTGGTTCACGTCCACGGCGGCGGGTTCGCGGGGACGGCGGCGCAATGCGATTGGGGGAACAGTCATCTCGCGGCGCGGCTGCCCGCGGTCGTCGTGTCGGTCGAGCATCGTCTGCTCGCGCCGGGGATTCCGCTGTCGGCGGCCGCCGACGACGGTTGGGATGTGCTGCGGCACATCGTGAATCACGCCGACGAATGGGGAGTCGACCCCACACGGGTGGCTGTCGCCGGGGAGAGCACCGGCGCATTGATCACCGCGCTGTCCGCAATCCGTGCCAAGGCGTCCGGCCTGACACTGCGGGCACAGGTATTGGTCAACCCCGCGTGCGATCTGGCCGGGTCGTTCGATGACTATGCGTCCATCTCCCGGTACGCCGACAGTCCGACGCTCAACCTGCCGAAGCTGAACCTGTTCCGGCAGTTGGCCGTACCGCCCGGCTCCGATCCGCGCGCGGTATCGCCGATGCGTGCCGACGACCTTCGCGGGCTGCCCCCGGCACTGGTGGTGGTGCCGACCCTGGACCCGCTGGCCGACCAGGGCCGCCGCTACACAGAGCGGCTGCGCGAGTCCGGTACGCCCGCACAGCTTTCCGAATACCCCGGTGCGACACACGCGTTCATCACGATGCCCGGTCTGGTGCCGCAGGCCAGAGCGGCGCGCGCGGAGATCACCACCTTCCTCCGCGACCGCTTGGCCGGATCACAAATTCGACAGGCAAACTTGCAAGTTTGACTTTGTTTGTGACATTCTGGGCCGGTGAGCGCCAACGGAAAGGACAGGTCGACCGCCGAGGTGGCCGCCGCCGCGAGCGAGCTGCGGGTGGCGGCGAGCCGGCTGTTGCGGCAGTTGCGGACGGCCCGGGCCGGGATCGAGATGACGCCCTCCCAGGCCGTGGCGCTGAGCCGGCTCGGACACGAGGGGCCGATGTCGGTCGCCGATCTGGCGCGGGCCGAGCGGGTGCGGCCGCAGTCCATGCGCACCACGCTCGCCGTGCTGGAGGAACGCGGGCTGGTGGTGCGCGCGCCGCATCCGACCGATCAGCGGCAGGTGCTGCTGTCACTGTCCGAGGCGGGACAGCGGTTGCTGCGGCTGGCGCATGACGCCAAGGAAGACTGGCTGGCCACCGCGATCACGACCAAACTCTCGCCGGGCGAACAGGATTCGCTCATCGCGGCGATCCCGCTGCTCGCCCGGCTCACCGAGGACTGACCGGAATCACCACTCCCGGAGAAGGATTGCACCTTGACCGACACCCTGCTCGATCCCAACACCGCTCTGGTTCTCATCGACCTGCAGCGCGGTATCGTCGCCGCCCCCACCCAGCCGTACCCCGCGGACGAGGTGGTGCGCCGGGGGACAGAGCTGGCCAAGGCCTTCCGCGACAAGGGCCTGCCGGTCGTCCTGGTGCGCGTCACCTTCGCCCCGGACGGCAGCGACATGCCGCCCGGCCGCACCATGCAGCCCGCCGGCGCGTTCACCCCGCCGCCCGGCTGGGATGAACTCCTCGACGAACTCGACATCCAGCCCACCGACATCCGGATCACCAAGCGCCAGTGGGGCGCCTTCCACGGCACCGACCTCGACCTGCACCTGCGCCGCCGCGGCGTCACCGCCATCGTCCTGGGCGGCATCGCCACCAGCATCGGCGTCGAATCCACCGCCCGCGCCGCCCACGAACACGGCTACCACGTCATCGTCGCCACCGATGCCTCCGCCGACCGCGACCCCGCCGCCCACACCCACTCCGTCGAGAAGATCTTCCCCCGTCTCGGCGTCACCGCCACCACCGAAGAAGTCCTGGACGCCGTCACAAAACTCTGACCTGATCACGAACACGCAGCAACCGAGATCAGGGAGTTCTCACCGCGAAATCTGTCCGATTTCCCTCGCTGAGAGCTTCCTGATCTTGTTGCCGACCGCGCACTGCGATCCGGGCTGCCGGTGGTCCGCGACGAAAACGGTTGTCGCAGTGGGTCGGGCGGGGATGTACGTTCGGCTCATGGGGAGTCCGATCGAGGTGCTTCGAGCACACAGGTTTCGGCGTTGGGTTGCGATTTCGGCCGGTCTGCTGGCTGCGTTGTCGGTGGCGGCGTTGGTGCCGGGCTGGTGGTGTGGGCGGGATGCCGATGCGTGGTTCGATGGGGATTCGGGGCGGGTCCGCGGGCTCGCGGAGGAGTTGGTGGCGTTCGAGGATGCCGATGATCATCTGCGGGAGGACGGCGGGGGCGGGGAGATCACCGGAATGTGGGGGCTGCTCGCGCATCAGATGACCGCGCTGGGATTGGCTCAGGTGTGTCTGGCGCACCCGGAATGGCGGGAACGGTTCGCGCCCATCGCGACTCGTGCGGCAGCGAAGAGTCTGCGGCCGGAGATGCGCGATGTGTTCACCGGGGCCTGGAACGGCGAGGATGGGCCGGCGGTTCCGGACAGTCCGCACGGGCACGCGTATCTCTCGTATCCCGCTCTGGCGCTCGGGATGGCGCGGCTGGTCGACCCGGCGTTCCCGCCCGACCTCGCGGCCCAGGATGACGCGCTGGTCGCCTCCTACGAGCGCCGCCTGCTCGCCTCGCCGACCGCATTGCTGGAGACCTTTCCGGGCGAGGCCTATCCCACCGATGTGGCTGCGGTCGCCGCGGCCATCGCGGTGCACGGCCGGGCGACCGGCGTCGACCACACCGCGGTGCTCGCCCATTGGGCGCAACAGGTCCGCGCGGTCCAGATCGATCGAGGCACCGGGCTGCTGGTGCAGCGCATGGGAGTCGACGCGCACGCGCACGATGCCCCACGCGCCTCGGGAACCGGATTGGGCGCCTACTTCGCCGGTTTCGCGAACCGCGCACTGGCCGGGGAGTTGGCGACCGGACTGTTCCACCAGGAGCGAAACATCCTGGGCTTCAGCGCCATCCACGAGTACGGCGGGCCTTCCGATGGCACCGGAGACATCGACAGCGGTCCGGTCATACTCGGAATATCGGTCTCGGCCACCGGCTTCGCGCTCGCCCCGGCCCGCGCCTTCGGCCACCGCGGCCTCTTCACCCGCCTGTTCCGCACCACCAACCTCGCCGGCCTCCCGCTGCGCAGCGGCAACCGCCTACGCTTCGCCAACGGCGGCGTGATCGGCAATGCCCTCCTGCTCGCCTTCCTCACCTCCGGCCCGGAGCTCGCCGCATGAGAATTCCCGCCACCCGATGGCTGCGCGCGGGATGGCGTCTCATCCGGCTCCCGCTGATCCCGATCGTCCTGTACCTCACCCTGCGCCCCGTCCTGGCGGCACTGTCGGAGCGACACGGATTCGGTTCTCCGGACGGCATGGGCGTGGGCTATCCGGCAGTCGCCGCCACCCTGATGGCCCTGCGCATCGTGCTGCTGGTGATCGTGCCCGCCTACCTGTCGTACCGCGGTGTGGCATATGTGGTTTCGCGCCTCCTGCGCCGAGGCGATTCGCAGAACCAGTCCGAAGCTGCCGGCCTGTCACCGGATCCGATCGTGGCGAACAACAGCAACCAGCAACCGTGACCACGGTCCGAATAGTCAGGGCGACGCTATTCCCGGTGTGCTCGCGACCAGAGGGCCGGCCAGCCGCCGGCGCCGAGCCAGGCGGTGGGGATGAGGAGGCCGTGGTCGGCTATGTGAGACCAGAAGGTTTCGTGACCGGGACCGGGGTCGGGGGTGCCGAGTTCGACGGCGGCGGGCCAGGCGGTGAGCCAGGGGCCGTCGGGGTCGGAGAGGGAGGTGGCGGGGTAGCCGGGGACTGTGGTGGCTCGGGGGGCGCTGATCGCGGTCACCGGGGTGAAGTGGGTGAGGGTGCAGGTGGTCGCCAGGATCAGGGGGCAGAGCAGGTCGGGTGTGGGGTGGCGGGTAATGGCGTGGGTCAGGGCAGGGTCGCCACGGTGGGCGAGGCGGCCGAGGGCGGCGCGGACGCGCTGGGCGATCAGGTCCATGCTGCGGGCGGTGGCGATGTCCGGTTCTTTCAGCAAGGCGCGCAGTCGTTTCGACGGCACGGGCGCGTCGGCCGTGACGGTGGGCAGGCGGGGATAGCGGGTCAGGAGGGCGGCGTCCAAGGATTCGATCGCGGCGGCGAGGGGGCGGCTACCGGCGGCGGTCCACAGGGCGGGCAGGGCAGCGGGGTCGGCGTCGAGGAAGGTCGCGCACAGGGCGGTGAGCCGGTCGGTGCCCGAACGGCGCAGGGCGGTCAGCGTGTGGGGGTCGCCGTCGGTGTCTCCGGCCAGGGCGGCGAGCACGCGCAGCGCGGCTTCCGACTCGACCATCGCCTTGCGGACCGCTTCGTGCAGTGCGGGACCGACCTCGCGGACCGGATCGGGTGCCGAGCGCCGGGCCCGAGCGGGCGGCTCGGCAGTCACCAGCTCCACCGGATCGGGTTCCGGCTCCTCGACGCGGAGTGTCGCGGCCCAGTCCCGGACCGCCTGCCGCACTGCGGGATCGGCTTCCTGGTTGAACCGTCCGGCGATCTCGCTGACCGCCCACCCGCGGCCGGTGCGGCGCAGTTCGGCATTGACCTGAAGGTGGTCGTGCTCGTCGCGCAGGCCGAGCAGGATGCTGCGCCCGCGCACGGCCTGACTCTGATACCACTGTCCCGCAATGCAATTGCCCATATGGTCCGACCACTCCGCGAGCCGGGTGGCGGTGCGGGCGATCTGAATCCGCAGCGACGTCCCGGGCAATCCGGCACCGTCGTGGGCGAGGACCGGTTCGGCGACCTCGAATTCGCTGGTCAGCGCGGCGGCCACGACACCGCTGCCCACCAGTCCGGCGCACAGGCGCGGCCAGTCCCGGCACCGGACAGGGACGGTCGCCCCGAGGTCCACCAGCTGGGCCGCCCCGGCGACCGCGAGCGGTAGGGAGTCCGATCGCGGCGTCAGCGGATCCGGTTGCGGTGCCGCCGGATTCGTCTCGAATTCGGGCACCCGGTAGTAGTGCGTCGGCACGGCGGCCTCATGGCCGCGCGCCCGCGCCATGGCGTCGGCGAGGTCGGCCAGCCACAGCAGGTCGGAGGCATGCTCGGCCGCGGTGGGATCCCCGGCCAGCCGGACCGCGAGGCCGGGCTGACCGTGGACGCGCACCATCGGGTCGAAGCGCCAGTCCCGGGGCGGCCGCTGCGCGGTGTAACCGGCGACCGCGCGCCAGGCCCGCAGCGAGCTCGAATCCCAGTGTTCCGCCGGGAACGACCGTGCGGGGATATCGATGCCGAGCAACATCCGGCACCGCTCGTCGACCACGATCGCGTGGGCCAGCGCGGTCCGCATCCGGGCGCGCACGAACCGTTCGTAGGCGGCGTTGCGCGGCTGCTGCTGCCGCAGCCACGCGTCGATCTCACGAACATGGACACCGGGCCGCACTGGCAGGGCGTTCAACTCGCCGGTCGGAGCCTTGGCCGCCTTGATCTCTCGCGAACCGAGCATCCCGGAGACCACGGCGATCTCCTCGCGCACCCGGTCGATGCCCGCGACCACCCCGAGTTCGTGCACCGCGACCGCGGCCCGCAGCAGCACGGTGGCCGCGAGCGCGTCCTGGATCACCCGTTCGACGCACTGTTTCCAGAGATTGCGCCAGGTCGGACGAAATCGAATGGCCGGCGGCAGCGTGAGCGGCCCCGGGGTCGAGCCCCGGACGAGTTCGATCAGCTGCTGCTCATCGAACCGGTCGGCGCGTTCGCGCAGCGACCCCAGCCCGCTCAGATCGTGGCTCGCCAGCAGCCGTTCACGCTCGAGCACGGCCCGCTGCCGCGCGCACACCTGTTCCCACAGATCCAGCACCAGCTCCAACCGCCGTGGGCGCGAACAGGGTTCGAGGACCCGGCCCAGATTCGCCGCCAGCACCGACGCCGCGCCGTCGGGCACCGGATCGATGCCGTCGGGCGCGCGCAGCTCCAGCACCCGCACCAGTTGCTCGGGTCCGAGCAGCTCCGCCGCTGCGGACGCCAATACCACTGCGGCCCAGTGCCCCTCGCCGATGGCCTGCTCGGCGGCCGCACCCACGGGCTTGGTGGCCGTCACCCCGAACAGCGCGACCAGGGTCGCCGTCCGCTCCCCCAGCCGCCACCCGCCCCCGACCTTCAGCACCCGCAGGGCCGCCAGCACCGCGTCCCGCCGGTCGCCGCCGGCGCCCGCCAGCCGCGCGGACACGAAGCCGTCGCCGAGATCGATTCCGGCCCCGGCGATTACGGTGCCGCCGAGCTCGATGAGCCCGGCCAGGTCGGCGCAGGCGATGGCCACGCGCGCGGGATCGCTGTCCCGTGCGCCCAGGACGACCGCCGCGCCCTCGGGCCCGTCGTGGTCGATCGCCTCCCCCGTTTCGACCAGCCAGGCGCGCCGATCACGTTCCGCGACCACGCCGAAGGCCAACAGCACTGCCAAACCCGAACTCCCACCGATGAATCGCCGCGCCGCCTCGAATCAGCGCGGCACGCTCCCGCCCCGACCATACGATCGGGGCGGGAGCGCGGCAAACGAGTTTCCCGTCTGTTCACAACCGGCGGGCGTCGATCATCCAGATCTGGATATTGGAGGCCTCGTGGTTGGAGCCGATTCGGCCGATCATGCGCACCAGATCGGTGACATCCTCGATCCGGGCGAGCAATTCGACTCGCAGGCCGGCGGAGACATCGGTTTCGAAACGTTGTCCGCGATAGCTTTCGACGCGGTTGTCACGGTCGTCCACGCGATAGACCTGGGTGACCACCATGCGCCGCACACCGAAGGCGGCGAGGGCCTGTTTGATCTGATCGAACAGGCCGGGCGGCACCACCAGCGTGAGGAGTTTCGCGTCCGCACCGCCGCCCGGGTCCATAGTGTGGTAACCGATCATGCCGCCGAGGTGCAGCGGCGCCGACATCAGGATTCCTTGGCCGGAATCTCCGCTCCGTCCTGCCGCACCGCCGCTTCCGTTCGCACCGCTTTCCGGATGGACGGTTGCGCGTGGACGAGCGTGTCGTCCGGATACGCCTCTTCCTCGTGTGCGCCGACGTCGCCGGTCTCGAGCACTTCGTCGGGCATGCGCAAGCTCATGAACAGGCTCAGCACCTTGAGAATGACGAAGGTGACCAACGCATCCCACACGATCACCGTCGCGGCCGCACCCGCCTGCCAGAGCAGCAGTTTCGGATTGTGCCCGTAGAGCCAGCCGCCGTAGGTGGCGTCGGCCGCGCCGCCGGTGCCCAGGTACACCCGGATGTTCGGGTCGGCCAGCACACCGACCAGCATGCCGCCCGCCAGCCCGGCCACGCCGTGGGTGTGCACCACGCCGAGGGTGTCGTCGACCTTGCGGAACAGCCGGGTGCGCCCGAGCTTGTTCCAGGACAGCCACACCAGGGTCGAGGCGATCAGACCGATCACCATGGCCCCGAAGCTGTTCACGAAACCGGCCGCGGGGGTGATGGCGACCAGCCCGGCGATCATGCCGTTGACCGCGCCCAGGAAGTTGGGCCGCCGCGAGGGACCGGCCAGCATGTCCCAGATCACCCAGGTCAGCACCGCGACCGCGGTGGCGAGATTGGTATTGATCACCGCGAGAGAGGCATCCGCACCCGAGAAGTACGGGTCACCGCCGTTGAAGCCGTTCCAGCCCAGCCACAGGATGCCCGCCCCGGCCGCGGCCATGGGCAGGTTGTTGGGCACCGCCCGTTCCCGGTCGCGGGTCAGTCGCGGACCGATGACCGCCGCGGCCACGAAGCCCGTGGTGCCCGCGGCCAGGTGGATGACATATCCACCCGAGTAGTCGAGCGCACCCATTTGCGACCACCAGCCGCCGCCCCAGATCAGGAAGGCATTGACCGAATACGCCAGCGTCGACCAGAGCGGGACGAAGATCAGCCACACCTTGAAATTGATGCGCCCGATCACGCTGCCCAGGAACAGCAGCGGCGTGATGCCGGCGAACACGAACTGGAAGTAGGCCAGCGTGGTCTGGGAGAATCGGAACTTGGGCATGAGTCCGTCGAGCAACGGAATCACGGCCTGCTCTTGATTATTGGAGCTCAGAATTGTGTGCGGCTTGCCGATTGCGGCCCGCAGTATTCCTGGGCCCAGTTTGACGGGCTCGCCGAACCCCATCTTGAAGCCCCACAGCACCCACACCACCAGGACCAGCGAGAATCCGGTGAATGCCATGAGCATGGTATTGACGGCCCATTTGCGTTGCACCAGACCGCCGTACAAGATCGCGATACCGGGAATGCTCATCAGGCCGACTAGAGTCGCGGCCACCAACTGCCAGGCATTGTCGCCGGGATTCAGCCAGTCGGGATACGGTGACATGGTTCAGCGCTACCTCACCGCGGAGCGGGCAGGCACCAGACTCGCTCCAGCACTAAATTACGTTGTGACATAAGGTGTCTAAGGTCACATCGGGTGAACCAAGTGTTGTGCCGGAACATTTCCCGACGATTACATGCGGTTAAATCTGGATTTCATGGTCCGGTCATGAATGCACGCGCATTCGAAATGACGGACCTGCTCAGCGAATTCCGACCGGTTGGAACTCGATCGACAGGGTGCGATCGCTACCGTACGATCTGGCTACGGGGAGAACCGGCCGGTCGAACGGGGGAAACGGAGTTGAGGAGTCGCTTACCGGCGACCATTCGCACTCGCTCAGCGGCGATCACTCGCGGGGGCATGCAATGGACGCGACGCTTCGTGCACACCGCGCCCGGCGTCATCGGTGTGGTGGGCGCTGCCCTCGCATTGCTGGCCCTGCTCGGCGGCCTGGTGACCGCGAATCAGCAGAGCACCAAGATCGCTCGCCACGACACCGTCCTGGCACACACCGAACCTCTGGCCAATGCCGCGCAGCGGCTGTACGTGGCACTGTCCACGGCCGACGCGGCGGCGTCCACCGCCTATCTCTCCGGCGGGATCGAGTCGCCCGAGGTGCGGATCCGCTACGAGAACGCGCTGACCGACGCGGCCGCCGCGCTCGCGGAGGCCACCACCGGCGCCGCGGACGCCGAGACCCGCACCATCCTGGGCCGGATCTCGGCCGAATTGCCCAGTTACACCGGCTATGTCGAGGCGGCGCGGGCCAATAACCGGCAGGGCCTGCCGGTCGGCTCCGCGTATCTGCGGCAGGCGTCGGCGCTCATGCAGGACTCGATCCTGAAGGACGCGGGCGAACTGGAGCACATTCGCCTCGCACAGCTGCACAGTGATCAGGGCGCTATCACCGGGCTGCCCTGGTGGAGCGCGGGCACGCTGGTGCTGCTGCTCGCGGCGTGCGGCTACGGCTCGTGGATTCTGGTGCGGCGCACCAACCGCTGGATCAATCCGGGCGTGGTCACGGCCGGCGGTCTGACGGTGGCCGCGCTGCTGTGGATTCTCGCCACCACGGCCGCGACCACGGCTGCCATCGACACCGGGGCCACTGGCCGCTTCGAAAAGCTCGCGCAGGCAAGGATTCTCGCCCAGCAGGCGCGCACCGAGGAGACGCTGCAGCTCATCACCCGCGGCGACGTCGACGCCAGCGAGCAGCGCTTCACCGCCGGCAGCGACCAGCTGCGCGCGGACCTGGCCAGCTTGCTGAGCGGCAATTCCGCGGCGTCGAAGGCCTTCTCGGGCTGGCAGGACGGCCATCGGAAAGAGCTCGCCGCCTATAAGTCCAACGACTATCGCGGGGCGGTCGACCAGTCGATCAAGACCGACGGCGCGGGATCCGCGGCCCAGTTCGCCGCCCTCGACGATGCCTTGAAGACCGAACTCGAGCGCACCCGCCAGGAAGTGCGCGACGATGTGAACACGGCCGGAAATGCCCTCACCCTGAGCCCCCTGGGCACGCTGGTGCTGCTGCTGGCGGCGGCGGGATCGATTGTCGTCGGGGTGTGGCCGCGGTTGAAGGAGTTCCTGTGAAGCGGATGCGGATGCTGATGGTGGCAGCCGTGGCGCTGCTCGCCGCCGCGTGCGGGTCGACGCCGGATGCCGCGCCCTTCCAGCTGCCGTCCGGCAGCCGGTTGCCGGCGGGCGCCACCGTCCTCGCCACCGCGCCCAACCAGCGCGCCGACCAGTCCTGCAACCCGACCGCGAGCCTGCGGCCGCTGAGTCCGCAACCGCAGCCCGGGTCCATGCCCGCCCGGTCGACCATGGCGAACATCGTCGCCGACGGGAAGATCCGGATCGGGGTGGACCAGAACCAATTCCTGTTCGGTTACCGCAATCCGTCGACCGGCGAGCTCGAGGGCTTCGATATCGATCTCGCCCACGAGATCGCCCGCGATCTGTTCGGCGATCCGGGCCGCGTGGACCTGCATCCCATCGACTCCGCCCACCGCGCGGATGCGCTGGCGAAGAACGAGGTCGACCTGGTGGTGCAGAACTTCACGCCGACCTGCTCGCGCCGCCAGCAGGTCCAGTTCTCCGCCGTGTATTTCGAGACCGACCAGCGGGTGCTGGTGACCAAGGGCTCGGGTATTCGCTCGGCGGCCGATCTGGGCGGTAGGAAGGTCTGCGGTATCCCCAACTCGACGACGCTCGACGCGGTGTTCGCACTTCCCCAGCGCCCCATCGTGATCGGGATCGAGAACTGGCTCGACTGCCTGACCGCACTGCAGCAGGGCGAGGTCGACGCCGCCAGCACCGACCTGCCGCTGCTGTACGGCTTGAAGATCCAGGACCCGAATCTCGAGGTGGTCGGCGACGCCATGGCCACCGATGTGTACGCCGTCGGGGTCCAGAAGCAGAACACGGATCTGGTGCGGTTCGTCAATGGCGTGCTGGAGCGGGTGCGCACCGACGGGACCTGGCAGCGGATCTACAACCAGCGGCTGAGCGTGCTCGGGCCGTCCAACGGTCCCCCGGCGCCCAAGTACAGCGATTGAGCCGGTCATGCACGAGAATCCTGGGCACATTCTCAGCGTCGCCGAGATAGATCGTGAAATCGCCGAGCGGGCACGCGAAATCGAGACCATCGCCGCGACCCTGGTGGAGCTGGACAAGCATCCCGGGCTGGTGCTGCTGCGCCGCTTCCCGCCCACCGGTGTCACCGAGCAGCGCTGGGCGCCGGCGCGGGCGGCGCTGGAACTCATGTGGGAGGACTTCGGGCGGCTGGGCACCGTGCTGGACCAGGCCCGGACCGCGCGCGGGCGGCGACGCCTGGACGCGCTGGACCGGGAGGAGCTCACGCGCCTGCTGCGCGGACAGCCGGTCGAGGTGTCGCGCAGCACGATTCCGATGTCACAGCGTTCGCTGAGCGGGCCGCGCGAGCAGATCGAACTGATCGGCATCACCGAGATGCTGGACCGCATGCGGGCGGCCTTCCCGACCGTGGTGCGGGTGCTCGACGCGGTGGAGGCGGTGCACACCCGGGTGATGACCGATATCGCGCCGCTGCAGGCGGAGCTGACCCGCACCGGCATGTCGATTCCCGAATTGCAGTCGCTGACAAGCGATATCGATGCGCTCGCCATGCAGGTCGCCACCGATCCCCTGGCGCTGGCGCCCGATGCGCTCGACCGTCGCCTGGGCGAGCTGTCCCGGCGCATGCGCGAGGCCGCGACCGTACTGACCGAACTGCGGGCCATCTCGACGGATTGGGACGCGGCGATCGAACGGTCCCGGGCCCGGGTCGAGGCGCTGCGCAAGACCTACGAGCGGGCCGATCGCGCACGCGCCGAGGTGGAGCACACCATTCTGGCCGCGCCGCTCCCCCGGCATCCGGACGACAGTGCCGTGTACAGCGCGGAACTGACTGCGCTGGAGGCCAATCCGTGCGTGCCCACGGTGCTGTGGGAGCTGCGGCAGCGCATCGCCGGGGCGCTCGACGCGGCGACCCGCAATGAACAACTCGCGCAGGGGCTGCTCGATCGGCGGGCGGAACTGAAGGGGCGGTTCGGTTCCTACCGCGCCAAGGCCGCCCGGCTGGGGGTGGCCGAGGATCAGGATGTGCTCGCCGCCTCCCGCATTGCCGCGGGGCTGCTCTCGCGCCGGCCCTGCGATCTGGCCGCGGTCACCCGCGCCATCACGGACTACCGCCAGCTCATCGACCAGAAATCGGGGAGGCGATCATGAACTGCACCGAGCCCGGCTGCACCGGGACCATCGAGGACGGCTACTGCACCGTCTGCGGCACCGCCCCGAGCGCGGTGCCCGTGGCCGGCGGGGGCGGGTCGACCACGTCGACCGGGACGAGCGCTTCCGGCGCGTCGAGCGCTGCCGTAGGCTCCGACCGCTGTGCCGAACCCGGTTGCACCGGAACGATTCTCGACGGTTACTGCGATGTGTGCGGCAGCGCGCCCGCGTCGCCGTCGGCGCTGGCCACCACCGCGCGCGACACCGCGCACGCGTCCGCGATGAGTACGGGATCGACGGTCAGCGGCCGGTCTTCCCGCAGCGGCCGCTCGGTCCGCACCGGACGGTCGGGAGCTTCCGGGGCGAGCCGCGGCCGGCTGGGCGCGGGCATGGTCAAGGTACCGTCGGTGCCCCGCCGGGATCCGGCCGAGGCCGTGCTCGTCGATCCGGAAGTGCCGGAGAACCATCGCGAATGCGGCAAGTGCAATCGGCCGGTCGGGCGCAGTCGCGATGGTCAGCCCGGTCGCGCCGAGGGCTTCTGCGCCCACTGCGGGACCCGATTCTCCTTCACCCCCAAGCTGTCCGGCCGGGATGTGGTGGGCGGCCAGTACGAGGTGCTCGGCCCGCTGGCGCACGGCGGCCTGGGCTGGATCTATCTCGCGGTGGACCACAAGGTCGACGACCGGCCGGTGGTCCTCAAGGGCCTGCTCAATACCGGCGACGCGGACGCCATGCGGGCGGCCGTGGCGGAGAAGCGGTTCCTCGCGCAGGTCGATCACCCGAACATCGTGCGGATCTACAACTTCGCCGAGGACACCGGGCCGGACGGCAAGCCGGTCGGGTACATCGTGATGGAGTACGTGGGCGGAAAATCGCTCAAACAGCTGCTGCGCGAACAGCGCACGGCCGATCAGCGGTATCTGCCGCCCGCGCGGGCCATCGCCTACATCCTGGAGATGCTGCCCGCGCTGGAGTACCTCCACGACCGCGGGCTCGCCTACTGCGACTTCAAACCCGACAATGTGATGCAGACCGAAGAGCAGCTCAAGCTCATCGACCTCGGCGCGGTCGTCGGCCTGCACGATCAGAACGAAACCATCTACGGCACACCGGGTTACCAGGCCAAGGAGATCGCGCAGACCGGGCCGACCGTCGCGTCGGAGGTGTACACGGTGGGCCGCACGCTGGCGGCGCTCGTCATGCGGATCCCGCCGGTGAACAACGAACTCGGCCCGCTGCCCGGCCCCGAGCTCGAGCCGCTCATCGCCCGCCACGAATCGCTGTACCGATTCCTGGTGCGCGCCACCGATATCGAGCCTGACGCGCGCTTCACCTCCATGACCGAGATGGGGGATCAGCTCACCGGCATTCTGCGCGAGGTGCTGGCCACCGAGGACGGGCGGCCCCGGCCGGGACTGTCCACCCGGTTCGGCCCGCCGCGCGGGGTATTCGGCGTCGGTGACCAGCTGCCCGGCGATCCCCGCGCCCTCATTGCGGCGCTGCCGGTTCCGCTGGTCGACCCGAGCGACAGCGGTGCGGCACTGCTGGCCTCCACCAGCGCGGTCACGCCCGAGGACCTGGAGCGCGAGATCACCGCGGGCCTGCAGTCGGTGGTCACCGGCCGCGAGGAGTCGGTGGAGATCCCGCTCCGACTGATCCGCGCCGCACTGGAATTCGGCGATCCGGACGATGCGCTGCGGCGGCTGGACGCGGTGGGCGAGACGCTGTCCGGCGACTGGCGGCTGACCTGGTTCGCGGGCCTGGCCCGCCTGCTGCAGCGCGATTGGCCGGCCGCCGCAGCCGAATTCGACGCCCTCTACAGCGCGCTGCCGGGCGAGGCCGCCCCGAAGCTGGCTCTGGCCGCCACCGCCGAGCTCATGGCCGCGGACGGACTGGACCCAGAGACCGCGCGCGAGCGGGCCGCCCGGTATTACGAGCTGGTGTGGCGCACCGACCGTTCCTTCACCAGCGCCGCCTTCGGCGCGGCCCGGCTGCGGCGCGCGAGCGGCGACCGGGCGGGCGCGGTCACGGTGCTCGATCAGGTCGACGCCGCCTCGGCGGTGCACACCGAGGCCGGGGTCACCGCCGTCGAGACGCTGCTGGCCGTCGCCGAACCCGCCGAGCTGACCGAACAATTGGTTCGCGATGCCGGCAAACGCATCGATAGTCTGACCCTCGACTCGAAACGCCGTGCCGCGCAGGCCCGTCTGCGAGTCCTGGACGCGGCGCTGCGCTGGCTGCGCCTGGGCAGGGTGCCCACCGACCACTCCCCGCTGCTGGGGGTGGCGCTCGATCAACAGGGGGTACGCACCGGTTTGGAACGCTGTTATCGCGACCTGGCGCACGAAACCGAGGACATGTGGGAACGGATCGCCCTGGTGGAGCAGGCCAATGCGGTGCGCCCGAGGACGCTGCTGTGACGGCCCGCTGCCCGCACTGCGGCACCTTCGCCGTCGACACCGACCGGTTCTGCGAGGCCTGCGGCCGCAAACTCGGCATCCGGGTGATCGCCCTGCCGCCCAGGGAATTCCGGCCCGGCTCCGGCTCGACCGTGCCGGTGGCCGAGGCGGCGCGCAGTGCCCGGCTCGAACCCACCGGCACCACGGCCACCGTCGAATCCGGTCCGCCACCCGACTGCACCGGGTGCGGCGGAAGCGAATTCGACCCGGACGGCTACTGCGCCACCTGTGGTGAGCTCGGGCCCGAGCGGGATCGCTTCGAATTCGACCTGGGCACCGCGTGCCTGATCACCGATCGCGGCCTGCTGCACGCCCGCAACGAGGACGCGGTCGCGGCGGCGGTGCTGGAGGGCACGGCGCCGGACCGTCCGGCCGCCGCGGTCATCACGGTCTGTGACGGGGTGTCGACCTCCGAGGATCCGCAGGCCGCCTCGGGTGCCGCGGCCCGGGCGGGGCTGGACGCCTGCCTGGCCGCCCTCGCCGCGGACCAGCCCGCCGAGGACTGCGTCATGGCCGGGCTCACCGCCGCCGCCGACGCGGTCAAGGCGGTCGGCTCGCCGAACGGGAAAGCACCGTCGTGCACCTATGTCTCGGCGATCGTGCAGTTCGACGGCGCGGGCGGCGCGGACATCACCGTCGCGAATGTCGGTGACAGCCGCGCCTATTGGCTGCGGGGCGACGACTCCGACCGGCTGACCGTCGACGATTCCCTCGCCCAGGCCATGGTCGACAACGGCCTGCTGGACGCGGCCACCGCCATGGACGGCCCGCACGCGCACGTGCTCACCCGCTGGCTGGGGGCCGACAGTGAACACCAGTGGTCGCCCACCTGCGTGCGCACCCTGCACACCGACGCGCCCGGCGTGCTGCTGGTGTGCACCGACGGATTGTGGAACTACCTCCCGGAGGCAGCGGCCCTGTCCCGCTTCACCGGCTCGCTTGCGCCGTTGCCCGCGGCGCGCGCCCTGGTGGAGCACGCGCTCGGTGCGGGCGGCAAGGACAACATCACCGTCGCCCTGGTACCCGTCCCGTCCCTCGCACCGTCAGGAGACACACCGTGACTTCCGCTGAGAACAAAGGCATTTCGGTAGCCATCGACCAGAACGCATTCCTCGCCGAGGGGGTGCGCACGGTCGACGCCATCGTGACCGTCGAGGCCACCGGCGATCTGGTGGTGTCGGTGGCGCCGCCGCCGCGGGTCGAGATCCTGATCATCGACACCTCCGGGTCCATGGGCGCGGCCGACAAGTTCGCGGGCGCGCGGCGGGCCACGCTGGCGGCGCTGGACGTCATGCCCGACGGCACCCGGTTCGCGATCGTGGAGGGCACCGACAAGGCGCAGGTGGTGTTTCCGCACCGCGGCCCGTCGGCGGTGGCCAGCCCGCAGGAGCGCGCCAACGCACGGCGAGCGCTGGACAAGCTGGTTCCGCACGGCGGCACCGCGATCGGCACCTGGCTGGGACTGTCACGGCTGATCGCCCAGCAGCACCCGGGGGCCATGGTGCACGCCATCCTGCTCACCGACGGCAAGAACGAGCACGAGACGCCCGAGCGGCTGGCGGAGGAGATCCGCCAGTCCATCGGCGTGTTCACCTGCGACTGCCGCGGCGTCGGGGTGGACTGGGAGCCGAACGAGGTGCGCCCCATCGCCTCCGCGCTGCACGGGACGATCGACACCGTGGCGACCGCGGATCTGCTGGCCCAGGATTTCGCGGCCACGATGGAATCGTCGATGGAGAAGGCGATTCCGGACCTGACCATGCGGGTGTGGACACCGGTGGGCGCGAAGATCGTGTTCCTCAAGCAGGTCGCGCCGTTCATCGAGGATCTCACCGCGCGACGCACCGAGGTGGGGCCGCAGGTGGGCGAATATCCGCTGGGCTCCTGGGGCGCCGAGGATCGCGACTATCACATCCAGCTGGAGCTCGAGCCGGCCGCGCCGGATCGGGAGAAGCTGGCCGCGCGGGTGAGCGTGCTGGCCGAGGGCGACGTGCTCGGGCAGGGTCTGGTCAAGGCCGCCTGGACGACCGATACCGACAAGTCGGCGATCATCAGCCGCCGGGTCGCGCACTACACCGGACAGGCCGAGCTGGCCCAGACCGTCCAGGAGGGCCTGACCGCGCGCAAGCAGGGCGACTTCGCCACGGCCACGGCCAAACTCCAGCGCGCGTACCACCTGGCCAGCGAGTCGGGCAACGAGAACACCGCCAAGCTGCTGCTCAGTGTCGTCGACGTGGTGGACGAGCGGACCGGAACCATCCGCCTGCGCAACAAGATCGATCCCGCCGACGAGATGGCCCTCGACGTCCGTTCCACCAAGACCGCCCGAGTCCGCAAGGAGCCGTGATGGCGCTCTGCATCGAGGGGCACGAAACCACCGCCACCGACTACTGCGATTTCTGTGGTGCGCCGATGGGCGGTCAATTCGGTGGTGCCACACCGCAACTCGCGGTATGCCCGTCCTGCGGGGCGCCCTCGGAGGGGCGGTTCTGCGAGAACTGCGGACACGACTCGGCGCTGCCGCCGCCCCCGCCCGCGCCACCGGTGAGCGCGGAGCCGGCGGCGACCGCCGGCGAATCCGGGGCGGTCGAGAACGGGGCCGCAGCGCCGGTCTGGGTCGCCACCATTTCCGCCGACCGGGCGCACTACACGCGCATGCAGGCGCAGAAGGGGCCCGATCTGGAGCGGGTCGACTTCCCCGACTACTACCCCGACCGTCGAATCCCCTTGCAGGGGCCCAATATCCTGATCGGCAAGCGCAGCGTCTCGCAGGGCGTCCATCCCGATATCGACCTCTCGGTCGCGCCCGCCGATATCGCGGTCTCGCGCTCGCACGCCATCCTGCACATCGACGGCGGGGCGCTCACGGTCACCGACCTCGGCTCCACCAACGGCACCTGTCTCAACGACAGCCCGCAGCCGATCCCGCCGAAAACGCCTGTCCCATTGCAGGAGGGCGACCGCATCCATGTGGGCGGCTGGACCACCATCACCCTGACCACCGAACCGGGCTGATCACCCAATTCAGGCAAAACGACGTTCTTGGTCCATTGTCCAGGTTAGGCTCCCCGCTCTATGAGCTTGACCCGCCGAGACTTCGCCCGCACCACCCTGGCCGCCGCCGCAGGCGCACTCGCCACCGGCCTGAGCAGCCCTGCGGCGCAGGCGATCCCGCACGCGCGAACCGTCGGCGCACCGCCGCAGGCGTGGATGTCCGCGCTCCCCGACGCCACCTCGCTGCTGCGCCTCACCATCCCCGGCACCCACGACTCCTGCTGCACCAGCGCCGCCAACGGCACCGAGTGGGCGCACACCCAGAACTGGTCGCTTCCGGACCAATTCGCGCACGGCATCCGTTTCCTGGACATCCGCTGCAACGGGCTGCAGGACCACACCGCGGACTCCTTCGGCGTGTATCACAGCGCCTTCTACCAGGGCATCACCTTCGACACGGTGCTCGACCAGTGCCGGGCGTTCCTGGCCGGCAATCCCGGCGAAGTCCTCGTCATGCGGGTCAAGAAGGAGGACGGCACCAATAACGACGTGGGCGCCGATTTCGCGCGAATCTTCAACGGCTACCTGGACACCAAGGGCTACCGCTCACTGTTCTGGCTGGAGAATCGCTTCCCCGCGCTGGGTGAGGCCCGCGGCCGCATCGTCCTCATCGCCCAGTTCGCCAATTCCCTGGGCTGCCTGCAATGGCCCGGCGGCGACAACGGCGTGTTCACCACCGATCGGATCTATCTCCAGGACCGCTACAAGGACCACGGCCTGGCCGGCCTCGACTCCGGTTCCTCGAACTTCGGCTCCTCCGGCGGCGACAAATTCGACTACGTCAAAGCCTGCCTCGACAAGGCCGCCGCCGACCCCGCCAACACCCTCCAGTACATCAACTTCACCAGCTTCGCCGACAGTGCCTGGCCCAAGGACAACGCAGCAGCGATCATGCCCGAACTCGCCGACTACCTGACCACCCACACCGCCCAGTCCGCCCACTACGGAATCGTCCCCATGGACTTCCCCGACCAATACACCCGGGTCCTCGATCTGCTGCTCGCCAAGAACGTCGGCTAGCACTCGCCGGCAACCTGGGTCGAAGATCCTCGACTCCGGCGGCAGCCGCGTCAATGTGCCTGCCGTGGTGGGTTTTCCAGCTCCGAAGGTTCGGATCGTGTTCCCGAAAGCTCTGTAAGCTCTTACAGGCATTGCTAGGGTCGGCGAACATGACACCGCGATGCCGCCCGGTCCGTTCGTCCGATATCTGGAGCCCGGGCAGGAGGGGCGGCGCGGTGGCGGTGGCGATGCTGGCGGCGATGGCCCTGCACGGGATCGTTCCGGCTGCGGCCGAGCCACCGGCAGGCGAGGCGGGCGATGGCGCGCACTGGGTGAGCAGCTGGATGGCCGCGCCGTCGGATTCGTTCGGCGTCGTGGACCCGTCCGAGGCGCCGCAGCTGCACCTGTCCGACCAGACCTACCGGCTGATCGTGACCCCGCATCGGGGCGGCGCGACGGTGCGGATCCACCTCACCGATCGCACCCGCTCCACGCCGGTCGACTTCGCGCACGTCACCATCGCCAAGCAGTCCGAAGGCGCTGCGGTGCAGCCGGACTCCATGCGCGAGGTGACCTTCGACGGCAGCCCGAGTGTGACGGCCGCGGCGTGGGGTGAGGTCGTCAGCGATCCGGTCGACCTGCCCTTCGGCGCCTTCGAGCCCCTGGCCGTGAGCGTGTACGTCGCCGGCCCGGACGTCCTGCCCACCGAGCATTTCGACGCGAATGCGACCAGCTTCTACAGTCTCCCGTTCGCGGGAGACGCGGCCGGCGACCCCGCCGGGGCGAGTCTGCCGCTGCACACCACCTCGATGCCGTTCCTGTCCGGTCTCGATGTCCACGCGCCCGTAACGGTGAGAACCATTGTCGCCCTGGGTGATTCGATCACCGATGGCTACGTCGCCTCGAACTTCGTGGGGCTCCCGCAGGACCCCGGTGTGGTCGACCGTGCCCAGCGTTACCCCGACTTTCTACAGCGGCGGCTCGATCAGGCCGGTCTGCCGTACAGCGTCGTCAATGCCGGCATCTCCGGAAACCGGGTCACCAGAGACGGATTCATCCCCCAGTTCGGTCCCGCCGCCACGGCCCGGCTCCAGCACGATGTGATCGACCAGCCCGGCGTCACCGACGTCATCATCCTGGAGGGCATCAACGACCTGGGCATCCCGATCGGTGCCGATTACAACCAGCTGGTCAGCGGCTACACCGAGCTCATCGACCGACTCCACGCCGCCGGTCTGCGAGTCCACCTCGGCACGATCCTGCCCGCCGCCAACGCCCTCAACGACGGCATCCTCACCTTCCCCACTGCCGACCCCGTTCGCCGGCAATTGAATTCCTGGATCCGCGGGCAGCAGCTCGCAGACAGCGTCATCGACTTCGACGCCGCCCTCCGTGACCCGGCCGACCCCTCCGTCCTGGCCCCGCGCTACGCGGGCCCCGACAACCTCCACCCGAACGCGGCCGGATACCAGACCATGGCCGACGCCATCGACCTCACCACCTTCGGCGGCCAGGGCTGACATTTCGCCGCATTGCATCGAGAGACAATCGCATTCGGAAATTCCGCGCTATGGATTCGCGCCCGTCAGTTCGATTGCCGTGCAAATGGTCTCGGTTAGATTACGATGATCTTGTGAGTTATCCGATTACGTCGGCGAAGGTGTTGCTGGAGAGCCGCCTGCGGATGGTTCTCGACGGCAGCCCCTATACCGTGCGCTCGGTCCACGACGGCCTGCGGGTCGAGCGGCCCTACGACAAGGACCACACCCGGACCCCCTACAGCTATTCCCTGCGGCTCAATGAAAAGCACAGCCGCGCACAGTTCTTCCGGTACTACTGGCCCAACAGCGAGGGCGGGGCCCCGCACCACTGGAACCGCGATCCCGATCGGATCGGCCGATCCATCAAATCGGAACTGGCCACGATGGGATGGCAACTCGGCCGCAGCCCCGCGGAATGGTTCTCCGCCATCCTCGGCACGGTCATCTGGCTGGCGCTCCCGGGCACCATTGCCGCGTTCTCCGGCGAGACCTGGTTCCTCGCGGTGTTCGGTTCGGTCCTCCTCGCGGTCGGCATCGTCATCGTCGTCGGGGCAGTCGTTCTGCTGCGCCGATCACGTACCCGAGTGTGATCCCCGGGCCGGGCTGCGCCTGGCCGTCCAGAACATCCAGGATCCGGCCCCCAGCGTGAGTGCGATGAAGGTCGCCATCCCGATCAGCGCCGCGATGGCTCCCGGTCCGGTGGCCCCGCCCCCGCTCGCCTCGATAAGGAAACCTGCGGCTACCGGCCCGATGAGCACCAGGCCGAGCGCCGTCAGCAGGAAGGCGACGTATGTCAGCACTCCCGCCGGCAATCGTATTTGCGCTGCCGAACGCGCATGTCCCCCACCATCAACCTGCCGCTGTAACCGCCGAGCATTCGTCATATGCCCTCGAATCCATGTCTCGTGAGATGCATTCGAACAGGGAATTACGCCAACACCGTGAACTTCTCAGCGGCTGCACCGCAATCGAACGGTCACCGCCACCTCGAATGCGTTCATGGCGTAATCCTGCCAGCAAGAACCGCGCCGACGGATCAAGCCGCACAGGCATTTCGAAATATCCGGTACTAGCGGAGCAGGTTCACGAGTTGGCGGTAGGCGGCGCGGGTGGGCGGCGCCAGGCGGCGCCAGCTGATGGGGCCGCCGGAACCCAGATGGGCGTCGTAGGGGATTTCGGCGACCGCCCGGACCACATCGCCGAGATATTTGCGGACGTGTTCGGTGACCAGCGGCCCGTCCTTCGGGTGCTGACGGGTGACGACGATGACCGCTTCGGCCAGGTGGTATTGGCTGTAGTTGTCGTCGAGCCAGATCAGGGCGGGTTTGAGCCGATTCACGGCGTCGGGGCGGGCGGCGAGGGTGATTACCAGGGAGATCCGGGAATCCGACAGCAGCGGGGCGACCATGCGGTTGGTGACGGGCCCGCCGCCGTCGTAGACGGGCAGGCAGCCGGCTTCGACCAGGTCGCGATGCACCGAGGAGTAGGTCTCGCGGCGGGGCAGCGCCTCGGGGCCGCGGGGCAATACGCCCACACCGGAGCTGTTTTCGCCGCAACTGTCGATCACCGTGGACGGCAGGCTGCGGTGGGTCATGCTCAGCCAGGACTGGACGGTGCCCGCGGCATCGATCGTGTCGCAGCCGCGCGCGGCCAGGTCGCCGCCGGTGGCGGTGGCATCGACGACGATCGGCGAGTGTTCGCCATAGTCGTAGGCCGCCGCGCCCGCGATGCCCAGGGCCGTGGTGGTCGCGCCGGAGCCGCCGGAGCTACCCAGGACGAGAACGGGTGGCAGGTCGGCCCACAGCAGGTAGCCGTTGCGCGGGTGCATGCGCACCATGTCGGTGGGCGCTCCGGGCGGGGCCGGGCGCAACAGCAGGGAAAGGTCTGTGGGAGTGGAAGAAAGAGCGGCGGGATGATCCGGGAAATTTTCGGACACTCTAGATTCCTCTGGTGCGAGCGGCAGACGATGCTGCGGAATCCTCTGGTCACCACGTCGCGGAGGACGGCTACGCCGGCGTCATCCATCGCGTGCACGATCGGTGGCGCAGCCGCCCCGGTCATTTCGCCGTCAACACCCACACCGCGTCGACGAGCGGCCCCTGCGCCTCGACAACTTCGCTGAAGCCTCGAGTTCTGTCCCCCCGGATACCCCCTGCCCGCCTAGCTGTCGATCAAGAGTGCAAAAGGGTTGCCGTGCAGCCCTTTTCAATGTGTCCAGATATTACCTGATCTTGTCATGTCAGCAGCAATATCCATAGCCCCACCGAAACTCCGGCACTGAATGTCAGCGCACCGCCCGAATCGGCACAACCGCGGCTGCACCCAGCACCGAAAGCAGGCCCCCGACCAGGAATAGCGGCGGATACCCGCCGAAGCTCACCACCGCCGACGCCACGAAAGGCCCGACGATTCGGGGACCCGCATTGGCGATATCGAGCACCTCCGCTTCGGAATGAGCCACGGGTTGTCCAGAGCGTGCGAAGAGCACGGGTTCCGGCCGCACCACGGCCGGAACCCGTTGCGGTCGAGGCGATCAGCCGATGTCCGCGGTGAGGGGGAGGACCGTCACCGAGGTGCCGACGTGCAGGGTGAAGGTCCCCGGTTCGATGGCCCAGCCCTGATCGGTCCAGTGCTCGAAGGAGCGCTTCGGCACGTCGATGGTGGCGGTGACGGATTCACCCGGGTTCGCCTCCACGACCGCGAATCCGGCCAGCCAGCGCACCGGACGGTCGACGTCGCTGTGTTCGCGCGACAGATACGCCTGCACGACCTGACGGCCCCGGCGGTCACCGGTATTGCGGACGGTGACAGTCGCGGTCCGGCCCGACACCGCCAGTTCGTCGAGCTGCCATGTGGTGTAGCCGAGACCGTGGCCGAACGGATAGGCCGGGGCCACACCAGATTTCAGCCAGGCGCGGTAGCCGATGTGAATGCCCTCGTCGTAGGGCAGCGCATTGTCGGGTGCGGGCTTGGTGTTCAGCACGGGCACGTCGGCCATGGTCTCGGGCCAGGTGGTGGGCAGGCGGCCGCCGGGTTCGGCGGCGCCGGTGAGGACGTCGGCGAGCGCCGCGCCGAATTCCTGCCCCGGGAACCAGGCGAGCAGCACGGCCGCGACGTCGTCGCGCCACGGCATCTCCACCGGCGAACCGGAGTTCACCACCACGATGGTGCGCGGGTTCACCGCGGCCACCGCGGAGACCAGATCGTCCTGCCGGCCGGGCAGCCGCAGCGTGGTCCGGTCGAAGCCTTCGGATTCGATCCGCTCGGTCGTGCCGACGACCACCACCGCCACCTCGGATGCCCGCGCCAATTCGACTGCGGCAGCGAACTCTTCGTCATCCGATCGGCGCGGACGGCCGACCGCGCAGGTGATGCCCATGGCAGGGAAGCCGTTGTCCGGCATCATGCGCACCAGCACGTCGACCTCCTGCCCCTCGGCGAGGGTGCGGGTCACGAACCGCTGTGGCGGATTCAGCAGCATCTCGACCGGATCGGCGCCCGCGGGCACCACGGTCTCCCCGAGCACCTGCTCGCCGTCCAGCGTCAGGGTCAGCATGCCCACACCGGCGAACCCGATGCGCCACTCCCCCGCCACGTCGGCCCGCAGCCGACCGCGCAGCTCGATGGCCTTGGCCTGCAGCGCATTCGGGTTGCCGAAGAGCATGAGGCTACCCGCCCTGCGATGCTCGGTGTCCAGCACGGCGTCGCCGTCGAGGTACCGCAGCGACAGCCCCGGCTCGCCGGTCTCGGGGTCGGTGACCAGGTCCAGCGGAACCGGAATCATGTTCTCGCTCAGGTGCACACCCGGTGTGTAGACCACCGGCAGCGCCTCCGACAGCCCCTGCAGCGGGGAGGTGGTGTGCGCCGGAATCACGGTCGCGCTGCCGCCGCCCATGAAACGCGGTTCGGCAGCGGCGGATCCGAGCAGAGCGACCCGTGCGTGCTTACCGAGCGGCAGGGTGCCGTCGTTGGCGGCGAGCACCATGGCCTTGGCCGCCGCCTCGCGCACCAGGCGCTGCGACGCCTCGTCACCGAAGGTCGGGACGGGCTTCGGCGATCCGTTCAACGCGCCGACCCGGACGGCGAATCGCAGGATGCGCCGCACCTTCTCGTCGATCGCGGACTCGGGCACCTCGCCCTTTCGCACGGCCGCTTCCAGTGGCGCGCCCCACAGCTCCCACGGACCGGGCATGGCCAGGTCGTTGCCCTTGGCCGCACCGAGGGTGGAGCGCACCGCCGTCCAGTCCGACACCACCACGCCGTCGAAGCCCCACTCCCCCTTCAACGGTTCGTCGAGCAGGTCGTTCTCGGTCATGGTGGCGCCGTTGACCGAGTTGTAGGAGGCCATGATCATCCAGGCGCCCGCCTCGACGGACCGCTCGAACGGGTACAGGTACAGCTCCCGCAGGGTCCGCTCGTCCGCGATCACATTCGCGGTGAATCGCTCGGTCTCGGAGTCATTGGCGACGTAGTGCTTCGGGCACGCGCTCACCCCGTGCGCCTGCACCGCCCGCACGTAGGCGTCGGCGATCTCGGCGGTCAGCATCGGGTCCTCGGAGAAGCATTCGAAATGCCGTCCGCCGAGCGGGGATCGATGCAGGTTGATGGTCGGTCCGAGCACCGCGTACACATCCTTGCGGCGGGCCTCGGCGGCGATCAGCGCGCCGATCTCGGTGAGCAGGTCGCGATCCCAGGTGGCGGCCAGGGCGGTGCCCGAGGGCAGGCTGACCGAGGGGTCGCGCTCGTCCCACTGCTCGCCGCGCACGCCGGATGGGCCGTCGGAGACCGGCATCTCGGCCAGCCCGATGCCCGGTTCGCCCGCGAAGCGGAAGAAGCCCGCGCCCGAGATCAGGCGAATCTTGGCGGGAAGATCCAGCTTCCCGAGGAGGTCGTCGATGACGTCGGTCATACCTGCTCCTTCCAGAAGGCCACCAGGTCCGCGCTGACCTGCGCGGGCACATCCTCGTTCGGCACATGGCCGGAGCCGTGATAGACGGCGGTCTTCGCGTTCAGCTGCTTCGCGAACCGCTCGTGCACCTCGGGCGCCCACAGGTCATTGGTGTCGCCGTAGGCGACCAGCAGCGGCACACCCGAATCCCGCAGCACCGCCGGATCTTTCACCGGCGGCTCGGCCATGCAGGTCAGGATGCCGATGATATTGGCCTTCTTGGTGCGCAGGATCCGCTCCCGCAGGAAGTCCCGGCGCTGCGGCGCGGGCTGCTGGTCGGCCTGGGCCATGACCGCGTTCACCTGCTCCCAGATGACCTCCTGTCCACCGGCTTCCACCGCCTGCGCGACCAGCAGCGGCGGCGGGAAGTTGATGTCGGCCACCGAGGACGGGCCCGAGGCCAGCAGGGTGAAGCTGCGGAACCGCTGAGGCCGCTCGATCACCGCGACGCGGGAGACGTAGCCGCCGAAGGAATGTCCGACCAGGTGGATGGGCTCGGCCGGCGAGATCTGATCGACCACGCTCTGCAGGTCGCCGACGAAATCGGCCAGGGTGTACCCCGAAACATCGTCGGGCCCTTCGGACTCCCACTGCCCGCGCTGGTCGTAGGCGACCGCCCGGTACCCGGCCGCCGCGAGCAGCGACAGTATCTCCTCGAAGTCCTCCTTGGAGCCGGTGAAGCCCGGCACCAGCAGCGCGGTGCCGCGACGCTCGACCCCGGCGGGCGGCTCGACCTCCCATGCGGCCAGCTTCCCGGCCGCTCCGCGCAGCGTGATCGGCGTGATGATCGGGGCCTGACTCATCGGCAATTCCTTCCCTCGTACTGCCCTGTACGGCTGGCACGAGTGTGCCAGTGGAATTCCAGTTTACCGAGTGGTCACTCGGTAAAGTTATAATTTCGTAACCATGGTTCGGTTTTGCCTGATCAACCCGCTTGACTAGTGTCCCACCTCATGACGCCCCACCCCCGACGCCGCAGACGGGGCGACGACCGTCGCGAGCAGATCATCGACGTCGCACTGAAAGCCTTCGCCGACAACGGCTATCGCAGTGCCTCCATCGCCGAGATCGCCGACCGCTGCGGCCTGTCCCAGCCCGGGCTGCTGCACTACTTCCCGAACAAGGCCGCGCTGCTGTCGGCGGTCCTCGGCTACCGCGACCGCCTCGACTACGACCGCCTCGGGTTCGACCAGCAGCTGCGCGGCAAGGACGCCCTCGTCCGCCTGGCCCAGCTGGTCGAGCACAATATGCACGTGCCCGGTCTGGTCCGGCTGTTCACCGTGCTCACCAGCGAGGCGGTCACCGCCGACCATCCGGCCCACGAGTGGGCGCTGAACCGCTACCGCCTGCTCCAGGACTACCTTGCCGGAGCGCTACAGGCGGGCATCGACGACGGCAGCATCCGCAAGGACATCGACCCCGCGGCCATAGCCCGTCAGGTCTTCGCCATGATGGACGGCCTGCAGCTGCAATGGCTGGTGGATCCCGACTCCGTCGACATGGCCACCCTCTTCCGAGCCTACGTCGACGAACTCATCGCCTACATCTCCTAGCGCGGCATCCGGCATCCCACAGCGGCTCAACCGTCTCCTATCGCTTCATTCGTTCACTGCGTCGCGGAAGTGCTCGGCAAGATCGAGCTCCGCGGCCTGCTCCGGCGTGACCCAGGCATGGTCGTCGTGTTCGTCCGGGCTGAGAATCACCGCGCCACTGCCGTTCTCGCGCACATCGAAGACGCGTGCGTGAATCCGCAGCGGGCGGCCGGCCACATCCATCCACTCGTGCGCCGAGCGCTCACCGAGGACCTCGATGGTCAGGCCCGTCTCCTCCGCGACCTCGCGTACCGCGGCTTGTTCGGGTCGCTCCCCCGGCTCGACGCCGCCGCCCGGCAACTCCCACCGCCCGGCCAGGAAAACCCCGGCGGCCCTGCGGATCAGCAGGATCGTGCCGGCACGTTCGATCCGGCAGTACACCAAATTCTTTTCTTTCACGCGTTGATCATGCGTGAAACGACGAAGATTCAGTCTGGTTGCTGCGGCGCCCGCCGCACGGTGGGGCGGGCAGCGGCCGCCGGACTACGCGGAGTCCGCCGCGTACTGGTACTTCCCGCGATCGAGTTTGCGGACATTGCTGTTGTCGCGCTGCGCCATTCGCCCCAGCGCGACAGCGACGTGGTGGCGGGCGCTGATCGGCAGCTCCACACCGCGACTCTGGAGCGCGGCGATCACCTCCGCCGGGGTCCAGGTCTGTTCGGGGTGTTCGGCGAGGAAATCCGCCACCACCCGGGGCAGCGAGCGTCCCTGCGACGGCCCGGCCGACTCGGCGGGCTCCTGCACGTCCGTCAGCTGCTCGTCGCGCGCGGTGTCCAGCCAATTCGCGACCGTGAGCAGCTTCGAGCAGGCCGCACGCAATTCGGCTCCGGGCGAACGGATGTCACCGAGGTTGTACATGGCCTGGTAGTAGCGACCGATATTGGTCAGCAGATCGATTGCTTGCTTCTCGGTGTCGGCGACGATGGCTTCGCTGCTGCGACCCGACTGCGCGGCCGCCGCCACTGCTCCCACGTCCACGTCCGACAATCCCCTTCTCTGTTGATCGACAGATGCACGGCTCACCCGACAGTAGCCAAGGGTGGCGGCCGAATTGTGAAAGACTACAAGGTCATTGCCGCCCGCGCGTCCCCAACGGCGTTTCGCGTGACCGGAATGCCGGGTTCACCCGGTACCGAGCGCCGGATACCCGCAGATCTGCCCGGTCGTCGCGGGCCGCCGGCCCGCACCCGACACGCTGGACGTTTCGGTGTGGGCGCGTGGCGCGATATTCACTCCGTGGGGCATCGGCTTCGTTGCGCAGCGGGCCGAGTGCGAGGACAAACGTGCGAAAGGGACTGTGGTGGCACCGGACCCGGCCGTGGGCACGGTGAAGGCCGTCGGTTCCACGGTGACGGTGTACGTCTCGACCGGCGCGGCCACCATCACCTCGTGTCCACGGATCGGTTGTTCCTGAGCCGGGGACTGATCGCCTTCTTCCTGTTCGCGTCCTTCGGAACCCTGTGGAGCGGACTGGCGCTTCCGCTCGGCGCGGATCCCTGGAACCTGGATACGACCCGGATCGGCCTGTTCGGGCTGGCCGGCCTGGCCGGGGCACTCGGGGCAGCCCGAGCGGGCCGGTGGGCCGATTCCGGTCGAGTACAGGCGATCACGGGCTGGTCGCTTGCCCTGCTCACGGCGTCCTGGTTGCTCATCGCCCAGACCGGCACCGCGCTGTGGCTGCTCGTCGTGGGAATCGTGCTGCTGGACTTCGCCGTTCAAGCGGTGCATGTCAGCACCAGCATCTGCTGACGACCGCCCACCCGGCCCGGGCGAGCAGTGTCATCGGCGCGTACATGGCCTGCTACTCGCTGGGATCCGCGCTCGGAGCGGTGACGACCGCCTGGGCCTACCACCGGTGGGGCTGGCAGGCATCCTGCGCTGCGGGAGCGACCTATTCGCTGTCGGCCCTCGTGGTGTGGGTGCTGACGACTCGACGGCGGCCGGCGGTGCGTGACGGGCTAGGCCGGCGCTTGGCCGAGATACCAGGACAGCAGGCCGGGGTCGTCGACCGCGGCGGGGTCGACGACGCGGCCGGGGTCTGCGCCCTGTAGCAGGCGCTTGAGCGGAACTTCGAGTTTCTTGCCGGTGCGGGTGTGCGGGATACCGGGGGCGGCGATGATCACGTCGGGGACGTGCCGGGGCGACAGCGCGGTCCGGATGGTGGCAGCGATTCGATGCCGCAGCTCATCGGTGAGCTCGCGCCCCGCGGCGAGCACCACGAACAGGGGCATCCAATAGCCGCCGTCGGGCTGTTCGATGCCCAGCACCAGGGATTCGGCGATCTCCGGCAACGCCTCGACGACCTCGTAGATGTCGGCGCTGCCCATGCGAATACCGTTGCGGTTCAGGGTGGAATCGGACCGCCCGTGCACGATGACGCTGCCGTGCGGTGTGCGGGTGATCCAGTCGCCGTGCCGCCAGACGCCGGGGTACATATCGAAATAGGCGTCGCGGTAGCGGGCGCCGTCGGGGTCGTTCCAGAACGCGACGGGCATGGAGGGCATCGGCTGAGTGACGATCAGCTCGCCCACCACATCGTGGACGGGGTGACCGGATTCGTCCCAGGCTTCCAGGGCCACACCGAGATACGGGGCGGAGAGCTCGCCGGGCCAGACAGGGACGGTCGGGGTGCCGCCCATGAAGGCCGAGACCACATCGGTGCCGCCGCTGATCGAGGAGACCTCGATATCACCGACATTGTCGCGCAACCACATCGACGAGGACGCCGGGAAGGCCGCTCCGGTGACGCCGATCTGCCGCAGCGCACGCAGATCATGGGCGAGCGCCGGGCGGACGCCCGCCTTCTCGCAGGCCAGCACGTACCCGGGGCTGGTACCCAGGACCGTGGCGCGGGTGCGAGCGGCCAACGCCCACAGCGCATCCGGCGCGGGATGGCCCGGACTGCCGTCGTAACAGACGATGGTCGCGCCGGCCAGCAGCCCGGAGACCTGGAAGTTCCACATCATCCAGCTGGGGCTGGTGTACCAGAAGAAGGTGTCCTCCGGCCCGATATCGGAGTGCAGGGCGACGGCTTTCAGATGCTCGAGCAGCACGCCGCCGTGGCCGTGCACGATGCCCTTGGGCTTGCCGGTGGTGCCGGAGGAGTAGAGCACCCAGAGTGGATGCTCGAAATCGACGGGCTCGGCGGCGAGCGCGGGCGGTTGCGGCGCGAACAGATCCTCGGTGGCGTCGTTCCAGTCCAGGACGTCGGGCAGCGTTCGGCCGAGCCGCGACACCAGCACGGTCCCCCGCAATGCGGGCAAACCGGCCCGGAGAGCGGCTATTTCGGCGATCTTGTCGTGCGCCTTGCCGCCGTAGCGGTAGCCATCGGCGGCGATGAGCACGACCGGCTCGAGCTGGCCGAGGCGGTCGAGCGCCGCCCCGGCCGTGTAGTCCTGTCCGCAGGCGCTCCAGACGGCGCCGATACTCGCGGTGGCCAGGAAGGCGATCACGGCTTCGGGAATGTTCGGCAGGTAGCCCGCCACCCGGTCGCCGCGACCGACACCCAGTTCGCGCAGTGAGCGAGCCAGAACCGCTGTGCGGGAGAGCATTTCCGCCCAGGAGAATTCCCGCGGCGGGCTGTCCTCGCCGAGCGCGACCATCGCGGGCCGGTCGGTGCGGGCGTGCCGGACGATCTGGTCGACGTAGTTGACCCTGGCGCCGGGGAACCACCGCGCCCCCGGCATGTCACTGGAAGCGAGAACCTCGCCGGGCTCCTCGCCGACCTCGAAGTACTCCCACACCGCACGCCAGAATCCGGCGATGTCGTCCACCGACCAGCGCCACAGCTCCGCGTAGTCCTCGGTATGAATCCCATAGCGCCGCTCGACGAATCGACCGAAGTCGGTGATCCGCGCCGCCGCCACATCGCGCTCCGCGGGCACCCACTGCGGCACCGCCGCGACCTCCGCGATCTCGGTCATCGGGCGCTCCACCCGCCGTCCATGGTGTAGGAGGCCCCGGTCACCATCCGCGCCGCATCCGATGCGAGCCAGCCGACCAGCGAGGCCACCTCCTCCGGCTCCACCAGCCGCTTGATCGCGTTGTCGGTCAGCATGATCCGCTCCACCACCTGCTGCTCGGGGATGCCGTGCGCCGCAGCCTGATCGGCGATCTGCTTGTCCACCAGCGGGGTTCGCACGTAGCCGGGATTCACGCAGTTGCTGGTCACCCCGTGCGGCCCGCCCTCGAGGGCCGTCACCTTCGACAGCCCTTCCAGCGCGTGCTTGGCGGTCACATAGGCCGATTTGAACGCCGAGGCCCGCAGCCCGTGCACCGACGAGAGATTGATGATCCGGCCGTACCCCTGGGCGTACATGTGCGGCAGGGCCGCGCGGGTGAGCAGGAACGGGGCCTCGACCATGAGCCGCAGCATCATGCGGAACCGTTCCGGCGGGAAGTCGGTGATCGGGCTGACGGTCTGGACTCCGGCATTGTTCACCAGGATGTCGGTCTCCAGCCGGAGGTCCTCCAGCGCGGTCACATCCGACAGATCCACCTGCCATGTCCGCCCGCCGAATTCGGCGGCCACCTTCTCCGCGCCTTCGCCGTCGATATCGGCGACGGTCACCTCCGCGCCGCGGGCGGAAAGCTCGCGAGCGCAGGCCGCGCCGATCCCGCTCGCCCCGCCCGTCACCAGCGCCCTGCGTCCCGCCAGTTCGCCCAGGGGTCCGGTCGTCTCGGTCATGCCACCTTCACCTCTGCACTATCGTGCGTCGAATTGCGCTGGGCTGCGAGGCTTTCCGCATCGGCCCGGTCGATCGCAGCCAGGTCCGTGCCCTTGGTCTCGCGGGCGAAGAGCACCGCCACCACGGTCACCGCCGCCGAGGCCGCCAGGTACCAGGCGATCGGCACCGAGGATTTGTAGGTCTCCAGCAGCCGCACCGCGATGATGGGCGCGAGCGACCCCGCCACCAGTGAGGTCACCTGATAGCCCAGGGACACACCGGAATACCGCATGCGGGTGGGGAACATCTCGGCCATGATCGCCGGCTGCGCGGAGTACATGAACGCGTGGAACACCAGGCCGATGATCACCGCGAACAGGATGACCGCGTTGTGCTTGCTGTCCATCATCGGGAAGGCGAAGAAGCCCCAGGTCGCTGCGGCGAGCGCACCGACCAGGTAGACCGGCCGCCGTCCGATGCGATCGCTGAGCCGCCCGACCAGCGGGATGACCAGGAAGTGCACGGTGTGCGCCGCGAGCAGCCACCACAGGATCACCTTGGTGTTCGCTCCCACATGGACTTTCAGATACGTGATGCTGAAAGTGACCACGAGATAGTAGAAGACGTTCTCGCCGAACCGAAGTCCCATGGCGGTGAACACACCTCGCGGATACCGCTTCAGCACCTCGAGCGCGCTGAAGGAGTTCGCCTTCTCCTGCTCGGCCAGTTGTTGCGCGGCCACGAAGATCGGCGCGTCGGTGATCTTGGTGCGCACGTAGTAGCCGATCAGCACCACCACCGCCGACAGCCAGAAGGCCACCCGCCAGCCCCAGGACAGGAACGCCGCGTCCGACAGTGTCGAGGTCAGCACGAGCAGCACGATGGTGGCGAGCATATTGCCCACCGGCACCGCCGCCTGCGGCCACGACGCCCAGAACGCGCGGCTGCGGCTCGGACTGTGCTCGGCGACGAGCAGCACCGCGCCGCCCCATTCACCGCCGACCGCGAAGCCCTGGATGAACCGCAGCACTACCAGCAGCACCGGTGCCAGATAGCCGACCTGTCCGAAGGTCGGCAGGCAGCCCATCAGGAAGGTGGCCGCGCCGACCAGGATCAGGCTCAGCTGCAACAGCTTCTTGCGCCCGTGCCTGTCGCCGAAGTGCCCGAAGACGATGCCGCCCAAGGGCCGTGCCGCGAAGCCGACCGCGTAGGTGATGAAGGCCGCCAGGATGGCGTCCAGGTCACTGGTGCCCTTGGCGAAGAACACCTTGTTGAACACCAGCGTCGCCGCGGTGCCGTAGAGGAAGAATTCGTACCACTCGACCACGGTCCCCGCCATGGACGCGGCGACCACGCGCCGTAATCCGGCCAGGCCGCCGCGGGCTTCCGGTTCGGTATCCGGGAGGCTCATCGCGCAACTCCTTCACGCTCGGGCCGCTTCACCCCTCATCTGTGATGCGGCCCACATACTTCGATGCCAAGGAGTATTCGTGCACATTCGGCGTGCCCGCAATGACCAGATCCGCAGCCACAATCTGCAAGAATGCAGAAATGAGCGTGACCTCCACCACAACCCGTCTCAGCCCCGACGATCTGCTGGTGCTGCTCGCGGTGGGCCGCACCGGCCGCTACGTCTCGGCTGCGGAGGAACTGGGCATCAACCACACGACCATCTCGCGGCGCATCGCGGCGCTGGAGCAGGCGCTCGGCGGCCGGGTGCTGATTCGTGGTGCGAGCGGATGGGAGCTCACCGATCTGGGCCGGGAGGCGCTCACCGCGGCCGAGGCCATCGAATCCGCGGTCCGCTCGCTGACCTCCGACACCCCGGAACTCGAAGGCGTGGTGCGCATGTCGGCCACCGACGGGTTCAGCGCCTACGTGGCCGCACCCGCCATCGCGAGAATGCAGCGCCGTCATCCCGGGCTGTCGGTCGAGATCGTCACCGCCACCCGGCTGGCGTCGTTACAGCGGTCGGGCTTCGATATCGAAGTGGTGGTGGGCAAACCGCAGCTGCGCCGCGCCCGCGCCATCGCCCTGGGCGACTACACGCTCGGGCTCTATGCCTCCCATGGCTATCTCGCCGACCACCCGGCTCCGGAGGCTCTCGAAGACCTGTCCCGTTACCCGCTGGTCTACTTCATCGACTCCATGCTCCAGGTCGACGACCTCGACCTGGCCCCCACCTTCGCGCCCGCGATGCGCGAATCCATCTCCTCCACCAATGTTTTCGTGCACGTGGAGGCGACCCGGGCCGCCGCCGGGCTGGGCCTGCTCCCCTGCTTCATGGCCGACCGGCACGCCGACCTGGCTCGCGTGCTGCCGGAAATCTCTGTGCGCCTGACCTATTGGCTCGTCGCGCGCCCGGAAACCCTGCGCCGGCCCGAAGTCGCCGCCCTCGTCGAGGCGCTGCGCGAGCAGGTGGACACCCACCGCGACATGCTCATGGGTTCAGCCACCCCGCAGGATCACTGACGGCGCACCGGTATCCGAACCACCGGGCCCTACCGGACCTTGCGGGCACTGATACGTGCCGACCTGGGAATGGATGCCGAGCAAGACTTCCTGAACCACGCGAACATCACGACACCTCGACAGATCGCGCCATGGGAGAACCCAGAACCTGATCCGCCGAACGGGTCGGGGTAGGGCCCACCGCCGATCGGACCCGCCACCGGCCCCGGACGTCGGCTATGGCGCTGGATTCGGTATCCACGCCGCGAATTCACTCACAGGCATCGCGACACCGCGGCCGATTCTCGCCAGCATGCGCGGTGAGCGTCGGTGACCATCGTGAGCATGACAACGGATGCGATGACCACCCTGCGGGCCTTCTATGCGGCCGAGGCCGCCTACCTCACCGAGGGGGCCGAGTTCGAGGAGATGGCTCGGTATCTGGCGCCGGATGTCGTGATGCATCAGGCATCGAGCCTGCCCTACGGCGGGCAGTGGCACGGGCACGACGGCATACGCGAATTCCTCACCGCCATGGGAGACAGCTGGGACGGCCTGTGGTTCGACGAGCAGCAGTTCCTCAGCGAAGGGGAACGGGTCGTCGCCTACAGCCGAGGCCGGCTGCGTGCGCGGCGCACCGGGCGGGTACTGGAAACCTCTCTGCTGCAATGGATCAGCTTCCAGGACGGTCTGATCACCTCATTCAGGCCCTACTACCACGACACCGCGGCGGTCCTCGCCGCTCTGGCCGTGAACGCTTGACACCGGGCGACACCGCCCGGGTCGATGGAGGAGGCACAGCCTGGCTCGAAGCGGGAACTGGGACCGGCCGGTTGGCCTCGGCGCGGCGGTGGCACAGTGGACCGGGCACGGACCCGACCCAAGAGGAGCCATCCATGAGCGGACGTACCCCTAGCCAGTGGGAGGAACTCACCGCCGCCGACCCTGCGCATTCGACGTGGTACGTGGAGCGGTTCCGGAGATTGGCGGCCGAGGGCGCGGATATCGTCGGGGAGGCGCGGATGATCGACGCGATGCTCGATCGCGGTAGCCGGGTCCTGGACGCGGGGTGCGGTCCGGGGCGTGTGGGTGGCTACCTGCACGAAGCGGGTCACGTCGTGGTCGGCGTCGACGTCGATCCGGTCTTGATCGCTGCCGCAGAGCACGACCATCCCGGCCCGACCTGGATTGTCGGTGATCTCGCCGAACTGGACCTGCCGGCCCGCAACATCACCGCCGACTTCGACGTCATCGTGTGCGCGGGGAACGTGATGACATTTCTGGCGCCCTCCACCCGAGAGGCGGTGCTGGCAGGTTTCGCCCGCAACCTCGCCCCGGGCGGCCGGGTGGTCACAGGTTTCGGAGCCGACCGCGGCTACGAGTTCCCGCAGTTCCTGGCCGACGCCGAGAATGCCGGACTCGCAGTGGATTTGCAGCTCTCGACTTGGGATCTGCGCCCGTTCACCGACCAGTCCGACTTTCTGGTGGCGGTTTTCTCGCGCGCAGACTGAAACCTGCTCTGCCCCAGGTAATCCCAACCCTGAGGCTGGAACCCGGACTCGAGGATGACTCTGGCCCACTTCGTCGTGATTCGACCAGACGCCGGCACACGGGAATGTCGCGGTGGGCGAATCCCGCTCGTCCACCGCGACATTCAGCTACGCCCACTGCCCGGGCCGAAGCACGTCCATCCAGTGAGTCGGCCATGTCGCGAGGGCCACGATCACCATGATCGCCAGGTGCACCGGCGCCGCGAAACTCTCCTTGGGCCCGTGGTGGTTGATGATGTGCGTGACCACGGCGCCGGTCAGCACCAGTATCAGCACCGCGGCGCCGAGGAATCGAGCCTCGTGGAACGGGATCACCAATAGGAGCGCACACACCCCCTCGATCCCGCCGACCACGAACCGGAACCAGGCGGGCCACCCCCACTCCGCGAATTTGATCGAGTACGCGGGCCCGAAGAACGTCGGCCCGGGCCAGAATTTCGTCACCGCCCCCATCATGAACTCGAGAGCAAGGAACCACAGGAAGCCGGTCGCGACCCATCCGGGCCAGGTGTGAGCGATAGTCATACCGCCATGACCACCCGCACGGCTGAAATGTGACAAGCCCACTGGGCAGGCGAGACGGGTTCGCCACACTCGGTCGGCAAGGGCGGCCTGCGCACCCTTCCAAGTCCCTGGCCTCCGGGCCGGGCCGGTACGGCATCACCGTCAACAACGTCTCTCCCGGATTCATCGACACCGCCCGCGACGTGCAGACCCACCCCGAGCTCACCCCGGAAAGAACTGAGACTTCCTCCCGGCCATCCCCATCCGACGACAGCCGACGCCCGAGGATCCGGCATGGGCGTGCGCCTTCCTGTGCTCGACGCGTTCAGCCGCCATCACCGGTGCGGTCATCCACGTCAATGGCGGTCTATGGATGCTCGGATATGCGGCGCGCCGATAGTCGACCTCTCCGGCGCGGCAGCGCCCCCACTACGCATCACAACGGCTATAGCGATCGTCGGCCTCGGTACTGGTGTTCCGTTGGTCGGGGGTCTTACGGAACACCAGCCGAGGGCGATTGCACCAGATGCGGGATTCGTCCATCTGATGCAAGCGTCGAATACGTCGTTCTTCTCTCTTCTTACGTATTAGGTCGGCCGGAGGTTCACCACACGACAACTCTGGCAAAGGCGAGTCGTCGGTCGCCCGAAACAGGGCCACGGCTACAGCACAACTTCGCGGCCGCTCCACAGAGCGACGCCTGCGCGCGTCCGACTCGCGTATCCGCTTGTCGGCGGTAGCATCACGTGCCGTGAGTGGCGATCCGAGGCCGGGTTCGTGACCACGGCCGGGCGCGGGGACGCGTCCTTCACCGGGTCGATCCCCGAGATTTACGACAGGCTGCTGGTCCCGATGATCTTCGCGGAACCGGCTCGGCTACTTGCGGAATCGGTGGCCGAGGCGAACGCTGTCGACGTTCTCGAAACGGCCGCCGGGACCGGCGCGCTGACCAGGGAACTCGCCCGGCAGGGCGGTCACCACATCGTGTCAACCGATCTGAACGAACCCATGGTGGCGGCGGCCGCCACCCGACCCGTTTCCGAGCGGGTGCGCTGGCTCGTGGCGGACGCCCAGAGCCTGCCGTTCCCCGACCGCTCTTTCGACGTGGTGGCATGCCAATTCGGTGTCATGTTCCTCCCCGACAAAGTACGCGGATACGCCGAGGCGCTCCGGGTGCTGCGCCCGGGTGGCATGTTCGCCTTCAACGTCTGGGACCGGATCGAGAACAATGCCGTACCCCTGGCCATCACCGGGGCACTGTGCGCGGCAGCACCCGACGAGCCGCTCGAGTTCTTCCGCCGCACGCCCTACGGATACTTCGACATCGACCAAATCCGCAGCGAACTCGAGGCGGCCGGATTCGATCGAATCACCGGTGAGTACATCGAGGGTTCCAGCCACTCGACGCCGGAGACCGGTGCGGTGGCGTTTTGCCAGGGAACCCCGCTGCGTGGCGAAATCGAACGCCACTCGACCCTCGACGTCGAATCCGCAACCACGATCGCAACCACGGAATTACGCCGACGATACGGGCCAGGCGAGTTCGACGCGCCAATCCGATGGCTGCAGTTGACAGCCCGGCGGCCGACCGTTTGAGCAGCAGTATTCCGCCGCAGGGTGGCCACCGCCGGCACCGATACCCCAGAGCGCCACTCGTTCTGCTGCACGGCTCACCCGGTGCCGAATCGATCTGATGCCCCTCGCCGACGAATTGACATCAGGGGCAGCAAAACTCGGCATCCACGGAACCAGGACATGCGCAATCGGCGCCGACTCGAATCTCCCTGCTCGCACCATCGATCGGGCAGGCACAAGCGAGAATTGCGGCCACGAAGCATTGATAGCCATGCGTCAGCTACAGCCCGACCTTCGCGACAATCCAGGCAATGAAATCCCTCAGATCAAAGGGATTGAAAGGCAGAATGCTGCCATGCCCACATTTGCCAGATTGTTGCAGGCTGCCGTCGCGGGGGCGGTGGTTGTGGCGGTCAGCCATGGCGTCGCGGCCGCTCCCGCCGCGAGTGCCCCGAATGGCCTATTGCCCTGGCCGAGTTCCGAGCCGGACGGAATACAGGCGCCGGGGGCCGAGTTGGCGGACGGAATCACCGGCACGATGCTGTGGTCGCGAGAGCCGAACACACCGGTCCCGATCGCAAGCATCGCGAAGGTGATGACGGCCTTGGTCGTGATCAATGCCGGCGACCTCGAACGGACAGTCACCGTGCCGCCGGAGAGCATGTCCTATTGCGCCAGGCAGGACGGAAGCAGCGCAGGCCTTGTCCCCGGAGAAGTGTTCACCACGCGACAGGCCCTCTACGCGATGATGCTGCCGTCGGGCTGCGACGCCGCGTATACCCTGGCCGAGGCATACGGGCCCGGCCAAGACGGCTTCATCGCCAGAATGAACGACACCGCGGGTCGAATGGGCCTGGCGGAAACACATTTCGCCGACCCGAGCGGACTGCCCTCCCCCGACGACTACTCCACCTACTCCACACCGGCGAACCTGGTGGCCCTCGGCCTGCGCGCGATGAGCCTGCCGGTGTTCCGCGAGATCGCCGGATCGGAGAGCTATCACCTGCCCGCCGGCCCGGGCAATCGCGAGCACCACTGGCAGACCACGAATCTGTTGCTGCGCGAGTATCCCGGCACCGTCGGCATCAAAACCGGGTCCACCGACGCCGCGGGAGCCTGCCTGCTGTTCGAGACGGTGCGGGCCGGAATACCACTGATCGGTGTGGTCCTGCACAGCTCACCCGGCAGCGGCCGCGCCGCGAAGGAAGACGCTGAGCGCCTGCTGAACTGGGCCTACGACCCCATCTTCACCGCGCTGCCGATCCGTTAGCGCCGAATACCGCAGGCCGCCTGCGGATCCCGGCCCGTGCCACGAAGACCAACGACCCGAAATCAATCAGCCCGGCCAGCGCTTCGAGGGGTGCTCGGGCTTGCCTTGACGTCGAGGTCAACGTTTACGGTCGGGGCATGAGGATCGGCGAGTTGGCGAAGCAGGCGGGGACAACGACACGCGCGTTGCGGTTCTACGAATCGCAGGGGTTGATCACAGCGGGGCGTGAAGCCAATGGATACCGGGAGTACAGCGATGCCGATGCCCGGATGGTCGAAGAAATTCTGACACTGCAGGCTGTGGGGTTCAGCTTGGAGGACACGCGGCCGTTCGTGGAGTGTTTGCGGGCAGGCCATGACGTGGGAGACGCGTGTTCCGACTCGATCGACGTATACCGCCGTCGGCTCGTCGAAGTCGACGGCCTGATCGATCAGCTCACCGCCTTGCGCGCGGCATTGATGGGCAAACTCGTGGCAGCGCAGGCGAGACAAGCCGATTCATGCTGTGCCGGTGTCGAACTGGGATCGCATTCGAGCGAAGCGAAGGAATCGTGATGTTGTCGAAGCATGTTGGCTCCGAGCTGAAAGTCGTGACCGACGAGACCTTCGAGCGCGACGTGCTCGAACACCCGCGACCGGTGCTGGTCGAGTTCGGGACCGAATGGTGCCCACCGTGCCGGATGGTCGCACCTGTCCTGGCCACCATTGCCCGTGAGCGCACTGACATGCTCACCATCTGCAAGGTCGACACTGATGAAAACCCTTCCGTCACAGCCACCTACCGGGTCATGTCGGCGCCGACCCTCATCCTCTTCCGGGGCGGTCGGCCGATCCTCACCCTGGTCGGCGCGCGCTCCAAGGCCAAGCTTCTGTCCGAGCTCGACCATGCGCTCGCTTCGGACCCTCGGAATCCTGAAGGCTAGTCGGGGCAGGCGATCGGCACGGATCTCGACGTACCGGACGGGTTGACTGCGTGTGGCTGCCGGGCGCACCATCTGCGCCGACCGCGTCGCGGTGCACTGGCGTTCGGGCAACCGCGACAGCGACCGCTTCGACAACCGCGACCAACTCGACTTCGACCGTAACCGCAACCCGCACTTGGCCTTTCGGCATCGGCATTCATCGTTGCGTCGGCCGCCACTTCGCCCGCATGCAGCTCGACATCGGTATCACCCGCCTCCTGAACCGCCTCACCGGCTTCCGTCTCGCCCCCGGCACCGAGGTGCGCCGGTCGGTCGGCATCAGCGTCGGCGCACCTCGCGAACTACACCTGCGCTTCGACCGCGTCACGCCCTGACCTGTCCGGAGTGTGCCTAGACGCGTCCGAACACCTCGTGTGTCCCGACCTCGTGGGTGACCTCTTGCCGCCAGCCGACGATCCGCCACCCGTCCGATGTGCAGGCGGCCTCGGCGTGGTACCAACCGAACACTTCGAACACGAGATCCGGTCGATTCGCACCGATATGGTGGACCCGCATCTTCGCCGACATCGTGGCACGCCCGCCGTCAACAACCGCTTGCTCGTGCCCCATCAAATGCTGTGTGGGACCGCACTTGTCGAGGTATCCACGAATCATCCTGACGAGATTCTCCCGGCCGTCGACGATTTCGGCACCAGCGTAATTCGCCTTCACATCGGGGGCGAACACGCTGTCGAGACCCGCCCAATCACGCCGGTCGAGCGCATCGGCATACCTGTGAAGCAGGGCGATAGCTGCGTGCCGTTCGCTGGTCATTGCCGGACCGTAACGGCCAGACCCACGTCCCGACCGGTGGTCGTCTCGCTGACCGGGACGATCACCTGGACACACACTCGACTCGGAGGCCGTTGACCGCCATGGCCATATGCCCACCACCTCGACAAACTGCGAGCCGGCCACCTCCCAAGAAACCTCCGACGGCCTGGCGGTCAACTGCTCTGCCACGTTGAGTGTGGCCGCGCGGCACTCACCGTGTGACTTTGTGGCTACGGAGGACCTGCCGTGGATGGATGACGTTGATCGTCCCTCCGGCACCCTCTCAGGACGACTCGACCGCTGATTGAAAATTGGCGACAGTCGCTGTGCGTAGGGATCTGCCGGCGAGGTCGTCGGTGGAACAACGCTATGCGACGACCCAGGGGGCCGCGTTGGAGCAGGCATGGGTTGGGATCGACATCGGTAAACACCATCATCATGCCGCGCTGCTGGCGCTGCTGGCCGATGCGGTGGGGCACGCGCCGCATCCGCTGATCCTGGATCACCTCGAGGAGGTGTGGGCAGTTGCGGAATGCTCGTTGCGGGCGACGACATGGGTACCGGCACGGCTTCCGATTCAGCCGTCCGCCCGGAAGAGCGCTTTGCGCGAAGGCGATCGCTGTCTAAGATTTGCCGTTCAGTAACACGCCGCGGAAACGGAACGACGGTGTCCAAGGCTCAGGAGTCGAATCGGACATGACAGCTAAAGAGATAGTGTCCGAATGGTGGCATGATCCGCTCGACTATCGGTGGCTCGTCCGGACTCTCGAATCGCGCGGCGCCTTGGTACCCATCAAGGGCTTCGTCGCTGCGGGCGGTGCGATCATGGCGGCGATCACGATACTGAATCGACAGTCCCAGGCCGGCCCTGTGGGCTTGGGGCGCCTCGTCCTCGTATTCACCATTACCGCCGCGGTGCTGTGGACGGTTTACTGGTCGGTTGCGCCCTGGCCGAGCGAGCGACTCTCCCTCGCCCTGGTGGCCGGCGCGGACGTGCTCATCACCATCGGCTGTCTGGTCGATCGCAATGCGCTGTACGGATCACTGCTGCTGATGACGTTGATCGTCACGGGCGGCTACCTCACCATGTTCCACGGCCCCCGAATACTGGCCGTGCATGCCGGGTGGTCACTGCTGTCGGTGCTGATGCTGGCGTGGCTGACCGTCGAGGACGCCGATGGCGATATCGCCCTGGCCGTTTCGGCCGTGCTGACCATGGCGTCGGTAACTGTAGGGCTGCTTCCCGCGCTGCACTTCTGCTACTGGGTGCTGCGCATGGACGCGCTGACCGATCCGCTCACCCGGCTGCTGAACCGGCGCGGGCTCGACTACTACGTCTCGTCCTGGTTCGGCTCCCACGACCGTACGACCGTCTGCGTGATGTCCATCGACCTCGACCGATTCAAGACGGTCAACGACACCTACGGTCATTCGGCCGGCGACGAGGTACTCATTCGCATCGCCTCCTGCCTGCGCGCCGAATGCCCTCCTGGCGGGGTGGTGGCGCGCAGCGGCGGAGAAGAATTCGTCGTGTCCGTGCGCCTGGGCGAGCACGCAGCCATAGCCGAGGCCGAGCGCCTGCGCCGGGCAATCGAAGGGAGCGGCGCTCCGGTGACGGCCAGCATCGGAGTGGCCGTCGCCGAACCCGACTCACCCCATTGCGATCTGGAAGTCATGCTGCGCAATTCGGATTCGGCCATGTACCGAGGAAAACAACTGGGCGGCAACGCCGTTGTACTCGCGACCTGAACGGGCGGCGGTGAACCCGCAGGACAAGTACCTCGAAACGCCCTGCCCCTGGCCGGCGAGCCAACGATGCAACCATGTGCGGCAGCGGGGATGCGGCTGGTGGAACCGATCGCGCGTTCCAGGTGCGTCCATCACTGGGCGGGATGTGGGCGGACTTCTCGGCCGACAAGTCACGCCGACAAAGCTGTTCGGTGCCGACACTGGGAGCCATGACCTTGCGGCCGGTCATATGGGGTGGGTCAGTCGCAGCATCCGCAGTCGTGCGCGGCAGCGCCGGGGTTAGTTGTGAACGCGGCCGGTGACGGGCAGCAGGTGTCGCCGCGCCAGGCGTTGATGCCTTCCTTGACCGCGATACCGGCGATGACGAGTGCGGCGATCGGGTCGGCCCACGACCAGCCGAACAGGCTGTTGAGCAGCAGCCCCACCAACAGCACCGCCGACAGGTAGGTGCACAGCAGCGTCTGCTTGGAATCGGCCACCGCAGAAGCGGATCCGAGTTCACGCCCGGCGCGGCGCTGGGCCCACGACAGCACCGGCATCACCGCCAGGCTGACCGCCGCAAGGGTGATGCCGATCGGTGAATGGTGGGCCTCCCCCACCCCGAGTAAGCCGCTGATCGCGTCGACGCTGACGTAGGCAGCCAGGGCGAAGAACGAGAACGAGATGACCCGCAGCGCGACCCTCTCCCGTCTCTCCGGGTCACGGCCGGCGAACTGCCACGCGACCGCAGCAGCAGAAGACACCTCGATCACCGAGTCCAGCCCGAACCCGATCAACGCCGTCGACGACACTCGCGTGCCTTCACTCAGCGCGACGATCGCCTCGACGACGTTGTAGGTGATCGTCGCGGCGACGAACCAGCGAATACGACGCGTCAGCAGCGCCCGCCGCTGCGACGCGGGCCCCACCGCCACCGCCGGCAGCGACGGCATTCCCAGCGACTGCGACATCAGCAGCACCCCTCGGTGCCCGAGTCCGGGCAGCACGCCGGATCGACGGCCAGCACCAGCCCCGTCAGATCATCGAGAGCCCGCCCGATCCGAGCGTCGGCCAGCTCATATCGCGAGCGCCGCCCTTCCGGCACCGCCACCACCAGCCCGCAACCCCGCAGGCACGCAAGGTGATTCGACAGAATCTGACGAGAGACCCCGATCTGCTCGGCCAGATCGGACGGATACGCCGGCGCCCGGCGCAGGCTCAACAGGATCTGGGTGCGAGTCGGGTCCGACAAGGCGTGCCCGAAGCGGGCCAGCGCATCGCGGTACAGCAGGGTATCCACACCATGATAATACAGCAGAATCTGTATTCAGAAAATCATGAATCGTTGGAAGGTGCGGCCAACACAAGTTCATGCCGCGAGTCGCACGGTGCGGAACGGCTCCGAAGAAGCCCCAAAGATCAACGGGCAGAGGTTCTCCGCAGCGCAGGACAGTGCCAAGCTTTCCCGAGATCAAGAGGACGGCCTCGATCGCGCACCACCGGCCGTCGAGCTGCCTGCATCGGCGAATCTCCCTGCAGAAGTGACTAATTGGGGCAAATTGCCTGGTTGCCGCCCCAGTATCCGGCAGCGTCCACCTCTGATGGCTCCCGCGCGGTTGGAAGCGGCAAGCATGTAAGCAGGCAGCTGACGGCGAGACCGACCGCCAGGGGTGGGCCCTCGCGGGTGTGGTCACGGAGCGGGCCGGCGGGGGGTGGTCGATGCCCGGCGAGTGTAATGACCAGCGATGATGGTGAGTGTCGTTAGGATCGCGACATGGAGAGTCGCATTGTCGATCGACAGTCTGGCGAGACCGTTCGGCGTTCGGTCGTTTTGGGTGGGGGCGGCGTCCCCGGTTCGGCGTGGATGGCGGGTTTGGCCGCTGAATTGCGCCGCCGTGGAATCGATTTGGGTGCGGCCGACTCGATAGTCGGCACGTCCGCAGGCGCGATCGTCGGGGCCGCGCTGATAGCGGGGCGGGATCTGGACTCGTTGGCCGACGATCCACGTCCCCCCGGCAGCACGGAACCACCGTCGGTGGTGAAGCCCGAGCTGGTTGCCACCGCTTTCTCGGTGCTGTTCGACCGGACCTTGGATCGTGATCTGGCGCGGCGCAAGGTGGGTCGACTGGCGATGGCCGAAGAGCCTGCGCAACCGGCGCATATCGAACCGATGGAGTGGCTGGTCGGCGGCAACGACTGGCCGGATCACAGGCTGCGGATCGTCGTCGTGGACGCGGCGAGTGGCCAGCGCCAGGTCTGGGACAGCGGCAGCGGCGTTCCCCTGGCGACCGCTGTCGCCGCGAGCCGTTCCTTCCCGGGAGCCTTTCCACCTGTCGTTGTCGGAGACCGCTACTACATCGACGGCGGGATGTGGTCGCCCACCAACGCGGACGTCGCCGCGGACTCGGACATCGTTCTGGTCGTCGAGCCGATGGCGAATCGGTTCCCACCCGAACAGGTTCGGACCGAACTCGCGACGACGGTGACCGATACCATCGTGCGATTCGGCCCCGACGAGGCCATGATCGACATATTCAATGCGTTCGCGACCAATCCGGACGTTCTCGCGAGCTGGCCGAAAGCCTTCCGAGCGGGCGTTCGCCAGGCAGACGACCTGGCACAGCAGTTGATCGACGCAGGCTGGGTGTCGCCGAAACGTTGATGCCCACCCGGGCACCGCATCCCGCGCGGCTCGAACCGGCCAGGACGGGCGCCGACAGCGAGACCGACTGTAGCCCAGGACATCCTGTTCCGAGTCCCGTACACCAGTCCCCCAGCTGCGGAGTCGCTGCGCCCTTCTGCGATTGTTGACCCGACCCGAGGAATCGGTCTCCTCGATCGCGCGACTGCCCGGGACTCGCGGATTTGCGCCGGTGGCCCTCACGGGCCGTTATGAACTCGAGTCATCAGACGCTCGCTCAGAACATCCCATTCGGGATCTGATCGGCTTCGGGCACAGGCTGGACGACGTCCCAGTGCTCCATGATCTGTCCGTCCACGAGCCGCCAGATGTCCACGACGGCGATGCCGCGTTCCTCGCCCGCCGGCGTCATGTGGTAGTGCAGGACCACGTGGTCGTCCTCGGCGATGACCCGCCTGAGGTCCAGATGTGCCCCGGCGACCGGCGCGGTGGTGATGAACTCGATGAATTCGTCCCGCCCGCTGGGGTTTCCGGGGCTGTGCTCGATGAAGTTCTCGTGCAGGAGTGTGCGGAGCACTTCGACATTTCCTGCCGCGAATTCGCGGAAGCCGTCGATAACCAGTTGCTTGTTGGTTTTGTCCATGCGGTGACTGTCGCGGATGTGGCCGGGCGCGTCGATTACATGCCGGGTAATGGCGGCGGCCTTCGACGGCGGGGCAGACTCGGGCCATGACGAACGATCGTCCCGTCGGGGAACTGCTGCGCGAATGGCGGCAACGCAGTCAGCTGAGTCAACTCGACCTGGCTATTCATGCGGAGGTGTCGGCCCGGCACATCAGTTTCGTCGAGACCGGACGCACGATTCCCAGCAGCGCGATGGTCCTTCATCTCGCCGACCGGCTCGGCGTGCCTCTGCGTGAGCGCAACCGGTTGCTGGTCGCCGCCGGGCACGCGCCGGTCTTCCGGGAACGCCCTCTGGACGACCCTGATCTGGCGCGGGTGCGGGAGACCGTCCAGCAAGTGCTGTTGGGGCACGAGCCATATCCGGCACTCGCGGTCGACCGTCGATGGAATCTCCTCCTGGCCAACAGCGCGGTCGAGGTATTCCTGCAGGGAGCCGACCCGGCGCTACTGACGCCGCCGATCAACATGATGCGGTTGGGGCTGCATCCGGACGGGCTCGCGCCGAGACTGCGCAATGTGGAACAGGTACGCGGGTACCTGCTGCCCCGGCTCGCCCACCAGGCCGCGCGCAGCGGGGATCCTCAATTGCACGCGCTGTACGAGGAATTGGCGGCGTTCGGCCCTGAGCACGAGCCCCGCCCGCCCGACCCGACCGAGATCGCGCTGCGCATCCGGCTCGCGCATCGCGGGACCGAATTGTGCTTGGTCAACACGGTTTCGACGTTCGGCGCGGCCTTCGATATCACGCTGGACGAGATCGCCATCGAAGCCTACTTCCCCGCTGACCTCGAGACCCGCCGGTTCTTCCGGACGGGGGAATTGCATCAGATGAAAGAGTCTCGCATCTGATGCGGTCGCCCAGGGCTGGCGTTCCGCAAGCCGATCGACCACCGGAACACCCGCTGGAGGCGCACGCCCAGCTGCTCGAAGGCTGGCTACATTCTCGAGCATCAGGCGTAACGCAGGCAGTTCGATCTCGGATCCCGTTCGGTCCGATGATGTTCGGCGACGCACGCTCTCGCCGCTGCGGGTGCGGTTCGCGGCGCGGGGACGCCACAAGGGCGCGGGGACGCCACAAGAATGAGGAGAAGATCATGCCGGAATACCTTCTGCTCAAGCACTACCGAGGCGCGCCGACATCGGTCAACGACGTGCCGATACCGGTCGGGCACGAGATGACGACAAATGAACTCCTGGTACAGCAATTGATTTCAGCAATCACCGCTCTAACGGAAGCTCACTCGAATCTCGAGCGTCACGCACCCAACATCGGAGTTCTCAGACTCACTCAGATGCACCAGTAGACACTGCCAAGGTCGAAACACCACGCGGCTGATCCGAACGATCCGTCGACCGGAGTGGCGGAGGACGACGGGGGCGCTGCGGCAACCGAATCGGCGGTGGCCGCGGGCGCGGCGAGGACGAGCAGGGGCGCGGCAATAACTGTCGCGGCAAGGGTTTTGATGATCTTGCGAGACATTTTGCTTCCTTACAACGAGCTTCATGACGTCCAGGTACTAGGCCGAGCCACCGGACTGGGTCTGCGAGTGCGTCACGTGCCGAATCGACTTTGCGACACCCGATTCGCTCCTTGGTGAAGTACATGATGCGTCCCGACAGGAACGCGCATTCCGGCCGGCCGACAGCTGCAGCATCGACCAGACCGGACAAGACGTCATTGGTACGAGGAAGACGTCAGTAGCAGCTTACCGCTGGCTACCAGAACACTGAAGCAGGTCACGGTCACAGGAAGAAACGAAGGTAATCCGGTTGGCCGTCGAACTTCTCGACATCGGCACACGCGCATCCGGCTTTCCTCGGTGGTTGCGTCTACTTGTGATCAATGCGGCCGATCGGATCGGCGGTCTGCGCGAGATCGGCCTGCGCCTGCTTCCATGCCATGTCATCGATTCCGAGGGCACTGCGGAGGTAACCCCAGGCGGCCTTCCGGATCAGCGCGACGCGGTCGGGGCTTTCGTCGGTGGTGTCGTTGGCGTTGTAGCCATGGATTCCGCCGAGCGAATGATCGCCTCCGAAGATGGTGAGCAGGCTTTGGGCTCCGGGGCTGTAGGCGTAGACGTCGGTGAACCAGTCGGGGCCGCGGGTCGAGAGATCGGATTGATCGTGATCGCCCGCGACCACGAGGGTCGGCGTGGCCAGGTTGTCGAAGTCGGGGTTCATGAAGGAGAAGTTCTCGGCGGCGAACGGGGTCAGGGTGTCGCCGCCGAGGCCGGTAGTAGCAAGCAGGACACCGGCTTTCACCCGCGCATCGGTCAGATCGGGTCCGGGCTGCCCGTCCGCGCCGATGACGCGTGCGCCGAGCAACACGCCGACGGTCTGTCCGCCCCAGGAATGTCCCGCGACGGCAATACGGTCGCGGTCGATGCGTTCGTCGAGACCCGGAATCGCGGCAAGGATCCGGTCGAGCTGGTCGAGTACCTGCGTGACGTCGCGGACTCGGACGCGCCAGATGTCCGGGTAGCGAGGATCTGCCGCAGTGAGGCCGAGGGTCCGTGAATCGAGAAATGTGGGCTGCACGACGACGAAACCGTTGCCGGCCCAGAAGTCGACCAGCGGGTCGTAAGAGGACATCGACTCGCCGTATCCGTGGGCGAGAACGATTATGGCCAGACCGGTGCCGACGGCGGGTGCGGATACGCGCACCTGCAGGTCGTCGCCACGTTCGGGCGCGGGCAGGACGACCGGTTTGACGCTGATGATCGGGGTGGTCAGGGCGGGCAGAGCGCTCGGGGCGGCAGTGTCTGGTTCGGGCATGGGTCTTTCCTTCGATAGCGATGAGCGCTGCGCCGTGGCGGGTCGAGAATCCGCGTGAACCGCGGATATACTCAAGCGGAGCACTGTTCCGAATATACGGAGCAGTGCTCCGCTTGGCAACCGTTGCCGTGAAGAAGGGAGGTCACGTGGGCGCACGCGACGAGCGAATGCCGGCCGCCGCGAGTCCGGCCAAACGCGCCGATGCGCGACGGAACGAGCAGGCCCTGCTCGATGCCGCGGCATCGGTGTTCGTCACCCATGGCGTGGACGCACCGGTACGCCAGATCGCCGCCGCGGCGGGCGTCGGCATGGGCACGATCTACCGGCACTTCCCCACACGAGCAGACCTCGTCGCGGCCGTGTACCGGCATCAGATCGAATCCTGCGCCGAGGCCGGGCCCGCCCTGCTTGCCGCAGAGTCCTCACCGTTCGCCGCACTGCGTCGATGGGTCGATCTGTTCGTGGACTTCCTGGTGACCAAGCATGGGCTCGCCGCCGCGATGCGCAGCGACCCCGACGGCTTCACCGCCCTGCACACACTGTTCCTCGACCGACTCGTGCCGGTGTTCGACGGTCTCCTCACCGCGGGCCGGAACGCCGGTGAGATCACCGCCGACGTCTCCGCCTATCAGCTGATGCGCGCGATCGGCGACATTTGCGCGGGCGCGGAGATCGCCGACCCGAACTACCAGGTACATCTCACCATCGGCCTGCTGCTCGACGGGTGTCGGCAGTGACGACCGCGAAATTCGAAGGTGCACAGCCACATCGGGCCACACACCATGGACCAACTCGAGGACCCGCTGGCGGCTCCGAGGTAGCCCTCGGCACCAGGCTGTGCCGATGTTCCCTTACCGAACGCTCCGCCCGCTGATCCATCGATACGAACAATCGAGGAGATGCACACCAGACCGATGAGCGCGCAACCATGTTCCGCTCGTTCCTCGTCGCCACTGCCGGCGCACCGGGCCGCAACCACCCGATACGCGCCAAACCCTCGTGCCCCCAAGCAATTCCGGGCTACCGGGTATCCAGCACCATCGTCATAGGGACACGGATCTCACCGCCAGGCTCGAAATGCAGGACGACCATGTCCTGATTCCAGTCGATGCGCGGCTCGGTGCTCCAGGCGAGCGGTATCGTCACGACGTGACCGCGCGGCACCCCGCCGCCAGCCAACCGTCCGAGCCAGACTTCGTAGCGGTCGAGATCCATCGGGCTATGTACTCGTTTCACCGCGGCGGCGTAGTTGTCGGCCGACGGTGCCGGATACGTTCGAACCGTATCGGTGCGATGCATGAACAGGCCGACTGCCGCTACCGTCGTAATAACCACCCCTCCAACCAAACCGACGATCAGTCCGAGGAACAACCGCCTTGCCGGCCTTCGTGCATTCACCCCATCCTGGGACGGCGTCGGTTTCGTCATGGGCTCATCATGCCGTGGCAGGCACCTTCTAGCCACGGGATCGTTCCAGCTGTGCGAGTTGCTCAAACGCTGCGGCGAAGTCCGTCCCGCGGCTCGTTACCGTAACGAGCTTCGCCCGAGTCTGGGTGAACGCGAAGAGATTTCGCATGGAGATCAACCGATGTTCAGCCACAATCTCGAATAGCACCCCGCTGGTTCTACCCTTGTGGCAGCGCGAGATTCGTCTATCATCCGACACACCATCAACGGCATGCACACACACGAGGGGAACGTGAGGACTCACGCGAGACGGGCCACTCCGGCCGATAGCGATCTGGACCCCGGGTGGTTCGACAACGACGCCCAGCAGTCCGCGGCCTGGCTCGCGTGGAGCGACCAAGCTGCGATCGATGCCCGCATCGAGACGTTGTTCACCGAGACGCTGCCCCGGCTGGAAGCGGTACAGGGCAGCGAGGGCCGCCCACCGCTCGATGACCGATTCAGCGCCGCTGCGTTCGACTGGATCGTTTCGCTGATCGATGTCGCTGTGCTTGGCGAGGATGGACGGTACGCGCCCGAAAACGATTATCTCGCGGACCAATTCATCACCTATATCGGCGAGTGGATGGTGCGACGCGTCGAGGGAGTCTGGTTCAACTCACCTCAGAACGGTGCGCCGATCTTTGACCAGTACGGTCCGGCAGTTGGCTACCGGTGGTCGCAAGAGTCGACGAACGACTTTCTGGTGCTGCTGTTCATGATGGCCGTCGATAGCGACGATGCCCCATATGGGTACTTAGTGGACCTATTGTACGGGCGCGCACTGACGTTCGCGGAGGAGCGAGGTCGGCCGGATCTGGAAGCGGAGATCTTGGCGTGATCGTGCGCGAGCATAGCTGACCGATGGGCGATAGCCGACCGTCCTTGGCGTGGTTGGTATCTCGATGCATGGAGTGCCGTCCCAGGAGTTGATATTGAACCAGGACATCGCATCGAACGACGCCGATGCGGCCAGTAGGAGGTCAATCGAAATTCGCCCTGCGCTCAGCCATTCGCGTCGTGAGCTGGGCGAGCACATGACCAGGAACCAGCACGGAAACGTCGCCTCCGAGCTCTGCGACCTCTTTGATCAGCGACGAGGACAGGTAGCTGTACTCCGGATCGGAGGCAATGAACAGTGTCTCCACGCTGGACAGGCGATGATTCATCTGCGACATCTCGAGTTCGTACTCGTAGTCGCTCACCGCGCGCAGGCCCTTGACCATGGCACCCACGCCGTGCTGCAAACAGAAGTCGACGAGCAGCCCGTCGACGGCCTCGACACGGACGTTCGGATATTCGCCGGTGACCTTGCGCACCATTGTGATCCGCTCCTCGGCGGTGAACAGCGCGCGCTTGCCGACGTTCTCACCGACGGCGACGATCACCTCGTCGAAGATCGTTGCGGCGCGGCCGATGATGTCCAGGTGGCCGTTGGTTACCGGGTCGTAAGAGCCCGGGCAGACCACGCGCCGGATGACCGATTCGCCCATGATCACTTCGCCGTCTTCTCCGTCGTCATCGGCTCCGCCGGCCATGTTCGCGGAAGAATGATCGTGCGCCCCACACCTTCGGGTCGCCCTACTGCACCCTGTTCGGCAGCGAAACGCTGCAGCCGGGTGCGGAGGTCAGCGGGGATGGGGGTGGTCCTTCTTGTCTCGAGGTCGATATGCAGGTCCAACTGCTCGGATGCGGCTACCCGGGTCTGGTCGCCGAGATTGCGCACTTCGTGGAAGAAGTGCAAACGTTTGGCATCCACACCAAGCAGCCAGGAATCGACTGCCAATCGCGCCCCACGGCGTACCTCTCGTTCATAGGCCATTGCAGTCTGCACGACAACCTTGCCGCACCTCGTCTTCCGGACGTACTCGTCGCCCAGACCCAGAACGCCGGTGAATGCGGCGTGCGCGCGATAGACCACGATCCCGTAGTACTGGGCGTTCATGTGATCGTTGATGTCGATCCACGTTGCATCGACATCGCATTCGAACGTTCGCGCGCCGCCAACGCTCATATCGGATCGCCGCAATTGAGTGTTGTCGGACATCAGCTGCTTACCCGGGAGGTCAATCGGTGGATGGCCTTGGTCAAGATCGGCACGAGCAGGTAGATGACGATCGGGACCACGATGATGGTGAGAACCAGCGTGCGAAGGGGAAGCGGGGTATCTGCTGTCGTGGGACCGATCAATGCCAACGTGATCGTGATAGTCGGGTAGACGGCGATCCAGGTAACGAGAGCTCGCGTGTGGACCGACGGCTGATCGGTGATTACCTGTTGTTCAGAAATGCTCATGATGCATACCCCCTTGAGCCGGTTGACGACGATTTTGCATTCTGCGGGTCGGCACCCGCCCCACCGCTCCGCCGTGATCCGGATGAGCCGGAGAAGCGGGGCGGGTTGCCGCCCTGGGCCCACGAAGATCATCAGCGACCCGCGTGCAGCCGGTCAATCCTCGGTTTACCTTGGTAATCCCCAAGATTCAGCTTTGACCGGGCACACATTACGGTGGGCTGTGTGCGGATGACCTTCGACGACCTCCGGGTATTCGTTGCGGTCTGTCGGGCCGGAAATCTCAGCGCTGTCGCCCGCGACCTCGGGTGTACCCAGCCTGCGGTGAGCCAGCACGTCAAACGGCTCGAACAGGCCACCGGTGTACGTCTGCTCGAACGTGGGCCTGACGGCGTGACGCCTACCGCGGAGGGGCTTGTACTTTATACGGCGGCACGTGACGGCATCGTCGGTGTGGACTTGGCGCTACGCCAACTCGGCGAAATGGCCCGTGGCCAAACTGGCTGCGTTCGCGTCACCACGGGCGCGACAACCATCCGCCACTTCATGTCCGACGCCGTCGTCGACTTCCGCCGGCGCTATCCCCACGCCAGACTTGAGTTTCGCACGATCATTTCCAGCCGCCGATGCTTCGAATCCGTCGCCGAGGGCATCGTTGATCTGGCATGGGTGACCATCGCCGATATGATCCCCGGCATTGAACAACGCCCCGTCGTGGAATTGCCTTGGGTATTGGCCACCCGAGACGACGATCCCCTGGCTGACCGGCCTTCGATCACACCGGCCGACCTCACCGAGATCCGATACATCCAATTGCCTGACAACGCCGTGTCCCGTGTCCACCTCGACACCGTGCTCAACCGACTCGGAATCCAGCTGACACCCGAAACCGGTGTCGCAGACTGGAATACCGCGGTCCTGCTCGCCGAACTCGGCGTTGGTCACGCCATAGTCCCCTCGCTGCCATACGACTCCGCCGCTGCCTCGCATCGGCCACTTCGCTTTCAGCCCTTGCCATTCCTTGATCCACTGACCGTCGGGTGGGCCGTCCGCCGCTGGGAAACACTCAGCCCGCTTGCGAGGAGCTTCGCCGACATGGTCGAACAACAATGCCGAGCCCATTGAGGACTTCACACCGAGACCAACGTCCGCTCTATGCCGCTGGTCGCGCTGTTGAACCGGCGAGCCCGTGGCCTGCCGAACGCACTGAATTGCCGAATGCCGCGCTTTCGCATGTCTCCGCTGCTCATCTCGACACTGCCGCAGCAGATCGTGAGCCCGTTGACTGTCGGCGACCGGTGTTAGGTTGCCGGACATGGATTTGGAGTTGCCGCATCCTCACGCGCTTGGGTGACGGCCGTTGTCACCGATATCTTTCTCGCTGCATTCCCCGGGCTTGTGTCCGATCCCATCGAGATGGCCGACCATCTCGGGACGACGACGGTGATCGCTGGTGGACGTCTGGACACAGTGGATGGCGCAGGCAACTGGTTCACCCTCATCCGTTACCCCGATGATCGCGCTGTGCTGTTCGGATGGGATCGTGAAAACGACGTCTGGAACCCCGCTGCCACGCAATAGACATCGAGCAACGGCCGACGCGAGTACCCGCTCATGCCGAATACCGCGATGACCGGACAGGGCAGCTCGGGGCATCGGAAGATCAACTGGCCGTGCCGATCCGAGGTCGACCGAACGACCATCATGCCGAATGGTGGACGATCGTCTATCCAATAGGCTCCGGTCGTGACTACCAGCTCCACCTTCTCCTGCTCCTGCTGCACGCAACTGCACGACGGACCGCCGCTCAGCTACGGGGCTCCCGCACCCGCGTACTGGCACACCGACCTCGCACGTCAGCCGGGCAACATGCTCGAAGACGAACGGTGCGTGATCGCCGGAACACACTTCTTCATCCGAGCACGCCTGGTCCTGCCGATCGTGGACACCGATAGCGAGTTCGATTGGGGTATCTGGGTATCGGTCCGCGAGCAGACCTTCGATCGCATGTCGCAACTGTGGGACAAGCCAGAACGAGTCGAGGAGCCACCGTACTTCGGATGGCTGGCCACCGAGCTAGCCCTCTACGCACCGACGACGTTGAACCTGAAGACCAACCTGCACACCCAGCCCGTCGGTATCAGGCCACTGGTCGAACTGGAGCCGACCGACCATCCTTTGGCGGTCGAGCAACGCACCGGGATCACCGTCACCCGCATCCAGTCGATCGCAGAACAGCTCCTCCACCCGCCCACCCAGTAGGCGAGAACATCCTCATCTGACACATACCGCGCCGACCAAACCGGCCAGCGCGGTAGGTCGGACGATCAAGGAGCAGAGCGCCGTTCGACCGCCGACAGCCTGCGAACTGCGCAGTTCTCCGGATCGTGCGCACTCGCGCATCGGACATCATTGTCCACATCCTCGCTCATCCGGACGGCCTTGCTCGGTGCGCCCATTCGCATACCGCGGCGGTGAAACCAGCAGCGCTGTAACGGGTTTGCACCCTCATCGCCGTCCTGCCACCCTTGGCGCGACAACGCGATCCAGGCGACTGCGAGCGTATCCGCGAACCTCACCGCACCTCGATGGAAGCGGAAAGCCATGGCGCTTCGAACACCGCAGACAGGGTGCCGCGCCGGAAATAGTGCTAGTTTCATAAGCACCATGTTGTGGCACATCGATCAGACCTCCAGAGCGACGCTGCAAGAGCAGATCGCGGCGTGTGTCCGGCGTGCGGTCACCACCGGGGAGTTGGCGATCAACGAACAGCTCCCACCCGCAACGGAATTGGCGAAAGCACTGTCGGTCGATCGCAATACGGTCCTGGCCGCGTATCGGCAACTCCGAGCCGAACGCGTCGTGGATTTCCGACGAGGCCGTGGAGTACGGATCACGGCCACCGCGCCTACATCGGCGCCCGTCGAGCAGGCCGCGCGCCAACTGATCGAGACCGCACACGCGAACGGGTACAGCAAGGCCGAGGTGCTCGGCTTGATCGAGGAGTTGATGTAATGCCCGCCGCGTCGGTCTACACCTGCCGCGTCACCAATTGGGCGATGCTGGTTCTCAGCATCCCCATCATGGGTCTCTGGACATACATTTCTGTGTCGGATTCCGGATTCAACAACTTTCTGTCCACCGCGCTCTGGTTCGTCGTGCTCATGACGGCGGTGATGCAATCGACCCAGCGCATCAGCGCGGGCCCCGCCGGCCTGAGTGTGAACTTCGGTCCTTTCGGCTTCCCGCGTGTCACCCTCGCCCGAGCCGACATCGCCCATGCGGAGATCATCGATCTGCCCGGCGGCCCGTGGAGCTTGACAGGCGTGACCTGGCGACCGAAACGCGGATGGCTGCTGGCCCTGAACACGGGTCCCGCGTTGCGTTTGCGCTCGATCAACGGTCGCCGCGTCACCGTCTCGATGAGAGATCCTGCTGCAGCGCTGTGGGCGATGGGCATCGCATCGTAACTATGCGCCGGGCCGCACTGAAGAAGCCGACCGCAACCAACTGCACAGCAGAAGGCTCCCGAAGCTGCCGCTTTTCACGCTGACCGAATTGACCAACGCGATACAACCAATGTTCAACGCACCGTGCCGCACATGACCGTCGCGCAATTTCCGCTCGTGCCGGTTGTGGTCTACGCGCCAGTGCCGCAGGGAATTTGCTAAGGTTCGCGGGCCGCCCGATGTGGGGTCAGAAGCCTTGAGGGTTCATCGGATATGGGCCGGGACCGTACGGCATGTAGGGCGGGGTGGGGCGGAAGTAGGCACTGGATTGCTTGATCCACAAAAGGATTACGGTGGCAAGGCCCGCCAGCCAGGTCAGGACGTCGAGAAGGGCCGAGAACGCGGTGCTGCTTGACATGGTCACCGTAGCCAGTGTGCTGAGCGTGTACAGACCGAACAAGACGGCACCGGTGATGCGCGCCCAGTTCTTTCCGGCACGGTTCGCGATGGCCATCCAGATCCACAGCCCGACGGAGATCAAGGCGATCACAATGCCGACCACGAAGGAGACAGTGACAATCGTATCGACCTGGCTGTGGGTGAGGTTCCCACTGGTGTGGGCGGTTGCCTTCGCGCGTGCGTGCGACAGCTGAGTGAAGCTGTACAGCAGACCGATCAGGGTGAGCACCGCACCGGCCAGCATCAGATAGAAGGCGTAGGTCACAGTCCTCGGCGGCGTTTCCTTGCCGGTCGTGGGTCCGCCGGGATACGGCTGCCCCGCCCCGAACGGCTCGTATGTGTACTGACCCGGGTGGGGCGGAAACTGATCGCTCGTCATCTCGGCTCTCTCTCGATTGCCCGGACCACCCCGGGCGGTTCATCTCATCACCGATGGATCGCCGAAGCTCATCGGCTCGCAACGCGCAGGAGACGGGCGGTGGCGCTGTAGCGATGGGTAATACGGCTACCTAGCGCGTCTGGACTCCACCGGCTCGTGCGGTGGGTCGCCGCCTGTTCGACTCCAACCCGCTCATCAGCGTGCACTACAAGGGCATGAACGCCATTTTCACCAACGACTGGCGCGACCAGCTGACGCTCGACCTCACCAGCCCCGCTCTGCAATGACCCACTTGCGTTAAGCGATCGTTCGGCCGTCGAACAGCCGCTATCGCCCGCGGATACCAAACCGGCCAGCGTAGACCTACGGAAGATGTACGGGCAGGCATCATTTCGGAGGCGGACCGACCGCCGGCGGACGAGACCGACTGTGGCACAGAGGACATCCACTTCTGCCGTTCAACGCACCCGCGGCTGCGAGGTCGCGGAGTCGGTCGGCGAGCAGGTTGTCCGCGATGCCGGGGAGGCCGGCGATCAGGTCCCGGTAGGGGGTGGGGGCTGGGGGCGTTATCCCATCGGTCCGACATCCTCAGCGTTCCCGACCGTGGTTGGATTGATGTCGTCGATCGCGCGCATCAAACGTGACGCCGCCTCGCTGTGGTCGTGAACCGACAAGGCCTGGTTGACGATCAGCCAATCTGAGATGTCGACACCGTGGACGTACTTGCAGAAACAGTTGTAGGTCGCGTAGTACGCGAACTCGACCGGGTCGGGGAAGGCCAGATCGTCGTCTTGCAGCGCAGAGATGGGCTCGAGGTATCGGCTGCCGACATCCGCGAGATCCACACCGGCCCGAGCTGAACGAAGGGCAAGGACCGGAAGCTCGACATCCACGTGGTGCCACATCCCGACAACCGAGTCGCGATAGCGAAGCGGGGCGCGCTCTCCCCGGACGTAACCGATCCAGGTCTGCAGCGCATCCTCGCACAGCGACAGGTGAACCTGTCGTCGGCGATCCGCTCCCAGCTGGAGGAAGAGTTCTCTCGGCGTCATGAGCGATTCTAACGAAACGTCAAGACTCGCTGAGCGACAACACCCCGCCGACACTCCCGCGCCGACCAAAGCGGCCAGTGCGGGGCAATCGAAGATCAACGGGCAGAGCACCGTACGGCCGTCGGCCGTGCACGTTCATGCCGAGTTCCGGATAACTGGCTATCCCTCGCACGATTGGCCGCCGAAGAGCATTCCTTCGCCAATTTGCCAGTGGTAGTGCGGGATCCGGCCGGTTGATCTTGCTGCCTGTCCACGCATGGCAACGCACTATTCTGCCGCTACCCGCGCTGACCGAACCGGACAGCGTAGGCATCGGAAGATCGCCGAGGTTCGATATACAACCGTTAATCCGCCTCGGACTGCGAGTAGGTCTGGGCCCCAGCGGCGACTTCTGCTGGGGCCCAGGTGCTTCTGACTGGAGCGTTGGCCGGAGACTCTCCTCATGAAAGCCGGCGAACCTGTGCTCCGGTCGGCTCGAGTCTGCCCGCCGGTGCCGGCAGACCGCTGGCACCGGCGGGGCAGGACGTTCCGGCCGCTACTGAGCGAAGCAGGCGCTGCCGAGGTTGACCCCGGCGCCGCCGACCTGCACGGTGGTGGTCGCGGGCGCCTGGTCTCCGACCGTGAACAGGGCCGTGATGACGTGGGTTCCGGTCGTGGACGGCGTCCAGGCCAGCGACGCGGTGTTACCGGAGACCTGGAGGTTCTGGTTGCTGCGAATCGGGTAGTCGTTGTCGATGAAGGTGATTCGGTAGGCGTCCTCGTCCACGGTGGCGGAGACCTGGTAGGTGCAGCCTGTGCCATAGCCGCCGCCCAGACCGGGGTCGACGGTGACCGCGGTGATGGTATGCGCCGCGGCCTGCGGGGCGGCGACGACCAATCCGGCTGCGAGGGAGGCGAAGACGGCAATCGGGGTCAGGCGGTGCACGGCATTGGACATAGGTGACTCCTTCGGTTGATACGGACTTCGGTGCGATAGAACGGCTTTCATATAACCGGACAGCCGCTGACAGTTATCGGGGACCTCTTCGCGCAGATCACAATGCTCGGCGATGCGGCCGTCAGCGCGACAGCTTCGGCAGTCGCGCCACTTCACTTCCTTCGCGATGAGTGCCAGTTTCTCGGTGAGGTCAGGCCCGCGAAGTCGACGTTCGGCGGAATGACGTTGTTCTGCAACGCCATTACCGCCGTTGCCCGGCTGGCCGCGCCCGCGCCTACCTCGTGGGGACGTATGTCTCCAGCTGGTCGGCGACTTGGCGGGGGCGGGCGAGGGCGGCCATGTGGCCGCCGTCGATCTCGTCGGGAACGGTCCCGAGGCGTTCGCCGACGATGCGCCGCATGAACGCGGCGGGCAGGAACCGGTCGTGGCGGCAGAGCAGGAAGCTCGTCGATGTCGCCGGCCATGCGGACAGGGGCCAGGGCTCGGTGAGCGGCGTGCTGGACTGTCGGCGGCTGTGCTCACGCGCCTGCGCTGCCAATTCGGGTGGAACATCATGGAAGAACGGGGCGTCCTGGTCGTCGGGGCGCCGGCCGTCTCGTTCGTCCTGTTGGCGACGGGCCTGCTCGTAACCGGTGTTGGCCCACCAGTCGCCAGGGGCCTCACCCGGCCGCGGGATCATCGCGGACAGCAGCACCAGCCGCTGGACCGGAATGCGTTGGCAGACAAGCGGTGCGGTGAATCCGCCGAACGAGTGGGCGACCAGCACGGTGCCGGCGGGATCGCTGATGGCCGCGGCCACGGTGTCGGCGTACTCGGGCAGCCCGGCCGCGTCGTCGTCGCAGGGTAGATCGGGGGTGGCCACGCGGTGGCCGCGGGAGCGAAGTATGCCGGCGAGCAGATGCCAGTACCAGGAATCGGACCCCGCCCCGGGGATGAACACGAACTCGGTCTTCACGAGCGCCCCCGCCGCGCGAACTCGGCCGCCGTGGAGCCACCGGGGAACCGGGTCCGGAAGTCCAGGGCCCCTACCCATACCGGGCGCACCGCGATCCGGGCCATTCGTACCCCGGGGCCATTGACGGCTGCGACCTGGGCCGAGGCCTGCTCCTCACCGCCATAGCGCCGCAGCGCCAGCGCATACTCCGGAACGATTCCGTCGATCTCGGTGATCTGGGCACGGCCGCGCAGCAGCAGCGCCCGAGGCTGGGCCGCGGCCGCGTCGATCGTGATCGCCACCTCGGGCCTGGCCCGCAGCGCCGTGATCTTGCGGGCGGGCACGAACGTGGACAGGACCACCTCCTGCCCGGTCCAGTGGAACAGCATCGGGAAAACGCGTGGGGTGTCGTCCTCGGCGACATACGCCAGGCGGGCCAGTTCGGTCGAGGTCAACAGGCCCTGCGCGATGTCGCTGTCCAGCAGGCGGACATCGCCCTGCGGCAGCGATCCCAGTTCTTCGCGTGTCAGTGAGTGCACACCTAGCTCCTCGAGTCATCGACCGCGTCGGTCGCGGTTGTGCACTGTGAGACCGGTGGAGCGCGGAAAAGGAATCGGAGCCGAATCAGGACAGGGTCGCGGGCAGACCGAACGCGTCGAACACTTCGGGCTGGAACGCGGTGATCTCGACGATCCGCCCATCCTCGACACGCAGCACGTTGAGCACCTGCGCCTGATAGAACGGCTCTCCCGGTTGCCGGAGGTAGCCGGCCATGGCCGGCTGCCGGTTCGCCCAGACCGCCACGCCCCGCCATCGCCCTTGATGCAGAGGCGATTCGGGCCCCAGCGCATGTGCGGCGAACCCGACGACCTCCGCCCGGCCGGCGAAGAAGTACGGCAAGGGCGGCATGGACAGTCGCACGTCTTCGCTCAACAGCTGCGCGAACCCCGCGATATCGGCGCGCTCGTGGACGGCCATGAACCGCCGCAGCAACTCGCGCTCCTGCCCGGTCGGAGCCGGCATCTGGGCAGGCGCCTGCCCAGCGTCCCGGTGCGGCAGATACGCCCGTAGCACAGGCCGTGCCCGCTGCAACGCGCTCTTCACCGCGGCCACGCTCATCTCCAGCAACTCACCGGTCTCCGCCGCGGACCAGCCGAGCACGTCCCGCAGGATCAGTACCGCCCGTTGCCGAGGCGGCAAGTACTGGATGGCCACCAGAAACGCCAGCTCGATGGTCTCCCGAGCGACGATCACCGTCTCCGGCTCCGCGTCCTGGTCGGCCATCGGCTCCAGCAACCGGTCCGGAAACGGCTGCAACCATCCCACCTCCGCCGCTGCGCCGGCCGTATCCGGCGTCGGCTGCCGCGGGCGCCGGTCGAGGAAGTCCAGGCACGAGTTCGTCGCGATCCGATACAGCCACGCGCGAAATGTGGAGCGGCCCTGGAAACTTCCGCGATATCGCCACGCGCGCAGCAACGTTTCCTGTACCAGATCCTCAGCCTCGTCGAACGAGCCCAGCATCCGATAACAGTGCACCCGCAACTCCCAGCGGTACCGCTCGGCCAACCCCGCAAACACCGCCCCGTCCGCGGTATGCGCGGCGACGACGCCCTCATCCTCCACGACCCGACCATACTCACGGCCGAGAAGATCACCTGTGTGACGTACGTGGTGACCTGATCGTTCTGGACGGAAACCCACCGCGGCCTGCTGAATGCGCCACGGACTGGCTGTGACCATCTTTCGCCCATACGGCCCAGTCGGAAGATCAACGGGCAGAGGTTATTTCAGACCGATGATCCCTTGCGGTCAGACGACGTTCGCGGCGATCAGCAGGGTCCAGATCTCACCTTGATCGACGACCTGAACGCCGAGTTTCTCCGCCTTGGCCAGCTTGCTGTCACCGACTCCCGCACCGGTGATGAGCATGTCGGTGTTCGCCGAGACCGATGACGCCGCGGTTGCTCCCGCTTTCTCGCAGAGGCGCTGGAACGTTGGGCGAGCGACCTTTTCGCCGGAACGCGGATCGCTGATGGCGCCGGTGATCACCACCGTCTTGCCCTCCAGCGGCGCGCCGGCTGCGACGGCCGGGGGAAGGTCCTCCTCACGCACATCCAAAGACACGCCCGCCGCTCGCAGCCGCTCCAGTTCCGGCCGCAGGCGGGTGAGATGTGAGGCAAGGGAGGCAGCGACTTTCGGCCCGATGTCCTCCACCGTGACGAGCCGCTCCTCGCCCGCGTCCGCGACCTCCTCCAGCGAGGCGAATCCGGATCGGGCCAGGCGGGCGGCGGTGCCGTCGGAGGCCATGGGGATCGCCAGGCCGATCAGAGCACGGCGTAGGCCGACCTGGCGGCTGGCATCGATCGAGTCGATCATGCGGGTGGCCGAAACCTCACCGACACGGTCGAATTCGAGCAGGCGTTCCTTCGTCAGCGTGTAGAAGTCCGACGGTTGCTCCAGGATGCCCGCCTCGGCAAGGCGTTCGATCCACACGGGCCCGATCGCGTCGATGTCCGCCGCCGCGCGCGATGCCCAATGGATCAGCCTCCGGACAGTCTGTGCGGGGCAGGAAACATTGGTGCAGAACAGCTCTCGGCTATTGCCCTGCTCGGTCACCGGCTGCCCGCACGACGGACAGGCGGTGGGCGGCACGATCTCGCGCTCCGCGCCGGTGCGTTTGGAGGCGTCGAGCACTCCGGCCACGAACGGGATCACGTCCCCGGCGCGGCGCACCAGCACCGTATCCCCGACCTTGATGTCGCGGGCACGGATGACCTCCTGGTTGGCCAGCGTGGCCTTGGTTACAGTTGTGCCGCCGACGAATACGGGCTCGAGCCACGCGACCGGGACGATCTTGCCGGTCTTGCCGACATCCCAGACGACATCGGCCAGCAACGTCGTCTTCTCCTCGGCGGCGAACTTGAACGCCAGCGCACCGCGCGGGGAGTTCGATCGAGTGCCGGCGGCGGCATAGGCCTCACGGTCGGCCAGTCGCAGCACGGCGCCGTCGAGGTCGTAGTCCAGGTCATTGCGGTCCGTCTCGATCGCGGTGATCGCCGCCTGCGCCTGCTCGGCGTCGAGGCAGTGGCGCATCGCCGCGCCCGCGATCCCCACCGCCCGCAGCCCTTCCTCCAGATCGACTGCCGCATCGCCGCTGGAAACATCCAGGTCGAAACCGAAGAACTGCAGGCGCCGTTCGGAAACCGTGGCCGGGTCCTTCGCGCGCAGCGTGCCCGCCGCGGCGTTGCGCGGATTGATCAGCGGCTTGTCCGGATGGGCGACGTTGTAGGCGGCGAAGGTGGAACGCAGCATCACCGCCTCACCGCGCACCTCCACCCGCCCCGGCAGGTCGATCCGATCGGGAACGCCATCGACCAATGCGCGGACCAGCATGGTCACGTCGTCACCGGTGGTGCCGTCGCCCCGGGTGATCGCCCGCGCCAGCCTCCCGTCCTCGAAGACCAGCGCCAGGGACAAGCCGTCGAGCTTCGGCATCACCACGACCGGCTGCCCCGGAAAGCGGTCGAAGAATGCCGCGACCTGCTCCGGTTTGGTGGCTTTCTCGAGGGACAGCATGGGACGTGAATGCCGGATCGGCGCGTGCAGCACCGCGGGCGCGCCGACCTCATCGAGCGGATTCAGGTCCGGCGTGAGGTCGGGGTTCGCCTCGATCAGACCACGCAGTTCGTCCTCGATCGCGTCGTACTCGACGTCCGCGACCAGCGGCGAGCCTTGGTAGTAGGCGTCCCGCAACGCCACGATACGGTCCGCGAGTTCTTGGATACGTTCCCCAGTTTCCACGCACCAGACGCTACCGATAGCCACTGACACCCAGGCGAACCCGCCGCCGAACCGCTGCGCGTTTCGGTTTCAGTGGCTCCGCCAGCCGGGAACGCCGACGAACAGGTACAGGATCTGGCGTTGCATCGCGGTGGTGACGTCATCGAGTTCGCGTTCGGTGGAGTTGGCGTCGAGCCCCAGGGTCAGAACCTCGAGCATGCTGTCGATGCCGTTCACGATGGTGCTCATCAACAGGGTCGCCAGCATCTCGACATCGCGGACCCGCCAGGAGCGAATGGGTTCGAATCGCGCTATGTACGTGGCCAGTTGGCTGGTGTTCAGGCGGATCTGCGCGCGAATCTCGCGACGCAGTATCGGGTGGCTCGCGGCGCGTTGCCGGGCGATGAAACCCAGGTGGGCGTGGTCCTGTGTGACGACCTCACGCAGCGCGCCGATGCCCGCGCCGATGATCTCCGTCGGTGACGCGGCGGTCGGGCCCGTCAGATCCAGGAGGATTCCGTGCAGCTTGCGGAACGACTCGGCCAATATGGCCAGCCCCAGGGCTGAAGATCATCGGCGTCACCCTCACCCCCACCGAGGACGCACGATTCCCGGCCACCGCCTACGGGCTGCCGGGCGTCATCGCCAGCCGCCACCAGGTCAACGATTTCATCCGGCACAGCGGGCAATTCGACGCGGTCTTCGATTTCGCCGCCGTGGTCTCCGATCCAGCGCGGCCCGACCACTGGGCGCCCGGGCTGTCCCCCGGGACCGACAACGTGCACCCGAATGACCTTGGTGCGCAACGAGAGGCCGAATCGATCGATCTGTCGCAATTGCTCGGCACGACCGCCTGCCGATAGCCCCTGCGAGGACACCGTTGCGCCGATCCCTGAGCAACGGTGTCCTCCGTGTCGAACCGGAGTCGCACGCCAGGTCACGCCGATACGCTGGCCGGATGACGAGCGAGGACAGCAATCCGACGCGGAGCGCGGCCGAATACGGGTCGATCCTGCTCGGCTCGCGCAGCGACTCGCCGGTCCGGCGCCGGATTCGGGTGCAGCTCTTGCTCACACTGTCGGTACTCACGGCCAATGCGGTCGGGGTGGCGGTGGTGATCCTGCTCGGCACGGTCGGGATTCCCAATCCCGACGTGTTCGCGCCCGACCTCCATGACATCGACTTCGTATTCCTCCCGCTCTATGTCGTGGCCGCTTTCATCGTCGGCGCGGCGTGGGGCACGGCGGTGGTGATGCGGATGCTCCGCTGGTCCGCGGCAATCGACCCGGTCCCGACCGAACAGGACGCGCGGTCGGCGTTCCGGGCGCCCCGGGTGCTGACCGCGATGCAGGCGGTGCTGTGGATCGTCGGCACGGCGCTGCAGACCACGCTGTACGGGATGCGCAATCCGGACCTGATCCCCAAATCGCTACTCGTCTCGCTGTTCAGCGCCGTCGTCGTGTGCGCGACCTCCTACCTGCTGATCGAATTCGCGATGCGGCCGTACGCCGCGTTGGCGCTGGCCGCGTACCCGCGCATGCACCGCCGGGGCCTGACGATGCGTGCGATGGTGACCTGGTTTCTCGGGTCCGGCGTGCCGGTGGCAGGCATCGTGCTGGTGGTCGCGTTCGGTGTCGCCGACGATCGGACGACCAAGCGGGATCTGCTGCTGTCCGTGGGCATTCTGGGGGTGACGTCCTTCTTCACCGGCCTGCTGCTGACCTATCTGGGCACCGACCGGATCGGCGCCCCGCTCCGGTCGGTGATCCACGGGATGGAACGCGTGCGCCGGGACGGACGCACGGACACGATCGTCGTCTACGACGGCACCGAAATGGGTGAGCTGCAGGCGGGTTTCAACGCGATGGTCGACGGACTCACCGAAAGGGAGCGGCTGCGTGACCTTTTCGGCCGGCATGTCGGGCCCGATGTCGTCCACGCGGCCCTCGATCGAGGCGTCCAGCTGGGCGGTGAAACCCGCAACGTCGGAGTGCTCTTCGTGGATGTGGTCGGCTCGACCACGCTGGCGACCCGGCTGCCGCCGCACGAGGTCGTGGAGACGCTGAACCGGTTCTTCGGTGTGGTCGTCGCTGCGGTGCACCAGCGCGGCGGACTGATCAACAAGTTCGAGGGCGATGCCGCGCTGGCCGTGTTCGGCGCCCCCACGCCGCACCCGGATCCGGCGGCCGCCGCGCTGGCCGCGGCCGCGGAGATCGCGAGCGAACTCGCCGCGGCGAACCTCGGGATCGAAGCCGGTGTGGGCGTCTCCTATGGCGAGGTCGTCGCGGGCAATGTCGGCGCCGAGGATCGCTACGAGTACACCGTGATCGGCGATCCGGTCAATGAGTCCGCACGCTTGTCCGAACTCGCCAAGCGCGACACTCGGCGTCCGCTCGCGTCCGAGCGCGCCGTCGCGGCCGCCTCGGTCGAGGACGGAAAGAACTGGCAGGCAACCGATTCCGTCGTGTTGCGCGGACGGGAGGCTCCAACGCTGCTGTACCAGCCTGAGGTCTGACGCAGCTCTCAGCGTTCACGAACACCCCACTGCATGAACGGTCGTTCTGTTTCTGACCCAATGCCTCCAATCACACTTTTCTACCGACCGCATGCACGACTTCGAACGCACCATGGCGGTCAACGACTTCGGCGCGGTCCGCATCACCCTGGCCCTGCTGCCGCAGATGCGGGCACGGGGCGGCGGGCACATCGTGAATATCTCGAGCATCGGCGTACAAGTACGCAGCCCGCGATTCGCCGCCTACGTGGCCAGCAAGGCCGCTCTCGATGGTTTCACCGACGTGACCGCAGCCGAAATGCTCGCCGACAAGGTCGGTTTCACCACCATCCACATGCCGCTATGTGGATTGAACGGAAGGCAGTTCCAAGCAGTGTGGCAGAAGCGATAGATCAAGATTCCGTTGTGATGGGCGTCGGGCCAGGCGAATTATGCTTCTGCAGTTTCGAACTCGGCGATCTGCTCGGCTGTCGCGCGACCTGATCGACGAGGAGACACCCCTCGGTGGTCAAGATCAGTTCTGCCCCTGGCCATCGCCGCAGGCCTGAGTTGTAGTAGTCGCCAACGAGCAATCGTAACGGGTCCGCCGCATCGGAAGATCGACAGGCAGAGCGCCATTGCCGCCCCGGACCTGGTCTGACCAGAATAGGATCCGCAGGCCGAAATAGCCTCTGCCCGTTTATCTTCCAAGCAACTCTGGCAGCCTCAGCTGCTATTTCTAGGCGGACTGGGATCCTTCCCGGCGAACCTCGATCGTTTGTACGACACGAACGATTCCATAACCCAACCCGCCCAACCCGATCAGGCCGCACACGAGCATCTCGATCACGCCCTCCACCCGATTCGACGACCGCTGATCGTCGTAGCTGTGCACAACGGTCGAGCTCCTCCAGGTTTCCTCGCACCGGTCGCCCCGATCCATCACCTGGTACCCGCACGACACCGTCGCCTCGGTGAGCTTCTCGAAACCGTCCACTATCCCGAAGAACCCGATAAACAGCGCGAAAACCACCCACATCACGGTCCGCATCGGCCCGCCTCCTCCGCTTCGAATTCCTGCCTCGCCTGCACCGGTCACGATCGCTGCTGAGACGACCGGTGCGGCATCGACGATGAGTCAGAATCCCGGATCGAGAATTCGCCGCGGCTCACACGCTTCGAACTCTCACTCGCCCGTCGCATCGCGAACCGATCCGTGGCACTGGAGATTCCGGTCCGACCACCTGACCCACGCTCGCAGCATACGATCTTGGTTCGGCAAATCGACTGTCGCGCAGTCGGTCGCCATATCGGTCATTCCGCTAGCATGCAGCCACCGAAACCGCGGCCCGCGCTTACCGCGCCTGAAGCGGCCGGCCATTTCGATTGAGGCAGAACGACAGGCGGGGCCCAGTCCAGGCCCGCAGCAACTCTGACCGTAGTCAATCCCGCCGACACGACAGCGGACCGGCGGGGCGCGAGGTAGCTGATCCGGTACGCAGCGAGTACGTACCGGATTCAGCAATCACCCCGATCTGGCAAACATGACCAACGGACAATCCGCAGGTCGGCGCAGTGTTTCAACGCCCCCATTGGTTACAAACCCCCAGGTGGCAGTCCTGGCTGTACTTCGAAGTGTAAATCGAAGGATCGCAACCGATCTCAGGAGCCCCGACCGCCCCAATGATTTGCGCACCTGGCGCGCCCACACCGCCTCCTGAACCAAACATGCCAGCACAGCGGTGCGATCTGCACCGAGAGGTCTATGTCTCACTGCCGCACGTGATCTCAGAAGCAAGAGCGCACAGCCTCTGGGGTCCTGCTTCTTTCGCGGCCTTGGCTGCGATGAGTGCCGAACTTTGCTCGAACCAAATGTTCAGCATCAAGTCCGGCTTCTTGCCCTCCATCACACCCCCGAGCTGCGCCATCGGCGCAGGACTCTGGTCTCGGCCAGACCAGACCAAGTCGAAAGATAGGTACGGATATATGTTGGAGGACAGAGGTTTTGGGAGTGTCAGGTAGTGAAAGAAGGGCCATAAAGGAGAGGTCCACAAGGGGGCGCGTCGCGCGCCGATGTTGCGTTCGCATGTGAGTTGCGTTGGGAGAGGACCACAACCGCAAGGGTTGCGAGCGCAGGCGGCGACACGTACAGGGTTCGTATGCAGAAGGACCACAGCGAAGGGATTACCTCTTACGCGGGGAGATGGTCGAGGAGATGGGCCGGGTGCGCGAAGCCCCGGCGCGGGCCGCCCGCAAGCCCTAAGCTGACCGCGGCCAAGAGCACCCAAGGACATCAGGAGTTAGACAATGGCTACACCTCGCGAGGCCCTCCTGGACCTGCGCCGGGCCGCCTCGGCAGGACTGCTCGATCTCGACGGGTCCGGCCCCGCCTCGCGCGAGGCGGTGCGGGTGCGGGAAACCCTCGTGACGCCGCACTTCGGTACCGTCGCCTGGTCGGTTCCGCCGAGCTACCGGGCGCTGCTGGCGGAGCACAATCGGCTGTGCTGCCATCGGGAGGAGGATGATCGCGAGCGCGAGTTCGTTCTCGTGGACGAGGGGGAGCTCGTCGGGTTGAACGCCGACCTGGTGCACATGCCCGAGGGGGTCAGTCGCGAGCCGGGGCGGTACCTGTCGACCAATCACCTGGTCGGGTTCGCCGAAGCCGGTTACGAGGCGGTGTGGTGTTTCGATGTCGCGCAGCCGGGCGGAGACGGCGAGTACCCGGTCTACTACCACCATCAAGATGAGCCGCGGGCACGCTACCTCGCGGACGGTGCGTGGGAAGAGCAGGCCGACGCCGTGCCCGACTTCCCGTCGTTCGCGGCCTGGTTCGAGGCGATGGCTGCGGCCTTCACCTCCGCGCAGCCGCCGGCCTGGTTCGACGAGATGGGCACCCCGGCCCTGGTATGGCTCGCCCGTGACGGGATCTTCCAGGCCGGCGGCCGGTACTGATCGGGTGCGGCCGACCGTACTCGATCGCGGTGGCTCTCGAGACCGGAGGCCAAGGTTATTGGTTGCGATCTCGGCGATGCCGATGTCCACGCCGACCTGTCCACAGGCCTGCTGGGGTTCTCCGCCCGCATGGACGCCGCGCAGGCCGCCGAGGTCAACATCGCGCCGGAATACTCGAACCAGACCCGCACTGTCTCAAAAATATTCTCATTATGAGACGGTGGGTCGATTGTGGGAAGTTGTGAGATTCCGGTACACGGTTGCGCGGGATACGCCCAGGGCGGCGGCGATCTCTTCGACGGTATATTCGCCGGAATCCCGCATCCGTCGGGCGGATTCGACCATCGCCGAGGTCATCGCGCCTGGTCGGCCACGGCTCGTCTGGTGCCGCGGGGTGTCGACGGGCTGTTCCGGCGAGGGCGTGACGAGACGACCGGGCTGTGGCCCACCCAGCAGTCGTCGCACTCCGTCGAGAATCGCTGCCCGCAACTGCCTTTCGGGCTGGTCGGCGAAGATCACCACGGGGTCGCTGAGTGCCGCGTAGACCTGCGCGGCCCGTACTCGTGCGGTGAAATCGGCACCGGGACCGGCGATCAGCTCCTGCGCGGTCAAGGCGATGTCGCGCAGCCGCACGTAGGTTGCGGTATCAGCCGACAAGGCCTGGTCCTGCATGTGTATCCGCAGCAGCGATCGATGCTGTAGCCAAGTATCGAGCAGCCCTTCGGTCACCGCCCATCGTCGCGCGTCGGGGTCCTGGATGGGCCGAACGGATTCGAGCATGGCCTCGGTGTCGGCCAGCAATGGCTCGACCAACGCGATGACGATGTCGCTCTTGCTTGGAAAGTGATAGAGCACAGCGGTTTTCGTCAGGCCGACCTGCTCCGAGATTTCCCGCACGGAGACAGCGTGGTAGCCGCGCTCGGCGAACATCACCAGAGCGGCCCGCAGGATCCGGGTACGCGAATCGTCAGTCACGGTTCCCGATCCTACTCCTTGACTGACCAGCGGTCAGCGACCTATCCTCGAATTCTGACCAATGGTCAGTGGTTTTGAGACAAGGAGAACGCCGTGAAGAACGAGCGAATTCTGATTTCCGGTGCCGGTATCTCCGGGCAGGTGTTGGCGTACTGGCTTGCGCGGCACGGATTTCGGCCCACCGTGGTCGAACGAGCACCTCGGCTGCGGACCGGCGGGCAAGGGGTGGACATCCGCGATCAGGCGATCGAGGTGGCCGAGAAGATGGGAATCATGGCGCGCGTGCGGAATTCCGCTGCCGACGTCGCGGGTATGCGGTTCGTCCGCGCCGACGGCCGCGACCTCGCTCGAATCGACATGCAGGGCATCAAGGACAAGTACGGCAGTACCGAGGCGGAGATCATGCGTGGCGATCTCGTCCAGATCCTGCACGACATCACCGCGGAGAACGTCGAGTACGTCTTCGACGACTCCATCCGCGAGCTCGAGCAGGACAACGACGGCGTCACCGTCACCTTCGAACACGGGCCGACACGACGCTTCGACCTGGTGATCGGAGCCGACGGCCTGCACTCGGCGGTCCGGCGACTGACCTTCGGCCCGGAGTCCGAATTCGTCCGGCACATGGACCACTACTTCGCCTTCGGTAACGCAGACTCGACGCTGGGACCCGATCGGTGGATGACGGTGTTCAACACGCCGGGTCGCTTCGCCGGGATCTACCGCTCGGGTAATCACGCGCAGGCCAAGGCGTACCTCATGTTCCGCAGTCCACGGCGCGATATCGACCTGCGTGACCAGGAGGCGGCCCGGGCGCTGCTCGCCACCGAGTTCGGTGGCGAAAACGACTGGCACGTACCGGAACTGCTCGAGGGCGTGCTCGCCGACCCGGACGCTTACATCGACGCGCTCGGCCAGGTCCGCATGAATTCGTGGTCGGTCGGTCGGATCGCACTGGTGGGCGATGCCGCCTACTGCGCGTCTCCGGTCTCCGGTGCCGGGGCCGAACTGGCGCTGATCGGGGCCTACCGGCTCGCCGGTGAGCTCGCAGCCGCCTCCGGTGACCATCGGATCGGCTTCCACCGTTATGAGCAGGCCCAGCGACCGTTGGTCGACCGCAAACAACAGATCGGCCCCAACCTGCGGCTGATGGCACCGAAATCACGGGTGGGCATAGCCGTTCGCAATATCATCACCCGCCTGCCGATGCTGGAATCGATGGCCGGAATGGAACGCATCATGGCCCCCAAGTCCACCGAGCAGCTCCCCGATTACGACCTGCCGACAGCTTCGACCGCGGAATGAACATTCCTGAGACTTACTTCAACCCAGATCGGGTACCGGTGGGACTGTCCGAACCGACAGTACCTACCGGCCCCCTCGCGGTTCGATGCACTCGAGCAAAAGGCAGATGGCTACCGAAATCCGCAGGGCACGTAGGCCGTGACTTCGCCAATGACTGTCTGGTGGCGGAGGGAATGCTGGATCAGCTGCGGACCGGCCTGCCGTGGCGGGACCTGCCGAACACCTCGGGCCACTACTGACAGCGACCGAATCGGTCATATCCCTCCAGATCCTGAATCCGACCTACCAGCGCTGGCGTGACCGACTGGCTGCGACCGGCGGAGGAGGCGGCACGGATACGTCAGTGGACCACGATCGCCTGATGGCACAGGACCGAAAAACTGGGACGAATGGGTTGCGGCCCTGACGATTTCACTACCGAGGATGGGGCCCAATAGCTTTCTCTGAGTGAGAATCAGTGACAGTCGGATGGTTGCATTCCACATGGGGATGTTCGGTGACGAGCTCAGGATCAGCATCCCGAACTTCTCTTTCGGCAACGCAGGCATAGCGGGTCCCTCCGATGTCTGTGCGCCGACCGACTGGACGGAATACACCGAGCATCAAGGCGGAAGAGGCTGGCACCGTTCGGTCGCCTGGCCAACGCGTTATCAGGACTATCGCTCGATGGCACAGTGCGCGACCGCGTTACTCCGCGCAGGAAGCCCAAACCGTCTTCCCTCCGACGTCGAGTTCGAACCTTGGGCCTACGATGACGCCAACACTCCGGACATCAGCGCGCTGGGTCGGCGTTCCAGCTGAGTCTCGCTCCATCCGACAGCGACACGTCCTCGCCAAGGCAGATGTCAGGGCGTATCCGGGCCTCCGTCCCAACGCACTCATCTGCCGCATACCGCGCTGACTCGACCGGCCAGCGCGGGTCATCGGAAGATCAACTGGCCGTGCCGATCCGAGGCCAGGCGGAACGTCCGCTATTGCCGATTCCAGGGTGTTCGGACATCGCGTGCGACGTGAAGGCGGACAACCGAGACTGCGAGGTTGGGCTCGCGGAGTTCAGGCGACATCGATAACGAGCACGACTGACGTCGCGATCGAGAGCGCGAGGAAGCCCACGGCTCCCAGCATGTTCCGGTCGCCGCTGCGGAGGTGGGCGATGATCGCGCCGGTGAAATAGAGCACCAGCCCGATCACGGCGGCGATCGCGAAGGGCGGGAACCAGATTCCCCAGAGGAGACCGACCGTCGCGGCGATCTGCAGGCTCCCGAGCGCGGTGAGCTGGGAGGTGGTGAGGTGGATCGCTTCGGCGAATTGGCGTATCCACGCGGGGCGCAAGAACTTCATCACTCCGGACTGGAGCATGGCCGAAGCGAGCAGGACAGACAAGATCAGGGCTGCGATGTGCATGACGGCTAGGCTAGGAATCCGACAGGTACCTTTTGGTAACCTTCGGACCGTGAGTCCCCCTGCCGGAATCATGTTCATGTCCGACTGTCCCGCCCGCACAGCAATCGAGATCGTCGCGAACAAGTGGTCCGTAGTCACCCTGTACGCGCTCCAGGATGGCCCCAAGCGGCACAGTGAACTTGTCGCTTTGTCGGGCGGTATCTCGCGGAAGGTGCTGACCCAGACCCTGCGCCGCTTGCAGAGCAACGGCCTCATCGATCGACAGCGGTACGCCGAAGCGCCCCCACGGGTGGAATACAGCCTGACCCCGCTCGGCCGGACGCTCCAGGAGCCGATAGCGATGCTGACGCAGTGGGCGCAGACGCATGGAGAAGCACTCCTCGACTTCCAGGATTCGGCGGCCGCGAACCAGACGCACTAGGTTCCAGACAGCCCACACCATGTGCCGCTGATCGTTTCCGCGCGGCCGAGATCGCCCACCAATGCACTCGCATTCAGCTGATCGTGCTGGCCGAAGCGGCCAGCACGACGTCCCGGAAGAACTGGCTCACTGTCAGCGCATGCGGTCCGGTCATGGACCAGTCACGGACCTACGAACACGTGGCGGGCTTGACCTCGATCTGACGAGCGCCACCTCCAACCTGGACGCCGTCCTTGTACTTGACGACCGATATCCAGCGAACTCCGGCTGCGGTCGGGGTCCATGTGACCGTTGCCTTGCCGTCGATGAGGGCACTGCCGCCGAGCGGAATCTGGTTGTCGAAGAACGACACCTGACCCGTACGGTTCGGCTGGTTGTCGTAGACGGTCAGGACAAACGGCTGTCCCACATGAGGCTCTGCGGTGAGGATGCACAGCTCCGGCACATCCGCCGTCGCGGTGGCCGCAGGGGCCACGAGGAGAATTGATGCCATAGCGGCCAGAATGAGACTGAACTTCTTCACTGAGTCCTCCAGTATGTGCTGCGACGGAAGGCACTGTGCCAGAAGCATTTACACGCCCGCAGGCACCGCCCCCACCCCCGTCGATCGTTGTTCAGGCGGTACAGACGCGATCTTGCCAAGCACCACCGACAGATTCGTGCTCGCGCGCATTTCGACACCCGATCTCGGTTAGATCTGCCAGATCGGCAGGGACAGTGGAGGTTTCACGGTGCGGTGTGGTCAGTCGAACCCCGCTGCAAGTTGAGGCTCCCCGGTGGCGTCTGGCATACCCAGCGCAGCATAAGGGCTTGACCACGGGGCCGCCGACAGGCTCAGAGCGAGTCGTGCACCAGCGAGCGATCGAACGCACTCATCTGCCGCATACCGCGCTGACCGAACCAGCCAGCCCGGGGCGCCGGCGCCGGGAACCTGGAGCGGCGCAGAACGCCCGCTATTGCCGAGTTGCGTGCGTCCAGCTACGGAGCCACCGCGAAAATCCGTTGGCGAACGAGGGCGACCACTGCTACCTTTCCGGAGGCCGTGCCAGAGAACGAGGAGGTGGTATCCGTGAACGCAGTATCGACATGGGTGCTCCCCTCCGGGGTCACGGTCGGGCGATAGGTCGTCCGGGAGCGCCGTTCAACAGCACTCCCGAAAGGCACGACCGTGCAGTTCATTACCGAACAGCGCCTCGACGACGACATCCTCGAACGCGCATTCACCCTCGGCGAGATCCCCGGCATCCTGTGGACGCCCGGATCCGCATCCACACCGGTGCCGCTGATCCTGGTCAGCCCCCCTCCCCTCGGGCTGCGCCAGGCGTACCCGCGACTGCTGGCCCGGGCCCGGCACGCCGTGGCGGAGGGCTACGCCGTGGCCACCATCGAGCTCCCCTGGAGTGGTGACCGGCCCCGTTCGGTCGCCGCCGATCAGGCCCTCACCGACCTGCGCCGGGCGCTGGCGGCCGGCGGGCCGGTCGACGACGAGATCGTCGACCGGCTCATCCTCCCGCTGGTCGACAAGGCGGTCCCGGAATGGCGGGCCACCCTGGACGCCCTGCTCGCGCTGCCCGAGATCGGCGGCCCGGTCGGCTACTCGGGCGGGGTGATCTCCATCGGCACCCGGCTGGCGGTGGTCGAGCCGCGGATCGCGGCCGCCGTTCTGTTCGCCGGGAGTTTCGTGCCCCGCGCCATACTCGAGCAGGCCCGGCAGGTCAGCATTCCGCTGCATGTGCTGCTGCAATGGGACGACGAAGGAAACGACCGGCAAATGGCCCTGGATCTGTTCGACGCCTTCGGCTCCAAGGAGAAGACGCTGCACGCCAATATGGGCGGGCACACCGGCGTCCCGCAGCACGCCGGGGAGGAGGCGAACCGGTTCTTCACCCGGCACCTGAAGTGAGGCCGGGCCGTCAGGCCAACCGCAGACAATAGAGCCGTCGGCCAGGAGCCGCTATCGAGGACAGGTCCCGGCCCTGCTCGATAGCGGTGGCCGCCGTCGACGCACTGTCATACCGCGACCCGCGCTGACCGAACCGGCCAACGCGGGGCATCGGAAGATCAACTGGCCGTTCCGATCCGGGTCTGGCCGAACACACCGTTATGCCGAGTCTCGCGCAACCGGCATAGCCTCGCCCTACTGATCCCAAATCGCCGGTATTTCGCCAATTCCTCAGTGGTTGTGCGTGATTAGACCAGTCGACTGCAACATCGGCTGGCATACAGCTGTGCACTATCCTGCCGCATTGCGAGCTGACCGAACCTGCCAGCGCGGGGGCGGCGGCGGCCGGTGCCGAACGTCCGCAACTGCCGACTTCAGCGCATCAGACGCGGCGCGCGCTTTGTGCGGCAACTCAGTAGGCCTGACACGCCACGCCGTCTCGGCGCCGAGTTCGCGGAAGAGACGGTGCTGCCGACCCGGCCGGTGGTGATCACGCATCGCATGCCGATGCCATCCTCGGCACAGATTTTGACGCTCGCCGTGTTGCGACACCCATACTTGAACACGTTCAAGAAATGACCTAATCTCACAGTTGAACACGTTCAAATCAGCAGGGAGCTGGGATAATGAACCTTGTCGTCGTCACATACGCGACCTACACGACCATCAGTTTGGCGGTCACGTTCTGGGTGGCACGGGTCCTGCATCGCACCGGCGCGCGGTTTCTGGTGGATGTCATGGATGGAGACAGCGACCTCGCCGAAGCCGTGAATCATCTACTGGTCATCGGGTTCTGGCTCGTCAACGCAGGATTCGTGGCACTGGCCTTGCGCATCAGCGTCCCGGTCGACGATGCGCGCGTCGCAATCGAGGAACTCGCCAAGAAGCTTGGCATGGTCCTGCTCGTACTCGGCGGCATGCACTTCGCAAACCTGATCGCCCTGAACAAGATCCGCCGCAGCAGGCATTGGGAGCAGCAAGCCAGTGTCCCCCCGGCTCCGGTCGACACCGCCCTACTAGCCTGAGCCGCATGCCCCGCCCCGAGCCCGCGACCGCGCGCGGCGAGGAAACTCGCCAGCAGATCATCGACGCCGCCCTGCGCCTGTTCGAGCAGAACGGCTACACGAAGACCACCATGCGCGCGATCGCGGGCGAAGCCGGTGTCAGCGTCGGCAACGCCTATTACTACTTCACATCCAAGGAACACCTGGTCCAGGGCTTCTATCAACACATCCAGGCCCTGCACCAACAGCAGGTCGAGCAGGCCCCCCGCAGCGACTCCCTCGCCGCCCGATGGCAGGCGATGGAACTGGCCTTCGTCGACGTAGCCGCGCCCTACCACGAGTTCGGCGGCAAGTTCTTCGCGATCGCCGCCGAACCCACTAGCCCGCTCAGCCCATTCAGCGACGAAAGCCGACCCGCCCGACAGGCATCCACCACCATCATGGGGAACCTGGTCATCGGCACCGACGTCAAGGGCGACAAGCGGCTGATGGCCGAGCTGCCGAATCTGCTGTGGCTGGCCCACATGGGCATCGTCCTGTTCTGGGTCCACGACCGCAGCCCCGACCAGGAACGCACCCGACTGCTGATCCGCCGAACCGCCCCACTCGTCGAACGCATCGTGGCACTATCGAGACTTCGTCCCCTGCGCCCCGTCCTCTACCCAGCCCTGGATCTCATCCAGGACCTCAGCAACTAATCAGGCGCACCACCGACGAAGGCATCGGGCCCGCCGTCGAGCAGCGGTCATCCCATACCGAAACCCAAGCACACGAACGTATCCCCCATACCGCAGGTCACCGGCCATGCCCAGGCTGGCCGAACGCACGCCCTTGCCGCATAGCGCGCTGTTCAGAACGGCCAAATCTGCTTGCTGGCAAAACGACTGCGCCCCCGGACAGCCGGATGAGGGCGCAGCGGAGTATCTACCAGCAGCGATACCGGCGCTGCTCTATTTCTTCGCAGACGCTGATCCGCTTCGGAACTCGACCCGCTTGACCTCCACCAGGAGACGTGCATCGCCAGTCACCCGATGACAACGCGATTCCAGTCGTCGAGACTGCATGCGCGCCGGTCCACCGAGTGCACGACCACGACCCATACAAGCTCCGCGCACACCGACCCCGACAGCGAAACGCCCTGCCGCCCAACATCTTCAGCCGACTCCGCCACGGCGGCAATGCGGACCGGTCCAAGTCGAGTCAGGTTCCGAAGCCAAATAACCTCTGACCTCGTACGCCGTGGCGGCCAGCGCTGCCGACGAACGCCCTATCCCTGTCGCCGTTACGGACGTTGCCGAGTTCGATGGCGTTCAGAACTTGCCGGTGTGGTGTTCGATTCGATGCCCGAGCCGGGCGGCGAATTCGGTGATGAAGTCCTCGGTGAGGGGCGGCCAACCCCAGAAATCGAAAGCGAGGGCGCCCAGGGCGAAAGCGTCCGCCCATTCCCAAGTGGTGATAGGACTCGGCGTGGTGCAGGAGGGGCAGATTGCCGCACCGGTGCCTGTTCGTTTCCAGGCGTCGATCGCGTCCGAGAACGGCTGCCATACAGCGGGATCGGCTTCCCATTGGTGCGGATAGTCGATGATCACGGTGGTGGCCTGGCAGCCTGGGCATACCGAGGAGGTCGGTTCGATGCCGCCCTGTCCGGAGTAGTGGTCGTGGCGTCCGACGATGACAGCGACGGGGCCTGGAATCCAGTCGCCGCCCCATTCCTCGGTGATCTGCGGCCAGTCAGGGCCTGGCACATAGCCCTCGTCGACCTGGAGGCTGTACATCGCGTCGCGCGAAGTCTCCCGCAGCAGCCATCGCCGCGACACCATCCAGTCCACCATGTGCTCGGCCAGCGTGCTCGCGTCCACCGAGGTCACATCGAGGTCGACAATTCGTTCGAAATGGTCACCCATACCCGCATCCTGTCACCGGGGACCGACACCCGTACCCGAGCTCCTGGCCCGAAGTCCGCGGCCTCCAATAGATCTGACCGTGCCGAAGGTTCACGAAATCCACTGAGCCTGGCCGATCCGGATTCCGCGCGTGGCCGAACACGCCGCGTTCACCGTCGCCACCGATGTCCCGGTCTACTTCTGTGATCTGAAGAGTCCGCGGCAGCGCGGCAGCAAGTCGCCGTCCTGGTCGGGAGGTGCCCCCTACGCCAGGCCGAGACGAGAGCGCAGTCGCAATACTGGCCATAGTGGAAACAAGTGAGCGCTCATGGCGTGTTCAGCGCTGACCGAACCCGGCCAGCGAGGGGCATCGGAAGAGCAACGGGCCGTAGGCATCCGGCGCCGGCCGAACGTACGCTATTGACGAGGACCGGACACCGATGCTGATGAAGCTGTCCGGATACACGTCGGTTCGCAGCCTCGTGAAGTGCTCGAGGGTGTCCCGATGAGGGTTTGCTGGCCTTCCGCGCCGACACCGAACTCGCCACGCGCCGCCACGCCGGCGATCGGGCGAACCTTCTTTCAGCCCGAGAGGAACATGACGAGTACTGAGATATCTATCCCGTTGTGCGAAAAGGCATTTCATGGCCTTCGCCAATGACGCCAGCCCACCGCCAACACCATGACCTGGGGCGGGCCACTTCTGATGGCGGATCGAGTGCGTGACATTGCCGGTGACGGTGGCCCGTTCGACTTGCCCGTTGTGCGGAGCGGCATTTTATGTCCTCTGTGGCAGGCCAATAACGTCGGATTCATGGAGTGGAATTTTCGGTCGGCCGAAGAGCTCGCGGCTGCCTTGCGTGTCGGTGCGGTGACCTCGGTGGAACTGACCGACGAGGCGATCGCCCGTATCGAGCGGGGCGACAAGGTGATCAACGCGATCTGTGTGCCGGACTTCGATAATGCGCGGGCCGCCGCGCGCTATGCCGATCAGGCGCGCGCCCGCGGCGAGGACCGGCCGCTGCTGGGTATTCCGGTGACGGTCAAGGAGTCCTACGACATCGCCGGGCTGCCCACGACCTGGGGCATGCCGCAGCACGCGAACTATGTCCCGACCGAGGACTCGGTACAGGTGTCGCGGCTGAAGGCCGCCGGCGCGGTGGTGCTCGGTAAGACCAATGTGCCGTTGATGCTGCGAGATATCCAGAGCTTCAACGAGATCTACGGCACCACCAACAACCCGTGGGATCACGGTCGCACGTCGGGCGGGTCGTCCGGCGGTTCGGCGGCGGCACTGGCATCCGGATTCGGCGCGCTGTCCATCGGCTCCGACCTTGCCGGTTCGCTGCGCACCCCCGCGCATTTCTGCGGCATCTACGCACACAAGCCGACACTCGGGCTGGCGCCGACCCGCGGCATGGTCGCGCCGCCCGCGCCGGCACTGCCGATCGATCTCGACCTCGCCGTCGTCGGTCCCATGGCGCGCACCGCCCGCGACCTCGCGCTGCTGCTCGACGTGATGGCCGGACCGGACCCGCTGACCCACGGCGTCGCCTACGACGTCTCACTGCCGCCCGCGCGCCACGAGCGGCTATCGGACTTCCGTGTCCTGATCATCGAGGACCATCCGCTCATTCCGACCGGATCGGCGGTGCGGGCGGGCGTGAACCGGGTCGCCGAGGCGCTCGTCGACGAGGGCGCCCGCGTCGAACGGCACAGTCCGCTGCTGCCCGATCCGACCGAAGCGGCGACGCTCTACATGCAGCTGATGCTGTCGAACGCCGCCGCAAGCCTTTCCGTCGACGTGTACGAACAGCTGCAGACCCACGCCGCCGCCCTGCGCGCGGACGACCGGAGTCTCGATGCGGCGCGGCTGCGCGGCATGGTGCTCAGCCACCGCGACTGGGTCGAGGCGAACAACCGTCGCGAACTCCACCGCCACGGCTGGCGGCAGCTGTTCGCCGAGTTCGATGCCGTGGTGTGCCCCATCACACCCACGCCCGCCTTTCCGCACGACCACAACGGAGGTCTGGAGAACCGGCACATCGACATCGACGGCGTCGGGTACCCGTACTTCGACCAGCTCGTCTGGGCCGGTATGGCCACCATGCCGGGCCTGCCCGCCACCGCCATACCAGCGGGCCGCTCCCCCGAGGGCCTGCCGGTGGGGGTGCAGCTCATCGGTCCGATGTTCGAGGACCGCACCCCGCTGCGGCTGGCCGAACTACTCGAGCAGAAGATCGGCGGCTTCCAGGCACCGAAGTAACGGGCCCTAGCGGAAATCAACGCACCGAACTCATCTCGGCTCGAAGCCAGTTCGCCTGATCGATCGCCGAGTGGCACCTCTTGGAGGCGATTTCGGGCAAATCGCCTCCAAGAGGTGCTCGATGGCTGGGCTGCAGGCTGGTTGGCCGATGAACGCACTGAACTGCCACGTTGAGTGCGGGTGACGAAGGAGGGATCCTTACGCGGTGAACCGCACCGCGGTCCGAACAGCGGGGGCAGTTGTTCGTCTATCCCTGGGCATCCCACCACCGGGCGAGGTTGGTATCCGGCCTGTCCGGGCTGGTGAAATGGAATGGCACACCGAGGGTGTCGGCGAGTGCGCGGCCGACCGAGGTAGCCTCTCGAGCCTCTGGGTACGGAGGTACCTCGCCATTGAAGAGGCGGATGTCGCCGCCGTGCCGGATCGGTGCGAGATAATGCTCAGCTCGGGAGCTCCGCGTCACGGCGACCAGACAGACCATCCAGCCGAAAGTGTCTCCGTCCCAGACTGCTTCGATCGCGTCGGGGCGTTCGGGTAGTTTCGCTACCTTGTTGACCAGAATCTCGAGGTCCAGCGGTGGAGTCGGCCTGATCCACGGCTGCCCCAGCTCGGCGTACCGCTCGACGAGCAGGTCCATGCACTCGTTGATGCCCGGTCGAGGCTCGCCGAGGATGTCTCGGATCTCCTTGATGGCGAGAACCTTGCGGTCCTGGGCGATCAGCTCATCGACACGAACCCGAAGATCAGCAGACATCCGCTCCCACAATGGATCCTTCATGCACCCAACCTCGCGTTTGCGCGTAACCGCGCAAGTATAGGCAGTCGGCCAAGCGTGCAGATCGGCGCCAGCCGCCGCCGGTGAACTCACTGAACTGCCGAATGTCGTGTATTTCGTGTGCTGTTTGATCGGGTGTTGGTCAGTCTGTGAGCAGGATGGTGAGCAGGGTGCGGAGTTGGTGTTGTTGCTCGCTGGTCAGCCGTGCCAGGGGTCGGCTGGCGAAGGGCATGCGGGCTTGTAGGTCCTCGGCTACGCGTCTGCCCTGATCGGTTGCCGCGACCAGGCGCACTCGACGGTCATTCGGATTCTCCCGGCGCTCGATCAGGCCGCGGGTCTGCAATTTGTCGACGAGAGCGGTGACATTCGACGGCTCGGTGTGCAGGTGTTCGGCGATCCGCCGGGTTACGACCGGTTCCTGTACTGCCAGCAGCGCTTTGGCCTGCATGGGCGTCAACCCATGGGCGCCGGCCGCTGCCTCCGCCTCGGTGGCGTAGCGGCGATTGATCGCTGCGAACAGCCCCACTACCTCGCCCGTCAGTTCCCGCTGCTCCTGCTCGCTCGACATGCCCTCCACTATAGCTATATCCCATAATAATTATGATGTATTATGATTATGGTTCATAACCAATAGCCAGGAGGAACACATGAGCCCGTCCATCGACCGGAAAACCGTCCTGATCACCGGCACCTCGACCGGCATCGGACTGCACACGGCCATCCACGCCGCCCGCTCCGGCTGGCAAGTCATCGCCACCATGCGCGACACCGCCCGCTCGACCGCACTCGTCGAGCTCGCCCGCCACAACGGCGTTGCCGACCACGTCGAGGTCCGACAGCTCGACGTCACCGATCCGGCCTCCGTCCACCGCTGCGTCTCCGGCGTCGTCGACGACCACGGCCACCTCGACGCACTGATCAACAACGCGGGCGCCGGCCACCTGGGCACCCTCGAACTCGAGGACATCGGTGAGATCCGCGCCGTTATGGAGGTCAACTTCTTCGGCGTCCTCGAAGTCACCCGCGCCGTGCTCCCGCAACTGCGCGCCACGCACGGACGAGTATTGACCGTCAGCAGCGTCGGCGGGGTCATCGGACAGCCGTTCAACGAGGCATACTGCGCCGCGAAGTTCGCCGTCGAGGGCTTCATGGAAGCGTTGGCCCCGGTAGCAGCGCAGACCGGGGTCGCGGTCAGCATCATCGAACCCGGTGCCGTCGCAAGCGAATTCGTCGCCAACGTCGGCGGACGCGAGATACTGGCAACGAATGCGGCCGGACCGTACGCTGCCGCGCTGGCCGCCTACCGCAAGCGCACCGAGGGCGCCTTCGCCAACGCCCAATCCCCCGAATCTGCCGCCCAGGCCATCGTCGAAGCACTCGACGCCACCGACCTCCCGTTCCGAGTGCAGACCTCCGATACCGCCCGAAACTTCGTCGCCGTCAAACTCGCCGACCTCGACGGCGCGAAAGTGCAGGACATGACCAGCACCTGGATCGGGTGAAGCAGCCAACCACGATCAGGCGCGTCGTACCCGGATCCGGGCGAGCAAGCATCCGTTCATCGCGCTGACCGAACCGGCCAGATCAGTCCTTCCGTTTCCGGTAGCTGAGTAGGGATATGCGCAGACCCCTGAACGCGTAGGCGGCCGCCCACACTGAAATCACAATGAGGACAACGAACATCGGTAGCCAGCTGCTCTTATGATGATCGACGCTCCACCAGACCGCCGTGAACAGAAGCGCGCAGACAAACAGCAGGATGTCGCGCAAGCCGCCGCGATAGGAGGCGGCCACTCTGCGCAGCGACTGGTATCGGTTGACGGCTGCGACCAGGTCGTCGATGCGACTATCGATGCTCTCTTGGAGTTCGGCTCGCCGCTCCACCGCCTCCGGAGGTAGGCGTTCCAGCAGTTCCATGTCCTGCTTGATCGTCTTGCGGACGTCCGGGCCCTTCAGATATCCCGCCGCTGCACCGAGAGCCAATCCACCAGCGATGGGTGCGATCCCCACGGCAAGGTCAACCAAAGCGGCCATGCTTCCGTCTCCTCAGCGACACCATCGATATCACGGCAAGAGCACTGCCCGGATCATATGCCCGGTTACATACCCTTGTGTGGATCGCAACGCCGACCTCGATATATCCGGTCATGCTGGATGTCGAAGTCGATCCAGCGGCGGGCGCCGCAGAGATTGGCTGCGATGCGGAATAGTCGGAGGCGTTCTGATGGGCAATTCTGTTGGTCGCCTTGATGATCCGTTGAATGGTGGTAGATCTGCCGGATCACGTGTGGCCGGGTCAGAGTGCGAACAGCGGGAACAGTTTCGAGCCTTGGAATGCGACGATCCTGGTGATGCCCTCGGATGTGATTGTCAGTACGTGCAAGGCGTATGGGTGGAGTGCGCCGTGGCCGCGGACGTAAACCGCGAAGGCGGGTTGTCCATTGGCTGATGTTGTGATCAGTGAGGATGGGCCTATCGCCCGCATGGCGGGGGCGGCGTGCTGTTGCTCGGCGTTCGTCTGGTCGGAGTCGCGGACGCGCAGTCCGCTGGTGCCACGTTCTTTGCTGCGAAACCCTCCGGTTGATCATGGCCAATATGAGAGCCGAAACGGACTTCGGCGCGGCCTCCGGACTGATGGAAACCGCGTGCGAATTCGGTGGTTCGACGGTGATCGCCGCCGCATCCACCATCCTGCTGAGCTCTCGCACCGACTTCCTCCACGGAGTGCACGGCGGGTACATCGCCGGTTGTCGCCACCGGTGGACTGGATCACCAGATGTTCCAGGTTCCCCTGAGCGGCTTGCCTTCCCGGTCCGCACGCTCCAGTTTCGGAACCAAGCCGGTGAAGTATCGCCGGGTGTCGCGGGTGTCGTCGCAATGCTGATGCTGTTTCAGACCATGTTGTGCCGCTTGCAGATTCATGACCGGATAGTCCGGTGCGTCGTGCGAGATGAAGGTCATGGCCTGCTCCCCGTCGTCCGGTCGCCCGCACGGATCACGGCGATGGCCTGGCGCTTCTTGCCGCACACGGACATCGGGCACGATGCATGGACTCGGAGGACATCCCGCGCGTAACCGACCGACATCGCGCTGATCGCCTCATGATTTTCGATGGGTGTGCCGTACATGGCTGACGCTCCGGTTGTCGGCGTTGATGTTTGGTGGCCCCCGGCCGCCGGTACGGCCTGAACGTGCGACCCGCGTCGAAGGGCACACAATCGGAACTTGTTGACCGGGTCGGCTGTTCAGGTTCTCGGCGGCCGGGGGTGAATACCAGTAGACAGCCACCCGTTCATTGACGGAAGATTCCAGGGCAGGAGTACTCGAATTTTCTCCCCGTCTTCCAAACCCCAGCACGAAAACCATTCCAAATCAGCACACAAACGATAGTGAGGCTAACGGAATGATCGGTTCGACAGTTCCCCGCAGAATGTTGGGGCGCGAACTTCGGAGGCTGCGTGAGACATCCGGAGTCAGCGTCTCCAAGGCTTGTGCCGTCATTCAGTGTTCGCCGCAGACCATGTGGCGGCTCGAAGGCGGCCAGGGCGGGGTCAAACTGAAAACCCTGTACGTCGAAGCCCTTTGTAAGCTTTACGAAGCCTCCGACGAAGATACTGCCGCCCTGCTCGGACTGATAGAAGAAGCCCAGCGCCCCGGTTGGTGGCACTCGTACGGCGACTGCGTACCGGAACACTTCGACCTCTACTTGGGGCTCGAGCAGTCGGCTCGCCGCTTCACCGCATGGCAGACGACATTCGTTCCGGGCCTGATCCAGACGCCGGCCTATCGGCGTGCCCTGGAGTGGACGGCCTTCCCCGGAATGCCCACCTCGGCCGTCGAACAACGTGTGGAACTGATCATGAAACGCCAAGAGCGGTTGGAAGATCCAACGTTCTCGGCAGCCGTCCTGCTGTCGGAGTCCGTACTGGGTCACGAGATCGGTGGACCGGCTGTCATGGCCGATCAAATCCATCAACTGATCAAAGTTGGGCAGCGGCGTAATGTGTCGATCGGTGTTGTGCCGCAAACGGTCGGCGCGCACCTAGGGCTTCAGACGTACCACTTCGTTCTGCTGGAGTTTCCGCCCCGATCATCGCCGGAATCGAAGACCAAGTGGATCGAACCGCCCGTGGTCTACGTCGAGGGGTTCACCGGTGCGCTCTACCTCGATCAGGCGGACAAAGTGGACCGTTACCGTAGCGCTCTTGTGGAAATCAAGCGCCGTGCGTTGGATGAGCAATGCACACGGGACTTGTTGGCCCACAAAGCGAAGGAGTATGCGGTATGAGCACCACCCGACAGGGTGCCCAGTGGTACAAGAGCAGCCGTTCAGCATCTCAGGAGGCTTGCGTGGAAGTCGCGCACTTCGGCTCCGAGACCGGCGTCCGGGATTCGAAGAACCCCGGCGGGCCTGAGTTGATGTTCCCCGCCGACCAATGGGCTATCTTCAACGCGGCCGTGCAGGACGGAAAGTTCGACCGGTCCTGACCGACCACGACAACCGTGGGAGTCTGGGCGTGGTGTCCGGGCTCCCCTTCTTCATGCGTGACAAGATCTCCCACCAGCCTCGACACGTATACGACATGATCCGTTGAACACTCATCAAAGGAGATGTGCGATGCAGGTTAGGTCAGCAGTGGTCACCGGCGGCGCAGTGGTCGCCGGGTTCTTGGCAAGCGTTGTTCCGGGTGTGGCCCACGCAGATTTCATCGATCCGGCGCCCTACGTGGACGCCAATGGGGTGGCGTGGTTCAACATGGCGGGAAACAACTGTTCGATTACTCCGAATGGTGTTGTGGGGTGCGATCTTCCGACGCCGGCCGCGATCATGTCGATGACGATCGCGGGTATGACGATCCCGGTGCCCTACGTGCCGGCCGTTGCCATCGACACGGCCTACTTTCCCTCGCACCCGCAGTGGAGCTCCAATGGCGGCCACACTCTGCAGGGTGGCAATCCGGCGATCGTGCCGGGGGTCGACCAGTACACGACGTCGGTCTACTACGCCGGAGCCACGTGCACGGTGTCGGTCCGCAATGACGTGGTGTGCTCGGGGATGAGTCACGAGTTCCGCGTCGCAGGGCTTCAGGCGTCCGGAAACTGAACCGGGACAGCCGGATCGGTCACCCGTCTCGCCGCTGATCGCGCAGGAGAAGCGCGAGATAGAGGCGGGTGGCCACGGCGTCGAAGGGTTCGGTGCCGGGATCGGAATAGGTGCGTGCGCCGGGGAGGTCGGAGGTGTACGCACGGGCGGCCTCGGCCAGCGCGCCCATGATGCCTGCCGACCGCTGGATGGCGGACTTCTCGGCCCACGCCAGGGAGCGGGCCGAGTCGGGCAGTAGCCGCTCGCAGGCGATGCGGACGCACAGCTTGTCGGCGGGAGCTCCGTCGTGCAGGCCGAACAGTGCTGGGGGCGCGAGGGTTTGGGCGAGTTCCCAGAAGCGGGCGGTTTGGAAGACATGCACGATGTGGTCGGCGCGGTCGCCCAGGATGCGGGGATAGAAGTCCGGGACGAGCCGGTCGACGGTGAAGTTGTGGGCGGATTCCGTGCGGGTGATGCGGTCGAGTTCCGCGGTGGCCTCGGATGAATCGATCTGGTGCGCAAGGGTTTTGCCGCCCGCGAAGATGGCGTCCGCCCCGCTGCCGGTCAGGATCGGGCCGGTGACGCCGAGGCGGTCCAGGACCGGCTGGATGGCGAGCATCGGGACGGCATAGGAAACCTCCCACAGCTCGGGCACTTTCAGGCGTTCCAGCGATTCCCGGGCCAGCGCCGCGACGGCGGGGCCGTCCAGTTCGACGATGTCGTGCGGCAGACCGAGTGCGGTGGCGGCGGCCGTGGCATTGGCGCGATCGGTGCCGTCGGCGGCCAGCACGGTGAGGGCGTGCGGGCGCCGGCCCAGGGCGACGGCGGTGGCGGCCAAGAAGATCGAGTCGACGCCGCCGGACAGCAGGATGACCGGGTCGGCGGGCATGGCCTCGAACACCGCGCGCAGCCGGTCCCGGGTCTCGGCCGCCACCAGTTCGGCGGCGTGCCGGGGATCGGTGAGACGGCGTGAATCCGGGTCTGGGGTGGCGATATCGCGCAGGTCCGCGACGAATTGCATGGGTGCGCCGCTCTGGGCGGCGAGGGCGGTAAGTGCTGCGTCCGGTCGTCCCACGCGGCTCAGCCTACTGCGGCGCGACACCGGCTCGGATTCCCAGCCGGCACATAGGTCGGACCCATGGCCCACCCACATAGGGGCTTTTGGATAGAAGTCACGGCAGGCCGGTCGGCCCGCCGCCCCTCCGAGAAAGGTTCTGCACGTTGAAATCCTCGTCTGTGACCCCGTCCCGCCTGCGCCGCGTGACCGCCCGCATCGCCGTGGCCGGCGCGCTCGCCGCGGTGCCGGTGGCCGCGCTGGCCATCCCCGCCTCGGCCGCCACCACCGACTCCGGGATTCCGGTGGTCAGCCAGATCGCCGACCCGGATTGGAATCACGATCGCGGCGGCGACAACCAGGACCAGCACGACCGCCCCGGCGACCAGGATCGACACGACCGGCCGGGCGACCAGGATCGCGGCCCGGATCAGCCCCAGCCGCAGCCGCAGCCGCAGCCGCCGACCGGATCCTTCGGCTGACCGTCACCGCCGCGGGCTGACCGCCGCTGTGCACTCAGCCCGCGGCGGGCAGGCGCACGGTGAATTCCGTTCGGCCGGGACGACTTTCGACGGCGATGGCGCCGCCGTGCGCCTTCACCACCGCCGCCACGATGGACAGGCCGAGCCCGGTGCTGCCGGCGCGTCGCGAGCGCGACGAATCACCGCGCGCGAAGCGTTCGAAGACCTCCGGCTGCAGTTCCGTGGGGATACCCGGTCCATCGTCGGTGACCCGCCAGATCGCCCCGCCCCGGCCGTCCTCGGCCAGGGCGGTGGTGACCCGGGTACCGGGTCCGGTGTGCACGCGCGCATTGGCGAGCAGGTTGGCCAGCACCTGGTGCAGGCGGGCCGTGTCACCGGTGACCACGATCGGCTCGGGCGGTAGTTCCAGCGCCCACTGTAGATCCGGGCCGGCGATGTGGGCGTCGCTGACCGCGTCCACGGTGAGCCGGGTCAGATCCACCGGCGTGTGCTCGATGCCGCGCCCGGCGTCCAGGCGGGCCAGCAGCAGCATGTCCTCCACCAGGGTCGTCATGCGCCGCGACTCGGAGTCGACACGGCTCATGGCGTGCGCGACCACCGGCGGCAGCGTATCCCGTTCCCGCAGTGCCAGTTCCGCGTAACCACGGATGGAGGACAGCGGGGTGCGCAGTTCGTGGCTGGCGTCGGCCAGGAACCGCCGGATCCGGGTCTCGCTGGCGTGCCGGGCCTCCAGCGCGCCCGCGATGTGGTCGAGCATGCGGTTGATGGCCATGCCGAGCTGCCCGACCTCGGTGCGGGCGTCGGCGTCGGCGACCGGAACCCGCACGGGCAGCGTCACTTCCCCGCGATCCAGCCGCAGGTCCGCCACCCGCGCGGCGGTGGCCGCGACCCGATCCAGCGGGGTCAGGGCGTGCCGGATGAGCCAGATGCCCGCCGAGGTTGCCACCACCAGGACCACGGCGGTCACGATCAGCAGGATCAGGAACACCCGCATGAGGGTGGCGTCGACCGAGGCCAGCGGCAGACCGGTGATCACCGTCTTGCCCGACCAGGTGGTCTCGGCGAGCACGCGATAGTGGCCCTGGCCCTCGATATCCAGCGAGACGGGCTTACCGGGAGCGACGGCGGCCAGCTGCTTGCGGGCCGCCTCCGACAGGGCGGACTGCACGCCGTCGCTGCCGACGCGGCCCGCGGTCACCGAGTGGTCGCGCTCCACGAGCGCGCCGACCGTATCCGGTTGGATGCTGCGGCGATTCAGGAATTCCGGTCCCGGACCGGCCGACTCGCCCGTCGACGGCGGCGGGCCGGGGGCATTGTGCTGGTCCGGCGGCGGGCCGAGGCTGGGACCGCCACCCGCGTCACCGAGGGCATGTTCTGTCGTCTCGGTGAGGCCGACGTCCACCTGGTGCACCAGGAACTGTTGCAGCGCAAGCTCGGTCGCGATGCCGATACCCACGACCACGACCACCAGCAGCACCACCTGCCCGACCAGCAGCCGCCTGCGCAGCGACCAGCGGCGGCGCGGCTTCGGCTCGGCGGGCCGGCCCGAGGGTGCGGGGAGCTCGTTCACGGACTCATCGCGTCGATTCATGGACGCACCCCGCTCCCGCGTGGACTCACTGAGCCGGCTTGAGGACATACCCCGCACCTCTCAGTGTGTGGATCATCGGCGCGCGGCCGCTGTCGATCTTCTTACGCAGATAGGAGACATACAGTTCGACGATGTTGGAGCGGCCGCCGAAGTCGTAGCTCCAGACCCGGTCCAGGATCTGCGCCTTGCTCAGCACCCGGCGGGGATTGCGCATGAACAGCCGCAGCAGCTCGAATTCCGTTGAGGTCAATACGATGTCGACGCCGTCGCGCGTGACCTCGTGGCTGTCCTCGTCGAGCATCAGATCGCCGACCACCAGCCGCGAGCCGCTGTCCTCGCTCGCGATGCCCGCGCGCCGCAGCAGCGCCCGCAGCCGCAGCACCACCTCGTCGATGCTGAAGGGCTTGGTGACGTAGTCGTCGCCGCCCGCGGTGAAGCCCGCGATCCGGTCCTCGACCGAATCCTTGGCGGTCAGCAGCAGGACCGGCAGATCCGGGAGCAGGTGGCGCAGCCGGTCGAGCACCTCGAGACCGGTCATATCGGGCAGCATCACATCGAGCACGACCACATCGGGCCGCAGTTCGCGCGCCCTGGCGACGGCCGCGCGCCCATCCCCGGCGGTGCCGACGGTCCAGCCCTCGTAACGCAGGGCCAGGGCAAGTAATTCGGCCAGCGCCGGTTCGTCGTCCACCACCAGCACGCTGACGGGACTGCCGTCGGCACGACGCATGACGGAGCGCTCGATCGGGGTGTTTCCCGAGGTCAGAACTGACATCGTTACAGCGTCGGGGAGATCACTGGGCCGAAGCTGTACCGAAGCTATGGGTCAGCTGTGAGAGCTGTGCGCCCGCTGTGCGCTCCGGGTCGGCGTTCGAGCCGGCCGCCGACCACCACCCGCAGCATGGCCTCGGCGATGGGCGCCCGGATGACCGGCAGATCGCGGTGTCGCCGCAATCTGCGCGCGGACCGCAGGAAATCGGGCCGAGTTCGGTACGGCGCGTCCGTGGGAACGGTCAAATCGCTTGCCCCACATCGGCGGCCACCAAGTGGTCCAGCGCACGTTCGGCCAGGGCCGCGATGGTCATCGACGGGTTGCAGGCGGCGGTGTTGCCGGGCATGAGCGCGCCGTCGAGGACGTACAGGCCGGGTTGGCCGTGGACGCGCCCGTCCAGGTCGCACACCGTGCCCATGCTCGCGCCGCCCAGCGGATGCCAGGTGGAGGGGAACGCGAGATTGGTGTCGAGCAGGACGCTCGACGGTCCGGCGATGCGTTGCACCGCGGGGCCGATGTGATTGTCCTGGATGGCGCTATCGCCGTCGGCGGGCCAGTGCAGGGTGGCGGCATCGGTCGCCGAGTCGTAGCGGAATTCGCCGCGGCCGGTGCTGAGCCCGTAGCCGACCATCATGGTGCTGTGCGCGTCCATCGACAGCGGTGGAATGGACGCCTGGATGACGGTGTGCGCGTTGTTCGGGTCATCCCAGTTCAGGCTGCCGTAGACGACCGGACCGCCCTGGGCGAGGCCGAATTCCTCGGTGGGAGCGGACCACACGTAGATGCGGTCGGCATTGGTGCCCCACCCGCGGCCGAGTTCGTCCGGAAGATCGGGGATCTGGCCCGTGGCCCCCGCGCGTACCAGCAGACGCGTGGTATTCAGGCTGCCCGCGGCCATGACCAGAGCATTGGTGGTGAGGATCTTGTTCTCCAGCACGGTGCCGGCGGTGTCGGTGCGGTTCACGTGCACGACCCAGCGGCCGTCCGCGGCCTGCTCGATATCGGTGACCTCGTGCAGGGTCTCGACGGTGACGCGGCCGGTGGCCTCGGCGGCGGCGATATAGGTGACGTCGACCGAGTGCTTGCCGCCATTGTTGACGCCCATGGCCCCGTCACCGTTGGTGTAGGAGGGGGCCATCTCGCCGCGGAGTTCGGCGAGTGCGAAGTTCCAGTCGATGGGCATCGGGATCTTCGACAGCGGAAGACCGGCGCGGCGGACGTGATCGGCGAAAACCCTTGCGGCGGTGTAGTTCGGCGTGTTGATCAGTTCGTCCGGCGCCACGGCCAGGCCCAGCATGCGGGCGACCCGGGGATAGTAGACGGAATTCAGGGATTCCCAGTCGAGTCCGTCCGGGAAGTGAGCGCTGAAGACCGCCTCCGTCGGCTGCAGCGACATGCCCTGGTAGACAAGCGATCCGCCGCCCAGACCGGCCGCGCACAGGGCGGTCATGTTCTGGCCCGCCACGGCTTCGACGAGTCCGGTGTACTTGTCGAAAGCCAACGGCTTGCCGAACAGATCGGGACTCGACCGATGCCACAGGATGCGCTTGTCCGGCGAGCTGGCGTGCGGGAAGGTCTGCGCGTTCGGGCCGGTGGGCCAGCGCACGCCGCGCTCCAGCAGCAGCACATCGACACCCGCTTCGGCGAGGCGCAGGGCGGTGACACCGCCACCGAAACCCGACCCGATGACGATGACCCGGTGGTCCTCACGGGTGAGCTCCACTCTCCGGACCCGGGCGGCGATTCCTGCGCGGGCGACCGGCGCCGTCGCGAGCAGAGCAGCGGTGGCGGCTGCCCCGGACAGCAGGGAGCGACGCGAGATATCTGGCATTTGACACCTTGGAAGGTTCGTGCGGACGCGATGAGTAACCGGGTTACTCAAGTAACGGCGTTACTGTAACTGCATGGCCAAGGAGACGGAAGAGGCATCGAGAGCGAGGATTCTTCTCGAGGTCCGCACTCTGCTCGAATCGGACGGCTACGACGCCGTCCAGCTGCGCGAAGTCGCGCGCCGCGCCCGCGTCTCGCTCACCACCATCTACAAGCTCTTCCCCACCCGCGACGAGTTGCTCGTCTCCGCCATCGAAGCCTGGATGGAGGACAACACCTACATCCCGATGGAGTCCCCGCCCCCCGGCGAATCCATCCGTGACGGCCTGCTCCGCGTCATCCGCCACGTCTTCGACCCGTGGGAACGCCACCCGATCATGCTCGAGGCCTACCATCGGGCCCGCATCGGCCCGGCCAACCAACGCCTCGACAATCACGGCCTGGACGCCGTCCTCCCCATCGCCGCCGCCGTTCTCGCCGGCGCCGAGCCCCGCTACCTCGAGGACATCGCCGTCGTCCTCTCCAACATGACCTTCTCCCTGCTCGGCCAATGCGCCGACGGCACCCTCCAGGTGTCCGAAGTCCTTCCGATCCTCGAACGCGCCGTCTACCGCCTGACGGCCAACAACGAGCCCGAGGCCACCGAGGCCCTCCGCCGCCGCGAATCCGCCACCGCTGCTCCCCTGCGCCCCGACGTAGCCGCCCCGTTCCGCCGCGCCCCTACGGATTCCCCTGCGCCACAACAGCCCTGACGCTCTCCCCCGCACCCGGCTCGAGCCCCTGTGCACGGTACCGTTCGGATGTTGAATCCGATGAAAGGCTCTCCACCCTATGGGCAATAGCTGGCTGCGTCACCTGTCTCCCGCACCGAGGAATGGCTCCCACAAGTTGGTCTGCTTTCCCCACGCCGGCGGATCCGCCCTCTCTTTCGGACCATTGGCCGAGTCCGTCGGTTCGGAGTTCGACGTTCTCGCCGTTCAATATCCGGGACGGCAGGACAGAAGGCACGAACGGCTCGTGGGCGATATTTCAGGGCTGGTCGACGGCTTGCTTCCCGAGGTGATCGAAGCTGTCGGGGATGCCGAGAATTTTTCCGTGTTCGGCCACAGCATGGGATCCGTCGTGGCTTTCGAGGCGTGCAGGCGGCTCGAGGATGAGGTAGGGGCAACGGCGACAGTGCTTTTCGCTTCCGGCCGCTGCGCTCCGTCGGCGACGCAAACCGGGCGCGTGCATCTGCTCGGCGATCGAGAACTGTGTGAGCAATTGCTTCGGGTCGGCGGTACGCCCGCGGTTTTGCTCGAGGATCCCGACTTTCGGGAACTGATCCTGTCGATCGTCCGGAACGACTACCGAGCCATCGAGACCTACGCGTGCACCACGGACACAATGGTCAAGTCCCCCATCGTCGCACTGGTCGGCGACCGTGACCCCGATGCGAGCTTCGCGGACATCCAGGCATGGAGCTCACACACCTCGGGAAGCTTCGCCGCACAATCGTTTCCGGGCGGTCACTTCTTCATCGATGCGAACTGCCGAGCGGTGGCGGAGCTGATCCGCGAGCACAGCTCGGCGGCGCTGTCGAGCTAGGCGACAACGACCGGGTGAGCCCTGCGACACACCCGCCGGGTTCTGCAGCACCGTGGTCAGCGCCAGCGCCAAATGAGAGAATCGTGCGATGTCCCGCCAACCCACACCGCAGGACAGGTTCTCGTTCGGACTGTGGACAGTCGGCTGGAGCGGCGCTGATCCGTTCGGTGCCGCGACCCGTCCGACGCTGGCTCCATGGGACTACGTCGACGGGCTGGCCCAGCTCGGGGCCTGGGCGATCAGCTTCCACGACAACGACATCTACCCATTCGACGCCGACGAGGCCGATCAGCAGCAGCGCGTCGCCAGGGTGAAGGACGCGGCCGATCGCGCTGGATTGGCGATCGAGATGGTCACCACCAACACCTTCACCCACCCGGTGTTCAAGGAGGGTGGACTGTGCGCCAACGACCGGGCGGTCCGCCGCTTCGCGTTGCGGAAGATCCTGCACGCGGTCGATCTGGCCGGACAGGTCGATGCCACGACCTTCGTCATGTGGGGTGGCCGGGAGGGCAGTGAATACGACGGATCCAAGGACCTCTACGCCGCGCTCGAACGGTACAAGGAGGGCATCGACACCGTCGCGGCCTACATCAAGGCACAGGGATACGACCTGCGCATCGCGTTGGAGCCGAAACCCAACGAGCCGCGCGGTGACATCCTCCTGCCGACCGTGGGACACGCCCTCGCGTTGATCGCGGAGCTCGACCATGCCGAGCTCGTCGGGGTCAACCCCGAGACCGGCCACGAGCAGATGGCGGGACTCAACTACACCCACGCGATCGGGCAGGCGTTGTGGAGCGGCAAGCTGTTCCACATCGACCTCAACGGGCAGCGCGGCGCGAAATACGACCAGGACCTGGTCTTCGGCCACGGCGATCTGATGTCGGCGTTCTTCACCGTGGACCTGCTCGAGAACGGGTTCCCCGGCTATCCCGACGGCCCTCGCTACACCGGAGCCCGGCACTTCGACTACAAACCCTCACGCACCGAACACATGCCCGGGGTGTGGGAATCGGCACGAGCGAACATGTCGACGTACCTGATGCTGGCCGACAAGGCCCGCGCATTCCGGGCCGACCCTCGCGTGCGGGAGGCCATGACACACGCCGGGGTGTTCGACCTCGCCCAGCCGACCCTCGGTGAGGCTGAATCGGTACAGGCGTTCGCGGCGGCCCGAGACCACCTGTTCGACCCCGAGACCGCCGCGACGCGCGACTACGGTTTCGTGCGCTTGCACCAACTCGCCGTCGAGCATGTGATCGGATGAGGCCATGACACTGGTGGCTGGGGTCGATTCCTCGACCCAATCCTGCAAGGTTGTCATCCGCGACGCCGACAGCGGCCGGCCGGAGCGCTCCGGTTCCGCCCCGCACCCGCCCGGAACCGAGATCGATCCCGAATATTGGTGGCAGGCACTGCAATCGGCGATACAGCAGGCCGGCGGCCTCGACGACGTGGCCGCGGTCTCGGTCGGCGGGCAGCAGCACGGACTCGTCTGCCTGGACGCCCACGGCGCGGTGATCCGTCCGGCGCTGCTGTGGAACGACACCCGATCCGCTGCTGCCGCACGCGACCTTGTTCACGAAATGGGCGACGGCGATCACGACACAGGTGTGCGGCGCTGGGTCGACGCGATCGGCACCGCACCGGTCGCGTCGCTGACCATCACGAAACTGCGCTGGCTCGCCGACCACGAGCCCGCCAACGCCGCCCGTATCGCAGCGATCGCGTTGCCCCATGATTGGCTGACCTGGCGGTTGCGCGGTGCGAGGTCGCTCGACGACCTGGTCACCGACCGTAGCGAAGCGTCGGGCACCGGCTATTTCGATCCGGTGTCCGGTATCTACCGGCGTGAGCTACTGGCAATGGCCTTGCGGTACAGCCAGACCCACGCGCAGGGCATCGTGTTGCCGGCGGTCTCGGCGCCGACGGAGCCCGCGGGCACCTGCGACCCTGCGCTGGGCCCGCCGGAGATGATCGTCGGGCCCGGGTGCGGCGACAACGCCGGCGCAGCACTGGGTTTGGGACTGCGCGACGGTGAGGTGATGCTCTCCCTGGGTACCTCGGGCGTGATCGCCGCCGTCACGACCACGCCGGTCCAGGACCCGTCCGGCACGGTGGCGGGCTTCGCCGACGCCACCGGTCGTTTTCTTCCACTGGTGTGCACTCTCAACGCCGCCAGGATCCTCGAGGCGACCGCCACCGTCCTCGACGTGGATCTCGACGAGCTGTCGGCGTTGGCGCTGGCGGCGTCACCCGGCGCGGGCGGGCTGGTACAGGTGCCCTACCTGCAAGGCGAACGGACGCCGAATCTTCCCCACGCCACCGGCTCCTTGTACGGCATGACGATGGAGTCGATGACCCGGGAGAATCTCGCCCGGGCGGCGGTGGAGTCGCTGCTGTGCCTGACCGCCGCTGCCGCCGACGTGTTCCGTCGTGGTTCGGTGCCCGTCGACCGGATCACGCTGACCGGTGGCGGTGCACGCTCGGCAGCCGTGTGCGCCATCGCGCCGGCGGTGTTCGGGGTGCCCGTCGATGTTCCCGTTCCAGGTGAATACGTCGCCGCAGGAGCCGCTCGCCAAGCCGCGTGGGTGATGTCGTCGGCCCCGCAGCCCCCTGCCTGGCCATTGGCCACAACCCGCACCTTTGCTGCAGACCCGTCGCCGGAATTGCTGACCCGATACCGGGAAGCAGCGGCACGCTCACACCCGTGATCCGCAGGTTCGGCACCGCCGCCAGATCCCTTGCATCGCTGCCGATTTCGGTATCCCGATCAACCTTCTCGAACAAGGCACCAGGCGAGAACGGCCGGGTGAGCCCGGGCTCACCCGGCCGCCGCCCCTAACCGGCGAGCCAGCCCTCGATCACGTCCGCGGTATCCGCCGAGCCGTCCTCCAGGATCGTGAAGTGATCAGCCTGGACCGGCACGACGGAATGCGTTGCGTCCCAGGGCTGGGCCTGCCAGTCCGCACGCTCCGCCGAACTCCCCAGGAATGACCGGGCGCACTGGACGAACAGGGTCGGCGTGACAACGGGACCGGGTGTCATCTCCTGGAGCAGCCGCACATACCAACCCATACCGGACAACCGGGCCTGGTCGAAGCGGCCGAAGGTCGCCTCGTTGGACACCATGTGCTCGGCCATCGCCCGCAGCAGCCATTCGCCGTCGCCATCGTCCACCCGGTAGGTATCGAGCATGACCACGCTCGCGGGCGCGGGTCCGCCCACCGCCTCCAGGTGCTCGGTGAGGAGGTAGGCCAGCAGGCCGCCCGAGGAGTACCCGAGCAGCACGAACGGATCTCCTTGCGCCGCTTCGAGAACGCTGCGCGCCAGGGCTTCCAAGGCCGCAGTCGGTGTCGCCGGCAGGGGTTCTCCCGTCCGGCAGCCGGTCGGCGACAGCGCCACGACCTCACGGGCAGTGCGCAGGTGCGAAGCGATCCTGGCGTACTGATGCGCGCCACCGGTGGCCAGTGGCGGTGTGAGGCAGATGATCCGCGGCAGAGCCGAACCCGCCGCGACTCGCGCCGGCACCGGTAGCCGGTCCAGTTCGGACGCCGACGAGAACTGCTCGCGTAGCTCCGCCGCCAGATTCAACAGGGCGAAGCCGGTGCCGACCCGGCCGGATTCCACGGCGCCGCGGAACATTCCGTACAGCGAGTCGTCCTCCCTCACCCGCTCGCTGTGGTTTCGCGTGGCTGTGGTGAGCTCCTTCCGCAGGTATCGGGCCAGTGCCGCAGGCGTTTTGTGATCGAAGATCGCGGCGGTCGGCAGGGTCAGGCCGGTGGAGGCATTCAGCGTGGTTCGCAACTCCATGGCGGCCAACGAGTCGAACCCGGCCTCGAGGAAGTCCCGCTCGGGGTCGAGCGCATCGGCGCTCTCGTGCCCGAGCAGTCTGGCGGCATTCTCGAGGATGTGGGTCCGGAGCCACTGCTCCTGCTCGGACTCCGAGAGCTGTGCCAGCTGCCTGCGCAGCGCTCCCGCGTCCTGCGTTCCGCTGCTGTGCCGACGCCCGGCCCGCTTGGCCAGGTCGCCGAGCAGCGCGGGCACCGCGTCCCGGGCGCGCAGCGCGGCCAGGTCGATCTCGACCGGCACGTGCACCGGACGCGTCGTGGACACGGCCGCGTCGAACAATTCGAGCGCCTTGTCCGCGGCCAGCGGCGGCATGCCCTGACGACGCATGCGCAGCCGGTCTGCCTGGCTGAGCCATTGCGACAGGCCGGTTTCGATGGCCCACAGACCGTAGGCGAGCGAGGTGGCCGGTAGGCCCTCGGCGTGCCGGACGGTGGCGAGGGCATCGAGGAACACATTGGCCGCCGCGTAACCGCCCTGCCCGGCAGGCAGGATCGAGCCTGCCACCGAGGAGATCATCACGAATGCGGACAGTCCGGCGTCGCGGGTGAGTTCGTGCAGATACCACGCGGCGTCGGCCTTGGCGCCGAGGCAGTAGTCGATCTGCTCCGGCGTCAAGGTGTCGACCAGACCGTTGTGGGCGACGCCCGCCACGTGGACGACCGCACCCAGCGGATGCTCCGCGGGTATCGAAGCGAGCAGGTCCCGCAACGCATTTCGGTCGGTCACATCGCAGGCGGCCACGCGGACCCGGGCGCCGAGAGCACCGAGTTCCTCGATCAGATCCGCGACGGCGTCCGGTCCGCGACGACCGGCCAGCAGCAGGTGCCGCACACCGTGTTCGGTCACCAGATGCTCGGCGATGTGGCGACCGATGCCGCCGGTACCACCGGTAATCAGAACGGTCCGTTCGGGATCCCACGGTGCCTGCGGCTCCGGTTCGGGCGACGCGGCGCGAACCAGGCGCGGCACCCGCGCCCCGTCGGAGTCGACAGCCAGTTCCGGCTCACCCGAGATCGCCGCGGCGACAAGGTGATCCGCCGATGTCTCCACACGCGCCTCGATGAGCACGATCCGCCCGGGGTTCTCCGCCTGCGCCGCGCGCACCAGACCCCACACCGCGGCCGCGGCCGGGTCGGCCTCGGAGTCGGTGGTCACAGCCAAAGTGGTTGCGGCGTACCGCTCTTCGCTCAGGAACTGCTGGATGACGCCGAGCGTGCGGTGCAGCGCCGTACGCAATCGGACCGGCACGCCGTCGCCGTCGACCGGGGGCCGGAAGAACAGGACCGACGCCGGCTCCGCCGCGCCCCATTCGGCCCACGAGACTCCCGCCGCCGAACGCAGTTCCGGACCGGGCCGCCAGGTGAGCTCGTACAGCGCGTCCTGCGAGGACCGAGCCGCCCCCGAGAGCAGTTCGATCGAGAGCGGACGCAGGGCGAGCGACCGGACCGAAAGCAGTGGCGCACCACCGGAATCGGCCATCGCCAGGGTGACTTCTCCCTGATTCAGCCAGGTCAACCGGACCCGCACCCGCCGGGCGCCGTCCGCGTGCACACGGACCGAAGACCACGCGAACGGCACCAGGGTCAGCCGCTCGGCGTGCTCGTCCACGCCCTCGGGAAGACCGAAGGACAGTGCGTGCATGGCCGAGTCGAGCAGCGCGGGATGCACACCATAGCCCTGGGCCGAGGTCTGCTCGGGGAGAGCGACTTCGGCGAAGAGGTCCGCCCCGCGACGCCACAGGGTCGTCAGCCCTTGGAAGGCGGGCCCGTAGTGGTACCCGTTCTCCGCGAGTTCGGCGTAGGCGCCGTCCAACGGCACGGCCGTGGCACCGGTCGGTGGCCACTGGACGAAGTCGGCCCAGCCGTCGTCGCCGGCCTCCTGGCCCGGACTCACCGTGCCGCGCGCGTGGTGGGTCCACGAGAGCGACGGATCGTCCTCGTCCTTGCGCGAGTAGATATCGAGCCCTCGGCGACCGGCCTCGTCGCTGTCGCCGACGATCACCTGGATCTGCACTCCGCCGTGGCCGTGCAACACCAGCGGGGCCAGCAGTGTGAGTTCCTCGAGCTCCGGGCAGTCGACCTGGTCTCCGGCGTGCACGGCGAGCTCGACGAATCCGGTGCCGGGGAGCAGCACCGTGCCGAGAACGTCATGATCGGCCAACCAGGGGTGGGTGGCCGTGGACAGGCGGCCGGTGAACCTGACGCCGCCGCTCTCCGGCTGGGCCACCATCGCGCCGAGCATGGGGTGCTCGGTGGACCGCAGGCCGAGCGCGTGCGCCTCGCCGGTATGCAGTGGGCCGGTGGCCCAGAAGCGGCGGTGCTGGAAGCTGTAGGTCGGGAGGTCGGTCTTCGTGCCACCGACTCCGGCGTAGTAGCTGGTCCAATCCACCGTCGCACCGGTGACGTGCAGACGGGCGAGGCCCGTCAGCAGGGTCACGGGGGTCGCGTTGTCCCGTCTGGTGAGAGCGATTGTGGTTGCGGTGTCGAGGGTTTGGGCGATCATCGGGGTCAGCACCGCATCGGGACCGACCTCGGCGAACCTGGACACGCCGAGCTCGGCGGCCGTGGCGACCGCGTCGGCGAACCGGACGGTCTCCCGGACCTGGCGCACCCAATACGACGGATCCGACATCTCGTCGGTCACCCGTGCACCGGTCACCGTCGACACCAGCGGGATGCGGGGGCGAGCGAACGCCAAACCCTCTATCGCCGTGGCGAATTCGGCCAGCATCGGCTCCATCGACGACGAATGGAAGGCATGCGAAACACGCAACCTGTGCGTGCGCCAGCCCTTTTCGGCACACCGCTCAGCGACAGCGACGACGGCGTCCTCGACACCGGACAACACCACCGACGCAGGGCCGTTCACCGCCGCGATCGACACCTCACCAGCCAGCAACGCCAACACATCGGCCTCGGACGCACCGACCGCGACCATCGCCCCACCGGCGGGCAATGCCTGCATCAACCGGCCACGCGCCGCCACCAGCACACACGCATCCACCAGAGACAACACCCCGGCCACATGCGCGGCAGCCACCTCACCGATCGAATGACCCGCCACCACATCCGCACACACACCCCAGGATTCGAGCAGACGGAACAACGCCACCTCGAACGCGAACAAACCCGCCTGCGCAAACACCGTCTGGTCCACGAGGCCAGCACCGGCCAACGCCGCATTCAACGAAACCGACTGCCCCAGCAGCGGATCCAGCTCGACGACGATCGCGTCGAACACCTCGGCGAACACCGGATACGCGGCGCGCAGCTCAGTGGCCATACCGGCCCACTGCGCACCCTGACCCGAGAACACCAGTCCAGTCGAACCCGACGCCACGCGGTCGGTCACCACGCCGGGGGCTTGCTCACCGGCAGCCAAGGACCGCACGCCCGCGAGCAGACCATCACGACTCTCGGCCACCACAACCGCGCGATGCTCGAAAACAGCACGCGTGGAGGCCAGGGAGAAGCCGACATCCGCCGGATTCAGGTCGCGATCACCGACATGGGACGCCAGACGAGCAGCCTGACCGCCGAGCGCCTCGCCGCTTCGTGCCGAAACCACCCAGGGCAGCAGTCCGTCAGGACGGTCGGTCACCGTCACCGGCGCCTGATCCACCACTGGAGCCTGTTCGACGATGACGTGGGCATTCGTGCCGCTGATACCGAACGAGGACACACCGGCACGACGCGGACGGTCGACCTCAGGCCACGCGACTGCCTCGGTCAGCAACCGGATATGGCCTTCGCTCCAATCGACTTTGGTGCTGGGTGCATCGACGTGCAGCGTCTTGGGTAGCACACCGTGGCGCATCGCCATCACCATCTTGATCACACCACCCACACCGGCCGCAGCCTGAGAGTGACCGATATTGGACTTCAAGGAGCCCAACCACAGCGGACGATCCGCCTCACGGTCCTGGCCGTAGGTGGCGAGAAGCGCCTGGGCTTCAATGGGATCGCCCAGCGTCGTACCCGTGCCATGGGCTTCCACCACATCGACCTCGACCGGCGAGATCCCGGCGTTGGCCAATGCTTGGCGAATCACTCGCCGCTGCGAGGGACCGTTCGGCGCGGTCAGACCATTCGACGCGCCATCCTGATTCACCGCCGAACCGGCGAGCACCGCGAGCACCTGGTGGCCGTTGCGCTGGGCGTCGGAGAGTCGTTCCAGCACCAGCATTCCGGCGCCTTCGGACCACCCGACGCCATCGGCGTTGTCGGAGAAGGACTTACACCGTCCATCGGGTGCGAGCCCGCGCTGACGGCTGAACTCCACGAAGGTTTCCGGGGTGGCCATCACCGCCACACCACCGGCCAGCGCCAGATCGCATTCCCCCGACCGCAGCGACTGCGCGGCCAGATGCATCGCCACCAGCGAGGACGAGCAGGCCGTGTCGACCGAGACGGCGGGGCCCTCCAACCCCAAGGTGTAGGCGATGCGACCGGAGACGAGACTGCCGGTCGCGCTGTTTCCGCTGCCCTGGGCGTAGTCGTGATACATCACGCCGGTGAACACACCGGTCGAACTGCCTCGCAGCACCGCCGGATCGACTCCGGCGCGTTCCAGCGCCTCCCAGGTCGTTTCCAGAAGTTGGCGCTGTTGCGGATCCATCATCGTGGCCTCGTTGGGGCCGATGCCGAAGAAGTCCGCGTCGAATTCCGCAGCGGTGTGCAGGAATCCGCCTTCCCGCGTGTAGGACTTGCCCGCGCGGCCCGGTTCCGGATCGTAGATGCCGGTGATGTCCCAGCCGCGATCGGTCGGGAGGGTCGACACCGCATCCCCGCCCACCCGGACCAGTTCCCACAGTTCCTCGGGGGACGTGACCCCTCCGGGGTAGCGGCAGGCCATTCCGACGACGGCGATCGGGTCCGTATCGACGGCTCTGCTGGCGGTCACCTCGACGTCACGGCTGGTGCCGGCGAACTCGTCGCCCAGATATTTCGCCAGGGCCTGGGGTGTCGGGTAGTCGAACACCAGGGTCGCGGGCAGCTGCAGCCCCGTGACGGCTTTGAGAGCGTTGCGGAACTCGATGGCGGTGATCGAATCGAAGCCCAACTCTCCGAAGGCTTTGTCCGCCGCGACCGCATTCACGTTCTGATGGCCGAGAATCGTGGCGACCTGCGCACGCACGATCTCCACGAGCACATCGACACGTTCGCTCTCGGGGGTGTTCGCCAGACGAGCCCGCAGGGCTGTGAAGGCGCCCGAGGCCGCTTTGCGGCGAGCCGGGATCAGGCCCGCGAAGAGCGTCGGCGCGGCAGTGCCCGCGCTGCGGATGCTCTCGAAATCGAGACGGGCGAGAACCGGAGCCGCCGCGTCGATCTCGAGTGCGGCTTCGAACAGTGCGAGGCCCTGTTCCTCCGACAGCGGCAGCATGCCCGAACGCGAAAGGCGCTGACGGTCGACGTCACCGAGTTGCCCGGCCATGCCTCCGTCCCACAGGCCCCAGGCCAGAGAACTACCACGGCTACCCGAAGCCCTGCGGTGTACCGCCAGCGCATCCAGGCATGCGTTGGCCGCGGCGTAGTTGCCCTGACCGGGGTTGCCGAAGGCACCGGCGACCGAGCTGAACAGCACGAACGCCTGCAATGGCAGTGAGGCGGTGAGTTCGTGCAGGTGCAGTGCGGCATCGACCTTGGGCCCCAGCACCGTATCCATGCGGGCCGGGGTCAGCGAAGCGATCGCACCGTCGTCGAGGACACCGGCCATGTGGAACACGCCGGTGAGCGGACGATCACCGGGCACGCCTGCCAGCACCTCGGCGAGGGCGCCACGATCGGCGACATCGCACGCGGCGAACTCGACCTCGGCACCCAGTTGCCGCAGCTCTGCGCCCAGTTCCGCAGCACCGGGCGCGGATTCGCCGCGCCTGCTCAACAGCAGCAGGCGACGGACGCCGCGGGCGGCGACCAGATGCCGGGCGAACATCCCGGCGAGCAACCCGCCCGCGCCGGTGATCAGAACGGTGTCGTCCGGATCGAAGGTGGGAGCGACGGTCGCCGCGGTGACGGCCGCTCGGCCCAACCGCGCGATGTGCACCTGCCCGTCGCGCACGGCCACCTGTGGTTCGGCGGCGGCCACGATGCCGCCGAGCAGCCCGTCCAGTGCGGAGTCGCTGTCGATCAATATGATCCGGCCGGGGTTCTCTGCCTGCGCGGAGCGGACCAGACCACCCACGGCGGCACCGGCCAGGTTCGTAATGTCCTCCCCGGCAACCGAAACCGCGTCGCTGGTTCGAACCACCAGCACCGATTCGGTGAATCGCCGGTCCGCGAACCAGGACTGGAGGATCTCCAGAACGTCATGCGTCGCAGCATGAATGGCGGCCGGATCGTTGCCCGTGGGGCACTCCAGCACGACCACCGGCGGGACCTGCTCACCGAGATCCGGCCACGCTACCGCGGTGACCTCGGCAGGACGCACCGTGATCGGTGTCCAGTCGATCTGGAACAGCCCATTGCCGACGACCGATGCGCCCGTGGTCAGCTGCGCGGGATCGATCGGCCGGGAGGCCAGGTGCCGCACGGTCGCCACCGGAGCACCGGTCGAGTCCGCCAGATCGATGGCAACGCCGTGCTCACCGGCACGGGTGAGCCGGACGCGCAGGGCATCGGCGCCGGCCGCGTGCACGGTGACACCGGACCACTCGAACGGCAGCGCCAGCCCGGCGCCATCCGCCGATGTGTCCTCGGCAAAACGCAACGCGTGCAACGCCGCATCCAGCAGCGCCGGATGCAGGCCGAACCGCTCCGCCTCGGCACGGGCCGCCTCGGGCAGTTCGACCTCGGCGTAGAGCAGCCCGTCCGCGGCGCGCCACACCGACTTCAGTGCCTGGAACACCGGACCGTAGTGATAGCCCTGCGCGTCGAGCGAGTCGTACGCACCGTCGATGTCCACGGCGACCGCACCGGCCGGCGGCCATTGCACCAGATCGACAGGCGCACTACCGATTCCGGGTGCGAGCGCACCTTCGGCGTGCAAGGTCCACGACGGCGCCGCGTCGACACCGTCCTCGGGCCGGGAGAAGATCCGCACCGCGCGACGGCCGGTCTCGTCCGGAGCACCGGCCACCACGCGCACCGCGAGTCCCGCGGACTCCGGGAGTGCCAGCGGGACCTGGAGGACCAGCTCCTCGAGGGTCGAGCAGCCGACCTGTTCGCCGGCGTGCAGGGCGAGTTCGACCAGACCGGTACCGGGGAACAGCACGGTGTCCATGACCGTGTGGTCGGCGAGCCAGGGGTGGGCCTGTACCGACAGCCGACCGGTGAGGGTCACCGCATCGGAATCCGGTTGAGACACCACCACCGAGGCCAGGGGGTGTCCGGTGGCGGCGAGACCCATGGCCCGGGCGTCACCGCCGGCGGCGGAGCCGTCGAGCATCCAGTAGCGCGTGCGCTGGAAAGCGTAGGTGGGCAAGTCGATTCGCTCGGCTCCCGTCCCGGCGTAGAGGCCGGCCCAGTCGACGTGAGCGCCGGTCACGAACAGCCCGGCCACTCCAGCCAGCACGGCCGACGCATCCGACTGACCGCGACGCGCCAACGCCACCACCGAGCCATCCCCGTCATCGAGGGTCTGGGCGACCATCGGGGTCAGCACAGCGTCCGGTCCGACCTCGACGAACCGCGACACACCCATACCCGCCATCGCCGTAACCGCATCAGCAAAGCGGACGGTCTCGCGAACCTGATCCACCCAGTACGACGGATCCGACATCTCATCACCGATCCGGACACCGCTCACCGTCGACACCAACGGGATGCCCGCACGGGCGAACACCACACCCTCGATCGCCGAAGCAAACTCAGCCAGCATCGGCTCCATCAACACCGAATGGAAAGCATGCGAAACACGCAACCTGTGCGTACGCCAACCCTGCCCGGCACAACGATCAGCGACAGCCACGACAGCGGCCTCCACACCGGAGAGCACCACCGACGACGGACCATTCACCGCCGCGATCGACACCTCACCAGCGGGCACGTCACCGGCCGCCAGCAGCGCCCGAACGTCGGTCTCGGACGCACCCACGGCGACCATCGCCCCACCGGCGGGCAACGCCTGCATCAACCGGCCACGGGCAGCCACCAGCACACACGCATCCGCCAGAGACAACACCCCCGCCACATGCGCGGCAGCCACCTCACCGATCGAATGACCCGCCACCACATCCGCACGCACACCCCAGGATTCGAGCAGACGGAACAACGCCACCTCGAACGCGAACAAACCCGCCTGCGCAAACACCGTCTGGTCCACGAGGCCAGCACCGGCCAACGCCGCATTCAACGAAACCGACTGCCCCAGCAGCGGATCCAGCTCGACGACGATCGCGTCGAACACCTCGGCGAACACCGGATACGCCGCACGCAGCTCGACAGCCATACCGGCCCACTGCGCACCCTGACCCGAGAACACCACACCCGTCGAACCCGGCATCACACGACCGGACACCACACCCGGAGTCGTTTCGCCGCGCCCCAGCGCTCGAGTGCCGGCCCGCAGGCCGTCGTGCTCGGGGGACAACACCACGGCGCGATGGTCGAACAGCACCCTCGAAGTCACGAGCGAGAAGCCGATGTCGATCGGGTCGTGGTCGTGGTCGTCGGTATGGGACGTCAGGCGGGCAGCCTGCTCGGCAAGGGCTTCGTCCGTCCGTGCCGAGAGCACCCATGGCAGCACTGCACCGGCCGGGGCGGTCTTGGCCACCGGAGCCGGGGCCGCTGCCGGAGCCTGTTCGACGATGAGGTGAGCGTTGGTGCCGCTGATACCGAACGAGGACACACCGGCACGCCGTGGACGATCAACGTCCGGCCACGCCACCGCCTCGGTCAGCAACCGGATATGACCTTCGCTCCAATCGACTTTGGTGCTGGGCTGATCCACGTGCAGTGTTCGCGGCAGCAGGCCATGGCGCATCGCCATGACCATCTTGATCACACCACCCACACCGGCAGCGGCCTGGGCATGACCGATATTCGACTTCAACGAACCCAGCCACAGCGGACGATCCGCCGCACGGTCCTGTCCGTAGGTCGCGAGTAGCGCCTGGGCTTCGATCGGATCGCCCAGAGTCGTTCCCGTACCGTGCGCTTCGACGACATCCACGTCGACCGAAGTCACGCGGGCATTGGCCAGCGCTTGCCGGATGACCCGTCGCTGCGAGGGACCGTTCGGCGCGGTCAAACCGTTCGACGCGCCATCCTGATTCACCGCCGAACCAGCGATCACCGCGAGCACCTGATGACCATTGCGCTTGGCGTCGGAGAGTCGTTCCAGCACCAGCATTCCGGCGCCTTCGGACCAGGCGACGCCGTCGGCGGCGTCGGCGAAGGACTTGCATCGTCCATCCGGTGCGAGCCCGCGCTGACGACTGAACTCGAGGAACATGTCCGGGGTGGCCATCACCGCGACACCACCGGCCAACGCGAGATCGCACTCCCCCGACCGCAGCGACTGCGACGCCAGATGCAGTGCCACCAGCGACGACGAACACGCCGTGTCCACCGAGACGGCCGGGCCCTCCAATCCCAGCGTGTAAGCGATCCGGCCCGAGACCAGACTGCCGCCGGTGCTGGCTCCGGTCCCGGTTCCCTGGGCGTAGTCGTGGTACATCACGCCGGTGAACACACCGGTCGAACTGCCGCGCAGCGCCACCGGATTCACACCGGCACGTTCCAGCGCCTCCCACGACACCTCCAGCAGCAACCGCTGCTGTGGATCCATCATCGTGGCTTCGTTGGGGCTGATCCCGAAGAACTCCGCATCGAATTCCGCTGCGGAGTACAGGAATCCGCCCCGGCGCGTGTAGGTCCTGCCTACCTTGCCGGGTTCGGGATCGTAGATGCCGTCGATGTCCCAGCCGCGATCCACCGGCAAGTCACCGGTGGTATCGGCACCCGATACGACGAGGCTCCACAGATCCTCCGGCGACATGACGCCACCCGGATAGCGACATCCCATCGCCACCACGGCAATCGGCTCGTCGCCGGCTCGGACTCGACTGGTCGCGAGCTCTTCGACGGCTCCGGTGCCGGTGAGTTGCGAACCGATGAACTCCGCGACGACCTGCGGATTGGGGTAATCGAAAACGAGGGTGGCCGGAAGTTGCAGACCGGTCGCGGTATTGAGTTTGTTGCGGAACTCGACAGCGCTCAGCGAGTCGAAACCGAGCTGCTGGAAAGCCTGTCGGGGTTCCACAGCTGCCATGGAGGCGTGCCCGAGAATGCCGGCGGCAGTGGACCGGACGAGTTCGAGCAGCGCGCTGTCGCGATCGCTGTCGGAGAGACCGGCCAGCTTCCGCAGGAAGGCCTGACCTGCCGCTGTCCGACTCTGGCGGCGCACGGGCGACGGGACGACCGCGCGGAGGAGCGCCGGGACCCGCTCGCCCTGGGTTCGCAGGATGGCCGGATCGACTCGCAGCGCGACCAGTTGGGGCTGGTCGGTGGCGATGGCCGAGTCGAACAGTGCCAGGCCCTCGGCCTCGGTCAGCGGCGGGTAGCCCTGCCGCCGCATCCGGTCGAAGTCACCCTCGGACAGCTCAGCGCCGAGCGCGGTCGACCGCGCCCACAACCCGTAATCGATGGATGTCGCGGCCAGCCCCAGGCCGCGACGGTGGGCCGCGAGGGCATCCAGGAAGACATTCGCGGCGGCGTAGTTCGCTTGGCCGGCGGCCAGCACCAGGCCACCCGCCGACGCCACCAGCACGAACAACTCCAGCGACCGGTCGCGGGTGAGTTCGTGCAGATGCCACGCGGCGTCGACCTTGGGCCGGAAAACCTGCTCGATGCGGTCGGGCGTGATCGATTCGATCAGGCCGTTGTCGGAGGTTCCGGCCGCGTGGATCACTCCGGCCAGGGGGTGCTTATCGGAGATGGTGTCGAGCAGGGCGGCCAGCGCGTCTCGATCGGACACGTCACACGCGGCGATGGTGACCTCGGCGCCGAGCTCGACGAGTTCGTCCCGAAGCTCGGTGGCTCCCGGCGCATCCGGGCCACGACGACCGGTCAGAAGCAGTTGGCGCACACCGTGTTCGGTCACCAGGTGCCGGGCGATCACCGCACCGAGACCACCGGTGCCGCCGGTGATCAGCACCGTGCCCGACGCTGCCGATCGAACAATCGTGCCCGAAGCGTGGCGACTCAGACGCGGCACCAGCACGCTCGTGCCCCGCAGGGCGACCTCGGGTTCCGACGCGACAGCGGCCACCGCGGTCGCGACAGCGAGCAGCTCAGCGTCTTCATTCAGATCCGCCAGTTGGAAACGACCCGGGTGCTCCGCCTGCGCGGCCCGCACCAACCCCCATACCGAGGCCTGATCCAGCCGTACCTGCTCCGCATCGGCGACGGTCACTGCCTGCCTGGTGAGCACCACCAAACGGGAACCGGCGAAACGAGATTCGGCCAGCCACCGCTGAACGGTATCCAGGACACCGGTGACAACCTGCCGTGCGGCCTCCGGCTCGGGACCGTCACCACGGGGGCAGTCCAGCAAGACGATCTCAGGGACAACCGCGTCGGGGTTCGCATCCAGATCGGCGATCAACGCCGCGAGATCACGGTGGCCGGGCACCCCGTCAGCGCCCTGATCAGAACCGAGGAGCGCCACCCGATCCGGCTCGACCGTCACCCCGTCCGACAGCCCGGCGGCGACCCACTCCACACCGAACAGGGACTCCGACGCGCGCTGACCGCCGAGCCGCTCGGCCGACACCGGCCGGGAGACCAGAGTATCCACCGACAACACCGGTTGCCCTTGTTCATCGGCGAGCTGGACAGCAAATCTATTGTCCTGCACCGCGATACGTACTCGCACTGCGGCAGCGCCGACCGCGTGCAGCGCCACCCGGTTCCAGGTGAAGGGCAGCACCGGCGAATCACCGCCGCCGCTGCGACGACCGTGCACGATTCCGGCGTGCAGTGCGGCGTCGAACAATGCGGGGTGGATGCCGAAACCGTTGGCTCCCTGCGGATCCGGTAGCGCGACCTCGGCGAACAGTTCTCCGTCACGCTGCCATGCGGCCTGCAAACCCTGGAACAGGGGGCCGTAGCCGTATCCGAGATCGAACAGCTCGTCGTAGACACCGTCGATATCCATCGGCTGCGCACCGGCCGGAGGCCAAGCGGCAAGATCGAAATCCGCCGCCACCTCGTCCGGCGCGAGCACACCTTCGGCGTTCAATGTCCACGACGACGCGGAATCGACACCGCTGTCGGGGCACGAGAAGATCCGCACGCCGCGACGACCCGCGCCGTCCGGGGCAGCGACCACCACACGCACCGCGACCCCGGCCGACTCCGGAAGCACCAGCGGCGCTTGCAGGACCAGCTCGTCCAGGGTCGGGCAGCCAACGTGTTCTCCGGCGTGCAGGGCGAGTTCGACCAGCCCGGTACCGGGCAACAGGACTGTGTCCATAACCTTGTGATCGGCCAGCCATGGCTGGGTCTGTGCCGACAAACGGCCACCGAGCGTGACCACCTCGGAATCCGGCTGCGAGACCACAGCCGAAACCAACGGATGCCCGCTGGCCAGGAAACCCATCGCCCGGGCGTCGCCACTACCGGCGGACGTCGGGGCCATCCAATAGCGCCGACGCTGGAAGGCGTAGGTGGGCAGGTCGATTCGCCGAGCACCGGAACCGGCATACAGAGCGGCCCAATCGACCTGCGCGCCGGTGACGAACAACCCGGCCACTCCGCCCAGGAGTGTCGTCACATCGGCGCGATCGCGACGCGCCAACGCGACCGCCGCGGCGGCACCGTCATCGATGGTCTGGGCGATCATGGGGGTCAGCACCGCATCGGGACCGACCTCGGCAAACCTGGACACGCCCGAATCAGCCATCGCCACAACGGCATCCGCGAAGCGCACCGACTCCCGGACCTGACCCACCCAGTACGAGGGATCACACATCTCGTCGACGATCCGAGCGCCGGTCACCGTCGACACGAGCGGGATACTCGGGCGGGCGAACGCCACACCCTGTATCGCCGTGGCGAATTCGGCCAGCATCGGCTCCATCAACACCGAATGGAAGGCATGCGAAACACGCAACCTGTGCGTACGCCAACCCTTTTCGGCACAACGCTCAGCGACGGCCATGACATCTTCCTCGGCACCGGAGAGCACCACCGACGACGGGCCGTTCACCGCCGCGATCGACACCTCACCAGCCAGCAACGCCAACACATCGGCCTCGGACGCACCGACCGCGACCATCGCCCCACCAACAGGCAACCCCTGCATCAACCGGCCACGCGCCGCCACCAATACACACGCATCCACCAGAGACAACACACCCGCCACATGCGCGGCAGCCACCTCACCGATCGAGTGACCGGCCACGACATCGGCACGCACGCCCCAGGATTCGAGCAGACGGAACAACGCCACCTCGAACGTGAACAAACCTGCCTGCGCAAACACCGTCTGGTCGATCAGATCACCGTCCGCCAAAGCCTCGCTCAGCGAAACATGCTGTACCAGCAGATGATTCAGCTGTTCGACGATCCCATCGAACGTCTCGGCGAATACCGGGTACGCTGCACACAGCTCGGCAGCCATACCGGCCCACTGCGCGCCCTGACCCGAGAACACCACACCCGTCGAACCCGACACCACACGACCGGTCGCCACACCGGGTGCCTGCACACCGGCAGCCAATGACCGTAGTCCCGCGAGGAGACCCTCGCGCCCCTCGGCCACGACGACAGCACGATGCTCGTGCACAGCACGCGTGGACGCCAGGGAGAAACCGATATCGATCGGATCGTGTTCGCCCACAGACGATGCCAAACGAGCAGCCTGGCCGGCGAGAGCGTCACTGCTGCGCGCCGAGACCACCCACGGCAGCATCGCCGGAACAGCCTCGGCCACCGGGACCGACTCCGCCACCGGCGCTACCGGGGCCTGCTCGACGATGAGGTGAGCGTTGGTGCCGCTGATACCGAATGACGACACACCCGCACGACGCGGACGATCCACCTCCGGCCACTCCACCTGCTCGGTCAGCAATCGCACATGGCCTTCGGACCAGTCGACCTTGGTGCTGGGCTGATCAGCATGCAGCGTTCGGGGTAGGACCCCGTGCTGCATGGCCATCACCATCTTGATCACACCACCGACACCCGCCGCGGCCTGGGCGTGACCGATGTTCGACTTCAACGAGCCCAGCCACAGCGGACGGTCCGCCTCACGATCCTGGCCGTACGTCGCCAAAAGCGCTTGGGCTTCGATCGGATCACCCAGCGTCGTGCCGGTGCCGTGGGCCTCCACCGCATCCACCTCGACCGGCGAGATACCGGCATTCGCCAGCGCCTGGCGAATCACTCGCTGCTGTGAGGGACCGTTGGGCGCGGTCAGACCATTCGACGCGCCGTCCTGATTCACCGCCGAACCGGCGATCACCGCGAGCACCTGATGACCATTGCGGCGGGCGTCGGACAGTCGCTCCAGCACCAGCACACCGGCACCTTCGGACCATCCGACGCCATCGGCGGTGTCGGAGAAGGACTTACACCGCCCGTCCGGGGACAAGCCCCGCTGACGGCTGAACTCCACGAAGGTTTCCGGGGTGGCCATCACCGCCACACCACCGGCCAGCGCCAGATCGCATTCACCCGACCGCAGCGACTGCGCGGCCAGATGCATCGCCACGAGCGAGGAGGAACACGCCGTGTCCACGGTGACCGCGGGGCCTTCGAGGCCGAACACGTACGAGACGCGGCCCGAGACCAAGCTCCCGGTTGCGTTGTTCCCGGTTCCCTGGGCGTAGTCGTGGTACATCATGCCGGTGAACACACCGGTCGAACTGCCGCGCAGCACAGCCGGATCCAGACCGGCGCGTTCCAGCGCCTCCCATGAGACTTCCAGCAGCAACCGCTGCTGTGGATCCATCACGGTGGCCTCATTGGGGCTGATCCCGAAGAAGTCCGCATCGAAATCCGCTGCGGAGTACAGGAATCCGCCCTGCCGGGTGTAGGTCTTGCCCGCGTGACCCGGCTCGGGGTCGTAGATGCCCTCGATATCCCAGCCGCGATCCGTCGGCATCTCGCCGGTGGCATCGATGCCGGAGGTGACCAGATTCCACAGGTCTTCGGGCGAGGCGACGCCACCGGGGTAGCGGCAGCTCATCGCCACCACCGCAATCGGCTCGTCGTCGACGGCCGCGCTGGCGGTGACCTCGACGTCTCGACCGGTGCCGGTGAATTCGTCGGCCAGATATTTCGCCAGCGCCTGCGGTGTCGGGTAGTCGAATACCAGTGTCGCGGGCAGCGATAGACCGGTGACGGCCTTGAGGGCGTTGCGGAACTCGACAGCGGTGATCGAATCGAAGCCCAGTTCGCCGAAGGCCTTGTCCGCGGCGATCGCGTTCGTGTTCTGATGACCGAGAATCGCCGCGACCTGACCTCGCACGATCTCCACGAGCACACCCAAACGCTCGCTGTCGGGAGTGCCGGCCAAACGAGCACGCAACGGCGTCGCCGCACCCGAGGCCGCTCTGCGGCGAGCCGGAATCAAGCCGGAAAACAGTGCGGGCACGGCGAATTCGGCGCCACGCAGGCTATCCAGGTCCAGGCGGGCGAGGACGGGGGCGGTCACGTCGCTCGCCGTGGCGGCGTCGAACAGCGCCAGGCCCTGGTCCTCCGACAGCGGCAACAGGCCCGAACGCGAAATGCGGTGCAGGTCAGCGTCGCTGAGCTGCCCGGCCATTCCACCGTCCCACAGACCCCAGGCCAGCGACTGCGCATGGCCGCCCGAGGCCCTGCGGAGTGCCGCGAGCGCATCCAGGCACGCATTGGCCGCGGCATAGTTGCCCTGTCCGGCATTGCCGAACGCACCGGCCACCGAGCTGAACAGCACGAACGCCTTCAACGGAAGCCGGGCGGTGAGTTCGTGCAGGTGTAGCGCAGCATCGACCTTGGGTCCCAGCACCGCGTCCATCCGGGCCGGGGTCAGCGAGGCGATGGCGCCGTCGTCGAGGACGCCGGCCATATGGAACACGCCGGTGAGCGAGTGTGCGGCAGGCACAGTCGCGATCGCCTGCGCGAGCGCGTCGCGATCGGCGACATCACACGCGACGAACTCGACCTCCGCACCGAGCCGCTGCAGCTCCGCGCGCAACTCCGCGGCGCCGGGAGCGGCCTCTCCGCGTCGGCTCAGCAGCAACAGGCGACGCACGCCATGGGTGTCGACCAGGTGCCGGGCGAACAGTCCACCGAGCAGACCACTCGCACCGGTGATCAGCACGGTGTCGTCCGGATCGAAGGGGTCGGTCGCCGCAGCGGTCGCCGCGGTGGCCCGGCTCAGCCGTGCACCGTGTACCTGCCCGGCACGCACGGCCACCTGTGGTTCCTGCGCGGCCGGCATCCCGCCGAGCAGCCCGTCGAGCGCGGAGTCGGTGTCCACCAACACGATCCGGCCGGGGTTTTCCGCCTGCGCGGAGCGAACCAGGCCGCCGACGGCAGCACCGGCAAGGTTCGTAATGTCCTCCCCCGCAACCGATACGGCTCCGCTGGTCCGAACCACCAGCGTCGACTCGGCGAACCGAGAATCGGCGATCCAGGACTGAACCACCGCGAGAGCTGCATGGGTCGCGGCGTGGATGGCCGCGGGGTCGTTGCCCTGCGGGCAGTCGAACACGACCACGGCCGGAATCTCGTCACCGAGATCCGCCCACGACACCGCGCCGACTTCGGCCTCCCCCACCGAGATCGGCGTCCAGCCGATCTGGAACAGCGCATTGCCGACCGCGGATGCGCCGCCCGTGAGCTGCGCGGGATCGATGGGCCGGGACGCCAGCTGCCGCACCGTCGCCACCGGGGTGCCGGTCGGGTCCGCCAGATCCAGGGTGACCGCGTGCTCGCCGACGCGGGTGAGCCGGACGCGCAGCGCGTCCGCTCCGGTCGCGTGCACGGCGACACCGGACCACTCGAACGGCAAGGCCAGCCCGGCACCCTCCACGGGCGTGCCCTCGGCGAAGTGCAGGGCGTGCAGAGCGGCATCGAGCAACGCCGGATGCACGCCGAACCGCTCGGCGTCCGGACGGGCCTGCTCCGGCAGCTCGACCTCGGCATAGAGCAGGCCGTCGGTGCAGCGCCACACCGAGGTCAATGCCTGGAACACCGGACCGTAGTGATAGCCCTGCGCATCGAGAGAGTCGTACACACCGTCGATTTCGACGGCGGTGGCGCCGGCGGGCGGCCACTGCGCCAAATCCGCCGGCGCGCTGTCGAATCCCGATGTGAGCACGCCTTCGGCGTTCAATGTCCACAACGGCACCGCATCGACACTGTCATCGGGGCAGGAGTAGACCCGCACTCCGCGTCGGCCTGCGGCGTCCTGGGCACCGACCACCACGCGCACCGCGATGCCGGCCGACTCCGGCAGCACCAGCGGCACCCGCAGGACCAACTCCTCGAGGGTCGGGCAGCCGACCTGCTCGCCGGCCTGCAGGGCGAGTTCGACCAAACCGGTGCCGGGGAAGAGCACGGTGTCCATCACCCGGTGATCGGCCAGCCATGGATGCGTCTGTGCCGACAGTCGGCCGGTGAGGGTGACCGCGTCGGAATCCGGTTGCGACACCACCACCGGGACCAGGGGATGTCCGGTGGCCGCCAGGCCCATCGCCTTGGCATCGCCGCCGACAGCGCCCGCGGCGATCCAGAAGCGCCGATGTTGGAAAGCGTAGGTGGGCAGGTCGATTCGCCGAGCTCCGGAGCCGGCATAGAAACCGGCCCAATCGACATCGGCACCGGATACGAACAGCCCGGCCAGCCCGGACAGCATGGAGAACGAATCGGCCCGATCCCGACGCGCCAATGCCACCACCGTGGCGGCGTCGTCGAGAGTCTGGGCGATCATGGGGGTCAGCACGGCGTCGGGTCCGACCTCGGCGAACCGGGACACGCCCGAATTCGCCATCGCGGCAACCGCATCGGCGAACCGCACGGTGTCGCGGACCTGACCGACCCAGTACGACGGATCGATCATTTCGTCGGTGATCCGCGCGCCGGTGACCGTGGACACCAGCGGGATGGTGGGACGATCGAACGCCAAACCCGCTATCGCCGTGGCGAATTCGACCAGCATCGGTTCCATCAGGGCCGAGTGGAAAGCATGCGACACCCGCAACCTGTGTGTACGCCAACCACGCTCGGCGCACGCCTGGACAACGGCGGCGACCGCGTCTTCGACACCGGAGAGCACCACCGACGCAGGGCCGTTCACCGCCGCGATCGAGACCTCACCAGCCAGCAACGCCAACACATCGGACTCGGACGCACCGACCGCGACCATCGCCCCACCAACAGGCAACCCCTGCATCAAACGGCCACGCGCCGCCACCAATACACACGCATCCGCCAGAGACAACACACCCGCCACATGCGCGGCAGCCACCTCACCGATCGAATGACCCGCCACCACATCCGTACGCACGCCCCAGGATTCGAGCAGACGGAACAACGCCACCTCGAACGCGAACAAACCCGCCTGCGCGAACACCGTCCGATCAACCAGATCAACGCTCGCCAACGCCTCGCTCAACGAAACCGACTGCCCCAGTATCGGATCCAGCTCGACGACGATCGCGTCGAACACCTCGGCGAACACCGGATACGCGGCGCGCAGTTCGGTAGCCATACCGGCCCACTGCGCACCCTGACCCGAGAACACCACACCGGTCGAACCCGCGACCACGCGACCGGTCACGACGCCGGGAGTGGTTTCGCCACGCCCCAGCGCCCCGACTCCAGCGAGGAGACCATCGCGGTCCTCGGCCACGATCACAGCGCGGTGCTCGAAAACGGCGCGCGTCGATGCCAGCGAAAAGCCGACATCGATCGGATCATATTCGGCCGCATGCGATGTCAGACGGGCGGACTGATCGGCGAGCGCCTCGCCGCTGCGTGCGGAGAGCATCCACGGCACCACAGTCGGCACCGAATCCGCCACGGGAGCCTGTTCCACCGTGGGCGCGGTCACCGGGGCCTGCTCCACGATGACGTGCGCGTTGGTGCCGCTGATCCCGAACGAGGACACACCCGCACGACGCGGACGATCCACCTCCGGCCACGCCACCGACTCGGTCAACAACCGCACATGGCCCCCGGACCAATCCACCTTCGTCGAGGGCCGATCCACATGCAGGGTCTTGGGCAGCACGCCATGGCGCATCGCCATGACCATCTTGATCACACCACCCACACCGGCAGCAGCCTGGGCGTGACCGATGTTCGACTTCAACGACCCCAGCCACAACGGACGATCCGCCTCACGATCCTGCCCGTACGTCGCCAAAAGCGCCTGGGCTTCGATCGGATCACCCAGAGTCGTGCCGGTGCCGTGGGCTTCGACGACATCCACATCCGCCGGGGACACCCCCGCATTGGTCAGAGCTTGGCGGATGACCCGTCGTTGCGAGGGACCGTTGGGCGCGGTCAGACCATTGGACGCGCCGTCCTGATTCACCGCCGAACCGGCGATCACCGCGAGAATCCGATGCCCATTGCGCTGGGCGTCGGATAGTCGCTCCAACACCAGAACGCCGACGCCCTCGGACCAGCCGACCCCATCGGCCGTGTCGGAGAAGGACTTGCACCGCCCATCCGGGGACAAACCCCGCTGACGGCTGAACTCCACGAAGGTCTCCGGCGTCGCCATCACGGCCACACCACCGGCCAGAGCCAGATCGCACTCCCCCGACCGCAGCGAAGCCGCCGCGGAATGCATGGCCACCAATGACGACGAGCACGCCGTGTCCACGGTGACCGACGGCCCTTCCAGGCCGAACACATATGAGACCCGCCCGGAGGCAATGGATCCCGAATTCGCATTGGCCGGATAGTCGTGGTACATCATGCCGACCCACACGCCGGTCCGGCTGCCCTTCAGTGAGCCGGGGTCGACACCGGCCCGCTCGAACGCCTCCCATGAGGTCTCCAGCAGCAGGAACTGCTGCGGATCCATGAGTGCGGCCTCATTGGGACTGATATTGAAGAACGCGGGGTCGAATTCCCCTGCGGAATGCAGGAATCCGCCCTCGCGGGTGTAGGTGCTGTTCGGTGTATTCCCGGTCGCGTCGTAGAGGCGATCGATATCCCAGCCACGATTTCCGGGGAACTCCGAGGTCGCGTCCGTCCCCTCCGCGACCAGATTCCACAGCTCCTCAGGCGAACTGACCCCGCCCGGATACCGGCAGGCCATACCCACAATCGCGATCGGTTCGCGAAGAGCCGCGTCGAGCTTGCGATTGCGGGCACGCAATCGCTCCGTCTCCTTGAGTGAGACGCGCAATGCCTGAGCGAGCTTCTGAGTATTGTCTTCGGGCTTCGTCATTAGTGTGCTAGCTCTTCCTAGGGTCAGCGTGACTCGTCGGCGAATGTCGCCGTCAGTCTTCTGAGGAGTTGTTGTAAGCCAGGTCGATCAGGTCGTCGATATCGAGCTCGTCGATCGATTCCTCGGTGATGCTCTGCTCGATGTCGCCGGGGCTTTCCTGCCCGCCGGCGAGTTTCATGAGGGCATCCAGCAGGCCCGCGTCGCGCAGGCGGGTGAGCGGAATCGTCTGGAGAGCTCGGCGAATATCGTTCTCCGACAGATCTGTCGATTGGCCGGTGTGGTGCTCGTCGGTGAACTCGTCGGCCAGGTATTCGGCCAGCGCCTGCGGCGTCGGGTAGTCGAATACCAGCGTCGCCGGCAACCGCAGGCCCGTCACGGCTTTGAGGGCATTGCGGAACTCGACCGCGGTGATCGAATCGAAGCCCAGCTCGCTGAAGGCCCGGTCGGCCGCGATCGCATGCGCGTTCTGATGACCGAGTACGGCCGCGACCTGACCGCGCACGATTTCGGCGAGCACACCGAGGCGTTCGCTCTCGGGGGTATTCGCCAAACGAGTCCGCAGTGCCGCGGGTGCGTCCGAGGCCGCTCGGCGGCGCGCGGGAACCAGGCCGGACAGCAGTGCCGCGGCGAACCCCGCGTTGCGGAGGCTCTCCAGATCCAGACGGGCGAGGATCGGAGCCGCCGTATCGATTCCGGTGGCCGCAGCGAACAATGCCAGACCCTGATCCTCCGACAGCGGCAGCATGCCGGAACGGGACATGCGCTGCCGGTCGACATCGCTGAGCTCCGTGGCCATACCGCCGTCGGCGCCCCACAGACCCCACGCCAGCGACTGACCACTACGCCCGGATGCTCTGCGGTGCAATGCCAAGGCGTCCAAGCAGGCGTTGGCCGCGGCATAGTTGCCCTGACCGGGGTTGCCGAACGCACCGGCCGCCGAACTGAACAGCACGAACGCCGTCAACGGCAGATCGGCGGTCAGCTCGTGCAGGTGCAGGGCGGCGTCGACCTTGGGCCGCAGCACCGTGTCCATGCGATCCGCGGTGAGCGAGCCGATGGCGCCATCGTCGAGCACACCGGCCGTGTGGAACACACCGGTGAGCGGGCGGTCCGCCGGGATACCGGCCAATACCTGCGCGAGCGCGCCACGGTCGGTGACATCGCAGGCGACGAACTCGACCTCGGCACCGAGAAGCTCCAGTTCCGCGCGCAACTCTGTTGCGCCCGGGGCGGATGCACCGCGCCGGCTCAGCATCAGCAGGTGACGGACGCCCCGGGTGGAGACCAGATGCCGTGCGAACAACCCGCCGAGGAAGCCACTGGCTCCGGTGATCAGAACGGTTTCGTCCGGACCGAGAGCGGAACTCGGCGCTGAAGCGGTCGACGCAGCGGCTCGGGCGAGTCGCGCGACATGCACCTGCCCGCCACGGACGGCGGCCTGGGGCTCCCCGGAGGCCAGAATTCCGCCGAGCAGCCCGTGCGGGTCGGAATCGGTGTCTACCAACACGATCCGGCCAGGGTTCTCCGCCTGCGCGGAACGCACCAGACCGCCCACGGCGGCACCGGCCAGGTTCGTAATGTCCTCCCCGGCAACCGAAACCGCGCCGCTGGTTCGAACCACCAGCACCGACCCGGTGAACCGGTGATCGGCGATCCACGACTGAAGTGCTTGCAGCACACTGTGAGTCGCGGCACGAACGCCGACGGGATCATTGCTCGCCGGGCAATCCAGTACTACCGCGGCCGGAACCTCGTCACCGAGATCCACCCAGGACACAGCGCTGACCTCGGTCTCGGATACCGAGAGCGGTGTCCAGTCGATCTGGAACAGCGCGTTGCCGGCGGTGGATGCGCCGGTGGTCAGCTGTGCGGGATCGATCGGCCGGGAGGCCAGATGCCGCACCGACGCCACCGGAGCGCCGGTCGGATCCGCCAGATCCACCGCCACCGCATGCTCGCCGACGCGGGTCAACCGGACGCGCAACGCGCCCGGTTCCGCCGCGTACACGGTGACGCCGGACCACTCGAACGGCAATGCCGGTCCGCTTCCCTCCCCGGACAGGTAGCCCGCCGAACGCAGTGCGTGCAGCGCGGCATCGAGCAGCGCGGGATGCAGCCCGAAACCCTTGGCGTCCTGCGGATCCGGAAGGGCGACCTCGGCGAACACGTCATCGCCGCGCTGCCATGCCGCCTGCAAACCCTGGAAGAACGGACCATAGCCGTACCCGGCATCGAACAGCTCGTCGTAGACGCCGTCGATGGGCAGGGGCTGCGCACCGACCGGAGGCCACGAGGTGAGGTCGACAGCGGTTGCCACCTCGTCCAGTGCAAGTGCGCCTTCGGCATTCAGCGTCCACGACGTCGCGGAATCGACGTCGCCATCGGGGCAGGAGTAGATCCGCACCGCGCGACGGCCGGTCTCGTCCTCGGCCGCGACCACGATGCGCACCGCGACGCCGCCGGATTCCGGCAGCACCAGCGGAGCCTGAAGCACCAGGTCCTCCAGACTGGTGTGGCCCACTCGCTCCCCGGCATGCAGGGCGAGTTCGACCAGACCGGTACCGGGGAACAGCACGGTGCCCAGGACCCGGTGATCGGCCAGCCACGGATGGGTCTCCACCGAGAGGCGACCGGTCAGGATCACCGCGCCGGAGTCCGGTTGTGTCACCATCGCCGAAATCAGGGGGTGCCCGGTAGCCGCCAGACCCATGGCCCGGGCGTCACCGGCACCCGCGAACCCCTCGCGCATCCAGTAGCGGCGGCGCTGGAAAGCGTAGGTGGGCAAGTCGATTCGCTCGGCTCCCGTCCCGGCGTACACACCGGCCCAGTCGACCGGCGCGCCGGCCACGAACAGCGTGGCAACCGCGTTCAACACGGCCGCCGCATCGGCATGGTCGCGCCGTGCCAGCGCCACCACCGTTGCGGCCGAGCCATCCCCGTCATCGAGGGTCTGGGCGACCATCGGGGTCAGCACAGCGTCCGGTCCGACCTCGACGAACCGCGACACACCCATACCCGCCATCGCCGTAACCGCATCAGCAAAGCGGACGGTCTCGCGAACCTGATCCACCCAGTACGACGGATCCGACATCTCATCACCGATCCGGACACCGCTCACCGTCGACACCAACGGGATGCCCGCACGGGCGAACACCACACCCTCGATCGCCGAAGCAAACTCAGCCAGCATCGGCTCCATCAACACCGAATGGAAAGCATGCGAAACACGCAACCTGTGCGTACGCCAACCCTGCCCGGCACAACGATCAGCGACAGCCACGACAGCGGCCTCCACACCGGAGAGCACCACCGACGACGGACCATTCACCGCCGCGATCGACACCTCACCAGCGGGCACGTCACCGGCCGCCAGCAGCGCCCGAACGTCGGTCTCGGACGCACCCACGGCGACCATCGCCCCACCGGCGGGCAACGCCTGCATCAACCGGCCACGGGCAGCCACCAGCACACACGCATCCGCCAGAGACAACACCCCCGCCACATGCGCGGCAGCCACCTCACCGATCGAATGACCCGCCACCACATCCGCACGCACACCCCAGGATTCGAGCAGACGGAACAACGCCACCTCGAACGCGAACAAACCCGCCTGCGCAAACACCGTCTGGTCCACGAGGCCAGCACCGGCCAACGCCGCATTCAACGAAACCGACTGCCCCAGCAGCGGATCCAGCTCGACGACGATCGCGTCGAACACCTCGGCGAACACCGGATACGCCGCACGCAGCTCGACAGCCATACCGGCCCACTGCGCACCCTGACCCGAGAACACCACACCCGTCGAACCCGCGACCACACGACCGGACACCACACCGGGGGCCTGCACACCGGCAGCCAGTGCCCGCGCTCCCGCGAGCAGACCATCACGGTCCTCGGCCACGATCACAGCGCGGTGCTCGAAAACGGCGCGCGTCGATGCCAGCGAAAAGCCGACATCGATCGGATCATGTTCGGCCGCATGCGATGTCAGACGGGCGGACTGATCGGCGAGCGCCTCGCCGCTGCGTGCGGAGAGCATCCACGGCACCACAGTCGGCACCGAATCCGCCACGGGAGCCTGTTCCACCGTGGGCGCGGTCACCGGGGCCTGCTCCACGATGACGTGCGCGTTGGTGCCGCTGATCCCGAACGAGGACACACCCGCACGACGCGGACGATCCACCTCCGGCCACGCCACCGACTCGGTCAACAACCGCACATGGCCCCCGGACCAATCCACCTTCGTCGAGGGCCGATCCACATGCAGGGTCTTGGGCAGCACGCCATGGCGCATCGCCATGACCATCTTGATCACACCACCCACACCGGCAGCAGCCTGGGCGTGACCGATGTTCGACTTCAACGACCCCAGCCACAACGGACGATCCGCCTCACGATCCTGCCCGTACGTCGCCAAAAGCGCTTGAGCCTCAATCGGATCACCCAGAGTCGTACCCGTGCCGTGCGCCTCCACCGCATCCACCTCGACCGGCGAGACACCGGCATTCGCCAGCGCCTGGCGAATGACACGCCGTTGTGAGGGACCGTTGGGCGCGGTCAGACCATTCGACGCGCCGTCCTGATTCACCGCCGAACCGGCGATCACCGCGAGCACCTGATGACCATTGCGCTGCGCGTCGGACAACCGCTCCAACACGAGAACACCAGCGCCCTCGGACCAGCCCACACCATCGGCCGCGTCGGCGAAGGACTTGCACCGCCCATCCGGGGACAGACCCCGCTGACGGCCGAACTCGAGGAACATGTCCGGGGTGGCCATCACCGCGACACCACCGGCCAACGCGAGATCGCACTCCCCCGACCGCAGCGACTGCGACGCCAGATGCAGTGCCACCAGCGACGACGAGCACGCTGTATCCACAGTGACCGCAGGGCCTTCCAGGCCGAACACGTAGGACACCCGGCCCGAGACCAAACTGCCTGCGGCGCCGCTACCGGTACCGGTCGCCTGGGCGTAGTCGTGGTACATCACGCCGGTGAACACACCGGTCGAGCTGCCGCGCAGCACCGCCGGATCCACACCGGCGCGCTCCAGCGCCTCCCACGACACCTCCAGCAGCAACCGCTGCTGCGGATCCATCACGGTGGCCTCATTGGGGCTGATCCCGAAGAAGTCCGCATCGAAATCCGCTGCGGAGTGCAGGAATCCGCCCTGTCGGGTATAGGTCTTGCCCGCCTTGCCGGGTTCGGGGTCGTAGATACCCTCGATATCCCAGCCGCGGTCCATCGGCATGTCGCCGGTGGTGTCGATACCCGAGGTGACCAACCCCCACAGGTCCTCGGGCGAGGCGACGCCACCGGGGTAGCGGCAGCTCATCGCCACCACCGCGATCGGATCATCACCGGTACGGACCCGGCTGACCGCGACCTCCTCGACGGCTACGCTGCCGGTGAGCTGGGAGTCGATGAACTCGGCGACGATCTGCGCATTGGGGTAATCGAAGACGAGCGTCGCGGGCAGTTGCAGACCGGTCGCGGCATTGAGCTTGTTGCGGAACTCGATGGCGCTCAGCGAATCGAAACCGAGCTGCTGGAAAGCCTGCTGGGGTTCGACAGCTGCCATGGAGGCGTGCCCGAGAATCTCGGCGGCCACCGATCGGACGAGGTCGAGCTGAGCGTTCCTGCGATCGGCGTCCGACAGTCCGGCCAGCGTGCGCAGGAAGGCCTGGCCCGCCGCCGGAGTCCGGCGCCGGACCGGGGCCGGGACGAGCGCGCGGACCAGGGCGGGAATCTGCTCGCCCCGGGTCCGGAGCACGGCCTTGTCGACCCGCAGCGCCACCAGCTGGGCGGTATCGGTCAATACCGCCGCATCGAACAGCGCCAGACCCTCGGCCTCGGAGAGCGGCGGGAAACCCTGCCGGCGCATCCGGTCGAAGTCGTCCTCGGACAGTTGGGTCCCGAGTCCGCTCGATCGCGCCCACATTCCGTAATCCAGGGACGTGGCAGGCAATCCCAGGCCGCGGCGATGAGCCGCGAGCGCATCCAGGAAGACATTCGCCGCGGCGTAGTTCGCTTGGCCGGCAGCCAGCACCAGGCCGCCCGCGGACGACACCAGCACGAACAATGACAGCGAGAGATCGCGAGTGAGCTCGTGCAGATGCCAGGCCGCGTCGACCTTGGGCCGGAAGACGCCGTCGATGCGATCCGCGGTGATCGACTCGATCACACCGTTGTCGGCGGTTCCCGCCGCGTGCACCACACCCGTCAGCGGATGCTGATCCGACACACTGTCCAGCAGTGCCGCGAGCGCGTTTCGATCGGACACATCGCACGCGGCGACGGTGACCTCGGCACCGAGCTCGGCCAGCTCCGCACCCAGCTCGGCAGCCCCAGGCGCATCCAGGCCACGCCGAGACGTCAGAAGCAGATGGCGCACACCGTGTTCGGTCACGAGGTGCCGGGCGATCACCGCGCCCAGACCACCCGTGCCACCGGTGATCAGGACCGTGCCCGGTGCGACCGATCGATCGATCGCACCGGGTGCGTGACCGTGGAGACGCGGCACCAACACGCTCGCTCCCCGGAGGGCCACCTCCGGCTCCGTCGCGACAGCGGCGGCCACGGCCGCCACAGCGGACGGATCACCGTATTCATCCAGATCGAGAAGCTGGAAACGACCCGGGTTCTCCGCCTGCGCGGCACGCAGCAGGCCCCAGACCGGCGCCTGCGCCAGATCCACGGACTCTGAATCATCCACGGACACTGCGTGTTTGGTGAGCACCACCAAGCGGGAACCGGCGAAACGAGTGTCGGACAACCAACCCTTGACGGCGTCGAGGACACTGGTCGCGACCTGCCGTGCGGCGTGCGGCGGCACATCGTCGAAATGAGGGCATTCGAACAATACGATCCCGGGAACAACCGAATCGGGATCGGCATCCAGATCGGCGATCAATCCCGCGAGGTCACGATGATCGACAGTCGTCGGCGACGGCGCGACCGCGACCCAATCCACCCCGAAGAGGGCTTCCGACACCCGGTCCGCGCCGAGGCGTTCAGCCGATACCGGCCGAGAGACCAAGGCCCCCACCGACATCACCGGTTGTCCCTGCTCATCGGCGAGCTGCACAGCGAACCGGTCATCTTCACGCGCAATGCGCACCCGCAGCGCGGCAGCACCGGCCGAGTGCAGCACGACCCGGTTCCAGGAGAACGGCAGCACGGCGCCGCCACCGCCACGGCCGTGAACGATCCCGACATGCAAGGCGGAGTCGAACAGTGCCGGATGGATCCCGAAACCCTTGGCGTCCTTGGGGTCCGGCAGCGTGACCTCGGCGAACAACTCATTGTCGCGCTGCCAGGCCGCCCGCAATCCTTGGAAGAACGGGCCGTAGCCGTACCCGATGTCGAGCAGCTCGTCGTACACGCCATCGACGGGCAACGGCTGCGCACCGGCCGGAGGCCAGGAGGTGAGGTCGAAGTCGGCCGGCACCTCATCCGGGGCGAGAACACCTTCGGCGTGGAGCGCCCACGGGCCCTGTGCCGTCTGCTGCGAATGGACGGTCAGCCGTCGACGACCGGCGTCGTCGGCGGCGGACACCACCACCTGTACTGCGACACCGCCGTCGGCCGGCAGCGTCAGCGGGGTGTGCAGCACGAGTTCCTCCACCACCGCGCAACCCAGCAGACCAGCGACGTGGCCGGCCAGCTCGACGAAGCCGGTGCCCGGCAGCAGCACGGTGCCGAGCACGCTGTGGTCGGCCAGCCATTCGACGGAGTCCAGCGACCAGCGGCCGGTGAAGCTCACCGCACCCGAGTCCGGGTGCGGCACCAGGGCACCGAGCAGGGGATGATCCACCGCGTCGAGCCCGACCGAGGTGACTCCGCCCAGTTCGGCAGCGAGCCAGGACTGGGCCAGCATCTGCCGGGCATCGAGCCAGAAGCGCTCGTGCTGGAAAGCATAGGTGGGCAGGTCGATTCGCCGAGCCCCGGTACCGGTGTAGAAACCGGCCCAGTCCACCTCCGCACCGGAGACGAACAGCCCGGCCACCGCACTCACCACGGTCGCGGCGTTCGCGTTGTCACGCCTGGTCAGCGCGATTGTGGTTGCGGTATCGAGAGTTTGGGCGATCATCGGGGTCAGCACCGCATCGGGGCCGACCTCGGCGAACCTGCCCACGCCCAGGCGGGCCATTGCGGTGACCGCGTCGGCGAACCGCACCGTGTCACGGACCTGACCGACCCAATACGACGGGGCCGACATCTCGTCGCCGACCTCGGCGCCGGTCACCGTCGACACCAACGGAATACGCGGACTGCCGAAGGTCAAACCCGCTATTGCCGTGGCGAATTCGGCCAGCATCGGCTCCATCGACGCCGAATGGAAAGCATGCGAAACACGCAACCTGTGCGTCCGCCAGCCCTGCTCGGCACACCGCTCGACGACAGCGACGACAGCGTCCTCGACACCGGACAACACCACCGATGCAGGACCGTTCACCGCCGCGATCGACACCTCACCAGCCAGCAACGCCAACACATCGGCCTCGGACGCACCGACCGCGACCATCGCCCCACCAACAGGCAGCGCCTGCATCAAACGGCCACGCGCCGCCACCAGCACACACGCATCCACCAGAGACAACACCCCGGCCACATGCGCGGCAGCCACCTCACCGATCGAGTGACCGGCCACGACATCGGCACGCACGCCCCAGGATTCGAGCAGACGGAACAACGCCACCTCGAACGCGAACAAACCTGCCTGCGCGCATACCGTCTGGTCGATTAGATCACCGTCCGCCAAAGCATCGCTCAGCGAAACCTGCTGCCCCAGCAGCGGATCCAGCTCAGCAACGATCGCGCCGAACGTCGCGGCGAACACCGGGTACGCCGCACACAGTTCGGCGGCCATGCCGGCCCACTGCGCGCCCTGACCCGAGAACACCACACCCGTCGAACCCGACACCACGCGGCCGGTCACCACACCGGGTGCCTGCTCACCGGAAGCCAAGGACCGCACGCCCGCGAGCAGACCATCACGGCCCTCGGCCACGACCACCGCACGGTGCTCGAAAACACTGCGCGTCGACGCCAGCGAGAAACCGATATTCACCGGATCCTGTTCGACCGCAGACGATGTCAACCGCTCGGCCTGAGTGGCGAGAGCCGCGCTACCGCGCGCCGAGATCACCCACGGCAGCACTCCGCCGGCCGGGACGGTCTCGACCGCAGCCGGTGCCGGGTCCGCCGCCGGAGCCTGCTCGACGATGACGTGCGCATTCGTGCCACTGATACCGAACGAGGACACACCCGCACGACGCGGACGATCCACCTCCGGCCACGCCACCGCCTCGGTCAACAGCCTGACATGGCCCTGGGTCCAATCGACCTTGGTGCTGGGTGCATCGACGTGCAGCGTCTTGGGCAGCACACCGTGGCGCATCGCCATCACCATCTTGATCACGCCACCCACACCCGCGGCAGCCTGCGCATGACCGATGTTGGACTTCAACGAGCCGAGCCACAGCGGACGATCCGCCTCACGCTCCTGCCCGTACGTGGCCAGCAGCGCTTCGGCCTCGATCGGATCACCCAGAATGGTGCCGGTGCCGTGGGCCTCCACCACATCGACGTCGACCGAGGACACCCCGGCATTCGCCAGCGCTTGGCGGATCACCCGACGCTGTGAGGGACCGTTGGGTGCGGTCAGACCATTGGACGCGCCATCCTGATTCACCGCCGAACCGGAAACCACCGCGAGAACGTCATGACCATTGCGGCGGGCGTCGGACAGCCGCTCCAGCACCAGCACGCCGGCGCCTTCGGACCAGGCGACACCGTCGGCGGTGTCGGAGAAGGACTTGCTCCGCCCGTCCGGGGCCAGCCCGCGCTGGCGGCTGAACTCCACGAACGTTTCCGGCGTCGCCATCACCGCGACACCACCGGCCAATGCCAGATCACACTCCCCCGACCGCAGCGACTGCGCGGCCAGGTGCATCGCCACCAGCGAGGACGAACACGCCGTATCCACGGTGACCGCCGGGCCCTCCAGCCCGAACACATACGAAACCCGTCCGGAGGCAATGGATCCCGCGTTCGAGTTGACCGGATAGTCGTGGTACATCATGCCGGTGAACACCCCGGTCGAACTGCCGCGCAGTTCCGCCGGATCGACTCCGGCCCGCTCCAATGCCTCCCAGGAGGTTTCCAGCAGCAGGAACTGCTGGGGATCCATCACCGCGGCTTCATTGGGGCTGATGCCGAAGAATGCGGGATCGAATTCGCCTGCGGCGTGCAGGAATCCACCCTCGCGCGTGTAGGTGGTGTGCGGCGTCTCGCCGGTGGGGTCGTACAGGCGGTCGGTATCCCAGCCTCGGTTCACCGGGAACTCCGACGTCGCGTCGGTCCCGTTCGCGACCAGATTCCACAGCTGCTCGGGAGAACTCACGCCGCCCGGGTACCGGCACGCCATGCCGACGATCGCAATCGGTTCATCGTCGGCGGCCTTGGTGGCGGTGACGGCGATATCGCGCCCGGTGCCGGTGAGCTCGTCGGCCAGATAGGCGGCCAGGGTGCGCGGTGTCGGGTAGTCGAAAACGACTGCGGCCGACAGTGACAGGCCGGTCGCGGTCTTGAGCCGGTTGCGAAGCTCGACCGCGCTCAGCGAATCGAATCCCAGATCCTGGAAGGCGGAATCGGGTTCGATCGCGGACGCGCCGTCGTGACCGAGGACGGCCGCGATGTGGGTGCGCACGGTCGCGAGTACCGCCTGCCGCTGCTGATCGGCATCCAGACCGGTAAGTCGTTGCCGGAGACCGGATGCCGCCGCCGAGGTCGCCGCCGCCGGACGCCGGACCACCGCCGGCGCCAGTTCCCGCAGCAGTGGCGGCAGGAGTCCCGCCTCTGCGCGAGCGCGAATCGCGGTGGTGTCCACGGCCGCGATCACCGCCAGCGCCGTGTCCCGCGCGAGCGCCGTATCCCATCCGGCCAGCGCCTGCTCGTCCGGCATCGCGGTGAAGCCGCCGCGGCTCATCCGGGCCACATCGGTCTCACCCAGGTGCCCGGTCATGCTGCTCGAGCGCGCCCACGGACCCCAGGCCAGCGATTGCCCGGCCAGTCCCCGTGCGCGCCGGTGCGCCACCAGGGCGTCGAGGAAGGTGTTCGCGGCCGCGTAGTTGGCCTGCCCGGGTCCGCCGATGGTGCCCGACACCGAGGAGAACACCACGAACGCAGCCAGATTCAGATCCGTTGTCGCCTCGTGGAGGTGCCAGGCGGCGTCTGCCTTCGGTGCCAGGACCGCGTCCAGCCGTTGCGGGGTCAGGGACGCGATGATCCCGTCGTCGAGCACGCCCGCGGCGTGGATCACGGCGGTCAACGGCTCGGGTGCGTCGGCCAGGAGTCGGCCCACCGCGTCGGGGTCGGTGACGTCACAGGCCGCGACTCGCACCTGTGCGCCCAGGTCGTTCAACTCGTCGCAGAGCGCTGTCACGCCCTCGGCCTGCGGACCGCTGCGGCTCACCAGCAGCAGCGACCGGACGCCGTGCTCGACGACCGCGTGCCGGGCCACCACCGCACCCAAACCGCCTGTGCCGCCGGTGATCAGCACCGTTCCCGCGCCGAAGGCGGACTCCTCGCCCGGCGTGGGGGACATGGGTGTGGGCCGGGTCAGTCGAGCGTTGTGTGTGACACCGGCGCGCACGACCACCTGGGGTTCGTCCACGGCCAGGGCGATGGCCGCGAGTCGCTCGTCGAGACCGGTGTCCGCGTCCACCAGGACAATTCGGCCCGGATCCTCCGTCTGCGCGGTACGCACCAGGCCCCACACGGCGGCACCCGCGAGATCGGTGAGGTCTTCACCGGGCAGCGCGACCGCGCCGTGCGTGGCGACCAGCAGGGTGCTCGAGGCGAACCGGTCCTGATCCAGCCACGCCTGCACCACCGCGAGGATTCGTGCGACCTCGGTGTGGGTGGCGGTCACCACGTCGATGCCGGTGTGTTCGCTCCACCCGGACCCGGCCTCGACGATCACCACCGGGGGTACCGGTGACTGCGGATCCAACCGATCCCACCGGCCCGCAACGACATCCGCCACCGTGGACTCGGACGCGATCGGCGACCACACCAGTTCCAGCACCGCATCGGCGATGCCGCTCGCACCGGCGGCGGCCAGCTGTGCCAATGGCATCGGGCGGGGCGTCACCGAGCCCGACAGCACGGGTTGTCCCTGCTCGTCGTCCGCCGACACCGATACCGACGATCCGCTCGTGGTCAGACGCACGCGCAGCACCGACGCTTCGGCCGCGTACAGCGACACCGACTCCCAGGAGAACGGCAGCACCACCTGGCCCGCCGCGACCGCGAACGGTGAATCCGGCCGTCCTGCGGCATCTTCGGACACCTCGGCCAGCAGTCCTGCCTGCAAGGCCGCGTCCAGCAGTGCCGGATGGATCCCGAAACCCTCGGCTCGCATCCCGGTGTCCGTATCGATGGCGACCTCGGCGAACACCTCGTCACCGCGTCGCCACAGCGCCCGCACCCCCTGGAAGGCCGGGCCGTAGTCGTAACCACGCGCCAGCAGGGCCGTGTACGCCGCTGAGACATCGAGACCGGTCGCCGCGGCAGGCGGCCACGTCTGCGATCGGGGTTCGGTGGCGTCGTCGCGAATGGTCAGGACGCCCCGGGCGTTGAGTACCCACTCTCCGTCGCGATCGTGTTCGGCGCGAGAGTAGATCGATACCGGACGCCGCGTGAGCTCGTGTTCCGGACCGCCGACGACGACCTGGATCTGTACACCGCCGGTCGCGGGCAGGACGAGGGGCGTCCGCAGCGTCAGTTCCTCGATCGCCGGGCACCCGGCTTCGGCACCGGCGCGCAACGCCAGCTCCACGAACCCGGTCCCGGCCAGCAGGACCGACCCGGCCACCGCGTGATCGGCCAGCCAGGGGTGGGTGGCCACCGACAACCGGCCGGTCAGCAGCACGCCACCGGATTCGGGTTCCGAGACCACCGCGCCCAGCAGCGGGTGCTGCACCGCGCCCAAACCCGCGGACTCGACACCGGCGGTGCCCTGCGCAGCCTCGAGCCAGTAGCGGCGGCGCTGGAAAGCGTAGGTGGGCAATGATACTCGCGACACCGTCCGAGCGGCGAGCAACGCCGTCCAGTCGACCTCGACGCCGACCGTGTGCGCGTGGGCCAAGCAGGTGACGAACTGCTCGACCTCGGCCCTGCCGCGGCGGGCTCCGGCGATCACCGACGACTGGGATTCGAGGTCCTCCGGCAGGGATTGCCGGGTCATGGCCGTCAGGACCGCATCGGGACCGATTTCCACGAATCGGCGCACACCCGCGGCCGCGAGGGTCTCGACGCCCCGGGCGAACCGAACGCTCGCCCGCACCTGCTGGACCCAGTACGCGGGCTCGAGTACCTCATCACCGGCGATCCGGCCGGACAGATTCGAGACCAGGGGTATCTGCGGGCGGCGATAGGTCACTTCCCGTGCGACAGTGGCGAACTCGGCCAGCATCGGGTCCATGCGGTGGGAATGGAACGCATGCGACACCCGCAACCGCGAGGTCTTGCGGCCACGGTCGGTGAACCACTGCTCGAGCGCCGTCACCGCGTCCTCGTCACCGGAGACCACCACGGCCGCAGGCGAATTCACGGCGGCGATGGACGCACGGCCCGCATGGTCGGCGAGCACCTCGGACACCTCGCGTTCGGTGGCCGCGACGGCCAGCATCGCGCCGCCCTCGGGCAGCCCGCCCATGAGGCGGCCGCGCGCCGCCACCAGCCGGCACGCGTCCGGGAGCGACCACACACCGGCGATGTACGCGGCGGCCAGCTCGCCGATCGAATGGCCGATCAGGAAATCCGGTGTCACACCGAAGGATTCGAGGAGTCGGCACAGCGCGACTTCGTAGGCGAACAGCGCGGGCTGGGTGAACTCGGTCCGATCCAGCACGCCGGTTTCGGCAGCGCCGACCTGCCGGCCGGTGAACATCACCTGCTTCAGCGAACCGCCCAGGAGCGGATCGAACTGCGCACACACCTCGTCCAACGCGGCGGCGAACGCCGGGAACGCCTCGGCCAGTTCACGTCCCATTCCGGCCCGCTGTGCGCCCTGACCGGTGAACAGGAAGGCTGCCTTGCGCGTGATCGCCTGCGCCGCCGTCACGCCCGCGGCGGTGCTCGCCGATCCGTGTTCCGCGAGCGCTGCCAGTCCGGTCAGCATGGCGTCCCGGTCGCCGGCGACCACCGTGCCCCGCCAGTCCAGCCGGGCGCGGGTCGTCAACAGCGAATAGGCGATCTCGTCGATGGTCAGGTCGGGGTGTGCGGTCACCCACTGCCGCAGTTTGCCCGCCTGCGCGCGCAGGCCGTCCTCGGTCTTCGCCGAAACCAGCCAGGCGGAGACATCGGACGCCACGGCCTGCGCACCCTGATCGGGGGCCTCGTCCGCTGGTTCGGCGGTGGCCTCCTCCAGAGCGGGGGCCTCTTCCAGGATCAGGTGCGCGTTGGTGCCGCTGGCGCCGAAGGAGGACACGCCGGCGCGACGCACCCGCTCCCCCACCGGCCACGGTTCGGCCTCGGTGAGCAGTCGAACCGAGCCCGCCGACCAGTCCACGTGCGGGGTCGGAGCGTCGACATGCAGTGTCGCGGGCAGCGTTTCGTGCCGCAGCGCCTGCACCATCTTGATCACGCCGCCGACACCGGCCGCGGCCGAGGTGTGCCCGATGTTCGACTTGAGCGAGCCCAGGCGCAGCGGAGCTCCGACGCGACCGCGACCGTAGGCGGCGATCAGGGCCTGCGCCTCGATCGGGTCGCCGAGAGTGGTCCCGGTGCCGTGCGCTTCGACCGCATCGACGTCGGCGGGCGTCAGACCGGCATTGGCGAGGGCCTGCCCGATCACCTTTTCCTGCGACGGACCGTTCGGTGCGGTCAGGCGATTGCTGGCGCCGTCCTGGTTGATCGCGCTGCCGCGGATGACCGCGAGGACGGGGTGGCCGAGACGGCGGGCATCCGACAGTCGCTCGACCGCGAGCATGCCGAGGCCCTCGGAGAATCCGGTCCCGTTCGCCGCCGCCGCGAAGGCTTTGCACCGCGCGTCCGGGGACAGCGCGCGCTGCCGGCCGAAGGCGATCAGCAGGGCGGGGTCGGACATCACGGTGACACCGCCGACCAGGGCGAGCGAGGTGTCGCCCTGCCGCAGCGCCTGGCACGCGAGGTGCAGGGCGACCAGCGACGACGAGCACGCGGTGTCCACCGAGAGCGCCGGGCCCTTGAAACCGAAGGTGAAGGCGACCCGGCCGGAGAGGATGCTGGAGGAAACACCCAGGTAGGCATGGCCTTCCGCCTCGGCGGTCAGGCCCGGCGAACCCACGCGGGGGCCGTAGTCCTGATGGATCACGCCGGCGAACACACCGGTGTCGCTGCCGCGCAGCGACACCGGATCGATGCCCGCGTCCTCCAGGGCCTCCCAGGCCGCCTCCAGGAACAGGCGCTGCTGGGGATCCATCGCCAGGGCCGCGCGCGGGCCGATCCCGAAAAATCCGGCATCGAAATCGCCTGCCGCATCCAGGAATCCGCCTTCGCGGGTGTAGATGGTGCCCGGCGTATCGGGGTCGGTGTCGAACAGCCGCCCGAGGTCCCAGCCGCGGTCGGCCGGGAAGGGCCCGATGGCGTCGGTGCCGGAGGCGACCAGATCCCACAGCTGCGCCGGAGTTTCGACCCCGCCCGGATAGCGGCAGCTCATGCCGACGATCGCGATCGGTTCGCCGGCCCGGTCTTCCAGATCCTGGATGTGCTTCTTGGCGGCGCGGAGGTCTCCGGTGAGCTTGCGCAGATACCGGCTGAGCCGTTCCTCGTTGCTGGTGCCGGGGTTGCTCATGCTGGGCCAAACTCCTCGTCGATCAGATCCAAGAGCTCACTGTCGGATAGCGCAGTGTCGGAATCGAATTCGAGATCGTCATAGCCGCTGCGCGACCACGTGCCACCCAGGTGGGCGACGAGGCGCTCGTTGACGCCCCGCAATCCGGTGACGATCTCGTCGTTGTCGCTGCCATTGGCGATGATTCGCTCGAGCAGAGCCTCGAGCCGCGCCAGGTCGTCGGCCGTCGCCGACGCCGGTTGCGCCGGCGCCGTCACCACGGTCTGCGCCAGCAGGTAGTCGGCGACATCACCCGCCGTCGGATAGTCGAATACCAGGGTCGAGGGCAGCGACAGCCCCGTCACCTTCGCCAGCCGGTTACGGAATTCGACGCCGCCGAGGGAATCGAATCCGAGTTCGTTGAAGCCCCGATCGGGTCCGATGTCGTCGGCCGAGCCGTAGCCCAGCACCGCCGCCACATGCTCCCGCACCAGGTCCAGGACGAACCCGCGGCGCTTCGCCTCCGCCACACCGTGCAGACGGTCCCCGAGCGACTGCACACCGCTCGGCGCGGAGACCGACCTCGCGCGGGTGCGAACGAATCCGCGCAGCACCGCGGGCACCGGACCGGAATGCGATTCCATGCGCAGTTTGTCGGTATCCAGCTGCACCAGCACCGACACCGGTTCCGCCGTGGTCAGCGATTCGTCGAACAGACGCAGGCCCTCGGCACGATCCAGCGGGGCCAGCCCCAGTCGCTCCAACCGGTTCATGGCGGCGCGATCCAGGACGCCGGTCATGCCGATGTCCTGCTGCCACGGCCCCCAGGCGAGCGCGAGCGCCGGTAGTCCCGCGGCGCGGCGCTGCACCGCGAGGGCGTCCAGGAAGCTGTTCGCGGCAGCGTAATTCGCCTGCCCGGCCGAACCGATCATGCCGGCGATCGACGAGAACATCACGAACGCCGACAGCTTCATGTCCCGGGTGAGCTCGTGCAGAGTCCACGCCGCCTCGGCCTTCGGTGCGAACACCCGGTCGATCTGGTCACCGGTGAGCGTGTGGAACGCGCTGTCGTCGAGCACGCCCGCGGTGTGGACGACACCGGTGAGCGGATGCTCCACCGGCACGGCGGCCAGCAGCTCCCGCAACGCGTCGCGATCGGTGACATCGCAGGCGGCGATCCGCACCTCGGCACCGGATCGGGACAGTTCGGCCGCGAGTTCCGTTGCGCCGTCCGCACTCTCGCCACGACGCGAGACGAGCAGCAGGTGTCGTACCCCGTGTTCGGCGACCAGGTGACGGGCCAGCAGCGCGCCCAGTCCCCCGGTACCGCCGGTGATCAGCACCGTCCCGGGACCGAACGACACCTGCTCGGCCGCCGCGGATGTCAGCGCCTGTAGTCGCGGCACCAGGACACCATTGCCCCGCACCGCCGCCTGCGGTTCTCCGGTCGCGATCACGGCTCGGATCGAATCGGCCGAAAGGTGCTGCACACCAGCGGATTCCTCGACGTCGAGCAGCACGATCCGCGCCGGATACTCGGTCTGGGCGCTTCGTATCAGACCCCACACCGCGGCCGATCCGGTATCCGGTGTCTCTCCGGGCAGCGCTGCCGCCCGGCCGGTCACCACGACCAGCTGCGACCGCGCGAATCGCTCGTCGGCCAACCAGTCCCGCATCACGCGCCGGGCGGCATCGACCCGATCGCGCGCGGAGGGCTGCGAACCATCGTGCAGCGCAGCGGCTTCGGACCACACCACGACGTCGGGAACGATCGGAGCCGAGGCGAGTGCCGCCAGATCCGGGTACTGCTCATCGATTCCGGCCACCTGCCCGGCCCCGAGCACGGCCGTGCTCGCGGCCGGGGCATCGTGGGGCACCTCCGCGGGCGCCCAGCGCAACCCGTACCGTGCCGCGCGGCCGCCCGGCAGCGCGGCCCGGAACTGCTGGACGTCGTAGGAGCGCATGAGCACTTGGTCGATGCTGACCACCGGGTTGCCGTCCTGGTCGACGGCCACGACGGAAATCGCCTCACTGCTGCGCTGGATGGCCATCACCCGCAGCCTCGTCACCGTGGACGTGGTGTGGAATTGCGTTCCGCCCCAACGGAACAGCAGTTTGCCCTCGGAGGCGTCGCCCTGGTGGTCGGGCCAGATCAGGCAGGCGAGTCCGGCATGCATCACCATGTCGAACAGCGCCGGATGCAGCTGGAACCGGTCGGCTGGGGTGTCCTCGGTCAGGGTGACCTCGGAGAAGACCGTGTCACCGCTGCGCCAGGCGGCCTCGATACCGAAGAACGCGGGTCCCCATTCCAGTCCGGCAGCACGCGCCACCTGGGCCGGAATCCACTCGGGGTCCACCGGTTCGGCGTCGGCGGGCGGCCAGGAACCGGCGCGCACCATGTCCACCAGCCCGATGTCGATCAACTGCCGGGCGCTCAGCACGCCGCTGGCATTGCGGGTCCACTCGCCGTCGGCGGCGTCGCCGGTCAGGCGGTAGTGGAAGGTGAACGATCGGCGTCCCTCGGCGTCCGGTTCCCGCACCAGGACCTGGAGTTCGACCTCGCCGTCCGCCGGCGGCAGGATCGGCGCCTCGAGGGTGAGCTCCTCCACGGCGTCGCAGCCGATTCGGCGGCCCGCGACCAGCAGCATCTCCATGAGCGCGGCGCTCGGGACGAGCACCACGCCGTAGGTGGTGTGGTCGGCGATCCAGGGATCGGTGCGCAGCCCGAGCCGCCCGGTGAACAGCCACTCGTCACGGTCGGCCACTCGCACCACATCGGTGAGCAGCGGATGGTCCGAGGAAACATTGCGGGGCTGGTCGAGACTGGGTTCGAGCCAGTACCGCCGATGGTCGAAGGCATAGGTGGGCAGGGCGATTCGCGCCATCGGGCGGGCGGTGAACAGCTGGTTCCAGTCGACCGCCACCCCGGCGTTGTGTGCCTGGGCGAGCATCGTCAGGAACTGTTCGGCCTCGTCGTGGTCCCGGCGGGCGGCCGCGGCCACCATCGATCGGGCCTCGGCCTCTGCGGGGAGCGTCTGCCGGGTCATCGCCGCCAGCACCGCATCAGGGCCGATTTCGAGGAACCGCCGCACGCCCGACGCCGTCAATGTCTCGACACCGTGGGCGAAGCGGACCGCGGCGCGCACCTGTGACACCCAGTACCCGGGCGCCAGGATCTCGTCGCCCGCGATCCGGCCGGAGACGTTCGACACCAACGGAATCCGCGGTGCATCGAACGTCACGCGCGCGGCGAGGGTCTCGAACTCGGCCAGCATCGGCTCCACCCGAGGCGAATGGAACGCGCGCGACACCCGCAAACGGTTCGTCTTGCGTCCCTGCTCGGTGAACCGCTGATCGATCTCGTCGACGGCGTCCTCGTCACCCGAGACCACCACGGCCGCAGGCGCATTCACCGCGGCCACCGATACCCGGTCACCGAATCCGGCGATCATGGCACCGACTTCGGTCTCGGTCGCGGCGACCGCGAGCATCGCACCGCCCGCGGGCAGCGCCTCCATCAGTCGCCCGCGGGCCGCGACCAGCTCGCAGGCGTCGTCCAGGGACCACACACCGGCGACATACGCTGCCGCCAGCTCGCCGATCGAGTGCCCGATCACCAGGTCGGGGACGAGACCGAACGACTCCAGAAGCCGGTACATCGCCACTTCGAACGCGAACAGCGCGGGCTGGGTCAGGCGGGTCCGATCCAAGATGCCGGTCTCCGCGGCGACTCCGTGATCGTCGATCAGGTGTCCGGTGAACATCACTTGCTTCAGCGAACATCCGAGCAAGGGATCGAACCGGGCACACACCTCGTCCAGGGCCGCGGCGAACACCGGGAAGGCGGCGGAGAGACCCGCGCCCATGCCGACTCGCTGCGCGCCCTGACCGGTGAACAGGAAGGCGGTCTTCCCGGAGCCCACCGTGCCGGAAACGACTCCGGCAGAGGCGGATCCGGCTGATAGCTGCGCAAGCCGCGCCACCAGCTCGTCGCGATCACCGCCGAGGACCGCTGCCCGCCACTCGTGCCGCGCACGTGTCGTGACGAGCGAGTAGGCCACGTCCGCCACATCGGCGTCGGGGTGATCGATCAACCACCGGCGCAGCTTCGCCGCCTGGGCGCGCAGGGCGTTCTCGCTCTTGGCCGACACCAGCCACGGCAGCACCGTGCGGGGGTTGTCGGCGGCCGGTGACGAGACGACCGGTGCGGCGGGCGCTTCCTCCAGGATCAAGTGGGCGTTGGTGCCGCTGACTCCGAACGACGACACGCCGGCCCGGCGGGCCATTCCCCCGGCGGGCCAGGGCTCCGGGCGGGTCAGCAGGCGCACCGCCCCGGCCGACCAATCCACATGCGGGGACGGAGTTTCCGCGTGCAGGGTCGGGGGCAGGGTCTCGTGGCGCAGCGCCTGCACCATCTTGATCACGCCGCCGACACCGGCGGCCGCGACGGTGTGACCGATATTCGATTTGATCGATCCCAGGCGCAGCGGCTCGCGGTCGCCGCGATCCTGCCCGTAGGCGGCGATCAATGCGTTGGCTTCGATGGGATCGCCCAGCGGGGTGCCGGTCCCGTGCGCTTCCACCGCATCCACGTCCGCGGGTGTGAGCCCGGCATTGGCGAGGGCCTGCGCGATCACTCGCTCCTGCGACGGGCCGTTCGGCGCAGTCAGGCCGTTGCTGGCACCGTCCTGATTGACCGCGCTGCCGCGGACGACGGCCAGGATGTCGTGGCCCAGTCGCCGCGCGTCCGACAGCCGCTCCAGGACCAGGACGCCCACGCCCTCGGCGAAGGCCACGCCGTCGGCTGTGGCGGAGAACGCCTTGCAGCGGCCGTCCGGCGACAGCCCGCGTTGCCGCGCGAAATCCACGGAGAGATACGGGGTTGCGGCCACGGTGACGCCGCCGGCCAATGCCAGCGAGGTCTCGCCCTGACGCAATGCCTGACACGCCAGGTGCAGCGCGACCAGTGAGGACGAGCAGGCGGTGTCGATGGTGACCGCCGGTCCCTCGAGGCCGAACACGTAGGCCACGCGGCCGGAGACGACGGAGTGGGTGGTGCCGGTCAGCCGGAAGCCCTCCAGGTCGCCGGTGACATTGTCGACATAGCCCGAGGCGCACGCTCCCGCGAACACGCCGGTATCGCTGCCGCGCAATGTGATCGGGTCGATGCCGGATTCCTCCAGCGCCTCCCAGGAGGCTTCCAGCAGCAGCCGCTGCTGTGGGTCCATCGCCAGGGCCTCGCGCGGGCTGATTCCGAAAAATCCGGCGTCGAAATCTCCTGCGTCGTCGAGGAATCCGCCTCCGCGGCTGTAGACCGTTCCGGGCTTGTCCGGATCCTGGTCGATCAGGCGCTCGAGATCCCAGCCGCGATCGTCCGGGAATTCCGTGGTGGCATCGGTTCCCGATCGGACCAGGTCCCACAACTGCTCCGGGGTGTGGACGCCGCCGGGGAATCGGCAGCTCATGCCGACGATCGCGATGGGCTCGTCCACACGGGCGCGGCGCGAGACGCGGGTCGGCCTGGAACCGGACTCGGTTCCCTCGATCTTGCTGTGCAGCAGGGCGGCGACCGCTGCGGCGGTGGGGTGATCGAAGACCAGGGTGGACGGCAGTTGGACACCGGTGGCCTTCGACAGCCGGTTGCGGAATTCGACGCCGCCGAGCGAGTCGAATCCCAGGGCGTCGAATCGTTCGGTGGGACTGATGTCTTCGGCGGAACCGTGTCCGAGGACCGCTGCGGCGTGCTCGCGGACCAGGTCGAGCACCACTTCGGCACGTTCGGCCTCGGGCACCCGGCTCAGGCGCGCGCCCAGCGAACTCGACGGGGCCGCAGCCTGAGTCGTGGTGCGGGGCAGGAAACCGCGGAATACCGACGGCACGGCACCGTTGCCCGCTTCGCGGCGCAGTTCGGCCGGGTCGAACCGGATCGCGGCCAGGTGCGCGGCGGCGCGGCCGGTGGCCGCATCGAACAGCCGCAGGCCTTCGTCGTGCGCGAGCGGGTGCAGGCCCAGCCTTTCCCAGCGGGCGAGGGCACTGCGGTCCAAGCCACCGGTCATGCCACCGGCGGAGTTCCAGGGCCCCCAGCCCAGGGAAATCGACGGCAGCCCTTCGGCGCGGCGACGGTGCGCCAGGGCGTCGAGGAAGGCATTGGCCGCCGCGTAGTTGCCCTGTCCCGCCGAACCGATCGTTGCGGCGACCGACGAGAACAGCACGAAGGCGGACAGGTTCCGGTCGCGGGTGAGATCGTGCAGATGCCATGCGGCGGCGGCCTTCGCGGTGAACACGCGCCGCAGTTGCTCGGCGGTCAGGCCCGCGAGGGTGCCGTCGTCGAGGACACCCGCCGCGTGGACCACGCCGGTCAGCGGATGATCGGCGTCGAGGGAATCCAGCAGCGAGACGAGGGCTTCCCGATCGCCCACATCGCAGGCCGCCACGCGGACGGCGGCACCGGCTTCCGACAGCTCGCGGACCAATTCGGGTGCGCCATAGGCAGTTTCGCCGCGCCTGGACACCAGCATCAGATGGCGGACGCCGTGCGCGGCAACCAGATGCCGAGCCAGCAGTGCGCCGAGGCCACCGGTGCCGCCGGTGATCAGGACGGTGCCGGTGCCGAACGAGGATCCGGGCTCGGCGTCGTGGTCGGCTCGTGTCTTCGCCAGCCGGGGCACGAGCAAGGCTCCGGCGCGCACCGCGACCTGCGGTTCGCCGGTCGCGATCACTGCGGCGAGCAGCGTCTGGTCGACAGCAGGCGCGTCGGCCGACGGGTCGGTGTCCAGGAGAACGAATCGGCCCGGGTATTCGGTTTCGGCGCTGCGCATCAGGCCCCAGACGGCTGCCGCGGCGAGATCCGGTGTCTCGCCGGTCAGCGCGGCGCCGTTCGCGGTCACCACGACCAGTCGGGAGTCGGCCAGACGTGGTTCCGCGAGCCAGGACTGCACCGTCGCCAGCACCGATTCCAGGTAGCCACCGACGGCCGCGGGATCGCCGGCCGCGGCGCCTTCTTGCGGACGCCAGGCCACGATATCCGGAACCGATTGTGCTGCAGCAAGTTCCGATGGTGTCGGCGAGCAGGTGTCGATTCCGGTGACGGGTGCCGAACCGAGCACCGCCATCCGGTCCGCGGCGGGGCCCGGTGTCGCGGGCGCCGTCGGCGTCCACTGGATGTCGTAGAGGTCGGCGTCGTCCGCGGCGAGGGTGCCGCGCATCTGTTTCACGTCATAGGGCCGCATCACGACCGCGTCCACGGAGACCACAGGCCGACCCGAATCATCAACGGTCGCAACGGAGATCGTCTCCGGGCCGCTCTCGACGGCGATGACCCGCAGCGTCGTCGCCTTGACCAGCGGCTGGTGCAGTCGCGCACCTCCCCAGCGGAACAGCAATCGGCCGATATCGGGGTCGCTGTCCTGATCGCGCCAGATGAGCCCGGCCAGCCCGGCATGCATCACCAGGTCGAGCAGGGCCGGATGCAGATCGAATCGCTCCGGCTCGGGCGCGGCGGCCGTATTCAGGGTGATCTCCGAGAAGACGGCCCCGTCCCGCTGCCAGGCGGCGTCGACACCGAGGAATGCCGGGCCGTATTCGAGTCCGGATCCCTTCGCGATCCGCTCGGGAATCCATGCGGTGTCGAGGGTTTCGGCGTCGGCCGGCGGCCATGCCTCGTCTCGCAGCTGGTCCAGCAGGGCGTCGTCGCCGTCCCAGGCGGGGGCCAGGACACCGCTGGCGTTGCGGACCCATTCGCCCGCGCGGCCGGCCTTGCGGAAGTAGAAGCTGAACTGGCGGCGGCCGGTCGAATCCGGCTCCTGCACCGATACCTGGAGTTCGACCTCATCGGTTTCCGACGGGAGGATCGGAGCCTCCAGGGTCAGCTCCTCGACGACGCCGCAATCGATCCGGCTGCCTGCGACGAGCAGGAATTCGATCAGGGTCGCGCTGGGCAGCACCACGGTGCCGTAGGTCATGTGGTCGGCGACCCACGGGTCGGTGGGCAGCGAGAACCGGCCGGTGAAGACGAACTCGTCCTTGCCGGCCACCGGGAACACACCGGTGAGCAGGGGGTGGGCAAGGGGGTCGCCGGTGGCTTCGCGGCGCGGCGGCAACCAGAATCGCTGGTGCTGGAAGGCATAGGTGGGCAGGGGAATTCGCCGGGGCGACCGGCCACCGAGCAGCGGCGTCCAGTCCACCCGCCCACCGGCGGTGTGAGCGTGCGCCAGCATCGTCGAGAACTGTTGGGGCTCATCGTGATCCCGGCGCACGGCCGCGGCCACCACCGACGCGGACTCGGCGTCCTCGGGAAGGGTCTGCCGGGTCAGCGCCGCCAGCACCGCGTCAGGGCCCACCTCCAGGAATCGGCGCACCCCCGAGGCGATCAGTGTCTGGATACCCGGCGCGAATCGCACCGCGTCCCGCACCTGGCGAACCCAGTACTCGGGTTCCATCATCTCGTCCCCGGCCAGCTGACCGGACACGTTCGACACCACGGGAAGCCGGAGCGGGTGGTAGGCCAGATCCTGTGCGAGAGAATCGAATTCGGCCAGCATCGGCTCCATACGATGGGAGTGGAAGGCGTGGCTGACCCGCAGCCGCGACGTCCTCGCACCACGATCGGCGAACAGAGCCTCGATCTCGGCGACGGCGTCCACGTCACCCGAGACCACCAGGGCCCGCGGCGCATTCACCGCGGCGACCGAGACGCGGCCCGGATAGCCGGCGACGACCTCGTTCACCTCGGATTCGGGCGCTCCGACGGCCAGCATCGCGCCGCCCTCGGGCAGCGCGCCCATGAGGCGGCCGCGCGCCGCCACCAATCGGCAGGCGTCCTCGAGCGACCACAGACCCGCGACGTACGCGGCGGCGATCTCGCCGATCGAATGACCGATCACCACGTCCGGGGTGACGCCGAACGACCCCAGCAGGCGGTACAGGGCCACCTCGAAGGCGAACAAGGCGGGCTGGGTGAACTCTGTGCGGTCCAGGACGGCAGTGCCACCGTCGGCGGAACCGTTGAACATGACGTCCCGGAGCGAGCACTCCAGCAGCGGATCGAAGTGGGCGCACACCGAATCCAGCGCGTCAGCGAACACCGGGAAGGCCTCGTACAGCCCGGCTCCCATGCCGATCCGCTGAGCACCCTGCCCGGTGAACAGGAAGGCCGTCGTCCCCGCGCCGACGGAACCCGCGACGACACCGGCGCCGGTCCCCGATTCGGCGAGACTCGCCAGCCGCTCGAGCAACTCGGCGCGATCACGACCGAGGACCACACCGCGGGCATCCAGCTGCGCCCGCGAATTCGCCAGCGCCTCGGCCGCATCCGCGATATCGATTTCGGGGCGCTCGGACAGCCAGGCAGCCAGTCGGGCGGCCTGCGCGCGCAGACCTGCCTCGCCCTTGCCGGACACCAGCACCGGGATGAGCGGTGCGGTACTGCCCGGCTGGTCCTCGGCGGCCACAACCGGTGCGGTAGGCGCTTCCTCGAGGATCACGTGGGCGTTGGTGCCGCTGATCCCGAACGACGACACACCCGCCCGGCGAACCCGATCGCCCGCGGTCCACGGTTCGGCGTCGGTCAGCAGGCGCACCGCGCCCGCGGCCCAATCCACGTGTGGCGACGGCGTTTCGGCGTGCAGCGTCCGCGGCAGGCGCTCGTGCCGCAGCGCCTGCACCATCTTGATCACGCCGGCCACACCGGCGGCGGCCACGGCATGGCCGATGTTGGATTTCAGGGAGCCGATCCGCAGCGGTTCCCGCTCGTCGCGATCCTGTCCGTAGGCCGCGATCAACGCCTGGGCCTCGATCGGATCGCCCAGGGCCGTGCCGGTTCCGTGCGCCTCCACGGCGTCCACGTCGACCGCGGTGATGCCCGCATTGGCGAGGGCCTGGGCGATCACCCGCTGCTGCGACGGACCGTTCGGCGCGGTCAGGCCATTGCTCGCGCCGTCCTGGTTGACGGCGCTACCGCGGACCACGGCCAGGACGTGGTGGCCGAGCCGCTGGGCGTCCGAGAGTCGCTCGAGGACGAGCACACCCGAGCCCTCCGACCACGCCACACCATCGGCGGCCGCCGAGAACGCCTTGCATCGGCCGTCCGGCGACAGGCCGCGCTGGCGGGCGAAGTCCACGTACAGATGCGGGCTGGCCGCGACGGTCACACCACCGGCGAGCACCAGCGAGCTGTCGCCCTGGCGCAGCGCCTGGCATGCCAGATGCAATGCCACCAGCGACGACGAGCACGCCGTATCCACCGTCACCGCCGGGCCCTCCAGGCCGAACGCGTACGCGACGCGGCCCGAGATGACGCTGTGCGACGTACCGGTCAGGCGGAAGCCCTCCAGGTCACCGGTCACCCGGCCGGCGTATCCGGACGAGCAGGCGCCGGCGAAGACACCGGTGTCGCTGCCCCGCAACGACACCGGATCGATGCCCGCGTCTTCGAGTGCCTCCCAGGAGGTTTCGAGCAGCAGCCGCTGCTGCGGGTCCATCGCCAAGGCCTCGCGCGGGCTGATGCCGAAGAATCCGGGATCGAAATCACCTGCACTGCTGAGGAATCCACCATGGCGGGTGTAGACCTTGCCCGGCTTGTCGGGGTCCGGGTCGAAGAGCCGGTCCAGGTCCCAGCCGCGATCCTCGGGGAATTCACCGATCGCGTCCCGGCCCGCCGCGAGCAGGTCCCACAGGTCCTCGGCGGAACGCACACCGCCGGGGAATCGGGCGGCCATGCCGACGATCGCGATCGGTTCGTCCGTATTCGCGCGCCGCGAGACCCGGCGCTCCCCCCGGTCTGATCCGGTGACCCGGGCCTGCAGCAGCGCCGCAACCGCATTCGCGGTCGGGTGGTCGAAGATGAGCGACGACGGCAGGGGCACACCGGTCGCGCGCGTCAGGCGGTTCTGCAGCTCCACGCCGCTGACCGAGTCGAAGCCGAACTCGGTGAAGGGCAGGTCGGGGTGAATGGATCGGGCCGACTCGTGGCCGAGGATCGCGGCCGCCTGCGCACGGACAAGGTCGAGAACGACAGTGCCGCGCTGATACACGGGGGTCGCCTGCAGTGTGCGTGCCAGCGGGCTGTCATCCCACGCCTGCTCACCGCCCTCGGGCGTGCGGTCCTCGGCGACCTCGACGATGTCGGTCGAGCCACCGGACATGGCCGGCGCACCGGCCCAGAAATTGCGGCGCTGGAAGGCGTACGGCGGCAGGTCGATCCGCGCCCCGCCGGAGACCAGCGCACCCGGATCCACCTGCACGCCGGCGCAGTGGGCCTGTGCCAGCGACGCCAGGAAGCGCTCCGGGCCACCCTCGCCACGCCGCAACGAGCCGACAACAGCGACGCTCTCGGCCGCACCGGCGGCCTCGGCGGTCACGCCGATACCCATTGTGAGCACCGGATGCGGGCTCGACTCGATGAATCCGTTGACACCGTCGGCGATCAGCGCCGTGACGGCGTCGGCGAATCGGACCGGCTCGCGCAGGGAGCGATACCAGTATTCGGCGTCCAGTTCCGCGGTATCCACCCGGTCGGCGGAGACCGTGGAGAAGAACGACACCGACCCCGATTGCGGGCGGATCGGCGCCAGTTCCGCGAGCAGACGATCACGCAGCCGCTCGACCGCCATCGAATGCGAGGCGTAATCCACCGGAATCGGGCGGGCCCACACACCATCGCGGGCGCAGGCGGCGAGGAAGTCCTCCATCGCGGCGACGTCGCCGGCGATCACGGTCTGTGCCGGACCGTTCACCGCCGCGAGCGAGAGCCGATCCCCGTACACCGCCAACCGTTCCCGGACCGCATCGGCACCGAGTCCGATCGAGGCCATACCGCCCTGACCGGCCAGTTCCTCGGCGACCGCGCGCGAGCGGAGCGCCACCACGCGCGCCGCATCGGACAGCGAGAGTCCGCCGGCGATATAGGCGGCGGCGATCTCGCCCTGGGAGTGGCCGATCACCACGTCCGGCTCCACGCCGGCCGCGCGCCACATCCGGGCCAAGGAGACCATCACCGCGAACAGCACCGGCTGCACCACGTCCACGCGATCCAGCGGGGGCGCGCCGATCTCGCGACGCAGCACCGCGGTCAGCGACCAGTCCACGTACGGCGCAAGCGCCACTTCACAATCCGCGATCGACTCCGCGAACGCGCCGCCCGCGTCCAGCAGGCCCAGCGCCATACCCTCCCACTGGCTGCCCTGCCCGGGAAAGACGAACACGATGCGGCGCTGCTCGGCCCGCCCGATGGCGGGCTCGATCGTCGCGGCGGGCGCGGTCGGGTCGGCCAGGGCTGCCAAACCGGCCAGCAGCTCGGAGCGATCCCGACCGACAACGCTTCCGCGCCACTCCATCTGGGCGCGCGTGGCCAGCAGCGAGTACGCCACATCGACCGCGGTCGAATCGGAATGGCGTAGCAGCCACTCCCGCAGCCGGGCCGCCTGCGCACGCACACCGGCCTCGCTGCGGGATGACACCACCCACGGCACCGCACCGGCCTCGCCGCCCGCGGCGGACCCGACGGCGGGCGCCTCCTCCACGATCACGTGGGCATTCGATCCACCCATGCCGAACGACGACACAGCCGCTCTGCGCACGTCGGTCACGGGCCAGTCCTCGGTGCCCGTCACCACCCGTAAACCCAGTTCCGCGAGCGGAATTCGCGGATTCGGCGTCTCGAAGTTCAGGCTGGCCACCAGTTCCTGGTGACTCAGGCAGAGCACGGTCTTGATCAGGCCCGCGATACCGGAAGCACCTTCCAGATGCCCGATATTCGTCTTGACCGATCCGACGGCCAGCGGGGCGTCCTGCGCCCGGCCCGCGCCGTAGGTCTCACCGAGCGCGGCGGCCTCCACCGGATCACCGGCGGGTGTTCCGGTGCCGTGCAATTCGACGTACTGCACCGACGGCGCCTCGACGCCCGCCGCGGTCAGGGCATCGCGAATCGCCGCGGCCTGCGCATCCCGGCTCGGGGCGCTCAGCACTCGGCGCTCATTGCCGGTGTTGATCGCGCTGCCGCGGATCACGCCATGAATCCGGTCGCCGTCGGCGATAGCCTGCGCCAGGGGCTTCAGCAGCACCATGCCACCGCCCTCGCCGCGCACGAACCCGTCGGCCCGCGCATCGAAGGTGTAGCAGGCACCCAGCGCCGACTGCGCGCCGAACTGTTCGATCCGCTCACCGCTCGTCGGCGACAGAATCAGGTTCAGGCCACCGGCCAGGGCCACGTCGCTCTCGCCGCTGCGCAGGCTCTCACAGGCCAGATGCACCGCGACCAGCGAGGATGCCTGGGCGCTGTCGACCACGATGCTCGGGCCGCTGAAACCGAAGTAGTTCGAGATGCGGTTCGCGATGATGCCGCGTCCCACACCCCACAGCGAGTGGCGGCTGACCCCAGGGCCGCCCCGCGAGGCCAGAATTTCAGCGAAATCGCTTCCGGTGCAGCCGAGGAACACACCGCACCGCCGGGCCTCGCGCGCCGTGGCGGCCAGGCCCGCGTCCTCGAGCGCCTCCCAGCTCAGCTCCAGCGCCAGCAGCTGCTGCGGATCGAGTGCCCGCGCCTCGTTCGGCGAGACCCCGAAGAAATCCGCGTCGAACTCCCCTGCGGTGCCGACGAATCCGGCCCGCTCGGTAATACTCCCCCGGCCCTCGGGAGCCGCGCCTATCGCGGCGCGCCCCTCCGTGAGCAACTGCCAAAAACTGTCGAGATCGGCCGCCCCCGGCATCCTGCAAGACATACCCACGATAGCGACGGCAAACGCCGATCCGGTCACCTCTGAAAATCCTTCCTCACGGCACGCACCCTCTTCGCGCCCTCATCCACCGCCGGACAGTCGAAGACGACGGCGGCCAACAAGTTCCGTTCTTCTACCCTGGCCAACCCGCGGTTAAACGCCATCGCACAGAGCGATCGGTGTCCGGATCCAGTCGACGACATGCCGACGACACAGATGATTCCTCTTTCGACACAACGGATTTCGATGCGACAGCGACCTAGAGAAGAGCCCGCATGATATGGGGTGCTTCCGCAGGGACCCTGGCCGAGGAGATGTTTCAGACCAGGTCAACTGACCCAGCTGTGCCGCCAGGCTCAGTGCAACAATTGATCAGCAATGATGCTGAAGACTGCCACGCTACGTGGCCATGCCAACCGAATGAGGCATGTGTACCAGGGGTTTTCGAGCGGCGGGGGTCATCGTACTGAACAGTAGTTCGAACGATCTTGACTTGTCAATCGTCCAGTAGCCCCCGAAACCACCGGCAGCACAGGCGAGGCAACCCACCCCACCCAGACCCCGAGAGCGGCAATGAAAACCGCACCCTTTTGCACTTTATTACCCTGCCGCACAAACGATTTCGAATACATGTCGAAGCGATTGCCGTCCCATGACCGGTGCCGCAGACAGTCAGGTCCCCACCGATACGTCGAGCACCTATGCCGCACCCCTCCGACGCATGGAACCGACGTAGTTCGCGAAGGCGTCCGACCACCTTCGCCAGCGAGGGATCGTGAACCGAAGCGTCGGATCACCCTCGGCTCGGTATGCCCACCCGATGCCGAGGCAATCCCGGACCACGCGGTGCGTCGAACCCGAGCATCAGATGAACCCGATCCTGCGACCGCTCGACCCCCGGTCAAGCGCGTCCCACTACCCCGCCACACGCCAAGTACCAGCCGATTTGGATGTTCAGGGGGGTCCTGGGGTAATCTCATCGAGCACGAGCGAGAGCGAATGCAACGGGCTGTGGCGCAGCTTGGTAGCGCACTTGACTGGGGGTCAAGTGGTCGCAGGTTCAAATCCTGTCAGCCCGACCAAGAAATCCCCTCCGACCTGGGTCGGAGGGGATCTTTTTTTGCCGACGAACTCTCGAATTCGGCCGGATCTCACAGAAATCTCACGTTTCGGCCGATCGCCCCGCGCCCACTGCTCGAGAACCTCGCGATCGTCCTGTGCCGTTTCGGGGATGCGATGTAGTGAGCCTTCGCCACCGCGTTGGTGTTGCCCAGTTGTCGCGCGGCACGCTCGGGATCGCTGTAGGTGTTGTCGACTGCCATGCCGACCCCACGCCGGAACATCCGCGGAGTGACACAGGAGTAGTTCTCCCCACGTGCGGCACGCCAGCTGCGCCCGAAGTTGTCAGGGTTGCGAAGGGAACCGTTGCGCGCGGGAAACAGGACCCCGTGGGGGGATTCGGTTGTCCGGTGACCTCGAGATCTTTCAGCTCCTCGAGGCAGCTGGCCACTACTGCCACCGCTGTGACTACTGCTTCTGGCCCCTACGAGCCTGCACCTGGCGTCCCGATACGACATGCGCCGACGCTCACGCCGCTACGCCGCGGACCGGGTCGCGGCCAAACACGCGGGGCAGTCGTCACGATCGGTCACACAGAAACCGCGACACCACGTTTGTGGGCCTCGAGGTCACGACGAACCACACCGAATTCGCGACGCCGAAACTGGGCGGTGGTGCGCACCGCCTACACGGCCATCCACGTCGGCGTCCGTGTGCGAGTGTCGGCGCCGGCAGTCGCATTGGAACGCTGTGCTAGTCCCAGTCCCAATCGAAGAACTCGAACGGCAGTAGCTTGTGGAACCATCCCGGAGGGATTCCCCAGCCCGGCGGGAAGAATCCCCAGCCCGGCGGGAAGAAGTGCTTACTTTCCCAGCCGTGGTCCCAGTGCTGATCGACAGGGGCGGGGGTGTAGTTGGTGACCACATCGGCCTGGACCGGCACGGTCACGGCGGTGACCGGAGCCACCGCAATCGCACCGGCGAGGACGGCCCGAGCCACCGTTTGCCTGGTCATTGCGAACATTGCTGATCCTTCTAATGATCCATTCAACTCGATTGCACCAGGGCCATCCCCGTGCAACGTGCGTGGATGATTACTCGGTCGACTGCTACCGAATCAGCAGTGGAAATACGGGCCGATCCATCCGCAGCACGGCGAATAGCTCAGGCAGCGCCACAACCATAACCCCGGCGGATTCTTCCGAGCAATTGATCGCTGCCTTTCTCTGGGGTTCCGGTAGCAATCGCCGAGACTCCAACGAAGTTCGGGCATATCCCCTGGTAGGGGGATCCGGCGGTCGCGCCTGTTCGGACCCGGCCCCACGACCGATAGCACCCTCAGCTGCGGTAACTTCGATATCCGCCCGATTTTCGGCGAGTACTACGGTGATCTCAAGGGGCAGCGGCCCTGGCGCAGCGCACAGGGATTTCGTCATGAGGACTGCACCTGCGGGGCCGGGTTCTACCGGTGGGAACCGGTCGGGTGGCTGGAAGTGCTCGGACGCCCCGATCCTCGGTAGCCACTCCGGCAGAGACACGGCGGGGCTCCAGTTGCCTGGAGCCCCGTCGTCGTCTGAGTTGAGGGTTATCGGAGCGGAATCCATCCGAGAGCGAGGTTTCCGGAGGTCACTGCTTCGCCGAACCCGGGCCGTGCGGCGAACGCCCGATCGGGGATGTAGGCGGTAGCTCTGGCAGTTCGACCGGCCACACATTGCGGCCGATCGCGTGCAGCGTGCTGGAGTCCAGCCTCGACACGATCGGCTCGTCCACGACGAACGGGTATGAGTTGGACTTGCTCATCGGGTCCAATCCCCTTGAATCCGAGATAAGGGCCAACCGCCGACCGACTCGGCCTCCGGCCGTAGTATGCGCGAGTTTGCCAACAAAAACTGTTTGCTCGCACCATCATTCAGTCACAAGGGCACGACCGGTCAGAATGACAGCCGGATCTCACGCCTACATGTCGAGAGCGCCGATCAATGTCGTTCTGCTGCTCAATAATTCGGCGATGGGGATGCAAGGAAAGCGAACGGTCGACATCGGCTGTTCGCCCGCAGCTTCGGCGACGGCCCCGCACCGGAGATCGTGCCGCCCGGTGAGAGCGGCCTCATCCGGTAGCGGCCCCCATCCCGGGCCGGGCCACAATCGCGCGTCGTCGTCCCTGCCGCGGGCGTATACGGGGTAGCCGATCAGCCGGGACCGGTATTCAGGTAGTCGGAATTCCGAGTGGATAGGCGGGTCGTCGTCACCGATTGCGATCCGGCGCGTCTCGACGTACGTCGGGGCAGCGGTCGAATATTCTTGGGTTCGACCCCCGGACCCGGCTTGAGAAGAACCGTCAAGCGAGAGGCAGCGCGGCATGACCATTCCAGCCGATGGCGCGATCGAACTTTCGGACATGATCCGCTATCTCAAGTCCGAACTGACCGAGGCCCAAGCGGGCTCGGGCGACAAGTTGACGCTCGACGAATGCGCCATCGAGCTGAACATCGCCGTGAAAAACGAGGCCAAGGCGGGCATCAAGGCGTACGTCGTCACCATCGGCGGCGGGATCTCCTCGGCGCAGACGCATACGGTCAGCGTGAAGTTCAAGCCCGCCGCCGGGGGCGACTGACACATGGCCGTCGTGCTGGGTCGGTACCCTCGGATGAAGTCGGCCAGCGCGTCGAAGACGTGGAAGACCAGGCGCCCGCCGGGGGTGGCGGTGTCGAGGGCTTCATGCAAGGCCAGAGGGGCGCATCAGGCGATAGGGGAGCCTCTACCGGACTTCTTGCGGACACCGAGAGCATCATGGACGAGCACACCGCCCGGGTAACGGAATACGGTGTGGCTTTCGCGGGCGCGTCGACCACGGCCGGACGCCATGCCGCGCAACCGAATCCGACACGCGGCAAACGAATCACAACGACATGAGTCGCGGTCCAAGCGCGATCGCGATGTACCGGGGCCACCTAACCGTGTGGTGCACAGCATCTTTCATCTTCCAACCTCGCGCTCGCGGGTCCGAATAGCGTGCTCGATGGGATCGAGCGCCGCGACGGTGGTCCGCTACCCACGAACGGTTCGGAGCCACTGGCGCGAATCTCTGTGCCCGATCGGCGGGTCACCGGGATGCCGGATCGGCGATGGTGCGTCTCCCGATTCAGTTGCAGCCGAACCTTTTTCGGGCCGTAGAAGATGAGCGGTTGAGACGGATCGTTACCGGCCATCAGGGCCGAGGTCGGTCGGCGCATCGGGGGTCACGACGAGTCTGTCGGACATGGCGGTGGCGATGAACTTGGGGATGGCGGGGGCGAAGATTTTCAGGTAGAAGTTCATCCATTCGTGGCGGGAGCTGAGGAATGGGAAGTCGGTGGGGGCCATGTAGCGGATGGCGAGCATGGGGAGGGGGGCGTCGAGGGCGGGGAAAGATAAGTTGTGGAGGCCGGCGACGGTGCAGCCTGGGTAGAACTGGCCGAGCATCAGGCCCTGTTCGACGAATTTGGTTTTCTGGTCGTGCTGGACGGTGTCGATGTCGGCGTATTCGGTGAGGTCGGGGAAGACCGCGATGACGGCCTTGAGTTTGGAATCGGGTTCCTTCCGGGGTGGCAGGGTGGGAAACAGGTCGTAGAGGTCGGCGACTATCGCGCTGATGCGCGAGCGGTCGATATCACGACCAGGGATGAATGCGGCCCACAGGGATCGCAGTGCGATGGCATGGCTGGTGTAGGGACAGACATGGCCGGGCCGGCCCAGGTCGGGGTGGGATTGGCACAGGTACTCGACCATCCACCGGCGCAGTTCGGCAAGGTGAGGGTGCATGCCGTTACCGGCCGCCACATCGGGGTCGAACAGGTTGACTGGCTCGACGCCGGAACGTGTTCCGACGAATCGGTCGGTGCTCATGGTCGGCTTGTCCTTGCTGGGGTTTGTGACTCCGTGGGGGCGGTGTGGATGGACCGGAAGTGCTCGGTGAGGACGAAACCGATGGCGCGGAGCGAATCCTGATCGGTCATCCGTTCGTGCTGAACGGGAATCCGGTGCTCGCTGATACGACCGGTGATGTGGTCGTTCCAGGCATGAGCAGGGGAGGACCCGTCGACATGGTGGTCGGCGGCGCTGAAGTAGATCAGATCACCGTCGAACAGTCCCGGCCGATGGCTCCAGGTGAGGTCGATGAGCCGGGTGTAGTCGCGTTGCAAGCTCACGAGATGTTCGGAGGTCACCTCGGTGAAGAGTCCGCCTTGCCGGTGCAGCAACTCGGTTGCGGCTTCGACGCTCAGTTCGGTGTGACCGTCCGGAACGGCGAAACCGCCGAACTCGGCGAGCATCGTCGCCACGGAGGGTGTGGGACCCCGGAAGCTGTCGGCCGTGACGACGCGGGTGTCCATCATGGCCAGCGTCGCGACAGAGTCGCCGTCGCGGCGGAGCTGGACCGCAATCGCGTGCGCGATGGTGCCGCCGAGCGAGTAGCCGAGCAGATGGTAGGGACCGTGCGGTTGGACGGACCGGATCTCCTGCACATAGCGGGCGGCGAGTTCGTCGAGCGTGTCGAACCGCACGGTGGGGTCGGACAGCGCGGGAGATTGCAGCCCTCGGACGGGACGGTCGGGATCGAGGTACTGCACGAGTCCGGTGAAACCCCAAGCCAATCCGACCGCCGGGTGAATACAGAACAGTGGCGGCTCGGATCCGGCCGCCCGCAGAGGCAGCATGACGGCGAGCGCCCCGTCGAGATCCTGTCCGTCGACATCCGGCCCTGCGAGGCCGTCGCGGCGGCTCTCGATGCGGCGGGCCAGCAGTTGCGGCGTCGGATCGGTGAAGAGCCACTGCAGCGGCACGGTGACACCGGTGGACTCCGCGAGCCGCGCCACCAGTTGGGTGGCGGCCAGCGAGTTGCCACCGAGAGCGAAGAAGCCGTCGTCGACTCCGATTCGTTCGACGTCGAGGGTTTGGCCGAAGGCTTCGCACACGGTGGCCTCGAGCGGGGTGGACGGCGCGCGGAACCGAGGCCGACTGCGCAGGTCGGGTGCGGGCAGGGCGTTGTGATCGAGTTTGCCGGTGGTCGTGAGCGGAATCCGGTCGAGCGTCACGATGGCGGTCGGGATCATGTGGGTGGGCAATCGGGTAGCGAGGTGCCTGGTCAGCACCGCGGCATCCGGTGTGGTGTGCGGGGCGGGCACCACGTAGCCCGTGAGCTGGTCGACGCCGTCGGGCCGGGTATGGACCGCGACGGCGGCGCGGGAGACGTCGGGGTGGCTGCACAACGCGGTTTCGATATCGCCGGGTTCGATGCGATGGCCGTTGGCCTTGATCTGCAGATCGCTGCGGCCCAGGTATTGCAGCCTTCGGTCGCTGGTCCAGGTGACCAGATCGCCGGTGCGGTACATGCGGGTCCCGGCCGGCCCGTACGGGTCGGGGATGAATCGTGCTGCCGTGAGTGCGGGTTGCCCGTGGTAACCCCGGGCGATGCCCGGTCCGGACAGATACAGTTCGCCGACCACTCCGGGCGGGACCGGGCGCAATCTGCGGTCGAGCACGACGGCGGAGAACCCGCGGGCCGGGCCGCCGATCGGCGGCGGACTGTCGGCGGTTGTGGTCCGGAGGACGTCGGTGCAGCTCTGGATGGTCGTCTCGGTCGTCCCGTAAGCGTTGATCAGCGTGCGGTCAGGGGCCCATCGGGTTGCCAGATCCGGTGAGCATGTCTCGCCGCCGAGGATCAGGGTGTGAAGGGTATCGAGTCCGTCCGGGCGCAGCGATGCGAGCACGGTCGGAGTGACGGCCGCATGGGTGACCTGTGCGGCCTCGATCAGCTCGGCCAGTTCGGCGCCGGCGACCACACGCTCCGGTGCGAGCACCAGGGTGGCTCCGGCGGCGACGGCGCCGAGCCATTCGAGGATCGACACGTCGAAGGTCGGCGAGGCCGCGGCCAGCATTCGAGAGGACGAGGTGAGGCCCAACTGCTCCCGCGCTTCGGCCGCCAGATTCGCAATCCCGGTATGGGTGACCACGACGCCCTTGGGGGTCCCGGTCGAGCCCGAGGTGTAGATCAGGTAGGCGGGGTGCTCCGGCCGGAGCGTGGCCGTACGCTCGGAATCGTCGATCACGTTGGTGGACAACGACATTGCCTTCGCGGCGAATCCGGGACTGTCGAGGCTGAGCCACGTGGTGGTCTCCGGCAGCCGGTCTCGATAGGTCTCGGCGGTCAGCCCGGCGATGGCACCGGCATCGGCGAGAATGCCGCTGATCCGGTCTTCGGGCTGGGTGGGGTCGATCTGCACGAACGCGGCGCCGGTCTTGGCGACCGCCCAGACGGCGATCATGGCGTCGATGGAGCGCGGTAACGCCACGGCCACAAACGATTCCGGTCCTGCTCCGGCGCCGATCAGTATCCGCGCCCACCGGTTCGAGACTTCGTCGAGTTCGCGGTAGGACGACCGTGCACCGTCACAGACCAACGCGTCCGCGTCGGACGTCGCTGCGGCGGCCAACACCTGCGGCAACGTCGATGTCTCCACGCTGGGCCTACCGCGAACGGGTGCGAAGGTGGCCAGCTCATCCGACGACAGCAGCTGGACGCGCAGCAGTGAGAGATCGATGTCATCGGTGATGGCGTCGAGCACGCGCAGCACCCGGCCGGCGAGGGCGTCGATCTCGTCCGGTGAGAACAGTCCGGACTGGTATTCGAAGGTCAACTCGAGCCGGGTACCGAGATGGACGATCAGACCGAGCGGGTAGTGCGCGGCGTCTCGTCCCTGCACGTCGAGGACGTGCATCCCGGCGATGTCGGTGTCTTCGGACAACCCGGCCGTGTCGACCGGGTAGGACTCGAAGACGGTCACGGTGTCGAACATCGCGCCGAACCCGGTCACCCGCTGGATCCGGGCGAGTCCGAGGTGGTCGTGATCGAGCAGCGCAGCCTGTTCGGCCTGGATTCGCCGGAGCAGCTGAGCGAGACTTTCGCCGTAGTCGAGCCGGACCCGGACGGGCACGGTGTTGACGAACAGGCCGATCATCGATTCGATGCCGGGGAGCTGTGGGGGGCGTCCGGAGACGGTGGTGCCGAAGACGACGTCTTCACGTGCGGTCGCGCTCGCGAGCACGATCGCCCAGGCGGCTTGGACGACGGTGTTGAGGGTGCTCTCCTGCTGGTGGGCCACCGCGACCAGGGCCGCCGTGCGGTGCTCGCTCAGCCGAACTCGGACTTCGCGCGCGGCCGCGCTGTGCCGGCGGCCGCGGTCCGCATACGCCAGCAGGGTCGGCTCGGTGACGCCCTCGAGTGTCCGCGCCCACGCCGCTTCCGCCGCATCCTGATCCTGGGCCTCCAGCCACATCAGGTAGTCCCGGTAGGGACGAACCGGGGGCAGTGCACTCGGGTGGCTGTCGCCGGCGTAGAGGATCAGCAGTTCCCGGATCAGCAGTGGGGTGGACCAGCCGTCGATCAGAATGTGATGCATGCTCAGCAGCAGCGTGTACCGCTGCGGGGAAGTGCTGATCAGTGTGAGGCGCAGCAGCGGCGCCGAGGTCATGTCGAAGTGCCGGTCCGCGTCCATGAGCTGATCGAGCGCGGCCGCGGTATCGGCGCCTTCCGCGAGGTCGATCCGGGTGAACGGTACGTCGACGCGGGGGTGCACGACCTGGACCGGCTCGCCGGTACCGTCTTGAACGAACGTGGTCCGCAGATTCGGATGCCGTCCGATGAGAGTCTGTGCGGCGCGGCGTAATCGGTCCGCGTCGACGCGCCCACCGAGTTCCATCCGGAGTTGCACGATGTAGTCGTCGCGGGTGCCGTCGGCGAGCTGGGCGTGGAACAACAGCCCCGCCTGGAGCGGCGTCAGCGGCCAGATATCGTCCAGCTCCGGGTATCGGGCCTCGAGCCGGTCGATCGCGGCCTGGTCGAGGTCGACGAGTCCGACGTCGGACGGCGTCAGCCCGCCGGCGCCGGGGCGGGACGCGTGGGCGGCGAGAGCCGTCACCGCATCGCGCCACAGTTCCGCGAGCTCGGTGACCTCGGCGGCGGTGATCAGGCCGGCCGGGTAGTCCCAGGCCGCGGTCAGGGCAGGTCCGTCCGGCGTGTCCTCGGTGGCCGCATTGATGCCCAGCACGGCTGCCACGGATGCGTCGGGGTGCTGGGCGCCGCCCGCGGCATCGTCACCGGCGGGCATCCACCCGGTGTCGCGCAACGCGTCGGGAATCGTGTCGAACCGGCCGAGGTAGTTGAAACTCACCTGCGGGTCGGGCAGCGCGCCCAGGATGCGGGCGGTGTCGGTGTTGAGGTAGCGCAGCAGCCCGTAGCCGATCCCGTGGCCGGGGACCCGCCGGAGTTGTTCCTTGACCGATTTGACGACCGCTCCCGCGGCAGCGCCGGCGCCGAACGCGTCGTCGATGTCGATATCGGACAGGTCGAGCCGCACCGGGGAGGTGGTGGTGAACCATCCGACAGTGCGGGTGAGGTCGGCACCGGGCAGAACCGTGTCGTCGCGCCCGTGGCCTTCGAGAGTGAGCAGTGTGTCGGAGATGTCGTCGCCGTGGCGGCGTCGCCACCGGGTCAGAGCCAGTGCGAGCCCGGCGATGAGTGCATCGTCCACATTGCCGTGGAACGCCCGGGGCAGGGTGGTGAGTACCGCGCGGGTCACCGCGGTGGGCAGCGTCACCCGAACGGTGGCGACGGTGGCCTGCAGGTCCACGACCGGGTCGAGCGGGCGCGTCCCGATCGGCGGATCAGCGCCGGCGAGAGTGGAACGCCACCAGTCGAGTTCATCGAGGTTCGCGGCAGCGGTGTCGAGAGCGTGCGCCCAGCGTCGCATCGACGTGCCGACGGGCATGAGTTGCGGCCGTTGCCCGGCGCTCACCTGGGCTCCGGCGACAGCAAGGTCGGGAATGAGGATCCGCCACGACACTCCGTCCACCACCAGGTGGTGCGCGACGACCAGGAGCCGGCCCGGCCCGGCGGCGCAGGCGAACCAGACCAACTGGAGCATGACTCCCGCGGCGGGGTCGAGGCGTTCGGCGGCCGCGCGTGCCTCGGCGTCGGCGATCGCGGCGAACGCGCTGCTGTCGGGTGCCGCATCCACCGGCACCCGCCGGATCAGTCCGGCGGCGGATACCCCGGTCGGCTGCACCTGCACGGCCCAGCCCGATGGGTGTGCGGGGTCGGGCTGTAGCCGGGCCCGCAGCATGTCGTGATGATCGATCACCGCTTGCACGGTCGCCGCGATGGCGGTCTGCTCGATGCCGTTCGGCAGCGTGAGCATCACCCACTGGCAGAAGCGGTCGAATTCGCCGCGCTCGAACATCCAGCACATGATCGGCGTCGACGGCATCGGCCCCACACCTCCGCCGGGCAGTTCGGCCGGAATGGAGGTTGTCGCGGCGCTGTCGCGGACCGCGATCTGGGCCAGTCCGGCAACCGTTCTGCGCTCGAACACCTCACGCACCGACAGCACCAGACCCGCCGCCTTGGCCCGAGTCACCAGCTGGATCGACATGATGCTGTCTCCGCCCAGGGCGAAGAACGAGTCGTCGAGTCCGATCGTGTCGACCCCCAACACCTCGGCGAACAGTCCCGCGAGCGTCGTCTCCGTCTCGGTGACCGGTGCCCTGAATTCGGTTCGGCCCGTGCTGAAGTCGGGCTCTGGCAGCGCGAGGCGGTCGATCTTGCCCGTCTCCGTCGTCGGCAGCGTGTCGAGCACCATCACGGTCGCCGGCACCATGTGCGGGGCGAATCGTTGCCCAGCGAACGCGAGGACCGCGACGGGGTCCAGCTCGGCGCCGGGCTCGGGCACCACGTACCCGATCAACCGATCGCCGGTGTCGGAGCCGCGGTGCACGGTCGCCACCGCACGAGCCACTCCCGGGCAGGCCAGCAGACCCGCTTCGACCTCGCCGAGCTCGATGCGGAAGCCGCGAATCTTGACCTGGAAGTCCGACCGGCCGACATAGTCGAGGGTCAGACCTCCCTCCGATGACCGCAGCCATCGCACCAGGTCCCCGGTCCGATACATGCGCTGCCCGCGGCCCGCGAACGGATCGGCGACGAACCGCGACGCTGTCAGACCTGTCCGGTTGTGGTACCCGCGAGCCAGTCCCGGACCGGTGAGGTACAGCTCGCCGACGACGCCGAGCGGCACCGGACGCAACCATGCGTCGAGCACGACCTCACGGACGCCACGGATCGGGCCGCCGATCGTCGCGGTCTCACCCGGCACCATCGGCGCACCGGCATCGGTCTGGATCGTGGCCTCCGCCGGACCGTAGGTGTTGAACAGTTTCCGGCCCGGCGCCCACCGTGACACCAGTTGTGGTGGGGGCGCCTCGCCGCCGATCACAACGGTCCCGAGGCTCCGCAGCCCGGCCGGGTCGACCGTGCCCAGGGCCGTGGGTGTCAGCGCCGCATGGGTCACCGAGTTCTGCGAAATGACCTGCGCCAGTTCGATTCCGCCGAGGACGTTCGGTGGCGCGATGACCAGCCGCCCGCCCGACGTGAATGCCCAGAGCAGTTCCAGGACCGCCGCGTCGAAACTGGGGGACGCGGCGTGCAGCACCCGCGCGCCCGGCCCGAGGTCGAACCGCGTGCGCTGCTCGGCCACCAGGTTCGCCAACCCCAGGTGCGAGACCACCACGCCCTTGGGCACACCCGTCGAGCCGGACGTGTAGATCACGTACGCGGCGTGATCGACGCGGACCGGCCGGGTGCGCTCGGCATCGGTCACCGGCATGGCCGGCAACCCCTTCGCCTCCGCTTCGACCGCCGGCTCGTCGAGGACCAGCCACGGCACCGATCCGGGCAGTCGATTCCTCTGCTCCGACAGCGTGATTCCCGTCGCGACGCCCGAATCGGTGAGCATGTGCTGGATCCGGCCCCCCGGATTGCGTGGATCGACCGGGACGAATGCCGCCCCCGACTTCGCCACCGCCCACACTGCGAGCACCGACTCGTAGGAGCGCGGCAACGCAACCGCGACACTCGTCTCCGGCCCGGCACCTCGGCCGATCAGTAAGCGCGCCAAGCGATTCGACTCCGCATCCAGCTCGCCATAGGTCCACTGCCGGTCGCCACACACCACCGCCACCGCCCCCGGATCCCGCGCCACTGTCGCCGCGAACAGGTCCGGCAACACCCGCTCCGGCATCGCGGGATCACCTGATACCGGCGCCAATTCGCGGTATTCCTGCGGCGAGAGCAGATTCATCCGGACCAGCGGCAGATCCGGGTCGGCGGCAATGTCGCCCAGCACGCCCAGGATCCGACGCAGGGTCGCGGCGACGGTGTCGTGATCGAAGAACTCGGGCAGGTACTTGATCTCGAGGTGCAGTCGCGAATCGACCCGCCCGACCACGCCCAGCGGATAGTGCGCCGCGTCGGCGCCGGTCACGTCGACCAGCCGCATGCCGGCGATGTCGGTGTCCGCGGTCAACCCATGGCGGTCGACCGGGAAGGACTCGAACACCGTCATCGTGTCGAACACCGCCCCCGGCCCGGCCGCCCGCTCGATGTCGGCCACACCGATGAACTGGTGATCGAGCAGCGCGGCCTGCTCCGCCTGGATACGGTCGAGCAGTTGCCCGAGGGTCTCGGTGGCATCGAGTCGGACGCGCACCGGGACCGTGTTGATGCACAGCCCGATCATCGATTCGATGCCCGCGACCTGCGGGGTCCGTCCGGAGACCACGGCACCGAACGTCACGTCCTGCCGGGATGTCAACGCGCCCAGCACGATCGCCCATGCCGCCTGGATCATGGTGTTGAGCGTGATGCCGTGGGACCGTGCGCGGCCGGTCAGCGCCGCGGTCTGCGCCTCGGTGAGTTCGCCGAGCACCTCACGCGATTCGGTGTAGTGACGGCGTGGATCGGCCGCGGCCACCAGGGTCGGCTCGTCGGCACCGTCGAACGCACGGGCCCAGGCGTCGAGCGACGCGGCCGGGTCCTGCCGGGCGACCCAGGTCAGGAAGTCCCGGTAGGGGCGCACCTGCGGCAGCATCGTGGCGTCGCAGTCGGTGGCGTAGAGCACCAGCAGTTCCTGCAGGAGCAGCGGCGTCGACCAGCCGTCGAGCAGCAGGTGATGATTGGTCAGCATCAGCCGGTACTGCTCCGGCCCGGTGGTGACCAGCATCCAGCGCAACAGCGGGGCACGAGCCGGGTCGAACCGGGTGGCGCGGTCCGCCGCCATGAGCCGCGTCCACTCGCGTTCGCGTGCACCATCATCCAGCCCGGACAGGTCCAGCTCCGTCCATGGCGCCTCGGCGTCGTCGTCGACCACCTGTACCGGTCCGGCGTCGGTGACGAAGGCGGCGCGCAGATTCGCATGCCGGTCGAGGAGTACGTGCACGGCTCTGCGCAGCCGCCCCGGATCGACCCGGCCGCGCAGCTCGAGGACCAGCTGCGTGATGTAGGCATCCACCGACTGCTCGGACACCAGCGCGTGGAACAGCAGCCCCTGTTGCAGTGGAGCCAAGGACCAGACGTCGCTCAATGCCGGATACCGCTCCTCGAGCCGCTCGATCTCGGATTGTCCGAGCCCGGCCAGCGCCAGATCCGACGGCGTCCGTCCCCCGCTCCCGGCACGGCGGACATGCGCCGCCAGCGCGGTCAGTACCGAGCGCCACGACTCCGCCACCTCACGCACCGCATCGGCGGTGAGGACACCCGTGGGATACGACCAGATCGCTCGCAGCCGTTTACCGTTCGCGTCGTCCACGACGACGGCATTGATGTCGAGCACCGCGGGCACCGGCATATCCGGAGGCTGTGTGCCGGTGAGCTCTGCCGCACCCGAGGCATCGCCGGCGTCCACCGGCACCCATCCGGCCGCCGGAATCGCTTCGGCGCCAAGGTAATTGAACGCGATCTGGGGCGGCGCGGTGGCGAGGATCGGTCCGGCATTCTCGTCGAGATACCGCAGCAGGCCGTAGCCGATCCCGTGGTCCGGGACGGCGAGGAGTTGCTCCTTGACCGACTTGACCGCTGTCCCCAGCGCCGGCCCGCCCGCATACGCATCGTCGACATCCATGCCCGAAAGATCGAGGCGCATAGGGAAACTCGTGGCGAACCAGCCGACCGTCCGTGCCGGATCGGAGCGCGGGACAATGCCTTCCACACGGCCGTTTCCTTCGAGACGGATCGTCACGTCCGCGGGTGGGCCCGCGGAAGTCGCGGTCTCGTGCTCGCGCCGCCACCTCGCGATCGTCACCGCCAAGGCGGCCAGCAGCCCGTCGTCCACACTGCCGTGGAAAGCCGCGGGCACCATGGTCAGCAGAGCCTCGGTCGTCTCGGGATCGACCTCGACCTTGACCGTGCGGGCGGTCGCGACCACGTCGATCGCGGGGTCGAGGGGCCGTGACCCGAGCATCGGATCGTTCCCGGCGGTCATCGTTTGCCACCGTGCGAGCTCGGCGGCGCGCTCCGGACGTTGGGCCGCCTCGACCAGCCCGTGCGCCCAGCTGCGCATCGACGTCCCGGTCGGGGCCGAGTCGGGCGGCTCGCCGGAGGCGGTCCGCGCCCACGCGGCCGTGAGGTCGGGTACCAGCACCCGCCAGGAGACGCCATCGATCGCCGAACGATGAACGACAACCAGCACCGTGCCCGGCTCCGCCGTGTCCACCGGGTCGAACCAGACCACCTGCGTGACGATCCCGGCTCCCGGATCGAGCCGGTCTGCAGCGGCATCCAGCTCGGCCTCGGCCAACGCACGGAACTCGCCGTGCCCCGCTTCCATCGGCACCCGCACGAGAACGTCGTCGGCGCGAATCATTCCGGCCGGCAACACCTCCCACGTCCACTGCCCGTCGGTACCCTGGGTCAGTTGCGCACGCAGCATGTCGTGCCGATCGAGTACCGCCTGCACGGCGTCGGTCAGCTGCCGCCGGGCCATCCCCGCCGGCAGGTCCAGCATCATCGCCTGCGAGTAGCGGCCGCACGCCGACCCCGCCCGCTCGAGCAACTCTCGCATGATCGGCGTCAGCGGTAGCGGGCCCACGCCTGCGCCGGGCGGTTCGGCCGGGAGGGAGGTCGCGGCAGCGCCCTCGTGGATGGCGACCCGGGCGAGTCCGGCGACAGTTTTGTGCTCGAACACGTCGCGCGGGGAGAACACCACGCCCGCTGCTCTGGCCCGAGTCACCAGCTGGATCGACATGATGCTGTCCCCGCCGAGGGCGAAGAAGGAATCGTCCACACCGACCGTTTCGGCACCCAGAATATCCGCGAAACACCGGGCAATAGTCTGCTCGGCCGATGTCCGAGGCGCCCGGAAAGGCTTGTCTCCAGCGAACACCGGCTTCGGCAGCGCCTTACGATCCAGCTTCCCCATCGGCGTCAACGGAATACGATCCACCACCATGATCGACGCCGGAACCATGTAGGACGGCAACCGATCACCCAGATACTCGGTCAACACCGCCGAATCGATCGAACAACCCGGCGCGGCAACAACATACGAAACCAACGACTGAGCCCCGGAATCACCACGACGGCCAACGGTCACCGCATGACCCACAGCGTCGTGAGCCGCCAGCGCCGAATCGATCTCCCCCAGCTCGATACGCAGACCCCGGATCTTCACCTGGAAATCCGAACGACCCAGGTGCTCGACCACCCCGTCGGCCGTCCACCGAGCCACATCCCCGGTCCGGTACATCCGCTCACCCGGTATCCAGGGACACGCGACAAAACGCTCCGCGGTCGTACCCGCCCGACCGTCGTACCCGCGAGCCAACAGACCACCCGCGATGTACAACTCACCAGCCACACCGACCGGCACCGGCTGCAACCGCTGATCCAGAATCCATTCCGACACACCGCGGATCGGACCACCGATCGTCACCACATCACCCACCACCAACGGCGTGCTCAGTGTCGCGGCAATGGTCGTTTCGGTGGGCCCGTATTCGTTGAACATGGCGCGGCCGTCACCCCAGCGCCGAACCATTTCGGTGCCGTAGTCCTCGCCGCCGACTATCAGGTGCGTCAGCTCTGGTAGGGGCCAGCGGGTGTGGTCGATGGTCGACAGCGTGGACGGTGTCATGAGGGCATGGCTGACCCGTTCGCGGGCGATCAGGTCGGCGAGTTCGTCGCCGCCGTAGACATCGCTGGGCGCGATGATCATGGTGGCGCCGGCACCCAGCGGCAACAGCGATTCCAAAACCGACACGTCGAAGCTCGGCGAAGCCATATGCAGTGTACGAGAATCGGATTCGATGCTCAGGGCATCGCGGTGCTCGACGACGCAGTTGTGCAGTCCTCGATGCGTGACCGCGACACCCTTGGGTAGTCCGGTCGATCCGGAGGTGTAGATGACGTAGGCGATATCGTCGATACGCAGTGGACGTATCCGTTCGCTGTCGGTGATGGGCCGGTCGTCGGCTGCCTCGACGGTGTCGGTGCGGTCGAGGTCATCCGTTGTCAACCAGTCGATATCGTCGGGCAACTGGGCGCGCACAGACGGCGCGGTCACCCCGATGACCGCCCCCGACTCGGTCATCATGTGTGTGGTGCGTTCCCTCGGATGGCCCGGATCGATCGGCAGGAAAGCCGCCCCCGATTTCGCAATCGCCCATATCGCCAGCACCGAGTCCGGGGAACGCGGCATTCCGATCGCGACCGTGTCCTCTGGACCGATACCTCGGCGAATGAGCAGTCGCGCCAACCGATTCGAACGCTCATCCAACTCCCGATAACTCAGCTGCTGCCCCGCGAACACGATCGCCGACGCGTCGGGATCCCGCGCAGCCGCCGCGGTCAGCAGATCCGGCAGCGTCATCGGAGCCGCTGCAACGGCACCGCGGCGGGTCAGCAGATCGGCGCGCTCGGCAGGCTCGAGCACGTCGATCGCCCCGACCGGAACCGTCGGGTCGGTGGCCACCGACTCCAGAATCCGGATCCACCGGCGGGTAAGAGAATCGATCGTCGCGGCATCGAACAGGTCCGTGGCGAAGGTGAGCGCGACGGTCATGGCGCCGCTGTCGTGGTCCTGCGAGAGTATGAATTGCAGGTCGAAGCGGGAAACGTTGTTGGGGAGGTCGACCACCGACAGTTCGAGATCGGGCAGTTCCAGCTTCACCGGTTCCAGGTTCTGGAATGCCAGCATCACCTGGAACAGCGGATGGCGAGCCTGGGATCGGTGCGTGACCAGCTGATCCACCACTTGCTCGAACGGGATATCGGCATGGTCGAAGGCATCCAGGTCGACCCGCCGCACCCGGCCGAGCAGATCGGCGAACGACTCCCCCGGATCGATCTGAGTCCGCAATACCAGCGTATTGACGAACATCCCGACCATATCGTCGAGCTCCGCCACACCACGCCCCGCCACCGGCGTGCCGACCGGAATATCGGCGGACCCACTCATCCGGGCGAGCAACACCGCCAACGCACCATGAATCACCATGAACAGCGAAGAATTGTGCTGCCGCGCAGCGTCTTCCAACGCTCGAACCAACCGCGCGCGCAACGTGAAATTCGCCGTCACGCCCTGATTCGACATCACCGCCGGACGCGGCCTGTCGAACGGCAGATCAAGCTCGTCGGGAACTCCGTCCAGTGCATCTGTCCAGAATCGAATCTGCTGGGCGCTCAGCGATTCCGGTTCGTCCGGCGAGCCGAGGGTAGCTCGCTGCCACAGCGCATAGTCCGCGTACTGAACGGGCAGCGGTGTCCACGAGGGGGCCTCACCGCGGATCCGGGCGGCATACGCGGTCGTCACGTCACGAGCCAGTGGTGCCATCGAGAAGCCGTCCGCGGCAATGTGATGCACCACGACGGCGAGCACGTATTCCGGCTCCTCCGCATCGGCCACGTGGAACAGCCGGGCGCGCACCGGCACCCGGGTGCTCACGTCGAAGCCTTCGGTCACGAATTCGGTTATTGCCGGAACCAATTGGCCGAACGAGACCGTCGTCAGAGTGGGTTCTCGGTCCACGCGGTCGACGGATTCGATGACCTGGATCAGCATTCCGTCGTGATCCGGGTACCGCGTCCGCAGGGATTCGTGTCTGGCCAGCACATCGATCAGAGCCAGCCGCAGGGCATCGACGTTCAATTCGCCACGCAGCCGAAGGGCGATCGGCATGTTGTATGCCCCGGAGGCGGTGTCGTATTGATTGAAGAACCACATTCGTTGTTGCGCGGGCGCCAACGGCACGAGATCGGGGCGCGCACCGGCGATCAGTGGTGGGCGGGGTCGCCGCCCCGTCAGTGCCTCCTGCTCCATCCGGGTGGCCAGTTCCGCGGTCGTGGCCGCATCGAACAGCAGTCGCACCGGAAGTTCGATATTCAGCGCGGCTCCGAGGCGCGCTGCGACCCGGGTCGCGACCAAGCTGTCTGCGCCGAGGGCGAAGAAGGAGTCGTCGATACCGATGGTGTCGAGGTGGAGCACATCGGCGAATGTCTCGGCGATGAGATGCTCGGTCGGTGTTCGCGGTGCCCGGTACGGTTTGGTGTCGGCGAATACCGGTTCCGGCAGCGCCTTGCGATCGAGCTTGCCCGTGGGTGTCAACGGGATCCGGTCCAGCGCCACGATCGAGGACGGAACCATATACGACGGCACACGATCGGCGACATACTCCGCCAAAAGTGCTGGATCGATCGAATACCCCGGCGCGGCAACAGCATACGAGACCAGCGACTGAGCTCCCGATTCGGCGCGATAGCCGATCGTGGCGGCATAACCGACACTCTCGTGACCGGCGAGCACGGAATCGATCTCACCGAGCTCGATACGGAGACCGCGAATCTTGACCTGGAAATCGGACCGGCCGAGATACTGGATCTCACCATCGGGCGACCATCGGACCACATCACCGGTCCGATACATGCGCTCACCCGGCAACCACGGACACGCCACGAACCGATCCGCCGTCAACCCGGCCCGGCGGTAATACCCCCGCGCCAACAGGCCACCGGCGACATACAGCTCACCCGCCACACCGACCGGCACCGGCTGCAATCGCTGGTCGAGGATCCACGTCGAAACACCGCGGATCGGATGGCCGATCGTGACCAGCTCCCCTGCCGCCAGAGAGGCCAGCGTGACCGCGATCGTGGTCTCGGTGGGCCCGTATTCGTTGAACAGTTCGCGATCACCACTCCACCGTTCGACCAGGTCGGTGCCGATGCCTTCGCCACCGACGATCAGATGCCCCAAATCCGGTAACAGCCAACGGGTGTGGTCGATGGTCGACAGTGCCGAGGGTGAAATACACGCATGGCTGACGTGTTCGCGGTCGAGGAGTTCGGCGAGTTCGTCGCCGCCGAAGCTGTCGCCGGGTGCGACAACCATCGTCGCGCCCGAGCACAGCGACAACAGCAGTTCCAGGACCGAGACATCGAAGCTCGGTGAAGCCAGATGCAGTGTGCGGGATCGGTTTCCGATGCCGATGGCATCCCGGTGCGTGACGGCGCAGTTGTTCAGTCCTCGATGAGTGACCGCAACGCCCTTGGGCAGCCCGGTCGATCCGGAGGTGTAGATGACATAGGCGACATCGTCGACACGCAACGGACGCACCCGATCACCATCGGTGACCGGCCGGTCATCGCCCTCATCGAGGTAATCCGCTGTCAGCCAATCGATGTCATCGGGTAACCGTGCGCGGGCGGATGCCACGGTCAGGCCGACCGCCGCCCTCGAATCGGTCACGATGTGGGCGACGCGCTCGACCGGATAGGCCGGATCGATCGGTAGGAAGGCAGCCCCCGACTTGGCAACCGCCCACACCGCCAGCACCGAATCCGCAGAACGCGGCATACCGATCGCGACAACATCTTCCGGACCGATACCCCGCTCGATCAGCTGCCGAGCCCACCGATTCGAACGCTCGTCCACCTCCCGGTAACTCAACTCCCGGCCGCCGGACACGATCGCCACCGCATCAGGATCCACCGCGACCGCGGTGGCGAGCAGCTCGGGCAGGGTGACCGGTGCCACCGCGGGCGCACCGTGACGCGCCAGCAGATCGGCGCGCTCGGCGGGCTCGAGCACGTCGATCGCTCCGACCGGAACCGTCGGATCGGCTACCACGGACTCCAGAATCCGGATCCACCGACGTGCGAGAGAATCGATCGTCGCGGCATCGAACACATCCGTGGCGAAGGTGACCGCGGCGGTCATGTCGCTGCCGCCGTGGTCTGCCGACAGGACGAATTGCAGGTCGAAGCAGGATATCTCGCTGGAGAGGCCGACCGCCGGCAGTTCGAGGTCGAGTTGTTCCGGTTCGACAGGTTCCGGGCTCCGGAATGCCAGCATCACTTGGCACAAGGGATGTCGCGACCGAGACAGCTGGTCCACCACTTGCTCGAACGGGATATCGGCATGATCGAACGCATCCAGATCGACCTGCCGGACCCACCCGAGCAGATCAGCGAACGACCCCCCCGAATCGATTTCGGTCCGCAACACCACGGTATTCGCGAACATCCCGATCACATCGTCGACCGCTGTGCCGACCGGAATATCGGTGCCACCGCTCATCCGCGCGAGCAAGACCGCCAACGCACCATGAACCACCGTGAACAACGAAGAATCATGCCGCCGAGCACAATCCTCCAACCCCCGAACCAAGGCCGCATCCAACGAAAATTCCGCAGTCGCACCCCGATTCGACATCGCCACCGGTCGCGGTCTGTCGAACGGCAGACGAAGCTCCTCGGGAAGATCCGCAAGGGTATCCCGCCAGAACGCCAGGTTCTCGCGGTGGCGGCGGATCGCGGCGCTTTCGGCGACACTTCCGGGGTCGACCTGTCCGAGCTCGGTATCCGATGTGGCGGCGGCGAATTCGTCGAGGAACGCCGCGAATCCGGTGCTGTGCGCCGACAGTTCGAGGTCGGTGTACAGGTTGGGATTGGCCAAGAACTGGAGGAGCGTCCGCGGCGGATCCCCGGTCCGATACACGTCGACCAGTACATCCTCGACCGGGCCGGAGCTGAGGATATGGAATTCGCCGGCCACCGACCCGAGTCGGAGCTTCTGGTCGAAGAGCATCACATTCACGACAGGGCCCGCGAAGCGGTGCTCTGCGCCACGGGTCCCGATGGCGGCGCGAATGTCGGTGAGGCCGCACCGCTGGTGCCGCAACACACCCACCAGATCGGATTGCACCCGCAGCTCCAGCGCCGCGACGGTGCCCCCTGGATCGAGGACGATCGGAAGCGGTGCCACGTTGACGAATACCCCCGCGGATCGCCGCAGCACGGCGGTCGTGCGACCCGACACGGGAATGTTGACCAGGACCTCGTCGCGGCCGGTCTTCCGGCCCAGGTAACAGCCGAATGCGGCGATCACCACCGCGGCCGGGCTCGCCCCCACCGCTTTCGCCGAATGTTCGATCCGCTCCACCGTCGCGGCCGACAGTTCGGTGATTGCGACAACACTGTCCGCGCACGCGGGCGCCTGCCCGGCAGCCAGGCTGGAATCCTCACAGACGCCGGTGAGTCGGTCCACCCAATATGCCTGGTCGTCGGTGAACCTCTTCGACTCCCGGTAGCTGCGCTCGGCCTCGTAGAGGGCGCGGATGTCTGCCGGCCGATTGGGCTCCGCGGTGTGGCCCTGCGCCGCCGCCGTGTACAACTCGGCAATCCGGTTCACGATCATCATCGCGCCGTAGCCGTCCAGTGCGACGTGATGACTCCGGCAGTACAGCAGATAACGCCGATCCCCCACCTGCACAATCGCCGTTGCGACCAACAGGTCCCGGGTCATATCCAGCGGTGCCGTGTACTCCCGGCGCATCCATTCCACGCCGGCTGCGACGGGATCCGGTGCACCACGGACATCGATGACCGATTCCGCCATCTCGAGCGACGGGTCGTACCACTGATACGGCTCACCGTCGGTCTCGACCAGTCGCAGATACCCGGACTGGAACTCGTGGCCGGCTCGAATCGCCGCCTCACGCAGCAGATCAACGTCGAAGTCGCCATGGAACTCGACATACTGCGCCTCGGATATCGGCACATCCGGACTCAATTTCTGCGCCAGCCACAACCCCTGCTGCCCGGCAGACAGCGGTATCAACTGTGTGTTTGACGCGCCCGGCTCGGCATTTCCGCTCGATCCTCGGCCAGGGTCGGGCTGCGGTCGCGGTGCAGTCATTACATCCCTCGTTTAACCCTGGACCGCGCTTTATTCGCGCCTTATTTCCTGCAAACCCCGACCGCGGCCAGTATAAGCCGAGCGGTACGTTCGTGTACACCGCCGCACGCCGGGATAGTTTCCATATCCACAAGGAAGGTGCGCGGTGCGCTGGGCACTCCCCCGACGACTTCACCAGGAACACCGCTACGACCGAACAGCAACGATTCAGTGACTTCCCACGTTCGATTCGACGACTAAATATCTCTTCATTCCCGCATTTGCGCCGGTCGGCCTTCGAAATTATCCGGTGCGATGCAATGGCTATACATTTGCGATAAGAATGCCGCCGAAAAGTAATGGGGACGACACGCCGGCGCGGCCCGCCCGCGGTCCGGTCTTCAGCGGCGGAACCTGCGTTCCATGAAGCGCTGGACCTGGTCGCGGTGGACGGCGGACCAGGCTTGGACCCGGACTGCCCACCATGGGGCGATGTCGCGGGGTTTGGCGGTGACGGCGTGCGTGACGAGGTCGGAGGCTTCGTCGACGGTCAGAGCGGGCATCCGGCCGAAGTCGGTGGGGGCGCTCATTCTGGTGTGGACCAGCGGCATGTAGACCGAGGTGGTGGTGACATCGTCACCGGCGATTTCGGGGGCGACGCTGCGCAGCCAGACGTCGAAGGCCGCTTTCGAGGCCCCGTAGGCCGACCAGCGCGGACTCGGCGGCATGAGCACACCCCAGGTGGAGACGTTCACGATGTGCCCGTGCCCGCGTGCGCGCATATCGGGCAGCAGGGTCAGCAGCAGCCGCACCGGGCCGAGATAGTTGATGTCGATGGTGCGGGTGAAATCGTGGAAACGGTCGTAGGACTCGGCGATGGGGCGTCGAATCGACTTGCCCGCGTTGCTGATCACCACATCGATGTGCCCGTACTCGGACAGCACCGTCCGGCCCAGCCGATCGACGGCATCCGGGTCGGTCAGGTCGGCCGGGTGGGCGTGGGCTACGCCGCCGGCGGCCGTGATGTCGGCGGCCAGCCGTTCCAGTTCGGCCCGGGAACGCGCCACCAGCAGCACCACCGCCCCCGCGGCGGCCAGCTTCCGCGCACTGGCCTTGCCGATACCGTGTGAGGCCCCGGTCACCAGCACCACCTTGCCGGCGACGGCCTCCCGTAAGGACTCCGCGGTGGGCCGGAATGTCGGGTACAGCAGCCGGATCGCCACCCGCTCGGCGAGCGACCGCCGACGGTGTGCGACCGGAGTCTCGTCCACAGCTCTCGACTGTATCGCCGGACTGTTCCACTACCCGCCAGAACGAATGATCTGTTCGATATTGCGCTCTGCCAGCGCGCTGATCGTCAACGCGGGGTTCACCGTCCCGGTGCTACCGGGCACCGCCGCCCCGTCCATCACATAGAGGTTCCGGTAACCACGCACCCGGCCGTACCCGTCCGTCGCGCGTCCGATCACTGCGCCGCCCAACGGATGGGCGGTGAACGACGCGTCCGCATCCAGGCCCGATCGCGCAAAAGGCTGACCGTTGCCGATCATGGTGGCGTTGACTTCGCGCGCTCGCGCGAGATAGCCGGCGGCGCCACCGGGTGGCCACAGCAGGTCCACACGCCCGTCGGCCGGGTTGCAGACGAACCGGCCGCGGGTGTTGTCGAGCACGATGCCCAGTGATCCGAGCAACCCGATGTCGAAGGGCGTCGTGCCGGGTATGAACCAGCTCTCCAGCGTCACGGGTGCGCCCGCCTCGTCCAGAATCCGGCTCGCCGAAGGCGCACCCTGCGTGCCCACATCGAGCGCGGTGAACGGGCGGGCCAGGGCGACGTCGCCGTTGGTGCCCCAGCCTTGGCCGACGTGCTCGTTGAGGTTCGGCAGCGCGCCGGTCGCCTGCGCGCGCACCAACAGCTCGGAGGTGCCGAGGGAGCCCGCGGCCAGGAACAGCATGTCGCAGGTCAGCGTCCGGGTGCCGAGCACCTCGCCGGTCGGGGCGAGTTTGGTCACGGCCACGGCATAGCGGCCGGGCGCTCCCGGCACCTCGGCGATGGTGTCCACACGGTGGCCCGGGTAGATCCGGGCGCGGCCGGTGTCCTCGGCAAAGCGCAGGTAGTTCTGGTTCAGATCGAATTTCGCGCCGTTGGAATTGCCGAGGTTCGAACAGCCCACCGTCGCCGAGGCCGTCGATCGCCCGGCCAGCTCGTCGCGGATGATGTCCCATCTCCAGGTGCCGTCGATGGGCTGCGGTGTATATCCGGCCGCGCGGACCTGTTCGTCCCAGGCGCGGGAGTGCGTGAATGCGTAGGAGCCGTAGATGTCGTCCGGTATCGGGCTCGGCCGCAACATCTCTCGGACCCTGGGGTAGTAGATGTCATGCATCTGGCGATAGTCGACCGTGCCGCCGAACACCCGATCGAAGAACCGCTGCTCCGGCTCGATCATCACCCCGGTGAAGACGACCGAGCCACCGCCGACACACGCTGCGCGCCACACGTCGATGCCCGGATAGCTGCGAACATCGAGGACCCCGCCGAACGGATCGACAGGCACCGGGATCCGGTTCACCCCGGTGAAGGTGGTGCGATGCCAGAAGCCGCGGCCGTCCGGAATCGTGTCGATGACAAAGATGTTGCGCCACGGATCATTCGGCCAGCGCGATCCGCGCTCGAGCACTGCGACGTCGATCCCGGACTGCGCCAGGCGGAGCGCGGTGACCGACGCCCCGAACCCTGATCCGACGACGATCGCGGGTACATGGTCGGCGGGATCCGGCAGGGGTGCGAAGATCTCCGGCACCAGCACGCGATACATCGGTGTCTTCGGGCTCTGGCCGAAATAGTCTGCCCGTGCGACAGACGTGGCCGCGCCTACGCCCGCAAGGCCCAGCATCGCCGCAGCCGCGCCGACGCCCTTGACGAAACAACGCCTGCCCATGGTGGGCCCCTCGCCCGATCCGAACGTCACTCCATCACCCCCAGCAGCTGCGAGAGTCCATAGCGAATCACTATCATAGGGAGCCCTAGGGTGTGGAGGTGACGATGTTGACTCGCACATGGACTCGGTGGCTGCTCATGCACGGCTTCCTGCGGACCTATCTCCGATGGTCGGCGCGTCGGGGTGAGCCGCTGGGGAATCTCGCCCTCTATCCGGACAGCTTGCTCGGCTCATCTCCGTATATCGAGGAGATCCGGCAGCAGGGCCGGATTCCCCGGATATCGGGGGTGCACATCACCGCAGACTACGAAATCTGCCGACTCATCCTGCGAGACCGGCGCTTCGGCGTGGTCTCGCCCAATCATCCAGCCCTGCCGAAGCCGATCCGCTGGATGCTGGCCAAGACGGATCCGGGACTTCCCAACATCGGGGAACCGCCCTCGATGCTGGTGACCGACCCGCCGGATCACACCCGGTACCGGCGCATGGTCGGGCACGCATTCGGCCCGAAGGCGATCGCGGCACTCGAAGAGCGAGTTGCCGAAGTGGCCGATGACCTGATCGACCGCCTGGATTCGAATCCTCGACCCGATCTGATCAGCGATTTCTCCGCGCAGATGCCGGTCACGATCATCGCCGAAATTCTCGGGCTGCCGGAGGACATGCATCCGACCCTGCTGAAATGGGGAGACTCGGGTGCGCCGCTGCTCGAACGCGGCCTGGCCTGGACCACCTATCGCGACGCCGTCAAAGACCTGGCCGAAGTCAAACAGTACTTCGACCAGCAACTCGATCGGCTCGAAGCCGAGCCGCGCGATGACGTGCTCAGCATGCTGGTGGCGAACGACGAACTCACCCGCCGCGAGCAGGTGGCCAATGCGGCCCTGCTCCTGGATGCCGGATTCTTGACGACGGTGAACATGCTCGGCAACGGAATCGCCTTGCTGACAAACCATCCGGACCAGCTGGAACTGCTCTCCGCAAGGCCGGAGCTGTGGCCGAACGCGGTCGAGGAAATCCTGCGCTACGACGGTCCCGTACGGATGACCGGCCGGGTCGCCAACTGTGACGTCGACATCGATGGTCAGCACATCAGATCGGGTTCCCTGGTGCTGCTGTCATTGGCCGGAGCCAACCACGATCCCGCGGTCTTCCCCGACCCCCAGCAATTCGAAGTGACCAGGGACAACGCCGCGGAGCATCTCGCGTTCAGCAGCGGGATACACGGCTGTCTGGGAGCCCGGCTCGCGCGGTTGGAAGGCGCCATCGCGCTGCGAGCCCTTTTCGAGCGGTATCCGGATCTACGCCTGGACGGCCCACCGATCCCGCATCCCCTGCGAAACCTGCACGCCTACCGCTCCATGCCCGCCAAGGTATCTGCCGGGTAGCAGGGCCCCTCCAGCGGGAATGTGGCCCCAGGGGGTGCAGGTGGTCTCCACCTTTGGTGGCTATTCGGCACAACCGCCGACCCGGAAGATTCTTTTCCAAGTAGTGCGACAAATGCCAGCAAATCTGTCGCACCTGGTGCACGAATCAAAGCCCGGGAGTTCACGAATGCAGTCCACCTTCGTCGCGCACATTCGCGAGCAGGCCGCTACCTACGGCGACACCCGGCGCTACACCTATCTGCGCGAGCAGGGCCGCGAATTGATCGAGCAGCCGGCGAGCTATCGCGAACTCGACCGCGATGCCCGGGCGATGGCGGTCTGGCTGTCGCGACGCCCGGAGGCCGACCGGCCAGTGCTGCTGCTGTATCCCCCCGGACTCGAATTCCTGCGGGCCTTCCTCGGCTGCCTGTACGCGGGAGTGATCGCCGTACCCGCCCCGGTACCGCACGATGCCCGCAGCATGCAGCGAGTAGCGGGGATCTTCGCGGACACCGGGACCGGTTTGGTGCTGACGACCGGTGAATTCCGGGATCCGCTCGCCGCCTGGGCCCAGGAGGCGGGCGTGCACGTGTCGGTCGCCGCGACCGACGCCGCTGAGCTCGGTGATCCGGAGGCCTGGGTGATGCCCGAGATCGATTCCGGCACAGTCGCATTCCTGCAGTACACCTCCGGCTCCACCAGTGAGCCCAAGGGTGTGGTGGTCACCCACCGCAATCTCGTGCACAATGCGGCCGCCACCAGCTCGGTCCTGAACGCCACCGATCTCGACACCACGGTCGGATGGCTGCCGCACTTCCACGACATGGGATTGATCGGCATGCTGCTGCAGCCGATGTACCACGGCGCGAACTTGGTGTTCATGTCACCGATGACGTTCCTCAAGCGACCGGTGAGCCTGCTCGAGGCCATCCACCGCTACCGCGCCCGCGCCACTGTCGCGCCGAACTTCGCCTACGACCTGATCGCCCGGCGCGTGAGTGACGCGCAGCTGGCGGAGCTCGACCTGTCGTCGCTGCGGGGTGCCCTCGTCGGTGCCGAACCGATCCGGCCACGGACCCTCGAGGCGGTGATCGAGCGGCTGGGCCCGGCCGGATTCGCCGCCGACATCTTCATCCCCGGCTACGGCATGGCCGAGGCGACGCTGATCGGGTCCATCAGCCCGCCCGGGCGTCGGCTCGAGTATCTGACCGTCGATCCAGCCCAGCTCGAAGCCCACCGGCTGGTGCCGGCCGAGCACGGGACCCGCCTGGTCGGTAACGGCCCGGCAGTACCGGGAATGGAGATCCGGATCGTGGATCCGCACACCCTGCAGGCGCTGCCCGATGGTCAGATCGGCGAGATCTGGATCGCTGGAGACAGTGTGGCACAGGGCTATTGGAACCGGCCGGAAGAAACTCACGAGAAGTTCGGTGCGCGCGTCGCCGGGCGGGGACCGTACCTGCGCACCGGCGACCTCGGTGCGATCCATGACGGCGAAGTCTTCGTGACCGGGCGGCTGAAGGACCTGCTCATCGTCAACGGCCGCAATCTGTACCCGCACGACATCGAGGAAACCATCCGCGCGGAGCACCCGGCACTCGCCGACTCGCTGGGAGTCGCACTGGCCGTGGAAACCGGCCGGCAGGAGCGGTTGCTGCTGATCCAGGGCGTGCGGACCACCGCATTGGGCGAATCGACCCCCGCCGAACTGGCAGCCCGCATCCGCGCCACCGTGGCCGCGGCGTTCGACCTGCCGGCGCCGAACGTGGTGCTGGTGGAACACCGCAGCGTGCACCGCACGACCAGCGGCAAGGTGCAGCGCGGCTCCATGCGAGCGGCCTTCTTCGACAACATGATCGACTCGGTGCTGCACGAACAGATCGAACCGTCCGTCCAGCGGCTGCGCGCCCGCGCCCTGGCCACCCTCGGCTGATCCGACAGCCGAAACCGTAAGGGGATCACCACGATGCACACGCGCACGGCTGCCGGTGCGGCAGCACCGATCATCGAGTGGCTCGTCGACCGGGTCGCCGGCTATCTGGACCAGCCCGCCTACAGCGTCGACACCATGCTGCCGCTGGCCGAGCTCGGCCTGGACTCCGTGTCCGCGGTGAGCCTGTGCGGCGAGGTCGAGGACAAGTGGGATCTCGAGCTCGACGCCACCGTCGTGTTCGACTATCCGACGATCACCGAGCTGGCCGGATTCATCGCGAACGAGGCTGTCCTGCACCGTGAGTCGGCGGCATGAGCGGTCAAGGTTCGGAGGCGGCAGCGCAGCGTGACCACGCGGAGCCGCCGCGCATGCCCGATGGACACCGCATGACCGATATCGCGATCGTCGGCCTCGACTGCCGGTTCCCGCAGGCGCCGAATGCCGAAGCGTTGTGGGCGTTGCTGATGGCCGGGGCCGATGCCGTCACCGAGGTGCCCGAGCAGCGCTGGCGCGCAGGCGAATTCCACGATCCGGCGGGCGGACCGGGATCGGTCAACAACGTCAGTGGCGGATTCCTTTCCGATGCAGACGCATTCGACCACGAGTTCTTCGGCATCGCCCCGCGCGAGGCGCAGGCGATGGATCCGCAGCAGCGGCTGCTGGTGCAGGCCGCCTGGCGGGCGTTCGAGGACGCCACCCTCGACCCCCGCCGCCAGTCCGGGTCCGATACCGGTGTCTTCGTCGGTGTCATGGCCAACGAGTGGGCGACCGTGCACATGCGCGACTACGCGCGCATCACGCCCCAAATGGGTTCGGGCAACGGCTATTTCATGACCGCGAATCGGATCTCCTATCAGCTGGACCTGAGGGGCCCGAGTATGGCGATCGACACCGCCTGCTCGTCCTCGCTGGTCGCGGTGCACCAGGCGTGTGTCGCGCTGTCGGCAGGGGAATGCGATCAGGCTCTCGCCGCCGGGGTGAACATCACCGTCACGCCCGCGCTCAATGTCTTCTACACCCAGGCCGGCCTGTCGGCCCCGGACGGGCGGTGCAAGCCGTTCAGCGGCAAGGCCGACGGCATCGGCCGCGGCGAGGGCGTCGCGGTGGTGGTGCTGCGCCGGCTCGCCGATGCCCTGGCCGAGGGTCTGCCGATCCACGCGGTGATCAAGGGCAGTGCGGTGAACAACGACGGGCGCAGCAACGGCATCACCGCGCCCAACCGCTGGGCACAGCAGCAGGTGATCGCCGAGGCGTACCGGCGCGCCGGCGTGTCCGCGAAGCAGGTCGCGTTCGTCGAGGCACACGGCACGGGAACGGTTCTCGGCGACATGATCGAGGCCAAGGCGCTGGGCGCGGTGCACGCGGTCGAGCGGCCGCAGCCGTGCGCGATCGGGTCGATCAAGGGCAACCTCGGCCACACCGAGGGCGCGGCCGGCATCGCGGGCCTGATCAAGGTGGCGCTCAGCCTGCGCCACCGCGTCGTCCCGCCCACCAGGTTCGCCGCCGACGAGAACCCGCGGCTGCGGTTGGCCGCCCACGGCCTGCGACTGCTGCACGAGCCGATGCCGTTGCCGGATGGTCCGATTCACGGCGCCGTCAGCAGCTTCGGTATGGGCGGGACCAATGCGCACATACTGCTGGTCGGCGCTCCCGCGACCAGCGTTCCGTCGGCGATCGACGGCGGCGGCGTGCTCACCGTCTCCTCGAACGACCGGGATGGTCTGCGGCGCAACGCCGCCCGGCTCGCCGAGCACATCGACCACGATCCCGCCGCCCTGAACCGGCTGTGCTGGTCGAGCAATCTCGTGAAGTCCTCCGGCCGGCACCGGCTGGCATTCACGGCCGCCGACCGGACGGAGGCGGTGTCGGCGCTGCGGGCGTTCGCCTCGGGCGCGGGGCCCGATTCCGGTGTCGCGCAGCCGTTGTCGATCGGCTGGCTGTTCACCGGCCAGGGCTCGCAGTATCCCGGGATGTCGCGTGCACTGCACGAGCACAGTCCCGCCTACCGGCGAGCGCTCGCGGAGGTGGACACACAGCTGGCACCGCACCTGCACCGTTCGTTGACCGAAATGCTGCTCGGCGGAAGCGAACTCGTGCACCGGACCGAGTTCGCCCAACCGGCGATCTTCGCGGTCGAGTACGCGCTGGCCCGGGTGCTCACCGACCTCGGCGTCGAGCCGGCGTGGCTGCTCGGCCACAGCGTCGGCGAATACGCGGCCGCCGCGGTCGCCGGAGTCTTCGGCCTGGACGACGCGTGCCGGCTGGTCTGTGCCCGCAGCCGGCTCATGCAGCAACTGCCCGACGGTGGGACGATGCTCGCGGTCCGCGGCACGACCTCCGAGCTGGCCGAGTTGATCGCCGCCGAGCCCCATGTCGCGGTGGCCGCGGTGAACGGCCCACGCGAGCTGGTGCTGTCCGGTGCCGCCGATGGCGTCGGACGGATCGGTGCGGTGCTCACCGACCTCGGGATCACCGCGCGCCCGCTCACCGTCTCGCACGGATTCCACTCGCCGCTCATGCAGCCGATGCTCGACGCCTTCGCCGAGGTGGCCGCCGAATGCCACTACCGACGGCCCGAAATCCCGATCTATTCGAGCGTGCGCGGACGCCTGCTCGACGCCGACGAACCGATGGACGCCGCGTACTGGGTGGAACACGTCGAGGCCACGGTGCGGTTCGCCGATGCCGCGGCGGCCGCGCTGCGAGCCGAGCCCACCCACCTCGTGGAGGTGGGTCCCCGGCGCACGCTGGCCCCGATGGTCGGCCGCGCCCACGCCTCGATCGACCTGCCGATCCAGGTGCCCTGCCCCGGGCCGGATGCGGCCGGGCACGAGCTCGCCTCGACGGTCGCGGCCCTGTATCGCGATGGCCTGAACCCGGACTGGGACGTCCTCTACGAGCCCGCCGCCCGGGTGCGGCAACGTATCGGCGGCTACGAGTTCGCCACCACCCACCGCTTCTGGACGCAGTTCGACGCCCCGACACCCCGCATCGAAACACCCACTCCGACAACAGGACACACCACGGACACCACCATGGATCAACTGATCGAGCTCTTCCGTGAGCAGACCGCCGTCCTCGCGGCCGCGACCCGGAACACTTCGGCCGCACCGGAAATGCCGGTGCAGCCCACCCCCGTGGAGCAGGGTCCGGCCATCTCGGCCGCGGTCCGCGCCGAAGTCGCTCGGGTCAGCGGGTTTCCGGCAGACAAGGTGAGCACCATCCAAACCCTCTGCGGCGATCTGGGATTCGATTCGATCATGATCGCCGACCTGTTCGGCGGCCTCGCCAGGAAGTTCCCGGGACTCGTCGTCGAGCCGAATTGGTACACCCCCGCAACGACTCTCGGCGATGTGGTCACACTTGTCGCGCGTCACCGCGGGGAGCATGTTGTACCCGAACCCGTGGCCGAACCCCGACCGGCCGTCGAACCCCAGCATCGCATCGCGGATTTCCCCGAGGTCGAGGCGATCTCGGAGCGCATCGCGCTGGCCGAGTCCCTGGGCATGTCCAACCCCTACTTCCTCGTCAATGACGGAGTCACCCGGGACACATCGGTGATCGACGGCCGCGAGGTGCTGAACTTCTCCAGCTACAACTACCTCGGCCTGTCGGGACATCCCGCCGTCGTGTCGGCGGTCCAGGATGCGGTCGCGCGGTACGGCAGCTCGTGCTCGGCCAGTCGGCTGCTCTCCGGAGAGAAACCGATTCATGCCGAACTCGAGCGGGAACTCGCCGCCCTGCTGGGCACCGAGGATGCGCTCGCGATGGTCAGCGGGCACGCCACCAATGTCACGGTGATCGGGCACATCGTCGGGGAGGGCGACCTGATCGTGCACGACAGCCTGGCGCACGACAGTATTCTGCAGGGCTGCAAGCTCTCCGGCGCCACCCGGCGGCCGTTCCCGCACAACGACCACGACGCACTCGACCGCCTGCTCACCGACATCCGGCATCAATACCGGCGAGTGCTCATCGTGATCGAGGGCGTGTACAGCCAGGACGGTGACATCCCGGATCTGCCCGCGTTCATCGCGGTGAAGAAGAAGCACCGCGCGCTGCTCATGATCGACGAGGCGCACAGCATCGGGGTACTCGGCGCGACCGGCGCCGGCATCGGCGAGCGTTTCGGCGTCGACCGTGCCGATGTGGAGCTGTGGTCGGGCACCATGTCGAAGGCGCTCGCCGGGTGCGGTGGGTACGTGGCGGGTAGCGCCGAGCTCATCCGGTTCCTCAAATACACCACCCCCGGATTCATCTACAGCGTCGGCATCACCCCACCCAACGCCGCGGCATCGCTGGCGGCGATTCGGCAGCTGCGGTCCCGGCCCGCACTGCTCGAGCAGCTGCGGACCCGGTCGGAGCTGTTCCTGAAACTGGCCCGGAATGCCGGCATCGACACCGGCGACAGCTTCGCCACGCCCGTGATCCCGTGCATCGTCGGTGATTCGATGCAGACGCTGGCACTGTCGAATGCGTTGCTGCGGCGCGGAATCAACGTCAATCCGATCCTGTATCCGGCCGTGCCCGAGAACCTGGCCCGGCTGCGGTTCTTCGTCACCGTGTGTCACACCGAGGAGCAGATCCGCCACACGGTGCGGGTGCTGGCCGAGGAATTGGCCGAATTGCCATGACCCGGCATCTGATTCGGCCCGGCGACGAGCAGGGCCCGAGGTTGTTCTGCTTCCACCACGCCGGCGGCGGCACCTCGCTGTTCGACGGATGGCAGCGCGCGCTGCACCCGCACGCGACGGTCTGGCCGGTGCTGCTGCCCGGCCGCGAGCGCCGCGCCGGAGAGGCCCGCTTCACCGACCTCGAGGCACTGCTCGCGGAACTCGACGACCAGCTGGACGAATTCCTCACCGAACCGCACCTGTTCTTCGGGCACAGCATGGGCGCCCTCATCGCCTACCGGTTGGCCTGCCGACGCCATCGCAGTGGGCGAACCGCTCCCCGGGCACTGCTGCTGTCCGGGTACGCCGCTCCCCCGCTGCCGACGGCGCTGTCGCCGACCGACGCGCTCGACGACGCGGCACTGATCCGGCTGCTCACCGACCTCGGCGGGCTGCCCGCAGAACTGCTCGAATTTCCCGCGCTACTGCGCGATCTGCTCGCGACGATCCGTGACGACCTGCGGCTGTGCGCAAGCGACCCCCAGGCCGCCGAGCCACCGTTGCCCTGCCCGATCCACGTCTTCGGCGGCGACGCCGATCCGCTGGCCGGCGAACTCGACCTGGCCGCCTGGGCGGGGTGCACCACCGGCTTCCACGAGGTGCGGATGCTTCCGGGCGATCACTTCTACCTCACCGAGCACAGAGAACTTCTGTTCCGGCACCTGCGGCAGCTGCTGCGCCGATACACCCGATCCGAAGCGAGCCTGCCATGTTGAGACGCCTTGCCACCGCGACCGTCGCACACCCCCGGCTGGTTCTCGCCCTCACCACCGTCGTCCTCGTGCTCGCGGGCCTGATGGGGGCCGGGGTGTCCCAGCATTTGAAGGTCGGCGGATTCGACGATCCGCACTCGGAGTCCGCCCATGTCCAGGACGTCATCGACACCCGGTTCGGCGGCTCCCCCGATCTGATCCTGCAGGTGACCGCGCGTAACGGCGATGTCGGCAGCCCCGAGGTGGCAACGGCCGCACAGCGATTGACACAGCAGATCGCTGTGGAACCGGACGTGTCGGTCGTGGGCTCGTACTGGTTCACCGGGACGCCGGAGCTGCGCAGCGCGGACGGCCGGTCCGGACTGGTGTTGCTGCACCCGAACGGCAGCCCGGAAGCGGCGGCCCGGACCACCGAGCGGATCGTCGACGACCTCCCCGCCCACGACCCCGCGATCGAGGTGCGGGCCGGCGGCAAGCTCGGCATGACCAATGACATCGAGAGTCGGGTGCACCGCGATCTCGTCTTCTCCGAATCGATCGCACTGCCCGCGACTCTGCTCCTGCTGATCGTGGTGTTCGGCGGCGTGATGGCCGCGCTGCTGCCGCTCGCGGTGGGCATCGTCTCGATCGTGTCCACGACCGGGGTGCTCTTCTGGCTGGCCCACGTCACCGAGGTGTCGGTGTATGCGCTCACCGTCGCCACCGCCTTCGGACTCGGGCTCGCAATCGATTTCGGCCTGCTGACGGTGTCGAGATTCCGTGAGGAGCGACAACGCGGTCATGAGCCGGAACAGGCTGTCGTGGAGGCTGTTACGACGGCCGGGCGTACGATCCTGTTCAGCGCGGCCACCGTCACCGTCGCCATGGCCGGAATGCTGGTGTTTCCAACGTCTTTCCTGCGGTCGGTCGGTATCGCCGCGATCGTGGTGGTGCTGCTGGCCGCCCTGGCCGGGGTCGTCGTCCTGCCGGCGCTGATGAGCCTGCTCGGATCCCGCGTCGATGCCCTGGCATTGCGCCGCCGCCGCGATCGGCTCGCGCAGCCGTCGCGATTCTGGCGGCGCACCGCGATAGCCGTCACGCGCCGGCCGCTGCGGGCCGCGCTGGGAGTCATGGCGCTGCTGCTCCTGATGGGAATCCCGTTCGCGCACGCACAGTTCGCGACATCCGACGAGCGGGCGCTACCCGCCGACTCCGCCGCCCGGCAGGTCACGGCATCGATCCGCGACGACTACCCGGCGGACATGTCCCACGCCGTCACCGTACTGTCCGATCACGACCCGCAGGCGCTCGAGCCGCTCGCCCGGCAGATCTCGACCATGGACGGCGTCCGCCACGTCGACGGCGCCTTCGGGCGGTACGAGGGTGGCGTGCTGGTGACCGCACCCGGGCCGGCTGCCGCCCGATTCCTCTCGGGGACAACGGGATTCGTGGAGGTACAACCGTCGACGACCGTCCAGAGCCCGGCTTCGCAGGCTTTGGTGCGGGCGATTCGCGCACTACCGAGTGACCATTCGGTGGGCGGGCCGACGGCGTCGCTGATCGACAGCCGCGCCGCGATCACCGGCCGGCTCGCACCGGCGCTGGCGATCATGGCGGGGGCGACACTGGTGCTGCTGTTCCTGTTCACCGGGAGCATCGTGGTGCCCATCAAGGCCCTGGTGCTGAACATCTTCATGCTCTCGGCCGTGCTGGGCGCCCTGGTCTGGGTGTTCCAGGACGGTCACCTGGCCGGGCTGCTCGGCTTCACCCCGGCACCGCTCAATATCGCGATGGTGGTGCTGCTGTGCTGCATCGCATTCAGCCTCTCGGTGGACTACGAGATCTTTCTGCTCGGCCGCATCAAGGAGGCCCACGACGCCGGCGCGGACACCACCGCGGCCACCATCGAGGGCCTCGGCCGAGTCGGGCGCATCGTCAGCAGCGCGGCGGCCCTGCTCACCGTGACACTGCTGTCGTTCGCGACCGGCCTGTCGTTCATGCAGATGTTCGGTATCGGCACCGCACTGGCCGTCCTCGTCGACGCCACCTTGATCCGCGGTGTGCTGGTCCCGGCCTTCATGCGGATCGCCGGCGACCTGAACTGGTGGGCGCCACGGCCGTTGCGCCGGCTGCACGCCCGCCTCGGATTCAAGGAATCGTCGGCGGTCCCCAGCCCACCGGTCGGGACATCGATGGTCGGCGAAGTGATCGCCATCGACAGACTGTCGAGCGCCCGTAGGGCGACAGGTTCGATCGCAGGACAACTCGCGGGATGATGCCCCTTCGCGCGGCGTTCGGTCGGCGGAGGTTGTGCGGCCGCACTCCCGATAGGACGGTCTCCCATGTGGCTGATTTCGCCTTCGCCAGTTTCTTGTTGTAGCAGGTGAGTGCGGCGGCCAGGGCGGGGAAGGCGCAGAAGTGGACGCCTTCGCGCTCGACGCAGGTTGAGCCGGAGAAGGATTCCCACACGGTCGGACAGCACGTGGATCTTCGAGCCGGACTTGCCGCGATCGACCGGATTCGATCAGGAAGTTCGATGGTCAGAGATCGCCCGGATCGTGGTGTTCGGCGCGTCGGGGCACCGCGAAGAATCCCGCGAAGACGGCGGCGAGAATTCCTACGCCCCACCACAGCGTGAGCCCGAACGTGTGGGAGAAGTTCTCGGCATTGGCTTTTTTGCCTGCGTCGCTGAGGATTTCGGTGACCCGATCGGGCTTTCCAGGCCGGGCGGACGGACCCTGGAGAGCCTGGCAGCTCGCAGGGGTCTCGGCGGGGTTGGTGCCGGCCGATCTGTCCTGCACGCATGCCCGGAAGCCGGAGAGGGCCTGCGTCTGCGCCTGTGTGTTCAGGCCGGCCGCGGTGAATTCGGTGCGGACCTGGGGTGCGACCACGTCGACGCCGCGGCCGGAACCACTGTCGAGCTGGGCGAAGAAGACCACGCCGGCGAGTGCGACCCCGAGTGCGATGCCGAGCTGCTGAGCGGTGTTCAGCAGACCGGACGCCGAACCGGCATCGTCCTCGGGGACCTCGGCCAGCACGAAATCGATGGTCGGCGAGACGACCAGGCCGAAGCCGAGTCCCGAAATGACCAGCGGCGCAATCATTTGCCACGAGGTGATCGCGGGACCGTAGTGCCACGCGGCCCACACGTAGCCGGCGAAGCCCGTCGCATTGAGCAGTGCTCCCGCCATCAGCACTCGCCGCCCGTACCGGGGTACGAGCACCTCCACGGAGATGCCTGCCGCCGCGGCAGCGCCGAGAGCGAACACGCCGAAGGTCAGACCGGCCCGCAGCGGCGACCAACCGAGGCCGACCTGCATGTAGAGCGTCCAGACAAGAAAGAATCCACCGAGCGCGATCCAGAAGATCAGCCAGAGCACACTCCCGATCGAGAACGACCGCCGCCGGAACAATCCGAGCACGATCAGTGGTGAACCGATCGTCCGGGCGCGCCGGTATTCGTGGACGACGAGGACCGCGAGCATCGCGACCGCTCCCGCCATCATCGCGAAAGTCCAGGCAGGCCAAACGAATCGACGCCCTTCCGTGAGCGGGTAGACCAGCATCGCGACTGCGGCGGTGGCGAGGGTGGCGCCGACGAGGTCGAGCTTCGGAGCGGTCGCGGACCTCGATTCGCGCACCACGAACAGGGCCGCCACGACGGCCGCGATACCGACCGGGACGTTGACCAGAAAGATCGGCCGCCACTGGAGGTCGAACACATTCCAGTCGACGAGCACACCACCGACGGTCGGCCCGACCACTGCCGCCGATCCGACCACGGCACCGAAGATGCCCAGCACCCGGCCGCGCTCGTCGCGCGGGAACGTGACGTGGATGATCGCGAGGATCTGCGGCACCATCAGCCCCGCGGCTCCGCCCTGGAGAAACCGCGAGACGATGAGCATGCCGGGGCTGACGGCGATACCGCACAGCGCCGAGGCGAGGGTGAACCCTGCAACGCCCGTCAGGAACAACCGGCGGCGGCCGTAGATATCGCCGAGCCTGCCGCCGGTGATGAGGACTGCCGCGAACGCCAGCACGTATCCCGCGACGATCCATTCGAGCTGCGCATACTGCGCCCCGAGGTCACGTTGGATGCTCGGCACCGCGACATTGACGATGGTGGAATCCAGCAGATCGATGAACCCCGCGACGAGGACCACGGCGAGCGCGATCCACCGTCTGCGGTCCGGCGACGTGCTGGGTGCGGAGTTGTCGCGGTCGGGTGAATCCGCATCGTCACGGTCGCACTGTATGGCGGCACACCTGCCGTCCGGTCGGGCTTGCGGCATCGCCACGTGGGTTATTTCCGTATGGTGGCGAGGCTCATCAGGGACGGGTCGAAATGCCCCACCGGACCCTTCCCCGCAGGCACCGCACGCCCGAGAGATGCCAGATAGTCGACCAGACCGGTCGCGGCACCACTCCAGCCATGAGGCAGGAACCATTGCACCGCTTGGGTTTTACCCTCGTTATAGATCAAACCCGCCCACTGCGCACCACGACCCTGGTCGTAACTGTCGGGATCGGTCGACGGAGTAGTCATCGCCGCATACACACCCGAATCGATCGTCGCCATCTCCTCGATACCCAGCCAACTACCAGGAGCCGAAAGCGCGTTCAAAGTCTCGAACAACTGACTCTGAGCATCCGGAGTCAGGTAGATGACCAGACCCTCCACGAGCCACGCCGTCGGAACCGACGGATCGAAACCGTTCTCACGCAACGCACTCGCCCAGTCATCACGAAGATCGACCGCAACCTCGTGACGCTCGGCAGTGGCCCGCGCACCGGCATCGGCAAGCACCTCACGCTTGAAATCGAGCACCTGCGAACGGTCCAGTTCATAGACGACCGTGCCATCCGGCCACGCCAGCCGATACGCACGCGAATCCAAACCAGCCGCAACGATCACCACCTGACGCACACCCGCATCGGCCGCCGAACGCAGATAATCATCGAAATACCGGGTCCGCGCCGCCTGGAAATTCTGAAACAACGGCCCGAAACCAGGAGCACGCAAGGGATGATTCTTCGTCTGCTCCGCATCAGCAGCGAACAACGCCGCCCACTCGTCACCCGCGGCACGACAGAACACCTCCGCGAACCGATCCACAGCCAACGCCTGCGGATCCCGAGCCGCCAGACCACGCGCCGCCGCGACGAACAACGCCGTCGCACCCACACTCGTCTTGATATCCCAGGAATCATTGTCATTACGCATAATCAACACTCTTCTCCAGCCACTACCGGGCTGATATTTCGGTGGGGATGGGGCAACTCCGCCAGAGCAACTCGGCCGTCTGCACGGGCCGCAGCATACGTAGCCGCCACGATGATGAAATTCAATTAGTGTGTGCCGGTGAAACATTCACGCATCGGTACGACGATGCCCGTGTTTACCGATCCCGGTGATCACTGCACGGCGGTTCATCGCAACTCCTCCGGTCGTGTGAAGACCATCGCGGACTGGAAACCGCCGAACCCACTCCCGACCGACAGAGCCGTATCAACGGTGCCGGTGCGCGCGATGTTCGGGACGTAGTCCAGATCGCATTCGGGGTCTCGGTGACTCCAGTTGGCGGTCGGCGGGATCACCCCGGTGTCGATCACCAACGCGCAGGCCGCCATCTCGATCGAGCCGATCGCGCCGAGCGAGTGCCCGATCATCGACTTGATCGAGCTGATCGGAACCTCGTACGCGGCGGCACCCAGCGCCTTCTTGAAGGCCGCTGTTTCATGGCGGTCGTTCTGCTTCGTGCCCGAGCCGTGAGCACTGATGTACCCGAGCGCGTCGGGGTTGAGCCGTGATTGGTTCATCGCATCCGTGATGGCCATACTCATCTCCAGCCCGTCCGGGCGCAGTCCGGTCATGTGGAAGCCGTTGCAGCGCGAGGCATACCCACCGATCTCGCAGTAGATGTGGGCGCCCCGAGCCAGCGCGTGGTCGAGCTTCTCCAACATCAGCACCGCCGCGCCCTCCCCCAGCACGAAACCGGCCCGGGTCAGATCGAACGGCCGCGAGGCATGCGCGGGATCGTCATTGTCATCGGTGGTCGCCCGGATCGCGTCGAACGCCGCGACGGAGATCGGCGAGATCGGTGCGTCCGATGCGCCCGCGAGGACGAAGTCGGCGTCACCGTCTTCGATCATGTGCAGCGCGTGACCGATCGAGTCGATCCCGGACGTGCAGCCCGTCGAGACAACCGTTGCCGGACCGTGCAATTCGAAGTATGCCGACACCTCGGCGGCCATGCTGCTGGGGACGAGGGCCTGATACAGGTAGGGCTGCACGGAGCCCTCGTCGACCAGCCAATCCCGGCCACGGTCACTGGCGACCACATAGTCGTTCTCCAGGCTGATGGTCGCTCCGACCGCCGACCCGAGCGATACTCCGAACATGTCACGCGCGGCGTCGGACAGCTCCAGACCGCTGTCCTCGAACGCCTCGCGGGCGGCAACGAGAGCGAACTGGGTCATCCGATCAGAGCGGCGCACCTGCCTGGGCGACAACCCGTATGCCTGCGGATCGAAATCGCATTCCGCCGCCACCTGAGAGCGAAACCCGGTCGGATCGAAGGAACTGATCCGGCGGGTCGCTGTTCGCCCGGCCGACAAACGGTCCCAGAACGAACTGCGTCCGATCCCGCCCGGAGCGACGACGCCGACCCCCGTGACGGCGACGCGGGTCATCGCGCTCTCTCCGCGGTGCCGGAGGCGGCCGCCGATAGTTCCGTGTCCACGTGACCGAGTTCGGGTCGTGGGGCGAGCGGTCCGAGATGGAAGACGATGTTTGCCGTCCCGGTCCCGGTATTACGCACCCGGTGCCGGACACCGATCGGCACGAACAATCCCTGCCCCGCGGACAACGACCACTGCTCGTCGTCGAGGTCGACGGTGAGATCGCCCTGCACGCAATACAGGAACTCCTCCGAATACGGGTGATAGTGCTCGGCGATACGCTCACCCGGCTCGAGCGTGGCAACACCGGTGAAACCGGACGTGCTGCCAACGGTTTTCGGGCTCAACACAGTCCTGATCTCACCGCCGCGACGGCGGTCGGCGGGCAGGTCGGCGATATCGACGCGGCCCGGCCGGATGTTCGGCGTGGCGATCGTCTCGGCCGCGGCGTTGTGGCGCTTTTCGACCTTTTCTTTGATGAGCTGCATCTGGATCACACTGTTGGTGTTGATGCGATCGGTCATCCCCGCATCATCGATCGGTGCACCCTCACGCATGTGGAAGTCCTGCACCCAGGTCATCCGAGTGCCCGACCCGAACTCGGAATAACTCCAATGGATCCGCATGTACTCGAACGGCCCGGTCTCCACCCGATGCGCGTCCACGGTCCGATTCACCCGATCAACGGTCCGCTCACTGACCCAGCTCCACACCTGCCCCGCCTCGTCCGGATGCATCGTGAGCCGGAAACGAACCGTGTCACCGTCCTCGGCGAGAACATCGACCGCGGCATACTCGGAGAACAGATCCGGCCAGACCCGCACATCATTGGTCGAATCCCACACCACCTCGAGCGGCGCATCGATGACGATCGAATTTTCCGTATGTCCCGACATCACGCAGCCTCCCCAACGAACGCAAGCTCGACATACCGAACCACGTCACCACCGGTCATCCCCAGCAGCTGAGCAGGCAACCTGACATCGAAATCACGCTCCACAACACTCTGAATCTCGAAGACCGCCAACGAATCCACACCGATCTCCTCCAGAGTCAGCGCATCCGCCCTCTTCAACTCGGCCGGACCGATATCGACCCCGACATGCTCATCCAGGATCCCGCGCAACGTTTCGATCGTGAATACATCCGACATTTACTTCTCTCCCTTACCTCGTGTAGTGAAACCGGAACCCAGCGACGGACCGGTCTGTGGTGTCCAGCTGTAGAACATGCGAGCGCGGGCATCCTCCGGAGACAGCCAGTTCGCAAGGTAGGGCGAAACGAACTCGCTCAACCGGGCACTCACCCGGGCGAATTCCGGATGCCGCGAAGCCCTGCCAATCGCGGCGCCACCTGGCTCGGCGGTCTCCACCAAGTGCACATACAGATCATCCAGAGCCCACAGTTCACGCCGGGTCACACCCGCAATCGCCGGCAGATCCGTCGACGAATCGGACTCAGCGAATATCTCGCCAACGTGGAAAATAGCGTCCGGACGTACATGAGCAACGATCAGCGAACGATGTGGAATCACCATCGACCTTCTCCTACATGAGCTTTGGTGGGGAACCTGGAGCCCGATATCTGTCTTTCCGGGATACGACAAAGCTACGAGTTCAGACCGGTCGGTATCTATCACCGTGCGGTTGCCTATCCGCCCGCCTGGGGTGAGGACAATCAACACCTAGGTGGCACCCGACAGTGAGGCGACAGTTGACGACTTTCGCGGTGCCGTTGCACGGGACACTGAGCCGATCCCACCAATTTCGTTGTGCCGCTGACGATTCGATTATTCCGGAGCTTCGGCATATCGCCGGACGTCGACAGCCGAGCGGCACGCGTGGGTGGTCACCCGATGGCGCAGCCGTGTCCTGTCGCCATTGGAAACAAGCGTTGTTCGTACCGGTCTGCAGATACTGCGCGTGGAGTAGTTGACGGCACCGGCCTGGTCAATGGCCGAGCTGGGAGATCGCGTTCCGGAATTCGGTATCGATGGCGTTGTACACGCATGAATGGAGAACGGATCCGTCCCCGAACATCAGCAAGACGTAGCTCCCCGAAATGTTTCGGTATGAGAATGGGCGAAAGAAGGGCCACCCCCGGCCGGCGCCGCAACCGTCCGGGCAAACCGACGCGGGATGCCCTGATAGCGACGCACCAGCTCAGTGCCAGAGCACGGCCACGCACACATTGGCGATCGCCAGCGAGCCGGCTCCATTCGCCGACCATGAAATCACCTTGTCGCGCTTGGCGTAGTGTCCGAGTTCGGCCAGGCCCGCCACCGCGACCCCGAGCGCCAGCTTGACCACGATCTTGGGCATGAGCAGATGCTTGTCCAGCGAATGGATGAAGTGGGCCATGAGGACCATCACCAGACCCGTGACGACAAGCGCCCGTGCACCCCACAGCATCCACTCGGACACCTTCGGCCGCGCGAGGGCATAACCGCCGATGACCGCCGCCATACAGAGCAGATGGATGACGACCACCAGGTTGTAGACGAATGTCATGGCTCCACAGGCTAGACGCCCGCTGGTTCGTTCGGGGTTTGCCATGCGGTCGGGTCGTCGAGGTGGCGGCCGCAGGCGCCGTCGGGGGCTTCGCCGGGTGCGATTGCGTGTCGGCCGTCGGCAGGACGGAGTCCCGGCATGTGTTGCGGCTGGCGATATAGATCGCGAATCGCCACGTGGGTTATTTCCGTATGGTGGCGAGGCTCATCAGGGACGGGTCGAAATGCCCCACCGGACCCTTCCCCGCAGGCACCGCACGCCCGAGAGATGCCAGATAGTCGACCAGACCGGTCGCGGCACCACTCCAGCCATGAGGCAGGAACCATTGCACCGCTTGGGTTTTACCCTCGTTATAGATCAAACCCGCCCACTGCGCACCACGACCCTGGTCGTAACTGTCGGGATCGGTCGACGGAGTAGTCATCGCCGCATACACACCCGAATCGATCGTCGCCATCTCCTCGATACCCAGCCAACTACCAGGAGCCGAAAGCGCGTTCAAAGTCTCGAACAACTGACTCTGAGCATCCGGAGTCAGGTAGATGACCAGACCCTCCACGAGCCACGCCGTCGGAACCGACGGATCGAAACCGTTCTCACGCAACGCACTCGCCCAGTCATCACGAAGATCGACCGCAACCTCGTGACGCTCGGCAGTGGCCCGCGCACCGGCATCGGCAAGCACCTCACGCTTGAAATCGAGCACCTGCGAACGGTCCAGTTCATAGACGACCGTGCCATCCGGCCACGCCAGCCGATACGCACGCGAATCCAAACCAGCCGCAACGATCACCACCTGACGCACACCCGCATCGGCCGCCGAACGCAGATAATCATCGAAATACCGGGTCCGCGCCGCCTGGAAATTCTGAAACAACGGCCCGAAACCAGGAGCACGCAAGGGATGATTCTTCGTCTGCTCCGCATCAGCAGCGAACAACGCCGCCCACTCGTCACCCGCGGCACGACAGAACACCTCCGCGAACCGATCCACAGCCAACGCCTGCGGATCCCGAGCCGCCAGACCACGCGCCGCCGCGACGAACAACGCCGTCGCACCCACACTCGTCTTGATATCCCAGGAATCATTGTCATTACGCATAATCAACACTCTTCTCCAGCCACTACCGGGCTGATATTTCGGCCTATCTTCGGTGAACAGTTCGGTCGTCAAGCTCGATGCGGATCGCGCGCGGAGAAGAGGCAGACGACACCTGACTGCTGGATATGTACCTCGGCGAATCGCGCCTTCAACTCGCGCGAGAAGGCCTCGATGCTGTCCTCTCTATTGCCGAATACTTTTTCTCGATTCAGGTAACGCATCAGTGCGCGTGACCATGGGGTATGATCGCCGCTTTCGCCCAGAATAGTACTTCCGAATACCCGGGCACCGGGCGCGAGATGAGGTATCACGTGGTCGAAGACCACCGATTTCTGCGCGACCGTACCGGGCAAACAGTGCAAGAGAAAGTTCATCCCGACAGAATCGAATCGTGCGGCAGGATCGAGGTCCAGTGGTTCGAAAACGTTGCTCTTACAGATGGTGGGGTGATAGCGCTCGATGCGTCTCGCGGCGGTCTCGAGCACTACATCATTCAGATCCAGCAATGTAATCGACGGATTCGGCGGGAGTTGGCAGTTGTCCAGAAACCATCCCGTTCCCGGGCCGATGTCGAGATGGCGACCGGCGATATTGGCGTCATAGTGCGCCAGCATTCTTGTGCGTGGACATCGCCAGATCCAGTGGCTCACCGGCCCTAATACTGTCCGGTCATACACGGCCAACCCTGACCGAGTGTAGTGCTGGGCGCCGGCCCGAATGCGTGCGGCAGTCGGTGCCGAGATGTCTTTTTCAGATTTGTTCGATACGACTTTCGAAATGCGCATGATGATCACTTCTCCGACCGTGTCGGGTTGATGTTTCGGTGGTGATGGGGCAACTCGGCCTGATCTACTCGGCCGTCTCGCGGGCTGCGGCGGTCGTGGTCGCCACGATGGTGAACTTCAATGACCTTGCGGCGGTGAAACATTCACGCATCGGACCGACGAGCGTGCGGTGTTCCGGCGTGGCTTCCCAGTCGTAGAAGTCCTGGAGGTCTTGCCACTCGCTCGTGATCAACCACTGCTCGGGATCGGTCGCCGATTGGCAGACCTGGTCGGCGATGTGCCCGGGAACGCCCTCGGCGACAACGTGCCGGATGTCCTCGTAGGCAGCAAGGAATCTGTCTTGCCGTTCCAATGGCACGGTGATCAAGAAGACGACACGACCCCGCCCGAGACGGCTGCCGCTGGTGCTCTCGTTGTCGTTCACTGTGAGACTCCTTCGGGTCGGCGCAGAACCAGCGCACTGTTGAAGCCGTCGTATCCGCGTGCAGCGACGGCGGCGACGTCGACGGCTGCTCGCTGCGGAGCAACGACGAAATCGAGTTCGCATCCCGGGGCCGGATCGGGCAACGCCCCGAACGCGGGCAGAGTTCGTTCCCGCATGGCCAGCACAGCGGTTGCGACGTCGAGCGCGGAGCTGCCCTGGGAAGCTCTGCCCAACAGTCCTTTCTGACCGGTGACGGGTACCCCGTCAGGGAAGACGGTGCGGATCGCGTCGGCTTCGGCCCGGTCGGCAGCCGGCACACCGACCGCGTCGGCGAACACGACATCCGTGTGCCCCGGCGAGGTCTGCGCCCGGTCCAGCGCTCGCTGCAGTGCGGCGGCAAGGTACCTCGACGGCTGCTCGACTGTCGTGTCGCCCCAGGGGCGGGAGGCACGTCCGTCCTGGGTGGCCGCATACCCGGCGATCTCCGCGTACACGTACGGTGCGCCGCGCCGTAGTGCGTGCTGCTCTTCCTCCACGACGAAGATGGCGCCGCCTTCGGCGGGGACATATCCGGCGGCATCGGCGTCGAAGGGCAGATATGCGCGTGCCGGGTCCGTCTGCCGACTCATCCATCCGCTGCGGCGCGAGGCCGTGAGCGCGTAGGGGCACAGTGGCGCCTCGGTGCCGCCGGCCAGGACGATGTCGGCGGCGCCGCGACCGATCGCGCGCGCGGCGTATCCGAGGCTGTCCAGGCCGCCCGCCGCTTCGGCGACGAGCACGCTCGACGGACCCTTCATCTGATGCAGAATCGAGGTTTGTCCAGCGCTTGCCGCATAGAACCAGGCGATCGATTGATAGGTGCCGACGGTGTGCGTCGTTCCCGACCACAGCCGCTGCATCTCCCGCTGGCCGAAATGATTTCCGCCCGTCGAGGCAGCCAGGGCCACCGACTGCCGGTACGGATCGACGGTGGACGGATCGAGCTCGGCATCGGTCAAGGCCTGTGCTGTCGCCGCCAGCGACATCCACGTCCATCGGTCGGTCTGCACGATCAGACGGCGGTCCAGGTACTTCTCCGGCACGAAGTCACGGACCTCTCCGGCCAGCGTGGTCGAATACGCGGAGGCATCGAAATGAGTGATCGGTGCGATCCGATTCTCGCCTGCCACAACGGTTTTCCAGTGTTCGCTCGCCGAGTTTCCACTCGGGGCGACGACACCGATCCCGGTGATCACTGCACGGCGGTTCATCGCAACTCCTCATCACATTCGGGGTCTCGGTGCGCGGCGACGACAGCGACCTGGGTCATCCGATCCCGCCCGGAGCGATGACCCCGACCCCCCGTGACGGCGACGCGGGTCATCGCGCTCTCTGCGTGGTCGCGGTGCCGGCCTCAGACTGTTCCGTGTCCACGTGGCCGAGTTCGGGTCGTGGGGCGAGCGGTCCGAGGTGAAAGACGATGCTCGCGGTCCCGGTCCCGGTATTACGAGTCCGGTGCCGGACACCGATCGGCACGAACAATCCCTGCCCCGCGGACAACGACCACTGCTCGTCGTCGAGGTCGACGGTGAGATCGCCCTGCACGCAATACAGGAACTCCTCCGAATACGGGTGATAGTGCTCGGCGATACGCTCACCCGGCTCGAGCGTGGCAACACCGGTGAAACCGGACGTGCTGCCAACGGTTTTCGGGCTCAACACAGTCCTGATCTCACCGCCGCGACGGCGGTCGGCGGGCAGGTCGGCGATATCGACGCGGCCCGGCCGGATGTTCGGCGTGGCGATCGTCTCGGCCGCGGCGTTGTGGCGCTTTTCGACCTTTTCTTTGATGAGCTGCATCTGGATCACACTGTTGGTGTTGATGCGATCGGTCATCCCCGCATCATCGATCGGTGCACCCTCACGCATGTGGAAGTCCTGCACCCAGGTCATCCGAGTGCCCGACCCGAACTCGGAATAACTCCAATGGATCCGCATGTACTCGAACGGCCCGGTCTCCACCCGATGCGCGTCCACGGTCCGATTCACCCGATCAACGGTCCGCTCACTGACCCAGCTCCACACCTGCCCCGCCTCGTCCGGATGCATCGTGAGCCGGAAACGAACCGTGTCACCGTCCTCGGCGAGAACATCGACCGCGGCATACTCGGAGAACAGATCCGGCCAGACCCGCACATCATTGGTCGAATCCCACACCACCTCGAGCGGCGCATCGATGACGATCGAATTTTCCGTATGTCCCGACATCACGCAGCCTCCCCAACGAACGCAAGCTCGACATACCGAACCACGTCACCACCGGTCATCCCCAGCAGCTGAGCAGGCAACCTGACATCGAAATCACGCTCCACAACACTCTGAATCTCGAAGACCGCCAACGAATCCACACCGATCTCCTCCAGAGTCAGCGCATCCGCCCTCTTCAACTCGGCCGGACCGATATCGACCCCGACATGCTCATCCAGGATCCCGCGCAACGTTTCGATCGTGAATACATCCGACATTTACTTCTCTCCCTTACCTCGTGTAGTGAAACCCGAATCCGATCGGTTCGGGATCTCCAGCCTCGGACCGGATTCCGGTGTCCAGCTGTAGAACATGCGAGCCCGCGCATCTTCCGGCGACCGCCAGTTCGCCAGATAGGGCGAAACGAAGCTGCTCAATCGGGCACTGACCCGGGCGAATTCCGGATGCCGCGAAGCCCTGCCAATCGCGGCGCCACCTGGCTCGGCGGTCTCCACCAAGTGCACATACAGATCATCCAGAGCCCACAGCTCACGCCGGGTCACACCCGCAATCGCCGGCAGATCCGTCAACGAATCAGACTCCGCGAAAATCTCACCAACCTCGGAAATAGCATCCGGACGTACATGAGCGACGATCAGCGAACGATGTGGCTGAGATACCATCGACCTTCTCCTACATAAGCTTTCGTGAGGAACATGGAACCCGACATCCGTCATTTCGGGGTACAACCAAACTACGAGTCAAGACCGGTCGGTATCCATCACCCTCGAGGCCCTGCGACTCGTCCCCAGGGTGAAGACAATCGACACCTAAGGTGACGTCCGACGGTGGGACACTTTTTGATGACACTCTCGGTGCCGTTGCGCGGCACACCGTCGAAGCGGTGTTAACAATGAACGCCGACGACGCGATTCGCCGACACGAGAATGGACGCAGAAATGATCCAGCGGATTGCCATAGTCAATAGGGGCGAACCAGCAGTGCGTCTGATCCGGGCTGTCCGCGAGCTCAATGCCGAGTACGACCACGGGATCCGCACCATCGCCCTGCACACCCATGAAGAGCGGCGTGCGCTGTTCGTCCGCCAGGCCGACGAGACCGTCACCCTGCGGCGCAACGGCACCACCAATCCCTACCTCGACTACGCGGAGCTCGAGCGCGCGTTGATCGAGGCCGCGGCCGACGCGGTCTGGGTGGGCTGGGGCTTCGTGGCCGAGGACCCGGCGTTCGCCGATCTCGTCAGCAAGCTCGGCATCACCTTCATCGGTCCGTCCTCGCACGCCATGCGCCTGCTCGGCGACAAGATCGAGGCCAAACTGCTGGCCGAGAAGGTCGGGGTGCCGGTCGCCCCCTGGTCCGGTGGCCCGGTCGAGACCGGCGCCGACGCACGCCGGCACGCGCACGCCATCGGCTACCCGCTGATCGTCAAGGCCCGCTCGGGCGGCGGCGGCCGCGGCATCCGCAAGGTGTACGCCGAGGACGAACTCGATCTCGCGCTCGAACGCACTCAGCGCGAGGCCGAACGTTCGTTCGGCGACCCCGTCGTGTTTCTGGAGCGCCTGGTCACCGGCGCCCGCCACATCGAGGTCCAGGTGATCGCGGACAGCCACGGCACGGTGTGGGCGCCCGGCGTGCGGGACTGTTCCATCCAGCGCAAGAACCAGAAGGTGATCGAGGAATCCTCGTCTCCGGTGGTGACCAGGGACGAGGCCGATCACCTGCGCAAGGTGTCCGCCGACCTGGTGAAGGCGGCCGGCTACTGCGGCGCCGCCACCGTCGAATACCTCTACCAGCCCGACCAGCAGCGGTTCACCTTCCTCGAGGTGAACACCCGCCTCCAGGTCGAGCACCCGATCACCGAGGCCACGACCGGCCTGGACCTGGTCAAGCTGCAGATCCACGTGGCGTCTGGTGGCGCACTCGACGGCGACTGCCCGACGGAGTTCGGCCACGCGATCGAGGCCCGGCTCAATGCCGAGGACGCCGACAACGGCTTCGCTCCGGCACCCGGCCGTCTGGAACTGCTCAGGTTCCCGCTGGGCTCGGGCCTGCGGGTGGATACCGGCATCGCCGAAGGCGACGTGATCCCGCCGGACTACGACTCGATGGTGGCCAAGGTGATCGCGTGGGGCCGCAACCGCGACGAGGCGCTCGCCCGGCTGCGCACCGGGCTGCGCGAGACCACGGTCGTCGTCGAGGGTGGCACCACCACCAAGTCGTTCCTACTGGACCTGCTGAGCCGCCCCGAGTTGATCTCCGGCGAGGCCGACACCGGCTGGCTGGATCGCACCGGCGCCGGCACCGCGGCCGGCCCGACCGCAGTCGCCGATGTCGCGCTGCTGGCCGCCGCGATCGACACCTACGACACCGAGGAATCGCACGAGCGCGCCGCCTTCCTCTCCTCCGCACGCGGCGGCCGCCCACGGGCCAGGCACGCTATCGGGCGGACGGTGGAGCTGTCCTATCGCAACCAGCCCTACACGCTGGTTGTCGGCCAGGTGGATCCGCGCCGCTACCAGGTGAGCGGTGATTCCGGTGACCTGGAGGTCGTCGTCGATCGGCTGAGCGCCTTCGAAAGCCGCTACGCGATCGCTCACCGCCGCCACCACGTCGTCTCGGTGGCCGGGCCGACCGGCTACCTGGTCGAGGTGGATGGCGTCGGCCACCAGATCAGTCAGGACGAGGCCGGGATCGTGCGGGCGCCCGCGCCCGCCGTCGTGGTCGCCGTGCCGGTCGCCGTCGGCGACGAGGTCGAGGCCGGCGCCACCCTGGTGGTGCTGGAATCGATGAAGATGGAGACCGCCGTCCGCGCCCCCGGTCCGGGCCGGGTCCGGGAGCTCAACGCCGTGGTGAACTCACAGGTGGATGCCGGTGCGCCACTGCTGCGCGTGGACACCATCGATACCGGTGATGCCGTCGCGAACGCCGCCGAGACCCGCCGCGTGGAGTTCGCGCCACTCGAGCAGGTCCGCGGCGACGCCCGCTCCGAGGCCTTCGTCCGGCTCGACGCCCTGAGCGCCTTGCTCACGGGCTACGACGTCAGCGCCGCCCGGGCCCGCACGCTGCTCGAGGAATACAACGAGCTGCGCAACGAGCTGTCGGAGGACGACCCGGAGCTGACCCGGGCGGAACTCGCGATCCTGACCACCTTCGCCGATGTCTGCGAGCTGGCCCGCAACCGCCCGACCATCGGCGAGAGCGAGGTGCCCGACCCCGTGCACAGCCCGCGCGAGCACTTCCACTCGTTCCTGCAGTCGCTCGACGTGGATGTGCAGGGATTGCCGGACCCCTTCCGTGCCAGGCTTTCTCGTGCGTTACGCCACTACGATGTGACCTCGCTCGACCGCACGCCCGAATTGGAGGAGGCGGTCTATCGCCTGTTCCTGGCCCTGCAACGGATGGACAACCAGGTACCGGTGATCGCCGGGGAACTCGAGCGCTGGCTGGCCAACGCCGACGAGCGCACCGCGGAGGTGCCCGAGCTCAGGGAGGTGCTCGACCGTCTCATCCTGGCCACGCAGCTGCGTTACCCGCTGATCGGCGACGTGGCACGCACCCTGCGCTTCCGGGTATTCGACGAGCCGCTGATCCGCGCGGCCCGCGAGGATGTGTACGACAAGGTGCGCGGTAGCCTCGCCTACCTGGCCCGGCGGCCCGGCGCCTCCTTCTACGCGCGGCGCGTCGCGGCCATGGTCGACGCCCCGGAACCGTTGACCGGCCTACTGGGGCAATACATCTCGGACCCGAACCCACTGCTCGAGGTGATCACCCGGCAGTACTACCGGATCCACGACCTCGACGATGTGATGACCTTCGACCGCTCGGGCCGGCACGTGGTCACCGGCACGTTCGAGCTCGCCGGGGAGCGGCTGCACCTGGTCTCCACGGTGGCCGAGCATGCCGACCTGGCGGCCACGCTCGACGTCGTGGCCGACGTGGCGGGGCCGAATGTGCCGAATCTGGTTGTCGACGTCTACATTTCGTGGCAGGACGCACCGGCCGACGGGGACGAGCTGTCGGCGGCGCTGCGCACCGAACTGGAAGCGCATCCGCAATCGGGCACCTGGCGGCGCATCTCGGTGGCGGTCCTGGACGGCGACACGGCCGACGTCCGGCACGTCACCTTCCGCCGCACGGAATCCGGGCTCGCCGAAGACCTCATCATCCGCGACATGCATCCGCTCACCGGGCAGCGTCTGAACCTGTGGCGATTGAAGAACTTCAACGGCACCCGTCTGCCCGCGCCGTCCGGCATCTATCTGTATCACTCTGTCGCAAAGCACAATCCTGCCGACGAGCGCTTCATCGCACTCGCCGAGGTACGCGACTTTTCCGCCCAGCGCGACGAGAACGGCGAGATCGTGACCGTACCGGCGATCGAGCGCAAGATCGCGGCGTGCCTCGACGGCATCCGCCGGGCGCAGACGCAGCGTGAGCCGAAGCGGCTGGACCACAACCGGATTGCGCTGTTCGTCTGGCCGGTGATGGAGATCCCGGCCGACCGCATCGAGGTGATCGCGCGCACCATCGCGCCACTGACCCTGAGCGCCGGACTGGAGGAGATCACCGTCATCGGACGCCTCTCGACGGGCCCCGACGGCACGATTCGCGATGTGGCGCTGCGCTTCTCGTATCAGTCGAGCGACGAGATCAGTTTCGCGATCACCGAGCCGCCCACCGATCCGCTGCGCCCCCTCGACGAGTACGCCCAGCGGGTGCAGCGTGCCAGGGCTCGCGGCACCGTCTATCCGTACGAACTGATTCCGCTGCTGACCCGCGGTCGCGGCAGCTTCACCGAACTCGACCTCGACTCCTCCGGAAAGCTGGTGCCGGTGGACCGCCCGTACGGCCGCAATACGGCCGGCGTGATCGTCGGGCAGGTAACCACGATCACCGACCGTTATCCCGAGGGCATGACGCGCATCGCCCTGTTCGGCGACCCGACCAAGGCGCTGGGAACCGTCGCCGGGGACGAATGCGCACGCGTGGTCGCCGCCATCGATCTCGCGGAAAGCCTTGGCGCGCCGGTGGAATGGTTCACGCTGTCCTCCGGTGCCACCATCTCGATGGACAGCGGCACCGAGAACATGGACTGGGTGTCGCGCGCGCTGCGCCGGATCATCACCTTCACCCAGGGCGGCGGCGAGATCAACATCATCGTCGCGGGCATCAATGTGGGCGCCCAGCCGTATTGGAACGCCGAGGCGACCATGCTGGCGCACACCAAGGGCATTCTGGTGATGACCCCGGACAGCGCGATGGTGCTCACCGGCAAGCAGTCGCTGGACTACTCCGGTGGTGTCTCCGCCGAGGACAACTTCGGCATCGGCGGCTACGACCGGGTGATGGGCCCGAACGGCGAGGCGCAGTACTGGGCGCCGAACCTGACCGCCGCCTGCGACATCCTGTTCGCGCACTACGAGCACGCGTATGTCGCTCCGGGCGAACGTTTCCCGCGCCGGGCGATCACCACCGATCCGGTCGACCGCGACGTGCGCAGCTACCCGCATGTGCACCGGTCCAGTGACTTCAGCCTCGTCGGCGACATCTTCTCCGCCGAGCAGAACCCGGAGCGCAAGAAGCCGTTCGATATCCGCACGGTGATGCGGTCGGTGGTCGACCAGGACCACACGGTGCTGGAGCGGTGGGCCGACATGGCCGGCGCCGACACCTCGGTGGTGTTCGACGCCCATCTGGCCGGCTATCCGGTGACCGTGGTGGGCTTCGAATCTCGCACGATCCAGCGCAAGGGCTGGGTTCCGGCCGACGGCCCGGACACCTGGACCTCGGGAACCCTCTTCCCGCAGTCGTCGAAGAAGACGGCCCGCGCGATCAACGCCGCCAGCGGGAACCGGCCGGTGGTGATTCTGGCGAATCTCTCCGGTTTCGACGGCTCGCCCGAATCACTGCGCAACATCCAACTGGAATACGGCGCCGAAATCGGCCGCGCGATAGTCAATTTCGACGGCCCGATCGTGTTCTGCGTGATCTCGCGCTACCACGGCGGGGCGTTCGTGGTCTTCTCCGGCGCACTCAACGACAATATGGAGGTGCTCGCGGTCGAAGGCTCGTTCGCCTCGGTGATCGGCGGCGCACCCGCGGCGGCGGTCGTGTTCTCCCGCGAGGTGAACAACCGCACCGCGGCGGACCCGGAGGTGCGCGAGCTCGAGCAGCGGATCGCCGCCGACGGCGCCGAAAGGGCCCGGCTACGAGTCGAATTGGCCGCCCGGCAGGCCGCGGTGCGGTCGGACAAGCTGGGCGAGGTCGCCGCCGAGTTCGAGGCGATCCACACCATCGCGCGCGCCCGCGAGGTCGGGTCGGTGCACTCGATCATCCCCGCGGCGGCGCTACGCCCGCAGATCGTCGCGGCCATCGAGCGCGGCATGGCCGGCGCAGTGGCCTCCTAGCGTCCCGCGCCGGGAGTTGTCATGCGACCTCGATGCCCGATCGCTTCTCGACGACCCGTTCGAGGGCCCGCAGGTCGGCCTCCAGTTTTCGGAACAGCCAGTACGTGGCCACGAACGCGAGCCCGGTGATCACGCACAGCCACAGCACCGTATCCATGATGCGCGCACGCTCGTCCTGCCCGAGGTAGCTCAATCCGGTGACCACGGCGACCAGGGGCACCGATGCGGCGATGCCGAGGTAGACCGTGCTTCTGCGGCGCAGCGCGTGCAGGTGGGCGGCATCGCGAGCAGTCGTGTGGCCATAGCGCAAGTAGATCGGGTACACGCAGCGGACGATGTAGAACGTCTGCACGAAGAACGTGTAGGAAACCGCGAAGGCGGCACACACCAGCACGAACTCCACCGAATGCACCAGCAGCCGCGGCGGAAGGCGGACCACCGTGGCGAGCAGGACCACGAACACCCCCGCGCCGATCGTCCAGAACACGAGGCCGAAACCTGCGTCGAGGTCGCCCCAGAGCAGGGTGAACGACCGGACCCGGGCCAGCGTCGCCTCGTCGTAGCGTCTGCCCTTGCGCAGGCCACGTGGCACCGCGATCAGATGCCGACATATGTAGAACCAGCTCACGACGGCCAGAGGCCAGGCGATCAGGTGGAAGAGGTTCGTCAATCGGAAGAGCTCCGAGCGGATGGGACCGGACAAGAGCCCACTGCCGAACTGCACGGTTTGCCCGTACAGGTAGCCCGCCGCCAGGCCGTCGGCGACCAATGCGATAAGCCACAGGATCGGGACGTAGTGGGGCGAAAGCCGTGCCCGCCAACTGTTCTCCGGTGGATAGACGAGGTCACGGGCCCGCGCGTCGAGGCACAGATCCAGCTGCAGAGCCAATTCCGATCCGCTGCCGTAACGGTGCTCACGCTCCGGCGACAGGCACGTCAGCAGCACCTGCCGCAGCGCCGCAGGACAATCGCAGGGAACCTCGGACAGGAACCGCGCATCGATGGGCCGGCGGCGCAGTTCGAGCATGCGACCCAGCGACGTCTCCGACATACCCGCGCAGTCCTCGTCGGCGAACGGGATACGCCCGGTGAGCAACGCCCACAACATGACAGCCAGCGCGTAGATGTCGCTACGCGTGTCGAGATCACCGGCGGTCCCCGGTAGCTCCGGATGGCACGCTTCGAGCTGCTCGGGCGACATGTAGGCCAGCGATCCACCGAAATACGCCAGCGGACTCGTACCCCGGATATGTTGGCTGAAGCTGACATTGAAGTCGGCGAGCTTGGGTATACCGTCCGCACTCAACAACACGTTCGCCGGTTTGATGTCGCGATGCAGCACCCCGCGCCCCGCGGCGTGCCCGAGCGCATCAGCGAGTCGGCGACCCAGCCAGGCGACCGTCTCCGGCCACGTCATCGCCGCGATCCGCGCCCGCACCGCCGTCTCGGCAGGACGAACCTCGCCCTTGTCCTTGAGCACCCCATCGATCGCATCGAGCAACACCTGCCCACTACGGGCCTGCACCGGGGTCGACCGCAGCCGAGTCAGCACATCGAGCAGCGTGCCACCCGGCAGATACTGCATATAGAGCAACTTGAGCTCGCCATCGGCGATCAGACGCTGGTCGAAGATCCGCACGATGTATTCGTGGTCCAACTGGGCCAGGGTCTCCGGCTCGGTGCCGTGATTGTGCGAAATCTTCACCGCGACCAGCCGCTGCATCGAACGCTGCCGCGCGAGATACACCCGCGCGAACGCACCCTCCCCGATCATCGTCAACAGATCGAAATCCCCGACCCGATCCCCCGGATTGATCGCCCCGAGAGCAACCTGCGCGCTCGGACGAGCAACCATCGTGCTGCGATATTCGGTCGTGTCCAGCTGGGCCGGAACCCGACCGATCTCGGTGGCCGCGGGCCCGGGACCCCCGGATTCGGTCGACTCCTCCCCCGCAACAGGCTGCGAGCCGCGACGCAGGGCATGGTACTCCTCATAGACCAGATCCGCCGGCGGCGGGCCACTCCGCAACTCGGCGTACTGCTCGCAATACTCGGCGAGCCGCTTGGGAAAATGATGCCGAACCCAGCGATTCTCGAGATCGACCTTGATCAACTCCACCAACACCGCACGCCGGTCGGCATCGGCCTCGGGAAGGTACGCCGACAGGTCCGGAGGACACCCCGACACCGTCCACGCCTGCGAAAACCGCGACACCGCCCCGGCAAGCGCCGTACGGCTCCGTTCAGCCGGATCGATAATCAGATCCTGCAGCGACTCATGTGCCACATCGATACCCCGAAACGCGCATCCCCCAGGTGTGGCCCCCACACGAGGTTCGACAACCACACCGAAATATCCGACACAGCCTTGGCGCCATCCACCCTCACCGGCACCTCCAAAGCCTATCGCGCAACCACCGAGCACACACCAGCACGCGAGGCCCTCAAGCCTTCAGCCGGGGAAACAACGCCTCCGCGTTGCCGCGGTCGATGGCCGCGCGCAGGGAGTCGTCCAGCGGGTAGTTCTCGTATTCGTGAATGATGAAGTCGACCGCGGCGGGCGGGGCGAAGGGGAAGTCGCTGCCGTAGGTGATGTGGTCGGGTTCGGCGACCGCCAGCAGGCTCGGTAGTGCCGCGGGAGAGGCGGACAGGGCGACGTCGTAGTAGAACCGCTTCAGCACGGTCGGGTCGACGGCGGCCTCGTCGGCCGGAAGTGGCTGCTGCGCAGATGTTTTCGCGACGAACATCGCCAATAGGATCCGAGAGGCGATGTAGGGGACGAATCCGCCCGCATGGGCGAGAATGAATTTGATGCCGGGATACCGGTCCATGGCGCCGGACAGGATGAGACTGAGCGCCGTGCGGGTGGTGTCGAGCAGGAAGTCGGCCGCGAAGCTCGGGATGCCCGGCACCGGCGCGGCCGGCAATTCACCGGGATGAATGAAGACCACGCTCTCGCGCTCGTGCAGCAGTTCCAGCAGTGGCGTGAACTCCGGATCCCCGAGGTATCGGCCATTATTGTTCGCCAGCAACACGATCCCGTCGGCGTGCAGGGTGTCGAGCGCGTATTCGGCCTCGGCCAGCGCGCCGTCCACGTCCGGCAGCGTCAGCGTGGCGAAGAGCCCGAACCGGTCGGGTCGCCGCCGCACGATCTCCGCCCCGTATTCGTTCACCTCACGAGCCCAGGTCCGGGCTTCGGCGTTGTCTCCCAGAAAGACTCCCGGCGTGGACAGCGACAGGATGCCGGTCCGGATGCCACGGCGATCCATGAAATCCACGGCCTCGGATTCCGACCACTGCGGTAGATCGATGCCACCGGGACGAATTCCCCTGGCGTGCAGCAAGTCCGCGTATTTCGGCGACACGAGATGTTGATGGGTGTCGATGCGGTTCGCGTGTCCCACGGTTTCTCCTCCTTCAGGGACGATTCACGGTCGGCGAAATATTTCGGCTCGCCTCGCAGTGCGAGCCGAAGCCACAGGTCACCCGTCCACTGCCTGTGCGAGCCGGGGAAGCTGTCGTAGCGGGTTGCGCCGTTCGACCTCCATGCGCTGATCGGTATCGAAGATATCGCTCAGCCCCGGAGCAGGATCGTGTGTCCCCGATTGCGGGAGTGTCATGGCACTGAACGGCCAATCCGAGCCGAAGACGATGTGTTCGCGAGCGGTGACCGCGAGCACGCTCGACATGGCCGCGGCCGAACCGCTCAGCGCCGTGTCGTAGTAGAAGTTCGAGATCTGCCGCGCGGTATCGAGCAGCGAGGGCTTCGGCCACCCCTGCGGCCACATCTGCCCCACCACGGTTTCCGAGGCCACACCGACCCGCCAGGACAGGAAGGGCAGGGTGCCACCGGCGTGGGCGAGTTGGAAGCGAATATTCGGGTACCGCTGGGTCACTCCGGTGAGCATCATCATGGTGGCGGCACGGGTGGTGTCGAAGGTGAATTCCTCGAGGAAATCCGGCAGCGGCAGTACAGGTTTCGCAGGGCCGGGGATGGCCGCGGGATGGACGAAAACATAGGCGCGGCGCTGTTCGAGTGCGATCATGAGCGGTTCGAAACGCGGATCGCCGAGGTAGACGCCGTCGTAGGCCGACAGCAGGATGACGCCGTCCAGATGCAGCTCATCCAGGGCGTAGATCGCCTCCTCGATGGCGGCCGGGATATCGGGCATCGGCAGTACCGCGAACGCGCCGAATCGGGTCGGGTCGGATTTGAAAAGCCCTGCCGCATAGGTGTTGCAGTAGCGGGCCATGTCGGCGGCTTCCTTGCCGGACAGGAACGATACGCCCGGGTCGGACACCGAAAGCGCTTGCGCTTGAATGCCGTAGTAGTCCATGAACGCGATCGCGGCTTCCGGCGACCATTCGGGCGTCGGGTAGCCACCGATGGTGAGGTGCCCGTGCTCGAGCAGTGCGGCGCGGTAATCGGGCGGCAGGAAGTGCGCATGCAGATCGATGCGGTAGGCGCCGATGGGCGCGGGCTGCTGGGCGCGGGCAGGAGTCGTGAGGTCGATCGGCATGGCCGCAGCGGCTGCCGCGGCGCCGAACGTACCGGCGACAACGCCGCCCAGAACCCGGCGGCGGCTCATGATCGCCGGCGGCTGCGGGAGGGATTCGCGCACTTCGTTCATCACTTTCTCGGGGAACTGCGGGCGGGAGGGCGAAATCGTGTCTGATGGATTTCTCAGGTATGATTCGTATACCGTTTTCGACCGGAAGTGAGTCCATGGCAGCCGAACCCGTCACTCGAAATCGCATCGACCGGCGGCGCGAGCGCACTCGCAATGCGCTCCTGGGAGCAGCACGGAAGTTCTTGTCGGAGGGGCGATCCGCGGTCAGCATTCAAGAGATCACCGACGCGGCCGATGTCGGTTTCGGATCCTTCTACAACCACTTCGACTCCAAGGAGCAGCTCTTCGACGAGGCGGTGCGTTCGGCGCTGCAGGTCTACGCCGAACTGCGTGACGGCATCGTGGAGCTCTACGACGACCCGGCCGAGGTGTTCGCGGTCAGCTTCCGGATGACCGGGCGACTGCAGCGGCAGATGCCGGAAATGGTGAAGGTGATCCTGCATTCCGGCATGTCGATCCTGCTGCGCGAGGAGGGCCTGGCCCCGCGCGCCCGCCGCGACATTCTCGCCGCGCAGGAGGCGGGCCGCTTCGAGCCGATGGATGCGGACATGGCGATCATGGCCGCCGGCGGCGCCCTGCTGGGCCTGCTGCAGCTGCTGGACGCCCAGCCGGATGCCGACGCCGACGCCCGCACCGACGAGATGGCCTTTCACGTGCTGCGCATGTTCGGCATGAACAAGCGCGCCGCGCAGAAGCTCACCAGCAGTCCGCTGCCGCAGTTGCCGCAGCTGCCGGAATCCTGAGCTCACCCCGCCCGGCCACCGATCAGGTCGAGGGCGATATCCACGATCAGCGACGCCATCGGTCCGAGCGCGCCGAGAGCACGATCTCCCCGGGCCCGCAGCGGGTCGCCGAAGTCGCGGGCGGTGCGGGCGGGGCTCGGAGTGCCGAGGCGCGTAGCGGCGGCCCGCACTGCGGGCGAATCGGTCACGATGGTGGTCACATGGCCTCCTCGAGGTGAGGTTCGGTCGCCGCGGAAGTCTCGAGCAGCCTCGGCACGGAAACCCCGAGCTGACAGAACAATTCGGCGATCAGCGCGCCGCCGCGACCGCGGTCCGCGCCGCCGAAGACATACCGGTCGGGGCGGAGCAGGAGCAGCCCGCCGATGCCGATGCCCGCCTTGGCGAAGAAGCGAGTCAGCGCCCCCGTGTGGTCCTCGACGTCGACATAGTCGGCACCGGCATTGCGGCCGTCGCCGGGCTTGCCCTGTGGCCGGCCGCCGAGCGGGTAGACGGTGACGAACCGGGCGCCCAGCGCGCGCAACGCCGCCAAGTCGTCCGCGCCGAGTTGGGCACGCGGGTCGACACCGTAACCGATCACCGAAAAGCCCAGGCCCAGAACATCATCGAAACGACGGTGGTGTCCGTCGTAGGTCCGGATCTCCGGCTGCGGGGCGAGTCCGCCTTCGACTCCACGCCATCCGCGGCGAGGCAGGCCGAGGTAGGCGTCGCGGCGGAAGCGCGGCGCCGGCCGCATTTTCGCCTCCCGAATCCATCCGCTCAGCCCCGGCACCCGCAGCGCGGTGGTCAGCGCGAGGTCCCGGGCCGCCGCGATCAGCTTGTTGTCCACGGACACCAGCGCCTTGTTGAACACCGACAGATCGATCATGGCCTTTGCGTGCGGGCGGCGCTCGGATTCGTAGCTGTCCAGAATCGACTGGCTCGCACCGTATTCGATGATCGCGGCCAGCTTCCACGACAGATTGTCGGCATCGCGCACGCCCGAGTTCATGCCCTGACCGATGAACTGCGGGGTCATGTGCGCGGCGTCACCCGCGATCAGGATCCGCCCGACCCGCCAGCGGTCGGCGATGACCGCGTTGAAGGTGTACACGAGCTTACGCAGCACCTCGACCTCGTCCGGGTTCACGAAGCGTTCGATGTGGCGGCGGACGGTCTCGTCGTCCTCCATCTCCTCCTTCGTCTGCGTGTCGTTGAGCATGAACTCGAATCGGTGGTGCCCGTCCGGCTGCGGACAGGACACGATCGGCAGCTCCGGATCACAGACGAAATCGAAGTACGGCAGATGCCGGAACGCATCCACGCCGTCGCGGGCCTTCAAGTCCACGACCAGCCAGCGTTCCGGGAAGCTGGTGCCGGTCATGTCGATTCCCAGTTTGGTGCGCACCACGCTGCGGCCGCCGTCGCAGCCGACCAGGAACTTCGCGCACACCCGCTCGGCCGTGTCCGGGTCGCTGCTCGGCACGTGCTTGCCGTAACCGGTGCCATGGCACTCGGCGTGCACGACGGTGACCGTGTCCGCGTCCTGGCTGAAGTCGACGACTTCCCGGCCGCGGCGCACCGTCACGTGCGGGTACCGGTCCAGCGCGCGTTCGAGCGTGTTCTCCAGGTACGGCTGGTACAGGAAGTTCACCACCGGCCAGCCCAGCCGACGTTCGGTCTGCTGGAACTGGATCAGCACCCGCCCGTCTGCGCGCACCCACTGCACGGCCGAGTCGACGTTCATGTCGGCCGCGAGTTCGTCTGCGGCACCGGCGGTTTGGAAGATCCGCATGCCTTCGTCGTCGGTGTAGACCGCCCGCGCGAGACCGTAGTACTCGGGCTCGCGTTCCAGGACGAGCACGCTGACGCCACGCCGGCCGAGCAGATTGGCCAGGGTCAGGCCGCTCGGGCCGAGACCCACGACCACCACGTCGTAGTCGGTGTTCATCGGATGCGTCCTCCTGCCAGTTCCGGCACGGTGATCTCCGGCGTGCGCACGGTGCGCAGCGCCTGGCGGAGCTGGCCGAACCGGTCCAGCACCGTCTCCCCCAGCGGGGTGTGTCCCCACTTGCTGATGCCCTGGTAAGTCGTCGGCTCCCAGGTGGATTCGAGTTCCGGGCCGATGATGATCGGGTTCCAGCCGACCTCGAGTTCGAAGCCCGACGGAGTCACGCTGTAGTACGACAGCTGGCGATCGTTGGTGTGCTGGCCGACCGACCACGCCATCCGGAAGCCCAGCTCCTGCACCCGCTGGAAGGAGGCGAGCATGTCGTCCAATGTCACGGACTGAATATTGATGTGCTGCACCCGGGTCCGGATCGGATCGATCTTCACGCCACGCAGATTGGCGATGGCAATCGAGTGGTGACGCTCGTTGACCCGCAGGAAACGGATCTTCATCTTCAGCCCGGAGACGTTCTCGTCGATGTAATCCGACAACCGGGAGTCGAAAACGGTCTCGTAGTAGCCGCGCAACGCCTCGGGCTCCCGCGAGACGATCGCGACGTGCCCCATGCCGGCTTCACCGGTCACCCAGCCGGAGCTGAGCATCCGCAAGGGCTCGCGGGTGGTCACCGGCACCGTGAAGATCTCCTGCACCATGCCTTTCGGCCCGGCGAAGCGCCACAACCGCTCCACTCCGCGCAGTGCAGCCTCGTCAGCGGCGCCCTCGGCGATCGGCACGCCGCGATCGGTGACCCGGGCGATGATGCGATCGAAGGTCTCGTGGTCATCGATCTGCCAGCCGAGTGCGGTCACGTCCTCGGCGGGACCACGCTGGACGAGGAAGCGACAGGTGTGTTCGTCGAGGCGGAAGCGCAGACCGGCGCCGTCGAGGGCGTCGACGTGCATCCCGATCGCGTCGGCGCCGAAGCGTCGCCAATCGGCCTGCCGATTCGACTGCACGACAATGTATCCCAGATGCACCGCGCCGAAGACCGAGCCGTCCGTGTTGGGACGCAGGAACTCGCTCACGGCTACGCCTCCAGGAAAGCGGTGGCCAGTGTGTTGAACAGGTCCGCGCGCTCCCACTGCACCCAGTGGCCGGCGTTGGCCGCCAGGTACAGGTCGCAGTTGGGCATGGCGTCGACCAGCATGCGACCGCCCTCGGGCCGGTTCACCTTGTCGCCGGTCCCCCAGACCACCAGGGTCGGCTGTTCGACCCTGCGCAGACGCGAGTCCCGCGTGAAATCCATGCGCACCAGGGTGCGCAGCGCCAGCGGCCCGGACGGCCGTCGCAACGGCGGATTCGCCACCACGGCCGGATCGAGGCTGGCCCGATAGCGCGCCTCGATGAGCTCCTCGGGGACCGAATCGCCGTCGAACACCAGGTATTCGCGAATGAAGCGGGTGAGCTTCTCCCGGCTCGGGCCACTGCCGGTGTAGTAGTTCAGCAGCTGCTGAAGTCCGGCGGTAGGCAGTGCACGTGTGGTGCCCACACCGCCGGGTCCCATGAGGATCAGCCGGCTCACCTTCTCCGGGCGGTCCATGGCCAGCCGCAATGCCGCAGCGCCGCCATAGGAGTTACCGATCAGAGGCGCGGAGGCGATGCCGAGCTCGTCGAGCAGCCCGCCCACCGCCTGTGCGAGATCACCGAACGGGTCTGCCGGGTCGATCCACTTCGACGACTGCCCGTATCCGGGCATGTCCGGCACGATGACATGGAACCGCTGCGCCAGCGCCTCGATATTGCGCGAGTAGTTCGACAACCCCGACGCCCCGGGCCCGCCACCGTGCAGCAGCACCACCGCGGACCCGGAACCGGCCTCGTCGAAGTAGATCTGCCGTCCGCCGACCCGGACCGTCCGTCCGGCGCCGACGCCCTTGTCGATGCTTGTCATCTCCGCCTCCAGAACCGATGTTGATCAAATCATCAGTTGCGATGGCGTCCCTTGTCAAGACAATTCTGATAAGAGCATCAGAAGTGCTGGATGTTGCCAGATACATCCGCATCCAGCGGCCCCGTCAACGCTGGAGAGCCGCTTGGTGCTGCTTGGCGGCGTTGGCCGAGCGTGCGATGACGGACAGCCGGGCACGCGAGTCGGCCTCGTCGGTCGCCAGATCGGCGAACATGATGCCGATCGACGTGTCCGCCGAGGACTCGCCCGAGAATGCGATCGACACCGGACAGCCGACCATCAGCGGCTTCTCGAGCACTCCGTCTGCGGCTATTGCACTGGATGGATCGCGTGATTCAGCGGTTCCCGCATCGACTGCTACAGCAACGACATTCGCGCACAACGCGAAACCATGCTGCACATCGCCCGCAGCACTGCCACCACGAAGGATGAACGATCAACCCGTAACCATCTGTGACGCTTCGGGTGCGGTGTGTTCCGTGCAGCCGCGCTCCGCACGGGTGAATTGCAGGATGCCGTCCTCGAGTCTGTGGTGTCGGAAGGTCGGCAGGTCGCGGAGATAGTTCATTCGCAGCCGCCAGGGGGCGCGGTCGCCGCGGCTCGGGAAGTGGGCGCCACCCCGGCGGAAATAGCCGGGAGTGAAGTCGGGGACAAACGGTGCGCGGACCGCATCGGGGTCGTGGACAGGCATCACACTGGTGTAGGCGCGCCTGTCGAGGTGGCGTAGGAGCCGGACGACGTAATCGCACACCAGATCCGCCTTGAGCGTCCAGGACGCGTTGACGTAGCCGATGGTGAAGGCGAAGTTCGGGACGCCGGACAGCATCATCGCCTTGTACGCCAGCCGCTTCGGGACATCGACCGGTTCTCCGTCCACGCTCAGCGCGATGCCGCCGAATATCTGCAGCTCCAAACCTGTTGCCGTCACGATGATGTCGGCAGGGACCTCGGCGCCCGACGTCAACCGGACTCCCGATTCGGTGAGCGTATCGATCCGGTCGGTGATCATCTCCAGCGCGCCGGTACGGATCGCCTCGAACAGGTCGCCGTCGGGCACCAGGCACATCCGCTGATCCCACGGGTCATAGCGGGGAGCGAAGTGGGTGTCGATGTCGTAGCCGTGCGGCAAGGCCGATATTTGGCGGGCGCGCAGCCACGCCCGCGCGCGCTCGGGATACCGGCGGGAGAGTTGATAGATCGCGGTGTCGACGGCGATGCTCTTCGCCCGCAGCACCCGGTGTGCGGCGCGGCGGGGAAGAATCCGCGGTAGCCAGGCAACCCAGCGGTCGCGAGACGGCACGGACAACAGGTAGCTCGGTGAGCGCTGCACCATGCTCACTCGCGCTCCCAGCCGCGCCAGCGCGGGACCGAGAGTCACGGCGGTCGCGCCGGAACCCACGATCACGACTCGCTTGCCGGCCACATCCATATCGCGCGGCCAGTGTTGCGGGTGTACGACCGGACCCGAGAAGCGTTGCCGCCCAGGAAACTTCGGCATAAAGCCACGATCGTAGCGATAGTATCCGGAGCAACAGAACAGGAAGGACGCGGTCAGGACCACCGTTTCACCGGTGTCGGTTCGCTGTGCGCTCACCGTCCAGCGCCGCGTCGTCGACGACCATTCGGCCGCGACCACCCGATGCCCGAATCGGATCTGCTCGCCGATTCCCTCCTCGTTCACGGTGTCGCGCAGATACGTCAGGATCGATGCCCCGTCGGCGATCGACCGGTCCCCCGCCCACGGCCGGAACCGGTACCCGAGGGTGAACATGTCCGAGTCCGATCGGACGCCGGGGTACCGGAACAGGTCCCAGGTCCCCCCGATGTCGGCCCGCGCCTCCAGGATCAGACAGCGGCGCCGCGGGAAGGCCCGCCGCAGGCGACTCGCCGCCCCGATACCGGAGAGCCCAGCCCCCACGATCAGCACATCGACATGCTCGACAGCGTCAGCCACGGTAGGAACCCTTCGATCCGGCCCACCCCCTTCGAACCACGACAGCCTAGACGGCAGCCGATCACGCACCGGCGACGCCTACGGACTACCGCCTGGTAGCCAGGTACACCCGCCGAAGCGGATGCTCATCCACAGCGCGAAGGCTCGGACGACACCGCAACGCCGCGATTACCCAAGGTTTCGAACGAGCCGCCCGTCGTGGTAGCCGGCCAGCCCGCCCTCGGCAGCACGATCTACGCGGCCTGCCGCAACAGTTCGTCCGGCACCTCCACTCCGAGCAGCGTCAGAAGCGCGGCGATCTTCTCGTCGAGGAGGCGGCCGACCGCGCTGATGTTTTCGTCGTCGAAGGTGTCGAAGCGTGTGGACGGCTGGTCGAAGCCGACGAACGTCCGATCGTCGTCGGTGTAGATGGCGACGCGGATCGGCGCATAGAGCATCACTCCCGGATCGTGGCGGAACATGCGCTCCGCGATCATGTTGTTGCCCACCATGTAGGTGACCAACTGCGCGGTGCTCCCCCGAAGCGCCATCATGGCAGTCGGGTCGAACGTCCAGAAGTTGGCGAAGGAGTTCGGCGTTCGCGCTTCGGTGTACTTCTTCACCCGTTCCAGATCACCGGTTGCGATCAATTGACCCAACTCGTCGAGTTCGATGTCGGGGACCGCCTGCTCGAAACGCGTACGCAGCTCCTCGAACGTGGCGTCGACGGCGATGGTGATCCGGTTCACCTCGTGCCGAACACGTTGGACGCGAGTGCTCTTGTCGATGGGGGTGGTGCTCATTGTGTTCCTTTCCTGCCGAGGAGTTTTCAGACCGGGACGGCCTCGACGGGCACTTTGACCCGCAGCTTGGTCAGCGAGATGACGTGGAAGACGAACAGGACGGGGACTCCGGTCGTCGGTATGAGGACCAACGGCAGCATCGACACCGACTGCGTCGATGGCGTCAAGTGCAGTAGTTGGGTACGCCCCGGTCCGCCCAGGAATCCGACAGCGAAGGCGTACAGGAAGTCGATCAAACCGAATACGTTGAGCAAGAATATATTTCGAGTTCGGCCACCAGCATGCGGACTGCGGATCAACCATGACGCAGCCAGACCTATTGCCATGTCGCCGATTCCGGCCGGAAGTGCGAACACAGCCGGCAACTCGCCCAACGCCAGTGCGGTCAAGAAGACGATGCCGATGAAGCGCGCTTCTTGCGGCCGAACCAACGTGACGACGATCCCCGGATGAGACAGCGCTCGCCGGATGAGCGGTAGTCGGGAACTCGCCAGTAGGACAACGATCGGCGCGACGATCGCCACGCCCAGCCACGGTTTGACCGTGCCATGATCCAGCCGTAGGACATTGCCGGCCGCCAGCACGACGACCGTGGCTGTCCACACCATCCAGCCGGCGGTGAAGACGATCGAAATTCGTTGCGCCACAACCCTGTCGATACCGACCTCGATGGCCGATGACCGCAAGGTACGGGCGGTGACAAGAACTATCGCTACCAGCCCGATGATCTCGAGCGCCCAGAGATAGAGAGGTGCAGAGGACATCACATGCTCCGCTCGTGTTTCAAGAGTGCTGTTCAGTCGAACCAGCAGGATGTAACCACTGGTTACATCCGAGTGTGCGACTCCATGTGACCGTTGTCAACATCTTGGATCCGTGGAATCCTTGCCCCATGGGTCAGGCCACCACCAGTCGCGATCGCGTGAAGCCGTACCACCACGGCGCCTTGCGCGCGACCTTGATCGAGGCCGGCATCGCCCTGGCCCGCGAGGGCGGCCCGGACCGAGTAATCCTCCGCGAAGCCGCCCGAGCCGCCGGCGTCACACACTCAGCCGCCTACCGCCACTTCGCCGACCGAGAAGCACTCCTCGCCGAGGTAGCACATCACGCACGCCAAGCCCTCGCCGCCGAGATGCGCCACCAGGTAGCCCGCACCAACGATCCCCGCCTCCGCCTCCGCGCAGTCGGCACCGCCTACGTCCACTTCGCCCTGGCCGAACCAGGCCTGTTCCGCACAGCCTTCATCGCCTATCCCCCTGCGACCGAGCTTCCCCCAGCTGCACTCCCCACCGAGGAATGCGGCCCCTACGAAATCCTCGGCCAGGTCCTCGACGAAGCCCAAACCGCAGGCCTCCTCGACCCGATTCGCCGCCCCGGCGCCGAAATAGCCGCATGGTCAGCCGTACACGGCCTCGCAGGCTTGCTCCTCGACGGACCACTGCCCGCCACACCCGAGAACCTCGAAGACTCACTCGAGCGAGTACTGGACGCGACCGAACGCGGCCTCGTGAACATGTAAGCCGGCGAGAAGGAGTGGCCGGTAGCGGATCAGCGGCATATTGATTGCATTCACGTCCGGTCGGCAGCCTGCGGCGCACCGTTCTGTCCGATGTTTGACAGGCCCCGGCAGCACCCGACGGCCTACCTCGAATCTGCATATTCACCGACAACACCGATCACTCCCCGAAAATCCCTCCGCCGCTGACGAAGCCGAGTCGCCGAGTGAGGCGCCAGGGCGAATCTCCCAGGCGCCCACACCCGCTCGCAGCGGTTGACAGCGCAGTGCGAGCAATGTCGTCACCAGCGGTTCACGGGGCGGGGCCGGTGCGGAAGTCTCCGAGCACGTGCGGCGTTCGCATCAGCACACACCGGCGACGGCGAGTCAGGGCACCACGGACACGATCACGATCGCGGCATCCAGAACGAGTGAGGGCATCGGTTCCATCCGGTCCTCATTCACCCGCACGACAGCTCGACGTGAGGGCCGATTCAGACCCGTATGACACCGTGGGTACTCATGACGGTGGAGACGATCGCGCTGAGAACGTTGTGGGGTAAGGCAATTGCTGTCACTTCAGTCGTACTCGCCACGGTGGCATTGCTTTTGTCAGGTGGCCATACGGAGCGGGTGACCGCGCACTCGACGGTGGTCGGTGTCGAGGTACGCCTGGTGGACTCCACGGTGCCCCAGCGAGCCTGGACAACATTGAGTCTGATCGACCAAGGCAAATGGCCCCCGACCGACTGTCCCGGAACCAAGGGCGGTACCACCTGGCAGAACAGAGGAGGCCAGTTACCCAGTGGTGTCGGCTATCGGGAGTGGGACGTCAACTGCAAACAACCAGGCCGATCCCGCGATGCGGAGCGAATCGTGACCGGCGACGACGGTTCGGCGTGGTACACAGACGATCACTACGCCAGTTTCACGAGAATGCGCTGATATTCAGCCGTTTCGGCCCTCCCTGCTCGGCGCACTCGTCCGTGACCTGGCAGCGGCGTGAGCTACCTCAGCTTCCGCGCGGCCGGAACACGCGGGCACACGCCCACTGCGACGTGAGTCGCCCGGACGCCAGTACGTTTGCGGAGTGCCCCAGGACGAATCCGTATCCGGAGAGCGGGAACAGAACCCGGACGACGACGCTGCCGCGGAGGTCAGGCCGGACCGGCTGGTCGCGTCGGTGGTCCCGGCCTGGTTGCCGCGGGCCTATCTGCTGGCGGCGGCCACGGTGGCCGGGGTCGTCATCACCTTCTGGGGGCTGATGCGCCTGCGCGGTCTGCTGACGGTGCTGGTGGTGTCGTTGTTCCTGGCCTTCGCCATCGAACCCGCGGTGAACTGGCTGGCCGCGCGCGGCTGGAAACGCGGTGCGGCGACGCTGGCGGTGTTCGTGGTGGTGACCGTGGTGCTGGTCGGATTCGTCTGGACCATGGGCGAATTGGTGGTCGGTCAGGTAACGACACTGATCAAGAACCTGCCGCGGGATATGCACAGTGCGGTCACCTGGATCAACAGCACGTTCCACACCGACCTCTCGGTCACCGATATCACCGATCGCACCTCGGACATCAGCTCGAAATTGCAGTCCTGGGCGCTGGACCTGGCCGACGACGTCTGGGGCATCGGCACGACGGCACTCGGCGTGCTGTTCCAGGGCCTGGGCGTGCTGCTGTTCACCTACTACTTCGCGGCCGACGGCCCGCGCTTCCGCAATGCGGTCTGCTCCCTCCTGCCGCCGCAGCGGCAGCGACCTGTGTTGCGCGCCTGGGATATCGCGGTCGAGAAGACGGGCGGCTACATTTACTCGCGGGCGCTGCTCGCCTTCTGCTCGGCGCTGGCGCACTACGCGGCAATGCGGGTGCTCGGGATCCCATCAGCGTTCGCGCTCGCGCTGTGGGTGGGCGTGGTATCCCAGTTCATCCCGACCGTCGGCACCTACCTCGCCGGCGCACTGCCGGTGCTGGTGGCGCTGGCCCACAATCCGCGGTCGGCCCTCTGGATTCTCGGATTCATCATCGTCTACCAGCAATTCGAGAACTACGTCCTGCAGCCGCGCATCACCGCGACCACCCTCGACATGCATCCCGCGGTCGCCTTCGGCGCGGTTCTCGCGGGCGCGGCCCTGTTCGGAGCAACGGGCGCACTGCTCGCCATCCCGGTGACAGCCACAGCGCAAGCCTTCCTGGCCGCGTACGTCCGCCGCTACGACGTGGAGATCCCGCCGAAACCCGAACCCGCACGACGAACTCGTTCCCGACGCCGAGCCCCGGACGCCGACTAGCCCGCCCGCCGGTTCACGATTCCGGGTGGACCACCATGACCGGGCAGTTCGCGCGCTGCACGAGCGCGTTGCTGGTGGAGCCGAGCAGCATGCCGACGAACCCGCCCCGGCCGCGGCTGCCGACAACCACCAGTTGGGCCCGCTCGGACCAGGTCAGCAGGTGCACTACCGGATCGGCGAGGTGGATGTCACGGGTGACCTGGACGTCGGGGTACTTCTCCTGCCACCCCGCCAGGCGTTCCACCAGCAACGCCCGCTCCGCCTCGGTCGCTTGCGCGGTCTCGATGGAGGTATCGATGAATTCCGAGTACCGAGCCAGGTACAGGTCGCTCCACGCGTGCACAGCCATGAGCGGAACCCTGCGCACGGACGCCTCGTAGAACGCGGCGCCGACCGCCGCGTCGCTGACCGGGCTGCCGTCGACGCCGACCACGACCGGCGCCGTGCGGCGCTCCACCGATCCGGCGTCGCTGTCGCGCACCACCACCACCGATCCGGCCGCCTGGCTCGCTACCGAGACCAGGATGGAGCCGATCCGGTTCAGTCCCCGGCGTTCGGCCGGACCGCCGAGCACCGTCAGGTGGGCGGTGGCCGAGAGATCGATCAACATCCTCGCCGGATGCTGCCGGGACACCTCGGTGCGCACCGTCACGCCGGGCGCGGCCTTTTCGGCGACCTCCCGGGCCTGTGCCACCAGGTCGGCGCCGAAGGCCTGAATCGATTGCTCGACTTCGGAATTCACACTCGAAAATGTGCCCATCGCCCCCACGATCACATTCACGTTCGTGCCGTGCGCGACCAACAGCTCGCGCCGACGCGCCACCGCGGTCTCCGCCGCCCAGCGCACGGCCGACAACGCAGCCGGAGAATCATCGACACCGACCACGATCGGTGCGGTGGATATCGAGTGCGGATCGCGCGACTTCGGGGAACTCATGACTTGCCCACCTCCTGGGATGCCGTGAACCGAGCAGAACCAGTGGGTCTCGCGAATCCGAACATAGCACCGCCCACCACCCCGACCCGGAATCGCCGGGGGCGATCGAGGCAAATGCCAGGGCGGGGCCGTTCGGCGACGGTGGCCGACCCGCAGGGCGTGCGGCACAGGGCTGAAACTCACCAATCGGCGACTGCCGGCGCTCCCGGCGCTCCACAAGTGTCGGCCAGAGGGGCGCGGGTCAGCGGCCCGGGACGGTGACCGGGTCGAAGCAGCTGGAGGGGAGGTCCTGGATGGAGCAGAGGGCTGGGGCGCGGGTGGGGAGGTAGTTGGCGGGGACGCCGCCGGAGGTGGTGATGTCGCGGTAGGCGGGGACCGCGGCGGTGGGATGGCGGGTGAGGGTGGGGTCGGTGGTGACGTCGACGGTGTAGAGGCCGAAACGTGGTGAGTAGCTGCCCCATTCGTAGTTGTCGGTGATGCTCCAGTAGTTGTAGCCGATGACGTTGATGCCGTCGGCCTTGGCGCGCTGGACCCAGTAGACGGTGTCGCGCAGGTCGTCCTCGCGGGTCATGCCGTCGGTGGTGGGTGAGCCGTTGTCGGAGGGCATGCCGTTCTCGACGATGTAGAGGGGGCGGCCCGGGAACTTCTGCGCGTATCGACGCAGGACGTAGTAGATGCCGTCGGGTTCCAGGACGAGAGTCGAGGGCTGGTTGGTCAGCTGGGCAGCCAGATTCGGTGGATTGGTCAGGGATCCGCCGTAGTAGTAATCGATTCCGATGTAATCGAGCTTGTCGGCGATCCGGTCGACGAAGGACGCGTCGGCCTGTGCCGTGCCGATGGCCGAGAAGGCGATATTGCTCGTGACCATCGCACCGGGCTGCCGGGCGTGGATGTGGTCGTAGATCGCGCGGTGCGCGATGACCATCCGGTCGATCATGGGCGCGATATCGAGTGCGCCGAGATCGCCGATCTGCTGCTCTTTTCCGGCATAGGCGAGCGGTTCGTTGAAGGTGACCCACAACGGGTCGAACTGCGCGTAGCGGTCCACTACCGCACGGGCGTTGGTGAGCCAATCATCGACCATGCCCGGATTGCGCCAGCCGCCGCGATCGACCTCCCAACCCGGGAACACCCAGTGGTCCAGGGTGATCATCGGCCGGATTCCGGCCGCGCGAATCCGCGCGATCATGCTGTCGTAGAAGGAGAAATCCCAAGCGCCCGGATTCGGTTGCACCCGGGCCCATTCCACGCTGATCCGGTAGACGCCGACACCGAGGTCGGCGGCGTGCTGGATATCTTCGTCGTAGCGATGAAGGAAGTCGACGGAATTGCGGTAGTCCTCGGCTCGACCGGATCCCGCGTAACGGCTCCAATTGCTGTCCGGCGCAGAGCCTTCACTCTGAAACCCGGAGCTGGACACTCCCCAGAGGAAATTGCCGCCCACCGGCGGTAGCCCCGGATCCGCGGCAACCCTGCCGGGCGTGGCGACCATGCACCAGGCGGTGAGAACCATACATGCCAGTGTGAACAGTGCACGTTGTCCCATCGCATCGAGATTACCTCCCGGAGAACCGGTCTCGGGGCACTCTGACCAGATCGAACCCCCATTTGCCGGTCTCGCATCCCGAAGGTCACACAGCCGTCGGGCCCGTCACGACGAGAGCTCCACTCAATGCGCAATCAGCCATCCGACTCGGTCGTACGCGAGGACCTGGTACAACACCAAGACAACCGCTGACACGAGCGCCGCCATCGACAGCCCCGCACCCCACAGCGCGACCGCCCCGCCACCCAGCACGAGCACTTCGATCACAAGCCGCACAACGCCGGGCACGGCAACCGTCGCTTCCCCGTTCCGACTCGGATCCCCCGGCACGGCAAACATCCCCCACACTGCCGCCACCACGATCGGCAGTATCAGCACCAGGGCAAACCGCCACGGCGCATCGAACCCGCGCCACCCCAGAATTCCGAACGACACCACGGCGGTCAGCTCGAGCAGAAATCGCATACCGAGCATGAACGGGTTCAACGACATCCGACAATCCTCATCATTCACATCCCCGTCTCGACCGGGGACACCCGCCGACTCTACGAGCGGCCACCGCCCCGCCCGGTGGCCAATCCACGCCGAAAAGGTGACCGAACGCGACAAGGGCTCGCGACCAGCCATCCTTCCGACAGAATCCGTTGTGGCGGATACGATTTGGTCGTGCTTTCTCAGTTGCTCGGCACGCTGGGACTGGGTGTGGCTGCGCCGAGCCTTCCGGTCCCGGCGTGGCTGAACGAATGGACTCCGCGCGAGCACCTGGCGGAGGTTCGCGAACGAGCGCGACCGCTTCCCACCCGATAGCTCTGGCTGTGCCGATGCCGATTCGAATGGCGTTGTTGCAAATGAAATTTCATTTGCATTTTTCATCCGCAAGCGGCCAGGACCTGGTGTGCCTAGTGCGCGACAAAATGTGCCAGAAAGCAGTTCCGGGGCGAAAAGCTCGTTCTTTGCCGCAACACTCGAGGGGCACGGTCCGGGGTGAGCGCACCCCGGGCCGTTGTCCACTTCGCTGGTCATCCGCTGGGGCGGGACGGGTGGCGGCGCCGAATGCTGTATGGAGGCGAGCGCACGGTATGACGGAATGCGATGAAGAGCAGCAGATGAGCGACCTCGTCGCGCGGCTGTCCAATCGATTTCCCGATTTGACGGCTCGGGTCGTCGGGGAGGTGGTTCGGGGCATTCATCGGGATTTCGAGGGGCACCGGGTTCGGGAGTTCATTCCGCTGCTCGTGGAGCGGATTGCCGAGCGGCAGTTGAGCCGTCGAGTGTGCTACGGCTCGAGCCTGCGGGTCAGCGGGTAGCAGGTTGTTCGGCGGTGGTGCCGGTTCCGTTGGGGGGAGCCGGCACCACCGCTCGGACCGATCAGTCGTTTGGCACCAGTCGCCACAATGAGGTGACCTCACCACGCCGGGCCTCGTAGAGCGGATCGCTACGTGTCTCAGCGCCTTCTCAGCGACTCCCGGGCAGACTCCCCCGTGTCCGGTAACCGACCGCTCGAAAGGGATCCGCATGTCCGCGGCGCAACCGCATACGAACTACAAGCTCCCCCAGGTCACCGCCCTGTTCTGGGTGCTGAAGATCGCGGCGACCACGCTCGGCGAAACCGGTGGCGACCTGCTCGCCCAGACCCTGAACCTCGGCTACGCGGCGGCCTCGGTGCTGTTTCTCGGCATCTTCGCCGTGAGCCTGGTCGCCCAGTTGCGGGCCCGGCGTTTCCATCCCGCGCTGTACTGGACCGTGATCGCCGCGACCAGCACGGCCGGCACCACCATCTCCGACTTCCTCAATCGCGGCCCCGGTTCGGGCACCTCCACCGACGGCGGCCTCGGCTACGGTGCGGGCGCAGCCGTCCTGATCACGGGTCTGGCCGTCGTCTTCGCCATCTGGAAGCTCAGCGGCCAGACCTACGATGTCGCCGGAATCACCAGCGCGCGTGGCGAATTGCTGTACTGGGCCGCCATCCTGCTGTCCAACACCCTGGGCACGTCGCTGGGCGACTACCTCTCCGACAGTTCCGGGCTCGGCTACGGCGGTGGCGCGCTGCTCATCGCCGCGGTCATGGCCGCCCTGCTTGCCGCCCATTACCTGACCCGGATCTCGGGGGTCATGCTGTTCTGGCTCGCGTTCATCCTCACCCGTCCGCTCGGTGCGACGGTGGGCGATCTGCTGTCCAAATCGCACGACAAAGGCGGGCTCGGCTTCGGCACGTGGGGCACCACCGCGGTCCTGCTGATCATTCTCGTCGTAGGAATCACTTACAGCTACAACAGAATCCGCTCCGTCACCGGGCCCCGGCAGGATCGAGTGGACGTAGCCGCCGTCGAGGCGGACCGCAGAACCGACGTTCTCCGACGCGAAGGGTGAGACGAGGTAGCCCGGCACTGCCGTAGCCGCCGAGTCTATGGTCACGGCAGGAGCCGACGGCGTACGAGCCGCCCGTCGGCGAGGCGACATCGGAGGGCGAATGGGTACCGGGAGCGAACCGAGCGGACGGCACAGGGATGCCAACGCCACCCGTTCGGCCCTGCTGGCCGCCGCGCGGGAGGTATTCGCCGAGAAGGGCTTCGAGGGCACGACCGTTCGGGAGATCGCGGCCCGCGCCGGAGCGAATCAGGCGCTGCTGTTCCGGTACTTCGGGAACAAGGACGAGCTGTTCCGGGCGGTCGTCGCGGATCGCGGACATCGGGTGCTGTCGGAAGGTCCCGCGGACGAGCTGCTCGGCCGCCTGCTGGCGGGAATGCTGAATACTGCTGCGGATCAACAGCTTTGGTTGCAGGCCGCGCTGCGATCCAGCGGACATGCCAGCGGCGTGTCGGTCATCCGGCGGGAGCTGGACGGACGATACGTGCGGGCGCTGGCCGAACTCGGCGACGGCCCGGACGCCGAGTTGCGGGCCGATCTGGTGGTGGCCTGGCTGCTGGGAATCGGTCTGCTGCGATCGGTCTATCACTGGGAGCCCCTGGCGAGCGCCGACCCGGCCGTTGTCGCCGATCACGTCCTGCGTTCGGCGCGGGTTCTGCTGGACCGGGTGAGTACGAATTTCCCTCCGTCATAACGGAAATCGAGCGTTGACGGTTGGCCGGCGCACTCCTACGATCGACCGCTGTAAGCATTTGCTTACACCAGAAGGAGTTTCGCGTGACCACACCTACCGAAGTCCGCCACTATCCGTTCGGCGATCCGGTCCGGCTCGATCCGCATCCGACGGCGTTGAAACTGCTCCGCGAGGAACCGATTTCCCGTGTCCGGCTGCCCTACGGTGGCGAGGCCTGGCTCGTCACCCGCTACGCGGACGTGCGCTCGGTGCTCAGCGATCCCCGCTTCGGCCGCGCTGCCACGGTCGGCCGCGAGGATGTGCCGCGGGTGCGCGAGACACCGGCCATGCCGAATATTCCGACCAGCATGGACCCGCCGGAGCTGACCCGGCTCCGCAAGCTGACCATGACCGCGTTCACCACCCGTCGCGTGCAGGAGCTGCGCCCGCGCGCCGAGGAGATCGTCGAGGACATGCTGTCGGCCATGGCCGCGGCCGGCTCGCCCGCCGACCTGGTGGAGGCGCTGGCGCTCCCGGTTCCGGTCACCGTCATCTGCGAAATGCTCGGTGTGCCACCGCAGGACCAGCATCGTTTCCGCGACTTCTCCGACGCGATCATGTCCACGACCGCCGTCCCCGACGAGGAGCGGGTGGCCGCGCTCGCCTCCGTCGCCGAATACCTGACCGAGCAGGTCGCCGAACGCCGCGCCCACCCCGCCGATGATCTGCTCGGCGCACTCGTGGCGGCCCGCGACAACGATGACCGGCTCAGCGAGGACGAACTGATCACGCTCGGCCTCACCCTGCTGGTCGCCGGTCACGAGACCACGGCCAATCAGATCGCCAATTTCGTCTACCTCCTGCTGACCGAGGGCGAATGGGACCGGCTGCGTGAGGATCCCGATCTCGTCCCGGCCGCGATCGAGGAGCTGCTCCGCTACATCCAGCTCGGCAATGGCGGCGCGTTCCCGCGCATCGCCGTCGAGGATGTCGAGCTGTCGGGCACGCTCATTCGCGCCGGCGAGGCCGTCTTCGTGGATCTGGCGATCGCGAACCGCGACGAGACGGTCTTCCCGGATCCGGACACCTTGGATCTGACCCGACACCACAACTCGCACTTGGCCTTCGGCCACGGTTTCCATCACTGCGTGGGCGCGCAACTGGCCCGCCTCGAACTGCACGTGACCCTGACCGCCCTGCTGCGCCGCTTCCCGAACCTGCGCCTGGCGGTCCCCGCCGACGAGGTGGAGTGGAAGATGGGCATGCTGCTGCGCGGCCCGAAAGCGCTTCCCGTCGCCTGGTAGCGCCCGGCCGTGGGCGGCCCATTCGCCGAGCCGCCCACGGCGAAACCTACGCGTTCGCCGGAAGATCCGTCCCCGCACCCCGTTTGCGCACCGCGACCAGGTCGTGGCGCGTCGGCGGCAGGGTCTGCTCCTGCGCGCCCTCGATGGTGAATCCGGTATCGGTGATCATCTGACGGTCGTCGGCTCCGGGCTGCCCCTCGCTGGTGAGGTAGTCGCCCAGGAAGATCGAATTGGCCAGGTGCAGCGCCAGCGGCTGCAGGCCGCGCAGGTGGAGCTCGCGGCCACCGGCCAGCCGCACCTCCACGTCGGGGAAGAAGAAGCGGAACAGCGCCAGGATGCGCAGGCAGCGGTCGGGCGTCAGCTCCCACTGTCCAGCCAGTGGCGTTCCCTCGAACGGGATCAGGAAGTTGACCGGCACCGAGTCCGGGTCCAGCGCCCGCAGCGCGAAGGCCAGATCGACGATGTCCTCGTCCGACTCCCCCATGCCGAAAATCGCTCCGGAACAGGGTGACAGCCCGGCCGCGCCGGCCCGCAGCACGGTGTCGACGCGATCGTCGAAGGTGTGCGTACTGCAGATGTCGGCGTAGCGCGCCTCGGAGGTGTTGAGGTTGTGGCTGTAGGCGTGGGCCCCGGCCGCCGCGAGCCGCTCGGCCTGACCCTCCCCCAGCAGGCCCAGGCACACGCAGATCTCCGTCTGCGGATGGTCGGCCGTGATGGCGGCAATGGTCTGCTCGATTCTGGTCAGATCCCGTTCGCCGGGCCCGCGCCCGCTGGCGACCAGGCACACTCGCTTGGCTCCGCCCGCAATCGCCTGCCCGGCGACCCGCGCGGCCTGCTCGGGCGTGATCCAGGAGTACTTCAGCACACCGGATGCCGAGCCCAGCCGCTGCGAGCAGTACCCACAGTCCTCCGGACACAGGCCGCTCTTCATATTGACGATCGTGTTGAGTTTGACGCGCGCGCCGAAGAATTCGTGTCGCACCCTCGAGCCCGCCGCCACGACGTCGATGAGCGGTTCCGCGCCGCTCAGCAACGCCAGCGCCTCCGCCCGGGTCGGAGCCGTTCGGCGTAACGCCTTGTCCACCAACAGGTTCAACAGTCCACCAGTCATGCCAAGGCAATCTACCTCGAGCTTGAACACCGTTCAAGTATTGGGTTGACGTGGCATTTTGTGATATCTAACAGTCCAGAGCGGGTGAAGTTTGCCGAATATTCACAGGCCGAGTGCCCGGACAGGCGGTCCTGATGATCGGTAGCTTCGGGATCGGGAAGCGGGGGGTGCAAGGGAGAAACCGGGATGTCGATGACCGATTCACCGAGTTCGGGCCTGACCATTTCGGGCATGCCGCTGTCATCGGCGCTGCGGGACGTCCGCGAGCTGTCGCGGCGCATGGTCGGGCATTTCGTGGAGACCGTGGTCCCGTGCGGGACGCTGCCCGGCGACGCGCTGCGCGGGGATGTCACGACGATCACCCGGACCTGCCTCGAGCTGGCGGTGAGCATGCTCGACGGCCGGGACATCCCGGAGAAGACCAAGCGGCTCGAGGACGCCGCGGCGCAGTGGGCCCGCGAGGGCATTCCGATCGACACCATCCATCACGCCATCCACGAGGGCTTCAAGATCGGCCTGGACCTGGTGCTGGCCAAGACCACCACCAGGTACACGCAGGCGGCGGGCGCGGGCGCGCCCTCGCTCACCGCATCGGACTTCCACGCCATGGTCGGCGGCGCGAAACTCGTGGTGGAACTGCTGGATCGGATGACGGCGGCCGTCTCGGTCGCGTATGTGCGCGAGCTGCGCGCGGTGATCAGCGAACACCACACCGCCGTGCACACCCTGACCTCGGCGCTGCTCGGCGGCCACAGCACCTCCACCATGGCCCGCGAGTGCGGCATCGAGATCGCGGAATCGTATCGGGTGCTGGCGGTTTCGATTCCGCCGCATCCGGACGAGAAGAACCGGGCACTCGACAGTCAGGTGGTCGCGCGCCGCAAACTGCGCCGGACGCAGGCCGAGCTGGCGACCCGCTATCCGGACAAGGTGCTCTCGCTGCTGAGCGTCGACGGCGGCACCATCCTGATCCCGGAGCACGGGCTGCCCGACGCGGAGCTCGACGAGTTCATCGTCAATCTCTCCCGGGCCGCGCAGGTGCCGATCACCGCGGCGGTCACTCATGCTGCGCCGCAACATATTCCGGCCGCGACCGAGCAGGCGCACGAGCTGCTCGACATGGTGCAGCGCTTGCAGCTGGTGCGCGGGCTCTACCGCTTCGACGATCTCTCGCTCGAATACCAGCTCACCCGTCCGGGTCCCGGCCGCGATCATCTCGGGACGCTGCTGGATCCGCTGGACGAGTACCCCGAACTGCTGCAGACGCTACAGCTGCACATCAGCAACAACCTGAACCGTCAGCGCACGGCGCGGACGCTGCACGTGCACACCAATACCGTCGACTACCGGCTGAAACGGATCGGCCAGCTCACCGGATTCGATCCGACGCACACCTCGGGGGTCTGGTATCTGCGCTCGGCCCTGGTGGCGCGCACCTACCGGAGCACGCGGTCGAACAATGCCCAGGACTTGTGCAGGTCCTCCTCCCAGTAGCCCCAGGAGTGGGTGCCGACCGGCCGCAGATCGAAGGTGGCGGGCACGTGCAGGGCGGCGAGCCGGTCGCGTAGGGCGAGGGCACATTGGTCCGCGACGGCCTCCAGAATCACGCCGGATGTCAACTGCGCCACCAGTTTCAGCGCATTGCCCTGGATTCCGGGGCCGTCGAGGGTGTCGAGCGCGCCCGGGATCCCGGTCCCGGCGGAGACGTAGATCGCGGTGCCGCGCAGGCGATCGGCGTGGAGATAGGGGTCGGTGGCGCTCCACTCCGGGTCGCCCGGCGGACCCCACATATTGGCGACATTGCCGGCCCATCGCGCCACCACGGCGGTGACGAAGGCCTGTCCCTGCGGATCGCTGGTGCGTGCGCAGCCGCTGTACGAGCCGATCGCCCTGTAGAGCCCGGGCGCGGCCAGGGCCAGTTGGAAGACAGAGGTACCGGCCATCGAAATCCCGGCGATGGCATGGGATCCGGTGCCGCGCAGGGCCGAATCCACGATCGGGGGTAGTTCGGCGGTGAGGAAGGTCGTCCAGCGCTGACGGCCGAGCATCGGGTCATCGGCACGCCAATCGGTGAAGTAGCTCCCGCGACCGCCCAGCGGGATCACGACGGTGACCTGCTTGCCGGCGAAGAAGTCCGCCACATCGGTCTGCTCGAACCAGCTGCTCGCATCGAGTCCCCCATTCGCTCCGTTGAGCAGATACAGCACCGGGGCGGGCACCGAACCATCCGGTGCGCGAAGAACTTTCAGCGCGATGTCGGTGTCCATCGCCGCCGAGTGCACCCGCAGATCGAGCATGCGGTCCCCGGCCTCGGCGGCATCGACGAGACCGGACCCGTCCGGGGCGGCCACCGCGTTCGCGAGCACATCCGGAACGGCGATCGGCCCGGTCGGTGCCGCGGTGGCGAGCGCGGTACTCGACAGCAGCAGTGCCGACGCCATCAGCAGCAACTGTCGCAGGCGGATTCGTCTTCGGCGCGCTCGCCGCCCAGGATGGTTTCTCATGCGTCTCCCCGGCTCGTCCTTGTGACCGGCCACGGTAGAGTGAACTCGTTTGGGCAGCAATGCCTTTGGATATCCCGGAGCGTCGCGGCAGCCGGGACCGCCGCGGATTGGCACTGTTCACAAGATTCCGCGATCTTCGCGATCGGGAGTACCCGGGATGTCGTTGACTGCGCTGCGACATCAGTTCTCGGGATTTCCCGCTGCGAATCGAGGCACCCGTGGTCGACTTCGGCTTCATCGACGATTGGCATCCCGCGCCCAGCCTGGTCACCGGCTGGACGCTCGCCCCGGAGTCGCACGCGGCCATGCTCGCCGCTCCACCCCATCCAGCCCCGCCGTCGTATCAACAGGAGCAGTACCTGCGGGCCACCCTGCGCAATACCGATGCGGGCGTGCGCGCCTCGCGGTTGTGCATGATCTCCTTCGAAATTCCGGGTCGCCCGGATCTCGCGGCCATGGCGCGCACGGTCACCCGATTCCTGCGCCGGCACGACACCTTCGCCAGCTGGTTCACCCACGAGCCGTGCGGATCGGTGGTCCGGCGCACGGTCGCTGCCGAGGTGATCACCGTGGTCACGCAGGACTACCGGTACTTCGAGTCCAGCGCGGATATCCGCGAGCACGTGCAGTCGCTGGTACCGAATGCGTTGCACTGGGACTGTTTCGGGTTCGGTGTGATCGAGCACGAGCAGTCCTACACCGTGTTCGCGGCCATCGATCACCTGCACACCGACGGTGTGGCTCAGGCGCTGACCTGCACAGAACTGCTGATGATCTACGGCAGCGAACTATCCGGCGGCGGTATGGAACTCCCGGCCGTCGGCAGCCACATCGCCTACTGCGCCCGGGAACGGGCCGTCAACGCCGCACTGCGGGCGGGATCGCGGCAGGTCAGGATGTGGGTGAAGCTGTTGCAGCGCAATGGCGGTGCCATGCCGGCACTGCCGGTGGAGCTGGGCGCCGATGCCGGGCCGGGCGTCCGCCAGGGCGCACAGCTCACCATTCCGCTGTTCGACGCGGATACCGCGGACCGGTTCGAGCAGGCGTGCACCGACCACGGCGGGCGATTCCTGGGCGGGCTGTTCACGGTGCTCGCGCTGACCGAACTCGAATTGGCCGGGCGGGACTGGTATTTCGTGCTCACGCCGGTCAATACGCGCACGACTCCGCAGGAGCACGCCTCGATCGGCTGGTACACCAACCTCGTCCCGGTCGCCTTCGACCTGGACCCCGACGACAGCTTCACCTCGCTGGTCGGCGCGGCGCAGTGGGCCGGAGACGCGGCCAAGGAGTTGACCGACGTCTCGCCGCACCGGGTGCTCGAGCTCGCCACCCCCGATCTCGGTATCCACGTCGAGCCCGGCTGGGCGGCGGCCATGCTGTCCTACGTCGACGTGCGCAAGATTCCCGGCGTCGAGATATTCGACAAGATCAACGGCGGAATGTTCGGGAACCGGGCCGCCGCCGGCGCGGTCTACCTGTGGGTCAACCGATTCCCCGACCTGACCACCCTCAGCCTGCTCTTCCCCGACACCCCGGAGGCACATGCCTCCATCGATCGCTACGTCAAGACGCTGACCTCGATCGCCTCGTCCGTGGCCGCGGACGGCGACTACACCGTCCGGGTCGATTCCGGGCGATGATCACACCGATCTCGGCCGTCGGCAATGACGCCCCGGCCGTCCCGGCCCGCGTGGCGTGGGGAGCGTTCGCGGCGTGACCCTCTGGCGCTGCGACCGCCCCCTACGGCCCTGGCCCGTCCTCTGGGCCGAGCTGACCACCGACGTCTTCGATGACAGGAGCCTGCTGTGACCCCACCCGCCGTCGACCTCCTCCGTTTCGAACGCCGTTGGACGGTCCCCGAACTCGTCCGCCACAAACACGACCGCCGGGTATCGGTCGTGCTGCCCGCACTGAACGAGGAGAACACCGTCGCCGGCGTGATCGAGTCGATCCGGCCGCTGGTCGGCGGACTCGTCGACCAACTGCTCGTCGTCGACTCCGGATCCACCGACAACACCCGGGAACGGGCCCGCGCCGCGGGTGCGGTCGTATACACCCGGGAGGAAGCGCTGCCCGAGCTGACACCGCGCCCCGGCAAGGGCGAGGTGCTCTGGCGGTCACTCGCTGTGGCCGCGGGCGATCTGATCGTCTTCGTCGATTCGGACCTGGTCGCCCCCAGCCCGATGATCGTGCCGTCCCTGCTGGCCCCACTCCTCTTCGACGACGAGCTGCGGCTGGTCAAGGGCTGCTACCGCCGCCCGCTGCGCACCGGCGCGACCTACGACCTCGACGGCGGCGGCCGCGTCACCCAGCTGGTGGCCCGCCCCCTGCTGGCGGCACTGGCACCCCCGCTGGCCGAACTCGCTCAACCCCTCGGAGGCGAATACGCCGCCACCCGCGACCTCCTGACCACCATTCCCTTCGCCCCCGGCTACGGCGTCGAGATCGGCATCCTCCTCGACTGCTGGAAACGCCACGGCCCGCGCGCCCTCGCCGAGGTCGACCTCGGCATCCGCATCCACCGCAACCGCCCCACCCACGAACTCGCCGCCATGAGCCGCCAGGTGATCGCAACCCTGTTGCAGCGCTTGGGAATCCCCGACTCCGGCGCACCCCTCCCCCAGTTCGCCCCGAACGGTTCGACCTGGCAGCGGACGGTCAGCGAAATCGGCTCCGCCGACCGCCCACCCATTTCGGATCTACTTGTCGGCTCCTTCCTGACGTGAGCACGGACCTCACCACCGCCCACCGCGCCGACAATGCGGCGGCTCCGCCGGGAGCCGAGCCGACCCGGCTACCGTGATAGCGATCGATAACGCGAATCCACAGCTCGGACCTTTCATCGAAGGAGCGGGGAATGGCCGCGATACCGAAGGACTATCGCACCCGGCCCGTGGCCGTGATCGGCGCGGGAACGCTGGGGCGGCGCATTGCGCTGATGTTCGCCACGCGGGGCGGCACCGTGCACATCACCGATCCGAACGGGACGCAGGGGACGCAGGCCGTCGGGTACGCGACCGGCGAATTGCCCACGGTGGCAGCCCACATCGACGGCGGCACGCCGGGGATCGTGAGTTATGTGCCGGACCTGGCCGATGCGGTGGCGGAGGCGTGGCTGGTGGTGGAGGCGGTGCCGGAGCGGCTGGACCTCAAGAAGTCGATCTTCGGTCGGCTCGACGGACTGAGTGCGGCCGATGCGGTCGTCTCGTCGAATTCGTCGTCGTATGCGAGCAGGCTGTTCACCGATGGGCTTTCGACCCGCGACCGGATGCTCAACACCCACTTCTATATGCCGCCCGCGTCGACGACGCTCGATGTGATGTCCGATGGCGATACCGCGCCCGAGATCATCGACTTCGTCATGTCGACCTTCCCCGAATACGGTCTGCATCCTTTCCTGTGCCGCAAGGAGAGCACCGGCTTCATCTTCAATCGGATCTGGGCGGCACTGAAACGCGAATCGCTCGAGGTCGTCTACCAGGGCGTCTCGACCCCGCAGGACGTCGATGCCATGTTCAAACTGAACTTCGGCACCAAGGCGGGGCCGTTCCGGATGATGGACAGCGTCGGCCTCGATGTGGTGCTCGATCTCGAAGAGCATTACGCCCAGGAGAATCCACATCTGCCCGAGGGCCCACGCATTCTGCTGAAGCGCTATATCGCCGACGGCAAGCTGGGCGTGAAATCCAGTGCCGGCTTCTACGACGACTACCCCGACCCGAATCGGCACTGACCACAGGAGGCCGCGATGAAACATCTGCTCGCGCTCGACCTCAAAGCCCGCGCCATGCACGCGATCTCGCTCGACGGGGGTGAGGTGCGCATCCTGATCACCGGGTTGGACGCCTACCCCGACGGCGTCGCCGTCGATCAGGCTCGCGGGCACGTGTACTGGACCAGCATGGGCGCACCCGACATGCGTCCCACGCCCGGCACGGAACCCGTGTTCTTCCACCGGACCGGCATGCTCGAACGCGCCGACCTCGACGGCGGCAATCGCACGGTGATCGTCCCGCCCGGCGCGTTCACCACCGGCAAGCAGCTCACCGCCGATTTCGACATCGGCCGCCTGTACTGGTGCGACCGCGAGGGCATGCAGGTCCTCACCTGCGATCTCGCCGGGGGCGAGCTGCACCCGCTGGTGGTCACCGGCAAAGGCCCCGAAGACGCTGTGCAGTCCCGGAATTGGCCGGTGGGCATCTGCCTGGACCTCGACCGCCGCCTCCTCTACTGGACCCAGAAGGGCGCACCGAAGGCCGGTGAAGGCCGCATCTTCCGCGCGCCACTGGAACTCCCCGCCGGCACCTCCCCCGCGGCCCGCACCGATATCGAGGTGCTCTGGCACGACCTCCCCGAACCGATCGACCTGGAACTGTCCGGCGACGGGAACCTGCTGTGGACCGACCGCGGCGCGGAACCCGCGGGCAATACCCTCAACCGCGCCTCGGTCGACCCGGTTCCGGGACCGGTGACCATCCTGTCCAGTGGCTACCGCGAGGCCATCGGCGTGGTGGCGATCAGCGAATCCCGCTTCTACGTCAGCGATCTCGGCGGTGCGATCCGCCTCGTCGACCTCGACGACGGCATCGACACCGAAATCGCACGCCCCGGTGGTGCACTCACCGGACTGGCACTGGCAGACCTCTGATCGAGGGACCCGAGCACCGCGTCGAAACGCCGGGGACACGGCCGAGATCGAATCCGTCACGAGCTGACGACGGCAGGCCCCCGCCGCGGCGATCAGGCGCCGGCGCGGGCGGTGGCCAGGATGGCGGCGATGGCGGGGTCGGCGGCGGCGATCTCGTCGAGGGCCGCGCTGAGGGTTTGCCCATAGGTGGTGCGCGCCTCGCGGACCAGGTCGGCGCGGCCGCCTGACCACCCCGTCCCACGTTCCAGCTCACCAGTTTTCGAGGAGTGATGCTCGACGTGGGCCGCGTAGGCGCCGTAGGCCATGCCGACGATCGGCGTGGCGATGGTGGTGGGATGGATTGTCCCCCAAGGCATTTTGTAGACCTGCTCCGAAACGACGTCGCCGACGTCGACCCGAAATCGGTGCGGCGCTCCGAGTTCGAAGTCGACACCTCGCGGGCCAACGAGGTCTGGGAGCTCGAGGTCGCCGAGAACCTGCGCCGGCGCGATGTGACCACGGCCACCACACCCTAGCCCGGTTCGAGGACGATCTCGGTTCGAAGGTCACCGGCGGCGCGGCCCAAGGTCCTCGATCGCTGGTCGAAGGTCATCGGCCCGGCCCGCGGGTATTCACCGGCAACCCCGCGGCTCACTACGGTCCGCAGGGTGACCGCCCTTTCCCCGAAAACCCCGCCGGTACCCGAGATCACGCGACCCCATCCCGTGCGGCACGCACCAAAGGGGTCGTTCCTCTACAAGATGGTCAGCACGACCGACCCGAAGGTGCTGGGGCAGATGTACCTGGTGACCTCGATGGCGTTCTTCATGATCGGCGGGCTGATGGCGTTGATCATGCGCGCGGAGCTGGCGCAGCCGGGCATGCAGTTCCTGTCGCCGGAACAGTTCAATCAGCTGTTCACCATGCACGGCACGATCATGCTGCTGTTCTACGCGACCGCCATCATCTTCGGATTCGCGAATATCCTGCTGCCCTTGCAGATCGGCGCGCCCGATGTCGCGTTTCCCCGGCTCAATGCGCTCAGCTACTGGTTGTACCTGTTCGGCGCGACCATGGCGACCGCAGGCTTCGTCACCCCGGGCGGCGCCGCCGATTTCGGCTGGACCGCGTATGTGCCGCTGTCGGACATCATCCACTCCCCCGGTGTCGGCGCGGACCTGTGGATCCTTGGGGTGGGCGTCTCGGGCCTGGGAACCATTCTGGGCGCGGTCAATATGCTCACCACTGTCGTCTGCCTGCGCTGCCCGGGCATGACCATGTTCCGGCTGCCCATCTTCACCTGGAACGTCGTCGTCGCGAGTTTCCTTGTGCTGCTGGTGTTCCCGCTGCTGACCGCCGCCGCCCTGGCGCTGTACTACGACCGGCACCTCGGCGGGCACATCTATGATCCGGCCAGCGGCGGAACCATGCTGTTCCAGCACCTGTTCTGGTATTTCGGCCACCCCGAGGTGTACGTGATCGCGCTGCCGTTCTTCGGCATCGTGTCGGAGATCTTCCCGGTCTTCAGCCGCAAACCGCTGTTCGGCTACACCGGCATGGTGTACGCGACCCTGGGCATCGCGGCGCTGTCCATCGCGGTGTGGGCGCACCACATGTACGCCACGGGAGCCGTTCTGCTGCCGTACTTCTCGTTCATGACCTTCCTCATCGCCGTCCCGACCGGCGTGAAGTTCTTCAACTGGATCGGCACCATGTGGAAGGGGCAGCTCACCTTCGAGAGCCCGATGCTGTTCTCGCTGGGCTTCCTGGTGACCTTCCTGTTCGGCGGCCTGTCCGGCGTCATCCTGGCCTCACCGCCACTCGATTTCCATTTGTCCGACACCTATTTCATGGTCGCGCACTTCCACTACACCCTGTTCGGCACGGTCGTGTTCGCCACCTTCGCGGGCATCTACTTCTGGTTCCCCAAGATCACCGGCCGCATGCTCGACGAACGCCTCGCGAAGTGGCACTTCTGGACCACGTTCCTCGGTTTCCATCTGACCTTCCTGGCCCAGCACTGGCTCGGCAACATGGGCATGCCGCGGCGCTACGCCGACTATCTGCCCTCCGACGGCTTCACCCTGCTGAACCAGGTCTCCACCATCGGCGCCTTCCTGCTCGGCGCGTCGATGCTGCCGTTCCTGTGGAACGTCTTCAAGTCCTATCGTTACGGCGAGATCGTGACCGTCGACGATCCGTGGGGCTACGGCAACTCGCTGGAGTGGGCCACCAGCTGCCCGCCGCCACGGCACAACTTCTACGAGCTCCCGCGCATCCGCTCCGAACGCCCCGCCTTCGAACTCCACTACCCGCACATGATCGACCGCATGCGCGCCGAGGCCCACGTCGGCTGGGGCGCGACCGCCCACCACGTCACCGAGACCACACCCGCAGAGGCGAAATGACCAGGCCCCAGCAACTCTCGACCTTCCGGATTCCGCGTCTGCCCTACGGCGTCCTGGTCATGCTGACCGGATTGACGCTGATCGGTGGCCTGATCCTGCTGACCCACCTCGCCCAGGGTCTCTGACCCCCCGATCGTGCGGACGCTGACTCCCCTTGCAGCCGTTCGCACTCCGGTGAGGCCGCGCCCCCGCCCGCGCGGCCCTCACCGGCCTCTTCGCGAGCGCCCCCGGCCCGCGGATTCAGCGCCACCCGGTCGCGCTCCACGACAGGGCCGAGTGGGACGTCGTATCGGAAGCGTGATGCTCGAGATCGCCTGTGGTGCAGCCTGTCCGGCGCGTGAAGCCGGATCGAGTCCACCATGACGGTCGCAGTCCAGGACCGAAACTACGTGCGGCGCAACATTTTCCGGGCGACTCAACCTCAGGAACACGGGAATCCAGCCCGAGTCGGCATACGTATGAACCGATAAACATCCGGGAACAGCAATCGAACTCGCATCGAAACTCGAAACGAATACTCGACAACCGATTTCGAATCACTCGTCCTGTTATTGCACGGTCATTTGACCAGTTGAACATTTGCGGTCAATTGACCAATAAACACACTGACCAGGAAGGGCTTCCGCGCTTTATTTGTTCACTTTTCCAACATCCACCGGCTTCGAAACATTGGGCTCGACGCCACAGGTCGGCTCCAGGATTTCCGAATCCTGGCAGCGCGGCCAGGAGTTCGGTTATCCTTCAGGAGGATTCGTGTTCAGGAAGCGCATTGTGCCCGCACTCGTCGCGGCGGCAGCTTTCATCGGTGTGACGACGGCAGCCGTTGTCACCTCGTCCACCGCGCAGGCGGTGACGACCGTGCCGGTGTTCGATCACATCGTGCTGGTGATGTTCGAGAACCATTCGTACTCGCAGATCAACGGCAGTTCCAGCGCCCCGTACTTCAACAGCCTGGCCGGCCAGGGTGCGAAATTCACCCAGTCCTTCGGGGTCACTCACCCGAGTGAGCCCAACTACCTGGCGATGTTCTCCGGGTCGACCCAGGGCATCACCGACGACAGCTGCCCGCACACCTTCAGCGGCAACAACATTGGCAACCAGCTGATCACCGCCGGCAAGACCTTCAAGAGCTACTCCGAGAGCATGCCCTCGGACGGCTACACCGGCTGCACCAGCGGCCAGTACGCGCGCAAGCACAACGCCGCGCCGTTCTTCAGCAATGTGCCCGCGACCAGCAACCTCATGTACAGCGACTTCCCGAACTCGTCGAACTACGCGAGCCTGCCGACGGTTTCGTACATTGCGCCCAACCTGTGCAACGACATGCACGACTGTTCGATCAGCACGGGCAACACCTGGCTGCAGAACAACATGGACGCCTACGCGCAGTGGGCCAAGACGCACAACAGCCTGCTCATCGTCACCTTCGACGAGGACAACGGCAGTTCGTCGAACCACATCTTCACCACGTTCGTCGGCGCGCACACCCAGGTCGGCAGCTTCTCCAACCAGATCAACCACTACAACATCCTGAGCACCATCGAGAGTGCGTACGGGTTGTCCCACCTGAACTCGGCCGCCGAGATCACCAACGTGTGGAACTGACCATTCGTGGTTGTCCGCGACTGATCGGTAGCTGGTAATCACCCCGCTCGCGGGCATGCCGACGGCGTGTCCGCGAGCGGCTCCCGCAACACACTGAGGTGGCACACCCATGTACCTGTCCACGATCGACCGTCCGCACGCCGGGGACGACGGCGCGAAACCGTCTCGCAGGAAGGTGTTCTTCCTGCTGAGCGGCAACGTGTTCGCACTCGGCACGGTCAGCCTGGTCACCGACATCTCTTCGGAAATGATGACCGCGGTACTGCCTGTGTACCTGGTCGTCGCGCTGCACCTGAGCCCCGCCGTCTACGGCGTCGTCGACGGCGCCTACACCGGGGCGACGGCGCTGCTGCGGCTGGTCGGCGGATACATCGCCGATTCGACGCGTCGCCGCAAGTTGATCGCCGGCCTGGGCTACGGGTTGTCGGCGGTGGCCAAACTCGGGCTGCTGGCCGTGGGCAGTGCCGTCGGCGCGATCGGCGCGGTGATCGCGATCGACCGGGCCGGCAAGGGCCTGCGCACCGCCCCACGTGACGCGCTGATCACCCTGTCCACCCCGCCGCAACTGTACGGCCGTGCGTTCGGCGTGCACCGGACGATGGACACGATCGGGGCGTTCACCGGGCCGCTGGTCGCGCTCGGCATCCTCGCCGCAACCGCGCAGGCCTACGACGCGGTGTTCGTCGCCAGCTTCTGCATCGCCGCGTTCGGTGTCCTCGTACTGGTGTTGTTCGTTCGCGATCACCGCGACGAACAGCCACCCAAGGGCGCGGTGTCGGCCTCGGCACTGGGCGGCCTCATCGTGATGGCGCCGGTGCGACGGCTGGTACTGGCCGCGTGCCTGGCCGGGATGGTGACCATCGGCGACGGCTTCGTCTACCTCCTGCTGCAACACCGGGAACACCTGGGCGTCAACTGGTTCCCGTTGCTGGCCGTCGGCACGAACCTGTCCTATCTGCTGCTGGCCACGCCGCTCGGCATGCTGGCCGACAAGATCGGCCGACTGAAGGTGGTACTCGGCGGATACACCGCGCTGGTACTGGTTTACCTGTTGCTGTTCGGGCCGCTCGGCGGCACCGCTCTCCTCCTGGTGGTGCTCGCCCTCTACGGCCTGTTCTACGCGGCCACCGACGGCGTACTCATGGCGCTGGCCGGCCCGGTCCTGCCAGAATCCCTGCGTACCACCGGAATCGCACTGATCCAGACCGGACAGGCGCTGTCCTACCTGGTGTCCTCGGTGCTGTTCGGGCTGGCCTGGACGGTGTGGGGACCGGCGAGCGCGAGCCGGGTCGCCGCGGTTCTGGTCGCGCTGGCCGTGCTCCTTCTCGGCCTCCTGCTGCGCGGTATCCCGGCCACGAACACCGACGCTTCCGAAACCCGTGACCTCGCCGAGGAGCGCGCATGACTCGGCGAATGCTCCTGGCACTGTTCGGGTCCGTGCTGCTGACCGCCGTCGCGGTCGGTTACGGCGTGTTCGTGACGACCCGTGTGCCGCCGGCGGTATCGGCGACCGACACGCTGAGTCTCACGGGCGGGCCACGAATTCTGTTCCGCAGCACCGCACCTGACAGCAAGGGCCACCTGGCGATGGTGGCCACGGACGATCCGGGCGGGCCACGCTCGGTGTCCGCGCTCAACTGCCTGCGGGTCCACGCGGCGGGCGGCACCGGCGTCTGTTTACGGCAGGACGGCGCGCTCTCCACCTTCCAGGCCGCCATTCTGGACAGCACACTCACTGTGAAGCGGGAGATCCCACTGGTCGGCGTGCCGAACCGTACCCGGGTATCCGGGGACGGGCGGCTGGTGGCCTGGACGGTATTCGTGGCGGGCGACTCGTACAACAACGGACGGTTCTCGACCCGCGCCGGACTGATCGACCTCTACACCGGGGACATGATCGACTCACTGGAATTCCTCCCGGTGACCCTGGATGGCCGTCCCTACACCGCGGCCGACCTCAATTTCTGGGGTATCACGTTCGCCGCCGACGACAACACCTTCTACGCCACTATGGCCACCGACGGACGCCGGTTCCTCGTGCAAGGTGATATCGCGGCGAAGAGCATTCGCACCATCGCGCAGAACGTGGAGTGCCCATCACTGTCTCCGGACGGGCGGCGGATCGCCTTCAAGTCGGCGATCGACGGGAACCCCGAGAAGGGCTGGCGGCTGTCGGTACTGGATCCGGTCTCGGGCGCGCGGACGCCGCTGGCCGAAACCCGCAGCGTGGACGACCAGCCGGCCTGGCTGGATTCGAACACCATCGGTTACGCCATTGCGCGGGGCGCCGACTCGGATATCTGGGCGGTCCCGGCCGACGGGTCGGGCAGTTCGCGGCTACTCATCCCGCACGCCGAATCCCCGGCGGCACTCGGCTGACCGGAATACGGAAATCCCGACTGGCAGAACTCGTTTCGGAAAAGAACAATTCCTGATGCAATCATTGGACAACAGCGAACCTGGCCGAGACAATTCCAACGCACCTGGCGCCGATGATTTCGGTGACAATGTATCCGATGACCGGTCCGGATCGTCGGACTCGGGGCAGCGATCCACCGGACTCCATAATTTTCGCCGGCGATTGCCGCATCTCGCTGCCCGCGATGTGCGTCGGCATCTGCCCCACGCGGCAGCTGCCACTGCATTGATCGCACTCGTTATCGGGGGCGCCGCGGGAGCAACGGATTCCAGGCGAAACGAAAAGGCGAGCAATGTCTCGGCGTCGTCGGATGTCTCCGAGACGTCGAACGGGGCGGATCCGACCACCCAGATCGGGGCGATCAGCGACGTTGCCGACATGTCGGAAACCCCGAATGATGTTGCCGTTCCGGATGACACGACAGCAATGGACACCCTCGGCAGCGAGGCGGCCCCGGCCACCGATCCGACCACCGGCGAGTCGACCGAGACCACCGGGAGCGATCCGGCCACGACGACCACCGATACCCCGACCCCCACCCCGGCGCCCGGTCCATCCTTCAGCGCGAGTATCAGTGCGAGCGCGGGCTTTTCGGTGCAGGTCGCCCCGCCATCGGACGCGAGCCAGACTGTTCAGCCCGGCGTGAGCCCCAGCCAGGATCCCATCACCACAACCACCGTGCCGATGGTCGTCGCCCCCTTCAGCACCACCGCCCTGCCGACGAGTCTCTCGCCGACCGGGACAATGACGACATCAACCACCATCCCGACGACAACAACCACCATCCCGACGACAACACAAACGGTCCCGACGACCACGACGGTCCTCCCGACAACCACGACGTCTGGCGGTGGGACAACGACACCGACCAGCGCGGGGAGAACGACACCCTCCGGCAAGCCGACAACCACAACGGACCGACACACTCCGACGGCACCGCCAACCACCAGGACGACCGAGCGGAAGCCGGCACCACCGCCGTCCCAGCCGACGATTGCGCACCCACCGACCACGACTCCGCGTCACCCAACGGCGCCCAAGCCCACGAAGCCGAACCCCACGACGTCTGCGCCCGTCCCGGCCAAGTAGCCCGGATGGAAGATCCACTGCAACAGTGAATTTCGAGGGCCGATCATGAATTCCTATCCACCTGACCCGCGCGGTCGCGGTGCGATGACGGCGCTCCCGGCGTTGCTGGTGACCGCGATTACGGCAATCCTCTCGGGATGCGGTGCGTCCGATCGAACTTCCGATCCGGTGCCGCCCCGGGCGGGTGCGCCGGTACCGGCGATTCGCCTCGACGCGGTCGAGCAGCCGCTCGACCAGCTTCGTGACTGGGCTCGAGCGCGGTCCGAAGAATACAAGCTTCCCGCGTGCGGATTCAGCGCCGCCCGGCCGCGCTCGGCGACAGCGCCGCCAGGTAGGGCTCGACCAATTCCGTTGCGGCCGTGACAGTCCGGTCGGCGTCCTGGCCACTCTCGAGCATGCGTGACGCCGCATGTACGATGCCGTCGATGAGTCCGGCGGTGACGGCCGGGTCGGTCGCACCGGCCGTCTCGAGCGCGGCGATCAGCGGGGTGCGGAGTTCGTCGTGCAGTTCGCGGCTGTAGGCGGCGATATCGTCGTCGATGATCGTGGTGAGCACGCGGGCCAGGGCATGCTCACCGCTCGCGACCAATTCCAGGTTGGCGCGGACGTATTCGAGAACCTGATCGGCCGGGCCGGACGCGGCCGCCATCCGCTCCGCCACCCGCCGCGCCCACTGCGGGAAGGTGTCGGCCAGCAGCTCGGCGAGCAACTGGTCGCGGGAGGAGAAGTACTGGTAGATGCTGGGGCGGGCGAGCCCGGCGCGCGCCGCCACCTCGGTGAGGGTGGGCGGGCGGGCCGGGTCCTCGGTGAGGATGGCGCGCGCGGCGTCGAGCAGGGCGCGGCGTTGCGCCTTGCGATGTTCGGCGAGCGTGGCGGCTTGGATCCTCGGCACCTGATCTCCTCGTAGGGGGTTACCCGCTCAGTCTCCCATCCACCAGGGTGAGCACTCGATCGCAGTGGCCGAGGATGTCGTGATCGTGGGTGACCATGATGGTGGCCACCTTCCGCTCGCGGGTCTGCCGGGCCAGCAGCTCGATCACCTCGTGGCTGCGGGCACGATCCAGCGCCGCGGTGGGCTCGTCCACCAGCAGCAGCGTCGGGTCGGTCGCGAGCGCGCGGGCGATGCCGACGCGCTGACGTTCCCCGCCGGAGAGCTGATGCGGCCGCCGCCCCGCCTTCGCGGCCATACCGACGGCGGCGAGCAGGGCACCCGGATCCGCTGTGCCGCTCGAAGCCGGTGCGGTGCCGCGCTTCCGCCCGCCGGTGCGATCGAGCAGCCGCACCTGGTCGCGGGCGGTCAGCGCGGGAATCAGATTCCCGGTCTGGAACACGAACCCGATGTGCTCGCGGCGGAATCGCGCCAACTGCCGCCGGGACAGGGTCGTCATCTCGGTGCCGTGCACCAGCACCTGCCCGGTGTCGGGCCGGGCCAGCCCGCCCGCGACCGCGAGCAGCGTGGATTTGCCCGATCCGGACGGTCCCACGACGGCCAGCAGCTCGCCCGCCCGCACGGTCATGTCGATGCGGTCCAGGGCCGCCACGGCATGGTCGCCGCTGCCGAAGGTCAGCGAGACATCGCTGAGCGAGATGCCCTGGCGGACAATCGATTCGACGGTCATCGCTGCGCCCCCAGAGCCTCGAGCGGGTCGACCCGCGTAACGCGCAATGTGGTCAGCACCGCGCCCAGCATGCCCATCACGATCAGCAGTGCCGCACCGACCGCAACCGCGCCGGGTTCGAGCGCGAAGGGCATGCCGCCGACGAACCGGCTGCCGCCCACTCCCACGCCGACCCCGGCGGCCGTCGCGGCGACGAGCACGATGGCGGCCTGGATCAGGCTGTCGCGCAACAGATATCCGGTCGAGACACCCAGCGCCCGCAGTACCGCCAGCTCGTGGGTGCGCTGCACCGTCCAGACCATGAAGAACGCGCCGACCACCAGGGCCGAGATGGCGTAGAGGAAGACCCGGATCAGGGTCATGGTCGACATTTCCGCCGAGTAGCCGGGAGAAGCATCGAATGAGGCCGACAGCGTCATGGCGTGCGTGCCGGCGGCGCGATCTCCCGCCGCCAGATCGATGCCGCCGGGCCGCGCGCGCAGCGCCACGGCATCGGCCTCGTGATAGATCTCCGGCCGGGCGATGTCGCCGGCCCGCAGTCCGGCGTGGATCTCCTGCCAGAGTCGCAGCGGCACATAGGCGACGTTCACATGCCCGAAGGTGCGTTGTTCGGCGGTCGCGCCGACGACCCGCAGGGTGGTGCCGATGCGGTCGATGATCACCACATCGCCGATGCGGACGCCCTTGTCGAGGGTGGTCGGGCTGACCACGATGCCGTCCGGCGCCCCGAGCCCGGACCCCTCTGCCGGGCTCGGGGCCAGAAACGAGCCCGGCTCGACCCCGAACAGCGCGAGATCGATCGCGACCCCGTTGCCGGTCTTCGCATTGACCAGCGTGTTTCCGAAGAGCGCCGCATCGGCGACATCGCCGCGCCCGCGCCAGGCCGCGAGCTGTCCGTCGTCGACCGTGCTGCGGGTGAAGGCCGATTCCGTCTCCGTCTTCGGCGCGAAGGCGAAGGCGTCCACGGGCATGGCCTTCAATCCCGAGACACCGTCGTCGACCAGGCCCGACGACAGGCCCGCCAACATCACGATGAGCACCGCGATCAGGGCGACGACCGCGGCCATCAACCCGAATCTCGCTCGCGCGAACCACAGTTCGCGCACCGCCAGGAACATCCGAACTCCCTTGTCCGGCGCCGGGCACTTTTACCGACGCACCGTCGGGATGTTACCGACAGTGCGTCGGGAAAATCTGAGGGGGTCAGAGCTTCTTCAGGCAGAAGGTGGTCCGGGGTTCGGCCAGGGTGATGACGCTGTCCGCGTCCTCGCCGCACAGCGTTTCGTCGGATTGGCCGTCGATGCGGGTCAAGACCTGGAAGCTGGCGTTGGAGGTGCCGCATTCGGCGTACTGGTATCCGGTCAGCATGCTCTCGTGATAGCAGGCGCCCTGCTTGAAATTCGGGGCCAGGCACAGATATGCCATGGACATGCCATTGAGGGTTTCCTCGTACGAGGTGTAGTCGGCAGCGCAATCGGTTTTGCTGCTGTAGACCTTGACGACCTGGTATACCGCCTTCGGGGAACCGCAGTCCACCGGCGCGGTTTTGGAATCGATCATCGAGCCTTCGATGACATCGATACAGTCGCCGACCTTCGAGCGGCCGGTATCGGATTTGCCCGCGTCCTTGACCACATCGGCGCCCTTCTGCACGGCGGAACAACCCGCCAGGGCCACGGCCGCAATGGCCAGGATCACGGGGACCAGCCGCCGCGCACTCGACGAATTCCTCTGCATGTGAAGCTACGTACCTCTCCCACTCGCCAATCGATCGAACCCGGACTACCCAACCCGTTTCCGCACGCCACAGCATCCGTGAAACCACGGGATCGGGGCAGCGGCCGGGACGCGAGGGGTGCCGGGTTAGGCTCACCCGAAGGCCGTTCACTCGGAAAGGAGTGCGCGATCCAGCCATTCGTCGGCCGCATCCGCGAACTCGCCACCCTGAACGAGGCCTGCCACGCTCCCGGTGGAGACGGCGTATTCCTGGTCGAAGGCCCGGCCGGAATCGGAAAATCGCGGCTGCTTTCGGAATTCGCGGACGGGCTCGAGCCGGGCCGATGGCGGACGGTCGCCGTCGCGGGCACCGAATACGACCAGCCCACACCGCACTATCTCGTACTCGATATCGCGGATCGACTGGGCGGCACGGCAGACGAAATCGGGACCGATACCCGGAAATCGGCCCGATGGATTCGGCAGCGGCTCGAAGCCACCCCGACACTGCTGATCGTCGACGATGCGCACTGGGCCGATACCGCCTCGATGCGGGTGCTGGCGCTGCTCATTCGGCGGCGGCCGGAATCGGCTCGCATTGTGCTGGCCTATCGCGAAGGGCAATTTCCGGAATCGCTCGGATCCGCGCTGCGAGCGCCGGGTGTCGCGAGCACGCACCTCGCGGTGCCGCCGCTGTCCGATGCCGATGCGAGAGCGCTGCTGCCGGAGTTGCCGGCGGGCCGGTGCACGCAGGTGGTGGCGGCGGCGCACGGCAATCCGCTGTTTCTGCGACTGCTCGCCGAACTCGCCCCGGCCGATTTCGATGCCGCGATTCGAGGCGGGGATCCGGCCGCGACGCCGGCGGATCAGACCGCCCTGGACCGGACGATCCGGGCCGAGCTGGCCCACCTGCCCGCCCGGGAGCGGCTGGTCGCGCAGGCGATCGGGGTGTGCGGCGGCACCGATGACGCGGAACTGCTCTGCGGCACGGCCGAAGTCGCACCGGCCGACCTGCGCGAGGCGATCGACGACCTCACGCGGCGCGGCTGGGTCAGCGTCACCGCCGGCCTGGTGAGCTTCCGCCATCCGCTGATTCGCGCGGCGGCGTACCGGCTGGCCGGGCAGGGATGGCGGGCGGCCGCGCACGCTCGCGCGGCACAGGTGCTCCGCGCCAAGGATGCGCCCGTCCTCGCTCGGGCCCGCCACCTGGAACACGCCCTCGGTCGCGACGAGCTCGCGGCGGGCGAATTGCTCTGCGCCGCCGAGCAGGCCCTCGGTACCGTTCCGGCCGCCAGTGCGCGCTGGATCGCCGCGGCCCTGGACGCTCTACCGGATTCGGGTGGGCGCGCCGATGTTCCGGCCCGCGTCCTGCTCGGCCGGGCGCTGCTGCTGTCGGGATCCGCGGAATCCGCACGCGAGACCCTCGAACCCCTGCTGCCGGGAACTGCGGGCGATCCCACCCCCGAGCAGGTCGAAGCGGTTCTCCTCTATGCGCGCGGCGAACGGATCCTCGGGCGCGTGGAAAGCGCGCGAAACCTGTTGACCCGGCTGGTCGATCGGCCGGGCAGTCACGAACACGGGCCCGCCCGGCTGGAATTGGCCATCCTGGAGATCCAGGACAACCGCGACGCCGAAGGCGCGGAACGAGTCCGGCAGCTGTTCACCTCCGAAGCCGTGCACGATCCCGCCATGCGCGCGGCCGCGGTGACACTGCGGAGCATGGGCCGGCTCAATGGCCTCGACCTGCGCGCCGCCGAAGCCGACTACCGCGTCGCAGAGCGGGAATTCGCGCAGCTCACCGACACTCAGCTGCTCGACGGCATCCACGCCGTCTCCGCCCTCGGCTGGATGGCGTACTTCCTCGACGACCAGCGCACCGGCCTCACCCACATCGAGCGCGCCATCGGCGTCAGCCGCCGCCGCGGCCGCAGCTTCATCCTCCCCGAACTCCTGACGGTACAGGCCTACTCGCTGGCCAAGCTGGGACGCTACTCGGACGCACTCGCCGCAGCCGATGACGCCGCCGAGACCGCCGAACTCTACGCGTACCCAGGCATCGCCCCACTGGCCGGAGCCCTCAAACTCCGTGTCCTGGAGGCAACTTCGCCGCGCGCAGACGTCTTCCAATGCTGGCGAGACCTCAACGCCCTCCCCCGCCCGGCCGTCCGCTGGTGGCGCGGCGCGGTCGAAGCAGCCCTCCTGGAGCTGGCCGCCCGCCTCGACCTGGAGGATCCGCCCACACAACAACCGATTCCCCGCGCCGCAGCGCGCGGCGGCCGTTTACACCCGATGAGAGCGGCCGAGCTCTCTGTCGCGTGCCTGAGCGCCGTCGATCGAGGTGACCTCGACGTGGCCGAAACCATGCTGGCCCAGGCGGAGGATGTGGCCGAGCGCCTGGGCTTACCCGGCGCGCTGGCTGCGGCAGCCCGGGCTCGGGCCGGATATCTCTGCGCCCGTGGGGATCTCATATCCGCCGAACAGGCTGCCGAGGCGTCCGCCGAAGCATACGCACGGGCCGATATGCCCGTGTTCCGCGCGCAGGCCCTGTTGGTGGCGGCGCAGATCGCCGGGCAGCGCGGCGATTTCACCACCGCCACCGCCCGAATCGCCGCCGCACGCACCGAATTCGCGGCAGCCGGAGCCACGGAACTGCAACGTGCCGCGACGGCCGTCCAGCGTCGGCTGGCGGGACATCGAACGGTCGCCGGCGAGACGCGACTGAGCCAGCGGGAGCGCGAGGTCGCCGAGTTGGCTGCCACGGGCCTCGCCAACAAGGAGATCGCGGCCCGGCTCTACCTGAGTCCGCGCACCGTCGAGGATCACCTCGGCCGCATCCTGCGCAAACTCGGTTTGACCAGCCGTGCCGGAATCGCTTCTCGGCTGGCCGAATTGGCCGATTGACCGCGAGAGCACTCGGCGCCGATCGTCATCGCCGTGGACGAGGTCGCGCGCGTCAGGCCGGGATCGGGCGGGGGTAGGGGCTTTGCATCGAGAGATAGCGGATTTCGAGGTCGCGTTCGAGGTAGTCCATGCGGTGCTGCCAGAAATCGCGCATGTGCGGGAGTTCGAGGTGGCGGTCGAGGTCGGCTTTCGAGCGCCAGACCTCGTAGAACACGAAGGTCGAGGGGTCGTCGGCGTCTTCGTGGAAGTGGTATTCGAGCGCACCGGCTTCCGCGCGGGTCGGTGCGACGAACGAGCGGAGTAGCTCTCGGAGTTCTTCCACGCGTTCGGGTTTGGGGTGGGCCAGGCCCATCAGCGCGAAGGGGGTGCGATCATCAGGTACGAGATCTGTCATACCTCCGGACGCTAGCCGGACGTGAGGTACGATGCAAGTCGTACCTGAAGGAGGTGGGCGGATGGCCGACGATGAGCCGGAGCTCGAGGACATGGAGCTCGCCGCGGTGCTGGCGGCCCTCGCCGACCGGCATCGCCTGGAGGTCGTCCTGACCCTCCTCGCCGATGCCGATGGCGCGGAACGGCATTGCAGTTCGTTCGGACTCCCGGTGTCGAAAGCCACTCGGACACACCATTTTCGAGCGCTGCGCCAGGCAGGCTTGATCCGTCAGGTCAACCGCGGCAACAGCAATATGGCCCAGCTGCGCCGAGGCGACCTGACGCAGCGCTTCCCCGGCCTGGTCGAGTTGCTGACCGCCGAGAACGCACGCCGCGCCGCCACGAAATAGCGCACTACCCGAGCAGATGGTCCGGCGTGGTCCGCGACACCGCCGTCGTCACGAACTCGCGCCGCAGCTCACCGGGACCGGATCCCCACGGAAACGTGATTCCACATAGTTCCACGCGTCGGCGAATCCGGCGACGGCCGTGGTCATGTGCTCGGCGATTTCGAAGGGCCGGAATACCAGCGGCACACCGGCCTTGCAGTACCGGTCGGCGACCTCGGCGACCGGATCGAAGAAGGTGAGTGTGTCGAACCGCCCCTGCCAGAAGTAGGTCGGGACCGCCGGCGTGCGCGGGAAGTAGCGCAGGCTGTTCTCCCGCAGCACCGCGTGCGCCTCCGGACTGTCCATCAGACTCTTGGACGCCGCCATCTGGTCGGCATTGCGGAAGGCGCCGTGGAACAGCAGGAAGCGACGGCAGGCGTCGTGGGTGAATTCGCGGAACCAGAGCCCGTTCTCATTGAGCTGGTCCGAGATCGGCAGGCGGTTCGGGTATTCACGCTCCAGGCCCATGGCCGCCGCGAAGGCCAGGCCGAAGCCCGGGTGCGGCTCGAAACCCAGCGAGAGCGCCATCTGCTCCAGATCGGCCGGAATGCCCCCGGCCACAACGGCATCGAGCTTCAGGTCCGGCGCGTACTCGGGTTGCAGAGCAGCGGCCCAGGCGGTCGCCATGCCGCCGCCGGAATACCCGGCAAGCGCGACGGGCGACTTCCCGAGTCCCAGTTCGGTGGCCTTGCGGACCGCCTTCACGCTGTCCAGGGTCACCATGCCGCTGAGCTTGGCAGCGCCGTAGGCGACATTCGGCCCCAGATAGTCGGGCAGCGAGATGGCCCAGCCGCGCCCGATCGGCAGCATGGCGCCCACCCCGTCCTGGAGCTCGCCGTTGAACAGCGACCGCGACGGATTACATTGCGCGCCCAGGGAATTGATGAGCGCCTGATACGACACCAGCGGCGGGTTCGATACCCCCGCCGGGAGCAGCACCGTGGTCATGCCGAGGATCGGCCGGCCCTGGGAGTCGGTACTGCGGAAGGCCACCTGCCAGCCCTCGGTGCCCACGTACAGCCCGGTATCGATCTTGCGTGTCCGGACCACGTCACCGGGCGCGAGCGCACCCAGATCGGCCGGCGGACCGTAGAACGGGTCGGGATCCTGCGTGGGGTACAGGGGTTGAGCCGACACGGGGGCGGTGCCTATCGCCCCCGCGGTCAGGATGCTCAGAGCCAGGACCACAGCCCTGACGGACACTGCGAACAACGACGTCCCTCACACTTCAGTCGTTCTCATCTCGCTCCCGACCGCGCGCGAAAGAACGATCGACCAATAAAGCAATGGATTGGCATTCGGCACGGCCGAGCCTGTGAACCGGAAGAGCATGCGTCAGCAAGTCTTTCGCGAATCGTGCAGTGACGCTACAGCTAACTCACCAGAACGTCCAGTTATTCGGACAATTCCGGCACGAACTGTCAGTACGGATGACTGTGCTCGACTACGAACCCCGAACCGCCTTGGGCAGGGCCGAAATTCGCTCGCGGTGGCGTTGCTGGAGTTCGCGGCTGCGGGTGAGGAAGTCGAGGATGGTGCGCAGCTCGGCGGCCGACGAGGCCGCCATCTCGGCCGCACCCTCCTCGGCAATGGGCCCGTATATCTCCCAGGCCCGGGCCATGGTCGCCGGGGTGATGCGGACCAGCACCTTGCGCCGGTCGCCCGGTTCCGGCTCCCGGGTGACGTGACCGAGCTTGGCGAGCCGATCCAGCATCGTCGTGACACTGCCACTGGTCAAACCCAATTCGGCCGCCAGCGCGCCCGGCGTCGACTCACCCCGGACCAGCACCTCGAGACAGCGCAGGTCGGTCCGATTGACGCCGAGCACGGTCGCGGCAGCCTGGTCGACATCGTCGACGGCCGCCTGCAACGCCTGGGACTCCCGTCCGACCCTGGCACGCAACTCGTCCAGATTTTCTCTTGACATTCAAACCTCTCGATCGTCAAACTATCAATATCTTGATAACCAAGATACATCACGATCAAGAAAGCTCCGAGGGAGACACGGCATGAAGAAGGCACTGGTCATCGGCGGCGGCATCGCCGGTCCCGTCACCGCGATGGCACTGCAGCAGGCCGGTTGGGAAGCGGTCGTCTACGAGGCCTACGCCGACACGGCCGCCGGGCAGATCGGCGCATACCTGACGGTCGCGGTGAACGGCCTGTCCGCGCTGGCCGAGATCGACGCCCACCACATCGTCATGGACACCGGCCACGCCACCGACACACTGAGCTTCTACACGAGTGCCGGCAAGCACATCACCGACATGCCCATCGGCGGCACGCTGCCCGACGGCACCGTGACCCACAGCGTGAAGCGGCGCGACCTGTACCGGGCACTCAATGCCGAAGCCGCGCGGCGCGGTATCCGATACGAGTTCGGCAAGCGACTCGTCGACGCGGAACCGACTGCCACGGGCGGCGTCGTCGCCACCTTCGCCGACGGCAGCCGGGCCGAGGCCGACCTGCTCGTCGGCGCGGACGGCATCCACTCCCGCACCCGGGAGATCATCGACCCGAACGCACCCAAGGCCCACTACCTGGGCATCTACGGCCTGGGGGGATTCGTCACCGACCCGGCCCTGGTTCACGAACTCGGTTTGCGGCCGGGCGTTTACAGCATGATCTTCGGCAAGAAGGCCTTCTTCGGCTACCTGGTCGCACCCGGCGGCGAGATCTGGTGGTTCGCGAACATGCCCGGCGCACAGGAACTTTCGAAGCAGACGGTGGCATCCACGGCGCCCGCGCAGTGGCGCGACCAGCTGGCGCGGATGCTGGCGGCCGACCGGGGCCCCGCGGCCGCCATCGTCGCCGCGACCCCCGACGCCACCTTCGTCACCGGCTTCAACCAGTACGACATGCCGTCGGTCCCCACCTGGCACAACGACCGCATGGTCATCATCGGCGATGCCGCCCACGCGGTGGCCTCATCCTCGGGCCAGGGCGTCTCCATGGCCGTCGAGGACGCGGTGACCCTGGCCATCTGCCTGCGCGATCTGCCCGAGACCGCCACCGCCCTGGCCGAATTCGAGCACCGCCGTCGCGACCGGGTCGAGCGGGTGGTCGCGCACGGCGCCGAAACCAGCGGCGACAAGGCCCAGAGCGGCCTGGCCCGCTTCCTCGTCCGCCAACTGACGCCGTTCTTCCTGAAGAAGGCCGCCAAGCAGGGCGTGGGCGCACTGAACTGGATGTTCGACCACCGGATCAGCTGGTCCGGCGAATCAGCCGACCGGCCGGTCCACCCGAGCGCCTAGTCCGGGCCGTGCAGTCGCCGACCACGCCGGCCCGTCGTGCGATCAACCCGAATCGTCCCGCCGGCAACGAGATTCGCCGACACGAGCACGCCCCGACTGCGGGCGTCAGGCGCCTACCCGGAGCCGACGCAGGTAGGCGTCGAGGTGAGCGAACGTTGCCCCGGGCTGCTCCAGGTGCGGGAGATGGCCTGCGGCGGCGATGATTTCGAGGCCGGCGTTGGGGAATGCTGCGGCATAGGCGGCCGCGTAGGCGGAGGTGGCGATGCCGTCGCTTTCGCCCCAGAGGAGCAGGGTCGGCAGGGACACCTCGGGTAGCCGGGCGGCCAGCTCGGGATCGTGCATGTAGGGGTCGCCGGCGTAGTGGCGCAGTGCGGCCACGTTCGCCGCGCGTGCGGCCGATTGTTCAGGGGTCGGCTCGGGAGCATTCGACAGGGCTCGGGCCGGGTCGTGCCATGAGTACTGCGCGAGCTGTTCGGGGGTCAGCGCGAAGATGTCGCGGATCGGCGCACCATCGACCCGGATGCCGACGGCGTCGATGAGCACCAGGCCCGCAAGGCGATTCGCGGTGTCCCGGACCGCCATCTCGGCGGCGATCCAGCCGCCGATCGAGGATCCGACGACGACCACCTCGCGCAGGTCCCGTTCGGCCAGCAGCCGCAGATACATTTCGGCGAGGTCGGCGATGGTGTTCACCTCGGCGGGGCGCGAGGTTCCGTCCCAGCCCGGATGGGTCGGAGTCAGGACATTTGCGGTCTTCCCCAGATGCGCGGCGATGGTGGCCACGCTGCCCGGCCCCGCGCCACCGTGCAATACGAGAATGTCCGCGCCGGTATCCGATTCACTCATGGCCACTCCTTGACTAAACATGTTGATATAAACAAGTTTAGTCAGCCTGATAGCCTGTGTCCATGGCAGGTGATTTGCAGGCCCTGGGCCGAGCCATCAAGCAGGCGCAGTACCGCCACCACCGCGCACTCGACAGCAGGCTCACCACCGTGGGCACCACGCTGGCGCAATGGGATGCGCTGCGCGCCATCGAGCGCGAACCGGGGTCGTCGGCGCGAGCCTTGGCGGAGGAGACCTTTCAGAGCGAGCAGGCCTTCGGCACGCTGGCCAACCGACTCGCCACTCGCGGGCTCATCGAACGCACCCCCGGCCGCGGCCGCCTCATCGAGCACCGTTTGACCGCCGAGGGGCGGCGCACGCTCGCGGCCGGAAACGCGATCGCCGACAGTGTCCTGGCGGAATCCTTCGCGGAACTGTCGGCCGCGGAGCGCAAGACGCTGCAGGCGCTACTGCAGCGAGTGGGCCCCGGCTTCCGGGCCTGACGCACCCGATCGGATTGCGGGACCGCCGAATCGGCGCTCAGCTGGCGAGGGTGCCCGGGGCGTCGGCGACTTCCGGGAAGCGGCGGCGCAGGCCGTCGAGCTGGCGCTGGACCGCGGTCAGGTCGGCCTGGGCGCGGGTCTGGGCTTCAGGGCGCGAGACGTATTGCAGCTCGCGGGTCAGCATGTCGGCGTGGCTCTGGAGCTCTCGGGCCAGGACACGGGCCTGGGCGAGTTCGGGATCTTCGGGCATCGGCAACCGCTTTCGAGCTGGGAGTGGGCGAAGTATGTCATGTTTCGTCCACCCGTGCGTCACCGCCGATTCAGCGGCCGGTTCCGCCCAGCAAACGGTCGAGGCCGCCGATGAGGAAGACGACCTGGTCCTCGTAGAGGGCAGCCAGTTCCTCCGCGGGGGGCGGGGTCGTGCCGGGATGCCATTCGTCCGCGCGGCTCAGAGCTTGCAGGAAACCCATGAGCGAGATCGCCCAGCGGGCTTCCAGGCGGCTGGGATCCGAGCGCGGAAAGGCGCGGCGGAGCTGCACGTGCAGCTGATCGGGGAGGTCCTGCTCGGCGGCGGTGAGGGCGGGATGCGAGTGCAGGGAGAGCTGGGTGACGATCTTGATCCAGCGCATGCCGCGGGTCCGGTGCTGCAGCAACAGGTCTCGATAGGGCTCGGTGACCGCGCGGACCAGAGTCTCGGCGGTGGGCGGCTCGGGGCGGGCGGCGAGCACGTCGGCATTGGCGCGAATGCGGTCGCGGACGGTCGCGCCGAGATCCAGCAGCACGGCGGCGATCAGGTCGTCCTTGGTGCCGAAGTGGTAGTTGACCGAGGAGGGGCCGAGGCCGGCGGCGGCGTTCACCGCGCGCACCGAGACCGCGTCCACGCCGTGGGCGGCGAACAGTCGCTCGGCGGTTTTCACCAGCCGGGTGCGGGTCGCGTTGCCCTGGCGGTTCTGCATGGGGACGGTCACGGCATGAGCTTGGCACATCGGAGGCGCGGGGTCGGCATCGCGGGGCCCGGAACTGGTTCGACAATCCGATTTCGGCACAGCACAGCGCTCATTATCGACGTTGAATCAGCTTATTTACCTGCGTTTTTGAATCATGCCCACTCACCGGGACAGCCAAACTTATGGATCAGTTGATCCATGTTTACTCGGGGAACCGCACCGGGCGACGAAGCCCGGGGCACTGGGTGAAGGAGATCCATCCGTGTGGACCGCTGAATCGATGAAATTCGGGGCCTTCCTGGCCCCGTACCATCCCCTCGACGCCGACCCGGCCCTCCAGCTGCGTCGCGACATCGATCTCATGGAACACCTCGACCACCTCGGCTTCGACGAGGCGTGGATGGGCGAGCACCACTCGACCGGAGCCGAGATCGTGCCCGCGCCCGACGTTTTCATCGCCGCGGCCGCCGAACGCACCGAGCGGCTGCGCTTCGGCACCGGCGTGGTGTCGCTGCCCTATCACCATCCGCTGGTCACCGTCGACCGCATCACCCAGCTGGACCTGCAGACCCGTGGCCGCCTGATCTTCGGCACCGGCCCCGGCAAGATCCCGCTCGATGCGCACATGATGGGCATCAATCCGTCGGATCAGCGCCGCCGCCAGGGGGAGGCGCTCGAGGCCATCCTCGCGCTACTGCGCGGCGAGGTGGTGAACATGACCACCGACTGGTTCACCCTGCGCGACGCCCGCGCCCAGCTGCCGACCTACGATCCGGCCGGCATCGAGGTCGCCACCGCCTCGACCATCTCCCCCAACGGCTCGGTGCTGGCCGGCACGCACGGGCTGTCACTGCTGTCGCTGGCGGCCAGCTCCCCCATGGGTTTCGAAGTGCTGGACCGCAATTGGGGCGTCTACGAGAAGGTGTGCGCCGAGCACGGGCACACCGCCGATCGGTCGCGGTGGCGGCTGGTCAATCCGATCTTCCTGGCCGAGACCCGCGCCGACGCCGAGCGCGCGGTGAGCCGCCGCATAGGCTCGATGGCCGCGTACGTGAACCGGCAGACCGGCGAGCAGCCGGCGTGGGCGGACACTCCCAAGGGCATCATCGATCACTGGCGCAATGACAACCTCGGCGAATTCGGCCAGGCCATCATCGGCACGCCGGACGAGGCGATCGCGCGCATCGAGAAGCTCATCGAGAAGACCGGCGGGTTCGGCACCATGCTGGTCCTGCACGTGGACATGGCCGGCTGGGAGGACACCAAGCGCAGCTACGAGCTGTTCGCCTCGGAGGTGATCCCGCACTTCAGGAATCGCAACCGCCGCCGCGAGGACAGCCTGCAGTACGCGCAGGACAACCGCGAGCTGCTGATCGGGCAGCTGGTCACCGCGATCACCAAGGCACACACCGACTACTACGGCGAGACCGCCGCGACGGGAGCGTGATCCCATGCGCGCCACACAGTTTCTGAACGGGCAGTTCTCCCCCGCCGAGGTGGCCGAGCCGCCCGCACCGGGTCCGGGGCAGTTGCGGATCGCGGTGGCCGCGTGCGGCATCTGCGGCAGCGACCTGTCCATGTCGAAGGATCCGTGCCGGTTCGTGCAGGTGGCGGCGGACAGCGGGTATCCGCTGGCCACCTTCGACACCGAGCGACCGGTCGTGCTCGGGCACGAGTACGCCGGAACCGTCACCGAAATCGGTGCCGGGGTCACGGATTTCGCGGTCGGCGACCGCGTCGCGGGGATCGGGCTCGCCACCGAGGCGGCGACCGGCATTCCGACGATCATCGGGTACTCGAACGACTATCACGGAGCGTTCGGCGAGAGCATCGTGGTGGACGCGTTCTGGGTGCGGCACGTGCCCGAGGGGCTGTCGCTCGAGCACGCGACGCTGGCCGAGCCACTGCACGTCGGCGAGATGCACGTGCAGCAATCCGGTCTCACCGCCGAGGATTCGGCGCTGGTCATCGGCTGCGGAACCATCGGGCTGGGCGCGATCATCGCCGCCAAGGCGCACGGGGCACGGCTGGTGGTGGCTTCGGAACCCTCGCCCAAGCGGCGGGAGCTCGCTCGGGCGGTCGGTGCGGACATCGTGGTCGATCCGAACGAGCAGGATCCGATCGAGGCGTGGATGACGGCGGTCGCGCAGGGCGACAGCGTGGTGGGCCAGTCGGGTACCGGCATTCTCATCGCCTACGAATGCAGCGGGCGCGCAGGGATTATCGGCACGCTCATGCGGACCATGCCGTTCAACTCGCGGATCCAGGTGCTGGCGGCGCCGTTCGCGGACGAGCCGATCATTCCGGTGGTCGGGCAGTTCCGGCGGATCGCGGTCAATTTCGGGCACGGGCCGTACGAGAACGCCTACGACATCACGCTGGAGCGACTGGCGGCCGGGGCGATCGACGCGGAGGCGTTGATCACCGGGCGGGTCGGGCTGGACGGGGTGGCGGATGCCTTCACGGCGCTGCGGAATCCGGAAGAGCACGTGAAGATCCTGGTGCTGCCGGATCACTGAAGGTGATATGCCCGGTTCATCCGGGTTCGGTGAGGCGGGCGTCGTGGTCCAAGTGCCCCGGCGACCCGCCACACCACTCTTCGGCTGATGACCGGCATGTGCCGGGCTCCACCCTTGTCCGACATGCTGGTTCATCGCCCGGATTGTGAAAATCACTGGTAGATCGTCGCACTTGCCGACGTGCGAAAGGACTCCGGAGCGGGTCCGACCGATCCGCCACGTGACGGGTTAGGCTGGCGAAATGTCGGCAAACATTGCTGTTGAGGAGGCCGGGGCGACCGGAGGCGAAGCCCAGGTGATTGCGCTGTGCAATCAGAAGGGCGGCGTCGGGAAGACCACCTCGACGGTCAATCTGGGTGCCGCGCTTGCCGAGTGCGGGTTGCGCGTGCTGCTGGTGGACCTCGATCCGCAGGGGGCGCTGTCGGCGGCCCTGGGCGTCGCGCACCACGATCTCGAACTCACCGTCTATGACCTGCTGGGCCGGTCGGCGCCGCCGATCGACGACGTGCTCATCAAGACCGGCGTCACGAACCTGCATCTGCTGCCCAGCAATATCGATCTGTCGGCGGCGGAGATCCAGCTCGTCAACGAGGTGGGTCGAGAGCATTCGATGCGCCGGGTGCTCGATCCGATCCGGGAACGCTACGACTACATCCTCATCGACTGTCAGCCGTCGCTGAGCCTGCTCACCGTCAACGCGCTCGCCTGCGCGGACGGGGTCATCATTCCCATGGAGTGCGAGTTCTTCTCGCTGCGCGGGCTGGCGCTGCTGAACGACACCATGGAGAAGGTGCGCGAACGGCTCAATCCGCGTCTCGAGCTGTCGGGCATCGTGGTCACCATGTTCGATCCGCGGCTGCTGCACTGCCGGCAGGTGCGGGACCGGGTGGCGGAGACGTTCAAGGCGGAGCTGTACGACACGGTGATCTCGCGGACCGTACGGTTCCCGGACTCCACCATCGCGGGTGAACCGCTCACCACGTGGGCACCGAAATCCCGTGGTGCGGAACAGTATCGGGAGTTGGCGCGGGAGTTCCTGAAGCGTTCGGGGCGGCCGATGGGTCAGCTCGCGATGTCCACGATGCAGTAGCCCTGGGTCGCGGCGCGCAGGGTGAAGGTGAGCACGGTGGTGACGGCGGAGGAATTCGTCACCGGGACGGTCACGGCCGCGCCCGTGTCGCCGGTGCGGGCCGTCATCCGGTCGGCGTCGAAGGCTGTTGTGCCGGTGAGCCTTCCGGGGTTGTTGGCCAGGGTCGAGCCCGCGCAGACGAGGGGATACCTGCCCTCGGTGTCATCGGGCTGGAGCGGCTGCCCGATCCAGCGGGACAGGTAGCGGCGCACCGTGTAGCGGGCGTCGTCCTCGGTGTAAGCGGGCTGGGCGGGGGCGGATTGCGGCGGCGCCGTGGTGGTCACCGGCGCCGGGGTGGTCGTGGCCGCCTGCGAGGTGGTGCCCAGCGTGTCGAGTGAACCGGTCGGCACGGGCCGCGCCTTCTCGGAGGAGTGCGCGGTGTGCGGAGTCTGGGCACAGCCGACGGCCAGCGCGCACAGCGCCACAGCGGGGAGCACCTTCAACGCGTGGAATCCAAGGCGGGTCACCGATCCCACGATAGCGGTGTTTTCCATATCCGCCTCGACGCGAGGAGATCATCGGTCCGCTCGGTGAGCCGACCGGACGTCCGTCGTTCTCGATGTTTGCGTGTGGCGGGCAGCGTTGGCATGCACGGGGATACGGCATCTGAGCGGGAAAAGGGCGCTGGCATCGTTGGTTGGGTGTATTCAGCGTTTCTGCGGACTGATTGCGGACTCTGTTCGAGTCCGATCGCGCGCGGCGGCACTCGTAGATCTGTCGTCGCGGTTGTCGTCACCTCGAACAAATGGAAGGGCGGGATGAATTGATCATCCCGCCCTTCTGGTGGGACAGACGGGATTCGAACCCCTCCCCTGAGCAGGGGGATGCTCAATCCGCTGACCGGAGGCCGCGCGGCTGGCGCGGACTCATTGACCCCCGTTGTTCTCAGGAATCGAGACCGTGCAGGCCGAGGGCTGGATCACTTTGACCACCGCGCAGATGACATTGACGGCAGACCCGGCCGAACCCGTGGCCGAACCGGTCGACGACGATTCGGCTGCGGCCGAACCCGTTCCGGCGGTGAGGGCCGCCGCGGTGAGCACGACGAGGGCAAGGGTACGACGCATGAGTATTCCCCGATACTTGATGTGAAACAGTTGCGCTTCGCAAGATACTGCCTCACCCCGTACCGAGAACCCCGTTTCGGCCCGATGTTTCAGCGACCAGGTCCGGCCCCGGTCACTTCTTGCAGACGGTCCCGGGCGTCCAGGTCGGATCGGAGGACAGGGAGGCCGATCCGGTGGCGGGCGCCTTGAAGATCGTGTCAGTACGACCCTGACCCTGGGCCTCTACGGCCATCTGTTTCCGGACGATCTTATGGGGAGTGCGCAAACCTCCAGCGCTCAAAATGGCCAACTGCCAGCGGTTTCCTGAGTGCCTCGGGTAAGGTTCGAGTCTCAATTGGGCGGACCGGACGTCCGCTGAGTCGATGTCGCCGGGGTGATCGCCGATGCCAGCCGTGGTATTGGAAGCCGAAGGGCTTCAGAAGCGGTACGGCGGCGTAGAGGCATTGCGCGGGGCCGGTTTTCAGGTCGGTGCGGGCGAAGTGGTGGCGTTGATCGGCGACAATGGCGCCGGGAAATCCACACTGGTGAAATGCCTTTCGGGGGCCGAACAGCCCGACGGCGGGCGGATACTGCTGGATGGCAAACCCGTTCGGATGGCGTCGCCGACCGCGGCGCGCCGGCTCGGGGTGGAGACGGTCTACCAGGATCTGGCCGTGGCTCCCGATCTCGATCCCGCCGCCAATCTCTTTCTCGGGCGCGAGTTGCTCCGCAAGGGGCTGCCGGGACGGCTCGGAATGCTCGATCGCGATGCCATGAGAACGCAAGCGGCCGAGCACTTTCAACGACTCGGTGTCGTGCTGCCCAGTTCGGATGTGCCGATCGGGTCGCTGTCGGGCGGGCAGCGGCAGACGGTCGCGGTGGCGCGGGCGGTGATGTGGGCCAGTCGGGTCGTCTTCATGGACGAGCCGACCGCGGCGCTGGGCGTGGTGCAGCGGGAGAGAGTGCTGGATGTCGTTCGCCGCGTGCGCGATCAAGGTATCGGGGTGGTGCTGATCAGCCACAATATGCCCGAGGTGCTGGCCGTCGCCGATCGTATCGAGGTGCTGCGGCTGGGGCAGCGGGTCGCCCGCTTCACCGCCGCCGACGCCACGCTGGAGCAGTTGGTGGGAGCCATGACCGGCGCGCTGACGACGGAGGATCAGTCATGAGGCGGCTGGCCGGGACCGGCACGTTCTGGATCGGGTGCGTGCTGGTCGTGTTGTACGCCGCGTTCAGCATCGTGCGGCCGGACGCCTTTCCGACGCGATTCACGCTGCAGACCTTGCTGATCGAGACGTCGGTGCTGCTGGTGCTGTCGATCGGGATGACATTCGTGATCGTCACCGCGGGCATCGATCTGTCGGTGGGGATGGTGCTGATCTTCTCCGGGGTGCTCGCGGCCAAAACCATGGAGTGGCTCAGCCCCGGCGAGGATGCGACGCACGCGGGCTGGGGCATCATTCTGCTCGGGCTGCTGATATCGCTGGCGGGCGGGGCGCTCTGGGGGCTGGTGAACGGAATTCTGGTGGCCAAGGCCAAGATTCCGCCATTGATCGTGACACTCGGGTCGTTCGGGGCGGCGCTGGGGGCGGCGCAGTTGATCACCGGCGGGGTCGATACCCGCACAGTTCCCGGGAAGCTGCGCGACTCACTCGGTTTCGGCACCATGCTGGGCGGGATTCCGGATCTGGTGCTGGTGGCGGTCGCGGTGACGGCGGTCGGCGCCTGGCTGCTGCACACCACCCGGTTCGGCCGGTACACCTTTGCGATCGGCTCCAGCGCGGAGGCCGCGCGGCGGGCCGGGATCGGGGTCACGCGGCATCTGATCCTGGTGTATCTCATGGCCGGAATGCTCTCGGGCCTGGCCGGCTTCATGAATCTCGCCTATTTCGGGACCACGACGATCGCGGGCCACGGGACCGACAATCTCGATGCCATCGCAGGGGTGGTGATCGGCGGGACCAGTCTGTTCGGCGGGGTGGGGTCGGTGCTGGGCACCGTGATCGGGGTGTTCATCCCGTCGGTTTTGCGCAAGGGCTTCGTCATCGCGGGAGTGCCGGTGTTCTGGCAGCCCATCGCGGTGAGCGTCGTGCTCGTGGCGGCCGTGTGGTTCGACCAGATCCGCAGGCGGTCCCGGGACCGGAAATAACACAACGCAGTTCGAAGGTGAGGGCCTGATGATGAGGACCGGTGGACGGGCGGCCGTACTGGCCGGCGTAGTGGTGGCGGTGGCCGGCCTACTGGCGGGATGCGGTGGCTCGGTGAGCAATTCGGGCAAGGCCGACGCGAAGAAGCTGGTGCTCATCCCCGGCGTCGCCAACGAGCCCTTCTACATCTCGATGCAGTGCGGCGCCCAGGACGAGGCGAAGAAACTCGGATACTCCCTGGACACCCAGGCCCCCACCCAATTCGATGCCTCGCTGCAGACACCGATCGTCACCGGCGTCATCGCCAACAAACCCGGTGCGATCCTCATCGCGCCCACCCACGCCCAGGCCATGGCCAGCCCGATCAAGCAGGCCGAGGATGCGGGCATCAAGGTCGTCGAGGTGGACACCGCGCTCGACGACACCTCCATCGCCCTGTCCTCCATCTCCTCCGACAATGTGAAGGGCGGGCAACTGGCCGCGGTCACCCTCGCGAAACTGGTGGGCGACAAGGGATCCGTACTGGTGATCAACACCAAGGCCGGCACCTCCACCACCGACCAGCGCGCCCAGGGCTTCGAGGACGAACTGAAACAGAATCACCCGGGCATGTCGTCACTGGGCGTCCAATACAACAACAACGAAGCCGCCCAGGCCGCCTCCATCGTCACCGCCACCCTCGCCGCCCACCCCGACCTGGCCGGTATCTTCGCCACCAACCTCAGCTCCGCCGAAGGCGCCGCCACCGGCCTCCGCAATGCCGGCAAACTCGGCCAGGTCAAAGTCGTAGGCTTCGATGCCAGCCCCAAGCAGGTCCAGGATCTGAAGGACGGCACAGTCCAGGCCCTCATCGCCCAAAACCCCTCCGACATAGGCAAACAGGGCGTAGACCAGGCCGACGCCGCCCTCCAGGGCAAGCCGGTCACCCGCAAGATCCAAACCGACATGATCGCCATCACCGCCGACACCATGTCCACCACCGACCAGTACTTCTACAAGAGCAAGTGCTGACCGGACCTCACCGTATTCCGAATATGAAGGCGGAGCAGACGCAGCCCGGTAGGGCGCGAATCAGTCCTTCTGGCGCTCGACACGGTGCGACAAGCGCTGGGCGAAAGTTTCCGTCCACACGGCCGATTCCGATTCGTCCGGGAGCTCGACGGCGCGTCTACCCGCCCGCGGACTGCCCACGCGCCCACCCTGTTTCACGCCGCCGGGCCGCGCCTGCAATGCCAGAACCCGCACGCCCCACGACACGTAAGCCTCCACGCTCATCCCCGCGCACTCCGCCGCATCGCGCAACGTGAGCCAATCATCCTCGCCCACCGTCACCACAATGTCCTTGCTCGACATAACAATCCACGTTAGACCTTGCGGACCGTCCAGACTCGTCAGTGGCCTGCAAATATCTCGTTCAGCCGCTGATCGCCCTGTCCGGACAGTCGAAGGAACCCCACCCCGCGCGCCGTAATACCGAACGCCAGCGAACCGGTCGTATCTCGCAGTCACGCGTAATTCGTTGCGGCCGAGCGCATCACGCTGAAGTGGGTTCGCACCGACTGGACCGACAAGCTCGCTCAGCTTTGCGACGCGTGTCGTTGGATGAGTTCGTATACGGACTCGGGGTCTTCTATTTGGGGGTAGTGACCCAGACCCGGCAGTCGAGTTACCGGCGTGTTCGGCCTGAGGTTCAGAACTGCTTGCAGGACGGCCTCGGTGCAGATGGGATCCAGACCCGCCCAGCCGAGTTCCAGCGCGCCCGTCCAGGTGCGTATTGCCTTGTGCCAGCGCGTGGAAGTCGGGGGTGTGACACGTTCGTGGTTGTAGTAGATGAGCTTGTCGAGCATGCGGTGACCGTCGTTGTGGGACAGCAACGACCACTGGTCGGCTTCCTCCTCAGCGGTGAGGGGATGCGCCGCGGAGAAGATACTGCCGAACGAGCGACGGAAGTAGAATTCGCTCGTCGCTCGGGTGACGAGCGGACCGAGCCGGCTCAGCAGGAGTTTCTGTCCGAGCAGCAGGCTGGCCTGTTCGCGGACCAGGCTCGCATTGAACAGCAGAGCCGATTTCAGCGTGAACGACAATGTTCCATCGATGTCGCGGGCAAGGAGTTCGGTGGCGACCGAGCTGCCCATGTCGTGGGACACCATGACGACGGGTTCACCCGCGTACCGCTGCGCGAGTTCCTCGGCGATATCGGCTTGAATTCGCAACGAGTACTGCACATCTCGCGGCTTGTCGGACAGCCCGAAGCCGAGGAAGTCGAAGGTGAGCAGGCGGTGGCCGTCGATCGAGTGGAAGGCGTCCCGCCAGTCGTAGGAGCTGGACGGGTAGCCGTGCAGGAGCAGCAGCGGCGGCAGGTCCGGGGAGCCTTCTCGTTCGCGGACGAAGATCCGGTGGCGTCCGACCTGTTCGAAGGTGCCCGATCGTTGCCAGGCCGCGACGCGTGGGGTCAGGTCCGCCATCTCTACCCTCCCGTGGGCGACAGCCGTCGGTTCGCCTTCACCCTAACAAATTGCACTGTCCATGCAGATTGTTCGCGGGGCGAACGGGCGGAGGCCGGACCGGCGTGGGCCGGTCCGGCCGGATGGTCAGGCGGTGACCAGGGCGCGGTGAGCTTCCACCGCCAGACGGGTTTCTTCGGTTACCAGGTCGGCGTTGATGTGGGCACCGGCCATGGCGCCGGCGGCGGCGGAGTTCCCTACCTGGGCGGAGATGTCGGTGACGTTGCCCGCGGCCCAGACACCGGGGATCTCGGTGCGGCCGGTGGGGTCGGCGGGGATGTATTCGCCTGCGCCGCTGGGGTGCGAGGTGGGGGTCAGGCCGAGATCTGCCAGGAAGGCGGTGCGGGCGACCATGCGGGTGGGGGCGGCCAGGATCTCGCGGGGGACGGTGGTGTCGTCGGCCAGGCGGACGCCGGAGATTCGGTCGGCACCGATCTCTACGGCGGTGACCTCGCCGGTGACGACGCGAATTCCTCTGGCCGCCAGCTGTTCCGACTCCTCCTCGGTGGGAGGGGTGTTGGTGTGGGCGAAGTAGACGACGTCGTCGCTCCACTGGCGGAAGAGGAGGGCGAGGTGAATTCCCATGGGGCCCAGGCCGAGGACGCCGATCGGGCGGTCCCGGACCTCCCAGCCGTGGCAGTACGGGCAGTGGATGACATCGTGGCCCCAGCGCTCGCGCAGGCCCGGGATATCGGGGAGTTCGTCGACCAGGCCGGAGGTCACCAGCAGCCGGCGGGCGCGGATGGACGGCCCGTCGGCCAGGGCGACGACGAATTCCTCTCCGTCCCTGACGATTCCGGTCACCTCGCCCGGAACCACGTGTCCGCCATAGCCGCGCACCTCTTCGCGACCCCGCGCCAGCAGTTCCGCCGGCGGCACGCCTTCGCGGGCGAACAATCCGTGCACCCCGTCCGCGGGCGCATTACGCGGACTGCCCGCGTCGATCACGACCACCGAGCGCCGCGCTCGGGCGAGCATGAGCGCCCCGTTCAGTCCGGCCGCGCCGCCGCCGACCACCACCACGTCATAGCTGCTGTTCAGCTGATCGGTCATTGATGACCACCTCCTGCCCACGACCATGCGAACCATGTCGCGATCCTGGCAACCTTCTTTGCCGATATGGCAAACTGACGTCATGACCGAGGATATCGACAGAGCCCTGGAGGGGGTGGGACTACGGCTGCGTGAGCTGCGCAAACAACGCGAGACCACGCTGGCGGAGCTGTCCGCCGAGACCGGCATCTCGGTGAGCACGCTGTCCCGCCTGGAGTCCGGCGCGCGCCGCCCCACCCTGGAGCAGCTGCTCCCGCTGGCCCGCGCCCACAATGTGACCCTCGACGAACTGGTGAACGCCCCGCTCACCGGCGACCCCCGCGTGCACATGCGCCCGATCAACCGGGGTGGCATGCAGATGCTGCCGCTGACCCGCCGCGTCGGCGGCATTCAGGCCTTCAAGATCGTACTGGGCCCGAAATCCGGTCGCACCGAACCCAATCCGCAGACCCACGAGGGCTACGAGTGGCTCTACGTCCTCAACGGCCGGCTCCGGATGATCCTCGGCGCGCACGACCTCATCCTGCACCCGGGCGAGGCCGCCGAATTCGACACCCGGGAACCACACTGGTTCGGCGCCGCCGACGACGAGCCGGTCGAATTCCTCAGTCTCTTCGGCAAACAGGGCGAGCGGGCCCACTTCCGTGCCCGCCCCAAGGAAGACTGACGGGCTCGCACCAAGGAAGACTGACGGGCCCGCCCGACGGGAGACCGACGGCTATCCCTGATACCGCGGCCCGATCAGCGCCAGCGCGGTTTCGACTGCTACATCGATGATTTCGGTTATGTCGCGCCCGTCCTCCACGGTGGAGGCGATGAGCTCCCGGAACCCGCCGTAGAGGATGGTCGCCATCTGCCGCGTCGGCGGATGCAGTCCGGCCGCCTGGAATCCGAATGTGGCGGTGAGGTCCTGGATGAGCGTGATGAACGATTCCGCAGCGTCGCGGTGCAGTTGCCTCGCCCGCTCGCCCAGCGCCGGGGTGTCGCGGATCCAGGCCAGGGTGATGCAGGTGTCGTCACGGGAGGCCCCGATCCACGCCTCGATCGCCTGATGGACCTGAGTATCCCAGGGCGCGGTCGGGTCCACGGCCGCGTAGATCTGCTGGACGGTGTCGTTGTTGCGTTCGGTGAGCATGGCGACGAAGCAGTCCTGCTTGTCGACGAAGTGCTCGTAGAAGGTCCGCCGCGAGGTCCGCGCGAGGCGGACCACATCGGCGACGGTGGTATCCCGATAACCGCGCTCGCGGACCGCGTCGGCCATGGCATCGAGCAGCCGCCGCCGGAACCCGGAGTCGGTGGCGGGTTCGGCGCTGTCGGCGGTGTCGACGCGGGTCACGAGCATCAGCCTAGTTTCTCCGATCTCGGCGAGCATCGCGGCATGTCGGTGTGTTCGCGGCGGCATCACTCACGCCCGGTCAGGCGGCGGTGTCACCTCACACCCCGATCAGGCGGTGACCTGTTCGGGACCGTGTTCGGCCGCGGCGACGGCATGAGCCGGGCGACGGCCGAAGCGGATGGTGCCGTCCTCGATTCGCCCGTGCCGCAGGGTGATCACATCCTGGGCGTAGTTCATGCCCAGCCGCCACGGCGCACGCGATCCGGCCTTGGGGAATCGGTCCATGGACCGCAGCACGTACCCCGCCTGGAAGTCCATCAGCGGCGCGGTGGTCACCGCCGGATCAGGCCACGGCGTCGCCTGGGAATATCCGTGAATATCCATGTGCCGCAACAACCGGCACACGAATTCCGCGACCAGGTCGGCCTTGAGCGTCCAGGACGCGTTGGTGTACCCGATGGTGAAGGCGAAGTTGGGCACGCCGCTGAGCATCATGCCCTTGTAGGCCATGGTGTCCGGCGGCTGGATCTCGTGCCCGTCGACGGTGAGCCCGATACCGCCGAGGGCCAGCAGGTCCAGCCCGGTGGCGGTCACCACGATGTCGGCGGACAGTTCCGCGCCGGATTCCAGCTTCACCCCGTCCGCGGTGAACCGCTCGATGCGATCGGTCACCACCGACGCCCGCCCGCCCCGGATGGCCCGGAACAGGTCCCCGTCCGGGACCAGGCACAGCCGCTGATCCCACGGGTTGTAGGCCGGGTTGAAATGTGTGTCGACGTCGTAGCCCTCGGGCAACTGCTTGATGGTCAGGTCCCGGAAGAACTTGCGCATCATCTGCGGCCGCCGCTGGCTGAGCTGATAGATCAGCGTGCCGAGGGCGACGTTCTTCCACCGGGTGATGGCGTAGGCCCGCCGCGTCCCGAACCACCCGCGCAGCTTGGTGGCGATGGCGTCCACGCTGGGCGCGGACATGATGTAGGTCGGCGACCGCTGCAACATGGTCACGTGCCCCGCGTTCTCGGCCATGGCCGGCACCAGCGTGACCGCGGTCGCCCCGCTGCCGATCACCACGACACGCTTTCCGGCGTAATCGAGTTCGGCGGGCCAGTGCTGCGGGTGCACGATCTGCCCGCGGAAGTCGTCGATGCCGGCGAACTCGGGGGTGTAGCCCTCGTCGTAGCGGTAGTAGCCGCTGCACAGGTAGAGGAACTCGCAGGTGATGGTCGAGGTCATCCCGTCGTGCTCGAACCCGACGGTCCAGCGCGCCTCCTCCGACGACCAGGAGGCCCCGGTCACCCGGTGCCCGTAGCGAATTCGCCGATCGATCCCCGCGTCGGCGGCCGTCTCGCGAATGTAGCCGAGAATGGCGGGCCCGTCCGCGATGGCCTCCGCTGCCACCCACGGCCGGAACCGGTACCCGAGAGTGTGCATATCCGAGTCCGACCGCACCCCGGGATACCGGAACAGATCCCAGGTCCCGCCCATGGCCTCGCGCGCCTCGAGAATGGCGTAGCTGCGTCCCGGGAATGCGTCCTGGAGATGATGTGCCGCCCCGATGCCGGACAGCCCGGCCCCGACGATCAGCACGTCCACGTGTTCGGTCATTGCTTCGCTCCCTTCGCGGCCCGGGCGCGCACCAGGCCCATCACGACCGACAGCACGTCGAAGTAGTGCGTCGGGGTCACCCGCGCCAGCGTGTCGAACAGGTACGCGTCGGGTCCGACGAGAACGCGCGCCTTGCCGCGTTCGACTCCGCGGCAGATGATTTCGGCCGCCTGCTCCGGCGTGGTCATCGTCATGGCCTCGAATTCGGCGGCCATCTGCTCGTGGGTGCGGCCCTTGCCCTCGGGATCCTTGCGCACCCGGCCGTTACGGGCGATATTGGTCCGGATGCCACCGGGATGCACGGTCACCGCCGAGACGCCCGTGCCCCGAAGTTCCTGCCGCAGTGCGTCGGTGAACCCGCGCACCGCGAATTTTGCTGCGCAGTAAGCACTCTGATACGGCATCCCCGCCAGACCGTACACGCTGGAGGTGTTGACGATGGCGCCGCTGCCCTGCTCGACCAGGATCGGCAGGAACGCGCGCGTCCCGTTCACCACCCCGTCGAAGTTGATCTGCCGCAACCATTCGTCGTCCGCGGGCACGCTGTCGAGCACCGAGGAGGACACCGCCACCCCGGCATTGTTGAACACCGCAGCCAGGGGCGCGGGCAGCCATTCGCGCACCTCGTCGGCGAAGGCCAGCTGATCGGCCGCATCCCGGACATCCAGCACGCGGGTCAGCACCGGCCCACTGAGGGAGGCCGCCGTCTGCTTCAGTCCCTCGGCGTCGATATCCGCGATGGCCACCGGCGACCCACGGCGAGACAGCAATTGGGCCAGTCCCCGCCCGATTCCGGAGGCCGCACCGGTGATCATGACCGGGTGGCCGGACAGGGGCCTAGAGGTTCGGGGCATCGGAACTCCTGGATTCGGCGGTGCGGACGTGCGAGTCGATGAGGTCGGCGAAGGTGGGCCAGAGTGCGGCGGGCAGATCGTGGCCCATGCCGGAGAAGGTGTGCAGGCGCGCGCCGGGGATCGCCGCGGCGGTGACCTTGCCGCCCGTCGGATTCACCATGCGGTCGCGGTCGCCGTGCAGGACGAGGGTCGGCGCGGTGATCGTCCGTACCTCCGCGGTCCGATCGCCCGACTTCATGATTCCGGCGAGCTGGCGTCCCACACCCGCCGCCGGGCGCGGATCGCGGTCCCAGGTGGTCCCGGCGGTCGCGCGAATCCTGGCCTCGTCGAGCGGATATCCCGCCGAGCCGATGTGCCGGTACATGCCGACCGCGCGGTCCAGGTGCTCCTCGCGGGTACCCGCCGGCTTGCGGAACATGCGCGCCCAGGTGGACAGCGCGGGCCGCCCGACCCGCGCCGCACCGGTGGTCGAGAAGATCGACGTCAGCGAGGACACCCGACCCGGATATCGGGCCGCGACGGTCTGCGCGATCATCCCGCCCATCGACATGCCGACCACATGCGCGGACCGCCAGCCGAGGGTGTCGAGCAGCCCGACGGTGTCGACGGCCATGTCACCGAGATCGTATTGCTGTGGGTCCCAGCGCTTGCGGGCCATCGCCAGCCCACCCGGCGGCCGGAACCCGGCGTGCGTGGAGGTCCCGACATCGCGATTGTCGAACCGCACCACGTCGTATCCGCGCACCACCAGCTGTGCGATCAGTCCGTCGTGCCATTCGTGTTTCTGTTGCCCGAGCCCGGCGATCAGCAGCAGCGGCACACCCGATCCCTGCCGCTCGTAGGTGAGGGTGATCCCCCGCCCGACCTCGGCCACCCGCTCGCTCATGCGGTCACCTCGGCGCCACGCTCCACACCGCTTTCGGCGGCCTCCGCCACCGGGGGCCGCGGCGCCCGCCGATACACGACGGCCCGCCCCTTCTTCGCCGGAACCAGTGCGACCCCCCGGAAGTGCGCGCGCTCATCGGGCGCGTCGGTGGTCTCCAGTGTGAAGTCCCGCAGCAGTACCCGCAGCACCACATTCATCTCCATGGTCGCGAACGCCGCCCCGATGCACCGGCGCGCGCCGCCGCCGAACGGAATCCAGCTGAAGGTCCCCGGCCGGGCTCCCACGAACCGATCCGGATCGAAATCCCGTGGGTTGGTGAACAATTCGGGATTGTCGTGCATGAGCCGGACGCTGACCATCACATGCTGCCCGCGCGCCAGCGTCCACCGGCCCAATTGCAGCGAGTCCGTCCGCACCTTGCGCAGGGTGGCGTCGATGACCGGCCGTACCCGCTGGGTCTCCAGCAGTGTCGCCTCGCGCAGCGCGGACCCGCCCGCGTCGTTCTCCTCGACCAGGCGGCGCAGGATGTCCGGATGCCGCCGCAGCCGTTCGACGGTCCAGGCCAGCGAGGTGGCGGTGGTCTCGTGCCCGGCGGTGAGCAGGGTCAGCAGTTCGTCGGCGATCTCGCTGTGTGTCATGGCCGAGCCGTCGTCGTAGCGGGCCTGCAGCAGCATGGCCAGCACGTCGTCGCGCTCGCTCAGCTGCGGATCGGCGGCCGCGCGCCGGATGAGTCGTCCGACGATCTCGTCGTACTGTGCGCGGTAGGCGGCGAACCGGGCCCACGGCCCGAAGCGCCCGAACAGCCTGCGCGGCACCGGAAGTGCAGCCAGCGCCGACCCGACCAGCACCAGTTTCGGGAGCAGCGCCCGCAGCTGGTCGAATTCCGCGCCTTCCGCGCCGAAGACCGCGCGCAGGATCACGTTCAGGGTGATCCGCATCATCGAGTCCATGGTCGCGAACTCGCGGCCCGACGGCCAGCCGGCCATCTCGCGGACGGCCTCCTCCTCGATGAGCGATTCGTAGACCGCCAGCCGCCGCCCGTGGAACGGCGGGGTGAGCAGCTTGCGCTCCTTGCGGTGCTCCTCCCCCCGCAGCGCGAAAAGCGAACCGGGGCCGAGGAATTGGCCGAGGTTGGCGTCGATGTTGTCCACCAGATCGGTGTGCGTGGTGAACAGCGCCTTGACCTCGGCCGGTTCCGACAGCACGAGCGTGGGCCCGAAGCGGGGCATCGCGACCATGAACGCCGATCCGTAACGCTGATGCAGGCGACGCCAGGCCCGGGTGCGCCCGGCCAGGATCTCGATGCCCTGCACGAAGGCCGGCGTGGTTGGTCCGTCGGGCAGTGTCACTGTGGTCATGCGCCATCTCCCAGCCTGGTACATCTGCGTACCACCAGCACGGTACGCGCCTGTACCGACTGTGGCAAGGGTCACGTTCCGGACGCGCGAGGGCCATGTGGCAGCCCTCGGCGAGTCCGGTCGGCGCAACGACCGGAACGCTGCCCGCAGCGGATGACTACCGCGCCGACCGCAACGGGTGAGCGGGATCGAAGATCGAGATCGGCGGGCCCTCCCCCGCCGGATGCACCTGGAGCTTGCCGGTGTCGTCGATGAGGATGCGCCGCCCCGGATATGTCCGCCGAGCGATCTCCACGTCACGCTCATCGAACTGGTCGCAGCCGGTGAAAACCAGTACGCCGTAATGCAATTCGGTGGCGTACACACTGGCCGGCCAACGATGTAGCCAGACGTCGAGATCGAAGAGGTCATCGGGTTTGGGCAGGTCAGTGCCGACCGTCATGCGGGCATAGTAGGCCCGCCCACCCGAGTTCCGCACGCACACATCGGCGAGTCGCCGCAGGGATCGCGTCGATGTTGCGCCGCGGGTTCGGATCCGGACTTCACTGTCGTCACTCCCCGACGGCGAGACACGGGAGGTCTCATGGCGGAGACCGGTCTCGGTCCTGCGCGAACGATGCCGTCGAGCGTTTCCTGCGCGACGGCACGCGTCCGGATCTCCGCCACCCGATCCGGATTCCCCTCGGCCGCCGCCCACCGCGCGAAGTCCGGGAACCGATCCTCCGCCCCCACGGCAGAATTCCCAGCCAGGTCCGCTCGACCCGCTCGGGATCCGGATCATCGTTGCTGTCCATGAAACGCCAGTGTTGCGCAATTGAACATAATCGACAGGGTTCGATAGGCTCGGGGTTTGGCGTGCGGGCCGATCGAGCCGAGGGTGATGCGATGAGGCAAGCGTTCGATGCTTGGAAGCGGGCGGTGACCCGGGGGGCCAGTACCCGGGCCATCGCGGAGCACCTGGACAGCAATGGGCCCAGGATCAAGCGGCATTTGGAGGAGTCGGATCCGCCGGTGGCGGACACGGTGATCGAGCTGGCGCGGGCCTACGGGGTGAATCCGGTGGAGGGGTTGATCGCTGCCGGGCTGATCACGCGCAGCGATGTCGATCATGCTGCAACGAAGGACGCGCTTGCCGAGGTGCCCATGTTGCAGTTACTGGAGGAGGCCGTGGAGCGGGAGCGGCGGGCCGTGCGGCGGCGAGCGCCCGAGAGTGAGCAGGCGGCGGACAGTGAGGAGCGCCGGAGCCGGCGGTTCCGGCGCAAGGTCGGCGAAGAATCGGCGGAGTAGGCGTTCCTACGGCGCGACCGCGAGAAAACCGAACGCCGCGAAGAGTGAGAGGTGGACCGTGCCCTGCAGCAGGGTGGCGCGGCCGGGCACCACGGTGAGCATGCCGACGACCACTGTTATTGCCAGCAGCACCATTTCGGTCGCGCCCAGGCCGAGCAGCAGCGGGGTGTCCAGCCAGATCGAGGCGACCGCGATGGCCGGAATCGTGAGGCCGATGCTGGCCATGGCCGAGCCCAGCGCCAGGTTCAGACCGACCTGAACCCGTCCGCCCCGCGCGGCACGCACAGCGGCCAACGCCTCGGGCAGCAGGACCAGCAGCGCGATCACCACGCCGACCGCCGAACGCGGCAGACCCGCTGCGTCGACACCGGATTCGATGGCCGGGGACACCGCCTTCGCCAGACCGACCACGCCGACCAGGGCGGCGATCAGCAGCCCACCGCTGATCCACGCGCGGCGCGCGCTCGGCCGCTCCGCGTGCTCGTTCTCGTCGTCCGTCCCGGGCTCCACCGGGAGGAAATCCTCCCTGTGCCGCACGGTCTGCATGGCGATGAAGCAGCCGTAGAGCACCAGTGAGGCGACGGCCGCGAAGGCCAGCTGGGCGGGCGAGAAGTGCGGCCCGGGTTCGCTGGTCGTGAACGTCGGCAACACCAGGCTCAGCGTGGCCAGGGTCGCCACCGTGGCCAGCGCCGCACCCGTGCCCTCCGCATTGAAGACCGCGACCCGCCGCCGCAGCGCCCCCACCAGCAACGCCATCCCGAAGATGCCATTGCAGGTGATCATGACCGCTGCGAACACGGTGTCGCGGGCCAGCGGCGCGGCTTTGTCCCCGGCCGAAACCATCAGCGTCAGAATGAGTCCGACCTCGATGACGGTCACCGCGATGGCCAGTACCAGCGCGCCGAACGGCTCGCCGACGCGATGCGCGACAACCTCGGCGTGATGCACCGCGGCCAGTACCGCCGCCAGCAGGAGAGCGAATATCGGGATGTCGGCCAGCAGCGACAATTCCCGGCCCCACACCACGGCGAGCATCACCACCGCGAGCAGGGGAACGACTACGGTCCAGCGAATCTTGTCCAGCAGCAAAGGTTCCTCAGTGGTCACGGGACTCGACGAACGCGGAAATCCCTCGGACGCAGCCGAATTGATCGGGCACGCGCCGGTCGCCCGGCACGTGCCCGATGTTCGACCCACGTCAGACCATAGAGGCATGATGCAACGTTCAACAATCACGATGAACCATTGTCGTTCCATCGAGAGTGGTCAACTCGCAGATATCACCAGCTCAGACCACACATCCGAGAGATTTGTGATAGCACCCACATGGAACGAGATCGGCATACGAGACGAAACCTCGACAACTCCCCGATCACACCAGGGGCGTGAAGTCCCGGCTCGCGAGGTACTCCGGCCGCGGATGCGGCGCGGCATAGGGGTCGAGCAGCGTGTTCTCGACACTGTTGAACACCAGGAACAGATTCGAGCGCGGGAACGGCGTGATATTGCCCGCCGACCCGTGCATGAGATTGGAGTCGAACAGCAGCGCCGATCCCGCCGGCCCGGTGAACTGCGTAATGCCGTGCTTCCCGGCCAGATCCGTGATGGCCGCCTGCGACGGGACGCCGATCTCCTGACCGCGCAGGGAAACCCGGTGATGATCGGCCGGCGTCTCGCCCTGGCAGGGGACGAAGGTGCGATGCGAGCCCGGCATGACCATGAGGCTGCCGTTGAACGGGTAGTTGTCCGACAGCGCGATGGACAGGCTCACCGCCCGCGGCGTCGGCATGCCGTCCTCGGCGTGCCAGGTCTCGAAGTCGGAGTGCCAGTAGAAGCCGGTGCCGGTGAACCCGGGCATGTAGTTCACCCGGGTCTGATGCAGATAGACCTCGGAGCCGAGAATCTCGCGCGCCAGACCGGCAATCCGGTCCTCGCGCACCAGATCCGCGATCATGGCGCTGAGCCGGTGCACCTCGAACAGGGAGCGCACCCGGTGCGACTCGCGCTCGATGATCACGCGCTCGTCCAGCACGAGGTCGGGATCGCTGGTCAGCCGCTGGATTTCGGCCGCCACCTCACCGACCTCGTACGGATCGAGCAGGCTGTCGATCACGGCGTAGCCGTTGTCGTCGAAATCGGCGAGGGCATGGCTGCCGATCTCACCCCAGACCGTCGGGTCGTCGCGGTCGATCGGCGGGGTTCCCACCACCGTGCGGGTGCGATAGCGATCGATTCTTCCGTTGTCGGACACAGTCATTCGCAACTCCTAGTCGACGGCGACGAGCGGGTACACACCGTGCTCGTCGTGCACCTCCTGCCCGGTCACCGGCGGATTGAACACGCAGAGCATGCGCATCCGGGTGCGGGCGAAGAGGCGGTGCCGTTCATGGCCGTTCAGCAGGTACATCGAGCCGGGGCCCAGCTCGTAGGTGGTGCCGTGGTCGAGATCGACCAGGGTGCCCTCGCCCTCGACCAGCCAGACGGCCTCGATGTGGTGCTGGTAATGGAATTCGTGGACGGTCTCGGCGTCGATGGTGGTCTCGTGGAACGAGAAACCGACCCGGTCGCCACCGAGCACGATGCGCTTGCTGCGCCAGCCCGGGCCCGCGACATCCCGATCGGTGCCGGTGATCTCGGCGGTGGTACGCACGATCATCTCAGCGCCCCCGCCCGCCGCAGACGGCATCCAGTGAGGCGGCCAGCAGCTCCAGGCCGTGATCGAGCTCGGAGTCGGTAATGGTCAGCGGCGGAAGCAGTTTCACCACCTCGTCCTCGGGACCGGAGGTCTCCACCAGCAGCCCGCGCTGGAAGGCGGCGGCACACACCTTCTCGGCCCGGGAGGCGTCGTCGAAGACCAGGCCGTGCACCAGACCACGCCCGCGCGCACCGACACCGTCGAAGGCCACGGACATGCCCGTCAGGGCACGGTCGATACGCTCACCCTTGGCCCGAGTGGCGGCCTCCAGGGCGTCGTCGGCCCAGTAATGCTCCAGTGCCGCACGGGCGGTGACGAAGGCCGGGTTGTTGCCGCGGAAGGTGCCGTTGTGCTCGCCCGGCTTCCACAGGTCCAGTTCCGGCTTGAACAGCACCAGCGCCATGGGCAGGCCGTAGCCGCCGATGGACTTGGACAGCGTGACGATATCCGGTGTGATACCGGCCATTTCGAAGGAGAAGAACGGTCCGGTGCGGCCGCAGCCCATCTGCACGTCGTCGACGATCAGCAGAATCTCACGGGCGGAACACAATCCGGCCAGCTTGCGCAGCCACTGCACGCTCGCGAGATTGACTCCGCCCTCACCCTGGACGGTTTCGACGATCACGGCGGCCGGGCTGTCCAGGCCGGAGGAGGCATCGTCGAGGACGCGCTCCATCCATTCGAACGAATCATCGTCTGTGCCCGATAGATACCCGTCGAAGGGCATCGAGGTGGCGTGCTGCAGCGGCACACCCGCACCCGCCCGCTTGGCGGCATTGCCGGTGACCGACAGGGCGCCCAGCGTCATACCGTGAAAAGCGTTGGTGAAGTTGAGGATCTCGGTGCGCCCGGTCGCCTTGCGAGCCAGTTTGAGCGCCGCCTCCACCGCGTTCGCGCCGGTGGGTCCGGGGAACTGCACCTTGTAGTCCAGGCCGCGCGGCTTCAGGATCCGGTCGCGCAGCGACTGCAGCAGATCTCGCTTGGCGACGGTGGACATGTCGAGCCCGTGGGTGAGGCCGTCGCTCGCGATGTACTCGAGCAGTGACTGCTTCAGCACGGGGTTGTTGTGGCCGTAGTTGAGCGCGCCCGCGCCGGCGAAGAAATCCAGGTACTCGCGGCCGGACTCGTCGCGGAGCCAGGCGCCGGACGCGGTGTCGAAGACCGTCGGCCAGGAACGGCAGTAGCCGCGCACATTCGACTCGAGATCCGCGAAAACCGTCATATCGGGGCTAGTCATCGCCATTCCTCCTGAGTGGTGACCGGTGCGATGCGGTAGAGGTCCTCGGGCTGATGCCCGCCGGGAAACTGATCCGCCGTGAACAACGTGGTGCGGGTCAGGGCCGCGCCACGGCGGCGGGCCAGCGAGGCGAACATGGCGACCGAGGCCGGATTGTCGGGGGCAATGGTGGTCTCGAGCTGCGTGACTCCGCGCGCCGCGGCACTTTCCAGCAGCGCGTCGAGCATGTCGACGCCCAGGCCGTGCCCACGATGGGGCTGGTCGACCGCCACCTGCCAGACGAACAGGATGTGCGGCCACGCGGGCCTGGTGTAGCCGATGACGAATCCGGCTATCTCGCCGTCTATTTCAGCGACGATCGAGGTATCCGGGAAATCCCGGCACCACAGCAGATAGGCATAGCTGGAGTTGGTGTCGAGGACCCGGGAGTCCTCGGCAATGCGCCACATTCGTGCGCCGTCGGCGAGCACGGGCTCCCGGAGCTGGATGGTTTGCTGGGATATCGCGTCAAATTTGCTGATTTGGATCTGCATGACCACTTCAGCCTGACGGTGAAGTTTTGAGGTCTTCCATGCGAACTCATTGCGATCTCGTGACGATCCCATGACTTCGCGGTCCACGCACACCCGCGAATACGCCTATCGCGGCATATCGAGGCGATATCCGAGGCCACGCACGGTCACCACGATGCGCGGCTCCGACGGGTCCGTCTCGATCTTCGTGCGCAGCCGGCGGACGTGGACGTCGACCAGCCGCTCGTCACCGAAGAAGCCTTCGTCCCAGGCTCGTTCGAGCAGCAGGGTGCGGCTGAGCACCCGGCCGGGATTCGCCGCGAGTTCACACAGCAATCGAAACTCGGTGATGGTCAACGGAATCTGCTCCTCGCCCCGGCGCACCACGCCGCCATCGGGCGAAAGCACCAGCGGCGCATCATCATCGGCGTCCAGGACGATCTCCACCGGTGGCTCGGCCGCCGGATCCTCCGGCAGCCCGCCCAGGTGCGGCCGCCGCCGCAGCGCCCGCATGCGCGCGCTGATCTCCTTGAGCTCGAACGGCTTGGTCACGAAGTCATCGGCCCCCGCCTCCAGCGCCGCGACCACATCATGGGTGTCCGCGCTCGCGCTGACCACCATGATCGGCACCTCGTGCGCGCGCCGCACCTCGCGAATACAAGTGAAGGCATCCATCTCGCCCACCAGCAGGTCCACGATCATCACATCCGGGGCGCCGTGATTGCGCAGTCTTTCCAGGGCTGCCTCGGCCGCGCCTGCCTCGGCGACCTCGTAGCCCTCCCCTTCCATCGCCGCCCGCAGGGCGCTGCGGACCCGGTAGTCGTCCCCCACGATCATCAGGCTCGCGCCCATCATCCATATCCTTTCGTCCGAAGGACGCCGCGAACACGTCCAGCGGACAATCACCGAGCTGCGGTGATCGCGTTCGACAAGGTCGAATACCCGAACCTTAGTTGAACGAAACATCCGGCCATCCCAGGTATGCGAGCCGATAGCTGATGCACATCACTCCGATTGCTACCGGTCAGGCGGGGAAATACCGAATAGCACCGCTGGGCGTCGGCGTTTGCGCATGTCAAAGCCACTTCGGTCGCATTTGCGACATTGTGAGAACCTGCACAGAGGTTTCGCCGAATCAGGAGTTCGCCGGGCGATCCTGGACCTCGATGTCGATGACCGGGCCCTGGACGGGGTCCAGCCAGCGCATCACGCGGTCCAGATCCGCGCCCGGAAGCGCTACGCAGCCCGCGGTCGGGGTGCCGTCACCGACATGGAGGAAATAGGCCGAACCCGCGCCGGGGACGACCGGAGAGCGGTTGTAGTCGATGACCACGGCGTGATCGTAGGCGGGACCGGCCGCACCCAGGTCCTCACCGGCGGATTCATCGAACGGGCAAGTACCGGGGGCGCAGCTGTGGTGGGTGTTGTAGAACGGCGATCTGGTGTCGGAGACCCACCAATCCGATGTTGTCACTCGGCGATACGGGAGCCTGGTGCCGTTGTTGGGAGAGATGCCGAAAGCCTCTGTCAGCGTCCAGATTCCGGCCGGGGATCGGGTGGCCGATTCGCTGGTGGGGCCGATGCCTTGTGCGCCTACGTCGGCGTGCAGGGGGCCGATCGCTCGAACCCATTGTGTGCCATCGCGATCCCAGGCGGTGAGGGTTGCCGTGGTGGCGGTGGGGGAATCGGCGGTGACGGTGATGAGCTGATCGGCCGGACCGGTGTACGTGGGCTGTTCCACCGGAGGCTCCGAGCGCTCTCGAGCGCAGCCGGCCGCGACCAGGGCTATGACGGCCAGGGCTGCGATCGCTGGGCGGGGGCGGGTTCGACGCATCGTGGTTGCCAGTTTGCCCGAGGTGGCGCCCCGGGTCTCACGAAACCCGGGGTGGAATTCGGGTCGCGCGGCCTCTGCTGGAGGTGGGTCTGGAGGGGGTTAGGCGAGGGAGTGTTCTTCGATGGGGGTCGAGAGGGAGGTGCCGTTCAGGTCCAGGTAGAGGTGGCGGTCGGTGATCGAGAGGGCGAGGGTGTTGCGGCGGTCGAGGAGGGCGTTGGCGGCATCGATGAAGGGGCGATCGAAGGCGTAGAGGGGTATCTGGTCGGCCTGGTGGATGCGTTTGCCGGCGAATTGGGCGAGGACCTTGGCGGGGTCTCGGTGGGTGTAGATGGCTACGCGGTCGGCCAGTTTGCTGGCGCGGTGGATGCGGGCGGCGTCCGGGGCGCCCACATCGATCCAGGTGGTGAGGCGGCCGGTGAGGTCGCGGATGAGGACCGGCGGCTCGTCGGTGGAAGACACCCCACCATCACTGAACGCGATGCCCTCTCCATACTCCAAGCAGTAGGCCAGGATCCGAGTCAACATGTACTCGCCGGTCTCGGAGGGATGCCGCGCAACCCGCAACTCCAACTCCTCGTAGACCCCCCGATCCACATCAGCCAACTGCACATTCACGTTGTAGAGAGTCGCGTTCAGGGCCATAGTCCCTGCAGCCTAGAGCCCACCCCACCCCCAGCCGGCAACCGGTTCGGATTCCACCGCGGATCCGATCCTGCCCGCCTTCACGCAGTGCGAACCGGGCGGAATCCAGCCGCGTGGCGCTGGTCCAGTGCCTTTACTGATGGGAGGCTGAAGATGGCGGGTGGTCGTCGGCCGGCAAATGACAAGACCTCGGCATCGGGTGCTCCGAATTCTTTGTGAGGTGCCCACCCGGCACTGGTACTTCGGGGCCGTGACCGTCTTCTCGATGTTCACGTCAACCGTTGCGGAGGCAGGCGTTTTTCTCGCCCGCGGCGGTTTCGCGGAGGCCATATCGGGACATGGTTGGGACGAGGAGCTGAAGGATGCGCATCGTCGTTGATCTGAATCGGTGTCAGGGGTATGCGCAGTGTGTTCCGCTGGCGCCGGATGTGCTCAGGCTGATGGGTGAGGAGGCGCTGGCATACGACCCCAACCCCGATGACGTGCAGCGCCAGCGGGTGCTACGCGCGGCGGCGGCGTGCCCGGTGCAGGCCATCCTGGTGGGGAACTACACCCCCGAAGGGCCGGAGCAGGCGACATGAGCACCGCGCCGCTGGTCGCGGACCTGGTCGAGAGGTTTCGGGCAGAGGGCCGCATCGTGATCGTGGGGGCGTCGCTGGCCGGGTTGCGCGCCGCGGAGGCTTTGCGGGAGAAGGGTTTCCGCGGACCTTTGACCCTCATCGGTGATGAACCGCACCAGCCCTACGACCGGCCCCCGCTGTCCAAGCAAGTCCTCGAGGGATGGGTCCGGGCCGATCACACCAAGCTTCCCCGTACGCGGGCCATCGACGCGGAGTGGCGGCTGGGTGTGGCGGCGACCGGTTTGGACCGGGCGAACAGACAGGTCTTGCTGGCCACCGGGGACACGGTGCCCTACGACCGGCTACTCATCGCCACCGGTGTCCGGGCACGGCCATGGTTCAACCCGGCAGAGGGCGCCCTGCAGGGAGTGTTCACGCTACGCACCTGCGATGACGCGGCCCGGCTGGGAGCGGCATTGCATTCGAGCCCGAAGCGGGTTCTCGTCGTCGGCTCGGGGTTCGTCGGCTCCGAGATTGCCTCGGTGTGCCGCGAGCTGGGGCTGCCGGTGACCGTCGCCGAGCGCGGCGGCGGTCCGCTGGTGGGGCCGCTGGGCGGGGTGATCGGCGACATCGCCGCGCGCATGCAGCGTGACGCCGGTGTCGACTTGCGCACCGGAGTGTCGGTGGAAGCGCTCGACGGCGACGCCGGCGGGCATGTGCGCCGGGCCCGGCTGTCGGACGGGACCGTGCTGGATGTCGATGTGGTGGTGGCGTCGTTGGGGTCGATCCGCAATGTCGAATGGCTGGCAGGTGCCGGGCTGGCCACCGGTTTCTGGGGAGTCGGTTGCGATGCGGGCTGTCGCGCGTTCGATATCAACGCGGTCGTAACCGACAACATCTTCGTGGCCGGCGACGTCGCGCGTCAGCCACACGTGCTGTACGAGTATCAGTTCATTTCGATGGAACATTGGGACAACGCCGTGTGCGGAGCACAGGTCGCCGCGAACAACATGATCAGCGTGGAGACCGAGCGGCGACCGCATTTGCCGCTGCCGTCGTTCTGGTCGGGCCAATTCGGGGTGAACATCAAGGGTGTGGGGGTGTGCTCGTTCGGCGATGAGATCGCGTTCACCCAGGGTTCCCCCGAGAACTATCGTTTCGCCGCGGCCTACGGCCACCGCGGCCGCATCGTCGGCGCGGTGACGTTCAACCACGGCAAGTGGCTGCCGTACTACGCGGCAATGATCGAGCGCTCGGCGCCGTTCCCGCCGCCACCGCCGGGCTACGACCGAGCCCCCGACCCGGCACCGATGCCGGCCCGCTTCCCCGACCCGCGCGTGCCGACCGAGATTCCCGACGTGGTGCTGACCGGCCACGACCCCACCTCACGGGCCGCCGAGTTCCATTGAACAAGGGAGCCAGCATGACTGCGGCAACCGCCTGGGCAGAGGCGATGAAATACGAACACCGCGCCGACCCGTACCCGTTCTTCGACCAACTGCGCCGAACCCCGGTCGCGCGGGTAGCCGACAACCTGTACGTGGTGACGGGCTACCAGGAACTGCTGACGCTGGCGCATGACCCCCGGATCAGCTCCGACATCAGCCGCAGCCCCCTGGGCGCTGCCCTGGCCGCGGGCGCCGGCCCGGAACCCGGTGCCGAGGACATGCAGGCCTACGGTCGCCGGCCGAGCATCATCATGTCCGATCCCCCCGAGCACGATCGGGCGCGTCGGCAGGTGATGCGCCACTTCGGCCCACCGCATGCGCCGGATGTCATCCCCGGCATGGAACCGAGCATCGTCGCACTGTGCAACCAACTGCTCGACGGCGTCGAGGCCAGTGGCAAGACCAGGTTGGACGTGGTCGACGACTACGCCTATCCGGTGCCGGTGATGGTGATTTGCAAGATCCTCGGAGTCCCGCTCGCAGATGAGCCAAGGTTCCATGCCTGGATCTACGACATGTTGACCGGCACGGATCTGGGCCCGGACGCGACCACCGAGGAGGGCAAGGCCCGCACCGAGAAGGCCCGCGCCAGCCGTGACGCACTCCGACGATATCTGGCCGACTTGATCGACCAGCTCCAACACGAGCCCCGACAGGGCTTGCTGTCGAAATTGATTCACGACGACGGCCCCGATGGTCCGATGCCTCCCGAACAGGCGTTGTCCAATGCGATGCTGCTGCTTGTCGCCGGTCACGACTCGACGGTCAACACCATTTCCAACTGTGTGATGACGCTGCTGCGCAACCCCGGGTGCTACGACCACGTGCGCAGCCGGCCGCAGCTGCTTCCTCGCGCGATCGAAGAGGTCCAGCGGCTGCAGGCGGCAGTGCAGTTCTTTCCCAGCCGCAGCGCCACCGCCGATATCGACATCGCCGGCACCGTCATCCCGAAAGGGGCAGCGGTGCACCTGGTCTACGCCGCCGCCAACCGCGACCCGAACCGATTCGCCAACCCGAACCGCTTCGACATCCAACGCCCCGACAACGAACACTTCGGCTGGGGCAGTGGCATCCACACCTGCCTCGGCGGACCACTCGCACGACTGGAAGTCAACCTGGCGCTGGAAACCTTCCTACGCCGCGTTGCCACACCCCGCCTGGCCGTCGACCCGCCACCCTATCGGCGCAGCCAAATCTTCCGTGGCCCCCGGCACCTGATCATCGACTTCGACGTCATCACAGACTGAACAGCACACAACCCACTACCATCAGCGCCGAATTCCATTCTGATACAGAGATTTTCAACCCTCATCACCAAAACGACCGGTCGCCAGCGCCGCATTCCGAAGCCGAGCCGGAAATCCCGGACCCAGCCGAGCGGAAATATCTTCGTGCCGCAACGGCTCCCGGCAATGCGAGCACACCACCTCGGCGTGCGTATCGTGGTCACACGCTGTGTGATGCAGAACCACCGGTTCCCCGGATTCCGGCGCCAGGTACCGATCCCCCCAGGCCATCATGGCCGCGATGACAGGAAAGAAATCGCGCCCCTGGTCGGTCAACCGGTACTCGTGGCGAACCGGCCGCTCCTGATACGGAACCTTCGTCAACAGTCCCGCGTCCACCAATCGGTTCAAACGCTGGGTAAGGATATTGCGGCTGAGACCGAGGGTGGATTCGAAATCGTCGAAACGCTTGGCGCCGTAGAAAGCTTCGCGGAGGATGAGCGGCGTCCACCAGTCGCCCAGCAGGTCGACGGTGCGGGCGACGGTGCACGGCCAGTTCGCGAAACTCGTTCGTTTCATGCGGTCACGGTATCCAGGCGGGCGGGGACGTACTTGTGCCAGGGGGTGCCGACCCATTCGTCCCGGTCGTCGAAGGAGGTCAGCTCGTTCGGGGCGGTGCCGGTGGTGACCGAGGTGCCGTCCGGGGCGGCGACCGAGAGCCCGAAACCGTTGGGCAGCGACAGGTGTCCCGGGCGCATGCGATCGGTGGGCTCGACCGGGACCTGCGCGGTACCGCGGCGGGTCGTCACCTGGACCAGGTCGCCCGCCGTCAGCCCGAGCCGCTCGGCGTCGCCGGTGCTGATGCGCAGGGTGCCCGCCGCATCACGCTTGCGCCAGGCCGGGTCGCGGAAGATGGTGTTGGCCGTGAAGGCCCGGCGCTCACCCGCCGAGAGGATGAACGGCCAGTCCGCGCTGTCGTCCGCGGTGGGCACGGGCAGGGTGGCGATCGCCTCCAGCAGCTCCGGAATCTCCAGCCGGATCACCTTGTCGCGCACCCGGTTCCAGGTCTCGGCGTAATCGTCCTCGGAGATCACGATGCCGTGCCTGCCCGTCAGGATCGCCTCGAACAGCCGCTCCCCCGCCTCCAGACCCGTTCCGTACCCGGCACGTTCGACGCTGGCCGGGAACTTGCGCACCATGTTGTAGGCCGCCGCCCACAGCAGTGCCGCCGAGGCCGCACCGTCGGGCAGCGTCTCCCCCAGCGTCCGATACAGCAGCACGGGAGCGAGTTTCGACCGCGCCGGATCGCCGAGGATCCCCAGGAAGGCCATGGCGAACGCCTCCCGCCCCTGCGCGAGCGCGGCCCGCAGCGGCGCGTAGTCCGCCTCGCTCACCACGCCCGCGGCCTCGACCAGGCGGGCGTGGATCTCGGGCTCGGGCAGCACGCCCGCCGGCGCGGGCAGCACCGGGTGGCGCAGGTGGAAGATATTGCGCGGGAAGTCGAAGTTGAAGAACGTGGCCTCGTACTTCTCGAACTGGGTGGGCGCGGGCAGCACATAGTCGGCCAGACGCGCGGTCTCGGTCATGGCGACGTCGATGACCACCACCAGTTCCAGCGCCTCCAGCGCCTCGCGCATCCGGGCCGAATCCGCCAGGGAGTGCGCCGGATTCGCACTCTCGATGAACATGGCGCGGTAGCGCCTCGGGTGATCGGTGAGGATCTCCTCGCTGATCACATTGCACGGCACCAGACCGCTCACGATCTGCGCGCCGGCCACCGGGCTCTTGGGGCCCTCGCCCGCCGGATGCCCGCGGTCGTGGCCGAGATTGGTCAGGCCGGTGAAAGCGTATTGGGTGCCCGGCTTTCCGACATTGCCGGTGAGCAGCCAGACCAGCTTCTCGACGTAGCTGACCACCGTCGAGTACCGGTTCATCTGCACGCCCAGGTCCTCGAGCGCGGCGACCGAGTTCGCGCGGGCCAGCCGGTGCGTCGCGGCGGTCACCAGATCCAGGTCGACATCGGCTATGGCGCAATACTTTTCGATCGGGACAGCCCGCAGCACCGGCAGCACCGCGTCCAGGCCGCTGGTGTGCTCGGCCAGCCACTCCTCGTCGATCAGGTTGTCGCGCACCAGGATCGCGGCCATGGCTGTCAGCAGGTACACGTCGGTCCCGGGCCGCAGCTGCAGGTGGAAGTCCGCCAGCTCGGCGGTCTCGGTGCGCACCGGGTCGAGCACGATCATCGACCGCGCCGGGTCCTTGGCGATCTCCTTCAGCACCGTGCGCGCACGCGGAAACCCGTGCGACTGATACGGATTCTTGCCGATGAAGAACGCCACCTCGGCATGTTCGACATCCGCGCGCATCGGGTAGCCGGTCATCCGCGCGCCCACCCAGAAGTCACCGGTCTTCTCCTGCGCCAGCGCGCTGGACCGGTACTTCATACCGAAGGCGGCCATGGTCGCCGGGGCGTACGCGCCGCCCAGGTGATTGCCCTGCCCGCCGCCGCCGTAATAGAAGATCGACTCACCGCCGAAGTGGTGGCCGACCTCCCGCAGCTTGGCCGATACCTCGGAAATCGCGGTCTCCCAATCGATTTCCTCGAAGCTGCCGTCCGCGCGCCGCCGCAGCGGCGAGGTCAGCCGGCCGGTGCGCCCGTTCTGGTAGCGGTCCAGCTGCAGGGCCTTGTTGCAGGTGTAGCCCTCCGACGCCGGATGCAGCTTGTCGCCGCGGATCTTCTCGAAGGACCGGCCGTCCGGCCCGAGCAGCACCTGGATGCCGCAGTTGCACTCGCACAGGATGCACGCCGTAGGCCGCCACTCCGTCATGTGAGGAGAGTAACTCGAGTCAGTTCACTAGCGCTACTAACTCGGGATCCTTGGCCGCTTCCGTCTACAGGTCCTTGACCAGGATTCCGAAGGAGTGGGCGAAGACCGGGGCCAGCTCGAGCAGCTGCGTATTGGTGACCAGCGCACCCGACAGCGACTCGACCCCACTGGAGATGCCGATCGACCGGGCCTCACGCAGATCGACCTTCTTCAACTTGGCATTGCGCAGCGACAGCCCGGAGATCTCCGAGCCGGGGAAGGTCACCGAGGTGAGCTTCGCCTCGCTGATATCCACGTCCCGCAGCACGCAATCCACGAACGAGACATCGGTGAGCACCGCACCACGCAGATTCACCGAATCGAACTTGCAGTTGTGGAAACTCACCCGCCGCAGCGCCGACCCGAACGCCTCCACCCCCGACATGGCCGCGAGCACGAATTCCGTATCCATCCAATTGGTTTCGGAGAGATCCGTCCGAATCCAGCGCGTGCTGTCGAGCCAGACATCGTTGAACCGCGAGTACCGGAAGAAGCCGCCGGTCACCGTGGTGGCCGAGATGGCGCATTCGGTGAAGGTCACGCCGCGCAGCTGCGGGTCGTCGAGTGAGAGGCCGTCGAAATGGGCACAGTCGTACGCGCCCTCATCGCGCAGCGTCTCCTGCGGTTCCAGGAAACGCGCGAAGGGCAGGTCGGCCAGCTCCCGTGGCATATCGGTTCCTTACCGGGTCGAGGTGAAGATCGGATCGGCACAACGCTCCCGACCGTACTCGAGGCTCACGACAGCCCGACGACCCATCCGCGCGACCGACCGGACCTTCGGCCTGCTACTCCGGGCCGGTGCGCGGGGTCAGCGCGGCATTCGGCGGTGTGCAGCCGCCGGCTGCCAACGTGGCGAGGAGTTCGCGCAGAGTGTGACGCTGGCCGGGCGAGAGGGCGGCGAAGATCTCTTCGGCGGCGTCACGGCGAGCGTCGGACATCCGAGCCAGTACCCGGCGGCCCGCCGTGGTCGGGGTCACCAGGGTGGCGCGACGGTTGGCCGGATCCGGTTCGCGGGCAACCAGTCCGGCGGTGACCAGCGCGTCGACCACGGTCGTGGCCGAGCGCGGCACGATGCCGAGGAGATCGGCGAGCGCGGACATGCGCAGCGGCTCGTCGCCGTGCTCGTCGGCGCGGCCGATGATGCGCAGCGCGCGGGCCTGAGCCGGGGTGAGGCCCAGCGGGGACAGCCGCGCCGACTGCGTGCGGCGCAGTCGTTTGGTCGTGCGCAGGAACAGCTCCGCGAGATCATCCTCGGGAACGGCACGCCTCCCGCCCGTCGCGCGCGGCTCGTCTGCAGGGCTGCTCGACATGATCCAGAGCATAACTCATTGTCCTCGGAACAATTATGAGCCAAACTCAGTTATAGCGCGTGACTCCCTGCGAAAGGAGGCGCTGATGGCTTCACAACCTGAACTTCGCCGGATCGCCCGGCTCTTTCATCCATATCGCGGGCGCTTGGCCCTGGTCGCGGCCCTGGTGGGTTTGGCCTCGCTGGCCGGTCTGGCTTCCCCGTTCCTGCTGCGCGGCATCATCGACGACGCCCTGCCACACGGTCGCACCGGACTGCTGACCCTGCTGGCCGTGGGCATGATCGCGGTCGCCGCGCTGAACAGTGTGTTCGGTGTCTTCCAGACCTATATCTCGACCGCGGTCGGCCAGGACGTCATGCACGATCTGCGGTCGGCCGTCTACGCACGGCTGCAATCCATGCCGCTGTCCTTCTTCACCACCACCCGCACCGGCGAGGTGCAGTCGCGAATCGCCAATGACATCGGCGGCATGCAGTCCACGGTCACCTCGACCATCACCTCGCTCGTCTCCAACTTCACCTCGGTCGTGGCGGCGGTCATCGCCATGTTCGCGCTGGACTGGCGACTCACGCTGGTCTCGCTGGTCATGCTGCCGCTGTTCGTGTGGATCAGCCGCCGGGTCGGCTCCGAGCGCCGGCGTATCACCGGCGAGAAGCAGCGCAAGCTGGCGGGCATGTCGGCGATCGTGGAGGAATCGCTGTCGGTGAGCGGAATCCTGTTGTCGCGCACCATGGGTCGCTCACCCGCGCTGGTCGAGGATTTCACCCGGGAATCGCGGGGGCTGGTGGATCTGGAGATCCGCTCCAGCATGGCCGGGCGGTGGCGGCAGTCCACCATCTCGATCGTGATGGCGGCCATGCCGGCGGTCATCTACTGGGCGGCCGGCATGACCGTCGCCCAGGGACATCCCCTGGTGTCGATCGGCACGCTGGTCGCGTTCACCACGTTGCAGAGCGGCCTGCTGCGGCCGACCGTCATGCTGCTGTCGACCGGCGTCGATATTCAGAGCTCGCTGGCACTGTTCGGGCGGATCTTCGAATACCTGGATCTGCGACCGGACATCGAGGAGCCCGAGCGGCCCACACCCCTGCCGGAGCAGGTGACGGGCGCGGTGCGGTTCGAGCGCGTCGGCTTCGCCTACGACGCGGATCGGAACGTGCTGAGCGACATCGATATCGAGGTGCCCGCCGGATCGACTCTGGCGATCGTCGGCGAAACCGGCTCGGGGAAGACGACTCTCGGGTATCTGGTGGCGCGGCTGTACGACGTGACATCCGGCCGGGTGACCGTCGACGGCGTGGATGTGCGGGAGCTGTCCTTCGCCGACCTGTCCGCGGCGGTGGGCGTGGTGTCGCAGGAGACCTACCTGTTCCACTCCTCGGTCGCCGACAACCTGCGCTTCGCGAAACCCGATGCGACAGAGGCGGAATTGCATGCCGCGGCCCGGGCCGCGCAGATCCACGACCACATCATGAGCCTGCCCGACGGGTACGACACCCTGGTCGGCGAGCGCGGCTACCGCTTCTCCGGCGGGGAGAAGCAGCGGCTGGCGGTGGCGCGGGCCATCCTGCGCAATCCGCCCATCATGGTGCTCGACGAGGCGACCAGCGCGCTGGACACCAGGACCGAGCGCGAGGTGCAGGCGGCGATCGACGCCCTGTCCGCGAACCGCACCACCATCACGATCGCGCACCGGCTGTCCACGATCCGGGACGCCGATCAGATCGTGGTGCTCGATCAGGGTCGTGTGGTGGAACGCGGCACGCATCGGGAACTGGTGGAGCGCAACGGTTTCTACGCCGACCTGCTGGCCCGCGACACCTTCGACGATGTCATGGCCGAGGCCGACGTGGTCGGCGCGCTCGAATCCTGAACCCGGACAGCAGAAAGCCCTGTCGTCCACGCTGACGACAGGGCCTCTTTCTCCCTACCAGCCGATATTTCCGCCGAGAGGGACGTTCACCCAGCTGGGCGCGTTCGGGTCGAGGTCGATGTGCTGGGGCAGCAGCTCGCTCTCGTTCAACAGCGGGCGCAGCGGCAGGCCGCGCGGGAAGTTGAACGCGAAGACGTCGATGCGCAGGCGGTGGCCCGGCTGCAGGACCGCGTCGGTGGCGGTCAGGCCCAGATCGACGGTGGTGGGCTGACCGGGGACGAGCGGCTCGCGATCGGCCAGGGCGAGGACCGGGTACGGGTCGGTGTAATCGCCATTGGCCGAGCGGGTTGCCTTGTCCTCGTCCACCTTTCGCAACGACGCGGTCAGCTGGCCGGAGGTCAGCACCGTGGACCTGCCGTCGGGCGCGACATCGTTGAGCGTCGCGGTCCAGTAACCGTCGGTGGCGTCGAGCACCGTGTTGAGGTGCGCGTTCACCGGCCCGGAGACGAGGGTCGCGTCGGCCACCGGCTGGCTGGTGAAGGTGAGGCCGTTGAGTTCCATCGGCCGCGCGTCCTTGGCGCAGGCGTCGAGGACGGCGGTGACGCCCGCGGTGATCTGCGCCGAATCGCGCGAGCACAGGCTGTTGATGCCAGGCGCGACGGTGAGCCGCTCCGGCCCGGTGGGATCGGCGACCAGGCTGCCGTCGTGCACGCTCATCGGAGCGGTGCCGCTGGGCGCGCCGGACAGGTACAGGCGGCGGTAATCGACATCGCTGCGCGGGAATTGGTCCGTCGTGGTCCAGGAGCCGCCCTGCTGGAACAGCGTCACCGGGCCGTAGCCGTCGATGCCGTTGTCGATGCCCTTGAGCCACCTGTCGAACCAGGCGCGCTCGAGCACATCCAGGCGCGGCGGGGCCCCGGGTGCGCCGAAGCCGCTGCCGGGATCGGCGTGGTAGGTGTCGCCCATGATCAGCTGTTTCTGCCCGGGCGGCAAGGGAATCGCGTCGTAGATGCGGGGTTCGGAGTAGGTGAAGATGTCGTGCCAGCCGCCGTAGACCATGGTCGGCACCCGCACCCGGTCCGGATGCCCGAGCCAGGCGGTGCGCAGGCTGCTGTCGGGTTCCAGGATGCTCTTCAGGTTGTCCGGGATCTCCGGGATGGACCGCACCGTGAGCGCCTGGATGATGTAGTCGAAGAACGTGAACGGGCTCTGCAGGCGGTCGGCCAGCCACTTCCAGTCGAAGGCGCCGGAGAAGATCGACGTCAGATCCGGGAGCAGTTTGAGGCTGTCCACGCCCAGCAACCACGGTGGGATGAAACCGAATCCGAGCGCGCCGCCGGTGGCGAGCACATCGCGCACCAGGTCGCTGCCGGGCTCGACCGGGAAGATGGCCTTCAGCGCGCCCGGCTGGTGTTCGGCGGCCTGCACCTGATTGATCGCCGAGTACGAGATGCCCGACATCCCGACCTTGCCGTCCGACCACGGCTGCTGGGCCGCCCAGTCGATCACCTCGACACTGTCGAGCTGCTCGCGCTCCTGGAAGACCTGCCAGACGCCCTCGGAGAAGCCGGTGCCGCGCACGTCGGCCACGACCTGGGTGTAGCCGGACTGGACCAGCTTCCGGTCGGCGGTGAAGACGCGGGCCGCGCCGCCGGGCACCACCTTCACCAGGTCGGAGAGACCGCCCAGGCCGACGCCGGACAGGTCGAAGCCCTGCAGGAAGTTGGACAGCACATCCGACAGGCCGGGAATCGACAGGGCCGAATCCGCGATCATGGACACGAGTTTCGTGTACGGGGTGAGGTTGACGACCGTCGGCAGCGGGGTGTCGACGATGTGACCGTCGGCGTCCATGGGCCGATACACATTGGCCTTGAGGACGGTGCCGTCGCTCATGGTGATCGGGACGTCCCAATCGATGTGCACGCCAGGATATTTCGGCGGCCCGTCCTCGGTCGAGGTCCAGGCCGCGCCCAGTGATCCGGCGTCCGGGGTGGCGGTGGCCGGCGGCCGGACCAGCACCCCGACGGTGATTGCGGCGGCGAACAGGGCGAGCGCGCTCAGCGTTCGTCCCCTGAACTTGGTGAATTTCATCCCGACCCCGTGGTTGAGGAACCTCTGCGTACCCAACGGTCGGACTGTAATGGCCGACACTCTCGACCGCAATCGTGGCGGGTGTCATATGTTGATGGGGTGGGTACAGCAGCAGGCGAATTGGCGGGACGCGTCGCACTCGTGACCGGCGGCGGGCGCGGTATCGGGCGCGCCATCAGCCATGCGCTCGCCGCCCGCGGCGCCATGGTCGCGGTCAACTGGGTGCGCCATGAGCAATCGGCGAAAGACACTGTGGCCGAACTGCATTCGCTGGGAGCCACCGCCCTCGCCGTGCACGCCCCGGTCGACGATCCGGTGGCCGTGGCCGCCATGGTCGACCGCGTAACCAGCGAGCTCGGCCCGATCGGCATCCTCGTCCACAATGGCGGCATCGCCAGCCGTGGCCGCCCGGTCTCCGACACCGATCCGGCGGAGGTCGAGCGACTGCTGCGCATTCAGGCCATCGGCCCGCACCACCTCACCAAGCTCGTGCTCCCCGGCATGCGCACCTGCGAACGCGGCGACATCATCATGATCAGCAGCGTCGCCGCCCACGCCCTCGGCGCGGCCGGCGCCCCCTACAACATGGCCAAGGCCGCCCTGGAAGCCCTTGCCCACACCCTCGCAAAAGAGGAATCCCCCAACGGAATCCACGTCAATATCGTCGCCCCCGGCCTGGTCGCCTCCGACATGGGCGACCGCCTGACCGCGGCGCTGTCCGGCGGCATCCACCGCCACGCCGCCGACCTCGACGCCACCTCCCCCTTCGGCCACGTCTGCCGCCCCGAAGAGGTAGCCGACGTCGTCGCCTTCCTCGTCTCCCCCGCCGCCGGCTATCTCACCGGCCAGCGCATCGTCATCGACGGCGGCGCCTACCCGTACCGCCCGTGACCCGGAATCGCCGCTGACCAGGTCGACACCCGGGTGCCCCGGAATGTTCAACACGAGTTCGTGACCAGTCGGTATTCCGTGACCGGAATGCCGGGAAGCATGGTTAGCTGACCATGTGCCTGCCCTCCGACAGGCCGTTACCGACCGATTCTCGGGAGGATCCGTATGCCCACGACAGACAAGGTTTGGCCGCAGGGAACTCCGTGTTGGGTCGACTGTTCGGTCGACGATCCCGCCGCTGCGCGGGACTTCTACACCCAGCTGCTCGGCTGGGACGTGCTCGACAGTCCGCCCGAGGCGGGCGGGTATCTGATGGCGATGCTCAACGGCAAGCCCGCCGCGGGTATCGGGCCCAAGATGGGTGAGGCCGCCATGCCCTCGGTGTGGACCACCTACATCGCCGCCGAGAATGCCGATGCCGTCGCGGGCGCGGTCACGGCGGCCGGCGGCGCGGTGTTCATGCCGCCCTTCGACGTGATGGACGTCGGGCGCATGTTCGTCGGCGCGGACCCGGGGGGCGCGGTGTTCGGCGTGTGGGAAGCCAAGGCGCACACCGGCGCCGGGATCTTCAACGAGCCCGGTGCGTACTGCTGGAACGACCTGCACACCGCCGCGTACACGCCGTCGCAGGAGTTCTACAAGCAGGTCTTCGGCTGGTCCTTCGAGGAGATCGGCAGCGAGCAGATGCCGTATTCCACCTTCGCCGGCGCGGACGGCCGCCCGATGGGCGGCGTGGCCGACAGCACCGGCCAGCCCGGCGACGGCCCCAACTACTGGCTGACCTGGTTCCAGGTCGCGGGCACGGACGCCGCGCTGGACAAGGCCAAGGAGCTCGGCGCGACCGTGCTGATGGGCCCGTCGGACAGCCCCTTCGGACGCATGGGCATCGTGTCGGGCCCGCAGGGCGAGGTCTTCGGCCTGATCGACACCACTGTCACCATCGGCTGATCCGGAGCATCAGTCGCCGAGGCCGAGTGGCGCTGTGCCACTCGGCCTCTCGCGTCAGGAGAACAGTCGCGCCACGAACGGCACGCTGTCGGCCAGCGAGGCGAGCATGGCGCCGCTGTGGTCCTTCCCTACGTAGACGTGCACCTCGGGATGCGTTCCGGCTGCGGCCATGTCGGCGACCAGCTTGGCGGTGAGCGGCGCGGGGACATCGGTGTCATTGGTGCCCTGCCCGATGAACAGCGGCCGGTCATAGCCGGTCAGCGGCACATCCATGACAGACCGCGCGGTGGGCACGAAATCGCCCTCCGCCAGCGGCCGCGACACCAGCTGGTTCAGCGACACACCGGTAGCGCGCTCGGCCATCGGGGTGAAGCACAGGGTCTGGGCGTCGGTCACCAGCTGCTTGCCCAGCGGGGTCAGGTAGCTGTCGAGGTCGAAGTCCGGGCGGGCCGCCTTCAGGCCGTTGAACACGTAGGTGGCGTAGGCGGTGATGTGCGAGGACCCGATGGGCGGGGTGTCCGGCCCGATCAGCATCGCCGCGTCGACGATATTGGAGGCCGGGCCGGTTGCCACCGCGCCGCGGTAATCCAGTTCGGGCGCATAGCGTGTCGCGAGCGAGGCGGTGAAAACCGCTGCGCCGCCGCCCTGCGACTGCCCGACCGCCACCCACCTCGGGGCCAGCGAATCGTCCACGCTGCGGGCGGCGCGCACCATGTCGATGCCGGCGTGCGCCTCGGCGCGGCCGTCGAGGTAGGCGTGCACGCCGGGGGTGCCCAGGCCGATGTAGTCGGTGGCGACGATGGCGTAGCCCTGCTTCATCCAGGTGGCGAGGAACCCCATGTCGCGGTCGGAGCGACCGGTCACCGAGGGCGCGCAGTCGTCGCCGATTCCGACGGTGCCGTGCTCCCAGGACAGCACCGGCCAGCCGCCGGGCGGCGGGGTGCCCGCCGGGGTGAAGACCACGCCGGTGGACAGCGCGGGCCGATCGGAGGAATCGCGGGTCCAGTAGGTGAGCTTGCGGGCCGAGCCGGTGCCGTCGATCCAGAGGTCCTGCGCCAGTGCCTCATTGCCGACGACAGCGCCCGGGGCCGCGCCCTCGGCCCGGGCGGGCGGGTCGGCCTGGGCGGTGGCGGCGAGCGGCCCGGTGGCCAGCACGGCCGCCGAGACCAGGGTGATCACGGTGCGTCGCGTCATCGGAGGAGTCCTCTCGTATCGTCTCGCTTTGGTGTCACAGTGAGACACTTCGGTCAGACTATCCTGAGAAGTGTCACTTTGAGACACCAGGGTGGATATCGGCGACGCGAGAGGGCGGGATGACAGCACCGACCGGGTTGCGGGAACGCGAGAAGGCCAGGGTGCGGCGCGAATTGATCGACGCCGCGCTGCTGCTGTTCGAGCACCGCGGCTTCGAGCAGACCACCGTACAGGAGATCGCCGACGCCGCCCAGGTCTCGCGGCGCACCTTCCACCGCCACTTCCCCGCCAAGGCGGCCGTGGTCTTCAGCCACGAGGAGGACGTCATGTCCTACCTGCTGGCCGCCCTGGACCGCCGCCCGCCGCACGAGGCGGTCTTCGTCGCGCTGCGGGCCGCGCTGCGCGAGTTCCTGCTCGACGATGCCGAGGCCGAGCTGCGGCGCCGCCAGGCCGACACCGCCCGGCGGGCGCGGCTGGTGCTGATCACCAATCCGCAACTGCGCCAGGAGAATTTCACCGGCACGTTCGGCCGCCGGGACGCGCTGGCCCGGAGTTTCGCCCGCCGCGGCGGGCTGGCCGAGGACGATCTGCGGGCGAAACTCGCCGCGGCGACCTGCTTCGCGGCCTTCGGGGTGGGGCTCGACGACTGGGTGGCGAGCCCCGATCCGTCCCTCACCCACCTCTACGAGATCCTCGACGGCACCGTCGCCGCGCTGCAGCACGGTCTCGAGATCCCCGCGGCGGCGGGCGACGACTGAGGGCTACAGCAAGCCGCGCAGCCTCAGGTCCGTCACGTACTTGTCGATGAGTTCCCTTGTCAGGTGCGGGATGTCGCCGTTCGGACCGAGTTTCGCCTGCTGCACGGCCGTCTGGAAGCGCTTGGCCGGGAGCGCCGCGCCCGCGATGGGCAGGCCCGGGCGGCGGTAGGCGTGCAGGAGCGGCAGCACCGACTGGGTGCGCTGATTCTCCGGCAGAGCGCGCAGGGCGGTCTCGAAACGGCCGACCCAGTCCGGGTAGGAGTCGATGCGGTCGATGGGATGGCCGGATTCGATGAGCCAGTCCACGAATTCGTCGAGGGAGATGCCGTCGTCGTGGGGGTTGAGGACATCGTAGGTCTCGAAGCCGGCGGTGACGCGGGCGCCGAGGGCGGTGATGGCGGCGGCGGTGAAATCCGCGGGCAGGCCGTCGTAGTGGGCCCGCCGCCGCCCGCCCTCGGAATCCAAGGCGTAGAAGGACTTCGGGGCCAGACCGGTGGCGAGCACGCTGAGCAGCAGGCGGGTGAACATGTCGGGCAGGTTGAACTGCCCGGCGAACACGCTGTGCGCCAGGATCATGTCGGAGCGGAAGACCGCCACCGGCAGCCCGCACAGGTCGTGCGCCTCGCGCAGCAGCACCTCACCGGCCCACTTGCTGTTGCCGTAACCGTTGGCGTACCCGTCGCCCACCGTGCGCACGGCGCTGATCTCGCGGATGTCGCCGTCCTCGGTGAACACGGCCGGATCGATCTGATCGGCCACACCGACCGTGGACAGGTAGGTGACGGGTTTGCGGGTCGCGGTGAGCGCCAGGCGGATCACCTCGGCGGTGCCGACCACATTGGGACCGAACAGCTGGTCGTAGGGCAACACGTGATTGACCAGCGCGGCCGGGTGCACGATGAAGTCGACGGTATCGGCGAGCTCCTGCCAAACCACTTGATCCAGACCGAGATTCGGCGCGCCGATGTCGCCGGCCAGCACGCGCAGACGACGCCCGGCCAGCTCCCGGTAGCGCCGCAACAGCTCGGGATCGCCGCTGTCGAACACCTCGTCCAGCCGCCGGCGCGCCGATTCGGCGTCGCGGCCGCGAATGATGCAGACGAGGGTGCCGTCGGTGTCGTCCAGGCGCTGCAGCCAATCCAGGCACAGGAACCGGCCGAGGTAACCGTTGGCGCCGGTGAGCAGCACCGTGCGCGGCGGCTGTGGCGCGAGCGGCAGTCCGGGCGCGGCCGCCAGGGTCGCGGCGTCGACGAACTTGTCGAGAGTGAGGTCGGTGGCGCGAATCTCGCTGCCGCCGTGCACGGTCGACGCGGTGGGACGACCGCCGGCACCGGACCGTTCGGCCTCGATGCGGGCGGCGAGCCCGGCCAGGTCGCCGGCGGGGCTGACGATCACGCCGACCGGCACCTCGACGTCGAAGATCTCACGCAGCAGCGTCGAGAACGACAGCGCCGACAGCGAATCCCCGCCCAGATCGGTGAAGTGCGCATCCGCCTGTGGCTCGCCGCCGCCGAGGATGGCGCGGGCGGCCCGGCACACCGTCTCGAGCACCGGCCGGTCGGCGGCGTCGCGGCGCAGCGCGAGCAGCTCATCCTCCTGCTGCCGCGCCTGCGCGCGGTACAGCTCCTCGAGCCGGTCGCCGTAGCGTTGCCTGAGCTTGGGCCGCAACAGTTTTCCGATGCCGGACAGCAGGCCGTTCTCCTGGGTGAAGGGCTCGGTCTCGATCAGGAACTCGCGCGGGATCTCGTAGGACTCCAGTTCGGCGTCCTTGGCGATCTGCTGCATGGATTCGGTGATGGCCGGACTCATCTCGGCGGGTTCGAGCGCCAGGGCCGCCGCCGAGGGCACGATGACGGCCAGCAGGTGCGCGCGCTCGCTGGACCCGTGCACGAAGATCTGGGCGATGAGCGGGCTGGTGGCGAAGGCGGCCTCCAGCTTGGCCACGGCCACGAACTCGCCCTGCGACAGCTTGAGCACATTGTTGCGGCGGTCGACGTACACCAGATGATCGGGCCGGACCTCGGCGACGATATCGCCGGTGCGGTAGTAGCCGTCCTCGTCGAAGATCTCGGCGGTCACCTCGGGACGCTTGAAATAGCCCGGGATCTGCTGCATCGACTTCACCAGGAATTCGCCGCGCGGGTACGGCTTGTCGGTGGCGAAGTAGCCGAGCTCGGGCACATCGGCCAGCTTGTAGTCGATGACCGGCGGCCGGCGGATCTCATTGTCGATGAGCAGGCCGCCGCCCGCCTCGGTGGAGCCGTAGCCGTCGACGAGCGGCTGGCCCAGCACCGAGTTCATGAACTCCTTCATGTCCGCGGAGATGGGCGCGCTGCCGACCATGACCCGGGCCAGGCGACCGCCCAGGAAGTCCTGCCGCAGTGCGGCTTTCGCGGCCTCGTCGGCCTCGCCGGGGGCCGCGCCCGTAGAGATGCGGCGCTGCACGTCGCTCTGATAACGCTGGAACACCATGTCGCACACGCGCGGGACGAAGAACGCCTCGGTGGGCCGGGCCAGGCCGAAATCCGCGAACAGGGTCGACATGTCGCTGGCCGCCGCGAAATACGCGGTTCCGCCGCGCGCGAAGGTGCCGCTCAGCACCATCCGCCCGGCGACGTGGCTCATGGGCATGTAGCAGAAATTGATGACCGGGGCCGGAATGATGGTGGGCCCCAACCACATACCGGCCGCCAGGCGCTGCGGGTAGATCGCGCCCTTGGGGGTCCCGGTGCTGCCGGAGGTGTAGATGAGCAGGGCGAGCTCGTCCTGGTCGGCGGGCACGTGCAGCGGTACCGAGGGCAGGCCCCGGCCCCGTTCCACCACGGCCGCAAGCGATTCCAGGCTGATCGCGGCACCGGAGTCCGCGATGCGGCGCTGTGCGGCGGCGTAGGTCTCGGCGTGTTGGTCGTCGCCGGGTTCGAAGTCGAAGACCACGATCGATTCCACCGGCGTGCCGTCGAGCACGCACTCGAGCGCGGGCGCGAGCAGTTCCAGGCTCACCGCCAGCACGCGGGCGCCGGTCTCGGTGATGATCGAATGCCATTGCGCGGCAGGTGAACCCGATTGCAGCGGCACGCTCACCAGGCCCAGCCGGATGCCGGCCAGCTCGACGGCGGTGAAGTCGCCGCTGGCGAAGCCCAGGGTGCACAGGAAGTCTCCGGCGCGCAGGGGGTGTCGCGGATCCGCGTGCCAGGCGGCCGCGATGTCCCCGGAACGCACCCACAGCTCGCCGTAGCTCGTGGTCCGGTACGCGGGCAGCAGCCGCCGGGTGCGCCGGCCATCGGCGCCGACCACGATCTCGGTGGCCCGCTCGGCGATGGCGGGCCGGTCGGCGTATCCGCCGAAGAGTACCGCCGCCACGCCGGCCAGCCCCTGCCCCGACTGCTGAGCCGCGGCCGCGACCTCGGGTAGCGGGACCAGCGCCCGTACCTGATCGTCGGCCATCAGTTCCTCGAACCGCTTCGCGATCTCGGCATGTGCGAGCCGATCCGCGAATCGCTGGGTAAGCTCCGTCCGAACGGCGTCCTCGACCATCAATGACCTCCCTGGTCTCCGGCGATCACGACGCCACGAACCTCGTTCGGACGTCAGGTTCTCTCCCCATCAATTAGCTTTGCTAACATTTCCACCATGGGACGCCAGGAGGGGAAAGTCAAGAACTCCGCGGCGCACCCCACGTCCAGGATGCGCCGCGAATCCGCAGCGTGCTACCGGTAGCCCAGATCGGTCACCGCGGCATCGATCAGGTCGGCGACGGCGACCGGCTGCGAGGCCAGCGAGGCGTGGCTCGAGGGTAGCTCGACGGTCCGGCGCGGGCCCATCCGCTCGGCCATGCGGCGCTCGTTGTCCGGGTCGATCATGCGGTCCTGGGTGGAGACCTGGTACCAGGAGGCGGATCAGACCAGTGCGTCGTCGGCGGGGCCGGGTTCGGCGGCGGGCCGGTCGGTGCGGAGCAGCAGGCCGCAGCCGACGGCGGCCACCGCCATGACGATCGCGCCGAGGATCGCCATGGTGTTCATGCCCGAGGTGAAGGCGGCGCGGGAAGCCGAGAGGATGGCGTCCCCGCCGGGCAGGCCGGCACTGACACCGACAGCGCCGCCGAGGGTTTCGCGGTGACCAGGGTCATCACCACCACCAGTCCCGCGCCCAGCAGGGCGGCGGCCAGCAGCACCAGCGCCAACGAGTCCACACCGACCAGCGCCATCACCACGGAACCCGAAGCGGCAATGAGGAATCCTGCCGCCGCCAACCGTCAGCATCGCCGAATCCGCTGGCAGGGCCCTGGTATCGGATTGCCAGTGGACTGACAGCGCGCCCGGTCAGCATGACGGGCCGAACTCCCGTGCCCCGATGGGTCACACTCGAACGGCACGTACACGACGATCCGCCCCGAGGAACCATGCAGAATCTTCCCGCTGACGCCGTGCGCGTCGAAACCCCCGCGCGCTACCGGATCTCGAACTCCGCCGCGTTCTGGCTGCTGTCGATCGCGCTGGGGCTCCTGCTGTTCGCGTCGGCTGCCCCGTCGCCGATGTATCCGGTGTATCAGCAGATGTGGCACTACTCGTCGCTGGTGTCGACGGGTGTGTATGCCGCGAATGCCATTGCGCTGCTGGTGACTCTGCTGTTCGCGGGCTCGCTGTCCGACCACATCGGGCGGCGGCCGGTGCTGATCGCGGCGGTGCTGGTGGAGCTGGCCGGGACGCTGGCCTTCGCCGAAGCGCAGTCGGTGGCTTGGCTTTTCACCGCCCGCATCGTGCAGGGCATCGCGACCGGACTGGCCACGGGCGCGATCACGGCGACGCTCATCGATCTGCAGCCCGCGGAATCGCGGCTGGGCGCTCTCATGACGAATGTGGCGGCCGGCGGCGGGCTCGCGGTGGGCGCGATCAGTTCCGGGCTGCTGGTGGCCTACGCGCCCGCGCCCACCCGGCTGGTGTACTGGCTGCTGGCGGTGGCGTTCACCATCATCGTGATCGGCGTGCTGCTGATTCCGGAGACGGTGGCGCCCGACGGGCGGGGACTGGCCTCGCTGAAGCCCAAAGTGTCGGTGCCGCAAGAGGTCCGGGCGGCCTTTCTGACCCTGGTGCCGTCGATCGCGGCCACGTGGGCGCTGGGCGGGCTCTATCTGGCGCTGGGCGGCGCGCTCATGAAGGTGCACTTCCAGGTCGGCACACCGCTGGCCGGTGGCCTGGTGGTGGTCGCGTTGCAGGGCACCTCGGCGGTCACCGCACTGCTGGCGCGCGACTGGACCATCGACCAGGCGCTGCTGCGCGGGCCGATCCTGCTCATGTCCGGGGTCTCGCTGGCGCTGCTGGGCGCGGCGACGGAGTCGGTATGGCTGTTCTTCGCGGCCAGTGTGGTGGCCGGGGTCGGTTTCGGGCCGTCGTTCTCGGGTGCACTGCGCATGCTGACCGGTCTGTCACCGGCCGAGACGCGGGCGGAGGTGGTGACCGCGATCTATGTAGTGTCCTACCTGTCGCTCAGTGTGCCCGCGGTCATCGCGGGGCTGTGCGTGCAGCGGTTCGGCCTGGCCGCCACGACCTACGGTTACGGCCTGATCGTGATCGCGATGGAGGCGCTCGCCCTGGCCGGGTCGCTGCGCCACCGCAGTCCGCACACCGCACTGGCCGGGCATCTGTGCCCGGCGCCGTGCCCGGGCTCGGTCGCCCCCATGCCGCGGGTGGTGTCGGCGCACCCCTGACCGGCGATCACGGCCGCGGCTTGTTAAGGTGGGCAGGTGATTCCCACTCGGCAGGCATGGCGCTGGCTGCACTAGCAGCCCGATGAACCATGACCACGGGCTGTACGCGGCCCGTGATTCCCGACCGGAACACCCAACTCGTGCAGCCCTCCATGAACTTTCAGGAGTTGTACGTGACTACCCCTTCGGATTCCTTCGCCGCCTCCCGCGAGCGCAGCGACGAGCTGGCCGCCGAAGTGGCCGCGCATCCCGACCGCTTCCGCGTCCTCACCGGTGAACGGCCCACGGGCAGACTGCATCTGGGCCACTACTTCGGCACCGTCCGAGAACGGGTGCGGTTGCAGGAACTGGGCGTGGACCTGTGGGTGATCGTGGCCGACTATCAGGTCATCACCGACCGCGACAGTCTCGGCCAGGTCCGCGAGAACGTCTACAGCGCGGTGCTGGACTACGCCGCCGCCGGAATCGACATGAGCCGGGCGACCGTGTTCACCCATTCCTCGGTGCCGGCCCTCAATCAGCTCATGCTGCCGTTCCTGAGTCTGGTCACGGAGTCGGAGCTGCACCGCAATCCGACGGTGAAGGCGGAGCTGGCCGCCTCGGAGCGGGCGCTGAGCGGGCTGCTGCTCACCTATCCGGTGCATCAGGCCGCCGACATCCTGTTCTGCAAGGGCAATCTGGTGCCGGTGGGCAAGGACCAGTTGCCGCACCTGGAGGTCACCCGGGTCATCGCCCGGCGGTTCAACGAGCGCTACGGCCGGGTGTTCCCGGAACCGCAGGCGCTGCTCACCTCGACCCCGGAGATCCCGGGCCTGGACGGCCGCAAGATGTCCAAGAGCTACGGCAATGCCATCTCGCTGTCCATGACCGCGGATGAGACCGCGGCGCTCATCCGCCGCACCGCAACCGATTCCGACCGGCGCATCACCTTCGATCCCGACGCCCGGCCCGGCGTCTCGGCGCTGCTCACCACGGCCGCACTGTGCCTGGGCACCGACGAGCAGACGCTGGCGGACAAGCTCGGCGACGGCGGCGGCGCGGCGCTGAAGAAGCTGGCCACCGATGCCGTGAACGACTTCTTCGCGGGTCACCGGGCCCGGCGCGCCGAGCTGGCCGCCGACCCGGATTTCGCGAGCGGCATTGTGCGCGAGGGCAATCGGCGCGCCAACGAGATCGCCGAACGCACCCTGGACGAGGTGCGCTCGGCGATGGGGACGGTGTACTAGTCCGCCAGGGCTCCGTAGACCGCGGTCAGGAAGTCGTCGCCGAGCGGGCTGCGCCACTCGGCGGCGATGATGATGTTGGCGGACTGCACGAAGAGCAGTGTCACCAGATCCTTTTCGGGGTCCGCGTACCAGGCGGTGCCCAGGCCGCCCGGCCAGGACAGGGTGCCGACGCCGGGGATGCCGGTGCCGGGTTCGGTCTGCATCTTCACGCCGTAGCCGAACCCCTGATCGGCCCAGATGGCCTGGCCCAGCGGCGGATTGAAGGGGGCGGCCGCATGCTGTTCGGGGGTGAGGTGGTCCCGGCTCAGCGCGGCAACAGTTTCGGCCGACAGGATCCGGACCCTACCCAGCTCACCGCCATTGAGCAGCATGCGGGCAAAGCGCGCGTAATCGTCCACGGTGGACACCAGGCCCGCACCGCCGGAGGGGAACAGCGGCGGCTCCCCCCACGCGGTGGTGGCGGGCCGATCGAGTTCGGTGTGGTCGGGGCCGTACAGCACGGAGAGGCGGTCGCGCTCCGATTCGGGCACCGTGAATCCGGTGTCCGCCATGCCCAGTGGCGTCAGGACCCGTTCGCGCAGTACGGTTTCCAGCGGCTGCCCGGTCACCCGGCTGATCAGGATGCCGAGGATGTCGGAGGCGGTGTGATAGCGCCACAGCGTGCCGGGCTGCGCGATGAGCGGCAGCTCGCCGACCCGGCGCAGCCACTCGTCCGGTGTGAGACGTTCGGCGTTCGCGACGCCGATGGCGCTCGCGATGGGATCGGCAGTGAGCGCGAACAATTGCGGTGCGAGGCTGGAGCGGCCCCAGCCCAGGCCCAGCCGGTAGGTGAGCAGATCCTCCACCGTGATCGGGCGCTCGGCGGGCACCACGTCATCGGGCGAGCCGTCCGGGTCGCGCATGACGGTGCGGCCGGTCAGTTCCGGCAGCCAGGCGTCCACCGGATCCGACAGCGCGATGCGGCCCTCGTCCACCAGGGTCAGCGCCGCCACCGCGGTGATCGGCTTGGTCATGGAGGCGATCCGGAAGAGGGTGTCGCGCCGCATCGGCTGCCCGGCCGCCCGATCCCGCCGGCCCACCGTGTCCACCTGCACCAGCTCGCCGTGCCGGTAGATCGCGGCCACCGCGCCGGCCACCTCGTCCCGCTCGACGTACCCGTCGAGTACCTCGCTCACCTTCTTCAGCCCCTCGGCCGAAAACCCGTTCACCGCAATCGCTCCCTTCCGTCGGCAGCCGAGATCAACCGCCGACGGCCGCCGATATTCCCGGCGGGGTTCGGGTAGTTCTCAGGCACCCACGTAGGCGGCGAGGTGCTGACCGGTCAGCGTGGAGCGGGCGGCCACCAGATCGGCGGGGGTGCCCTCGAAGACGATCCGGCCGCCGTCGTGACCCGCGCCCGGACCCAGATCGACGATCCAGTCGGCGTGCGCCATGACGGCCTGGTGATGCTCGATGACAATGACCGATTTGCCGGAATCCACGAGGCGGTCCAGCAATCCGAGCAGATTCTCGACATCGGCCAGATGCAGACCGGTGGTCGGCTCGTCGAGCACGTACACGCCGCCCTTGTCCCCCATGTGGGTGGCCAGCTTCAGCCGCTGCCGCTCACCGCCGGACAGCGTGGTCAGCGGCTGCCCCAGGCTCAGGTAGCCGAGGCCGACATCGTCGAGGTGCTGCAGGATCTTGTGCGCGGCAGGGATTTTCGCCTCCCCGTCCGCGAAGAACCCGAGGGCCTCGCTGATCGGCATGGCCAGTACCTCGCTGATGTCCCTCCCGCCGAGCTTGTATTCGAGCACCGCCGCCTGGAAACGCTTGCCCTCGCACTCCTCACAGACCGTGGCCACGCCGGCCATCATGGCCAGGTCGGTGTAGATCACGCCCGCGCCGTTGCAGGTCGGGCACGCGCCCTCCGAATTCGCGCTGAACAGAGCGGGTTTCATGCCATTGGCCCTGGCGAACGCCTTGCGGATCGGCTCGAGCAGGCCGGTGTAGGTGGCCGGATTACTGCGCCGCGAACCCTTGATCGCGCCCTGATCGACGGACACCACACCCTCACCGGCCGGAATCGACCCGTGCACCAGCGAGCTCTTGCCCGAGCCCGCGACGCCGGTGATGACCACCAGCACGCCCAGCGGGATGTCGACATCCACCTTCTGCAGGTTGTTGGCGGTCGCGCCGCGGATCTCCAACGCCGCCTTGGACTTCCGGACCGAGTCCTTGAGCGCGGCCCGGTCGTCGAAGTGGCGGCCGGTGATGGTGCCGCTGCTGCGCAGCCCGTCGACGGTGCCCTCGAAGCAGATCTCGCCGCCGCCCGAACCCGCGGCGGGGCCGATGTCCACGATGTGGTCGGCAATGATGATGGTCTCCGGCTTGTGCTCGACCACCAGCACGGTATTGCCCTTGTCCCGCAACCGCAGCAGCAGATCGTTCATGCGCTGGATGTCGTGCGGGTGCAGGCCGACGGTCGGCTCGTCGAAGACATAGGTGACATCGGTGAGCGCCGAACCCAGATGCCGAATCATCTTGACGCGCTGCGCCTCGCCGCCCGACAGCGTGCCCGAGGCGCGGTTCAGGCTCAGATAGCCCAGCCCGATCTCGACGAACGAGTCCAGCACCTGCTGTAGCGATTCCAGCAGCGGCGCGACCGACGGCTCGTTCAGCTCGCGCACCCAGTCGGCCAGATCGCTGATCTGCATGGCGCAGGCGTCGGCGATGCTGATCTCGCGGATCTTCGAGGACCGGGCCAACTCGCTGAGCCGGGTGCCGTCGCAGTCGGGGCAGATCTGGAAGGTGACCGCACGCTCGACGAACGCGCGCACGTGCGGCTGCAGCGAGTCGATGTCCTTGGACAGCATGGACTTTCGGATCTTGGGGATCAGGCCCTCGTAGGTCAGGTTGATGCCCTCGACCTTGATCTTGGTCGGTTCCCGGTAGAGCAGGTCGGCGAGCTCGCGCTTGTTGTACTTCTTGATCGGCTTGTCCGGGTCGAAGTAGCCGCTGCCGATGAAGATCCGCCCGTACCAGCCGTCCATGCTGTAGCCGGGAATGGTGAACGGGCCCTCGTTGAGCGACTTGCTGTCGTCGTAGAGCTGGGTCAGATCGATGTCGTTGACCGCGCCGCGCCCCTCACAGCGCGGGCACATGCCGCCGGTCACCGAGAAGCTGCGCCGCTCCCTGACCTGCTTACCGCCCTTCTCCACGGTCACCGCGCCCGCACCGCTGATGGAAGCGACATTGAACGAGAACGCCTGCGGCGAGCCGATATGCGGCTTCCCGAGGCGGCTGAACAGGATGCGCAGCATGGCATTGGCGTCGGTGGCGGTGCCGACGGTGGAGCGCGGATCCCCGCCCATGCGTTGCTGATCCACGCTGATGGCGGTGGTCAGGCCCTCGAGCACGTCCACCTCCGGACGGGCCAGCGTCGGCATGAAGCCCTGTACGAAGGCGCTGTAGGTCTCGTTGATCAGCCGCTGGGATTCGGCCGCGATGGTGTCGAAGACCAGCGAGCTCTTGCCCGAACCGGATACGCCCGTGAACACCGTGAGCCGGCGCTTGGGCAGATCGACGGAGACGTCCTTGAGGTTGTTCACCCGCGCGCCGACCACCCGGATCAGGTCGTGGGCGTCGGCGGCGGGCAGGGCGGACTGCGGGGACTTGCTCGGGGCCATGCGTGTCTCCATCTGTGCGGGCGTACCGGTGGGGCGGAAGAGCGCGTCAGGAAACCTGCTGGATACGAACCAGATTGCCCGCGGGGTCGCGCACGGCGAAGTCACGCACGCCGTAGGGCTGATCGGTCGGCTCCTGAACGATCTCGACCGCGTCGCTGGCCTGCAGCTTCTCGAAGGCGCTGTCGACGTCCGCGGAGGCCAGCAGGAGGCCGCCGTAGGTGCCCTTGGCCATCATCTCCACGATGACCTTGCGCTCGTCCTCGGTGATGCCCGGATCCACGGCCGGCGGGTGCAGCACGATGGAGGTCCCGGGCTGATCGACCGGGCCGACCGTGAGCCAGCGCAGCCCGTTGTAGCCGACGTCCTTGCGGAGTTCGAAGCCGAGCGCGTCGCGGTAGAAGGCCAGCGCGGCATCGGCGTCATTGTGCGGGAGGAAGCTCGCTGAAATGGTGATATCCATGGCGATCAGGCTAGTTGCGGGGCGCTTGCCTGGGCTTCTCGATTCCTGATCGGTCGGGTCACCTGCTTCTCGACGCAGGAGGGCATGCCCTCGGGGGCATCGGCCATCTGCTGTTTGTACACGCTGGGCGGCACCCCGACCAGCTCGGTGAAGCGGGTGCTGAAGGTGCCCAGCGAGGAGCAGCCGACCGCGAAGCAGATCTCGGTGACGCTCAGGTCCCCGCGCCGCAGCAATGCCATGGCCCGTTCGATGCGCCGCGTCATCAGGTAGGCGTACACCGATTCGCCGTAGGCGGCCCGGAACTGCCGGCTCAGATGCCCGGCGGAGATGTGCGCGTCGCGGGCGAGGGCCTCGACGTCCAGCGGCTGCGCGTACTCGCGGTCGATGCGGTCCCGCACGCGCCGCAGCCGCGCCAGATCGCGCAGACGCTGTTCCTCGTCGGGTTTTCCGGTCACCTCTCGATGGTCGCACGCTGGGCGAATACTGTCGCGACGGCGTACCCGGCGATTTGGGGCTACCCTGCAAACGTTTTGTCAGGTAACAGTTTTGCCTTGACACAAGACATAGCGTGTCGGGGGAACCGGATCGGCCGGGGCCCCGGCACGGATCGACGATGAGGCCGAGCGTGGCCCGAGGACTGGAATCAGCTGTTCGATGAAGCTCTCTGCACTACGTAATAGGACCGCCCTGCGGACCGCCGCCGTCGCGCTCACCGCCGCGTTGTCGGTGGCCCTGGCCACCGGCGCCGGCTCGGCCGACCCGGACAAGCCGTCGGCCATCAGCTCCATCCAGAAGGATGGACGGACCTGGCATCTGAAGGTCTACTCCGCGGCCATGGGCCAGGACATCCCCGTGGACGTGCAGCGTCCGGCCGACGAGTCGCAGGCCGCGCCGAACCTGTACATGCTCAACGGCCTCGACGGCGGCCTGGGCACCGCCAGCTGGAACGCCCAGACCAATGCCCTCGGCTTCCTGGCCGACAAGCAGGTCAATGTGATCCAGCCGATCGGTGGCCGCGGCAGCTACTACACCGACTGGATCAAGGACGACCCGCAGCTCGGGCGCAACAAGTGGACGACGTTCTTCACCCAGGAACTGCCGCCGCTGCTCGATGCCGCGCTCGGCTCCACCGGCCTCAATGCCCTGGCCGGCCTGTCGACCTCCGGCACCTCGGTGCTGCAGCTGGCCGAGGCCCAGCCGGGTCTGTGGAAGTCCGTGGCCGCCTACAGCGGGTGCGCGCAGATCGCCGACCCGATGGGCAAGCAGTTCCTCAAGTTCGCCGTGGAGACCTGGGCGGGCGGCAAGACCGAGAACATGTACGGTCCCGACAACAGCCCGCTGTGGACCGCCAACGACCCGGTCATCAATGCCGAGAAGCTGCGCGGCACCCAGCTCTACATCTCCAGCGGCAGCGGCATCCCGCTGATGAAGGACGTCGAGTACTACACCAAGTCCGCTCCCGGCCCGCAGGGTGACATCAATCTGGCACTGGGCATGATCATCGAGGGTGGCGTCAACGCCTGCACCCACAACCTCAAGGACAAGCTGGACTCGATCAATATCCCGGCGACCTACCAGTTCGACCCGGTGGGCACCCACTACTGGCCGTACTGGGAGACCGCCCTGCACGACTCGTGGCCGCTGCTGGCCTCGGGTATGGGCCTTCCCGCCTGAGTCGGAGTTCGCGAGCGCCGCATGCCGTCGATCGGCATGCGGCGCTGCTGTTTTCCGGGGTTGCTAGCGCTGGTCCGGGTTCGCCACCGGGGCGGCGGGGTCGGGGACGCTCATCGGTGAACGGGCGATGCGGCCGCCCAGCCGTTCGTTGACCGTGAAGCCGTGGTGGCGGCACCAGGCGGCGAGGATGGGAACCGCGGAATCGTCGTCGCGGAAGGTCGGCACCAGCTGGCCGACGATGTAGAGGTGGTGGGCGTCGGCGGCGCGGCACAGGTGCTGCAGGACCGCGGTGCCCAGGCCGGTCCCGCGCAGTTCCGGATTCACCGTGATGTTGTCGAGCTTGATGGTGTCGGCGTAGATGTCGAACACCACCTCGACCAGCGAGTCGGTGCGGCGCAGGGATGCGATGTCGAAGGGCACCGGTCTCAGCACGCCGGGCAGGTGGTCGGACAGCCGTTGCCGTGCCGCCTCGTCGGGGGCGGTCCGCATGACGGCCAGCACCTCCTCGGTGAGGTCGGCGACCACGGCGCGGTCGCCGACCGCGGCCATGGGCCGGGCCTCCTCGGTCGCGCGGGCCAGGGCGGGCAGGCGGCGGGCCCAGTGCGGAGCGTCGTCGCCATAGCGCAGGGTCAGGTCGGCGAGGGTGTCCTCGAGGCAGAAGGGCGTGCCGAGGCTGCGCACGAAGGCGCCCGACAGCACGCCCCAGCGGTGGTCCTCGGCGCCGACGCCGTGCACGGCCAGCTCGCGGACCAGGGCGTCGCGGCGGGCGGTGGCGCGGGCGACCGGGGAGCCGGGCAGCTGCTGCAGCCAGCGTTGCCAGCCGGTCAGATTGGCGCGAATGCGGGTGGTGGCGATATCAGCGCTCGCGTCGAGATAGTTGCACAGCGCTTGCTGTCTGCGCTCCAGCAGCTCCTTCGCCCGCTCTCGCCCCGGCTCGATGGGCGGCGTCCGACCCTCACTCATACTGACTCACGCTAGCGTCCAGTTGACTATGCACTGGTCACCGGCACGCAGAAACCGCCCTACCAGCCGTAACGCGCACCCGTGCCATCGGGGATATCGCCCGGCCCGGGCCTGTACCCCTGATGCAGCGGAGTTTGCTGGGACGCAACCAAATCCAGATCCGTGACCTGGTTCAGCAGCCCGCGCTCGTAGACCAGGGCCTGGTTGCGCGACCATCCGGTCGAATGACGCAGCGCGGCACGGGCTTTGCGGCGGCGGTGATAGGTGAGCAGGGGTGCCAGCCCGGCCTCGGTGCCGATGGCGCGGGCGGCCGGGCGAGCGATGAGCGCCCGGAACCAGCGCCGCTCGGTGGTCAGCACCCAGGCGTAGGCGAGGGCGAAGATGACCAGGTCGATGAGGATGGGCAGGTAGGTCGACAGCAGCGGCGGACCGGGCGGGCGCGGGGCGTCGAAGAGGACGTGCATGGTGACGGCCAGGCCGTAGAAAAGCGCGAAAACGCCCAGCCGCCAGGCCCACGACCGATCGGTGCGGCTGATCAGCAGCACGATGCCGACACCGGCCAGCGCCGACATGGCCCAGTGCGAGGTCAGTGCGGTGAAAAGTCGCAGCACCGCCACCAGGATCACGTCCACCACCGGATCCTGCGGGGAGGACAGCGCGGTCTGGGTGCTGTAGAGGCAGTCCTCGGCGATCTGCGCGCCCAGCCCGACCGCCGCGCCGAGCAGCAGGCCGTGCATGGGCCGGGTCAGCCGGCCCCGGAACAGCAGGGCGACCACGGCGATGCCGATGGCCTTGATGTACTCCTCGTCGATGGGCGCGGTGATGGCGGCGCTCCAATTGACGGCGAAGTGGTCGCCGAACAGGTTGGTGATGGCGCGGCTGAGGTGGTCGTTGGCCCACATGGCCAGCCCGGTCCACACCGTGGCGCCCCAGATCGCGCCCATCACCATGGGGGCGGCCAGGTGGCGGCGTGCCCGGAAGGGGTCCAGCGCGAACAGGATTCGCCCGATGACCAGCAGGGTGAGGGCGGTGACGGGCAGGGCGGCCAGAGCGGCCGCGCCCGCGAACCACACCTGCCCGGCGGCCTGCAGCACGAACAGCAGCGGCCCGGCCATCACAGCCAAGCAGTACACCCAGAACAGCAGCGAGCGCGGCTGGAACCAGCTCATGCTGCATCCTTTCCGGCCTGAGCGGAGCCCTCCATGGTTACGCTGCGCTTCCACCTCCGGGCTTGACCGCTCATGCCTCGACCGCCTTGCTCGAGTTCAGCACGTCCGCGATCATCCGGAGCCCGGCTTCCCGGGTGGATCCGGTGGCCGTGACGGTCACGCCCACGTCCCCGCTGCTGGCCACCGCACACACTCCGCCGGTGGTGTCGGGCAGCACGCAGGTGAGCCCATGGAATTCGCCGGCGTCCACCACTCCCCCGTCGAAGCGCGCGGTGACCCCGGCCGCGCGCAGCGGCAGCAGCATGCGCGGTGCGGCGGTGGCGAAGTCGGTGATGCCGTCGACCACCGACACCGACACCCGCTGGTCGCCGCTGTCGGAAGTCAGGACCGCGATGGATGCATCGCCGGTCGCCCGCCGCCGCATCTGCTCGGGCGCCAGGAAGACGATGGCGTTGGCGGGATTCGTGCCACCGTGCACGGCGCCGACCCCGGTCGCGGTGACCTCGATGCTGGTCCCCGCCGTCACCTCGGTCTCGCGGACCGGGACCGCCGACGACAGCAGGGGCGGCACCACGAGGGCGACCGCCAGCGCCCCCACCGCCCCGATCGCGGGGACTACCGAATGCACAAGGCGCACCATGCTTTCCACCCTCTCGGCTCCCTGAGGCAACGCCGGGGAGAGCGGATGCGTTCCGGACGCCCGGGTCGGGGTCCGGGCAGTCGCCCGCCCGGCGCATGCCGCGAGTTAACCACACCGGCGGGCGCGATCGCGGTCGCAGCGCCGAGCGGGCTCCGAGGGTGTGACCGGGCGCGCGGCTAGGAGGTGCGCGCGATGACGGCGTCGGCGATGCTGCGCAGCCCGGACACCGCGGCGGGCGGGAACGGGGCGTGTGCGAGGGTCCGCTGCACGAGCAGCCAGCGCTCGCGGATCATCCGTTCCACTGTGGGACGCGCTGTGGCGCTGAGGATCTCGCGACACAGGGCGGCTCCGTGCGGATCCAGCCCGGCATTGCCGACCAGGGCGTCGAGCTGGGCGCGCTGCTCGGGGCTCGCGTGTCGCAGGGCGAGCGCGAGCAGGACGGTGTGCTTGCCCTCGCGGAGGTCGTCGCTATTGGATTTCCCGGTCTGCGCCGGGTCGCCGTAGACGCCGAGCAGGTCGTCCTGGAGCTGGAACGCCTCGCCGAGCGGCCGCCCGTAGGACGAGAGCGCCCGCGCCACTTCGGGTCCGGCCCCGGCCAGAGCAGCGCCCAGTTGCAGCGGCCGTTCCACGGTGTAGGCCGCGGTCTTGTACCGGATGATCTCGAGCGCCCGATCCAGGTCGCGGGTGGGGCGGCCGGTGGTGAGCAGGTCGAGGTACTGGCCGTAGTTCACCTCGGTGCGCATGGCGTCGAGAATCGGTGCGGCAGCGGCGGTTTGGGCCGCCGAGAGGCCCGCGGCGTGCAGCAGTTCCTGCGACCACACCAGCCCGAAGTCGCCGATGAGCAGGGCGGCGTGGGTGCCGAAGCGGGCGGCGGCCGGGCGGTCGCCGCGGGCGCCCTCGGCCACGGCACGGTGCACGGTGGGCCGGTCGCGGCGGGTGGCGCTGTCGTCGATGATGTCGTCGTGGATGAGTACGGCGGCGTGGAACAGCTCGACCGCGGCAGCCACCCGGACCACGGAGTCGGGCAGCTCACCGCCGCCGCCGGCGTACCAGCCGAGTACGCAGAACAGCGGCCGGATCCGCTTGCCGCCCGCGAAGAGGAACGCGCGCACCGCGTCGACCACGTCGGCGGGCAGTCCGGCGGTGGCCGCGGATTCGGCCTTGTCGCCGAGGAATTCGTAGAGCGCGGCCTCGATCCGCACCCGCATGGCGGTGCGGTCCAGCGGGGACAGGGCGATCGCGGGGGTACTCACAGGGTGTCCTCCGATCCGGCGTTCTCGGTGAGGGCCACTGCTTCGGCGAGCAGCGCCTCGACGATCTGGTGTTCGGCCACGGTCCGCACCACGCGGCCGCGAACGAAGATGTCGCAGCCCGCGGCGGTCACCTCCGCGATCTGGCGCAGGGTGGCGTCGACATCGCGGGTGGTGGTGGTCATGGTCTGCACCGGGATCGGCGCGCCTCCGCCCACGGGGACGCGGCCGATCCGGATGCGGCGGGTGCGGCGGCGCACCGGTGGCGCCGCGGCGAGGTCCAGCCGGGTGGCGGTCATTGCCGCCTCCGTATCGCGGCGGGGGCCGCGAAGACGACGTGCTCGCGGGCGATCTCGTATTCGCGCACGGTGACCGGGCCCCACCAGCGCAGCGCGTCGATCACCGCGTCCACCAGGGCGGGCGGCGCGGAGGCTCCGGCCGAGAGCCCGATCACCCTGGTGGGCTCGATCCACGCGCCGTCGATATCGCCGCCGTCGTCGATGAGATGCGCCGCGATCCCCTGCCGCCGTGCGACCTCCACCATGCGTTGTGAGTTGGACGAGTTGGCGGAGCCGACCACCAGGAACAGGTCGCTGCGCGCGGCGACCGCCTCGACGGCGGCCTGCCGGTTGCTGCTGGCGTAGCAGATGTCCGCGCTCGCGGGGCCGTGTAATCGCGGGAAGCGTTGCCGCAGTGCGGCAATGGTGTCGCGGGTCTCCTCCACCGAGAGCGTGGTCTGGGCCAGGAAGGACACCCGGTCGGGATCGGGCACGACCAGCGCGGCCACCGCGGCCGGGCCGTCCACGATGACCGTGGACTCCGGGGCCTCCCCCGCGGTGCCCTCGACCTCCTCGTGCCCGGCGTGCCCGATGAGCACCACGGTGTCGCCGCGCGCCGCGAAACGCTGTACCTCCGAATGCACCTTGGTCACCAGGGGGCAGGTGGTGTCGACGACGGTCAGCAGGCGTTCGCGGGCATGCTCGCGCACGGCGGGCGAGACGCCGTGCGCGGAGAACACCACGGTGGACCCCACCGGCACCTCGTCCAGCTCCTCGATGAAGATCGCGCCGCGCGCGGCCAGATCCCGGACCACGTGGGTGTTGTGCACGATCTGCTTGCGCACGTACACGGGCGCGGTGCGGCCCGGCGCGGCGAGCAGCCGCTCGACCGTCACGATGGCGCGCTCCACCCCCGCACAGAACGAGCGCGGGGCGGCCAGCAGCACGGTGCGCCGGCGCTGCCTGGCAAGCCGCTCCAGTACCGGACTGGCACAGGTGTTCTCGTTCACGACCTCTCCTTTGTCACTTGTTCCGATGGTCGACGAGCTGAGCGAGGGTGCGGAGATCGCCGCACCCGGGCCGGTCCGGCAAGGCGGCCGCCGCCGCGCGCATGCGCTGCCGCGCCAGTCGTTCGGCGCCGCGCCGACCGCCCGCCTGCTCGACGAGCGTTGCGGCGCGGTCGATCTCGTCGGCCGAGGGCGGGGTGGTCGCGTCGAAGAACCGGTTCAGCACCCGCCCGGCGTCGGTGTCGGACTCCAGCGCCAGCACGATCGGCAGTGATCGTTTACGCCGGGCCAGATCCCCGGCGGGCTTGCCACTGTGCGCGGGATCGCCCCAGATACCGAGGATGTCGTCGCCGGCCTGGAACGCCACCCCGAGGTTCCGCCCGAAATACTCGAAGATGGTGACGGTTTCGGCATTCGCGCCCGCGCTCAGCGCGCCGAGAGCGCACGCGCAGCCGAGCAGCGCCCCGGTCTTGCCCATCGCCATCCGCTCCCACCCGGCGGCGGTGGCCTGAGCGGCCCCGGCGTGGCAGTCCTCGTGCTGGCCGCGGCACATCTCGGTGACCGTGGACGCGAGCCGGTCGATGGCGGCGATGGCGACAGCCGGGGGCAGCACCGCCGCAAGGACATTCACCGCCAGCGCGTGCAGGGCGTCGCCGAGCAGCACAGCATCCGCGACGCCCCAGACCTTCCAGACGGTGGGGCGGCCGTGGCGCACGGCGTCGAAGTCCATGACGTCGTCGTGGAGCAGGGTGAAATTGTGGATCAGCTCGACCGCGGCGGCCGCACCGGCAGCCTCGGCGGGGACGCCGCCGCAGGCGATGGCGGTGGAGGTGACCAGTGCGGGCCGGAGCATCTTGCCGGACGCGCCGTGGGTGGCGGCGCCGCGCTCGTCGCACCAGCCGAAGTGGTATCCGGCCATGCGCTGCATGGGTTCCGGCAGGGACAGCACCGCGTCGCGCAACACCGGTTCGAGCACGGTGCGGGCGCGAGCGAGAATCTCGGCGGAGCGGTGCACGGGGGGAACGAAAGCGGTCACGGTCATGGAGACGCTTCTTTCGGTGCGCGAGGGGAATTCGGCTCACACGGTCGGCGTAGGCGCGCCGACTCACCGAGGACGCCGGCCGGTCCTGAAGTTCGGCCGCGCGCTCGAGGACAACCACCAGATTGTGTAGCTCACCGTCGAATTCGACCTCCTGGTAAACGAGACCGGGTCCGCGCCGAATCGGTGCCGGGATGGGCGCAGGCGTACAGCAGCCGTACCCTATGCTTGTCCAGATCCTCTCCACTCCGGATCTGTTGTCCCTGTTGTAATTCCATCAACCCAAGTCCTGCACATGCCGATGGGCATGGGCATCCGAATACGGCTTCAGGTGTGCCCGGAAATGGCAGGTAGAAATCATATAGCTGAATCCACTACATGATCGACCCCGGTATGGGAATGGGAATCCGTGCGCGACAGTCGATTACGAAGCGGCGATATTCTGCGACCGATCGGGCTCCCGAAATTCGGGGCGCTGCGAGTACGCTGACGTCATCGAATTCTACCCTCAGCCGTCGATATTGGTGAGGTGTTCGGCGAGTGCGCGCAATACCTGCCGGGCCGGCGCGGGCACGTGCATATCGTCGACGGCATACAGCGCGTGCTCGCGACGCAGCGCGATCATCTGCTCGACCTCCTCGCGCGCACCCACCTCGGTCATGATGTCCCGGCACAGCGTGGCCCCGCGTGCATCCAGGCCCGGATTGCCCAGTAGCGCACGCAATTCCACCGCGGTGGCGCCCACCGCCCGGCCCAGCGCGGAGGCGACCAACGCGGTGTGCCGGCCGTCGCGCAGATCCTCGAGCCGGGAATCCGTGCCCGCCCGGTCGCCGAAGACCCGGTGCAGATCCTCGGTCAGATGCACGGCCTCCCCCAGCGCTCGGGCGTAAACCGACAGTGCCGCCTGGGTATTCTCGTCGGCCCCGGCCAGGCGGGCGCCCAGCTGCAGCGGCCGTTCGCAGGTGTAGCCGACGGTCTTGTAGCGCACGATCTCCAGGGCGCGTTCCAGGTCGGCGACCGGATCACCGGCCGCGCGCACATCCAGGTACTGCCCATAGATGACCTCCATGCGCATGGCCGACATGACCGCGCTGGCGGCCGTGCGCTGACGGGCACTCAGATGCGCCGAGAACAGCAGCTCGTCCGACCAGACCAGGGCCAGATCACCGAGCAGGACCGCGGCCTGCCGGCCGAACCGCTCCCGATCCGGCTTGTGCGCGAAGCGGGCCGCCATGGCGCAGGACATGGTGGGGAAACCGCGCCGGGTGAGCCGGCGTTCGATGACATCGCGGTGGATGAGCACCGCGGCGTGTTGCAGCTCCAGCGCCGCGGCCACCCGCACGATGGCCATGGGCAGCCGGTCGCTGCCGCCGGCGGCGAACCAGCCGAGCACGCACAGCAGCGGGCGAATCCGCTTGCCGCCGCAGCAGACGAACGAGTGCAGGGCATCCACCAGGTCGGTCGGTAGTCGCTCGCGGTCCGATACCCGCGCCTTCTCGGACAGGAAACCCTCGAGGACGGCGTCCACCCGGTCACGCACCCCGCCCAGGTCGTGGGGAACGGTCCATTCGGCGCACACGGGCTCGGCCATGTCGACACACCTCTCCTGGCATCGGATTTCGATCGCGGGACGGCCGGCCGGTCTCAGTGGCGCGCCTTCAGTTCGCGGTGGTCGCGCTGGGAGTCGCGAATGGCGTGATACCGGGTGGCCACAGCGGTGGCTGCGGCTGCCCCGAGCACCCGGCCTCGACACGAGCAGCCCATGCTTCGCCGTGAACAGCCTCGGGCCGCAGGCCGCCGCGTACCCCCGGAATACCACCGAAACCTGTAACCCCGACCATGTTCCGACTACTCCCTGCGCGCAATTGATCCACGCGATGTCGCCGTGAGCTCTGAGGTCAATCCGTCTGGTCGAAAATGATGTACGCCAATGCGTTTCAGCGCTCCACCAGGAGCGTGCAGACCCAATCCCGTTAGTCTTCAGCCAATGAGCGAAACATGATCTGAACCGAGAAAAGTGTAATACGCGCCATCGCCGACGGTAAAGCGTTACCGCTCAGCATCGTCGCCGACACACCCGGACGCGGGACGCGAATGCCGGGTGCGACGTCGAGATTCGCACCCGGCACCCGCCGCTGGCTCGTACGACGAAATCCGCTGTCCCCCTGTAGCAGAGCGGTCCGGCTACAGCAGATCGGCCAGGCCCTTCAGCGGCCCGGGCAGTCCGGCCACGTGCTTCTTGATCCCGGCGGCCACCGGGTTCGGCGTCTCGGCGCGCAGCCGGTCCAGCTCGGTCTGCATGGTCCGGACGGACCGGGTGTAGTACTCGTCGACCAGGTCGGTGTCCTCCGGATCGCCCGGCTCGACCGACCAGTCCAGTGCGGGCAGGAAGCTGACGGTCACCGAGGCGGGCAGCGGCAGCTGCGGCAGAATCGGCGCGACGCCGAACGGCAGGCCGAGGGTGTACGGAAACACCTTGGCGCGCACCAGCTTGTCGAGCTGCAGCAGCCGTGCGGTGCGCTCACCGCGGCTGAGCACGAAGATGGAGTCGTGGCCGCCATTGGCGACCGCGGGGATCACCGGGACACCCATTTCGAGGGCGAGCCGCACGAAGCCCTTGCGCTCGGCGAAGTCGATCTTGCCCCGATCGGTCCACGGGCGGCACGCCTCCCAGTCGCCGCCGGGGTACACCATCACCGCGCCGCCGTCCTTGAGTCCCTTGGCCGCCGACTCGCGCGAAGCCGCGATGACGCCGAACTGGCGCAGGCTGTCGCCGAGAATCGGTGCGCGCAAAAGGATGTCGTGCGCGACGCCGTAGCTGGGCTCGTCCGGGCGGCGTTCCAGCATGGCCATGAAGGTGATCCACACCTCGGGGGCCCAGTAGATGGACGAGTGGTTGCCGATGACCAGGGCCGGGCCGGACGCGGGCAGATTCTCCAGCCCGGTGACCGTCGGGGTGAAGTAGTCGGTGTAGGCCCGCGCCAGGGGCAGCAGCGGGTGGTTCGGGTCGGGAATTACCTTGGTTTCGGTCATGAGCCATTCCTGTCGGTTGTCATGCCGGGGACGGGCGGCACGCAACGACGCCCCACGTCGTCGAACAACGTCGAGCCGAATTGAATTGCCCCCGGGTCACATCCCCATTGATAGCTCCGACGGCCGCGCATGCGCGGTCCGGTTCAGCGTACGGACGTCGCTGCGTTGCGACAGATGCCCGTCACCGTCCTCCTGCCCCACCGACGTTATCAAACCCAAGCGTTTGCTTGGTAGAGAGTGTGCGAATACCAACATTCATCCGATTCAGGACGAAATCCTTACGCGGCGGTGCTTGCCCGGCAGCGCGATCGGATCGACCATGGCGGGAGTGCCCCGGACGCGATCTTCACAGCGAGGCCGATTCGGGTCACGGCGATTCGGAAGGATGTGCCGATCATGGTGACGATAGCTGGCCCGGCCGGCCACCTTGGGGCGGTCCTGCTGGCCACGGGCTCGGTGCCGGACCAGGTGCCGGACTACAGCCGCACCGAGATCTGGATCGGCTCGGCCATCCTGCTGCTCACCCTGGTGGCGGTGCTGGTCGCGGTGCTGCGGCGGCGCTAGGCGACGCGCGCGATACCGGGTGCCCAGCAGACAAAGGCAGGGCACCGCGGTCCTCGGTGCCCTGCCTTTTTTCCGTTCCATCAGTCTGGAATCAGACATACGGAACTTTCATGCCAAGATGCGCATATCGGCGTATACGTATCTCAGTGCGCCTGCCGACGACGGAACAACGCGCCCGCGCCCAGATAACCGACCAGGGCGATGCCCGCACACCAGGCCAGCGCGGTCGGCGCGGAGTCCCCCACCGGGGTATCCATGAGCAGCCCGCGCACCGTCTCGGCGATCGCGGTGACCGGCTGATGCTGGGCGAAGCCGCGCAGCCAGCTCGGCAGCGTGTGGGTCGGCACGAACGCGCTGCTGACGTACGGCAGGAACATGAAGATGAACATGAAGCCGTTGGCCGCTTCGGGATTGGAGGCCAGCAGGCCCAGAGCGGCGGCCACCCAGGACAGCGCCAGCACGAAGCACGCCAGCATGCCGGCCACCGCGAGCCAGCGCAGCGGATCCGCGGTCGGCCGGAAGCCGAGCGCCACGGCCACCAGCACCACCACCCCGGTGGTGAGCAGATTGCGCAGCACGCTCTCCAGCACGTGCCCGGTCAGGACCGCACTGCGGGAGACCGCCATGGCCCGGAACCGGTCCACGATGCCACTGTGCAGGTCGGTGGCCACCGCCACGGCGGTGGCGCCCGAGCCGAAACCCGCGCACAGCAGCAGGATTCCGGGCACCACGTAGTCGATGTAGGAGCCGCCGACATTCATCGCGCCGCCGAAGACGTAGACGAACATCAGCAGGATGGTCACCGGCACCGCGATGGTCATGATCATGGTGTCCGGGCTGCGCAGGGTGTGGCGCAGATTGCGGCCGACCATGGCGGCGGAGTCCTGGACCGAGTGTCCGAGAGTGCTCATCACGCAGCGCCTTTCACGGTGGCGCCGGTCAGCGCGAAGAAGACATCGTCGAGATCCGGTGTGTGGATGGCCAATTCGCCGATGGCCACGGCATGGTCGTCGAGATGGTCGAGCAGCTTGCGGATATCGCCGACGCTGCCGTCCGAGGGCACCCGCAGCGCCAGCTCCTCGGTATCCGGTTCGGCCCCGGGCAGGGCCCGCGCGGCCGCCGCCAGGCCGTGCTCGTCGGCGAAGCCGAGTCGCAGGTGGCCGCCCGGCGCCAGCCGTTTCAGCTCCGCCGCGCTGCCCTCGGCGACAATGCGCCCGGCGTCGAGAACCGCTATGCGGTCGGCCAATTGGTCGGCCTCCTCCAGGTACTGGGTGGTGAGGAAGATGGTCACGCCGTCGGCGACCAGGCCCCGGATCACCCGCCACAGCTCGCGGCGGCTGCGCGGATCCAGGCCGGTGGTGGGCTCGTCGAGGAACACGATGCGCGGCCGCCCCATCAGGCTCATGGCGATGTCGAGGCGGCGGCGCATACCGCCGGAATAGGAGCCGGCGCGCTTGCCGGCGGCATCGGCAAGATCGAACTGCTCCAGCAATCGCGCTGTGCGCCTGCCGGTTTCGCCGGAACCCAGATGCAGCAACCGCCCCATGAGGCGCAGATTCTCGGCGCCGGTGAGGATCTCGTCCACCGCCGCGAACTGCCCGGTGACACCGATGGCCGCGCGCACCGCGTCCGGCTCGCGCACCGGATCGTGGCCACCCACGCGCACCTGCCCCCCATCGGGCCGGTTCAGCGTGGTGAGGATGCGCACCACGGTGGTCTTGCCCGCGCCGTTCGGGCCGAGCAGGGCGAACACCGTACCGGCAGGCACGGTCACGTCGATGCCGCGCAGCACGGGCTGATCACCGAAGGATTTGGTGAGCCCGGTGACCGCGATGGCGGGTTCGGGTCTGAATGTGGTCATGGAGAGACTCCGTTCGAAAACTGTATATGACATACACTCTGTTTATAGGCTACACAGTTTCCGGGATGGCGCAAGATGGAGGCGGAACGACGACAGGAGGTCAGATGAAGGGGCCCGACGAACGAGTCCTGCCCAAGGCGGTGAAGCTGCTGTGGGATCTGGACGATGCGGGCAGCCGCGGACCCAAGCGCGGGCTGAGCCTCGATCAGATCCTGGACACCGCGGTGCGGGTCGCCGACGCCGAAGGCTATGCCGCGCTGTCCATGGCCCGGGTCGCCAAGGAGCTCGGGTTCACCACGATGTCGCTCTACCGGTACGTCGACAGCAAGGACACCCTCGTCGAGCTCCTGCACGATCGCATCTTCGACGTGACCCCGGACCTGCCGGCCGACGGCTGGCGCGCCGGGCTGGAGGCCTGGGCCTGGGCCGAATTCCATGCCATCCGCGCCCACGACTGGTGGCTGGACATCCCCATGACCTCGCCCCCGCTGGGCCCGAACAATATGGCCTGGCTCGAGGCGGGCATGCGCGTGCTATCCGGTCTCGACCTCCCCGAACCGCTGAAACTGCAGCTGCTGGTGAACCTTTCGATCTATGTCATCGGCCGCACCCGCTTCCTGCGCGACACCATCGAGCAGGACAAGCAGGACCAGGACTTCACCGCCATCCTGACCACCGTGCTCGACCCCGGGCGCTTCCCGATCGTCAGTGCCGCCCTCGCCAACCGCGCCTTCGACACCGACGACATGCACTGGGAAGAAGCCGATTTCAGCTTCGCCCTGGATCGGCTGCTGGACGGTTACCAGGTCTTCATCGACAGTCACACCGGAGCCTGATTCCGGTCACCGCCGGATTGCGCTGGGCGGGAACGGCATAGGCCCGTGTCAACCGTGCGTAAACATCGTGCAAATGGACCCGCCACCACTTGACCGGCCCCGCACCGAACCCGACCATGGCCCCATGAGGCCCGCACGGCCGGTGCGGGCGGCTCGCGTTACGACGCGATGAGAGATAGACGCATCGTCGTCCAGCTGCGAGGAGGTGAGGGGCATGGCCGTTGTCGCGTGGGCGCGTTCCACCACAGCCCTCCCCACGCTGGCGGCCGGAGCCATGGTTCTCGTCCTGGCCGGGCTGACCACTGCTTTCGTCTACCTTGCGGTGCCCGCCGTGGCCGGTCCGGCGGAGCGCGCGCCCGCGCCGACCGAGGTCCACACCGATCCCCCCGCGGTGCTGCCGGTGTGCACCGAGGTCACCGAGGACAGCCCGAATCCGGCGTGCGCGGACACCGATACCGACATCAGTTCCGATCCCGCGCCGGCCGACCAGCCGTGACCAGCGAGACCAGCAGCAGCGCCGCGAGCACGAAAAGCGCTGCCACACAGGCCACCAGGCCGGCCCAGCCGCCCGCCGCATAGGCGATCCCGGCCGCGCTGCCGACCACCGCGCTGCCCAGGTAGTACGCGAACATGTAGAGAGACGATGCCGCGCCGCGATTCTCGGCCAGCGTGCCCACCCAGGCGCTGGCCGTGGTGTGCGCGGCGAAGAACCCGGTGGTGAACAGCAGGATGCCGATCAGCACCGTGGTCAGGTGATCGGGGATGGTGATCAGCGCACCGAGGGCCATCAATGCCACCGCGGCGGTGAGGACCCGCGCATGGCCGCGACGATCGGCGAGCCTGCCGGTGTACGCCGAGGCGACCGTCCCGGCGAGGTACAGCGCGAACACCGATCCGGCCAGGGCCGCGGGCAATTCGAAGGGGCGATGGGTCAGGCGGTAGCCCAGGAAGTTGTAGACCGACACGAAGCTGCCCATCAGCAGGAAGGCCAGACCGAAGAGCGCGATCAGGCCGCGATGCCGCAACTGCGCCGTGAGATCGCCGACCATGGTGCCGAAACCGGCCGGGCGCGCGGCGAATCCGCGCGAGGGCGGCAGGGTGAGCGCGAACCACACCGTGGCCGCCGCGGCGGCCACCGTGACCGCCAGCTCCGCCCAGCGCCACGAGGTCAGCCCGAGGGCGAGCGAGGGAATCAACCGGCCCGCCAATCCGCCGATGGTGGTCCCGGCGATGTAGACGCCCATGGCCGCGCCGAGTCCGGCCGTCCCGATCTCCTCGGCCAGATACGCCATGGCCACCGCGGGCACGCCCGCCAGTGCGACGCCCTGCACGGCCCGAACCGCCAGCAGGGTGTCGAGGGTCGGGCACAGCGGCAACAGCAGACCGAGCGCCGAGGCCGTCACCGCCGAACCGATCATCACCCTGGTGCGGCCGATCCGCGCCGACAGCGCACCCGCCGGAATGATGGCCAGCGCAAGAAAACCCGTGGTCAGTGAGACGGCCAGGGCCGCGTGTGCGGGCGGGACCGCGAAGGCGGCCGACAGGCTCGGCAGCAGCGACTGGGTGGAGTACATGGCCGCGAACGTGGTCAGCCCGGCTGCGAAAAGGGCTGCGGTGACCCGCTTCTCGTGTGCGTGCCTCGGCCGGCCGGGCTCGGCGGTACTGGCCGGCCTCCGCACGGAGGTGCCGATCGGCTCGGGCGTGGCCGTGCTGGTCGGCCCCGGCGCTGCCGTACTGATCGATTGTGGTGTCGCCGTAGTGATCGGTCCCGGCATCGCCGTACCGGTCGGCTCTGACACGGCGGTGCTGGTGGTCCCTTGCACGGTAGTCATCGGATCCTCTCGGTACGGGGTGCGGGATCCAGGGTGCGACGCTGGCACTTAGAACGGAAATGCATGATTATGGGAGTGCTCATGCTCTGCCGACATATAGCGAGGAGGCGGCGTGCTCGGCTCGGATCTGGAGTGGTTCACGACACTCGCCGAAACGGAGAACGTCAGCGCGGCCGCCGACCGGCTGCACCTGGCGCAGCCCACGCTGTCGCGCATGCTCGCCCGGCTCGAGCAGCGGCTCGGGACGCCGCTGTTCGACCGGCACGGCAAGCGCATCCGGCTCAACGAGTACGGCCGCCTCTACTACGAGCACGCCCGCCGCGCCCGCGCCGAACTGCACGCCGGGGAGCAGGCCGTCGCCGACCGCATCAATCCGGCCAAGGGGGTGGTCCGGCTGTCGTTCCTGCATTCCTTCGGCGGCCGGCTGGCCCCGCAGCTGATCGGCGAATTCCGGCGCGGCTCGGGGCGGGTCGGCTTCACGCTGTATCAGGGCGCGGCCGAGGTCATCACCCGGCAGGTGCTCGACGGCGAGGCCGATCTGGCGCTGGTGTCGCCGAGGCCCGGCGAGCCCGGTATCGGCTGGCGCACCCTGCTGAATCAGCCGCTGGTCCTGGCGGTTCCGGCCGACCACCGGCTGGCCGCGCCGTCCGGCAAGAGCGGGCAGCGGCCGATCCGGCTGGCCGAGCTGGCCGACGCCGAATTCATCACCATGCATCCGGGATTCGGTATGCGGCGGATCTTCGACGAACTGTGCGCGGCGGCCGGGATCCGGCCGCGCATCGTCTTCGAGTCCAGCGATCTGGTGACGGTCTCCGGGCTGGTGGCGGCCGGGCTCGGCGTCGCGCTGGTGCCCGCCGAGGAACCGATGCCGCCGGGGCCGGCCGTGATTCCACTCGCCGACGCGGGCGCGTCCCGCGATGTCGGATTGATCTGGTCGGCGACCGCCACGCCGTCGGAGGCGGTGCGGCGGTTCCGCGATTTCGCCGCCGACTGGGCGGCCCGCCGCCACCCCCGGTGAATGCGCGCGCTGTTACGGTGGCGGGACGGTAACTGACCTGTTGCTTCAGACCCTGGGAGCCGCCTGTGCAGCGGTATCGCGCGGCCCTCGACACGGTGGGCGGATGCGCCGCCGCCGCGATCGCGGGCCTGGCCCTCATGGTGCCCATCGACACCGGGTGCGCCGCCGGCTCGTCCGCGCTGCAGATGACGCTGCTGAGCGTGACCGTGCCCCGGGCCACCGCCGCGGGCGTGATCGTCGCGGTGCTGGCCGCGGTGTGCGTGCGCATGTTCGGCACCCGCACAGCCTGGGCCACCGCCACGATCGCGACACTGATTCTGGTCACCAACCACCTGGTGACCGGCCCCTCCGCGAGCCTGGCCACCGCCAACTTCGTCGATTCGATCGCGGCGGGCGTACTGCTCGGCGCGGCGGGGGCGGCGGCACTCGAATACCGGCCGCCCGCAATCGGATACGTGCTCGGAGCGCTCATCGGCGTCACGGTGGGCGACCACATCGAGACCATCACCGCCGAGGAGGCGACCCAGTCGCTGCTCGAACGCGCCTTCGTGAATCTGCCACCGGACTGGCTCACCATACCGACGATGGGATTGCTGGCCGTATGCTTCGTCCTCTGCCCACGCGCGGGCGTGGCGTCCTACCCCACCGCGTTGAACCTGCCGTTCGCGCCGGTGCTCGCCGCGGCCGTGGTGGTCACCGCCATCGACATGGTGTCGGAGCGGCTCACCACGTCGACGAGCGACACCGCGGTCATCGCGGCCGGAACGCTCGCGGTGCTCGTCGCGGCAGTGATCGCCGCGCTGCTGCTGCCGGAACGCGACGGCACCCTCACCCTGCTCGCGGTGGCGCTCGCCGCGACGGGCAGCGCGATCGCCATCGCGGCCCAGGCGCATTGGAAGCTCGCGCCGATTCTGACGGTCTTGGCGCTCGGTCTGGCGACGGGCCTGCGGCGCCCGGCACCGGTCGTGGCCGCAGGCGCGATCGTCGGCCTCGGGGTGTTCGCGCTGCTGGTTCCCGGAGCGCGGCACGATGATTCGTGGAGCGCGCTGATCGGCAGCTGCGCCATCGCCGCGCTGGCCGGGTACAGCTTCGGCGCGGTCACCCCCCGCGGCACGGCCGGGACCGTGCTGGCGATCGGCCTGCTGTTCATTCCGACCGCCGTGCTCACGCTGGAATTTCGCGGCTGCGACACGTTCGCGCTGCATCCCAGACTGGCCGTCGAATCGGGTGACCGCGCCGCCTGGATGGCCATCGCTCTCGGGGCCGGATGCCTGGCCGCCATCATCGCGCTGCGCCGCCTGCGGCCCGAGCGGGTCGAGCAGGACTAGGAGATCCGGTACAACCAGACCCGGGGATCGCCGAGTTCACCGGTCGCGCCCCAGCCATACGCGTGAGCGATGCCGTCGCCGTTGTAGCCGTGCAGGTAGGTCCGCAATTCCGTGCGGCCCGCGTGCCCGGACACGATGCCCCGCAACACGATCGCGGTCAGGTCGTAGGCCTCCCAGCGCCGGATCCACATTGAAGAAATCGTCGCGGGACGAGAACGTCTGGGTGACAGCCGAACCCGTCGTCCAGACTGTGAATCGCATTCCTGTTCGACTGCTTTGATCATGCTGGGGCTGTACGTCCGGCAGACAGTGAGGTTCGCATGAGGACGGGTGCCGCATCCAAGTTCGCGGTGCTGGGTGCGCTGTCGGCTGGGGACTGCTGACGGTGGCCGAGGTCGTCCGGGGCGGGAGCGCTGACATCGTGGCCGGCGCGCGCTGTGGTGTCGCGATTGGCGGCTCGGGGGCCTATCGTGGGCAGTTGCCGTCAGGGTTGATGGCGGCTCGAGCCGTGGGGTCGGGGTGTGGGGCGGCGACGGGGAGGCGGTTCCGCTGGGCGGGATCGAGTGAGCTGGAGGGAAATCGGGTGGGCCGGATCGGACAGGATTCGGGTAAACCCCCGCTGATCTCCCGCAGTCCTGGTGCATAGGCCGTAACCTGCTGTCCCACAGGCGAAGAATGCTCCTGACCGGACACCAGTCCGACCGAGGACACCCTTACCGGCCCTGAAGTGCAGGTTTAGGGTGCGTGTCCGAGCGTTGGTCTTGCGTGAACAGGCGGTAGCGTCTAGGAGGGACCCGGTCGCACACGCGGCCGGGCGCTTCGTCCACGGCAGGTCGGTGGACGGGGCAAGGGCAGGAACGTCGAAGGAGCAGCGGACGTGACGACTACCGGTGGTGCGGGCCAGCGGATCGAAACCGCCGCGCAAACACTGTGGGAGGCACCCGATGTGGTGCATGACGGCCGGGAAGTCGGTCCGACCGGACGCCCGGTGCGCGAGATCCCCGTGCCGCTCGACGCCGACCACAGCGGACCCGCCCTCATCGTCGCCATGTGCAATCAGAAGGGCGGCGTCGGCAAGACCACCTCGACCATCAATCTCGGTGCGGCGCTGGCGGAATACGGGCGCAAGGTGCTGCTGGTCGACCTGGATCCGCAGGGCGCGCTGTCGGCGGGACTCGGTGTGGCGCACCACGATCTGGACGTCACCGTGCACAACCTGCTCGTCGGCCCCGGCAAGGTCAATGTCGACGACGTGCTGATGAACACCAAGGTCGAGGGCATGGATCTGCTGCCCAGCAATATCGACCTGTCGGCGGCGGAGATTCAGCTCGTCAACGAGGTCGGCCGGGAACAGACGCTCGGCCGCGCCATCGCGCCGCTGCGCGACCGCTACGACTACATCCTGATCGACTGCCAGCCCTCGCTGGGCCTGCTCACCGTGAACGCCCTGGCCTGCGCCGACGGCGTCATCATTCCCATGGAGTGCGAATACTTCTCGCTGCGCGGACTGGCCCTGCTCAACGACACCGTGGAGAAGGTGCGGGACCGGCTGAATCCGGAACTGACCCTGTACGGCATCGTGGTCACCATGTTCGATGCTCGCCTATTGCATTCACGTCAGGTGATGACGCGCGTGGTCGAGGTGTTCGGCGACCTCGTGTACGACACCGTGATCTCGCGGACCGTCCGCTTCCCCGACGCCAGTGTCGCCGGCGAGCCCATCACCACCTGGGCGCCGAAATCCGGTGGCGCGGAAGCCTATCGGGCCATGGCCCGGGAAGTCATCCAGCGGTCGGGCCGTTGATCGATCCTCTCGATTCGTCCGAGCACGACCCGGCGGACGCGGATACGGCCGTGCCCGCCGGAGATCCGGACTCGCCAGTGCCGGCCGACATCGTCGCAGGCGGCGGTAATGCCGCGGCGCCGGACGATCGGGACACAGCGGGCAAATTTCACCTGAAGCTCGCCAATTTCGAGGGCCCGTTCGACCTGCTACTGCAGCTGATCAGCTCACGGCGGCTCGACGTCACCGAGATCGCGCTACACAAGGTCACCGACGAGTTCATCGCCCACACCAAAGCGCTCACCGCCCGGCTCTCGGAAGAAAAGGGGCTGCGCGCGGACAAGGTCCTCGACCAGACCACCGAATTCCTGCTCATCGCGGCCACCCTGCTGGATCTGAAGGCGGCCCGGCTGCTCCCCTCCGGCGAGGTCTCCGACGAGGAGGACCTCGAGCTCCTCGAAGCCCGCGACCTGCTGTTCGCGCGGCTGTTGCAGTACCGCGCCTTCAAACAGGTCGCGGCGCTGCTGGGCGAGCTGGAGGCGGCGGCGCTGCAACGCTATCCGCGCGCGGTGTCGCTGGAGGAGCGGTATCTGGAGCTGTTGCCGGAGGTTACGCTGGGGGTGGACGCCGCGGGGTTCGCCGAGGTCGCAGCCACCGTGTTCCGGCCGCGTCCGAAACCGAGGGTGGGACTGGATCACATCCACGCCCATGCGATTTCGATCGCCGAACAGGCTGCGCTGGTGCTGGAGATGCTGAAAAGCCGTGGCGCGGGCGGCTGGACGACCTTCCACGAACTCTGCGCCGACTGCGAACTGCCCATCCAGATCGTGGCCCGCTTCCTCGCCCTGCTCGAGCTCTACCGGGGCAAGACCATCGAGTTCGACCAGCCCGACCCCCTGGGCCCGCTGTCCATCAGCTGGATCGGCGAGCTCGAAGACCAACCGGCCCAACCGGTGACGATTGAAGAGGATTACGGGTGACCGAGGTGCACAACTTGGGTGACGACGCGCAGGACCCGGCCGCCGCCAACCAGGCTGCGCCCCAACCGACCCTGGCCGAGCGGATCGTGGCCGAAGCGGCCGCGGCGGCGAAGGCCCGCGCAGCCAGGGCGGATACCGCCGAGTCCGAGACCGAGGTCGCCGAGCCCAGAAGGGTCGAAACACCGGCCGAGGTCGTCGAGGCCCCGGCGGAGGTTACGGTGCTCACCGACGAAGCGACCATGCTCGAGTCCGCCGCCACGGAGCCCGCGGCTGACGCGCCCGAGTCCGTGAACGACAGCCCGACGTCCGTGGCCGATACCTCCCAGTCCCTCACCGGCGCTGCCGAGCCTGTGGCTGAATTCACTCAACCTGGGGCGGAGGTCGTGGCGCCGGACGGGCCGGGCGTCGATGCCGAGGAGTTCGAGGACGAGGAGGCGCTCGAGGAGGACGAGTTTCGGGCGGCGCTCGAGGCGATGCTGTTGGTGGTGGATGCGCCTGCGCCGGTGGGGTTGCTGGCGTCGGCTCTGCGGGATCATCCGATCCGGGTGGAGACCGCGCTGCGGGAGATGTCGGCGGAACTGACCGCGCGACGCAGTGGCATGGATCTCAGGTTCGTGGGCGATGGGTGGCGTTACTACACGCGGACGGAATTCGCCCCCTATGTGGAACGTATGCTGTTGGACGGCGCACGGTCGAAGCTCACACGCGCCGCTTTGGAAACCCTGGCGGTGATCGCGTACCGTCAACCGGTTACCCGAGCACGCGTGAGTGCGGTGCGCGGTGTGAACGTGGATGGCGTGATCCGGACCCTGCTGGCGCGGGGCCTGATCGCGGAGGCCGGAGCGGACCCGGAGACCAACGGCACTCTGTACATCACCACCGAGCTGTTCCTGGAACGGATCGGACTTGCGTCACTGGCGGATCTGCCGCCGCTGGCTCCACTGCTCCCGGGCGTCGATCTGATCGACGAGATCAACGAGAGCCTGGACACCGACCCCCGGTACACCAGGCTGAAGAAACCGGCCGAGGTCGATATCGACCTCGGCACCGATGACTGAAACAGGACAACGTGAATACACCCGCTCGCCGAGATGGCACACCGGATCGTAGGAAACGTGGCAGTGAACCGCCCCGCGGCGGTTCCCGTGCCGCCCGCGGCCGGACCGGAGACGACCGGTCCGCGCGCGGCGGCAGCTCGTACGGCGGAGGCTACGACGGCCCCGCGAACTCACGCGGCGGCGCCGCGAACACCCGTGGCGGCTCCGCGAATCGCGGCGGATCGCGCGGCGACTCGCCCTCGTGGGGCGGCAATTCCCGAGGCGACTCGCGCGGCGGCAGCGGCTCGTACGGCGGCGAACGCGGCGGCAGCGGGTCCTTTGACTCGCGCTCCGGCGGATCCCGCGGCGGCTCGTACGGCTCGCGCGGCGCCTCCAGCTCGCGCGGCGAAGGTTATGGCTCGCGTGGCGAAGGTTATGGCTCGCGTGGCGAAGGTTACGGCTCGCGTGGCGAAGGTTACGGCTCGCGCGGTGAGGGTTACGGCTCGCGTGGCGAAAGCCAGTGGGGCGGAGGCGGTTCACGCGGTGGCGCGTCCTCGCGTGGCGGCTCCTCGTTCGGAAACTCCGCGCGCGGCAACCAGTCTCGCGGTGACTGGGGTTCCGATTCGCGTGGCGCCGGGCGTGGCGGCGACAGCCGTGGCGGCCAGTCGCGCACCGGATTCGGCTCCGACCGTGCCGGTTTCGGCCAGGATCGCAATGCGTCGCGCGGCCGGATCGGCGGCGGCAGCCCGCTGGCCCCGCACACCTCGCCGAACACCCCCGCGAAGAAGAAGGCCAAGCCGGCCAAGCAGGTTGTGGCTCCGGTCCTGATCAGCAATGCCAAGCCGGCGCGCCGCCAGCATGTGGACGCCGACACGCAGGGCCCGAAGAAGCTGCCCTGGGGCGAGGGCGAGCGCCTGCAGAAGGTCCTCGCGAAGGCCGGGGTGGCCTCGCGCCGCGCGGCCGAGGAGATGATCGAGGCCGGCCGCATCGAGGTGGACGGCAAGATCGTGCGCGAGCAGGGCCTGCGCATCGATCCGCAGACCGCGGTGGTCCGGGTCGACGGCGTGCGCGTGGTGATCCGCGACGAGCAGGTGTACCTGGCGCTGAACAAGCCCAAGGGCTGGCAGTCGACCATGTCCGACGAGATGGGCCGCCCCTGCGTGGGCGACATCGTCGCCGAGCGGATCGCGGCCGGGCAGCGGCTGTTCCACGTCGGCCGCCTGGACGCCGACACCGAGGGTCTGCTGCTGCTCACCAATGACGGCGATCTCGCGCACCGGCTCATGCACCCGTCCTTCGAGGTGTCCAAGACCTACCTGGCCACGGTCAACGGCGAGGTCAAGAACCGCGAGGTCGGCAAGCTGCTCAAGGACGGCGTCGAGCTGGAGGACGGTCCCGCGAAGGTGGACCGCTTCCAGGTGCTCGAGGTCGGCCAGGGCAAGTCGCTGGTGAAGGTGGTGCTGCACGAGGGCCGCAAGCACATCGTGCGCCGCCTGCTGGCCGAGGTCGGCCACCCGGTGACCGCGCTGGTGCGCACCCACATTGGACCGGTCGCACTGGGCGATCAGCGGCCGGGCACGCTGCGTGTGCTGGGCCGGGACGAAATCGGGAAGCTCTACGAGGCGGTGTCGTTGTGAACGGTGTGGGAAGTCTGATCGACGCGACCGGCGCGCTGACCGGGTCGGCGCGACTGGTCGTCGCCATGGACGGCCCGTCCGGCACCGGCAAGTCGAGCGTGTCGCGCTTGCTGGCGACCCGGCTCGGGGCCAGCTACCTCGACACCGGCGCCATGTACCGGGTGGCGACCCTGCGCGTGCTGCGCGGCGGCGTCGACCTGGACGATGCCGCGGCCATCGCGGTGGCGGTCAAGGAGCTGCCGCTGACCATCGGCACCGATCCGAGCCGGGAGGTCATCCTGCTCGACGGTGAGGACGTGTCGAGCGAGATCCGCGGCAACGCGGTGACCAAGGCCGTGTCGGCGGTGTCCGCGGTACCCGAGGTGCGTGAGCAGCTGGTCGCGCTGCAGCGGGACCTCACCGCGGCGGCGGGGCGAATCGTGGTCGAGGGCCGCGATATCGGCACCACCGTGCTGCCCGAGGCCGACGTGAAGATCTACCTGACCGCCTCGGCCGAGGCGCGGGCCTTCCGTCGCAATGCCCAGAACATCGCGGAAGGCCGCGGGGACGATTTCGAGGCGGTGCTGGCCGACGTACAGCGCCGCGACACCCTGGATTCGACCCGCAAGGTCTCGCCGCTGCGTCCCGCCGAGGACGCGGTGCTGGTCGACACCAGCGATCTGAACAAGGACGAGGTCATCGACGAGCTGTATCGCGTTGTGGCCGAACGTATTTCGGCGGGAGGCGCGCAGTGACGCAGGACACCTTCGCCGGTGATGGCATCTGGTCGGACGAATCCGACTGGGACATCGCCGAATTCGAGGGCGAGCAGGACGCCGAACACATCCCGCTGCCGACCGTGGCCATTGTCGGCCGCCCGAACGTCGGCAAATCGACCCTGGTGAACCGCATTCTGGGCCGCCGCGAGGCCGTGGTGGAGGACATTCCGGGCGTGACCCGGGACCGCATCTCCTACGAGGCCACCTGGGCCGGACGCCGATTCATGGTGCAGGACACCGGCGGCTGGGAGCCCGACGCCAAGGGCCTGCAGCAGTCGGTGGCCCGGCAGGCCGAGGTCGCCATGAAGACGGCCGACGCGATCGTGGTGGTCGTCGATGTCACCACGGGCGCGACCTCCGCCGACGAAGCGGTGGCGAAGACGCTGCGCCGCAGCAAGACCCCGGTCATCCTGGTCGCCAACAAGGTCGACAACCAGAAGCTGGAGGCCGATGCGGCCGAGCTGTGGTCGATGGGCCTGGGTGAGCCGCAGCTGGTCTCGGCCGCGCACGGTCGCGGCACCGGTGATCTGCTGGACCTGATTCTGGAGGTGATGCCCGAAACCCCGCGCGAGGGAACGGGCCTCACCGGCGGCCCGCGCCGCGTGGCGCTGGTCGGCAAGCCGAATGTGGGCAAGTCCTCGCTGTTGAACCGGCTGGCCGGCGAGGAGCGCTCGGTCGTCCACAATGTCGCGGGCACCACCGTCGACCCGGTCGACTCGCTCGTCGAACTGGGCGGCAAGCCCTGGCGTTTCGTGGATACCGCGGGCCTGCGCCGCAAGGTCAGCAATGCCAGCGGCCACGAGTTCTACGCGTCGCTGCGCACCAAGTCGGCCATCGAGGCCGCCGAGGTGGCGGTCATGCTGATCGACGCCTCGGAGCCGCTCACCGAGCAGGACCTGCGTGTCATCTCCATGGTGGCCGACGCGGGCCGCGCCCTGGTGATCGCCTACAACAAGTGGGATCTGGTCGACGAGGACCGCCGCGAGATGCTCGAGCGCGAGATCGACCGCGAGATGGTTCAGGTCCGCTGGGCCCAGCGCGTCAATATCTCCGCCCAGACGGGTCGCGCCGTCCAGAAGCTCGTCCCCGCCATGGAAACCGCCCTGGATTCCTGGGACAAGCGCATCTCCACCGGCCGCCTGAACAATTGGCTCAAGGAGGTCATCGCCGCCACCCCGCCCCCGATGCGCGGCGGCCGCCTCCCCCGAGTCCTGTTCGCCACCCAGGCGTCCACCCGCCCCCCGACGTTCGTCCTCTTCACCACGGGCTTCCTCGAGGCGGGCTACCGCCGCTTCCTCGAACGAAAGCTCCGCGAAGAGTTCAACTTCGACGGCTCCCCGGTCCGCGTGAACGTCCGCGTCCGCGAAAAGCGCGAACGCAAGAAGTAACTCACGCCTCGGCCGAAGACAAGCCCGGGTGACGGTCTCCACCGTCCCCCGGGCTTTCTCGTTGCCGCCGAAGACCAGGGCAGTGGCGTCAGTTCGAAGACGGGGTGGGTGGCGGCGGTGCGGGCGAGGTCTGCCAGACCATTCGCACCCTTCTGCATCTTTGAGCGACACTATCCGCGGCATCACGGTTCCCGCCGCCACGCACGTCCCCGAATCTCCGGCAGCCCGGTATCTTCGAGCGCTGAACCCCGCGGAACCACCAGCCCCGCGGCCGCCCATCGCCCGGGCCCTGTGGCCACCTCGAACGCTGGACTGCGCGAGTCAGCGGGCGCGGGGGTGGGCGGTGGCCCAGACCTCGTGGAGGGTGCCGACGGTGACCAGGGTGTAGATCTGGGTGGTGGTGACCGAGGCGTGGCCCAGCAGTTCCTGGACGACCCGGACGTCGGCGCCGCCGTCGAGGAGATGCGTGGCGAAGGAGTGCCGGAGGGTGTGGGGCGACACCTGGACGGCGATGCCGGCACGGTCGGCAGCGGATTGCAGGACCTGCCAGGCAGTTTGGCGGGAGAGGCGGCCGCCGCGGTGGTTGAGGAAGAGAGCGGCGTTGCCCTTGCCTCGGGTGGCGAGGGCGGGGCGGCCGCGGACCAGGTAGTTGTCGAGGGCGGCCAGGGCGGGGCGGCCGACCGGGACCATGCGCTGTTTGCCGCCCTTGCCGCGCAGGACCACCGCGCGTTCGGCGGTGTCGATGTCGTCCACGTCGAGCCCGACCATCTCGGAGATGCGAGCGCCCGTGGAGTACAACAACTCCAGGAGCGCGCGGTCGCGCAGCCCGCGCGGGCCGTCGGCGATGGCTCCCCCGGCGGCGTCGAGCAGGCGGGAAACCTGGTCGTACGGCAGGGCTTTCGGCAGTCTGCGGGCGGGAGTCGGCGGTTTCACCGGATGCGCCACATCCGCGTCGGTCATGCCCTCCGCCGTCGCGAACCGGTGCAGCCCGCGGACGGCGACCAGGGCCCGCGACGCCGACGAGGCGGCCAGGGCGGGATGGCCGGAGTCCCCCGACCGCAGCGACACCATGTAGTCGGCAATGTCCGATTCGGCCACGCGGGCAAGCGTTTCCACTCCGCGCTCGGTCAGAAAGTACTGGTAGCGGCCCAGATCCCGGCGATAGGCGCTGAGCGTATTGCGCGCGACGCCGCGCTCGACCGCCAAATGGTCGAGGTACGCGTCGATCTGCCGCTTCAGCACGGCTCACATCATTGCAGCCGCCACCGACGAACTCCCCGACCCGAACCCCGGCGAATCGAACAAGTTTCCCAATCGGGATCTACTGCCCTTCCCGATCGGGATCTACTGCGAGGCCTCCCGCGCCTTGCGATCCAGGAACGCGGTGGGCATCCCCGGCCAGGGCGCGTCGGCGGGCCGCAGCCGAGCCCCGCTGGACCGGGCCGTCATCAGCGCGGTCACCCCCGCCACCGCGGTGGCATTGGTGATGTCGCCCGCCAGCGCGGCCTGTACGGCCTCCGCCAACGGCATCCGCAGGATCTGGAGGTCGGCTTCCTCCATTTCCGGGTCCGGCCGGTCGATTTCGAAGAGCCCGGTCGCCAGGTACACCCGCAGCGCCTCATCGGTGAACCCGGGCGAGAGCGCCACATCGACCAGCACCGACCACTCCCGCGCGGCCAGCCCGGTCTCCTCGGCCAGCTCCCGCTGGGCGGCCTCGAGGGGATCCTCACCCGCCTTGTCCAGCAGTCCGGCCGGCAGCTCCAGCAACCGCCGCCCGATCGGATGCCGGTACTGATTGACCAGCACCAGATTGTCGTCCTCGTCCAGCGCCGCCACGGCGACCGCCGCGTGGTGCTCGATCACCTCCCGCTCGGCGACCTTGCCACCGGGCATGACCACCCGGTCCAACCGCAGTGCCAGGATCGCGCCCGAGTACACCGTGCGACTGGACAGGACATCGAAATCGTGTGTGCCGGGGACCGGTTCCGAGGAGGTCATTCCAGAACCGTAGCGCGGATACCCGGGCGGATACGAAACCGCCCGAGCACTCGTCGAATGCTCGGGCGGGCCGTGGAATCCCGGTCAGGCGGGGATCACTTGGAGACCTTCTCGGCCTCCGCGGCGGGCACCTCGTCGGGAATCTCCACCGGAAGCCGTTCGGCGGCCTTGTATTCCAGCGCCGCCGAGATCAGCGCCGCGAACAGCGGGTGCGGGCGCGTCGGACGGGACTTGAGCTCCGGGTGCGCCTGGGTGGCGACCAGGAACGGGTGCTTGTCCTGCGGGTACTCCACGAACTCGACCAGGTGGCCGTTCGGGGAGGTGCCGCTGAACTTCAGGCCGCTCTTGGCGATCTTGTCGCGGAAGGTGTTGTTGACCTCGTACCGGTGCCGGTGCCGCTCGGAGACCTCGGTCTCGCCGTACGCCCGCGCGACCAGCGAATCCTGCTGCAGCACAGCCGGGTACGCGCCGAGTCGCATGGTGCCGCCCAGATCGGCCTCGCCGGCCACGATCTGCTCCTGGTCGGCCATGGTCGAGATGACCGGGTAGTTGGTGTCGGGCTCGAATTCCGCCGAGTTGGCGTCCTTCATGCCCACCGAGCGCGCCGCCTCGATGACCACGCACTGCAGACCCAGGCACAGGCCCAGCAGCGGAATCTTGTGCTCGCGGGCGTAGTGGATGGCGCCCACCTTGCCCTCGATGCCGCGAATGCCGAAGCCGCCCGGGATCAGGATGGCGTTCACGTCGGCCAGGTGCGAGCGCGCACCCGCCTCGGTCTCGCACTCGTCGGACTGCACCCAGCGGATGTTCACCTTGGCCCGCGAGGCGAAGCCGCCCGCGCGCAGCGCCTCGGTGACCGACAGGTACGCGTCGGGCAGGTCGACGTACTTGCCGACCAGCGCGACGGTGACCTCCTCGCGCGGGTTGTGCACGCGGTCCAGCAGATCACCCCAGACCGTCCAGTCCACGTCGCGGAAGGGCAGCCCCAGCTTGCGAACGACGTAGGCGTCCAAGCCTTCCCGGTGCAGCACCTTGGGAATGTCGTAGATCGACGGCGCGTCCGGCGTGGAGATGCAGGCGTCCACATCCACGTCGCACATGAGCGCGATCTTGTTCTTCAGCGGCTGCGGCACCTCGCGGTCGCAGCGCAGGATGAGCGCGTCGGGCTGGATACCGATATTGCGCAGCGCCGCCACCGAGTGCTGGGTCGGCTTGGTCTTGAGCTCGCCCGAGGGACCCAGGTAGGGCACCAGCGTGACGTGCAGGAAGAAGCAGTTGTCGCGACCCACCTCGTGGCGAATCTGCCGCGCCGCCTCGAGGAACGGCTGCGACTCGATATCGCCCACGGTGCCACCGATTTCGGTGATCACCACGTCCGGCGCCTGCCCGTGCAGGTCCGGTCCCGTCATGGCGAGAATGCGACTCTTGATCTCATCGGTGATGTGCGGGATCACCTGCACGGTGTCACCGAGGTACTCACCCCGGCGCTCCTTGGCGATCACCTTCGAGTACACCTGGCCGGTGGTGACATTGGCGTCCCCGGACAGGTCGCGATCCAGGAACCGTTCGTAGTGGCCGACATCGAGGTCCGTCTCCGCGCCGTCCTCGGTCACGAACACCTCACCGTGCTGGAAGGGGTTCATGGTGCCGGGATCGACATTCAGGTACGGATCCAGCTTCTGCATCGTGACGCGGAGTCCGCGTGAAGTGAGCAGCTGACCGAGGCTGGAGGCGGTCAGACCCTTACCGAGTGAAGAGGCGACGCCACCGCTGACGAAGATGTGTTTCGTGGCCGCGCGCGCCGGAATCCGTGATTGACCCACGGGACTTCACGGTAACACGGATCGGCGACGCCGATCGCATGCCACGCATGTTGGTTGCCCGTGATTGGCTCGATTCTGCGTGCCGGGGGCAACTTTCCCCATGTCGGCATCGGCGTGGCCGGGCCTTTCCGCTGTCCGGCTCCGGGATCTTCTCAGTGCGGCATGGCCGCGACTGTGAGCGAGGTCGCCTTCTCACCCGTGCCGTAACGGCCGGTACCGCCGTTCAACTGCTCGGTGAGCCCGAGCACGGTGGTGATCCGCCCGATCTCACGATCGACATTGTCGACGGTCGTGACGGTCGACAGCCCACCCTCGGACCGTGTCACAGCGATCGCTCCGGGCCCCTCGGCGGCCCCGTAGCGACCCGCCAGCACCACCCCGGCACTGTGGGACCGCAGGCACCCGGCGAACCTGGCGATGATGGTGCCGCGATTGTTCTCGTCGGCCCGCGCCCCGTCGCCGGTGACCACCACGGCCAGCTGGGCGGGCTGCACATCGGCGAAGGTCAGGAAGCCGCCGCCGCGCAGTGTCTCGAGGGCCAGGCCGCGCTCCTGCTGGGTGCCGCGCGCCTGCCCGCTGACCGGATCGTCGAGCAGCACCTGGCCGAGCAGATCGCCCGCGAGGCTGCCCTGATCGACCGCGTCGACCTTCAACTGCGCCCCGGCGGGGACCACGTTCAGCAGCGCGGTGCGTAGTCGATCGCCCTCGGAGGAGTCGGTGAACGCGCCGGTCAGGCCGATCCGGCCGGTGACCGCGGCGCCCGCGGTGGTGAGGGCCGCGGTGACGGCGTCGGCGTCGCCGCTGTCGGCGTCGGGGGTGGTGAAGACGAGTACCGAACGGTTGGCCAGCGCGCCCGCCAGCAGCTTGCCGGCCGAACCCGACAGGAAGGCGTCGGCCGCCTTCACCTGTTCGTTCAAACGCCCGTTCTCGGCACGCAGATCGTCGATCTGCTGCCGGTCGCCCGTGCCGGGAAACAACCCATTGCCTTGCGTACGGGTGCCCAGCACCACGCCGACCGCCAGGGCCAGAAATACCGCGGCGATCGAAATCGCGTGGTGGCGAAAAGAAATCATCGTCCGGTCGTCCCTAATCTCGATCTACCTGTGCCGGTCGAATAGGCCCTGTAGCCAGTGCGATCCGCGATGCCAGGTGTCGGCGGTCCAGGTCAGCGCCTCACCGCCCATGTGGGTGGCCAGCAGCGCGACCACCAGGGCCACCAGCGCCGCGAGCACCACCAGCGCGATCGCCCAGGCCGAGCCCCGGTCGCGGTACAGCGAGGCAACGGCTTTCGCGTCCATGAGCTTGGTGCCCATTTTGAGGCGGGTCAGGAAGGTGGCCGGATTCGAGTCGCGCCGGCCGCGGTCGAAGAAGTCGTCCAGCGAGGCCGCCGCGCCGACGGTGACGATCAGCGACGCGCCGTGGTGATCCGCCAGCAGCAGCGCCAGATCAGCGGGCGCACCCGAGGACGGGAAGGTGGTCGCGCCGATGCCCAGATCCTGGATGCGCTCCAAACCCTTGGCGTGGCCGTCGGTATCGGCGGGCAGGATCACCTCCGCGCCGGACTTCAGCGTGGTGGCGGTGATCTCCTCCGGGTCGCCGACGATGAGGTCGGGCCGGTAGCCGTGGCGGGTCAGGGTGTCCGCGCCCCGGCCGACGCCGATCAGGATCGGCGCGTACTCCTTGATGAACGGCTTGATGCGCTTGAGGTCCTCGATGTGCTCGGGACCGTCGGCCACGACCACGACATGCCGCTTCTTCATGTCGACTTCGACATCCGGCACGCCGATTCCATCGATGAGCAAGGAGGATTCGGTGCGGATGAACTCGATGGTGTTGCCGGAGAAGGCTTCCAGATGGTCGGCGAGCCCGTTGCGCGCCTCGATCATCCGCTCGGCGATGGCGGCCTCGTCGAGCTCGATGCCCTCGACCAGCGCCTCGGGTTCCTTCCTGGCCGGCTTGTCCGCGTAGACGACGCCGGCCTCGACGCGGACCCGGCTGCCGTCCTTGATCTTCTTGAAGACGTCCGAGCTGACCGCGTCCAGCAGCTGGATGCCATTGGCCACCAGCACTTCCGGACCCAGGTTCGGATATCGCCCGGAGATCGACGGCGAGGCGTTCACCACCACCGCCACCTGGGCTTCGACGAGCCGGTCGGCGGTGAGCCGATCCAGGTCCATCTCGTCGAGCACCACCACGTCACCAGGCCCCACGCGCTGGAGCAAACGCCTGGTATTGCGGTCCACCCGGGCCACACCGGTCAGACCCGGAAGCGTTTCGGTATTGCGCGACAGCAGGGCCAGCATCTTCATAACGATGAATGATTGCCCTTAAGTCTCAACCTTTGATGGAGGCGCGCCGGTCAGCAAACGATCTGCACCACCTCCCCGCCACTTCAGCGGACAGCCGAGAGCCGTTGTCGGCCATACATCCGCGCTATCAGTTTGGTACCGAATCAATTTCGGACGTACCCGGCGAGTTACCCCGATCGGCACGAAAACAGTGGTCACGATTGCATGCGGACGCTGTAGATGCGGCTCCGATCGAACCTTCCATCTTACCAACCGGTAAGGCTATGCTCCGGACATGGCCAGCACCACCGTTGATACCGTTCTCCCCGCCCCGCGTGAGGTCGTCTACAAGCTCTTCACCGAGCGTGACAGCCTCAATGCCTTTCTGCCCATTCAGATTTCATTGAAGAAGCCGGGCATCGGGAGCCCGTCCGGCGTCGGCGCGCAGTACCACCTGGGCCTGGCCGGCATCGGCCCGACCGAGGAGACCACCGAGCTCGTCCCCAATGAGCGCATGGTCTACCGCGTCATCGCGGGCGCCCCGGTCAAGCGGCACGTCGGCACCATCAGCTTCTCCGACGCGCCGGGCGGCACCCGGGTCGTCTACACCATGGAGTCCGAGCCCAGCCTCCCCGTCCCCGCTCAGATCCTCGAACCCGGCCTCCGCGCCCTCACCAACGCCCTCATCGGCGGAGTGCGCAAGGCGATCAAGTAACGCTCGGCCACCGCGCTTTCGGAGTCGGCGCGGCGGCACAGACAGAACCGGCCGGACCCTCCGCGGGCCCGGCCGGTTTTCCTGTCTCGGTGCCCGGTTACTCGCCCGAGACGGCAGCGCCGACCTTCTCGGCGTCGGCCGTGGTGAGGAGTTCCCAGGCGTGGGCGCGGCCGGTTTCGCTGTCGCCCATGCCCGCCAGCATGCGGGCGAGTTCGATGACGCGTTCGTCCTGGGTGAGGGCTTTGACGCCGGATTTGACGGCCTTGCCGTCGTCGAGCTTGTCGACCACCAGGTGGGTGTCGGCGAAGGCGGCCACCTGCGGCAGGTGGGTCACGACGATGACCTGGTGGGTGCGGGCCAGCCGGGCCAGGCGACGGCCGATTTCGACGGCGGCGCGGCCGCCGACACCGGCGTCGACCTCGTCGAAGACCATGGTGGTGCCATGTTCGGAGCTGGCGAGAACCACTTCCAGGGCGAGCATGATGCGGGAGAGTTCACCGCCGGAGGCGCTCTTGCTCAGCGGCAGCGGATGCGCGCCGGAGTGAGCGGCCAGGCGGAATTCCACCTCGTCCACGCCCGTGGAACCGGCGTGCAGCTCCGTGCCGTCGATGACCAGCGGGGCCGAATCCTGCACGCCCGCAAGGACGGGACCGACGCCGACCTCGAGCCGGGCACGCCCCATGGCCAGACCGCCCAGTTCTGTGCTCACGGCCGACGCCAGCTTTCCCGCGGCCTTGCTGCGGGCCGCGGTCAGCTTCTTGGCCGTTTCGCGGACCTTCTCAGCCGCGGTCTCGACATCCGCCGCCAGCGCCGCCAGCGCCTCCTCCGACACATCCAGCGAGGCCAGGCGCGTGCGCGCCTCCTCGGCCCACTTGATGACCCCGTCGATATCCGGCGCGTACTTGCGGGTCAGCGTCTTCAGCTCGGCCTGGCGGGTCAGCATGGACTCCAGCGCGCCCGGATCGGACGGCAGGTCCGACAGGTAGGAGCTGAGCTCGGTGGTCAGATCCACCACCACCGAAATCGCCTCGCCCAGACGGGGAGCCAGCGCGGTCAGGATCGGATCGTCGGAGGCCTCGATGCGGGCGCGCGCGGTGCCCAGCAGATCCAGCGCGCCCGCGTCCTCACCCGGCGAATCGGCCGGACCGGCCAGCGCGTCGTGCGCGGTGGAGGCGGCCTCGCGCAGGGAATCCAGATCCGACAGCCGGCGCACCTCGGCCACCAGGTGGTCGTCCTCGCCGGGTTCCGGTGCGACAGCATCGATCTCGGCCAGCGACTGCGCCAGATGGTCGGCTTCCAGAGCCAGCTCCCGGCTGCGCGCGGTCCGCTCGAGCAGCTGATTGCGCTTGTCCAGCCAGGCCTTTCGCGCCTTCTGGTACTTGGCCAGCAGCGGCGCCACCGCGTCGGAGGCGAACTGGTCCAGCGCGTGCAGCTGCTGGTCGGGCCGCTGCAGCCGCAGCTGATCGTTCTGCCCGTGCACGGTGAGCAGCGGGGTGGTGAAGTCCGCGAGCACCGCGGCCGGCACGCTGCGGCCACCCAGGTGGGCGCGGGAGCGGCCATCGGATCCGACCGTGCGGACGGCGATGATGCTGCCGTCGTCATCGCGTTCGGCGCCGGTGGATTCCAGCACCTGCTCGACCTCGCCGAGGGCGCCGTCGTGCACCTCGTCCACGGTGAAACGGCCCTCCACCACTGCCCGTGACGCCCCGAGGCGCACCCGTCCCGGGTCGGCGCGGGCGCCGCTGAGCAAGTGCAGGCTCGTCACCACCATGGTCTTGCCCGCACCGGTCTCACCGGTCAAAACGGTCAAGCCCTCGTGGAATTGTGCGGTGGCGGTGGAAATTACGCCCAGCCCGTCAATCCTGATCTCTGTCAGCACTCGTGCTCTCCGTTCGGAGGTCTTCGATCTCGCCTGCGCTCGGGCGCTCCGTGGTTACGCGCGCCGACGCCTCCGCGCCCGACCGCGCAGACGGGCGGCCACGCCAGCCTGTCACGGGCAACTGGAATTTGCGCACCATCCGATCGGCGAACGGCGCGGAGTCGAGCCGAACCCATCGCACCGGGTCGGTCCCGCGGACCGTCTCGACCCGGCCGCCCCGCGGCAGTGCGAGGGTGCGTCGGCCATCGAGGAAAACGATCGCATCATGGCCCGTCGCAACGGTTTCCACCGCGATCAGTGAATTCGGGCTGGTCACCAGGGGCCGGGCGAACAGGGCGTGCGCATTGGACGGGATCACCAGCAGCGCTTCGAGTTCCGGCCACACCACCGGCCCGCCCGCCGAGAAGGCGTAGGCGGTGGACCCGGTCGGCGTGGCGATCAGCACACCGTCGCAGCCGAAGGCCGACACCGGCCGGCCGTCCACCTCGAGCACCACCTCCAGCACGCCCATGCGCGCCGCGTTCTCGATGCTGGCCTCGTTCAACGCCCAGCCGCGCTCCACCACCACATCGTCGACGCGCACGGTGACGTCGATGGTCATCCGCTCCTCGACGGTGTAGTCGCGCCGCACCACCTGGGACAACGCTTCGTCCAGGTGCTCGGCCTCGGCCTCGGTGAGAAAACCGATGCGCCCCAGATTGATTCCGAGCACCGGCACCGAGGCACTGCGGGCGAGTTCGGCCGCTCGCAGGAACGTCCCGTCACCGCCGAGCGCCAGCACCATCTCGGTGCCCACCGCCGCGTCGAGATCGTGTGCCATCACCTGCATCGGGTAGCCGTCGGCCGCGCCGTCGTCGTCGATGTCGAACCGGGTGCTGTACGCCTCGTCCTCGAGCACGCGCAGCCCTATCCCGGCCCCGCACAGGATCTTCGCGACCCGGTGCGCGGTATCGGTGATCTCCGGCCGTCCCGGATGCGCGACCAGCAGAACCTCCCTGGCCGGGCTAGCCGCGTTCACTGTGGACCCTCCTGCACCGCACGCTCGATCAGCGCCGCCACACGCGCCGCCTCGTCTGCATCGTATGCGCCCCCACCGACGTCCGCGCCGTCACCGGCCGCAGCGGGTTCGGTCTCCGGACGCTCCGGCGCACCGGTCTCCTTGCGCAACCAGAGGAAATACTCGACATTCCCGGACGGACCGGGCAGCGGACTGGCCGTCACGCCACACGTACGCAGCCCGAGTTTCGCTGCCGCGGCGGCGACTTCGCGCACCACCTCGGCACGCAGGGCCGGATCCCGCACCACACCACCGGATCCCACGCGATCCTTACCCACTTCGAACTGCGGCTTCACCATGGGCAGCAGATCCGCGCCCGGCGCACAGCAAGCGGCCAGCGCGGGCAGCACCAGGCCGAGGGAGATGAACGACAGGTCGGCGACCACCAATTCGACGGTGCCGCCGATGAGTTCGGGCGTCAGCTGCCGCACATTGGTGCGGTCGTGCACGCGGACGCGGTCGTCGTTCTGCAGCCGCCAGATCAGCTGGCCGTACCCGACATCGGCGGCCACCACCTCCTCGGCTCCGCGCGACAGCAACACATCGGTGAATCCACCCGTGGACGCGCCCGCGTCCAGGCACCGCTTGCCCTCGACCGACACGCCCTGCGGCTCGAACGCCTCGAGCGCGCCCAGCAGTTTGTGCGCGCCGCGCGAGGCCCACTGCACCTCGTCGGGTTCCTCCCGAACGAGCAGCGGCGTGCCCGCCTCGACTCCCGTCGCCGCCTTGGTGGCGACCGACCCATTGATCAGGACACGGCCCGCGTTGATCAGCTCGACCGCGTGTTCCCGCGACCGCGCCAATCCGCGGCGAACCAGTTCCGCGTCCACCCGCGCGCGCCTGGCCACCTCAGATCTTGTCCACCGTGGCCAGGGCCTGCACCAGCACCTCGTGCGCCTGCTCCAGAATCTTGCCCCGACGCACGATATCGGTGCCCTCCGAATGCACGGTCGGCGCGCCCGGGAAGCCCGGATTCGGTGCGCCCGCCGACAATTCGGCCAGCAGCGCGGCCACCTCCGCCTGGACCCGCTCCGGGTCGGCGAACTCCTGATTCGCACCCGGCAGATGCTGCCCGGGCAACGGCGCCCCCGGACGGGGCCCCGGCGTCCCGATAGGGGATCCCGGCGCGGGAAACTGCGGGCGAGGCGTGGGCATAGTCATCGTGGCGACAACGCTACCCGAACTCGCATTCGAACACACGTACCCCACCGCTTACCGATCCACCGCCGACCGGCCTCCGCCGCGTCGCCCCGCCCCGCTCTTCCGCGTGTCCCGAAAGCCGCTCGTGCGCGACCGACGGAACGAGGCAAATGGACAGCGGCTTCGAGGACCTGATCGCCGAGACCCCGACCTTCCCACCGCCCCTCCGACCTGGTGGCCGCCGCCATCTCGCGACCGTTCGAGGCGCGAAAACTGGTGTGAGACTTCACAATAACGGGTTGTCGATGTCGTCGAAAGCCGGGCTATAGTCCGTTCGATGACAGCACCAGAGGACGGCGCGGAGCCGCACACCGCCAACTTCTCCGTGGTGGCCTTCCGCATCGCCGGGCACGAGGTCACCCTCGAGCCCGGCGGCGCCCGTGGGACGTTCCGCGTCCTGGTCGATGCGCGGCCGATCCCGATGACCCTGATCACCATCAACAGGGGCTACAGCAACAGGCGCCCCAAAGGCTACGAATACGTGGCCGAACCGGTTCCGGCCGATTCGATCAAGACCGTGGCCGGATGGGGCACGTTACGGAACCTCCGGGCGACAACCGATTCCGGCCGGCCCGTCCTGCAGGGCACGCTGGAAGAAGGCAGCGCCGAGAGCTACAACACGGTCGTGAAGTTCGAGGAGTCCGTGCGTATCGAGTTCACCGCGGACCTGTCGGCCGCCAAGGTCACCGTGGACAACTTCTCCGACGACGCGACCTGATCCAGGCCCGCGGCAAGTCCTCGACTATGCGCGAGGCGTCGAGGAGACCCGGATGGCGCGGCCGGGGGCCGCGTCCAGGCGGGCCGTGATCTCCTTCGCGATGTCTCCGGCGCCCGGCACGACCGGATCGAACTCGGCGACAGGGTGATTCAGCGCGTCGAGGGATTCGGCGATGTAGGTCGGCATGCGATCCGAGGGCTGGGTGCCCAGATCCTCGAGCGTGCTCACGCCGGTCAGCACCATCAGCGACTCCAGGCCGGTGGCGTGGGCGCCATCGATATCGGTGTCGAGGCGGTCGCCGACCACCAGGGCGTCGCGGGTACCGGCCCGATCGAGCGCATCCTCCATCAGCGGCGCGTACGGCTTGCCCGCCACGATCGGCTCCAGGCCCGACGCCTGCCGGAGCGCCGCGACCATCGAGCCGTTGCCGGGCGCCAGGCCGCGCTCGGTGGGGAGCGTGGCGTCGGTATTGGCGGCCACCCACAGCGCCCCTGCTCGCAGCGCGTAGGCGGCCTCGGCCAGATCCGCCCACGCGGTCTGCATCGAATGGCCCTGCACCACAGCGCTCGGCACCAGGCCGTCGAAGCGGCGGACCGCCTGCAGGCCGACGTTCTCCACCTCGGCCATCAGATCGTCGGTGCCGACCACCAGCACCGTCGATCCCGGCGGGATCCGCTGCGCCAGCACACGCGCGGCCGCCTGCGCGCTGGTCACCACCTCGTCCTCGTGGGCGTCGAAACCGAGCTCCCGCAGGTGGAAGGCGACCGCGTCGGCCGAGCGGCTCGCATTGTTGGTGACGTACATCAGACGCTGTCCGGAATCACCCGCCGAAAGTGCTTCCGACGCACCCGGAATCGGCTCGTGGCCGCGGAACAGCGTTCCGTCCAGATCCAACAGCAATGCCTCGAACCGATCCCGCAGTCGCATTACGCCGTCCCTCTCGTCACTCTTCACAGAAACAAAAACGACCGTGCGGCTGCGCTGTTGCGCGGCCGCACGGTCGAAATCACTTGCCGGTCCTCAGTTCTCGGAGCTTTCCGCGGACTTGCCGGAATCATCCGCGGCCTTCCCGGACGGCTCCGACTCGGCGGCGGTGTCCTCGGGGGCGGAATCCTCCTCCGCCGCAGCGGAATCCGCGACGTCCCCATCCTCGTCTTCGTCGTCGTCGAACGCCGCGGTCCAGTCCGCGCCGCCGTCACCGTCGCCGGAGAGTTCGGCCGCACGGTCCTCCGCGTCGGTCTCACCGTCCAGGTCGGCGGAGGCGGCGTTCATGAACCAGGTCAGCGCTTCGTCTTCGCGACCGGCGGCCAGCAGGGCCTCGGCGTAGGCGTAGAACAGGCGCGCAGCCGCGGAACCGGTGCGCGCCGGATCCAGCTCGGCGGTCTGCAAGGTGACCACCGCCTGGTCGAACTGCCCCAGATCCATCCGGGCGCCGGCGACCACGATGCGCAGCTCGGTGGCGTCGTCGCCCTGCAGGACCCGGGCCTCATCGCTGCGGCCCAGCTCGATGGCGCGCTCGGGACGGCCCAGACCACGCTCACAGTCGGCCATGACGGCCAGCAGACCCGAACCGCCGGACATGCGGCGCGCGGTCCGCAGCTCGGACAGCGCCTCGGCCCATTCACCCGCGTGGTAGGCCGCGACACCGGCGGTCTCGCGCACCACCGCGATGCGGCCGGCCCGCTGCCGGGCAGCGCGCGCGTGCTCCAGCGCCAGCTCCGGATCCTCGTCCAGCAGCTGCGCCACCATGACCAGGTGCCGGGCCACCGACTCGGCATTGCCCTTGTCCAGGCTCAGCAGATCGCGCCGCACCGCCGGCTCGAGATCGGAGGCCTGCACGTCGTCCGGCAGGTTCGGCTCATCGGGACGACCCGAACGCCGCTCCCCCGGCCGGCCGCCGCTGACCCGCGTGCCCTCGCCGCCGCGGCGACGCTCGCCCTCGAACGACCTCTCGCTCGCACCGCTCCCGGCCCGCTCGACATCCTGTCCCGCCCCCGAGTGCTCCGGACGCTCATCCGCGAACGCATTGCGCGCGAAGCCCTTCCGCTCCCCGCGGTCCCGGTCGAAGCCCCCACCCCGGGTCTCGCCGCGGTTGAATCCGCCTTCGCGACGGTCCCCGCGATCGAAGCCGCCTTCACGACGGTCACCGCTGCGCTGGAAACCGCCCTCGCGACGCTCGCCGCGATTGAATCCGCCCTCGCGACGCTCGCCCCGGTTGAAACCGCCTTCTCGACGGTCACCGCGGTTGAATCCGCCCTCACGACGCTCACCGCCGCGATCGAAGCCACCCTCACGACGCTCACCCCGGTTGAAACCGCCTTCACGACGATCACCACGGTTGAATCCGCCTTCGCGACGCTCACCGCGGTCGAAGCCACCTTCACGACGGTCACCGCGGTTGAAGCCACCGTCACGATCGCCACGATGGAAGCCACCTTCGCGGCGCTCGCCGCGATTGAAGCCACCGTCACGGTCGCCGCCACGGTTGAATCCGCCCTCGCGACGCTCACCCTGGTTGAAACCGCCTTCACGACGCTCGCCCCGGTTGAAACCGCCTTCTCGACGGTCACCGCGGTTGAAACCGCCCTCACGACGGTCGCGGTTGAACCCGCCTTCACGACGATCACCGCTGCGCTGGAAACCGCCCTCGCGACGCTCGCCGCGATTGAATCCGCCCTCACGGTTGTAGCCGCCCCGGCCACCTTCGCGCTCGGACCCGCCGCGGCCGCCGCCCTCACCCCGATAGCCGCCGCGATCGCGGTCGCCCTCGGAGCGGTAACCGCCACGCTCATTGTCACGACCGCGGTTGAATCCGCCACCGCCGCGGTTGAATCCGCCCTCACGGCCGCCATCGCGCTCGCGGCGCGGTCCGCCCGACGACCGTCCCTGGTCGCGGCGTTCGCCTTCATCGCGCCGGCCATAGCCGCCCTGTCCGGTCCCACCACTATTACGGCGGAAGGGTTTGCGGCCGTCGTTCTGCTCCGCCACGGTGATCCCTCTCTGTTCTTGTAGCCTGCGGTACCCGGCCACGGCGCTGGAGCGCGTGAGGAGGGCCGGTGGGCGATCCCACCTACCCATGAATTCAATCACGCCGCTCTCGAGCGTCAACGCAGCACCGGGTGGTCAAACGCCGAAAGGGGACCCGGTGAGGGTCCCCTTTCGCGAAGGATGTTCCGGCGGTGTCCTACTCTCCCACACCCTGTCGAGTGCAGTACCATCGGCGCAGGTGGCCTTAGCTTCCGGGTTCGGAATGGGACCGGGCGTTTCCCCACCGCTATAGCCGCCGTAACTCTATGAAACTGTCACACAGAGAGCCAGGGCGCGAATCCCGTTGCCGGGCCTCGGTTCCTGTCTTCTCAGTGATCTGTGTGTTGTTTCAGATACTGCACAGTGGACGCGTAGCTTCTTTGTTGGTAAGTCCTCGGCCTATTAGTACCAGTCACCTACATCTGTTACCAGACTTCCAGTTCTGGCCTATCAACCCAATGGTCTGTTGGGGGCCTTACCCCCTCGAGGGGGTGAGAAACCTCATCTTGGAACAGGCTTCCCGCTTAGATGCTTTCAGCGGTTATCCCTTCCGAACGTGGCCAACCAGCCGTGCTCCTGGCGGAACAACTGGCACACCAGAGGTTCGTCCGTCCCGGTCCTCTCGTACTAGGGACAGCCTTCCTCAAGTTTCTAACGCGCGCGGCGGATAGAGACCGAACTGTCTCACGACGTTCTAAACCCAGCTCGCGTGCCGCTTTAATGGGCGAACAGCCCAACCCTTGGGACCTACTCCAGCCCCAGGATGCGACGAGCCGACATCGAGGTGCCAAACCATCCCGTCGATATGGACTCTTGGGGAAGATCAGCCTGTTATCCCCGGGGTACCTTTTATCCGTTGAGCGACACCGCTTCCACTTGCCGGTGCCGGATCACTAGTCCCGACTTTCGTCCCTGCTCGACCTGTCGGTCTCACAGTCAAGCTCCCTTGTGCACTTGCACTCAACACCTGATTGCCAACCAGGCTGAGGGAACCTTTGGGCGCCTCCGTTACATTTTGGGAGGCAACCGCCCCAGTTAAACTACCCACCAGGCACTGTCCCTGAACCCGATCAGGGTCCGAGGTTAGAGGTCCAATACGATCAGAGTGGTATTTCAACGATGACTCCACGAATACTGGCGTACCCGCTTCACAGTCTCCCACCTATCCTACACAAACCGTACCGAACACCAATACCAAGCTATAGTGAAGGTCCCGGGGTCTTTTCGTCCTGCCGCGCGTAACGAGCATCTTTACTCGTACTGCAATTTCGCCGAGTCTGTGGTTGAGACAGCTGAGAAGTCGTTACGCCATTCGTGCAGGTCGGAACTTACCCGACAAGGAATTTCGCTACCTTAGGATGGTTATAGTTACCACCGCCGTTTACCGGGGCTTAAATTCTCAGCTTCGCTCCGAAGAGCTAACCGGTCCTCTTAACCTTCCGGCACCGGGCAGGCGTCAGTCCGTATACATCGTCTTACGACTTCGCACGGACCTGTGTTTTTAGTAAACAGTCGCTTCTCACTGGTCTCTGCGACCCAACCCAGCTCCCACCGCAAGGGTGTTCACCAGACCGGGCCCTCCTTCTCCCGAAGTTACGGAGGTATTTTGCCGAGTTCCTTAACCACAGTTATCTCGATCGCCTTAGTATTCTCTACCTGACCACCTGTGTCGGTTTGGGGTACGGGCCGTGTACCAACTCACTAGAGGCTTTTCTCGGCAGCATAGGATCACTGAATTCGCCTCAATCGGCTACGCATCACCTCTCAGGCTCATGTCCGGCGGATTTGCCTACCAGACGCCCTACAGGCTTACACCAGGTATTCCATCACCTGGCCCAGCTACCTTCCTGCGTCACCCCATCGCTTGACTACTACACCCAGGGTCCCGTGCAGCAATTCTCCCTCTCGCCCGAAGGCTTGATAAGAGAACATTTGGACGGTTAGCACAGATGATTCGCCATTGGGCGCGGATACACGGGTACGGGAATATCAACCCGTTGTCCATCGACTACGCCTGTCGGCCTCGCCTTAGGTCCCGACTCACCCTGGGCGGATTAACCTGGCCCAGGAACCCTTGGTCATTCGGCGGACGAGTTTCTCACTCGTCTTTCGCTACTCATGCCTGCATTCTCACTCGCGCAGCCTCCACGACTAGGTCACCCCGCCGCTTCCCTGGCTACACGACGCTCCCCTACCCATCCAGACTCCTGGCTCGAAAGCGGGATAATGTCTGAATGCCGCGGCTTCGGCGGTGTACTTGAGCCCCGCTACATTGTCGGCGCAGAATCACTTGACCAGTGAGCTATTACGCACTCTTTCAAGGGTGGCTGCTTCTAAGCCAACCTCCTGGTTGTCTTCGCGACTCCACATCCTTTTCCACTTAGTACACGCTTAGGGGCCTTAGCCGGCGATCTGGGCTGTTTCCCTCTCGACTATGAAGCTTATCCCCCACAGTCTCACTGCCGCGCTCTCACTCACCGGCATTCGGAGTTTGGCTGACTTCGGTAAGCTTGTGGGCCCCCTAGGCCATCCAGTAGCTCTACCTCCGGTGAGAAACACGCGACGCTGCACCTAAATGCATTTCGGGGAGAACCAGCTATCACGGAGTTTGATTGGCCTTTCACCCCTACCCACAGCTCATCCCCTCAGTTTTCAACCTAAGTGGGTTCGGGCCTCCACGACGTCTTACCGTCGCTTCACCCTGGCCATGGGTAGATCACTCCGCTTCGGGTCCATAGTGTGCGACTACAACGCCCTATTCGGACTCGCTTTCGCTACGGCTCCCCCACACGGGTTAACCTTGCCACACACCGATGACTCGCAGGCTCATTCTTCAAAAGGCACGCCATCACCTTTAACAGCTCTGACGGATTGTAAGCGCACGGTTTCAGGTACTATTTCACTCCCCTCCCGGGGTACTTTTCACCTTTCCCTCACGGTACTAGTCCGCTATCGGTCACCAGGTAGTATTCAGGCTTATCGGGTGGTCCCGACAGATTCACAGCAGATTTCACGGGCCCGCTGCTACTCGGGAGCACTACACGACAGAGAACACGTTTTCGTCTACCGGACTCTCACCGTCTACGGTTGGCCGTCCCAGACCAATTCGACTAACGCGATCTTTTCTGACTGTCGCCTGCTTCGGCAGAAACAGGAAGTAATGTCCCACGACCCCGCATGGACAACGCCTGCCGGCTATCACATCCACACGGTTTAGCCTCTTCCGCTTTCGCTCGCCACTACTCACGGAATCACATGTTGTTTTCTCTTCCTGTGGGTACTGAGATGTTTCACTTCCCCACGTTCCCTCCACACACCCTATATATTCAGGTGCGGGTGACACGACATCACTCGTGCCGGGTTTCCCCATTCGGAAATCCTCGGATCTCAGCTCGTTTGACAGCTCCCCGAGGCTTATCGCAGCCTACTACGTCCTTCATCGGCTCCTGGTGCCAAGGCATCCACCGTACGCTCTTACACACTTACTAACAAAGATGCTCGCGTCCACTGTGCAGTTCTCAAACAACACACAAAACCTTCTCGCTACTGCGGCACCAGCCAGAGAATCTCTGCGGTATGACCGCGAAGAAGATTTCGTCGTTTTTTGCCTGGAAAGAACGTCTGTTCTTTCAGGACCCAACAGTGTGTCGATATATCTTCTCGGCCGGCCACATGGGACCGACACCGATGAGAAGAGGTTGTCAGCGTTCCACCCATGAGCTTCCGCGGTCCCACGATTGGGGACTCAAACGGTCTCTGACACAACCCGATTCGACTCTTCGAATGGTTTGTGTAGAAGTGCTCCTTAGAAAGGAGGTGATCCAGCCGCACCTTCCGGTACGGCTACCTTGTTACGACTTCGTCCCAATCGCCAATCCCACCTTCGACGGCTCCCTCCACAAGGGTTAGGCCACCGGCTTCGGGTGTTACCGACTTTCATGACGTGACGGGCGGTGTGTACAAGGCCCGGGAACGTATTCACCGCAGCGTTGCTGATCTGCGATTACTAGCGACTCCAACTTCACGGGGTCGAGTTGCAGACCCCGATCCGAACTGAGACCGGCTTTAAGGGATTCGCTCCACCTCGCGGTATCGCAGCCCTCTGTACCGGCCATTGTAGCATGTGTGAAGCCCTGGACATAAGGGGCATGATGACTTGACGTCGTCCCCACCTTCCTCCGAGTTGACCCCGGCAGTCTCTCACGAGTCCCCGCCATTACGCGCTGGCAACATAAGATAAGGGTTGCGCTCGTTGCGGGACTTAACCCAACATCTCACGACACGAGCTGACGACAGCCATGCACCACCTGTACACCGACCACAAGGGGGGCCATATCTCTATGGCTTTCCGGTGTATGTCAAACCCAGGTAAGGTTCTTCGCGTTGCATCGAATTAATCCACATGCTCCGCCGCTTGTGCGGGCCCCCGTCAATTCCTTTGAGTTTTAGCCTTGCGGCCGTACTCCCCAGGCGGGGTACTTAATGCGTTAGCTACGGCACGGATCCCGTGGAAGGAAACCCACACCTAGTACCCACCGTTTACGGCGTGGACTACCAGGGTATCTAATCCTGTTCGCTACCCACGCTTTCGCTTCTCAGCGTCAGTTACTGCCCAGAGACCCGCCTTCGCCACCGGTGTTCCTCCTGATATCTGCGCATTTCACCGCTACACCAGGAATTCCAGTCTCCCCTGCAGTACTCTAGTCTGCCCGTATCGACTGCAAGCTTGCAGTTGAGCTGCAAGTTTTCACAATCGACGCGACAGACCGCCTACAAGCTCTTTACGCCCAGTAATTCCGGACAACGCTCGCACCCTACGTATTACCGCGGCTGCTGGCACGTAGTTGGCCGGTGCTTCTTCTACAGGTACCGTCACTTGCGCTTCGTCCCTGTCAAAAGAGGTTTACAACCCGAAGGCCGTCATCCCTCACGCGGCGTCGCTGCATCAGGCTTGCGCCCATTGTGCAATATTCCCCACTGCTGCCTCCCGTAGGAGTCTGGGCCGTGTCTCAGTCCCAGTGTGGCCGGTCACCCTCTCAGGTCGGCTACCCGTCGTCGCCTTGGTGAGCCGTTACCTCACCAACAAGCTGATAGGCCGCGGGCCCATCTCGCACCAGTAAACCTTTCCAACCCGGACCATGCAGTCCAGGCTCATATCCGGTATTAGACCCAGTTTCCCAGGCTTATCCCAGAGTGCAAGGCAGATCACCCACGTGTTACTCACCCGTTCGCCGCTCGTGTACCCCGAAGGGCCTTACCGCTCGACTTGCATGTGTTAAGCACGCCGCTAGCGTTCGTCCTGAGCCAGGATCAAACTCTCCGTTGAAGACTCTCGATCCACTCCCGAAGGAGCCAATCAGAAGAATGTTCGCAGAGTCCGAAAACCTAGCGATAAAAACGCCAGCCGGAAATTAGCTGACTAAAAATGTCCGACCCCAACACACGGGGGGTGTGAGGCCGGAACCAAATAAAATATTTGGCACTGACATTCATCGACACACTATTGAGTTCTCAAAGAACACACGCACAAGCAATCGATCCAAAGTTGATTGGATGTCCTGCGAGGCAACTTTTCCAGCCTAGCCGCGAGACTCCGCAGAGTCAAGGACCAACTTTCTGGCTGGTGTGTTCGTGTCCGGCGCTCCTCGTCCAACCTCGTATCCGATTCCGATGATTTCCAGCCTCTGAGCTGGGCGTTTCGGTCCCGGTCGGTGTCCGTGTCGCTCTGACCTGGATTAAGTTACGCGGCGGATAACGCAAGGTCAAATCCGCTGGTCGCGGAGGCGTTTCCGCTGGTAAACAGGCCGCTGACCGGGGCGATCGGCGACCTGAGCCACTGGTTTGTGACCCAGGTCATTTCGATCTTGTTTTGGTATCGACGAACCGGTCAGTTGGCCGCGCGGCGCACGCCGGCGAAGTTCTTCTTGCCGCGACGCAGTACCAGCCAGCGTCCGTGCAGGTAGTCGGCATCGGACGGGGTCCACTCCGGATCGGACACCTTCTCGTTGTTCACCGCGGCGCCGCCCTCGTTGACCGCGCGACGGGCCGCACTGCGGCCCTCGCACAGACCCGAGTCGACCAGCAGATCCACGATGGTGGAGGCACCTGTCGCCTCGGCGACCTTGCCGTCGACCGCGGATTCGGCCAGGGCCGCCGACAGCGTGGCCTCGTCGAGCTCGCGCAGATCGCCGCGGCCGAACAGGGCCTGGCTGGCCAGCTGCACCGCATGGGTGTTCGCCTCGCCGTGCACGAGCGTGGTCATCTCGGCGGCCAGGCGCTTCTGGGCCTCACGGGCGAAGGGGCGCTCGGCGGTCGCCTTCTCGAGCTCGTCGAGTTCCTCACGAGACAGGAAGGTGAACCAGCGCAGGTAGCGGACCACGTCGGCGTCGGCTGTGTTCACGAAGTACTGGTACCAGGCGTAGGGGCTGGTCATCTCCGGGTCCAGCCAGAGGCTGCCGCCACCGGTGGACTTGCCGAACTTCTTGCCGTCGGCCGAGGTCACCAGCGGGACGGTGAGGGCGTGCACGTGCTCGCCGTCGACCCGACGATTGAGCTCCACGCCCGCGATGATGTTGCCCCACTGGTCGGAACCGCCGACCTGCAGCGTGCAGCCGTATTCGCGGCGCAGCTGCAGGAAGTCGTTGGCCTGCAACAGCATGTAGCTGAACTCGGTGTAGGACATGCCGTCCGACTCCAGCCGGCGCTTGACGGTGTCGCGGGCCAGCATGACGTTCACCGAGAAGTGCTTGCCGATGTCCCGCAGGAACGACACCGTGCTCAAGGACCCGGTCCAGTCCATGTTGTTGGCGATGATCGCCGCGTTCGGGCCGTCCAGATCCACGAAGCGCTCGAGCTGGGAGCGGATGCGGCCGGCCCATTCGGCGACGGTGTCGGTGGAGTTCATGGCGCGCTCACCGACGTCGCGGGGGTCGCCGATGAGACCGGTCGCGCCACCGGCCAGCACGATCGGGCGGTGGCCCGCACGCTGGAAGCGCTTGAGCGCCAGCAGGGGAACCAGGTGTCCGGCGTGCAGGCTGGCCGCGGTCGGGTCGAACCCGGCATAGAGGGTGATCGGGTCCTTGGCCGCGGCCGCACGCAGGGCGTCCAGGTCGGTGGACTGCGCGATCAACCCGCGCCAGGTCAGTTCATCGATGATGTCGCCGCTCACGCCGTCCATCTTTCCATTCCGCCTCTCCGCGACTTTTTCGCCCGGCCTTGGTGCCGTCGCCAGTACTGCATGCGGCCACCGGTGGAGAGCCGAGACAATTTTGGCCGTCCCCGACGAGTTACCCCGGTCACAACGAAATCAGTTGTCGCGTGACATACGAGGAAACCCGTCGCCGAGTTTCGTCGGCGACGGGCTGGGGGTCGAGCGATTATTCGGGGTCACTTCACCAGGTCGGTGAAGGTGGAGAAGGAGGCGCGGCGCTCGTAGGCGATCCAGGCGAAGACACCGACGAGGATGAGCGGGAAGACCGCGAGGGCCGGGGAGCCGAGGACGAAGGCCTGGGTGGCGGCGGCACACACCATGGTGATGGACAGGCCCGCGGCGGCGGGGCCGTTCAGGCGGACGACCAGCAGGCCGATGCCGCCGGACACCTCGACCAGGCCGGTGAAGTAGCGGAACCAGTCGCCCCAGCCGATCTGGTGGAAGACGCGGACGGCGTCGGCCTGACCTGCGAACTTCGGCAGGCCGGAGGCCACGATGAAGAACAGGCCGAGCACGATCTGCAGGGTCCACAGCACGCGGTTGCGGAGCTTGCTCGGGGTGGCGGCGATGGCGACGGTCGGGGTGGCGGCGATGGCGGTCATGTCGAATGTCCTTCCGGGGCTTGTCGGTTCGGTGTCGAACCGGCTTGCTCACTAGGACGGGGGTCGCCGCGGAAACTCATCGCCGCTCGGCAGAATTTTTTTGGTCAGGGCTCGAAGGCGGCCTGGAGCGTGGTCAGGTGGACGCGACTGGCGGTCGCGGCGGCCTCGGGATCGCGGGCGCGGATGGCGTCGTAGAGGTGCTCGTGCGCGTCGTGGTCGGTGGCCGGATCGCGCATGGGGCGGATACGGAGCATGTCGATCATGGCGTGGCGCGAACGCGGGACGAAGGCGTTGAACAGCTCGAGCAGGATGTCGTTGTGGGCAGCGGCGACGACCGTGCGGTGGAAGGCGGTGTCGGCGTCGACCAATCCCTCGACGGAGTCGCCGCTTTCGGCCCGGGCGGCCAGGGCGCGGAGCATGGCGCGCAGGTCGGCGGGGGTGCGGCGGCGGGCGGCCAGGGCCGCGCCCTCGGCCTCGATCGCGATGCGGGCCTCGAGGACGGTGACGATGTCCGAGCGGCGCAGCACCGTGTCCCAGTCCTCGGCGACATCGAGGGCGGTGACGAAAACGCCCGCGCCCTGGCGGCTTTCGAGCACGCCCCTGCCCGCGAGTTCGCGAATGGCCTCGCGGAGCGTCGAGCGGCCGACGCCGAGCTGGGCGGCGAGGGTGGTCTCGCCGGGGAGGCGGTGGCCCAGCTGCCACTCCCCCGCACGAATTCGCGAGAGCAGGACCTCGGCGGCCTGGGCGGCGAGCGGATGCCTCTGTACCTGCGCCACTATTGCTCGGCCTCTCTACTTGTCTGAGGAGTGAATCACCTCTAGTCTAGTCCACATGCTTCTGGGTGCCCTGCTTCTCCTTCACCGCCGCGGCGGGGTCTGACCGACCGGCACCCCGCTAGCGGGCTCGCTGTGCTGCGCCGGTCACCTCCTCCGACGCGAAAGTGAATCTCCCGTGAGCACTCCCCCGAGCTGGAATCGTCAGCAGCCGTCCGTCATGCCCTCGCATCGGTATCGCGATGTGTACCAGCGGGTTTCGGTACCGCTGACCGAACGTTCCTGGCCCGCCAACCGGATCGCGACCGCACCGCTGTGGGTGCCGGTGGATCTGCGCGATGGCAATCAGGCCCTGGCCGAGCCGATGGATCCCGACCGCAAGCGGCGGTTCTTCGAACTGCTGGTGGCCATGGGCTACAAGGAGATCGAGGTCGGCTATCCGAGCGCCTCGCAGACCGACTTCGACTTCGTACGGCTGATCGGGGCCGAGCGGCTGGTTCCCGAGGACGTCACCATCGTCGTCTTCACCCCCGCGCGCCGGGATCTGATCGAGCGGACCGTGGAATCGGTGCGTGGCATTCCCAACGATGTAGTCGTCCACATGTACACCGCCACCGCGCCTACCTGGCGGAATGTGGTGCTGGGCAAGACCCGCGACGAGCTGGCCGAGCTGATCACCGCCGGCGGGCGCGATGCGCTGGAGCTGGCCGGGGACATGCCGAATGTCCGGTTCCAGTTCTCGCCCGAGGTGTTCATGCTGACCGAACCGGATTTCGTGCTGGAGGTCTGCGACCGCATGACAACCCTGTGGGACGCCACGCCCCAGCGGCCGGTGACGCTGAACCTGCCCGCGACGGTCGAGGTGGCGACGCCGAATGTGTACGCCGATCAGATCGAGTACATGCACCGGAACCTGGCGCGGCGCGACAGCGTGATCCTGTCGGTGCATCCGCACAATGACCGCGGCACCGGGATCGCGTGCGCGGAGTTGGCGGTGCTGGCGGGGGCGCAGCGGGTCGAGGGGTGCGTCTTCGGCAATGGGGAGCGCACGGGCAATGTGGATCTGGCGACGCTGGCGTTGAATCTGCATGCACAGGGCGTGGATCCGATGATCGACTTCTCCGATATCGACCAGGTGCGGCGGACCGTCGAGTACTGCACGCGGCTGCCTGTGCACGAGCGCCATCCCTACGCCGGTGATCTGGTGTACACGGCGTACTCGGGGACGCATCAGGACGCGATCAAGAAGGGGTTCGCCGAGCATCGCGAGCGGGCGGCCCGGCTGGGGCGGCCGGAACGGGAAATCGCCTGGGAGGTACCGTATCTGCCCATCGATCCGGCCGATGTCGGCCGCTCCTACGACGCGGTGATCCGGGTCAATTCGCAGTCGGGCAAGGGCGGGATCGCGTACCTGCTGGAGACCGAGTACGGCCTGGAGTTGCCGCGCCGCCTGCAGATCGACTTCGCCCGCCACGTCCAGCACCACACCGACCGGACCGGGACCGAGGTGTCGGCGCGGACGCTGTGGGAGTTGTTCACCGCCACCTACGCGGCGAGCCCGGCCGATTCGGGTATCCCCGCCGACGCGACGGTCGAGGACGCCGTCGGTCTGCTGGGCCGGCGCGGATTCTCGGTCGAGGTGTTGTCGGTGACGCATCAGAGCGTGGACCGCGCCGGCGTCGATCCAGCCGTCGCCTACCTGGAGTACCGGACGGACGATGGCGCGGCCTGGGCATTCGGTACCGCTGAAACCTCCTCCCGCGCAGCCGTTTCCGCCGTGCTGGCGGCCGGGGAGCGAGCCGCCCGGGCGGTACCGCTGAGCGTGTAGCCGGAGCTACCCGATGATGTCGCCGTGGACGGTCCCGGTGCCGGGACCGTCCAGGCGGCGTTCGAGTTCGGCCACCCGGTGCTCGAGTTCGGTGATGCGCTGGCGGAGTTCGGCTTCGGCCGAGGGCGCGCCGGCCGGGCCGGGGCTCGCGGCCACGCGGGCATCGATTCGGCCGCAGAGGTCGTCGGTCGTGGCGCCCTCACTGATGAGGACCTGCGAGGCCACGCCGGAGCCCTCGGCGACCAGAGCCAGCAGCAGGTGTTCGGGGCCGATGTAGTTGTGCTGCAGGCGCATTGCCTCGCGCAGCGACATCTCCAGCACCTTCTTGGAGCGGGGTGTGAAGGGAATGCGCCCGGCGGGGGCACCGTTCTCCTGGACGCCGACCGCCTGGTTCACCCGTTCGCGGAGGCCGGAGAGGTCCAGGCCCACGTCCGCCAGGGCCTGCCCCGCGATCGGATCACCGCCGCGCAGGATGCCGAGCAGCAGGTGTTCGGTCCCTATCCAATCGTGCCCGAGCAGGCGGGCCTCCTCCTGGGCCAGCACGATGGCGCGGCGGGCAGTGTCGGTGAACCGTTCGAACATGGGCTATTCCACCTAGGGTGAGCTGTCGATTCGTCCACCGTAGTCCTCCGGTCCGCCCGCCGATACGGACTCACGTGCGCCGCATCCCGCCCGGCGCGCGGACCGATCCGGACTAGGCGGAACGATCCAGTTTGGGAGCGCGCGGGCTGCGGCGGTAGGTCGACACCGCCGGGGAATCCGGCAGCCACAGGCGCCACGGACGGTCGGAGGCCAGACTCACCCCGACCCGGGGACCGGTGGATACGGCAGCGGGATCGGTGATCTCGGGGCCGAGTTCCAGGCGGATCGGCGCCTCCGGGTCGAAGAGGTGAGTTCCGTAGTCGTCCAGGCGAATTCCGAGGGCGCTGCCGACATTGCCGGGGCCACGCGCCAGGTCGGCGTCGGTTTTGGCGGCGGGGCGGCGGGTGCGGGCGAGATCGTGGCCCGCGATGATCTCGCCGGCCCGGACGAGGACGGCACTGGCGACGCCGTCGGGACCGCTGGTGACGTTCACGCAGGTGTGCATGCCGTAGCTGAAGTAGACGTACAGCACGCCGGGCGGGCCGAACATGACCGCGTTGCGCGGGGTGCGGCCGCGGCCGGAGTGGGCGGCCGGGTCGGGCCACGGGCCCGCGGGGTCGCTTCCGTAGGCCTCGGCCTCGACGATGCGCAGGCCCACCGGACCGGACCACAGCGTGCCGCCGAGCAGGCGCCGCGCGGCGCACAGTGGTTCGACGGCAAGCTCTTCGGCACTCACGCCGACCTATTGTTCCGCACGGCCGTCCCGCCCGGAGTGCCGGGACGGCCGTGCGGGGCCGGTGACCGCGTGGCCGGAGCCGAAGCGGTGGTCAGAGCCAGGCTGCGACGCCGCCGTGGTGCGAGCAGGTGCCACTGCGGTGCTGGCTGAAGCTGTAGGTGCCGTCCTTGCAGCGGGCGGTGGCCCCGTCCGGAACGGTGGGAGACTGCTCCGGCCGCGGCACGCAGGCGCCGCTCACGTTCTCGTATTCGGTGGCAGCGCAGGCGGTGTGGAGCACCGGCGCGGCGACCGCGGGGCCGGCGAGCGCGCTGCTCGCACCGATGAAGGCCGCGGCGGCCCAGGGCAGAATGTGGCGCGCCGTACGGCGCTTGATATAGCCGATCACTACGAAATCCTTTGCAGAATAGCGGTGTCGAGGCGGGAGCGGATGCCCCCGACGAGCGCCGAATAGTACGGGACCGCAATTGCCGCGAGACCGGATTCCTGTCGACCGACCGATTCGGCGACCTATTCGCCGCCCTGTTGCTGAATACCGGCCAGTTTGTCCGGATTCACCTGGAAGCGAATGTTTTCGATGTGACCATCGCGAATGTCGTAGGTCAGGGCACCCACACGGTAGTCACCGATCATGGCCAGCACGCCGAGTTCGCCATTGATGTAGGCGGATTCGAGGCGGATGCCCGCGCTGATCGGTTTCGCCATGGCGCCGAGCATCCAGCGAGCCACATGGTCGGGACCGTAGAGCGGGCGGCGGGCGGCGGTGACCTTGCCGCCCCCGTCGTTCCACAGCGTCACGTCCGGGGCCAGCAGTTCCATGAGCGCGTTGACATCTCCGCCCTGGGCCGCGGCCATGAATTTCTCGGTGACCTCCGCACGGATCGAGACATCGGTGTCGAAGCGCGGACGGCGCGAGTGCACGTGGGAGCGGGCGCGGTGCGAGATCTGGCGGACGGTGGCCTCGGGGCGGTCGAGGAAACCGGCGATCTCGGCATGCGAGTAGCCGAAGACCTCCCGCAGCACGAAGACCGCGCGCTCGACCGGGCTCAGGGTTTCGAGGACGACCAGCATGGCGGTCGACACGGTGTCGGCCATCTCGATCTCCTCTGCGGCGTCGGCGGTGGTGGTGAGCAGGGGTTCGGGCAGCCACGGCCCGACATAGGTCTCGCGGGTGGCGCGCGCTGAGGTGAGGCGGTTGAGCGCCAGATTGGTAACGGTGCGGACCAGATAGGACTTGGGGTGGGTGACCGTGTCCCGGTCCACCTCGTGCCATTTGATCCAGGCGTCCTGCAGGACGTCCTCGGCATCGGTGACGGTGCCGAGCATCTGATACGCGGTGCCGAACAGCAGCCGGCGGTGGGCGACGAAGGGATCGATCGAATCGTCCTGCCGGGCAGCGGTTACGGGCTGGTCGGGCGTGTGGTCCTGCATGGGACTCATACCTACCGGGTCTTGCGAAATGAATCCATCGGCGTGCCGGGATGTCGCATCGATATCCCGGCTACCTGGGCTGACGCGAACCGGAGAGAAGTTCGGGTCGTTTCGATGATCTCAGCATGCGATCGCGCGGGTGGCGCGGCCGCCGTTGGCGAACTGCACCTGCATGTTCATGTGCTTGCTCATCTTGTACACCGGCACCGGGCTGGCGCTGACCTGCTCCTTGTAGGCGACGGCGGCGCGGCCCTTCAGGTACCAGCGGCGCGGGGTGTCGTCGGCCTTGGTGAACTGGATGACCGCGTCCTTGCGGCCCAGGCTCACCGGCTGGTGGATGTAGCCGAAACGGAAGGGCTTCACGGTCTTTCCGCGCAGCCGGCGGGCCAGGCTGTCGGCGGCGTAGGCGGCGGTGGGCATGCCGCTCTGGCAGGTGCCGTGCAGAACGCCGAAGGGCATGCGCACCGCGGCGGCGTCACCGATGGGCAGGATCTCCGGGTGTGAGACCGAGCGCAGGGTGGTGTCGGTGACGATCAATCCGCGCTCGTCCACGACGATTCCGGCCTGCGCGGCCAGCGGCGAGACCTTCACGCCCGCGGTCCACAGGGTCAGGTCCGAGGCGATCAGGTCGCCGGTCGTCAGGCGTACGGCGTCGGGCAGCACCTTGGCGACCTGCACACCGACCTTGCGGACGATGCCGAGCCGGTCCAGGGCGCGGTTCAGGTGCGCGCGGGCCTTGTCGCCCATCATGTGTCCGGGTTCCTGCGCGCTGATCAGGGTGACGGTCAGGCCCGGGTGCGATTCGGCGATCTCGGTGGCGGCCTCGATACCGGTCAGACCGCCGCCGACTACCGTGACAGTGCCTGCGGCAGCGGCGATTTCGGTGAGCCGGTGCGAGAAGCGGCGGGCCCGGCGCGGGTCGTTGAGGGTCCAGGCGTGGTGGTCGGCGCCGGGCACGATCGAGGTGTCGGTGGTGCTGCCGAGGGCGTAGATCAGGGTGTCGTAGGGCAGGTCGGTGGCGTCGTCGAGAGTGACGACGCGGGCCGCGGCGTCGATGGCGACGGCGGCCGCGCGGTGGAAGACCACGCCCGAACCGGCCAGCAGATCGGGGATGCGGTGGTCGGCCAGTTCCTGCCCGGCGGCGATCTGGTGCATGCGCAGCCGCTCGGTGAAGCGGTCCGAGGGGTTCACCAGTGTGATGTGGGCGTCCAGCTTGCGGGTGCGGCGGGCCAGGCGAATGGCGGCCAACATGCCGGTGTAGCCGGCGCCGAGGACGACGATTCGGTGAGTGTTGGTGGTGGCGTTCATGGTCGGCTCCGTGGGGCTCGTTCCTGCTGGGTCGGGCATGAGACAGGACAGCCCCGCCGAACGTGACAACCCATCGTTGTGAACCGGGTCACAGCGGAACATTCGGGCCCGGTCGCCGGTTGGCAGAGGGGTGGCCGGACCCTCCGGCCTGCGGAAACAGCGTCGGAGTGTGAGGTGTGATGGCCGTACAGGTCGAGATCTGGACCGATATCAACTGCCCGTTCTGCTACCTGGGCAAGCGGCGTTTCGAGGAGGCGCTGGAGGCGTTTCCGCATCGGGACGCCGTGACAGTGGTGCACCGGTCCTTCGAACTGGACCCGACGTTGCCCCGGGATCACAGCGACGCGGTGGTGCCGCACATCGCGGAGAAGTACGGCATCAGCGAGGCGCAGGCCGCCGCCAACGAGCGTGGCATCGGGGCGCAGGCCGAGGCGGTCGGCCTGCCGTACCTGACCTCGGGACGGGACTTCGGCAACAGCTTCGACATGCATCGGCTGCTGCACTTCGCGCTCGAGAAGGGCAAGCAGGAGCAGCTGCTGGATGCCTTGTACGCGGCCAACTTCGCCGAGGAAGCACCGCTTTTCGGAGATACCGAACGACTGGTTCGGGTCGCGGTGTCGGTCGGATTCGACGACGCGGCCGTACGCGAGGTGCTCGCGGATCCCGAGGCCTACGCCGATGCGGTGCGCGCCGACGAGGCCGAGGCCGCCAAGCTGGGCGCGCGCGGCGTGCCGTTCTTCGTGCTCGACCGCAAGTACGGGGTGTCGGGCGCGCAGCCGTCGGAGGTGTTCGCGCAGGCGCTGGAACGGGCCTGGAACGATCACGCGCCGGAGCTCGAGATCGTCGCGGACGGCGAGGCCTGCGGTCCCGACGGTTGCGCACTGCCGCAACGGGATTGAGCGCTGCTAGCGATCGCCGTCGCGAATGATCCGGTGCCCGATCGCCGAGATGTCCTGCAGGTACGCGCTGCGCTCCCCGGATCGGAGTCGGAGCAGGTCGTCGGCGATCACGAAGCCGTAGGCGACCAGCATCAGGACCACGAGCTGTCCCCAGGCCACCCAGGCGATGCCGATCGGCGCGGTGGCCAGGACGGCGACGGCGGCGATGAATCGCAGGCCCGCGCGGGGAATGCCCAGGACCAGCCGGAACAGGCACTGGCCCAGCAGGAACAGGGCCACGCCGCCCGAAAGCGCCAGTGCCGCGGCCATACTCGCGGGCTGATTGCCGTGCGCGATGGTCATGGAGATGCCGGCCGCGGTCAGGATGATGCCGAGCACCAGCACGAACAATGAATAGCCGTAGGCGAGTACCGCGGTGCGGATCTGCGCCGGGCCCCGCAGTGCCCGCAGCCGGTGCTCGCCGCGCTCGTCGTCGAAGCCGAAATAGGCCCACCACAGCACATATCCGAGGGTGAGGCCGAGGCCCGCGGTCGCGACCAGACCGACGGTGAGGTCCATGCCGGTCAGGTTCGCGCCGATGGCCACCACCGATTCGCCGAGCGCGATGATCACGACCAGACCGTGGCGTTCGCAGAAGTGGCTGGGGCGGATGACGAATCCCTCGGTGCGCGCCAGGTACGGCGAGACCACCTGCACCGCGACCGCGATCATCCACAGCACGGCGCGCGCCCAGCCCTCGGCGATGCCGCCCGACAGCACCAGCGCCGCGGACACGGCATTGAGCGGCGCGAGACGCAGGATCGCGGAGCTCGCGCCGCGGCTGCCCGACGTCGCGAACATGACGCTGTGCACCGTGTTGATCACGAAGTACCCGAGCCCGAAGGCCAGCCCGGAACCCTGGAACGCACTCGGAATAGCGATGGCGATGACGAAGAAACCGAACATGCCGATGAGCAGGAAGGTGCGGCGTGACGAGCTGTTCGGGGCGACCTCATTGGTGAGGAACACGTACCCGCTGTACATCCACCAGATGATGGCGAACATGAGCGCCACGTGCCCCAGCTCGGACCAGCCGGGATGGTGGGTGAAGGCATGGGTGAGCTGGGTGATGGTGAAGACGAAGACGAGGTCGAAGAACAATTCCAGGGTCGAGGCCCGGACCTGTCCGCCCTCCGCTTCGACCTCGCCGGCCGGGCCGGACATATCGCTGGTCACGTCCAGAGCGTAGAGCCGCCCGGCTCCGGCCGCCGCCTGCCCGTCCGACGATCCCGCGCTCGGTGCGCTCAGCACCGCGCCAGCCAGGCGATCGGCCGCCCCGACACCGTGACCGCGGCGACCACGCGGAGCTCGGCGGCCGCGGCCAGCAGGAGCGTTCGAGCTGGTCACCGGTGGTGACGAAACTGTGACGGCGACTGCGGAAATGGCTCGGACCAGGTGATTCGCGGTTCGACGCCGCCTAGGGTGGGGAGATGCGGATTCTGGTGGCGGATGACGATCCCGTGGTGCGCGAGGTGGTGCGGCGGTATCTGGAGCGGGACGGGCTCGAGGTCGTCGAGACCGCGGACGGGCCGGCGACCGCAGCCGTGCTGGCCCGGAACGAGATCGATCTGGCGGTGCTGGATGTGATGATGCCGCCACCGGATGGGATCGATCTGACGCGGGCCGTACGGGCGGGGGCACATCCGGAGACGCCCATCATTCTGCTGACCGCGCTCGGCGAGGAGGACGATCGGGTGGTCGGGTTGCAGGCGGGGGCGGACGACTACGTGACCAAGCCGTTCAGTCCGCGTGAGCTGGCGCTGCGGGTGGCGTCGGTGCTGCGGCGCACCCATCCGCAGCCGGTGGCCGACGAGGTGCTCCACGGAGACGGCGTGGAGTTGAACCGGGCGGCCCGGACCGTGGTGGCGGGCGGGACGCCGGTCGAATTGACCGCGCGCGAATTCGATCTGCTGGCCTTCCTGCTGGCGCATCAGCGGCGCGTCTTCAGCCGGCAGGAGTTGCTGGCCGAGGTGTGGGGCTGGAACTTCGGCGACCTGTCCACGGTCACCGTGCACGTGAAGCGGTTGCGCGCCAAACTGGGCGCCGCACATCGGATCGAGACGGTGTGGGGTCGCGGATATGCCTGGGGCCGCGCCGATCTCGGCACTGATCCAGGAACCGAGGAGGTGTCCGGTGCCGACTGATACGCCCGGGCTGATCGGGTACGCGCTGGCGGGCACGCTGCCGGTGGTGGTGGTCGGCGCACTGTTGCTGCGCTACACCCGCAATCGCGCGATGACCACGAGCATGGCCGTGCTGGTGCTGATTCCGACGCTGGCCACGCTGTGCGGGGTGGTGGCGGTGAGCGGGCTCATGTTCGGGGCCGAATTCGAGCGCACGGCAGTGGTATTGGCCGTCGTCACCGCCGTCACGGTGCCCGCGGCGATTCTGCTCGGCCGCGAGCAGGCCCGCGCCACGGTGTGGGAGCGCGAGATGCTCGAGCAGGAGCGCGCGGCGGAACGGTCGCGGCGCGAGCTGGTGGCCTGGGTCAGCCACGATCTGCGCACCCCGCTGGCGGGGATTCGCGCCATGGGCGAGGCGCTGCTGGACGGGGTGGTGTCCCGTCCCGAGGATGTGCAGCGGTACGCCGATCAGATTGTGCTCGAGACGAATCGGCTCTCCGCGATGGTGGACGACCTGTTCGAGATGTCGAAGATCAATTCGGGGGCGCTGCGGCTGCAGATGGAGCCGGTCGATCTGCGCGAGCTCATCGACGAGGTGCTGGCGGCCAACCGGCCGACGGCCGAACGCGCCCGGATCACCCTGGAAGCAACGCAGCCCGAGGACAAGATCGTGGTGGCAGGCAGCGATCGGGCGCTGGGCCGGGTGCTGACCAACCTGGTCGCCAATGCCATCGCGCACACCCCGCCCGGCGGGCGCATCGACATCTCGGCGGGCGCCGACGACGGGCACGCCTGGACCCGGGTCGACGACACCGGGCCCGGCATCTCCGAAGCCGATCTGCCGCGCATCTTCGAGGTCGCGTACCGCGGCAGCTCCGCCCGCTCCCCCGGCGCGGCCGAACTCGGCAGCAGCAGCGGTATGGGATTGGCCATTGCCGCCGGGCTGGTGGCGGCGCACCACGGGGACATCACCGCGCAGAATCGTTCCGACGGTGCGCGATTCGAGGTCCGGCTGCCGCTGCTGACCACCGCCGGGCGGTGAACAGCAGGCAGGCGGCCACTACCGCCCACACCACGGCGAGCGCGACCAGCAGGCCGACGGTGTAGTCGCGGTCCAGGATGGTGGGGTTGCCGGGGACCGCGTCCTCGCGGCCGAGCACCGGGACTGCGATGAGGATCAGGGCCAGGCTGATGAACGCGCCCACGGCGTAGGCGGGCCACCAGCGGGCGGGGAGCACGAGGCGGCCGAGCGCGCCGGCGAGGGCCGCGACCGGACCGAAGACCACGTTCTCGGCGAGGATGACGCCGATGAACCAGACCGTGACCGAGCGCACGTCCGGGGTGCTCATCCTCAGCAGCAGTTCGACACCGTACGCGGCCAGGCCGATGCCCAGTGCGCCCAGCAGGATTCGGGTGATCGTCATGACAGTTCCTCGATCGATTTCAGCCATTTGGTCTGCAGGACACCCGGGCGGCTGGGTGCGATGAGGCGGCAGGGGTAGCCGTGGTCGAGGGCCAGGTCTTCGCCATTGAGGCGCAGGGCGATCAGCGTGGCGGCATCCACCACGTGGGTGCGGGGCAGGACGGATGAACCGTAGATGCCGGTCGTCTCCAGGGACACGAAACGTACGTCGCCGCCCCCGTACTCGCCCACCCGGGTCAGCAGGTCGCGCAGGCGGACACCGGACCAGTGGCCCTGCGCGCTCCAGCCTTCGACGCAGGCGATGGGCAGCGCGCTGTCGGCCTGCGGCAGGGCTTCCAGATCGGCGCGGGAGAAACTGTGTTCGTGGCCACCGACTTTCACCGTCAGCGCGTACTGCGGTGAGCGGGCGGTCTCGGTGACTCCGGCGGCTGTGGCAGTCCGGTTGATCGGAACACCCTGCGGGCCTTCGCCGCTGCGTGGCGCGAGCAGGGAGACCCAGCGCAGGAACGGGATCGACTGCCCCGCCACCGCCAGGCCCGCCACGACCGCGCCGAGCCCGGCTGCGGCGAGCACCGCGCGCCGCGGAACACCTGGCTGCGCGTGCTCCGATTCTCCGATCAGTTCGACATCCGGGACAGGGTCGTCGATCGGCCGCGAAAGTGCTTGCCGCACAATAGGAAGCTTGACTGCTAGATGCACCAGGACCGCACCGAACGCCACATACGCCATAGCGTGATGCGTGGTGGTGAAGAAGAATTTCCACGGATAGAACTGCGCGGTATTGAACAGCCCGGTCACGATCTGGAACAGCACCGCGCCGATGAGCACCGCCACCGACAGTCGCTCCAGTGCGTCCGGAAGTCCCCGGCGCAGCGACGGTTTGATGAAGAACCGCGGATACACCGACCAGAACTTCACCAGCAACAACGGGATCATCATGACCCCGACCGTCACGTGCGTGCCCTGCGTGAGTCGGTACAGCCACACCGGATGCGCGGGCCACCAGAACCAGTCCGGCGGATGCTGGATCAGGTGGCTGATCAGGCCGGTCCCGAACAGGATGGTGATGCCGACGCCGAGGGCAATGCCCGTCCGCGCGGCAACCGCCGTGGAGCGGGCGGGACTCAACCGATCGGAAAGCGCGCCCGGCAGCAACAGTTGGAGCGGCCCGGCCCCCTCGATCCGGCCGGGCCCCTCGATCGGGTCGGACTGAGCTGTCCCGCTCGACTGGACTTTTCCGCCGGGTTGGACTGGCCCGCCGGGCGGTGTGGGTTGGTCGGGCGGTGCGGTGGGTTCTGACATGGCGTCCGCGGCGGGGCCGGTTCGGGCGGCCGCCGCGGGCTCCTTTCCGAGCTCGAATCTCAGAGTGGGACGGGGGTTTTCGCGGTCACCAGGTCGGCGACGGCGCGCGTGAAGCGGCCGCGGGACACGGCCGCTACGGAGACGGCGTCTGCGTAGGTGTCCACGTCGGTGAGGGTGGGGAGGGAGTGCACCCGGAATCCGCTGTGGCGCAGGGCTGTTGCGGTCAGCTCACCGGTGCGGGGGGTCGACATGGGGACGTCGGTGAGCAGGTGCGCCGGACGCGGCTCCGGGAGACCGAGGGCCCACCAGCCGCCGTCCGCCGCGGGGCCGAGGACGGTGTCGCCGGTGGCCACCAGGCGCGCGGCCGAGCGGTTCAGCAGGTCGGCATCGGCCTGCGGAGTGTCCATGCCGATCTGCAGCACCGGGACACCGAACTCGGCGGCATCGACGTGGGCGTTGGCGAGGCGTTCGCCGAAGCTGTCGCCGCGCTGCGGCACCACGGTCACCTGGCGCAGGGCGGCGGCCAGTTCGACCGAACGCTCTGCGCGGTCGAGGTCGCCGGTCCAGGCGACGACGCTGTGCCGGATGCCGCTCTCGCGCACCGCGTCCAGCGTGTCGAGCAGGGCGCAGGCCGCCAGGTAGGCGGCGTCCACCGGTGAGAACGGCGGTGTGAGACGGGTTTTGGCGAATCCCGGGATGGGCGATTTGGCCACCACCAGCATGGTGGCGGGGACATCGGTCGGGTTCATCGCACACTCCAGAAGTCTCGGGCGGCACGCACGGTGCCGAGCCAGGAACCGGAGACCTTGGACTCGCCGTGAGTCCGCGGCCGATAGGTGATGTCGCGCTCCAGCACCAGCCAGCCCGCGCGGGCCGCACCGGTGAGCAGGGCCAGCGGATAGCCGGAGCGGGCGTGCAGGTGGCCGAGCGCCTGCAGACGGTCGCGGCGGGCCACTCGCATGGCAGCGATATCGTGCACCGGCAGGCCGTAGCGGCGGCGCAGCCGGAAGGCGAAGGCCCAGTTGCCGATTCGCGCGTGCAGGGGTTGCGCGCCGGATACCGCCGCGCGGCGGCGGCCGACCACCATGTCGACGCCGGGGCCGAATTCGGCCACCAGCCGGGGAAGTTCGCCGGGATCGAGGGAGCCGTCGCCGTCCAGGACGGCGACCAGTTCGGTGCGGGCAGCGTCGACGCCGGCGTGCACGGCGCTGCCGTAGCCGGGGGTCGCTTCGGTCACCACGGTCGCTCCGGCGGCACGCGCGACCTCGGCGGTGCCGTCGGTCGAGCCATTGTCCACCACGATCACCCGGTAGCCCACCGGAATTGCTGATAGTACGCCGGGAAGCGCTTTCGCTTCGTCCCGGCAGGGGATCACCACCGTGACCCCGGGTACGGAGTCCAACTCGGTCATGGCCTCGACCGTACGGCCAACCGGGGTCTTCCGACCCCGGGACACGCATGACGAAAGTATGACAAGAGCAGGATAAATGGCGATCCGGACAGTTCCGACAGGTTTCGGAGCCTAGGGTTTCCGGCATGGCGAACGCTTCCGCGACCCGGGTCGCGCGCTACGTCTCCACCCGTGTCGACGGCTACTGCGCGCTCGCGGCTCTCCTGCTCGTCCTCACCGCTTTCGCGGTTCCGCGAATCATAGGCAAACCCTGGAGCGACAAGTTGTACGCCGGGGCCGCACCGATCTTCGGCGGCTGGCTGCCGCATCTCGGGTGGGGCACGGTGCCGGCCGTCGCTCTCGCCGCGGCCGTGGTGCGCTTCGGCCCGGATCTGGCGCAGCGGCTGTCATGGAGTCGACTGCTGCCGGCGGCATGGGCGACGGCGGCGGCGTGGGCGTTCACGCTGGCCATGGTGGACGGCTGGCAGCGCGGCTTCGCCGACCGGCTCACCACCCGCGACGAGTACCTGCACGAGGTCGGCGGAGTGCACGACATCGGGGCCATGCTGCGCGGATTCTCCGGGCGCATCCTGGATTTCCAGCCCGATTCGTGGACCACCCACGTGTCCGGACATCCGCCGGGCGCATTGCTGGTGTTCGTGCTGCTGGACCGGATCGGACTGGGCGGCGGAGCCTGGGCGGGACTGCTGTGCGTGCTGGTCGGGACCAGTGCCGCGGCGGCCGTACCCTTCGCCATCCGGGCGCTGGGGTCCGAGCATCGGGCCCGGGCCGCAACGCCTTTCCTCGCGCTCATGCCCGCGGTCATCTGGATCGCGGTCTCCGCGGACGGGCTCTTCGCCGGGGTGGGCGCCTGGGCGGTGGCATTGCTGGCGTTGGCGACCCGGCTGGAGCGGGGCTGGGTCCTGCTCGCGCTGGCGTCCGGAGTGCTGTTCGGATTCACCCTCTTCCTGAATTACGGCCTGGCGCTCATGGTGATTCCGGCCGCGGCGGTGCTGCTGGCCCGGTCGCTGCGGCCCGCGCTGCCGGCGCTCGTGGGTGCGCTGGCGGTGGTGGGAGTCTTCGCGGCGGCGGGGTTCTGGTGGCTCACCGGCTATCACCTCGTGGTGCAGCGCTACTACCAGGGCATTGCCAGCGAGCGGCCCTATTCGTACTGGGTCTGGGGCAATCTCGCGGCGACGGTGTGCGCGGTGGGGCCGGCCACCGCTGCCGCGGGCAGCCGGGTGCTGGTCGAGCTGGAGATCCTGCCGGTGCAGCCGTGGCGGAACTGGCTCTCGCGCTGGCGCTCCCACGTCGATCCCGCGGCGCTACTGGCCGCCGCCGGGATCACCGCCATCCTCATCGCGGACATCAGCGGGCTGAGCAAGGCCGAGACCGAACGCATCTGGCTGCCGTTCGATGTGTGGGCACTGTCGGCGACCGCGCTGCTTCCCCGCCACAGCACGCGCTTCTGGCTCGCCGCGCAGGCGGCGGGGGCGCTGCTCGTCAACCACCTGATCCTGACGAATTGGTAGTAGCCACAGCCGAATTCACCTCCAGGTAGGGGACCCGTTCCCGGCGGCGGAGCGCAACGGCGCGTTCGCGAATTCGGCGAGCCCCAGACTCGGGGTGACGGCAGCGACGAAACCCAGTGAGCGGCGGGCGCGTTCGGGACTCGCCACGATGTGGCGGACGTCGCCGGCGCGGTAGTCGCCGGTCACCACGGGCTGTTTGCCGCCGCAGACGCGGGCCAGGATGGCGGCCACCTCGCCGATGGTGATCGGCGTGCCCGAGGCGATATTGAGCGGGGTGAACGCGCCGAGCGGGTGTTCGAGGGCGGCGACGTTGGCTTCCGCGATATCGCTGACGTGAACGAAATCGCGGGCCTGCGTGCCGTCTTCGAACACGCGCGGGGACTCTCCCGCCTCGAGTGCGGAGCGGAAGATGGCGGCAACCCCGGAATACGGTGTGTCCCTGGGCATATCGGGTCCATATACATTGTGGTACCGCAGTGCGGTGACGGTCCCGCCGGTGGCAGCGGCCCAGGCGATGGCGTAGTGCTCCTGAGCCACCTTGGAGGCGGCGTAGAGGCTGCGCGGACGCAGGGGGGCGTCCTCGTCGATGGGCGTCCAGGTGAGGGGGCGGCCGTCGGGGCCGCGGTAGTCGAATCGGCCGTTGTCGAGATCGGTGCGGGTGCGCGGGGCCGGCTCGGCGGGCGCGCCCGCGGAATCGACGTAGCGGCCCTCACCGTAGACCACCATCGAGGAGGCCAGCACCAGGTGGCGGCAGTGGGCGCGGTGCATGGCCGCGAGCAGCACGGCGGTGCCGAGGTCGTTGTGGCTGGCGTAGGCGGGGGCGTCCTGGGCGCTGACGCCGGCGCCGACCACGGCGGCCTGATGACAGACGACGTCGATGCCGTGCAGGAGATCGCCGAGGGCGTCCGGGTCGCGCACGTCCACCCGGGCGATGCCGGGCGGGGGCACGGCGGCGGATCCGTGGGCGGCGGCGAGCATGAAGTCGGCCGCGACGACCTCGTGTCCGGCGGCCAGTGCCGCGCGGTGAATGTGCGAGCCGATGAATCCGGCTGCGCCGGTCAGAAGTACACGCATGCGGCGATTCTGGACGGACCGCCGCCGGAATGCGCCAGGACTGACCGACCTCGCGTGATTCGTCACGATTTGGTCAGCGGAATCGGTCAGAGATGACCAGATCGCCACGCCGGAAAGCGACACGCAGCGGGGTCTTGCCCCGAGCCCCGGATGAGCGCACAATTCATCACGTAGTGAATTCAACACTCGATGAATTGAGGGTGACCCGTGACGGCACCAGCGACGACAACCGACGCCATCGCCATCGAGCACCTGGAAGTGCGGCGCGGCGGGCAACAGGTTCTGCAGAACATCTCCCTGACCGTTCCCCGGGGCAGCATCACCGGGCTGCTGGGGCCGTCGGGGTGTGGGAAGACGACGCTCATGCGCAGCATCGTCGGGACACAGATCATCGAATCCGGGTCGGTGTCCGTACTCGGCGAAGAGGCCGGATCGCGCGGGCTGCGGCGGCGGGTCGGGTACGTGACCCAGGACCCGAGCATCTACGACGACCTCACCGTCGCCAACAATGTCGCGTATTTCGGTGCGCTGTACGGGGCTTCGTCCGCCGACGTCGAAACGGCGCTGGCCGCCGTGGGTTTGAGCAGCCATGCGGGGCATCACGGCAACGAGCTGTCCGGCGGGCAGCGCACCCGCGTGTCCCTGGCCTGCGCACTGGTGGCCGATCCGGAGCTGCTGGTGCTCGACGAGCCGACCGTCGGCCTGGACCCGGTACTGCGCGCCGACCTGTGGGAGCAGTTCCAGGCACTCGCGAAACAGGGCCGGACACTGCTGGTTTCGAGCCATGTCATGGATGAGGCCGAGCACTGCGACCGGCTGCTGCTCATGCGCGAAGGCCGGCTGCTGGCGCAGCTCACGCCGGCCGAATTGCGATCCGACACCGGCGAATCCAGCCTGGAGAACGCCTTCCTCAAGCTGATCCGGATGGGAGAAGAGCTGTGACCGCGACACTTTCACGCCCCGCGGGCCCACGGCCGCTGGGCTGCTACACCGCCACCACGGTGCGCATCCTGCGCCAGTTGCGCGCCGACAAGCGCACGGTCGCCATGATCGTGCTGGTGCCCGCGCTGCTCATGACGCTGCTGTATTTCGTGTACAAGAACTATCCGACCATGCCGGGCGCGCCTCGGCTGTTCGACCGGGTCGGCATCACCATGCTCGGCATCCTGCCGTTCGTGGTCATGTTCCTCATCACCGCCATCGCCATGCAGCGCGAACGGGTTTCGGGCACGCTCGAACGATTGATGACCACGCCGCTGTCCAAATTCGACCTGCTGGCCGGGTACGGGACCGCGTTCTCCATCGCGGCCGCGGTACAGGCGGCAGTGGCCTGCCTGGTGGCGTTCTGGCTGCTCGGGTTGAACGCGGCGGGCAGCCCGGGGCTCGTAGTGCTGATCGCGGTGGTCGACGCGGTGCTCGGGGTCGCGCTGGGCCTGCTGGCAAGCGCGTTCGCGCGCACCGAGTTTCAGGCCGTACAGTTCATGCCCGTGATCGTGCTGCCGCAATTCTTCCTGTGCGGCCTGCTGGTGCCGCGGGGACAGCTGCCGAGCTGGCTGGAGGCGATCAGCAATGTGCTGCCGCTCAGCTACGCCGTCGACGCGCTGCAGCAGGTGTCCACGCACACCGGGGCCACCGGGCAGATGTGGCGGGATGTGCTGATCGTGGCCGCCTTCGCCGCCGTCGCACTGGGATTGGGCGCGGCCACCCTACGGCGGCGCACCGCATGACCGGGAGACATGCGGCGTGAGCGGAGGCAGCGGGACCCGTAGCGGACGGCGTCCGGGCAATTCCGGCACCCGGGAGGCGATTCTGGACGCCGCCCGGGTGCGCTTCGCCGAAGTCGGCTTCGACCGCGCCTCCATCCGCTCCATCGCCAGCGCGGCCGGAGTGGATCCCGCACTGGTACACCACTACTTCGGCACCAAGCACCAATTGTTCGCCGCCGCCCTGCAACTCCCCGTCGACCCCCAGACCATCCTCTCCGGCTTCGCGGCCGTCCCCGTGGAAAACCTGGGCGCCCACATCATCCGCACCGTCGTCGGTATCTGGGACTCTCCCGTGGGCATGCCCGCCGTAGCCGCCTTCCGCAGCCTCCTCGCCAGCGACGACCCCACCCTGGCCCGCACCTTCCTGCTGGAGGTGGTGCTGAAAGAGATTCGCCCCCTGGTCGATTCACCCCCCGGCACGGGCGCCCAACGCGCCGCCCTCGCCGCGTCACAGTTGGCGGGTCTCCTGGTAACCCGCAAGATCCTCCGCCTCGAACCCATCGCCTCCATGGCCGTCGAAGATCTCGCCACCACCATCGGCCCCACCCTGCAGCGCTATTTCACCGGCGATCTCCCCCAGCAGGGCTGACCGCGCCCGAGACATCCACCGGCAGAACCGAATCCGCTTCTACTGGCCGGCAGGCCTCTGCGCGCGAGGCGCCCCTTTTGCTGTGGCGGTTTCCCCTGTTGCGGCGCGGCTACCCACCACTGCTGCTGCCCTGCCATCCCTGCGGCTGCGGTACCCGATCCCGGGGGCCGAGCGACCCAACCTTGGGGCTGCCCCGCAGCCGATATCGACCAGCAGGGTCGCCGCCGATCCGGTCCCCATACTCGCCTGACGCGCTAGTCGGCCGACGGTGGGGCACGCGGGCGTTCATGGAGGGGGTGGTGGGGGGATCAGGATTGGGTGAGGAAGAGGGAATGTTCGTCGTCGGAGACGTCGCGGGCCTCGTCGACGAGGAGAACCGGGATGCCGTTGTCGACCGGGTAGGCGCGGCGCAGGCGGGGGTTGTAGAGCACGGTGTCACCGGTGGCGGTGTGGACCAGCTGCAGGGGGCCCTTGTCCTGGGGGCAGGCGAGCAGGCTCAGCAGGGTGGCGTCCAGGGTTTCCTCCGACATGTCCGACAACCTACCGGTCGGCGCGGGCGGGAGTGGAATCGGCGGGGCGGCGGAAGCTGATGTGGCGATGACCGAAGTAGCTGGCCACCGCGACCAGGCCCATGACGACCACGGCGGCCGGTTTGGCGGGGGCGTGCAGCAGGGAGACGGCCAGCTGCAGCAGCACCATGTTCAGCACCATGCCGACCGCGTTCACACCCACGAAGGCCACGAAATCGCGCAGCAGATGGCCGCGCACCCGGAACACCAGGGTGCGGTGCAGAACGAAGGCCACCACCATGCTGACCGCGTAGGCCAGCGCCACCGACAGGGCGGCGGCCGCGTCCTCGGACACCACGCCGCCGAGGACGGTCAGCCACACGATGGTGAGCACCATGCCCATCAGCGTGTTGAAGCCGCCGACGAGGGCGAAGGCGATCTCCTGCCGGCGCACCAGCCGCAGCAGCGGCCCGGCCGGAGCGGGCTCGGCGCCGGTGAGCGAGGGCGTCTCGGTCACTTGGCGGTGCCCACCAGTTCGCGGTCCGGATCGTCGTCGAGCTGTTCGGCGTCGGGCATGTCCTGTCCCCGCCGACGCGAGCGAACGTACAACCACTGGAGCAACCCGAGGCCGACGAGTCCTGCGGCGGCACTGCCGATTCCGATCTTCCAGCCCGGCGGCCGCCAGCTCACCTCCAGCACGGCCTTGTCGGTGCCGGCCGGAATGTCCACGGCCACGAAGACCTTCGCGACGGTGTGGAACGGGACCGTCTTGCCGTTGAGGGTGACGCGGTAGCCGGGCCAGCCCAGGCGCGCGAAGGTGACGCGGCCGCCGGTCTCCGAGGAGACCTGCACGCGGCTGGTGGTGTCGGTCTCCTCGAGCGAGGTGGCGGTGACATCGTGGGCGTCGCCGACGCGGCCGTTGACCGTGGAGATCGGGCCGTTGTCATGCTCGAGCACCCAGATGTACTTCTCGTGCCCGGGCACGTCGACGAAGTGCCAGCCCTTCGGGGCGGGTTGGTCACCGGCGTCGGGGAACATGGCCTTCTGCAATACGACCCGGTCGATCAGCATCAGGTCGGCGAGGGTGCGCCCGGTGGTCGGCTCGGCGCCGAACAGCCGGCGGTAGGCGTCGGGGCAGACGCTGGAGTCCCAGCGCATGCAGAGCATTTCGCCGAAGTAGAAGTGCCCGTTGGGCGTATAGCCGTTGACGTAGTCCTGCTGCAGGTCCTTGGCGTAGTTGCCCCACACCAGCGACCCGTACGCGCCCTGCAGGTTCTTGTCGGCGGGCTGCAGCAGGCCGCGGTCGGAGAGCTGAAGGGTGGTGCCCGCATGGAACTTCGGGAAGGCGGCCATGGCTTCGTTGCGGTCGGCGGGCAGGTTCCACGACATGGGCGTGGGCTGCACCCACCACACCTGGAACCAGGCGATCGGCACCATGGCGGCGATGACCAGCGCGGTGGCTCCGGTGGCGCCGCGGGTGCGGCCCAGCCACACCGCGCCGAACCCGAGGGCGATCACCACGGCGGCCGAGCCCAGGTGCCACAGCGCCTCGTGCGGGTCGGCGGAGAAGGTGCGCACCCACAGCGCCAGGACCAGCACCAGCGCCGAGATGATCCGCGTGTTGCGGTCCCGCAGCGTGGCGAAGCGGCCCAGCAGCACGCACACCAGCACGAGCAGACCCAGCGCCAGCATGGGCAGCACGCGGGCGGGCCAGCGCAGCGGGCCGACGGTACCGGGCCCGGCGGTCCACATGAGCGCCATCAGTGCGAACAGGGCGATCGCGACGAACTGCTTCCAGTGTTTCTGCGCCGCTTTCCAATCCACGAACGCCAGCGCCGGGATCAGGAACCAGGCGATGTAGGTCATGGGCAGCGGCTGGACGTAGCCCCACCACGAGGTGAACGCCGGCATGGTGGTCGGCAGGCTGGCGTTCAGCGATTCGGACCACGGCACGGTCAGGAACTGGTCGTTATTGATCTGCGAATTGCCGCGCCAGCTGACCTGCGCCGACAGCATCGAGGGCAGGAAGGTCAGCAGGCCCGCCGCGCCCGCGCAGGCCGCCGCAGCGGCCAGGCGCAGCAGCGGGCCGAACGCGTCGCGCCACTGCGGCCAGGTCCGCGGCCCCCGGCACACCAGGTAGCCGACAACCACCGCGATCAGCATGAGCACGGCCTCGACCGCGGGGAACACGTACTGCACCGAGATCGCCAGGTACAGGTACACGAAGACCGGGATCGGACCGCCCTGGCCGCGCAGGTAGCGCTCCGAGGACGCCCAGGCGTGGATCATCCAGGCGGTGCCGGCCATGGCGGTGAACCAGCTGGCCGAGTCGAAGAACAGGAAGAAACCGGTGAACGGCATGGCCACCCCGGCCACCGCGGCCCACTGCGGGCGCGCGCCGTACACCAGGCACACCCGGTACACGCCGAGCCCGGTGATGATCGCGAAGACCAGCTTCACGATGGTCGCGTACACGGCCAGATTGGGCACCGAGGGCGCGATCAGATCGATCAGCAGCTGCGGCGGGTTGAACAGTCCCGCTTCCTCATTGGCGTAGTTGCCCGTCATCCACTGGTCCGGAATCAGCAGCGGGAAATGGCCGTCACGGAAGGCGCGCCCGAAGAACACCCACAGGCCCGTGTACTGGCTTTCGGTGTCGTCGGTGAAGAAGTGGCGGGAGTTGGCCAGGATGACGGCCAGATACCCGAGGATCACCCCGATCGAAGTGACGATGCCCCAGCGGTACACCTCACGCCGAGCCGCCTTTTCGTCCTGCCCGGATTCGGCGGCCCCGACCACCTTGGAAACTGAGCTTTCCACCACGAGTTCCAGACCCTACAGGGCGGCGATGTCGATGGCACTTACGCCAAGCCGTTGGGAGGTATGGGCGCCGTTGCCGGGATGGACATGGGGAATGATGGGCCGGGTGTCAATACTTCGCACCGAATGCCGCGCCGAGCAGCGTGTTAGAGTTCAGCGCGGCTCGGGCTCCGGTTTCCGGTGTGGAGTTCCGGCGAACACCGTCATCGAAAGTACATTCAGCTGATGCCGATTCCGTCTGCCCGCACCTACGCGAGCGACCCCAGCGTGACCTCCGGCAGCGAGCGCCCGGCGCGGGTGCACGCGGTCTCCGTCGTGGTGCCCGTGTACCGCGGCGAGGAGACGATCGCCGCACTGGTCAGTGAGCTGGACAAGCTCGGGGAGCCGGTCACCACGCCGCAGGGCGCCACCTTCCGGGTCGAGGAGATCGTGCTGGTGCACGATCACGGGCCCGACCGCTCCGACGTGGTGCTGCAGGAGCTCGCCGAAACCTACCCGCAGGTGCGGGTTGTGTGGTTGAGCCGCAACTACGGCCAGGATGCCGCCACCATCGCAGGCATGGCCGCCGCACAGGGCGACTGGACCGTCACCATGGACGAGGACGGCCAGCACGATCCGGCCTTCATCGCCGACTTCCTGGACGCGGCGCTCGAGCAGCGCGCCGATCTGGTCTACTCCAAGCCGGTCAACACCCGCCCGCACGGTTTCCTGCGCAATGTCACCTCGCGCGGCGCGAAGATCGTGCTGGCGACGGTGTTCGCGTTCCCGGACTCCACCCGCTTCGAGAGCTACCGGCTGATCCGCGGCGATATCGCGCGGCAGCTGGCGCAGGTCGCCTCGAATGGCGTGTACCTGGATGTGGCGCTCACCTGGGTGGTGGGCGAGGCGGCGCAGGTGCCGGTGCAGTTGCGCGCCGAGGGCCGTGAGGAGTCCGGCTACAACTACCGGCGGCTGTTCTCGCTGTTCTGGAAGATGGTGCTGTGCAGCGGAACTCGCGGCCTGCGGCTGGTGAGCATGCTGGGTGTGACGCTGGCGCTGGGCGGGCTGGCCATGGCCGGGTGGGTGGTTTACCACAGGTTGACCGACAGCGGCACCGACCCTGAAGGCTGGGCCTCGCTCATGACGGTGCTGCTGCTGTGCTCGGGCGCGGTGCTGTTCTCGCTGGGTCTGATCGCCGAATACCTCGGTGTGGCACTGCATGTGCTGGTCGGCAAGCCGCTGTATCTGACGGTGGATTCGCCGACGCCGCGGCCGCAGCAGTTGCGCGGCGAAACCCGCCACGACGGTGGAAATCACCGCAACGGCACGACGAATCGGATCGACGAAGACATCGAGGGGGAGCTCCGCGCGTGAGCAGTGACCGCATCATCTTCAGCCGCCCGTTCCGCGCCGCGCGCGAGCTGCCGAATGTGGAGGCCGTGCTGTCCTCGGACCACAGCCACGGCGACGGTCCCTTCACCGCGACGGCCACCACGAAACTGCGTGACATCACCGGCGCGCCGCACGCGCTGCTCACCACCTCGTGCACGCACGCGCTCGAAATGGCCGGGCTGCTGCTGGAACTCGGGCCCGAGGACGAGGTGATCGTCCCGAGTTTCGCGTTCACCTCCAGCGCGACAGCCATGGCGTTGCGTGGAGCGACCGTGGTGTTCGCCGATATCGACGCCGCCACCGGCAATCTGGATCCGGAGTCGGTGGCCGCGGCGGTCACCCCGCGCACCAAGGCCGTCATGGTCATCCACTACGGCGGCGTGGCCGCCGACATGGAGGGCCTGCAGCGGCTGGCCGACGCGCACGGCTTCGCCATCATCGAGGACAATGCGCACGGCCTGGGCGGCTACTACCGGGGCCGCCCGCTGGGCACCATCGGCACCGTGGGCGCGCTGTCCTTCCACGACACCAAGAACGTGCACTGCGGTGAGGGCGGCGCGGTGCTGCTCACCGACGAAATCCTCATGGCGCGTGCGGAAATCATTCGCGAGAAGGGCACCGACCGGGCCCGCTTCCTGCGCGGCGCGGTGGACAAGTACTCCTGGCAGGACATCGGATCCTCCTACCTGCCAAGCGAATTGAACGCCGCCGTCCTCGACGCCCAGCTCGCCGAGTTCGACGCCATCCAGCGCAACCGCCACCGGGTGTGGGACACCTACGCCACCGCCCTCCCGGACTGGGCCGCCCGCAACGACGTTCGCCTGATGACGGTGCCGTCGGACCGCGAGCACACCGCGCACCTGTACTACCTGCGCGTCCCCACCGAACACCGCCGCGACGACCTCATCGCGCACCTGTCCCAGCGCGGCATCGTGGCTCCCTTCCACTACGTCCCGCTGGACTCCTCCCCCGCCGGCCTCAAGCTCGGCCGCACCCCGTTCCCGTGCGTGCGCAGCGCCGAGTTCTCGGCCACCCTGGTGCGGCTCCCCCTGTGGCCGGGCCTGACGGAGGAGCAGCTGACCCGCGTCGTCGACGGTGTCACCAGCTTCACCGTCTAGTAGCCGCGGGCCCGGCGGCATCGCGGATGCCGTTGCCACGCAAGGGGGCCGCGTCAGGGGCGGGTGGAAATACGGTTTCGGTAGCGGTCGATGTCGGCGTTCAGGCGCGAGAGGGAGTCGGCGAGGGCGGTGACCTCCTCGTCGGTCCAGTCGGCCACGATCTCGTCGAGATGGCGGATGCTCTGTGCGCGTTCGCCGTTCAGGCGGGACGCGCCTTCCGGGGTGAGGCGGAACTTGCGAGCGATGCCGCCGTCGGGGTCGGGGATGCGGTCGGCGAGGCCGGCGCGGAGCAGCGCCGCGGTCTGCCGGTTCAGGGTGGAGACGTCGAGGCCGAGGATTTCGCTGAGCCGGCCGATGGACATCGGGCCGTCGGCTTCGAGCAGGCTCAACAACAGGTAGGCGCTGCGATCGAGGCTGGTGTCGGTCGCCTTGCGGGCGATGAGGCTGAAACGGCCCATCAGCATGGTCTGAAATTCCAGCAATTCGGTGGGCTTGGGCACGTCCCGTCCTTCCGCGATCCGCATTGACCTGCGGGTTCAACCCCTGTCCACCCACACCCTAGCGTTGTGCATCCGCCACTGCATGTGCATCTTGCACTTTATGTGTACAGTACACATGATTCCGCATTGTGAGGAGATCCCATGACCCAACCCGATTCCGCTACGGCGTCCGGCTCGACGCCGGCGCGCACGGGCGCGGGCCGCACCCTCGCGGTGCTCGCCTACGCCGGTGTCATCGCATCGCTCATGCAGACGCTGGTGGTGCCGCTGCTGGGTGAGCTACCCCGCATCTTGAATACGTCGGCCTCGAACACCAGCTGGGTGGTCACCATCACGCTGCTCGTCGCGGCCGTCGCCACGCCCGTCGCGGGCCGGCTCGGCGACATGTACGGCAAGCGGCGCATGATGATCGCCTCCACCATCCCGCTCATCGTCGGGTCGATCGTGTGCGCGGTGTCCGATTCGCTGGTGCCGATGATCGTCGGCCGCGGCCTGCAGGGACTCGGCGTCGGCATCATTCCGCTCGCCATCGCCCTGCTGCGCGATGTGATGCCCGCCGAACGGCTCGGCTCGGCGATCGCGCTGATCAGCTCGTCCCTGGGCATCGGCGGCGCACTGGGCCTGCCGATCGCCTCGGCCGTCACCCAGTACAGCAGCTGGCGTGTGATGTTCTGGGTCGCAGCGGTTCTGGTGGGCATCGCCACCACGTTGATCGTGACCCTGGTGCCCGAGGGCAGCTCGGAAGGACCGTCGGGCCGTTTCGACGTTCCAGGTGCGGTGCTGCTCGGCGTCGGTCTGGTGTCGTTCCTGCTGCCGGTGTCGAAGGGCGCGACCTGGGGCTGGACCAGCGGTACCACGCTGGGCTTGTTCGCCGCGGCGGTCGTCGTCCTGCTCGCCTGGGGTTGGTGGGAGCTGCGGTCGCCCGAGCCGCTGGTCGACCTGCGCACCACCGCGCGTCCGCAGGTGCTGGTCACCAACCTCGCGAGTATCGCGATCGGTGTCGGCATGTACGCACTGCAGTTGAGCATGCCGCAGCTGTTGCAGCTGCCGACGTCGCTCGGTTACGGCCTGGGCCAGTCGATGATCATGATGGGTCTGTGGATGGCCCCCGGCGGCATCATGATGATGGTCATCTCACCGGTCGGCGCCCGCCTGTCCGCCGCGCGCGGCCCGAAGATCACCCTGTTCACCGGCGCGTTGACCATGGCGGCCGGTTACGGGGTGGCGCAGCTGACGATGGGCTCCACCTGGGGTCTGGAGCTGGTGAACGTCATCTGCAGCACGGGTGTGGCGCTCGCGTACGGCGCGATGCCGGCGCTGATCATGAGTGGGGTGCCGTTGTCGGAGACGGCCGCCGCCAACAGCTTCAACACCCTGATGCGTTCGATCGGAACCTCCGTCTCCTCGGCGGTCGTGGGCGCGGTGCTGGCACAGCTGACCATCTCGGTTGGCGGCCATGCCATTCCGACCGAGAACGGCTTCCGCACGGTGTTCCTGATCGGCAGCGCAGCCTGCCTGGCGTCCGCGGTGATCGCGCTCATGATCCCGGTCCGCAAGGCGGTCGCGGCCCGCACCACCACGGCTACCGAGCCGCAGAAGGTGCTGGCGGAGAACTGAACCGGAGCACGACCACTTGCCGGAAGCCCGGTCCACGACCGGGCTTCCGTGCGTGCGAGTTCAGGCGGGCTGGTCGCGTAGCTCCGGGGGCTGCCAGCCGGGCGGGGCGAAGATGTAGCCGAGTTTGTTGCGGTAGCCGTCGACGGTGCGGACGTCCCGGATGATGTTGCCGTACTCGTGATACTGCAGCTTCAGGAGGTTGTAGGTGCCCACGGGTTTGGTAAGACCGTAGGTGGGGCGGTGGATTTCGGGCTGGAAGGTGCCGAACATGCGGTCCCAGATGATGAGGATGCCGGCGTAGTTCTTGTCGAGGTATTCCGGGTCGCTGCCGTGGTGGACGCGGTGGTGCGACGGGGTGTTGAAGACGAATTCGATGGGGCCCCAGAGTTTTCCGATGGTCTCGGTGTGGGTGAAGAACTGGTAGATCAGGTTGAGGGTGAAGGCGATGTAGATCGTCCAGGGGGCGAAGCCGAGCAGCGGCAGCGGCGCCCAGAAGATGGCCTCGGACCACGGATTCCACTTCTGCCGCAACGCGGTTCCGAAGTTGAAGTACTCGCTGGAGTGGTGAGCCTGGTGGGCGGCCCAGCCGATGCGGACGCGGTGGGAGAAGCGGTGGTTGAGGTAGAAGAGCAGATCCAGGACCACCATCAGCAGCACCCAGCTCCACCAGGTGCCGGTCGGGAGGCGCCACGGCGCGACGTAGGTCCACAGCAGGACGAACACCACGAGGCTGAACGTCTTGAACACGAACGACGACACGATCGAGCCCAGGCCCATACTCAGGCTGGCGCGAGTGTCGCGGGCCAGGTAGCCGGTCGCCTGGTCGCGATCGCTGTCGCGCAGCGACACCATCTCGACGGCGATACACAGTAGGAAAACCGGGACCGCGTACAGCAGCGGTGTGTTGATCTGGTGCCAGACCTGCGAGAACATCGCACCTCCTCGAATTGACCAATTCGTAAGTTACCAATTGGTCAATTAAGTGGCAAGGGTCCGCCTGCAACCGGCCGCCGATGGCGGAATCAGCGAATCAGATGATCGCGGCGAACAGGCGGGCGCTGCGCGCGATCATGGCCTCGGCCGTCTCGTCCGGATGACTCAGCCACCAGTCGACGAGCGCGGCGACCAGCCCGGTCCACACGGCGATGAGCGCGGACAGGTCCTTCGAGTCGGTCAGCCCGTGCCCCGCCGCGAACGCCCCCACGCCCTGATCGGTCTGCGCGTCGATCCGGGCGCGCGCGGCCCGCACCGCCTCCGCCGCGGGCCCCTCGGCCGGATAGGACTGGTCGTGCACGACCTTCCAGTCGGAGGGCCGCGGCTCCAGCGCGGTGAAGATCGCGGCCAGCGTGCGCTCGGCCATCTCCAGCGAGGCGGTCCCCGAGATGGCCTCGTCGATCGCATCCCCGAGCACGCCCGCGGCCCGCTCCACGCAGGCCACGTACAACCCGTCCTTGGATCCGAAATACCCGTACACCAACGGTTTCGACACCCCGGCCCCCGCCGCCACCACGGCCGGCGACAGCCCCGCATACCCGACCCGCGCGATCTCCGCGGCCGCCACATCGAGGATCTGCGCCTCCCGCTCGGCTCGCGGCACCCCCTTGGTCCCCGCCGTGCCGACCCGCTTCACGGCTCCGCTCCCACCTCCGACATCCGATCGCATGCTCGAAAATTACCATTCGGTCAATTCGAGGGATCGCAGGCGAAATGCGAACGCGCCCCGGCCCTGCCGTGTCTTCTTCGGTACGACACGGTGGCGGGGGCGCGTTCGAGACGATCAGCCGAACAGGCGCGCGGCGAGATCGGGGGTGAGGACCTCGTAGGCCTCGGTGGTGCGGTTGTACCACCAGGTGCGGTCGTCGGGTTCGGCGCGACCCGCAGCCTGCACCGCCCGCGTCGAGGGACGGTAGGTGGAGCTGCGGGGGATGTCGTCCACGACGTAGACGATGTCGGGACGCTGATCGGGAGCCAGGGCCCGGACCGCCTCGGTCACGTCCTTGGGAGCCAGGCCGAAGCCCGCGCGGACGCTCACCGCGGCGATCGCGAGGATGCGGTCGCCGGCGGGGAGACCGAAGGCCACCTCCATGTCGACGGCGGTGATGTCGTTCAGCACGTCGACGATCGGCTGGGTGTAGACCGGGCCGCGCGGCGTCGGAATGACGGTGTCGCGGCGGTCCATGAGCCAGTAGTCGCCGTCGCTGTCGCGGCGGAAGAGGTTCTCGGTGGGCATCCAGGCGTCGCCGGGGGCGAAGACGCCGCGGAGTCCGCCCGCGGAGAGGTCGACGAGGTCGGAGACGGTGCCGATGAGCAGCCCCACCTCGTTGTCGGCGCAGCGCCGCGCGAAACCGCTTTCCTCGACCAGGATTTCGTCGGTCAGCGGGTCGTAGGCGATGAGTTCGACCTTGGCGGTGCCCGGCACCGGACGGCCCTTGGAGCCGATCTTGGCGCCGGAGACGTTGGCCAGCACCACATCTCCCTCGATGGAGGCGTAGAACTCCAGCACCTTGGCGGGCGCGAAGCGCTCCTCGGTGCGCCGCCACAGGCCCTTGGGCATGCCGGAACCGATGAACAGGCGGATCGGGTGCGCATGCCCGTCGGCGAAGGTGTCCGCGTCGAGAATGTCGCGCAGCATGGTCCAGGTGTAGGTGACCACGGTGACGCCGTAGCGGTGCACCTCCTCGGCGAATCGCGCCGGTTCCAGCGAACGGGCCAGCGCGATGCGGCTGCCGCCGGCCACCGCGCCACCGAGGCTCACCAGTAATCCGGACGAATGGTGCAGCGGCGCAAGGCAGTACACGGTGTCGTGACGGCTCAGGTTCGCCGCCGACGCGGTGCCGAAGGCCGACAGCGCCCAGCGGTGATTGGTGACCTGCTTGACGTCGAACTTGTCGCCGGTGCCGGTGACCAGGATGAAGGCCAGCTCGCGCGCCAGGCCCGGATCCGGCCGGTACCAGGCGGGCAGCTCCACCTGCGCCGGGTCGATCTGCTCCAGGTCGACCACATCGGCGCCCGGCGGAATGCCGAGGCGACGGGCATTGCCGCCGCCGAGCACCAGCACCCGGTGACCGGTGGCGGCCGCGCTGGCGAGGTTCTCCGGATCGGCGATGAGCAGCCTGGTCCCGGTCAGGTCCGCGACCTTGGAGAGTTCGCTCCCCGGCGCCAGCAGCACCGCGACGGCACCGAGCCGCGACAGCGCGGCGATGGCGGCCAGCGCGCTCGGCCGGGTCTCCATGACCACGCCGACCCGGGTGGCAGGCCGCACGCCGACGGAGATGAGCCCACGCACCACATTGTCGATGCGCTCGTTGACCGCCTCCTGGGTGTGCACGCGGTCGTCGAACACGAACAGCTCGCGCTGCGGCGCGCGCCGCGCCTGCTCGGCGACCAAGCGGCCCAGCGAGATTCGGGTGTGCGGCTGGATCATGCCCAGCCGGGTCAGCCGGGGCAGCGCGCGGGCGGCCTCGCTGGTGAGTTCGACCGTGCCGCGCAGCGTCTGCCCGGCCACGCCCTCGATGGTCTTACCGACGCTGGTTCCGGCCTCGGCCAGGGTGCCGAGGGCGTGCACGACCCGGGTGAGCCCGGTGCGCGGGCCGTTGCGGACCACCTCGGTGCTCATGCGCTCGACCTGCTGGGGCAGTTCGCCGCGGCCGCTGAGGTAGTTGACCCAGTCGCGCACCACGGGCCAGGTCTGCTTGGTGGCGGTGGAACCCGACACCAGTCCGAAATGCCCGGCCACAATGCTGGTCTCGTACACGTCGGCATTGGGCGCGGCGTGCACGATGCCGCGCACGGCGGCAGGCTGGCCGATGTCGTCGACCTCGCCGACGAAGGCCAGGATCGGGCACTTGATCTCCGCCAGCGAGATGAGCTGATCGCGGATCACGAAGCCGCCCAGCATCATTCGATTGTGTTTGACGAACTGCTGGAGCAGGTCGGTGAGTGCGGGACCGGGGTAGCCGAGCCAGCCGTCGACCTCGAGGAAGCGGCGCTGACGCTCCTTGGGCAGCAGCGCCTCGCGGTTGTGCAGCTGGCGCAGGAAGTCGATGCGGGCGCGGGCGGTCTTGACCGGATCGAGGGCCTGGAAGCCCAGGCGCACCATGGAATCGGTGATGGGCAGCCGGTTCAGCACGTGGTCGGTGAGGAAGTCGGTGGCGTCGGAGACCAGCCCGTGCGGCAGTCCGAAGGGCATGCCCGCGACGGCGTCGACCGGGCTGCCGAAGGTCACGATGGACTCGACGCCCTTGCCGTAGCGGTAGGCCGCGGTCTGGTAGGCGAACATGCCGCCCTGCGAGTACCCCATGAGATGCACGGCGCGGCCGGTGATTTCGGTGACGGTGTCGATGGCGCTCGAGACCGCCAGCACATGGTCGGCCAGATCGCGGTCCCAGCCGCCCTCCTCGGTGGCCGGTGAGCCGAAATCGACCACCCAGCAATCGATTCCACCCTGGTGCAGAATGCCGACCGCCCCGTCGGCGGCATTCACATCCCAGATCTCGGCGGTCACCATGATGGGCGGCACCAGCACCACCACCGGACGCTCCGCCCCGGTGTCGTCCGGGAAGTAATGGCGCAGGCGATACATCCGCTTCCGCTCCACCACCTCGTACGGAGACGATTCGATGTCGTGAACCAGTCCCCCGAACCGGATCACCTCGAGCCCGTTCTGTGCGGTCGCGACGAGTCGCTCGATCGGACCCACCACGGACCTCGTATTGAATTTCACGGCTTCTCTCCCAGACATTTCCTGGCCTTGACCAGCGTCACCCGCCCCGACGCGTCGCGATGAGCTTGCCATACGTCCACCCTACTGCGCTGGCGCTGTGACCAGCACCATGCGGGCTACGCGTGGCGGAGCGATCCGGGCCCGCACCAAAGCAAACCGGCCGTTCGGGGTTTACGGGATACAGCAACATTCCAGGCATCATGTTTTGGCATTTCGGCATGTCGCATGATCAGGAGCCCTACCATCGAAATCGCTGGAATCGCACTGTCGCGCTTGTCAATTCACTCACTTGTCTAATTCACGCAGGCCCCGTTCGGGTCTGCTGTTTCGCCGTGGACTCCACCGCCTTCCATCGCGGTGGCCCTTCGAGGTGAGGACCGCAGCATGACCATCGAAATGCCCCTTCAGACCGAAAACGGCCAGCGCAAGTCCCTCAGTACCGCTGCCGCCCACCAGCTGGCACACACCACCAAATCCGAACCGCAGATGCAGGGCATCAGCTCCCGCTGGCTGACCCGCTCGCTGCCGTGGAGCCAGGTGAAGGGCGGTATCTACCGCGTCAACCGGCGCCTCACGCACACCGTCGGCAACGGCGAGGTGGAGTACGTCATCAACGGCCCGCACGCCCGGGTCATCCCGCTCGAACTGCAGGAGCTGCCGCAGCTGCGCGGCTTCGCCGACGAGGAGATCCTGGCCGCCGTGGCCGGCCGCTTCGAGCAGCGGGATCTGCCCGCCGGCACCGTGGTCGCCGAGTTCGGCAACCCCATGGACCAGGTGCTGCTGATCGTGCACGGCAAGCTCTCCAAGATCGGCACCGGCGAGTACGGCGAGACCACCAAGCTGGGCATGCTGGGTGGCGGCGACTACTTCGGCGATCAGACCCTCACCGATCCGGACGCCATCTGGCCGGTCACCATCAAGACGGTCACGCCCACCACCCTGCTGGTGCTCGCCCGCTCCGCGGTGGAACAGCTGACCGAGAACATTCCGGCACTGGCGGAACACCTTTCCGCCGTGGCAGACGCCCCGGCGCTGCCGCAGAACAAGTACGGCGAGGCCGAGATCGTGATCTCCTCCGGCCACTCCGGGGAGCCGATGCTCGAGGGCACCTACGTCGACTACGACGACCAGCCCCGTGAGTACGAACTCAGCCTGGCCCAGTCGGTGCTGCGCGTGCACACCCGCGTCGCCGACCTGTTCAACGACCCGATGGATCAGATCGAACAGCAGCTGCGCCTGACCATCGAGGCCCTCTACGAGCGCCGCGAGTACGACCTGGTCAACAATCCGGACTTCGGCCTGCTCAACAACTGTGACCTCAAACAGCGCATCTACACCGAATCCGGCGCGCCCACACCGGACGATATGGACGAACTGCTCTCCATGCGCCGCAGCACCAAGCTGTTCCTGGCGCACCCCAAGGCGATTGCCGCGTTCGGGCGCGAATGTTCCAAGCGCGGAATCTATCCCGACCCGGTGGAGGTGGACGGCCACCGCGTGCCCGCCTGGCGCGGGGTGCCGATCTTCCCGTGCGGCAAGATCCCGGTCAGCGGCACCCAGACCACGTCGATTCTCGCCATGCGCACCGGCGAGAAGGACCAGGGCGTGATCGGCTTGCACCAGACCGGAATTCCGGACGAGTACGAGCCCAGCCTGAACGTCCGGTTCAAGGGCATCGACGATCAGTCGATCATCTCCTACCTGGTCAGCTGCTACTACTCGGCCGCCGTCCTGGTCCCCGACGCGCTCGGCATTCTCGACAATGTGCTGGTCGCCCGTCAGTCCGACTGAGCGAGGTGTCCTGTCATGTCGGTGCTCTCACGCGCCGCGGCCCCGCCTGCCGCCCATGAGGTGGCGGCGGCCGTCGCCGCCCTGCTGACCAACCTCGACACCACCGCACCCCAAACCCTGCTCGCGGCAACCGAAGCCATTGCCGCCCTCGGTGATAATCCCCGCCTCGGCGCCTCCGACGCCGCCGAGGCGCATTCCCCCCGACGGTTGCTCGGCCCCTCCGGCCTCGGGGCCCCGAGCCTCCGTGTGAACCTACCCAACCCCCAGGTGATCACGGAGCTCGCGGGGCAGGCATCGCGTCCGCCGTCGCCTGCCGGCGGCGCGATGCCGACGCCGAGACCCCCGACCTCCCCACTCGCCCAACCCCTTCGCCCCATCCCCCGCACCCTGGGCTCCGGCCGCCGCCCGTCCCCACCGGCCGAAACCCATGCCGCGGAACAGAGCTCGCCCGGCCCGACGGCGCGGCGGGTTGCGAGCGGCCCCACCGGAATCGGTACGAACTCGGCATTTCGCCGAGGCGGGGTGCCCGGTGGCTCCGCATCGGTCGCGCCGACGTCGCCTGCGGCACGGGCGGACACCGTGGTCCGGGCCGATACGGTGGCTCCGGCTGTACCCATCTCGATAGCCACCGCTCCGGACGGTGTCGGTCCCGCCGATGCGGCGGCGATCGTGCCGGCGTCCAAACGGTCCGCCGGGCAGATCGCGGATGCCGTTCGGGCAGTTCCGACTTCGGCGGCTGCTCGGCCCGGTGCTCCCGGCGCGGATCCCGGGCAGACCCTCGATCCTGCGTGGGACCTCGGGTCGATCACCGAGCTGGCTCGCGGGATTCCGGGCTCCACGGCGGTCGAGCCCGGTACCACCATGGCGGTCGGAGCTTCGGAGGCCGCCAGTTCCGCTGGGGCCGAGCGGGTTTCGCATGGTCCGAGTGGCATCGGGACCGGATCGGTGCGACGGGCGCAGGGGGCGGCCATTCCGGCGCTCTACTGCCCGCCGCCGGTACGGGACGATCCGGCGCTGGCGGAGGCGGTGAATTTCGGGATCATCGCCTGGGCCGAGGAGATCGGGCTGTACGAGGGGCGGCTGGATGATCTGCGGAAGGCCGACTTCGGGCGGCTGATCATGCTGGCGCATCCGGATTGCGATGATGCGGATCGATTGCTGGCGGCGGCCAAGTGCGCGGTGTCGGAGTGGTCGGTGGACGACTACTACTGCGAGGAGGATGCCAGCGATATTGCGCCGGACGGCAGCAGGTCCAGCGCGGAGGCCGAGCTCGGACCGCGGCTCGAATTGGCTGCCGCCGCCATGGATCCCGTGCATCTGCCACCGCGATACCAGGTCAAGGTGGAGGAGGCCATGCAGAGCGATCCGATTCTGCGGGCATTCCGGACCTCCTTCGAGCACCTGTCGCGATTCGCCACCCCGACCCAGGTGGCGCGGCTGCGCACCGAGATCGCGGGCTGGTTCATCGCGCTGGGCGCCGAGGCGGGGTGGCGCGCGGCGGGCCGCATGCCGCCGGTCTGGGAATACCTGCTGAACCGGCAACCGCACAGCTTCCTGCCCTGCATGGCCCCGATCGATGCGGTCGGCGGCTACGAGGTGCCGTCCGGGGAGTACACCGATCCGCGGGTGCGCCGGGTGGTCACCACCGCCGCGCTGGCCAGCCAGATGGTCAACGACCTCTACTCGATGGCACGCGAAGACCTCTCCGGCGGACGGGAATTCAATCTCCCCACCGTCCTCGCCGCCGAGGAGCAGTGCTCCCGCCGCCAGGCCGTCCAGCGCACCGCGGAGGTCCACGACGAACTGGTGCACCGCTTCGAGGCCGAGGCGGGCGCCCTCGCCGCCGCCGGCTCCCCGGAGCTGCGCCGCTTCCTGACCGGCCTGTGGGCCTGGATGGGCGGCAACCGGGCCTGGCACGCGGACAGCCGCCGCTACAACGAAACCCCGTGAGTCACATCACCCTTCGATGCGCGCAGTACTTCCAGAGTCATATCACCCAGTCGAGAGGATGACCTGCCATGACCGCGCTCCACCCCCGGCCGGATGCCGTGCTGAAGACCGAGTACCAGAAGTCGGTCGCGTCCTACTGGAACAACAATCCCAATGACGATCGCGTCAACACCAAGCTCGGCGAGGTGGACGGGCTCTATCACCATCACTACGGCATCGGCGAGCCGGACCTGTCGGTCCTGGAAGGCCCCGAGGAGACCCGGCAGGAACGGATCGTCAAGGAACTGCACCGGCTGGAGACCGCGCAGGCCGACGTCCTGCTCGGCCAGCTCGGCGACGTCCGCCCCGGCGACCGGCTGATGGACGGCGGATCCGGCCGCGGCGGTACCAGCTTCATGGCCAACCAGCGCTTCGGCTGCGAAGTGGACGGCGTCACCATCTCCGAATATCAGGTGGGTTTCGCCAATGAGCAGGCCCGGGAGCGCGGCGTCTCGGACAAGGTGCGCTTCCACTTCAAGAACATGCTCGACACCGGATTCGAGGCCGGCTCCCGGCGCGGCATCTGGACCAATGAAACCACCATGTACGTGGACCTTTTCGAACTGTTCGCGGAGTTCTCCCGGCTGCTCGAGCCGGGCGGCCGCTACGTCTGCATCACCGGCTGCTCCAATGACGTGTTCGGCGCCCGCTCGGCCTCGGTGAGCTGGATCGACGCCCACTACGGCTGCAATATCCATCCGCGCAGCCGCTACTTCCAGGCGCTGGCAGCCAATGGCCTGGTCCCCATCGCGGTCACCGACCTCACCCCCGCGACCATCCCGTACTGGGAGCTGCGCACCCGGTCCGAACTCGCGACCGGCGTCGAGAAACCCTTCCTGACCTCGTACAAGGAGGGCAGCTTCCAGTACCTGATGATCACCGCCGATAAGGTGGTTAGGTGACCGGCACCCTCGACGCATCCGACACCACCCCGGTGGTGGACCGTGAGACCCTGCTCGTCGAACTGGTCGACGAGCAGGGCCGGGCGCAGGGTTCGCTGTCGGTGGCCGCGGCCCACACCGCGCCCGGGCAGCTGCATCGGGCCTTCTCGGTGCTGCTGTTCGATGCCGCCGGGCGGGTGCTGCTGCAGCAGCGGGCAGGTGTGAAGACGCGCTTCCCGCTGCTGTGGACCAACACCTGCTGCGGGCATCCGGAGCCGGGGCAGGCGGTGGTGGAGGCGGCCGCCAAGCGGCTGCACGAGGAACTCGGCATCACCGCCGAGGTGTCCGAGGCCGGCACCTTCACCTACCAGGCCACCGATCCGAAGACCGGTCGCGTCGAGTTCGAATACGACCACGTCCTGATCGGACGGCTGGAAGACAGCGCACCGCATCCGAATCCGGATGAGGTCGCCGATATCGCGTGGATCCGGCCGGACACCCTCGCCGAGAACGTGGCGGCCGAACCGTCGCGCTACACCCCGTGGCTGAGCGGAGTGCTGCGGATCATCGCGGCGCAGGTCTGACGGCCGATCGCGGCCAAGGGTCGATTACCGCCCGCGGTCAGGCGAGGGCGGGCTCCTGATCGGCGTCGAGCAGCCAGTCGTTCGGCGCGAAGAGCTCGAAATGCACTCGGTCCGAGGGGATTCCGGCGGACATGAGCTGGGCGCGGACATACTGCAGGAAGCCGGTGCCACCGCACAGGTAGTAGTCCGCGTCCTCCGGCAGATCGACGCTGGTCACGTCCAGCAGCCCGTGGCCGTCCGCCTCGTACCAGGCGCGAGAGTACACGTCGGCGAGCCGGTGGGCGAGCTCGTCGACCGTCTCGCGCAGGGGGTGCGCGGTGGTGGAGCGGTCGGCGTGCAGGATGACCGTTCGGCGCGTGGGGGTTTCGGCCGCCAGGTATTCCAGGATGCCCACCATCGGGGTGACGCCGATGCCCGCGGAGATGAGCACGACCGGCGTGGTGGCCCCGGTGTCGATGGTGAGATCGCCGAACGGCAGCGTGATTTCGAGGGTGTCGCCCGCGCCGACGGTATCGTGCAGCCAGTTCGAGACCTCACCGGCCGGAATGTCCGCGTCGGCGGGCACCCGGCGCACGGTGAAGGCGAGCCGGCCGTCGCCACCGCGGTTGATCAGGCTGTACTGCCGCAGCTGGCGGGCGCCGTCGGGCAGCTGAGCGCCGACCGAGATGTACTGTCCCGGCACGAATCCCGGCAGCGGCTCGGACGGGTCGGCCGACTCCACCACGAAGGTGGCCACCCCGGACGGATCGTCGATGCGCTGTACCACCCGGGTCTGACGGAACACGTCACCGGCCACGACCCCCGCGGCGTCGTAGAGCTCCCGCTCGAAATCGATGAGAGTGGTTGCCATCAGCCAGTACACGCGATCCCAGGCCGCGGCGATCTCCGCGGTCACGACGTCCGCGCCCAGCACCTCCACGATGGCGGCGAACAGATGCTCGTGGACGATGCGGTATTCGGGCTCGGTGACGCCCAGCGAGGCGTGCTTGTGGCCGATGCGGGCCAGCAGTTCCCGCGGATGCGGCAGGGCCGGGTCGACGAGGTGGGTGGCGAAGACGGCGATGGAGGCGGCGAGCGCCTTCTGCTGCGCGCCCTGGTGCTGGTTGCCGCGATTGAAGCGGTCGCGCAGCAGGTCCGGGTGGGCGGTGAACATCTTGGAGTAGAACAGCGGGGTGATTTGGTCGATGTGCGCGGCCACCAGGGGCAGGGTCGCGCTGATCACCTCGGCATGCTCGGGTTCCAGCTCGGGGAGATTGTTCAGCGTGGAATCCGGCGCGAACCTCATGAGGTCTCCTAGGTATCGATGAGTGAAGCCACCGGGAATACCGGCATATACAGCAGCTCCACGGTGCGCTGATCCACCAGATCGGACAGGAGGTACCGATCCAGTTCGGCATAGAAGGCGTTCTGCGCGGTGGCGAGAACGCCTCGCAAACGGCACGCATTCGACAATGGGCACGGATTGTCACCGCCGCACTCGATGACTTCGCTATCACATTCGAGTTGGCGAACAATAGTGCCAATGGTCGTTTTTTTGCCGGCCTCGGTCAGGAAGATCCCGCCGGTGCGTCCGCGCTGGGACTCGACGTAGCCCAGTTCGGCCAGCCGGGAGATAGCCTTCGCAACGTAGTTTTCGGAAGCATTCACCTGTCGCGCAATGAGTTTGACGGTGACTCTTTCCTCGGCTCCACTGCTGACCGCGAGACGCATGAGCGACCGTAAGCCGAGATCGGTGAACCGGGAGAGCTGCATGAGCCCAACGGTACTAATTCCGATTGAGAAAAGCAGGTTTTCGAACTGTGCGCTTTAATACGCGACCCCATGCGGATTATGTAACACGGGACACACTTTCATGGGTGCGCCTATTAATGTTCCAGCAAATCCCTGGCAGCAGCCGGCACCGCTGCCAGGGACATCCCCTCAGGCTTCGACCATGAGCTTGCTGCGCGTGGCCAGCGCGTAGTAGATGACCAGCGCCAGACCGCATCCGATGAACCAGCTGTACTGGGCCGCGGTGTGCATGCCGTAGACGTCCTTGGCCAGCACCGGGAACACCGCCGCGATGGCGCCGATCACGGTGGCGATCACCGCGACCGGATTGAACCCGTTGCGGTACCAGTACTTTCCGCTCTCGGCCATGGTGAACAGCTCGTCCACCACGATGGTCCGCTTGCGCACCAGGTAGTAGTCGGCGATGAGCACCCCGAACAGCGGGCCGATGAACGCGCCCAGCACCTCGAGTGTGTAGTGGATGACGTCCGGGTTGTTGTAGAGGTTCCACGGCGTGATCAGCACCGACCCGACCGCGGCGATCATCCCGCCCATGCGCCAGCTGATCTTCTGCGGGCTCACGTGCGAGAAGTCGAAGGCCGGGGAGATGAAGTTGGCGACGATATTGATGCCGACCGTGGCGATGGTGAAGGTCAGCGCGCCCAGCACGATGGCGAAGGTGGAGTCGATGCGCGAGACGGTCTCGACCGGATCGGTGATGAGCTCGCCGTACACCGGGATGGTCAGCGACGCGGTGATCACCACCAGCAGCGAGAACGCCAGGAAGTTGACCGGCAGGCCGAGCAGGTTGCCGCGCTTCACCGCCGCCATGGACTTGCTGTAGCGGGAGAAGTCACCGAAGTTCAGCATCGGGCCACAGAAGTAGGACACCACCAGCGCGATCGCGCCCAGGACCACGGGCAGCGCGTCCCAGCCGTGGTACTTCACCGCGCCCAGTTGCAGATCGATGGCGCTCCAGCCGGCCTTGTAGATCAGGTAGCCGCACAGGAAGAACATGACGACATACACGGCGGGACCGCAGAAGTCGATGAACTTGCGGATGGACTCCATGCCCTGCCAGAACACGGCCGCCTGCACCAGCCACAGCACCAGGTAGGCGCACCAGCCCAGCAGCGACAGGCCGAGGAAGCCGTAGTCGCCGGACTTCGCGTACGGCGCCAGGCTCGGGAAGAGCTTGACCGCCACCACGATCAGCGCCGCCGAGGCCAGGTAGGTCTGAATCCCGTACCAGGCCACCGCGATCAGACCGCGGATGATGGCCGGGATGTTCGCACCCTTCACACCGAAGGCGCTGCGGCACATGACCGGATACGGCACGCCCGCCCGCTGGCTGGGCGCGGCCACCAGATTGCACAGGAAATATACGATCGTGATGCCGATGAGCAGGGCGGCCAGCACCTGCCAGCCGGCCAGGCCGAGGGCGAAAAGGCTTCCCGCCGTGACGTATCCGCCGACGCTGTGCACATCCGACATCCAGAAGGCGAAGATGTGGTACGAGCCCCAGGTCTGTTTTTTCAGCGGGGCGAGATCGTCATTGGTGAGCCTGGGGTCGTAGGCTGGAGCAGGTGTCGCCGCGGTGGATTCCGCGCCCGCCGATGCGGGAGAGACGATATCGGTCATGGGGTTTTCCGATCCGAGAGCCGTTGGTCGTTGGCTCAAGGTAGGAACGAGCCGTTCCTCGTGGATTGCTTTTCGGTTTCCGGGTTATTGCGTGATCCATATATCTTTTGCGATCGCCCCGGACGGACCCGCTTCACATTCCGGCGGCGGCGAGCCGCACGCCCGCACCTGTCACAGAGGGGTGAATCCCTGGCACCATGGCCGGCATGGAGCTCATGGCGCGGATCGAAGCGGCGGCGACCCTGCTGACACCGGTCATCCGGCGGACCCCCGTGGTGGCCTCGCGGGTGCTGTCGGAACGCATCGGACACGAGGTCTGGCTGAAATGCGAGAACCTGCAGCGCACCGGATCGTTCAAGCCGCGCGGTGCCTACAACCGGATCGCCAATTTGTCCGAGGCCGAGCGGGCGCACGGGGTGGTGGCGGCCAGCGCGGGCAATCACGCGCAAGGGGTGGCGTGGGCGGCGACCTCGCTCGGGATCGAATCCACGGTATTCATGCCGGTGGGCGCGGCGCTGCCGAAACTGGTGGCGACCAGGGCCTATGGCGCGACGGTGCATCAGGTGGGCGAAACCATCGACCAATCACTCGCCACCGCAATGGATTTCGCGGCACGCACTGGAGCGACGCTGGTGCACCCGTTCGATCACATCGATATCGTGGCCGGGCAGGCGACGGTCGGGCTCGAAATCCTCGACCAGCTGCCGGATGTCGGCACGGTGCTGGTGCCGACGGGCGGCGGCGGCCTGCTCGCCGGCGTGGCCGCCGCGGTACAGCGACGGAAGCCGCAGGTCCGGGTGATCGGCGTGCAGGCCGCCGAGGCGGCCGCCTGGCCCGCCTCGCTCGCGGCCGGGAAACCGGTGGCGCTGGAACAGATGTCCACCATGGCCGACGGCATCGCGGTGGGCCGGCCCGGTGAGGTACCGTTCGAGCACATCGTGGCCAGCGCGCCCACCATCGTCACCGTCGACGAGGACGCATTGTCCAGGGCGCTGCTGCTGTGCATGGAGCGGGCCAAGCTGATCGTCGAGCCCGCGGGCGCGGCGGCCGTCGCGGCGCTGATGGCCTGCAGTCCAGCCGAACTCGCGCTGGAGGGCCCGGTGTGCGCCATCCTCTCCGGCGGCAATATCGACCCGCTGCTGCTGACCCGCGTGATCGGCCACGGCCTCAGCGCCGCCGGCCGCTACCTCGCCGCCCGCGTCACCATCTCCGACCGTCCCGGCAGCCTGTCCCGCCTGCTCGCCGAGCTCGGCCGCACCGGCGCCAGCGTCCTGGACGTGGTCCACTCCCGCACCGGCGCCTGGCTCGCCATCGACGAGGTCGAGGTGCTGCTGACCCTCGAAACCCGCGGTCCCGCCCACCGCGACGAGATGCTCACCGCCCTCGCCGACGCCGGATACCAGGTGCGCGTACAGGATTGACCAGATGGACGCCGGGCTGCCCATTCGTTCGTGCGCAGAATCGGCTGACAGTCAGTGCGCCCCACCGAGTTCCAGCGCCAGCACCCCCGCGATCACCAGCACGATCCCCCCGATCTGCACCGGCGTGATCCCCTCATCCAAGAACAACGCCCCGATCGTCGCCACCGCGACCACTCCCACCGCCGACCAGATCCCGTAAGCCACCCCAATGGCCATCCCCCGCTTCAACGCCTGCGACAGAAAAAAGAACGCCGCCCCGTACCCGATCACCACGATGATCGACGGCACCAGCTTGCTGAACCCCTCCGAGATCTTCAGCGAAACAGTCGCCGTCACCTCACACACAATCGCCAACGCCAGCAAAAACAAGGTCATAGCCGCACAATAACCGGCTGTCACCCCGCTTCGGGCAGCCGATGAAACTGCCGGCGTACTCCAGCAACTCGGCACCCCGGCCACGGATGCCGATGGCTACCAGGCGGTTTTTGCCGAAGCGTTGGAGCTGCCGGATCTGCCGCCGCGCGGTGGCCGCAGCGGCACGCAGATCCCCGGCGCGACTCTGGGCAGCGGCGAGGGTGTCGAGCGCAGCGGACTCGGCGAACAGGTCGCGCGTGCCGCGCACGAGCTCGACCGCCCGCTCCACACGCGATACCACTTCCGGCGCAGCCCAGCCGCCCGCCGCCGCGCGATCCATGAACAGGGCGACGGCATCCGAATCGCCTTCTCCGGCAAGCGACATCGGCGGGACCGTGTACACGCGCTCGAACGGCACCATCAGCCGGGCGCGGCTGGTGGCCAGCACGCTCATTCCCGGGCACGCGGCCAGCAACTGCTCCACGAAGGGGGCGACGCCGTCCCGCACATGTTCGCAATTGTCCAGCACCAGTAGCGCGTTCCGATCGGCGAGCGCGGCCAGCACGGCGCGGTCGAAGCCGCGGCCGGGCTGCTCACCGATGCCGAGCGTCATGGCTGCGGTGCCTGCGACCACACACATATCCGGGCTGCTGATCGGCACCAGGTCGACGAACCACACCCCGTCGGCGAAGTCGGCGGCCACGTCCGCCACCACTGTCAGGGCGAGCCGGGTCTTGCCCACACCGCCGGGTCCGACCGCGGTCACCTGCTGGTGGATTCCGTGGTCACCACGGATGCGACCGAGGGGCCCCGGGGGCGAAGCTGAATGCACACCGGGTTCGCAGGAACCAACCGGGCGACAGGGTCGTCTCGGACCCGCACTCACCAGGAGAAATCATGACCACGCTGGGCATCAGGACCGTGCTGCACCCCGTCTCCGACCTCGCCGCCGCCAAGACCGTCTACGCCGCGCTGCTGGGCATCGAGCCCCAGACCGACTCCCCCTACTACATCGGTTTCGAGTCCGAGGGCCAGCACATCGGCCTGGTCCCCGCGGGCGGCCCGCAGAGCCCGGCCGCCCCCGTCTCCTACTGGCACGTCGGCGATATCGAGGCCAAGGTCGCCGAGCTCACCGCCGCCGGCGCGACCGTCCAGCAACCCGCACGCGAGATGGGCGGCGGCCGCCTGGTCGCCACCCTCACCGATGCCGACGGCAATGTCCTGGGCCTCATCCAGGACCGCTGACCGCTCCCCCAACCCAGCCTCTCCCCCACTCCCGCAAAGGAATCCAGCCATGGCCACCGAAACCACCATCAAGAAGACCACCGCCAAGAAGACCACCGTCGGCTTCAGCGCCGAAGAGCGCGCCGCCATGAAAGCCCATGCCGCGGAACTGAAGACCGCCGCCCGCCGCAGCTCCCGCTCCGCCAAGGCCGACGGCGAACAGGACGTCCTGGCCAAGATCGCCGAAATGACCGGCACCGACCGCGAAATCGCCGAACGCCTCCACGCCCTCATCAAATCCGTCGCCCCCGAACTCACCTGCAAAACCTGGTACGGCATGCCCTCCTACATGCGCGACGGCAAGATCGTCTGCTTCTTCCAGACCGCCGCCAAGTTCAAGACCCGCTACGCCACCCTCGGCTTCAACGACATCGCCAACCTCGACGACGGCGACCTGTGGCCCGTCAACTACGCACTGCAGGCCATGACCCCCGAAACCGAATCCCGCATCACCGACCCCCTGAAGCAGGCCCTGAGCTGACGTTCCCCCCTCCGACACCCGCCGCGCCCCGGCCCTGAATCAAATGAGGTGCGGCGGGTGTCCGCCTGTGGTTACAGTGCTCCGCATGTGGCTGCAGCTGTTCTCCTGAGCACGATTCGTTCGTGACGCCCGGCGGTCTGCCGAATTGACCGTGCCTGTGGCATTCCCGATTCCGACCGGCGATCGAACCCGGTCCGTCGGTCACGCATACCCGTAGGAGGACTCATGCCCGAGCGCTTTCCGCTGCCCGAAATCCCTGCCGAGGACCCCGCCGAACGCCCGTTGTCGCGGCGCGAACGGCGCGGGAAGGGTGACAAGAAGCAGCAGACCACCGCGAACGGCAAGGTGCACGACGCCGGTCGTGCCGCGGTGCCCGCCGCTAAGCACATGAATTATCGACGCGGATGACGAACGCGGCCCGTTGGGTTTCCAGGTCGGAAATCCAACGGGCCGTTATCGTTTCGAGTATCAGCTGAGCCAGGCGCGCTGGGTGGCGGCGGTGCCGCGCACCTCTTCGAGCTGCTTGGCGACCTGGGTGCCGGCCGTGCCGCCGCGGGCATTGCGGGAGGCGATGGAGCCTGCGACGGTGAGGACCTCCCGGACACCGGGGGTCAGGGCCGGGTCGACGGCGGCGAACTCGGCGTCGGTGAGCTCGTCCAGGCCGACGCCGCGGGACTCGGCGGCGCGGACGCAACCGCCCGCCGCCTCGTGCGCGACGCGGAACGGAACACCCTGACGGACAAGCCATTCGGCGATATCGGTGGCGAGGGTGAAGCCCGCGGGGGCAAGCTCGGCCATGCGGTCGGTGTGGAAGGTCAGGGTGGAGACCAGGCCCGCGATGGCGGGCAGCAGCAGCTCGAGCTGGGCGACCGAGTCGAAGACCGGCTCCTTGTCCTCCTGCAGGTCACGGTTGTAGGCCAGCGGCTGAGCCTTCAGGGTCGCGAGCAGGCCGGTGACATTGCCGATCAGGCGGCCCGCCTTGCCGCGGGTGAGTTCGGAGACGTCCGGGTTCTTCTTCTGCGGCATGATCGAGGAGCCGGTGGACCAGGCGTCGGCCAGGGTGATGTAGCCGAATTCCGGTGTGCTCCAGATGATCACCTCTTCGGCCATGCGGCTCAGGTCGACGGCGATCATGGCCAGCACGAACGCGGCCTCGGCGGCGAAGTCGCGCGAGGAGGTGGCGTCGATCGAGTTCGCGGCGGAGGAGTCGAAATTCAGTTCGGCGGCAATGGCTTCCGGATCCAGGCCCAGCGAGGAGCCCGCCAGCGCGCCGGAACCGTACGGCGACACCGCGGCCCGCTTGTCGAAGTCGCGGATCCGGTCGATGTCGCGCAGCAGCGGATGGGCGTGCGCGAGCAGGTGGTGGGCCAGCAGCACCGGCTGGGCAGCCTGCAGGTGCGTCTTGCCCGGCATGACCGCGTCCGGGTGCGCGGCGGCCTGCTCGACCAGGGCGTCCACCACGTCCAGCACGCCGGAGGCGATGCGCCGCACGGCATCCCGCAGCCACATGCGGAACAGCGTGGCCACCTGGTCGTTGCGGGAGCGGCCCGCACGCAGCCGGCCACCCAGCTCGGTACCGACCCGGTCGATCAGCCCGCGCTCCAGCGCGCCGTGCACGTCCTCATCGGATTCGAGGGGCCCGAAAGCGCCCGATTCCACGTCCGCCGCAAGCTGATCCAGGCCCGCGAGCATGCCCGCCAGATCGGTCTCCGACAGCAGCCCGGCCTTGTGCAGCACACGCGCGTGAGCCTTGGAGGCGCGAATGTCGTACGGCGCGAGCGCCCAGTCGAAGTGGGTCGACTTGCTCAGCGCCGCCATCGCCGCGGCCGGGCCGGACGCGAAGCGTCCACCCCACAGCGCGCCTTCATTGGTGCTGCCGCCCTGGGTCATAGCGTGTCGTCTCCTCGCGGTTTCGTCGCGGTCATCAGAATGTGTTGGGTCATACCGGCCCGGACCGCCTCGGGAACGGCCCGGCCGCGGTCCTCGAGCAGGGCGACCGGGTCGCCCTCGGTGACCAGCCAGCGGTGCATGGCGAACCAGCTGCGGGGGTCCTCGCGGCCCTCCCACGGGTAGAACAGATCTTCCAGGTCGAGCTTCAGCCCGGCATCCGCCATCACCTTGCGGCGCCGCTCCCGGAACTCGTCGGCCGGATCACCGGACCCGGTGCCGAGGTTGATCGCCATCCGGCTGCCCGGCGCGCTGAGCTCCACCACATGCTCGAGCAGCTGGGTCTGGGCGTGACCGGGCAGGTAGCGCAGCAGCCCCTCGGCCAGCCAGGCGGTCGGCTGATCCGGTTCGAAACCCTTGTCCAGCAGTGCTTTCGGCCAGTCCTGCCGCAGATCGACCGGCACCTCACGGCGATCGGCCGCCGGCTCGCCATCGGCGAGCGCCCGGGCCTTGAACGCCAGCACCTTCGGCTGATCGAGCTCGAAAATCCGGGTGTCCGACGGCCATTCGAGCCGGTACGCCCGCGCGTCCAGCCCGGCGGCCAGAATCACGATCTGCCGGATCCCGGCCCGCACGGCCGCGGCGAAATACTCGTCGAAGTAGACGGTGCGGGCCACCAGGACATTGCCCATCGACCAGGCCTGGTAGTCGCCGTCGCTGATGCTCCGGCGGCTCAACGCCCCGGACATCATGGCGTTCCAGCCCTCGGACCCGACCGCGGCCACCAGCTTCGCCGCGTACGGATCGTGGAACAGGGCGTCCTCGCGACTGGTCTCGTAGGCGCGAATGGCCGCCACGCCGATGGCGGTCGCGCCCACGCTCTCCGTGATGTCCCAACTGTCGTCATCGGTTCGCATGGGCGCGTCTCCTTCGGCCGGCGCTTGAATGAAATCAGCTCCGGTCGCAGGCTACTACTTGCTGTTGAGATCCCGCCGCGCCGCGACCTTGGAGGACAGGCCGTGGATCTGGACGAAGCCCTTGGCCAGCGACTGGTCGAAGGTGTCGCCCTCGTCGTAGGTGGCGAGGTTGAAGTCGTAGAGCGACTCGTCGGAGCGACGGCCGTTGACCACGACGCTGCCGCCGTGCAGGACCATCCGGACATCACCGGACACGTGCTGCTGGGTCTCGGCGACGAAGGCATCCAGCGCGCGCTTCAGCGGCGAGTACCACAGGCCGTCGTACACCAGCTCGCCCCAGCGCTGCTCGACCTGCCGCTTGTAGCGGCCCAGCTCGCGCTCGATGGTGACCGCTTCCATCTCCTGGTGCGCGGTGATCAGCGCGATGGCGCCGGGGGCCTCGTAGATCTCGCGGCTCTTGATGCCGACGAGCCGGTCCTCGACCATGTCGAGGCGGCCCACACCCTGGCGGCCGGCCCGCTTGTTCAGCTCGGTGATGGCCTCGAGCATGGTGACCGGGCGGCCGTCGATGGCGACCGGCACACCCTTGTCGAAGGTGACGATGAGCTCGTCGGGCGCCTCGAAGTTGACGGTCGGGTCGACGGTGTAGTCGTAGACGTCCTTGGTCGGGGCGTTCCACAGATCCTCGAGGAAGCCGGTCTCGACCGCGCGGCCCCACAGGTTCTGGTCGATGGAGAACGGCGACTTCTTGGACACGTTGATCGGCAGCTTGTTCTCGCCGGCGAACTCGATGGCCTTCTCACGGGTCCAGGCGTAGTCGCGGACCGGGGCGATGACCTTCAGGTCGGGCGCGAGCGCGCCGATGCCGACCTCGAAGCGGACCTGGTCGTTGCCCTTGCCGGTGCAGCCGTGAGAGACGGTGTCGGCGCCGTGGTACTCGGCGGCCTCGACCAGGTGCTTGACGATCAGCGGCCGGGAGATGGCCGAGACCAGCGGGTAGCGGCCCATGTAGAGGGCGTTGGCCTGGATGGTCGGCAGGCAGTACTCGTTGGCGAACTCGTCGCGGGCGTCCACGACGATGGACTCCACGGCGCCGCAGTCCAGCGCGCGCTGGCGCACGTCGTTCATGTCCTCGCCACCCTGGCCGAGGTCGATGGCGACGGCGACGACCTCCGCGCCGGTCTCCTTACCGATCCAGCTGATGGCGACCGATGTGTCCAGCCCGCCGGAGTAGGCGAGTACGACGCGCTTGGTCATAGTCCGTGTGCTCCTCGATTGTTCGTATAGGCCCTCGACCGGTGTGCTGCCCCGCGGTCCCGTCCCGGTCCCTCTGGCGCGCTCCGTCGTCCTGCAAATGATTATGCATGACGATGCAATCCCATTCATAACCGGGGTCCTCGCCTGCACGGATCCGACCGCCGGTGACCGTCACATCCTTGCACCGGAACCCGGAGACGAATACAGTACGAACGTACGGTTTGGGAAATTCGACGTTCATGCGGAGGGGCCCATGTGGGATCCGGACAAGTACCTCGCCTTCGACGACCTGCGCGCGCGGCCGTTCTTCGACCTGGTCGGGCGGGTCGGCGCGAACAAACCGCGGCGGGTGGCCGATGTCGGCTGCGGCCCGGGGAATCTCACCGCGGCACTCGCGACCAGGTGGCCGGAGGCGGCACTCGAGGCATTCGACTCCTCGCCCGAAATGGTCGCCGCGGCAAGGGAACACGGCATCGATGCAACTGTCGCCGATGTCCGCGACTGGCGGCCCGCACCGGACACCGACGTGGTGGTGACCAATGCGGTGCTGCAGTGGGTGCCGGATCATCTTGCGCTGCTGCCGGATTGGGTAGCAGCCCTGCCCGACGGCGCCTGGCTGGCGATTCAGGTGCCCGGGAACTTCGATGCGCCTTCACATCTCGCGATCCGGGAGCTCGCGTCGTCGCCGCGGTGGCGGGAGCGACTGGGGGCGGCGGGGATTCTGGATCGGCAGGCGGTGCCCGATCCCGCCGGATACGCCGGGGTGCTGACCGCGGCCGGATGCCGGGTGGACACCTGGGAAACCACCTATCTGCAGCCCCTGACCGGGAACGACCCGGTGCTGGAATGGGTCACCGGAACGGCACTGCGGCCGGTCCGCGACGCACTCGACGATGCCGCGTGGCAGGACTTCCGGGCCGAGCTCGCGCCACTGCTGCGATCGGCCTATCCGCAGCAGCCGGACGGTGTCACCTGGTTGCCCTTCCGTCGCGTGTTCGCGGTCGCGCACAAGCCGGAGTGAGAGGAACCGGTCGCCCCTCAGGGCGACGGGTCGGCACCGAATCCGGCAAATGTCCGAAACCCACCCTTCGATGCGATTCACGATCACGGCGTACGCCGCTGTGCCACGCTGGAAGTCGACACTTCCGGGTCAACCGAAGGATTCCGCCATGCTCTCGACACTCGCTCAGAACGTAGGCACCCTCGGCCGCGACATCCTGTCCATCGGAGGAGCGGCACTCCAGCTCGTGCAGGATCTCATCTACTCCGGCGCAAACGGCCAGGGCGGCACGGTTCCGCCCGGCCAGTACCCGTTCAACTGATCTCGATCGGCATCAGCATCCCGTTGGTGGCGGCGTCCTCTCGATGCCGCCACCGATTTCTCTGTCCGCGAGCCCGTCGCCGTTGAGCGTCGAGCACGCAGTAGCCCGCATCGTCGGCGAGCCGCACGACCTGGGGCTCACGCACCGGCAGGCGCAGGCCGGCGCGATCCAGGCCACGCGGGTCGGGCGGTCGCAGGCGGGCGGTGCGGCCGCCGGGCTCCAGGGGTGGGGTGGGCGGCCGCGGAGGTAGGTCCGGTAGCCGGACCGGTTGCGGCACAGTGATATCCGACCAGGTGATCACCGTCTGGCGTTCGGCGCGGAAGAGCAGGCCGCCGCGAATCCAGTGCGAGGCCAGGATCCGCCCGGAGAGCGCGACCTCGAGGACGGTGAAGCGGCCGCCGTAGGGTTCCGGCGCGGCTTCGGATACGGCGTGGAAACCGCAGCTGCAGTCCTCGTCCGGCACTGCGTGACTCCGGCCGCGCCGGCATTCGGCGATCGCGTCGCGCGGGTAGGGCGCCCCGCCGGTTGCCGGAATGAACCGATCCCCGTCGATGTGCCGGGCCACCTTGCGGGCCATGACCACCCAGAACCCGTCGTCGGTCCGGCGCAGGCTGGGCCGGACCACCTCGGGAACATGAGGCCGCTCCCGCGTCCCGGCTTCGAAGGATCCGATCAGTCCATAGCCTTCGCACATGTGCGTTCCTTGCTCGGGGATGTCCTATCTACCGAGCGTACGCCCGCACTCGCACCCCGCTACCGCAATTATCCTGCGGCACAGTCCGATTCAGGCCAGCTGTTCGATCTTGGCAGCCAGTTCCGCGCCGGTCATGGGCTCGCGGGCGATGACCGCGATGGTGTCGTCGCCCGCGATGGTGCCGACCACCTCGGGCAGCGCGGCGCGGTCGAGGGCGCTGGCCAGGAAGTGCGCGGCGCCCGGCGGAGTGCGCAGGACTGCGATATTGCCGCTGGCATCGGTGGAGACCAACAGGTCGCCGAGCAGTTTCGAGAGTCGTTCGGTGCCGCCGGTGACGCCGCGGACGGGGCTGCCGTCCTCGGGGACCACGTACACGCCCGCGCCGCCGTCGGCCGCGCGCAGCTTGACCGCGCCCAGTTCGTCGAGGTCGCGGGACAGTGTCGCCTGGGTGGTCTCGATGCCCTCGGACGAGAGCAGCACGGCCAGTTCCGACTGGCTGCGCACCTCGTGCTGGGAGAGGATGGCGATGATGCGGGCCTGCCGGCCGGCCCGGGTACGGGCGATGGCCGCACCCGACTTGCCCGACACCGGTGCGGCCGTGCGACGTTCGCCGCTGCTCACCTCTCGCCTCGCTGGTATCGCTCCAGCAGCCACACCAGCAGCGCCTTCTGCGCGTGCAGGCGGTTCTCGGCCTCGTCCCAGACCGCGCTGTGCGGGCCGTCGATGACCTCGTCGGTGATCTCCTCCCCGCGGTGTGCCGGAAGGCAGTGCAGCACGGTCACATCCGCGGCCGCGCGGGCCAGCAGCCCGGCATTGACCTGGAACGGACGGAACGGGGCGACGCGGTCGCGGCCGTCGTTCTCCTGGCCCATGGAGGTCCAGGTGTCGGTGACCAGCGCGTCCGCACCCTCGGCCGCGGCCTGCGGATCATGGGTGATGGTGATGGTCGCGCCGGTCTCGGCGGCCCGCTTCTGGGCGGCGTCGACGATCCAGCCGAACGGCTCGAAACCCTCGGGGGCGGCGATGGTCACGTTCATGCCCGCGGTGACGCCGCCGAGCATGAGCGAGTGCGCCATATTGTTCGCGCCGTCGCCGAGGTAGGTGAGGTTGCGGCCGCTCAGGTCGGAGCCCTTGCGCTCCTTCAGCGTCTGCAGATCCGCCAGCACCTGGCAGGGGTGGAACTCGTTGGACAGCGCATTGACCACGGGAACCGTTGCGGCACCGGCCATCTCGTCCAGGCGCGCCTGTTCGAAGGTGCGCCAGACGATGGCGTCCACGTACCGCGACAGCACGCGGCCGGTGTCGGCGAGGGTCTCCTCGCGTCCCAGCTGGGTGTCGCGGCCGTCGACCACGACGGCGTGCCCGCCGAGCTGGGCGATGCCCATCTCGAAGGAGAACCGGGTCCGGGTGGAGTTCTTCTCGAACATGACCGCGACGCCGCGCGGGCCCTCCAGCGGCCGCCGCGACTGCGGCGCGGCCTTCAGTTCCGCTGCCAGCGCGAGGATCTCGGCCTGCTCGACGGGGGTGACGTCGTCGTCACGCAGGAAATGCCGGATGGTCACTTGGTCTCCTTCTGGGCCTGGGCGGCATCGAGGATGCCGGGCAGGTCGGACAGGAAGTTCTCCGCCTGGGTCTCGGTGAGCACCAGGGGCGGAGCGAGGCGAATCACGTTGGGCTTGGCCGGATTCAGCAGGTACCCGGCCTCCCGGGCGGCCAGCTCCACGTCCGTGGAGGCATCGGCGGTCAGCTGGATGCCGATGAGCAGACCGGCGCCCCGCACGTGGTCGACCAGCGGGTGGCCGAGGTTCTCGATCCCGTCGACGAGGATCTTGCCCACCGTCTCCACGTGCGAGAGCAGGCCGTCTTCGTCGATGGTCCGCAGCACGGCCAGTGCCGCCGCCGCACACACCGGATTGCCACCGAAGGTGGTGCCGTGCATGCCCGGCTGCAGCAGCTCCGCGGCCGGGCCCTGGGCCAGCACGGCGCCGATGGGCAGGCCGCCGCCCAGCCCCTTGGCCAGGGTGATGACATCGGGCACGATGCCCGCGGCCTGGTGCGCGTAGAACGCGCCGGTGCGGCCGATTCCGGTCTGCACCTCGTCCAGGATCAGCAGCGCGCCTTGCTCTTTGGTGATGGCGCGGGCCTTGGCCAGGTAGTCGGCCGGAGGCACCACGACGCCGCTCTCCCCCATGATGGGTTCCAGGAACACCGCGGCCGTGTCCTTGTCGACGGCGGCGGCCAGCGCCAGCGCGTCACCGTAGGGCACGTGGATGACGCCGGGCGGCATGGGCTCGAACGGTTCCCGCTTCGAGGGCTGACCGGTCAGTGCGAGCGCGCCCATGGTGCGGCCGTGGAAGGCCTCCTCGCAGGCGATGATCTTCCGGCGCCCGGTCAGCCGCGCCATCTTGAAGGCGGCCTCGTTGGCCTCGGTGCCGGAGTTGCAGAAGAACGCCTTGCCGTGCCCGTCGCCGAAATGCGCGAGCAGCCGCTCGGCCAGCTCGATGACCGGTTCGCTGGCATACAGATTCGAGACGTGGCCCAGGGTGCCGAGCTGCTGGGTGACCGCGGACAGGATGGCGGGGTGGGCGTGGCCGAGGCTGTTGACCGCGATGCCGCCCAGGAAGTCGAGGTAGCGCTTGCCGTCGGCGTCGTAGACGACCGCGCCGGCGCCGCGCACCAGCGCCACCTTGGGGGTGCCGTAGTTGTTCATCAGCGCGGTGTTCCACCGCTGCTGGATGTCGGCTGTGCTCATGAGATCTCCTGTGCGGGGGTGACCATCGTGCCGATGCCTTCCCCGGTGAACAGTTCCAGCAGGACCGAGTGGGCGACGCGCCCGTCGATCACGTGCGCGGTGGGAACGCCGCCCTCCACGGCGCGCAGGCAGGCTTCCATCTTGGGCACCATGCCCTCATCCAGCGACGGCAGCAACTTGGCCAGCTCGTCGGTGTCGATGCGGCTGGTCAGCGAGGACCGGTCGGGCCAATTCGTGTACAGGCCCTCGACATCGGTGAGGACCACCAGCTTCTCCGCGCCGATGCCCTGGGCCAGCGCGGCCGCCGCGGTGTCGGCATTGATGTTGTGCACTACGCCGTCGGCGTCCGGGGCGATGGTGGAGACCACCGGAATCCGGCCCGCCGCAATGAGATCCAGCACGGCCTCCGGCTTCACCTCGGTGACGTCGCCGACCAGGCCGATATCGGTGGCCTCACCGTCGACCTGCACGGTGCGGCGGGTGGCGGTGAACAGCCGGGCGTCCTCGCCGGAGATGCCGACCGCGTACGGGCCGTGGGCGTTGATGAGCCCCACCAGTTCCCGGCCGACCTGACCGAACAGCACCATGCGCACGACGTCCATGACCTCGGGCGTGGTGACGCGGAAGCCACCGCGGAATTCGCCCGTCATGCCGAGCTTCTTCAGCATGGCGCTGATCTGCGGGCCGCCGCCGTGCACCACCACCGGGTGCACGCCGACGGTGCGCAGGAACGCCATATCGGCCGCAAAGGCCCGCTTGAGCTCGTCGTCGACCATGGCGTTGCCGCCGTACTTCACGACCACGATCTTGTCGCGGAACTTCTGCAGCCACGGCAGCGCGTCGGCCAGGACGTGCGCCTTGTCGAGGGCCGAAAGCTGTTTCACCACATCGCTCATGAGCTGTAGGCCGAGTTCTCTTCGACGTAGCCGTGCGAGAGGTCGGTGGTGCGGACGGTGGCCGCGCCGTCGCCCAGACCCAGCTCCACCAGGACCTGGATGTCGGGCCCGGACAGGTCGACCTCGCGGGCGCCCGGCGCGCCCGCGCCGTCGATGCACACCGGAGATCCGTTGAACGACACCGAGACCCGGTTCGGATCCAGTTCGATGGGCGCGATGCCGATGGACGCCAGCACCCGGCCCCAGTTCGGGTCGGAGCCGAAGAACGCGGTCTTGACCAGGCTGTCGCGGGCCAGCGCCCGCGCCCCGATGAGCGCTTCCTCTTCGCTGACCGCGCCCTGCACGGTGATGTGCACGCGCTTGGTGACGCCCTCGGCGTCGGACATGAGCTGCTCGGCCAGGTCGTCGCAGACCGCGAGCACGGCCGCGTTCAGATCCGCCTGGCTGGGGGTGACGCCCGAGGCGCCGTTGGCCAGCAGCAGCACAGTGTCGTTGGTGGAGCAGGAGCCGTCCACGTCGAGCCGGTCGAAGGTGTACTTCGTGGCATTGCGCAGCGCCTCGTCCAGCTGCTGCGGGGTGGCGACCACATCGGTGGTGAGCACCACGAGCATGGTGGCCAGCGACGGCGCGAGCATGCCCGCGCCCTTGGCCATGCCGCCCACGTTCCACTTGTCCTGGTGATGGAAGGCGGTTTCCTTCGGCACGGTGTCGGTGGTCATGATGGCCCGCGCGGCCTCGGCGCCGCCGGACAGGCCCCCACCCATCTCGTGCACGATCTCGGTGACGGCCGGGATGAGCTTGTCCATGGGCAGCCGGTCGCCGATCAAACCGGTGGAGCAGACCGCGATCTCGCCCGCGCCGGTCTCGGTTCCCCAGTTGCTCAACGCCTTCGCCAGCTCCTCGGCGGTGGTGTGGGTGTCCTGGAAGCCGCCCGGGCCCGTGCACGCGTTGGCGCCACCGGAATTCAGGATGACCGCGCGCAGGCGGCCTCCGGTCAGCACCTGCTGCGACCACAGCACCGGCGCGGCCTTGACCTTGTTGCGGGTGAACACGCCCGCGGCCGCGTACTCCGGGCCCTCGTTGAACACCAGCGCCAGGTCCGCCTTGCCGCTCTTCTTGATGCCGGCGGCGATGCCCGCGGCCCGGAAGCCCAGCGGTGCGGTGACGCCCTGGGTCCGCACCAGCTTGCCGTTCTCGATCGTCACGGTGCCACTCCTACGGTGGAAAGTCCTGCGGTCTCGTCGATTCCGAGAGCCAGATTCATCGATTGCACCGCGGCGCCCGCGGTGCCCTTGGTCAGGTTGTCGATCGCGCCGATGACCACCAGCAGCCCGGCGTCGGTGTCCACGGTGACCTGGAGGGTGACGACATTGGAGCCGAGCACCGAACCGGTCTGCGGCAGTACGCCTTCCGGCAGCAGCTGCACGAAAGGCTCGTCGGCGTAGGCCTTCTCGTAGACGGCGCGGGCGGTGGCGGCGTCCACGGTGGTGGGGGCGGTGCAGGTGGCCAGGATGCCGCGCGGCAGCGGGGCCAGCACCGGGGTGAACGACACGCTCACGTCGGCGCCGGATCCGGTGGCGGCCTTCAGGTTCTGCGCGATCTCGGGGGTGTGCCGGTGCGCGCCCGCGATGCCGTAGGCCCGCAGCGAGCCCATCACCTCCGAGCCCAGCAGGCCCACATCGAGTTTGCGGCCTGCGCCCGACGTGCCGCTCACCGCAACCACATTCACGCGCGGCTCGATGATTCCGGCCGCGACGGCCGGGGCCAGCGCCAGGCTCGACACGGTCGGGTAGCAGCCGGGGACGGCGATCCGGGTGGCGCCGCGCAGCTTCTCGCGCCCGCCGGGCAGCTCGGGCAATCCGTAGGGCCAGCTGCCGGCGTGCGGGGTGTCGTAATACTTCTCCCACGCCGCCGGGTCGGTGAGCCGGAAGTCGGCGCCGCAGTCGATGATGATCGTGGATTCCGGCAACGCCGTGGCGATCGCCGCGGACTGCCCGTGCGGCAGGCCGAGGAAGACCACATCGTGGCCGGCGAGCTCCTCGACGGTGGTGGGCGCGAGCACCCGATCGGCCAGCGGCAGCAGATGTGGCTGCAGCTCACCCAGGGTGGTACCGGCATTGGACCCCGCGGTCAGCGCCCCGATCTCGAGGCGGCCGCTTCGGTAGGCTGGATGACCGAGCAGCAGGCGCAGGACTTCACCGCCCGCGTACCCGCTCGCACCAGCTACCGCGACCCGCAGGGGCCCGTTCGAGGTATCCACCATGTGATGATTATGCACGACTGTGCAAGCTCATTCACAACGGGGCGGAAATCTGACAGAGAGCGCCGCTTACGGCACACTCGACAGCGCCATGTACGACGACGCCACCCAACCGCTGCCGGTCGTCGGCCCCCAGCCGGGCCGCACCCGCCGGGCACCGGAGACGCCAAACCCGACTCCCCGCCGTTCGCGGCGTGCCGAGGCGGACTCCACCAGCCGGCGCGCGGACAAGCGACGCACCGATGGCAAGCGTGATCGCAGCGGCGGCAAGCCCGAGCGCACCGCGGCCCAGCTCGAGCGCGACAAGCGCCTGCGCCTCGCCGGACGCGGCATCACAGCACTGGTGGCCGCGGGTGTGATCGGCGTAACAGGACTGGTCTGGTACGGCCGCAACGACTTCGACGCCGGCTTCGTCCGCTCGGGCGCGATCTCACCGGAGGACGTCAACCTCGACGGTGACATCAATATGCTGCTGATCGGCCTGGACACCCGGAAAGACCTGAACGGCAACGACCTACCCAAGGAGATCCTCGACCAGCTGCACGCCGGTGACGGCTCGGAGGGTGGCTACAACGCCAATTCGCTTATCCTGGTGCACATTCCGAAGGATATGAAGCACATCATCGCGTTCTCCATCCCGCGCGACGACTACGTTCCGGTGCAGGGCATTCCGGGCTACGACCACGCCAAGATCAAGGAGTCCTACGGCCTCAAGAAGTACACGGTCGAGGAGAAGCTCAAGGCGAAGGGTATGTCCGAAGGGCCCGACCTGGAGCGTCAGGGCCGGGAAGCGGGCCGCGCCAGCATCGTTCAGACTGTGAAAGCGCTCACAGGCGTACCCATCAACCGGTTCGCGGAGATCTCCCTGGCCGGCTTCTACGATCTCGCGACCGCGCTCGGCGGCGTCGACGTGTGCCTCAATCACGCCGTGGACGACAGCTACTACTCGGGGGCGCAGTTCCCCGCCGGGCCCCAGCACCTGGACGGCTCCGACGCGCTGGCGTTCGTGCGGCAGCGGCACGGGCTGGAGAACGGCGACCTCGACCGCACCCACCGGCAGCAGGCATTCCTCACCTCGGTGGCCAATTCCATGAAGAGTTCGGGCACGCTGGGCAACCCGGGCCGGCTCAAGGCGCTGATGGATGTGGCGCACAAGGACGTGGTGCTGTCGGACGGCTGGAGCCTCATCGATTTCGCCACCACGCTGGGCCGCGCGGAGAAGCCGACGGTGGAGTTCCGCACGCTGCCGGTGCTGCGCTACGACACGGTCGACGGCCAGGACGTGAACGTCATCGATCCGGTCGCCATCAAGAAGACGGTGCGCGAGGCGTTCGGCGTCTCCACCCAGGCCGCGCCCAGCGCACCCGCCACCACGCCCACCTCGACGCTGGACGTGGCCAATGCCAGCGGCACGCCCGGCCAGGCCGCCAAGGTGTCGAAGTTGCTGACCGCCAAGGGATTCCCGGCCGGTGACGTCGCCAACGCCACCTACGCCGACGGCACCACCTCGACGGTCTACTACGGCACCGGCGCCGATACCGACGCCAAGCAGCTGTCGGAGATGTTCGGCGGGATCCCGGTGAGCCCGTCCACCGAGGTGTCCAGCGGGCACGTGAAGCTGGTCGTCGGCGCGGATCTCGAGATTCCGGCGTCGCTGGACCCGACCGCCGCCACCACCAGTCCGACCACCACCGCGGGCGGCTCCTCGACCAGCGCCGCGGCCACCGACACCACCACGGACGCACCCGATTCCGGCAAGCCCGTCACCACCCAGATCGGTTCGAATATCCCCTGCGTGAACTGATCCACCTGCGGCCGGCCGCTGAAATCCCCAGTCACACAACGATTCAGCGGCCGCTGAGCATCCGGCTCACCGTTCCAGGGCGCGCGTCAGTTCGGCGGTCCCCAGCTTGTCCGGGTTGCGGATGGCGTACAGCCCGGTGATGCGGTCGCCGGAGGTCTCGATCAGCTCGACGGTGTCGAGGCGTCCGTCGGCGGTGCGCAGCAGCAGGGCGGGCAGGGCGTTGTAGGTGCCGACCTCGACGGTCATGTCCGCCATGGCCTTCCGGCTCAGCCCGATCAGATAGTGGGCGACGCGCTCGGCGCCGACGACCGGGCGGCGTGCCGCGCTCACCTTGCCGCCGCCGTCGGAGATCTGGACGATATCGGGGGCCAGCACATCCATGAGGGTCTGCAGGTCGCCGGTTTGCGTGGCCCGCAGGAACCGGTCGATCACCTCGCGGCTGGTCTCGGAGTCGGGTTCGAAGCGCTTGCGCCGGGACCGCACGTGCGCGCGGGCCCGATGCGCGATCTGACGCACGGTGGCATCGGATTTGCCGACCATGCCGGCGATGTCGACGAGGCTGTGGCCGAACACCTCCGACAGCACGAACACCGCGCGTTCGGTGGGTCCGAGGGTCTCGAGCACCAGCAGCATGGCCATCGACACCGATTCGGCCAGCAGCACATCGTGACTGGCGTCGGATTCGGTGCGAATGGGCTCGGGCAGCCAGTTGCCGACGTAGTCCTCGCGGCGGCGGCGCACGGTGCGCAGGTGGTTCAGCGCCTGCCGGGTGACGATGGTGGTGAGATAGGCGCGCGGATGCTCGATCCGCGCCGGATCGGTCTCACGCCAGCGAAGATAGCTGTCCTGCAACACATCCTCGGCGTCGGCGGCGCTGCCGAGCAGCTCGTAGGCGATGGTGAACAGCAGCGGCCGCAGCCGATCGAACGCGTCCACCGCGCTCATCGGTCCGGTGTCAGCGCCGATCCTCATGCCCGAAGCCTAATCACGAACCGGGCGAGCACGACACCCTCCTTCAGGAGCCACTACGTCAACTCACTGGACGCCATGTACATTGAGCCCGTACGACCGCCGACCCGAGGGGACCTCCAATGCCCGGCACCGATTCCGGCCCGCTGACCCTGGCGGGTCGCTTCAACTACTACTCCAGCACCCACCTCGGCGCGGTCGCCCGCTTCTACGCCCGCCTGCACCGACGCCTCTTCGACCGTTTCGGCGGCACCCGCTTCGCCACCCTCTTCGGCCACCCGGTCCTCGAGTTGACGGTCCCCGGCCGCAAATCCGGCCAACCCCGCCCCGTCATGCTCATGCTGGTCCGCTCCGGCGACGCCCTCCTGGTCTGCGGCTCCAACGGCGGCAACCCCGGCACCCCCAACTGGTGGAAGAACCTCCTCGCCGCCGACCACGCCGACGTCCGCATCGGCCGCGAAACCTTTCCCGTCACCACCCGCGTAGTCACCGACGACACCGAATACGCCACCCACTGGCAAACCCTCACCGCCGCCTACCCCCACTTCACCACCTACCGAGCCCTCAGCCCCCGCGACTTCCCCATAGCCGTCCTCACCCGCGCCGGCAACTGAACCATGCAATGATCACCGCCATGACGACCCGAAAGGCCCATGGCCGCTAGCCACGTCCTCGCGCTCCACGCGCGGCTCCCGGACCGCTACGCCCACCTCGAGCTCCTCGCCTCCACCATCGATGCCCGCGGCCGCCTGCTGGCATTGCTCGCCGATCCGGCACAGCCCGTGCCACCGGCATCCACATCACCTCCCTCCGGCGCGAATTACGATGCGACCGTTGCCATCTGCGACGCCGGCGACATCACCGAGATCCCGCTGCGGCATCTCGATCTCCGATTCACGGCTCTCGACGCGCTCGGCACGGGCGTCGTCCTCGCCGCGGCCCGAATCCCCCGCGCCTGCCCCGATGAATGGACTCGCCGCGGGCCCGTCCCAGCGGACGGGCTGAACCTCACGCACAATGTCCGGCTCTTCGATGCGTCGGGCAAGCCGACCGGGTCGTTCTACGCCGGCGATGCCATCGATCAGATGATCACCGATCCCGACGGCCGAATCTGGATCAGCTATTTCGACGAGGCACGATTCTGGGCGCCCGACGCGAATGGCACTCGGTCCCTGCAACTTCCGGTCGGCCTGGCCCGCTGGGACACCTGGGATGCCGCACCCTGGCTGGCCGCCCGGCACACCTCCGGGGTGTTCTGGCTGGATTGTTACGCGCTCAATGTGGGCCGCGCGCGCGTTCGAGCCTGCCCGTACCCCAACTTTCCACTGGTCGAGCTCGAGTCCCGTGGATTCCTTTCCACCACAGCCACTTCGGTCGAGTACTGCCACGGCATGGCGGTATCGGGTGATGGTTTCGCCTTCTTCCGTCCCCACGTGGGTCGCAGTGATCCGATCGGGTGGGAGATCGTCCGTGCCCGGCGGGAAGGAGGCGCGATCGTCGAGGTCGACCGGGAGGAGCTGTTGCTGCCCGACGGACGGCGGCCCACTGGTTGGCCGATTGGCAAGGTCGGGCGAGATTCCGGGCTGTGGTTGCGGGAGTTGGCTAGTCCGCGGGAGTGGTATCGCTTTGACCTGGGCGGGAGCTGCTGAGAATCAGTTCTTGAATCTGGTTCAAGAAGTTGGTTAGGCTGCGGGGGTGGCCAAAGTTGAACGGGATTCAAAAAGTGGGCCCGGGCGGTTCAGGTGAATCGGCGGGGACGGCAGTCTCGGGCGGCGCTGCTGGAGGCCGGGCGCACCGCGTTCTCGGCCAAGCGGTACGAGGAGGTGTCGATCGCGGAGATCGCGGCGGCGGCGGGGGCCGCGGTGGGGTCGGTCGGATATCACTTCGGGGGGAAGTTCGAGTTGTATCTGGCGGTGCACGAGGCGGTGTTCGAGGACTTCTGGGATCGGCTGCAGGAGTTGCGGGGGTCCGCGATGGAGCGGCTGACACTGGGGTTCGGGATCTATCTGGATTTCGTGCAGCAGCACGGGACCGCGTTGATCATGACGCCGCGCGCGGGGGCCGACGAGCGGCTGCTGGCACAGCACGAGCGGCATCGGGACCGGCTGGTGGCGGCGCTGCTCACCGAAATCGTCTCCGCGGGAGAGAGTTCGGCCATCCGTATCGCCATGGACGGGTGGCTGGCCTTCGCGGAGGGCGCCACGGCGCGCTGGCTCACCGAGCCGGAGCCGGATCGTGCTCAGCTGCAGAGCCTGGTGCTGGCCGCCGGATTCGCCACGGTGCAAACGACTTTGGCGCTCGACCCGTCCATCACCCTGACCTCCCGCACCATCGCCGCCCTGCTGGACCTGACCGGCACGCAGCAGCGCACCGAACCACGAGAACAGCGCACCGAACGAAGAGAGACGAGCTAGTGGAACTCCTCCACCGACCCAACAATGCCCTGGCGGCCGGGCCTGTCGGCCGGGCCGCGGCGTGGCTCATCGGCCCGCGCGGCATCTCCGACCCCGCCCGCCTGCGCCGCGAGGTGGAGGGCAAGATCGCCGTGGTCACCGGTGCGTCCCACGGCCTGGGCGCCGAGACCGCCCGCATGCTCGCCGCCGCCGGCGCGACCGTCGTGCTCGGCGCGCGCTCGGTCGATCCGCTACAGGAGGTGGCGCAGGAGATCACCGCGGCGGGCGGCAAGGCGGTGGCGATCCGCCTGGATCTGGCCGAGCCGGAATCGATCGCGGCCTTCGCCGAGGACATCCTCGCCCGTTTCGACCATGTCGACTATCTGATTCACAACGCGGGCAAGTCATTACGCCGGTCGATCCACCTGTCCTACGACCGGCCGAAGGATCTCACCGCCACCTCGACCGCCAACTACCTCGGCCCGATCCGCCTCACGCTCGCCCTGCTGCCGAGCATGCGGGCGCGCCGTAGCGGCCACATCGTGAACATCTCCACGGTGGGCGTGCTCTTTCCAGCCGTCCCGAAGTGGGGTTTCTACCTGTCTTCCAAGGCCGCCTTCGATGTGTGGATGCGCGCGGTGGGCATGGAGGCGCGGCCGGACGGGGTCACCCTCACCACCATCTACGCCGGGCTCATGCACACCCGGATGAGCGCGCCCAGCCGCTGGATGTCCGCGATGCCCGGCCAGTCCCCCGCCGAGGCCGCGACGGGCGTGGCGCGGGCGCTGATCACCAAGCCGCGCATCATGATTCCCGCCTACGGGTATGCGACCTCGGTTCTCACCCCACTTCTGCGGGTGCCGCTGGAGGTCGCCTTCACTGCCGTCTACCAACGACTCGGTGATACCGACGCCGCTCTCCGCGCGCTGAACGGGAAAGGCGCGAGCGATGCGTAATAGAACGCTCTTCGATTGGGGCACAGCTCTTTCCGCGATCACGACTTCGGGTGCGCTACGCCCGATCGGCCCAAAGGCCGCGGTGTCGATCGCGCGCGGCTACCAGGCGTACGGCCCGTCGCTCGGTCTGCTCCTGGCGGTGTCCGCGGCCCGCCACCCGGATCGGATCGCCCTGATCGACGAATCCGGCGCGGTCACCTACCGCGATCTCATGCGCCGCTCCGAAACCATTGCGGCAGCGTTGCATTCGCTCTCACCGGACCTGCGCACGCTGGGCATTCTGTGCCGCAATCACCGAGGTTTCCTCGAGGCGGTCATCGCGGGCAGCCGTCTCGGCTGTGAGCTGGTCTTCCTCAATACGGAACTGCCCGCCGCCCAGCTGGCCCGCATCCTGGAACGGCACGCGCCCGATGTCCTCGTCCACGACGACGAGTACCTTCCGGCGATCGCCGAGGCAGGCTATCCCGGAATGCAGGTGCGCGGCTGGCGCGAATCCGAGGTCGAATCCGAGTCGCTGACCCTGGACCAGCTTGCGCGGCAAAGGCATCCATCCCCGCCACCGGCCAGGCAGCCCGCGCGGATCACCTTGCTGACCTCGGGCACGTCCGGCATGGCCAAGGGCGTCGCCCGCAGGATCGGATTGCGTCCCGCGCTGGAGGCGGCCGCCTCGCTGGCTTCGGCGGCCCGCCTGGCCAACCGCGATATCGCGATCGTCGCACCCCCGTTCTTCCACGGTTTCGGCCTCGGCGCACTGGCCGGCCAGCTTGCTCTGGGCGCGACAGCGGTTACCCGCCGCCGCTTCGATCCCGAACTCGCCCTGGCAGATATCGAGCGCCACAGAGCGACCGTGTTCATCGGCGTCCCGATCATGATCCAGCGCCTCGCCGCCCTCCCCGACGACATCCGTAGCCGCTACGACCTGTCGTCCCTGCGCCTGGCTTTGACCGGTGCGGCGCCGATTTCGCCCAACACCGTCGCGAAGTTCCTGCGCCACTTCGGACCCCGCCTGGTCAACGGCTACGGTTCCACCGAGGCGGGCGTCATCTCCATCGCCACCCCGGCCGATCTCGAGTACTCCGCCAAGACGGTCGGACGCCCCATACTCGGTGTCTCCGTACGCATCCTGCGCGCCGACCGCACCCTGGCCGCGGTCGGTGAGACGGGCACGATCTTCGTGCGCGGCGGCCTGGGATTCAACGGCTACACCGCCGACCACGGCGGCTCCGCCCCCATCAAGGAGGTGCGCGACGGCTACGTCAATGTCGGCGACATGGGCCACCTGGACGCGCAGGGCCGCCTCTACATCGACGGCCGCGACGACGAGATGATCGTCTCCGGCGGCGAGAACATCTATCCCCGCGAGGTCGAGAACGCGCTGTCCGAGCATCCCGCCGTCGCCGATGTCATCGTGGTCGGCATCCCCGATCCCGAGTACGGCCAGGTGCTGCGGGCATACCTGGTGACCACCGACGCCGACCCCGGCGACGACGCCCTCAAACAGCACATCCGCACCCGCCTCGAACGCTACAAGGTGCCCAAGCACTTCGTCCGCCTGCCGGAGCTCCCCCGCAATCCCAGCGGGAAAGTGCTGCGCCACAAGCTCGGCGAGCAGGCCGCCTCCTGATCGCAGGGTTGCGGCCTCCCGCCCGGGTTGGTACCGTTCCGCCCGACCGTGACATCACGAAGGAGGTGAGACCCATGAACGACGTATCGAGGTGGGTGCTCCCCATCGTGGTCGCGGTTGGGCGTACGAAGTAGCTGTCGCCGGGAGCGCCTGTGTTGCAAGGCATTCCGAGAGGCAGAACATCATGCACCTGAACTTCACCGCGGAGACGTCGGAAGACGGCGTCCGTGAACGCGATTTCCTCCTGGGCGAGATCACCGGCGTACTGTGGTCGCCCGAATCCGCGTCCGAGAACGCACCCCTGATCCTGCTGGGTCACAGTGGCGGCGTGCACAAGCGCGCCCCGAACCTCGTGACGACGGCGCGTCACTTCGTGACCGAATCCGGCTACCGGGTGGCCGCCATCGACGCCCCGGGGCACGGCGACCGGCCGCGCAACGAGGAGGACCAGCGGTGGGCCGACTCGCTGCACGCGGCGCGGGCGGCCGGAGAACCCATGGACTCGATCATCGCCGAGTTCAATATGTCCCTGGCCGAGCGGGCCGTGCCGGAGTGGCAGGCCACCCTGGACGCGCTGCAGGCGCTGCCGGAGATCGGCCCGGACGCTCCGGTCGGCTACGGCGGCATCACCCTGGGCACCGTCATCGGCATGATGCTGGTGGCCGCCGAACCCCGCATCCGGGCCGCGACCTTCAACAGCGTCTTCGTGTTCGACGCGCTGTTCGAGGCCGCACGCAGGATCACCGTCCCCCTCACGCTCCAGGTCGCCTGGAACGATGAGGAAATCGACCGCCGGCCCAGCTTCGACCTGTTCGAGGCGTTCGCGTCGGAGGAGAAGACGTTGCTGGCGAATCCGGGCCGGCACAACCAGATGGCCAGGACCCAGCCCGATTTCGCGGCGGCGTTCATGCGCCACCATCTGGGCCGGTAGCCGAAAGAGTCCATCCGGCAACGGATGACGATCGACAAAGGGAAGCGGTGATCCGCTTCCCTTTTCAACATATATCGCACCCCCGGACTTGCGGCAAGACCCCCGGTATGCCGCAGAATCGCTGGCCGTAGCCGAAATCCGTGGAATGGAGTAGCGCGAGTGCGTGCGACGAGTGCCGACGTGATCATTGCGGGCGCGGGTCCGACGGGTCTGATGCTGGCCGCCGAACTGCTGACGGCAGGGGTGCGGCCGGTGATCCTGGAGCGCAGTCCGCTGCTGCGGACAGTCCCCAAGGCCAATGGATTCAGCGGGCAGATCCTGCAATTGCTGAGCCATCGAGGATTACTGGACCGGTTCGAATCGGCCGGGGCGGCGGTCGCTCCGGCGGCGGTCTTCCCGTTCGGCGGACTGCACGTGGACCAGAGCCCACTGGCGGATCCACCGCTGCGCGCGCTGCACCTCCCGCAGCCGCAGCTCGAGCAGCTGCTCGACGAGCTGGTGCGCGAGCGCGGTGGGGAGGTCAGGCGCGGACACACGGTGACCGGAATCGATCAGGACGCCACCGGGGTCACCGTGGCGGTGTCGGGCCCGGAAGGCCCGCATCAGCTGACCGCCCACTATGTCGTGGGCTGCGACGGTGCGCGCAGCAAGGTCCGTGAGCTGGCGGGAATCTCCTTCCCGGGCATCACCTATCCGGAGGTCAACCGCCTGGGCCAGGTCGCCGTGGCAGCCGGGGTGACCATGCTGGACAACGGCGATCTGGCCGTCGCCGGACACGGTGTGGTCCCCGCCGGTTTCACCCGCACCGATCGCGGCGTGTTCGCGGTCGGCTCGCTCGCCGCCGGCATGCTCATGGTGCAGACCACCGAGGACACCGCCACCGAGACCGATGACAACGAGCCGATGACCCTGGCGGAGCTGAGCGACAGCATCCGACGCGTCCTGGGTGTCGACCTGCCGTTGGGTGAGCCGATCCGCCTGTCCCGCTATCAGTTCCAGGCACGGCAGGCCGAAAGCTTCCGCGCCGGAAGGATTCTGGTGGCCGGCGATGCCGCGCACACGTTCCCGGCCACGGGTGTCGGCCTCAACGCGGGCATGCTCGACGCAGTCAACCTGGCCTGGAAGCTGGCCGCCGACATCGACGGGAGTGCCCCGGACGGGCTGCTCGACAGCTACCACGCGGAGCGTTCCTTCGCGGCGGCCCGCACCATGGTGCACACCCAGGCGCAGGCGGCGCTGCGCCGCGGCGACGATCCGGCGGCCGAGGCACTCCGGACGCTGTTCCAGGAATTGCTCACCGACGCACCGGCCCTGCAGCGGCTGGGGTCCATGATCGCGGGCGCCGACATCCGCTATCCGCTGCCGAATCCCAATGGCCACACCCTGACCGGCGCCTTCCTCCCCGATCTGCGCCTGCGCACCGGCGTCGCCCAGTCCCTGCACGACGCCCGCCCCGTGCTGCTCGATCTCGCCGACCGCGCGGACCTGCGCGAGATCGCCGAGCAGTGGGGCGACCGCGTCGACATCCGGACCGCCACCACCGGCGACCGGGCCGCCGATGCCGTTCTGATCCGCCCGGACGCCCACATCGCCTGGGCCGCAACGGTCGGCGAATCCCCCTCGACCGCCGAACCCGGACTGCGGGACGCGCTGACCACCTGGTTCGGCGCACCGGCGCAGGTGACCGTCCCGAGCACTGGAAACACGGTCAGCGACTGACCGGATCGGCCACACCGCTGATCCGTCCGGCCCGAGCCCTCGGCCCGGATCCATTTCCGGCGTTCAATTCCGGCATGCCGCAATCGCGGCCGGAACGAAATCGCTTGGAAGGACCGGGAAATGACCGAGTTCGTAACGCTCGAGCACGGGCGGATCGCGTGTGATGTGGCCGGGAACGGACCGCTGGTGGTGCTGTCGCACGGCATGGGAACCTGGCGGCAGGAGTTCCGGCACCTGGTCGGGCCGCTGGTCGCGGCCGGATACCGGGTGGTGAACGCCGATATGCGCGGGCACGGCGAATCCAGCCTGAACTGGCCCTCGGTGACCAGGAAGGAAGCCATCAGCCGCACCGACGTGGCCCACGACCTGCTGGGTGTCATCCGGCATTTCGGGGGTCCCGCGGTCATCGTCGGGCATTCGCTGTCGGGCGGCTCGGCGACCATTGCGGCGGCGGCGGCCCCCGAGTTGGTGAGCGCCATCGTCGAAATCGACCCCTTCACCCTCACCCAGCAGCTGCATATCGGCACGATGATCACCAGCCGCCGTTACCGCCGCGGGATGTTGCGCCTGCTCGCCACGCAGGGGCTGAAGTCCTTCACATGGTGGTTCCGTTACCTCGACATCGCGTACCCGACCAAGCCTGCCGATCAGGACAGCTACCTCGACGGACTGCGGACCGTCCTGCGGCAGCCCGGCCGCTGGGCGGAATTCATGAAGACCGGCGCGACCACTCCGGCCGACGCCCATGCCCGAATCGCCGATATTCATTGCCCCGCACTGGTGCTCATGGGCGCCGAGGATCCGGACTTCGCCGACCCGGAGGCCGAGGCCGACAAGGTCGTGGCCGCCATGCCGCCCGGACTCGGCCAGGTCGCGCTGGTGGCGGGCGCAGGCCACTACCCGCACGCGCAGTGCGCCGACCGAGTAGCCGAACTGGTCATCCCGTTCCTCGACCGGAACACCGCCCGCCGCACATCCGAATCGGTCAGCCACTGACCATGGCAGCCGAGCCCGGCGACTGCGATGATGGCGGGATGCCCGCACCCCGCACCATCGTTTTCGTTGTCTACCAGGGCATGCAGCTGTCCGAGCTGGCCGGGCCCCTGGATGTGTTCGCGCTCCTCAACGGCGTCCGAGAGCGGCCGCCCGCGCAACTGCCGCAGGTCCTGCAGGAGCATCCCATCAGTTCGGCCGGCGGCCGGGCGGATTCGGACGGCGCGGCCCTGCCCTACCGCCTGCTGACCGCCTCGCCCGGGGGCCGCCCGATCACCGCGGACGGCGGCCTCACCGTCTCGGTGGAGCACTCGCTGCACGACATCGCCGCCGGTGACGACTTCGACACCCTGATCGTCGTGGGCGGCATTGCCTCCGGGCCGGCCGGGGCGGAGGTGGTGCGGGAGCTGCCCGCCCTGGCCCGCAAGGCGCGGCGGGTGACCTCGGTGTGCGCGGGCGCGCTGCTGCTGGCCGCGGCCGGGTTGCTCGACGGCTATCGGGCCACCACCCACTGGGCCTCGACCGACCTGATGGCCCAGCGCTTTCCGCGGGTCACGGTCGAACCGGATCGCATCTACGTCCGTGACCGCAATCGCTGGACGTCGGCGGGCATGTCGGCGGGCGTCGATCTGGCCCTGGCACTGGTCGAGGACGACTACGGCCGCGAGGTCGCCGCCATGATCGCGCGGCTGTACGTGGTGTTCACCCGGCGTCCCGGCGGGCAGACCCAGTTCAGCGCGCAGCTGCGCACCCAGCCCGCGCGCACGCCCGCCATCCGCGCGGTGCAGCAGTGGCTGCCCGATCACCTCGACACGAACCTCGGGGTGGCCGAACTGGCCCGCCGCGCGGGTATGAGCGAACGCAACTTCGCCCGGGCCTTCCGCATCGAAACCGGCAGCACGCCCGCGGCTTTCGTGGAGGACCTGCGCGTCGAGGCGGCCCGCCGCCTGCTGGAATCCACCGAGCTGACCATCGGAGCGATCGCCCGCCAGGTCGGCTACCGCCACGGCGAGACCCTGCACCGGGTCTTCGGCCGCCGCCTGTCCACCACACCCGAACGCTACCGGCAGCATTTCGCCACCGGCGCTGCTCAATTGGCGGGGACCAGCGAGTAGATCCACCAGGGGCGTTGCGGCAGTTCGAATTTGAAGATCTGAATGTGGTAGCTCACCCACTCGCCGGTCTCGGGCGAGCGCACCCGCACGGGCCGGCGGGTGATCTTCTCGGGCGGAACCTCGGTGGACCAGAAGCGACCCCACTCCGGGGCCGCGCTGCAGCGATCGACAATGGCCGCGAGTCGTTCGGGCGGGTGGGTGGCGGAGGCCATGTAGCGGAATCCGTACACCATGAAGTGTGCTTCGCGTTCCCAGTCGTCGATGACCTCGCGCGCCCTCGGGTCCAGCAGCATCCATTCGACGATGACGTCGCCGGGCTCGAGTCCCGGAAACGCCCGCAGATAGGCGTCATTGGCGGCGACGAGGTCTACCGCGGGCATGGTCTGGAAGCAGGCGGGGTGCGGCATGGCGCGCAGGAAGTCGAGCTCGTAGGGCTCCGGCGGCGTGATCTCGGTTCCGAAACTGGCCAATTCGGGCTGCAGCAGGGTGGCGACGTGCTCGCGCACCTGCACCGGCACCTGGAGCGCGGTGAACAGCGCGCCGACGGCGACCGCGGTGGGCTGGCGAGTGCCCTGCTCGATCTTCTGGATCAGCGCCTCGGAGACGCCGGCAAGCCGGGACAGCTCGGCCCTGGTCAGCCCGGCTGCCTCGCGGCGACTACGCAAATAGTCAGCAATCTCCGAGCGCGCCGCGGTCACCGATACCTCCAGAAGCCATGAAACATGTTGTGTCCTCGCACAAGGTACCGGAACACCCACGATCAACACAGCCTGCGAACTGGCTTCCGAGGAAAATGGCAATCCGGCCGCTATTTTCGCTGGGACAAATTGGGACAGAAGTTCACCTTGACCCGCACCCGGGCCGATCGGGATGCTTGCCACGCCGTGTGGAACACCGCACGGCGACACCGGGTGTCCGCGAGGGGACGGCACGAACGCGGACCGCATCGCTGTCGCCGATGGATCGCGCCACGTGCCGCGAGGCATCCGTCGTCGCGGCGGTGGACGGGACCTCGGGGTCCACCCGCCGCGGCCGAAGCACCTCGGCCCCTACATCCCGCTCAGAAATACGTGTGCAGGAAGTCGACGACCCGCGGCCGCTCGGCGTCGGCGTCATCGATCACCGGGATGAGCCGCCACTTGTCGAACGCGGTGCAGGGATGCGAAAGGCCCAGTCGCACCACACTTCCCACCGGCACCTCGTCATTCGACGCACCCGGCAGCCGCAGGAAGGCGTGCTGATCGTTCAACGCCGAAACATGCGCGCCGGCAGGCAGCGAAGTGGTCGCGCCCGCCGAGAGCCCGGTGTTCGCCGGTCCCGCCATTCGCTGCGGGACCGGCAATCCCAGATCGAACGGAACATCGCGCCGCCCGGCATCGAGCAGCGTGAGTTCGGCTTCCGGGCGGGACACACACCGTGCCCATCCATGCATGGCCGACCGCAGCGGATGCTCCGCGTGTCCCGCGGCCAAGGGTGAAATCCCCGAGTAGAAGCCGTCATCGTGCACCAGATACGCACCGGACCGCAGCACCACCGTGGTCGGAACCCCGTGCGCACCTTCCTCATCCGCCAGCCCCGCCAGTCGCTCCACGACGAGGTCCGGATATGCGCTGCCGCCGGCGGTCACGATCGCACTGCGGCGAGGCCGATCAGTTCGGGCGTTCGATCCATCCAGGGCGGAACGGGCGGGCGCGGACGAGTCGGCCGTGGAATCCGCCGCAGCAAGCGAGGTTTCCTCGGTGCGGAAGGCTGCCCCCGCGGTCGGCTCCTCTACCGGGCGACCGGCCACAGGCTGGAATACGAACTCGTCGTACCTGCCCGCGGCCATGAGCTCCTGGTGCAGGATCACGAGTTCGTCCAGGTAGTGCCGCACGGCCGCGATGGCCTCCGGCGTGCGGTCATGGGCGAGCGCGGCCTCGTAACCGCCGACCCCGGCGAGTCGCAGGCGCGATGACTTGTGGACCGCCTCGGCTACGGCGTGTGCGGCGGCCAGGCCACGAGCACCGGTACGGCCGTGCGGGCCACCGAGTTCCACCACGACGTTCAGCTGGACTCCGTCGGGCGCGGACTCGAGATGGCGCTCCATCTCCCGGACCGCGTCGACGCCGTCGACCCAGCTGTAGAGCTCGAAGTCGGGGTCATGCGCGATTTCCGTTGCTGCCCAGTGTAATCCGATCGGATCCACCAAGGTGTTGGCCAGCACGATGCGGTCGAGGCCGAACGACCGGCCGACCTGGGCCTGCCAGCCGGTGGCGAGGGTGATACCCCAGGAGCCGGCCTCGAGCTGTTCGGCCCAGAGCTGGGGCGACATGGAGGTCTTGCCGTGCGGGGCGAGCCGGACGCCGGCGGCGCGCGCCCAGTCGGCCATGACGGTCCGGTTCGTGTCCAGCGCGGAGCGGTCCATGGTGAGCACCGGCGTCTGCAGGTCGTCCAGGTGCGGATTCGTGGCCAGGTATTCGCGGACGGTCAGTCCCCAGGCGGCCGGGGGCAGCGACTTGTGCCGCGGGCCCAGGACAGCGTCACCACAGGCGAGGACGCTGTCGCTGAGGGCTGCGGCGACTCCGTTGTCGGTGCGGGACTGATCAGCCTGGGCCACGACGCTCCTTTCGATCGAAGCAACCTTGCGTTGCCCGAGTCGAAGCAATCATGCATGGCACGATCCGGGACGTGTGCACCCACTCGCGGGCTCGGGGCCCTACTCGACACCGATGTGCTGATGGTCGGTGCGAATGCGGCCGTCCTCGTCCAGCGCGAGGACATCCATTCCGCCGCCGACCACGGTGCCGTCGTCGGTCACCATCGACCAGGTGAAGGCGACGACCTGCTTCAGCAGCAGCTTCGCCTCCCCGCGCTGGACGAAACGGTGCTCGCCCGGGCCGACGAACATCTCGTAGGCCCGCTCCACCCGCCGTTCCAGCGCATGATGTCCCCGCACCTCGAGCGAAGGGATCGGAAAGTTCAAACGAGTGGCGGCATCTCGCATATCCTCCGGCGGATCGACGAGAATCTGCGCGCCGTCCTCGGCCCACAGTTCGCGAATGAGTTTGCGCCGCGGCTCCGGGTCGGGCTCGTTCCACGTGGCCAGGTAGCGGTCGGCGAGTTCGTTGATGTCGATGTTCGTCATGGCATCGAGTCTGTGCGAGTGCGCTGCGCTGCGCGATTCCCTCCAGGGAATGAGCGGGCTCCCCGTCAGGGAATGAAACAGGGCCGCACGCGGTTTCAGCGTGCGGCCCTGTTCACCGGACTCGGGTCAGTTCCCGGCGAGTACCGCCAGCACCGGCTCGGACAGGAAGAACGGCTCCAGCCGCTCGCGAATCAGCTTGGCCAGCACGCCGTTCCGCTTGGCGGCCTCCACCACGGCCGGGCCGTAGCGCAGGATCTCCTCGGCGATGACCGCCTCGGACAGACCCAACTCCGGCAGCATGGCCGCCAGGGTGTGGTCGCCGTACTTCTCGAAGAACACCTCGACGCCCTGGTCCACCAGCACGCCCACGTATTCCTTGTTGCGGGTGGTCAGCGCGATCCGGTGGATGATCAGGGCCAGGTCGCGGAGGTCCTGCTGGGACAGGTACTCGCGCAGGCCGCTGACCGGCTCACCGGCGTGCAGGTCCCAGAATTCCATGGCCGCGTCGTGCACCGGGGCATCGCGCAGCATTTCGCGAATGGCGTTGTTGGTGCGCTTGAGCGCGAATTGCGCACCCTTACCGGCCATTTCGCCGATGAAGGTGCCGCCGGCCTTCTCCGCCGCCTTGCGGGCGGACTTGGCGGCATTGGTGCCCATGGAGACCAGGGAGCCGACGCCGGGAATCTTCGAGGCGATCTGCTTGTTGGTCTCCATCAGATCGTCGACCAGCTTGTCCACGAACTTGGCGGCCACGGTCGCGATGAGGGGGCTCTCGGTCAGCCGTTCCAGGATGCGTTCCTGGGCCTGGTGCATGCCGAAGAGCTTCTCCAGCAGCTGTTCGACCGGCTCCCGGTCCACCACGTCACCGAGGGTGTAGTCATGATTCCCGGCGATGTTCTCGTACAGCGAATCGGCCAGCGTGCCGACCATGTCGCCGAGTACCGGGCTGCCGCCGATCAGGTCGATGACATTGGCGACGGTCTGCTTGGCCTGATCGATCTCCACCACATCGCGGAAGATGATGGTGTCGGCGACACCGACCACGGCTTCCACGTCGCGGGCGATCACTTCGGCGAAGCGGTCACCGCTGACCTCGGCGACAATGAAGTCGACCTGCAGATCCAGGAGCTTCTCGGCGATTTCGCGTGGCGTCCGCGACGGCGTATCGGACTCGGTCAAGGTTCCACCCATCAATTGAAGATGGAACGCCTGATCACTCGGAATCGTTGCCGTGCACCGATTTTCGAATCTGTTCCAGACGTTCCCGCGCGGCCTTCGCCCGCGCATCCCACTGTTCCTCGACGCTACGGCCCACTGGTGTCTGCCGATCGAGTTCGCCCATCCCCTGCGATGTCCCGTAGCGCTGCTCGACCTTATCGCGAACTGACTCGAAAGTAGGGACGCCGCCGGAGGTATACCCGCCGATCGACGGACCTGCGGGGATACCCGCAGGCGGTACCGGTATCCCGGTGACCACGGGACCCGCTCCCACCTGCCCGGATGCCGGGACCGTCTCAGACTGCGGATAGCTTTCCACGGGCAGCGTGTCCGGAGTCACATCGATGACATCCGGCGCATGACCCAGGGTGGCCGCCAGTGACTGTGCCACCGCGTGCAGCGCGGCCAGCCCGGCCTTGCCGTCGGTGGCGGCCTCGACGACCGCCGCGAGTTCGGCGTCCGGCAACTGCGCCAACAACGCCACGAGTTCATTGGCATCGCTCATGGGTTCCAGGCTACGCATCGCGGGGGTCCGGCACAGCGCGCCGGCAACGGAACATTGCGCGGGATTCGGGGACAGCGTACGGTGAGGGCGTCGCAATCCCGTGGATGCAGGTCGACGCCGAGTCCCTCCCACGCGATTTCTTCCCTCCCCGAGCCGGTTATCCGGTGGCGCTGCAGCTCCCAGCCGGAGCTGCACCACCTCACTCGAACCACTCGGAGTCACCGGCGGTCTTCTACCGCCTTCGGCCGCATCCGGCCACACCAATCACTCACTCCCGGTGCACAAGTCACCTGATCCTTCAAGGAGAACTCTCATGACCACCATCGATCCCACGCCGCGGGTCGCCCACAACGACGCGACCCCGGCCCTCGAACACATCGAAACTCTCACGCCCGCAACGGGAATCCTGGATGTCCATGGCCAGAGCGGTGTGCTGCGCCGCAGCGGATACCTGCCCGGCCCGGAGGACATCCACGTGCCCACCCGATTGATCCGGAGCCACGGCCTGCGCCGCGGCGATGCCCTCACCGGGCTGGCGCAGTCGAACACCAAGAACGGCAAGCTCGCTCCCCTGGTGCGGGTCGACACCGTGAACGACCTCCCGGTCGCCGAGATCTCCCCGCGACCGCACTTCCAGGACCTGACCCCCATCCACCCCAATGAGCGGCTGCGACTCGAAACCGGGCCGAACCAGCTCACCGCCCGCGTCACCGATCTCGTGATGCCGATCGGCAAGGGCCAGCGCGCCTTGATCGTGGCACCACCCAAGGCGGGGAAAACCTCTGTGCTGCAGTCGATTGCACATGGCATCGCCGCCAACCATCCGGAGGCGCACCTGATGCTGGTGCTCGTCGGTGAACGCCCCGAGGAGGTCACCGACCTCTCGCGCGGGGTACCCGCCGAGGTGATCGCCGCGACCTTCGACCACTCCCCGGCCGAACAGACCGCCCTGGCCGAACTGGCCATCGAACGCGCCCAACGGCTGGCCGAACAGGGCCGCGACGTCATCGTCCTGCTCGACTCCCTGACCCGGCTGGCCCGCGCCTACAACATGACCGGATCAGCATCGGGCCGAATCCTTTCCGGCGGTGTGGATTCCATGGCATTGGCGCCGCCGAAGCGGTTCCTGGGCGCGGCCCGCAATATCGAACACGGCGGATCGCTGACCATCATCGCCACCGCCCTGGTCGAAACCGGTTCGCTCGCCGACACCGTCATCTTCGAGGAGTACAAGAGCACCGGCAATGCCGAGCTCAAACTCGACCGCGGACTGGCGAGCCGCCACGTCTTCCCGGCCGTGGACATCGCCAAGTCCAGCACCCGCCGTGACGAACTGCTGTTCGCCCCCGACGAGCGGCTCGCCGTGGACAGGCTCCGCCGCACCCTGGCCGAACTGGACGATCAGCGCGCCCTCGACCTGCTCCTCGACGGCCTGCGCAAGACCGGCAGTAATGCGGAATTCCTCGCCAACATCATCCGGAAGTGAGGCGCTTGGGCGGCAGCACCCCGGCCGCCCAGGTCGCCACCGTCTCGGCCCAGCCCGGGAATCCGATGAGGTCGTTGTGCATGCCGCCGGGATAGATCACCAGCTGTTTGGGCTCGGGCGCGGCGGCGTACAGGTCGCGGCCCATCTGTACGGGCAGGAGTTCGTCCATGTCGCCGTGCATGATCATGACCGGGCAGGTCAGAGTGCGAATCCGCGGCAGGCTGGGATAGGCGTCGGGCACGAACGGCTTCGGCAGGAACGGATACACCGCGACCGCAGCGTCCCGCATACCCGTGAAGGTCGACATGAGCAGCAGCGCGGCGGGGGGAAAGGCATTCGCCAGCTCGAGCATCACGCCGCCGCCGAGCGACTTTCCCAGATACACCAACCGGTTGGCATCCACACCGGGCCGCGCGAGCAATGCCTCCCGCGCCGCCCGCACGTCCAGATACGTCCCACGCTCGCCCGTCCGCCCGGTGCTGCGCCCATACCCGCGGTAATCGAAAATCATCACATCGAACCCGACCGCCGCGAGCATGGCCAGCATCGGCGACCGATCCCCGATATTCCCGCCGTTCCCGTGCGCGAACAAGATGTGCCCCAGCGGCTCCACCGCCGCCCGCACGAACCAGGCATCGATGGTCTCGCCGTCCGCCGTCCGGAGCGACAGCTCCTCGTAGGCGATGCCATACATCTCCGGAGTCGCCAGAATCCGCCGATCGCCCGGCTGATAGCTGAGCGCATTGAGGATGGGGGTCGCCGGATGCCACATGGTTCTTTCTTACCTCCCCGCGTCCCCGCCCGCCGAGAGACCTCACCCCATATCCCGATTCGAGTTATTCGCCACCTTCGATTCGGACAACGAATTCGAACCGGGCCGGGATCGGCGGGAGCGTCTGGTTCGATCGAGCCACCGCACGAGCCCTCGGCAACCCCGACCCACCGCGCTCTACCGCCTGCCCCTGTTGATCGAGGTTACCGACACCCCAGCGAACGACGAGACCGAGCTGAACGAACCAGGGAAATGACAACGGAGGCCCCGGGTTCGGAGCCTCCGTTGTGTTGGCCGGTTCGGGTCAGGCGCGGATGACCGCTCCTACCGCGGAGGATGCGGCGGCGACGGCTGCGTCGCGGGCAGCGCTGGCCTCGTCCTCGGTCAGGGTGCGATCGATGGCGCGGAAGCGCAGGGCGTAGGTCAGGGACTTGCGGCCCTCACCGGCCTGGGCGCCCTCGTAGACATCGAAGAGCGAGATGTTCTCGAGGAGTTCGCCCGCGCCGGTGCGGAGGGCGTCCTCCACTGCGGCGGCGGACACGGTCTTGTCGACGCTGATCGACACGTCCTGCAGCACCGCGGGGAACGCGGAAACCACGGGGGTGGGCCGAATTTCGCGCAGTGGCAGTGCGTCGAGGTCGAGCTCCACGGCGCAGGTGCGCGGGGGCAGGCCCGAGCGCTCCAGGACCGCGGGGTGCAGTTCACCGGCGTGGCCGACGACCACTCCGTCGACGACGAGCTCGGCGCACCGGCCCGGGTGCCACGGAAGGTATTGCGCGGCACGACGTTCGATCACCAGGCCCGAAGCGTCGGCGATGGCGTCCACCAGGGCGAAGGCGTCGCCCGCCTCGACCGCACGACCCGCACCCCACGAGCCCCGCGGCTCGCGGCGACCGGTGAGCACGGCACCGATGTGGATCGGCTGCTCCGGCAGCGACTGCAGCAGCACGCCGATCTCGTCCTCGGTGGGACGGCGGTCGACGGGCAGCGGACCCACCGGCACGGTCTGCTCGGTCGGCAGGGTGACCTGGCCGATGCCGTAGATGGCGAGGTCCCGCTCCCCGCGGGAGATATTGCGGGCGGCGATCTCCAGCAGCCCGGGCAGCAGCGTGGAGGACAGCTCGGCACGCTCGACATCGAGCGGGTTGAGCACGCGCAGCGTCTTGCGGCGCGAGTCATCCGCGGCCAGGCCCCAGGTGTCGAAGACGCCGCCGGGCATGAAGACCGGCGCGGGCACCTCGACGCAGCCCTCGAAGGCCAGCGCCTTGCTCACCGCGCGGCGGCGGCGCTGCTGGGCGGTGAGGCCGCGGCCGGCGGGGGCGGTGGGCAGCACCGACGGGATCTTGTCCAGACCCTCCAGGCGCAGCACCTCCTCCACCAGGTCGGCGGGCTGGGTGAGGTCGGGCCGCCAGCTCGGCGGGGTGACGACCAGCTGCCCGTGCCCGGACTCGCTGACGCCGACCTCGATGGCGCAGCCCACCTGCTGCAGGCGGCGAGTGGCGGCGCCGGGGGCGTAGTGCACGCCCGCGGTGCGGTCTGCCAGGTCGATGTCCATGACGATCGGCTGCCGGGCCGGGGTGGGCACGCGTACGTCGGTCAGCACGGATTCGACTGTGCCACCGGCGATCTCGGCCAGCAGCGTGGCGGCGCGATCCAGGGCGGCCACGTTGACCGCGGGGTCCACGATCCGCTCGAACCGGCGGCTGGCCTCGGAACCGAGCTTGTGGCGGCGCGCGGTGCGGGCCACGGCCACCGGGTTCCAGGTGGCGGCCTCGAGCAGGATGTCGGTGGAGGTACCGGACACCTCGGTGCTCGCGCCACCCATGATGCCCGCGAGCGAGATGACGCCGCTGTCATCGGCGATCACCACGTCCTCGGAGTCGAGGGTGCGCTCGGCCTCGTCGAGGGTGCGCAGCGTTTCGCCCTTGTGCGCGCGGCGCACCACGAAACCGCCCTGCACCTTCGTGGCGTCGAAGGCATGCAGCGGCTGGCCGAGTTCGAGCATCACGTAGTTGGTGACGTCGACGGCCGGGGAGATGGGCCGCACGCCCGAGAGCAGCAGGCGACGCTGCAGCCACCACGGGCTCACGGCCTTCGGGTCGATGCCGGTCACCCGGCGCACCGCGAAGCGCGTGCACAGCGACTCGGGCTCGAGCTTCACCGACCAGGCCTCGGCCTCGTCGTCCGGCAGCAGCCGCACGGCCGGATCGCCGTATTCCAGGTCGAAGCCGCAGGCCAGTTCACGCGCCAGACCGCGCGCCGAGAAGGCGTAACCACGGTCGGGGGTGATGGCCAGCTCGATGACCGTATCGTCCAGGCCCAGCAGCTCATTGGCGTCCGCGCCGGGCTCGGCGGTGCCGGGCTCCAGCACCAGGATGCCGCTGTGGTCCTTCCCGATCCCCAGTTCGGCGACCGAGCAGATCATGCCATTGCTGGTGTGGCCGTAGGTCTTCCGCGACGCGATCTGGAAGCCACCGGGCAGCACACCGCCCGGCAGCACCACGACCACCAGGTCGCCGACGGCGAAATTCCGTGCGCCGCAGACGATCTCCTGCAGCTCGGGATTGCCGACGTCCACCTTGCAGAAGCGGATCGGCTTCTTGAACTCGGTCAGCTCGGTGATCTCGGCGACCCGTCCGACCACCAGCGGGTGCTCGATGTCACCCTGCACCTGGTGCAACTGGTCGACCTCTTCGACCTCCAGCCCGACCCGGACGAACCCCGCGTCGAGCTCCTCCGGCGTCACCGACCACCCGGGGGTGGTCCGCTGCAGGATTTCCGTCAGCCAGGACTGCGCTACTCGCACTTGACGTTTCGCTTCCTCGTATCGGGGTCAGGTCAGGACTGGATGCCGAACGGCAGCGTGAAGCGCACATCGCCCTCGACGATGTCGCGCATATCCGGCAGGCCGTTGCGGAACTGCAGGGTCCGCTCCAGACCCATGCCGAACGCGAAACCGCTGTACACCTCGGGATCGATGCCGCTGGCGATGAGCACCTTCGGGTTCACCATGCCGCAGCCGCCCCATTCGACCCAGCCGGGGCCGCCCTTCTTGTCCTCGAACCACACGTCCACCTCGGCGGACGGCTCGGTGAAGGGGAAGAAGCTGGGCCGCATGCGCGTCGTGGTGTTCGGACCGAACAGCGCCCGCGCGAAGGAGTCCAGGGTGCCCTTGAGGTGCGCCATGGTCAGGCCCTTGTCGATGGCCAGACCCTCGATCTGCGAGAACACCGGGGTGTGGGTGGCGTCCAGCTCGTCGGTGCGGAAGGTCCGCCCCGGGCAGACCACGTAGATCGGCAGCTCGCGAGACAGCATGGAGCGCACCTGAACCGGCGAGGTGTGCGTGCGCAGCACCTGCCGCGAACCCTCCGGCGCGATGTGGAAGGTGTCCTGCATGGTGCGGGCCGGGTGGTCCGGCAGGAAGTTGAGGGCGTCGAAGTTGAAGTGCTCGGTCTCGACCTCGGGACCCTCGGCGACCTCCCAGCCCATGCCCACGAACACATCCGCGACCCGCTCGGACAGCACCGAGATCGGGTGCCGCGCGCCCTCGGCGTGCCGCCGGGCGGGCAGGGTGACGTCGATGGTCTCCGCGACCAGGACCGCCGCGTCGCGCTCGGCGAGCAGCTCGGCCTGGCGGGTCTCGTACGCCTGCGACACCCGGCCGCGCGCCACATTGACGCGCTTGCCGGCGTCGGCCTTCTCCTCCTTGGGCAGCGCGCCCAGCGACCGCTGCGCCAGCGAGATCGGCGACTTGCCACCCATGTACTCGGTCTTGGCGGCAGCCAGCTCGTCCAGGGTCGAGGCCGAGGCGAACGCCTTCTCAGCAGCTTCCGCGGCGGCGGAGAGCGACTCCTCGCTCAACGCAGCGGTCTGCTCGGCACTGTTGTCATCGGCCACGATGGTTCGTCACTCCCCAGGCTCGTTACGGGTCGGGCGGATACTCTTTGTCAGCATCGGTACTGCGTACCCATTCTTGCTGGTCGCATCGTAATCCTTGTAATCAGGCCGCCTCACCCGGATTTTCCCAGCTCGCGGACACCTTCCTGGCGTGGTGTACCCAGCTGGGCACGCAGCTCGGCGATGTCGGCGCGCAACGACCGCACCTCGCCGATCAGCTCGTCGAGTTCGCGGTCGGCCCGTTCGACGCCCTCGTCCACAGTGCGCAGCCGGTCGATGACCCAGCTGGTGACGGTACCGATGACGAAGGAGATCAACCCGATTCCGACGGTCATCAGCACCACCGCGATCGACCTGCCCTCGACCGTCACAGGATAGAAGTCCCCGTAACCGACCGTGGTGACCGACACCACAGACCACCATGCCGCCTCACCGAGACTGTGGATATTGCTCCCCGGGGCATCGCGTTCGGCGTCGAACATGGCGACGCTGCACAGCAATACGAGCAGCATCGAACTCACCCCGACGAACATCGTCAGCCGCATCCGCGCCTGGAACCGGGTGTGCCGGTCGACCGCGTCGATGATCAGCAGGGCCGCACGCAGCAGTCGCAGCGGGCGCAGCGGCGGCACCAGCACGATCGACAGGTCCAGCCAGTTGTTGCGCAGGAACCGCCTTCGATCGGTCGAAATGCGCAGGCGGAACAGGAAATCGGCGGAGAACAGCAGCCAGATCGCGATATCGACCCGGGTCAGCCAGGCATCCAGCGACGGGGTACGGCCGTGGTCGAGCACCTGCCACACATAGGACACGAGGAAGGCGACGGCCAGGACAGTGAAGGGGACGGTGGTCGCCCGTTCCCAGAGCACGCGCCGGCTCGGGTGGCGGGCGAACATCACGACCGCGGTATCGGTCTCGGGCATGGGGTGACCATCTCGTATCGGATCGACTGGACGTCGACAAGCGGCGTCGACACACAGCAGGATCGCATTGACGGCCGGGCCCGGGCACGCCGGGCAGCGGTGGTACCAATGGAGCTGTGAAGTCCCGGCCGCTGACCCTCATCGACGACACCGACAGCCTCATCGAGTACTCGGCGGCGATGGACCGCATGCAGGAGATGTGGGAGGAGCGCGTCGCCGACCAGCGGCCCGACACCCTGTGGCTACTGAGCCACGAACCCATCTTCACCGCCGGGGCCCGGACGCCCGAGGCCCACTTCCCCGCCCCCGAGACCGATATCCCGGTCCTGCTGACCCGCCGCGGCGGCCAGCTCACCTATCACGGGCCCGGCCAGCTGGTGGGCTATCTCATCGTCAAACTGCAACCGGGCGAAGGCGTCGTCGACCTCATCCGCGACGTCGAACACCGACTCGTCACGGCCCTGGCCGAGCTCGGGATTCCCGCCGAGCGCCGTGACACCCCACCGGGTTCCGAGCTCCTCACCGGTGTCTGGACCCGCGACACCGGCCGCAAGATCACGTCCATCGGTATGCGCGTAGGCCGCAATGTCTCCACGCACGGCTTCGCGCTCAATGTCATCGGCGACCTCACCCCCTGGAAGCTCGCGGTCGCCTGCGGCATGCCCGATGTCGACATGACCTCCGTCGAGCGGGAACTCCCCGGGCAGGAGCCGCCGACGATGGAGCAGGTGGTCGCCACCATCGCCACCGCCTTCGAGGCCGCCGCTGCTCCGAGCCCGGCTCCGTAGCCGGCGCCACCTCCCGAGTGCACCTGTAATGCGTTGCGGGCCCTTCCGGATCGGTCCGGAAGGGGCGCAACGCGGTTCGTGCCGGCGTTACTCTGGCGCACCGGTTGTCAGGGGCACCGTTCGAGGGGCGGATCGGATCGTCGACGCCGATCCGAGGGCGGCGAACAAGGCTACGCCGATGTAGACCAGTTGTTCGGGGATGCGGAACCACAGCGGTGTGGCCGCCTGACCAGCGAGGGGGATGTTGTCCACTGCCACATGGATGTTCGCGGGGAGCAGCAGGACGAGCATCAGGAGCAGGGTCTCGTACATGAGGCACCTCCGTGGGGACGAACCCGGTCAGTGAGCGACAGCCGGTGCACCGGTGGATGATTCGGCGATCGCCTGCCGACTGGGCAGCAACAATGCGACCAGCGCACCGACCGCGACGATGGCCGCGCCCACCTTGACCGCCGGGATGAGGCCGTCCACGTATTCCTGCGGGCTCAGATACGAGCCGTGCGAGGCGAACACCGACGCCAGCACCGCGACACCCATGGCGACACCCACCTCACGGATGGTGTTGTTGGTGCCGGAGGCCATGCCCTGATCGGCCGGGGCCGCGCTGGCCATGACGGCGGTGGCGGTGGGCGCGAAGGTCAGGCCCATACCGATGCCGCCGAGCACGAAGGGCAGGACGAAGGAACCGTAGGAGACCTCGACGGTCGTGATCAGAGCCATCCACAGCAGCGCCGCCGACAGGAACACCTGACCGATGGCGATCAGCGGCCGCACTCCCACCCGATCGACGATCAGCCCGGCGAGCGGAGCCACCACCATCGGAGCCATGGTCCACGGCAGCGTCCGGATACCGGACTGCAGCGGCGTGTAGCCCTGCACCACCTGGAAGTACTGGGCCAGCAGGAAGATCGAGCCGAAGACGCCGACGGAGAAGGTGAAGAGCACGATATTGACCGCGGTGAAGCTGCGCGAACGGAACAGCCGCAACGGCAGCATGGGATCGGCCGAGCGGTTCTCCCACAGCACGAACGCCGCCAGCAGCGCCGCGCCGCCGATCAGTCCGGTCAGCACCTTGGACGAGGTCCATCCGTCGTCCGCACCGTGGATCACGCCCCAGACCACCGCGAGCACGCCGCCCGCCGATAGCAGCAGGCCGACCGGATCCAATTTCCGTGCGCCGCCGAAGGATTCGTTCAGGATGCGGGCGGCCAGCGGAACGGCGACGATGCCGATCGGAACGTTGATCCAGAAGATCCACTGCCAGCTGAGTCCGTCGACGACCGCGCCGCCGACCACGGGTCCGAGCGCCACGCCGAGCCCGGAGATGCCACCCCAGATACCGATGGCCGCACTGCGCATCTTCTCCGGCACCGCCGCCGACAGCAGTGTCAGCGACAGCGGCATCACCGCCGCCCCGCCGAAGCCCTGCACCGCCCGCGAGGCGATGAGCATCCACGGCTCGGTGGCCAGCGCGCACGCCGCCGAGGCCGCCGTGAACAGCGCGATGCCCATGACGAACATCCGCCGGCGGCCGATCCGGTCGCCGAGCGCGGCGGCGGTGAGCAGCAGCGAGGCGAAGGACAGCGTGTAGGCGTTCACGAACCATTGCAGGTCGGTGAGCGACGCGTGCAGTTCGGTGCGGATGACCGGCAGCGCGTTGGTGACCACGAGATTGTCCAGCGTGACCATGAACATCGGGATGCCCACGGCCGCCAGGATCGCGCCCAGCGGCCGCTGCCGGGCGGCATCGACGACCTTGTCGGTGAGCGTTGAAGTTTCGAGTGTTTCAGCCATGACCAATCCTTGTTGTTATCGACTGATAACTAGAGAGTATGCATCGACTGATAACATGTCAAGGCACACTGAATCGCCGATGACGAGGAGGCACGACAGCCATGACCAGGACCCGGATGACGGCGGCCGAGCGCAGCGCGGAAGTCCTCGCGGCGGCAACCGCCGCCTTCGCTGAATCCGGTTACGCCGCAACGAAAACCGACGATATCGCGCGCCGAGCGGGGGTCTCGCAGCCCTATGTGATCCGACTGTTCGGTACCAAGCAGCAGCTGTTCCTGGCAGTGCTGGACCAGGTGTGCGGGCGCATCGAGGAGCTCTTCCGCTCGGGGGCCGCCCAGGCCGCACCCGACGCCTCCCCCAAAGACCGCCTCGACTCTCTCGGCAGCCACTTCGGCGACCACTTCCTCACCGACGACGATCTGCCCAGAGTCTTCCTGCAGGGCATCGCAGCGGCGAGCGAGGCGGCCATCGGCGAGAGCATCCGCAATCACTTCGGACGCCTCTACAACCTGGCCAAGGAGCTCACCGGCGCGACGACCTACGAGGTCCGCCGATTCTTCGGCACCGGCATGCTGCTCATCGACCTGACTGCGCTCCAGGTCACCGATATCGACGACGCCGATACCCCGCCGTGGGCCACCGAGATCCTCGCCAACCTCAGCGAGGACGGCATCTGATCAGATCCGGACCGGCTCGCCGGGTTTCGGCGCCGCATCGGCAGACTCGGCCGGCGTCACTTGGCGTGCTGGACCCGAGCGCTCGCGTAGAGGCAAATCGCTGCCGCGGCAGCGAGATTCAGGCTCTCGGCGCGGCCATGGATGGGAATGCGGACCCGGTGGGTGGCGCGGGCGGCGATGGCCTTGTCCAGACCGTGCGCCTCGTTGCCGAACAGCCAGGCGACCGGGCCGCCCAGGATCTCGTCGGTATCGTCCAGGTCGACCTCGCCTTTGGCGGTGGTCGCCAGCACGGCGATCCCGGCGTGCTCGAGGGCGTCGAGGGTGGCATCGATATCGCGGGAGCGGGCCACGGGGACGTGGAAAAGGCTTCCGGCACAGGCGCGCACGCATTTGCCGTTGTGCGGATCTACCGAATCACCGGCCAGCACAACGCCATCCGCGCCGACCGCGTCGGCCACCCGAATCAGGGTTCCGGCATTGCCGGGGTCGGCGATCTCGACCGGGACGGCCAGCATGCGCGGGGACGCGTCGAGGATCTCCGACAGCGGCACATCCACCTGGCGGCAGACCGCGATCAGGCCGGGCGGCGTCACGGTCTCCCCCAGCATCTCCGCGGCACGGTCACTGACCAGCGTGGTCCGCACCCGTTGCGCCGCGGCGCCGGCCACCAGCTCGTGCTCGCGTTCGGCGGCCTTGGAGGAGTAGAACAGCTCCTCGATCCGCCCGGTATCGAGCGCGGCCTCCACCGAATTCGCGCCCTCGGCCAGGAACAGGCCGGTCTTGCGGCGCACCGGCGCGCGATGGAGCTTGACCGCAGAAACGACCCGCGGGTTGTGCTCGGAGAGCACGTCCGCGGGTCGTTTCGAGTGTTGCGTCGTCACGCAGGCCGAATCAGGCGGCCGGGGCGTTGACGTCGGCGGGCAGCGCGGCCTTGGCGGCGGCCACCAGCTGGGCGAACGCCTCGGCGTCGGACACCGCGAGCTCGGCCAGGATCTTGCGGTCGACCTCGATGCCGGCGGCCTTCAGGCCCTGCATGAAGCGGTTGTAGGTCATGTCGTTCAGACGCGCGGCGGCGTTGATACGAGTGATCCACAGCTGACGGAAGTCACCCTTGCGCGCCCGGCGGTCCCGGTAGGCGTAGGTGAGCGAGTGCAGCTGCTGTTCCTTGGCCTTGCGGTACAGACGCGACCGCTGGCCACGGTAGCCCTTGGAGGCCTCGAGAACGGAACGGCGCTTCTTCTGAGCGTTGACGGCCCTTTTGACGCGTGCCACTTGTCAGTCCTTGATCGAATAGGGGGCGCTGGGTCTTTCGCGTGAACCCGGTGAGTGCGCCCGAGGTTGGTCGGTATGCGTTCCGCGAACGGATCGCGAGCGGCTGGCTCAGCCGAATTACTTGGCGAGCAGCTTCTTGACGCGAGCGACGTCCGCCTTCGCGACGACCTCCACGCCGTCCAGACGACGAGTCCGGGTGGACGGCTTGTGCTCGAGCAGGTGGCGACGGTTCGCCTGCTGACGCAGCAGCTTGCCGCTGCCCGACACCTTGAATCGCTTCGAGGCGCCGCTGTGGCTCTTCATCTTCGGCATGGATTCCTCAATCTGTCGTGCCGGAGGCGCGCGTCAGCGCGCCACCGGAGCTTCTCGTTATTACTGCTGCGGGGTAGCCGGTTCGGCAGCCGGGGCTGCGGTCTCGGCCGGGGCCGGAGCCGGGGTCTCGGCCGGGACGGTACCGCCCTGGGCCGCAGACTGCTGGGCCTTCACCCGCGTCTTCGCACCCTTGTGGGGCGCGAGGACCATGGTCATGTTCCGGCCGTCCTGCTTGGCCGAAGTTTCGACGAAACCGAGGTCGGCGACGTCGGCGGCCAGTCGCTGCAAGAGCCGGAAGCCGAGTTCCGGACGCGACTGCTCGCGACCACGGAACATGATGGTGACCTTGACCTTCGACCCCGCCTCGAGGAAGCGCATCACATGGCCGCGCTTGGTGGCGTAGTCGTGGTCATCGATCTTCGGCCGGAGCTTCTGCTCCTTGATCACGGTCTGGACCTGGTTCTTCCGGGACTCACGCGCCTTCTGCGCGGTCTCGTACTTGAACTTGCCGTAGTCCATGATCTTGCACACCGGCGGGCGTGCATCCGGCGCGACCTCGACCAGGTCGAGGTCGGCTTCCTGAGCGACGCGTAGTGCATCTTCAACACGCACGATCCCAACCTGCTCGCCACCCGGTCCGATGAGTCGGACCTCGGGAACGCGGATGCGATCGTTGATGCGGGTCTCAGTGCTGATGGGGCCTCCTAGGTCAAGCGGTTCGTCAACGACCGCAAGCAATAACTGCAACCCCAATTCCAACACGAAAGCCCCGTGCTGGTATTTCACCACCACGGGGCCCGAGTCGACCGATCCGCGACGCAAACAGCTCGCATCGCACTACACGCAGGACAAAACCACGTGCAGAACCCATCAGGCAAATGATGGGCGACCGGACCGTCTGATCTGACCGAAAGGCCGATCGACGGTGGGAGTCGGGCTCCACTTGATGCCCCGAGTCGGTTGCAGGAACCAGTCCGGGACGGTCGTCGCGGAAGAGTCTAACACTCATAGCCGTGAGCTCCGAATCGGCGGCCCCCGCGACCAGGGCCGACCCGCGCGATGGGATGCTCTACTGCATGAGCGAGGCAATCACGAGCGACGAATCGGCTCTCATCGACGGCGAGGTCGTCCGCGAACTGGCCGACATCCCTGCCGTCGAGGTCATCAGCCGCGCCGCCGTCATGCTGATGAGCTCCGCCGCCGAGAAGCTCGGCCTCGGCGAAGCCGATCCTGCCACCAGCCCGCACCTCGACCTCGACGAGGCCCGCCGCGTCATCACCGCCCTCGCCGGCCTGATCACCGCCTCCGTCGAATATCTCGGCCCGCACGCCGGACCCCTCCGCGAGGGCCTCCAATCCCTCCAGCGCGCCTTCCGCGAATCCTCCGCCTACCCCGACGCCCCCGGCGCCGGCCCGGGCGAGAAGTACACCGGCCCGGTGTACTGAACGAACCGCTCGGCCGATTCCGCGGCCGATCCACCCCGCCCCGCTCGGTAGCCTGCGACCGGAGGCCGCGAACCTGGGTCGACCACCCCAGCGGTGGAAATCGCAGTCGCCATATTGGTGGAGCCGCGCGATGCCGGGCCGGGTTCCCCGAATCGGCTGTGACGCCAAAGCCTTCAGTGCGATAAGACCGCATCGGCCGAGTCGGGCCGAGACTGTAGCGGCAGCCGGGCGCCTCAGGGGTGGGGTGCGATTCCGGCGAGGAGGGTCGCGACTACGGCGTCCACGTCTACTTCGGCGTGCGGGGTGCCGGGGAGCATTGCGGTGAGGACTGCGTCGTGGCAGATGCCGACGAGGATGGCGGTTGCGGCGGCGGTGTCGGCGTCCGAGGCGAGGCGGGACAGGTCGCGTTCGGCGCGGAGGTAGCGGGCCAGTAGTTCGCGCCAATCATCGCTGTGGGCTTCGGATTCGGCATAGCGGGTCAGCACGGATGGGCTGGCCAGCAGGCCGGCGAAGACCGGTAGGACTGCGCGGTGCAGGGCAAGGCCGGCGTGTAGGTACAGCGCCAGGTTCTCCTGGACGGTCGCGGTGCCGGGAGTGGGCAGGGGCCCCAGGTCGGCATGGGCGGCGGCGACGTGGGCGCCGAGGGCCGCGGCCAGGAGGGCGTCCTTGTCGGGGAAGTGGTTGTAGAGGACGCCGTCGGCGACGCCCGCGGCGCGGGCGATGGCTCGGACGGTGAGGCCGGGTGCGCCCTGGTCGGCGAGCAGGCGCTGGGCGGTGGCGACGAGGTGGTCGCGGAGATTGCGGTCGTCGTCGGTGCCGCGCAGCGCCGCTGCCTTTCTCGGGGACATGGGTGGTTACGGTAGCGGGCGCGTCGCGGTGACCAGGTAGGCCGCATTGCGGAGGCGGACGCCGCCGGGGGTGACGAAGGGGGCCAGGGCGGTCGAGATGGCTGTGCGGACCGCGGTATCGGTGGTGAAACCGGACAGCGAGCGGTGGTAGCGCAGCGGGCCCCAGTCGATGATGAAGTCCGTGGCGTCGTCCAGGTCGCGACCCCAGAGACCTTCGGCCTCATGATATTCGACGTCGATGTCGCGGAAACCAGCTGCGGTCAACAGGTCCCGGATGGCGTCGGGGTCGGCGAGCGGGCCATGGGTGTGGGTGATCTCGAAGTCGGCGAGATGCTGTGCGGCCGCGCCGAACACGGTGCCGAGATCGGTGCCGGGCATGGGCGGCATGGTGACGAAGGCGAGGCGGCCGCCGGGGCGCAGGGCGCGACCGATGTTGGTGAAGGCTGCCGGCGGGTCGGCGAAGAACATGATGCCGAAGCGGCTCAGGGCGGCGTCGAAAGCGTTGCCGGGGAACGGGAATACCTGGGCGTCGCCTCGTTCGAAGGTGACGTTGGGGACGGCCTCGGCGGCGGCGAGGGTGCGTGCCCGGGTGAGCATCGGACCGGAGAGGTCGATGCCGGTGGCGGATCCGGTGCCGGTGCGGCGGGCGGCAGCGCGGGTCAATTGGCCGTTGCCGCAGCCAATGTCGAGGACGCGGTCGCCGGTGGAGATACGGGCGGCCGTCAGCAGGGGCTCGTTGAAGCCGTGGTTCACCGCGTCGTAGCGGTCGTGGTTGCCGGCCCAGTGTTCGCCCTCGTAGCCGTTCCAGGCATCGGACTGAGCGGTATTGACGATCTCTGTCATGATCGACTCCTATATGAACGCTTATTCATGAACGTACGTTCATAATGCGCCTCCCTCGTCGCTCGGGTCAAGAGCCCCCGGGAGACATGGGGTTTCGACTGTCGGTGGGCTGTGCAATCCTCAGGACATGGCACGGATACTGCTGGTTCCCGGCTTCTGGCTGGGCGCATGGGCGTGGGAGGAAGTGGCCGGGCAGTTGCGGTCACTCGGGGACGAGGTCGAGGCGCTGACCCTGCCGGGTCTGGATCCGGCGGATCCGGAGCGGTTGTCGGCAACCCTGCAGACACAGGCGCGCGCGATCGTCGCGGCCGGCCGCGAGGGCGACGTGCTGGTAGCCCATTCGGGCGCCGGCGCGGTCGCGTACATGGCGACAGATCTAGCGCCGGAGCTGTTTTCGCGCGTCGTGTACGCCGACAGCGCACCCATGCCGGCCGGGTTCGTCCTCAACCCGGCCCTGGGGGACGCGGCGGAGTTTCCGCTGCCGGACACCTGGGCCGAGGTGGAGGCCATGGGGAACAGCCTGGCCGGATTGGACGAGGCGATGCTGGCCCGCTTCCGGGAGCGGGCGGTGCCGGTCCCGGCCGGCGTGGCGGGCCGCCCGCTGACGCTCGGCGATTCGGCTGCGCGACTGAAGGTTCCGACCACCGTGATCTGCTGCAGCTTCCCCTCCGAGCTGGTCCAGCAGCTCCGCGACGCCGGCGAGCTGCCGCTGTTCCGGGAGCTGCGGAACATCGACGCGGAGTACGTGGACCTGCCGACCGGGCACTGGCCGATGTGGTCGAAACCGGAGGAACTCGCCGAGTTGATCCACGAGACCGCACAGCACTGATCGCGGTGAAACTTCAACGATCAGCTGAAGTTTCACCGAATCAATTGGCTAATATCCAGCGATCAAACTGCGTACCAATAAGTGGCCGCTCGGCTTGCCGCCGGCTCAGCGACGCTGTTAACGCTCGCCGCCACGGGGGAAATACTGGGTTGCAGGGTAATCGCCTGCGCGGCTGGATGATCTAAAGCTTTGGCGTCACGCAGGTGGTGCTGGTTGGATGCCGGAGTATCGCCTCCGTTCGACACGGACGCGGGCGAAGTCCTGCATACTACGACGGGCAGCGGCAAGGCTGTCCTCACAACGAGATCGAACGGAATCTTCGGGGGTTGTACATGAATGAACTGATGTCCCAAGGCAAGCGCACCGCCGGCCGCCGCGTCCGGCGCAGCGTCCTTCCGATCATGATCGCCGCCGCGGCGGCCGCCGCGCTGGTGTCGGGCTGCTCCTCGTCCTCCAGCTCGGACAGCAAGGCCACCACCTCGCAGGCGGCCCCGCCGTCGCAGCTGCCCGACGGCGCGCAGATCGTCGCCGAATCGGCCAAGACCACCCAGACCCTGCAGTCGGTGCACGTGGTCATGAATGTCCAGAACCTCCCGACCCTCCCGGTCGAGAGCCTCAAGGCCGACGTCACCAACCAGCCGCAGGGCCAGGGCCAGGCCATCGGTGAGGCCAAGGTCAAGGTCAAGCAGGACGCCGACTTCACCGACACCAAGTTCATGGTCGTCGACAAGACCCTCTACACCGGCGACGGCAGCAAGTACGCCCCCGTCGGCCCCGCCGAGAAGATCTACGATCCGGGCGTTCTCCTGGACAAGGACAAGGGCCTCGCCAATGTCATTGCGCAGGTGAAGAACGCGAAGGCCGAGGGCCGCGAGAAGATCGACGGCGTCGACACCGTGAAGGTGAGCGGCACCATCGACGCCTCGGTGTTCGACCCGGTCGTGCCGCAGATCGGCAAGGACGGCGGCAGCTTCCCCATCACCCTGTACATCAAGGACGTCGCTCCGCCGAGCGGCGCCGGCACCACGCTGCCGTCCACGGCCGCCTCGCCGGGCACCGGTCCCAATCTGGTGCGCGCCGTGGTCACCAAGGACACGGGCACCGTCACGGTTACCCTGTCCGACTGGGCGAAGCCGGTCCACGTCACCAAGCCCGGCAGCTGATCGCGCGTATCCCTGTCATGTGAGTTCGGAGCCGGTTCGGGGAAAAAGCAACGGCGGCAACACCTGTCATCCGCCCTCCCCGGACCGGCTTTCGCATTTCGGCACACAGTCCGAAGTGCCATTGCTTACAACGAATTCCAGCCCGCCCCGGCGAGCTGGTTAGTCCGCAGCTATCTCGGCTGCACGCTTAAGAGATTGTTCAGTGAAATGCAAGGCGCGGCAGCGACGATTTCGTCCGAAAGTTCAAACGTCGTGCCTGCGTGTGGAGGGATGAAATGACGATCGAACGCCCGGAAGCCGAAGCGACGATCGAACGCCAGGAACCCGAAGGGGAGTTCCGCCGGCCCCCGATGGACGGCCCACCGCCGGTATCGAATGTCTGGGTCTACAACGGCAAAGCCTACGACCTCAGCGACTGGATTTCCAAGCATCCGGGCGGCGAGTTCTTCATCGGCCGGACCAAGAATCGCGACATCACCTCGATCGTCGGTTCGTACCACAAGAATCCGGAGGCCATCGGCCGCATCCTGAAGAAGTACGCGCTGGATCGCGACGCCCTGCCGGAGGACATCCACCCCAAGGCCAACGCACCCGCCTTCCTCTTCAACGAGGGCTTCGACAGCTGGCGCGACACCCCGAAGTTCACCTTCGACAACAAGGACGACCTGCTCCACCAGGTGAAGGCCCGGCTCAAGGAACCCGAGCTGGCCGCCCGCATCCGGCGCATGGACACCTACTTCAATATCGTGGTGGCCACGCTGGCGGTGCTGTACTTCGCGGTGCAGGGCCTGCGGCTGTTCGAGCGCAGCTGGATGCCGCTGCCGGTGTTCGTGATCGCCATGGTGCTGCTGCGCAGCTCGCTGGCCGGCTTCGGGCACTACGCGATCCACCGCGCCCAGAAGGGCATGAACAAGATCTACACGAATGCCTTCGACTTCAATTACGTCGCACTGGCTTTCGTGACCGCGGACGGCCACGCGCTGCTGCACCACCCGCACACCCAGAGCGAAGTCGACATCAAGAAGAACGTCTTCACCATGATGATGCGGGTCCCGCGGCTGTACCGGGTGCCGATCCACACTCTGCACAAGTTCGGTCACACCATCACCGGCATGACCATCCGCCTGCTCGACGTCTGCCGCCTCACCCGCAAGGTGGGCATCAAGGACATGTACGGCACCTGGGGCGGTGCGCTGCCGCACTTCATCGGATCCTTCGGCGTGCGCTTCCTGCTGCTGGGCGAGCTGATCGCCTTCACCGTGATGGGCGACTTCTGGGCCTGGGCACTGCAATTCGTGATCACGCTGTGGATCTCCACCTTCCTGGTGGTGGCCAGCCACGACTTCGAACTGGAGACCGAGGAGATCGAGTCGAACTCCGAGGACTGGGGCGTGAACCAGATCGAGCAGGCCTACGACCTCAAGGTGGTCGGCAACCGTTACGTCGACTGCTTCCTGTCCGCGGGCCTGAGCTCGCACCGGGTCCATCACGTATTGCCCTACCAGCGCAGTGGTTTCGCAAACATCGCGACCGAGGACGTGCTGCGCGAGGAGTCCGCGAAGTTCGGGGTGGAGTGGCTGCCGGCCAAGAGTTTCTTCACCGACCGCTTTCCCAAGCAGATCCGCACCTACATTCTCGCGCCGTCCGACGACGCGGTGGAGCGCAAGTGGGGGTTCGTCAAGGAGCACTTCTCACCACTTGCCCTGAAGACCTGCGCCGTCTACACGGTTCAGGGCTTCACCGGAATCGGAACCGTCTGAACCGATTCCACTACCGCGGTGCGTTCGCACATGCGCCGGCCGCACCGCGGGTCGTCATATCGAAACGAGGGGAGAATTTCGTGTCTATCACCATCGATGAAGGGGGCGCCCGCCCTTCGACGGCGGCGACCCGGCTCGCGGGGGGCGAGCCCGGCTCGGCTTTCCTACACCGGGAAGACTTCGCACCCGCGCCGCTGCCGCCGACCCCGCCGACCACCGTCGGCGTCATCGAATCCATCGCGACCGGTTCGCCGGACCAGATCTTCTCGCAGGCCGACGCCGCCGCGCAGGTGGCCGGACTCTTCAGCGATCCGGTGCAGCAGGCCCGGATTCCGCGGATCTACCAGAAGACCCGCATCACCACCCGCCACCTCGCGGTCGACCCGGTCGACCCGGAATTCCTGTCCTACAGCAGGGAAGTCGGCACCATCCGGGACCGCATGAACACCTTCTACGAGCACGCGGTGCCGCTGGCCGTGGATGTGGCCGGACGCGCCACCGCGCATCTGGAGGACCGGGCGTCTGAGATCGGCATGCTGGTCTTCGCCACCAGCACCGGCTTCATCGCACCTGGCGTGGACGTGGCCGTGGTCAAGCAGCTGGGCCTGTCCCCCACCGTCAACCGCGTCATCGTGAACTTCATGGGCTGCGCCGCGGCCATGAACTCGGTGCGCGCCGCGGTGGACTACGCCCGGGCGCACCCGGACAAGAAGGCGCTGGTCATCTGCATCGAACTGAGCTCGGTGAACGCCGTGTTCGACGACAATATCAACGATGTCATCATCCACAGCCTCTTCGGAGACGGCTGCGGCGCGGTGGTCATCGGGGCCAGCCAGCCGCAGCAGCCGCTGCCGGCCGGCGCGGTGGTCATCCGCGACAGCTTCAGCTACCTGTTCGACGACGCGGAGGACGGAATCGTCCTGGGCGTCAACGACAATGGCATCACCTGCGAGCTGTCGGAGAACCTGCCGCAGTACATTCTGCGCGGCGTGGACCCGGTGGTGACCAGCGTGCTGGCGCGCAATGGCATGACCAAGTCCGACATCGACCTGTGGGCGATCCACCCGGGTGGCCCGAAGATCATCGAGGAGTCCGTGCGCTCGCTCGGCCTCGGCTCCGAGCAGGCGGCGACCAGCTGGGACGTGCTCGCCGAGTACGGCAACATGCTCAGCGTCTCGCTGATCTTCGTGCTCGAGCAGATGATCGCGCAGCAGGCCACGCAGCCCATCTCGACCGGGGTGGCGTTCTCGTTCGCGCCCGGCGTCACCCTCGAGGGTGTCGTCTTCGACATCATCCGCCCCTGATCCGGGCATAGTTTCCGTCCAGAGAGCCCAGCAGCCATGCAACTCATCAGATTCCTCATCTCCATCTCGTGGATGCGGATCGCCGGCGTCATCGCCTCCGGTCTGGTCTGCGGTGCGGCCAATACCTACCTGGTGACATTGATTCGGGGAGTGGTGTCACCGGAACCGCATCCGGGCGTCACGGTCCAGGCGTTCGTCGCGACCGCGCTGATCATCCTGATCAGCGGTGTGATCTCGCAGGTGCTGCTGATCCGGCTCGCGCAGGAGGCCATCTACCGCCTGCGCGCGGACCTGAGCGCCCGCATCGTGTCCGCGCCGCTCGAACACCTCGAGCGGCTCGGGCAGCACCGCCTCATCGCGACCCTGACCGAGGATGTGCGGTCACTGTCGCAGGCGGTCACCGCCATTCCGAGCATCTGCATCGACCTGGCGACCATCATCGGCTGCTTCGCGTTCCTCGCGATCGTGTCCGGCCCGATCTTCGCCACCACCGTCGCGGGTACCTTGCTCGGAATCGCATGTGTCGAAACAGTTCTCAAGAAGGTGCGGCACCTGTACCAGGCCGCCCGCGAGAACGAGGACGGCCTGCTGCGGTCCTTCCAGGAGGTGTCGCTGGGCATCAAGGAGCTCAAGCTGCACCGCGGGCGGCGGCGCGACTTCATGGATCGGCAACTGCTCGGCTCGGCCGAGAAGCTGCGGGCGCAGAACGTCGACGCCGGCTCGAAGTTCACCTTCGCCCAGGGTTTCGGCCAGCTGCTGCAGCTGGGCACCATGGCCCTGATCCTGTTCGGCCTGGCGCGCGCCCTGGACCTGCCGCAGAACGTCATGGTCGGCTACGTCCTGGTCACCACGTTCCTCTCGATGCCCATGCAGAACTTCATGCACCGCATTCCCGACCTGCTGCGCGGTGACGTGGCACTGGCCAAGATTCGCTCGCTGAATCTGTCCATCCAGACCGCGCACGACGAATCCACGCTGCCCTACACCGAGCGTCCCGCCGTCACCGCAGCGCGGCTGGAGCTCAACGACGTCAGCTACAACTATCTGAGCGAAGCGCCGCCCGCCTTCCCGCCCGTGCCTGGTGGTCCGCCGCCCGGCACCGGAGCGCACCCGGGTGGCGGTGCGCGGCCGCACCCGGGCGGTGGCGGACGACCCGGCGCGCCCGGTGCGCCCATGGGCGGACGGCCCGGACCGCATCCGGGTGGACGGCCCGGCGGGCCGCCGCCCGGCCACGGCCCGCGTGGCACCGATCGGCCGGATGTCAACGGCCACCGATTCGTCGACCACGGCGGCCACCCCGTCCCGATGGGCGCGCCCATGGCGCCGCCCCAGGCCGACGGGTCCGGCTTCCACCTCGGACCGCTGGACCTGACCTTCTCACCCGGTCAGATCAGCTTCATCGTGGGCGGCAACGGCAGCGGCAAATCGACACTGGCCAAACTGATCACGGGCCTGTACGTCCCGCAGCACGGCCACCTGTCGCTCAATGGCGAGACGATCGACCACGAGAACATCGAGTGGTTCCGGCAGAACTCGTCGGCGGTCTTCACCGACTTCCACCTGTTCGAGGACTACCTGGGCTTCGACGAGGGCGTCGACGACGATGTCCGGAAGTACCTGAAGGAACTGCAGATCGACCACAAGGTCACCGTGGAGAACGGCCGGCTGTCGACGATCGCGTTGTCCCAGGGTCAGCGAAAGCGCCTGGCGCTCTTGACCGCTCTGCTCGAGGATCGCCCGATCTACATGTTCGACGAGTGGGCCGCGGACCAGGAACCGAAGTTCCGCGACGTCTTCTACCGGGAAATCCTGGTGAAGCTCAAGGAACGCGGCAAGACCGTCATCGTGATCACCCACGACGACCGCTACTTCGACTGCGCCGACCAGATCGTGAAACTCGACTTCGGCCGCATCGCCGAGGTCAAGGAACTCGGCCCGCCCCTGGCGGCCACCGAGTAAGCACGGAAGACGAAGGCCCCGTACCGATTCCGGTGCGGGGCCTTTCGTCTGCGCTCAGCCGTCGATCTCCACTTCAGCCGCGACGGTGACGCAATAGCCGAGGGGCAGGGTGGTCATGCCGACGGCGGTGCGTGCGTGCCGGCCGATCTCCGGGCCGAACACGTCGAGAACCACGTCGGAAAAGCCATTGATCACGGTCGTCGTGCCAGCGAAGCCGTGGTCGGCGTTCACCATGCCGTTGACCATGAGCCACGCCGAGATCCGGTCCAGATCACCGAGTTCGACCTCGAGGGCCGCGATCATGGCCAGGGCCGCGCCCCGCGCGGATTCGGCTGCCGCGGCAGGCGATACGACACTCGGCACCTTGCCGAACGGACCGGCCGGACGCCCGTCGTCGGTGAGCGCACCGTGCCCCGACACCAGAACCCGCCGCCCCGAAACCCGAACCCACGCAAACGGAACATTCAGACCGGGCGGCGGCTTCACGACCGGTGGCAGCTGGATCCCCAACCCCGTCAACCGTTCCGCGACAATTCCCATGACCAGCCCCTTCCGATCCGTGAATGATGGCCTGCCATCCAGCCGTTATTCGAGAATGGGACGCGACACCGAAGGGAGGAGCCACCCGGCTCGACGCCTCGATTGGACCGCTCGCCGGCCGAATGACGACGGCCCCACAGCAGTGCGGTGGGGCCGTCGGGGATCTCGGCATCAGCGGAGGGCGGCGGCCTTGCGGCGGGCGGCGGCTGCCTTCTTGGCGGCGGTGGCCTGGGCGTCGGTCTTGGGGGCCGCCTTCTTGGCCGGAGCCTTCTTCGCTGCCTTCTTGGCCGGCGTGGGTTCGGTGAGGGAGGCGGGCTGGGCGGCGAGGACGCCCTTCAGGAACTGGCCGGTGTAGCTCTCAGGGACTGCGGAAATGTCTTCCGGGGTGCCCTGGGCGATGACCATGCCGCCGCCGGAGCCGCCCTCGGGGCCCAAGTCGAGGACCCAGTCCGAGGTCTTGATGACGTCGAGGTTGTGCTCGATGACGATGACCGTATTGCCCTTGTCGACCAGGCCGTTGATAACCCCCAGGAGCTTGCGGATGTCCTCGAAGTGCAGGCCGGTGGTGGGCTCGTCGAGGATGTAGATGGTGCGGCCGGTGGAACGCTTCTGGAGTTCGGCGGCCAGCTTCACGCGCTGGGCCTCACCGCCGGAGAGCGTGGGGGCGGACTGGCCGAGGCGGACGTAGCCGAGGCCGACATCCACCAGGGTCTTGAGGTAGCGGTGGATGGAGGTCACCGGCTCGAAGAACTCGGCCGCCTCCTCGATCGGCATATCGAGGACCTCGGCGATGGTCTTGCCCTTGTAGTGCACCTCGAGGGTCTCGCGGTTGTAGCGCGCACCGTGGCAGACCTCGCACGGGACGTAAACGTCCGGGAGGAAGTTCATTTCGATCTTCAGGGTGCCGTCACCCGAGCAGGCCTCGCAGCGGCCGCCCTTCACATTGAAGGAGAACCGGCCCGGCTGGTAGCCGCGCACCTTGGCCTCGGTGGTGGCCGCGAAAAGGGTGCGGATCTTGTCGAAAACACCCGTGTACGTAGCCGGATTCGAGCGCGGCGTACGGCCGATCGGCGACTGGTCGACCTGCACAAGCTTGTCCAGGTGATCGAGGCCGTTGACCCGGGTGTGGCGGCCGGGCACCTGGCGTGCGCCGTTCAGCTTGTTCTGGAGCACGGTCGCCAGAATGTCGTTGACCAGCGTCGACTTACCCGAACCCGACACGCCGGTGATCGAAGTCAGCACGCCCAGCGGGAAACTCACGTCGATGTTCTGCAGGTTGTGCTCGACCGCGCCGACCACCGTGAGTTGCTTGCGCTTGTCGATCGGGCGCCGCACCAGCGGCACCTCGATCTGCTCGCGGCCGGAAAGGTAAGCGCCCGTGAGCGATCCCTTGTCCTTCAGCAGGCCCTCGTACGGACCCGAGTACACCACCTGACCGCCGTGCTCACCGGCCAGCGGGCCGATGTCGACCACCCAGTCCGAAGCGTGGATGGTGTCCTCGTCGTGCTCGACCACGATGAGCGTATTGCCGAGACTCTTCAGCCGCGTGAGGGTTTCGATGAGCCGGCGATTGTCGCGCTGGTGCAGGCCGATGGACGGCTCGTCCAGCACGTACAGCACACCCACCAGGCCGGACCCGATCTGGGTGGCCAGCCGGATACGCTGCGCCTCACCGCCGGACAGCGTGGCCGCGGCGCGCGAGAGCGTCAGGTACTGCAGACCGACATCCAGCAGGAAGCCCAGGCGCGCCTGGATCTCCTTGATCACCTGCGCCGCGATCGCCGCCTGGCGATCGTCGAGGGTCAGGGTGTTCAGGAACTTCGCGGCGTCACCGATGGACAGATCCGACAGGTCCGCAATGGATTTGCGCTCCGGGCCCGCCGACAGCGTGACCGCCAGGATCTCGGGCCGCAGTCGCGCGCCGTTGCAGACAGGGCACGGGATGTCCCGCATGTACCCGTCGTAGTGCTCCTTCATCGCCTCCGATTCGGTGGCGTCCATGCGCCGCTGCAGGAACGGCATCACGCCCTCGAAATCGGCGTAGTACGAACGCTTGCGGCCGTAGCGGTTGGTGTAGGAGACGTGCACCTGCTCGGAGCTGCCCTCCAGCACGGCCTTGCGGGCCTTGAGCGGCAACTGATTCCACGGCGTGTCCATGGAGAAGCCGATCGCCTCGGCCAGGCCCGACAGCAGGCGGGTGAAGTATTCGGCGGTCTGGCCGCGCGACCAGGGCGCGATCGCGCCGTCATTGAGACTCAGATCCGGGTCCGGCACAACCAGATCCGGATCGACCTCCTTGCGGATACCCAGACCCGTGCAGTCCGGGCAGGCGCCGTAGGGCGAGTTGAAGGAGAACGACCGCGGTTCCAGATCCTCGATATCGAGGGGGTGCCCGTTCGGGCAGGCCAGCCGCTCGGAGAAGCGCCGCTCTCGATCGTGGGCGTGCTCGTCGCGATCCACGAAGTCCAGCACCACGATACCGTCGGCCAGCCGCAGCGCGGTCTCGATCGAATCGGTCAGGCGCTGTTTGGAACTCGGCTTCACCGCGAGGCGGTCCACGACCACCTCGACATCGTGCTTCTCCTGCTTCTTCAGCTTCGGCGGGTCGGTCAGCGGATGCACCACGCCGTCGACCCGGACCCGCGAGTAGCCCTGCGAGTTCAGCGACTCGAACAGGTCCACGAATTCGCCCTTGCGGGTGCGCACCACGGGCGCGAGCACCTGGAACTTGGTGCCCTCCTCCATGGCCAGCACCTGATCCACGATCTGCTGCGGGGTCTGCTTGGCGATCAGATGACCACAGACCGGGCAGTGCGGAGTGCCCGCGCGCGCGAACAGCAGACGCAGATAGTCGTAGACCTCGGTGATGGTGCCGACCGTGGACCGCGGATTGCGGTTGGTCGACTTCTGGTCGATGGACACCGCCGGGGACAGGCCCTCGATGAAATCCACATCCGGCTTGTCCATCTGGCCGAGGAACTGCCGCGCATACGCCGACAGCGATTCCACGTACCGCCGCTGGCCCTCGGCGAAAATCGTGTCGAAGGCGAGCGAGGACTTTCCGGACCCGGACAGACCAGTGAAAACGATGAGACTGTCGCGGGGTAGGTCGAGATCGACCCCTTTGAGGTTGTGCTCCCGCGCTCCGCGCACCGTCAGGCGATCCGCCACTGGCCATCCTTCCAACGTTTCAGCATCCAGACATACCCCCGACGCCATGCTAGGGGCACCCACCGACAAGTTTGGTTACGAGTGCTGAAACGCTGGTCACAGTATGTTTATTGCGAGATGTGACTAGGCCCGCCGATCGGCGGGTACGGCAGTGGTGCCCGCCACACTCGGCAGCGCTCGCCGCACACAGCCCGTGATGGCTCGCGGCTGCAGGACCCGATCCCGGTCCCGCGCACGCGAGCGGCCCTCGGCGCCGGCCGCGGTGACCAGCGCGAGATCGCCGTCGAAGCGCCGATACAGCAGCCGGCCGCGGCGCGTATCGGCATCGGTGAAGAACAGATAGGGCAGCCCGCCCAGGCACAGCCGGGCCACCGCATCGTCTTCGAGCAGGACCGGCACGCCGTCGCGCATCCGGCCCAGGGTCCGCACCCCGAGCGGACCGGTCCAGCAGACCACCGCCTCGGATCCGGTCCCGGCATCGATGAACAGGTGCGCGTCGTAATCCATCGCATCCAGCACCCGCGCCGCCGCGGCCGGTGTGGCCACCTGTAGTCGACAGTCCTTGCGCCGCACGATCGGTCGCGGCTCGGTCACCGAGGACAGTGTCGGCCGCGCGGGATCCGGCCAGGGCCGGGACAATTCGTCCGGCCGGCAGCCCAGTCGCAGATCCAGCCGCTCCAGCGCGAAGGTGGCCGCGAACCGCCCCGGCCCGGCGACCTGCACCCGGAACGCCTTCCCCAGTGTCCGGATACCCGCCTGCACCAGCGTCGTCTCGTCCTCGGCGGCGGGCCAGTGCAGGCGTGCCCGCACCGGCCCTGCGACCCCGTGCCGGCGCAGGATCCTGCCCAATCCGCGCACCACCCGGGTCACCTCCCCCGACGGGACGGGCCCGCGCGTGGTCACGACGAAATCCGGATCGATTCCACTCGACCACACATCGAATGCGCCCATAGCCGACCCCGCTCTCCCTGTTCCGACCCGGCAACCCCGCTCCATGGCAACACACCCCGGTGACCCCCGACAGTGCCGAAAGTCCCGAACCAGACCACTTTCGGGGAAAATCCTCCGACAAAAGATCACCGGACAAATTTTCGGACAGTTCGGGCCCCGGAAATTAGGGACCTTCGGCGGTATCCGCATGTCTTCCCGCGAGTTACGTTTGCCACTACCATTTCGCGCGCCCGCGACCCGAGCTTGGAGGCCGTCGTGATCAAAGTCTTCCTGGTCGACGATCACGAGATCGTCCGCCGCGGTCTGACCGACCTGCTGGAGGAGGATCCCGAACTGACCGTCGTCGGCGAGGCCGGTGACGTCGCCCAGGCGCTGGCCCGGATCCCGGCGCTGCGCCCCGACGTGGCGGTGCTGGACGTACGCCTGCCCGACGGGAACGGCATCGAACTGTGCCGCGACCTGCTCGCCGACATCGACGACCTGCGATGCCTGATCCTCACCTCCTATACCGACGAACAGGCCATGATGGACGCGATCCTGGCCGGCGCCAGCGGCTACGTGGTCAAGGACATCAAGGGCATGGAGCTGGCCAAGGCCATCAAGGAGGTGGGCGCGGGCCGTTCGCTGCTGGACAATCGCGCGGCGGCGGCGCTCATGGCACGGCTGCGGCGCAGCACCGAATTCGACGGCCCGCTGGCCGGTTTGACCGATCAGGAGCGCAAGCTGCTGGACCTGCTCGGCGACGGCCTCACCAACCGGCAGATCGCGGAACGGATGTTCCTGGCTGAGAAGACCGTCAAGAACTACGTGTCCCGGCTGCTGGCGAAACTCGGCATGGAACGCCGCACCCAGGCCGCCGTGCTGGCCTCGAAATTGCGTACGGGACAGTCACGTTCGGCATGACAGCCTCGCGGCAACCTCGGCCCGCATAGAATTCGGCTTGCCGTGTCGTATCCGCCGGACCGCAGGACAACCATGCACGACACACCCCGCACCGGTACCTACTCGGTGCGTGAAACACTGTCGCAGCTGCGATTACGCGAATTGCTCACCGAGGTCAAGGACCGGGTCGAACAGATCATCGACGCCCGGGACCGCATCGACGGGCTGGTCGAGGCCATGCTCGCGGTCACCTCCGGCCTCGATCTGGACCAGACCCTGAGCACGATCGTGCGCGCCGCCACCATCCTGGTCGACGCCCGTTTCGGGGCACTCGCGGTGCGCGGGCACGAACAACAGCTCAGCCAGTTCATCTTCCACGGCATCGACGAGCAGACCCGGATGCGGATCGGCGCGCTGCCCGAGGGCCACGGCGTACTCGGCCTCATACTCGACAAGCCCGAACCGCTGCGCCTGGACGATCTCCCGCGCCATCCCGCCGCGACCGGATTCCCCGAGCACCATCCGGTCATGCGCACCTTTCTCGGCATGCCGGTGCGGATCCGCGGCGAGATCTTCGGAAACCTGTATCTCACCGAGAAATCCGGCGGGCACCCCTTCACCGAGGACGACGAGGTGCTGCTGCAGGCGCTGGCCGCCGCGGCCGGTATCGCCGTCGACAATGCCCGGCTCTACGAGCAGGCCCGCACCCGGCAGGCCTGGATCGAGGCCACCCGCGATATCGCCACCGAATTCCTGGCCGACACCGAACCCAGCAAGGTGCTGGCCCACGTGGTCGAGCACGCCCGCGAGCTGACCGCCTCCCAGCAGGCGCTGCTGGCCGTGGTCGCCGATCCCGACGACGCGCCCGAGGATGTCGCCGAACTCGTTGTGGCGCAATGGTCCGGCCCCGACGAACCGCCGGACGGACACGCGGTTCGCGCGGTGGCCACCGCCGTCGGGCAGGCCCTCACCACCCGCACCCCGCTGCGCTTCGACGACGCCCGCCACATCGACCTGGGCACGCCCATCGCCGATATCGGCCCGGCCCTGGTGCTGCCGCTGCACACCCCGGATTCCACCCTGGGCGTGCTGATCACGCTGCGTGCCGCCGAATCCGCGCCCTACACCGACGAATTGGTGGAGCTGATCGCCGCCTTCACCGATCAGGCCGCGCTGGCCATGCAACTGGCGGTGGCGCAGCGGCGCATGCGCGAACTCGACATCCTCACCGACCGCGACCGGATCGCCCGCGACCTGCACGACCACGTCATCCAGCGGCTGTTCGCCATCGGGCTCTACCTGCAGGGCACCGTGCCGCGCGCCCGGGTGCCCGAGGTGCAGAAACGGCTGGCCGACGCCATCAACGATCTGCAGGACGTGGTGGAGGAGATCCGCACCTCCATCTTCGATCTGCACGGCGGCGACGGGCACAGCACCCGGCTGCGCCAGCGCATCGAACGCGCGGTCAAACAGCAGACCACCGCCACCGGCATCCGGGCGCTCATGCACATCACCGGACCGCTGTCGGTGGTCGAGCCGGCGCTCGCCGATCACGCGGAAGCCGTGGTGCGCGAGGCGATCTCGAACGCGGTCCGGCATTCCGGGGCCGACACCATCACCATCGACATCGGTGTGGCCGACGATCTCACCATCGTGGTCTCCGACAATGGCCGCGGCATTCCGGACGACATCACCCCCAGCGGCCTGACCAACCTGGCCCGGCGCGCCGAACAGTCCGGCGGCAGCCTGGCGGTGTATCCGCGGCGCGATCCCAGCGGGGACGGCACGGGCACGAAACTGCACTGGTCGGTGCCACTGCACTGACTCGCTGAGATCGAGCGTTATCGCCTCGCTGAGAGCTCGGGTGTCGTCAGCCGACCGGGCCGAGCACCACCGCGGAGTTGTTGCCGCCCATGCCCAGCGCGGTCTTCACCGTGATGCCGTCGACGCCGCGCCGGACGCCCCCGACCAGATTGGGATGCGCGGGGGCCACGATCGGGGCGGACACCAGCAGCCCGCGCTCGTAACCCAGTGCCGCGACGGCCACTTCGACCCCGGCCGAGGCGGCCTGGCAGTGCCCGGCCAATGGCTTGAGCGCCACCACCGCCGGGCGATCGTCGAAAAGCTCCGCCAGCAGCGCGGTTTCGGCGGCGTCGCACTGGGCGGTGCCGGAACCGTGCGAATTGAGGTACGCGACCTCGTCGGGACGGACATCGGCGCTGGCCAGGGCGCCGCGCACGCACTCGAATATCTGGGAGTAGGACGGCTCGACGGAGATCACATGGTGGCCGTCGTTGGACATGGCCCCGCCGAGTATCGCCGCATAGGGACGCTCGGCGTCACGTGTGGCCAGGAACGCGACCGAGGCCTCGCCGAAACCGAAGCCGCGGCTGCCCTGCTGGAAGGGACGGCAGGCATCGAGGGGGTCGGCGTCGTCCACCGCCGCGCCCAGGACCACGAACGGCTGCACCATCTCTGGAATCCCGGACAGGTCGGTGGCGACCACCAGCACGTCGTCGGCGATGCCCTGGGCCAGCCACAGCTGCGCGGTGACCAGGGCCACGTTCGCCGAGGAGCAGGCGGCGGTCACATTCATGGCCGGGCCGTGAAACCCGAACTCGCTCATCAGCATCGACACCGGGGTCGAGGGAAGCAATCGCAGATAGTCGCGCGAACGCCGCTGCCCGCCGTCGACGGTGTAGAAGTCCCGCCACTCGTTGGCGTCTCCGAGCACGATGGCGTGCAGCAGGCCAACCGTCCGGCCGGGCCGCCAGCCGCGTTCGCGCGCATCGGCCACCGCCTCGCGCGCCGAGCCGATGACCGCGCGTAGGTAGCGGCTGGGTGGTAGATCCGGATCGCCGCCGTCCGGCACGCGGGCGATCCACCCCTGCCGATCGCGTCCGGGCCCGTACCCTGGAAAGAGCCGGGCTGCGGGTTTGCCGGTCAGCAAACCTTCCCAGAGGGTTTCGAGGCCCCAGCCGTACCCGGTGACAGCGCCGATGCCGGCCAGGGTCATATGATCTTGATGCCGACCTGCGGTCATCGGGACGGGGATGGTGCCAGGCATTTGCATCGCTCCTCTCGGGCCGTTGCCCGTAATGATCACCACTCGCGGGCCGATGCTGAGCAGAACTGTAGGTCATTCAATCGGTCGGCAAGGGGCACCAGCAAATTTTTAGATAACAGAATGGTGCCGTGCTCCAGTGACGTGTCGGAACGACGATCAGGGGGTGCATGACGTGATGGGTAACGATCGGGCAAATGACTCGGCCAATACCGAACAGCTGGCCCAGCGATACCGGTCCCTGGTGGATTACAGCCCCGACGGGGTCGTGGTCCACGCGCGTGGCACCGTCGTCTACGCCAACCCCGCAATGCTGCGGCTGCTAGCGGCCGAAGATCCGGACGACGTGATCGGGCAACCGGTCACCAATTTCGTCGAACGAAGTTCCGTCTCACCCATGCTCGACCGCATCCGCCGCCTCACCATCGCGGGCACCGCGTCCGACCCCGCCGAGATGACGCTGATGCGATGCGACGGCGGCAGCGTCGACGTCGAGACCGTGTCGGTGCTCACCGCCTGGCACGAACACCTCGCCTACCAGGTGGTGGTGCACGACCTCACCGCGCAGCGCCGCGCCGAGGCCGCCCAGCAGCGCGCCGAGGATTTCTTCACCACAGTGGTGTCGCAATTGGAGGAGGGGGTGGTGGTGATCGACCGGCACGGGCGCATCGAATCCGCCAATCCGGCCGCGCGCCGTATCTTCGGCTACGACGCCGACGACCTCGTCGGTACCCACATCTACGACATCCCGCTGAGCCTGCTGGACGCCAACGCCCAGCCCATGCCCACGTCCTGGTATCCGGTGATCCGCACGCTCGCCACCGGGGAGACGGTGACCCGCTTCGTGTTCGGGCTCGACCGGACCGACGGGCAGCGGCGCTGGCTCTCGGCCAACAGCCGGCTGCTCGATCCCGGCGATCCGGACTCGGCGGCGGTGTCGTCGTTCAACGACATCACCGAATTCCGGGCCAGCCGAAGGCAATTGGAGTACCAGGCCACCCACGACCCGCTCACCGGGCTGGCCAATCGGGCGCTGGTGCTCTCGCGGCTGGCGGCGGCGCTGGGCACCACCGAGACGCTGCCGGTGTCGAGCGTGCTGTTCATCGACCTGGACGGGTTCAAGGCCATCAACGACACGCTCGGGCACGCCATCGGCGACACCGTGCTGCAGATCGTGGCGCAGCGGCTGCAGCGCGGGCTGCGCTCCGAGGACATCGTGGGCCGGATCGGCGGTGACGAATTCCTGGTGCTGCTGTCCGGGCGCACCCTGGGCGACGATCTCGACACGCTCATCGCGCGGCTGCGCCAGACCATGGCCGAGCCGATCATCGCGCGCGGGCACCGCATACAGGTCGACGCCTCGATCGGGGTGACGGACCTGTGCGCGGGCGACAATCGCACCCCGGAGGCCGTCCTGCACGATGCCGACCTGGCCATGTACCGGGCCAAGCCGCCCAACCATCGGAACGGCGCCCTCGGACGCCGCAGCGACAGCACCCACGCCTCCTGAACCCGGCAGTTTCGGGGCTTGTTACCTGGCGGTACGGCGCGCGAGGGAATCGCGAACTAGACTCGACAACTCTGTTCTCGATGCTTCGCGCGCCGTACCCAACACGGCGGACGTGGTGAACAAGGAGTTCCGTTTTGCCCGACCTCACCGAGGAGCGTTCCGTGTCCGATTCCGCTAACGCGGCTTCCCCGGACCTGGAGCGCGAGCAGCAGTACCTCACGAAGCTCTACGAACAGCTCGACGGCATGCGCGCCTACGCCCAGCGGCGGCTGCGCACCGTGCTGCTGGAAACCGGCGGCACGCCGCAGGCCCGTAGTGAGCGCGAGTCGTTCACCCAGCTCTACTCCGAGGACCTGGCCAAGTACGACGCCGCCGAACACGGCCTGTGCTTCGGCCGCATCGACATCGCCGAGAACGGCGACAGTGAGCATCGCTATATCGGGCGCATCGGCATCCTCGACGAGAGCGCCGACTACGAGACGCTGCTGCTGGATTGGCGCGCTCCCATGGCCCGGCCCTTCTACCTCGCCACCACCGCCGCACCCGACGGCGTGACCCGGCGGCGGCACATCCGCTCGCGCAACCGCACGGTCACCGGGGTCAATGACGAGTACCTGGACCTGGATGCCGCGCAGCGCGCCGGGGTGCTCGGCGGCGACGGCGGCGTGGGCAGCGAGAGCGCGCTGCTGGCCGCGCTCAATGCGGCCCGCACCGGGCACATGAACGACATCGTCGAGACCATTCAGAGCGAGCAGGACGCCATCATCCGCTCCGAGCACAAGAGCGTGCTGGTGGTGCAGGGCGGGCCCGGCACCGGCAAGACCGCGGTGGCACTGCACCGCGCGGCCTACCTGCTGTACACCTACCGGCAGCAGCTGGACAAGGCCGGCGTGCTCATCATCGGCCCGAACTCGACGTTCCTGGACTACATCGGCCAGGTGCTGCCCTCGCTGGGTGAGACCGGCGTGCTGCTGTCCACCGTCGGCAACCTGTACCCGGGAGTGCAAGCGACACTGGAGGATTCGCTGCGCGCCGGGGAGCTCAAGGGCTCGCTCGACATGCTCGAGGTGCTCAAGAAGGGGGTGCGGGCCTGGCAGGAGGTGCCCCGGGAGCCGATTCAGCTCTACTTCGACGGCCACCAGCTGGAGCTGGACCGCAAGATCGCCACCAAGGCCCGCGGCCGCGCCCGCTCCTCGCGCCGTCCGCACAACCTGGCCCGGCCCGTCTTCGCCGCCGCCGTCGTCGACGCGCTCACCGATCAGCTGGCCGCCGCCATCGGCGCGAACCCGCTGGGCGGGCGAAACCTGTTGAGCCAGACCGATCTCACCGAGATCCGCGACGAGATGCGAGCCGATCCCGAGATCCAGCGCGCCATCGCCGGACTGTGGCCCATCCTCACCCCGCAGGAGGTGCTGGGCGGGCTGTGGGCCGACCCCAAGCGCCTGGCCGATGCCGCCGGGCAGCTGAGCCACACCGACCGGGCCGAGCTGTACCGGTCCGACAGCGGAGAGTTCAGTGACGCGGACGCGCCCCTGCTGGACGAGCTGGCCGAACTGCTCGGTATCGACGACAGCGAAGAGCGCGAGCGCGCCCGCCGCCGCTGGCGCGCCCAATTGGCCGAGGCCCAGGACGCACTCGACATCCTCACCGGTTCCGCGCCCCAGGATCTCGAGGACGACCTGGATCCCGAACTGCTGATGGCCTACGACCTCATCGACGCCTCCCAGCTCGCCGAGCGCCAGCAGGTGCGCACCCGGCAGACCACCGCCGAACGCGCCGCCGGCGACCGCACCTGGACCTACGGCCACGTCATCGTGGATGAGGCGCAGGAGCTTTCGGCCATGGCGTGGCGAATGGTCATGCGCCGCATCCCGAATCGCTGGATCACCGCCGTCGGCGACGTGGCACAGACCGGCGACCCGGCGGGCGCCTCGTCCTGGCAGCAGGTGCTGGAACCCTATGTGGCCAAGCGCTGGAAGCTCACCGAGCTGACGGTCAACTACCGCACCCCGTCGGAGATCATGGCGGTGGCGGCGGACGTGCTGACCGCCATCGACCCGGCCGCGCCCGCGCCGCGCTCGGTCCGCGACTCCGGCTTCGAGCCAACCGCGACCCGGGTGGCGGCCCCCGAGCTGGCCGACGAGATCAAGCGGCTGATCGCCGCGGAGGCCGAGCATCCCGGCACCACCGTGGTCATCGTGCCGCACGACCTCGCCCCGGAACTCGCACACCTGACCGATGATTCGGTGCGCGTGCTCACCGTCCACGACGTGAAGGGCCTGGAGTTCGACGCGGTCATCCTGGCCGAACCGCACCGGATCCTGGGCGAATCGCCTCGTGGCCTCAACGACCTGTACGTGGCGCTCACCCGCGCCACCCAGCGCCTGGCGGTCGTGCATTCCGCGGACCTGCCGGAGGTCCTGCGCCGGCTGCGCTGACCAGGACCGCGAACAGCGAAGCGGCCGAGCCCGGTGAGGCTCGGCCGCTACGTTGAAAAGGGGGTCCGCTCTCTCGGAACGGAGGTTCGCTCAGCGCACGGTGTGCACGATCAGCACGTCGCAGCGGGACTTGCGGGCCACATCCGACGGCACCGAGCCGAGCAGGCGACCGGCCAGGGTGTTGAGGCCGCGGTTACCGACGACGAGCAGGTCGGCCTCCACCTCCTTCACCAGGTCCAGCAGCGACTCGACGGGCTCGCCGACGACGGCCTTCTCCACCACGTTCACCGCGCCGACGGAGACGGCCTTGTCCCGCGCGACGCGCAGGATCTCGCTGGTCGGCGCGGAGCCGCGGACCTGGTAGGCCTCGTCCTTCAGCACGTCCGCGGCCGCGGCCACATCGCGGTCGTCGGTCGGGAAATACGCGCAGGCGATGTACAGCGTGGCGCCCTCGTCGCCGGCCAGAGCCGCGGCCCGCTCGACGGCGACGTACGACGAGTCCGAGCCATCGGTACCGACGACGATCGTCCGGTAGGCGGTCATTTCTCCTCCAAGTACAAGGGTCGGGGCCGCGGAATCCTCGACAGTGGGGTTTTCACCGCGGCAACTTCGCCTGACAATAGCGGCATAACCGGCGGAAATATTCGATATCGCAACACATCACACTTCCGTGGCGTGATCGGATCCGGGCACATTCCGGTTCCCGCCGCGAAGACGGCCTCGGCTACCAGCGAATTTCCGAAGCACCGCGACGTGGCCCACAATATGCCAACGGTGTTGCGTCCCTGGGAGATTCGTCACAAACCCGATATCCCCCGGACCGGCCACGGGCCGTTCGTTGTGACATCGCACAACGAACGGCCCGCGAAACAGTGACTTGGCCTTGCCTCACAGCTCGCGATATTCGGCCCACAACCAGCCGAGAATCGCGCTGAGGATGGACATACGATCCTCTTCCCTCCGGCCGATCAATGACGCGCAATACTAACGCGCCCGGATCGGATCAGAGGCTGAAAAGCGGTCCGGTGAGCGTCAATCCGAGATCCCCGCCGGTGTGGGCGAAGAAGGCGAACAGCATGAGCGCCGCGCCCGCGAGCGCGATGTCCTTGTTGAAGTTCACCATCTCGGCCTGCTTGGCCTCCGCGTCGGTCTCCTTCCAGAAGGCGTGCATGAGGAAGGCGGTCGGCAGCAGGAAGACGATCAGCAGCAGCGCGCCCAGATCGGCCCAGACGCCCAGCAGCACGCTCAGCCCACCGGCCAGCAGCAGCACACCCGACGCGGGCACCGCCAGATCGGCCATGGGCAACCCCCTGAACTGCGCGTACTGCGCCATCGTCTTCCGCTGCGCGAAATGCCCGAAGCCCGAGCCGAGGAACAGCAGTGCGAACAGGATCCGTCCGATCAATACCAGCACGTCCATAGCCCGCTCCTTCGATGATCGATATGCCATTGGATGACATGGCAACCAACTTCTGGGGTATCGAGATTATTCCCGGACCAGCGGTTATCAGGATGGTAGCGAGATGCGGGCATATTCCAGCGGAGGCAGCCCGATCTCCTTGGCGAACTCGTTGGAGAAGTGCGCCTGATCGAAGTAGCCGAGCTCGACGGCCAGCGCGGCCAGGTCCGAGGTGCGGCCCTCGGCCAGCAGATGTGCGCCGTCCTGCAGGCGATAGCGCCGCAGCACCCATTTCGGGCCCGCACCGACATAGCGGCGGAACAGCCGCTGCAGGGTTCGGACGGGAATACCGAAACGCTCGGTGACCTGGTCGACCCGGGTCAGATCGCGATCATGCTCCATGGCCTCGATGATCGCCAGCACCTGGCGGTAGCCGGTGTCGTCACCCCCACCGGGCTCCTCGCGCCGGACCTCGACCAGGAAATCCTCGATCAGATCCCGGCGGCGTTCGGCATCGGCGGTCGCGAGCACCGCCTCGGAGAGAGCGTCGGCCGCCGGGAAGATATCGGTTGCCGGGACCGAGGTATCACTGAGTGCCCCGACGTCCAGGCCCGTGAACGCGCCGAAGCCGCCGGCCCGGAACTTCACCCCGAAAGTCTCGCCCTCCCCGGCCAATTCACGCACGTACTTGGTGGTCCACACACCGGTGACGAAGGCGCCGGTGCGTTCGTGGGTGCGCTCGAAGGTCAGGTTGACGCAGGGGTACGACAGCACCTCGGCCCGGAAGGGCGGCTGGCCCCGGCGATCCCAGCGCACGGCCCAGTACCACTCGACGTAGCGGGACACCCGCGGGCTGGCGGGCAGCCGGGAGTGGTTGTTGGCCTGGTTCTGCTGGCGGGGCCGCAGAATGCCCTTGGCGGTCTCCGGCGGCGGTACCGGCTGCGGCGAGAACCGGCCTCCGGCAGTGCTTCCACCGGCCCCTTCGGCAGTGTTTCCAATGGTCATCGCGCCTGTCGCTTTCTTACAAGACCATCGCCGCCGCGGCGACGAGAGTAGTGCACATGAGCAACGCAGTGAATCCGATCCCCGAGGGCTACCACTCCATCACCTGCTTCCTGGCCGTCCCGGACGCCAATGCGGCCATCGAGTTCTACTCCGCCGTCTTCGGCGCGAAGGTGCTGAGCCGCAACGATCTTCCCGACGGCCAGGCCGCACACGCCGAACTTCTCATCGGCGACTCCACCATCCAGGTCGGCATGCCCATTCCCGACGAGGGCCTGCGCGCCCCCGCCGACGACTGGGTCCACACCAGCGTCGTCCACTACTGCCCGGATGTGGACGTCGTCTCGAAGCTGGCCTCCGAGAACGGCGCCCGCTTCGTCGCCGAACCCGCCACCTTCGTCACCGGCGACCGGTTCGGCCGGGTCATGGATCCATTCGGCCACCGCTGGATCGTCATGACGCGAGTCGAGGACGTCTCCCGCGAAGAGGCGGAGCGACGCGTCAACGAATGGATGGCCAGTTCCGCCTCCCCGAGCCTCTAGCGGACGGCCGAGTGCCGCTGACAGCTGATAGCCCGTGCGGGCGGTTGGGTGCCGAACCGATTCTGGACGTACCCGGCGAGTTACCCCCGCCTGCACGAAATCAGTTGTTACGTCGACAATTTCCCTCACGAGAGGCCGGCGGCATCCATGCCGCGTAGTTCCTTCTTGAGGTCGGCGATCTCGTCGCGTAGGCGTCCGGCCAGCTCGAACTGCAGCTCGCGCGCCGCGTTCATCATCTGCGCGGTCATATCCTTGATCAGGTCGGCGAGTTCGGCGCGCGGCATGTTCTTCACATCGCGGCCCTCGTAGACACCGGCGCTCACCGCCCGCCCGGGCTCACCCTGGGCGCGACGGCCGCGGCTGACATTGCGTCCCGAGCCGCCCACCTCGACCTCGGTCTCCTCGGCCTCGCGATACACCTGGTCGAGAATGTCGGCGATCTTCTTGCGCAACGGTTTCGGATCGATACCGCGCTCTTCGTTGTAGGCGATCTGCTTGGCGCGGCGGCGTTCGGTCTCGTCGATGGCGTGGCGCATGGAGTCGGTGATCTTGTCCGCGTACATGTGGACCTCGCCCGAGACATTGCGCGCCGCACGGCCGATGGTCTGGATGAGGCTGGTGGCCGAACGCAGGAAACCTTCCTTGTCGGCATCGAGAATCGCGACCAGCGAGACCTCGGGCAGGTCCAGACCCTCGCGCAGTAGGTTGATGCCGACCAGTACGTCGTATTCACCCAGCCGCAACTGCCGCAGCAATTCGACGCGGCGCAGGGTGTCGATCTCCGAGTGCAGATAGCGCACGCGCACACCGAGTCCCAGCAGATAGTCGGTGAGATCCTCGGCCATCTTCTTGGTCAGCGTGGTGACCAGCACACGCTCGTCGCGCTCGGTGCGCAGCCGGATCTCGTGCACCAGATCGTCGATCTGCCCCTTGGTCGGCTTGACCACCACCTGCGGATCCACCAGGCCGGTGGGCCGAATGACCTGTTCGACGAATTCGCCGCCGGTCTGGCCCAATTCGTACGGGCCGGGCGTGGCCGACAGGTACACCGCCTGCCCGATCCGATCGGCGAACTCCTCCCAGGTGAGCGGTCGGTTGTCCACCGCCGACGGCAGCCGGAAGCCGTACTCCACCAGGTTCCGCTTGCGCGACATGTCGCCCTCGTACATGCCGCCGATCTGGGGCACGGTCACATGCGATTCGTCGATGACGAGCAGGAAATCCTCGGGGAAGTAATCCAGCAGCGTGGCCGGCGCGGTTCCGGCGGCACGGCCGTCGATATGCCGCGAATAATTCTCGATACCGGAGCAGAAACCGACCTGCTTGATCATCTCCAGGTCGTATTGGGTGCGCATCCGAAGTCGTTGCGCCTCCAGTAATTTGCCCTGCTTCTCCAAATCCGCGAGCCGCTCGTCGAGCTCCGCTTCGATATCCCGCACGGCCCGCTCCATGCGTTCCGGGCCCGCCACATAGTGGGTGGCCGGGAAAATCCGGACCATATCCACCTGACGCACCACATCACCGGTGAGCGGGTGCAGATAATAGAGCGCCTCGATCTCGTCCCCGAAGAATTCGATGCGCACCGCCAATTCCTCATAGGAGGGAATGATTTCGACGGTGTCGCCGCGCACCCGGAAACTACCGCGGGTGAACGACATGTCATTGCGGGTGTATTGCACATCCACCAGGAGACGCAGCAGCCTATCGCGATCGATCTCGGTGCCGACCTCCAGCTGCACCGACCGATCCAGGTACGACTGCGGCGTGCCGAGGCCGTAGATGCACGACACCGAGGCGACCACCACCACATCCCGCCGCGAGAGCAGGCTCGACGTGGCCGAGTGCCGCAGCCGCTCGACATCGTCGTTGATCGAGCTGTCCTTCTCGATATAGGTGTCGGTCTGCGCGATGTAGGCCTCGGGCTGGTAGTAGTCGTAGTACGAGACGAAGTACTCGACCGCATTGTTCGGCAGCATCTCGCGCAGCTCGTTGGCCAGCTGCGCGGCCAGGGTCTTGTTCGGCGCCATGACCAGCGTGGGCCGCTGCAACCGCTCGATCAGCCAGGCCGTGGTGGCGGATTTACCGGTACCGGTGGCGCCCAGCAGCACCACATCCTTCTCCCCGCCCCGGATGCGCCGCTCGAGCTCCTCGATGGCGGCGGGCTGGTCACCGGCCGGTCGATGCTCGCTGACCACCTGGAACTGCCCGTCGACGCGCTCGACGTCGCCGATGGGCCGGTGCTCGGAATGAGCCAGCGGCAGGTCGTCCGGGATCTCGGTTGCGAAGGCCATGTCCCCAGCCTAGGACTCCCCACCGACAATTCTGTCCGCCTCCCCGCGCCTTCAGCGGGCGACTGAGAGCCGTTGAGAGTGACAACCCCTGCCGGCGGTTGGGTGCCGAACCGATTCTGGTCGTACCCGGCGAGTTACCCTCGCCTCTCGAAATCAGTCGTCGCCTCGGGCACGGTTGCCGAGGGTTTCACTCCGCGCCGAACGGGTCGCCCCTGCTCGGTTCCCCATGCATCACACACGATTTCGTAAACCATCGGTAAATGTCCGAATTGACCGTTACCCCAAGGGTTTTCGCGACGCGCGCCCGTCGCGGTGTCGCGTAGATCTCAGTCCGTTTCCAACGGTTTGAATCACCGTTCCCAGGTGTACTCTGAGCTCGCTGGTCGCACGATTCGAGAAGAGGCAGGGCGATGACCGGTCTGCATACGCCACAGCGGAATTCCACCAATGGCGCACACCCCTACGAGACGATCGGCAACACCCCTCCGGTGTCTCCGCATCGCCCAAGACTCGAATACTTCAATATCGCGGATCTGTCGTGGACCGATTATCGCGGGTTCCTGCACCCCGTGGAGCGTTTGCATGCAGAGCCTTTCGGCCTGTATGTCGAACGGACAGTGGACAATCCACGTTTCCACTACATCGAGTCTTGGCTGCTGCCCGAGCTCACGCTGCGCGCCACGGTCTACCATCTGCGGCCCGGCCACGATCGCAGCCAGACCTACTATCTCGACATCGGCGAGTACGGCCCGTGCGAGGCCAAGAAGTGGCGGGCCGAGAGTCACTATCTGCAGGTGGTGGCGCGCCGGGGCCAGGCGCCCGAACTGGTCGGGATCGACCAGTTGCTGAGCGCCCACGCCGCAGGGCATTTCGACACCGCGCGCACTCATCTCGCCATCGAGCGGGCCGCCGCCGTGGTGGACGGCATCGCCGGCTGCGGTCACGACGTCGACCGCTGGCTGGCCGGTCAGGGCGTCACGCTCAGTTGGCTGTAGAAACAAGCCCGCCCGGTCCGTGCGGCACGGACCGGGCGGGTTCGAACGGGTCTGTCCGTCCTCCGACTAGCCGGACAGGCTCGGCAGCAGTCCGTTGAGGCCGCAGCCGAAGCTACCGAAGCTGCCGGCCGGATCCACCTGGACGGTGATCGACTTCGAGATGAGGGTCTGGGTGGCCTTCAGCTCGTGCGAACCGGCGGTGCTCGGGGTCCAGTTGATGGTGACCTTGTTGCTCAGCAACGAGGGCGACACCGGGCTGCCGGTCAGCTCGACGCCATTGTCGGTGAACGACACCGAGGTCAGGCGGTCGACCTCGACGCTCGCGGTGAGCGTGTAGGAGCAGCCGACATTGTGGGTGGAGCCCGAGACCTCCAGATTGGACGGCCAGGCACCGGCCTGCGGAGCGACCAGGACGACGGTCCCGGCCACCGCGCCGAAGGTCGTCAATCCCATGCCGACCCGGCGGGCACGGGTTGTGTGTGCGTTCATGCAGTACTTCCCTTGGGGTGAGGCACCCGCCCAGGCGCGGCGAGTGTCGTGCGCGACGAAACGGCGCAGCCGCACATTAGCGAAACATGACCGCTTCAGATCATGTTTTCGGAAAATTCGTCCCGGTCGGAGCCGGATTCCAGCAATCTGTCGGCGACGCGACACCCGCTCCCCTGGACGACCGCCGCCCGACACGCGATGCTGAATGGCATGACTCGGGCACCCGCGGTAGATCTGCACCGACCCAAGGTGGAGTACTTCAATATCGACGAGCTCACCAACATCGATCCCAAGGGTTTCGTGCGGCAGGTGGAGCGGTACCAGGTCGAGCCGTGGGGGATGTACATGGCCCGCACCTCCGACCACCCCGAGTTCCACTACATCGAATCCTGGCTGCTGCCAACGGTGTCCATCCGCGCCACCGTGTTCCACTTCACCCCCGCCCACCTGCGCGACCAGGACTACTACATCGATATCGGCGAATTCGTGCAGGTCGGCCCGAAGCAGTGGAAGTCCGTCGACCACTACCTGGATCTGGTGGTGCGCCAGGGCCGCGAGGTCGAGCTGCTCGACGTGGACGAACTGCTCGCCGCGCACGCCGCCGGCTACCTGACCCTGTCCGAGGCGCAGCATGCCATCGAGTCGGCCACCTCGACCATCGACGGAATCGCCGCGCACGGCCACAGTTTCGAGGCCTGGCTGGCATCCAAGGGCATCACGCTGACCTGGATGTAGGCCCGAGACAGAGGGGCCGTCCGCACCGAGGGGTGCAGACGGCCCCTCTACCGTCGAGGCGGCCGGGTCAGACGCCGAGAATCAGGTTGACCGGGCGGCCCGGGTCGGCGTTCGCGTGCAGCCGCTCCCCCGCCGCAAGATCCACACCCGACGCGGCGAGCAGCGCGTCCCCTGCGGCGACCGGCGGGAAACCGATGTCCGCCAGGCGATCACGCAGGCCGTCCACCGCGGCTCCGTCGGCGACCGTGATCCGGATGTCGAGCACATCGGTGGCCGGTTTGCCCGCCACCGAGGTCGGTCCGACGTGTTCGATGCTCCGCGCGTCCGCGCCGCACGCCACGGCGAGCCGCGCGATCACCCGCTGAGCCTGCACGGGCCACTCCGGATTCGCCTCCGCCACGGGCAGTTCCGGCCGGGCGGCGGGCGTGCGGGTGCGCAGGTTGCGTTCGAAGGGAACCAGGCGCTCATCCCACAGCCGATGAACCTCGGCATCGATGACGCCGGTCGCGCCATTGTTGTCGAGCAGCACGTCGGCCACGGCCCGGCGCTGGGCGTCGGTGGCCTGGGCGGCGATGCGGGCGCGGGCATCGGCCTCGTCGATGCCACGGAACTCCACCAGGCGGCGCAGCCGGGTCCCCTCGGCGGCGTCCACGATGACCACCAGGTTCATGAACGGCGCGAGGCCGTTCTCCACCAGCAGCGGAATGTCCTGCACCACAATCCCGTCCGCGGGGGCGGCGGCGATGAGCGCGGCGGTCCGCTTGCCGACCAGCGGGTGGGTGATGCCGTTGAGGGTGGCGCGCGCCTCGTCGGAGGCGAAGGCCTTGGCGGCCAGGGCCGGTCGGTCGAGGCTGCCGTCGGCGGCGAGAATATCCGCTCCGAAGGCTGCGACCAGGGCGGCCAGCCCCTCGGTGCCGGGCGCGACCACCTCGCGGGCGACGACGTCACTGTCCACCAGCACGGCTCCGCGCTCGGTGAGAATGCGGGCCACGGTGGATTTGCCCGCGCCCATGCCTCCGGTGAGACCGATTCGCAACATTTGTTCAGTCTCGCATCAGCGCCGCTCATCGCGCCCATCAGGGGTTACCCCCTCCGGTCTGCGGTTTCACCTGCAAGTGCAGTACTTGGCCATTCCGTGACACTCGTGAGACCGTTTCGCAACTTTTTCGGAGAATACGGACCGTTTGTCGGCAAGATTCCGACACGCCGGGGTGAATGTCGCGCAATATTCGGTGACGCACACTTTTGTTCGGCTATGGTTCGCCGCAGGCGATCTTAGGCCGGTAACACGCAAGAGAAGGAACATCAGTGGGCACCAAAAAACTCCAGGCGGGTCGCCACCGTCTGGGCCTGGCGGGCACCGTGCATTGCATCGAGATCCCCGCCGTCGCAGCCGCTCTCGTCGAGCGCCGTCGTTCCTGGCTGGGCACACTGCTCAACCCGGCCCGGCACAGCGTCGCGGCCCAGCGAAAACGGTCGCCCGAGACTCGCATCGTGCGGCGCTGGGTACCCGCCACCGCCGGCTGATCCGGCGCGGCCGGCCAATTCGCCGCCCGAGTTGATCCGCTCCCCCGAGACACACAGTGGCCCGGTCCGATTCGGACCGAGCCACCCTTTTGCGTGCGTGTCACACGATGCCGTTGTGTACGTGCCACACGGTGCCGCTCAGCCGTTCGCCCAGCGGCACCGGAACTTCTACACGATTCCGCTGGGCCGACGCCGCGTACCGGGATCCTGCTTGGGCATGGAGTTCGGCGGCACCGGATAGGGGGTGCCGACGGTCGCGGTGCCGAGGGCAATATTCGGCCCGCACTGCGCCACGGCAGCGTCGACCTTCCGATTCGCCGGAGCGAACGCGGGTTTCGTGGCGTCCGGGGCCGAGGCGAAGTCGAAGGCCGAGGTCATATCGCCGGTCACGCCGCGTCGCCACGCGGTCAGGTTGGGCACGTCGACCCCGAAGCGGCGCTCGATCAGGCGCAGCTGCGAGGTGTGGTCGAAGGTCTCCGACGCCACCAGTCCGCCGCGGCTGTAGGGCGAAACCACCAGGCAGGGAACCCGATAGCCGAGGCCGATCGGGCCGGTGACGCCCTCGAACTTCTTGTCGGTCGGCACGGTGATGAACTCACCGGGCGTGCCGGCGGGCGGGGTCGGCGGGGTGACGTGGTCGAAGAAGCCGCCGTTCTCGTCGTAGCTGATGATCAGCGCGGTCTTCTCCCACACCGCCGGATTCGAGGTGAGGATGTCGAGCACCTGCATGATGCCGACCGCGCCGAAGGCCGGGGGCAGTGCCGGGTGCTCGCAGTTGAGCAGCGGCGGAATCACCCATGACACGGACGGCAGCTGGTTGGCGGCGACGTCGGCGGCGAAGTCCTGCGGGTAGGCCGGGGCTTTACCGCGGCGTGCCAGTTCGGAATTCGGGTCGGCCGCCTGCTTGAAGCAGCCCATCATGCCGTCCAGCAGGACCGAGGACAGCGGGCCGATATCGCGGTTGTTGTAGATCTTCCAGCTGACCCCGGCCTCGGAGAGGTTCTCCGGCATGGTCCGCCAGCTGTAGGCGTTCTGCGGGATCAGCGTCGGGGTCTCGAGCAGCGGTCCGCCATTGAGTCCGTCCGGGTCGATGGTCGCCGAGACCCAGTACAGGCGGTTGGGGTCGGTCGGGCCGAGCACCGAGCAGTGGTAGTTGTCGCACAGGGTGAAGGCATTGGCCAGATCCCAGTGCACCGGGACGTCGTCCTGGGTGTAGTAACCCATTGCGGCAGGGCCGTTTCCGGCGCCGACGGACGCGATCGACATGGGCATCCAGCCGTCGTTGCGGCCGTTGTTCCAGGCCTTGTGCATGCCGACCCAGCCGTGGTCGGGGTCGTTGATGCATTCGCCGTCGAGGGTCGCGCCGCGGGTGGTGTCGAGGCGGAAGGGGTTGATGAAGCCGTCCGCGGTCGGGCCGACACCGGGCGCGTACCCGTACTGCTTCCAGGCCGGGGACGGGTCGTCGAAGCCGCGCACACCGGACATGGTGCCGAAGTAGTGGTCGAAGGACCGGTTCTCCTGCATGAGCAGCACGATGTGCTCGATGTCGCCGAGCCCGCCCATGCCGGCCGGATCCGCGGCGTAGGCCCGCTCGATGATCGGTCCGGCCAATGAGGCGAGCGAGGCCGCGCCGCCCGCGGCCATGGCTTTCGCCAGAAAGTCGCGCCTGTTGATTCCGGCGAACACGCCCATGCTCCGGTAGTGCCTTCCCGCTTGGAGTGAAAGGAATTGAACGCGGCGAACACATCCGGTCGCCTGTCCAGTTCGCATCCAACCTTCGAATGGTGACGGCTCAGCGAACCATTCGTAACCGTAGTGGGTCCAGTGGGGGATTCCTGACAGTGACTTGCACCTCATTGCCGGGTCGGCCTAAGCTGTCGGCCATACCTGAGAGTGACTTTCAGGTATCGACCGTGGGAGCCTCCATGACCCGTCCGGCGCTCGCCGATCCGCCCCGATTCCCGGACTCCGCACCGCGATTCGGCGTCGTCGGACGCTGGGGCGAATTCATGGCCCGGCATCCCCGAATCGTGATCGGCGTGTGGCTGGTGCTGATCGTGGCGTGCGGCGCGGCGTATCCGGCCCTGCACGCGAGACTGGGCGCACCCGACTACAGCGTGCCGGGATCAGCCTCGGCCACCGCCGAAGACCGCGTCGCACAATATTTCTCACGGCTCGGCGCGGAGCAGGACCTGATCGTGCTGCATTCGGACCGATACACCGTCGACGATCCGCGCTTCCGGGCGGCCATCGAGCGTGTGCTGGGCGCGGCCCGCGGGGTGCCCGGCGTCGCGGGCGCGATCGGGCCGTTCGAAGGCGATGCGGGGCAGCAGATCTCCGCCGACCGGCACACCGCGCTCGGCATCGCGGGCATCGACGGCGGCATGTCCGACCGGATCGACGTGGCCGCCCGCCTGCAGACCGCGCTGACCGCCGCCTCCGATGCGGAGGTACGGGCCGGCCTGACCGGATACTCACCGGTCGAGGGCGAACTGATCCGGACGGAGACCGCCGACATCACGCGCGGCGAGGCCATCGGCCTGCCGATCGCGGCGGTCGTGCTGGTGCTGGCGCTCGGCGCGGCCGTCGCCGCCACCCTCCCCATCTCGGTCACCGCCGCCGGGATCGCGCTCGCCGTGGGCGTGCTGTTCGGGCTGGCCGGCCTGCTGACCTTCGACTCCTTCGTGCTGTCGGTGGCGACCATGATCGGCACCGGCACCGCCATCGACTACGCCATGTTCCTGGTGAGCCGATTCAACGAGGAACTGACCCGGCGCGGGGTGCGGGATCGCAAGGCGCGCCGGGAGATTCGGGCCGCCGTCGGCGCGACCTTCGACACCACGGGCCGCACCATCCTGGCCTCCGGGCTCATCGTCATGATCTCGCTGTGCTCGCTGACCGTGGTCGGCCTGCCCATGCTCGATGGCGTGGCGCTGGGTGTGGTGACCGCGGTGACGGGCACCCTGACCGCCGCCTTCACGCTGCTGCCCGCCCTGCTGTCCGCGCTCGGCCCGGCCGTCAATCGGGGTGCGCTGCCCGCGCGGTTGCGCCCGGCCGAGGCCCGATCGACGGCGGCGTCGAGCACCTGGGCGCGCTGGGCGCATCTGGTGATGGGCAGACCGGTGGTGTTCGGTGCGCTCGCAATGGCGTTGCTGGTCGTGGCGGCACTGCCGATCGCGGGTATCCGCTACGGCATCGACATGGGCCTGAACTCGCTGGGCGATCGGCCCACCGGCCAGGCGACTCGCCTGGTACAGAACGACTTCGGCCCCGGCCTGCTCTCGCCCATCCAGGTCGTCGCCGCCGGACCCGGTGACACCGCGCTGTCCGCCGACGGCCGCACCGAGGTGCTGCGCCTGGTGACCGATCTGGCTCGGGATCCCCGGGTGGCCACCGTGCTCCCCCAGCAGGCCGATGGCCGCTACCTGGCGACCATCGTCCCCAGGGACGCCTTCGACTCGACGACCGTCGCCACGCTCACCGCCGATATCCGTTCCCGCGCATCGACTGCCGAGTCCGCCGAGGTGCTCGTGGGTGGCACGCCGGCGATGTTCACCGATGTGTCGCAGCTGATCTCACGCGGCTTCCCCTGGGTCATCGCCCTGGTCCTGACCGCTTCGCTGGTCTTCCTGACGGTGACCTTCCGCTCGATCGTGCTGGCGCTCGAGGCGATCCTGCTGAATCTGCTGGCCACCGGTGCGGCCCTGGGCATTACGGTCACCGTCTTCCAGCGCGGTGTCGGCCAGGCCGTGCTGGGTTTCCACAGCGCCGGCTTCCTCCAGGTCTTCCTGCCCATGCTGGTCTTCGCCGTCCTGTTCGGATTGTCCATGGACTACGAGGTTTTCCTCATCCGGCGCATGAAGGAGTCCTGGGAGCGCACCCACGACAATGCCACCGCCGTCGCCGAGGGCCTGCAGCGCACCGCCCGGCCCATCACCGCGGCCGCCGCCATCATGGTCGCGGTGTTCGCCAGTTTCCTGAGCGCGGATGTCATGGAGCTGAAGGAGATCGGCTTCGCCCTGGCCGTCGCGGTCGCCATCGACGCGGTGATCGTCCGCCTGATCCTGGTGCCGGCCTGTATGCGGCTGCTGGGCCGCTGGAACTGGTGGCTGCCGACTCCGCGCCGTCAGCGGAACATGGCCTCCAGCGCGACCACGATGGATTCGACGACTTCGCGGTAGACGTCGCGCAGCCGCGCGGCGAAACCCGTTCCGGCCCAATGGTCCAGCGCCGCCATGGAACCCCAGATGGCGATCGCGGCGGCCAGCCGCATCTGCACGTCGTTGCGGTCGCGGCCGGTACGGTCGGCGAGCAGGATCCGGAACTGGTCCTCGAGCTCCCGCATCTGCTGCGCCTGTCCGAGTTTCACCTCGGGAATGGTCCGGACATAGCCCATGCGCAGCCGCGTCCGGTACTCGACCTCATCGGTCACGATCTCGTCGATGAGTACGGGGATGAGCGGACGCGCGGCCGCCAAAAGGTCAAGGGGAGTCCGGGTTTCACCGCCGCCGACGGTCCGCACAATTTCCAGGAGCTTCGGATCGGTCTCGTCGTAGAGGACCAGATTCTCCTTGGTCCCGAAATACCGGTAGATCGAACTCGGTGACACACCCGCGGCACCCGCCACCCGCTCGACGGTGACCTCCCGATACCCGTACTCGTCGAACAGCTCCAGCGCTACCCGCTGGATACGGCCCATGGCCTCGATCTTGCGGCGCTCCCACAGCGACGGGGTCGACTCAATGGCGGATTCGGACATGTCACTTCCGAGAATAGCGAAGGTCCCCGAGCCATCGGCTCGGGGACCTTCGACTATCGCTTACCGCGTGTCAGCGAATCAGGCGTTGCCCGACAGCTTCTCGCGCAGAGCAGCCAGCTGGGCGTCGCTCGCGAGCGAGCCACCGGCCGGCTCGGAGGACGAAGCCGCAGCCTGCGAACCCGACTCCGAGGAGTAGTTCGACGGACCACCGTTGGCGGCCTCGGCGGCGGCGTCGGCGGCCATCTTCTCCATCTGAGCGGTGTGCATCTTGTGGCGACGCTCGGCCTCGGCGTACCGGGTCTCCCACTCCTCACGCTGCTTCTCGAAGCCCTCGAGCCATTCGTTGGTCTCGGAGTCGAAGCCCTCGGGGAAGATGTAGTTGCCCTGGTCGTCGTAGCTGTCGGCCATGCCGTACTTCGACGGGTCGAACTCGGCGGTGTAGTCCTCGTTGGCCTGCTTCAGCGACAGCGAGATCCGGCGACGCTCGAGGTCGATGTCGATGACCTTGACCATGGCGTCGTCGCCAACGGCGACAACCTGGTCCGGGACCTCGACGTGGCGCTCGGCCAGCTCGGAGATGTGCACCAGGCCCTCGATGCCCTCTTCGACACGCACGAACGCACCGAACGGAACCAGCTTGGTGACCTTGCCCGGCACGATCTGGCCGATCGCGTGGGTGCGGGCGAACTGACGCCACGGGTCTTCCTGGGTCGCCTTGAGCGACAGGGAGACACGCTCGCGGTCCAGGTCGACGTCGAGAACCTCGACGGTGACCTCGTTGCCGACCTCGACAACCTCGGACGGGTGGTCGATGTGCTTCCAGGACAGCTCGGAGACGTGCACCAGACCGTCCACGCCACCCAGGTCCACGAAGGCACCGAAGTTGACGATGGAGGAGACCACACCCTTGCGGACCTGGCCCTTCTGCAGCTGGTGCAGGAACTCGCTGCGGACCTCGGACTGGGTCTGCTCGAGCCAGGCGCGACGCGACAGGACCACGTTGTTGCGGTTCTTGTCGAGCTCGATGATCTTGGCCTCGATCTCCTTGCCGACGTACGGCTGGAGGTCGCGGACGCGACGCATCTCGACCAGCGAAGCCGGGAGGAAGCCGCGCAGACCGATGTCCAGGATCAGGCCGCCCTTGACGACCTCGATGACGGTGCCCTTGACGGCCTCGTCCTTCTCCTTGAGCTCCTCGATCGTGCCCCAGGCCCGCTCGTACTGAGCGCGCTTCTTCGACAGGATCAGGCGGCCTTCCTTGTCCTCCTTGGTGAGAACGAGGGCCTCGACCTCATCGCCCACGGAAACGACCTCAGCCGGATCGACATCGTGCTTGATGGACAGTTCGCGAGACGGGATCACGCCTTCGGTCTTGTAACCGATGTCGAGAAGGACCTCATCGCGATCGACCTTGACGATGGTTCCTTCGACGATGTCGCCGTCGTTGAAGTACTTGATGGTCTTGTCGATGGCGGCGAGGAAGTCCTCGGCAGTGCCGATGTCGTTGACGGCAACCTGCGGCGAGGTGACAGTGGTGGGCATGTGTTGGGAGGCTCCGGACGGATTGTGGTCGGTAGTGGACATGTGGACTTTCGGTATTGCTGCGAACAGCAGGCGTTGGAACTAACGTTGGTCATGCACAGCACACCGCTGCGACGCTGCACAACGCTGCCCTGAAAAGCATGCGGACCCACAGCACGATTGTCTGCTCTACGCGGTCTCGAGAAACCGGGTACAGAAGACACTCGCGGAAAACAGCGTACGCGACGGGTGTTGTACCAAGCAAACATGGGTCCCGGCGCGCGGGTCGATAGGGTGAGCCCATGTCCGAAGATCACTCCGTCACCACCGACGATACCCGGCACGCCGAAGCCAACACCCTGCTCGGGACGGTGGGAGTGACCCGAACCAAGGTCGACTCGCAGTCCAGTCAGCGCGCCAGCCGCAAGTGGTGGGACGCCGACGCCGCGGCCTACCACGAGACCCACGCCGACTTCCTCGGCGTGGACTCTCCCGCCGGTGAATTCGTGTGGTGCCCGGAGGGACTGCACGAGGGTGACTGGCATCTGCTGGGGGACATCACCGGAAAGCGGATCCTGGAGATCGGCTGCGGCTCGGCCCCCTGCTCGCGCTGGCTCGCTTCGCACGGCGCACACCCGGTCGGGCTGGACATCTCCCGCGCCATGCTCGACCGCGGTCTCGCCGCCATGGCCGCGGGCGGCCCCCGAGTCCCGCTCATCCAGGCGGGCGCCGAGGAATTGCCCTTCGCCGACGAGTCTTTCGATCTGGCCTGCTCCGCTTTCGGCGCGGTGCCCTTCGTCGCGGACTCCGCTCAGGTGATGCGGGAGGTCCACCGTGTCCTCAAACCGGGTGGCCGCTGGGTCTTCTCGGTGAACCACCCCATGCGCTGGATCTTTCCCGACGACCCGGGCCCCGAGGGCCTGCGCGCCACCATTCCCTATTTCGACCGCACTCCATACGTCGAACTGGACTCCGAGGGCGAACCCACCTACGTCGAACACCACCGCACCATCGGGGACCGCGTCCGCGAGATCGTGGCCGCCGGCCTCATCCTGAAGGACATCATCGAACCGGACTGGCCCGAATGGCTCGACCGCGAGTGGGGTCAGTGGAGCCCCCTGCGCGGCGAGATCTTCCCCGGCACAGCCATTTTCGTCACCGAAAAGGCGAACTGAGAGCAACATCCGTACCCTCGTGGTGATTGGGGGTATGGCGTGCAGGAGAGCCGGTTCGGCCGCTATGGGCTGCTCGGAGAGCTGGGTGCGGGCGGAATGGGGCAGGTGTACCGCGCCTACGACACCGGGACCCATCGAGTGGTGGCGCTCAAGGTACTGCCGCCGGCGCTGGCCCACGATCCGGTGTACCGGGAGCGGTTCCGGCGTGAGGCGCAGGCGACGGCCCGGCTGAACGGGCCGCCAACCACCTCGCCACCGGTCACCTCCGCACCGGTCACCTCGGGCCCGGTGGCGCCGACCGTGCTGGAGGACTTCATCCGCCAGCACTATTCGCTGCTGCCGGGCAATCCGATGGTGGCCTGGACCCGGCTGACCGCCCGCTATCAGGGGACGATCGGCGGCTATGACGCCTACCGAACCTTCTGGGGCACAGTCGGTTCCGTCACCGCGTGGGACGTGTCCGCCGACCCCGCCCAGCTGACCGTGACCTACCGTCTCACCCTGCGCTACGGCGACGGCCGGAGCGGGACCGAGCTGCGGCGCGCGCAGTTGGTCCCGGTCGGCGACAGTTACCTCATCGACAGCGCGGAACTGGTGTCGTAATCCCGCGGGTCATTTCGGTTCGCGCCCAACCTGTTTCAGGGCGAGACGCAGCGCGAATTCGATTTGGGCGTTGATGCTGCGGAGGTCGTCGGCGGCCCACTTGGCGATGGCTTCGTGGACCGCCGGATCGAGCCGGAGCAGCACCTTTTTCGGCTCGCGCTTGACCATCAGGAGTAGAGGGTTCCGGCGTTGACGACGGGCGCGGCGGAGCGATCCCCGCACAGGACCACCAGCAGGTTGGACACCATTGCCGCCTTGCGCTCCTCATCGAGTTCGACCACGCCCTGGTCGGCCAGTCGGTCCAGGGCCATGCCGACCATACCGACCGCGCCCTCGACGATGCGGCTGCGGGCGGCGACCACCTGGGCGGCCTGCTGGCGGACCAGCATGGCCTGGGCGATCTCCGGCGCGTAGGCGAGGTGGGTGATGCGGGCCTCGATGATCTCGATGCCGGCCAGTTCGGTGCGGGCACGCAGTTCGGTGGTGAGCTCGCCGGCCACCTCGGACCCGTCCCGCAGGCTGGCGGTGTTCGCGTCGTCGGATTGGTAGGGGTGGGTGGTGGCCAGGTGCCGGACCGCGGTCTCGGACTGGGTGCGGACGAAGTCCTCGTAGTCGTCGACGGCGAAGGCGGCCTTGTAGCTGTCCACCACCTGGTACACGACCACGGCCGCGATCTCGACCGGATTGCCGTCCAGATCGTTGACCTTCAGCTTCTGCGTCTCGAAGTTCCGGACCCGCAACGAGATGCCGCGACGGCTGGACAGCGGGGTGACCCAGTGGAAACCGGATTCGCTGACCGAGCCGATGTACTGGCCGAAGAACTGGATCACCTTGGCCTGGTTGGGATTCACCACGATGAACCCGCTCGCCGCCAGCACCGCGGCCAGGAGCGTGACGGCCAGCGCCACACCCAGGACGGTCGACGAACCGCCATCGCCGCCACCGGTGTTCAGCGTGTGCGCCTCGACGGCGATCGCGATGATCAGCAGTATCAGAACCCCCAGCATGAGGAATCCGTTCAGCCGGAAGGCTCGACGCAACTCCATGACACTCTCCTAGTATCGAAGTGATATCACGACGATAGCGCGCAAGGGAGCCCGAGCCAAGCCCGGAAACGCGGCTCGCCCCGCCACGGACAGGCGTGGCGGGGCGAGCGCGAGTGGACAGGACGCGGTCAGTGGGGACGAATATTGCGGTTGTTGCGGAACAGGTTTGCCGGGTCGTACTTCGCCTTCAGACCCGACAGCCGGTCGTAGGTGGCAGCATTGTATCCCGCCCGGGTCTGCTCCTCGTCGGCCTGATCGCCGCCGCCGTAGAGGAAGTTCAGGTTCTGGCCGAGCGTCCAGGGCTGCAGGGTCTTCAGCACGAGCGACAGCCGGTCGTCGATCTGGTCCGCGTTGTCCGGGTTCGGCATGGTCAGGATTCGGGCGATGTACTCGGCGTCGCGGTGGTCCATGGCGATGCCGTTCGGCCCCGGGCGGCCCAGCGCGCCGCCCAGGTGGCGCAGCCCGGCGATCACCGGCACCGGCGACTCGGGGCCGGTGGCCTCCAGGAAGGCGTCCGTGGCGTCGGCGGGCAGGTCGGACAGCAGCGCGTTGGTGGCCAGGTAGGGGTGCGGGTGCTCCGGATCCCGGTAGATGGCATGGCTTTCCGTGTACGGCATGACCCGCAGGTCGTCGGCCATCCGCGCGCCGACCGCGCGCAGCGGGGCGACCAGGCGCTCGCCCTCCTCGGCGGAACCGGTGAACGCGATATTGATGGTCGCGACGTACCGGCCGCGCAGGTGCGGCGGGAATGCCGGAATGTCGGGGAAGGTCATCATGGTGATGGCCGAGGTCATCTGCTCGGGCACGTCCCCGGTCCACAGTCGCCACGCTTCCAGTGCGGGTGCGACCAGCGGGGTGTCGAATTGCAGCTGGCCGCCGTACACCGTGGTGATCGGCAGCAGCGCCAGCTCCAGTGCGGTGACCACCCCGAAGTTGCCGCCGGTGCCGAGCACCGCGCCGAACAGCTCGTCGCCGGGCGACAACCGGCGCAGCCGGCCGTCGGCGGTGACGATCTCGATGCCGCGCACATGCTCTGCGGCATAACCGAATTCGCGGGCCAGGATGCCGATGCCGCCACCGAGGGTATAGCCGACCACGCCGACCGAGAGCGACGAGCCGTTCAGCGGCGCGAGGCCGTGCGCGGCGGCCGCCTCGATCAGGGCTCCGGCCTGGACGCCCGCCGCCACCCGGGCGGTCCGGGCGTCGGCGTCGATGCGGATGTCGGTCATGCGGCGGGTGGTGATGAGCACGCCACCGTCGGTGGCGACCGACAGGCCGTGGCCGGTGTTCTGCACGGCGACCGGAAGGCCGTGGCGCGCCGCGTATTCCACGGCGGCGCGGACATCCTCGGCGTGGGCCGCGCCGACGACCACGGCGGGGCGGTGGGTGTAAGCGGTTTGGAATCCGGCGATCTCGGCGTCGTAGCCGGTGTCGCCGGGCTGGAAGACGGGGCCGGTGGTGGCGGGCAGTTCGGTATTCGCTGTCTTCGTCATGTCACCAACTCTGCTCGGCTCCGATCGAGAACTCCAACAGATAGTTTTTCTCGAAGCTAGAATCAAGAGTTATGGAACTGCGTCAGCTGCGGTACTTCGTCACGGTCGCCGAGGAGGCCAACTTCACCCGGGCGGCGGCCCGTCTGCACCTGGCGCAGCCGGGGCTCAGCGCGCAGATCCGGCAGCTGGAACGCGAACTGGGACAACCGCTTCTGGACCGTTCCAGCCGCTCGGTCACGCTCACCCCGGTCGGCGAGGCGGTGCTGCCACTGGCCCGGGCGGCCCTGGATCAGGTCGAGCGCATCACCCACACGGTGGACGAATTCACCGGCCTGCTGCGGGGGCACGTGCGGGTCGGGCTGATCTCCGGCGCGGCGGGCGACGAGATCGACATCGCCCAGGTGCTGGCCGACTTCCATCGCGATCATCCGCAGATCGGCATCTCCCTGACCGAGGACACCTCCGATGCCATGTACACCGCGGTCCGCCGGGGCGACCTCGACATCGGCCTGCTCAGCATTTCCGCCGACCTCGACCCGGGCATCCACACCGAAATGATCTACGACAGCACCATCGTCGCGGCGGTGCCGCTGCGGGCCGACGGCTTCGGCGAGCGGATCACGCTCCCGGAGTTGTGCGAGCATCCGCTGATCTGCCTACCGACGGGGACCGGCATCCGCGGCCTACTCGAAACAGCCTGCGCCACCGCTGGTCTCACACCGAACGTGGCCTTCGAGGCCGCCGCTCCCCCGCTGCTGATCCGGCTGGCCGCGCACCAACTGGGCGTCGCGATCATTCCCCGGATTCCCCCGGCGGACGCGACCGCGCTCGGTGTGCGCACCCTCGAGATCGATCCGCCGATGCACGGCCGACTGGTGCTGGCATGGAATGCCGAGCGGCCCATCAGCCCGGCCACGAAAGTCCTGCTCGGTCAGCTCCGTATCGCGCTGGCGCACTGGAAGGATCCGGCGCCGATGTTCGTGAAGCCCTAGCTGTCGATCACGCTCCAGCTGTTCGTCGGACCCCGACCGCGAACACCGCCCGCAGGCCACCGTCGCGGATCGCCTGGACACCGACCAGCACCAGCAGCACCACGCCGGTCACGATGTGCTCGACGGCATCGATGCGGTGATTCGGGAAGCTGAACATCAGCACGCTGTGCGCGAACAGCGCCCAGATGCCCACCACGAATCCGCCTCCGACAGCGGCGATCACGCAATACCAGGCGGCCCAGCGCTTGCGCAGCGCGGCCACCAGCGCGGGCGTGAACAGCAGCAGTCCCGCGAGTCCGTGCCAGCCGTTGTAGTCCATGCCGAGCACGGGTGTGGCCGGGGCGTGATCGCCCATGGCGAAGCTGGGTTCGGCGACCCAGCCCGCGATCGCCCAGACGATGTGGACGGCTCCGACCACGAGGACCGCCCATTGCAGGAAACTCCATCGCGCCGATTCGACCGGATGCTTCGCGACCGCCGTGAACCCCATGTCGCTGCCTCCCACAGTGCGACCGAACATCTACTACACAATGTAGTTCAGTTTGATGGCCATCGTAAGGCCCATCACATAATTACCCAAACTTCCCCATTGCGGTCACATATAGGGATGCTTAAGGTAGTTTTCGTGACAGATCGTCTGTACTCCGTCGACGAGGTAGCCGAGCGCCTCGGCCTGCACGTCCGCACCGTCCGCGGCTACGTGCGCGACGGGAAGCTACCCGCCACCCGCATCGGCAAGCAGTACCGCATCGCCGCCACCGATCTGGCGGCCTTCACCGGCCTGCCCGCATCCGGCGACCCGCGCGAATCGGTTGCCCGGCATCGGCATTCGGAAGCGTCGACCATCGTCGAGGTCGACGCCGTGGATCCCGGCACCGCCGACCGGGTCAGCACCCTGCTGACCGGCGCGGCGGCGACCCGGGGACCGGACGGACAGCCCCTGCGGATCCAGACCTTCCACGACCGCGAACGCGCCCGCCTGAAGGTCATTCTCGTCGGCGGCCTGGGCGATACCGCCCGGCTGCTCGAATACATGGAAGGAGTCCTCGCGTCGTGAACGCGATCTACAAATCCGAGGCGGGCCGCGCCGCCATCCAGACCCGCTACCGGGATGTCCTGCGGCAGTGGCCGGTTCCCGCCGAGCAGCTGCACCTGGCGACCTGCGAGGGCGACACCTTCGTGCTCGCGTCCGGCCCGCAGGACGCCCCGCCGGTGATCCTGCTGCACGGCTCCGGCTCCAACAACTCCACCTGGCGCGGCGATATCGCCTCCTGGGCAGAGGATTTCCGGGTCTACGCGGTCGACCTGCCCGGGGAACCCGGCGGCAGCACCGAATCGCGGCCGGCCCTCGGCTCCGAGTCGCTCGCCCAGTGGCTCGACGATGTCCTTGCGGGCCTTCAGCTTTCGTCCGCGAGCTTCGTCGGCATGTCACTGGGCGGCTGGATCGCGCTGGACTACGCCGTCCGCCGGCCCGGCCGCGTCACGAAGCTGGCCCTGCTGTGCCCCGGCGGCATCGGCAAGCAGCGCTTCGGCTGGATCTTCAAGAACCTGGTCGACCACCTGTTCAGCAAGCACGACCTGCGCCGCTCCGCGGCCATCGTCACCGGCCTGAACCTGACCGACCACGCGGAGATCCTGGACGATGTGACCCTCACGTTCACGCACTTCACTCCCCGCACGGGCAAGCTGCCGATCTTCACCGACGACCAGCTGCGCAGCCTCACGATGCCGGTCCTGGTGATCGTCGGCGAAGACGACGTCATGTTCAAATCGGCCGACACCGCCCGCCGCGCAACGCAATCCATCCCGGACGCGACCACCCGGGTCCTCCCCGGCGTCGGCCACGCCATCCTCGGCCAGACCGCCCCCATCGAGGAGTTCCTCCGGAAATGACACGATCAGGGAGCTGTCACCGCGGGGAATTCGGGTGAATTCCGCCGGGACAGCTCCCTGATCGTGTTGTGCGCCTACAGAATGCGCGACAGGAAGGCTTTGGTCCGGTCGTGCTGGGGGTTGGCGAGCACCTCGCGCGGGTTGCCCGCCTCGACGACGACGCCGCCGTCCATGAAGACCAGCTGATCGGCCACCTCACGGGCGAAGCCCATCTCGTGGGTCACCACGATCATGGTCATGCCGGATGCCGCGAGTTCTCGCATGACGCCGAGGACCTCGCCCACGAGCTCGGGGTCCAGCGCCGAGGTGGGCTCGTCGAAGAGCATGAGCTTCGGGTCCATGGCCAGGGCACGCGCGATGGCCACGCGCTGCTGCTGACCGCCGGAGAGCTGGGCGGGGTAGGCATCGGCCTTGTCCGCCAACCCGACTCGGTCCAGCAGCTCCCGGGCCCGGGCGACCGCGGCGGGGCGCTTGAGCTTCTTGACCTGGGTCGGCGCTTCGATGATGTTCTCCAGCGCCGTGCGGTGCGGGAACAGGTTGAAGTGCTGGAAGACCATGCCGATGTCGCGGCGCTGCTTGGCAGCATCGCGCGGGTGCAGCTCGTAGAGCTTGCCGTTCTTCTCGCGGTAGCCGACCAGATCGCCGTCCACATACAGCCGTCCGGCATTGATCTGCTCGAGATGGTTGATGCAGCGCAGGAAGGTGGACTTGCCGGAGCCGGAGGGGCCGATCAGGCACAGCACCTCGCCGCGTTTCACCTCCAGCGTGATGCCCTTGAGCACCTTCAGTGCGCCGAAGCTCTTGGCGACGCGGTCGGCGCGCACCATCGGCACGCTCGAGGGCGGCAGCGCGTCCTCGACGAGCGGAATCGGATCCTTGGAGAACGACATCGAGTCCTCGGACATATCAGCGTCCACCTATCCCGTTCCGCCGGCGACTTGCGCCTGAGCCAAGGCGCGCAACTGCTTTGCCGTCAACTGCCGCGACGAACCCCGCGAGTAGTACCGCTCCAGGTAGTACTGGCCGATCATGAGCACGCTCGTGATGAGCAGGTACCAGGTGGCGGCCACCAGCAGCAGCGGAATCGGCTGGAAGTTGATGCTGTAGATGTCGCGGGCCCGGCCGTAGAGGTCGGTGGTGAGCGGGATGGCCGTCACCAGCGAGGTGGTCTTCAGCATGGAGATCAGCTCGTTGCCGGTGGGCGGGATGATCACCCGCATGGCCTGCGGCAGCACCGTGCGGGTCATGGTCTGCGACCACGACATGCCCAGCGCCACCGACGCCTCGCGCTGCCCCTCGCCCACGGAATTGATTCCGGCGCGCACGATTTCGGCCATGTAGGCGGCCTCGTTGAGACCCAGGCCGATCATGGCGAAGAAGAACGGTGCCGACCAGTGCTGCACATCGAAATGCGTCAGCGACGGGCCGAACGGCACGCCCACGGTCACGGTCTTGTACAGCGACGGGAACAGACCCCAGAACACCAGCTGCACATAGACCGGCGTCCCGCGGAAGATCCACAGGTACGCCCACGCCACCGAGCGCAGCACCGGATTGGGCGACAGCCGCATGACCGCCAGCAACACGCCCAGCACCACGCCGATCACCATGGCCAGCACGGTCAGTTCCAGAGTGACCAACGCGCCCTTGGCGATTCGCTTGTCACCCAGGTACTTGAAGTAGGTGTCCCAGTGGTACGCCTCGTTGGTCTTGGCGCCCCAGACGAACAGGGCCAGGGCAATCAGAATGATCGCGGCGGCGATCCACCGGCCCGGCCGTCGCAGCGGAATCGCTTTGATCGGCTCGGGCTCGGTGCTCGCGACCGCCGACGCAGCCGAGGCTGCGGAGTTGGTCTCGTCCTGCGACATGATGCTCTAGCTCGTCGCCCCGTTGATGCCCGACTTGGTGATCGCGCCCTCCTGGACGCCCCAGTTCTCGGCGATCTTCTTGTACTGGCCGTTGTCCATCAGGTACTGCACGGCTTCCTGCAGCACCGGCGCCAGCGGCGAGCTCTTCTTGACCGGCCAGCCGTAGGGCGCGGAGTCGAAGATCTTGCCGGCCGCCTCGATCTTGTCGCTGGCCTGCTTGATGGCGTACGCGGTCACCGGGGAGTCGGCGGACATGGCGTCGACCTGACCCTGCACCAGCGCGTTGGCGGCGGCGGACTGCTCGTCGTAGGCGACCTTCTGGATCTCCGGCTTGCCCGCATCGGTGCAGGCCTTGGACTTGGCCGGGATCTCGTCGGTGTCCTGAACGGTGGTGCGCTGCACCGCGACTCGCTTGCCGCAGGCATTGTTCGGGTCGACCGGCTTGCCCTTCTGCTGGGCCCACTGGCTGCCCGCGGAGAAGTAGTCGACGAAGTCGGCGGTGGCCTCGCGCTCCTTGTTGTCGGTGAAGGACGACATGCCGAGATTGAAGGTGCCCGCCTCGATGGAGGGGATGATCTTCTCGAAGTCGGCTTCCTTGTAGTCGGCCGACAGGCCCAGCACCTTGGCGACCGCGTCCATCAGGTCGACGTCGAAGCCCACGATCTTGCCGCTGCTCGGATCCCGGTACTCATTGGGCTGGTAGGGCACGTTCACACCGACGATCAGCTTGCCGGAGGACTTGATGTCGGCGGGCACCTTGGCGGCGATGGTGTCGACCTTGGCCACGTCGACCTTGGCCACTTCGGGGCCGCTGGACTCGGAATTGCTGGTACACGCGGTCAGTGCGAGTGCGCCGCCGGCGACCACGACAGCGGCCCGCAGGACACGCCCGCGAAGAGAGTTACGAACAGACACAGCAGTCCTCCACAGTTCGGGTGCGCGACATCCGGGCGTCGCCCGCCGTTTGAAATGTAAGCGAGTGACACCGTCCGTGTCGGTCGGTAACCGAACATTAATCGGCGACACGCCATCGCGTGGCCGAACACGCCCGGTCCCGGAAGTGCGCGCTCACCAGCGGTGCAGCCGGGCGCGCACCTGCTCGGTGAATTCGGAGGTAGAGGCTAGCCCACCCAAATCAGACGTCGCAACACCGGCCCGCAACGTCTGCGCAACCGCGTGTTCCACCCGGTCGCCCACCCGCCGCAGGGCGCTGTAGCGCGGAGTCCGGCTCATCCAGCGCAACATGCCCGCGGCGGAGTTGAACAGCGCCACCGGATTCGCGCGATTGTGCCCGGCCAGCGTGGGGGCCGCGCCGTGCACGGCCTGCGCCATGACCTGCGTGTCCGAACAGTTCACCGACGCCGCCATGCCGAGAGAACCGCTCAACTCCCCCGCCAGATCGGAAAGGATGTCGCCGAAAAGGTTTTCGGTGACGATCACGTCGTAGTCCTGGGGCGCGCGGACCAGATGCGCGGCCGCCGCGTCGACGTGCTCGTCGCTGACCTCGATGTCGGGATACTGCGCAGCCACCCCGTAGCAGACGTCGCGGAACATGCCCATCGTCATGGGCAGCACGTTCGCCTTGTGCACGATGGTCACCTTCTTGGAGCGCTCACTCGCGATCTCGAAACTCAGGTGTGCGATGCGCTCGATCGCCGGGCGGGTGAACACGCCGACGGCCAGCGCGACATCCGGTGACGGCTGGAATTCGCCGGAACCCGCGGCCATATTGCGGTCGGCGTAGAGGCCCTCGGTGTTCTCGCGCAGGATCAGCAGATCCATGTCCGGGGCGACCGAGCGCACGCCCTCGAGGGTGCGGGCCGGGCGGATATTGGCGTAGAGCCCGAAGCGTTTCCGGACCGCGCCCGCCGGCGGCAGGCCGGTGCGGTGCTCGGGTGCGTAGGAGGCGCTGTCGTGCGGGCCCATGATCCAGGCGTCGAGCTCGGCCAGCCCATCGAGGGTCTGCTCGGGTACCGGGTTGCCGTACTGCTCGATCGCCGCGTGTCCCAGCGGCAGCGTCACCCATTCCACCGGCGGCAGACCCGTGGCCCGGAAGGCGTCGTCGACCACATCCCGGGTGGCGCGCACGATTTCCGGGCCGATGCCGTCACCCTCCAACAGGCCCAGGCGTACTCGAGTGTCGCTGTCGCTCATGGGAGCCATCCTCGCGCAACCCCTGCGGCGGCGACGCTCCGGCACACGGCCGCGCATGTTTCGAGATCTCGGCGTAGGTTCGGGACACCATGGTGCAATCGGTGGAACTGGTGCTCGACGTGACGGCCGAGGCCGAGATGCGGCGGCAGTGGGCACTGCTGCGCGAAATCGGATTGCACGCGCCCGGGCCCGAGCACCGGCCGCACATCACCCTCGCGGTCGCCTCCGAGATCTGGCCGCGACTCGATAAGGCCTTGGCGCGCCAGGAGTTTCGGCCCTTTCCGATCCGGCTGGGCGGACTGCTGGTGTTCGGCTCACGCACACCCATTCTGGTCCGGGCCGTGGTGCCCTCCGCACCACTGATCGCCCTGCAGCACAGGCTGTTCCGTGTCATCGAGGAGTGCCCGGGCATTCCCGCCAACGTGCGCCCGGACATCTGGACGCCGCACGTCACGCTCGCGCGGCGGCTGCGGCCGGGACAACTCGAGGCGGCGCTCGACGCGGTGGCCTGGGACAAGGACTTCCGGGCTACCGTAGAGGGCATCCGGCGATGGGACGGCGACCGGCGTGACGAGTGGCCCATTTCCGGGACCGAACGACTCTGAACGACCGACCGGCCGATCCCCCAGGGAAGATAACCAGTGGGCCCCGTGTTGGACCGGGGGACATCGATACGAGAGGAAACCATGGCCACCCAGACCCTGACCGAGCAGAACTTCGACGAGGTAGTCACCGGCAACGACGTCGTTCTCGTCGACTTCTGGGCATCGTGGTGCGGTCCCTGCCGCAGCTTCGCCCCGACCTTCGAGAAGTCGTCGGAGACCCACCCCGACGTGGTGCACGGCAAGGTGGACACCGAAGACCAGCAGGGCCTGGCCGCCGCCGCCAATATCCGCTCGATCCCGACCATCATGGCCTTCCGCGAGGGCGTGCTCGTCTTCGCCCAGCCCGGCGCGCTGCCCCCGGCCGCCCTCGAGGACCTGGTCACCCAGGTGAAGGCCCTCGACATGGACGAGGTCCGCAAGCAGATCGCCGAGCAAGAGTCGAAGTAGGCCGCGCGCCCCGCGAACTCAGCGCCGCAACCCCGGAAGGAGTTGCGGCGCTCGGCTTTTCAGCCGACACCACTCGCAATCCGACCCCGCTGCCTCAGCAGCGGGGTCGGGGTCCTGCTTCGCTCAGAAGTGCGAACCGAGCCGGTTGATGCCGGCGATCATGGCGCGGATGGTGGATTCGGCCGGATCGTCGGCAAGGGCGGCGCCCCAGCCGCGACGGCCGTTGAACTCGCACTGGATGAAGGTGGCCATGCCGTCCGCGGTGCGGCGCTGGTGGAACGCGAGGATCTCCACCGGGTAGCCCTCGTCGTAGAGGGCCGAGGTCAGCGCCGCCACCGGGCTGCCCGTCGCCACGACGGTGCGCAGGTGATCGGCGATCTCCAGGGTGGCCGTGCCGGCGCGGTGGCCGATCGGGGTCCAGTCGCTGAGCTTGACCGGTCCCGTCTGGGCGCAGTACCGGTCGTGGAACTCGGCGGGGGTCAGGCCGATGCACTCGGTCCGCAGACTCGCGGGGGCAGCGGCGATGAACGCGGCGGTATCAAGGGTGATGGTCATTGAACTAGGTCTTCCCGACTTCTTCCGAAGAAAGTGACAGAGGGGACCAGCAAGAAGGTTCATTCGGCCGCAGCGAGGGGCCGGTCCGAATCAGACCCCGCTACGGCGGAGAACTACGAGTACGCGCGCGCCAGCCACACTCGCGGTGAGCGAAATGAGCGCGGCGCGGTCGCGGTCGGCGACTTCGAGCGCTGCGCTGCGGCTGTTGGCGGGATTCGACACGGGTCGAGCATAGGGGGACACCCTCGCAATGGCAACCATATTCGCAATCGACCCATGGGTAACTTCGCCGCAGGTCACCGGATATGCGACGGGCGCCACACCGGCCCGCGAAAGAGTGCGAGCAAACACCATTCGACCCGCAGACATCCGATATATGAACACGCCCAGCTCACGGCCGGTCCGCCTCCCCGAAACTCGAGCGGACGGCAGCGTGCCGCCGGAGTCGCGCACCCGTGCCTGCGGTCAGGTGAGTGCCCGAATTTCGGACGCACCCGGCGAGTTACCCATGGCACAGCGAAATCGGTTGTCACGTACCGAACGCCTCGACTGCGCCGGCCGCGCTCGCCTCTAGTGCGCGGCCGAATCCCAGCTGCGGCCCACGCCCACCGAGACCTCGAGCGGCACCGAGAGTTCGATGGCATTGGACATGTGCTCGCGCGCAAGCGATTCCAGTTGCTCGCGCTCGCCGGGAGCGACCTCGAAGACGAGTTCGTCGTGAATTTGCAGGAGCATCCGGGACTTCAGCCCGGCCGCCCGGATCGCCTGCTGGGTGTCGATCATGGCGACCTTGATGATGTCGGCGGCCGTGCCCTGGATGGGGGCGTTGAGGGCCATCCGCTCGGCGGCCTCGCGACGCTGCCGGTTGCTGGAATCCAGATCCGGCAGGTAGCGGCGGCGGCCGAAGAGGGTCTCGGTGTAGCCGATCTTGCGGGCCTGCTCGACGGCGTCGCGCAGGTAGTCGCGGATGGCGCCGAAACGGTTGAAGTAGATGTCCATCTGGACCTTGGCCTCGTCGGCGCTGATCTTCAACTGCTGGGACAGGCCGTAGGCGGACAGCCCGTAGGCCAGGCCGTACGACATCGCCTTGATGCGGCGGCGCAGTTCCGGATCCACGTCGGAGATGGGAATGTCGAAGGCCTTGGAGGCGACGAAGTTGTGCAGGTCCTCGCCGGAGTTGAAGGCCTCGATCAGGCCCTCGTCCTTGGAGAGGTGGGCCATGATCCGCATTTCGATCTGGCTGTAGTCGGCGGTCATCAGCGATTCGAAGCCCGTGCCCACCACGAAGGTGTCGCGGATGCGGCGGCCCATATCGGTGCGGATCGGGATGTTCTGCAGGTTGGGCTCGGTCGAGGAGAGCCGGCCGGTGGCCGCGACCGTCTGATTGAAGGTGGTGTGGATGCGGCCGTCGTCGGCGACCGACTTGAGCAGGCCGTCCACGGTCACCTTCAGACGGGTGGCGTCGCGGTGCTCGAGCAGGTGCTGCAGGAACGGGTGCTGGGTCTTCTCGTAGAGACCCTCGAGCGCGTCGGCGTCGGTGGTGTAGCCGGTCTTGGTGCGCTTGGTCTTCGGCATGTCGAGCTCGTCGAACAGCACCACCTGCAGCTGCTTGGGCGAGCCCAGGTTGATCTGCTTGCCGATCACCCCGTAGGCATTGTTGGCGGCCTCGGCGACGCGGTCGGCGAACTCGCGCTGCAGCTCCTCCAGCTGGGCGGAGTCGACGGCGACGCCCGCGGCCTCCAGATCGGCGAGCACGCTCAGCAGCGGGAGTTCCATATCGCGCAGCAGGGCGGTCGATTCGATGCGCTCGAGTTCGGTGTCGAAGGCGTCGGCGAGGTCGGAAACCGCACGGGCGCGCAGCATCTGGGCATTGGCGACCTCGGCGTCGACCTGTTCCTCGTCGTCGAGCAGCGACAGCTGGGCCTCGCCCACATTGTCGACCCGCAACTCCCGGCTCAGGTACCGCAGCGACAGGTCCTCCAGGTTGAAGGTGCGCTGGCCGGGCAGGATCAGGTAGGCGGCCAGCGCGGTGTCGCTGGTGAGCCCGCCCAGCTGCCAGCCGCGGCCGCGCAGTGCGTGCATGGCGGTCTTGGCCTCGTGCAACGCCTTCGGGATCTCGGCGTCGGCGAGCCAGGCGCCCAGCGCCTTCTCGTCCTCCGGGGTGAGGGTGTGCACGTCGATGTAGGCGCCCTCGCCGTCGGCGGCGGCCAGCGCGATGGCCTGGGTGTCGCCGTTGATCGGCGAACCGGCGCCGACCACGGAAACACCGTGCCGCACACCGGTTCCGGCGTGCTCTGCCAGCCAGTCCGCGACCGTGCCCGCCGCGAGGGTACTGCCGCTGATCTCGAAACCGGCCTCGGCCTCGGGCTCCACCGGGGCCAGGGTGTCGAAGAGGCGATCGCGCAGGACGCGGAACTCCAGCTCGTCGAACAGGCGGTGGATCTTCTCCCGGTCCCACGGCTGCACGGCCAGCTGCTCCGGGGTGTAGGGCAGCGGCACGTCCTTCACCATCTCGGTGAGCTGACGGTTGAGCACGACGCTGGACAGGTTGGCGCGCAACGCGTCTCCGACCTTGCCCTTGACCTTGTCCACCTGGTCGACCAGCGTGGCCAGATCACCGTATTCGCGCACCCACTTGGCGGCGGTCTTCTCCCCCACGCCCGGGATGCCGGGCAGGTTGTCGCTCGGGTCGCCGCGCAGCGCCGCGAAGTCCGGATACTGCTGCGGGGTGAGCCCGTACTTCTCCTCCACCGCCGCCGGGGTGAACCGGGTCAGCTCGGAGACGCCCTTCTTCGGGTAGAGGACGGTGACGTTGTCGTTGACCAGCTGCAGCGAATCGCGGTCACCGGTCACGATGAGCACCCGGAAACCCTCCGGCACGGCCTGCGTGGTGAGGGTGGCGATCAGATCGTCCGCCTCGTACCCCTCGATGGCCATCACCGGAATCCCCAGTGCCCCCAGCACTTCCTGGGTGGTCTCCACCTGGCCCCTGAACTCGTCGGGCGTGCTGATCCGGTTCGCCTTGTACTCGGGGAACGCCTCGGTCCGGAAGGTCTTCCGGCTCACGTCGAACGCCGCCGCCACATGCGTGGGCTTCTCGTCCCGCAGCAGATTGATCAGCATCGCCGTGAATCCGTACACGGCATTGGTGGTCTGCCCACTCTGCGTCTTGAAGTTCTCCGCCGGCAGCGCATAGAACGCGCGATAGGCCAGCGAATGCCCATCCAGCAGCAGCAGGGTCGGCTGCTCCCCGGACGCAGATGCGGGCACAACACCAGGACGCTGATCAGTAGAGGCAGGGGTCACCCGACAGAGTCTAGGTATCCCCTCCGACATCGGTGGGCAGCGGGCATACTCGGCCCGTCGCCGCAGGTCAGCAAAACCGATTTCATCGCGGCCGGGCTACCTGGTAGCGTATGCCCTCGCCAAGGGGTGTAGCTCAATTGGCAGAGCAGCCGTCTCCAAAGCGGCAGGTTGCAGGTTCGATTCCTGTCGCCCCTGCAGAAGGCTTCGGGCCGGTCACCGGAAGGTGACCGGCCCGAATGCTTTTCGGGATCGGGGCGTCAGCCGACGCCGAGGTAGGCGGACTTGACGGCGGGGTCGTGCAGGAGGGCCCGGCCGCCGCCGGTCTTGGTGACCTCGCCGGTTTCCAGGATGTAGGCGCGGTCGCTGCGGGTCAGGGCCTGCTGGGCGTTCTGCTCGACCAGCAGGACCGTGGTGCCCTGGGCGTTGATGTCGGCGATGATGCGGAAGATCTGCTGGATCACCATGGGGGCCAAGCCCATTGACGGCTCGTCCAGCAGCAGCAGCTGGGGGCGGGCCATGAGGGCGCGGCCGATGGCCAGCATCTGCTGCTCGCCGCCGGAGAGGGTGCCGCCCACCTGGCGTCGGCGTTCGAGCAGTCGGGGGAAGAGCTCGTAGACCCAGTCCAGGGTGTGGGTGTAGTCGGCCTTGGCCTTGAACGGTCGTGCGTGGCAACCCATGTCGAGGTTTTCCTGGACCGTCATGCCGGGGAAGACCCCGCGGCCCTCGGGGGCCTGGATCAGGCCCGCCACGACGCGTTCGTGGGCCTTCATGCGGGTGATGTCGCGGCCCTGGAACGTGATACGGCCGCGGGAGAGCGGCAGCAGGCCGGACAGTGCCCGCATGGTGGTGGTCTTGCCCGCGCCATTGGCGCCCAGCAGGGTCACCAGCTCGCCCTGGCCGACCGACAGCGAGATGCCGTGCAGGGCTTGGATTCTGCCGTAGTTGACCACCATGTCCTCGACCGTCAGCAGGGGCTGATCGGACGGGGTTTCCGGCACGTCCGGCACCGGGATGGGCTTGGCCAGGTCCGGAATCGGTTGTGCGCCAGGCTTGCCCGGGTCCACGTCCGCACCCGCGTCCGGCGTGGCCTGCTCGGCGCCACTGTCCGCGGCCTCCGCCTCGTCGGGTACGCCCAGATACGCATTGATCACCGCCGGGTCCTGGCGGATCTGGTCCGGCAGGCCGTCGGCGATCTTGCGGCCGAACTCGAGCACCACGATGCGGTCGGTCACGCCCATCACCAGCCGCATGTCGTGCTCGATGAGCAGCACGGTGTAGCCGTCGTCGCGGATCTTGCGAATCAGATCCATGAGCGCCGACTTCTCGCTCGGATTGAAGCCGGCGGCCGGCTCGTCCAGGCACAGCAGTTTCGGTTCCGTCGCCAGCGCACGGGCGATCTCCAGGCGGCGCTGATCGCCGTAGGAGAGATTGCGCGCCTTCTCCACCGCATGTGCGGCGATGCCGACGAATTCCAGGAGCGCCATGCCTCTTTCGAGCGAGTCGCGTTCCTCGCTCCGGTGCCGCGCGGTACGGAGGATGGCGCCCGGGACCGAGGTCTTGTGCCGGGCGTCCGCGCCCACCACGACGTTCTCCAGCGCCGTCATCTCACCGAAGAGCCGGATGTTCTGGAAAGTGCGCGCGATACCGAGTCGGGTGATCTCGTTGCGCTTGGTCTTGGTGAGCGGCTTGCCGTCGAAGTAGACGGTGCCGCCGGACGGCCGGTACACGCCGGAGATGGCGTTGAAGCAGGTCGTCTTGCCCGCGCCATTGGGTCCGATGAGCCCGAGGATCTCGCCGCGGCGGATCTCGAAGCTCACGGCGTCCAGCGCGGTGAGACCACCGAACTTCACCGTCAGCCCGTCGGTGCGCAGCAGCGGCGCACCGATCGCGGTCTCTATCTCCCGGTGCGGCGCAACGACTTCCGCGACCACACCCTGGTCCTTGTAGACCGGCAGCACCTCGGTCACGTCCAGCGTGCCCGCGCTGGGCTCGACCTCCGGCGCCGCGTACCCGGCCGCCATGTCCTCGTTGTCGAAGAGCGCGTCGCCCGGCCCCGTCATTGCCCCGCTCCCGTCGCCTGCGCGGCCACCACCGGCCGTCGCACCGCCCGATACACCTGCCGCCCGTAGGCGAGCAGTTTCTGCCGGGCCGGGAACAGACCCTGCGGCCGGAAGATCATCACCACCACCAGCGTGAGTCCGAAGAACAGATACTTGTAGTCGCCCAGCGACTGCCCGCCCACGTTCACCGACATGAATCGGTTGGGCAGGTACACGATCAGGAACGCGCCGACGATCACGCCGAGCTTGTTGCCCTGGCCACCCAGCACCACCGCGCACAGGAACAGCATCGAGTTGATGACATTGAATCCGGCCGGATTGATGAACTGCACCTGGCCCGCGTACAGCGCGCCGGACAGGCCGCCGATGGCCGCGCCGATGGTGAAGGCCCACAGTTTGAACTTGAAGGTGGGTACGCCCATGATCTCGGCAGCGTCCTCGTCCTCGCGGATGGCGACCCAGGCGCGGCCGACACGGCTGCGCTCGAGATTGCCGACCAGCATCAGCACGCCGACCACCAGCACGATGCCGAGCCAATACCACCAGGTGCCGGAGTTGGCCCGGTCCAACGGATTCCAGCTGCTCGTGTCGCCCAGGTTGCCGGAGGAGAAGTAGCCGCCGGGGTGACTGTCCGACTCACCGAGCTTCGGATACTGGATCCGCGACAGCCCGAGGCTGCCATTGGTGATCTCGGGCAGATTGTCGGCCAGCAGTCGCACGATCTCACCGAAGCCGAGGGTCACGATGGCGAGGTAGTCGCCACGCAGGCGCAGGGTGGGCGTCCCCAGGATCAGGCCGGAGATGGCCGTCAGCAGGATCGCGATCGGCACACATGCCAGCCACGCCCACGTGGGGTCGAGGAAGCCGCCGTTGGTCTGATTCCACGGGCTGTTCGGGCTGGTGAGCAGACCCACCGAATACGCGCCGACCGCGTAGAAGCCGACATAACCGAGGTCGAGCAGACCCGCCTGTCCCACAACCACATTCAGGCCGATGGCGATGAGGGCGTACATGGCGAACTGCGCCATCACCCCGCCGAAACTGGTGCCGGGAGTGTCCAGCAGCGGCAGTTTGAACAGCGGCAGTACGGCCAGCACGATGACCGCCGGCACGCCGAACGCCCACTGCGCCGGGCGGGACAGCCCGCCCCACCAGTTCCGGATGGCGTCACCGACGCCGCGCCCGGCGGGCGAATGCTGTGCCACGGGCGATGGTTTCGTCGTCGTCATGCCCGCGCCCTCCCCAGGCTCTCGCCCAGGATGCCGGTCGGGCGAATCATCAGCACGCCGACCAGCACCACGAAGGCCACCACGTCACGCCACTGCGTGCCGAACAGGATCTGCCCGTAATCCTCGGCCAGACCCAGCAGCAGGCCGCCCAGCAGGGCGCCGCGCAGGTTGCCGATGCCGCCCAGCACCGCGGCGCTGAACGCCTTGATGCCCAGGATGAATCCGCCGTTGTAGATGATGCCGTTGGGGATCTTGAGCGTGTACAGCAGCGCGGCCGCACCCGCGAGCACGCCGCCGATGAGGAAGGTCAGCATGATGACCCGCTCCCGGGAGACGCCCATCAGTGTGGCGGTATCGGGGTCCTGCGCCACCGCGCGAATGCTGCGGCCGAATTTCGTTTTATTGATGAGCAATTCGGTGGTGAGCGCCAGCGCGATTGCCGCCAGTACGATCACCAGCGAGATATTGGTGACCGAGGCGCCGAAGATCTGGAACTGCTCGGTGGGCTTCACCAGCACGATCGGCTGCTGCGCATTGGTGCCGCCGAGCTTGTTGCCGGTCAGCTTCGGCAGCACGTAATGCACGAATTCCTGCAGTACGAACGACATTCCGATCGCGGTGATCAGGAAGATAAGCGGTTTCGCGCCGCGTTTGCGCAGCGGGCGGTACGCGACCCGCTCCAGGCCCACCGCGGCCGCGCCGGAGACCAGCATGCCGAAGACCATGGCGGCGCCGAGATAGATGACGGTCGAGACGACGCCCTGGGAATACACGTCGCCACTGGCGGCGAATCCGAAGACCATCAGCCCGACCAGCTGGCCGAACATGCCCAGCATGAAAACTTCCGAATGGGCGAAATTGATCAGGCGCAACACACCGTAGACCAGTGTGTATCCGACCGCGACCAGGGCGTAGATCGAACCGTACGTCAAACCTTCGACGGTCAGCCGCCAGAATTGGTCGACTACGCCGGAGACATTGAATTCGATGGAACTGCTCGCAAGGAGGGTCACATCGGCCAGAGCGGGTGCAGACATTCGTTACTTTCGCCGTCCGAGGAAAACAGCGTGTGCCGAAATCTATTCGGCACACGCTGTTCCGAATAGTGAGTGCTACTTGACCTGGTACATCCAGATCAACGCGTTCGCCAATTCACCGGTGGGGCCCCACTTGTATTCGCGGGCCAGGCCCTGGCCGTCGTAGTTGCGCACGTAATCGACCAGATCGGGGCGGGTGACCTTGCCGGCCTCGATGCCCTTGAGCACGATGGTGGTCAGGTCGTAGCCCTCGGTCGAATAGGTGCCCGGGTCATAGTTGTTGAATGCCTTGTAGGCGGTGGTGAACTTGTCCGTCGCCGGACCACACGGGCACGACAGCAGCGCGTCCTTGGAGGAATTGCCCGCCTGCTTGACGAACTCGACGTCCTTGGTGCCGTCGTCGGAGATGAAGGTCGCGGTCACGCCGCCATTGCGCAGCTGGCTGACCAGCGGGGACGCCTCGGCGTAGTAGCCGGCGTAGAAGATGGCGTCCGGCTTGGCCGAGGCCATCTTGGACACCGTCGCGGAGAAGTCCTTGTCCTTCTGCTTCACGTTGGCCGTGCAGCTCTGGTCGGCGATCGAGCCCAGGCCCTCGGTGACGGTCTTGGCCAGGCCGGTGCCGTAATCCGAGTCGTCGGCGATGACGCAGATCTTCTTGAACTTGCCGGTGCCCTTGAGGTATCCGGCCACGGCCGGACCCTGGATGCCATCGTTGCCCAGGCCCCGGAAGAAGTTGTTCCAGCCGTTGGTGGTGAGGGTGACGTTGGTGGCCGACGGCGTCAGCGACAGCAGATTGGCCTGGTTGAGGATCGCGCCGGTCGCCTTGGTCTCGCCGGAGAAGGTCGGGCCGATCAGGGCCACGATCGACGGATCGCTGACGATGGTCGGGATGACCTGGGTGGCCTTCTGCGGGTCGCCCTCGGTGTCGAATTCCTTGACCGTCACCTGGCAGCCCGGGTTGGCCTTGTTGTGCTGGTCCAGCGCCAGTTTCACGCCGCGGATGATGTTCAGGCCGAGGTTGGCGTTGTCACCGGTCAGCGGGCCCGCCATCGCGATCGTCTGGGGAGCGCATTTCCCCTTGCCGTCGCCGGCCGGATCCGCGGCCGCGCTGGTGTCCTTCGCCGGAACTTCCTTGCCCTGGCCGTCCACCTGCACGAGAGGCTGAATGGTCAGATTCGAGCCGCCGCCCGAATTATCCGTTGATTTGCTACTGCATCCCGCCGACGCCAGAGCGAGTACGGCCGCCGCTCCGATGACCACCGCTCGCGCCGTACGACTGCGTCGCAGGGACGACGTGCGCGTCAATGAACCAAGCACGATTCACCTCATGTTCTGTGCTCCCCCGGGGTGACCGAGGAGGGCCGCCCCATCGATCGGCCCGTCCAGAACATAGCCCCGCTACGTTAGCTCCGCATCACATTCGAATCATCCATGTGACATCGCAACAAAAGCGGAGCGCCCTGCTGTTACCGCACTGTTAATTTCTCCAGTGCATTAGCGGCAACAACAGGGCGACGACGCGGCAAATGCGGCTTACTTCGGCGCGAGGTTCTCCAGCACCACTTCCGCGACCGCCTTCATGGTGGTGCGACGATCCATGGCCGTGCGCTGAATCCACTTGAACGCCTGCGGCTCGGATAGTCCCTGGGTCTGCATCAGCACACCCTTGGCACGCTCGACCAGCTTGCGCGTCTCGAGCCGGTCGGTCAGATTCGCGACCTCGCTCTCGAGCGCCGCGATCTCGTGGAATCGCGATGCGGCCAATTCGATGGCCGGCACCAGATCCGACTTGGTGAAGGGCTTCACCAGGTACGCCATCGCGCCCGCGTCGCGCGCCCGCTCCACCAGGTCACGCTGGCTGAAGGCGGTCAGGATGACCACCGGCGCAACGCGTTTCGACGCGATCTCGGCCGCCGCGTCGATGCCGTCCCGACGCGGCATCTTCACGTCCATGATCACCAGATCCGGCCGCAGCTCCTCGGCGAGATCCACGGCCTGCTGACCGTCTCCCGCCTCACCCACCACGTGATAGCCCTCCTCCGAGAGCATCTCCACCAGGTCCATCCGGATGAGCGCCTCGTCCTCGGCAACCACCACCCGCTTGGGGGCGGACGTCGCAGCGTCCTTCTTCGATCCGCCCCCTGCTGTCGTTCCCATAGATGAACCCCTGTCGCTTCCGAATACCGATACCCGATGCCACCTCGCCTTGCGCCACCCTCGCAGGACCAGCACGCATCGAGTCACCCCAAAGAGTACCGTTCACCCGCCCCCACAACCCACGTACCCAGCGCAAACCGACCAGTATCACAACCCGGTAGCTCCCCGACCCCCTCGATTAGTCTCTTCCCCCCTTCACCCGCTATCATTTCTTCCCGGTGCGCCGGGTTGGCGGAACTGGCAGACGCGACGGTCTCAAAAACCGTTGTCCGAAAGGACGTGTGGGTTCGAGTCCCACACTCGGCACCAAGGTAGAGGGCTGTTTCGGTGATCACCGGGACAGCCCTTCTTTTATTCCGGTACGCAGCCGGTACACAGCAGCCTGCGCGCCGGCTTCCATTCCGTTCGCGACGGCGTCCGGGTCGTCCGGGAACAGGTGGCCGTACAGGTCCAGGGTCAGCATGACCGTCTTGTGCCCCAGCATCCGTTGCACGACTTTGATATTCGTTCCGGCACTGATCGCCGGCGAGGCAGCTGTGCGCCGAAGTCCGTGCGGCACAACACCGATCAATCCGGTGTCCTTGGCCGCTCGGTCGAATACCCAGCGGAACTCCGTAGATGTCAGGAAGCCGCCCTTGTGGCCGGGAGACGAAGTAGCCGCATATAGTGCTGACCGAACCGGCCAGCGCTGAGCGGCCGAAGATCGACTGGCTGTGCAAAATCTGACGCGGGCCAGTAATCGCCGGTATCGCGTGCTGATGCTGAACTGTGAGATCAATTGCGGTACAGGACATCCGAAATATTGCGAGGTATGCCTCAGCTCGGTCGAAAACGCGGCCTCATGTCACACGGGCACCAAATTCGCACTCCTGGACGGGATTACCGGTGCAGTGACGTGATTGTCATCAGTTGCGGTCGGCCGGTACCGGTTGCGGCAGCTGCTCGGCGAGGGCGGTACGGGGCAGATGTATCGCGCGTTCGATACCGGGACCGAGACATCCGAGCGGGCGCGACTCACTCCCGGGACCGGACGTGTACCAGCGTTCCGCCATTGTTCGTTGCCGCTGGGTCAGGCGACGAAGGCCAGCCCGTAGAACACCCAGCTGGTCACCGCCGTGAGGGTCATGCCCGCCGCGGCGATCGGCGCCCACCGACGATGCCAGGCGCTGTGTACACCCGGGTGCGGTGGTGTCCCGAAGTTGCGGGCTGCCCGGATGATCACCACGGGCCACAGCACCACCGAGAACACGGCGAAGGCCAGGTGGATGACGAGCGCGGTCCACACCGTGGTCGAGGCCGTGCCGCCGACGACCCCGGCGGCCCGGTCCTGCCACCCGTTGAACCGCACATCCATTTCGAACAGCACCACCGCGGCGAGCAACCCGACCGCGAGCAGGATCTGGACCCCCTTGTGCAGTCCGAACTTTCGCTTGACCTTGGCCTGGTAGACGCTCCACGCCAGGACGGCGACCACGATCGCCATCACCAGCACCATGGTGTCCATCGCCCACGACGCCCTCGTGCCGAGGAAGCCGTCGACTCCGGGAAAGTCGTTCATCGTCGTGCCTTCATCTCTCTGCGGGGATATTTTCCCGACGCTGCGTCGGGAAGATCCGCGGATCGAGACTCTAGCAGCACCGACTCCCACCCCCGAGTCGCGCCATGGCCGCCGGTCGGCGCTCCGGCCTCGGACACTCCGCCTCGGATGCCCTACGCGCCCCCGAACACGTCGGGCACCGAAAAGATCACCACAGTCGCCGCGCCCTGAAGGGGTCCCGGACTGGCGAGGGTTGCGTATTCAACCGTCGGCGGTTGCGATCGATTCTTCGGACCATTCGGGCGTCTCGTTCGGCCACAGACGACGGACTACACTCGCAGCAGCGAATTGGCCGCCGAATCTGGTTGGCGGACAACGAATTCGCCGCGTCGTTCAGCGAGCCAGGCGCACCATCGCGAGTTCGCATTCGATGCATTCGGTGGCACTTGCAGTAATCGCCGGAAATCCAACGAAGCTTGCATGATCGCCGAAGGCCAGTCCCAACGTGAGGTCGCCCGCGGCGTCGGCGCCACCCCCCGCGATGGCCCCGGGGCGAGGTGAAGGCCACCGAAATCGACTGCGATACAGGCCGTCCGGCGTCGCTTCGGAACTCACTTTCCCGTGGCAACACACACGACGGCATGTCCGGGGTGGGGTTGCGAGAAGTGGTGTCCGGCAGGGGGTTCGGGGATGGTCAACCTCGGGTTGACGGGTTAGGGTGGCGGGATGCGCCTTGTGTTTGCCAGCCTCGCGACTGTGGGGCATGCGTATCCGCTGGTGCCGCTCGCGGTGGCGGCTCGGGAGGCGGGGTGTGAGGTGCATTTCGCGGTGGGAGCGGGGATGCACGGGGTGATCGGGCGGCATGGTTTGGAGGCGTTCCGGCCCGGGGATTGTTTTTCGGAGATGTACGCGGAGGACATTGCGGGGGATTTGGAGCGGTTGCGGCCGGATCTGGTGATTCACGAGTGGGGGGTGCCGGGGGCAGCGATCGCCGCGCGACGGGCGGGGATTCCGGGAGTGTGGCATGGGTTCGGACGGATGTTTCCGGAGGGGATCGGGCTGGAGAATCCGATGCGGATCGCCGAGGTGGAAGGAGTGCCGCATATTGATATTTGCCCGGCTTCGCTGCAGGACAAGGAATTTCTGATAGCGGAACGGATCGAGTTGCGGCCGGTTCCGTACCCGGAGACCGGGGGAATCTCCGCATTGCCGGGCATACCGACGTCTCGGCCACTGATCTACCTGACGCTGGGCACCGTATTCGGCACACCGGGACTGATCACACAGGCCGTGTCCGGCCTCTCTCGGCTCGACGCCCAGGTCATCGTCGCTGCGGGGCGGCTGGATCCGGACGAGCTCGGTGCGCTGCCGGGCAATGTCAGTGTGCACGGCTGGGTGCCGCAATCCCGGCTACTCCCCCATGTCGACGTTGTCGTGCATCACGGGGGCAGCGGCACCACCCTCGGTGCGCTGAATTCCGGGGTGCCTCAACTGGTCCTGCCGCAGGGGGCCGACCAGTTCGCGAATGCGGATGCGCTGGAGGCGGTGGGTGCGGCGATTCAGCTCGGGGCGGGCGAGGTCGACGCGGACACGATCGCCGATCGGGCGGCGCGGCTGCTGCCGCGGCGGGGCAATTCTTATCGCGAGGCGGCCGAGGCGGTCGCGGCGGAGATCGCTCGGATGCCCGGGCCGGATGAGGTCGTCGAGCGGCTGCGCGACCACGTCGTGGGCCGATAGGGGTACCAGGCTCCCGTACCGGGGCCGGGCGGGGATAAATCGGGGCGAACAGTCGGATTTCACTACGGCGGGCCGTCGCGTCGCGCATCATCGTGTCCGTAGGTCCGAGAGCATGGTGGAGGTTGCATGCGAATCCCGATATCCGCGTTGGCGAAAGTAGGGCCGGCCGGGGTCGGCCTGGCGGTGGCGGTTGTGGCGTTGTGCGCTGGCTGTGGGACGGAAACGGGCGGGTCGGCGGTACCGGCCGGTGCAGGATCGACGGCGGGAGCGACGACCGCGGCCAGGACGACGTCTTCGAAAGCAGCGAACCAGCCCGCGGACGGGTTGCCGGCGGCCTCGAACGGGACCGATCTCAGCGCCTGCTCCAACGGCAATTGCGAGGTCCGGGTCGACGGGCCGACCACGATTCCGGTTCCCGGATTGTCGCGAATCAGCAACGTCCGGATCGCGCAGATCGGCCTGGGCTCGGTCACCGCGTCGACGACGGTGTTCGGGTTGCCGGTCGTCGGGTCGACCACGGTCGGCGGCACCATCGCCCTGAACGGCCTGACCGTGAAGATCGTTGCCGTCCAGGGCAACTCGGCCGTCCTGCGGCTGAGCACCTAGGGCGAGCCGGGCCGCATCCACGCTCCGCCGGCGCACCGCACGCCGGGCTAGACTGCGGACAGGACGAGGAAACAGCGTTTTCGAACCGTGAGGACAGCGGCGCCGTAGTCCCGCACGGATCAGCGAAACGTGCGGAGGTCACGAATGCGGGTGAAGAGAATGACCGCGGACCTGTCCGAATATCCGGATCTGGTCGTGATCCTACTCGGGATGCGCGTGCGCAAGCCACGGGGAATCCTGCGGCTGCTGGGCGTCGGCCCCAAGCTGTATCGGTCGCATCACGATATGCCGGACGGGCTCCTGTCGCACGAGGATGTGGTGTGGTCGCTGTGGCCGCCACACTGGGGTGCGCGGCAGTACTGGCGGGATCTGGAGAGCCTGGAACGGTGGACGCGGTCGGACCCGCACCGGCAGTGGTGGCAGCAATTCCTGCGGGATTCCGGCGGCACCGGATTCTGGCACGAAGCCTATTTCGCCAGGGGCGGAATCGATTCCGTGTACGACGATATGTCCACGCCCACCGGGCTGGCCCGGTTCGCGCGAGCCGTCCCTGCTCGGGGGCGGTTGTTCTCGACACGCGGCCGGGTCGGCGATACGGTCCGGACCGGAGATCGGGCAGTGCCCGAAATCGCGCCCGTGATAACGGAATCCGCGTTGTACGGCACGACTGACACCAATAACCGTTCGGCTATTGATTTGCCGGACGCGAGCGGGCATGCTCACATTCCAGGGGCGTTGACCTGTTGCCAAACGGACACTCCGGTAAACGAGAACCAACATCAGGTGAGCGACATTCGACCGCGCGATGAACATCGCGGTTGAAACGTGTGATTCGGTCACGGAACTGTTTCGAAGCGACAACGGCGGGCATAAGTTATCCGCATGCATGTGCTGTTCGTGTGCAGCGGAAATGTTTGCCGATCCGTCATTGCCGAGCGCCTCACCCTGGCGGTGGCCGCTGACCACGGACTACAGGAGCTGTCCGCCGAGAGTGCCGGAGTACGCGCACTGGTCGGATTCCCCGTGGAACCCCTTGCCGCACAGACGATTGTGGGTCTCGGCGGCAACGCCGACAATTTCAAGGCCCGCCGCCTCAAGGCGGAGATGGTACACCGCGCCGACCTGGTGCTGGCCATGACCGAGAAGATTCGCGACCAGGTGCGCGAACTCGTGCCCGAGGCGCTCCCCCGCACCTTCACGCTGCTCGAGGCCTACCGGATCGCCAAGGTCAGCGGCGCGCGCACCGTGGTCGGACTGCACGCCGCGCGCAACGATCTCGCGTACGTCGGCCGGGAGAACATCTCCGACCCGGTCGGCCTGTCGCCGCAACAGTTTTGCGATGTCGGCGACCGTATCGCCGAAGCGCTGGTGCCGCTGCTCCTCGCCCTGCACGCCCATCAGCATCCGCAGGCCACACTGCGCCCGCGCAGCGCCGCGGACGGGCAACCGCCGCTGCTCGTGATAGACGGCGGCCGGGGCGAGCAGGGCCGACGAGCCGAGCACCTGCGGCCGGGCGAATACTCCGGGCCGGCAGTCGAACCGACCCGGCACGCGGCGGAATCCGCCGGATAGCAGGCAAATCCGGCATCCTGGCCCTGAACCGTCGCGTGTCAATGCACCTTGCTGCCTGCTGGGTCCGGTAAGGGATTACACTCTCGCGCGGAACACCTATCCGTTCCGCCGAACACCACTGCCGGTGGTTCGACACAAGAACAGGACCAAGGACATGCCGAAGCGAATTTCGGATGTTTCGCTCCATGTTTACGTGACACCTCAGACCCTGCACCGCGTCACCGAGACGGTGTGCCGGGTGGTCGACGAATACGTCGCCGATCGAGATATCTTCGCGTGGCGCTTCACCCTCCCGGTGGAGTGCGACGAACCCACCCACACTGTGCTCGAAACCCAGTGGCGGCTGGACAATCCCGACACGGACCCGGGTACCCGCCGCACCTACGAGATCGCGCTCAGCCTGGTGGGCGAGGCCCGTCAACTGACCAAGGCGGGCATCGCCAAGCTCGAGCAGCGCCTGGTGCTGGAACTGTCCGCCGACGAACCGATCCCCTACATCGTGCACGCCCTGCAGCGCGAGAACTTCGAGCTCGAAGAAAACCGCGAGCTGATCTAATTTTCGGAGCTCTCAGGGGCTTCGTCCCCGAACCCCCTCGAGATTTCGGGGGCTCCCCCCGGACCCCCGAGATTCGCCGTGCCCGATACCCGGAACGCGCCACACCCATACCCCGGAACGCGCCACGCCCCGGAACGCGCGTCGGGCCGCACCCCGAAGGGCACGGCCCGAGCATCTATGCGTCGTCGTCCGGCGATCGCGTGTCAGCGGCGCGCCGGGAAGTGGCGGATCACGCCCTCCTGCACGGTCGTCGCGAGCAGGTCGCCGTTCCGGGCGTAGAAGTGGCCGCGGGCCAGGCCGCGGGAACCCGCCGCCACGGGAGACTCGGTCGCGTAGAGCGACCAGTCGTCGAAGCGGAAGGGCCGGTGGAACCAGATGGAGTGGTTCACCGTGGCCGCGATGATGCGGTCCCAGCCCCAGGACAGCCCGTGCGTGGTGATGATGGAGTCCAGCACCGTGGTGTCGGACGAATATGCCAGCGCCGCAACGTGAATCAGCGGGTCGTCGGGCAGCTGCCCGTCGCTGCGCATCCAGACCCGGTTGTGACCGAGGCTCTCGCCCTTGCCCTTGAGGATCCAGGCCGGGTCGTTGGTGTAGCGCATCTCGATGGGATGCGGTGCGTCGACGAACATCTGGAGCTTGTCCTCCAGACCGACGAACGACTCCTCCACGCGCGGAAGGTCGTCCGGCCCCGGGACGTCGGGCAGGGGCGCGCCGTGCTCGAGCCCCTTGCCCCAGTCCTGGAAGGCGGCGAGCATGACGAACAGCTCCTGCCCGTCCTGGTACGCCGTGACCGTGCGGTTGGCGATGGAGCGGCCGTCCCGATGCCGATCGACGTGGTATTCGATCGGCTGCTTCGGGTCACCGCCACGTACGAAGTGCGCGTTGACCGCGTGGATCGGACGCTCCGGACCCACCGTCCGTCCCGCGGCGATGATCGCCTGCGAGACCAGCTGGCCGCCGAACGTGCGGCTCCACACCTTCTCGGGATGGTGTCCGAGGAAGATATCGGGGCCGTTCTCCTCCAGATCGAGCAGGCGCAGCAGCTCCCGCAGATCGTCGGACAGACCGGTCCCGTCGGGGTCCGCGACGACGTCCGAAGACGTCTCGTCCAGCGACGCACTCAAATTAGTGGTCCTCCTCGCCAATGCGATGCACGTGGATCAGGTTGGTGGACCCGACAGTACCCGGCGGCGAGCCGGCCACGATGACCACGAGGTCACCCTTCTTGTACCGGCCGATCGAGAGCAACGCGTTGTCCACCTGGTGGATCATCTCGTCGGTCGTGCCCACCGGAGGAACGATGAACGTTTCCACGCCCCACGTCAAGGCGAGCTGACTGCGAATCGCGGCCTGCGGGGTGAAGGCCAGCAGCGGCAGCGGGGTGTGCAGGCGGGCCAGGCGGCGCACCGTGTCACCGGACTGCGTGAAGGCAACCAGCGCTTTGGCATTCAACCGCTCGCCGATGTCGCGGGCGGCGTAGGAGATGACACCGCGCTTGGTCCGCGGCACGTGGGTCAGCGGCGGCACCCGGGTCGAGGACTCGGATTCCACGGCGTGCACGATGCGGGCCATGGTGCGCACGGCCTCGATCGGGTAGTCGCCGACCGAGGTCTCACCGGAGAGCATGACCGCGTCCGCGCCATCGAGCACGGCGTTGGCCACGTCGGAGGCCTCGGCGCGGGTCGGGCGGGAGTTGGTGATCATGGACTCCAGCATCTGGGTGGCCACGATGACCGGCTTGGCGTTCTCGCGCGCCATCTGCACCGCGCGCTTCTGCACCAGCGGCACCTGCTCGAGCGGCAGCTCCACGCCGAGGTCGCCGCGGGCGACCATGATGGCGTCGAAGGCCAGCACGATGGCTTCCAGATTGTCGATGGCTTCGGGCTTTTCGAGCTTGCCGATGACCGGCACCCGGCGGCCCACGCGATCCATGATGTCGTGCACCAGCTCCACATCGGAGGGCGAGCGCACGAAGGACAGCGCGATGAAGTCCACGCCCAGATTCAGGGCGAATTCCAGGTCGTCGATGTCCTTTTCGGACAGCGCGGGCACGGACACGTCCATGCCGGGCAGCGAGACGCCCTTGTTGTTGGAGACGGGGCCGCCCTCGGTGACCCGGCAGATGACGTCGTTGTCCTCGACACGCAGCACGGTCAGCCCGACCTTGCCGTCGTCCACGAGCAGCCGGTCGCCGGGCTTGGCGTCCTTGGCGAGGTGTTTGTAGGTGGTGGAAACCCGGTCGTGAGTTCCTACGATGTCGTCGACGGTGATACGGACTTCCTCGCCGGTGTTCCAGACGGTCTTGCCGTCGCCCTCGAACCGGCCCAGCCGGATCTTCGGGCCCTGCAGGTCGGCGAGGATACCGACAGCGCGGCCGGCAGTGTCGCTGGCAGCACGCACCTTCTTGTAGTTCTCGGCATGATCGGAGTGCTCGCCGTGGCTGAAGTTCAGGCGCGCAACGTCCATGCCACTTTCGACGAGCTCACGAATCCGGTCCTCGGATGACACTGCTGGTCCGAGGGTGCACACAATCTTCGTTCGTCGCATCACGCGTTCAACCCTAGACCTGTGACAACCCTCATGCCGACCCCGGCACACACATATACGGATCTCGTAAGCAGCCGTTCAGCTATCTCACGATCAACGCGCAACGTGCCGGGCCAGGCGGGTTTCCAATCGAGTCTGACCGAAGCCGAGGACCAGGCATATTACCCAGTAGTAGATTGCCGCGACGCCGTAGAGCGCGAAGAAGTCGAAGGTGGGCGCGGCGGCCATTTGCGCGGTGCGCAGCAACTCGGTCACCAGAATGGTGGAAGCGAGCGACGTGTCCTTCACCAAGGAGATGAGGGTGTTGGACAGCGGGGGCACCGCGATGCGGGAGGCCTGCGGCAGGATGACCAGCCGCAGCGCCTGCGCGTAATTCATGCCGACCGAGTAGGACGCCTCCCACTGCCCCTGGGCCACCGAAAGGATCGCGGCCCGAATGATTTCCGCCGCATAGCCGCCGACATTCAGGCTGAACGCGATGATGGCCGCCGGAAACGGCTCCAGCACGATATTGAAGGCGGGCAGGCCGAAGAAGATGATGAACAGCTGCACCAGCAGCGGCGTGCCGCGAATGATCGAGATGTAGAAGCGCGCGGCCGCGTGCAGCGGCCACACGCTCGACATCCGGGCCAGCGCCACGAACAGCGCTATCGCCAGGCCGATCACGAAGCTGATGGCGGTCAGCGGCAGCGTCTTGGTGACCGTGGCCTCCAGCATGGGCCAGAGGTTGTGCCGCACCAGCGCCCAGGTGGCGTCGTCCATCGTCGAATTGCCCTGTGCCGCTTACTTGCTGACGTCGGTGCCGAAGTACTTGTCGGAGATCTTGGCGAGCGTTCCGTCGGCGCGCAGTTCGTCGAGGGCCTTGTTGACCTGATCGGTCAGCGCCTGGGAGTCCTTACGAGCGGCGAAGGCCTGCTTGGAGACCTCACCGGTCTTGCCGACGACCTGGATGGTGCCGGTGCCCTGCTGCTTGGTGTAGGCGTTCACCGCGAGGGTGTCGTTGACGGTGGCGTCGGCGCGGCCGGTCTTGAGCAGCTGCACCGCCTCCACGAAGCCGGGGATGGCCTCGACCTTGCAGCCGGCGCCCTTGGCGGTGTCGGCCCAGTTGGAGGTCTCGGACTGGGCGCAGGTCTTGCCGTTCAGGTCGGCCAGGGCGTGGACGCCGTCATTGCCGGTCTTGGTGACGATGACGCCCTCGGAGACGGTGTAGGGCTGCGAGAGCGAATACTTCTGCTCACGTTCGGGTTTGATGGTGACCTGATTGGCGATGAGATCCACACGCTTGGATTCCAGTGCGGCGAACAGCGAGTCCCAGGGGGCGGTGGTGAATTCCACCTTCTTGCCGATCTTGTCGCCGACGGCCTTGATGACGTCGACGTCGTAGCCGGTGAGGGTGCCGTTGTCCTGGTAGGTGAACGGGGAGTAGTTGCCCTCGGTGCCGACTTTGAGCGTGTTCGCATCGTCCTTGCTCGAGCTGCATGCGACGAGCCCTGCGGCGGCGACAACGGCGAGCATGACGGCGGCGAGCTTACGGCGCACGACGGGGACCTCTCCTCGGGCGTGGGTGACCACGCGACAAACAACCGACAAAGGGTACGCCCCGGACCGACCGGGCGGCACGGCTGTGTCTATTTTGCCCTCCGCTTCGCTCCGGGCAGTCCGCTCCTCCGCTTCGCTCCCCCGCTCCAAGGCGGAGGTCTATTCCAGCCGCGGTCCAGAACGAGACGCGCCGCGAACCTCCCGGTGATGTCAGTCGCGCAGCGGACGTCCCTGCAGATCGGGGACCTTGCCGGTGAGCATGAGAATGCCGTCGATCAGCGACCAGATCCCGCAGCCGCCGCAGGTGATCAGCTGCAGCACGCCGATCGTGGTGTAGCCCAGATAGAACCGGCCGACACCGAAGTGCCCGATGAAGATCTGCAGCAGGCCCGCGGTGAGCTTGCTCTTGTCCGAGAACGGAACTCCGAATTGGTCGCGGCCGAACGGGGCTTCCGGGTCACCGCCGTAGGGCCCGGCCGGGCCCGGGATCGGATACGGCATCGGCTGTCCGTACGGCTGACCCGGCTGGCCATAGGGCTGCTGGCCCGGGTAGGGCTGCTGACCGTAGGGCTGCCCGTACTGTGGGCCGGTGCCGGGCACGCCGTACTGCGGCCCGTCCTGCATCGGCGGCTTGTCGAATGGGTCGGTCACTCACGTCCTCCTGATCGCGGTCAGGAGCCATTCTTGCCGGATTCGACCGACTTCGCCTGGTCGACCGCGGTGGACTCCGTCTCCTCCGGCTCGGAATCGCCGGTTTCGGAAGAGATATCGCGCTCGGTCTCGGATTCGTTGCCGGCGCCCGGGGATTCCGATCCGGTGTCACCTGTGGATTCCTCGGCGGTCGGCTCGTCGACCTCGGTGACGGCCGCCTTCGAATCCCCTGCCGCCGAGCCTGTTCCGGCCGCCGCACCCGCCGCCCCGAACGCCCGCAGCGCACCGAACTGCCACGGCCACGGCCGTTCCACGCCGGCGCGCAGCTGGTCGGCGGTCTCACGGCCCTTGGTGGCGAACAGGAAATAGGCCACGGCGCAGACGAATACGATCGCCGAGGTGAAGGAGTTGATGCGGATGCCCGCGATGTGGGTGGCCTCGTCGTCGCGCAGCAGCTCCACGAAGAAGCGGCCGAAGCAGTAGATCGCCACGTAGAGCGCGAACAGGCGGCCGTGGCCGATGCGGAACTTGCGATCCAGGTAGAGCAGCACGGCCACGCCGAGCAGGTTCCAGATCAGCTCGTAGAGGAAGGTCGGCTGCACGATCTTCTCCGCCGGGCCCGCGGCGGTGCCGTTCATCATGTCCAGCTGGCCGCTGTGGTCGTAGCGAAGGAAGATCTCCAGCCCCCACGGCACCTTGGTCTCACGGCCGTAGAGCTCCTGGTTGAAGTAGTTGCCCAGCCGGCCGATGGCCTGGGCCAGCAGGATGCCCGGAGCGATGGCGTCGCCGAAGGCGGGCAACGGAATCCGGTACACCCGGCAGCCGATCCAGGCGCCGATGCCGCCGAGCAGCACCGCGCCCCAGATGCCGAGGCCGCCCTCCCAGATCTTGAGCGCGTTGATGGGGTGACCGCCGGCGCCGAAGTACTTCTGCCAGTCGGTGGCCACGTGGTAGAGCCGCCCGCCGATCAGGCCGAACGGCACCGCGAACATGGCCACGTCGAGCACCATGCCGGTCTGGCCGCCCCGCGCCACCCAGCGCTTCTCACCCAGCCAGATGGCCGCGATGATGCCGAGGATGATGCAGATGGCGTACGCCCGCAGCGGGAACGGCCCGATGTTCCAGACCCCGCGCGGCGGGCTGGGAATGTAGGCCAGGACATCGGCGCCGGTGCTCTCGGCAAGGGCTCGTAAGGTCACGAGTCCCCACCGTAGCCCAATAGGCCTGCGGCGTGCTGTCACAGGTCGGCGCGCGCCGTGGAATTCGCCGCCATGGGTCGCACCGGCACCCGGTAACGCAACGGATATACGAAGCGGCGCGCATTCCCGCACCCCCGGATGAAGCACAAGGGTGCGTACCGAATTCGGTACGCACCCTTGGGTATTGCCTTGGTTACGAGGAAACCGCCGCCGAGCGGACGCCCTGCGCCAGCTCCGCCGTCAGCGTCCGGACCGCGTCCAGACCCTGCGCCGCCGCGGTCACCAGGGCCGAGCCCACGATGACACCGTCGGCGTAGGAGGCGATTTCGGCCGCCTGCGCACCACTGCGCACACCCAGGCCCACGCCGATCGGAATATCGGAGTGGCTGCGCACCCGCGCGCACAGGGCCGGGGCCATGGAGGACACCGCGTCGCGCGCACCGGTCACACCCATGGTCGAGGCCGCGTACACGAAACCCTTGCTGGCTTCGAGGGTCTTGACCAGGCGCTCCTCGGTGGACGACGGCGCGACCAGGAAGATGCGATCCAGGTTGTGGGTCGAGGACGCCACGAACCAGTCGTCGGCCTCCTCCGGAATCAGGTTGGGCGTGATCAGGCCGAGGCCGCCCGCCGCCGCCAGATCGCGGGAGAAGCTGTCGACGCCGTACTTGAGCACCGGGTTCCAGTAGGTCATGACGACGGCCTTGCCGCCCGCCTGGGAGATGGCCTCCACGACCTTGAACACGTCGCGCACCCGGACGCCGCCGGCGAGCGCCTGCTCGGCGGCATGCTGGATGGTCGGGCCGTCCATCACCGGATCGGAGTAGGCGACGCCGACTTCGATGATGTCGCAACCGGACTCGACCATGGCCTTGCACACGTCGATGGAACCCTGCAGGTCCGGGTAGCCGGCGGGCAGGTAGCCGATGAGCGCGGCGCGGTTCTCCTCGCGGGCGGTTGCGAAGGTGTTCGCGAGGCGGGACTGCTGGCTCACTGCTTCTCCCCTGCGTTCTCGTCGGCCTTGTCGAACAGCCCGAACCACTGGGCGGCGGTGTCCATGTCCTTGTCACCGCGACCGGACAGGTTCACCACGATGATCGCGCCCTCGCCGAGCTCCTTGCCGAGTTTCACCGCGCCCGCGACCGCGTGCGCGGACTCGATGGCCGGAATGATGCCCTCGGCACGGCTCAGCAGCAGCAGCGCGTCCATGGCCTCGGTATCGGTGATCGGGTAGTACTCCGCCCGGCCGATGTCCTTGAGGTAGGCGTGCTCGGGGCCGACGCCCGGATAGTCCAGACCGGCCGAAATCGAATGGGATTCGATGGTCTGGCCGTCTTCGTCCTGGAGCAGGTAGGAGTACGCGCCCTGGAACGCACCCGGGGTGCCACCGGTGAAAGTCGCTGCGTGACGGCCGGTTTCGACACCGTCGCCCGCGGCCTCGTAGCCGATCAGGCGCACGCCCGGATCGTCGATGAAGGCGTGGAAGATGCCGATGGCATTGGAACCGCCACCGACACAGGCGGTTACGGCGTCGGGCAGGCGGCCGGTCAGGGCCTGCACCTGTTGGCGCGCCTCCAGGCCGATGATGCGCTGGAAGTCGCGCACCATGAGCGGGAACGGGTGCGGGCCCGCGGCGGTGCCGAAGCAGTAGTAGGTCTGCTCGGCATTGGTGACCCAGTCGCGCAGCGCCTCGTTGATGGCGTCCTTGAGGGTCTGCGAACCCGTTGTCACACTGATGACTTCGGCGCCGAGCAGCCGCATGCGAGCCACGTTCAGCTGCTGGCGCACGGTGTCGACCGCGCCCATGTAGATGACGCACTCGATACCGAGCAGCGCGCACGCGGTGGCGGTGGCGACGCCGTGCTGGCCCGCGCCGGTCTCGGCGATGACGCGGGTCTTGTTCATGCGCTTGGCCAGCAGCACCTGACCCAGCACATTGTTGATTTTGTGAGAACCGGTGTGGTTCAGGTCTTCCCGCTTCAGCACGATGCGCGCGCCGCCGGCGTGCTGCGCCAGGTTCCTGCACTCGAACACCGGCGACGGGCGCCCGGTGTAGTCACGCTGCAGGCGATCCAGCTCGTCGAGGAAGTTGGGATCGACCCGGGCCTTGTCGTATTCGGCGGTGACCTCTTCGATCACGGCCATCAGCGCCTCGGGCACGTGCCGCCCGCCGTACACGCCGAAGTGCCCGCCCAGATCGGGTTCGTGGCTCTTGTGCGTGATGCCGTCACTGGCCTGCGGGAGGCCGAGAACGTTCTTGCCGGAGGCCATTTCGGAAGAAACTCCGTGAGTTTGCGTCATCGGCTCTTTCACCGTCCCCGGCGAACCGGCTTCGGGCATGAGGGGTGGGTTCCGGCGGTCACCAGCTCGGCCACCGCGGCGCGCGGGTCGCCGCTGGTCACCAGGCCCTCGCCGACGAGCACGGCGTCCGCGCCCGCCCCGGCGTAGGCCAGCAGGTCGGCGGTGCCGCGAATGCCGGACTCGGCCACCCGGATCACTTCACTGGGCAGGCCGGGGGCGATGCGCGCGAACACATCCCGATCCACCTCGAGGGTCTTGAGATTGCGGGCGTTCACGCCGATCACGCTGGCGCCGGCCTCGAGGGCGCGGTCGGCCTCCTCCTCGGTGTGCACCTCGACGAGCGCGGTCATGCCGAGCGATTCGGTGCGGTCGATGAGCGCGGACAGCACGTCCTGTTCCAGGGCGGCCACGATCAGCAGGATCGCGTCCGCGCCGTGGGCACGGGCCTCGTGGATCTGGTACGGGCCGACGATGAAGTCCTTGCGCAGGATCGGAATGTCCACCGCCGCGCGAACCGCGTCGAGATCCGCGAGGGAACCGCCGAATCGGCGCTGCTCGGTCAGCACGCTGATGATGCGCGCGCCGCCGTCCTCGTAGGCCCGGGCCAGGTCGGCGGGGTTCGGGATGTCCGCGATCGCCCCCTTGGAGGGGCTGGCCCGCTTCACCTCGGCGATCACTCCGATCCCCTCCGCGTGCAGGGCGGCCTTGGCGTCACGCGGGGACTTGGCCTGCGCGGCGGCTGCCTTCACCGCCTGGAAATCCAGAAGGGCTTCCCGAGCGGCCACATCCGCGCGGACCCCGTCGAGAATCGAGTCGAGTACCGTCATCTGGCTCGAATCCTTTCTGGGGAGACGGACTTGCTGCCTGAGAATCCCCCCAGGCGCTGTCTCACCGATGCTGATAAAGAGTAAATGGCTATGTTCCCGTGCTTGACAGCGGGGCGGGTACCGGCGACGCTGCCGGTCCCTCACCCAGCTCAGGGGCGGTTGTCGCGCGCTGCCCCGTTACCCGGATCATCGTCCGCGGCAGGGTGATTGGTTTCATCGTCGGTCGGGTCGACGCCCTCGTCGAGGGCATCCCACAGCACGCGACCCGACAACTGTTTGTCGGCGCGGGCCGGGGTCCCGGATTCGTGGTCCTGGACCCGGGCCTGATGTGCGGCAACCTGCTCGGCGGCCGACAGCTTCCGCGCCGCCGGACTGTCGTACTTGCCGGACATCCGCGTGGTCCCGGACGACTGCCGGACCAGGAGCAGACCGGCCACGAACGCGGCCACCGCTCCGGCCAGGGACACCACGGCCGGCAGCGTCGAGGTCGTCACCGCGCCCGCATGGTCACCCCCGTGCAGTTCGGCCAGTCGCGTGGCGCGATCGGCGGTCCCCTTGTGCATGAGCAGGGCGTACGCGGGCACCGCGGACACCGCGGCCAGGACCGCGACCACCACGCCGACGCCGCGCCGCCACCAACCATGGGTGGCGAACACCGCGGCGATGGTGGCCAGGAAGACCAGCGCCAGCGGCGTCAAGGCCCCGAACCAGACACCGCCGTTGAGATCTCGATGGCGCGGCAGGCCGTAGTCGCTGGTGATCTCGAGCCGGGCCCACGTCATGCGGGACGACCCCCAGAGCAGCGCCGCCGCGACCGCCAGCAGCGCCACCGCGGCGATCGGCCGCGACCGCTTGCGCGCCCGCGCGGCATCCGTGTCGGCTTCCGCCGCAGCGGCATTCGCCTCGGCCTCGGCCAGGTCCGCCGCCCGCGCGCGTTCGGCAGTGCGCGCGGCATCGGTCTCGGCGTGTGGATCGGCGCCGGCGGCACCGGATTTCCCGGTAGCTGCCCCGGCGGGCTTCGAATCGGATTGCGCCGCTCCGTTTTCCCGCTCCGCGCTGCTTTCGGGTGTTGCGCTGCCTTCGGGTGTCGCTTTCGGTGCCGGACCCCTGTCCGGGTCCTGATCGCTCATTGATCCGCGCCGTTCGGGCGGTAGGCGCGCACGGTCTCGGCGGCGGCGATGGCCTTGAGGACGGCCATGGCCTTGTTGCGGGATTCGACGTCCTCGTAATCCGCGTCGGAGTCGGCGACGATGCCGGCGCCGGCCTGGACAAACGCGGTGCCGCCCTTGAGCAGGGCGGTGCGGATGGCGATCGCGGTGTCGGCGTCACCGGCGAAGTCCAGGTAGCCGACCACGCCCGCGTAGACACCGCGGCGGGTGGGCTCGAGCTCCTCGATCAACTCCATGGCGCGGACCTTGGGCGCACCGGAGAGGGTGCCCGCGGGGAAGCAGGCCTGGACCGCGTCGAGGGCGATCTTGCCGGCGCGCAGGCGGCCGGAGACCGTGGAGACCAGGTGCATGACGTGCGAGTAGCGCTCGACGTGGCGGTACTCGGTGACGCGCACGGTACCGGGCTCGCAGACGCGACCCAGATCGTTGCGGCCCAGATCGACGAGCATGAGGTGCTCGGCGTTCTCCTTCTCGTCGGCGAGCAGGCCCTTCTCGAGCAGCAGGTCGTCCTCCTCGGTGACACCACGCCAGCGGGTGCCCGCGATCGGGTGGGTGGTGGCCGTGCCGTCCTTCACCGTCACCAGCGATTCGGGGCTGGAGCCGACGATGGAGAACGCGGTGCCGCCCGAGCCGTCCGGGATGTGCATGAGGTACATGTACGGGCTCGGGTTCGAGGCCCGCAGCATGCGGTAGAGATCCAGCGGGGTGCCGTTGTAGTCCATCTCGAAGCGCTGCGAGAGCACCACCTGGAACGCCTCGCCGGCCTCGATCTCCTTGACCAGCCGGCGCACGCCCGCGCCGAATTCCTCCGAGGTGCGCTGCCGGCGGTAGTTCGGCTCGGGGCGGTCGAACACCGAGACGGTGGAGTCGGCGGGGGCGGCCAGGGCCTCGGTCATGCGGTCCAGGCGGGCCATCGCGTCGTCGTAGGCCGCGTCCACGTGCTCGTCGGTGCCGTTCCAGTTGACGGCATTGGCGATGAGGGTGATCGCACCCTCGTGGTGGTCGAAGGCGGCCAGATCGGTGGCCAGCATCAGGACCATCTCGGGGACCTGCAGGTCATCGGTGGCGATGCTGGGCAGGCGTTCGAGGCGGCGCACGGTGTCGTAGCCCAGGTAGCCGACCAGGCCGCCGGTCAGCGGCGGTAGTCCGGGCAGCCGCTCGGTGCGCAGCACCTGCAGCGACTCGCGCAGCGCGGCGAGCGGATCGCCGCCCACCGGTGCGTCGGCGGGAGTCTGGCCGAGCCAGGCCGCCGCGCCGTCGATCACGGTCAGCGCGCTGGGACTGCCCGCGCCGATGAACGACCATCGCGACCAGGAGCGGCCGGTCTCCGCCGATTCCAGCAGGAAGGTGCCGGGCCGGTCCGCGGCCAGTTTGCGGTAGGTCGAGAGCGGAGTCTCGGAGTCCGCCAACACCTTTCGGACCACCGGGACCACCCGGTGGTCGGCCGCGAGCGCCCGGAACTGCTCCCGGGAGGTGGTGGTATCGATAGCCGCGTTCAGAGGCAAACCATGCGCGCCGTGCATTCACCCATCATTCCAGGCCCGCTCGGAGCGATCTAAATCGCGCTCCCCGCCCAGCCGAGCGGGCGGCTGCGGCGAATACCTGAAGCGGTCGTCACTGCACTCGCGGCGGTCTCCACACGCGGTGGATCGTCACTGCTCCGGCAGCAAGATGGAGAGGTCGCACGCGGTTATCCCCATTTTCGAGAGGAGTTCAACACAGATGTACCCCTCGCACCCGATGGCACCGGAGGGCCCACGCCACACCGGTCAGCAGATGGCTCCGGGCGTGCTTCCCGGCCAGCCGCCGTGGATGACGCAAGTGAACCCCGGCGGGAAGCACTCCGCCATCGCCTCGTTCGTCACATATGCGAAGGCCCTCGAAGCACTGGATCGGCGCAGCTTCCCGGACGAGTACGCCGAGTACGCCGACCGCATCCGGGAGCTCGAGCCGTTCCTGCGCGCCCACGGGATCCTGGACGTCATGGATATCAAGAACCCGGAGATCGCCGCCCTGATCGGCGTGTGAGGTAGGACCGGCACCCAGTGTCGGGGCGGTTGGGGCTCCGGGGCCCGTCCTCCAGCCCCGGGCAGACGACCGGTGGGGGCCGGTCACGAGGCGCCAAGCCCGAAGCCCAGCAAAGGGTTTCATCCGGGTCTCCGATAGCTCGTGCACGATGAATCAGGGGTAGGGTGCGGGTATGAAGGTTGGTCAGCTCGCACCCAATTTCGAACTTCCGGACCAGTCGGGGACCGTGCGGTCGCTCGAGTCGCTGCTCGTGGACGGGCCGGTGGTGTTGTTCTTCTATCCCGCCGCGAACACGCCGGTGTGCACGGCCGAGGCGTGCCACTTCCGGGATCTGGCAACGGAATTCAAGGCCGCCGGGGCGACCTGCGTGGGGATCAGCGCGGATTCCGTCGAGGTGCAGTCCGGGTTCGCGGAGAAGCAGGGCCTGAGCTATCCGGTGCTGTCCGATCCCGGAGCCAAGGTGGCCGCCGAGTTCGGCGTGAAGCGCGGCCTGCTGGGCGCGCTGGTGCCGGTGAAGCGGACGACCTTCGTCATCGATCCGGACCGGACCGTCGCCAAGGTCATCAACAGCGAGATGCGCGCGAACGTGCACGCCGACGAGGCGTTGAAGTTCCTGCGCGAGCGCTGAGCCGGTTCCCACGTGAGCGCTCAGTCGGTTCCCGCGCGAGCGCTGAGCCCCCACCGCGTCGCTCCTGTGCGCGCCGAGAATTCGGACATACGCTGAGCGCATGACTACGCCCAGCACCGACCAGGAGCGAAAGCCTTCAACGTTCGTCACGTGGCGCAATCGCATCATTGGCGGAGTGGCGGCCGCTGTCGTTTTGTGGCTGGTGTATCTGATGCTGGCCGCATTCATTCCACGGTGGTGGGCGCAGCGCATCGGCGAATGGGTGAGCGGGAGTTTCGCCAAGGGCATCTGGTACGGCCTGATAATGGGCGCGGTATGTACAGCTGTGCCACTTTTCCTGTTCCTGGCCGCAGGACTCAGCTGGCGTAAACGGGGCGGCATGTTTATCGCGGGCGGCGCGGCGGTTCTCGCGATCGTCATCGCCATCCCGAATTTGATGACGCTGACCATCGTGTGGGGCAACTCGAATGCCGCACACGCCGGTGAGCGCATTCTCGATGTCGACGGGCCGGGATTCCGCGGCGCCGTGCTGGCGGGTGCGATCGTGGCCGCGCTGCTGTTCCTGCTGGTGTCATTTCTCTTGCTGCGCAAGCGATTCCGCCGGTACCGCGCCGAACGCCGGCAGGCCGAACCGGAAAAGCCCCGCGTAGAGCCCGAAACTCCGACGCCGCCTCCCGAACTCGACGCGAACTGAATCCACTCGCGACACGCGTGATCGATGTCACGTCATCCGGCAACACCGTGACTGACGAGCGAAATCGTGGCAAACTTTAACGTGCGAGTGACTCGTTCGATGCTGTTTCGCAGGCTCTCCCGGGCCGGCACAACACGTCACTTGGCTGCTACGAGAGGGCGCGCACGGTGACCAAGTGGTTGAATCCCATGGAACAGCGAGCTTGGCGTACCCTTGTCGCGCTCACCACCAGACTTCCCGCCGCATTGGATACCCAGCTACAACGCGAGTCCGGGATTACCCATTTCGAATACTTCGTGATGACTCTGCTCTCCGAAGAACCAGGTCACCGGTTGCAACTGAGTGACCTTGCGCAAAAAGCAAACGCATCGCTATCACGACTCTCGCACGTGGTCTCCAAACTCGAACGGCTGGGCTGGGCCGAGCGCGTCACCATTACCGGTCGCCGCGGCGCGCAGGCGGTGCTGACCGATGCCGGATTTCAGAAGATCACCGAGGCCGCGCCCGGGTATCTGGAGTGCGTGCGCGGCCTGGTGTTCGACGGGCTGGACGCCGAGCAGACCAAGCAGCTGCTGGAACTGGGCGAGACGCTGGTGGCACAGCTGGAGAAGGGCATGGCCCGCGGGCTCGGCCGCTCGGGGCGGCCGATCTCGTATCTGGACGTGGATCCGAACGAATCGGGCTGACACGGGAGGCTGTCCACCGACGCTGCGAGCTTGCTCGCCCAGGCCGGAAAACCGTTGCCGCTCAGTCCTCGTCGGTGAGCAGCCGGTTGCCCTGGGACAGCAGCACGTCGGTGTCGAAGCAGGTGTGGGTGCCCGTGTGGCAGGCCGCGCCCTCCTGATCGACGACCAGCAGCACGGTGTCGCCGTCGCAGTCCAGCCGCACCTCGTGCACGTACTGGGTGTGGCCGGAGGTCTCGCCCTTGACCCAGTACTGCTGGCGCGAGCGCGAATAGTAGGTGCCCTTGCGGGTTTCCAGGGTGCGGGCCAGCGCCTCGTCGTCCATCCACGCCATCATGAGCACGTCGCCGGTGCTCTTCTCCTGTGCGATGGCGGCGAACAGCCCGTCGGAGTTGCGCTTGAGGCGGCGTGCGATCGCGGGATCCAGGGTGCTCATCGGACGGTGATTCCTTCCGCGCGCATGGCGTCCTTGACCTGGCCGATGGTGAGGTCGCCGAAGTGGAAGACACTGGCGGCCAGCACCGCGTCCGCGCCGGACTGCACGGCGGGCGCGAAGTCGGCGACCTTGCCCGCGCCACCGGAGGCGATGACCGGCACCGAGACCGCGGCGCGCACCGCGCGGATCATCGGCAGGTCGAAGCCCGCCTTGGTGCCGTCGGCGTCCATGGAGTTGAGCAGGATCTCGCCGACGCCCAGTTCGGCTCCGCGCACGGCCCATTCGACGGCGTCGATGCCGGTGCCGCGCTTGCCGCCGTGGGTGGTGACCTCCCAGCCGGACGGGGTCGCGGGCCGGCCCTCGGGCACGGTGCGGGCGTCGACCGACAGCACGATGCACTGGGAGCCGAAGCGCTCCGACATTTCGCGCAGCACCTCGGGGCGGGCGATGGCGGCGGTGTTCACCGACACCTTGTCCGCGCCCGCGCGCAGCAGCCGGTCCACGTCCTCGACGGTGCGCACGCCGCCGCCGACGGTGAGCGGGATGAAGATCTGCTCGGCGGTGCGGGTGACCACGTCGATCATGGTGCCGCGGTCGCCGGTGGAGGCGGTGACGTCGAGGAAGGTCAGCTCGTCGGCGCCCTGGGCATCGTAGGTGGCCGCGAGTTCCACGGGATCGCCGGCGTCCCTGAGGTTTTCGAAGTTGACGCCCTTGACCACGCGCCCGGCGTCCACGTCCAGGCACGGAATCACGCGTACGGCCACCGTCATTTCATGACCTCTGTCTTCAGCATTGCTCTGCCTCTCCTCGGACCCGGTCGGCGGTATCCGCGATCAGGTCCAGTAGTTCCTCGTGCACGCCAGGGGCGGCGGCCAGCACCGAACCGGACTCGACGGTCCAGTCCCGGCCCAGCAGGTCGGTGACCACGCCCCCGGCGGCCCGGACCAGGGCCACGCCCGCAGCGTTGTCCCACGGATGATGTCCGAACACCACGGCCCCGCCCAGAATTCCCGAGGCGGTGTAGGCCAGGTCGATGCCGGTGGAGCCGTACATGCGCTGGCGGCCGGACAGCCGGCTCAGCGCTCCCAGCAGATTGAAGCGGAAGATGCCCGGAATCCGGCCCGCCCCATCGATATTGAAGCTGCCGAAGCCGAGCATCGCGGTGGCGAGCTTGGCCGGGGCCAGGCGCGGCAGCGGGTTGCCGTTCAGCAGCAACGGGCCGTCCGCGACCGCCGCGTAGCGCTGACCCAGGATCGGCAGCCAGGTCAGGCCGATGACCGGGACGCCATCACACACCAGCGCCAGCAGCATGCCGCACATCGGGCTGCCCGCCGAATAGTTGAAGGTGCCGTCGATGGGGTCCAGCACCCAGGCGGTGCCGGAGGTCAGCTGCGGACCACCGAATTCCTCACCGTGCACCGGGATTCCGGTGCGTTCGCCCAGCTGCTGCGAGATGGTGCGCTCGAGCTCCAGGTCGAGTTCGGTGGCGAAGTCGTTGCGCCCCTTCTCGACCGCGCTCGGCGCCCCGATGCCCTCGACGAAACGCGGTGCGGCGGAGTCGAGAACGCCACTGGCGATGCCGAGCAGTTCGGCGAGTTCGGCGGCCACGGCGCTAGCGAACCGCGGCCAAGGCTTCGGGCAGGGTGAACCGGCCCGCGTACAGGGCCTTGCCGATGATCGCGCCCTCGACGCCCTCGTCCACCAGCGTCGCGATGGCGCGCAGGTCGTCGAGCTGGGAGATGCCGCCCGACGCGATGACCGGGGCCTCGCAGGCATTGGCGACCTGGCTCAGCAGGTCCAGGTTCGGCCCGGTCAGCGTGCCGTCCTTGGAGACGTCGGTCACCACGTACCGTGAGCACCCGTCCCGCTCGAGGCGCTCGAGCACCTCCCACAGATCGCCGCCGTCGGTCACCCAGCCGCGGCCGCGCAGCCGCCACTCGCCGTCGATCAGCTTCACATCCATGCCGACGGCGATCTTGTCGCCGTACTCGCCGATGGCCCGGGCACACCACTCCGGATTCTCGATCGCCGCGGTGCCCAGGTTGACGCGCGCGCAGCCGGTGGCCAGCGCGGCCCTCAACGATTCGTCGTCCCGAATCCCGCCCGACAGCTCGACCTTCACATCGAGTTCGCCGATCACCTCGGCCAGCAGTTCGCGGTTGGAGCCCTTGCCGAACGCGGCGTCCAGGTCGACCAGATGCACCCACTCGGCCCCGGCGTGCTGCCAGGCCAGCGCGGCGTCGCGCGGCGAACCGTAGCTGGTTTCGCTGCCCGCCTCCCCCTGAACCAGGCGCACAGCCTCACCATTGGCGACATCGACGGCAGGTAGCAGCACAAGACTCACGCGGTAAGCCTAGTGGTTGCCCGCCGTCACACCGACCGCAGGGTGAACCGTGTCAGCCGCCCACCGCACTGCGGGAACGATTTCGGGGGCGGGGGCGCACGGGCGGTGTCACGCTGTGGGGAAACAGGGGTCGATCGAAGGGAGCTCGTTGTGCGGAAGGTGGGGCTGGTCGTGCGGAAGGTGGGGATCGGGCTGGCGGCGCTGGTGCTGGTCGGCGTGGCGACCGGATGTAGCGACAGCGGGGGGTCGGGGGCGCGGCCAAGCCCGACGGCGAGCAGCGCGGCGCAGGCCGGGGAGCCGACCGCGGTGACCACCACGCGCACACCCGCGGATACCACGGCGGCGACGGGAGCGCAGCCGTGCAAGCCCGAGTCGGGGGTGATTCGAAGTGCCGCCGCCACATTGGATCCGGTGGAGGTGGTGCGGGGAACGCCGTGGAAGTGGGCGTTGCCCGCGGTGGGTGCGCGGACGACGGTCAATGACATCTGCTCGACCCTGTCGGCGTACTTGATCACGATCGAGGGGGCGACGGCCGGCTCACCCATGCAGGTGTTGCTGTTCCATCGCGGGAGCTACCTCGGCACGGCGGACCCCAGGTGGAATTCGTTCATCTCCCCGGATCCGAACCACACCACCGACGACACCGTGGGGCTGCGGTACAAGATCCCCGGCAGCTGTAATGCCTGCCCGGACGCAACCTTCTACTGCGTCCAATTCCATTGGGACGGAAGCAAGGTGCAGATGGCCGGGAGGCCGCCGGAGGTGTCGGGGACGACCGTGACGCCCGGGTCGACCAGGTGCTGAGGCGGGGATCAGCCGTCCCGGGTGTGGGATTCGAGGACGCGGTTCAGCGTCAGGACGAAGTTGGCGCGTTCAGCGGCGGTGAAGCCCGGGAGTAGTTCTCGCTGGGCCACTTCCAGGCGTTCGTCGAGGTCGGCCAGGTGGGCCCGCCCGGCGGACGTGAGGGTGAGGGTGTTGCGGCGGCGGTCGGTGGGGTCCGGGGTGCGGCGGAGGAGGCCGCGGTCGGCCAGGTCGTTGACCGCGGCGACCACGTCGCTGCGGTCGATGCCGGTGCGGCGGCCCGCCTCGGCCTGGCTGAGGGAGCCGTGTTCGTCGAGGGTGGCGAGCAGGGCGTAATGGTAGCGGCGGGAACCCGTGGGCTCCAGGGCTTTCTCGGTGCAGCGGTTGGCGATGATCGCGACCTGGCCGATGAGGCGGGTGGGAAGAGCGCGCAGCCGGCCGGAGGCGCCTTCGGGCGCGGTGTCCATGAGGGGAATCTACCAACACTTGTTGGAGGCACCCACGATCGGTTACATTGGTTTCACCAACGTTGGAGTCACCAACAATATCGTCGAAAGACCGTAGCCATGAACACGATCGACACCACCACCCGGCAATTCCAGGATCTGGCCGACAAATTCGAGATCACCGAGCTCGTACACCGCCTCGGCCGCGCCCTCGACGAGGGCGACTGGGACGAGCTCGCCGCCCTCTACACCGCCGACGCCACCGCCCGCACGCCCGGCGGCCTGGCCACCGGCCGCACCGCGCTGGTCACCCAGGCCAGTCGAAACCACTCCCCCGACAGGCGAATCCAGCATGTCGTCAACGGCATCCTCATCGACCTGACCGGCGACACCGCCAAGATCCGAGCCAACCTCCTGGTCGTCTTCGCCTGGGGACCCGCCCAGGACCCCACCCTCGGCTCCCAACCTCGCCTCACCCTCGGCGAGGTCTATCGCTTCGACGCCATCCGCACCCCCGACGGCTGGCAATTCTCGAGCGTCGCCTCCACCCCCGTCTGGTCAGTCGGCGCCCGCCCGACACCGTCCGCGGCCTAGAGCATCCGGTTCACGGCCAGGGAACGCGCTGCTCGGCTGTCAGGACACCGAGGGCACCCACGCCGTCCAAGGGACGTGCCGCAACCGGTGTGATCGCGTCGCCGAGCCGCGCAGTGGTCAATGGAGGTCGAGGTCTCCGGCTTCGGGAGCGAGTGACCAGTCGAGCGCAAGGTCGGCGACGGCTTCCCAGCCGTCCTCGCCGCAGGTGTAGTGGCTGCGTCCGGGGAACAGCTTGTAGGCCGAGATCGCCTGGGAGTTCTTGACGTTCCGGTCATAGTTCTCTCGCTGGACGACCGGGGGCAGGATGTGGTCGTTGCCGCCGGAGATGAACAGTAGCGGGGCGCGGTCGTCATTGGCGAAGTTGTAGGTGGTCGTCGCGTTCGGGGTGAAATTCGCGAAACCGCCCTGGAACAGGATGCGGCCGGAGACCGGAACGGCGTAGCGGTCGTAGACGGCCTTGGAATCCTCGTCGCTCAGATTGTTGGTGAAGGCGTAGTGGAAGTCCTTCTCGGTGATCGGCACCGCGCGGTTCTTGTTGGCCGGATTGTGCAGCACCGGGAAGGTGGCCTTGATCTCGCTGAACGGAAGCGCCCAAACGCCTTTCACGGCCGCGCCGTCGATGGATACCCCGGCCGCGCCGTAGCCGGCATCGAGGAGAAGTTGCACGAAAGCGCCACCGAACGAATGCCCCATGATGATCGGCTTCGCGTCGAGCCCTTCGATGACTTCGGCGAGATGGTCGAAGACCTCGCGCACCCCCAGGTCCGCCAGCGGCGAGGGATCGCGGCGGAGCGCTTCGACACCGGCTTCGCCCGGCTCGATTCCCGGATAGCCGGGAGTGATCACCTTCATGCCGCGCTTCTCGTAGTGGGTGACCCAGTGCTCCCACGACAGCGGTGTCATCCAGAGGCCGTGAACGAGGACGACCGTGTCTGCTGCTCGATTCTCCATCTACCCATCCGATTGTCTTCGGGTCAGCGGCCGCGTCCGCGGCTCGCCGAGGCGTCCGGAAGCTGCCCGATCGGGTCCGGCAACTCGCCAGCCACTTGCTGACCTTCGAAGACTATCTGGACGATCGAGAAAGCAACATGATCCTATCGCTCTTGTTCTTTGCCGAAACGCTCAGACGATCTGCGTCTTCCGGCTGACCCGCCACGTTCTCGGTGCGGCGCCGTACTCGCGGGCGAAGGCCCGGGAAAAGGCCGCCTCGGAGGTGTACCCCACCGCCTTGCCGATCGCCCCGACCGATTCCGAGCTGGTCATGAGCAGGTCGGCAGCGCGCGTCAGGCGCAATCGAGCGAGGTATCGGGCGGGCGGCTCGCCCACCAGACGGACGAAACGCGCCGAGAACGCCGCCCGGGACAGCGAGGCGAGGGTCGCCAAATCCGTTACGGCCCAGGGCTGCTCGGGATGCCGATGGATGGCGGTGAGCACCGGTCCGAGCGGCCGGTCGAGCGCGGCGGTCAGCCAGCCCGCGCGAGGCGTCGCGTCGAGATCCGACCAGGCTCGCAGGGCGAGGATGAACAACAGGTCCATCAGCCTGGACACCATGGCCCGCGAGCCGGCAGTCGGATCCGCCATCTCGGCCGCTAGCACGGTCGCGCACAGCGGCAGCCAATCGAAACTCGCTTCGGACCCGCGGATCACGATGGCGGGCGGCAGCACCGCCAGCAGTGGTGCGGCGGTATTCTCCTCGACCAGGAACCGGCCGCTCATCCACACCCCACCGTCCGGCGACCCGAGCCGATGCGCGGCACCGGTGGCCAGGAGCGCCAGGTCACCGCGTTCGAGCCGCAGCCGGTCTCCTCCGGAGACCTCCAGTTCGATCGGACCCCGCTCGACGATGTGGAGCATCCGCTCGCCCGCGCGATGACCGATCCGTCGTTCATCGACCGTGCGGACCACGGCCAGCTGCTCGCCCCGCAGGTGAATCAGATCCAGTACGTCGGACAGGGCGTCGACGGACGTGTCGAGCGGTACGGCAAAGTTTCCACCTAGATCAGTCATCGTTCTTGCCCTCACGTCCGAGTCGGATCGACGGACCATACCTGGCCGACCCACCCGCGGCCAACGGGACACCGGTGGTCTTCGGCGCCGGACCTCCACCGTCAGCAACCCGCTCGGCGACCCCGAGAACGCGAAACCCCCGCCGATGGCGGGGGTTTCGGTGATCTCGGGCGGTTGGTCAGATCGAGTCGACCCAGTTGCGCAGCAACTGGGCGCCTGCGTCGCCGGACTTCTCCGGGTGGAACTGGGTGGCGCTCAGCGGCCCGTTCTCCACCGCGGCGAGGAAGGGCACGCCGTGTTCGGCCCAGGTGAGCTTGGCCGGGGCGATCTGCGAGCCGCCGTCGTCGGTCCAGGCCCAGTGCTGGGCGGCATACGAGTGCACGAAATAGAAGCGGGTGTCGGCGTCCATGCCCGCGAACAGGACGCTGTCCTCGGGGGCCTTCACCGTGTTCCAGCCCATGTGCGGGAGGACTGGGGCGTCCAGACGCTCGACGGTGCCGGGCCATTCGCCGCAACCCTCGGTTTCCACCCCGAACTCGACGCCGCGTTCGAACAGGATCTGCATGCCGACGCAGATGCCGAGGACGGGGCGGCCGCCGGAGAGGCGCCTGCCGATGATGCGGTCACCGCGCACGGACAGCAGGCCCGCCATGCAGGCCGCGTACGCGCCGACACCGGGGACCACGAGACCGTCCGCGTTCACGGCGATTTCGGGATCGGCGGTAATGGTCACGTCCGCACCCGTGCGGGCGAGGGCGCGGCCGGCGGAGTGCAGGTTGCCGGAGCCGTAGTCGAGCAGGGCGATCTTCTTGGTCATAGCGAGCCCTTCGTGGAGGGGACGCCGGACACGCGCGGGTCGTATTCGACGGCGGCACGCAAAGCCCGTGCCACGGCCTTGTATTCGGCCTCGGTGATGTGGTGCTGGTCGCGGCCGTAGAGCACACGCACGTGCAGGGCGATGCGGGCGTTGAGCGCGATGGACTCGAACACATGGCGATTGATCACGGTCGAGTAGGACGCGGTCGGGGCCACGCTCGGAATGATGGTGTGCAGCATGTGATCCGGCTCGCCGGTGTGCACGCAGTACGGCCGCCCGGACACGTCGACGACGGCGTGCGCGAGGGTTTCGTCCATCGGGATGAAGCAGTCGCCGAAGCGGCGGATGCCCTGCTTGTCGCCGAGCGCCTGGCCCAGGGCCTGGCCGATGACGATGGCGGTGTCCTCGACGGTGTGGTGGGCCTCGATCTCGATGTCGCCCTTGGCCTGGACGGTGAGGTCGAAGCTGCCGTGCTGGCCGAAGGCGGTCAGCATGTGGTCGTAGAAGGGGACACCGGTGGAGATGTCGGTCTTGCCGGAGCCGTCCAGATTGAGCTCCACCACGATGCTGGACTCGCGGGTGGTGCGCTCGACCCGGGCGATGCGGTCGGCACGGTCGGTGGTCATCGGGCGATCAGCTCCTCGGACGCCAGTTTCGCGCTGACGCGCAGGAATTCGTCGTTCTCGGCGGCCAGGCCGATGGTGGTGCGCAGGTAGCCGGGGATGCCGACATCGCGGATGAGCACGCCGTCGTCGAGGTAGTGCTGCCAGGCGCGCGGCGCGTCGGCGAAGCGGCCGAACAGCACGAAGTTGGCATCCGACGGGACGACCTCGTAACCCAGCTCGGCCAGCGCCGCCATGACCCGGTCGCGCTGCGCCGCCAATTCGGCCACGCTGCCCAGGGTTTCGTCCGCGTGCCGCAGCGCCGCCCGCGCCGCGGCCTGGGTGACCACGGACAGGTGGTAGGGCAGGCGCACCAGCAGCATGGCGTCGATGACCGCGGGTGCGGCCACCAGGTAGCCCAGTCGCCCGCCCGCGAAGGCGAACGCCTTGGACATGGTGCGGCTGACCACCAGCTTGGTGGGGTACTTGTCGATCAGGCTGATCGCGCTGGGCGCCGAGGAGAACTCGCCGTACGCCTCGTCGACCACCACGATGCCGGGCGCGGCCGCGAGGATGCGTTCCAGGTCCGCGAGCGGAATGCTGTGGCCGGTCGGGTTGTTGGGGCTGGTCACGAAGACCACGTCGGGGTTCTTCTCCCCCACCGTCAGCACCGCGTAGTCGATGTCGAGAGAGAAGTCGCCATTGCGCTCGGCCCCGATCCACTCGGTGTCGATGCCCTCGGAGATGATCGGGTGCATCGAGTACGAGGGCACGAAACCCAGTGCGCTGCGGCCGGGTCCGCCGAATGCCTGCAGCAGCTGCTGCAGGATCTCGTTGGAGCCGTTGGCGGCCCACACATTCGCCGTGTCCACCGCGACACCGGTCTGCCGGGTCAGGTAGGCGGCCAGATCGGCACGCAGTCCGACCGCGTCGCGATCCGGGTACCGGTGCAGGTCGGCGGCCGCGGTGCGCACGGATTCGGCGACATCGTCGACCAGTGCCTTACTCGGCGGGTGCGGGTTCTCGTTGGTGTTCAGCTGTACGGGCACGGTCAATTGCGGTGCGCCGTAAGGACTCTTGCCACGCAGGTTCTCCCGCAGCGGCAGATCGTCGAGCGAGATATTCGATCCGGGGACGGTCACGGCGCCTTCTTCCAGGCCGGCCTGGGCGCTCACCGCAGCTCTCCGAATCGCGCCTGCACGGCCTGGCCGTGCGCGGGCAGATCCTCGGCATCGGCCAGTGCGACCACGTGCCCGGCGACATCCTTCAGCGCCGCCTCCGAGTACTCGACGACGTGGATGCCGCGCAGGAAGGTCTGCACGCTCAAACCCGAAGAGTGCCGGGCGCATCCGGCGGTGGGCAGCACGTGGTTGGAGCCGGCGCAGTAGTCGCCGAGGGAGACCGGCGACCACGCGCCGACGAAAACCGCTCCGGCGGAACGGACCCGGGCCGCGACCGCGGACGCGTCGGCGGTCTGGATCTCGAGGTGCTCGGCGGCGTAGGCGTTGACCACGCGCAGGCCCTGGGCGATGTCGTCGACCAGCACGGTGCCGGACTGCTTGCCCGACAGTGCCTCCGCGACGCGGTCGTGGTGCTTGACCACGGTCATCTGCACGGTCAGCGCCGCGTCCACGGCGTCGGCGAGCTCGACGCTGTCGGTCACCAGCACGCTGGCGGCCAGCACGTCGTGCTCGGCCTGCGAGATGAGGTCGGCGGCCACGTGCACCGGATCTGCGGTGGCGTCGGCGAGGATGGCGATCTCGGTGGGCCCGGCCTCGGCGTCGATGCCGACCAGGCCGCGGCACAGCCGCTTGGCGGCGGTCACATAGATATTGCCCGGGCCGGTGATCAGGTCGACCGGTTCCAGCTGTGCGCCGTCGGTGTCGGTGCCGCCGTAGGACAGCAGCGCCACGGCCTGCGCACCGCCGACCGCCCACACCTCCTCCACGCCCAGCAGCTTGGCGGCGGCCAGGATGGTCGGGTGCGGCAGGCCGCCGAACTGGGCCTGCGGCGGCGAGGCGACGACCAGCGAGTCCACGCCCGCGGCCTGCGCGGGAACCACGTTCATGACCACCGAGGACGGGTAGACGGCATTGCCGCCCGGCACGTACAGGCCGACCCGCTCCACCGGCACCCACCGCTCGGTCACGGTACCGCCCGGCACCACCTGGGTGGTCTTGTCGGTGCGGCGCTGATCGTCGTGCACCTTGCGGGTGCGCTCGATGGCGACCTCGAGGGCCGCGCGCACGGCCGGGTCCAGCTCGGCCAGGGCCTTGTCCAGTTCGGCGGCGGGCACGCGCACCGCGGCGGGCCGCACACCGTCGAACTGCTCGCTGAATTCCAGCGCGGCCTCGACGCCTCGATCCCGGATGGCCTCCACGACCGGTCGCACATGATGCAGCACCGAGTCCACGTCGACGCCCCCACGCGGCAGAGCCGCGCGCAGTTCGGCAGCAGTGGGAGTACGTCCGCGCAGATCCACGCGGGCGAGCTCGATGCGGCTAGTCATAGCGCTGTGCAGTCCTTGTCTGTGCTGATGTCGAGGGGTTCGCGACGCGGCCGAAACCGCTTGCGACCAGCTACCAGACTATCGGGTCACCGCCAGCGCTTTACGTGGCGGCCGAGCTCGTAGGCCGGATTGCCACGTGTAAGCCGTCTGGACCGAGGTTTTCCAGGTCGGGGCCGCCGGAGAACACGGGCCGGACCGGCGGCGATGGCGTGCCCGCCGGGCATACCCGGCACGGCGGCCCGGGTAGCCATCGGCGAGGCCGGGCCGGGTGACCTCCGACACCATGCCCGGCACGGGCCGGGTGCGGCTCAGGCGGTGGTCTCGGCCGCCGGCTGGCCGAAGCGGGCCGACACCAGATGCTGCTGGGCAAAGGTCCACGCGTTCTGGGTGACGAAGTAGAGCAGGATGGCGATGGGCATGACCGGGCCGACCAGCAGGGCTCCGGCGGGGAAGACCCACTGCGACAACGTGTTCATGATCCGGACCTGGGAGCCGCCCGCGCCCTCGGCGGGCTCCGGCTGGCGGGCGACCGCGGCGCGGGCGGTGAAGTGCGTGGCGATCGCGGCGATGATCATGAGCGGAATCGCCACGGCGGCAACCGTTCCGAAGGACGGGCCGGCCGTGGACAGGGTGGCCGCCAGGGGCGCGCCGAACAGCTTGGCGTGCAGGAAGGACTCCACCTGGTCGGCATTGAAGACGTAGTTCTGGGTGTGACCGGGCTGGAAGGACCGCAGCACGTGGTAGAGCCCGACGAAGACCAGCGTCTGCCCGATGATCGGCAGGAAACCGGTCAGCACGTTGACGCCGGACTCCCGCTGGAGCTCCTGCATGGCCAGCGCCTGCTTCTCCCGGTCGCCCGCGTGCTTGCGCTTGATCTCCTGGATCTGCGGCTGCATCTCGGCCAGCGCGCGGGAGAACTTCAACTGCGCGATGAAGGGCCGGATCAGCAGGGCCCGCAGGGTCATGACGAGGAAGACGATGGCCAGCACCCAGGCCAGGCCACTGGTCGCGCCGAGCAGCGACGCGAAGGCGGTGTGCCACAGCCACAGCACGGCGGACACGGGGTAGTAGATGAAATCGAGCACGGAGTACCTCGCTGCGCAGCACCCGCACACGCGTACGGGCGAAAAGAATTCGGGACGGCGGAGAACCCGACAGCGCGCACGACCGGGACAGATCGTGCCGGCGCGGTCAGGCCGCGAGGACTCCGGGTGCGCGCGGGCGCGGGCGGCCGGGGGCGTCGGGATTGCTCTGCCGCAGGAACGCGCCGCGGCGCCGCCGTCCGGCCGATTCCGCCGGACCGATGTGCGCGGTGGCAGCGAGCAGCGGACCGCGCGCCGACAGCACCGCCGCGGTCACCGCGACGAGCGCGGCCGCACCGAGGACGAGCAGCGAATCAGGGGTGGCGGCGGCCAGATACAGCACCGCCCACGCGGAGACCACGAGCGCGCACAGCAGCAGCGCCGTCGATCGAATCCGCGTACCCATGCGCCCGACCCTACCTGCGTTCCCCATCCCCGGCACCCCATGTGCCGGACGTGACATGCGCCGCTCCTCCGGCCGTACCGTATCCGGCTCGGGCGGACCCTGATCCGGGCTCACGCGCGACCGCGCCCCGACCGGGGACACCGGCGGGGGCGCGAGGATCGAAGGCTCGACCGCTATTCGGCGACGAGGCGACGGATGATCATGGGCTCGGCCAGAATGTCCTCCAGGACTCCGGCCACGTGCTGGAAGTGCTCGGTGGCGAAGTGCTTCTCCAGGGCGTCGGCGTCCTGCCATTCCTCCACCACGACCATGTGGGCCGGGTCGTTCGGGTTGGTGAAGGGCTGGTACGAAAGGCAGCCGGGCTCGGCCAGGGACGGCTCGATCATGGCCTCCAGGGCGGTGCGGAGGCGGTCCTCCTGGCCGGGGGCGGCGCGGAGTTCGGCGACGACGTGCAGGGTCATGATGGTCTCCTCGGGAGTCGTGTCGGGTATTCGGAGCCGGGCCGGTCAGGACAGGATCGGGCCCTCGCCCGCGCCGGTGGTGCGCAGGGCGGCGGTGATGGCCGCCAGGTCGGCGGGGGTCAATTCCAGTGCGGCGGCGTCGATCCAGCCGTCGACCTGCTCGGGCCGGCGGGCGCCGACGATGGCGCCGGTGACGCCGGTCTGGATGAGGGTCCAGGCGATGGCCACGGATCCGACGGTGGTGTCGTGGGCCGCGGCGATCGGGCGCAGCGCCTCCACGAGTGCGAGATTGCGGTCGAGCTCGGTGGTGAACTCCGGGAAGCCCTTGCGCCAGTCGTCGTCGGGCAGGCCGGCGACCCGCTCGGCGGAGAAGGTGCCGGTCAGCAGGCCGGAGTGCTGCGGCTGGTAGACGATGCCACCGGTGTGATGCTCGGCCGCCCAGGTCAATTCGCCGGCCGCCTCGCGCTTGATCAGCGAGAACTGCGGCTGGATGGCGTCGACGTGGGCGATGGCCTCGGCGATCTCCAGTTGCGGCACATCGTGATTGGACAGGCCGATGGCGCGGACCTTGCCCTCTTTCACGAGGTCGGCCATGGTCTGCCAGTACTCCTCGAGCGGGGTCACCACGGCGGGCTCCACCCCGTCCGGCGCCGAGAAGTCCAGGGAGGCACCGGTATCGGGCCAGTGCACCTGGTAGAGGTCGATGCGCTCGACGTTCAACCGGCGCAGTGAGTCCTCGAGCTCACGGCGGACGCTGGCGGCGGCCATGATGCGCTTCGGCGCGGCGGCGCGGTCGTTCTCGTCCCAGACCAGGCCGGCCTTGGTGAAGACGAACGGCCGGTCGGCCTCGGGCAGTCCGTGGATCGCCTTGGCGACGACTTCCTCGGAGTGGCCGAGCCCGTAGACGGCGGCGGTGTCGATCCAGTTCACGCCGGCCTCGACGGCGCGGCGGATGGTGGCGATGGAATCCGCGTCGTCCTGGCCGCCCCAGGCGAACCGCCAGCCCGAACCGCCGACGGCCCAGGCGCCGAATCCGATCCGGCTGATGTCCATGTCGGTGGTGCCGAGCCGGCGGGTGGGAAGGGAGGTCATGATGTGTGCTCCTCGTGTGTCTTTCGCCGTCCGTTGCGGCGCTGAGCACTACTTTCGCCGGATTCCAGCGGGGCAAACAGTGCGGCGTCTGCCTGGGCACGGGATGACCAGGATCAGGTGCCGGATGGAATTCGCGGCGCCCGTGGTTACCGATGGACATGACCTTGGACCGTCGCGCCGAACTCGGTGAATTCCTGCGCTCCCGCCGCGCCCGGCTCAGCCCCGCGGAGGTGGGCCTGGTGGATCACGGTGCGCGCCGCCGTGTTCCGGGCCTGCGCCGCGAGGAGCTGGCGCTGCTGGCCGGGGTCAGCGTGGATCACTATGTGCGCCTGGAACAGGGCCGCAGCCTGCAGTTCTCGGAGTCGGTGCTGGATGCGGTGGCGCGGGCACTGCGGCTGAATCAGGTTGAGCGCGATCATCTTTACCGCCTGGCCCGCCCGTGGTCTGGTGAGGAGCCGCCCGGCGTGCAGGAGGTGCGCCCGGGCCTGCGCCGGCTGCTGGACGCCGCCCACGACGTCCCGGCCTACATCGTCGGCCGCGGTGTCAGCGTCCTGGCCTGGAATCGCCTGGCGGCGGCCCTGATCACGGATTTCGGCGCGATCCCGCCCGCGCAGCGCGACTTCCTGCACCTGGTCTTCCTGGACGAGGGCGCGAAGGATCTCTACGAGGACTGGGACGACAAGGCCGCCGACACCGTGGCCTACCTGCGCCTGGACGCCGCCCGCAATCCCGGCGACCCGCAGATCACCGCGCTGATCGACGAAATGAATACCCGCAGCCCGGAATTCGCGGAGCTGTGGAAGCGGCACGAGCTCAAGGACAAGACCTTCGGGAGCCACGTCTACCGGCACCCGATCGTGGGCCGCCTGGAGCTCGGCTTCGAAACCTTCCGTCTCCCCGACGATCCCGACCAGGCCCTGGTCGCCCACCACGTCGAGCCGGGCTCCCCCAGCGCCGATGCCCTGCGTCTGCTGGCTGCCGTGGCGGCGGAGAACGCCGAGCACCACTGAACGACCCCGGCACGGCTGAACGATCCGGGCGGCCTCGAACGATCCTGCGGCCCTGAACGACTCGGACGGGCTGCCGAAAGAAACAGCGCCGCACCGGTGATCCGGTGCGGCGCATGTTTTCGGCCGGGTGGCGCTATTTGGTGTCGCTGTCGATCAGCAGGTTGCCGCTGCCCGGGTCGATCACCCGCAGCGTGACCGACTTGTTCCCGTTCTTGGTGGTCAGGCTGGCCAGCGAGATGTCCACCGACCCATCGGCATTGGCACTGTCCGAACCCCGCGCGCCCTCGATGGTCGAGTAGCGCTGGATCGGATTCTGCGTCCAGTAGGACTGGAACGCCGCCGAACTGCCGTACACCTGCTGCGCGGCCGGGGTGAGCCGGCTCCACGCGTCCTGGAAGCGGCTGTAGACGATGGCGTCGTAGAACTTGTCGACGGCGTCCGCACCGGCGCCCACGCTGACCGGCGACGCACTCTTGGTCTGGCCGAGGCCGGAGGGCGCGCCCTTGGTGGCGCTGGCCGTGACGGATGGTTTGGCGGCGGTGGTCTGCCCGCTCCCACCGGAAGTGCTACTCGATCCGGAGTTGCCGAGCACACCGAACAGGATGCCCCCGACGATCACGACGACCGCGGCGAGTCCGATCCAGACGAACTTCTTCCTGGAGCCCGGTTCCGAATCCGATTCGGGCGCAGGATGATTGCGGGTCGGCGGGCCGGCGTTCATGGGCGGGCGCGGCGGCGGGGTCTCCAGCAGCTGCGCCTGGCTCATGGCGCCGGTCGGGATGTCGGCCGACTGGCGGCGCTCCATCTGCCGGGTGGTCTGCCGCGGCGCGGAGCGCTGGGCGGCGCCGGCCGACGGGGTGACCGGGCCCGAGCGCCGGGCGGCCAGCACCCGGGTGGCCTCGGCATCCGGGCCGACTTCGGCGAATTCGGCCATGATGTCGCGCACGTCGAGCATGCTCGGCCGGTCCTCCGGCTCGAAGCTGAGCAGGCTGAGCAGCAGATCGCTGAGCGGTCCGGCATTGCGCGGTTCGCTGATCTGGCCGTTGGCGGCCGCGTACAGCAGCGCCAGCGGATTCGGGTTGGTGCCGTAGGGCGGTTCGCCTTCCAGCGCGTGGAAGAGCGTGGCGCCCAAGGCGAATACGTCCGCGGCCGGCGTCGGTTCCGCCCCGCGCGCGACCTCGGGGGCGAGGTAGGCGGCGGTGCCGGAGATGAGTCCGGTGGCGGTCAGCGTGACATCACCCTTGGACTTGGCGATGCCGAAGTCGGTGATCTTCACGGCGCCGTTGTCGCCGAGCAGGATGTTGCCGGGCTTGACGTCGCGATGGACGATGCCGGCGCGATGCGCGGCGATGAGCGCGGATGCCACCTGTTCGCCGATGCGTGCGACCTGCGGCAGCGGCAGCGTGCCCTGCGCGGACAGCACCACCGCCAGACTCTGCGACGGCAGATACTCCATGACCAGGCACGGGTCACCCTCGTGCTCGGTGATGTCGAATACGACGATGGCGTTCGGGTGCTGGAACCGGGCCGCGTTGCGAGCCTCGCGTGCGGCTCGCTGCCGCACGATGTCCTTGTCTGCATCCGACAGGCTCGGCTGGGTGAGGATCTGCTTGACCGCCACGGAACGTTCGAGCCGCTGATCCACGGCTCGCCAGACGACACCTGTGCCGCCGCTACCAATCCGTTCGACCAGGCGGTAATGCCCTGCGATCACTTGGCCGGTTTCGATGGCACTACTCCGAAGTTCTCCGAGACGACTGTGACAATGCGGTTGCCCGCGCGTTTCCCCGCACGAGTGTAGCGGGCGACGCGCGGATCTCCGACGTCAGCGTGAGATATGAGCGAGATCTCGGTGAGATCTACGCCGCAATCGAGTGACCGCCGCGTGACCGGTTATGAGAACTCGCTGGTAGAAGCACATCCATGACAGGACATAGACCATTTGGTTTGGTGCGTGTTTGCTCCCACACACCGACGGCGTTCAGCTACCTTTCACTCCCGAAGCCGGGGCGGAGACCGCCGCGGGCCACTCGGCGCGCGTCAATCGCGCCGCGTCCGCCTCGTCGAGCTCGATGTCGAAGACCTCCGCGAGCACCTTCGGCAACTCGGCGACCTCCAGTTCGCGCACCTCCTCCGAGCCGTCCGGGTAGCTGGTGGTCCAGGCGGTGCCGTCCAGCTGGTGATGAACCTCGGCGTGGAAGCGCTGCACGAACGGCCGTGTGGTGAACGGCGAACGCGCCGAGGTGGACACGTAGTGGTTCCCGACCGCGAAATCGATGCGGTACTGCGGCGTGGTGACGAAGGTGTGGCGGTCCACCCAGCCGTCCCGGCCGAACTGGTACAGCGTCCACAGCTCGCCACCGACCGCGTCGATGGACCGCTCCAGACGGAAACGCCATGCGCCCGCGCTGAATTCACCGCGATCGGGGGCCAGCTCGACCGGTTCGAGCGGACCCCACCCGAAGCCGACATCGCACAGCCAGCGGCGATCGTCGTCCACGGCCTCGACCCGCAGCAGCGCGTGAGTGGCCGGGCGCAGGTTGGTCGCGCCGCGCGTGACCCGGCCCGACATGGCGGTGAACTGGAAGCCCAGCCGCTCCAGCGCGGCGGCGAACAGGCCGACGTTCTCGTAGCAGTACCCGCCGCGCCGCCGCCGGATCAGCTTGTCCTGCAGCGCTTCCGGATCCAGCGGAATGCCGCGGCCGAGAATGATCTCCAGGTTCTCGAACGGGATGGTGGTGGTGTGGGCGCGCACCAGTTCGCGCAGGGTGGCCAGGGTGGGCGTGCGCTCACCGGTGAAGCCGATCCGGGCCAGATAGGCGTCCAGGTCGAGGTCCGCACCCTGCCAGGTGTACGAGGGGTCCGCCGGTGTGGTCATCGCCGCCTTCCTGTTGCGCCAGATTTCGCGAAGATCAACGGTATTCGGCGGGAAAGTGTTCCGGCGGCAGCGGGTGCCGGGTCAGCGCACGAGGTCGGCCAGGGTGGGCAGGCCCTCGCGGTAGGTGGGGTACATCGGCTTCCAGCCCAGGTCGGCGCGCGCCTTGGCGTTCGAGACGCGGATGGAGAAGTCCAGCATCTGGGCGGCCGCCAGTGGTGAGGCCATGCGCACCAGGCGGGCCGGGAGCCGGCGCGGCGGCCGCGCGCCGACGGTCTCGGCCATGGCGTCGAACATGGTGTCCCAGGTGATCGGCTCGTCGTCGACGATGTTGTACGCCTGCCCGGGGACGCCGCGCTCGAGGGCCGCGACGGTCGCGGCGGCGGCGTCGGCGAGATGGATGAAGCTGACGTATCCGGTCCCCGCGCTCGGCAGCGGGAACATGCGCAGCCGCAGCGCCCGCACGAAGCTCTCGGACGCGCCGGGTCCGTAGAACAGGCCGTAGCGCAGGGCGATTCCGTCGATGCCGGGTGCGCGCCAGGCGCTCGATTCGGCCTCGTGCAGCGCGCCGATGATGCCGTCGGTGACGTCGCCTTGGATGCGGCCGAACGGGTCCTGCTCGGTCACCGGCCGCGCGCCGTGGTCACGCAGGCCGTATCCGACGATCAGCGACTGGGTGAGATAGCGGCGCGCCCCGGTGCGCTGGGCCAGCTCCACCAGATGCTTGCTGCCGATCTCGCGTAACGCGTTGGTGCGCAACAGGCCCGGCGCGTGGTAGTGGGTCGGCGGCGAGTACCGGTAGGAGGTGAGCTGGTGGATGACCGCGTCCGCGGTCAGTCGTTCGGTGGCGCGCATCAGGTCCGAGCGGTCCATGACATTGGCGACCAGCGGGGTGGCCCCGAGCGAGCGCGCGACCTCGGCGCCGCGACCGCCGCGGGTGAGCGCGTACACCTGATGCCCGGCCTGCCGCAGCGCCGTGACCAGTGGCCGCCCGATCGCTCCCGTCGCCCCAGCCACCACGACTTTCATTGCGCCTCATCCCGTCTCACCGCGCCGATGTCGACTGCGAGCCTACTGTCCGGGTACGGGACCGGGTGGATCGTGGTCGGCACCGAACGGCCGCGCTCAGGCCGCGCATTTGGCGTTCGGAGGCGGGGCCGGGGCGGTGTTCACACCGGCCGCGACATCGATGAGGAAGTCGTGGTCGCCGCCCAGCGGTTCGCTGCCGAGCAGCAATCGCTGGACCACACAACCGGATTCGAAGAACACCGGATTGATGCCATGGTCGCCGGGCACCACGCGGCCCTCCAGATCACGGCCGCTGACCACGGTGTACATGGAGACCGGGTGGCCGGAGAGGGTCAGTGAGGCGCGCATTTCGAGCGACTGGGTGTAGGGCACCAGCGGGTCGGCGGTGCCGTGCAGCAGGACCGCGCGCTTGACGTCGATGCGGTTGGTCATGAGCACCGGTGACCGGTCGAGGTAGGACTGCAGGCAGGTCACCGGGGTGCAGCCGCCCGCGTCGCGTTCGATCTCGGCCGACAATTGCGGTCCGGCCAGACCGGATTCGAGCCAGGCGGTGATGTCGTCGGCGTGGCCGAAGGTGTCGACCCAGTAGTCGTAGGTGCCGGGCGGGGCATAGGCGGCGGCCAGCCCGCTGGTCACACCGCCCTGACTCCAGCCCCACAGCACCGTGGGACCGATGCCGGGGTGCTCGTCGCGGTACCACTGGGTGGCCGCGACGGTGTCGCGCCAGCCCGCCCAGACGTTCCACTCCCCGGTCCGCCAGGTGCCGGAGTCGGAGCGCTGATCCATGGTGACCAGGGCCGCGCCGGTCTGCCGGACGATCGAGGCCAGGTAGTCGGGGAAGTCGCTCGCACTGCCGGCGTGGCCGTGCACCGCCACGATGAGTCCGCGTGCGCCGCCGTCTGGTTCGTAGACCCGGCCGGTGGCGGTCTCACCGTCCACCGTCAGGGTCACCGGCCGCATCGACACGTCGCCGGGTGGCGCGCTCGAAACCATCGGGGCCGCAATCACCGTCGCCGCGAGCATGCCCGCGACCGCACCGACCACCCGCATCCACCGGACACCCACGCCCGGCATCGTCACATGTCCGCGGAGCCCGGCCGGGTACCCACGCCGGACGATTTCCCGGCGGCGGGGTGCCCACGGATTCGCATGGCGGAGGCTAGGATTCGACCATGCGTTCGATGGATGCCGCGGAGCGGCGGGCTCGGCTGGGGGTGCGGCACCGGCTGGCCGCCGGGGTGCGCGGCGACGCGGTCGAGCAGATCGTGCAATCGATGGTGGTCCTGCACGCCACCGATCCGGCCACCGTGTACCTGTCCGTCGCGGCGCGCGGGGTGGGCATCGAACCCGGGCACGTCGAGAAGGCGCTCTACGACGATCGGACGCTGCTGCGCATGCTGGCCATGCGGCGCACCATGTTCGTCGCGCCGGTCGACCTGGTGCCGGTGCTGCAGGCGTCGGTGGCGGATGCCCTGGCGCACAAGCAGCGCAAGACCTACGGGCGGTACATCGAACAGTCCGGGGCGGTGACGGGGAATGTCACCGCGTGGCTGAACGAGGTCGAGGCGGAGGCGCATGCGGCGCTGCTGGCGCGGGGCAGCGCGACCGGGGCGCAGTTGAGCAAGGAGGTGCCGCGCCTGCGGACCCAGATCGACACCGCGCCGGGCAAGCCCTATTCCAAGCCGACCAATATCACCACCTGGGTGCTGGTGACGCTGGGCTGCGAGGGCCGGATCGTGCGCGGGCGGCCCAATGGGAGCTGGGCCAGCAGCCAGTACACCTGGGCGCCCATCGAATCCTGGCTGCCGGAGGGGATTCCGGCGCTGCCGGTGGACGAGGCGCGGGCGGAGCTGGTCCGGAAGTGGTTGCGCGCCTTCGGTCCCGCACCGGTGAGCGATCTCAAGTGGTGGACCGGGTGGACGCTGGGCGAGGTCCGCAAGGCGCTCGCGCTGGTGGATACCGCCGAGGTCGACCTGGGTGGCGAGACCGGACTGGTCCTCGCCGACGATCTGGAATCGACCCCCGCCCCGGAACCCTGGGCCGCGCTGCTGCCCGCCCTCGACCCCACGCCGATGGGCTGGCAGTCCCGGGACTGGTACCTCGGCCCGCACCGGTCCGCGCTGTTCGACCGCAATGGCAATGTCGGCCCGACGGTCTGGTGGGACGGCCGCATCATCGGCGGCTGGGCGCAGCGTCCGGACGGCGAGATCGTCTGGCGGCTACTGGAGGACGCGGGCTCCGACGCCGAGCGCGCCGTCGCCGCGGAAGCCGAACGCACCGGGGCGTGGTACGGCGATGTCCGCCCTATTCCCCGATTCCGAACGCCGCTCGAACGTGAGCTCACCGCCTGAGCTGCGCGCCGGCACTCCGTCGAATACCGCCGCGCCGGTCCGAGATCCGTGTCGCAGATCGGTTGCGAGTTTGCGATCGAATGTCGATCTCGTTGCATGGCAGAGTATTCGACGGTTGCGCCCCGCCCCGGACACTACTGTGAGGTTGCTGCCCACGAGTATTCGGAGAAATTCTGCGGGCCTACCGGGCGGCAGGCTGTTACTGTCGGCATTGTTATTCGCACGATCCGGGCCGGGACACGGGGAGGTCCAGGGGTTCGGCGAGTTTTCGGAGTGTGTCATGGCGTTGACGAATCGGCTGGTCTCCCCGGCTGCACCGCACATCGATTCGGCCGGCGCGCCGCACGGTAGCTCCGCCGAGGGGCGGCCCGTATCCACGCCGTCGCGAAACGACCTGTGGGGCGACGCCTTCCGGGATGCGGCGCTGGGGATGTGCGCGGTGCTGTCGGCGACCGACGGGCGCATCGATCCCGCGGCGCGCATGCGGGTGGCGCAATTGGTCGGCGCGCACGAGGTCCTGCGCCTGCGCTCCCCCGAGGACCTGCGAAATCTGTTCGAGGACAATTGCGCCCGGCTCATCATGGATCCCGCCTTCGGGCACGCGTATGTGATGGCGCAGATTTCCAAGGCCACCGACTATCCCGAGCAGGCGGCCGCGGTGGTGCGGATCGGACTGGTCGTCGGGCAAGCCGACGGCGAACTCGGCGCACACGCGCTCACTGTGATTCGCGAGGCTTGTCAGGTTTTGCGTCTGGACCCACACGAATTCGGTCTGTAAAGCCCTCTGGCTTTTGCTGGACATTGCCCGGAGCCGTCCCGCATTCTTGGAGCGTTTGCTGCCCAGCGAGGGGATTCACTCTGCATGGCGATCCAAGGGTTCCTCAATATTCTGCTCGACACCGTCCACCCCAATCGGGGCTGGCGGTATTGCGGCTGGTGCGAAGGCACCGGGGCCGCAGGCTGTTCCGAAGGCGGGTCGGCGATCCTGTGCACCGGCTGCGGCGGCATCGGCTGGCTCGTCGATCCGCCCGTGTACCGGCGCTGACCTGACGATTCACCCTCGGCGGAGTGGCACACCGGGGGTGAATCGACGGGAAGGGCTGTCTCACATATCGAGTCCGAGGTCCAGCACCCGGACCGAGTGGGTGAGCGCTCCGACGGCCAGGTAATCGACGCCGGTGCGGGCGTAGTCGGCCGCCATGTCCAGCGAGAGTCCGCCCGAGGACTCGAGTTCGGTGCGCGGCGACCGGGTGTTGCGGCGCTGCACGGCCGCCTGGGTGGCCCACAGCGGGAAGTTGTCCAGCAGCACCAGTTCCACGTCCTCGGCGAGCACGGCGTCGAGCTGTTCGAGGCTGTCCACCTCGACCTCGCACTCGATGTCCGGGTTCAGTTCCCGCACAGCGCGCAGCGCGGCAACCACCGAGCCCGCGGCCACCACGTGGTTGTCCTTGATGAGAGCGGCATCGCCCAGGCCCATGCGGTGATTGACGCCACCGCCGACCCGCACCGCGTACTTCTGCAGGGCCCGCAGGCCGGGCAGGGTCTTACGGCTGTCGCGGATACGGCAATCGGTGCCCGCCACCGCGTCCACCCACTGGGAGGTGGCGGTGGCGATTCCGGACAGGTGGCACACCAGGTTCAGCAGGGTCCGTTCGGCGGTGAGCAGCCCGCGGGTGGGCGCGGCCAGGCTGAGCACGACGTCACCGGGCTGCACCCGGGTGCCGTCCGCGACGCGGCCGGTGACCTCGTAGTTGCCCGCGCCCAGTACCTCGTCGAGCACCAGCAGACCGACATCCAGCCCGGCCACCGTGCCCGGCTGGCGAGAAGCCATGTCCGCCTTGGCGACCGCGTCCGCGGGCACCGTGGCCAGCGTGGTGATATCGGGCCCGTACCGCAGATCCTCGTCGAGGGCGGTGCGGATGAGCGCGACCACCGCGTCGCGGTCCAGTCCGGCGTCGAGAGTCATTGCTGCACTCCTTGTTCGATGACTTGTCCTGCGCCCCGGGCAATGTGGTTCCGGACCGCGATGTCGTTCCGGAACGCGAAGCCGTGCGAGACGGCGAGCTCCGGCATGGCGGCCACGCCCGTCACGAGGCGACGGGCACGGCGGCCCGACCCCATGCCTGCCCCGGCTCGACGCCGTCGGCAACGAGCTTCGGCCGCCCGTCGGACCCGAGCCGGACCACGATGCTGCGCCGCAATTCCTCCCGCGGCTCCGGGTAATCCGACCGCGTATGGCAGCCTCGGCTCTCGGTGCGCGCCGCCGCCGCGACCAGCAGTGCCCGCGCGGTCAGCGTGAGCGCGGAGTCCTCCAGCTCGCGAATGATCGCCGCCGCCGAATCGGAGTGCGCGACTGCGCCATCGCTCGACACATCCAGGGCATCGCCGTCCCGGCCGACAGCTGCGCCGTTCCCGCTCAGCGCCCACTCGACGGTGATGTCGGGCGCGGCATTGTCGGCGACCAGGCCGACCATGCGCAGGACGGCGGCACGCAGGCCGTCGCCGTCGCGGACGACCGAAGCGTGCTCGGTCATCAGCTCCTGCAGCAACTTTCGATCCGCGCGAGGGAAGCGCAGCGGGCCGACCTCGGCGATCGGGCGGGCCACGCCCTGGCGTTCGGCGGCCGCCGTGCCCGCGCGCTCGCCGACCACCAGGCCCTCGAGCAGGCTGTTGGAGGCCAGGCGATTCGCGCCGTGCAGGCCGGTGCGGGCCACCTCACCGGCGGCGTACAGGCCGGGCACCGTGGTGCGGCCGGCGGTGTCGGTGAGGATGCCGCCGCACTGGTAGTGCGCGGCCGGCGCGACCGGGATCAGATCCGTGGTGGGGTCGATGCCCGCGGCCCGGCACGAGGCGGTGATGGTCGGGAAGCGTTGCGGGAAGCCCTCGATCGAGCGGCCGTCGAGGTACACGTGGTCGGTGCCGAGCTCGTGCATACGGGCCGCGATGGCGCGGGAGACCACGTCGCGCGGGGCCAGATCGCCGCGCGGATGCACGCCCGCGGTCACCGAATTGCCTTCGGAATCCACGAGAATCGCACCCTCGCCGCGCACCGCCTCGCTGATCAGCGGGCGGCGGCCCAGGCCGCCGGGCGTGAACAGCACGGTGGGGTGGAACTGCAGGAATTCCAGGTCCGACACCAGCGCCCCGGCTCGCAGCGCCAGCGCGATGCCGTCGGCGGTGGCGCCGGCGGGATTGGTGCTGCACGCGTACAGCTGGCCCAGCCCGCCGGTGGCGAGCAGCACGGCGGGCGCGTGCACGATGCCGAAGCCCTTGCCCGACACCACGATGACACCGCGCACGCCCTCGTGCCCGGTCACGATGTCGAGCACGACGGCCCCGAACAGCACCGGCAGTCCGGCGGTGTTCAGCGCCCGCTGCACCTCGGCGCCGGTGGCGTCACCGCCCGCGTGAATGATGCGGCGGGTGCTGTGCCCGCCCTCCCGTGTCCGCGACACCTGACCATCGCGCCCGAGATCGAACACCGCGCCCAGGTCGGTCAGCGCGGCCACGGCCTGCTGCCCGCCCTCGACGATGGATCGCACCGCGTCGGCGTCACACAATCCGGCCCCTGCGACCACGGTGTCGTGCACGTGCGATTCCACCGAATCCCCGTGCGGCGCAACCACCGCGATCCCGCCCTGCGCGTACTGCGTGGAGGTGTCGGTAGGCCCGCCCTTGCTGAGTGTCAGCACCCGCAGCCCGCGTCGGGACGCGGTCCGCGCGGCGGTCAGGCCGGCCACCCCGCCACCCACGACGACGAGATCCGCCTCGGCTTCCCAGGTGATGGAAATCGATGTATTCACCATTGCTCATCCCTCCCCTGACGGGGGACGACGTGGCTACTCGCCGCCGCCGGGGTTGCCGATCTCGATCATGCGCTGCACCGAATTGCGGGCCAGGGCAGCGGTTTCGGCATCGACGTGGACCTCGTCGCGGTTCTCCACCAGGCAGCGGAGCAGGGCGGCGGGGGTGATCATCTTCATGTACTGGCAGGAGGCCCGGTCGTTGACGGGCTGGAAGTCGATGCCGGGGGCGGCTTTCCGCAGCTGGTGCAGCATGCCGACCTCGGTGGCGACCAGGACCTGGTTCGACTTGGCCGCCTTCGCGGCGTCGATCATGCCGCCGGTCGAGAGGATGTGCACCCGGTCGGCCGGGAACTCGCCGGCGCCCGCCAGGTACAGAGCCGAAGTCGCGCAACCGCATTCGGGGTGCACGAACAGTTCGGCGTCCGGGTGGGTGCGGGCCTGCTCGTTGAGCTCGTCGCCGTTGATGCCGGCGTGCACGTGGCACTCGCCCATCCAGATGTGCATGTTCTCGCGGCCGGTGACGCGCTTGACGTGCGCGCCCAGGAACTGGTCCGGCAGGAACAGCACCTCGCGGTCCGGGTCGATGGAGGCGACCACGTCGACGGCATTGGACGAGGTGCAGCAGATGTCGGTCAGCGCCTTCACCGCGGCGGTGGTGTTCACGTAGGACACCACCAGCGCGTCGGGGTACTCGGCCTTCCAGGCGCGCAATTCCTCGGCGGTGATGGAGTCGGCCAGCGAGCAGCCCGCGCGCTGGTCCGGGATGAGCACGGTCTTCTCGGGGCTGAGGATCTTGGCGGTCTCGGCCATGAAGTGCACGCCGCAGAACACGATGGTGTCCTCGGGCGCCTCGGCGGCGATCCGGGACAGGGCCAGGGAGTCGCCCACGTGGTCGGCGATGTCCTGGATCTCGGGCAGCTGGTAGTTGTGCGCCAGGATGGTGGCATTGCGCTCACGCGCCAGCCGCTTGATCTCCGCCGCCCATTCGGGGGTGGCCTCCACGCCGGAGTATCCCGACGGGCCGTCGGTGATGCGCTCGGTCAGCGTCATCGTCGCGCCCACTGCTGCAGCCATGGCATGGCTCCTTCTCTCATGCGCCCGGCAACCTCGCCGATTCGCATCCAACCGGTTTTCGACTTAGAATCGAAAACGTGGCCCATCGTAGCACCATCCACGAAACACTCACCGCGGTGTTCCAGGTTCGTCGCTTCCCTGACACCATCCGTGCAGGTGAGAGCACTAGCGTGGGTGGGATTGCCGTCTCCGACCGCTGCCCGCCGGGCCAGCGCACCGAACTCGCGGTGCTGTTGTGGGAACGCGCCCTGGACCCCGCCAAGGGCACCTGGTCACTGCCCGGCGGCCGACTGCGCGACGATGAGGATCTCGATACGTCCGCGGCCCGCCAGCTCGCCGAGAAGGTCGATGTCCGCGAGCTGACCCACCTCGAGCAGGTGTGGGTTTTCAGCGATCCCGACCGGGTACCCGGCGACCGCCGAATCGCCTCGGCCTATCTGGGTCTGGTGCCGTTGACCGCCGAACCGGTGCTTCCCCACGACACCAAGTGGCACCCGGTCTCCGACCTGCCGGACATGTCCTTCGACCACGGCACGGTCGTCCGCCACGCCCGAAACCGCTTGGCCGCCAAGCTGTCCTACACGAATATCGCCTTCGGCCTGGCCCCCGCCACCTTCACCATGTCCACCCTGCGCGAAATCTATTGCGCCGCACTGGGCTACGACGTGGATACCACCAACCTGCAACGAGTGCTGACCCGCCGCAAGGTGATCACCCCCACCGGCGAGACCTCCTCCCCCGGCCGTACGGGCGGACGGCCCGCCGCCGTCTACCGCTTCACCGACTCCGGGATCCGCGTCACCGACGAATTCGCCGCCCTCCGCCCACCCAGCTGACCATCGGCATGGTGGAGACCATTCTCGAAGCAACCGCTGCCGAATCCGGACCCGTCTGCTGAACTGTTCGTATGGAAGCCGGCGACGTCCTGGCCCTCCATCGAGCCTGTGAACGAGCCGGCGTGCGGTTCTGGATCGACGGAGGGTGGTGTGTCGACGCACTGCTGGGCGAACAAACGCGGGCACACGGTGATCTGGATATCGCCATCCGGCGCACCGACGCCGACCGTTTGCACGAAATCCTCACGGAGCTGGGTTATCTCGCCGATTCAGGACCGGATCACACAGCATGGAACTACCTCATGCGAATCCCGCCCGACAAGGCGGTCGATGTACACGTCGTCGAACACGACGCCGACGGCCACGTCACCTACGGCATCGAATATCCCGCCGATTCCCTGACCGGCACCGGCATCATCGACGGCCAGAAGGTCGACTGCATCGCAGCCCCCTGGATGTTCACCTTCAAAACCGCGTACCCACCCGCCTCCAAAGACCGCGCCGACGTCCGGGCACTGGCCGCCAAATTCGGCTTCGCCATTCCCGACTCGCACCGATAGCCCGGGACTACCAGCGGACCATGGGCATCGGGCGCGTGGGATGGGTCAGTGCATAGCGGGCGGCTTGCCGGGCGAGGAATGCGTGGAAGCCGGCATAGGGCAGGTGCGCGACAACGGCTCTGACCTCGGCCTGGGTCACGGGCCGACGGAGCAGCCCGTGCGTGAGATCGATGCGGTCGGCAATGCGGAATGTTTCGGTCAACCGGTCGTCGACGCTGCGAAGGCGATGATGCTCGAGCACCATCCGACGTGCAGTCTCGACGTCGTCGATACCGAATTCAGCGGCGTGACCGGCCACCAGATCCGCCGACGCATCCAAATAATCCCAGCTTCCGGCGGTCCAGATCCCCAGATCGTGCACCGCCCACGCCAGCGCCGCGACATCCGGCACCGCCTCCCCCAGCAACAACTGCTGATAGTTCAGGCAGCGCAGCACATGATTCCGGTACACGGGCAAGGCATCACCGATCTCCCGCCGGTGCCGATCGAGCACGCCATCCACGATCGGATGAGAATCCCGGATCTGCATCCGCTCATCATGTCGCACCGACCGAGCCGGTGATGAACAGGTACGGCTAGCTCCGCTGGACCTGGGCGGCGGGCTGGAGGTCCGGGTCCTGGTGTGGGAGTGCGGCGGTTGGCCAGGCGATGTCGTCGACGGCGAGCCAGGAGGTGACGGCGACGGCGGTGGGGGTGATGCCGGAGAAGGCGACGATATCGCGGTGGAGGTGGGATTGGTCGGCGTAGCCGGTTTCGGCGGCTACGCGGGCCGGGTCGGTGCCGGCGGCGAGGCGGTGGACGGCGTGGTCGAAGCGGACCAGGGTGGCGGCGCGTTTGGGTGGCAGGCCGAGTTGGGTCTGGAATCGGGACCACAGGCGTTTGCGGGTCCAGCCGAGTTCGTCGGCGAGGGCGTCGACACGTACCAGGCCGTGACCGGAGCGAATGCGACGCCAGGCCCAGACCACCTCCGGGTCCGCTGCGGGCGCGGCCGCGTAGCGGCGGGCGAGCAGGGCCTCGATCAGTGCGAAACGTTGTTCCCACGACCGGGTTTCGGCCAGTCGTTCCCGGATCAGCGCGGACTCGCGACCCCACAGGGCGTCCAAAGGCACCAGGGCGCCGGACAATTCGGCGAGGGAGACGCCCAGCAGCGGACCTGCGATCAGGGGAGACAGGCGCACCTGCACGCATTCGATCTGCGCTCCGCGCACGCGCCGGGTCCCGGACCCGAGCCCGCCGACGAGGCTGCCCCCGCAGCGGCTCGCGGCGTCGTCGACGGTGACCGCGCCGGGGCCGAACTCCAGCAGCAGCGTGATGTCGGGATGCGGCAGCGCCAGCTGGTCAACAGGATTCACCCCGTGATCACGGAACCCGGCCATGCGGATACCGGGGAGCCGGCCGGGCCGCGAGGGGCAGACGACATCCCAGACAGGTTCGGGTGCGGTGACGCGCACGCCTTCATGGTGGAGGCCGGGGAACATTTGTTCAAGCCGGCAGCGTGCGGCGACGGCCACAGTGAGTGCGTGAATTCCCCAGCTGCGCTCCCCAACCATTCGCAAGAAGAGCAGGCCCGATTCCCCGGCCACTCACAAGCAGAGCAAGACCGGCGCCCCCGCCACTCACAAGAAGAGCAGGCTCTACTCCCCGGCCACTCGCAAGAAAAGCAGGCCCGGCTCCCTCACTCGGAAGCAAAGTGGGCCTGCGATTCGCAGGCGCGGCAAGCGCGCGCAAGTGGCCGGAGGAACGGCACGCGACGGGCGGTCGCCGCGGCTGCCGGGACACTTCTGGTTCTGGGCTGTGTAGTGGTGGCGACGCCGCAGAGCACTGCTGCCGCAGGCGATTCGACGCTGAGCGTTGATGGCCAGGATATCCATGTCAGTCAGGATGGACCGGCCGATGATCCTGCTCTCGTGCTGATCCATGGGCTCGGGGCGTCCGCTCACTGGTGGGACCGGGTGGTGCCATTGCTGGCCGGCTATCACGTCATTCGGGTCGATCTGCTCGGCCACGGCGGGTCAGCCAAACCCGGCGGTGACGAGTATTCGATTCCGCAGCAGGGACATCGGGTCGCCGGTGTGCTGGATCAGCTCGGAATCCGGCACGCGCTCGTCGTCGGCCACTCGACCGGCGGCGCGGTCGCGACCTCGGTCGCCGAACAACGGCCGGATCTGGTGACCGGTCTGGCCCTGATCGACAGCGGCCCCGCCATGAGCGACGACACCTCCGAAAGCCCGGCCTCGCAACTGCTCACCACCCCCGGCGTCGGGGACCTGATCTGGCAGGTTCGCACCGACGATCTGCTGCGGCAGGCCCTGACGAGCGCCTTCGCCACCGACGCCTACCCGATTCCCCAACAGTTCGTCGACGACCTGCGCGGCATGACCTATCACGCGCTCACCGCGACCAGCGCGGCCAGCACCGACTACATCACCCAGCGCACCCTCCCGGACCGCCTCGCCACCATCGGGAAACCCCTTCTGGTGATCTTCGGCGAGCAGGACCGTCGCTGGCGCACCGCGACCTCCGCCGACGAATACCGGACCGTCCCCGGCGCGACGGTGGTGACCGTTCCCGATGTCGGACACTCCCCCTTCGTCGAGAACCCGCCACGCACCGCGGAAATCTTGTTGCCGTTCACCAGGATTCACGCCTCGTGAAAGCCCCGCACCAGAGAAGGACACAGCCGTTGCAACGGAGGGCATGGCCGTTGTTTCGCCCGCGGGCCTATGGTGGTCACAGGTAAACGCAGGTAGCCGAGCCGACGGAGGCGGTCATGGCATCCGAGGACAGGAAACGAGCAGCACAGCGCGCCCTGGTCGACCGGGTGCTGAACGGGACGGGCACCGCGTCGGCAGATCTGCGTGCCCGCGCCTTCCGCAATGCCGATCTACCGCCACCGTTGCGCGAACTCATCGACAAGGTCGCCACCAGGCCCACGCAGATCACCGATGCTGATTTCGCCGCCGCCGGGGCATCCGGCTACAGCGAGGATCAGCTCGTCGAGCTGGTGATCTGTGCGGCGGTCGGCGAATCGGCCCGGCGGTACGAGACGGGACTGGCCGCCCTCGCCGACGCCGTCGAGGAGGTCGGCTGATGCGCCCGGACATCCTCGATACCGGCTACCGCCCGACCACCAAGCTGCTGTTCACACTCATCCGGCTCTTCTCGCGCCAGCCCGTGCCGGATGCCGCGAAACTGGTTTTCTACCGCCCCGATTTCTACGGAGACGCGGCGAAAACCTTCACCCACGAGGCGATGCGCGGCCCCTCGGCCTGGTCGGTGGCCGATCGGGAACTGATGGCGGCCTACGTCTCCAAGCTCAACGATTCTGCCTTCTGCATCGCCGCGCACACGGCCACCGCCGGTCAGGCCAGTGCGGACGACGGTCGAGTCCGGGCCGTCCTGTCGGACCTGGATTCGGCCCCCGTGGAGGAGGGCCTGCGCGCGACTCTCCGCATGCTCGGAACACTCACGCGCGAGGGCACGGTGACCGCCGCGGACATGCGAAAGGTGCTGTCCACCGGCGTCACACCGCAACAGATCGAGGATGCCCTGGCGGTCTGCGCCGCCTTCAACACGACCAACCGCCTGGCCGACGCCTTCGCCTTCGAACTCCTCACTCCCGCGGCCTTCGAAGCCGGCGCCAAATTCCTTCTGAAGCGCGGCTACCGCTAGACCGGGATCGTCGCCGATCTGTCCGGGTCGGTCATCGGGTCCAGCTTCCGGACCCGGATGGTGATCGCGACCACGATCGCCGCGATCACGAAAAACCCGGCACCCCAGTAGAACCCGACATCGTAGCTGTGGACCGCGGCGTGCGCCGGGAGATCCGGGGTGGGCAGGTGGGTGCGGGCGTAGCGCGTCGAGACCTGGACCGCGATCGTGGTGAGCAGGGCGGTTCCGATCGAGGCGCCGATTTGCTGCACCGCGTTCAGCAGGCCGCTGGCCACGCCCGCGTCGCGGTCGTCGATCGCGTAGAGCGCGGTGGCCTGCATGGCCACGAAGATCTGCGCCATGCCGAGCGCGATCACGATCTCGGCCGGGAACACCGCCGCCCAGTAGGAGTAGCCGACCCGCAACTGCGCCAGATAGATCAGGCCACCCGCGCCGAGTTGCGCACCGGCCAGCATCAGCACGCGCGGGCCGATCTGCGGCAGTAGCTTGCTGGCTATACCCGCGGAGACGACGATGCCGAACGGGAACGGCAGGAAGGCGATTCCGGCCTTCAACGGCGAATAGCCGAGCGTCTGCTGGAAGTAGTAGCTGAGGAACAGGAACACCGCATACATCGCGACCGGAACCAGTAGCGCGACCAGGAACGAGCCGCCTCGATTGATCTCGCCGGGAATACGCAGGGGCAGTAGCGGATTGGCGACCCGCGCCTCGACGGCGACGAAGGCCAGCAGCAGGCAGACACCGATCACCAGCAGGGCGACAGTACTTGCGGCGCTCCATCCCGCTTCGGCCGCGCGATTGAACCCGTAGACGACACTCGCCAGGCCCGCGGTCACGAGGACCACGCCCGGCAGGTCGTAGCCGCCCACCCGCCGCACGGGCACGTCCCGGACCACGACCAGCAGGGCCGCCGCCGCGGTGGCGAGCGCGATCGGGATGTTCACCAGCAGGCACCAGCGCCAGGACGCGTACTCCGTCAACGCTCCGCCACCGATGAGCCCGACCGCGAAGCCCGCCCCGGACACGCCCCCGAAAACGGCGAAGGCGCGAGCCCGCTCCTGCGCCGCGGTGAACGTCACCGACACCAGCGACAGCGCCGAGGGCGCCAGCAAGGCCGCGAACAGGCCCTGCAGCGCCCGGCCGGCGAACAGCATGCCGGGGCTCAGCGCCGCACCTGCCAGCGCCGAGGCCACCGCGAATCCGACCAGGCCGATCAGGAAGATCCGCCGCCGCCCGACATAGTCCGCCAGGCGACCGCCCAGCAGCAGCAGGCCACCGAACACCAGCGTGTAAGACGTGAACACCCACTGCTTGTCGGCATCGCGGATGCCGAGGTCGGCCTGCGCGTAGGGCAGCGAGATCGTCACGATCGTCGCGTCCAGGACGACCAGCAATTGCGCAATCGACAGCACCACCAGTGCCCACCAGCGGCGATCGGACGCCGCACGTACCTCGGACATGAACAACCTCACCCTCTACTCATCAGTTTCATGCGACTGCGCGATTGTTGAAGGTCCGCCCGGGCAGGCGGCTCGCCACGAAATCCACCGCGGATCCGAGCACGCCGATGACGAGGATGATGGCCACAACCTGGTTGTAGGCCAACTGATCTCGGGCATTGAGAATCTGATAGCCCAAACCCGAACGCACACCGAGCATCTCCGCGGGAACCAGCACGATCCAGGCGGTGCCGAGACCCAGGCGCAGGCCGGTCCGGACATGATCACGGACGGCCGGAATGATCACGACACGCAGTTGCTCCAGGCGCGTCGCGTGAAAAGACCGCGCCACATCCAGGAATCCGCGATCGATGGCGTGCACCCCGGAGACGGTGTTCAGCAGGATGGGCCACACGGCCGCGGCCGCGACCAGAAAATACACCGGCTGATTGCCGATCCCGAACAGCGCCACCGCGATCGGCGTCCACGACAGCGGCGAGATCATGCGCAAGAACTGCACCACGGGCGTCGAGGCCCGCTCGATCCGGGTGCTCAGGCCGATCAGCAAGCCCGTCGGCACGCCGATCACCGTCGCGATGGCCAGACCGATAACCAAGCGCCACAGGCTGATCGCCGCATCGGACACCAGCACGCCGCGCTGATACAGATCGACGATCGCCGGGAGCACCCGTTGCGGGGCGGTCTGCCGTAGCAGCGAATGCTCGTGCGACAGCACGGTTGTCGCCAGCCACCAGAGGAAAACCGTCACGGCGATGGCCGCCGAGGCGGGCCAGGCCCCAGCGACCGCCGACCCGGCCGCCGCGCGCAGCGTGGAGTTCGTTCGAACGAAGGTTGAAGTCACAGCAGTTGCACCTGTTCAGTTCTCACGAGGTCGGCGGGCAGCCCCAGGGCCTGTGTTCCACCGTGTGCGGCAATCGAATTCAGCACGAAGGTGTCGTCCACCAGCTCCCGGTGCGCCGTGCTCGGATCGAGGTCGTCGAGAAAGCCGCGGTCGCCGTCGACCACCGTGTCGTGCATCGCTTCGACCAGCTTCCGGGTGAAACTGGGATAGGGGTACGGCTGGAATCCCACGAGGTGCGGCGACCAGTCCGGGTGTCGCGTTTGATACGGCGGCGCGGGATAGGTGAGGGCCGTGCGAACCGCCGGCAGTGGCTGGGGCAGGTAGCTGCCCGAGGTCAACGCGTCGGCGGCTCGATTGCGGTCCGCGGTGATCCGCAATTGCGCGGAGACCACCGCATCCGTCACCCCCTGCACCGCGGATGGCCGCTCGGCGATCACGTCGTCCCTGGTGACCAGTACGCAGCACGCATGTTCGCGCCACACGTCGCCCAGGAAGGTGTGGATTCGACCGATCTTCTTGATCTGCGCGATGGCATTGAAGGGGTCCGCCACGACGTAGCCCGCGATCGACCGATTCGCCAGGGCGGGAACCATATCCGACGGACTCATGACAATGAGTTCGACGGTGCGTTCGGATCGCGACGCACTGCGCCGGACGACCGGCGTGATGTCGTGGGCTCGCAGGAGTTGCTGCAGGACGATGTTGTGGATCGACCACCAGAACGGGATCGCGACCTGGGTTCCCACCAGCTGATCCAGATCGGTGATGTCCGGCGCGACGGTGAGCGCCGAGCCATTGGTGTGATTCCACCCCAGCACCCGCACCCCGGCACCCAGGACGCGCTGGAGCTGCAGGGCCATCGGCATCAGCAGATGTGCCACGTCGATCTCACGGGAGACGAACGCCTCGGCCAAACCGGCCCAGCTCCGGAACAATACGGGCTTGCCGCTGCTGACCGATCCGGCGGCGTAGAGGCCCGCCGAATGCGCGATCAGCAAGGGCGCGGCGTCGGTGATCGGCAGGTAGCCGATGCGCAGCGCACTCTCACGCCGCCGCCCGGCGGTCGCCGCGCTGTGGACGAGGTCCACCGAGCCGAAGAGCCCGGCGGCGACGGTCAGTCCCGTCGCCCCGGCCAGCAGGTATCGTCTCGAAATGTCGGTCACGGAACCGCCACCTCGTCCGGCTGGTACTGCTGGAGGATGTCGGCACGCAGGGCCGGCGTATCGAGGCCGGTCCGCACCTCGCGCCATTCGCGGCGAATCCTGCCGCGGTCGAGCAGCACGATCCGATCCGACAGCGCGATCGCCTCCTCCACGTCGTGGGTGATGAGCACGACCGTCGCCGCGAGTTCGGCGACGAGCTCGGCCAGCCACTGCCGCAGGTCGATTCGAGTCGCGGGGTCCAGGGCGCTGAACGGCTCATCGAGCAACAACAGCCGGGGCCGAGTCGCGGCCGCTCGCAGTACGGCCACGCGTTGCGCCTGGCCACCCGACAATTCGCTCGGATACCGGTCGGCGAGGCCGTCCATCCCGAATCGCCGCAGCAGGGTCGTCGGGTACTCATGGTCGAATTCGTGGCGGTGAGCGGTGAATCGCCTTGCCAGCGAGATGTTCTCGATGACGGTGAGCCACGGCAGCAGCAGGGGCTGCTGGAACACCACACCGGTGGGCGGGCGGGCACCGTCGCTACTCCAGCGCACCGTCCCCGCGGTCAGGCTCTCCAGGCCCGCCAAAATCCTCAGGAGCGTGGACTTTCCGCTGCCGCTCGGCCCCAGCACGGCGAGGAACTCGCCGCGATCGATCGAGATGCCCACATTGTCCAGCACGAGATTGTCGCCGAACTTCTTTGTGCCGCAATCGACTGTCAATTCATACAAGCAAGGACACCTTCGTGAGCGGAACGAGCAAGCGCGCCGAAGTTCGACGGCCGCACTTGCTCGGTTCCAGGGTTCGTGCGGGCGACTACGCGCCCTTGACGCCGGTCAGGCGCGTGTACATGCCGCCGTGCACGCTGTCGACGACCACGTCCGTCAGCTGCTCACGGAATACCCGCTCGAACGGCTCGAGCTCCTTGTAGTGAGATCCCACGATGAAGGACTTCAAGAAGTTGTACCCGTTGATGACCGGGTAGCCGAGTCCGGAGGTTCGCGGCAGGGCATCGATGATGCGCACACCGGTGCCCGGCTCCAGGTTCGCGAGCAGCTCTTCCAGTTTCCGCGAAGGGTCCGGAACACAGCTCATCGCAATGCAGCTGAAGACCATGTCGACGTCTCGGAGCAGCGGTGTCGTTGCGATGTCGTCGACCACGAGCTTCACATTGCTCCAGCCATGGGCCACCACCCGCTTCTCCGCCTTGGCGAGAATGGCCGCGTTGTTGTCCAGCCCGATCACCCGTCCCGACGGACCGATCGCCTCGATCAGCGCCGGAAAGGCAAGTCCGGTACCGCATCCGAGGTCGGCCACCGTCTTGCCGGACAGGTCCAGACCGGCGACCAACGCCGGGTGCAGCTTGTCGATTCCGCCGAGTGACAGGACCCATGCGGTCCGGTCGTAGATCGGTGCCGCAATATCGTATCGTTCTGCCAATTTCCTACACTCCCTCAGGTTCTCGTCGGCCGAGGCCGTTATCGTCGAGTCAGTCGAACTCGGAAGCCGCCCTTGATCACCGGGGCAAGGCCGGGATCCTCGCGAAGTGTCCAGTTCGGCGGCACTTCGATCTTGTAGCGGCTGAAGATCAGGGCGACGAGGTACGGCGCGATCAGGTACCCCAGTTGCGCTCCGGTGCACCGATGCGGGCCCGCTCCCCACGCCAGGTAGTGCAGCACTCGAGGCTGATCGACCCGTTTGCTCTTGTCGTAGAACCGATTCGGATCGAACTTGTCGGGATCGGTCCACCAGCGCGGATCGCGGTGGATGGTCGAGATCGGAACTCCCAGCATGGTATTGGGTGCGATGTCGAGCCCTTGGAAGTTCGCGCCGGTCGAGGTGAACCGGAGCAGGAGCGGAAGTCCCTGCATCCGCATCGATTCCTCGAAGCAGGATTTCACCCAGTGCAGGCGCCGCACCGACTCGATGGAGGGCTGCGAAAGATCTACGGTGCCGGACTCTTCCACGAGGCGATCCGTCGCCTCGGCGTCGAGGACGGTGCGAACGACCGTTTGGGTGATGGCGCCGGCGGTGGTGCCGTACGACGCGCTGGTCATGGTCGCCACATCGAAGCAGAGGTCCCAGAAGGTCATGGGAGTCTTCAGCTTCTTGTACCCCGCGAGCATGCCGTCCAGGACATCGCCGTACGTTCCCAGCGCCGGTGAGTTCTGGCGCTCGACAACGCGATTCTTGACGATCTTCGCCGCGGTGTACACCGCCCACGGCCGGATCTTGTACGGACCCCACGGGCGCACCAGATTCGGCGGATCAGCGATCTTCAGAGTCGACCCGAGGAACTTGGTGAAGGTCGAGAGGCCATTGTGCAGCTCGTCGATCTCGCGGGGAGTGAAAGGTTCGGTGAACGTCTGCTTCAGCACACCGCGCAGGAGGGTCTGAAATATCGCTTCCTGCAGATCGGTGACGCCCTCGGCGTCGGTCGCCACGGCGATGTTCGCCTCGAGACTGTCGAGATAGGCTTCGACGTTCGCATTGAACGTGCTCTTCAGGCCGTCCCGGGTGACCAGCGGGCTGACGATCCGGCGTCGTTCTCTGAAGAGCTCGCCCTCGATGAACGACAACCCGTTCTGCCGCTTCGCGATTACCGGGTGATAGTTTCCGAATTTGCTGTAGTCGCCGGAGGTGTCGCCCATTGCCGCGTGCGCGTCTTCCGGGTTACCCAGCACGACCAGGTCCCGGAGTGGGAATCGGATTCGGCTGACGTCCCCGTACTGCCGGACCGTATCCCGCAGGAACTTGTTGCGGTCCTTGGCGAACTCGGGGTACGAACCCATGAAGCGGTGTCCCGGCGGTCCGGGCAGGTGCTCATTCGAGAAACGACGGCTGATTATGCTGGTTTCAGAATGCACCTTCGGCGCCTCGACATGCGGGCATTTGTTGGACATGACGAACCTTTTCCATCTCTACTTGCGGAACACGTAGGCGCGCACCATGCCACCGTGGTACCGCGCTTGGGATTCCAATGTCAGGCCGGCGTTTTCACAGCGGACGATGGTGTATTCCGCGCCGCGGTCCATCTCCACTTCCCGGGTCATGTGGGCGACGGGATCCAGGCCGAACAGTCCCGCGATCCCGCGAATCAGCAACAGGCGGTACTTCAGAACCGTGCGGAGCATCTCGCTGTCCGGCAGTGCGAGTTCGATGAGCAGGAAGCGCCCCCCGGCGCGGAGCACCCGTGCCGTCTCCGCGAGCGCGGCCGCCGGGTCGTCCATATCGTCGAGCGCGAAACACATGACGACGGCGTCGAAGGTCGAGGAGTCGAAGGTCAGGGTCTCCGCGCTGCCGCACAGCAGATTCCATTCACTTCGAGGATGCTCACGCCCCAGCCGCTTCAGCTTGGGTTCGGCCACCTCGAGCATCTGCTCATTGAGGTCGACCGCGCAGTAGGAGATCGGAAAGCGATATTCCGCGGCCAGTGCCGAGGCGATCTCGGCCGTGCCCGCCGCGAGGTCGAGCACCTTCGATCCGGCCTCGAGCCGGAGCAGGCGAACAGCCTCGCGGCGGAGCCTCTTGTCACCACCCAGTGTGAGAATCGAATTGACCAGATCATAGCGCGGGGCTATTTTCGTGAACATTGCCTGAGGCGTGGCAGGACGTGTCCCGACCATTCAGATTCCTCCTCTCCAATTGCCTGGACACTTCATTCGCGTCGCCCGATACGGCGAATAGTCTGGACAGCCGCGTCGGTACCGACGGCCTTGACCATGGACCAGGCACCGGATCTCGCGGATTTGCCATCGCGCAGCCAGCCCGACAGCAGTCCCACGACCTGACGAACGTGGATGCGCCCGGCCAGTGCGGGAGCCTCCACCGCGGGGATGCGCGCGTCGATGAGCATCGGGCCGTCGTTGCGCAGCGCGGATCGGAACGCGGTCCCGAATTCCTCGGAGGTCCGGGCCGTCACCGCGGTGAGCCCGCAGTGGCGCGCGAAGCTCGCGAAGTCGAACGGCGCGAATTCCGATGACGTATCCGGCCATCCCATGATCCAGCTCTCGAACTTGATGGCCGCGAGCGCGCTGTTGTTGAAAACGACGATCACCGTGGTGGATTCGACCTTCGCCGCGTTTCGGAGTTCGGCCAGCGTGATGCCGATACCGCCGTCGCCCACGATCGCCACGGAGATGTCCTTCGGATTGCGCACGGCGACATCCACTGCCGCCGGTACCGCGAATCCCATGGTGGCGAACGATGCGGTCCACAGATATCGGGCGGCAGACCGTACATAGCGGTACGCCCACAGTGTGTTGATGCCGACGTCGACGCTCAAGGTGGATGCTCGATCGGCGCGCGCGAGTTCGTGATCGATGATCTGTGACGCCGTCACCGCCAGCAATTGCCGCGAACTCTCACGCGGACCTTTTCGCTGCGACGTGCCGGGGCGGGCGATACTGCCCACGCCGACAGGATCATTCGAGCATCCGATCAGCGCCTCCAGCACCTCACGCGCGTCACCGAGCAATCCGATCGATTCCGGCGGGAGGCGAAGGAAGGTCAGCGGATCGGCGTTGATGGAGATCACCGGACCATCCCCGGCGAGCTCGAAAGCCGAACCTCGCCATGACACGCCCACCAGAATCACCAGTTGGCTCTGACGAATGTTCTGCATCGCTTCGTCATGACCGGATGTCCCGACCAAGCCGGCGCAGTGATCCCCGACGACGTTCGCGGCCAACGCACCCATCGTGCAGTAGAGCGGAGCTTCCGTGTGGGACGCCAACTCGATGAGTTCACGTCGTGCACCCGCGGCACCGCGGCCGACGATGATCGAGACATTCTCTGCTGCTTCGAGAAGTGTTGCCGCACGTGCGATCTCGTCGTGTGCGGCCATCGTGCCGCCGGGCAGTCCGATCAGCGAAGCCGGGATGCCGAGTGTGTTCGCGCTGTCGACGAGCGCGGCGCTGTTGGCCGCCGACAGTGCCGAGTCGGAAACGTGAACGTGCGTCACGCCTTTGCCCCCGCCGGCGACGGTCAGCAGCGCGTCCCGAAGGCGCGTCGAATCCTTCGCCGTGCCATCCAGCACAACCGATATCGCCGAGATCTCCCCCAGCACGTCCACCGGGTTCAGGAACCAGCGGTCGATTTCGAAGGAGATCAGCAGCACCGACGCGCTGTCGAAGGAAGCGTCGTACAGCCCATTCAGCTGCGCGAGAAGTTCTGCGGGAGAGGTCACCACGGCGCACGCCGTCGTCCCCGCGGCCTTGAAAGCCGCGGTCGCACGCATGGCCGCCGCCTGTATATCGGAGACGATATGCAGGTCGAGGTCGGATCGTGGATCACCCGTCAGGCCGAGCCGCGCGGAGCTGGTTCTCGACAGATACACCGAGTCGATCCCACGATCCGCGATCACACCGAGCAGATCGCTCGCGAACTCGACGGCATCGGCGCGGGGTGCCGTATCGGTAAGTGCCGCTTCCACTTCCAGCACCGAGGTCAGGACCACCGCCGGTCCATCCGCCCGCCCGGCTTCCTCCAACCGTGAATCCAGCTCGCTCGGGTTTCCCGCCCAGAACACCGGGATCCCGAAGGCCCGAGCCAGATCCTGGATCGTCGCACCGGATTCCGCACCGCAGATCACCGTGACGGGAACCGCGTATCGCGCGGCGGTGGACAGTTCCGCGATGTACTGGTCCAGGGACGAGAGTTCGGTCAGCGCGTAGCACCGATCGTTCGCCGCCAGCGCGAGACCGATCGACATCGGCAGCGCCGAACCTTCGGCCTGCAGATTCCATGCGCTGTGGACATGTGCGTGCTCACTCAGGAACCTGCGCGAAAGCCGCTGTATCGCTCCGGGGTCGACAGCGACCGACGCACCCGCCAGCCGTCGGGTGAGCACCACCCATCCGCCGGGAGCATCCTGGGTGCGCACGGTTTCCGACGAGCGCTCCGACGACGCCGCTTCGCCCCTGCGGCTCGACACCGCGGAGGTCAGGGACTCCAGAATCACCGGAATATCGCCGGCGATTCCGATTCGCCGACATCCGGCATCGAACCCCGAGGTAGCGAGATCGGTGATTTCGATCAGGATCTTCGCCGAGGGGAAGTACCGCTGCACTCCGACCGTTGGACGGCCGATGAGAAGAACGCTGTCGTCGGCCGCCGATGTGTGCTCGTCCTCGACGGGCGATACCAGCGTCTCCGGGATGCCGGACTCGGGCAGTGCCCGGAGCGGAACCTCCAGCGCCTGCGCGAGCAGGCGAGCCCGCTCGACCGATTCCCCACTGCCGGAACCCAATACCATCGCCACCGGGTGCGCGCAGAGGTAGTCGGCGAGGTCGTCGACGCGCTTCTTGTCGACCCTCGTGGCGGTCCGCCGGTCGAGCCGGTACGGGCTCGGCTGTTCGCGCTCCCCGACCGGTGCGTTCAGCAGATCCGACGGGATGGCGACATGCGCCGACGTCTGCTCGAGTCGTACCCCGAGAACGATCTGGTCGAAGACGCCGATCTGGTCGGCCGACATGATGTCCGATGATCGCCAGGTGCCGTCCCGGAACAGCCGCGAGGAATCGATCTCCTGGAACGACTGCGTCCCGACGTCGGCCAGGTGTACCTGTCCGGATATCGCCAGCACCGGCACACGGTCGTACAGGCCGTCATAGACGCCGGGCAGCAAATGCGTCGCACCGGGGCCGGCCGTTCCGAAGCACACCCCGACGGTGCCCGAACCCCGCGCGTAGCCGACTGCCATCCACGAGGCCGCGCTCTCGTGGCGCACCGCGATCAATCCGATCTCGTCACGCCGGCCGACCGCGTCGACAAGGCAATTGACCGACTCCGCGGGCATTCCGAAGATGTATCGCACATCGTTCCGGACCAATCGATCCACAAGTGCATCTGCGAACCGCGGACGGCCCATCAGGTCGGCCCCCAGGTGCGGATTCATCTGTGGCATGCGCTTGCCTCCATTCGGCTGTATCCATCCGCGAGTACTTCGACAACGTCATTCAGGTGTTCCATTGCGGGCACGGTGATTCGGACGCCGAGGCCCGGATATTCACGTACCGCGATCCCCGAGCGGGAGCAGCGATCGACGAGGGGTGCAGGATGCCGCATCGGCACCCAGAGGAAGTTGCCGCACGATTCGGCCACGGTGAGTCCACGCTCTCGAATCGATGCGCTGAACAATGCCCGGCAGCGGACGACCAGATCGACCTGGGCGGCGAGTTCATCGCTCACCTCCAGCGAGGCGATGGCCGCAGCCACCGCCAGCCGATTCACACCGAAAGGCATTGCGGCGGTTCGGCATGCGCCGATCAAGTCGCTATTGCCGACCGCGTATCCGACGCGCAGGCCCGCCAGGCCATATGCCTTCGAGAAGGTCCGCATGACGACGAGATTCGTGTGCGAGCGCGTCAGCCGGAAAATCGCCGCGGGATCGGCGGTGCGATCGAAGTCGATATAGGCCTCGTCCACCACGACGACCGTGTGCCGCGGAACCGCCGCGAGGACCATCTCGATCTCGTCGGGACGCACCGGTTCGCCGGTCGGGTTGTGCGGTGAGCAGATCAGGATCGCGGCCGCGTCGTCCCCGGCCGCCGCCACCATCGATTCCAGCGGCTGCCACCGAATCTCCGTGCCCGGCACCGGAACCGCCGTCCCGCCGGCGTCCATCACGACTCGCTCGTACGCGTCGAAGGCCGGAACCGCGAAGACGACTCGGCCACCGTCCCCGGCGATGCGGCGCAGGATGTATCCGAGCACGCCGACACTGCCCGGTCCGACGATGACCTGATCGGGGCCGCAGCCGACGAACTCGGCAATGGCCGCCCGCAGCGATCCATAGGATGCGGAAGGGTAGTCCGCGGCGCGGTCCACTTCGGCCTCTATCGCCTTGCGGACGCTCGGCAACGGGGAGAAAGGCAACGCATTGTTCGAAAGGTCGAGCGCGACAGGCGAATAGTCGTTTCCTTCACCCGAGCGGTATTCGTTCCACACGACGCCGCCACGCGCCTTCATCAGCCTTTCCACCGCATCCATTACGCAACATCCTTCTTTCTGCGGGTATCGAGCTTCAGCGCATCCATAAGGAAGATGATGATCAGCGAACCCAGCACGATGCCGATCGACGAAATGGACGGATCTACCAGCAGAATCCAGGTCGACAGATATCCCGTCGATACCACCATGTCGAAACGCAGCATGTTGTTCGCGGACTGGCTGTCCTCGCGAAGGATCATTCGTGCGCACTGAACACAGACGACCGGCAACCACACCAGGGTCAGCAGGTACTTCGCCGCGAACTGTCCACCGGCCACCAGGAATACCGGGCCCAAGTAGACGGCCATCGTCCCGGCCGCAGCCACCACCGCTGCTTGCAGCCGGGTTCGGCTGATGGTCGCCGAGGTCGTCAGTCCGGCGTTTCGATCGCCGTAATAGTCGGGCAGGTTCTTCACCAGGCCCTTGGCCGCGAACCAGACGAACAGATAGGCGGCCATGATCAGGAACGGCCAATTTCCGAGCACCGCCGGTCCGTGCGTCGCCACGGCGGGAGCCATCAGGAACGGAAAGGCGACATCCAGTGCGAACAGGCCGATCGAGGACACCGGCCGTGCCTTCACACGGAACGGCGGCAAGGAGTACTGGTGGGCGATCACGACGCAAATCGCTGTCATCACAACGAAAATCGGGCTCACCAGCGCCGCCAGCGCCAGCATGATCAGGCACACGGCATAGGCACTCCGCAGCAACCGCCGCCGGCCATAGAGGCCGAGCAGGTACAGGCGGGCCGGGAGGTTCTCATTGTCTTCCGCGACATCGGAGTAGCCGTTGAACAGATTGGCCACCGCGCTGTACAGGAAGGTGATCACGAAGCCGATCAGGACGTCGAGGTCGATCGGCAGGCCGAGCATCTTACAAGAAAGACAGAACGCCAGCATTCCGGGAAGGCACGTACGCGGGCGCGCAAATGAAAGGAACAGTTCGAGTCGTCCCCGAACTCCTGCCGTCGAGCCCTCGGACGAATTTACCCAATCGAGTCTCTCCTCTGCCGACTTGCTCAGAAATTCGTCAAGTGTCGGTATCGAAATAGTTGAAGCCACGATCACAGCTCACTCGTCATGCGCAGTTGAAAATATCGGCCGCTCCGGAACCCAACTCCTGAAACGGAAACCATCGCCGCCGCTATCGGCGCCCAGCACACACCTCATCGATGCTTATACGGTGTATTGCGATTCCACCGGTCTGAGCATACAGCGAAACCTGATGTCGCCCAAGGATGTTCAACCGCCGCCTTCGTCAGTTGCACAGGCCTTTGTACAGCCAAACCCGTTGGCAATTCACGTGATTACGGGCGACCGGGGTATATCAGACGTTGTCTCGTAACGCAGAGAGGTTCCTATGCTGATCGACTTCGTTCCCGACAAGAATCTGTATCCCTTCGAGTCCCGCTGGTTCGACTCGTCCGCCGGCCGGGTTCACTACATAGACGAGGGCTCCGGACCGACAATCCTGTTCTGCCATGGCGTTCCGACGTGGAGCTTCCTCTACCGCCACATCGTGCGGGAACTGCGGGACCGGTACCGCTGCATCGTCGTCGACTATCTGGGCTTCGGATTGTCCGAGCGCCCCGAGGGTTTCGGTTACACGGTCGCCGAGCACACCGCGATCCTCGGCGAGCTGATCGATCACCTGCGGCTCGACGACTTCGTACTGATGGGACACGATTGGGGCGGCCCCATCGGCCTGGGCGCGGTCACCACCCGCGCGGATCGGCTACGCGGCATCGTGCTGGGCAACACCACCTTCTGGCCGCCCGAGGCCAGGGCGAATCGGGTCTTCAGCAGGCTCATCCGTACGCCCCTGATGCAGCGGCAGGTGCTCGAGAAGAACTTCCTCGTCGAGCGTGTCCTGCTCGGTGAACTGGGGCGCAAGCTCAGCCCGGCCGAGATCGATCACTATCGCTCGGTGCAGCCCGCCACCGAGGCCCGCCGGGGACTCGGCGTGATCGCCCGGCAGATCCGGGACGCGCGCCCGCTGCTGGACCAGCTCTCCCGGGACGTCCCCGCCATTCTGGGCGACAAGCCGACCTTGCTCGTGTGGGGGATGCGGGACATGGTGTACCGGCCGAAGGGCCATATCCCGCGAATGCGTGCGACATTCACCGATCTCGAGGTAGTCGAGCTTCCACGCGCACAGCAGTTCATTCAGGAACACGCGCCGGATGAGATCGCGACGGCGATCGCGAAGCGGTTCCCCTGAGACTGGCCACGGACGCGACGTGGGCGGCGCTACCACTCGGTAGCGCCGCCCGCGTCGATCAGGTTCGGCTGCCCGCTGTTTCGGGCCGGGCCTAGTTCTTCCGGCCCGGAGCCTTCATGCCCGACTTGAAGCCGAGGCCACCCGGCTTGGCGGCCGGGGGCTTGGCCGCGCCATTGCCCTCCGACGTGCCATTGCTGTCCGCCGCGGCCGGTTCGGCCGCAGCGGCGGGCTCGGCGGCCGGAACCGGAGCGGCCTCGGCCGGAGCCGAATCCACTACGGCCGCAGGCACTTCCGGAGCCGCAGCGGCAGTCGGGGCCGCAGCGGCGGGAGCCTTCGGGCCGGGGCGCTTGAGGCCGGACTTCATGGCCAGGCCCTTGGGCGCGATGGACGGCTTGGCCTCAGCAGCCGGAGCCGAAGCCTCGACGGCCGACGCGGCCGGCGCGGTGGTCTCGGCCGGCGCGGCGGCCTCGGCGGCGGGCTTGGCACCTGGAGCCTTGGCGGCACCCTTCATCTGCAGGCCCTTGCCGCCGGGGGCCTTGAGCCCGCCCTTCATGGCAAGCCCACCCGGCTTGGCCGCCGGGGCCGCCGGGGCCGCGGGAGCCTCAGCGGGCGCGGCTGCGGTGGGAGCGGCTGCGGTGGAAGCGGATTCGGTGGCGGGAGCCTTCGCGCCCGGCGCCTTCAGACCGCCCTTCATCTGCAAACCCTTGCCGGGGGCCTTGGCCGGGCCCTTCATGGCCAGGCCCTTGGCCGCAGCCGGAGCCGCGGTCGCCTCGGACACGACCTCGGCAGCAGGAGCGTCGGCGGCCGGAGCGGCGGCCTTCGCGCCCGGCGCCTTCAGGCCGCCCTTCATGGCCAGACCCTTACCACCGGGAGCCTTCGCACCACCCTTCATCCCCAGACCGCCACCAGCCGGCGCAGCCTCGACGGGAGCCTCGACCGCGGCCTCGGCCTCGACCGGCTCGGGCACCGAAACCGGTTCGGGCTCTTCGGCCTTCGGCTGCTGCACAACGCGCAGGTTCTCGGTCAGGGTCGCGGCCTCGACACGGTTGATCGACTGCAGCATCAGCTGCGCCACATCCACGACCTCGACACCCTGACCGACCTCACCACCATCCTTGCGGGCGGTGACACCATCGGTCAGCATGACCCGGCAGAACGGGCAACCCGTCGCGATCATCGACGGCTCGTTACCACCGTTCAACGTGTCGAGGGCCTCGTCGACCCGGTCGATATTGATGCGCTTACCGAGCTGTTCCTCCATCCACATCCGCGCACCACCGGCACCACAGCACATGGAACGCTCGGCATGACGCGGCATCTCGACCAACGTCGAACCCGAAGCCTGCATCAACTCCCGCGGCGCGTTGTAGATCTTGTTGTGCCGGCCCAGATAACACGGGTCGTGATAGGTCACGTTCTGCGCCACCGGCGACACCGGCACCAACGCCTTGCCACGCACCAGACGATTGAGCAACTGGGTGTGATGCACCACCTCATAGGTGCCGCCGACCTGCGGGTACTCATTGTTGAGCGCGTTGAAACAGTGCGCACACGTGACCACGATCTTCTTCTTGGCCTGCTCCACACCATCGAACACCGAGTTCAACAACTCGATGTTCTGCATCGCCAACTGCTGGAACAAGAACTCGTTACCCGCACGACGCGCCGAGTCACCGGTGCAGGTCTCCTCCTGACCCAACACCATGAACTTCACACCCGCGGTCGCCAACAACTCCGCGACAGCCTTGGTGGTCTTCTTCGCACGATCCTCATACGCACCCGCACAACCGACCCAGAACAGATACTCGTACCCGTCGAAGGAATCAGCATCCCTACCGAACACCGGGATCTCGAAATCGACCTCGGAGATCCAGTTCAACCGGTCCTTGGCGTTCTGACCCCACGGGTTGCCCTTGTTCTCCAGATTCTTGAACAACCCCGCCAACTCCGACGGGAACTCCGACTCGATCAGCACCTGATAACGGCGCATATCGATGATGTGATCGACATGCTCGATATCGACCGGGCACTGCTCCACACACGCACCACAGGTCGTGCACGACCACAACACCTCCGGATCGATGATGCCATCGACATCCTCACCACCGACCAGCGGACGCTCCGCCTCCGCACGCGCAGCCTCCGAAATCTTCGCCAGCGCACGCTCATCCGGCCTACCCTCGGCGTCGACCAGACCGATCTCCTCGCCACCCATATCCTTACGGCCACCCGCCAGCAGATACGGGGCCTTGGCGTAACCATGATCACGCAACGACATGATCAACAACTTCGGCGAGAGCGGCTTACCCGTATTCCAGGCCGGGCACTGCGACTGACAACGACCACACTCGGTACACGTGGTGACATCGAGGATGTCCTTCCACGAGAAGTCCTCGAACCTACCCACACCGAAAGTGTCATTGTCCGGATCCGCGGTCTCCATCTCGATCGGCTTACCGCCCGACATCATCGGCTTCGCCGCACCCAGAGCGACACCACCATCAGCCTCACGCTTGAAATAGATGTTCGGGAAGGCAGCGAACCGGTGCCACGCCACACCCCAGTCGATGTTCCGGCTGACCACTACCACCCATACCAGCGCGGCCATCAGCTTGAAGAACGCGAAGACCGACACCGTGGAAGCGCTCGCGGGCAGCAGCTTGGCGATGTTCATACTGACGAAGTCGCTGGCGGCATGGTGCTCGCCGGTGTAGCTGATGACCAGTGCCTTCACACCGACCATGCTGATGCCCTCGACGAGCACGACACCCTCGACGAAGTAGGCCGCAAGGAAGTTGGAGCCGGAGAACCGGGAGAGCCGCGCGGGCCGGCGCGGATGGTTCAACTGCCGGATGGTGATCAGCACCAGCGCGCCGACGATCGTGCCCAGGCCCAGCAACTCGTCGAGGAGGTGATAGGCGAGGGTGTCACCGATCCACGGCCAGGTGAAGGTGGGGCTGAAGATCTGCCCCTGGGCCTGGAAGACGGTGACGAACCCGATCAGGAAGCCGACCATGACGAGCCAGTGCGCCCAGCCGACGGTCCGGAACTTCACCATGCGGGTGTGCGCGGCGAATTCCTTGACCATGGTGGCGAATCGGGGCAGGAACGGCCCGAATCGGTCCGGGGCCGGCTGCCCCAGCCGGATGGTGCGAACCATCCGGCGTATCGCCAATATGAACCCGGCCCACGCGGGGACACCGATCAGTATGGAGATGATGCCCAGCGTTATTTGCAGGGGGCTCATACGGTGACCTTTCACTTACGAAGGGACGCAATGTCGCTCGTCGCTCGTCGCATCATAACTTGAGCTAAGCTACTCACGGGTAACAGGCACGCTCGACCGCATCGGATCCCGGGAGCGGCGGGCGTAGCCGGCCGGATCGATACCGCGCAGTCTGCAAATTTCGGCGAGCCCACCGGTCAGCAATACATCGGTTGCCGCCAGCGCACGGACGGTTTCCGCGCCGAGCAGCACCATGAGCTGCCGGATCTGCGTGATCCACGTGTCGATGGCCGCGATCAGCGCATCGACGCCCTCGGTCTCGAGGATCGACAGGAAATGCCCCGACACCCCCACCGCCCGCGCGCCGAGCGCGAGCGCGCGAACGGCGTCGAGCGGAGTACGCACCCCGCCGGAGGCCAGCAGTGTGACCCCGTGCCGCAGCGCCGCGTCGGCTCCGTCGGCCAGGCAGGCCGGGGTGGACAGGCCCCAGCCGGCGAGCAGGCCGAAGTCGGCGCGCCGTCGCCTGGCGTTTTCGATGAGCGCGAAATTCGTTCCGCCATTGCCGGATACGTCGACGATCCGCACGCCGAGCTCGGCCAGCTGGGTGACGGTGTCGGCACTGATCCCGAACCCGACCTCCTTGACGATCACCGGGATACCGAGCGTCTCGGCCAGGCGAGCGATATTGCACGGCCAGGCGGAGAAGTCCCGATCCCCCTCCGGCATCACGATCTCCTGGATCGCATTGACGTGCACCTGCAGTGCGTCGGCGCGCAGCAATTCCACTGCCCGCACCGCCATCTCCGGGGTGGCGTTGGCATTGACATTGGCGATGACGTAGCCGTCCGGATTCTCGCCGCGCAGCACGCGGTAGGTCGCGGCCACCGAACTGTCGGCCAGGTAGGCGCTCATCGAGCCCGACGCGATCGCCAGGCCGGTCTCCCGCGCGGCGATCGCCAGCCCGCGATTCACTTCGCCGGTACGGTGGCTGCCGCCGGTCATCGCGTTGATGTACAGCGGCACCGGCCAGGTCGTGCCGCCCACCTCGGTGGCCAGGGAGACCGCGTGCTCCGCGGTGCCCCGGATGGCGTGGTGGACGAAGGCGACGTCGTCGAACGGAGATGTGCGCGGCCCGGCCATCGACACCTGATGCTGCGCGACGGCCAGGCGGACGTGATCGTCCTTGCGGCTGGCATAGCTCATCTGATGCTCTCTTTCCTCTTGTGTACCCGGAGACGCAGCGGTTCGATTCCGGCGGCGCGCCAGCGCTGCCGCAGGATCGGGGCGCGGGCGGGGTCGATCAGAGCGATCCCGCAGTCGCCGCCGCCCGCACCGGAGCTCTTCGCCACCGCACCGAGTTCCTCGGCGAGACAGCGCAATCGAGACAGTTCGGGGCTTTCGATGGCCGTACCGGACACGGCGGCCAGGTCACGGAGCAGTCGCCCGGCGGTATTCAGCGCGACCTCGACCGCGTGATCGTCCCCGGACCGGCATGCTGTCGCGAAATGCTCGACACACCGGTCACTCGCGGCGACGAACTGCCGATAGACCGAACGATGCTGTCGGACAGACTGTTTCATCGCTGCCACCAGCTCGCTCGAATTCGCGGGACTGCCAACCCATCCCACCTCGAGCGACAGCGCACGGGGTGGCGGCAGCGACCGCACCGCCAGGTGTTTCCAGGGCCGGCGGATCAGTGCGCCGAGTTCCTGGTCGTGTCGCGCGAGCGCGGTGGTCAGGGCCGCGCGATCCGGGGTCCGGTAGTACACCCAACCGCCGTGCGCCGAGGCCGCGACATCGCCGCCGGAACAGTACGGATCCACCGAGAACACCGAGAGCAGAGCCAGTTTCAGCTCGGTGGCGGGATCGAGCGGCAGCCCGTACGCCTGGGCGGCGGCCCGGACGACCGCGACGGTCACTGCCCCGGAGGAACCCAGCCCGTATTTGCGTCCGGTCGCGGAATCGTCGAGCTGGGAGTCGATATCGAGGGCGAAACCCACGGGCTCGCAGCCCGACTCGACGGCATAGCGATCGACGATGGCCAGCGCTGCCAGCGCATGGGACAACCCGGCCGAGTCGGCCGTCGTCGCCGGCGACGGCTCGAAACCACTTCCCCGGCGGATGAATTCGACGCCGCGACCCGGGGCCCGATTGGTGGTGATCGTCCGGGCCACAGGGCCGGCCGACGTCACCGGCGTCAGGCGCACGCGCACCTGACGATCGATGCCGACCAGCACGGCCGCGCTGCCCGGCTCCAGGACCGCGTATTCGCCGACGATGTAGAGCTTGCCCGGAACGGCGACCGTGATCATCGATTTCCGTCATCGGAGACGACGGCACCGGGCCCGGCGGTGGTGACCACGGTCCGCGCCGCTCCCCCGACCACCTCGGCAACCGCGGCGGCGACGGCGGCGCTGTCGCGGGAATCGCACAGCACCTTCACATTCGGACCGGCGTCCATCGTGGCCCAGGCTCCGATGCCCGAGGCACGCAACTCCAGCACCCGGTCCAGCACCCGGTAAGTGCCGGGTGCGAAGTACCGTACGGCCGGTCGTGCACCGAGCATGGTCGCGTGCATCCCGAGGGCGTTCGCCTCGGCGATGTCCCCGACGGTCGCCAGATCGCCCTCGTGCAGCGCCTTCCGCATGCGGTCCAGGTCCCGGGCGGACTCGGCCACCCACGGCGGGTAGAACGGCGACGTGGCCATGGTCCGCCGCATCGCTTCCCTACTGGGAACGGTCTTTTCGCGGGTGTCGACCAAGGCCACCACCAGCGCCGGGTCCAGCAGCGGCGCGTCGATCGGTTCGGCGAAGCTGCTCAGGTCACCGGCGTCGCCGACGTCCTCGCCGCGCCACCACACCGCGAACCCGCCGAAGACCGATCGCGACGCGCTGCCGGATCCGCGGCGCGCCAGCCGGGACAGCGCGCGCCGGTCGAGGTCCAGTCCGTAGGCGGTTCCGGCGGCCAGCGCCAGTGCGGCGAAACCCGCTGCCGAGGAGGCCAGTCCGGCTCCGGTCGGCACCGTGTTCACGGTGTCCACCACGGCGTGCCGCGGGTCGCCGGACAGCTCGCGCACCAGATCGAGAAACCGCGAGACGCGCGCGGCGAACGCCTCGGGCGCCCTCGCTCCGGCGAACGTCACGTGGTCGGCGGTGAGGTCCGGCCGCTGCGTGACCCTGGTCGTGGTCGGGAATTCCCGCAGGGTCAGCGACAGGCTGGTGGTCATGGGCAGGTGCAGGACCTCGTCTCGCTTGCCCCAGTACTTGATCAAGGCGATATTCGGATGCGCCACCGCCACCACGGAATTCATGCGCGCACCGGCGTCAAAGGGACCTCGAGACAACGCTGGGCGCCGGCCGCGAGCAGTGCCGTGCGCACCGCAGGGGCATCGGTGGCCAGTGCGATGACGCAGCCGCCGAGCCCGCCGCCGGATAGTTTGGCCCCCAGGGCACCCCCGGCCAGTGCGGCGGACACCAGCTCATCCACGGCCGGGCAACTGACGCCCAATCGCACCAGAAGCCGTTGTGCGGCAGTAATGGCCCGACCCAGGTCGGCGAAGCGCCCGAGCCGCAGATCCTCGGCAGCGCCGTGGGTGAGCTTCCCGGCGCGCTCGAGCAGCGCCTCACCCTCCGCGCCGAGCTCGGACAGTCGCCCGCGCACGGTGGCCACCGCCTGCCGGGTGCTCCCGGCCACACCGGTGTCGGCCACGACCAGGACCGCGCGATCCGCGCTGTCCGCCACCGGAAGGGGCCGCGCCAGCCCGTCCTGGAACCACAGCGGACCCGCCGGGCTGATCACCGTGCGCGCATCGATGCCGCTGGCGTTTCCGTGCGCCCGCGTCTCCGACTCCTGGATCAGCGCGAAAAGGGTTTCGTCGGAGAGCTTTCGATCCCACAGCTCGGCCACCGCGCGAATGATGGCCGCGGCGACGGCGGCGCTCGAACCCAGTCCGCGCTCGCTCGGGATATCGCTGTCGACGGCGACTGCCATGCCGTCCTCGGGAACCCGAAGGTGTCGGCAGGCCGCCGCTATCGCCAGCCGCGATACCGCGGTGTCATCCAGCCGCGCGGCCGTTCCCCTGGTCCGGTATGCGGTGGCGGTCACCCCCACCTGCGGTACCGGCAGCGAGATCGCCGGTCGACCGTAGAGCACCACATGTTCACCGAGCAGGATCAGTTTCGCGGCGGCCCGGCCCGTGCCGAGCGTGTCGGCGGCGGGCCGTTTCGCATCCATTCTCATGCTTGAATCAGGTGACGTGCCTCGTACATTCGCGAATGCCCGGTGACGGCCCGCAAGCGGAAGGGTCCGGCGCTGTCGGCCTCGAGCACCTTCGACGAACCATCCACGGGCAGTTCGAAATCCCTTATCGCACGGTATCTCTCGTATGAGATCGGTTCGCGTCGTGCGATGGCCGCCCGATTGGCCGCGGTCCGCAACCGTTGCCGGTATCCCGGCACCATCGACAAGCCGAAAAACTCCGCGACACAACCCGATCCGTAGCTGAGTAGCCCGACCGAACGTCCGCTCAGATCCTCTGCATGGTCGAGCAACGACATCAGGCCCACGTACAACGAGGCCGTATAGCTGTTGCCGATCAGCCGGTTGTAGACGGTGGTGTGGGCGAGATCCGCGTCCAGCCGCTCCTGGTCGGCGCCGATGCCGTGGACCTCGAGCAGCCGCGCGTGCGCCTTGTAGGCCATCCGGGTGAATGGCTGGTGATAGCAGAAGGCCGCGAAATCCTCGATCGCCCGGCCGCCGCGGGCCTCGTAGTCCTTCCACGCCTGTTCCGCCGCTTCGAGATACAGCGAGACCGACAGCTTGCCGTCGACCATCGGTGTCGAGCGGTAGTTGGGCCGCCAGAAGTCCTGCACATTGGCGGTGTACAGACCCGAACCGGGTTCCAGGACCGCGACGGCCGGGTCCGCCGACACCAGCATGGCGACGGCGGCCGCGCCCTGCGTGGCCTCGCCGGCGGAGTCGACATCGTATTTCGCGATATCGCTGGTGAGCACCAAGACCTGGTGATCGGGGTCGCGGTGCACGAGTCCGGCCGCGAACTGCAGCGCGGAGGTACCGCCGTAACACGCCTGCTTCAATTCCACCGCCCGGGTCGAGGACGGTAATCCCAGCAGGTCCTGGACATATACCGCGGCCGCTTTGGACTGGTCGATCCCGGTTTCGGTGGCGAGCAGGACGGTGCGAATATTCCCCGCGTCGTGCTCGGCCACGATCTGCTTCGCCGCGGCGGCGGCCATCGTGACGATGTCCTCATCCGTCGCCGGAACGGTCTGCGTGGTCTGCCCCAGGCCGACGGTGTACTTGCCGGGATCGACGCCGCGCCGCTCCGCCAGTTCGCCGAGGTTCAGCGCGTAGTGCCCGGTCGCCAACGCGATATCGTGAATTCCAATGGGAGACACCACGTCAATTCTCTCCATCCGATGGTGAGCGTTCGAAAGTCAGATGCGTCCGCATCAGTTCTCCGGAGTTCGTCTGGGCCGCCATCAGCGACAGCTCGCCGCACAGGACCGCCGCCGCGGTCACCACGGCGAGACGGCGGGCGTTCTCGCCCGCCCTGCGGTCTTCACGGCAGCCCAGTCTGGCCAGATTCGCCGCGGCGAAGTCCAATCCTTTTCCGTTTCCGACGGTTCCGACGATGATGTTCGGCAACGTGCACGAGAAATAGAGATCGCCGTCGCGGTCCTCGGCGTGCGTGATGCCCTGCGAGCCCTCGACGATGTTCGCCGCGTCCTGGCCGGTGGCCAGGTAGACGGCCAGCAACATGTTCGCGTAATGCGCGTTCGCCGTGCGGATCCCACCTGCCAGACTGGTTCCGATCAGGTTCTTGCGGACATTGAGGGCCGCCACCCGCCGCGCGGTCGTGTGCAGATCGTGCTCCATCACGGCACGCGGGACCAGCAATTCGGTAACCACGTTCTTGCCACGGCCCAGGATGCCGTTGACCGCCGATGCCTTCTTGTCCGTGCAGAAGTTTCCCGACACGGATTCGTAACGCACGCCCGGGAATTCGCGCACCATGTACGCGAGCAGGGCATCGGCGGCCAAGGTAGCCATATTGTGACCGGAAGCGTCCCCGGTCGAGAATTCGAATCGCACGAACAACAGGTTTCCGGCGATCTGGTGATGGATCTCCAGAAGTTCGGCATAGCGGCTGCATGCGGAGACCATCCGGCGCAGCTCACCCATGGAGTCCCCGAGCCGGCGGACCGCGGCCAGTGCGGTCCCGGCGTCGTCGGCCTCGAGCAGGACCGACCGGGTCATCCGTTCGTCGACGAGCGTGGCGACGACGCCGCGGTCGCAGCGCCTGGTGACCTTGGCGCCCCGCGCCACCGACGGCCACAGCGGCGATTCATATGTGGCCAACGGGATTTCGACCAGTTCGTCCACCACATTACCGGTGATCTTGACCGGGCCCACCCAGCGCAGCGGGACGCTCGCCACGTCCATTTCTCGCTCGGCACCGTTCACAGACATCGAATCTCCCCCAACTCCAGCAGGTTTCACGAGCAATTCTCTGTGATTGCGATTCACATGTACCGCAACCGAAGTCGGCCACGGTATTACCGCACATGTCGATCTCCGCGACAAGAGCGGAACGCCTGTTATCGAACTCACCGGATGAGATCCCGCTACCGCCGGCGGGCGCAGCTGTGCGAAACCACAGCCGAAAGGCGGGCGGTCCTGCATCGATGGACCGAATCGCACTGTGCAACTGCGGCTTTCACCCAGTTGTACAGTGTCTGATGTCACCGGCTGTGGATCGACACAGCCGCACAGGCTGACGACGATGGGTGATCACAACCGCCCGCCGTCCACCTCGATACCCCCTTGCTGAGAGGATGCGCCTGGGGTAATTTCCGAACGCTGATCTCGAAAGACCAAGGGGCACTACGCATTTGGAGAACTCTTCGAAATTGAATCGCGTCAGAACATCCTTAGAGATTGCATCGCTGGTAACTATCGGCTCCCCTCGATCCGAGGGCGAGGATCATTCCCACATCGAAAGGCTGGTCGAGGCCGAATGGCCTTTGCCGCCCATTCTCGTTCATCGGCCCACACTGCGAGTTATCGATGGATTTCATCGCACATTCGCCGCGCGACTGAAGGGATTCACACATATTGATGCATATCTGGTGGACGGTTCCGAGGAACTCGCATTCATCGTCGGGGTCCGGGAGAACACGACCCACGGCCTGCCGCTGTCGCTGACCGATCGGCGGGCCGCGGCGGAACGAATCATGCGAACCCATCCGCACTGGTCGGATCGTTCGATCGCGACCACCGCGGGCCTGTCCGCGAAGACCGTGGCCGCGATCCGGGGCCGCATCGACGACAATTCGCGGTCGAGCCATCGGCTGGGAAGTGATGGACGACTACGACCCGTCGACACCAAATCCGCCCGGCGCACCGCCGCGGAGCTGATCCTGGCCCGCCCCGACGCGTCCCTGCGTAGCATCGCCCAAGAAGTGGGCCTGTCCCCGTCCACCGTTCGAGATGTCCGCAGCCGACTCAAACGCGGGGAGGATCCGCTCCTCCATTCGAACGAAAACAAAACGCCCCCTACCCTTCCGGAGTCGGAGAGCAAACTCCCGGAAACTCCCGATCGGCTCACCCCTGTTCCCCATCCCGAGAAGCCGGCGGATCTCGGTGCCCTGCTGGCACTGATGTCCCGGGACCCGGCACTACGGATGAGCGCCAGCGGCCGCGACCTCCTGCGGTGGATGCATCAGCGCGCGGTGAAGAGCAGCGATGTCGAGAAGATAGCCGACGCAATTCTCCCGCATACCCGGGACCACATCATCGAATTCGCGCTCCAATGCGCGGCCAACTGGGCCAATATCGCCCATGATCTGCAAAATCCCTCGAACGCGGCGCAGCACAACTAGCTAGTTATCGGAGTAGTCGACATGTCAAAGATCGCAGTTCTCACGAGCGGCTTGCAATACGATATCGTCGGAAAGAACCCGGAGCGTCAGGCGGCGATCACCGCGGCGACTCCGCATGTGACGGAATTCTTGTCCGCCATGCGGAAACGGGGTTATCCCATTTTTCATCTCCAGCTCCTCAACGAACCGGACGATCCCCTCGCGGAGCGGTACGACGGCCGCATCCCCGCCCTGAAGGGCACGGCGGGCGCGGAGGTGATTCACGAGTTCCTCGACTCGGAAGACATCATTCAGGAGCGGAGCAAGGACAGCGGCTTCTACGAGACCGATCTGCATGCGCGGCTGCAGGCGATCGGGGTCGAGACCCTGATCCTCATCGGTCTGCAAACCCAGATCTGTATTCAGACGACGGCGGCCGACGCATTCTTTCGCGGATACATCGTCGGGGTGCCGAGCGACTGCGTATTCTCCGCCGTCGAAGCCGACCGGCAGCGTGCACTCGAATGGCTCGCGGGTTACTGCGCCACGGTCGCCAGTGCCGAAGAAATTCTGCTGACGATCGATGAGAACGGCGGTCTCCCCCGGAAGGAGACCAAGACACCGTGACGCTCGACACCCAGGAAATGATGCTCGCAACCCAGAAGATTCAGCTCGATCACGGCACGGGTGCGACGCTGTCCGGCGAGCTCGTGGAATTCATCGCGCAGACATTGGGCGATGTCTATGTGGGCGAGATGGAGGACAGTGCGATCCTGCCCGTCGAGGGTAGCCGGATCGCGATGACCACCGACAGCTTCGTGGTCGACCCGCCGTTCTTCGGCAACGGCGACATCGGGAAGATCGCGGTCTGCGGGACCGTCAATGATCTCGCGGTCTCGGGGGCCTCGCCTCGCTATCTCACCCTCGGCCTGATCCTCGAGACGGGACTGCCGTTCGACCAGCTGTTCCGGGTGCTGACCTCCATTCGGGACACCGCGCGCGAGGCCGGTGTGCAGATCGTGTGCGGCGATACGAAGGTCGTGCGCGCCGGGGAAGCGGATCAGCTGTATCTCAACACGAGTGGGGTCGGCTTCTTCTCCCGCGAGCCCCTGCGGATGGATTCCGTGCGCCCCGGTGATGCCGTCGTGCTGTCCGGCCCGATCGGCAACCACACCGTTCATCTGCTGTCGATCCGGGAAGGCCTCGGCTTCGAAAGCCGGGTGCTCAGCGACTGCGCTCCGCTCAACACGATGATCGATCGCGTGTTCTCGACGGTGCCCACCGGGTCGATCCACTCGATGCGGGATGTCACGCGCGGCGGACTCTCGGCGGTGCTGCACGAGTACGCGGGCAAGATGGACAAAGCCATCATGATCGAGGCTCCGGCCTTGCCGATCCAGCACGAGACCGCGATGGCGGCGGACATGTTGGGGATCAACCCCTTACATTGCGCCAACGAGGGCTGCCTCGCGATCTTCGTCGATCCCGCGGCGACCGAGCATGTGCTCGCCGCACTGCGCGCACACGAATACGGCCGGCATGCCGTCGCAGTCGGCGAAGTGACCGCCCGGGAAGGCGCGGCGGTGATCCTCCGGGATGCCGGCGGTCGCGAATCGGCGCTGCAACCTCTCCGCGGCGCAGAGCTGCCGCGGCTGTGCTGAACCGTCGCCATGACCGAATACGCAACCTGGAAAATCAGGGTCACCGGTGTCGTTCAGGGCGTGGGCTATCGTCCCTTCGTCTACAAGCTCGCCCGAGAGCGGGAATTGGCAGGCTGGGTTCGCAATGATCCGGAGGGCGTGCTCATCGAGGTGAGCGGCCCCGAGTCCGTGCTGCGAGAGTTCAGCGCGGAACTGGCGAGCAAGGCTCCCGAGCTGGCCCGCGTCGACGACGTGACAGCCGTCGGCACGTCGGCCGGACTGTCGGAGGCCACCGGTTTCGAGATCGTGCACAGTGAGCACACCGGGGCGAAAGTGGCTCTGGTACCGGCTGATACGCACGTGTGCGCCGATTGCCTGGCCGAATTGCGCGATCCGGCCGACCGCCGTTATCGCTACCCGTTCATCAACTGCACGAACTGCGGTCCACGGTATTCGATCATTCGCGCACTGCCCTACGATCGCTCGCAAACCACGATGCGCTCCTTCGTCATGTGCGAGCGATGCGACCGGGAGTATCGGGATCCGATGAGCCGGCGCTTCCACGCGCAGCCCAATGCCTGCGCGGACTGCGGACCTCGCCTGTTCCTCGCCGACCGGCAGGGGGCTGTCGTCGAAGGTGAGGACGCATTGCGGCGGTGCGCACGGGAATTGACAGCCGGAGGCGTCGCGGCCATCAAGAGTGTCGGGGGTTTCCACCTCGCCGTGGATGCGCGGAACGCCGAATCGGTGGCCTTGCTGCGCGAACGCAAGCGCCGGGATTCCAAGCCCTTCGCGGTCATGGTCCGGGATCTGGCCACCGCTCATCGGATCGTGGAACTGTCCGCGGCGGAGGAAGCGGTGCTGCGGTCGCCCGCGCGGCCGATCCTGCTCGCGCGCAAGCGTTCCGGTACGGTCCCGGAGAACATCGCTCCGCGGAATCCGAATCTGGGGCTGATGCTGCCCTCGGCGCCGCATCATCACCTGCTCCTGGACGAATCCGGCCTGGACATGGTGGTCATGACGAGCGGCAACATCTCCGGCTATCCGATCGTGCATCGCAACGAGGACGCCCTCGGGCAGCTCTTCGAGATCGCCGACGTGATCCTCTATCACGATCGCGAAATCGAGGTCAGGGTGGACGATTCCGTGGTCCGGCTGTCCTCGCATCCCGGGCTGGACGGCCCCCTGCTGACGTTCCTGCGCCGAGCGCGTGGTTACGCCCCGTATCCGGTGGAGGTCGGCCGGCCGCTGACGCCACTGGTCGCCTACGGTGCGGAACTCAAGACGACGGTGGCCCTGTCGGCCGGTTCCCGGGTCTTCCTCAGCCAGCACATCGGTGACCTCAAGAACGACGAAACCTTTGCCTCCCATCGCAAGACGGCGGCACACCTGGCGGCGCTCTATGACCTGCGGCCCGAGGCGGGTGTCTACGACATGCACCCGCAGTTCCGCTCCAGCACCGCGCACGAGGGTATCGGCGAATCCGGCGAACCCGTGTTCGTCCAGCACCATCACGCTCATATGGCCTCGTGCATGGCGGAGAATCGACTCACGGGGCAGGCCATCGGTGTGGTGTTCGACGGAGCCGGTTACGGCACCGACGGCACCATCTGGGGCGGGGAATTCCTGGTCGGGGGCCTCGAAAGGTTCGAGCGTGCAACGCATTTGCGGCGCTTGGCATTGATCGGCGGTGACCGAGCGGTCCACGAACCGATTCGAAGCGCGGTATCGGTCGCCTTGGACGCCTTCGGCGATATCGACATGGCCGTCAAGGCGATCCCGGCGATCGGGCGGCTCGAGCCGGACCGCCGGCACGTGTATTCGACGATGCGTGCGCGAGGCATCAACTCACCCGAAGTGTCGAGCATGGGCCGGTTGTTCGACGCGGTGGCCGCCCTGCTGGATGTGTGCTCGCACGCCGAGTACGAAGCCCAGGGCCCGATCGAGTTGGAGGGCTTGCTGGAGCGCGACCTCGATATGGTCGACGGCTACGAGTTCGACTACACCACAACCGAAATCGACTTCAGACCGGTGATCCGCGCGATCGCGGAGGACCTCGACACCGGCGTCCCGCTCCCCCGGATCAGCCGCCGCTTCCATTCCGGCGTGGTGACCATGGTGCGCCGCCGGTGCCGCGAAATCTCCCGCGAAACCGGCATCCGGCAGGTGGTGTTGTCCGGCGGCGTGTTCCTCAACGAATTCCTGCTGGTCAACAGCCTCGCGATACTCGAACGCGACGGGTTCGAGGTATACAGCCACCGCCGGGTTCCCCCGAACGACGGCGGCATAGCCCTCGGCCAGCTGGTGATCGCGGACTACCGGCGCACCATCGGAAGCGACCGGGTGGGGTGAGCCGATGCGTAGGTTGCCCCGGCGAGCCAGGATCGGTCGAATCAGCGGTCCGCGTCGCGATGGCGGTGTTTGGTGGTGCGCTGGTAGCGGCGGGCGCTCGGGATGGGCTGGGACGCATTGGATCTGCGGAGTTCGTGGCGTTGCCGCCACGCGGTCAGGTCCGGGCGTTCCGCCGGGGCGGGCGCGCCGCTGTCGGCGGGTGTGGTTTTCACGGAGTCCCCCAGGGTGGATCGGTTCGGTGAACTCGAACACGGTAAGGGGTACAACGCTGGAGCTCCAGCGAATATTGCGCGGGATCAGCGGGTGGTGTCGGAGTCGGGGACGGGGCCCTGGGATTCGAAGGGCACCACGGGATCTCGCGGGGTGTACTGGGGGCCGCCGTTGGAACCCGGGTAGGGGCCGTAGCTGATGGCCGAACCGTACTGGGGTGGTGCGAGGACGACCGGGTCGGGGCGCCGGCCGCCGAAGGGTAGGTACTCGCCGGTGCCCAAATCGTCGGAGGTGCTCAGGGCGGTGAGGAGCAGGACCACCACCGCGGCGGCGAGCGGCTGGGCGATCAGGGCGGCCCAACACTCCACGGAGGGAGCGAATTCCACGATCGAGTGGACGGCGGGATGCTGGGGGCGGGTGTGCACCCGCTCGGCGACGGCCTCACCCACCACCTTCATCAGGAAGGCGCCGGCCAGCGAGCCGAGCAGGATGCCCGACAGCAGCACGGGTCCCCGCGCCCGCCGCCAGCGCCACGCCGCGGCCGGGCCGAGGACACCGAGCACGATGCCGATCAGCACGAAAATGGCGAGGGCGTCGAAGCGATGCATGCTCTCGCCGGTGAGGGCGGTGCCCCGGTCGGGTTCGACCACCAGCAGTTGCTCCGGAGGAGCGAGAAACGCCCAGGCCACCCCGGCCAGGGCACTCACCGCGGCCAGGGCGGCGCACACCACCGCCGCCGCGCGCACTTCCCGCATCAGTACGTCGACGCGTAGTCCGCCCGGCTCGGCGGTGAGTGTGGTTGCCACTAGCGGTGTTCCAGGCTCGTGGAGTCGAGAACACCGTGGCGGGAGCACTTCGCCCACCAGCCGTCGGGGCTGACCTGCACGATCATGCGGCGCCCGCACTGTTCGCAGAAGCGCGGGGGCTCGAGGCCCAGAGCGGCGGCCGCTGGAACCGGATCATCCAGACCCGGCACGATCCGCTTACCCGTGAAAGGGTTGTAGCGCTCCTCGATGTCCACGATCACCTCGATGGATCCTTCGTGTCTCAGTAGCAGTGCACGGTAAAGCGGGCCGGAGAGACCGTACCGCCACGGTACCGGTTTTCCATAGCCCGCTTGTCTCAGAGGGTTTCGTTGAGCGCCTTGATCGGCATCTTGAGCTCGCCGAGCAGATCGATGTCGGCCTCGGCGGGACGGCCCAGGGTGGTCAGGTAGTTGCCGACGATGACGGCGTTGATGCCACCGAGGATGCCCTGCTTGGCGCCCAGGTCGCCGAGGGTGATCTCCCGGCCGCCCGCGAAACGCAGGATGGTGCGCGGGAGCGCCAGGCGGAACGCGGCGACGGCGCGCAGGGCGTCGGCGGCGGGCAGCACCTCGAGATCGCCGAAGGGGGTGCCCGGGCGCGGGTTGAGGAAGTTCAGCGGCACCTCGTCGGGCTCCAGTTCGGCCAGCTGCGCGGCGAATTCGGCGCGCTGCTCCAGGGATTCACCCATGCCGAGGATGCCGCCGGAGCAGACCTCCATGCCCGCCTCGCGCACCATGCGCAGGGTGTCCCAGCGCTCGTCGTAGGTGTGGGTGGTGACCACGTTCGGGAAGTGCGAGCGCGCGGTCTCGAGGTTGTGGTTGTAGCGGTGCACGCCCATGGCGGCCAGCTGATCCACCTGCTCCTGGTTGAGCATGCCGAGCGAGCAGGCGACCTGGATGTCGACCTCGTTGCGAATGGCCTCGACGCCCGCGGCGACCTGCGCCATCAGCCTCTCGTCCGGACCGCGCACCGCGGCCACGATGCAGAACTCGGTGGCGCCGGTCTTGGCGGTCTGCTTGGCGGCCTCCACCAGCGACGGGATGTCCAGCCACGCCGCGCGCACCGGGGACTGGAAAAGGCCGGACTGCGAACAGAAGTGGCAGTCCTCCGGGCAGCCGCCGGTCTTGAGCGAGATGATGCCCTCGACCTCGACCTCGGGCCCGCACCACTTCATGCGCACGTCGTGCGCCAGGCCGAGCAGCTCCTCGAGCCGGTCGTCGCCGAGGCGCAGCACCTCGAGGGTCTGGTCCTGGGTCAGGCCGACGCCGCGCTCGAGCACCTGCTCGCGGGCGATGGCGAGAATGTCATCGCCTGCTGTGGTCACAGCATCGGTGGTGACGGCTGCCTGAGTCATGTCCGCGCGAATCCCTTCGTCCGACCGGTGTGGCCGAGCAACTTGAACGGTGTTCAGGGTAGGCTAGCAGTCCGGTACGTGAGCCGGAACACGAGAGGGTCGGGTTTTTCAGTGCAACTCCATCGCACGGACGTGGTCGACGGGGCCATCGCCATTCTCGACCAGTACGGTCTGGCGGATCTGACCATGCGCCGGCTGGCCGGCTCGCTGCACGTCCAGCCCGGTGCGCTGTACTGGCACTTCCCCAACAAGCAGGCGCTGCTCGGTGCGATCGCCGACCGGATTCTGGCGCCCATGGACGAACCGGTCCGGGCCGACGAATGGTCCAAGCAGATGACCGAATTGGCGCACCGGCTGCGCGAATGCCTGCTGGCCTATCGCGACGGCGCCGAATTGGTCTCGGCCACTTACGCTTCCCGCCTCACCACCAGCAAGGGCCGGGAACGCCTGGCCAGCGCCGCGATTCGCGCTGGTATGACGCGCGAGGAAGCCGAGCTCGCCGCCTACACGCTGCTGTACTACGTGCTCGGCCAGACGGTGGACGAGCAGTCGCGCATCCAGATGGATTCCGCGGGCGCGCTGACCGAGGAGAACTCGCCGCTCTACGACATGCCCGACGCCACCGCCCGTTTCGACTTCGGGCTGCAGCTGTTCGTCAGCGGCGTGCGCCACCTGCTGGGTTCCCGGATCCGCTGATCCGCCGATCGGTCAGCGCCCGACCGAGACCACCGCCGCCTCGTCGGCCTGCACCTGCCGCACGAAGGGCACCGCCTGCTGCTCGATGACCATGTTGTACTCCTGCGGCCGCTCGATCGGGTTGGCGTGCCCGGTGGTTCGCGTGGTCACCACCAGCAGCGTCCCGTTCACGCCGCCGACCTGGTCGATGAGCACCTTGTGCGAGTACTCCACATCCACGATCGGATCGTCGTACGGGTTGTGCGGCCGGATGAACACGATGGCCGGACGTGGTTTGCCCGCAGCGGGTTTGGACAGCGCCCGCAGATCGTCGACCGCGCCGCCGGCCACAATGGCCTTGAACTGGGCCTCGATCAGGCCGTTGCTGGCGGCATTGGTGTTCAGGATCTTGTCGCGCAGAACGTTCTTCACCGCTTCGCGGAACTCGTCGCCACGGATCACATAGCGTCCGCCGACGAAACTCTCATGGCGCGCATACGTTTCCACGACCAGCCGCAGCAAGCGGCTCTCCCGCGCGCCGGGCACCCAGCCCATCCAGCGCAGCATTTCCTCGCCCTGATCGCGGCTCTCGGGGCGGACCGCGTTCAGATCCACCGGCGTGCAGTCCAGGATCACCGCCCGGACCCGCTTCCTGCTGTCCTGGTGCAGGTGCTTGGCGATCTCCAGCGCGATGACCCCGCCCATGCTGTGCCCGGTCAGCACCACGTTCGGCACCTTGGCCGCGTCGGTGACCTTCACGATCAGATCCGAGATGACCTTGGTGTCGATACCGGCATTGTCGTAGCGCACCGCCCACACCGATCCCAGCCGCCGCAGCGACGGCAGCGCCCGGGCGGTGTCACTGGCATCGAGGACACCCAGCCCGACCAGATCGAAGACGGCGGTGTCGCCGGCCTGCGCATCCGACGGGCCCGCGATGGGCAGCACGGCGGGTTCGGTGCGCGCCAGCCGCGCCTGCTCCGGCAGCACGTCCAGACCCATGTATTCGGCGAAGGCGCCCAGCGCCACCAGCGGCACCAGGCTCAGCCGCAGTACCAGCAGCCGGGTCCGCCGCCAGCGGACCCAGCCGACGCCCGAGTGGGTCGCGCGCAGGCGCGCGCGACGCCGCCGGTCGTCGTGGTCGGCGACGCCGGACGGATTCGGAAAACCCGGCAGCGCCATACCAATCAACTGTACGAATTTCCGGCTGGTCATCCAGGCTTGTTCTGCCGGTCATCTCCTGGTAGCGCACAGGTCATCTCGATGGGCGGCGGTCCTCGCCGCGCAATGCCGAGGGATCGACGGCGATTTCGCGGGCGGTGTCAGCGGATTTCGCGGGCGGTGTCAGTCCTCGGCGGCCTGCTCGGCGTGCTCGGCGAGTTTGGCCAGGGCCGCGCGGAAGCCGATCTCGTTCTCGTCGGGCGAGAGTCCCGGCGGCAGGTTCTCGTGGCACGCGGTCACGCGGGTCCCGCCCGGGACGTCGTCGAGGGTGTAGGTCACCGTCATCTCGCCACGCAGTTCCGGGTCGTCCGTTTCGAATTCGAGGGTCTGCACCACCTCGCGATCGGGCACGACCCGGGCGAAAACACCGTGGAAGGTGTCGGTGTGCGGGGTCGTCTTCCCCGCCCGGGTGTGCATGTCGTAGGTCAGCGAAATCCGGATCCGCCCGCCGACGCGGGGATCGAACTCATGGATGCGACCGGTCATGCCGTCGGGAACCATCCACGTGCGCACCGAATGCGCATCCAGGAGCGCCCGGAAGACATTCGGACGCGGGGCACCGACGAACTTCTCGACTCGAGTGGAAGGCACCGCGCCACCCTACGCCCGATGTGATGAAGCTCACGACAACTCCGCCGAGCTGCCCGGCACGTCCTCGGGCGCGACCGGCAGCGCGAGCGTGGCCAGGGTGCCGCCGCCCGGCGCGGGAGACAGGGTCACCGAACCGGAATGAACGGTCGCCACCCATCGCACGAGCGACAGGCCGATGCCGTGGTGCCCGCGCGCCCCGACCGCGCCACGCCGGAAGGGATCGGTGAGCGCGGGATCCAGTCCGGGCCCGTGATCGCGCACCAGCACCTGCCCCGCGGCCACCCGCACCTCCACGGGCGTGCCCCCGTGCACCAGGGCATTGTCGATGAGATTGCGGACCGCCAGGGCCAGCAGATCCGGATCCGCCCGCACCGCAGTGGGATCCGCGGCGAGGGTCACGTCGCCGCCGCACTCCGCGACCACGCCCTCCACCAGCTGGTCCAGGTGCAGGCGCTGCAGATCCAGTTCGCCCACACCGGTTTCGGCGCGGGTACGCGCCAGCAGTCCGGCCACCATGCGTCCCATGCGGTCGGTGAGCGCGCGGGCATCGGTGACCGCGCGCCGGGTATCGGCCGGATCACGCAGCGCGGCATCCAGGTAGAGCCGCAAAGTGGCCAGGGGCGTGCGCAATTCGTGCGAGGCCTCGGACAGGAAGCGCTCCTGCTGGTCGAGCATGCGCACCGCCGGGCGCATGCTCACCCCGGACAGCAGGTGCCCGGCCAGGGCGGCCAGCGCCACCAGGGTCAGCCCGCCGGCCCACAGGGCCACGACCAGGCTGCGATGGTCGCTCTCCCCCGGCGCCGGGTCGCCGCCCGCGAAAACGACGGCGCCGACCGTCGAGTCGTTGTCCCAGGCAGGGGCCGCCGCCAGGCGTACCGGATCGCCGTCTCGGTCGGTGAGGCTGTGCCACTGGGTGTCCTCGGCGTCGGCGGCCCGCTGTGCGAGTCCGGTCAGGTCCGCGGGCAGCCCGGATCGCCTGTGCACGAACAGTTCCTGCCAGTGGCCGTTCGGGTCGCGGACCAGAATCGCGACGGCGTTGGGGCCGCCGGCCAGATCGTCGTCCCCGCGCACGGTCTCCAGATCGACGCCGCCGTCCTCGTTCCAGTACACCTCGCGCGCCAGCCCGGTCACCACCCGGTCGACGCCCGCGTCCAGGGCCTTCTCCCGCGAATGCCCATCGATGGAGGCCGCCAGGGACGCGAGCACGATCAGGCAGACGGCGGTCAGCGCGGTGAACAGCGCGGTCAGCAGCCACCGGGTGCGCCGTAGCCGGCCCGGCGTCGTCGGTCGCGCCCCGGGCCCGCTTCGCCTCCAGCGGGTGAGCCTGCCGCGCGCCGAATCATGGTCGGCCGCACCAGGATCGGCGTTCGCCGGTCGCGCACCCGCGGCGTCGGGAGCTGTGGCGCGCCGCCGGATCTTCACGGCGTGATGGTGAAACCGGCGCCGCGGACGGTTTCGATGAGGGGCGGGGTGCCGAGCTTGCGGCGCAGCTGGGCGACCACGACGTCGACCACGTTCGACGCGGGTTCGGCCATTTCGTCCCAGCAGCATTCGATGAGTTCGGCGCGGGTCACGACGGTTCCGGCGCGGACCGCGAGGAGCTCCAGGACGCCGAACTCCTTGGGAGTCAGGGTGAGCAGTGTGCCCGCGCGGTGGACGCGGCGGCGCGGCCGGTCCACCACGAGGGTGCCGACGATCGTGCGGGTGGGTGCGGGCAGCTCCCGGCGGCGGCACAGCGCGCCCACGCGGGCGGCCAGTTCGTCCATGGCGAACGGCTTCACGACGTAGTCGTCGGCGCCGTGGGCGAAGCCGTCCAGCCGGTCGGCGAGGGCGTCGCGGGCGGTGAGCATGACGACCGGGGTGCGCTGCCCGGAGTCCCGATGGGCGCGCACCAGGTCGAGGCCGTCGCCGTCGGGCAGGCCGCGGTCGACGACCAGGCAGTCGTAGGTGTTGACGGTGATCTTCAGGTCGGCGTCGGCATAGTCACGGGCCAGGTCCACCGCGAAACCGGCCGCGCGCAGCCCGGCCGCGACCTCGTCGCCCAGATTCCTGTCGTCTTCACACACGAGTACCCGCACCTGCGCAATTACAGCATCCGTACCGGTCACGCGGCCACGACGCCGGGCAGCGGGCGCGGAGAACCGGGCAGGACGTCCCCGGCCGGGACGCCGAACCAGCTCTCGGCGAGGGTGGCGTAGAACTCGGACATATCGACCGTGGCGCGCAGATTGCCGTCCGCGTCGAGGGCGCGCAGTGACGGTGCTTCCCCGAAGACGCCGGGATTGGTCGGCCCGAGGATCAGTGCGGTCCCGGCCGCGCCGTGGTCGAGGCCGTCCGAGTCGTTCACCGGGACACGGCGGCCGAATTCGCTGTACGCGGCGATGAGCACGCGATCGGCGATACCCCGCGCGGCCAGGTCCCGTCGGAAGGCGGCCAGCGCCGTGTCGAGTTCCCGCATCAGGGTCTCGTAGCGGCGCGGGTGCTTCGAATGGGTGTCGAAGTCCGCGCCCATGGGGACGTGCACGATGCGCAGACCGTGGTTGTCGTCGGCGAGCAGCCGTGCGGCCAAACGCAATTGGACCCCCAGGTCACTGCCCGGATAGCCATCCGTGGCAGCCGGTAGGGTGGCCGCCACATCCGAGAACCGCAGTGCGGCAGCGCTACCCGCCCTGGCCGTGGCGAAGAGCGGCGCGTCGGCACGGTCGGGGTGGGCCATGGCCCGCTGGGCCGCCAGCCAGGCGGCGCGGACGTTCTCGTCTTCGAAAACCGGGAACAGGCCATCGTTTCCGGCATCCACGGACAGTGTGGTGACCCGTTGGCAGGCGAGCGCCGGTGTGGCGCCGACACCCAGCGACACGCCCACCGCGGGTGCGGCCGGGTCGCCGAGGTGGTCGCAGAGCCGCCCGAGGAATCCGGTGTCCGGGCGGGCGGTGCCCTCGGGATCGCCGGTCTGCCAGCGGTGCAGCATCTCGAAATGCGACAGATCGGGTTTGGCGGTGCCCACGCCCGGAATCACCGAGACGCCCGCGGCGGCCAGTTCTTTCAGCTCTGGATGCAGGCCGAGCGTGCCGTCGATGGCGTGCACGTGCTCGGCGGCGATGGCGGCGCCGCGCCGCAGGTCGCGGTAGCGGGAGTCGGCGTAGGGCACGGCCATCGACAATCCGTCACTGCCCCCGGCCATTTCGATCACCACCAAGCGCCGTTCGTCGAGCGCCGCCGCCCGCATCGGCGCCGGTGGATGCCAGAGCTCCGGTGAGTCCGAGGAGCCGAGCAGTTGACAACCCGCCACCCCGCCGGCCGCGGCCACCACCCCGGCACCGATACCGGCTCGCAGCACGGTGCGCCGATTCAACGAGACCATGAGGAATCCTTCCGGTTCATGCCAGCGTGAATTCCGGCGAGGTGATGACCAGGGCCAGCAGCGCCGTCGCGGCCCGGCCCGGGTCCCGGCGCAGTTCGAATGCCAGATCGCGGGCGGCGGTCCGGGTTCCGGGGCTCGGGTCGTAGATCGACGCACGGGCGAATACCGCGGCGACCGGATCGGCGGCCCCCGCGATCTCGGGCAGGGCGGGCGCGTTCACCGCCAATGCCGCTCGCGCGACGGCCGTGCCCGGCGCGATCCACTGATTCCCCGGCGGCCAGCCCGCCACATTCGGCGGATAGAACGGCGACTGACCGAGGGTGTTCATCGTCTCGAAAGCCGTTGCCGCATTGCCGATCCCGCAGACGGCGAGCGCGGCGGTGACCCATTCGACCGGATAGCGCGGGCGCGCGTACGTCGCCTCGACGAAGGACGGATCACGCAGGATCGCCGCCACCAGAGGCCGAATCTCCAAGCGCGCCTGCGTGAATACGGCAGCCAACTCGGTCACCCGCTGCTCCGAGGCCACCCGCCCGACCAGGAAGTGGTGCAGTTTCGCGGCGATGAACCGCGCGCATTCGAGGCGATCGCACAGTACATCGACGGCATCGCGGACCGTGGTCACCGACCGGCCCAGCAGTTCCACGGCCCGCTGGTTCCCGGATTTCGGATCGAATGCCACAGACCCGTGGTCGTCGACGCTCCATCCGGACAACGCGACCGCGGCGGCCCTCACATCCCGCTGCGTGTAATTTCCCCGCCCGAGCGTGAACAGCTCCATGAGCTCACGCCCGTGATTCTCATTGGGCGCCAGCGCGATCGACCCCGCACCGTCGAGCCACTGCAGCATGGCCCCGTCGATGGTCACCGCCTGCGCCAGCTCCCGGAAATTGCCCAGCGCGTGCTCTCGCAGCAGCAGATGCTGCCGCCACATCAGATCCCAGGTATCGACCTTGTCGTGACTGGAGGTGAAGTGCCCGTGCCAGAACCACACCAGCTTCTCGTGGATGCCGGCCGCCGGATCCGCCATGGCCCGCAGCCACGAACCGACCGGCCCGTCCGAAGCAGACTCCGCCTCCTCATCGAACACCGGCGTCGCGGGCACCAGCGGAGCAGCGGCCAGCACACTCTCGATGACACCCGTGGCTCCCCGGGCGCCACCGGCCCCCTGCCTCGCAAGGGCTTCCACCTGCCCCGGAAACGGCCCGAAGGTGGTGCGCCGCAGCACATGCGCGATCGCCGCCGACTCATCCATACCGCCACGATCGCAGGGCGCCCGTGAGGAATTCGTGAGCCCGCCGATCGGCTCCGGTCCACGGCGTACCGATGCCGCATACCGGGACCGGGCGGCGGGGAGATCCTCCACGCTCAGGGCAGCAGATACCGACCGGTCCAGCCAGTTTCGAACCAGGTCGGCGCGGCGGCGGTGAACGCGTCCTCACCCCACGCGCCCGCACCGGCGGGGACTGAACCGACCAGTTCCACTCCGGTCACGGCAGGCAGATCGGTGCGATTGCACTCGGACGCCAGATCGGGTGCGGCGGGCCAGGATCCGATGACCAGCCCAGCACACTCGATACCCGCCGCCGCCAGGGCGCGGGTGGTGAGCTCGCTGTGGTTGAGGGTCCCGAGGCCGGCGGCCGCCACCAGCAGCACCGGCGCGTTCATCTTCTGGGCCAGATCCAGCAGCGTGAACTCGCCCATCCGGACGAGCAGGCCGCCCGCGCCCTCGACCAGGACGAGGTCGGCGTCCGTGCAGGATTCGATCCCGGCCACCGTCTCCGCGAGGGTCAACAGTGGCTGCCCGCAGCGGCGCGCGGCGGTGTCGGGGGCCAGGGGCTCGGGGTAGCGCGCCAGTTCGAGCGTGCAGGTCACGCCGCTCAACCGGGTGATCTCGGCCAGGTCGCCCGGTTCCCCGGGGGCCATGCCGGTCTGCGCGGGCTTGCACACCGCGACCTCGGTCCCGGCCGCGCGGGCGGTGGCGGCCAGGGCCGCGGTGACGACGGTCTTGCCGACGTCGGTCGAGGTGCCGGTGATGAACAGCAGCTTCGCACTCATGCCGAAACCGCCTCTCGCCCACGGGCTTCGGCCAGTACCTCGCCGAGCACGGTGGCGATGGTGGCCAGCTCGGCCTCCGTGAGGTCGGCGCGGGCGGTCAGGCGCAGGCGGGAGGTGCCCTCGGGGACCGACGGCGGGCGGAAGCAGCCGACGCTGAGGCCGCGGGCGCGGCAGGCCTGGGCGGCATCGTAGGCGACCTGGGCGTCGCCGAGAATGACCGGGACGACGGCCGAATCCGGTTGGCCGACACCGGCGATGCGGGCCAGCTCGGCGGCGCGGTCGAGCACGCGCTGGGCCATCTCGGGGTTGTGGCGCAGCAGCCGCAGGGCCGCGCGGGCCGCACCGACGGCGGCGGGCGCCAGGCCGGTGTCGAAGATGAAGGTGCGGGCGGCGTCGATGAGGTGGGCGCGGACCCGTTCGCTGGCCAGCACCGCGCCGCCCTGGGCGGCAAAGGCTTTGGAGAGGGTCGCGGTGATCACCAGGTCGGGCTCGCCGGCCAGCCCGCACTCCTGCACCAGGCCGCGGCCGCCGTCGCCGCGCACCCCCAGGCCGTGCGCCTCGTCCACGATGAGCACCGCGCCATTGGCCCGGGTCACCCGGTGCAGTTCGGTCAGCGGCGCGAGATCCCCGTCGGCGCTGAACACCGAATCCGTCAAGACCAGTGCACGTTCCTCGGTGCGCTCGGACAGCAGGCGGTCCACGGCGGCCGGGTCGCAGTGCGGCGCGATCTCCACCCGTGCCCGCGACAGCCGGCAGGCGTCGACCAGCGAGGCGTGGCTGCCCGCGTCCGAAACCACGAGTGCGCCACGGCCGGCCAGCGCGGTGACCGCGCCCAGGTTTGCGGCGTAGCCGGAGGCGAACACCAATCCGGCCTCCGCGCCGACGAATTCGGCGAGTTCGGTCTCGAGCTGTTCGTGCTCGGCGGTGGTCCCGGTGACCAGGCGCGAGCCGGTCGCGCCGGCGCCCCAGTACCGCACCGAGGCGACCGCGCCCTCGATCACCTCCGGGTGGCGCACCAGCCCGAGGTAGTCGTTGGAGGCCAGGTCGATGGTCGCCGTATCGGAGGTGCGGGGGCGCAGTTCACGGCGCAGCCCGGCGTCCACGCGCTCGGCGGCGCGCGTGTCGAGCCAGCTCAGGGGATCGGCAGTCACAGCTCGGAAGCATACTTGAACACCGTTCAGGGGGCCATGGGTGTCGGTACACGGCGCTATGCTGGGAAGTCGTAAGGAGGCTGCGCGATGCCACGATGGGCAATAGTGGTCGAGCAGACGACCGGCTTCGGCGACAGCAAAACCTGGAGTCCGAAGATCCTCACAGAGGTGGTGGGAACCCGCGAACAAGCCCTCGCGAAAGTCCCGGACCTCGTATCGAAATTCCAACCCGATCATCCGAAGTTGATCAGCCGCCGCACCATCCTGCGCGACGGCGACACCTTCATGCTGATCGCCCGTGGCTGGTCCGACAACTATCACTGCGTATTCAAGGTCTGGGAAGTCCTGTCAGACAGTGACAATTCAGACATAGTGCGCGAAAGACGGGCCAACCGTTGACGGCTCGCACCGCGCGAGCCGGCACGGCACCACACCGGTAGCCGAGACCGCGTCGGCCTACCGGACCAACCGGCCCAGCAGGGCCGATGCGGTGGCGATGCCGAGGGTGGCGGCCCCGGCAGCCGGCCCGCATCTCGGCGACCCGCTCCCGGACGCTGTCGCGCGCAATGGGATCCAGCCCCACCGTCGGCTCGTCCAGCACCAGCAGGGCGGAGCGCGAACCCAGTGGTCAGACGGCTGCGGCGGCGTACATGGCGGCGGTGATGCGGTGGACGTCGTCGCGGGTGCTGATGAAGGGCGGCATGCAGTAGATGAGGTTGCGGAATGGGCGTAGCCAGACGCCGGATTCGACTGCGGCGTCGGTGGTTCTGCGCATGTCCACCGAGTGGTTCAGTTCGATGACGCCGATCGCGCCGAGGGTGCGGACGTCGGCGACGGCGGGGAGGTCACGGGCGGGGGCCAGGCCCTCGGCGAGGCCGGCGTGGATCTCGCGGACCTCGCTCTGCCAGTCGCGCGAGAGCAGCAGTTCGATCGAGGCCACCGCGACCGCACAGGCGAGGGGGTTGCCCATGAAGGTGGGTCCGTGCATGAGGCCGCCGTGCGAGCGGCTGATGGTTTCGGCGATCTCGGTGGTGGACAGCGCGGCGGCCAGGCTCATGTAGCCGCCGGTGATGGCCTTGCCCACGCACATGACATCGGGCCGGACATTCGCGTGCTCGGCGGCGAAAAGTGTTCCGGTGCGGCCGAATCCGGTGGCGATCTCGTCGAACACCAGAAGGACGTCGTGCTCGTCGCACAGCCGGCGCAGATCGGCGAGGTAGCGCGGATCGTGGAAGCGCATGCCGCCCGCACCCTGCACCACGGGTTCCACGATGACCGCGGCCAATTCGTGCGCGTGCGCGGCGAGGGTCCGCTCCAGCTCCGAGACGTACTGCGGCTCATAGGCTTCCGGCGGCGGGCCCGCGAAGACCTGCGGGACCAGGACATCGGTCCACAGCGAGTGCATGCCGCCCTCGGGATCGCACACGCTCATGGGGGTGAAGGTGTCGCCGTGGTAGCCGCCGCGCCAGGTCATCAGCCGGTGCTTCTCCGGCCGCCCCAGCGCCCGCTGATACTGCAGGCACATCTTCACCGCGACCTCCACCGACACCGAGCCGGAGTCGCAGAGGAAGACCTTGTCCAGACCCTCGGGCGTGAGCTCGACCAGCAGCTGCGACAGCCGCACCGCCGGCTCGTGGGTGAGCCCGCCGAACATGACGTGGCTCATCTTCCGCGACTGGGCGAGCAGGGCGGCGTCCAGCACCGGGTGCTGATACCCGTGCACGGCGGCCCACCAGGAGCTCATACCGTCCACCAGTTCCCGGCCGTCGGCCAGGGTCAGCCGGGTGCCGGACGCGGAGGCGACCACCAGCGGCGCGGTGGTGGCCGGGAAGCCACCGTAGGGATGCCACACGTGGGCGGCGTCGATCGCGGTGATCTCGCCGGAGGGCTGCGCCCCGACAGGCTCGGTCGGTGCCGCAACAGGCTCGGTCGATGCCACGGGAAGTCCTTCGAGGAGCGGGCTTGAACGGCGTTCAAGTTACCACGAACCCGCGCGCCCACCAGCACCCCGGCGTATTCTTTGACTCGGTCAAAGGATTGGAGCCAGGATGGCCGTCGAGACGACCGATCGCCCGGTCGAGGCACAGCACATCGCCGCCGTCCGCGCCTTCAACCGGCGCTACACCCGCATCATCGGCGTCCTGCAGGGCGAGTTGCTCGGCACCGAGTACTCGCTCACCGAGGGCAGAATCCTGTTCGAGCTGGCCCATTTCGGGGCCACCGAAGTGGTGGACCTGCGGCTGGCCCTGGATCTGGACCCGGGATACCTGAGCCGCATCCTGGCCCGGTTCGAGGAGCGCGGCCTGGTCGCCCGCCGCCGATCCGACGCCGACGGCCGGCGGCAGGTGGTGGAGTTGACCGGCACGGGCCGGGCGGCCTTCACGGAGCTGGACCAGCGCACCCAGGACCAGATCGGGGATCTGCTGGTCCCGCACTCCCCCGTGGTGCGCACCCGGCTGGTCGGGGCCATGCGGACCATCGAGCAGATCCTCGACACCGACTCCGAGCCCGATCCCGCCGGCGTGATCCTGCGCGAACCCCGGCCCGGCGACCACGGCTGGGTGATCACCCGCAATGCCGTGCTCTACGCCGAGGAGTACGGCTGGAACGCCGAATACGAGACGCTGGCCGCGACCATCGTCGCTAACTGGCTGAATTCCCATGACCCGCAACGGGAACGGGCCTGGATCGCCGAATACGAGGGCAGCCCGGTCGGCTGCGTCTACTGCATGCGCGAGGACGACACCACCGCCCGGTTGCGACTGCTGCTGGTGGAACCGTCCGCCCGCGGGCTCGGAGTGGGCAGCGCACTGGTCGACGAATGCCTGCGTTTCGCCACCGCGGCGGGATACACCGAGATGGTGCTGTGGACCAACAGCGTGCTGGACTCCGCCCGCCACATCTACCAGCGCGCCGGATTCGAACTGGTGGAGTCGAATCCGCACCACAGCTTCGGCGTCGATCTGGTCGGACAGACCTGGCGGCGGGGACTCGGCAGGGAGGACGATCCGGCCCGCTAGGGTCTGGGCCATGCCTCCCGCGATTCCCGGCACCACCGCGCTCGGTGTCTGGCCGGGGACCGCCTATCCGCTGGGCGCGACCTACGACGGCGCCGGGACGAACTTCTCGCTGTTCTCCGAGGTGGCCCGGCGAGTGGAGCTGTGCCTGATCGACGCGGATCACCGCGAGACCCGGGTACCGCTCGACGAGGTGGACGGCCATGTCTGGCATGCCTATCTCCCCGGCGTCGGACCCGGGCAACGGTACGGATTCCGGGTGCACGGGGGTTTCGATCCGGAGCAGGGGCTGCGCTGCGATCCCAGCAAGCTGCTGCTCGACCCTTACGGCAAGGCGTTCGAGGGCGACTTCGGGACCGCCACCGCGCCCTACAACTTCGGGCAGAACTCGCTCGGGCACACCATGACCGGGGTGGTCATCAACCCGTACTTCGACTGGGCCCACGATCGAGCACCGAAACGGCCGTACCACGAGACCGTCATCTACGAGGCGCACGTGAAGGGCATGACCATCACGCATCCGGAGGTGCCGCCGGAACTGCGCGGCACCTTCGCGGGCATGGCGCATCCGGCGATCCTCGAACACCTGCGGGGGCTGGGCGTGACGGCCGTGGAGCTCATGCCCGTACACCAGTTCCTCGACGACCGGATACTGCTGGACCGGGGACTGCGGAATTACTGGGGCTACAACAGCTTCGGCTATTTCGCGCCGCATCGAGGCTACGCCGCGGGCTCCTCGCCCGCGGCCGCGGTCACCGAATTCAAGACGATGGTGCGCGCCTTCCACGCCGCCGGTATCGAGGTGATCCTCGACGTGGTCTACAACCACACCGCCGAGGGCAACGAGTTCGGGCCGACCATCAGCTTCCGCGGCATCGACAATGCCGCGTATTACCGCCTGGTGGACGATGATCCGCAGCATTACATGGATTACACGGGCACCGGCAACAGCTTCAACATGCGCCACCCGCACGCCCTGCAGCTCATCATGGATTCGCTGCGCTACTGGATTCTCGACATGCGCGTGGACGGATTCCGCTTCGACCTGGCCGCCACCCTGGCCCGCGAATTGCACGATGTGGACCGGCTTTCCACCTTCTTCGACCTGGTGCACCAGGATCCGGTGGTGAGCCAGGTGAAGCTCATCGCCGAACCCTGGGATGTCGGCGAGGGCGGATATCAGGTCGGCAATTTCCCGGTGGCCTGGACCGAATGGAACGGCAAATACCGTGACACCGTGCGGGATTACTGGCGCGGGCAGCCGGCGACGCTGGGCGAGTTCGCCTCCCGGCTCACCGGGTCCTCGGATCTGTACGAGGCCACCGGCCGCCGGCCCAGCGCCAGCATCAATTTCGTGACCGCGCACGACGGATTCACACTGGCGGATCTGGTGTCCTACAACGAGAAACACAACGACGCCAATGGCGAGGGCAATCACGACGGCGAGAACTACAACCGCTCCTGGAACTGCGGCGTCGAGGGCCCGACCGAGGATCCGGAGATCCTGGCCCTGCGCGCGCGGCAATCCCGTAATCTGCTCGCCACCCTGATGCTCTCCCAGGGCACCCCGATGCTGTTGCACGGTGACGAATTCGGCCGCACCCAGCGCGGCAACAACAATGTCTACTGTCAGGATTCACCGCTGTCGTGGATGGACTGGACGTTCATGGACACCAATGCCGACCTGCTCGAATTCACCAGGCGCGCGGTCGCGCTGCGCGCCGCGCACCCGGTGTTCCGGCGGCGCCGCTTCTTCGATCCGGCGCCCGATCCCGACGGCCTCGGCGATCTCGCCTGGTTCACGCCCGGCGGCGCGGCCATGACCGACGCCGACTGGGAGACCGGCTTCGCCCGCTCGCTGGCGGTGTTCCTCAATGGCGACGGCATCAACGAGCCGGGCCCGCGCGGGGAACGCATCACCGACGACTCGTTCCTGCTGTGCTTCAACGCTCACGACCAAGCCCTGGACTTCGCCCTCCCCGACGCCCGGCACGGTAATGCCTGGTCGGTCGCCCTGGACTGCGCCACGCCCACCGGTCGCCCCGCCGCCGACACCGTCCTCACCGCTGGCGCAATGGTGCAAGTGCCCGCACGCTGTCTACTCGTGCTGCGCCGTACGGCATGATCGATACCGCCATGACCAGCTCGCCCGAACACCTCACCGGACCCATCGCCCGGCAGACGCCCGTGCGCAGCACCTACCGCCTGCAGCTGAGGCCCGACGCGCTCACCTTCACCGACGCGCGCGCCATCGCCGAATACCTGCAGCAACTGGGCATTTCGCATCTGTACCTGTCGCCCGTCATGACCGCGACGCGCGGCTCCACCCACGGCTACGACGTCACCGATCCGACCACGGTGTCGGCCGGGCTGGGCGGGCCGACCGGGCTCAAGGCCCTCGCCGACGAGGTGCGCAGCCGCGGTATGGGACTCATCGTCGATCTGGTGCCCAACCATGTGGCGGTGGCCGATCCGCGGCAGAACCAGTGGTGGTGGGATGTGCTGCGGCAGGGCAAGAAGTCCAAGTACGCCACCTGGTTCGATATCGACTGGACGCCGGGCAATGGCGCGGGCGGGCGCATCGCGCTGCCGGTGCTGGCCGGGGAGAACGATCCGGCGGCGCTGACCGTGGACCGCTCCGGGCCCGAACCCATGCTGGCGCTGCACGATCTGCGCTTCCCCATCGCGCCCGGCACCGACGGCGAGAACGCACTGCGCATTCACGACAAGCAGCACTACCGCCTGGTCAACTGGAAGTCGGGGCTGTGTGGATACCGCCGCTACTTCACCGTCGGCGGGCTGGCCGCCCTCCGGCAGGAGGACCCGACGGTCTTCGAGGCCACCCATCGGGAACTGGCCGCCTGGTGCGAGCACGACCTCATCGACGGTGTGCGCGTGGATCATCCCGACGGACTGGCCCAGCCCGCCGAGTACCTGCGGCGGCTGCGCCAGCTCATCGGACCGCAGCGGCTGCTGCTGGTGGAGAAGGTGCTCTCCAATCGTGAACCCCTCGACGCCACCCTGCCCATCGACGGCACCACCGGCTACGACTCCCTCGCCGACATCGGCGGCGTGCTCATCGACCCGGACGGCGAGAAGCAGCTCACCGACCTGTCGCGGCAGTTCACCGGGCACGGCAGCGACCGGGCCTGGTTCACCGAGCAGGAACACCGGATTCGGCGCGCGGTCGCCGAGACCATGCTGGTGCCCGAGGTGCGGCGACTGGTGGCCGCGGTCAAGCGCGACGCCCGCGCCGACGCCTTCGACACGATGGCGCTCACCAACGCCGCCATCGAGGTGCTGTCGTTCATGCCGGTCTACCGCACCGACTACGCGCCGCTGGCGGGCATGGTCGGGGCCGTCGTCGCCGAGGTGGCGCGGCGCAATGCCGAACTGACCGCGCCGCTGCAGGTGCTGGTGACCGCGCTCGCCACCGGCGGTGAGGCCGCCACCCGCTTCCATCAGGTGGGCGGGGCGATGAGCGCGAAAGCCGTGGAGGACACCATGTTCTACCGCGCCGCGCGGCTGGTGTCGCTGCAGGAGATGGGCGCGGACCCGGCCCGCTTCGGCTGCTCGTCCATCGAGTTCCACCTCGCCAATGCCGAACGCGCGCAACGCTGGCCGGCCACCATGACCGCGCTCTCCACCCACGACACCAAGCGCGGCGAGGACGTGCGCGCCCGCATCGGCATGCTCTCGCAGGTGCCCGACATCTGGGCGCGCTCGGTCAGCACCTGGGAGGAGATCGCACCCGGACCCGACGGCGCGACCACACTGTTCCTGCTGCAGAACATGTTCGGGGTGTGGCCCGCCGACGGCCGCCCGGCCGCGGCCGTGCCCGGGCTGCGCGAGCGGCTACATCAGTTCGCGGAGAAGGCGGTTCGCGAGGCCGGCACCCAATCCTCCTGGGAGGAGCCGGATGTCGAGTTCGAGACGGCGGTGCACCGCTGGATCGACACCGTCATCGACGGACCGGTCGGCGCCGAACTGGGTGAGTTCGTGGCCGATCTGGCCGGCCACGCCTGGACCGACGCGCTGGCGCAGAAGCTGCTGCAACTGTGCGGCCCCGGCATCCCGGACATCTACCAGGGCTGCGAGCTGTGGGAGGACTCGCTCGTCGATCCCGACAACCGCCGCCCGGTGGACTTCACCCACCGCTCCCTGCTGCTGCAATCCCTCACCGGCACACCGGATCTCGACCCGACCGGTGCGGTCAAGATGTGGATCGTGGCGTACGCGCTGTGGCTGCGCCGCGAACGGCCCGACTGCTTCGTCGGTGGCGCCTACATCCCGCTGTTCGCGGCCGGCGACCGCGCCCAGCACCTGCTCTCCTACGCCCGCGGCCGCACCGGGGAGACCCCGGAGGTGATCGTGGCCGTCACCCGGCACAGCATCCGGCTGGACGAGGCGGGCGGCTGGGCCGACACCGTGCTGGATCTGCCGCAGGGACACTGGACCGACCGGCTCACCGGCCACACCTTCTCCGGGCGCGCACGGCTGGAGAAGCTGTTCGCCCGGCTGCCGGTGGCCCTGCTGGTGCGCTGAGCGGCCGGCAGATCAGGCCGCGGATGCTTCCGGACCGCCGCCCGCGCCGTCACCGGCGGCGCGCGGCACCCGGTCGACGGGCTCGATGAGATCCGGCGGCACCGGACCGCCCCGATGCTCGCACCAGCGGTGAATATTGGCCGGGCGGTAGCCCTTCCGGTCCGGGACGCTGGCGGCCAGGAAGCTGTCCTGGTCCTCGGGCTGCAGCAGCTTGCGCCAGGAATCCCAGTAGAAGCGCGGGCTGCGCCAGCCGGTCGCCAGGCGGGCGTAGTTCAGCACCCGGAAGCCCGGGCTGAGCGAATCGTGCAGGTGCGTGGTGTCGAACGGGCAGCTGCGGAGCAGGGTGTCGAGGCGGTCGTGATCGAAGGCCAGTCCCTCGGCCTCGGCTTCGGCGATCATCCAGCGCAGGGTGATGTCGGACAGCCCGCAGTCGGCGTAGCCGCCGCCGATATCGCTGTGCACGCCCTCGAACCAGACCTGCTTCACCCGGTCGGGACGGTCGTAGAGCTCGCGCTGGTCGGCGGGAATCTCCCACAGGCAGGGCGAGAAGGCGCGCCGCCGCTCGTCGATGGCCAGCGCCTGCCGCGCGCACAGCACGATGCGTGAGAGCCGCACATCGTGGAAGCTGTGCAGCCACGAGGTGATACCCGGGACGCCCATCGCGCCCACGGTGTCGAAGACGCCGAGGAAATTGATGACCGGCCGCTCGGGGTGGCAGTTCGCGGCGCGGAACGCCGCCCACTCCGGCGGATCCGGCTCTTCCGGATTCTTGCGGGTCTTGTAGATCGCCAGCGCCCTCGGGTACTGACCCCCGATGATGGCCTCGTAGGTCAGGATTCCGAGCCGGTTGATCATCCCCGCCAGGCTGCGGGCGGTGTACGCGCCGCGGCTGAAGCCGAAGATGTAGATCTCGTCCCCGGGCTCCCAGTTCAGGGCCAGCTGCCAGTAGGCGGCCGACAGATTGGCCTCCAGACCCAGACCGAACGCGCCGCCCAGCAACTTGTCGGAGACGAAGCCGCGCGAGCCCGGACCGCAGACATAGTTGATGCGCTGACCGACGGACTTCCCCTCCTTGTCCGTCCCGGTCAGCTTGACCGTCTCCGCGATCTTCACGATGTTCGACACCGTCGAACTCGACTCGGCCTTCCAGGTGCCGTCACAACACACGACCAGCCTTTTCATGAACGTCAGCCTCCCGCCCTGACCGTTCGGTTTCACGCGTAGTGAACTACCCGATCATCGCGCCCCGGCCACGCGGTCGTTAACCCCGGCGCGTGCCCCCACAAGTACCGCTCCCCGCGGCGTTAACACCCCGCGCCCGCCAGGCGATCGCTCACGATTCGTTCACGATCCCTGTGGCACGGTGGCGGCATGTCCGACGATGGAGTGAGCGCCCGCAGCGTATGTGTCCTGGTGTGCGAGGACGACGAGCGGCTGGGCGAGCGGGTCGCGGACGGACTGCGGGCGGCCGGATTCATCGTCGATCTGACCCGCAATCTCACCGACGCCGCCGAGCAGTGCGGGGTGCGGATCTACGACTGCCTCATCGTGGACCGCGGACTACCCGACGGCGACGGACTGGAACTGGTACGGCGGCAACGGGAATCGGGTGATCGCACACCCGCATTGCTGATCACCGCGCGCGACAGTCCCGCCGATCGCCGCGAGGGCTATGCGGGCGGCGCGGACGACTATCTGGCCAAGCCGTTCTCTCTGGGCGAGCTCGCCGCGCGGGTGCGGGCGCTGTGCTCGCCCCGGCGCTCGCCGCACTCGCCCGTGCTCACCATCGGGGATCTGGTGGTGGACCGATTACGCCGGCGGGTGCGCCGCAGCGGAATCCTGCTGACCATGACCACCCGCGAATTCTGCGCGCTGGAACTGCTGGCCGCGCGCGCCGGAACCCTCGTCACCCCGGCCGAAATCGCCGCCTTCTGCAGCGATTCCACCTCGACCGCCGGCGTGGACGAGGTGATCACGCGCCTGGACCGCAAGCTCGGCCGGCCGCGGATCATTCACAGCTCGGCGGCGGGATACCTCCTGCACGCCTGAAAGCCCCACCGGGGCAACCGGACCCGTGCGATCCGAACGAGGGGTCGGATCACACGGGTCACCGGTCAGGTCAGATACCGGTAGGCGGGCGAGTTCGGATCCAGCCGCTCACACTGGATCGGCGCCTTGTCCATCCGCCCGAGCAGCGGTTCCAGGCCCTCGGGGGTGCCCAGTTCGATACCGACCAGGGCGGCGCCGGTTTCGCGGTTGTTGCGCTTGACGTACTCGAACACGGTGATGTCGTCATCGGGGCCCAGGACCTCGTCCAGGAAGCGGCGCAGCGCACCGGGCTCCTGCGGGAAGTCCACCAGGAAATAGTGCTTCAGGCCCTGATGCACCAGCGAACGCTCGATGACCTCGCCGTAGCGGGAGACATCGTTGTTGCCGCCCGAGAGCAGCACCACCACCGTCGAACCCGGCTCGATCTCGACCTCGCGCAGCGCCGCCGCCGCGAGCGCGCCCGCCGGCTCGGCGACGATGCCCTCGTTCTGGTACAGCTCCAGCATGGCGGTGCAGATGGCGCCCTCGTCCACGTGCATCATGCGGAAAGAGCCTGCGCCCGAACCGGTTTCGGTGCTGGTCAGCAGGGGCAGCGAGGCGTGCGAGCGGACCTGGCCACCGAAGCGCACCACCGCCTGGTAGCCGACCCCGCCGACCCGGCGCACGGCGGCGCCGTCCACGAACGGGTCGATCTCGGGCAGCGTCACCGGGCCGCCCGCCACCAGCGCGGCCGTCATGGACGCCGCGCCCGTCGGCTCCACCGCGAGAATCGCGGAGTGCGGCGACCGTTCCCGCAGATAGGTGGCGATACCCGCCAGGCAGCCGCCGCCGCCCACCGGAACCACCACCAGATCGGGCTCGCGGCCGAGCTGTTCGAGGAACTCGGCGGCGATGGTGCCCTGTCCGGCCGCGGTGCGCGGATCGTCGAAGGGCGGGACCATGGTCGCCCCGGTGCGCTTCACATCGTCGGCGGCGGCCGCGGCGGCCGCGTCGAAGGTGTCGCCGACTGCGATGAGTTCCACGAATTCGCCGCCGTGGACGCGGATTCGGTCGCGCTTCTGCTTCGGGGTGGTGGTGGGCACGTAGATGCGGCCCGTGACGCCCATGGCCTTGCACGCGAATGCCACGCCCTGCGCGTGGTTTCCGGCGCTGGCGGTGACCACGCCCGCGGCCTTCTCGGCGGCGGTCAGCTGCACCATGAGGTTGTAGGCGCCGCGCAGCTTGTAGGAGCGGACGGCGGTGAGGTCCTCCCGCTTGAGGTAGACCTCGGCCCCGGTCAGCGCCGACAGCCGCGGAATCCGTTGTAGCGGCGTCGGCTCGATAATCTCCGAAATTCGCTTCGCGGCCGCATCGATCTCGTCCGCCGTCAACTCGGGCAGCGAACCGGACACTCTCTCGGCAACAACAAGCGGATCAGACACCCGAACATGCTAGCTGGGAGCATGCGACGGGCCTGCGGCAGCGCCACGAAAAGGTCCCGGTCACATCGGACCGGGACCTTCTCTCACCGACCGCCGTGCTTCCCGGCGATACGGCGGGCGGCGCTCAGGGGCGCGGGGTGAGGACGAACAGCGGGATCTGGCGGTCGGTCTTCTTCTGGTATTCGGCGTAGTCGGGCCACACCTCGACGGCCCGCTTCCACCAGAGGGTCTTCTCGTCGCCGGTGACCTCGCGGGCGTCGTAGTCCTTGACCACGTCGCGGTCGCGCAGTTCCACATGCGGATCGGCCTTGACGTTCCAGTACCAGACCGGATGCTTGGGCGCGCCGCCCAGGGAGGCGACCACCGCGTACTCGCCGTCGTGCTCGATCCGCATGAGCGGGGTCTTGCGGAGCTTGCCGGACTTGTTGCCGCGGGTGGTGAGCAGGATGATCGGCACACCTTGCAGGAGGTTGGCCTCCGCGCCCCCGGAGTTCTCGTACTGCTCGGCCTGCTCGCGCGACCAGTCGGACGGGCTGGGTTCGTACTCTCCGATAAGTGGCATGAACTGGGTAACCATCCACGATCATGTGTTGTTCCCGACAGAGGTTTCGGTTGCCCGAACTTTGTGTCACCGTCTACCCTTACCGTATGGCAGTGGTTCACCCTACGGACACCGAGCGGCTTCGCTCGCATGCTTCCGTGGACATCGCCGGGACGGCGTGGCCGCTCTACAAGCTGGAAGCCTTGTTCGCCGGTGTGGTGGTCTGTCTGATGCTCGCCCTGATCACCGGATCGGCGCAGGCCGCGGTGCTCGGCGCGACGGTGATCGCGGCGCTGCGCTGGATCATCGGCGGGGCGCGCAGCCTCCGCTGATTCGGACCTTCGGGCTCTCCCACCTGGCTGTGACAACACGTGTGCCCCTCGGCGAGGCGAGAGGCACACGGTGCGACGGGGGTATCGGGATCAGACCGCGGCCAGGCAGCCCGGGCCGAGCAGGGCCTTCAGGTCGCCCATGAGGGCCGAGGAGGGTGAGACCCGCAGGTTGTCGGCCACCTTCAGCATGGTGGTGCGATCCCGGGAGCCGACGTGCTTGATGTGCACGTTCGCGGTACCCGGATGCCGGGACAGCACCCGCTTGAGCTCGCCGATCTTGTCGGGGGTGCACAGGCGGGTGGGGATGACCACCGACAGCGGCTTGTCCACGCCGATAGACGAAAGATCCGGCACCACAAGGTCGTTGGCGATCAGGGAGACGCGATCGTCGCGCGCGCTGACGCGGGCCTTGACCAGGACGATGGCGTCCTCGGCGACATCCATGCCGTAGACGGAGTACGACTGCGGGAAGAACAGCACCTCGATGCCACCGGTGAGGTCCTCGAGCTGGGCCGAGGCCCAGGGCAGACCGTTCTTGTTCACGCGGCGGGTGACATTGGCGAAGATGCCGCCGATGGTGACCTGCGCGCCGTCCTTGATGTCGCCCTCGAGAATGGCGGGGATCTGGGTGTCGGACTGGGCCGCGAGGACGTGCTCGACGCCGTTGAGCGGGTGCCCGGACACGTAGAGGCCCAGCATCTCCCGCTCCAGGGCGAGCTTGTGCTTGGTCTCCCATTCCTCGTCGGGGACCTTCACATTGAAAACGCTGGCAATGGACTCGTCGGCGTCATCGAGGCCGCCGAAGAGGTCGAACTGGCCGATGGCCTCGGCCTTCTTGGTCGACATGACCGCGTCGATGGCATCGGAGTGCACCAGCAGCAGGCCCTTGCGGGGATGCCCGAGCGAGTCGAAAGCGCCTGCCTTGATGAGGGATTCGGTGACCTTCTTGGTGCAGGCGATGGCATCGATCTTGTTCAGGTAGTCGGAGAAGTCGGTGAACTTCGACTTCTCCTTGCGCGCGGCGATGATCGAGGCCACCACGTTCGCGCCGACATTGCGGACCGCGCCCATACCGAAGCGAATGTCGTTGCCCACGGAGGCGAATTCGAGTTCGGACTCGTTGACGTCGGGCGGCAGCACCTGGATGCCCAGGCGGCGGCAGTCGGCCAGATAGACGGCGGCCTTGTCCTTGTCGTCACCGACCGAGGTGAGCAGACCGGCCATGTACTCGGCGGGATAGTTGGCCTTCAGGTACGCGGTCCAGAAGGAGACCAGGCCGTAGCCGGCGGCGTGCGACTTGTTGAACGCGTAACCGGCGAACGGGAGAATCGTGTCCCACAGCGCCTTGATGGCGGGCTTGGTGAAACCGTTCTCCAGCATGCCCTTTTCGAAGCCCTCGAACTCGGCCTCGAGGACTTCGGCCTTCTTCTTACCCATGGCGCGGCGCAGAATGTCGGCTCGGCCGAGGGAGTATCCGGCCACCTTCTGCGCGATCTGCATGATCTGCTCCTGATACACGATCAGGCCGTAGGTATCGCGCAGGATCTCCTTCAGGGGCTCTTCGAGCTCCGGGTGGATGGGCTTGACCTCTTGCCGCCCGTTCTTGCGGTCGGCGTAGTCGTTGTGCGCGTTCATGCCCATGGGGCCGGGGCGGTACAGCGCGAGCACGGCGACGATGTCCTCGAAGCCGGTGGGGATCATGCGGCGCAGCAGATCTCGCATGGCGCCACCGTCGAGCTGGAACACGCCGAGGGTGTCGCCGCGCGCGAGCAGTTCGTAGGTGGCCGGGTCTTCCAGAGGAAGGGTGTCGAGGTCGAGTTCGATGCCGCGGTTGGCCTTGATATTGACCAGCGCGTCACCGATGACGGTGAGGTTGCGCAGGCCCAGGAAGTCCATCTTCAGCAGGCCGATGGCCTCACACGACGGGTAGTCCCAGCCGGTGATGATGGCGCCGTCCTGCGCACGCTTCCACACCGGGATCGCGTCGGTCAGCGGTTCGCTGGACATGATCACGGCACAGGCGTGCACGCCGGCGTTGCGGATCAGGCCCTCGAGACCACGTGCGGTCTCGTAGATCTTGTTGACGTCCGGGTTGGTGTTGATCAGCTCGCGGACTTCGGCGGCCTCTTTGTACCGCTCGTGCTCGGGATCCATGATGCCGGAGAGCGGAATGTCCTTGGCCATGATCGGCGGCGGCAGCGCCTTGGAGATCTGGTCCGCGATGGCGAAGCCCGGCTGGCCGAACTGCACGCGGGCCGAATCCTTCAGCGCCGCTTTGGTTTTAATCGTACCGAAGGTGATCACCTGGGCGACCCGGTCGCTGCCCCACTTGTCGGTGGCGTAGCGGACCATTTCACCGCGGCGGCGATCGTCGAAGTCGATATCGATATCGGGCATCGAGACGCGCTCGGGGTTCAGGAAGCGCTCGAACAGCAGACCGTGCGGGATCGGGTCGATGTTCGTGATGCCCATGGCGTAGGCGACCAGCGAGCCGGCCGCCGAACCACGGCCCGGGCCGACATTGATGCCGACCGAGCGGGCGTAGGTGATGAGGTCACCGACGACGAGGAAGTAGGCGGGGAAGCCCATTTCGTTGATGACGCCGAGCTCGTACTTGGCGCGGGTGATGTACTCCTGCGGCGGCCCGCTCGGGAAGCGGCGGTCCAGGCCCTTCATGACCTCGTGTTCGAGCCAGGTGGCCTGGGTGTAGCCCTCGGGCACCGGGAAGATCGGCATGCGGTCGCGGTGGGCCCAGACGTCGTCGTAGGACTGGACGCGCTCGCCGATCAGCACCGTGTTGTCGCACGCGCCGGGGACTTCCGCGTCCCAGATGGCGCGCATCTCCTCGGCGGACTTGAGGTAGTAGCCGGAGCCGTCGAACTTGAAGCGGGTCGGGTCCGAGAGCGTCTTGCCGGTCTGAATACACAGCAGCGCTTCGTGATTGGACGCGTCGTGCTCGTGCACGTAGTGGCAGTCGTTGGTGGCCAGCGGCCGAATGCCCAGCTTCTTGCCGACCTCCAGCAGGCCCTCGCGCACCCGGCGTTCGATGGACAGCCCGTGGTCCATGATCTCGAGGAAGAAGTTCTCCGGCCCGAAGATCTCCTGCCACTTGGCCGCGGCTTCGAGGGCCTCGCGTTCGTGGCCCAGGCGCAGCCGGGTCTGCACCTCGCCAGAAGGGCAGCCGGTGGTGGCGATGATGCCCTCGGCGTGCTCGGCGATGATGTCGGCGTCCATGCGCGCCCACTTGCCGAGCTGACCTTCGATGGAGGCCAGACTCGACAGCTTGAACAGGTTGCGCAGACCCGTCGCGTTCTCGGCGACCATGGTCATGTGGGTGTAGGAACCCGAACCCGAGACGTCATCGCTCTTCTGCGACGGGTCGCCCCACAGCACACGCTTGGTGTTGAACCGGGACTCCGGCGCGATGTACGCCTCGATGCCGATGATCGGCTTGATGCCCTGCTTCTTGGCGGAGTTGTAGAACTCCGACGCGCCGTACATATTGCCGTGGTCGGACATGCCGACGGCGGTCATCCCGAGCCGTGTCGCCTCTTTGAACAGGGGCGTGATCTTCGCCGCGCCGTCGAGCATCGAGTACTCGGTGTGGTTGTGGAGATGGACAAATGATCCCGACGAGGCTGACACCCGGACATACTATGCGGCCCCACCGACGAGTTCCGAAGGCACGCGGAGGCGATCACTCGAATCGGCGTGGCGGACTCCGCGTGTCGTGTGCGACGTCACGCGGAGCGGGCCGCGACTATGCGACCGAAGCGGCAGCGGGCACGACGGGGGTTGTGGTGCGGCGCGCCGCGTTGGCGCCCCGCACCACCAGCGGCAGCACCCATGCCGACGCGAGTTGGTCCAGGCTCATCGACCCGATGCCGAGCCGATTGTGGACGAAGCCGACCGACAGTCCCAGGCGGGGTTCGGCCCAGCCGAACGATCCGCCCAGACCGATGTGCCCGAAGCCCGCGTGGGCTCCCGGAACGGGCAGCGAGTGATAGCCCATGTGCCACATCATCGGGATGTAGAACAGCGCACGGTCGAGCCGGTAGCTCTCCACCTGCCGCATGGCCCTGATGGTTTCGGGCGAGAGGAAGCGGCGGCCCTGGTACATACCCTGGTTGGCGAGCGGGTCGTACACGGTGGCCAGGCCGGTCGCCGTGCAGACGCCGTTGCCCGCACCCAGTTCGGTGCGCAGGATGGGCGGATCATCGCCTTCCAGCAGCTGGTCCAGGCCGGGCAGGAACAGCGCGCGGGCGACCGCGCCGAGCGGACCGGGCAGCGAGTAGGCCCGGCCCAGCACCAGCGAGACATAGTTGGTGCCGACCGCCGACAGCTTGTTGCCGTGCAGCAGGGCGGCGCTGATGCGCGACCCGGCCGGCGGGTTGCCCAGGTGGATGCCCTCGGTGCCCAGCGGTTCGGCGACCTCGGTGCGGAACAGCTCGGCCATCCCGCGGCCGGTGACCGCCCGGGCCAGGCCCGCCAGCAGCCAGCCGAAGGTGAGGGCGTGATAGGTCGGGATGCCCAGCAGATGATCGGGTTTGGCGGCGGCCAGGTGGTCTTCCATCATGCGGTGGTCGAGCACGTCGTCCAGGCCGCGGGCGATCTCGGGCAGCCCGTACAGCCCGGCCCGGTGGGACAGCACCTGCCGTACCGTGATCCGCCCCTTGCCGTTGGCGGCGAATTCCGGCCAGTAGTGGGCGACCGGGGCGTCGTAGTCGATGAGGCCGCGATCGGCGAGCCGGTGGATGACCGTGGCAGCAATGCCTTTGGTGGCGGAGAAGACGATGGCGCCGGTGTCGGCATCCCAGGGCCGGCGCGGCCCGGCCTCCCCGATCCAGATCTCGACCAGCGGTTCCCCGCGCAGGTGCACCGTGAGCGCGCCCCCAGCACCCGGGCGACCGCCGACCATCCGCGCGAAAGTGCGCACCAACGGACCGAATTCAGCGGCCGCATAGCCGCCCACCGTGGCCGGCAGGTCCAGAAGACCCGGCGGGGAAGCATCATTGCTCACGAATTCCACGGTACGAGCGCCGGGTGACACCGGCAATGACGAAACGGAGAGAGTTACTCCCGTTGGCCCAGTGGTTATTCCGGGTGTCCGGGTAGTGACACCGGCGTTATCGGAGCGAGCCTTTCCGAGATCAGGGCGAGTTCCCGGGAGTGCCGGCGAGGGCTGCGTAGGCTGTCGCCATGCGAAGGGCGTGGTCGTTGGTTCCGGCGGTGCTGCTCGTGATCGCCCTGGCGCTGACCGGGTGTTCGCCGTCGAAGCAGGAGGCCGCGCCCGCCGGCCTGACCGGGGACTGGCACGGGAGCATCGAGATCCCCGACCATCCGCTGGCCGTCGGGGTCAGCTTCACCGGCGCGGACAAGGCCACCATCGACATTCCGGCCCAGGGTGTCGATGCCGCGCCGCTGAGCGATGTGAGGAACGATGCCGACGGCGTGGCCTGGACCATCACGAAGATTCCGGGCAATCCGTCGTTCCAGGGCAAGTACGACAAGGGCTCCGACAGCATCCAGGGGCAGTTCAGCCAATCCGGCCAGAGGTTTCCGCTGAACATGACGCGCGGCAAGGTCGAGGGTCCGCCGCGCCCGCAGGAGCCGAAGCCGCCGTTCCCGTACAAGTCCGAGGATGTCAGCTTCCCCAGCGGGAACATCACCATCGCCGGAACGCTGACCGAGCCGAACACCGGCGGGCCGTTCCCGACGGTGGTGCTGATCAATGGCAGCGGTGCCAACGACCGCAATGAGGAACTGCTGGGCCACAAGCCGTTCCTGCTGCTGGCCGACACCCTGACCCGCGCGGGTTACGCGGTGCTGCGCACCGACAAGCGCGGAGTCGGCAAGACCAGCGGGCACCTGGACACCTCGACCTACCAGGATCTGACCGACGACATCGGCGCCGGAATGGCCTTCCTGCACGGGCGGCCGGAGATCGACGCCAAGCGGATCGGCCTGCTCGGGCACAGCGAGGGCGGGTATCTCGCGCCGCTGTACACCATGCGGCCGGACAGCGGAGTGGCGTTCGTGATCATGATGGCGGGGCCGGCGGTGCCGGGCTCGGATGTGCTGGTGGAACAGAATCGGCTGATCCTCACCGCGCAGGGGGCCACCGCGGAGCAGATCGATCAGCAGGTGGCGTTCAACTCCACCCTGTCGACCCTGCTGCGCTCCGGGGATCTGGAGACCGCCAAAACCTATGTGCGACAGCACAATGACAGCCTGCCCGCGGACAAGAAGCTGTCCGACGCGCAGATCGACGAACTGGTGACGCCGTACATGGCGGCGCTGGTCGGCTACGACCCGGCCCCGGCGCTGTCGGCGCTGCGGGTGCCGGTGCTGGCCTTCTACGGCAGCAAGGATCTCCAGGTGCCCGCGGCCCAGAACGAGGGCCCGGCGCGCACGCTGCTGGCCGCCGATCCGGATGCGACCGTGCACGTCTTCGACGGGCTCAATCACCTGATGCAGCCCGCCGGCAAGGGCACGCCCGACGAGTACGCCAAGATCGAGACGACCATCGATCCGCAGGTGCTGACCTTCGTGACGGATTGGCTGACGCAGCGATTCCCCACCGCACACTGATCGATTCGTGCACATTGCCCGAAGTAGTGGCGTGCGTACGATCCGGTTGCCAGAGTGGTGTCGTGGGAATCTACGAAGACCGGGTACTGCCCAGGCTGGTCGACCTGTGCTGTGGTTCGAAGCAGATGAACTCCGAGCGGCAGCGGGTCTGCGCCGGGCTGCACGGGCGCGTCGTCGAGATCGGGTTCGGATCCGGGCGCAATGTGCCGTTCTATCCCGATTCGATGAAGTCGGTGAGCGCGGTCGAACCCGCCGACCTCGGATGGCGAATGGCCGCCGGGCGCTTGGCCGCGGCGACGGTTCCGGTGGAACGAGCCGGCCTGGACGGGCAGGCCCTGCCGTTCGAGGACGACAGCTTCGATTCCGCGCTGTCGACGTGGACGCTGTGCACCATCCCGGATGTCGAGGCCGCGCTCGCCGAGGTGCGCCGGGTGCTGGCTCCCGGCGGCACTTTTCATTTCGTCGAGCACGGTCTCGCACCGGATCCCGGTGTCCAGAAGTGGCAGCACCGGTTCAACCCGATGCAGAAGGCATTGGCCGGAGGCTGCCACCTCGACCGCGATATTCGCGGGTTGATCGAGGCCGCGGGATTCGAGGTCCGCGATATCGATCGGTATTACCAGCAGGGGCCGAAGCCCTGGGTTGCCTTCTCATTGGGTACCGCGGTGGCCGTGTGAGGAATTACCGCGGCGTCCCGCGTGAGAACTATTGCGGCCAGCCGCCGTACGGGACGGTGATCAACTCCATGTAGTGGCCGACGGGGTCGAGGAAATAGATCCCCCGGCCGCCGTCATTGTGGTTGATCTCGTTGACGCCCTGCTGGCGCGGATCGGCCCAATAGGTCATGCCGTACCGCTTGATCTTGTCGTAGGCGGCGTCGAATTCTTCCTCGGAGACCAGGAAGGCGTAATGCTGGGGTTGCGGCTCGCCCTCGAAACCCGGTGGCAGATTGGCGAAGTCGAAGGTGACGCCATTACCGACGGTAATCGGAATGAACGGACCGTAGGGCTTGCCCACCTCCACCCCGAGGATGTCCGCCCAGAATTCGGCGGAGACCCGATTGTCCGTGCACGCGACAATGGTGTGGTTGAACTGGATAGTGATAGGAATTCTCCTGTGTTCGTGACGATCCCGACCCTGGACCGGTACAAGTCGGCCGACAGGAGCATCGCCACGCCCTCGACGGTAACCACCCGCCGCCGATTCCGCAAAGCATCCTTTTCGAACCGTCACAGCCCGCAGCGGCCCCCGGAAGTGGGGGCAGCTCAGGGGCGGCGAGGGGCGGAGTACTCCTGTTCCGGGCGGCCGGTGCTGCCGTAGCGCAGCTGCATGCGCAGGTCACCGACGCCGACCAGGCTTGCGAGGTAGCGCTGGGCGGTGGCGCGGGAGATGCCGATGGCGGCCGAGACCTGGGCGGCCGACATCGGAGCGTCGGCATTGCGGACCGCTTGCAGGACAAGGTCTTTCGTGGGCGAGGCGGTGTTCGGCGCCCCCTGTGCGGCGGCGCCGGCCGGGGCCGCGGCCGGGCGCAGCGCCGCCAGTGCGGCGTCCACGTCGGCCGCGGTGACCTCCGGGGCGGCGAGCAGCCGGCGATATCGCGCGTACCCCGCCAGCCGGGCCGCGAGCACGGCATGGTCGAACGGCTTCACCAGGTAGCCGAGCGCCCCGGCCGACAGGGCGGCGCGCACGGTCTCCGATTCCGTTGCGGCGGTGAGCATCATCGCGTCGGACGGCATCTCGCGGACCAGGTCGATGCCGGAACCGTCGGGCAGGTAGACGTCCACCAGGGCCAGATCGACGGGGGTCTCGGCCATGGCGGCGCGCGCGGCGGCGACCGTGTTCACGGTCGCCGACACCGCGAATCCCGGTAGCGCCGAGACGATTCCGGCATGCATATTGGCCACCCGGAAGTCGTCGTCGACCACCAGCACGCTCAGCTCTCCTCGGCCCACGCCGTCTCCTCGTCCGTCAGCACACCCGGCATCCGGGCAATGAACTCCGCTCCGCCCAATGGACTCCCACCGGCGTCCGAACGGCCCCCGGTTCCACCCACGCCTCCCGGGTCGGCCAATCGCACATCCCCGCCCCGAGCCCGTGCCACCTGTCGCGACAGCGCCAAGCCCAGCCCCCGCCCACCCGGGCCGCCGCCCGATTTCGTCGAAAACCCCTCGGCGAACACCGAATCCCTCGATCCGGGCGCGATGCCCGCCCCATTGTCGGCGACCGCGATATGCAGTGTCCCGCCCTCCTGCACCAACTCCACCTCGACCACCGGCCCCTCCCCCTCGCCGACCGAGCCGTCTCGAAACTCCACAGCACCATCCGGATTCACGTCACCATCGACCCGAGCGCCGGAGGCATCGATCGAGCCGGAATTCGCCGCGCGACGGAGGCTGCCGCCCACGCTGCTACCACCGGAATCGAAGTCGGCAGCCGAGGCCACGGCCCCAGCAGAATCTGCCGACACCCCTCCGCCAAGGCGATCGGTTCGCCAACCGTCCGGATTCCGCTCGGACACAGCCGAACCCGCACCACCGCCGGCCGCAGCGGCGTCGATGGCGTTGTCGAGAAGATTTCCGAGGACGGTGGTGACATCGACGGGGGCGGCGAGGTTCGCGTCGACCCAGGTGTTGGGCCCGAGGCGGAGGTGGACGCCCTGTTCGCGGGCGTGGGCCGCCTTGGCGGAGAGGAAGGCCTGCAGGTAGGGGTCGCGGATGGTGTCGATGCCGGGGAGGGCCGCGCCGAGGGGGCCGGAGCCGAGGAGTTCTTCGATGTAGTGGGTGGCCTCGTCGGGACGGCCGGTGTGGAGGAGGCCGCTGAGCAGGTGGAGGCGGTTGGCGAATTCGTGGCGCTGGGCGCGCAGGACGGTGCTCATGGTGGAGACGGCATCCAGTTGGCGGGTCAGGGATTCCACGTCGGTGCGGTCACGGACGGAGAGGACCGCGCCGAGCGGGCGGGAGTCGCGGGTGACGGCGCGGGCGGTGACGACCACGATGCGGTCGCCGACTGTAGCCTGGACGGGCTGGCCATCCGCGGTCCGGAAGGCTTGCAGGACACGGGGAGTCAGGCCGATCGACTCGACATCGCTGCCGGGCTCGGGGTCGATGCCGAGCAGGCGGCGAGCCTCGTCATTGACGACGGTGACCCGGGATTTCGCGTCGGCCGCGACCACGCCCTCACCGATGCCGTGCAGGACGGCGTCCTGCTCGCGGACCAGATCCGCCAGATCGGAAGGCTCCAATCCCAGCGTCAACCCATGCCAGCGACGGGCCAGCAACACCGATCCGGCGATACCCGCGAGCAATGCGCCACCGATCAGCAGTCCCGCGCGGCCTAGATCGCGCAGCAGCTGATCATGTACCGCCGCGGTGGAAATCCCCACGCTGACCTCCCCCACCACACGGCCGCCGACGAGGCCCTGACCGCCGCTCGGTTGCCCGTTCGTTGTCGGGCTCGCCGCCTGGGCACCCGGCGTACCGGTTGCCGGACCCGAGGCTCCCGGCACCGAAGTTTGTGCGGTATCCGGCCGCAGGACAGGGACTTTGGCGCGCACCGATTCGCCCAACGTCCCGTGTTCCTGGATCACCACTTCGGCCCCGGCCAGCGCGCGCGAGGGGTCCGTGCTGACCACTTCGCCGAGCCGGGAATGGTCGGGATGGGCGAGGCGGATGCCCGCGTCATCGGTGATCACCACGAAGAGCGCATCGGTGCGCAGGCGGGCGCTGTCGGCGATCTGCTCGAGGTCGCCGCCCGCGAGCTCCGATTTCAGGGCGGGACCGGCCTGCAGCGGGCTGTCGGCGTACCGCGCGACGGCGGTGCGGACCTGCGGGTCGGAGGCGACGGTGCGGGCGATGGCGAGGGCGCGCTGGCCGTACTCGCCGGAGAGGCGGTCGCCGCTGACATAGGCGAAGACGCCGAAGGCCAGCCCGACGGTCAAGCCCACCACGGCGATCTGCAACAGCAGGATCTGGGTCCGGAGCCGGACGGAACGGGGGCCGAGCGAAAACACGGGCGACAGTGTAGACAACCCCTCGCAACCACCTGGGCAGAATGCGCAAAACGACCGAATCGCCGCTTGTGTGACTTGCGCGCACAACCGGGTGGAGTGTGACCCGGCCCACGTAGCTTCTGTCCAACGCCGCAGCGGCGGCATTTGTCATAGGCCGCAGCGGCGGCATCTGTCATACGCCGCAGGCATCGGAAACAGGAGCACTGATGAGCACAACGACGACTGAGCCCGGGCCGGGTCCCGCGCCTCTGATCGAATTGCGGGGCGCGACCAAGCGGTTCCCCGGCAACAACGGCGGCATCCACACCGCGGTGCGCGACCTGAACTTCACCGTCGCGGCCGGCGAATTCGTCGCCGTCGTCGGCCCCACCGGCTGCGGCAAGTCCACCACACTGTCCTTGGTATCCGGCCTGGAACCGGCTTCGGCGGGCCGGACCCTGGTGCGCGGCAAGGATGTTCGGGGCATCCCGGACGGCGTCGGCTACATGTTCCAGCAGGACGCCGTGCTGCCGTGGAAGTCGGTCATCGACAATGTGGCGCTGGGCCCGAAGCTCCGGGGCGTGTCCAAGGCCGAAGCCCGTGAGCGCGCTGCCCGCTGGGTGCGCACGGTCGGGCTGGCCGGGTTCGAGAACTACTACCCGCATCAGCTCTCCGGCGGTATGCGCAAGCGGGTGGCGCTGGCGCAGACGCTGGTCAACGATCCCGAGATCATCCTCATGGACGAGCCGTTCAGCGCGCTCGACGTGCAGACCCGCCAGCTCATGCAGGACGAACTGCTGCGCGTGTGGTCAGGCTCCGACTCGGACGGCCGGGAAAAGGGCCGGGCGGCGGTCATCTTCGTGACCCACGATCTGGAAGAGGCCATCGCCCTGGCGGATCGGGTCGTCGTCATGACCGCGAGCCCCGCCACCGTGTGCGGCGACTTCGAGGTCGCTCTGGACCGGCCGCGCAATGTCGAGGAGGTCCGTCTCACCGAGGAATTCCGCGACCTCTACAAGGAAATCTGGGAAACGCTGCGCGATCAGGTCGAGGCGGCCCGCACGAAGGGAGCGGCCCGTGTCGCTTGATGTCATGGCGCAGACCGCTGTCACCGCACCGGAATTCGAGGTGGAGTCCGAGGAGCAGATCCTGGCGCGGGTGCGGTCGCAGGCGCGCAGGAACAAGATCCGGACATGGGGGTTGCGCGCGCTCATCGTGGCCCTGTGGCTGGGCGCGTGGGAGCTCACCGCCACCTACTGGATCGACCCGTTCTTCTACTCCAAGCCCTCGCTGATCTGGGACCGACTGGTCGAATGGTTCACCGAGGGTACGCAATTCGGCTCCATCTGGCTGCAGCTGTACACGACGGTGCAGGAGGCGGTGCTGGGCTTCGCCATCGGCACCATCGCGGGCATCGTGCTGGGTGTGCTGCTGGGCCGCTCCCGCTACTGGGCCGACGTGCTGGCCCCGTTCATCAAGGCGCTCAACGCGGTACCGCGCATCGTGCTGGCGTCGCTGTTCATCATCTGGTTCGGCCTGGGCCTGCAGTCCAAGGTGGCGACGGTCGTGGTGCTGGTGTTCTTCGCGGTGTTCTTCAACGCCTTCACCGGCGCGCGCGAGGTGGACGGCAATGTCATCGACAATGCCCGCATCCTGGGCGCGAGCCGCCGTCAGGTGCTGAGCTCCATCGTGCTGCCCAGCGCGACCACCTGGATCCTGTCGTCGCTGCACACCGCCTTCGGTTTCGCGCTGATCGGCGCGGTGGTCGGTGAGTACGCCGGCGCCAGTAAGGGCCTGGGCCTGCTGATCAGCAATGCGCAGGGCACCTTCGACGCGGCGGGCATCTACGCGGGCATGATCATCATCACCGTCGTCGCGCTGGTGGCGGAGTGGCTGATCGGGCTGGCGGAGAACCGGCTGCTGAAATGGCGTCCCTCGCAGGCCGCCTCGGGCCACGGGATCTGAGCCATGAAGTACCGCAAGCACATTGCCGTGGTCCTGCTGGCGATCAGTGCGCTGCTGCTGGTGACCGGCTGCCGCGATTCGCGCCGCATTCCGACCGAGAACGGGCGCCCGCAGATCACCATCATGGTGGGCGGTCTGGAGAAGGTCATCTACCTGCCGGCCATGCTCACCGAGAAGCTGGGCTTCTTCGAGGCGAACGACATCGACGTGCACCTGCTGGGCGAGCAGTCCGGCGCGACCGCCGAGACCTCGCTGCTCACCGGCGACGTCCAGGCCGTGGTCGGTTTCTACGACCACACCATCGATCTGCAGGCCAAGGACCAGTGCCTGAAGACGGTCGTGCAGTTCGCCGACGTGCCCGGCGAGGTCGAGCTGGTGTCGAAGCAGGACGCCGAGACCATCAAGTCTCCGGCGGACTTCAAGGGCCGCAATCTGGGCGTGACGTCGCTGGGCTCGTCCACCGACTTCCTCACCCAGGCGCTGGCCGGGCAGGCCGGGCTGCAGACCTCCGACTACACCCGGGTGAAAGTCGGTGCGGGACAGACCTTCATCGCGGGCATGAACCACAACGGCATCGACGCGGGCATGACCACCGACCCGACCGTCGCCAAGATGGTCACCTCCGGCGACGCCAGGGTGCTGATCGACATGCGCAACGAGCAGGGCACCCGCGCGGCGCTCGGCGGCCTCTACCCCGCCGCCTCGCTCTACATGCGCTGCGAGACCGTGGCCGGACACCCGGACATCGTGCAGAAGCTGGCGAACTCGTTCGTCCAGACCCTGCAGTGGATCAAGACCCACTCCCCCGGGGAGATCGCAGCCAAGATGCCCGGCCAGTACGCGGGCGGCGATCCGAAGCTCTACGTCAAGTCCATCGCCGACTCGATCAGCATGTTCAACGGCGACGGCCTGATGAAACCTGAAGGCGCGCAGAATGTCCTGCGCATTCTCGGCCAGTACTCGCGCAATGTCGCACCGGTGAAGGAGCGCATCGACCTCGACGCGACCTACACCAACGAGTTCGTGGAGAAGGCCCAGGGCGCTCGCAAACCCTGACCGGCCCACGTGGAACCGCACATCGATTGAGGGGTGTGCGGTTTCGCGCTATTCCGGCACGGCGACCACGGGTCGGCGGGAGCGGCGCAGGGCATCGACGGTGAAGATGGCCAGCGCCAGCCAGATCAGCGCGAACCCCGCCCAGCGGGACGCGGGCATGGGCTCGTGCCCCACCGCCACACCCCAGGCCAGCTGCAGTCCGGGCGTGAGGTACTGCAGAATTCCCATGGTGGACAACGGCACTCGCGGGGCCGCCAGCGCGAACAACACCAGTGGCACGAGGGTGACCGGGCCGGTCAGCATGAGCAATCCCGTATGCGGAAGTGAGGAACCGAAGGTCGCGTTGCCGGTCACCGCGATCACGATCACCGCGATCAGCGCGAACGGCGCGGCCGCCAATCCCTCTGCCGCCAAGCCGGGTAGCGCGTCGAGCCGAATCACCTTCTTGACCAGTCCATAGGTGGCGAAGGAACAGGCCAGGATCAACGCGATCCACGGCGGCCGACCGTAATCGATGGTCAGCACGATCACCGCCGTGGCCCCCAGCCCCAGCGCGACCCACTGCGGAGCCCGCAGCCGTTCCCGGAAGATGATGACCCCGAACGCCACCGTCACCAGCGGATTGATGAAATACCCCAGCGCACACTCCACCACGTGATGCGAGATCACGCCGTAGACGTACGCGCCCCAGTTCATCGAGATCGCCGCCGACGCGACGGCCGCCAACCGCCAGGTCCGCGCATCGATCCGCCGCAGCTCCCCCAGTCGCCCGGCGAGCGTCATCACCAGCAGCGAGACCACCAGCGTCCAGAGAATCCGCTCGACCAGGACCTCCCCCGCGCTCGCGAAGGACAGCAGGCCGAAGAAGGCCGGAAACAGTCCCCAGATGAAATACGCCCCGATGCCGAAGGCGATGCCCGCGTCGCGGGCGCCCTCGTGTCCTGTCGGCCGACCACGCCGACTCGTATCGACCGCTACGTCCGAGTTCCCAGGTCCTTCCGCCACCCGAATACGTTAGCCCGCGCAACGAACATCACGACAGCGAATACATAGGATGATCCTCACACGCCTATCCGTCGCGTGACGGGCAGCTACGGGCCAGTTTCTTTGGTCGCCCTTTACTGTGGAGGGCATGTCGATTACTGCGCAGGCAGCTAGTCCCCCCAGCCCACCCGCGCTGGGGCTCACCTCCGCCGAGGTGGAGCAGCGGCGGCGGGACGGGCTGACCAACGACGTGCCGGAGCGGGCCAGCAGGTCCGTCAAGGACATCGTCAAGGCGAATGTGTTCACCCGGATCAATGCGATCCTCGGTGTGCTGTTCGTCCTGGTGCTGGCCACCGGCTCGCTCATCGACGGCATGTTCGGGCTGCTGATCATCGCCAACAGCGCGGTCGGCATCATCCAGGAGATCCGGGCCAAGAACACCCTGGACAAGCTGGCCATCGTCGGGCAGGCCAAGCCCGTGGTGCGCCGCGAGGGCATCGCCGGCGCCGTCACGCCGCAAGAGATCGTGCTCGACGACATCATCGAGCTCGGGCCCGGCGACCAGATCGTCGTCGACGGCGAGGTGATCGAGACCGAACTGCTCGAGGTCGACGAGTCGCTGCTCACCGGTGAGGCCGACCCCATCGACAAAACCCTTGGCGCGCAGATCATGTCGGGCAGCTTCGTGGTGTCCGGCAGCGGCGCCTACCGGGCCACCAAGGTCGGCAGGGACGCCTACGCCGCCAAACTCGCCGACGAGGCCAGCAAGTTCACGCTGGTCAAGTCGGAGCTGCGCAGCGGCATCGACACCATCCTGAAAGTCATTACCTACCTGCTGATTCCGGCGGGCCTGCTGTCCATCTACAACCAGCTGTTCTCCTCCAAGGAATCCTGGCGGCCCGCTGTCAACGGCATGGTGGCCGCGCTGGTGCCCATGGTGCCCGAGGGCCTGGTGCTGATGACCTCCATCGCCTTCGCGGTCGGCGTGGTCCGGCTCGGTGCGCGCAAGTGCCTGGTACAGGAGCTGCCCGCCATCGAGGGGCTGGCCCGGGTGGACGTGGTGTGCGCGGACAAGACCGGCACCCTCACCGAGAACGGCATGCGGCTCGCGGAAGTCCGTCCGGTGAACGATATTCCGGAGGCGACACTGCGCGCGGTGCTCGCCGCGCTGGCCGCCGACGACCCGCGGCCCAATGCCAGCGTGCTGGCCATCAAGGAGGCACTGCCGCACGCGCCCGGCTGGGAATCCACCGGGATCGCGCCGTTCTCCTCCGCCAAGAAGTGGAGCGGCATGTCCTACGGCGAGCACGGCAACTGGCTGATGGGTGCGCCGGATGTGCTGCTGGACCCGGCCTCCGAGATCGCCGACACCGCGCAGGACATCGGGGCCAAGGGGCTGCGCGTCCTGCTGCTGGCCCGCAGCGACCGGCCGGTGGACGCGCTCGACGCGCCCGGGCAGGTCACCCCGGCGGCGCTGGTGGTGCTCGAGCAGAAGGTGCGCCCCGACGCCAAGGGGACGCTGGAATACTTCGCCTCCCAGCATGTTTCGACCAAGGTCATCTCCGGCGACAATGCGGTGTCGGTCGGCGCGGTGGCGTCCTCGCTGGGGTTGCCCGGGGGCAAAGACCCGGTCGACGCTCGCAAACTTCCGACCGATCAGAACGAGCTGGCGGACGTGCTGGAGCACAAGACCGTGTTCGGCCGCGTCCGACCGGATCAGAAGCGCGCCATGGTCGGTGCGCTGCAGTCGCGCGGCCACACCGTCGCCATGACCGGTGACGGCGTCAACGACGTCCTCGCCCTGAAGGACGCCGATATCGGCGTCGCCATGGGCTCGGGCAGCCCGGCCACCCGCGCGGTGGCGCAGATCGTGCTGCTGGACAACAAGTTCGCGACCCTGCCCTATGTGGTGGGCGAGGGCCGCCGGGTGATCGGCAATATCGAGCGGGTCTCCAACCTGTTCCTCACCAAGACCGTCTACTCGGTGGTGCTGGCGTTCCTGGTCGGCATCGCGGGCATCGGGTCGCAGATCTTCAGCTACAAGGCCATCGGCTACCCGTTCCTGCCCCGCCACGTGACGATCGCCGCCTGGTTCACCATCGGCATCCCCGCCTTCATCCTCTCGCTGGCCCCCAACAACGAGCGCGCCCGCACCGGATTCGTCGGCCGCGTCATGCGATTGGCGATCCCGTCGGGTGTCGTGATCGGCGTGATGACCTTCATCTCGTACCTGATCGCCTACAAGGGGCCCGACGTCAGCGAGACCGCGAAGATCCAGGCCGGCACCACCGCCCTGATCACCCTGCTGATCATCGCGGTGTGGGTGCTGGCCATCGTCGCCCGCCCGTGGAACTGGTGGAAGATCCTGCTGGTGGCGGGTTCGATCGCCGGATACCTGATCCTGTTCGCGGTGCCGTTCACCCGCCACTTCTTCAAACTGGACCCGTCCAACATCGCGCTGACGACGTTGGCCGTCGTGTGCGGCGGAGTCGGCATCGTCCTGGTCGAGGTTGCCTGGTGGCTGAGCGCCAAGTACCTCGGCGAATCGCCCCACACGCCGGTACCGGCGGACGAAGACGCCTGATCCAGAAGCCGTTTCGAGCCGGGGCCGTGCCGCGACCCCGGCTCGAATCATGTTCAGCGCGAGGTCGTTCTCGGCCAGCAGCCCGCATCCGACGGTATGCACCCGGTTTGTGACCCCTGCCCTCCGTCGGAGCGACGATAGCCACGGCACCCCATCCTGCGAGTCGACGTCCGCCACGCCGCCCGGAAAACGTTGGGGCGGTTCCGGATTGCGGCGAGCCGCACGGCCCGGGCCTGCGGTGACGGTTGAATTGGTCGCATGATTTGGCTCGCCGTGGGTGGTGCCGTCCTGGGCAGTAGTTGAATTCGCAGGTACCTTGAGCCCCATGGAGGTCTTGCTGCATCAGCTCGACGCATTCGCCGACGCGCCGTTCTCGGGCAATCCCGCCGCGGTCATGCCGCTGCCGTCCTGGCTGCCGGACGAACTGCTGCAGCGGCTGGCCGAGGAGAACAATCTCGCCGAGACGGCCTTCTACACCTCGGCGCTACCGGCGGAAGCGGGTGCGCCGCCGGACAACTCGCCCGCCTTCCATCTGCGGTGGTTCACGCCGACTGTGGAGGTGAACCTGTGCGGGCACGCCACGATGGCCGCGGCCGCGCAGATCCTGGACGACATGCATCCGGGAGCGGATCGGGTCCACTTCTATACGCGCAGCGGGTGGTTGCGGGTGGATCGGGACCGGGACGATCTGGTGCTCGATCTGCCATCCGTGTCGTCGGTGGAAATCGATGTGCACGACGAACTTCCGCATCAGCTGGCGCAGGCGCTCGGGGTGCGACCGCTGCGCGCGTTCGAGGGAACCGATGTGGTGCTGGTAGTCACCGCCGAACACGAAGTGCGCGAATCCCGTCCGAACTTCTCGGCCTTTCCCGAGTTGAACCGCGCCGCCATCCTCACCGCGACCGGCGACGAGGTCGACTTCGTGTCCCGGGTCTTCGCGCCCGGCCAGGGCATTCCCGAGGACCCGGTCACCGGGTCGGCGCACGCCCAGCTCACCCCGCTGTGGAGTCGCGAACTCGGGCGCACCAGCCTCACCGCCCGCCAGCTGTCCAGGCGCGGCGGGGCCCTGCGCTGCGACCTCACCGGCGACCGGGTCCGGCTCACCGGCCGCTGCCGCCGCTACCTCGACGGCGTGGTCCGCCTGCCGGACTGAGCAATTCAGCGCTCGGTGACCTGCCGGGTGAGAGCGTTCAGGTCCGTGGTGCGGTAGCCCGGGTAGCCGTGCAGCAGCTCCAGCCATTCGGCGGGGACTGCCGAGGCGCCCCAGCGAGCGCCGAGCAGGCCGCCCGCGATGGCCGCCGTGGTGTCGGTGTCCCCGCCCGCCCGCACCGCGAGTTCCAGTGCGGTGGGCAGGGTTTCGGCATGGGTGATGGCCCACCACGCGGTCTGCAGGGCGTGAACCACCCAGCCGTTCTTGGGGAAGTCGACGGGGCTGCCGGTTTCGGCCTTGTCCAGCAACGGTTCCCAGAAACCCGTATCCACCTGGGACAGCGCCTCACGCAGACCGTCATAGGTGCCGAACAGGATGGCGTGGCGGATGGCCAGGGTCCAGAGCTTGCACGCCTGCATGGCCTGCATGTCGTAGTGGGTCAGTGAACTGACGAGTTTGGCTGCCTTGCCGCACTTCTCGGCATCGTCGAGATAGGCGAGCGCGACCGGGGCGGTACGCATGAGCGAACCATTGCCCGCCGTCAGGCCGGTCAGATCGTGGGCGCGCATCTGCATGGCGCGCCCGGTCCGATCACGCCACTCCAGCACCTCACGGGTCTGGTTGCCGATGTCCTTGGGTCCCGAGTCCCACCACGCCACGAATTCGGCCGCGACCGCGTCCAGCCCCTCCGGGCTGCAGATGTCCCCCACCCGCGCGGCAGCCCTCGCCACCGCGACCGCCATGGCGGTGTCATCGGTCCACTCACCCGGCGCCCACCCGAACGCCCCGCCGCCCCGCATCCGGATCTCGGCGTCCGGACCCGGCATGGTGAACTCGTAGCCCGCCCCCAGCGCGTCTCCGGCCGCGGTCCCCAGCAGTACCCCAGCGGCCCGGTCGGCCTGCTCCGGCGTCAATTCCATCTGCGCTCGCCTCTTCCGCTCCGATGCGTCCACATCGATCCATCACGACGTTACCCACCGCACGGGCACACCGAACCGCACAGCCGCCGTCTTTACGAGTTCTGCACTACGCTCGGAGACACTCCCGTGCAGCGTCGCCGCCGCAGTTGTTCCGTGCACTCCCGCTCCGTTACTCGGATGGAAGAACCGGAGGTCTGCCGATCATGAACCAGGTTGCCGATCTCACCCTGACCGCAGCACACCCGTCGGCCACGCCGCTCGTCCCCGTCCCGGACTCCGGGCACATCTTCGACGTCACCCGCCGGCTCGGCACCGTCGACATGGACGAGCACCAGTACCTGCGCATCGACGGCACCGCCCGCCACCTGCAGGACGCCGGCGTCGACCACCTCGCGCACATCGGCGCCCTCGATTCGCATCCGCACTGGATCGTGCGCCGCACCGTCATCGACGTACTGCGCCCCATCACCTGGCCCACCCAGCTGCGCATCCGCCGCTGGTGCTCGGGCATCTCCCCGCGCTGGTGCGCCATGCGGGTCCGCATCGACTCCGACACCGGCGGCCTGATCGAAACCGAAGGCTTCTGGATCCACATGAACAAGGAGACGATGAGCCCCTCCCGGGTGGCCGACGAATTCTTCGAGCTCATGAGCACCACCACCGACGAGCACCGGCTGCGCTGGCGGCAATGGCTCGACGAACCCCAGCCGCCCACGCCCGCCACCCCTTTCCCCCTGCGCCGCACCGACACCGACCACTTCCAGCACATCACCAACACGGCCTACTGGCACGCGGTCCACGAATTCACCGCCGACGCAACAGATCTCGTCCATAGACCACACCGATTCATCCTCGAATACAACAAGCCCATCCGCTACGGCGAGACCTTGGACATCCATACCGCCCGCACCCCCGACGCCCTCACCCTCTGGTTCTCCGTCGACCACGGCACCCGGGCCATCGCACAGCTCCGCCCCGTCGCATCCTGATCGCCCCGAGCCGATGATTCCGACGGTCTCGGCCCGTCTCGACTCGTATCAGCCCACCGAGGAGGAACGATGCTCGCAGATCCGGTATCGGCAGAGGACCTGAACATCTACGGCAAGGCCGAGCTGCCCTGGGACCGCGTCCAGAAGGCGATCGACACGTGGATCGGGCTGCCCGAGACCCCCCAATTCCTCGGCACCGTCAGCCCATCCGGCAAACCGAGCTCAGCAGGGATCGGCGGCATCGAAGCCGACGGCCACATCTACTTCACCAGCGGGCCCGCCAGCAAGAAGTCACGCAACCTGGCCACCAACCCGTTCTGCACACTGTCCATCCGATTCCCGGACGTCGACCTCGTACTGTCCGGTGAAGCGCACCGAATCATCGACCCCGCCGAACTCGATCGCGTCACCGCCGTCTACCGCGCCGGCGGTTGGCCCGCAGAACGATCCGGCGACGCGATCACCGCGCCCTACAGCGCCCAGAGCGCCGGACCCGCCCCCTGGCACCTCTACCGCCTCACCATCCACACCGCAGTAGGCGTGGCCCTGACCGACCCTCACGGAGCCACCCGCTGGCACTTCGCCCACTGACCACCATCAACCCGTCAGGGCGATCTCACGATTCGACCCATCGCATAGTCCCACCCCTTCACCCAGACCGCCGGTCCCGACCGCCAGGCCAACATTGAATTCTGACGGCTCAACGCTCTGCAGTTGCGTCCGGTTCTTCCGGACGTGACCGCCCCGCCGGACCCGCAAGCCCGAAAGGCAAAGAGCCAAAAGACAAAAGCGCCTGGAGAAGGGAGGGGGCCGGGCTCACGTCCGCGCCTTCGCCTACCGGCCCCCTCACCTTTGAAGCCGCATGTGGGGTTACTGCAGGAGGTATTCCCTCAGATCACGGGGCTGGGGTCTACACATGATGGCTGCGTCCGTTGGGGACAATGCGGATCCGTAGTGAAGCCGGGGATCGACCTTCCGGCAGGCGGCAGTGTGGTGAGGATGGGCGAGCCCCGAGTCGAGGCGAGAGTTGGAGATGGTCCGTGCTGCCCCCTTCGATCGGGTCACCGCCTGGCGGTGGCACGTGCAGGTCGCGCTGACAGTGCCGGGAATGCCGGTTCGCGCGTCCCGGGATCCGAGATACCCAGTGAGCTAGCGGTGGCCCGGGGATGGTTGCGGCGGTCACGATCGCGTCGGTGGCCGAGATGCCCATGGCACATGCAGGTCACAGTCACACTGGCGGGAATGTCGGTGCGGGCGTACGGGATTCGGGGATAACAAGTGAGCCGGCGGGGGCCGGAGGTGGTTGCGGGCGGTCACGGTCGCCGCGGTAATTGCGGTCCAAATGGTGGCTGTCGGGGCGATGGCCGTACCGAGCGCGACGGTGGCAGGAATATCGCTGTGGGCGTGGGTGGTTCGGGGATCAGCGGGGAGCTTTGCGGTGGGGTTGTCTGTAGAAGGTGATGCGTGCAGTCCGTGGGCCGGGATCGGCGGGAGACGGCTCCCGAACTCGGCGTCAGCCCAAGTCCGGCAGGGCAGGCGACGCAACCACACCTCCCCGTCCCTGCGCACACCAGCAGCACACGAACGGTCCGGGAATCACGCCGCCCGTGAACCCCACCTCCGGCAACTGAAATCGATCGCAGCGGCGACCCACTGCCCCACGTGATGTCGATCGTTCACCCGAGGAATGCCGGTCGGGTCAAGACGTTTCGGAGCAATCCAACCCGTCCGCCCCCGATACGGGGAATCCTTGCCCATAACAACGGTTCTCCACCCCTCGGCACTATCGTTGACCAGCGCGTGGCAGTGATCGCACGCCAAGGTCAGGTTGATCAGATCGGTGGGTCCGCCTGTGGCCCAGTCGGTGATGTGGTGCACCGCGCACATACTCGCGGGTGCGTCGCATCCGGGTCGGGTGCAGCCCTTGTCGCGGGCGATCAACGCCAACCGCTGCGCGGGAGTGGCCAGGCGCTCGCAGCGACCCAGGTACAGCGGCAACCCGTTCGCGTCGAGGACCGCCAACACCGGGCGAGTGCCCTCGGCCATCTTCAACGCCTCGTTGATGCTCACGTGCCCGCCGGAGGCGGTGGTCGCGACCCCGGCCCCACGCTCGAGGTCCGCGACGGACATGGTCAAAATCGCCTGCACCGGCAGACCCCGGTGGGAGCCGAGCTTGGCGGGGTCGACGCCAGGCTGCAGGAGCGCGAACAGTGCGTCGTGGGCGCGCTGCCCTGCATCGCGACGGTCACGACGGGCGGCGGCCTCGAGCACCTTGGAATCGACGATCTTGACCGTGGCGGCAACACTGTCGGCATCGTCGATGTTGCACATGCCCGGGCGTGCGAGCTTGGCGAACACCGCATCCAACAACGCCCGCAACTCAGGAGTGATCCAGCCCTCGATCCACGACATCCCGTCCACCCCGGGACGACCCAGGATCAAGCCGCGGCGACGACGACGGTCGGCGTCGGAGACAACCTTCCCGTCCGGGTCGACACGAGCGAGGATGTCACGGCCGATCCTCGGCAGATCGTCGGGCCACCCGATACGGGAGTGGCCGACCAGGATATCCTCGGCCTCGGCGCGCGTCTCTGTGGGGATGTCGGTGGGCAGGTGGTTCATGACGTCGATGATGTTGCGGACGTGATCACGCGAGATATCGCCTGCCTCATAGGCTTCAGCGGTCTCGGCCAAGGTGGCCGGGTGCAGGTGTCCGGTGGGTTCGAAGAATTCTCCGCACTGGCGGGTGATCTTCACCCGCACCGACGCGTCGTACCTCGACAATCCCAACGTCTGCCGCAGGAACGGCACCACATCCTTGGCCCCACTGCCTTCGGACAGCGAACGGTGGCAGGCTTCGATGATCAGGCGTGAATCCAGCGCCGACAGTTGTCGTTTGCAGGTTTCCAGGCGCTGCATCAATTCCACGACATCAGCGTCGGAGAACCGGTTCAGGTTGCCGTGCAGGACGGAATTCGACAGGGTTTCGACGGCGGCCGCCAATTCGGCGATACCGCACGTGTCGAGTGTTTCCCCCTTCGAATCCATGCACTAATTCTACCGCTTCTACCATCACGGGTTTAGTCGAATTCCATTGTGATACAACAGTTTTCAGACATCAACTCATTTCGGATTCCAGCCCCGTAGGGTATGAGGAATGGAGGAATCCGATGTCGCCCTTGCCATTCGAGCCTCGGAAGCTGCGTCCGGAGTGATCCGGGATCAATTCCGTGGCCCGGTCACCCGCTACGACAAGGAGGATGATGACTTCGCTACCCAGGCTGATCTTGCTGCCGAGCGGACCATTCTCGATATCCTCCGCGCCGCTCGTCCCGGCGATCGGTTTCTCGCCGAGGAGTCCGGCACCACCGGGGACCGCTCGGACCGCACCTGGTTGATCGATCCGCTCTGCGGCACACGGAATTTCGCTGCGGGAACACCGCTTGTCGCGGTGAACATCGCGCTCCGCGCCGGGGATACCGTTACGGCGGCCGCGGTGGCGGATCCCTTCTCCGGGGAGATTTTCTGGACCGACGGGACCACCGCCGTCGTCCGCCGCGACGGCAACGATCACCCGCTGCTCCCTCGATCCGTGAGCCGCCTGGTCGAGATCGACGCCGACAACCCGTCGCCCTACACGGACTGGTTCTCCTCCGGCCGCCTCATGGCCGACGAATCCTTCACTGCCGCCTTCTATCCCCGCGTTCTGTCCACCTCACTGGCCCTGGTCTGGGTGGCGGCCGGCCGTCGCGCCGCCTACATCGTGGACCGCGATCTCCGCGACGACGTCCATTTCACAGCCGGCATCGCCGTGTGCCGGGCAGCCGGTTGCACTGTCACCGGTCTTACCGGGCAACCCCTTCGCACTCCCCCGCACGGACTGGTGGCCGCCGCCGACTCCCTCACCCACGGCCGGTTGCTCGACATCATCACTGCGACCCGCTAGAGCGAGGCATGGTGCACGAGAGCGTCGGCGACCAGCGCCGCACCGGCCAGTAGCAGCAGGATGCGAACCGACCGGGGGCCGAAGCGTTTCAGCCCGCGGACCAATCCGCGATAGAAGCGCCGGGCCCGGGCCGATCCGAGGGTCGAGGTGACCAGAACCAGCAGCGGCGGCAGAAGCGCGATCAGGCAGTATCCGATGATGATCAGCGGCCACATCGGCGGATGCGGATCCCGCGCCGAGATCATGGCCAGTGCCGCCAGGTACGGAACCGCGGTGGGCGCCTGCCCCAGTCCGATGGCGACGCCCACGAAACCCAGCAGCACGGGCCTGCGCCGCGCCTCCAACGCCCACGCGGGCACCGCCGCCCCACCCTCCTTGGACATGCGCAGGCTGCCGAGCACCAGCAGCACCAGGCCGACACCCAACTCGGCCCAGTAGCGAACCGTCGGGGTGATGTCGAAACTGACCAGGTCGGTGAGGAAGCGAAGGCCGAGCACGAACGTGATACCGAATGCGGTTGTGACGGCGAACACTCCGGCGAGGAAGCTCAGCGCACCGGGCAGCGGCGAGCGACGGCTCAACCGACTGTCATAGACCACCGCGGTCGTGACGCCGACCAGCAGCACATCGAGCGAGTCCAGGAAGGCGAAGCCCGCGAGCGCCAGCAGAAAGATCACCATGACCCCACCGAACATACGGGACCCATTCCCTGGCACCCCGTCACGAGCGGCGGCAAGTCACCGCCCCTGCCACAGCTCGCCGCGCGCCGATCATGCCGCCGTCCGATGCCCCCTTCGGCCCGCCTCGGGAAGATCGAAGCGGAGCTCCTCGGCCTGGGCCGGTCGTCGAGGACCGGGTGTGACGGAGGTCAGTTGTCGGGGACCGGCCCGTCGTCGAGGGGCGGGCTGGCGGATTCGAGTTGTTCGGGCAGGAGCGGGGATACCGCGAAGACGGCGGCGGATGCGTCGGCGGGGAGTGCCTCCACGGCGCGAACTCCCGGGTGCGCGGCAAGGGTGCGGAGTTGCGCCAGGGTGCCGTACAAGACGATGGCGACGACGCACGGGCAGTCGGCGCCCAATCGGCTCACCACGAGGTTCTTCACCCGGATGGAGCGGTCGTCGTAGGTGGGCGTCGACTCCATCTGGGCGGCAGCGGATTTCACCGACGCCACGGCCACGGCATCGCCCGCGGGGACACCGATGGAAATGATCGGCGTCGCCACCCGGTCGACGGCCACGTGATAGTCGATCTCCGAGATCCGCAGGCCGCCACCGAATTCCGGGATGCGATCGGCGGTGACGCCCTCGGTGAACGACAGCAACGCCCAGTGCCCGTCGGAGTCGGTGCCCTGCAACGACTTCTGAGCCCGGTCCAGGTAGTGGATCACCGGCTCACCGCTCTCGGGCCCCAGCCGGTCGGTGGAGATGATCGCCGACCGGGGCGGGATCGCCCACCCCAGCACCACGATCAGGATCGCGAAAAGCACTGCGGCCGCAGCGATCCCGGTGCGGCGCGGCGTCAGCGCATCCACTCGAGACCCCGGATCAGTGCGCGCGCAGGACGTCGAGGGCGTGTTCCAGATCGGCGGGGTACTCGCTGGTGATCTCGATCCAGCGGCCGTCGGCGGGATGGTTGAAGCCCAGCTGGCGGGCGTGCAGCCACTGCCGTTCCAGCCCCAGCCGCTCGGCCAGACGTGGGTCCGCGCCGTAGGTGAGGTCGCCGCAGCAGGGATGGCGCACCGCCGAGAAGTGCACGCGAATCTGGTGGGTGCGACCGGTTTCCAGGTGAATGTCGAGCAAGCTCGCCGACTGGAAGGCCTCGACGGTGTCGTAGTGGGTGATCGACGGGCGGCCGTCCGCGGTGACCGCGAACTTCCAGTCGTTGCCGCGCGCGCGGCCGATGGGCGCGTCGATGGTGCCGCTGCTCGGATCCGGATGCCCCTGCACCAGCGCGTGATACCGCTTCTCCACGGTCCGGTACTTGAACGCCCGCTTGAGCTGGGTGTAAGCGTGCTCGGACTGTGCGACCACCATCACACCCGAGGTGCCGACATCGAGCCGGTGCACGATGCCCTGCCGCTCATGGGCGCCCGAGGTCGAGATGCGGTAGCCCATGGCCGCCAGGCCGCCCACCACCGTGGGGCCGGTCCAGCCGACACCCGTGTGCGCCGCCACCCCGACGGGTTTGTCGACGGCCACGATGTCGTCATCGGCGTAGAGGATCTTCATCCCCTCCACCGGGGTCGCCTCCACCGTGAGTTCCCGCTTGGGCTCCGGGAATTCGACCTCCAGCCAGGCCCCGGCGGTCAGCCGGTCCGACTTGCCGGCCGCGATGCCGTCCAGCTGGACCCCGCCGTCCTCGGCCATCGAGGCCACCGCGGTGCGCGACAGCCCGAGCAGGCGTGACAGCCCGGCATCGACTCTCATACCGTCCAGCCCGTCGGGCACCGGCATGCTGCGGGTCTCCCTCATGCTGCCTTCCCCTCCGCGCTCGACGCCGCCTGCTGCCGATGCATGCGGGTGCCGTCGGGTTCGAACCCGAACACCGTCAGCGCCACCAGCAGAATGGCCCCGCACACGATCGACGAATCGGCCACATTGAACACCGGCCACCAGCCGACCGCCACGAAATCCACCACATGACCCTGCAGCGGGCCGGGCGCACGGAACAGACGATCGATGAGATTGCCGAGCGCGCCGCCGAGCACCATGCCCAGGCCGATGGCCCACGGCAGCGAGCGCAGGGTCCGGCCGATGCGGATGACACCGATCACCACGGCCGCGGCGACCAGGGTAAGCAGCCAGGTCATGCCGGTGGCCATGGAGAACGCGGCGCCCGGATTGCGGACCAGGGTCAGGCGCACGCTGTCGCCGATGAGATAGATCGGCTTACCGGGCGTCATGGTCGCGACCACGATGGTCTTGGTCAGCAGATCCAGACCCAGCAGCACCACCGCGATGAGCAGGAGCACAGGCAGACGCAACGGCTGCGCGGGGGAAGTCCCGGCATCGGCCACGGGGCTGATCTCCCCGGGCGATGTGTCTGGTTCCTCTGCGCCGGATTCGCGCGGCCGATCGGTACTCACCCTGACATCATTCCTTATTGATGTCGGGCGCCTCTGAACACCCCGAAACCACGGCACACCCCGAAACCACGGCCCCACAGGATCCCAGCTGTTTTTCAGGAACGCGTCGTAACCTGTTCGACGTGACGGTGTTGTCTTCCTCCCCCAGCTCGGCGAAAGCCACCGCACTCTGTTCCCGCACCCCACGCCCGCCGCGGCGAGGCGCGGGCACGCGCACCGCGCGCTCGGGGGTCCTGCTCCTGGTTCTCGCGGTGACCCTGACCGCCTTCGGCGTCGGCTGCAGCGATCGTACGGAGACCACGGCCGAGGCCGACGGCACCGAACCGGTGGGCATCAACAAAGAGGTCACCATGCCCATCGAGGCCGTGACCGCCACCGTCGTCGAGCCGGGCGCCGAACCCCGCTCGCCGCTGCGCCGCACCCTCGAGGCGGACACCACCCAGCAGGTCACGCTGAGTACCGAACATCACATCGAGCAGCAGATCAATCAGCAGGCGCTGCGCGACATCTCCCCGCCTGCGATGACCATTCCGCTCACCGCGCAGTCCGGCGCCGACGGGGTGGAATTGACCGTCGGCAATGTCACCTCCCCCGACCCGACCCTGGCCAAGGCGCTGCTGCCCGCGGACGGTTCCCACGTCGGCTTCGACGTCAGTGAACTGGGGGCGATCACCGCGCTCAAGCTGGCTCCGAAGCCCGACACCTCGGACGCCGCGCGGGCCGCGCTGGAGCAGGCGTTCTATCAGGCCGTGTACCAGTCCATCGCGTTCCCGCCCGACGCTGTCGGCGTGGGTGCGGTGTGGACGGTGCGGCAACAGGTTTCCGGCAGCGTGCCGCTGGAGCAGGTGACCACCTGCACCCTCACCTCCCGGAACGGCAACCAGCTCACCATCGACCTCAATGTGGTGCAGACGCCGAAGTCCACTGTGTGGCATCTGCCCAACGAGGCGGGCCAGCTGGAGATCGTCGACTACCTCATGCACGGCACCGGCACCATCGCGGTGGATCTCGGTCTGCCGCTACCGGTTTCCGGTTCGGTCGAGGTGGGCGGCAACCAGACCTACCGCGACCCGCGCAGCTCGGTGACGCTGCGGCAGACCCTGCGCACGGAGGTGCAGTGGGGCGCCTGACGCGGCTCGCGCTGCTGGCGGGGGTCCTGGCCTTGGCCGCCACCGCCTGCGGCAGCCACAAGGATTCCGCGCCCGCGCTGCCGGGTCTGGGGCCGGCCGTGCAACCGTCCGGAACACCCGGGGGCGCACCGGTTCTGGACCAGTTCACGCTGCGTTCGGAGCTGCTGGACGTGTCGGTGATGCCCGCGGGATTCACCGCGCTCGACGATCCGCCGCCCGGGAGTTCCGGCGGGGCGGGTGCCAAGACCGATCCGGCGCCGTGCGCGAATGTGCTGGCGGCCATGGCCGTTCAGGCTCCGGGGTCGGCGGCGCAGGCCGCGGCCCAGTTCGGTGGGCCGAATTTCGCCAGTGTGGATATCGATGCCGCGTCGTATGCGAATGGCGGAGCGGCGCAGGCTTTTTCCACCGTCCAGTCCATCCTGCCGGGCTGCACCAAGTATTCCGGTAGGGATGCCGACAATACGAAAGTTGAATTCCGGCTGGGCGGTTTGAATCAGCCGCAGGCCGGTGACGGCTCGACCGCATTCCAGGTGCGCACCACCAGCGACGGGCTCACGCTGTACACCGATGTGAGCATTACGCTGGTCGGTTCGACGGTGGTGCAGATCGCCTACTCGGATGCGAAGGAACCCGATCCGCAGCAGCTCAGCGCCATGACCGCAGCGCAGGTGCGCAAGCTGCAGGGGGCTGCGGGTCCGTAGTCACGGAACTTTCCCCGCATATGCGGCAATTCGGGTGATCATTCGGAAATTCGAGTAATTCTTGTCGGCACCGGGGCATAGGCTCGACGCGTCCGGCAACAACCTCGAACGGAGGTTTTCGATGTCCGATGTCAAACCCATTCCCGAGGGCTACCCGACCGTCTGCCCCTCGCTCGCCTGCAATGGCGCCGCGCAGGCGATCGACTTCTACAAACGTGTTTTCGGCGCCGACGAGCGTTTCCGCATGCCCGGGCCCGACGGCACGGTCGCACACTGCGAAATGCAGTTCGGCTCTTCGGTGATCATGCTCAGCGACCCGGCGCCGTCCATGGGGTTCCTGGATCCCAAGGCGGTCGGCGGCACGCCGGTCAATCTGTACGTCTATGTCGACGATGTCGACGCCGCCCACGCCGCGGCTCTGTCGGGCGGGGCGCAGGAGCTACAGCCGCCCGCCGACCAGTTCTACGGTGACCGCACCTCGGGCATCGAGGATCCGTGGGGTCACCGCTGGACCCTCGCCCGGCATGTCGAGGATGTCGAACCGGAGGAGATGGCCAAGCGTATGGCCGACATGCAGGGCTGAGGCCCGGCACACGGTCCGGTAGCACGGTCTGAAAACGCCTCCGCACCCGTTTCGACGAGGAAACGGGTGCGGATCTCGGTCGCGGGCCGGGCGGCTGTTGCCACTCGGTCACGGTGGCTACTGCCAGCCGGTCACGTTGATCGGGCCGGGGTTCCAGAAACCGTTGTGCAGGTCCGTGGTCACCACTGGCCTGGCGGTCTGCGCGGAACCGTCGATCCGCTCGAGCCGCTGCAGCTCACCCCAATCCATGCGCGGGTCATGGTCCAGGTAGGTCGCCAGGGTGACCGGGCGCAGCAGCATCGAGCTCCAGCCCAGGGCGCCGCCGCCGTCATGGCTCTGCCACAGCGTGGTCATGGCCGCGCCGCCGCGGTCGGGCATGATGCGGTAGTCGGGCACCTCGGCGATCCCGTCGAGGTGATCGAACGGCCGCTGGCACGGGAACTGCAGGCCCACTTCCCAATCCAGCAGTACCGGCTTGTCCCGGCCGACGTAGTCCTCCAGCGTCACCGTCTGCGGGACGCGTGGCGGGGTGAGTGCCACCCACTGCTTGGGATCACTGTCACGGTCCTCGGCCACCACGCGAATCGCGGTGGCCTGCACCGGAACATCGCTCAGCGGCACTCGCAGATTGCGCCAGGTCGGCGCGGGGCCGATGTCGATGGGCATGACCCGGCCCAGGGGTTCGACCGCACCGTCGGCGCCCGGCACCCCGTACTCGATCTCGACCTGCTGGCCGGGGGTCACGACACCGTCCTTGTCGGCCGAACGGATGCGTCCGGCCGCGGTGAGGGCGATGATGCCGGACCGGTCCTGCTGACCGGGCAGCGCGTACCAGCCCGTCGTCATGGTCGAGACCGCATCGGCGCTGCCGTAGCTGCCCAGCACCGGGGTGTTCGCGTCCAGGCCGAAAGGCAGTGGCGCGGTGGTCGTTCCGTCGACCGTGCCGTTGCTGCGGTTGCTGACCGCGCTGGCGACGCTACCGCCGGTGTCGACATCGTCGTCGGGGCGCAGGTCGGTGGACACGCCCTTGGGCGAGAAGCCGACCGCGTCCGCGGTGAAGGTGCCGAGCGCATCGCCGTTGAGCGGCTTCAGCATGCCCTGGTTCGGGTCCGTCTCGACCAGCACGTCGCGGGCCATGCCGCACGGCTTGCCCAGCACCGCATCCACATTCGAGCGCGCCAGCGAGTAGGCGGGGTACTGCGCGACCGCGCCCTTGGCGAGCGAGCCCACCTCGAACAGCACCATGAACGCGGCCGCCACGGTCAGCGGCGGAATCGCCACGAAGCGCCAGCCCAGCTTCGAGATCCGGTGCGGGCCCGGCTGTTCCGGCGCGCGCACATGGAACCAACCGGCCAGGGCGAGCAGCGCCACCGTGAGCGCCAGGAAGATCTTGTCGACCTCGATCCCGGCCAGCACCACCGGCTTGTCGTGCCAGGGCACATTCCAGTTCGAGACGTACCACCAGCCGTTGATGCTGGAGAACGCGACCGCGAGCGCGAACGCGATCACCGCGGCGAACAACGCGCGGTTACGCGGGGAGCGCATCACCCGCGGGCCGACCGCGACCGCGGTCAAAACCGCGATGACTCCGGCCAATCCGGCGTAGATGCCGTTGTGGTGGGTCCACTTGGTGGGGGTGAACATCATCAGCGCGATGACGCCCACACCGGTGCCGAGCACCCGGCGCACCGGGCCCGGCGCGGTGAACGGGATCCGGCCGCCCTTGCGCAGCAACACGAACGCGCAAACCAGCAGGCCGATCCAGAACGCGAACATGCCGAAGCGCCGTGCCAGCGAACCATCGATGGTGGGCATGAAAAGGTATTGGTAGCGAATGTATTCGCCGTCCCAGTGCACATCCGGGCCGACCGCGGTGTGCACCCGGCTCATCTCGAACATCGACGACAGCGGCTGATCGCAGAACATGATCGCCAGCACCACCGCACCGGCCGCCGCCAGCGGAGCGGCCAGGGTCGGGTACGCGCCGGAGCGGACCTTCAGGATGGCGAAGGCGTTCGCGCCGGGGGCTGTCGGCTTGCCGAGCACGGTCGCGCGCTTGTCGAGGATCCGCCATACCGGCCGGATACCGGCCAGCAGCGGCGCGAAACAGATGATGCCGGACGGGCCGACGGTACAGGTGAACGCGCCGATCATGATGGCCACGCCGTAGGGCAGCAGCCGGCCCGTCGCGATGGCACGCTCCACCGAGACCCAGGTGAGCAGGACACCCAGCGCCACCAGCGGTTCCGGGCGCAGGCCGTTGTTGTACGGCAGCCAGACGGCGAGGAAACCCAGCGCGCCGGTCCACACCGCCACACGGTCGCGGCGGATCCGCGCGCCCAGGCGGGGAATCACCTCGCGGCTGAGCACCAGCCAGATCACGATGCCCGCCAGCAGGGCGGGCAGGCGCATCCACACGCTGGCCGGGCTGACCTGCGCCATGTGGCCGATGAGGTCGTAATACGGAGTACCGACCGGGGTTTCGGGGACACCGAAGTAGCCGAAGTAGTTGGCCATGTACCCGGCGTGGATCGAGGCCCGGCCCATGCCGTACTGGTAGCCGTCGTCGGAGGTGGTCGCGCCGATGAAATGCCAGAGGATCAGGGTGACCAGCACCACGGCGTCGACGGGCTTGAAGGTCCACCAATGCTGCGGCAGGAAGCGGCGCGCGCGACGGCCGTCGAGGCGGTCCAGGCGGAACAGCGCGAACAGGGCGACGAGGGTGCCGAGGATGGCGGTCCAGATGGCGATCCGCTTGATCGTGCTCGGCGTCGAGGTGAAGCGGCTGTCCACCTGCGCGCTGACCTTGGCGCCGTCGGAGACGGTCAGGTCGCTGAAGATGCCGACCAGCTGCGGCCGGTAGTCACCGTTCAGGGTGACCGGAGCGGTGGTGGATCCGCTCAGGGTCGCGGTGGTGGAGGCGAAATCCGAGTGGACGGTGAGCGCGCAACCCGCGCCGAGTTCGTCGACGGGCACGCTCACCAGCGTCTTGTGATGCAGGATCGCTTCCAGTTTGCCCGGCGCGGTCACACCATCGGTGGTGGACGCCGCCGTGACGCGGGCCACGAAGCCGTACTTCTCGAGGTCCGGCGCACCATTGGGTGCGGTGGCGGCGAGCGTGCCGCCCTTCGAACCCAGCTGCGTCACAGCCGAACAGGGAATGGTGGCGTCGAAGTTCAACGGCGCGTAGGTCACCAGCGGAGCCTCGATGCTCTGCGCTGAATTCCCCTGCGGCCAAGTCAAAGTCGTGTGGTCCACCCGGACCGGCAGGAACGGCACCGCCAGCGCCGCCAGCACCGCGATCACACCGGCGATCAGAGCGGTCGGCCGCGCCCAGCCCCCTCGAATCCTTCTCTCGGGTTCAGCACCAGCACTCCCGGCGGCATCCTGCCCCGCCTTCTCCAACACGTCGGTCACGACCGCCGATCCTAAGCGGAACTCATCTTCCCCCGCTCCCCCCTCTCCACGATCAACCCCCCAAACCCCCGGTACACCGCCCCACCCGGTCGAATATCCATGCTTCCGCACCATTTACTGTGTGCCACCTCACATTTCCTGGCCCGATCCAGACCGCGCGACCACCCCGTCGTCAGGCCCAGCACGGCCTCCTACCCGGCTACCCCCGGATCCTCGCCAAGCCCTGCCTGCCACCCGAGGAGAGCGGAAGCCTGTTCGAGGGCCGGAGCCCAGGACTGGTCCGCGCCCTAGGCACAGACCGCGCCCAGAGCCGAGGCACGGTCCGATACCCAGGGCCCAGGCCCACGGGCATGATCGTCATCTTGTCCTCGGCTCCCGGGCCTGTTGACCATGACCATGGCCCGACCCTTGACTCCCCTCCGGCCAACCCCCTGGCCCCGGCCCTCGCCGATGCCCGTGCCCTGGGCCACCATCACCAGGGCCATTGCCTTGGCCAGGATCGTCTCCGTGTCCTTGCCCATGCCCGGGGTGATGTCCATGACCGCTGTTTCCCGGCCTATTGCCATTTCCAGGTCCGTGGCCATGCCCTTGCCCCTCCCCGTGACTGTGCCCGTGTCCCGGCCTGTGTGGCGGGTGCGACGGGACCGGGTTCGGCGGGTGGGGATGCACGGGCCTCGGCTCGGGCACGGGGTGCGGCGGCGGGGCCGGCCTCGGCGGTTGCTCTGGTTCCCACACGCTCTCGGGCGGAGGCGCGGGCGCGGTGTACTCCGGAATCGGCGGGATCGAGAAGTACCGCGGCGTGTAAGGAATCATCGACGTCGTATCCGGCACATCGTCATCGTGAGGCGGCCGCCGCAGCTCAACCGTCGGATCCTCACGTCCTGGAGGCAGCCGCCACGCCAACCGCGGATCCTGCCCCGAGGCACGAGTGCCCGACTCCGGCGTCGAACCCTCACCTTCCACAGGTAAGCGCCAAGTCAACCTGGGGTCCTCAACCGTCCTCGGCCGCTGCGGCTCCGACGTCGAACCCTCACCCTCCTCGGGCAACCTCCATGTCAGTCTCGGATCTTGTCCCCGCGCAGGATTGCTCGGCGGTGGGGCTGAACCGTCGCCTTCAGCAGGCAGACGCCACGCCAAGCGCGGATCCTGACCCCTATCCAGCGCGGCGGCGGCCGCACTTGGGCCGTCGCCGACCTCACCTCCGAATTTCTCGGTGAACTGCCCGAAGTCGTCAATGAGCTGCCCGTAATCACCATCCAACTCCGACAGCCGACGCACAACGGCCTCCAGCCCGGCCCGCCGGAGCTGCTCCGGGCTCAACCCGTGGGGGTCTACGCCGAGCGAACGCACCTGCTCCCGAAGCGATTCCAGTGCCAACTCGGATGCGGGATTCTGTCCCGGCTCGGCTTCGGGCGCGGGCCTGGTCCCGGTCTCGGGCGTGGGCTTGGGCCAGGCTTCCGGCGCGGGGGTCTGCCGTGGCTCGGTGGCCGAGCGGGGATCCGGAGCGGGACGGGCTGGGGTGGCAGGGTTTTCGGCCTGGCCGGCTCGACGGTAGTCGTCGAGGTCGGCGCGTAGTTGCCTGCGGATGTCTCCCAGATCGCGCAGGCGCTGGTGGATGCCTTCGCGTTCCTCGAAGTACTTGTCCGGGCTCAGGTTCGCCTCGTCTAGGCGGGCCTGCGCATCCGACAGCTCTGCCGTGCGGCGCATGACCGCGTCCATACCGGCCCGGCCCATATGCTCCGGGCTCATTTCTTCCGGATCGATGCCCAGCGAACGCAGCAGTGCGCGAACCGAATCCAGTGCGGTCTCGGCCGGAGTCCGAGATCCCGACTCCGGATTCCCACTCGGCTCGTGAGGAGCCGCCGCCGGCCCACCCGTGCCGCCGGACTCGGGCCGTGTTTCCGTTGCGGACCCGGCCTTCGGCTCGGTCCCGGACTCGTGCACGGCCACCGGTTCGGACCGGGTCGGAACCGGTGCGGAGCCGTCGCCGCGGGCCGGCGCACCCGTACGCGACTCGGCGACAGGCCCGCCGGTTGCCGGGCGCGACGGGTTGGCGGGATCGGTGCCCGCCCGGGTTCCGGGCCCGGTCGTCGAGGGAGAACCCGCGCGCGAACCAGGTTCGCTGGTCGCGGGATTCGCGCCGCGCCCGGTCGTATCGCCGCCCGAGGGGTTTCCGGCACGCGAGTTGGGCTCGGGCGCAGTCGAACCGCCAGGACGCGAATTGGACTCGGCCGCAGGTGAAGAGCCGGTGCGCGGGCCTGGCTCGCTGCTGGGCGTTGTCCCGCGAGAGCCGGACTCCGAGGCGGGCGGGGTTCGGCCGCCCGAACCCGGCTCGGTGGCAGACGAGTTCGTTCCGCGCGTACCCGGGTCCGGAGCCGTGCGTGTGCCGGGATCGCCGAACAGATTGGTGAGGGGTCGGGGCGATTCCGTGGTGGAACTGGTTGAGGACGTGTGGGTTTGCGGGCCGGGGTCGCCGGTGGACAGGCCCGTGGCCGTGGATCGGGGGTGCGGGGTCCCCGCGCGCGCGGCCGACGGATCGGGCGTGGCCGTCGGGTGGGAGGTCGTCGCCGTTTCCGGATGGGGGGCCGGGGCGCTGCCGTCACCCCTGGTAGGCATGTTCATGCGCGCACCGGAGGGTGCCTCGAAGGAACCCGGGTGGACGCCGCCACAGGTGGGCAGGCGGAAGCCTTTGGTCCCGCCGGTCAGGACGCCGTAGGAGGTGGCGCTGGTGAGCAGCCGGGGGTCCCAGGTCCAGCCGTCCGTGGTGCCCTCGGTGATGAGGGTGGGGAGGCCGCCCACGCCCCACGAGGCGAAGGCTCCGGCGATGCCCGCGCCCGTGCCGACGAGAGCGCCGCGAACCGCATTGCCGAAGGGATTGCCCGCGAACGGAAGTCGAGTGGCGGCCCTGCCGAAGATCTCACCGGCGGGTCCGCCGACCGCGCCCGCGGCGGCCGCCGTGAAGGCGGTCATGCCGACCCGTTCCCAGTCCATGCCCCTACGGTGGCCCTCGGCGATCTGAAGGCCCTGGATGGCGACGTCCTGACCAGCGCCCAGAACGGTACTGACGACGACATGTTTCGCGAGGAAGCGGGCCAGCGCGGCGACGCCCAGTTTCGCCGCGTAGCTGGCGATGGCGGAAACCGCGCGTTCCCCCAGGATCCGCACGGCGACTCGCGTGACCAGCGTGGCCGCGGCCTCCTCCGCGGGCGCGGTGGGCGGGAAGCACCACGCCAGTGCGATCTCCACGGCGAGCATGCCGAGAGAGGTGAGGATCATGATCTTCGTGTACTCGATCTCGGTGCCGAGGCCGTCGGCCGCCTCGGAAACCTGATCGAGGATGTCGGCCAGCGCCTGGAAGGATTGCGGGCCCGAATCGAGGTTGTTCAGGGCCGTGACCATGGCCTCGAGACCGTCGCCCCACGGGTAGGCCGCGATGGTGGCCTTCTTGGCGGCCTCCAGTTCGGGCATCAGGTCACGCAATTGGCGCGCGGCGGCGCTCCAGTCGGAGGCGATGTCCCACATCGCGTCTTCGTCGCCCTGCGGCCAGGCCGAACCGGCGACCCAGCCCAGCCACTGCAGTTCGCCCGGAATATCGATGGACAATGGCGGCCGGTCTACCGGTAGTGGTTAGCGTTGCCGTGGTCCATCCGCTCGAGCGTGTCCGCGGCCTCGTTCTGCCCGGACGCGTACGACCCCAGGGTCGTCGCCATATTGCGGAGTCCGTCCCGCAGATTGGCGTGGGCCGCGGTGTACCCCTGTCCGCCGTCGGCGAAGGTGCTGCCATAGCTGTCGTCGCCCCAGACCGCGCCCTTGGCGGACAGCGCCTGTTCCAGGGTGGCGAGAATGCCGTTGACGCGGTTTTCGAGGTCCTGCATCTGCCCTGCGGCACCACGCAACTGACCAGGACTAACGCCGACTTTCGTTGCCACTGTTGCCCTTTCGCCGATGGACGGAAGATCAACGATGGCAACGGGTGCGGGCCGCGCAACAGGCAGGCGACCCCGAATTAACGCCGCCCTGACAGGTTTCGCGGTCTTCTTGACGAAACTCCGTGTGGGACAGGCAAAACCCGGTCCGGCATCCGCCGTTCGATGCCGGACCGGTCACGCGGGACTAGCTGCAGGCCGGGGAGGTCTGGTTGGCCAGGGAGAGCGCGTTGCAGATCCACTCCTTCTGGACCTTCCACTTGCCGTCCTCGGCCACGAAGGGCACCACGGCCTGCTGCGGCGCGCCGCCATTGATCGCGATCTGGGCGTCGGCGGTGATGGTGCCGTTGCCGAGATCGGTCACGTTGGTGACGGTGATGGTGGCGTTGTTCTGCTTGTAGGCCTCCGCCAGCCGGTTGGGCAGGCTCGGGTCGGCGGTGACGCCCTGCATCATGTCGAGCTTCTCCGAGTCGGGGATGCTCGGGTCCAGAGCCTTCTGCAGTGCGGTGTTCAGGTCCGCCGCGGTCGGGGCCGGCGGGTAGTTCGTCTGCGCCGCGGTGGTCTTGGAGGTGGTGACCTTGGCGGGCTTGCTCTCCTTCTTGTCACCGCTACCACACGCCGACAGCCCGAGTACGGTCACGACAGCCAGTGCGGCGACCGCGATGCGTCCAGTCTTCTGAAGCTTCAACTGCTCGTCCTTTGCGTTCGAGTAGGTCCGTTCGACAACGTGCCAGCTACACCCGACCGGCGGCGCTGCACGACACGCGACACTACCAACGCGGCGTCTCAGAAGCCGCCTTCGCGCCGGACGGCGCGGCATTTTCAGGCTGAATCCTCATAATTCACGCATTCGGGCCTTAACGGTCGGACAAGCCCCGATACCCCCGAAAAGTAAGGAAGACGGGCCGGCCCCCGTACCTCCGGAAGGCGCCGGAACCGGCTCAGCGCAGGCTGCCCAGTGGGTCGGCACGGGTGAGGTCGGGGTCCTCGGCGGGGAACGTGCGGGCAGGACCCGGCCCCGTGGAACGGGTTTCGAACCTGATGGTCACGACACCGTGGCCCGCGCCCTGCACCCAGCCGTGCCCGAATTCGGGGTGTTCGACATCGAGTCCCGGATACCAGGTTCCGACGGCGAAGGAGCGAGTCGCGGGCGGCACCACCGGATCCGGGCCCTCGGGCACCGCGAAGGCGGGTTCCTCGGAGACCGCGCCATCGGTGTCGACTGTCTGATCCAACTCCGGGAACAGCGATTCCTGCCGGATCTCCGAGAGTCCGGCGAAACCCACTCCCACCAGGCGAATCGGCCCGATCTCGGCCGGGTCCAGGGCGGACCGCTGCGCGGCGGCGGTGAGGGTGGCGAGATCCCCGGTGGCGTAGGGCAGCGTGGAGGAGCGGGTCACGATGCTCATGTCGGTCTTCTTGAGCTTGAGCACGACGGTGCGCGCCGCGCGGCCGTCCGTGGTGAGCCGCCGATGGGCGGAGGCGGCCATGGCGTCGATGGCCGGGCGCAGCTGGGGAAGGGTGAGAATGTCGGTCTCATAGGTGGTTTCGGCGCTGATCTGCTTGGCCTCCGCGCGCTCGGCCACCGGCCGGTCGTCGATGCCGCGGGCCAGCCGGTGCAGCGCCACCCCGATGCTGCCGCCGAGAATCGAGGACGCCTCCGACTCCGGCAGCGCCGCCAGCGCCCCCACGGTCTCGATTCCCAGTGAGCGCAACCGGCTTTCGGCCACCGGCCCGATCCCCCATAGTTTGCGCACCGGCAGCGCCGACAGGAAACCGTCCTGCTCGGCGGCCGGAATCACCCGCACCCCATCGGGTTTGGCCAGCCCGGAGGCGATCTTGGCGAGCTGCTTGCCGCTGCCCGCCCCGACCGAGGCCACCAGCCCGGTGCGCTCCCGCACCGCCGTCCGCAGCTCCTCGCAGAATTCGAGCACCCGCGCCGGGGTGGCCCCGGCCAGTTCCGCGGGTTCCCCGAACGCCTCGTCGAACGACAGCGTCTCCAGCACCGGGATCCGGGTCCGCAGGGTGTCGAAGACCTGCCCGCTGAGTTCGCCGTACACCGCCCCGCGCGGCGGGATCACCACCGCCGCCCCGCCGACCAGCCGCCGCGCCTGATGCATGGGCATGGCCGAGCGCGCCCCGAACACCCGCGCCTCGTAGCTGGCGCCCGCCACCACGCCGCGCCCACCCATGCCGCCCACGAGCACCGGCCGCCCGCGCAGGGTCGGGCGGGTCAGTTGCTCGACCGAGGCGAAGAACGCGTCCATATCTATATGCAGCACCCACCGCCGCTGTCCCGTACCTCGGGACCGACTGTCGATTTGCTGTGTGTCCGCCCCCGCCCCGGCCGGCCCGCCGCCCCTGCCCTCCGGCCCTGCACAACCGACTCCACCAGGCATGATGTCCCGGTTCGCGGGGTCGGCAGACGTATTCACACCGGGAAATCTACAAGCGACTACCGACAGGCACGACCCGCCGGATGTGTGATGATTCGTCCATGACGATTCGCAAGGCCGTGATTCCCGCAGCGGGTATCGGCTCGCGCCTGCTGCCGCTGACCAAGGCGATCCCGAAGGAGATGCTCGCGGTGGGCGACAAGCCCGTCATCGAACACACCGTCCGCGAGCTCGTGGCCTCCGGCATCACCGACATCACCATCGTGGTGAGCGGCGGAAAGTCGTTGATCCAGGATCACTTCCGCCCCAACCCCGCCCTGGTCGCCCAGCTGCGCGCCGACGGCAAGACCGCCTTCGCCGACGCGGTCGAGGAGGTCGGTGAGCTGAGCCGGCAGGGCCACATCACCTACCTGGACCAGCACGGCCCCTACGGCAACGGCACCCCGGTGCTGAACGCGGCCCGCCACCTGGGCAACGAGCCCATGCTGGTGCTGTGGCCCGACGACGTCTTCGTCGCCGAGGTGCCGCGCGCGCAGCAGCTCATCGACGCCTACGAGAAGACCAACGCGCCGGTGCTGGCGCTCATGCCGATGGATCCGTCCGAGTCGCAGCGCTACGGCGTCCCGGTGGTCGAGGAGACGGTCGGTGAGGGTCTGATGCGGATCAGCGGCCTGAAGGAGAAGCCCAAGCCGGAAGACGCCCCGTCCTCCTTCGCCGCCATCGGCGGCTACGTGGTGACCCCGGGCATCATCGCCGAGCTCCGCAAGCAGGTCGACAACTGGTACACCCACCGCACCGGCGAGGTGTATCTGACCGATGCCATCAATGTCTTCGCCGCCGAGAATCCGGTGTACGGCCAGGTGATCCGCGGGCGCTGGTACGACACCGGCAACCCGGCCGACTATCTGACCGCGCAATTCGCCTCGGCGCTGGCACATCCGGAGTACGGTCCGCTGTTGCGTCAGCTCGTCGCCGAGTAGGCCGCCGCCGCACCACGGGCCGCCAGGTTCGGCGCACAGGTGCCGTTCACCCAACCACGCCAGACCGAATTTGTCGAAACCCGAAACATGGGGGCATGTTTCGGCGATCATGCCGATGGGTCGGGATACCCCTCTGGATCGAAGGTCGGTTTTGCTAGGCGGATTGGGCACCCGGGCGGCACTGCTCGCGGCGGCAAGTTGTTCTCTTGTCACTACGTTCACCATGGTCGTACCCGCTGGTCCGGCCGTCGGCGCCCCACCCGACCCGATAACCAGCGTGGCGAGCCTCGCGGGCACCGCGGTGTCCGACGACGGCTCCGCCATCACCTCCTACGAGGTGCACGACTCCCGCAACTTGACGCTGCACGTGCATTCGGCGGCCATGGACTCCGATATCACGGTGGAGGTGCAGCGTCCCGCCGACACCTCCGAGCCGCGCCCGGTGCTGTATCTGCTCAATGGCGCGGGCGGCGGACAGGACACGGCGACCTGGAAGCGCAATACCGATTCCACCCAGTTCTTCATGGACAAGAACGTGAACGTGGTGATGCCGATCGGCGGCGCGTTCACCTACTACACCGATTGGCGCAGCCCCGATCCCCGGCTGGGCCAGCCCATGTGGAAGACCTTCCTCACCGAGGAGCTACCCCCGCTGGTCGACGCGGCCCTGGCCACCAATGGGATTCACGCCATCGCGGGCATGTCCATGTCGGGCACCTCGGTGCTGCAGCTTCCTATCGCCGCGCCCGGCCTGTACCGGGCCGTCGCCGCCTACAGCGGGTGCGCCCAGATCAGTGATCCGGTCGGCCAGAAGTTCACCGACCTGGTGGTCTCCATCGGCGGCGGCAATCCGGTGAACATGTACGGGCCGATGGACGATCCGGAGTGGGCCGCCAACGACCCCTACGTGCACGCCGAGGCGCTGCGCGGCCTGGGGATCTATGTCTCCAACGGCTCCGGCCTGCCCGGCCGCCACGACAATGTGGCCGATGTGCGCAGCCTCGGTCCGGCGGACGGCGGTCTGCCGCAACAGATCCTGGTCGGCGGCATTCTGGAGGCGGCCAGCGACTGGTGCGCCCGCAATCTCAAGACCCGCCTGCACCAGTTGGACATTCCGGCGACCTTCGATATCGCCAAGCCGGGTACGCACTCGTGGGGCTACTGGCAGGACGCGCTGCGCGCCTCGTGGCCGGTGCTGGCCAAGGGCCTGGAGCTGCCCGAAACGGATTGAGCCACGGCGGGTTCCGGCCCTCGGTGTCTGTCCGACGAAGCCGCTAGCCCTCGTCGGCGGCGTTGTAGCGCACGAGATAGGCCGCGAGCCGCTCGACATCCGCGTCGTCCCAGTCGGCGAACCGTTCGGTGAACGCGGCGCTGCGGTTGCGCGCGGCGGCGCGGGCCACCCGCTTGCCTTCGGCGGTGGCGTGCAGCACCAGGTTGCGGCGGTTGGCCGGGTCGACCTCGCGGGCCAGGTAGCCGTCGCGTTCCAGCGTGGCCACCTGACGGCTGACCGTGGACTTGTCGAGGTGGAAGTGCCCGGCCAGATCCGCGGCCAGGCATCCGTTCCGCTCGATCACCAGGTCGAGAATGCTGGACGCCACCAGCGACAGCTCCGGATGCAGTTCGGCGGCGCGCCCGCGGGCGCGCCGGGCGAAGGCGGTGAGCTCACGCTGTATGACCTCGATCGCGTCGGATCGGCCGGGGAATGCGTCAGCGCTGTTCATAGTTGTAGACTACAACCTCGATTGGTTGTATTTACCAACTATTGGAGAAGAACCCATGGCTTCGCATCAGATCCGGCATGTCGCCGTGCACCTGCTCACCCCGCTGCTCATGTGCCTCGGCATGGGACTGGCGTACCTGGGCGCATTCCACCAGCCCGAGCCCAACCACCTGGCGGTGGCCATCGTCGGCGACAGCCCGCAGGTCAAGGTGCTCGCACAGACCCTGAAGGACAAGGGCGGCAATGCCCTCGACGTGATCACCGTCCCCACCCGCGACGATGCGGTGAGCGAGCTGCGCCACCGCGACCTGGCAGGGGCGTACGTCCCCGACGCCGCGCAGCCCGAACTGCTGGTCGCCAAGGCTGGATCCGACACCACCGCCATGGCCGCCGAGGCCGTCTTCGGCCAGGTCGCCGGGCTGCAGAACGCGCCGCTGACCGTCACCGACGTCACCACCCCCAGCTCCGGCGACCCCACCGCACAGGGCATCTTCTTCCTGCTGGTCGCCCTGAGCATCGGCTCCTACGGCAGCGTCGCCGCCATCGGCGCGGCGGGCGTGGGCCTGCCCATGTGGCTGCGCGGCGCGATCGGCCTGGTCACCTCGCTGCTGGTGAGCCTGATCGGCCTGGCCCTCGCGGGTCCCGTCTTCCACGTGGTCGACCACGACCTGGGCGCGATCTGGGGCATGTCGTGGCTGTACTCCGCGGGCATCCTGACCATCGGCATCGGCCTGCACACCTTCCTGAAGCGCTGGACCACCCTGGCCCTGATGGTGTTGTTCGTCATGCTGAACTTCACCAGCTCCGGCGGCGTCTACAGCCCGTGGCTGCAGAACGACTTCTTCGGCACCCTGCACCACTTCTGGAACGGCGCGGGCTTCGTCGAGGGCGCACGCAGCCTGCTCTACTTCGACAGCACCGGACTGGGTGGCCGGATGGCGAGCCTGGCGCTCTGGTTCGCGGCGGGCGTGCTGCTCATGATCGTGGCGGGCCTGACCGAAAAGCGGCAGGCCGCAGCACAATCGGCGCCGCGCCACGCCGCCCCCGAACCCGTCGAGCAGGCCCCGTCCACCGAGACCGCGGTGGCGGCCGAGGAGGAGATGGAGGAGGCGGTCGGCGTCTGAGGCCGGTCTACCGAATACCCAACTGCGACAAGGCGGTCCGGATGCCCACCCGGACCGTCTCGTTGTCTCCCATGCCCCCGCTGACGGCCACGCCGTCGCGGGTCAACAGCAGCGCCCGGGCGGCATCGTCGATGTCGGCGTGCCCCGCGGCGCGCAGCCGGTCGGCCATCAGATCCCGGAACCAGCCGCGATAGTCGTCGACGACCTTGCGGACGGCGTGCTCCGGATTCGGGAACTCCACGGCCGCATTGAGAAACGGGCAGCCCCGGAAGCCCGGCCCGCAGCTGAGCTCGCCCAGCCGCTCGAAGATGCCGACGATGGAGTCGGTGCCGGCGCCGGGAATGGCCTCCAATACCTCGCGCTGGCGATCGTATTCGCGCACCAGGTAGGCGACGACCAGGTCTTCCTTGGTCTTGAAGTGCCGGTAGAAGGTGGCCTTCGCGATTCCCGCCTCGGCGATGATGCGGTCGATGCCGACGGTGTGAATGCCCTCGGCGTAGAACAGCCTGGTCGCGGTGTCCAGCAGGCGATCACGGGCTTCGCTCATGGCTGACCTGCACTCCTTCCCCTCATCGGGCTTCGGTATTGACGATAGCAGACAGATCTGTCTACTCTGAGTCGCGTCTGAACAGACAAGTCTGTCTAGGGAGATTCGAAATGGCTAAGCTCTTCACCTCGTCCGCCACCTCCGTCGGCCGCGAGGGCCGTTCGGTCAGCTCCGACGGTTACCTCGACCTGAAGCTGGCCCAGCCCAAGGAGGCCGGCGGCAGCGGTGACGGCACCAACCCGGAGCAGCTGTTCGCGGTGGGTTACTCGGCCTGCTTCGCCGGCGCGCTGCAGGTGGTCGCCCGCAACCAGGGCATCGAGCTGGGCGACACCTCGGTGACCGCCGATGTCAGCCTGAACAAGGACGAGGAGACCGGTTTCGGCATCTCGGTCGTGCTGCGCGTCGAGCTGCCGGAGGAGCTGCAGAACGACAAGGGCCGCGAGCTGGTCGAGGCCGCCCACCAGGTGTGCCCCTACTCCAAGGCCACCCGCGGCAACATCCCCGTGGAACTGGTTGTCGAGTAGGACGATTCAGTAGAAGCGGCGAATGGTGTAGATGTCGAACTGGCTCAGCGGAGTCAGACCGACGGGCACACCCCAGTCGTACGCGTTCAGCACATTGCCGCCTCCCGCGTAGATGCCTACGTGGGAGGCGTCGTTGTTGAGGACGACGACGTCCCCGACCTCCATGGAGCCGACGGGCACCTCGAGTCCGGCGTCGGCCTGCTGCCAGGTGGTGCGCGGCATATCGATGCCGACGCTGCGAAAAGCCCACTGCACCAGGCCCGAGCAGTCCCAGGCGTCCGGGCCGGTGCCGCCCCAGCGGTAGGGCTTGCCGGTCTGTGTGGTCGCCAGCGCGAGCGCGACCATGGCCCGCGGACTGGCCAGCGGCAGCTGCGCGGAACCGCTCGCGCTGCCCGAGGCCGACCCGCTGGCGCTGCCGGAGGCGGACCCCGACGCCGAGCCGGTATCCGCGTGCGCCAGACCCGCCCAGAGCGCGGCGCTCAGCACCAGTGCCGAGGCCGTCGTGACGAATGATGCGAAACGGTGAACCTGCCTTCGAGCCATATGCGTGCCCCTTCATCGGCGATACCGCAGCAACATCTCGAGCAAGAAAATTAGCTAACAGATAGCTGTTGTATCGCACGCGCAACATACGTCACAAGGGAACTTGGGTCGCGTGTCTCGATCCCCCGACACAAACCCCGAAAACAAGCTGTTCAGGCGAAGGAATCCAGCAAAAAGTCGAGAGCGCCCGCCCAGATCCCGGGAAGGCGCTCCACATTTGCCAATGGCAGCCCAGGCGATCTACCGATGTGCATCCGATCGCTCGGCCACTGTGAAGATGGTGACCACATTGGCGTCGTCGTCGATGCTGTAGACGATTCGATGCTGCCCGAACCGGATCCGCCAGTCACAGTCGCTGCCTGCGAGCTTCTTCACGCCATCAGGACGCGGCTCCTCGCCCAGAGCAATGATCATGCGCAGCGCGGTACCGAAGGCATTGCGGGGTAACTTCTACAGCTGCTTCAGGACGTCGGGATGGAATTCGCATGACGACCTCCCACGGCGGACCTCGTCCTCGACCGGACTGCGTCCCCGCTCCTGACGGAACAGGGAAGGGGCGGAACCGGTTCGGTTCCGCCCCTCGCCTCGTCGGCACGCTGAAACGTGGCTACGCCTTGACGATCGAGACCTTCACGCCGCCGACGATCTCGGGGGCGTCGGCACCCACCTCACCGAGAGACAGTGTGGTGGCGAGGATTTCGCCCGCGATCAGCTCGCGGTGGGTCTCCGCCCAGCCCAGGCGCTCGGCCGGGACGTCGAGCACGACCGTGATGCGGTCGGAGACGTCCAGGCCCAGGGACTTGCGGGTCTCCTGCAGGTCGCGGATGAGGTCGCGGGCCCAGCCCTCGGCCTCCAGCTCCTCGGTGACCGCCGAATTCAGCACCACCAGACCGATATTGCCGGGCAGGGCGGCGGTGGATTCGGGTTCGGCGGCGACCAGTCGCTGGGTGTACTCCTCCGGCAGCAGGGCGATGCCGGCGGCGGAGACGGTGCCGTCGGCGGCCTCGCTCCACTCCCCCGCCTTGACCGCCTTGATGACCGTCTGGACCTCCTTGCCCAGGCGCGGTCCGGCGGCGCGGGCGTTCACCACGAGCTCGAAGCGGCCGTGCGCGGCCACATCGGTGGTGAGGTCGACCTTCTTGACGTTCACCTCGTCGGCGATCAGATCCACGAAGGGCCGCAGGCGTTCCGCGTCGGCGGCGGCCACGGTGACCTCCGAGAGCGGCAGGCGCACGCGCAGGTTCTGGGCCTTGCGCAGGCTCAGCACCGTGGAGCAGACCGTGCGGACCTCGTCCATGGCCGACACCAGTTCGGCATCGTGCGGCAGGTCGGTGTCGCTCGGCCAGTCGGCCAGGTGCACCGAGCGCTCGCCGGTGAGGCCGCGCCAGATCACCTCGGTCAGCAGCGGCAGCAGCGGGGCGGCCAGCCGGGTGGTCACCTCGAGCACCGTGTGCAGGGTGTCGATGGCGTCGCGGTCCTCTTCCCAGAATCGCGAACGCGACCGGCGCACATACCAATTGGTGAGCGCGTCGGCGAAGGTGCGCAGCTCGTCGCAGGCCGTCGCGATGTCGTAGATCTCGAGGGCATCGGTCATGACGTCGCGGGTCTGCGCCAGCTTGGCCAGGATGTAGCGGTCCAGCACATTCGACGAGTCCGTGCGCCAGGTACCCGGCTTGGAGGCATAGAGCTGCAGGAAGGTCCACGCGTTCCAGAGCGGGCGCAGGGCCTGGCCGACACCCTCGCGGATGCCGCGCTCGGTGACGATGAGGTTGCCGCCGCGCAGCACCGGGGACGCCATGAGGAACCAGCGCATGGCGTCGGACCCGTCGCGGTCGAAGACCTCGTTGACGTCCGGGTAGTTGCCCTTGGACTTGGACATCTTGAGGCCGTCGTCGCCGAGCACGATGCCGTGCGCCACCACCGATTTGAAGGCCGGGCGATCGAACAGCGCGGTCGAGAGGATGTGCAGGTTGTAGAACCAGCCGCGGGTCTGGCCGTTGTACTCGACGATGAAGTCGCCCGGGCTGTGCGCGGTAGCGACGGCCGAGCCGTCCATGGACTCCGTGGCGGTGCCCTCGAACCACTCTTTGTTCTCGAACGGGTAGTGCACCTGCGCGTACGGCATGGAGCCGGACTCGAACCAGCAGTCCAGCACCTCGGGCGTGCGCCGCATCATCGACTTCCCGGTCGGGTCATCGGGATTGGGGCGCACCAGCTCGTCGATGCCGGGCCGGTGCAGATCGCTCGGCCGCACGCCGAAGTCCTGCTCCAGCTGATCCAGCGAGCCGTACACGTCCACACGCGGGTAGGCCGGGTCGTCGGAGATCCACACCGGGATGGGCGCACCCCAGTAACGGTTGCGGCTGATGTTCCAGTCGTGCGCGTTCTGCAGCCACTTGCCGAACTGGCCGTCGCGGATGTGCTCGGGAACCCAGGTGATCTCCTTGTTGAGCTCCACCATGCGGTCGCGGAAGGTGGTGACCGCCACGAACCACGACGGCACCGCCATGTAGATCAGCGGCTGGCCCGAGCGCCAGCTGTGCGGGTAGGAGTGCTCGATGGTCTCGTGCCGCAACAGCTTTCCGGCGGCCTTGAGGTCCTTGATGATGACCGGGTTGGCGTCGAAGACCATCAGGCCCTCGTAGGGCGGCACCATGGAGGTGAACTTGCCGCCCGGGTCGAGGGGCTGCACGACCTCGATTCCATTGGCGGAGGCCACATCCATGTCCTCCTCACCGAACGCGGGCGCCAGATGCACCACGCCGGTACCGGAGTCGGTGGTCACGTAGTCGGCGTTGAGCACCCGGTGCGCGTTGGGATGGCCGAGGAAGAAGTCGAAGGGCGGCAGGTAGTCCAGGCCCTCCAGCGCCGCGCCCGAATACTCGGACAGCACAGTCGGTTCCTCGCCCAGCTCGCGCGCGTAGTGCGAGACCCGCTCGGCGGCAAGCACGTACCGCTTGCCGTCCTTGCCCTGGACGTGGGCGTAGGTGATGTCGGGGTGCACCGCGATCGCCAGGTTGGACGGCAGCGTCCACGGCGTAGTGGTCCAGATGAGGGCGTTGGCGCCGTCCAGGGCGTGCAGCGGGTGCTCGGCGGGGACCCGCAGCACCATGTCCACGGTGACCGCCGGATCCTGGCGCATCCGGTAGGAGTCGTCGAGGCGCGCCTCCTGATTGGACAGCGGGGTCTGCTCGTACCAGCTGTAGGGCAGCACCCGGAAGCCCTGATAGATCAGGCCCTTGTCGTACAGCGACTTGAACGCCCACATGACCGATTCCATGAAGTCGAGGTCGAGGGTTTTGTAGTCGTTGTCGAAGTCGACCCACCGGGCCTGGCGTGTCACATAGTTACGCCACTCGTTCGTGTAGCGCAGTACCGAGGATTTGCACGCGGCATTGAATTCCGCGAGACCCATGGCATCGATCTGTGATTTGTCCGTGATACCGAGCTGCTTCTCCGCTTCGATTTCCGCGGGCAGGCCGTGAGTATCCCAACCGAATCGTCGTTCCACCTTCTTGCCGCGCATGGTTTGGAAACGCGGGATCAAATCCTTCACGTATCCGGTCAGCAGATGACCGTAGTGCGGCAACCCATTGGCGAAGGGCGGGCCGTCGTAGAAGACGAATTCCTCTGCATCGGAACGGTTCTCGATGCTGGCACGGAAGGTGTCGTCGGCGGCCCAGTAGTCCAGGACCCGCTGCTCCAGCTCGGGGAACGATACCTGACCGGAGGTCCGGCTCAGGTCAACGCGCGGATATGCGCTTCGGGTGGTGGTCTCGTCCGCCATCGCGGCCTCTCAGCTCCTCGTGCCAGCACTGTGGGCACGGGGACGATGCCGGCGCTCGGTGCGCCGTAACCGCGGTACCACCCCGCTTGCCCGGTCCAGGATCACGAAAACCCTTACAGGACCGAGCCTCTCGTTGTGAGCTGTGACGGGCTCACCCGTTCGGTTCTAGTGAGCGGACCCTGTCGTTCACTGCTGAACGCAGACGCCCGCCGTTCTTCCGAAAGCTCCCCGGTGATGGCCGGATCAACGCCGTATAGCTCTCTACAGTCTAGCGGGGCCGGTCCAGCGGATATTCCACGGACCCGCCCCACTAATGCTTCGCATGTCGTCCGCCCGGCCGTGACGAGGTGTCCTCGTCATCGGTCCGCAGCGACAACGCACTGACGAGCAGCAGCACCGCGCCTATCACGCACACGATGATGCAGCCCCATGCCCAGATCACCGAACCGGTGGTCAGTGCGGTCACCAGCAGGCCGAAACCCACGGCTGCGAGCGCGAGCGTCACCACGAGCAAGTGCACCACCCCCTCGTTGGGCTTCGATAGCGGTGGCTATCGGAGGACTCGAAAGGTTGGCGGCGATACCGCGCCACCCGGGAGTTCCTCCCGCGCGACCTGGCATCGCTGGCCGTATCTACGACTTTACTTGCTGCCCTTGAGAAGTGCGCCGTTGCCGGATGCATCCTGGCCGAACTCGCCGCCGTCGACCGGGACCGCCGAACCACGGTTCTCCAGCTCCTCCAGCTGCGATTCCAGGTAGGACTTCAGGCGCACACGGTATTCGCGCTCGAAGGTCTTGAGCTGCTCGATCCGGCTCTCCAGCACGCTGCGCTGCTGGGTGATGGTGGCCATGATCTCGGTGTGCTTGCGCTCGGCGTCGGCCTGCAGGGCGTCGGCCTTCTCCTTCGCCTGGCGCAGCTGGGAATCCGAGCGGGTCTGCGCGTCGGACAGCATGGCCTCGGCCTTCTGGCGGGCATCGGCGATCATCGCCTCGGAACGCGTACGCGCGTCGCTGACCAGGCGCTCGGAGTTGGCCCGGGCGTTCGCCAGCAGCTGCTCGGCCTCGGTCTTGGCATCGGAGGTGAGGCGGTCGGCCATCTCCTGGGCCAGCGAAAGCACCTTGGCGGCCTGCAGATTCGCGTCCGCGGAGGGAGCGTCCTGCTTGATGGCGGCCACCGGGACCGGAGCCGGCATGGGGGCCGGGGGCGGCGGCGGAGCGGCCTTGATGGGCTCCGGCGCGACGGGCGCCTTCACCGGCTGAACCGCGGGACCGCGATTCTTCTTGGCGTCAGCCAGTTCCGCGTCCAACTCGGCAACTCGCTGGCGAAGATCAGCGTTCTCCTCGATGAGGCGTGAGAGCTCCTGCTCGACCAGGTCGAGGAAGGCATCGACTTCATCCTCGTTGTAGCCGCGCTTCCCGATCGGCGGTTTGCTGAACGCGACGTTATGAACATCGGCGGGGGTCAGCGGCATGGAACGATCCCTTCACGCTTCGTATGGAGATCTAGCGGTAGATCTGGGCAAGCTTTCTTTCGGGCCATTCTGTCACACCTGAGCTATCGACTGCCCTGCCTGGCCCGTGATCGTCATCAAGATGAACACGATGAAAAGCAGGACCATAATGGACAGATCGAGCCGAATTCCCCCAAGATTCACTGGGGGTATCAAACGCCTCAGAAGTTTCACCGGAGGGTCGGTGACCGTGAAGATCACCTCCAGGATGATCACCACGAAGCCCGTCGGCCGCCAGTCTCGCGCGAAGCTGCGGATGAACTCGACGATGACTCGGCTGATCAGCAGCAGCCAGAAGAGGAACAGTAGTAGGTTCAACACCTGGAACAGGGCCACCGCACCACTGTGCCCTAGATTCGATGATCGGCAAAATAGAAACACGGATCGTCCCGGTCACAGCCGAACCCCTGCTGTATGACCGCTTCCGGACCCCGCCCGGACAGCACCGCCACACATCGTGGCACTCGGATACCCGACAACTCGGGCGCAAGACTCCCCCGCCATTCCCCCGCGACTATTTCGCAACCCCCGTTGACGCGACGCAATTCCTTGCCGCGGTTTACTTTTGAGCTCCATGCCGGCGATCAGCACCTCGACCGCTACCCCTGGCGGCCGGCCCTTCCCTCGGGGCCCGGGAGGCACGGCCTCCGAACGGGTTTCAGGGCGTGGCCCTGAGGTCCCCGAGAGTCGGGGTCACTTCTGGTTGTAGAAGCCGTTTTCCGCGATCCGGCGGCGCTCCTCGGCGGAGACGTCCACGTCGGCCGGTGAGAGCAGGAACACCTTGGTGGCGACCTTGTCGAACGAACCACGCAGGGCGAAGGCCAGACCCGCGGCGAAGTCCACCAGGCGGCGGGCGTCGGAGTTGCTCATCTCGACCAGGTCCATGATCACCGGGGTGCCGTCGCGGAAGCGCTCACCGATGATGGCGGCCTCCGCGTAGGTGCGCGGGCGCAGCGTGGTGATCTTGGACAAGGTGCCTCCGTCCTCGAAGATCTGGGGACGGCGGGCCGCCTCGATCCGGCGCTCCTGCTCCCGCAGCTCCTCGATGCGCCGCTCCGCATCGGTATCCATCGCGAGCGCGCCGCGGGTGCTGCCGCGCACCGTGGGCGCGCTGCCGCCCATGGCACGGGTGCGGCTGGACGGGGCGGTGTCGATGCGGGTGGGACGACGGGGGGCGTCGTAACGGTCGTCGGCGTCGTAGCGGTCACGGTGGTCGCGCTCGCGGTGGTCGTCGGCATAGTCGTCCCGGCGGGACACGCTGTACCCAGGCTTGTAGGGCGCCTTGTAGGACGGCTCGTAGGCGGGCTCGTCGTCGTAGCGGTCCTCGCCGTATCGGTCGTAATCACGCTCGCGGTCGGCGTAGGGCCGGGGACGACGCTGGCCACGCTCATCGGCGCTCCGGGAGGCTCCGCGGTCGTCGACGTAATCGTCTTCGTAATCCTCGAGCGGAACCATCCCGAAGTACGCCTTGAACTTGTGCAGCGTGCTCATCTGGTCGACCTTCCTTCGGCCCCGGTTGGCCTGGGGTGTTGTCCTGCTCAGTCCTCGTCTGCCACCAAGCATATGTTTCGAATGTGACTGGTGAGGTTTCTTTGCTACGCCGAGGTTATCGGTCGCGCGCCCATCAGGGCTGTACCGACACGCACGCAGGTGGATCCGTGGCGGATGGCCGACTCCAAGTCGCCGGACATGCCCGCCGACAGTTCTTTCGCATCGGGGTGGACGGTCGTTAATGCGGCGTGGATGCGGGCCAGTTGCTCGAAGGCGGCATCGGGTTCCACGTCCAGCGGCGGGATGGCCATCAGGCCCGCGAGCTGCAGGGATCGCGAGGCAGCGACCTGATCGGCGAGCGCCTGCAGGGCCGCGTCACGGGCGCCGCCACGGGACGGGTCCGCGTCCAGGGACACCTGGAGCAGCACGCGCAAGGGGGTGGTGCGGGATCCGTCGTCCAGCGCGGCCTCCGCGGCGGCGTCGAGGGCGCTCGCGAGCCGATCGCTGTCCACCGAGTAGACGGTGTCGGCCCAGCGTGCAATGGATTTCGCCTTGTTCCGCTGCAGCCTTCCGATGAAGTCCCAGCGTATCTGGGACAGGTGTCGCAGCTGCGCCACCTTGCCCGCCGCCTCCTGCTCACGGGACTCGCCGAACTCGCGGCAGCCCAATCCATAGAGGATCTCGATATCCGAGGCGGGGAAGAACTTGGTGACCGGCAGCAGGCGCACCGACCCCGGCGCCCGGCCCGCGGCCGCGCACGCTGCGTCGATTCGCTCGACGAGTGCCGACAGGGCGGTGGCGAGCTCGCCGGCGCGACCACCGCCGGACGTGACCTGCGCCGCATCGGATCCCTGTGCGGCGGTGAAGCTTTCGGTCATTCTGAAACTCCCTCGGATGACATCCAAATCACACCGGCGAGTCGGCCGGTCGGCGCGTCGCGGCGGTGCGAGAACAGTGTCCGGTCTTCTATGGTGCACCGCGGATCCACCGCGACCGCGCCCACGCCGGCCGCCTCCAGTTGCCGGCGGATGCCCGCGCGCAGATCCAGGCCGGGCGTGCCCTTGGCCGTGGTGGTCGCGCTGCCGGGCAGATGCGCCTCGACATCGGCGCGCATGGCGGCGGGCACCTCGTACTGGCGACCGCTGGCCGCCGGGCCGAGGAACGCGCCGATGCGCTCGGGCTTCGCGCCCACCGACACCATGGCCTCCAGCACCCGCGGCACGATCCCGATCCGGGCCCCGATCCGCCCCGCGTGCACGGCGGCGATGACGCCGGCCTCGTCGTCGGACAGCAGGATCGGCACGCAGTCGGCGGTCAGCACCACCAGCGCCAGATCGCGCCGGGTGGTCACCAGCGCATCGGTGGCGGGCACCGGCTCGGTCCGCGGCCCGTCCACGATCTCCACGTTCCGCCCGTGGATCTGCTCCATCCACACCAGGCGGTCCGGCGCGAGCCCGATGTTCTCCGCGAGCCGAACCCGATTGCGCCGCACCGCCTCCGGATCATCACCCACGTGATCCCCCAGGTTGAACGAGTCGTACGGCGCGGCCGAAAACCCGCCCGCCCGCGTCGTCACGACCCGTCTGGTCCGAAATACCGGTGCCGCTGCTGTCATGCCTTCGAGGGTAGTAGTCACCGGCGGGCAACCCCGAACTCACCACCGCCCCCGGAACGACACCACCGCCCGGGAACGACATCGCGCCCGCTCCGGAGCCGGAGCGGGCGCGATGGATGAATCCGTCAGGGGCGCAACGTCAGCGACGCATGAAGGAGGGGACGTCGACGTCGTCGTCATCGGCGTCCGGGGGCTGGATGTGGCCACGAGTGTTGCTCGCGACCGTCGGGTCGACGGCCGGCCGGGGCGCGCTGTAGGACGGGGCCGGGCCGCGCTCGGCGACCGGCTGCGGCGGCGGGGTCGGCTCGGGGCGCGGCGCGGGAGCGGGTTCGGAGGTGCGGGCCGAGGTGTATTCGTGTGAGCGGCCGACGTTTCCGGCGCTGGCGCTCGCGGTACCGCTGGTATTGGTGAACCGGCCGACCGCGGGTTCGATGCGCCGGGAGGGACCGCTGCCGTCGAAGCCGGCCGCGATCACGGTGACGCGGACCTCATCGCCGAGGGAGTCGTCGATGACCGTACCGAAGATGATGTTGGCCTCGATGTGCGCGGCCTCCTGCACCAACGAGGCGGCCTCGTTGATCTCGAACAGGCCGAGGTCGGAGCCGCCCGCGATGGACAGCAGCACGCCGTGCGCGCCGTCCATGGAAGCCTCCAGCAGCGGCGAATTGATCGCTGCCTCAGCGGCCTTCACCGACCGGCCCTCGCCGCGGGCCGAGCCGATGCCCATGAGGGCCGAGCCCGCACCCGACATGACCGACTTGACGTCGGCGAAGTCGACATTGATCAGACCCGGGGTGGTGATCAGATCGGTGATGCCCTGAACACCGTTGAGCAGCACCTCGTCCGCGGAGCGGAAGGCGTCCATCAGGCTCACGGCCGCGTCGCCGAGCTGTAGCAGCCGGTCGTTCGGAATGACGATGAGGGTGTCGCAGGACTCGCGCAGCGCCTGGATGCCGGCCTCGGCCTGGTTGCTGCGGCGCTTGCCCTCGAACGAGAACGGCCGCGTCACAACACCAATGGTGAGCGCGCCGAGCTTGCGCGCGATGGAGGCCACGACGGGCGCGCCGCCGGTGCCGGTGCCGCCGCCCTCGCCGGCGGTCACGAAGACCATGTCGGCGCCCTTGAGGACTTCCTCGATCTCGTCCTTGTGATCCTCGGCGGCCTTGCGGCCCACCTCCGGATCGGCGCCGGCGCCCAGACCGCGGGTGAGTTCCCGGCCGACATCGAGCTTCACGTCCGCATCCGACATCAACAACGCCTGCGCGTCGGTGTTGACGGCGATGAACTCGACTCCCTTGAGTCCCTGTTCGATCATCCGGTTGACGGCGTTCACGCCGCCGCCGCCGATACCGACGACCTTGATCACAGCAAGGTAGTTGTGCGGGGGCGTCATGGGCTCTCGCCTTCCTTCGATCTGAAACAGCTTGTCGTCTTCGGCTACCCGCAAAATACCGCCACTATGGTCTCGGTCCGGTAAACCCTCAACCATAGGTTCAGCGTTATGTCAAGTATCCGACTGGTGCCGAACGGTATTCGCAGCCACCGCGTTACGGGCGCAGGCGCGCCGAACCGAGCATCAGAATCTTGTGTGATTCGACTCGTCCGACCCACCCGAGCATCGTATCGTGGACGGTTGCCCTCCGGTCCTGGATCGGAACCGACGGTGCCCTTCCGGCAAACCACCGAAAATTTCGGCAGCCCAATGGGTATCGCTCACTTTACCGTGACCAGATTCGGACTCGAAACATCGAATACCTTGCCCGGCTGGGAAAGCAGGGGTCCGACCACCGCGGCCTTGCGCGCGGAGTCCATGGTTCCGCCCCAGAGCACGGTACGGCCGTCACGCAACTCCAGGGCAATATCCGAAACCGAGCGGGCCACAACCGCTCCCACGCCGACCTCGTCGCGCAGCGGAACAGGAATCGCGGCCATGACGGCCACCGCGGCCCTGGTCACCGGGTCCGATCCGCCCGGATGATCGGTCACCAGTTTGGGTATCCCCGGTCCCGGCGGCTCGATCGCGAATTCCACGCTGTCGCAATCGAGCAGATGGGCGCCGTCGGGACTGTCGAAGTACAGGACGGGGGTGCGCTCCACCACCGTCACCCGGACGGTGGACGGGAACACCCGCTGCACGCGCACGGAACGGACCTTGGGCAGCTGCGACACCCGTTCGGCCATGGCATTGGTGTCCAGCCGCATCATGGACAGACCGTCCGGTACCTGTAGCGCGTCCTGAACCTGTTGTTCCGGAACGGCACTCAGCCCGTCCACCTGCACCGTGCGCACCGACAGCAGCGGCGTGAACCAGGCGACCAGTCCGAACGCGATCAGCACCACGACCCCGGCCAGAGCGCCCCAACGCACCCGGCGCGACTGCCACGCCGTCACGATCCGCGATTCACGGCGAACCCGACCACGGCGCAGCCGGGCCCGCCGGGCCGCCGCGCTCTCGCCCGCGGATTCGGCGCTGTTGTCCGCTGCCGCAGCGGATTCGGTGTCGTAATCGTCCGCGTCGTAGCTATCGCCGGCGGCCGGATCCGGCCGATCCGCCGCTCCCCCACCCGAGCCCACGGTGGCTCACCGTCCGTGTGAGGGTCGTGCGCGCAGCCCGTCCAGAATCTGGCTGCCCAGCATGGTCACATCGCCCGCGCCCATGGTGATCACCACGTCGCCGGGCCGCGCCAGCGCGCCCACCTGCTTGCCGACCCGGGACATATCCGGCTGGTAGTGCACGGGTTTGGTGACCGCGTTGGCGACCAGCGCGCCGTTCACACCCGGCAGCGGTTCTTCACGCGCGCCGTACACATCGAGCACCACCACCTCGTCGGCCAGCGACAGCGCCGCGCCGAACTCGGTCGCGAAAGTGGCGGTGCGGCTGTACAAGTGGGGCTGGAACACCACGATGACCCGGCCCGGCCGCGAGCGCGCGCCGTCGCGCGCCTCCTGCGCGACCAGTTCGGCGGCGGCGGAGAGCACCGCGCGCACCTCGGTCGGGTGGTGGGCGTAGTCGTCGAAAACCCGCACGCCGTTCTCGCGTCCGGTGAGCTGGAAGCGGCGGTGCACGCCGCCGAAACCCTCCAGGCCCTGGATGATCTCGCCCATATCGGCGCCGGTCGCGCGGGCGGCCAGCAGCGCGCCCAGCGCGTTGAGGGCCATGTGCCGGCCGGGCACCGACAGGCGCAGGGTGCGCGGGGCAGGCTCGTCGGCGAGCTGGAAGACGACCACGCCGCCGACATCGCGCGGCTCCCAGGACAGCAGCTGCGCGCCGACCGGGACACCGGATGCGGCGAAATCGCCGGAGCCGTAACCGATCACCTGGATGCCGCGCGGATCCTCGGCCAGCCGGGCCACCGACCGCTGCGCCAGGCCCAGCGAGCCCGGATCGTCCACGCACACCACCAGGCGGCCGCCCGGTTGGAGCCGGTCCACGAAGTCGTCGAAGACCTGGACGTAGGCCTCGTCCGTCCCGAAGTAGTCCAGGTGGTCGGACTCGATATTGGTGACCACCGCGACGTCGGGCGCGTACTGCAGCAGCGACCCGTCGCTCTCGTCGGCCTCGGCCACGAAGATGCCGCCGGTGCCGTGGTGGGCGTTGGTGCCGGCCTCGTTGAGTTCGCCGCCGACGGCGAAGGACGGGTCGAACCCACAGTGCTGCAGGGCCACCACCAGCATGGAGGTGGTCGAGGTCTTGCCGTGCGTGCCCGACACCAGCAGCGTCTTGTGGCCCTGCATGAGCGAGGCCAGCACCGCCGGGCGCAGCAGCACCGGCACGCCGCGCCGATGCGCCTCCACCAGCTCGGGATTGGTCTTGGGAATGGCGGCGTAGGTGGTCACCACCGCGGTGGGCCCGCCGGGCAGCAGGTCCAGGGCGCCGGCGTCGTGGCCGATGCGCACCTGCGCGCCGCGCGCCCGCAGGGCCAGCACGCCGCGGCTCTCCTTGGCGTCGGAGCCGGAGACCATGCCGCCACGCGACAGGAGAATTCGGGCGATCCCGGACATACCGGCACCACCGATGCCGATCATGTGCACGCGTTGCAGATGGTCGGGTAGGTCGGTGTGAGCCTCGGCGGTTCCCACATCGCTGTCCGGCCGCTCCACTGTCACCTCGAATTACCCCGTTCCCTGGCGTGTTTCATCGGATAGTTGGGCTCCCAGGCCCGGGTGCTGCGCCACGACTCCGTGGAGCGGCTGGTGCGCCGGGCCGAGTCCGAATCTATCGACCGCCGCGACGACGACTCCGAGCCGCCCCGGCCCCGACCCGAGGGTAGCGCGCGCCGCTGCGGGGCCGGTTTCACCTTGGCCTTCGCCTTGGCCTTGGTGCGGGCCCGGGAGGCCTGCGCCCGCGCGGGCGAGTACAGCTCGGGTTTCGGCAGGCGCAGCAGCCGGCTGAAGCGGCCGTCCTGGCCCGCGTGCAGGGCCGCCACCGCCTCGGGCTCGTGGCGGGCGGCATTGGCGATGATGCCGAACATGAGCAGCGTGATGGCCAGCGAGGAACCACCCGCCGACACCAGCGGCAGCTGCAGGCCGGTCACCGGCAGCAAACCGACGACATAGCCGACATTGATCAGCGCCTGACCGGTGATCCAGGTGGTGGCCGAGACGGTGAGCAGCCGGATGAACGGATCCACCGAGCGGGTCGCGATGCGCAACCCGGCGTAGACGAACAGTGCGAAAAGCCCCAGCACCAGCGCACATCCGAGGAATCCGAGCTCCTCGCCGATGATGGCGAAGATGAAGTCGTTGTGCGCGTTGGGCAGATAGCTCCACTTGGCCCGGGACTGCCCCAGGCCGCGACCCCAGATGCCGCCGTCGGCCAGCGAGTACAGGGCCTGCCGGGCCTGGTAGCCGATGCCCTGCGGGTCGTCGCCCGGGCTGAAGAAGGCGCGCATGCGGTCGGACCGGTAGCCGGCCGAGAGCGCCAGGATCGCCGCCGCCACACCGCCCGAGACCGCGATGGTCACGAACATGCGCAGCGGCAGCCCGCCGAACCACAGCAGCGAGGTCAGCACGATGCCGAGCGCGATGGTGGTGGACAGGTTGGGTTCCAGCACGACCAGGAAGCACACCAGCAGGCCCGCGGGCACCAGCGGCATGAGAATGTCCTTGTACCCGGCCTTTTCGGTCTGCCGGGAGGCCAGCAGGTGCGAACCCCACACCACCAGTGTGACTTTCACGATCTCCGAGGGCTGCACCGACACCACGCCGAGGTCGAACCAGCGCCGCGAACCCTGCACCTCGCTGCCGATGCCGGGGATGAGCACCAGCACCAGCAGCACCACCGACAGCGCGAAGACCGGGAACGACAGCCGGCGCATCACCCGCATCGGAATCCGCAGCGCGATATAGAACAGCACCGCGCCGAAGGCGGCCATCACCGTCTGCGCGATGAACAGCTTGTAGGCCGAACCGCCGTCGGCGTAGGACTCCACGCTGGACGCCGAGAGCACCATGACCAGGCCGAGCACGGTGAGCAGCACCGCGATCGCCACGACGAGATGGAACGACGCCAGCGGGCGGGCCAGCCAGGCCCCGAACCATCCGATTCTCGGTCGCTGGGTCTGGTTCCCGGCCCGCCGCGGCGTCGCCGTCGTCATTCGGTTCTCCCGATGTCCTTCTCGTCCAGGGCCTGCACGGCGGCGGCGAAGCTGCGGCCGCGATGCGTGTAGTCGGCGAACATGTCCAGGGACGCCGCGGCCGGGGCCAGCAGCACGGTATCGCCGCGATGGGCGAAGCCGGCCGCCACGCGCACCGCGCGCGCCATCACCGCTTCGGGCTCGATCTCGGTGAAGGGGTCACCCATCCGAGCATCGTCCCCCGAATTCAGCTCCACGACCGGCACATCGGGCGCGTGTCGCGCGAGTGCGGCCGCGATCGCCGCCGCATCCTGGCCGAACAGCACGGCCGCGACGAGATGCTCGCGGCACTCCTCGATGAGGTCCTCGACGCCGGCACCCTTGAGCTGACCGCCGGCCACCCAGATCACGCTGGGGTGGGCCAGGATCGAGGAGCGCGCGGCATGCGGGTTGGTGGCCTTGGAGTCGTCGACGAATTCCACGCCGGACAGCTCCCGCACGAAGGCCGCCCGGTGCGGACCGACCTTGTGCTCCTGCAGGCCCTCCTTCACGAACTGCGGTGCCACGTCGATGGATCGGGTCAGGGCGGCGGCGGCCAGGGCGTCGGCCACACCGGCCGGGCCCTGCGGGCTGATGTCGCCGACCTCGGCGAGGATGGCGGCCTTGGTGAAGGCGCGGTCGAGCAGCTTGCCGTCCACCACGCCCAGCTCGCCGTCGGCGGGGACGCCGATGCGGAAGCCGACGGTGCGGCGCGCCTTGGACTTTCGCGCCAGCGCCGCGGCGACGGCGTCGTCCAGGCCGACCACGCCGACCCGTCCGGTCAGCGCGCGTGCCTTGGCGGCGGCGTAGGCGTCCAGGCCGCCGTGCCAATCCAGGTGATCCTCGGCCACGTTCAGCACCACCCCGGCCTCCGGGCGCACCGACGGTGCCCAGTGCAGCTGGAACGAGGACAGTTCCACCGCCAGGATCTGCGGGCCCGGGGTGCGGCGCAGCGCGTCCAGGATGGGCAGGCCGATATTGCCGCAGGCCACCGAGGGAATCCCGGCGGCGCGCAGGATGGAGTGCGTCATCTGGGTGGTGGTGGTCTTGCCGTTGGTGCCGGTCACCACCAGCCACTTGCGGACCGGACCGTAGATCCGGGCCTGATCGACCCACCAGGCGAACTCGACATCGCCCCACACCGGAATGCCCTCGGTGACGGCCGAGACCAGCACCGGGGAGTCCGGCCGCCAGCCCGGGCTGGTGATCACCAGCGCGAAGCGTTGCAGCGCATCGGGTTTGAGCAGGTCGGCACTGGTGGCGGTGCCCAGGCCCAGTTCGGCGGCCTCGGTGAGTGCCTTCTCGCCGTTGTCGGTGACCACCGGGCGCGCGCCGATGTCCTGCAGCGGCTCGATCAGCGAGCGTCCGGAGACGCCCCAACCGGCCACCAGCACATCACGGCCACGCAGGAATTCGAGCATGGGCCCCGGCGACCGCAGGACCCTCGGAGAATGTTCGGACATTGCTCACTCACCCTGCCGCAGAGAGGTATTCGCTGTAGAACAGGCCCAGTCCGATCGCCGAGGCCATACCGGCCAGCAACCAGAACCGGATGATGACCGAGGTCTCGGCCCACCCGCTCAGCTCGAAGTGGTGATGGAACGGTGCCATCTTGAACAGGCGATTGCGCGTGGCGCGGAAGACCGCCACCTGCAGCACCACCGACGCGGCCTCGGCCACGAACAGCGCGCCGATGACCACCATCAGCAGCTCGGTGCGGGTGGTGATGGACAGGCCCGCGAGCAGACCGCCCAGCATCAGCGAGCCGGTGTCGCCCATGAAGATCTTGGCGGGCGCGGCATTCCACCACAGGAAGCCGATACATGCCGCACCGCCCGCGGCACAGACCAGGGCCAGATCGAGCGGATCTCGAACCTGGTAGCAGCCCGCGACCGCGTGCGCGGAGCAGGAGTTACGCCACTGCCAGAAGGTGATGATCATGTACGCGCCCAGCACCAGGCTCATCGAGCCGGCGGCCAGGCCGTCCAGGCCGTCGGTCAGGTTCACCGCGTTGGACCAGGCCACCACCAGCAGGCAGACGAACGCCAGGAAGACCACCACGCTCATCGACAGTGTGTTGATGTCGCGCGTGTAGGACAGGCGCTTGTCGCCGGGGGTCAGGCCGTGAATGTTCTTGAACTGCAGGGCCAGGACGCCGAAAACGACAGCCGCGGTGAGCTGGCCGATGTACTTGCCGGCCGCGGTCAGGCCCAGGTTGCGCTGCTTGCGCAGCTTGATCAGGTCATCGGTGAAGCCGACGAAGCCCAGCGCGGTGGCCAGGCCCATGACCAGCAGGCCCGAGGCCGAGGGACCCGGCTCGCCGTAGGTCATGGAGATCAGGTGCGAACCGAGGTAGCCGGCCCACATGCCGATCATGATGGCGACGCCGCCCATGGTGGGGGTGCCGCGCTTGGCCTTGTGGCTCTCCGGGCCATCGACCCGGATCTCCTGTCCGAAGCCCTGTTTGGCGAAGTAACGGATCACCACGGGGGTCAGCAGGATCGAGACGGTCAGCGCGATGGCCGCCGACAGCAGAATCTGGGTCATCGAGCGGCCTCCTGCTCCGCACCGATCAGGTGGTCGGCGACCGTCCACAGGCCCGCTGAGTTCGAACCCTTCACCAGCACCACCGCACCCGGCTCCAATTCCTCGTCGAGCAGGGCGATGGCCGCGTCGATGTCCGGCACGTGGATGGCCTCCTCACCCCAGGAGCCCTCCTGCACCGCGCCCTGGAACAGGGCACGCACGGGACGGCCCTGGCCGACCACGACCAGACGATCCACATCCAGGCGCACCACCAGGCGGCCGATCTTGTCGTGCTCGAGGACGGATTCCTCGCCCAGTTCCGCCATTTCACCGAGTATCGCCCAGCTGGGGCGCGGCTCGGTGCCGGCCTTGGACATGGTGACCAGCGCCTTGAGCGCGGCACGCACCGAATCCGGGTTGGCGTTGTAGGAGTCGTTGACGACGGTGACGCCGTCGGCGCGAGTCCGCACATCCATGCGGTGCGCGGAGACGGCGGTCGCGCCGGAGAGCGCCCGCGCGACGGTCGCGAGGTCCGCGCCCTGGGACAGTGCGACGGCGGCCGCGGACAGCGCATTGCCGACCTGGTGCTCACCGTGCACGGCCAGCTGAACCTCGATCGATTCACCGTTGGCGTGCAAGGTGAATCGGGCGCGGGCCTGCTCGTCGAGGACCACGTCGGAGGCGCGGACATCGGCGGTGGCGGCCTGGCCAACGGTCACCACGCGCGCGGCGGTCCGGTCGGCCATCGTCGCGACCAGGCGGTCGTCGGCGTTCAGCACCGCCAGCCCGGAGGCCGGCAGGGCCTCGACGAGCTCGCCCTTGGTCTGCGCGATCACCTCGCGGCTGCCGAACTCGCCCAGATGCGCGGTGCCTACATTGAGCACGACACCCACGCCCGGCGGGGCGATCTCGGTGAGCGCCTTGATGTGCCCGGGTCCGCGGGCGGACAGCTCGAGCACCAGGAAGCGGGTCCCGGCGTCGGCGCGCAGCGCGGTCCACGGGTGGCCCAGCTCGTTGTTGAACGAACCGGGCGGGGCCACAACGGGTCCCAGCGGCGCGAGCACCGCCGCCAGCAGATCCTTGGTGGAGGTCTTGCCCGCGGAACCGGTCACCCCGACCACCGTCAGGTTCCCGGCCTCGACCAGGCGGTCCACGCTGGCGCGGGCCAGCGCGCCCAGCGCGTCCAGCACCGCCGCACCGGAGCCGTCGGTGTCGTGGGCCAGCGCGATGGCGCGCGTGTTCCCGGGACGGGGCGTCACCACGATGGCGGGCACCCCGACGGGCCGGGCGGCCAGCACCGCGACCGCGCCCTGCGCGACGGCCTGCGCCGCGAAGTCGTGGCCGTCGGCGCGCTCACCGGGCAGCGCCAGGAACAGGTCACCGGAACCGATACGGCGCGAATCGAATTCGGCCGAGCCGGTGACCTTCGCCTCGGGATCGGGGGCGTCGTGCAGCGTGCCGCCGACAACCTCCGCGATCTCCCGCAAAGTCATCTCGATCATGAAAGCGTCAGGTCCCTCGTCTTTTCCGACAGGGCGGCCGCGAGTACCTCGCGGTCGTCGAACGGATGCTTCACGCCTGAAATCTCCTGCCCTGTCTCATGTCCCTTGCCCGCGACCAGCACCACGTCGCCGGGCTGCGCCCAGTCGACGGCGGTCTTGATCGCGGCCGCCCGGTCCCCGACCTCCCGGACCTCACCGCGTTCCGCGACCGGTACCTGTTCGGCACCGGCGAGCACCGCGGCGCGGATGGCGGCCGGGTCCTCGCTGCGCGGATTGTCGTCGGTAATGATGGCCAGGTCGCTGCCGCGCGCCGCCGCCGCACCCATCAGGGGCCGCTTGCCGGCATCGCGATCACCGCCCGCGCCCACCACTACGGCCAGCCGGCCCTCCCCGAGCCCGGGGAGGCGGTGGCGGTCGGCCAACCACGTGCGCAGGGTCGCCACGACCGATTCGATCGCGGCGGGCTTGTGCGCGTAATCGACCACGGCCAGAAACTCCTGACCCTTATCCACCCGCTGCATGCGGCCCGGCACATCGACCGTGCCGAGCGCCGCAGCGGCAGTCTCCGCCTCGACCCCGGCTGCCACGCACACCGCGACGGCCAGGATTCCATTGGCGATGTTGTACGCACCCGGAAGCCGCAGCCGCACATCCACATTGACACCCGGCCCCGAAGCGGTGAACTCCTGGGTGCCGCCGAGCCCGGCGGTGGCCGCGCCGGCGGTCCAGTCCGCGGGCACGCCCGGCCGGATCGCCACGGTGCGCAGGCGGCCGGTGGTATCACCGGATCCGGCTGCGAGACAGTCGGATACGTCGTCTGCCAGGCGGCGGCCCCACTTGTCGTCGACGCAGATCACGGCCGTGCGCGCCGCCACCGACGGGCGCGCCGCGGCAGCCGAGTCCGGCCCGTCCGGAATGAACAGGCGGCGCTTGGCGGCGAAATAGTCCTCGAAATCGGCGTGGAAGTCGAGGTGGTCCTGGGACAGGTTGGTGAACGCGCCGACCGCGAAGCTCACCCCGTCCACCCGGCCCAGCGCCAGGGCATGGCTGGAGACCTCCATGACCACCGCCTCCACACCCCGCTCGACCATGAGCGCGAACATGGCGTGCAGCTGCGGAGCCTCGGGCGTGGTGAGCGCCGAGGGCACCCGGACGCCGCCGATGCGGGTCTCGATGGTGCCGATGAGGGCGGTGCGCAGCCCGGCCGCGGCGAGCCCGGCCTCCACCAGATACGACGTGGTCGTCTTGCCGGACGTACCGGTGATACCGACGATGCGAAGTTTGCGAGACGGATCACCGTAAAGGGCCGAGGACAACTCGCCGAGCACCGCGCGCGGCGCGTCGTGCACGAGCACCGGGACGGCGATCTCACCGATCAGTTCCGCGCCCGCCGGATCGGTGAACACCGCGACCGCGCCACGGTCGACCGCATCGTGGGCGAAGCGCGCGCCGTGCGCGTGGGCCCCGGCCAGACCGGCGAACAGATCACCCGGCAGCACCGCGTTCGAGCGCTGCTCGATGCCGGTGACCTGGATGTCCTCCAGAGCTGCTGCGAATTCCGCGGGCCGCGCGCCCGTCAGCTCCGCCACCGTGCGCAGGGTGGTCGTCAGCGGCGCAGCGGGCCGAAGCACCTGCGGTGCCCGATCTCCGCTCGGCGGCTCTGCTCGATCTCCGCTGTGCGGCTCTGCTCGATCTCCGCTGTGCGGAACCGACTGCGCGGGCACGAAGCTCCTCTCCAGGGGCGGTCATATGCATGAATCGGTCCGGATGACCGGATCGACGTGTCAGGTTACCTGTGTTCGATCGCCGCGCGATCGGCACGGCGGGGTTCGGTCACCCGCCGATGCACGCACCGGCGGCGGTGGGCGTCACAACCATCCGCTCCCTGCTCTAACTCGCCTGCAGAATCAGCTGTTTGGCAGGCGGCGACGGCGGAATGCGGTCGCGCTGCAACAGCCACGAGGCGATGCTGTGGAACAGGGGCGCGGCCGAACCGCCGCCACTGCCGTCGGAGCTGCGCACCGGCGCATCCAGCATCATGCCGATCACATAGCGGGGATTGTCGGCGGGGGCCATGCCCGCGAAAGTGATCCAGTAGCGGTCGCTGGAATAGCAGCGGCACTTCGGGTCGATCTGCTGGGCAGTGCCGGTCTTCCCCGCGATCTGATAGCCCTCCACGGCGGCCGGACCACCGGTGCCGCTCTGGATGCCGCGCGGATCCTTCTGCACGATGGCCTCGAACATCTGGCGCAGCGTCTGCGCGGTCTGCGGGGTGACCACCTTGACGCCCTCCGGCGGCTCCTCCTCGGTGCGGGTGCCGTCCGGGGCGATCTTGGCCTTCACGATGCGCGGCGGCATCCGCACGCCGTCATTGGCGATGGCCTGGTACATGGCGGTCATCTGCAGGGTCGTCATCGAAAGGCCCTGGCCGATGGGCAGGTTGGCGAAGGTGGAGCCGGACCACTGGTCCCGGGCGGGCACCACGCCCGCACTCTCACCCGGCAGTCCGACACCGGTGCGCTGGCCCAGGCCGAACTTCTTGAGCATGTCGAAATAGCGGTCCTCGCCGACGCGCTGCGCCAGCATGAGGGTGCCCACGTTCGAGGACTTACCGAAGATGCCGGTGGTCGTGTAGGGGGCGACACCGTGCTCCCAGGCGTCGTGCACGGTGACACCGCCCATGGAGATGCTGCCCGGAACCTGGTGCACCTCATCGGGAGTGGTGAGCCCGTACTCGATGGCCGCGGCCGCGGTGATGATCTTGTTCACCGAGCCCGGCTCGAACACCTCCTGCACCGACGGATTGCCCAGATCGGTGGTGGACCAATACTGCGGTCCCATGGCGGGATTGAAGGTGTTGTCATTGGCCATCGCCAGCACCTGGCCGGTGTGCACATCCAGCACCACCGCCGAGGCCGCGCTCGCGCCCGAGAGGTCCTTGGCCTGCTGCACCTGCTGCTGCACGTAGTACTGCAGATCCGAATCCAGGGTGAGCTCGAGGCCGTAGCCGTTCACCGCGGGCTGACGATCACGCCACGAACCCGGGATCACCGCGCCGTCGGAGCCGCGGTCGTAGGTCTCCGAGCCATCGGAGCCGGCCAGCAGCGCGTCCATCGAGGACTCCAGGCCGATCTGGCCGTGCCCGTCCCAGCCGGTCGCGCCGATCACATTGGCGGCCAAGGATCCACCGGGGTACTCGCGCATATCCTGCCGATCCATCCCGACCTCGGGGAACTGCAGAGTGATGTCGGAGGCGATCCGGGGGTCCACATTCCGCGCGAGGTACACGAACGGCTCGTCGCTCTTCAGCTTGGCCAGGATGTCCTTCTCGGGCGCGTCCTTGCCCAGCTTCTCGTGAATGTATTTGGCGATGGCCGCCAGCCGATCATCCGGATCCGGCGCGGTCTTGGGCGTCTTCTCGTGCGCATCCGCCAGATCCTTGCGCACCCGCACCGGCTGAAAGCTCAGCTCCTTCGCCGCGATCGTGAATGCCAGCGACTTCCCGTACCGATCCGTGATCGGCCCCCGGTTGGCCGGATCGGCAACCTTCACGGTGCGCTGGCTGGCCGCCTCCGCCGACAGCTTCGGTGCGGAAATACTCTGCACCCACAGCAATTGGATGGCCGCCACCGCGAGCGCCACCAGCATGACCAGCCGGCCCACCCCGAATCGGATCCGCGCGCTCGAGTCCAGTCCCGGAGCGGGCCGTGGTCTGGACTGCCGGCCCGGCCCCGAACCGGCACGGCCGGAACCCGACCGGCTCCGGCCGGCGGCGGCGACCCGCCCCCGACCGGAATCGGACCGGCCCCGGCCGGAATCGCGCCCGCGCCCCGCGCGGGTAGGGCTCATCGACCAGCCCCGTTCGCCGGCGCCGCGGTGCGGCTCATCGAGGCGCTCCGTTCGCCTGCACCTGCGGGTTCTGGGGAGTCGTGACCGGTGCCGCCGGAACGGGATTCGCGGCGGTGGTGGTCGGCGGGGCGGGCGTCGTGGTCACCGGGACCACCCGCTCACCCTGAGCCTGCTGCAGCTTCGACGGCTGCGGGGCGGCCGACGGCGTCGTGTTGAGCGGCGGCGCGGGCGCGCCCTGAGCGGGCTGCGGATTGCCGACCACGGTGACCTGACCGTCCGGGCCGATCACCAGCCGGGCCGGATCCTTGGCCGGGATCATGCCCAGTTCGGCTGCGCGCTTGGCCAATTCGGGAGCCGAATCGGCGGAGGCCACCTCGCGCTGCAGCGCGTCCCGTTCGTCGGACAGCTTCTGGTTGGCGCGGCGCTGATCGCCGAGCTGATAGCTGTCCTCGGTGGCGCGGGTGGTGAGCAGCAGCGTCAGCGCCAGGCCGCAGCCCAGCAGCGCGATGATGGTGGCCACGAAGGACATGCGGCCGCGCGGCATGGGATCGCTGCGCCGACCGCGGCGCATGCCCGGCAGGTCGGCCCCGCCCTCCCGATTGCGCCGGCGCGCGTAGGCCCGTTGCGCCGCACCCGATTTCACCCGTTCGGCGGCCTGCACCCGGCGGGCCCCCCGGCCCGTCGCCTGCGTCCTGATCGTCATAGTGCGGCTCCGATCCAGCGGATGCCCGCCCGGTGGGCCGTACTACCCCGGAACCTCACGATTGCTCCTCCCCTACGATCCGCTCGGCCGCCCGCATACGCACCGGAGCGGCCCGCGGGTTGTCCTCGATCTCCTGCTCGGTGGCCTTCTCCGCGCCGCGGGTCAGAATCCTGAATTCCGGTCCCATACCCGGCAATTCGACCGGCAGGTCCAGGGGCGTGCGCGAGACCGACCGCTTGGCCAGCGCCGCCTTCACCACCCGGTCCTCCAGGGACTGGTAGCTCATGACCACGATGCGGCCGCCCGGGGCCAGGGCGTCCAACGCGGCGGGCAGCGCGGCCTCCAGGGACTCCAGTTCGCGGTTGACCTCCACCCGCAGTGCCTGGAAGGTGCGCTTGGCCGGATGCCCGCCCGTGCGCCGGGCCGCGGCCGGGATGGCGTCGTAGAGCAGCTCCACCAGCTGCGCGCTGGTGGTGAACGGGGTGCGCTGGCGACGCCGCACGATCTCGGCGGCGATCTTGCCCGCGAACCGTTCCTCGCCATAGGTTTTCAGCACCCGGGCCAGCTCGCCGTGGCTGTAGGTATTGAGCACGTCGGCGGCCGTGGGACCGGTGGTGGAGTCCATCCGCATGTCCAGCGGTGCGTCGATGGAGTAGGCGAAGCCACGATCGGCCTCGTCCAGCTGCATGGAGGACACACCCAGGTCCATCAGAATCGCGCTGACCGAACCCTTCTCGGGTAACCCGGCCTGCTCGAGCGCGGGCGCGATGCCGTCATACCTGGTGTGCACCAGGGTGATCCGGTCCCGGAACGGGGCTAGTCGCTCGCCCGCCAGCTTCAGCGCGGCGGTGTCGCGATCCAGCCCGACCAGGCGGATGTTCGGATACGTCCGCAGGAAGTACTCGGCATGACCGCCGAGCCCCAGCGTGCAGTCCAGGTAGACCGCGCCCTCGGAATGCAGTGCGGGACCGAGGATTTCGTCGGCGCGATGGAGGAGAACCGGAACATGGCGGGGGCCGTCACTGTCTCGGTGCACCTCGACCTCCCGGAATTCCTGCCTCACGTTTCATTCGCACGGCCACCTGGGGTCGCTAGCGAAAAGGACCTTCGAATTGGGCGAATGCCCCGTGGTCTCTGACCGAAGCACCGCACCTGGCGTTGGGGAAGTACGTCAGGGTCGGTGTCGGGCAGAGGCCGCAGGGCACTCGCCTCGCTGCGGGCTAGAAGATCTCGCCCAGCGACTCGTCTCTGGCCTGCGAGTAATCCTCCTCGTGCTCGGCGAGGTAGGAATCCCACGCCGTCTTGTCCCATATTTCGAGGAAGTCGACCGAACCGATCACTACGCAATCCTTGGACAGATTGGCGTAGCGGCGGTGCTCGGCCGACAGCATGATCCGGCCCTGTGCGTCCGGACGCTGCTCATCACTGGAAGCCGCCAGGGCCCGGACGAATGCGCGGGCCTGCGGATTGGACCGGGATGCCGCCGCGGCTCTCCGCGCCAGCGCGGTGAACTCGTCCTTGGGATACACGGCAAGGCTGTGGTCCTGTCCCTTCGTGACCATCAACCCTCCCGCCAGCTCGTCCCGGAACTTCGCAGGCAACGTCAGTCGCCCTTTGTCGTCCAACCGAGGGGTATAGGTCCCGAGAAACAAGCCTCGACACCTCCTGCCGGATCACCCTCTCGACTGTTCGGCCTCCTGTAGTGCGGGCTCCACATTACCCCACTTTCCCCCACTTTCAATCGAAAGCGTCGGTGATCTCGGTCCCCGCTTGGCGAACTTCGCAGGTCACACCAGCTATCACCGAGGTGGGGAAGATTTCGTGCAGTTCCCCCGACACGCGCGACGCGCGCCGGCGAGCATCCGACAACCGCCAGCAAACCCGCAGATAGCGTGCATTTCCGGCACTCGTGGGACGAAGTGGGGAGCCTCCGTGGGGAGGTGTGGGGAATCCTGGACCGCTCCCGACACGCCGAATCAGCACCAACGAGAAACGCCGTGACGCCACACCCAAATCGGTGTGGCGTCACGGCGTGTCGCTGGATCTTCAGTTAGCCGATCATGGTCCGCTGCCGCGCGGCGCCGAAAGCCTTCGGCGGCACGGCAGCCCGGTCAACTGTCCTGTTCGAACCTCTTGCGGAACCGGTCCTCCATCCGCGCGGAGAACCCGCCCTGCTTACGGGGCTTTCCGCGGCCGGCGCCGGGAGCGCCACCCGCGCTGGGATGCGCATCGGCGCCGCGACTGCTCGGCGCGCCCATCCGAGGGCCACCGATCAGCAACAGCACACCCGCGCTGAACATGACGATGAATCCGACCAGACTGATGATCGGGAAGCCGCCCGGCTTGAAGGGTGCGGCAATACCGGCCACCAGTAGAAACAGACCGAGGACGAACAGGGCGGCCGCCTGAAGTCTGCGTCGACCGGTGGCAGAACGTAACCGTCCACCCCGAACAGTCGAGGCGAACTTCGGATCCTCAGCATAGAGCGCGCTCTCGATCTGTTCGAGCATGCGCTGCTCGTGCTCGGAGAGTGGCACGGTACCTCCCCCGGCACTAGGTGGTGGCTGTCGCCTCCGGGTAGACGACGGATAGCCGACCTTGGCGGCTGTCTGTCACCAATAATACGAGTTCGATCAGACCGCGACCACCTACTCGCCGATACTCACGCCAGCATTCCGGTTACCCACCCTGAACTGGGCCGCAGCCGGGCCGCGGCGGCCAGCAGGTCCGCCACGTCGTGTAGGAATGCGTTTACCCGCGAAGCGAACTCGTCCGCCCGGCGATCATCGATGGGCCGCGGCAACCCGGCCTCCAGGGCCGCCCGGGTCTCGGATTGACCGGTGAAATAGTCGGCCCACATCACGAATTCCGGTGCCGCGCGCTGCATCAGAACCCAGGCGTTGCGAGAACGCGCGCGGGGCGCGCGGTCTGCCCCCGTGAGGGCCAGCACGGCGCCCGCGCCGCGGAGGGCGGCGAGGTAGGCCGTGCGGAAGCGCTCCGCCGGATCGGTTTCCCCCTGGGCTTCCAGCAATAGACCGTCCGCCTTGCGCAGTAGATCGCCGGCGCGGCCGGGATGGCCCGGTCGTTCAGTTTTCCCGCTCATTTCGGGTACCTCCCCACTCGCACACCTGATTCCCTTCCAGGAGGACATCCGGTCCCGATCAGGCATTTCGCCCGCTGGAAAGATCGAACAGATATTCGAAGGTTTCTCGTGGGTTTGAATATAGAGAGACCCACCGACAAGTTGACGCCCTCACAGTGGCGCTACTGTCGAGCCCATCCGTCCGCGCCAACGAGAGTTGCGTCCAGCCGATGACCGCAGTCACTCCCAAACCGACGCCCGCGCCCGTGGTGGTCGATCTGTCGGCCGCTGCCCTGCGGCACCGGCTGCACGACGCCCTCTCGGTCTATGTGGCGGCGATGGACTACCCGCGCGGCACCGAACACCAGCGCGCGCCCATGTGGACCGAGCACACCACCCGGCCCGGCTGGCAGGCGGTGGCGGCGGTGCTGCCCGACGACGACGGACGGCTCGACCTGCGCACCGCGCCCATCGTGGCCATCGCCTACGGGTATCACGGCGCGCCGCACCAGTGGTGGCATCAGCAGGTGTACAGCGGCATGCGCCGCACCGGATGGCCCGAACACGCCGCGCGAGAACTGCTTTCGGACTACTTCGAACTCACCGAACTGCATGTGCACCCGGCCGCGCAGGGCCGCGGGCTCGGCGAGATCCTGCTCACCCGGCTGCTGCAGAACCGGCCCGAGCCGACCGTGCTGCTGTCCACGCCCGAGGTGGATCGGGAATCCAACCGGGCCTGGCGGTTGTATCGGCGGCAGGGGTTCGGAGATGTGGTGCGGCACTTCATCTTCTCCGGCGACACCCGGCGGTTCGCGGTGCTCGGCCGGCGGCTCCCCCTGTGAGCCGCGGCGACCTCGGTGCCCGCCGGGTCGTCATCGTCGGTTCCGGGCACAATGCCCTGGTCGCAGCCTGCTATCTGGCGCGGGCCGGGCATCGGGTCGAGGTGCTCGAGCGCGACACCGTGCTGGGCGGGGCGGTGTCCACGGTGGAGCGGTTCCCGGGTCACCTGGTCGATCGGGGCTCGTCGGCGCACATCATGATCCGGCACACCGGGATCATCGAGGAGCTGGAGCTGGCCCGGTTCGGGCTGCGATACATCGACTGCGACCCATGGGCTTTCGCGCCCGCACCGCCCGGGAGCGGGCTGCCGCCGATCGTGTTCCATCGCGATGTGGACCGGACCTGCGCGTCCATCGCGGCAGCGTGCGGGGAACGGGATGCCGAGGCGTATCGGCGGTTCGTGACGGTATGGGGGCCGCGCAGCGCCCGGGTGATGCGGGCGTTCTCGGCGACGCCGACGGGCGGGAACCTGCTGAAGGCGTTCTGGGGCATGGACCCTCGCGAGGCCGCAGGGGCGACCGGGCGCAGCAGTGCCGGCGCCCTGTCGCGGGAGATGATGCAGACCGGAGACGCCCTGCTGGACAGCCTCTTCGACAGTGAACGACTCAAGGCCGCGCTGGCCTGGTTCGGCGCACAGTCCGGGCCACCCATGTCCGAACCCGGGTCCGCCCCGATGGTGGGATTCGCGGCGCTCATGCACACGCTGCCGCCGGGCCGCGCGGTCGGCGGCAGCGGGGCGCTGACGACGGCGCTGGTGGCGCGGCTGGAATCCGACGGTGGCATCGTGAGCGCCGGGGACGCGGTCACCGCCATCACCCGGGCCGGGGACGGCTGGGAGGTGCGCACCGCGGACGGACGAAACGTACAGGCGGACACCCTGATCGCGGGCACCCACATCCTCACCACGCTGAACCTGTTGGAGCAGGGCGGATTCGACGCCGGGGTGCTCGCCGGCTGGCGGCGGCGCATTCGCGTGGGACCGGGCATCGGCATGGTGGTGCGGGCCGCGCTCAGCGACCTGCCCCGCTATCCGGGCGCGGAGACCGCCGAATCCGCCCACGGCCTGCAGCTTCTCGTCACCGATCGCCGCGATCTGCGCCGCGCGCACGGCGCCGCGCTGGCCGGGGATCTGCCGCCGCGACCGGTCGTGCTGGCCATGAGTTTCAGTGCCCTGGATCCGAGCATCGCGCCCGCGGGCGAGCATCAGGTCACGCTGTGGTCGCAGTGGCATCCCTATGACCTGGCCGACGGCACCGCCTGGTCCACACACGCCGACCGCGAGGCCGACCGCATCATCGCCGAAGTCGACTCGCACGCACCGGGATTCGCCGGGACGGTGACGCAGCGCTTCGTCCAGACGCCCGCCGATCTGGAACGCGAGATGGGCCTGCTGGGCGGCAATGTCATGCACGTCGAGATGTCCATCGACCAGATGTTCATGTGGCGGCCGCTCCCCGAACTCTCGGGGCAGCGGGTTCCGGGCGCGCCGGGGCTGTACCTCACCGGCGCGTCCACGCATCCCGGCGGCGGCGTCTCCGGTGCGAGCGGACGCAGCGCGGCCCGCCTGGTCGAACACGACCTGCGACCGCGCCGCCTGTTTCCGCTGCGCCGATGACCGCCCCGGGCCTACCCGAGCGCACCACGAATCCCGCTGCGGCCGCGCCGAAGCCGGCGTGGTGGCCGCGGTGGCCCGCGCAGGAGCCATCGCCTCGGCGCCCCGGACGTCCGACGCCGATCGGCGCGGAGCGAGCGGAGACCGGATTCCCCGGCCGGGCCGTGGCGATCTCGGCGACGCCGGCGGTGTTGCTGGTGCTGGTGCAGATCACGTATCCGCTGGCGCACGGGGTGGGGCGGGATCGGGTGACCGTGGTGGTCGTGGCTCTCTCGGCGGCGACGGCGCTGGCGCATGCCGGGGTGACGCGCGGGGCGCGGTGGGCTGTGGGTTTGCTGGCAATCGTGTCCGGGATCGGATTCGGTGCGGAGGTGCTGGGGATCGCGACCGGGTTCCCGTTCGGTAGCTATGACTACGCGAGCGGGCGGCTGGGGCCCGAGCTGATCGGGGTGCCGCTGATCGTGCCGCTGGCCTGGACCGGTGGGCTGTATCCGGTGTGGGTGGTGGCCGGGATGCTGCGCCATGGTGCGGCCCGACGGATTTCGCTGACGGCGCTCGGGGCCGTCGGGTGGGATCTGTTCCTGGATCCACAGATGGTCGCGGATGGGCAGTGGACGTGGCGCTCGACCGTTGCGGGATTGCCGGGGCTGGGCCAGATTCCGGTGACCAACTATGCCGGCTGGTTCACGGTCGCGGTGGTGATGGCGGGATTGCTGCAGTGGTGGGATCGGACCGCTCCGGATACCGGCGCGGCGCGGATGGCTCCGGTGGCGGTGTTCCTGTGGACCTGGCTGGGGTCGACGCTGGCGCACGCGGTGTTCCTGGGGCTGCCGGTGTCGGCCGGTTACGGGTTCTGCGGGCTCGGTCTGCTGGGGATTCCGCTGGTTCGGACGCTGAGCGCCCGTCGAATCACCCTGTGGCCCGGGGCGCATGGCACGATGTGACCCGTGCAGCCGAGTCCCAACATGTCGACAGCAGAGGAAACGCCCGAATCCATGACACCGTCGGATCCCAGCGCATCGGGAGCGCGGCGACCGCGCCGGTGGGTGCGGATGCTGGCCGTGGTCCTGTTCGCGGGGCTCGCCGTCATGCTGACCGGATGCCTGCGGGTGCAGGTGTCGATGGGTGTGTCCTCCAATGACCGGGTGTCGGGCCGCATCGTCGCGGCGGCCGTGCCCCAGAACAACCAGGACAAGGGGCCGCAGCTGAAGGCGCCCGACGGGTTGCAGGGCAAGGTGCGGGTGGATTCCTACGCGCAGGACGGATACGTCGGCAGCCAGGTGTATTTCGACGACCTCACCTTCGGTGAGGTGCAGCAGCTGGGCGGCATGTCCGACCAGACCTCCGGCATGTTCAACCTGGTCTTCAGCCGCACCGGCGACCTGGTCACCCTGACCGGCCGGGTGGACCTGAAGAGCCTGCCGCCCCAGGGTTCCGACGTGCAGCTGACCGTGGCCTTCCCGGCCCGCGTCGCCACCACCAACGGCACCCGCGAGGGCGACTCCGTGGTGTCCTGGAAGCTCCCCGCCGGCGATGTCAGCACGCTGCGAGCGGAAGTCGGCTACGCGGACCCGAATACGCGCTCCTTCGCCGGCTGGGCGGGCATCGTCGGCGGCATCACCCTGGCGGTGGCGGCCGTGGTCGCGGTCCTCGCCTACATGACCCGCAACCCCGACCCGCCGGCCTACGTCCGCGCGGCCCGCTGGCTGCGCCCCGATCGCACCAAGACTCGATGACCCTGGCCGCCAGGGCGGTGACGGCCGGTAGCGCCGTCGCCGCCCTCGGCGCCGCCACCGCCCTGGCGAACCGCCTCGGCACCCGCCGCCTCCGGCCCGCCGGCCGACCCGTCACCGAAGCGGTCACCGTCTGCGTCCCCGCCCGCAACGAGGCCGCCCGCCTCCCGGCCCTCATCGCCGATCTACGCGCCCAGCAGGGCATTCCGCGGCTCCGGATCCTCATCCTCGACGACGGCTCCACCGACGGCACCACTGCCGCCGCCCGCACGGCCATCGGCGACGACAACCGATTCCTGCTCTCCCGCAACGACATCGACCCCGCCCCCGGCTGGACCGGCAAGACCGCCGCCTGCGCCCGCCTGGCCGACCTCGCCCTCGAGTCGCCCGCACCCGGATCCCCCACCGGCGCGCTGATCTTCCTCGACGCCGATACCCGGCTCGCGCCCGCCGCGCTGGCGGCAGCCGTGCGCGAATTGCGTTCGGCCCGGGCCGACCTGGTGTGCCCGTGGCCCCGGCAGCGCGCCGAATCGCCCATGGAACGCCTGGTCCAGCCGCTCCTGTGCTGGTCCTGGGCCTCGACCTTGCCCATCGCCCTGGCCAACCGCACCCTGCGCCCCTCGATGGCCGTGGCCTGCGGCCAGTTCCTGGTCTTCGACGCCGCGGCCTACGCCGCCCTCGGCGGTCATGCGGCCGTGGCCGACAGCGTGACCGAAGACCTGGCGATCGCCCGCCGCGTCCGCCGCAGCGGACGCCGCACCACCCTGGTGACGGCGGGTCCCCTCGCCGAAACCCGGATGTACCGCAACACCACCGAACTCATCGAGGGATACACCCGCTGGCTGTGGTCCGCCTACGGCGGCCCGGCCGGCAGCCTCGCGGTCGGTTCGGTTGCGGCCCTGGCGTTCTGGGCCCCGCCACTGGCGGCGGTGTGCGGGCGGGGACGGCTGCGCCTGATGGGACTGCTGGGTTACGGCGCAGCGGTCACCGCCCGGCTGCTGGCCCGTTCGACCGAGAGCGGGGGCACCCCGAGTGGCGCGGATGTCGTTGCCGCGCTGGCACACCCGCTGTCGGTCGCGGTCTACCTGACCCTGTCGGCTCGCTCCCATCGCGTGTACCGGGCGGGCGGGCTGCGCTGGAAGGACCGCCCACTCGGCACCCGCTGACCGCGCCGGTCAGGGGACGGGGGTCATGCCGACGGTGGGGATGAAGAAGCAGGTGGAGGCGCCGTTGCGGACGGTGCCGAAGACGGCGGCGAGGACGGTGCCGGAGCCGGTGGTGACGGGGACCGCACGGACGCCGCCGACCGGGAGGGCGGCGGTGAAGTAGTCGCGGACGGCCTGTTCGACCATGGGGCGGAGTTCGGCGGGGACCTGGGACGGGATCATGGCGTTGAGGACCTGGCTCAGGGGGCCCATGGTGACGAGGCCGCCGCGACCGGTGGACAGGTTGAACCAGGCGACCTGCATGCCGGAGGTGTCGGCGCCGTCGGGGCTGATGCCGTAGGGGACGAAGGCGAACATGGTCTGGCCCGCCTTGACGGCCGAAAGGTCAAGGCCGGGAATGGAAACCGCGTACTTGGGCCACGGACCGGGGATGGCGCCCGCCACGCCGGGGGCGATGCCGAGGGTGGTGCCGCCGAGGCAGAAGGGAGCGGCGGTCGGGTAGAGGAAGGGCTGGATGCCCAGGGCCTTCAGGCCCTCGACGGCTTGATCGTAGGCGGAAAGCCAGTCGGATGGGCCGGCGGTATCGGACCTGGCCGATGGATCGGACCCGGCGGTCTTGCCCGCGGCGGTGATGGCTGCCAGGGCGGCGGCCGCCTCCTGGGTCACGGCCGCCGCGGGCGAATCGGCGGGGGCCGCGCCGGCCGGGCCGGCCAGGGTTGCCGGACCGGCGGCAGTCAGGACGGCGCAGGCACCGACAGCGCCTGCGACACGGATGAGGCTGTGGAACACGGACATGGGTAGCTCCCCTCGAGGTCACGAGTCGAGGCGACGCTACTCCGCTGACCAGCGCATACCAGGGATTTGATCCGGCATGCCGGGTGGTGGATCAGGCGTTCGCCGGAGTCGCCGACATGGTGTAGCCCAGGTTCGCCAGAACTTCGCTAGTCGCCTTGGCGAAATTCAGGGTGATGAAATGCAGGCAGGGCGCGCCCTCGGCGATGAGGCGCTGGGCCATCTCCGTGGCGATCTCGATGCCGACCTCACGGACCGCGGCGCGATTCTCCTCCGGCCCGTCGCCCGCAGCCTTCCGCAGCCGCTCCATCACCGCGGCCGGCAGCGGACGGCCCGACAGCTCCTCCGCGCGCTGCACGGTGCGCAGCGAGGTGACCGGCATGAGCTCGGGAATGATCGGCTTGGCGCCCTCGACCGGATCGCAGGCGATGGCCCGATCCCGCAGGCGCAGATAGTGCTCCACGTCGAAGAACATCTGGGTGATCGAATACTCCGCGCCCGCACGGAGTTTCGACACCAGGAAGTGGGTGTCCTGGTCGAGGTCGGTGGAGCGCGGGTGGCCCTGCGGGAACGAGGCCACACCGACGTGGAAGTCGCCCAGGTCGCGGACGATGCGCACGAGTTCGTCGGCGTACTCGACGCCCTCGGGGTGCTTGATCCACTCCCCCAGCACGTCGCCGGGCGGATCGCCGCGCAGCACCAGCAGATTCCGGATGCCGGCGTCGGCGTACGCGCCGACGATCGACCGCAGCTCGGCGACCGAGTGATCCACCGCGGTGAGGTGCGCGACGGTCAGCAGCGTGGTCTCGCGCGCCAGCTGGCCGGTGACCCGGATGGTGCGGTCGCGGGTCGAGCCGCCCGCTCCGTAGGTCATCGACACGAAGGCCGGATGCAGCCGCTCGAACTCGCGCGCGGCCCGCCACAGGCGCGCCTCACCGGCGGCGTCGCGCGGCGGATTGAACTCGACCGAGAACGGGATCGACCCGTCCGGGCGCGGGCCCAGCTGTTGAACTATGGAGCGAGTTCCGGACACTCGAGGCGTGCGGGAAACTCGGCCTGGGGTCGAATATCCCCGTACATTGTCGAAACTCACGCGGACATTTTACGGGCCCGTACCGGGTGCCGGACCCCGACCTGCGCTTATCCCAGCAGGTGAGACCGATTCGGACCCGACCGATTCCCGTCGGCGACCCGGTGGTCGGTAGAGTCGGACACAACCCCGCTGGCTGCGCACGCGCCGCGCCGCGGCTCTCACCAAGGAGGCCCCCCTGTCCGCCGGACCCGGTACCCCGACCCGCCACCCGGTCGGCGCGGGATCTCTCGTCGCCGCCGTGGAGGACCGTCTCGCCGCCTTCTTCCGCACCCGGGAACCGATCGTCGCGCCGCTGGGACCGGTGTTCGTGGACGCGGCGGCGGCCCTGGAGGACTTCGTCATTCGCGGGGGCAAGCGGACCCGGCCCTCCTTCGCGTGGACCGGCTGGCTGGGCGCGGGCCGCAGCGCCGACGATCCGGACGCCGACGCCGTGCTCACCGCGTGCTCCGCGCTGGAGCTGGTGCAGGCGTGTGCGCTCATCCACGACGACATCATCGATTCCTCCCGCACCCGGCGTGGCTTCCCGACCGTGCACGTGGATTACGAACAGCGGCACCGGGATCAGCGCTGGGCGGGTGACAGCGACCACTACGGCGTGAGCGTCGCCATCCTCATCGGCGATCTGGCTCTGGCCTGGGCCGACGATATGACCCGCGACGCCGGTCTGCCCGCCGACGCCGCCGCGCGTTTCGCCCCGGTGTGGGCGGCCATGCGCACCGAGGTGCTGGGCGGGCAGCTGCTCGACATCCACGGTGAGTCCGCCGGCGACGAGACCGTCGAGGCCGCGCTGCGGATCAACCGGTACAAGACCGCCGCATACACCATCGAGCGCCCGCTGCACATGGGCGCGGCGCTGGCCGGGGCCTCCCCCGAACTGATCGCCGCCTACCGCGAATTCGGCACCGATATCGGCATCGCCTTCCAGCTGCGCGACGACCTGCTCGGCGTCTTCGGCGATCCGGTCGTCACCGGCAAGCCCTCCGGCGACGACCTGCGCGAGGGCAAGCGCACCGTCCTCATCGCCGAGGCCCTGCAGCGCGCCGACGCCGTCGCCCCGGCCGCCGCGGACCTCATCCGCTCCAGCCTCGGCACCGACGTCACCCCCGAGCGGGTCGCCGAATTGCGTACGGTCCTCACCGAACTCGGCGCGGTCGACGCCGTGGAGCAGCGGATCGGCTCGCTCACCGACCAGGCGCTCACCGCCCTGGACGCCAGCACCGCCACCCCGGACGCCAAACGGCAGCTGCGCGCCATGGCCCTGGCCGCCACCGCGCGCGCCTACTGACCGGCCGGGCGCGAGGGTGCGGGGCATGAGAACTGTTGCGGGACCGGCCGATCGGGTCGTGGTGATCGGTGCGGGACTGTCCGGGCTGGCCGCCGCGCTGTACCTGGCGGCGGCCGGACGGCAGGTGACCATCCTGGAACGCGACGATCGCCCGGGCGGGCGGGTCGGCGCGTATCGCGGACCGGACTACGAGATCGACTCCGGGGCAACGATTCTCACCCTGCCCGAGCTCATCGACGAGACGCTGGCCGTGGTCGGGCACACCCGCGAGTCGGTCGGCCTGCGGATTCTCGATCTGGCCCCGGCGTATCGGGCGCGGTTCGCGGACGGCTCCGAGATCGGCGTCTACTCCGACGAGGAGCAGATGGCGGCCGAGGTCGCGCAGGTGCGCGGGCCGGGCACGGCGCGCCGCTACCGGCGGCTGCGCGGCTGGCTGAAAGACGTGTACGAGGCCGAGTTCCGGCAGTTCATGGACACAAACTTCGATTCCCCGCTGGACATGGTGCGGATTCCGGAGAAGCGGGTGGCGCTGTCGAAACTGGTGCGGCTCGGCGCGTTCGGGCGGCTCGGGCCCAAGGTCCGGCGACTCGTGCGGGACCCGGAGGTGGCGCGGCTGTTCAGCTTCCAGGCCCTGTTCGCGGGGATGGCGCCGAACCGGGCGCTGGGTGTGTACGGCGCGATCCCCTACATGGACACCTGCCTGGGCGTCACCTACCCCGAGGGCGGGATGCGGGCCATCGCCGACGCGCTCGGCCGCGCGTTCACCGCGGCGGGCGGGACGCTCGAACTGAACGCCGAGGTGATCGGGATCGACTACACGGGCAGGCGGGCCACCGCCGTGCGCACCGCCGACGGACGCGTCTTCGACTGTGACGCCGTCGTGGTGACCGCCGACCTCGGGTCGCTGCCGCGCTTCGGGCTGCGGCGCCGGATCGGGCTGCGGGCCTCGCCGTCGGCGGTGGTGGCGCACGGCACGATTCCCGCCGCCGTCGCCCAGAGTTGGCCCGTGCAGGCACATCACACCATCGACTTCGGTCGGGAGTGGGACCGGACCTTCCACGAGATCGCCGCCCGGCGCGGCCGCGGGCGGCTGATGAGCGATCCGTCGCTGCTGCTCACCAGGCCCGCGCTCACCGATCCGACCCTCTACATCGAGCGCGCCGAACAGCACATCGACCGGGACGGGCACCTGCGCGACACCGTCCGCTACGAGCCGCTCTCGCTGCTGGCCCCGTGCCCGAATCTCGAGGCCGCGCCACTGGCCTGGGAGCAACTCGGCCCCCACTACCTGCGCGAACTACTCGCCATCCTGGAAGAGCGCGGCTATCAAGGCATTTCGCGATACTTCCGGGTCGACCACCTCGATACCCCGCGCACCTGGCGGGACAAGGGCATGATCGCGGGCACCCCGTTCTCGGCCGCGCACCTGTTCCGGCAGACCGGACCCTTCCGCACCCGGAACCTGGTGCGGGGCCGCGCGAATGTGGTTCTCGCAGGCTCGGGCACCGTGCCTGGTGTCGGCGTGCCGACCGTGCTGTTGTCCGGGAAACTGGCAGCGGCGCGCCTGACGGGTGATCCACGACATGCCGGTACCGGATCCGCCGACTCCGGGGCTGTGGCCCCCGCGCCCACACACTAGACTGACCGCGTCCTGAATCAACGCGGCCGCCGCCGCCTACCTTTCCGGGGGGAACGACCGCCTATGCCGACCCCCCCTATGGACGCCGCCACCCCGGACGCCGCGAGCATCACGCGCCTGGCACCGGCCGAACCGGCCGTTCCGAGCGCCCCCGCCATCGACGGCACCGCCACGCAGCGCTGGCTGCGCCACGCCTCCGACTTCACCCGCAGCCCCGAGGGACACGCGGCCACGCTCGGATTCTTCGGCGCCCTGCTGATCACCTTCGGCGGGTTCGGCGCGGGCAGTGTGCGGCGCAGCGACCCCCTGCTGGAGGTCATGCACCTGTCGTGGCTGCGGTTCGGGCACGGGCTGGTGCTGTCGTCGGTGTTCGTATGGCTCGGCGTCGTCGCCATGATCACCGCGTGGGTCCGGCTGGGGCGCATCGTGATCGGCAAGCAGCCGGGCGCCACCGTGTCGCTCAACGAGCTGCGCGCGATCGTCGGCATCTGGATCTTCCCGCTGCTGTTCTCGGTCCCCCTGTTCAGCCGCGACGCCTACTCGTATCTGGCCCAGGGCGCGATGCTCCGCGACCACATCAACCCGTACGTGTTCGGTCCGTCGGAGTTGAAGGCGAATGCCGCTGCGGTACTGGACAATGTGAGCCCCGTCTGGCTCAACACGACCGCGCCGTACGGTCCGGTCTTCCTGCTGATCGGGCGGGCCATCACCACCATCACCGGTGACAACGTGGTGGCGGGCACCATCGCGCTGCGGCTGGTGATGCTGCCGGGCCTGGTGCTGATGGTGTGGGCGATCCCGCATCTGACCAAGCACCTGGGCGGCAAGCCGACCATCGCGCTGTGGCTGGCGGTGCTGAACCCGCTGGTGCTGATCCACCTGATCGGCGGCGTGCACAACGAGATGCTGATGGTGGGCCTGATGGCCGCGGGCATCGCGCTGGTGCTCGAGCATCATCACGTGGCGGGCATCGTGGTGGTCGCGATCGGCGTGGCGGTGAAGGCGACCGCCGGTGTGGCACTGCCGTTCCTGGTGTGGATCTGGATGATTCACGAACGCGAGCGACGCGCGGCGCAGGACGAGGGCGATCTACCGCATCCGATCCGGACCTTCGCCAAGATCACCGCGCTCGGGGTGGCCATCTTCGCGGCCGTGTTCGCGCTGGCCACCTGGGCCACCGGACTGCGGGACCACCAGATCGGCTGGCTCACCGCGCTGTCCGGGTCCAAGAAGATCATCAACTGGCTGTCGCTGCCGACCATCATGGCGCACGTGGTCACCTGGGTGACCCCGCTGCCGTTGGAGTCGGTGCTGCCGTGGACTCGCACCCTGTGCGCGGTCGCGATGGTGGCCGGCCTGGTGTGGGCCTGGTGGCGGTTCAAGAACAGTGAGCGGGAGGCCGTGCTCGGCATTCTCGTCGCGTTCGTGGCCATCGTGATCCTCTCGCCCGCAGCACTGCCCTGGTACTACTCGTGGCCGCTGGCGCTGGCCGCCGGATTCGCGCTGTCCACCCGGACCCTGCAGGTGCTGGTGGGGTTGTGCGCCTGGCTCATGCTGGTTTTCCAGCCGGACGGTTCGCCCGTGACCAATTCCGTGCACGGCACGCTGGCCATCCTCGCGGCTGTGGTGGCGGCGCTCTCGCTGCGCACGGTGGATCCGCTGAAGCTGCGGGCGGCACGCCCGCAGACCGATCAGCTCGGCGTCACGCCCGCGCCCGGCCCGGCGTGAACCAGCCCGCCGTGCCCGACCAGACCGTGCTGCCGGATCAGTCCGGGCGACTCGACCGCGCCTACCGCGACTGCCGCCGGATCGCGGCCGCCCACGGGCGCACCTACTTCCTGGCCACCCGGCTGCTGGAACCGGAGCGAAGACCGGCCGTGCACGCGCTGTACGCCTTCGCCCGGATGGTCGACGACATCGTCGACGCGAGCGACGCGCCCAGTCGCGCAGCGGAATCCGCGGCGCGGCTGGATCGGATCGAACACGAGCTGCGGGCCCGACTGGTGGACGCGCCCATCGACGCGGGCGACGGGCCCGAGGACCCGGCACTGCTCGCGGTGCCCGACACCATCCGCCGGTATTCGATTGCCGCCGAACACTTCTGGGTGTTCCTGGACTCCATGCGCATGGACATCCCGGGCGGGCCGCAGTATCGCGACCGCTACCCCACCATGGCCGACCTGCGCGACTACATGCGCGGCTCGGCGGCCGCCATCGGACTGCAACTGCTGCCGGTGCTGGGGACGGTCGTCCCGGTGGCCGATGCCGAACCCGCGGCGGCGGCGCTGGGAGAAGCCTTCCAGCTCACCAACTTCCTGCGCGACATCGGCGAGGACCTCGATCGCGGACGGGTGTATCTGCCCGCCGACGAACTGGCGGCCTTCGGCGTGGACGCCGAACTGCTGCACCACTGCCGGGAATCCGGCCACACGGACCCGCGGGTGCGCCGCGCGCTCGCCCACCTGATCGCCATCAACCGCGGCGTCTACCGCCGCGCCACCCCCGGCATCGAACTGCTCAGCCCCCGCGTACGCCCGGCCATCCGCACCGCGGCCACGCTCTACGGCAGCATCCTCGACGAGATCGAACGCGCCGACTACGCCGTCTTCACCCGCCGCGCGGTGGTTCCCCAGCACCGCCGCCTACGCGTCGCGGCACGGGAACACATATCCGCCTCTCCGCGCCTGCTTCCGGTCTTCGGGGAGTCCCTCCGATAAGCGACCGGGCGGTCGTGCAACGGGTCGACTCTCTCGGATGTCCCCGACGAGTTACTCGTACGGCACCGAATCAGTTGGCGCCTCGGGCATCAGGCCGCGCGCGGTGCCCCAGCACCGCGCGCGGGGTGGCGTGCTGTCAGAAGGGATCCGCTGCGGCGCGCCGGATCACTTCACGGGCCAACGGGCCGTGGATGGCGTCGATGGGACGGCCGGGGAGGCTGTCGTCCTCGGTGTAGATCCACTCGAGGATTTCCTCGTCGGTGTACTTGCCGTCGCGCATCACCGTGATCAGACCGGTCAGATGCTTGGCGACGGCGCCCGTGGAGTCGAAGAACTCCTTCGGGATGCCGGCCACGCCGTCCCGGCGGACGGCGAGGATCTGGTGGTCGCGCAGCATCTGGTGAACCCGCGTGACCACCATGCCCAACTGGTCGGCCACGTCGGGCAGCGGGATCAGGGTCACCGAATCCGGCAGGACGTCTTCGCTGCATGGAAAGGCACTCACGCCGACCACGGTAGTCTCTCGCGTCGCGACCGTCGCATCACACCCCGACGCGACTACCATCGGGTGAGCCGCACCGGGCGGACTCGGGAATATCGGAAGGGTTGCAGTTTGATCGGCCAGATGCTGGAAGGGCGCTACCGCATCGACGCGCCGATCGCGCGTGGCGGCATGTCCATGGTGTTCCGGGGAGTGGACACCAGATTGGATCGACCGGTCGCCATCAAGGTGATGGACCCGAAGTTCGCCGCCGACCCACAATTCCTCACCCGCTTCGAGCTCGAGGCGCGGGCCGTGGCCAAACTCAAGCACCCGTCGCTGGTCGCGGTCTACGACCAGGGCGTGGACGGCGACCATCCGTTCCTCATCATGGAACTGGTCGAGGGCGGCACGCTGCGCGAACTGCTCCGCGAACGCGGGCCCATGCCCCCGCACGCGGTGCGCGCCGTCGCCGAGCCCGTGCTCTACGCCATCGGCGTGGCCCACGCGGCCGGGCTGGTGCACCGCGACATCAAGCCGGAGAACGTGCTCATCTCCGACTCCGGCGAGGTGAAGATCGCCGACTTCGGACTGGTGCGCGCCGTCGCCGAGGCCAAGATCACCTCCGACAGCGTGATCCTGGGCACCGCCGCCTACCTCTCGCCCGAGCAGGTCACCAGCGGCACCGCCGACGCCCGCAGCGACGTCTACTCCGCCGGCGTCCTGATCTTCGAAATGCTCACCGGCCGAACACCGTTCACCGGCGACAATTCGCTGTCCATCGCGCTGCAGCGGGTCGAGAAGGACGTGCCCAGCCCGGGCCGCCTGATCAGCGGCGTCCCGCCGGAAATCGACGAGCTGGTCGCGCACGCCACCGCGCGCGAACCCATGCACCGCTACACCGACGCCACCGAGATGGCGAACGACCTGCGCCGCATCGCCCGCGAACTGCAGCTGCCCGAATACCGGGTGCCCGCACCCACCGAATCGGCCGAGCATCTCAGCGCCAAGTACCGGATCGGGCCCACCCCCGCGCCGCGCGGACCGGTCTCACCGCCGTCCCGGCCCCTTCCGGGCGCGGCCGATCTCACCACCCGGCTACCCGCGGACCCGCCGACCGTCCACATGCAACCGCAGGCGCAGCAGACCCGGGTGATGACCGCCGCGCGCGAAATCCCGCCGGACTACCAGCAGCAGCCCGAGTACGGGTCGCCGGGCAGCCGTGGCTACGGCTCGGACCTGATCGAGGATCGCGACAAGTCGCGGCGCAAGGTCGTCATCTGGTTGAGCATCGTGCTCGCGCTGGCGGTGCTGCTGGGCCTCGGTGGCTGGTGGCTCGGCGTCGGCAGATATTCGTCGGTGCCGTCGATCGCCGGCATGGACACCCAGAAGGCCGTCACCACACTGCAGGACGCGGGCTTCAAGACCGAGACCCGGCAGAAGGCCTCGGACATGATTCCGGTGGGCAATGTGGTCGGCACCGATCCGCCCGCCGGAACCCGGGTCACCAAGGGAGCATTGGTCGCGGTGCTCGTCTCCAGCGGCAAGCCGAAGGTCCCCGACATCCAGCCCGGACAGGACGTCACCTCGGTCGACAAGGCCATCAGAGACGCCGGACTGACGCCGGTGGATGCCGGTGAGATGGGCAGTACCGCGCCGAAGGGCACGGTCGCCAAGGTGGATCCGGCACCCGGCACCGTACTCCCGGCCAATGCCCAGGTGAAGGTCTACCGCAGCAAGGGTTCACAGCCGGTCAAGGTCCCGGATGTGCGCGGCAAGACCGAGGACGAGGCCCGGACGGCCCTGCAGAAGGCCGGGCTCACCGTCAGCTCCACCCGCGACCAGTACGACAACAAGATCAAGTCCGGGCAGGTGATCGGCACCGATCCCGCCGTGGGCACCAGCACCGAATCCGGCAGTGGCGTGGTCCTCATCGTCAACAGCGCGATCGACATGCCGAACCTGCTGGGCGCCAATGTCTCCACCGCCCGCAGCAAGCTGCAGGCCCTCGGCCTCTCGGTCACCGTCCGGCAGCTGGCCAACAACGACAGCTCGATCGTCATCTCGCAGAGCACCGCCCCCGGCGACACCGTCCAGCCCGGCTCCACAATCACCCTGGTCGCGATTCCGTAGCCGCCTCCCCGGGACTTCAGCGGGCGGCCGATAGCCGTTGACCGTCGCGCACCCGTGCCGGCGGTCGCGTTCCGAACCGATTCTGGGCGTACCCGACGAGTTACCCCCGCCGACACGAAATCAGTTGTCGCCTTGGGCGACGAGACACGAACAGCTGAGAGCCCGGGCCGCGCGGGCGGTCCGGGCTCTCAGCGCTCTATGAGCCTATTAGCGCAGCATCTCCGCGACCAGGAAGGCCAGCTCCAGCGACTGCTGGGTGTTCAGGCGCGGGTCGCAGGCGGTCTCGTAGCGCTCCTCGAGGTTGAGGTCCGAGATGTCCTGCGCACCACCGAGGCACTCGGTGACGTTTTCGCCGGTGAGTTCGATGTGCAGGCCGCCCGGGTGGGTGCCCAGCGCGTGGTGCACCTCGAAGAAGCCCTGGACCTCGTCGACGATGCGGTCGAAGTGCCGGGTCTTGTAGCCGGTCGAGGACTCGTGGGTGTTGCCGTGCATGGGGTCGCACTGCCAGATCACCTGGTGGCCGGTGGCCTGCACCTTCTCGATGATCGGGGGCAGCACGTCGCGGACCTTCTGATTGCCCATCCGCGCGACCAGGGTCAGGCGACCGGGCTCGTTGTTGGGGTCCAGGCGTTCGACGTACTCCACGGCCTGATCGGGCGTGGTGGTCGGGCCGATCTTGAGGCCGATCGGGTTGGCCACCAGTTCCGCGAAGGCGACATGCGCGCCGTCGAGCTGACGGGTGCGCTCACCGATCCACAGGAAGTGCGCCGACAGGTCGTAGAGCACCGGCTCACCCGAGACCGGGTGCTCGCTCAGGCGCAGCATGGCCCGCTCGTAGTCGAGCACCAGCGCCTCGTGGCTGGCGTACAGCCGGGCGCTGGACAGGTTGGGATCGTTGACGCGGCACGCCTTCATGAAGGCCAGCGCGCGATCGATCTCGGTGGCCATCTGCTCGTAGCGGGCGCCGGCCGGGGACTGGCTCACGAACTCGCGGTTCCAGTCGTGCACCTTGTGCAGGTCGGCCATGCCGGCGGAGGTGAGCGCCCGCACCAGGTTCATGGCCGCCGAGGCGTTGGCGTAGGCGCGGACCAGTCGCGACGGATCGTGCTCGCGCAGCGCCGCATCCGCGACCAGCGAGTTCACCATGTCGCCGCGGTAGGACCGCAGGCCCAGCGAATCGATGTCGGCCGAGCGGGGTTTGGCGTACTGACCCGCGATGCGGGCCACCTTCACCACCGGCAGGCTGGCGCCGTAGGTGAGCACCACGGCCATCTGCAGCAGGGTGCGGATATTGCCGCGGATGTGCGGCTCGGTGTTGTCGGCGAAGGTCTCCGCGCAATCCCCGCCCTGCATGAGGAACGCCTCGCCGCGGGCCACCTCGGCCAGGCGCAGGCGTAGCTCCTCGACCTCGGCGGGCACGCAGATGGGCGGCACGCTCTCCAGCACGGTGCGCATCTTGGCGGCCTGCTCGGGATCCCAGGACGGCTGCTGTAGAGCCGGGCGGGCCAGCGCGTCGTCGAGACGCCGACGGAGCTCGGCGGGCAGCGGAGGAAGTTCCGGCAAGCGATCGATCGGTACGTCGACGGTCCAGTTCACCAGTTCAGAATACGGATTGCTCTCGATGAACCGGACCACCCCCAGGGCTCGAGTTCCTCACACCGGGTCGCCGCCTACGCTGGGACCGGATGATCTGCCCATCCGACCCGGACCTGAGCTGAGGAGAGACCCATCTCACTGCGGTACTTTTACGATTCGGAATTCATCGAGGACGGGACCGTCATCGACCTCGTCTCCATCGCGGTGGTATGCGAGGACGGACGCGAGTTCTACGCGGTCTCCACCGAATTCGATCCCGAGAAGGCCGGGCCGTTCGTCCGCCGCAATGTCCTGCCCAAGCTACCGCCGCCGTCCTCGCCGCTGTGGCGTTCGCGCGAGCGCATCCGCGACGACCTCTACAAGTTCCTGGTCCCCCGCCCCGGCGTGGAACCCGAACTGTGGGCCTGGGTCGGCGCTTACGACCACGTGGCGCTGTGCCAGCTGTGGGGCTCCATGGTCGACCTCCCCAACGCGCTGCCCCGCTATACCAATGAGCTGCGCCAGCATTGGGAGCAGCACGGGCGGCCGCCACTGCCGCCGGTCCCGAAGGACGCGCACGACGCGCTCGCCGACGCCCGCCACAACCTCGCCAAATTCGAGGCCATCGAAACGGCCCGGCGCCTGCGCGCGGTCTGAGGCCGGCATGCGAAAGGCCCCGGGAGACTTGGTCTCCCGGGGCCTTCTCGGTGGTCCGGCAGGCTAGCCCGCCATGGTCTCCGGAATGCGGTCGGCGTCCGGGCGGCTGCCCGACGGCGCGCCCTTCTTCAGGCTCGCGGCGTACACGTCGACGTACTCCTGATCGCCCATCCGCATGAGCTCGTACATGATCTCGTCGGTGACGGCGCGCTCGACGAAGCGGTTGCCGCCCATGCCCTCGTAGCGCGAGAAGTCGATCGGCTCACCGAATTTCACGGTGACCTTGCGCGGTCGCCAGCGGAACGGACCGGGCGGGCACACCTCGTCGGTACCGATCAGGGCAACCGGGATCACCGGTACTCCGGTCTCCAGGGCGAGGCGTGCCACACCGGTCTTGCCTTTGTAGAGGCGGCCGTCCGGGGAGCGGGTGCCTTCGGGGTACAGGCCCACCAGGCGACCCTCGTCCAGCAGCTTGCGCGCGGTATTGAGGGCGCTCTCGGCGGCGTCCGCACCGGAGCGGTCGATCGGGTACTGACCGGCACCGGAGAAGAACCATTTCTGCAACCGGCCCTTGAGACCGGGCGTGGTGAAGTATTCGGCCTTGGCCAGATAGGTGATCCGGCGCGGGCTCATCAACGGGGTGAAGAGCCAATCGGTGAACGACAAGTGATTGCCGGCCAGAATCGCTGCGCCCTTGGCGGGAATGTTCTCGACGCCCTCAACCTGGGGTCGGTTGACGAGATGCATCCATGGACCCGGGAACACATACTTCAGCAGCCAGTAGAACATCGCGTCCTTTCCCCTGTTTTCGATACCCGGGACCGGCCTCGTTGCGGGCACCACCACTCGCTTGCCTACCCTACCGCTGAGTCCGCACGGTAACCAACCGGCAGTGGCGCGATTCTCCAATCACGGGACTTTGGTCCCACGCAGCGGAATCCGCGCTCCGATGAGCAGCGCGGTCAGCGGCGCGCCGACATCGCGTCCGAGGGCGACGGGACCGCCGCGCGGGCCAGTTCGGCCGCGCCGATCATGCCCGCCGCCTCACCGAGTTGAGCGGTGCGGATGCGGGCCAGCCGGCGGTGCCGGGCACCTGTGATGGAGGTCGCGTAGTGCTCGCGGGCATCATCGAGGAACAGTGGGGCCGAACTACTCACGCCGCCCGCCACCACGATCAGGTCCGGGTCGAAGATATCGCTCACGAAGGCCAGGCCCAGGCCGAGCCAGCGCGCGAAATCGGCCATCACGTCGAGGGCTACCAGATCGCCGTCCTGCGCCGCACCCGCCACCCGGCGACCGGTCAGCGAGCCCGGATCGCGCCCGGACTCCCGGGCCAGCACCGTGGAGCGCTGCGGATCGGTGGCCAGCAGCTCGATCGCGGTGTCCACCAGAGCCGTTCCGCTGCAATACCTTTCCCAGCAGCCGCGCTTGCCGCACGCGCAGGCGCGGCCGCTGGGCACCACCTGCAGATGCCCGAGTTCCGGTGCGACACCGAAGCTTCCGCGATACAGCTGGCCGTTGATGAGCAGCGCCGCGCCGATGCCGGTGCCGATGGCCACCAGTACCACATTGCGGCCGCCCGCCGCCGCACCGAAGCGATACTCCGCCCACAGCGCGGCATTCGCGTCGTGCTCGAGGATCACCGGCAGGCCGAGACGGTCGGTGAGCCGCTGCGCGACCGGGGCGTCCTCCCACGGCAGATGCGGGGCGAAACGCACGGTGGCGCGGTCCTCGTCGACGAAACCCGCCACCGCGAGACCGACCGCGCCGATGGCATGGCGAGAGCACAGGTCACGCACCGCCCGGGCCAGACCGTCCTCGAGGGCGCGGGCGGAATGCGGGGTCGGCGCGGCCACGGTGTCGAGCACCTCGCCCGCACCGTCCACCACCGACGCCCGAATATTCGTGCCGCCCACATCGATACCCACGGTCAACGGCACGTCCTCACCGCCCGTCATGCCTTGATCGTCACGTCGATGGGCACGTACCCGGCACGCTTGGACCGCCTGCCGCCACCGGGCTGCGCACCGCCGCGACCGGCGGCTGGGCCCGAATCGCGGGCGGGTGCGTGCTGTCCCGTGGATCCGGCGGGACCGGGCTCGGCGTCGGGATGTGCGACCCGCGGGCCGAAGGGACGGTCGGGGGCGGGCTGATCACCCGCCACTCGTCCGCCGGCGGAGTCCGTGCGGAAATCGTTGTGCGGCACCGCGTCCGAGTCACCCGGGTCATCACTGCCCGCGGGGCGGCGAGCCGCGCCCGGACCGGGACCGAAGGGGTCGTCCGACGGCTCGGCGGCCGGGTGGGCGTGGGACCGATTCCGGGCCGCCGCACGGCCCTGCGCACCGGCGAGGAAACGCGCGAACACCGCAGCGAGGCCCGCCGCACCGTGCAGGTCGCCGGATTGCCCTCCACCACGGGGGAACTCGCTCCCATCATCCGGGCCGGCATCGCCGCGCGCGTCGGCGAACGGCAGATCACCTGTACCGGAGCCGGATTCGGCGACGTGCGAAAAATGATGCCAGGCTTGATATTCCGGCGATTCCGGATCCAGGTCCGGCGGTATCACAGGATCCACCGGCACACCGGCGAGCGCCTCGCGCAGCACGGTCACGATGGCGGTGCCGTGTTCGGCGATGGCCGCCACCACATCGTGGTGCTCGCCGCGCACGATGGCCGCGGCCGCGCACACCGGACACCAGCTGCAGCTGGACCATTCGGTGCGGCCGTCGGAGGCGGTGCGGCGCAGCACCGGTTCGACGCGCTCGAGGACGGCCTCGGCCAACAGCCGTAGCTCCTCGGCGAATTCGCCGAGATTCTCGTCGGGGTGGCCGGGACGCGGGTGGTGCGTGGTGGTCATTTCGGCCAGACCTGAGGATCGGGCCGGAAACGGATCACCAGGTGGTCGCCGTCGAGCTCGGCGGCCTCGACCGTGCACCGCCGCAATACCGGGGCCAGCCGCAACCGCCGCCGGACCCCGTCCGCTCCCACGATCAAATCGTCCTCCACTCGTCCCAGCCGCAGGGTCGACGAATCGACCACCGGCAGATGCATGCGCATCGCGAACACCGAGTGCACGCCCGCCCCGGACTCGAGCCGCACCACCGGCTCGACGGCAGTACTTGTCTCGGGGCCGGGCAGCACACCGTCCGCATCTGTGCCAAGCATAGGGACCGGACGCCCTCCCACCCAGTTACCACTCGCGTCCACCGCGTAGGACAACGCCGCCAGCGAGCCGATCCCTACCGGTTCGGCTCCCGCATGCGCCACGACCTGCACCGGAACCCCGCGCAACCGCTTGCGCAGCTCCCCCGCCACATCGAGTTGCTCGCCGCGCCGGTTGAAGTACCACTGAACTGCCGGATGCGGCGGCTCGACCGGATGCGGCGCGGGCATCTCCGGCAGCACCTTGTTCACCAGCACCGCATCCAATCGGATACCCAGCAGCGCCGCCGCCGAACGCACCCGCGCCGACTCGGCCACCGCGACCAGTTCCGCGGCGGTCACCAGGCGGGCGCCGGTGCGGGCCTGATCCGCCAGCAGGTCACGGGCTTCCGTCACCGCCTGCACGATCTGCTCGACGGTCACCGCCAGCACCGCCTTGCGGAAGTCCGCGCCGATCGCCTCCATCGTCCTGGCGTGCGCGGGCCACACCCGCTCCAGGTAACCGAGCACGGTCTCCGGCATGGTGACGATGCGCAGCATGTCCGCCGACGGCGGGCAGTCCACCACGATCACATCCCACCGCGCGTCGTTGGCGAACCGCGTGATCTCCAGCATGGCCAGCAGTTCCTGCACCCCCGGCAGCCCGGTCAGCTCCGCGGGATCCAGTGCCCCCAGGTCGAATCCGTGCTCATGCCCCGCCCCGGACGCCATGACCAGCACCTGCCGGAACCGATCCTCCAGCAGCGCAAGCGAATCCACCTCGATGACATCCAGCGCCGGCTCGGCGTCGGGATCGCGGACGTCCGCGAAAGCCGGTGCCGGGCTGTTGAACATGGGGAGGGGCAGGGTGGCGACCGCGGGGGTCGCGCCGTGGCGCAGGCGGTAGCCCAGGGCATCGCCGAGGGAGTGGGCCTGATCGAGGGAGGCCAGCAGGACGCGGCGGCCGTTGCGGGCGTAGGCGAGTGCGGTGGCGCAGGCCAGGGTTGTTTTTCCGACACCGCCCTTGCCGATGAACAGCTCGACGCGGGTGGCGGGGCGCGGCGAGCGTTCGGTACCGCCGGCGGTCAGCCTTCGACCCGTTTCTTGAGTTCCTTGAGGGCGGTGTCGGTGATGACCTTCTCCGCTTTGCGTTTGAACATGCCGATCATGGGGATGTTCAGATCCACGGTCAGTTCGTAGACCACCTGGGTGGTGCCGTCGGGCAGGGCGATCAACTCGTAGGTGCCGTCCTGCGTCTTCTGCAGGTCACCCGAGACCAGGCTCCAGCTCACCGCGCGCCCGTCGGGCCGCCAGGTGTAGGACAGGGTGTAGGTGTCCTTCACGACGCCGGCGTCCAGCACGAAGCGGGCGGTGCGGGCGCGGCCGTCCGGCAACTTGTCCAGCACCTCGACCGAGCGGGCCGCGGAGACCCATTCCGGATACGACTCCAGGTCGGCGATGACCGCCATCACTCGATCCGAGGGGGCGTCGATCACGATCGACCTCTGAGTTCGATCGGCCATGGGCGGCAACGCTTCCTTTCTAGTGAGCGGCCGCGGGAGCGACCCCGGCCTTGCGCCCCGCCTCGAGGCGGGCCTTGATCTCGAAGGACATGGCCTTGCCCGCGACGCGGCGAGTCCGGTTCAGGGCCAGCAGCTCACGTCCGGACATACCGCCGATGCCGCCGCGGGGTTCGGCGTGCATGAAGTAGTGCATGATGACGCCGTCCAGCATGGGCTCCAGCCAGACCTCCATGGTGCCGTCCGCACCACCGCTGACGGTCCAGCGAATTCCCTTGTCGCCCCGGTCTTCCCGGACCTCCAACTGCAGGTCGGGCCACCAGCGGCGCCAGCGGGCACGATCGGCCAGCACCTCGGCCACGGCCGTGCCCGGCGCGGCGACGAATGTCTGGTCGGCAACCTGGATACTGCTCACGGTGCCTATCTTGCCCTACGCTTCGCTCTGCGCGGGTTCGCGGCCCCGAAGTCTCGATTCTTCCCTCCTCCAAGGCGCAGGTCTCTGGAGCCGTTCGCTCCCCGGCTCCAAGGCGGAGGTCTATCGAGCCGCAGTCCAGAATCGAGACGGCCGCGAACCTTTCAGGTATTGCGTCAGCGCGTCCTTGCCTTCGAATGGCTCGGATCCAGCAGGTGCTGTAGTCGCGCGCCCATCAGGTCCCAGCGCCATTGCTGCTGGACCCAGGAGCGGCCGGCCGCGCCCATGCGCGCGGCGGCGTCCCGGTCGGAGAGGATGTCGACGATGGCGTCGGTGAGCTCTTCGGCGGAGCGGCCGTTCACCACCCGCCCGGTCTCACCCTCGCGCACGGTTTCCGGCGCGCCACCGGAATTGCCCGCCACCACCGGCACTCCCGTGGCGGAGGCCTCCAGGAACACGATGCCCAGGCCCTCGACGTCCAGGCCGAAACCACGGGTGCGGCAGGGCATGGCGAACACGTCGGCGATGGTGTGGTGGGCGGCGAGCTCGCCCGACGGGACGCGTCCGGCGAAGACCACGTCATTGCCGAGGCCCATGACCTCCGCGAACTGCCGCAGCTTCTGCTCGTACGGCCCGCCGCCGGCGATGACCAGCACCGCCCCGTCGATCCGCTTGCGAATCTCGAGCATGGCCGTGATCAGCATGTCCTGCCCCTTGCGCGGCACCAGCCGCGACAGGCACAGAATAGTCGGCCGGTCTCCCAGCCCGTAGCGCGCCCGCAGTTCGGCGCGGGCGGCCGGATCCGGCTTGAACACCTCCGAATCCACGGCGGGGGGCAGGTATTCGAGCGCGGCCTGCGCCCCGAACGCGGACGAGAACCGCCGCCGCGTGTATTTGCTGACATAGGTGACGACATCGGTGTGATCGCCGATGACCCGCAGCGCCTGCCGCGCCGCCGGCAGCATCGACCACCCCACCTCGTGCCCGTGCGTGGACGCCACGATCCGCTCCGCGCCCGCCTGGCGCAGCACCGGCGACAGCAGCGCCAGCGGCGCCGCCGCCCCGAACCACACCCGATCGCACTTCTCGTCGCGCATGAGCTTCTTGGCCCGCCGCGCCACCAGCGGCGTCGGCAGCATCAGCGTCGTCGGATGCCGCACCACCTGAAAGGGCTGCTGCGCATCGAACTTCCAGTGACTGTCGCCCCGCCACCGCGGCGCGTACACCACAAGTTCGTCGGCGGGCAGCTGCCGGGCGAGCGCATGCAGATACGACTGAATCCCACCCGGTCGCGGCGGGAAATCATTGGTAACCAGCAGAGTTCGCCCCATGCCTCAAACCTACTGCACCCGGGGCCCGCGCTCCCCCCACCCCGAAACCTCGCACCCCCGGGCCTCCGAGTGCTACGCGCCTTCGGCGGTGCGGGTGGCGAGCCAGGCGCGCCAATCGGTGACGAGGTCCTGGTAGCCGGTGCCGAGGGTGGCGCGCAGGGCGGTGTCGACGGCGGCGCGGTCCTTGGGGCCCGAGGCCAGCCGGCGGTAGAGGGCGACGAGTTTCGGATCGCCGTAGCGGTCGGCGATGAAAGCGCAGGCGGACCAGCCCTGTTCGTAGGCCAGGGAGGCTTGGCCGCTGGTGGGCTCGAACATGGCGTCGGGCGGGAGGTCGGCGGGGAGGTCACCGGCGCGGGCGCGGGTGGTCAGGGTGGGGGCGATCTGGGTGATGGGCTGGCGCAGGTTGCGATGGGCCGAATATTCGGCGAAGCCCTCGAGCGTCCACATCGGGGAGCCGTCGACCGTCACCGCACGCGAGGCCATGTGGGTGAGTTCATGGCGCAGCACCGAGCGCAGGCCGTCGGGTCCCAGGCGGCGTCCGGCGTCGGGTCCGAAAACCACGCGCTGGCCGGTCAGTTGGGCGCCGGGGCGAAAGGGGTCGGCGACGGTCGAGGCCGCGACCTCGGCGGGCACGTCACCAGCTGCGTGGGTGAGGGCGGCGAATTCGGAGACGCTGGACGCCACCACCACGACGGGGGCCTGATTCCAGTCCGAACCCCACAGCGCGGTGACCGCGGCGGTGCTTGCCGCGAGTTCGCCTGCCAGCACATCGATATCGTCGCGCTGCCCGGAATGACCGAGCACGACGCCGATCCGCCCCGACTCGGTGGCCGTGGTCTCGGCGACCACCCTGCCGTAGCCCGCCATGGTCCGTTTCACCAGCGGCACCTGCGGATCGGAGGCGGTGGCCTGGCCCGAGTCCTGCCCTGGCACCACCGCGCGCAGATTGGGCAGCACCGAGTTCGGCAGCATGAGCAGCGCCCCGCAGGCCGCGGTCAGCGCGCTGACCATGACCAGGGTGGCGACGAACTGGAACCGCCGTCGCGCCGCCAGCCAACCGCGCATCTGCCGCAGAGCGCTCATCGCCACCTCGTCGTGATCATGCTCCGCACATCGGGTGCGAGCTCGGCCCCTACGTGGTCACGCAAGCTGCCTCCTCCGGGTCCTGATCACTCGTGCCGGGTCCGCGGGAGCTCAGAACCGGCGCGCCGAATGGAACGGTGTGGAGCTCATCGGCGCGACCTGAACCGGTACGCCGAAAGTCGAAGCGTGCAGCATCAATCCGTTGCCGGCGTAGATGCCCACATGCGAGATGTCAGAGTAGAAGAAGACCACATCGCCGGGCTGGAGGTCCTTCTCATCGACCGGCGTGCCGTAGCTGGACTGCTGCTGACTGGTCCGCGGCACGCTCTTGCCGACCTGATGGAAGGCCCACTGCACCAGGCCGGAGCAGTCGAACTGGTCGGGACCGGTGGCGCCCCAGACATAGGGATCGCCGACGCGTGTGAGTCCCGCGGCCAGCGCGCTGGTGCCGGAACCGGGCACCAGACCCCGGAGCAGGCTGTCGCGATCGAAGCCGGGCGGGAACATGGAGCCCGCGAGCGCGGACTTGTCACCGGCGGAGAGCTGACCCCAGGCGGCGATCACCTGCGCCATGGATCCTTGCAGCGCAGCACGTTTGGATTCCAGGTCCTTACGGACCGCGTCGGCGGCGGCGCTGGCGGCGCGCGCGGTGTCGGCGGCGGAGCGGGCGGCGGCCTCGGCGACCGAGGCCGCGTCGGTGGCCTTCTCGTACTGGCCCAGTTGGTCATTCGTACGCGCGCCCACGAAGTCCACGATGGACATCTGGTCGAGCAGTTGCTGCGGCGAATTGCTGACCAGTAGCGAAGTCAGCCGGTTGGTGCGGCTGCCGAGCAGCGCCGAGGTCGCGGCCCGATCGATGACCGGTTGGTAGCGACGGATTTCCGCCTTGGCCGCGTCCAGGGTGGCGGCCGCGTCGGCGGCCCGCTGGTCGGCGACGCCGGCGGCGGCGGCCTTGGTGTCCAGATCGGACTGCGCGTCGAGCGCCTGCTGATTGAGCTGTTCGGATTGCCGCGACAGATCGATGAGCCGCTGCACTGCTTCCCCAGCAGATGCCGGTGCGGAGACCGGATCGGCTGTCGCGGATCCGAGGCCCAGGGTGCCGTAGGTGCCGACCATGAGTGCGCCTACCGTGAGGGCTTCACCCACCAGTCGCCTGGTTCGCTGACTGTGTGTCCGATGATGTCGCTGCTGCGCTGCCACCGCTGGTGTCGTCCCGTTCTCTTACCCCGAGCCGGTTCAGAAGGTCTCGATAAGATTACGAAACGGCGACCGCTTGTGTCCAGCAGGCCACGGAATCATCACGGTCACCGTCTCTTCCGCAGGTCGGCCGCCTGCGGTCGGCTACGGGGAAGACTCCCCGGTCGAGCAGCGGATCAGATGCGACGCGCGCCCGCGAACGGCATCGAGGAGACCGGGGCGACCTTCACCGGCTGACCGGAGGTCGACGCGTGCACCACATTGCCGTCGCCGACGTAGATGCCGGAGTGGCTGCCGCCGTAGAACGACACCACGTCGCCGGGCTCCAGATCGTCGAACGACACCGGGCTGCCGGTATTGAGCTGCTCGTAGCTGGTGCGCGGCAGGCTGACTCCGGCCTGCGCGTAGGACCACTGCACCAGACCGGAGCAGTCGAAGGCGTCCGGACCGGCGGCGCCGTACACGTAGGGGTCGCCGACGCGGCTCAGGGCGGCGTTGACCGCGGCCTGACGCGGGCCGCTCTGCGGTCCGGGGGCGGCCGGGCCCCACGGGGTGATGATGCCGGGGATGGCAGGGATGGGCAGCGGCAGGGATTCCGGGAGGCCCGGGATGCCGGCGGGAAGCTGGATCTGGCTGGGCACGTCGATGGTGCCCGCGGGAGTGTTCACCGGCTGGGCCGACGCGGGGGTCGCGGGCAGCAGCAGCGCGCTCAGCGTGGCAGCGCCGACGGCACCGGCAGCAGCGGCACGACGCGCAGTGCGCTGCATGCCCCGGACCTGTCGCTTCACGGTCGTAGTCGCCATGATGAGGTACTTCCAATCTTCCCCGCGACGCCGCACCGGGTGGTGCGTCGGACTCCGCGAGGTCTCAGGAAGATTACGAGTGAATAACGGTGCTTTGTAAAGCCGAGACATTCGGCCCGTTACTCGAAATTGTTACGCGGCACCATTTCGGTGCGATAAGCGTCACAGCAATCACGAAACGATAACAGCGGCCGTTTTCCAGAGGGCGTACCGATAGCTACCGTCGAGTAGCCAGCGCCCATCCGAGGCCCTCCCGACCTCGACAAAATACGCATAACACAAGGTCGGAGCCATGACCGCTGACCTGGGCGACTCCGACACGCCTACGCGACACGCCCGACCGCAGGACAGCGGGGCGGCACACGCCGGAGGCCGGCGCGAACCAACCACTCCACACCCGGGATTGATTCACTTTTTGAATAACTGTGACCCTGGTCACAGTCGTGCATATTTCCGCAATTCGGGGATTTCATCTCGAGAATCTCCACCACATATTCAGGCTTTTCCCCAGGTCGCGCGGAGCAACTCCCCGGGCCCCGCCCGGGTTCCCGGCCCGACCTGCGGAAAGGGCCGGATCACGCGTTCCCGGAGACGGTCACGACCCCCGGATCCGCGGTGCATGCCTTGGCGGGGAAAGGTTGTCGGACCCTGCGCCTAGGCTTGCCGTCCGTGTCCGGACAGCTGGCCTTCGACGAGCTCGAAACCCCGCTCTACGACACGACGTTCGTGGTGGTGGACCTGGAGACGACCGGCACCAGCCCCGAGGGCGACTCGATCACCGAGATCGGGGCGGTGAAGGTGCGCGGCGGCGAGGTGCTCGGCGAGTTCGCGACCCTGGTGAATCCCGGCTGTGCGATTCCGCCGCAGATCGTGCAGATCACCGGGATCACGACCGCCATGGTGGTGGACGCGCCGCGCATCGAGCAGGTGCTGCCCGGGTTTCTGGAGTTCGCGCGCGGTGCGGTGCTGGTCGCCCACAATGCCCGCTTCGATACCGGATTCCTGAAGGCCGCCGCGGCCCGGTGCGAATTGCCCTGGCCCGCTTTCCAAACGCTGTGCACGGTGCAGCTGGCGCGGCGGGTGCTCGGCAAGGACGAGGCGCCCTCGGCCAAGCTCTGGTACCTCGCCCAGCTGCTGGGCGCCGAGACCCGGCCCACGCACCGCGCCCTCGACGACGCCCGCGCCACGGTGGACGTGCTGCACGCGCTCATCGCCCGGGTGGGCAATCAGGGGGTGCAGAGTCTGACCGAGCTGCTCGACTATCTGCCCGAGGTGACACGCCGCCAACGCGCGAAACGTGTGATGGCGGCGGATCTTCCGGCCATGCCGGGGGTGTATCTGTTCCGCGGACCGTCGGACGAAGTCCTCTATATAGGGACGGCGGTGAATCTGCGCCGTCGTGTCCGCACCTACTTCACCGGTTCCGACACCCGCCCGCGCATGCGCGAGATGGTGCAACTGGCCACCCGGGTCGACCATGTCGAGTGCTCGCACGGCCTGGAGGCAGGGGTGCGGGAGCTGCGGCTGCTGCTCGCCCACGCCCCGCCCTACAACCGGCGATCGAAGTTCCCGCAGCGCGCCTGGTGGCTGACGCTGACCGACGAGCCGTTCCCGCGGTTCGCGGTCTCGCGCACCCCGGCCCGGGACGCGCTGGGCCCGTTCACCTCTCGCGCCGACGCTCTGGAGATCGCCGCCACCGTCGCCGAGCAGGCGGGCCTGCGCACCTGCACCACCCGCATCCCGCGCACCGGCCGTCATGATTGCCCGCCGGCGGTGGTCGGCGGTTGCCCCGCGAGCGCCCACAACAGCCCCCTATATATAGAGGAGTACGAACGAGCTCCGGCCGCGGTCCGCGCCCTGTTCGCGGGCGCCGACGACGCCCTGCTGCACGCGATTGCCGAACGACTCGAAAGCCTTTCCACCGCAGAACATTTCGAGGCCGCAGCTCGGCTGCGGGATCGCACCGTGACGGTGATCCGCGCCCTGCGCCGCACCCAGCGCCTGGCCGCTCTGGCGGCCATCCCGGAACTGATAGCTGCCCGCCCCGACGGTGCGGGTGGCTGGGAATTCGCGATCATCCGCCACGCCCGCCTCGCCGCCGCGGGCACCGCCGTGCGCGGTATCTCTCCCATGGCGGTGGTGGACCGCCTGGCGGCCGCCGCCGAAACCGTCATCCCACCCCGCCTCCCCGGCCCGGACGACGACCCCGCCTATCCCCCACTGCGCGGGGCACTTCCGGAGGAGGCGGGCCTGCTGGTCCGCTGGCTCGACCAGCCCGGTACCCGCATCGTCCGCACCACCGACGGCTACGGCGAACCCCGTCTCGGCGCGGGCGCCTGGCTCGACTGGGTCGCCCGCGCCGAAGCCGCCGCCCAGATCACCACCCCGGATCAATCGCCACCGGGCTGATGACCAGCGCGGTGAAAACGCGCGGCTGCGAAGCCGATTCCGGGGTAGGTACGGAGGTGAGTATCCGAACGTGCAGGCGGCGGCAGCGGCGCGCTGCCAGAATGGCTGGATGTATGTGCCAGATGCGGAGCGCTGGAATCACAACATCGAGTACCACCCACTGCTGGCGGCGGCGGTCGCGGGAGCGCGGAATGTGCTGGACGTCGGCTGTGGGGAAGGCATGCTGGCCAGGAGGATTCGACGCGACGGGGCCGCGGTGACCGGCATCGATCCCGATGCGCGGAGTATCGAGCTGGCCCGCGACCAGTCCGGGGCGGACGACATCACCTATCTCCGGGCCGATTTCCTCGAGCATCCCTTCGAACCGGAGTCGTTCGACGGCATGGTGTCCGTCGCGGCCCTGCACCACATGGACACCGTCAAGGCGCTCACCCGGATGCGGGAGCTGTTGCGGCCGGGCGGGACGCTGGCCGTGGTGGGCATGGCGCGCAACGACTTTCCGGCGGATCTACCGTGGGAGGCCGCCGCCCTGCTCACCAGTTTCAAGGATCGGCTGTTCCGGGCCCAGTGGGCGCACCCCTCGCCGGTGGTGTGGCCGCCACCGCACACCTATGCCGAGACACGGCGGACGGCCGCCGAGATCTTGCCGGGCGTGCGCTACCGACGGCACGTATTGTGGCGGTTCTCACTGGTGTGGACCAGGCCGAATCCGGCTGGGCCGCAGGGTTAGCCGCGAGCGGTGCGCGCCCGCACGCTAGCGCGGGATGTCGTGGGTTCGGCCGGGTTGGCCGCCCGGGCGTCGGTAGCCAGGGCCGAAACCGGGCTGGGCAGGTGCGCCGACCATGCGGGCGACGGTCTCGGCGGTGAGTCCGAGGTCGAGGAGTTCGGCAGCGAGCTGCTGCCGGATCTGATCGACCAGGCCGCGAAAGCTGATGTGGTGGTCGGCGAGTCGGCGGTGCAGGCCGCGTTCGGACAGTGCGAGTTCCCGGGCGACCTCGGCGAGTGACGGCGCGGTCGCGGGCGTTCGCAGCAGCACTCGGCGCACCTGCGCTGCCGCGCCGGTATGCCGATGCCGCCGGTCCAATGCCTGCTCGCACTGCTGGATACACAGCGCACCGGTGTGCGCGTCCGGCGGCCGGGCCGGCTGATCGAGCACCTCGGGCGGCACGGTGAACCCGCCTCGGCCGGACTCGAATTCGAGGCCGAGCATCACATCGGTATCCGAGATCAGCGCCGAGACCAGCGTGCAGGCGGCCGTCAGATCGCGGGCCAGCAGGAACGCCCGTACTCCACCGCGTACCTCGCCGTCCCCGGCCGCGACCGCCAGCCCCGCCTCGGTCTCGGTGAACGCCGGCCCGAATCGGACGGAGGTCACCGCGAAGTACCCGGGCAGCAGCCGGATCGCCTCCCGCACGGTCGGACTCGTCATCATGGCGTAGCCCACGATTCCCGCGCCGGGGAGCGCGTACCGCCGCCCGGTCGCGGCCCCCAGTTCGGCCGGGTCTCCCCCGTGCGCGATCAGATTCCGGATGACCCGCAGTTCCTGGCCCGACCGCACCTGCGCGCCCGGTTCTTCCAGGTCGCTGCCGCGCAGCCCCGTCCCGGCCAGACAGGCCGAGGCCGGAATCCCCTGTGCCCGACCGGTCTCCACCGCATAGCGGGTCGCCACCGCGGGCCGGGCGACCGCCCGTCGATCCGGCTGGACAGCCATAGTCCGGAAGCTAACAGGTCCCGGTCACCTTGTCATCCGATCGGCCGAGTCCCGGGAACGGGGAAGGCCCCGAGTCGAATTCGACTCGGGGCCTTCCCGTGTGACGGCGACGATCAGTGATCGTGCTTGCCGGCGGCGGCGTTCTGCGCCTCCTCCAGCACCTCGAGCATCTTGTGCTCTTCCTCGTGGGCGACGGCGACCAGGTCCGCCTGCTCCGACGCGGGGTCGGCACGCAGGAAGGAGCCGGTGCCGGGCTTGCCCGCGGAACCCAGCTTGGCCATCTTCTTGGGCACCGGGGCGCCCTGGTACTCCAGCGGAATCGGGTGGCCGTGCGAGTCGACCGGGCCCAGCGGCTGGTGCACCTCGATGTACTCACCGTGCGGAAGCCGCTTGATGACACCGGTTTCGATACCGTGCTCGAGCACCGCGCGGTCGCTGCGCTGCAGGCCGATGCAGAACCGGTACGCGACGAAGTACGCGATCGGCGGGGCCACCAGCAGGGCGATGCGGAAGAACCAGGTCGTCGCGTTCAGCGAGATGTCGAACTTGAGCGACAGGATGTCGTTCACACACGCCAGCGTCAGCACCAGGTAGAACGCGATGGCCATGGCACCGATGGCGGTGCGGACCGGCACGTCGCGCGGACGCTGCAGCAGGTTGTGGCGGGCGGTGTCGCCGGTGAGGCGCTTCTCGATCCACGGGTAGGCGATCAGCACACCGAACACCGCACCCATGATCAGCGCGACCCAGAACGGCGCCGGGACCGTGTAGCGGCCCAGGTACAGCTCCCACGGCGGCATGAGACGCGCCATGCCGTCGGTCCACATCATGTAGAAGTCCGGCTGCGAACCCGCGGAGACCTGAGACGGGTTGTAGGGACCCAGGTTCCAGATCGGGTTGATCTGGAAGACGCCACCCATGATGGCGACGACGCCCAGGGTGAAGGCGAAGAACGCGCCCTGGTCGGCGGCGAACACCGGGATGATGCGGGCGCCGACGACGTTCTTCTCGGTGCGGCCCGGTCCGGGGAACTGGGTGTGCTTCTGGTACCACACCAGCGCGACGTGCGCGGCGATGAGCGCCAGGATGATGCCCGGCAGCAGCAGCACGTGCGCGATGTACAGACGCGGAATGATGATGGTGCCCGGGAAGTCACCGCCGAAGATCAGCCAGTGCATCCAGGTGCCGATGACCGGGATGCCCATGGTGATACCACCGAAGGCGGCGCGCAGACCGGTGCCGGAGAGCAGGTCGTCCGGGATCGAGTAGCCGAAGAAGCCCTCGAACATGGCCAGGATGAGCAGCAGCGAGCCGATCACCCAGTTGGCCTCACGCGGCTTGCGGAAAGCGCCGGTGAAGAAGATGCGGAACAGGTGGATGATGATCGACGACGCGAACAGCAGCGCCGCCCAGTGGTGCACCTGGCGCACGAACAGACCGCCGCGCACCTCGAACGAGATGTTCAGCGCGGTCTCGTAGGCCCGCGACATGGTGACACCGCGCAGGGGCTGGTAGGCGCCCTGGTAGACGGTCTCCGACATGGACGGGTCGAAGTACAGCGTCAGGTAGATACCCGACAGCAGCAGGATGATGAACGCGTACAGCGCGATCTCACCGAGCAGGAACGACCAGTGGGTCGGGAAGACCTTGTTGATCGATCGCTTGGCGAACGCCGCGAGGCGGTAGCGCTCGTCGATCTCGTTGGCCTGGACGGCCACTTTGCTAGGGCTCATGAACGACGCTCCCAGTAGGCCGGGCCGAGGGGCTCGATGAAGTCGTGCTGGGCGACCAGGTAGCCATCGGCGTTGACGGTGATCGGCAGCTGCGGCAGCGCACGCGCCGCGGGACCGAAGACCGGCTTACCCCACTCGGTCGCGGAGAACTGCGACTGGTGGCAGGGGCACAGGATCCGGTTGGTCTGCTGCTCGAACAGCGAGGTGGGGCAGCCGAGGTGGGTGCAGATCTTCGAGTAGGCGAAGTAGTCGCCGAAGTTGAAGCTCTCCTGGCCCTTGCGCTTGATGGCGTGCTCGGCATCGTGGGTGCGCAAGCGAATCAGCATGACCGCGTTGCGGATGCCGCGCAGCGATTCCAGCGTCTTGTGCTCGTCACCGCGCCAGGATTCCTTCCAGGGGAAGACGGTCTCCATGGCACCGGCGTCCAGATCCTCCGGCTTGACCAGGACGATGTCCTCGGGACGGCCGGTGTCGCGACGCAGATAGATGGTCTCTCCCGGGTAGTCCGGGGTCCAGCCCGAGACCCACAGCGGCGACTTGTCGCGCTTGGCCCACGGGTTCTTGATCATGCCGCCGACGAAGACGAGCAGCGCGCCGACGCCCATGACGCCCACGCCCAGGCCCGCGGTGCGGGTGATGAGCTTGCGGCGGCCCAGGGTCGAGGTCTCGGCGGCGTCCTGCAGCTGCGCGACCAGGGTGCGCCGGTCGACCTCCTTGGACGCGCCGTCGTGGCGGTCCTGGATGGAGATCTCGGCGGGGATGAAGTGCTTGCGGATCAGCACCACCGCGACGCCGACGGCCAGCACGGCGATGCCGAGGGTGAGGCCGTAGAGCGGGGTGGTCAGCGTGTACATGCCGTTGCCGTCCTGGTGACGGCCCTTGTACTCCCAGGGCCAGAACAGGAAGACACCGATCAGCGCGGCACCCGCGAGCGCGGAGATGCCGAACCAGAGCGCCACCCGGCGCTCGGCGCGCTTCTCGGCCCGGGTACCCGGGACCGGCCAGCGCGGGGCGCGGTAGGCGACGTCGACGCCGTCCAGCTCGGTGCCGAGCTTGACCAGCTCGTCCCGCGACATGGCGTCGAGCTGCTCATCGGTGGGTTCGGTGGGGTTGTCCCCCATGCTGTTTCGCTCCTGTTCACTCATGACCGGGAACCGATCCACATCGCGGAGCCGACCAGGACCACGATGCCGACGACCCAGATGGCCAGGCCCTCGGTCGCGGGACCGAAGCCGCCGAGGCCGTAGCCGCCCTCGGACGGGGTCTCCATGCGGTCCTTGATGTAGGCGACGATGTCCTTCTTCTCGTCCGGCGTCAGCTGCCGGTCGGAGAACTTGGGCATGTTCTGCGGGCCGGTCAGCATGGCCAGGTAGATCTGCTGCTCGGTGGCCTCCTCCAGCGGCGGCGCGAACTTGCCGGACGACAGCGCGCCGCCCTTGCCGGTGAAGTTGTGGCAGGAGGCGCAGTTCATGCGGAACAGCTCGCCACCGCGGCCGAGGTCGCGGTCCTCGATGATGGACTCTCGCGCGATCTCGCCGTTGCTGTCGCGCAGCACGGTCGGACCGCCGCCCTGGGACTGGACGTACGCGCCGAGCGCGTCGGTCTGGTGCGCGTCGAACTTCGGGGGCTTGCGCACGATCTGCGCCTCATTGCGGGCAGCGGGCATACGACCGGTCGAAACCTGGAAGTAGACCGCGGCCTCACCGACGCCGATCAGGCTGGGGCCGCGATCCTGGACACCCTGCAGGTTCGCACCGTGGCAGGTGACGCAGGAGGTGTCGTAGATCTGCTTGCCCTCGCGGATCAGCGCGGACTGGTCCTCTTTCGCGGTGGCGACCTGAGCCTGCGGGGTCAGGGCCGACGCCGCGAAGCCGGCTCCGACGAGGCCCATCAGGAGGACCAGACCGCCGGCCAGCTTCCGGCGCATCCGGCGCTGCTTGCGGATCTTGGTGGCCTGGCCGATCCCCTCGGGATCTGGCGCTGACGGGGGAGATGAACTCATCTGTGTCCCTTTGGAGTAGACGGAACCGACTTGTACAAGTTTCTGGGTTGCCGACGCGGGCTGGGCCTCGGCGCGTCCGGTGCTAGCGGACGAAGTAGATCGTGGCGAAGAGGCCGATCCAGACGATGTCGACGAAGTGCCAGTAGTAGGAGACGACGATCGCCGCCGTGGCCTGCGCCGGGGTGAACTTGCTGAGCTTGGTGCGGATCAGCAGGAACACGAACGCGATGAGACCGCCGATGACGTGCAGACCGTGGAAGCCCGTGGTGATGAAGAACACCGAGCCGTACACGCTGCTGGAGATCGAGGTGCCCTCCGAGTACAGGGCGTGGTACTCGGTGGCCTGGCCACCGACGAAGAACGCACCCATCAGGAAGGTCAGCAGGTACCAGCGGCGCAGGCCGAAGACGTCACCCTTCTCCGCCGCGAACACGCCCATCTGGCACGTGAAGGAGGAGGCGATCAGCACCGCGGTCACCGGCACGGCGAGCTTCATGTTCAGCTCGGTCGGCTCCGGCGGCCAGTTTCCGTGCGCCTGCGCGCGAGCAACGAAGTACATGGCGAACAAGCCGGCGAAGAACATCAGCTCGCTCGACAGCCAGATGATGGTACCGACGCTGACCATGTTGGGCCGGTTCAGCGAATGCACACGCTGGGTAATGGCCGATCCTGGGGTCCCTACTGCGGTCGTCACGCCGGTAAGTATGACTTGTCGTAGTACGACAGGCGTAGGCGGGTACGAAACTTTGTCGTACGTGTCGGAAAGCCCAGCGCGAGCGCTCGTCTCGTAGGGCTCTCGGCGTGTCCGGATGAGCCTAGATTGCGCAGGTAAGAGGAAGCTGAGCCCTGTGGAGAGGGATGTATGAGCGTGAAATCGTGGTGGCGGCGGATAGCCGGACGCGGCGGGACAACGGAACTGGATCCGGCCCGGCCGGATCTGGTGGTGGTGGCCTCGAGTTTCGATGACGCCGAAGCCTGTTCGGCGGCCCTGGGCAAGGCTCTGCAGTGGACATCGGGCGATCCAGTAGTCCTTCGGCACCACCTCCGGGTTCCCGCCGACCGGGTCGGTGAGGTGCAAGTCATCGCCGCGCAGATCGGCTATGACACGGCCTCGGTGGATGCGGCAGACCCCGCGAACCTGGTGTTGCAGCGCGTGCAGGTGCTCGACGCCCTGCACTGCTCCCAGGAGCGTTCCCGCATGACGGGAATCGCCCATCGCTACGACGGCCATGTCCTCGGCTGGGACGCCTTGCAGCCCGCCGCCGGTCCTGGCGGAAAGAACTAGCCCCGCACACTAGGCTTGCCCCAACAACACTGGTGTCCGGCGTGGACCGGCAACGGGGAAGAGAAGGCAATGAGCACGCGTAGCTGGAGAGAAATTCTCGGCATCCTCACCGACGGCAACGATCTGTCCTCGGATGAGGCCGCGTGGGCGATGAACGAGATCTTCTCCGACAACGCCACCTCCGCGCAGATCGCGGCCTTCGGCGTGGCCCTGAAGATGAAGGGCCCGACCCCGACCGAACTGAGCGGCCTGGCCACCGGCATGCTCTCGCACGCGAAGCGGGTGCCGTTCGAGGGCGCGGCGGTGGATATCGTCGGCACCGGCGGCGACCGCTCGGGCAGCGTGAACATCTCCACCATGTCCTCGATCGTGGTGGCGGCCAGCGGGATTCCGGTGATCAAGCACGGCAACCGGGCGGCGTCGTCCAAGAGCGGCGGCGCGGACGTGCTGGAGGCGCTGGGCGTGAAGATCGCACTCGGACCGGAATCGGTGGCCGAGTGCGTGCGGCAGACCGGCATCGGGTTCTGTTTCGCGCCGGTGTTCCATCCCTCGCTGCGGTTCGCGAGTCAGGCGCGCGGTGAGATCGGGATTCCGACGGTCTTCAATATCCTGGGCCCGCTGACCAATCCGGCCCAGCCCAGCGCGGGTCTGATCGGCTGTGCTTTCCCGGATCTGGTGCCGGTCATCGCGGGCGTGTTCGCCGAACGCGGCGCCTCGGCGCTCGTGGTCCGCGGCAATGACGGCCTCGACGAGATCACCACAGCCGACACCACCGATGTGTGGGTGGTCGCGGGCGGCCGGTTGCACGAAACCACCATCGACCCAACGAAACTGGGCATCGAGCGGGTGGATCCTTCGGCGCTGCGCGGCGGCGACGCGACGATGAACGCGGCGATCGCGCGCACGATGTTCGACGGCGACCCGGGCCCGGTGCGGGATGCCGTGCTGCTGAATTCGGCGGCGGCGCTGGTGGCGTTCGAACTGTCCGCCGCGGAGGTGGGCGACGATCTGCACACCAAGCTGGCCGCGGCGTTGAAGCGGGTGGCCGAGACCGTGGATTCGGGTGCGGCCTCGGCCCTGCTGGATCGCTGGGTCACCGTCTCCAACGAGCTCGGCGCGAACTGACCCCTCGGGGGGCTTCAGGCCCCCGGTTCGGCCACGGAGTCCACGGCCTGTTTGAAACGGCTCATGGCATCGAAACTCTTGATGCCGGGGGCGGTTTCGACCGAGCTGGAGACGTCGACACCGAACGGCCGGTGAGTCGTGATCACCTCGGCGACATTGTCGGGGCTGAGGCCACCGGCCAGTACCACCTGTCCGGGTACCTTCTCCAGCCAGTCCGGGAATTCGGCGAAGACGCCCGATCCGGTGCTGGCGTCGTAGAAGAAGTATTCGCAGACCTGTTCCGGGGCGGGTGCGACGGCCGAGCAGTAGGCCAGGTTCGGCAGGTCGGTCCAGTTGTAGAGCTGGATGACGTCGAAGTCGCCGATCACCTCGGCGACTTCGGTCCGGTCGAACGCCACCACGAACGAGCGGATCCTGCCGCGCGCGTACGCCGCCAGCTCCCGCGCCCGGGCGGGCTCGACATATCGCTTGCTCTTGGCCGTGCCGACCACGCCGATGGCGGAGTAGCCCAGCTCGACGGCCCAGTCGATCTGTTCCTCGGTGGTGAGCCCGCACACCTTCACGAACATGGGTTCCTGCCCTCTCAAGGAAGAGTTCCTCCGAGTGTCCTGAGAGTTCGGGTCACCCAGCTGTGTGTTTGCCGTTCGGTTCCCCGGGGCGGCGTTACAGTTTCGACATGCGATACGGAGTGGTGCTACCCGGCCTGGTGGCCGTGTTCCTGGGCATCGGCATTCCGGTGAGCGCCGCTCACTGGGCTCACGACGAGACCTCCGATCCCGGCACCCTCAGTGTGGACGGTCACAGCTACGGCATTCCGGGCGACTGCGTGACCATCCGCAGCGTGCCGCGCCGGCTCAGTGTCGACAATGAAACCGCCCTGCGCGCCCAGGTGTACCTGTTCCCCGGTTGCAAGGGCGGCGTCACGCACACCATCGAGCCCGGTCACACCGGCACCGCGCTGGGCGCGTCCGTTCAGACCCGCTGACCCGGGCGGCTATTCGCCGATCGAGAAGCCGGCCTCCACGTCCGCGCGCGAGTAGGACTTGAACGCGATGTGGGTGGCCGTGCGCAGCACGCCCGGCGTCTTGTTGATCCGGCCGGTGACCACGTCGGCGATCTCCTCGTGGTCGCGCACCCGGACCACGGCGATCAGGTCCACATCCCCCGCGCACGAATAGACCTCGGCCACCCCCTTGATGTCGGCCAGTTCCTGCGCGGTCTCCGGAATCCGATCCGGTTCGGCGGAGATCAACACGATCGCGGTAATCATGAGCCCAACTCTAGGTGATGGCCGGGACGGCAGCGCCGGTCCGGGATCGAACGGCGTGGGTCCGGGTCAGTCCGGGATCGAGTCGGTGTGGTCGAGCGGTTCGCCGAGGAGGTCGGCGGCGGCGCGGTGGATCTTCTCCAGCGCCGACATCAGGTGACGACGCTCGGCGTCGGTGAGGTCGGCGGTCACCTTGTCGGACAGCGTCTTCCGGTCGGCTTCGACGGGGCCGCGGAGGTCGCGGCCGCGGTCGGTGAGCCAGAGCCGGACCAGGCGGTTGTCCTTGTCGTCGCGGCGGCGGGTGAGCAGGCCGGCGGCGGCCATGCGGGTGGCCATCTTGACGACGGTCGGCGTGGTGACGTTGAGCACCGCAGCCATCTCCCCCGGCGTGCGGCCGTCCTGTTCCCACAGCACGGCCAGCACGTGATTCTGGCCGAGGTGCAGTCCGAGGCGGCGCATATCGCGATCGGCCAAGGCGCGCAAGGCTTTCGAGGTGCGGCCGTGCAGGTCCAAGAAGTCGGCTGAGCCTGGCGAAGACATGAGACCTCCGGTCGGGTGCGGGTATTGACCATCGATCGTTAGCCGTCTAACGTTTTTCAGTAGACGGCTAACGACCTGGAGATGCCATGTTACTGCTGACGGGAGCGACCGGAAACATCGGCCGCGAACTCACCCGCATTCTCGACACCGACGACCTCGATTTCCGCGCCCTGGTACGTGATCCGGCGCGGGCCGCGACCCTGCCCGCGCATGCCGAGACCTGCCCCGGTGACCTCGATGATCCGGCGAGCCTGGACCGGGCCATGACCGGAGTCACCGGCCTGTTCCTGCTGGTCCCGGGCATCGGGCTGGACCACACCCGCAACCTGTTGCACGCCGCCGCGCGGGCGGGGGTGAAGCGGATCGTCATGATCTCCTCCGCCCACGTGCTGGTCGAACCACTGCCCGCCATGGGCAGCTGGCACCACGAGCGCGAGAATCTGGTGCGCGCCAGCGGAATTCCGTGCACGATCCTGCGTCCGGGCGGATACATGTCCAATGCCCTGGAATGGATTCCGGCATTGCGGGCGGGCGACCCGATCCTCGACCCCGCCGGTCCGGGCCGCTTCGCCCCGATCGATCCCGCCGATATCGCCGCGGTGGCGGCGCGCTGCCTCACCGAGCCCGGTCACACCGGCGCGGCCTATCACCTCACCGGGCCGGAGTGCCTGACCGTCGGCGAGCAGGTCGCGATCCTCGCCCGAATCCTGGACCGCGACCTCGAGATTCGTGAGGCCGCGACACCGGAGGAGGCGGTGGCGGCCCGTTTCCCGAACGGCGCTCCCCCGCCACTGGCCGCGGCGATCGTGGAGGGCTTCGCCCTCATGCGCGCCGACACCGTGGGCGCGCGCACCGATGCCGTGGCCGCGCTGCTCGGCCGCCCGCCGCGCACCTTCGCCGAATGGTGTGCGGCCCATCGTGCCGCGTTCGAGGACTGACCGAGCCGTCGAGGACTGCCGGACCGCACCCGGCTGACATCACCTGCACCAGTGACGGGATTCGAACCCGTGGTTTCTTCCTTGACGGGGAAGCGAGGACTCCGGACTCCTCCACACCGGCTGGACCACCCCACGACCTGCGCGCCAGGGCGTCGGTGGCGACGATGACAGTAATGACACGTCGGGGAAAGCGGTACCGAATTTCCGCGGCGGCCTGAACGCCGAGTGGCACACCACCGAGGGGATTCGACCGATTCCCCCTCGGTGGTGTGCCACTCGAGGAATGCCTACCCTTGCGCCCCAACGTGATTGGGGCGCGGGCAGGTGGTCACCACTGACCGGGGACGTACTGGCCGCCCAGCTGGCCGGAGATGACGTTCAGGCGGTTCCAGGCGTTGATGGTGGCGATGAGGGAGATCAGCGCGCCGATCTGGTCGTCGTCGTAGTTCTTGCGGACCAGGGCCCAGGTGTCCTCGGAGATGACGCCGCCGTCGGCGAGGCGGGTGCCCTCGTCGGTGAGGGCGAGGGCCGCGCGCTCGGGCTCGGTGAAGACGGTGGATTCCTTCCAGGCGGCGACCATGGCCAGGCGGACCGCGGTCTCGCCGGCGTGGGCGGCGTCCTTGGTGTGCATGTCCAGGCACATGCCGCAGCCGTTGATCTGCGAGGCGCGGATCTTCACCAGTTCCTGTGTGGCCTTGGGCAGGCTGGACTCGTCGACGACGCGGGCGGCGGTGACGAGGCGCTTGTTGAACTTGGCGGCGACTTCGTTCTCGTACAGGGCGAAGCGGGTCATTGTTCTCTCTTTTCTCTGTGTCGTTCGTTGCCTTCGTCAGGTTGACGACGCGGCCCGTGCGGGTGTGACATCCGGTTCGATGTGATGCCGGTCACGCCCCCCGGGGCGGTCCGACCGGTCGGGCCGACCTCACGACAATGCCGGTCCGGCTTGATATTTCCGCTGTTCGGACACCGTCTCGCGACGATGTGAATCTTGATTTCGCGAAATCGCCCCCATAGAAGTGGATCTGGCGCGATCATGATTCGGACGATTGTGAACCGACCGGTAGTCACATCCCGGCTACCCAGGGGGTTGCGATGCTCGACGCAGGCAGACATCGGAGAATCTCACCCAGCGGTCAGTGGCAAGGAGTCCGCCCCCAACTGGGGCGCGTCCGGCCCGGCCGCCATCACCGCAGGACATCGAATCAGTTCCGCACCAAGGCCATCCAGGCCCTGCTGCCCGGCGCGACCGTCATCGCACTGGCGACGGCCGCCGCCCCGGCCCACGCCGACGCGCCGCCGCAGCCGGTGCAGATCGATTCCATCGCCGGGCTGTCCGAGAACATGCTGGCGACCATCAACGCATTGCAGACCTTCAATATCCCCGGGATGGATCTGCCGGGCCTGAACCTGCCCGCGCTGTTCACCCCGGACACCGCGATCGTGGTGCTCGGATACGGTCTGCAGCCCGACGGCTCGATGCGCCCCGAACTCATGGCCCGGCTCTACGCCGGCTACGTCTCGGCCCTGCTCTCGCCGCAGGCCCCGGTCATCGTGACCGGCGGCAACCCGCAGAACGGGGTGACCGAGGCGGATGCCATGGCCGACTGGCTGGTCGAGCGCGGCATCGACCGCAACCGCATTCACGCCGAGACCAAGGCGAATTCGACGGTCCAGAACGCGGCGTTCTCAGCGCAGCTGATGGACGTCATCGGCGCGCACGCGGCGATCCTGATCACCTCGGCGAACCACATCGCCCGGGCGCTGATGAATTTCCAGGCGGCCGGGATCTCGGTGGTGGCGACCATGACGCCGGACGCCGCCCCGCTGTCGGCGGTGCCTTTCGGACCACGCAGCTAGTCGCGAAACACCGGTCCGCGAAAAGCAGGGGCCCGCCGATCGATTCGATCGGCGGGCCCTGGTCTGCGCGCCTCAGGCGAGGTAGCGGGCGATGCTCTCCGCGACGCAGGCGGGCTTGTCCCGGCCCTCGATCTCGACGGTGACCGTCCGCACGGCCTGCACGCCGCCGGGGATGTCGGTGACGGCGTCGAGGGTGAAGCGCCCGCGGATGCGGCTGTCCACCAGCACCGGATTGATGAACCGAACCTTGTTGAGCCCGTAGTTGATCGCCATGTTCGCGGCGCTGACGGTCATGACCTGCGCGGTCATCGGCACCACCAACGACAGGGTGAGGAACCCGTGGGCGATGGTGCGCCCGTAGGGTCCGGCGGCCGCTCGGGCGGCGTCGACGTGGATCCACTGGTGGTCGTCGGTGGCGTCGGCGAAGGTATCGATGCGCTGCTGGTCGACGGTGATCCAGTCGCTGACACCGATTTCGGTGCCGGCGGCGGCGCGCAGGCGGTCGAAGTCACTGAAGTCGATCATGCTGTGTTCCTCCGGCTAGGCGTAGCGCTGCTTCAGTTCGCGCTTGAGGATCTTGTGGGTGGGCCCCATGGGCAGTTCGGTGACGAACTCGACGCGGCGCGGGTACTTGTACCGCGCCACATGCTCTTTCGCGTAGTCGATGACGTCCTCGGCGGTGAGCGGTCCGGACGGCACGACGACCGCGAGGATCTCCTCGCCGTAGTTCTCGTCCGGTACACCGATGATCGCCACCTGCGCGATGTTCGGGTGCCGCAGCAGCGCGGCCTCCACCTCGGTCGGATACACGTTGAACCCGCCGCGGATGATCATCTCCTTGATCCGGTCCACGATGCGCAGGTAGCCATGCTCGTCCTTGACGCCGAGGTCGCCGGTGCGGAACCAGCCGTCCACCATGACCTCCGCGGTGGCCTCGGGCTTGCCGGTGTAGCCGCTGAACACATTGTGGCCGCGCACCACGACCTCGCCGATGGTGCCGGTCGGCAGGACTTCGATGCGGTCGCGCACCTCGGCGGCGGCGATCTCGACGTCGACGCCCCACACCGGGTGCCCGACGGTGCCGATCTGCGGGCCGAGCAGCGGCTGGTTCACCGTTGCGGTGGGCGAGGTTTCGGACAGGCCGTAACCCTCGAGGATGTGCGAGCCGAAGACCTTCTCGAACTCCTCGATGATGACCGGCGGCATGGCCGCGCCGCCGCTGATGCACAGCCGCAGCTTCGGCAGTTCCGCCGCGCCCTCGGCCGCCTCGAGCAGCCCGTGGTACATGGTCGGCACGCCATGGAAGGTGTTGATGTTCTCCTTCACCATGAGCTCGAGCGCCTGTGCCGCATCGAATCTCGGCATGAGCACCAGGGTCGCGCCGAGCCGCCAGTGCGAGTTCATGGAGACGGTCTGCCCGAACACGTGGAACAGCGGCAGCGCGCCCAGGGCGATGTCCTCGCGCTGGACCTCGTTGGCGTCGAAGGCGTTCACCGTCGCGCACATGACCATATTGAGGTGGCTGAGCTCCGCGCCCTTGGGACGGCCGGTGGTGCCGCTGGTGTAGAACACCACCGCGGTGTCGAGCGGGCCGCGCGCCACATACGCCGGAATCGCCTCGCCGGCAAGTTCTTTCGGGCCGAGGCAGTCGATGCCGACCCGGCCGGCCGCCTCCTTGCCGACGGCCTCCACCATCGGATGGCAGATCATGACCTTGGCCCCGCTGTCGCGCAGCACGTATTCCGCCTCGTCCGCGGTGAGCAGCAGGTGCACCGGCACCACGGTCGCTCCCGCCGCCAGGATGGCGAAGTACGCGCGCGGGAAATCGGCGGTATTGGGCCCCATGAGCGCGACCCGGTCACCCGGCCGCACCCCGAGTTCGATGAGGGCACCGGCCTGTTCGCGGGCCTGCCGCCACAGGTCACGGAAGGTGATGCGCAGGTCGCCCTCGATCAGGGCGATGTGGTCGGGCCGCCGCCACGCCGGTTCGGCGAGGATGCCGGCCAGGGAGAGAGTCGCGTTCATTGAGACCTCGGTTCGATCGGTTGGTCAGAGACCCATGTCCTTGGCGATGATCATCTTCATGACCTCGCTGGTGCCGCCGTAGATCCGGTTCACGCGGTTGTCGGCGTAGAGGCGGGCAATGGGGTACTCGTTGATGAAGCCGTAGCCGCCGTGCAGCTGGAGGCAGCGGTCGATGACGCGGTGGGCGACCTCGGTGCAGAAGAGCTTGGCGGAGGCGGCATCCGCCGGGGTCAGGGTGCCCTCGTCGAGGGCCTCGAGGCCGCGATCCACCACGGCCTCGGCGGCGTCCACCTCGGCCTGGCAAGCGGCGAGTTCGAACTTGGTGTTCTGGAATGCCGCGACCGGCTGACCGAAGACGTTGCGCTGCCGGGTGTATTCCTTGGCGAAGTGGATGGCGGCCTTCGCCTGCGCGTACGCGCCGACCGCGATGGACAGCCGCTCCTGCGGGAGGTTCTGGCCGACGTAGGAGAAGCCCATGTGTTCCTCGCCGAGCAGGTCCTCGACCGGCACCTCGACGTCGGTGAAGTTGAGCTCGGCGGTGTCGGAGACCTTGAGGCCCAGCTTGTCCAGCTTGCGGCCGACGCTGTAGCCCGGGGACTTGGTGTCCACCACGAACAGCGAGATGCCGTGGCGGCGATCGGTTTCGCTCGGCGGGGCGGTGCGGGCGCAGACGATGACGCGGTCGGCGAGCACGCCGCCGGTGATGAAGGTCTTGGACCCGTTCAGCACGTAGTGCGTGCCATCCTCGGAAAGCTTTGCGGTGGTGCGCATTCCGGCCAGGTCGGAGCCGGTGCCGGGCTCGGTCATGGCAATGGCGAACATGATCTCGCCGGAGACGAAGCCGGGCAGCCAGCGCTGCTTCTGCTCCTCGCTCGCCAACTTCTTCAGGTACGGCAGGCACAGCCCCACGTGTACCCCCGAGCCGCCGAGATGCACTGCGGCACGGGCGACTTCCTCCATGAGGATGGCTTGGAACTTGAAGGATTCGATGCCCGCGCCGCCGTACTCCTCGGGCACCTCGATGCCGAAGACGCCGAGCTCGGCCAGCTTGTAATAGAAGTCGCGCGGCGCGATGCCAGCGGAGTACCACTCCTCGTAGACGGGGACGACCTCGGACTCGATGAAGGCCCGCACGGTCTCGCGGAAGGCGTCGTGGTCCTCGTCGAAAACTGTTCTCTGCATGGTGACGATCTCTCTGAGCTGGTGACAGCCCGCGCCTGTAGCGAATCATCCGGTGCGGACCGAAGTTTCGTGATTAAAGGCGGCGTCCGCCGTCGACGTAGATGGTCTGGCCGGTGACGAACGACGCCTCGTCGGAGACCAGGAAGGAGACGACGTTCGCGATGTCGGCGGGCTCGCCGACGCGGCGCAGCGGGGTGATCTTGGCGGCCTCGGCGCGGAATTCCTCCGGCGAGACGCCGACGCGGGCGGCGGTGGCATCGGTCATCTCGGTGACGATGAAGCCCGGCGCGACGGCATTCACATTGATACCGAACGGGCCCAATTCCATGGCGAGCGTTCGGGTCAGGCCCTGAATGCCCATCTTGGCGGCCGAGTAGTTGGCCTGCCCGCGGCTACCGAGCGCGGACACGCTGGAGGTGTTCACGATCTTGCCGGACTTCTGCTTCACCATGTACTTCTGTGCTTCCCGCGAGCACAGGAAGGTGCCCTTCAGGTGCACGGACATGACGATGTCCCAGTCGTCCACGGACATCTTGAACAGCAGGTTGTCGCGGAGCACGCCGGCATTGTTGACCAGCACGTCGACCGAACCCAGTTCCGCGGCAATGCGTTCGAACGCGGCGGCGACCTGCGCCTCGTCGGTGACATTGCAGCCCACCGCGATGGCCGTGCCGCCCTGGGCGGCAATGGCGTCCACGGCGTCCTTGCAGGCGGCCTCGTCGAGATCGACGATGGCGACGGCGAAGCCGTCGGCGGCCAGGCGGGCCGCGGTGCCCGCGCCGATTCCGCGGGCCGCACCGGTCACGACTGCGACTTTCGACATGACTGAATCTCCCTGTCTGTGAATGACGTTCAGAGGAAGGCGTTCACGCCGGTGAGGGCGCGTCCGATGAGCAGTTTCTGGATCTGGCTGGTGCCCTCGTAGAGGGTGAGCACGCGGGCGTCGCGCAGGTACTTCGACACCGGGTACTCGTCGATGTAGCCGTATCCGCCGAACACCTGGATGGCATTGTTGGCGGCCTTCACCGCGGCCTCGCTGGCGAACAGCTTGGCGACCGAGGCCTCGGTGCCGAACGGCTTGCCCTTCCCGACCAGGTCGGCGACCCGCCAGGTGAGCAGCCGCGCCGCCTCGACGTCGACGGCGATATCGGAGATGAGTTCCTGGACCAGCTGATAGGAGGCGATCTGCTTGCCGAACTGCTCGCGCTCCCGAGCGTATTTCACGGCGGCCTCCAGGCAGCCGCGCGCGACGCCGACACACCCGGCGGCCACGCCCATGCGGCCCTTGTCCAGGGCGGCCATGGCGATCTTGAAGCCCTGGCCGAGCTCGCCGAGCCGGTTGGCGTCGGGCACCCGGACCTGGTCGAGGACCAGTTCGGCGGTGGCCTGGCCGCGCAGGCCGAGCTTGCCCTTGATCTCGGTGCGCGCGAAGCCGGGGGCATCGGTGGGCACCAGGAAGGCGGTCACGCCCCTGGGGCCGGGGCCGCCGGTGCGGGCGAAGATGATGGCGACATCGGCCCAGGTGCCGTTGGTGATGAACATCTTGGTGCCGGAGAGCAGCCAATCCTCGCCGTCGGCAACGGCTTTGGCGGTGAGGCTGCCCGCGTCGGAGCCGGTCCCGGGTTCGGTGAGGCCGAAGCAGCCCAGTGACTGCCCGGCGCACAGGCGCGGCAGCCATTCCCGCTTCTGGGTCTCGGTGCCGTAGGTCTTGATCGACTTGGCCACCAGACCGAGCGAGACGGACACGATGCCGCGCACCGAGCTGTCGCCGCGGCCGAGTTCCTCGAGCAGGACGCAGTAGTCCAGAGCCGTGCCGCCGGAGCCGCCGTACCCCTCCGGGATCTCGATGCCGAGGAAGCCCATCTCGCCGAGCTTGCCGACGATCGCGGTATCGACCGCCTCGGCCCGATCCCAGGCGGCCGCGTGCGGAACGACCTCTTTGTCCACCCAGGCCCGGGCCAGATCGCGCAGTTCGCGCTGCGACTCGCCGAGTTCGAAGTCCATGGTTGTGATAGCTCCTAACCAAACGTTGTTAGGTTTATGACCCGAAGTTATCCTAACAGCGTTCGGTTAATCAAGGATCGGGTGATAAGTTCGACGTCCGCCGGGGGATCGCTGGGGTCTTCCACCGAAGGAGGTGAGCCGGATGGCCAGGCCGAAGGTGCCGCTGCTGAGCCGCGAACGGATTCGCGACGCGGCCCTGACCCTGATCGACCGCGATGGTCTCGCCGAGTTGTCCATGCGCAAGCTCGCCGCCGAACTGGGTGTGCAGGCCGCCTCCCTCTACACCCACTACCCCACCAAGGACGCCGTCCTCGACGACATCGCGGGCGGTCTCATGTCACGGGTCGATGCGTCGGCCTTCGACCAGGGCTGGCGCGCGGGCCTCACCTCGTGGGCCCACTCCTACCGCGATGCCCTGGTCCGGCACCCCAACTTCGTCGCCTACCTGGCCGCTGGACCCGGCACCCGCGACGAGAACCTGCGCGCCGCCGACGCCGTCCACGGCGGCCTGGTCTCCGCCGGCTGGCCCCCGCGCGACGCCACCATGATCGGCGCGGCCACCCGCTACCTGGTCATGGGCGCCACCATGGGTTCGTTCTCCCGCGGTTTCGTCGACGACGTGCAGGTCTACCGGGACCGCTACCCACATCTGGAACAGGCCCACCTGCTCCGCGCCAAGGCCGACGAGATCGACGCCGAGAGTTTCGAATTGGCCCTGTCCGCCTTCACCGACGGCCTGCAACTCCGCTTCGACGCCATCGAGAAGGAGCGGGCCCGCCGGCGGCAGACCCGCTCGAACCCCCGCTCCGGCTAGGGGGATGCGTCCCGCCGACGTTTCACTCCGCGGGACAGTTCTGGTCAATTGTCCGAATTTGCCGCGAAAGTGCCGAACCCCGGCTAGGTTGCCGCGCATGTCTCGTACTCGTGCAATGGTGGCCGCCGCCGCGCTGGCCGCACTCCCGCTGGCCACGGCCGCCCCGGCAACGGCCGCACCCGTGGTGAACAAGGTCGTGGTGATCGGCATCGACGGCACGCTGTGGAGCGAGGTGCAGGCGGCCAATGCCCCGAACCTGGGCCTGCTCGCGGCCCAGGGCACCCTGGCGCGGACGTCCATCGCTCCGCACACCACCATGTCGTGCGTCTCCTGGGCGACGGCCCTGACCGGGGTGTGGGATACCAAGCACGGCATCAAGGACAATGACTCCACCTGCACCCCTGCGCCTTTCGCACAGTATCCGACGGTGTTCGCGCAGCTGGAGCGGGCGAAGCCGAGCCTGGCCACCGCGTCGCTGGGTACCTGGGACAAGATCGGCATGATCGCCCGGACCGGAAATCCCGCGGCGGACAGGGTGTCCGTGACGCAGGTCGATCCGACCGGCGCGGGAGTCTGTGAGACGACCGCGGATTCGAATGCCGCGGCGCAGGTGGTGTCCGCCATCACCGACGACGGCACGGATTTCGTGTTCACCCACCTCGATCAGGTCGATATCGTCGGCCACACCCTGCGTGGCATCTGGCCGCAGGCGTACCGGGATGCCATCGGCCGGGTGGACGCGCTGGTCGGCAAGATCACCAAGGCGGTCGACGATCGCGCCCGTACGCACGCCGGCGAGCGCTGGACGATCCTGGTGACCACGGACCACGGGCACAAGCCCGAGGGCGGCCACGGTGGCCAGACCGCTTACGAGACAGCCAGTTTCATGATCGCGCGCGGGCCGGACTTCGCCGCGGGTGCGCAGAACAACGGCTACACCCTGGCCGACATCACCCCGACGGTACTGGACCTGCTGGGTGCACCGGCGGATCCGGACTCCGACGGCCGCTCGGTGCGACTCGGCGGTTCCGGTGATCCCGCTGCCACACCGCCGAACACACCCGCCATCGACTCCGGCATCACCGGTTCGTCCTCGGGCTCGGCGCAAATGCTCATGGTCAACAATCCGCTCTGCCTGGTCGCCAGCGGCTCGGCCGGTGGATCTTTCGGCAAGTAACCGATCAGAGCGCCGCTGCTGGACAAGGAGCGGGCCCGCCGTCCGCGGACCCGCTCCGTCAACTCCCGCTCCGCCGCCAGGCCGCCCTTGCCCCGCCGCCGTGGCGCGCCAGAATCCACCCCTCCTGCGGTTGAATTCCAGCCTGTGGAGCCCAAAGCGAAGCGCCTACTATTCCTCGCCGCCGCGATCGTCCTCGCCGCATCCACCTACACCTACGCCCTCTCCCCCGGCCACTACGGCGCGGCAATCGCCCTCGGCGCGGCCCTGACCCTCTTCTTCGTCGGCAAGGCCATGGGCTAGCCCCGGCCCCGGGCACCTACTTCGGCGCAACCAACTCCAGCGCGATGTTGTCCGGGTCCCGGAACTCCAGGATGTAGCTGACGCCGATGTCCTTGATGTCCTCGTGCGCGACCCCGCAGGCATCGAGATGCGCCGCAGCAGCCTCCAATTCGGCCAGTGAACCGACCGGGAAGGCGAGATGGTCGAGACCGACACGGTCCTCGTCGAACCGATCGGTTCCGACCGGCCGCAGACCGATCAGCCCGTGCGCCATCCGGTAGATCACCCCACCGTCCAGGAAGCTCAGCCGCTGCCGGGTTTCGTCGTCCGCATCGGCCGCGAGCTCCAGCGCCACAGGCCACCCGAAGACCGCATCGTAGAAGGCTCTCGACCGCCCGATGTCACCCACGGTGAGCCGGATGTGCGCAACAGACTCCACAGAGATCGCCATGCGGCCGATGCTGGCATACCTCTGCCCTACTCGCTGGTTCGACACCGCGCGGCTGCGCCGTATCGGCCGAGGGCCGAGGATATCTCGGACGAAGCCCCCGCACGGGCAGGTGGCTGCTTCGGGCGGAGGCTGCCGAAGAGACCTTCCTTTCAGGCGAGGTGCGCCCGCGCGTCCTCGTAACCGGCCTCCTCGGGAGCGTCGGCGGGGCCGTAGATCAGATGCAGCACACCGGTTTTGAACGGCGTGGCCGACAGCAGCCGCAGCGGGATGGGAGTGCCCTCGTCGAAGAGCCGCAGGCCGTCGCTGCGCAGGGCGATCGGGTGCACGAACAGGTGCAGTTCATCGATGAGCGCGGCCGCCAGCAGCTGGCGCACGATCGAGGTCGAGCCGCTGAGCGAGATGTCGCCGCCCGGTTCGGCTTTGAGGGCGGCCGCAGTCGCCACCAGATCACCGCGGAGCTGTTCGGAATTGCGCCAGGTGAAGTCGAGTTCGCGACGGGAGAACACGATCTTGCGCAGATCGCCGAGCGCCTTCGCGAAACCAGCGTCCTCGGCTCCGGCCGCCTCGCGTTCGGGCCACGCGCCCGCGAACGAGTCGTAGGTGACGCGGCCGAACAGCAGGGTGTCGGCGGTGGCGATCAGGGCCGAGACCGCCTCGCCCATCTCGTCGTTGTAGTAGGGGAAGTGCCAGTCCTGCGGGTCGGCGACGATGCCGTCGAGGGAGATGAACAGTCCTGCGGTGATCTTGCGCATCGGTGTGCTCCTTGCGAATGGGTCGAGGTGGGCCGCGCGGTTACCCATAGGACGGTGCGACCGTCTCGGATTCATCGGTCGCGCACCCGGATTCCGCGGTGACCGCTGCCCGGTTTCCACCCCGACGCGCCCCGTTCGGGCGGTTCGGGCAGGCCGCCGCCACTGCGCTGCCTTTCACCCATTACGCTGTGGCACAACCGAATCCACCGCTCGTACGGTTGGGAACGAGCCTGTGGGAGTCCGTGGTGAAGCGCCTTCTTTTCCTGATCATGACGATCGTCGTCGCCGCCTCCACCTATGACTACGGCCGGTCGGCCGGCCACTACGGACTGGTCGTGGTGATGGGCGTCGTCCTCACGCTGTTCCTGATCGGGAAGACCATGGAATAGCGAATAGCGAGGCCGACACCGATCGGACCACCGGCGGAGCACCCGGCCTCGCTATCGGCCGTCGGCTGCCGGGCGCAGTTCGACGCAGCATTCACCGGGAGCCGGGGACAGGACGGCTCCGACGGTGTTCGCACCCAGACCGTCGAGAATGCCGGAGAGGTAGGCGTGGTTGAGGGTGCAGACGAGTTCGGGGGCGGAGGCGGCGAGGGGGTGGAAGGGACAGTTGTGCAGGCGGATGCAGGACGGGGTCGGGCGGCCGGGTTCGAAGCCGTGGTCGGACAGTAGGGCTTGCAGGAGAGTGAGGGCGCGTTCGAGGCCGAGGCGGCCGGGTTTGCGGAGGTCGCGCTCGGCGGCGCCGAGGGCGGTGCCGCGCTCGGTGGCGACGCGGACGGCGACGTCCCGGGCGGTCTCGTCCGCGCCCTCGCCGAGGACCGCGCCCATCAGGATTTCGGCCAGGACCTCGTAGCGGCGTTCCGGAATACTCACGCGCACATCGGTTTCGGCGGGTTCGTAGACCTTGGGGGTGCGGCCGACCCGGCGGGGGGCGCCGACGGCCTCGTAGCGGGCGCGCAGCAGGCCGGCGGCGACGAGCTTGTCCAGGTGGAAGGCGGCGAGTTTGCGGGAGATGCCGACCTCGGCGGCGGCCTCGTCGCGGGTGACGGGGCGGCGGGCGCGCCGAATGTACCAGTACATGCCGCGGCGCAGGTCGTCATCGAGAACGGCGACGGCACCGATGGCGGAAGTGCTGGTCACGTGACCACATTAGCGCCGATCGCGTTGCCCGAAAAGTAGTGGGTACTCCTCCAACGTGCAGTCCTTGACCCACCGGGTAATTACGCCAAGAATTATTTCCTCAATTCAAGGCTGGTTGGGAGGTTGCCGTGACCGCTGATCCGCAGCAGGCCGCGCCTGATCCATACCAGGCCAAGCGCCCGGTGAGCGCGGCGCTGGCCGGGCCGTACGGCCATCCGTTCCACCCGATCCTGGTCACCGTGCCCATCGGGACCTGGGTGGCGAGCCTGATCTTCGACCTCGCCTCACACGTGGTCGATGATCCGGAGTTCCTGGCGCGCGGCGCACTGTGGCTGATCGCCATCGGCGTGCTCGGCGCGCTCGCGGCGGCCACCGTCGGATTCCTGGACTTCCTGGCCATCCCGGCCGGCACCCCCGCCTTCCGCACCGGTCTGGTCCATCTCAGCCTCAACCTCGCGGTGACCGTCGCCTTCGCACTGGATTTCGTCTGGCGGCGAGCCGAGGGCACACACGGTGCGGTGCCGTGGGGCCCGCTGCTGCTGTCGATGGCGGCCCTCGCGACCCTGACCGTATCCGGTTATCTCGGAGGCAAACTCGCCTATCGCTACGGCGTCCGGGTCGCCGACGAGACCACCCAGGCCGCGGGTTTCCAGCGCTGAATCCCCAGCCCCCTCTCTCGACAGGAGTTGATCATGGCCATCGCGGCACTCATCACCTGGCTGCTCACCGCGGCCGGCGGTTTCGTTCTGCTCGGCACCTGGATCGCCAAAGGCGGTGTCCGGCAACCGAGTTCCAGCCATCTACCCCCGCCCGTCATCTTCGGCCACTTCCTGCTGGCCGTGGCCGGGCTGGTGCTGTGGATCATCTACCTGGTGGTCAGCACCAAGGCTGTTGCCTGGGTCGCCTTCGCGCTGCTGATTCCGGTGGCGCTGCTGGGCTTCTTCATGCTGCTGCGCTGGCTGCCGGTCTATCGGGGCCAGGCAGCCGGTGCCCCGCAGTCCGAACCGGCCGAACGCCACTTCCCCGTCTTGGTCGTGGGCGGGCACGGCGTCTTCGCCGTCGTCACCGTGGTGCTGGTCCTGCTCACCGCGCTCGGTGTCGGCGCGAACTGACGTCGGCGCCGAGCCGGGCCCCGGAAAAAGCGTGAGCCCCGAGCCGGAATCGACTCGGGGCCCGGAGCTTTCGCGGGTTACTTCAGGCGGAGGCTGCCGAAGAGGCCTTCCTTCTCATCGTTGGGGCCCGCGGTGAAGTAGAGGGCGTCGGCGTCGCCGAGGCTCTCGCCGTTGCCGAACATGAGACCCCAGAGGCCCTCGATCTCGGCGGGCTTGCCGTCGGCGTCGCGCAGGTAGTCGACGAACTTGCCGGACTGGTCGTCGAGGGCCAGGATGTGGCCCGCGCCGCCGAAGTTGCCGACCAGCAGCTTGCCCGACAGCGGGCCGAAGCCCTGCGGGGCGATGGTGACGGCCCACGGCGCGTTGAGACGGCCGTCGGCGTCGAGGGTGCGAACCAGCTTGCCGTTCTTGTCGAATTCGGCGACCTGGCCCTTCTTGGCCTTGTTGCCGGCGTTCTTCTCCTGGTCCTTGTCGAGCTTGTCCTCTTCGCCGGCCTTCAGCTTGTTCGGGTCGCCGCCCTCGGACTGGGTGGCGGCGTAGGTGACGAAGACGCGGTCGCCGATGGTGGCGACATTGAAGGGGGCCGGGTCGCCGACCTTCAGCTTCTTGCCCTTGGAGGCGTCGGCCGGGTCGATGGCGTCACCGGTGGCGAAGGGGTTGGCGAAACCGGTGGTGGGCACCAGCTTCCAATCCTTGTCGAAGGTGCGGACCTGCGGGTCCTTGCCGAAGTCGGCGGCCAGCAGCTTGGAACCGGACGGGTCCAGGGCGATGCCCTTGAACTTCATACCCGCGGCGGTGCCGTCGTATTCGAGCACGGCCGGGCCGTCGTGGCGCACGATCGCGCCGCCCGCACCCTGCTCGGTCCAGCCGGAGATCTTGCCGGAGTCGGTGGCGAAGATGAATCGCGCGGAGCCGGTGAGCTTCTCGTCCTTGCCGTCGTAGCTGACCGGCTGGTCCTTCACCGCGAAGATGTCGGAGGTGATGGGGGCCGGGTTGAAGATGACGCCGGTGGTCTTGCCTTCGCTGTCGTCGCCGTCGTCGTCCGGGATGGAGTCCGCGCCGGGGATGGTGACCAGCTTCAGCGGGTCCTGGAATATCTTCTGGTACTTGGCATCCGGCGACTTGGTGACATCACCGACGAACTGGAAGGAGTAGCCGCCCGCGCCGACCCAGAAGTGCCCGCCGGCACCCTTGGGACGGTCCGCGATGCCCCAGGCGTTGATGAACTTCGGGTCGGTGAACTGCGCCTTGTCCGACTCCTTGTTGGAGGCGATATTGACCTGGGCGTAATGGTTGCCGTCGAGCGCCTTCACGTCGTCGCTTGCCGACTTCGAATTGCTGCATGCCGCCGCGACCACCAGCGCCGCCCCCAGTGCCGACACGCGCAGCAGGGTCTTGCGCACCGGCGGCATGCCGCTCGAGCGTCCGTTCATCTCAGGTCCTTCCAGCAAACGCCCAGGTTCGGCGTTAGGTGATGCTAACCATAACTGGAAGAACCGGCGGTGTCGTTAGGGGACCCTCATTTCCATTCGGAAACGACATTTTCGCTGCTCCAGGGCGCAGCGAGCAGTTTTCGGGCGGCCTCGGAGCCGTCCAGAGCCCGGGTGATCCGCTGCGCGATCCGCCAGCCTTCGGGAGTGCGGACCAGGCGGAAGTGATTCGCTCCGGCCCGCCACACGAAGAATCCGCCGTCCCGCCGCCGGACCAGCAGCGATTCGCACACCGCCGCCGCGGTGTCCCCGTCCACGGTGACCGACACCGGGCCCAGGAAGTGCGCCGATCCGGCGGCGATGAGCGATTGGTGTGCCTGCGATTCGACCATGTCGCGGACCTGCCCGCGATCGCGCATGTGCCAGCCCTCGACGTCGTATTCGCCGTCCTCGGTCCACAATTCGGCGACCGCCTCGGCGGCCCCGGCATCGACCAGCGGGCCGTAGGAGGCGATCAGACGGGTGATGGCGAGCTCGTCCTCGACCCGGCGCAGCCGGTCCTCGAGGACGGCGAGACGCTCTTCGATCATGGAAATCCTTCCGCTACAGGAGATTACGGTCGACCAGATCGCGCAGCGCGCCGAGCTGATCGCAGTAGTGGGCGGCATCGGCGGCCCGGACCGTGCAGGTGAGGTGGGTCGCCCCGGCTGCCCGCAGCGCTGCCAGCCGGCGCAGGGAATCCTCGGCGTTCCCTTGCGGATCCAGCGGCACGCCGGGCGAGAGCACCACATCGAAACCGTCGGGCACGGTCACCGTGGCGAGCAGGTCCGCGATCTGGTCGGCGTGCAGACCGAACGGCACCCAGCCGGTGCCCAGCGACACCGCGCGGCGCAGCGATCGGCGAGTGCGCCCGCCCACCCAGATCGGCACGGTGGTGGCGGTGGCGTGCGGTTCCAGCACGAAGCCTTCGACATCGCGGCGACCCCAGGCCCGTCGCAATCGGGTCAGCGCCGCATCGGCCCGCGCGCCCCGGTCCCCCCAGGCCGCGCCGAGCAGTGCGAATTCCTCTGCGAGAGAGCCCACTCCGACCCCGAGCACCACCCGGCCGCCACTGAGCCGATCGAGGGTGCCGTAACTCTTGGCCAGCGCCAGCGGATGGTGATACCCGAGCACGAGCACCGAGGTGGCGAGCCGGATCCGGGTGGTGTGCGCCGCCAGGTACGACAGTGTCGCCAGCGGGTCCCAGTAGGTCGCGCCGCGAACCGCCGCGGCCGCCGCCGGCACGCCGACGTGGTCGGAGCAGGTGAGGTGGTCGAAGCCGAGTTCATCGGCGGCCGTGGCGATCCGGATGAGTTCCCCGGGGCCCGCGGTGGCCTCCCAGGGCGAGGCGACGCCGGGCACCTGCACCACGATCGGCGTGGACAGACCGAGCCGGATACTCATCGTGCCACCCGTTCCGGCAGACCCATGAGCCGCCGCATGCCCTTGTCGGCGCGTAGCACGGCGGCCGCCCGATCGGGGTCGTTACGCTGGGCGGCTCCCGCCTCGTTGCCGGACATGATGTGCACGGGCCCGTGCCCGAGCCGTGAAAGTCCTTCGCGCGCCACGTCATCGGGCTCTGACACCGTCATCCCCGGCACGGTGAAGTCGAGCCCGACCCGTTCCATGGCCGGCGTCCGGGTCACTCCGAGCACCAGTTCGAGCACATCGACCCCGTATTCGCCGAGCTCCAGCCAGAGGCTTTCCGCGAAGATCCGCCCGAAGGCCTTGACCCCGCCGTACACGGTGTGATGCTGCGAGCCCAGATACCCCGCGAGCGACCCGACCAGCAGAATCCCGCCCCGCCCACGATCTTTCATGGCGCGCCCGAAGTAGTGGATCAGCCCGAGCGGCACGGTGACGTTCAGATCGATGACCCGCTGGAAGGCGTCCAGATCCCCGTCCACGAACGGCGCGCTGTGCGTGTTCGCGCCCGCGTTGAGCACCAGCAGCCCGACCTCGACATCGTCCACCGCGGCCGCGATCTCCCCCACCGCGCCGGCCGCGGTCAGATCCAGCGCCAGTGTGCGCACCTCGACTCCCAGCGCCCGGCACTCGTCGGCGGTGGCGGCCAGCGGTTCGGCCCGCCGCGCCACCAGCAGCAGCGCGATGCCCGCCCGCGCCAGTTCCAGCGCGAACGACCGCCCCACCCCCTCCGATCCCCCGGTGATGACCGCCCATGGCCCATAACGCTGCGGATCCACACCGCTCATCGTGACTTCCTCACCTGTGAGAACGAACTCGGTACCCTCCAGTTCTACAAACTTCCGGCCGGAAAAACTAGAGTGAATTCTAGTTTCTCGACATAAGGTGAGGTCATGCCCCGAGTTCCCGAGTCCCGCACGCCCGGCCGCGTGTCGACCGCCCGCCAGCAGGAGCGCCAGCACGCGATCCTGCGCGCGGCCGCCCGCCTCGGCGCCGAGCACGGCCTGGACCGGGTTCAGATGAGCGAGGTCGCCCAGACCGCCGGCGTAGCCCTGGGCACCCTCTACCGCTACTACCCGTCAAAACACCACCTGTTCGCCGGCGTCCTGGATCGCGCCATCCGCGAAATGCCCAGTCCTCCTGAACTTCCCGCCGACCCGGTAGTCGGCGCAACCGACTTCCTCAGCACCGCCATCGGCGAACTACTCCGCCACCCCCGCCTGGCCCGGGCAATGCTGGTGTCCATGAACGCCGTCCGAGCCGAGGACCCGGCCCCTGCCACCCCCCTCGCCCAGGACTACGCCATGCCCGACCGCATCCTCGCCGCCGCCGCGATCCCCGACCCCACCCCCGAGGACCACCGCCTGGCCCGCCTCCTCGAACAATGCGTCTTCGGCATCCTCACCTGGACCACCGCCGGCCGCCTCACCACCGACCAGGCCCTCTCCGACATCCACCGAGCCTCCGAACTCCTCCTCGCCCCTTGGCGATCGGCACGATAACCGCCGAGCCCGGATCTGCTCGAAACAAATGCGGCCCGACACCGGCGGCGGCAGCACGCTGGTAGACGGCGTATTCCACGTAGCGAAACTCTCGTCCCGCAGCATGATCGGCGCGTCGGCCGAGGGCAATGCGGAATTCCGGTCACCGAAACCCCTCGCGCGAATTCCCCGCACTCTTCCAGTCAGTGAAATCATTTGCGCGGCATGGGTTTTACCACCGCTATAACAGGGACTGCGCGGGACCTGCTCCGATGACGGGGCCCGTGAGTTGGTGTTCTGCATTCACGCCGAACGAGGACGGTACCTATGACAACGACGCATGACGAGTTCCGCCGGGTCGAAGCCGAGCCGGCACCGGCCCGCTTCGCGCGAGGCTGGCACTGCCTGGGGTTGGTGCGCGAATTCGCCGATGGCAAGCCGCATTCCATTCGGGCGTTCGGGACCAAGCTGGTGGTCTTCGCCGGGACCGACGGCACCCTGAATGTGCTGGACGCCTACTGCCGGCACATGGGCGGGGACCTGTCCGACGGCAAAGTCGAAGGCGACGAGATCGCATGCCCGTTCCACGACTGGCGGTGGGGTGGGGACGGCCGCTGCAAGCAGATTCCCTACGGCCGCCGCGTCCCGCGACTGGCACGTACCCGCGCGTGGACCACACTCCAGCAGGACGGAATGCTGTTCGTGTGGAACGACCCCGAGGGCAATCCGCCGCCGCCGGACGTCACGATCCCCCGCATCGAGGCCGCCGGCAGCGAAGGCTGGACCGATTGGCACTGGTACACCACCGTCGTCGACACCAACTGCCGGGAAATCGTCGACAATGTCGTCGACATGGCGCACTTCTTCTACGTGCACGGCTCGCTGCCCACCTATTTCCGCAACGTGTTCGAAGGGCATGTGGCGACCCAGTATTTCGACAGCGGCGCGCGCGAGGATCTGCCGGGACCGGTCGGCGAGCCGAAGCTGCTCGGCACCCAGTCGGTGGCCTCGTACTACGGGCCCTCGTTCATGATCGACGACCTGCTCTATCGCTACGAAAACGGTGACCACAAAACAGTTTTGATCAACTGCCACTATCCGATCGACGCGAATTCCTTCGTCCTGCAGTACGGCATCATGGTCGAAATCCCCGCCGGTCTCGACGCCGAGGAAGCCATGGCCGGCGCCCGCGCGATGGGCGACTGGGTCAAGCTCGGCTTCGAGCAGGACGTGGCGATCTGGAAACGCAAGGCGCGCATCGACAATCCGCTGCTCTGCGAGGAGGACGGCCCGGTCTATCAGTTGCGCCGCTGGTATCAGCAGTTCTATGTCGACCAGGCCGATGTCGAACCGGCGATGGTCGATCGATTCGAATACGAACTCGACACCACCCGCCCGGCCGAGGCCTGGACTGCCGAGGTGCAGGCCAATCTGGCCCGCGCCGCCGCAGCGCCGGTGTCCTGAGCTGCGAGGACGAGCGATGATCAGCCGTCAGGGCGACCGGCTGCGCAGCGTACCGATGACCCCGGTGCGCTGCCACGCGTGCGCCGCGCAGGTCGAGGTGCGCAAGAGCAGCCGGGAGCAGACCAGCATTCAATGGAATGCCGTGGCAAGCCTGGCCTGCCTGGAGCGGCCCGCGGGCGACCCGCAGCGTCCCGAACCGTTGTTCGCCGGCTGTGGCCGGCTGCGTGATTCGGTGGCCGGTGCGGTCCGCGACGGCTCGCTCCGGCTCGCCGACCGGACCGTCACGGACTGAGCGCGCCCGCACCGGGGGCTTTCCCGGTGCGGGCCTTCGGCCGCAGCCCCACCAGGCGTCGCGAGATGTCGCCCGCGGCGATTCGTACTGCGGCCGTGGCGTTTTCGACAGGCACCGACCGGGTCGGGCCCGACAGCGATATCGCGGCCGGTGCGCTCTCGCCCAGCCCGCCGATGGCCGCGGCCACGACCGTGACCCCCAGGGCACAGCCCTGTGCGTCGACCGCGACACCGCCACGGTCGTGAACCGTGCCCAGTTCCCGCGCCAGCTGTCGCGGCGAGCGCACGCTGTAGCAGGTCGGCGCCTGCTGGAACGACAGTTCGGGCCACCGCTGCGGGTCGAGCCCGGCCAGTAGTGCCCGCCCCGGCGCGGTCAGGGCCGCGGCCTGGCGTGCCCCGACCGACCACCCCGCCCCCGGCCCGGGCGGTGGACCCAATCGATCGAGATGCAGCACATCCGGGCCGGCCAACATGCTCAGGTGCGCGGTCAAACCCGTGCGCAGGTGCAGTTCGGTCAGCACCGGAGCGGCGGTCTCGCGCAACCGGCGCTGCCGGGCCACCTGCGAACCGAATTCGAACATCCGCATGCCGAGCCCGTACTCGAAGCCCTCACGCTCCACCCATCCCAGTTCCACCAGACGCCGCAGAATCCGATGCGCCGACGACCGTGGCAGCCCGGCTCGCTGCGCGATCTCCGCCAATGTCAGCGATCCCGGTCCATCGAAGGCATCGAGCAGTGACGCCACCCGATCGATCATGGCCGCCGGGGCGTCGTGAGTTCGTGTCGTCGTTGCCACGTTCCACCTACCTTCGAGCAAATGTCAGAATCTGCCATTTGTGGCAGAATATGACACGCGGTGCGTAAGCACGACCACATTGCCCGGTAAAGGCACCACCAGATCGGTTTCTCCGGATTCCCGCCCGTCGCCCAGGGGGCCGTCGGCACGGCGTTACGGTAGGCGCGACCAGGAATGAGGAGGACTCGTCGTGAGCAACCCGGCCAAGGCGAAACTGGCCCATAAGCGCGCCGAAGACCTACGCCTGACCATCGCGCACGCCGCCCACACCCTGTTCGTCGCCGACGGCGACACCTCCGCGACCGTCGAACGCATCTGCGAGACGGTCGGCATCGCGCCGCGCACCTTCCACCGCTACTTCGCGACGAAGGAGGACGTGGTGCTCCCCCTGTTCCGTCGCAGTGAACAGCTCGTCCGCGACGTGCTCGCGAAGGCGCCCCTCGACGCCGACCCGGCCCACGTCCTGACCCACGCATTCACCACCGAGGTCCATCAACGGCAGTCGTTCGACTTCGATCGGACCTTCATGACCCTGATGATCAACACGCCCGAATACCGGCGCCGATGGCTGGAGTGGGGCGAATGGCTCTACGAGCCGATCACCGAATTCCTCGCCGCCCGTATCGAACTCGGCACCGATCCGTTCCTGCGCGAACTGCCCGCCCAGCTGGTGGTACAGACCAGCCGGCAGGCCTATACGCACTGGATCGTCAAGGCCGATTCCACCGATTTCGCCGAGGTCGAGGCGATCATGCAGCGCGGATTGACCGTGCTGTTCACCGGACTCGGCGCCGTGACCTCCCCCGTCGCGCACGCGACGTGAGGGAGGACCGCCGAACACGGCGAACGGCCGGGCACGCAAGGTACGCGCCCGGCCGTTCGAGAGCCGTTGATCAGAGCTGGAATTCGGCTCGGACCTGGTCTTCGGTGAGACCGTAGTCGGCGAGCGAGTACCTGTGGACCGGTTTGCGGTCGCCGGACCTGCTCTCCTCGTCGAGGGCGGTCATGGCGGTGCGGGCCGAATCCGTGTAGTCCAGGCCGAACTTCGAGTAGATCTTCTCCACCGCGGCGAACGGGTCGGCGCGCAGTTCGTCGAAATCGATGTCGAGGAACTGGTCCGGGTTGTATCGGGCTCGCGCGGTGTTGAATTCACGCAGGCCGCGCGACCACAGCTCGAGCTGCGACTCTCCGATCTTCTCGCCGACGAAGGTGGTGGACCAACCCTGCGTGGCCTGCTCCGACAGGCTGCACGACGAGCCGACGATGGTCACCGGATCGCGGTGGGTCTGGATGATCAGCGCGTCCGGGTACACCTTCATCAGGGCGTCCAGGGCGAACAGGTGACTGGGGTTCTTCAACACCCAGCGCCGGTTGTCCCCCAGCCCGATCAGCTGCAGGTTCTTCCTGTGCCGCGCATAGGCATCGGTCCAGTCCTGCTTGCGCAGCCACTCCGAATAGCTCGGCAGATAGGCCAGCGACTCGTAGGAGATGGATTTCACCGTCTGGCGCAGCAGCTGCCAGCACTCCTCGACCTCGGCGGCGGTCATGTAGTGCACGCCCATGAATTCCGGATTCTCGATCCGGTGCTGGGCGAACCCCTTGTCGACCGCCTGGTAGACCGGATTGTCGGCCCAGGTCTCGCGCGGCGGCCGCGGCTGCGGGAAGTCGGCGAGCCACATCTCCAGGGCCTGGTGCTGCGGGTCGGCGGCGAGCAGCCGGTGCAGGGCGGTGGTGCCGGTGCGGGGCAGACCGGTCACGAAAATCGGCCTGGTGACCTGGGTTTCGGTGTAGGCCGGGTTGGCCTGCCAGGAGGCTTCGCTCAGGGCGCGGGCGACGAGCGCACCGCGCAGGAAGTACCGGCTCATCTTGGAGCCGAGCTCGGTGAGCCCCGCGTCACGCTGGTAGGACTCCAGCAGGACGCCGAGCGCCTCCAGGTAGTCGTCGGACCCGAAGTCGGTGAGGCCGCAGACTTTCGACGCCGAGTGGTGCAGATCCTCGACGGTGCCGACGTTGGTACGTCCGCTCATAGTGGTGAAACTCCTTGCTCAGACGTGGTATTCGCCGCAGTTGACGTCGATGGTCTGCCCGGTGATGGCATTGGCCCACGGCGACATGAGGAAAACGATGGTCTGGGCGATCTCGTCGGGCAGCGGCAGCCGCTTCAGGTCGGACTTGGACGCGGTCTGCTGGTAGACCTGCTCCTCGGTGATGCCGTACTTCTTGGCGATCTCGCTGAAATACCACTTCAGCTGGTCGGTCCAGATGTAGCCGGGCAGCACGCTGTTGACGCGAATCCCCTTCTCGCCCAGCTCGGTCGCCAGGGTCTGCGACATGGCCAGCAGGGCCGCCTTGGCGACCTTGTAGCTGCCGTAGCGGGGTTCGGAGTGCCGCAGCACCATGGAGTTGACCATGACGACCGAGCCCTTGGTCTCGGCCAGCCCGTCGGTGAACGCCTGCGTCATGTGGAGATTGCCGAGCACGGTCAGGTCCACGCTCTCGCGGATCTGCTCGAAGTCGGTGCGCGCCAGCGGCTTCATGGACGGCACCTGGAAGGCGTTGTTCACCAGCGCGTCGACCCGGCCGAAGGTGTCGAGGGTCTGCGTCGCCAGGTTCTGGACCGTGGCCTCATCGGTGATATCGGTGGGCACGCAGAGCGTTTCCGCGCCACCCTCGGCCGCGATCTCGTCGGCGACCTCCTTCAGCCGCGACTCGGTGCGCGCGGCCAGCACGACCTTGGCGCCGGCCGCCGCGGCCTCCAAGGCGATGGAACGGCCCAGACCGGGTCCGATGCCGCTGACCACGACCACCTTGTCGGCCAGCAGTCCCGTCTTCAGTCGGGTCATCCCAGCATCCTTTCCGCGAAGGCGCGCTGGCGAGCGGCGATCCGCTCGCGCCATCCGGCCTCGTCGATCCGATTGTGTTCGAAGTTGGGCAGTCGTTCAGCCACTTTGTCGAAGGGAACGAGCTCGATGGTCGGCCCGTCCTCGGGCGTCATCGGCCGCGCGACCCGCTGCCAGCGGAACTGGAGGATGCCGAGCTTGCGCCCGGTGGTCTCGATCCAGTTGGCGACGCCCGGGTTCCGCGCCGAGACGACCATGCGGATCATCCCGTCCGGATCCACCTGCGCCTGCCGATGATTCAGTGAGGTCTGGTGGTTGACGTAGTCCAGGGAGATGTACCAGCGGCTGCCCAGCTGGAAACCCTGATACGGCGCATCGGATTTCGGCACGGTGATGATGAGCGCCTGGTCGTCCTCCAGCTCGAAATGCCCGACGGAGGAGTACTGGGTGCTCAGCCCGCCCGGCGTGAGCCGAGGCTCGGTCAGCGTATTGACCGGCAGGTTCAGGTAGAACCACTTCGGGAAGTTGAACCAGGTGTGCACCCGGGTCAGCAGCATCCGCCCCGCGGCCCGGTACCGCTTGCGCAGCTGTTCCACGCCCGCTTCGGCCGGCGCGGTGCCGATGGTGTCCACCCGCTCGATGCGAATGCTGCCCTTGCGCTCGGCATTCCAGTCGCCGTACACCTCGCGTACGGCCAGCATGGACGCGCCCTCGGGGAGTACGAAGTAGTTCGGCTCCGGATTCTCCTTGGGCGGCCCGAAACGCAGCTGGTAGCTGCCGTCCGAGTTGATCTGCAGCCGCCGGTCGTCGAACGCGTCGTCACCGTTCGGTACATCGGAAGCGGTGTAATCACCCTTGAGGACCTGGAAACTCAGGTCGACGGTGGTCCCGCGCACGCCGGTGAGCAGGTATTCCGCATTCGGCTCGATATTGGCGCTGTAGTACAGCGTGTCCGGGTTGTCGAGGCCCATCTTGGTGTAGGGCCCGGTGGCGGTCACGAGGTACGGGTGAGAGGTGCCGTGTGCCCGCGACAGCTGCAGCACCGCGGCGATGCCGGCCTGCAGGTAGTCGTAGCCCTCCGCGAGGTCGTGCGGGTCACGGATGAAATCGGCGGTGGCGATGAGCTTCTCGGCCTCGGCGACGGCCGCGAGGAACGGCTCGGTGAGAGGCAGCTCGGCCTTTTCCATGTCTGTCATCAGCTTTCAGCGATCCCTAGGGTTTCTCGAATTCGATGGGCGATCTCGGCCGGCGTCCCGGTCGAGGGGGTGATGGTCAGATCGGCGAACTCCGGCCGCTCGTACGGCGAACTGATGCCGGTGAATTCGCGCAGCTCCCCGGCACGGGCCTTCTTGTAGAGGCCCTTCGGGTCGCGCAGCTCGCACTCCTCGAGCGGGGTGTCGACGAAGATCTCGCGGAACGGCAGATTCCGGCCGTCGTGCAGCTTGCGCGCCTCGCGCCGCTCGGCCCGGAAGGGGCTGATGAGCGACACGATGGCGACCACGCCGGCGTCCGCGAACAGCGCCGCCACCTCGGCCACGCGGCGAATGTTCTCGCGGCGGTCCTCGTCGGTGAAACCCAGGTTCTTGTTCAGCCCGTGCCGCAGATTGTCGCCGTCGAGCAGGTAGGCGGGCTGCCCGGACTCGATGAGCTGCCGCTCCAATTCGACTGCGATGGTGGACTTCCCGGAGCCCGACAGCCCGGTCAGCCACACGGTCGCGCCGGTGCTGAGCCGCTGCCCGCGCTCCACGGCGGAGCTGTGCCACACCACATTCGAGGCCTTCTGCCCGATCCGCGGTGCGCCCGTGGAGCGTCCGGTGATCATGCCCGCGGCCACCGTCTGATCAGTGGTCTCGTCGATGAGGATGAAGCTGCCGGTGGCGCGGTTCTCCCGGTACGGGTCGAACAGCAGCGACTGCCGGCTCTTGATCGTCACGCGCCCGATGTCGTTGAGCCCCAGCCGATCCGCGTCCGTCTGCCGGTGCAGGGTGTTGACGTCGAGCCGGTAGTCCAGCTCGCTCACCTCGACCTTGGAGGTCTGGGTGGCGGTGCGGATGGCGTAGGAGTTACCGGCCCGCAGTTCGGTGTCGTCGGAGAACCAGCACACCATGGCGTCGAGCTCACGATCGGTGTGCGGCTGGTTGCCGGGCCGGGCGAGCATATCGCCACGGCCGATATCGATTTCGTCGTCCAGGGTCAGCGACACCGCCATGCCGCTGAATGCCTCGTCGACCTTGCCGCCGCCCGGGCCCCAGATCTGGTTGACCCGGCTGGTGCGCCCCGACGGCAGCACCACGACCTCGTCACCCGGCTTGAAGATGCCGCCCGCCACGGTGCCCGCGTAACTGCGCTGGCTCTCCCCGTGCGGCCGGATGACGTACTGCACCGGTAGCCGGTTGTCGATGAGGTTGCGGTCGGAGGCCACGTGCACCTCTTCCAGGTGCCGCAGCAGCGGCGGACCCGGATACCAGCCGGCCGAGTTCTCGGACAGGTCGACCACATTGTCGCCGTGCAGCGCCGAGACCGGGATGAAGCTCAGATCGCCCACGTCCAGCTTGGTCGCGAAATCCGCGAATTCCGAACGGATCTCCTCGAACCGCTGCTCGGACCAGTCGACCAGGTCCATCTTGTTCACGCACAGCACCAGGTGCCCGACCCCCAGCAGCGAGGACAGGAAGGCGTGGCGGCGGGTCTGCTCGGAGACGCCCTTGCGCGCGTCGACGAGGATGAGCGCCAGGTCGGCGGTGGAGGCGCCGGTCACCATGTTCCGGGTGTACTGCACATGCCCCGGGGTGTCGGCGATGATGAATTTCCTTCGCGGCGTGGCGAAGTAGCGGTACGCGACATCGATGGTGATGCCCTGCTCGCGTTCGGCACGCAGGCCGTCGGTCACCAGCGAGAGGTCCGGCCCGTCGCCGCCGCGCGAAAGGCTCGCGCGCTCGATGGCATCCAGCTGATCGCTGAACAGGCTCTTGGAGTCGAACAGCAACCGCCCGATGAGGGTCGATTTGCCGTCGTCCACGCTGCCCGCGGTGGCCAGTCGTAACAGGTTGCGACGCATCAGAAATAGCCCTCTCGCTTGCGATCTTCCATGCCGGACTCCGAGATGCGGTCGTCGGCGCGGGTGGCGCCGCGCTCGGTGAGCCGGGTGGCGGCGGTTTCGGCGATCACCTCGGCGGGGTCGGCCGCGGTGGATTCCACGCAACCGGTGCAGTCGGCATCGCCGAGGGTCCGGAAGCGCACGGTGGCCTCGAAGCGCTTCTCCTCCGGGCCGAACTTCAGGAATCGGTTGTCCGCCAGCAGCATTCCGTCGCGCGCCACCACGGTGCGCCGGTGCGCGTAGTACAGCGACGGCAGCTCCACCTCGGCCTGGTCGATGTACTCCCAGATGTCGAGCTCGGTCCAGTTCGACAGCGGGAACACCCGGATGTGCTCGCCCTTGCGGTGCCGGCCGTTGTAGAGGTTCCACACCTCGGGGCGCTGGGCCCGCGGTTCCCACGCGCCGTACTCGTCGCGGAAGCTGAACACCCGCTCCTTGGCGCGCGCCTTCTCCTCGTCGCGGCGCGCCCCGCCGAATACCGCGTCGAAGCGGTGCTCGCGAATGGTGCGCAGCAGGGTGGTGGTCTGCAGCCGGTTCCGGGTCTCACCGGGCCGTTCGGTGACCCGGCCCGCGTCGATATCGTCCTGCACGCTGCCGACCAGCAGTTGGGCTCCCAGCCGCGCCACGGTGCGATCCCGGAAGTCGATGACCTCGTCGAAATTGCGCCCGGTATCGATGTGCAGCAACGGGAACGGCAGCGGCGCGGGCCAGAACGCCCGCCGCGCCAGCTCCAGCATGACCGCCGAGTCCTTACCACCGGAGAACAGCAGCACCGGCCGCTCGAAGGTGGCTGCCACCTCCCGGATGATGTGCACCGATTCCGCCTCCAAGGCGTTCAGGTGCGACAGCTCATATCCCGTGCGCATCTCTCGTCCCATTCGCCGCGTCATCCGATCCGTCCGGTCATTCGACCCTGCGGTGTCGAATGCTTGTGGTGTCGAATATTCGACGCTATTGTTCGATAATGTGACACCGACGATAGGTCGGTACCCGGCGACGGTCAATACCCGCGCCCGAATTGCCGCGCATCGGAGTAGCTCGGGCACACCGGATCCGGGCCACTCCGGTGCGGATGACCGATACCCCGGCCGATACGATCGGGCGCGAACCTCCCGCAGCGCCGGGACCGACACCAGCAGGGATCGAGTTGCCTGAATCCACCACCGCCCCTGTGGCTTCCGAACCGGGAACGGCGGCCGGAGCAGGTTCCACGCCCGCCTCACCGCCGACCCACCGGGTCGTGCAGGCGATCGAGCTGCTGTCGCGACATTCCGGGGAGCGCCTCTCACTGGCCCGCATCGTGCGCGCCACCGGCATGTCCCGGGCCACCGCGCACGCCGTGCTCACCCAGCTCACCGCCGACGGCTGGGCCGTGCGCGACAGCGAGGGGAACTACAGCCTCGGTCTCGGGCTGCTGGCCGTGGCGCGGCGGGCCGACACCGCTTTTCCGCTGCGCCGCCTGGCCGTGGAGCCCATGCACGCGCTGGCCGCGGCGCACGGCGTCCCCATCTTCCTGGCCGAGCGGGAACAGGACGCCATCGTCATCACCGAGGTGCTCGGCACCCCGTCGGTCCCGTGGATCCGCCCCGCCCGCCGCATGCCGTTCGCCCCGCCGGTCTGCCGCGAATTCATCGCCTGGGCACCGGAATCCGAGCGGGAGACCTGGCTCCAGGCCGCCGACCCGCGCCACCGCCCCCGCCTCACCGCGGTCCTCGACGTCATCGCCGCCCGCGGCTATTCCGTCGAACGCCTGGCCGACGAGTCCGCCCCGATGCTGGAAGCCCTGGGGGCCCTGCGCCATTCCCCCGTCACCGATCCGCTGCGGCATCGACTCAGCGCCATGATCGCCGACCTCATCACCATCGACTATCTCCCCGACGAACTCGGCGACCACAATGCGGTCGTCTCGGTGGCCGCCCCGATCTTCGCCTCCGACGGCTCGGTCATCGCGTCGATCGTCTCCTGCCCCGACACCAATCTCCCCGCCGCCCGCCTGCACGAGCTGGCCACCGCCACCATCGCCGCGGCCGACACCGTCACCACCGCCCTGCGAGCCTGAGAGCGCCCCGTCCCGCACAGCTGAAAGCCCGGTCGCAGGGCAGCTTCCGGGGCACTGTTGGGACCGCCGGTGATCGACACCGAATCATCAGGGTGATCGGCACCGCATGATCGGGTCGGGCACGAGCAGGCGGCCCGCACCTCATGGCGCGGGCCGCCGAATCATGCTGGGAGACACCGAATCACGGTTGACCGCTTCAGCGATTGGCCAGTTCCGAGAGCTGGTAGGCCAGGTTGCGGCGGAACGCCGGGATGCGGGCGGCGGTACTGATGACCAGGTTGCGAACCAGCCGTGCCGGCAGCGGACGCAGGGTGGCCATGCGGGTCATGCGATCGGTGAAGCCGACCACGCCCAGTGCCACCGGGCGACGGGTCTGCTCGTACTCGTCGAGGGTGGACTCGGGGGCGCCCGCGACCACCGCGGCGAGCAGGCGGCCGAGCATGGCGGCGTCCTGGATGCCGGTGTTCATGCCCTGGCCACCCGCCGGGCTGTGCACGTGCGCGGCGTCCCCGGCGAGCAGGATGCGCCCGGCGCGGTAGTGGTCGGCGACGCGGTGGTGCACGCGGAAGCGCGAGCTCCAGACGATCTCCTCGACCTTCGCGTGCGCGCCCGGCCGGCGGGCGTCGACCAGCGCCTGCACGTAGGCCAGATCCTGGTGCTCGGGGGCGTCGGCCACGGTGGCGACGATGCGGAAGCGGTCGGGCCGCGGGTCGGGCAGCGGCGCGACGACCGTGACACCCTCGGGCGACAGGTGCAGGGAAACCTCGTCGCGCGGGTCCGGCCAGGTCATGCGGACATCGGCGAGGACGAAGGACTCGGGGTAGGTGGCGCCGGTGAAGCCGATCCCGGCGGCCTCGCGGACCGGGCTGTGCATGCCGTCCGCACCGATGACCCAGTCCGCGCGAACGGAATTCGCGGCGCCGTCGGCATCGGTGAAGGAGACGGTGACACCGTCGGCGTCCTGGACGACACCGGTGACCTCGGTGTGCCGGTGCACCTGCGCGCCCGCCTTCTCGAGGCGCGCCAGCAGGATGGACTCGGTGGATTCCTGACCGATCATGACGGTGTAGGGGTAGGCGGTGGGCAGCCCGTCGAACGAGATGCGGGCCAGCGCGTGGTCGCCGTCGCGCATCACGAAGTGCGGCACCACGATTCCGCGTTCGAGCAGGGTCGCGGTGACGCCGAACTGCTCGAGCACCTCCAGGGTGCGGGCGTGCACGACGACCGCGCGGGAGGTGTTGGCGCCCTCGGCCAGCTTGTCGAGCAGCACCACGTTCACACCCGCGTCGGCGAGCGCGATGCCCGCGGTCAGTCCGGCGGGACCGGCACCCACGATGACGACCGAAGCGGTGGCGGGGACGGTGTTCATGACGACTCCTGAGGCTCTGCCAACATTTGTTGGCCAACGTCTGTTGATTTAGACGGTACGACCCGGTCGACGGCATGTCAACACTTGTTGGCCAACGAATGTTGGCAAACCTTCAGCGGTCGGTGGCGGCGGCCAGCGACTGGAAGACGGCTGCGGTCCGGGTGTGCGGCGTCGCGCAGTAGACGATGACCCGCTGATCGGTGTCGGAGATGTGCAGCACCTGGCAGTGGAAGTCCAGCGGCCCCAGCTCCGGATGACGGATGCGCTTGCGGTGGGTCCGGCGCACCTCCACATCGTGGGCGGCCCACATGTCCGCGAACCGCTTCGATGTGCCCAGCAGTTCGGTGACCAGCGCGGCCAGCGCCGGATGCCCCGGATACCGGGCATAGGCCGCGCGCAGATCGGCAATGAGGGCGCGGGCGAAGTCGCGGGTATCGGCGTCGGACCACTGCGGATGGTCGGCGGCCTCCCGGAACATCCAGCGGATCATATTGCGCTCGTGGCCGGGCACGGTGTCGAGATCGCCGACGAAGGGCGTGGCCGCGCGGTTCCAGGCGAGCACCTCGTAGGTCGCGTCCACCACGTACGCCGGGGCAGCGAGATTGTCGAGGATGGACCGGACCGCCTGCGGCACAGTCGTGTTCGGCCCGGCCGTGACCGGCGGCGACTCCCCCGCCATCCGGAACAGGTATTCGCGCTCGTCCACGGTGAGCATGAGCGCGCGGGCCAGCGCCGCCAGCACCTGGTGCGACGGTTTCGCACCGCGGGCCTGCTCGATGCGGATGTAGTAGTCCACCGAGATCCCGGCCAGCTGCGCCACCTCCTGGCGGCGCAATCCCGGTGCGCGGCGGTTGATTCCGTTCGGCAGCCCGACCTCACCGGGGGTCAGCCGATTGCGCCGGGCCCGTAGAAAGGCCGCGAGTTCATTCCTGTCAGCCATGGCTCCAGTGTGGGGCCGCTGCCTCGATTTTGGGTGGTACGACTTGGTCCTCCCACCGCAACCCGCGCGGCGTGATGCTTCTCCCATGACCATCACCGCATTCATCACCGGCGCCAACAAGGGCATCGGCTACGAAACCGCCCGCCGGCTGGCCGCGCGCGGCATGACCGTCCTGCTGGGCGCGCGGGACCCCGAACTCGGGCGAGCCGCCACCGCCCAACTGCGGGCCGAGGGCGCGGACGCCCACTTCATCCGGATCGATGTCGCCGACGAACAGTCCATCGCCGCGGCCGCCGCCCAGATCGAAGCCGACTTCGGCCGGCTCGACATCCTCGTCAACAATGCCGCCATCAGCGGCGGCCTCGACGGCGACGGCAAGCCGTCATCGGGCACCCTCGCCACCCTGCGGCACGTGTACGAGACCAATGTCTTCGGCCTGGTCGCCGTCACCAATGCCCTACTGCCGCTGCTGCGGCGCGCCGAGGCGGCCCGAATCGTCAACGTGTCCAGCGAGGTCGGCTCGCTGGCGGGCCGCACCGATCCGAACAGCCCCATGTCGCAAATGGTTTCGGCCATCCCCTACACCTCATCCAAAACCGCCGTGAACATGGTGACGGTCCTCTACGCGCTCGAACTGAAGGACACCCCCATCAAGGTGAACGCCGCCAACCCCGGCTACACCGCGACGGATCTCAACGCCAACAGCGGTTTCCGCACCGCCGACCAGGGCGCCGAGCCCAGCATCCACCTCGCGACCCTGCCCGCCGACGGCCCGACCGGAACGTTCTGGGGTTACGTCTGGGGACAGGAAGAGTACGGCCGTATCGAATGGTGAGGCCTACCAGCTGCCGTTCGGCTGCGGGTCACCGCGGTGCCACATATCGGGGCCGTCGCGCCGGCACCGCTGCTGCCACCACTCGTGCTGCTGGACGCAGTGGTGGACGAACCACCAGTCACCCTGGTCGCGCGGTCCGTTCCGATCGCCGAATCCGCCCTGGCCACCGCCGGATCCGCCTTGGCCGCCGCCGGATCCGTCCTGATCGCCGTTCCCGTCCTGATCCTGATCGCCATCGTGGTGGCGGGCCGCGGTGACGCCCGCCGCGGGCACGGCGTGAGCGGTGGCCAGGCCGGTCGCCAGGGGAGCCGTGAACAGGGCGACCACCATCACTGCCGGTCGGAGTTTTCCGCGCATATCGATCACTCTTCGTATCGTTGTGTGCACCAATACGATCCATGATCAATCCCCCGGCCCTTCGATGCGTGGACCGCGACGCCGATTAAACGCCATTCCCGGCACGACGCGAGGGGGATCGCGGTTCACCTTCAGCGGATCTTCAGGTTTCGACTGTGATCATGAGACGTAGCGCGCAGACCCCCGCCCTTCGAGGCGGGGATAGCGCATTCTGTGACATACTGATGTGCTATCATGTCAAGCATGGAATCTCGGGTGGTGAAGCGGGCGTACAAGTACCGCCTCTACCCGACCCCGGAGCAGGCGCAGCAGCTCGCCGTGACGTTCGGATGCGTCCGGTACGTGTACAACCGGGCGTTGGCGGAGCGTTCCCGTGCCTGGACTCAGCAGCAGCGGCGCGTCAACTACGCGGACACATCGCTGATGCTCACGCAATGGAAGCGTGACCCCGAAACCGCATGGCTGACCGAGCCGTCGAAAGGCCCGTTGCAGCAGGCATTGCGGAACCTTCAGGGCGCGTTCGACAAGTTCTGGCGCAAGCAAACCGGTTACCCGCAGTTCAAGAAGAAAGGCCGCTCGAAGGACTCGGCAACTTATTTCTCGAACTGCTTCACCTACCGCGACGGCCAGATCAAGCTGGCCAAACAAGCCGAGCCGCTGGACATCCGCTGGTCGCGTCCGCTGCCCGCAGGGGCCGTGCCGTCGCAGGTCACGGTGTCACGCGACAGTGCGGGCCGCTACCACATCTCGATCCTGGTCGAGGAGACGATCAGCGGGCACGCCCCGACCGACGCCACGATCGGTGTCGATGCGGGCATCACGTCGCTGTATGCGTTCTCGACCGGGGAGAAGGTGTCCAATCCCCGGCACGAGCGCAAGGACCGCGCCCGGCTGGCGAAAGCGCAGCGGGTGTTGGCGAAGAAACAGAACGGCTCGGCCAACCGGGCGAAGGCCCGGCGCAAGGTCGCTCATATTCACGCCCGTATCGCCGATCGGCGGCGGGACCATCTGCACAAACTGGCGTCTCGAGTGGTGCGCGAAAACCAAGTGATCGCCATCGAGGATCTGAGTGTGCGGAACATGGTCCGCAATCGCCGCCTGGCGCGGGCGATCTCGGATGCGTCATGGTCGCAGTTCCGGTCGATGCTGGAGTACAAGGCGGACTGGTACGGGCGCACAGTAGTGGCGATCGACCGGTTCTATCCCTCGAGCAAGACCTGCTCGACGTGCGGACGGATCAACGACGCGATGCCGCTCGACATTCGGGAGTGGACCTGTCCGTGCGGGGCTGTCCACGACCGGGACGTCAACGCTGCGAAGAACATACAGGCCGCCGGGCTGGCGGTCTTGGCCTGCGGAGATGGTGTGAGACCGCCCCGCAGCTGATGCGGGAAGGCAACCGTCGATGAAACAGGAAACCCCTGTCGTGAGGCAGGGAATCCCGATCCTTCAGGGCCGGGAGGAAGTCAAAAACCGTCTATCCGACTGAAACAAACTGAACTGAACTTCGATCGAGGACGAGATCATGTGGGAGTACGAACACAGCGCCGAGACCACCGTGCCCCGGGAGGCGCTGTGGCGCAGCTGGTCCGACCCGAGCCGCTGGCCCGAATGGAATACCGGCATCGAAACCTTCGAGCTGGACGGGCCTTTCGCGCCCGGCACCACCTTCCGCATGACCTCGCCCGACGGTGACACCGTGGAGCTGCGCTTCGTGGAGATCGTCGACGGCGAACTCTGGAGCGACGTCTTCCTCGGCGAGGGCTTCGAGGTGCTGACCCAGCACCGCCTCGACGCCCTGCCCTCCGGCGCCACCCGCGTCGTCTACCGCACCGAGATCACCGGCCCCGCCGCCGCCACCCTCGGCCCCGAGATCGGCCCCCAGATCACGTCCGATTTCCCCGAGGTCGTCGCGGGCCTCATCGAGCACGCCGACCGGGGCTAGCCCAGCCCGCCGTGCCTTTCGTGCAGCAACAGCAGGGAATACGCGGCCACACTCTGGGCATCCACGATGGCGCCCGCCAGGATCATGGCCTCCACCTCGTCCCGGGTGAACCAGGCGGACTCCATGTCCATCTCGGAGGGCTCCCGCTCGTGCGGCCCCACCGTCAGCTCGGTGGCCAGCACCACGGTCCCGTAATGCGTGCTGGTGGCCGGGGCGGGCGCCACCTTCCCCAGCGCCGTCAGCCGGCCTGCCCGCAGCCCCGTCTCCTCCCGCAGCTCCTGCCGAGCCACCGCGATCGGATCGCTCTCCCCCGCCACCGCCCCGCCCGGGAACTCCCAGCACCTGCGCCCCAGCGGATACCGATACTGCTCGACCAGGTGGAATCGCTCCCCATCCCACGGAATCACGATCGCGAAGTCCGCCTTCCGGATGTAGGCGTACACCGCCTCCATCCCGTCGGCCTGCCGAACCACGTCCTCCCGCAGCGTGATCCACCGATTCGCGTACACCTCACGACTCCGCAGCGTGTCCATCCCCCGATCCTCCCCCACCGCGGGGCGAGTCAGTACGGGCGGGCCGGGGTCAGGGCGTCCCGGGCGTCCATGAGGGCGAAGCCGAGGAGATTCTCACCGCGCCAGCGCACCGGGTCGGCGGCGGAGGGGTTGTCGGCGCCCAGGCCGATGCCCCAGATGGTGTCGCGGGGAGCGGCTTCGACGAGCACCTTGCCGGTGGTGGCGAGCAGGAAGTCGCGGAGCTGGTCGTGCTGGCCGAATTTGGCGATGCTGGCGCGGAGCACGATGTCGAAGCGGTGGGCTTCCCAGGTGTCCTGGTCGAAGCCCGAGATCGCGCGGCCCATACGCTTGGCGTCGGCGGGCGTGTCGCTGGACAGGATGCGGGTGCGCATGTCCTCGTCGCCGAACAGGCGGGCCTTCTCGGCCATCATGAAATGCTCTGCGCTGCCGTAGTTCTGGCCGTCGACGCTGAATTCGACCGGCCACCACTGGCTGAGCACCCACTTGCCGACCTCGTGGCCCGGGGTGCGGGTGTGCCCCCAGAAGAAGAGGAACTCCGGTCTCGCCCCGTCGGCCATGTCCGCTGTCAGCTGCGCCCTGTCCACGCCGCGACCCTAGCCGACCGAGGTGACAGAGTCGTGGGGATATCGCGCCACACCGACGGCGCGCCGCAATCAGCTGGCGAGTGTGCGCAGGCGGGTCATGATCTCGGCGGGCGGATGGTCGTGCACGCGATAGCGCGGCGGATCGTACTCGGCGGCGAGTTCCAGTGCCACCAGCCCGGACACGTCCTCCCAGGCGACGCGGAAGACATCGCCGTCGCCGGTGACGAAGCAGATGAAATCGGCGGCGGGCAGCAGATTCGTGACCCCGTCGGTCCAGGAGGTCATGGTGTACTCGCTGCCGTCGGGCGCCCGCACGTGCAGCAGTTCCATGATCGCGCCCTCGCGCTCCGCCTCGGCGCGCAACCGCTCGGTCTGCGCGTGATACGCCCCCACCGCGAGCTGCGCCTGCGCGCGGCGGATGAGCCCGTGGGCCGGATGGTCCGGCGCCACCTCGAAGGGGATCACGTCGCCGTTGTCGTCGACGGTGTACGGGACGGCCGACAGCGGGCGCAGCGACCCCTCGAGCCGCTCCGCCGCCAGCGCCAGCAGTTGCGGCAGGGCTGCGGGCGTCGCGTCCAGCACGACCAGCATGCCCAGGTGCCCGGGTAGGAAAAGCAGTGGGCGCGTGGCGGTTCGGGCCCGCACGCCCTCGAGCCACCCGGCCACCAGCGGCAGCGAACCGACATAGCTCTCGCCGTCGTCGTCGACGAAGTCCATCACCCGCATCCCCTGCGGCGGTTCGAGGGCCTCCAGCGTGTTCATGGCCAGCTCGGTGAGATTGGCGTGCGCTACGGTGTAAACCTGCTCCGCGTCCACGCCCCAGCTCGACAGTTCCTTCTTCGTCACGAATTGCACGGTGCTGGGCAGATCGATGACCACCATCTCGGTCAGGAACGGCAGCGCCGGACGCGAGAGCACCAGGTCCCGCCCCTCCAGCTCGCCGACCCGAATCGCCCCGGACCCGTACCCGGCCCGCCGCAGCACCGGTCGCAGCCTGGGCGCCACCTGCTCCCAGCCCTGCGGCGCCTCCGGCGGCAGGATGAGGTTGTCGACGGCCTTGAACAGCCCGGCGGAGATCTTCCCGTCGAACCGGCGGTACAGCGTGCCCAGGTTCATCTTGGCCACGTACCCGTTCTTCAGCCGGTATCCGATCTCGAACGCCTCGGTGTCGAAGTGCGCGGCCTCCACGGCCTCGTAGCCGAGCACCTGTTCCAAGACCTTCTTGCCGAACCGATTTCGTGGCGAACCGAACATCCCGCCCAGGAAACTCATGGCCCGGACTCTACGCGCGAGGGGCGACAAACGCTGCCCGCAAACCCACAGGGAACCTGTGTGCCACAACCGGAAACGCGCTGTTCACGGTGTGTCCGCGCAGTGCTCGATAGGACGCCCGTCCAAGGACGAGCACAATGCGCGTGACTATGGTTAGCTGTAGCGCCATGAGCACGCCCGTCTCCACCCACCCCGACGAATTTCTGCCCCGCGATACCGCGGATGTGGTTCGGACCGTTCGGGATTCACGTCGTTCGACGAAACCGCTGATCATCCGGGGTGGGGAACGGCCGGAGGACGAGCTCGCGCTGCCCGATCAGGGCAGCGTGCTGAGCATGCGGAAGATGAACCGGGTCCAGGTGGTGGACGCCGATGCCAGGACTGTTCGGGTACAGGCGGGGGCGCGTCTCTACGACATCGACCGGACGCTGGGCGCGCACGGGCTCGGGCTGCCGGTGGTCGGCGACCATCGAGACATCACGGCGGGCGGATTCGCGGCGGTGGGCGGGCTGTCGGCGGCGTCGCATCGCTTCGGCATGTTCAGCGACAATGTGGCCGAGCTCGAATACGTCGATCAGGACGGGCGTTTCGGCACCTGCGGGCGCACCCATCACGCGGAGCGGTTCCGCCGGATCCTGGGCGGCGGCGGGCGCACCGGGATCATCACCGCGCTGACCCTCGAGGTCACCGGTGTGGACAAGGACCGCACCTGGCTCACCACCGACGCGCACCGGTTCCTGGACTTCGACACCTGGGTGGAGCACTCCTACCGCGAGATCCAGTCGCCGGGTGACGCCATGCTGCAGGTGGGCCGCTGGGTGGACACCGCGCCCCTGAAGGTTGCCCGACCGGTCGGTACCGGCACCGTGCAGCTGGGCACCGTGCGCTTCGGCCAGTGGTCGAGCCTGCACCCCACCACCCCCAACCTCTCGCTGCGCGCCCGCCGCGAGGTCGGCGCGCGCGCCCGAAAGTCGCTGGGCGCCATCGCCGCATCCGCGGGCGGCCGCGCCGGTATGCCGGTCCGGAATGCCGCCGCCGGCGCGCTCATGTTCGCTCCGAAGGTGCTGACCCTGCGCGACGCCGAGTACCTGGCCGACACCGTCATCAGTTCCTCCGAGCGCGGACCGGCTTACCGCGTCTCGGTTTTCGCGCCCCTGTCCTCCTACGCCCGGGTCTTCCACGGCCTGCACGACCTGTTCGCCGGGCACCGCGAACGCACCGGCTGCTTCACCGTCATCTCGGCCATGACGTATGGCGTAAGGTCGCGCTACCTGCGCGAACTCGACAACGAGGACCACGGCTTCATCACCTTCACCTGCCGGTTGCGGCCGGCGGCGCTGCCCTCGGAACTGTTGCGGGACATCGTGTCCGCAATCGACGAGATCTGTCTCGCCGAACGCGCCCGGCGTTATGACCCGACCGAATAGAATGTGTTCCGCCGCACCGCCAGCTACCGGTTAGCAGCCGGGCGGGGCGGCGGTATCGGCACTGTCGGCGGGGTGCCGGTGCATGGTTCATGCTCAATCCTCAGATGAAGGTTGCCTGTCCCATGATCGAATTCCGTGCTGCCCGCCGTCCCCGCACCGCCGGATCCCTTGCGGAGGAACGCCCCATCGAGGGCAAACGAATCGTCGTCACCGACGCCTGTTCGGAGATCGGCCGAGAGACCGCGCGACTACTGGGTTTTCACGGTGCCGAGGTGATCCTGGTGGCGCGCAACGGCTCCCGGCTGGTCGAGGAGTGCGCCACGATCATCGAGGCCGGCGGCCGTGCCCACTGGTTCCGCTGCGACATCTCCGCCATCGGGGATGTGGATCAGCTGGTCGAGTGGCTGCTCACCGAGTTCGACACCGTCGACGTCCTGGTCAACAACACCGGCCGCCCCACCCGCCGCCCGGTGCTGCAATCCCTGGATCGCTTCCGCGACTACCAGCGCATGATGGCCGCCTACTACTTCGGTCCCCTGCGCCTGACCCTCGGCCTGCTGCCCGCCATGCTGGCCGGCGGCTCCGGCCACGTGGTGAATGTCGGCCCCTGGAGCGCCGACACCGGCGCCGCCCCCAATTTCGCCTCCTACGCCAGCGCCCAGGCCGCCTGGACCACCTTCGGTCAATGCGCCGACGCCGAGCTCTCCCCCCGGGGCATCCACGTCACCACGGTCCGGTACCCCGCCTTCGAACTCGACTCCGGCTCCCCGACCTATACCCGAGAGAACCCCTCCCCGGACCCCGCCGAGGCCGCTCGCTGGATCGAAACCGCCATCCGCACCCGCCCGCCGCAAATCCAGCCCCGTTTCCCCCGAGCCCTCCTGGGCCTGACCTCCATGTCCCCGCGGACCACGCGGCTCAAGCACGCCCTGGGTATCTGAGCTCGACCGGACAGCAAAGCGCCCCACCCGGATTCCGGGTGGGGCGCTTCGTGACTTACGTCAGTGCTTTTCCGGGCCGAGGTGGTACTCGAACACCAGGCCGCCGGCGGCGACCAGGATGCAGACCACACCGAGGCCGATCAGCCAGAACTGGAAGAACGCGAAGCCGAGGGCGGCGATGGAGCCCGCACCGGCCAGCAGGATGGGCCAGAACGAGCCGGGCGAGAAGAAGCCCAGGTCGCCGGCGCCGTCGACGATCTCCGCCTCTTCGTAGTCCTCGGGACGCAGGTCCAGACGACGGGCGACGAAACGGAAGTAGGTGGCCACGATCAGGGCCAGGCCCGCCGACAGCACGATGGCGGTGGTACCCGCCCACTCGACGCCGGTGCGCGAGCGGCCGGTGAAGTAGCCGTACACGACGGCCACGATCACGAAGAAGACCGTGATCAGTTCGAAGATGCGAGCTTCGACCTTCATGTCAGTTCATCCTCACTTGGCGTCGGCGAGTTCGTTACCGCGCGCCTTGCGGTCGGTGTTGAACGGCTTGGTGGAGGTCGCCACCGGCGACTGACCAATGCTGGCCAGCGCCTCGGCGTTGGTCTTGTGGTCCTTGGTCCGCGCGTCCATGTACTTCTGGAAGTCCGCCGGGGACACCACGCGGATCTCGAAGTTCATCATCGAGTGGAAGGTGCCGCACATCTCGGCGCACCGGCCGACGAACGCGCCTTCCTTCTCGATCTTGGTGATCTGGAAGACGTTGTCCGAGTTGTTCTGCTTCGGGTTCGGCATCACGTCGCGCTTGAACAGGAACTCCGGCACCCAGAACGAGTGGATGACGTCCGCGGCGGCCAGCTGGAACTCGATGTTCTTGCCGGACGGCAGGACCAGCACCGGAACCTCGTTGGAGGTGCCGACGGTCTCGACCTTGTCGTAGTGCAGGTACGAGATGTCGTTCGCGGGCAGGCCGTTGTTCGGGCCCGGCTGCGGGTGGCCATCCTTGGTCGCTTCCTTGTAGCGCTCCTGGATGTCCGTGTTCATGTCCTGGCGCTCGTGGTCGACGCCGTCGAAGGTGTACCGAGCGGGCTGGCCGTCGATCTGCATGTCGACCTTCTGGTAACCGAACTTCCAGTTCCACTGGAAGGCGGTCACGTCGACGGTGACGTCCGGGTTGCCGACCTTCTCGTGGACGTAGTTCTGCACCACCACGGTGAAGTAGAACAGCACGGCGATGATCACGAACGGGATCGCCGTGTAGCTCAGCTCCAGCGGCACGTTGTAACCGGTCTGCCGCGGGAACTCCGGGGAGTTCGGCTTCTTGCGGTGGAACGCGATGGTCCAGAAGGTCAGGCCCCAGACCAGCACGCCCATCGCGAGGGCGGCGAGCACGGACCAGGTCCACAGCTCGCGCATGCGGGTGGCCTGCGGCGTGATGCCCGAAGGCCAGCCGAATCGAAGCCAAACGTTGTCGATCGAGCAGCCGGAGACGAGCATCGCGGTCATCCCCAAGGACACCGCCAGCCCGGCCCGCCGAAGGATGCGGCCCCGCCGACCCTGGGCGGGTCGTGCCCCTATCGCCTCGCTCGCCTTGTGCGCCACGCTCAACGCCTTCCTGGTCGTCATTCCGACACCGCGTCGCCCGGACTCCCTTCCGCCGGGCGACACATTTTCAGCACAGTTCTGGACCTCGGGGAGGATACGCGCGAACGCGCAACCGACCCTGAGAGTTTCCCAAGTACTACGCAGCGTAGACCAAAGAACCGCCCCCGTTGTGACTGGGTCCCGTTCGACACGCTCTGTCCAACATGCCTCCGCTTCCCTCCGGCTGTTCGCGGCCCTGTGACCTCGATGCTTCCGTCCTCCGCCCCTCCAAGGCGCAGGTCTATGGAGCCGTTCGCTCCGGCTTCCGCTACAAGCGCGGGGAGGGGGAGCAACAGTCCGGAATCGAGTGCGGGCCGCGAACCTTCGGGTGTGGGAAGGGGTTCAGCGCGATCCGGCCCGGTGCGGCATACTCGGGCAGTAGGTTTCGCGTCCAGCGTGCCCGTGCGGGTACGTCCCAATCCTTAGACCCCGGAAAGAGGTTCTCGGCGCAGTGTGTGGTCTGCTCGGTTTTCTGACAGCTACAACGGCTACTACTCCGGATGGGCGGACGGTCGAAACCACCGCGGCACAGGTGTACGAGGCCCTGCACTGCCAGCGCCATCGTGGCCCCGACGAGCGCGGCACCTGGAACGACGAGCGCATGATCTTCGGCTTCAACCGCCTGTCGATCATCGATATCGAGCACTCGCACCAGCCGCTGCGCTGGGGTCCGCCGGAGAACCCCGAGCGGTACGCCATGACCTTCAACGGCGAGATCTACAACTATCTCGAGCTGCGCGCCGAGCTGAAGGAGGCGCACGAGGCGGAGTTCGGCGATGAGCCGATGTTCCGCACCGAGGGTGACGGCGAGGCCATCATGGCCGCCTTCCACTACTGGGGTGCCAAGGCCCCGAGCCGGCTGCGCGGCATGTTCGCCTTCGCCATCTGGGACACCCAGCTGAACAAGCTGTTCCTGGCGCGCGACCCGTTCGGCATCAAGCCGCTGTTCATCGCCACCGGCGCCGGCGGCACCGCCTTCTCCAGCGAGAAGAAGAGCCTGCTGGGTCTGCTTCCGGCGCTGGAGCTTTCCGACGACCTGGACCCGCGCGCGCTCGAGCACTACACGGTGCTGCAGTACGTGCCCGAGGCCGAGACCCTGCACAAGGACGTCCGCCGCCTCGAATCCGGTTGCTACGCCTGGGTCGAGCCGGGCGAGACCCCGCGGGTGACCCGCTACTTCAACCCGCAGTTCCGGGTGCAGAAGTTCGCGGCGGGCTCGGAGGCCGAGCGATACCGGGAGATCGCGGAGGCGCTCGAGGACTCGGTCGCCAAGCACATGCGCGCGGACGTCACCGTCGGCGCGTTCCTGTCCGGCGGCATCGACTCCACCGCCATTGCGGCGCTGGCCATCCGGCACAACCCGAACCTGCTGACCTTCACCTCGGCGTTCGAGCGGCAGGGCTACTCCGAGGCCGACGTGGCGGCCGAGACCGCCGAGGCCATCGGCGCCAAGCACTACATCCGCATGGTCTCCCCCGAGGAGTACGCGGCCGCCATTCCCGAGATCGTCTGGTACCTGGACGAGCCCGTGGCCGACCCGGCGCTGGTGCCGCTGTACTTCGTGGCCAAGGAGGCCCGCAAGCACGTCAAGGTCGTGCTGTCGGGCGAGGGCTCCGACGAGCTTTTCGGCGGCTACACCATCTACCGGGAACCGCTGTCGCTCAAGCCCTTCGAATTCCTGCCCAAGCCGCTGCGCAAGCTGGCGGGCAAGCTGTCGGACCGGATTCCGGAGGGCACCCGCGGCAAGAGCCTGCTGCACCGCGGCTCGCTCACCCTGGAGGAGCGCTACTACGGCAACGCACGCAGCTTCAACGACGCCCAATTGCGTTCGGTGCTGCGGGAATTCCGCCCCGAGTGGACCCACCAGGACGTGACCGCCCCCATCTACGCCATGCAGGGCTACCACTGGGATCCGGTGGCACGCATGCAGCACCTGGACCTGTTCACCTGGCTGCGCGGCGACATCCTGGTCAAGGCCGACAAGATGACCATGGCCAACTCCCTGGAACTGCGCGTCCCCTTCCTGGACCCCGAGGTCTTCAAGGTCGCCGAGAAGATCCCGGTCGACCAGAAGATCACCAAGGAAACCACCAAATACGCCCTGCGCCAGTCGCTCACGGACATCGTGCCCCCGCACGTCCTCAACCGCGCCAAGCTCGGCTTCCCGGTCCCCCTGCGCCACTGGCTGCGCGGCCCCGAACTCCACGACTGGGCCCGCGCCCAGATCACCGAGTCCGGCACCGACCACCTGCTCAACAAGCAGGCCATCCTGGCCATGCTGGACGCCCACCGCACCGGCCCGGTCGACCACAGCCGCCGCCTCTGGACCCTGATCGTCTTCATGATCTGGCACGGCATCTTCGTCGAGAACCGCATCAAGCCCGAGATCCAGGAGCCGACCTACCCGGTCAACCTGTAGTCAGGCTTCACGTGATGGCCGCACGCCCATCCCGGGGTGTGGCCATCACGTTTTCGGCGCGACTCCTGTCAGACGATTCCTCTGCTGTTCACTGCCAGGCATGCAGCAGATCCTCCGGCCCCCAGTGAGCCGCAACCGGCAAGTCGCCGTGCACTCCGGAGCGCGAGACCGCTACCAAAGGAGTGTCGAACTGCGCGCCGGGCACAGCGAGCACACCGCGTGCGAGGGCATCGTAGTCGTGGCGATCGAATGGTCGATCCTCCAGCCATTTGATCGATCCGATGAAATGCACTGCACCCGCGACGGGTTCGCGATCGGCGCCGATCAAGTCGAGCTCGGGATTGTTCTGCCGATTCCACCACCCTCCCACCGCTTCGGTTTCCGGCCATCGGGCATTGGGCAGCAAGCGCAGCAGTGATTCCCGGATCACCGGCTCTACCGCACGGCCACGCCACGTCGTCCACGAACGCTCGATCCGGTCCAACGCCAGATCACCCCGGCCACGCTCGATGAGCGGAATTCCCCGTTCCAGAAAAGCCAGCCAGAAACGCAGATAGGAATCGGCGATTCGATAGCGCTTGTTCTTCCTGTCCGGCTTCGTGGACAGCGGCAGATCGGCGGCCACTATTCGCTTGGCCTGCAAGGTATTCAGCAATGGCGTCAACGTCCCGGCCGGCAGCACGCCCGAACTACCTGCCGCGGAAGCGATGGAACTGAAGGTGCGTTCACCGCTGCCGATCGCCTCCAGCACAGCACGCGAACGCGACGCCTCGGGAAACTCACCCAGCAGCGACAACTCGCCGGCCACCAGCAGCGGCGACAATGGATTCGCCGCTACCTCACGCAGGAAATCCGTGCGGCTCATGCCCGACTGCCAGGACCGAACGATTTCCGGGAATCCACCGGTGATCAACAACGCATCCAATGCCTCGGCTGCCGGGAGTTCGGTCATGGCCTGCACATCCGCCAAATGCAGTGGCGCAACGGTCATTTTCGCTGCCCGCCCGAAAAATGGGCGGCCGTGCGTCTGCAGCGCTTCCATCACCGCGATGTCGCTGCCAACCAGTACCAGCAGCACCGGCTTGGCCGAAAGGTGCCGATCCCATACCGCCTGCAGCGCTCCCTCGAACTCGGAGTCCTGCTCCACCAACCAGGGCACTTCGTCGAGCACGACAATGCTCGCGGCGTCATCCGGCAATGCGATGGACAGGGTCCGCAACGCCTGGTTCCAATCGCCTGCCGATAACCCCGTGACCAGTTCCGCCCCCGGCAGGGGCGACTGTGCCGCGGTAGCCACGAAGTCGTCTCGTTCAGCGGCCGGGTTTCGCCCCCGCGTCGCCTGGAAGACGAGATATGGCAGACCGGAACGGTCGCAGAACTCCTGCACCAGGCGTGACTTCCCAACCCGACGCCGGCCGGTCACAACCACAGCGCGTCCTCGAGTCGCACCGGCCCCACCGGTCACAAGTTCCAGCTGCCGCCCCAGCAGATCGAGGTCTGCCGCCCGTCCTTTGAACTCCACCCGCGGCTCCTATCAACAGGAGACCTCATCTTACATAGATTCAATCTAAGTTAGCGTCGTTCTATGTAACCTGCATCACCAGAATGCTGGCTGATCGATGACTCGCGGGGCGAATGGATCAGGAAGCTGTGCCCGTTCCGACGCTCGCCCGATGAGTGGGCAGGCTTCGTCGAACGCAGTTCGTCGGCACCTGCGAATTCCGGTAGGCCACGCGCCCAGCGGCCTATCCAGCGCGGTATCGCTGCACGGGTCACGCTTGATTGGTGGGGTTACCCGCCAGGTGGGTGACATGGACGCCGATAGCGGGCCAGCCGTCGGGGGCCGTGGCACGGGGATCGCGTTCCAGGACAACGAGATCGGCACACTTGCCCGGGGTGATGGATCCGGCGATGTTCTCGGCGAAGAGGTGCCGGGCGGGGTTGACGGTCTGGGCGGCGAGGGCGTCCTCGACGCTGATCCGCTCCTCCGGGGCGAGGACTCGGCCGGTGCGGGATTTGCGGGTCACGGCGGCTGCCACATTGGGATTCGGGTGGTTCGCGTCGACGGTGACGATCGGTCCACCGGTACAGATCCGATCGGCCGAGCTCATTTTGCGCGCTCCTTCGCTGCCACAGCAGTACGGTAACCACTGGTTAGCCACAATATTTGCAGCGTTACTGCAATAGGGTGTTCGTTTCACCGGAAGTCCTCCTCGCCACCACACCTTCTCGGAAAGGACTCGGTATCAATGGATCTCCCGTCCACTGGCGACGCCCCGCGCGTCAACCGCCGCACGGCCATCGGACTCGGCGCCGCCGCGCTGGCCACCCTGGGCCTGACCGCCTGCGGCAAGTCGGGCAACAGCTCGACCGCGACCAGCACCACCCCGGCCTCCAACGACCTCAAAGCCGTCGCCACCGATGCCTACATCTTCGGATTTCCGCTGGTCCTCATGGATGTCACCCGTGAAACCGGTGGCCCGGCCAATGAATTCGTGCACCAGGATCCGCCCACGCCGGAGGAGAAGCAGGTGGTCCGGCTCAACCTGGACACCCTCTACTCGCAGGCCTGGCTGGACCTGAGCGCCGAGCCCATGGTGGTGCAGGTGCCCGCCATCGGACCCGACCGGTACTGGCTCATGCAGCTCCTGGACGCCTGGACCAATACGGTGCACGATCCGGCCAGTACGAACCCGCGGCTCGAGGACGGGGTTCGCAACCCGCCCTACACCTACCTGGTCACCGGGCCGGGCTGGAAGGGCACGGTGCCCGACGGCATGACCCAGCTGGCCATGCCCACCGACACCAGCTGGCTGCTCGGCCGCATCGAGTACAAGGGCGACAACGACATCAAGCGCGTGCGGGCGCTGCAGCAGAAGCTGAAGCTGGCCCCGCTCAGCGTCTGGAGCGCCGATCCGACCGCGGTTCAGGGCGGCCCGGGCGCCCAGCTCGCGGGCGGCGGCATCCCGGCCCAGATGGTGATGCAGATGGACGGCCCCACCTTCTTCACCCGCATGTGCGCGGTGATGGCCCGCAACCCGCCCGCGCCCGAAGACGCCGACGCCATGAAGCGGTTCGCCACCATCGGCATCACCACCGGCGCCACCGCGAGCACCGCGCCCGCGGACGTCCTCTCCGCGGCCATCGGCGATGCCCGCAAACAGCTCGCCGCCTACCGGGACCCCAAGGCCCAGCACCAGAACGGCTGGACCTTCGACCTGAATATCGGCACGTACGGCACGAACTACCCGCTGCGCGCGCTGGTCGCGGCGGTCGGTCTGGGCGCGAATCTGCCCCGGGACGCGGTGTACCCGAGCCTCGACGCGAATGCCGAGGGCGGCAGCCGATTCCGGGTGACCTTCGCCGAGGATCAGCTGCCGCCGGTCGGCGCGTTCTGGTCGCTCACGGCCTATGACGAGCAGAACTACCTGATCCAGAATCCGGCGGGCATCTACTCGGTGGGCCACCTGGTGCCGCTCACCCCCGCCGCCGACGGCACGGTCGAGATCGCCGTGCAGAGCGCCGATCCCGGCGCGGACGTACCCGTCGGACACTGGCTACCCATTCCGGAGACCGGCCCGTTCTCCCTCACCTTGCGGCTCTACGCGCCGAAAGACGAGGTGCTGAACGGGACGTGGCAGGTCCCGAAGCTGGAGAAGCTGAGCTGACCGAGGTCCCGCCGGGTCGCACGCCTTCTCACCGGCGTAGCACCCGGCGGGCCAGCCAGTTGCCGAGGAACTGAATCCCCTGAACCCCGGCGATAATGATCAGGGTCGCCACCAAGGTGACCTGCCAGTCGAACCGCTGATAGCCGTACACCAGCGCGAAATCGCCCAACCCGCCACCACCGACCGTCCCCGCCATCGCGGACATATCGACAATGGCGATCACAATGAAGGTGTACCCGAGCACCAAGGGGCCCAACGCTTCCGGAATCAGCAGAGTGAGGATGATCCGCAACGGCCCCGCTCCCATCGAGCGCGCCGCCTCGATCACCCCCGGATCCACTGTCACCAGATTCTGCTCGACAATCCGCGCGATCCCGAACGAGGCCGCCACGATCATCACGAACGCCGCCGCATCCGTCCCGATCGTCGTCCCGATCACCTTCAGCGTCACCGGCCCCAGCGCGGCCAGCAAGATGATGAACGGAATCGGCCGCACCACATTCACCACAACGTTCAACACCAGATTGATCGGCGCATTCGCCAACAACCCGCCCTTCCGGGTGGTGTACAGCGCAGTCCCCAGCGCCAGCCCTATCGTGCCACCAACCACGAAGGTGAGCAGCACCAAGTAGATGGTCGTGCCGACGGCCTCGCTCAAAACCGGCCGCAATCGACCCCAATCCGTAGGCACCGCAGCCAGATTCACAATTCCGGCATTCACGCTCTCCTCCGCTCACCCTGGTCGCCTGCCACCGCTGCGCCCTCGGCCACCGACTCAGCGCGATCCGCCGCAGTCCCGCGATCAACAACCGCCGCCGATCCGACTCTGCCCGCCTGCTGTGCCGCGCCATCTGCCACCTGTACCGCGCCGACCGCCGCTGAGTTCACGTCGTCCGCAGCCACTTCCGCCCCTCCGACGGCGGGCGCGGCGCGGTCCGCCGGACGCGCCGGGTCTGCTGCCGGCTCCGCACGCGCCGCGTGAACGACCGCCGATTCGATGCGGGCCGCCAGGGCCGGCTGATCATCGCGGGCGGTCGCCGTCGCGGTGTGCGCGGCGAGCCGCTCGGCGACCTGGCTCACGGCGGCCTCGGGTCCGTCGAGCGCGAGGGTGAGACTGCCGAAGGTCTTGTCCTGCAATGCGCTCACGCCGCCGAAGACCACCTCGAAGCTCACGCCCGTTGCGACAGCGGCCGCTAGTTCCACGCCCACTCCGTGCTGGTCGTCGATGTCCACGGTGATCAATAGTCCGGTGTGCCGCTCCCCCAGCCGTTGCAGTTCCACCGTGGTCGGCCGGTTGTGCAGGACGGTTTCGACGAAGGACCGGGTGGGGGCCGCAGTCGGTGCGGCGAACACGTCGAAGGTGCTGGCGAGCTCCACGATTCGTCCTTCGGCGAGGACCGCGACCCGATCGGCCACCGCGCGGATCACGTCCATTTCGTGGGTGATGACCACGATGGTGACGCCGAGCTCGCGGTTGATCTTCTTCAGCAGCCGCAGCACCTCACCGGTGGTCTGCGGGTCGAGCGCCGAGGTCGCCTCGTCGGCGAGCAGCAGTGACGGCGAGGTGGCCAGTGCCCGGGCGATACCGACGCGCTGCTTCTGGCCGCCGGACAGCTGGTCCGGGTAGCTGCGCGCCTTGTCCGAAAGTCCCACGAAGTCCAGCAGTTCGGCCACGCGCGCTTTGCGCCGCGCGCGTGGCCAGCCCGCCACCTTCAAGGGGTATTCGATATTGCCGGCGGCGGTGCGCGAGCGGAACAGGTTGAACTGCTGGAACACCATGCCGATATCGCGGCGCAACTGCCGCACCCGCGATTCCGGGACGCCGGTGATGGGGTCCCCGGAGACGAGCACGGTGCCGTCGGTGGGTTGCTCCAGGGCATTGATCAACCGGACCAGCGTGGACTTGCCCGCGCCGGAATAGCCGATCACACCGAAGATCTCGCCCTGCTCGATGCGCAGGTCGATGCCGTCGAGCGCCGTGTGGCGTTGCTTACCGGTCCGGAAAACCTTGGTGACCGACCGGAATTCGACGGCCGCGACGGAACTCCCTCCGGTCGCGGATGAATTCCCGCCGGTTACGGCACTGTCGTCGCTCACTTGGTATCGCGGATGGTCTGCTGCACCCGCGCCAGGATCAGCTCCAGCTCGGGCCCGCTCTTCGTCACTTCGAGCGCGGTGCCCTTGGAGTCCTCCTGCACAGACTTCTGCACCTCGGGGCTGTGGAAGATGTCCACCAGCTTCAGGTAGGTGGCATTGCCCTTGTCCGCGGCCCGGGTGACGAACGCATTGATGTACGGCTCGGCGCCGGGATTGCCAGGATCATCCTTGTACAGCGCTGATTTCGGATCGATGCCGGACTTGAGCAGATAGGTGTTGTTGACGACGGACCCGTCCACCGACGCCAGCGACAGCGCGGTCTGCGCCGCGTCGACCGGGGTCACCTTCACCTTGGAGGCGCCCTTGTCCACGTCGGCGGGCGTCGGCTGGCGAACTGACCTGTTGATCTTCAGCAGTCCGGCCGCCTGCAGGACGAACAGCGCCCGCGCCTGATTGGTCGGATCGTTCGGAATGGCGATCTCACCGCCCTGCGGGATCTCGGCCACCGACTTGTGCTTCTTGGAGTACAGCCCCAGCGGCACGATCTGCGTGGCGCCGATCGGCGTCAGATCCTGATTGTTGGCCACGTTGTACTGCCCCAGGAACTGGAGGTGCTGGAACAGATTCACATCGATCTGCTTCTGCGCCAGCGCCGTATTCGGCTGCGAGTAGTCGGAGTAGTGGACGATATTCAGGTTGATGCCCTGTTCCTTGGCCTTGTCCTTGAAGACGTCCCAGTGCGGATCGGACTCGGTGGTGCCGATGCGCACCGTGGTGCCGCCGGAGTCGCCGCTGCTGCCGCAGGCCGTGAGGGTGAGGCTCGCGACGGCTGCTACCAGGACCGGGATCGCCAGTACCCGATGGAATTTCACTCGTGCTCCCGCATGCTTGTACTGCTTCGTGACCGGTGGAAATCGAACCCGGCCATGCAACCGTGCGGGCAATCGCCGGGCAATGATTGCGATCCCGGGGAGCCAAACGCTTCCGGCCGCGACGACCGCTCGCCTACGGTGCCTGAAATGCGAAAATTCCGCCGCTTCCTGGTGATTCCGGTCCTGTTCGCGCTGGCCCTGACGGCCGCCTGTGGCACGGAACACCACGGCGACGTGGTCCGCATCGGCGTGAACGATCTCTCACAACCGCACTGGGACGTGGTCAAGAGGAAGGCCGCCGCCGCGGGCATCACGGTCGAGTTCACCAATTTCACCGACTACAACCAGCCGAATCCGGCGCTGTCCCAGGGCCGCATCGATCTCAACAAATTCCAGCACATCCGGTATCTGGCCAACTACAACGCCCGCAACAACGACACGCTGGTACCGATCGGGGCCACGGAGATCTATCCGCTGGGCCTGTATTCGAAGAAGCACAGGTCGGTGTCGGAGATCCCCCAGGGCGGGGAGATCACCCTGAGCAACAATCCCGCCAATCAGGTGCGGCCGCTGCTCAATCTGGCCGCCGCCGGGCTGATCGTGCTGAAGAACGGCGGCTCGTGGGATTCGAAGCTCGAGGATGTCGACAAGTCCGCCTCCAAGGTCCGGCTCACCACCATCGACCCGACGCTGACCGCCGCGTCACTGGACAGCGTGGATGCCGCCTACGTCGACGACACCTGGGCACGGCAGGCGGGGCTGACCAATGATCAGATCATCTACACCGATGATCCGAACCGTCCGGACCTGAAGCAGTACATCAATATCTTCGCCGCGCGGGCCGCCGACAAGGACAACCCGAAGTACGTGCAGCTGACGCAGATCTATCACGACCCGGAGGTGGAGGCCGCGATCAAGGCCGAGGTGGGATTCCAGGGCATTTTCAAGACCAACACCGCGGCTGATCTCCAGTCCACCGCCACCGATCTGGAAGCCAAATTCCGGCAATGACTTTCGGCGCGATCGACGGCTTCCCCTAGTCGACCGCTCCGCGGTGGGCGCGGGCGAGGCGGGCGCGAGCCCCGGCGATGATGGTGATGATCATGACGGTCATGACCTGGAGAGCGGTCAGGGGCAGCCGTTGCTCGGATGGGATGGGGGCGGCGTATTCGACGGGCGGCGGTGGGGGCGGCAGCGGCGGAACCGGCACCGGGGCAGGAGGAATCGCCGCAGGCGCTGGTACGGGTATCGGTGCGGCCGCGGGCACAATGGCAGGCGCGGGCGGGATCTGCAGCGGGATACCGGGTCCCGGCGCCATTGGCACCGGCAGCATGAGCATGCAGGTCAGCAGCGCGCTTCCGGTGGCCGCGCTGCCCACCGCCACGCTGCCCGCTCCGGCCGAGCCCGGCCCGACCAGCCCGCTGGAGCCGGGCACGAAGCCGGGGCCGATCAACCCCGAACCCATGCCGCTGCCGGTCAGAATGCCCAAACCCAGTGCGGCACTGCCCACCACAGCGCTGCCCGCACAGGCGGTGAGCACGCTGCCCGAGTTCAGATCGAGCAGGCCGCCGAGGCTGTTCGGGGCGGCGGCCGGACTCTCCGCGGCCGGTCCGGGTATTGCGAGATCCGCTGTGCGCGGCGCGGTTCCGCCCGCCGGCTCGGCGCTCCCGGACGCGCCGGTTTCGAGCGGGACTCCGGCCACCGGACTCTGCGCCACTCCCGCCGAGCTGCCGGAGGCAGCCCCGCCCTTGCCCGCGCCGCCCGGGCTACCGGTGTAGCTCCTTCCCGTACCGAGCCCGAGCGCGCTCCCGGTGGAAGCGCCGATCGGTGCGGCCCCGGTATCCGGAGCCGCGCTGCCGCTGATGATCTCACCGATCGGCGGCAGCTCCGGTAGTCCGAAATCGGCGGCCGCGACCTTCGGATGAATGGCGAGCAGCGCTGCGGTCAGTGGCACCGCCGTCGCCGCCGCGAATCCTCGTGCTGTTCTCCGGGTTCCGTTCACGTTGCCTCCGAAAGCCAAGTGCGGGTTCCTCGATCGAGCAGATCAGCGCGGATTGCCGCCGCTCGCCACCGGCGCGTCCGCGGCGATGTGCTGGAATCGGGCCAGGGCCAGCTCGTAGGCGTCCTTGGAGACGTGGTTGCCGCCCGAGAACGGCTGGTCCAGCTGGTAGATGGCCACGATGACCGCGCCGATCACCACGCCGAAGAGTCCGGTCATGAGAATGCTGCGCCTGGTGACCACCACACCGGAGAAGACCGTGCCGAACAGCAGCATGACGGTCGCGAACCACAGTGCCACATAAAGGAACCCGGGCAGTCGGTATCCGGCATCGAGGCCGCGGTCGTAGCGAGCCTCCGCGATCGCGTCCACCGCGGTGAGCGCCTTGTCCTGCGTGGACTTGGCATCGGCGTCGGCGGCGGGCGCGGAGGCCACCGCCTGGCGCAGATCGTCCAGCGTCGCCTGCGCGGCCGGGCTCAGCCGCCGCTGCTCGTCCATGACCTTCCACTCGTCGCCGACCACCTGCTTGGTGTAGTCGACCACCAGCGACTGGATCTGCTTACGATCCTGCGCCGGCATGTCATTGGCGGTCTCGTACACGCTGACCAGCGCCTTGCCCTCGCTCACCGTGTGCGCATGGGAGGTGTCGTACTGCTCCCACAGGATCACCACCACGAACGCCACGATGGCCGCGAAGAACATATTGACCATGTCCAGCATCATGTGCCCCGCCCCCGCATCGTCGCTGTGCCGCCACGACTTCGGCCGCACCCGATCACCAACGACGAAGACCCCCACCGCCACCACCGCGAACAACCCCAGCACACCCACCTGCATCAGGACTCCGAGCATTGCACGACTCCATTCCCACCCATGGCAGTTGCGATCACGAAGTATTCGCGGCCACCGGGCGGCCGGATCGCGAAGGGCAAACGAACTGGCACCGGGATACGACGTTTGCGGCAAATCCACTGCGCGCCTCGGTATTTCGGAGCCTCGGGCGTGTCGCGCTACCGGGCGAACGACAGCACTGCGGCAGCGACCGTGACGCTCACTTCCAGTGCAGCGCCGAGCACGTCACCGTTGAGGCCGCCGAACCGCCGCACACAGTGGCGCACCAGCAACATCGACCCCGCCAGGGCCACGACCACGGCCAGCGGACCCTGCCACGGATTCCGGGTAGCGAACACCGCCGCGAGACAAGCGATCCCACCGCAGGCCCAACCCAGGACCGGATGCTGCGTCCCCGCCACCAGCGCTCCGAATCCTGCACCCGGAGCCGCCTCGATCCCCCTCCGACAGGCCAACATCACCGCGACCCGCCCGACAGCAACCGCGACCACCACCGCGAGCCACCGCCCACCCCCGGCCAGCGCCCCCAGCGAAACCGCCTGAATCCCAATGACGAACACCAGCGCGGCCACCCCGAACGGCCCGGCCCCACCGCTCTTCATGACCTCCCGGGCCCGCTCCGGCGACCCATAACTCCCGAGCCCATCCATGGTGTCGGCCAGCCCGTCGATATGCATCCCCCGCGTGATCAACGCCAGCCCCGCCACCGCCACGAACCCGGCGAGCGGCCACGCGGACCCCAATTCACCCATCCCCCACAGCAATCCGGCGGCCAGTCCCCCGAGCAGCACTCCGACCAGAGGCGCCCACGCAATCGCCCGCCCCGCCACCACCCGATCCACCTCGTCCGGGCCCCGCACCGACAACACGGTCAACCACGACACCGCCAGCCTGACCGCGTTCATGCGATCACCCTGAACCGTTCCCACGCTGCCCATCGCGCAGCTCCGACCACCCCGGCGGAGCCGCCCTGCGTGCGCTGGTCGCGGGCCGCGGCGCTCGGCAGGGATGCTACGACCGCACGGCACCGGGCCCGGTTGCGCGGCATCGCGTCTCGCGAGGCGGGACTCGGTGCCGCGAGGGGTGGGGAGCTAGGCACCGGCGGCTTCGGCGCCCGTGTCGGCGGTGCTGACTCCGGCGGAGTCGAAGGTCGCCATTTCGCCGAGGGTGGCGACGGCGGCGCGGAGGAGCGGGAGGGCCGCGACCGCGCCGGAGCCTTCGCCCAGGCGCATGCTCATGTCGACCAGGGGCTCGAGGTCCAGGCGCTGGAGGGCGATGGTGTGTGAGGGCTCGCTGGAGCGGTGGCCCGCCACCCACCAGGCGCGGGCGCCCGGGGCCAGTTGGTCGGCGACCACGGCGGCGGCGGTGACCACGACGCCGTCCAGGATGACCGGGGTGCGGCGGGCCGCGGCGCGGGCCAGGAAGCCGGCCATGGCGGCGAAGTCCGCGCCGGATGCGGTGCGCAGCAGGGCAACCGGGTCCTTGACCACCGGGCGGGCGCGCCACATGGCGTCGCGGACGGCGGCGGTCTTGCGGATCCATCCGGCATCGTCGACGCCGGTGCCGCGGCCGACCGCGATCACCGGCTCGGTGTCGGTGACGGCCGCGATCAGCACGGTGGCGGGCGTGGTGTTGCCGATGCCCATGTCACCGGCGATGAGAAGGTCGGCGCCGGAATCGATTTCCTCGTCGGCGATGGTCGCGCCCGCTGTCAGCGCCGCCTGCACCTCGGCCTCGGTCAGCGCGTCCTCACGATCGATGGAGCCGCTGGACCGCCGCACCTTGTGCCGCGAGATCTCCGGCGCGGTATCGGAATCCACCGCGATGTCCTCGACCCGGACGGTGGCATCGGCCAGACGTGCCAGCACATTCACCGCCGCCCCACCGTTGAGGAAGTTGGCGACCATCTGCCCGGTCACCTCGCTCGGGTAGGCCGACACCCCGTGCTGCGCCACCCCGTGATCGCCCGCGAAGACCACCACCCGAGCCCGCTCGAACTGCTTGGGCGGGCACACACCCTGGCATGCGGCGACCCAGTTGGCCAGCTTCTCCAGCCGCCCCAGCGCCCTGGCGGGCTTGGTCAGCTGCAACTGCCGCTCCTCGGCGGCCTTCCGCACCCCGGCGTCGGGACCCTGCACCGGGCCGAACGAAATCCGCACGGGCTTGGTCAGAACCGGGCCGTCAGCGGCCACGCCGGTCGCGGTCGCGGAGCCAACCTCATCCGAATCAGCTTCGGTCGTCGCTGCTGCGGCGGTCATCCCGAGATCCGCACTGTCAGGCACGGTTCCGGCCACGCTGCTCGCGGAGCCGGCTCCCTGAGCCGCGGCGGACGCACCGCTGTCGGCCGGCCCGGTCCCGGCTTCCGCAGCTGCGACCGCTGAAACCGGCCGCACCGCAGCCCCATCCGCGTCGGCTCCGTAAGTCTGAGCCGAAGCCGCCACTGCGGCGGCAGAGGTCGCTGCGGCCGCATCCGCGAGCGCGGCGGCAACGTCCGGCTTGATCCGCATCGGCTGCCCGGCCACCACCAGGAAGACCTCGTCGCAAACTTCCGCGAGCCGCTGGTTCAGCGTGCCGATCTCATCGCGGAACAGACGGCCGGAGGCGGTCGCCGGGATGACACCGAGTCCCACCTCGGGGCTGACGATGATGAGCCGCTGGCCGTATCCGGCCACGGCGGTGACGAGCGCATCGATATCCGGCGCGACGATGCCGCGCGGCGACTCCCAGGCGGCGCGCGCGTCGAGCCGCGCGGTCAGCCAGGTGCCCAGGTCGTCGACCAGGGTGACGGGGGTGGCCTCGGCCAGTGCGGCGACGGCGTCGCCCTCCACGATCGTCCAGTTCGCGGGCCGCCGAGCCCGGTGCGCCGCAATGCGTTCGGCGAAGTCGGCGTCGGCCGGATCGGCCACCGCGGTGGCTACGTACCGCACCGCCTCCGACGCGACCAACTGTTCCGCGTAAGCCGACTTCCCGGACCGGGCGCCACCGAGCACCAGGGTCCGCAACGGCCGATCGGTTGTTTGAGCAGTGTGCGACACGTCAGCACGGTATCAACTGTGGCTGTGCTCCGGCCGAGTAGGCACGGCGATCACGCGCCTGTGGGCCGCCGTCTCACCGCCCGCGTCCGGGTGCGGCTCAGGAGCTCTGCTCGTTGTGCACGCACATGACCTTCAGATCCTTGGCGGTATACGACCAGTCCGTGCCCGGCGGGCAGTCCGATCGATGGTTCACACTCGCGATGATCTTGCCGTCGTGCCGCCCCGAGCAGGGCGCCGTCTTCACATGCGAATCGGACGAGGTCCCCACCACACAGTCCCCCGCCGCATTCCGCGGATCCTTGCACCCGGCGGCCCCACCGGCCACCAGCACCGCCAACGGCACGGCCGCGATCATCACTCCCCAGCGCACGGTTGCGCATCGTAGCCGGAGGCACCGCTTCGGACAGCGCCTGTTTCAGACAGCTCCCATTCAAGACACGCAGCGCCCATTCAAGACACGCGAGCGCCGAACCGCCGCCTGTACTCGACGGGCGCGATCCCCACCACCCGCTGGAAGTGATGCCGCAGCAGCGCCCCGGACCCGAATCCGCAACGGTGAGCGAGGGATTCGAGATCCAGGTCGGTGTCCTCCAGCAACTGCTTGGCCAGCAGCACCCGCTGCCCGGTCAGCCATTTCACCGGCGTCGTCCCGGTCTCGGCGGCGAAGCGGCGCGCGAACGTGCGCGTCGACATGGCGCTGCGGGCGGCCAGCGCTTCGACCGTGTGCGGCAGTTCCAGATGCTCACCCATCCAGTGCAGGGTCTCGCTGAGGCTGTCGGAATCGCAGTCCACCACCGGCCGCTCGATGAACTGCCGCTGCCCGCCGTCGCGTTGCGGCGGCACCACCATGCGGCGGGCGATGGCATTGGCGACGCTGCTGCCCAGTTCGCGCCGCACCAGATGCAGGCAGGCGTCGATGCCGGCCGCGGTCCCCGCGCTGGTGATGAGATTGCCCTCGTCCACGTAGAGGACGTCGGGATCGACGGTGGCCTGCGGAAACTGTTCCGCCAGCAGATCGACATACCGCCAGTGCGTGGTGCACTTGCGCCCGTCGAGCAGTCCGGCCGCGCCGGCGAGGAAGGCCCCCGAGCACACCGTGAGCACCGTGGCCCCGGCCTGCGCGGCGTCCCGCACGGCATCCACTACACGCTGATCGAAGGGGTTGTCCGCGAAGATCGGAAAGGCCGGAATGGCAACCAGATCCGCGTCGCGCAGCTCCTCGAGCCCGTACTCCGGGGTCACGTGAATGCCCGGTGAGCTGGACTTCAGCGGTTTCCCGGGCTCCGCACCGCAGACCCGATAGTCGAAGGCGGGCAGTCCGTCGGCGGTCCGGTCGAGGCCGAAAACCTCACAGACGACACCGAATTCGAACATGGCGAGGTGGTCGTTGAGTACGACGGCGACCTTCGAGAGCATGGTCAGATCCCCTCTGGCCGGATATTTGCGAACAATGTCAGAACAGCCACTGTTGGCAGGAACTTCCCTAGAGAAAACTTACTGCCATGCAAGCACTGTCCGCAATCGTCGCAGCCGGAACCGCCATGGCAGCGCTCGGCACCCTGACCCTCGGCTTCATGGCCGGAGACACCACCGAACCCCTCGATGAGAGCGAGATCCGCGCATGACCACCATCACCTCCGGTCAGTTCCGCACCGCGACCGGTTCCCCCGAGGCAGTCACCATGTTCCGCCGCATCGTCGCCCTGCTGGCCGCGGCCGGCCGGGCCGTCCCCTTCCACCGCGAAAACGCCTGGGGGATGGCCGGTTCCAGCCAGGTCGTCGACCGCGACCGCGACCGCATGGCACTCGAGATCCGCGCCCTGTCGACCTACCGCGAACACTGCTGACGGGCAGTTCGACACCGCCCGTCAGGGAATCCATCCAGCGACGTCAGCGCCGACGGCAGCGGCTAGACCGCGTCGCCCGGGCTCACCTGCGGCTTCGGGGCACGCATGCGGCGCACCTGCGAGGCGCGCACGAAGGCGTACCAACCCAGCGAGAACGAGGAATCCGCAGTGTCGGGGTAGCGCTCCCGGACCCGCTTGTTCACGATCCGGCCGAGGACGACGCCCTCGATGATCATGAACAGCATCATCACCAGCATGGCCAGCGTGACGATCGCCTGCAGCGCCGGCGACAGGATCATGCTGAGGATCAGCACCAGCGCCAGCGGCATGAACAGGCCGAGCAGATTGCGGCGCGCGTCCACGATGTCGCGGACGTACTTCTTGACCGGACCCTTGTCGCGTGGGAGCAGGAACTGCTCCTCACCGGCGAGCATGCGCGAGCGCCGATCGTTCATATCGGCCTTACGCTCGGCCGAGGACGCCTTGCGCTCCTCCTTGGTCCCGCGCAGCGCCTTGCGGCGGGCGCGGGCCTCCTTGGCGGTCTTGGGCGCGGGCGCCACCGGACCGCGCCGGCGGCCCTCGGCTTCCCGCCGCGACGGGGTCGGCCGCCCTTTACCCAGGGTGACGGTCTTGTCCTCCACCGCGGCGACGGCATCGGTGCTGGAGCTGTCGGAGGTGGGGGTGGACTCGCCACGACGCAGGAACTTCACGCCGACCAGGCTATTCGATAACATCTCCGCCGGAAAATCCTGGTCTGCCGGATTGTTGTGTCGAACACCTCACCAGCTATCTGTCAGCGACTGCACAACCTGGGCCGTCCGGGGAATACGCGCCGCGTAGGATGGGGAATAGTCGCCTGCCAGCAGGTGTTGGTAGCCATCGAGCCGTGCGCCTTCACGGGTTGAAAACAGGTCCCTTAGGAGAGTTCATGACTGTGCAGAACGAGACCACCACTCACGGTGTGACTCTGACCGACGCCGCCGCCTCGAAGGCCAAGGCGCTGCTTGATCAGGAAGGCCGCGACGATCTCGCCCTTCGCATCGCAGTCCAGCCCGGTGGTTGTGCGGGCCTCCGCTACCAGCTCTTCTTCGACGACCGCAGCCTCGACGGCGACCTGGTCGTGGAGTTCAGCGGCGTCAAGCTCGCGGTCGACCGCATGAGCGCCCCCTACGTGCAGGGTGCCTCGATCGACTTCGTCGACACCATCGAGAAGCAGGGTTTCACCATCGACAACCCGAACGCCACCGGCTCCTGCGCCTGCGGCGACAGCTTCAACTGACATAGCGCCCGCCAGCGCGGAACGTCCGACACCGGATGTTCCGCGCTGTTGTGTGCGCTGACTCATACGAGATCTGGAATACCCCGTCTCGGACAGAGTAGTTTCGAACTGCGGCCCTGTCGGCCGCGTAAATCCACCGCCGGCCCCCGCGTCTGTCATCGCCATATCCCGGTGCGCAGCCGCACGTCACCGAAGGATCTACCCCGTGACCATCGCCGTGTCCGCTTCCATCGCGACCGATCACCTCATGCGTTTCCCGGGCAAGTTCTCCGATGTGCTGCTGGCCGACCAGCTGCAGCACGTGTCGCTCAGCTTCCTCGTCGATGATCTGGTCATCCGCAAGGGCGGCGTGGCCGGCAACATCAGCTACGCCATGGGCGTGCTGGGCCGCACCCCGCTGCTGGTCGGCGCCGTCGGCCAGGACTGGGGCGAGTACCGGAAGTGGTTGGAGGACAACGGCGTCGACTGCTCGGCCGTGCGCGTCTCCACCGAGGCCCACACCGCGCGCTTCGTCTGCACCACCGACGAATCCATGGCGCAGATCGCCTCCTTCTACCCGGGCGCCATGACCGAGGCCCGCGAGATCGACATCACCCAGCTGGGCCGCGATCTCGAGCTGGTGCTCATCGGCGCCAACGACCCGGAAGCCATGCTGCGCCACACCGATCAGTGCCGCACCGCCGGAATCCGCTTCGCCGCCGACCCTTCGCAGCAGCTGGCGCTGGTGGACGGCGAGACCATCCTGCGCCTCATCGACGGCGCGGACTACCTGTTCACCAATGAGTACGAGTGGGGCATCATGCTCCAGAAGACCGGCCTGAGCGAGGCGGAAATCGGTGAGCGCGTGGGCATTCGCGTCACCACCCTGGGCTCGAAGGGCGCCAAGGTCGTCGACCGCGACGGCACCGAACTGCACGTCGACGTCGTCCCCGACATCGCCAAGGTCGACCCGACCGGCGTCGGCGACGGCTTCCGCGCGGGCTTCCTCACCGGCCAGACCGCGGGGCTGTCCCTGGAGCGTTCGGCCCAGCTCGGCTCGCTGGTGGCGGTCCTGGTCCTGGAAACCGTTGGCCCCCAGGACTGGAGCCTGAACCACGACGTGGCGATGAAGCGCCTGCGCGAGGCCTACGGCCCCGACGTCGCGGACGAGATCGAAGCCATTCTGCGCTGACCGACTACGACAACCTCCGAATCTGCACGCCGATCATGTGATCGGCGTTCAGATTTGTGTCTCGGCAAGGACGTCCGCCCTCTTCACCGACCTCGGAGGACGAGGGTCGACACCGGGGTCTCGAGTGCGCCCGGTCCGTCAGTCCCCGAACACCTCGTTGGCAAAGCACGCTGTTGCTGCCTTGTCGAGCCACACGTCGAGCTGCTCGATATCGGTGCACGCCCCGACGCGAGCAGCAGTCGGCTCATCCACGGCGATCCCCCTGCTCCGCAGGACCGCCAGCAGCGCCTTGGCCTCCCCCTTGACCTCCCCCTTGACCTCCCCCTCAGCTTCGCCCTGACTGAAGTAACGCCGAGCGAACTCGCTCTTGTACTTGTATGTTCCGGCGGTCATAAGGCTCTCCAAGAAGTGCCGGGCCGCCCGTGGCAGGACAGCCATTACCAGGTCAATGTACATTTCACCGTTCGGCGCGTCGACAACGTTGGCGGCCAGCGTGGCCAAAATGGCGTCCCGCTCCGGCGCGTTCCGATGGGCGACGGCCGACAGCACCGCGAGCTCCGGATTCTCGGTGACAACGCGCGCGTCGGTCACGATCGGCACATCCGACGGGCTCATCACAATCGGCGTCAATACGAATCCGGGTGCCACGGGAATCGGTCTTCGACACCGGGCAGCCGTGTGCTCGTTCGGGCAGAGGACGAGTAGCACCGTGTCGCAACGCAATCGGGCTCGCAGCGTGGTCAGATAGACTGGCCAGCTCCAGCCTTTGTCTGGGTCCGGCCGCAGTTGGACCTCCACCACGGCAGCCAATTGCGGTGTGGTTCCGGTGGCCAGCACGATCACGGCATCGGCGCGGTACTCGGTGGGGTCGATATCCGGGCAGTCACCGGATTCCAGTCGCGCGTGGTCGAATTCGGGTAGGGGGATATCGGTCACCAGGGGCAGCAGTTCGGCGACGAGTTGCGGGCGGTGCCGGAACAGGTCGATGACGACTTCGTGCAGGACCGAGGGCATGGCGGCAGGTTAGCAACACCGACCGACAACAAATCCCCTGGTCAAACGGTAATTTCGGACATATGGCCCGGATCCGGATGACTGGTTTCGACGGGCGGGCAATACGCTGTCAGGCATGGCCTCCGACCGTTTGTATTTCCGCCAGTTGCTGTCCGGCCGCGACTGGGCCGTTGGCGACCCGATCGCCACACAGATGCGCAACTTCGCCTACCTGATCGGGGATCGGGACAGCGGTGAATGTGTGGTCGTCGACCCCGCGTACGAGGCGGGGCAGCTGGCCGACATCGCCGAGGCCGACGGCATGCGGCTGACCGGAGTCCTCGCGACGCACCACCACCCCGACCATGTCGGCGGCAGCATGATGGGCTTCACCCTGCGCGGGGTGAAGGAGTTGCTGGAGAAGACCGATGTGGCCGTCCACGTCAATGCCGAGGAACTACCCTGGGTCGCCAATGTCACCGGCATCGCGCCCAGCGAGCTGACCGGCCACGCGCACGGCGACAAGGTCGCGGTCGGCGCCTTCGAGATCGAACTCCTGCACACCCCCGGCCACACGCCGGGCAGCCAGTGCTTCCTGTTCGAGGACCGGCTGATCGCGGGCGACACCCTGTTCGTCGACGGCTGCGGCCGCACCGACTTCCCCGGCGGCGACTCCGACGCCATGTTCCGCAGCCTGCGCTACCTGGCCGACCTGAAGTCGAACCCGACGGTCTACCCGGGCCACTGGTACTCGGACGAGCCCAGCGCATCCCTGACCCACATCAAGGAACACAACTACGTCATGCGCCCCCAGACGCTGGAGCAGTGGCACATGTTCATGCCCAGCTGACCGGCTGCGGCGGGCCATGTCCCGCAGCTCTGAAATGCCCAGCGCCCGCCCCGAATTCGTTCGGGGCGGGCGCTTTTCGTTTCGCGGGCCGATCAGGCCATGGTGCGCAGCCAGCCGTGGCTGTCGGCGAAGGTGCCGCGCTGGATGCCGGTGAGGCTCTCGCGCAGCGCCATGGTCACCTCGCCGGGTTCGCCGCTGCCGATGGTGAATTCGCCCTCGGCGGAGCGGACCGAGCCGACCGGAATGACCACGGCGGCGGTGCCGCAACCGAAAACCTCCGTGATCTCACCGGATTCGACGCCGCTCTTCCATTCCTCGACGGAGATCTTCCGCTCCTCGACCTTGTAGCCGGAGTCGGCGGCCAAAGTGATGAGCGAGTCGCGGGTGATGCCGGGCAGCAGGGAGCCGGACAGTTCCGGGGTCACCAGGCGGGCGTCGGAGCCACTGCCGAAGACGAAGAAGAGGTTGTTGGTGCCCATCTCCTCCACGTAGCGGTGCTCGCAGGCGTCCAGCCACACCACCTGGTCGCAGCCCTTCTCGGCGGCCTGCTGCTGGGCCAGCAGCGAAGCGGCGTAGTTGCCCGCCACCTTGGCCTCGCCGGTGCCGCCGGGAGCCGCGCGCACGTACTCGGTGGACAGCCACACCTTGACCGGCTTCAGGCCACGCGGGAAGTATGCGCCGGCCGGACCGCCGAGCAGCAGGTACTTGTAGGAGGAGGCGGGCTTCACGCCCAGCCCGACCTCGGTGGAGAACATGAACGGCCGCAGGTACAGCGACTCCTCGCCGCCGGCGGCGGGCACCCAGTCCGCGTCCACCTCGAGCAGCTGGCGGATCGATTCGATGAACAGCTCTTCGGGCAGCTGCGCCATCGCCATGCGCGCGGCGGAGCGGCGGAAACGCGCGGCATTGGCGTCCACCCGGAAGGTGGCGATGCTGCCGTCGGCCTGACGGTAGGCCTTCAGACCCTCGAAGATGGCCTGGCCGTAGTGGAACACCATGGTGGCCGGGTCCATGGCCAGCGAACCGTAGGGCTCGACGCGGCCGTTGGTCCACTGCCCGTCCACGTAATCCATCGACACCATGTGATCGGTGAAGTAGCGCCCGAACCCCGGCTCCGCGAGAATCTCCTGCCGCCGCTCCGCCGGTAGTGGCGCGGGATGCGGTACACGGGTGAACTGTGCGGCAAGAGTCATGACCGGGAGTCTAATTCGCCGCCCTCGACCGGCTGGTTCGGGCTACCCCCTGTCGACCGGCCGGACGGTTCGGTGACCGGCCGTCGTCCCTGCCCCTGGATAGGGTGGACGTCGTGTATCCGGAGCATCCGCTGTCGAAGCCGCCCAGTTCGCATCGGCCCCTGGTGATCGCGCTGATCGCGGTGAGCGTGCTGGGCCTGGTCGCGATCCTCGTCGTAGCAACGATGACGCCCGCACACACCGTGACCGGAACCGCGCTGCCCGCAGACCAATACGGGCCGCAGGACACCGCGACCCGCACCAAACCGCTGCCCACCACGACGACGAGCGCACCGAGATCCACCATCGCGTCACTCACGCCGGGATGGCAGACGTCCTACTCCATCTCGCGCAATGCCGTATACGACGTGCCGCAGGACTGGACGGTCCCGACACCGACCACCATCGTCGGCTTCGAGGGCGGCGGCGGGCGCGTGGTGATGAGCGGTGCGGCGGAACTCTCCCCGAAGGCCTGCGACGGCCACCACTCGAAAGCCATCGCGGGCGTGACGGGCTCGAAACTGGGCGACGTGTCCGCCGCGGCCAAGGACGTGGCGGGCAGCTGGGCCACCGTCGCCGGAACCAACGACGACCGCCCCAACTCCACCCACACCCTGAGCAACGTCGAAACCCTCACGGTGCAGGGCAAACCCGCCGCACACGTGACAGCGACCCTCGCCAACCCGGGCCCGAACGACTGCTCGCACCCGGCCACCTCGATCGTCCACGCCGTCGCGGTGCCCGGCAACAACGGCCAGTCCGTGGTCATGGTCCTCTACGCCGACCAGGGGACGGACGGCACGGCCACCGACGACACCATCCGCACGATGTTCAACTCCCTCCGCCCCGCCGGACTCGACGCCGCAGCCTGCAAACAGGACAACGACGTCGTCGGCACCTGGTGCGGCTGAGACCCGGAGCGGCAGGGCCCTGATGCGGCCGGGAAATGGTGTGGCCGAGACCAAGTACGGCTGCGGAAAAGCGTGGGGATCGCCGCCACGACCGACCGGCCCCACCAGTCGTCCACGACGCGCGCGACGGCGTCGTAGTCGCCAGGGGCGGCCGGTCGGATCAGCGGCTCAGCGTCCACTGCGGATATCTCGACGGGCAGGAAACCTGATCAGGCGGTGCGGGTTTCGACGAACGGGGGGCGGATGACCTCGCAGCGCAGACGGCGTCCGCGGACGTCGACCTCGACCTCGTCGCCGGGCTCGAGGCCCGCGGCGGTGTCGAGGAGGGCCAGGGCGATGCCGACCTTGAGAGAGGGCGAGAAGGTGCCGGAGGTGGTTTCGCCGACCTGGGCGTCACCGCGCATCACGGTCTGGCCCTGCCGGAGCACACCCCGGTCGATCGCCTTGAGCCCCATCAGGATTCGACGGGGACCGGACGCCTTCTCGGCCTCCAGCGCCGACTTGCCCCAGAACTCCGGCTTCTTCCAGCCGACGGCCCAGCCGGTGCGGGCCTGCAGCGGCGAAATGTCCAGCGACAGTTCGTGTCCGTGCAGCGGGTAGCCCATCTCGGTGCGCAGGGTGTCGCGCGCGCCGAGTCCGGCGGGCTGGCCGCCGGCGGCCTGCACCTCGCTCACGAGCGCGCGGAACACGGCCTCGGCGTCCGCCCAGCGGGGCAGCAGCTCGTAGCCGTGCTCACCGGTGTAGCCGGTGCGGCACACCCGGATCGGGCGGCCGTCCCACTCGGCGTCGGCGTAGGCCATGTACTCCATGTCGGTCGGCAGGCCGAGCTTGGCGAGGACTTCCGCCGACCGCGGACCCTGCACGGCGAAGACCGCGTACCCGCGATGCTCGTCGGTGACGGTGATGCCCTCCGGCGCGACCTTCTGCAGCTCCGCCACCACGGTCGCGGTATTCGCCGCATTGGGCACCAGGAAGATCTCGTCATCGCTCACGTAGTAGGCGATCAGGTCGTCGATGACCCCGCCCTCCGGCGTGCAGCACAGCGTGTACTGCGCCTTTCCCGGGCGAATCCGATTCAGGTCATTGGTGAGTGCCGAGTTCACGAAGGCAGCGGCACCCGCACCCTTGACCGTCGCCTTGCCGAGATGGCTGACGTCGAAAAGCCCGACAGTGGTGCGCACCGCCGTGTGCTCACCGACGGTCCCCGCGTACGAGACCGGCATCTCCCACCCCCCGAACGGAGCGAAGGTAGCGCCCAGCTCGACATGGACGGCGTGGATGGGTCCCTGCAGCAGCTTCTCGTCGGTCACCCGGAGCAGCTTATCGGCCCGCCGTCACCCGGGTGACAGCGGAACCGAATGGGTGGCCGTCCGGCGTGGTGCCTCGATTCACAGGCCGAGGCTGCGAGCGATTCCGGGCCAGGCATTGTGAAAGTCGACCTGCCACGAGGGCCAGTTGTGGCCGCCGCCGGGGAGATAGTCGAACGTCGCCGGAATGTTCAGGTCTTCGATGCTGGATTGCAGCGCGCGGGTGCAGGTTTCGACGGTGGATTCCAGTGCCGTGCTGGACGCGCCGACTTGGCCTCCGCCCGCCGCGGCCGGGTTCGCACCGGTTCCGGCGGCCAAAAAGAGGTCGGTGCCACGGAGTTTTTCGAGGTTGGCGGGGGTGGACGGGTCATTCACGATCCAGGCCGGGGAGCCGTCGACACCCCAGATGTTCCAAGGGTTGCCGCCGCCGGAGAGAACGGTGGCCTGCAGGTAGCGGCGGCCGGGGTCGCTGCCGGTCTGGGCGCAGCCGCTGAAGGAGCCGACGCTCTGGTAGAGACCAGGGGCGGATTCGGCGAGGGCGAGGGCGGAGGTCGCCGACATCGATACTCCCGCAAGGGCATTGCGGCCGGAAGCACCGAGGGCCGAGTCCATGACGGGCGGGAGTTCCTGGGTGAGGAAGATGGTCCACTTGTTGCGGCCGAGCATCGGGTCGTCGGACTGCCAGTCGGTGTAATAGGTGTAGCGGCCATCGAGGACATTCACCACATTGACGTTCTGGTCGGCCAGGAAATCGACGACATCGGTGCGGGTTTCCCAGGAGACCTCGTTGCCGTTCCCATCGATGCCATCCTCCGCGCCATTGAGCAGATACAACGTCGGACGTGGCGCGGAATTGTCGGCGGCGCGAATGACCGAGAGTTCGATGACACGGTTCATCGCGGCCGAGTACACGAATACGGTGGATTTGCGATCGTCCCGCTGCACCACATGGTCGATATGCGAGCCGTCGGCCGAGAATGCCGCGCCAGAATTCAGCGGTTCCGCAGCGGACGCGGGCCCCGGCCTCACAGCGAAGCCCGCCGCCACCAGGGCGATTCCCGCAGCCACCCACCGACGCCGGCCACCTGCACTCGTCATTTCCGCCTCTGACTCATTCGACCGATTCCCCTCACCCTCTTTACCGAGCCCGTCAAAACCATGCAACAACGCACTTCTCACACCCCGCCCCGGCCTCCGGACAACCCGGTCCCGGCACCCACACAGGCCACGAACGCGGCCTCGTCCATGACCTCGATCCGCTGCCCCGCGTCCGCAACTCGGCAACCCGGCGCGCCTTCGTCGTGGTGAACGCGTCGGGGTCGACACCACGAAAGCCGCCCCCGATGACCAGCCGGGTCGTACGCCGAGTGACGTTCCGAGCGGGAGTCGCACCACATGCCGCGATGGCGTCCCACGCTGCCTGGCGAGTCATGGCGACGAGATCACCTGTGAAGACGACGATTTCGCCATACAGCGGGTGGGATGGATCAGAGCCGGTGACCGCTGGCAGCACCAATTCCTCACGGCCGAACCAGGATCGGCGCGGAGGGCGTTCGGCGACAGTCAGCACGGCGGGTATCAGCGTGTTAGCCGCAGACTTTCGCGATGTCCGATCGGTCCGCAGGGGCCGGTCGACCACCATGCGCTCGAGCGCCGACAGCGAATCGACTCCGGCCCGGGCGGCCAGGGCAATCACGATGTCGGCTGCTGCGGCGGCATCCGCGGCCGCGTCGTGGTGGTTGGTGAAGTCGATGCCCAGAGAGGACGCGACGTGGGGCAGCCGGTAGCTGTCGAGGCTCAGGTGGCGGCGGGCCAGGGCGAGGCTGCAGCTGTAGGACCAGGAGGGTATCCGAATTCCGCTGTGGCCGCAGGCTTCCCGTATCGCGCTGCTGTCGAATCCGACATTGTGGGCGATGACGGGCAGCTCGCCGACCAGGCTCTCCACCTCCGGCCAGCGCTGCGCGAACTCCGGCTTGTCGGCGACCATGGCCGCCGAGATCCCGTGCACGCGAATGTTGTGCCAGTTGAAGAAGTCCAGCCCCGCAGGTGGACGGCACAGCCACGACGCGGTCTCCCCGCGCCGCCCGTCCCGCACCACGGTGACGCCGACGGCGCAGATACTGCCCCGCGCGGAATTAGCGGTCTCGACATCGATGGCGGCGAACGACAGTCCCGCCATACTCACCGCACCGCGAGCGGCAACGGCCGTGCGACCGCGCCGCCGAGGTCCTCCAGAAAGGGCCGGGCAAGCCGTAGCGACTCGAACGCCGCCCACGCATCCGCCAGATCCGCGAGCCCCCGCGCCAGCGTGAGCACCGGCCGAACGTGATCATCGGCCACATCCACCTGAAACTGCGGCAGCGAAACCTCATCCGGCGCCACGATCACCGGCCACTGCGGCCTGGTGAGCTTCCCACCGCTCGCGTCTTGATGCTCAACGAACCGCTCGTCGGCCGATTCGATTGCGGCACGGACGGTTTCGACAGTCGCATCGACATCGACAGCCTCGGCAGCCCCGACAATCCGACCGTCCGCGACCGCCGCAGCGGCCCCAACGCCCACCACGTCCGCCAGCTGGTCACCGTCGCCCACCGCCTCAGCCTGCTGAGCGCGAATACCCACCGCAGCGGCCGCCTGGACGTCGTTGCCGAGGGCTTCGGCAGCAGAGGCGTCATTGCCGACTGCAACGATCGGGTATCCGACCGTGAGGCTCTCGATCTCCGCCTTGCGCGATCGATCCAGCACCCAAGCGCCCGATAGCCGCGACTCCCCCAGCGCCGCACCCACATTCACATGCCAGATGACCAGCCGCTCCCCAGCCGCACCGAGCACCGCAAGGGTATGAAGGTCGAACGAGGCAGCCATAACGCTCCACGGTCGTGACGGACAGATACCGCGTTACGTTAGAGCATCCCCCCGACAAACTTTCGCGAACCCTACGCGAATCATCAACGCAGCCAAACAGTTCCGACTGACCAGTGTTCCACCCCACACAACCCACCCGCGCGCCCACCCCCCTACTTCCCACGGTGAATCAGCTTGCGAAGACCTCGACCCCACGATCGCCCGAACGGTCCATGTCCGACTCGCCGCCGACCGACCGAGCACGGCCGCGCGCTGCGGCCGTGCTGCGGTGACCACCTACTCGGGGACGGACCCGACACGTCGAACTTCCGGTTTCGACCTGCCGTTTCGCCGATCCCCGCTCGAGGTCAGACCAGCTCGGGGACGCGCAAATGCGCCAAGACCAACTCGAATTCGCGGACGTCGACGGCCTCGACCCGCGCCTGCCGCGCGGCGTCCACGCGCAACGCGGCCGACGCGATCCGGTTGCGTTCCATCGCCTCGGCACTGTCGTAGACGCTGGACGAGACGGCACGACCCGACGACCTGTTCACCATCAGACTCGCACTGCAGAATCCATCGAGCTGCTGCTCCATACCGGGCAAAGTATGTTCCCGGTAGACGTCGATGGCGCTATCGATCCTGCTGGGATCGGTCTTCACCCAGGTGACGCGCGCACACGCGCCTTGCGGCGTCTGATGCGCGCGATGCATGGCCACGATCTCCCATTCCTCGACCACCGGACTGCCACCGAATTTCTCTGCCGTGCGATTGCGAATCGGGATCGCCTGCTCGTCGCTCGCCCTCATCGCTTCCTCGGATTCCCACGAGGTCGTCACGATGCACCGGCCGGTGCGCCGATCGACGAGCAACGAAAGCCCGATACAGCCGGGAAAGCCGTCCAGCCCCGGCATAACCTCGTCCCGCACATGTGCGATCCCGGATTCGAGAGCGGAAAGTTGCGCCTGAAGCGTGGTAGACCGTGCGAACACGATCCACCTCCTTTCTGCACAGAGGCAGCGCCCGGTGGCGCCACCGGTGTCTCTCACAGTGCCCCCTCCCGATCACCACGGCAATAGCGCGCCGGAAGTGACCGCCGAATCACCCGCAAGGGCGGTACGAGTGCAGTCGACGTGGTCATGGGAGGGTCCGGGAGTCGAGGAAGTTCCAGAGTTGATCGCGTAGATCCTGGCCGATGGCGCCGGTCGGCCACTGGTGTGTCGTGTTGTATTCGACCCGCCACGCCACGTTCGTTCCGGCCGCGCAGGGCTGATAGTTCGTATGGGTGCCGTAGCGGTCGGAGGTCGGGTCCGCTGTCGCTGGGCAGCGGTCACGGCGGATCCATTCACGGACGTTTGCGAGGCCGACCCCGAGGCTGGAGATGGGGTCGAACGCCCCTTGGAAGATTCCGACCGCAATAGGGCGGCTCGGTGTGCACGGGGTGCCGACGGCACTGGGTTCGAGGGGGTTGGGGTCCGTCGGGTCGGTGCCCTCCCACGAGGTGACGGCGGCGAACAGGTCCGCGGCGTCGCAGGCCATCCGCTGAGACATGATCGCCCCATCGGACCAGCCGTCGGCGTAGACGCGGTGGGTGTCGACACACCAGGTCGATTCGATGTCGGTGACGACCTGTTTCAGGAAGGTGACGTCGACAGACCCCTGCTCGAAGTGCCAGGTTTTATCGAACTCCGTGCCTTGCGGGTAGGCGACGATGAAATCGTGGGCCGCTGCGTAGGAACTCCATCCGGTTTCGCGCTCGATGCCCGCCGAGGTGTCGCCGGCGCCGTGCAGACTGATCAGCAACCCAACCGCCGACCCCGTCAATCCCTGCGGCACGTTGAGCGTGTAACTGCGAGTGCCGATCATTCGTGTGACAGTGCCGCCGGTCGGCGTGAGCGTGCAGCCCGCCGCCGAAGCCACCCCAGCGATCGGCCCGGTCGACACGAGGACGGCAACACTCACCACAACGGCTGTCAAGAAAGTGCCCAAAATACTGCCGACGCGCAGGAAACTCATCGCCGAACTCCTCCTCGTCAGGGCTGGCCGCCCAGCATTGACCCAATAGGCAATCGCGCGGGTGGTGATGATGACGAAAACGTGGGTACGGGCGCGAACATCCCCGCCGATCACATGTCGTAGTGGCCGACGATGAGCACCATGCTCTGAGGGTTCCCCCTCGAGCTGGGATGATCGCTGTGTCCAGGTAGTGATCCGGGGCAGTTCCAGAAGGGCACTGCGGGGGCAAGTTTCGCATATGTTCACCGCGAAGTCAGCGGTGCTCGATGATCAGAATCTCGTGTCGCCGGTCGGTCTGATGCCGGGTGCCGGTGTGCGCGGGTTCGTCGATATCGACTCGTTGTTGCGGCCGGTGTACGGGTATGCCGAGAAGGGCGCGTCCAACGGGTTCACCAAGCTTGCGGGCAAACAGGTCTTGCGCAAAGGGCTTTCGCCTCGGGCCCTTGCAATGGCCACGAATCGCTGATTCGTCACTGGATCAGACCGCCATGGGCAGCATCGCTGAGCGGTTCCGCGGGAGAGCTTTCGAGAAGAAGGGGTGCACTACCGCACGGAAGTTCCACTGCCTACCTTGGTCAAGATCCAGCATCAGCTCGAGCAGCAGAGCCGTGGCCGACGGCCGTGAACGAGCATCGCGCCTACGACAGAGCGACCGCGTCCTCGATGATCCGGCGCGGGACCTCGAAGCGGACCCGCACGCGTTTGGGGTCGGCGGTGGAGGCGCTGATCGCGGCGATGTATTCGTTGTTCTTCGCCATGGCCGCGCGAGCCTCCGCGACGATTCGGGGCCGAGCGCGCTCGAGCTGTTCGGGGTGGTAGCCGGCCAGGACGACGCCCCAGCTTTCCAGCAGCGCCCGGTTGATCGGGGAACGCCGATCGTTGCCGGCCGGCCAGCGCCGGAAGGAATAGTCGCCGAAGATGATTCGCGCATTGATCATGCCGCGTTCGAAAGCGGCGAACCAGGATTCGAGGTGTGCGTCGGAGATCTGGCCGACGTCGTCGATGAGTTCGGTGGTGGCGTCGAGCAGGTTCTCCAATGACCCGTAGGAGTCGTACTCCTGCAGATCCGGAAGGGTGTAGAAGGCGAGGAAACGCAGGACGGCCTCGCGGTCGTTCATTCGGACGTGATTGCGTAGCACGCCGCCGGTCGCCGCGTGGAAGACCTCGGCGGAGGCACACCGCTTGAGCAGGTTCCGGCTGCGCGCGCTGCTCATGCAATGCCGGATCTCCATGGCATTCAACGGCTCTCCACCGGTGTTGATGCGTTTGAAGATGTCGTACTTGACGCGGTTGGGCGTTGACGGCTCGATCACGTGCACCACGATCTGGGCGTTGTGAAGGCGCCGGCGCAGGGGCGGATCCAGTTCCGCGAAGGTCTTCTCGCGCTCGCCCTCCAAGTATTCGAGCTCGTCGAGAGCGAAACCGCCCTTCACGAACTCGTGCACGGTGGACAGCCGTTGCAAGCCGTCCACCACGCGGAACATCCCTCCGCGGTCCTCGGCGAAATAGAAGGCGGGCAGGGGAATCTGCAGCAGCAGGCTCTCGATGAGCCGAGACTTCTGGCGGCCCTTCCACACTCGGTTGCGTTGAAAATCGGGAGCCAATTCGAGATCGCTGTCATCGATCATGTCGAGGACATTGCGCAGGGAGAACGTGCGCGTGGATATCCGGATCTGCTCGGGATCCCACGGCGCCGCCGGACGGCTCTCGAACGGGTCATCGTTCCGCTCGATCTCGACACCGGTCAGCTCACCGTAGAAGACTTCCTCCACCACGGCTGCGGGCTGATCACGCAAGGTCACAGTGGTGTCGGCCGGTGATGTCGCGATTGCCGGTGCGCTGGAACGGAAGTAGTGGTCGAAGACAGCGGCGGTGCGGGCGTCCAGTTCGGCCGCACCGAGCACGGCGAATGCGGCGACGTCGCTCATCGCCGGCAGCCACCGGTTCTCCATCACCGCCCCGAGACGGTGCGCGAATTGCTGGTGCCGCTCGACGTCGTCGAGGAACGGCGGAAAGAAGCAGCCGAAGATCAGCCGTAGTGAGGGGCCACCCAGACCGAGGAAATACAACCAGTAGGGAAACTCACCGTCGAGCTGTCGCACGAACTGGCGAACCGGTTCCATCTCGAACAGTTCGGTCGGGATGTGCTCGTAGCCTTCGATGACCAACTCGACCGCGCCCATGCAGGTTCGGGCACGCTCCGGCGACACGACGCACGAGTTGAGCACCTCGAGGGCGGGCCCCAGGTCCCCGCTTTCGATATCCTCGCGCGGTATCACGACAACCAGCGGATCGGGAGAGAACACCAAGCTTCCTTATAGTTCGAGTAGTCCGCCGAACACCGTACCGAGGCGGCCGCGCGTGCGGACGCTTCCGACTACCGCTGACCGGAAAACACCAGCTCGAGCGTCTTCCCGCTGAATCGGTCACTGTATCGGTCGATTTCACCAACGCTAGGACGCGCTGAGCATGGCCACGCCAGCAAATCTCTACGGTGATGGGCTGGATCGTCGACCTCGGGAATCTGGTTTTGTGCATCGGCGAGGCGGTATCCACGTGGCCACACCTGCACAAGATGGGGTACCCGCCGGACGAGCACACGGCCTTCCTACGGCTGTGGGAGGCCGCCGGGCCGGAATCATCTGTCGGCAGTTGCGAAGCCGACCTTCGGCCGTGCCTGAATCACGAACGGATCAAGTCGGTCATTGTCGACTCGGTCCGATACGCCAAGGTGCTGGCAGACGGCAACCGATCCTCTGATCAAGCAGGTGCCGTGGTCACGAACTTGGTCTAGAAACTCCGCTTGGCTCACGAGGTTTGGGGGCAGGATCGCCGCTTCGAACCGGCCTTCGTTGATTCGGCGCTGCTGGCCAGCACCTAAGGTCGGTCGAAGTTCCCAGCCTTCACTGCGCCAGCAAAGCGATCCCACGCATGGCCGTCGAAAACCAAGACCGGGCTGGACTCCCCCAGCTTTGAGTCGCGTACGGCCACCCGGCCGGAATGTAGGTGAGCGGCTTCCACGCAAGCTTCCCCGCCCTGGCTCTTACTGCTCTTGAACCAACGCGCGTCGGACAGATCATTCACGCTTCGTACTCCTTCGCAACCGACCTCAACAGGTGCTTGCTATCCGCTTCGCTCAACGCTACGCGGCCGATCTTCACGTAGGCATCCCGGCAGCGGGAGACGTCGGTGTCGCTGTCGAAGTACAGCCGAGTCCCATACGACTCGGCGTAGATCGTGGTGGGCTCAACAGGCTCACCGGTACTGGGGTCGTCCGGAAATTCCAGCATCACAAAGGGTCCGACGTGGCCACCCATGGGGAACCCGACTCTGAACGGGACCACACGAACTCTCACGTTCGCCGACGCGTCAGCCAAGCGACGGAGCTGTGCCGCCATGACTCGGCGTGAACCCGCCACCCGCCTCAGCACAGCCTCGTCGAGCAGAAGGTCGACCTCGACCGGAGACAACCGACGGGTGATCGCCGCCTGCCGCTGCATCCGAACCTGCACCCGCTGTTCGAGTTCCATGACCGTGTCCGAACTGAAGAACACCCTGTCGAGAGCCCGTGCGTAGTCGGCGATCTGAACGATGCCCGGCACCGTGTCGGGCTGATACATCGTGATCCGTTCAGCCGCCGACTCCAGCGACATGTAGGTCTCGAAGTCGGCCGGGATCAGATCTTCGTACCTCGTCCACCAATAGGAGTCATCTGCCGGCCGTGTTCGCCGATCTGCCTGCAACGCTAGGTCCTTCATCTGCTGCGTGTGCTCATCCGAAACACCGTAGAGCTTGCACAGCGCCTCGATATCCAACTGCCGGATCCGCGGGTTCTCCCCCTTCTCCAATCGTTGTAGCGTCCCAGCTCCCCGCTCGATCAGCCTGGCCGCATCGGCGAGTGACAGCCCAACCCCCTGCCGCAACTCCCGGAGTTGCCGCCCCAGCTGCCGTCGAGGAATCGTCGTCGGGTTCTTGCTCATCAGCGCTACTCCCGAATTTGGATGGCGCGCACGCCTCATCGTGGGTGACTGCTTGACGAACTGCGGATCCCATTGTCCCCGTCGCATGGAACCCGCACAGGGCAAACGGATGGATTCCTTTGGCTCGTCCAATTCCACCCCGCATCTGAGCGCTCAGGCCCTCTACTGAGCCGACATCAGGCGACACCAACTACCACTGCTCGACACGAGCCAAGGAGGTCGTAATGCCCTGGGACGCATGGGCGCTCCTGTCGATCACCGCCCTCTGCACCGCCGTCATCCTCTGGTCCTGCTGGGGCTTCTATTCGGACAACCGCGCCGAAAGCCGCAACTCCCTTCGACTTCCACTCATCGGAGGAGGGCATCTCGACGTCCCCAATCGAACTGGCCACCCCGCCGGAAGACACCGATCTCGAAAGTCGAAGGTGATCGAACAATGACCCCCGCCGAGGTGGCCGTCCTGGCGGTCCTCCACCCTGACAACACACTGACCGCAGCCCAGATCCAACGGTCATCAACCCCAACCAGCTGGCGAACCCGAAACGCCCTCGCCCACCTCGAATCCCGCGGCCTGATCATCCCCAGCCGCCCGCGCGGCCGCTGGCGAATCAGCGCTCGCGGCCGATCCACATTGATGACAAAGGGCAAGCGGTTCGTCTAACGATCGCCTGCACGCTGGCGCGACCACGACTTGGTAGACATTGCCCATGACCGCCTCGTGCCGATCACAGATCTCGGCGAACATCCGAACGGCCCGCTGACGCAACTCGACCGGGTACTTCTTCCTCGACGACACGACTCATGCTTCGCAGAAGATCAAAGTCCTCGGACTCACTGTGGGACTCAGCGAGCCATAAGTTCCGGTCGGTTGGTTTGTTAGCTACAAATCGTCGGCACAAAGGCATGAGTGTGCTTGTGGCAAGCCAAGATCCGCCGTCCGTACCGATATCGCTGATCGAGCTGTCCGACCACATCTTCCTGCACAAGTTCACGTCGCCGACCTGGCTGAAACACATCCAGAAGGCCAACGCGGCCCTCGCCGACCTTTCATCGACGAAGATGTCGAACCTCACGCAAGGCGAGGCATGGGTATGGGCCAGCAAAGCCACCAACCAGGAGTTCACCAGAAAGGCCGTGAAGGTGCGCCTCCGCCCTCGGGTCACCCAGCACGGCGGCGGGGCGAAGACAGCTGTCGGGTAACGAGAAGGCCGCAGGTCAACGGTTTGGTGGTGGCCATCATCGATGTGGCTATCACTCCGATTATGCCTTGCCGGAATTGCTTGGTCAGTTCTCGTCAGAAGTATTTGAGCATCTCGGATTCGAATTCTGGCGTGAAGTCCATCGCGTTCGGCGGCTCATAGTTCCGCGCGCGGACGTGCTGCAGAAATTCGTCCGGTATGTCGAGATCGTATCGACTGAGGTAATGGATCGAGTCGACGCGCCAAATCCACTCGCCGTCAGAGATGAGGGAGGACGCGCTCTGTATCTTGTCGGTGTTATTGATCATGTCCGTCAGCACATCGAGGACATCGAGCACTCCTGGCGCGGCACACATGTATTCCAGTACCCGTGCGCGGTCACCGATGACGCGGTCGGTTGATGCGTCGAACAAAGATGGAAGTTCATCATGACGGCCGACTTTATACATTTCTTGATATAGTCCGACCGGTTTCAGCCTTGCCATAGGGAATCCTCGGGTTGTCGCTGGATGTGGCAGTTCTTTGCGCAGAGCTCAGGGGTGGTCGACGATGGAAGTGACCGAAAACGCGGGAGGTTCCCCTGTGGCCCGGCGGGCTATTTCTTCCTCCCACATATCGAATGTCTTGTTGGTCAAAGAGTGAACAAGGGCGCGTTCTTCGGGCGTCATTCTTCCGCGTCCCCGCGCTTGATCGCGGGTCGCTTCTATCACTTCGTACAGGGCGAAGATGGTTCCTTCGCCGCGCAGGTATTGCATGCGTTCGTGCTCGACAGCGTCGACGTACCAGTTTCTGTCGCGCTGGAACGAGTCGTGCTCGCGCCAGAAGCCGTCCGTGGTGGGATCGGGCCAGAGGATGTTATCGATGGGGGTGTTGTCCTCGATGTACTCTCCTGTGCGGCGGTCGATGAAAAAGCCGACTCGCCCACTGACTGCGCCGGGTTGGTCCGATTTTTCCAGTCGATACGGCCGCTGCATGTATTCCCAATACTCGGTCGTTTCGCTATTCATTCAGTCCCCTCCGAAGAGCCTCGGCGTACAGTTGGCGGGCACGGTGCTCCAATTCGACCTGCAACGCGCGTTCTTCGAGTGTAAGCGGTCGGCCTTGTTCCTCTGCGAGCGGCCGAAAGATTCTGCGTGTCTCGTACAAGGCGTGTTCGTATTCCGCGACCTCGTCCATGGCCCGGAGGTGCATACGGAACTCCGCGATATGGCCGCTCGGCAACTGCACCAACATCTGCACGTCTCCGTAGCCGCTTCCCTGGGGTATCGCGAACCGGTCTTTGAGTTCGACAATGCGAGCAGTCGAACCCTCGGCGTCGAGTTGGGTCTGCAAGGTCTCCAGGCCTCGATAGAGGTCAGATATCGAATCATAGCGGATATAGACACCCACCAGGTCGGTGAGCCTGGATGGGTTTCCGCCATATTTTCCGTTGATCTTCTCTGCGACCCTGACTTCATCCTTGGGTCCAGGTCGGGAATGTACTTCACCGCCGGACTCGTTAGCCACGCGCTCGGCGAGAGTATTCAAATCGTTCTGATTCGAGGTCCAATCGTCGTACATTCCTTTGAGGAAGTTGTTTCGGTATTCGTCCAGGGTTGCCGGGTATTCGTACCGTGTCGAATCGGGTGCGCCTACGCGTGGTGGTGTCGGCTCGTTATAGCCCGGTTGGTTCGTGGATATTTTGAGATCGGTTATCTGCTGTTGAATTTCAGCGACCAGATGCTGTTGACTCTCGGAGATCTGGAACGGCGCGGATGCGGGCGCGCTGTGGTGTTCGGAGATGATAGCTTCTGCTCCGTGGTCGCGAATGTCGTTCACGGTTTCCGTGGCGATACGCATCGCATCCGGATGCTGGAGCACGCTCAGCAATGCCCGAGGACGTTGCAGGAGTGCCGACTCGAGGTAGGGCGTCGACTCCAACGTCCGCACGAACTCCGGATTCCGGCCCATGAGTGTCGAGATCGCGTCGCCCAGGGGTGTCGGCACTCCATCGATCTTGAGCAGATTGTTGGGATTGTCCCGGCTTGCTTCGTTCGCCGTGTCGATGGCGTGTTGGACACCGTCGCGGTTGAGATACCGGTCGACGTCCGCAGCTGTTGGATCGCCACCCGTGGGGTGATTCGGGTCTTCACCCATGAAATCCCAGCCCGGCGGATTGTCGTACGCCGACCTGCGATTTTCCGGCCTTTCAGCCCCCTGCTCAAGAACCTGGCCCGGTTCGTACAGCGGGCCGGCCTTTCCGACAGGCGTGTGCGGGGTGAACGAGACCCATTCGCCGTCGCCTCGGATGACGGCGGTCGAGTTCGGGATGCGTGGAGTACCGACGGCATCGGAGGGTGCTCGGACGGGAACTCCCAGCCGGTCGGCAATGTATTGCGCCCAGCCGAACTCGTTGCCACTGAAGCACGCCAACAGCCTGACCGGCGTTCCGGGGACGTAGTGCGGGTTGCCGAGGATGGCCTGAACGATCTGTTCGGGGTGTACCTCGTCGCCGAGGCCCGGTATCGGTGCACCGTCCGGGCTGCCGTGCACGATGACGTCGTGTTCGCCCTCGTTGCGGACATTGTGGCGCACTTGGTGGGTGCGCATGTCATCGCCGATGGAGGTTCGGTCGGGCCGATACACGACCCCCTCGCCGTTCGGCAGATGGCTATCGAACTCGATTCCCGGCCGCGCAAACCATCGCCGTCGCCCGGCATTTCGACTGGGAGATCATCACCCACGACCGCAAACGCTGGGAGCCCATCGAACAGGTTCTGCCCTGGCCCATCGAACTCGTCGAACTCAGCAACGACGAACCCTGACCTGCGGTCGTGCCGAGCTACCATGACCTCAGATCCCGGCCTGTCCAACGAAGACTGGTGGATCCGATCGACCTCGTACCAGGCGCATGTCCAGTCTTAGAATCTGACGTTCAGCCAGCTCGAGCATCACATCCCGCACTGTCGGACGGCCACCGAATCGACACCTTTGCCCGCACCAACCCTCGCTGCCGAATGCCCGGCAGGCCGCCAAAGCCGCAGGGTACGAACATGTTTCGGTGGACGCAACCCTGATCGGCGTGGAGCGAAAGCGATACCAGGGCAACTGTTCGGCAGCAAAACTGCCCGCCAGGTAATACGGAGGTATTATGGTCGTGTCGTGGAGTACGAGTGGTCGCCGACTGCCAAGCAGTTCCTCCAGCGGTTCCAGGTCAAGACCTGGGAGGTGATGGAAGTCCTGTACTCGGCACGCCGGTGGCCACGGCCAGCCCGGACCGACCAAGGTCTACCAGTGCTGACCGTGTGGGGTCGCAGCGACGATGGCCGTGGACTGGTCGTCATGCTCCGGCAACTACCCTCGCCCTCCACGTGCTGGGAAATCCTGATGGCCGTGCCGATGGGAGAACACCAGCTCACCGAGTACAACGCATGGGAGGCCAACCAATGAGCGACCCGACAGACCAGGGCTACCCGCGCACACCCGAGGAGGCCACCGCGTTCCTCGGCAACCTGACCTTCGACGACACCGCCGCCGCGCCGCCGCTGCCCCCGACCGCCGACGAGATCGAAACCGGCATGGTCACCACCTCCCTGAAGATTCCCGCCGAACTGCGGGACCGCATCCGGGAGACCGCCGCCGAACACTGCATCACCGCGAGCATGCTGATCCGCCAGTACATCGAAATGGGTCTGGCAGCCGAGCAGCCCGAGCGCATGGTCCGACTCGCTGATGCGATCCGGGTCTTGTCCAGCCTGCGCGAAACCGCCTGACGACGAGGGAGGACGCACGCCTCGAACTTGCCCGCACCTGGCTCGATAGGAATCAGCCCAGCAGCTCGAGCTCGACACGGTCTCCTGCCCGAAGGTCAGCTCGTCATTGCCCGGTGGAATCAGCTCTGCGACATAGCGGTTGGGATCAGAGCGCACCTCGAGCCGGATTCCATCGGTGTACCGCAGCCGACGCACTAGTGCCGACGCCCCGCCGTTCAGGCCCACGAAGAGTCCGAGTTCACTGTCGACGATTCGCTCGAACCTCTCGAAACCGTGCACCGGGTTGCTCCTGCCGGCGCCATTGGCCGCCGACCAGCACATTGAACCGACCCAGCCGAATCGTCGACGATCGGATCGAGCTGAATCCCTCCACCTTGATCGGATCGAGCTGCCGTTCGGTCATGCCCACACTGAACGGCCACGGATCGGCCTGAACACCCATCCAGCCGACTTGGAGTGCGGCCGGGACGGCATCCCACCCGTGCCGGCCCGCTGACGTTGCCCTCGCCTGGGCCCCGGCAAACTCGGGTTGCGGCAATCACGCGCCGACTCCTGTCGGAGCCGACGCCTACCATGCTTCACGTCAGTCCCCCGTCGAAAGCCCCATCATGCAGTTCGCTGCGCAAACAGCATCCAGCCTGGCGGTTGCTGCGGGCCGACAACGCGCCGCTGGTCTTGTCATTCCTGGGCGCGGTGTTCGTCGAGGAAAATGCGCGGTCGATGGCGTCGGCGGAGTTGGCGGATCGACTCGACGATGTGTTGTATGCGTTGAACGAGCGTCTGGGGGCTGGCACGTTTCCCAAGACCGTGGCGGCGTATCTGAACGATTGGGCCGCGCCGGAGGCGGGGTGGTTACGCAAGTTCTATCCGCCGGGTGCGGATGAGGCGCATTTCGATGCCACGCCCGCGGTGGAGAAGGCGCTGGCATGGGTGAAGGGGCTGGCCGAGCGGTCGTTCGTCGGGACCGAGTCGCGGCTGAACACAGTGTTCGAGTTGTTGCGGCAGATGGCTTTCGGGGCCGAGACCGATCCGGAGGTGCGGCTGGCGGAGTTGCGGCGCCGCCGCGAGGAGATCGACGCGGAGATCGAAAGCGTTGCCGCGGGGCGGTTCTCGCCGCTCGACCAGGTGGCGTTGCGCGACCGGTATCAGCAGTTCACCACCACGGCGCGGGAGCTGCTCGCGGATTTCCGTGAGGTGGAGGCGAATTTCCGGGTACTCGACCGGGAATTGCGGGAGCGGATCGCCACCTGGGACGGGTCCAAGGCCGGGCTGCTCGACGATATGCTCGGCACGCGCGACGCCATCGCCGAATCCGATCAGGGCCGCATTTTTCAAGCGTTCTACGACTTCCGGCTCTCGTATCAGAAGCAGTTGGAGTTCACCGAACTGCTGGCCAAGGTGCAGGAGCTGGCGGCCATCGGCGAACCGGATCCGCGGATGCGGCGCATCCATCACGATTGGCTCGACGCCGGCGGCCGCACCCAGGCCACCGTCCGGCTGCTGTCGGAACAGCTGCGCCGCTTCCTCGACGATCAGGTGTGGCTGGAAAACCGTCGGGTCATGGACATTCTGCGCAATATCGAGTCGAATGCGCTGCGCGTCAGGCAGATTCGTGAACCGCGGGTCAGCGTCGAACTCGACGCCACCGCCGCCGATCCGGGCCTGCCGATGGAACGGCCGCTCTACCGGGTCGCGGACAAGGCCGCGCTGGTGGGCGCGGTCCTGGCGGGAACTCGAGGGCCCGGGCCTGCGCCTGGATCAGCACACCGTCGGCGGCTACCTTGCATCCTAAACCCGCTGGTCAGCACGCCTACGGCGCGCCGAGCAGCACGAAAAGAGCATCCGTGGATTCAGGCTGAAGCTACGCGGCCTTGAGTCATACAGAGTCTGCCGCGAAAACCGGACTCGGATTGGGGCGCATCCGAACACTGGGGTCGGTGGCGACCGCTACCGAAGGCAGGGAGCCCAGCTGACCCGACTCCTTGTAGACCACGGGGATACCACCCGCGATGGCGAACGATAAATCGCCGTCCACCAGCCACTCGCGTGCGCCCACCTTGAACACGTATACCTCGTCGGTCTCGACGATTTCTTTATCGTCGACATAGAAGGTTCCATGAACCCACTTCGGCCTAAAATGGCCGATAATGGTCTCGAATGCCTGCTCGTATGTTGTGGTCATAATTTCCTATCTCAGTCATCAAACCGAAGTAGTTGTCGACGCCAGTCTCTCCCTCAATACCACAGCGAGGCTGTAGTACCAACGGCGAATTATCACTTGTTCTGGTCCCACGATCTAAATGGTGAATAGTTCTCCTCAAACCGGGACCAAACATCGGAGGGACTGCCGTCCGGCTCGAAGAAGTTATCGATCCCCGACTCCGTCGGTGTGCCGAAGTAGGTTGGGTCTTCAGGATCGGTTTCTGAATCCAGTAACTCCGACAGGTCCCGAAGCACAGCAGCTAGACGCGGTTGATTTGCAGCATGTGCGTGTGGCTGCGGGCATCCCCTCAAATCATAAGCCATCCAGGCGTCAGAGAACGTCACCAGATAGGTAGTGACGTAATCCTCATACGCGCTGGTTCCCAGCCGGAACGACTCTTGTTGGAGTATTTCTCCCCCGTCCCCGGAGACTTCGCCTACACAGTCGACGGTTGCATGGACCGAACCGATTTCGCCCGGACTACGACGCATACGAATTTCGTAGGATAGCCTTGATGCTGCCGTCTCCGCGGGAGAGTTCTCAAAGTCTAGTGGCAGCCAGCCATCGAAGAGCAAGTTCCTCGGATGTCCAGCCTCTGCGATCTCCACATGAACGGCGGGCTCGCCAAGTGCGAGACGGTGAGCAGCCAGTGCGGTGTACGCGAGCAACTGATCACCCAAACACAGTTTGATGGTATCGGTTTCACTGTGGTCCCGCCCCCAGGTCCAGCGGGCGACAGGTGTACTCGCGATCACAGTGCCCCCTTCGGCATGAATTGCCTCCCGAGGGTACGAATATGATCCCGTCCGGTGTGCGGATGACAACCTGGGTACGGTTCTTCACGTAGTTCCTCTCGAGTCGGTCCAGGTGCGGCGCAAGGTCTGCGGTCGAGACCACCGTATCGAGGACAAAGGTCTGAACGTCCGCATGGGAGTCGGCCAACTGCAGCATTTCCTTGAAAACCTTGCCGACCACATTCTTCGGGTTGGTCGACGCGACATCCTTGAACTGCCAGCCGTGGACGTCGCCCGCATGGTCCCTGGCCATGACGTCCAGGTCGGTTTCCTTGCCAGTGAAGATGCCCGGCCTGATCTCGTGGCCATCTTGCTTCACCTTGAAGTGAATGTCGGTAAACCCGCTGTCCAGCAGCCGACCGGCAAGACGTATCTGTTCCAATGAGCCCGGAATCATGTCGGGTCGCGCCGTGGCCGATACCACCATCGAAAAGTTGGGGACATCCTTGAACCGACCGGAGGCGATGGCCTCCGCGATCTCCTGGCCAGCCGGGTGGTTGGCCAAGTTGTCCAGGATGCTACCTACATCCCCAGGCTTGACTTGTGTGCCCTTCAATGCATCCCTGACCTGCTGCTCCAACTCTCCACCCCGTTCGAGCGGCTGCGGATCGCCGTGCGGGCGCTCCCAAGCGTCGAGATCGGCCGATAGCGTGTCTGGACGCGTAGGGCTCTGCAGCGGGAGCCGGTGCGGAGCTGTCGCGAGCAGCTGTTGAGCCGTCGGATTCCAACCCACTGCCATTTGGACGAACTCCGTCACCATGCTCCTGGTCATCGCGTGGGTTGCCCAGATCATCGTTTCGATCGACGCCAGCTTCCAGCGGATCGCGTTCAGAAGCGCCGCCCGCGATGAGCTCGGCTTCGGTGTCCGGGGAGCGCTGTTGCGGCCCCGACCCGGCAGGCGCGGGACGGTCGGGGAGGAAGTACTTTTCGTTGTCGCCCAGGTACTTGGCGAGTTGAGGTTGGTGCTCGTCGAGCAGTCTCCACGGCGTGGAGGCCCTATCTGCGTCCGACAGGCCGAGCTTGTCGAATCGGTCGGCAAATTCGGCACGGTAAGCGGGAAGCTCATGTTGGCGAGCCGGATCGCTGTCGGCCAGCACGATTTCTTTGGAGAGGGCGCGTAGGTCCTCGAAGCGGTCCTTCAGGTATGGGGTCAGGGAGTCTGGACGATCGGGATTGGGCGGATGCTCGGTTTTGTGTGCGGGGGCGGGCTGTTCCTCGCCGGGGTGAGAGGGCGCATGGTTGTTCTCAGGGAGCTCCGCGGGGTGCGGGGAGGCGTGGTTGGGGTTGGAGTCCAGGATGCCGTCGGACCCGGATGTGCTGGCGCGGATGGATTTTCGGACGTCGGCTCCGGATGCGTCTGGTGGGGAGCGGTTTCCCCGGGCACGTGCGGCGCTTGTTCGACGAACTTTTCGACCGCGGCGAACGGTGGAGTGGGTTTGTCGTCGAGCCTGATGTACTGCGTATTTCCGCCGTGGTCGAAGTAGCCGGCCGCATCGAGCACGGGCGGTCTGGGCTGGCTGTCGAGGAATCGGACTGTACCGCCGACATTTTCGACGGTGAAGACGTGACCGCCACCGGCGTTCCAGCTGATGAAGACGGCACCGCGAGATCCGGGCTCGCTGAAGGCCGCCTCGATCTCGGCTCTGGTACCGGCCTGCCATTGCCCGCCCCAGGCTTGCGTTACCTCGGAAATGGGTCGACCGCCCGGTCCGCCTTCCTCGGTTCGGAGGGGCTTCTCCAGAGGGCCGGCGGTCATCTCGGCACCCGAGCGATCAACACCGCCCGCGCCCTCGGGGCCACCGGGAAGATCCTGGTGCGCGGCGATTCGGCCTTCGGCAACCGGAAAGTGGTGCGGGCCGCGCTGCGCGCCAGCGCGCAGTTCTCGGTGGTGATGACCAGAAACGCTGCCGTCGGGCGCGCGATCGACGCGATCGCCCCCGACGCCTGGACTCCGGTGAAATATCCCGGCGCGGTCCGTGATCCCGACACCGGGGACTGGATCTCCGACGCCGAGGTCGCCGAAATCGCTTACACTGCTTTCGCTTCCACCACAGACAGGGTCACGGCCCGGCTGATCGTGCGGCGTGTGAAAGATGCTCGCTTTCCGGATGCGTTGTTCCCGGTCTGGCGGTATCACCCGTTTTTCACCAACTCCGACGAGTCCACCGCAGGCGCTGATATCACCCACCGCAAACACGCTGTCATCGAGACCGTGTTCGCCGACTTGATCGACGGACCCCTGGCCCACATCCCGTCCGGGAAATTCGGTGCGAATTCCGCCTGGGTGCTCTGCGCGGCGATCGCCCACAACCTGCTGCGCGCCACCGGCATCCTCGCGGCGGAAACCACGGCCGCGCTCGCGCGGCCACCCTGCGCCGCAAGATCGTCAACATCCCCGCCCGACTGGCCCGACCGCAACGCCGCCCCATCCTGCACCTGCCCAGCCACTGGCCCTGGACCGACGCATGGCTCACGTTGTGGCACAACACCATCGGCTACACCCCACCACAACTCGTCATCCTCTGACCACCCCCGCCCGCAACGGCCCGACCCGACATCGAAGTGGAAAAGCTGGGTAGACCAGCGGCTACCCCACACCCCAAACACACTGGTCAGCGCGCCTCCGGCGCGCTGACCAACCCGAAACCCGAGTCAGTGGATCGAGGATAAGCGAGTACGCCCGCACCGTGACCTGAGCCGGCATAGAAACCGGCGAGATCAGACCATCATGACGACGGCCGGGCTCCGCCGCGCCGGTCCACACCGAGGCTTTACCATCGTCGGGTGAATGCGGACCCCTCGTCCTTGATGCGTAGTTCAGCGGTTTTCACGGACGCGGTGGCCGTCGCCGATTGGGTGGGGGCCGGTCGCCCGACTACACCCGGCGGCGCGCTGAAGCCCGCATTCGTACCGGAGTTGGCGGGAAGCCTCCGGCTGCGGTGTCCTGCAAAAGTCCGCCGGGCCAGCGATGTTCCGCCGGTCCATCGCCGGTGGCTCGTCGCCATGGCGGCGGGGATGATCACCTGCTCCGGGACGCGGGCGGTCCGTGTCGATCCGGCACCCGAACCGGGTCCGCGCGAATGGCTGGCCGCGTTGGAAGATGTTGTGCGCGAACAGGTCAACGATCCATGTGGGGCCGACGCCCGTATCGTCTGCCAGGTGACGCTGGCTACGGTGGCCGCACACGACGACTCGATCGAGGAGCTGCCCGATCTCGTCGGCGACGCGATGCGCTCGCGCGGCGACTGGGACTATCGCTCCTATGGACTGGAACCCTCGCAGCGGCATCCCGTGAACACGGTGGTCGAGATCCTGTGCGAATTCGGCGCGCTCGACGATCGGCTGTCGGTGACACCACTGGCCGAGTACGCGCGCGACGAGCTCGGCAGGCGAGTCCCGCCGCCGATGAACGCCGATCTGCCCGCGGCCGATCTGCTGGCCGTCCTGGCCGGGCTTCCCGAGGAACAATCCTGGAAGTACGCACACCGATGGCTGGCGATGCGGGGGTATCCGCATGCCGGGCCGCTGCGGGAACTGCTGGAAGCTGCCGAAACCGCGTCACCTGCGGGCCGAATCGATGCTCTGGAGATCGTATCCGCCTATGGTGCGCCGATGCTGTGGAACGAGGTGCGTGAATACCGGATGCTCGGCCCGCACGCACGATTCGCGCTGGCCGAAGGATCCCCCGCCCTCGCCGATCGGATCCGGCACTGGGTCGCCGTCGACACCGCACTGGCCGACCTCGATCGATACGGCGCGGTCGACGCCAGGTATACGCTGCTTGCCACGGGCGAGGACGATATCGTCGCGGCGGCGCGCGAGTGTGGCCATCCCGAGGGCGATCGACTGTTGGCGGCCATCGGCACCGACTGGCCTGCGATTCCGACCTACCAGTTGAAAATCGCTCTGTCCGGGCGTGTTTGGCGTCGGGTGCAGGTTCCCGCGAACATGTCCCTCGGCGACCTGCACGATGTGATCCAGGTGCTGTTCGACTGGAGCGGCGATCATCTGCATGTCTTCGACGTCGCCGGTCGACAGTACGCCGACCCGTACTTCGATCTGGACGGCGGCGACGAATACGCCTATCGGGTGAACCGCGCGCTGCCCGCGCCCAAGGCGACGATCACCTACACCTATGATCTCGGCGACTGTCACCGCCACGAAATCACGCTCGAGAGCATCGATTCCGCCGAGATCGCTCATCCCGTGTGCGTGGGCGCCCGCGGCGACCACCCACTCGAGGACTACAGTCCCGATTGCCCGGAGGACCCCGTGCCGTTCGACCAGGACGCCGTGAACGACGGACTCCGTACGTATGCCGAGGCGGAAGCACGTTGACACCGAAAGAATCTCGCCTCCGAATGCCGCCGCGTGCGCGGATCGCCGAGGCACTGGCGGAGATCCGCGGCGCCGGGTCGTTCTCCACCAGGCACACCACGTCGGCAGACGATTTGCAGATCGACGTCAAAGATGTCGGACAACTGCGGATGCCGATATCCGCCGAGCAGGCGCGCGAACTGCTGCGGGTTACCCGGCCCGCACGCTACGGGTTGCGGGAACAGACTTTGCTCGACCCGGCGGTCCGTGATACATGGGAGATTCCCCGCAGCCGGGTGAAGATCGACAAACGCCGCTGGAATCGGACCCTACGCCCCATTCTCACCCAGGTCGCCACCGACCTCGGTCTGCCAGAGGGAGTTCGGCTGACCGCCGAACTGCATTCCATGCTGGTGTACACGCCGGGCCAGTTCTTCCGACCCCACCAGGACTCAGAGAAGTCCGACACGATGATCGCTTCGCTGGTGGTCACCCTGCCCAGCACATTCACCGGCGGTTCGCTGGCCGTCGAACACGGCTCCGAACAAGTGGAACACCGCTGGGCGAAAGACAGATTGACCTTCGTCGCGTTCTATGCCGATTGCGTGCACGAGGTTCGGCCGATCCGTTCCGGGCACCGGATCGTACTGACCTACAACCTGCTGGTCGCTGGTGGGCACCCCGTTTCGCCGCGGCCTGCGATCGCGGCCGATTCCGAGATGACCGAACGACTGCGCGAACACTTCCAGATGCCGAGCACCGCGCGCTGGGTTCGCAGGGCCGGTCGGCGACCGAACCGGTTGGTGTATCTGCTGGATCACCAATACACGGCCCGCGGGCTCGATTGGTCCAGGCTCAAGGGCACCGATGCGGCACGGGCCACGATGCTGCGAGCAGCGGCTGATCGCTCGAACTGCGACACAGCGTTGGCGCTGGCAGACATCCGAGAGACCTGGGATTGCGTTGACGACCAGTGGGACAGCTGGGGCTATCACCACGCCGACACGCGGTCCCCGCAAGCAGGCGAACTGATCGAATCGGTGATCACTCTCGAATCGGCCATCGATGTATCCGGCAATCCGGCCGCCCCGCTGGTCGCCGCAGTCGATGACGACGAAGTGTGTGCGACGACGCCCAACGCGCAGCTCGAGCCGTATGAGTCGGAATACGAAGGCTACATGGGCAATTACGGCAATACGATGGACCGCTGGTACCGGCGTGCCGCCATCGTCGTCTGGCCCCGATCGCGCGCCTTCACGGTACACGCCGAAGCCTCCGCGCAATGGGCACTGGCGAGACTCACGGAACAGATCGCCGACCACGACCTCGCAGGCGCCCGCAGCTCGGCGCGAACACTGGAGCCGTTCTGGGACACCACCGTTGGCGGCGACACCCAGACGCCGGGGCTCGTGGTGACCGCAGTGCGAGTGGCGACCGGTCTCGACGACGCGGACTCGGCGGCAAGGCTGCTGCGGCCCCTACATCTCGAGTCGTTGACCGCCATGCACGCACCTGATCTCGTCACGCTCACCACGCACTACGGCGACGAATGGGCCGATCGCCTGCTCGATATCTGGTGTATGCCGAAGTCCCGCTACGACTATCGGGGCGATGAGCGCCGCCTTCGCTGGACTGTCGATGCGCTCGTTGCGCTGAGTGAGGGCTTGCGGACGGCGGATGACTCCGACGGCATGCGGCTCGCAGACCGTATCTTGAGTCGGGTCGGAGCTTGGTACGCCACCGAAATCACCCATACTCTCCACGATCCCCGACCCAGCGCCCGCGAGTCGCGACAGGCCGCACTGGTCGACCCGGTGGCGGCGTTCCTCGCGGCCACCGAGATCGTCGCGGCCGACGATCCGCGTCACGCCGTCGTTTCGGCGCTTCGCGCCGATGACAAGCTGCTCGGCTGCGCAGTTCAGATCCTCCGCCGGACATCGGGCGATATGCCGCTCCCGGCGGCGCTGGACCAGCTCGGGCAGCACTGCGCCGATCGACTCTCCACCCGAGTCGCGTTGCCGCCGCGCGCCCACGACAACTGGTCGATCCCCACACGCCCTCTCCGATGCTGCGACCTGTGCGCGACGCTGTCGGCCTTCCTCACCGATCCCGCTGAGCGCGAGCTCGCCTGGCCGCTGAAAAAGGACAGCCGCCGCCACATCCACAGCCGGATCGACACCCAAGAGCTTCCGGTCACTCACCGCACCGTCCGCACCGGAAGGCCGTTCACTCTCCTACTCACCAAAACCGAGGCGCTCTTCGAGGCCGAGAAGCAATCCCGCCAACGCGACGAGGCGGACCTCGCCTGGCTGCAATGAACATCCGAAGCCCTGAAAACCGGTGTGGTACAGACATTCTCGAACCAGGTACCGGAGTATCGCACCGATATCGCAATTCGAATGCCGTTACGTGCGGCCTCTCACAGAACCCCGCACGGCGAGAGCCGGCACAGAACGCCTGCCTCGCGGCTCGGCCTGCGACACCGGCGCGGCGAGCTGCCGCTCATTCGTCGCACAGTGCCGATTCGATGGACGCGTAGCGGATCCGCTCCTGCTCCAACCTGACCGACGGGCCGAAGGTGTGCTCCACCAGGTCCCGGTACAGCTCCGATTCCGCGGGCCGCAGGTGGTCGAGGATCGCGATCGTGGGCGAGTTCTCCTGTACCCATTGGGTTTCGTGGGCCAGAAGTGTCGACCTATCCATGAGAACCGATTCGGTGTGCGGGAAGGTGCGGCGCAGTCGGTCGAGAATGGCGAAGCCGTGGGTGTCGATATCGCCCCAGTAGCGGACGCGGCGCTCGGTCAGCCAGGTAAGGGCGTCCAGGCGGGTCAGGGCGTAGCCACCGCCGAAGATGGCGACGGTGTTCGGGGTCGGAGGCAGGGCGAGGTAGGTGGTTTCGTTCTCGACGATGAGGATCGACTCCGCTTCCGGTGGGGTGGAGGCGAATTCGTCGGTGCGGACGGTGAGTTCGGTGAAGCCGCCGGTGCGGTGGCGGGGATCGAGCCAGCGGTAGCGCACGTACTGCGGTTTGCGGCGGAAACGGTAGCGGCCGATGAAATCAGCGGGCGCGCAATCGGTTTCGATGCGGTGGGCGGGCAGTTGGCGGTCCAGCAGGCGGGACAACACGGCGCGATGGCGTTCGATGAATTTGGTGTCCACGCCGGGGACATCGACCTGGCGCAAGAAGGTGCCGGGCGCGGCAGACGAGTCGATCCAGAGCACGGTCGCGACGACGCGGTCCCATTCGCCGGCCAGCGCCAGCACCTCGTGGGGCTTGGCGAGCATCCATGCGGTCAGCGCCGGAGCGGCGGCGCGGGTGCGATCGAGCAGACCGGAGTAGTCGTCCACGGCCGCGGCGACACCCAGGAGCGACCACAGTTGCGGCCACTCGTCGATCCACACCCGTCGCGGCAGGTCGTTGGCACCGATGAGCCGTCCGCCGACTCGCTGATATTCCAGGCGCACCCCATTCGCCTTGCGCCACTGCGCCGCCCACTCCTGCGCGGCGGACAGGTCGGTGGCGAGCTCGCGCGGGCCGGGGCCACGCAATGGCACCTCGAGCGGGAACAGCGAAGCGTCCGAGGCGTACGCCGTGAGGAACTCACCGGAATCCCAGCGCCGCCGCAGTTTCGCGACCACGTCGGCGCGCGTGGTCCAGGCGGTCACACCGGTCCCCCGGTCTCGAGTGCGTGGCTCAATTGCCGCTGCCGGTACTCCTCGATCGTGAGCGTCTGTATCCGCGAGTACGCGCCGGACTTGTTGTCCACGAAGCCGACCGAGGAGACGAACGGCTCGATCACATGGATCTTCTGCAGCGGCGTGACGATCAGCAGTTGCAGTCCGAGCCTGCCGAACAGGCCCAGAGCGAAACGGGTCGATTCGTCGGAGCCGCGGCCGAACGCCTCATCGATCACCACGAAACGGAAGGTCTTGGACCGCACCGCCTCCCAGTCGAGTTTGAACTGGTAGGCCAGAGACGCGGCGAGGATGGTGTAGGCCAGCTTCTCCTTCTGACCGCCGGACTTGCCGCCGGAATCGGTGTAGTTCTCGTGCTCGGTATCGTCCTCGAGCCAGCGTTCGGAGGCGGCGAAAACGAACCAGTTGCGCACATCGGTGACGCGGCGCGTCCACGACCGGTCGGCCTCGGTCTGGCCCTCCCGTCCGCGGAAGCGTTCGATGATCGCCTTCACCTGCAGGAACTTCTGTTCCGAGTACTGATCGTCACCGTCGCCGACCGCACCGGAGGTGCATTCCCGCAGCTCGGCACGGAAGTCACGGATTTCGACATTCGAGGTCGGCTGCAACTCCAGGCGGATGTAGCGGCCCGGGTTGTAGGGAATCCCCGCCAGCGACTTGTTGATGATCTCGACCCGTTCTCTGATCAGCTCCACCTGATTGCCGAGCTGGGCGTAGAACCCGGCGATATCCCGAATCGTGTTGGTGTTCAGGTAGGTCTTGAAATCGGCTTCGAAGCGGGGCAGGTCGTCCTCGGCCAGACGGCGGTGCAGCTGGCGGTAGCCGTCCGTGGATTCCACGCTGTCATCCAATTCCTCGGTTTCCAGCGGATATCGGACACGGAATCCGGTCATCTTGGTGACGGCGCGATTGCCCGCACCTCGTTGCTCGCGGGTGAAACCCTCCGCACGGCCGGTCAATTCGGCGGTGATCCGGGACTGTGCCTGATCACAGGCGGTGACGGTATCGGCACGGTGCCGCCGCACCGCCTGCTCGATCGCGGGGAACAGCGTGACCGACGAGTCGTAGTCCGGTTGCGTCAGCAGCTCCGCCAGATCCGACAGGGTGGCCTCCGCGGTACCGATCTCACGCTCGATCGCGCCGAGCTCGCCGCTGAGCCGCTCGACAGCGGCATCCGCGTCGCCCAGCCCGATGTTCACCTGCTCCAACTGTGTCGCGATCTCGCGCAAGGCATTCGAGGATCGCTCGATCTGCTGCCGTTCCGCCTCCAGGTCGGCGATGCGTCCCACCATTGCCGGCCAGTCGATGTCGGAGAAGGCGCGAAACTCGACCAGCTTGTCCGCCGCGGACGAGAAGGCGTTCAGTTCGGCCAGTTTCGCCTTCGCGTCCCGCTGCGTGCCCTGCAGTGTGTCGAGCAGCCGCGCGATCCGGCCGGCCTCGCTCAGCAGCGCCTCGATCTTGCTCTCATTGCTCCAGCCCAGCACGTAGTGGCGGCGGTCGTCGATGCGGAACCGATCGTCCTTCTCGTGCCGTCCGCGACCGCCTTTGATCTGGCCGGCCTTGGTGATCGCGGTGCGGGCGCGACGGAACTCGGCCATGGATTCGACGCACTCGTAGTCGGCGCGGTGGCGCAGCTCGCGATCCAGCCAGTCCGCGAAGGGCGAATCCTTGATCTCCAGCTTCGAATACAGCGAGCGGGCCCCCACCTCGGCGGGGCGTTCGACGACGGCGGCGGGAACCTTGAAGTAGACCAGGCGGCCGTCGAGATGGTGGCCGTCGATCCAATCCGACACCGCCGCATAATGATCGCCCGACACCAGCATCGCCAGACCGAAGCCGTGCAGCAGGCGCTCGGCGGCGCCTTCCCAGGCGGACTGCTCGGCACGAACCTGGATGAGCTCACCGGCATAGGGCAGGTCGGCCTCGTCGATGCCCAGTTCGGCGCACAGGCGGCGACGCAGATCCAGTTGGCGGGCCGGAATATTGCTGGGGCGCTCCCGCAGACTGCGCAGTTCGGCGTTGATGTCGCGGGCCTCGTCCTCGGCGCCCCTGAGCTGCACCGCAACCTCGGTCAGGGTGTTCTGGCGTTCGGTCCGCTCATCCTCCACCCCGGCCGCGCGGTCGCTCACCTCGCGCAGGCGCGCGGTGAACTGCTCGGAATTCTCCACCGCCCGCAGCCCGACCTCGCCCAGCAGTTCAGCGAAACGCTTTGCGCGATATTGCCGTTCATCGCGGATGCGGGCGCAGTCTTCGATCTCGCGATCGATCTCGCTGATCCGGTTGCCGCCGTGGCCGGCCCGCTCCAACTCGAGCCGGCTGCTCTCGGCGCGCAAGCGTTTGACCTCTGTCTTGGTCAGTCGCAGCAGCTCGCCGACCTCATCCGCGTCGGCGCGACGGCGTTCGACCTCCGCGGTCAGCAGGGTGCGCTTGCGGTCGGCGAAGTAGTAGGGCAGCGCGTCTCGGTGGGCGCGCACGGCATCGATCTCGTCGGCGAGTCTGCGGTACTCGTCGCAGTCGGCGAGCAATGGATCCAGCAGCGACAGTTGGTCACGTGCGCGCACCACGGCGTCATGAGCTTTGGTCAGGTCCTCGAAATGGTCGACCAGACCCTTGATGGCGGTGTCGGCATCGAACGGTTCGAGCATGTGATTGCGCACGAAATCGTTCAGATTGCCCACCGATTTCATCGATACCGTCTGGTGGAACAGCTCCATCGCCTGCTCGGACTCGATGCCCAGCAAACGCCGGAAGTCCTTGCCGTACTCCGGGAATGCGTCGCGAACCGTCGCACCGGACTTGCGCAGCCGGCGCTTCAACGCCGCGATGTCCCCGCCGAAATCGGCGAAGTCGGCCGCGATGCTCAATGCGGTATCGGCGGTGACGAAGAAGCGGTCCGGCTGACCCGCGCCACCCTGGTCCTTGAACCAGAACACCTGCGCCAGCGTGACCGTGGTGTCGAAACCGCGGTTGGCGAACACACCCAGAATCACCGAGAACGACGTGCGATCGCGTAATCCGACCGGGCGGCTGGTGCCCAGGGATTCGTTGCGCTCCGATTTATAGTGACCCAGTACATACGAACGCAGATCGCGCTCACGGGTTTCCGCGCCCGCGGCCTTGTTGTAGGAGATCCGGTGGGCGGGCAGCAGCAGCGTCGTAATGGCGTCTACGACAGTTGACTTGCCGGAACCGATGTCACCGGTCAGCAGTCCGTTGCGACCACCCAGTTCGAAACGCCATACGCGCTGATCGAAGGTACCCCAGTTGTAGACCTCGAGCCGGTCCAACCGGTAACCCGGTGCTGGTTCGCCGGTCATCGCCCCTCCCCACCGGACAGTGTGCCCGCGTACTCGGCCAGCCGCTGATCGAACTCCGAAAGCCACTGCGCGTCGACGAACGCCTTGAGCACCCGCCGAACCTCGAAGGTGTCCACCGACCCGGAAGCCTTGAGCCGGCGCAGAAATCCGAGCTCGACAACCTTGTTGATCTGCGTGTCGATCTGCTCGACCAGGCGAGCCTCATTGCTGGACTCGGGCTGGAACACCCTTACGGTCTCCACGATCTGCTCCCGGGTGAGCATCAGCCTGGCATCGCCGTCCTTGGCATCGTGCTCGGCCAGCTTCTTGCGCAGCAATGCCAGCAGCAGACTCACCGGAAACGACAGGGCGCGACGGGGAATCAGGCGCGGGATGGCCGGGCCCTCCTCGTCCTCGAGGTCGGGGCGCGACTGCAGGAAGGCATAACCCTCCGATTCATCGATGAACACCGTCAGGCCGATGACCCGGACATAGTCGCGGACCTGAGCCTGCAGGGCCAGCAACTGCCGCCACTGGCGGTCGTGCGTGTCCTGGTACAGCACGCCTTTCAGCAGCTGGGTGACGACGACCGACAGGTCGGGCTCGGCCGCGGGCGCGGTCACCGCAGATCCTCGGTGGGCGCGATCATCGTCGTCTCCTCCGTCGAATCGGATCGGGTGAAAGTCACCCGCGGTATCTCGGCCTGCCGCGAATTTCCGTCCGCATCGCGCCACTGCACCCGCTCACGGGTGTGCTCATCGAAGACCACGGCGAATCCCGGGTCCGCCAGCGACAGGTAGGTGACGAGTTCGGCCAGGCCCTGTTCGAGTGGGTTGCGCTCGAGCAGTTCGGTCAGCCCGATCTGCCCTCGGCCCCGCAAAGCCCCGCACACGCCCTCCACCAACCGCGCCGGATCCACGAACACCTGCTCGAACAGCAGATCCGCGTCCACGTCCTCTGCTGCCTCGACGATTCCGGTACTCACCAGCGGCGCCTTGTCCACCGGCCGATACAGCGGCCGTTCCATCGGCAGCACCACTTCCGGGGCCGTGGCGTCGATTTCGACCTCCAGCTGCGGATCGCGGATGTCCTTGACCCGCAACGCATTCGACTCGATACTGCGCAGAATGACCATGACGCGCCGGTTCTCCAGCCACTCCTGATCGTCAAGGAACCGGCGCAATTGCTCCGACAGCAGCCGAACCGTCGCCTGAGTACGGCTGCCCGCGGCCAGCCAGTCGTGATGGATTCGCCGCATCCGCGGGTCCGCGTCGACAGCGTCGAGCACCTGCACCTTGGCGAGCAGTTCGGCAAATTCGACCTGCCGGTCATGCGATAACAAGAAGTCGTAGAACGCCTGGAAACTGCGGCCCTGATCGGAATCCGCGATCGAATTCCGGTTGCCCAGCAGCTCATCCAGCAACTGCCCCTTCGCACCCGACCAGGTGGCGATCTGCGCACGCAGATCCCGATCGAGCTGCCGGAAATTCGCCTCCACCTCGCGGAAGTCGGCGAGCAGCTCTCGTGCCGTCGCGACGAACTGCTGATAGCGGTCACGCTGAGCCGCCGGCTCCAGCACCTCGAAACGCCCCCGGCGCACCGCCTCGATCTCCACATCGATCGCGTCCCGCCGCCGCTGCAGCTCCGCCAAACGCACCTGCGGATCGTTCTCCGTGCCGAACGCCATCTGCCGCAACAGCTCGAAGGCAGTGTTCAAACGGGACTCGGTACCGATGAAGGAGCGGTCCTGGATGGACTTCACCCAGGCCAGCGCCTTCTCCACCGCCGGAGTCGCGTCGTAATGCACCTCGTCGGAGTCCGGCGGATAGTACTTGCGCAACCACCCGGATTCCGGTGCGGCCCAATCATTCAAATATGCCGCAGGTGACTTGGGAAACGTGCCCTCCCCCAGACGCTCATTGAGCGCGTACAGCTCATCATCGAGTCGGCTCTCGAGTTCGGCCGCCGAGATGGCCCGCACGTTCTCGTCCACGAACACCTGGCCGAGGAACGACAGCACCAACGGCGCATGGTCAGCACGCAGCAGCCGCCAGGCCGGCTGCCGGCGCAAGGCATCCAGTTGTTCGAACCGCACGATGACGCATCCTCCGATGAAGCCAGTGGGGCGCTGGAATACTAGGCGACCCCACCGACAAACGTCCCAGCGCCGATCGGTCCAGGAGACCAGACCGGCCGGCTCCACCGCAACACCCGCACGCCGAGCCCTTCCGAGTAGCGGCTCGACTGCGATCGGCACCTGCATCCGCTGGCTCGACCAGCACGCAGGACTGATCCGAGACTTCGCCGTCGGCTCCAAGATCCGGCACCCGGATTACCTGCCGAACGTTGCCGGACAAGGCAGGCTCGGAACACAGGTCACGTCCGCTCATGAACCATGGCGAGGACGGCACGGAATGCGTAGATATCGGTATGCCGGAGACACGGCGTGGCATCGGACCAGCACGTCGTGATGGAATGATCGGCCGACGAGCAGCACGGAAAGGAGCCCTATGTCGGGCGACGCGAACGAGGACGAGCAGCGGCGCCGATTGCGGCGGGAGATCGAGCGGTTGGAGGCCGAGAATGCCCGGCTGCGTGACGAACTCGGGCTTCTTGTCGACGACTTCGGCGGTGACGAAGCACCGCCTGAGGAGATCGCGCGCGACTATGAGCAGGAAGCCACAGAGGGAGAGCTCTCGGAGCGCGCGCAGAACCTCAGTGAGGCGGCGTCGTATTGGGCGCTCGCCGGGGAGTTCGATCGGGCGCGGCGGCGTTATCTGGATGCGATCGCCGATGGCGGTCATGTCGCCGGGGATGCGCGGGTCTGGTATGCGTCGCTTCTACTCGGGCATGGGGAGGAGCAGGAAGCGCGGAAACTGCTGGATGTGGTGTTCGCCGAAGGGCCCGACGATTACCTCGTGTACGAGATCGCCGGGGAAGCGTTCGAGGAGCACGAGGACTGGGACGACGCGCTGCGCTGGTTCGAGGCGGGGCTGAGCCGATCACGAATATCGCCGTCCGACAATGATGCTCACGAGACACTGGGCCGATTTCGGCTCGGTTCCGGTCGCACTCGAGTCCGTCATCGCCTCGGGTTGCCCGAGGATCACGTCGACCTGGATGTGGACCGAGATCGTCATCAGTGGATCGAGAAACTCGAACGCCTCGGCCGACCGGAGCGACCGCATCCGATTCCGGTGGCGATGCTGTACTTCCCGGAAACCGAGTTCGCACAGGCAATTCGACGGTGGCCCGCGTTGCAGGATTCCTACGGCACATTCGATGAACACCGCCGGGCCGTGGAGCGCGCCCTGCGCAGCTCCGAATCGGGGCTGTCCCCCTCCATCGTTGCGGCCACCGCGGACGGCCTCGCCGAATACGCCACCAAAACCGATAACGACCCCGAAGAAGCTACGACCCGAGCGACATTCGCGACACAGCTGATCAGGACGAACCCGGGGACGCCCTGGCCACCGGGCCGAAACGAACCCTGCTGGTGCGGGTCCGGACGCAAGTACAAGAAGTGCTGCGGCAGGCCGGACTGACAACGGGTTTACGCCAACAGCCGCATGTCTGGTATTCGGAAGGAAGTGTGTAGTGCAGGTCCGGGTAACACGGACCCGCCGTGTTGAAGTACCTCACCTGACAACCCTATTGATGAGATGCCGCGATCGGCGAGCGAAACCGAGCCGGTCCAACCAACGGATATGGGGTGCGGTGGCGGCGGAGCAGGAGGTCGAGGGCCTGGGGGAAGGTATTTCCGAGCAAGCAGAGGGCCTGGAGGCTATCCGATACGACTCGACCGTCATCGAGGATCAGGAGGAAGGCAGTGCCGCTGGAGTTGGCGGCGAGGGGAGTCATGCGATGACCCAGTGCGGATTCGAAGTCGGCATAACGGTCGAACATGCCATTCGCCACGTCAATGGGGTCGAAGAACAGCGGGTCCGCGGGCCAGAGGGCGCTCGCGATTTCAGGGGGATGGATGGCGAGGCCGCCGAAGCTCTCGAGAATGGCCGCGGCGGGTGGAGAGACGTGGAAGCCTTCGCCTTCCAGACGTTCGATCCACTCGGTGATGTCGACCCGCCGGCTCGGCGTCCAGCCCGCAGCGGTCAGTGCCTGTGCCGTAATTGGATTCGGCCAATAGAAGCGCATGGTGGCTATTCGGAGCTGAATAGCTTTCGGCACGTATCGATTTGGTTGAGTTGCCCGGATACGCAGAAGGCCCCGACCAGAATTGGTCGGGGCCTTCGCGAAGGATGTTCCGGCGGTGTCCTACTCTCCCACACCCTGTCGAGTGCAGTACCATCGGCGCAGGTGGCCTTAGCTTCCGGGTTCGGAATGGGACCGGGCGTTTCCCCACCGCTATAGCCGCCGTAACTCTATGAAACTGTCACACAGAGAGCCAGGGCGCGAATCCCGTTGCCGGGCCTCGGTTCCTGTCTTCTCAGTGATCTGTGTGTTGTTTCAGATACTGCACAGTGGACGCGTAGCTTCTTTGTTGGTAAGTCCTCGGCCTATTAGTACCAGTCACCTACATCTGTTACCAGACTTCCAGTTCTGGCCTATCAACCCAATGGTCTGTTGGGGGCCTTACCCCCTCGAGGGGGTGAGAAACCTCATCTTGGAACAGGCTTCCCGCTTAGATGCTTTCAGCGGTTATCCCTTCCGAACGTGGCCAACCAGCCGTGCTCCTGGCGGAACAACTGGCACACCAGAGGTTCGTCCGTCCCGGTCCTCTCGTACTAGGGACAGCCTTCCTCAAGTTTCTAACGCGCGCGGCGGATAGAGACCGAACTGTCTCACGACGTTCTAAACCCAGCTCGCGTGCCGCTTTAATGGGCGAACAGCCCAACCCTTGGGACCTACTCCAGCCCCAGGATGCGACGAGCCGACATCGAGGTGCCAAACCATCCCGTCGATATGGACTCTTGGGGAAGATCAGCCTGTTATCCCCGGGGTACCTTTTATCCGTTGAGCGACACCGCTTCCACTTGCCGGTGCCGGATCACTAGTCCCGACTTTCGTCCCTGCTCGACCTGTCGGTCTCACAGTCAAGCTCCCTTGTGCACTTGCACTCAACACCTGATTGCCAACCAGGCTGAGGGAACCTTTGGGCGCCTCCGTTACATTTTGGGAGGCAACCGCCCCAGTTAAACTACCCACCAGGCACTGTCCCTGAACCCGATCAGGGTCCGAGGTTAGAGGTCCAATACGATCAGAGTGGTATTTCAACGATGACTCCACGAATACTGGCGTACCCGCTTCACAGTCTCCCACCTATCCTACACAAACCGTACCGAACACCAATACCAAGCTATAGTGAAGGTCCCGGGGTCTTTTCGTCCTGCCGCGCGTAACGAGCATCTTTACTCGTACTGCAATTTCGCCGAGTCTGTGGTTGAGACAGCTGAGAAGTCGTTACGCCATTCGTGCAGGTCGGAACTTACCCGACAAGGAATTTCGCTACCTTAGGATGGTTATAGTTACCACCGCCGTTTACCGGGGCTTAAATTCTCAGCTTCGCTCCGAAGAGCTAACCGGTCCTCTTAACCTTCCGGCACCGGGCAGGCGTCAGTCCGTATACATCGTCTTACGACTTCGCACGGACCTGTGTTTTTAGTAAACAGTCGCTTCTCACTGGTCTCTGCGACCCAACCCAGCTCCCACCGCAAGGGTGTTCACCAGACCGGGCCCTCCTTCTCCCGAAGTTACGGAGGTATTTTGCCGAGTTCCTTAACCACAGTTATCTCGATCGCCTTAGTATTCTCTACCTGACCACCTGTGTCGGTTTGGGGTACGGGCCGTGTACCAACTCACTAGAGGCTTTTCTCGGCAGCATAGGATCACTGAATTCGCCTCAATCGGCTACGCATCACCTCTCAGGCTCATGTCCGGCGGATTTGCCTACCAGACGCCCTACAGGCTTACACCAGGTATTCCATCACCTGGCCCAGCTACCTTCCTGCGTCACCCCATCGCTTGACTACTACACCCAGGGTCCCGTGCAGCAATTCTCCCTCTCGCCCGAAGGCTTGATAAGAGAACATTTGGACGGTTAGCACAGATGATTCGCCATTGGGCGCGGATACACGGGTACGGGAATATCAACCCGTTGTCCATCGACTACGCCTGTCGGCCTCGCCTTAGGTCCCGACTCACCCTGGGCGGATTAACCTGGCCCAGGAACCCTTGGTCATTCGGCGGACGAGTTTCTCACTCGTCTTTCGCTACTCATGCCTGCATTCTCACTCGCGCAGCCTCCACGACTAGGTCACCCTGCCGCTTCCCTGGCTACACGACGCTCCCCTACCCATCCAGACTCCTGGCTCGAAAGCGGGATAATGTCTGAATGCCGCGGCTTCGGCGGTGTACTTGAGCCCCGCTACATTGTCGGCGCAGAATCACTTGACCAGTGAGCTATTACGCACTCTTTCAAGGGTGGCTGCTTCTAAGCCAACCTCCTGGTTGTCTTCGCGACTCCACATCCTTTTCCACTTAGTACACGCTTAGGGGCCTTAGCCGGCGATCTGGGCTGTTTCCCTCTCGACTATGAAGCTTATCCCCCACAGTCTCACTGCCGCGCTCTCACTCACCGGCATTCGGAGTTTGGCTGACTTCGGTAAGCTTGTGGGCCCCCTAGGCCATCCAGTAGCTCTACCTCCGGCGAGAAACACGCGACGCTGCACCTAAATGCATTTCGGGGAGAACCAGCTATCACGGAGTTTGATTGGCCTTTCACCCCTACCCACAGCTCATCCCCTCAGTTTTCAACCTAAGTGGGTTCGGGCCTCCACGACGTCTTACCGTCGCTTCACCCTGGCCATGGGTAGATCACTCCGCTTCGGGTCCATAGTGTGCGACTACAACGCCCTATTCGGACTCGCTTTCGCTACGGCTCCCCCACACGGGTTAACCTTGCCACACACCGATGACTCGCAGGCTCATTCTTCAAAAGGCACGCCATCACCTTTAACAGCTCTGACGGATTGTAAGCGCACGGTTTCAGGTACTATTTCACTCCCCTCCCGGGGTACTTTTCACCTTTCCCTCACGGTACTAGTCCGCTATCGGTCACCAGGTAGTATTCAGGCTTATCGGGTGGTCCCGACAGATTCACAGCAGATTTCACGGGCCCGCTGCTACTCGGGAGCACTACACGACAGAGAACACGTTTTCGTCTACCGGACTCTCACCGTCTACGGTTGGCCGTCCCAGACCAATTCGACTAACGCGATCTTTTCTGACTGTCGCCTGCTTCGGCAGAAACAGGAAGTAATGTCCCACGACCCCGCATGGACAACGCCTGCCGGCTATCACATCCACACGGTTTAGCCTCTTCCGCTTTCGCTCGCCACTACTCACGGAATCACATGTTGTTTTCTCTTCCTGTGGGTACTGAGATGTTTCACTTCCCCACGTTCCCTCCACACACCCTATATATTCAGGTGCGGGTGACACGACATCACTCGTGCCGGGTTTCCCCATTCGGAAATCCTCGGATCTCAGCTCGTTTGACAGCTCCCCGAGGCTTATCGCAGCCTACTACGTCCTTCATCGGCTCCTGGTGCCAAGGCATCCACCGTACGCTCTTACACACTTACTAACAAAGATGCTCGCGTCCACTGTGCAGTTCTCAAACAACACACAAAACCTTCTCGCTACTGCGGCACCAGCCAGAGAATCTCTGCGGTATGACCGCGAAGAAGATTTCGTCGTTTTTTGCCTGGAAAGAACGTCTGTTCTTTCAGGACCCAACAGTGTGTCGATATATCTTCTCGGCCGGCCACATGGGACCGACACCGATGAGAAGAGGTTGTCAGCGTTCCACCCATGAGCTTCCGCGGTCCCACGATTGGGGACTCAAACGGTCTCTGACACAACCCGATTCGACTCTTCGAATGGTTTGTGTAGAAGTGCTCCTTAGAAAGGAGGTGATCCAGCCGCACCTTCCGGTACGGCTACCTTGTTACGACTTCGTCCCAATCGCCAATCCCACCTTCGACGGCTCCCTCCACAAGGGTTAGGCCACCGGCTTCGGGTGTTACCGACTTTCATGACGTGACGGGCGGTGTGTACAAGGCCCGGGAACGTATTCACCGCAGCGTTGCTGATCTGCGATTACTAGCGACTCCAACTTCACGGGGTCGAGTTGCAGACCCCGATCCGAACTGAGACCGGCTTTAAGGGATTCGCTCCACCTCGCGGTATCGCAGCCCTCTGTACCGGCCATTGTAGCATGTGTGAAGCCCTGGACATAAGGGGCATGATGACTTGACGTCGTCCCCACCTTCCTCCGAGTTGACCCCGGCAGTCTCTCACGAGTCCCCGCCATTACGCGCTGGCAACATAAGATAAGGGTTGCGCTCGTTGCGGGACTTAACCCAACATCTCACGACACGAGCTGACGACAGCCATGCACCACCTGTACACCGACCACAAGGGGGGCCATATCTCTATGGCTTTCCGGTGTATGTCAAACCCAGGTAAGGTTCTTCGCGTTGCATCGAATTAATCCACATGCTCCGCCGCTTGTGCGGGCCCCCGTCAATTCCTTTGAGTTTTAGCCTTGCGGCCGTACTCCCCAGGCGGGGTACTTAATGCGTTAGCTACGGCACGGATCCCGTGGAAGGAAACCCACACCTAGTACCCACCGTTTACGGCGTGGACTACCAGGGTATCTAATCCTGTTCGCTACCCACGCTTTCGCTTCTCAGCGTCAGTTACTGCCCAGAGACCCGCCTTCGCCACCGGTGTTCCTCCTGATATCTGCGCATTTCACCGCTACACCAGGAATTCCAGTCTCCCCTGCAGTACTCTAGTCTGCCCGTATCGACTGCAAGCTTGCAGTTGAGCTGCAAGTTTTCACAATCGACGCGACAGACCGCCTACAAGCTCTTTACGCCCAGTAATTCCGGACAACGCTCGCACCCTACGTATTACCGCGGCTGCTGGCACGTAGTTGGCCGGTGCTTCTTCTACAGGTACCGTCACTTGCGCTTCGTCCCTGTCAAAAGAGGTTTACAACCCGAAGGCCGTCATCCCTCACGCGGCGTCGCTGCATCAGGCTTGCGCCCATTGTGCAATATTCCCCACTGCTGCCTCCCGTAGGAGTCTGGGCCGTGTCTCAGTCCCAGTGTGGCCGGTCGCCCTCTCAGGCCGGCTACCCGTCGTCGCCTTGGTGAGCCGTTACCTCACCAACAAGCTGATAGGCCGCGGGCCCATCTCGCACCAGTAAACCTTTCCAACCCGGACCATGCAGTCCAGGCTCATATCCGGTATTAGACCCAGTTTCCCAGGCTTATCCCAGAGTGCAAGGCAGATCACCCACGTGTTACTCACCCGTTCGCCGCTCGTGTACCCCGAAGGGCCTTACCGCTCGACTTGCATGTGTTAAGCACGCCGCTAGCGTTCGTCCTGAGCCAGGATCAAACTCTCCGTTGAAGACTCTAGAAACACCCGAAGGTGAATCAGAAGTATCTCGAACCAGAGTCCGAAAACCTAGCAAAAATAGCCGGCTGGAAATTAGCCGACTTAAATGTCCGACCCTCACACGGGGGGTGAGAATCGGAACCAAATTTCAAAATTTGGCACTGACATTCATCGACACACTATTGAGTTCTCAAAGAACACACGCACAAGCAATCTCCCGGGCAGTAGGCCCGTTCGATCAGCTAGGCAACTTATCAAGCTTAGCTCGCACCACACAGCAGAACCAAATCCGCTGGTCAGGTCGAACTAGTGTGATCATCAGGCGCTCCTCGTCCAACCTCGTTTCCCAGGCCCTTGGGGCTCCGGGTCGGTGTCCGTGTCGCTCTGACCTGGAATCGACGAACCAAAGTCAAATCGGCTGTCTACCTGCGCTTTTCCGGCACATCGGAGGAGCAGCCCGGACGAGTCGAAGAGCGTGTGGCTCCGAATACCTCCCCAGAACGGTGCCTATAGGTAAGGGGGTCTCGTGGCCGGAGCTGTTCGGGCGCGGACAGAGAGTCGCGAGGATCGGTCCGGAGTTCTGCATGCGGTGTCGCAAGCGACGGACGCCGCGCGAGCCGGCGACATCGAGAGCGCGGCGCAACTACTGCGAGAGGCCGAACGGCTGGCGGGCAGAGACCACCACATCGCGGCCGATCCGGCTGTCCATATCGGCGGAAAGCCAGCCCTGCGGGCCGCGTTGACAAGCATCACGGCAGCAACGATCGTCGGAATGCGCCGTCTGACGGGGTTCTGTGCGTCATCTCGGTCTTACCCAAGGTGGTTGGCCCGGGCTCACCAGGCTCCGGGTCGGGACGAAGGAGTCTGCGTGAATTCAACGGTGGGCGAGCGAACGCCCGGCGATCAGGTGGGTGGGGCGGACGGCCTCGTCTATGTCGTGTTCATTACCGCTGCGGCGGCCATGGGTGGGTTTCTGTTCGGGTATGACAGCTCGGTCATCAACGGTGCGGTCGAGGCGATCCGGGATCGGTACGACATCGGGTCGGCGACATTGGCGCAGGTGGTGGCCATTGCATTGATCGGGTGCGCGGTGGGGGCGGCGATCGCGGGGCGGATCGCGGACCGCATCGGGCGCATCTGGTGCATGCGGATCGCGGCGACGCTGTTCACCTGTAGTGCTATCGGGTCGGCGTTGCCGTTCGCACTGTGGGATCTGGCGATGTGGCGTGTGATCGGCGGCATCGGGATCGGGATGGCGTCGGTGATCGGGCCCGCGTACATCGCCGAGGTGTCGCCGCCGGCGTATCGCGGGCGGCTGGCGTCGTTCCAGCAGGCGGCCATCGTGATCGGCATCGCCACTTCACAGCTGGTGAACTTCGCGATTCTGAAGATGGCGGGCAGTGAGCAGCGCGGTCACATCGCAGGGCTGGAGGCCTGGCAGTGGATGCTCGGGGTGATGGTGGTGCCGGCGGCGCTGTACGGGCTGTTCTCGTTCACCATTCCGGAGTCGCCGCGGTACCTGATCTCCATCGGTAGGACCGACAAGGCCAAGGAGGTGCTGGCCGAGGTCGAGGGCGACCGAGGGAATCTGGACGAGCGGGTGGCCGAGATCGAGCAGGCCATGCACAGCGAGCACCGGTCGATGTTCAGGGATCTGCTGGGCGGGGGGTTCGGGTTCCTGCCGGTGGTGTGGATCGGTATAGGGCTGTCGGTGTTCCAACAACTGGTCGGCATCAACGTCGTCTTCTACTACTCGGCGACACTGTGGCAGTCGGTGGGCATCGACCCGTCCAGCTCCTTCTTGTACTCGTTCACCACCTCGATCATCAATATCGTCGGCACCGTGATCGCCATGATGCTGGTCGACCGGATCGGACGGAAACCATTGGCGCTCATCGGATCCACGGGCATGGCGATCTCGCTCGCACTGGAGGGGTGGGCGTTCTCCTACAAGTCCGGGTCCGGGGACAGCGTGAGCCTGCCGCACACCCAGGGCATCGTGGCGCTCATCTCCGCGCACTGCTTCGTGCTGTTCTTCGCCATGTCATGGGGCGTCGTGGTCTGGGTGCTGCTCGGCGAGATGTTCCCCAACAGGCTGCGCGCCGCCGCCCTCGGCGTGGCCGCGTCGGCGCAATGGATCGCCAACTGGGTCATCACCGCCAGCTTCCCCAGCCTCGCCGACTGGAACCTGTCGGGGACCTACGTCATCTACACCGCCTTCGCCGTCCTCTCGATTCCCTTCGTACTCAGGTGGGTTCCGGAGACGAAGGGCAAGGCACTGGAAGAAATGGGATAGACCTCGGATTTCGCGGCCGGGCCTCGGTGAACGGGGCTCGGCCGCAGCGCTGTTCGCAGGTGTCCCGAACTACTTGATGATCTTGGTGATCTGACCGGCGCCGACCGTGCGGCCGCCCTCACGGATGGCGAACTTGAGGCCGAGCTCCATGGCGATGGGTTGGATGAGGACCACCTCCATGGAGACGTTGTCACCCGGGAGGACCATCTCCACTTCCTTCGGAAGCGTCACCACACCGGTGACATCCGTCGTTCGGAAGTAGAACTGGGGGCGGTAATTGTTGAAGAAGGGCGTGTGACGGCCACCCTCCTCCTTGGAGAGGATGTACGCCTGACCCTCGAACTGGGTGTGGGGTGTGACGGAACCCGGTTTGATGACGCATTGGCCACGTTCCACATCTTCGCGCCGGACACCACGCAGGAGAAGGCCGACGTTCTCGCCGGCCTGGCCCTCGTCCAGCAGTTTCCGGAACATCTCGATGCCGGTGACGGTGGTCTTGGTGGTCTTCGGGCGGATGCCGACGATCTCCACCTCGGCGTTGACCTTCAGGACGCCGCGTTCGATGCGGCCGGTGACGACGGTGCCGCGGCCGGTGATGGTGAAGACGTCCTCGATGGGCATGAGGAAGGGCTTCTCGACCTCGCGGGTGGGGGTGTCGATCCAATCGTCCACGGCGGCCAGGAGTTCGGTGATGGTGTCGCCCCACTCGCCGGTGGGGTTCTCGAGCGCCTGGTAGGCGGAGACGCGGACGATGGGGGTGTTGTCGCCGTCGAATTCGTATTCGCTGAGCAGGTCGCTCACCTCGAGTTCGACCAGTTCCAGGATCTCCTCGTCCTCGACCATGTCGCACTTGTTCAGTGCCACCACCATTTTCGGGACGCCGACCTGGCGCGCCAGGATGACGTGCTCCTTGGTCTGCGGCATCGGGCCGTCGGTGGCGGCGACCACCAGGATGGCGCCGTCCATCTGGGCGGCACCGGTGATCATGTTCTTGATGTAGTCGGCGTGGCCGGGGCAGTCGACGTGCGCGTAGTGGCGATTCTCCGTCTGGTACTCCACGTGGGCGATGGAGATGGTGATGCCGCGCTGCCGCTCCTCGGGGGCCTTGTCGATGGCATCGAAGGGTGTGAAGGGATTCAGGTCCGGATATTTGTTGTGCAGGACCCTGGTGATCGCCGCGGTGAGAGTGGTCTTGCCGTGGTCGATGTGGCCGATGGTGCCGACATTGACGTGCGGCTTCGTCCGCTGGAACTTCGCCTTCGCCACTGGGAACCTCCTGTGCGCCCGCGCGATTCGAGAGGGCACCGGAGGGTGGGGACACCGCGAAGTCATGCCCGACGGCGGTGTCGTTTCCAGGGTATTCAGCCGTCGGCCCGCACAGGTCGAGAACAGGTCGAACCGGACGTACAGGACTGTTGACGGGTGGTGTTCCGCTCGGCGAGTCCCCGGGAGACGCGCCGAACCCGCCCCGGGTGAGCAGGGGAAGTAACGTGAGCGGTTATGACAGCTGTTGCAGATCGTTCGCTCGGACCGGAACTCGTACGCACCGTGGGCATCGGGCAGGCCGACGTCCTCGTCATCGGCCTCACCTCGACGGATGACGGGCCGGTGATCGCGCCCGCCGACGCCTTCGAGGATGTGCTGGACGGCGAGACCCGGGCGGCGCTGCTGACTGCGCTGCAGGCGGTCGGGGCCAAGGGGAAGGGCGAGGAGGTCACGCGGGTGCCGGCTCCGGCCGGGCTGGGCGTGGATTATGTGCTGGCGGTCGGGCTCGGGGCCGAGGACAAGCTCGACGCCGAGCAGGTGCGCAAGTCGGCCGGTGCGGCCGGTCGGGCGCTGACCGGGGTCGCGACCGCGGTCACCACACTGTCGGGGCTGGACCTCGGCGCGGCGGCCGAGGGCTTCTACCTGGGCGCGTACCAGTTCACCACGTTCAAGTCCGCCAAGACCGCACCCAAGGACGACGATCAGCCGGTCAAGCGTGTCGAATTCCTGGTTCCCGAACCGGGATTCGGGGAAGAGGCGCTGTTCCGGGCGCAGGCCGTGGCCGAAGCCGTCGCCACCGCGCGGGATTTCGTGAACACCCCGCCCAATGACCTGTTCCCGGCCGAATTCGCCAACCGCGCAGCGGAATTGGCCAAGGCCGCGGGCCTGCAGGTGGAGATCCTGGACGAGAAGGAACTCGAATCCCAGGGCTACGGCGGCATTCTCGGCGTCGGCAAGGGCTCCTCGCGGCCGCCGCGACTGATCCGCATCACCTACGCGGGCGGCGACCCCAAGGTGGCGCTCATCGGCAAGGGCATCACCTTCGACACCGGCGGCATCTCCATCAAGCCCGCAGCGAACATGGAGAACATGACCTCCGACATGGGCGGCGCGGCGGCGGTCATCGCCACCACGCTGCTGGCTGCGCGACTGAGCCTGCCGCTCACGGTCATCGCCACCGTGCCCATGGCCGAGAACATGCCGTCGGCCACCGCGCAGCGGCCCGGTGACGTGCTCACCCAGTTCGGCGGGACCACCGTCGAGGTCATCAACACCGATGCCGAGGGCCGGCTCATCCTGGCCGACGCGCTCGTGCGCGCGGGCCAGGACGAGCCCGACTACGTCATCGACGTCGCCACCCTCACCGGTGCGCAGATGGTCGCGCTCGGCACCCGCACCCCGGGCGTCATGGGTACCGACCTCTTCCGCGACCGGGTGGCCCGCATCTCGCAGGCCGTCGGCGAGAACGCCTGGGCCATGCCGCTTCCCGCGGAACTGCGCGCCGACCTGAACTCCAAGATCGCCGACCTGCAGAACGTCGCGCCGCACCGCTGGGGCGGCATGCTGTCGGCCGGCCTGTTCCTCAAGGAGTTCGTCTCCGAGAGTGTGCAGTGGGCGCACCTGGATGTGGCCGGCCCCGCCTACAACACCGGCAGCCCGTTCGGCTACGTCGGCAAGGGCGGCACCGGCGTCCCGGTCCGCACGCTCATCGCGACCCTCGAGGACATCGCCGCCGAATAGCGAACAGCGGCAGTCGCACACGGACGCCCGCCCCGCTCGATGCGGGGCGGGCGTCGTCGTTCGGCGCGGCCGGACTCGCGCCGGACGTTCCGGGGCCTGGCGTCAGAAGTCCTGGACCGCGCGGCGTTCCAGGATGCGGCGGCGGGCCTCGTAGTCGCGCATGCGCTGGGGGTATCCGACTCGGCGGGCGTCGTAGACGGGGATGCTCAAGGTGGCGGACAGGCGTTGCGCGCCGCGCTCACCGACCGCGCGGCGGGTCCACGACCCGTCGTGGGCGACCAGGACAACCGAGACATCGGACACCGTCGTACGCGGCTCGACGAAAGCCTCCACGCCGTAATGGCTTCGGGTCCAGGCGGCGAGATGCGCCATCGCCTCGGGGTCGGCATCACCCCGGCGCGTGGTACCGCTGCGCCCGAACAGTTCCAGGAAACCCATCCCGGCTACCTCCTCTCCGGCCACGGAAACACCGCCGGATATTTCGATAGTGCCAGCTCCCGGACCGTTCGCCAGTCCCCCGGCCAACTCCTAAGCAGCCCCACAGAATCCGTTCAGGCCCAGCTCAGCCCAGTACCGCCCCCGCGCCCGGGGACGACCGCAGAAGCGCGATTCGGCGAGCCCGGTGGCGCACTCGGCAATTCAGGGCCGGTGCGGCGATGCCGCGGGCGGCCAGATCCATGCGCCGACACGAGAGGCGCGCGAACGGGTGCTCGCGCGCGCCGACGGCGCCCATCGACATTGCGGCGAGGCTGTCGGCATCCTGCACGCCCTCAACCGATTCACCACTCCCCGCGAATTCATCACTCCCGCGACGCAACCGCCGCTCCCCACGGATGCCCAGCCATCCGGTCGGCGGGCGGCGGTGGGTTCAGCTAGCTGTCGGCTATCCCGCTCAGTGCTGCCGCGACTCCCGGCCAGCGGCACCCCGGACAGAAGTGTCGCGCGCAAACGTGATACGTCTCATGCCATTCCCGCCAATTCACGCTCACGCCAGGGAGATCTCTTGCTCACGCGGGGGATCGCGACACTGAGAGGTCGGCGCAACGGCCGCCCTGTGACACGCCGCACCCGGGCGAGTGCAAGGATGGGTGATCGGAACAAGAACCAACACGGATCTCCGGTGCCACTGAGTGTTCGGTGGCCGTCGGGACGACACCGCGACCCGCGGTGCCAGGCTCGCGGAGAGACGAACTGTTTAACCCGACGAGCAGTCAGAGGAGTCAACGGACATGACCTTCTCCGTCCAGATGCCGGCTCTTGGTGAGAGCGTCACCGAGGGCACTGTAACCAGGTGGCTGAAGCAGGAAGGAGACACGGTCGAGGTCGACGAGCCGCTGCTCGAGGTCTCCACCGACAAGGTCGACACCGAGATCCCGTCCCCGGTCGCAGGCGTTCTCACGAAGATCGTCGCCCAGGAGGACGACGTGGTCGAGGTCGGCGGCGAGCTCGGCGTGATCGGTGAGGCCGGTTCCGCTCCGGCCCCGGCCGCCGCCCCGGCACCCGCCGCCCCTGCCCCGGCGCCCGCGCCGGCCCCCGCACCCACCCCGGCCCCGCAGCCGGTCGCCGCCGCTCCGGCGCCGGCCGCCGCCGCGCCCGCCCCGGCCGCTGCCGGGTCCGGCACCCCGGTCAAGATGCCCGAGCTCGGTGAGTCCGTCACCGAGGGAACCGTCACCCGCTGGCTGAAGCAGGTCGGCGACCAGGTCGCCGTGGACGAGCCGCTGCTCGAGGTCTCCACCGACAAGGTCGACACCGAGATCCCGTCCCCGGTTGCCGGCACCCTGCTGGAGATCTCCGCGCAGGAGGACGACGTGATCGCCGTCGGCGGTCAGCTGGGCGTCATCGGCAGCGGTGCCGTCGCCGCCGCACCGGCTCCGGCCCCCGCGCCTGCCCCGGCTCCCGCACCCGCCCCCGCTCCGGCTCCGGCCGCTGCGGCCCCCGCGCCCGCCCCGGCCCCCGCACCGGCTCCGGCTCCCAAGCCCGCTCCGGTTCCCGCCGCGGCCACCCCGGCCGAGGAGCCCTCCACCAACGGCGGCCCCTACGTGACCCCGTTGGTGCGAAAGCTGGCCGCGGAGAACGACGTTGACCTCGCGACCCTCACCGGTTCCGGTGTCGGTGGCCGCATCCGCAAGCAGGATGTGCTCGCCGCCGCGGAGGCCAAGAAGGCTCCGGCCCCCGCCGCTGCCGCCGCGCCCGCCGCCGCTGCTCCGGTCGCCCCGGCCGCTGCCGCGCCCGCGCCGCGTCCGTCGCTGTCGCACCTGACCGGCACGGTCCAGAAGGCCAGCCGTATCCGGCAGATCACCGCGACCAGGACCGTGGAGGCGCTGCAGACCACCGCGCAGCTCACCCAGGTGCACGAGGTCGACATGACCAAGATCGCCGCCCTGCGCAGCCGCGCCAAGGCCGCGTTCAAGCAGCGTGAGGGCGTGAACATCACGTTCCTGCCGTTCTACGCCAAGGCCGTCATCGAGGCGCTGGCCGTGCACCCGAACGTGAACGCGTCGTACAACTCCGACACCAAGGAGATCACCTACCACTCGGTGGTCAACCTGGGTATCGCGGTCGACACCGAGCAGGGCCTGCTCTCGCCGGTCATCCACAACGCCAACGACCTGTCGCTGGCCGGACTGGCGCGTGCCATCGCCGATATCGCCAACCGTGCGCGCACCGGTGGCCTGAAGCCGGACGAGCTGGCCAACGGCACCTTCACCATCACCAACATCGGTTCGCAGGGCGCCCTGTTCGACACCCCGATCCTGGTGCCGCCGCAGGCCGCCATGCTGGGCACCGGCGCGATCGTCAAGCGCCCCATGGTGATCAGCGACGACGGCAGCGAGTTCATCGGCATCCGCTCGATGGCCTACCTGCCGCTCACCTACGATCACCGTCTCATCGACGGCGCCGACGCGGGTCGCTTCCTGACCACCGTCAAGCACCGGCTGGAAGAGGCCGCGTTCGAGGGTGACCTCGGGATCTGATGCCGGATACGGGCGGCAGGATTGATCGGATGAAGGTCGTGATCGCCGGTTCGTCCGGACTGATCGGGACGGCACTCGTCGCGGCGCTGCGCCGCGACGGGCACGAGGTCACCCGCCTCGTGCGCCGTCCCGTGCACGCCCGCGACGAATTCACCTGGGACCCCGTCCGTTCCAATCTGGACGAACGTGCGCTGCGCGGCGCCGACGCCGTGGTGAACCTCTGCGGCGCGGGCATCGGGCAGCGGCGCTGGACCGGCAGCTACAAACAGGAGCTGCGCGACAGCCGCATCGTCCCCACCGACGTGCTGGCCGCCGCGGTCGCCGCCGCGGGAGTGCCGACGCTGGTCAACGCCAGCGGCGTGCACTACTACGGCGGCGATCTCGGCGACCGCGTCGTCACCGAGAGTTCCCCCGCCGGAACGGGTTTCCTGGCCGGCCTGTGCGCCGACTGGGAGGCCGCCACCGAACACGCCGCCGACGCCGGCGTGCGCACGGTACTGCTGCGCTCGGCGGTGGTGCTGGCCCGGCACGGCGGCATGCTCGGAATGCTGTATCCCCTCTACTTCCTCGGCCTCGGCGGGCGGCTGGGCAGCGGCCGCCAGTACGTGCCGTGGATCTCCCTGGACGACGAGGTCGGCGCGATCATCTACGCGCTCACCCACGAAACCCTTTCCGGCCCGGTCAATATGGTCGGTCCCGCACCGGTCACCAATGCGGAGTTCACGCGCGCGCTGGGCCGCGTCATGCACCGGCCGACGCCCCTGATGGTGCCCGCGTTCGCGCTGCGGCTGGCCGTGGGCGAGTTCGCCGAAGAGGCAATCCTGCACGGCCCCAGGGCGATTCCCACCGCCCTCGAGGACGCCGGATATCCCTTCCAGCACCCCTCCATCGGCGCGGCGCTGTCCGCGACGCTCGGCCAGTCCGGCTGATCCGGCCCGTTGCGGTGGGCGCGGCGCACGTCACAGCGGGCCCGTCGATACCGTGTGGAATGTGACCAATCATCTGTCCGAGCTGCTGGTGCGGGATGCGCGCGAGAGCGATCTCCCCGAGATCCTGGTGATCCACAACAACGCCATCGCCGAGACCACCGCCATCTGGGATACCGAACTCGCCGACCTGGACGAGCGCAAGGCCTGGTTCGCGGCGCGGACCGGAGCCGGACATCCGGTGCTGGTGGCCGAGATCGACGGCAAGGTCGCGGGGTACGCCAGCTACGGGCAGTTCCGGCCGAAGTCCGGCTACCGGTTCTCCGTCGAGAACTCGGTGTACGTGTCAGATATATTCCAGCGGCGCGGAGTGGCCACGACGCTCATGCGCGAGCTGCTGGTCCGGGCGAGCCGGGGCGGCGTGCACACCATGATCGCGGCGATCGAATCGAGTAACCGCACGTCGATCGCGCTGCACGAGAAATTCGGCTTCACCATCGTCGGTCAGATGCCGCAAGTCGGGCACAAATTCGGGCGCTGGATGGACTTGACGCTGATGCAGCGCATCGTCGACGAAGGGGTAACGTCGCAATCGTGAGTGAGAGTACCGCCACCGCACCGTTACCCAGTGCGGTCTCGGCCCGCTTCGACGGCACACCCCTCGTCGTCGAGAATCTGGGCCTCATCGATTACCAGCAAGCCTGGGAGCTGCAGCGGTCGATCGCCGCCGAACGCGCCGATGGCATCGGGCAGGATCGGCTGCTCCTGCTGGAACACCCCTTCGTCTACACCGCCGGCCGCCGCACCGAGCCGCAGGACCTGCCCATGGACGGCAGCCCGGTCATCGAGGTCGACCGCGGCGGGAAGATCACCTGGCACGGCCCCGGGCAACTGGTTGGCTATCCCATTGTGCGACTGGCAGAACCGGTCGATGTGGTCGCCTATGTGCGCCGGCTCGAGGAAGCCCTCATCACCGTCTGCGCGCAGCTCGGGCTGGAAACCGGCCGGGTGGAAGGCCGTTCGGGTGTGTGGGCGCCCGCGAGCGAGTTCCTGCCCGAGCGCAAGGTCGCGGCCATCGGCGTGCGCGTCCAGCGCGGGGTCACCCTGCACGGCATTTCGCTGAACTGCGATTCCAGCCTCGACGCCTTCGATGCCATCGTGCCGTGCGGAATTCGCGATGCCGGCGTCACCACGCTGAGCCGCGAACTCGGCCGCGAGGTGACGGTCGACGAGGTGCGGCCGCTGGTCGCCGACGCCATCGCTCGCGCCCTCGACGGCACGCTGAAGGTGACCGACCACAACATTTCCCGCTGCGCGAAGGCCGCGGCCGAGTGCCCCGAACCACTGCCGGCAGCGACGACCGATCAGCTCCCGGTGGTGGCCGGAACCGTGCCCGCCAAGGCCGAATGATCATGAGCGTAGGGTGGACAAAGTGACTTCCGTCGATACCACGACACCGAACGACCCGGCCGCACCCAATGGCCGCAAGCTGCTTCGCATCGAGGCGCGCAACGCCGAGACCCCGATCGAGCGCAAGCCCTCGTGGATCCGCACCCGCGCCACCATGGGCCCCGAGTACACCGAACTCAAGGGTCTGGTGAAACGCGAAGGGCTGCACACGGTTTGCGAGGAAGCCGGGTGTCCCAACATCTTCGAGTGCTGGGAGGACCGCGAGGCCACCTTCCTCATCGGCGGTGAGCAGTGCACCCGTCGCTGCGACTTCTGCCAGATCGACACCGGCAAGCCCGCCGCCCTGGACCGCGACGAGCCGCGGCGCGTGGCCGAGTCGGTGCAGGCCATGGGGCTGCGCTACTCGACCGTCACCGGTGTCGCGCGCGACGACCTCTCCGACGGCGGCTCCTGGCTGTACGCCGAGACCGTGCGCGCCATCAAGCGGCTCAACCCGCACACCGGCGTCGAACTGCTGATCCCGGACTTCAATGCCGTGCCCGACCAGCTGGCCGAGGTCTTCGAGTCCCGTCCGGAGGTGCTCGCGCACAACCTGGAGACGGTGCCGCGCATCTTCAAGCGCATCCGGCCGGCCTTCCGCTACGAGCGGTCGCTGGCGGTCATCACCGCCGCGCGCGAGGCCGGTCTGGTCACCAAGTCCAACCTCATCCTGGGCATGGGCGAGACCCCCGAGGAAGTCACCCAGGGCCTGCGCGACCTGCACGAGGCGGGCTGCGACATCATCACCATCACCCAGTACCTGCGGCCCTCCCCGCGCCACCACCCCGTCGACCGCTGGGTCAAGCCGGAAGAGTTCGTGGAGCACTCCAAGGCCGCCGAGGCCATGGGCTTCGCCGGAGTGATGGCGGGACCGCTGGTCCGCTCTTCCTACCGAGCTGGTCGCCTCTACGCCCAGGCGATGCGCCACCACGGCCGCGAGATCTCCCCGGAGATGCGGCACCTGGCGGAGGAAGGTTCGGCCGCCCAGGAAGCGACCAGCGTGCTGGCTCGATTCGGTTCCGCAGGGGCATAAGCGGATCCGCCCGCCGACTGGGGCGAATCAGGCAAATTCGACGTAGGCCCGGATAAAATATCCGAGCCTACGTCGTATTTGATGCCGCCGAAATGTCGGCTACCGAAGTTCCTGGGCTGAGATGACTCCATTCGGGTGGGGCGTCGCTACCACGGCGCTCCATCCTCCCCGTCACCACTTTCGTGACAGGTCGAAAGTAGGACACCCTGCTGATCAGCGCGGCGGCGTGTCGACTCAGGTGAACGCCGGGTATCGGCGCGCCATACAAACCGGATCGGTCGATTCGTGGACGCGCACCCGGCGCTGGTGGGAAGCTCGAAGGACCGCATTGATCGACCCCGGGAGCGAGCCATGGTCGAGCGAACGACGACGTCGCAAGGTGTCAACGGCAGGGTGGTCGTGGCCGAGAGGCCGGCCGATATACGGAATGTGGTGCTGGTAGGGCACAGCGGGTCCGGGAAGACCACGCTGGTGGAGGCGCTCGCCGTGGCGGCGGGGGCGGTGCCCCGGGCCGGGCGGGTCGAGGACGGCACCTCCGTCTCGGACTACGACGATATCGAGCAGCGACAACACCGGTCCGTGCAACTGTCGGTGGTGCCGATGGGCTGGGACCACGTCAAGGTCAACCTCTTGGACACCCCCGGCTACGCGGACTTCGTCGGGGAACTCAGGGCCGGTCTGCGAGCGGCGGACGCGGCCCTTTTCGTACTCTCCGCAGCCGTGGGCGTGGAGGGCGTGAGCGGGGCGACGCTGGCACTGTGGGAGGAGTGCGCGCGCGTCGGCATGCCCCGCGCCATCGTGCTCACCCATCTGGACACCGCGCGCGCGGACTTCGAGGACATGACCGAGACCTGCCGCGAGATTCTGGGCGGCGGGCGGGCGGAAAGCATTCTGCCGCTGCATCTTCCGGTGTACGGGCCCAAGGGCGCCGACGGGCACCGGCCGGTGACCGGGCTGATCGAACTGCTCACCCAGCACGTCTACGACTACGCCACCGGCGAACGCCTCGAAACGCCCGCCTCCGAGGAGCAGCGGGAGCAGTTGGAGGAGGCGCGCAACCGGCTCATCGAGGGCATCATCGCCGAGAGCGAGGACGAGACCCTCATGGACCGCTACATCGGCGGCGAGGAGATCGACCTGGCCACGCTGGTCGCGGACCTCGAAAAGGCGGTGGCGCGCGGCAGTTTCCATCCGGTGCTGATCGCCGCACCGCCGCCGGAGGGCGCGCGGCAGGGGCTCGGAACGGTGGAGATCCTGGATCTGATCACGCGCGGATTCCCCACGCCCGCCGAACATCCCGTGTCGGCGACCGGATCCGGTGGCAAGGCCGCCGCGCTGGCCTGCGATCCCGCCGCACCGCTGGCCGCCGAGGTGATCCGTACCGCCTCCGATCCCTATGTGGGCCGGTTGTCGCTGGTGCGGGTGTTCTCGGGCACACTGCACGCCGACGACACCGTGCACGTGTGCGGGCACGGACAGGGCGACAACGGTGATCACGATGCCGACGAACGCGTCGGCGGGGTGTCCGCGCCGTTCGGGAAGCAGCAGCGGCCGCTGCCGCAGGCCATCGCCGGCGACATCGTGTGCGTGAGCAAGCTGTCGCACGCCGAGACCGGGGATACGTTGTCCGCCAAGGATTACCCGCTCATCATCGAGCCGTGGTCCATGCCCGATCCGCTGCTGCCGGTGGCAGTGAAGGCGCACAGCAAGGCCGACGAGGACAAGCTCTCGCAGGGCCTGTCCCGGCTGGTCGCCGAGGATCCGACGGTGCGGCTGGAACAGAACCCCGACACCCATCAGCTGGTGCTGTGGGTTCTGGGCGAGGCGCATCGCGATGTGGCGCTGGAACGGCTGCGGTCCCGGTTCGGGGTGCATGTGGATGTCATCGACCACCGGGTGGCGCTGCGCGAGACCTTCGCCACCCAGGCGTCCGGGCGCGGGCGACATGTGAAGCAGTCCGGCGGGCACGGGCAGTACGCCATCTGCGAGATCGAGGTGGCGCCGCTCCCTGAGGGGTCCGGGATCGAGTTCGTGGACAAGGTGGTGGGCGGAGTCGTTCCGCGCCAGTTCATCCAGTCGGTCGAGAAGGGCGTGCGCGCCCAGGCCGCGCGCGGTGTGGCGGCCGGATATCCACTCGTGGATGTGCGAGTGACGCTGTTCGACGGGAAGGCGCACTCGGTCGACTCCTCGGACGCGGCCTTCCAGATGGCCGGGGCGCTGGCCCTGCGGGAGGCGGCCGGAGCGGCGCGCATCAACCTGCTGGAGCCGATATCCGAAGTGCACGTGGTCGTTTCGGACGACTACGTGGGACCGGTGCTGGTCGATCTGTCCAGCCGTCGCGGCCGGGTGCTGGGCACCGAGCCGGTCGGGCTGGGGCGCACCGCGATTCGCGCCGAGGTGCCGGAACTCGAGCTCAGCCGCTACGCCGTGGACCTGCGTTCACTGGCGCACGGCGGGGCCACCTTCACCCGTGCCTACGCGCGGCATGAGGCCATGCCCACCCAGCTGGCGGAGTCGATGCGGGACAAGGCCGGGAGCAACGGCTGAGTCCGGCCGATCCGGCCGCCACCGATCCCACTGGGTGAGATGACGGCCGTCGCCGCGGTACCGAGCGCTCACCATCCCGATGATCCCGTCGCGAACCGGGCGCACCCGGCCATTAAGCTGGACGCCATGGCAGCAGGCAAGGGCGGTAATCCGTCGAAGGAAGCGAAGGCCGCGGCGAAGGCGGCGCGCAAACAGGCGTCGAAGGAGCGCCGCCAGCAACTCTGGCAGGCATTCCAGATGCAGCGCAAGGAAGACAAGCTGCTGCTGCCGCTGATGATCGGCGCCTTCGTCGGCGTGACCGTGCTGTTCCTGGTGATCGGCCTGATCTTCGGCCTGCAGTGGTTCCTGCTGCCGATCGGTCTGCTGCTGGGCGCGCTGGCCGCGTTCATCCTCTTCGGCCGCCGGGTCCAGAAGAACGTGTACGCCAAGGCCGAGGGCCAGGCCGGCGCGGCCGCCTGGGTGCTGGACAACCTGCAGGGCAAGTGGCGGGTCTCCCCCGGCGTCGCCGCCACCACCCAGCTCGACGCCGTGCACCGCGTGGTCGGCCTGCCCGGTGTCATCCTGGTCGCCGAGGGTTCGCCGCAGCGCGTGAAATCGCTGCTCGCGCAGGAGAAGAAGAAGGTCTCCCGCCTGGTCGGCGACACCCCGATCTACGACGTGGTGATCGGCAACGAGCAGGACCAGGTGCCGCTGAAGGAACTGCAGCGCTACCTGACCAAGCTCCCCCGCAATATCGACACCAAGCGCATGGACCTCATCGAGGGCCGGCTGTCCGCGCTGGCCACCCGCGGCGGCCCGGCCCTCCCCAAGGGCCCGCTGCCGAGCGGCGCCAAGATGCGCGGCGTACAGCGCAGCATCCGCCGCCGCTGACCCACCGAAACCTCCGAGGCCCGCGTCCCCAGGACGCGGGCCTCGTCTTTTCGCGAAATGCCTTCGGCCACAAGGCCTGACGCTCTCGCGCAGGCCGGGTCGCACCGGAGGGTCAGCCGACGTAGCGGGAGAGGAAGCGGACCACGTCCGGGGTGACGGTTCGCCAGTACTCGTCGGTGTGCGTGCCCGGGGTGATCAGGCCGACCTCGGGGCGGGCGGTGGCTATGTAGCGGCGGCAGCCGTCGATGAAGCGGTCGCGGTCGCCACACCACACGCCGACCGGGGCCGGGCCCGCCTTGTCGAGGTTGCGCAGCGGGTCGAGTGCCGCCCACTGATCGGCATCGATGAACGCGTTCCGCTTGGCCATTTCGGTCCACGAGGTGAGCAGCCCCGGCGACATGGCGGCAACCGCGTTCAGCGGCCGGCCCTGTTCGAAGCGGCGGCGCGAGTACACCAGCGCGCCGAAGCCGCCCATGGAGGTGCCGGTGCAGGCGAACGGCAGGCCGCCCGGTGCGCCCAGGCGGCGCTGCGCCAGCCAGCCCGGAACCTCGTTGAGCAGCATGGACATTGGATCGTCGCCGGTGCCGTGGTCGTGCCAGTAGTTGTCGCCACCGTCGAGGGCCACGAAACCGAAGGCCGGGGACAGCCGGGTGGCGACGCCGGCGGCCAGCACGTCGGCGATATTGCCGACGGCCGCGGTGCGGGCGGTGCCGTGCAGACCGTGCAGCAGCAGCGACACGGGCAGGTTCTCGGTGGGGACGCCGGGCGGCAGGATGGTAACCAGGTCCACGTCGCGGCGGCGGGCGGCCGAGTAGACCCGTTCCACCCGGACGACGGGGGTGATGCCGGCCGCGGTCTGCCCGATCTCCGCCGGGTCGACCGTCGCATTGCCGCCCGCGCTGACGGCCGCGCAGGCGCCGGCCAGACCGAGCAGGCCGGTGGTCGCGAACAGGGACCGCCGGCTGATTCTCCACGCGGCAGCCCGGCAGCCCTCGACCATCGATCCTCCATCAGCACAACATCAGCTATCTGCCCGATGCCAACCTGGCGGCTGCATCGCGGCAAATCGCCGCAACCATACCGATCGAAAGCAAACTGCGGTGAACATTTGGCAACGTCCTGCCACACACTGCACCAACAACATCGCAGGTCACAGGCCCGGCGCAGGCCGACGCGCGCGCCGGGCCGGGTTTCCGATCAACCCGCGCGGAAGTCCGCGGTCAGCGGCTGTAGACGAGGGCGGTGCCGGTGGCGCGGTCGTGCATGCCGCGGCCGTCGCTGTCGGTGAACAGGGCGGGAATGACGAACAGCAGGATGAGCTGCCGGACCAGTGCGCGAATGAAACCGACCGGCGCCTCGGCGTCAACCCGGCTGACCCGCAGCTTCAGGAAGTACTGGCCGGGCGTGAAGCCGAACAGCGTGACCGCGGCGATTCCCAGCACGAACCACACCAGCAGCGTCGGCGTCGACAGCGCCTGGGTGATGACCTCGAAGTGCGAGGGCGGTTGCTGGCCCTTCGGAATGGTCATCTTCGAGATGATGTGCTCGGCATCGGGCCGCACGATGATCGCGGCCAGGCCCATCGAGATGAACCAGTCGACGAGCAGCGCCAGGACCCGGCGGGTGAAGGGGGCGAGCGCGCCGGGTCCGGACGGCGGCAGGCCGAGTTCCTTGCCCTGGTAGTCACCGGGCGGGTTGTCTCCGGGTTCGGCGTTCGGTCCGGATAGCCAGGAGCCGGTGATGCGAGCCATGGGCCCAGCTTATGCGGCGTCGGCGGGCCGGTTTCGCACCCCTGCCGGTCGGGATGCGAGGACGGAACCATATATGGGTGCGTCCTAGCTGTTCACCCGATTCCGGATGGGCGCGCAATCGCCCGGCATCCGGGATTGCCAGGTGGATGCCCGGCGGTGAGGATTGTCACGATGGCCGGGCCGGAGTTGGCAAGTCCCCTGATTTTTCAGAGTCTTAACAGCCGCTTCGGGCAGGTCGATGGCAGGATGTTCCTGCTGGTCGAGCATTGCTCGGCGACCGCTGCGGCGTCTTCGCGAACCCGGGGGCACCGCCGAACCCCCGGCCAGCAGTGCGTGTAACACTGGCGAAACACAGCCTTGATTACAGGGAAACACCGCGTCCATACCGTGTGGTCGCGACGAACCCATGCAGTCACCACTGGCTGGGAACCGATCCGTAAGGAGTACTAAGTGGCGTTCAGCACGGCCGACGAGGTCATCAAGTACATCAAGGAGGAGGAGCTCGAATACGTCGACGTTCGGTTCACCGACCTCCCCGGTGTGCAGCAGCACTTCTCGATCCCGGCGAAGGCGTTCACCGCTGATCTCGCCGAAGAGGGCCTCGCCTTCGACGGTTCGTCGGTGCGCGGCTTCCAGTCGATCGACGAGTCGGACATGCTGCTGCTGCCCGATTACAGCACTGCTCGGATCGATCCCTTCCGTGCCGCGAAGACGCTCAACATGAACTTCTTCGTGCACGACCCGTTCACCCGCGAGGCCTACTCCCGCGACCCGCGCAACATCGCGCGTAAGGCCGAGGAGTACCTGCGTTCGACCGGCATCGCCGACACCTGCTACTTCGGTGCCGAGGCCGAGTTCTACATCTTCGACTCGATCCGCTACGACTCGGCCATGAACGGCGCCTTCTACGAGATCGACTCGATCTCGGGCTCCTGGAACACCGGCGCCGAGTACAACGCCGACGGCACCCCGAACCGTGGCTACAAGGTCCGCAACAAGGGTGGTTACTTCCCGGTTGCCCCGTACGACCACTACGTCGACCTGCGCGACAAGATCTCGACCAACCTGCAGAACGCGGGCTTCGACCTGGAGCGCGGCCACCACGAGGTCGGCACCGCCGGTCAGGCCGAGATCAACTACCGCTTCAACACCCTGTTGGGCGCCGCTGACGACCTGCAGCTGTTCAAGTACATCGTGAAGAACACCGCGTGGCAGGAGGGTAAGACCGTTACCTTCATGCCGAAGCCGCTCTTCGGCGACAACGGCTCGGGCATGCACGCCCACCAGTCGCTGTGGAAGGACGGCAAGCCGCTGTTCCACGACGAGTCCGGCTACGCGGGCCTGTCGGATCTGGCACGTCACTACATCGGCGGCATCCTGCACCACGCCCCGTCGCTGCTGGCGTTCACCAACCCGACCGTGAACTCCTACCACCGTCTGGTGCCGGGCTACGAGGCCCCCATCAACCTGGTGTACTCGCAGCGCAACCGCTCGGCCGCGATCCGCATCCCGATCACCGGCTCGAACCCGAAGGCCAAGCGCATCGAGTTCCGCGCGCCGGACTCCTCGGGTAACCCGTACCTGGCCTTCGCCGCCATGATGATGGCCGGCCTGGACGGCATCAAGCGCAAGCTGGAGCCGCTCGCCCCGGTCGACAAGGACCTCTACGAGCTCCCGCCGGAGGAGGCCAAGAACATCCCGCAGGCCCCCACCTCGCTGGCGTCGGTCATCGACCGCCTCGAGGAAGACCACGACTACCTCACCGAGGGTGGCGTGTTCACCGAGGACCTGATCGAGACCTGGATCGACATCAAGCGCACCCAGGAAATCGCGCCCGTCAACCTGCGGCCGCACCCGTACGAGTTCGAGCTGTACTTCGACGTGTAAATCGTCGGGTCGCAAGCGATCTCAGGAGCCCCAGCCGCATTGCGGTTGGGGCTCCGCCCTTTTCCGGATGCGCAAGGCAGGGAGACTCGCTTCGTGTTGCGCGAAATTCACTGGTGCGCAAGGGCATTGATGGCGGTCCAGGCGTGATCCCGGTGGGTGGGGCGGGAGGTTCGGTGGGTGGGAGGAACCGTGGGTAGGACTGCGGGGGACGCGTAAGCACCCCTAGCGTCCCGGGCTGTGAAAACCAAACATTTTGCACGACTTCGTGTTTCAGTATTCGCCTTGACTGCTATTGCCACTGCGGTGCTCGGTGTGGGAGGGCTGCCGACGGCCGTGGCCGCGCCGATCATGCGGGCGGATGCCACTCAGATCACGCTGCAGGGGGCGGTGAATGTCCGGGATGTGGGCGGGTATGTCACCTACACCGGGGATCCGACCAGGTCCGGCAAGGTGATTCGGTCCGATGCGCTGAACAAGCTGACCGATGCCGATGTCCAGAAGCTGGGCACGCTGGGCATTCAGAAGGTGATCGACTTCCGCACGCAGGCCGAGGTGCAGGCGCAGGGCGCGGACCGGCTGCCGGCCGGGCTGACCGCGGTGACCCGGCCCATCGACGACGGCGGCATGTACCTGAAGATGGCGCAGGCCATCGGATCCAAGGACCCGGTACAGCAGCAGGCCGCACTCGGGGACGGCAAGGCCGAGCAGATGATGAAGGACGCCTATGTCAGCTTCCTGAGCGCGGATTCGGTGGCCAAGTTCGGTCAGACCATCAAGGACATCGCGGCCGCCAACGGGGCGACGCTCTACCACTGCACGGCGGGCAAGGACCGGACCGGCTGGATGACGTATGTGCTGCTGCGCGCGGTAGGTGTACCGGAGACCATCGCGCGCAAGGACTACCTGCTGTCGAACCAGTACCGTGCCGCGGCCGACGCCGCCCAGCGGGCGCAGCTGAAGGCGGCCGGGATCATGCAGAACCCCGACCTGCTGATCCCGCTGCAGGTGGTGAGTGACGACTACCTGGACACCGCCGTCAACCAGATGAACCAGCAGTACGGCGATTTCGACCACTTCCTCACCAAGGGCCTGGGCCTGGACGCCGGCACCATCCTCCGCCTCCACCACAACCTGGTGGGCTGAGCCCACGACAACCGGGCCCCGTCGCAGCTGCGGCGGGGCTCTGGTCATCCGGAAAGCGGCTCACGGCGAGGTTGCGGCCCGATCCGCGCGAGTAGCAAAAGCCGTCCGATTCGGGTATCGCGCTACCCGTGTCGGTGCGCCCGGTTCGGCGCAGGATCGTAGAGGTCACAACCCTGTACGTCACTCATTTCGGGGGGGATGCACCATGAAGCGTCTCTCGGAACGCCGACGGCTCACTGCCGCGGAGTTCGAGACCTGCGCGGGCGAGTTCGAGCGGAGCGGTCGGTCCAGAGCCGCGACGACGCCACAGCGGACCGGTCGCGGCGTTGTCGCACTGCCGCGCCGGGGACGCGGCGAGCACACACCGGGGCAACTGGCCGGATTCCTGCCGAAGGATATGCCGGTTCATACCCGCCCGCAGACGGAAATCGTTGCACTGCATGCGCATTCGCGCGGACTCACGGGTGAATGCCGACCGCCGTTCGCGTCTTCCGGCGACGGGCGGCACCTGCTGACCGACCACACCTGGCCGTGGATTCTGACCGGGCGGGTCACCAACAGTGACGGCATGGCGGGACCCGGCGTGCTGGTCGGCGCCCGGCTCATGCTGACCGCGCGCCGGCTGCGGCCGAGCCGGAGCATCGCCCGGGGCAGCTGGTGGATGACCTTCTCGCCGCACTTCGACAATGGCGCCGATCCGAACGCGCCGTTCGGTTCGAGCAATGTCAGCGATCTGGCGCACTACAACGCCGAGCGCGACACCGAATACGTTGCCCGGCACGACTTCATGCTGTGCCGGCTGTTCGAGCCCATGGGCCATCAGCTCGGGTTCCTGGGCGCCACCACGTTCGCGGACAACTGGCGCGGGCTCCAGGTCTGGCACAGCATCGGCTACCCGGCCGACGTGGATGACGGGATGCGTCCGGCGGTACAGATCAACCAGAGCGTGGAACACGATCACGAGGACGACAACAGCCGGCACATCGAGACCGAGGCGAGTCTCGATCACGGCGATGCGGGCGGGCTCTTCTTCTCCTGGTTCGACGACGGCCATGTCCGGCTGTGCGGTGTCGTATCGGATGCGGGGATCGCCGACGGCTGTCTCGACCATGCCCTCGCGAGCGGCGACGACATGGTGTCCCTGATCAATTGGGGTCGCGCCACCTGGCCCGAGTGAACCGGAAGAGCCGGGTACGCCCCGACCGCGGGCAGATCACGGGCGGGGCGGCGCGGCGAACGCGGAGAGGTCCAGGGCGGTGGTCTCGGTCCAGCCGGTGGCGCGCAGGTCGTCGGGGGTGGGGACGCCGAGGGCCTCGTGCAGGCCGCGGGCGGCCGAGCGGGCCAGGTCCTCGAACCCGGTGCGGGTGATGGGCCAGTGCATGGTGCGGCGCCAGTTCTCGATTTCGCGCTGGAGGGCGGGCGCGGTCCAGCCCAGCTCGCGCAGGAGGCGTTCGGCCGTCTCGGAAATCGGTTCGGCGAGATAGTAATTGCCGGTGAGTTCGGCGGAGAGTTTGATGTCGAACTGCTGGAATTGCACGTAGCGATTGCCGGTGGCGGCGAGGATGACGGTGGCGCGGGAGGGTAATTTCGCAAGGCAGCCGGCCAGGCCGTGCACAAACACGTCCCAGTCGGTTGTGACAACTTGCAGGGGCTGGCTCCGGGTGCCCATCGCGGCCGATCATACGCCGTCAAAACACGGCGTCGGCGAAAAACCGTGGCGCCCAGTCCGATCAGCGGAAACCGCGGCGGGCGTCGACTGGAGGACCGCCGCGGTTTCCGGGTGATCGGCTTACCGCTGGTGGGGCAGCGGGGCGGGGCCGAGTATGGCGAGGGGTGTGCGGGCCAGCATTCGCTGGTCGCTTTCCCGCGACGGGAGCAGCTGGCGGGCAACGAATTCCCGCACCCGCCGCGACACCGAGTCGAAACCCGGAATCGACGCGGCCGTCGCCGGAGCGGCCATTGCCTTCATTGCACTCCCTCGACGTGTCAGGATGTTCGACAATTCATTCTGCCCATCGAACATCGGTGTGGCCGTTAATCTCTCGTGAATATTTGCTCGCCGATGCGCGGATTTACGATTCCTTGACGGCGGCTCTCAGCCGAGCATTTCGAGATTCAGGTCGCCCAGCAGGTCAGGGTCGGCCAGCATTTCGATGGCCGTGATGCGGCCGTCGACGACGGTGAAATCGAAGACGACGCGCGGGGTGCCGCCGGTCGACCACACCAGGCCGGCGAGGCCGTCGACGAGGGCCGGGCGGGCGCCCTTCGCGCGGCCCGCGAAGGTGGTCGCGACCGCCTGTGCGCCACGGACTTCGGGGTCGGCGCCCATGGTGACGCCGATGGCGTCGGCGCGCACCACCACGTCGGGGTCGAGCAGTTCCAGCAGGGCGGCGAAGTCGCCGCCGCGGGAGGCGGTCAGGAAGGCACTGACCACTTCCTGCTGGCGTTCGCGGTCGACGGCGATCTCGTCGACGCCGCGCACGCGGCGGCGGCCGCGGCTGGCGAGTTGCCGGGCGGCGGCGGGGGTCTTGCCGAGAATGGGGGCGATGTCCTCGAACGGGACGGCGAACATGTCGTGCAGGACGAAGGCCAGCCGCTCGGTGGGGGTCAGGGTGTCGAGCACCACCAGCAGGGCGGCGCCGATCGAATCGCCCAGCAGCGCTTCCTGTTCCGGGCCGAAGGTGGCTTCCGGCGCGTCGTAGTCCGCGAGCGCGTCCTCGCGCCGGGTGCCACGCGACTGGAGCATGTTCAGGCAGACGCGGGAGACGACGGTGGTGAGCCAGCCGGCCAGATTGTCGATCCCGTCGGCCTCGGAGCGGCTCAGCCGCAGCCAGGCTTCCTGGACAGCATCCTCGGCTTCGGCGGAGGAGCCCAGCATGCGCTGTGCGAGCGCCTGCAGCCGGCCGCGCTGCAGTTCGAATTCCCGTGCCACCAGGTCCAGTTCGTCACGCTCGTTGCCCATTGCCGAAGTCTCCTCGATCACGACCGGTCGGTCCATCCGAACCGTGCGGGCGCGTCCGGGAAATCGGGGCCCGCACCTCCATGACCGAGCAACCGGGCCGAATGTGACAGCGTCGATGAAACACCAGTTCAGAGGGGCAAGACCCGGTTCGTCATCCCCCTCGGCCACGATCCGATCATGGACGCCACCCACCACGTCGGCTATAACGGCAATGGCCGGAACGTCGGCCTCGACCCGCACGGCATGGCCGCCGAATCGCCACGGTGGAAGGAGCAGACGATCGTGTCCTCGGAACTCCCCGACAGCCCCGATCATTTCGAGGTGCGACCGGTGGGCCGGGTCCGCTCCCCGCTCACCGACCGCGCCGGCGCACCGCGCCAAGCCGACGAGGACGCCCCACCCGCCGATATCGTCCTCGCCCCCGAATTCGCCGCGGCCGCAGCCGATCTGCGCCCGGGTATGCGTGTCATCCTGCTCACCTGGCTGCACGCCGGCAGCCGCGATGTCCTCACCGTCCATCCCCGTGGCGACCGCACCCGCCCGCCCACCGGCGTCTTCGCCACCCGCTCCCCCGACCGCCCCAACCCGATCGGCCTGCACGAGGTCACCATCACCACTGTGTCCCCCGAGGTCCTCGGCGTCGCCGGCCTGGAAGCGATCGACGGCACCCCGATCCTCGACATCAAGCCGGTCCTGGGCGGCGTCGAAACCCGCTGACCGGCCCGGCTCGGGCGGGCGGCCGCGGGCCCGGCGTAGGTTGAGGGTCATGGCGGCACCCAGGCATCCGATCCCGGCGGTCGGCACGCAACGGCTGGCCGCGGCGTGTAAGGCCGAGGTGCCCGCGTTGACCAAGCAGCTGATCGCGGCCATATTCACCGACAATCCGGGGTGGACGGACTATACGGCGGTGCCGCGGGCGGACCTGCGGGACGGGTGCCGGCGATATCTGACGCGGATCCTGGATCTGCTGGGCGGGCAGCCACCGGATCCGGACGGGGACGATGTGGCCGCGGCCATCGGGCGGCGGCGGGCCGAGCAGGGCGTGCCGCTGGAGGCCATGCTGCGGACCTTCCGGCTGGGCGGCCAGATCGTTTGGGAAGCGTTGCTGGACAAGGCCGATGACATCGGTTCGGCGGAGACCCGGCAGGTCGGTTCGGCGATGTGGGCGGTGGTCGACGGCATGTCGTCGGCGCTGGTCACCTCGTACCGGAACACCGAACTCGACCGAGTACGCAGCGACGAGCGGCGCAGGCATTCGCTGATCGAGGATCTGCTGGCGGGGCGGGCGCACGACGCCACCTTCGCCGCGCGGGCGGGGCGTGAGCTGAATCTGCCCGCGAACGGGGCGTATCTGGTGGTGGTGGCGCGCGGTGAGGGCGGGCCGCGGCTGCACATGGGGGCGGAGGCGGCGCTGGGGGTGTCGGGGGTGCGGTCGGTGTGGCACGAGCGGGTGGATTCGACGGTCGGGCTGGTGTCGCTGGAGCATCGGGACAGTTCGGTTGTGCTGCAACAGCTTCGGCCGTTGATCCGGAGCCGGGCGGGCGTCTCCCCCGCGGTCGCCGGGCTGGCGGGCATCGATACCGCGCACGGGTTGGCGGTGCTGGCGCTGGACACCGTGCCCGGCGACTCGGCCGGGCTGCTGGTCTCGCTGGACGAGCGTTATCCGGAGGCGCTGCTGCTGCGCTCCCCCGATCTGACCGATCTCCTGGTCGCCCGGACCCTCGGTCCGGTGCTGGAATTGCCGCCGAAAGAACGCGACATCCTGCTGCGGACTTTGGCCGTCTGGCTGGCCGAGAACTGCTCGGCGGCCAATGCCGCACCCAAATTGCACTGCCATCGGAACACGGTCATCAACCGGCTGCAGCGCATCACCACGCTGCTCGGCCGACCCCTGGAAGGCCAGCGCGCCTACCTGGAACTTTCCCTCGCGCTGGCCGCTCTGGAACTGCCCGGTACCGCCCGCGGCTGAGCCGCCGAAAGCACGCTACTCACGGGTACAAATTGTGCTCTGCGCCCAGTCACGCACTGACATATATGGGCTTCGAGTGCATTGATTGTGCAAATGAGGACCGACAGACTCGTTCGCAATGACTCGCATCACAACCGATGGCGGGTCGAGTTATCGAGAACGAGGAGCACCACGAGTGCCGGAATTCGATCTTCTGGTGATCGGTGGCGGTCCCGGCGGGTACGTCGCCGCCATCCGCGCCGCTCAGCGAGGCCTCACCGTCGGCCTGGTCGAGAAGGAACGCCCGGGCGGCGTCTGCCTGAACTGGGGCTGCATCCCGACCAAGGCGATGCTGCGCTCGGCGGAGGTCTTCCACACCATCGCGCACGCCGCCGAATTCGGCATCTACGCCGATAACCTGCGTTTCGACTACGCCGCGGTGCGGCAGCGCAAGGACGGGATCGTCAAGGAACTGACCGACGGCGTCGCGGGCCTGCTCAACGCCAACGGCGTGACCGTCATCGAGGGCCACGCCCGCTTCACGAGCACGACCACGGTCGAGGTCGTCGAGGCCGGTCCGTCGCCGATCTTCGAGGGCGGCCCGCGCTACGCCGCCGCCCCGACCGCCAACGCCGTGCGCACCGTCAGCGCCGAGGACGTCATCGTCGCGACCGGTTCGGTCCCGGCCGTACTGCCGATCCCGGGCGCTGACCTGCCCGGTGTGATCACCTCCGACGGCGCGTTCGGTCTCACCGAGGTGCCGAAGCGGCTGGTCGTCATCGGCGGCAGCGCGGTGGGCGCGGAGTGGGCCAACCTGTTCCACGAGTTCGGCACCGATGTCACCGTGGTGGAGATGCAGGATCGCCTGGTTCCGTTGGAGGACAAGGAGATCGGCGTCGCGCTGGTCCGCTCGTTCACCAAGCGCGGCATCAAGGTCCTGACCGGCGCGACCGTCACCGCCATCGCCGAGGGCGGCACGGGCCTGACCGTCACGGTCGGCGGCGCGAAGCCGCAGGAGCTGCCCGCGGACGTGGTGCTGGTCGGCGTCGGCCGCCGCCCCAATACCGCAGGGCTGGGCCTGGAGATCGCCGGAATCGCCACCGACGCACGGGGTTTCATCCCGGTCGACGAGCACCTGCGCACCGGTGTCGAGCACGTCTACGCCATCGGCGATGTCACCGGTAAGGCGCTGCTCGCGCACGTGGCCTCGCATCAGGGCCTGGTCGCCGCCGACACCATCGCCGGTCACGCCGCCCACATCGACTACAACGTGATCCCGGCCGCCACCTTCACGCATCCGGAGATCGCGAGCGTCGGCCTCACCGAGGACGCCGCCAAGGCCGCGGGCCACGACATCGTGACCGCCAAGTTCCCGTTCGCGGCGCTGGGCCGGGCCAAGTCCTTCGGCGATCAGGAGGGTTTCCTGAAGATCGTCGCGGGCAAGCAGCACGGCGAAGTGCTGGGTGTGCACATCATCGGCCCGTCGGCCAGTGACCTGATCACCGAAGGGGCCCTGGCGATCTCGCTGGAGGCGACCCTCGACGAGCTGGCCGAGACCATTCACGCCCACCCCACCCTCGGCGAGATCGGTATGGAGGCCGCCCTGGTCGGGCTGGGCCTGCCGATTCACGTCGCGCCGCCCCGGAAGCGTTGAGGAGTTCCGTCATGACCACGACCACTTCAGCGGAGCTGATCAAGACCACCGCCGCGCCGCGCAAGCCGGCGCGCAAGGCCACCCGCCCGGCCGACCAGACTGCGGACGTAGCCGTATCCGGCACCGAAACCCTGCTCGGCGGAGCCGATTTCGGGGGCACCGACGCCGCGACCCTGCGCGAGCTGTACACCGACATGCTGTTCATCCGCCGCTTCGAGGAGCGGACCGCACAGGCGTACCAGCAGGCCAAGATCGGCGGCTACTGCCACCTCAACCTCGGTGAGGAAGCCACCGTCGTCGGCGTCGGAAAGGCCATGCGCCCCACCGACTATCTGTTCACCAACTACCGCGAGCACGGCTATGCGCTGGCCAAGGGCATCGAGCCCGGCCGCGTCATGGCCGAGCTGTACGGCCGCTCCACCGGCACCTCCAAGGGCTGGGGCGGGTCGATGCACATGTACGACACCGAGACCCGCCTGCTCGGCGGTTACGCCATTGTCGGCGGCCAGGTTCCGCTCGCCATAGGCGCGGCGCTGGCCATCGACTACCGCGGCGGCGACGACGTCGTGGTGTGCCAGATGGGTGAGGGCACCACCAATATCGGCGCCTTCCACGAGTCGCTGAACATCGCGGCGCTGTGGAACCTGCCCGTCGTGTTCCTGGTCATCAACAACCAGACCGGCATGGGCACCACCGTCGAGAAGTCCTCCGCCGAACCGGATCTGTGGAAGCGGGCATCGTCCTACCGCATGCGCGGTGAGCGCGTGGACGGCACCGATGTGCTGGCCGTGCGCGAGGTCGCGAGCGATCTCATCGAGACCGCCCGCCGCGAGGGCAAGCCCGCACTGCTCGAGGCCGTCTCCTACCGGCTCAAGGGCCACTCGGTCGTCGACCCGGCCAAGTACCGCACCGAGGACGCCGTCTCCACCGCCGTCGAGCACGACCCGATCGTGCTGTGGCACAACCGTCTTCTCGAAGCGGGCGTGCTGAGTGAGGACTCCGCCGCCGCCATCGAGGCCGACGTCAAGGAACGCGTGCGCGCCGCGGTCGATTTCGCCGATCAGTCCCCGCACCCGGACCCGGCCACCCTGTTCGATTACAACTACGCGACCCCGGTCGCGGGCGATTCCCGTCGCCTGCCCGGCGATCCGCTCTTCGCTGTGCCCGATGCGGCGTCCGCGGGGCCCTCCGTGGTTACGCAAGCTGCCGCCTCCGGGCCCGTCGCTACCGCCTGAAAAGGACATCACCGTGGCTGTCATGACCTACCGTGAAGCGCTGCGCGAGACCCTCCGCGAGGAGATGCGGCGCGACGACGACGTCTTCCTCATCGGGGAGGAGATCGGCGTCTTCGAGGGCTCCTACAAGATCACCGCCGGCCTGCTGGCCGAGTTCGGCGAGAAGCGGGTACGCGACACCCCGATCGCCGAAGAGGGTTTCGTCGGCGCGGCCATCGGCGCCGCCATGCTGGGCCTGCGCCCGGTCGTCGAGATCATGACGATCAACTTCTCGCTGCTGGCGCTGGACCAGATCGTCAATCACGCCGCCAAGATCTACGGCATGTTCGGCGGGCAGACGTCGGTGCCGATGGTCATCCGCACCCCCGGTGGCGGCGGCCAGCAGCTCGGCGCGACGCACTCGCAGAACATCGAGCTGTACTACGCGTTCGTGCCGGGCCTGAAGGTGGTCGCTCCGAGCACGCCCGCCGATGCGAAGGCGCTGCTCAAGGCCGCCATCGACGACGACGATCCGGTGCTGTTCCTGGAGAACCTCTCGCTCTACAACACCAAGGGCGAGGTGCCGGACGATCTGCCGCCCGCCCAGATCGGCAAGGCCGCGGTCACCCGCGAGGGCACCGACATCACGCTCATCGGCTACTCGCGCATGGCCAACGTCTGCACCCAGGTCGCCGAAAAACTTGCCGCCGAGGGCATCTCGGCGGAGGTCGTCGACCTGCGCAGCCTGCGGCCGCTGGACCGCGACACCATCGTCGCCTCGGTCAAGAAGACCGGTTGCGCCGTCATCGGCGAGGACGACTGGCTGACCTACGGCATCGGCGCGGAGGTCGCGGCCACCATCTCCGACGGCGCGTTCGACTACCTCGACGCCCCCGTGCGCCGGGTGGCCATGGCCGAGGTGCCGCTGCCCTACGCCAAGCCCCTGGAGAAGCTGGCGCTCCCGTCGCCGGACTCCCTGTACAGGGCCGCCCTCGAAACCCTTGCCGCCGTGGGCAAGCGACGCTGAGAACCGGAAGGAATCATGCCTGAAGTAACCATGCCCCGGCTCTCCGACACCATGGAGGAGGGCATCGTCTCGGCCTGGCTCAAGCAGGTCGGCGACCAGGTCAAGGCCGGCGAGGTCCTCGCCGAGATCGAGACCGACAAGGCGCTGATGGAGCTCGAGGCCTACGAGGACGGCGTGCTCGAGCAGATCATCGCCGAGCCCGGCACCACCGTCGCCATCGGCGAGCCGATCGCGATTCTCGGTGACGGCAGCGGGGCGTCCGCTCCGGCCGCTGCACCCGCCCCTGCGGCTCCGGCCGCTGCACCCGCCCCTGCGGCTCCGGCCGCTGCGGCCCCGGCTCCGGCCGCCGCACCCGATACCGCGCAGGCGAATTCGGCTCCCGCCGCCGGAAACGGCAGTGCCCCTGCGGTTCCGGCCGAGTCCGGGGAGCGTAAGAAGTCGTCGCCGCTGGCCCGCAAGGTTGCCAAGGAACTCGGTGTCGATATCGCGGCCGTGACCGGCACCGGCCCCGGCGGCCGCGTTACCAGGCAGGATGTCGAAAACGCGGGCAGCGCAGTCGCTCCGGCCACGCCCGCCGCTGCCGCCCCGGCTCCCGCCGCCCCGGCTCCCGTGATCGCTCCGGCCACCGGCAACTACGAAGAGATCCCGCTGACCACCATCCAGCGCGTCTCGGCCCAGCGTCTCACCGAGTCCAAGCAGCAGGCCCCGCACATCTATCTCACCAGTGCGATCGATGTGACCGAGCTGCTCGCCTTCCGCGCGCAGATCAACAAGACCCTGGAGGAGACCGGCTCCGGCAAGGTCAGTGTGAACGACCTGCTGGTGAAGGCGGTCGCCACCACGCTGCGCCTGGATCCGGCGGTGAACGTCTCCTTCGCGGGCGACAAGCTGTTGCGGCACAACGCGATCAATATCGGTATCGCGGTCGCCACTGAAGCGGGCCTGCTGGTCCCGGTCATCCACGACGCCGACCGCAAGAGCGTGTCCGCCATCGCCGCCGAGGGCCGCGACAAGGCCGCCCGGGCCCGCGACCGCAAACTGCGCGGCGAGGACATGTCCGGTGGCACCTTCACCATCTCGAACCTGGGCATGTTCGGCATCGAGCAGTTCACCGCGGTCATCAACCCGCCGGAGTCCGCGATCCTCGCGGTCGGTGCGGCCCAGGACGAACTGAAGCTGGACGGCGAGAAGGTGGTGGCGCGCAAGATCCTTCGCGCCACGCTGTCGGCCGATCACCGTTCCATCGACGGCGCCGTCGCGGCCCGCTTCCTGCAGCAATTGAAGGAGCTCATCGAGCATCCGCTGCGCATCGTGACCTAGTCACGCCCCGATCGCCGTCCGGTTTTCGATCCAGGATCGGACGACGTCGCCCGCCACCCGGCGCGCGCGGTTACCCATGCCACGCCCCGCGACCGGCAGCCGAACTCACCCGGCGGCGGGTAGTGAACGCCGGATGGCGTGGACCGGTTTTACCCGGCCGGTCCCGCCATCCGGCTTTTCGCGTTCTTGCGCCCGCGTTGGATGGAGAAGCGGGCTGTAGCCGGGCCTGCCGAGCCGCGGGCGGCCGTTCGAGCCCTGCTAACATCGCTGGTCGAGACGCGAATTCGCGCTGAACATGTTGCATCTCAGACGGTCGGAGAGGTGGATTGTGGGCGACGCCCGGACCGAACGATGGGCCGAACATCGGGTCGAGATGCGGCGCACCCTGATCGACGCGGCCATCCGCGTGATCGAGGCCGAGGGAGCGCAGGCCAGCATGCGCGCCATCGCCGCCGAGGCGAAGGTCTCCAAGCCCACCCTCTACCGGTTCTTCGCCGACAAGGCGGATCTGGCGCTCGCCATCGCGGATCGGGCCAAGCAGGACATCGTGCGCGGCCTGGCCGAGGTCCGCCGGCAGCCGGCGGGCAGCGCCGGGGCAATGCTGCACGCCGCGCTCGCCGGATACGCCGCGCTGATCGTGGATCATCCGCAGATCGCGCGGTTCCTGTTCCTCGATGCGGAGAGCCCGGGGGCCAAGTCGCTCGAGAATTGGCAGGCGATCCGGTCCGAGGTCGCCGATCTGGTCATCCTGATCATCGAATCGTCCGGCGCCACAACGACGGTCGACGCATCCCTCTACGCCTCGATGATCGTCGGGGCGGTGGAGGGCGCGGCGAACTGGTGGTCCGCGTCCGCCGAAATGCCCGGCTCAGCCGAGGAATTCGTGGCGGCGGCGGAACCCGTGGTGCGGGCGATCATCGAGCGGGCCGCGACCGCCGCCGGCGTGACGATCGATTTCGACCGGCCACTCACCGCCGCCTCCTGACCTGCGCCGGCAGCGGCCCCGCGGCGCGGTGCGACAATGTCGCCGATTCGATACATCATCGCCTTCGACAGCACGCTCGCCGACGCCCCGCCGACGCAAAGGGCATGGCCCCGCGCGCCTTCCGCCGGCGGCAACCGGCCTAGCGCGCGACACCGGTCGCCCGCAGATACGGCCAGAGTGCCGAGCGCGCATGCCGGAGGAATGGTTCCTCGGCCGTCGTGCCCCGAGTCGAGAGGACGGCACGGATCCTCGCGCGGAAGACGGGTTCGGTCATGCCGAACTCGACCAGGATGTCCTCGGGGGTGGGGCCACCGTACGGCTGCCAGATCAGGGCGAACTCGACGATGGCCCACTCATGACTCCGCACCGGGGTCAGAAAGCCGATTCGTCGAGGGTCATGATCTCGCTGTCGAGCGCGGCGAGGATCTCGAGGTCGGCGTCCAATCCGGGCAGCACCTGCTGGGCGAAGAATGTCGCGGTGGCGACCTTGCCCTCGTAGTAACGGCGATCGGTCTCGGCCGGGTCCGAATCGAGTGCGGTGAGGGCGGTTTCGGCTCCGGTGAGCAGGCGCCACCCGATGAGGAGGTCGCCGACGGCCAGCAGGAAGCGGACCGAGCCGAGACCGACCTTGTACAGCTCGTCGGGCTGTTCGCCGGCGGCCAGCAGATAGCCGGTCAGGATTCCCGCCATGTCCTGGACCCGGGCCAGCGCCACCGAGAGATGATCCTTGGCCACCTTCAGCTGCTTCGGACCGTCGGATTCCGCGGTCCGGCGCACCTGGGCGAGCACGTGCCCCAGCGCGACGCCGCGATTGCGGGCGATCTTGCGGAAGAAGAAGTCCTGCGCCTGGATCGCCGTGGTGCCCTCGTACAGCGAGTCGATCTTCGCGTCGCGAATGTACTGCTCGATCGGATAGTCCTGCAGGAAGCCGGAACCGCCCAGGGTCTGCAGCGACTCCGCGAGGTACTGGTAGGCGCGCTCGGAGCCCACTCCCTTCACGATCGGCAGCAGCAGATCGTTGACGGCCGCGGCCAGCTCCGGGTCCGCGCCCGAAATATGTTGCGCCACCACGTCGTTCTGGTGCCCGGCCGTGTAGAGGTAGACCGACCGCAGCCCTTCGGCGTAGGCCTTCTGCAGCAGCAGGGATCGGCGCACGTCAGGGTGGTTGATGATCGTCACCTTCGGGGCCGTCTTGTCGGCCTGCCGGGTCAGATCCGCGCCCTGCACACGCTGCTTCGCGTAGTCGAGAGCGTTCAGGTAGCCGGTGGACAGCGTGGAGATCGCCTTGGTGCCCACCATCATCCGGGCTTCCTCGATCACCTTGAACATCTGCGCGATACCGTCGTGCACCTCGCCCACGAGCCAGCCGACCGCGGGAACTCCGTGCCCGCCGAGGGTCAGCTCACAGGTGGCCGAAGCCTTGAGACCCATCTTGTGCTCGACATTGGTGACGAACACGCCGTTACGGTCACCGAGCTCACCGGTCTCCGGATCGAAGTGGAACTTCGGCACGAAGAACAGGGACAGGCCCTTGGTGCCCGGACCGGCGCCCTCCGGGCGCGCCAGCACGAGGTGCGCGATGTTCTCGAACAGATCGTCCGAATCCGCGCCGGTGATGAAGCGTTTGACGCCCTCGAGCCGCCAGGAACCGTCCTCCTGCCGAACGGCTTTCGTCCGGCCCGCACCGACGTCGGAGCCCGCGTCGGGCTCGGTGAGCACCATGGTGCCGCCCCAGTTCCGCTCCGTCATCAACTTCGCCCAGTGGCGCTGCTGCTCGGTACCGACGGCGTGGACGACATCGGCCATCATCGGGCCGGTCAGGTACATGTAGGCGGCCGGTTGCGCACCGAGCACGAATTCCGAGATAGCCCAGGACACCATCGCGGGCGCCGGCATCCCACCGATCTCCTCGGCCTTGCCCACTCGCCACCAGTCCGCGTCGTACCAGGCCCGAACGGCCTGCTTGAAGTCTTCCGGCAGCCGCACCGCGTGTGCCGCCGCATCGAAAACCGGTGGCGTGCGATCGGTTTCGGCGTAGGGCGCCGCCACGGGGCCCTCCGCGAGGCGGGCCGCTTCGGCCAGCATGGTGCGCACGGTGTCGGCGTCGAGGTCACCGAAGGCGCCCGCGTCCAGGACTGTCCCGAGCCCGAACACCTCGAACAGGTTGAATTCGAGGTCGCGGACGTTGCTCTTGTAATGGCTCACGAGTCACCACCTTTCGAGAAACAGCACAGGCTGACAATGGCTTGTTAATGACCGATAAGTAGGGAACCGGTATCAATTCCCACCATTCATGCACTGGTAGCAGGCAATTCGAATCGAATAAGTGAATGACCGCTAAGTGGTGTAATTCACCGGGCCGTCGCACGGACGCCGACCGGGGCCGCCGCGATCCGCTCGTCGACCGCCACCAGGACGTCGACGAGATCGTCGCGCCACCGCAACCGCGGATTGCGGACGGCCTCGATGACAACCGTGGTGGACGCGCGGATCAGCAGGCGCGCCACCGCCGCCGGGAGCTCGGGCCGGACGGCCTCCAACATGCGCCCCCACTGGGCAATGCCGTCCAACCGGACGCGCCGGTAGCGCTGCACCGCGTCGGTGGGCAGGTGGCGGGTCTCGCTGACAGTAATAGCCAGCAGATCCGGTTCGTCGACGCCGAATCGTGCGAAGCTGCGCATCAGAGAGCGCATCGACGCCTCGACGCTGCGGGTCTCTGCGACCGCCCGTAGCAGCGTCAACTGCAGCCACTCGTCCTGGCGTCGCACAATCCGATCGAGCAGCTCGGCCTTGTTCGAGAAGTGGTAGTACAGCGCGGGTCCCGAGACCCCCACCGCCGCGCCGATATCCTCGATGCCGACGGCGGCGAAACCGCGGCTGCTGAACAATTGGGCCGCCTCGGCGAGTATCCGCTCGGACCGGAGCGCTCGATCCAGTGCCGCATTCGCACCGTCGAGCCGCGCCGATCGCGCCGGCGAGCGCCCCGCCGGACGGTCCGGTAGCTCCGTCCGGATCACCTCGGCGACAACGGAATCGAGCACCTGCGCCGCGATCGGTAGGGGCAGCTCGGTCCGGTGATAGGACGGGCTGACCGCGACCGACAGCACGCACCAGCTCAACAACTCGACATCGGCGACATTCAGTTCCGGACGGCAACCGCGAATCCAGTGCCGGAGATATCCGGTGAGGCGGGCAGCGCGGACGAGCGCCGCGGTCCGGTCACCGGGCGCGAGATTGCGGAACTCCAACTGCCACAACCTGGGCAGCTCACGCAGCTCGAGAGCGACGCGGACCAGGGCGGCCGGCACTGCCGCCCCCGACGGGTCGGCCCGGTGGGCGGCGTCGACGCGCGCCAGGGTCTCGTCGAGGCCGACCAGCAGGCACTGCCCGAGCAGTTCCTGTTTACCGCGGAAGTGCCGGTACAGCGCCGGCGCCGAAATGCCCACGGCCGCCGCGATATCGGACATGGAGGTGTGGTGATAGCCATCGTGCGCGAAGGCATCCAGTGCGGCGTTCAGGATCATGGAACGCCGGGTCGAAGGGCGCTTCCTGGTCGCGGCGGTTCGCGTGCGCCGGTGCGCCGGCGCGGACACCCGGTCAGGTCGCGAGCTCACCGGCGACAGCCGCTTCCGCCGCTGCGCGATCCGATCGGATCGGCGTGCGTCGTCGCAGCACCACCCGGCCGCCCTCGGCCGGGGCGAACGCTACCCCGCCGTGCCTGGAGAGCGGCGGGCAGACGCGGCCCTACCGGCAGCACCGCGCCCGTGGTTGCCATGACATTCATGATGGGAAGGCTCCATACCGGTACCGTCGGTACCGATACCGAGGGTACCACGGCATCCCCGGCGCGCCGGGCCGGCGACGATCGGATGACGGTTGCCACACCCGCGACATGATGAGACGATTTGTTGGTAACCCTCTCATCCTGTCGGAGTGTGGCGCTCCGGCGGGAGTGATCAAAGGAGATCAGCATGACCGCCGCCGCCGCGCTCGACCACGAGGCCAAGGGCCGTCCCGAACGCCGCCCGTTCGAACCCGGCAGCCGGATGTGGGATGACGTCGGCCTGCTCACCTTCTCCCTCACCGCCGGGTCCGCCTTCCTGCTGCAGACCATGGAACCGACCATCGCCGCGGTGGTCGACGAGCACTCGACCTTCCGCAGCGACCCGATGGGCCGGGCCACGCGCAGTATCGCCTCGGTCATGATGTGGGTCTACGGCGGCGACGAGGCCCTCGCCGAGGCCGACCGGCTGCGGCGGATGCACGCCACCCTGAACTCCACCGACGCCCAGGGCGTCAAGCACCGGGCCCTCGCGTCCGCGCCCTGGGCCTGGGTCCTGCACACCGGCGTGTTCGCCTTCACCGAGGGCAACAAGTACTTCTCCAGCCGAAAGCTCACCGACACCGACAAGGAGTCCTACTACCAGGAAACCGTGCAGCTCATGCGCAATTTCTCGGTGGCCCCCAAGGAGATTCCCGCGACCTACGCGGAATGGGAGCCCTGGTTCCAGGATCAGGTCGAAAACCACCTCGTCGCAACGAATGTCGCCTACGACTATCTGAAGGTGATCCGGAAGATCGCCCCGCCCGAGCAGATCCCCGCTCCACTGCATCCCGTCTGGCGTGCGGTCACCGGTCCGGTCGGCCGCCTCCAGTACTTCTTCACCGTCGGCACCACCCCCGAGCTCGTCCGCGCCCGGCTGGGCCTGGAGTGGACCGCGAAAGACGAACGCGCCCTGCGCCTGCTGGGCCGCCTCATCGGCCGCACCGTCCCCCTGCTCCCCGAGCGCGTCCGCTACTTCCCCATCGCCTTCGAGGCCCGCCGCCTCGAACGCGACCGCGCCCGCCTGCGCAAGATGATCAACCTCCGTCCCGTGTGATCACCGGGATCGGGGAGCTCTCAGCGTGGGGAATCGGCGAAATACCACGGTGGGAGCTCCCTCGTCAGGACAGCGGCCGGACCGGATGGCGAAGCAGGGTGCGCATGGCGGCGTCCTGGGTCCGGCGGGGGTCCGAGAGGTAGATCTCGTGGTGGCGGCCGCTCATGGTCAGGTGGTGTTCGGCCATGAAGGCTTCCATGCGGGCGAGGGTCTCGGGCTCGGTGGCGTACGGGCCGCGGTGCATGACCTGGATCGCGTCGCCCTCGGTGAGCTGTTCGAAAGTCGCTCCGGAGACCATGTCCGGAGTCACCGGGTCGGGCATGCGGATCATCATGGTCCAGTGCCATTCGTCACGCGGCACCTCCAGCGCGGGGCGGTCCGATTCGACCCACCACAGGCCCTCCAGCTTGGGGACCACGAAGTCGTTGCCCTCGGCCTTGGCGATCTTCTTGGCGCCGTAGGCGGCTCGGTACAGGGTCGAGACGGCCTCGGTGTAGGCGTCGCCCAGGGGTGCGCCGACACCGCTGACCGTGGCGTAGTTGCAGGTCCGGAAGGTGCGCAGGACGGGGTCGGTGGGGGCGTCGTAGTAGTGCCTGTCGGTCTTGGCCAGGTCCAGTTTCATGGGTGCTCCTCCCTCGGGGTCGATTCGAGGATGCGGTCTCCCGTGACGGGAGGGTCAAACCCGGCGGGGCGTGCCGACCGGGAAGCGGACCGCGCACCCCGGTTCCTGGGGCTGGATCGTGGCCGCCGCAAGCACCAAGGTCACTATGGTGAGCATGCGGATGGTGTTGTGGCGCGCGTTGATCGGCGTGCTGCTACTGGTGATGGGGGCTGTGGCGGTGCCGGGGAGGGCGGGGGCCGAGGCGCAGTATCAATGGCGCGAGGAGTTCATCACCGCACCGGACGGGACGCGATTGCACGCGGACGTGCTGCGGCCCGTCGGAATCGCCGACGACGTGCGCACACCGGTGATCATGACCGTCAGCCCGTACCGGGCACACCTCATGCGATTGAGCGAACCGCGGATCAAGGGCGGGCCGTCCACCACCGATCTGCCGGCGTCGATGTTCCTGCAGGCCGGATACACCTACGTGATCGTGGATCTGCGCGGGTTCGGCGGCTCCAACGGCTGCCCCGATTTCGGCGGGCCGGGCGAGCGGTCGGACGTGAAGACCGCGGTGGAATGGGCTGCGGCACAGCCGTGGTCGACCGGCCGGGTCGGATTGGCCGGCACCTCCTACGAAGGCTGGACCGGGCTCATGGGTCTGGCCGAGCAGCCCGCCGGACTGGCGGCGGTGGCCTCCTTCGAACCGGTCGTGGATCCCAACGCGTACCTCTACATGCAGGGCATCGCCTGGAAGTTCTCGCTCAAGCCGATCAGTGAGAACGGCTTCCGGCCAGGCGATCTCGCCGGCTTCGAGCATCTGATGATCGCCTCCACGCCCGCGTATCCGACCGATTCGGCCGAGTACAAAGCGAATGCTTCGAGCATCGATCCGGCCTGCTATCAGCACTACCTCGCCGAAACCACCAACCACGACGCGAATTCCGCATTCTGGCGGGACCGCGATCTGGTGGAGAAGGTGCGGGGCAACACCATTCCGCTGTTCCTGAGCCAGGGCTTCGTCGACTACAACACCCGCGCCGACCGGGTCTTCCCGCTGTGGAACGCGCTCGGCCCCGGCGATCACAAGGCCTGGTTCGGGCAGTGGGGTCACCGCGACTGCACCGAGAAATGCGGTTCGCCCGACTTCGCCACCGAGCTGCTGGCGTTCTTCGACCGGCACGTGGCGGGCAAGGATGTGGGGGTACCCGGACCCCGGATCACCGTCGGCCAGTTCGACGGCCGGTGGCGTTCGGAGACCGCGTGGCCGCCCGCCGACAGCCGCGCCCTGGACATCGATCTGCGCACCGGACGCTACAACGACCGCGGCCTGCTCCCGGGCGCGGACCGCGAGATCTGGACCGTGACCCAACCGCTCGACCAGGACCAGCACCTGTCCGGTCAAGCGACGGCCACCCTCGGCCTGGACGGGCCCGCCGCGGCGGCCGTGACCGTCGAGGTCTACGACATCGACCCGGGCAACCGGGCGACCGTCATCACCCGCGGCATCGCCCCGGTCACCCCGACCGCCCAGGTCCGGCTGCTCGCGCAGGACTGGCCCATAGCCGCAGGCCACCGGATCGGCATCCGCGTCACCGACGTGGTCGACGACGTGTGGGCGCACCCGCCGGCCTTCGCACCGGTCACCGTCACCACGGCCCAGATCCACCTGCCGCTGCTCACCGCGATCCGCACCCCCGACCTGCCCGGCGACACGAGCGAGGCCATTCCGAAGTGGCGGAACGAGAAGTCGGTCTCGCTGGCCCCCGATGTGGTGAACAATGCCAGTGTGACCGTGAACTTCCCGCCCAGGGCCGGCGGATAGGCCGATGACCAGCACCGCGCCGACCGACGCCCGCACCGTCGACGATGCCACCGCCGAGCGGCTGGCCGCGGCGCTACGCTGCCGAACCGTCTCCTACGAGGACCGCGATCGCATCGACCCCGCCGAATTCGACCGCCTCACCGCCCACCTCGAACAGGCCTTCCCACTGGTCCACACGCACCTCACCTGGGAAGCCTTCGGACACAGCCGCCTGTACCGCTGGGCGGCCGCCGACGGGCCGGATGAGACTGCGGCGGCGATTCTGCTGGCGCATATGGATGTCGTGCCGGTGGACGATCTGGAGGCGTGGACGCATCCGCCGTTCGACGGCGTGGTGGATGCCGAATTTGTCTGGGGGCGTGGGGCTATCGATGACAAGAGCCGGGTGCTGGCGATTCTGGAGGCGGTCGAGCGGGCGCTGAGTGCGGGTGTACGGCCCAGGGAGACCGTCTATCTCGCGTTCGGGCACGACGAGGAGATCTTCGGCGCCGAGGGCGCGGGACGGATGGCACAGCGATTGCGTGACGCCGGTGTCCGAGCCCGGTTGCTGGTCGACGAGGGTGGCGTGATCACCACGGGCGTGGCCGACGGGATCGATGTGCCGGTGGCCACGATCATGGTGGGCGAGAAGGGGTTCGCGACGGTGCGGCTGTCGGTGACCGATGTGGGCGGGCATTCGTCCATGCCGGGACGGCAGACCGCGGTGGGGCGGCTGGCGCGGGCGGTGGCGCGGATTCAGGATCACCCGTTCCCCCTGCGGTTGACGCCGGTCGCGGTCGACATGCTCATGCGGGTACGGGAATTCATGTCCGAACCGCGCCGGACGCTGCTCGGGCTGGTGCACGTGGCCGGCGCCATCGCGGCGCGGGTGCTGGCAGCCCGGCCGCAGACCGAAGCGCTGGTGCGGACCACCACCGCGCCTACCATGATCAGCGGCGGGGTGAAGCCCAATGTGCTGCCGCAGCGGGCCGAGGCGTTCGTGAACTTCCGCATCCTGCCGGGCGATTCGGTGGCCGATGTACTGGCCCACTGCCGGAAGGTGGTGCGGGACAAGGGCGTGTCCATCGAACTCGACGGCACCACCTCCGAACCCTCGGCCGACCCGTCGGCGGGCCCGGACTTCGATCTCGTCGCCGCCGTCGCGCGCGAAGTGGCGCCGGGCATCGCCGTCACGGTCGGCGTCGTCCCCGGCGCCACCGACTCCCGCTATTACGACGATCTCGCCGCCACCCGCTGTAATTTCGCGCCGATCATCCTGACCGCCACCGATCTCGAGCGCATCCACGGCACCGACGAACGCATCTCCCGCGCCGATTACGCCCGATTGATCCGATTCAACCGGCTTCTGCTCGACCGCCTGGTCGGCTGACCCGGGCAACCGCCTCTCCCACCGCGCGGATTCGGCCGTCCGGCCCCGCCACGCGCCGGATGCGCGAGAATGACTCCGCCGGTACTCGACATTTCGGGCGCACTCCGTGTTGGGCGGGCGCGCCCGCCGGCAGCGTGACGACCTCGAACCGAAGGGAGCGGCGAATGACCCGCACGGAAACCGGTGAATTCCAAGGAGCGGAGGGTCGCGTGTTCTGGCAGGCGTGGCTGCCCGACGGCGAACCCCGCGCCGTCGCCGTGATCGTGCACGGGTACGCCGAGCACTCCGGCCGGTACGCGCATGTCGCGCAGCGGCTCACCGAGTCCGGGTTCGCGGTCTATGCGCTCGACCACACCGGGCACGGCAAGTCGGAGGGGCCGCGGGCGAATGTCGTCTCGCTGGATACCGCGGCCGACAATGTGCGCACCATGCTCGCCACCGCCACCGGACGCCATCCCGGACTGCCGAGCTTCCTCATCGGCCACAGCATGGGCGGGCTCACCACCGCCTACCTGGCCACTCGCGACCAGCCGGAGGTGAGCGGCATCGTGCTGTCGGCCCCGGCCATCGAAATCGAGGCGGGCAATGCGGTGCAGCGCCTGGCCGCGCCGCTGGTGTCGAAGTACCTGCCGAATCTGCCGGTGGTGAAGCTGGATTCGAAACTGGTGAGCCGCGACCCCGACGTGGTGCGCGCCTATGACGAGGATCCGCTGGTGCACCACGGCGGCGTCCCGGCCCGCACCGCCGGTGAGATGCTGCGGGCGGGCGAGTTCGTCAAGTCCCACCTGGACCGCCTGACCGCCCCGCTGCTGGTCCAGCACGGCACCTCCGACGGCCTCGCCTCGCCCACCGGCAGCGACCTGCTGGAGCGGAGCGCGGCGTCGGAGGACAAGACGGTCATCCGCTACGACGGGCTCTACCACGAGATCTACAACGAGCCCGAACAGGACAAGGTGCTCACCGACCTGGTGAACTGGCTCGAAGCGCACCTGCCGCAGAGCTGAGCCCGGGGGCGTTACCGGCCGGAATCCACTGCGCCACTCCGGATTCCGGTCGGCCGGTGACTACCGGTATGCCTTCAGGCAGGCGTCCTCGCCGTCCAGCACCCCGGTCCTGAAGGCCTCGAGCCGCACGAAGCCGCTGGGGACCACGGCGCCGTTCACGTCGGCGGCGGCCAGTCCGTCGAGCAGCAGTCCGGAGATGGCCGCGTCCAGATCGGTTGCGGAGAGCTGCAAGTCGCTGCCGGGCCGGCTGAGCTGGGTGCTGTACGCGCCCGAGAAGCAGGCCGCGCGCAGACCCGCGGTGTCGGCCCCGGTGATGCTCAGCTTCCGCGCCTGCTGCACGGCGAGCATGTAGCGGGAGACGAAGACGACGAAGGCGTTGTAGTCGCCGCCCACCATGGCGGAGAGCAGATCACCGTTGTCACCGGCGACCGCCCGTTTCGCCAGGGTGGGCACGTCGGTGCCGATGACATTGGTGCTCGGGCAGTACGAAACCGGTTGGGTCGCGGTCACGTTCGGACAGGTGCGGGTGACTCCCGCTCCGAGTATCCACCGGCATATCGCGCGAAGTCCCCGGTCTCGCAACGGCCGGTGGGAATCACCGGCCCGGTCACGGCGCGCCGCCCGCGACACGCATCCGGAAAATCAGCTGAGACCGCCGCCGCATCCATGGCACAGTCGAGCATCATGAGCGACTATCGCCGCCTGAACCGGGCCAACTGGGACGATCGCGCCCCGCTGCATGCCGGTTCCGGCGACTACGCCCTCGACAAGTTCCGGGCCGATCCGTCTTTCCTGAGCCACGTGGTCCGCTTCGACCTGCCGCGCCTCGGCGACATCCGCGGTCTGGACGCGGTGCACCTGCAATGCCACATCGGCACCGACACACTCTCCCTCGCGCGGCTGGGCGCCACCATGACCGGCCTCGACTTCTCCCCCGCCTCTCTCGCCGAGGCTCGCAGGCTCGCCGAATCCACCTCCACACCAATCGATTTCGTCGAGGCGGACGTCTACGATGCCGTAACCGTGCTCGGCGCGGCACGATTCGATCTCGTGTACACCGGCATCGGAGCGCTGTGCTGGCTGCCCGACATCCGCCGCTGGGCCGAGACGGTGGCCGGGCTGCTGCGGCCGGGCGGGCGGCTGTTCATCCGCGACGACCATCCGGTCCGGATGGCCGTGGACGAGGCCCGCACCGACGCGCTCACCCTCGGCTACCCGTACTTCGAGACGCCGGAGCCCATGGTGTTCGACGACGGAACCACCTATGTGGACACCGATCTGGCGGTCGCCCACAGCACCACCCACGAGTGGAATCACGGCCTCGGCGAGATCGTCGAGGCCGTCCTGCAGGCCGACCTGACCCTCACCCAGCTCGTCGAACACCACAGTGTGCCGTGGGAGGCACTGCCCGGTCGCATGGTGTGCGGCGAGGACTCCGAATGGCGGCTCGCCGAACACCCCGAACGGCTGCCCCTCAGCTTCACCCTCCAGGCGCGCAAACCCTGACATCGAAAAGTGTTCGTGCGCATCCGGTTCCGTCCCGGATACGATCCGGACGCCACATGGAGTAGATCAGCGGTAGATCACCCGGCTCTCAACCGGGAGGGCGCAGGTTCGAATCCTGCCTCCATGCCCACCCTGGCCTAGCTCAGCGGCAGAGCACCCGGCTTCGGACCGGGAGGGCGCGAGTTCGAATCTCGCGGCCAGGTCTACTCGTCACCGATTCAGGAGTTCCCTTGTCCGATCAGGTCTTTCGCTTCGGTCCCGAGCGGTACGCGACGGGGCAGCTGTCCCGCGCGCTGACCGCCATCGCGCGGGCCGGGGCGAACAAGGCCGAACGGACACGGGCCGAGGCCAAGACACAACGCTGGCGCGAGGTACTGGACGGGCTGACGAGCGGCCGCGTCACGGTCGGCAGCCGCACTCCTGTCGCCGACCTGCCCGCCTGGGTGACCCTGCAGGTGACGCACGGCGGATTCACCACCGGGCGCGGCCTCGCCGAGGCCCCGCTCACCCGGGACGAGGCGGAACGAGTCGCCGACCTGCCCGCCGAGGTGCCCGGCAACAATCCTCGCGAACGCCTCAACCTCTGGTACCTCGGCGACGCCGGCCAGGCCGAACTCCTGGAAGCCCTGCGCAGCGGCCACTATCGCCTCCAGCTCCCCGAGCACGCTGCGCTGCCCGTCGTTGCGCTGTTGCTGGACAAGGGTTTTCCCGAACAGGCGCTCGACCTGGTCGCCGAACTCCGCCCGCACATGTCGCGCCTGCGCTTCACCCCCGCCTTCGATCCCGTGGCCCGCCCCTCCGGCGCGGCGGTGCGGGTGGCGACGGTCGGCGAGGCCGCCGACGCCCTGCGCGCGGTGCGCACCCCGCGACAACTGACCCTCATGCACGCCACCATCGAGGTCTGGACCCCGCTCTACGACCGCCTGGTCGCACTCTGGTGCGCCACCGTCGACGGCGACCTCCCGAGCCTCGACCGCACCGGCGCCGTCACCGGCGGCCTTCCGGGTAGCACCCTCCCGCCCCACTGGATGCACGAACGTGCCCGCTGGCTGGCCGATTTCGAGGCCGCCCGCAGCACCCACGAGTTCCGCGGCCGCCACGCCCACCGCAAGAGCAACTTCACCCATCTGCACGAGGCGCTCCTGAGCATCGGGCCCGGAACAGCCACCGCGGGCTCCCAATCCGCGGACGCGCGGCTGGAGGCTGCGGGGCCCGCCGGTGTGAGCGTGTTGGATGCGCGGCAGGTCGACCGGGTTCGGCGGGCACTCGCCAACACCCTCGCCCGGCACGGGGAACCAGGCAGCGCCGCACGGGAATCCGCGCGATCCGAACAGGCCGCCGCTATTGCCGCACCGCTGTATACGGATTTCGCACGCGTCCTCGTGACGCGCATCGAACGCTTCCCCGCGGACGGTGGCCTGCCCTCGCTCGACCCGGTCACCACGCCGGTCGGAGCGGACGACAAGGTGACGATCGCCGATGACACCGCCATCCCGCAGCATTTGCAGGACAAGGCGATTCGCGCGCTCGAAGCGCCCGCCGACGAGCTGGTCCGGCGCGGCATCATCAGTTCCGGCGAGGTGCTGGCGGCGGTGCTGCCCCAGCTCACCTCCCGGCTACTGGCCGCCGATATCGCGGACCCGATGGCGGCCAGCCTGTACGAACAGCTGTACACGGCCTTCCGGCAGCGACGCAGCCTGCTGCTGCTCGACCTCCAGCATCAGGTGCGGTTCGACGAATTGCCCTGGGTCACAGCCCTGCACGCGCTCACCGCAACCGGCACCGGGAGGCTGGACGGCGCAACCCGCGCTGGGGTGTCCGATGGCCTCCGCTCCGGGAAGTCCCGGGAATCCCGCGACGGGAACTCCGGTGGGGGCTCGGCGGCGGCACGGCGGCTGCTGCGGCAGACGACGCTGCTGGCGATCGAGTCGTTTCCGGAGGCGGTGCTGCCGAATCCGCTGGTGCGGGAATTCCATACCCTCGCACAGCAGGCCGGGCTGCGAGTGCCGCTGGTCGAGGAGGTGGCCGCGGACATCTTCATGGGCACGTTCACCGAGAAGTGGCGGGCAGCGGCGATCATCGCGAGCCGGACGCTGGCAGGCACGCTGTACCAGCGGTATTACGACCTGCCGTCGGCGGACGAATGGCGGGCCGGTGCGCGGAGCGAAATCCGCTGGGGCAAGGCCACTGCCACCGATTTCACGGAGCTGTGCGCGCGGCGCGCCGTCGAGGCGGGCACCTGGCACGACTATGTCGCCCGCAATGGCGCGGTGCTGGAGCAGAGCCAGATTCTGACCACCCACAATCTGGCGGTCCTCGTCGACGCGCTGGATCTGGGCGAACAGCTGCGCGAGTCCGCGCCCGGTCTGGCGAACCGCACCTTCGACTGGATCATCCAGCGCCTGAGTCAGCCCGCCCACGGTCATGCCGCCCTCATCCAGGTGAAGAACGCCGCCTACGCGTGGCGGCAGGCCGTATTCCTGCTCAGCTATTGCGATCTCGCCACACAGGCCGGTCAGATCGACCGGCTGATAGACCAGCGCGCTGTCCCGCGCCTGGAGCCGGCCGTCGCGGGATTGGCCCACATCGTGACGGGCGGCCGGTTCGGGCGGAACGGGCTCGAGCCGAACGGCACCGGCCGCCGCCTGCTCGGCTGGGCGGTGGGACGCCACTGGTATTTCGGCTGACCGCAACCGTTTCGGTGGACGGCACCGAATGGCGGCTCGCCGAACACCGCGAACGGCTGCCCTCAGCTTCACCCTCCAGGCGCAAACCCTGACATCGAAAATTGTTCGTGCGCAACCGGTTCCGCCCGGATACGACCCTCAGCGGCGCGGGTAGGGGTCCATGTTGCGTAGCCGTTGCCGGTGGGTTCGTTGCAGTTCTCCCGCCCGGATGAGAAAGGCCGCGATCGTCTCGAGTTCCGCGGGATCGAACCAGCTCAGCATCATCTTGTAGCCCTCGTCGACCAATGGTGAGATGAGTTCCTGTATGCGACGGGCGGCGAGATCCGTGGCCACCACGATCACCCGGCGACGATCGGTGGGGTCCAGCGAGCGAGCGATATAGCCCTGCTTCTCCAGCCTGTTGAGCATGACCGTGGCGCCTGCGGCGGTGAGGCCCAGCCGCTCGGCGAGCATTCCGGGTGTCGTGGACTTCCCGTCCCCGAGAAGGACAATTTCCAGCGCACGTCGATCGGTCTCGTTCACGCCCAGCAATCTGATCGATTCGCGGGCCAGATCCTCGACAGTTCCGTGATAGAACTCCAGGGCCTTTCTGAGCTCTACTGCGATCCGAGCGGGTTCGGTTGACATCGGACGCACAGGCTCCCACCCTCGAACACTTGAAACATGAAACCTCTCAACGAAATTCACCGGCCGAGAGCGGGCACCGCCCAGGCCGCCGAAGCGACAGCAGGCCGTGCCGGACATGCACTGCACGACGACACCGAAGCCGATACGATAGCCGGTATTGCATACCCCGGCCAGAGTGGCTTTCGCCGCACGAAAGCCGAAGCGGGCGAACACTATCCGGGGCGGCGATTGTCCGATCCGATCGGACGGAACCTGTACTGGGCTGCTGGTAACAGCCCAGTCCAGGCATATTCACCACACTTCGCCAGCGCGGATACTGACCGTCACGCTCTTCCGCCTACCCTCGGACTCAGCTGACAGCTGTGGTGGTGAGGGTCGGGGATGGATTCGGATAGCACGCGGTCGCGACACCGCCGATCCATTGCACATTGGTCGTCATGGTCATACCGGGACTGGCATAGCTGGTTCCCGCGTACTTGCTGGTGATCGGCGTTCCGGGAGTACCGGCCGTCACATTGATGGTCACCGCCGGTGGGGTGAAGCTCGAGCCGCCGGCGATCGGACCCGGCACGGTGAGAACGACATTCCCACCCGAGGTGGTGACGGTTCCGGCCACGGTCCCACCGGAAGCGGTAGCCGAGACCAGCGTCGAATTCGCCGGAGTCGGGAAGATCATCTTCAGGTTGCTGATACTCGTCACGGTGAAGCCCGAGGCCGAACTGGGAACCGTGGATACACCGGGGGTGAGGGTAATGGCCACCGCGGAGCCGGATGCCGCGGAGCTCGGCGCGGCACCGTCGACCGATGTGGTCATGCTCGAGGTTTGGCCTATCCCGAAGATCGTGCCCTGGCAACTCCAGTTCACGCTCACGGCGGTGGCATTTGCGGGTGCGGCTAAACAGAAGACGGTGGCCAGCGCCACCGGAGTAACAACTCCAGCACGAAGCAGCATGGATGCGGTCGATCTCATAACTATCTCCAAAATGCGAAGCAACGGTACGACCCGAGATGTCGCGCCGTAACCGTAAGGGATCTAAAATATAACCTGTTCTCATCTGACCGCGATCGGGATCCAAAATAACGTTTTGGCATCGATGGCCATGCCGGAGGGCACTTCCAGCAGATCCTTATCTGCTATTAAATATTCAGTTTGGAAAGTTAATTCCACTAAGACTTTGACACGAACCGACCGATCCCCCGCGACCCATCAGCGTCACCACCACAGGAACAATGCGCGGCAAGTTCGATCAAACATATGCCTGACCTGGTGTTATATGTGATGCCAACTATCAGTTGGACTGCACACCGTTGGCGAGCCCCAGGATTCCTCGACAGGAGAAGCAGCTTCCCGACAAATTCCGCCCACCAACTCGCCGAACCGGCAGGCGACCGTATCTCGGATCGAGATTTCGCTTATCAAGTGGCCATTATGCATATGTAGAGGGGTTTTGCCATAGGTTCACTCGACGACGGAATATCGCTTCAGCCCCTGGTGTCTCTATTGGACTCGGCAGTTGCCGGTGACGGCCTGTGGGCGGCCTTACTCGGCTCACTCGGCAACATCGTGAAGTAACCCCGCCCAGTGAATTATCTCTTTTTCAGGCCTTTCTGTATCCGGGCCCAGCCGGCCGGTCGAAACAGCCATGCGGGCGAGGGAAGAATTCGGTTCCGCGAAGCGGAACCGGCGTCCCGCCTCCGGCGTCCAAGTGGAAGAGACCGGGCGATAGGAGGACGCGAATGGAACCGGAAGCCTTGCGGCGCAGGGCCCGACTGAGTCAATCGGGTGCCGAACACGAGCAGTCGCGCATCGCCGGGCGCGGACTCGACCCGGATTACATCCGGCAGCTGGAGCAGTTCACCCAGTTCTCGCACGCGCAGATCCACGCCCGCGTCCAGGCCATGAATCCCGGCGACATGCACGCCGCCGCCCAGATCTGGGTGAGCATCGCCGACAGCATGTTCGGCGCCCTGAGCACCCTGCACGCCACCGTCCAGACCACACTCGCGGCCGCCATGTCCGGCCATATCGCCGACGCCGCCGAGACCGCCGCCCGCCAATTCGTCCGCGACGCCACGGATGTCGCCGAAATCGCCCACAGCACCGGCCATCGCGTGATCGCCGCCGCCTACGGCGCCGAAGCCGTCCGGAAGACCGTGCCACCACCTGTGCCCGACAGCCCCGCAGACACCAGAGACGAGCAGTACCACCTCGCCCTGGCCGCCCTGGACGCCAACTACATCCCGATCTACCCACCCGCCGGCACGGCCATCCCCGCCTTCTTCGCACTCAGATCTCCCGGCGACACCGCATCCGAAGACCTCGGCGGCACAACCGATCCCGCCCCGGACACAGGCCGGCCCACCACCCCGCTCTCGGATGCCCGGAGCGGCCCGGATGGCAGTCACGAGCCCGGACCTCAGTCTCCCGACACCACCGTGGCAACCAATCCGGCCGGTACCCAACACCTTCCAGGTTCCGGCACGGAAGCCGATGCGCAGGATCTGGCATACCGGAGTCCCGACCGTCGAACCCCCGACGGTCAACCCTCGACCGCCCCTCACCAGACCTACATCGACACCGACCCCGCCGCCACAACCCCACCCACTTCCCCGTTCACCCCGACCCCCGGCGGCCACCCGACGATCCCACCGTCCCCCGGCCCGACCCCCACTACCCCCGATCCGGGTCGCGGCTTCCCCGGCCCGCCCAGCCCCGAACCCCTCACCCAGCCGAGACAACCCAACTCCCCCAACCTCTCCGCCCCACCCGGCTCAGCACCCTCCGGCATGTTCGCCCCCGGCAGCCGCCCCACCGCCGACCCGGATTCATCCCACCGCACCCCGCCCTGGCTGATCCGCGACCGCCAGGACGAACTCCTCGGCAACCCCCTCCCCCACGTCCTACCGACGATCGGCGCCGAATTCCCCTCAGCCCGAAACGATCTCGTGCAAGCCAACAGCGACGCCCCAGGCTGATCCCCTCGACCGGACGAGCGCCGCGACCCAGCGATGGAACGCTTCCACCGTAGCCTCGCGCGGCACACCTGCGGCCTCGAACGGGTCCTCCACCGCGACAGCCCGTTCCCCGGCAGACGAGAAAGACCTCACCGTCACACTGTCGACGCGCGTCTACTGACGGCGACGGGCTGCAATCGCAAACAGACAGGGCGCGAGGAGGATTCGTCCCGTCGCCGGGGCTCCTATTCGCCGCCGAAGACGCGTTCCACGACCGTCTTCGCGCGGCGGGTGACGCGCATGTAGTGGTCGAGGAATTCGCTGCCGTCGTCGTTGGGCCAGCCGGCGACTCGGGCCACCGCGGAGAGGAGGGTGCCGGGGCCGGGGAGTTGGTCCGCCGGTTTGCCGCGGACCAGGACGAGGGCGTTGCGGGCCTTGGTGGCGGTGAGCCAGGCATCGCGCAGGAGGGCGGCGTCGTCGCTGTCGATCAGCTCGGCGCGCTCGATGGCGTCGAGGGATTCGAGGGTGGAGGTGTTGTGGAGTTCGGGGATCTCGTGGGCGTGCAGGAGCTGCAGGAGCTGGACGGTCCATTCGATATCGGCGAGGCCGCCGCGGCCCAGTTTGGTGTGGGTGGCGGGGTTGGCGCCGCGCGGAAGGCGTTCGGAGTCGACGCGGGCCTTGATGCGGCGGATCTCGCGGACGCCCTCGGGGGACATGCCGCCCTCGGTGTAGCGGATGGGATCCACGGTGCGCAGGAAGCGGATTCCGAGTTCGCGGTCGCCGGCGACCTGATGGGCGCGCAGCAGGGCCTGCACCTCCCACGACTGCGCCCACTGCGTGTAATAGGCGGAGTAGGCGGCGAGCGTGCGGACCAGCGCACCGTTGCGGCCTTCGGGCCGCAGACCGGCGTCGACCTGCAGCGGCGGGTCGGTGCTCGGTGCGCCGAGCAACCGCTGCACCTGCTCGGCGACGCTGATCGCCCATTTCACCGCGACGGTCTCATCCTCGCCGGGCCGCGGATCGCACACGAACAGCACGTCGGCGTCGGAGCCGTAGCCGAGTTCCATCCCGCCCAGCCGGCCCATGCCGATGACGGCGAAGTCGGCGGGCGCGGGCCTGCCGAGCTCGGCCTCACTGGCCCGGATCACGGCCTGCAGCGCCGCCTCCAGGGTGGCGATCCACACCGAGGACAGCGCCTCGCACACCTGCGGGACGTCGAGCATGCCCAGCACATCGGCCGAGGCGACGCGGGCCAGCTCGTGCCGCCGCAGCGAGCGCGCGGTCGCCACCGCCCGCCTCGGGTCGTCGTAACGCCGTGCGCCGGAGAGGATTCCGCGCGCCACATCCGAGGGCTTGGTGGCCAGCAGCAGCGGCCCGTCCGGCCCGTCGGCGTACATGCGAATGGTCTCGGGCGCATTGATCAGCAGATCCGGCAGGTACGCCGAGGACCCGAGCACGATCATCAGCCGCTGCGCGATGGCGCCCTCGTCGCGCAGTTCGCGCAGGAACCAGATCTCGTTGTCGAGCCCCTCCGACACCCGCCGATAGGCCAGCAGGCCCGCGTCGGGATTCGGTGTCTCACCGAGCCATTCGAGCAGGGTCGGCAGCAGCAGCGCCTGGATCCGCCCCTTGCGCCCGACCTCCCCGGTCAGCGCCTTCAGATGCCCGAGCGCGTTCTCCGGCGCCACATAGCCCAGCGCGGCCAGCTGCCGCACCGCCGCCTCGGGACTGAGTCGCAGACTGGCCGCGTCCAGGCGCGCAACCGATTCCAGCAGCGGCCGGTAGAACAGTTTGGCGTGCAGCCGCCGCACCCGCACCGCATTGCGTTTGATCTCGCTGGTGAGCACCCCGACCGCGTCCTGCCGCCCGTCGGGCCGCATGTGCGCGGCGCGCGCCAGCCAGCGGATGCCCTCCTCGTCCTCGGGGGCGGGCAGGGTGTGGGTGCGCTTGAGTCGCTGCAGTTGCAAGCGGTGTTCGAGCAGCCGCAGGAATTCGTAGGAGGCGGTGAGGTTGGCGGCGTCGTCGCGGCCCACATAGCCGCCAGCGGCGAGCGCGGTCAGCGCCTCCACCGTGCCCTGCACATGCAGCGATTCGTCGGCCTTGCCGTGCACCAATTGCAATAGCTGGACAGCGAATTCGACGTCGCGCAGACTGCCGTGCCCCAGTTTCAGTTCGCGTTCGCGCAGGTCGGCGGGCACCAGGTCCTCGACACGCCGCCGCATGGCCTGCACATCCGCCACGAAGTCCGGTCGCTCGGAGGCCGCCCACACCATGGGCATCAGCGCGTCGCGGTAGGCGGCGCCGAGTGCGAGATCGCCGGTGGCGGGCCGCATCTTGAGCAGCGCCTGGAATTCCCAGGTGCGCGCCCACCGCTTGTAGTAGGCGATGTGCGAGTCCAGGGTGCGCACCAGCGCGCCGGCCTTGCCCTCCGGCCGCAGCGCCGCGTCGATCTCGAAGAAGGCCGCGCTGCCCACGCTCATCATCTCGGCGGCCAGCCGGGTGGCGGTGGTGTCGGCCGGTTCGGCGACGAAGATGACGTCCACGTCGGAGACGTAATTCAGTTCCCGCGCACCGCATTTGCCCATGGCGATGACGGCCAGCCGGGCCGGCGTCTCCCGGTCGGGGCACACCCGCGCGATCGCCACCGACAGCGCCGCAGTGAGCGCCGCGTCGGCCAGATCGGTGAGGTGCCGGCCGACCTGCTGGTACGGCAGCACCGGTTCGTTCTCCACGGTGGCAGCCAGGTCGATGGCGGCCAGCAGCATGAGCTGATCGCGATACCGCTTGCGCAGCAAGGCGATCGCCTCCGGCCCTGCCACGCCCGCCCGGTGCATCATGGGCCCGGCGTTCTCCCCGGTCTCCGGGGTGGCGCGCACGGCGTCCAGCAGATCCGCGAGCAACTCCGCGCGATCGGGCAGGTTCTTCCGCTTCAGCAGCTGCCAGGAGCCCGGATCCGCCACCAGGTGATCGGCGAAGGCGCTCGACGAGCCGATCAGGGCCAGCAGTCGCCCGCGCAGCGCGGTGTCCCGGCGCAGCTCGTAATCCAAAGCGGCCCAGTCGTTCCCGAGTTGCTCGCGCAGCCGGATGAGCGTCAGCAGCGCCAGATCGGCGTCGGGGGACCGCGACAGCGCCCACAGCAGTGGCACGCTGTCCACGTTGTCCCACGCCAACTCTCGCAGAGAGTCGGCGGCCGACGGCTCGAGCAGACCGAGCCGTCCGACACCGGGGACAGCGGAACGAGCAGTCGGTGGCCGAACCATGCCCTTCAAATTACATGTCACGCTGATCGGACGTGCCGCCCATCCCTCCCAAACGGGACATCGTTGCCCGCTCGCAGCCGGTTCGACTCCCGAATGCACCCGCCCCGGTTCCGAAAATCCCGAGAGCACTCCACCCAGAGTTCGCGGCCCGCCTCGGCCTGGACTGCGCTCCGGCTCCCCGCGCTTGGAGCGGAGGAGAGAAGGAGAGAAGGCCGAGGTTCCGGCTCCATAGACCTACACCTCGGCCGCGAACCGCCCGGAGCGAAGCGGAGGGCAAATAGTTACAACCCCAGGTATTCCCTCAGCTCGTACGGCGTCACCTGGGCGCGGTAGCCCGCCCACTCGCGCCGCTTGTTGCGCAGGAAGAAGTCGAAGACGTGCTCGCCCAGCGTCTCGGCGACCAGCTCGGACTTCTCCATGGCCTTGAGCGCCTCGTCCAGCGACGCCGGCAGTTCACGGAAGCCCATGGCGCGACGCTCGGCGCTGGTCAGCGACCACACGTCGTCCTCGGCCTCCGGCGGCAGCGTGTAGCCCTTCTCGATGCCGCGCAGACCCGCGGCCAGCAGCACCGCGAAGGCCAGGTACGGGTTGCAGGCGCTGTCAGGGCTGCGGATCTCGACGCGGCGCGAGGCCGACTTGTTCGGCGTGTACATCGGAACCCGCACCAGCGCAGAGCGATTCGACCGGCCCCAGGAGGCGGCCGTCGGCGCTTCGCCGCCGTGGATCAGGCGCTTGTAGGAGTTCACCCACTGGTTGGTGACCGCGGAGATCTCGTGCGCGTGCTCGAGAATGCCCGCGATGAAGGCGCGCGCGGTCTCCGACAGGTTGTCCGGGTCGTCCGGGTCGGCGAAGGCGTTCTGCTCACCCTCGAACAGCGACATGTGGGTGTGCATGGCCGAACCCGGGTGATCGGCGAACGGCTTGGGCATGAAGCTGGCCCGCACGCCCTCGTCGATGGCGACTTCCTTGATCAGGTAGCGGAAGGTCATGACGTTGTCGGCCATGGACAGCGCGTCCGCGTAGCGCAGGTCGATCTCCTGCTGGCCCGGCGCACCCTCGTGGTGGCTGAACTCCACCGAGATGCCCATGGATTCCAGCGAGTCGATGGCGTGGCGGCGGAAGTTCGGGGCCTCGTCGTGCACGGCCTGGTCGAAGAAGCCGCCATTGTCGGCCGGGACGGGCATCGTGCCGTCGTGCGGGCCCGGCTTGAGCAGGAAGAACTCGATCTCGGGGTGCACGTAGCAGCTGAAGCCCAGGTCACCGGCCTTGTTCAGCTGGCGGCGCAGCACGTGTCGGGGATCGGCCCAGGACGGCGAACCGTCCGGCATGGCGATATCACAGAACATGCGCGCCGAGTGCTGGTGCCCCTTCGACGTGGACCACGGCAGTACCTGGAAGGTGGACGGATCCGGCTTGGCCACCATGTCCGCCTCGGAGACCCGGGCGAACCCCTCGATGGCCGAACCGTCGAATCCGATGCCTTCCTCGAAAGCGCCCTCCAGTTCGGCGGGCGCGATCGCGACAGACTTGAGATACCCCAGGACATCGGTGAACCACAGTCGCACGAATCGGATATCCCGTTCTTCGAGCGTCCGGAGCACGAATTCCTTCTGACGGTCCATGACCGCGAGCGTAGGGTCCTGGAGTTAAATCCGTGTTACATGAACGTCAGCAGGCGCGGCGAGTCGTGCGGACTCAACACGTGAGGCCCGCCGCAGGCTCTTTCAGATCAACGAGATACGAAATCACCGGGTCGTCGACGCACTGAACTCCGGAGAGCGACACGGTGTGTCGGGTGCCCTTGTAGGTGATCAGCGACGCGCCGAGCTGCTGCGCCAGGTTGACGCCGGCCTGGTACGGGGTGGCCGGGTCCTCGGTCGTGGAGATCACCACGGTCTTCGGCAGTCCCTGGATCGAAAGCTTGTGCGGCGCGCTGGTATTCGGGACGGGCCAGATGGCGCACAGTTCCAGCGGCGCGGCGTTGCTGCCGTGGCCGTCGTCGAGGAAGGGCGCGACACGGCGGTAGTCGGCGTCCTGCTTCGCGGCTACGGACCGGTCGGTAATGGCCGGGTCGTCGACGCAGCGAATGGCATTGAACGCGTCGGAACTGTTGTCGTAGGTGCCGTCGTCGTGGCGGCCGTCGTACATGTCGGCGAGGGCGAGCAGCGTGTCGCCGCTGCCCTGGGCCAGTTCACGCAGGCCCTTGGTGAGGGCGGGCCACAGACGGTTGGAGTAGAGGGTCTGCTGCACACCGGTGATGGCATCGCCGTAGTGCAGGCCGCGCGGGTCCTGGGTGGGAACCGGCTTGTCCCACAGCGGATCCACCAGCGAGCGGAACTTCTTGGTGGCCTGCCCCGGGTCATCGCCGAGCGGGCAGTTGGTCTTCTCCTTGGTCGCGCAGTCCGCGGCGTAGGCGTCGAAGGCCTTCTGGAAGCTGGCGGCCTGCGCCACCGACTCCTTGACCGGATCCTGCTCGGGATCGAGCGCGCCGTCGAGCACCAGCGCGCGCACGTGGTCGGGGAACTTCTCGGCGTAGGCGTAACCGAGGCGGGTGCCGTAGGAGTAACCCAGGTAGGTCAGCTTCTGATCGCCCAGCGCCGCCCGGATCACGTCCATGTCCTGCACGACCTCCCGGGTGCCGACGTGGGCCAGGAAGTCCTTGCCGGTGCGGTCGACGCACTTGCCGGCGAAGTCCTTGTTCTCGGTCTCCGCGGCCGCGATGCCCGCGGGCGAGTTGTCCTTGTTGGGCTCGGCGCGCTGGGCGTCGTCCTCGGCCGCGGTCATGCACTTGATGGCGGGCTGCGACGCGCCGATGCCACGCGGATCGAAGCCGATCCGGTCGAACCGTTCGGCCAGCTGGGTGCTGTCACCGAGAGTGACCATGTTCAATCCGGTCACGCCGGGACCGCCGGGGTTGAGCAGCAGCGAGCCGATCTTGTTGCCGGTGGCACGCACTCGCGAGATCGCGATCTTGGCGGTCGCCCCATTGGGATCGGCGTAGTCGACCGGCACCGTGACCCGCGTGCACTCGGAGTTCTTGGGCATCTCGTCTTCGCTGTAATCGGCACAGCTGCCCCAGGTCAGGGTCTGGTTGTAGAAGGAATCCATCCCCACCGGTGTGCTCGAGACGGGCTTGCCGTCCACCACGCTGGTGCACGCAGCCGCGGTCATCGCCAACGCCGTCACCAGGAGCACGACCCGGCCGGTTCGCATCAACGCCATCCCACGATCGTGCCATCCCGCCGAAATCACCCTCGCACCCCTCGTCCGGTCCATATATCTCTATATCTCTCTGTTTACATTCCGGCCGCCACCGTCGTTCACATTGCGGCCGCCATCGCTGTGTACATCGCGCCCGCCACCGCTGTGCGAAACGCACGCATGGCACGGATTCGGCAACGGTAGAGGTTCGGAGCCGAGCCCACCGAGTACGTGGGCGTTCACACGGTAAGTCCCCAGTCCGCTCTCAGAAACGGCATGCTTAATGGGAGGTGACCTGGGGGCTCTACTGATGAGGGATGCCATGACCGTGCAGCCACATTCACCGAATCGGTCCGCCGCGGCCGGTTCCGGTTCATCGCGTTCACGCACCATCCGGGCCGCGGCCGCCGCGGCAGTGGCACTGGCCGCCACCCTGGGTCTGGTGGCATGCGGGCCGTCGACGCTGCCGGGGAATCCGATCGCACACGCGCCGGGTGGCGTCACCCAGAGCCAGCCGATCGACTTCACCACGCCTCCGGCCGATCTCGACTCCGCCGTGCAGCGCGTGGTGCCGGGCATCGTGGACGTGAACACCGAGCTCGGGCTGCAGAACGGTGAGAGCGCGGGCACCGGCATCGTGATCGGTTCGGACGGCCACGTGCTCACCAACAACCATGTGGTCGAGGGCGCGACCAAGATCTCGGTCACCGATCTGGGCAATGGCCGGACCTATGACGCCACCGTGGTCGGCTTCGACCGCAGTGAGGACATGGCGGTCATCAAACTGAGCGGTGCGTCCGGTCTGCAGACCGCGCCGCTCGGCGACTCGGACAAGGTGGCGGTCGGCGACACGGTGGCCGGCCTCGGCAATGCGGGTGGACGCGGCACGCCCACTGCGGCCGCGGGCAAGGTGACCGCCCTGAACCGGGCCATCACCGCCAGCGACGACTCCACCGGCAGCTCCGAGCAGCTGACCGGGCTCATCCAGGTCGCCGCCGATATCGAACCCGGGGATTCGGGCGGCCCGCTGGTCGACGCGGCCGGACAGGTCATCGGCATGGACACCGCCGCCTCCAAGGGGTTCCGCTTCAGCATCGGCGGCGGCGAGGGCTTCGCCATCCCGACCAACAAGGCGCTGTCGGTGGCCAAGCAGATCGAGGCCGGCCAGGCCTCGGACCGCGTGCACATCGGCGACACCGCGTTCATCGGCGTCTCGGTCAGCTCGGTCACCGGCGGCGCGCAGATCCGGGGCGTGGTCCAGGGCGGACCGGCGGACCGGCTCGGTCTCGAGGCCCGCGACGTCATCACCGGCGTCGACGACCACGCGGTCACCTCTGCCAACGACCTCACCTCGACCATGGATCAGCACCACCCGGGTGACGCCGTCACCCTGAAGTGGACCGACCAGACCGGCCAGCCCCGGTCGGCTCAGGTCCAGTTGGGCAAGGGCCCGATCGGCTAGCGAGTAGTAGGGAGAAGAGGCGAGGGGTGCACCCCTCGCTCTTCTTCTGCGCGAGATGTCTCCAATCCGCGCGCGGTGTGAGGAATTGCATCCCTGCCGGGAACGGCCGGAATGGCAGACTGACATTCGTCAGAACAACCCGGGGACCCGGTCATGGGCCTCGAGGAACGACGAAAGGGACGATGATGTCCGTATCCGATGCGGAAACCCCTGTGTACGGGTCTGCGGCGCCGAAGACTCCCCCCGCTCGGCGGAAGACGCGAGTGCAGCACCTGCAGCAGATGAAGCAGGCCGGTGAGCGCTGGTCCATGCTCACCGCATACGACTACTCCACCGCCCGGCTCTTCGAAGAGGCCGAGATTCCGGTCCTGCTGGTCGGCGATTCGGCCGCCAATGTGGTGTACGGCTACGACACCACGGTCGCGATCACCGTCGACGAGCTCATCCCGCTGGTCCGCGGCGTGGTGCGCGGTGCGCCGCACGCACTGGTGGTGGCGGATCTGCCGTTCGGCAGCTACGAGTCCTCCCCCGAGCAGGCCCTGGCCACGGCCGTCCGCTTCATGAAGGAGGGCGGCGCGCACGCGGTGAAACTGGAGGGCGGCGAGCGGGTGGCCGACACCATCCACAAGCTGACCGCCGCCGGCATTCCGGTGATGGCGCACATCGGGTTCACCCCGCAGAGCGTCAACACCCTCGGCGGGTTCCGGGTACAGGGTCGCGGCGACGGGGCCGAGCAACTGGTCGCCGACGCCATCGCCGTGCAGGAGGCCGGGGCCTTCTCGGTGGTCATGGAGATGGTGCCCGCCGAGCTGGCCGGGCAGGTCACCCGCAAGCTGACCATTCCGACCGTCGGCATCGGCGCCGGCGCGGAATGCGATGCGCAGGTGCTGGTCTGGCAGGACATGGTCGGCTACACCGGCGGCAAGACCGCCAAGTTCGTCAAGCAGTTCGCGGATGTGGGCGGTCAATTGCGTACCGCCGCAGCCACTTACGCCGACGAAGTACGGCGCGGCGTGTTCCCGGGTCCGGAGCACAGCTACTGAGCCGACCGGCCGCGCAGTGATCGAGGACGCCCCCGCGAGCTCGCGGGGGCGCTTCTTTCATAGCAATCGGCTATTGGAATCTATTCGCCGCCGACCATCTAGGTCCACTGCGAACTTTTGGTGGCAGACTCGGAAGCCAACGAGCTGGATCGACCAAAGGGAAGTTCATGGATCGTGGAACGAGTCGCTGGATTCGGCGGGCGCCGCTACTGGTCGCGGCGGTGGCCACCCTCGCATTGACCGCGGCCTGCGGGGGCAACTCCTCGACGGGCTCGACGCAGCCGCAGGGCTCCTCCTCGCCGCTCTCCTCGACGCCGGGCAAGCCGACCACCACGGGCGGCCCGACCACGTCGGCGGGCAGTGGCTCGGGGCTGACCGTCTCCGATGAGGCGGCCAAGCAGCTGTGCGACCTGATGCGGCCGCAGCTGTCGGACTGGCGGGTGCAGACCCCGACCCTGGACAAGATCTCGCTGAACGCGACCGTGATCCAGTGGGCGACCCAGAACGGCTTCCTGCTGCAGTTGCCGAGCAATCGGGGCCTGGTCGACCAGGTCACCACCAAGGCCTGTCCGGATGTGCGCGATCAGGCCCTCTCCGCGATCGAGATCCCGGATCTGGCTTCGGGCCTGGCGGCCGGCTGATGCGCACCCTCTACCCGCCGATCGAGCCTTATGAGCAGGGGATGCTGGACGTCGGCGACGGCCAGCGGCTCTATTACGAGGTGAGCGGGAATGCGGACGGCAAGCCGGCGGTCTTCCTGCACGGCGGCCCCGGCGGCGGCACCTCGCCGTATCACCGGCAGTTCTTCGATCCCGAGGCGTACCGCATCGTCCTGTTCGATCAGCGGGGTTGCGGCCGGTCCACGCCGCACATCGCGGACGGGGCGAGCCTCGAGCACAACACCACCGGACATCTGGTCGCCGATATCGAAAGGCTGCGAACGCATCTCGGCGTCGAGCGGTGGCTGGTGTTCGGCGGATCCTGGGGTTCGACGCTGGCGCTGAGCTACGCGCAGGCCCATCCGGACCAGGTCACCGAACTGGTGCTGCGCGGGATATTCCTGTTGCGGCGCAAGGAAATCGATTGGTACTACAATGGCTCCGCGGGGTACGTGTACCCCGATGAGTGGGAGAAGTTCCTGGCGCCGGTGCCGGAAGCCGAACGCGGGCAGGATCTGATCGAGGTCTACCACCGCCTGCTGCACTCCCCCGATGCCGCCCTTGCCACCGACGCGGCCGTCGCGTGGTCCACCTGGGAGGGTGCCACGAGTTCCCTGCTGCCCCAACCGGAACGGGTCGCCGAAACCGCCGACCCGCGCTTCGCGCTGGCCTTCGCGCGCATCGAGAACCACTATTTCGTCAATCACGGCTTCCTCGACGAGGGGCAGCTGCTGCGCGACATCGGGCGCATCGCCCACATTCCCGGCGTCATCGTGCAGGGCCGCCACGACGTGGTGTGCCCGGCCACCAGCGCCTGGGATCTCCATCGGGCCTGGCCCGGTTCGGAATTGCACCTGGTGCCCGACGCCGGCCACGCCGCTCTCGAACCCGGCATCACCCACCATCTGGTGGAGGCCACGGACAAGTACAGGATGTAGATGAGTACCACAGCCGGTCCCGCATTGGTCGACGCCGTAGCCGCCGATGTGGACCGGCTGTGTACCGCCGAACCCGATGTGCGCCAGGACCTTCCGGATTCGGTGCACAAGATGCGGGTGGCCACCCGGCGACTGCGCAGTGTCCTCAAGTCCTATCGCCGGGTGCTGCGGCGCAAGCCGGTCGGCGAGATCACCGACGAATTGCGCTGGCTGGCAGGACTGCTCGGGGTGGCGCGCGACGCCGAGGTGCGGGCCGAACGGTTCGCCGCGCTGCTCGGCGACACCGGGGTGCCGTTCGACGAGCAGACCGTGCCGCTGGGTGAGAAATTCGCTCCCCGAAAGGATTTCGGCCAGCGGCTGGTCGACGAGGAGCGCCGGTTCTACGCCGCGGCACACCGGGCGGCGGTCGACGCCTTCGACAGCCGCCGCTACCGCAGCCTGATGAAGCGCCTGCACCGGCTGATCGCCGACCCGCCGCTGCGCGCCTCGCACGCCGACGAGCCGGCCGAACGGGTCTTCACCGGCGTGCTGCGCCACGACTTCCGGGATCTGCGCCGCCTGGTGCGCACGGAGCCCGGCCTGTCCGGGGAGGAACGCGTCGAGCGTCTGCACGATATCCGCAAGGCCGCCAAGCGATTGCGCTACTCGGCCGAGGCCGCCACCGAGGTGCTGGGCAAGCCCGCCGAGGAGCTCGGCAGGAAGGCCAAACGCCTACAGGGTGTGCTCGGCGATCATCGGGACGCCGTGGAGGCCCTGGACACCTTGCGCACCCACGCCTCCGAGGCCGCCGAGTCCGGCTATCAGCGGCTCTGCGATGCCGAGGAGGCGGCGGCCGCCAAGGCGCTCGAGGAGTACCCGGACGCGATCGAGTTCCTGCGCGAACAGCCCCTCGCTTGACCAGCGCCCGGCGGGCTAGTTGATGCGAATGCTCGCCGGGTCACCGTGGCCCCAGCCGCCGGGGTGCGCTCCCTCGACCGCGGACACCGTTTCGCCGTGCTGGCGCCCGTTCGGGTCTTCCTGGTGCCCCTTCGAGTCGTGGTGGTCCCGATGCGCGCCGTGCGGCATGATCCGGTCGATCCAGGCCAGCAGCACCGCCGAAACCACGAACGCCAGGTGGATGAGCACCGGCCACAGGTAGCGCGCACTGTGCGCGCCCGGGTCGGTGTCGGTGGTGATGGAGATGAACGTCTTGAGCAGGTGGATCGAGGAGATGCCGACAATGGACATGGCCAGCTTCACCTTCAGCACATTGGCGTTCACCTGGGCCAGCCACTCGGGCTGATCCGGATGCCCGTCGATGCGCAAGCGGGACACGAAGGTCTCATAGCCTCCGACGATCACCATGATCAGCAGGTTGGAGATCATGACCACGTCGATCAGCCCGAGCACCGACAGCATGATGCTGGTCTCGACATTGCCGTCGGCGAACAGCCCGTGCACCAGATCCCACAGCTCGCGCAGGAACTGCCACACGTACGTGGCCTGCGCCACGATCAGACCCAGGTACAGGGGTAGCTGCAGCCATCGGCTGAGAAAGATGAAATAGCCCAGACTGCGCTGCTGGGCGGCTTCGGGGGAATTCACGTTCGGGTATGGAAAAGCCATGGGACTCAATACAGCACGCACGAAATCAAGCACCGATCAGCAATCGATCACGGCCGCGGGCTCCGCTCGGGAATTGATGCCTTCCTGATCGATCGTTGATGTGCGCGCCGATAGGTTCGCCGCGTGCAACACGGAATTCAGCAGAAACGTCGCGGCCCGCTGTGGGTGGTCGCGATCGCGGCGGCGCTCATCGTGGGGCTGGTGCTCGCGCTGTCCACCTACGAGGTGGGCCGGACGCGGGCGGAGGCTTCGCATCCCTTCGGCAATACGGCGGTCGAGGATCGGGTGGACCTGGGCATCTGGGTCGCCAAGATCGACCCGGCCACCCAGACCACCACCGTCGAGGTACGGGCCGCCCCGCGCGGCGCGCTGGCGGACAAGAACGGCAATTTCGCCGCCGACACCCTCATCTACACCTCGGCGCTCAAGGCCGATCCGATCAAAATCAAGGCGGGCGAACCGATCTCCGCGGCCGAGGTGAAGGTCGTGGTGGAGGGCACGCTCACCGACTACCCGTTCGACGCGTACGACGCGGTGCTGGCCTTCGACGTGTTCAGCGGCGACCGGCGCCTGCCCACCGCCGCTACCGTGGCCAGCGGGGACACGCTGTTCGCGGTGAGCGAGCAACCGGAATCAGGCGCCGACAACGGCATCGATCTCGGCCTGCATGCCAGCCGGTCGGTCCCGTCGCTGACCTTCGCGCTGTTCATCATGATTCTCATGCTGGGTCTGGCACTGGCCGCGGCCATCGCCTGCTATTACGTCCTGGCGGGTGAGCGCGGTCTGATGTTCCCGGCCGTATCCATGATGGGCGCACTGCTTTTCGCGCTGGTGCCATTGCGCAATGCGGTGCCGGGCGGCGCACCGATCGGGTCGATCATCGATTTCACATCGTTCTTCATCGCGGAGGGCATTATCTCGGCGGCCCTGGTGGGCACCGTGATCGTCGGCTACCGCGTCGAAATGGCGAAGGAACGCGCGGACAAGGCGGCCACGCAGCATCCGACCGATCAATTCCGAATTCTCGCGCCGCAGCGGTGATTCACCATTCGGCGAGCGAACCGTCCCTGCGGTGCCAGATCGGATTGCGCCAGCGGTGCCCGGTCTCGGCGGCGCGGGCGACGGCACGCTCATCGATGCGGAGGCCGAGTCCGGGTTCGCGCGGCAGGCCGACGTAACCGTCGCGGTAGTCGAAAACCGTTGGGTCGAGCAGATAGTCGAGCAGATCGGAGCCCGTGTTGTAGTGGATGCCCAGGCTCTGCTCCTGGATGAGCAGATTCGGGGTGGCGAAGCCGACCTGCAGGCAGGCGGCGAGGGCGATCGGGCCGAGCGGGCAGTGCGGGGCCAGGGCGACGTCGCGGGCCTCCGCCAGTGCGGCGATGCGCCGGACCTCGGAGATGCCGCCCGCGTGGGACAGGTCCGGCTGCACCACGGCCACACCGCGATCCAGCACCGGGAGGAAGTCCCACCGCGAATACAGCCGCTCGCCGGTCGCGATGGGAATGCTGGTGCCGCCGGTGATCTCGCCGAGGCGGTCACCGGCCTCCGGCACCAGCGGTTCCTCGACGAAGAACGGCAGGTACGGTTCGAGCAGGGGCAGCACGCGCCGTGCCATGGCGACGGACAGGCGGCCGTGGAAGTCGACGGCGATATCGAAGTCGTCGCCGGTCGCCTCCCGCACGGCGGCCACCCGGTCGACGATGTCCAGGGTCGCGCGGGGCGTGTCGATCGGCTCCAGTTCGGCCGAGGCGTTCATCTTGATCGCGGTGAAGCCCTGGGCCTTTCGCTCCAACGCGGTGGCCGCGACATCGTCGGGGCGGTCGCCGCCGATCCAGCTGTAGACGCGAATCCGGTCACGCACCGCACCGCCGAGCAGCTGCCACACCGGTACGCCGAGCGCCTTGCCGGTGATGTCCCACAGGGCCTGGTCGATGCCCGCGACCGCGCTCGACAGGATGGGTCCGCCGCGGTAGAAGCCGCCCTTGGTGAGGGTCTGCCACTGTGCCTCGATACTCATCGGGTCCTTGCCGACGAGGTAGTCGGACAGTTCTTCGACGGCGGCGGCCACGGTGTGCGCGCGGCCCTCGATCACGGGCTCGCCCCAGCCGGTGATGCCTTCGTCGGTGTCGATGCGCAGGAAGCACCAGCGCGGCGCGACCAGGTAGGTGGTGAGTGCGGTGATCTTCACCGGGATTCCTTTCGCACGCTCCAGCCACCGTCGACGACCAGGTTCGCGCCGGTGATGAACGAGGCGTCGTCGGAGGCGAGGAAGGCGACCGCGGCCGCCACCTCCTCCGGCGCGCCCAGCCGGTCCAGCACCGTTGCCCGAGCCGACAATTCGCGCCCTTCGGCATCCACGTCGTCCCACACGGGCGTGAGGATGGGTCCGGGCAGCACGGCATTCACCCGCACCCGGTCCTGCCCGTACTCGACCGCCAGTTGCCGCACCAGCGCGGTCAGCCCGCCCTTGGCCGCGGCATAGACCGGATATCCCGGCAGCCCGAACTGGGCATGCACGCTGGACACCGCGACCACATTGCCGCGCCGGGCGCGCAGGTCATCGATGAACGCCCGCACGCCCAGAAACAGCGGCGTCAGATTCACCGCGAGCCCGTCGTCCCACTGCCGCCTGCTCAACTCGTGTGCCGGAACGATCGCCTGCCGAGAAGCATTGCTGCACAGGAAATCCAAGGGTCCGAACCGATCGTTCACCCGCGCCCGCAGCGCGTCCCACGACTCCTCGAGCGTCACATCGCACCACTGGAATTCGGCCTGCGCCCCCATCGCGCGAATCTTCTCCGCCACCTCACGCCCACCGACCTGATCGATATCCGCGACGACGACCGCGGCCCCCTCGGCCGCCAGCCGTCGCGCCGTGGCCGCCCCGATCCCCGAGGCCGCCCCGGTGACGACCGCGACCCGGTCCGCCAGACGACACATGCTCTTCCCCTTCGTCCTCATCGCTGAACATCGGCCCCATCGAGCAGCCCGAGCTCGTCCCGATAGGGCAGCCCCGCCCAATCCCCCGGCACCGAGACCGCGAACGCGCCGCAGATGGACGCCAACCGCAAACGCTCCGACACAGATCCGCCGTCCAGCAGCCCGGCCAGATACCCGGCGACGAACGCGTCCCCGGCACCGATGGGATCGACCGAGGTCACCGGCACCGCATCCTCGCGGCGAAACGCCCCGCCGGCCCAGGCCACCGCCCCGTCGGTCCCGAGCTTGAGCACGATCTCCGAGGGGCCGTGGGCCGCAAGCGATTCGGCCGTGGACACCAGGTCTGCCGATGCCACGTCCGGGCCCGGCGGCGACGTGGTTCGTGCGCTCGACGGGAAGTCCGGCGAAACACGCCGGCCCGCGATGCTTTTCACCAGGACAGTCGGTGACGTCGAGCCGCCGGCCGGCACGTGTGAGCTCGCTGGGCCTCCACTCCGCAGGAGCAGGGCCGCCTCGTCGAGGCCGGCGAAGAGGATGTCGGCCCGCGATACCAGCTCGGTCAGCTCCGTGGCGGCCCGGGCGGGCGTCCACAGCGCACGGCGATAGTTGACATCCAGGGACACCGGCACGCCCGCATCGACCGCGATGTCGACGGCCGAATCCACTGCGGCACGCGCCGAATCACTAAGGGCGGGAGTGATTCCTGTGATGTGCAGGACGCCCGCAGCGGCGATCCGGACGGTGTCGACCTCGTCCACCGACAAGTGGGAACCCGCCAGCCCGCGCCGGTAGTAGGTGACCCGGGTCCGATCGGCCGTGCGGCGTTCGCGCAGCATCAGCGCGGTGGGTAGTTCCGGATCGATGCGGCAGTGTGACACGTCGACCTGCTCGGCCCGCAACCGTTCCAGGATCATCCGGCCCACGGCGTCCGCGCCCAGACTGCCGATCCAGGCGCTCTCGTGCCCCAGCCGCCGCACACCGACCGCGACGGTGGCCTCCGCCCCGGCGAAGTCCATCCGCATGGGCGCGCCGGGGGCCAGCGGACCGGGGTCGGTCGCCGCCACCACGCCGAGCGCCTCCCCGAGCGTTACCAGTCCGCCCCTCATGACAGCTGGTCCCGAACGACGAGCACGCGCTCCCGCAGCGCGTCGAGATCGCCACCGGCACAAGCGTCCCCGATGAGCGGCGATCCGATCCCCAGTGCCGCGGCCCCCGCATCCAGATACGCGCGGACCGCACCGAGCCCGATCCCGCCGGTGGGCACCAGCGGAATATCGGGCAGCGGCGCACGAACAGCCTCGATGTACCCCGGCCCGCCCACGGCGGCCGGAAAGACCTTGACCATGGCGCTGCCCGCCGTCCACGCGCGATGAATCTCGGTGGGCGTGAACGCACCCGAGACCACCGGCACACCGAGTCGACGGCCCTCGGCGATCACCTCGGCGATCACCGCCGGAGTGATCAGGTACGCCGCACCCGCCTCGACCGCGAGCGCCGCATCCTTCGCGGTGAGCACGGTGCCCACTCCGACCGGATGCGCGAACCCCACGCATTCACGGACGGCATCCAACGCCCCGGTGGACGTCAGCGTGAATTCCACCGCGGTGATACCGGATTCGTGCAGCACGGCGGTCACCTCGGCGAACCTGTCGGCGGTCGGCGCGCGCAGAATCGCGATGACCGGAATCTCCGGCCGCAACGGGTCGACGGATGTCGGATTCGCACGCGGTGTCTCATCGGCCATCGACGGAGACCAGCCTTTCATCTGCGAACGGCGTCGACGGCAGGCCGGTCACTCCGGGGACGCAGGCGAACAGCCGGCCCGCATGGGGTTCTCGTGCGGCTCGGTCCTCCGCCGCGGTGGTTATCACCAGAACATCCAGGTCGGGTCCGGCGAAGGCGCAGCTCGAGACCTGGGAGGGGCCGACTTCGACCGTGGTGTGGAGGTTGCCGTAGGGGTCGAAGGCACGGACTTGTCCCGCACCCCAGACGGCGATCCAGACGTTGCCGTCGGCGTCCACGGTCAGGCCGTCCGGTTCGCCGTCGGGGAAGTGCGCGAATGGCCTGCTCTCGCCGAGGGTCCCGGTGTCGAGGTCGTAGTCGAACACGTCCACGCGGTGGGTGGGGCTGTCCGCGTAGTAGAGGGTGCGGCCGTCGCGGCTCCAGCCGAGACCGTTGGAGATGGTCACGCCGGTGCGGACGGTGGTCAGAGTGCCGTCGGAGTCGAGGCGGTAGAGGCCGGCGCTGCCCACCCCGTCGCCGGATTCGGCCATGGTGCCCGCGAGCAATCGGCCACGCGGGTCGACCTTGGCATCGTTCAGGCGGCGGCGTACCCCGTCGTCCGGCATGGGCAGGGTGACGACCGGACCGAGCGGCTGATCCACGCGGAAGATGGTGTCTCCCACCGTCGCCAGCAGCCCTCCGGAGGTGCACGGCAGTACCGCGCTGACCGGTGGGTCGAGGCTGATCGTCGCGGAGAGAACGAGGTCGGGGGTGTCGGTGGTGAGAGTGGCGCGGTGGATGTGGCCGCCGCGGATGTCCACCCACAGCAGTTCCCCGGTGCGCGGGTCCCAGACGGGACCTTCACACAGTCGGCCGGGCGGGGGTGCGCACACGTGTGCCCTGAGGGTTCTCATGGTGAGCTCCGGCCCGCTATGTCGGCAGTCCGACGGCACGTTCGCCGCTGCGCCGCTGTTGGATCACCACGGCCGCGACCAGCAGCGAGCCCTGGGCGACGTTCTGCCAGAACGTATTGACTCCCACCACGTTCAGGCCGTTGTCCAGCGCGCCGAGCAGAATGACCGCGAGCAGCGTGCCGCCGACCGTGCCCTTGCCGCCCTTGAGGGCGCAGCCGCCCAGCGCAGCCGCGGTGATCGCCTTGAGTTCGAGGCCCTCGCTACCGGAGACCGGCTGGCCGGAGCCGGTGCGGGCGGTCAGGATGATGCCCGCGATGGCCGCGACCACGCCCGCCAGCATGTACACCGCGATGAGGTACTTGTTGATGTTGATGCCGGAAAGTCGTGCGGCCGTGTCGTTTCCGCCGATGGCGTAGATATTGCGTCCGATGTCGGTGTACTTCAGCAGCACGTGCACGCCCAGCGCGACCAGGCCGAGGACGATCACCGGCACCGGCAGGCCGAGGATCTTGCCGCGCGCCAGGAAGATGAACACATCGTTGTCGAGGACGAAGCCCTGCGCCTTGCCGCCCGAGATCAATTGGGCCAGACCCTTGTACGCGGCCAGCGTGGCCAGGGTCGCGATGACAGGGTTGACCCGGCCGTAGACGATGATGATGCCGTTCGCCAGACCCAGCACCAATCCGACACCGATCGCGGCCAGGATCCCGGCGAAGGCGTTGCTCCCTGCCGAGGTGAAGGCCATCGCGCTGACGACCGAGGCGACACCCGCCTGCGAGCCGACCGAGATGTCCAGCGCGCCACAGATGATCACCACGGTCTGCACGACGGCGAGCAGCCCGAAAACCGTGACCGCGTCACCGATTCCGGCGATATTGCGCGGATCCAGGTAGCCGTCGTTGAGCCAGGCGAAGATCGCCACGACCACGACCAGCGCGCCGATCAGGCTGAGATTGCCGGTGCCGATGAACCGGATCGCCCGGCGCGGGGTGAGTGCGGTCAAACCGCCGAGGTAGCGGGCGAACAGCGGCGGTGGGGCGGAAACCGCGGCCTCCGTGTTCATTTCGATTCGTTGGTCGGTCATGATTTCCTAAGATCGCTGCGCGGTCGGGTCGTCGGCTCCCGCAATCTCGTCCGCGAGACCCATGGCGAGGGCGAGGATCGCCTCCTCGCCGGCGTCGGCGCGGTCCAGTTCGCCGGTGACGCGGCCCTGCTGCATGACGACGATGCGGTCGGCGAGGCCGAGGACTTCGGGGAGTTCCGAGGAGATGACCAGCACCGCTACGCCGGACTCGGCCAGTTCCTCGATGATGTGGTAGATCTCGATTTTCGCGCCCACGTCGACGCCCCGCGTGGGTTCGTCCAGGATGAGCACGCTGGGTTTGCGGGCCAGCCAGCGCGCCAGCACCACCTTCTGCTGATTGCCGCCGGAGAGCTTGCGCACCTCCTGCTCGATCGAGGGCGTCCGCACCCGCAGCGACTCGACGTACCGGAGAGCCAGCGCGCGTTCCGCACCGCGGCGCACGAAACGCCAGTGCCGCAGGCGATCCAGCATGGCGAGCGAAATATTGTCGCGCACACCGCGATGCAGCAGCAGCGCCTGCGCCTTGCGTTCCTCGGGCGCGTATCCCATTCCGGCCCTGACCGCGTCGCGTGGCTGGCGCAGCCGCACCCGGGTGCCATCGACCCGCACCTCCCCGGACCGGATCGGCAGGTCCCCGGCCAGCGCGCCCGCCAGCTCGGAGCGACCCGCGCCGACCAGCCCGGCCAGCGCCACCACCTCACCCGCACGCACCCGCAGGCTCACGTCACGCACATCGTCGGTGGTCACATGGTCCACCTCGAGCAGCACCCGCCCGAGTTCGGAATGCTTGCGCGCGAACACCGTCGAGAGATCCCGGCCGACCATCATCCGCACGATCTCCTGATCGTCGGTGTCGGCGGTGTCGCGGACACCGACCAGCGCGCCGTCCCGCAGCACGGCCACCCGGTCGGCCAGCTGGAAGATCTCCCGCATGCGGTGCGATACGTAGATGACCGCGAGGCCGCGGTCGCGCAGGCGGCCGATCAGCGCGAACAACGATTCGGTCTCGTGATCCGACAGCGAGGAGGTCGGTTCGTCGAAGGCGATGACCTTCGCGTCGGTGGTCAGCGCCCGCATGATCTCCACCAACTGCCGCTGTGCCGCAGTCAGTTTCGAGCCGAGCGTGTCCGGATCCAGATCCCGGTCGAAGCCGAGCCGGGCGAGATCGGCGCGAACGCGGGCCCGCAGTGCCGCACGATCCAGCAGTCGGCCCGCGCGGCGCGGCAGCGCGCCGAGATAGACGTTCTCGGCGACCGAGACGTGGGGCACGATCTCCGGTTCCTGGCCGATCACCCGGATGCCCGCGGCGCGCGCTGCCGCGGGACTCGCCAATTCCAGTGGCACACCGTCGAGTTCGAGGGTGCCGCTGTCGGGACGATGGTCACCGCCGAGGATCTTGATGAGCGTGGATTTCCCCGCGCCGTTCTCCCCCATCAACGCGGTCACCACTCCGGCGGGGAAGTCCAGGCTCACCTCGCGCAGCGCGGGCACGCCCGCGAAGCCTTTGGTGAGCCCGGAGACCCGCAGTCCCGTCAGCTGCACGTGACGCCTGCCTGCTGCCAGTTGGTGGCGTCCACCATCTTGGTCGGCGCGAAGGCCTCGGCGGGCATGGACTTTCCGTTCTTCAGGTAGTCGTACATGGTCTGTACGGCCAGCGCGCCGACATCCTTGCCATTGATGAACAGGGCCGCTTTGAAACCGGTGGGCTTGCCGCCGCGCCATTCCTTGCAGGCCAGGTACGCGCCGAGGCCGACGCCGAGCACATTGTCGGCGGAGTAGCCGGCGTTCTGGATGGCCGCGACACCGCCGCTGACGTTCTCGTCGTTGCAGCCCATGACGATCCAGTTCTTGACCGAGCGGTTGCCCGCGACGGTGGCGGAGATCTTGTTCTGCGCGTCCGACGGGGTGTTGTCGGTGCCGACCTCGATCACCTTGACGTCGGCGCCCGAAGCATCCTTGAAGGCCTTCTGATTCGCCTTCACCCGATCGGTGCAGACCGTCACGTCCTGCTTCCAGGCGTCGACGATCGCGGTGTCCTCCGCCTTCCAGCCCGCCTTCTTGAAGTCCTCGCCCGCGCGGGTGCCGACCTCGGTTCCCATTTGCGTGCCACTGAATCCGACACGCGGCACCAGATTGTCCTTGTTGCAGGAGGCCGGATCCGGGCCATTGGTGCAGACCTGATCGTCGGAGGTGAGCAGGGCGACGCCGCCCGATTTGGCCAGCTGCGCGACCTGCGGGCCGACCGAGGGATCCGGGACGACCACGATGACGCCATTGGCCTTCTGGTTCACCGCGTTCTGCACCTCGGTGACCGCCTTGTTGGCGTCATTGCCGAGGTTCACCACCTTCAGGTCGACGCCGAGTTCCTTGGCCTTGGCCTTGGCGCCGTCGGCCTCACCGATGAAGTACTCCTGGTCGCCTTGCTTCTGGGCATAGACGAGGTTGATGGTGCCCGAAGTGTGCTGCGGGCCTGTGTCGTTCGAGCCGGAATCCTTGCCCGACGAGCAGGCGGTCGCGGCCAGGGCCAGAGCGGCTCCGCAGACCAGCGCGCTGGTCCATCGGCGTCGGTGGGTCCAGGACATGAGCACTCCTAGGTGATCTGCCACACAGTAGGCATCGGTAGTGATGCCGGTTACAGTAGGACTTCGGATAACTGTTGTAAATACTGTTGGCAGAAGTAATCTCGGGCAGGGCTCGGGTATCTTCGCGGGCAGCAGCGAAAGGAGCGGGCGAGGCCGTGTACCAGTTGACCGCGCGGGATATCAGGCGCCGCAACAGGTTCTGCGTACTGCAGGCGGTGTACGCCGCGGCGGGGCACACCAGCCGGCAGGAGATCGCTCGAGCCACCGGGCTGTCGTTCGCGACGATCGGCAATATGATCGCCGAACTGCTCGAGGTGGGGGTGCTCGCCGAACTCGGCTACGAGGCAGCGGGAATCGGCAGGCCGCGCGCCCAGCTCGCCATCAATCCCGACCGCGGCAGGCTGATCGGCGTCGATATCGCCGAAACCAGCATCCACGTGGACGTTTTCGACCTCGCGATGTCGGTGCTGCGGTCGAGCGAGATCCCCGTCGATCCCGCCGCGACCACGCCGGACGACATCGTGGAGCTCATCGTGGAGGGCATCGACGAGGTCATCGCCGGCGATGCCGACAAGGTGCTCGGCATCGGCCTGAGCGTGCCCGGCCTGGTCGAACCCGAGACCGGGAAGTCGGTGTTCTCACCGTATTGGCACTGGCACGACGTCCCACTCAAAACCCTGCTCGAACAGCGGCTACCGTATCCCCTCTACCTGGACAATCCGCTCAAAGCCAGTACCGCAGCGCAACTCTGGTTCGGCGCCGGCCGCGATGTCGACGACCTCATCGTCGTCACCCTCCGCGCGGGCGTCGGCATCGGCGTCGTCATCGACGGCATGCTCTACCGCGGCGTCACCAACAGCGCCGGCGAATGGGGCCACACCAACCTGGTCCTCGACGGCCGGTCCTGCACCTGCGGCCGCAACGGCTGCGTCGAAGCCTATGTGAGCGCCCCCGGAATCGCCGCGACCCTGCGCGAAATCGACTCCGCGAGTGACCTTCTCGCCGGCGACGACGCCACCACCGTCGCGGCCGTCGCCACCGCCGCCGCCCGCGGCGACGAAACAGCCCACGCCGTAATCGAAAAGACCGGCCACTACCTGGGCGTAGCCATAGCCAACCTGGTCAACCTCTTCAACCCCCGCCGCATGGTCTTCGGCGACCTGGTCGCCCGCCAGCTCGGCACCCCACTGCTGGAAGCAACCCGCCGCGCCGCCGCCCACCACGCCATGTCCGACCCCTTCGCCGCAGTCACCCTCGAACTGGACACACTCCCCCACAACCCTTCCAGCCTCGGCGCGGCAACCTTCGCCCTGGAGGGATTCCTGGCCGACCGAGAAACTTTCGGCTCGGTAGCCGCCCGCCGAGCCCGACGAACCGACACCCCGCCCCTGACCACGGCCTGACCACGGCCGCACCCCGCCGTTGGCTACAGGCTCATGCCTCGGGTCGAGGCACGGTCAGAGATGGTCGATCTCGGTGAGATCGATGTCGATCTCGAACGGCACGGTCAGCTGAAGCCGATCGTGATGAATTCCGGTGAGCGCGTACGTACTTGTGGCCGGATCGAGCTCATAGACGTACACCACCGGGCGCCCGTCAACACTTTCGATGCGCCAGAAATGCGATATCCCCGCTCTGGCATACAGCTGAGGTTTGCGGTCTCGATCTCGTGTTCGCGATTCCGGCGAGACGATTTCGACGACCAGCACCACATCGTCGGCCTGGTATCCGGTGAGGCCGTGATCGCCGTCGCGATCTGCGCGTACGACGATCACGTCCGGCTCAGGGCGTTGGTCTCGGTCCAGGGTCACGGTCATCTCACCTCGGACCCGCATATCAGCTGGGACGTTCCGGCGCAGCCCTGCGTCGAGAAGGATGTTCGCCAAGCGGTGGAACTTCGCCTGCGGGCTGACGAAGACAAGGCTCCCGTCGATCAGCTCGGTGTGCGGCGGCAGGTCGGGCAAGCGGTCCAGATCCTCAGCGACGAATCCGCCCGGCGGCGGGCGCAACCACTGCGGAAACGGTTCGACGGTCATGTGTTCGAGAATGGCATCGAAAGCGCTGGTCCGGCGGGGTAGCCGAACATGACCGTGCGGGTCGCGGGGTCGGCCTCGGCAAGTCGCACTCGCACTGTCCCGCCTTCCGGGGGTGTGCCGGTGCACTTGGCGAGGACGGGTGGGTTAGCGATGAAGATTTCGGCGGGGCGGGTGGCGGCGGCTTCGCGGAGGACCACGGCGTCGAAGTCGGTGCCGAGGCGGGGGAACAGGACGGTGGCCTCGGTGAGGTCTACACAGGCGCGTTCGACCTTGCCGGCCATGGCATCGGTGCGGCGCATGGTGTCGGCGACAGCGGTGAGGTCGTCGCGGACCCAGTGCGGGACTTCGGTTTTCGCGCAGTGGGCCAGGCAGATCTCAGTGGCGTAGCGGTCGCCCAGACGGCGCAGGGGGGCGGTCACGTGGGCGTAGGGTGCGCCGATCGCGCTGTGCTGCAGGGCTTCCGGGGCCTGGCCGTTCAGGATGGTGTAGGACGCGCCGCGCAGCAGGCCGGTGGCCTCGGACATGAGCACCAGGGCGGCGGGAGTATTGCAGTCGAGTGTGGCCAGCATGCGGCCCGCGGACTCGTTCCGCGGCCAGGCCACCCCGACCGCGGCGGCGGTGTGGCGCATCGACTCGATGGCGGCCGGGGCGGGCGGTGGCATGGTGCGCAGCAAACCCACGTGATCGGGGTTGCCGGACCCGTTGGATTTATAGCCATCGAGCATGATTCGGGCCGCGCACATACCAGCCAGCAGGGAGACTTGTTCGTTCCAATCGTCGGCGGCGGTGCGCGGTTCGACGGCGAGTCGCCAATGGTCGATTCCGGTTTGCTCGCCGTCGCGCACCACGATCTGCGCCGGCAGCCGCAGGGTGATCGCACCGCGCTCGATTCCGGCGGCGATGCGCAGGCGGCCGAACTCGGGCAGCGCCGCGAGGGACGGGTGCAGGCGGCCGGCGTCGGCGTCGGCCTGCACACCCTGATAGTCGAGGCGGGCACGGGAGCGCACCAGGGCGCGCGTCACCGTGTAACGCACGGGCTCGGCGTGCGCGTCGCATTCGATGGTCCACAGCGCGACCGGGCGATCCACGCCGGGCAGCAGGCTGGCGCGGCCCTCGGACAGCACCGGCGGGTGCAGCGGGACGGTGCCGTCGGGAAAGTAGAAGGTCTGGCCGCGGGCCAGGGATTCGCGGGCCAGTTGCCCGCCGGGGACGACCACCGCGGCCACATCGGCGATGGCGTAGTAGAGCAGGAATCCGCCGACCGGCGTGCGCTCCAGATACAGCGCCTGATCCAGATCCATGGCGCCGGGGGGATCAATGGTGACCAGCGGAATCTCCCGCCGATCGGCCCGGGCACCCGCGAACGCGTCCACCGCGTCGCGGGCCTCCGAGACGGCCCCGGACGGGTAGTCCGAGGCCAATCCGAACTCGGTTCGGACGGCGCCGAAGTCCACCGGCGCCGACACGATCCGCTGATGCAGTTCCACTGCGGAGACTGTCCCTACTGCAGGGCCAGCATGGTGCCGTTCAGCTCGTTGAACGGACCGTACACGGTGAACACCACGCGGCCGTCCGGGTACTGGGACGACATCGCGGCCGCCGAGTCCAGAGCCTCCCCGAAGGACGCGGCCGACGGATGCGGCAGGCCCGCGATCGCCTGCCCGATGTGGGTCTGAGCCACCCACACCGTGTCCGCGGGGGTGAGATCGACCTGCACCCCACCCGGCAGCGGGGTCACGGTGGCCGCCGAGGCGGAACCGGCACCCAGCACAGCGGTAGCGGCGGCAGCGAGAAGTGCACCGACTGCCAGTTTGCGAGCAATTCGCATGTAGACGAGACCTGCTTTCCGACGTTTGTTGAGCCCTTCGCCCCGTTGCGGACCGCAACGGAACTTTCCAACGCGCAACACTTTATGACGTCGATCACGTTCGGTGCCAGTTCAGAGCAGATAACCCGCTCGACACGCCGAGCCGCGCCGCTACACGCCGTGTGGCGCGCCGCAATTCTCATCCAACCCGTCGGTCTGCGCACGCGAACGGGAGGGCGGCGTCGCTCACGCCGCCCTCCCGCCGGCCATTTCCCCGCCCGTGGTCGCGGGGTCTACTTTCCGCGCAGCCCGTCCGGGAACTTGGCGCTGAAGAGCTTGAATCCGTATGCGATACCGAACAGCACCACGATGGCCGCCGGCTGAATCAGACCCGCCATGGTTGTTTCCTCACCTCTTGCCGCCGGACGCGCACGGACCCGGTGCCCGCGCTACGCCGACTCCTCACCGCGGCCGGTGTCCCCGGCCGCGTTCGTCTTCGCCGGCGCACCGGGCTGTTCCAGCGCCGCCAGGGCCTCGCGGATGCCGGGCTGAGCGAGCGCCGCCATCAGCTCGCCGAGGGCGGCGGGCTCCAGGGCCGACTGCTCGGCGACCGGCTGCTCGGGCGCCGCTTCCGACCCGGCCGCCGCGACGGGTGCATGCCCGCTGCGTTCCAGGAAGCGCAGCAGTTCCACCGGGAACGGCAGCACCAGGGTCGAATTCTTTTCCGCCGCAACCTGAACCACGGTTTCGAGGAAGCGCAATTGCAGAGCGGCCGGAGCGTGGGCCATATTGGCCGCGGCCGCCGCCAGCTTCTCCGACGCCTGCAGCTCGCCCTGGGCGGAGATGATGCGGGCGCGGCGTTCGCGTTCGGCCTCGGCCTGGCGAGACATGGAGCGCTTCAAGGCATCCGGTAGCGCGACGTCCTTGATCTCGACGCGATCGATGTGCACGCCCCAGTTGATGGCCGGACTGTCGATCATGAGTTCCAGGCCCTTGTTGAGCTGCTCGCGATTGGACAGCAGATCATCCAGTTCGCTCTTGCCGATGATGGAACGCAGCGACGTCTGCGCCACCTGCGCGACCGCGAACAGATAGTCCTGCACCTCGATCAGCGCACGCATGGGATCGATGACCCGGAAGTAGACGACCGCATCCACCCGGACGGTCACATTGTCACGCGTGATCCCCTCCTGCGCGGGCACCGGCATGGTGATCACCTGCATGGAGACCTTCTGCATCTTGTCCACGCCCGGAATCAGCAGCCGCATCCCCGGCTCTCGCACCGCTCGCACCCGCCCCAGCCGGAATACCACCCCTTTTTCGTACTGCGTGACCACCCGTACCCCGGCCGCGAGTCCGATACCGGCGATCACCGCAAAGGCGGCGAGCCACCCCACCAACAGATACAGAACATCCATTGTTCGCTCCGCGAAACTATTTTCGCTCCACCGGAAATCCGATGGCGTGCCTCCATCATGGCACCGGAAGATCGCCCCCGCTGTGTCTATCTGCCTCCGCTTCGCTCCGGGCGGTTCGCGGCCCGGCTCGATTCTGGACTGCGCCCCGCCTCCCCGCCGCTTGGAGCGGAGGCGGGAACGAAGCGGAGGAGGGAAGAAGCGAGCTTCCGGCTCCATAGACCTGTGCCTTGGCCGCGAACCCGCCGGAGCGGAGCGCAGGCCAAAAATACGGGCGGACGAGTCGGTCTGTAAGCCGGATCCTGTCCCCGGTGGTTACCCACCGGGTGGCGACCATCCATCTGGACACACCGTTGCCGGGTGCCTCGAGCGGTCCACCCGCAGGCTCGGGCGAGCAGCCCTCGAACACCTGCGCAGCCGCACTCTCGCGAGTGCGGCCTTCGACCTTGCTCCGGGCGGGGTTTACCGAGCCGCGCCGGTCACCCGGCACGCTGGTGCGCTCTTACCGCACCGTTTCACCCTTACCGGCGGTGCACTTCTCGCGAAGTGCGTCCCACCGGCGGTCTGTTTTCTGTGGCACTGTCCCGCGGGTTGCCCCGGGTTGCCGTTAACAACCGCCCTGCTCTCCGGAGTCCGGACTTTCCTCGGCGAAAGGCGGCGGCACATGCGTGCCCGTTCCCTTCGCCGCGGCCGCCCGACCGACTCGTCCGCGGCCACCAGGGTACGGTAGGGCCCCATGGAGCGTGTGGAGGTGGGGTTCCCTTCGGGTGGCGAGCAGTGCGCCGCATGGCTGTATCTCCCGGATGGACCGCCCAAGCCGCGCCCGCTGGTGGTCATGGGTCACGGGCTGGGGGCGGACCGGGAAATGGGGTTGGACCGGTATGCGCGGCGGTTCGCGTCGGTGGGAATCGCGGCCCTGGCCTTCGACTATCGGCATTTCGGGGCCAGCGGCGGTGAGCCCCGGCAGGTGATCAACATCGCCCGGCAGCGCGCGGACTGGCATGCGGCCATCGCCTTCGCCCGCACCGTCCGGGGGATCGATGCCACGCGAATCGCGCTGTGGGGCAGTTCTTTCGGTGGCGGGCACGTGCTGGCGGTCGCGCCCGAAGATCACTACATCGCGGCCGTGGTGGCGCAGTGCCCGTTCACCAGCGGCTGGTCCTCGGCGCTGGTGAAGGGGCCGATCAGCCTGCTCAAGACCGGCACGCTGGCGGTCACGGATCAGGTTGTGGGACCGATCATCCGGCGCCCCATCAATGCCCGGCTGGCGGGCAAGAAGCATTCCGCGGCGCTGATGAGCGCCGCCGACGTGCCGGCCGGTTTCGGCCGCCTGGCCGAGGAGAGCGGGCAGTATCGGCCCAAGGTGGCGGCCCGCGTCGGCCTGTCGACGCTCTTCGACAATCCCATCCGGCACGTCAAGGACATCAAAGCGCCAGTGCTGTACGCGATCTGCGACAACGACTCGGTGGCCCCGGCCGGACCGACGCTCAAGGCCGCGGAGCGCACCAAGCACGCCACCGTGAAGCGTTACCCCATCGGGCATTTCGAGATCTATTTCGACGACTGGTTCGAGAAGGCCGTCTACGACCAGACCGAATTCCTGATGGCCACGCTGCGTCCCTGAACCCGAACCCCGGTGGGGCGCAGGGATTTCAGAGGTACGAGGTGTCGTTGACCAGGCGCACCGAGGAACCGCCGTCCGGATAGAACTCGGCAATGGACAGCGACGCCAGATCCAGGTGCAGCCGATACAGCAGCGAGGGCCCCACCCCGAGCGCCAGCTGCAGCAGCGTCTTGATCGGCGTGACATGGCTGACCACAAGCACATTCGCGCCCGGATACAACGCCACCAGATCCCGCCGCACCGCCTCGACCCGCTCCCGCACCTGGTCGAAGCTCTCGCCCCCGGGCGCCGGAATCGACGGATCCCCCAGCCAGCGGCCGTGCAGCTCGGGATCCCGCTCGCGGGCCTCCGGGAAGGTCAGCCCTTCCCACGCGCCGAAATCCGTCTCGGTCAACCCCTCCAGCACCCGCACCGGCAGTCCGAGCGCCCGGCCCGCCGCCTCGGCGGTCTCCTCGGCCCGCCCCAGCGGGGAGCACACGATCGCCTCGATCCCGCCCTTGCGCGCCAGCATGGCCGCCGCGTTGGCCGCCTGCTCCCGCCCGAGCTCGGTCAGCGCCGGATTTCCTCGCCCCGAATACCGCCGCTGCACAGAGAGTTCCGTCTGCCCGTGCCGGAGCAGCAACAGCCGCGTCGGCCGTCCCACGGCACCGGTCCATCCGGGCGAGTGCGCGGTGCTCGCCGCGGCAGACCCGCCGGCTTCCGGCACTTCGACGACACCGCCTGCGACCGCTGCGGCGATTTCCCCTACCGCCGAACCGCTTTCGACCGCTGCGGCACCGGCGGCCCGGTCGTTCGCCAGCGCGGTGCGGACTTCGGCGACCGTATCGGCGTCGTCCATGGCCTCGTTGGCCAGGCGGTCGGCGTGCGAGTTCTCCTTGCGCGGAATCCAGGTGAAGCTCACCCGATCGAACCCGGCGACCAGCCGCCGCGCCCGATCGGCCAGCGGAATCATGGCCTCGTGCTTCACCTTCCACCGCCCGGACATCTGCTCCACGACCAGCTTGGAGTCCATCCGCACGGAAACCTCACGCGCACCGAGTTCCGCCGCGGCTTCCAAACCGGCTATCAGCCCGCGATATTCGGCGACATTGTTGGTGGTGACCCCGAGGAACTCCGTGCGCTCGGCCAGCACCCGCACCCGCTCGGCATCCCACACCACCGCGCCGTAACCGGCAGGCCCCGGGTTGCCGCGCGACCCGCCGTCGGCCTCGACGATCACCATGTCCACCAACGCTGTTCACCTTCCGTGCCGGTCTGAAACTCCGCCTCGGACCGCCTCCCGGCTCGCTGCGTCGGGCTGCGAGCCGCCTTACCGTGTGCCGACGCCGCGGGCATGTGGATGCCGCGCGACCGCCTGCGCGTGGCCTCGAATCAGAGCCCGGACTGCTTGGTGCGCACCAGGATCGCGCCGCATTCGGGGCAGCGGACCACCACGTCGGGGGCGGTCTGGGAGATGCGGGAGATCTCGCCGCGGTCGAGTTCGATGCGGCAGGCGCCGCAGCGGCGGGCCTGGAGAAGGGCGGCGCCGACGCCGTAGGTGGTGCGCTGCTTGTCGTAGGCGGCGAGCAGCTCAGCGGGGAAGGAGTTGGTGAGGGCGACGCGGTCGGAATCGCAGCGCTGCTGGGCGACGTCCAGGTCGGCGACCGCGTCGTCGCGGCGGCGCTCGGCGTCGACCAGGTCGGCCTCGGCCTGGTCCAGGTTGGCGCCGGCGTGGTCGTGGTCGGCGGCGGCGGCCTCGCGGCGCTCCATCACCTCGATGAGGTCGTCCTCGAGGACCTTGCGGCGGCGTTCCAGGCTGCCCAGTTCGTGCTGCAGTTCGGAGAGCTGCTTGGCCGCGACCGACCCGGCGGTGAGCATGCCGCGGTCGCGGTCCTCGCGCTTGCGGACGGCGTCGATCTCGCCCTCCAGCTTGCGGATGTCGCGGTCCAGGTCGTCGATGAGGATCTCGACCTTCACCGCCGCGTCCTTGCGGGTGGTGCGCTCACCTTCCAGCCGCGCCACCTCCTGCTGCTCGGGCAGCACCTTGCGGCGATGCTCGATCCGTGTCAGCTCGGCATCGACAGCGGCGAGGTCGAGCAGCTTGGCCTGGATCGATGGTTCGGCATTCAACGCGAAGGTCTCCTGGACGCTCTGGACGAGTAAGACTCCCACCGTACCGTGTTCAATTTGCCCTACGCGTCGCTCCGGGCTGGTTCGCGGCCCCGAAGTCTCGATTCTTCCCTCCTCCGCTCCTCCGCTTCGCTCCCGCCTCCGCTCCAAGCGCGGGGAGGCGGAGCGCAGTCCAGAATCGAGACGGCCGCCAACCCAAAAGGCCTGATCAGCAGCCGGCCGCGCCGAGGGTCCACGGGTCGGTGCGCAGCGTCGAGACGCGGGTCTCGAGGCCGGGCCGTGCGGCGCGCACCACACCTTCCGCCTGCGCGCACCAGGGGAACTCGGTGGCCCAGTGGGCGGCGTCGATCAGGGCCGGGCCGCCCGCGCGCAGGTGCTCGTCGGCCGGGTGGTGGCGCAGGTCGGAGGTCACGTAGGCATCGACGCCGAGGCGAGAAACCTTGCCCAGGAACGAATCTCCCGCGCCGCCGCACACCGCGACGGTGCGGATGACGCGGTCCGGGTCCCCCGCGGCGCGCACGCCCCAGGTGGTGGCGGGCAGGCCGGCGCGGACGCGAGCGGTGAACTCGCGCAGGGTTTCCGGGGCGGGCAGCTCGCCGACGCGGCCGATGCCCAGGCCGGAAGGCAGCACGGCGCGCTCGGTCACGTGATAGAAGGGTTCCTCGTACGGATGCGCGGCCCGGAGGGCGGCCAGCATGGCGGCGCGACGGGACGGCGGGGCGACCACCTCGAGCCGGTCCTCGGAAACCTCGTGCAGCTCACCGACCGCACCCAGGGCCGGATTCGCGCCGTCGAGCGGCCGGAACTGTCCGGTGCCGGCGACCGTCCACGCCGCGTCGGAGTAGGTCCCGCTGCTGCCCGCACCCGCGGCGAACAGGGCGTCGAGCACTTCGTCACGGTGCGTGACGGGCACCGCCACCACCCATTTGTCCAGGGCGGTCCAGGGTTTCGGATCCAGCGGCCCGGTCACGGTCAGCCCGATGGCGTGCGCGAGCGCGTCCGAGACCCCGGGGTCGGCGGAGTCGGCATTGGTGTGGGCGGTGAACAGCGCGCATCCGGAGCGGATGAGCCGGTGCAACAGCGCGCCTTTCGGCGTACTGGCCGCGACGGTGTCCACGCCGCGCAGCAGCAGCGGATGGTGCACGACCAGCGCCTGCGCACCCCACTCGATCGCCTCGTCCACGACCGCGGCGGTGGCGTCGACCGCGAACAGCACGCGCGACACCGGCTCGTCCGGATCACCGGCGACCAGCCCCACCGAATCCCAGGATTCGGCCAGCCCGGGCGGGTACGCCGCATCCAGTGTCGCCATGAGATCCGCCAGCCGCACCGTCGTCACCACAACCGAACCTCCTGTTCGCTCACCAGCCTGCGCCTCATTCAAACCCACTGCTCACAGACCCACGTCACGAATGGCCGCGACCAGCCGATCCACCTCGGCTGCGGGCCGCACCGCGACTCGCAGGAAACTTCCGTTTGCCGAAGGCCCTGCCAGCCCCGGGAACGTATCACCGCGGCGCACCGCGATTCCCTTGTCCGCGAGCTTCTTTCGCAACAATTCCGCATCCGGCACCCGGAGCAGCAGGAACGGCCCGTGCGCGGGCTCGTGCACCTCGACGCCGAGTTTCCGCAACCGCGGAATCATGGCGGCCCGATCGGCCGCGACGGTCCCGGCCCGGTGCTGCGCCTCGGCCACCGCGGCCGGTTCGCTCACCGCCGCAATGGCTTCCAGCTGCAGGGTGCCCAGCGGCCAGTGCGGGCGCCCGTGATTCAGCCGCGCCAGCACCGGCGGCGCACCGAGCACATAGCCGCAGCGCAGCCCGGCCAGCGCCCAGGTCTTGGTGAGGCTCCGGAATACGAGCACATCCGGATGACTCTCTCCGGCAAGCGATTCCGGCTCTCCCGGCACCGCGTCGGCGAATGCCTCGTCCACCACCACGATGCGGCCCGGCCGCCGCAGCGCGTGGATACCGTCCGCCGGATGCAGCACCGAGGTCGGATTGGTGGGATTGCCCACCACCACCAGATCCGCGTCCTCCGGCACCGCGGCGGCGTCGAGGGTGTACGGCGGCGCGAGGATCACCCGTGCGACCGATACCCCGGCCTCCCGCAGCGCCAGCTCCGGCTCGGTGAACGACGGATGGATCACCGCCGCCAGCCGCGACCCCAGCCGCGGCAGCATGGCGAACCCTTCGGCCACCCCGGCCAGCAGCAGCACCTCGTCGATCGCCCGCCCGTGCCGAGCGGCCACTGCGGCCCGTGCCGCCCGCTCGTCCGCCTCGCTCGGATACCGCCCGAGCTCTCCCAGCCGTCCCGCGAGCCGCTCACGCAACCATTCCGGCGGCGCGCTCGCCTGGACGTTCACCGCGAAATCGACCATGCCCGGCCGCGCATCCACGTCCCCGTGGTGCCGCAGCCTGGCATGGTCGAAATCGGGAAACTCCGTGTCGTCCGGCACAGCCGTCCACCCTACGTGGCCGCCTCCCGCGCCCACCGGACAGAATGGCTGTCGTGGGCGAGCTGCATGTGACCTTCATCTGCACCGGCAATATCTGCCGGTCCCCGATGGCCGAGAAGATTTTCGCCGCGCACCTGGAACGCGCGGGGCTGACGGATCGGGTGCGGGTGAGCAGTGCCGGGACCGGCAGCTGGCATGTGGGGGACGAGGCCGATCATCGGACGAATCGGGAGCTGCACGCGCACGGGTATCCGACCGGGCACCGGGCCGCGGTGATCGGGCCGGATCATCGGGCGGCCGATCTACTGGTGGCGCTCGACACCGGGCACGAGCGGGAGCTGGCCCGGATGGGGGTGCCGTCGGATCGGCGGCGACTGCTGCGGAGTTTCGACCCGCACGCGGACGGGCGATCGGTACCGGATCCGTACTACGGCGACCAGTCCGATTTCGCGCTGGTCCGCGAGCAGATCGAGGCGGCGGTACCGGGCCTGCTGGACTGGGTGCGCGAACAGCTGGGTGAGGTCGCATGAACTCGGCAACCTCGCTGCTGCGACGCTTCACCTTCCTGCTGCGGCCCAGCTGGCTGATTCTCGCCGTGGTGGTCGCAGGTTTCGCCTACCTGTGCTTCACCGTGCTGGCTCCCTGGCAGCTGGGCAAGAACACCCGCACCTCCGAACGCAACGACCGCATCGCGAATTCGGTGCACGCCGACCCGGTCGACATCACCGGCATGCTGTCGGGCAGCGGCAAGAACACCGAGTGGCGACGGGTCACCGCGAACGGCGTCTACGTTCCGGATTCGACCGTGCTGGTGCGGCTGCGCCACCTCGACGGCCAGCCCGCCTACACGGTCCTGGCCGCTTTCCGCCTCGACGACGGCCGCACCCTGCTGGTGGACCGTGGCCAGGTGGCGGCGGCCGAGGGCGGCACCCGTCCGCCGGTCGTCACCGCCCCGCCCGCCGGCACCCAGCAGCTGGCGGCCCGCATCCGCGCCTCCGAGGGCGTGATCGAGAAGAAGCCCCCGACCACGGAGGACGGCTACCGCCAGGTCTATACGACCGACACCCAGCAGGAAGCCACGGTCCTCGGCATCCCCCTGACCCCCATTCCCACCGACGGCCTGGGCGGCTACCTCCAGCTCGAGTCCGGCCAGCCCGGCGCCTTCACCCCCGACCCGCTCCCCCAGCTGGACTCGGGCCCCTACCTCTCCTACGGCCTGCAGTGGCTGGCCTTCGGCGTCATGGCTCCCCTCGGCCTCGGCTACTTCGTCTGGGCCGAGATCCGCGCCCGCCGGCGCGAAAAGTTCGAAGCCGCGGCCCGACCGACCACCACCGGCGAGCCCGCCACGCCCGACAAGCCGACCGACACCCCTGAGTCGACCGCGGCTTCACCCGAATCGACCACCCCCGCACGCGCGGCGAAACCCAACGACCCGGCCCCCAAGCCGAAACCCACCACGAACGAAGCCCGCCTGGCCGACCGCTACGGCGGCACCCGGCGCTGAGCCCGGTTACCCGCTGCGGCTGAAGTCGGCCGAGCCTGTCGCCTCCGCTAACCTCGCCGGGTGCGAACGGGAATTGCCATTGCGGCGGGACTGCTGCTCGGGTTCGGGTTGGACCGGGCGCTGGGGGATCCACGGCGCGGGCATCCGGTGGCCGGATTCGGTTCGGCCGCAATGAAGGTGGAACGGCTCACCTATCGCGACAGCCGCGTGGCGGGGGTTGTGCACGAGATCGTTCTGGTCGGTGCGGTTTCGGGGCTGGGGATCGGATTGCGGCGGACGGTGGCCGGACGGGCGCTGGGCGAGGCGGTGCTGACGGCTGCCGCGACCTGGACGGTGCTGGGCGGGACGAGCTTGGCACGGACCGGGCGGGAGATGGCGGATCGGCTCGAATCCGGGGATATCGACGGGGCGCGGGCGCTGCTGCCGTCGCTGTGCGGGCGGGATCCCGAGGTACTCGACGCGGACGGGCTGGCCCGGGCGGCACTCGAATCCATCGCGGAGAACACCTCCGATGCGACTGTGGCGCCGCTGCTCTGGGGTGCGGTGGCGGGTGTTCCCGGCTTGCTGGCATATCGGGCGATCAACACTCTCGATGCCATGGTCGGCTACCGCAATGACCGCTACCGCAACTTCGGCTGGGCGGCGGCCCGCACGGACGATGTCGCGAATCTCGCGCCCGCCCGCATCAGTGGTCTCATCACCACCGCGCTGGCTCCGGTCGTCGGTGGCCGCCCCGCCGATGCGTGGCGGGCGTGGCGGCGCGATGCGGCCGAGCATCCGAGTCCGAATGCCGGTGTGGCGGAGGCGTCCATGGCGGGCGCGCTGGGCGTGACGCTCGGCGGCCGCACCGAATATCGGCACGGCACCGAGCTGCGGCCGACGCTCGGCGACGGTCCGGTCCCCCGGGTGCGTGATCTGCGCCGGGCGGTGCGGCTCTCGGAAGCGGTGCAGGTCGCGACCGTGGTCGCCGCCGCGACCGCCGCCTACCTGCGGCGACGCTGATCCGGCCGCGCGAATTCACGAACCGTTCGGTCGCCTTCGCTAGATTTTCCGGAAGGAATGTCACAGTCCGCCGACCTGTTTCGTCGATGCTGTGGACGGTTCGCCCCACCGGGGCGGACGTGAGTGAAGAGCGAGGGTGCGATGAGTGACGGACGGCCGGACGGGCCCGATCAGGTCGAGCTGGCGCGACGGTTCGAGGAGCATCGGGGCTATCTGCGGCGGGTCGCGTACAGCACGCTCGGCAGTCTCAGCGACGCCGACGATGTGGTGCAGGAGGCGTGGCTGCGGCTGGTGCGCTACTACGAGACCAGTCCCGAGGGCGCGGATATCGAAAACCTGCGCGCCTGGCTGACCACCGTCACCGGCCGCCTGGCCCTCGACCATCTGGGTTCGGCGCGGTCCCGGCGCGAACAGTATGTGGGCGAATGGCTTCCGGAGCCGGAGATCACCACCTGGGACGATCCGGCCGACCGCATCTCGCAGGACGAGCGCGTCACCACCGCCCTGCTGGTGGTGCTGGAATCCCTCTCCCCCGCCGAGCGCACCGCCTTCGTCCTGCAGGACGTCTTCGGTATGTCCGGCCCCGAGGTCGCCGAGGTGGTCGGCCGCACCCCCGCCGCCGTGCGCCAATTGGCCTCGCGCGCCCGCAAACACGTGGAGGACGGCACGCCCCGCTTCCCCGCGAGCGCGGACGAGCACGAGAAGGTGGTCTCGGCATTCGCGGTGGCCTGGCGTTCCGGTGATCTGAGCGCCCTGCTCGGCGTGCTGGATTCCAATGTCACCTTCACCTCCGACGGCGGCGGCAAGGTGCAGGCCTTCCTGCATCCCATGTACGGCGCGGAGAAGGTCGCCAAGACGCTGCTCGGTTTCCTGGACGTCGCATCGAAGGTCGGTGGCGCGTGGGGCCGTTCGGTGCTGGTCAACGGCCGCCCGGGCCTGGTGGTGTTCGACGGCAAGTACACCGGCGTCTTCGCGTTCACCATCGACGACGGCCGGATCACCAAGATCGACGTGGTCCGCAACCCGGACAAGCTGCACGGCATCCCGGCCGATGGCGCGGAGCCCGACTGGCTGCTCGGCGACACCGGCGGAGACAGCGACGCCTGAAACACCGAAGCCGCGGGCCCGCAATCGGATTCATCCGGCTGCGGGCCCGTCTTCGTCGATCAGGACGCGAGCCGCGTCACCGGCCGCAGCCCGTGCGCGGCGGCCACCTCCGGCGAGTAGAGCCGGCCGGCGTCGGCCGTGAGCCCCTGGGCCAGGCCGGGATCGGTGGCGCAGGCGCCGGACCAGCCGAGATCCGCGATGGCGCCGACATACGGCAGGGTGACATTGGTGAGCGCCACGGTGGAGGTGTGCGGGACCGCGCCCGGCATATTGGCCACGCAGTAGAACAGCGAATCCGCCACCTGGAAAGTCGGTTTCGCGTGCGTGGTGGGATGCGAACTCTGGAAGCACCCACCCTGGTCGATGGCGATATCGACCAGCACCGAGCCCGATCGCATATGGGCGACCAGGGTGTCGGGCACCAGTTTCGGAGCCCGCGCGCCCGGCACCAGGACCGAGCCGATCACCAGGTCCGCCGCCAGCACCGCCTTCTCGACCTCGGCAGCGTTGGAGCCGATCGTGGTCACGCGCCCGCCGAACCGGGCGTCGAGTTCCCGCAGTCGCGCGATATTGGTGTCCAGCACGGTGACTCGCGCCCCCATGCCGACCGCGACGGCCGCCGCATTGCTACCGGCCACCCCGCCCCCGAGGACCGTCACGTCCGCCGGCACCACCCCCGGCACCCCGCCGAGCAGCAGGCCCGCCCCGCCCTGCGGCGACATGAGGTGATAGGCCCCGACCTGACTGGCGAGCTTGCCCGCCACCTCGCTCATGGGCGAGAGCAGCGGCAGCGACCCGTCGGCTGCCCGGACGGTCTCATAGGCGATGGCGGTGATGCCGGAGCGCAGGATCGCGTCCGTGCACTCCCGCGAGGCGGCGAGGTGCAGGAAGGTGAACAGCACCTGTCCCTCCCGCATGCGCGAATATTCCTCGGCGATGGGCTCTTTCACCTTGAGCACCAGGTCCGCCGCTCCCCAGACCTCGTCCGGGCCCGGCAGGACCCGCGCGCCCACCGCGATGTACTCGGCATCGGCGAACCCGGACCCCACCCCCGCCCCGGCCTCGACCAGCGCCGCGTGCCCGTGCCGCACCAGTTCCCCGGCGCCGGCCGGGGTGAGGGCGACGCGATACTCCTGTTCCTTGACCTCCCGCGGTACCCCGATTCTCATACCGCCATCGTTCACCCGCGGGGGCCGCGCCGCCATGATCGCCACGACCTGATTTCGCCAACGGCAATCGGCTGGCAATTCTCGGCCGCCGGCCGGCGCCCGGCGGCGATCAGGACGTATGGCCGGGCGGGAAGCCGTCCCTCCCACCTCGATTCGGATCGGGACGGACGACCGATCAGGAGGCGATCGCTGCGACGGCCAAGACCTCGCCGGGGGTCGGAATGCGCAGCAGGTCCGCGCGGCCGGCGACGGTGAAGCGGTGGGTCAGGTAGTCGAGATGCTCGGAGAAGTGTGCCCAGCCCTCGGCGTGGACCGGCACGATCACCGCGTCACCCAGCGCCTCCGAGGCGTGGACCGCGGTGCGGCCGTTGAGGGTCAGGTCCTGATCGCCGAAGCGGTCGGTATTGGCCGCGCCCACATTGAGGATGGCGATATCGATGCGCCCGAAGTGTTCTGCGATCCGCCGCACGTAGTCGACCGAGGCGTTGTCCCCGGAGACGTAGACGGTCGGCAGCCCGTCGGCCTGCAGCACGAACCCCGTGACCACTCCGGTGAACGGCTCGCAACCCTCGGGTCCGTGCAGTGCGGGCACCGCGGTGACGGTTACCGCGCCGATGCGCACCGACTCCCATTCGGCCAGTCCGCGAACGCCTTCCATGCGCCCGGCAGCGTCCGGCGTGGACAGCACCGTCTCGACCCCCGCCATGAATTCCCGCCCGGACCGGTCGAGATTGTCCGCGTGCTGATCGTGCGAGAGCAGCACCACATCGACCCGTCCGATCTCGGCGACGGGCACGGCGGGCCCGCTCAGCTTGTAGAGCGTGACGCCGCCCGGGTACTCGCCAGGCTCGTCGAAGGTGGGGTCGGTCAGCCAGACCAGGTCGCCGTAGCCGAATCGCACTGTGGGGCCGCCGATGTGGAGGAGCTCGAGGGTGGAGGTGGCCGCTGCGGTGTCGATCGTGTTCGTCATGCGAACGAGTCTCGTCGCGGACCGTAGGTCGCGACAGTGGCCCGAAGGCCGCGCATCGATAAGATCGGGCCATGACTGCTGGATCCCGCGAAGCCGACACCGCCGATTCCGACGCCGTGCACACGGTGGCCATCGTGGTGTACGACGGGATCAGCCCGTTCCACCTGGCGGTGCCGACCCTGGTATTCGGCCGCATCGGCGCGGGCGGTCCCGCCGGCAGCCCCTACCGCGTGGTGGTGTGCGCCGAACGCCCCGGAACCATCTCCACCCCAGCGGGTTTCGATATCGTCGTCGCCCACGGCCTGGAGGCGACCGAGACCGCCGACACCCTGGTCATCCCCAGCTGGGAGCGCGATCTCCCACTGCCCGAACCCATCCGGGACGCCCTGCACCGGGCCCACGCCCGCGGCGCCCGCATTGTCGGCCTGTGCCTGGGCGCCTGGGCGGTGGCGGCCAGCGGCCTGGCCGACGGACGGGAGATCACCACGCACTGGTCGGCGGCGGTCGAGCTGGCCCGCGCCTATCCGGCGGTCCGGGTGCGCGCGGACACCCTGTGGTCCGACGACGGCGACCTCATCACCTCCGCCGGCACCGCCGCGGCCCTCGACTGCTGTCTGCATCTGGTGCGCACCGACCACGGCAGCCGGGTCGCCGCCGAGCTGGCCCGCCGGTTGGTGCTGGCCCCGCACCGCAGCGGCTCACAGGCCCAGTACATCCCGGTCGCCGTGCCCGAGGCGGCCGACCGGGACCCGATCGAGCACGCGATGGTCTGGGCCAGAACACATCTCGACCAGCCGGTGGATCTGGACGGCTGGGCCCGGACCGCGCTCATGTCGCGGCGCACGTTCACCCGCCGCTTCCGTGATCGCACCGGCACCAGCCCGCAGCAGTGGCTGCTGCAGCAGCGCGTGGACCATGCCCGGCTGCTGCTGGAGTCCACCGACGACACCATGGACCGCATTGCCACCGATTCCGGGCTGGGCACCGGTGTCAATCTCCGCCATCACTTCCACCGCCTGCTCGGCACCACGCCCGCCGCCCATCGCGCCCTCTTCCGCCGGGCTTGACCGAGCCGGGTCCGCCGCCGCGGCTCCCCGCGGCGGCCCGGCACCCGGCGGGGGCTAAGTTCGGGGCTATGAGGATTCAGCTGGGTGAGCACGTGCCGCAGATCGACGAGAGCGCGTGGGTCGCGCCGAACGCCACCGCGGCCGGGCGGGTTCGGCTGGAGGCCGAAGTGAGCGTCTGGTACTCGGCGGTGCTGCGCGGCGACATGGATCAGATCACCGTCGGGGCGCGCAGCAATATTCAGGACGGCTGTGTGCTGCACGCCGATCCGGGCTTCCCGTGCACGGTGGGCGAGGGAGTCTCGGTGGGGCACAACGCGATTCTGCACGGCTGCACGGTCGGCGACGATGTGCTGATCGGCATGGGCGCGACGGTGCTGAACGGCGCGGTCATCGGGGCGGGCAGCCTGATCGCGGCCAACGCGCTGGTTCCGGAGGGCGCCCAGATTCCGCCGGGCTCACTGGTGGCGGGGGTGCCGGGCAAGGTGCGCCGGGAGCTGAGCGAGGCCGAGCGTGATCACATTCGCCTGAATGCGACCGCCTACCTGCACAACACGGCGGTGCACCGCCAGGGTCAAGAGGCGTGACTGAAGGGGGCGTGTGAGAATCCCCACACTGAACAAGTGACCATAAAGGCCGCTGTTAGCATCGAGCGAAGCGTTCCCGGCGGCCCGGGCTGTGCCGCCGCTAGCCGGGTGCGCGCTCGGGGCTAGCAGGAGGTTTCAACGGTGTTGTACGAGCACGACAGTATGCACCGACGGCGCATCAGCGTGGCCGATATCGCCGCGCAGCCAGGGGGAATCGAGGCGCTCCAGCGCCGGGTGCACGAACTGCGTTCCAACGGCATCGATTTCGCCGCCAATGCGATAGAGAGCGAAATGGCCGCGCTCGACGTCCGCTGATCGGGCTCGGCGTTCACTGATCGGACGGGGTTGCGACCGCAACCCTCCGGCGATGCGATAATGCGGCTCGACCTGTGCGCCACTGCGCGCCTTGGCCGTTCACCGCAATGTCGCGGTCGCCAACCGATCGACTGGAGACTCGATGCCGTCCGTGCCCACCATCCTGCAACGCATCCTGGAGAAGCCGCGGGCCGAAGGCGAACAGCTGCTGGAGAGCGCGCTGTCGGCATTCCTCGACTTCGGGATCAAGCGAACCAGCATGGGGGAGATCGCGCGTCGCGCCGGCATCAGCCCGGCCACGCTGTACCGGCGCTTCGAATCCAAGAACGATCTGGTCGCCGCGGTGGGCGTACGCGAGGCGCAGCTGTTCATCGCCGAGATCGACAAGCGCGTGCAGGAGGCCACGGCCACCGGCGAATCCGGGGACGATCAGCTGGTCGAGGTCTTCGTCGCCTTCATCACCCAGCTGGCGAGCAACAAACTGCTGCGACGACTGCTGCGCACCGAGCCCGACACCATCCTGCCGCGCCTGACCACCGAGGCCGGGCCCGTTCTCGCACTCGGGCGCACCTACCTGGCCGAGAAGCTGCGCGTGCTGCAGGCTTCCGCCGACGTGCCCGCCTTCGATGCCGACCTGGTCGCGGAAGTGCTTGCCCGCCTGGGCCAGTCGCTGGTGCTGACCCCGGACGGCCTGATCCCGCTGACCGACGAGACGGCCGCGCGGGAGTTCGCCCGCCGCACCGTGCTGCCCATGGTCGGTGTGCAGCCGGCCTGAGCCGCCCGGAAACTCACTCGCCGGAAACTCACTCGGACGATTCGGCCGTTTCCGGCAGACTGGCGATCATGCAGTACCGCGCCGCCCTTCGCTCCGCCCGCATCCGGGTGGCCGCCTGGTTCCCGGCCCGCCGCGTCGTGAAGCTCGGTGCCGCACTGGTGGCGCTGGCCCTGGTCGTGCTGATCGGCTCGGATCTGTGGCTGCGCCTGGCCAATCGGAAGTACCAGTACAGCGCCGACACCGCGCCGCCGGCCGAGGTGGCCATCGTGTTCGGCGCGGAGGTCAAGCCCGACGGCTCGCCGTCGGCGTATCTGGCCGCACGCCTGGAACTGGGCCGCAGACTGCTGGCGGCGGGCAAGGTGAAGGCCCTGCTGCTCACCGGCGACAACGGCCGCCCGGCCTACGACGAGCCGACGGCCATGCGCGCCTGGCTGATCGCACACGGCGTCCCCGCCGCCAAGATCGCCCTGGACTACGCGGGTTTCAGCACCTACGAGTCCTGTGTGCGCGCCCACGACATCTTCGGCGTCACCTCGGCCATCGCGGTCACCCAGGACTTCAGCCTGCCGCGCACCATCGCCCTGTGCCGCGCCGCCGGTATCGAGACCACGGCGGTCGGCGACGATACCCAGGTGCACGGCGATGTCTACCGGAAGAACTGGCTGCGCGATCAATTGGCCGACACCAAGGCCGTCTACTCCATCCCCGTCCGCCCCGAGCCCACCTTCCGCGGCAGGCAGGAGACCTCGGTCCGCGATGCCATGGCGGCCGATCCGCACCAGTAGCCCGGATACGGCGAACCCCCGGATACGGCGAACCCCCTGCCCCGTACCCGGGTCAGGGGGTTCCGGCGGCCGTATCCGGGCGGCCGCCCGCTTCCGTGTGCCCGAATATCCTCGCGGGCCTAGATATTTCCGGCGAACACGCCCGCACTACCCGCCGCGCCCGCGGCGACCGCGCTGCCCGAGATGAGACCGACGGCGGCAAGGATCAGAGCAACCATTTCATGACCTTTCGACTGTGCACTTCGAAGACGCATGGAAAGTTACTGCCGCTCAATACCTCTGGACGAGACCCGAACCCGAACTCTGGGCGGACTCCATGGCGATACCCAGCAGCCTCACAGTTCACTATCCGGTGGCGGTGTGATATGCCGAGCACGGATCCACGGCACGGCGACCGATCACTCGATACCGACGAGTCGTTATTCCAAATCGGCTGGTACACAATGAAACTCACGATTTCCGAACCGGTCACCGCAACTATGCGACCGGCGTAGCATCGACGGTATTCGGGATTGGCAAAGGCCTTCCAGCCCTGAATGATTCGCGAATTCCCTTTCTCGCCGCCCGTCGGCGACGCAATGCGCCAGTCGAATTCTCCACCTCGGGAGGTCTATCGCGCGCTGCCCTCGAAGTTGTTCGGAACAACCAGGATCGAAGGGATTTGTCATGTCGCAATCACGCCCGGGTCAGTTGCGTCTGTTGGCCCCGGACCAGGAAGCCGATGCGCTCGCGGTCGTCGCCGACCTGCTCACCGGAAACGCCACCGGAGTGCCGGAATACCTCGCCGAGGACATCGCGGCCGTACGCAGCCGGTGCGGCATCCGCCAGGTGCGGATTCCCGGCCACGGCGGCGTCGAGCTCGACGCGCTCATCGCCTGGCCCCGCTCGGACGGGTCCAACCCGCTCATCGTGCTGCCCGCCGGACTCGACCAGACCGGCTGGAAGATGTACTCCGGCGCGATCATTCGCCTGCTCCTGCGCGGATACGCAGTCGTCGCCTACACCGAACGCGGCCTGGCGGACTCCGGGGGCGAGCTGACCGTCGCCGGCCCCGAGGACGTGGCCGACGGGTACGAGGTCATCGAATGGGCCCTGCAGCACGATGAGCTGCGCGCCGATCGGGAGAAGGTCGGCATGGCGGGCATCTCCTACGGCTCGGGCATCGGTCAGCTGGTCGCCAACGCGCACGAGGCGGTCAAAGCCGTTGTCGCGCTGAGCACCTGGGCAGATCTGGGTGAGGCCCTCTACGACAACGGGACCCGGCACATCAGGGCCGCCGAGGTGCTCGCCGGCATCAGCGACCATCCCAGCGCGGAACTGACAAAGGTGCTCGAGTCCTTCCAGGCGAATACCGATATCGACGAGGTGCTCGAGTACGCCCGGCCCCGCTCCCCCGCCAAGGCCGACAAGATCCGGCCGGTGCCAACGTTTTTCACCAGCTTCTGGCACGAGACGATCTTCCCGCAGAATCAGCTGCTCGATTACTTCACCCGGTTCCCCGGGCCGAAGCGACTCGATCTGGCCATCGGTGACCATGGCGCGGTGGAGATTCCCGGTTTGTTGCTGGGCGTCTACACCCGGACCACCGAGGCGGCCTACGACTGGTTCGACCACTACCTGCTCGGCGTGGACAACGGCATCGACAGCGACGGTGTCGTGCACACCGAAACCATGTACAGCTTCACCATGACGGCGTCGAGCGACCTGGCCTCGTGGTCGAAACCCGTCCGTCGCTACTACCTGGCCGCCCCGTCCGGCGCCTCCCCCGACGGCACCCTGGTCATCGATCAGCCCGCGAGCATGAGTCAGAGCTTCCATGCGGGAACCGAACAGGTCCAGGCGGCCACCGAACTGGTGATGGACGGCTTCCGCGAGCGTCTGCTGATGCCGAACCGCCAGCCGCTGGCCGAGGTCGACCGCACGCGGGCAGCGGTCTGGCGCACGCCGATCCTCCTCCGGCCGCATCACATCGCCGGCTTCCCCGAGGTCGCGCTGACCGTCACGCCGTCGGGCACACAGGCCACGCTCATCACGTACCTGTTCGACCTCGAGCCGTTGGCCGGAACACTGCGGATCATCACCCATGCCGCCGCGACCGTCACCAACGGGTGTCCGGCGCAGACCACGACCCTGCGAGTCCGCCTGCAGGCCACCGACTATCAGGTCCCTGTCGGCCACCGGGTCGTGCTGATCGTCGACACCAGCGACCACCTCTACGTCGACAAGCCCGACACCAAGAGCGTCATCACCCTGTCCAGCGAGCACGGGCCCTGCTACATCGATCTTCCGATAGCGCCCTGACGACTTGTTATCCGAACCCGCGGGCGGCCGTTGCACGGTGGTAGCACGGCCGCACCGCGGTCACAATGCCTGAAACCAACACAAACGGGATATTCCGAGTGTCGCCTCGGCATCACAGCCGTGTGGCAGCATCCGTATCGGGTTGCTCGTCGGTGACTGCGAGCGGGAACGGCGACGAGCGGGTGTTGGGAAGGTGGTCCTCGGTGTCCGAAGACGAGGAAAGCGGCTGGTTTGCTGAGGATATCGCGGTGCCGACCTTCGGCCAGGCGCTGCGACGGCTGCGCGACGAACGCGGTTACTCCCGGGAACACCTGGCGTACACGGCGGGCGTGAGCGCCAGCTACATCACGGCACTGGAGAAGGGCGAGCGGGGAAACCCGACGCGATCGGTGGTCGATTCCCTGTTGCGCTGCCTGAACCTGATGTCCCCGCTGACCCCCACCGACCGCCGGCATCTGCATGAACTGGCCGGACTGCGCATGCCCGAAACCCCCGCCCCGGAGGAACTGCACGCCGCCATCACGCCGGATCAGCAGCGCGCCCTGGCCCTGTTCGAACCGGCCCTCGCCGCCTACCTGGACCCGTGCGGAAACATCCTCGACGCCAACGACTCCTGGAACGCGGCCCTGCCCGGCCTCCGCGAGGACGGCAATGTCTTCCGCTGGATGTTCGGCAACGAACAGGCGAAAGTCGTTGAGGTGGACTGGGAATCCGAAGCCCGTCAATACGTCCAATGGCTACGCATGACGGTCGGTCGCGCCCCCGACGACCCCGTCTTCACCACCTTCGTCGCCGACCTGGCCCACTTCCCCGACTTCCACCGCTTCTGGTCCGAGGGCAGCGTCGACTTCACCCCACCCGTCCGCACCCAACGCCTCCGTAACCCCGACTCCGGCGACATCCGCGAATACAGCGTCCAGGCCGGCCCGGTCCACAACGAAACGTACCCCGACCGAATAACCCTGTTGCTGTGCCTGCCACTCTGATTCGATCCGGTCCTGAAACAGCAGCGGAGTTCGTGCCGATTCGGCACGAACTCCGCTCGTAGAACTTCTTGTCCTACCGGAAATTACGCGGGGACTTCGCTGCGGTCGCCGCTCCACAGGGTGTGGTACTTGCCTTCGGCGTCGATGCGCTCGTAGGTGTGAGCGCCGAAGAAGTCGCGCTGGCCCTGGGTCAACGCGGCCGGGAGGCGCTCGGCGCGCAGGGCGTCGTAGTACGAGAGTGACGACGCGAAGGCCGGGACCGGGATGCCGAGCTGGGTGGCGGTCACGACGACACGACGCCAGCTGTCGACGGCGTTCTCGATGGCTTCGCGGAAGTACGGGGCGAGGATCAGGCTCGGCAGGGCCGGGTCCGCTTCGTACGCCTCCTTGATGCGGTTGAGGAAGCGGGCGCGGATGATGCAACCGCCGCGCCAGATGGTGGCCAGGTCGCCGGGGTGCAGGTCCCAGTTGTACTCGGCGGAGCCGGCGGCGATCTGGTCGAAGCCCTGGGCGTAGGCGACGATCTTGGAGGCGTAGAGGGCCTGGCGGATGTCCTCGGTGAATTGGGCCACATCCGTGGGCTTTTCGCCGAGAGCGCCGGAGGCGAGGCCCTTGGCGGCGGCGCGCTGGGCGCGGGAGCCGGACAGGGCGCGGGCGAAGACGGCCTCGGCGATACCCGTCACCGGGATGCCCAGATCGAGGGCGGACTTGACGGTCCAGCGGCCGGTGCCCTTCTGCTCGGCGGCGTCCACGATCACGTCGACGAGCGGCTTGCCGGTCTTGGCGTCGACCTGCTCGAGCACCTCGGCGGTGATCTCCACCAGGTAGCTCTCCAGCTCACCGGAGTTCCACTGGGTGAACACGTCCGCGATCTGCTTGGCGTGCAAGCCCAGCGCGTCCCGGAACAGGTTGTAGGCCTCGCCGATGAGCTGCATGTCGGCGTACTCGATGCCGTTGTGCACCATCTTCACGAAGTGTCCGGACCCGTCGGGGCCGATGTGGGTGCAGCAGGGGGTGCCGTCGACCTGCGCCGCAATGGATTCCAGCAGCGGACCCAGCGACTCGTAGGACTCCTTCGGGCCGCCCGGCATGATGGCGGGCCCGTTCAGCGCGCCCTCCTCGCCGCCGGAGATGCCCGCGCCGACGAAGTTCAGGCCACGCGCCTTCATGGCCGCCTCGCGGCGGATGGTGTCGGTGTAGAGGGCGTTGCCGCCGTCGATGATGATGTCGCCGGGCTCCATGGCCGCGGCCAGCTCCTCGATCACGGCGTCGGTGGCGTCACCGGCCTTGACCATGATGAGCACGCGGCGCGGCTTCTCCAGCGCGGCCACGAACTCCTCGACGGTCTCGGTGCGCACGAAATCACCCTCGCCGCCGTGCTCGGCGAGCAGCGCGTCGGTCTTGCCGATGCTGCGGTTGTGCAGGGCGACGGTGTAGCCGTGCCGTGCGAAGTTGCGGGCGATATTGCTACCCATGACCGCCAGGCCGGTCACGCCGATCTGGGCGCGCGCTTCCGAGGTCGCCATGAAACAGCCTCTCCGTTCGAAGATGTGATGACCGCACGAAGTCTCCTCGGCGGCGGCATCGACGGATGCGTTCCACGACGCCATCCCTTTTCTACCCGGTCCAGCCTCCACCGCACCGAGGGACCCCGGCCACGCGCCCGGGCTCAACCCGCCAGGCGGCCGGTGATAGGCGAGAGCGCGGCCGCCTCGGGTTCGCGGCGGGAGGTCCAGCCGAGCCGCTCGCCCAGTACCCGCGCACAACAGCGGATGGAGCGCACGGCCTCGGTCTCGCCGTTCGCACGCCACAGCAGCGACCACGGATAGTAGGCGGGCTCGGCGATCGCGATCCAGTGCAGGCCCGGCAGCGGCGCACAGGACCGGGGCACGCACACCAGCGCGTGACCGTCGCGGACCAGCCGGCCCGCGCCCAGCACGCTGTGCACCGTGCCCGGGTAGGGCTTGGCCGCGAATCCTGCTGTGCGGCACAGCTCCCGGATGTACTCGTTGAATTCCGGCGCACGGGATTCGTCGGCGAACACCAGCGTCTCCCCGGCCAGTTCAGCGAGCGGCACCGCGTGCCGGTGCGCCCAGGGATGCTCCGCGGCGACCAGCACACCCAGCCGATCCAACCGGATGACCTCCGACGCCACCCCGTCCGGCAACTGTGCCGCGCGCCCGATGCCGACATCGAGCCGACCCTGGGCGAGCAACCGGCACTGCTCGGGGACCCCGGCCTCGACCTGATGCACCTCGACCAGTTCCGGATGATGATGCCGGACCGCGGCCAGCACCACCGGCATGGTGTCGAAACTGGCGTCCCCCTGCGCAACCCGCAGGACCGCGTCGGTCCCGGTCATGGTGCGCGCCGCGGTCGCGGCCCGGTCGACGTGGCTGAGGATCAGCCGGGCCTCGCCCAGCAGCAGCGTGCCCGCGGCGGTGAGGCGGACGTGGTGCGTGCTGCGCTCCACCAGCGGGACCCGTAGTTCGCGTTCCAGCCGCTGAATCTGCTGACTCAACGCCGACTGGACGATGTGCTCGCGCGCCGCGGCGCGCCCGAAGTGCAGTTCCTCCGACAGCGTCACGAAGTAACGCAGTTGCCGCAGCTCCACGACCGACCCCCTCGCGCCGTTCGGCACCGGTGGTCGATGACCGGTTGCCGTCGGCAGTTTCTCCTTCTCGTGCCCATCGAATATCGCGCGCACGGCCGTCCGGGTAACGAGTGGTGGGCTACCCGATTTTCGGGGGCATACCCCGATCAGTTCGAGTGAAGATGTTTTCGGACTTCGCTGGTTTCCGATCGTGGCGGTCCGGGCTGCACTGGAGGGCGTCAGAACTCGCCCCGCCGGGCGGATTCACCGTTTCCATCGAAGGACCGCCCGTCATGAAAGCAATCAGCATCAAGCAGAACAAAGGGCTCGGCTGGATTCCGGACCTGCCCGACCAGCGCGATCACCTCTATGCCGCGCCAGCCGCGACGATCGCCCAGCTGCCGCCGTCCGTGGACCTGACCTCGAAGTTCGCCCCCGTCTACGACCAGGGCAAGCTCGGCTCCTGTACCGGCAACGGCATTGCGGGGGCACTGCAGTTCGACGCCATGAAGGAGCAACTGGCCGACGTATCCGTGCCGTCCCGGCTGTTCATCTACTACAATGAACGTGTCATGGAGGGCACGGTCGGTCAGGACGCGGGCGCGATGATCCGCGACGGCATCAAGAGCGTGGCCACCGTGGGCGCCTGCCCGGAATCCGAATGGCCCTACGATATTTCGGAATTCGCGACCGAGCCACCGCAACCGTGCTTCACCGACGCGGCGAAGCATCGGGCCATCCAGTATTCCCGGGTGGCGCGCACGCTCTCGCAAATGCGCGGGTGCCTGGCCGACGGATATCCGTTCGTCTTCGGCTTCACCGTCTACGAGAGCATCTTCGGCCCGGAGGTCGACAAGACCGGCGACATCCCCCTGCCCGGCGCCAATGAACAGGTGGTGGGTGGACATTGCGTGGTCGCGGTCGGATACGACGACTCCCGGTCGGTATTCCGGATCCGCAATTCCTGGGGTACCAGCTGGGGCCGGAACGGATACGGCACCCTGCCCTACGCGTACATGCTCTCGGTCAACGCGTCGGACCTCTGGACCATCCGCACCGTCACCGGCTAACCGCCACGGGCAAGCCGAAACCGCTTGTCCGCCAGGCGGGATACCCACGGCAGCGACCGCCGAAAACCGGTGGTCGCTGCCGCGTGCGCACCGATACAGTGCCGGAATGACACGTTTGAATCAGATTGTCGCCGTCGAGAAAGGGATCAAGTCCCGGACCTTCTCCGACCTCACCGAGGCCCATCACAAACTGGCCAAGAACCCGCTGCTGAGCGGTATTTCGCGCACCTACCGCCCCAAGGACGAGGAGGGCGAGCAGCTGCCGCCCGAGTCGACGCGCGTCCAGGTGAGATCCGAGGAGGTCCTGCAGACCACGGCGGAGATCCTGAGCAAACTGTTCGACGTGGTGGCCACCAAGGACTGGGCGAACTGCACCGCCACCGCCGATGTGGTGGTGGACGGCCGCACCCTGGTGCAGGGCGCGCCCATCACCTACCTGCTGTTCCTGGAGAAGCAGCTGGTGGACCTGCACACCTTCGTGCGCAAACTGCCGGTGCTGGATGCCGCGGAGTCGTGGGAATACGATGCCGCCGCGGACTGCTACGCCACCGAGCCGGTACAGACGGTGCGCACCAAGAAGATTCCGCGCAACCACGTGAAAGCCGAAGCGACGGACAAGCATCCGGCGCAGGTCGAGGTGTATCACGAGGATGTGGTGGTCGGCTACTGGCGGACCATCAGGTTCTCCGGCGCGCTGCCCGCCAAGCGCGTCAACGAACTCACCGAGCGCGTCGAAAAGCTCCAGCACGCAGTCAAGTTCGCGCGCGAGGAGGCCAACAATGCCGAGATCACCCAGCGCAGGCTGGGCGATGAGATCTTCGGATATCTGTTCGGCTGATCCCCGCACCGGCCACGGCCGGAGTCAACGGCGGCGTGGGCCGGGGACCGGTTCGAGGTGGCCGGCAAGCTGGGCAGGGTGAGTGAGCTGCGGATAGTGTCCGGCGCCCGGCAGTTCGGTCACCGGATGGCCGACGGGCACGACCAGCGGATCGGCCGACCCGACGATGATCTCGACCGGGAAGCCCGCCCGGTCCAGCAGTTCCCGGGACCGCAACCGCTCGGCGTGCACGGTCCGCATCGCCTCGACCACCCGTCGCGCGACTCCAGGGCGGCGCAAATCCGCTGCGGCACTGTCGATCTCGGGACCGGAGGGCAGCCCCAGCATCTCGGCGAGCCGGTCGGTGGACATGCGCCGCAGGACCGACGCCGCCAGCGGTGAGCGGGCCGACTTCGGGCCGGGGGTCTGCAGGAACGGCGGTGAGATCAGAACGAGCCTGCTGATGCGGTCCGGATGCTCGACGGCATAGCGCAGTGCGGGCCCACACGCCAGCGAGTGCGCGACGAGCGCCGGCCGCGTCCGGACCTGGCTCAGCACCTCCCCCAGCCACACCTCCACCGGCTGGTCGGAGGCGGCCGAGCGGCCCAGTCCCGGCAGATCAGGCGCCAGGACCGAACCGCGCAGGCGAGCGGCGAGCGGCGCCCACAGATCGGCGTTCATCGGAAGCCCGTGCAGCAGCACGTGATCGGGAGTGTGCCTGTCTCCGGCGATCCAGGTCCGGCTGCCCGCCACGGTGTGGAAACCGTAGGGGCGCACCCAGGGTGATGTGGCGCCGAAGCGTTCGGCGACCAGATCGTCGGCCCACGCCCGCAGAGCATCGTCCGCGGAGGGCATCTCCAGACCCGTTGCGGCGGCGAAGGATCGAGCGGAAGCCGTCGGATAGCGGTCGGTCGAGAGGAAGGACAGCGTCTCGGGATCGGCTCCGGTGAGCCTGCGCGGCAGGCGCCGGAGCAGACCGACGGGAACGCTGCGCCGCGGCGCCCGCACCCCCATCTGGTCGGCGACCGTACGCACCAGCTCGGGCAGTCGCGGCGTGGTGTCGTCGAGAATCCAATAGTGCTCGCCCGCAGGAGATTCGGGAATGCGTGCCAGGAACCGAACGAAGTAGTCGATGGTGACGATCGGCACGAAGACCTCCGGACCGCCCGGGACCGCGGGCAGCCGTCCCTCCCACAGATCCCGGACCAGACCGGCGAGCCCGAGATGCTGTCCCGGCCCGATCACGGTGCTCGGGTTGGCGATGGTCAGCGGCACCCCGCGCTCGCGTGCCCGGTTCCGCACCGCGAGATCGCCCTCGAATTTCGATGCCTCGTACGCCCCCAGCCCGGCGTAGTCGGGCTCGCCGTCCAGCGCGCTCACCCGGTACCCGCTCACGTGCACCAGGCGCCGCAGCCCGGGCAGGGTCGCGGCCCAGTCGAGCACATTGATCGCCCCGATCACATTGGTAGCCCGCGCCTCTCGCACGTCGAGCCCGAACGCGTACCGTGCCGCGGCGTTGTACACGTCGCGCACCTCGGGCAAACCCGTGAGCGGTGTGGTGATGTCGGCGGTGACCACCGTCAGCCCGCCGATGTCGACCCCCTCGGCGACGAGCCACGGGGTGAGGGTGTCGTTCCGTACCACCGCCGCCACCCGTTGTCCCCTGCCGAGCAGCTGGGCGACCAGCGAACGGCCGATGAATCCGGTTGCGCCGAAGACGATTGCATCCATGCCCACTCCTAATAGACCGGTCTATATATTCTAGGGTCAAAAAGAGAGCCGGCGATCACGCCGGCTCGTATTCACCGCAGCCAGACGGCGATCTGCCTGCCGACCCGATTCAGCGGCTCCCTGCTGCGATGCGCCCTGGCCAGCAGCAGCGCACCCTCGATCAGGGAGAGAATCGCCGTGGCGAGGTCATCGGCGCCGGGCTGCCCGGCCAGCCGCGCACGCAGGGTCTCCTCCCACGAGGAGTAGACCTCCGAGCACGCCTGCTGCATCGAGTCATTGGCGGCGGCCGTCTCGAGCGCCACGGTGGCGACCGGACACCCCTTCCGCCACCCCGACGTCTCCAGCCTGTCCCCCAGCTGCCGCAACACCAGGTCGACGAATTCGGCCACCGGCAACTCGGAATCGGCAAGCGCCCCAAAGGAATCGCCGATCACCGCTCCGGCCCGGCGCACAGACTCCCCTACCAGCTGGTCCTTACCGCCGGGGAAGTGGAAGTACAGCGAACCGCGCGGCGCACCACTGAGCGCGATCACCTGGTTGAGCCCCGCGCCGAAGTACCCTCCGGCCTCGACCAGCTCCTGCGTAGCGTCCAGCAGCCGGTCTCGCGTCTCGGCGCCCTTCTGTCCCATGCGGAAAAACTAGACCGGTCTACATATTTATGTCAACCCCCGGCCCACTCGGCGATCCGGATAATCGCTTGGCCGACCGCCGCGGCGCCGTCTACAGTCGGCAATGCGCAAGGAGCGCAAGCTGAAACCGAAGTTCCCTGTGACGGGCACAGCGGCCCAGTGGAGGTTCGAGTCCTCCTCCCGCCATCCACGGCGGGATAGCCCAATTGGCAGAGGCACCGCGCCCTCAAACTCACACTCTCGCTCCAGTTTCAGCATTCGCCGCCGAACGCCGAATCGAGGGAACGGATTGTCAGCGTGAAGGTTGCGGGTTCAACTCCCGCCGGCTCAGCCACCAATGGGCCGTAGCTCAATCGCAGAGCGTCACGTTAACTTCAGACTCAACCCGTTCTTAAACGTGTCGGCGTGCCGCAAATGGGCGGACACCGAAACCCCGGGGCAGGCTAGGCCCCGGGGTTTCCCATCCCGCTACCCCGGGTGCGGCCGCAGCAATTCACGTGACTTCACGTGAGACCAGTGCGGGCGCAACCCATCTCGAGAGATAGCCGCGAATCTCCTTACCCCGCCGCGGCGGTCGGCCCGGGTCGATGATGAACGACTGCACGATCCGCAGCATGTGCTCGACGAGTTCGTCCAGATCGGCGCCGGAGATTCCGGCCGCGGCCCAATCCACCGAGAAACGTTCCAGCATCGAACGCCCGAAAGACCGTGCGGTATCGGAGGTTACGCCGGCCGAGAAAGCCCCGGCCCGTCCCGAACGCAACAGCAGGCCGAGGTATTTCTCCTCCGGAAGGCGCTCGAGCGTATAGGCGATACCCTCCACCACGGCGGTCGCCGGATCGCGGATATCACCGAGCCGCTCCGCCAGCACATCCAGGAAATGTTCGGTCTGAGCCAGGGCTGTGGCAGTCAAAAGTGCTTCGGCACTGGGGAAGTAGCGATACACCGTCTGACGAGTGACACCGAGATCGCGGGCCACCTCGGCAATGCTGAACTCGGCGCCGGAACGATCGATGGCCCGTCGTGCGGCGGCCACGATGCGCTCGACGGCCTCCGTGTCATCGGCCGGCGCCGCCCCCGACCATCCATGCGTGCGCACCGGATCGCCATCCCTTCGCTCGCGATTGTCCCGGCCGAGGTTACCGTCCGGCCTTGACCATACACATGGCCATGACTGTATGGTCAGTGGACGCCGCGAAAGGACTCCCATGACCACCACCCCGCCCCGGCCCCCGCAGCTCGACTCCCCCGTCCTGCCCAAGATCTTCAAGCGGGTCGGCAGGGCCCAGGTCTGGATCTACCGGCGCACCGGCGGCCGCATCGGCGGAAAGTGGCGCATCGGAGCGGGTTTCCGCAAACCGGTGCCGACCCTGCTGCTCGAACACCGCGGCCGCAAGACGGGCGCCGTCTACACCGTCCCGCTGCTCTACATCACCGACGGGTCCGACACCATCGTGGTGGCCTCGCAGGGCGGACTCCCCAAACACCCGCAGTGGTACCGCAATCTGTGCGCCGATCCGGACACCCACATCCAGATCCGCGCCGACCGGTTCCCGGTCCACGCCGTCACCGCCGATCCGCAACAGCGCGCCCGGCTGTGGCCCCGGCTCGTCGAGGCGTACGCCGACTTCGACACCTATCAGGCCTGGACCGAACGGGAGATTCCGGTCGTGATCCTGCGGCCCGCCGGCTGATCGCCGCGCCGCCTCAGACGGCCAGCCCGACCGTCGCGACGATGTGGCCCGGATAGAGCTCGGTATTCAGCACGCCGGCCTGCACCCGGAAGCTCCGCACCGCACCCGTGTTCCGATCGCGCAGCCGCATGGTGCGCACGGGCGGCGCGAATCCCACATCACCCGCGGCCCAGAAGCGCCGGAAATCCGGAAAGGCGCCGAGCTCCCGCATAATCCCGGCGAATCCGCCGGGATCCGCGGCCGACCCCACGGTTCCCCGCAGCCAGCCGACCGACTGCCGGACATCGGATTCCCAATCGGCCATCACCTCCCGGGCCATGGGATCGGCGAACATCCACCGGTAGAGATTCCCGCCCTCGCGCAGTCCGGGAAACGCCTGCGCCCAATCTTCGTTCCCGGCCAGCACATTTCCGCGGGTGTCGTACAGCGCGGCCAGGTTCGGCCGATGCATCGCGAGCACCCGCAGAGCGTCGGCATCGATCGACTTCCGCAACTCCGCGACCGTCGGATGGCCGCCGATCTCCAGCCCCGCCAGATCATGGAGATAACGAAGCTCCGTGGCCGACAATGGAATCCACGACTCCAGGCACCGTACCAGCGCGTCGACCACCGCCCGGGTCGGCTTGGCTTTCCCACCCTTCTCCAGCTGCGTGACATAGCTGGCGCTCACTCCGGCCGCGAATGCCAGGCGTTCCCGGGAGACGCCCCGATCATCGCGCAACCGGCGCAGCAGTTCGCCGAACGAGGGAAGCGCGACCGCCTGCCTCTCGTCGATACTTCCTACACGGCCCGTCATAGCCGCCCGGCTTCCTTCCCGCCCCCGCCGTATCGTCGGACAACACTCCGAGATTGCGGCCGGGGCAACGCCCAGGACAGAATGCTGCCACAATTTCCGCCGTCGTGTCCCGCAACAGCACCGGCAATCCGCTGAGGGCAAGGCCGAATCGGCAAACCCGCGGCATTTCGAGATCGACCTTTCACACCGACGGCGTTTCGATATCAGTGATGCCGGTCTCCGCAATTCCAGGAATTGGCGTCATCGAACTCGATACGGCGCAATCGAATTCGGGCGGAGCAACGTCGAACCGGGGTTCCCCGAAGGCAAGTCCGGGATATCCGATCTGTCCGGTTACCGGCGTTTCCCGCGCGATCAGCGGCGGGACCAGCCAGTTCCTTTGGTATGTTGCACCGAGCACGACCCTGCGGTGGAAAAGTCGTCCGAACAATTTCGAACAAAGGGTGTGGGCCTTGTCCTTTCGAGCATTGCGAACCTTCCGGGTAGTCGGCGGCGCCCTCACGGCGGTCGTGGCGGCCGCGGCCGGAATCCTCACGGCCACCGGAGCACCCAGCGGGCAGGCCGCGCCCGCCGACTGCCCGAGTCTCAATGTCATAGCCGTCCCCGGCACCTGGGAGACCTCCGTCGAGGACCCGAAGCAGGGCATGCTCGCGCAGGTCACCCGCGGGCTACCCGGCACGGTGCACACCGACTACGTCAGTTATCCCGCCACCGCCTTCCCCTGGGATGGCGAGGTCTACGGCAGCTCCAAACGGGACGCCGTGAATGCCGCGCGGGCGATGGTCGCCGGGACCGCGGCGCGCTGCGCCGCAACGCGTTTCGCGCTCATCGGCTACAGCCAGGGCGCCGACGCCGCGGGCGACCTGGCCGCCGAGATCGGCACCGGACTGGGAGTGGTCCCGCCCGATCGGGTGGCCGCGGTCGGGCTGATCTCCGACCCGCGCCGCTCTCCCACCGACGCGCTGATCGGCCCGCAGGTCCCCGGCACCGGCGCGGGCGGAGCGCGCGCAGGCGGCTTCGGCTGGCTCAGCCCGAAGGTCCGCACCTTCTGCGCCGCGGGCGACCTCTACTGCTCGGTCCCCAACGACGATCTGGCCGGGCGCTCGGCCGGCCTGCTCACCCAGCTGACATCGCAGGATCCGGTCCAGATCCCGAGTTACGCGATGACCCTGCAATCCATTCTCAACGAGGCCCTCTGGCAGGGCGGCGCCGCCATCCTGTCCGCCCCGGCCGACGACCCCGCGAGCGAGCAATGGCTCCGCCAGGTCCAGGATTTCCTGGCCTCCGGCGTCCACCAGTCCTACCCGCGCTACATCGTCGACGCCGACGGCACCACCGCCACCACCTGGCTCCGCAACTGGCTCGCCGAAACCGCCGACCAGAAACCCTGACGGCACGAAAACCCACGCGGGCCGTGTCACCCCGACCTACCGGGTGACGCGGCCCGCGCTGGTCGGACAAGCTCCTCTTCAGCCACGACTGCAACTCGTAGCCCGGCGCCTCCACAAATTTCCGGAACGAGTTCATTTCAAAACAGCCCGACCGGTCCCCGCCTCGGGGTACCTTCCTGCCCGTGTCCGTCAGCGGACCGGAAGGAATTGAAAGACAGTGTTCATTGGGCAAATCGGGTCGACCGCGATCCTTGCGGCCGACGCGGCCGACTCCTCCGGCGTTTCCGCCGGCACCCTGCTGATCCCGGCGGCCGGCGTGGCCCTGCTGGTGGTGGGCCTCGTTCTGCACAACCGGTCCAAGCGGCCCGCGGCCGACGCGGATGCCTCGGCCGGGCTGCCCAAACACACCGGCACCGTCGTCGCCGTCGCGGGCGTGCTGATCCTGGCGCTCGGCATCCTCGCCACCGTCACCAAGGGCACCAGCACGACCGCCGCCCACGATCCCGAACTCGCCGTGGGCAACTGCGTGACCGCCAGCGACTACCGCGGCGCCCAGATCGGCAAGATCCACCCCACCTCGTGTGACGACCGCACCGCCGTCTACGAGCTGGCCGCCTCGGTCACCAACGGCGCCACCTGCCCGGACGGCAAACTCCGGGACGCGGGCTACTTCGTGCTGACCGACGGCAACCACTCGCTGTGCTTCGCCCCCAATGTCAAGGTGGGCGACTGCTATTCGATGCAGGCCGACGTCAACCAGATCACCCCGGTCGACTGCGCCGGCAAGGCCGGGCCCGGCGTCACGGTCCAGATCGGCGGCCGCTTCGACGGCACCACCGACCCCAACCAGTGCGCCATCCCCGCCGGGGCGACCGTCACGCCGCAACCCGCTCGCGTGGTGTGCTGGCAGCCGGTCAAATCCAGCTGACCCGACATGTGAACGGGGCCGGGCAGTGTGACTGCCCGGCCCCGTTCACATCGTCGACCGGGAATTACACCGCCGCGGCCACAGCGGGCACGCCCTCGGCGAGGTCCTGCTCGCCCAGCCGCGGGTACGTCGGATACTCGATGCCCGAGATGTACTGCACCGTCCGCACGACCTGGCACGAATAGCCGAATTCGTTGTCGTACCAGAGGTAGAGGATCGCGGTGTCACCATCCACGATGGCGGCATTGGCATCCACGATCGACGCCGCCCGCGACCCGATGAAGTCACTCGACACCACATCGGTGGCCGCGGTGAAATCGAGATTGCGGCTCAGCGGACCCGACAGCGACACCTGCCGCAGGTACTCGAGCACCTCGGTCTTCGTGCTCTCCCGCTTCAGCTGCAGGTTCAGGATCGCGACCGAAACATCCGGCGTGGGAACGCGAATCGAGCTGCCGGTGATCTTGGCCTGGAAGTCCGGCATGGCCTTCTTCACCGCCGACTGCGCGCCGGTCTCGGTCAGCACCAGGTTGAACGGCGCGGACCGGCCACGGCGATCCGACTTGTGGAAGTTGTCCAGCAGGTTCTGGTCATTGGTGAACGAGTGCACCGTCTCCACGTGCCCGCGCACGATCCCGAACTCGTCGTCCATCGCCTTCAGCGGCGGCACGATCGCGTTCGTGGTGCAGGAGGCGCAGGAGAAGATCTGCTGCGACACGTCCTGGTCGCGGTGGTTGACGCCGTGCACGATGTTCGGCACATCGCCCTTGCCGGGCGCGGTCAGCACGACCTTCGCGATGCCCGGGCGCAGGTGCTGCTCGAGGCCCGCGCGGTCGCGCCACTTGCCGGTGTTGTCGATCAGGATCGCGTCGTTGATCCCGTACTCGGTGTAGTCGATCTGCGCCGGGGAGTCGCTGTAGATGAACCGGATCACGTTGCCGTTGGCGATGATCGTGTTGTTCTCGGCATCGACCTTGATGGTGCCGTTGAACTGCCCGTGCACGGAGTCCCGACGCAGCAGCGACGCGCGCTTGACCAGGTCCTCCTCGCCACCCTTGCGCACCACCACGGCCCGCAGGTTCAGCCCGTTTCCGGAGCCGACCTTCTCGATGAGCAACCGGGCCACCAGGCGGCCGATCCGGCCGAAGCCGTACAGCACCACGTCCCGCGGGCCCGGCGCCTCGGCCTTGTTCCCGTCGAGCACCTCCGCCAGCACCGTCGCGGTGAACTCGGGAATCGACAGCCCGCGGTCGTCGGCGCGGTAGGCGTGGACCAGGCGGCCGAGGTCGATCTTGCTCGGTCCCAGATCCAGCTCGCTGAGCACCTCGAGGAAGGGCAGCGTCTCGTCGATCGACAGCTCCTCGCCCTCGATCTGCCGGGCGAACCGGTGCGTCCGCAGGATGCTGATCACCGATTTGTTCACCAGCGACCGGCTGTGCAGCAGGATCGTCACCCCCTTGTCGCGATACAGCCTGCCGATAATCGGAATCATCGCCTCCGCGGCAGCCTCGTGAGCGTTCCAGCGGTCAAGATGGTCGGTAGTCAACACAAGTCCTCGGGGTTGCCTCGATGCGTACGTGCACCGATGCTATCCAGCCCCGCGGTATCACAAACCGCGGCTACCCGCATGTGAGATCCAGGTCGCGCCGGGGGCCCGCCGGGTCAGTCCCACCAGAACCACCACAGTGGCGCGGCCGCGTGCGGCTTCAGTTCGTCCAGCGTCCCCACGCCCTGATGCACCTGATCCGAGCAATACAGGAACCGCTCGAGCGAAACGGCAAGCGCCTCTTCATCATTCTGGGGCGGATTGCCCACCCGCAGGGCAATGGTGCCCAGACCCATCCCCATCAACTCCGCACCCCAGTGCCCCGCCCAGCGGCGCAGCATGGCGGCGTGATCGCTGCCGCCGAGATCGTAGTTGCATGCTCCCCACCAGTTCAGCAGGTGCGGCACCAGCCACGGCTGCGGCGCCGGGACGAGCGCCAGGTACTTGGTGTCGTCGTCGAGGACGGCCCAGGCGTCGGCCCAGCCGAATCCGTCGTGATCCAGATCGGCGGCGGTGAGCACGCGCGGGCTGCGTGGAATCGAGTCGACGCCCTCGGTGACCACCTGCGCCCAGGCGTGCTCCAGCCAGGCCCGGCCATCGGGTTCGGCGAGCTCGATACCCCGGTCGTCCGGATCCAGGTTCTCGAGCCCCTCGAGCGTCCGTTCTTCGATGAGCACCGGCCACAGCCCGGTGCGTGAATACAGGCCGCGCACCCGCTCCCAAGCATCGGCGGCCGAGTACCCCGCCTCGACCTCTCCCACCCAGATCGCCCGGCCCGCAACCGTTTTACCTGCGGGCATCAACGGCGGGACCTGCACGCCCAGCGCGGCCAGCAACCCGGTCGGGTCCTCGTCCCCGACCAGCATGGCAACCGGGTCGGCAGTGTCCCCATCCGCCCGGAAAGGCGGTACACCAATCGAATTCAGCACGCCCGGATCCAATCACCCCTGACCGACAATCCGCTGCTGCCGGGTTCCGAACCGGAGGCGGTCGCCGCGACGACGACCGCCCGCTACCCGATTCGCCGCTGCGCCGGGCGCCTCAGTGCAGTCCGGAGAGGCTGCTGAGCACCCCGCCCGCGTAGCCGCCACCGAAGGCGCTGCCGAGCGCCGCCGCCGTACTACCGACATCGACCGACCCGGCGCCGACGGCATTACCCAGATCGGCGGCCGAGCCCGGCGTGATGTCGATATCCGTCAGCGGGAGCCCGTCCGCCGCGGCCGTCCCGATGCCCGCTCCGAACAGAGCGCAGGCCACCGCACTCACAAGAATGGTTCGTTTCATGAAGCTGTTCCTCTTATCCACGTCGCGAAGCAGGTGCAGTCTTCCCCTGCTCCGCGCGCCAGAGCATATGAAATATTGGTAATTCAGATGAGCGTTTTGGACCGTTTGGTATGCCGACCTCGCGCGACGTTCGATCGGCCCGTGTCGATAAAACTGATTTGCGAATAGATCGCCGAGGCGCGTGCCCTGCGATTCCGAGCCGTGAAGACCGTGGTTCCGGCGGCACACCCCTGACGCGGAGTCGTTGCCCTGGGCGAATACCCATAGCCGCCAGCGCATTTTGGGAAGCCGGTCACATCCGTGTTGTACCCCGCGAGCCGCCGACGATGGTGGTGTGACAGCAGGCACTTGGAAAGGCGGATTGACATGGCAGGTCGGCATCGTGCGGTGAGCAAGCCCGGCAGAGTGCTGCGCGGACTTCCGGTAGCCGTGGTCGTCCCCGCCGCGGTCGGCGTCGCCGGGGTGGGGACTGCCGCGGCCGAGCCCGCCGCCCCTCGGGTCATCGAGCCCACCGCGATGGTGAACACCGCCGCGGACGTGGCGACCGACAGCCCGGTCGCCGAGCCGATCGCGCTCGCCGCGGCCACCCAGCCGTCCGCGCCGGTGGGCTTCGTCCCCGACGCCGCCGCCTCCGCCCCGGTCCTCGATCCCCTCGAAACCGTTGCGCCCCAGCCCATTCCGTCCGCCACCCCGATCGCCACAGCGGCTCCGATCGCGAGCCCCATCGAGAACGGCACCTACATCGGCCAGACAGCGGGCCAGATCCTCGGCGGCATCTCCGGCGCGATCCTCGGCGGCACCGCGGGCAGCGCCCTCGCCACCGCCCTCACCGCCGGCGCGGCCCTGCCCATCGGCGTGATCGGCGGCGGCATCCTCGGCGGCGTGGCGGGCACCTACATCGGCTACTACGCAGGCTCTTTCATCGGAACCTGGGTGGCCGAGCAGGCCCCGCAACTGATCCCGAACGTCCTCCCCTGACCCGGTTCACCATCCCTGCGGCACCGGCCCCGACAACGCACGGGACTGATCATCTGGGACGTCCGAATACGGCGAGGCGCTCGATCCCGCCCGCACGGTGGTCATCGGTGACGCCCCACGACATCGCCTGTGCCCGGCAGGGTTGAGCGCCACGATCCTCTCGCCTGCGCGGGTCAAGGCGCAGCGGGTTCGGGTGGCCCGAGCAGGTCCCACCGGTTTCCGGCGATGTCGAGGAAGACGGCAACCTGACCGTAGGGTTCGGTGCGCGGCTCGGTCACGAACTTCACACCGGCACCGACCATCCGGCGATACATCCCCGCGAAGTCGACGACCCGGAGAAAGAACCCGACTCGCCCGGCGGCCTGATCTCCGACTGCGCCGCGCTGCCTGTCCCCGTCCGCTTGCGCAAGCAGGATTCCGGTAGACGCGGCGGGTGGGCGGACGACGACCCACCGCTTGGGACGTCCATCATTGGTGAGCGATGGGGAGTCCTCGATCAGATCGAAACCGAGTGTCTCAACGAAGAACTCGATGGCGGAGTCGTACTCCTCGACGATGATCGTGATCAGCTCCAGATGCACTCTGTGAGCCTAGGGCGTCCCCGGACGGGCGTTCGGGTGAAATGCGTCAGCGGAAGTACTCGAACGGCGTGTCGGCTACAAGATGTGCCGGACGATTCCATCGGCTGCGGACTCTTCGATGGCGACAAGGAGCCGGTGGTGGCGCAGGGCTGACTCGAAGCTGGGATGTGGTTGGCGGGCTTCGGCTATGGCTCGGGCGACTTCCTGGTAGAGGGCTGCGATGTTGGCCGGTGGGCCGGACCGGACGCCGGCGGGGACGGTGCGATAGGCGTCGGGCACAGGCAGAGCTTCGTCGTCGATCCGGATGTTCCAGTCGCCCCAGTGGATGAATGTCCCAGGCTGGGCTGGAGTGGCGGTCAACGTGCCGTCGCTGCCGACGAGCTTCAGGTGGAACCCTTCTCGGGCGGGCCCGTTGCCGCCGTGCACGACGACGGAGGCGGTGGCGCCGCCGGCCAGCAGTCCGTGTAGCAGGACGTGGCTGGGCGTGGCATTGGGTACGGTCCGGTCCGTCCCTGCGATGAGAACGCGGTCGTGCATGCGAGGGAGTCGTGCGGTGACCTCGGTCAGCGGGCCCGCGACCCGTTCGAGTGCGGCCAGGAAATGACCGGCCATAACAGTCAGGATGTTGGTTCCCGTCGAAGGATCCAGGCCGAACACCAGATTCGGCCAAATTCGACTGCCGCCGAAGGGAGCCCCTTCCGCAACCAGCGCGACCGATTCGAGTGTGCCGATCCGGCCGTCTGCCAACAGGTCTGCGGCGAAGCGGGCACTCGGGGAATGGTGGCCCTGCAGGACAACCGCGTGAACGACGCCGGCGGTGGTGGCGGCCTCGGTCAACCCGCGCGCTTCGTCGGCGTCGACGCCCAAGGGCCACTCGGACACAACGTGCTTGCCCGCCTCGAGCGCTGCCCTGATCACGGCGGCATGGCCGGATGCCTTCACCGAGACGACGACCAAGTCCACCTCGGGGTGCGCGGCGAGTTCACGTGCATCGGCGAAGGCGTGCCGTGCGCCGTGGGCGGCAGCCGCCCGATCAGCGCTGGCCTGATTGGTGGTCGCGACCGCGGTCACGTCGAACTCCGCGAGCGCTGCGAGCGCGGGTAGGTGTGAGCTGTCCGCCCACCCGCCGGCCCCGACAACCCCGACTCGGATCATGTCCCACTCCTTAGTTATGTACCTTTCGGTAAGAAACTAAATGGCACGACAGGCACGCGCAAGCGGTAATGTACCGATAGGTAAAAAACATGGGATAGAGCTACGGAGGACGGCATGCCCGGCGGGCGCCCACGCGCATTCGACGCAGACACCGCGCTCGACCGCGCGCTCGAGGTGTTCTGGCGGAACGGTTACGAGGGCACCTCGCTGGCCGACCTGACCGCCGCGATGGGTATCAACAAGCCCAGCCTGTATGCCACCTTCGGCAACAAGGAAGAACTCTTCGGCAAGGTTCTCGCGCGCTACCTCGACGGCCCCGGCGCCTACACCGCCGACGCGCTGGACGCGCCCACCGGCCGCGAGGTGCTCGAACGACTGATCCACGGGGCCGTCGACCTGACCGCGGGCAAGAACACACCCCCTGGTTGCCTGTGCGTCAAGACCGTTCAAGCCTCAGGACCCGACGCACACGCCGTACGCCAGGCAGCCACCAAAGTACGAAGGGCCGGCGAGGCCGCGCTGCGCAGGCGGCTCGAGCAGGCCACCGACCTACCGTCGAGCCACGAACCGGCCGCCCTGGCCGCACTCGTCCACACGATCTCCGACGGCATCGCCGTCCAGGCCGCGGCGGGGCGCAGCCGCGACGAACTGCGGCGGATCGGCAACTCAGCGCTGCGCGCCCTGCTGGACGAAGGCAGATAGTCCGCGCCGCCAAAAGTTCAGCATTCGATCATCGTTTCGAATCACTCGACACGACAGCAGGATCGACTCAAGACGCACGGTAAATCATTGGCTAACAGCAGCTTTGGCCGCCGGTGCGCACTCATCGAGCGCCCCGACATACCGCGACCCGTGCGGTTCGACACACACGGCAGCCCGGACAGGTCCGGGCCTCCGCACATCTCGAAGTGCAGCCCAGCCGTTGACAACGCGCCATGCTGCCGAATTTCGTGCGCTTGCGGCCGAGCGGGAGGTCTGAACCGCAAATCTGTCCGACCCGGTCGCTACGGTGATCGGTACACAACCACTCATGGGGGCCAAATATGGGTTATGACATCAGCTTTCATCCTGTGGACATGCGGCTGACCGAGGAACGGGTCATACCGTTTCTGGCCGGCCGGGGCGGCGACGATGATCTGGACGATCTGATCGCCGATGCCGTGCGACAGGCGAAGGTTCGGTTTCGTGCGAACGCGTGGGGACTGGGCGTTCTGAAGGCGTCCGGCAGTGGGGATTTCGATAGCGGCCTCTACATCTGGGGTCGGCCGTTCTTCGTCACCGCCGATGATCCGGCGACCGTCGCCGAAACCGTTGTGCGCTATTGCAATTCCACTCTCGACGAGGTCGACGACCTGGCCCGCAGTCAGATCGACCTGCTCGATCCGGCCCTGTCGAACCACGTCGAGCCTGACATGGCAGGCACCCTGCCTGCCGACCGACACCTGGCCAAGGGCTTCCGCTGGAAGCTCGACCTGCTGCGCGAAGCGACGTCCGCAGTCCGCGCCGGCCGCCCGACCATCCGCAATGGCGATGGCGACGAGATCTCCGCCGCGGACGCACTGACCGGCAATATCCAATTCGTACTGATCGAATTCCTCGCCGCGCTGCTCCCCGGCTGGATCGAGCGCGGCCGGGTCTGGCCCACCGAACTGGCCGAACAAGCCACGACCAACGGCTATCCGCCACTATCCGACAACACCGCGTTGTTCGGTTCCTTCCCGGCCGAATTCCCATCGCTGGATTGGGTACCCAACTGGACCATCCCCTCCAACTACGCGATCGGCGGCTATGCCGCGTCATCGAACATCCAGCCCTTGCGAAACTGGCTGTCCCAGAATGTCGAAGCGCTCGCCGAGGTGGGCGACCAATGGAACGATCGGCCCTACGTCCGCAAGGCCCTCCGCAAGTTCGACGAAGCCTTGGCCCTGGCCGAACTGACCGGCTCCGCCTTCGTCGAAGCCGCCGAGATCTACTACCCCGGGATGGGCACCGTCAACTGACGCCCTCCCACTCCTTTACAAGTGTGCCGCCAGGCGTCCGCCTATGCCGCAACCCGCGCCGTGCGAAGTGGCCGGCGCGGAGCATCTGGCCACGAGACTGACTGCGGCCCAAATATTCGCATTGCCGACCTTCGCGTGATGCTGGATGCTCGGGGGTGGAGTCCTGCCGTTGCCGAATATCCTTTGGCAACAGGATATCCCGGCCGGATCGGTGACACTCCGCAGGGAGGTGATCATGATTGTCTGTGGGCGGCTTGCGGAGGTGGGGTTGGACGCTGCGCGGCGACTGGCTGTCGAGTATCTCCACGGTGCCGAGGGGGTCGACCGGTGCTGGGCCTGGCGTCCGGACCTGGTGGTGTCGGCGCTGCTGGGCGGGCAGGTGGTCGGCGTGTGTTTCGCGTCTCCGGGCTTCGGAACCGGGATCGTGGTCGACGGGATCGCGGTTGACGGCAACTTTGCGGGCCGCGGAATCGGTTCGAAGCTGTTGTCCGCATGGGAGGTTGCTGCCGGAGCCGCGGGGTTCACTGAGGTGACGGTCGGTTCGGCGGGCGGATACGTCGAGCATTTCTACGAGAAGAACGGCTACCGGCCGGTCGAGTACTGCGTGACGGTGCCCGGCGTGGTCGGAGTGGACGGGCCGGGCGGTGTGGAGATCACGAGAGTTCGTGTCTACGGCGACTTCTCGTTGGTGAACATTGCCTCGACCAATGGGCGCGACCCCGACGCCAAGGCCGCAGCCCTGGCTGCGTGCGGCGGCACCCATCTGTCGGTCATCTACGCAAAGTCACTGAGCCCCATGAGCTGAAGAGGTCGACGCATGTCAGGTCCAAGGATGGCCACAACCGACAGCTACCGACTGCTGATCGACCAGGCCGCGGCTTTGTCCGTGGCACAACCCCTCACGCGGCAGGTGACTGCGGGATACGCGGGCGCTGCCCTGCTGGCGGTCGACGGCCGGGTGTACACGGGCAGGAGCCTCACCGGAAACTGCGGAGTGGCGTTCTGCGCCGAAGTCGGTGCAGTACTGACGATGCTGAAGTCTGGCACGTCCCAGATCACCGCCCTCGCAACCGTGAGCAACGACCACCGTTTGATGCCCCCGTGCGGGAGGTGCCGGGAGATGCTGTTCCAGCTGCACCGTGAGAACCTGCACACCGTCGTGGTCCTCGACGACGCGCTCGTCACACTTGCGGAGCTGCTCCCGATGCGGTGGCAGGAGCTTTGGAACGACTGATCCACCGCTCGCTCACTGCCCGGGAACAGTCCATGCGATGTCGTCGGTGAGTACCGCGCTCATGCCGTCCAAGTCGCAGCGCGCATATGCCTCGAAGAAGTCGCTGATCGCCCGGATCTTCGGGTCCTGCTGTGTCACCACGTGATTCCATTCGAACAGGGGAATCCGCAGTTTGCGTCCGGACGCTGGCATCGGTTGCCAGCGACGGACGCTCACATCACGACCCAGGCGGCGGTCATCGAACGAAAACCCGGCAGATACCGTGCGGTACCTGCCGGTTCAGCGTCGTGTTCTACGAGTGGACCCGGGTGGCTCCGAAGTCAGCGGGTGGCGATGATCGCCGAGCCGTGACCGAAGAGACCCTGATTCACCGCGATACCCGCGCGCGCGTGCTCTACCTGCCGCCCGTCGGCCTGGCCGCGCAGCTGCCACGTGAGCTCGCAGATCTGAGCGATCGCCTGTGCGGGAATCGCCTCACCGAAACAGGCCAGGCCGCCACTGGGGTTCACCGGCACGCGTCCGCCCAATGTGGTTGCGCCACTGCGCAACAGCGCCTCCGCGCCGCCGGTCTCGCAGAGCCCGATGTCCTCGTACCAGTCCAGCTCCAGCGCGGTGGACAGGTCGTAGACCTCCGCGAAGGACAGCTCGTCCGGCCCGAGCCCGGCCTCCTCGTACGCGGCCTGCGCGATGGCGGAACGGAACGCGTGCGGCGGGGCCTCGACGGCCACCGCGGAATCGGTTGCGAAATCCGGCAGATCGATGACGGTCTTCGGGAACGTCGGCGTGACCGTCGACAGCGCCCGGATGCGGACCGGGTCGGCGATGCCGTGCCGGCGCGCGTAGTCCATCGACGTCAGCACCAGCGCGGCCCCGCCGTCACTGGTCGCGCAAATGTCGAGCAGCCGCAGGGGATCCGACACGATCGCCGAGGCCGCGACCTCCTCGGCCGCCACCTCCTTGCGGTACCGGGCATACGGGTTGTTCAGGCCGTGGCGGGCGTTCTTCACCTTGACGGCGGCGAAATCCTCGAGCGTGGCGCCGTGCAGCGCCATCCGGCGGCGGGCGTAGAGCGCGAAGTAGATCGGGTTGGTCGCCCCGAGCAGATGGAAGCGCAGCCAGTCCGGATCATCGCGGCGTTCACCGCCGACCGGCTGGAAGAAGCCCTTCGGCGTGGTGTCGGCACCGATCACGAGTGCCACATCGGTCAGTCCGGCCAGGATCTGCGCACGCGCATTGGCAATGGCCTGCGCGCCCGAGGCGCAGGCGGCGTAACTGCTCGAGATCCGCGCACCCGACCAGCCCAATGCCTGAGCGAAAGTCGCGCCCGCGACGAAGCCGGGGTATCCGTTGCGGATGGTGTCCGCGCCGGCGATGTACCCGACATCGAGGTGGTCCACCCCGGCATCGGCCAGCGCCGCACGCGCCGCGACCAGCCCGTACTCGACGAAGTTCCGCCCCCACTTGCCCCACGGGTGCATGCCCGCACCGAGGACGGCGATGTCCCGATCGTTCGTGTCAGTCATTGACCGGCCTCCACATCCACACCGTGTGCTCTGCCTCGTCGTCCTCGTACAGCGTGCCCACGGCCAATTCCACCGGCATGCCCACGGCCAGATCGTCCACGGTGAATCCGCGCACCACCTGTCCGAGAATCACCATCTGCTCGACCTCGAGCTCCACCGCCGCAACGACATACGGCTCGAACGGATCAGCCGAGACATAGGGCGCGGGCGGCTTGTACCGGGCGTCCGCGTACGACCAGATCCGGCCACGCGTGGAAAACAGGTATTCGGCCAGTTCGGAGCCGTCCTTCGCACCGGCACAGCGCGGGTTGCGACAGGCCAGCGTGTTCCGCGGGAAGTACGGTGTGCCGCAATCCTTGCACCGGCTCCCCTTGAGCCGCACCACACCGTCGTCCGCAGTGAACCAGTCAGCCACAGCGGGGCGTTGTTCTTTCTGCACAACCCCGACGGTATAGGAACACGTTCTACTTTGGGGCCGAATTCCACTCCGCGAATCCACGCCCGGAGGTACGGTGACTCCCGATGGAGGATGCCCCGACACCCTCGAGTCGATCTGGAGTACCACAACGCGATGGGCGCCAAAGCCATTGACCCGCAGTCGATCCGCAACGTCACCCTCCTCGGCGACCCCGCCGATACGGCCCGAGTGGCCCACCACCTGCTCCGCGGTTCCGGCACCCCCACCTCCAGCCCCGCGACCACGCTCCACTGGGCGACAGACGGCGTCGAACACACGATCCGCCTCGCCGAACTATCGACCCAGGCCCCCGTCGCAGCCCTGCAGCGCGCCATCCGAGTAGCCGACGGCGTGATCGCAGTGGTCGACGCCGCCACAAACCTCGCCCCCCGCCTCGAAACCATGCTCCGGGTAGCCGACGACCACCAGGTCGCCCGCCTCTGCCTCATCACCGGCCTCGACCACCCCGACACCGACTTCGACCGCTGCATCCGCACCATCGCCGACACCCGCGGCGCGGTCCCGCTGCCCCTGCAACTCCCCATCGGCACGGGCACCGACTTCGAGGGCGTCATCGACCTGATCTCGATCTGGGCCCTGGCACCGCTCGCCGCCGAAATCTACGGCCCCCACTGGCAACTCGCCGAACAGCAGTACCGCACCCTCGTGGCCACCGTGATCGAACCGAACGCCGATCCGAACGCCCTCGGGCTGCAACAGTTCCCGCTCGAACACCTGCATCACCGCATCCGCCACCTCACCCGCATAGGCGACATCGCCCCCATCCTCTGCAGTCCTCCCCCCGCAATCAACGACCCCACCCCTCTTCTCGACGCCATAACCCGCTACCTCCCCTCCCCCCTGACCGTCTGCCAGCCGGAACACGCCCTCGACTACTGACTTCCGTCCTCGGGGCGGCCGGCGCTCATGCGGGCACCGACTCGCCGTACTTACCAACGACTCCATCCGCGCCGACGAGTTCATCGCGGACACACTGGGCGACCTGGCCGGCGCCGGGCGCGAGACAATCGGGGCGCTCACCACCTACATCGAAGAACAGTGAGCATCGCCCGCACCGCAGACTGCCTCTACACCCACCGCAGTACGTGGTCCGCCGCCTGGCCCGAGCCGGCGAACTCCTACCCCGCCCCCTCGGAACCAATACCATCGCCGTCGGCGCAGCCCTCGACGTCCTCCGCTGGACCCGCTGACCACACCCTGCAGCGGAGATTGCCCCACGAAAGTCCTTGGCAGACATGCGTCTTCGAGAGACGACCAACAGGATTCGGCTCCGATCCCATCGTCGAGATCGAGATCGCCCATATAGCCATCGAGCGCAAACATATCGCGGGCACAGGCGCTCTGCAAATGTCCAATCGGTTGAAACCCGATTTCGCGTAAGCTGAAAGCGCACGCGCCGTACTGGTCACGCGGCCACCGGAAACTACTCGCATCGAGGTGAAAGAAACATGGCCTCCGATGTTTCGCTACAGCCCAGGTGAACAGGGCCCAGGTAATTTGTTTCGCCAGCAGACGAGAACGTCAGTAGTTTCTGGTTACATCCTGCTCGGGCCGGGCCGAACCCGGAAGCAAGAACAAAGAAGAAAGTACGATCATGCGTAGAGCAACGGCGCTCTTCGCCGCATTACTGTTGGCCATCCTCTTTTCCATTACCTACGCGACGAACCCGACGGCACGGGCCGCCGGCTGCGCCGTCGACTGGGCCATCGGAATCGGCGGCTCAGGCGACCCGTCTGTGTTCGCTCCGTACGTCGATCAGACCGTCGGGTATAACGCCGCCGATCCGATGTCGGCATTGAACGAAATCGACCGGCTCTTCTGGTCACACCGCACTGAATGTCCACGCGACCATATCCGGTTGATCGGGCACAGTGAGGGTGCCGGCATACTCCATGCCTGGGTCACCGCCCACCAGAATGTCGGCAATGCGAACGCCATCCTGCTGTCGGATCCCAAACGCGCTCCGGGACCCGGTTCGGGTGGACTGTCCTCGACTCCCGGGAATTGGCTCATCGGTTATCCACTGGCCGGCGTCGACGATTGGTTCGGCAACTTCCCGGTGCTCACCGTGTGCAACCACGACGACGAAATCTGTGACACATCGGCTGGTTGGTTGGGCTACGTGTTAGCGGGTGCACACGATCGCTACGATTTCAACGTCTGGGACTACGGCGATTGGAATGCCGGCGTCTGGTATCGGTAGTCGATAAATTGAGGTATCGAATCGGCAGCTGCATCCAGGATGCTTATGCGGAAAGAAATTCGCTATGCGGCAAATCTAACTGATTTCAGCGGCCATCGGCTCACGACGCACTCCGCGGGGGCAAGTCCAGCGCCCCGAAGGGAACAACCTGTTGCAGGGCAAGGGTTCTCAGCGACGCTGCGGGAACAGCGATCGCCTGGGAGGCTTTCGAAGGTCGGCGCAGCGGGGATCGAACCCCCGACCGCAAGTGCGGGGACCCTCGTTTCGTCAAGGTACTTCGAAACGGCTCAGAGAGAAGGACACTCGCGTGTTCGGGTAGGCGGAGGAACATATCCGTCCGGCCAGATCGTGGATGACGAGTAGCACACGGATTCCAGGTTCGCACCGGTTAGGTCTGCATCGGCCAGACCCGCGCCACTCAGGTCCGCACCTTTCAGGTGCGCCCCGGTCAAGTTCGCGCCGAACAGGCTCGTGCCGTTCAGATGCGCGCCGTACAGGTCCGCCCCGGCCAGGTTCGCACTGAACGCCAGTGCGCTGATCACGTGTGCCCCGCCTAGATCCGCGCCGGTCAGGTTCACGTGGTTCAGTTGCGCACCGTTGAGGTGCGCGCCGTTCAGATGCGCGCCCGATAGGTCTGCGTCAGTCGGGCCTGCCGCCTGTCAGATCCGCGGCGGTCAGGTTTGCGCGATCGAGCGGTGCCGTCGCCAGATCAACACCTGTGAGGCGCGAGGCTTTGAGGTCGATCGGATTGGGGCCGTCATGGCTTGTTTCGCGACGGCCGATGACCGCGACGGCGGCCTGTATATCGATCGGTAACGCCGATCCAGTATGAGTCCCAGGCTCGGGTGCGGCACACGGTGTGAGGGGCGAATGAGTTCGGACGAAGGCGGTGAGCACCTCGTACACGGTCGGATGGTCTGCGGGCGAATCGTGGGCCACGCGTTCCAAGGAGTAGATACCGCCAAGGCGTATGTCGATCGTGGTTGAACCGAGGTGCTCGATTGCTTTGCCGAACCGGTCGGCTATCTGGCCCTGCTCGGACAAAGCATATTGATTTTGGTTGGCGCGCAATGACTGGCCTGTAAACCATAGTGCAGATACGGCCGTGAACGCGGTGGCGAAAGCCGCCACCTTCACCCAGCCGTCCCAACCGATTAGCTTCGCCAAGAAATGGCCGAGTTTCTGCCGCCACCGTCGGAGTGGTGATCTGCTGGGCGGAGTTAACCGTAGTGTGCTGTATCGGCCCGCCACCTGGTGACGCAAGCGATTGGAAGAGCGGCCGCGCAGCCGGTCCGTAAAACGAGTCACCGCTCCTCCCAACCAGATTCGCCCGATCGGCATGGCGAACCATGTCGTCCGGTTCAGTTTTGGGAAAACTACCCCGATTACTTGTCGATATCACAAAGTCCCGCGGCATGGCGTTGGCACTGGCTCTCGAGCCATTATCTCTGTTGGAGGGTTCCGGTCACCTGAAGGTTTCACACCGTCGAGAACCCGCGACAGTTCAAGGGACTGCTGCACGATCAAGTGATCAGGTTCGGCTGCAAGCTAGAGGAGGCCACCCATGACTGCTTCACAACAGCCCGAGTTTCCCCCGCGCGACGGTTTCGTGGTCACCCATTTCCTCGTCGTCTCCGACCAGGACAGATCACGCGACTACTACCGGACTGTGTTCGGCGCCCAGGTTGTGCACGACCGTGACCCCGTCATCCTGCAGTTGGCCAACACCTGGCTGATCCTCAACGACGGCGGCGGTCCGACAGCGGACAAGCCGACCGTAACCCTCACTACGCCGCAGGACCCCGACACGGTCAACGCTTTCCTCAACATCCGTGTCGCCGATATCTACCGGTCGCAGCGTGAATGGGCCGCCCGAGGTGCGGTTTTTCTGACAGAGCCGGTCGACCACCCTCACGAAATCCGCGCCTACATCCGTGATCCCGACGGCCACCTCATTGAAGTTGGCCAATCGAAGGGGGCCCTAACCTGATCACCCGGCTCCTACTCCGCCGCGTACCTCGCGCGATGTAAGACGAGTGAAACGCGGATGGCTGCAATCCGAAAATACCTCTGGCCGTATGTCTTTCGAGGCGACAGCGTCGCTGAGCGCGCGCCGCGCTCTCTGAACCGCCCCGGTGAGTCCTGAGACTTATCGGGGTGGCTTGGGTCCCGTGCGAGTGCCGGTGCCGCTGATGGCTGATGATTAGCTATGCGGACTCGCTTCCAGGAGGACTTCGAGCAGCTTGCCGGGCAGTTGCGAGTGATGTGTCTGCGTGACCGCGCGGCTGTTGCCGCTGCCACGGATTCCGTGCTGAACGCCGATCTCGAGTTGGCCGAGCAAGCGATCGACATCTGCCGCGAGATCGACCTCACGCGTGATCACTGTGAGCGCGAGGCAATGCGGCTGCTGACCGTGCAAGCGCCCGTCGCCGGCGAGTTGCGGCAGGTGGTCACAGCCATTCAGCTCCTCGGCGACCTCGCCATGATGGCCACCCTGTCCGAACATATCGCTGACGTCGGCCGCCGCCGTCACCCAGCGCCGGCGGTTCCGGAATCGGTGAAGCCGGTCGTGGCCCGCATGGGCGCGGCCGCCACTGCGATGGCGACCAGCGCCGCTGCGGTGCTGGAGTCCGGTGATCCGGGCGATGCTGCACAGCTCGAGGGCCAAGACGACACCATGGATCGGTTGCATCACGACCTGCTGACCGCCGTGTGGTCCGACAACTGGACCGGCGGGATTACCGCCACGGTCGATCTGACCTCGCTCGGCCGGTATTACGAGCGATTCGCCGATCATGCCGTACAGGTCGGGCGGGGGACGGCGAACATGGTGACCGGTGGAGACGAGGATCAGAGCACGCAGCGGGTGAGTCCGGAACCGACGGCCAAGGTTTCCGCCGTTCCGGCGACCTGGTTGGCGGATGCCACGCGCACCACCGCCGACCTGTCCAGCGCGGTGGACAGCAGCGCGATCGGCGTCGACAGCTTGGACCGGATCGAAGTCGGTCGCCGCATCGATGATTTCGACCTGCTCACCGGCCTGGGCAGCGGCGCCTTCGCGCGGGTGTTCCTGGCCCGGCAGCGGTCGTTGCAGCGGCTGGTGGCAGTGAAGATCTCCGCCGATCGCGGCACCGAACCGCAGACTCTGGCCCAGCTCGATCACGACTACATCGTGAGGGTCTTCGATCAGCGGTTGCTCGACGAGGCGAGCCCGGACGAGCCCCATGCACGGCGGCTGCGGCTGCTGTACATGCAGTTCCTGCCCGGTGGCACGCTGCTGGGCGTACTGCGCTGGGTGCGGGCCACCCCGCCCGAGCAGCGCAGCGGGCGGCTGCTGCTGGCTGCGGTCGACGCGGCGATGGAGGAAAAGGGCGAGATCCGGCCCACCGATTCCAGTGTGCGCGCGGAGATCGCGGCGCTGTCGTGGCCGGAGACGGTCGCCTGGCTGGGCCGCCGGCTGGCCGAGGCGCTGGCCTACGCCGACGCACACGGGGTGCTGCATCGCGACGTCAAACCGGCCAATGTGCTGCTCACCGCGGAGGCGGTGCCGAAACTGGCCGATTTCAACATCAGTTTCAGCCGGGATCTGGCCGGCACAAACCCGGTCGCGTACTTCGGCGGTTCGCTGTCGTACATGTCGCCGGAGCAGCTGGAGGCCTGTCATCCAAGTTACGAACGCAGCGCCGACGATCTCGACACCCGCGCCGACATCTACTCCCTGGGGGTGGTGCTGTGGGAGCTGCTCACCGGAGCCAAGCCGTTCGACGACAGCACCGCAGGCAAACGCAGCGACGCCGCCACGCTGGCGGCCATGCTGCAGCGCCGCCGCGCCGGGGTGGATCCGGCGGCGTTGGAGCGCATCCCACCCGACTGCCCGACGGCCTTGCAGCGGGTCCTGCTGACCTGTCTGGCGCCCCAGCGTGACCAGCGCTGGGGCAGTGGGACGGCACTGGCTCAGCAGTTGGAGCTATGCCTGGACGAGCGGGCCCGCGATTTGGTCGACCCGCCGCCGGACAGCTGGCGGCTGCGGCTGCGGCCGTGGCTGGTGCCGTTGGTGGTGCTGGCGATGGGCGGACCGAGCCTGCTCGCATCGTTGGCCAACATCCATCACAACAAGGTGCTGATCGTCGACCGGCTGAGCCTGCCGGCGCAACACACGTTCTGGATCACCGTCGGCACGTTCAACGTGGTGGTCTTCCCGGTGGGCATCGCGACGGTGCTATATCTGTCGCGGCGTCTGCTCACGGTCCCGCCCGGCCTGCGCCGGGGACGCCGGTACGACCCGCGGGTGCTGGCCCTAGCTCGATCGGATGCCCTGCTGTTCGGCGACCGCACCGTGCTGGTGGCGTTCTCGCTGTGGAGCCTGGCGGCGATCGTATTTCCGATCGTGATGCACTTCGCGACCGGTGAGCTCACCGGACAGGCGGTCCTGCATTTACTGGTGGATCTGCTGGTCTTCGGCGCGATGGCGGTGGCGTATCCGTTCTTCCTGGTGACGTTCTACATGGTGCGCTGCATCTACCCGATGTTCCTGCGGCACGGCGACATCGGCGCGGGCGATGTGGCGCACCTGCACCGACTCGATCGCCACTGCACCCTGCTTCTGGCCGTGGCGGCGTCGGTGCCGCTGCTGGCGGTGGTGGCGGTGACGGTCCTGCCACCGGACGATATGCCGCTGGTGATCGTGGCGGTACGGGTGGTGTGCGTGGGCGCGATCGCCGCGTTCATCATCGCCTACATGCTGTTCCGGTCGATCGAGGCAGATCTGCAGGCGCTGGAACGTGTGGTGAATCCTGCCGGCGCGCAGCGGAAGCCGGATACCGCCGCCGGTCCACAATGAGTGCACAACACATCGGCTCGGACCACGGCAAGGCAGCTCCACGTCGTAGACAGCAACAATGAAGTGCCTCAACAACTCTTCCCGACGAAACCAACCCTCCCCGTCATCCCGGACAAACCGAACCAACCACGGCGGCTGACACCCCCAAGACCCGCTGCCCCACGGTTCGGTATTGACTCGGCACTGATCAGCGGGACTTCGAGGAACGCGAACAGTCGAAATTCGTTGGGGTACAGCGTTTTCCGGCACCTGAGGGTGTTTGGTGGAACCAACTCCCCGAACAGCAGGTTCGCGGTTCGAGCCCTTGGACACACCGCCGACCACGGTAGCCAGCATCGGATCAACAACAGAAACAAATGCAGCGGGCGGAGATCCGGACAACCGCTCACCAGCAATACAAGAGTGGGCGCAGAGGGGATCGAACCCCCGACCGCTGGTGTGTAAAACCAGTGCTCTACCGCTGAGCTATACGCCCCGGATGCCCGGCTTGCGCCGGGATCGGATATGCCGTCAGGACCTTGGGGTCCGCGGGCAACGGTTTATGAATCTAGTGTGGCGAGGGCTTTTTCCCAAGCGTGCTGGTCACGGGGCTCGCCGGGGCCGTTCATTTCGGCGAAGCGGACGATGCCGTCCTTGTCGACGACGAAGGTGCCGCGGTTGGGGTAGCCGGACTTCTCGTTGAAGACGCCGTAGGTCTGGGCTACGGCGCCGTGCGGCCAGAAGTCGGAGAGGAGGGGGAAGGTGTAGCCCTGTTCGGCTGCCCAGATCTTGTGGGTGGGCGGGGGGCCCACGGAGATGGCGAGGATCTCGGCGTTGTCGTTCTGGAACTTGGGGAGTTCGTCCCGGACCTTGCAGAGTTCGCCCTGACAGATACCGGTGAAGGCCAGGGGATAGAAGACGATCAGGACGTTTTTCTCGCCGCGGAAGCTCGACAGCGTGACTTCCTGATTGTTCTGGTCCTTCAGCGTGAAGTCCGGTGCGACCGAACCGACCTCGAGCGGCATACCTTCCCCTCCATCCTCATGTCCTGAGCGCAGCACCGAGCGACGCGGCGTGGAGACACGCGGAATCCACCGTTGTCACTCGGCTTACCTGAAACCTTAGTGGAGGCCTCAGCGCTGCTTGGAAGGTGTCTTGGGCTGGGTGAGTTTGGTGCCCGTCCAGGTGCCCAGGGAGACCGGGGTGGTCGCGGTGAGTCCGGCGGGGGTCGCCGACTCGCCGATTTCGCTCGGATCGACATGGCCGGGTTGACCGGTCTTGGGGGTGAGCACCCAGACGACGCCGTCGTCGGCGAGCGGGGTGATCACGTTCAGCAACTCGTCCACCAGGTCACCGTCACCCTCACGCCACCACAGCAGCACGACGTCGACCACCTCGTCGGTGTCTTCGTCGAGCAGCTCGGAACCGGTGGCTTCCTCGATCTCGGCGCGAAGCGCGTCATCGGTATCTTCGTCCCAGCCCAGTTCCTGAACCACCATGTCGTGTGAAATGCCAAGCTTCTGAGCGTAGTTCTGCGCGTCCGCCGCGGCGACCACGGTGGTGTCCTCCTCAACTCCCGACAATAGGTAGTTGCAAGCGAACATGGTAAAAGCGCCCAGCGCAAGCCGATCGGCCGAAATCGCACCCTAAATGTCGTATGTGAGACCGGTGAGATCCATTGGACAGCTCGGTTTCACACCATGTGAACGGCCCGATTCACTTGGCCGGGCAGGCGTTCCGGACCGCGGTCAGAGCATCGTTGACCTTGCGACTCGCGTCGTTCAGCGGCGCCACCGACGCGCTGGTCGTCATCTTCCGCACCTCCGCGGCCAACGACCGTGCGGCGGTCACATAATCGGTGAACTTCTGCCCCAGATCCGCCGGCAGGTCCGCACCCGACGCACCCACCTGAGTCTCGACCGTCTTAGCGGCGTCCTCGAGCCCGGACGCGGCCGCGTCGCGCTTGGCGATCTGGTCGGCCGCGTTCGCGTCGTGCGCGTCGACGAAGTCGTTGTAGTGATCGACAGCGGTCCCGGTGATCTTGCGGAACGGGTCGCAGTTGTCGGAGGTCGCCTTGGCGGTCGCCGCGGCCGCCTTCGAAGCGGCGGCGGCCGCCGAGGACGACGCGGCCGCGGCCCTGTACGACGTCACCTCAACCTGATTCACCGTCGGAGTACCCTCGACCGTGTTCGCGCACCCGGCCAGTACCAATCCCCCCGCCACCGCCGCGGACGCGCACACCAGTCCGAACCCCCGCGGGTTCAGCAGCTTCACTTGGTTCCTCCCCGATCCAGCCCGGCGGTGTTGGATGGCGTCGCTAGCGGCGCGATTCCCTGCGCAACCGTACTGGATTTCCGGCTGACATGATGACCTGGGCCGCATCATCGGCAAGGATGTGAGATGCGCCCCAGACCAATCGTTACGGGTATGCCGCCCACCAGCGGATATCCGGGGTATTGACGCCACACCAGATGTCCCACCCCATGTGTACGAGGAGCAAACGTCTTGACCGACTTGATGCACCCGACTTCGTCGAATTCCACCAATGGATCGGCACGCAAATCCCCGGCGGGAGGCCGGGTTCGAGTGATTCGCGAGGGGGTGGCGTCATACCTGCCGGACATCGACCCGGAGGAGACCAGCGAATGGCTCGACTCCTTCGACGAAATGCTCACCCGCGAGGGCCCCGGCCGCGCCCGCTACCTCATGCTGCGCCTGCTCGAACGCGCCGGTGAGCGCCATGTCGCCATCCCCGCGCTGACCTCCACCGACTACGTCAACACCATCCCCACCGAGAACGAGCCGTGGTTCCCCGGCGACGAGGAGGTGGAGCGCCGCTTCCGCGCCTACATCCGCTGGAACGCCGCGGTCATGGTGCACCGCGCCCAGCGGCCGGGAATCGGTGTGGGCGGCCACATTTCGACCTACGCGTCCTCGGCGGCGCTCTACGAGGTCGGTTTCAACCACTTCTTCCGCGGCAAGGACCACGCGGGCGGCGGCGACCAGGTGTTCATCCAGGGCCACGCCTCCCCCGGCATCTATGCCCGCGCCTTCCTCGAAGGCCGCCTCACCACGGACCAGATGGACGGCTTCCGCCAGGAGTACAGCCACGGCGGTCCGGGCCACGGCCTGTCGTCGTACCCGCACCCGCGCCTGATGCCCGACTTCTGGGAATTCCCCACGGTGTCAATGGGTCTGGGCCCGATGAACGCCATCTACCAGGCCCGCTTCAACCACTACCTGCACGACCGCGGTCTCAAGGACACCTCCGACCAGCATGTCTGGGCGTTCCTCGGCGACGGCGAGATGGACGAGCCGGAGTCGCGCGGCCTGATCCAGGTGGCCGCCAACGAGGGCCTGGACAACCTGACCTTCGTGATCAACTGCAACCTGCAGCGCCTCGATGGCCCGGTCCGCGGCAACGGCAAGATCATTCAGGAGCTGGAGTCGTTCTTCCGCGGCGCCGGCTGGAATGTCATCAAGGTGGTCTGGGGCCGCGAGTGGGATGCCCTGCTGCAGGCCGACCGCGACGGCGCGCTGGTGAACCTGATGAACAGCACGCCCGACGGCGACTACCAGACCTACAAGGCCAATGACGGCGCGTACGTGCGCGAGCACTTCTTCGGCCGCGACCCGCGCACCAAGGAACTGGTCAAGGGCCTGTCGGACGCCGAGGTCTGGAACCTCAAGCGCGGTGGCCACGACTACCGCAAGATCTACGCCGCCTACGCCGCGGCCATGGCACACAAGGGTCAGCCGACGGTCATCCTGGCCAAGACCATCAAGGGCTACGGCCTGGGCAAGCACTTCGAGGCCCGCAATGCCACGCACCAGATGAAGAAGATGACCCTCGACGATCTGAAGGCGTTCCGCGACGTGCAGCGCATTCCGATCACCGACGCCGAGCTCGAGGCCAACCCGTACCTGCCGCCGTACTACCACCCCGGCCAGGACGCGCCCGAGATCCAGTACATGATGGATCGCCGCAAGCAGCTGGGCGGTTTCGTCCCCGAGCGCCGCACGCTGGCAAAGCCGCTGCAACTCCCCGGCGACGAGGCCTACCGTTCGGTCCGCAAGGGTTCGGGCAAGCAGTCGGTGGCCACCACCATGGCGTTCGTGCGCCTGATGAAAGAGCTGTTGCGCGACAAGGAGATCGGCAAGCGCATCGTCCCGATCATCCCCGACGAGGCCCGCACGTTCGGTATGGACTCGTGGTTCCCCTCGTTGAAGATCTACAACCGCAACGGCCAGTTGTACACATCGGTCGACGCGGATTTGATGCTTGCCTACAAAGAGTCGACCATCGGCCAGATCCTGCACGAGGGCATCAACGAGGCCGGTTCCACGGCGAGCTTCACCGCGGTCGGCACTTCCTACGCCACCCACGGCGAGCCGATGATCCCGCTCTACATCTTCTATTCGATGTTCGGCTTCCAGCGCACGGGTGACGGCCTGTGGGCAGCGGCGGATCAGATGGCGCGCGGCTTCGTGCTCGGAGCTACCGCCGGGCGAACCACGTTGACCGGTGAGGGCCTGCAGCACAACGACGGTCACTCGCTGCTGCTGGCGTCCACCAACCCGGCCTGTGTCGCCTACGATCCGGCCTTCTCCTTCGAGATCGCCCACATCGTGCGCGACGGCATGCGCCGCATGTACGGCGGCGGCCCGGCCCAGGGCTATCAGGAGGCGCTGCCCGGCACCGATCCCGAATCGTGTTCGGTGCACCACGAATTCGGCGGCGAGGACATCTTCTACTACATCACCCTGTACAACGAGCCCTACGTCCAGCCGGCCGAGCCGGAGAACCTGGACGTGGCGGGTCTGCTCAAGGGCATCTACCTGTACCGGCCCGGCGGCGCCGGGGACCTGCGCGCCAATATCCTGGTCGCGGGCGTCACCATGCCCGATGGCATGCGCGCGCAGGAGATGCTGGCCCAGGAGTGGGGTGTGCAGGCCGATGTCTACTCCGTGACCTCATGGGGAGAGCTCCGCAAGGAGGCTCTCGCGAAGGAGATCGCCAAACTCCGTCACCCCGACCAGGATCCGGGCCTGCCCTACATCACCGAGGTGCTGTCCAACGCGCAGGGCCCGGTCGTCGCCGCCTCCGACTGGATGCGCGCGGTGCCCGACCAGATCCGCCAGTGGGTGCCGACCGAATACATCACCCTCGGTACGGATGGTTTCGGTTTCTCCGACACCCGCCCGGCCGCGCGGCGCGTCTTCAATGTGGATGCCGCGTCCATCGTGGTCGCCGCGCTGCAGGGTCTCGCTGCTCAGGGCCGGATTTCACCCGCCACGGTGGCCGAGGCGGCACGCCGCTACGCCATCGACGACGTGAACGCCGCGCCGAAGGCGGCACCCGGTACCGAAGGCGGCGACGCATAACCGAACATAAATACTGTGGAACGTAAACCGCCGAGGCCGCGCCGGATCAACGAAGAGGGCACCTCCTCCCACGAGGTCTATCTCCCGACCGGCGCGCTCTCCCCGAATCGGCAGACGCGCGACCCGCTTCCGGACACCCTCCTGAAACGGGTCAAGCAGTTCTCCGGTCGCCTGTCCACCGAGGCCGTGGCCTCGATGCAGGATCGGTTGCCGTTCTTCGCCAATCTGGACGCCGCCCAGCGGGCCGGCGTCCAGATGCTGGTGCAGACGGCGGTGGTGAACTTCCTGGAGTGGCTGCAGGACCCGGAGTCGGATATCCGCTTCAGTCTCGATGCCTTCCAAGTGATTCCGGACGATCTGGCGCGGCGGCTGACGCTGCGCCAGACCGTCGACATGGTCCGGGTGGCCATGGAGTTCTTCGAGCAGTGGCTGCCGGCCCTGGCGCGCAACGACCGTCAGCTGGTGGCGCTCACCGAGGCGGTGCTGCGGTACGGGCGGGAGCTCGGCTTCGCCGCCGCCTCGGTGTACGCCTCGGCCGCGGAGTCGCGCGGCGCGTGGGACACCCGATTGGAGGCCCTGGTCGTCGATGCCGTGGTGCGCGGCGACACCGGCCCGGAAATGCTCTCCCGTGCGGCCACTCTCAGTTGGGACGCGACCGCACCCGCGACGGTTCTTGTGGGCACGCCCCCCAAGGATCAGGTGGCTGTTGTCAGTTCCGTACATAGTGTGGCCGGCCGGCACGGCCGCAACGCGCTCGCCGTGGTGCAGGGTTCGCGGCTGGTGATGGTAGTCAGCGGACATCTCGGCGACCCGATGTATCCGTCGCAGTTCCTGGCGGACCTGCTCGCCGAGGCCTTCTCCGAGGGCCCGGTGGTGATCGGCCCGACCATGCGGGCGCTGTCCGCCGCGCACGTCAGCTCGGTGGAGGCGATGGCCGGCATGGAGGCCGTGGTGGGCTGGCGGGGTGCGCCACGCCCGGTGCACGCCTCCGAACTCCTGCCCGAACGCGCCCTGCTCGGCGACCGCGCGGCCATAGACGCCCTGAACGAGCACCTCGTGCTACCGTTGGCCGCCGCCAGCGCCGATCTATCGGACACGCTGGACGCGTATCTGGATTGCGGTGGAGCCGTCGAGACCTGCGCCCGCCAGCTGTTCGTTCATCCAAATACCGTGCGCTATCGACTCAAGCGAATCGCCGACATCACGGGCCGGGATCCGATGAATCCACGTGATGCCTATGTGTTACGTATCGCGGCCACAGTAGGTCGGCTGACACGAACCCGTAACGAATCACCCACTCCTGCCACTGATATGACTCCCGTCACAGATCCGAAGGATGGGGTGTAACGAGATTCGGGGATCGGGCGATCCGGACAGCCCACTTGGCCTTTTGTGGACTCCTCACAAAACTGCCAAGCAAGCTTCATTCGCGCCGACATCTCGTGAGAGCGGCCTCACAGTGTTTTCTTGAGTCGTGATCGCATTGCTCGCCCCTGGACAGGGCTCTCAGACTCCCGGCATGCTCACCCCTTGGCTCGAACTTCCCGGCGCTGCGGACCGCATCGCGCTGTGGTCGAAGGCCTCGGGGCTGGACCTGCTGCGGTTGGGCACGACTGCGACCGCCGAAGAAATCGTCGACACGGCTGTCACCCAGCCTCTCGTCGTCGCGGCCGCCCTCATGGCTTTCGCGGAAATCCCGCAGGATTCGCTTCCCGCGGATACAGTCGTCGCCGGACACTCGGTCGGCGAATTCGCCGCCGCTGCCGTCGCCGGAGTCATCTCCGCCGATGACGCGGTGGTCCTGGCCGCCATCCGCGGAGCGGAAATGGCCAAAGCTTGCGCACTCGAGCCGACCGGTATGTCCGCGGTGCTCGGTGGTGACGAAGCGGAGGTGCTCGCTCGTCTCGACGATCTCGGTCTGATTCCGGCCAACCGTAATGCGGTGGGTCAGATCGTAGCCGCGGGTAAGCTCGAGGCGCTCGAAGCCCTTGCCGCGAACCCGCCCGAAAAGGCCCGCGTCCGCGCACTTCCGGTCGCCGGCGCCTTCCACACCGCGTTCATGGCTCCTGCCCAGGACGCGGTCGCGGAGGCCATCGCCAAGATCGCGCCCAGCGCGCCGGTCCGGACCCTGCTGTCGAACTTCGACGGGCAACCGGTCAGCTCCGGCCAGGACGCGGTCGACAAGCTCGCTGCCCAGGTCACACGCCCCGTGCGCTGGGATCTGTGCACTGAAACGATCCGTGCGGCAGGGGTTTCCGCGGTGGCAGAGTTGCCGCCGGCGGGCACCCTGGTCGGCATCGCCAAGCGGGAGCTCAAGGGCACCCCGAATCTGGCGCTGAAGACCCCCTCGGACCTCCCCGCGCTCGCCGAACTCACCGCGGCAAGCTAGCTTGACTCGCGGCCCGCTCCTATCAACGGCGATGGAGCAACCGGGTCGCAAACAAATGAAAATCCACCCTCTACGGAAATAAGAAGGGAGCCACCACAGTGGCCGCTCTGACCCAGGAACAGATCGTCGAAGAGCTCGGCAAGATCATCGAAGAGGTGACCGGTATCGAGCCCTCCGAGGTGACCATCGAGAAGTCCTTCGTCGACGACCTGGACATCGACTCGCTGTCGATGGTCGAGATCGCCGTCCAGACCGAGGACAAGTACGGCGTCAAGATCCCCGATGAGGACCTGGCGAGCCTGAAGACCGTTGGCGACGCGGTGGCGTACATCCAGAAGCTCGAGGCCGAGAACTCCGACGCGGCCGCCGAGCTCAAGGCCAAGTTCGGCGCCGAGGGCGAGTAGGAACCGACACCGTGACCACTCCTTCCACCTTGAACGGGAACTTTCCCAACGTCGTCGTAACGAGCATGGCGGCGACCACGTCGATCGCCGGTGACGTCGATGCGACGTGGAAGGGCCTCCTCAATGGCGAGAGCGGCATCGACACTCTCGAGGACGACTTCATTGCGGAGTACGACCTTCCAGTTCGAATCGGCGGCCACCTGAAGGTGTCGCCGGACACGCTGCTCGATCGGGTCGAGATCCGTCGCATGGCGTACGTCGAGCGACTGGCGACCGTGCTCGGTCGCGAGGTGTGGAAGAACGCCGGCTCTCCCGAGGTCGACCCGCTACGGCTGGGTGTGGCCATCGGCACCGGTCTCGGCGGCGGCGACGCGCTGATCGATTCGGTGGACAAGCTGAAGAACGGCGGCTATCGCAAGATCTCGCCGCTGGCTGTTCAGATGGTCATGCCGAACGGCCCGTCCGCCGTCGTCGGTCTCGAGCTCAAGGCCCGGGCGGGAGTGGTCACTCCGGTCTCGGCATGCTCGTCGGGTTCGGAGGCCATCGCCAACGCGTGGCGGATGATCGTCATGGGTGACGCCGACATCATGGTCACCGGTGGCGTCGAGGGCTTCATCGATTCGGTGCCGATTGCCGCGTTCTCCATGATGCGGGCCATGTCGACCCGCAACCACGATCCGAAGGCGGCCTCGCGCCCCTTCGACAAGGATCGCGACGGCTTCGTCTTCGGCGAAGCGGGCGCGCTCATGGTCATCGAGACCGAGGAGCACGCCAAGGCTCGTGGCGCCACCATCCACGCCCGGCTGATGGGCGCGGGTATCACCTCCGACGGGTTCCACCTGGTGGCCCCCGATCCGGAGGGGAGCGGTGCGGCTCGCGCCATGCAGCGCGCGATGCAGACCGCCGGGTTGTCCCCCGAGGACGTCACCCACATCAACGCCCACGCGACTGCCACCCCCGTCGGTGACACCGCGGAGGCCAACGCGATTCACAAGGCAGGCGTCAAGCATGCCTCGGTCTACGCACCCAAGTCGGCCCTGGGCCACTCGATCGGTGCCGTCGGCGCCCTCGAGTCGGTACTCACGGTGCTCAGCATCCGGGATGGCATCGTCCCCCCGACGCTGAACCTGGACAACCAGGATCCGGCGATCGACCTGGATGTCGTGCACGGCGCGGCGCGCCAGCAGGACATCCAGTACGCGATCAACAACTCATTCGGTTTCGGTGGGCACAATGTCGCGCTCGCCTTCGGCCGGTACTGACACGGATTCACCCCGGTAAACCGGAAATCCGGCTCAGCTTTACCGGTCAGTAAGACAAGCGGTCCCGGCAGGGGTTCTCGGATGGAGATCCTGACCTGAAACCCCTGCCGGGACTTCGACATTCGCAGCCGCTCTCAGCGACCGCCTTTCCCTATGAGGAGAGTTTGCGATGACCATAATGGCCCCCGCTCACGCCGATACCACGACCGATCCCCGTGACCCGCTGGGCCGGTTGCAGCGCTTCTTCGATCCCGGAACCGTTCTCCCGCTACACCCGCGCGACAAGTCCGGCGTGCTCGCGGCCATCGGTGAGGTCGACGGCGTCCGCACGGTCGCCTACTGCTCCGACGCCACCGTGATGGGCGGCGCCATGGGCGTGGAGGGGTGCAAGCACATCGTCGACGCGATCGACACCGCCATCGATTCCAAGGTTCCCGTTGTGGGCCTGTGGCATTCGGGTGGCGCCCGGCTGGCGGAGGGCGTCGAGGCCCTGCACGCCGTCGGCCTGGTCTTCGAGGCCATGGTCCGCGCGTCCGGCCAGGTCCCCCAGATTTCCGTGGTGCTCGGCTTCGCCGCCGGCGGCGCCGCCTACGGCCCCGCGTTGACCGACATCGTCATCATGGCTCCGGAAGGCCGCGTCTTCGTGACCGGCCCGGACATCGTGAAGACGGTGACCGGTGAGAGCGTGGACATGGCGACCCTCGGTGGCCCGATCACCCACGGCAAGAAGTCCGGCGTCTGCCACATCGTCGCCGACGACGAGTCCGATGCCATGCACCGCGCCCGCCGCCTGGTGTCGATGTTCGCCGAGCAGGGCGAGTTCGATCTGGCCGCGGCCGCGCACGGCGACGTCGACCTCAAGGCCATGATGCCGGAGTCGGCCAAGCGCGCCTACGACGTCAAGCCGATCATCCACGAGCTGCTCGACAACGTCGACGGCGAGAGCACTTTCGAGGAGCTGCAGGGCGGCTACGCCCGCTCCATGGTGGTCGGTCTGGGCCGGCTCGGCGGCCGCACCGTCGGTGTGCTGGCCAACAACCCGATCCGCCTGGGCGGCTGCCTCAACTCCGAAAGTGCCGAGAAGGCTTCACGTTTCGTGCGCCTGTGCAACGCCTTCGGTATCCCGCTGATCGTCGTCACCGACGTGCCGGGCTACCTGCCGGGCGTCTCGCAGGAGTTCGAGGGCGTGGTGCGCCGCGGCGCCAAGCTGCTGCACGCCTTCGCCGAGGCCCGTGTCCCCCGCGTCACCCTGGTCACCCGCAAGATCTACGGCGGCGCCTACATCGCGATGAACGCCCGCTCGCTGGGCGCCACCGCCGTGTACGCCTGGCCGGGTTCCGAGGTCGCGGTCATGGGCGCCAAGGCCGCGGTCGGCATCCTGCACAAGAAGGCTCTCGCGGCCGCCCCGGAGGAGGAGCGCGAGGCCCTGCTGGAGCGTCTGACCGAGGAGCACGAGCGCATCGCCGGTGGCGTCCAGCGCGCCATCTCGATCGGCGTCGTGGACGAGGTCATCGAGCCCGCCAAGACCCGCTCCACCATCGCCGCCGCCCTGGCCGCCGCCCCGGCGCGGCCGCAGCACAACAAGAACATTCCGCTGTAATCGGTTACGCGGCAACGCGATAGCGGGCGGTCTTCTCGGAGACCGCCCGCTTTTCGTTGGCCGGGAACAGGTTTCGCTGTCAGGCCGGGGGGATGTTGGCGTTGTGGTGGAAGATGTTGTCGGGGTCCCAGGCGGATTTGAGGGCGACGAGGCGGGAGTACTTGTCGCCGTAGGATTCCCGGACACGGTGCTGGTCGTGGTCGACGAGGAAGTTGACGTATCCGGCGTCGGAGCGCGCGTGGGGGCGCAGGGCGGCCCAGAAGTCACGGGCCCACTCGCGTTCGGCCGGGAAGTCGGCGGGTTCGGCGCTGAGCGCGTTGATGTTGATCGCCCAGCACGGTTGGCGTGAACCGCCGAATGCGGTGTTGGCGTTGGCAATCGCGCAATAGGCACCGCGGAGGGGGAAGATCGGGACCAGGGAGTCGACCAGGCTGCGGCGCGGGAAGCGGTCCACGAGGGTGGCGAGCACCTCGTCGGTGAGCTCGTCCATGTAGAGCGACTTCTCGTAGGCGAACAGGCCCGCCGGGGAGGACTCGTCGAACATCCGCTGCAGGGCGGTGTACGGGATCGGAGTGACGAGCTCCCAGGCCGGAGTGGGAGCCACGGCCCGCAGGGGTGCGACGACCGCCTCCAGTTCCTGTGGCTCCCCGAATCCGATCACGACCACGACGAATCCGGGGCGGCCCTGGTGCTCTTCGGGCACGAAGGGCTCGGGCGGGCCGCTGACCGCCAGGATCGCGGCGCAGTAGCCGGTGGGGAGGGAAGCGATCAGATCGCGTCCGGCGGCGAGGCCGGCGACGGCGTCGGCGGGCGTCCAGCAGAGCATGGTCAGCTGCCCGATCGGCGGCAGGTCGTGCAGCGCGAAGGTGAAGGCAGTGACGATGCCGAAGTTTCCGCCGCCGCCGCGCAGCGCCCAGTACAGATCGGGATTCTCCTCCGGAGCGGCGGTCACGACACAGCCGTCGGCGGTGACCACCTCGGCGGAAGCCACACTGTCGCAGGTCAATCCGGCGCGCATGGTGAGCCAGCCCATGCCACCGCCGAGGGTCAGCCCGCCGATGCCGGTGCTACTGATGAACCCGCCCGTGACCGCGAGCGCGTGCTCGGTGGTGGCAGCGTCGACCTGCGCCCAGGTGCAGCCGCCGCCGCAGCGGGCGAGCTTGGAGACCGGGTCCACCGCGACCGAGTCCAGCGCGCGCAGGTCGATCATCATGGCGCCGTCGGCCACTGCGTGCCCCGCGTAATTGTGACCGCCGCCGCGCACCGTCAGATCCAGGTTGCCCGTGCGCGCGGCCACCACAGCGGCCGCCACTCCGGCCGGACTGGCCGGCCGGACGATCACCGCCGGCCTGCGATCGAAACATCCGTTCCAAACCTGGCGCGCCACATCGTATTCCGCGTCTCCCGGGGCGATGACCTCCCCGTCGACGCTGGTCCGCAAGCCTTCGATATCGATCCCCGCAGTGGTCATGGTCCCGCTCCTCCGATGGTTCCGCCGCCACGGCGAACCCCGGGCCATGTCCCGTGACAGCACCGGACCATCGGCCCCGCACCGTATCGACAGCCCTCGGTGTCCTGCCGCTACCCCGGCGTTACGCACGGGAGACACCCGGGGTTCATCGCGGGCCCGAGCGGGAGCCGACCTCAGGACTGGAGGCGGACCTTTTCGGCGGACTCGTTCTGGCTGGAGCATTCCTGATAGGGATTGGGGGTGGAGGGGCGTTCACCGCAGACCCACCGGACGGTGTCGACGGTGACGGCGATATCGCCGGTGGATTGTTTGGCGCGCTCGTCGGCGTAGGCGGTGACGACGGAAAGCGCGGTGGGGCAGAAGCCGGTGCCCTTGGCGGTGGAGACCACGACCGCCAGGCCCCAGGGGCCGGGGCCGCACTGGACGGCCTCGTGGCCCGCGGCCGGGAAGGCGGCGGCGGAGGTGGCGGGGTGGGCCGAGGTACCCGAGGCGACGGTAGGGCCGTTGTCGTTGCAGGCGGTGAGGGCGAAGGCCGTCGCCATGGCCAGGGCCGCACCCGCGATCGCTGTGGTCCGCACGAATCCTCCTCGTCGGCTACCCCTCCCCTGGGCATTGTGCCCGGTTTATGGCGTTCGGGAGGGCAGGCTCGCGTGGGTTCGGCGGCTGCGCGGGCGGATCAGCCGACGTCGCGGCGCAGCCAGGTGACTTCCGCGCCGTCGCCGCCGAGGCGATAGGGCTCGAGGATGTCGTCCCAGGCGGTGCCGAGTGCGCGGTCGATGTCGGCGGCGATCTCGGCGGCGGCGCCGCGGCCGTGGGCACGGGCCTCGGCGACGATGGCGCGCAGGCGCATCTCACCGACCATGATGTCGCCGCCGGCGCCGGTGACGCCGCTCCAGAGGCCGAGGCCGGGGACGAAGCTGAAGCGGGTGCCGTCGACGCCCTCGCTGGGGTCCTCGGTCACTTCGAAATACAGCACGGGCCAATCCCGCAATGCTCTGGCTAATTTGCCGCCGGTGCCAACCGGGCCGTACCAGTCGGTGGTGGCGCGCAGATGTCCGGGATCGACCGCCTGTGCGGTCCAGCGCAGTTTCGCGGGGGCCTTGAGAGTGGAGGTCAGAGCCCATTCGACATGCGGGCACAGCGCTGCCGGCGACGAATGGATATAGACGACTCCAGACGTCGCCTCCGCGAACTGACTAGACGCGTGCACCACTGACACCTCCGGCTCGACGAGGGACGTCTTCCCCAACGGCCCCTGTCCGAGCTCGGCGTTGCCCGAGTTTACTGGAGTGCCCGGTGTTGCGTGTGTTACTTGATGCCTGTGTCGGCCCCTACGCAAACTCCGCGATGACGGCGTCGCTGAGGGGTGGCCACGCCGCTCGGGCCCAGTCCCCGAAATTTTCGTCCGCCAGCGCGAGACACGCCATGCCGACTTCCGGATCCGCCCAGAGAAATGTGCCGGACTGCCCGAAGTGCCCGAAGGTCCGCGGCGAGTTCGCACCACCGGTCCAGTGCGGCGATTTGTGATCGCGGATTTCGAAACCCAATCCCCAGTCGTTGGGGCGCTGCGACCCGTAACCGGGGAGAACGCCATTGCATCCCGGGAATTGCACCGTGCTTGCTTCGGAAACCAATTCGGCACTCACGACAGCAGGTTCCAGCAATTCCTCGGCGAATCGCAGGAGATCTGCGACCGAGGAGCGGCCGGCATGTCCGGCCGAACCGACCAGCGCCGAGGAGTTCATGCCCAGCGGTTCGAAGACGGCCTCGCGCAGGTACTGATCGAACGGGATACCGGTCTGCGCCGCAACGAAATCCGCGAGGACCTCGAACCCGGCGCTGGAGTAGATCCGCTTCGCGCCGGGCGCGGCCAGCACCACGGTGGTGTCGAAGGCCAGGCCGGAGGTGTGGGCGAGCAGGTGCCGCACCGTCGATCCGGGCGGCCCGGCGGGCTGGTCCAGCTCGATCGCGCCCTCCTCGACCGCCACCAGGACCCCGTATGCCACAAGAGGTTTGGTCACCGAGGCGAGCGGGAAGACGTGCGCGGTGTCACCCTCGGCGTCCACCACACCCTTGCCGCGGACGACGACACCCGCCGCCGCGTTCCGGACCGGCCACTGTCGAATCTGCTCCAGCGCTCGCACGTATCGAGCGTACTGTGTTGGATTTTGCCCTTCGCTTCGCTCCGGGCGGGTTCGCGGCCCGGAGGTCTCGATTCTTCCCTCCTCCGCTCCTTCGCTTCGCTCCCGCGCTCCGTCGGTCCAGAATCGAGACGGCCGCGAACCTTTCGACTTATCGCCAGCTACGGATGCGCTGCGGCGTAGCGCTTTCGGTGGGAACGGTTGGATTCAACTTCGACCGCGGCCGCCCGTAGCCGAAGTACACCACCAGCCCGACCGCCGACCACAGCGTGAAAGCCAGCCAGGTCACCCCCGGCAGGTGGATCAGCAGCCACACGCACATGACCACGCCGATGACCGGCACCAACGGCACCAGGGTCCGGAACGACCGCGGTAGCTCGGGTTTGGTGCGGCGCAGCACCAGCACGCCGATGTTCACCAGCCCGAAGGACACCAGCGTGCCGATATTGGTGGCGTTCACCAGTTCGCCCAGCGGCACCAGCGCCGACAGCACCGCCACCACGCCGCCCACGATGAGCGTGTTGACCGTCGGCACGCGCTTCTTCCCGACCCGCGACAGCACGGCGGGCATGAGCCCGTCGCGGGACATGGAGACCAGGATGCGGGTCTGCCCGTAGAGCACGGTCAGCACCACCGAGGCGATGGCGATGACCGCGCCGCCCGCGAGGATGGTGGCGGGCCAGCCGCGCCCGGTGACCTGTTCCAGCACGGTGGCCAGCGACGCGCCCGAACTGCTGACGGCGTCCACGCCGACCGCGCCGACGGCGGTCAGCGCCACCAGCACGTAGACCAGCGTCACGATGCCGAGCGAAATGATGATGGCCCGCGGCAGATCTCGCTGCGGATTCTTGGCCTCCTCGCCGGCGGTGGAGGCGGCGTCGAAGCCGATGAAGGAGAAGAACACCATCGAGGCCGCCGCCCCGATGCCCGAGACGCCGGCCGTCGCGAAGGGGTGCAGGTTCGAGGAGTGGAAGGCGGTGACCGCCACGGCCACGAAGAACACCAGCACCGTGATCTTGATCAGGGTGGTGACGGTGGTGACCCGCGCGCTCTCCCGGATGCCGCCCAGCAGCACCACGGTGGCCAGCACCACCACGATGGCGGCGGGCAGGTTGACGATCCCGCCGTCGCCCGGCGGCTGCGCCAGCGCGTCCGGAATCCGCCGGCCGATGGTCGATCCCAGGAACTCGTTGAGGTACGCGCCCCAGCCGACCGCGACCGCCGCCACCGACACGCCGTACTCCAGCAGCAGGCACCACCCGCAGATCCAGGCGATGATCTCGCCCAGCGTCGCATAGGTATAGGAGTAGGCCGATCCGGACACAGGCACCGCGCCGGCCAGTTCCGCGTAGGACAGGGCCGAGAACAGCGCGGCCAGTGCGGCGATGACGAAGGAGACGACGACGGCGGGCCCGGCCAGCGGTGCGGCCTCGCCCAGGACCACGAAGATGCCGGTGCCGAGGGTGGCGCCGACCGACAGTGCGATCAGGGAGATCAGGCCCATGCTGCGCCGCAGTGCGGTGTGTTCTCCATCGGAGGTGAGCTGTTCGACTGGCTTGGTCCGCAGCAATGATGCGGTAATCCGATGGAGTCCGGGCATGTGCGGCCACGCTACCGGGTCGGACCGGTCGAAATGGCACCAGGGTGGCCCACCCGTCGGGCGATCCGCACTGCTCACAGCTATGTACTGGCGTCGCAGTGGTATTCAGAGCGTCGCTACAACCCCGCACAGACCGTATGCCCGGTTACGATCGGACCCATCATGAGTGAGCAGGTCACGATCCATGGCGAGGTGGACGCGGGTTTCGGCCCGGTCGCCGACGCGTTCCGCCGCAACTTCAGCCGGCACGGGGAGATCGGTGCGGCGGTGGCGGTCTACGACGGGGATCGGCCCGTGGTGGATCTGTGGGCGGGGCATCGCGATCGCAAGCGCCGGGTGATGTGGGAGCGCGACACCATGGCCCCGGTGTGGTCCTCGACCAAGGGCATGACCGCGTTCGCGGTGGCGTCGGTGGTGTCGCGGGGGCTGCTGGACTACGAGGATCCGGTGGCGCTGCACTGGCCGGAGTTCGCCGCGCACGGCAAGGAGTCCATCACCGTGCGGCAACTGCTGGACCATCAGGCCGGTCTGGCGGCGCTGGATCGGCCGTTCCGGCTCACGGATATGGCCGATCTGGATCGGATGGCGGTGGTGCTGGCCGAGCAGAAACCATTGTGGCGGCCAGGAACCCGGCACGGCTACCACCCGATCACGGCCGGGCTGTATCAGGGTGAGCTGCTGCGGCGGGTCGATCCGGAGCATCGCACGCTGGGCCGCATCTTCGCCGAGGACATTGCCGGACCGCTGGGCGCGGAGTTCTATATCGGCCTGCCGGACGAGGTTTCGCTGGATCGGGTGGCCGCCCTTTCCGCGACCGAGGGCCTCGACATTCTGCGCTATGAGCGAGATCTGCCGGTGCGCATCGGCATTCAGCTCTACAGCAAGCGCGGCTTGTCCTTCCGCGCGCTGAACAGCCCGCAGGTCGGTGCGCCCGCCCGGGCCGCCCGGCGCGAATTCCTGGCGGTGGAGAGCCCGGCCGCCGGCGGTGTCGGCACCGCGCGAGCGCTGGCGCGGGTGTACGGCGCGGCGGCGGGGCGGACCGGTGAGCTGCCCATCGAGCCGAGCCTGCTGGACCGCCTGGGCTCCCCCGACACCGCCGACGACGTCCCGGCCGAGGACCTGGTGCTGCTCACCCCGAGCCGCTACCACCTGGGCTTCCGCCGGTCGCGCGGCGGTTTCCGGTTCGGCTCCGACAAGCGCGCCTACGGCACCACCGGCTACGGCGGCTCGTTCGGATTCGCCGATCCCGCAACGGGTCTGGGGTTCGGCTATGTGATGAACCGCCTGGGTATGGCGGTGCTCGACGATGTCCGTTCGCGCAATCTCCGTGAGGCCCTGCTCCGCTGTCGCTGACCGAAAGGAATAGGTCCATGCCGCCGCAACCGTGGGTGATGCCCGACGAAGGACAGCCGCATCGGCGGACCTGGATGGCCTTCGGGGCCGATGAGCGGGTGTGGACGCCCGAGCTGCTCCCCCGCATTCGCGAGGATGTGGCCCGGATCGCCCGCACCGTCGCGCGATTCGAGCCGGTCTCGATGCTCGTGCGGCCGGAGGAATTCGATCTGGCCCGCGCGCTGGCCGGGCCGGAGGTGGCGCTGACGCCCGCGGAGATGGACGATCTGTGGCTGCGCGACAGCGGCCCGGTGTTCGTGGGCGGCGACGGCGCCATGGCAGCGGTCGATTTCAACTTCAATGCCTGGGGCGACAAGCAGGAGTATCGGGAGGATGCGCGGCTGGCCGGGCTGGTCGCCGAGCGCACGGGGGCTGAGCTGCTGACGACCGAGCTGATTCTGGAGGGCGGCGGCATCGAGGTCGACGGGGCGGGCACCGCCATCGTCACCGAGAGCTGCGTGCTCAACGACAATCGCAATCCCGGCTGGCAGCGCGAGGAGGTGGAGGCGGAACTGGCTCGGCTGCTGGGGATTTCGAAGGTCATCTGGCTGCCCGGCATCGCCGGTTACGACGTCACCGACGGGCACACCGATTTCTATGCGCGGTTCGCGGGCCCGGGCGTGGTGGTGGCCGGTCGCGAGGACGATGTGGACCGCTACGACTACGACGTCACCCGCCGCCATCTCGCCATCCTCCAGGACTCCGCCGATGCCCTGGGTCACCCGTTGCGAGTGGAGGTGATCCCCGGCCCGGCGCGGGTGCGCGACGAGTTCGCCGACGACGAGTTCGCGGCCGGTTACATGAACTTCTATGTCTGCAACGGTGCGGTCGTGGCCCCCGAGTTCGGAGATCCGGAGGCCGACGCCTTCGCCGAAGCCACACTGGCGCGGCTGTTTCCGGGCCGCCGGGTGGTGCAGATCGATATCGACGCGGTCGCCGCGGGCGGCGGCGGCATCCACTGCACGACCAAGCAGGAGCCGGCGTAGACCTCGGCCGTGTACGGTGCCGTCACTCCATCAGCTGGTGGGCCTTCTCGAACAGTTCGAGTGTGATGGCGTGCAGGAAGTCGCCGACCTGCTTGGGGGCCTTGCCCGCGCAGGCCCGGGCGTGCGTGCCCTCGAGCACGATGCCGAGCTTGAAGCAGGCCAGCACGGTGTACCAGGTGACGTGGGTCAGGTCGCGGTCGGAGAACTTCGCGTAGTGGGCGATCATCTCCTCGGGTGTGGGCAGGCCGCCGACCGCGCCGAGGGAGCCGACCAGTGCCGCGCCGGTGGTGCCGGGGACCGGGCGGGTGGCGATCTGCCAGCCCAGGTCCAGCAGCGGGTCGCCGATGGTGGACATCTCCCAGTCGACCATGGCCACCACCTCGGGGCCGTCGTAGGAGAACATCATGTTGGCGAGGTGGCAGTCGCCGTGCAGGATGCCGGCTTTCGGCTGGGTGGGTCGGTTGCGGTCGAGCCAGTCGCCGACCTGGGCGACGCCGGGGATCTCCGGGCCGGGATAGCCGACGTTGACGCTGTAGGAGTCGAGTTCCTTGAGCCAGCGCGGCACCTGGCGTTCCAGGAAGCCCTCCGGCTTGCCGTAGTCGGCCAGGCCGAGCGCCTCGTGATCGAGCGAGCCGAGGCGGGCGATGGCCTCGACCGCGGACAGGCCCATCTGCCGGCGCACCTCGGGGTCGGAGGCGTGCGGTTCGGGCAGCTCGTTCTGCGGGTTGAAGCCGACGATCGGTTCCATCAGGTAGAAGGATGCGCCGAGCACGGATTCGTCGGGGCAGGCGGCGATCACCTTGGGGGCGCGGATCTCGGTGTCGCCGAGCGCGCCGAGGATTCGGGATTCGCGCTGGATGACGGTATTGCTGGCGGCACGCAGATGTTTGGGTCCACGTCGCAGCACGTACTCGCGGCCGCCGCGGCGGAACCGGAGCATGATGTTCTGGGTGCCGCCGCCGAGCGGCTTCACCTCCTCGAACTCCCCGCCGGGCAGGCCCTGCTCTTCCATCCACTTTCCGACGATGGCGAAATCGACGACGTCACGATCCACTTCGACCGGCTGCGCAACAGACATGCCGCCCATTCTGCCGTAGCGGTCCACACAAACTGAAGGCAGTCGCCAGCAGTAACCGCAAATCGGACAGAGCGTAATGTGCGTGGTCAAATGCGCACCCTGTTGATCGACAACTACGACTCGTTCACCTACAACCTGTATCAGCTGATCAGCGAGGTGAACGGGGTCGAACCCGTGGTCGTGCGCAATGACGAGGCGGCCTCGATCGAAGAGCTCGGACTCGGGGAGTTCGACAACATCGTCATCTCCCCCGGGCCCGGACGACCGGATGTCCCGCGCGATTTCGGCATCTCGGCGGCCTTGATCACCGGAGCCGAGCTGCCGGTGCTGGGAGTGTGCCTGGGGCATCAGGGCATCGTGATCGCGGCGGGTGGGCAGGTGGTCGCCGCGCCGCAGGCCCGGCACGGGTACCCGGATCTGATCAGCCACGACGGCCGGGATCTGTTCGCCGGTGTGCCGCAGGGCTTCTCGGCGGTGCGCTATCACTCGCTGTGTGCGGCGCGACCATTGCCGGAGGACCTCGAAGTCACGGCGAACACGCCGGACGGGGTGATCATGGGCGTGCGGCACCGCACCCGGCCGCAGTGGGGGGTGCAGTTCCATCCGGAGTCGATCTCCAGCGAGCACGGGGAGCGGCTGCTGCGCAATTTCGCCGCGTTGACCGCCGACCATCAACGGCGGCAGGGCATTTCCCGACAGCCCATCCGAACGACGCCGATGCGCGGCCGGATCGGAGCCGAGACTTCGCCACCGCCTGCCGTCGGCGGGCCCGTCCGCTATCGGGTCGAGCAGACGGTCGTGGAGCGGGCGGTCGATGCCGAGGCCGTCTTCGACGCGCTGTATGCCGGTTCCCCGCATGCCTTCTGGCTCGACAGCGAGCATGTGGAGCCGGGACTGGATCGCTTCTCGTTCCTGGGTGACGCGTCCGGGCCGCTGGCGGAGGTGGTGCGGTATCGGGTCGGCAGCGGCCGGGTGGAGATCGAGTCGGCGGCCGGGCCGCGCACGGTGCCGGGCGGGGTGCTGGATTATCTGTCCGCCGAGCTACGCCGCCGGGAGATCGAATTCCCGGATGTGCCTTTCGATTTCGCCGGTGGCTATGTCGGCTATCTCGGCTACGAGATGAAGGCCGACTGCGGCGCCGAGGCCGTGCATCGCGCGGCCACGCCCGACGCCCAGTGGATCTTCGTGGACCGGCTCATCGTGGTCGACCACGAGGCGGGCCGCACCCATCTGCTGGCGCTGGCCGAGCCGGATGCCACTGCCGCCGCACAGGATTGGCTCGCCGCCACCCGGACCGTGGTGGAAACTCTTCCGACCTGGGAGAATCCGCGAGACCTCGAGCTGCGCGCCGACGAGGACACGGTCGCGCCGTTCCTCACGCGCGGCCGGGAGCGCTATCTCGCCGACGTGGCGGCCTGCCGGGAGCAGCTGCTCGCGGGTGAGTCGTACGAGATCTGCATCACCGACAGCGCCCATCCCCCGGGCGACGCCGACGGCCTTTCGGTGTATCGCACGCTGCGCCGGTGCAATCCGGCCCCGTACGCGGCATTCCTGCGCTTCGGAGGGCTGGAGGTGGCGTGTTCCTCGCCGGAGCGCTTCCTCAAGGTGGATCGCTCCCGCACGGTGGAGAGCAAGCCGATCAAGGGCACCGCCCCGCGCGGTGGCACCGCTCCCGAGGACGCCGAGCTGAAAGCCGAGCTGGCCCGCAGCCCCAAGACCCGCGCCGAGAACCTCATGATCGTGGATCTGCTCCGCAACGACCTGGGCCGGGTCTGCGAGATCGGCTCGGTGCGCGTGCCCAAGCTCATGGCCGTCGAGACCTACACGACCCTGCATCAGCTGGTCTCCACCGTGCGCGGCACCCTCCGTCCCGGCCTGGACGTCATCGACTGTCTCCGAGCCTGTTTCCCCGGCGGTTCCATGACCGGTGCCCCCAAACTCCGCACCCTCGAAATCATCGACTCCCTCGAAACCGAGGCCCGCGGCATCTATTCCGGCACCATCGGCTTCCTCGGCCTCGGCGGCACCGCCGACCTGAACATCGTCATCCGCACCGCCGTCCGCCACGACAATCGCTGGCGAGTCGGCGCGGGCGGCGCGGTCGTCCTCGACTCCGACCCGGCCGGCGAGTACCACGAAATGGTCTGGAAGGCCGCCGCCGCACTGCGCGCCCTCCCCGGCCTGGCCGTCCCGCCCCGCGACCGCATTCCCTCGGCCAGGTAGTCCGGGCCCGCCGCCGGGGTGCCGCGGTGTCATTTGCGGCGGGAGCGGCGGGACTTGCTCTCGGGCGGTACGGGTTCCGGATTCTCGCGGGTGCCGGTGAGGCGGCCGAGCAGGGAGACGCCGGGGAGTTTGTCGAGGCGGGTGAAGACCTCCTCGCCGAGAGCGGTGACCGCCTCGAGCCGGGTGAGGATCTTGTCGTAGGCGACGAAGGCGGGTTCGGCCAGGGCGAGGGTGCGATCGAGGCGGTCGATGGTGGAGTTGAGACGTTCGACGGCGATGGTGAGGCTCTGGATCAGGTCGGGCAGCTGGGCGGCGAGCTGAATCGAGGCGGGCGGGAGGCGGACGGCGGTGTCGAAGGCGGTCGACGCGGTCACCTGGGCGGAATCCAGGGCCTGACCGGCCGCGCTCTGGGCGGCTTCGACCGCGGCCTGGGCGGCCGCCAGGATGTCCCCGGCGGTGGGGACGCGCGAGGTCGAGGGTTTGGCGGGCTGACGGTCGCTCCCCTTGGGGTTGGTCATAGCTCTACTGTGCCGCACGATTTTCAGGTTGCACGGGAGGGCCGGGCATACGGTTTTGTCGGAGAGTCGTGGCATAGTTCGACCACGATGAAACTGACCATGGGTGGCCATACGACGGTTCCGACATCGCTTCTGACGGTTGTGCTTTCGTGGCGGTCGGAGCATGCGGTGCGGGCGCAGGCCGTGCTGGTGGCAGAGCACGGGCGGGCCCGGTCGGACCGGGATTTCGTCTGGTTCGACGCGCCCCGGCACGTCTCGCAGGCGGTGACGCTGGACCGGGAGCCGGCGCCGGGGACGGCACGGCTGTCGGTCTCGCTCCCGCGCACCGGGCCGGAGGTGGCGGGGATCGTGGTCATCGGCTCGGCGCCAGGCGGTTTCGCCGATGTCGCGGGCCTGCGGCTGACCGTATTCGACCACGACCACCCGGTCGCTCGATACGACATCGACACCCCGGACCCGGCACCGGCCCTGGTGCTGGGTGAGTTCACGCGCGCCGAGGAGGGCTGGGAGTTCCGGGCGCTGGCCGACGCCGGGGTCAGCCTGGCGGGGCTGGTGCGCGAGTTCGGGGTGCGGATCGATCCCGTGCACGGCTTCGAGCCCGAGCCGCGCCGCACACCGCCGCCCCCGGATCCCGAACGGGCGGAATGGCATCCGGATCCTCGCGATCCGGCCCGCCTGCGCTGGTGGGACGGCACGACGTGGACGGCCTCGGCACGCCCCGCCCCGCCGCAGGATGCCCGCCACTGCCCGCGCTGCGGGGCGCCGCGCCGCCGCCTGTTCGGCGCGGCGCTGTTCGGTGCCACGCTGTTGTGCCGCGAATGTTCCACCGAGACAGCCGAATACCTGCGCGGCTGGCGTCCCCGCGCCGAGCGCGCCCTGCGTGGCCTCACCCCGCACGACGACTGGGAGACGCTCTGGGCCGCGTTGCGCTTCCAGCGCGTCGACCGCGCCGCCGCCCTGGATCTGCTGCGCCCGCTCGCCCTCGATCAGCTGGAACGCCTGGTCGCCTTCACCTTCGCCGACGGCGTGGTGGACGAGCCCGACGTGGACGACTTCGAGGACACCGCCGCGGAGCTGTCCCTGTCGGGCCCCGTCATCGAGGACCTGCGCCGCCGCCTGCACCGCGGCCGCCTACTCACCCGGCTGCGGTCCGGCGAGCTGCCGCAGCAGCCCACCACGGGCCTGCATCTGGATCCCGACGAGCGGGTCCACCTGAACCTCCCCGCCGTGCACATCCGCCGGCTGGCCCGCGGCCCCAAGCGCACCGAGGGCCGGCTGATCGTCAGCAACCGCAAGCTGCGCTTCACGGGCGCGGATACCGGCACCGAAATGCCTTGGGCCCGTGTGGTTTCGGTGACCGCCGCCGATGGTCTGGTCGAGGTGTCGGCGACCTCCTCGCGCGGCGGCGCGATCCTCGAGGTCGCCGATCCCGACTTCGTGGCCGCCGCCATGGAGGGCGCGCTGCGCATCGCCAAGCGCCTGGCCCTCACCCCCGGCCGCCGCGACACCCGTTCCATCCCACCGGATGTCAAGGCCGTGGTCTGGCAGCGCGACGGCGGCAAATGCGTCGAATGCGGCGACAGCCACTACCTGGAGTTCGACCACATCATCCCGATCAGCCGGGGCGGCGCGACCAGCCCCGCCAACCTGCAGATCCTCTGCCGCGCCTGCAACCGCACCAAGGGCGCGCACATCTGACCCCGGCGACGCGGCACATCCAACCCCATCGACGCGCGGGGCACGGGCGAATGTGGGGAATCCGACGCCATGCGATGAATCATGTTGAGCGGCACACGGTGTGGTTCTAGCGTCCGAGGAAGGCCGGTCGAGGAAGGGATCCGACATGCAGGTGGCGGTTGTGGGCGGTACCGGGACGCTGGGTGCGCCGGTGGTGCGGGATCTGGTGGCGCGCGGGCATACGGTGCGGGTGCTGAGCCGGTCCGCACCCACCGAGCCGCTGCCGGGGACCACCCATCACGCGGTGGATCTGGTCACCGGCGCGGGGATGGACGCGGCGCTGGAGGGTGTGTACGCGGTGGTGGACGCGGCCTCCCATCGCGGGCTGCGCAGCGCACGGGTGATGGTCGACGGTGTGCGCACCCTGCTGGCCGCCGAGCAGCGCGCCCGGGTCGGCCACCATGTGGAGATCTCGATCGTCGGCTGCGAGCGGGTGCCGTTCAGCTACTACCGCACCAAGGTCGCCCAGGAGCGGGTGGTCACCCAGGGCCCGGTGCCGTGGACCCTGTTGCGCGCCACGCAGTTCCACGAACTCATCGACGAAATGGCCGGCGCGGCCGCGAAATTCCGCATCGCGCCGCGGACCGGCATGCGGTTCCAGCCGGTCGACGTGGTCGCGGTGGCGGGCCGGCTGGCCGACGCGGTCGAGGCGGGCCCGTCCGGCCGGATCCGCGATCTGGGCGGTCCGGTCGTGCAGACCCTCGGCGAACTGGCCGAGCTCCGCCGCCACGCTCTCGGCCAGGCGCTGCTGCCGCTGCCGGTGCCGCCGGTCGGCCGGATCGTGCGACGGTTGCGCGACGCCGCACTGTGCCTCGACGCCGATGGCGAGACCGTGTCGTACGACTATGCCGAGTGGCTGCGCCGACGGTATTCGAAGCCGGTGAGCTGACCTGCGTCAGCGCCTCACCCGAAGCACGGTTGGTTCGGCGCAGAACTGACCGGTGGCCTGGTCCGGGGTGAGCCCGGTGCGGTTCAACCCGCCGCTGTCGATCACCGTGCACTCGCTACCGCCGACGTGCCCGGTGCCGTCGTCGAGGAGCCGGACCTCGGCGGTGACCAGGGGTTGCAGTTTCTCGGCGTCGAAGGTCCAGAATTCGATGTTCCAGAGTTCGTAGCTGTCGCGGGCGGTCACGACGGTGTAGCCGGCCGCGGAGGTGTCGATGCCGATGCCCGCGAGTTCGCCCGCGCGCCGGAGCTGCCCGTCGCCGCCCGCGTGGTAGATGACGTAGCGAGTGTTGGCGCTGGCCAGCATGATCGGGATGATCAGCTCGTCGCGGCCGTCGTTGTCGAGGTCGCGCAGTCGTGGCTCGGTGGTGCCGACGGCCTGTTCGGTGAAGGTCTGCAGCTGTGCGCCGACGGGGTCCAGCACGGTGATGGCGACCGACCCCTGCTGTCCCGTACCGCGGTGCCGCACTTCGAAGGTCAGCCCGGCGGCGTCGTGGGATTGCAGGTAGCAGTCGGGAGGCGTGGCGGCCGAGGCGATATCTCCGCAGGGCGGGAGGTCGGAGACGGGGGTGACCGGACCGGGGACGACGTGATCGCTGGTGTGCGGGGCGAGGTTGCCGGCCATGGGTGCGGTGGCGGGGTGTTGTGCGCACGCGGCCAGCGTGAGCGTGGCGGCAGCCAGGACACCGGCCACGAGATTCCTCCCCATGGAAGGGAGGATAGCGACGAATGCGGGGCAATCGGACCAAGCGAGGCCGACCGCACATATATCCGACATCATGTGCACAACTGCGCACATATGGGCTTATAGTGGCTGTGTGCTCGACGTGCTCCGCGATCCCCGGTTCCGCAAGCTGTTCACCGCCCAGGTCGTCGCCCTGATCGGCACCGGACTGCTCACCGTGGCCCTGGGCCTGCTCGCCTACGAGGTGGCCGGGGGCCAGGCGGGCGCGGTGCTGGGCACTGCCCTGGCCATCAAGATGGTGGCGTATGTGGCCGTCGCGCCGGTGATCTCGGCGCTCACCCTGCGGCTGCCCCGGAAGCTGGTACTGGTGTCGGCGGACGCGGTGCGCGCGGGGATCGCGCTCATGCTGCCGTTCGTCACGCACACCTGGCAGATTTACGTGCTGATCGCGCTGCTGCAGTCGGCCTCGGCCACCTTCACTCCGGCGTTCCAGTCGCTGATCCCCTCGATCCTGGTCGACGAGGAGGGCTACACCCGCGGGCTGTCGCTGTCGCGGCTGGCCTACGACATGGAATCGCTACTGAGCCCGGTGCTGGCGGCCGCGCTGCTGACGGTCATCAGCTATCACTCGCTGTTCGTGGGTACCGCGGCCGGTTTCGTGGCCTCGGCGCTGCTGGTGGTGACCACCCGGCTGCCCCGGCTCGCCGCGCCCGAGCGGTCCGCCCCGCTGCCGCGGCGCATCACCGAGGGCGCCCGGATCATGATGAACCGGCCGGTGCTGCGCGGGCTGCTGGCCATGAACATGGTGGTGGCCGCGGCCACCGCGCTGGTGATCGTGAATACCGTTGTGTACGTGCGGGATCAGCTGGGCGGCTGCAATACCGCGGTGGCATTGGCGCTGGGCTGCTTCGGATTCGGCTCCATGGCGGTGGCGCTGTCGACCCCGCGATTGCTGGCGCGGGTGCCTGACCGCAGTTTCATGATGACCGGCTGTGTCCTGCTGCCACTGGGCCTGATCGCGGCGTCGCTGCCGACCCTGCTCCCTCGTGGGGCCGGTGCGCTCGTGCTGGCGGTGACCTGGGTGTTGCTGGGCGCGGGGACCTCGATGATCAACACCCCGTCCGCCCGCCTGCTGCGCGCCCAGTCCGAACCCGAAACCCGCACAGCCGTTTTCACCGCGCAGTTCTCCCTCTCGCACGCGTGCTTCCTGATGACCTACCCGGTCGCGGGCAAGCTGGGCGCGCTGGCGGGCCTGCCGACCACGGCTATCGTGCTGGCCGCCGTCGCTACACTGGCAGCTACGACGGCGGCCCGCGCCTGGCCCGCACACGTGCCGACGGGCCCCGAGGCGGTGACGGCGGCGGCAGGAAGGTGAACTGGTGAGCGAGGAGACCGAACCGGCACCTGCGGCGCCCAGCCTCATCCACCCGGTCCGTCCGGATCAGCCCCATCTGGACGTGGCCACCGCCACCTTCCGCATGCTGTCGGATCCGACCCGCCTGCACATCCTCTGGATCCTCGCCTCCGACGAGGCCGATGTCACCGCTCTCACCGAGGCCTGTGGCGCCTCCCGCACGGCGGTCAGCCAGCATCTGGCCAAACTCCGCTTCAGCGGCCTGGTCGACACCCGCCGCGAGGGCCGCCGCATCATCTACCGCATCCGCGACGGCCACCTGGCCCGCCTGGTCCGCGAGGGTTTGAACCACGCCGATCACATCGTGACCGGCGAACCTTCCCACGAATAGCGAGCATTTCCCGGGACTCGGCTCCTGGTCAGTGGGACGTGGTATCGCCGAGTGCCCGCATGCGCCGTGACGATATGCCTATTCGAAATATCTCGAGACGAATAGTGAGAGGTCGCGCATGCATCCCGAGCAGGGCAGCCCATTCGATGTGATCATCATCGGTGCCGGATTCGCCGGACTCTATGGCGTCCACCAGGCGGCGAAGGCCGGATTGAACGTGCTCGGCCTGGAGGCGGGCGAGGGTGTCGGCGGCACCTGGTTCTGGAACCGCTATCCGGGTGCGCGCTGCGACGTGGAGAGCGTCGACTACTCCTACTCGTTCGACGAGGACCTGCAGCAGAGCTGGACCTGGACCGAGCGTTTCGCCGCCCAGCCGGAGATCCTCGCCTACATCAACCATGTGGCGGACCGCTTCGAGCTGAAGCAGCGCTACCGGTTCGGTCAGCGCGTCGTCGGCGCCCGCTTCGACGACGAGGCGGCCGTCTGGACGCTGCGCACCGAGGCCGGCGACGAATTCCGCTCGCAGTTCGTGGTTTTCGCCACCGGCTGCCTGTCCGCGCCGATCAAGCCGAACATTCCCGGCATCGAAACCTTCGCGGGCGAGGAGCTTTTCACCGCGCAGTGGCCGGAGCAGGGCGTGTCCTTCGAGGGCAAGCGGGTCGGCGTCATCGGCACCGGCTCCTCCGGCATCCAGGTCGCGCCGATCATCGCGCGGGAGGCCGAGGCGCTCACCGTCTTCCAGCGTTCGGCCAACTTCAGCGTCCCGGTGCCCAACCGGCCGTGGACCGACGAGGAGCAGGGCGAGATCCGCGCCACCTACCGGCAGCGGCGCGAGAACTCCTACTACGCACCGGCCGCCACCCCGCACCGCTCGCTGGAGACCAAGGCCCTGGACCTGACCGCCGCGGACCGCGAGCAGGCCATGCAGGACCGCTGGGACGGCGGCGGCGTGCTGTTCAACAAGGTCTTCCCCGACCAGAACAGCGATCTGGCCGCTAATGAGCTGGTGCGCGAGTTCGCGGTCGCCAAGATCCGCGCCAAGGTGGACGACCAGGCGGTGGCCGACGACCTCATCCCCTACGACCACCCCATCGGCACCAAGCGCATCTGCACCGACTCCGGCTACTACGAGATGTTCAACCGGCCGAACGTGTCGCTGGTGAACCTGCGCCGCGAGGCCATCGAGGAGGTCACCCCGACCGGCATCCGCACCGCCGACAAGTTCATCGAACTCGACGCGCTGGTCTACGCAACGGGTTTCGACGCCATGACGGGTGCGCTGCTGCGGATCGACATGCACGGCGCGCAGGATGCTCGCCTCGGTGAGCTGTGGGCCGACGGACCGGTCACCTACCTGGGCTTCGGCATCCCCGGCTTCCCGAACATGTTCAGCATCAACAGTGTCGGCACCCCGTCGGTGATGGCGAACATGGTGCTGCACTCCGAGCAGCAGCTGGACTGGGTGCTGGCGCTGGTGGAGCACTGCCGCGCCAACGGGATCCGCAAGGCCGAGGCCCGCGCGGAGGCGGCGGTCAAGTGGACCGATCACCTGCTCGAGGTCGCCGAGGGCACGCTGTTCGTGAAGGCCAATTCCTGGTACATGGGCGCGAACATCGAGGGCAAGAAGCGCGTATTCATGCCCTACATCGGCGGTTTCGGCAACTACCGCCGCTACTGCGACGACGAGCGCGGCAACGGGTACCCGAGCTTCGAGCTCACCGCCTGATCACCGGCACCACGACTCCGGCTCGCTTCCCTTGGGGGCGAGCCGGTTTCGTCGTTTCCCCTCAGGCGGGCAGCCCCAGGCCGGCCGCCAGCACCGGCCAGGATCGCTTCACCGCGTCCTGCCAGTACCCCCACGAGTGAGTGCCGGTGAGCGTGAAGTCGACGGTGGCCGGGATGCCGAGCCGGTCGAGTTTCACCACGAGATTGCGGCTACAGAGGTCGGCGGCGGCCTCGAGTCCGCCACCGAGGGTCAACTGATTGATCCAGCCGTCGGTGCCGGGCAGGGTGAACGGGCCACCGGGGAGATCCCACCGGCCGGGCAGTCCGGAACCGCTGGAAATGAACAGCTTCAGCCCGCGCAGCCGGTCGGCGTGCACGTAGGGATCGTTGGCGGCCCACTCGGGATCGCCTTCGGGGCCGTACATGTTCCTGGTGTCACCGCCACCCTTCGCGACCACGGTATCGACGAAGTAGTGGCCGAGGGGGTCACTGATCTGGGCGCAGCCACTGTAGGCCGCCACCGCCCGATACAGCCCGGGTGCGGCGATCGGCAGCTGGAGCGCCGAGGTGCCCGCCATGGACAGACCGGCAATCGCGTTGCGGCCGTTGGTGTTCAGCGCCCGGTCGATGAGCGGTGGCAGCTCCTCGGTGAGGAAGGTCTTCCACTTGTTCACGCCCAGTATGGGATCGGGCTCACGCCAGTCGGTGTAGTAGGTGAAACCACCGCCGATCGGTTCCACCACGGTCACGTTCTTGCCGGCCAGGAAGTCCAGCACATCGGTCTTGGTCTGCCAGGTCACCTCGTCGACGCCGCCGCCCGAGCCATTGAGCAGATACAGGACCGGGGCGGGTTGTGTGGTGTCGGCGGCGCGCTGCACATCGAGATCGATGGTCTTGTCCATGGCGGCCGAATAGACCCGCATCCGCTGGATTCGGCCGTCGGTGGCCCCGAGGGAAGTGATGTGGGAGCCGTCGGCGGCGTTCGGCGAGGTGCCCGGGTCGGCGGCGGTGATGCCCGCCGCCAGCGGTAGGAGAACGGTTGCGGCCAAGGCCAGGACCGAGCTGCCGAAGAAGTTTCTCGAACGCACGCTGTCTCCTCCGGCGGGTACCCGGGTGTTTCGGAGTCAGCACTTCAGCGTGCCGAGCGGCGTCGGAAATGCTGGCCCGGAACTGAACTTCCTCCGAGGGTATGGTTCCGGGTCGCGGGTCAGGGTGCGATTCCCCGCCTCGTGACCGCACCGGGACACAAGACGAAACCGGCTCGCTTCCCCTGAAGGCGTGCCGGTTTCGTCGTTTTGCCGGTCAGGCCGGTAGGCCCAGACCGGCAGCCAGGACCGGCCACGACTTCTTCAGCGCGTCCTGCCAGTACCCCCACGAGTGGGTGCCGGTGGGCGTGAGGTCGTAGGTGGCCGGAATGCCGAGGCCGTCGAGCTTGGTCTTCAGGTTGTGGGTGCAGTAGTTGGTGGCGGCCTCGAGCGTGCCGCCCAGGGCCACCTGGTTCGCCCAGCCGCCCGCGCCGGGCAGGGTGTGCGTGCCGCCGAGGGTGTCCCACTGGCCCGGCAGGCCGGAACCGCTGGAAATGAACAGGTTCAGGCCGCGCAGCTGGTCGGCGTGCACGTAGGGATCGTTGGCGGCCCACATGGGATCGCGCCCCGGGCCGTACATGTTCGCGCTGTCGCCGCCGCCCGCGGCGACCACGGTATTGACCATGCTGTAGCCGAGCGGATCGCTGATCTGGGCGCAACCGCTGTAGGCGGCCACCGACTGGTAGAGGCCGGGCGCGGCGATGGGCAGCTGCAGCACCGAGGTGCCGGCCATGGACAGACCGGCAATGGCATTGCGGCCGTTGGTGTTCAGCGCCTGGTCGATGAGCGGCGGCAGTTCCTCGGTGAGGAAGGTCTTCCACTTGTTCACGCCCAGTGTGGGATCCGGTTCGCGCCAGTCGGTGTAGTAGCTGAATCCGCCGCCGACCGGCTGCACCACGTTGACGTTCTTGTCGGACAGGAAGTTCAGGACGTCGGTCTGCTTCTGCCAGGTCGCGGAGTCGGTGCCGCCGCCCGCGCCGTTGAGCAGGTACAGCACCGGAGTGGGCGCCGAGGTGTCGGCGGCGCGCTGCACATCGACCTCGATGTTCTTGTCCATGGCGGCCGAATAGACCTGCAGCGTCAGGGTGCGCTCGTCGGTGGCCTTGGTGGAGGCGATGCGTGAACCGCCGGCGGAGGTGCCCGCGGAGTTCAGCGAGGTCCCCGGGTCGGCGGAGGCGGCACCCGCGGCCACCGGTAGCAGAACGGTTGCGGCCAAGGCCAATGCCACGCTGCCCCAGGTCTTCGTTGAACGCACGCTTTCTCCTTCGGCAGTTTTTCTCTGGTTCGACTAGTTGTTTGTGCAGGTGCCACGAATCAGACCCCCACGTTGCCCACAGCCTCTTAGCAATTGCTGACTCGAAGCTGAGCTGCGCCTGAGAGGGTGAAGAGACCGCCGGTCGGAGCCGGAAATCGGTTCGGGTGACTTCACTCACGGCCGCCGCTGACCGGGATCCACGCCACTGACGAACGGCGGTCAGCGCACTGTCGGTGAGCTGTCAGCGCGGGTCGGCATCGTCATGGACACGCACGAACGGCCACCACCGAAAGGCACCACGATGTCGAAGAACGCGCACACCGATTCCGCCCTCACCGAGTTCGTCGCGGCCACCGCCGCCGAGTACGGGATGCCCGGCATGGCCGTCGGTATCTGGGTGGACGGGCGGGAGATCCACGCCAATGTCGGTGTGACCAGCACCGAGAACCCGGTGCCGATCACCGAGCACACGATCTTCGCGATCGGCTCGACCAGCAAGACCTTCACCACCACCGCCCTGATGCGGCTGGTCGCGGCGGGCCGGGTGGAGCTGGACGCGCCGGTGCGCACCTATGTGCCGGAGCTGGAGCTCATCGACGAGAAGTCCGCGGCGACGATCACCGTGCGGCAGTTGCTCAACCACACCGCCGGGCTGGAGTGGAACATCATCAACGACACCGGCGACGGTGCGGACGGGCTGGCCGCCCTCGTGGCCACGCTGGCCGAGCTGCCGCTGATCGGCGCGCCCGGCGAGCGGGCGTCCTACAGCCAGGCGGGCTTCAATCTGCTGGGCCGCGTCATCGAGAAGGTGACCGGGGAGTCGTTCGAAAAGGTCGTCGCCGACACGGTTCTGGAGCCGGTGGGGCTGGCCGAGAGCTTCTACTTCCAGGGCGATGTCATGACCCGCCGCTTCGCCACCGGGCACGAACGGCGGCAGGACGGTGAGCTCGAGGTGTCGCGGACGTGGAAAGGCAGCCGCGCCAACAACCCGGGCGGCGGGCTCGGCTCCACGGTGTCGGATCTGTTGCGCTGGAGCCGATTCCACCTCGGGGACGGCCGCACCGAGAGCGGCGTGCCGGTGCTGCCGGCGGAGCTGATGCACCGGATGCAGCAGCCGACCGTCGAGCTGCGGGCCAGCACCCTGGCCGACGCCTTCGGCCTGTGCTGGATGCTGCGCGATGTGGACGGGGTCCGCACGGTCGGCCACGACGGTTCCGGCTTCGGCCAGTTCGCCAACTTCCAGCTGGTTCCCGAACGCGATTTCGCGGTGGTCGTGCTCTCCAACGCCAGCCCCGACGGCATCCCCGCCAACCAGGCCATCATCCGCTGGGCCCTGGAGCACTACCTGGGCGTCGTCGACAAGGATCCCGAGCCGGCCCCCTTCGACGCCGCGCGCGCCCCGGAACTGTTCGGCGTCTACGACATCGACGCCATGACCATGACCTGCTACGCCGACGGCGACCAGCTCTACCTCGACTGCAAGGTCAAGCCCGAGATCCGCGCCGCCGCCGGCGCCGAGATCCCCCAGGACCACCCGCCCTTCCCCTTCGGCCTCTTCCCCGACAGCGACGAATACGTCATCACCGACGGCTCCTTCAAGGGCCAGCGCGGCTACTTCACCCGCGACACCAACGGCGACATCACCGCCATCGACCTCGCCGGCCGCGTCTTCACCCGAGTCTCCTGACCGACCCGCAAAGTGACCGCGGCCCTGCAGCCGCATGAGAAGGCAGAGCTTCCGCGCTGACCGCTTCGGTCAGCGCGGAGGTACAGGCGTGGGGAATGACGAGCAGTTGAGCAGGCTCAAATCTGCGCGGGGCGGGCGCCGCGCCGCCGGGGCCGCATCTGGTGCAGGCGATACCAGGCCAGCAGGAGGAAGATCGCCGCCAGACCGGCGACGACTCCCATATCGAGCAGCCATGTGCCGAGGGTGTGCTTCCACAGCGGGTCGGGCCCGCCTTGGTGTGGCGAGAGGGTGTCGAGGTCGATGCTCGCCGCTGCGGCGCCGTAGCCCCAACGGGACGGCGACAGGTAGGACAGCTGTTGCAGAACGGGCGTGCCGGGAAGCCGCACCAGCCCGCCGGTGAGCACCAGTTGTGCCATCGACAGCACGATCAGCAGCGGCAGTGTCTTTTCCGAGGTGTTCACCGAGGCGGACACCAGCAAGCCCAACGCCAGCGACGCGATACCCAGCATCGCCATCGCCAAGATCAACTCCAGCTGGACCGAGGTGAATATCCCCGTCGGCGGGAAACTCGTACCGATCGTGCCGATCAAGAACAACACCGCCGTCTGAAGGATGGTGATCACACCCAGGACCAGCAGTTTCGACATCAAATAGACCCCTGCCGACAGTCCTGCCGCGCGTTCTCTGCGGTAGATCGTCTGTTCCTTGACGATCTCGCGAATCGCATTGCCGGTGCCGACGAAGCAGGCGCCGAAAATCAGGAGCATGAGCTTGGTGGAGGCATCGGTGTTGGTTCCCGGCGCCCCGGTGAAGCCGGCGCCCGCCGGCACCGCGGCGATCAAACCGCCCAGCAGCAGCGGCATCACGCCGAGCAACGCCAGATAGCTGCGGTCCGAGGCGATTACCGCCAGATACCGCCGGCACAGCGTGCTGAGCTGGCTGAGTTTGGACTGCGGCGCGGGCGGCGGCGCCGGTGTGTGTACTTCCGCCGGTCCGATGTCGTTGGTCAACCCGACAGCGACGTAGTTCTCGAAGCGCGGGGAGTTCCGGAACTCACCGGCCCAGTCGCGGTCCTCCTCCCGGTCGAATGCCTGGAACACCTCGGCCCAGGTGCGCTGCCCGAACTCCTGTAACCCCTCTGAAGGCGGTCCGTAATAGGCCAGCTTGCCGCCGGGCACCAGAACCAGCAGGCGGTCACAGGAATCGAGATTCGCCACGCTGTGGGTGACGACGATGACGGTCCGCCCGTCGTGGGCGAGTTCCGACAGCATTTCCATGACCGTCTTGTCGAGGCCGGGGTCCAGGCCGGAGGTTGGTTCGTCGAGGAACAGCAGCGACGGTTTGGTCAGCAGTTCCAATGCGACGCTCACCCGTTTGCGTTGCCCGCCGGAGAGCCGATCGATGCGGGTGTCGGCATGCCGCGACAAGCCGAGTTCGTCGAGGACTTCGTCGACTCGCTGCTCGCGCTCCTCGCTGCGTGTGTCACCGGGGAAGCGCAGCTCGGCCGCATACAGCAGGGCACGTCGCGTCGGGAGCTCTTTGTGCAGGATGTCCTCCTGCGGAACCAACCCGATCCGGTGTCTCAGTTCTTCGTAATCGGTGTACAGGTCGCGTCCGTCGTAGCGGACGGTCCCCTCGGTCGCGGGCCGCAGCCCGGTGACCGCGCCCAACAGCGTCGACTTGCCCGCTCCGCTGGGTCCGATGACCCCGACGAGTGAGCGCTGCGCAATGGGGAAGCTCACCTCGTCGAGGAGCACCTTGCCTTCCGGTGTCCGCACGATGAGGTTCTGGACCGAGACCGAGATGTCTCCGGTGTCGACGGACTCGCGCAGTTCGTCGCCGACGAGCCGGTAGTTGGTGTGCCCCATGCCGATCAAGTCGTATTCGGACAGGTCCGCGGTCTCGATCCGGTGGCCGTTGACGTAGGTGCCGTTGTGGCTGTCGAGGTCGACGACTCGATATTTGCCTTCGGCGATCACCTGTAGTTCGGCGTGATGGCGAGAGACCATGAGGTCGGGCACGACGATGTCGTTGTCGGCGGCGCGCCCGATCCGGAGCATGCCCGAGAGGATCTGTACCACCGCGCTGGGGCGGGCGGCCGGAGGCGACGACCTCGACACTCGCCGGGGCAGGCCCGGCTCGTACTTGGTGACCGTGACTTCATCGTCCAAGTCATAGCCAGGATTCGGGACGACCATCGTGTCCCCGCCGGAATCGTCATCGGGCTCGGGCTCGGGTGATGCTTCCAACGAGCAGGACAGCCGCGCACCGTCTTTGGCATGCCCCAGGTTGAAGGTCTCGTCGTGGTCGATCAGCATCCGCTCGACGCGGTGACCGTCGAAAAAGGTGCCGTTCAGGCTGTGCGCGTCCTCGATTTCCCAACCGTCCGACCCCCGCTCCAGCACGGCATGCAAGGCGGAAACACGCGGATCGGTGACAACAATGTCGGCGGTCGGATCGCGGCCGATGTTGTATGCACCCCCGGCGCGCAGCCGATAGAGGTGTTCTCGCGTCTGCACCACAAGAATGGGCGACTCGGGGAATTCCGTGGAGGACCGCTCATCCGCCATAACGGGAGTATACGACCGTGCCGAACTTTCGCGGCGATGAGAGGCAATCCCGTTCGAGTTCACGGAATCCGCAGCGTAGCCGCTCAACGGCCATACGACCGAGCCCGGACCAAGAAATACCGACGGGATTTGAAATGCTGATCCGATAGAACATGACGCAAGATCGAAGCCGAATATTTCTCAATTTGTTTCATGTACCGAATTTTGTTACATGCGGGTTCACCGGCGCTTTTCGGCGCTCACGTAGTGCGCCTGCTGCATGAGGTCGAGTAGCTCGTCGGGCATGTCGGTGATCGGGTGGCCGTAGGCGGCGGCGAGGTCGACTGGGGCGTTGCTCTGGACCGACCAGCCGTGCCGCGCCAGCCAGTCGCCGGGAACAGCGCGGGCATCGTCGTACCAGAGGTCGCTCACGACCAGGTTGCCGAAGGGGTTGCTGCCGAAGAACTTTTCCTCCGCATCGGCGAAGCGTTGCGGGTCCAGGCCGCGGCCGAAGTCGTCGGTGGCCACGCTGCTGCCGGACGCGGACAGGGCGTCGATGCGTTCGAACAACGCGTCGTGTGCCGAACCCGGGAGGAACGGCAACAGCCCCTCGGCCGACCACGCCGTCGGCCGCTCCGGATCGAATCCCGCGGCGGTGAGCGCAGCGGGCCAATCGTCGCGCAGATCGACCGCGACCACGCGCCGATCGGCTTTGGCCACGGCATCGTGGTCGGCGAGAACCTGGTCCTTGAACTCCAGCACCCGGGGCTGATCGATCTCGAAGACGACCGTGCCCGCGGGCCAATCCAGCCGGTATGCCCGCACATCCAGACCGGATGCGAGGATCACCGCCTGCCGCACACCCCGCTGCCACGCCGCGGCGAAGAACTCGTCGAAGAACCTCGTCCGGACACCCATGAACCGCCCGAACCGCGTCATGTTGCCCACGGACGCCGGGTCCTCCAGCATCTGCGTGAAATGCGGTTCGCCCGCCGCCTCGACGAACCACGCCGCGTAGTCGTCGCGGATCATCGGCTCGGGATCGATCGTCTCGAGTGCCCGAAACGTGGCAACGCCCAAGGCGGTCAGCCCCACGCTCGTCACGATGTCCCAGCTGTCCCCGTCCGTTCGCATCAAGATCACCCCATCGGTGTCATCGATCGCCTGAGCTATCTCGACCGGAGCGAACGCCCCGGATCTTGCCCGGTCGATTCTGCTCCCATACAGAACCTCCCGGCAACCGACCGGTTATCGCACCCCAGCCGAGTCGACCGGGATGACCGGCGCGTCAGCCGACGTCCTGCCGGCCGATATTTCCTGCTCCGAGAATGCCGATGGTGCTGCGTGTGGTCATGGTGCTCGCCCTCGATCGTGCCGGGCCCGTCGGCGCTCACGCGCGATGCGGGTTGAAGTCCACGAGGACTTTGCCGTTCTTTCCGAGGTACGCGAGTGCACCGGGGAAGTCCGCAGCCTTGAAGACCCGGACGGCGGGCAGGACAAGCTTTCCCTCTGCGACGAGGCGCGCGGACTCCCGTTCAGACCCGGATGGCGGGGCAGATACTCGTCCTGGTAAATACTGACGCCACCCGGATGGAGATTATCGGTTACGTCTCTACCAATTTCCCGATGCCGCAAGAGGTAATTCGTCGAGGGGGCGGATCCCTGGAGATCCCGGTTTCAAGTCCCATATGTCGCGGCGAGTCCTGATGATCAGAGCACAGCGTCCAGCGCTTGGAGAGTCGCGGGTCGACTTCTTGGTTTCGATTACGGGGCAGGGGTGGCCTCTGTCGCGAGTCGGGCCAGGGCCTCTGGTCGGGGGAGGTCTGCGCCGAGGTGGTAGGCGCGGTGGTATTCGGTGTCGCCCAGGCGATTTGTGAGGGTGGCGGTCAGGGTGGTGAGTTCGGGTTCGCCGTGGTCTGCGGTGCCGCGGATTACCTGGCTGAGGCCGAGAGCGGTGGCGGCCGCGGACGGGTTGTCTTCCAGGAGGCGGAGTTTCGCCAGGAGTTCGGCGGCATGGGCTTGGGCCTGGGCGGTGGCGGCGGAGTCGCCGTAGATGAAAGCGCCTTCGATGGCGCGGGGTAGGAGGGCGCGGGCCGCGGCGGGCGAGCCTTCGCTGAGGCGGTTGCGCAGGCGGGCGACCGTTATGTGGTTGGCGGCCATGGCTTCTGGATAGGGCAGATGGCGGAGGCGGTGCTCGAGTTGGTCGAGGTCTTGGTCCGAGCGGGCGATATCGCCGGTGCGGCGGTGTAATTCGGCGCTGGTGAGGAGGATGACGGCGGAGAGGCGGGAGAAGCCCTGGTCGGCGGCGAGGCGCTGGGCGGCGTCGATGTCGCGGGCGGCTTCGGCGAGTTCGCCGCCGCGCATGCGTTCGTCGGCGAGGGCGGTGCGGGCCGCGACGATGTCGTCCTCGGTGCCGAGTTCGGAGGCGAGGGTGACGGCGCGGGCGTAGGCGGCGCGGGCCTGGTCGTGGTCGCCCTGCAGCGAGTGGGCGCGGCCGACGGCGAGGAGCGCCATGCCCAGCCCCCAGCGGTCGCCGACGATTTCGAAGCCGCGCAGGGCTTCCCGTCGCGCGGCGGCCCCCTCGTGCAGACGCCCCTGCCCCGTCAGGGCGATGTCGCGGGCGAGCTGCGCGCTGGCCCGCACCCACGGGTCCGGCCAGGTCAGCGCCTGTTCGAGCTGCTGTTCGGCCAGCTTCTCGTCGTCGGCGCGCGCCGCCAGGAGCGCCGTCCACAGCGGTACTGCCGCATGGAATTCCAGTCCTCCGGCCTGCACGCAGTCCTCGATGAGCCCGGTCAGCGAGCTCCCGGCGGGCGGCGAACCTGCCATCAGCGCGATCACCCGGAAGGCGGCCCGCGCGGCCGCCGGGAGCTCGTCCCCGAACCGCAGCACCGCATCGAGCGAGCTCTCGAACTGACTGCTCATCCCCCGGATTCCCCAGTACCAGAACATGGCCCGCACGAGCCGCATCGCCGTGTCCGGATCGGGGCGGGTGCCGAGGGAGGTACGCAGTGCCGCAGCGAGGTTGGCGTGTTCGGCGTCGAAAAGGGCAATGGCGGTGAGCTGTTCGGTGCCCCGAAGGTGGGGTTCGGCCTGTTCGGCGAGAGTGAGGTAGTAGTCGGTGAAGAGCGGGGTCAGGTCGTCGGATGAGCGGGTGAGCTGGTCGGCGGCGTAGGCGCGGATGGTTTCGAGCATGCGGTAGCGCGGCGGGTCGTCGGGGGTGACGGTGACGAGGGATTTCTCGACCAGGGCGTCGAGGAGGTAGAGGATGTCCTCGATGGGGAGGTCGCCGTCGGCGCAGATGGCTTCGACGGCCTCGGCGGTGGTGCCGCCCGGGAAGGCGGAAAGCCTTCGGGCCAGGATCTTTTCGGGTTCGTCGAGGAGGTCCCAGCTCCATTCCACCAGGGCGAGCAGGGTGCGTTGCCGGGGCAGGGCGGTGCGGCTGCCGGAGGTGAGCAACCGGAAGCGGTCGCCGAGCCGCCGGGCGACCTGGTCGACACTCATGGCGCGCAGTTTGGCGGCGGCGAGTTCCAGCGCCAGTGGGAGGCCGTCGAGTTGGCGGCAGATCTCCACGACGGGAGCGACAGTGGCGTCGTCGAGGATGAAGCCGGATCGGATGGCGGCGGCGCGATCCGCGAACAGCCGCACAGCCGGTGCACTCTGGGCCACAACGGGATCCGCTGTCTCGACCGGAACACCGAGCGGTCCGAGGTGGCACAGCGCCTCACCGGTGATGGCCAAGGGTTCCCGGCTGGTGGCCAGTACGCGCAGCTGCGGCAACCGATCCAGCAGCTGTTCGGCGAGGGCCGCCGCGGCCGCGATGACGTGCTCGCAGTTGTCGAGCACCAGCACAGCGGGCCCGACGTCCAGTAGTTCGGTCAGCCGGGCGGTCTTGTCCGGCCGCTCGGCGGAGTCGCTGTCGAGCGCCCCGGCCACCGCGTCCGCGAGCTGGTCGGGTGCACCCAGTTCGGCCAGCGGTACGAAGAACACCGCACCGGTGGCCTGCCGGTCCATGGCTTCCAGCGCGAGCCGGGTCTTGCCCGCTCCGCCGGGTCCGACAATGGTGACCAGCCGCGAATCCGCCAGCAGCCCGGCCAGTTCCGTGAGTTCCGCCTCGCGCCCGATGAATCCGGTCAGGCGAACGGGCAGCGCCCGGGTCACGGGTTCCCTACGCGGAGCAGGGATCTCGAGCTCGCCCCGGAGCAGCGCGAGATGCGTGTCCCGCAAGGTGGCCCCCGGGTCGATGCCGAGTTCCTCGTCCAGCCGCTCCCGCATCTCCTCGTACACGGCCAGCGCGTCCGACTGCCGTCCCGCCGCCGCCAACGCCCGCATGCGCAGCGCGGCCAGCCGCTCGCTGAGCGGATTGTCCCCTCCGGCGATCTCGAGATCGGTGAGCACATCGGCGTACCGGCCCAGCCGCAGCTCGGCCTCGAACCGGTCCTCGACCGCCGCGGCCCGCAGATCGTCCAGCCTGGTCGCGGCGGCTTGGGCGAACGGTGCGTCCTGCACATCGCCGAGCGCGGGTCCACGCCACAGCGCGAGAGCCTCGCCCAGCCGGCGGGTGGCCGCTTCCGCCCGCCCGGCGGCCAGCTCCTGACGGCCCTGTCGCACCAGGTCCTCGAACCGATCGGCGTCCACCGCCACCCCGGGCAGCCGGTAGCCGCCGGTTCCGAATTCGACCGTTCCCACGCCGCGCAATGCCTTCCGCAGCCGGGACACCGCGGCCTGCAACGCGCCGGCCGCCTCGGCCGGCGGCTCCTCTCCCCAGAGTCCGTCGATGAGCGCGGTCGCCGGCACGTCCCGCCCCGATTCCAGAGCCAGCCGAGCGAGCAGCATCCGCACTCGCACGCCGGGGATCTCCACCGGCGTCCCGTCCTCCGCATGGACCCGAACGGGCCCCAGCACACCGACCTGCACTCCTCCGCCTCTCTCCTCCGCCTCTCCGAGCCTTCAGCGGACAGCTGAGAGCCGCTGTCTGTTGCGCACCCGTGGTGGCGGTTGGGTAGCGAACCAATTTCGGACGTACCCGGCGAGTTACCCCGACCGTCACGAAATCAGTTGTCACGCTGGCATACGCAGCATCCCATTACCCGTAAGGTAATCGACTCGCGGCCCGGCGTCGGGCACAGTCGATCTCATGACCGACATCGAGATCGCCACCGCCCCGACGGGCGCCCAGCTGTTCGCCACCATGCCGTTCACCGAGGGCCTGGGCGTCCAGGTCCTCGAGTGCGGCCCGGAGCTGGTGCGCAGCCGCCTGGAGTGGCGCGAGAACCTGTGCACCCTGGGCGGATCGATGCACGGCGGCGCGCTCATGTCGCTGGCCGACGCCACCGCCGCGGTGTGCGCCTTCCTGAATCTGCCGGCGGGCAGGCAGGGGACGACCACGGTGGAGTCGAAGACGAACTTCCTGCGGGCCCTGCGCTCGGGTCACGCCACCGCCACGGCCCGTCCGCTGCACGCCGGGCGCAGCTTCGTCGTGGTGGAGACCGAAATCCGGGACGACGCCGGCAAACTCGTCGCCAAGGTGACCCAGACCCAGGCGGTGCTGTAGTCGGGCGACCACCTACCCGACGAGGATCGGCACCAGATACGTGCGCGCGAACTCCCCCAGCTCTTCCGGGGTTTCGAGGGTGGCCGCGCCGCCGCCGACGAGAATCAGCGAATGCACTATGCGGCAGCCGATTTCGGTGCGCGCGGCCAGATCGGCCGGGGCCTCGAACAGGCCCTGGGCGGCGGCCCGCTCCAGGATCTGGACGGTGGCCGCGACGGACATGGCGAAGGTGGTCGCGCCTTCGACGGTGAGTTTCACCAGGATTCGGTCAGGCTCGACCGCGAGCAGCCGCTCCACCAGCGGATGCGCCCGCCAGCGGGTGATGACGGTGACGAAGACGTCGGCAACCAGTCCGGGTAGGTCGTCGTGCCGGTCCGGCATGCTCGACAGTTCGGCCAGCAGGTTGCCGACCTCGCGGCTGACGACGGCCTGCACCAGGTCGTCGCGGGAGCCGAGCCGGCGGTAGACGGTCACCCGGTCGACCCCGGCCTGCTTGGCGACATCCTCGATCGTCGTCTTCTTGACCCCGACCTTCTGGAATTGCACGAGTGCCGCGTCGAGGATGCGCGTCTCGATGTCATCGGCAGCATCCGTGCGGGTCAGCGGGTTTTTCGACGCGGTCGTCACCGGATCCACGCTAGCAGGCGCCACCCTCGATGCAACAATCCAGAACAAATTGTAGCTGCAACATTGCAATGAGATTTGTTGCGCTGTACGGTTCGGTCATGGCTGACAAGGCTGGCGCGACGCAGCGCCACTACCGCGACGAGGCGCACGCCATCTCCGCCCGCGACGTGCGGTTCGATTTCGATTCCGTTCCGCTGCACTACATTCCGGGCGAAGTCCTGGCAACCCACATTGTCGATGTCATGCACCTGGTGCTGCCGGAGGGCGAACGGGCCATGGCGCAGACACTGGCGGAGGCCCTCCCCCACATCCACGACGAGCGGCTGCGGGAGGAGGTGACCGGGTTCATCGGGCAGGAGTCCATGCACGCCAGCAGTCACGAGGCGGCGCGCCGGCACCTGCAGTCCCTCGGGCTGGACGTCGACTCCTATGTCGATGCCATCGCCTGGCTGGTCGATCGGATTCTCGGCGATCACGGACTGAGCGGCCGGGCCCGGGAGCAGTGGCTCAAGGAGCGGCTGGGCCTGTTCGCCGGTATGGAGCACTACACGGCCGTCATCGGCGAGTGGCTGCTCAATGCCGACATTCTGGAGGCCGAGGGCATGCATCCGGCCATGCTGGACCTGGTGCGCTGGCACGGGGCCGAGGAGGTCGAGCACCGCAGCGTGGTCTACGACGCGTACATGTATCTCGACGGCGGGTATCTGCGAAAGGCGCGCACCGCGGTTCTGGCCAGCGCGACACTGCTGCCGCTGTTCATCATTTCGGCCGGATATCTGTATCGGAAGGATCCGTCGCCGCGGAAGGGTCGGTTCTGGGCTCGGCAGTTCCTGAGCGCGACGCGGCGCGGCGTGATTCCCAGCTGGACGGTGTTCTTCACCGAGATTCCGCGGTATCTGCGACCGGGATTCCATCCGTCGCAACTGGGTCCGATGGATGTGGCGCTGCGGTATCTGGCACATTCCCCGGCGGCCCGGGCGGCGGCCGAATGAGCGCGGAGGCAGTGCCCGTTCCAGCACGGGCGACGCCCGCGACCCTGCGGGTGCTGGGCGGGATGATGGACGCCTACAAGCGCGTGTTCGTGAGCGGGCGCGCCGCATCGGTGCTGTCGCCGTCGAATCCGGTGCGCCGCAGCGGTTTCGAGTTGGCCACCGTCGTGGAGCGGCTGGAGCGGCCCGCACCCGATGTGCTCACGGTGACACTGCGGGCCCCGGACGGGCGGGACCTGCCGAGCTGGCGGCCCGGGGCGCACGTGGACGTCTTCCTGCCGTCGGGGCGGCAACGGCAGTACTCGCTGTGCGGGGATCCACAAGATCGGGCGCGGTACCGGATCGCGGTGCGGCTGATCCCGGACGGCGAAGGCGGATCGCGCGAGCTGCACGAGTCGCTGTGGGTCGGTGACCGCATGCGAATTCGCGGGCCGCGCAATGCTTTCACGCTGGTGGACGCGCCGTCGTATCTGTTCCTGGCGGGCGGGATCGGCATCACCCCGATCCTGCCGATGGTGCGGGCCGCGGGGTCGCGCGGGCGACTGGTGTACGCGGGACGGTCGCGGGCGACGATGCCGTTCCTCGACGAGCTGCCCGACGCGGAGGTACGGCCCGACGACGAGGCCGGACCGCCCGATGTCGCCGCGATCATCGCGAGCGCGGAACCCGGTGCGGCCGTGTACGTGTGCGGTCCGCCCGCCATGCTGGCGGCGGCGCAGCGCTGCCGGTTCACGCTGGATCCGACGGGATCGCTGCACACGGAACGTTTTTCGGCGCCGCCCGTGGTGGACGGCCGGGCCTTCGACATCACCCTGGCCCGCAGCGGCAGAACGGTCCGGGTCGGCGCAGAGGAGACGGCGCTGACCGCGGTGCGCCGGGTGCTGCCCGATGTGAACTACTCCTGCCGCCAGGGCTTCTGCGGCACCTGCAAGGTCGGGGTCCGCGCGGGCGACGTGGACCACCGCGACCGGCTGCTCACCGCGGCCGAGCGGGAGAACCGGATGCTGCTCTGCGTGTCCCGCGCCTGCGGTGACGCGCTCGTGCTCGATCTCTGAACGCGGGGAACACTCATGTCGATTGATACGGAAACAGCTGTGGCCGAATCCGATTCGTTACCGGCCGAACATGTCGGGATCGCCGTCGTCGGGGCGGGATTCGGGGGCATCGGCCTGGCGATCAAACTGCGCGAAGCCGGGTTCGAGGACCTGGTGATTCTCGAGCGGGCCGAGGATCTGGGCGGGACCTGGCGGGCCAACACCTATCCCGGGTGCGCGTGCGATGTCCCCTCACAGCTCTACAGTTATTCGTTCGCGCCGAATCCGGACTGGTCGCGGACCTATGGGCGGCAGGCGGAAATCCTGGAGTATCTGCGCCAGGTCGCCACGGACCATGATGTGGTGCGGCACATCCGATTCGGCGCCGAACTGCTGGACGCCCGCTGGGATGAGACGCACTCGCGGTGGCGGGTGGAGACCAGTCTGGGTGCGCTCACCACCGATGTCCTGATTTCCGCCGCGGGCATCTTCGCGGAGGCCAAGTATCCCGAGCTTCCGGGACTGGATCGGTTCGCGGGCAAGGCTTTCCATTCGCTGCACTGGGATCACGACCATGATCTGACCGGCGAGCGGGTGGCCGTGATCGGGACGGGCGCGTCGGCGGTGCAGTTCGTGCCGGAGATCCAGCCGGTGGTGGACCGGCTGCTGCTGTTCCAGCGGTCCGCGCCGTGGATCGTGCCGCGGATGGATCGGCGCACACTGGGTCTGGAACGGACGCTCCTACGTCGGATTCCACTCGCCCAGAAGGCGATCCGCGGCGGCTGGTACGCAGCCATCGAGGGATTCGGCCTGATCTCACTGGTGGACAAGCGGTTCCGGCATCCGTACGAGGCACTGGGCCGGTTGCAACTGCTACGGCAGGTGCGCGATTCCGCGCTGCGCAGGACCCTGACCCCGGACTACGTCATCGGATGCAAACGCGCCATCTTCTCCGATGCCTATCTGCCCGCGCTGGATCAACCGAATGTCGAGGTCGTCACCGACGGCATCGCCGAGGTGCGCCCGCATTCGATCGTGCTGCGCGACGGCACCGAGCACGCGGTCGACACCATCATCTTCGGCACCGGCTTCACCTCGATTCCGTCGGCGTATCACCGCTATATCGGACGTCACGGGCAGTCCATCGCCGACCTGTATCACCACGAGCCGCAAAGCTATCTCGGGGCGGCCGTCGCCGGATTCCCCAACTTCTTCTGCACACTGGGGCCGTTCGGTGCGGCCGGGAACCAATCGGCCGTCTACATGATCGAATCCCAGATCGCCTACATCGTGGATGCGGTGAAGACCATGCGCGACAGGGGAATCGACCGCATCGAGCTGCGTCCCGAGGTGCAGGACGACTTCCTCGACGAGATGGACCGCCGCAGCGCCGACACCGTGTGGCTGACCGGCGGCTGCCAGAGCTACTACACCACCACCGACGGCCGCAATGCCGGCCTGTACCCCAACTGGAGCTTCGAATACCGCCGGCGCACCCGGCGTTTCGACGCCGACTCCTACGAAATGAGCCGCTGATGTCCACTCCGCGCTGTCTCCCCGGTCCCGGCCCCTTCCGTCCCGAGGGCCGGGTCGCCCTCATCACCGGGGCCGGTCAGGGTATCGGCCGCGAACTCGCCGGGGCGCTGTACCGGCGGGGCGCGTCGGTCGCCATCGTCGATGTCGATGCCCGGGCCGCCACCTCGCTGGCCGCCGCCCTGGGTGATCGGGCGCTGCCGGTGATCGCGGATGTCTCCGACCGGGCCGCCATGGCCGAGGCGATTCCGCAGGTGGTCGCCTACTTCGGGCATCTCGACATCGTGGTGGCGAACGCGGGCGTGGTGCCGCCACCGGCGACGCTGCGGACCATGGATCCGGCCGAGTTCGACCGGGTCATCGGCATCAACCTCACCGGTGTGTTCAACACCGTGCACCCGGCGCTGGACCACATCATCACCGCGCGCGGGCATGTCGAGGTCGTGTCCTCGTGCGCCGCTTTCGCTCCGGGGATGGGCGGCGCGCCGTACATGATCAGCAAGGCGGCGGTCGAACAGCTCGGCCGGGCGCTGCGGGTCGAGCTGGGGCCGCACGGGGCGTCCGCGGGCGTCGCCTATTTCGGGATCGTCGACACCGAGATGACCCACTCGACCCTCGACCGGGACGAGCTCGGTCGCCGCATCGAGGCGCTGCTGCCGTGGCCGCTGAGCACCCGCATCACCGCCGAGCAGGCCGCGCGCACCATTGCCGACGCCATCGAACACCGTGCACCGCAAGCTATTTCACCGCTGGCCTGGATGCCGTACTCGCTGCTGCGCGGCGTGATCAATACGGTGCTGGATTCCCGCCTGGCCCGCGATCCGCGAGTCCACGCGCTGCTGCGGGAAGTCGAGCGCCGCAGTCTCGAGAAGCCGCCCGCACCAGCGGCAACCCCCATGAACAGGCGGCGCGCGGGGGCCCATCACTGATCTCACATCACCCTGGCCGCCGATATCGGTCACGTCATGCCGCCTTCTGACTCGCCGGATTCAATTCCCTAGCAGCTCCGGCGAATACAGGACGAGACAGGTGCCGATGCCGATATCGATGGCACGGTCGAGACCACAGGCTCGCGGCCACCCACGTCGAATGAGTAGGCGCGGTGAGTAGTTCGGCGGACGTCCGGAACCGCCCACCTTCCATACGCTTCCCGGCAGCACCCCCAGTTGGGTGTCCCGCCAGAGGAGGAAAAAGTGTCCCGCTCGAACACCGCGCGTCTCGCGCCCGTCGCCGCCGTCGCCTTGACTTTCGGCGCGCTCACCGCCACATCCCTGGTCGCCGCGACCCCCGCGCACGCCTACGCCTACGACTGCCCCGGTGGCCTGTTCTGCGGATGGGAGGGTCGCGACGGCACCGGAAACCTGGTTGTCCAGGCCAACTCCGACTGCTTCCTCCACGACATCGGGAATGCCGGCAAGGGCGATCTGCTCACCTCGTACTGGAACCGGACCGGCAAGCAGGTCACCCTCCTCAACTGGATGGGCGACCACTGGGAAACCCTCGCGGTCATCCAGGACAGCGAGCGAGGCACCCTCTCCCACTTTGCAGACAAGAAGACCGACGCAGTCCAGCTCTGCGACTGACCGAGCACTTCGCGCGGCCGGACCGACCTGTGCGAATCAGGCTCGGCCAATTCTGAAGCGTGTTAATTTCACTACCTCGGCGCGGCCACGGACCGTGCTGGATGTTCGTGACCGCGCGGACATCGCGTAGTGAAAGGGACGCCATGACAACACTCCGGGTGCGCCGCGCGAAACTCGCCGTGACGGCGGTCGCGGGCACGGGCGCGCTGCTGCTGGCCGCGGCTCCGGACGCCGCGGCCGGCGGCATCGGCGATGTGACGCTGAAGGGCTCGAACCCGCAGGCCGGATGCAGCTACACGCTGACCAGCGGCGACCTGATCGGTGGCGGCAGTAGTTCATTCAACGCGATGCCCGTCACCTTCTACGACAACGGAGCCAGCATCGGAACCGGCAAGGTAGGCACCAGCCTGCTCGGAAACCCGGCCGAAGTCTCGTGGACACCGGCCACCCCGGGCCAGCACATCCTCACCGCCACAGCCGGTTTCAGCTTCAACACCCCCATGCCGCTGACACCGTTGACCGTCCAGGTCGGCGCAGCCGGCCCCACCGGCAGCTTCGGCTGCCCGCTCCCCAGCATCTCCGGCTAGCCGACGGATTCGGCCGACCCGGAACCCCCGGCCCGGCAGGAAGAATCGGCAGGCGCCCGCTCCCTCGTTTCCGACGGTGAGCGGGCCGGACCTTCGAAGGCGCCTCGGGTTGTCAACGAATCCAGCTCCGCCACGCCATGATCCGCACAACCGACATCACGCACGGCCACGCGCCCGCATGGTGTCGCTACGGTGACGAGCGTCATCGGATCGCGGAGCCTCGGGCCGAAACCCGATGATCTACTTGGCCTGTCACCTCAGCACCAGAGCGATACAGGTCAGGCCGGATGACCGAACTTCCCGTCGACCACACCGGACGTGAAGGCATCCCACTCACCCGGCCCGAAGACCAGAGCTGGACCGGTCGGATTCTTGGAATCGCGGACACCCACCATGCCGCCGTCCAGGTGCGCGACCTCGACGCAATCACCTTGACTGCCGCTGTAGCTGCTTTTGAACCACTTGGGCTCGAAGGGATCAATGCTGCTCACGCTCATACTCCTTCGTCACCCGGCGTACCAACTCCCGGGTGGGTCCATCGTCCAGTGCCGAGCTTCGAATCGCTGACGCAAGCTCACTATAGAGTCGCACTTCGTCGGGTTTTTCCAGGTACACGTCCTGGGTCGGCCCGCCCTCGATATACACGACGGGCGGTTCTACTGGTTCATGCCTCGAGTCAGTGTCGAACTCCAAGACCGTGAACGACCCTCGCGGCATTCCCCAGGTCATCCCTGCCGCGAACGGGTGAATTCGCACCGTAAGGTTGTCCAGCTTCGATACTTCGGCCAGGTGGCGCAACTGGGCGGCCATGGTCTGCCGGTTGCCGATCATCCGGTGCAGCGCCGACTCGTGCAGCAACACCTCCAGGACAACAGGATTGGTCTTGCGGGTAACGATCGCCTGTCGCCTCAATCTATGTTCGACTCGGCGGTCGACGTCGGCGGAATCGGCGAATCCTGGATACGCACCGATGATGGCGCGGGCGTAGTCAGCCGTCTGCAGCAGACCGGGAATGTGTTCATGGTAGGTGGTCAGTCGCCGCGCAGCTGCTTCGAGTCCCACATACATGTTGAACGCCTCCGAATACAGCCCGCCATACGCGTGATACCAGCCCTGCAATCTGGCCACGGCTGCCAAATCGGCTGCGGCAGCGGCATCGCCGGAGCCGACCCCGTAGACCTCACACAGTGCACGCACGTCTTGCTTACGCACCTTCTGGGTCTGGCCTGCCTCGATACGCTGCAGAGCCGACGCGGACAAATCGACCAGCTTCGCGGCGGTCGCGATGGTAAAGCCATTGGCTTCGCGCCATTCGCGTAGAAACCGACCTAATTGCCGCCTCGGCAGAGTCGAACTCGGAGTGTTCTCGGTGTCGTCTTCGTACGCACTGGTCATGTCGACGTCCCATCACAACGTGAAATCGGGTCGATCGGAGCACGAAATCGGATGCGGTCCACAGGATTTACGGGTTGGTTTATGGAGCTTTGGACGACTTCGGACCGGGTACCCGATATCACTGTATCCCCTGCATCGCCGGTGGTGTGCTGGAACCACAACGGCAGCAGGGAGGGCAGCGAGATGTCGAGCAGCAACCAATGGTCGGTGCGTGCGATCATCGACCGCATCGAAGGTGAGCGGAAAGTAGCCGACTCCAACCGCATTAACGCCGAACCTATCCGCGGCGGGTATGAGATCCGTGGGTTGTGGTCGTGCTACACGGATCCCGGCGAACTCACTGCCGCGCAAGCGCATACGGCCATGCAGCTGCATCTCGGGTGCGGCGTGGACACCTGCCGGGTGCGGCGGCGGGCACGCACCGCGCTGGTCGCGGCCGGACGCATGGTGCTGGACCCGCGTGCCGCGCGCCCCAGGGCCGCGCGGAGATCACCACTCGCCGTGCTACGCGACGCTCTGTCCGGTTGGGGTGCACTGTTTCTCGGCGGTCGCCATGCCCTGCGATGACTGCAGCCGAGATGACTACGACCGAGTCGAGATTCAGGTGATCCAAGATGTTCTCGATATCGTCGAGGTCCGCTTGCGCGAACGTGAGCGGTGCGGGTGGCGATTGACCGTGCCCCGCTCCCAGATCTACGCGATCGTCCTGCACGCGGTCATCGTCAGCGCGCGCGAATCACACCGAGTCCCGGCCACTCTCGACCGGGCCGCCATCCTCGACTTCATCCTCGACGGCGCCGATCCCCCGGACTCCGGCCCGACCCGGCACCCGGTCGACGACGTGATCCGACACCACATCGCGAACATGAATTGACCCCGCAAAACTCGTCGAGTGGTCGACCGCGGTTCTTGCCTGGTCAGTCCTCGGTGTCCTGCTGGCAGGCCGGGCACAGTCCGTGCAGGGTGAGTCCGCCGGTGTCGGGCAGGGCGAAGCGGCTGCCGTTGCGTGCTTCGGCCAGGGCCACGGTGAGATGCGCCGAGGGGACCTCGTCGATCGCGCCACACCGGGTGCACACCGCGTGATGGTGCGGGATATCGGTGAGTCCGTAACTGGTGATCCGTTCATCGATGACCAAGGCGTGCAGCACTTCCGCGTCGACCAGGGTCGCCACGGTCCGGTAGACGGTGGTGAGGTCGACCTCGTGGCCGGCCGAGGCGAGACCCTGCTGGATCTGGGCCACGGTCAGATGTCCCTGCTCGCGCGAGCCGTCCAGGATCGACAGCACTGCCAGTCGTGGTGCGGTGCACCGCAGTCCGTGGCTGCGCAGCAAATGGCGAGCGTTGTGCTCACCGGTCGGCGCCGGGACGTGAGTGAGGTGCGAAACGCGCGCCATGGCCCCAGTCTGCCGTTTCGACCCTCTCGACCGCCAACCCCCGTCTTGCCAATCAGTTGCAACAAGGCGGGATGCGTTCTACCTTCGATGAATTCGGCTCGCGCGGAGAGGGCATCGTGATGTCGCTGAACCTGAAACCCTTTCGCGCGGTCACCGATCGACTGGCGCTGACCCGCCCGGAATGGCTGCGGCTGGCCGCGATGGCCGGGGTCATCATCGGCTTGCACGTGCTGGGCTGGTTCACCCTGGTCGCGTTCGTCGCTCCGCAGCATTTCAGCCTGGGCGACCGGACCCTGGGTATCGGCGTCGGCTTGACCGCCTACACGCTGGGAATGCGGCACGCCTTCGACGCCGACCACATCGCCGCGATCGACAACACCACCCGCAAGCTCATGCACGACGGGCAACGACCGCTGTCGGTCGGATTCTTCTTCTCCCTCGGCCACTCCAGCGTCGTCTTCGGTCTGGCGCTGCTGCTCTCGATCGGCGTGAAGGCCATCGTCGGCCCGGTCGAGGACGACTCATCGGCACTGCACCACTACACAGGACTGATCGGCACGATCGTGTCCGGGACGTTCCTCTACATCATCGCGATCATCAATATCGCTGTGCTGGTGGGCATCCTGCGCGTGTTCCGGCGCATGCGCACCGGTGAGTTCGACGAGGCCGCGCTGGAAAACCAACTTGCACAACGCGGTCTGGTCAACCGCCTGCTCGGCCCGGTGATGAAGTCGGTCACCAAGCCCTGGCAGATGTATCCGATCGGCCTGCTGTTCGGCCTCGGCTTCGACACCGCCACCGAAGTCGCACTGCTTGTGCTCGCGGGCACCAGCGCCGCCGCCGGCCTGCCCTGGTACGCGATCCTGTGCCTGCCGATCCTGTTCGCCGCCGGCATGAGCCTGCTCGACACCATCGACGGCAGCTTCATGAACTTCGCCTACGGCTGGGCCTTCGCCAAACCGGTGCGCAAGGTCTACTACAACATCACCATCACGGCACTCTCGGTCGCGGTCGCCCTCATCATCGGCACCATCGAACTTCTCGGCCTGCTCGCCGACCAATTCGGCTGGACCGGGGGCTTCTTCGACTGGATCGGCGCCCTGGACCTCAACCTGATCGGCTACCTCGTCGTCGGCCTGTTCGTCGCAACCTGGGCCATCGCCATCCTCACCTGGCGCTTTGGACGCATCGAAGAGAAATGGACGGCCGGACTACAACCCCGAGCCGACCACCACGACTGACCAGCTGACGCCCACCAACCACACCGCAGCCGTGTTCCCGCGGACTGCACAAACAACGGTGTAACTCCGAAATAGGGAGTGGCACATGAGCTCTGATGTTCAGAGAACGGTGGCGCAGCAGTCCGAAGACGGCCACCGCTGAAGGTAGGTTCTTGACTCTTACACAGTGTCAGGCGGTCAGCTGGGAGGCGTCATGTTCATTATCGGAGACTTCGCCCGGCACGGCCGCGTATCGGTCCGGATGCTGCGTCACTACGACGCGACCGGCCTCTTGCACCCGGCTCGAGTCGACCCGGCCAGCGGCTATCGCTACTACAACGCCGACCAGCTGGCCCGCCTCAACCGCATCATCGCGCTCAAAGAACTGGGATTCACCCTCCAGCAGGTCGGGGAGATTCTGGACGAGACGGTCACCATCGCCGAACTGCGTGCCATGCTGCGGCTGCGGCGAGCGGAACTGGAAGCGACCATGCAGGCCACCTCGGCCAGGTTGGTTCAGGTCGAGGCGAGGCTCCGCTCGATCGAGAGCGAGGGGCAGATGCCCGAAAACGATGTGGTAGTGAAGAGTCTGCCGAGCGTGCGGATCGCCGAACTCACCGGTGTGGCACCGGACTTGGACAGTATCGGTCCGGTCATCCAACCGCTGTACGACGAACTGTTCCGGCGTCTGGAGGTCGCGGGCATCACGCCGTCGGGTCCCGGCATCGCCCACTACGACGACTCCCCCGACGGCGGGGTCCTCGTCCATGCCGGTGTCGAGGTGTGCGCGCCTCTCATGGAAGAGGACGGACTGCGGATCGTGGATCTTCCTGCCATCGAGCAGGCCGCGACCATCGTGCATCGCGGGTCGATGGCCGCCAGCCTGCCCACCTTCCAAACCTTGGCCCGATGGATCGACGCCAATGGCTTTCGCTCCATCGGCTATCCCAGGGAGACCAACCTGGAATGCCCCGCGAACCTCGACGACTGGGTCACCGAGTTCCAGGAACCGGTCGTCAGGGACCAGAGCACCCTCTGACCGGTCCACACTTCGTCTGTGCCGAACACGGTTTCCCGCAGGGAATTTCGGCGGTTTGCCGGATGGTCCAGGGTTCGGCCTGGCCATAGTTTCGGCGAGTGCGAATACTTCGACGGATATTGATAGTTGTGTTGTCCGTGGTGGTGGGGCTGCCGGCAGGAGTGGCCCTGTTGCTGATGGCCGACCGGGGAGACGTGATCGGTTTCATCGTGGATCGAAGTGCCGTTGGTCCGGTGACAGCCGCGATGATGCAGGTATCGGATAGGCACGGGACACAGATCTGGCATGCAGGCGAGACGGTGACCCCGCAAACACATTTCCGGATCGGGAGCGTGACGAAGACATTCGTCGCGACAGTTGTACTGCAGCTGGCCGAGGAGGGAATCCTCGACTTGGACGCTCCTATCGATCGCGCCCTGCCGGACGTCGTCCCCGGTGGCCGATCCATCACCGTAGGCCAGTTGCTCAACCACACCAGTGGTCTGTACGACTACATGAAAGAACCTGGGATGTCGACCAACCGGTGGCGCGGCGAGGATCGCTTCCGGCATCACGCGCCGACGGAACTGCTGGCCGCCGCGTTCTCACATCCTCCGTATTTCGCGCCCGGGACCGGCTTCCGGTACTCGAACACCAACTACATCGTGCTCGGCGTACTGATCGAGAAAGTCACGGGTATGCCGTATGCGGCTGCCGTCCGTCATCGCATCCTCGATCCATTGGGCCTGCGCGACACCTCACTACCCGGTGACGACCCCACGATCGGCGCCCCCGCCGTAGCGGCACGATACACATCCGGTTCGGGTGCCACCGTCGACGTCGCCGAACAGAATCCTTCGCTGGATTGGGCCGCGGGTGAGATGATCTCCACAACAAGGGATTTGAGCGTGTATATCGGTGCGCTCATGAGCGGTCACCTGCTGTCGGCGGCAATGCTCGAGCGGATGAAGCAGACGGTTCCGATGGGGCTGGGCTTTCACTACGGCTCGGGCGTCCAACGATTCGACTTGCCGTGCGGGGTGCGGCTGTGGGGACACGGTGGTGAGTTGCTGGGTTATCTCACCTATGTGTTCATCGGGCCGGACGACCGGGTCATGACCATGCTGCTGGCATCGGCGTCGGGTGACAGTTTCGTGGAGTTCGCCGCGGCTGCGGCGGCGGTTTTCTGCCTGCGGTAGGGTGCGGAAATCCACACATCGCCGTCCGGAAACCCTTACTGTTCTGCGGACATTCGGTTTCTAACGTGGCTGTCATGAACAATCTGACAGCCGTTTACGCCGCCGAGTCCGGCGGTGTCGCAGGGTGGGCTACGACGATCATGCACACTCTCGGAGGACCTGGCGCGGCGGTGGCAAACGCCGCCGACAGCGTGTTTCCGGCCATTCCAAGCGAAATCATTCTTCCGCTGGCCGGTTTCGCGGCCGCGCGTGGAGAAATGTCGTTGGCCGGCGCGCTGGTGTGGACGACCATCGGTTCAGTAGTCGGTGCGATGGTGCTGTACCTGCTCGGCCTGATGGTCGGAAGGGAGCGCATGTATGCCGTCGTGGCACGGCTACCGCTGATCCGGACCGAGGACCTCGAGCGCAGCGAACAATGGTTCGCCCGGCACGGCCGCAAGGCGGTGCTGATCGGCCGGATGGTGCCGGTGGTGCGATGTCTGGTCTCGCTGCCCGCTGGTGTCGAGCGGATGCCGGTCGGCTGGTTCATCGCGCTCACCGCCGCCGGTAGCGCGATCTGGAACACCTTGTTCGTGCTGGCCGGGTATCACCTGGGCGAAAATTGGGAACTGGTCCGCGACTATGCCGCGCGGTACCAACTGGCCATCGGAGTCGCCGCCGGCGTGGCAGTGATCCTCTGGGTGGTTCGCCGCGTACGCGCTCGGTCTAGCCTGGGTTCGTGATCATGATCGGTGAACTCTCGCTGCCGCGCCGAGCATGCTATCCCGTGGTCGGCGCGGTCATCGGGACCTTCACGGCACTGTGCGGCTTCGCGGCGCTCGCGCGCGGGGATGTCCTCGGCCTGCGCCGCCACGCCCGTCAGGAAAGGCATCGACTCGTGCGCTGGTTCCACGCCACCGCCGTGGCCGAGCTACCCGACCGCGACCCCGCCGGATACGTGCTACTGCGCGCGCTGCACGCCGTCACGGGCGGTGTCGTGCTGATCGCGGCCGGCGCGGCCGCGCTGGGATATTTCGCGTGGGCGCTGGAACTCACACTGGTGCATCGCATTCCGCTGATGACCAGTGCGGTGTCGCTGGCCGTGGGAGCCGTCGGCATATACCTGTGCCGCCAGTTCGCCCTCGCGCTCGGCCATGGTGACGCGGCCACGGCAATGCGGTGTCTGGGCGACGATGGCACTCAACGGCGGTTGCGGGAGCTCGAACGCACGCGCGCCGGTGTCATCGGCGCCGTCGACGACGAGCGCCGCCGCATCGAACGCACCCTCCACGACGGGGTACAGCAGCGAACCGTCACGCTCGCACTGCAGCTGGGCCGCGTGCGCCGAGTCCTGCAGCGGCAGAACGCAACCGCGCTGGCCGACGAACTCGACCACGCAGTCGACGAGGCGACCCGGTTGATCGCCGACCTGCGCGAAGTGGCGTGGCAGATCTATCCCTCGGTCCTCGACGAGCGCGGTCTCGAGGCGGCACTGCGGGACCTGCCCGCACACACCACCATGCGACTGTGGCTAGACCTGCATATCGATCGCGAACCACCGACCGCGATCGCGGCGGCGGCGTATTTCGTGGTCGCCGAGGCAGTCACCAACGCCACAAAACACTCAGGCGCGGAGGAGATCTCGGTGTCGGTCACCCAGCTGCCGGACCGGTTTGTGACCGTGATCCGAGACGAAGGTATCGGCGGGGCCGACCCCGAGGGCGGCGGCCTGACCGGGCTGCGGCGCCGGGTGGCCGCACTCGACGGCGTCTTCGAAGTGCACAGCCCCGTCGGCGGCCCCACGACTGTCACGGCGGAGCTACCGTGCGCATCGTGATCGCCGAGGATTCGGCACTTTTGCGCGAGGGTCTGCTGCGTTTGCTCACCGACGAGGGTCACGACGTCGTCGCAGTCGGCACGGCGGTCGAACTCGTCCACGAAACCGACCGCGCCACACCCGATCTCGTCATCGCCGACGTCCGCATGCCGCCGACGCATTCCACCGAGGGAATCGACGCGGCACGAGCGCTGAAAGCGCGGTACCCCGACCTCGGCGTGCTCGTACTGTCGCAGTACGTCGAACAACACAACGCGATCGAACTGCTCACCTCCGGTATCGGCGGAGTCGGATACCTCCTCAAAGACCGCGTCGCCAACGTCGATGCCTTCCTCGCCGACATCGAACGAATCGCGGAAGGCGGCACCGCATTCGACCCCGAGGTCGTCCGGCAACTCTTCGCGCAACAACGCCGGGCCGACCCGCTGGTGGCATTGTCCCCCCGCGAAACGGATGTACTCCAACTCCTGGCCCAAGGCTTCACCAACACCGGTATCGCCGCCCGACTGTCCCTGTCCACCAGCGCTGTCGAGAAACACATCAACTCCATCTTCGCCAAGCTGCACCTCACCAAAGACCCCGCTCACAGCCAACGTGTCCGGGCGATCCTGATCTACCTCGAACAAAGAACCACCACCCGTATCCCAGGAGAATGACATGCCCCAGCTCGCGCGCATATCCGAGTAGATCTTTCAGGGACGGCCTCAGGGTTTGTCCGGATGTTCGGAGCTGCAGCCGTCTCTACGGTCTGAACATGCGGATCGGGTGGATGATGACAGTGATGGCGCTGGTCGGAGCGACAGGGTGCACGAGTGTGACCACCTCGCAGCCGCAGCAGGTGTCCACTACCCCGATGGTGGTGTCGCCCAAGCGAGTCGAGCGGATTCAGGACGATATCGACCGGCTGGTGCGCGCGGGGACCACCGGGGTGATCGCGACCCTCACCGAGAACGGGCGGACCATCACTCTTACTGCCGGAGTCGGCGACCGGACCGGCCGAACAGCGATTCCGGTCGCACCCCCGCAGCAGGTGCGGGTCGGGAGCATCTCCAAAACCTTTGCGGCTGCACTCATCATGCAATTGGTATCCGAGGGGCGGCTGCGGCTCGACGAACCCATCGACTCCTACCTGCCCGGACTGCTGAACGGCGACGGCGTGGACGGGCGAAACATCACCGTCCGCCAGATCCTGCAACACCGCAGCGGACTTCCCGAAATGTCGAAAGACCCGGAACTCGATGTGGTCAAGGCCGCCGCCGACGGCCGCACTTTCACCCCAGCGCAGGAGATCGCCGTGGCGCTACGGCATCCGGCGCAGTTCTCGCCGGGTGAGCGGTTCAAATACACCAATACCAATTTCATCCTGGCAGGCATGCTGGTCGAAAAGGTGACAGACAGGCCGTATTCCGAGGTACTCGCCGATCGCGTCACCACCCCGAACCAACTCTCCGCCACCTATCTACCCGGACCGGGCGAGGTCGGCTTCCGCGGCCCACATCCACAGGGCTACACGCTGGTAGGTGGCGCCCCCACCGACGTAACCTCCATCGAGCCGTCAGTGGCCTGGTCGGCGGGCGCACTGATCTCCACCGGCACCGACCTGAACCGCTTCTTCACAGCCCTGCTCGCCGGAAAGATCATCGGTGACCCGCAACTGCGTGACATGCTGACGATGCTGCCCCGGTCGCCGGACAGCGCCTCCGAATACGGCCTCGGCATCGGCGCGATTCAGCTTTCCTGCGGTGTCAGATATTTCGGCCACACCGGCAACATCGCCGGCTTCACCACCATCTCCGGCGCCATCACACAGGGCCGCGCGGTAACGATTGCCATCAACGACTCCCCGGCCGACGAGCCGAACTTCACCGACGTGCTCAACGACGCCCTCTGCCCCTAGCCAACCATGTGGCGATCACGTGGTTCTGGGCGCTGGCGAGGAAGCTGGGGGCTTCGAGAGCGGATCTGGCCACTGCCGGGCACCAACCGTCCCGCCGCCAGTGCTGCCCGGGTAGGAGCCGTGGACCGCGCCATCACCGGTTCGACTCAGTCGTGGGTGTGTGAATGATCGTCGAGTAGATCGCTTTGATGTACATGGCGATGCGAATGTTCGGTCCCATCGTCATGTGTATGGGTGTGTTCGTGCTCGCTGTGGTCATGCTCGTGCGCGCTGTGCGCGTGGGTATGGGTCAGGGTGCCGTGACTGTGTGGGTGGGTATGGGTCTCGACGTGGGAATGTTCGTCGGTCATATCCCGGTTCCTTTTCTGTAATCGAGTGAGTTTTACGGCAATGCATGCATACCAGCACGACGCGGTGATATCCGGGATGCCCGGACCATCGGCGGGTGCGCACGAGTTGTGCCCGTATATCCGACTCTGTCGGTGAGCGGCCGCGGAAGTCTGTTCACTCCGAACAGGACTAAATGGTCTTGTATTGGGTTCGGCGCACTTATGCTGGGGCGTCGAAGCGCGGCGACCGGGGAGGACTCGGCGGCGGTTGTCGCAGAATGCGCGAAATACCTTACATTCGAGGAGGATTCGTGTGACGACCAGCAAACTCGATATGTCGCGGGCGCGGTACTGGGTCGGCCGGTGGGACCGTCAGCAGGAGCACTACATGCCCGATCGCGAACAGCGGTTCGAGGTGATCGGTGACGTCCTGACCGAACTCGTCGATCGGATGGACCCGTTGATCGTCGACCTCGGCGTCGGGCCGGGAACGCTGTCGGACCGGCTGCTCACGCGAATGCCTGCCGCCACCATCGTCGGCGTGGACGTGGATCCGCTGCTGCTGACGTTGGCCGAGATGACGCTGGGGTCACCGCGATTCCGTACGGTGAACGCTGATCTGCGCGAGCGCGATTGGCTCGACAGCCTCCGCTTGCATCGAGTACCCGATGCGTTCGTGAGCACCACCGCTCTGCACTGGATGAACCGTGAACCGCTTCGCGCGCTGATCCGTACCTGCGCGGACGCACTCGCACCCGGCGGTCTGTTCGTCGACGGCGACCATCTCCACGAAGGAGCCGCCGGCCCGCGATTGGACGCACTCGGCGAAGCCATGACCGCCCGTCGTGCCCAACGCATGGGAACCGCGAGTACCGAGGACTGGGACGCGTGGTGGGCCGCGGTCGGCCACGCTCCCGAACTGGCCGACCTGGTCCGCCTGCGCGACGGCGGATTCGCCCACCCGGTCGACGACCGGCCTACCGTCCACGACTACATCGCCTTCGCACGCGAGGCGGGCTTCGTCGAATCCGGAATCGTATGGCAGTACGGCGACGACCGCGTGGTCGTCGGGATCCGGTAACCCGCGTGAGCGCGGACTTGTCGTTGGCCACCGCCGACCGCGAGACGGGTACCGAGCACCAGTTCGCAGCGGCGGTGTATCGAGTTCGCCGCAACCTTCGCTATATTCGCCATCGCAGCTGGTTCGCCGGAGGTGGAGTCGAGGAGCCCCTGATCCATCCGATGGCGTCGAAGCCCGGCGGTGCGTTCGTGTGCCGAGCGGGTGAGAGGGAACCCGGTGAGAATCCGGGACTGTCCCGCAGCGGTGAGTGGGAACGACAGCCGTCATTCGCACTGGGCGCCACAAGTGATGCCTGGGAAGCGACGGCCAGTAGGACCAGCCCCGGCCTCGAGCGCCGGGGCCGACCCTTCCCGGGTCGATGCCCACGAGTCCGAAGACCTGCCCGTTGTGCCGGATACGCCGTATCCGGCGGTCGTCGCCTCGTGGATTGGGCGGTACGCCGAGTGGGACCCGGGCACGGGATCGATGCTTCGTGGGCTCCGTCAGCGTGCGCTCTGTGTGGGCGGCGGCCATCGGCTGCTGACCAAGGAGTTCATCGATGTTGAACCCTGACAACACTTTCACCGCCACGGTGCTCGGATTGCCGCGCATCGGGCCCAACCGCGAACTCAAGCGCGCGGTCGAGTCGTACTGGGCCGGGCGGATCGCCGCCGCGACCCTGCACGACATCGCGGCGGGCCTGCGCGCCGCACAGCTGCTGCGGATCCGCGATATCGGTCTGGATTCGGTTCCGGTGGGGACGTTCTCGTACTACGACCATGTGCTCGACACCGCGGCGCTGCTGGGCGCGCTACCCGACCGGGTGCGCGGCATCGAGGACGAGCTGGACCGGTACTTCGCCGCCGCGCGCGGCACCGCCGAGGTCGCGCCCTTGGAGATGACCAAGTGGTTCGACACCAACTATCACTACCTGGTGCCGGAGCTCTCGGCGGCGACGGAGTTCTCGCTGCATCCGGCGAAGCCGCTGGCAGAGCTGAAAGAGGCACTGGCACTGGGTGTTCCGGCCCGTCCCGTGATCCTCGGACCGATCACGTTCCTGAAACTGGCCAAGTCGGTGGACGGCAGCGACCTGCTGGACCGGCTGCCCGATCTGCTGCCGCTGTACGAGCGACTGCTGGGCCTGCTGGCGGAGACGGGCGCGCGCTGGGTACAGCTCGACGAACCGGTGCTGGTCACCGACCTGAGCGAGACCGAACTGGCGCTGGTGCACACCGTGTATCGCCGGCTGGCCGAGGTGTCCGCGCGGCCCGCGCTCCTGGTGGCCTCGTATTTCGGTCGCCTGGGTGCGGCGCTGCCGATACTGGCCGCGACCGGCGTCGAGGGCATCGCCGTCGACCTGGTCGCAGGCGGCGACGCGGATGTTGCTGCGGCGCAGCCGCTTCGGGACACGCTCGTCGTGGCCGGCATCGTCGACGGCTACAACGTGTGGCGCGTCGATCCCGATCGCGCGTTGCCCCGGCTGGCCGCCCTGCGCGAGGGCGGCGCTCAGGTCGCCGTATCGAGCTCCTGCTCGCTGCTGCATGTTCCCTACAGCCTGGACGCCGAGACCGCACTGGAGCCACGGCTGCGCTCGTGGCTGGCCTTCGGCGCGGAGAAGATCGAGGAGATCCGGATGCTCGCGAGCGCCCTGCATGAGGGGCAGGACGCGGTCAGCGAGCAGCTGGAGATCGCGCGAACGGCCGTGCAGGACAGGCGATCCGACACCCGGCTCCACAACGCGACCGTGCGGGCCCGCCTGGCCGGGGCGACCGATGCCCGGCGCGCCCCGGCTGCGGAGCGGCGGACCCTCCAGCAGCAACGACTGGACCTGCCGCTGCTGCCGACCACAACTATCGGCTCGTTCCCGCAGACCGGCCGGATCCGGGTGGCGCGCGCGGAACTGTCGCGCGGGGAGATCGATCGGACCGAATACGAGGCGCGGATGCGGGCCGAGATCGCCGAAGTCGTTGCGCTACAGGAGGATATCGGCCTGGACGTGCTGGTGCACGGCGAGCCGGAGCGCAATGACATGGTGCAGTACTTCGCCGAGCAACTCGACGGATTCGCCGCCACCGTGAACGGCTGGGTCCAGTCCTACGGCACCCGATGCGTCCGGCCCCCGATCCTGTTCGGCGATGTGGTGCGCCCCGCGGCCATGACGGTCGGCTGGAGCACTTACGCACAGTCGCTGACCACCAAGCCGGTCAAGGGCATGCTCACCGGGCCGGTCACCATCCTGGCGTGGTCCTACATCCGCGACGATCAGTCGCGCGCGGACACCGCACGCCAGATAGCGCTGGCGATCCGGGACGAGACGGTGGATCTGGAGGCGGCCGGTATCGGCATCATCCAGGTGGACGAGCCCGCGCTGCGGGAACTGCTGCCGCTGCGCCACGCCGACCAGGCTGCCTACCTCGACTGGGCGGTGGACGCGTTCCGGCTGGCGACCTCCGGCGTCGCGGACGCCACACAGATCCACACGCACCTGTGCTACTCGGAGTTCGGCGAGATCATCGGCGCCATCGCTGAATTGGATGCCGACGTCACCTCGATCGAGGCCGCACGCTCACATATGGAGGTGCTCGACGACCTCACGGCCGCGGGCTTCGACCTGGGTGTGGGGCCGGGCGTGTACGACATCCACTCGCCGCGCGTGCCGAGCCCGGAGGAGATCGGCAGGGCACTGGGCCTGGCGCTGAAAGCCGTTCCGGCCGAACGGCTCTGGGCCAATCCGGACTGCGGGCTCAAGACGCGTCGCACCGATGAGGTGACCGCCTCGCTGCGCAACCTGGTAGCAGCGGCACAGGCGCTGCGCTGACCGCGCGCCGGGGCGCTCCGCAGCACGGGGCGTCCCGGCTCGGTTTCCACAGCCCACCCGAAGACGCGGCCGACACGCGGTGTCTCCGCAACTTTCACAGATTTGCAGGGCCGGGTCCGCAAAAGTAGGCAATTGCGAGGTATTCAAGCCGAATACAGCGCTCGGTAGCGTCCGGAATGTACCGGTGAAATCGACGTCTGGGAGGACCCGACCGTGAAGCACCATCTCGTCCGCACCCACCGCTCCGCCGAGCACTTCCCCCGCGAGGAACACCTCGCGTGGCGGATCGCCGAGGTCGCCGCGGATGCCGTGGAGGTCACTCCGGAGGTGGAGGCGATGATCGTCAACCGGATCATCGACAATGCGGCGGTCGCGGCGGCCTCGATCGCCCGCCGCCCGGTCGCCGATGCCCGTGCCCAGGCGTTGGCCCACCCCTACCGGCCGGGCGCCACCGTATTCGCGGTCGAGGGCTCGTACTCCCCGGAGTGGGCGGCGTGGGCCAATGGGGTCGCGGTGCGCGAACTCGACTTCCACGACACCTTCCTGGCCGCCGAGTATTCGCACCCGGGCGACAACATCCCGCCGATCCTGGCCGTCGCGCAGCACACCGGCCGCACCGGCCGCGACCTGATCCGCGGTCTGGCAACGGGTTACGAGATCCAGGTCGACCTGGTGCGCGCAATCTGCCTGCACGAGCACAAGATCGACCATGTCGCCCACCTGGGCCCGTCGGCCGCCGCCGGTATCGGCACGCTCCTCGGCCTGGACCCCGAGACCATCTACCAGGCTGTCGGTCAGGCGCTGCACACCACCACCGCGACCCGTCAGTCCCGTAAGGGCGAGATCTCGAGCTGGAAGGCCTACGCACCGGCCTTCGCCGGGAAGATGGCCGTGGAGGCCGTGGATCGCGCCATGCGCGGTGAGGGTGCGCCCGCACCGATCTGGGAGGGTGAGGACGGTGTGATCGCCTGGCTGCTCGGCGGCCCGAATGCCGAATACTCGGTCCCGCTACCGGGTCCGGGCGAGCCCAAGCGCGGCATCCTCGACACCTACACCAAGGAGCATTCGGCCGAATACCAGAGCCAGGCCCCGATCGACCTGGCGCGGCGAATGCGGGAGCGGATCGGTGACCTGGATCAGATCGCGTCGATCGTGCTGCACACCAGTCACCACACCCACTACGTGATCGGCACCGGTTCCGGCGATCCGCAGAAGTTCGATCCCAAGGCCTCTCGCGAGACCCTGGATCACTCGGTCATGTACATCTTCGCGGTCGCGCTGCAGGACGGCACCTGGCATCACGAGCGCTCGTATGCGCCCGAGCGCGCGCAGCGGCCCGACACGATCGAGCTGTGGAACAAGATCTCCACCGCCGAGGACCCGGAGTGGACGCGTCGTTATCACTCGACCGATCCGAACGAGAAGGCGTTCGGCGCGCGCGCCGAGGTGACGCTGAAGAGCGGTGAGGTGATCGTCGACGAGTTGGCCGTCGCCGACGCGCATCCGCTGGGCGCGCGTCCCTTTGCCCGCGATCGATACATCGCCAAGTTCCGCACCCTCGCCGAGGGCATCATCGAGCCCATCGAGCAGGACCGCTTCCTCGAGGTGGCCCAGCGCGCGGGCGAGCTGTCCGCGAACGAGCTGCCGGAGCTCACCTTCACCGTCTCGCCGGATGTGCTCGCCCGCGCGCCCCGATCGCCGAAGGGACTGTTCTGATGACCGGCCTGCTCGCTGCCGCCACCTCGGCTGCCGGCAAACGTGCCGCCTTCAGGGCAGGCCTGAACTCCGGCACGATTCAACGGTTCCCGGGTGCGTTCAATCCGTTGGTGGCCAAGCTGATTCAGGAAATCGGCTTCGAAGGCGTCTACGTCTCCGGCGCGGTGCTCTCCGCCGATCTGGGCCTGCCCGATATCGGGCTGACCACCCTGACCGAGGTGTCCGGGCGCGGGCAGCAGATCGCCCGCGTCACCGACCTTCCGGTGCTCATCGACGCCGACACCGGGTTCGGTGAACCCATGAGCGCCGCCCGCACGGTCACGGTCATGGAGGACGCCGGGATCGCCGGCCTGCACCTCGAGGATCAGGTCAATCCCAAGCGCTGCGGCCACCTCGAAGGCAAGGCCGTGGTGCCCACCGCCGACATGGTGCGCCGCCTGCGCGCGGCGGTCTCGGCCCGCCGAGATCCGAATTTCGTGATCTGTGCGCGCACCGACGCCGCCGGGATCGAGGGCATGGACGCCGCCATCGAGCGAGCCGCAGCCTACGCCGACGCCGGTGCGGACCTGATCTTCACCGAGGCGCTGTACACCGCGGCCGACTTCGAGAAGTTCCGCGCCGCGATCTCGATTCCGTTGCTGGCCAACATGACCGAGTTCGGCAAGTCCGAACTGATTCCGGCGCGGACGCTCGAGTCGATCGGCTACAACGCCGTCATCTACCCGGTCACCACGCTGCGGCTGGCCATGTTCGCCACCGAAATCGGGCTCCGCGAGATCGCAACGACCGGAACCCAGTCCGGGCTGCTGGATCGCATGCAACACCGCGGCCGGCTCTACGAACTCCTGCGATACGAGCGATACAACGAATTCGATTCCGACATCTTCAATTTCACCCTGGGAAGGAACCAGTGATGGCCGCATCGCGCAGCGATTCGACGAGGGGTGGTGGTGGGGCGACGGGTGGGCCGGAGACCGCGATTCCGACCATCTACAAGGGCCTCGCCGGCGTTGTCGTCGACACCACCGCGATCTCCAAGGTGGTGCCGGAAACCAACTCCCTGACCTACCGCGGCTACGCCGTGCAGGATCTGGCGGCGCACTGCAGCTTCGAGCAGGTCGCCTACCTGCTGTGGTACGGCGAACTGCCCGGTGACGCACAGCTGGAGCGGTTCCTCCAGCAGGAACGGGCCGCGCGCCGGGTGGATCGGTCGTTGCTGTCGCTGGTCGCCAAGCTGCCGGAGAACTGCCATCCGATGGATGTCGTCCGCACGGCCATCAGCTACCTGGGCGCGGAGGATCCGGCCGAGGACGACAATTCGCCGCAGGCCAACCGCGCCAAGGCCCTGCGCATGATGGCGGTCCTGCCGACCATCGTGGCCGCCGATCACCGCCGCCGCCACGGCCTGGATCCCATTGCGCCGCACTCACATCTGGGCTTCGCCGAGAACTTCCTGAACATGTGCTTCGGCAAGGTGCCCGCACCGGAAATGGTGCGAGCGTTCGAGATCTCGCTGATCCTGTACGCGGAGCACAGCTTCAACGCCTCCACCTTCGCCGCCCGCGTGGTCACCTCGACGCTCTCGGATATCTACAGCGCGGTCACCGCCGCCATCGGCGCACTCAAGGGTCCGCTGCACGGCGGCGCCAACGAGGCGGTCATGCACGACATGCTCGAGATCGGCGACCCGGCACTGGCCGCGGAGTGGCTGCGCGACAAGCTCTCCCGCAGGGAAAAGGTGATGGGCTTCGGCCACCGGGTCTACAAGAACGGCGACTCACGGGTACCGACCATGAAAGAGGCGTTCCTGGACATCGCCGCCGCCACCGACGGCCGGCGCTGGGTACGCATATACGAGACCCTCGAACACACCATGGCCGAGACCACCGGCCTCGAACCGAACCTCGACTTCCCCACCGGCCCCGCCTATTACCTGCTCGGCTTCGACATAGAGTCCTTCACCCCGATCTTCGTCATGAGCCGCATCACCGGCTGGACCGCCCACATCATCGAACAGGGCACCTCCAACGCCCTGATCCGCCCGCTGAGCCAATACGTCGGCGTCCCACAACGTTCCGTCGTCGCCTGACGCATCGAACTCGACCGGCCTGCAACCGTTTCCGGCTCATCAGCACCTGCTCGGCCTCGGCTGCCCGGCCGCCAGTCGCGGCAGGATGCTGCCGATCAGTGCTGCGACTCCGAGTGCGGATTTGGGTTCGTAGGCGCTGCGCCACAGCCCGCCGTGCATGGCCTGGTCGCTGAACAACGTCTCGGGGTCGGCTCGTGGGGTGGGCTGGTGGTGCAGGTCGTGTACGAGCAGGGCGGCCATCAGTACACGGCAGGTGTCGGGTTCGAATACTTCGACGTCGAAGTGGTGTGCGCCGCGGTAGGCGCTGGCGAGAGCGCGGTTGCGGGTGACCGAGCGGGTCCATGAGGCGGGGGCGACGTTGAAGGAGACGGTGTGGCCGTCGCGTTCGGCGAGGACGCCGCGCCAGCGTTGCAGGCGTTTGGCCAGGGCGTAGCTGGGACCCTGTTGCGGGACGAGGATACCGGCGAGACCGGTACCGTCCTCGTGGACCGTGGTGTAGGAGGGCCGGAACAGCCGGCCGCCGGAGGCCAGGCGCGCAACGGTGTCGACCGGTTCGATGCTCATTTCATCCGTTCCTGCGAATAATGGTGCGGCAGTATGGTTCCGGAAGAACGACTGCACAGAAGGCCGGGTTGACCGTGTGCTCGTAGTCAGCGCGCTGCCTGCTCGAGGGCCACCAGTGAATCCTCGAGGTGACCGAGTAGCCGCTGCAGGTGCGGTACCGCTTTGCGGCAGCCGATGATGCCGAAATCGAGCGTTCCGGCGTTGCTGCACAAGGTGATGTTGAGGGCGGCGCCGTCCATGATCAGCGAGACCGGGTATACCCCCTCGAGCCGGGCGCCGTCCCAGTACAACGGGTTCTTCGGTCCGGGCACGTTCGAGATACACACGTTGAAACTCGGCGGCACCATCTGTGTGGTCCCGGTCAGGTTCGCGGTGGTGAAGCTGGTGAGCAGCCCGGCCGACACCGCCATCGCCTGGGCGGGAGTGAGGCCGGAGAGCAGTTCCTTTCCCTGCCGCATGGATCTGGTGACCGAAGCCATCCGCACGATCGGGTCGTCGGTGCTTGTTCCGAGGTCGGCGAGTACGGCGCCGACCGCGTTCGACGATTCGCCGCCGGAGTTGCGGTGCAGGGAGACCGGGACGAATGCGACGAGCGACTTGTCCGGCAGCGCGTTCTGTTCGATCAGGTAGGCGCGCAGCGCGCCACCGCACATGGCCAGGACCGCGTCGTTGAGCGTGCATCCCAGCGCCGACGCGACGCAACGAACCCGGGCGATCTCCCACGACTGGGCCGCGAATCGGCGCGCTCCTCCGATCGGGACGTTGAAAATCGTGCGGGGTGCGGTCATGGGCAGTGACATACCCCGTTCTGTGACGATCCGAGCGCCGATCCGGGCCGCCGCAGGGATCAATCCTGCCGCCTGACCGGACAGATCGAGGGCGTGGCGCCACAGTGGCTTGGCCGGGTGTGGCCGACGCCGGGGACGTGGTGCGAAGAATGGCGGGAGGCCGCGCGCGGCCGGATTCTCCGACAGTGAGGATTGCATGAGCTTCAGCGCTGTCACGCCGTCGCCGATCGCGTGGTGCATTTTGGTGTAGACGGCGATGCGCCCGTCGGCGAGCCCGTCGATGATGTGGACTTCCCACAGCGGCCGGTGCCGATCGAGCAGTGCGCTGTGCCAGTGGGAGGTCATCTCGAGGAGCTCGCGGATGCGGCCGGGGCGCGGTAGCGCCGACAGCCGCACGTGGTAGTCGAGGTCGATGTCGGAGTCGTCGGACCACATCAGTCGCCGCGGCGTCAGCGACACCGATTTCAGGCGCTGTCCGAAGCGCGGGGAGACCGCCGGCGTCTGCAGCATCGTGGCGTGCAGTTGCCGGGCGAACTCCGGGCCGCTGCCGTCCGGTGGTGTGAACAGCTGCAGGCCGCCGACGTGCAGCGGACGCTCCCGCCCCTCGAGGGCCAGGAAGACGTAGTCGGCCGGGTCGATGAGCTTCACTTGCGCCCCCGGGAGGGCGTGGCGAGCTCGATGGCGGTGGTGATCGTCTTCGTGGAGAATCCCACCGACTCGACCAATGGCCGGAACAGACCGGGCAGCTTCGCCACGAACGCCAGATGCGAAGGGGCGACGATGAACTCGGATCGCGATTCGATGCCGCGGACGATCTGGTCGACGACCGATTCCAGCGATACCATCCGCCACAACAGGTTCGAATGCCCTCCCCACAGTGTGCGGCCGGCGGGGTCGGCGACCATGTTGTCGGTCATCGGCGTGGGGAAGAAGGTGGGGTGCGCGCTCGCGACGGTCACGCCTTCGTGCCGGACCTCCAGCCGCAGGCTGTCACACAACGCCCAGACGCCGGCTTTGCTCGCCGTGTAACCGGTTTGCAGTGGCGAGTGCACGAATGCCGCCATCGACGAGATCGCCAGCAGATACCCGCGACGTTTGCGCGCGTGCGGCAATCCGGCCTTGAAGGTGCGCCATACACCGTTGAGGTTGATGTCGACGAGCCGGGCGAATTCATCGGGGTCGGTCTTCGATACCGGTGCCACGGCTTCGACACCGGCGTTCGCGATGACAACGTCGATGCCGCCGAAATGCTGTGCCGCGGCGTCCACGGCAGTCCGGACGCTGTCGAAGTCACGTACGTCGACCTGCCATCCGCGCGCTTGGTCCAGCGATCCCAGTTCGCCGCAGAGCTCGTCGAGTGCGGCCTGGTTGGTGGCCATCAGCGCGAGCCGGGCACCACCTCTGCGCAGTTCCGTGGCGAGCGCGCGACCGAGGCCGCCGGTCGCACCGGTGATGGCGACCGTTCTTCCTTCCAGGTTGTAACGCGGCATGCGGGGTTCCTTCTTGTCGTTCCATCTCGTCATACGGGGAGAATCGCGAGCGGTAATGCGGCTCTGGCGAATTCGGCACGACAATGTGCGCAACAGCAAGGCTGTGAGGCCGCGCGCTGTTCACGCGGGCACGCACGGCCGGGAAGGTTGTCAGTGGTGGATGGTCGATAGCGCTGCGACGGCCGCGTTGTAGCCGCTCATGCCGTGCGCGCCCGGCCCCGGCGGGACGGCTGCCGAGCACAGGAACATGCCGTCGGTGATGTGGTAGGGCCGCAGGGTGATTCGGGGTCCGCCGAAGACGAGCTGGCGAATGTTCTTGTCGCCGGTCAGGATGTCTCCCGTCACGTAATTCGGGTTGTAGCGGGCGAATTCGATGGGGTCGGTGATGGTCATCGCCAGAACCCGGTCCCGGAAGCCGGGGGCGAACCGCTCGATCTGGTTCATGATCGGGCCTGCGGCATCGCCGGAATAGTCTTGCGGCACATGGGCGTAGACGTCGATCGGGTGGACATCTCCGGCCGACCGGCCGGGGTCGGCCAGGTACTGCTGCCCGAGTACCAGGAAGGGACGCTCGGGCATCCGCCCGGCGCGGACGTCGCGTTCGGCGGCCCGGATCTCGGCGGCGCTGCCACAGACGTGCAGTGAGCCCGCGCGGCGGGCGTCCGAGTTGGTCCACGGGATCCCGCCGTGGACGGCGAGGCTGATCTTGTATGCGGCCGGCCCGTACCGGTACCGGCGGTAGGCGCGGGCGATGCGTGACGGCAGCCGCTCACCGAGGATGTCCGCGACCGCGGTCGGGGACAGATCGAACAGCACCAGGTCGGCGGGCGGGATTTGATCGGCGCTGCGTATCCAGGTTCCGGTTTCGATCTTGCCGCCGTGGTCGATGAGCACGGCGGCCATGGTGTCGGTGATGGCGCGGGATCCCCCGATCGCGACCGGCCAGCCGTGCCGATGGCCGGCGACGGTGATCCCGAGCCCGATCGCCGCGGACAGCACCCGGTGCTGGGGTTGCCAGCCGTGGGCCATGTTGCCCGCGAACAACGCCGCCCCTTGCGGGGTGCGCAGCAGCCGGGTCAGCTGCTCGGCGGGCACGAGGGTGGGCAGGCCGAAGCGGGCCATCCGGATCGGGTGCGACGGTATCCGCATCAGCGGCCGCATGAAGTCGTCGGACAGCGAATCGTAATGCCGCGCAGACGATTCGAAGAGTCGCCGCCAGGTCGGTCCGTCGGCGCCCAGACCTGTCGCGGTGTCGGTGACCGACCGGTACAGCAGCCCGGCGGTGCCGTCGTCGAGCGGATGCGCGCAGTCGATCGGCGCCCACCCCCATCGCAGCCCGTACCGTTCGCTGTCGATACCGGTCAGGAACGGGGAGCCGACGGCCATCGGATGGGCCATCGCGCAGTGGTCGTGCAGCAGACCGGGCAGCGTGAGTTCGCTCGAGCGGGTGCCGCCACCGATCTCATCGGCACCCTCGAGGACGGTGACCTCGACGCCGTTGCGTGCCAGGGTGACCGCCGCGGCGAGTCCGTTCGGGCCGGACCCGATCACGACCGCGGTGGTCATCGCGCCACCTCGGTACCGATCGGCTGCACCGGAACGGGGTCGGCCGCGTCGGGCCAGGGTTGCCGGGCGATCATGTCGGCCACCTGGACGTAGCCCTGCTCGATCAGTCCGGTCGCCGCGTCCACGATCCGGTAGTGCTGGCGCTGCCGGTGAATCGGCTGGGACTCGAGCACCACTACACGCAGTTCTCCGGGTGCGAAGCCGCAACGCCGCTGCAGGGCGGCGACCAGTTGTTCGTTGTGCAGGTGGCCGTCACCGAAATTCCAGCCCACCGTGACGCCGGCGACCGCTTCACCGTCGAGGACGGTGTAGTCGGCCAGGTCGTCGACGGCCCGCTCGACGAGCGTGTTCAGCGCCCGGCCGTGAGGGTGCATCGCCCGCCAGGTCATGCCCTTGGTGAGCATCAGATCCATGCCGTGTGGTCCGTACAGCCTCGCCAGCTGGGTGGTCACCACCGCCGAGCTCTTCGTGACGTGCTGTTCGATCTTGTCCTGGGCGCCGCCGCGGAACAGCCAGGTACTGGTGGGCCAGTTGCCCGCGTAGTAGCGCATCGACGGCAGGAACGAAATCCATTGCGGTTCAAGGTTTCCGATCATCGGGACCACGACCAGCGACAGCAGCAGGATGACAGCCGGCAGTGGGGAATCCAGGTCGAAAACGCTGACCGCCGCATGCTGCCCGAACAGCAACGGGATGCTGACGATGAAGAAGACGTTCCATTCCAGCGGCACTCCCATCGGCACGGTCGAGACGATGTGCAGGTGGAACACGATCATGGCGATGATCGCGATCCACGTCAGTGTGCCGCCGTGGCCGGCGAACACCAGGTAGGCCGGGATCAGGTATTCGATCACGGTACCGAGGTGGGCGAGGGTGAACGGCAGTCGCGACGCGCGCAGATCGTGCGGGAAGTCTCGGTACATCTTGCGTTTGAGCCACTTCAGCCGCATGACCGGGCTATTGCTCATCATCACCGATACGACGAACGGGAAGTGGTGATTCAGTTTGGATGTCGCCGCGCCCCACCACAGCGCCAGCATGATCAGCTTCCAGCCGATGATCTGATCGGTGGCGGGGAAGAAGAACATCACCACCGCGAGCGCGTAGTGCTCGCCGCGCGCGGCCAGGAACACCGTCTTGTCGCGCAGCCCGAGCAGCCCCAGCGCGACCAGCATCGGGATCACGGTGCGGACATCGAGCAGCCCGGCGTCCGTGCCGCTGCTCGACAGCGCCCAGCCGCCGGACCCCAGCACGACCGCATACAGCGCGACGTCGGCGACTGTGCGGCGGTCGCCGCGGGTGAACGGCACCTTGCCCGGCCACGGCGCCAGCCGGATGGTGCCCGGGCGCAGGAAGTACAGGATGCCGCCGATCGGCGGCAGGAACCGGAGCGTGAGCGGTCCGGAGCCGCAGCCCAAACCGATGATCTCCCACAGCAGGGTCCACACGATGAACTTCTGGTACGCCAGCGGCTGCGCCCACCAGTCGGCCAGATGGCCGACGCCATCGAAACCCGGTGTCAGCCCGATCACCGTCGCCGCGGCGGCGAGGTAGACCGCGCATTTGATCAGGTACAGCGGGAACACTCCCCACGGCGTGCCGAAACCGTGTTCGGCCCAGTGCACCGCCATGACACGCATCTTCTCGGCCCGAGAGGCCGCCTGCCACCGTGTCGGTTCGACATCCGGAAAGTCCGGAACCAGAAATCCCACGTGCGCACCTACTTCGCGATCTCGGCGAGCCGGCGCCGCAGTCCGGGCTTGTCGATCTTGCCGATCGGGTTGCGTGGCAGCCACTCGACGGTGATGAAGTCGGCGGGAATCTTGAACTTGGCCAGCAGGTTCCGCAGATGTGCGGTCAACTCCTCGGCCGCGACGACCTGACCGTCCCGGTAGGCGACGAATGCGACGGGCACTTCCCCGTACGTGTCGTCGGGCCGGCCGACCACCGCGGCCTCCTGCACCCGGGGGTGCGAGAGCAGGGCTCCTTCGAGCTCCTTGGGGTAGATGTTCTCGCCACCGCGGATGATCATGTCCTTGACCCGGTCCACCAGGACCAGGTAGCCGTCCTCGTCGAGGCTGCCGATGTCGCCGGTGTGCAGCCAGCCGTCGACGACCGCTTCGGAGGTCGCCTCCGGTCGGCCCAGGTAGCCGCGCATCACCATCGGGCCCTTGATCAGTACTTCGCCGGTCGAACCGCCGGTGACGAATTCGCCGTCGGCACCCAGGATCGCGATCTCGTGACCGGGCAGCGGCAGGCCGACCGTGCCGGGCTTGCGCAGCCCGTGCAGCGGGTTGAGCGTGCTCGCGCACGACGCCTCCGACAGCCCGTATCCCTCACAGATCGGCACCCCGAACCGGGACTCGAAACGCTCGATCGCGGCCGCGGTCATCGGCGCGGCGCCGCACGCGACGAATTTCAGCGACGACGTGTCCGGAGTGACGTCCGCCGGCAGCGCGGACAGCAGGTTGACGATCGTGGGCACCGCCGAGAAATAGGTCGGGCGGATTCGTTCCACGAGACCGAAGAACGTGTCCGGATGGAACCGTCCGGTAATGGTCACCCGGCCGCCCGACAGCAACGGAGTCAGGGTGCCGGCGACGATTCCGTTGACATGGAACAGCGGCAGGATCAGCATGCTGTGGTCATCCGCCGCGGCCCCGGTGACCGCTTGCAGCGCAACGCATTCGCCCATGATGTTCGCGTGCGTCAGCTCGACACCCTTGGGCCGGCCGGTGGAGCCGGAGGTATAGATCAGCAGGGCCAGTGCCGCATCGTCTGCCACCGGAACCGCGGTGGCATCGGCACCGCCGCCGCGGTTCAGTTCCGCCAACGCGAGCCGGACCGGCGCACCGATCTCGGCGGCCGTATCGTCGCCGCACACCAGCACACCGGCACCGGCGTCGTCGAGCTGGTATTGGGCTTCCTCCACCGTCAGCCACGGGTTCACCGGCGTGGCCGCTGCCCCGAGTCGCCACGCCGCGAACATCACCACGACCAGCTCGAGCCGGTTCGGAAGCATGATCGCGACGACGTCACCGGCACCGACACCGGCCCGCGCCAGCCGCCCGGCGCAAGAGGTGACCCTCGCCAGGAACTCGGCATTGGTGATCGAGCCCGACTCGTCGTCGGCCAGACAGAGCCCCTCGGGGGACTGTGCGGCCCGCACATCGGGCAATGTCGCGAAATGCATGCTGTGTTCCTGACCTCTCAACGCTGTGTGCAGTCAAGATAGGTCCCTTGCAGTGAGGCACACCACAGGCGGTCAGCCTGAACTTTTCCAACCCATTTGTGCTGTGCGCACAAGCCCTTGATGGCGGGTGACTATCCGGGCCGTAGTACGGCCGACCCCAGCCAGTGCGCGGCGTGCAGGGCCGCCTGCAGGTCGAGCGTGAGCGCGGGATCGTCGAAGGTGTGGCTGCACAGATCGAGCGCCTGCTGCACGCGGTACTGAACGGTGTTGCGATGCATGGTCAATTCGGCCGCCGCCGCGGCATAGCTGCGATTGTTCAGGAGAAAGACCCGCAAGGTCTCTCGCAGCCGGCCGGCCCGCTCGGAGTCGACAGCCAGCTCACCCAGAGCGCAGGAGACGAAGGCGCGCAGGGCATTCGGTTCGCCGATCAGCATCGCCAGTACCGCCACCTGATGCTGCGCGATCACCCGCGGTGCGTTCGGACCAGCCATTATCGACACCTCGCGGACCCGCTCCGCCTCGGACAGACTGCGCCCGAACCCGTCCACTCCGGAATACGGACCGCCTACCGCCGCCCGCACCGGTGCGGCGACATCGGCTATCGCGCCGTTGATCTCGACGGTATCGGGGAGTTCGGCCGAGGTCACCGCGAACCAGATCCGCGCCTCGTGGTCGTCGATCGGAACCAGCAGTGGCCGCTCGCCTGCCCGCAGCGCGCGGCGCAGCAGTAAGCACAGCTCGTCGAATGCCGTGGCCGCCACCGAGTTCGGCACGTCCGACGGCAGCCACGCGACCACGGCGACATGCCTCCCGGCCAGCGAGTACTCCAGCAGTTCCTCGGCTTCGGCCACATCGGCGACCGACCCGTCCAGCACCCGTTCCACCCACTGCCGGCGCAACCCTACCCGGCTGTCCACCCACCGGGTGCGTTCCTCGTCGTAGGCGCGGGCGACCTCCTCACACACCGCGTCGACGTACATCGCGGACCGGCTCACCAATTGGGCGATCACCACCCCGCTGTCCGCCCCGGACGTGCGGAGCACCTGCTGCATCACGGTGTCGAGCAATCGGGTATGGCCGATCCGGTAGGCCCGCAACAGTGCCGACAGCGGGATATCGCGCTGAGCGAGCAGTCGGGCATACGCCAACGCGGCCGCGGGCGCCTGGACCGATGGTGCGGGATTCTCCTCGTCGAGGTAACGCATGACCGCGAAGATGTTCTCGGTGATGCTCGCCTCGAGCAGCGTGCGCATACGGGCGTCCCGGTCCAGCACACTGATCCGCGCCCTCGTCGCCGAGGTCAGGTCCTGCGCGAATTCCGCACGCCGTTCCAGCATCTCGTGCGTCACGGCGCGCACGATCGCCGACATTGCGCTGTCCATCTCGAGTGTTCCCTATCCGATCGGGTGCGGGGCATGGTCGGGTCCTCACCGGTGAGTATCGATCGTGCCACGCGCAAACCGGCAGGATCGCAGCCCGCCGAATCGAGACCGCAGGTCAGGGCCCGCGGCGATCGTGGGGTCACAGGCCGCCGACAGGCAGGCCACCGCGCCGGTCGCCTCGCGCGTAATCGTGGGCAAAATGTCGGACAGATGCTCCGCCAACCAGCAGGTTTCCGCACTCGGGTGTTCGGACGGCGTGACGGTAGCCCAGGGCGGATCAGAGCCCGGCGATTTCGGCGAGGCGTGCCCAGAGCGCATGTTGAGCCGGATCGGAGCGGCTGACCACCGAGGGCAGCAAGTTGGTGACCGTCGTGCTGGGGAGCCGAGCGCTGGCGCCAATTTCGTGGTGACGGCACATGGTCAGCCGACGCGTGCGGCCCTAGCGTGAGAATCCCGAATCCAACCGAATCTCCAGGACAGCGTGAAGAGCATCGACACGGCGACACTGCGCGCAAGCTGGCGTGATGTGCTGGCCGAAGCCCGTACGGGCGCCGAGGCATTCGTCATCCTGCAGCATGGGCGTCCCGAAGCGGTGCTGCTGTCCGAAGCGGAATGGTTGCTCGGCGGCGCCACAGTCCCTGTGCTCGAAAGGGATCAACGGTGCTGGGCCGCATCGGATGTGCGCAGTTGCCTGCGCGCCGTCCGTACCGCGGCCCATATGCACGGACGGCACACGCTCATTCGGAAGCCCTACGGCTCGCTGTTCAAGGACGGCTCGGCCATGCAATTCGTTGCGGTGATCGCGCCGTACGAGTGGGTGCGGCAGGCGCTTCCGGAGCTGCGCGATGGTCGAGTTTCGGTTCATTGAGGTGGGAGAAGTGTGATTGGCCCGCACCGGACTTCCGGTACGGGCCAATCACTTACCTCACTGCCGCGGTCCGCGCGCCGAGCTCATTTCAGCTTGCGGCAGTAGAGGGCATCGGGGTGTCCACCGCGTGAGTTGGCCCAGGAGAAAGCGATGCCGGCGGCGTACTCATCGGCGTTGCACTGGCCCTTGTAATAGCCGTTCGCGTAATCGCCGCCCTCGCCTGAAGCCGGTCGATTGTCGCCGCGGTCGTCCCACACGGTGCGGTCGGCGCCCGCCAGCTGCCGCCGGGCGGGGGCGCAGAGAATGGCCGAGGTGCCGTCGCCGCGCAGGCTGTAGCCGATCATGAATTGGCCTTCGGCGCACTGGTATTTGGTGAACCCGCTCGCCCAGTCGGTCGTCACCTTCTCGGTGGAGACCTTGGTGGCCGAGGTGCCGGGCTGCCAGAGATCGCCCTCGGTGGCGTCGGTGCACAGGCCGCCCTGACCGCGCGAGCTGATGCCGATCAGGCGCTGGTCGTCCGGGCAGACGAGCTTGTGGGCGCCCGGATCCCAATCGTTCGCGGCGCGCAGCGAGGCATTGTCATCGTCGTGGATGGCATTGAGCATCGACCAGCTGCGGACCGACTCGACCTGTCCGGTCTTGCCGTTCGCGTCCAGCAGCCGCCGCACGTACGGCCCCCGCCAGTCGTCGGAATCGGTGATACTGCGTTTACTGCCATCGGTGTCGTAGCGCAGCAGGCCCCAGTCGTTGCCTTTGTCCTGGTGCTGGAAGCCGACGATCGGCCAGTACGCGAAGTCGAGGTCACGGTCGATCAGGTAGTCGACCATGTTCGGGAACCACGCCTTGTCGGCGCCCTGGGCGCCCTTACCGATGCCGAACTCGCTCACCCAGACCGGGGCGGTGAAGTGCTTGTCGGGTGTGGTGGCAACGTATCCGGCCAGCTCGTCCATGGAGTTGAACAGATCGCCGCGGGACATGTCCCGGAAGCGGGCGTCATGGGTTTCGCCCAACCCGGACGCACCGGTGTGGTTCGGTCCGATGTAACCGTAGAAGTGGGCCGCGTACACGAGCTTGTGGGATCGGACGAGCGTTTCCGACAGCGTCCGGACCGGCTTCAGTATGGGGCGTTCGTGCCACGTGAGATCGGTGGGGATGCCCATCCAGTTGATGCCCTCGATCATGACGAGCAGATTCGGGTTGGCGTCCTTCAGAATTCGGTCACCGGCCTGATGTGCGGCGGCCTCCCAGTCGTGGTCGTCGCCCATGCCCCAGTTGGGGTTGTCCCAGGTGTCGCGCCGCACCTCGTTGCGCAGATCCGCGCCGATGACACCGGGATTGCCCTTGTAGCGGGCAGCCATGAAGGCCCAGTCGTTCACCCATTTTCCGGTGTCCTGCCCGGAATTCCAGCGCTCGTTGCCGTCGACGGCACAGCACCAACGGGTGGAGGTGGTGTGGTTGTTGAGGATGACGCCCAGCCCGGCATCGGTGAGCGCCGCAACTGCGCGGTCGTAGACCTCGAGCGGCTTCAGGCCGTTCAGGCCTGGATTGGCCGTGAGTCCCTTGACCGGACGACTGTCGGTGATCATCTCATTGGAGAACGGCAGGCGAATGCTGTTGAGTCCCAGATCCTTGAAGTCCGCGACGATCTTGTCCAGCGGCAACCGGTCCAGCCCGAGCGGTGCGCGATGTCCGATCTCCTGGGAGAAATTGTTCGCCGGATCCTCGTCGTCGCCGCTGCCTTCCCAGGTACCGCTCGCGCCGTGCCAATTGCCGGACTTCAGCTTCACCCGGTTACCGGCCGCGTCGACGATGTAGCGGCCGCGGGTACTCAACGGGCCCTTCATCCCTGCGGGCTCGGCATGCGCCGACGGGCTGAAATGAATCGCTGGGACAGCCAGCAATCCGGCGACGAGCAGCAGGACAGCGACGGCGGGCCACGATCGCCGCAGCCTGAAATGCCATGAATTCAACATCAATTCGGGTTCCTCATCCGGGGACAGACAACCGTGCACGCATGTCGGTTGCATGACCAAGGGGATGGGTACCGCCGACCGCGAGGGGTCAGGGTCCACACGAGCGGCGGCACCCGGATCGCCTCATGCGGGACGAGGCGTTGCGAGCGGGGTGGAGGCCGCTCGCACCGGAAACGCTAGAGACCGACCGCCCGGAACAGAAACAACTGTCATCCGCGGATTCACCAGCAGCCGTTGTCAATCACCGGATCCGAATCCGTGTACGAGGTGGTGTTCGCTCGGGGAGGGTGAGCTGTCGGCCGGACGGCCGCGGGTCGAATACCCAGCCAGGTGGAAAGCTTGCCCGGTGCCGGAGTCCGCGGTCGAGGAGCTGCGCGTCGGTGATGGTGGCGACGGTGTCGGCTCATGGTGGAACAGTCGCTGGCCGTCGATGCGCACGGCTGCCCACACGATCGGCAACTTCACCTCTCGACTTCGCCCAGGCACCCTCCATGACCCCACGGCCCAATCAGGGGGCAAGGATCTCCAGCATCACCGCGGTCACGTCGCCGGTGCTCAGGCCGTTCCTCTCCCGTACCGACGGCCGGTGAAGTGACCGTTCGACGGCTTGGTGTAGAGCACGGCCACTTGCCCCTTGACCGGCAGGAAATCGACAGTGATCGCGGGGTCGGCCGCGCTGCCGAGTGCGATGAAAGCCGATGTGCTGTAGGAGCGCAGCATGCTGATATACGCGTCGTGCAGGATCGGGACGACCGCGAACGGCGAGGAGAAGGCCATCACGATCAAGAACATGGGGATGAGGGTGAGCACCGGCACCACTGCCAAGGCAATCGCCGGCGGCCTCATCACGTCGATGACGAGGAATCGCCTCCCGACACGGGTGGCTTCGGCGATGGCCTGGTACGCGAGGCTGGGCGGGAGATGATGCAGGGACGCCGCTAATACGACCAGGTCGTAGCTATGGTCGGGTGCGTCGATGGCGGTCGCGTCGGCGACCCTGGTGGTGGCACGGGGGTGGGTACCGAGGGGACCTGCCTCGATCGAGGCAACCGATTTCGGGTCCAGATCCGTCACCGTCACCGTCGCGGTGCCGTGCAGGTCCAGCACCCGTGCCGCCAGCCCGCCGTTACCGGCACCCAATTCGAGCACCCGCGGATTGCGGAGGCCAGTGAGCTGTCCGACGACCAATTGCGCGTTGCGGTTGTGGTCACCGAACAGTGTTCCGACTCGATCGAGGAACGTAACGATCCTCTGCCTGCGCTGCTCGGGCACGTCGTATCTGTCGAGGTATTCCAGCCTTCCGGTCTGTAGCCGCCGGTCGAGCCAAGACGCGTCCGGACCGCCACGAGGCATCGCGGCGATCATCTCGATATCAGGTAGGTTCTGAGTCATATCCCATCCCCTCGTGCCCAAATGTTAGTCCTGGTGTACTGCCAGGGCGACCCCGTGGCGCCAACCATGAGACGGCCCCGGAATCCCGAAGCCGACCCTTCCATCAATCGCAACTGATGCGAGAACGTCGCATCGTATTCGAGTGGTGGACGAATCCGCATGCAGCTGGGCCACACTCACCTCCGACGCACCGGGGGTCGCTACCATCACCAGTGCCGCAGCATCCGAAATCCACTGCCAGCAGCCGAAATTGCCCCCGAACCGGTCGATGTGCGCCCCGTCCCGAGTTCGTATCCGATGCAATAGCCCGACGAAACCAGCTTTCGTCGAAATCATGGTTCAACCGTAAATCATTGCTATCCAATGGATTACGGCATACTTGCCCGATTTTCCGCGAAGCTACAGGGGCCCAATAGCGGATACCCGGAAGACCACTACAAGGCTTTCCCCACCCGCCGCGCACGACTCCGGCAGCCGTCCGGATTTCAGGTCCGATGCCCACCCTGTGGTGGGGGACAGAACGAGGCGGAGTATCCGCAGATGAAAGCGGGTTTGCGGGGCGGGCGAGGCTCGAACCCGCAAGTACGTCGACTTCGAGAAAGTCCAGGGGCTGGCGAGTCAGCTTTACGAAGGCATTCCCGAAACACTTGAAGAATCTCCGAAGGACACCGGAAGAAAGCACCTTGGATACCGGTACATCGGATATCTTGCAAAGGATCACAAAACAGACATCGCAGATCGCAAGCTGATAGCCCACGCATTATTTCCCGCAATCGAGCGCGACCTCGAGGCCGAGCAGTATCTTGAGGATTTCCGACAGTTGATCAACGCTGAACCGCCCAGACCGATCCCCGAAACCCGTAAGCTTCAACAGGCCGTTACGGCGTGACCATTGGTGGAAGCTTGTAAGGAAGGGGATCAGTTGGCGAGTGAACAGAGGCTGGCTGCACCAGACGGATGCTCATCGCGGCACCGCCAGTGTGTCGAGGTTGGGGACCACAACAGTGGGTGACCATTTATTCGCGTACGGCGCGAAGGAAGGCGATATCCCTTTCTTCGGCATGTGATTCAGCGGATGCCGGGCGTGCGCGGGTCCGGACCGAGGCAGGCTTGAATGACGCAGCCCGGCGGGGTATCCGCGAACGGCGCTGCCAACGGGTAGTTCAGGCAGCTGAAGACATTGCAGCCCGGATATGCCGCAGGCCCGACGCCGAAGACCCCGATCAGCAGATCCGTATCCACGTGGCTCGGATCCGCGCGCAGCGGCGGTTCGACATACGGACCGGGATCGGGCACCAGATGGTCTTGGAATGCCGCGAACAATCTGCGGAAGAATTCGTGCGGCAGCTCCGCGGTGTCCTGCAGAGCCTCCACAATGCCCTGGTTGCTGACACTTCCGAAGACTCCGGTCCACACCACCGTCAAATCCAGGCTCGGCACGATGAAGACGTTCTGCATGCCGAGTCCGACCATGAAATACACGTCAGCGGGCTGGAAGTCCTGGGACTCTTCGCATCCGAGGCCGATCCAGAGCAGGTAGCCAAAGCACTTGTTCGCTGGTGACGGCTGGCGTGCCATGCGCAGATAAGTCTCGGATACGAGTTGCCGTGTGCCCCAGCGCCCGTTATTGCTCATCAGCAGACCGAGCTTCGCGAAATTGTTCGGCGGGATCATCAGATGTGCATATCCGTAGGTGTGCCCGGCGCGATCGCGCGCCCAGTAATAATCACCGCGTTCGATGCCGAGCGGATCGAAAAGCTCACGCTGCGCGAACTGCTGCAACGGCTCGCCGACGGCCAACTCGATGACATAGGCGAGCAGATCGACATCGCGCTCGCTGTAGCTGAATACCGCACCCGGCGGATTGTTCAACGGTACCCCGAGCGCCTGCACGGCACTATTCGGATCGATCGAAATCACCCCGGTGACACCCTCGGTAAGTATATCCGCCGCCAGGCCGGACGATTCGGTCAGCAGATTCTCCACGGTGATCGACCGATGCTGCTCATCACCGAGTCCGGGCGGCAGATACCGATCGATCGGCGCCTCGAGATCGAGTTTCCCCTGATCCCAGGCTATTCCGGCGAGCAGGGAGACAACGCTCTTCGTCGCACTCCAGATATTCCACGCGACATTGCCGGTCTCGTCGTTTGCCGGCCCCTCACCGATCAGGCAGTTGTGCCGGAACACCTGCACATTCAACCGATTACGCCCACTGGCGAACGTCAAGGCGTCCGCGAGCAGTCCCGAATTTAGTCCAACCTGTTCCGGAGCCGCCCGTTCCGGGTTCCGCCCGGACGACACCTCACACGACAGCTGCTCGGCGGGCGCGGACTGCGCACCCCCGGCGAAAACGCTCACAGCGACCATTGATATCGCCGCAGTTCCGGCCAGGAATCTGTAGATGCGACCCATAGCTGGAGGCTATCGCCCCCGACAGCGCCAGAGCGGCATGCAACGCCAGGATGCGCTCGTCGCGCGTAATCGGATCGTCGCTGTCGCGGGCTGTCGCAGGACTGTCGCCCGGTATCACGCCCGTCGCGTCGGGCTGTCGCGGCGTCGCATCCTGGTGTCGCGCATGCAATTCCGACCCGAGGACACCCCCAGCAAAACGCTTCAGGGCTGTCATACGGGGCTTACCGCGCTGACGGATGCGGCGGCCTGCCGCCGCGGCCGGAACTGTGCCGGGCGCGGTCTGTGCGGGAACGTCGACCACAACCGGAGGTGTGGGTGCGGCATCGCGGCCGGCGACGGGGGGACTGGATTCGGAGAGCAGGGCGAAGCCGCAGGCGACCATCAGCCCGGCGGAGTGTCCGCAGGTGAAAGGGGAGTTGTGGGGCGGGCGGGGCTCGAACCCGCGACCAATGGATTATGAGTCCACGGCTCTAACCGACTGAGCTACCGCCCCCGACCGCTTCAGATCACTGCGGGCTCCGCGAGATGCTACCGCCTCGGGAGGGTCGATGCCCAGTTGGACTCGCTATGCGGCGTCGCGGTCGGCGATCTTGTTGAGTTCGAGCTGGTAGTAGAGGACGCCGAGGCCGAGGATCAGGTTCAGGACGAAGCCGAGGATGGGGTTGCAGGTGCCTTCGAGGCCGGCGGCTTCCTGGGATTGGCGGATTCGGGTGCCGGTGCGCCAGAAGCTGATGATGGCGGCGATGCCGGTCCAGGAGAGGAAGAGCATGACCAGGAGGGGGCCCGCGACCGGGGCCTCGGGGTCGCGGCGGAGTTCGGCCATCTCCTTGTGGATCTTGTAGTACCAGACGAAGAAGTAGATGCCGAGGGTGATGAGGGGCCAGACCAGCCACACCAGCACCGGGTTGCGGGGCTTGATCGGCGTGGCAAGAGCGGTGGTCATGCGATGAATCCTTTTGTTGTCGTGCAGTTTTCGGAATCCCGGGGGGAACCGGCTCGGGAAACGTATCCACAAGATCGTGACCGGATCGTGAAGCGTTAATCTGGGGCAGTCCACGACCGCAGGGAGGAACACGATGGCGAGTCTGTTCGCGAACGTGCTGAAGGCACATCAGTGGATCTACGAGAACAGCAACGGCCTGGTCGGGCACAAGCTGCTGTTCGGCAACCCGACGCTGCTGCTGCGCACGGTCGGCCGCAAGACCGGCAAGGAGCGCACCAATGCGCTCACCTACGCGCAGGACGGCAAGGACTACCTGGTCACCGCGTCCAATGGCGGGTCGCCCAGGCCGCCGGGCTGGCTGGCCAATGTGAAGGCCAAGGCGGACTGTGACATTCAGATCGGCACCAAGCGGATTCCGGTCACCGCACAGGCCACCTATCCGGACGATCCGGAGTACACACGTCGCTTCCGGATCGTCGACAAGGTGAACCAGGGCCGCTACACCCAGTACCAGACGATGACCTCGCGTCCGATCGCCGTGGTGGTGCTCACACCGCGCTGACACCCGGGTCGAGTGGACCTCGCAGGTAAGGGTCGACTATCCTTCCTGACCTGAGGGGAGTACTTCCCACGAATCACTCCGGTCAGTACGGGTCGCGCCGACGCGTCCCCCGGATGGTTGCCTGCGGCTGTGGCATTCGACGACGCAGGTGAAGGAGACCTCGGCTGGTTTACCCTGCCCGAGGAGGTCCCATGAGTCCTACCCTGTCCGTTCTCGCGAGTTCCACCGCCATCAACAGCGTCGGTACGCCCTGGCTGTGGGGCGGGACGATCGCCGCGGTGCTGGCGCTGCTGATCTTCGACTTCGCGCTCACCCGCCGCCCGCACGAGGTGTCCATGCGCGAGGCCATCGCCTGGACGGCCTTCTACATCGCCCTGCCCATCGCCTTCGGCATGTTCCTGTGGTTCAACAACGGCGGCACCCCGGCCGTGGAGTTCTTCACCGGCTACCTGCTGGAGAAATCGCTGTCGGTGGACAACCTGTTCATCTTCATGCTGCTGCTGTCCGCCTTCGCGGTCCCGGCGGCGCTGGCGCAGCGAGTGCTGCTGTACGGCATCGCGGGCGCGTTGGTGCTGCGCGGCATCTTCATCGCGCTCGGTGCGGCCGCCCTCGCCACCCTGGACTGGGCGTTCCTGCTGTTCGGCATGATCCTGCTGGTGACCGCGGTGAAGCTGCTGGCCGACGCGGCCGGCGGCCACGCGCAGGAACTCGATGCCGCCAACATGAAGTCGGTGCGCCTGCTGCGCCGCATCTGGCCCGTCACCGACGACTACCGCGGCACCAAGATGGTGGTCCGCGAGGCGGACCCGGCCCGGCCGGGCAGGTTCCGTCGCACCCTCACCCCGCTGGCGCTGGTGGTCGGCGCGGTCATGGCCACCGATATCGTCTTCGCCGTCGACTCGGTGCCCGCGGTGTACGGCGTCACCGGCGACCCGTTCCTGGTGTTCGCCACCAACGCCTTCGCGCTACTCGGTTTGCGCGCACTGTATTTCGTCCTGCACGCCGCGCTCTCCCGGCTCGTGCACCTGGCCTACGGCCTGGCCGCCATCCTCGCCTTCATCGGCGTGAAACTGGTCCTGCACTGGGCGCACGGCATCTGGAGCGGTGTACCCCAGATCCCCACGGCCGCCTCGCTACTGGTGATCGTGGTGGTGCTCGCGGCGGTCACCTTCACCAGCCTCCGCTCCACCCGCGGCGACAAGGGACACACCGAGGAGCCCGCGGTCGACGCGCAGTGAGCCGCACGGCAGGGCCCCTGATGGCTACTCATCAGGGGCCCTGCTCATGCACAGGAACCGGCGAAGAACGCTCGCGAACCGCACCGCTATCGACGTAGCGTGAAACCATGCTGCTGCACCGTTCCCAGCCCCCTCGGCTCGAGCAGGTCAATCGCACCGTGGATGCGCTGGAACTTCCGGAGGCGGTGTTCAAGACCTGTCCGTGGCAGCCGCGCGAGCTGGTGGAAACCGGTCTGCGGCAATGGTTGCGCTGCTGCGGGGCGGCGATGCGCGACGATCGGGTGATCGGCATGCCCTCGCATGCGGTGGACGAGGCCTGGCACGGGCTCATCCTGTGCACGAAGCGGTATGCGCGGTTGTGCGACAGCGCGTATGGCCGGTTTCTGCATCACTTCCCCGACGGCGAGGGCACGGGTTCGGGTGACCCGATGGCGGAGCAATTGGGACGCACGGTGGTCGCCTGGTCGTTCGTGGCGCGACCGGGCGAGAAATGCGTGCTGTGGGACCTGGATACCGTTGTGGGAGTGGACCATCCGTGGGGCATCCCATCGGAGCGGGTCCACTCCATCGAGGCGGCGCTACGGGCGGGCTGACCGCCGCTCGGGCCGGTGTCGCTGCGGCCGGCTAACTGCCGCCGCCGCAACCACCACCTCCGCAACCACCGCCGCCGCAGCTGCTGCCACCGCCGCAACCGCTGTGCCCACCGCCGCACCCATGGCCGTGGCCGCCGCCCCCGTCGGCCCATCCACCGCCGCTCGAACCGCCGCCGCCATCCGAGCCGTATCCCCAACTCCTGCTGCGACTTCCACGGCGACGATCACGTTCGCTCCGGGTAGCGACAACCGCCACGACAACCAGAGCGATCACAATGGCGACACAGAATATTCCGCCAACCATGGTCGGCCTCCTCCCCCGCCTCACGGCCCCTCCGACCGCGAGATATAGCCGAAAGCTACGCCGGGGAGAATCGGTCCGACAAACCCATCTTCTGGGGGGCTCACCGCCGTTGTGAGCCCCCACGACAGTGGGTACCCGCTACGTCAGCTTCACCCGCGCCGCGAAGAAGCGGGCGACGGCCGGGGCGAAGCGGTTGAAGCGGTACTGGAGCCAGGCCTCGGGGGTGACCGGGACGACGTCGCGGCCCTGCTCGACGGCCTTGACGATCTGGGCGGCGACCTTCTCCGGGCCGTAGCGGCGGGCGGCGTAGAGCTTGTCGTAGCGCTGCTGCTTGGCGGCCTCCTCCTCGGCGGAGACACCCGAGAAGCGGGTGGTGGCAACGATATTGGTGTGGACGATGCCGGGGCAGATGGTGTGGACGCCGATGCCCTTGCCCGCCAGTTCGGCCCGCAGGCAGTCGGAGAACATGAAGACCGCCGACTTCGAGGTGGAGTAGGCGGCGAAACCGCGCTGGGGGGTGTAGGCGGCCATCGAGGAGAGGTTGACGATGCTGCCGCCGAGGCCGCGATCGGCCATGGCCTTGCCGAACGCGCGGCACCCGTTGATGACGCCGTGCAGGTTGATATTGAGGACCCGGTCGAATTCGGTTGCGGGAGTGTCGAAGAAGTCGCCCGCCGCGCCGACACCGGCATTGTTGATCAAAATGTCGGGGACACCGTGCGTGGCGATGACCGCGGCCGCGTGCTCGGCGACCGCTACGTCATTGGAGACGTCGAGCTGGTAGGCGTGTGCGACACCGCCTTCGGCGGCAATGAGATCCGCGGTCTCCTTGGCCGAGTCCAGGTTGATATCGGAGAGCACGACTTCCGCGCCCTTGCGGGCGAAGGCGAGCGCCGTCTCGCGCCCGATGCCGCTGCCGCCGCCGGTGATCACCAGCAGCTGGTGCTCGAAAGGCCGCTGGCCCCGACCGGCTTCGGCACGGCGCAGGGTGCGTGGCGAGTCCCCGGTCCGCAGCGAGTCGATGAGCTCGACGGTGGAGGTGGCCAGCAGCTCCGGGTGCGAGAACGGCAGCCAGTGCCCGCCGCCGACCTCGCGCCGGTACAGGTTGGGCGCCCAGTCCTTGGTGTCGTCGTAACCGGCCGGCCGCACCGCGACGTCGCGGCGCGCGATGATCAGCTGCACCGGCACCTCGGTGCGGCGTTCCCGCGGATCGCCCAGGCGCTGCAGGATATTGGCACGGTAGATGCGCATACCGTCGAAGAAGTCGCGCCGGAACTCCGGCCCGAGCTTGATGTTCGCCGGCGAGGTCTCGTTCATCAGCCCGACGAAACGCGACCACATCTTCTCGGTGCCCAGCGGCTTGAGCACCACCCGCGGCACGCCCGGCGTCATGAACAGCCCGGTGTAGGCCGAGGACAGCAGCTGGGTGAACGGCCCCCACACCTTGCCGCGCGACAGGCTCGACCGCACCCACGCGCCCAGGTGGTCCAGGTTGGGTCCGGACACCGAGGTGAACGAGGCGACCCGCCCGGCGGCCTGCGGCTCGCAGACCGCCTCCCACATCTGCACCGAACCCCAGTCGTGGGCCAGGATGTGCACGGGCGCATCGGGACTCACCGCGTCGGCCACGGCGAAGAAGTCGACCGCGAAGTGCTCGAGCCGGTAGTCCTCGGTGCGGTCGGTGCGGGTGGAACGACCGTGCCCGCGGGTGTCGTAGGTGACCACGTGGAAGCGGTCGGCCAGCAGCGGCACCACCCGGTCCCACAGATGGTTGTCGTCCGGCCAGCCGTGCACCAGCACAATGGTTTCTGCCGAGGGCTCACCGTATTCGTAGACGGCGATGTCGAATTCACCGCTGCGCACCAGGCGTTCGGCGGCGGGGATGACGGTGGGTTGATCGGTCACGATCTTCTCCTCGTTGAGAGACGGCGCTAGATGTCCAGCACCAAACGGTCCCCGCCGCAACGGGATACACAGATGAGCATGTCGCCGGCCGCGCGCTCGGCGTCGGTGAGCACGGTGTCGCGATGGTCGACCTCGCCGGAGCGCACCCGCACCACGCAGGTGCGGCAGAAGCCCTGCCGGCACGAATACGACGAGTCCGGACGGGTCTTCAGCACTTCCTCGAGCACCGACTTGTCGGCGGGCACGTCGAGGACCTCGCCGGTGCGGGCCAGCTCCACCTGGAAGGCGGTGCCGTTCACCACCGGCGGTGGCGAGAAGCGCTCGGAATACAGTTCCACGCCGGGCATTTCGCGCACGGCGTCGGCGATGAGCTGGGTCATCACGACCGGCCCGCAGCAGTAGACGGAGGTGTCGGGACCGACGCCCGGCAGCAGCTCCGCGGCCGTGGGAATGCCGTGCTCGTCATCGGTGCGCACGGTCACGCGCGAGCCGAACGACTCCACCTCCGACAGGAACGGAATGGTGTCGCGGGACCGCCCGGCGTACACCATGCTCCACTCCACGCCCAGCCGGTCGGCCATCCGGATCATCGGCAGGATCGGCGTGATGCCGATGCCGCCCGCCACGAAATGCACTCGTGCGGCGGAGGATCCGTACCCGGGCAGCACGAACGGGAAGGCATTGCGCGGCCCCCGCACGGTGACCGGAGTGCCGACCGAGAGCTCCTCGTGCACCTCGAGCGAGCCGCCGTTGCCGTCCGGAATGCGCCGCACCGCAACGCGATACGCGTGCCGGTCGGCCGGGTCGCCGCACAGCGAGTACTGGCGCACCTTCCCCGAGGGCAATTCGAGATCCAGGTGCGCGCCGGGCCGCCATTCGGGCAGCGCGCGACCGTCGGGCGCGGTCATCAGCAGGCTGATCACGTCGGTGTCGTGCGCCTCGACGCGGCGTTCGGCCACCACCAGCGGGATCCGCCAGTCGTTCACCCGCGCGTCGGGTTCGCGCCGGTTCACGAAAGTACTCCAGCGCAAACGGCTTTCGGCGATGAAGTCCAGTACCCGGGTGGTCCGGTCCGCGCGCCCCTTGCCGAACAGGTCCTGCGGCGGCACTACCGGAACGGGTCGGATCGCGCTCACGAGGCCAGCGCCCGGGCAGCCGGGGACTGCGCCAGGTAGGCCACCGCTTGCGCGGTCGAGCCGACGCCCTCCGGGCTGTAGCCCGGCTTGAAGGTGGACAGCGCGCTCACCAGCAGCGCGGGAATCCCGGGCAGCGAACCGCGCCACATGGCGGCGAAGATCCGCGCGATCAGCATGGGATAGCGGTGGTTGGGCAGCGACGGATCGGCGTGCACCAGGAACTTGCTGCCGCGCAACAGCAGGGCGATGAAGATCGGGAACACCATCAGCATGAGCGCGCCGCGGCGCACATAGCCCACCTTGAGGTACTCGGCCACATCATGGGCGACCATGCGGTGCTCGACCTCTTCAGCGCCGTGCCAGCGGAACAGGTCCAGCATCTGCGGGTCGGCGTCGAACTGCTCGAGGTCGGCGTTGATGACCCAGTCGCCGAGGAAGGCGAAGAAGTGCTCGAGCGCGGCGATGACGCCGAGCCGCTCGACCAGCTGCTGCTGCCGCGCGGCCGGGGTGCCCTCGGTCCGCGGGCCCAGGGTCTTGCGGAAGAGGAATTCCGCCTGCCGCACATACGGTTCCACATCGATGCCGTGGGCCTCGAGCACCGCTTCGAGCGCACCGTGGTGACTCTCGGCGTGCATGGACTCCTGCCCGATGAAGCCGATCATGGCCTCCCGCAGCTTCTCGTCCTTGACCAGTTCGAGGGCTTCACCGAAGGTCACCAGGAACATGCGCTCGCCTTCTGGCAGCAGCATGCTCAGGGCATTGAGGACGTGAGAGGCGATCGGTTCCCGCTTCATCCAGACCGGTTCGGTCCGGGACCAATCGAACTGCACATTCCGGGCATGCAGGGCTACCTCTCCGGGTTCGGTCACCGGTCGGCGGCCCAGCTTCGGAAGTAGCTTCATCGGTACTCCTGGTCTCGTATCGCTTTTGCTGCGTGAGCGTAGCAATATTCTACGCATGCATGAAACCCTGAGTTACACCTAAAAATGCGGGCCCTGCCCTGTACGAAACGACAAGGGAGCTCTCACTGCGGAAATTCGCCAGATTCCCCGCGGTGAGAGCTCCCTCGTGCGGAGCTAGCTGTCGACGTGGACGTGGGGACGCTGGGAGCGGCGCGGGATGGCGCGGCGGAGGATCTCGCGGGTTACGGGGGCGACCTCGCCCTCACCGAAGAACATGAAGCGCACCAGATTGACCAGCGGATTGCCCTCGGTCCATTCGAAGTACACGTGCGGGCACTCACCGGTGCGGTCGCGGATCGCGATCAGGATGGACGCGATGCAGTTCGGCACGGCCGCGGCCTCGACGGTGAGGATGTGATAGTCGTCCACGTCCACCTCGGTCACATGCAGCGTGGTGCTGAACTCCGACGGGTCCTTCACGATGACCTCGAGGAAGAGGATGGGCTCCGACTCCGGTATGTGGCTCTCGCGCCGCTGATCGGCTTCCTTCTCCGCGTACTCCTCGGGCGAGCGGCCGTCGGTGATGTCGTGGGTGACGATGCGGATCTCGCCACGCTCGGCCAGTTGGTCGATCATCCGGCAGGCCTTCTCGTCGAAGATCACCTCGACGGCCCGCAGCTCGAAGGCTCGGCGGATGCGCGAGGCGAACGACACCACCATGATCGCCACCACGAACAGGATGGCCAGATGCAGACCGGCCGGCTTCTCGATGATGTTGTCGATGGTGGTGTAGACGAAGATCAGCGACACCACACCGAAGCCCAGCACACGCGAGTACTGCTGCTTGCGCCAGGCAGAAATGGTCACCGCCACGGCTGCGGAGGTGATCAGCACCAACACACCGGTCGCGTACGCCGCACCCTGCGCGTCGACGCTCGCGTCGAAGTACCAGGTGATGGCGAAGGACACCAGCGCGAAAACCAGGACCAGCGGCCGGATCTGGCGCGCCCATTCGGGAGCCATACCGAAGCGCGGCAGGTAACGCGGCACCAGATTGAGCAGGCCCGCCATGGCCGACGCGCCCGCGAACCAGAGGATGGCGATGGTGCTGACGTCGTAGACCGTGCCGAACCCATTGCCCAGGTACTCATGCGCCAGGTAGGCCAGCGCGCGGCCGTTGGCCTGCCCGCCCTCCTCGAACTCCTTCTCCGGAATGAGGATGGTGGTGATGAAGCTGGTGACGATGAGGAACCCGCTCATGATGAGCGCGGCGGTGGTCAGCAGCTTGCGGGTGCCGTTGATCCGGGTGCGCGGGTATTCCTTGGAGTCGGCCGGATCGCCCTTGATCTGCGGCATGACCGCGACACCGGTCTCGAAGCCGGACAGACCCAGCGCCAGCTTCGGGAAGACCAGCAGCGCCACGCCGATCATGGCGAAGATATTGCCGTGCTTGGCCGTGAGCAGATGCGACCAGTCGGTCACCAGGTGCGGCGCCTGCAGCACCTTGACGATGCCGACCGCGGCGACCACCAGATTCAGCGCCAGATACGCGCCGACCAGACCGACCGCAATGCCGATGGCCTCACTGAAGCCCTTGAGGAACACCGCCGCCAGCAGCGCCAGCAGGACCAGGGTGATGGTCATGTTCTGGTCCTGCAGGAACCCGGGCACGTACGGGTTCTCGACGATGTGGGCCGCACCGTCGGCGGCCGACAGCGTCATGGTGATGGTGAAGTCGGTGGCCGCGAAGCCCAGCAGCACCAGGATGAAGATCTTGCCCCACCAATTCGGCAGGAAGTTGGCGAACATGGCGATCGAACCGCCGCCGTTGTGGCTCTCCCTGGCCACCCGGCGGTACACCGGGAGCGCGCCGAGGAGCGTGAGCGCGACCAGCACGATGGTCGCCAGCGGCGACAGCACGCCGGCGGCCAGGGCCGCGATGCCGGGCTGGTAACCGAGTGTCGAGAAGTAGTCGACACCGGTCAGGCACATGACCTTCCACCAGGAATGCTGATGCTCCTTGGGAGCCTTCTTGGCCATCGGCCCCTGAATCTGCGAGTGATGCTCACCCGCGTCCTCTAGTAGCCAGTTCGCAAAGCGCGAGCGCGGCTGTGCCTCGGTGGTGGTCAAGGAGTCCTCCCCGGAACTCTGTGGGTCCGGTTTCCCGAAATCGGTCGGTAAATGACGTGACGAATGTACTCACGGCAAATCGGGCGCCGACAGTGCCCGCGCCATGCGCTGTTCAGTCCGGTGTGCTAGCCCAGATAGGCCGCGATGGCGGTGGCGATGGCCTGCGCGAATCGCGCGCGGCCATCCGGTGATTCGATGACCGCGGCGTCGCCGGGATCTCGCATGTTCCCGCACTCGACGAGGGCGGTCGGGCGCTCGGAGAAATTCAGCCCGGCCAGATCGGCCCGCGGGTTCAGCCCGTCCGAGCCGACATAGGTGGAAGTGGTGAAGCCCGCGCCGACCATGGTGTCGCGCAGGGTGGTGGCCAGCTGCACCGACGGCCCGGACTGGGCGTCGTTCAGCGCGGGCGAGGAGTAGGCGACGTGGAAGCCGTGCGCGCCCGCGGGCGCGCCGTCGGCGTGGATGGAGACCACGGCCGCCGCGCCGACCCGATTGCCGAGGGTGCCGCGGTCGTTCACGCACGGGCCGACGCCGGTGTCGCTGTCACGGCTCATGATCACCTGGTAGCCGCGGGCGCTGAGCAGGTCGCGGACGCGCTGGGCCACATCCCAATTGAATTCGTGCTCGGTATAGCCGTCGTCGCCGCTGGTGCCGGTGGTGTTGCAGGGCTTCACGCCGCCGCGTCCGTCGGGCACCTGGGCATTGATCTCGTCGGTGTGGGCCGCGCCGCCGCCGTTGTGGCCGGGATCGAGGACCACGGTCTGGCCGGCGATCGGAAACAACGGGCGGACAGGGGCTTCCGGCGCCGGGTGCGCGAGCGACCCCGAAACCGGTGCGGCGGCGAGGCTCTGGCCGGTGCCCGCGATCAGCAGGACGCCGCAGAGGGCCGCGAGGGACTTCCAGGTTCGGTGTCGCACGGCACAAACGATAACGGTTGAATCACGAACGGGTAAGTCAGTGTTCGAGTTTGCGCAGGAGCCCGTGGAGTGTGCGCAGTTCAGCCGGGGTCAGGGCGGCCAATTCGGCGGGCGCCGGGTCCGGCGTGGCGAGGGCTTCGGCCACCACCTCCTGGCCCGCGCGGGTGAGCGAGATGAGCTTGCAGCGCCGATTGGTCGGGTCGATCTCGCGGATCACCAGGCCGCGCTCCTCGAGATCGTTGACCACGACCGTGGTGGCGGGTGCATCCATGGTGGCCGCCCGCGCCAGCTCCTTGGCGGTGAGCGGGCCGGGCAGCAGCCGGCGCAGGATGCGAATCCGGCTGAACGGCATGCCGGTTCGCTCCACCACCGCGCGCTTCCAGGTGTCGCGGGTGTCCATCACCAGGTGGGTGAGCTGCCGCCAGACCTCATCGGTCGTGGGCGTGTCATCCGGCATGAGCGGGGACCTTCTGTTCGAGCAGGGGGGCGACGCGATCTCGCGAACGGTACGCCCAGTCGGTATTGGCGGCCACGCCCAGCGCGGTGACCGCGGCGGCGAAACCGGCGATGGTCCACCACAATCCCGCACCCGTGAGCGCACCACACAGTGCCACACCGAGACTCACGCCGACCTGGCGGCTGGTGGAGGCCACCGCGGCCGCCGCACCCGCGCGATCGAGCGGCATGCCGCTCACCGCGGTGGTGGTGATGGGCGCGTTCACCATGCCGAAGCCGATGCCGAACAGCGCGAAGGTGATGACCAGCTGCCAGATCGGGGTGTCCGGGCGCAGCAGGGTGAGACCGATCGCGGCCACCGACATCAGGATTCCGGAGGCCAGCAGCGACGGGCGGGTGCCGTGGCGGCCCACCAGCCGCCCCGACAGCGGCGAGAAGAACAGCATGCCCAGCGCCATCGGCAGGTACAGCAGACCGGTGTGCACGGCCGAGAAGTGCCGGGTCCCTTGCAGATACAGCGACATGTCGAACAGGAACGCGCCCAGCGCGGCGAACGAGCAGACCGCGATGACCGTGGCCGAGGAGAACGGGAAGCTGCGGAAGAAGCGCAGATCGATGAACGGCGACGGGTGGCGCGCCTCGTGCCAGACGAATCCGGCCAGCGCCAGCGCGGACACCACGAAGACTGCGGGCTCGCGCTCGATCAGGCCGTACACAAGGGTGAACAGCAGCACGATCGCCAGCGCCTGACCGATCGGATCCATGCCGCGCGGCCTGGCCGACTTCGATTCCGGCACATAGACGGTGGTGAGCGCCAGCGCGACCGCCACGATCGGCAGGTTGATCCAGAACACCGACTGCCAGCCCAGGCTGTCGATGAGCACGCCACCGACCATGGGCCCCAGCGCGGTCGAGATGCCGACCACCGCGCCCCACACGCCGACTGCCCGGGCCCGCTCCACCCGGCCGGTGAAGGTGGTCGTAATGATCGACATGGCAACGGGATTCAGCATGGAACCACCGACGGCCTGCACGAACCGCGCACCGATCAGGATCTCGATGGTGGGCGCGATGCTGCACAGCAGCGAGCCGAGCGCGAAGGTGATCAGCCCGATGCGGAACACCCGCTTGCGCCCGAACCGGTCGGCTGCCGCGCCGGAGAGCATGAGCAGGCTGGCGAGGCTGAGCGTGTAGACGTCGACGATCCACTGCAGCCGCGACAGCGGCGCGCCCAGGTCGTCACGGATGGCGGGGATGGCGACATTCACGATGGTCGCGTCCATGGACGAGATCAGCAAGCTCAAACAGCAGGTGATCAGGATGATCGTTTTCCTGCGCGAGCTCAGCTCCTCAACAGTTGTAAGCACACAACGATTGTGAAGACACAACTGTTTCGAGCGCAAGGGACAGTGCCGATGGCACAGATCACATGTAAGGCGCACCGGTGCCACCGCCCGGCTCGACGGGCTGGGCATACGCGACTATGTCCGACGGCGTACCGTCGAGTCTGTGAGCAGTGGCGCCGTCCCGGCGGCAGGGGTGGAGAGCTCGGACCTGTGGGCCCGGGTTTTCGCGGCGCTGTATGACCCCCTGCTGTGGATGGGCGAGAAGGCGGGTATGGGCGCTCGTCGGCGAAATTTGCTCAGCCGTGCGAGGGGGCGGACTGTCGAGCTGGGCAGCGGTACCGGCCTCAACCTGGGGTACTACCCGGACGACCTCGACGAGCTGATCTTGACCGAACCGGAGCCCGCGATGCGTACGCAGTTGGCGCGGAGGCTGCGTGGCAGTCGACGTCGCGCACCGGTGCTCGACGCATCCGCGGAACAACTGCCGTTCGAGGATGGGACCGTGGATACGGTCGTCTCAACGCTCGTGTTGTGCACTGTCGATGACCCTGATCCGGTGTTGCGGGAGATCGGGCGCGTGCTGCGTCCCGGCGGCCAGCTGCTGTTTCTCGAGCACGTACGTTCCGAGTCGCCGCGACTTTCGTATTGGCAGGACCGCCTCGCCGGCCCGTGGCGCCGGTTCGCAGAGGGCTGCCACTGCAACCGCGCCACCCTCGAGCTGATCCGGGCGTCCGGGCTGAAGCTCGAAGACGTGCAGGAAATGCCGTGGCGGGCAATGCCTCCGATTGTTCGACCGCTGATCACGGGCGCGGCCACCAAAGGCGAAATCTGACTGAAGCTGCGTCTCACTCGGCCGCATCAAACGAGCAGTTCCGCCATTCTGCACAGCATGAATGAACGGGCCCAAATCCCGCGTTCGGACGGAACATGTGCCGCGACACCCGGCGGACGGTGACATCGACACATCACAGGGACTGTCAGTGTTTGGGAGCCATCGGGGCCGTCACCGCCGACCACGCCCCGAGCACATCCTCGGTCTGCTGCTCGGAGGTGCCGTAGGTGTGGGCCGCGACCGTGAATCCGGGGCCGAAGGACACCGATGCCACTTCCGGAGGGCCGACATCGGACCAGCCCCACTTGGTTCCGTACACCTGCGGCAGTCGCGCGGTGCCCCAGTCCTGGCGGGTGCCGTCGGACGCCCGCTCGCTGGGCTGCTCCATCCAGGCCAGGATCAGGCTGTCCGGTTCGTCACGGAGTTTCGCGGCCAGGAAGTCGGCCACGTCGGCGACGCTGGTGGTCGACAGTTCCCAGCCGCCGCCACCGTGCGTGGCACGCAGGCCGTACTCCTGGGCGATCGCGTCGATGGCATACGGATACTTCGCTGCGATCCGGTCGGCGGCCGCGTCGTCGGACTTGCAGACCATGCGCTCGCCCAGCTCGCGATCCTCGGCCGAGCCGTCGCCGTGCCGCAGGGCGAAATCCGCCATGAACAGCTTGGCGATGGACAGGGCCCCGCGCTCCTCGGTCTCGTTGTCGGTGCCCCAGCCCGCGCCCGGCACCAGCGTGCGCACCGAGAGCGCGGTGCGCGGCGGGACGTGGACGGACGGCGGGATGCCCGGGTCGAAGCCCGGTTGTGCGCACGCGGCGCCCGCCACGGCCATCCAGACCCCCGCCACCACGGCCGCGACCGCACCGGCTCTCGTACCCATCACCACCTCCGCGTCGCGTTCCACCCGATGCCACCTTGCTCTCGGAGGCCGGGCGGAGGCTCACGACACGCCGATAACTCTCAGACCGTGAGGATGGTCCGGCCGACGGCGGCGCGGGAGCCGATGGCGGTGTGCGCGGCGGCGGCCTGATCGAGGGGGAAGGTCTGGCCGATGACGACCTCGAGGCGACCGGCGGCGACCTCGGCCTGGGCCCGGTCGTGGAGGGTGAGCCAGTCGGTCTCGGGGGTCGCGATCTCGAACAGGGAGACGATGGTGATGCCCTGGGCGGCAGCGGATTCCGCGTCGACCGCGGCGAAGCCGCCGGCCGAGTTGCCGTAGGCGATGAGCAGGCCGCCGGGAGCGGTGGCGGCCAGGGCCGCGCGGCCGATATCGCCGCCCGCTCCGTCGAGGACCACCTGCACGCCGGCGGTCCGTTCCCGGACCTGCTCGGCCCAGTCGGGTTTCGAGTAGTCGACCACCTCGTGTGCGCCGAGCCGTTGCGCCAGAGCGAGTTTCGCCTCCCCACGCGCAGCGGCGATGACCTGCGCGCCGGCCGCGCGAGCCAGCTGGATGAGCAGGGTGCCCAGACCGCCCGCGGCGGCGGTGATCAGCACCCACTGACCCGGTTGGATCGCGGCCCGATCGGCGACGGCGAGCACGGTGCGTCCGTCGTGCACGAGGGCGGCGGCCTGCTCGAAGCTCAGCTCGCCGGGGATGACGGCCAGGGTGCCGACCTTGGCCAGGGCCAGTTCGGCATAACCGCCGACGGGCAGGCCGCCACCGATGCCGCTGGCCGCCGTCGGGGTGGCGACCCGCTTGCCGACCCACCCGGGGTCCACGTCGGGCCCGACCGATTCGACCGTGCCCGTGACCGCGCCGCCCGGCACGAACGGGGGCTCGACGGGGAAGTAGTCGCGCGCCCAGCCGCTGCGCAATGTCGTGTCCAGGAACATGACGTCGGCGGCCGCGACCCGCACCACCACTTCGCCCGGACCGGCGACCGGATCCGCGACCTGCCGCACGGTCAGTACGTCGGGTCCACCGAACTCCTCGGCCTGCACTACACGCATCTCGCTGCCTCCCTTTTACTTTCGACGGGGTGTCGATGGACTCCAGGATCGAACCTGTACTTATGTTGAGGTCAAGTGCGCGGGCCGCGATTCCGCTCTGGGCGAACCGTGGGTGATCCGGGTGGTGACGCTGCTGCGACCGGCGGGGCCGCAGGTGAATTCGTGGTCGCCGATCGTCGCCGTTCCGATTTTCGGATTCGCGCTGGGCTCGCTCATCGCTGGTGCGCGCATACGCGGACAGGAACTCGAGGACATCGAACCCGGCACGCGCACTCGATAATGACCGCATGCAGTACCCCGAATCGCGGCTTTCCGACACCACCCGCGTGGAAGCCTTCAGCGACGGCGTCATGGCCATCGCGATCACCCTGCTCGTGCTCGAGATTCGCATTCCGGAGCCCGATGACGGCTCGCTGTGGCATGAGCTGACCGGGCTGTGGCCCAGCTACCTCGCCTATGCCGGATCGTTTCTCACCATCGGTGTGATCTGGCTGTGCCATCACCGCTTCTTCGCCCGGGTCCGGCAGATGGACGGGCTGCTGCACTGCGGCAATCTGCTGTTGCTCCTGGCGGTGGCGTTCCTGCCGTTCCCGACGACCGTGCTGGCCCATCATCTGGAGGATGGGGGCTGGAATGCCAAGGTGGCGACCGCCTTCTACGGGCTGGCGGGTGCGGTGCAGGCGGCGGCCTGGTTCGTGATGTGGATTGCCCTGCGCCGCAACCCGGATCTGTTCGAGCCCGGCTACGATGCCGAGTACGCGCGGCGGGAGAGCCTGCAGGCGGTGATCGGTTTCGTGGGCTTCGATCTGATCGCGGCCGTCGGGCTGGCGCTGCCCGCGGTGGCGTTGCTGCTGTACCTGGCGGCAGTGCTGGGCTACGGGTACCTGAGTACGCGCCCGCAGGTCTTCGCCCGCGTCTGAACCGTCGTCCCGTTCACCGGAACTCGTGATCGCCAGGGTGTTCTCGCTCGGGTAGCGCGGCCCGCCCGGTGCGCTTATGCTGCGTCCGGCAGATCCGAATCCGCTTGCCGGGCCGGGCATTTGGCACGGCTCCCGGCGCGGGTGCGGTTGGGGGCATCGGGGCGTTCGCCCTGGTGGACGTCGGTTCGGAAGTGCGGAGCGTGTCGGAATCAGTGAATCCGCGGGGCGGGGAGCAGCAACCCGTCCCGCGACAGCGGCCGCCCCTGTTCACACTGGCCGGAACCCTGGCGCTCAGCGCGGGCGCAGTGGCGGTCGCGGTCTTCTACTCCCCCAACGATTTCCGGGTGCCGCTGGCCATCGGCTCTGCCGTGGCGGCGCTGCTGCTGACCGCCGCCGTCACGGTCGCCGCCCACTACCGGGGCCGGGTACAGGCTGTACGGCAGGAGGCGCTGGCCTACACGGCGCAGGCCGATGCGCATGTGGCCGCGACTGTTTCCGCCGCTCAGGCACGAATCACCGAGTCCGAGGCGAGGATTCACGGCATCCGGGAACAGGTCGGGGCGCAGGCCCGCGCGGCCAAGGAGACCGAGAGCCGGCGCGCCGCCGCCATGGCAGCGTTCGCCGGCGCGGCGGGGCGCATGCAGGCCATGAGCACCAGCATGCTGGCGGAGCTGCGCGAGATGGAACACCGGCACGCCGACCCGAAGGTGCTGGCCGACCTGCTGGAGCTGGACCACCGCACCGCGCAGGCCGGCCGGCTGGCCGACAGCATCGCGGTGCTCAGCGGGGCGCGCTCGGGTCGACGGTGGGCGAAACCCATTGCCATGGAATCGATCCTGCGCGGCGCCATGGGCCGGGTGGCGGGCTACCAGCGCGTGCGCCTGCGTGCGATCACCGAGATCGCCATCGCAGGCCACGCCGCCGAGGGCGTCATGCACGCCCTGGCCGAACTGCTCGACAACGCCTGCAACTTCTCCCCGCCCACCACCGAGGTCCACGTCTACGCCGCCGAGGTCCCCGCCGGTGTGGTCATCACCATCGAGGACTCCGGTCTCGTCATGAGCGAATCAGCCCTCCGGCGAGCCGAATCCGCCGTCTCCGGCCCCCGCGCCGGCTCCGACCTCTCCAGCCTCTCCGGCACCCGCCTCGGCCTGGCCGTGGTCGGTCACCTGGCCCGCAAACACGACCTCACCGTCAGCTACCGCCCCTCCGCCATCGGCGGCACCGCCGTGGTGGTCGTCATCCCCCGCGAACTCACCACCCGCCTGGAACGGCAATCCGGCACCTTCGGCCGCCTCACCCCGGTCACCACCCGACCGCACCCCGGCACTCCGGCGAGGGACGTCCCCACCACGACCGAAACGGCCCCGGCGCCGAAACCCGCCTTCGCCTCCACGGCCCAGGACCTGCTCCCGACCCCGCCCGAAATCGACCAGCACGCAGCGACTTCCAGTGGCCTGCCGAAGCGCCGTCGCGGCAGCACCCTGGCCGCCGTCCACCCGGACGGCCTGTCCGGCCCGGCGCAACCCGAGCCACCACGTGCGCCGTCCGCGTCCTCGGCCATGGCCGCCTTCCAACGCGCCTTCACCACGAACTCGCTCCCCGTCCCCACGACCCCATCGGAGACCGATCGATGACACCGCCCGCCGCACATCTGGGTTGGCTGCTGGAGCAGTTGCTGGCGCGTACGCCGCGGGCGCGGCATGCGCTACTGCTGTCGGGGGACGGGTTGAAGATCTGTCATACGGCCGGGTTGGGGAACGACAGCGCCGATCAACTGGCGGCGATCGCCGCTGGGATCCAGAGTCTTTCGCACGGGGCCTCGGTGGAGTTCGGGGACGGGCGGGGCGGGGTGCGCCAGTCGATGACCGAGTTCTACGGGGGAATCCTGTTCATCGTGGAGGCCGGGGTGGGGGCGCACATCGCGGTGGTCGCCGCGGAGGACGCCGATGCCGGGCTGGTCGGCCACACGATGCGGGAGCTGGTCGAGCAGCTCGGCGAGCATCTGGCCGCCGCCCCGCGAGTGCCGGGGGCGAGCGTGCCGTGACCAGGCCAGACGAGGATCCGGATCGGCTGTACACGCTGACCGGCGGTCGCAGCCAACCGGATTCGGACGCATTCGATCTGGTGACCCTGGTGGTCAGCGAATGCGATCCGGTGCGCGGCATGCAGTCCGAGCATGCCGCCATCCTCGACATGTGCCGCGCGCCGACGGCGGTGGTGGAGATCGCGGCCGAGTTGCGGCTGCCGGTCGGCATCACCGTGGTCCTGCTGTCGGACCTGCTGCACGCGGGCAAGATCACGGTCCGCCATCCGGATCATGCCGCGCGGCAATGGAATTCGCTGCCCGATACCGACATGCTGGAAAAGGTGCTCGTTGGACTCCGTAAGCTCTGACATCCGGTGCGCCGGCACCGAGGACGCGCGTCCGGCCCGCGCCGACGCCCCGCTGCACGCCGATGCCCGGCAGGGCCTGAAGATCGTGATCGTGGGCGGCTTCGGCGTCGGCAAGACCACCATGGTCCGCTCGATCAGCGAGATCCGCCCGCTGGACACCGAGGCCACCATGACCCAGGCCGGCCAGGGCGTCGACGATCCCGCGGGCGTGCCCGGAAAGACCACCACCACGGTGGCTTTCGACTTCGGCCGCATCACCATCGACACCGAGCACGTGCTGTACCTGTTCGGCGCGCCCGGCCAGGAACGCTTCTGGTTCCTGTGGGACCGCCTGTTCGCGGGCGCGCTGGGCGCCATCGTGCTGGTGGATCAGCGGCGGATCGCCGACTCCTGGTACGCCATCGACCGGCTCGAGCACCAGCGCACCCCGTTCATCGTGGCGTGCAACAACTTCGGACCCGGACCGGCCCTGCCCGCGGTACGCGAGGCGCTGGATCTGGACCCGCACATCCCGCTGCTCGACTGCGACGCCCGCGACCGCGACTCCTGCAAGAACGTCCTGATCGCCCTGGTCGAATACCTCTCCCACCCGGAGACCGCGATGTGGAGGAATCCCGCATGACCTCGCCCGCGCCGGGTTCCTGCCCCGTGCCCCACGAGCCCGGCGCGGTGCCGCTGAGCGGCCCGCGCTTCCACACCGACCCGCACTCGCTGTACCGGGAGATGCGCCGCGACCACGGGCCGGTAGCCGCGGTCGAGCTGCCCGGCGGGATTCCGGCCTGGCTGGTGCTGGGGTATCGGGAGATGCACCAGGTCACCAGTTCTCCCGAACTGTTCCCACGCGATGTCAGCCTGTGGAATCAGTGGCCGAACATCCCGCCGGACTGGCCGCTGCTGCCCATGGTCGGCTCACCCATGCCGTCGATCTATTTCACGGCGGGCGCGGAGCATCGGCGGCACCTGGCCATGGTCGAGCCCGCGCTGGAATCGGTGGATCCGTTCGAATTGCGCCGGGTCTGTGAGGGTTTGGCCGATCGGCTGATCGACTCCTTCTGCGGTCGCGGCCAGGCCGATCTGGTGGGCGAGTTCGCCGAACCACTGCCGGTGCTCGTCCTGGCCTGGCTGCTGGGCATTCCCGACGCCGAGGGCCCCGGGCTGGCGCGCGCCATGAAGGTGATGGCCGACGGCGGTGCGGACGCACAGGCGGCGCACCTGCAGTTCATGCAGTACATCCAGCATCTGCTGGCGGTGAAGAAGTCCACCCCCGGCGATGATCTGGTCTCGCGCATGCTGGCCTTCCCGGCGCCGTTCACCGACGAGGAGTACGTCAACGACCTGATGGCCGTGACGGCCGCGGGACACCTGCCGACCGCGGACTGGCTGGTCAATTCGGTGCGCCTGATGCTCACCGACGACCGGTTCGCGGCCGCACTGGGCGGCGGGCGGCGCAGTGTGGATCAGGCGATGAACGAGGTGCTGTGGGAGGACTCCCCCACCTCGATCCTGGCCGGGCGCTGGGCCGCGCGCGATACCCGCCTGGCGGACCGGACGATTCGCGCGGGCGACCTGCTGCTGCTCGGGCTGGCCGCCGCGAACACCGATCCGCATGTGCGCCAGGCGGTCGGCGAGGCCGCCACCCACGCCGGCAACAATGCGCACTTCGCGTTCAGCCACGGCGAGTACCGCTGCCCGTTCCCGGCGCAGCAGATCGCGGAGGTGGTAGCGCGCACCGGCATCGAGGTGCTGCTGGACCGGCTGCCGGACATCGATCTGGCGGTGCCCGCGCAGAACCTGGTGCGGCGGCCGTCGCCGTTCCTGCGCGGAATGACTTCCCTTCCTGTTGTTTTCACCCCTGTTCGTGCTCTCGGAGGTTTCCAGTGAGTTCCCCCTGCCCGCATGCGATTTCGATAGATCCGATGGTGGGTGATCTCGCCGGCGAGACCACCCGCCTGCGCGCCGCCGGGGCGATCACCCGGATCGATCTGCTCGGCGCCCCCGCCTGGACGATCACCGACCACACCATCGCGCGCCAGCTGCTCACCGACACCAGGCTGGTCAAGGACATCAATGCCTGGAAGCTGTGGCGGGACGGCGTCGTCACCCGGCAGTGGCCGCTGATCGGCATGATCGACGCCGGCCGCTCCATGTTCACCGTGGACGGCCCGGAGCACCGCCGCCTGCGCATCAAGACCACCCAGGCGCTGACCCCGCGCCGCCTGGAAGCCTTGCGCCCCACCATCGAACGGCTCACCAAGGAGCTGCTCGACGATCTGGACGAGGCGGGCCACGACGGCGCGGCGGTGGATCTCAAGCAGGTCGTCGCCTATCCGCTGCCCATGCGGGTGATCTCCGAGCTCATGGGGGTGCCGCGCGCGGACCACCCGATGCTGCTGGACTGGTACAAGAAGTTCTTCTCCATGGTCACCCCGCAGGACGAGCGGCTGCAGATCATCGCGGACATGGACGTCTACTTCACCGAGATGGTCCTTCGCAAGACCGCCGAGCCCGGCGACGATCTCACCAGCGCGCTCATCCTGGCCGACGAGGGCGGCGAACCGCTCACCGAAGAGGAGGTGGTCGGCAATCTGAAGGCGCTGGTCGCCGCCGGGCACGAGACCACCGTGAGCCTGATCCTGAATGCGGTGCGCGCCTTGCTGACCCGGCCCGAACAGCTGGCCCGGGTGCGCTCGCAGGAGGTGGAGTGGAAGCAGGTCATCGAGGAGACGCTGCGCTGGGACGGCCCGGTCACTCATCTGCTCATGCGCTTCGCCACCGAGGACATCACCGTCGGCGACACCGTGATCGAGCAGGGTGAGGGCGTGGTCATGTCCTACCGTGCCATCGGCCGCGACACCGCGGTCTTCGGCGAGGACGCCGACGATTTCGACATCACCCGGCCGAGCGCGCACCGCAATATCTCCTTCGGATACGGCCCGCACATCTGCCCGGGCGCGGCGCTGGCCCGCCTCGAAGCGGGCATCGCGCTGCCCGCCCTGTTCGACCGGTTCCCGGATCTGCGGCTGGCCACCCCGGTCGAGGAGATCGTCAACCTTCCGGTCATGACCCAGAACGACATCGCCGCCATGCCGATCCATTTGGGCTGAGCCGGGATTCAGTGCGCGGACGGCTGTCCGGGCCGCACGATCACGACTCGGTGATCGCGGCCCGGACGGATCACGGGCGCATGCCGGACTCGGTCCACCTCCTGAAGACGTCCACTTTCTCCGTCGACCAGGCGCCGTCGCAGGGCATGGTGCCGGCGGCCAGCCGGTCGAGGATCTCGGCGGCGTGCTTGGTGACGTCGTCGAGGGACCACAGGTCGAAGATCGAGCTCATGGAGCGCTGATCCTTGTCCCGGAACAGGGGTTTGATGTGGGCGGCGAAGCCCACGGCCGCTTCGGGTCCGGGCAGGGCAGGGCCGGATGATTGGGCGGCGGGCGGATGCGCCACGTACGACGGTTGCCCGGCCGGTCCCCAATCCCAGTCGGGCGCACGGCCTTCGGCGGTGACCGCCCATGCAACGAAAGCGGCGAAGGCGGAACGGAATTCGGGATCGTCCGGGAGTCCGGACTCGCGCGCGGCGCGCAGGATCAGCTGTACCCAGCGCTCCTGCTGCTGCTCGGTCAGGTCGGGCCTGGACCGCGGTTCGTCCGACCCTCGGGGCGCGCCGAATGCGATGGCCAGCCAATCCGCTTCCCGGCGTGCGTGATCGGCGGCAGAATCGCTGAAGGCCGCTGCCAGGACCGCATCGTCGGGGATCAACTGTTCGTAGAGCAGCGCGGTCATCCGCCGCAGTGCCGGATAGCCGCCCGCCCATTCGAACAGCGTCGGCTCCCGGCCGGGTGCGGGCACCGGATCCTGGAAGCCGACATACCAGTGCATGCCGCTGCAGAACGGCTTGTTGCGGGACTGCCCGCACCGGCACAGCGCGTAGTGCTCGGCGGAAGTGCCTGTGGCACGGTCGATATCGCCCCCTTCGGCGCCGGTCAGCGGGATCCCGCCGCGAATCCGGTAGGGCCCGTCCTTGGTCACCTCGACGACCGGCTCGCGGGTGCCGTGCCAATCGGTGACCTCGCGCGCCACGACACCGTCGAAGGCCATGCCGAGCGCACCCGACGGACAGGCGCGCACGACACGCACGATCTCATCCATGCGGGCGCCGTTCGGCGCGACGAAAGGCTCAGCGCCGGTGCGGAATACCGTGGCGAGGCGGTCGGTGCACAGGCCGGAGTGCTGGCAGATGCCGCGGTTGTCGAAGACGGTGACCTGCTCACCGGTATAGGTGTCACGCCGATCCGCCACCCGCGCCGGATCTTTCGCGTCATTGAAGCCGATGCGCGCGTGGCTGCCGTCGCACAGCGGTTTGCGCGCCGACGCGCCGCACCGGCACAGCGCGGCCGTCGGGCCGAGCTCGAGGGGCAGACCGAGGTGATCGACGACGGCCGCGTTGGTGGCCAGGTAAGGGCCGTTCTTCGCTGTTCGGATCGAATGAGGCAGCCCGGACTGCAGTTGCGCGAATTCCGCACGCAACCGGGGTCGTTCGCCGACCGCGGCGACCGCGCAGGCGAGATCCTGGAGCGCGGCGGTGGCCTCGAGGAGCTCGGGCAGGTCGGCCCCGACTCGCAGCCGGGTCGCCGAGAGGGCCAGCACACGCAGCCGCTTCGCCACCTCTGAACCAGGCTCTGGCGCAGGGCTTTTACCCGCACCGACATCAGCCGCGCCGCCGGACGGGCCGAGTCCATGGCGAATCAGCGCCTCCGACAAGGGACGCAGCACGCTGTCGGCCAATCGCGGCAGTACCACCGCCGGAGCGGGCTGCCGACTCAGGGCGTACACGGCGTGGAACAGCTCGGCGAGCTCCCCGCCGCCCCCGATTCCGGCCACTCGACCGGCCAATTCGTCGGCCCGCTGCCGTGCCGCGGCCTGCACGGCGGGATCGATGCCCAGGATTTCGGGCTGCGCGTGGGCGTTCCAGCTCGGGAAGTGCGCAGCGAGCGTGTCCCGGATATCCCCGAATGCCTTGGCCACCGGGACCAACCCGTCCGCCACCGCCCCTGGAATATCGGCGCGAATGGCCTCGGACAGGGCGACCGCCTCGCCGAGGCGTTCGGTCAGCAGCGTCCACGCCGCCTCCCGGTGTGGCATCAAATAGTCGGTCTCGTAGAACAATTCGAAGCTGGGGCCGACGGTGCGGCCGGGGTGGTCCGGGCCGGCGGGCAGGGTGGTGATGAGCTCGCCGAGCGGGCGGATGACGCCGAACATGAGCGAGACCGTGGCGTCGGCGAGGGTTTGCAGCTGGGCGTCGGTCTCCTCGGTGTGCGCGAAGAATCGCTCGAAGATCTGCAGGAGGATCTCGTAGCCGACATTGAACAGGTCGGTGACGCGCGCGGTACCCGGGTCGCTGATCAGCGGGACGGGGATATCGCGTTCGGGCGCACGGACATTGGCTGCCAGCACGGGACGCACCGGGTCGAAGTCCGGGTTCTCACGCAGGCACTGCTCGTACTCGTCGAGAATCTTGACGAATTGGCCGAAGTGGGCGTCGCGCCAGTCGCCGCGCGCGCCCTCGCCCTGTTCGAGAATGGTGTCGATGGCCAGCTTGGCCGAGGCCACATCGGTCACCGCCACCAATTCCGGCCAGCGGAAATGCTTTTCGGTGGCCTGGGCGCGACGGGGTCCGACGAACAGCCAGCGCTCGCCGTACTTCTCGGCCAGATGCTCGATGCCGTGTTCGATGGAGCGGTACAGGTGGCCGACGGTCGCGAAGTCCTGCAGTCGCGGCACGATCTCGCCCTGCTCCATGTGCGCGGCGGCGCGCCCGACCATGGCCATGCCCTCGGCGTCGTCGAGGGCCATGCCCTCCGGGCGTTCCAGGAATATGAAGTGCCGCAGCGCCTGCTCCCCGAACGGCAGCAGCGCCAGCTGCACCCCGGCCGGATAGTGGGCGGCGGGCAGCGGCAGGTTGGGCCGGGTCATGTGGGGCGCCGCGCCGATGGCGGAGAGCAGATTGTGCACCAGCGACAGGTGCAGCATCTCCTGGGTGGCCACGTGCGACACCAGTTTCCGCCAGCGCGTGACCTTCTCGACCTCGGCGGCGCTCAGGCCCTCCGTGGCCGAGGTCTCGAGCGAGAACGCCGCGAACAGGTACTGGCACATGATGCCGTGTTCGAGTTCGGCGGCCTGGCAGAGCATGTAGATGAGCGCTTCGCGGTGTTCGATGACGAACGGCGCCTCCGGGGCCGCCAGTCCGCCGCGGGCGGCGATGGTCCGGGCCAGGGCGCCCCGGCCGGTGAGAGAGGGAGTTTCGGGCGCATTCTCACTCATGCGCATGCCTTTCGGAATCGGCGGGCTCGCCGCGCCGCGCGGCCACGCTGCCGTCGCGCAAGAGCCACTGCCGTCATGACCTCGTCGGCCTCCATCATGGCCCGGAAAACCCAGCGTCGACGAGGGTTTCGCTGCCCGAGAACGCCGGTCCGGCCCCCGCCCCCGGGACGAAACGCGCACGCCGGTGCATTGCGACACGCTCATTTCGGGCGTCGGCCCTGCTACCTTCGAATGCGCCACCTCTAGGCAAGGAGCATGCCATGGGCATCATCACGATGATCATCATCGGCCTCATCGCGGGCGCGATCGCCCGCCTTCTGGTTCCGGGCAAGGAGGACTTCGGCATCATCTGGACCATCGTCCTCGGCATCATCGGTGGTTACGTCGGCGGCACCCTGGGCAGTCTGGTCTTCGCCCCGCACAAGTTCAGCGTCCATCCCCCGGTCCAGCACACCTTCCTCGGCGCCATCATCGGCGCCATCGTGGTGCTGGTCGTCTACAAGTGGATCAGAGCCCGCGTCTGACCTGCCGCACAACCGAATACGACAGAGGGGCGGGGCCGCTGATTCGCGGCCCCGCCCCTCGTGTGTCGACAGTCTTGCGCGTGATGAGGGGTCCGCACAATCCCGCCGCCACGACGCCGTCCCCACGGCGCCCTCAGCCGCAGGTGGTCTACGGCCGAGCCTTTCTACGTATCTACTAAGTAGATACGTAGAAGATAGCAGGCCCTGCCCCGTGGATCAATCGGGTTCGGCGAGAAGGGCGAGGAGGAGTTCGGCTCGGGTTCGGGCGTTGTCGAGGTTGCGGTCCAGGAGGGCGGCGGCGGTGGTGATGCGTTTGCGGAGGGTGTGGCGGTGGATGCCGAGGGTGGCGGCGGCGGATTCCCAGTGGCCGTTGGCCTCGAGGAAGGCTCGGACGGTGGGGATGAGGGCGGTGTGGTGGTGGCGGTCGTGGTCGCGGAGGGGGGTGAGGAGGGTGTGGGCCAGGGTGGTGAGGGCGTCGCGGGTGGCGGGGATGGAGAGCAGTGTCAGAGTGGTGACATCGGTGGGCGGGGAACCGCGTTCGGCGGCCGCGGCGGCCAGGTGGGCGGAGTCGACGGCGGCGCGGAGGTCGCGGACCGGGTGGGGGCCGGACAGGCCGAGTCGGATGAATTTTCGTGCGGTGCCCAGGGTTTCGGGTCGGGCGATGGCGGGAACCGCAGCGTCGGCGGGCAGCACGAGCAGGAGGCGGTTCGAATCCTGATGCAGGAACAGCGGAAGGCCGGCCGCGAGCACGGCGTCGGAGAGGGCTGTGCGCGCGGAGTCGGCGGCCTCCGTCGAATCACAGTCGGCGATCAGGACTCTGATGCGTCCGTGCGCATCGGCCGCATGGTCGAGTTGCTCCCACGCCGGAGCCGGATCGGCGGGCGCGCCCAGCAGCAGGCCCAGCGCCTGAGCGTTGAGCCGATGCTGCGTCTCGTGCAGCCGGGCGGGCTGCTCGAAATCCAGGGCCAGTAGGGAATTGGCGTGGCCGAGCAGGATCTGGTCCACGTGCCCGAGCGGGGTCTCGCTCACCACGACCAGGTCGCCGTGCTGGCGGCGGCCGACGCCGATGCGCTGATGGGTGATCGCGCCGGAGTCGTCGGTGTACACCCCGGCCCCGGCCGGGCCGCGCGACAGCACGGTGCGGACGCGGGCGAGCAGGGCGGGCCCGGGTCGGGCAGGGTGGCAATCGATCACGGTTCCGGCGGGGTCGAGCACCAGCACGGTCGCGCCGAGTGAATTCGCCAGTTCCCGCACCATGGCCCGGCTGCCGGATCGGATGAGTGCCCGGGTCAGGCGCGGCTGCGCGCGGCCGGCGCGCAGCACGGCCGCGTATCGGAGTTCGGCGATGCGGGCCGACACCTGCTTCACGATGGCGGCGAAGGCCGTCGCCAGGGGCACTTCGAACAGGGGGATGCCGATCTCGTCGGCGGCCTCGATCAGTTCCGGCGGCACCTCGTCGTGGGTCAGGCCGATGCCGAAGCCGATGCCCGCGACACCGCACCGATCCAGCCCGCGCACATACTCGGCGCGCCCGGGTCCGTCGGATGGCAGCCGCATGCCGGTGGTGAGCACCAGTTCGCCGCCCGAGAGCCAGCGGAACGGGCTGTCCAGTTCGGTGGTGACGACGAGATCGATCTCGCGGCGCACACCGGCGGCGCCGCCGCGCAACCGGGCCCCGAGGTCGGGCTGGGCCAGGACCCAGCCGATGGAAACGGACATAGGCCGAGTGTACAAATCGTCGATTCCTGCCCGGCGTGTTGTCCAATTCGGCACGGGTGATCGCCGGTGCCGTGGCGCAGACTGATGACCGGTGCCACCGACCCTCGACCGGGAGAATTCCGCATGTCCTCGATCGACTACCGCCTGCCCCAGCGTCGCGACCTCGTCACCGAGCTGCCGGGCCCGCGTTCCCGGGCGCTCACCGCGCGCCGGACGGCGGCGGTGGCGGCCGGGGTCGGGTCGTCGGTGCCCGTCTACGCGGCCGACGCCGACGGCGGGGTCATTCTCGATGTGGACGGGAATTCGCTGATCGATCTGGGCTCGGGCATCGCGGTCACCACGGTCGGCGCGTCCCATCCGGAGGTGGCGGCCGCGGTCGCCGGGCAGGCCGCACGGTTCACCCACACCTGCTTCATGGTCACTCCCTACGAGGACTACATCCGCGTGGCCGAGGAGCTGGCAGCGCTGACGCCCGGCGCCTTCGACAAGCGGACGGTGCTGTTCAACTCGGGCGCGGAGGCGGTGGAGAACGCGGTGAAGGTGGCGCGGCTGGTGACCGGCCGGCCGGCGGTGGTCGCGTTCGATCACGCGTATCACGGCCGCACCAACCTGACCATGGCGCTGACCGCGAAATCCATGCCGTACAAGGCGCATTTCGGCCCGTTCGCACCGGACATCCACCGCATGCCCATGTCCTACCCGTACCGCGACGAGCCGGGGCTGACCGGGGAACAGGCTGCGCGGCGGGCGATTTCGCGGATCGAGGTGCAGATCGGGGCCGATTCGCTGGCCGCGATCGTCATCGAACCGATCCAGGGCGAGGGCGGATTCATCGTGCCCGCCCCGGGATTCCTTGCCACGCTGGCGAACTGGTCCAGCGACCACGGGGTGGTGTTCATCGCCGACGAGGTGCAGACCGGATTCGCCCGCACCGGAGCATGGTTCGCGAGCGAGCACGAGGGCATCGAGCCGGACCTCGTCACCATGGCCAAGGGCATTGCGGGCGGCATGCCGTTGTCGGCCGTCACCGGCCGGGCCGAGCTACTGGACGCGGTGCATCCGGGCGGGCTGGGCGGCACCTACGGCGGCAATCCGGTGGCCTGCGCGGCGGCGCTGGCCAGCATCGAGGTGATGCGGTCGCTGGACCTGCCGGCCCGGGCGCGGGCCATCGAGGCGGCCGCTGTGCCGCGGCTGCGGGAACTGGCCGCCGCGACCGGCGTGATCGGTGACGTACGCGGCCGGGGTGCGATGCTCGCCATCGAACTGGTCCGGCCGGGCACCGACACCCCCGATTCGGATCTCACCAAAGCCATTGCCGCCGAGGCGCTCTCGCGCGGCGTGGTGCTGCTCACCTGCGGCACCTACGGAAACGTCATCCGGCTGCTGCCCCCGCTGGTGATCGGCGACGACCTGCTCGCCGACGGCCTCGGGGTGTTGTCCGAGACGGTGCGGGATCTGACCCGCTGAGTTCGAAATCCCTTGAGTATGAGGAGAACCCGCAATGCGTGAAGTGGCCGAACTGCTGGGGGTCGTCCCGGCCGGACTCTGGATCGGCGGCGAGCAGGTCGCGGCGAGCGACGGCGCGACCTTCCCCGTGCACGATCCGGCGACCGGCGAGGTCCTCGTCGAGGTGGCCGATGCCACCCCCGCCGACGGTGCGCGGGCGCTGGACGCCGCCGTGGCGGCGCAGCCGTCGTGGGCGGCCACCCCGACCCGGGAGCGGGCCGAGATCCTGCGCCGCGCTTGGGAACTGGTGATGGCCCGGCGCGACGACTTCGCACTGCTCATGACCCTGGAAATGGGCAAGCCCCTGGCCGAGGCGCAGGGTGAGGTCGGCTACGGCGGCGAATTCCTGCGCTGGTTCGGCGAGGAGGCGGTGCGCATCAACGGCCGCTATGCGCCCTCACCGTCCGGGACCGGCCGCATCCTGGTCACCAAGCGGCCCGTCGGGCCGACGCTGGCCATCACGCCGTGGAACTTCCCGCTGGCCATGGGCACCCGCAAGATCGCGCCCGCCTTCGCCGCCGGCTGCACCATGGTGGTCAAACCCGCCGCGGAGACGCCGCTGACCATGCTGCTGCTGGGCGCGGTCTTCGCGGAGGCCGGGTTGCCCGCGGGCGTGTTGTCGATCCTGCCGACCTCCCGGGCCGCCCGCCTGACCGATCCGATGTTCCAGGACGACCGCCTGCGCAAGGTGACCTTCACCGGTTCCACCCCGGTCGGCAAAGTCCTGCTCGCGCAATCGGCTTCGCGGGTGCTGCGCACGTCCATGGAGCTGGGCGGCAATGCCCCCTTCGTGGTGTTCGCCGACGCCGACCTGGACGCGGCGGTGGACGGCGCGATGGCCGCCAAGATGCGCAATATCGGCGAGGCGTGCACGGCCGCCAATCGCTTCCATGTCGACAACGCGGTGCGCGCGGAGTTCACCGCCCGGCTGACCGAGCGCATGCGCGGGCTGAAGATCGGGCCCGGCACCCTGGACGGCGTCCAGGTCGGGCCGCTGATCACCGAGAAGCAGCGCAACTCCGTCGCCGAGCTGGTGGCGGACGCCGTCGCCAAGGGCGCGACGGTCGCCACCGGTGGCGCGGCGATGCCCGGACCCGGCTGGTTCTACGAGCCGACCGTGCTCACCGAGGTGCCCGCCGACGCACGCATCCTGCGCGAGGAGGTGTTCGGCCCGGTCGCCGCCATTACCGGATTCGACGGCGAGGCCGCCGGTATCGCCGCCGCGAATGACACCGAATTCGGTTTGGCCGCCTACATTTACACCCGCGACCTGGACCGCGCGCTGCGGGTATCCGAGGCGCTGGAATCGGGGATGGTGGGCGTGAACCGGGGCGTCATCTCCGATGTGGCCGCGCCCTTCGGCGGCGTGAAGCAGTCCGGGCTGGGCCGGGAGGCCGGGGTCGAGGGCATCGAGGAGTACCTGGAGACCAAATACATCGCCCTGCCCTAGCGGAATCCGGCCCCGGCCGTCCGGACTAGCCGACGGCAACGGTCATCTTGCCGCCGGCGGTCCCGGACTCCATCACCTCGTGCGCCCGCACGATCTCGTCGAAGGTGAAGGTGCGCACCGGTTTCGCGTGGTACACACCGGCTTCGGCCTTGGCGACGAGGTCCGCGAGCGGGACCGCCGAGAGCGGGAATCCGGGCGTCCCGAAGACGAAGCTGCCGAAGAAGGACAGCTGGACTCCGCTGGGCAGGTCGGCGATCGGGTTGAACTCCGGCACGGGGGCCAGGCCGCCGAGGAATCCGGCCTGGCAGACGCGCCCGCGCGGTCGCACGGTCGCGACCGAATCACGCAGGACGGAGTTGCCGACCAGGTCCAGCAGGGCGTCGACGACGATTCCGGCCGCGCGCACGCGCTCCGACAGGTTGCCGTCCTCGGTGAGGACCATTGCCGCACCGATCTTTTCGAGCATCGCCGCATTCTCCTGCGATCGGGTGGTGGCGATGACCGTGGCCCCGAGGTCGGAGGCGATATTCACCGCCGCCTGTCCCAGTGACGAGGTCGCGCCGCGCACCAGCACCGTCTCGCCATCCGCGACGGCGAGATTGTCGTGCAGGGCGGTCCACGCGGTGGCGTAGACCTCCGGGACGGCGGCGAGATCGGTCCATTCCAAAGCCGTGTCGACCGCGACGACATTGTCCGCGGGCACGGTGACCAGCTCGGCGTAGGAGCCGTTGCGGGTGCGGCCCATGCCACCCATGATCGCCACGACCGGGGTCCCCGAGGGCAGCTTGCCCGAAGGGTCGGCGGCGACGACGCCGGCGGCTTCGATACCGGTCACCTGGGCGACATCGCCCCACTGCCCCGACCGCATGTAGGTTTCCGCATGGTTGATCCCGAAAGCCTTGACTTCGACCAGGATTTCACCTGCGGCCGGTGCCGGATCGGGCAGTTCGGTCACGGTGAGCACCTCGGGCGCACCGTAGTGGGAGATGGTGATCGCCTTCATGACATACCTTCATTCTTGAGTGAGTGTTCAAATATTGACGGGAAAGAAGGGCCGTCCACAAGGACGGCCCTGCAACGGTTTTCGCTGCGCCTAACCGGGCGACAGCCCGGCGAAGGCATTGTCGACAATCGCGCGCAACACCAGCTCGTCGGGATTCGCCTTGCCGACCACCATCAGCCCCTGCGACGTGGCCACCAAGCCCTTCGCAGCAGCGACGGGATCGACGTTCGATCGGACCTCCTTGCGACGCAAGGCATTCCGCAATGCGTCCCGCATCCGATCCTCCAGCCGCGCCAGATGCCCGCGCACCACGGCAGCGGCCGCGTCATCGGTGGCGGCGTTCTCGATGGCGGTGTTCACCAGCAGGCAGCCCATCCGCCCCTCCGGTGAGAGCAGGTCGGCCAGCAGGCCGTCGAAGTAGCCGCGCACCTGGGCCAGCGACGCGTTCGGATCATCGAGTTCGCCCAATTTCTGAGGCACGATCAGGTCCGAGTAACGCCGTAGCGAGGCCAGGAACAGCGCGTGCTTGCCGCCAGGGAAGGCGCTGTACAGGCTGCCGGGTTTCACGCCGGTCGCCTTGACCAGGTCCTCCACCGAGGTGGCCCGATACCCGCGCTCCCAGAAGCGGTGCATGGCGGCATCCACCACGTCATCGGGTTCGAATTCGCGAGTGCGGGCCATGCGGCCATGGTACTTGAATGATTGCTCAAGAATCAAGGTGGAGCTGTGACCAAACCCGTGACGCCCGGCGGACGCGGTTACACCACATCGCCTGCGCGAACCCCTACTCCCCAGTAGCATTCGAATGTAAGCCCCACGGGGCGAACGACTTTCGATCGCACGGGATGGTCTCATGACAGCACCGGCCACAGGAAGCACCGAACTCCACCCGCCGCGGTGGCAGCCCGCACCCATGCGCTGGCACAACACGCGGGTCACCTGGGGGCAGTCCTGGCGGCTGGCGCTGGGACTGCCCGGGCGGATCCGGGAGCGCACCATCATGCAGTACCTGGCGGCCGAGCTGCCGGGTCAGGACGATGTGCTGATCGCCCGCCTGCCGCTGGCGAAGTACGTCGTCGTGCGCAGTCCCGAGCTGGTTCGGCACGTGCTGATCGCCAATCACGAGAACTACGTGCGCGGCGCCGAATTCGATATGCTCGCCGTGGTTTTCGGCCAGGGTCTGGTGACCCAGCGCGACGATCGCCTCTACTACCGCAACAAGCGCCTGGTGCAGCCGATCTTCGCGCGCAGCGCCATCGACCAGTTCGATGTGCCCATGGTCGAGGCGGCCCAGGAGACGGCCCGGCGGCTGCGCGCGGCCGGGGCGCCGGTCGACGTGGGCGTGGAGATGACCCGCCTCATGCTGGATATCGTGGCGCGCACCATGTTCGGCACCGATCTGGACGGGCCCATCTCGAAGATCAAACTCAAGCGGCTGCTCAAATTCTTCGGCGTGGGTGTGGTCACCAATGTGAGCCGGACGCTGCGGCCGCTGTCCATGTGGCTGGTGCGCCGCACCGAGAAGCCCGAGAAGCAGGCGGGCTCACGGATTCCGATCCGGGCCGTCCGCGCCGCCTCCTGGATGGTGGCCCCGCACATCATGTTCGAGCTGCGCGGCATCGAGAACACCGTGGCCGGAATCATTTCCGATCACCGCCAAGGCCGCATCACCCGCAGGGACAATCTGCTCGGCCTGCTCATGGCGGCCACCGATCCCGAGACCGGGCACAGCTACACCGATCTCGAAATCCGGGACGAGCTCATGACATTCATCGGGGCCGGCATGGAGACCTCGGCCACCGCGCTGACCTGGGTGTGGAAGCTGCTCGCCGACCATCCCGAGGCCCGGCAGCGCCTCCACGAGGAGCTCGACACCGCGCTCGGCGGGCGCGCCCCCACCGCCGCCGACCTGGACAAGCTGGTGTGGACCAAGGCCGTCTTCCTGGAGACGATGCGGCTGTACCCGCCGATCATGGCCTTCAGCAAGGTGGCGCTGGGCGAGGACGTGCTGGCGGGCTATCGCATCGAACCCGGCACCACCATCATGATCAGCATGCACGGGGCGCACGGCAATCCGCGGGTCTGGGATCGGGCGGGGGAGTTCGATCCGACGCGCTACCTGCCGGAGAACATGACCCGGCCACATCGGGAGGCATCGCTGGCATTCGGAGCGGGCAAGCGGATCTGCATCGCGCAGAACTTCGCGACCATGGAGGTGGTGCTGTCGATCGCCACCATCGCCCAGCAGCTGGATCTGCGGATCGCCACGAACGAGCCCATCCGGCCGCAGCTTTCGTTCATCGGCGCGCCGGACAAGCCGCTGCTCATGCGGGCGGTGACACGGGACTGAACTGCGGGTGCGGGCAGCGCCTCCGGTCGCCCGGTAGGCGGCCGGGGTCATGCCCAGCTCGATGCGGAAGGCGCGGTAGAACTGCCGTTCGGTGGCGAAGCCGGAGTTGTGGGCGATGGCGGTGACGGGGAGATCCGTTCGAGCGGTGAGCAATCCGCAGGAGTATTCGATCCGCATCCGGCGCAGCTGGGTCGCAGGTATGAAGTACGCCAACGCCTTCGACGGGATCGGCCCCCTATGCGGCGCCGACCACCGACCGTCACCGACCCGATCGAACGCGGCCGGATCGAGCTGTCACGCGGCGGTGGTCTTCCCGGCCGCCGCGGTCCGGCCGGCGGATCGGGCCAGTGCGGCCCAGTGCCGCGCCTGCTGGGAGGCCAGTTCGGCGACCAGGGCAGCGCAGTACGGCGGGAGATCATCGGCCAGGTCCGGCCAGGCCACGGGGTCCGCGGGCAGCGCGTCGAACAGGCGTAGTAGTTGCCTGCCGGATTCCGTGCGGGTCAACGCCGGGTCGGAGCGCAGATTCCACAGTGCGCGAGCGGGATACGACAGGTCTTTCGCGGCAGCCCCGGGACCGGCCTGGGAACGCTCGTCGCGAATTCGCTCGGGGTGACACTGGCGCGGCTGTGGCGCGGGAGCCGCGAGTGCGCGCCGGGTGAGGTGGGGGCCGGGGCGCGCCGCCGACCGCTTCCGGACCGCGGCGATGGTCCGCTCGGGCAGGCCGATCACCTCGGCCAGCTTGCGGTCGGACCAGTCGGGATAGAACGACAGCGCCTGTTCGGCCGCGGCTTTGCGGTCGGCCGCGGACAGAGGCAGGCCGTGCCTGCTGTTCAGCCGGACCGCGAGCAGCAGGGCCTGCCCGTCGTCACCGTCGAAGTAGACCGCGTCGATCCACTGAGAGCCGCTGCACATTGCCGCGCGCACGCGATGGGCGCCGTCGATGACCGTCATGCGCGATCGATGCACGACGATCGGCGGCAGAGCCGCGGCGACCTCCGACAGCGCCGTGACATGCCGGGAGTTCTCGCCGGATTGCCGGATCATGGTGTCGATGTGCAAGCGATCCAGCGGAATTCGCACGATCTCCGTGGGATTGGGCTCCAGCAGCGGGAAATTCACGTCCAGGCGCGGCCGTACGTAGCTCTCCCCCACTCGGACCGCCCGGGTGACGATCCACTGCCAGATGCGGCCGCGCGGGTGCACCCACCACGCGTATGTCGGTCCGAGCACTGCGTCGCCTCCCAACGCCGAGCAGCCCCGATTCCCGGAGCACTTCGCGAGCGTTCCCGGGCAGGGCTTTCCTACGACGCGACAAGCGGCATCACAGGGGATCACCGGCAAGATTCCCGCTCACGCGGGTGCGTGTACGCGGCAGTGTATCGACGCGCACACAGTGTGATCAATTGAGCAAATCGTGTGCCTGCCTGCGTATTTACTGGCGAAACACGCTGACCTGGAGCAGCAGCCCGGGACCGATTCGGACGGTGTTAGATACACAACAAACATTGCCACTGGTCTGTTTGCTGGCGATCGGGTGACCTAGTCCACGTCCGGCATATCCGGATCCCGGACGGTGACCAGCGCGGCCGTCGTGTGCTGGTCCAGCGCCATGAGCACGGCCCGGGCCCGCACCGATTTCCAACCCCCGTCGAGGGTCCGGAGCCGCAGCCGCCCGGCGGTTCGGGAGTGAGCGAGGTTGCGGCTCATGGTCTTCGCCGTCTCGATATCGTCCGGGTGGATCGCCGGCTCCGGTTCGCCGGTCAGCGACTGCCACGCGATGCCCGGCATGGCCGGACCCATCCAGCGCAACAGCCGCAGGGTGCGCAGGTCGACAATGGCACGGAAATCGCCCTCCGCGGCGGCCGCGTCGAGCACGCGGTGCTCGAGGATCACCGGCGGCGGCGCGGCGCTGACGTCGGTGGCATCACCGATGTCATGGGTGACCCCACGCATGAACACCTCGGGATTCCCGGCGGCATCGGTCTCTTCGATGATGCGGCACGAGAAGTGCGCCGCGCGCAGGGCGCCGTCGTCGCGACGGACCGTCCACACCGCCTGATGCTCGGTACCCGGCGCCGACCGGACCACCTTGGCCAGGGCGTCGGACTCGTCGCTATTGGTGATGACGCGGGCGAACACGCCCGCGATGGCGTGCTCGCGCGCCCGATTCTCCGGCGCGACACCGTAGAGATCCAGCAGATCGTCCGAGCGCGTGGACTTCGAGGTGGACAGGTTGAAGTACCACGCCCCCACCGGATCTCGCGGCGGCACCGTCTCCTCCGCCGGCCCCGACCACACCAGCACGGCGTGCATGCGCTCGGGCGTGATCAGCAGCGGCGCGGTGAGAGTCCGCCGGCGGCCGCCATCGCTCATGACCTCCACCGGCGCCAGCGCCTCCGCGGTCGCCGCCACCGCCCCGCGGATCGTCGCCAGCGTCTCGCGCTGCCGGAAGATCTGCGTCAGCGGCACGAACTTCCTCGGCGCACTGCCCAGTCCGATGACGGTCGGCTCCCCACCACCGAACGTCTCGATCAACAGCCATCGTGTACCCGGCATCGTGTGTTCCCCTTTTATCCCCTGACCACGAGCCGAATCAGCTTCTCGTACTGCCCGCCCGCCACCCTGGCGGCGACTTCGGCAAGGATCGCGTCGGGTCCTATCAGTACACGACTCTTCCCCCGCGCGACACCACTCAGAATCACCTGCGCCGCAACACCGGGATCGGTGCGGGCCACATACCGGTCGAACCGCTGCGCCGCCCGCTCCGCATCCACCCCCGCCGCCGCCAACGCCGACCAGGCGATCCCGGTCTTCACCCCGCCCGGAAACACACAGCTGACAGCAACATTCGGCTGTCCACGCAATTCCGACCGCAGCGACTCGGTGAAGCCGCGAATCGCGAACTTGGCCGCCGTGTAGGGCGCGGCCCCGCCGAGCCCGATCAACCCGTACGCCGAGGAGAGATTCGCGATCCGCCCCTCGGGCGACTTCACGACATACGGCAGGAAGGCTTTCGTACTCACCACGGTCGCACCGAAATTCGCCCGCATCACCGCCTCGAAGTCGCCCGGTTCGGACTCGGCCACCCCACCGTAAAAGAGCTTCCCCGCATTGTTGATCAACACATCCACACCCCCGAGCCGCCCGACCACCTCGGCCGCAACCTCCCCCATCCGCACCGGATTCGCGACATCGGCAACCAGCGCCACCACCTCCCCATCCCCACCCCGAACCATCCCCGCCGTCTCCCCCAGCGCCGCCTCGTTCTGGTCGAGCAGCACCACCGAAGCCCCCTCCCGCCCCAGCCGTACCGCGAGCTCCCGCCCGATCCCGGCTCCCGCCCCGGTAACCACCGCAACCCGACCCGCATAGAAACTACGATCCATACCCGTGAGTCTGCACAGACTCCTGGCATCCCGCGAGACATGTTCCGCGCCAACCCATCCGATCACCGCGCCGCACGTCCACATGTCGTAACGTCGAAACAAGATCGCAGCGAAGATCTCGATGCTGCGGTAACCGCTCGAGTCGAAAACTGGTGTTGGACATGGCAAAACCTGGCGATGTGCTGACAATCCCCGGAACCGATTTCACGCTGCGGTTCATAACCACCGGTGAGGAAACGGATGGTGAGCTGCTCGTCACCGAGTGGTCCGCACCGATCTGGAGCGGCCCACCGCCGCACTGGCACAAATCGATGACCGAGTCCTTCCACGTGCTGTCCGGAGTCATGACCTTCACCCTCAACGGCGTCACACGATCCCTGAAGGCTGGCGACAGCGTCACCATCAACCCTGGCGAGCACCACGATTTCAGCAACGACGGTCCCGACATCCTCCACTGGCGCCAAGAAAACCGCCCCGCCCTCCAACACGAGGAACTGTTCGAACTGTTCCACGCCATCATGCTGCGCGAAGGCATCGCCGGCGCACCACAGATGGGCGAAGCCGTCCGCTTGTTCCGGTATCTGGACGGAGGAATCAGCCGAAGCCAGGGCTAGCGGCTCAACCGAACTCGAACCGCGTTTCGAGTGTCGTGCTGGCCGCCTCCCCTCCGACAGCCTGACCGGCAAGTCGGGCAGAGGTTCGTACGTACAGTTCGATCTCGCGAGGCTGGGTGATGGCGCGGTGAGATCGGCGGTCGCGGTGGTGACCAGGTCGGCCCCGATCCCACTGTTGATCTCCTTGGCCGCAGCTTCCAGCACGGGCGCCCGTCGCCCGACGACAGTCACCGCCACCCATCGGCAGCTGGCCTCCGTGCCACCGCCTTCCCGATCCCCCTCGGCCGCGCCGGAACACCCGACGAAATCGCCGCAGGCATAACCCACCTCACCTCACCCGACGCCGGATGGACCACCGGACAGATCCTGCAGATCAACGGCGGGACACTCCTCGGCCGCGGCTGAAGTAGCGCTTCCGGCCCACTGCACGGCACTTGGGACCTTCCTCTGATCCGAGCGACCGCCACGAATCGAGGGAACTGTTCCGCAACCCGTCAGAAGCCGCGGAGGCGATCGGGGGTGATGCGTACCGGGATCGAGTAGTCGGCGAATAACTGGTCTCTGGTCATGCCTATGTCGACCAGGGCGTCGGTGTACTTCTCGACGAAGGCGTCGCGTTCGGCGGGGGTGGTTTCGGTGTCGACACGGGCTGTGCCGGTGAAGACGATGACGTCGCCGCCGGAGGGGGTGGAATTGAGGTTCAGTGAAACCCGTGGGTTGGCAGCTATATTGCGCAATTTGGGGGTGCCGGGCTGGGTGAAGATCAGGAACTCTTCCTTGGCCCATTGGAACCAGACCGGGTTGGGTTGCGGTGTGGCGCTGGGGCTTACGGTGGTCAGCCAGATGATGGTGTCCTGGGCCAGATGTTTGGCGACTTTTACGCCGAAGTCGGTGGTCGAGTCGACGAGAGGGGCGGAACTGGACATTCGATCTCCTCGGGGGCCGGTCGAATCGGTTCAAAACTCGTAAACACCCGATACTCCGTGGACATTCCGCCGCAGGGATGTCGGCCTGGGGTGGCCGGGCGGATCCCGAGGTCGAGACCTTGTTCAGGGCCGGGCACTCACCTTCGACGGAACTGAGAAAGGTCGGCGAGAGATCACCCGAACCGAGATGACCGACGCCTCGCCGTCAGCCCGGAGGTAACCGGCTCAAAATAGTCGCGGCACCGGTCGAATGCGTATCGGTGGCTACTCTGGCGCAGAAAAAGGAAAACCCCCGATCGGAATGCCGATCGGGGGTTTGAGCTCCCCCATCTGGACTCGAACCAGAAACCTGCCGACTCACTGGACTGTGGACTACCACACACTACCGAGGCTGTCCCAATGTTGCCGAAATCTGTTGCAGCGCATTAAAATACTGAGCCACTTGACAACCGCGGGCTATCCGAGCCGTGCGCTCGCAATACTAACGTCACTCGAGTTTCTGGACACTTCATGGACGTGCTAGACATCGCCCCCGCGCCCCAGACACACTCGGATGATCTCATGATCTACACACGTCTCACGCACCGAACATCTTTGCCAGCCTCCGTCGCGACCAGACATTGTTCGCCGCTACCACAGGGTGTGTACGGGCCACGACGCTCTCCGACGGATTCTGAGCCCCAGAGGGGGTGGTGACCCTCAGGGACCACTGCCCCATCAGAGCAAGAAGAGCTGGCTGAAGCTAGCGCGGTTCAGCAGGCCGGACTGCCGAGGCGATGAGCTCGGTAATCGAGTTGATCTCCTTTGTGCCCGACAAATAGCCGATGCCGCGGTGCAGGTGGATGGTCAGTGCCCGACTCAGCGATTCATCGGTCAACGGTTCACCGTCCGTAGCGCACCGTTGCCGTAGCAGGGCCATGTAGACGTCGCCGTAGGACCCCGCGAAGGTCTTCCAGCTCATTTCGACGTTCGAGTCGGTGTTGATCTCTTTCACTGCTGGAACGGATGGCTCGCGCAATGAGAGAGCAAACGCCCAGCGGCACAGCACGTTCCAGTTCTTGATCTTGGTAGTTCGTTTGAGCCGAATCAACTGGTCGCGGGCGGGTTGGGAAAGTCGGATGGTGTCAAGCGACATGTTCGGCTCCGCTGGTCCACCAGTAGCCCGGTTGTACCGAGGTACTGAAGGTGGTGTCGTCGTGTGCGAGCGTGTAGGTGTGCGACAGGTGTGGTTTCAGCCGTTGCAGCAGGTTCTCGTCGATCTCTTCGTCGGTCGACAGCAATAGAACCTGGTGGCTCGCGTTCGGGAAGTAGCGATCGACCAGGTGCTCACGGTGTCGGCTATCAAGCCGACCCAACGGTGTATCGATCACACTGGGCAACCAGTTTCCGGCCACGCGTGCGAGGCCCCACAGCAGCGACACCGCCAGCAGCTGGCGTTCGCCGGCACTGAGACGAGCCGGGTCGATCTCGGTATCGTCGTCACCCATCAAGGTCAGCTGGAACCGTTCGGTATCGATACGCAGATCGCTTATCAAGCCCTGCTTACGCATCAGCGTGGTGAAACTGGACAATACTGCGACCTCGAGCTGATTGACGTGTCGGTTCAGCAGGGCTGTACCGTACTTGCCAAGAATCTCGCGCTGACGTTCACAGTGGTCGATGATGCGCTTGACTTCATCGGCTCGAATCAAAGCTTCGACTCGGGTCTCATGTGCTCGTTTCAGCTGCGCCTCAATGCCAGCCACCTGGTTCTTCTTGTTCTCATATTCGCTGGCCGCAGCCTTCTTGGCGGCGGTGAGGCGAGCAACGCTGCCCCTGGCTTCCTCCAGGTCGGCGATACGGGTGGCGATCACCGACTCGTCAGGCACACCTTCAAGTTGTTGGTCCAGGCCTGCGAGGCTCGTCGTGTGTTCCTGTGCCTGGCCGAGAAGTTCGCGTGCGCGGCGGGTCTCGTGGGCAAGAACCTGATCCACAGCGAGCAGCTGAGCGTGACCGTCGGCGTTCAGCCCCAACACCTGTTCGGTGTTGGCCACGTGTTCACGGCGGAGCCGGTCATCCTGCAGGTAGCTACTCAGTGATGTGAGTTCGTCGGTCGACATCACAGCACAGAGACGGTCGAGGATCGCCTTGTCGCGATCCTCAAGCACCTGCACAACTTGCGCGGAGTCTTGAGCATCCTTTTCGAGAATCGCTTGTTTATGCACGTCTGCGATCTGATCACTCAACAGCAGCAGCGGCAGGGGGCCCGCCGCTAGGCCGACGAGCGATTCTTCGACCACGGCGTAGGACTTTTTTATTTCGTCTTGGCGAGCATGGAGTTCACGGCGGCGTTCGTAGAGATCGCCACCGTCGCGTTCGAATGCACGCTCGGCCTTCTTCAATGCTTTCTTGGCAAGGTCGAGTTCGCTTTGCACGGCTGCCGTTCTCAGATTGGCATCGGCGACAGACCTGTGGGCCTCTGCGTGCGCCTTCTCCAGTTCGCGAATCTCGCGGGTCGCTTGCTCTTCCTCGCCAGTCAGTTTCTGGCGGCGCTGCAGCGACAGCAAATCGGCGCGCAGCTGCTGGACGACATTGACGCCGAGCAACGAGTGCACTGCCGACTCGATGACAGCAGAAGCCCGCTCCGGGTCTGCCAACGATTCGATCTTCTCGCCGTCGAAGAAGAACAGGGAGCCGATTTCGAGCGGCAAGAGGTCCTCGACGTGGTCTGCCCAGGAGTCGCTGATCACCTTGCTCGGTTTGTTGTTGATCTGAACGTCGACGTATTCGCTGAGACCTTTTCCCGTCGAAGCCCACGCTCGCCGCAGGTGGTACACGTTCTCTACGCCCTCTTCCGTGACGGAGAACTCCAGTTCGACCGCAGCACCGATGGTCGGATCCGCTCGCCGATTGATGCATTCACGCAGGTACGTCTCATAGGACCGGCCTATACGGCCGCTGCAGCGTGCCCGTGGCCCGTACAGCACCAACTGCAGAGCATCCAGCAAGGTGGTTTTGCCGCACCCGTTCATGCCACCGATCAGTACGATCGGCTGCTGTGGCGTCGTTGTCAGGGTCAGTGTTTGGGTTCCGCGGTAGGCGCCGAAGTCCTGCAGTGTGAGCTTATGCAGGAGCATCGGTAGCCTCTTCCAAACCTGCCAGCGGCAACATGTCGACGATCTCCTTCTTCAAACGCCGCTTGTTCAGGGCATACTCGTGAGCATCATCTTTGTTGTCGAAGAAGCCCTTCGTAACAGCTTCTTCCAATGCTTCAAATAGACCTGCTCGCCGAGTCATAGTCCGATATTTGCGTTCCACACCCAGGAGTTCGCGCGCAGTGGTGAATGCCAGTTCATCACCATCACAGATTTGGCGCAGCAACTCCATTTCACCGGCGCCCATCGCAAGATAGTCGTCGAAGGGTCGACCAGGGAACTTTTCGCCGGTCTCCTCTTCGTAGATACGCGGTAGCGAGTCCTCCACCTCATGCTTCGTGAACACCCAGTGGTGACGAATCTCGTGGAGCTCTTCCATGGTGATCAGCTCGATGTTACGGACGTGCTCGGGTGCGTTCGCGCGGACGTGTGCCTGTGCCTGCAGAAGTTCACGCAGCCATGTTTCTCGCGCTTGCTGGGTGTAGGGGCCGTGCACGATGTCATCGTTGATAGTGAGCTGCATTTTTCCGTTCATCTTACGGAAGTCGCGCAGCTTGTGTTCTTCGGGCCCGGTGACATCGAGCTTGTCGCGCAATTGCAGCAGTGGACGCATCCACTCCATTTCTTCGCTGTTGTTGACCATTGCCGCCATCGACTTGTCCTGCTCGACCAACGTGCAGGTCCAGCAGCCGAATCGGCTGTCACCACAGGACGGTGTGCTGCTGTCGACGACCAAGGGGCATTCCTGGTCGGCGGTCGCGCTCTGGTACATCGTCAGCAGATCCTTGTTGGGGTGTCCCCAAGGATTGTTCTGCTGCATCAGGAAGGTCCACACGTCATCGCTGGACCAGTCCTCGATCGGGCTGTACACCAATGAGTTGGGCAGATTGCCGTTCGGCGACAGGCGTTCCTGCACGCGACGCTTCTCGTGCTTGGCCATGGCGCGGGCACGGGCCTGGCTCTCTTGTTTACGGATGCCCAGCACGAGGATCGCCTCACCGTGCTTGCGAACCACCTTACGGATGAACGTGTTCGACGGGCGGATCTTCATACGCTCAGTGCACCACCGAAACTTCGGGCGCGGAGCAGGGTATCCACGCCCGATCAAGTTCACCCAGAAGGTCTCCGAGACCTTGGGCGTGAGTCGGTGTGGCTCGATCGGCAACTGCTGCTGCTCCGCGGCGCTGCGCATGGTATCCAGCGACTGCGTGACCCACGCCGCGACGACCGGATTCTCCACCAGCGTGTCCGTGCTGATGACATGCACAGTCTTGGTGCGCTTTTCCGCCGGCAACTGTTGCAACGCCAGCCACACCAGCTGCAGGGTGGCGGTGGAATCCTTGCCACCGCTGTAGCCAACGACCCACGGCACGTCGTCCGCGGTATACAAGTCTTGGACCTCAGCGGTGAGTTCTGCGATCACCTCCTTGAGAGTCCTGCCTTGGAACGGCGCGGCCGTCCGACTGGGGGCGCTCATGAGTCTCCTCGCTGGTATGCGTCTTCGATTCGCTGTTCTTCGGGACTGAGCCGCTGATCGAGCACGCGACGCAGATAATTCACTGTCAGTGTCACCTGGGTATGGCTCTTGGAGACTCGACCTCCGACGATGGCACGGCCTTCCCAATCAGGGTTGGTGCGAGCCCAGTCGACGTCGGCAAGGCTCTTGAGCCGCGGTTGCCAGTCGGCGACGTCGGTCGAGTCTCGCAACACCGCGTTGCCGACACGGCCGATCGCCTGCAGGGCGATGCTGTGGCTGTGCAGGTACTCGCGACGAACATCGGGCGCAGCCATACGACGTGTGCGCACCTGCTCCCATTCCGGGATGAGCGAGTCGATGAAAGCCCAGAAGCCCTGAGCCAACGAGTCCGCGTCATCACGGTCTATCGAAAGCCCTTGCAGCAACGATTGGTTGGCCGAGTACAGAGCACTCAAGGTGAACAGTTTGCGTGACCGTGCAGATAGCGTGCTCCTCTCCATTTCCACGTGCTGCTTGAACACACTCGACTTGAGTGCCAGTAGCCGTGTGAGTGCTGCGAGATCATCACGTTGGTCGTAAAGTACGCCGATCGACCGACATGGACGGACGGCGTGACGGTTGAGATCGGCGAAGAGCTGTTGGGAGCGGGCCAGTCCCACATCGTGGAAGAAGACCACTGCGATGGTTTCGTCTCCGAGGTCCGGTTGCTCCTTGAGCGCGTGCTCGATTGCTGCTCGCCGGTGCTGCCCGTCGTTGATCAGGAAACGTGCCGACATAGGCACGCGGATCTGCCCGATACGCATGCCGATTCCGTCCTCGGCAACCTGCTCGAACGTGACCGTGCCATCGATGGACGCGGTCAAGGCGCTGAAGACGTAGTCGTCGGGGTTGTCGAGGATGTAGCGCGCCAGCACAGGCACGCGGCTCTTGTTGAGCATCCGCTGAGCGCGCACTTCCGGCGCGATCTCTTCATCGTCGAAGACGAACATCGTCGGGATCAGTCGAAGCGGGCACATGGAGACGAAGTACTCGCGCCCTGCTTGTATTCCCCGGATGGCCGGGAAGACGTACTCGAAGCCAGCAAACGCTACCTCCGCCTTCCGTCGCGGCGCTCGTTGATCAACCACGCGGGCTATCGTACGTTATTTTCTAAACGTACTCGAGCAGGCTGAAAGAGGAGTTGACGATGTCGGTAACGTACCTCGATGTGGCGGCGACCACCCGGGTCGACCCCCGGGTAGCCGAGGTCGTACTTCATTGGATGACAGAGGATTTCGGCAACGCAGGCAGCCGAACCCACGAGTTCGGTTCTCGCGCAAAGAAAGCCGTGCAAGAGGCACGTACGCAGCTGGCCGAGCAACTCGGCGCCTCATCGGATGAGCTGATCTTCACCAGCGGGGCCACCGAGAGCAACAACATCGCGATCCTTGGCCTTGCCCCCTTCGGGGAGCAAACAGGGCGGCGCCACATTATCACCTCCGCGATCGAGCACAAGGCAGTGCTCGAACCGTTGGAGCATCTACGCACGCGGGGCTTCGACGTCGACATCATCGAACCCGACAAGCAGGGCCGTGTCGCTGCCGAGGCCATACTCGAACGCTTGCGCCCCGACACCCTGCTGGTGTCGTTGATGCACGTCAACAACGAAACCGGAGTAATCCAACCGGTCGCTGAACTGGCGAACGTCCTCCGCGGGACCGACACGTATTTTCACGTCGACGCCGCTCAAGGGTTCGCCAAGGTTCCACACGACTTGACCACACCGATCGACCTCATCAGCATCAGCGGCCACAAGATCGGTGCACCCAAGGGGATCGGCGCACTGCTGACCCGCCGACGGGGTTGGGACCGGCCCCCGTTGCAGCCGTTGATGTTCGGCGGCGGGCAGGAACGCAAACTGCGGCCGGGTACCCTGCCGGTCCCATTGATCGTCGGATTGGCCAAAGCCGAGGAGATCTTCCGCAAGGAACACGCGCAATGGTTGGAGGGTGCCCGCCAGTTCCGCGCTCGCCTGCTGTCGGGCCTGTCCGAAACCCACTTCCACCTCAACGGTGACCCGGACAACACGGTGCCGCACATCGTGAATCTGTCGTTCGCTGGGGTTGACGCCGAAGCGCTGATCGTGGGCCTGAAATCAGTGGCTGCTGTTGCCACAGGATCGGCATGCACCAGCGCCTCCTACACCCCCAGCCATGTACTGCGGGCGATGGGTCTTCCCGAAGAGGTTGCCTCGAACGGTCTGCGGTTGTCGTGGTCGCCCACACAGATCGATGGTTTCGACCCCAGCGAGCTGGTGTCGGTGGTGCACCAATTCCAGGACTGAGCCCAGCCTGTCACGTGACGCGGTTCACCAGCCTGTGGCCACGCAGCTCCCGCCGACAGCGGCGTAGTTCGGCTTCCCACCCCTGCTCGGTCCCGATCAGGTGTGGGAAGTCGTACAGTCCTGCCCGGACTTCGCTGGCGGTCAAGCGTCGATACTTCGGCACATCCGGGTCCTCGGGGGCCAAAAACTCGTGCTTGCGGTGAAGCAGGGGCCGGTTGGGTGAATCGTCATACGACTGGTGAGAGGTGTGCAGGCGCTGCATCTCGATCGAGTATGAGGTACGAAGCTTGGGGTGTGGGTCGATGTCGAAGGCCGGGTAGTCCAGCCAACTGACCGCGCGGCCTTCATGTTTGAGCTTGAGAACAGTCCATTCGACTGGTCGGCCGGCGGCGATGGCAGCGCAGTGCTCGTACAGCCTCAACACCACCGGAATCTGTTCGACGGCACTGCGATGCACATAGAGCGCACTCGGGGTGAGCTTGCCCGCACGGGAGCCTCGCATGGCGCCGCGCACATAACTGTCGTCGCGAAGCTTGAGCAGCAGGCGATCCGCGCGCCTGCACGCTTCGGTGTAGGAGGCGAAAAAGGCCCGAATATCCAACTGCACCGGCAGCGGCAGTCTGCCGAACGGCCCTCGACCATTGAACAGTTCGACGCCGAGAAACAGCAGCGTATTCAGTGTGCTGCGGGTACGTCCTTGCTCCACCTTCGCTGGATCGGCGGATCGGCGGATCAGTCGTTGCAGCTCGCTGCTCCGCAGGTGCCCGAGCAGCTGCGACAGTGGATCCGACATTTCCTCCAGCCGTGGCATCCGTCCTCGGCGCTCGGTGAAATCGACGGTGGCCGCGATCGCCGAGGTCGTGTCGGTGCAGTCGAGCCACTCGGCGTCGGGAACGACTCGCCGCGCCAGGAACGCCACGCGCGCCGCGTCGTTGCGAAAGGCATAGACCACGCCTGGTGCGGCAGAGACACACCGCCTGCCGATCGTCTCCTGCACGAAGTCACGGAGTTCACTGGCACCGAACAGATGTTGGAAAGTGTGACGGCCGGTGAGGATCCCGTCGCTGAACTCGTCGCCGGTGACTCGCCGCCGGTCCCAGACCAAGCGAGCGGAGACTACCAGCACCTCTCTCGCTAGTTCCCATGCGCGGCGCAGGGTTGCTCGGCGCTCGGCGGGATCTTCGATGACGTTGAGCACGTAGGTCAACAGCACGACGTCAGTCGATTGGGGTGCGTGGCCGGGAAAATAGTGAGGGTCCCAGCCACAGACATCGATATCGAGCTGACGCAGGCTCTGTACGTCATCTCCTCTGCCGCAGCCGAAATCGAGCACCCGCACGCCAGCCCGGACCTGTCGATCGATAACGGCTTGGCGGGCAGGCATCGACAATGACGACCGCTTGATCGCTGTCAGGCGGCGATCGCTGTTCCATCCCTGGAGCACTCGGCCAGGGTAATACCATCACCCGGCCGTGCAGCGCGAATGAAGAGCACGAACCGCCTCAGGATGAGTTGATGTTTGACCGAGACTGCCCCTCTCGCAGGCGAGGGACTCCCTCCGACGGGCACTGAGTCGCCTCAATGACCTTGCAGCAGTTGAAGATTACACAAACAGAACCAGCCGGTCTAGTAGAATAATTTCCCGGTCAGAACGCGATGTGCCAGACAAGGACCCAGTGCAGTTCTCCTCGTGAGACTCGTCATCCTGAACACGGGACCCGGTTTGACATAACGCATGTCGGTGCGCCGCGATATAAAGATCCAGAGAACTGGAAGGGAGAGCTTGGATGGCCGACGAGTGGTTCGCGGCAGAATCGCGTTCGCTCGACTGGATTGAGGTCTTTCCGTGGATGCGGGACGCCTCCGGGTTACACAGCGAGGCTTGGCAGATCAGCTCCGTGGTCAACGACGGTACCGATGCACCTTGGCCGAGGACAGCGTGGATCGCTGAACTGGCTATCGCCCATCGTGCCCGATCGGCAATTAGGAAGATCCCCTCCGGTCTGCAACTCGACCTCCAGAGGCACCTCCTCCCTCGACCTGCAAGCACTCTCAACCGACCGGCAATCCAAAGCAGCTCCTGCACAGCCCATCTCGGAGATTTCGCTATCGAGACGATCCCCTACTTCAGAGTGCAGCGCGCCGCACCGTTCGACGTAAGGTCCACAAGACACCCACACGAACAAGACGATGCTCGCAGGATTCCCCGCGCAGTGGTTCCACATCCGGACCGAAAGGTCGCCTTCGCGGCACCAGATGCTTCGCCCCTCCCCCGTCACCGGACGTCGCCTCGATCTAGCCAGCGTCGAGACGCTCCCGATGGATTGCCCGGCCGGATCCGCGCCCCTGCGATGCGCGAGCTGTAAACCACAGGGGCAGAAGCAATCTAGATAGGGGGTTAAACACATGGATGCCCCCCGCAAGCAAGAGTGGCATATCGAGGACTTCCTGATGGTGGCCATCCGACGTGATCGTTTGGGGGACAGTGAGTTCGGTGTTGTACCGGGTGTGTAGCACAATTTGAGTTGGAACATGAGAATGAGGTACATCGGACGTGACTGCTACTGAGAGGCTTTCACCTCGGCGATACTCGATGCTCGACGTCGATCAAGCTCCGCAGAGTCCGGGCTTGTATGCCTGGTATGTCGGTTTCCTAGCTGGTCCGCATGACTGGCGAACCGATCCGGGCCCGGACGGCGATATGGCTGTCGGCGGATTTCTAAGGCTGCTCACAAGGTATGCCAGCCACTTCGAGCCTCTACCCATCGCCCTCCGCAGCTCGGGATCGTATGGTTCTGTGTGGCAGGGGAGCCTTGAGCGCGACGCTCCACTTGGAGATGCGGAGGACAAATCCCAGGGATTGGAGCTCGAAGACAAACGACTTGACCAATTGATGGATTCGCTGGGGAACGAGGATAGGCGTCGAGCAATTTCCGAAATTCTCGCAATGGCGGCTCCTGTGTTTTCAACGCCTCTCTACATCGGCGTAGCTACCGACCTTCGGGAGCGACTCTGCGTTCATCGACGGGATTTCGGCAGAGCATACGAATGGCTTCGAGATCACCCGGACGATAGGGATAGACTCCGCCTAGAGGCGAAGAATTTCGGTTCTAGGGCTGCCGCGAGAAACATAACTATGGATCGCCTTGAGGCATGGGTGATTGATGTCGGAGAAGGCTCGGATAACGAGTTCAGCACTCAAAAGCTTCGGCAGATCGCTCAGACCGCCGAATGGCTACTTAACAGATTCCACACACCGATTCTTGGAAGGCAATAGGGCATGTTCGGTTCAGGTAACAAGCTTACATTTCGCGACTATGTGCAGGGCACATGGGGAACCTTCCATACACCCGCTGGGCGTGTGGACTATATCATGACCAAGGCTCGACTCGGCGACGATTCCGATGACCCAGAGCGACAGCTGACCAAGAGTCTTGCGCCTGTACGAGAGGTGATGGAGGCGGGTGATCTCGACTTCAATCAGCTTCTACAACGCGACCTGGACGACCATCGTGTAGCTGTTCAGCTCATCCCCTACCTGCTTAGCCGGAAGGCGAATGGACCTGCGTTCTTTCCGCCGATCGTCGCGGTGCTATTGCCTTTCCGCCACAAGAAGCCATCTTTCTTCGATCCGCTGGGCGGACTAACCATCGTTGAGGACGACGGCGCAAGATGGGAGCAAGAAAAAGCGGGTACAGCCTTCCAAGTCCAGCGATTGGTTATTGGTGAGGATGACAGCCGCCACCCGGCTAGTGTGGGAAAACTCTGGTGGAACAGGATCGAATCTCAGCTGGTTGTGCTGGATGGTCAGCACCGCGCAATGGCTCTCCTGGCAGTCGAACGTACCATGACAAAGAGTTGGCAGAACTCTGGCGTCGGAATGCGCTTCCGATCGTTTTATGAGAACCAGGTAAATCAGGTTCTCAAAGAGCTCGGCAACGAGGTAGATCTCGGGAGCATTGAGGTACCGGTAACGGTCTGCTGGTTTCCTGAACAGACAGGCCCAGACGCAAGGCCGCATGAAGCCGCTCGAAAATTATTTGTCGACGTCAATAAGGAAGCGCGGCAGCCCTCCGATTCGCGCATCATATTGCTGTCCGACGCCGAGTTGAGCAATGTGCTGACCCGTCAGATACTCAACCAGGTGCGCAATGATTCCGATCGTGCAATGTTGCCGATTTATGCAATTGAATACGACAATCCAGAGAACTCTGCACGCCCCGCCCGATGGTCGGTGCTGACGAATATTCACTTGCTTAAAACCGCGGTAGATCGATGCATATTCGGTCCCGGAAAATACTTGAGCGACGTAACGCAGAAGATATCCGGCGGACGTTATAGTCCGACACAGGCGGATGCTCTCATGAGAGATCAGCTCGATCTCACCAGCTTATTTCCAAGTGAATTTTCCGACGGCGGATTCGTGTATCAGCGCGACAAGCTCGGAAATAAGGAATTTCCACTGGGGCAGGTCGAGAAGATTGCAACTAGATTTGCCGACAGCTGGGGCCTCGCCATCCTTCAATTGCTCTCTTCAGTGAGCCCTTATGCGGCCCACTCCAAAGCCCTTACGAAATTGAAGGAAGGCTGGCACGTAGACGACACTGGACTTTCGCTCGCGCACGACGCGATGTTCGGAGGCGTGGGTGTCTACTGGACGTTGCGCGACAGCTACAACCACTACAAGGATGAAGTTGCGAATTCCAATGGTGTCGAGATTCCGAAATCGGATGTGATCCTTGCATGGGAGGCACTCGACCGACGAAGAGAGGCTTTCGAGGTTTATCGTTCAATGGCGTATCTCGATGCCGGAAATGCAAAAACGCTAGAAAGGTCCAAGGCGGCGTATTCGGTCTTCAATACGAATGCTTGCCAATTGGGAATGATCCTGGCCTTCGCGTCACTCTGGGAGATGCGCAAAGGTCAGCCCGGAGGCGTTGACATAAGAGATCTCCCCCGCTTCGCCGAATCGCTGACCCGCGCCTGGAACTCATACTTCGACACCGAGACCAGTCCGGCAAAAAGCCGCAAGTTGGTTTTTAACAGAAATGTCGAAACACCCCTGAATTACATCATTACCATGGATACACCCCAGGCGGTGTATTTCAGATATTTCTGGATTCAGCTGTTGGACGTCCCGGAGGCATGGGCCCATATTGAATCCTGGTTCGCCGATAAGGCTGGATTTAAGGAAATGCTCGGTGCCGCACGAAGCTTGTATTTGGACCTTTGCTCAGATCAACACCTCAAAGCTTTGAAGACGAGTAGATCGAATACTTCTGACGCGAAATTGCGACCGATAGCTAACGATTTGGCTCGTAGGCAACTGCAGAAAGCAATGAAAAAATGGTTCTACGAAAATGATCAACCCTACGTTGAATGGCTGGACCAGTTGAGCCATTCCGAATCTTCGGGATCATTCGACGATGATCAGATTTCCGATGATGTCGAGCACTCGTTGCGCGACGACACCAATACAGAGGATGGGCCTGCAGTCAGCTTGGAAGAACTGCTTGCAGAATGATCAACAGAAGGTTCCCTTCGCAGATAAACGCGCATTGAAACAGTCCGGTCTGTGACCGGGCGTAGGTATCTGGTCCGAATCTATTACGCCCGGTTCATGAGGATGGAGTACCGCGAGATTAAGCTCAGCTCCGGGCGAAGGATTAGTTACTAGGCGATCGAGTCGGTTTCCGGCGCATCGGCGGTGAAGCGCCGGTTCACCAGATCTGGGTACAGGCGCGGGGCCCCCCGGGGATCCGGCCCGCGCCTGCAGGGCGCCGGTAGGCGCCCTGCAGCCCGCGCGTACCGCATCAAGCGCTCAACCCGGGTTGCCGGCCCACCGGCATCCGGTAGCCGAGGCGCAGTTCCGCGTGCACGCGCGGGGAACCATAGGTGCCGCGGGAATTGCGATGGATCTCGGTGATCACGGCGGTGAGCTCGGCATCGGCCAACGCCCAAGCCGACGAGCCGCGGCCGCGCCATTTGTAGTACCCGGAGGTCGACACGCCCAGCACCCGCCACGAGATCGTGATCGGGACACCGGCTCGAGCCAGCTCGGTGACCACCGGGAACACTATTTCGGGAGAACATTCTCCCGCGCGAAATAGGCTGCGGCCTAGCGCAATCCCTCGTTCACAAGTTCGAGCAGTCGCGCATCGCGGTGCAGCTCGACCAGCTCGCTGCGCTCGGCGCCGGTCACGCCTTCGCGATTGCCGTCGTCGCTGTCAGCGCGCTTGACCCAGTTCCGTAGACACGATTCAGAGATGCCCAGGCTGGCGGCGATCTGGCCGATCGGGCGGTCACCGGCGCGGGCCAACTCGATCGCTCGTTCACTGAACTCACGCAGATGTACTGAAGGCATGCGGACTCCTTCCACAGGCAGGTATCCCGCCTCACGATCGGCGTCCGGAAGACCCGGGAAACCTCACTTCGGCTAGCTCGCCGACTTCTCCAACACGCCATGGCCAGGTTCTTCGGCATGTGGAACTGTTCCCAGTCCCGCTCGCGAGCGAAGGTCCGCTGAGCGGCAATCACGGCTGCGACGGCATCCACGCCGAGGCGGCCCCCGTCGACCTTGACAAGACTTCAAACTTGCGTACTGTTTGTGCAAACAGAATCATCGAGACAACCTGCAAGATGTTTGCGCAAACAGATTGGAGAGTCATGGCGACGACGGTACCCGCAGTGCGCGGGAAGATGGGCTCGATCGAGTACTACAACACCAAGATGCGGGTGTCGGACCTGACCGGGATCGCGCGGGCGGCCAGCAAGGGCGACGACTGGGCGAACCTGAGCATCGAGGAGCGGTTGCAGCGGCGGCTGAACGAGAACCGGGTGCGCAACGAGCTCGTGCCCTACTTGGCCAAGGCCGAGGACCGCTTCTTCGGTTCGATCATCATCCTGGTCTACAAGCCCGAGACCTTCGCCTACGAGGAGATCGGACAATGGCTGCGCGAGGACACCCCGGTCGCCTACAACAAGGTGATCCAGCAGCTCGGTGTTCTCACCATCGATGGTGGTGACCTCATCGTCCTGGACGGGCAGCATCGGTATTACGCGTTGCGGATGCTGGTGCACCGCAAGGATGACAAGGGGCAGAAGATCGACGGCCCGTTCGTGGGCGCGGTGCGTGACGACGAGATCAGTGTGATCTTCGTGCCGTTCTACGGCACCGAGACCACGCGCCGTCTGTTCAACAAGATCAACCGTTCGGCGAAGCCGAGCGGCCGCAGCGACAACATCGTCACCAGTGAGGACGACGGCTACGCGATCTTGACCCGCAAGATGCTGGCCAGCGGTGAAGTCCTCGGCGTCTCCAACGACAAGGGCGAGCTCATCGTCAACTGGAAGAGCAACACACTCGGTGACCGCAGTGCCCAGTTCACCACCGTGAGCGCGGTGTACGAGTCGGTGAAGGCCATCTGCCGGGCCAACAACCACTACTTCGAGGAGAAGGATCGTGTGGTGCGCCCGACGGAGCGCGAGCTGGACGATGCCTACGAGAAGGTGTCGCATTGGTGGACGTTGATGGTGGAGAACATCGTGCTGTTCAAGCGCGCGGTCACCGAACCCGACAGCATCCCTGTCCTGCGGCAGCAGAACGCCGACAACTTGATCCTCAAGCCGGCAGCTCAGATTGCGATGGTGCGCGGGCTGCTGGTCGCGGTGCGGCACGGTGTGAAGGACGCCCAGGCGGTCAAGCGCATCAACAGGATCGATTGGGATCTTAACGCCGACCACTGGCGTGACGTCCTGGTTGGGCCCAGCGGCCGGGTCGTGGCCCGCGCGGAGAACTACGCGCTGGCCGCCGAACTGATCGGGTACCTGATTGCCGGCAACGCGCCCGGCTACGCCGACGAGGACGCCATTTACCTGCGTAAACGCATCGCCGAGTTCAGAGGCGACCCGGACTACGCGTTGCCCGACCCGGTTGCCTGAGACCCCCGATGGCGCCCGCAGGGCGCCATCGCCGTGATCACACCCTTATATCAAGGTGGAGCTTTGAACAACCACGACGTCAGTAAACATCTGTATTTCGCAGAACATTTCGATGTCGACCCGCAGGTCCTCCGGGACTACGGTGCCTTCAACATCTGCATTGCCTCGGATCTACCGCTGTTTATCGACCCGTTCCTGTTGTTCAACAGCGACAAGCCCGAGTATCGGCAGCTGCACGACGGCATCATCGCCTACCTGCGGTTCCTTCGGTCCAAGGCGGACGTGGATCTGTCTCCCGGCCTCATCGATGCCTGGTATCGGTTCAAGGAGGTCAAGCAGAACTGGCTGGGGTTCACCGTCCTGGGTAACGACGGCAGCGGCCTCGGCCGCAAGTTCGCGGTCGCGCTCAACTCTGCTCTGGGCACCATCCTCGACAACATAGGCGAGGAGACGATCACCGAAAGCACCCACCTCGAGAAGCTGGCGTTGATCCAGGACCGCGTCGGCCGCGACAACATCAGCGACTTCACCACCAACCTGATCAAGGGCTATCTGGCTGAGTACACCCAAACGTTCGCAAAGAAGTACCTCGACCCGTCACGCTGTGAGGTGTTCGCAGTGGAGCGGGCGCGGTTCAACTACGACACCGAAACCTGGGAGACCCGCCGCTACCTGCTGCCGCGCCTGGGTGATGACTACGTCCTGCTGACCCCGAGCGACCTGTTGACCTGCGGTGAGACGTGGATCGCCCACGCGGGCATGCTGCGGGATTTCCGAAGCCTGCCCGCCGCGGTGCCCAACGCCGAGCTGCGTGCTCAGATCAACAACTACTTCCGGAGCCAACTGGGTAAGAGCCCTACCCGCGCCAAGGAGAAGGAGGCTGCGCAGAAGACGGTCAACGCCTACCCGGAGCTGATCGACTACTACATCAGGTCCAGGGAGAACCTCGGCGCCGACGCCACGGTGACCAGCCGTCTGCGCACCGATGCCGCGTTCGAGCTGTTGGTCAAGCAGTTGAAGTCGGCTATCGACGACCTGCAGGCCCGCACCAGCTTCTACACCACCCCCTGCACCAGCTACGACGAAGCGCTGCAGCGAGTCCGCGACTTCAAGGACTACATCGAACACAACGACGGATACCGCGTCATCAACCGCGGCAAGCTGCCTAAGGCCCACGAGCACGAAGTCCAGATCTTCTTCGGATTGATCTGGCGATACTCGCAGTTCGACGTCAACCGCGAACCCAACAACGGCCGCGGACCAGTGGATTTCAAGGTCAGCTACGGCTCCGGCGACAAGTCGCTGATCGAGTTCAAACTGGCCGCCAACACCAAACTGCGCCAGAACCTCGAAAACCAGGTCGAGATCTACCAGAAGGCCAACCGGACGAGTAAAGCCATCAAGGTCATCATCTGCTACACCGCCGCCGACCAGCGCAAGGTTGCCAAGATCCTGACCGAGCTCGAGCTACAGCACGAACCGTCGGTCGTCGTCATCGATGCGCGGGCAGACAACAAGCCCTCAGCCTCCAATGCCTGACCGGATGTGTCCGACGCCGCGCGTAGGCTCCGCTGCGTGGGCATCAATGTTGGAGGGCTCAGGGTCGAAGCGAAATACCTCGGGAAGAACGTTGGGATGGTCTATGTCCTGCTCGGCGAGCCTGAAGGGGGTCCGGCCTCGCGTGCTGAAACGACCGCGTACCTTCTCACACCGGAGCAAGCGTGGGAGTTGCCCGTGCGTATCGGGCGGAAGGTCTATCCGGAGGACACCGCATACGCGCTCGGGGGCCTGCCGAAGACGATAGTGGCGATTCTGGAGACCGAGTTCAGGGTGGAGCCGGGTACCTGGGCGGAGCGTCTCGGCACGCTGGCCCCGCTCATCTTCGCTATCTGAGGCGAGCAGGCAGGCCGGACTGCCTGCATCAAGTAACCTGGTGCCAGCTGGATTGAGCTGGGGTAACCCGGTTCTGAGGCGACTCCCCCACCTGCCCTTTTTTGTTGGCATCGTTTGGTCGGAGATGGGTCGACTCGTGGCCGCTGCGGACGGTTGCAGGGCCACGCGGCCGAAGGACGTGCACAGATCACGATCGGGGCCTACCCGGCCGTGGCTCGTCCGGGTGGAATCCCTGAGCCACAGACAGGTCCCAGAGGTACCGGTTATAGGTTGTCTCGACTTCGCTGTAGAGACCCCACGCGAAGTTCACCGGCTCCTTGTTGCCATCACGCAAGACACATGCGTTTACGGTGGCCTTCAATGTGCACCATGCGGCGAACAGTGCATGGGCCCATGCGTCCGTGACTTGGGTGTAGTGGTTCATTTGCTCTGAGATCGTAACCACGGTCACCGTGACAGCGTTTGCGTGAACGAGGCGACTCAACAGAGGGTATTCGCGAGGTCCAAGGTCGGGGGAAAGCTCTATCACGGAGTTTGTGAAGTTGGGAGGCCGAACCTTTGGTAGCTGTGTCTGGCTTCGCCATCGATTGATCCGCTTTGCAAGTTCAGCCTCTTCCGGGGTGGCGTCTTTGCTGTTGACGCCTATGTTCTGAAGCCCGTCCGCGAACAGGCGTTCCATCTTCGAGACCCTCATCTCGGGGCTGTCGTCGAGATTCGTCACAAAGTTCGCGCGGGCGGCGTATTCCGCAGCCGAGCGGGCCAGCACTCCGGGTGCGATCGTTGGCGGTGTGTCGAGTGAGATCAGATGGCCGATGGAGCGAACGAAGTTGCTTGCTCCCGCGAGGTAGAACCGCCCCAGTCGATGAGTGGTGAGAAGCGGATCCGGGAAGTCCTCGTTACCGTGTAGCTGGTCGAAGGCGTCTATATCGTGTCCAGGTTCACGATGCGGCAGGTAGGCGCACATGCGGGCGACTTCGCTCATGACTTCGCAGAGCCGAGCAGGAATATCCAGCGGCGGTGGCGGCATCGCGGACGGCATGACGAGGATGCTAGGACGCATGCCAGGATCGTGACGATCTCTTTTCCGCTCAGGACCAGGACCGCAGCTGGTTGACCGGGCAGGGCGCTGGCTGGAACCTGGGGACTGTTCTTCTCCCTGCTTCATACTGGCCGCTCTCTGGGGGAAGGGTACCGGGTCAATGGTGGGCGCAGCCCATCGGCGTAGCCGGCGCGAAGCGCCCTTGAGGCGGTCTCCTGGAGCGAGACAATTGGAGTTGCTCTCGCGAGGAGCTCCGGAGGCTGAGGCGGGACTCCGGTGGATGAGTCGGCCACCTTCGGACTCCGCGGCTGGAGATGCCGGCCGATTCGCCAGCGGAAGTCGGGCCAGCCGATCGGGCTCGGCTCCCAGGCTCGTCTGCTTTCCTATCCTGTCCGTTGCTCGAAGTGGCCCAATGGGATTCGCGGCGTGCTGGCGTGTGCCACAACGCGCCGACGCTCCGTGCACCCTTAGCGGAGCGGAGGGTGCACGGTGTGCGTCGTAGCGCGGGGCGGCGCGCGCATGCGCGCCGCTCTTGATCCTGTATGGCGGAATTCGGCAATGGATGCTGTCGAAAAGGACGAGATCGCTCGAAGCTGGAGAACGATGCGCAGGCTCGACGGTCTGAGCTGGATCGACCCGTACGGTCCGATCGGCCGTATCGACTGCGATCTCGCCGCCGGTCGGCAAGTCCGAGATCGCAGGGTATCGGCGAATTCTCACGTCGCCATCATCGACGGATCCTTGGAGCTGGTGGAGGGACTGGACCGCGATGACAACACTGACATGTTGTCTCTCTTCGGATTTCGCAGATCGCCGACAGCGACCGGCGTGACGGTCGGCCGCCGGTCGCGTCTAGGGCGTGTTGCCTCTCACAGTTCAGCGTCTACTCCAGCCCTTTGCCGAGCTCTTTCAGATAGGCCTGGGTCTGTTGTCCCCAGTAGGTGCGCAGATCCTCGTACACGCTCGGGTTGCGGTCCATGCTCTCAGCCTTGGCATACGCCATCAGCAATGCCTTCAGCGCCTCGGACGAACGCTGAATGAGCGTGTACATCTCCAGGGCGTCCTGATCGTCAGGATGAACCCCTGCAGAGGCTTTGAGCTGGCAATAGATATCCTTGACAAAAGAGTGACGAGTATTGAGTGTGACGATCGACTTATTGTTCAAATGTTCCGTCACGAACATCTCCTTGCCGGGCCACCCACCTTCCACCATCGTGATCGTGTACTCGCCAATCATCGTTCGAATGCTTTCGGCCTTCTCCTCGTCTTTCGCAGCACCCAGATCCTCGAGCACATGCAGGATCTTCTCCTCCGCCTCCTCGGTGCTGACATCGAAGCCCGCCTGCCCCTTCGGAGATTTCTGCTCGGCGCGCTCCACCGCCTCGGTGACGGCGTCGCCACCGGGTTGGAACACCTGTTCCTCGATCTTCGTCGTCGCCCACCGGAGGCGAATCTCCTTACGCGCCTCCCTGACGGGCTTGTCGAGCCACAGCCGCAGTTCCTGACGAAGTTTATCGACCGGTTCGGCACCCCGCTTTACATTTCGAACCTGAAAATATTCGTCGAGGTCTGCAGGGAACGTCACCTCGATACCCATGTAGCGGTCGACCTTATCCACTCCGGATGGAAGTAGTCGAGGGATGATGTCGTAGTAGATCTCGCGATTATTACGCATTATACTAATGCGTCCCGCATTATCCCGATTGATCTGGAACTCGCGGATATCGTTTCCATCCTTGTCCCTGTCGCCGCCAGCTTGTTGTCGCCAACGGAGAACTTGTGGAACGAGCGCCACGGTGACATGCACCGTGTGTCCTTCGATGTCGAGGTCTGCTTCCTCGATGACACGACCCTGGGTCATCTCGTCCCCGTAGTCGCGGTAGCGGGCCGCGATCCGCGGATTCATCTTGAGGAACAGTGGATCGTGGAGGGTGATCGACTTACCGTCCAGAGTGATTGATAAACCGGAATCCAGGTACTCCCGATAGGCACGCGCAATGAACTGCTGAAGCTCCGCCATCTTCGCATTCAGTGCCGTGCCATAACGGCCACCGTGAGCGAGTCGGTCGATGTTCTCCCAGAGCACCAGAGTCCCGCTCTCGAATGGGAGCCCTTTGTCGTCCACCATCAGATCTGCGTACTCAGCTGGCCAGCCATCGATCTCATCAATCTCGATGTACTCCTGGCGCCCCGCCTTGACCATATCCAGATCGATAAATACTCGGTGGTACTTCCCCGTTCCGGCGGCCAGCGATATAACCACAATGCGTTTCGCGACACTGAGTGCGGCGAGCTTTAATCCGACACCGAATCGACCAAGTCCTTTACGCTCACCATAGCGGGTGGAGAATCCCATCTTGAGGATCGCGGGCATAATTTCCTCGTCGACCCCCCTGCCGTCGTCTGCAAACGCGATTGTGGTGATGCTCTTCTTGTCGTTGCTGTAGATCGGCCGGATGCGGATCGTTCGAGCCCCGGCTTCAATCGAGTTGTCGATCGGCTCGCCGATGGCTGTTGCCAGGTTGAACCCAGAATCGCGCATGCTTTCAAGCGCACGGTCGACCGCAATAAGTTCGGATCGCGGACGGAAGTCGTCCGTATCGCTGAACAGGGGAAGTGTGTTCACGTCTTTCCTATCGAGATTCAGCACCTCACGGGTGCGGCTGAACGAAATGGCCCGATCCGGTCGGATCCGGGTTTCGACACCAGATCCGACCGAGTCAGGGCAGTAGTGGAACGAGCGGGCTAACTAGTCTCGGTCCGGTAAGCGCTGCGCCCGCGAGACCGCGTGCGCGAAATCCGTTCCCGCATACGGACAGTGGGTACGGCACAGCGGGGGCTGAGGCTCGCGGCGTCCTCACCGTCGGCGAGGTCCAGGAGCAGCTGCCGTTCCTCCGGGTTCAGGGCCCTGGTGGTGTTCAGCCACCGACGGAGGTCTACGACATCGAAATCGCCGTCCACCTCGCCCGGGTCGGGGGTGGTGCCGTCCGGCATGGGCTTGTCCAAGGACCGGAACGAGCGCACCGCACGACGCTTGCCGATCGCCTTACTGGCGTTGGACAAGGCGTTGCGACACTGGTACGCAGCCGGTGCGGTCCGGTCCAGATGGTTGACGATCTCGTCGAGAGCGCGATCGATCCGCTCGAGCTCCTCGATGTTACGCGTCTTCTCGGCGCGACTGTAGAGTTCCAGCATTGCCTTTTCAGCAGCACTGAAGGTCATGAAGCTTCCCTCGCAATCTGGAGGTGGCCCCCGTGCGGTGGGTCACGTCCTCGGATGGAACTACGTGTTCATTTGTCTTGCGTCCGGCTGCGCGCCTCAGCACCGATCACGGTCGGATATCGAAGCTGTAACGAACCGCCTACTCCAGTATGGGGCCCGAGATCATGAAAGATTGCGAATCCCTTCGGTTTTCGGTTCCCCTCTCACTCCGATAACAAACTGGACGGACGCTTATAGATGTCTGGTCGCCGCTCGTCGATCGCAGCGAGATGCCAGCTCCCACGCCCCCTGCTGCCTTTGTTCAGTCCGTCACTCCGAGGTACTCCTCGGCGAGTGGACTCAGATGGAAATCGCCGTCCTGCGGCCAGATGACGCCGATCTCGCGGTCGTCCTCCAGGTATCGACACCACTGCTCGGGGATGGGTTCGTCCGCGAGGAAGATCAGTCCCGAGTCTCGGTCAGCGACCTGGAAGTAGCAGTACTCGTACAGCTGCCCGACCGCGGCACGAATCGCATCGGCGAACGCTCCGTTCACGCATTTCGCTTCGATGACCGTGGGCGGGTCCTCCGTGCCCAGATCGACTGCGGCGTTGCGCATCGGCACCAGATCGTGCTCGGCGAGCCACTCGGCGAAGTTGTTGACCAGCGTCTCGTGCGCCCGAGTGCGGGTACTGCTGCCGCCGGCCATCGTGCTGATGTACTCGGTGTCGGCCTTCGGTTTGAACGGCTGCAGAAATCCTGTGGGTGGCGACAGCGGTGTAGGGGCTGGGGCGCCGGAAGACTGGCCGTCGAACAAGATGTTGATGATGGACCGCGGCAGCTTGGCGAAGTAGTTCGAGAGCATCCGGAACTCGGAGCGCTGCTCACGGAACTGGAACGGCAGATACAGGTTGTGTCCGGCGTAGAGCGCGGCCAGGCGGTCCCGTTCGGCGAAGAGAGCATCGGCTCTGCTGCGCATCACCGCCAGATCGATCTGCTCGTCGAACACTGAAAACCCGGTCAGCGATACAGAATACGCACCCTCGGCACGATCGTGTGTGGCGTCCTCGGCAGCGACGGACTGTCCGACGAACCGACGCTCGCGGGTGCTGTAGTGGTAGACGATGTCGCCTTTCCGGACAGCGGACACCAGATCGAACCACGGATCCCGGTGACCGTTCTGTCGGTGATCGGGACACTGGAGCGACAAGCCGATCCCGTCGACCGTGCGGATCTCCACCCACACGTTCTCGGTGTCGTCGCCGGACCACCAATACTCGTGCGGGTCCGTCTGAACGGGCACACCGCTGTCCTCGCTGTGCACGACATGGAACCCCAGCGCCTCGAGTCGGCGGGCCACGGTCTGGTTGCCGCAGCTGAACTCGCTCGGCCGCAGAGGTTTCCGCCCGGGCAGCTTGCCGTAGGCGACCCCGACGATCGCCTTCGAGTCGTACAGCTGGCCGTTGAGCGCGATGAAATAGTCGCGGGCTTTCCCGTATTTGTGGTGCGACAGAAACTGTTCGCGGCCGACGGCGTCGAACTCGGCGATCGCCGCATGCACGGCATCGGCGGTCAGCGCCGCCAACTGCACCGGCAGGGCAGGCGGGTGAGTCTGCGAGGAAGGCACCGAATCCGCCCGGGCCTGTCCGCAGGCGGTTTCGAGCTCCAGCGCGACCTCGCCCTCGACTACGGAGAATCCCTGCACGAACGAGCCGGCACTCCAACCGAGAATCGGTCGAATAGTGTCCATGGGGACATCGATCTCGTGCAGGTCGGTCAAGGCGTACATCAGCTCCCAGGTCTGGCCGTTCTCGTCCGTGCCCCACAAGCGTGTGGCGAGCTCCGGGTTGCGAAAAAGCACGGCGATCCGGCCAGCGTGATAGAGCTTCTTGCCGCCATAGAAGGCGACGCCGTCACCCTCGTGCAGTTTGTCGTACTGCGTCTTGTTGACGAGTGATCCATTGGATCGGGGCTTACCCGGGACGGCCCCCCACATCTGTGCTCGCCCGTCCGGAAAGTACTTCTCAAGCCTCGCGAGCTGATCAGCTTCCAGCACTGATCGGTGATCGTCGAACACCACCGAGTTCACGATGGTGTCCTGATAGTGGCGCGCAACGCTCTTCTTGCTCAGGTTCGCCGGCTGCAAGACGAACGCGACCATTTCCCCTCCTACTTCCACTGCCGCGGGTGCATCGAGACCACACTGCTCTATCTGTGCCAGTGATGGTCCAGATGCTAACTGCCCCAACGATATAGCCGGTGTTCATACCGTCGATCAATGTACTGTGTCGGCTGCTCGACAGCCGACCGTGAACCGCCGGCCCATTCAGAATTCCGCAGTTCGAGCCACTTTCGATCTATGACCCCGACGTCCCGGTGGTGAACGTCGTGTACTTGCGTGCCGACCCGAAACTGGCTGCGACGGGATACTTTTCGGCATTCTTCCTGAGTTTTGTCGTGGCCGCGGCAATGGGGTCGATGCCCAGACGGGCACTCAGCATCGACAGCTGCGCGACCACGGCAGCTAGACGCTCCGGTAGTTCGGCACCAATAGATTCGTCGATCGTTGCCGTGCACGACGTCCACTGGAACAGCTCCAGGAGACGGCCGGAGGCGGCGGTCAGAGCGCACACGGCCCGCATGACAGACATCGCCACGTCATCGTTCGACCCGCGGCCACAGTCGACGGGAGAGGGAGACGGCGGTACGGTCTGGGTGACATCATGCAGGCGAAGCAGGTAGAGCGTCACGTCGCCGATCTCTTCGATAAGACTCGTATCGTCCGCCCCTGGATCGTGCCGGTGCGGATCGAGCCTGTCAGCGACCGCTTCGGCTAACTCCCCGATCTCCCCACCCAACGCCATCGCCAGGTTCTTCGGGGTGTGGAACTGGTCCCAGTTCCGTTCTCTCGCAAAGGTGCGTTGCGCAGTGACGAGATGCCCGAGCGCGTCCATGCTCACCGACTGTACCCATGGGCACCGACATGCTGAGGCTGTGACCGAACATGCCTTCACCCGGTTTCCACTGTCCGTATCTCATGATGCGTACAAGATCACGAGTGCACGTTGGGCAAGTACTTCCTTCATGTGTATCTCAAGCAGAGATCCGCCGGTGTCGAGGAATTCCGAAGCCTGGACGGATTCGGCGCTGTCTGCATTAGATCTCATCTGTTTGATCCATTCGCCGACCGTCATGTCGACGTATCCCTCCTGGTAGGGAAGGCGCAAAACTGAACTGAAATGTCCCGGCAGGCCTACTAGTATCGCAACGGCTACCGCCAACACGGCCGCGTCGAACGGCTCGTTAGCAACCCTGGCACGCACTACCAGGTAGACACTGAGGAACCGTTTCGCACGGCGGGGTGTGGTCGCGACCAGTGGCGCAACACCATCGAGGATTTTCAGATCCGCCGAATCGAGTGTCAGCGCTTCAGCAATCTCTTGATCCGACGCCTCGTTAGGACCCTCGACTACCATCGTCAATTCCTCTGCGCCACCGAAGGTCTGGGTGACAAGACCCTCGTCGACCTCGGGAGCGTCGATGCGATTCAGCTCTTCGTCCACATCGTCATCTACCAGAACATCCGCCTCGGCCGCCCCGAGTTCGGCGGCCCCAACTGGTTGGATGATGCTTCGTCCGACTGCTCCACGCAGGATCTCGCGACAGCCAGCCGTCGACATTGCCGGCAGCGTGTAGCCGAGTTGAAAAATCTTCTCTAGATAGTCGGCAGGTGTCAGCGCCTGGCTGCTCTGCTCGTCGATCAGATCCGACAGGTGGACACGCAACGATCGGTCGACAACTCGACGGTTGACCCCAACGACAACGACGAACAGGTCCAATGCAAGAAGCAGATGTACGGCTTCCAGCACTTCCACAACGGTTTTCGGTGTACATCGATCCAGGTCGTCGATGTAGAGCACGATCCTCTTGATGGAGCTGTCGGGATCGTCTGCTGCCCGCCGCAGATGCTCGCTGAGGGCCAGCAGGTCACGGTGAACCACACCGATCACGCCGAGGTGTTTATCGTATTCGCCGCTGGCGACCCGTTCCGCCAGGTATTCCTGCAGCAGATGCTCAGGCGTCAGTTCCTTACGTGCCTGTTCGGCGGCGACGAGTTCCTCGTGCTTCGACTTCTCCAGCTCTCGGGCCACGGCGAGCAGTGCCTGCACGTCAGCATCGCGGGCTTCGAGCGCCTCGATCTCGGCAGCTTGTTCAATGCGTGCTTGCTCGACTCGCAGTTCGATCTGTTGTTGAAGGCGTTCCGCAGGTTCGAGCAACTGTCGAGCTGCCTTCGCCTGGTTCAGGATCCATGCAGCGACACCGCTTGCGACGGTTCCGAAAGAGGTGATAAACGTCCCAAGCGCTTTGAGAGAATCGGTTGCGGCAACCGCAAGGATCGACATGAGGACAGTGCCGACCACCGCAGCGACGACCGCACCGCCCAGCGGAGACGTCGCGAAACATTTACCAGTCCTTGCTGTCGCTAGGACCCTTGTTCGCGACCCAAGCGAGGTCACGGTGCGAGCGGCCTCAAGTAGATCGCGAGCGCCTTTGCCTGCTACATCGATGCCGAGGGTGGCAATCGCGTTCTCGAACTCGTTGCGAAGCTCGGGATCGGCGGTGACCTTCGTCCAAATGTCCTTCGCGCGGACGCTTCTCAATTCCTCCTGGATCTTCTTATGACGGATCATCTTCGTGGCGATTTCCCGGCGAATGTCTCGAGACTGTCCTTCGAGTGCTTTTACCCGCTTCTTGGCGGCCTCCAGAGTGGCCTCGATCGTTTCGATCTGTTGGGCGACATTCTCGAGCATCTTGTCGGTAGACGATTTGGGTGGGCACAGAGTCGAGAAAATATGGGAAAGGATGCTGGCCCAAAGATTCCCGCGGGCATAATGCCATGCCCCGAAATGCACGTGCTTGATGGCGGGCTCGAACACCTCGGGATCTCTGCGAGTCAAATCGCCGATGCTCGTTTCGATCTGGTTCATGAAGAAGGTCTTGCCACTGCCCCACTCGCCGTAAACAGCCACGGCCAGCGGTGGCTTCAGACTCTTCGATGCGATCAGGCCCGCCAAGGCCCGTGCGTCACGTGCAACGCCCAACCTGTCGGGACCGACAGCGCCGTCATCGGCGATCGCCGGTACCCGGAACGCTCGACGCTGGTCTCCTGCTGTCACCGTAGGGGCGACCGCAGCAGCACGCGCCTCGGCGACAGGCGCCTGAATTATGACCTCAGCGGACTCCTCGACACTAACCATGTCCTCTATGTCCGGGACCGCACCGAAAAACGCCGAGGCGCGCGGGACATCAGTATCCCGCTCGTACAAGCGCTCAAGCAGCTCCATCATCCGTTGGAAGTCGCTGGCGAGGGCGGGCTCATGCAGAGCGTCGCTACTCCGGTACTCAAGCGACCAAACGTTGCCGATCTCGTAGGCCTTGCCCAGCCGGCCTCGCGCGTGAAGCTCAATTTTTCCAAGCAGCTTCCGGTTACTGCGAAAGTTCAGTGGCCGTTCGATCGACTCGCGACGAGCCCATTCGACCCGACGTGTCAGATCTTCGTTCGAACGAAATCGGAAGTCCTTGCGCTCGGTGTCCCAGGTGGTGGTTCCTTGGTTCAGAGAGAGGTAAACCGCGCTCCCATCGGCAGCAAACAGGTAGACCAGATACCACCCGACGCCAGCCTTGGGACTGAACTCCGGCGCATAGACACGACTCCAAGGGATTTCAGCCGGCGCACCCTTACCTCCGCTGCCTTCGCTCGCCCAGCCCGAAGGGAGCGGTTGCTCTCGGATCCAATCGGGGATGGCTCGCTCAACCAGCGTCCGGCGGCGGCGCATCGCCTCATCTTTTGGATCGGACGTCCAATTCCGTTGCAGCAGAAGAGTTGACCTGAGATCGTCCCCCAAAGGCATGGTCAGCAATGTACCAACCCAGGCTCGTCGAATCACTCATCCCGGTGCGGGTCGACTCGATCACGGTACCGACGATCTACAGCAGCGGTTGAGACGATGACACGAATCTCACGGGACAGCACGTAAGGTCCTGAGCGCTCCCCGGTAACGAGACCACCCGGGAGTAGAGCCAGATGATTTCGTACCGTGTTCAGTTGGTCCCGCAGGCCACCGGATGGTGGGTGTGGATGCAGGCCGCAGCGTACTCGCCCGGCGTCAGGTAGCCCAGCGCCGAATGCCGGTGCCGCCGATTGTGGTCGACCTTGAAATCGCCGATCACGACGCGGGCCTCGAGCAAGGTGGTCCAGTGGTTGCGGTTGAGGCACTCGGTCCGCAGCCGCCGGATGAACGATTCGACGAAGCCGTTGTTCCAGGGCGTGCCCGGCGGAATGTAGGAGATCCCGACCCGGTCAGCGCAAAACCGTTGCAGAGCATGTGAAATCATTTCCGGACCGTTGTCCCATCCGCAGCACTCTCGGCGGGCCGCCGGCCGCGGCGAACACATTCTCCAACTCGGCGACCAGCCGCTCGGCGGTGATCGAGCGTTCCACCATGTGCAGCAGGGATTCGCGGGTGTGCTCGTCGATCATCGACGCGATCTTCACCGCCCGACCGTCGATGATGGAGTCGAACTGGAAATCCAACGCCCACACCACCTTCGGCGCATCGGCCTCGACTGAGGGCACCGAAGAGACCCCGGCCCGTTTGCGCGGATGGTGTTACCGGACCTGCAGGCCCTCCTCGCGCCAGAGGCGGTGGACCTTCTTGATGTTGACGCCTGCGCCCTCGTCGAACCGGAGGGCAGCCCAGGCACCGGACCGCGCCCTTGATGCTTGACCGCGTACGAGCGCAACCAGGCCCGCAGACCGGCGTCCGGATCGGTCGGGGTCCCCTTCACCCGCAGACGCCGGTAGGTGGACCGGTGAGCCCAACGACCTTGCACGCGAACCGTTCCGACACACTCTTCACTTCGCGGAGCATGTCGACGGCGCGACGCTTGGCCGCTGGGCTCAGAATTTTCCCTTGGCGATTTCTCGCAGCGCGTCCTTCTCCAACTCCGCGTCCGCCCACAGCCGCTTCAACCGGGCGTTCTGCTCTCGCAACTCCCTGAGCTCTTTCGCAGCGTCGGTGTCCACCCCGCCGTACTGGCGACGCCAGCTGTACAACGTCGCCGCCGACACCCCGATCTGCGCAGCGACCTCCTCGCCGGTCTTACCGGCGGCAATCAACTCGTCGGCACGGCGCAGCTTCCGCACGATGTCCTCCGCGGAATGCCGCTTGCATCCTGCCATGTCCCTCAGTGTCCCTTCTCGGCCCTCACCAGGCCAAACAGGACTCTAGTACCGGGTCTCATTCATTGGGGACGGCCCACGAGCACTGGTTCGTCAGCGGAACCCACTTGAATCACCGCATCGGCAACACGGTCTCGACGCGGTCCTGATGCGAACGTGTCGCGGTCTTGATGCGAATCCCATTCGCATCAGAATCGCATCAAAACCGGGTCAGCATGATCCTGACCTGCGCCTTCGGCGCATGGCTCCCGTGTGCTCGACCCCAACTCTCTACCGCTTCGCTGCAGAGAGTTGGGGTCGAGCACACGGGAGCCATCATCAACAGTTCAGAAGTCAAAGCAATCAAAGATGTTGGAAGAGAAGAAAACCACAAAGAAGGACCACAAAGGGATGACCACAAAGCGGGGGTTCGCGACGAACTTTCCGTTCGCAGAGCTGGGCGCGTTGAGAAGTCCGCCGCCTCCGGCGGCGCATTCGCGCGTCAGGACGTGCTCACGCGGTTGTCCAGCTGGTACATAACCGCACCGAGGATAGTGACCGCAAAGGGAAGATCAACTCGGTTGCGCGGTCAGCGAACCTACTCGCTCTACCCCGGAAGTAGGCGCCGGGTGAATCCGGCATCCACCAGCCTGGAGTAGGCCTTTCGCGTTTCAGCGGGTACGTCCTGCTCGATTGCCCACCCCTTTGCTGGGTAGGCCCAGACCCGCTGTGTGTCGCCGACCAACATGTTGATCACACGGTCCGTGTCGCCGATGCCAGCGACGTAGTCATCGAGCGCAAGCGGAAGTGATCCGCAGATTGCATCCACTTCTGGCCAACGCTTGCGGCAGATGGCGTAGCTGCGGCGCTGTTGATATGGCCGAGAGATCAGCATCACGGACTTGATCGAGTCGAGGTAACCGCGCTCGTCCAGTAAGGCATGGGTGAAGTCGATGTTGTCGCCGGTGTTCGTCGCGTTGGGCTCTATCAGGATTGCGTCAGCCGGCACTCCGAGTTCGATGGCCCGTTCGCGGAAGTGCACAGCCTCGCCACGCGGGAACCGGTCCACGGTGGTCGGCGCGTTCGCACCCGTGAACACGATCAGGGGGAAAATTCCCGCGTGGTAGAGGTCGGCAGCATAGGTGGCCACTCCTATGTCGTGACCGCCGAGACCGATACCCACATCGACGGGCCGCGGCTCGTGATGCATCTGGTTGTAGTCCCAGAGGGTTTCAACGTCCGAACGGTACTCCGCGGGCAGGGTCGTCGTCGGCATCGAGTGCTCCTCTACTCGGGCAGTTTGAAGTCGTAGGTCCACGAGAATCGTGATGCCGCATGGACGCCCCGGGCAAACTCGACCAGAACATCATTCGCCGTATAGGTGCGACGCATCAGGATCATCACGGGCTCGCCGGCTGGGAGCTCCAGACTTTTCGTCTCATCCGGGGTGGGCATCCGCGCGAAGATCGTCTCAGTCATATGGTCCGGTTCGTAGCCCTGCAACGTGAGGATCGAGAACCCGCCGCCAGGGCCAGCAGGACCGGGTGACGGGTCAACCAGAGGTGTGCCCTCGACGATCTCCGGGAGGTAATAGCTGGTGAGAGTATGGGTCGGTCGCCCGGCATCCCGTACCGTGCGAGCGCGTTCGTAGACGAGCGAACCCGGTTCCAGTCCATAGGCTTCCGCCACTTCGGCATCCGCCTCAACGAGCGCAACGGTCTGTGTTTGATCGGTCCGCTGCCAAGGCCGGCCGGAAGCCTCACGGTCGGCGATGAAAGCGACCGTGTCGCCGTACTTCCACTTCTTCTTCGAATACCGTTCGGCACCTTGTCGCCGCATGGGCGGACGCTCGCGGACGACCGTCCCCCGCCGCCGGATGGGTGTCACCAGACCTTCGGCTTCGAGCAGACCAACCGCCTGGCGAATGGTCTTGATGTTGACGTCGTAACGCTCCGCTAACTCCTCCTGTTTGGGAAGCGTTGCGCCAGGCAGGTATTCGCCCTGGTTGATGGCTTCGCGCAGGTTGGCCGCCACATCTCGGTATCCGCTCATATCGCTCATTGCTCTTTCGTAGCTGGTCTGCGGAGTCGTCTGACAATAAGAGTAGCCATAATCCAGCAATTGAGGAAAGCGGTCAATTAGAACCAGCTCTATTGCTCCATTGAGCTCCGCTTGCTCCAATAGGTCTACCCCTATTGGAAGCGTTGGCTCCAGGGGCTCGAAACCCCTCACTAGCTCAAAGGGAGTGGAGCCAATGGCTCTCCGAGATCTGACCCACTTCGCTCACCCCGTCGACCTGCAGGCAGGTGCGTGATGGCCGTGGGCGTGTACGTCAAAAGCCGCGATGACCAGCTGAAAGACGTTCGGTACGTCGCTGGGCACATGGTCTACTTCGGCGCAGCGAATCAGCACCGCGTACGGATCCCGGCGACCATCTCTGTCGAGTTCGGGGAAGGGTCCTTGGAGCTCGACATCGACGACGCGCGCAGCCTCATGTTCGGGTTGGCGGTCGCTCTGGTCCGAGACGCGGCGACGCCGAACGATGCTGAAGCCGAGCAGAGAGCAGTCGCGTGATGCGTATTCGCACCGGACTGCTCGTAGTTGCCTCTCTGGCGGTGACCTACGTCATCTTGCTCCACCCTGCCGTCGTGATTGTTCCGGCCTTCCTAATGACGCTGTACGCCGCTAATCGTCGGCGCAGGCGCGGAGCTTGGGGGCGGCGATGAACAGCCACGAGTCCGCGCGGCGGCAGATGGGATTGTCGACCTACAACCGGGTCGAGTACGACGCGAATGGGCTGTTGTTCAACGGATTCCAGGCAGTGCCGTTGCGCTGGCGACTGCCAGTGTTCTTCGGGCTGGTGTTGTTCGCCGCCGGGATCGTGGTCGGCATTGGGCTGGAGGAGCAGACCCCGGCGATGCCGGCGTCGGTGAACGTGTGCCGCGCCGACGAGGTCGATCGCATCGACTGTGTCCACGTGACCCAGCCCTCGCCGACCGTTGCGGCGGTGATCCGATGAGCACGGCGGACGAAATCCGGCAGGAACTGACCGCTTTGGAAGCCCAGCGCGATCGACTGCTCGTCGTCGACCTGGTGTTGACCGACATCCTCGCAGCGGCCAATGCCACGGCGCGGACGAAACGCATCGGGGACGGCGCGGCCGAGCAGGAGAAGCTGCAGCACTGGGACTCGGTCACGCCCTCGGTATGGGAGGAACAGCACGCGGTCGGGCAGCGCTGGCGCGAAGCCCACGACAGGCTGCTTGCCGAGATTACATCGAAGACGCGGCGCGGAATCGAGCGATCGCGATGACCCGCAAGGACATTCCCGGCACCGTCTATCTGCTGCATTTCGAGCATCCGTTCCGTCACGCCCGTCACTACACCGGCTGGACCACCGATTTGGATGCGCGGCTGGCCGAGCACAAGGCCGGCCGTGGCGCGCGGCTGTTGGAGGTGCTCCGCAACGGGATCGGTTGGAAGTTGGCTCGCACCTGGTCCGGTACCCGCGGACGCGAGCGCCAGCTCAAGCGCGAGGGCGGCGCTTCGCGGCGCTGTCCGAAGTGCGGAGTCCGGCCCCGTCATGAGTCGAGCATCGGAGACGCCGACGAGACGGGAGCCGTGATCCGGCAGGCCCGCCGCGACATCGCCACCCGCCACGCCGAGCGCGATCGGGCTCGGTCGCAGCAGGTTCCATCGTTGCCGAGCTGGGTGTCGCGGATGCCCGCCGACGAGTTGGAGCGGCGGCTGTGTGAGATCGAGGCCCGCCGCATCGATCGGCCGCATCGGATCGAGCGTTCCCGATGAGCGCCCACCACAACAAGAACAACCGCTACACCCGGCAGGAACTGCAATACCGGGCCCAGATCATCGGCGGGTTGCGGGATTACGGATGCCGCTACTCCGATATCGCCCGCACGCTTCAGATCCCGTTGAGCAAGGTCGAGAAGGTCCTGGGCGAGGCCGCCGCGTTACGGGCGCAAGGATTGACCAAGGCAGAGGTCGCAGCAGTGCTGGACGTGCCCTACGGGTCGATGGGGCGGATGCTGCCAGCCGCGCACTCGGCGACGATCACCGCCCGGCAGAACCAGGTGTTGGACGTGACCACTGACATGCGCGGAATGCAGGTGGATCTGATCGCCGCCTACCTCGACGTCGAACTCAGCACCGCCTACGACATCATCCGACCACTGATCAGCAACGGAGCCTTGTTCCCACTGACCCGAGTGGGACAGGGCAAGGCGTGGGCGGTGCCCACGAAGACCGTGACCGCACCGCGGCTGGGATGGCGGACCAAGGACTGGACCCCGTCGATGATGTGGGCCAACCACGACCGCGCCGCCGCGCAGGCTCGGATCATGCTCATCGGGTCCGACCCGCACCGATGGGTCTCCGAACGCCAGCTGCGCCACCGCGCCGAGGAGATCGCCGCCGCCACCCGAGCGGTGGCGGAATTCGGCTCCAGCCGCGAACCACGCCCTGGCAAGCCGCATGTGCACGACGGGTGGGTACTGCGCCGGATCAACGGCGAATTGCAGTGGTGGGCCGTGGAAGTCGAACTCACCCGCAAGGGCCCGACCGACATGGACATCGCCCTGCAGGGCGCCATGCGCGCCATCGTCACCGCGCCACCGTTTCGTCAGGTGACCGAGCTCGTCGGGCTGCTGTACCTGTGCCGCACCAGCCACGTGATGGATGGCGTCAATGCCGCGGTCGACCGCCTGCCGGCCGAGATCGCGGCAATCGACATCGATTTCGAGACTCGTGACTTCGACGACGACTGGACCGCGTTCCTGGCACGCCGCGCCGAACGCAAAGCCGCCGAGAAGGCCGAGCGCGAGAGCCACAAGCACATCCATTCCAGCAAGGAAGCCTCATGAGCGGCAGCGACTGTGTGCCCCTGATCACCCCCAAGGACTGCGGGCCCACCACCACACCGACACCCACCCCGTCCCCACCCCCGCCGAACGACACCGGACTGTTCACCGGCATCCACCCCGAAGCGCCACCTGGCACCCCGAAACCAGTACGCGACGCCACCGATTGGCATTGGCCCCACACATCTGGTCTACTCCACGGTCTCGGCACCGGAATGGCCGCCCTCGCAGTGATTTCCGTGGTCGTGCTAGCTGCGCTGACGGCGGCGTACCGGTGGCCGTTAACCGCGGCGCGGCTACGGAACTTCGCCGCCGCCACGGTGGCTTTGCCCGTGGTGTCTGCGGTGGCGAGCTGGTCGTGGTCGGTGCCGTTCGCGCTGTTCTGGACCGGTGCTTCCCAGCTCGCCGGTGGGAACTGGTCGGGGCTGCGGGCGATGCTGGTAGTCGCGGTCCCGGCGGGATCGCTGATCGCGATGTGGTGGTGGGCGAAGTTCCTGCTCAAGACCGACACCGTCTACCTGAAGTCGGTGGCGCACACCGAGCAGGTCAAAGCCGCGCTGACCGAACGCCGCTTCCGCGCCGCCGCCCGCGCCGCCAAGCTGGGCGCGCCCTACAGCGCCGGTGCACACATCGTGCTCGGCACCCACGCCGACCACACCGACGCGAGACCGCCCGGGCTGTGGCGGGCACTGACGTCACGGCACATGCATTGGCTGATGGTGCCGCACAAGGAGGTCAAGAAGCATCTGGGGATCATCGCGACCACCGGTAGCGGTAAGACCCAGTTGATCATCCGGTTCGTGCTGGCGGTGCTGGACTACGAGTGGCGTGCCTGGTGGCAGTGGAAAGACGTGCCCGGCATGCGGTCTCGGCATCCGCGACCGCTGATCGTGGTCATCACCTGCAAGGGCGGCCAGGACGATATCGAGCTCGGCAACGAGCTGGTCGGGTTCCTCACGGCCATGGGCATCGACCCCGACCGCATCGCCCAAGTCGTGCCCGGTGGAGACCGACTCGACATCTACCAGAACATGCCCGCCCGCGACATGCGCGCCATCCACCAGGACCTCATCGCGCCCGGCGAGGCCACCACCAGCGAGGGCCAGCATTTCGACGAGATGCGCCGGCGCATCGTCTCCATGGTCATCGACGCCCCAATCGGCCCGCCCGCCGGACCCGCGGAGTTCCTGCGGCGACTGAATCCCGAAGTGATCAAGGACATCTGGGGCCACGCCCCGGACATCGTGCGGCAGGTCAAGGCACTGCAGGCCGACAAGGTCCCGCAGATCGACGACGCGCTCATCCGCTGCACCAACCTGTTCGAGCTCCTGACCGACGCCGATGGGCGCATCGTGTTCGACGGCGGCAAGCAGCTCGAAGACATCGACTTCCTGTTCATGACCGTCCCCGCATTGGACCGGGACGCCGCCCGCGCCCAGGTCTCGGCCACGCTGCGGCTGATCATGCAGCGCGCCGGCCGCACCGCCAAACACGCCCGCCGCTCGGTCACGGTGTTCCTGGACGAGGCCAGCAAGCTCAACAGCAAGGCGGGCTCGATCGAACTGGAAGACATCGCCGAACGCGGACGCTCCCAAGGGGTTTCGCTGGTTTCCTCCAGCCAGTCCCCGGAGGGTTTGGCCGGGAACAAGTGGGAGCTGGACCGGCTGCTCAAGGCCTGCGCAGGTGGGCTGCTGCTCGGTTACTGCGAGAACGTCGGCGAGCTGTGCAAGCACTTCGGTTCGGTGCGGTATCTGCTGCCGTCGCGGCATCTGATCAAGGGTCAGCGCCATGGCGACGAGGGCCAGGTCTCTGTCGGTGAGCGGTGGCTGGTCGACCCGGATCGCGTGCGCCAGTTCGACATCGGCGAGTTCGTCTATGCCAAGGGCGGGCGCGCCGACTTCGGACGTGTCGTTCTCGCTGATCGCAGCACCATCACCCCCTTGCCTGGCACGCCAGCCGCCGATGCCACACGCCGCGGCGAAACAACTGGCGGCGCCGACACCGCCATAGCCGTGGCCTAACCAATTCCACCGAGATCGATTGGAGCGCAACAGTTATGCGACGAGTCAGCCGAGACGACGAGTTCGACGACGAGAACAACGAGCACCGCCGCAAGCAGCAGCGCGGGGCCAGCGAGTCGAGGGAGCTGCGCGAGGTTCTGCGCGGCGTTCCCGACGACCAGGTGGCCGACATCCTCGGCGACGAGTTCAGCGACTTTCTCGCCAAGGGGACCGCTGCCGCCGGCAAACCCCGCTTTCCGCTCGGGCAGGACGCGCCGAGCCCGCAGGAATCGGCGAAACCCGTTCTGCACCTGGTGAAGACCGAGGACGGCGAGAAGGTCACGGGCACCGCAACGACCAGTCCGGCCGGTGTGCGGCCGCAGTTGCTGCGCGCCGGGCTCGGCGGCTCACTGGCCGTGCTGGCGGTCGCGGTGGTCGCCGCGTGGGGTCAGCCCGCCGCGGTCGCGATCCCGCTGGCCGTCTACGGGCTCGGGTGGGTGGCCTACCTGTGGTGGAACGCCGCGCTTCGCCCGCCGCTGCCGCAGGCCGCCGCCACCGTGCTGACCGTCTTCGCCCGGGTGCTGGCCGCCGCCGCGCGAGGCATGTGCCGGCTGTTCACCGCTGGCGTCGCGCGCCTCGACAGGGCGCGGGCCCGCCACGAATCCACCCGCACCACCACCGCTTGAACCTCTCATCACCACAAAGGAAGTGATCCAATGTCCATGAACCGCAACAACATTCGCGCCGCCGTGATCGGCGTGACCGCAGGCGTGACCGCCGGGGCCGCCACGATCGCCGGGATCATCGCCGTCGACGACTACGACCTTTGGCACAAGGCCGGCCGCGCCGCGGCGCGGTGGCGGCTGTTGCCCGCCGACCGCGCCGAGCTGGACCGGCTGCGCGCCGACCGCACCGACCGCGACAGCGATCTGCGGGACACCCACATCACGCAGACCGCGATGACGCGGTGGGGGTTTCGGCCCGGGCTGCTGCTGCCGCACCACCTGGTCACCGAGCCGACGGAGTTGCTGGTACCGGCGCTGATCACCGAGATCGAACGCGCGGTACACCAGTGCACCCGCATGACCGGTGCGTCGAACTGGCCCGGTCACCGCGACGCGCTGATCGACGAGTTCCGACGCCGCCGCACCTGGGCGGTCGAGGTGACCTTGCCCGAGCTGGACCAGCTGCGCCTGGACGCGGCCGCGGACCACGTGCAGGGGCTGGCTGTCGACGCCGTGATCCGGTACCCGGCCCTGTCGGGCATGCCCACCGGGTCCGACTACCCGACGTTCGAGGGCCCGTTCGACACCAATCTCGCCGACACCGACAGGGAGTGAAAAGCCGTGCCCGATAACAGGAATGACCAGATCCTGCCGATTCCCTCGGATCTCTACACCGAAATCGGGCAGCTCGCGGACCGCGTCTACGAGCTGCGTCGCGACCTTCGACGCATCCGGAATCAGTACGCCGAGCTGAGGCAGTCCCCGGAATCGTTGCGCACCGACAACCTCGGCGAACCGATCGATCCGCGCGAGGCAGTCGAGGCCGCGTACCAGGGACTGGACGCCGCCGAATGCGACCTCGCCAACACCGGCGAGTCGATCAGCTGGGCCCACGGTCGCGCCAGCCGGTTGAGCCTCACCGACGCCGCCTGCGAACACCGCGAACAGCTGCTCGCGCGCCGGCGCCCGCCGATCGAACGCACCCGATAACCCAAACCCCTGAGCACCGAAAGGAATACAACGCTCATGTCCGAGATGGATGAGATCACCCACGAGACCGGCCGATTCACCGGCGCCATGGCCCAAGCCCTGACCCAGTTGGCGCACGCCTCCGGATGGTTGGAGCGCCGCCGGATCAAGAAGGACATCAGCCGCATGGTGCGCGAGCAGACCCGCCACGCTGAGCAGGCACGCGCGCTGGAGGTGCAGACCACGGCGTTGGCGATCGAGACCTACCGCCAGCACGCCGCGTTGGTGTCGGACCGGTCCCGCAACCCCGGCACCCACCCCGATCGGCGTGCCCACGACCGGCAGGCACTGACCCGCCACCACGACCAGCTGAAAAAGCAGGTGCTGCAGGCGGATCTGCTGACTCCGGTCGAGCAGGGCATCGCCCTGGACGGGATGACCGCGGCCACCACCTTCCCCGAGTTCAAGCTGGGCAACCTGTTCGCCAAGGCCCGCAAGGTCAAAGGTATGGACGCGCTGCGCTATCGCGCGCAGGTGGCCCGTGCCCACGCCGAGACCGGCGTCGAACGCCCGCCCATCTACCGGACCCTGCCCACAACGCCGGAACCCTCGCAGCCGGGTGCCGAGCAGCGGCTGGCGCAGGTCGAGAAGCAGCTGGCCGCGCTGACCGCGGATCGGGATCAGCAGGCACGGCAGGTGCAGGTACTGCAGCGCGGCCTGGATGCGGTCACCACTGACCGCGACACCCACAAGCAGCGCCTGGAATCCGCCGAGGCGGAGGTGGCGACGTTGAAGAACGCCAACACCCGCCAGGCCGCGGAGTTGAAGAGCTTGCGCGACACCGTGATCACCGTCGGTGTCGAACGCGACAAGTTCAAGACCGAACGCGACCAGGCCGTCGGCAAGCTCAAAGCCACCACCCCCGAACACGACCGCTACGGCAGCCGTGAGCGTGTCGCGGCCGAGAACAACGGCGTCCCGCCCGACCAGCAGCGCACGGGACAGCCGCAGCGGCCCAACGGGATCGAACGGAGCCGCTAATCATGCACCGCGAACACGAGGAACTCATGCGCAGCGAGTTCTTCGAACAGGCCCAACTCGCCCGCACCCAAGCCCATACCCACAGCGACTACCAGTACGAGCGTCTCGCCGCCGCCCGCGCCACCTACGACGACCGCTGGCTATCCGGCCCGCACGCCGAGGAATGGGCGTTCCTGTCCGCCAGCTATGAGGACTGGCAGCGCGACCCGAAATCCATGGCCCGGCTGATGGACAACCTCGACGCCATCCACGCACACCACGGCCAGGTGTTCGGGGTCACCGAGGTCCGGCGCCGCAGCCTGGCACAGGCCCGCGACCTGGTCACCATCGACCACACCCGGGCACCCGCCGAGCACGAGCACGGTATCGAGTGGGGGCGGTGAGATATGCACCGCGAACACGAAGACATGATGCGGTCCGACTTCCACGACCGCACCACCCTGGCATGGCAAGCCGACCGACCAGGCATCACCAACCACGAGCAACGCCACCTGCACGCCCAAGTCGCCGACTACGACCAGCGCTGGACCGCCGGCCCGCACGCCACCGAATGGCAGTACCTCACCAACGCCCTGCGGGACTGGCAGGACCGGCCCGACGACATGGACTCCTACCTGGCAGTCCTGGACTACCAGCGTCGCGCGTTCGGACAGCCCGAGGGCGTGAGCGAAACCCAGTGGCAGAGCCTGGTTCAGGCCCACAACATCGCCCACGAGGACCGCATCCGCCAGCGCATGCACCACCCCGACCGCGACCTGGGTTTGGAACGGTGGCGATAGGGATGCACCGCGAACACGAAGAAGCGATGCGTACCGACTTCGCCGAGCGAGTCCGGCTCACCGGCGAAATCGACCACGCCACATACGAGTTGGCGGCAACACCGCAAGAACTCGCCGACCTCGACGCGCGCCGCCGGCAACTCGATTCAGCGTGGGAAACCAGACCCCACAGCCGCGACTGGCACTACCTCAACACCGCGTTCCGCACCTGGGCATACGCACCCGAACACGGCCGGCAACACCTCGAATGGGCGCGCTACTACCGCGACGAGGTCGGGCAGGACCAGCTCACCGCGGTGCAGTGGCGCAGCATCGAGCAGGCACAAGAGTTGTCGGGCAACACCTTCGACGTTCCTTACGAACGCAACGCGCCCGACACCTATCGGTGCGCACCCGGCACACCCATCCCGAAATTCGGTGCCGACCGTCAGCGGCCACCAATCGAGCATCAGCGGTGAACGGCCATGCAACCCACACCATCCCAGGGCAATTCGTGGCAGATCATCACCGCAGCGCTCACCGCGCAAATGGGACCCGGACGGGCCGGACCGAAATGGACCAACTTCCTATGCCCGGTCCACGAAGCCGACGGCCGTCACCACAATCCCTCTCTTGGGCTGCGGTATGACCAGGTGCAGGGCAAGACCATTGTGCGCTGCTGGGCCGGCTGCGACGACCAGGACGTCCTGGCCAAGCTGAACCTGCAGGTCCGCGACATGTGGGACCAGCTACCCGAACGTGGGCACGGCAGCAGCCGCGGCCACGCTCCCGGTGGCAGACCCCAGCAGAGCCCGGCGCCACAGCGGATGTCTTTGGCGGACAAGGCCATCGACTACGCCCGGTTTCCGGTCCCACACAAGCCGCCCTTGGGTGAGCCGCTCGGTCCTCCGGAGAACGTGCACTCCTACGTGTACCGGTGGCCCGACGGCCGCATCGAGGGCGCTGTCATCCGCCAACGGGTGCCCTACGAGCACGGCTACGGCAAGGCCTTCACCCAACGGCACTGGACCGGAACCGAATGGGAAAACACCGGATTCGCGCCCATCCCGTACCGGCTCCCCGAACTCGCCAACGCGGTCGCCGGCGGACGGGAGATCTACGTCTGCGAAGGCGAACAGGACGTCCTGCGCGCGTTCCAGGCCGGCCAGATCGCGACATGCAACGCCATGGGCGCAGGTAGCTGGACCCGTGATCACGCCCAGTGGCTGGCCGGGGCGGGGCGGGTGATCGTGATCGCCGACCGCGACCGCCCCGGCTACCGCCACGCCGCCAAGGTCGCCGAGTCCCTGCATGGCCAGGTCGGCGAGGTTCGCGTCCTGCAGGCCGCCGCGGGCAAAGACCTCACCGATCACCTCGACGCCGGCCACGGCCTCGACCAACTCGCGCTGGTCCCGTACCTCGACCGCCACTACCGCCGACCCGTTCAGCCGCCGCGGCAGATAACCCGCAGTCGCTGAACGTCTTTCCCCTACCAGCCACAAACGAGAGGACCAACCGTCATGGACACCAACGATTTCGGGCAGCGGTTCAAGAACGCCGCCGCCAAACCGCCGAGCGCGTTCGGCAAGAACACCCAACCCAACACCACCGTCTACGGGCGCATCGTCGCTGTCGGTGAGCAGCCCCGGCTGAAGTTCAACGGCGCGCCCGGGGAGGTCGACACCGACAAGAAGGGCAACCCGATCCTGCAGGCCTACATCACCCTCGACACGCCCGCCGGACCGCGCAACCTGTACCCGACCTGGCGCATGGAACAGGCCATCGGTACCGCCCTGGAGAAGGCCGGCTCGCACTTCAACATCGGTGACACCCTGTCGATCACCTTCGTCGGCGCCGACCCCAACGAGCCGCGCGCCAAGCTCTACACGGCCGTCTACACCCCCGCCACCCCGGCGTCCGGACCGTTGGGAGCGGCGTAACCATGACCGTGCTCACCGCGCTGATCGCGCGCCTCGAACCCTGCCAGATGGGCACCTACGTCCTCTGGGCCCGCACCAAAGGGCGGCGCTGGCCGCGGATCGCCGAGGACCTGTGCGTGTCCACGCCCACGGTCCTGGTCTGGGCCGGCTGCGCCCAGCTGCGCCTGCACCTGCACCTGCACCTGCCCACCACCCACACCATCGAGGAGCTCCACTAATGCCCTACCTCAACATGGGCCTGCTGCCCGACGAGTCATCCAACATCGAGATCCAGTACCACCCGGCATTGACCATCGGCGAAGGCGAGCAGCTGCTGCAGCCCGTGGTCGAAATCGTGTGGAGTGCCGGCGGGTTCGTGCGGGTATCGATCAGCATCCACGAAGCCCGCGCTCTCGCCGACGGACTCGCCGAGGTCCTCGCTAAACACCGCGACGCGACCCAGAACCCGGCGGAGTGAACCCATGACCGGCAATGGCGCCGGTGCGGACGCGGTGCGCAGCAACGACGCTGCGCACCGCAACGCACCGAACAGTGCACACCGCCCCGGGCGCCCCGACGCCGAACGCTCCGCAGTCCAATTCTTCTGGGGCGAGCTGATCCTCATGGCACTCATGTCCATCGGCGGCAACACCGTTCACGCAGTACTCAACGCACCGCACGGGCTGGCCGTCGTCGCCGGATTCGTGGCCATGTTCCCGCCCGTCGCGCTGCTGGCCGCCACCCACGGCGTCGGGCTACTCGTCCGAGCACGCGCGAACGCGACGCTGGCCTACTGGTTTGTTGTTTTCCTGACCAGCGCAATCGCACTGATCGCGTTCCGGCTCTCGTTCGACGCCTTGCGTGCCTTGGCCATCCAAGTCGGCATGGCCAGACACCTCGCGTCTCTGGTGCCATTGATCATCGATGGCGCGATCGGACAGGCCACCATCGCCCTACTCGTCCTCGCCCGCAGCCCGCGCACCGCCGATGAGGCCGCCGCGCAGCCGATGCGCACCGACCACGACCCGGTGCGCACCACCGACACCGTGCGCACCATGTCGGTGCGCGAGGTCCACACCGAGACCCACTCAACCGCAACCGAACTACACGCTCCGCGGCCTGTTCCCGAGATCGAATCGGCGCAGCCTCGCGTGATCGAGGCCGGCAGTGCGCAGGATCGATGGGCCGAGATCGCCGAATCGGTGTGCAACGCCGACCCCGCTGGCCGCCGCGACCCGGACAAGGTCGCCACCATCTTGCGACTGAAGTTCGAACACAACTGGTCACATTCGCGGATCGCCGAACACGTTGAGCTCAGTTCGTCGGCCGTCACCCGCACCCTCACCGCCGCGCGCGAATTAGCTGCTGAGTAGAGCAGCCCAACCGTCAATTCGGGAAAGGATCCATCAAATGACCACCTACACAGACGAATTCGGTATCGCACCTATGGTCACTGCGAAGGACACGCCAGTGTCCTCGGAGTGGGCGTACACGAACGAGGCCGCTCGAATCATCCATTGTCACCCGGAAGTACTCCGGCGGTGGCACCGTGAGGGCAGCGCGCCGTTCGACCTGCCCAAGCCGAAGCGACGGGGACGGCGCTATCTCTGGAACGTCGGTGCCCTCCGCGCCGCGATGGAGGCGATGCAGACCGACGAAGGGCGAGATCACCGCCATGGCTAGGACCGGCCGACCGCCTCGCCCGCTGGGTGTCCCAGGTGCCGTGACTTTGACCGAACTCCGCCCAGGGCACTGGCAAGCAGCAACTTGGGTCAGAGATCGAAGCGGCAAACCTCGGCGGGTAAGGCGGGTATCGCCGGAGCGCTACGACAGCATCGGCCGCCGGATTCCCGATCGAGATGGAAGTCGAGCAGAGGCGGCGGTCCGGGCTGCTGCGGCACTATTGTCACCCGAGACCGATTCTCAGGTGACAGCGCGGACCACTGTGGCTCAGCTATGGACGTTCTACCGCGCGCACTTGATCAAGAAGGACCGTGCCGACGGCACTCTGCGCTCCTATGATCGCTGGGCCGCGATGCTGGTTCAGCAGTACGGGTACCGCCGCATCGGGGCCGACGAGTTCAAAACCGCTACCGCGGAAGCCTTCCTGGACTCGGTGGCCGACGGGCACGGGCGTGCATCGATGCTGAACGCACGATCGATGCTGTCGGGTATGTTCCGGTTCGCGGTGCGTAAGGCGGCAATCGACGTGAATCCTGTTCGCGAAGCGGAGATCCCGGAAAACGTCGCGCCCAAGGGTCGCACTGGCGGCGCCGGCGTCATCGAGGTCGAGGATCTGCGTTTCATTCTGGCCTCGCTGTACTGGTCGACCGTGCCGTGTCCACGCAAGCTCACCAAAGCCGAGCAGCAGCGTGGAATCCGTTCCTACACACCGCCGACCGTCGCCGAGTATTGCGAGGATGCAGATCTCGCGGACCTGATGGCGCTCACCGCGGCCATCGGGCAGCGCCCCAGCCAGATCTTGGGTTTGGCGTGGCCGTTCTACAAACGCAAAAAGAAGACGATCCGCACCGTCGGCAAGGTAATCCGCGTCAAAGGCAAGGGTCTCGTCCGAGTCGTCAAGGACAACGATCCGAAGAATCCACAGGGCGAGATCGCCCTGCCGGATTTCGCTGTCGAGATCCTCGACCGCCGCTGGGAACGGTTGGAAGCACGGAAGCGCGAAAACCCGCCGCCGCCGACCTATACGGTGGACCTTATTTTTCCGTCGTTCGACTGGACGCTGCGCGACCCAGTGAACGTCAACCATCAGTGGCAAAGAGTCCGAGAAGCGTTGGAGCTACCCGATGATCTGGTGCCCTACTCGTTCCGCAAGTTCATGGCACTACTACTCGATGACGCCGGCCTGTCCGCGCGCGTGACCGCTGATGTGCTGCAGCACGCCGATCCCGCGATGACTCAGCGCAAATACATGGCTCGCGGCCGAGTCCATCACCAGGCAGCTGCCCTGGTCCACGAAGCAGTGATGCATCGACACGACAATGCCGAACAAGATCACGACGAAAGTGGACGCGCCCGGAGTTTCTGGACACTTTCTGGACCATAGATAGATCCAGGTACGAATTAGGCCCCTGACCTTTTCGCTTGCGCGCTGGTCAGGGGCCTTTTCGGCTCCCCCATCTGGACTCGAACCAGAAACCTGCCGATTAACAGTCGGCTGCTCTGCCAATTGAGCTATAGGGGATTGTTTCCCTGGCTGGCCCTCTCGGACCGGCCGGGGAAAACTTTAGCGTATCGGTTGTACAGTTCCCAAATCGCCGCTCTACCTGCGTGGATGTGGGTGGGGTGCCGGATCGACAGGTGGGGGTGGGGTCGGGCAGGATGTGGGGGCAGGCTGGTCTATGGGAGGAGCTTCTCGGGATGCTGCGGTTGTTCATCGGTGTTGCGGCCGGGTATGTGCTCGGCGCAAAGGCCGGGCGGGCTCGGTATGAGCAGATCAGTAAGACGACCCGCGCTATCAGCGAGAGCCCGGTCACACGGAAGGTCGTGATGATGGGGCGGCAGAAGCTCGCGGACAAGCTGAGCACCCAGCCGAAGCTGGAACCGATGGTGCCGCTGGACGAGCGCACCACCATCCTCGTGCCGCAGGATCAGCTGCGCCGCTGACGGATTGGGGCCTCCCCCACCCACATCTCGAAACCCATGAACCTGCCGATCCACAGTCGGCAGGTCTATCGGTCGTGCCCTGAGGCACGCCACGCCCCTGCCTCGGCGGCGAGCTTCGCCGCCTGCCGACCGAGCGCGCCGCCTCCGGCATGAGAGCTACCCGCTCCCGGTATCAGAGCTGCCCGCTCACGGGGACGAGAGCGGCGTCAGCGGCCGACCGCGAAGTCGCCCGAGTTGCCCATGGCCTGGGTTAGAAGACTCTTCCGGTACTGCTCCAAGGCGACCAGGTCGCCGAACAATGCCATGTACCCCTCGGACTGTTCGGTCGAGGAGATGCGCTGGAGTTTGGACTTCAGTTCGGCGATCTGGCGGCCGACCCAGGACTCCTGCGTGCGGGCCAGGACGCCGGTCACGAAGCGGGGGATGTCGTCGGCGGACTTCACCGGGAGGGGCTCGGCGGCCAGTTCGGAGACCAGGGCCCGCAGGGTGAGGTCGTCGGTGTTGTCGGCGACCGAGGCGACCCATTCCGCGCCGGTCAGACCGCTGGCGGTGCCACCGGCCTCGGCAATGGCGGCACGGACCGCGATGTAGGCGGGCTGGGTGAAGGCTTCCGGCTCCAGGGCATCGAAGACGGGGCCCGCGAAGGCGGGGTACTGCAGTGCGGCGGCCAGGGTTTGGCGCTGCGGGAGCAGGGTGGGGTCGTGGGGGTTGGGGCGGGCGGCGGGGTGCTCGGTGACCTCTTGGCGCGCTTGACGTTCGGGGATGCCGGGCTTGGCGCCGGTGCGGGCGCCCTTGCGGGCTTCATCGCCGACGCGGCGCACGACCTGCTGGATGTCGTCCCAGCCGACCCAGCCGGCCAGTTTGGTGGCGTACGCCTTGCGGAGGGCGAAGTCCTTGATCTGGGAGACGACGGGGACGGCGCGGCGGAGCGCCTCGACCTGGCCCTCGGGGGAATCCAGATTGTGTTCGGCGAGCAGGCCGCGGATGACGAACTCGTACAACGGGACTCGGCGGGCGACCAGGTCGCGGACCGCGCCGTCGCCATTGCGCTGACGGAGTTCGCAGGGGTCGAGGCCGTCGGGGGCCACGGCGATGTAGGTCTGGCCGGCCAGTTTCTGGTCGCCGGAGAAGGCCTTCAGGGCGGCGGCCTGACCCGCCTCGTCACCGTCGAAGGTGTAGATGATCTCGCCGCGCCAGAAGTTGTCGTCCATGAGCAGGCGGCGCAGGATGGCGAGATGCTCGTCGCCGAAGGCGGTGCCGCAGGAGGCGACAGCGGTCTTGACGCCCGCCATGTGCATGGCCATGACGTCGGTGTAGCCCTCGACGACGACGGCCTGATGGCCCTTGGCGATCTCGCGCTTGGCGTGATCGAGGCCGAACAGCACCTGAGACTTCTTGTACAGCAACGTTTCCGAGGTGTTGATGTATTTGGCGGTCATGGTGTCGTCGTCGTACAGGCGGCGCGCGCCGAAACCGATGACCTCGCCGCCGAGATTGCGGATGGGCCACAGCAGGCGGCGGTTGAAACGGTCCATGGGACCGCGCTGGCCCTGCTTGGACAGGCCCGCGGCCTCCAGCTCCTTGAAGTCGAAACCCTTGCGCAGCAAGTGTTTCGTGAGCGTGTCCCAGCCGCCGGGGGCGTAGCCGCAGCCGAACTGGCGGGCGGCGTTGTGGTCGAAGTTGCGGTCGGTGAGGTACTTGCGGGCCGCTTCCGCGCCGGGCTCGCCGAGCTGGGAGACATAGAACTCGTGCGCGGCGGCATTGGCGGCGACCAGGCGGGAGCGGGTGCCGCGGTCGCGCTGCACGGAGGTGCCGCCACCCTCGTAGTTGATCTTGTAGCCGATGCGGTCGGCCAGCTGCTCGACCGCCTCGACGAAACCGACGTGCTCGATCTTCTGCAGGAAGGCGAAGGCGTCGCCGCCCTCACCGCAGCCGAAGCAGTGGAAGACGCCGTGATTGGGGCGCACATGGAAGGACGGGGACCTCTCGTCGTGGAAGGGGCACAGGCCCTTCATGGAGTCGGCGCCGGCGCGCTTCAGAGTGACGTACTCACCCACGACATCCTCGATCCGGACACGTTCACGAATCGCCGCGATATCGCGGTCAGGAAGTCGGCCTGCCACGCAGCGAGTCTAGCGCTCCCCCGCCTCCGGTCCCGCCTCCCCGAGCCTTCAGCGCACAACTGAGAGCCGTTGGCCGTTCTACACGCGTGGCGGCGGTCAGGGGCGACGAGAATTTTGGACGTACCCGACGAGTTACCCCACTCGCAGCGAGATCAGTTGTCCCGTCCCCGACGACGAACCATGGAACCGGGCTGCGAGGATCTACCAGTGCTCAGCCTCTATCACGACGCCCGGACGCCGGTGCATGCTGCGCCCGCCGGGGTGAAGGTGCTGGTGCTGGCGGTAGCGGGGACGGCGTTGTTCTTCGTGCCGTCGATCGTGTGGGTGGGGGTCGTGCTGGTCGTGGTGCTGGGTTTGTATGCGGTCGCGCGGATTCCGTGGCGGACGACCGGGCGGCAAGTTCTCGGGCTGGCACCGTTTCTCGTATTGATCGTGGTCGCGCAGGTGATCTTCACGGGCCGGCACACCGCGATCCTGGTCGGCGAGCGACTGCTCACGCTGGTTCTGCTGGCCAATCTGGTGACACTCACCACACGCACCTCGGCCATGGTCGAGACCATCGAGCGGGCGCTCGGTCCGCTCCGGCCGCTGGGTGTGCGCCCCGAGCGCGTGGGGCTGCTGGTCGCCATGACCATCCGATTCATCCCCGTCATCCGTGACCAGGCCGAACTCGTGCGCTCGGCCCAGCGCGCCCGCGGTATCGAACGCAGCACGGTCTTCCTGGTACCGCTACTGATCCGCACACTCCGCATGGCCGACGGGGTCGGCGAGGCGCTGGACGCCCGCGGCCTGGACTGAAGGGTGCGAACCGGGGCCATTTAGGATGCCTCGGTGCGTAGTAGGGATTTGGCGCAGATCGCGCTGTTCGCGGCAATCATGGTGGTGTTGGGATTCTTCCCGCTCATTCAGCTGCCGGGAGCCTTCGCGCCGTTCACCTCGCAAACCCTGGGCGTCATCCTGGCCGGGTCGATTCTGGGCGCCAAGCGCGGCGCGCTGGCCATCCTGCTGTTCGATGTGCTGGTCTTCGCGGGCCTGCCGGTGCTGCCGGGCGGACGTGGCGGGCTGTCGGTGATCATGGGCCCGACGGGTGGCTTCGTGATCGCCTATCCGATCGGAGCACTGGTGATCGGGCTGCTCACCGAACGCCTGTGGCGGTACTACAACCTGCCCATCGCCCTGCTGATCAACTTCCTGGGCGGCGCGATCGTGCTGTACGCCATCGGCATTCCGTGGATGGCCGCCGCCGCGCACATCTCGCTGGGCAAGGCGATCACCACCTCGGTCGCGTTCCTGCCGGGCGATGTGATCAAGACGTTCATCGGATCGGCGGCCGCCGTGGCGGTCCGGAAGGCGTATCCGATGATCCCGGCGCGCGCATGATCGAGCTCGACGGCGTCGCGCATCGGTTCGGGGAGCATGAGGTCCTCCGCGACCTCGATCTGCGCCTGAGCGAGAACCGGATTGCCGTGGTCGGCTCCAACGGGTCCGGCAAATCGACATTCGCGCGGCTGCTCAACGGGTTGCAGGTGCCCACCGACGGCAAGGTCCGCGTCGACGGCCTCGATACGCGTAAGCAGGGCAGGGCCGTTCGCAAACTGGTCGGATTCGTCTTCCAGGATCCGGACGTGCAGATCGTCATGCCGACCGTCGCCGAGGATCTGGCCTTCGGGCTCAAACACCACGGCGTCGCCAAAACCGAGATCCCGGACCGCGTCAGCGCGACCCTCGCCGAGTACGGCCTCACCGAATTCCGCGACCATCCCGCGCATCTGCTCAGCGGCGGGCAGAAGCAGCTGCTCGCGATCGCCGCGGTGCTGTCGGTGGGACCGAAGTACGTGGTGTTCGACGAACCCACCACCCTGCTGGACCTGCGCAACAAGCGTCGCATCTCCCGTCTGCTGCACGAACTTCCGCAGCAGCTGATCGTGGTCTCCCACGATCTGGACCTGCTCGCGGACTTCGACCGCGTACTCGTCTTCGACGAGGGCCGCATCGTGGCGGACGGCCCGCCCACCGAATGCATCGCCCGGTACGTGGCCATGCACTCGAACTGAGCGACCCGCTGGTTCGGCACGGGCGGATTCACGCGCCCCGAGATGCCCGGCTCACTCCTCGCGGCCGAACAGATGCCGACGCACGTGGGCGTTCAACCGCTGCCCCGGCCGCGAATTGAACGCCATGTGCACACTCACCCGCGGGATCTCCCCCTGCACCGGCGTCACCCGATGCCGTGATCGCCGCCCGGCGTGCAGCACCAGCGTCCCCGGCACGGTCGGCAGCATCTTCACCATGTGCCGGTGCCGCATGGGCAGCCCGCCCCCGCGCTCGATGAAAGCCCCGGGCAGCGGTATGTATTCGAGCGCCCCGCCCCGCTCCGGCGCGACGATGTGCAGCATCACGGTGTAATCGGACAGGTCGTAGTGCCAGTCCTGCACATCCCCGTTCTCGTGGATCTGCACCGTCATGGCCCCCAGCTCGTCGGCCGAGCGGTACGCCTGCTCCCCTACCAGGTGGGACACGAACTCCCGCAATGGTTCCCAGTGGTAGAGCGCCTTCAGGGGCGACAAATCCGGAATCCGATCGCACGCGACCGTGTACTCGAACCGCATGGCGTCGCCCAGCCCGTCCGAGAGCACATCCGCGGCCATCTCGGTCACCGCGGCGGGGCGCAGGAATTCGGGCAGCACGGTGACACCGCTGACCAGGAAGTCCGCCTGCGCCCGCTCGATCACCTCGCGCAGCCGCGCTACCGACCTCCGGTCCAGCGGGTAGCGATCCAGGTCGACTATGCCGTCCACCTCGCGTGTCATCACGCCCCCTGCCGCCGGTTCCACCGGATTCAGGGTATCGCGGCGGCGACCCGTTCCAGGCGGCTCTCGGTGTAGGACGCGATCTGATCGACGATCACCCGCACCCGCGCGGTGTCGTCGCCGGCCGCCTCCCACCACGGCAGCAGCAGCCGGTCCAGCCCGTGCGGGGCGGCGGCCAGCAGCCGGTCGGCGACCAGCAGGATGCGTTCGCGCTGCCCGGCCTGGCGCACCCGGTGGATCGGGTCGGAGAGCACGTAGCGCAGCGCCATGGTCTTGAGCACCGCGACCTCGGCGGCCACGATGCGCGGTACCTCCAGATCGGCGGTGTAGCGCGACAATTGGCGTCCGCCCCAGGCTGCGCGGGTGGCCTCCACGGCGGCGGTGGCGAAACGGCCGACCAGGTCGCTGGTCAGCCGTTTCAGGGCCACGGAGGCGCGCAGGGAACCGTCGTGTTCGACGGCGGCGGAGACCACCGGCATCTCCGAGAGCCGCTGCGCGGCGGCGACCAGCTCCTCCAGCGTCAGCGAAGGATGCTGGCGCGCACCGAGTTCCGCGAGCGCGACCTGTTCGACCGGGTCGGCCAGCGCCCGCAGATCGATGCGGCCCACGATCACCCCGTCCTCGACATCGTGCACCGAGTACGCGACATCGTCGGACCAGTCCATGATCTGCGATTCCAGGCACTGGCGGCGATCCGGCGCGCCCTTGCGCACCCAGTCCAGGCGGTCCATGTCGATGCCGTACGCGCCGAACTTGGATCCGGGACCCGTTCTGCCCCACGGGTATTTGATGACGGCGTCCAGTGCGGCCCGGGTCGGGTTGAGCCCGACGCTGACGCCCTGATCGTCGATGACCTTCGGCTCCAGCCGGGTGAGGATGCGCAGGTTCTGCGCATTGCCCTCGAAACCGCCGTGCGCGTCGGCGAATTGGTCGAGCGCCTGTTCGCCATTGTGGCCGTAGGGGGGATGCCCGATGTCGTGCGCCATCCCGGCCAGATCCACCAGATCGGGATCACAGCCCAGGCTGTCGGCGATGCTCCGGCCGATCTGGGCGACCTCCAGCGAGTGGGTCAGCCGCGTGCGCGGGGTGTCCCCATCGCGCGGACCCATGACCTGCGTCTTGTCCGCCAGCCGTCGCAGGGCCGCGGAATGCAGCACTCGCGCCCGATCCCGCGCGAATTCACTGCGGCGGGCCGGGCACGGCGACCAGCTCAGTCCCGCGGTCCGCTCGGTTTCGGGCACCATGCGCTCCCGATCGGCCTCGGAGTACACACCGTCATAGTCGATACGCGCGTTCATCACTCACTGATCCGCCGTGTATTTGAAATCCGCCGAAAAATGGGTCAGCTGGTACCAGAGCAAGGCGAAGGTCTCCCGGAAGATGCCGTGCGCCTGCGATTCCCGGGTGTACACCGCCGGGCCGGTGCGGGTGGGCGCGGTCCAGGCGGCCAGCCCGGTATCACGCATCATGGTGCGGGTGCGCAGTGAATGCCAGGGGTCGCTGACCAGCACCACCGACGACTTACCGCGCGCCAGCAGCGCTCTCGACACCGCCTCCACGCTCTGCAGGGTGTCGGAACCGGTTTCGACGGCCAGGATCCGATCCTCCGGCACGCCACGGTCTTTCAGATAGTTCTTGCCCGACGCCGCCTCGGTGTAGTTGTCACCGACCTGCTTGCCGCCCACGGTGACGATCATGGGCGCGATCTGCTTGCGGAACAGCTTGTACGCCTGGTCCAGTCGCGCCTCGAACACCGAGGACGGCGTGCCGTCGTATTGAGCCGCGCCCAGCACCACGATGGCGTCGGCCGGGGAATAGTCGTCGATGCGGGCCACCTGCCAGACCCGCACGGCGGTGCCGCCCACCACCAGGACACCCATGAGCAGCGAGCCGACCAGCAGTCGCCGGGCCCAGCGCAGCACGCCGTGTCCGCCCGGGGGGTTGGCGGAGGTGATGTCCCGGACCGGACAGTCCGGTTCGGTCGGGCGATTCCGGAGTTTCACCAACCGCGTCGCCGCCACTCGGGCAACTGCGGGCGCTCCACCCCGAGGGTGGTGTCGTCGCCGTGGCCCGGGTACACCGCGGTGTCGTCCGGGTAGCGGCCGAAGAGTTTGGTCTCGACATCGCCGAGTAGCGAGGTGAACTGCTCCGGTGAGAGGGTGCGGCCCACGCCTCCCGGGAACAGTGAGTCACCGGTGAAGAGGTGCGTGCGGCCGGCGCTGTCCTCGAGCGCCAGTGCGACCGAGCCGGGCGTGTGCCCGCGCAGGTGGATGGCTTCCAGCTCCAGCTCACCGACCTGGACACGGTCGCCGTCCGCGAGCAGGCGGGCCGGGGCGACGGGCAGCGGGTCGGCGTCCAGCGCGTGGGCGGCGGTGGGAGTCTCGGTCGCCTTCACGACATCCGGCAGCGCGATCCAGTGGTCCCGGTGCTGATGCGTGGTGACGATGAGTTCCACCCGGCCCGGCGCCTCCTGGCCGATCAGCTCGAGAATCCGGTCCGCCTCATTGGCGGCATCGATGAGCAGCGTCGCGCCGGTGGCGGCGCACTGCACCAGATAGGTGTTGTTGTCCATGGCGCCCACCGACATTTTCACGATGCGCGCACCCGGCACCTCACGCTGCTGCGGGTTGGAGCCGGGCGAGACGTGTCCCGTGTAGGGCGAATCGATCGTGATCACGTCCCCGATCGTAGTCATGGCCGTCGACACAGTGTGCGGAAGAAACCGACCCTCGGCGTTCCAGAGTTAGATTCGAGACATGCGGCTACCGAAGCAGCTGTTCCTCCTCGTGATCGGCTTGCTCCTGGCCTCGGCCCTCGTCGGCGGGCGGGCCGCACCGGCGACGGCCGACGCGCCGCTGCGGTTGGCCGGCTATGTGACCGACCGTGCCGGCGCGCTCGATCCGGGGCAGACCGCGGAACTGCAGCAGGCCATCGACTCGCTGTACTCGCACGACCATGAGCGGCTGTGGGTCGTCTACGTGCGCAATTTCAATGGGATGGACTCACATTCGTGGGGTGAGCAGACCGCGCGGCTGTCCGGGTTCGGGGATCGGGACGTGCTGCTGTCGGTGGCCGTGGACGATCGGGCCTACGCGTTCACGGGGACCCTGCCCAGGTCGGTCAGCGACAAGGACCTGGACAAGCTGCTGATCGACCAGGTCGAACCCAAGCTGCGGGCCGGGGATTGGGCCGGGGCCGGGCTGGCCGTGGCGAGCGGGCTGTCGCACGCCATGAGCGGGTCCGGCAGTGTCGGCATCGGGCCGCTGCTGATCCTGGCGCTATTGGTGGTGGCAGCGGTGCTGGGTGTGTGGCTGTGGTCACGGCGGCGCAAGACGCGGCGCGAACGCTCGATGATGGAGTCGGCTCGCAAGACCGATCCGACCGATACCGCGGCCTTGGAAGCCCTCCCCCTGGTCGTCCTGGACGCGTTGTCCAAGGAAACCCTCGTCGACACCGACAACGCCATTCGCACCAGCACCGAGGAATTGCGGCTGGCTACCGACGAATTCGGGACCACCGCCACCGCGCCGTTCACCGCCGCGCTCGCGGGCGCAAAGAACGCTCTGGCCAAGGCCTTCTCGATTCGCCAGCAACTCGATGACGACATTCCCGAGACGCCCGACCAGCAGCAGCGCATGCTGGTCGAGCTGATCAGCAGCTGCGGCAGCGCGAATCGGGAACTCGACGCCAAGGTCGGCGAGTTCGACGCCATGCGCGATCTGCTCATCAATGCCGGGGAGCGGCTGGACGCGCTGACCCGGGCCATGGTGGAGCTGACCGCGCGGCTGCCGAAATCGCAGGCCACGCTCACCCAGCTGGTGGCCGACCACCCGGCCTCGGTGCTCGCGCCCATCCGCGACAACGTGGGCATGGCGCAGGAGCGAATCGGGTTCGCGGAGCGGACGATCGAGGACGGGCGAGCCGCGGTCGCCAAACCCGTAGGCCGGCAAGGCGCGGCGGTCGGGGACATCCGCGCCGCCGAATCCGCCGTGGATGCGGCCCGCACGCTGCTCGACGCGGTCGACACCGCCGCCATCGATATCGACCAGGCCCGCGCCGGATTGCCCGCCATCGTCGAGGAACTGCGACGCGACCTGGCCACCGCCGCGGGTCTGTCCGACCACGGCGGGACCGAATTGCCCAGCGCCACAGCGGCTGCTCGCACCGCCCTGGACCAGGCCACCGCCGATGCCGCCACCAACCCGCTCGGCGTCTTCCGCCGGGCCGTCGCCGCCGATGCCACCCTCGACCAGGCCATCGCCTCGGCCACCGACCGCAAGCGCGCCGCCGATGAGCTGCGCCGCCGACTCGACCAGACCCTGACCGCTGCCCGCAGCCAGGTCAATGCCGCGGCCGACTTCATCAGCACCCGCCGCGGTGGCGTGGACGCCGAACCCCGTACCCGGCTCGCCGAAGCCCAGCGCAGCCTGGCTCGAGCCGAGCAGCAGGCCCCCGCCGACCCGGCCCAGGCCCTCCAATCCGCCCAGCGCGCAGCCGAACTCGGCGCCCGCGCCCTCCACACCGCCCAGGCCGCCGTCCGTGACTGGCAGGCCCAGCAGCAGCGCGTCACCTCCGGCTCCCAGACCGGCGCCATCCTCGGCGGCATCCTCATCGACGGCATGCTCCGCGGCATGGGCAACGAATACCGTCGCGGCGGAGGCGGTTTCGGCGGAGGAGGAGGCGGCAGCTACGGCCCCGGCTCCTTCGGCGGCTCCGACGGCTCCCGCCGCATCAGCCGTGGCGGCCGCTTCTGAGCACGTCGACGGCGGGCGCTCGATCCGTTCGGCCGTGGGCATCCCACAGCAATTGGCGCACGTACCGGATCGCTACAGCCAGCCGAGGCGTTCGGCGGCATTGACCGCTTCGGCGCGGGTTCGGGTGCCGGTCTTGCCTATTGCGGAGGAGAGGTGGTTGCGGACCGTGCCTTCGGAGAGGTGGAGTTGTTTGGCGATGGCGCCGGCGGTCGCGCCGGTGGAGGCCGCGGCGAGGACTTCGCGTTCCCGGGCGGTCAGGGGTGAGGTTCCGGCGGTGAGGGTTTCGGTGGCGAGGGCGGGGTCGACGACGCGCAGGCCCATGTGGACGCGGCGCACGGCGTCGGCCAATTCTCTGGCGGGCGTGTCCTTGACGACGAAGCCCGAGGCTCCGGCGTCGATGGCACGGCGGAGGTAGCCGGGGCGGCCGAAGGTGGTGACCATGAGAATGCGGACCTCGGGGTGGGCCGCGTGCACCTGAGCCGCGGCCGAGATGCCGTCCTGGCCCGGCATTTCCACGTCCAGCAGGGCCACGTCGGGGGCGGTGCGTGCGACGGCGGCGAGCACCTCGTCGCCCCGGCCCACCTCGGCGACCACCTCGAGATCGGGTTCGAGGCTGAGCAGGGCGGCGAGGGCGCCGCGCACCAGGGCCTGGTCGTCGGCGAGCAGCAGTTTGATCATTCCGGCTCCTTGATGGTCGCCGGAAAGCTTGCCAGCACCCGCAATCCGCCCTCCGGCCGGTTGGCGAGGGTGAGGCTGCCGCCGGTGGCCTGCACCCGCTCGCGCAGGCCGGCCAGGCCGGAGCCGGTGCGCGCCGACTCGCTCATGCCGACACCGTCGTCGGACACCTCGATGCTGGTGGGAGTGACCCGCACTCGGCAGTGGGCGGCGCCGCTGTGCCGCACCACATTGGTGACGGATTCGCGCAGTACCCAGCCGAACACCACGCTGTGACGGATCGGCAGATCGTCGGAATCCGGTAGCTCGGCCTCGATTTCGGCGGCGCGCAGCGCGGTGCGCGCATTGGCCAGCTCACCCGCCAGCGACACCTCGCGCAGGCCACCGACGGTGGTGCGCACCCCGGCCAGGGCCTCCCGGGCCAGTCGCTCCACATCAGCCATCTCGGCTTTCGCCCGGTTCGGGTCGAGATCGATGAGTCGTTGCGCCAGTTCGGTTTTCACCGTGATGACGGTCAGCGAGTGGCCGAGGATGTCGTGCACGTCGCGCCCGACCCGCAGCCGTTCCTCCGCCACGGCCAGCTCGGTGAGCTGCTTACGCGCCAGGTACAGCTGGTGATTGCGTACCAGGATCACGCGGATCCCGCCGACCGCGAAGCCCGCCAGTGCGATCGACTGGATGAGCCCGTAGTCCGGTGGCTGCCCGGTGGCCAGTTGCGGTGCCACCCCGAAGGCCACGATCAGCGCCAGCTCCAACGGGATCGCCAACCGGACCGGCGCGCTGAAGCCGATATAGGAGGCCAGGTAGACACCCATGCTCAGCACCGAGGAGTGCAGCGTGACCGCGGCCGCCAGGATCAGCGCCGTCTGCGCGGCCAGGGGAATCAGTACCGTCCGCACCTCCGGGTTCGGCGGCCATGCCCCGCCCGCCTGCCGGCCACCCCGGACCAGCTGCCAGTACGACCCGATGTAGCAGACGCCGAAGGCCACGATCACCGTGAGCGTGTATGCCCGGGCCACCGGGTTCTCCAACTCCCACCCGCGCCGCAGCGGCTCGATCAGATATACCGCCCACACCGCCGCGAACAGCGGCCCGAACCGCCGCCGTCGCTGAATGCCCTCGTCCTCCGCGTCCACAGAGCCGGACGCTACACCGAACAGGACCGGTCGCGGCGACAGCCGCCGACCGCCTGTGCGACGGGCGGATCGATCCCTGTCCGGGCCGCCATGGTCCACGGCGCCGTTCCACACCGCGCGGGCAGACGCGCCGAGATCCGGCCGGGCGGTGTGCTCGGCCGGACCGGTGTCCCCGAATCGTTCAGCGGGCGGTGTCACGGCGGAAGAGGTAAGCGGAGCCGAGGGTGAAAACGGCCGCCCAGGTCACGACGTTCACGATGGCCAGGACGATGCCCCCGGCACTGGGCTGGGCGAAGGGGGCACGGGCGAGTACCGCTATTCCGTTGGTGGGCACCAGTTTCGAGACGATCTCCAACCAGCCGTGCAGCGGGTTGAACAGGCCGCCGGCGAAGGACAGCAGGGCCAGGGAGACGCCGAGCAGCTGCATGACGTTCTCGGCGGGCAGCAGGTAGCCCATGAACAGGCCGAAGGCGGCGAAGACCAGCGAGCCCAGCCAGGCGATCAGGAAGCAGCTCACCCACGCCGACGCCGGCAGGTGTGCGCCGAAGACGGCTCCGGCCACGAAAACCACTGTCACCGAGAGCAATCCGAGCACCATGGCCACCAGGATCTTGGTGGCGATGTAGGCCAGCGGGTGCAGCGGGGTCAGACGCAACTGGCGGCTCCAGCCCGCCGCGCGCTCGACGGCCACCCGGGCCGCGCCGGTGGAGGTCGCCAGCAGCGCGCCGTAGACGGCCATGGAGACCATGACGTAGCCGGTGGCATTGCCGGTGCCGAAACCCTCGCTGCGATAGCCGGCGCTGGTGCCGAAGATGATGAAGAACAGCGGCGGCATGACCAGGGCGAACAGGACGGTGCGCTTGTCGCGCAGGGTGCGGCGCAGTTCCAGGCGCAGGAAGGCGGGCCGGAATCCGCCCAGCGGTCGTGCGGGCCAGGTGTCGAGGGTGATCATCGGTGGTCTCCCGTTGTGGTCAGGGCGAGGAACGCGTCCTCCAGGTTGTGTCCGGAGATCTCCAGGTCGACGGCTTCGGTGGCGGTCAGCAGGTGGCGGGCCACCACGTCGGAGTCCTTGGCGCGCACGATGATCCGGCTCCCCCGCTGCTCCACCTGGTCGACACCGGGCAGGGCCAGCAGTCGCGCCGGATCGGCGGCGGGCAGGGTGGCGCTGATGGTGCGGCCCGCGGCCAGGCTCTTGATCCGGGCGGCGCTGCCGTCGGCCACCACCCGCCCGGCCCGCACCAGCACGATCCGGTCGGCGTAGGCGTCGGCCTCGTCGAGGTAGTGGGTGGCGAACAGGACGGTGCGGCCGCGGCGGGCGTCGTCGCGGATGGCGTGCCAGAAGTCCCGCCGCCCTTCGACATCCATGCCGGTGGTGGGTTCGTCGAGCACGACGAGGTCGGGATCGGGCAGCAGGGCCAGTGCGAAACGCAGCCGCTGCTGCTGGCCGCCGGAACATTTCCCGACGGGCCGGTCGGCGATGTCGTCGATCCCGGCCCGCACCAGCACCTCCCGGACCGGGCGCGGGCGCGCGTGCAGGGTGGCGATCAGCCGCACGGTCTCGCCCACGGTCAGGTCCGGCAGCAGGCCGCCGGACTGCATTACCACCGAAACCCGTCCCCCGGCAATGGCTTCCGCGGGTGTCGCGCCGAAGACCCGCACCTCCCCCGCGTCCGGCCGGGCGAGGCCGAGCAGCATGTCGATGGTGGTCGTCTTGCCCGCGCCATTGGGCCCGAGGAAGGCGACGATCTCCCCCGGCCGCACCGTCAGATCCAGTCCGTCCACGGCGCGCACCGTCCCACCGGGCGCGGCGAAAGTCTTGACCAGCCCCCGTATCTCGATGGCCGGAGCAGTCGCGTACCCGGGCCGCTGGACCGCGATGCCGTCAGCAGTAGCGTTCATGGCTCTACTGTCGGCCGCCGGGGTCCGCGGCACCTCCGTCGTCCGTCACTACTCGGCCATGACAGATGTCATGGCCGGTGCCCGCGGTGGACTAGGCGGTGACCGTGACCGTGTGCAGACCGCCCGGGCCGAGCGGGAAGGGCGGACGTTCGACCGAGTCCTGGACCTCGCCGGAGCGGCTGGTCACACGGGCCTGGAGGGTGTGGGCGCCCGGCGGGAGATCGACGAGGGTGCGCCAGCGCCGCCAGGCGGCCGGCGCCAGTTCGGAGCCGAGCTCGACCGGGAACCATTCGGTTTCGTCGATACGGAGTTCGACACCCGCGACCCCGTGGGGCGGGGCCCAGGCCACACCCGCGACCGTGAACTTGCCGGAATCCGTGCCGCCGCAGGTGGCCACGTCGATGCGGGCCTGCGGGCGCACCCACAGCGGCTCGACCGGCCAGCCGCGCTTGCACCAGTAGTCGACATGGGTGTCGTCGGCGAGTTCGAGCTCGGTGATCCACTTCACCCCGGAGTACTGCCCGTAGATGCCGGGCACGAAAACCCGCGCGGGGAAGCCGTGTTCGGGCGGCAGCGGTTCGCCGTTCATGCCGATGACCAGGTAGCCGGGCCATTCGCCGGTGCGCAGCGGTTCCAGCGGCAGCGAGATGGTGTAGCCGTCGGCGGCGCGGGTGACCAGCCGGGTCGCCCCGGCTTCGGGGACGGCGTGGTCGAGCAGCGCGGTCAGCGGGACACCGAACCAGCGGGCATTGCCGCAGCGGCCCGAGCCGGCCGTATTGTGCACGCACACCATGACGGCGTCGAATTCCACGGCCTGCTCGGCCAGATCGGCCAGTGACAGCCGCAGGTGATGGGCCACCCGGCCGCCGATGGCCAGCCGCCACTGGGCGGGATCGATGCGCGGCGGCCGCGAATTCACGTCCGCCACATAGAATTTGCCCGCGGGTGTGATCAGTGGTGACAGTCCCGGTTCCAGCCCGATGCCGTCCTCGGGGACGGGCACGTGCGCACCCCACGACCCGGACCGCCGCGCCGCCTCGCGGTACCGCAGATCCTCGCGGCGCACCAGCACCTCGGCGGCGGCGAGCATGCCGATTCCCGCTGCCGCCCACAGCAATCCGTGACGAGGTGCGGTGGTCCGGCGGAGTCCGGCGCGCAGCAGCGCCGCCGCGGCCACGCCACCGGTCGCGCCGGGCACCGACCGGTTGGCGCTGCGCAGTGCCGCGGCCGCCGTTCCCGCGCCGAAGGCCACCGCGGCGGGGGTCCGCAGCCGCGGCGGCAGCAGGGCCATCCCGGCGGCCGCGGCGACGCCACCGAGGGCCACCCCGAACCGGGTCATCTCCTTGTCGTGCTCCCCGGCCTGCGCCACCATGGTCTCGACCACCGGCACGGGCGCGTAGTCCGCGGCCAGCCGCCCGATTCCGTCGAGCACGGACCCGCCCCTGGCCGCGGCGAGCAGCTCGCCCGCGCCGAGCGCACCCAGCCCCACCGCCGCCGCCCCCAGCAGCCGCCGTTTCCCGTTCACCGACACTTGCCCGAACCTTCCGTAACCGACCGGGTTTTCAGCGCCCATTCTTCCCCAGCGGCGGCGCGAGATCGCGCGCTTTGCGCGGCATCACCGCCGCAGGTAGGCGTCCACGAGGGGTCCGATGACGGCCAGCGCCTCGGCGGTGATCATCTCGTTGTGGCCGTACGGGAGCGGCCGGTCCGCGATGCTGCCGCCGATGTAGGGCCGCCAGGTGGTGACGTTCGGCTCGGGGTCCGGGTTGTGGGCGGCGGTGAAGAAGAGCAGGTCGCCGTCGAAGACCTCGTGCTCGTGGGCCCCGATCTGGCGCAGCAGGTGTTGCAGATCGGTGTAGAAGTTCTCCAGATCGTTTGCGGTGAAGGTGATTCCGGATGTGGCCAGCAGATCCGCCGCCTGGGCGGGCGTGAGGTGCTCGAGCTCCGGCGGGATGTCGATCCCGCCGAATTCGGCCAGCAGCATCGACAGCGGCGGCAGGGCGCTGTCGTCGGGCACCGCGACGTCGGCGCGCGAGTCGATCATGACCAGGGACGGCACCTGCGCACCGCGGCGGCGCAATTCGACGGCCATGGCGTGCGCCAGCGGCCCGCCCGCCGAGTACCCGAGCAGGTGGTACGGCCCCTCGGGCTGGACGTGGAGGATCTCCTCGACGTACCGGACGGCCAGCTCGCGCACCGTGCGGTCGGCGGTGCCGCCGTCGGTGACGCCGGGCGACTGGATGCCGTAGATGGGGCGGTCACCGCCGATGTACTGCACCAGTCCGCCGTAGCACCAGGCCAGTCCGATGGCCGGGTGCACGCAGAACAGGGCCTGCGCGTCACCCTGCGGGCGCATCGGCAGCAGCACCCGCATGGACGCCTCCACCCCCGGCTGGTCGGCGGCCTCGACCAGGCGTTCCGCCAGCGCGGCGGGCGTCGGGTCGAGGAACATCCACTGCAGGGGCATGGGGATGCCGGTGTGTTCGCGCACGAGGGTGACGAGGCGGACCGCGCCCATGGAGTTGCCGCCGATATCGAAGAAGTTGTCGTCCACGCCGATTCGCGGGGATTCCAGCACGGTCTCGAAAGCGTCGACGAGGGTGCGCTCCGCGTCGGTCCGCGGGGCGCGGTAGGCCCGGCGGGCGGGGGCGGGCCGCGCATTCACCACGACGGCGGCTTCGTCCTGGGGATGCACGGTGAGCGCGGGCAGCGGGGTTCCGTCGGCCGACGTCACGGCGAGTGTGCCGATCGCCCCCACCGGGGAGGCGGTCGCCGCGTCCAGCAGCGCGAGGAAGCCGTCCACCATGGTGGCGGCGGTGCCGCGGTCGAACAGGTCGGTGGTGAAGGTGAGGGAGGCGGTGATGCCCGCCGGTTCCCCCGCCGTCCCGAACTGTTCGGCCAGCATCCACTCCAGATCGAACTTGGATCCGGGTGCGGGCGCTTCCAGGGGTCGAATCTCCAAGCCGGGCAGCGTGGTCGCCTCGGTCTGCAGGTTCTGGAAGGCGAGCAGCACCTGGAACAGCGGGTGGTGCGCGGTGGAGCGGGCCGGGGCCAGCGCCTCGACCAGTCGCTCGAACGGCAGGTCCATATTGCCGTAGACGGCCAGGTCGGCCTGCCGCACGGCGTCGAGGGTGTCGGCGAAACCGGCGGCGGGATCGAGCTGCGAGCGCAGCACCACGGTATTGACGAACATGCCGACCAGGTCGTCGAATTCGCCGTCACCGCGGCCCGCGACCACCGAGCCGATGGCGATGTCGGTGCGGCCGGACAGCCGCGCCAGCAGCACGGCCAGCGCGGCGTGTACCACCATGAACGGGCTGGCACCGTGGTTGCGGGCGAGCACCTGGATACGGTCGTGAACCGGTGCGGGAATGGTGAATTCGATGCGGTCGCCGGACCCGGACGGAGCCTCCGGGCGCGGACGGTCGGTGGGCAGTGCGTGGACCTCGGGCACACCGGCCAGGGTGGTGCGCCAGAACTCCAGCTGACGGCCGGCCAGGCTGTCGGGATCGCGGTCGGAGCCGAGCAGTTCGTGCTGCCACAGCGCGTAGTCGGCGTATTGCAGCGGGAGCGGAATCCACTCGGGCGCCACACCGCTCGAGCGAGCGACGAAGGCGTACATGACATCCCGGGCCAGCGGGGCCATGGACCAGCCGTCCGCCGCGATGTGGTGCACGGCCATGGCCAGCACCGTGCGGTCCGGCGCGATGCGGAGCACGCAGACCCGCAGCGGCGTCTCGCGGCTGATGTCGAAGCCACGGGACAGCTGGGCGATCAGCGCCGCCGCGATATCCGCCTCCGCCACCTCGAGTTCGGTGATCGGCAGCGAACCCGCTGTCACGGGAAGGATCTGCTGGTACGGACGCCCGTCCGGCCCCACCGGGTAAATGGTGCGCAGTGTCTCGTGCCGGGCGATGACATCGTCGAGCGCGGCACGCAGCACCGAAATATCCAGTGCGCCGTTGATTTCGAAGGCGCCGGGGATGTTGTAGAGGGGCGAGGCGGGGTCGTAGCGGTTGAGGAACCACATGCGCTGCTGTGCCGCCGACAACGGGATGCGCTCCGGGCGTGGGCGCGGTCCCGGGCGCGGACGATCCGACGCGCCACCCGAGGCGACCAGAGCCGCCAGCTCGGCCACCGTCGGGGCGTCGAACAGTGCGCGCACCGGGACGGCGGTGCCGAGCGCCGCGCCGAGCCGCGCCACCACCCGGGTGGCGATGAGTGAATTCCCGCCCAGGGCGAAGAAATCGTCGTCACGCCAGACCTGGTCGACGCCGAGGACCTCGGCGAAGGCCGCCGCCACCGCCGTCTCGACGGGTCCCTCGGGCGGTCGCTGCTCCCCTGCCACCAGCTGCGGTGCGGGCAGGGCATCGAGGTCCAGTTTGCCGTTGGCGGTGCGCGGCAGGTCGGGCAGCACCGTGACGGCGGACGGCACCATGTAGGACGGGAGTCGTTGCGCGGCAGCCCTCTTCAGAGTTGCGGGGTCGGGCTCCGTGCCGTCCGCGGCGACCACGTAGGCGGAGAGCATGCCGCCGCGCCCGTGGTCACGGACCACCGCGACCGCGCGCGCGACCGTGGGCTCCGCGGTCAGCGCCGCCTCGACGTCGCCCAGCTCGATGCGCAGGCCGCGCAGTTTGACCTGGGTGTCGGTGCGGCCCAGGTATTCCAGGTTCCCGTCGCGACGCCGCACCAGGTCGCCGGTGCGGTACATGCGCCGGCCGGCCGGGCCATGCGGGTCGGCCACGAACCGGGCGGCGGTCAGGTCGTAGCGGTCGAAATAGCCGCGCGCCAACCCGATTCCCGCGAGGTACAGTTCGCCGACGACGCCGTCCGCGACCGGGCGCAGCCGGTCATCGAGGACGAGGGCCCGCATGCCGGGCGCGGCCCGGCCGATGGTGATCGGCGCACCGGGATGCACGGGCGCGCCGGCGGCCGTCACCGTGGCCTCGGTCGGCCCGTAGTCGTTGAAGTGGTTGCGGCCCTGGGCCGCCCACGCGGCGACCAGTTCCGGCGGGCAGGGTTCGCCGCCGGTGACGATCAGGCGCAGATCGCCCAGGCCGGACGGATCCACGGTCGACAGTGCCGAGGGCGTGAGCGCGATGTGCGAAACCCGTTCGCGTGAAAGCAGTTCGCCGAGCTCGGGTCCGGCGAAGACGGTGGGGGGCGCGATCACCAACGTGGCGGCCGCGCCCACCGCCATCAGCAGTTCCACGACGGAGGCGTCGAAACTCGGTGACGCCACGTGCAGGACCCGGGATTCCGAGGTGAGTGCGTCCCGGTCGCGCTGCGCGGCAGCGAGGTTCGCCAGACCCGAGTGGGAGACCACAACCCCCTTGGGCGCTCCCGTCGATCCCGAGGTGAAGATGACGTACGCCGGATGGGCTGTGTTCCTGCTGATTTCATGAACCGCGACCGGATACTCCTCCGCATCGCGGTCGTCCAGGCACCACCATTCCACCGTGCCCGGAAGTCGGTCCCACTGCGAGCGCACGGTGAGACCGAGACATACCCCCGAAACGTCGATGATCCGGGCGATCCGATCCGGCGGATAGGCCGGATCCACCGGGACGAAGGCCGCCCCGGCCCGCGCGACGGCCCAGACCGCCAGCACCGATTCGATGGAGCGCGGAATGCCCACGGCCACCAGTGTTTCCGGTCCGGCACCGGCCGCGATCAGCCGTCGTGCCAGCTGCTCGGCCCGGGCGTCGAGCTCACGGTAGGTGAGGCGGCGGTCCCCGCAGATGACGGCGAGGCCGTCCGGGTTCGCCGCGACCGCGTCGGCCATGAGGTCGGCCAGCATGCGCGGGGATGCGACGGGTTCGGCGGCCGCGTGCAGCCGCTCGTGCTCGGCGGCGGTGAGCAGGTCGAGATCTCCGACCGGGCGGGCGGGTTCGGCGGTGATCTCGGCCAGCACGTGGACGAGTCGGCCGGTGAAGTCCGCCATGGTCGACGCATCGAAGAGGTCGGTGGCGTAGCAGCAGCGCAGCTCCATGCCGTCGGTGTCCCCGATGACCGTGAGGCTCAGGTCGAAACGGCTGTTCGTCTGCGGCAATTCGAGCGGGGACACGGTCAGGCCGGGCAGCTGGAGCTCCGGCATGGCCAGGTTCTGGAACACCAGCATGACCTGGACGAGCGGGTGCCGCGACTCCGACCGGGCCGGGGCCAGCACCTCCACGAGCCGCTCGAACGGCACGTCCGCGTGTTCGAAGGCGGCGAGATCGGTGTCCCGCACCCGATCGAGCAGCGCGGCGAAACCCTCCTCCGGGCGAATGCCGGTACGCAGCACCAGTGTGTTCACGAACATGCCGACCAGGTCGTCGAGTTCACGCACACCGCGCCCCGCGACCGGGGTGCCGACCACCACGTCCGCGGTGCCGCCGAGGCGGGACAGCAGCACGGCCAGTGCGGCGTGCACCACCATGAACGGGGTCGCCCGATGCACACGGGCGCAGCGGTCGATCGCGGCGGTCAGGTCCCGGTCCACGCGGGCGGTGCACTCGGCCGCCCGATGGGAGGCGCGAGCCGGACGCGGCCGATCCGTCGGCAGCTCCAGGTGATCCGGCACCCCGGCGAGGGTGTCCGACCAGTATTCGAGCTGCCGGGCCGCCGGCGAGCCCGCGTCGGCCTCGGAGCCGAGCCGATCCCGTTGCCACAGTGTGTAATCCGCGTACTGGACCGGCAGCGGCTCCCACGCCGGCGCCTGCCCGGCGGCCCGCACCGCATAGGCGGCGGCCACATCGCGGGTCAGCGGGGCCATCGAGAAACCGTCCGTCGCGATGTGATGCGCGACCAGCACGACCACGTGCTCTTCGAACTGGCCGTCCGTCATGGCGCGCGGGCCGTAACCTGCTGTGGAAGAGCTGATTTCGCGATCGTCGACAACGAATACCCGGACCCGGAGCGGGACCGCCGCGGTGACGTCGAACCCACGGCCGATGGTGTCCGCGACGACCTCGGCTAGCCGGTCGAGGGACACCGGCACCGGTTCGAGGTCGAGCGGGACGTCCTCGGCGGGGAGCACCCGCTGCGTGCCGACACCGTCGATATCGGGGTAGACCGTGCGCAACGTCTCGTGGCGGGCCAGCACATCCCGCAGCGCGTCGCGCAGGGCTTCCTGGTCCAGGTGGCCCGAAAGACGCAGCGCCACCGGCACGTTGTAGGCCGGGGAAGCCGGGTCGTAGCGGTTGACGAACCACATGCGCTGCTGGGCCGGGGAGAGCGGGACCAGGTCGGGGCGCTCGGTCCGGGTGAGAGCGGGTGCGGCGGTGTCGATCTCGGCGGCCGACAGCCGCACGGCCAGGTCGGCGACCACCGGGGCCTCGAAGAGCAGGCGCACCGGAACGGTGCGGCCCAGGTGCGCGGTGAGACGGGAGGCGACGCGGGTCGCGATGAGCGAATCGCCGCCGAGCGCGAAGAAGTCGTCGCGGGCACCGACGCGATCCAGCCCCAGTACTTCCGCGTAGGTCTCGGCGATGGCCACCTCGGAACCGGCCGGGACGACGTATTCGGCCTGTACCAGTTGGGGTTCGGGCAGGGCGCGCAGGTCCACCTTGCCGCTCGCCGTCAGGGGTAGCTCCGGCAGCACCTGCAGGCCGGCGGGCATCAGGTAGCGCGGCAGCCGGCCGGAAGCCCAGGCCAGCAGCTCCGGCACCGAGGCCGGATCCGACAGCGCGACATACGAACACAGCGTCATCGCGCCGGCGGGATTGCGCCGGGCGACGGTCACGGCGGCCTCGATGCTCGGATGCCTCAGCAGGACGGCGTCGACCTCACCCGGCTCCACCCGGATGCCGCGGATCTTCACCTGGAAGTCGCTGCGACCGGCGTACTCGAAACCGTCCGCGGTGCACCGCATCAGGTCGCCGGTGCGGTACATGCGCTGCCCGGCGGTGAACGGGTCGGCGACGAACCGGCTCGCGGAAAGCGCTGCGCGACCGGCATAACCGCGCGCCAGCCCGGAACCGCACACATACAGTTCGCCGACCGCGCCGGGCGGTACCGGACGCAGCCAGGCGTCCAGCACGAGCAGGGTCGTCCCCGGCACGGGGTCGCCCAGCAGGGTCGAGGTGCCGGCCGTCATCGGGTCGCCGAAGCTCGCGGCGATCGTGGTCTCCGCCGGGCCATAGGAATTCACGAACACGCGACCCTGGCCCAGGCGTGTCACCAGTGCGGGCGGGCAGGGTTCACCACCCATGACGACCGTCCGCACACCGTGCAGGTCTGCGGCATCGAGGGTCGCGAGCACGCTCGGCGTACAGGTCAGGTGGGTGGCCGCGCCCTCGCGGACAGCGGCCGCCAGCTCCGCACCCGCACTCGCCTCCGGCGGTGCCACGACCAGCGTCGCACCGGCGGCGAACGCGGACATCCACACCAGCATGGCCGCGTCGAAAGCCGGGTTGAGGCAGTGCATCACGCGCGAATCGCGTTCGATGCCGCCGCGTTCCGCCATGGCCGCCGCCATATTGGCCAGCCCGGTGTGCGAGACCACGACACCCTTCGGCGTGCCCGTGGACCCCGAGGTGAACACCACATAGGCCGCATACTCCGGGCGCAGGGGCGCGAGCCGGTCGGCATCGGTGACCGGTTCGGCGGACATCGCCGCGCACTCGGCGACCAGGGCGTCACTGTCCAGCCGCAACCAGGCCACGTCGCTCGGCAGATCCGTCATCTGGTCCGAGGTGATGCCCAGCACCGCACCGCATTCCGAGGCGATGGCGCTCGTCCGCGCCGCCGGCTGCGTGACATCCACCGGCACGAACGCCGCCCCGGTCTTCGCAACGGCCCACACCGCGACCATCGACATCACCGACCGCGGCAGAGCCACCAGCACCGCCCGCTCGGGTCCGGCACCGTCTTCGATCAGCCTACGAGCCAACCGATTCGACGCGGCCGCCAGCTCGGCGTAGGTCAGCTCGGCAGCGCTGCGCCCGCTGTCGGCCGGCGATGCGGCGCTGACGATCGCCGGTGTGTCCGGGTATCCGTTGGCGGACAGGAGATCCGGGAGGAGCTGTACCTCGCGGGACTCGGCCCCGGGCCGGATCGAGACCAGCGCCTCGGGGTCCGTACCGCGTAGCCCGGCGGCGCGGCGGCGCGAGTCGCCGGTGAGGTCGGTCAGCAGGCGGGACAGCGATGTTGCCAGCGCATCGGCCTCGGAGGCGTCGAAATAGTGTGGGGAGCGGGTCAGTTCGAGGCGGAGGCCGTTGTTGGCATAGGCGGCCAGCGAGAGGGGGTAGTGGGTGCCGTCCTGGGCACGCAGGGACGTGACGGTGAGGTCGGCCTGGCGGGTGGCCGCGGTGAGGGTCGCGGCGTCCACCGGGTAGGACTCGAAGACGGTGGCGGTGTCGAAGAGCGGGCCCAGACCGGTGGCGGCCTGGATCTCGTCGAGGCCCAGGTGCTGGTGGTCGGCCAGGGCGGCCTGCTCGCGCTGCACGCGGGTGAGCAGGTCGGCTGTCGATTCGGCCGGGTCCAGGGCGATACGGACCGGGACGGTGTTGACCAGCATGCCGACCATGCGCTCGGACCCGGGCAGTTCCGGCGGGCGGCCGGACACCGTGGCGCCGAAGACGATGTCGGAGCCTCCGGTCTGCTCGGCCAGCAGCAGCGCCCAGGCCACCTGGACCAGGGTGTTGACGGTTACCTGGCAGGCCGCGGCCGTCCGGCGCAGGGCGTCCGGCAGGCCGTCGGGCAGGGGCACCTCGTGGGCGACCGGGGCGGTCGCGGCGTCGGCGCGCGGCGCGGTCGGGGCGATCAGGGTCGGGCCGTCGAGGCCGGACAGGGACTGCGCCCAGGCTTCCCGGGCCAGGTTGTCGTCGCGGGTGGCCAGCCACTCCAGATGCGTACGGAAGGGAGCAGGGGTCGCGAATCCGGTGTCGTCGCCGGAGGTTTCGTAGAGGGCGATGAGTTCCGCGAACAGCATCGGCATGGACCAGCCGTCGAGGATCAGGTGGTGGTTGGTGATGACCAGCCGGAAGCGCCGCTCCCCCGCCGCGATGCACAGGAATCGGATCAGGGGCGGGTGGTCGACCGCGAACGGCTCACGCAGTTCGGCCGCCGCGATCTCGTCGAGCTCCTCCGGGGTGGCGCCGACAGCCTCCCGATAGGCGCACGGCACCGCGACCTCGGCCGGAATCACCTGCACCGCACCGGTATCCGAGGCCAGGAAGCCGGCGCGCAGCACATCGTGGCGGCGGACCAGCGCCTCGGCGGCGGCCGTCAGCCGGTCGCGATCCAGATCGGCCTCGACATCGATGATCGCCTGCACCGAGTAGCCGTCCGGGCCGCCCGCGGCCAGTTGCGCCTGGAACAGCAGGCCGCGCTGCAGCGGGGTCAGCGGCCAGGCATCGGACAGGCGGCCGAAAGCCCGCTCCCACGACTCGATCTCCGGCTGCGCGACGGTCAGCAGCGGCAGATCGGCGGGGGTGAGGCCACCGGCACCGGGTCGCCGCACCAGCTCGGCGATCTCACCGATGGCCGAAAGCCATTCCCGCGCCAGCGCTTCCACGTCCCCGGCCGCGACCGCGTGGCCGGCGAACTGCCACACCGCCCGGATGCGCGGCCCGCTCTCCGACTCCAGCGTGACCGCATCCACCGAGATGACCGCCGCCAGCGGCATATCCGGATCGGCGTGCCCGCCCAGCCGATCCCCCATCGAGACCGGCAGCCAATCGCCCGCGGCGAGCTCGGGGATCTGCCCGAGGTAATTGAATCCGATCTGCGGATCCGGCAGTGCCGCGAGCTCCCGGGCCGTCCGCGTGTTCAGGTAGCGCAGCAGCCCGTAGCCGAAGCCGCCGCGCGGCACGGCCCGCAGCTGTTCCTTGACCGTCTTCAACGCGCTGTCCACGCTGTCCGCGCCCGAATCTTCTTCCACGGCCACGGGTCCCAGCCGCACCGGCACCTGCGTGGTGAACCAGCCGATCGTCCGCGACAGGTCCGCCCCGGGCACCGCGGCCTCGTCGCGGCCGTGCCGCTCGACCGTGACCACGGTGCCGGCGGCGACCGCATCCTGCCCGTCCGACCGGCGCGCCAGCGCCAGCGCGAGGGCCGCCAGCAGCGCGTCCTCGACGCCGCAGCGGTAGGTGCCCGCGAGCCGGGCGATCAGCGCCGCCGACACCTCGCCCGGCACCTCGATATCGATCCGCCGGGCGGTCCGATGGGTGTCCACCGCCACGTCCAGCCGGCGCCGCCCGATCAGGGCATCCGGGGCCAGCACGTCTCGCCAGTACCCGAGTTCGCCGACCGGCCAGGGCAATTCGACGGCGGCCGAGTCATCGGCCGGCGCGCTCGGGCTGCCCGGTGACGCCAGCGCCTCCAGCGCATACGCCCAGGTGCGCACCGAGGTCCCGGTCTCCCGCAGCTCGGGTTTCGTCCCCGCCGCGGCCTGCGTCCAGGCGGACATCAAGTCGGGCAACAGGATTCGCCATGAGATCGCGTCACAGGCCAGGTGGTGCACCGCGATCGCCAACCGGCCCGGCCGCGCCGGACCGGCGTCCAGCCAGTTCAGTGCGATCATCACACCCGCACGCGGATCCAACCGACCGGCGGCATCCGTCAGCGCTCGGTCGACCGCCGCCCCGGATACGTCGGCCGCCGTGCACTCGAAGTGTGTCAGCAGCGTCGCCGCCTCGGTGTCATCGGCCGGCGGAACGTCCAGGCGGAGCCCCTCGTCGGTGTCGACCAGGCGGGCGCGGAGCAGATCGTGGCGGTCGAGCAGCGCCTGGACGGCGCGCAGCAGCACCGGGAGTTCGACCCCGGCCGGCACCTGGACCACCATCGACTGGGCGAAATGCCGCCAGCCGGGACGGCCGAGCAGCCACGCCGCGATCGGCGTCAGCGGCAGGCGGCCGACGCCACCGCCCGCCAGTTCGGGCAGCCGCTGCGGACGGTCCTCCAGCCGGGTGACCACGGCCGCCAGGGCAGCCGGGGTTCGGTGCTCGAAAACCTCACGGGCGGAGAAGACCAGGCCGGCGGCGCGAGCGCGCGACACCAGCGTGATCGCCATGATCGAATCGCCGCCCAGGGCGAAGAACGAAGTGTCCGGGCCGGTCTCGGTCCCGAGAACCTCCGCGAACAGGCTGCAGAGCAGGCGCTCGGTGGCGGTGGCGGGCGCGCGACCCGACATCGGTTGCGCCACCACCGGTTCCGGCAGCGCCCGGCGATCCACCTTGCCATTGGCGGTGAGCGGCAACGCACCCAGCACCGTGAGGGTCGCGGGCACCATGTACGGCGGCAGGCGGTGGGTGGCGTGGTCCAGCAGCTCGGGCTCGGTGATCACCTGACCGGCGTGCGGAACCACATAGGCGGCCAGCACGGTGCCGCCACCGGGACCGGGCCGCGCCACCGTGACCGCGATCTCCACCGACGAGTGCGCGTTGAGCACGGCGTCGATCTCACCCAGCTCGATCCGCATGCCGCGCAGCTTCACCTGGAAGTCGCTGCGACCCACGTACTCGAGCACGCCACTCTCGGTCCAGCGCACCAGATCTCCGGTGCGGTACATGCGGGCCCCGGCTGGACCCGACGGGGCGGGCACGAAACTCTGGGCAGTCAACCCGGGACGGCCGACGTACCCGCGCGCCACGCCCGGCCCGGTCACGTACAGCTCCCCGGCCACTCCGATCGGCACCGGCCGCAGCCAGCGATCCAGCACCAGCATCCCGGCGCCCGGAATGGGGTCGCCGAGCCCGGCATTCACGCCCGGCACCAGCCCCCGGGTGTAGGTGACGGCCACCGTGGTCTCGCTGGGACCGTACGAGTTCAGCAGCTCCCGCCCGATCCCGAAGCGCGCCACGATATCCGGCGGCGTCGGCTCCCCGCCCGATGACACCGCGCGCACCCCGTCGAGCGCGTCCGGCTCCAGCGTGGACAGCACCGCGGGGGTCGAACACACCTGGGTGATGCCGAAATCACGGACCAGCCCGGCCAATTCGGCGCCCACCACCGGATCCGATTCGGCGACCACCAGGGTCGTCCCCGACGCGAACGCCATCAGCCATTCCAGTACCGACGCATCGAAACTCGGGTTCAGGCACTGCAGGACCCGCGCACCGGGCTCGACCCGGTACGCCGCCACGATCGCCGCGGCCAGCCCGGCCAACCCGGCATGGGTCACCGCCACGCCCTTGGGCACACCGGTCGATCCGGAGGTGAACACCACGTACGCCGGATTGCCGACCCGCGGCCGCCCCCGGACCTCGTCGTCGGTGAGCGGCGGATCGGACGGCGCCACGTCCTCGTCCAGCAGGCCGTCGAGGGTGATCCAGTGGACAGAATCCGGCAGCGCGGCAGTCGATTCCGCGAGTGTCAGGCCGATCGTCGCACCCGCCTCGGCGGCAATGCGCGCCATGCGGTCGGCGGGCAGCGCGGTACCCAGCGGCACGAACGCCGCGCCGGTCTTGGCCACCGCCCACAGCGCGACCATCGCCTCGATCGAACGGGGAAGTGCCAGCAGCACGGTCGATTCCGGTCCGACGGCCACGGCCTCCGGTATCCCGGCCCCGGATTCGGCAGCGCCCGCCCGCACGATCCGGCGCGCCAGCCGATTCGACAGCGCGTCCAGCTCGCCATAGGTCAGCCGCCGGTCGCGGCCCATGACCGCGACCGTCTCGGGTCCGGTGCGGCGCAGGCCGTCCGCCAGGATCTCCGGTAGCAGCTGCGGCTGCGGCACCGCCGGCCCGTGCGCGCCCGCCAGCACCGGCTGCTCGTCCGCCACCGTGTAATCCAGTGCCGCGACCGGTGTTCCGGCCTCGGCGTCCAGCAGCGAATCCAGCACGGCGAGGAATCGCCGGTGATGCCTGTTCAGCGAATCCTCGTCGTACAGGCGCGGATTCGCGGCGAAGTCGACATGGATCGGCGCGCCCGCGCCGTGCTGGTAGAAGTTGACGAACAGGTCCTCGATCGGGCCCGAGGTGACCACGTGCAGGCTCGAATCCACGCCCTCGAAATCGATCCCGGCCGGAAACATCATGATGTTGATGACCGGCCCGGTCATGCCGCGCCCGAACTCGTCCCGGTCACCCTCGTCCCGCATGGCCTCATGGCGGAAGCGCTGATGCCGCAAGGCCCCCGACGCCGCCACCCGCACGGCATCCAGGACCTCCCCCACCCGTCCCGCGCGCGGCACCGGCACCCGCAGCGGCACCACATTGGCGATCATGCCGCCGGAACGCCGCAGCACCGCGGTGGTGCGGCCGGACACGGGCAGGCTCAGGACCACGTCCTCGGTGGCCGTGAGCCGGGCGTAGTACAGCGCGACCGCGGCCATCACCACGCCCGCCGCACTGGTGTCGAAACGGCGGGCCGCGCTCGCCAGCCGCTCGGCCGTCCGCTCCTCCAGCCGGGCGCGCGCCTCGCGGGCCAGCGCGCTCGCGGGCGCCGTGGCCCCGACCAGGCTGCACCGGTCGGGCATCCCCGCGGTGACCTCGCGCCAGTAGCGCTCGTCGGTGGCGTACCGGCTCGATTCCCGGTACGCCATCTCCGACTCGTGCACGTCCAGCAGCGAGGCCGCGGTGCCGGGAGGCGCCGTTTGCCCGCGCACCGCGGCGTTGTACAGCTCAGCGACCCGATACAGCGTGGTCATCGAGCCGAATCCATCGATGAGGAGGTGGTGTGCTCTGGTGTACCACAGGTGATGGGACTCGCCGACCCGGATCACGGTGGATATTCCAGCCTGTGCACCGAACAGCTCGATCGGCGCCGCCACATCCGTGCGCATCCACTCCAGCGCGGCCGCAACAGGGTCCGGTCGGTCCTGGAAGTCCAGGAAACCGACCGTCGCGTCCAGCTCGGTATCGACCACCTGGTACGGCCGATCCTCGATCTCGACGAATCGCAGGACACCGGAACCGAATTCACGCGCTGCCTGCGCTCCCACGAGCCGCAGCACCGCGATATCCAGCGGTCCGTGCATCTCGATGTACTGGGCCTCCGACAGCGGCACCGCCGGATCCAGTTGCTGCGCATAGAACATCCCCAGTTGAGCCGGGGAGAGCGGGAAGACGGTGGCGGTCCGATCCGCCGCGATCTCACGCGTCATAACCACTACCTAACTGCTGGCCGGGCAGGATGCGTCGTCGACGGCGCCCACCTCGTAGGCGGGTACGAGGGCCGGATGAGATGTCAAGCGCTCCACCATGACCGAGCGCACGTGCGCGGGCAGCCCCGGCGCGAACTTGCGCACGAAGGCGTCGGCCCACTCCGGTCTGTCGAGCAGGAACGGAAAATCGGTCGTCATCATGCTGCGCACCACCAACATCGGCAGTGGTGCGTCCAACGGCCGAAAATCCTTGTTCCACAGGCCCGCCTGATCACAGCCCGGATAGAATTGCCCGAGCATGATGCCCCGTTCCACGAATTTGGTCTTGAATTCATCGTGGATCTCATCGATCAGCGAACTATCAGTCAAATTCGGGAATACGGTGATCAATGTGCGCAGCACGGACGTGGAACTGCCGTTCCCCGTGGGCAGTCCGGAATAGACCTCCAGCGCGTCACGGATGATCGCACGCACCCACGTCTGCTGCGGCTCCGCCGCTCGAACCTGCGCCAGCCACATCAGATCTCGCCGCATGGCCGGTCGTACATACGGGCAGACCGGCCCGTCGCGGCCCAGTTCGTCGCTGGGTCGGGTCAGATAGGAGTCGGCCCATGATCGAAATGCCGCCACCGTGGATCGGGCGGCAGGGCACGATGATCCGGTGTCCCCCAATGAGACCCATTGCAGCCCCGAGCGGGGGCCGATAACACGCTCGCTCATGACTCACCTCGGATGATCGAGCTACGGCAGATGATGCGCCGTTGCCCACATCCTTAAATAGTGCTCCGGTCATGGGCCGTTAACGTGAGTAGTCGGTTACCCAATTTCGTGACACCGCCCCGAATTTCGGGGGCAATGGAATAAAGAAAAGACCGGTCAGGCATTGACCGGTCTTTCCTGTGAACCTGGGATCAGGCGCCGACGAGGCGCGCCGCCAGGTAGCCCTCCACCTGGTCGAGAGCGATGCGCTGCTGCGCCATCGAGTCCCGCTCACGTACGGTGACGGCCTGGTCCTCCAGCGTGTCGAAGTCGACCGTGATGCAGAACGGGGTGCCGATCTCGTCCTGACGGCGGTAGCGGCGGCCGATCGCCCCGGCATCGTCGAAGTCCACGTTCCAGTTCCGGCGCAACTGCGCGGCCAGGTCCTTGGCCTTCGGCGACAGGTCCGCATTGCGCGACAACGGCAGGACAGCCGCCTTGACGGGCGCCAGGCGCGGGTCCAGGCGCAGAGTGGTGCGCGTCTCCATGGTGCCCTTGGCCGTCGGCGCCTGCTCCTCGTGGTACGCGTCGACCAGGAAGGCCATCAGCGAGCGGGTCAGACCGGCCGCCGGCTCGATCACGAACGGGATGAAGCGCTCGTTGGTGTTCTGATCGAAGAAGCTCAGATCCGTGCCCGAATGCTCCGAATGGGTCTTCAGGTCGAAGTCGGTGCGGTTGGCGACGCCCTCGAGCTCACCCCACTCGGAGCCCTGGAAGCGGAAGCGGTACTCGATGTCCACCGTGCGGGTGGAGTAGTGCGAGAGCTTGTCCTTCGGGTGCTCGAACAGCCGCAGGTTCTCCGGGTCGATACCCAGGTCGGTGTACCAGGCCAGGCGGGTGTCGATCCAGTACTGGTGCCACTGCTCGTCCTCGCCCGGCTTGACGAAGAACTCCATCTCCATCTGCTCGAACTCGCGGGTGCGGAAGATGAAGTTGCCCGGGGTGATCTCGTTGCGGAACGACTTACCGATCTGCGCGATGCCGAACGGCGGCTTCCTGCGCGCGGTGGTCTCGACGTTCTTGTAGTTCACGAAGATGCCCTGCGCGGTCTCCGGGCGCAGGTAGTGCATGCCCTCTTCGGATTCGACCGGGCCCAGGTAGGTCTTCAGCATCATGTTGAAGTCCTTGGGCTCGGTCCACTTGCCCACGGTGCCGCAGTCGGGGCACACGACGAGCTCCATGGACACCGAGTCCGGGTTGTCGATCTTGTTCTTCTCGGCGTACGCCTCCTGCAGGTGGTCCTGCCGGTGCCGCTTGTGGCAGTTGAGGCATTCCACCAGCGGGTCGTTGAACACGGCGACGTGGCCCGAGGCCACCCACACCGGACGCGGCAGGATGATCGACGAGTCCAGGCCGACCACGTCGTCGCGGCTGGTCACCATGGACCGCCACCACTGCCGCTTGATGTTCTCCTTGAGCTCGACGCCCAGCGGACCGTAATCCCAGGCCGACCTCGTTCCGCCGTAAATCTCACCGCTCGGGTACACGAGACCCCGACGCTTGGCGAGATTGGCGACGGTGTCCACCTTCGACTTGGGTGCCACTGAACAGTTCTCCATCCGTGTCCGGAAGATTGCAAAGGGTTGAGAGCAGCCTATCGGTCGCGGGCAATGGACTTTGCACCCACTGCCCCTACAAGCTGGGGATGCTGCCGTGATCACCACCGCGCGATAGTGGACGAACGACACCGGTCGGCCGTGCGGGCCCGGCGTCGGGGTGATCCACAATCGAACAGGGGGCGAGGCCCATGCAGAACTATTGGGTCGAGGACTCGTCCTACGACCAGGATTCGCAGGGCATGTGGTTCGGCGACATCCAGGGCTTCGCCTATTCGGTCAACTGCACCGTCCACGACCAGGGTTTCCTGGCCCCCAGCTACAGCAATGCGCGTCCGGCCTACGCCCCGGATCCGCATCATCCCGAGTACTATTTCGATCCCACGGTCCCGATTCCGCAGGACAGCAATTGCTGAGCCGACGCGCCGACTCGTTGTTTGACATGCGCACCCGTGCATATAAGAATGGCATCGGTTTCCAATAAGGAGTTGGTTCGATGACCACGGACAGCGGCGCGCCCCTGCGGCGCTCGCACGTCGCGACGGAGACCCCGGCCGCGATCCCCCATGACCCCTACCCCTACCGGTCTCCCCAGCCGCCGGCCGTGCCGTCGCGCACCATTCTGGACTCCGCAGGCGAACTATTGCGCGCACTCGCCGCGCCGGTGCGCATCGCCATCGTGCTCCAGCTCCGGGAATCGCCGCGCTGCGTGCACGAGCTGGTCGATACGCTCGGGGTGACCCAGCCGCTGATCAGCCAGCACCTGCGGATCCTCAAGTCCGCCGGGGTGGTCCGCGGTGAACGCACCGGACGCGAGGTCATCTACGAACTGGTCGACGAACATCTGGCACACATCGTCATCGACGCGGTAGCGCACGCCGAGGAAGGGTGAACCGTGGGAACAAGCGAGAAGACCGTCGGGGTCCGCAGTACCCGCCAGCGCAGCGCCATCGCCGCTCTGCTCGCGGACATCGACGAGTTCCGCTCCGCACAGGAGCTGCACGACGAACTCCGCAAGCGAGGTGAGGGCATCGGCCTGACGACCGTGTACCGGACGCTGCAGTCGCTCGCCGACGCCGGCATGGTCGACGTGCTGCGCACCGACACCGGGGAATCGGTGTACCGGCAGTGCTCCACCGGACACCACCATCATCTGGTCTGCCGCCAGTGCGGCCGGACCGTCGAGGTGGAGGGGCCGACCGTGGAGGCCTGGGCGGACTCGATCGCCACCGAGCACGGGTTCACCGATATCAGCCACACCATGGAGATCTTCGGCACCTGCCAGAACTGCTGCCACAAGAGCTGACAGCGAGCAGCCGCGCGCCCCTTGCTCATCGAGCGAGGGGCGCGCGGCTGCTGCCGTCCGGGTGGCGAGTTCAGGCCGCGGGCACCAGGTCCGGGGCAAGAGCCGGGACGGTCCGCCGAGTGCGGGCGATCCCCACACCGAGCAGGGCGAGACCGGCGGCGGCCCAGCACAGCAGGACCGTCAGCGGACCCGCGATGGCGGCGTCACCGAAGAAGGCCGTCGAGCGGAGCAGGGTGGCGGCGGCGCCGGGCGGCAGCAGCTGGCCGATCTCTCCCCACGGCTTGGGCAGCAGCTCGGGCGCGGAGGTGGCACCGGAGAAAGGGTTTCCGACCAGCAGCATGGTGAGCGCGCCCAGGCCGATGCCCGCCTGGCCGAGCACGGCGGCCAGACCGACCACGGTGCCGGCGACGGCGAGGGAGACCAGGCCGCTGATCGAGGCCATGGCCAGGTACGCGCCGGGCAGCAGGTGCAGCCAGCCCTGGACGATCGACATGCTCAGCAGCCCACCGGCGATCGCGAACACGGCCAGGCCGAGAGCGCGGGCGCGCAGCGACGGCACCAGCAGGGTCAGCAGCACGCCACCGGCGAGGCCGGACATGACCAGCGGGAGAACCATTGCGCCGAAACCGCTTCCGCGCGGATCGTGGACGTCGGCGGCGACCACGTCCTGCACCGGTGCCGCCTGCGCGCCGTTCAGCTGTTGCGCGAAGGCCGAGAGCTGCTGGGCCACAATCGGACTCGCGGCCGAGGCGATCAGGACGCGGGGCTGTCCACCGGTCAGGATGGCCCCGTACACATCTCGATGTTCGATGGCGTCGCGAGCGGTGGATTCATCTGCGACGGTGCGGATATCGAAGCCACCAGGCTCGCGATCGTTCAGCTGCCGGGCAACCGCGGCGGCCTGCGGGCCGGTGATGGCGATGGGGAGATCGCGGGGCGCGACGCGGGCGGCGGGCCAGGCGAAGGCGATGAGCATCAGGGCCTGAATGGCGGCAGCTACGAGACCGAGGGCGAGGGAGCGCTGGACTGTGTTCATGACCCATCCAAAGAAAGCGAAGGTTCGTTCTTTTTGATTAGGACAAGGCTGACACCCCAATGTCCCCTTGTCAAGAACGGATATTCGTTTTACTTTGGGCCCATGCCCAGAGTCAGCGAGGAACACCTGGAACGCCGCCGGCAGCAGATTCTCGACGCCGCGCAGTCCTGCTTCGCCCGCAAGGGACTGCACGCCACCACCATGCAGGACGTCTTCGCCGAATCCGGCCTCTCGGCCGGGGCGGTCTACCGGTACTTCAAGTCCAAGGACGAGATCATCGCCGCGCTGACCTCCGAAGTGGCCACCGAACTCCACGGTGCCCTGCACGAGGCGGTGCACAGCGATCCGCTACCCAGCCCAGCCGAACTGATCCGCACGGTCGCGGAGGCCATTGTCCGGCTCAGCGCCCCGGGCGGACCGGTCCGTCTCATCCCCCAGACGTGGTCACTGGCACTGACCGACCCCCACATCGCCGACTATGTCCGCACCACCCTCGGCGGCGTCCGTCGCCTGTGGCACGACTACGCCCTCCGCATGCGCGAAATCGGCTGGCTACCAGCCGATTCCGACACCGACGCGGTCGCCAAGACCATGTTCGGCATCCTGCCCGGCTTCATGCTGCAACACCTGATCATGGGCGATGTCGATCCCGACACCCTGTACCGGGGTGTCGAGCTCCTCGTCCCGGACCACCAGCGCGGCGGAAGGGTCGCTATCCCGGAAACCTCGTCCTCCTGAGTGAGATTCACCCGCGCGGGTGAATCTCGCCGGGCATCGACGGCACCCGGTCCGGAACGCCACGGCGGGTGTCCGAACTCCACGATCCGGGCGGCGGGCCGGGTGGGCCGAATCGCCTAGGGCAGCAAGCCTTGTCGAGCCCGGCCCGCGCCGGAGAGGGTCAGCAGCAGGATGGTCGCCAGGGGCTCGTCCTCGAGCCCGGCGGCCGGGAAGGTGTAGCGCAGGATGACATCCGCGAGCTTCTCGCGGGACACGACGGTGAGCGTGCCGAACTGGAGCGCGGCATTGCGTTCGGCGACCCGCTTGTGCAGCTGCGGTTTCACCGGACGATCCCAGGCCAGGATGCACATGAGCGCCAGCACGTCCAGGCCGGGCGAGAGGTTGACGCCGCGCAGCGAGCACAGCGCGCCCTCGTACTCGAAGCCGAGGCCGCCGTCCTCCTCGCGAACCTCCACGCCGTAGCGCAGCAGCAGGGCGCGGGCGCGGTCCTGGAGCGCCTCGGCGGGGGTGAGCTGGTCGGTCATTTCACGCCTCCGAAGCGACGGTCACGCTTGGCGTACTCCAGGCAGGCGTCCCAGAGGTTGCGGCGGTCGAAATCGGGGAAAAGCGTTTCCTGGAACACGAATTCGGCGTAGGCGGCCTGCCAGATCAGGAAGTTGGAGGTGCGCAGTTCACCGGAGGGACGCAGGAACAGGTCCACGTCCGGCATATCGGGTTCGTCGAGGTAGCGGGCCACTGTGGCCTCGGTGATCTTCTCCGGGTCGAGTTCCCCGGCGGCCACCCGGCGCGCGATTTCCCGTGCGGCGTCGGCGATTTCGGCGCGGCCGCCGTAGTTGACGCACATGGTGAGGGTCATCACCGTATTGTCCCGGGTGAGCTCCTCCGCGATCTCCAATTCCTTGATCACGCTGCGCCACAGGCGCGGCCGGCGGCCGGCCCAGCGCACCCGCACACCCATCTCGTGCATCTCGTCACGTCGGCGGCGGATCACGTCGCGGTTGAAGCCCATCAGGAAGCGCACCTCGTCGGGGCTGCGCCGCCAGTTCTCGGTGGAGAAGGCGTAGGCCGAGAGCCACTTCACGCCCATTTCGATACAGCCCTCGACGGTGTCCATGAGCACCGCCTCGCCGCGCTCGTGGCCCGCGGTGCGGGGCAGCCCGCGCTCCTGGGCCCAGCGGCCGTTGCCGTCCATCACCAGCGCCACATGCCTGGGCACGAACTCCGCCGGAATCGCCGGCGGCTTCGCCCCCGACGGATGCGGCGACGGCGGCCGCACAACACGCTGCTCAGTCGATGACTTCCGGTTCCCGATCACGCCCACCATCCTGCCCGACGCTCCGCGAGGCCGGACGGCGCCCACACCATTGCCACCGGACCTCCACATTTCCTCCACCGGACGGCGTACGGCGGCGGGGAAACCGGCATTTCCCCGCCGCCGAGCGCCCGGCCGGTCAGCTGGGGAAATTGTCGAGGTAGGCGCGGTAGCTTCCTAAGGGCAGGACGGCGTCGCGCTCCGGACCCGCTTTCCCGCGCCCGCTCACCGGGACTCCCAGGGTGATTCGGCCCGGCATCAGCCGATGGCGGCACGGGGACGCTCGGCCACCGCGTCGCGCTCGACGGCCTCGTGCGGGCGGGTGCGCTCGATGAGCGGGAGCGTGCGCAGCTGTCGTTCCAGATGCCACTGCAGATGCGCGGCGATGAGACCGCTGGCCTGGCGGCGCATGGCGTCGGAGACGGCGTCGACGCCGGACCAGTCGCCCCGATTGAGAGCGCTCATGTGATCGAGGACGCCGACCATGGGCGTGGCCGCGCCCGGCGGACGGCAGTGCACGCACACCGCGCCGCCCGCGGCCACGTGGAAAGCGCGGTGCGGGCCGGGGGTGGCGCAGCGGGCGCAGTCGTCGAGGGCGGGCGCCCAACCGGCGAAAGCCATGGCGCGCAACAGGTATGCGTCCAGGATCAGTTCGTGGGGGCGGCGGCCCAGCGCGATGGCGCGCAGCGCGCCGGCGGTGAGGGTGTGCAGGCGGGCGGCGGGTGCGCCCTCCTCGCCGGCCAGGCGCTCGGCGGTCTCGAGCACGGCGCAGGCGGTGGTGTAGCGGCCGTAGTCGGCGACGATGTCGGCGGCGAAGGTCTCGACCGTGTGCACCTGGGTGACGGTGTCGAGATTGCGGCCCGGATGCAGCTGCACATCCACGTAGGCGAACGGTTCCAGCCGCGCCCCGAACTTGGAGCGGGTGCGCCGCACACCCTTGGCGACCGCACGCACCAGACCGTGCTGGCGGGTCAGCAGCGTGACGATGCGGTCCGCCTCGCCCAGCTTGTGCTGGCGCAGCACCACCGCATGATCCCGATACAACCGCACGGCAACAGTCTCGCACGCGCGACCGACCGGACCACGACGAGCCACCGGGTGTGTGCCGATTAGAAGTTCATTGGCCGGCGATTGGCCGCACGCCGCATGCTGAGCGTGATCCTCGGACCGAGGATTCGGTCGTGTGACACATCGGCCGCGCCCTCGCCGCGATGCCGATGAGGCGTGATCGACCACTGCCCGGTCGATCACGCCGCCACACGTTGGACGTGTGACCAGAATCGCGCTATGTTACTCCCCGGTACAGAAGAGACGGGATTCACATGACACTGGCGTCGGTTGGCGAACTCGGGCTGGCGGAACTCGCGGCGGCACTGGCGGCAGGCACACTCACCTCGGTCGAGGCGACCAGCGCGGCGCTCGACCGGATCGAGGCCAGCCAGGGAGCGCTCAACGCTTTCCGGATCGTGCGGCGGGCCGAAGCGCTCGCCGAGGCGGCCGACGCCGACCGCAAACTCGCCGCCGGACAGCGCGAGCCCCTGCTCGGGGTGCCCCTGGCCATCAAGGACGACACCGACCTGACCGGCACCCCGACGGCTTTCGGCTGCGGCGGCGAATTCCACGCCAAGACCGAGGACGCGGAGGCGGTGCGGCGGCTGCGCGCGGCCGGGGCGGTCATCGTCGGCAAGACCAATACCTGCGAACTCGGGCAGCTGCCGTTCACCAGCGGAGACGCCTTCGGGCACACCACGAATCCCTGGAGCGCCGGCCACACGCCGGGCGGGTCGTCCGGCGGATCCGGCGCGGCCGTGGCGGCCGGATTGGTGCCCGCCGCACTGGGATCCGACGGCGCGGGCTCGGTGCGCATCCCGGCGGCCTGGAACAACCTGGTCGGCATCAAGCCGCAGCGCGGCCGCATCTCCACCTGGCCGCTGCCGGAAGCCTTCTACGGGCTCACCGTGAACGGCCCGCTGGCCCGCACCGTCGCCGATGCGGCGCTCCTGCTGGACGCTGCCGCCGGACCTCATCCGGGCGATCTGCACACCCCGCCCGCCCTGCGCGTCTCCGACGCCGTCGGCCGCGATCCCGGCCGCCTGCGCATCGCGCTCTCCCTGCGAATCCCGTTCACCGCCACCAGGACCACGCTCGACCGCGAGGTCGAGGCCCGGGTGCACGCCACCGCCGCCACGCTGCGCCGCCTCGGTCACGAGGTCACCATCGCCGACGTCCACTACGGCGTGCTGATGGGTGCGACCTTCCTCCCCCGCTCCATGGTCGGCATCCGCGAGGCGCTGGACCGCCTCCCCGGCGCGCAGGTGGATCCGCGCACCACCCACAATGCCGCCGTCGGCCGCATCCTCTCGCCGCTGCTGTTCGCCGCTCGCCGCGTAGAACCCCTGCTGCGCATGCGAACCGGCCGCATCTTCGACGACTTCGACCTGGTGCTGGCCCCCACCACGGCCACCCCGCCCCCGGGCGTCCACGAGATCGACGACATCGGCAGCTGGGCCACCGACGAACTCATCACCGCGGCCTGCCCCTACACCTGGCCCTGGAACGTCCTCGGCTGGCCCGCCGTCAACATCCCCTCCGGCTTCACCGCCACCGGCCTCCCCGTCGGCTCCCAGCTCATGGGACCGGCCAACTCCGAACCGCTCCTGGTTTCCGTTGCGGCCCAACTGGAATCGGAGCTGGAATGGCACAAGAACCGCCCGGCACCCTGGTGGCCCCGGCCCTGACCCGCAGCCAGGAGACGGCCCCGCCCGATGCACTGATGGCCTGGACTGGCACGCCGGCGCGTCCGCCCCACGGCACCACGGGGACATACGCCCCAGCCGACACCTGATCCCGCGCCGGCCGCGGACACCGAAATCGCCGGCAGCACAGGGCGATCCGCCGCATCTGCCCGCAGCCGCTCACGTGGCTGCGGGCAGAGAGCTGGTCAGAAGCCGAGCTTGCCGAGCTGTTTGGGGTCGCGCTGCCAGTCCTTGGCGACCTTCACGTGCAGGTGGAGGTAGATGCGGGTGCCGAGGATGTGCTCGATCTGCTTGCGGGCGTTGGTGCCGACCTCCTTGAGGCGGGCGCCGCCCTTGCCGATGATGATGGCCTTCTGGCTGGGGCGTTCGACGTAGAGAAGGGCGTGGACGTCGAGCATGCCCTCGGCGGAGCGGCGGCCGTCGGTCTCCTGGTCCTCGTTCTCCTCGCGCTCGAGAACCTCCTCGATCACCACCGCCAGCGAGTGCGGGAGCTCGTCGCGGACGCCCTCGAGGGCCGCCTCGCGAATGAGCTCGGCCATCAGGACTTCCTCGGGCTCATCGGTGAGTTCGCCGTCGGGGTAGAAGGCGGGGCCCTCGGGCATCTGGGAGGCGATGACGTCGACGAGCACCTCGACCTGCTCGCCCTTGACCGCGGAGACCGGAACCACCTCGGCCTCGGGGCCGAGCAGCTGGGACACGGCCATCAGCTGGTGGGCGACCTGGTCGCGACTCACCTTGTCGATCTTGGTGACCACACCGAGCAGGGTCGTCTTGGGCGCCATGGTCTTGATCTGATCGACGATCCAGCGGTCACCCGGGCCGATCTTCTCGTCCGCCGGAATGCAGACGGCGATGACGTCGACTTCCGAATACGTATCGCGTACCAGGTCGTTGAGGCGCTGGCCGAGCAGCGTGCGCGGCCGGTGCAGACCGGGGGTGTCCACCAGGATCAGCTGCGCGTGATCACGGTGCACGATGCCGCGAATGGTGTGCCGCGTGGTCTGCGGCCGCGAGGAGGTGATGGCGATCTTCTGCCCCACCATGGCATTGGTGAGCGTGGACTTGCCGGTGTTCGGCCGGCCCACGAAACACACGAAGCCGGACCGGAATTCGCCGCTGTCCTTACCCTTGCCGCTCACTCGAAAACCTCCGATTCGGTGTCCAGATCGAAGCCCGCCGGAAGCTCGCGTTCGCCGGCCGCGTCGCCCTCCGCGGGCCGCTGTGCCGCAATGGGATTCTCGACGCCGTAGTCCGCGGGCGCACCGGCCTCCAGCACGTCGAACACCGCGCCCTTGGCATCGGTGAAGATGATGCGCGCCGACGGCGAAACCTCACGCACGGCCGACACCCCGGGATCCGACAGCTTGCCCGCGACCACCACGGCCGCCTCGAAATCGCCTGCGCCACTGGAGATCGCGGCCGCCACCGCCGACTGCAACGCGGTCAGCTTCATTGCGGTCAGCTCCACGGTCCCGGCCGCGTAGGTGCGCCCGTCCGAATCACGCACGGCCGCACCGCCATTGCCGCCGGTGCGGCCCATGGCCCCACGGGCGAGGACCAACAGCTTGCTGTCCTCCGCATCCAACTCAATCATCGGCCTCTCCATCCTCGTGTGCGCCGTCGGCCGGTTCATGTTCCGCCGGTTCGGTTCTCGTCTGCTCCGGGCCCTTGCGCACCACCACGGTGTGAATCCGCATGCGGCCGCGCGCGTCGGCCGCGCCCTCCCCCTTCAGTTGCAGGCCGTGGATGACGGCCTTGGAGCCGGGCAGTGGAACGCGGCCCAGGGCGTGGGCGAGCAGACCGCCGACGGTGTCGACGTCCTCGTCCTCGATCGCCATGTCGAACAGCTCGCCCAGGTCGTCCACCGGCAGTCGCGCCGAGACCCGGAACTTGCCCGGGCCGATCTTCTCGATCGGCGCGATCTCGTCCTTGTCGTACTCGTCGGCGATCTCGCCCACGATCTCCTCGAGGATGTCCTCGATGGTGACCAGCCCGGCGATGCCGCCGTACTCGTCCACCAGTACCGCCATATGGTTTCTGCGACGCTGCATTTCGTCCAGCAGTGCGTCCAGCGGCTTGGAGTCCGGCATGAACACGGCGGGCCGCATGACCTGCCGTACCTTCACCTTCCGGCTCCGATCCGCGTACGGCACCAGGTCTTTCAGATAGACGACACCCAGAATGTCGTCGACGTTCTCGCCCACCACCGGAATTCGTGAATGCCCCGACCGCACCGCCAGCGACATGGCCTGCGCCGCCGTCTTCTCCGCCTCGATCCACACCATCTCGGTGCGCGGCACCATGACCTCGCGGGCCGGGGTGGTGTCGAGCTCGAAGACCGACTGGATCATGCGGCGCTCGTCGGCATCCACCACGCCGCGCTCCCCCGCCAGATCCACCACCTCGCGCAGCTCGATCTCGGAGGCGAAGGGGCCGTTGCGGAATCCCTTACCGGGGGTGATCGCGTTACCGATGAGAATCAGCAGCCGGCTGACCGGGCCCAGCAGCGAGCCGATGGCCTGTAACGGCAGCGACGCGCCCAGCGCCAGCGAATACGCGTGCTGGCGGCCCAGTGTGCGCGGCCCGACACCGATCACCAGATAGTCGACCAGCACCATGACCGCCGCGGTGATCAGCAGCGCCGGGGCCTCGTCCAGCCAGTCCATGAGCACCGCCGCCAGCAGCACCGTCGCGGTGATCTCGCACGTGAGACGCAGCAGCACCATGAGATTCACATAGCGCGGCCGATCCGCGATGATGCGCGCCAGCCGCGCCGCCCCGGTCCGGTCGGCACGCACCAGATCCTCCACGCGGGCAGGCGAAATCGTGTTCAGCGCAGAATCCAGCGCCGCGAACACGCCACCGGCGGGGACCAGGACGATCGCCAGCAGGATCAGAACGAATGAATTCACGCCGGGCCCAGCGGATCACCGGTGGTGTCGGTGAATCCGGTCTTGCCCAACAGCCGCTGGTCGCGCTCGGCGAGCTCCGCGCGGCGCATTTCCTGGCGCACGTTCTCGTACCAGCCCTCCAGCAGGGAGGCCTGCAGCGCGAACATCTCCTTCTCCTCCTCCGGCTCGGCATGGTCGTAGCCGAGGAGGTGCAGGACGCCGTGCACGGTCAGCAGCGCCAGCTCGTGATCCATGGAGTGCCCGGCCTTCTCGGCCTGCTGGGCCGCGAACTCGGGGCAGAGCACGATGTCGCCGAGCATGGAGGGGCCGGGCTCGGCGGCATCGGGCCGCCCGCCCGGCTCCAGCTCGTCCATGGGGAAGGACATGACATCGGTGGGACCCGGTAGGTCCATCCAGCGCATGTGCAGATCCGCCATGGTGTCGAGATCGACCAGCACCATCGATAGCTCGGCCGCCGGATGCACATCCATCTGAGCGATGACGAACCGCGCGACGCTGACCAGTTCTTCTTCGGATACCTCGATACCCGATTCGTTGGCGATCTCGATACTCACCCGAACAGCCTAGAGGGAGAGGTCAGCGTCGCTCTCCTCGGCTCGCGGCACGTCGCTGTGCCCGATTGCCGGGATAGTGGACCGCGGCCGGGGGCCGCGACTCCGCCTCGAACCGGTCGTAGGCGTCGACGATCTCCCCGACCAGGCGGTGACGGACCACATCGGCGCTGGTGAGCTCGGCGATATGGATGTCGTCGATGCCGTGCAGGATCTCCGTCGCCGCGCGCAGACCCGAGCGCGCGCCGTGCGGCAGATCGACCTGGGTGATGTCACCGGTCACCACGATCTTGGAACCGAAGCCCAGGCGGGTGAGGAACATCTTCATCTGCTCGGCCGTGGTGTTCTGCGCCTCGTCCAGGATGATGAACGAGTCGTTGAGCGTGCGACCGCGCATGTAGGCCAGCGGGGCGACCTCGATGACACCGGCCTGCATGAGCTTCGGGATCGCCTCCGGATCCATCATGTCGTGCAGGGCATCGTAGAGCGGGCGTAGATACGGGTCGATCTTCTCGTTCAGCGTGCCCGGCAGGAAGCCCAGCCGCTCGCCCGCCTCGACCGCGGGCCGGGTCAGGATGATGCGGTTGACCTGCTTGGTCTGCAACGCCTGCACGGCCTTGGCCATGGCCAGATACGTCTTGCCGGTACCGGCCGGGCCCACCCCGAACACGATGGTGTGCGCGTCGATGGCGTCGACATAGCGCTTCTGATTGAGTGTCTTGGGCCGGATGGTCCTGCCGCGCCGGGACAGGATGTCCAGGCTCAGCACCTCCGCCGGAGAATCCGAGGAGCCCTCGGTGAGCATGGAGTAGGTGTGCCGCACCGCCTCGGGCGAGACCACCCGATTACGCGCGGTGAGCGCGACCAGCTGCGCCACCACTCGCTCTGCCAGGGCGACATCGGCCGGTTTGCCGGTCAGCGTGACGGAATTGCCGCGAACGTGGATGTCGGCATCGAGGAGGCGTTCGAGTTCACGCAGGTTCTCGTCAGCCGAACCCAGGAAACCGAACACCGATTCCGGTGCCAATTCGATGCTGGAACGAACGGTCCGTCCCGCCGGTCCGGAACCGTTGACGCCGGCGCCGATGCCGGCAATGGGTGTGCTCTGATCGCCGATTTCGCCTGGTGTTCTCAAAAGTGGCTATGGCCTGCTTTCCGGTCTCGATGCCGTTTGCTGTGACAGAAGTTTACCGCCGCCCACCGACACCGCCCAGTGAATAAGGGGCTACCAGCAGGGTGAACGGTCCGGTGTCATGCAACTGCCGCAGGCCCGAATCCATTCCGTGGCGAACCGGGTCGCGACGCGCCTACCAGCGCGGGGTGAGCGCGCCCAGCGCGCCGAGGGCGACCGCGGCCGCGGTGGAGGTACGCAGCACGGTCGGGCCGAGCAGGACGATGTCGGCGCCGGCCTCGGCGAGGGCCTTCAGTTCCGAGTCGTCCAGGCCGCCTTCGGGACCGACGATCAGGATCACCTCGGTCGCCCCGTCGAAAGACAGCTCGGTCAAACGGGATTCGCCGGACTCGTGGAGGGCGGCGACGATCGCGCCGTTCGCCTTGGCGGTGCGGACCAGATCGAGCAGGTCGCGCGTGGTGTGCAACTCGGCGACATCGGGGATGTAGGCGCGGCGGGATTGGCGGGCGGCCTGCTTGGCCGCGGCCCGCCACTTCTCGACGCCCTTGCGCGCCTTGGCTTCCCAGTTGGAGACGCAGCGCAGCGCCTGCCAGGGGACGATGGCGTCGGCGCCCGCCTCCGTCATGAGTTCGACGGCCAGTTCCGAACGGTCGGACTTGGGCAGCGCCTGGACCACCGTCACCTGCGGGGTCCAGGGCGCCGCCGTCCGTTTGGCCAGCACCCGCAGTTCGAGCCGATCCTTGCCGGCCGCAACCACTTCCGAGTCGGCGAGGATCCCGTGCCCGTCGGAGAGCGTGATGGGTTCCCCGACCCGGATGCGGCGCACCGTGGCGGCGTGCCGGCCCTCGGGGCCGTCCAGCACCGCGGTCGCACCCGGTTCGGGAATCTCGTCGAGGTAGAAGACGGTGGCGGCCAACGGATCAGCGTCCGCTGAAGGAGGCGCGCAGGCGTGCGAACAGACCCGAGTTGTGCTCGGACTGAGCGGTCATCACCTCGGTGTGCTCGTTGACGCGCATGCCCTTGTACTTGCGCAGCAGATCCGACTGCTTGGAGTCGAGCTTGGTCGGCACCACGATGTCGAGGTGCGCGATCAGATCGCCGCGAGAGTTGGCGCGCAGCTTGGGCATACCGTGGCCGCGTAGCACCGACGCCTCGCCCGGCTGCGTGCCGGCCGGGATGGTCAGCTCCACCGGGCCGTCGAGGATGGTGTCGATGACGACGGTCGCGCCGAGCGCGGCGTCCACCATGGGGACGCGAATCGTGCAGTGCAGGTCGTCGCCGTCGCGCACGAAGGTGTCGTGCGGCTGCTCGACGATCTCCACGTACAGGTCGCCGGCGGGGCCGCCGCCGGGACCGACCTCACCCTGGGCCGCGAGGCGCACCCGCATGCCGTTGGCGACACCGGCCGGGATCGGCGCGGCGATCTCGCGGCGCGAACGCACGCGGCCGTCGCCGCCGCACTTGCGGCAGGGGTCCGGAATGGTCTCGCCCGCGCCGCGGCAGGTGGGGCAGGGCCGGGAGGTCATGACCTGGCCGAGGAAGGACCGCTGCACGCTCTGCACCTCGCCCGCGCCGCCACAGGTCTCGCAGCGCACCGGCTTGGAGTTGCCGTTGGTGCCCGAGCCCTGGCACAGGTCGCAGAGGATGGCGGTGTCGACGGTCAGGTGCTTGGTGACGCCGACGGCGCACTCCTGCAGCGAAAGCCGGGTCCGCAGTAGCGAATCCGCGCCCGGCTGCACGCGACCGCGCGGCTTGCGGGTCCCGCCGGAGGCGTTCATGCCGCCGAAGAAGGCCTCGAACACGTCGCCGAGACCGCCGAAGCCGGCGCCGGAGAATCCGCCGCCCATGCCGGCGCCGGATTCCAGCGGGTCACCGCCGAGGTCGACGATGCGGCGCTTCTCCGGATCGGACAGCACCTCGTACGCCGTCGAGACCTCGCGGAACTTCTCCTGCGCCTCCGGGTCCGGATTGACGTCGGGATGAAGTTCGCGCGCCAGCTTCCGGTAGGCGCGCTTGATCTCCTGGTCGGTCGCACCGCGTGCGACTCCGAGCAGTGCGTAATAGTCCCGTGCCACGTGCGCTCTCTAGTCCTGTTTCGTCTCTGTGCTCGCTCACCGTTCGGCGAGCACCTCACCGATGTATCGGGCGACAGCCGCCACCGAGGCAATGGTCCCCGGGTAGTCCATGCGGGTCGGTCCCAGCACCCCCATACCTCCGAGCACCGTACCGGTCAGCCCGTAACCGGTGGACACCACGGCCGTCCCGCGCATCTGCTCGACCTTGGTCTCCTCGCCGATCTGCACCGTCACGGTACCCGGGACCTGTGCCGCGGCCAGCAGCTTCAGCACGATCACCTGCTCTTCGAGGGCCTCCAGGACCGAACGCAGCGAACCCGGGAAACCGTTCCCGGCGAAATCGGAGGCATTGCGGGTGAGGTTGGCGGTGCCGCCCAGCACCAGGCGCTCCTCCGGATGCTCGACCAGCGTCTCGACCAGCACGGTGGAGACGCGGATGAGTACATCGCGGAGCTTGGGCGACGGGGAATGCTCGGGAAGTTCGGCGACCGACACGGACGCGGCGGCCAGGCGCTTGCCGTCCATGGCCTTGCCGAGCATGCCGCGCAGGGCGGCCAGATCGTCCTCGCTGACGACGGTGCCCAGATCGACCAGGCGCTGATCGACGCGGCCGGTGTCGGTGATCACGACCAGCAGCAGGCGGGCCGGGTTGAGCGCGACGACCTCGATGTGGCGCACGGTGGACGCGGACACGGTCGGGTACTGGACCATGGCGACCTGCCGGGTCAGCTGGGCCAGCAGGCGGACACCGCGGCGCAGCACGTCGTCGAGATCGACGCCGCTCTCCAGGAATTCCATGATCGCGCGGCGTTCCGCGCCGGACAGCGGCTTGACCTCGGAGATGTGGTCGACGAACTGCCGGTAGCCCTTGTCGGTGGGTATCCGGCCGGAGGAGGTGTGCGGCTGGGCGATGTAGCCCTCGGCCTCGAGCACGGCCATGTCATTGCGGACGGTGGCGCTGGAGACACCCAGGTTGTGCCGCTCGACCAGGGTCTTGGACCCGATGGGCTCCTTCGTCGCGATGTAGTCAGCGACGATGGCCCGCAGGACCTCGAGCCGTCGTTGCTCGGTGCTCGACATGATGGCCCCACCTCCTTGCTCGCCCTCGGGTACGCCTCGTGCACGCCCGAGCCCTCCGCCGGCAGGAAGCAGCCGATCATTCGGCACCGGCCACGCGGATTTCCCGGATTATCTCCTCCAGTTTAGTGTCCCCGACGCAAGTCGCTGTGCCACCGCCCGCCACCTGGGCGGAGTCGGCGCACGTACCGTGCCCCGGTGTCCGCACCTGCCGTGCCCGGTGTCACTGACCGGCGGCGGCCTCCACGACTGCGGCCACGTCGGCCGGGTGGGAGACGAGGCCGGCGTGGGAGGCGTCGATCGAGGAGGTGTGGGCGTTCATGCGCTTGGCCATATCCCATTGGGACGCAGGGGGAATCACGCGGTCGGCGGTGCTGACCAGATACCAGCTCGGTGTGGCGGCCCAGGCGGGCGAGCCCGAGGGTTCGAGGTTGGCGGACAGGGCCAGGGAGTGCTGGCGGGCGGCCATGGCGGCGGCGGTGGCCGGATCGACGTCCTGGGCGAAGACGTCGGGGAAACTGGCGGGGTCGATGTAGGCGTCCACATTCCGGCCCGCGATCCCCTGCTGGTCGGCCACCATCTTCAGCCGCAGGGCGAGGGTGAGTTGCGAACCGGGGTACTGGATCGGATTCAGTTCCAGCAGTGCGGCTTCACCCTGGACCGGCGCGAAAGCCGAGATATAGACCAGGGATTCGATCTTCGAGTCGTGCACGTTGCTGATCACGGTGCCGCCGTAGGAGTGACCGACCAGCACGATCGGGCCCGGGATGCCGTCGATCGTGCGCTGGATCGCCGCCGCGTCGTAGGCGGGCCCGCGCAATGGATTCTCCGGCGTCGCAACGGAATAGCCGTCGGCGCGCAGTTGGGCGGCCACGCCGTCCCAGCTGGTGGCGTCGGCGAAGGCGCCGTGCACCAGCACGATCGTGGGCAGGGCCGCGGCCGTGGCCGGTGCTACGGCGAGCGGAGTCACGGCCAGCGCCAGGGCCACCGCCGCGGCGCTCACGCTTCGGGAGGCCTGGCGACCGGCACGGATGCGGAGGCGATTCAGGAGCTCGATGTGGCGCACAGGTGGCTTCACCATGAGATGTCCTCGGGCCGAAGGTTGTTCGGGGCGCTGCCGTAGGTCGCCTCGGGGCGCTACGGGCCGCGGCCGAGGCTCCGACCGCGATACAGACCTTGCTGTACGAAATCTCCGTCCGTCAATCTAGTCCGGACCGCGCGGTTCCACCTGAGGTTCGAGGATTCCCGCAGGTCAGCTCAGCAGGGTGCGGACGACACCGTCGGCCAGCAGGCGGCCGCGGCCGGTCAGGATCAGGTGGTCGCCGGCGCGCTCGGCCAGGCCGTCGGCGATGACGCGGTCGGCGGCGGCGCGCCCGCCGGCGTCGAGGTCGGCGAGCGGCAGTCCGGTGCGGAGGCGGACGGTGAGCATGACGCGCTCGGTGTAGCGCTCCTCGGGCGTGAGGGACTCCCAGCCCGCGGCGGGGAGGGCGCCGGTGGTCACCCGATCCGCGTAGCGCGCGGGGTGTTTCACGTTCCACCAGCGAACGCCGCCGACGTGACTGTGCGCGCCCGGCCCGGCGCCGAGCCAGTCGCCGCCGTCCCAGTAGCCGAGGTTGTGGCGGCAGCGGGCCGCGTCGGAGGCGGCCCAGTTGGACACCTCGTACCACTCCAGGCCGGCCGCGGCCAGGCGGGTGTCGATGCGCTCGTAGCGGGCGGCGAGCACGTCGTCGTCGGGGGCGGGAAGTTCGCCGCGCCGGACCCGGCGGGCCAGGGCGGTGCCGTCCTCGACGATCAGGGAGTAGGCCGACACGTGGTCGACGCCCGCGGACAGGACGGCATCGAGGCTGGCGTCGAGGTCGGCGTCGGTTTCGCCGGGCGTGCCGTAGATGAGGTCCAGATTGACGTGCTCGATGCCCGCGGCACGAGCTTCCTTGGCGGCGGCCACGGCCCGGCCGGGCGTGTGGGTCCGGTCCAGGATCTTCAGCACGTGCTGGGCGGCGGACTGCATGCCCAGCGAGACGCGGTTGTACCCGGCCGCGCGGATGCGATCGAAGAATTCGGCCGAGGTGGATTCCGGATTGGACTCGGTCGTCACCTCGGCCCCGGGCGCGAGCGTGAAGTTCTCCCGAATGGCGTCGAGCACCCCCGCGAGCCCGTCCCCACCGAGTAGCGACGGCGTGCCACCGCCCACGAAGACTGTCTGCACCGCCGGCACAGCCGACCGCAGACCATCGAATTCCCGTGCCGCCGTGGCAAGTTCACCCTTCAGCGCCTCGAACCACGACTGCGGCGACGACGAGCTACCCAACTCCCCCGCCGTATAGGTGTTGAAGTCGCAATACCCGCACCGCGTCGCACAGAACGGCACGTGGATGTAGATCCCGAACGGCCCGCCCCCGAAATCGCGCAGCACCGGCACGCCGGCGTCGGCCGCCGCGGCTGTGCCGGAGGTCTGTTGGGGAGCAGTCGAGGTCACTCATCCAGTGTGACCGGTTGCCCCGATCACAGCGCACCCGCCTGCGCGGGGACGCTGCTCGGACTGCGGGGCACCTCGAATCCGGATACATTCCAAGGGATTTCGGCGAGCCGGGCGAGCGGCTCCAGGTGCGGACGGGGACGGGCCGATGATCGAGGTACCGCGGCACGGGGTCGATGCAAGGTCGATCAGGGAGGTCGACGAGGGCTCCGTGGCCCCGGTGGTCTATCGGTCGCGGATGCCGGTGCGGCCGGAGGGTCCGAACTTCTCGCGGTCGATGGACGGTGTGCTGCTGGCCACCATGCTGATGTCGGATCCGCCGGCGTTTCGGGCGCGGACCTGGTATTTCGCGCATTCGACCGAGCAGACGGTGACGCGCCGGTTCCGGGCGAGCGGTATCGAATCCGGCTTCGACAAGTACGACCGGGTCGCGGGCTGGCGGGCGGCGTTCTGGTGGACGCTCATCGCCCGTGATGCCGAGGCCATGGGTGAGCTGGTCGAGTATCCGATCGAGCGGCTGCGCGAGTTCGGCGACGGCGCCTTCGACGACTTCCAGTACGAGTGGGTGCGGTTGCTGCAGACGGCCTGGCGGTTCGGCCCGAAGAGCGTGTACGAGGCGGCCTGGGCGCTGGACACCACCAGCCGGGTGGGTGCGCAGCGGGTGACGGACCTGCTGTTCCGGCCGGCTGTGGAGGTGTTCCTGCGCCTGGCCGACGGCGATTCCGAGGGCTTCGACTGGGAGATGACAAACGCGCTGCGGCTGCATCGCGCCTTCTTCGACAACGACACCTGGCGAAACGATCCCGAGGGCGTCTTGGCGCTGCCGCTACTGGCCCTGGCCTGCTGGGCGCGGGATCTGGGCTATCGGACCGCCGTTCGCTCGCCGTACCTACCGGCCGGATTCATCGATCGCCCGGATTGGGCGATTTCCCCCGAACTGGCCGATGAGCTGGGCCGGCTGGCGGCGGCCAAGGCCCGCCTCGCGGCATCCGACGCCGATCGAATGACGTAGCCGCGCCGGGGCAGCCGTTCAGGTCAAGCGTCCAAAGGTTCGCCGGGCGTTGATCTATGATGCCCGTCACAAATCGGACAATATATCCAGGGGATTTCCCGGGAAACTGCGGAAAATTCGATCCGGCAGTCGGAACGACCCTCCTGACGTGGCACAATAACCCCCATGACTGGACTTGGGGTACGACTCGTGGCGCGTCGCCATGTCGACTTCAAGCGTGTCTGCAGCGCGAGCTGTCTGCCGGGAAGCCTCCGGTAGATCGGCTCCCATTCTCCCGGAATCCGGCGTCCACCTGACGCCGTAAGAGCCGGTTCTCTGATATCGGAGGCGTGAGCCAGCCCCTCCCGCCTGCCCGCAAGACCCTTCAGGAGCGACCCCCATGACGTCGAGCACCGACGCCACCAGTTCCGATAACGCTCGATCCGCCCGGCCCGAAAAGCCCGCCGCCGAGCGACGCGTGCGTCCGGATCGCCCGCGGTCGGAAGCGCCCGTCGCAACGCGGGAGCGCACCGCGCGACCGGTGAAGCGCAAGTCCGAGGGACAGTGGGCGCTCGGGTACCGCGAGCCGCTCAACGCCAACGAGCAGAGCAAGAAGGACGACAACCCGCTCAACGTGCGGGCGCGCATCGAGAACATCTACGCCAAGGGCGGATTCGACTCGATCGACAAGAGCGATCTGCGCGGCCGCATGCGCTGGTGGGGTCTGTACACCCAGCGCGAGCAGGGCTACGACGGCACCTGGACCGGCGACGAGAACATCGACATCCTCGAGGCCCGCTACTTCATGATGCGGGTGCGCTGCGACGCCGGTGCGCTGAACCTGAAGCAGCTGCGCACCCTCGCGCAGATCTCCACCGAGTTCGCGCGCGACACCGCGGATCTGTCCGACCGCGAGAACGTCCAGTACCACTGGATCGAGATCGAGAACGTCCCGGAAATCTGGCGGCGACTCGAAGCGGTCGGCCTGCAGACCACCGAGGCGTGCGGCGACTGCCCGCGCGTGGTGCTGGGCTCGCCGCTGGCGGGTGAATCCCTCACCGAGATCATCGATCCCACCTGGGCCATCGACGAGATCGTCAAGCGCTACATCGGCAAGAAGGAATACTCCAACCTGCCGCGCAAGTTCAAGACCGCCATCTCCGGTCAGCAGGATGTGGTGCACGAGATCAACGACGTCGCCTTCGTCGGCGTCGTGCATCCCGAGCACGGCCCGGGCCTGGATCTGTGGGTCGGCGGCGGCCTGTCGACCAACCCGATGCTGGCCCAGCGCGTGGGCGTATGGGTGCCGCTGAACGAGGTGCCCGACGTGTGGGAGGCGGTCGTGTCGCTGTTCCGCGACTACGGCTACCGCCGCCTGCGCACCAAGGCCCGCCTCAAGTTCCTCGTGAAGGACTGGGGCATCGAGAAGTTCCGCGAAGTGCTCGAGACCGAGTACCTGAAGCGGAAGCTCATCGACGGCCCGGCTCCGGAGCAGCCGAAGCGGCCCATCGACCACATCGGGGTGCAGAAGCTGCGCAACGGGCTGAACGCGATCGGCTTCTCCCCCATCGCCGGTCGGGTCTCGGGCACCATCCTGAGCCGGGCGGCCGACGCGATCGAGCGGGCGGGCTCCGATCGGGTCCGTTTCACCCCGTACCAGAAGCTCATCGTGCTCGACGTTCCCGACGACAAGGTCGAGCAGCTGATCGAGGAGCTGGAACCGCTGGGGCTGCACGGCCGTCCGTCGCACTGGCGGCGGAACCTGCTGGCGTGCAGTGGCATCGAGTTCTGCAAGCTGTCGTTCACCGAGACCCGCAAGCGGTCACAGGTGCTGGCACCCGAGCTGGAGACCCGGCTCGCGGATATCAATGCCGACCTGGACGTGCCGATCACGGTGAACATCAACGGCTGCCCCAACTCCTGCGGCCGGTCCCAGATCGCAGACATCGGTTTCAAGGGCCAGCTGGTCGACGACGGCGACGGGAATCAAGTGGAAGGTTTCCAGGTTCACCTGGGCGGCTCCCTTGGGCTCGACTCCGGCTTCGGCCGAAAGCTCCGGCAGCACAAGGTGACCAGCGAAGAGCTGGGCGACTACATCGAGCGCGTGGTGCGCAACTTCATCAAGAACCGTGATGAGGGTGAGCGTTTCGCGCAGTGGGCGGTCCGAGCCGATGAAGCAGACCTGCGGTAGTTGGGAGAAACGTCAATGACCACAACGAAACTCGCGGAATCCGAGCTGCGCGCCCTGGTCGAGAAGGGCAATGCCGAGCTCGGCCCGAACGCGACCGCGCAGGAACTGCTGCAGTGGACCGAGGACACCTTCGGCTCGAACTACATTGTGGCGTCCAACATGCAGGACGCGGTGCTGGTGCAGCTGGCCGCCCAGGTGCGCCCGGGCGTGGACGTGCTGTTCCTCGACACCGGCTACCACTTCGCCGAGACCATCGGCACCCGTGACGCGGTCGAGCTGGTGTACGGCGTGAACATCGTCAATGTGCAGCCGGAACACAGTGTGGCCGAACAGGATCAGCTGCTCGGTAAGGACCTGTTCGCGCGGGACGCCGCCGAATGCTGCCGCCTGCGCAAGGTGGTGCCGCTGAAGAAGTCGCTGACCGGGTACAACGCCTGGGTCACCGGCATCCGCCGGGTGGAGGCGCCGACCCGCGCCAATGCGCCCTTGATCTCCTTCGACGAGGGCTTCGGCCTGGTGAAGATCAACCCGATCGCCGCCTGGTCCGACGAGGAGATGGCCGCCTACATCGAGGCGAACGGCATCCTCGTGAATCCCCTTGTCGAAGAGGGATATCCGTCCATCGGTTGCGCTCCGTGCACGCGGAAGCCGGAACCTGGATCCGATCCGCGATCCGGCCGCTGGGCCGGGCTCGCCAAGACCGAATGCGGGTTGCACGCATCATGACTTCCATCGAGACCGAATTCGACACTCTCGCCGCCCTGGAGTCCGAGTCCATCCACATCTTCCGTGAGGTAGCGGGCGAGTTCGAACGCCCGGTGATCCTCTTCTCGGGCGGTAAGGACTCCACGGTGCTGCTGCACCTGGCGATCAAGGCCTTCTGGCCCGCACCGCTGCCGTTCGCGCTGCTGCACGTGGACACCGGGCACAACCTGCCCGAGGTCCTCGACTTCCGCGACAAGGTGGTCGAGAAGTACGGCCTGCGACTGCATGTCGCGTCGGTGGAGGAGTACCTCGCCGACGGCCGCCTGCAGGAGCGCCCGGACGGGATCCGCAACCCGCTGCAGACCGTGCCGCTGCTGGACGCCATCAACGAGAACCGCTTCGACGCGGTCTTCGGTGGCGGCCGCCGCGACGAGGAGCGGTCCCGCGCCAAGGAACGGATCTTCTCGCTGCGCGACGCCTTCGGCCGCTGGGACCCGAAGCGGCAGCGGCCCGAGCTGTGGAACCTGTACAACGGCCGGCACGCTCCGGGCGAGCACGTGCGCGTGTTCCCGATCTCGAACTGGACCGAGCTCGACATCTGGCGCTACATCGCCCGCGAGGACGTGGAGCTGGCCAGCATCTACTACGCCCACGAGCGCCCGGTGTACCAGCGCGACGGCATGTGGATGACCCCCGGCGTGTGGGGCGGCCCGGCCGACAACGAGGAGCTGCTGATCAAGTCGGTGCGATACCGCACCGTCGGCGACGGATCCACCACCGGCGCAATCATTTCCGACGCCGCCGACAATGACGCGATTCTGGCCGAGGTCGCCGCGTCCCGGCTCACCGAACGTGGCGCGACCCGCGGCGACGACCGAGTCTCCGAAGCCGCCATGGAAGACCGCAAGCGAGAGGGTTACTTCTGATGTCCGACCTATTGAGACTGGCCACCGCCGGATCGGTCGACGACGGCAAGTCCACCCTGGTCGGACGCCTGCTGTACGACACGAAGTCTGTTCTGGCGGACCAGATCGACGCGGTGACCCGCGCCTCGGTCGACAAGGGTCTGTCCACGCCGGACCTGTCGCTGCTGGTCGACGGCCTGCGCGCCGAGCGCGAGCAGGGCATCACCATCGACGTGGCGTACCGCTACTTCGCCACGCCCAAGCGGTCTTTCGTGCTCGCCGACACCCCGGGACACGTGCAGTACACCCGCAACACGGTGTCCGGCGCGTCCACCGCGCAGCTGGTGATCCTGCTCGTCGACGCCCGCAAGGGTGTCATCGAGCAGACCCGCCGGCACGCCGCAGTGATGGCGCTGCTGGGGGTGCCGAAGCTGGTGCTGGCCGTCAACAAGATCGACCTGGTGGACGATCCGGCCGGCGTGTTCGACAAGATCACCTCCGAATTCGCCGAGCTGACCGCCAAACTCGGCTGGTCGGCCGATGATGTGCAGGAGATCCCGGTCTCCGCGCTGCACGGTGACAATGTCGCCTCGCGCTCGGAGAACACCCCGTACTACGACGGGCCCTCGCTCATCGAGCACCTGGAGTCGGTGCCGGTGGACGCGGACGCGCACGGCCGCCACGAGGTGGGGCTGCGTTTCCCGGTGCAGTACGTGATCCGGCCGCGCACCGCCGAGTACCCGGACTACCGCGGCTACGCGGGCCAGGTCGCGGCGGGCGTGGTGTCCAAGGGCGACGAGGTCGTGGTGCTGCCGTCCGGCACCCGCACCACGGTCGAGCGCATCGATACCCCGAACGGTGAACTGGGTTCGGCCCAGCCGGGCCGCAGCGTCACCCTGATCCTGGCCGACGATGTGGACGTCTCGCGCGGTGACGTGATCGCCGCCGCCGCCGGCGCTCCCGAGCCGATCGAGGCCTTCGACGCCACCGTCTGCTGGCTCGGCGACAAGCCGCTGCGCCCGGGCGCACGCCTGCTGCTCAAGCACGGCACTCGCACCACGCAGGCCATTGTCGGCGCGCTGCTGGAGCGTTTCGACGAGCAGCACCTGGCCGCCGACCCGGACCCGGAGTCGCTGTCACTCAATGACATCGGCCGTATCTCGGTGCGCGTGGCCGACCCGATCGTGCCCGACGACTACAGCGTCAACCGCCACACCGGTTCGTTCCTGCTGATCGACCCCGCGGGCGGCAACACCCTGGCCGCGGGCCTGGTCGGCGACGCGCTGACCGCGGTCGAGGTCGGGGCCTGAGATGAATCCGCCCGGCAACGGCGCCGTTCCGGCCGTCCTGCCGGGCGGAGCGTCCGCCCACCGCGCGCCCGGGACGATGTCCACGGTGCGCGGCGGCCCGGCCCGCCCCCTCCGGACCGAGGACGCGCCCGCGCTCATCGCCGTGGCGCACGGCAGCCGGCATCCGCGCTCGGCCGCGACCATGCGGGCCGTGGTCGCAAGCATCGCGGCCCAGCGGCCGGATCTCGATGTGCGCCTGGCGTTTCTGGATCTGAGCACCCCGTCGGTGGATCAGGTCGTGGATGCGGTCGCGGCCGATGGGCATTCGCATGCGGTTGTGGTTCCGCTGCTGCTGGGCAGCGCCTTTCATGCCCGGGTGGACCTGCCCGGGATGCTGGAAGCCGCTCGCGCCCGGCATCCCCGGCTGCGGCTGACCCAGGCCGAAGTACTCGGCCCCGATCCGCATCTGATCATCGCCCTGCGCGATCGCATCGTCGCGGCCATGACCGCGGACGCCCCGCCCGCGACCCTGACCGACGTCGCTCACAGCGCGACCCGGCCCGCCGGTCCACGCTGGGGCATTGCCGTCGCCGCCGTGGGCTCCTCGTCCGCGGCCGCCAATACCCGCACCGGCGACGTGGCACGGCTGCTGACCGCCATGACCGGCTGGGACACCGAAATCTGCTTCGCCACCACCGAACCCACGGTGCAGCAGGCGTTCGCCCGGCTCCGGGCCCGCGGTGCCGACCGTGTCCTGGTCGCGCCCTGGTTCCTGGCCCCGGGCCTGCTCACCGACCGGCTGCACGACGCCCTGCCGCAGCTGCCGCACGCCGAAACCATCGGCGCGCACCCGCTTCTGGCCGAAGTGGCCCTGGACCGCTACGCCACCGCCGCCCTCCCCCTCGAACTCTCGGCCTGACCTCGCACGGGTGCGTCAGCGCTGCTGGGCGCCGACTTCCGGAATGGGCAGGTACGGGATGAGAGAGTGGGCGAGGTTGGTGATGGTCAAGGACTGCAACCAGACTCGACCGGGGCCGGTGAGGGCGGCGAGGAAGAGGCCGTCACCGCCGAAGAGCACATTGCGGATTCCTTTGACCATAGTGATGTCGAAATCGACCGAGGCGTCGAACAATCCGACGTGGCCGGGGTGGACGCGGAGGGTTTCGCCGGCGGCCAGATCGTATTGGACCACCTCGCCGGAGAGCTCCACCCAGGCGTAGCCGTCGCCGCTGAGTCGTTGCAGTGTGAATCCGGTGCCGCCGAAGATGCCCGCGCCCAGGCGGCGCTGGAAGCTCAGGGCGACCCGGACATCGCCTGCGGCGCAGAGGAATCCGTGCCGGTGCACCAGGTATTCACGGCCCTTGTCGATCGGCACGGGCAGGATCTGGCCGGGGAGTTTGGCGGCGAAGGAGACGCGGCCGGGATCGCGGTGGGCGGTGTACTCGGTCATGAACAGGCCCGCGCCCGCCATGGCGCGGCGGACCACGCCGAAGACGCCGCCCGCGGCGCCGCGGGTCGAGGTGCTGAGACGGATGGAGTCGGTCATCCAGGAGAGCTGACCGGCCTCGGCGATGAGCCGGTCACCGGGGTCCAGTGCGACCTCGAGCACCGGCATGACGGTTCCGCGAACCCTGGCGTCCATCAGGTTCTCCCCTCCCGCGCACGACAACTCACACCAGTGTGCCTCGACGAGCGCTGCCGCGGGATCGTTGCCGACTTGCCACCGGGACGGCCTTCTTAGTAGTTTAGGATTCCCTTACCTAACAGAAGGCTCGGCCATGCTCCAGACCAGTGACGCCCGGTATCACACCGGGACGGCGGGACTCCCGCACGATTCATGGCGAATCGTGTCCGCCGCGGCGCTACTGGCCACCGGCACCTTCGCGGCCGCCGTCTGGATCGCCGCCCACGTCACCACCAGCCCGGCCGTCCATACCGGCGGGCTGTTCGTCCATCTGGCCTCGCTGGTGGTGGGGTTCGGCGGTGTGCTCATGGCCGATTCCTTCGTCCTGCGGTGGGCCGCGGGACGTCTCGGACTGGCGGAGACACTGCAGGCGGTCGGCCGCCTGCACGTGCCGATCTGGCTGGGCCTGGCCGGGCTGGTGGCCAGCGGCTGCGTGCTCGAACCGAACCTCGCCTCCACCATGACCCGCACCAAGCTGGCACTGGTACTCGTGCTGACGCTCAACGGGATTCAGGCGTGCGCGCTCAACCGCCGGCTACAGGCCCGCGGCGAGAGCCCGCTGACGCCACGGCTGCTGGCCTGGGGCGCGGCCACCGGACTGGTGTCGCAGCTGTGCTGGTGGGGCGCGACCGCCATCGGCTTCCTCAACGCACAACACTGAACGACCGCCCGATACGCTGGGCGAATGATCAAGGCTGCGGTATTCGATGTGGGCGAGACGCTGATCGACGAGACGCGCATCTGGTGCCGATGGGCCGACCGGCTCGGCCTGCCGCGCTTCGCGTTCCTGGGCGTGATCGGCGGCATGGCGGCCACCGGGCGGCCGCTCACCGACGCCTTCGAATTGGTGCGGCCGGGCATCGATATCGAGGCCGAGCAGGTCGCGTGGGCCGCCGAGGAGCCGGAGAGCCTGCGCAACAACTTCGACGCCGACGACCTGTACCCGGATGTGCGGCGAGCGCTGGGCGAGCTGCGGGCGCGCGGCATCAGCGTGATCATCGCGGGAAACCAACCGCCGCAGGCGAAATCGGCACTGGAGCGGATGGAGCTGCCGGTGGACGCGGTGTACACCTCGGCCGAATGGGCGCTGGAGAAGCCGGATCCCGAGTTCTTCGCGCGGGTCGCGGAGGTGGCGGGGGTCATGCCCGGCGAGATCTGCTACGTCGGGGATCGGGTCGACAATGACGTGCTGCCGGTACTGGCGGCGGGCATGATGCCGGTGCTCATCCGGCGCGGGCCCTGGGGTTACCTGACCGCCGAGCAGCCCGACGCCGCGCGGGCGACGGTCGTCGACGGACTCGACGAGCTGCCGGATCTACTCGCACCCGCTTGATTCCAGTTAGATGACACATCAAGTGTGACGGCTGTTTTCCGCCAGCGACCACTCCCCTCGCGGCGTTGACTATGACATGTCAACGAAATCAGCTCTACCGCAAGGGGAATGCAGTCATGACAGATGCTCGATTCGAATCCAAGGTCGTTCTGATCACCGGCGCCACCTCGGGAGTCGGTGCGGCCGTGGCGCGGCGGATCGCCGCCGAGGGCGGGGCGGTCGTGCTCGGGGCACGCGGTAAGGACGCCGGCGACCGGATGGCGGAGGAGATCCGGGCCGCGGGCGGACGCGCTCTGTTCGTGCCCACCGACGTCACCGTCGAAGCCGACGTGGAACGGTTGACGGGGGCCGCCATCACCGAATTCGGCCGCCTGGACGCGGCTTTCAACAATGCGGGCGCGGTCAATGCCTTCGGCCCGGTGCAGGACATCGACGAGACCGGGTGGCGCGCGGATCTGGAACTCAACCTGACGGCCGTCTATTACGGCCTGCGCCACCAGGTTCCGGCGCTCGCGGCCGGCGGTGGCGGCGCGATCCTCAACAATGCCTCCAATCTCGGCGTCGTCGGCATGGCGCAGGTCGCGCCCTATGTCGCCGCCAAACACGGTGTGGTGGGCCTGACCCGGGCCGTCGCCATGGAAGCGGCCGATCGGTCCGTCCGCATCAATGCCCTGGTCTCCGGCGCGGTCGACACCCCCGCCTTCCGCGCCTCCATGGGCGCCACCCCGGAGGGCGAGGCCGCCATCGCCGCCCTGCACCCCCTCGGCCGCATCGCCCGCCCCACGGAAATCGCCGCCTTCTGCGCCTACCTGCTCAGCGACGAAGCGAGCTTCATCACGGGCGCGGCCCTCGCCATCGACGGCGGCTTCACCGCCCGCTGACCCGCGACAGGCCCACCCCCGCGCCCGGGCACAGGAAACGCGGGGTGGGCCGGTCACTTTCGACGATGGGGACGCGGACGTTGCAGGTCCGCCACTCCCGTATCGCCGGTCTGTGCGGGCGAGCTACCGCTCGCCCGAGCCCGGGGACGAGGTGGGGCGGGCTGGTCAGTCCCGCCGACCACCTACGTCACCGTGGGGAGCGGGCCGATGGTGGGACGCCACCGCCCGATCTCCCCCGCAACCCCCACCGGTGCACGGGACGACCCGCCCGACAGGGGATTCGTCGAAAAGCCTTCGCCCACGACGAATCGAGCCCACCACAGGTGCGGCCTCCGAACGATGCAGGCGCCCACCGAAGATCAGTGCCGCCAGGACCGCGGCGGCCGGATCGGCGGTGCGGCCGGACGACCCCGGCCGGCGGGATTCACAGCGCCACAAGGGATCAGTGATGTCCACCGCCGCCACCTCCGCCCTTGCCGCCGCCACCCATACCGCCGCCACCTATACCGCCACCACCCATGCCGCCGCCACCGATGCCGCTGCCACCCATACCGCCGTGGCTGCCGCCGAGTGCGGAGCCGCCCGGGCTGCCCATGCCGCCGCCGAGGCCGCCGCCTTTGGGGGAGCCGCCGCCGTAGGCATTGCCGCCGCCGGTATGGGTGCCGCCGCCGGTCGAGCCCTCCGGGGAACCGCCACCGGGGGTCGAGCCGCCGAGAGAGGTTGCGCCCGCTCCGGTTCCGCCAGGAGTGGAGCCGCCGGGCTTCGCGCCGCCAGGGTTCGAGCCGCCAGGGTTGGAACCACCGGGGTTCGTACCGCCAGGGTTCGAGCCACCGGGGTTGGAACCACCCGGGTTCGAGCCACCAGGGTTGGAGCCGCCCGGAGAACCACCCGTTTTAGCTCCCGCCGGGTTGCCGGTTGCGCCTCCCGGAGCGCTGCCGCCACCGCTTGCTGGGGTGCCGCTACCGGGGGTCGAGGTCCCGGGATTGCCGCCGGTGTTGGTTCCGCCGGTGGAGGTGCCCGGGGCGGAACCGCCGGGGTTCGAACCGCCCGCGGTTCCGTCTCCCGGTGTTCCACCGGGGGTACCGGGTTGGGTTCCGCCCGAAGTACTTCCGGGAGTTTTGCCACCCGGCTGGCCTGTGCCGGGTTGACCGGTGCCGGGCTGCCCCGAGCCGGGCTGGCCACTGCCGGGCTGACCGGTATCAGGCTGATCCGCACCGGGCTGACCCACACCAGGCTGACCCACACCGGGCTGACCCACACCAGGCTGACCCACACCAGGCTGACCCACACCAGACTGACCGGTACCAGGCTGACCCACACCGGGCTGACCCATACCAGGCTGACCCGCGCCGGGGTGGGTTCCGGGTTGCGTTGCGCCGGGGAGGGTTCCGCCGAGGAGGGTGCCGGGCGCGGGGGTGCCGAGGACCCTGACCCTGGGGACCTGGCCGGAGTACGAGTCGACGGTCCAGCCGCCGGGGGCGGGGTCCTGGAACGGGAGGGGGTTGGTGAAGTGCGCCGGGTTGCCGTAGGTACTGCCCGTGCCTGTGACAGCGCGGGTTTCGCAGTGGGTGCCGCCGCCGGTGGAGTCGACGGGGTGGCCGGCGACCCAGGTGGGGGTGACGGTCGGGGCCAGAGGGGAGTAGGCGCGGACCGCTGCCACGGTGGCGATGGCGTGGGAGCCGGTGCCGGGCGGCGCGCCGGCCTCGTCGAGAACGATGACATCGTGGGCGCCGAGGGCCGCGGGACCGGCGGAGGGGTCGGCGGGTTCGGGGGCGGCCTGGAGTCCGGGCGGTCCGGCGACGGGCCCGCCGAGCACACTGGCGGCGGACATGGCGAGCGCGGAAGCCACTGCGGCGCCGGAGATCACGGCGGCTCGGGGGGCGTATCGGGCGATGGCGGAGCCGGTGTCCGCGCTGCGAAAGGCCGCGATGGACGCACCCACCGCCACGGTGTTGGCCGGATCGGGCGACATGACGACCGGGCGGCCCAGATCCGACAGCACGCGGGCCACCTCGGCGGGGCGGGCCGCGCCGCCGATCAGCAGAACCCGGTCGATCTCCTCCATATGCAGCCCGGCCCTGTGCACGACCGAGCGCACCAACCGTAGCGAACTGCGAATGTGCCAGCTGCGCAGGCGATTCGTGTCGGCGGCGGGTACCACGGCCGAGACCGGCAGCGTCGAGCCGGGCGCGATGCTGCGCGCGTAGCGGGCCAGCAGGGTGCCCAGCGGCCGTCCGCCGTAGTCGTGCGAGCGTTCGGCCCGTCCGAGGATGCCACGTTCGTCGCGATCGGACTCGGTGCGCACGACCGCGACGTCCAGGGCGTTTCCGCCGAGGTCGTAGACCAGGGTGAGCCCGGATTCGGAGATGCCGTATTCCTCGTCGAGCCATTCCACCGCCGCCACCGGTTCGGGCATGAACATGACATCGGCGGCGCCGGACCAGTCCAGTGCCCGCCGCAATCGGGTGACGTGTTTGTCCGAATAGCAAGCGGGATAGGTGGTTACGGCGGGGGCCTCGGGGGCGTTGGCCTCGATGAGCCCGTTCACGACGGCCGCCACCAGGTCCTCCGGGGACCAGATGCGACCGCCGATGACCACCGGGTCCGGCTCGGTCGTGAGATCGGCGAAGTCGGTGACCACCGGGACGAAGTGGGGAATGCCCCCGATCTGCGGGCCGCCGGCGCTGTCGAAGGTGACGGCCGTCCGGCGAACGCGCACCGCGGGCCGGTTCCGATCACCGGCCGTGGTCGCCCAGACGGAGTTCACTGTGCCGATGCTCATGCCAAAGCCAACTGTCATTGCCATCCCGTCAACGCACCGAGACCACGGCCCACGGGCGTACCAACCATGTGGTCGCGGTCGTTTTCCAAACAGCGCATTCAGGTTAGCTGGCATTTGCGGTACTCGAATATCGGATTGGGAGAAAAGATTTCGCTCCCGGTAGCGAAGATAGCGAATCTACTGGTCATGCAACTGCCCGGACAAGATCGAATCCAGCTGCACGATGAAAGCAACCGAACAGTCTTTCTCAGTGGCTACAACTCAGCGAACCAATAATTCATACCGACCGGTAGGCGAAGAGTGTCCGAAAAATCAAACCGCAGTGTCAGTACGGGAGGGTGGATTACCGATCACTGGCCGGTAGCTACCCTGGGTCACCCGACGCGAGCCGCTTCACCGTCCGTTATTCGCAATGAAATCTTCTCTACCACCACAGATGTCGCAGCGAGCAAACACGGCATTACAACTCGCACAACATCATCGGTACCGTGCATCCGCACCGCCTCGAGAATTCGCAGTCGAGGTATGACCGGATACGTTGCCCGGCACGAAAAGTCATCACCGGCGACACGAGAAACCCACCGAGGCAGGGGAAATCCTGGCGCAAAATGGACGAAACGGCGAAGGCCGCCACACGCGCCGGGGGTTGGCGTGCGACGGCCTTCATGGGCGGCGCTGACAGGGTGGGTCAGCGGCGCACCATCAGGGAAAGCTTGCGGCGGGGGCGGTTGACCGCGCCGCCACGGATGGCGTGCGGTTGACGCTCACCGACCAGCCGGTCGAAATCGCCTGCGCTGTGCCTCGGTTGCGACAGGCGGCCGGCATTGAAGTCGTCCACCAGCTGACGCACGGTCTGCTGCGCACAGGACTTGTTGGTGCCGATGAACCCGGTCGGACCGCGCTTGATCCAGCCGGTGACATAGGCGCCCGGCACCACCGAGCCGCCGGACTCCTCGAGCACCCGGCCGTCCAGATTCGGGATGACCCCGGCCCGCTCGTCGAACGGCACGCCCGGCAGGGCCACACCCCGATAACCCACCGAGGTCAGCACCAGCCCGGCATCGAGGGTCTCGATCTCCTCGGTCGGGACCGCGTGCACCGCACCGTCATCACCGGTGACCACCTCGTTGCGCACCACCTCGACCCCGGTCACCCGGTCCACGCCCGTGATCGCGACCGGCGCCGACAGGTACCGGAAGACGATACGCTTGCGACCGCCCACGGGCCGATCGGCCAAGCCGCGCAACAGCTTCAACTTGTGCTCGACCTTCTGCGACATGCCCTCGACGATTTCGGGAATCTCGCCCTCGACCACGATGTCGACATCCGCGCCCAGCAGGCCCACGAATTCCGGCACGGTGAAGGCGGATTCGGCCGGTCCGCGCCGCCCGAGGATCACCACCTCCTCGATGTTGCTGCGCCGCAGGGCATTCAGCGCCCGCTGTGAGACATCGGTGCCGACCAGCAGTCCCGGATCGGCGGTGAGAATCCGCGCGACATCCAGCGCCACATTGCCGTTGCCCACGATCACCGCGCGCCGGTGCGACAGGTCGAAGAACCGGCCCGCCTGATCCGGGTGCCCGTTGTACCAGGCCACGATGTCGGTGGCAGAGGTGCTGCCCGGCAGCCCCTCCCCCGGAATCCCGAGCTTGCGGTCCGAGGACGCACCGACCGCGTAGATCACCGCGTGGTGGTGCGCCAGCAGTTCCTCGTGCGAGACATGCTGTCCCACATTCACATTCAGGTAGGACCCGAAGCCCGGCTGCGCCGAGATCACATCGAAGAGGTCCCCGACCTTGCGGGTCTTGGTGTGATCGGGCGCGACACCGAAGCGGGCCAGGCCGTAGGGCGTGGTCACCTTGTCGAACACGGTCACGGAAACACCGGGCTGCGTGAGCAGTTCGTCGGCCGCGTACATGGCCGAGGGCCCCGAGCCGATGACCGCCACCCGCAGCGGCTCCCGCCCGGGCTTGACCTCCGCGGCCGGAATCGGCTGCGCCAGCAGCGGCCGCGGCCGCTCCTGCCGGTAGAAGTCGGCATTGATCTCGATGAACGGCAGCTGCTCGGAAGTCAGCTTCTTCGACGACGTGATGGCGTCCACCGGGCACGCGGTGGCGCACGCCCCGCAGTCCACGCAGGCCTGCGGATCGACGTAGAGCATTTCCGCGGTCAGGAAGTCCGGCTCGTCCGGGGTCGGATGGATGCAGTTGACCGGGCAGGCGTAGACGCAGGACGCGTCGCTGCAACAGGATTGGGTGACAACGTACGGCACTGTACGTCCCCCTCCCCTACGCGGCCTTGCCGGAGCGGATCGGCTCCGAGCGGTAGCGCGAGGCCCGGCCGTCGATGCCGAGCAGCTTCCAGACCCGCTTGGAGATCGGGTTCATCAGGCCGATCTCGTGGGCCAGCGCGCGCACGTCGATGAAGTAGTCGCTGAAGACCTGCTTGGCCTCCTCGGAGCCGTAGAACAGCTCCTTGCGCACCTGCTCCGGAATGTCGAACTCCTGGAAGAACTTCTTCGGCGGGGTCGCGATGGAACGGCCCAGGATGAACATGACGATCGGCATGGCGATCGAGAGGATGAAGCGGTTGGCCGCGTTCTGCTCCGGCACGTGGTGCTTGAGGAACTCGTGCGCGAAGGAGATGTGGCGCGCCTCCTCGGCGACGTGAATGCTCATGACGCCGCGCATGATCGGGTGCACCTCCTCACCCGAGCGCAGGATCTGCTTCTGGATGTGGTCGATCGGCTCCTCGCCGGCGAGCACGGCCATGAAGAACAGGTTGGGGAACGCGATGGCGACCGGCACGCCGAACAGGCGCAGCTGCCGGACGAGCGGGCCCATGCCCGGGACGTCCGCGCCGATGCGGTTCACCATCTCCTGGAACATCAGGGTGTGGTTGAGTTCCTCGGCCATCTCGTGGGTGCAGTAGCGGAACTCCGCGTCACCGTTGGGCAGCGAGAAGGTGTGGTTCACCATGCCGCTGATCAGGATGGACTCGAACTGCAGGCCGACCTTGGCGATATTGGCCTGCCGGTACTTGCCGACCTCGATCTGCTGCTCCACCGTGAGCGACTGGTACCAGTCGTGGCGGCCGAGGGGGTCCGCGGACTCCGGCAGGATCCAGCGCTCGGGGCGGGCGTTGGCGTCGAAGTCGGGGTTGTCCCAGTCGATGTCCTCGTAGGGGTCGAAGTGCTTGTTCACCGACCCTTCCGAGAGCAGCAGCAGCTTGTTGGCGTACTCCTGAGCTTCGGCAACCACGGGGTCGTCAAGGGGGGTCGTGGTCGGAGACATCGTCGTCACCTCTCCAGTCAGTGGCGTTATGTGTACCCCATAGTTACACCAAACAGGAGAGGCGTCAACAGCCCGTTCGCAAGATGCTTGCACGAGTTAGCGCCGATCAGCACGCGAGGCCGCGGCGAACCGGCGAGTAGTAGGACAAACGATCACTTCAGAGCGCTGCCACCCTGGTGATACGCCGGAACAGACCCGTCAGTGAACGAGGCCGATGGCTCCCCGAATCCTCGACGATCAGCGCCTGCCGGGCCGCGATGGCAGCGCCATCGGCAATCGTGCGCTCCGGATCGGAGGCCACCACCACCGGACGCGCCAGCTCCTTGGCGAGCACCTGCGCCACCTCCGGAGGCCGCGCCGCACCGCCGACCACCAGGATCCGATCCACATCGGCCATGGTGACGTCCGCGGTGCGCAGGCACCGGTAGACCAGCGCCAGCGAACGACGAACGTGCTCGCTGCGCAACTCGCCCGAATCGGCGTCCGAGAGCCCGCGCGGCACCACCTGCGATCCGTCCGTGCGCCGCAGCGTGCGCGCCACCAGGTCCCCGAAGGCGCGGCCCCCGTATTCGACCGAGTGCAGCGACGATCCGACGATGGGATCGCGCGGCGCGCCCATGCCCACCCGCAGCAGCGTGACATCCAGCCCGGACCCGCCCAGGTCGTAGACCAGCGCCAAACCCGGTGTGAGCGGCCCGCGTTCGGCGGCCAGCCAGGACACGGCGGCGATCGGCTCGGCCACCAGGGTGGCCCGGGTGAGGCCGACGCCGTCGAGGGCGGTGCGCAGATCGGCGACCAGGGCGGCGGGGTATCCGGCCGGATGGGTCACCGTGATTCCGGTGTCACCGGCGCCCAGCGGCCCCGCCGGCGCCTGTCCCAGCACCTCCGCCACCACACTGTAGGCCACCGTCGCCACCAGATCCGCGGCCGACAGCGCCCGATGTCCGACCCGCGCGACCGGAGCCCCCCGCTGGGTGAGGTCCGCGAATTCGGTGATGACCCGCCCATGCCGGGGAATGCGGCCGACCCGGGCGGTGCCCGAACTGTCGAAGGCGAGAGTGGTGCGCCAGGTGGCCGGAGGCGTACCTCGACGGCCGCGCGGAAGCTTTCCGGATCGATCCGCTGCCGTGGAGCAGACCGTATTCACCGTGCCGATACTCAATCCCACACCGAGCGCCATCATCCACCTCGATCGATGAGTCGATTACACCGGCCGTCCGACCTGACCCGAGTTCATGCAACTCCTGAGCCGAATAATTGCCAACCACCGGACACGAGGTTGTCCGCTCGTGCGCCGGTGGGCCGCCACGACCACGCTATACAGGCGTTTGATGGCGAATCACCCCGCGCGCATTAGGATCGCGGAATGTTTGCCCAATGTCGGCCGTTCACCCGATGCGGGACACCTGATGCCGAGCGGTTCGGACGGGGCGGATGTGGCCGAAAATCGCCCCCGCTCCGGAGGATTCGGAGCGGGGGCGATCCGTAGCGCACTGATGCGGACTACTTGGTGGCCGTGCTCAGCAACGTGCTGCTCAGCACCGACACCAGGCTGTAGGCCAGGTTGACCACATCGGAAGCGAGACCGGAATCGCCCGTGAGCATCTTGGCGAGCGGGCCCAGGAATTTCACGGCCAGCTGCACCAGCGAACTCACGGAAATCCCGTCCAGACGACCGGTTTTGGAATTCTTGTCGGTCGCCGGGGCCTGCCTGCCCGGAGCCTGCGCGCCCGGGGTCGACTGCGTACCCGGGGCCTGCACGCCCGGGGTCGACTGCGTACCCGGGACAGCCGGCGTGGCCGGAGTCCCTTGACCGCCCGTCGTGCCCGGCGATTGCCGTTGCGGCGCAAGCTGATCCGCGATCGGCCGCGCGACGGGCTTGGTCTGCGCCGGCGGTGCGGGCTGCGCCGCCTGCGGCTGGGCGCCGGTCTGCGGCGGCGTGCCCGGCTGCGGCTGGGTGCCCGGCGTCTGCGACTGCTGCCAGTTGTGCAGGAACTGATCAGCGAGCTGCTGGGCGACCTGCAGACCGCCCTCGAGCGCCGCTTCATCCGGCTGCTGCGCCGGGGCCGGATTCTGTTGCACCGGAGCCGGATTCAGTTGCAACGGTGCAGGAGCCGCCATATACCCGGGAAGCTGCGCCGGGAACGTCGACGTCTGCCCCTGCTGAGCGGGCGTCGGCTCCGGTTGCGCCGGGGTCTGTCCCGGCTGGGCCGGAGCCTGCCCGGGCTGGGCCGGCGTCGCCGGAACGGCGGCCTGGGGCGCCTGCGCCGGCACCACGGCCGGCTGCGCCTGCGGAACCGCCGCCTGCGGTGTCTGCGCGGGGGCGGGGGCCTGCGCGGGCTGCACCGGGGCGGCCTGCGGCTGCGGCTCGGCGGGCTGCCCCGGAACCTGTTGTCCCGGTAGCGGTCCCGGCTCGGACGCCGGCCCGGCGTCGGTGGGCACCGGCACGCCGAGCAGGTAGGACGCGATCCCGGTGGTGATGGTGACGGCGTGCTTGAGCTGTCCCTCGGGGGATTCCATCTGCTGCGCGTCCTCGGCATTGGCACCGTTGCCCATTTCGAGGAATACATCCGGCACCGTGGTCAGCGCGGGCCCGGCGATGTCGGAGCGGGTCTGGAGTCCGTCGACCGCCCCGTTGTAGGTGGCGACCTGATACCCGCCCTGCACGTAGGCATCTCGCATGGCCTTGCTGGCGGTCAGTCCGGCGCCGGACTGCACCTCGGTGACCTTGGCGTCGACGACGGGCAGCGCCGGCACGATGAGGTGGAAGCCGTGCCCGTCGGCGGGACCGCTGTCGGCGTGGATGCTGAGGGCGATATCGGCGCCGGAGGCATTGGCGGCCTTGGCCCGATCGTCGATGCAGCCACCCCAGCCGGTGTCGTCGGGACGACTCATGACCACGTGCGCGCCCAGGCCCTCGAGCGAGGTGCGCACCAGCTGCGCGACATTCCAGTTGATGGTGTGCTCGGCAATGCCGTGCAGGCTGGTCATGCCGGTGGTCTGGCACGCCTTGGTGCCACCGCGACCATCGCTGACCTGCTTGTTCTCGTCCTCAGCGTGATTGGGGCCCTGATGACCCGGGTCCAGGAAGATGGTCTTCCCGGCGAGCTTCTGGGGTAGCTCCGGCAGCGCGGGCGCGGCCAGGGCGGCGACCGGGACGATCCCGGCCACGGTGGTGATCGCCGCCGCGGTGACGGCGGTGCAGATTCCGGCCTTAGTGATGCTTGGCTTCATAAGCGGACGGCGCTCGGGGCGGAGCGCCCCTCCCTTCCCACTAGTAACACCAGACCCAGCTGTTCACTCTGGCAACACCAGTTACTTTCTGGCAAGCTTTGTGATGGAACCGTTACCAGTGGTCAGACGTCCGGAAATCAGCATCCTGGGCGCTACCGGCCGCAATGGGCAAAAGACCACTGCGCCCACTATCCCGCACTTCGCAGCCTCCACCCGGGCGACGCGCCCGGACGGAATCCGCCCCCGCAGCTCGAGGCGTGCGGGGGCGGTCAGGTCGGTGCTGAGAGCAGGTAGCTCGACACGCCCCGAGCCGAGCTCGGGGCGGCTCGACACGCTCCCCGGCGTCGAGCCCGGTGACGGGTCGGATCAGGCCGAAACGATCTGATCCCCGTCGACGCGGATGGCCCTGGCGTCCAGCGCGCGCGGTGCGGGACCGCCGGCGACCGTGCCGTCCAGGTTGAAGGTGCTGCCGTGGCACGGGCACTTGATCAGGCCGCCCTCGACGGCATTCACCTTGCAGCCCAGGTGGGTACAGGTCGACGAGAACCCGTCGAAGGTGCCCGCGACGGGCTGGGTGATCACGGTGTCGCCGCTGATGATGCCGCCGCCGACCGGAACGTCGCTGGTATCGGCCAGGACATTGCCCTGCTTCTTGGCGGCGGCCGGATCGTTCTTGTCGGGGGCCGGATTGGGTGCGGCCGAGGCCGATTTGTCGGAGGTGCTGCTGCAACCGGCCACGGTGAGCGCGGTGGCGGCGACCGCGGTGGTGGCCAGGGCGGTCCGGCGGTCCATACGGAACCCGCCGGGAGCCGGGGTGGTGTCGGTCATCGGTAACTCCTCGCTCGGGGCCGAGCCGATGTGGATCGGCCGCTGCTTGTTCGACGTGTGGAGGGGGTCTGTGGGTTCACATATCCGCGACATGCCTGCGGCCGCCGAGGAAACTACCTCCTCCGGCGTCGGGTCACGCGCTGATCGGCAACCGGCGCAGCGAGCGCAGGGCGTAGTGCACCCGGGTCTTCACGGTGCCGACCGGTATGCCCAGGTCGGCGGCCACATCCTGGTAGGCGCGATCACGCAGGATCACCTGCACGACGGCGTCGCGCTGCGGCTGCGGCAGCTGGGCCAGCAGGTCGGCGACCAGCAGCCCGTCGGTCAGCGCCTCGGTGAAGTCGGGGCGGGCGCAGCGGTTCTCGGCCTGCTCCCCGATCTGGTCCCAGCTGGTGTCACCGGGGCGGGCGGCCCGGAAGCGGGCGGTATCGGTGAGCACATTGCGTTCGATGGTGAGCAGCCAGGTGCGCACACTGCCCCGATCCGGGTCGTAGCTGGCGCAGGCCCGCCACGCCCGCAGCAGGGTCTCCTGCACGGCGTGTTCGGCGAGGCCCGGGTCGCCGAGGCGGCTCATGGCCCGCCAGTGCAGCAGGCCGCGGTCGGAGGCCAGGACGGCCGCCAGGCCTGCGTCGGTGCACAGCCGGGCGCATTGGACGGCGCATCCGGTGCTGACCGGGCGAAGACTTCCCATACTTGAATATCGTCGCGGGAGCCGAAAGGGCATCGCTCGAGTTTGTGAATTCCCCGAAACCTCCCGATTTCCCGAAAACAGACCGCAACTTCTGATAGACCCTCCCCGGGAGATGCGGGGATCTCTCCCGACGCCGCACGCTGGGAACCGTGCGGTGCAGTGAGCTGCTCAGGGAGGAACACCGTGCGTGCAGGCGCGCTCGTGGTCGCGGGGGCATTCGCTTCCGCGCTGACAATGGCCGCAACCGGAATTGCGGCCGCCGAACCGGCCACCGATATCACGGTGGACGGGACGTATCTGGTCAATGTCGATATCAAGCCGGGCACGTATATCGGCGACGGGACGCCGGATCCGGGCGCCGGCGCGTGCTTCTGGCGGCGGCTGTGGAAGGTCCAGCAGCCGGGCGATTACCCGGACCCGAACTACTACATCATCGCCAGCGACTTCACCCGGACGAAGCCGATCACGGTGGAGATCAAGGCGACCGATGTGGGGTTCTCGACCGAGAACTGCGGGACCTGGCATCTGCAGCCCGCGCAGCCCGGTACGGGCTCTTTCGGGTGACCACGGTTCGGCAGGGGTCTCGGGGACTTGCCCGAGACCCCTGCCGAGCGCATCCCACGGCTAGGGTGGCCGCATGACCAGGCGGAAGATTCTCATCACCGGCGCCAGCTCCGGATTGGGCGCGGGCATGGCCCGCGAATTCGCGCGGCGGGGACGGGATCTGGCGCTGTGCGCGCGACGGGTCTCGAACCTCGAGCAGCTGCGCGACGAACTGCTGGCCACACACCCGGGGATCACGGTCGCGGTGCGCGCGCTGGACGTCGATGACCACGCGGCCGTCCCGAAGGTCTTCGACGAGCTGCGCGCCGAGCTCGGCGGGCTGGACCGGATCATCGTCAATGCCGGGATCGGCAAGGGCGCGCGCATCGGCACCGGCCGCGCCGACGCCAATCTCGCCACCGCCACCACGAACTTCGTGAGCGCGCTGGCCCAGGCCGAGGCGGCCATGAGCATCTTCCGTGAACAGCGGGCCGGGCACCTGGTGCTCATCTCGTCGATGAGCGCGGTGCGCGGGCTGCCAGGGAAGAAGGCGGCGTACGCGGCCAGCAAGGCCGGTGTGACGGCGCTGGGCGAGGGGCTGGCCATCGAGCTGCGCGGGACCCCGATCCGGGTGACCACGGTGCAGCCGGGTTTCATCGCCACCGATATGGCCGCCAAGGCCGGGGACGCGAAACTGGTTGTGCCGCTGGACAAGGGCGTGAATTCCATGGTGGCCGCCATCGAGCGGGAAGCGGTGCGCGCGTCCGTGCCCGAATGGCCCTGGCGGGTACTGGGATTGGCGATGCCGCTGCTGCCGCGCGCGATCATGGCGCGGATGGGCTAGGACCGCGGGCAATCGGCACGAAGACTGTCGCATGATCGAACCGCACCGATAGCATCGCGGCCATGGCGAAATTCACCACCTGGGACGGCTTGGAGCTCAACTACCGCGTGTGGGAGGGCGAGGGCGTTCCGGTGGTGCTGCAGCACGGAATCGTGGCCGACACCAATGCCAATTGGATGAGCGTGGGTGTGGTCTCGGCGCTGCAGCGGGCCGGCCATCACGTCATCTCGCTGGACGCGCGCGGCCACGGCCGCTCCGAGAAGCCACACGACCCGGCCCGCTACTCGTGGCAGGCCATGGCCGACGACATGCGCGCGCTGTTCGACGAGCTCGGGCTGGATCGCGTCGCGGTGGCCGGCTATTCGATGGGTGCGATCATCTCGCTGCTGGTCGCGGGCACCGACAAGCGGGTGGAACGGCTGGCCATCGGCGGTATCGGCAGCGGTGTGGTGGATTGCGGTGGAATCGATTGGCGCGTCATCACTGCCGCGGACCTCACAACCGCCATGTCCGGCAACGGCTCCGATGCGGTCCCCCAGGCTCGCATGTTCCGCATCCTGGCCGACGCCCTGGGCGCGGATCGCGAGGCGATCGCGTTGCTCGCCGCCGGATTGCACGAGGCCCCGATCGAATCTCTGTCCGGCATCACCATTCCCACCCTGGTGCTGGCAGGCGACAACGATCCGTTCGCGACCGAACCCGAACGCCTCGCCGCCGCCCTGCCCGATGCCACCTGCCTGGTGGTCCCCGGCGATCACCTCGCCGCGGTCGCCAACCCCGCCTTCTCCGCCGCGCTGGTCGACTTCCTGCGATGAAGACTGCCCGAGAGTCGGCTAATACTGCTTGCGGTGCGGGACGAACTCCAGGGTGAGCAGTGCCAGCGCCGCGATCAGGACCTCGCGCCAGCGGATCAGGACGTAGCGCTGATTGCCGAAGGCGTTGAACTTGCGCAGGAATCGGTACAGCGATTCCAGCCGGATGAGCGGATCGCCCAGCCGCACCGCGAGGTACACCGTCTGCATCGTCCGCGACCGGTGCTTGTCGGCGAAGATCTCCGGAAAAGGCGCGAAGGCCAGCGAGATTCGCTTGATCCCGTGTTCGCGCGCGTACTCCACCAGGTCCACGATGATGCGCTCGTCGAGCCCGTTGGGTGCGTCGCGCCGCCGCCACGGCACGTCCAGGCTGAGGTCCTGGCCGTTGCCGGAGGCGCCGTAGCGCTGGAATCCCACCACCTGGCCATCGGCGTCGCGGGCGATCACCACCAGCATGCCGGGATGCCGGCCGTCGAGCAGGTGGTCGAGGATCATGGAGAAGCCGCGGGTCTGCCGCCCGCTCCCCCACTCGTCGACGATGGACAGCAGCGTCTCGCGCTGGGGCTCGGTGAGCGCGACCTCGGGCAGGATCTCGGTGGTGACGCCGAAGTTCCTGGTGCGGCTCACCGCCTGCCGCAGGTTGCGGTACTTGCGGCCGACCATGTCGAACCGGTCGACGTCGACGACCACGTCCCGGCCGACGGCGATGGCCCGCAGCCCGCGGTGGTCCACCGCCCGCCGCTGCCACATCTCGGTGACCTCCGGACTGGCGCCCAGCACCGCGATGCGCCAGCCGTGGCTGCCCGCGAACAGCGAGAATTCGGTGAGCAAGTCGGGGAACCGGCCGGGGTCGCCGATCGGATCGCCGGAGACGACCGCCATTCCGAGCCGGGCCCGGTACGCGATGGCGGCGGAGCCGTTCTCGTTGAAGAAATAGGTCTTGGACGAGTGCAGCGCGAAGGGGGCCAGCGGATCCCCGTGGCTGCGCCGCACCAGTTCGGCCACCCGGGGCAGCTGTTCGGGCTGGGGTTTGCTGCCCTGCGGCAGCACCAGGATGGCGCCGCTGGCGGCGAGGAAGACGAAGCCGACCACCGGGTGGTCGGTGCGATAGCTGAAGTTCGAGACCACCAGGGTCAGCGCCGCGTAGGTGAGGTGCGGCAGAGTGATGGGCCGGCGCAGGTACAGCCCGCGGGCCACGAACAGTCCGGCGAAGGACACCGCCACGAACCAGCCGTGATCATTGCCCTCGCGGGAGGCCCGCTCGGCTGCCCAGACCAGGATGACACTGCCCAGGACCAGCGCGCCCATCAGGCCGACGCGGGTACTCGGCCCGGCGGTGAAGGTGGTTTCCCGATACGCGGTCAACGTCGGATTCGGTATGCGTTGCTCACGCATCTGGACCCCTTTTCTCCACACACGGAAGTCTCACGAGCCCTCTCCCCATCGTGATTCCTCCGCATCTCCCTCTTCGACACACTATGTCGGAGAGACGATTCGAGGCACCGAGTTATTCCGGCCAACCCAGCCGTGGCGAGGTGAGCACGGGGTCGGTAATGCCATTGTTGCAGGCCAGACCGATCGCGTCCCAGCCCGCGAGACTCGATCCGGCTTCGTATTGGGATTGGAAGAAGTCCAGGGCGGTGGCGACCGGGTCAGCGTCGACACGGACGTCGTCGTAGGGCAGGTAGGCGTTGTGTCCGGAGCCGGAGACCACCCAGCGGGCCTCGGCCGGTCGGAGCGGTCGGTCGCTGAGTCCGGCGGGCTCGGGGGCGGTGTAGGAGTAGAAGGTCGGGGCGGGGGTCTTGTCGTCGCCGAACCAGAATCCGGCGCTGATCACCTCTCGTGAATACGCCTCGCGGGTGACCGGATCCACACTGTCGGGCATCGGGACCTTGCGGTCGGAGAAGCGCTGCACGGACAGGTCGAAGGTGTGCCAGAACAGCTGCACCGGGCTGATCTTCCCGGAGTAGGTGGCGCTGAATTCTTCCAGGATGCGCCCGACCTGGCTGTGTACGTGGAATGCGCGCCGGGCGGCGGCGGGGTCGTAGGTGCGGTGTTCTTCGTCCTCGTCGAAGGGCCGGCCGTGGTCGGGCAGATCGAAGGGGGTGGGGTGGGCCAGGGCCAGGTCGACGCCGAGATTGCGCAGCGCGTTCATGGCCTCGACGTAGAAGCTCGCCACCGACTGGCCCGCGAGCGGGACCTCCTCCTCCGTGCCGCGGTCGTTGCAGATCCGCAGCACGTGGTCGAAGAAGTCGAAGGAGCAGGTGAAGACCGGGCCCTCGGTGGCGGTGCCGAGCGGGACGGTGGTCCAGCCGCGGGCGGTCAGCCGGTAGGTGAGGTGCCACCAGTGGTTGCGTCTGATGCCCTTGGCCAGTGCCACCTTGCCGATGATCTGGGCGTAGCGGTGCAGGGTCTCCTTGGTGGGCCGCCACGAGTCGAGCGGGATGGCGGGCAGTATTTCCTCGGCCATCCGCTCATGCTACTCAGCTATTGACCAGCTACCGACCGTCGCCGGCGTGCCCGGCCAGCAGCTCGCTGAACGGGCGCACCGCGCCGACGCCATTGCCGGAGCTGCGTCGGTGGACCGGCTCGTCCTGCAGGAAGCCCTGGACGCCGGTGGGTTCGGCGACCATGAGCTGGGCCAGTTCGGCGGCCGCGCGGTGGATGCGCTCGGCCAGTCCGGTGGAGCCGAAGTCCTCGGTGGCGGCGAAGACGCCGGTCGGTACCACCACGGACCGCAGGTAGGTGAACAGCGGACGCATGGCGTGATCGAGCACCAGCGAATGCCGGGCGGTGCCCGCGGTGGCGGCGATCAGGACCGGCATGCCATTGAGCGCATCGGTGTCGAGGACATCGATGAACATCTTGAACAGGCCGCTGTAGCTCGCCGTGAACACCGGTGTCACCGCGATGATGCCGTCGGCGTCGGAGACCCGCTGCCGGGCGGCGGCCACCGCGGGCGTGGGCAGCCCGCCGGTGGTCATCGTGGTGGCGAGATCGCTTGCCAGATCCCGCAGTTCGATGACCTCGACCTCGAGGCTCTCCCCGCGCCCGCCCACCGCCGCGGCGACCGCGGCGGCGAGCTGGTCGGCGAGCAGCCGGGTGGATGAGGGCTGCGAGAGCCCGGCGGTCAGCACTACGAGTTTGCGACTCATGCTCGTCCTCAGTTCTTTTCGGCGAGCACGCGCTCGCGGGCGGGCTCGACCAGGTGGTGCGGGGCGTCCGGTCCGGCGGCGACCAGCGAGGCGTGGGTGGGCGGATCGCTGGGCACTCCGGCGGGGCGGCGCGCCTCGAATTCCTTGCGCAGCACCGGGACGACCTCCTTGCCGAGGATCTCGAGCTGTTCGAGGACCATGTCCAGCGGGAGGCCGGCGTGGTCCATGAGGAACAGCTGCCGCTGGTAGTCGCCGACATTGTCGGCGAAGCCCAGGGTGCGCTCGATGACCTGTTCGGGGGTGCCGACGGTGAGCGGGGTCAGTTCGGTGAAGTCCTCCATCGACGGGCCGTGCCCGTACACGGGCGCATTGTCGAAGTAGGGGCGGAAGACCCGCTTGGCCTCGGCCTCGGTCTCGGCCATGAAGACCTGGCCGCCCAGTCCGACGATGGCCTGTTCGGCGGCGCCGTGCCCGTAGTGCTCGAAGCGGCGGCGGTACAGGTTCACCATCTGCCGGGTGTGCTGCTGGTCCCAGAAGATGTTGTTGTGGAAGAAGCCGTCACCGTAATAGGCGGCCTGCTCGGCGATTTCGGGCGAGCGGATCGAGCCGTGCCACACGAACGGCGGGGTGCCGTCGAGCGGTGCGGGGGTGGCGGTGAAGCCCTGCAGCGGGGTGCGGAACTTGCCCTCCCAGTCCACGCGCTGTTCGCGCCACAGGCGGCGCAGCAGGTGGTAGTTCTCCACCGCGAGCGGGATGCCGTCGCGAATGTCCTTGCCGAACCACGGGTACACGGGTCCGGTGTTGCCGCGGCCCATCATGAGGTCCACCCGGCCGCCGGCCAGGTGCTGCAGCATGGCGAAGTCCTCGGCGATCTTCACCGGGTCGTTGGTGGTGATGAGGGTGGTGGAGGTGGACAGCACGAGCTTCTCGGTCTGCGCCGCGATGTAGCCGAGCATGGTGGTCGGCGAGGACGGCACGAACGGCGGGTTGTGGTGCTCGCCGGTGGCGAAGACGTCGAGGCCGACCTCTTCGGCCTTGAGGGCGATGCGGACCATGGCCTGGATGCGCTCGGCCTCGGTCGGGGTCCGGCCGGTGGTGGGGTCCATCGTCACGTCGCCGACGCTGAAAATTCCGAACTGCACGGGTCCTCCTCGGGTCGCTGCCATTTTTGGTGGATATGGCAACCACTTGAACATAGGGGGTGGCGGGGGTATTCCGGGGCGTGAGCGCGGGGTGATTCGCGCCACTACCGCATCCGCGGAGCAACCCGAGCCATAACGCCGGAATTCCGCCGACACCTGGCCGATTCGGCCTACCAGAGACTGCGGAGTACTCGCAAACTACCTGCGGGTACAGCGAAAGACTCAGTAGTGCAAGATCTTTCGACGTATCCTGGGCATTCCCCGCGCAACGCCGGAGATCTCGAGCATGGACAGGGGGTAGATCCAATGGCGGACAACACCGTCGGTACGGCATACGCCGTTGTCGTCACCGCGGTCGCCGATCCGATGCAGGTGGAGGGCCTGGAATGGGATCGTGCGGTGGAATACCTGCCCAGTATCGATTCGAGCACCATGAAGACGTGGGTGCGCGCTCAGGAGACGGGCCCCGATCCCCGTCGCGGTGTGGTCATCCCGGGCCCGCAGCGCCGGGTCGGCCAACGACATCCCTACCGCGAGGTCTGTGTGCCCTCCGCGGAATATCAGCTCTTCAGCGCGGCGGTCCGCACCAGTCGCCGCCGGGCCCTGGCCACCGCCTGCACCGAGGACGACTCGCGTCAGCGAGCGCGCGTGCTGTACACGGTGCACTGACACCGTAGATACGGAGCACTGGCGGAAACCGTCGTCCGGCACGGTGCCCGGGCCGCTCGGGGGGTCGAGCGGAATTCGGGAGGCCGGTGCGGCGACGTGCCAGACTCGCGGTGTGCGCATCTCGATTCTGGGTCCGCTCGAGGCGACGGCCGGCGATCGGCCGGTGCCGGTCACCGGAACGCGGCTGCGCGGACTACTGATTCGCCTCGCCCTGGACGCCGGGCACACGGTGAGCGTGGGCGCGCTGGTGGAGGCGGTCTGGCCGGAGCGCACCCCGAAGCGGCCCGGACACGCACTGCAGGAACTGGTTTCCCGGCTGCGCCGTGCCCTGCCGGATGAGGCGGCGATCAGGTCGGGCGCCGGCGGATACCGGTTGGAGGTCGCGGAGGCGGCCCTGGACGCCAACCGCTTCGAGCGGCTGGCGCGCGGCGGCCTGCTGAGCCTGCGACGCGGCGACCTCGAACACGCGATCCACCAACTGCGCGAGGGACTCTCGCTGTGGCGCGGTCCCGCGCTGGTGGACGTCACCGATCTTCCCTTCGCCGCGGCGGCCGCCGCCCGGCTCGAGGAACTCCGCATCACCGCCGAGGAATCGGCCGTCGCCGCCGAATTGGACCTTCGCCCAGGCGATCCCCTGCTGATCACCGAACTGGAGCGGCTCATCGCCACCGCTCCCCTCCGGGAACGCCTGCGCCTGGCTCACATTCGCGCCCTCCACGACGCGGGCCGCACCGCCGAGGCCCTGACCGCCTTCGAGCACTACCGCAGTCTGCTGGCCACCGAACTCGGTATCGACCCCGGCCCGGAGGTCGCCGAGCTGCACCTCGAACTGCTCCGTGGTGAACTCCCGCGCAACCCGGCTTCCACTATTGAACCGGCACCCGCCCCGGCCGGGCGACAGCCAGGTTCCCCGGCGAACCCGGTGACCACACAGCCGGATTCGTGGACGGGCCCGGCCGGCGAGCGAACCCAGTCCGGACTGCGTGCGCGAGCCGAAGAGGGTGCGGGCGGGCCGCGGCGGTTGCGGGTGCCGTTGACGAGCTTCGTCGGGCGGGAGCGGGAGCTGGCCGAGGTGGGGGCGCGGGTGGGGCGGGCGCGGCTGGTGACGTTGGTGGGGCCGGGCGGGGCGGGAAAGACCCGGCTGGCGATGGCCGTTGCCGCGGAATTGGGCGAGCGGTTCCCAGGCGGGGTGGGGGTGGCGGAGCTGGCTGCGGTCGCCGATGTTTCGGATGTGCCACAGGCGGTGGCGACGAGCCTGGGAGTGGTGATGTCGCGCGGGCCCGACGCGTCGGGGGCGGATCCGGTGGGACTGCTGGCGGATGCGTTGCCGACCGCGCCGACGCTGCTGGTGCTCGACAATTGTGAGCATCTCGTCGACGGCGTGGCGGAGCTCGCCGCGGAACTGCTCGGCCGCGTACCCGAGCTGCGGATCCTCGCGACGAGCCGCCAATCACTGGGGATCACCGGGGAAACACTGTGGGAGACCGCGCCGCTGGCGGTTCCGCCGCCACACGCACCCGATGCCGAGAGCTACCCGGCCGTGCGGCTCTTCCTGGACCGTGCCGCGGCGGTGCGCTCCGACCTCGTGGCGTCCGGCCCGGACATCGAGACGGTCGCGGAGATCTGCCGCCGGCTCGACGGCCTGCCCTTGGCGCTGGAGTTGGCCGCCGCCAAGGTGCGCGGCATCCCGCTGTCCACGCTGCGCGCCCGGCTGAACGACAGATTCGCCGTGCTGGCGGGCGGCAACCGCGCGGCGCTCCCCCGGCATCGGACGCTGCGAGCCGTATTGGATTGGGACTGGGAGCTTCTCGGTGAGGCCGAACGCACCGCCCTCGCACGCCTGACGGTATTCACCGCGCCGTTCACTCCGCCCGCGGCCGAGTCGCTGGGCGTGGCCGCCGCCGAGCTGGAGGCCCTCTTGGACAGGTCGCTGGTGCAGCTGCTCGACGAGGGCCCCGATCCGGCGGATCCCGGCGCACCGCAGCCGCGCTACCGAATCCTCGAGTCGGTCCGTGAGTACGGCCTCGAAAAGCTCACGGCCCGTGGCGAGCTCGACGCCACCCGGGCAGCCCACACCGCCTATCACCTGGCACTGGCGGAGCGGGCACAACCGCGTCTGCGTGGCGGTGATCAGCTCCCCTGGCTGCGCCTGCTCGATACCGAGCGCGACAATCTGGTTGCGGCTCTGCGCTTCTCGCACGACCGCGGCGACGCCCACACGGCCGCGCGCCTGGGTTCCGCACTCGGCATGTACTGGGCCCTCCACGGCGCGCACGCCGATGCCGTCCACCTGCTTCGCCCGATCCTGCACCTGTCCACGGACCGGCCGTATCCACCGCTCGCAGCCGCGTTCGCCCTGCATTCCATGCTGGCCGCCCAGGCAGCGGAACTCAGCGCCGCCACAGACGACATCCGCCGCTGGATCGGCACAGACCGGTCCGGCCCGGCCATCGATCGCGAAAATACCTTGGAGTATGGCGATTTCGACATTGGATCCGCGGTGTCCGGATTCGACAGCCTGGTCGCACCCGGCAGCACCGTCGAGACCCGGCAGGGAGGAGGCGCTGCACCGGGCAGACACGGAGCCGGGCCAGGAGACAGGGTGGACCCGAGCGGCGATGGATCGGCCGAATTGGCATGGGCACTGGTGGAATTGGCGTCCGAGCGGATCGAGGCCGGGCTCGCGGTGGTGGGGCCTTGGCTGGGGCACGGGGATGCGTGGACGCGGGGGATGTTCTGGCTGGTGCGGTCGTTCCTGAACGCCAATGAGTCCGGGGTGGCCCGGCTGGATGAGGATTTGCGGACCGCAGCCGCGTGTTTCGAGGAGGCCGGGGAGCGGTGGGGGCGATCGATGGCGCTGACGTATCTGGCGTTCGCACGGGCCACGCTCGGGGATTTCGGTGGGGCGACCGACGCCATGTCGGCTGCCCTGGCGGCGGCCGAGGAGTTGGGCAACAGTGTCGCGCTGCGCATCTGGCTGGTCATGATTCGCCTGCACTCGGGCGAGGTGGAGGCGGCGAGCACGGATCTGACCACGGTGCTCGCCGAATCGCTCTCGGCGCGGGACACGGTGATGGCCCGACTCCTGGCGGCGGATATCGCGCGATTCGACGGCGAGGTACGAGAGTCGGCGCGGCAGCTGCGCATCGTGGAGGCCGATCTGAATCGGGTAATGACCGAGGATCGGTCGTTTCGGGCCATGTTCGGGTTGCGCATGGGGTTGTTGCGGGCGGCCGAGGGCTGGGTCGGGGCGGCGGTCGCGCACTGTGCCGACGCGTGGGCGAATGCGGTGGTCATCCGGGACATGCCCATGGCGGCCGAGGTGAGCGTCGGCGTGGCGCGGGCCTGTCTGGCCGCGGGATTGCCCACGGCGGCAGCGGAATCCCTCGGAGCCGGCCATGCCCTGCGCGGCGCACCCGATGCCCGGTATCCCGATATCGTCACGCTCCGAACGGAATTGGCGACAGCACTCGGCGCGGAAGCGTCGGCGGCGTACGAGCGTGGCCGGGCCCTCCCCCGTACCGAAGCCGTGACCGCGATCGAAACGTGCCTGTCGGCGGCACGCGACCGCCTGTCGGACGGCCGTATGAGCGGGATGTGAGCCCGTTGTGAGCGTGCCCCCGCACGGTGGGTCGCATGCGAAACGAATCCGATCTGCACGAGTACCTCACCACCTGTCCCTACGAGATGGCGTTCGGCGCCGACGACCCCGCCACCCTGGTCGACCGCTGGTTCACCCCGGACATCGACTACCGCAACGACGGCATCCACCTGAACCGGCACGCCCTGGTCGCCCACGCCCGCCCCGCACGCAAGAATGCCGAGTCGGTGCGGGTGGAGGTGCACCGCGCCCTGCTGTCGGCTGACGCCATCGCCGCCCACTACACGCTGTACGCCACCCTGCGCACCACGGGCCCGACGGCCACCGAGATCTGCATGGTGGGCCGGCTGGCCGCGGACGGCCGGATCGCGGAGGTCGATCAGCTCACCCGCGCGGTGCCGGTGGAGGGCGAGTAGTCGTGGGGAAGCTACTGCGCCGAATGGCGTGGGCCGCCATAGCTTTCTGGGTGGTGGCCATCGTCGCCACCGGCGGTCCGGCGGGCAAGCTGGGTTCGGCGGACCAGAACGACGCCACCACCTGGCTGCCGAAAAGCGCTGAGTCGACGAAGGTTTCGGAGCTGGCGGGCAAGTTCACCGGGACGGATGTGTACCCGGCGATCGTCGTCTACGACCGGAGTGGCACGGATCTGAGTACGGCGGACCGGGATCGGGTGGGCGTCGATATCGGCCGGTTCGCCGCCCTGCCGAACGTGCACGGTCGGGTCGAGGGTCCGATCGTGTCCGAGGACGGTAAGGCGATCCAGGTCGTGGTCCCGATCACCGTGGGGGTCAAGGGAATCAGCGACACCTTGCCGACGGTGAAGTCGATGCGGGCCATAGCTGCGGATTCAGATATGAGCGTGCACATCACCGGTCCGGCGGGTTATGGAGCCGATTCGGCGGACGCGTTCTCCGGGGTGAATTCCACCCTGCTGTACGTGACCATCGCGATCGTCGTGGCAATCCTGCTGGTCACCTACCGCAGCCCGGTGCTGTGGCTGCTACCGCTGCTCTGTGTCGGTGTCGCCCTTACAGTCGCTCAGGCTCTGATCTATCTGCTGGCCGCGCACGTCGGTCTGACCGTCAACAGCGACACCGAATTCCTGCTCACTGTCCTGGTTTTCGGTGCGGGCACCGATTACGCCCTGCTGCTCACCGCCCGCTACCGGGAGGAACTGCGACGCCAGGAGGACCGCTACGCCGCCATGGCCACCGCCATCCGCCGGGCCGGGCCCGCGATCGCCGCCAGCGCCGTCACGGTGGCGCTGAGTCTCCTCTGCCTGGTCGTCGCGGACCTGAATTCGACCAAGAGTCTCGGGCCGGTGATGGCGACCGGTGTGATCGCCGCCTTCGCGGTACTCACCACCCTGTACCCGGCCCTGCTGGTCTTGTGCGGGCGCTGGATATTCTGGCCCGCCGCACCATGTTTCGGCGATCCGGAGCCGTCCGGCGGTCGCTGGATGCGCACCCTCATCCGGTTGACGGTTGCCCGACCGCGCCGCGTCTGGCAGCTCACCGCCGCGGCCCTCGCGGTGCTGGCCCTGGGCCTGTTCGGCCTGCACGCGGCAGGCCTGAAGCCCCAGGACACCTTCAGGACCCGGCCGGAGGCGGTGGCGGGCGAGCAGATGCTGCTGCGTCACTTCCCGGGTGGATCGGGCGATCCGCTGCAGATAATCGGCCCGGCCGCCGAGGGTGAGCGGCTGCGCGCGCTGGCCGCCGAAGTCCCAGGTGTGGTCGCGGTGTCCGTACCCGCGACCGCCGACGGCCTGGCCTACCTCGAAGCGACCGCGGCAGACGCCACCGACAGCGGTGCCGCCTTCGCAACCGTCGACCGGCTGAGGTCGGCGCTGCACCCGGTGCCAGGCGCCATGGTGGGCGGCGGCAGCGCGGTGGCGCTCGACACGCTGAACTCCTCCCGCCATGACCGCAATCTCGTTGTGCCGCTGGTTCTCGCGGTCGTCTTCCTGATCATGGCAATCCTGCTGAGATCCGTCGTGGCGCCGGCGATGATCCTGGCGACCGTCGTGCTGTCCCTCGCGGCGGCGCTGGGCGTCAGCGCCGTGGCCTTCGACAGGCTCCTCGGCTTCCACGGCGCGGATGCGGCATTCCCCCTGTGGACCTTCGTGTTCCTGGTCAGCCTGGGCATCGACTACTCGATCTTCCTGATGGCCCGGATCCGCGAGGAGAGCACCCGCCACGACACCACCACCGCCACGGTCATCGCCGCCCGCACTACCAGCGGCACGATCACCGCCGCGGGCGTCGTCCTCGCGGGCACTTTCGCAGCACTGCTCACCCTCCCTCTGGTTTTCGCGGCGGAGATCGGCTTCGCCGTAGCCTTCGGCGTCCTCCTGGACACCTTCGTGGTTCGCACAATCCTGGTTCCCGCCCTGGCCATGGATCTGGGCGACCGCCTCTGGTGGCCACGACACCGGGCGAAAACAGCGGATGCCCGGCGAGAACTCGTCTCACCGGGCATCCCCGAGTAAGGACGGGGCAGGTGGCCGACACGATGGCGGCTCATCAAGTCGCTGTCGTGTTGTGGCGCAACCCATTCAACGGTGCGTCTGGCGATCGCTCTCGATGATCACCTTGCCGTGGTAGCCCTGCGGGGCCCAGCGGGTCCATTTGGGCCGGGTCGACGCTCCGGTGTGGCCGAAGTCGGTGATTCGGGAGAGCACCAGGGTGGGGAGGCCGACCCGGTGGGCGATGGAGCCGACCTACGAGCCGGACGCAGAGTTCCGAGAACCACTGCTGTACAGCCGATTCCGGCCAGCTTCCGATCGCCCGGTTCACCACCGGAGATCCGCCGTCGCCGTGCGGGCCGCACACGAGGTACACATAGCCGATGGCTCCTTCGACACCGCACCGGAATAGCGGACGACGGATTTCGCGAGACGAATTCGACGGCCTCGAAAGACGGCGGACACCGATGTCGACGCGGCCCCACGTTATTTCCTGCGGAAGCTTCGCTGCTGCCCCTTCAAAGCCGGCCAACTCTCCAGAGCCATCCATGTCCTACAGGACCGCGAACTCCAGGCCCCCCGCGGCCAGCTCGTGCACGATCCTCCAGATCCAGGCGGCCTTGCTGTCGTGCACGCTGCCCGGCAAGGCCGATGACACCCACACCAGCTCGCCCTCGGGCGTGGCGACTACCTGCACGTTCATGCCGTGTCGGCGATGTTTGCCGGAGTAGAACGGCCGATCTGCGGCCACTCGGTCGATCGGGATCAACGTACCGTCCAGAATCAGATAAGGGTGGCCCGCGGCCCTCGCGTGCCGTAGAGCGGGTCTCAGGGCAGGTGCGCGGCCCGCCAGCAGCTCGACCACTTCCTCCACATAGCGCCACGTGGTGGTGGTCGAGACCGCGAAACCGGTTCCCAGCTCGGCAAATTTTTCGCCTTTGCGCAGGTGGACCAGCACGAGCAGCGCTTGACGTCCCGGATTCAGCTGACGTTGTCGCGATCCGATCGCCCGGCGATGCCGGTAGATCACACCGGCCACGTAGTCGAGGGTCAGGCGTGACAACGGAAGCGCGGCACGCTAGAACAAGATGCTGAATCCTGTGGGAGACAGTCATTTTGGTCTACAACTAATTCACCAGGGGCTTCACCCATGTCCGCGACGACACGCCGTACCAATCCCCAGCGCCTCAACATGTCTCATGCCGAGGATGAAAATGGCTCGTTGAAATACGTTGCAATAAAGGACAATTCGCGTTCCTTCGAGTTGTTGATCGCGGTAGAATTAGCACATGGATTCGAAGGGGGTGACACTCAACGCATGCGGTATCGCCGAATTGGCGGCCGCTGTCGAAACCCTGTCGGCTTCTGTCCTGCACGGCAGCCTGAACCGGTTCTCCGACGCTGATGTCGTGGAATTGATGCAGCGCCTGGAAACCTGCAAACGCCAACTGTCCGCGCTGGATTCACGCCTGATCATCGAAGCCTGTAATCGTTCGCTGCCCGCATCGAGTGGGGCCAAGGATGTGGTGCCGTTCCTGCGGCAGACGTTGGGATTGTCGAGGTACGACGCGTCGGTGCGGGTGAAGATCACCCGCCAGTGCGGAGAATTCTTCGAACCCACCGGACACCTGCGCCCGGCCGCATTGGAGAAGACCGCTGAAGCCTATGAAACAGGCGACATCTCGCGTGATCACGTCCGCAACATCATCGACGTCATGAACCACCTGCCCACCGACATCCCCACCGAGACCCGCGCCGAAGCCGAGGACATCCTGGTCGGCCACTCCCGTATCGGGTGGCCCGATGACCTGCCCAAGATCGGCCGCGACATCCTCGCTCGCGTCGACCCCGACGGCAAGGTCGTCTCCGACGCCGACCGTCGTCGTCGCCGCGGCTTGATCCTGGGTCGTCCCGGGGTGGACGGGATGTCGTGGATCGAGGGCTGGATCACTCCTGAGTTGCGGGCGTTGTTGGATGCGGTGTTCGCCAAGCTCGCACGCCCGGGCATGTGCAACATCGACGATGCCGACAGTGTTGCCGCCACGGTCAAGATCGTCGATTCCAAGGTGCTCGAGGCCGCCGCCCGTCGTGACCGTCGCGATGCAGGGCAGCGCGCCCACGACGCACTGTTCGCGCTCCTGCAGCCTGGCGTCGACCCCGCCAAGCTCGGCTCCCACCGGGGTCTGCCGGTGCAGGCGATCTTGACCATGTCCGTCGCGGACCTCGAGCGTGGGGCCGGGGTCGCGACCACCGCCTCCGGCGGCCACGTGAGCATCAACGAGGCGTTGAAGATGGCCGAGGGCACCCGCCCGGTGTTGGCGGTCCTCGACGCGAACGGACTGCCGCTGTACCTGGGTCGCTGCGAGCGCCTGGCCACTCCCGCCCAGCGGTTGGCGTTGATCGCCCGCGACAAGGGCTGCACCCGCCCCGGATGCGACGCACCCGCGAGCATGTGCGCGGTGCACCACATCACCGACTGGGCCACAGGCGGACCCACCGACCTGACCAACCTGACCCTGGCATGCGATCACTGCCACGCGCTGGTGAACGACAGTGCCGAGGGGTGGAGAACCGTTGTCATGGGCAAGGATTCCCCGTATCGGGGGCGGACGGGTTGGATTGCTCCGAAACGTCTTGACCCGACCGGCATTCCTCGGGTGAACGATCGACATCACGTCGGGCAGTGGGTCGCCGCTGCCATCGATTTCAGTTGCCGGAGGTGGGGTTCACGGGCGGCGTGATTCCCGGACCGTTCGTGTGCTGCTGGTGTGCGCAGGGACGGGGAGGTGTGGTTGCGTCGCCTGCCCTGCCGGACTTGGGCTGACGCCGAGTTCGGGAGCCGTCTCCCGCCGATCCCGGCCCACGGACTGCACGCATCACCTTCTACAGACACAACCCACCGCAAACTCCTCACTGATCCCCGAACATCAAACGCCCACAGCAATATTGCCGCCGCCGTGCTCGGCACGGCCATCGCCCCTATAGCCACCATTTGGACCGCAATTACCGCGGCGACCGTGACCGCCCGCAACTACCTCCGGTCCCCGCCGGTTCACTTGTCATTGCCGAATCCAGCACGCCTGCACCGAGTTTCCCGTCAGTGTGATTGTGACCTGCATGTGCCATGGGTATCTCAGTCACCGCCGCGACCGTGGCTGCCTGCGACGACCCCCGCCCGCCGGCTCACCGCTGATCCCCGAACCCCAACGCCCACAGCAATATTCCTGCCGATCGGTACGAGCAGCGCCGCCACGACCACTAATGTGACCGCGACTCCGACCGCAGTCACCACCGCGACCGTGACCGCCCGCAACCACCCCCGGCCCCCACTACCTCACTTGTTATCCCCGAAACCCGAACGCCCGCACCACCCTTCCCGCCAGTGTGACTGCGACCTGCATGTGCCACGGGCATCTCAGCCACCGTTGTGACCATGACACCAGCTACCACCCCCCGCGCCACCGCTGGCTCGCCGGTTATCTCCGATCCCCGAACGCCCACACCGACATTCCTGCCACCGCCCATGCCTCCGCGACCACCGCCGCCACTGCTTCTCCGATCCCAACCGCCACTGCCACCACAACGACGCCGACAACCACCATGTGCCGACCCCAACCCCGCGATCTGAAGGAATACCTCCTGCAGCAACCCCACACGCGGCTTCAAAGGCGAGAGGGCTGGTAGGTGCAGGCGCCGACGTCAGCCCGGCCCCCTCCCTTCTCCAGGCGTCTTTGTCTTTCGTTCTTTGAGTCTCTGGTTCTTCGACGGTTGGTTCCTCGAGTCACATACGGCGAATGCTCGGCGCGGTGGCGGAGTCAGCTCCCCGTGATAGATGATCGCTATCTACTTGCTGACCACTGCCGAGATTCCAGTTCGAGAACGTCAACCGGCAGGGAAGGACTTGAAATGAGGTTGTGTCCTCTAAATTTCACGCTTCGATCCCACCGCTCGCTACTCTCGCTGAGGGTTTGCTGTCACTCAGCCAACTCGCGCTGCGTTCGAAAATAACCCAACCAGGAGGATGCGGTGATCAATAGTTCGAAATACCGGTGGGTCCGGGTGGCCATGGCGACGGGCCTGGTGGCCGCGGTCGCGGTGGGGTCCGCCGCCTGCTCGAAGAAGTCGTCGGATTCGTCATCGCCGACGTCGCCCTCGTCCGCGCCGAGCGCCGATGATCTGGCGATGCAGGCATACGCCTACACCTATCCGCTGGTGTCGGTCGAGGTCACACGGAGGCAGTCGACGAACCTTCCCGCGGCGGATCCAGCGACAGGCAAGGCGCCGATGAATCAGCTTGCACCCCTGCAGTTCCTGCCCGATGCGAAGTTCACCGGCGTGGTGCGCCCCAATGTCGACACCCTCTACACATCGATGTTCTTCGACGTATCCCAGGAACCACTCGTGGTGAGCGTGCCCGACATGGGCGGGCGGTATCACTTGTTCCCGATCCTGGACATGTGGAGCAATGTCGATGCTTCCCCGGGCTCCCGCACGCTGGGGGATGTGCACGGTTACCAGTTCGCGATCGTCGGCCCGAACTTCCATGGCAGCCTGCCCGAGGGCGTGCACGAATACCGTCTCCCCACCAATTCCGGCTGGATGATCGGCCGTATCAAAGTCGACGGCCCCGAGGACGTTCCCGCTGTGATCGGCATTCAGAACCAGATGACGGCGGTTCCGCTCAGTGCCAGCGGCACCGCGTACACACCGCCGCAGAACACCGATCCGCACCCGGACTGGCCCAAGGACCAAGAAGTCGGCCAATACATTCACAACCTGACTCCGCAGCAGTACTGGGATCTGTATTACTCGGCCTTGTCGCACAACGAGACTCGACCGGATGACAAGCCCCTGCTCGACAAGCTGGCGGCGATCGGCTGGACGCCGGACAGGAAACTCGACCTGACCACGGTGTCCGAGGCCGAGCGCACCCGCTGGGAGCAGGCCTGGCCCAAGGCGCTTTCACAGGTCGAAACCCTCCCCGGAAAGAACGAGGTCAACGGCTGGAAGATCACACGCAGCGATATCGGTGATTACGGCACCGATTACGCCGTCCGCGCCATGATCGCCTACGGAGGTCTGGGAGCCAACCTGCCACAGGACGCGATCTATCCGTCCAGTAGCGTCGACGAAAAGAAGATCCAGCTGAATGCGGACAACACCTACGTCCTGCACTTCGCCGCCGACCAGATACCACCGGTCAAGGGATTCTGGTCGCTGACCATGTACAACCAGCGCGGCTACTTCGTCGACAACCCATTGAACCGCTACGCGGTGCGCGGCGAACGCCTGACCAAAGGCTCGGATGGGTCGGTCGACATCTATGTTCAGCGCGAAAACCCGGGCCCGGAAAAGGAATCCAACTGGCTTCCGGCCCCCGAGTCGGGTGACTTCAACCTGATGCTGCGCACCTATTGGCCCGATCAGAAGATCGTCGACGGCAGCTGGAACCCGCCGGCGGTCACCCGCACCAACTGACCTTCGGCGCCGGAACCCGGCGACGGCGAAGGCCCGGCGAGAGGTTGGCTCGCCGGGCCCCGCCGGGGGCTGTCATTCCGTGCGGTGCAGCCACTCTCGGTTCACGAGTGGTCGAACTCGATGATTTGGCGAACGCCTACTCCGTCGGCCAGGAGATCCAAGGCCTCATTGATCTCTTCCAGCCCGATGCGAGAGGTGATCAATTTCTCCACCGGCAGCCGTCCCTGCCGCCACATGTGTTCGTAGCGCGGAATGTCCCGCGCGGGAACCGCGGAGCCCAGATAGCTGCCGACAATGGTGCGAGCCTCGGCGGTGATACTCAACGGCGGCAGGGTCACCGTCGAATTCGGTCCGGGCAGGCCGACGGTGATCGTCGTGCCACCGGGTTCGGTTGCCCTGTAGGCGGTTTCGAACGCGGACGGATGCCCGGCGCACTCCACCACGTACCGCACCCGGATCCCCTCGTCGGCGATCTGCTCGGGCGTATACGTCTCGGTGGCCCCGAGCTCCTTGGCCATGGCGCGCTTGGCCGCCATCCGGTCAACCGCGATAATCCGCTCCACGCCAACGGCTTTCGCCGTCAGCAGCGCCGCCATTCCGACTCCGCCGAGCCCGACCACCATGAGGCTGTCCTCCGGTCGCGGGTCGGCGACGTTCAGCACGGCTCCGCCGCCGGTCAGCACCGCGCACCCGAATAGTGCCGCGATCTCCGGTGGCACCGAGTTGCCGACCGGCACCAGGGAGGCCCGGTCCACCACGGCGTGTGTGGCGAAGCCGGAGACGCCCAGGTGATGACGTACCCGGTCGCCGCCGCGCGACAGGTGCCCGGCATGGTGCAGCAGTTCACCGGCGGTATTGGCGCGGGTGCCCGCGGTGCAGGGCAGCTGCCCGTCCCGCGCGCACGCGTCGCACTCTTCGCAGCGCGGCAGGAAGGACATCACCACTCGCTGTCCGATGAGCAGATCGGCGACCCGCTCGCCGACCGCCAGCACGGTGCCCGCGGCCTCGTGGCCGAGCAGCATGGGTAGCGGGCGTGGCCGATTGCCGTCCACCACACTCAGATCCGAGTGGCACAGCCCGGCTGCCTCGATGGCGACCAGCACCTCGGTGGGTCCGGGATCGCCGAGTTCGAGGTCGCACACGCTGATCGGCCGGGAGTCGGCGTAGGGCCGCTCGCGTCCGATCTCCTCCAGGACCGCGCCGCGAATGCGCATCAGATTTCGACCATCTGGTAGTCGGCCACGTACCCGCCCAGGTAGCGCAGGTGGTCGGTGGAGTCACCGAGGGTGTGCTCGATGGCGGTGAGCCGGGCGGTGTAGTGGCCGACGGGGTATTCGTCGGTCATGCCGATGCCGCCGTGCATCTGGATGGCCTCCTGCCCGATGTGCCGGGCGGAGCGCCCGATCCGCAGTTTGGCGCGGGAGGCGACGACCGGATCGACGATGCCGTCGGCCAGCGACATGGACGCGTACATGCTCATGCCGCGGGCCAGCTCCAGCGACACGTACATGTCGGCGGCGCGCTGGGTCAGTGTCTGGAAGGTGCGCAACGGCACCCCGAACTGCTTGCGCGTCTTCAGGTATTCCGCGGTGAGCCGCAGGGACTCCTCCATCGCGCCGATGGCCTCGGCGCACAGCGCGGCCTGCGCCCCGGCCAGCGCGGCCTGAATGGCGGCGGCGGCATCGACCGGCTCGCCGAGCGGTTGGGCCACCGCGCCGTCGAAGACGATGTCCGCGCCGCGCAGCCCGTCGTGGGTGGCGTAGGGGGTGCGCCGGACGCCCGGATCGGCGGGATCGACGAGGAACAGCCCGATGCCGTTGTCGAGCGCCGCGCTCACGATCAGCAGATCGGCGCAATCACCGTGGGAGACCGGGTGTTTGCGGCCGGTGATACGCCAGCCGTCCGGCTGCCGTACCGCCTGGGTGGCGGTCTCGGTAGCGGGCCAGCGCAGACCCGGCTCGCCGTGCGCGAAGGCGAGCTTGAGTTCCCCCTCGGCAATGCGCGGCAGCAGGTCCTTGCGCTGTGCGTCGGCGCCGACGGCGGAGACCAGCCCGCCCGGCAGCAGTGCGCAGTCCAGCACGGGTTCGGGGGCCAGGGCGCGGCCGATCTCGGTCATGACCAGCATGGCCTCGATGGGCCCGGCGCCCATGCCGCCGTCCTCCTCGGCGAAAGTCAGTCCGAGCAGGCCGATTTCGGCGAAGGTGGCCCAGATGTCGGCATCCCAGCCGAGTTCGGTGCCGACGATGTCGTTGCGGCGCTCGGGGGTGTAGCCGCGGGACAGCACGTCACGCACGGTGTCGCGCAGCATGTCCTGTTCGGGGGTGAGATCGAAATCCATGGTGCTGCCTCACAGTCCGAGGATCGTCGAGGCGATGATGCCGCGCTGCACCTCGTTGGATCCTCCGTAGATCGATGTCTTGCGGTAGTTCAGGTAGGTGGCGGTGCTGCGACGGGCCCAGTCCGGGTCCGACTCGTCCTCGCGCGCAACGGAATCCGGTCCGGCGATGTCGACCAGCAGTTCGGTGACGGCCTGCTGGAGTTCGGTGCCGCGCAGTTTGAGAATCGAGGAGACCGGGTTGGGCTTGCCGTCGGCCGAGCCCGCGGCCACCCGCAGCTGCACCAGTTCCAGTGCCAGCAGCTCGTTTTCGAGTTCGGCGAGGCGGGTCGCGAAGAGCTGATCGTCGAGCAGGGTCTTCTCGCCCAGGCGAGTCTGCTTGGCATGCTCCTTGGCCAGCCACAGTTTCACCTTGGTCTGGCCGACCGCGGCGATGCCGGTGCGCTCGTTGCCGAGCAGGAACTTGGCGTAGGTCCAGCCCTGGTTCTCCTCGCCGACAAGCTGATTCGCGGGTACCCGGACGTTCTCCAGGAACACCTCGTTGACCTCGTGGCTGCCGTCGATGAGCTTGATCGGCCGCACGGTCACGCCGGGGGTGTCGAGCGGGAACAGCAGCATGGAGATGCCGGCCTGCTTCTTGGGCGCGTCCGGGTTGGTGCGCGCCAGGCAGAACATCCAGTCGGCGGACTGGGCGGCGGTGGTCCAGGTCTTCTGCCCGTTGATCACGTAGCTGTCGCCGTCGCGGACCGCGACGGTGCGCAGCGAGGCCAGGTCCGAGCCCGCCTCGGGCTCGGAAAAGCCCTGGCACCACCAGATGTCGAGGTTGGCCGTGGGCGGCAGGAAGCGCTCCTTGAGCTCCTGGGAGCCGAAGTGCGCGATGACCGGGCCGATCATATTGGCATTGAAGGTGAGCGGTTCGGGCACCGAGGCCAGCTGCATCTCGTCGTGCCAGATATGGCGCTGGATGGGCGTCCAGTCCTTGCCGCCCCATTCCACCGGCCAGTTCGGGGTGGCCAGCCCGTGCGCGTTGAGGATGCGCTGGGTGGTGACGATGTCGTCCTTGCTCAGTTCCTGCCCGTGCCGCTGCCGGTTGCGGATGTCGGCCGGAATCTCGCTCCGATAGAACGCGCGCAGCTCGTCGCGGAAGGCGAGCTCGTCGTCGGTGAGCGCTAGTTGCATGCGTTGACCTCCAGTTTCATGGCTACCCACGCCATCGCCGGATATGATACACAGAGACATCAGTGTCTCAAATAGGGTCGTATACTCGAACGGCCGCGCACACCACCGACATCAAGGGAGCCATCCGTGCCCGACCATCACTGCACGCTCGGCGTCGGCGAGCTCATCGCCCACCGGCATCGCGAGGGCAGCGCGCCCGGGCAGCGCACGGACTCGCACCGGCTGGCTCTCGTCATCGAGGGCGGCTCCTCGCGCGGCGCGTACTCGCACGGCATGGCCATGGCCATCGAGGAATTGGGCATCCTGCCCTGCTTCGACGCGGTGTACGGGGCGTCGGCGGGCGCGCTGAACGCCGCCTGGCTGCTGTGCGGGCGCGCGGTGGATTCGCGGCGGGCCTGGAATCCCGAGGTGATCAACCGCGTGATCAATCCGGCCCGGGCCCTGCGCGGCGGCCGCGTGGTCGATACCGAGTACCTGGTGCACACCGTGTACGAGCGCATCGTGCCCATGGATTTCCCTGCGATCCTGGCCAATTCGATCACCTTCCACCCCATCGCCACCGACGCCGACACCGGCGCGGCCGTCGATCTACACCCGGAGCTGAGCGATGTGGGCTCGGTGCAAGCGGCGCTGCGGGCATCGACCTGCCTGCCGATCCTGGCCGGGCGGCCGGTGACGATCGGCACGCGCCGGTACGTCGATGCCGGGCTCTCCGAATCCGTCCCGGTGCGAACGGCGTTGACGCAGGGCGCGACCCGAGTCCTGGTGCTGCGCACCCGGCGTGACGACGAAACCATGCGTCCTCCTTCGAGTCTGGAATCCCGGGTGGTGGCCCGCTTCCTGTCCCGGCACGCACCGGGAACGGTCGGGTCGTGGCTCGATCGGGTCGCGCGACACCACAGCGACGAGCGGGACTTCGATTCCGATCCGGCCGTGCTGCAGATCCGCCCGCCGGCCGACGCACCCGAGATCGGGCGCATCGCCCGCGATCCCGGAGTGCTGCAGCAGGCCCTGACGCTGGGACGCGCGGCCACCGCCGGCACCCTGTCGCCCTACCTGGCCCCTGGGCTTTCCGCGTGACACGCGCGGAGGGGACCAGGGCGCCGGGCCGGCCCGCGTCGGCCAGCCGGGACGATGTGCTCGAGGCCGCCATCGTCGTGTTCCTGAGCGGGAAACGGGTGGACGTCAATGCCATTGCCGCCCAGCTGGGGGTGGGCCGGGCCAGCATCTACCGGTGGTTCGGATCCCGGGACGGCCTGCTGGGCGCGGCCGTGGCGCGGCAGCTGGAGCGGGTCGTGGCCCATGCCGATCGCCGCTCCCGCGGGTCGGGTGGTGAGCGGCTCACCGCGGCGCTCAACCGCACCATCGATCTGCTGGTCGAGAACGACGCGCTGCGTTCGTATTTCGACAATGAATCCACCGCGGCGCTGCGCCTGATCACCCGGAGTGACGGGGTCGTGCACCAGGCCGCGGTGGCCCTGGTCGAGCGGTTCATCGAACGCGCCGAATCGGAGGGCTACGAGCCTCCCATCGAGCGCGACACCCTGGCCTACGCCCTGGTGCGGCTGTGGGAGGCCTTCCTCTACAACGATGCCGTGGCCGGCTTCCGCGGCGATGTGGACCGCCTGCGCAAGGTCCAGACCGCACTACTGCGCACCTGAGTGCAGCTCCCTGATCTTGAAATCAGGGTGTGGCGATGAGGGGGACGAGTTGCTCGGCCGAGGTGCGGGCGCCGTGGTGACCCACGAGGGCCGACTCCAAGGGCTCGAGGGCGGGGCGGACCAGGACCGCGGCGCCCTCGGCGACGGCGATGAGATCGCCGATGCGGGAGGCGATCACCGGCGTCGGTGGGGTCGGGCCGAACCAGTGCTCGTCGAGCGCCTGCTCGCGGGTCACGACCGTTGCGTGCGTGGACAGTTCGGCGGTCCACGCGGAGTGGGCGTCGGCCAGAGCTTCGGGGCGGTCGAGGTAGATGTGGCGGACCCGCGCCTCGCCGCCGATCAACCGGACGTCGCGATGCAGCGCGGGCCGCGCGTCCAGATCGATGACGGTGTCCACGTGGATCATTCCGTGATCGCCGGTGATCAGCACCGTGCAGGTGGACGGTAGCTCAGCGAACAGGCCGGCGAGGCAGACGTCGATATCGCGGAGTACGGCCAGCCACTGCGGCGATTCGGGTCCGTACAGGTGACCGTTGGCATCGAGATCGGGGAAATACGCGTAGGCGAAGCGGGAGTTCGTGCCGGAATGCCTTGCGACAGAGAGGATTCCGGCGCGCAGCTCGTCGAGGGTGGTGGCCGGGTGCACGGTGCCCGGCGCGCGGAAGGCGGCCCGGGTCAGACCGGAGGTGCGCTGGTAGGCGGGTATCACGTAGTGCAGCTCGACGCCGTGGGCGGCGAGGTCCTCCAGCCGGCTGGTGTGCTGCTGCACCGACTCCGGCGGGTACGCGTCGCGGGCATCCTCGCCGGTCGCGCTGTCGAGACTCCAGCGCAGCGCATTCAGCAGGCGGAGACGGTCGCCGTCGGGCAGGGCGAAGCTGTAGCCGATGATGCCGTGTGTCGCGCAGGGCGCGCCGAGGGCGAGGCTGGCGAGACTGGTCGCGGTGGTGGCGGGGAAGCCCGCGGTGAGGGTGGTGCGGACGTGCGCGGCCAGGGTGGGCGCGCTGTCGGCGTGGCGGGCAAGGAGTTCCGCGCCGAGGCCGTCGATCAGCAGCACCACCACATCCCGGTTGGGTGCGAGGGCCAGCGGATTGCGCTGGTCGAGCCCGAAGGACGCGGCGACGGACGGCAGGACGTCGGCGAGCGTGGCCGGCGACGTCCCCGAGGGTGAACTGGCCATTCGCCGACTCTATTGATCTCGGCGCGATAATTCACCGGTGTTCGAATCCGCCGACTTTTCGATCAAGCCCACCCTGCCCGGCGCGAAAGTTCTCCTGCGGCCGTTCATCCCCGAAGACCTCGACGCCGTCCTCGTGGCCCTGCGCGATCCCGACGTGCGCAGGCTGACCGGCAGCGTTCACGAGGAGACCACCGAGCCCGTGCCGCAGGATCCGGCCGAGCACGAGCGCTTGCGCGACTGGTACGCCACGCGCGAAACCCAGCCGGACCGCCTCGATTTGGCCATCGTCGACATCGAGACCGGCCGCTGCGTCGGGGAGGCCGTCCTCAATCAGTGGGATCCCGGCAACGGCAGTTGCAACTTCCGCATCCTGATCGGCCCCGACGGCCAGGGCCGCGGGCTGGGCACGGAGGCGACGCGGCTGATCGTCGGCTACGGGTTCGAAAAGCTCGGCCTGCACCGAATCTCCCTGGAGGTCTATGCCTTCAACCCGCGCGCCCGCCGCGCCTACGAGAAGGCCGGATTCCGCCCCGAGGGCGTCCTGCGGGAATCCCTGCGCTACGGCGACGAGTGGATCGACGCGACCGTCATGTCCATCCTGGCCCGCGAATGGGCCGAGCACCGCGGCCATCCCGCATAACCCTGCCCGAAGACGCGAAAACCGCCTCCGAGGAGGCGGTTTTCGCGCGTTATCGGGCGAATCAGGCCAGTCCCCACGCCTTCAGAACGTAGGTGAGGTTGGCGGCGATTCCGGTGACGGTGCTGGCCAGGTCGATGGCGGCGGAACCGAGGTTGACGATAGGCATGTTTCAAGTCTTTCGGGCCGGGAACATGATGCAGTCTCACTGTATTAGCGACGGCCAACTTCCAGCATCATGAATAGACTCACCCCTCGGTCGAGGTGTAACCCAGCGCACAGCAGTATCGGTGCGGCTCAGTCCCGTCCGGGCAGGCGCAAACGCTTCAGGGACAGGGCGTTCAGGGCCACGATGATGCTGGACCCCGACATGGACATGGCGGCGATCTCCGGCCGGAGCGTGAAGCCGAAGGCGGGCTCGAAGACGCCGGCCGCGATGGGCAGGGCCAGGCTGTTCCGGGCCCGGCGGGGTGCGGGCCCGGACGCTCGGGCGTCAGGACATGGGGACGGGTTCGCCGACCTCCACGCGGCCGCCATAGGTCAGGCCCGGGCAGCCGGAGGCGAGTTTCACCGCCGAGTCGAGGTCGTCGGCCTCGACGGCGACATAGCCGGAGAGCCGGTCGGGGGCGGCGGGGTTGTCGCCCAGCATGACGGTCTGGCCCACGCGATTGCCGAAATCGGTGACGCGCTCCCCGATCTGGGCGAACCAGTCGGCCCACAGTTTCTCCTGCTCGGGCGTGGCTGCGCGGGTGGGGTCGTTGCGGAAGGCGAGGATGTAGGTGGACATTGTCGTTTCTCCTGTCGGATGGACGGCCCGGTCGGCCGACTCGTGAATCCGTCGCGCGGCTCCGGCCGGGAATCGACAATCCGGTCGAGAATCTTTTTTCGCGACCGTGTCGATTTCGCCGCCATCCCGAACGACGTTTCGAGTGACAACGACGTCAGCAGTGAAACGGCAACGGAGCCGTGCGATCCACCCCAGCGAAGGGAGCAGTGACATGCCCGAGTACCTGCTGCTGATCCACCAGGACGAACAGACCTGGCTGGCCGCGGATCCGGCCGCGCGGCAGCGCACCCTGAACGAGCACCTCGAGTTCATGGCCGCGCACGCCGACCGGCTGCGCGGCGGTAACCGCCTGCGCCCCACCTCGACCGCGACCACGGTCCGGCACGACGAGCACGGCCGGACGGTCATCACCGACGGCGTGTTCGCCGAGACCAAAGAGGTCCTGGGCGGCTACTACCTGGTCGAGGCGGCCGATCTGGACGAGGCCATCCGGATCGCCGTGGATGTACCGTCACCGTTCGGCTGCGTCGAGGTCCGGCCGATCCACCCGCACGACGAGCCGTGACGACGCCGGAGGTGGCCGCCGCGGTCGCCGACGCGCACCGGCGCGAGTGGGGCTTCGTGCTGGCGGCGACCGTGCGGGTGACCCGCGATATCGATCTCGCCGAAGAGGCCGTGCAGGAGGCGTTCACGCAGGCCCTGCAGGCCTGGCCGGAGTCGGGAATCCCGGATCGCCCCGGCGCCTGGCTGACCACGGTGGCGCGGCGGCGCGCCCTGGACGCCCTGCGCCGCGACATCGCGTTCGAGCGCTCGATTCCGCTGCTGGTGGAGGATCCGGCGCCCGACCCGGCCGCCCCGGACTCGGTGGCCGACGATCGGCTGCGGCTCATCTTCATCTGCTGCCACCCGGCCCTGTCGATGGAGGCGCGGGTGGCGCTGACCCTGCGCCTGCTGTGCGGTCTGTCCACTCCGGAGATCGCGCGCGCCTTCCTGGTCGCGGAACCGGCCATGGCGGCGCGCATCACGCGGGCCAAGAAGAAGATCGCCGAGGCGCACATCCCCTATCGCCTCCCGTCCGACGAGGAACTGCCCGACCGCGTCGACGCGGTGCTGACCGTGCTGCACCTGCTGTTCACCACCGGCCACACCGCCCCGGCCGGTGCCGAACTGGTCCGCCCCGAGCTGGTGGAACGCGCCCTCGACCTGGCCCGCATGCTGCGCCTGCTGCTGCCCAACGACCCGGACGTGGCGGGCCTGTACGCACTGCTGCTGCTCACCGACGCCCGCCGCGGCACCCGCACCGACGAGGCCGGACGTTTCCTGCCGCTGGCCGAGCAGGACCGCACCCACTGGGACCGCCGGGCCATCTCCGAGGGAATCGCCTTGGTGCGCAGGTCATTACGCGGCCGTACACCGGGCCGCTTCCCGCTCATGGCGGCCATTGCCGCCGTCCACGCCGAGGCCCCCGCCTTCGACGCCACCGACTGGCACGAGATCGCCGGCCTCTACGACCATCTCATCGCCGTCTGGCCCTCCCCCGTGGTCGCCCTCAATCGCGCCGTCGCCCTCGGCCACGCCCACGGCCCGCAGCGCGGCCTGGACGAGCTCGACCGCCTGGCCACCGAACCCCAGCTCACCGCCTACCACTACCTACCCGCCGCCCGCGCCGAATTCCTTACCCGCCTGGGCAGATTCGACGAGGCCCGGCTCGCCTATCAGGAGGCACTGCTGCTCGCCGAGAACACGGTCGAAGCGGACTTTCTCACCTCCCGCCTGCACGATCTCGGCTCCTGAATGGATTGCCGCGTCGCGCGGGGGCGGCTAGATTGCCGCTCATGGGGATCCGCGGGGCAGTGGCACTGGGGGCGATCGCGCTGGTCTGTGGCACCGGCGGTGTGGCCGCGGCGGAGCCCACGGTCGAACACGAGACCTTCACCTTCCAGTTCGGAGATTTCACCGGTTCGGGTGAACTCGACTACCCGGCGGGGGCGCGCAATGCGCCTGTGGTGGTGCTGATTCCGGGCTCGGGCCCCGAGGACCTCAATGCCGACCAGGCGTCCGGCTCCCACATCTTCCTCGATATCGCCGACGACCTGACCAGCCGCGGCTATGCGGTGATGCGGTACAACAAGCGTTACGTGCACGGCCCCGGCGACGTCGACAATGGCGACTATTGGTCCAAACTCGACCTGAACGGCATGCGCGACGACGCCGACCAGGTTCTGCGTGCCGCCGAACAGGATTCACACGTCGATCCGCATCACGTCTTCGTCTACGGCTGGAGCGAGGGCAGCACGGTCGCCGCCGCCCTGGCGACCACCCATCCGGAGCTGGCCGGAACCATCTTCCAGGGCCCGGTGGCCCTTCCGTGGCGGGTCACCTTCAGTTATCAGGGCGAGCAGGTCTACGCGCCGTACCTGTCGCGTTTCGCCGTGAACGGCCTGCTCGGACCCGAGGAACTGGCCAGTGCCTTCCACAGCGACGGCGGCCGGATGGCGAAACTCGCCCTCCGCTTCGCCTGCGTGAACGCCGACGCTGGAGACTTCACCGTCCGCCCCACCTGGGATCTGAATCGCGACGGCAAGCTGGACGTGAACCTCGAATTCCGTCCCGACTACCAGTTCTACCTGGAATCGGCCATGCGCCCCGGCGGCCTCTACGAGCTCTACGACCCCGCCCGAGCCCTCCCCACCGTCATCGAACAGGCCCCGAAACTGACCGCGCCGGTACTCATCCTGCAGGGCGCCCAGGACGCCAACGTCCCCCCGGCCGGCTCCACCACCCTCGACGCCGCCCTCTCCGCCGCCGGCAACCCCGACCACACGCTCCACCTCTTCCCGACCCTGGGCCACTCCCTCGGTCCCACCCCCGACGTCCTCCACGACGACTTCCAGCCCATCGCCCCCGCCGCTCTCGACGCCCTCGGCAACTGGCTCGACGCCCACCGCTGAGCCGCTAGCCGCGCCTTGCCCGGCGTTCGAGCACGGCCATCATGGCCGTCGGCAATACCGCCAGGGTGGAGGCGGCGAGTACCCAGGTGAAGGTCACCGCGAAGGCGGAAGCCCCGGCCGCAGTCGCACCATCCGTGGGCAGATGTCGCTGCAGGATCATCACGAATGCGGCCGTCCCGATGGATCCCCCGACCCGCTGCATGACGGTGAGTTGCGGTGTGGCGTCGATGATCTGGGACGGCGTGAGGTCCCGCATGGCGGCGGCCATCGCGGGCATGGCCGCCAGTCCGATGCCGAGACCGCGGACGGTCATGGCCGCGCCGAGCAGCCAGTACGGAGTGTCGCCGGCGATCATCATGAACGGGACGGTGGCGGCGCAGCAGACGAGCGTGCCGAGTAGGCAGGTGAGGGCGCCGATACGTTCGTAGAGGCGCGCGGACAGGCCCATGGCGAGGGCGGCGCCGATGCCCTGCGGCACCATCAGCATGCCGGTGTGCGCGGTGTCCTGGTGGCGGACGAGCTGAAAGTACAAGGGCAGCAACACCATCGCGCCGAAGGTCACCGCACCGATGACGAAGGTCGAGATCGTGCCCGCCGCGAAGAACCGGTCCCGCCAGAGCCGAAGGTCCAGCACCGGGTTCCGGGTCCGCAGTGAGTGTGCGACGAATGCCGCGACCAAAACCATTCCACCGCAGAGTGTGACGAGAACCAGCAGGTCGGACACCCCGCGCTGCGCCGCCTCGGACAACCCGTAGGTGATCCCGATCATCCCGAGCGAGATCAGGATCAGCCCGGGCGCATCCAGCGCTCCGGCGGCTTCGGCGCGGTCGTCCGCGGGCAGCAGCCGCGCGGCCAGCACCAGCCCGGCCGCACCGATCGGCGCATTGATCAGGAAGATCCACTGCCAGCCTGCATACTCGAGCAGCAGCCCGCCGATCGTCGGTCCGACCACCGGGGTCAGCACCATCGGAATGCCCGCCGCCGCCATGGCTTTCGCCATCCCGTCCCGCCCTGCTGCGGTCACCAGGATCATCTGACCGACCGGGATCATGACCCCGGCTCCCAGCCCCTGGGCCACCCTGGCCGCGATCAGCATGCCGACGCTCCCCGCGGCGGCACAGGCCACCGAGGCGAGCGTGAACAGCAGCAGCGCACCGAGATAGAGCCGTTTCCGCCCGATGCGCCGTGCGGCCCACCCGGTCACGGGCAGCACGGCCGCCTGCACCAGCAGGTAGACGGTGACGACCCACTGAATCGCGTCGAGCGTGCCGCCCAGATCGGCGGCCAGCGATCTCAGGGACACATTGACGACGGTCGCGTCGAGGAAGGCCAGTATCGCGCCGACCAGCACGACCACGATGGCCCGGCGTGCCTGCGGAGTGAGCGCGGACCGGTCCACCGCCGCGCCCGGGATGTTCGAGATGGTCACACCCGAAGTGTCATCCGTTTGGATAATCATGTCAACCAATTGGATGACAAACGGAGGTATGACACAGTTGATTCGGTGGATGACACAGTCATCCACCGCATTACAATCGGCGGATGGCAACCGCGCCCGACCCTGACACGGACCCCGTCCCGCCTGCCGCGGGCCGCCGGCCCCGGCGCGCGCCCAGCGCCGCCGATCGCCGCCGCGATGCCGAGCGCTCCCGCCAGGCCCTGCTGGACGCGGCCCTGGACGAGTTCGCCGCCAAGGGCTTCGACGGCGCACGAGTGCAGGAGATCGCCGATCGCGCCGGGGTCAACAAGCAGCTGATCGCCTACTACTTCGGCGGCAAAGAGGGCCTCTACCAGGAGATTCAGCGCGGCTGGCCCGCGGCGGAAGCCGAGCGCGCGGATCCGGAACTCCCGCTCGACGAGGTCGCCGCCCGCTATCTGTCCGCGGTGCTGGCCGATCCCCGCCCGGCCCGTCTGCTGGTGTGGCGCGGCCTCACCGGAAGTGGTTCCGCCACTGACTATTTGGATGGATCGGCCACTGTCGACGCCGATCTGGAGAACCTGACCCGAGCCCAGGAACGCGGCGAGATCTCCCCCGGGATCGACCCCGCCTTCATTCGTATGGCCCTGATGGGCATGATCCTGGCACCCGTCATGCTGCCCGAGACAGCCCTGCAGGCGACCGGAAAGCAGCCCGGCTCACCGGAATTCGAAGAGTATTACAGCGCGCAGCTGCGCAGATTGATCCAGCTACTCGGCCGGTGAGGTTTCGGAATTTACTGCGAGAGTAGCGATTCGGAGCGATCTCACCGAGAGCGAGTGGATTTTCGACTGCGGGGGGATTATCTGCAGACGGTGGAGTTTGGGGTGCACACCGTCCAGCCGGTGCCGTCGTGTCGGGTCGCGGGCGTCCAGGTGTGGTCCGCACCGCCGGGACCGAGCCGATTGGTGGTAGCCGGGTCCTGGGCGGCGGGTTGTGGGGCGGGGTCGACGTATTCGTACTGGTAGGAGTACCCGTAGGGGTCGGTCGAGTAAGTGATGACGGTGTGGTGGGATGTGCCGGGGGTGGTGGATCCGGCCCCCGAACCGCCCGAGATCGTCGAGCCCGGCGGTTCGGCCGCGGCGATGCCGGCGGCGGTGGCGAACAGTGCTCCGGCCGCGACCAGGCAGGTCAGCGGTTTCCGGACGGCGATCAGGGCGTTGCTGGTGTGCATCGAATGAACCTCCTCGTTCGCCCTAGATACGACGTCGGGTTACGTGGTGGTTCGGCAGTTGATCGAACAGTGAAGTCCGACAGCGGATTACGAGATCAGAAGCCAGGTCCGGGCGACGGCGGCAAGCGGCGCTCGCGGGGGATCAGCAGGAGCAGTAGCGACAGCACCAGCCCGCCGCCGACCAGGTACAGCCCCCAGGTCCCGCTGAGCAGATGCCGATAGTCGGTGCGCAGCTCGTGATCGAAGCGCTGGTCGAGCCGCCAGGTCAGCACACCGAGCCCGGCCAGGCCGACGAGGACGCCGATCCAGCCCAGGATTCGCGATCCGACCAGCGCGGCCACCAGCACCACGGCCGCCACCCCGAGCAGCCCGATGGCCAGGGAGGTCGTGAAGGACCCTGACTGCGCCCCGATCTGGTCCAGTGACCGGCCCGCGGCGAATCCGCTCCGCAGGTCGGAGAACTGGACATTCCGCGCGTCGACCGTGCCGACCAGCGGACCGAAAACCCCGACCGCCACCGCGATGGCGGCGGCGAACAGCAGCAGATGAACGAAAGTGCGCATACTCCACGGTATTGCGCTTCCGGTCCCCCGGCACGCCTTCGAACCTTACGGCCCGAAACACACCGGAGGACCGGCGGATGAATCAGGCGCGACGGTCCACCGCGGCCCACGCGGCCACCGCGACCACACCGGACACGACCGCAACCGACGGCCAGGCGCCGATCTTCTTGGCGAGCGGGTGCGAGGCCCCCATCGCGCCGACTGCGAGCCCGGTCAGCGCGGCCGCACCACCGGTGCCTACGGTCTTGCGCCAGCGCGGGAAGGCGGCCGCCGTGCCCGCCGCGAACACCGCGCCCCCGAGCTGACGCTTCTTGGTGGCCTGAGCGAGGGCGAAGCCACCGGTGAGCCCTCCGGCCACCAGCAGCGAGGTCGGTACCGCGGGAATCCCTGCCATTGTCACTACCTCCAACACACAAGCGAACGAACTATCCCCCCGACGGTAACCGGAGCCGATTCCGCCGCTTTTTCGGGGCGGCGATCCGGCCGGTCAGTCGCGGCCCGGATCGGCCACCAGCGACCGGTTCAGCTGCTCCTCGCTGATCGGCGGAACCGGCAGCGGGTGAGCGGCTTCGGCGCGCAGCCCGTCCAGCATGAGCGCCAGATTGCGCCGCCAGGCCTCGGGCGCGATGCCCGCGGTCTGCTCCACCACCCGGGTGTGCGACCAGGTGATGAAAGCGATGTCCTCGAGCGCCCAGTCGGCGCGCAGCACCGCGGCATCCTGTGCGCGCGTGATGATTTCGCGCATGACAGCATGCCCGCGGTCGCGCTGTGCCGCGATCTCCGGACTGGGCGCGGCCCGCAGCGCGAGCTCGTTGAGCAGCCGGTCGTAAGCCTGTAGCTCGCAGATCTTTTCGACCAGGTACACGAACGATTCCCACGGATCGTCAAGGGCCAGCGCCTCTTCCGCGATGCGTCCGCCCGCCTGGACGCGGTCCTCGACGGCCGCCGCGATCAGATCGTCACGGGTCGGAAACCGGTTGTAGAGCGTGCCGATGGCCACGCCCGCGCGGGCGGCGATCTCCTTGAGCGGCGCGTCGAGCCCGCGTTCGGCGAACACCTCGCGCGCCGCGGTCACCAGCGCGTCGCGATTGCGGCGGGCGTCGAGGCGGAGGGGTTTCTGCGCAGGCATTCGCCGATCCTACAAATCGGGCATCGGATTTAAGTTGAGCATAGGCTCAAGTTCGTGCTAGCGTCGGTCCCATAACTTGAACCATGGCTCAATTTAGTGAGGAACGAGCATGAGCAAGACCATCGCGATCTTCGGATTCGGCCCCGGCCTCGGCATGGGCGTCGCCCGGCGTTTCGGCCGGGAGGGCTTCCGGGTGGCCGTGATCGGCCGCAAACCCGACAAGGCCGAGCAGCATGTCGCCGACCTGAAAGCCGAGGGCATCGAGGCCGCGGCCTTCCCGGCCGATGTGACCGACGCGGCACAGATCACCGACGCGGTCGCGACCATCCGGAAGACCTTCGGCGAGATCGATGTCGCCCTGCACGGCGCGGCCGGTGAGATGGCCGACCGCATCCCGTCCACCCTGGCCCTGGATGTCCCGGACCTGAGCCTGCCGATGGCCCTGAAGCTGCACTCCCCCATACTCGTAACCCGCGCCCTGGCCCCCGGCATGATCGAGCGCGGGTCGGGCGCGCTGCTGTTCTCCTCGGGCTCCTCGCCGAAAGTGGTGCTGCCCTATCTGTCGAATTTCGGTGTCGCCCTCGCGGCTCAGCGCGGCTACCTGCTGCAGCTGGCCGAGGAACTGCGCGACACCGGCGTGTACGTCGGGCTGCTGAACATCGGAGTGCTGATCGGCGACAGCGCGGCCGAGCGGATCGTCGACGAGCATCCGGAGCTGGTTCCGGCGGGCGTCGACATCGCGCGCATGAGCAATACCGAACTGGGCGACCGGTATTGGGAGATGTACACGCGGCGCGACCGGACCGAGGTGGAGGTCGGCTTCACCGAGTGACCCGCTCCCCGGCCGCGGAAGATTCGTGGGATGTGTTGCGGGCGAGCTGAGTCATACGATAAGAACCTGACGAAACACGGTCCGGGGGGCTCCGGGCGCGTCCGTTCACAGAGTTCCGCTCAGCCGCAAAGGAATAACTCGACCATGACCGGTCCGGTCGTCTTCACCAGCTCTTACCACGACGAATCCAATGACGACGGATTCCAGTGGGAGTTCCGTTGTGATCGCTGCAGCACCACGTACAAGTCGCCGTTCGAGCAGAACTACTTCTCCCGCGGCCGGGGTGCGCTGCGTGTGCTGCGCGATCTCTTCGGCGATCAGGTGCGCGCCATCGACAAGATCTCCAATGCCGCGGAGAGCTACTCGAACCACTGGGGCGGCTCCTCCTCCAGCACCAAGGACAAGGCGTTCGCCCGCGCGGTCGAGCAGGTGCGCAGCGACTTCCGCCTCTGCGGCGGCTGCGGACGCTGGGTCTGCCACAGTGTCTGCTGGAACGAGCAGGTCGGTCAGTGCACCAACTGCTCGCCGCAGGTGGCACACCAGATCGCCCAGGCGCAGGCCGAGGCCCGCGGCTCGCAGATCCGCGAGGCCGCCTATCAGCAGGACTGGGCGTCCCAGCACGATGTGGCCACCCCGGCCCGGGTGTCCTGCCCGACCTGCGGCGCGCACACCACCGGCGGCAAGTTCTGCTCCACCTGCGGCACCGCCCTGTCCCTGCAATCGAATTGCCGGGGTTGCGGCCATCAGGTCCAGGTCGGGGCGGCCTTCTGCGCCAACTGCGGTCAGCCGCAGTAGCGTTCGGTCAGCGGATGCCGGGGGTCGCCGGGTCGGTCCCCACGCAGCCGAGGATGAAGCAGCCCGGCGGCCAGTCGCCGAACGGCGGATACAGCGGCTTGCCGAGGCATTCCAGAATGCCGCAGCCCGGATAGGCCATCGGGCCGAGACCCAGAGCGGACAGCGTGGCGTCCGGGTTCATGAACATCGGGTCGGTGAGGCTGGTGTCCGGCCGCGGTACGTACGGACCCGGGTCGGGCAGGCTCGGGGTCCGGAACGCGGTGGTGAGCCCACGCAGCACGTCGTGCGGAAAGCTCACCGCGCCACCGGGAACCGTGACACCGGTCCAGCTGACCAGCAGGCCCAGGCTGGGGACGATGAAGTTGTCCTGGCGCATCATCCCGGCCATCTGGAGGGCGTCCTTGGGCAGTCCGGGGAACAGGTCCTCGCAGTCCGGGCCGTTGACGGTGATCAGGAAGCCGTAGCAGGGATTGACATCGTTCGGCGTGGTGGCCTCGGCCAGGTAACCGGTGGAGATCAGCTGCCGGCCATGCCAATTGCCGCGATTCACCAGCAGCAGGCCCAGCTTGGCGTAGTCGTCGGGCGGCAGCACCAGGTGGGCATGGCCGTAGGTGTTGCCGCTGCGGTCGCGCGCCCAGAGATAGTCGGACTTCTGGATGCCCAACGGGTCGAAGAGGTTTCGCTGCGCGTACGCCTGGAAATCCTCGCCCACGGCCTGCTGGATGACGAAGACCAGCAGGTCCACGGCCCGCTGACTGTACTGCCAGGTCTCGCCCTGCGGATGCTGGATCGGCATGGCCAGCGCCTGCGCCACCACGTTCGGGTCGAGCCGGGCCAGCCCGGTGACGCCCTCGGAGGCGATGGCGACCTCCATGCCGGAGGTCTCGGTGAGCAGGCTGCGCACGGTGATCGCGCGATGCTCGTCGTCCCCGAGCCCGGCGGGCAGATAGGCGCCGATCGGATCGTCCACGCGCAGTTTGTGTTCGTCGACGGCGATCCCGGCGACCAGCGACACCACGCTCTTGGTCCCGCTCCACAGATTCCAGGCGACACCGCCCGCCCGCTGATTGGTAGGCCCACCGGCGATCAGGCAGTTGTTGCGGAATACCTGGACGGTGAATCGGGTCGGGTCGGAGGCGAAGTCGACGGCCTGCCGCAGTGCGGCCGAATCCAGTCCCACCGCTTCGGGTGTCGCGGTCTCGGGCTGCCGGCCCGAGCTGACCTCGCAGTGCCGGAGGCCGTCCGGTTCGGCGCGGCCGGCGGGTCCGGCAATCAGGGCCAGGGTGATCGCCAGTGTCGCCACCACGATGCTTGTCACGATTCGCGCCATATCGCCCTCCGCTCCCGATCTCTCGTGGAGCTTCATCGGAGAGCTGGTGGGGCCGTTATCTTTTCGTGACCCGTGAATTCCTGGGGCGATAGTTCTGGGGGCTCGCCCCGGTCAGCGGGTGTCGACCGTGGCGAAGGCGGCCCAGATCAGCGGGGAGTGCTGGATCTCGCCGGTGGTCCGCCAGGCGGCCAGGTGCGCGCGCTGCCACTCGTTGAGAGCGGCAACGGGATCGGGCGATTCGTGGGCGGCGTCGATGGCGCACACCGCTTCCTGGAAAGGATGCGTGGTGGCCGGCGTGCCCGCGAAGCGATGGAAGGCGAGATCGGTGGGCAGCGGCCAGCGTCCGGCCGTCACCACTTCCGCGCCGCCGGTGAGCATGGCCGCGACGAGACCGAGGGGCTCGGCGAAGCGGAGATCGCCGCCGCTCTCACAGGCGATCAGCGCGACCCGGCTCGGAATCGGCCAGATTTCGGGCCCGGTGCGAGGCCGCGCCCCGTTCCCATTGCCCGAATAGTCGTGGCCCGCACCGTCGGTGAGCGCGTGGGTGCCGAGCAGCAGGTCACGGGCCGAGAGCGGACGGTGGTCACGATAGGCCGGTGCGCAGCCGTGGCTGGCGGCGGTACAGGACAGATGCAGGGTGGCCGATTCACTGCGGCCGGATTCGGGGGCCGCGGCGGTGACGTGACCGACGTAGAGCAGCCGGGCCGCGCCCGCGTGCAGGGTGCGACTGAGCCAGGCCCGGTCGAGATCGGTGCGGCGGAAGGCCGCGAGCGGGTCGCCGACGGCCGGGCTCAGCCGATCGGCGGCGGCGTGCGCGGCGACCAGTTCGGCCAGCGGCGCGGCCGAATCCATCCGGCCGAGTACCGATCCCAGTGCGGAGTCGGCGCGGAAACCCGGCACCCGCGGATCGAGGATGGCGACCACCGGCAGGTTCCGGGTCTCCGCCCACGACCGCGTCACCCGGGCGGGCGCGCGCACGATGCCGGTGGGCGCGAGCACGCTCACATCGGCGATCTCCACCAGCCGCACCTCCGGATCGGGGGCGATGAGCTCCCACGGCAGCTGTGCCGTGCGCGGCGAGGGCTGAATCCGGATGCGCGGTCGCACGCCCTGCGAATCGAGCTCGTGCAGCCGAACCGCCAGATTGTAGGGCAGAAAGGTCGACGAGAGAGATTGGGCCAGCGTGTTTTCCGCCGGGTAGGAGGCCAGTTCACCGGTGGTGAGGGCGGATTCGAGGCCACCGGCCACCCCGGGCGCGGGCAGGGCCGCCGCGAACCGGGCCACAGCCGTCTCGACCTGTTCCTCCGGCACCACGCAGACGCCGCCGGGCGCACTCTCGTCGGCCCACCGCCAGGTCAGGTAGAGGTCGCCCGCGTCGGCCATGCGGACACAGACGGTCGGGGTCATGCGGTGATCACCCGCTCGGTGCGGACGCGACGGCCGTAGCGCTGTTCGGCGGCGTCCAGCCAGGCGGAAAGGGCGATATGCCCGTCCGGCGGAACGGATACCCGCGGCGGCGGGCTGACGGGCAGGCCCGCACCGGCCGCCACCGCGGCGACCGCGGTACCGAGTTGCAGTGCGTCCTGGACGGCGGCGGCCGATTCCGAGGGCGGTTCGAAGGGCTGGAACAGATCGAGCGGCGCGGGTGGTTCCGCCGGCAGCCTGCTGATGTCCAAGATGGTTCCCGCACACTGATTTTCGATGAGGTCGGCGACCAGTCGCGCATCACCGGCCAGATAGGAGTAGCGGAAGGCGAGCCGCAGCGCGGGATTCACGATGCGCCGGTTCCACGAATCGCGCTGTGCTCCGTCGGGGAGCTCGTAGCGGACGGCATCTAGCGCCAGCGCCGCCGGAATCGCCAGGTCCACTGCCCGCGCGAGCAATCCGGGCACCTGCGTGACGAGCGGCTCCAGCAGCCCCGCATGCCAGTGGTCGAGCTGGGCACAGTGCAGGCCGAGGCCGCGGGCCGCGTAGACAGCCCGCGCGGCGGCCAGTTCGAACTCCCCATCCTCGAACTGTCCCGAGGCAAATGCGGTTGCGGCCAGTCGAAGTCGGACATCCGCGGCGTCGATCACGGCCTGCGATTCCTCGAAACGCCGCAGCGCCTCGCGGTAGCGAGACCGGGCCGTCTCCAGCTGTCCGCGCTGCTCGGCGATGAACCCCATGACCTTGAGCCCGATTCCGGCCCGGTGCGCGGCCCCGGCCACCTCGAAGTGCTCCTGCGCGGCGGCGAGCAGCGGTTCCGCGGCATCGAAAGAGCCGGTACGCGTGTACATCAGCGCCAGGTTCTGCCGTGTCTCGGCGACCCCGGCGGTGTCGTCGACCGCTTCGAAGGCGGCCAGGGCCTGCCCCGCCAAGTCCTGTGCCAGCTCCCACCGGCCGGTCTCGAAATGCGCGGCGGCGAGGTTCATCAGCGGATGCCCGGCCTGCTCGGGCCCGAAACGCCGTGCCGCGTCCAGTGATTCGCCCGCCAGGTCCAGCGCCCGCCACCACTGCTGCCGATGCATCGCGACCGCCGTCGAGGACACCAGGCAGGCCAGCCGCAGATCCCCCGGCGCTTCCTCCCGGCCCAGCGCGGTCCGAGCCTGTTCCAGGGCCTCCTGCGCCCCGTCCAGATCCCCGAGATTCTGCAATGCCTGCGACAACCCGATCAACGCGCCCGGATACATCCGCGGCGCGTCGGAGGACATCTCTTCCAGCGCTGCAACGAACCGCTTCACCGCTGTCGCGTGGTCTCCCAGCCGGTCGGTCACCACCGCCGTGTCCACCAGGGCGCACAGTCGTAGATCCCCGGTTTCGGTCTCGACGGCTCGCTCGAAAATCCGCAGCCCCTCCCACAATTCGCCGCGGGCGACCGCCTCGGCTCCCGCGCGGAGCAGGGGGCTCTCCGCGTTCACGGTCTCGTCAGCGGGCGGGGCCGGTGCCTCCGACCGTTCGGCTGTGTCGCCGCCGGCCTCGTCATTCGGCATGTCAGAAGTCCGAATCCCCAGCTGCGGCCGCGATTTCGGCGAGCAACGGGGCCAGCGGGCCGGAGTCGTCGGCGTCCGGGCCGGCCGCTGTGCGGAGCCGGGCGGCCGCGAAGTCGCGGATCTGCCGGCGCAGGGCGGCCGCGGTGTCGGTGGCCGGGTCATCGGCCGGGGCCGGGCCGATCTCCGAATCCGGTCCGAAACCGGGGACGTGGATGGCGACCCGGACGGCGGAAGCCGGTGCGGACAGGACGGATTCGCCGATCCAGGTGTCGTCGGCGGCCCGCAGTTCGGTGTCGAGCTCGCCACGGCCGGTATCGATGCGGGCCCAGGGCCGCAGGTGGACCGGAACCGCATCGGGCAGGCCCGGGTGCGCCGCCACCGCGATGGCCACGCTGGTCGCTCCGGCGTCGCGGACGAGTTGCCAGGACACCGCGGATTCGGAGGCGTCGACCAGCCCGGGCGGGCAGCGGCGCCAATCCCACCCGCCGGTGCCGCGGGCCAGTACCAGGGTGCCGCCGGGCCGGGCTTCGTCACCGGCGGCGAGGGCGTAATCCGAAGCACGCAACGATGTTTCGAGATAGGCGGGAGCCGGCGGGGCGAGCGCGTCCGCGCCGTCCACCAGCAATTCGCACTCCTCGGTCAGCAGCGCGATGTCGCGGTCCAGCAGTGCCGGGTCGAGGTCGGCGATGCCGTCCAGGGTGGACCCCGGCCACCACCGGGATGCCCAGTGCGCGTATGCGAGTCGGCGGGCGCTGACGGCCTGGGACCGGAGCACCGGAGCGGCGGGAACTTCGACCGGGCGCTCGTCCGCGGCGACCGCCGGTACCGGCTGCTCGTCCGCTGTCGCCACCGGCCCGCCCGGCCGGACGGAGTCGAGGGCCAGGGCGGCGGATTCCCCGTAGAGCGCCCACACCCATTCCTGTGCGGCATCCACATCGTCGATCAGCGCCGCCGGAAGTTCTTGTCCGGCAAGCACACTCCAGATGAGGTGACCACCGACGACCTCGAGCACCATGGAGTCGGGCCCCGGGGCGGTGTGCAGGGCGGCCGGGTCGCCGACCGGGACTATGCCGCGCAACCCGTCGGGGTAGCGGTGGATCGTGACCGCCGAGTTCGTCATCCCACCCTCGATTCCCGATCGCCGGGCTCGGCCGCCGCGCCGGCGGCCAGGGCCCGTTTCACCCGCATCCGGTGGTCCAGGATCACCGACCGGGCCACGCCGTCCAGCAGATCCCAGAGCTCGTCCATGGCGCACACGGGGAACTCACGTACGTCTCGCCCGTGCAGTCGCGCCCATAATCTGCGCAGGTAGGGACGCCACGGCACGCGCAGATCCGCCGCTATCGCCCCCAGTGGACCGTCGACCGCATCCACCCGCACCGCCATGCGCCGCGCCTGCAGCACATAGGCCTCGCGCTGCCATCGCCCATTGATCAACCGTGCCGCCGCACCGCCGCTCGACGGAGCGCCCGGCCGGGTCGGACCGGCTGCGGCACTGGTCAATCCGGCGACCGCGCCCGTCACGCCCGCCGCGGTACCCGCCAGTCCGGTCGAGCCGGCGAGCAGGCCGGCGGCCGTGCCGGTCAGGCCGACGGCCGCGCCCAGCAGACCGGTGGCCGCACCGGCCAGGGTGACAGTGGATCTGGGGGTAGGGGCGGCGTCGCCGTCCGGGGCGTAGCCGATGGGAAGCGGGGCGCCGAGGGGGCGGAGGTCGACCGCCAGGGTGGCACCGGCGGCAGCGGCCACCCGGAGGGATTCGTCCAGCAGGGCCCAGGGGGCGCAGGCGCGGGCGATTTCGGCGGCGACCAGTTCGGGGATCGCGGGCAGATCGGACCGTTCGCTGGAGGCTTGCAGAACGGTGAAGATGCGCTCGTGGACGGTCCGGTCCAGGGGCAGGCCGAGGGTGGCGGTGGAGGCCGAGAAGCCGACCTGGGGCGGGAGCGGGAGGGGGTACAGCGTGAGTCCGAATTCCTGTGCGGTGCAGCCTATTTCATTGAGCCACAGTCGGATTCCGGTGTGGGTGCCGACGTATGCGTCGATGACGGCGTCGATATCGGCGGGGTCACCGGTGCTGTCGAATCTGGTTGCGGCGCAATCCTCCAGTAGTCCGGCGAGCAGCTCGGAGTGGTCGGGCACCTCGGTCAGCGGGCGCCGCCGCCAGGCGGTCTGGATCAGTTCGGTCAGCTCGCCCACCCGGGCCGGTTCGGACAGGTATTCCTTGAGCGCCTGGGTGGTGCGGCCGGCAGCGAGCCCATGGATCTCGCGCAGCGCGGCTTCCGCGACGGCCCGGTCTCCGACCGGGTCCGGCAGGCCCGAGACGGTCGCGAGTTCGAAGCAGCGCTGGAAGTACAGGTCCTGGGCATTGCCCTCGGTGATCCGCAGCGCCCGGCGCGTCTGCTTGAGCAGTGTGAACCAGGCCGCGGTGGCGCGCAGGACATCGGCGGCGGCGTGAATCCGGGTGGCCAGCAACACCGCTCCGTCGGCGGAGAGTATCGAACCCGCGCACTGCGGATGCTGAACCGGGCGGATGACCAGCGGATCCAGGATCAGCTTGACGGTCCGCCGCAGGGGTCCGCCGTGCGGTCCGCTCAAGGGTTCGACCCCGTCGAGGCGGCGCCACACCTCATCCAGCACCATGGCCCGCGGTCGTCGCATTCGCCCAGGTTAGCCCAGTTTCACCAGCTTTCGCGTGCCGGAAGTTGGGATCGGTAGGCCGGGTGCCGATTTCTACGGTTCTGGCATCGGTTCCACCACGGAGCCCATCACGAGAACGAGGAATGACCATGAACTCCAAGCCCGTCCGCCTGACCACCGCCGTCCTCGCCGCCACCGCCGCGGCGGCCCTGCTGGTCACCGGTTGCTCCAGCAACTCGAGCAGCTCCAAGTCCAGCCCGACCACCGCCGCCCCCGCGGCCACCTCGGCCCCGGGCTCCGCGGCCCCCGCCGGCGGCGCGTCCTCGGCCTCGGTCGACGGCAAGGCGATCACCGCCAAGTTCGAGACCACCTGCGCCAAGCAGGGCGGCAATCTGGCGCTGGCACTGACCGACAGCGGCAACTCCACCTACGGCACGCTCGGCGCGAGCGCCACCATCACCGGTGACACCACCGTGCAGGCGGTCGGCATCACCGGCACCAAGGGCGGCGACAACGGCCAGCCGTACGCGCTCGGCTTCGGCAACGGCATGCCGGGCGGCAACGCCAAGGTGACCAGGAGCGGCAACACCTTCACCGTCACCGGCGAGGGCGTCGGCACCCCCGATCTGTCCAACCCGATGGCCGGCCCGAAGACCGCGAAGTTCGAGATCGTCTTCGCCTGCGGCACCATCGTCGGCGGCTGAGCCGGTCCGTCCACCGGCCCCCGACGCGGGGCCCTGTTCTCCCCGCTCGTGCCACCGGGCATGAGCGGGCTCCTCCTCCCCCACGTCTCCGATCCGGAAAGCTCATGAAGAACCAAATCCGCTACGCAGCACTCGCTCTCGGCGTCCTGGCCATCGGCTACTACCTGTGGCACGGCCTCACCTCCGACAGCGTCTTCGGCTGGGTCGGCCCGCAGATGGCCCTGCCGATCATCGCCCTGACCATCGTCCCCATCGCCTTCGCCTTCACCGGCGACGGCATCATGTCGGCCTTCACCGGCAACAACAGCTCCCAGTTCCGCAATGGCCTGGTGGGTCTGGGCACCGTCGAGGGTGTCCGCCAGACCGGCGTCTACCTCAACGAGCAGCCGCAGGTGCGCATCGACTTCCGGGTCGAGGGCGCCGACGGCAAGGTCTTCGCCTCGCACGCCAAGATGATCGTGCCGCTGACCCAGCTGGCGCTGTTGCGGCCCGGCGTGGTGTTGCCGGTCCGCTACCTGCCCGACCGGCTCGAGAAGGTCGAGGTGGACATGTCCGGTGATACCTCCGCGGCACAGGAGGCCATGAACGCGGCCAACATCCGCAAGGGCTTCACCACCCCCGCCAAGATCGATATCGCCCGGCGCGGCATCGCGGCCCAGGCCGTGGTGCGGTCACTGTCGGTGCCCGGGGAGATCCGCGACGGCCACTCGCGGCTGGATCTGGTGCTGGTGGTCACCCGCCCGGACGGCAGCACCTTCGAGACGCGCACCGAGAAGTTCCTGCCCCCGGCGGCGGTCTCGATGGTCCAGGTCGGCCGCGTGGTGAACGTCCACTACCTGCCCGGGAACGAGCAGGAGGTGGTGCTGTCGCTACCGGTCAACACCGCCAACTGACAGTGGTATCCGAAAAGAACAGAGCCGCAGGCCTATCGGGCCGCGGCTCTTCGTCATGTCTCGGGGGCCTTTGCCGTCCCGTCAGGGACGCTCGTAGAAACCGTCGATCCGGCCCCGGGCGCGCGCCCTGGCAGCCGCGAGCACCGCTCGGGGCTTGGCCGATTCGGGAGCGCCGCCGCCGGGAATGGTGACCGGTTCTGTCAGCGCGAAGACCTGGAAGACGTACCGGTGCGGCCCGTGCCCCGGGACCGGACCCGGACCCAGGTATCCGCGCCCCCAGCTCGAGCGCAGCACCTCGACACCGTCGATGGTGGAGCCGGAAGCCAGTGCGCCACTGGGCAGTTCGCCGATCTTCGGATCGAGCAGCGCGAGCGCGTGTACGAAGGGACCGCCGAACGGCGCATCCTGATCCTCCACCACCAGCAGCAGCTGCGCGGTGTCCGCGGGGACTCCCGACCAGGCCAGCGCCGGCGACAGGTCCTGTCCGCCGACCCGCTTCATGGCGTGCCGGACGTCGAGCGTCGCCTCGTGCTCGAAATCCGCGCTGGTCACGTCGAAGACGTCACCCGCTGCCAGATTCGGCCGGCACCAGGCCAGGTCCTCGGGCGCGGCGCGCCGGTTCCGCAGCAGTCTGCCGATGATCGCCATTCCGTTCTCCTTCGGCGGATAGAGCTTTCAGAGCTTGCGGGCGTCCGCGGACAGCAGCAGCGGTTCGGCGAAGCGCCAGATCTGCTCGGCGGCATCGAATTCCAGCGACACCGCCGAGCCCGGGCTGCCGGCCCAGCGTTCCGGCACGGGGGTGCCGGGCCAGGTGTGGCCACCGCCGAAGACCGTCCACTCCGATACCACGGTGCCGCCCACGCCCTGGCTCACCGTGGTGCGGGTCGACCGGTCGGTGGTGACGGTCTCGCCGGGCCCGGCGCAGCCGTCGAGCTCGCGCCAGTGTCGCGCCGATTCCGCCAATCCCCTGATGCCGCCCCGTGATTCGCCATCCCGACCGAGATGGCGCGAAAAGCCGCCGGTGATCGGCACCACCGGATCGGCGTCGCCGTTGATGAGCATGGCCGACACCGCGTGCCCGGGCCGGATCGCGGTCAGTGCCTCCGGCAGCGCGCCCGCGACGGCGGCGAACACCGCCACCCGATCGCCGGCCGCGAGGGCCATCCGGTGGGACATGAAAGCACCGTTGGAGATGCCGGTGACGACCGCGCGGTCGTCGTGGGTGTCGAATTGCGCAGCGCACCAGTCGATCACGGCCCGCAGGAAGGCGACATCGTCCACGCCCGCCTCATCCGCCGTGGTGACCCCGCGACCGTCGGCCCAGCAGCCTTCCCATCCGTCCGGGTAGACGACCCCGATCCCCCACTCGTCGGCGTGCCGGGCGAAGCTGGTCCAGTCGTACATCAGCCGCTCGGTCGTCGACGGGCCCTGGTTTCCGTGCAGCGCCAGCACCAGTGGCGCGTGCTTCCGCCGCGGTGGGCGCACACCGAAGGTCCGGCGCAATCCATCGATGCCCAGTTCGCCCTCGACCAGGTCAGCGGCCACGGTCGTCCCTCCTACCAGAACGGCGCGGCCTGATGTCCCGCGAACTCGAACCCATGTTCACCATGTGCGGCTGCCATGGTAGTTCAAGTCGAATGTCCAGCTGGACGGGATGATCCGGCGGCACGCGGGCATGTATGTCGAGCAATCCGCTCGCACCCTCTGTGTCGAACTACCACAGGAACCCACCCTGAGGCGCCGACGCCGAACATGCAGGTTCGGCTGATCATGGAAGTCGCGGTGGGGCAACATGTTCGGACTACTATGCGTGCCGAGCTGCGCCTTGTAGTGTCGGAGGACGCCGGGAGGTGCACGACCGGGGTTCGGGGGCGGGCAGCACGGCTGGTTTGGGGCGTGCGCATCGACGAAGGAGTGGGATTCGGCATGAACGAGACCGGACCGGTGATCCGTACCGATATCCCGCATTCGGCGCGGATCTGGAATTTCTGGATGGGCGGCAAGGACAACTACGAGATCGACCGGGAGGTCGGTGAGCAGAGCCTGAAGATCGATCCCGACATCGCGACCATGGCGGTGCAATCGCGCGGGTTCCTCATCCGCGTGGTCCGCCACCTCGCCCGCGAAGCCGGTATTCGCCAGTTCCTCGATATCGGCACCGGCCTGCCCACGATGCAGAACACCCATGAGGTCGCCCAGTCCGTAGCGCCGGAGGCCAAGATCGTCTACGTCGACAACGACCCCCTGGTTCTCGCCCACGCGCGCGCGTTGCTGACCGACACCACCGATGAGGGTGTCACCACCTATATCGAGCGCGACTTCCACGATCCCGAGCAGATCGTCGCCGAGGCCCGCACCGTGCTGAACTTCGACCAGCCCATCGCGGTGATGTTCATGGGGGTGCTCGGACACGCCCGCACCTACGACGACATGCTGCGGATCGTGCGCACGGTTATGCAGGCGGTACCGTCGGGCAGTTATCTGGTGCTGTGGGACGGCACCACCGACAGTCGGCCGTACGTGGAGTTGTGCGAGGAATACGCCAAATCCGGTGGCGTCCCGTACTACCCACGTACCCGGGAGCAGATCCGGGCAGCCTTCGACGGCCTGTCCTTCGACGACCCGGGGTTCGTGCGCATCACCGAATGGCGCATCGACCCCGCCCGAATCGGCGAGCCCGCCCCGATCGCCGCCTACGGCGGACTCGCACACAAGGCGTGACCGTCCTTCGCTCGGAGCCGGAAAGACACTCGAGTTCGATTCAGCCCCAGCGGATCTCGAGCAGGTCGTCGGCCCCGTGGTCGATCCGGGTGTGGAACCGGCGGCTGATGTGGGTGAGTGTCTCACTCAGCCAATCGGCATCGGCCCGGGAAGCACGTTCGAGCCGCATGCGGCGTATCCGCATCGGCAGCATCCGGATTCCGGTCGGCTGCCCGCCGGGCTCGACCGAAACCAGGTAGAGCAGCCGCAGTTCGGGACGGTAGGACTCGTATCCGGGTATGCCTTCGTAGTCGTCGATGACATCGCCGCAGCCGTAGAGAATCGGTTTGCCGTGGTAGATCTCGACGGGGCGAGGATGGTGGGACGAATGCCCGTGCACGATGTCGACGCCGGCGTCGATGAGCCGTTGCGCGAACTGGATTTCGCCCCGCCCGACCCCGTAGCCCCAGTTCGGGCCCCAATGCACGGACACGATCAGAATATCGCCGGGCCGCTTGTGCGCCACCGCTTGCGCTGCGACTTGGTCGGCGGTACCACCGCCCGACGAATCACCGATCAGCCACACGCCCGGCCGATCGTGCTGCGCGGCCCACGCCGACGGCACGCCGCTGCTGGTGCTGGCGATCGAGACGATGACCACCCGCCGCCCGGCGGCCGGCTCCACCACCACCGGGCGGCAGGCCGCGGCGATGTTCGTCCCCGCCCCGGCTGCATGAATACTCGCCGCGGCGAGCGCGTCGAGAGTATCGCGCAGGCCGCGGTCCCCGAAATCGAGAATGTGATTGTTGGCCAACGCGCAGGCGTCGGGCCGAAACGCTTTCAGCGCCGCGATATTGGCGGGGTTCATCCGATAGTGGATGCCCTTGGCGGGCGCGAATACGCCGTCGATGGTGATCGTGGTTTCGAGGTTGATCAGCCGGACCTCGGGCGCCAGCTGGTCGACCATCGGCCCGACGTCGCCCCACGGCCAGTCGGAGTCGACCGGGTACGGTATCGGCCCGTTCGTCTTCTCGGCCAACTCGACGTAGCGGCGGGCGTCGTCGACCCACGGTTCGGACAACAGCGGATCACCCGGATGCGGCTGGATCTGGTCGACGCCGCGACCGAGCATCACATCACCGCCCAGCAGCACGGTGACCGGGCGCTGTTGCGGTGGACTACTCGTCTGCATCATCGTTTTCGGCCCCACAGCAAGACCTGCCCGAGAGTGGTTCACCCGTCTGTGACGACGGATGTCTCGATCGGGCTCAGCGTCCCGGATCGATCGATTCGCCACGTCGGGCAGGACACCGGGCTTCCCCGGCACCATCAATGATTCACGGCCCAGCCGGATTCACTCGGGCCGAAGGTCCCCGATCCGGCGACCGAATGTCACCCGAAGAACACGTCGCGGCGGAATGGTCCCATCGACGAGCTATGTTGATTGCACCCTCATCGCCACCTGAATCGCGGAGGCCTATCGGCCGCACGAGTGGAAGGCATCGTTATGAAGGTTCGAAGTGATTCATTCGACGACAATGCCCGCATTCCGGGCGCGTTCGCCTACGGCGTACCGGATGCCGTGCACCATGTCCGGGCGGGCGCCAATCACAACCCGCATCTGGCGTGGGACGGCGTGCCGGCGGGAACGCGATCCTTCGCGGTCGTGTGCTGCGACATCGACGTACCCAGCACCGGCTCGGATGTGAACATCGAGGGGCGAACGGTGCCGAAGGAATTGCCGCGCAACGACTTCTACCATTTGGTGCTGTTCGATATACCGGCCGACGTGCGGCAGATCGCCGCAGGCAGCCTCCGGAGCGCCGTGACCACGCACGGCAGGCCAGGTCCGGCTGCACCCCATGACGCGCGGTACGGCCTCAATGACTTCAGCAGTGGAGGAAACGATCACTACGGCTATGACGGCCCCTGCCCGCCCTGGAACGACCAGCGCATCCATCACTACGTGTTCACCGTCTGTGCCCTCGATGTCGAGCGGCTGTCGCTGCGACAGGCAGTGACCGGGGAACGGCTACGCCAAGCGATGATCGGCCACATCCTGGGCCGAGCCGAGCTCGTCGGCACCTACACACTCAACTCCGGTCTGAACTCGAACTGAGCCCCGCTAGCGCCCGGCACGCGGGGGCGATGGCCGGTCAGGGCAGCTGGATCGTACGCTCGTGGTTCGCGATGGCTTGTTGGAGTCGGAATCGCGACAGTGTGCGCGGCCCGCATTCGCAGGAAGCGGGCAACGCGTCATCGACGAAGCCGTCACCGGCAAGCAGATCCGCGTACCGGGTGCCTTGCCGGTGAGCGCCGTGCGCAGCATCGACGAAATCACGCGACCCATGTGCGTGCTGCCCGGTCGCCGATCGATACACCGGACCGGCCGATGTATCGAACACCGCCGCCACGTGGTGACCGCAACCGCACCGTACCTGCGTCAAGATATGCCCCGCCCGGTCCGTCAGTGAGTCCAGCGTGTGCTGGGCCAGCCGGCGTCGTTCCGGTGCGGACAGATTCGAAACATTCGTCATCGATCTACCATCGCTGCTCGCGGGTCTCAGCGGCAGGGCCCAATGACCCGAGAGGAAGGACGATCGGCCCGCTTTCCATGTGCTGCCGCTTGCTCCGACCCGCTGCTCGAGCGTAGGCCGCCACGCCGCGGCTTCCTCCAGACGATGTCATCCGGTCGACCGGTCGCTGGAACTGGGGACTTTCGTCCCTCGTCCGATTACCGGGCCGCACCGATGACGAGGTCGACGCTCACTCGAAGGCGTAGTGCACCTCGTCGACGACGGCCTCGAATCCGATGGCGCGGTAGATCTTGTTCGAGGTCGGGTTGTCGATGTCGGCGTACAGGCAGACCTCGGCCCCGGTCTCCCGCAGCCGCCGGGAAACCTCCGCGACCAGTGCCGAGGCATAGCCGTGGCCGCGTGCTGCCCGGGGGGTGAAGACCGGCCCGATCCGGGCCCAGCCGCCGACGGGGATCTGATGTGCCGTCAGGGACACCGGCTGCCCGTTGTCCTCCCACAGCCACCAGCGTCCGGCCTCGATGCGGGCGCGGATTCCTGCTTTGTTCATGGCCAGATGTGTATCGCCCAGTTCGCGAGCCATCTCGGCGAGCCAGCGCCCGCTGATCTCGATATCGGCCGCGGTGGCGGGGCGGGGCCTGCCCGGGGGCGCGAGCGGCATGCGCAGCGGCCCCAGCCGGTACAGCCGCGCACCGTGGTCCGCATGATAGGCCCTGCCGCGCAGCGCACTCCACGCCGCCGCGAACGGTCCGGCCAGGGGCTCGGTGCCGTGCACGTCGTCGATCTGCGGCAGGAGCTCGGCGAACCGGGTCACCAACAGCGGCACCGCGTCGATCGGCAACTGCCCCAGCCACACTCCGCGCCCGGCGCTCCGCATGGCAACGCCCACAATGTCATCCGTGTGCACGGACGCGAAATAGGAAGGTTCACCGACAACGGTGAGACCGGCGATCTCATTGGCGAGGACCGTCGACATCACCGTGTGCCGCAAGGGATCACGCCTCAGAAACCCGGCCACCCGCCGCTGGAATTCCACCGGATCGCTCGTCATCTCCACCCGCACCGGCCCAACCTAACGCGACGATCCGAGAGGTCACAGCCGAATCGCCCGGCACTCGCAAAAATCCCCGAGACGACCGGACACGAGTCCGCATCCGGTACGTACGTCTCGTCGGACTCGAACAGCATGCCGCCGGAGTCGCGGTGATGCTTCGCCGCGGGCCGGATCTATTGCCCGGTGAGGTCCAGGCGGAAGCGGGTGGGGGTGGTGGCGGTGTTCGCGCGGAAGAACTTGGTGAAGTTGGCCGGGTCGTCGAAGCCGAGGCGGCGGGCGCATTCGGTGGTGGTGACCGGCTCGTGGGCGAGCAGGCGTTTGGCTTCGAGGGTAACGCGGGCGTTCAGGTACTGCTTGGCGGTGGCGCCGGTCGCCGATTGCACGGCACGCGAGAGGGTGCGCGGCGAGTAGCCGAGTTGGGCCGCGTACCAGGCGACTTCGCGGGTTTCGGAGTGGTACCGCTCGGCCAGGCGGGCGAAACGATCGAAGAGGTCGGTGGGGTCGGGCAGGGCGGGCAGGCCCGCGGCCAGCCGGAGCGTCACCGCGCTGAGCAGATGGTGCAGGATGGCCGTATTCGGCGGATCGACGGCGTATTCGCCGGTCAGATGTTCGAAGGCGGAGTCGGTCAGGGGATTCGCGGTCACCACCGGGGGTGCGGCCGGGGACGGCAGGTGCCCGAGGGCCGCGGCGGGCACCAATTCCGAGCGGCACAGGACGAGATCGCCCTTCAGCTCGGCGATGTCGTCCCAGCGGTGGGTCCAGCCGGGGCGGATCCAGGCGACCGTATCCGCGGCCAGGTCGTGCGCGACGAAATCGATGGTCATGCGCCCGCTTCCGGCGGTGCAGCGGGCCAGGACGTGGAAGTCGCCGCGGATCACCTCATGGCCGGCGGCCACCGGCATCCGGCGCAGCTGGTCGAAGGTCAGCAGTTCGAGACCGGTGGGGGAACCGGCCGTCGGCGCATACTGCAGTGTCCGGATGGGCTGTCCAATTTTGACCATGAGCGTTGCTGAATCTACCGGGCCGGCCCAGGTTTCGGGCCCATACCGCCGAGTCTCGTCCCGCCGTCCGGTCGGTCTGCCATCGTGGATATCCGGAATAAATGGTCAATGATGATCATTCATGTCCCCGTCAAGATTGTTCTCCCCCAGAGGAGTCCGCGATGGCACCGCTCATCGTTCTCGTCGTCGTCTCCGGCCTGGCCCGCCTGGCCGGGTGGCTCGATCTCACCGATTGGCTGAACTCCTGGCCGCACGCCGCCAGGATCGGCCTGGCCGCCATGTTCGCGCTGACCGCGTCGGCGCACTTCCTCCAACCCCGCCGCGACGGCCTGATCGCCATGGTCCCGCCGCGCCTGCCCGATCCGGCGGGCCTGGTGACCCTGACCGGCGTCCTCGAATTGGCCGGAGCCATCGGCCTGCTCGTCCCGTGGGCCGCGCCCCTGGCGGCCGTCTGCCTGGCCGTCATGCTGGTCTTCCTGTTCCCGGCGAACATCCGGGCGGCCCGCGCCGACCTCGGCATCAAGTCGATGCCGCTGCCGCTGCGGGGCCTGGTGCAGGTGGTCTTCATCGCCGCCCTGGTGCTGGCGGCGTTCTGAAAGGTGTTGCCGGCCGGTCTATTTGATGGCGACCGGACTGATCGGGGTGCCCACCGCTCCCGGGATCCGCAGGGCGGGCGCGCACAGCAGGAAGTCGTGGACGCCGTCCTCGGCGCAGTCGCGGGCCAGGGCTTCGAGGTCCCAGATCTCGCCGAGCGGCAGTCCCATGTCGCGCAGCGCGAGCATGTGCAGCGGCATCATGACGCCGTCCTCGGGGCGCATGACCTCGACGGCCGGATTGTCCACCGCGACCGCGGCGATGTCGTGCTCGTGCAGCCATTCCGCGCAGCGCCAGCTCAGGCCGGGACTGCCGCCGAACCATTCTGCGGCCCTGCGGGTTTCGAGGAATCGGGTCCACCAGCCGGTGCGCACCAGCAGGATGTCGCCGGGGCGCAGCTCGACGTCCTGCGCCTCCGCCGTCGCCTGCAGGTCCTGCGGCGTGACGACGGTCCCGGCCTCGAGCCGATCCAGATCGTGGTGCCGGGCGACGTCCAGCAGCACGCCGCGGCCCACCACGCCGCCGCGCTCGGCGACGTGTTCGATGCCGAGCTCGGCGGCGCCGAAACTGGTGACGGCCGCAGCCGGATAGCCGTTGTACAGCAGGCCGTCGTAGTACACGTGGGAGAGCGCGTCCCACTGCGTGGCCGTCTGCAGCGGCATCATGATGTAGTCGTCGTTGTAGCGCATCGGGCCGGCGGCGTACATGCCCGCCACCTGTGCCTCGTTCCGGCCACCCCAGCCGTCCAGGGCGGTCGCGAGGCCGGCGTCGCCGCCGTCCACCGCCATGAGGTGGATGGGGTTGCGCCGGAAGCCGCTCGAGCCCTGCGGGCCGTACGCGTCGAACGGGATGCCCAGCTGGATGGTGCGGCCCGCGCGCGCCCGGGTGGCGGCAAAGGCGATGCGATCCGGGGTCAGCAGGTTCAGCGTGCCGAGCTGGTCGTCCTCACCCCAGCGGCCCCAGTTGCGGACGCGCTCAGCGACTTTGCGCCATTCTTCGGTCACGGGCACCTCCACTGCGACGGGTGATTCGATCTTCGCGCGGTGCGGCCGGACCTGTCGAGGATCGGTCCCGGTCGCCGGTCTGGTTGGATGGGCGCAGTGACCAGCGTTCCCTTCCGTTTGATCGGCGACCAGCGTATGGACCGGGTGATGCCGGCCTGGGCCGAACATTATCCGCAGTTCGACATGGTGGTCGGCTACTCGGATCTGGGGTACGCGTTCCTGATGAGCAGCCGGACCGGCGAGTACGGGATCCTCGATCCGTACAGCCCCGGCGTGAAGCCGTACGGCGTCTTCACCGAGATCACCGAGTTCGTCAGCCGGGTTCTGTTCGACCCGAACGTCATCACCTATGTCCTCCAGCCGGGGCACGTCGCCGAGATCCGCCGGCGCCTGGGCCCCCTCGCCGACGACGAGGTGTACATCGCCACCCCGTACCCGTTCCTGGGCGGATCGGAGACGCCGGACGCGTATCAGAAGGGCGGCGTCTGGGTGTTCTTCGATCTGGTGGCGCAGGCCCACGGGATGGAATGACGGCCGGTTTCGACGACACCACCGCCGAGGTCGCGGCGCGCCAATAGAGCTCGAGCGCCCGTCCGGGGTGCGTGGCGGGCGGTATGGTCGGGGGCGTTGCCCGCCGAAAGGGAGTGATGGCCATGCCGATTCGTCGCAGGTTCGCAGCCGCGGTCCGGCAGGCCGCACTGGCAGCGGGCGCGGTGAGCGCCTGTGCCGCGCTGACCGTGACGGCGGTGCCGGCCGCGGCCGACAGCAATGATCTCGGGCGGCTGAGCGGGATCGAATTGCTCAATGGCGCATGGTCTTTCGACAGGGCCGCGGAGTCGCTCGGCTTCACCTACACCACCGTCGATCAGCGGGAGAATCCGGCCCGGGCCGGCGCGGCGCTGTATCTGCCGTCCGGGCTACCGCCGCAGGGCGGCTGGCCGCTGGTGGTGTGGGCGCACGGCACGACCGGGATCGGCAATGACTGCGCGCCCTCGCATCGGCCGCAGTCGGATCGAAATCGCAGCTATTTCAACCAGATTCTGGACCAGGGCTACGCCGTGCTGGCGCCCGACTATCAGGGTCTGGGCACCGGCGGCAATTTCAGCTACTACAACACCGCGGTCGAGGGCCGCTCCATTCTCGACTCGATCACGGCGGTCCGCGGTCTGCCCGTTCCGCTGTCGGCGCACTGGGTACTCATCGGCCAGTCCGAGGGCGCGCACGCCGTCATGAGTGCGGCCGCCCTGTACGCCCGGAACCCGTCCGCCGTCAGCGGACTCACCGGCGTGATCGCCACCGGGCTGCGCACGAATCCGGCCAAGAGCCTGCGTGAGATGTTCCGCCGCGGCTCGACCGGCTCCGAGAACCAGGTCGGCTACGCGGGCTACTATCTCGCCGCTCTGGAGGAGCTCACGCCCGGCACCGTCACCCCGTACCTGTCCGAGTTCGGCAGGCAGTACGTGGAAAAGGCTGCCACCGCATGCCTTTCGGACCTGGTGGCCGCCGCCGGGGGCCGCCGCCCCGAGGCGCTCGTCGCCGATCCGGACAACCCCACCCCGACCTTCGAGGCCGACATCAGATCACTGGTCTCCTATCAGGAGGACCTGGTCCCCGCCGACCTCATGATCGGCTACGGCACCGCCGATATCGACGTCCCCCCGGCCGACACCCCCGCCTACGCTGCCGCCCTCCAGGCCCACAACCCCTGGGTGCACGTCTCCGTCACGGCCTACCCCGACAAGGACCACAGCGGCGCGTTCCTCGCCTCCCTGCCCGACGCCCTCACCTTCCTGCAATCCCACCTCCCCTGACCCCGATGTCACTCCTCGGGCTCCCGCTTCGTCATTCGGGTAAGAGCACAGCAAACCTGAAAGGACGTGGCTCCCATGAACCTCGCGTACCACATCGTCGGTGTCGTCTCGGCCCTCTGGATCGGCTTCTCCGGCTACTCCCTGATCACCGAGCAGCAGTTTGTCGTGGACCCGCTGATCGACTACGGCGTCCCCCGCACCTGGTGGAACTGGCTGGCCCTGGCCAAGTCGGCCGGTGCGCTGGGCCTGGTGGCCGGGTTCTTCGTCCCGCCCCTCGGCATCGCGGCCGCCATCGGCCTGATCCTCTACTTCACCGGGGCCGCGGCCACCACCATCCGCGCCCACTCCTACAAGACCACCCCCTTCCCCCTGCTCTACCTGGCCCCCGCCGCCGCCACGCTGGCGTTGCAACTGGCCCGGTGAGCCGCGACCGGTGCTAGCGTCGGCCCATGCCGAGCCGACGCGATCTGCAACATGCCATGGTCACGACATTTCAGCGGAGGGTGGGCAACCCGATCCTGGGCCGCCTACCCATCCAAACCCTGCTGGAGACCACCGGCCGGGTCAGCGGCCGCCCCCGCCTCACCCCCATCGGCGGCCGCCGCTCCGGCGCGTCCTTCTGGCTGGTCTCCGAGTTCGGCACCCGCTCCCAGTACATCCGCAATATCGAAGCCGACCCCCGCGTCCGCCTCCGCCTCCACGGCCGCTGGTACACCGGCACCGCCCACCTGCTACCCGACGACGACCCCATCGCCCGCCTGCGCACCCTCCCGAAGGCCAACAGCGCAGCCGTCCGAGTGATGGGCACCGACCTCCTGACCGTCCGCATCGACCTGGATTGAGACGCCGGATCAGCGCTCCCACAGCGGAATTCGAATGTTCTTCGCGCGGGCGACCGATTCCGCTTCCGGATATCCGGCGTCCACGTGACGTAGCACGCCCGTGGCCGGGTCGTTGGTGAGGACCCGGTCGATCTTCTGCGCGGCCAGCGAGGTGCCGTCGGCGACCGTGACCTGACCGGCGTGGATGGAGCGGCCGATGCCCACGCCGCCGCCATGGTGGATGGAGACCCAGCTCGCGCCGGACGCGGTGTTGACGAGGGCGTTGAGCAGTGGCCAGTCCGCGATGGCGTCGGAGCCGTCGGCCATGGATTCGGTTTCGCGGTACGGCGAGGCGACCGAACCGCAGTCGAGGTGATCGCGGCCGATCACGATGGGGGCCGCGACCTGACCGCCGGCGACCAGCTCGTTGAATCGGAGTCCGGCGGACCGGCGTTCGCCGTAGCCGAGCCAGCAGATGCGGGCAGGCAGGCCCTGGAACGCGACCCGATCCCGCGCCAGGCGGATCCACCGGGCAAGGGACTCGTTCTCGGGGAACAGGTCGAGGATGGCGCGGTCGGTGGTGGCGATATCGGCCGGGTCTCCGGACAGGGCGACCCAGCGGAACGGGCCCTTGCCCGCGCAGAAGAGGGGCCGGATGTAGGCGGGCACGAAGCCCGGGAAGTCGAAGGCGCGTTCGTATCCGGCCAGCTTCGCCTCGCCGCGAATGGAATTGCCGTAGTCGAAGACCTCCGCGCCGCGGTCCAGGAAGCCGACCATGGCGCCGACATGGATGGCCATGGAATCCCTTGCGCGCCTGGTGAATTCGTCGGGCTTGCGGCGCGCATAGTCGTCCCAGTCCTCCAGAGCGACACCGATCGGCAGGTAGGTCAGCGGGTCGTGGGCCGAGGTCTGATCGGTGACGATGTCCACCTCGACCTCGCGACGCAGCAGTTCCGGCAGCACCTCGGCGGCATTGCCGATGAGCCCCACCGACAGTGCCCGCCGTTCGGCCTTGGCGGCGAGCACCCGGGCCAGGGCGTCGTCGATGTCGTCGGCGATCTCGTCCAGGTAGCGGGTCTCGACCCGGCGGCCGGCATGCCGCGGATTGCATTCGACGCACAGCGCCACACCGCCGTTCATGGTGACGGCCAGTGGTTGCGCCCCGCCCATGCCGCCCAGACCCGCGGTGAGCGTGAGGGTTCCGGCCAGGGTGCCGCCGAATCGCTTGGCGGCCACCGCCGCGAAGGTCTCATAGGTGCCCTGCAGGATCCCCTGGGTGCCGATATAGATCCAGGACCCGGCGGTCATCTGCCCGTACATGGTCAGCCCGGCCGCCTCCAGGCGGCGGAACTCCGGCCAGTTCGCCCAGTCCGGAACAAGATTCGAGTTGGCGATGAGCACGCGCGGCGCCCACTCGTGGGTGCGCAGCACGCCGACCGGCCGGCCGGACTGGACCAGCAGGGTCTCGTCCTCACGCAGGTCGAGCAGGGTGCGCGCGATGGCGTCGAAGCTGGGCCAGTCCCGGGCCGCCCGGCCGGTCCCGCCGTAGACGACGAGATCCTGTGGCCGCTCGGCCACCTCGGGATCCAGATTGTTGTGCAGCATGCGCCACGCCGCTTCGGTCTGCCAGGTGCGAGCGGTGAGCGTGGCGCCGCGGGCAGCCCGGACGATTCGGGTCATGACGAAACCCCCTTGTCGAGAAGGTGATCCGCCGCACCCGACCGCACCAGGTCGGCCACGGCGGCGATATCCGGTGCGAGGTGGCGGTCCGGCCCGGGTCCCGGCACCCGGGCCCGCACCAGATCCCGCAGCGACCCGGTGACCGGCGCGGGCCGCAGGGGTGCGCGGAGATCCAATGCCCTTGCGGCGGTCAGCAATTCGATGGTGAGCACGGTCGTCAGCCCGTCCACCGCGCGTCGCAGCTTGCGGGCCGCCGTCCAGCCCATGGACGCGTGGTCCTCCTGCATGGCGCTGGAGGGTATGGAATCCACCGAGGCCGGTACCGCGTACCGCTTCAGCTCGGTCACCACCCCGGCCTGGGTGTACTGGGCGATCATGTAGCCGGAGTCCACGCCCGGATCGGCGGCCAGGAACGCGGGCAGCCCGTGTGATCGGTGCATGTCCAGCATGCGGTCGGTGCGGCGTTCGGCCATGCCGGCCACGTCGGCGACCGCGATGGCCAGGAAATCCAGTACGTAGCCGACGGGAGCGCCGTGGAAGTTCCCGTTGGACTCCACCCGGCCGTCGGCGAGCACCACGGGATTGTCGATGGCGGACCGCAATTCACGTGCGGCGACGGTCTCGGCGTAGTCCAGCGTGTCCCGCGCCGCACCGTGCACCTGCGGCGCGCACCGCAGCGAATACGCGTCCTGTACCCGCGGGCAGTCCTCGCCCCGGTGACTGGCCACGATCTCGGACCCGGCCAGCGCCGCCAGCATGCGCGCCGCCGACACCGCCTGTCCGGGATGCGGGCGCAGCTCCTGCAGGTCCGCGGCGAACACCCGATCGGTGCCCAGCTGCGCCTCCACGCTCATGGCCGCGGTCAGATCGGCCAGGTCGAACAGCCGCCGCAGGTCCTCGATGGCCAGCACCAGCATGCCCAGCATGCCGTCGGTGCCGTTGGTGAGAGCCAGGCCCTCCTTCTCCGCCAGGGTTATCGGCGTCAGCCCGTACTCGGCCAGCGCGGGCCCGATCGGGCGCGGACCGCCGGGCCCCAGCACCGATCCCTCCCCCATGAGCGCCAGCGCCACTGCCGCCAGCGGGGCCAGGTCACCCGAGCAGCCCAGCGAACCGTATTCCGGCACAACCGGAATCAGTCCGCTGTCGAGCAGTCCGGCGAGCGCCCGCGCGGTTTCGGGCCGCACCCCGGTGTGCCCGGACAGCAGGGTGCGCAAGCGCAGCAGCATCATGGCCCGCACCACCTCCGCCTCCACCGGCGCACCGGCCCCGGCGGCGTGCGAGCGAATCAGCGAGCGCTGCAGGTCGGTTCGCCGATCCGGCGGTATGTGCCGCAGCGCCAGCGCTCCGAATCCGGTGGACACCCCGTAGACCGGCCGATCGCTGTGTGCCAGCGCGTCGATGTGCTGCCGCACCCGCGCCAGCTCCGTCAGCGCGTCCGTATCCAATTCCACTCGCGCGCCGTGCCGGGCCACCGCCACCACGGCCGCCCGCGTCAGGGGTCCCGCTCCCACCGGCACCCGTTCGGCTCCGATTCGAGTCATGGGCACCATTCCAGCGCTTCCGGCCGCGCAGATCGAGCACCCGCGGCCCGGTTTCGCGAGCTTTTTCCGAAACCTGGCCGGTTGGCGACAAGCTCAGCGTTTCTCTCTGGCGTGCGCCGCAGATTGTTACGATCGGCGGAGATGTCGAGGGAGGTGCGGTGTCTGAGCTCAATCGAGCACCGGTGGGCGTGGATCCATTCCGGCCGAACGCTGCTCGCGTGTACAACTACATGCTCGGTGGCAAGGACAATTACGATGCCGACCGCGCGCTCGGCGACAAGATGCTCGAGGTCGCCCCGGACACCCGGGAGACCGCCTGGCACAGTAGGAAATTCCTGCTGCAGGCGGTGCGACGCGCGGCAGAAGACGGCATCCGTCAGTTCGTGGACATCGGCGCGGGCATTCCGATCAGCCCGAATGTGCACGAGGTGGCACAGGAGGTCGACCCGTCCGCCATCGTCGCCTCCATCGATTACGACCCCGTGGTGTACGCCCACAGCAATGCGCTGCTCACCGGCGCACCGGGCGTCACGCCCATCCTCGCGGACATTCGCGAACCGGACAAAATTCTCGAATTAGCGCGCACCGAGGGCGGAATCGACTTCGCCCTGCCGGTTGCCGTTGTGATCGTCGGCGTCCTGCACTTCGTCATGGACGACGAGAAGCCCTACGAGGCCGTGGCACGCCTGCGTGACGCCATGGCGCCGGGCAGCCTGCTGGTCATCCAGCACGCCTCCACCAATACCCACCCGTTCTTCCAGAACGCCTCCACCAGCGACACGGTCGGCAGCCCCTCCCAGGTCGACTTCCGGCCGCCGGAGCGGATCGAGCGCTTCTTCGAGGGCTTGGAGATGCTGCCGCCGGGCCTCGTGCCCGCCAATGAATGGCTCGAAGGCAACCTACAGCCCACCCGCCTGGTGGCTCTCTGCGGCATCGGCCGCAAGAACTGACCTCCGGGGCCGAACCCGCTGCGGCGCCGATCAACCCACAGCGGCCAGCGCATCCGCCCGCGCGACCAGCGCATCGGCGGTCGAGCGAGGACGCCGACCGAGGCCGCACGCGCTGGCGACGCCATCGAGCGGACGCCGCAGCACCGACTCGATGGTGCGCAGCGTCTGGATCTGCTGGGCCTCGGTGGGGATTTCGTGCACGAAACCCGCATAGAAGCGGGTAGCCGGCGGCAGGTCCAGTCCCGCGAGCGGGGCATAGAACTCCGGGCGGGTGGAGGGCGGGATGTCACCGGCCGCGAGGGGGCCGTGGATGAACTCCAGGGCACGGCCCGAGGGCCAATGCCGGGCAACAGAATTAGCCAGTTCGACCAGCGGCCGGGCATCGCGCAGTGTCGCCCGGGCCTTGTTGCGCATGCTCCCCAGGCACAGGTGCACACCGATGCGGGTACCCTCCGGGGTGGCCGCCGCGAGCTCGGCGATGCCGCGGCCCAGGCCCAGGGCCACATCGATACGCCGGTGCAGTGGCCGGGTTTTGGCCATCAGCACCATTTCGGCGGTGGCCTCGAACTGCAGCACCACCTGATCGCCGGCCCGCACGCGAATGGCCTCGATATCGCGAATCATGGCGTCGCGAAACGCTTTCCGATACCGCCGCACCCCGCCCACCCCCATTGCGATGAAGGCCATCGTGAAATCGGTCGGCATGCCGATCTGCAGCGACAGCTCGGGTAGATCCCGTTCCGCGCGTAGGGTTTCGAAGGTCGGCAGCGCTTCCTCGGCCTCGCCGCGGTAGCCGAGCTCCATCATGTCTCCGGTCAGCCCGGCGTCCCGGGCGGCGCGGTGGATGGTCCGCTTCCGGCTCGACGACCATGAACCGCTGCGTTTCACTTCCAGCGCACCCTGAGCGACCAGATCGTCGATGATCGGCTGGATGTACCACTCGTAGCGTCTGGTCTCCCCGGTCGGCAGCGTCCGCAACCGGGTGCCCGCACCGTCGAGCATCGCCCGCATCGCATCGCCGGTGCTCTCGGCCGGAAAGCTCCCCACGAAGTGCACATTTCGCGCGCCCATACCGTGCATCGTAGATCTTCGACCGCGTTCCCGAATGCACCGTTCGCGGATCATTGTGTGGGGTATCGTCATTCGCCAGAGAATGGCCGAACTCGGAACCGCTCCTGGGAAGTGATTCGGTGATGAAGGAGCTCTATGCCCGTTTGATGAAGGCCTCATGCCCCGTCGATCCGGAGTCGATGGCCGTCAATCTCCCCATCATCAGGATGAGGTCGTCCCGTACGCCATGTCGGATCCGGGTGCACGCCAGATCTTCTTCTTCCTGGACGAACAGGACGGGACCATGTTCTCGATCACGCTGTACGACACCGAAAAAGACCTCGAACACGCCATGCGGGACGCCGACAGCGAGCACCGCCACACGACGCTGGCGCGGCTGGGCTGCACGCCCATCGACGCTCGCACGCTCGAGGTGGTGGCGGGCGCGGTCGCCGACGACGCGGCGAAAGTCGATTTCAGCCAAGGGATTTCCTGACGTGCGCACCTCGTTGCGGGCGCTGGCCGTCTGCGCGGCCACCACCCTGCTCTCCCTCACTCCGGTACTGGCTCAGGCCGATCCCGCGGCCCCTGCCGATCACTGCCAGAACGTGACGTTCCCGGTCCCGCAGGGCACCATCGCGGGCACCCTGTGCCTGCCGGACGGGCCCACGGACACGGTGATGATCCTGATGTCGGGATCCAACTACAACCACCTGTACTGGGATTTCCCGTACCAGCCCGACACCTACAACTTCCGGCGCGCCATGAACGCGGCCGGCTACGCGACGCTGGTGGCGGACCGGCTCGGCAATGGCGCGAGCAGCCGGCCGCCCAGTCTCAGTCTGACGGCCTCCGAGACCGCGGAAGCCCTGCACACCATGGTGCAGGCGCTGCGCGGCGGCCTCGCGGGCAACGCCCCCTTCACCACGGTGGTCACCGCCGGTCACTCGCTGACCTCCGGCACCTCGGTCATCGAGGCCACCAGCTACCACGATGTCGACGGCGTCCTGCTGACCGGCTACTCGCACACGCTCAGCGTGCCGGACGTGCTCGGCGTCATCAGCACCTACTACCGGGCGATCGATGATCCCGAATTCGCCGGGCGCGGTTACGATCCCGGCTATCTGGTCACCCGTCCCGGCACCCGCGCCGCCGATTTCTACGGCATGAACCCGGACCCCTGGGTCGTCGCGCTCGACGAGGCCAACAAGGAGACCTTCTCCCTCACCGAGTACCCCGACGGCCTGCTCTCCACCCTGCCCGGCATGTCCAGCTTCATCACGGCGCCGGTGCTCATCGTGAACGGGAGCCGGGATCGCATGACCTGCGGCCCGGGTTTCGGCACCTGCACCGACACGGCCACCCTGGATGCGGCCGAGCGCCCGTACTTCTCCCCCGCGGCGAAGCTGCGCACCTTCGTGCTGCCCGACAGCGGCCATGCCATCAATCTCGCGCCGAATACGGGTGACTACCGCGCGGTGGTCCTCGACTGGATGAAGTCGCTCGCCAACTGAGATCCGGTGCGGGCCTTCCGGGCTCAGGTCGAGAACGGCGAGCCCCCGCCCTCCGCCCGGGCCGTGCCCTCACGCCGGGTGTCCGCCAGTGGCAGGGCGATGTCCTCGAGGGACCGGCCCTCGGCATCCACCGCGAGGAGCTGGGCCACCACGCCGCCCGCGATCATGACCGCCGCGCCGAGCAGATAGCCGAGGAACAGGCGGAGCGGATGTGAGCCGTCGCCGATCAGCGCACCGTAGATGACGGGTCCGAGCGCGGCGAAACACTGTGCGATGGCGAAGAATACGGCGATCGCCTTGGCCCGGACCTCGAGCGGGAAGATCTCGCTCACGGTGAGATACGCCGAACTCGCGCCCGCCGAGGCGAAGTAGAAGATGACGCACCAGCACGCCGTCTGGGTGATCGCATTCAGGACCCCTGCGTAGAACAGCACCGCCGAGATCGCCAGCAGCACACCGGAGAGGATGTAGGTGCCGGCGATCATGCGACGGCGGCCGATGGTGTCGAAGAAATGCCCGATGGTGAGCGGCCCGGCCAGGTTTCCGACCGCGAAGGCGATCAGATAGATGGGCGTGGAACCGGAGGGCACCCCGTAGAACTTGCCGAGCACCAGCGTGTAGGTGAAGAAGATCGCGTTGTACAGGAACGATTGGCTGATCATGAGACTCGCGCCCAGGATCGCGCGCTGCGGATACTCACGGAACAGCACCCTGGTCAGCGCCAGATAGCCGATGCGATCCGCGGGTTTCACCGCCATGGCCCGGGATTCGTCGACCCGCGGCAGCGACACCCCCGTCGCCGCCACCTCGCGCTCGATCTCCTCGATCGACTGCTCGGCGTCGCGGGCGTGGCCGTGCATGATCTGCCAGCGCGGGCTCTCCGGGAGATGGCGGCGCACGAACAGGATCACCAGGCCCAGCACCGGGCCGATGAGGAAGCCCAGCCGCCAGCCCAGCGACAGGCTCCAGTGATTGAGCAGAATATAGGTTCCCAGGGTGCCGATAATTGCTCCGGCCCAATAGGTTCCGTTCACCGCGATGTCGACGCGGCCGCGATAGCGAGCCGGAATCAGCTCGTCGATGGCGGAGTTGATGGCCGCGTACTCGCCGCCGATGCCGGTGCCCGCAATGAAACGCGTGACGTACAGGTAGGCCACCCAGCCCGCGCCATTGCCGAGAGTCGCTGCGGTGAGCCCGCTTCCGAGCAGATAGATGCCCAGGGTGATCAGGAACAGCTTGCGCCGGCCCAGGCGATCGGAGAGGTTGCCGAACACCAGCGCGCCGACCACCTCACCTGCCAGATACACCGTCGCGATCAGGCCGACCGCGGTCGAGGACAGGTGCAGGGTCTCGGGTTTGGTGAGGGTGTCGGCGACCGCGCTGGCCACCGTGATCTCGAGGCCGTCCAGAATCCATGCCACTCCCAGCGCGGCCACCAGCCGGGTGTGGAATCTCGACCACGGCAATCGATCGATCCGGGCGGGCACCAGGGTCCGCACCGCGCCGCCGCTGTCGAGCGCCTCCGCCATCACGACTCCTGAGTCCGGTTACCGCGTCCTCTGTCCACCAACGAATGCCCCGACAAACGATAGGCCAATCCTCGAGGATCACCGCTCGAACTGCGAAGATGCGGGTCGATCGGGGGAGGCAAACGTGCCGGTTCGAATATTCCGCGATGAGTTTCGCGGAGGCTATGGCTAGCATCGGCGTTCGTGCGTTCAGTTTCCGGGGGAGTTATTCCAATTCGACTGATCGCCCTCGTGGCGGGGGTGCTCGGTGTTCTGCTGGCGGTGCTCACACCGCTGCTGCCGGTCCGGCAGGATCGGACAGGCCTCGATTGGCCACAGGCACAGGCGGTTCAGATGACCGCGCCACTGGTGGATTATGTGCCGCTGTCGATGGATATGAGCGTGCCGTGCGCGGTGCTGCGGGACATGCCCGGCGGGACAGCGCTGTCCACGGTGCCCGCACAGGCCCCCGGCGCCGCCGCCGAAGGTCTGATCGCCCGCGTCGAGGACCGACCGGGCACCGGCCGCACCCTCTCGGTGACGCTGCGCAATCTCCCGCTGCTCACCGCCTCGATCTTCGAAATGACCGGCGTCGGAACAGCTTCCGACCCTGCCATCACCTCCCCCTCCGGTGTCACCCCGCAATCAGGTACCACGCCGATCCCGACCCCCGGTGCCACACCGCCCGCCGGCGTGAACCCCACGCCTGGCGCCACACCGCCGCCCGGCGCGAAACCCGCACCCGGAGCGGCACAACCGTCCGGCGCGAACCCTGCACCCGGTGCCGCACAACCTTCGGGCGCGAATCCGGCCCCGGAAGCGACACCACCCTCGGGCGCGAATCCGCCTGCGGGAGCGACACCGCCGCCAGGGGCCACGCCACCGGCGGGAGCCGCACCGATAGCGGGTTCGAATCCGGCGCGAGGAGCAACCCCGCCGCCCGGTGCCACACCGCCGCCGGGGGCGAATCCGCCTGCCGGAACGACACCGCCGCCGGGAGCCGGCCTGCCGGCGGATGCGCCACTGCCGCCCGCCGGTAGCACCGATCCCGGTACGGCTGCCGGGCCCGGGGCCGGCAGCGGGTCGAATCCGAATCTCGTGCCGCACGCCGGTTGCGGTGCGCTGGTTGTACATTCGAATGCGGACATCACCACCGCCGAGTTGACCGGGTTGACCAAATCGGACGGCTCGCCGTTCCGGACCACGGTCACGCGGGATGTGCGGCCCCAGATCGTCGGGGTGTACACCGATCTGGATCGGACCCGGCTGAGTGATGCCAAGCTGCACGCCGAGGTGGATTCGCGGTTCTCGTCGAGCCCGAGCGCTCTGAAGCTGGCGGCCATGGCGGGTGCGGTGCTGTGCACCCTCGTCGCGCTGGTCTGCCTGTACTTCCTGGATGCGGCGGACGGGCGGCGGAGGCGGCGGTTCCTGCCGGCGCGCTGGTGGCGGTTCACGCTCACCGATGCGGTCGTGCTTGCGACGCTGAGTGTCTGGCATGTGATCGGGGCCAATACCTCCGACGACGGCTACATCCTCACCATGGCGCGGGTATCCGAGTACGCGGGATATACCGCCAACTACTACCGGTGGTACGGGGTGGCGGAAGCGCCCTTCGGGTGGCCGTACGAACTGCTGGCGCAGATGACCCGGGTCACCGATGCCGGTGTCTGGATGCGGTTGCCGGCGCTGCTGGCCGCGGTGCTGTGCTGGTGGGTGATCAGCCGGGAGGTGCTGCCGCGCCTGGGTTCCCGGGTGCGCAGCGCATCGGGTCCGCGCTGGGCGGCCGCGCTGGTGTTCCTGGCGCTGTGGCTGCCGTTCGACAACGGTCTGCGGCCGGAACCGCTGATCGCGCTGGGCGCGTTGCTGACCTGGTGCTCCATCGAACGCGCGATCGCCACCGGGCGTTTGCTGCCCGCCGCGGTCGCGGTGCTGATCGCCGCGTTCTCGCTGGCGGCGGGACCGTCCGGATTGATCTGCCTGGCAGCACTTTTCGCGGGTTCGCGACGGGTGCTGCGGATTCTCCTGACCCAGGTGCGCGCCGAAGCCGGCGGGCTGCTGGGCCTGCTCGCGCGTATCGCTCCGGTACTGACGGCGGGCACCCTGGTCCTGACGGTGGTCTTCGCGGATCAGACCCTGGCATCGGTCGCCGAGGCCACCCGGGTGCGAAAGCTGGTGGGCCCCGATCTGTCCTGGCCGGACGAACCCACCCGCTGGATCTCGCTGCTCTCCCTGACCCCGGACGGCTCCCTGTCGCGGCGCTTCGGCGTGCTCGCCATGCTGCTGTGCCTGGCCGTCTGCGTCGCGGTGGCGCTGCGCAAGGGCGGCCGGATTCCGGAGACCGCCCGCGGGCCGGTGGCGCGGGTGCTCGGCATCGCCGTCATGTCACCGCTGCTCATGGCCTTCACACCGACCAAGTGGACCCATCACTTCGGCGTGTATTCCGGGCTGGCGGGTGCGCTGGCCGCGGTGACGGCGGTCGCGATGGGCGGCAAGGGAATCCGGCTGCCTTACCTGCGCTCGCTGTTCGCGGCGGCGGTGCTGATTCTGGTGGCGTTCTGCTTCACCGGCTCCAACGGCTGGTGGTACGTGTCCGGCTACGGCGTGCGCTGGCCGGATCGCGCACCCGTGGTCGGCGGTACCAGCGTCGCCTCGCTGATCCTCGGGCTGGGCGTGCTGTGCCTGCTGGTCGCGGCCTGGCAGTACTACCGCGAACCCCATCGACCGGCCGGAAACGGCGTGGCAACACGGGTTTTCGAGCGGGTCGCCATCCGGCCGCTCACGGTCGCTGCCGCTCTGGTGGTGCTGTTCGAGGTGGCGACCATGGCCTCGGCGGCGTGGACGCAGTACCCCGCGTACTCGGTCGCATCGTCGAATCTGCGTGCCCTGCAAGGCAAACCCTGCTCCATGGCCGATGACGTGCTCGTGGAGACCGAGCCCGAGGAATCCCTGCTCACGCCCTACACCGGAACCGCGGCCGACGGACTCGCCGCGGACAACGGCGGATTCACCGCCAATGGGGTCGGAGACCTCGCGCCCGAGGGCGGTGGCCCCGGCGGTGGCAGCGGCGGTCCCGGCGGTGGCAGCCGGCAACAGGGCACTCCCCCGCCCGGCGGAGGTCCCGCGGACAAACCCGAGACCGACCCCGGCATCAACGGCAGCACCATCGCCCTGCCCTACGGCCTCGACCCCAAGCTCACGCCCATCCTGGGTAGCTACACCACCGGACAACCACAGCCCGCCCATCTCACCACCCAGTGGTACCGCATGGATCTTGCTGCGGTACAGCGTGATTTCAGCTACCACATCCTGGTGCTGACCGTGGCCGGCCGCATCGCCGGCGAGGAACAGGGCCACCGGATCGACGGCGCTCAACTGCACCTCGAGTTCGCACACCGAGCCGACGACGGCACCATCGAACCCCTCGGCGCCCTGGCGCCCCCGGCGGTCGGCGGCGCCCCCGGCTGGCGCAACCTGCCGATCCCCCTTGATCGAATCCCTGCCCGCACCACCGCGATTCGCCTGGTTGCCACCACCGACGACCCGACCGGCAAGCAATGGCTCGCCCTCACCCCACCCCGCCTGCCCCACCTGGCCACCCTCGACACCGTGGTCGGCCACGACGCCCCGGTCCTGACCGATTTCCATGTCGGCCTGGCCTTCCCGTGCCAGCACCCACTCGACCACCGCGACGGCATCGCCCAGCTCCCGTCCTGGCGCATCCTCCCCGACAAGCTGAACGCCCAGGTCTCCGAAACCTGGCAGGGCGCCACCGGCGGCGGCCCCCTCGGCTGGTCCTCCCTCCTCCTCCGGTCCCAGCCCGTCCCCGCCTACCTCAACCATGACTGGACCCGAGACTGGGGCGAACTCCAGAAACTCACCCCCTACATCGACGCACCCCCGGCCCTCACCACCGTCCACCTCGAAACCCGCTGGGGCTGGACCAATGACACCCCCATCAAGGCCGCCCCCGACCCCACCCGAACTCACTAGAACTCGACCGCCCGGGCCTTCGGGCCCGGACCCGTCTGTGTATCACCGAAATTCGTGAAGGACTTCGATCGGGACCCACCACCGCCACACAATTCGCGCGTGGCCGGGAGGGCCGGAGACGAGACCCGCCGCCGTCCGAATGCTCGGGCGGCGGCGGGTGTTTCGATCTGGTGTTGTTGATTCAGTTGGGTGCGGTCAGTTCTGCGGGGCCGGGGCTCCGGCGGGCGGGGCGCCGTTCGGGGGCTGGCCGCCGGCCGGGGCGTCGGCCGGGGGTTGGGCGGGCTGGGCGCCCGGGGGGAGGGGCTTGCCGATGTGCTGGGCGATGTCGGGGAGCATGCGGTTGGCGACCTGCTCCCAGTTGCCCCAGTTGTGGACGCCGATGCTCGGGAAGTCGTAGCTGACGTTGTCGTAGCCGAGGGACTGCAGGCGGGACTGGAAGGCCTTGGTGTTGGCCAGGGCGATGCCCTCCAGGGGCATGCCCTGGATGACCGCGTCCGCGGAGGACAGGTCCTGCTGAGCGGGGACGGCGCTGCCCGCTGCGATGTAGAGGCGGGTGTTGTTGTCGATCAGCTGCTGGACGAAGCCGTACGGGTCCATCCGCTGCCACTTGGCGCTGCCCGCGGCCGCCATGGAATCGATGTTGTAGCCACCGGCCGCGAGCAGGGCCAGGCGCAGCGCGTCACGCATGCCGGGCGCCGACATGTACAGGTAGCCCGACAGCGAACCGGCGTAGTTGAACTGGTCGGGGTGGTAGGCGGCCATCAGCAGGGCCGCGCTGCCGCCACTGGACAGTCCGAAGATGCCATTGCGAGAGTCGCTGAACCCCAGTCGATCTCGCAGCGCATCGCGCAGATTCTGGGAGAGGAAGGTCTCCCACTGGTAGGTGTAGGACTTGCCGGAGGTCTCGTCCCAGCCCGCGACCGCCGAACCGGAATCCCGGCTCGGGAACAACGACGCATCGGGATTGGCGCCGCCGAAGCTGCTCGGGGCATCCCAGTCCTGATAGAAGCTGGATTCGCCGCCGACCGGCATCACCACATTGATATTGAACTTGGCCAGCGCTGCCGGGATGCTGGTGTGAATCTCCCAGCCGTTGTAGTCGTTCTGCGCGCGCTCGCCATCGAGCAGGTACACCACTCGGTCGGTATTTCCGTCGGCCGCGCGCACGATCCGGGACTTGATCGAACCCATGCTGGAGTCGACATAGAAGTCGAACGCATCCGGATTCGTATCCGCCGCAGCCGGTCCGGCCGTCAACGCCCCGAACGGCAGCAATACGGCCACCGCGGCTCCCGCCAGGCCCCGCTTGGCCCATCCACCCCGCATATCCTGTTGTGCCTTTCGCTCCACGGCCGAACCCGGCCGCACCCCTCGATCCTCCCCCGCTCCCCTGTTCCCGGTGCGGCGGTTCGCCGAGCAGCATAGCCGCTGCCGATGGATCGGGTCCCCTCGAATCAGATTGCGGCACTGGGCCGGATCGGATCGCATGCCGGCCGATACCCCTGCGGCGCAATGATCTGTTAAGCGAACCTGAAGGTTTCACACGAAGGCTGGCACCGCGAACAGTTCGAGTCCCCCGAGGACCGAACGCCGGTGGAAGGGGACGGAGATGGAGGCGACGGTGCTTGTCTTCGGTGCGTTGTTCGGGATCCCGCTGGTAGTGCTGATGGTGTTGCTGCCCATCGCGATTCTGGCCGAACGGGATCGAAAAGCGCGACTGCGGGATTGGGCGGTGGCCAATGGCTGGACCTTCCGGGAACGATCGGCCGCGCCGTGGACCGCGCGGCTCCCGGGACACAATCGCCGCGGGCTCGGCGTCACCCTGACCGGACGGGTGGGCGGGCGCTGGGTGACGGTCGCCGAGTACTCGTACGAAACCACTTCGAGCACAGGCCAATCCACGACCACTACCACGCACCGCTACCTGGTGGCGCTGGTACTGCTGGACCGGTCGCATCCCGCCCTCGCTGTGCGGCAGCGCGGGCTGATGTCGCAGTTCGGCCGGGCCCTGTTCGGCGACAAGCCGACCGCCACCGGCAATGTGCTGTTCGACGCCCGCTTCCGGATCGATGCGATGGCCCCGGCCCACGCCAAGGCCGTGGTCGGACCGGCACTGGTCGCCGCGCACATCGCGGGCACGGTGCCGCAGTGGAGCCTGGTCGGCAACGAGCTGCTCACCTTCGCGCCCGGCGGAAGGCTGAAGGACCCGAACCTGATTCCCTGGTTCGCGGGGAAACTGTGCCAGGTGGCCGACCTGCTCGGTCCGGTCGACTTCGCCGCCCGCCCCGGGGCGCCGGACGCACCGCGCTAATCGGCACCGGCGGATTCGGCTGCCTCGGGCTCGACGGTGAAGACCGGGCTGCGCCCACGGGCGTCCAGCCGGCCGTCACCCCAGCTGGCACTGCCGTAGGCGTCGATATCGATGGCGTACGCGCCGGCGGGGAGCGCCTCGGGCAGCTGGATCGAAGTCCGATCCAGCCCGTCGACCAGCCCCAGATAGGTCCGGCAGGGCCGGGAACCGATCGCCACCAGGAAGATTCGCGCTGATTCGAACCGCCGGTAGGCCGCCGTGTCCACCGACCAGCCAACCCCCAGCGACCGATGGGCCGCATCGGTGAAATCGACGGTGACGCGCAGCGCCGAGCGCTCCTCGAGTCCTGCCCGGTCCTTCACGGCTGCCTCCTCGAGCACCGGCCGGACGCACATCGACATGCCCGGGCGGATGTCCCACTGCAACCAGGCTGGCACGGACCCCGCGGCACGGCAACGCGAATCCGCCCGGGGAGACGCTCAGCGGCGTGGTACCGCGTTCTCGAGATAGGCCATGGCGTGCGCGCCGTCGGTGGCGAAGTACACGAGGTCGGCCAGCGGCAGCGGTAGGAAGCCCTCCGCCTCCATGCGCTCGAACTGCTGCATCAGCCCGTCGTAGAACCCGGCGGTGTTCAACAGCACCACCGGCTTCCGATGCATCCCATGCTTTTTCATCTCGAGGATCTCGGTGGCCTCGTCGAGGGTCCCGGTGCCGCCGACCATGATGACCACACAGTCGGCGAGCTCGAGCAGCTTCGCCTTCCGCGCGGCCAGATCGGCGGCGATGATCATCTCGTCGGCATTGTCACGCGCCTTGCCACGCAGGAACTCCGCCGACACCCCGACCAGCCTGCCGCCGCTCTCCTGGACCCCGTCGGCGACGACCTTCATCAACCCGGCTTCGGACCCGCCCCACACCAGCGTGTGCCCGCCCTTCCCGATCAACTCCGCGAACTCGCGGGCGGGCCCGGTGTAGCGCTCGTCGAGGTCGGCTGCCGACAGAAACACGCAGATGTTCATGCAGCCACTGTATTGCCGAAATGGGTCACGGCCCGGCCGCGGTGGCGCTCAGGCCTTGTCGTCGAGGGTGACCCGCACCGAGACCCGGCCGTTGTCGCGCTGGGTCACCGCGTGGCCCGTGCGATCGACGCCGTTCAGGTGCAACGAGATCGGCGCGCCCTCGCCCTGGAAGTTGCGCCACCAGCTCTTCTTGTCCGCCATGCCGACGCCGATCACGACGTCGTCGCCCGAACGCCAGTAGTTGACCGGCGTGGAGAAAGTCTTGCCCGAGCGGCGGCCGGTGTAGGTGATGACGACGAATCCGCGGCCCATGAGCGGGCCGATCACCGGGAGCTTGGTCAGCGCCACGATACCGGCATTGACCCCGCCCACAACCTGTGCCACAACATTTTTCACCATGTGTGCCCTCCTGTTCCGGGGGCACCGTAGCACGCACGAGGACCCGGGGCCCGGGGCGGCAGACCGCCCCGGGCAGGCGGCTCTACGGGAGGAACCACTTCGCGATGAGGGTGTTCACAGCGTCGATGAAGTCGCCGATGAAGTGCGGAATCATGGGCCTTTCCTCCTTTATGGAAAATACTGAACAAATAGCCGTTACCAGTCGGTTCGTACCCGAACCGCCAACGGCGCTGATCACCTATTCGTTGCCAGAGACTGGACGGATGGCAATCAACTCAATTCCTGCCGGAATAGTCCGGGAAATACCTTGCAAAGGAACAAAATTCGCCACCGGACACCTGTGACCCCAGCAGCGAGTTTGCTATAAATTTCCCAGGCTATCCAATCCCCGGTACCGCATCGTCACGGCAAATCACGATGAATGAATCGGAGTATTTGATCATCGACCATCGCGCGCTGCGAAACTCGTGCGTGTCAGCCGACGCGGATCGGATCCGCGACCAATGACCGGGGCCGCTCGACCTCGGCGCGACGCGCCACCGACAGGCCGTACAGCAGGGCGAACACGTACACGATCACGTGGGCGTTCTCCAGAATCGGCTCGGTATGCCAGGGCTTGGGCAGGACGAAGACGCCGACCGAGGCGAAATCCGTGGTCCACTGGTACGTCCATGCCCCGGTGGCCACGAACAGCAGTGCCGCCGCGAGCCACCACAGCGGCCGGGTCTGCGCCCGATGCACGAGATGGACCAGCAGCGGGACGAACCACACCCAGTGGTGTCCCCACGAGAACGGCGACACCGCACAGGCCGTCATCCCGCCCAGCGTGACCGCGAGCAACCGCTCGCCGCAGCGGTCCAGCACGGCGACGAGCGTCAGGCCCGCGCCCGCCGCCACGCCCGCGAGGATCAGCCACAACCAGACGGGCGCACCGCCCCCGGTCAGGTGCGCGAGCACGCCGCGGACCGATTGGTTGGCCGGCTCGGTGTCGGGCGCGATGCGCTCGGAGTGGAAGAAGGTCGAGAACCAGTACTCGCGGGAATCGCCGGGTGAGACGAGCCAGGCCAGGGCGACCGTCGCCGCCAGCGTCACCGACGCCGTTGCGGCCGAACGCCATTGGCGCAGTATCAGATACACCACGATGAAGAAGGCCGGCACCAGCTTGATCCCGGCGGCCACCCCGACGCCGAGGCCACGCAGCCGCCCGCCCTCGGGCCGCGCGAAGTCCCACAGCACCAGCAGCATGAGCACCAGGTTGATCTGCCCGTAGAACAGCGTGGTGCGCACCGGTTCGAGGAAGACGCACGTAATCGCCAGCAGCGCACCGATACTCGCCAGGCGCGCGCTCATCCGGTACCCGAGCATCCGCCAGCACAACAGGACGCACGCATACAGCACACCGAGATTCACCAGCAGGAACGCATCGGTGATCCAGACCGCGGGCACGGCGAGCCCCGGGATGAACACCATGGCCGAGAACGGTGTGTAGGTGTAGAGCAGCCCGCCGACGGTCTCGTCCCGATACAGCGAATGCCCGTGCAGCAGACGCCAGGCGCCCTCGCGGTAGATGTGCACATCGAGCCCGCCCGCGAGAATTCCCGCCTTCTCCAGCCAGGGATCGACCGTCGTGGACACCAGCGCCAACGCCAGCAACGCACTCAGTGCGAGCACGAAAAGCGTTGTCCTGGATCGGGAATCCTCCATCGAGCGTGAAACCGACACAACCAGTTAGCCTAGTGAATGACCTGGCGCGATCACTACCGCCCGTTCGGCGCACCCGGCACGGTGCTCGCCTGGGCGATGATCGCCGACCCCATCCAGCGGCGCAGGTATCGCCGCAACTCCGCGTCTTCGCGCGGCGGATTGCCCGGCGAGATGAAGAACGATTGCATGGTGCGCAGCAGGAATTCCACCAGCTCGCGCAGGGATTCGTCGTCGTAGCCGTAGTGCCGCCAGTCCACGTCGAAGCGCTTGATCATGGTGATGCCGAAGGCCTGCGCCTCCGCGGAGGTGATCCCGGCGGGGTCGGCATTGGAGTAGGTGGCGGCCAGCAGGATGCCCAGGTGCGGCGTCCGGCGCACCTCGGCGAGGGTGTAGACGACGCCCTCGGTCATGGCCTCGACCGGATCGGTCATGCCGCTGACCTGTGCGGCCAGCCGGTCCAGGAAATCGTCCACCGAGGCGATGGCCGAGGCCCGCATGAGCGCGTCCGCACTGGGGAAGTACCGGTACACGGTCTGCCGGATCACCCCGAGCGATTCCGCGACGTCCGCGATGCTGATCTCCGCACCGGTGCGCGCGATCAATTCGACTGCGGTGGCGACGATTCGACGGGACGCCTCCTCGTCGTTCTCCGGCGGACTCCCGCCCCACCCGCGCCTTCGTGCCACGGCCCGACCGTAACACGCTGGACTGCCCCGTCCAGTACTGCATACGGCCTGAGCTGGGTTTTCCAATCATACACTTGTACGCTCGTGTGTATGTTTGTATGTTCACAGCGGCATCGGAGCGCGCGACCGGGCCGCCGGACCCATCCACCTCCGGAAGACGAGGTATCGCCCGACATGACGGACTTGATTGTGCGGAAGCTGACTTTCGCGTTCGAGGAACACGATGTGCCGTTTCTCTGGAATCCCGAGAACCCGGCCTTCTCCAGCATGGCCAACGCGGTGTCGTTCCTGGCCATCGGTTTCGAGAAGATGATCGTGCAGATGATCACGCAGGCCAAACCGCGATTCACCGACCCCGCCGTCGCCGAGGAGGCCGACGCCTTCATGCGGCAGGAGGGCCAGCATTCGACCGCGCACCGGCAGCACGTGCGCGGATTGATCCGCGCCTATCCGGGATTGCAGGAGACCCTCGACGAGGTGGTAGCCGAATTCGATCGGCTCACCGCCGAGACACCGCTCAAATACCGGCTCGCCTACACCGCCGATCTGGAAGCCACCTTCACCTCGGTCTTCAAGCTCATGCTGGACAACGAGGCGTCGCTGTTCCGGCCCGGGGACGACCGGATCGCGTCGCTGTTCATCTGGCATTTCGTCGAGGAGGTCGAGCACCGCAGTTCCGCGCTCATCATCTTCGATTCGCTGGTGGGCAGCGATCTCTATCGCATGCGGGTGGCACCGTCCATCTTCCGGCATGTGCTGCGGGTTGTGCGCATCGCCTGCGCGGGGTTCAACAAGCATGTGCCACTGGAGGATCGGAAGATCGACGCCATGTCGATGTTCGCGACCTACCGCTACCAGCAGTTGCTGGGCAAGCTGCTGCCGCGCTTCGCGCTGCCCTACGCGGGCCCGGGGCCGCGGGCCTTCGACGACCTGCCGCTGGGCGAGCAGCTCACCGCGCTGCGGGGCATCATCCGCAGCCAGCTGCCCAACCATGATCCGGCACACGAGAACACGCCGGCACTGGCCGATGTGTGGTTCGAGCGCTACCGCGACGGGTACGACGTCACGCGCTGGTACACCGCGGCGTCGACCGGGGCGGAGGCGAACTGATGGCGGGCCACTGCGCACCCACCTTCGACCAGCTCGCCCGATCGCTCGGCTTCTCCTGCGACACGGCGGGCGGGTTGATCGAGGTGAGAAACCCGCTCGCACTGGAGAACTGGACGCTGCCCGTCCTCGAGCTGACCGTGATCCTCGGCTCGGTGCTCGCGCTGGTGTGGGCCATCGTGCGGCTGCGCCGCCACGGCGATCCCACCAACCTGGTGCTGTGGTTCGGCGCCACCGCATACCTGTTCATCATCGAGCCACCGCTGTATTTCCCTGCGGCGTTCGGTATTTCGGGGCATGTGGACACGATGTTCGCGCACAACGTCTTCACCGTGGATTTCCTGTGGGGGCGGTTGCCGCTCTACATCGTGGCGATCTATCCGTTCATGGCGACGCTCGCGTACGAGATCGTGCGCATGCTGGGGGTCTTCCGGACCTACGGCGCGATCGCCGGGGCGGCCTGCGTCGGATTCGTGCACCACGCGTTCTACGAGATCTTCGATCAGATCGGGCCGCAGTTGCGCTGGTGGGAGTGGTCGACCTCGAACCCGCTCAACCAGCCGATGTTCGATTCGGTGCCGCTGCCGAGCGTGGTGGTCTTCGCCGCGCTCTGGCCGATGTCGCTGGCGTTCTGTGTGTACTGGTTCGTCGGCCGCCGCGTCGACGGCGGCGAGCGCTTCACCGGCCTCCAACTGGTGTGGCGCACCATCGTGATCGGCCTGCTGGCCTCACTCGGAACCTTCATCCTCCCGCTGCCCGCCACCGTGCTCGGAGCCGGCAGCACGACCGTCCGCGGCACCATCTACGCGCTCGAACTGATCGTCCTCACCCTGGCGGCGATCGCGCTGATGTACCGCCAATGGATACGACGACGACAGCCCGGATCGACCGACCCCGGCTACGACAACCAGTTCGTCCGTGTCTACAGCGTGGTCTACCTCCTCGTCATGGCCGTCCTGTGGGCCACCGCCCTCCCCGACTTCCTCGACGCCTCCGGCGGAGTCACCCGCAACGGCGACCCCATCGGCAACCTCTGGTACACCCTCGCCTGCTTCGTCATCGGCATCCTCTGCGTCGCAGCCGTTTTCACCCTGCCCACCACCGCCGCCTGGGAGAAGGAGGAATCACCCGCGATTGCTTGATCGAATGCGGTACCGGTGCAACCGATCCCGGTGACTACGCGACACTCTGCTCGGAGCAGACGGTGGAACCGACGAAAGCCCGGATGGTTTCCAGCATTCGGTAGCGGCGGCCGTCGAACTCGACCAGGGATTTGTTCACCAGGCGACTCAGCGGGGCCAGGATGTCGCCGGGGCCGACCTCCTGGAGGGTTTCGAGGGTCGCGCCGTCAGGGAACAGCCAGAGGCGTTGGGCCAGAAGGCGTTCCCGGGCGGCGAGGGTGTCCCAGCTCCATTCGATGGCGGTGTAGAGGGAGCGGTGCCGTTCCACGGCGGAGCGTTTGCCGGTCAGCAGGCGGAAACGGTCGTCGAGGCGGCGCAGGATCTGGGCGGGAGTCATGGTGTGGACACGGGCGGCGGCCAGTTCCAGGGCCAGCGGGATGCCGTCCAGGCGACGGCAGATGGCGGCGATCGTCTCGTAGTTCTCGTCGGTCAGGGTGAAGCCGGATCGAATGGCGCGGGCCCGGTCCAGGAACAGGTGTACTGCGGCGGAGCCGAGCGCCTCGGCGGGGGCCGACCCGGGTGGCGGTGACGCCAAAGGCGGGACGGGGAACAGGGTTTCGCCATTGATGCCGAGGGGCTCGCGGCTGGTGGCGAGCACCGTCAGGTCGGGGCAGCGGCTGAGCGCGTCCGCGACCAGCTCCGCGATGTCGAGCACGTGCTCGCAGTTGTCGAGGACGAGCAGCAGCTTGGCACCGCCGGCCGGGTGGTGAATCGGGCAGGCGTGCAACGAATTCGGGTCGGCGCGCAGCCCGAGCGCGGCCAGCAGGTGCTCGCCCGCGGTGGCGGCGTCGCCGATCGCCGCCAGCTCGACCAGGCGGCAGCCGTCCGGCCAGCGAGTGGCCAGACGGGTGGCGGTCTCCAGGGCGAGGCTGGTCTTGCCGATCCCGCCGGGACCGGTCAGGGTCAGCAGCCGGGTCGAGGACAGCAGGGCCGCAAGGCGGTTCAGGTCGGATTCCCGGCCGATCAGGCTGGTCAGGCGGACCGGCAGGGCAGGCGTGGGAGCGGCTGCCGCGCTCTCGCCGCGGTCGAGGGCAAGGACCAGCTCGCGGGACGGCGGCACGCCGAGCTCGCGGCGCAGCTGCGTACGGGTGGCGTCGAAGACCTCCCGGGCCCGGCCGGACCGACCGGCCGCGGTCAGCGCGTGAATCACCCGCACCGCCAAGGACTCTCGCAACGGCTCGTCGCGGAGTTCCGCTTCGAGGGAGGCGACCAGCTCCTGTCCCCGCCCCAGCGCGATGTAGGCGTCGGCGCGGGCCTCGACCGCGTGCAGGCGCAGCTGGTTCAGCCGGTCCGCGTGCCAGTACAGGTCCGGATGGTCGGCCAGGTCCGCGAAGGCCGCACCGCGCCACAGGCCGAACGCGCCATCGAGGGTCCGGGCGGCGGCGCTGACCTCACCGGCCGCCAACCGGACGATGCCCTCCTCGGCCAGGCGTGTGAAGCGGTGCATGTCGATGTCGTCGGCCGCGATGCGCAGCCGGTACCCGCCGCCGTCCGATTCCACCGCCGTGTGCTCCGGCAACACCGCGCGCAGCCGTTTCACCAGTGTCTGCAGGGCATTCGCCGGATCGGCCGGCAGGGTGTCACCCCAGATGGCGCCGATCAGCGCGTCGCAGGTCGTCGCCCGGCCGGGCTGCAGGGCGAGCAGTGCCAGCAGGGTGCGCACCCGCGGGCCACCGACCCGTTCCACCTGCCCATCGGCCGAAATGCCCACTCCACCAAGGACCGTTATCTGTCCCACACGTCCCTCGCTCGACATCAACCCCACTCGATTCGGCTCCCCCGCATCGTCAGTTTCACGGGACGACCGGTCCGTCGACGAGGGTCGATTGCGCCAATCACAAGGCAAAAACGTGCCAATCCGGACGAGAGTGCGTCAGTCCTGCCACCGTTCCACCGCGCGGCGGGCCGACCGAAGATCCTTGTAACCGAGCAATTCCGCCTGTTCGGACCGGGTGAGCGGGCCGTCCACCGCGGCCTGCTCGTACCGTCGGCGCCGGGCGCGCTCGAGCTCGGTGCGCCAGGTCGTGCCGTGCTCGGCCAGTCGCCGCTGCAGCGAGCGGCGGCTCAGGAACAGGCGGGCGGCGACCTGGTCGACGGTGACCGAATCCTGCTCCAGGGCGGCCGAAATGACCAGGCCCAGATGGTCGGTCCAGGTGGTGGCGCGTGGCGGCACCACGGGCTGGGTGGTGGCCGCGTACCGCTGGAGGATCTCGGCCAGCCGCGGGTCCGCGGTGCGCAGCGGGCGGGCCAGATCGGCGGTGCTGACCGTGATGCTGTCCGCGGGGGCGCCGAAATCGATGGCGTCGGTGCCGAACAACTCGATCAGCCGGTCGTGGTTGCGCGGCGCCCGCTGGTGGAACGCGATACGCACCGGGCTCACCGGCCCGTCCATGACCAGCCTGCTGCGCGTGAAGATCGCGGCCAGCCCCCACTGCGCGGCCAGCTCCCGGCCCCGGCCCTCGCCATTGATCATGCCGATCTCGAAGGTGACCTCCTCCTCGGTCTCGAGGCCCGGCTCCATGCGGAAGTTCGTGGTGATGGCCCCCAGGTACGTTCCGCACAGTTCCAGCCCCGCCCCCAGTGTCGGCGCGGTGCTGAAAAGGTAGTCGTACAAACCCACTTGGCCCAGGACGTACCGCTCGGCGATCTCGAGCGCCGCGTCCGGGCTACCGAGCCCGTGCTCGACCACCTCCCAGGTGCGCAGGTATCCGGCACTGGGGACGCGATACTCCTCGCCGTCGCTCAGCGACCAGGTGGGTACCCCGGAGTCCCGGGTGAGCTGTCGCGGTTCCAGTCCCGCCGAAACCGCGTGCCGCAGGATCGATTGCGGCAGCCGGACATTGTCGGTCGCCTCGACCTGCACGTGAAGCTCCTGCTCCGCCGAAACCACAACCATCGGCCCACCTCCCTACCTCGCGCACACGCCAGGTTCAGCGCGTTCGCCCTCACATAGCTTGTGGCGCGGCAGGATCCGGAACAAGAGCGATCGTCGACAAGAGCATTCGAGCCCGGCACCGAACCGGTGCGCTGAGAGGCCCGATGCAGCCGGTATTCGCGGCAGGGTCGCGGCGGACGCGGCGCTCAGATCTTCTTGCCCACGGCGCCGTAGAGCGACACGATCTTGTCGTGGCCGGGTGGGTCGTCGATGCCCTCGCTGCGCCAGCGGTGGATCACCTCGACGCCGGGGGGCACCAGTTCCAGGCCGTCGAACAGGCGCTCGACCTCGACGCGGGTGCGGGGGCGGACGGGAATTCCGCGGTCGATGTAGACCTGTAGCAGGCGGGCCATGCCGTCGGGATCCGAGTCGCCGTCGTCGAAGTCCGTTGTCACATGCGAGATCGCGAGGTGGGAACCCTGCGCCAGGGGCTCCATGAGGGTCTTGACGATCTCGTGGACGTCGCCGGGCACGAAATGGAGCAGGGCCATCAGGGAGACGGCCACCGGCTGCGAAAGATCCAGTGTCTCGCGCAGTTCCGGGGCTGCGAAGATATCCAGCGGACGCGCGGCGTCGGCCTGGACATAGGCGATGCGGCCCTCCGGCGAACTCACCAGCAGTGCTCGTGCATGCGCGAATACGAGCGGATCGTTGTCGACGTAGACGACCCGGGATTCCGGCGCCAGTTCTTGCGCGACCTGGTGCAGATTCGGCTCCGTCGGGATACCCGTGCCGATGTCGAGGAACTGCCGAATCCCCTGCCCGGCGAGAAAACGCGTGGCATGCCGCATGAACTCACGATTGGTGCGCGCGGTCACCCGAACCGCGGGAAATTCCTGTAGCGCTTTTTCGGCGGCATCACGATCCGCTTCGTAATTGTCCTTGCCACCGAGGAAGTAATCGTACATACGAGCCGAATGCGGCACGTCGGTGTGCAGATCGATCGGACCGGACATCGGCAAGCCCCCTCTGTACGCTGTGAGATCTGAAAACCCGTATACGGCAGGTATACCTCAGCCGGACATCCCACACGACACGATCACGAACAAGTGGCGCAACGGGGACGCCGCGTCGAGGGACAGTCGGGCATCCGCCGCCCGCACCGCTGTTTCGAGGCTTCTAGAATCCCGGCGTGGCTCTTACTCCTGCTGACCTCGCCGGCTACACCGAACGTGATCTCGACGCCGATTTGGACCGCTGGTTCTCCGACGCCCCGACGGTTCAGGTACCGGCGGAAACCCGTACGGTGGCACCGTTTCTCGCGCGTCTCGCGCCGGAGGATGCCGCTGCTCTGGAGACATTCGATCGCCGAGTGCGCTCTGGCCGGATGCCGCAGTTCTTGGACATTTTCTTCTGGTCGTACGGATTCGACTTCGCCGGAAACGATTGCGGTATCCGCGATTCGGACTACACAACCGAGCTCACCGACGACGATGTGTACTCGATCGGCGCGGACGGTGGCGGAAACCTGTACGTCGTGCTGACCAATGGTCAAGTGGCCGTGTGGTTCCACGAGGAGGAGGTGCTCGAGGCCGACACCCGCTTCGACAACCTCGATGTCTTCCTCTGGTCCTTCGTGCGCTACCGCGCAGTGCGCGCGGGGAAACTCCCGCTCTCGGCAGTCCAGGCCGACTTCCTCGCACTCGGCCAGGACGGCGCGCTCGTCCCCGACCTCGGCTTGCTGAGTCTCATGAGGTAGATCGGGGGCTGTTGACGACATTCGCCGTGCAGTTGTTCATCCGGACCGTGATGCGGGTCCGGCTCGACCCAGACCTCGAAGAAGGAGTCCCGCGCCGGCGTCGATCTCGACCCCACGATGATCACCGCCGCAGAGGCCATCACCGCTGACGCCGCACTCGGCTACACCGCGGCGATCGCCGAACAACGCCACAGGAGAAACGACGGCGCGGCGACCCCGGTTGGTCGCCGCGCCGTCGTACGTTTGCCCCCGAACAGATCAGTCCCCGGTAGTCTCTATCGAAATCTCGAGTCTCAGTCGTCGCTGACCACTCGATTTTCCAATCGACTTGCCGGGGGCCTGGCCGAATCCTGTGGGCTCCACCGCTCATTTTGACGGACGTCTCCATCGCCATTGCGGCGTTCTCCGGTGTTTCGGTGTATACACAAGTCTCCTCCACCTTTGCCCGGAGTCAATACATGCGGGCACATTGGTGGCAATTTTTTCGCGGCCCGCTACGGCGAGCCGATCGCGGCGCGGATTCGGGCGACGAGGTTGTTCAGGCGGGGTTGATGCGAACCCTCCCAGAAGATCCGGCCGCAATCCGGGCACTGGTGGAAGGTGTCGTAATAGCGGCGGGTGAGGGGCTGGAGCCGATCGATGATGTCCTGCTTGGGCACCTCGGCGAGCAGGCCGCCGCAGCGCGGGCAACGGGTGAAGGGGGCCAGCCGATCGGCCAGGTCGAGGCGGCGGATCACCTCCACTATCTGTTCGAATGGACGGTCCGCGCGGACGAAGACGCCGTGGGTCACATTGCGTCGCTTCAGAAGTCCGCGGTCGCGGGTGAGCAGGATGCGGTTCTCCGCGGCGGCTGTCGCGGCAAGAGTGGCGTCGTCGGCGTCCCACTCACAGCGAGCGTCGAGTCCCATCAGTCGCAGCAGCGGCGCGAGCCCGCCGAGATTGACATCGACGACGAAACGCGGATCACGCAGCGGATGGGGACGTACCCGGGTCAGCGGGCCGATGTCCAGCGTCTCGAACATCGGATAGGCGACGAGTCGATCGCCCGGCTGCGGGTGGTGGCCGAAGCCGACGGATTCGCCGTTCACCAGGATCAGATCGACCTCGGTGTGCGGGATACCGGCAGCCTCGACGACATCCTTCACGGTCTGATGGGGACGGATCGGCCGAGGCTGAGCCGTGTATCGAACGTCCTGATGCAGGAAGTCGTTCAGCTCGGCGTACACGCGCAGTTGGACACTGCCGGTCATATGACCATTGTCGGCCCCGGCAGCGGCACCGGGGTGCCGAGCGGCGATGCGCGCGAGGGCGGCCTTCCCGATTCCCTCGTGCGGTGCTATAAATTAGGGGAGGCTTACCTCTATGAAAGGTGAGCCTCTTCGGAATATCACTCCCGCCAGCGAGGCCCGCCCGTGTATGTCTGCATTTGCAACGCCGTCTCCGAAGACGATGTGCACGACTGCGTTTCGCGCGGCGCCCAGTCCGTCCGACAGGTGAAGCGCGCTTGCGGCTGGCGACCGGGTTGCGGCAACTGCGCGAAGCGACTGGCGGAGGTTCTCGGCCAGGCTCAGGCATCCTCCGGCGCCGAGTCGTCAGCGGCCTGATCCGACACGCACGCTCACACCTCGCCACCGCGTGTGATCTGTGCCACTATCACGCCCATGAAGGGCGACAAGGACATCATTGCGCTGCTCAATGACCAGCTGACGGCCGAACTCACCGCGATCAACCAGTACTTCCTGCATGCCAAGATGCAGGAGCACTGGGGCTTCCCGAAACTGGCCCAGCACACCCGCCACGAGTCGATCGACGAGATGCGGCACGCGGAAGTCCTCACCGATCGAATCCTGTTTCTCGATGGGCTTCCCAACTACCAGAAACTCGGCCTGCTACGTATCGGACAGACCGTCACCGAGCAGCTACAGGCCGATCTCCAGATCGAAATCGAGGCCGTCGACCGGCTGCGCCCGGGCATCGAGCTGATGCGCTCGCGAGGCGACGCGACCTCGGCTCGCATTTTCGAGCAGATCCTCGAGGACGAAGAGGAGCATGTCGACTACCTCCAGACCGAACTCGACCTCCTCGAGAAGCTCGGCGAACCGCTCTTCCTCCAGCGCTATACCGACACCCCGGAGTCCTGACCCTGCCTCGTCACGGTCGGCGCACCGTTGACCGTGGCGACACCCAGGCGCCGGGCCGTGAGCCGCGCGAGCGCGGCGTCGGTGAAGACCGACAACCCGAGGTCGGGGTTGTAGCCGTGGATTTCCTTGACGTCGAGCTCGGCCAGGAAATAGAGAATCTCCCGCGAGATCACCTGACCCGGGACCAGCACCGGGAAACCGGGCGGGTAGGGGACGACGAAAGTCGTCGACACCAGGGTCTTTCCCTGGGCGATCCGGCGCCCGGCCTCGCCGAGCAGGATGTGTTCGCGATCGGACTCCTCGTATCCGGCGTAGAAGGCCGAGCGCATGTCGCCGAACGAGCTGGCGCCGTCTGGACGGAAGGCGGTATCGAACTCGCTGAAGTCGGGTAGCGCGGGCAGATCCTTGGTGATCGCGTCGACCCGGCGCAGATGCAGCGCGCGATCGGCCTTGCCGGCCGCGCTCTCACTGCGCTCGAAGTCGGAGGCGATCCGCCGCAGCACGTCGAGCAGATACTGCACGCTCGACCAGGTGACGCCGATCGTGAAGATCAACAGCACACTGTTGATCGAGGTCTTGTTGATCTGGATGCCGAACCGGTCCATCAGGATCTTCCCGCGGAACTCGTATCCGTTCATGCCGGTCTTGCCGATGAACAGGGTGACCCGCGTCGCGTCGAGCACGAACTGATCGGACCGCCACGCCTCGTTCCACTCCGCCAACCCACCCTGCCTGACCTGGCGGTACGAGCTGACTTCGGAGGCCCGGAACTCCTCGGGTACCAGATCGGCCTCGTCCAGGATGCGGAACCACTTGCCGATCAGCCGGTCCTTGCGGACCCGGTGCCGGAAGACCAGCGCCATGTCGTAGACGTTCCGGACCAGCTGGAAGCCCTCGATGTCGACCTGCCGGCGCGCCAGGTCCAACGACGCCAGGAGTTGCTGGTTCGGCGACGTCGAGGTGTGAGTCAGGAACGCTTCGGTGAACGCCTCGCGGACGAGGGACGCGAAATCCTGGTCTCGGATATGGATCATCGACGCCTGCCGAAGCGCCGACAGCGACTTGTGGGTGGAATGCGTCGCGTACACGCGCACCCGCGCGCGCCCGGGGTCGGGAAGCAGCCGGTGGTCGGCCCACTCGGCGCGGTCCACACCCTCCATCGACGCCTTCCACCGGCGGTACTCCTCGGCGTACCCGGGCGAGGACAATGTCGATTCGAGTTGCTCGGCGGCGACCATCGCGGTCCGCTGCCGGGCCCACGGCACCGCCGTCGCGAACGCGTACCACGCCTCGTCCCACAGGAAGCAGATGTCCGGCTTGATCGCCAGGACCTCCTCCATCACCCGCCGGGGGTTGTAGACGATGCCATCGAAAGTGCAGTTGGTGAGCAGCAGCATGCGCACTCGGTCCAGCAGCCCGGCAGCCTCGAGGTCCAGCAACGCCTTCTTGATGGTGTGCAGGGACACCGCTCCGTAGATCGCGAACGGCGCGAGCGGGTATGCGTCCAGGTACATCGGGTAGGCGCCGGCGAGCACCAGGCCGTAATGGTGCGACTTGTGGCAATTGCGGTCGATCAGGACGATGTCGCCCGGCCGGGTCAGGGCCTGTACGACAATCTTGTTCGCGGTGGATGTTCCGTTGGTGACGAAGTACGTCTGATCGGCACACCAGGTCGCGGCGGCCTTGTTCATGGCCGCCCTGATCGTGCCGTGCGGGTCCAGCAGCGAGTCCAGCCCGCCGGAGGTGGACGACGTCTCCGCCATGAAGATGTTGCGACCGTAGAACTCGCCCATGTCCTGCAGCGACTTGGAGTTGAAGATGCTGGCGCCGCGCGCGACGGGAAGGGCGTGGAACTGGCCGACCGGTGCGGCCGCATAGGCCCGGAGAGCATCGAAAAACGGTGTGGCGAAACGATTCCGGATACCGGCGAGCACTGTGCTGTACAGGTCGGTGACATCGTTGAGCCGGTAGAACGTGCGATCGTAGACGTCCAGCTCGCCCTCGGTCTCCGCCGCGATCGACTCGTCGGTCAGCAGATACAGGTCGATATGAGGCCGCAGCTTCCTGATCCACTCACCGCATTCGACCCAGTCGTGGGTGCGGTCGGTCACGACCACGTCCTCGTTGGCGCCGAGCAATGTGTTCATCAACGGCACCCGGTCGCGGGAACGCAGCGGCAGGTCATGCCGGATGATCGCCGCCTGAATCTCGCCGTTCAGCGCGACGGCGGTGATGGCGTCCTCGATGCTCGTGACGACGAGCAGCTCGAACTGCACATCGTCGGACGGGTCGCGAAGTGCCCGCAGGCTCTCCGCCAGGCTCTCGGGAGCCTCGGGCGGGGAATCGTCGCCGAGCACGACGGTATAGAACTGCTGCTGTTTGGTCCGAGCCACGAGTTCCTGATCGGCCAGGGGCGCGGAGGTGTCGAACAGGGCTGTGCGGTCGCCGTACTCGGAGAGCAGGCGCACGGCCAACGACACCTCCTCGGTGAGCCGCGCCGTGGCAAGGTCGGCGACATACCTGTGAAACGCCGCGAGTCTCTCCGCTCCCGGATACAGCCAGTACCGCTCGTAGGCGCCGAGACGATCGAGGAGACGTCGCACCACGGCGGCTTCGTGTGTGGTGTCCTGACCGGCGCGGTCGACATCGGCCAGCTGACGGCACGCGTCGTCGAGCAGATTCCAGGTATCGATTCGCGAGTACGACGGGTTGGCTACCGCCGCCAGCGCGGAAACACTGAGCCGTTTGGGTCGCTCACCGTCTCGGTGCATGTCGGTTCCGCCCCAATCAGTGCCGACGAGGTGGGTCTGTCGAAAATGACAGATCGCCCTGGAACAGTCATCCCTGCAAGTATTGTGTCCCGTTGTCGAGCAAATTCCTAGCTCGCGTTCGGCGGCAGTGCGCCGCCACCGGGTTGCCCCGCGGCGACGCGCGGGGCGATGCCGCGAATAACGGATCTCGGGTTGTTTTACTGGCAGGGTGCTCGTTCAGGGCAGTCGTCAGCACGTCGCCGATCTCGATGCACGCAGGAATCATCAGGAATCAACTGTGAGGAGGGCTAGTGACGAACAATGTGATTCGCCGGGTTGCCGGCGCGGTCGGCAAGCTGGGTTTCGCAGGTGCAATCGCAAGTGCGCTGGTTCTGGGGCAGCACGCCGTCGCTCACGCCGCGGAGACGACCATGTTCCAGCTCCCGTTGATGGAAGTATCCCAATCAATGGGCTTTCCGAAGCAATTCACGATCGCATTGACGGCGACCGTCGGCGAGCAACGCGGAGTCACCACCTTCGGTGTCGCCAACCCACCACAGTTCGAGGGTGGCAGCATTCTCGACCCGGCCGTCCAGATCCGGTGGGCGAACCTGACGACCGGAAAAACGGGTGTGACCGCCCTGCCAATTCGAGCAACAGCGCAGCAGCCCTGTGACTGCGCCCCGGCATCGGTGTCGGTGTTCACCGGAGCAGGCCGGATCGTCGCTGCCGCCACCTCCGACGGCGTAGTGTTCTCGGGGCTCGGTACGTTCATGACTCCTTGAGCGGGCCGATGTAGCCGGTACCGGCTACCCGAAATCACGTCGACAGCTCACCCTGGCCCGAGACTGCAGGAGCAGGGCGGATTCGACCGGCTCGTCGGCGACCCCCGCGCGAGGTTCGATCTGCGTTGGCGCGCACCGGGGTTCGCCGGCGGGTGCGGATGGCGGATACCGCAGCCCGAATCCTGAATCCGCTCGCTCCGTTACCACCCGGCAGGCCCGACAGGTTGCGGATCGAGGAACAAGCGCTCATTCGGCAGGCGCGTTTCCGGCAGCGATTCCTCGATCTCCTGCATGATCAATTCGATTGCACACCAACACTTCCGGCGACAATCACGAATCAAGTTCAGCGCGGCATCCAACGTCGCCCGGTAGTCGAACACCGTTCCGCCCAACCAGATCCGCAAGTGCACATCGCCCTGCGCCAGGAGCCCGGCTCGCTCGGCGAGGGTCAGCATCGAACATCTCCGGTCGTGGTGCGGCCATGAGGGCGCCACGCCGATGTCAACGCGTCCGACAACCTCTGCTTGAACCACCGCTGCTCCGAGCTGTCGGAGCGCCGCGTCCACAACCCTTTCTCGAGCAACGTCATGAACCGCCGCCGGTCGACACCGAATGTCACGAACAGATCGCCCGCACTCGCACCGCCGTATGGCGCCCACCGGATCGCGAATTCGATCACCGACCTCGACTCCGGTTCGATCGATCTGCCGGACGCGAGAAACTCCAACTGACTCAGCGCCGAGCGGACCCAGAACGCGTCGCGACCTCGCTGTTGATTCCGTCCATCCATGATGTTCCCGAGCGGTAGTGGCTGACCTGTCCTCCACCACCTTCTTCGGGAACAGCCGCTCGGACGACGGGAGATCTACCTACCCACATACCTGTTTTCAGCGCGCCGACCTACCTGGTTCCGGCGCGCGATCGGGCGATCGGGCGCAGACGAGGCTGTTCCGCACCGTGGGGTGGACCGCGGCGATGTCGGACGCGGCCATGCCGGACGAGGGGTGGACGATGAATCAGGCTCGGCCCGGCCCCACGGGCCTTCGACCTGGAAACGGCCGCCGTTCAGCCGGTCGGTCGACGACGACGACGAGGAGTGTGCGATGACCGGAACGACCGTTGGTTTCATCGGGCTCGGCGCGATGGGACAGGGCATGGCGGCCAGCCTGCTTCGGGCAGGCCATCGGCTCCGCGTCTGGAACCGCTCCCCCGAGCCGGTCGCCGCGCTGGTCGCCCAGGGCGCCGACGCGGCCGGGAGCCTCGCCGACGTGTTCGCCGCGGAGGCGGTCGTCTCCATGCTCGCCAACGACGACGCCGTCGAACAGCTGCTGCTCGACCCGGCGCTGCTGGCCGGTGCGAAGGCAGCCGTGCACGTCAACATGGCGACGGTCTCGATCGCGCTCGCCGACCGGGCCGAAGCTCTGCACGCCGAGCACGGCATCGGGTACCTCGCCGCGCCCGTCCTCGGCCGGCCCCAGGTAGCCGCCGCGGGCGAACTGAACATCCTCGCTGCCGGCGGTGACACGGCGCTCGCGGAGGCGGCACCGTTGCTGTCCGCGATGGGCCGGCACACCTGGCATTTCGGCACCCGCCCCAGCCACGCCAACGCTGCGAAGATCAGCGCCAACTTCCTGATCGCCTGCGCCATCGAGTCCATGGCCGAGGCATGCAGTTTGGCGGAGTCCCACGGTGTCCGGCCCATGGACCTGATCGAAATGCTCAGCGGCACACTGTTTCCCGGTCCGATCTACTCCGGCTACGGCGAAATGGTCGCCGACCGCCGCTATGAACCGGCCGGCTTCCGGCTGCCGCTCGGCCTCAAGGACGTCACCCTCGCCCTCACCGCCGGCGCCGCGGCGAACGTCCCGCTGCCCTTCGGCAGCGTGCTGCGCGACGCCTTCCTCGACGCCCTCGCCCACGGCGACGGCGACAAGGACTGGGCCGCCGTCGCCGCCGTCGCACGCCGCCGGGCCGGGCTGCCGGCGTAGCGTGTCATGTCCGCCGCCAGGCGCCGGATGCCCCCGGCGGCTGGGTCGATCCGGGCTTCGACTGGATCGAGTAGTGCACAACTCGGCTGGTCAAGGGCCTATAAAACGGAACTGCAGACACCGAACCGGTCCCACGGAGTAGCGTGCGATCCATGAGCGCATGTGAGGTTTGCGGTAATGATTACGCGATGCCGATCGTCGTCGAAGCTCAGGGAGTGCGGCACGTCTTCGACTGCTTCGAATGTGCGATCCACCTTATGGCACCCATCTGCGAGCACTGCAAGTGCAAGATCATCGGTCACGGTGTGGAGGCAGACGGCCGGTTCTTCTGCTGCGCACACTGCGCACTGTCCGAGGGTGCCAGAGGTCTGGTCGACCACATCTGAAATCCCCAACCCGACAACGAGAACGGGGCCGGCGCTGCAAAACCTGCAGCATCGGCCCCGCCGGGATCGTTCCGGTGTGATCAGAACGATCACCCAGGCGACGCCGACGGTGAAGGACCTCACCGGCAGCCCTGTCGCCTCCTTCGCCCAATTCCTGGCCCGAGAACGAGGCGCCCTGCGCCACTGGCCTCCTCGCCACTACATCTGACCCACGCGGAGACTACGACCGGGCGGGAGGCAGAGGCGGCAGTTCCAGGTTCTCCCGGAAAGTGGTGCCGCGGTGGTCGTTACCCACGATGCCGCGGCGGCGCAGCTCCGGAAGCAAACCGTTGAGGAGGAAGTCACGGGTGCGTGAGTCGTCGAGGCCGCCGAGACCGATGAGGTCGAGGACGCCTGCGGCATAGCGTTCTTCGATCGCGTCGGCGAGCTGTTCCGGGGTGCCCGCGGCGGCCCAGTGACCGGTGTCCCTCGCCGCGATGATCAACTCGCGCAGCGTTTTCCCGGATCGTGCGAGTTCGGTGAAGATCTCCACGCGGCCACGGCGGCGGTTCACCGAGCCCGGCTCCGGGAGCCTGTGCCCCGGAATCGGCTTGTCCAGGGGCAGATCCGACAGATCCACGCCACCACCGAGCATGTCCTCGAGCAGACGGCGTCCCGCCTCGAAGTCGGTGGCTTCCTCCCGCTCCCGCACCAGCCGCCGCGCTTCGGCCTCCGACGCACCGTAGGTCGCGTGCAGTGAGCTGAATACCAGCGGCAGCCCGCCGGGACGACCCAGCTCGGCGGCGCGCGTCCGAATCCGCTTGGTGTAGGTCACCGCGTCCTCCAGCGTCGCCAGCGAGGTGAACACGACCTCGGCATGCCGTGCGCCGAGTTCGACGCCACCCTCGGACTGCCCGGCTTGGAACTGCACCGGACGCCGCTGCGGCAGCGGCGGAATGTTCAGCGGACCGCGAACCGTGAAGAACTTGCCGGCGTGCTCGATCGGCCGTACCGACTCCGTGTCGAGCACGACCTCGCCGTGTGCACCCGTGGTCAGCGCGCCGGGCCGCCAACTGTCGAACAGCGCGTTGACCACCTCGATCGATTCGGCGGCTCGGGCGTAGCGCTCCTCGGGGCTGGGCAGATCCTGATCGCTGTAGTTCTCCTCGCCCACCGACGAGGTCACCGCGTTCCATGCCGCGCGGCCATTGCTGATGTGGTCCAGGGTGCCGAACAACCGGGCCAGGTTGTAGGGATGATGGAAGGTGGTCGTGACCGTCGCGATCAGGCCCACACGTTCGGTGACGGCGCTCAGCGCGGACAGATAGACCAGCGGCTCCTGCGCCCCGATCGCTCCCTGCGCCCCGAAGCTCAGCAGATCCGCCGCGAACAGGGCGTCGAAACCGTTGGCTTCGGCGAGTTCGGCAATCGCCACCGCGTCGGCGAGCGTGGACCTCGACGGGTCGAGCGCCGCAGCATAGACACTCGGCGATCCGCTCACTCCCGTAACAATTTTCAGCTTTCGGCGTTCCCCGGAGATATCGGCCATTCTTCCGACGCTATCTCCGCCGGTCCCGCTGTTCACCGGTTGTAATCATCGAGAGCTATTCCGGGGCAAGGGATATGGCGATCGCTTCGAAAAGCGGCCGGTCGAGGGCTCCGGGGACGGCTACCTGCACCAGTTGCCGGCCGGCTCGGTGTGGACGAGCGTCTTCGCGCGTCCTCCCTGCCCGGCCCGAGGGCAGGGAGGACCGATATCGGGCCGCGCCTACTGGTTTCGGGCCTGGTCCCCGGCGGCCTGGCTCGGACCAGCCGGATCGGCCGGCGTGTCGAGGGCGTTCATCGCCGCCGAGCCGCTCGAGACTCCGACCGGAATGCCGAGCAGCTTGACAACCTCCGCAAAAGTGTGTGCACTTTAGGGAGCTTACCGATCTTAAGGGGTTTCCATGTCGTCGCAGCGTTGGTGTCTCGTCCAATTCGTCGAGAACAACCGAGCCGAGCCGAGCATCGGCGTGCTCGCGGACGGCAAAGTCAGCCGAGCGCCGCAGTCGCTGTCCGGTCGCACCCTCCTGGAAGTCTGCGACCGGTGGGAGGAGTTCACACCACTGCTCCGCAATCTCGAGCTCTCGGCACTCGAGGCCGCGCCGGACGCCGAGCTGGTCGCCCCCCTCACCTATCCCCGCAAGATCCTCTGCGCCGGGGCGAACTACTACGGACACGCGCAGGAAATGGGCACCCAGCGCCCGGACCCCGACAGCGAGCCGTTCTTCTTCCTCAAGCCACCGACAACGACAGTTGTGAGTGCGCACGACGACGTGCGGCTGCCGGACAACGCAGACGTGGACTGGGAGGCCGAGCTGGCCGTCGTCATCGGCACGGGCGGGCGCGACATCGACGAGCGAACAGCCCTCGAGCACGTCGCGGGCTACACCATCGCCAACGACCTGTCCGCACGCGGACGGTTCCCGAGGAAGGATGCGGTCCTCCCGCCATTCGGCTGGGACTGGTTCCAGCACAAGGCATTCGACGGATCATGCCCGCTGGGGCCCGGAATCGTCCCCAGCTGGCAGATCGGCGACCCGCACGACCTCACACTTCGGCTGACCGTCAACGGGGAGATCAAACAGGAAGCGTCCACCGCCGACATGGTGATCACGGTGCCACGGCTGATCGCCGCCGCGAGCCGCGTTCTGACACTTGAGCCAGGTGACGTCATCCTGACCGGAACACCGGCCGGGGTGGGCATGCCGCACAAGACCTTCCTGCACGTCGGCGATCTGGTCGTCACCGAGATCGACGGCATCGGCCGACTGGAGAACACAATGGTCGCGTCATGACCGCGGCGACAATGCCGTCGCACGAATCGGTCTCCTCGGCCGAGAACGTCCTCACACTCCTCATCGCTCTCCGCGAGCACGGCCGGTTGCGAGTGGCCGACGCCGCCGAACTGCTGTCGGTGACGCCCCCTACCGCACACCGGCTGTTGTCCACCCTCAAGCGGCATGAGTTCGCCGAACAGGACCGGAAACGCGTCTACCTGCCCGGACGTCGGCTGGCGCAGTTACCGTCGGGCACCGAGCCGCCGCAAGACCTGGGCGTCCTGGCCCACCCCTATCTGGCGGCGCTGTCGCACAAGGTAGGCAACACGACTTTTCTGGTGACGTTGCAGGGCAACGGCTGCCGCTTCATCGACGGCGTGGAGAGCACCCGCGCGCCCCGAGTCGGCAGTCGGGTCGGACTCCTGCTCCCCGCCCACACCACATCGGGTGGCAAGGTGCTCCTGGCCCAGCTTCCGGACGCCGAACTGGTCGCGCTCTACCCCAACCGCCATATCCGTCTGCGCGATGGCTCGATGCGTGATCTTGTCACGCTCCGTCGTGAGCTCGGTGTCGTCCGCCGGAAGGGTTATGCCCTCAGTCTCGAGGAAAACGAGCAATGCGTGAACGCCGTCGGCGTCCCGGTCACCACCCGGTCGGGCAGGGTCATCGCCGCGGTTGTGGCAGCGTGCCCGTCGGCGAGCTCGAGCCGCCGACACCTCGTCGATCTCGTGCCCGACGCCAGGGCCACCGCGAACGCGATCGCCGAGAACCTCACCTGACAGCCGTGGCCCGCCCATCGCCGCGATGGGCGGGCCCGATGACCTGCTACATCACCTCGCCGGGCAGAGCCACTGTCCGATCGTCCTTCACTTCGGTCATGCCCGCATCCATCCGCCGTCGACAACCAGGGTCTGGCCGGTAATGAAGGCCGCGTCGTCCGAAGCCAGAAACGACAGTGCCCCGACCAGGTCACGAGGCTCCTGGGTCCGTTTGACCGCCTGCAACTGGGCGAGCGCATCGAACCATCCCGCTTGCGGGCCGTTCTCGGTGGTGGCCGTTCGCACCAGACCCGGGGCGATCGTGTTCACCGTGACCCCGTGCTCTCCGACCTCGGCCGCTAGGGACCGGGAGAACCCGATCACCCCGCCCTTGCTCGCGGTGTAGTGCGTATTGAGTCCGATCCCGGAATGGAAGGTGGTCGAGGAGACGCTGATGACGCGACCCCAACCCCGCTGGACCATGCAGGGAACGAAGGCCTGCCCCAGCAGGAACAGCGAGTTGAGGTTCACGCCCAGCACCCGCTGCCATTCCGCCCAGCTCATCCCTATGAAGGCGGTGGCCGGGTAGATGCCCGCATTGTTCACCAGGACGTCCACCGGCCCGAGCTCGCTCTCGACCTCGGCGGCGAATGCGCGCACGGATCCGGGCGAGGAGACGTCGCAATGGGCAGCGAACCCCCGGCTGCCCGCCTTCTCGATCAGGCGCACGGTCTCGTCCGCGGGTCCGACGTCGGCGACGGCAACCACATGTCCGTCCTCGGCGAGGCGCTCGGCGAACGCCTGCCCGATGCCGGCAGCGCCGCCGGTGACGACCGCGACGCGTCCCTTCGCGTTGCGCGTGGTCATGCGAACACCGGCGCCAAGTCGAAGAAGACCCGATATTCGTCGATCAGGCCGCTGTCACCGACGGTCAGGATCGACGCCACCGGGATCGAGACCTTCCCACCATCCTTACGCGTGTACGTGACCGTGAGTTCGACGATCGTGTCGTTGCCCACGACCCACTCGTTGACGATGTCGTGATGCATCCCGCCGATCGTGCCGAAGAAGCCGGCGCAGCCCGCCTCGACCGCATTGCGGCCTTCCAGAGGGGGGATATTGCCGAAGGTGAGCTTGCCGTCAGGTGCGAAGAACTCGGCAAAGCCCTCGGCGTCGAGAGTGTCGACCGCCTGTAAGGCTGCGGCGGTCAAAGCGCTGGTCATGGTGAATCCTTTCGAGTAGAAGTGCATACACCTTGACCCTCGATAGTGATGCCGGTCACGTTGGATGTTCGCGGATTTCACCCAGCGGAACGAGTCCTCGGCACGGCTGCCGACTTTTGCTTCCACCGTGGTGCTGCCGCCTCCGGGTGCATACAGTTACCTCTCATGCGCTCCCCCACCACCCGGTCCCTCGATAACCACGTTGTCGACGCGGCGCGAGCCCTGGCCGCGTTGGGGCTCGTCGACGCGTTCGGGCACGTGTCCGCCAGGGACATCGACCACATGGTCATCACACCCGCGGCCGATTTGGCGACCGTCACGACTTCGGACTGCCTCCGCGTCCCGTGGACCGCCACGGCTCTGCCATCCGGATGCCCGGCTGAAGCGTGGGCCCACCTGGCCCTCTACCAGCGCTACCCGGCGACCGGAGCGATAGCTCGCGCGCAGCCGGCGGCGTCGCTGGCCGTCGGCATGAGCACCGACCGCGTCGCCCCGACACACGGTCAGGCGTGCTGGCTCGGCGACTCCATTCCGGTGTATCCGTCCGCGCTGCTGATCCGCGAGGCGGACCTGGGCCGCAGGCTCGCGGAGGCGATGGGGTCGGCCAACGCGATGATTCTGCGTGGCAACGGTGCGATCGCGATGGGCAGCGACCCGGCGACGGCGGTGGCCACGATGTCGGTGCTGGCGGCAGCATGCACCGTCTGGCTCGAGACGAGGGGCGAACCCGCCGCACCGCTGTCGGCAGAGGAGATCCGCTCCTGGCAGGCCGTCAAGCCGGAGTTGCTGCCCCGGCTGGGAGCGCACCTGCTGCGCAAAACGGCAGCGGTGGGCCCGGCTCACTGAGCCGGGTCTCACCGCTCGGGGACGAGTCGTTCGACGGACGTCAGGTCGCGGGCAACGCGACCGGCGCCTCTCCTCGTGCGACGCGACGCATGGCGTTGAGCGTGGCGCCGACAGCCGCTACGTAATGCCCCCTGGTCTCGTCGGCATAGGCCGACTCCTCCGCCGAACCGCTCTGAGCGCCGTCGAGCACGAGCGCGAAGCTGAACCGGAGGAACAGGCCCTCCGCGTCCTCCTCGATGTCATTGGTGATTGTGCCGAGGACCGGACCCGCGAGGCGCGTGAACACCACCCGCCGCTGGGGCTGCAGGGCGATCCGCTCGATATAGCGGTCACCGAACGCCTCGATCTCACGCTCGAAAGTCTCGTCGTCGAAACGAGCGATGACCTCGCAGTGCGTCATGATCGGCACGAAGGGCAGCGCGTTGTTGGCCTTCATGACCAGTCCCTGCCACACGGCGGTCCGATCGAGAGTGGGCTCGCCCGGCTCGTTGACCGGGAGGCGGTGGGTGACATAGATCATTTACAGACTCCTCGAGTAAGAGCGTCTTCGATGGAAATTTGGTCGTGCACGCTGGCTATATCGAGCTCACCCCAGCCATCGGCCATGGCCTGGTCGAACACCGCTTTGGCCGCCTCGAACACCGGCCGGCGCTCGCCGAGATCATGCAGGTGCACCTCGATCTGGTCGAGGATCTCGTGCAAGGTCGCGATGGGCCCGGGGGCCGGCAGCCATGAGCGGTGCGCCATGAGGGGCCCTCGCTGCGCGAACAGCGCCGAGCCCGCGATGGACGTCTCCAGGGTGTGCTGGACCAGGTCCAGGTCCAGGTTGTTGCGGCGGGCCAGCACGATTGCTTCCGCCGCCGCGACCGTATGGGTCGCGACCAGCATGGAGGAGATGTACTTCAGGTGGGTGCCGGAGCCGAAGTCACCGGTTCTGACCCAGGGCCCCGAGATGGCGTCCAGGACATCGGCCACTCGATCGATCGCCTCGGCCGCTCCGGAGGCGAAGACGGTGGCCAGACGCGCGCCGACCATTCCGGGACTACCACTGATCGGGCAGTCGAGCATGGTGGCCCCGGCATCCTCGAGCTGACGCTTCAGTCCGAGTTTGCTCAGGACCGGGATCGTGCTCATCTCGAGGTGGACCGCCCCGGGGCGTATCGCCGACAGCATTCCCTCGGGCCCGCGGATGATGTGCTCGACGTCGTCCGCGGTCGGCAGGATCGACACGATGACCTCGCACGAGGCAGCCAGGTCCGCCGGCGACGCCGCGACAGCGCCACCCGCGGCCTCGAGTTCGGGACACTCGATGCTGCGCCGGTACCCGACGACTTCGAAGCCGCGGCCCAGCAGGTTCTCAGCGATCGGCAGGCCCATCTTGCCCAGGCCGATCACCCCGATGGTTCTCACATTCGTCACGTCCTCACGGGTTTTCGTGCGGGGATGGGGCGGCTTCACCCATATCGCCGCCCTTCAATACTGTATGCACTTTACTCGGCGACTGGGCCAAAGAGAAGGAATATGTATACACATCGCTTAAGCTATGGCCATGAGTCGCAAAGTGCTCGTCCCTCACATCACCAAAGTCGAGCTGCCCGAGGCACGCCAGGCGATCCCGCATGTGCACGCCTACCTGCGCGAACGGATTCTCGACGGCACGCTGCGACCTGGGACGAAGCTCTCGCAGGTATCGCTGGCCGAGCAGCTCGGCATCAGCCGCACGCCGTTGCGCGAGGTACTGCGGATGCTGCAGGAGGAGGGCCTGGTCCAGATCGAGCCGAACCAGCGCACCCGCGTCTCCATCCTCGACCCCCGCGAGCTCGACGAAATCTATGCGAGCCGAGTCGTCCTCGAGTCCCTGGCCGTGGCCATGACAGTGGGCAACTTCGACACCGAGGCCCGGCAGCAGGCGGCTGAGCAGCTGGCGGCCATGCGAGCGGCCGCGGAGGCCGGCGAGACCGACCGCTGGTTCGTCATCCACTCGGCGTTCCATCGCACGATCACCTGCGGCGCCAGCGACACCATGCAGAAGCAGTTGCGGCAGCTGGCCGACCGATGCGTCCGATACATCCGGATCTACCAGGGCGGCGAGCCGAACAGCTGGCATCAGGCCGGTGATCACGAGCACGCGCAGATCCTGTCCGCGCTGGAGGCGGGAGACAAAGCCGTCGTCCAAGCCCGCATGGCCGGCCACCTGGCCCACACCGCCCTCAAAGTATTGAGCGACACCTCGCCCGACTACCAGCCGACCGCCGTGCCGTTGGCGCTGGAGATGGTCGGCGTTCCGGACTGACGGTGCGCCGGATCAGGCCTCGGCGGAGAGGAAGGGTTCCACGACGCCGAGGAACTCGGTGGTCTTCTCGATCATGGTCCAGTGCCCGCAGTTGCCCAGCACGTGCAGGCGGACGTCTGGAAGGAGTTCCAGCAACGCCCCCGAGGATTCCTTCCATGGCACGACCCGGTCGTCGCGCCCGTGGATCATGAGGGTCGGCTGCGCCACCCGGGTCAACTCGGCACCGGACAGCGCCAGGTCATCGACCCAGCGTTGACGCGGTTCGGGGAACATCGCTTCCCAGGATTTCGCGACGACGGGCGCGGCACTTGCCCCGTATCGCATCTCGACCAGCTGATCGGTGATGAGCCCGCGATCGTGGGCGAACAGCCCGATGATCTCGCGCATGTTCTCCCTCCCCGGCCGATAACTCCACACCGTGTCCAGCCCGGGCGGGAGCGCCATCGCGACACCCATCGAGCCCATCAGGACGAGGCGGCGCACGGCCGCGGGGCGCTCGGCCGCGAGCGAAAGGGCGATTGCCCCGCCCATCGAGTTGCCGATGACGTCGAAGGTCTCGATGCCGAGTTCGTCCATCAGCGCGAGTGCGTGCCGGGTCCACGCCTGCCGACCCCACGTTCGCGGCTCACCGGTGGCCGTGCCACCGAAGCCCAACTGGTCGGGGGCTATGACACGCCGGGTCTGCGACAACGACGGCAGCACGGGACGCCAGTTGGCCGCGGCACTGACACCAGGACCGGATCCGTGCAGGAGCAGCAGCGGCGGCTGCGCTCTCTCTCCGCTCGGTTCCCCGGTGTCGATGACGGCGGTGGGTACCCCATCGACCTCGCGCATCGATGCGGTCAGCTGATCGCTGGTGACGGTCACGTGCTAGCTCCTTGCTGGGGTGGGATCAGTTGCGGTCATCGGGGCCGGACGCTGCGTCGAGACCCGCTCGACCGGGCCCAGCCACATATCGATCGAACCCGGTTCGTCCGGATCGAACGTGCGTGGTCGCCAGGTCGCGTCATCCTCGATGCGCCGCACCCCGAACGAGTACTCGTAGGTGAAACCCTCCGGGCCGAGGAAGTAGAGGAACACGGCTGTCGACTGCGGGTGGCGACCCGGGCCCATTTCGATCCGGACGTCGTGCTCTTGCAGGAAGTGCCAGGAGCGGAATACATCGTCAATGGACTCGACCTGGAAGTTCATGTGGCACAGACCAGCGCTCTCACCCTGGAACACAGCGAGCTTGTGGTGCACGGGATCGATCCGCATCAGGCACGCGGCGTTGCCGATCCAATCCGATACGCGGGCGTTGAAATGCCCGTTCCAGAACCGGTAGGCCTCGTGCACATCCGGGGCGTCGAGGCAGAGGTGCCCGAACTCCGTGATGCCGGCCGGCCGAGTGAAAGCGACCGGGCGGGTGATCGTCTCCTGCTGGCTGACCAGCTCGATGCGATTGCCGAAGGGGTCGTCGAAGCCGATGAACTCGGCCACGCGCCGCGAACGAGCCTCCTGCTTCGATCCTCGCCGCACGGCGAAACCGGCCCGCTCGAGATCACTCTCGGCCACGTCCAGCGCATCCGAGTCGGCGACGGTGAACCCGGAGGCCAGGACCCCCGACACCCCCTCGACCAGGGCGAGACAGTGGTGGCGGGAGTCGGCGCGAAGGTGTGCGACGCCCGGTTCGGTCTCGCCGGCGAGCTCGAGACCGACGATGCGAGTCGCGAAATCGACGGCGGTCCTGAGATCGGCGACTCCTGACCGCACGTAGGCGATGTCGGTCAGCGTGATCATGGGCTTCCTCTCCTGTGGAACCGTGCCGAACGCGCGCTGTCAGGCGTCGATCGCGTCCGGGATGAGGTTCTTCACCAGCCCCGGCTGCAGATAGCCGGTCTCGCCGTACCGAGCGACCAGCGACGCGTTGTCGGCCAGCAGCTTCTCGATCGGCTCGGTGAGATCGATCGCCGCCAGGAATGGCTGACGGGCCGGCAGCCCGGTCTGCCAGTACACCTCGCACCGGTTGCCCTCGGGATCGAAGAAGTAGATTCCGAATGCGTTGCCGTGCGTCACGATCATGTCGAAGTCGACATCGTGCTCGATGAATCTGCGGTGCAATTCGAGCAGCTCGGTCAGATGATTGACCCGGAACGAGACCTGCTGGATGAGCTTGGTGTCCTCGTCGGCGCGTCCCACGGTCCGGCCTTCGATGAGCTGGAATTCGTGGTGCTCGAAGTTCGGCCGGGCACTGAAGAACCGCATGCCCAGATTCAGATCCTCGTCGGTGACGGTCAGTCCGAGGACATCGCGGTAGAACGCTGTGCTGGTCTCCAGGTCATTACAGAAAACTCCGAAATGACCGAGTTCGGCGATCGGCATGGTGAACCTTCCTTTCCATGGATGACGGCCGGGTCATGTGGTGGTCGATGAACTGGGCCTCGAATGGCTCGGCCGAGGAGTCCGCATGTGGCGCCACTCCTGCTCTGCTATTTGCGACCGTAATGTGTATGCACTTTCACTGTCAAGGTTCCTCCGGATGTTGACACTGGGCTCAAATTGCATACAGTTTTCGGATGGATTCCTTGCAGCCCGCTACGGATACCGACGCTCCGGATCTCACCCGGCTCCTGGGACGGGACTACTGGATGGTCACCTCGACCCCCCTGGACGGGACGACCGCCGAGGCCATCGCCGCCCTCGCATCGGCGCACATCGCCTGGCTGCTGGACCTCGAGGAACGCCACCTCGTCTTCCTGTCGGGACCCCTTGTCAGCGGCCCCGGCGCCGGTCCGGGATCGGGCGTCACCGTCTTACGTGCCTGCGACGAGGCCGAGGCGACCGCCATTGCGTCAGCGGATCCCTTCGTCATGGCGGGTCTGCGAACCTTCGTTGTCCATCGGTGGCGCCTCAACGAAGGCAGCGTCTCGATGCGGCTGTCACTCGGTCGCGGTACCTACGAATGGCAGTGAGCGAGTCGGGCATGCGGCCTTCCCTATGAGGTCCGGCCACCGCGCTGTGCACTCATCCCGGCATACACATCGCTCGATACACCATGCGCCCCAACGAGTCCGCCACCGCACAAGGCACCGTTGGCGATCGGCATGTGGGGCGCCCGAGTCCGAGTCGAGTTCGGCCGAATCTCGAACTGGCGTGCACGGCAAGGCATCCGGCGCCGACCGACCCCATCAGATGCTGCAGCCCGTGGCGTCGATCATGTTTGTTCATCGCCAGAGCCGCTGACAAGGCATGGGCTGCAATGCTTCCCGCATATCCTGATCGATTTGAATTGCTGCCAGTCCCATTTCATACGCTGCCCTCGCGAAAGTGTGCGCTGCCACGAAGTCGGCCCGGTAGTGCAACGGCGGCCAACCCGGGAAGTGGACTGTGACATGGCATTGCGTCACTGTGCACGGCTCCTTCGACAATCCGGGCCGGCGACCCGATCACGGCCCGCGCTTCAACGGATCGATTCGTTGTTTCCGGCGGGCTGCGGCGTTCCGGGCCGATCGCCGCTTCCGCGGGCCAGGAGCGGAACGAGTACGACCGCGACCGCCAGGTGCATCAGGGCGAGTGTGGCTTTGGCGCTGCCCGATGCTTGGACGTACGCCATGGGCGCGAGCGACACCAGCAACACGGTGACGGCCAGTCGGATCCAGACGGTCGGGGCCCGATCGGCGAAGCGGTCCAGCCACTTTCGTGTCGCTGAGGCGAGCAGGGAGACGACGAGCGTGCTGCCGACGACGAGGGTCGGGCCGACGACCTGGGCCGGCTGTCCGTTGCGCGCATCGACGCGAAGTTCGACGCCCAGACTGTGGGCTGCGGCCCACAGCACGGCGGTGACCAGGACGGCGCCGCCGATCGCGGATGCGTAACGCGGAAGGGTCGGGCTGGCCTGGCGGGTGGAGGTTTTGGTCATCAGGCCACTCCAATCAGGGGTTGGGACGGTCTCACCGAGGCGGGGGCGCCGGGGCGAACAGGGGTGGGTGAGGCGCCACACGTTCCGGCCGGGGGCTCACCGGGAGGGGTGATCGAGACGAGCGGACCGCCGGGTGGTCGTGGCCGGAGGGCGTCCCGTTCATTCGCCCTCCAGGATCGGAAGGAGCAGGCGTGATCTGGAGTGCACCGTGTTGACGCCCGCGAAGCCGACGGGGGCGTGACTGAACTGCAGCATGGGCTGGAAGTCCTTGCGATTGTCGTCGCTGGTGAGGGTCAGCCGGATGCGGTGCCCGCGCTGGAACCGGCGGGCGTTGGCGACCAGCGGGATGCGGTAGTCGACCGGCTCGCCCAGAGGGATGGGGATCAGCGCCCGCGACGGGAGGACGGGCCGGCCCGTCGCACTCGCGTCCTCGTCGACGTGGCGCATGCCGGCGCGCAGCCAGCCCTGGGTGATGTCGGTGGCCCTGCCGTCCGGGTCGACGTCCTGCAGGAGCAGGATCCATGCCGTGTCGGTCGCGCTGCTGGTGGCGGTGAGCCGTAGTTCGGGGTGGCCGACCATCTCGATGTCGCCGGGAAGCGGGTCGCTGGTCCAGCTCAGCTGTGCGGGCATCGCGTCCGCGCCGTCGGTGGCGTAGCTGCGCTCGCCCGGCCGCTCGTCGGCCGTGAGGGAGCCGTCGGCGTTGAGGGCAAGGGCGGTGTGGGTGGACGGCGGGGGCCAGGAGTCGGCGGTGCGCCACTGTTCGGCTCCGGGCAGCCAGTAGCGGATGGCAGGGCCTTCGAGAATGCCGGTGTCTCGCCCCTTGAGCCAGTGGTCGAACCAGGCGAGGGCCTCGATGTGCATGCTTTCCCAGGGCCAGGGCAGGCCATAGGCCCCGAGCATGGCCATGCGCACGTGCGGGTTGTGGGCGAGGGCGTCCCAGGCTTCGAAGAGGCCGGGCAGGTGGAGGGGGACGCTGGACCACTCGCCGCCGAGGTAGACGGGTATGTCGACATCGGCGAGCAGTCCGATCAGGTCACGGTCGTCCCACCACGCATCGCGGGTGGGGTGGTCGATGGTCACTGCCTCGAGCAGGGCATCCCATGGGTCGGCGGCGTGGCGGAAGCGGCTGACCTGCTCCAGGCGGTGGTGTACCTGGACGGCGTCGCTCCGGCTGAACCGCCGGTGGACGGCGGGGATGGCGAGGAACCGGCGCAGGAGGCGGGACAGGCCCTTGCGGTAGAGGCGGTCGCCGTGGGCGGACAGGACTCCCAGCGCATGGATCCAGGGAGTGAAGAAGGCCGAGCTCAGCAGGCCGTTGTGGTAGGCGGCTTCCCGTGCCTGGACGGTGATGTTGAAGGGGAACAGGGCCTTGAGGTGCGGCGGGCGCTGTGTGGCTGCCTCCAACTGGCTCATGGCGTAGTAGCTGATGCCGATCATGCCGACGTTCCCGTCGCACCACGGCTGCCCGGCGACCCACTCGACCAGGTCGAACAGGTCCTTGCGCTCCTGCTCGTCGAAGAAGGTGTAGACGCCGCCGGAGCCGACCGTGCCGCGGAGGTTGGCGATGACATGGGCGTAACCGCGTGGCACCCAGAAGTCGCTGTTGCCGGCCTCGATGATGGCTGCCGGGGCGCCCAGGTCCTGGAGCTGGCGGGGGTAGGGCGCCGCCGCGACGAGGGCGGGGAACCTCCCCTCATCGTCGGGCCGGTGAATGTCGGCCAGGAGCCGGGTGCCGTCACGGACCGGGACGGGCACATTGTTCTCGCGGGTCGTCCCGTGCAGCGCTGTGGACAGGTTGCGGTACTGACGACCGGTCGTCTGTGGCCCGTTGAGCTGGCGCTGCCCGGGCTCCACTCCAGCGGCTTTGAATCGAGCCATGACACCTTCATTTCCACGTATACAGAAATTAACTGCCCTCACCGTACGCGCACCGACTCGCGGCGGGCAAGCATAATTTCCATATGTCGTGAAAATAAGGTGAGCCCGAGCGCGGTGCCCCTGTCGTACGAGTCGGGTCCGTGAATGGCCCGAGGGGAGCCCGGGGGCGCGAACTGGGACCGCCGCATCGCCCTAGCAGGTCATCCCCTAAATCGGGTGGAAAATCCGGGGTACTGACGACCGGCGGTCCGCGCTGGAAATCGGCGGGCCGACGGGCGATGTTCACCCGGGCAGTCGCTTGCGGTCAGGCGTTCCCCGGGATGCCCTCGCCCAGGGCGCCCGTGAGGTAGTGCTGCACGGTCGGCGCGATCAGGTGGATGACCTGCTCGGTGGGGATGTCGGCGATGCGGTCGATCGCCCAGACGTAACGTGTCATCGCCAGGCCCACGATCTGCGTGGATACCAGACTTGCGCGCACCTCGGCCTCGTCGTGAGGAAGGCTCGCCGACACGACCTGCACGACGAGCGCGGAGAAGACGGACCGGAGGCGCTCCATGGCGAAGGGCTCATGACTTGCCGCGAGGATGATCGAGCGCAGGACCTCCGCGGTGGCCGGGTCTTCCCACATGCGCAGCGCCGCCTCCACGAAGGCTCGCCCGCGCTCCTCCAACGGCGCCTGGGCGGCCTCGGCAATGCGCTCGCCGAAGGCAGCCGGCGGCTCCAGCGCCGCTTTCAGCAGTCCCGCCTTGTTGGAGAAGTAGTAGTTCACCAGGGTGGGATCCACATCGGCGGCCTGAGCAACCGACCGCAATGATGTCCCGTTGTAACCCCGCTCGGCGAAGGACTTGCGGGCTGCCGTCAGGATGCGGTCCGCCTGCGCGCCACGTTCCCCCCGCGGACCTCTTCCCGCTCGTGCCGCCATGTCCTACTGTCCCCCTTTTGTCCGTTCCATGAGCCCATGACTGCCTGCCGATGCTGCTTCAGCACCTGCTCGAACATATTTCAGTATAGCGTGAAATTGCAACCACAGGCTGGGACGGACACCCAGCCCGACCTGGGCCACTGCCGGACGGAGCTCGGCATCGGCCATGCATGTTCGACCGGCTCGGCCGCCGCGATTGCGTCACGTCCGCGCGGCGCCGTCCCAGTGTGCGATGACCTGGGCAAGGTGCCGCGCCGGGACGCTGCCCTCCGTCAGACTGTCGCCGGGCCGGAGGCGTGGAGCAAGTCCAGGGCTATGTCGACGATGAGGTCCTCCTGTCCGCCGACCAGCCCTCGGCGTCCCACCTCGAGCAGGATCGTGCGCACGTCGATGCCGTAGCGCCGCGACGCCGTTTCGGCATGGCGCAGGAAGGACGAGTAGACCCCGGCGTACCCGAGCGTGAGCGTTTCGCGGTCTACCCGCACCGGGCGATCCTGCAGCGGCCGCACCAGGTCATCGGCGGCGTCCTGCAGGGCGAACAGATCGCAGTTGTGCTTCCACCCGGACAAGTCGGCGACGGCTACGAAAGGTTCGATCGGGCAGTTGCCGGCTCCCGCACCGTGTCCGGCGAGCGAGGCGTCGACCCGGGTGACGCCCTCTTCGACCGCCACGACGGAATTTGCCACCGACAGCGAGAGGTTCTCGTGCGCGTGGATGCCGATCTCGGTGCCCGGATCGAGCGCCTGACGGTAGGCGCGGACCCGGTCACGGACTCCGTTCATGGTCAACCGGCCACCGGAATCGGTGACGTAAACGCACTGTGCCCCATACGATTCCATCAGTTTCGCTTGTTCAGCGAGGCGAGCCGGTTCGGCCATGTGCGACATCATCAGGAATCCGGAGACGTCCATGCCGAGTTCCCGTGCGGTGGCGATGTGCTGGGCCGACACATCGGCTTCGGTGCAGTGGGTGGCCACCCGCACCGACCGCACGCCCAGCCGGTAGGCGTGCTTCAGTTCTGCGATGGTGCCGATGCCGGGCAGCAGTAGCGTGGTCAGCCGAGCGTTCGTGAGATTGGCGGCGGCGGCTTCGATCCATTCCCAGTCGGTGTTGCTCCCTGGCCCGTAGTTCAAGCTGCCTCCGGCGAGACCGTCGCCGTGGGCAACTTCGATGCCGTCGACACCCGCGGCGTCGAGCGCGGCCACGATCCGGCCGACGTCGTCGGGCGTGATGCGATGGCGCACAGCGTGCATGCCGTCGCGGAGTGTGACGTCTTGGATGAACAGCCGGGTGGTCACCGGAGCGCTTCCTGTCCTGCCGGCGCGGCGGCGATAGTGTCGGCGATGGATTCGGCGTAGCGCACCGCCGCCGAGGTCATGATGTCGAGGTTGCCCGCGTAGGCCGGGAGATAGTGGGCGGCTCCTTCGACTTCCAGGAAGACCGTCACCTGATGGGTGGGCGCGGCCGCCGGGTCCGGACCGAGCAGGGTGCGCACCGGTTGATCCTGCGGGACGGCGCTGATCTGAACCTGTTGCTTGAGGCGATAGCCGGGCACGTAGGTGGCCACCTGCGCGACCATCTGCTCCACCGATTCGCGAATCGCCTGGTGTGTGCCGGGATCGGGCGCTGTGATCAGGCACAGCACCGTATCGCGCATGATCAGCGGCGGGTCCGCGGGATTGAGGATGATGATGGCCTTGCCGCGCTGGGCGCCACCGACCGTTTCGATCGCGTGCGCGGTGGTCTCGGTGAACTCGTCGATGTTGGCACGGGTACCCGGGCCCGCGGACTTCGAGGCGATGGACGCGACGATCTCGGCGTAGGCGACCGGTGCGACGCGGGAGATGGCGGCGACGATCGGGATGGTGGCCTGCCCGCCGCAGGTGACCATGTTGACGTTGGGTGCGTGGCGATGTTCGTCGAGGTTCACCGCCGGTACGACGAACGGGCCGAGCGCGGCCGGCGTCAGATCGATCAGGCGTTTGCCGAGCGGTTCGAGCACCGCGGCGTGGGCGGCGTGGGCTTTGGCGGAGGTCGCGTCGAAGACCACGTCGATCTCGTCGAAGTTCGGCAGCTTCAGCAGACCTTCGACGCCATCGGCAGTGGTCGGGACCCCGAACCGGCGGGCGCGGGCGAGGCCGTCGGATTCCGGGTCGATGCCTACCATCGCACCCATCGTCAGCACGTCCGAGTGCCGGATCACCTTGATCATGAGATCGGTGCCGATGTTGCCCGACCCGATCACCGCGACCTTCAGCTCGGCGGGTTTGTCGTTCATGATTCTCACTCCTGGATGAAGTTCGCGGTCACCGAGCCGAGTCCGGTGATGTCGGCGGTGACGGTGGCAGGGCCTGCGATCGCGGCCATCGGTCCGAGCGCTCCGGAGAGCACGATCTGCCCGGCGCGCAGTGGCCGACCGAACTCGCGGGTGGTCCGGGCCAGCCAGGCCAGGGCGTGCAGCGGATCGCCGAGGCAGGCGGCGCCGGTTCCCGTCGACACGTGGACACCGTCGATCGCCATCTGCATCTGCACCGAAACAGGGTCGAAGGCATCGAGGGTGCGGCGTTCGGCACCGAGGACGAACAGGCCGCTGGAGGCGTTGTCGGCGACGGTGTCGCCGAACGTGATGTCCCAGCCCGCGATGCGGCTGTCGACGATCTCGAGCGCGGCCACGGCGTAGCCGACCGCGCTGCGAACCTGCTCGTCGTCGAGCGGCCCGTCCACCAGGTCGTATGCGAGCACGAACGCGATCTCGGCTTCGACCTTCGGTTGCAGCAACCGGCTCAGCGGCACGGGCGTGTCCTGCCGGTAGCGCATGTCGTCGAACAACACTCCGAAATCCGGTTGGTCGACGCCGAGCTGCTGCTGCACCGCCGGGGAGGTCAGGCCGATCTTGCGCCCGACGACCTCGGCGCCCGCTGCGATGCGCTCGGCGGTCAGCAGTTCCTGCACCGCATAAGCCGCGGCGACGTCGTCGGCACCGATCAGATCGCGTACCGGCGCGCACGGGGTGCCGGAGCGGGCAGCAGCGCCGAGCAGGTCGGCGGCCGCGATCGCGGCGGAGCGTCGGTCAAGGCTTGGAGGTATTGGCATCGGAAACCCCGGATTCGTGACGAAGGCTGGAACAGCGATCTCACTGTCACCGCGGGCAGGACGGACCCGCCAGCGTTGCGTTCCACTGAGCCGAACGCTCTGCACGTAGAGTGAGCCGTGGGCCCGGATGATTGGAGGTCGACGATGTCACCTGCGGTTGCCGGTCGGGCGGTGGACGGTTCGACCGTGCTGGGCAAGACCATGGCGGTCCTCGAGGCGTTCTCGATCGACGACACCCAGTTGAGCCTCGCCGAACTCGCGCGGCGGACCCGCATCCCGAAGGGCACCTTGCACCGGGTCCTGTCGGACATGGTGGCGGTGCGGCTGCTGGACCGGTCCGAGGCCGGATATCGGCTCGGCGGGCATCTTTTCGAGCTGGGAATGCGCGCGTCGGTCGAGCGGAGCCTGCTCGAGGTGGCAATTCCCTTCCTGGAGGAGCTGAACGCGCGGATTCACGAGACCGTGCATCTGGGTGTCCTCGACGGCACGGATGTCGTGTATCTGACGAAGATCGGCGGACGCCGGCAGGCCAGGGCTCCGTCTCGGATCGGAGGCCGCATGCCGGTGCACTGCACGGCCATCGGCAAGGTGCTGCTGGCCAACGCCGATGCGGCGCTCCGAGATCAGGTCCTGGCAGGACCGCTTCGTCGCTACACACCGCGGACGATGGTTCAGCCGGGCACGCTTCGCAAGCAGCTCGATCGGATCGCGGCCGACGGCGTGGCCTTCGAACTCGAGGAGTCGGCCCCCGGCCTCGTGTGTGTGTCCGCCCCGGTCCGCGACGCGGGCCAGGTGGTGGCGGCGATCAGTGTGGCGGGCCCGTCCCACCGGTTCCACCCGGAGGCCCACGCGGCATCGGTCCGCGCGGCCGCCGACGGAATCGGACTCACCCTCGCCCGGCGGACCCGGCTGATGAGCACGCCCACCGCCTGAACCACTGGACTGCACAGCACGCCGGCTTGCTCGGCTACTGCCAAAACCGTTGCGGCGAAAGGGGAACCGATCACACAGCCGGAATACGCTGTGGCCCGGGGGACTTGGCTGCGCGGCGGATGCCGCGCAGCAGCAGGCCGGCGGCGATCACCACCACCGGGGCCGGGGTCGGCTCGACGATGAAGGCACACACGGCGCCCCAGACCAGCACCGCCCAGGCCAGGAAGGCCGGTGGAACGACGCCGTTCCGGTCCATCCACACCACGAGCAAGCCGACGAGCACCAGCGGCAGACCGAAACCGGCCGGGTTGGACCAGAAGGCCATTGCCGGCGTGGTGTCCTCCCACCAGTGGCCCCAAAGCCGCAACGACAACCAGTCCCCGAAGTAGGCCGAACTGGCCAAAAGCCCGACAGTGAGGTGCCCGGCACCGATGAACGCGAGAATTCCGCCGGCCCACTTGATCATCCGATTCTCACACGGCTGCTCCATCGCGACCCTCCCAGATCTATACGGTACCGTATAAGTCGCAGCGTATCCTCGCATATACGGCTCCGTATAGATGCTTGAAGCGTGACACGGGCCACTAAACGCGGCGGTTGAGCACAATCGCCGATGCCCGGGCACGGACCTCGTCGCGGGTGCGACCGTTGTGGTCGGCGGCGAGGAATTGGTTTCCGATGGCCAGACAGAAGGCGAGCAGGCTGCGGGCTTCGATTTCGTCGGGGTCGGAACAGAAGGTGCCGATCATCTCGCGCGCCAACCTCATGCGCTCGTTGTCGACCCGGCGCAGTCGCGCGGCGACCGCCTCGTCATGGCGAGCCCAGTTGCGGATCGCAAGGTCGACCCCCAGCAGACGATCGCTGGACAGGGTCAATCGGCCGGCCAGAGCAACTTTGTCGCGGGGGTCGTCCTCGCTTCGCACGACCTCGAGCACCTCATCGACACTCTCACGCTCCCATGTGTCGAGCATTGCGGTCAGCAGTGCCTCGCGGTCGGCGAAGTAACCGTAGAACCCACCCTTGGTCACCCCGAGCGCCTTGGCCAGCGCCTCGATGCGGACCGCCTCCACGCCGCTGGCGGCAAGTGTCCGCAAGCCCTGCTCGATCCACGCCTCGCGCGGCGTGCGGGCCACACCCATGACATGACTCCTTTCACATCCCCGTATCTATACGCCACCGCATAAGAGGGTCTAACCTCCATTTTATACGTTGCCGTATAACAGTCGGTACGCCCAGCCGCGAGCCGACGACCGCCGCGAAGGACACATCGATGAGACTCCCTGTCACCGAGCACACCCGCCGCCCGTGGCGGATCCACGACATCGCTTCCGACTTCACCGTCGAGGACGTGTGGGCATTCCGGACACCCGGAGCCGGGCCGGACGACTTCCCCGTCATGCTCGCGGCATTACGGACGGCCGGCGGACCTTCGGGACAGCCACTGCTGGCCCGGTTCCTGTTCGCGGTGCGTTGGCGGCTCGGCAGCCTGTTCGGCTGGGACGAGCCGGGGCAGAGCCTCGGCGCCAGGGTCGAATCCCTGCGCCAGCGGCTACCGCATGACCTGAGCGAGCGCCCAGCCGGGACTCCCCTGCCGAACACCCCCTTCACCGGCGTGTACGAACTCGACGACGAATGCGCGCTGGAGCTGGCGAACAAGACCGTCCACACCGTCTGCCACCTCGGCCGGGTGCGGGTCGGCGACGGAGCGTACGAATTGCGGATGGCAGCCCTGGTCAAACCCAACGGCCTGTTCGGCCGGATGTACATGGCGGGGATCAAACCGTTCCGGTACCTCCTCGTCTACCCGGCCATGACCCGGCAATGGGAACGCGCGTGGCTCGACCGCACGCGTCCGGACACCGAGTCACGGTCGGGCAGGTGAACGCGCAAGGCATCGAACGAGCCTGCCGGAGTGAGATATTCGCGAACAGGATGGAGTACGGGACCGCACTCCACCCCGGCTCATTCGACGGCAGACATGAGGACCCTCCTCACCCACAGAGCGCATCCCGGCATCCCGCGCTCCCACGACCCGCGCGCTCCGGGACGGAAGTCATTGCCTGACAGCACATTCGGCATCGCGGCTGAGGCCACTTGGATGCCGACCCTCAAATGATTCGGATCGGCGCTTTGCAATTCGAACCGAACAGACCGAATTTCATGCCCCAAAAGGAAGTAAGAGGACCGGCCTCGTCGGTGAGAAACCCTGAGAACCGCAGGCCTGAAACCTGCGGTTCTCAGCACTTGGAACAGGCTAGTGCTGACCGGCCAGATCCGGCTCGGCCTCCTTCTGCACCGCCGGAGCCGGCGCGGCGGCAACCGCCGTGGGTGAGGTGAAGAACACCGCGGCGACCGCACACACCACCAGCAGGATCACCGTGAGGTACAGCGAGTCGGTCAATGCCGAGGAGTAGGGCGCCTTGACGAGATCGGGAATGTGGCCGGCCTCGGCGGGCGAGGCGGGCAGCCCGTGCGCCGCCATGCGCGCGGTGAGCAGCGCGCCGATGCCCGCGCTACCGAGCACCGAACCGACCTGGCGGGTGGTGTTGTAAATGCCAGAGGCCGCCCCCATCTGCCGCAGCGGCAGGCTGCGCAGCGCGGTCGCTGGGAGCGGCGCCCAGATGCAGGAGCTGCCGATGCCGCAGAGCACCGACATCACCAGCATGAGCGGGATGGACCCGTGCGGGGTGGCGAGGGCGACGAACCACAGCACCGCCGCCGTGAACAGGGTGAAGCCGAAGGTCAGCAGATAGCGCGGCGGCACCTTGTCCGAGAGCTTGCCGACGACCGGCGACAGGATGGCGGAGACGACCCCCATCGGGGCGAATACCAAGGCCGCCTTGGTCGGTGACAGATCACGCACGGCCTGCAGGTAGAAGTACGACGGCACCATCTGCGCCGTCATGGCCGCGCCCAGCGCACCGGTCGCCACATTGCCGAGCGAGAAGTTGCGGTTCCGGAAGAGCCCGACCGGCACCAGTGGTTCGTCCTTCACGCGGCCCTGGTAGACCAGGAACAGCCCGAGCACGACCAGACCGCCGATGATCAGGGCCCACACCCAGCCCGCCCAGTGGTAGCCGTTGCCCTCCTGGATGCCGAACACCAACGCCGACATACCGATTGCGACGACGATCACCCCGGGGATGTCGAAGCGGTGAGCGTTCGTCGGCAGCGCCGGAACCAGCCACATGCCAAGAGCGAACGCCAGCAAGCCGATCGGCACGTTGACATAGAAGATCCACTGCCAACCGCCGTTGTCGATGAGCGCACCGCCGAAGATCGGGCCGACCAGCGTCGCGATGCCCGCGACCCCGCCCCACACGCCCATGGCCGCACCGCGCTTGTCCCACGGGAAGATTCGGCCGATCACCGCCATCGTCTGCGGCGCCATCAATGCCGCGCCCAGGCCCTGCACCGCGCGTGCGGCAATCAGCGCGCCGATGCTGCCCGCGAGGCCACACCACAGCGACGCCAGCGTGAAGATCGCCAGCCCGCCCAGATACAGGTGCTTCGGTCCGAACCGGTCGCCGAGGCGCCCGGTGATGAGCAGCGGCACCGCGAAGGTGAGCAGATACGCGCTGGTCACCCAGATCACTTTGGACATATCGGTGTTCAGGCCACTCATGATCGCCGGATTCGCCACCGCGACGATCGTCATGTCCAACAGGATCATGAAGTAGCCCACGCAGAGGGCGCCCAGCGCGCCCCAGGGGTTCCGTTCGGTCGTCATTTCCCACCCTCGATTTCTATGTTGATCGACACAGAAATGGGTATCAGTGCGCCGGAAGCCGCGTCAAGAGATATCTTTGGTGAACGACACAGAATTAATCCGGAGCCACAGAAGGCTGGGTGCAGGAATGGGAGAGCGTGGTCGCCCGCGCGGCTTCGACCGCGATGCGGTGCTACGGCAGGCGATGGTCGCGTTCTGGCGCAACGGGTATGAGGGCACGTCGATGACCGACCTCACGGCCGCGATGGGGATCGCCTCACCGAGCATCTACGCCTGCTTCGGCTCCAAGGAACAGCTCTTCCGTGAGGCGGTGCAACTCTACGACTCGATCGCGGGAAACCCCGCACGACTGGCGCTCGAGCACGCACCCGGCGCCCGCGAGGCGGTGCACGGAATGCTGTCCACCAGCGCCGATTTCTACGCCGATCCTACGACGCCGCCCGGATGCATGGTCGTCATGGCCGCGCGGACCGCCATCAGTCAGGACGTCCAGGTCTACCTCGCGGATCTCCGGCACGGCATGCAGGCCGCGATCGCGGCCCGGCTGCGACGCGCGGTGTCCGAGGGCGACCTGCCCGGCGAGGCGACCGTCGACACCATGGCGGCGTTCTACACCACGGTCCAGCAGGGCATGTCGATTCAGGCCCACGATGGCGCCACCCGCGCCGACCTGGATGCCATCGTCGCAGCCGCCATGGCCGCCTGGGAACCGTTGGCGGGCATACGCTGACGCTCCCTTTCGCCGAGACGGCGCCGCTCCACAGCTCATGGAGACGACGCCGCCGCACCACGCACCGGTGAAATTCAGTGCGCCGCAGCGCTTTCGGTGACCTGTACGGCATCGCGCAACGTTTCGGCGAGCGCGCCGACCAGAGCGTCCGCGCGTTCTGCGGACAGCAGTCCCTCGACATAGCCCAGGTTCAACGCGATGGGTCGCGCGGCAAAGAAGGGCAGTGACTCGAGGTCGCACCGGCCATGAGCTGACCACACAAATGACAGTGGGCCGGCACCGCTCTCGCGATACCGGCCCATTGGGAAACGTTCGGGCATGAAACCCGTGGTGGACCTGACGGACCAGCATACGAACCGGGCGGTGCTGGTCGACGGGCCGGACATCATGGTCCGGGCGGTAGGTGTCCGATCGAATTCGATCGAGGATGCCCGATTATTGCAACCGCTCCGCACGCCCGACCACAACGAATCCACTGCGTCTCAAACCACCCACGCGACGGCGAGGCTCCGGCCAAGCCGCCGTTTCAGTGTTGGCAAGAAGTACACGATCCGGAGCGGCTGAACGCGCATTCGCAATTCGGCAAAACGCGCACACGGATATGCAAGGGCTGTCCGGCGCTGGAGGTGAGCACCGCGGCCTCGCGGCGGGTCAGAGGGAAGGTGGTGCCGGGGCGGTGAGCCGGTGCGCCCCAGTACTTCGCGCCTGACGATCCACAAGCCGATACTTACAACCTCATGGTCCGAACGCTAGGTTGAGATGCCACCACATACGAGCCGCGCCTGCGCCATACCCGGCTCCGCCGGGCGACAATCCCCCTCACCCCTTCTCGAACCCTGATCCCCCAATCACTTTCACCGCTAGGACACGCATGCGTCCGTCTCGACGCTCCCTGGGAATCGCCCACCGCATCGGCATCGGTGTGGGCCTGCTGTTGCTCATCGCCGGAACGGCACGGCTGCTACTGGTACCAGTGAATTGCGCCGGACACCGCATGGAATCCGATCAGGTGTGCACCACCACCGAAAAGGGCCGCACCATCACCAGAACCTTCGATCAGCAACGGACTGTTCGCTATTCGACGGATGGTTTCCTGATCATCGGCGGCCTCATCGTCACCGCAGGATCGGCCGTGCTCCTGCGTAGGGATACCTAGCGACCAGCGCGGCCATCGGGGTGGGCCATAACAACGGATCGGCGGTGCCGGAAGGCGAGGACGGTGATCAAGAGGAAACTCCGCAAAGTTGCCTATGCCAAGTGTTCGCGTTGTGACGATCGGTGGACCTGACGGACCAGCATACGAACCGCGCGGTCCTGGTCGACGGGCCGGACATCATCATCCGGGCGGTAGGTGTCCGGCAACCGGTTGGCGGTGATGCCCGATGAACGGCCACTACGACAACCCGGCTGCGGATGGGGTGGCGTTTGGTGGCGCGGATGGGTCAGCGTCTGCTCGGCGTCCTATAGCCGCCACCCCAAACGCCGAACACGGTGTCAGCATCCGCGCCGCTCAACGGCAGGATCCGGGTGTTGGCTCGAAATCCCGACTCAGTATCAATACTGAGGGTTCATCGCGTAGGGGGCGGCGCGGCGGCCGTGTCGTGCACTGCGGCGGGCAGCCGCGCACAGGACCGGCTGGCCAAGCTGCAAAGCGCCCCAGGGACAAGACGATCGCCCGTGGGGCGCATTCCTGCGGCGACTCCGATCATTATTGAACTGTTTCGCACTGAAATATCGAAATCGGGCCCCTTCTTTGCAGTTAACGGGCGCGACACCGCCAAATACCGGAACCCAGCGGACCCCGTGATTGATGCCGAACTTTGACCGCGGAACACGGAATTGCATCAATTCCGGTCTCATACGCGGATAAACGCGGGTTCTCCTGCCAGTACAGGGTGACGCCACGCCAAACGCCGAACATCTCACAGGAGCCCCGATGGAACGTCCCGAACCCGGAAAACACTCCCCGACAGGTACAGAACCCGCCGGGCCACCTGCTCGTGACCGCGCCCACCAACGCTGGCACATCGACCGAGTCGACACCGACCCCTCACCGCCACCCAACACGACCATGCCGTCACCCTCCTCACTGACCTTCTCACCGCATGGATCCACCGTCACCCCGACAACGGCGAACGGGATGCCGCATGAAACGCCACGACCGAAATAGCCGCCACACCAATACATTCGAAACCCGATCGAGGGACAATAGGATCGGCGACATACCGGACCCAATCCCGCACCCGAATTCCGTACCGTCACAGGTTGTTTCGGATATCCACCTTTGCGAGAAACGTGTATAGATGGGAAGGACCGGCAGCATGGCAGGCAGCAAGAAATCCTCAAACTCGCGTATCGCCACTGACACGGCCGACTGGGGGCAGGACGTGCGGGTAGGGACTTACACCCGCCGCTCCACCACCGAAGACAACCAGCCCTACTCCATCGAAGCCCAAGACGCCCGGCTGGCCTCCTACATCGATTCCCAACCCGGCTGGCGACACACGACGTCGTTCACCGACGACGCTTCCGCCGAGCACCGAACGGCCCGCAACGCGCCTTGCAAGCCGCGCGTGCCGGACTCATCGATGTGCTTGTGGTCTACCGGGTCGACCGCTTCTCCCGCAGCCTGCGCGACCTGGTCACCCTGCTGGACGATCTGGACCGGGCCAGAGTCGTGTTCCGCTCCGCCACAGAACCATTCGATACCTCCACACCCATGGGCCGCTTGCTGGTGCAGATGCTGGGCATGTTCGCCCAATTCGAACGCGACACCATCATCGACGGCGTCATCGCGGGCATGGAACGCAAAGCCGCCAAAGGACTGTGGAAGGGCGGCAAACAACCCTACGGCTACCAAGTCGACAAAACCACACAGACGCTAGTGGTCGACGAAGCCGAAGCCGTGGTGGTGCGCATGATCTTCGACCTCTATTCCTGCCGCCGTCTCGGTGCCCGTGCCGTCGCCGCAGAGTTGAACACGCGGGGTCATCGTGCCAGCACTGGCCGGGAGTGGTCCGGCCATCACGTGCTGCGGATCCTCAGCAGCCGGATCTACCTCGGCGAGTTGACCTTCCGTGGCACCACCGTCACCGACACCCATCCCGCCCTCATCGACGCCACCACCTTCGAGCACGCCCAGTCAATCCTCGACGCCTGCGGGGAGTCCCACGCCCACCGCGCCGCGAACTCATCGGACTACCTGTTGACCGGCCGCTTGCGCTGCCCGCGTTGCGGGCGCGCCATGATCGGCACCCGCGCCACCGGGCGGTCCCGTTCCTATCGCTATTACGCCTGCTTCAACCATGCCCGCTACGACACCGATAAATGCGTCTTCACCCGACTCGACGCAGACTCCGTCGACGCCGCCGTCCTCGAAGCTCTGGGCAAGTTCTACCGCACTCGCCACGATCTGATTGACCAAGCCATCACCGCCCAGAAGCGCCACCACCAAGACACCAGCAGCGACACACGCGCCGAACTGACCACTGTCACGGGCGAGCTCACGAAAGCCCAGCAGGCGATCGACCGCTACCTGAACGCTTTCGAAAACAGCACTCTAGACCCCGAACTCCTCGCCGAACGACTCGGCGAATTGCGCACCAAGACAAGCCAACTTGCCACCCGCCGCGACCAACTCACGATCACGCTCGACAACGAACCCGTCGCCCACGTCGCCATCACCGGTCCCGATCGCTTGGTCCCCACCTTCCGCATCCCCCAACCCGGAAACGACATTGGGGCTGGTACCGCTTCTGCGGTACCAGCCCCAATGGAGTCGGAGCGGCGCGGTAGCGTCCGATCGCCGGAACTCCTCGAGAACCGGAGAAGAACCCAGCTCGATGAAGATTCCCACGTCGCGGAACGATTCGCGACGAAGGATCTCCGGGACGCCTTGACAGTTTCTGTAACCAGTTCTAGATTTGGTGCTGCGCCCCATGCAGCGGGCAGTGCTACTTCACAGATACGCAATGCATTTGGGGGCTTCTTCTTCCGTCTATACGCGCTTCGCGTGGCGGAACTGTTACGCAACCGAATTTTCTGAGCGGTTGGCATCGGGGGGGACTTCGCGACCCTTTGTCGACCGGAAGGGTCCGAGTGTGGCTACATCCTATTTGCTCGGTGGTCATATCCCACTGACAGATTCGTCCGTCCAAGAATTCTATGACCGCTATGCGACAATTCGCCGCGCATTCGACGAGGTCGCCGAATGGACGGAACTTTCCGTCCAGAATCTGCTCGTCGGCGGCGGCAGCAGTCAAGGCAAGGAAGCGTTGCACGCTTTCGACGGATTGCGGCAGGCGACGCTGGTCGTGGGTATGTACGACGTGCTCGCCGAGCGCGGCATTCATCCCGACGCCGTCGGCGGTATCAGCCTCGGCGGCGTGATCGCCGCCAGTCTGGCCGGTGCGGTCGAGCGCAGTGAACTGTTCCAGATGCTGCACCACCACCGGCTCATTCCACCGCAGTCGCCCGACTCGCGACCGCAGGGAATGGCGGTGGCCGCCTTGCGATTCGGTGACGACCCGCTCGACTACTACGGCGAGCGTCGCCCCGGAATCTATCTCGCGGCCGACTACGACGCCGCCCACGGCGGCGATGTGCACGTCATCGTGCTGTCGGGATATGTCGACGCGCTGGAGGAGCTGGTCGCCGAGCATCCGCGTCGCATGCAGATGCTGGAGGAGTATCCCGGCGCGTTCCACAGTCCCCTCGCGCAGTACGCGACGGACTTCATGGAACCCTATGTCGCCGGGATGACCTTCCGGGATCCGAAGATCACGCTGTTCTCTTCGCACACCCCGGATACCGTGTCCACGGCCGAGGAAGTGCGACAGTTCTTCCGGGACAACCACATTCGTTCCGCCGGCGTCAAGCCACTGATGACGCAGGTCGAGCGAATCGGAACCACCACGGTGATCGGACTCGGGCCGGGTCTACCGCAGCGTCTGGTGGTGGAGCCGCTGACCATGACGTTGATTCTCACGCCCGATGAGCTGGATGCGGCCACGTCGACGCAAGCGCTGGGGTGACACATGTCGGAATATGTCCCTACCGGTGACGCCATCGCGATCGTCGGCCTGGCCGCCAGTGCGGAACCGGGCGCGTTCGACGCGGAGTTCTTCGGATTCGATCAGGCGGCGGCCGAGGCCACCGATGGCCGGCTCCTGATGCTGCTCGAAACCTGCTGGCAGGCAGTGGAATACGCGGGTATCGACCCGACGACGCTGCACGGGAGCGACACGAGCGTCCATATCGGCGCCGCTGGCGGCGATTTCGGCCGCGCCGCCACCGTGCTGGGCCTGCGCGGTCCGGTGCTGAGCATCGACACCGGCGCGTCCGCCACGCTGGCCGCCCTTGCGCTCGCGACGCGTTCGTTGACCGCCGGTGACTGTTCGCTCGCGCTCGCGGGCGGCGTCGGCGGCCTGGCCGAGGGCGCGGCGGTCTTCGTGCTGGAGCGATTGTCCGACGCCCACGAGCGCGGCCACCGGGTGCTCGCCCTGGTCCGGGGCTCCGTGATCGATCAGGGCGATTCCACCGACACCCTGTTGCACGCGGCCGGCACCACGGCCGCCGACCTCGATGTCCAGGAAGAGTTGCGGGGTGATTCCCCGATGACGGGCATCTCGGCCGTGCTCGACCTGATTCGCGCGCTGGGCGAGGACCCGATGCCGCGCCGGGGCACGGTATCGGTGTTCGGCACCGGTGGCACCGGTGCCCACGTGCTGCTGGAGCGGGCACCAGAGTCCGCGCCAGCCATGCTGTCGGACCGCGGTCACCGGGTGCCGTTGGTCATCTGGCCGCTGTCCGGCAAGTCGCCCGAGGCGCTGGTCGCGCAGGCCGCGCACCTCGCCGACCACGTCCGGGCGCACCCCGAGATCACCGCGCGCGAGGTAGGCCACGCGCTGACCACGACCCGGTCGACCTTCGACCACCGTGCGGTGGTGCTGGGGCGCAATCGGGTCGAATTGCTGGCCGGGCTGGCGGCCGTGGCCGCGGGCAATCCGGCGGGGCCGCCTCGGGGCCGCGCCGTGCCCCGCCGGGTGGCGTTCGTCTTCCCCGGCCACGGCCCGCAATTCACGGGTATGGCCGCGCAATTGCTGTCCGAATCCCCGGTTTTCGCGGCGTCCATCGCCGAATGCGATGCGGCTCTGTCCGAATTCGTCGACTGGTCGTTGATCGACGTGCTGAACGAAGCGCCGGGCGCACCCTCGGTCGAACGTCCCGACGTCGTGCAGCCCGCCCTGTTCGCCGCAATGGTTTCCCTTGCGGCACTGTGGAAGTCGTACGGAATCGTGCCCGCCGCGGTGATCGGGCACTCACAGGGCGAGATAGCGGCCGCGTATGTCGCGGGTGCGCTGACCCTGTCCGACGCCGCCAGGATCGTGGTCTCGCGCAGCAAGCTCCTGGTCGAGCTGAAGGGGACCGGCGGGATGGCGGCGGTCAACGCCTCCGCCGCACGGGTGCGTGAACTGATGTCCGGCATCGCGGATCTGCACATCGCGGCCGTCAACTCGCCGTCGGCCACTACCGTCGCGGGCGGGGTGGCGGCGGTGGAGCGAATGCTCGCCGCGTGCGAGCGGGAAGGCGTGCGGGCGCGTCGGCTCGCGGCCGAGGCCGCCGGGCACACCGAATACGTGGATGTGCTGCGCGAACGCTTTTCCGCCGCGGTCGCCCCGGTCACGGCGCGCGCCACCGACGTCACCTTCGTCTCCACGGTTGTCGGCGGCGTGCTGGCGGGCGAGGAACTGGGTCCGGACTATTGGTTCCGGAACATGCGCGAGCCGGTGAATTTCGACGATGGCTGCCGCAGCGTCCACGCGGCGAGCTGCGACGCTCTCCTCGAGTTGAGCGTGCACCCGGTCCTGGCCGCCGCCATGCACGAATCGCTGGGCGACGCGGCGGATTCCTGCCTGATTCTCGGCTCGCTCCGGCGCGACGACGCCGGTATCCGCCGGGTGTTGACCGCCATCGGCGAGGGGCATGTCGGCGGTATGTCCCCGGCGTGGCCGACGATCTACCCGGTCGGCTCCGAGCGGCCGATCGAACTGCCCACCTATGCTTTCCAACGTCGCCGGTATCGACATACGGTCGTATCCGACGCCGGCCCCGACATGGGGAACGAGGCTGCGGTCGACGGCTCGCGCCCCGCGTTCTTCGGCGTCGAATGGCTGCCCCTCCAGGCGTGGCGCGGACGCTACTCCGACAGCCGGGGTGAATGGGCGATTGTCGGCGCTGGGCCGCTCGGCGTGCGAGGGGCGGTCGGCACGCACCGTGACCTCGAATCCCTCTATGCCGCGGTGCATCACGAAGACGCCGTGCCGCCCGTGGTGGTGTGGTCGCGGCTGGTCTCCGGGGACACGGGATCCGATGCGCAGCCGCCGCAGGCGCTGCGCGCCGAACTCGCCGGGATGCTGAAGACGATCCAAACATGGCTGGCCGAGCCACGATTCGCCGAGAGCAAGCTCGTCATCCTCACCCGCGGTGTGCATTCGGCCGAGGCCGACGCGGGTGTCTCCGCGCTGGTGGACGCCAGCGCGTGGGCGCTGGTGCGCACCGCGCAGTCCGAACATCCGGACCGCATCGTGCAAATCGATCTCGACGCGGACGACATCAGCCTCGACGAGATCGCGACCGCCCTGCGCCTAGAGGAGCCCGAATTGGCGATGCGCCGTGGCGAATTCCTCGGCCGCCGCCTCCGCTCAGGGGCCGATGTCGCGCCCCCGCCCGAGGCGGCCGCCGCGCCGCCCGCCTTCGATCCGAACCGCACCGTGCTGATCACCGGTGGCACCGGTGCGATCGGTGCGATCATCGCCGGGCACCTGGTCCGCGGCTACGGCGCGAAGCATCTGCTGATCACCAGCCGCAGCGGTGCGGGAGCGGCCGGAATCGCGGAACTGACAGCGGAATTGGCCGCGATGGGCGCGCAGACGACCGTTGCCGCCTGCGATGTGAGCGATCGCGACGCGCTGACCGCCGTGCTGGCCCGGGTGCCGGACGCGCATCCGGTCGGGGCGGTCGTCCATCTCGCCGCGGCGCTCGCCGACGCGACCTTCACCGCGCTCACCGCCGACCAGCTCGATACCACGCTGGCCGCGAAGGCCGTCGGCGCGTGGCACCTGCACGAACTCACCGCGCACCTGGACCTGTCGATGTTCGTGCTGTTCTCCTCCGCGGCAGGGGTATTCGGCTGGCCCGGTCAAGCCAACTACAGCGCCGCCAATGTCTTCCTCGACGGTCTGGCCGGGTACCGGCAGCGGCGCGGACTGCCCGCAACCGCACTGGCCTGGGGCTGGTGGGGAGACACGTCCAGTCTCGACGAACTCAACGACGCGGACCGCGCCCGGTTCGGCCGCTTGGGGCTGACCCCGATCACATCCGCGGAGGCCGTCGAATTCTTCGATGCCGCACTGCGCACCGGGGTGCCCTACGCGCTTCCGGTCGGATTGGACATCTCGGTGGTGGCCGACGGGTCGACCGGCAAACCCGCGCCACTGTTCCGGGCGCTGCCGCACGCCGGGGGCCGAGCCGCGGCGAAAGCCGACGACCCGGCCGCGCTGACGGCTCGGATGGCGGCGCTCGGTCCGGCGGAGCGGCTCTCCGCCATGACCGAACTGCTCAAAGCGCCGGTCTCGATGGTGCTCGGGCACGCCACACCCGATGTGGTGCAATCGGATCGGCAGTTCGCCGAGATGGGTCTCGACTCCCTGGGTTCGATCGAACTCGGTGCGCGGTTGCGGGCGATGACCGGCGTGCGGGTGGGCAATGCCGTGATCTACAAGCATCCGACGGTCCGGCTGCTGGCCGGCCACGTGCTCGAACAGATCATCCCGCGGCCCGCCGACCTGGCCGCCCCGATCGTCGTCGAGGTCGAACAGCTCCTCGATCGCCTATCGGCCATCTATGACGGAGAGCCCTTGCCCACCGACCTCATCGCCCGCCTCACCGAGGCGACGGACCGACTGCGCGACACCGCGGTCGTGACGGCGGAGTCGGTCGGGAGCGTCGGATGACCACCGCGGGGATGGAGCCCGTCGCGATCGTCGGCATGGCGGGCCGATTTCCGGGTGCGGCGGATATCGAGGCGCTGTGGGAGCTGCTGAACACCGGCGGCGACGCCATTCGCCCGGTGCCCGAACAACGCTGGGACACCGACGCCCCGCTGGACCGAGAGCACAGGATTCAGGCCGTCGGCGGGTTCATCGACGGCGTCGCGGAATTCGACGCGGCGTTCTTCGCCGTGTCGCCGCGCGAGGCCGTCGATATCGATCCGCAGCAGCGCCTGATGCTCGAAATGGCCTGGCGCGCGGTGGAAGACGGCCGTGCGCGCCCGGATGACCTCCGTGGCTCCCGCACCGGCGTCTATATCGGCGCCTCGTGGCACGACTACGAGATTCTGCGCAAGCAGCGCGGCCTCGGCGCCAGCCAGCACAGTTCGGTCGGCAATGCGCTCGATGTCATCGCCTCGCGGGTCTCCTACACCCTCGGGTTGACCGGACCGAGCATGACCGTCGAGACGGGTTGTTCCTCGGCCCTGGTCGGATTGGACCTGGCGGTCCGGGCCATCCGGTCCGGGGATATCGACGCGGCCCTGGTCGGTGGCGTGAATCTGATTCTGGCACCGGATGTTTCGGTCGGCCTCACGTATTTCGGCGGGCTGTCGGAGGACGGGCGGTGCGCGGCCTTCGGGGTCGGCGCGAACGGATTCGTCCGTGGCGAGGGCGTGATCGCGATCTATCTCAAGCCGTTGCGGGCGGCCCTGCGCGACGGCGACCGGGTGCGGGCAGTCATCGCGGAAACCGTCGTGAACAATGACGGCGGCGGCGAGAGCCTGGTGACACCCTCCTCCGAGGGCCAGCGGGATCTGCTGCGGCGGGCCTACACGACGCGAACGCTGGACATCGACACGCTCGCCTATGTCGAGGCCCACGGAACCGGAACGCGCCGAGGCGATCCCATCGAGGCGCGGGCGCTCGGTGAGATCCTCGGAGCCGGGCGCGCCGCCGCGAGTGGACCGCTGCTGATCGGTTCGGTGAAGACCAATATCGGTCACCTGGAAGCCGCAGCGGGTATCGCCGGACTGGTGAAGGCCGTGCTGTGCCTCGAGCACGGCGTGGTGCCGCCGAGCCTGCACTCCGAAGAGCTCAGTCCCGATATCGACTTCGACGAGCTGAATGTGCGAGTCGTGCGGGAGCACAGCGTGCTCCCGGACGGTGATGACGTCCGCATCGGCGTGAACTCGTTCGGCTGGGGCGGCACCAACGCGCACGTGGTGTTGCGTCGCGCGCCCCGCATCGCACCGGAGACGGCACCGAGCACCGAGGTCGCGGGGTTCCTTCCGGTGTCGGCGCATACCGCGACCGCACTGCGGCAGCGGTGCCGCGATCTCGCGGATCTGCTCGACGCCGAACCCGACCGCGTGGCCCCGATCGTCGCCGCGCTGAGCCTGCGCGCGCCCGCGCAACCGCTGCGGGCGGCGGTGCTGAGCACCGCCCCGGACGAACTGGCGGCGGCACTGCGCGCGCACGCCGACGACCCGGCCGCCGAATCGCCGTCCACGCTGTCCGGACGAGCCCGCGAAATCGGCCGTACCGCTTTCGCTTTCCCCGGCCAGGGCGGGCAATGGCACGGCCTGAGCGCCGCGCTCTACGGCCGGGACGCGGAGTTCACCGCGGCCGTGGACACGTGTGCCGCCGCGCTGCGACCCCACGTCGACTGGGATCCGGTCGCGGTGCTGTCGGGCGCCGCGGGCCCGGGCTGGCTCGATCGGGTGGATCAGGTACAGCCGGTGTTGTGGGCGTTGTCCCTGGGCATCGCGGCCTGCTGGCGACGGGCGGGCATCGTGCCCGACGTCGTCGTCGGACACAGCCAGGGCGAAATCGCCGCGGCCACGGTGGCCGGTCTGCTCAGCGTGGACGACGCCGCGCTCATCGTGGCTCGGCGCAGTGCCCTGCTGCGGTCGGTCGCGGGGACCGGACGCATGCTGGCCGTCGAGCTGCCGGTCACCGAGATTCCCGCCGCCATCGCGGGATTCGAGGATCTGGTGGCGCTGGCCGTGCACAACGGCCCGACCTCGTGCGTGCTCTCCGGTGACGCCGACGCCATCGAGGCGCTGAGCGAGATACTCGGGGCCGACGGCGTCTTCTGCCGAATGGTCAATGTGGACTACGCCTCCCACAGCCCCGGGATGGCGGCCGTACGGATTCCCTTGCAGGCCGAGCTGGCCGGTGTCGCGCCCCTACCGGGCGAGCGGGAGATGTTCTCGACGGTCCGGGTGGGCACCGTCGGACCGGAAGACCTCATCGGCGACTATTGGGTGGCAAATCTTTGCAACCCAGTACTTTTCGCCGACGCGATGAACGCGCTGTTCGATACCGGCGTCACCCATGTGGTCGAGATCGGCCCGCATCCGGTGCTGTTGCCAGCGGTGGAACAGCTGGCCGCCGAGCGCGCCGACGCGCCGCGGGTGCTGCCGTCGTTCTATCGGGACTGTGATCCCGGCATCGAGTGGCCGCGCAGTCTGGCGCGCGCCTTCGTCGCCGGGCTGCGACCCTTCGCGGCGGTCGGCTCGACGACGCAGGCGCTGCCGCGGTATCCGCTGCTCCCGCAATCGCATTGGCTCCCCGCCGCCGGTCCGGCGCGGCTCGAACCGGCGGTAGGAAGGCATCGAATCCCCTTGTACCCCAGCACTATCGAAGCCGGGACCTGGCACGCGACGCTGCCGGTCGACCCGGCGGGGATCCCCTGGCTGGCCGATCATGTGGTCGGCGACGCGGTGGTGGTTCCCGGCGCGTTCTGGGCGGTGCTGGCGCTCGCGGTGGCGCGCACCCGATTCGGTGCGGACGCGGTGTCGTTGTCAGGGTTGCGGTTCGTGGAAATGCTCACCCTGGGCGCGATGCCGTCCCGGGTCGAAATCACGCTGCGGCAGGACTTCGCGGCCGGGGCGAGCTTCGAGATCGCGGTGCTGGACACGGACGCCGAGACGTGGACGGTGCATGCGCGCGGACGTGCGCTGCGGACCCCCGACAGCGGCGCCGCGCCGCGACCGTTCCCGTCCCTACCCGGCGAACCCTTGCCCGGCGACGAACTGCCGGTGGCCGAGTTCTACGCCACCTGCGCCCGGCGCGGGGTGGACCTGGGGCCGAATTTCCAAGGGCTGCGCGAGCTCCGGCGCGGGCGCGACGAAGCGGGAGAGTTCGCGCTGGGCAGGATCGTGCTCAGCGAGAGCGCTCGCGCCACGTCGCATCCGGGCGAGTTGCACGCCACGCTCGTGGACTGCGCCATGCAGACGGCGCTGGCTGTGTTCGAGGGTGAGCACACCATTCTGCCCGGCGGCATCGATGAACTGCTGCTGGACGGCCGACCGGCCGGACACCTCGACACCGCCTGGGCCTATGCCGTCCGACGCTCCGATGCCACGGCCGATATTCACGTCTTCGACGACGAGCGTGCGCCGCTGGCCCGCATCCTGGGCCTCGAACTGCTCGCGATCGAGGACGGGCGCGCCGAGACCGGGACGCACGAGCGTGAACTGTCCTTCCTCTGGCAGGCGGCCACCCGCGTGGAAACAGGCGGGCCCGCAGGCACTTTCGCCGTCACCGGGTTCGGAGACGCCGTCGCCGAGCTGACCGCGGCGCTGCGCCGCGGTGGGGCCACCGTCGGCGTCGAGCAGGCCGACACGATAGTGCACCTCGCGCCCCCGGCCGACGCGGGCTTGGATCTCCAGCGCCGAGGGCTGCTCGAACTCCGGGACCTTGTCACCGCGTGCGTCCGATCATCCGCTGCGACACCACGGCTGGTGGTGGTGACCACGGCGGCCCAGGCGATCGACCCCGCCGAGTGCCCCGACCCAGGTGGCGCGTTGTACTGGGGATTCGCTCGGGTCCTGCGCCGCGAGCACCCCGAATTGTCCACCGAGATCATCGATCTCGCCGCGCCCGATCTCGGCGCACCGTACCGGCGGTTCGATGAGTGCGCCGCCGAACTCCTGGCGCGAACCGGCGAGGACCAGATCGTGCTGCGCACCGGAGCCGGGCGGTACGTGGGCCGTCTGGAACAGGGAGAGCAGCCGGAAAACACTGCGGCAGTGCGTCCTTGGCATGCCACGACGCGTACGTTCCAGCTCGTCGGCGCTGCCGGACGGATCGGAGCCCAGCCGCACCTGCGGCCGTTCGAGGTGCGTTCACCCGAGTCGGGCGAGGTGGTGATCGACATCGAAGCGGCGGCGGTGGATTACCTCGACGCGCTACGGGCGGTGGGGACGTCTCCCGGCGACGCGGTGGACCGGAATCCACTGGGCCTCGCGTGCGCGGGTGTCATCCGCGCGGTCGGTCCCGGGGTCACCGATCGCGCCGTCGGCGACCGGGTGGTGGCCTGTGGGTTCGGTTCCCTGGCAACGCATCTGACCGTGCGGGCCGATCACACGCAACCGATTCCGGACGCCATGTCGGCCGAGCTCGCCGCGGCCTTGCCCATGGCGATCACCACCGCCTGGTACGCGTTCACCGCCCTCGCTCGACTGGAGCCGGGAGAGACGGTGCTGATCCACTCCGCCGCAACGGTGTCGGGACGAGCCGCACTCCGCGTCGCCCGCGAACTCGGGGCGCGGATCATCGCCACCACCACCACCGCGGCGGAGCGGGACGAGCTGCGTCGCGACCACGGCCTCGAGCATGTCTTCGATTCCCGGACGCCGGAGTGGGCGGACGCGGTGCGGGCGGTGACCGGCGGCCGTGGGGTCGACGTGGTGCTCGATCCGCTGACCGGGTCGACCGTCGAGCTCGGCCTGCGGATGCTGGCCGAGGACGGGCGCTTTCTCGCGGTCGGCGCATCGGATATCCGGATCGATCGTCGGATCGGGTTGCGGCAGTTCGCGAACGGGATCACCCTCGCGGCAGTCGATGTCCCCGGATTGATGGTTCGTCGTCCCGAACGGTTCGCCGCCGCACTGCGGGAGGCGTGGCACCGGGTCGGTGTCCGGGCCGCAGCCCCGGGGGCCATCACCGTCGGTGAATTCACCGGGGCAGCGGCCCTGCTGGCGGCTTTCGCCGGGATCGAGCAGGAGAGCCGGGGCGCGCTCGTGCTCACCGGACCGAGCCGGGTCACCGACATCGCTCCGGATCCCCTGCCGGAGGGGCGTTTCCGCGCACGCGGCACCTATGTCATCACCGGCGGTCACGGTGCGCTGGGCCGCAGTCTGGCCGACCACCTGCTCGCCAATGGTGCGGGCGCGGTGGCGTTGATCGGCAGGAACGCACCTGACGCGGTGGAAGCGGCCGGGCTGCACAGCTATCGGGCCGATGTGGCGGACGCGGCCGAGCTCGCCTCGGCACTGGACGCGATCCGCGCGCAACTTCCGCCGCTGCGCGGGGTTTTCCACGCCGCTGGCATCCTCGACGACGCCACCATCCTGGGGCTCGAGGCGGACCGGTTGGAGCGCGTGCTTCGGCCCAAGATCGATGGCGCCCGGCACCTGGACACGCTCACCGCCGACGATCCACTGGACCTGTTCGTCCTGTTCTCCTCGGCCGCCGCATTGATCGGCAGCTCCGGACAGGCCGCGTACGTAGCGGCCAACGCCTATCTCGACGCGCTCGCGTTGGCGCGTCGGCACGCGGGGCGGCCCGGGTTGAGCATCCAATGGGGATACTTCGCCGACGTGGGTCTGGCCGCGGCACAGGATGATCGGCGTGCTCGGCTCATCGAACGCGGAATCACCAGCTACACCACCGGCGAGGCGTGGCACGCCATGGCCGGCTTCCTCGCTCAGGACCGAGCCGTGGCCGGGTATATGGCCTTCGACCCACGACTGTGGTTCGATGCGTATCCCGACGCCGCCGCCCAACCGAGCTGGCAGCTGCTGCGGCAGCGGAGCGCGCTCGTGTCGGCGGTGGCGGGGGCGGGCGAATTCCACGCGGCGCTGGCGGATTCCACCGCCGCCGGTCGGCACGTCCTGGTCCGGGACAAGATCACCGATGTGGCCGCGCGCGTACTGCGCATGCACGCGGCCGAGCTCGATTCCCGCACGCCGTTCAAAGCGCTCGGGCTCGATTCCCTCATGAGTCTGGAATTGCGCAACCGCCTGGAATCCGCGTTCGGACTGCGGCTTTCGCCCACCCTGCTGTGGACCTACGGCACCGCCGAGACGCTGGCGGGCGCGATCGGCGAACGACTCACCGACACACTGCCCACGGTCCCCGTGACCGTCGGCTGACATGACATCAGGAGACACTCCCATGGACGATCCGGATTCGACGGCGGCCCTGCGCGCGGCGCTGCGCCGCGCCACCGCGACGATCAAGGAGCTACGCGAGCAGTCGCCGTCGACCCCGGTCGGCGGGCCCATCGCGGTCATCGGGGTGGGCCTGCGCTTCGCCGATGGCATCGAGGATCTGGACGCCTACTGGGCGGCACTGCGCGCAGGGCGCAGCCTGATCACCGATATGCCCAGGCACCGGCGCTGGCCCTTCGAGGACGAATGGGACTACCTGCCGACGCGGGGCAGTTTCGTCACCGACCCGCTCTCCTTCGACCCCGGTTTCTTCGGCTTCGCCCCCAAGGCGGCCCAGGCCATGGACCCCCAGCATCGACTGATGCTGGAGGTGGCCTGGGAGGCGCTGGCGCACGCCGGGATGGACCCGAACGGGGAGCTTCCGGAATCGGTCGGCACCTACGTGGGCATTGCCGGACGTCAGGACTACGCGGCCTGGGAACCCGAACAGGTCGATCCGCACTGGGCGCTGGCCATCGGCGGTGGTTTCGCCGCGGGCCGCATCGCCTATCACTTCGGATTCAGCGGCGGCGCGGCCGGATTCGACACCGCGTGCTCCTCCTCGCTGGTGGCCGTCCACCACGCGGTGGCCGCGCTGCGGCGCGGTGAATCCGACCTCGCGCTCGCGGGCGGTGTGAGCCTGATGCTGTCGCCGCGCTCCACCGCGGTCATCCAGCAGACCGGCGCCATGGCCCCCGACGGCTTGTGCAAGGCCTTCGACGCACGGGCCAACGGTTATGTCCGGGGCGAGGGCGGCGCTTTGCTCGTGCTGAAGCGGCTGGCCGACGCCGTCCGCGACAACGATCGGGTGCTGGGTGTCATTCACGGCACCGCGGTCAACCAGGACGCGCGCTCCTCGGGTTTCACCGCGCCGAACGCCGAGGCTCAGCGCCGGGTGATCGAGGCGGCGCTGGCCGACGCCGGATGCAAGCCCGAGGAGATCGGACTGCTGGAAGCGCACGGCACCGGCACTTCCCTCGGCGATCCCATCGAGGCGAGCGCCATTGTCGCCGCGCTGGGTACCCGAAACGGCGGCAAGCCATTGCATGTGGGCGCGGTGAAGGCCAACCTCGGCCATCTCGAGGCCGCCGCCGGAGTGGCCGGGCTGATCAAGGCGCTGCTGTGTGTTCGCGAACGCACGGTGCCGCCGCTGGCGCACTTCCAGACGCTTAACCCGCGAATCGATCTGGAGGGCAGCGATATTCGGTTCTCCGGGCACGAAGTCCCGTGGTCGCTCGAAGAGGCGGGCCCGCTCGCCGGGGTGAGTTCGTTCGGCGCCATCGGCACCAATGCGCATGTCATCGTCGGCCCCGCGCCGGAGGGCACCCCGGCGCTGCCGCCGGGCGGCGACATCCAGCGACCCGGATGGAATCGGATCCCTTGCGCCCCCGCATTTCTCGGTACGGCGCCGAGAGTTCCGCGGTAGCGACCGGCTGAAACATGTCCAACTCAGTGCAATTCGAGATCGATAGGGGTATGGCGTAGTGGCTGCCTTCTTCGAAAGTGTCGGCGGACAGTATGTCGCGACCGAATGGGCGGTCAGCCCATGGGCGCCGTCGCAGGTGGCCGGGACGGCGGTCTGCGGGCTCCTGGCGCGGGAAGCCGAAACACACGATCCCGGACCGCTGTTCGTGCCGGCGCGGTTCACGGTCGATCTGTTCCGACCGGTGGTCTACGAACCGATCCGGTTTCGCAGCGAGGTGGTTCGCGACGGCAGGCGGGTGCGTGTCGTCGATGTCGCGCTCGAGCAGGCCGGTGAGGTCCGGGTGCGTGCGACCCTGATGTACTTGGCCGCAGGGGAGCAATCGCCGGGACAGGTCTGGCAGCCGGACCGGCAGTTCGCGGCGCCGCCGCCGAGCGCCGAATGGAATCCGATCCAGTTCAAATTCGGCGAGCAGGACTGGACCGGTGATTTCGCGGCGGGCCTGAACGGCGATCGCAAGTCCGTATGGCACGACGTGGCCCCGATGGTCGAGGGTGAGTCCAACTCGCCGCTCCAGATGGCCGCCTATGCCGCCGATACCACCAGCATGCTCTGCAATTGGGGAAGCGCGGGCATCGGGTACATCAATTGTGATGTGACCCTTACGCTTTCGCGCCCGCCTGAGAGCTCCGAGGTGGGCTTGCAGGCCCAGGAACGGATCACCGCGGGTGGCATCGCGATCGCCGCGGCCACCCTGTACGACCGGAGCGGCCCGCTGGGCGTCTCCGTCGCGTCCGGCATCTCGAACACGCGCCGGGCCGTGGACCCTGCCGCCTTCGCCGCCGAGGTCTCCGCGACAGCGCAGGCCCAGTGAGCGATGGCCATCGGATGAGAACTCCACGGATCGCCGTCATCGGCGCCGGAATCTCCGGCATCTGCATGGGAGTTGCGCTGCAGCGGGCCGGATTCACCGACCTCGTCATTTATGAGAAGGCTGATGATTTCGGCGGCACCTGGCGGGACAACACCTATCCCGGGCTGGTCTGCGATGTGCCGTCGCGGTATTACCAGTTCACCTTCGCCCCGAATGCGCAATGGCGGCACATGTATTCGTCGGGCCCGGACATCCAGCGGTATCTCCTCGGGGTGGCCCGCGCGCAGGGGCTGCACCAATGGACGCGTTTCGGTGTGGAGGTGACCGGCGCGACGTTCGACGGCGTGCGCTGGCAGGTCAGCGCCTCGGACGAGACGGTCGAGGATTTCGACTTCGTGCTGTGCGCGACGGGTTTTCTGCATCACCCGAGTTGGCCCGATATCGCCGGCCTGGACGAATTCGGCGGCGACGTCATGCATTCGGCGCGCTGGCGGCACGATATCGAGCTGACCGGCGCGCGGGTCGGCGTGATCGGCACCGGATCCACCGGCACGCAGCTGGTCGGTGCGCTGGCGGGCAAGGAAGCCGAAGTCGTTGTGTTCCAGCGAACTCCGCAGTGGATTCTGCCGACCGTCAATCGGAAATACACGCCGCTGTCGAAGGCGCTGTATCGGCGGGCGCCGGTGCTCGGCGTGGCGTCCTACTGGTTCTTTCGCGCCGCCTTCGCCGCCGCCTCGCAGGGTCTCGTGCATCCGGGCCGGATGCGCCGGTTCATCCAGTGGGTGGTGGAACAACATCTGCGGTCGGTCCGGGATCCCGAGCTACGCCGCAAGCTGACACCGGACTACCAGGCCATGTGCAAGCGCATGGTGGTGTCGGACAGCTTCTACCGGGCCGTTCAGCGTCCCGATGTCACCGTGGTGACCGACGGCATCGACCGCGTCGAGAAGCGCGGCGTGGTCACGGTCGACGGGCGGCTGCGTGAACTCGATGTCCTCGTGCTGGCCACCGGGTTCGACTCGCACGCGTACATGCGACCGATGGCGATCACCGGCCTCGGCGGCCACACCCTGGATCAGGCGTGGGCGAGCGGCCCGCGCGCCCACGAAAGCGTCATGATCCCGGAGTTCCCCAACCTGTTCATGCTCATCGGCCCGCACAGCCCGGTCGCCAACCATCCGCTGACCGCGATCGCCGAGGCGCAGTCGGTCCGCATTGTCGGCTGGTTGCGACGATGGCGCGCGGGCGAATTCGAGACCGTCGCGCCGACCCGGGACGCCACCGACCGCTATAACGCCCGCATGCGCGAGGCCGCGCCGAATACGGCATTGGCTACCGGCTGCCGCAGCTGGTATCTGGGCGCGGACGGCGTGCCGGAAGTGTGGCCATGGAGCCCGCACCGCTACGAGAAGCTGATCCGCAGCGCTCCGAACCCGCTCGACTACCACCTGACGCCGTGCCCGGCGGAACGGAAATGACACTGTGGACACGCTGCTCTGGCGCTTCCTCACCTGCGTGGTGAGCCGCTGGTGGTTCGGCCCGGCCCCGGACTGGCCCACGGTCCGTGCCCGGATCGACGCGGGCACGACCTACGCTCGTGCCCCGCGCGGTGTCGCCGTGCGAACCGGTCGGCTCGGCGGCCTACCGGTCGAAGTCCTGAAGCCCCGCGCGGCTCCTCCGGACGCTGCCGTGCTCTATCTGCACGGTGGCGGGTACGCTCTCGGCACACCGCGCATGGCCCGCACCCTCGCCGGTGCGCTGGCCGCCGCAATGGACACCACGGTGCACGTCCTGGATTACCGCCTGGCTCCCGAACACCCCTATCCGGCGGCGATCGAGGACACTGTGGCCGCGTATCGGGCGCTCGTCGATGCTGGAATACCCGCTGAACGCATTGCGGTCGTGGGTGATTCGGCCGGAGGGGGACTGGCGGTGGACCTCGCCCTGCAGCTGCGCGGCGAACCCTTGCCGCAGCCCGCCATTCTGGGACTCATCTGCCCGATGCTGGACATGACTTCGAATTCCTCTGCTTTCCAAGGTATTACGAACAGAGACGTGGTATTGACTCCGTCGTTGCTGGCCGGGCTGATCGACGCTTATCTGCCGGGTGTCCCGGAGTCCGAACGGCGAGACCGCTCGCCGCTCTACCGCGATATCGCCGGGGTTGCCCCGATCGTCATGCATTCGGCCGGTGACGACCTGCTGAGCGGGGACGCCCGCCGCTTCGCCGCGCACGCGGCGGAATTCGGTGTGCCCCTGCGGCATCGCGAATTCCGCGGGCTGTGGCACGTCTTTCACAGCATGCCCATCGGCGTCGCCGAGGCAGCCGTCGAGGATTTCGCCGCCGCCCTTTCGGAAGGTATCTACGGCCGCGCCGGTGCGCTCGATCGGGTCAGGGGCGCACGCGCTTGTTCACAAGTCATTTCATGATCGAATCACTGTACACTGATCTAGAACACGTTACAGCGCAGGGGAAGTCGAAGAGGGGCACCAGCGATCTTCGAAAGATATTGAGCCATCGTTAAATTCGCGCAATTCAGCCCAGTGAATATTGAGAAAGGTTGGCGCAGTGGCGTATTCGAACGCATGCGTCGATGGGGAGGGTCCAATGGACATAACGCAATGTCCCGTACATCGGTATCCCTCGGAGACGATGAGATCGTTGCACCTGGATCCGGTCATGGACGAGGTCCGGGGATCGGGCGGCATCGCGCGGGTGCAATACCCCTACGGTGACGCGGCATGGCTGGTCACCGGATACGAAGACGTACGAACCGTCTACTCCCAGAAGGCATTCAGCCGCACCGGCATGTCGCAGGAGTCCGCACCGCGGCTCACCGCCGGCCTGCTGCTCCAGGGCGGTATCGGCAGCCTCGACGACAGCATCCACACCAAACTGCGGCGGGTCATCGGCCGGGAACTGACCCCGGCGCGGATGGCCGCGTTGCGCGCCGCCGCCGCGGCGATCATGACCCGGCGGCTCGCGGAACTGGCCGCGGCGGAACAGGGCGACTACGTATCCGTTGTCGCCAAACCCTACTCGCTGAATGTGCTGGGGGAGCTGGTCGGCATCGCCGAGGGCGATCAACAGGACGTAGGGGAGTGGGTGAGCGCGCTGCTGGCCGATGCCTCGGTGGCGGACGCTGGCGCGCGCAGCGCCGAGACCGCACTGCAGGATCTCGGCAAGTACGTACTGGGGCTCATCAAGGCCCGGAGGACCACGCCCACCGGCGATTTCGTCTCCGACCTGGTGCTGCACGGCGACGACCTGGAGAAGTGGGAACTGGTCACCGTCGTCTTCGCCCTGATCGTCGGCGGCTACGAATCGTCCGCGCACATGCTGAGCAAGATCGTGCTGCGGCTGCTGCTCAGCCCCGACCTCCGCGCCGAACTGCGGGTACATCCGGATCGGATCCCGGGTGCGGTCGACGAGCTGTTGCGCACCATCGCCCTGGCCGGCGGTGAGGGACTGCCGTGGCGGGTTCGTGAGCCCATCTCGCTGGGCGGCGTGGACATGATGCCCGGCGACTTCGTTGTCCCGTCCATCGGCGCGGCCAATTTGGATCCGACCGTATACGCCGATCCGGAGCGGGTGGACCCCACCCGAAACGCGAAGCCCCACATGGCCTTCGGCTACGGCGCGCGCTACTGCCTGGGTAACCAGATCGCGCGTACGGAACTCGAGGTCGCGATCGGCATGCTACTGCGCGATTATCCCGACGCGCGGCTGGCCGTCGAGCCCGAACAGGTGCGCTGGCACGACGGATCGGCGGTATGGCAGCTGGCCGAACTGCCGGTCGCGCTGGGCGCGCCTTCCTACGCCGATGAGGCGATTCTCGAAGTCAATGGAGGTGTGATGTGAGCCTGACCAATCAGCGCAACAACCCGTTCACCGAACCCGAGCGAGCCAAACTCATCGAGCTCGGGCGCAAACATGTCATGGGCTTGGAATTCACCGATATGGAGGAGGTCTGGATCAGCTCGGGGATGGAGCATCTACTGTTGCAGACGGTCGGCCGCAGAAGCGGGAAGACCCACAAGGTGGCGCTGCCCTTCTGGGTGGACGGGGCGGGGCACCGCATCGTGGTGGCGTCCTTCATCGGAGCGCCCCAGCATCCGGCCTGGTACTGGAACCTCACCGACACCGGTGCCAATGCCGAGGTGCGGGTCAAGGTGCGGTCCGCCTCCTTCCAGGCGCAGCCGGAGATCATCGAAGAACCCGAGTACGAACGGCTTTGGGCGGCCTTGACCACAGACCGGCCGTTCTACCAGGAGTATCAATCCCGCACCGAGCGCCGGATTCCCCTCGTGCGATTGCGCGAACTGTGAGCGAGATTTCCGTGGCGGCGTTGCAGGGGGTTCCGGTCACGGCCCTGTGGACGCTGTGGACCCGGGCGGTCGAATCCGCGGCGTCCTATACGGATTTTCGTGACATCCTCGCCGAAGAGCTGTGCGAAGCAATCGATTTCGACTTCCGGACCTTCGGGCACCCCGCCCGAACCCAGGTGCTGCGGGCACGCACCATCGACGCGGAAATACAGCGCTTTCACCGGGATTCGCCCGGAGGCACCGTCGTGGCGCTCGGTGAGGGTCTCCAGACGACCTACTGGCGACTCGGCGCACCGGACCTGGACTGGATCTCGGTGGATCTGCCGGAGATGATCGACCTGCGGCGGCAGTTGTTACCGACCGAAGCACGGATGCGGTCGGTGGCCATGTCGGCCCTGGACCGCGCCTGGTTCGACCTGGTCGACGGCACGGATGTGCTGATCACCGCCGAGGGGCTGTTCATGTACCTGTCGCCGGATGAGGTCTTCGCCCTCATCGGTGATATGGCCCAACGGTTTCCGGGTGCGAGCCTGATCTTCGACGTGCTGCCGCCCGGGTTCACGAAGCGCACGGCGAAGGGCGTGCGGCTATCGCGCAAATCGGACTACATGGTTCCGCACATGCCGTTCGGCCTCACCGTGCCGCAAACTCGCGCACTGCCGCAACGAATTCCGGGAGTCGCGTCCTACCGAGAGCTTCGGATGATTCCGGGGCGCGGCTGGTCCGGTCCGCTGGCTCTCGGGGCCCAACGTCGGCTGCCGCTCATTCGCGACCATCGGCACCTGATCGCGCAGTTGACCTTCCGGTAGCCGCCGGCGCGAACCCAGTCGACTGGTACCCTGCCCGAGCAGACGTCGGATTTCTGCGATAGCGAGTGGAATGAGGTCGCTGCCTACGCTTTTGGGGAGATCGCGGCGGTGACGGCGAGATAAGTGTGGGCGAGCATCGCCAAGGAGATGTGCCGGTACCAGGCGTCGTAGCGGCGGACCTGGTACCGGTCGAGCCCAACATCGGTTTTCGCGGTCTGGAAACAGTCCTCGACCGCCCACCTGGCGCCGGCGACGCGGATCAGTTCCTCGTCGGTCGTGCCGATCGGAGCGCCGCAGAGATAGTAGGCGATCTCGAACTCGCCCTTGGTATTGCGGGTCAGTGAGCGCCTGGCCAGCAGCCACCGTCGGCAGCCTGGACCCGCCTCGCTGACCGACCCGAGCGTGGCGACCCACCGGGCCGGGACACCGGCATCGAGAGCACGGCCCAGCATCCGCTGCGCCAGAACCTGTTTGGTCGCAAAGACAACCTCGTCGGGCACATTCGCCGCCTGGCAGCGGTCGCGGTCCTCGGTCCAGGATTTCGGCAGATACAACTCCGCATCGATCAACGTGCGACCCTTATCGGAGGCGTAAGCGCAGAACACCCCGAGCTGACAGTTTTCGACGCGACCTGCCGTTCCCGAATATTGCCGTTGCACCCCAGCAGATTTCGTGCCTTATGACGAGCCGGCGGTAATGCCGACGAGGGATGCAATGCCGCGGGCAGGCGTTGCCTGCCTGCGGCATTGGGCTGCCGACAACCCCCGTTCGGACTCCAGATAACGGCGATACTCGCTCAGCAGAACATCCTGCGCAGTGGCCGCGACAACCGCCGAACATGGTGGGGCAACCCGCAATTCGCGCAGATACCCCAGTATCGGCATGACCGCGCGAACGGTCACGCCGATGCGCAGGCCCCGAGCGCGACGGTCCCGCAGGAACTCCCCGGCCACCTCGCTCGTCAGTCCCGCGCCGGTCAGACCGCGGCCGGACAGCCAATCACTCAGATCCGCCAACAGATGCACGTGATCGACGATCGTGTCCAGGGCATATCCCTGAGCTGCCAGTTCACGGCGTAACCCGTCAGCGAACGGCGCCAGCGGGCCATCCACAGCGATCGAACCCCAGCACCGTGCTCCGTCTCGAGATTCCATGGTCGTCTCCTGTCATCGATGGGACTCATCGACAACCAGAGACACCCGAACCGGACCCACCACCACGAAATGCCCCTCAATCAGCCTCGGACAGCGACCTCAGAGCCAATCTCCTGGCCGCACTTCGGCATTACCGCCGGCTCGTCATAAGGCACCAAATGCCGACATCGGCATTTCACTCCCTTCTTGACGAATCCTGTCTCGTCGACGATCAGCACACCGTCTCGGTCACCCAGGTGTTCGACCGCGTACGCGCGAACATCATCACGCACCCCATCGACGTCCCAAGCCGCCTTGTTCAACAGTCGCTGCATCCCATCCGGGGTCTGATCGCCCGCAGCCTTCGGCCAAGGTCCAGCCGTTCTTCCCGGCCAGCGGCGCCAACAGGCCACGCACATACGCCCTGGCCCGCAACCGCGGCTCCGCCCGGAAGAACCGGCCAGCCACCCGCCCGAGCAGATCATCCAACCCGGCCACCCACGCAGCCAGGTCCTCTGACTGTGACTGGTCATCACGGTCAGGCAGGGCGTTCGTCATGTGGGCACCATGAGCACGCCACCCGCGCATCCCGCCAGCGATGTTGCACGTGTATTGCACGAAAAACGGCCGGTCACCGCAAAACCTGCGATGACCGGCCGTTTCTCTGTGGAGCTAAGGGGACTCGAACCCCTGACCCCCACACTGCCAGTGTGGTGCGCTACCAGCTGCGCCATAGCCCCGGATGGTTGCCGCGCGGTTTCCCGGGCGACTGGGAGAAGGTACACCACGGGACCCCCTCTAGTGCAAATCGGCTGGAAATATGGGTGGGCAGGGGGTGGGCGCGCGCGCGTACAGTGGGCGGTGATTCGTTGTCGTCCGGGGTGGTTCGCGGGGAAGGCGGCCGCTCCGCGGGGAAGGTCGGACGCCGGTGAGGCTGATCAATGGCCGGTACGAGCTGCGGGAGCTGGTCGGCAAGGGCGGGATGGCCGAGGTCTGGGATGCCTGGGATCGGCAGTTGCGCAGGCAGGTTGCGGTCAAGGTGCTCGATGCGGGCAGTGTCGCGGTGCGGGCGCAGGACGAGCAGGTGGCGTGGCAGCGGTTCGAGCGGGAGGCGCGGATCGCGGCGCAGATGAACTGCACCAATGTGGTGATGCTGCACGACTCGGGGGTGTTCGCCGAGAACGGGTGCCGCTCACCGTTTCTGGTGATGGAGTTCATTCACGGGGAGAATCTGCGGCAGTTCATGCGGGCCCAGGAGAACTGGTCGTTGCCGGCGCTGGCCCGGATTCTCACCGACGCGCTCAGCGGGCTGGTGTACGCGCACTCCAAGCAGGTGGTGCACCGCGATATCAAGCCCGAGAACATCATGATCTGCCGCGACGGCACGGCGAAGCTGGCGGATTTCGGCATCGCCATCGAGATGCGAGAGAACATGCTGCGGCTCACCCGCACCAACCAGGTGGTGGGCACGCAGAACTATTCCGCGCCCGAGTATCTCGAACACGGCAGGTTCACCCATCTCAGTGACGTGTACTCGTTCGCGGTGGTGTGCCATGAGGTACTGGAGGCGGTGTTCGCGCCGGCGCCGCTGCCCGGCCGGCTGAAATCGGTGCTGGATCAGGCGCTTTCGCCGGATCCGTCGCTGCGTTTCCAATCCGCGGCCGAATTCCAGCACTATTTCCGGGACGCGGTCCACTCCGAGACCCGCAACCTGACCCGAACCATCAAGGGCCCCAGGCCGGAACCGGTCACCGTGCCGGTGCGCGCGCGGACGAGCGTCCTGACCCCGGGCCCGCCGGTGCGGCCGCCGGAGGAACGGCACGGCGTCGACCTGCCGGCGACCGGGTTGTGGGGCATCTTCGTCCGCCCGGCCCTGGAATACCGCCAGCGTGTCCTGGCGGGACTGACCCGCGACGACCCCCGCTACATCGGCGGCGTGCTGCTCGGCGCGGCCGGTGCCGGAATCGCGTTGGGCTGGCTGGTTTTCGTGCTGCTCGCCTGGGTGATCCTGTCGATCGCCCACCACCTGTGAGGAACTGCGATGAACAACCGACGGGCCGGCCTGGCCTGGCAGCAGTACGTGTACGCCGGATCCCGCTCCTGGCACTGGCTGCGGGTGGCGTCCGCGGTCGGTGGGGCCTTTTTCCTGGCCACGCTGCTGTGGCTGACCTACACCGTGCTCTGAGGGGTGCCCGTGCGAATCGTCTGCCTGAACTGCCTGGCGGAGTTCAAGTTCGATACCGCCCGCCGCTCCTGGATCTGGGTGTTGCGCCAGCCCAACGGCGGTTTCGCGACCCGCGTCGGGGACTATTCTCGGCGCCTGGACCGGCGCTGCCCGAACGGCTGTGAGATCGACGAGGAGATCCTCGACCATCCGACCACCGTGATCGGCTTCGTCGGCGAATCCGCCTCGTCCAAGACGCATCTCATCGTGTCGATGATCTATTCGGTCATGAACGACCCGATGCTGGCCCGCGAATGGTCCATCGTGCCGTCCCGCCGTTCGACGAAAATGCTGGCCGCGCTGGAGAACACGCTGATGAACCGGCAGGCCATCGGCTACACCCAGAAGCGGGGCTACGTCGGCGCGCAGCAGCGCCAGGAGAACGGCATCGGGCCGCTCGGCTCACCGCAGCCGACGGGTCTGCCGCAGGCCCCACGCCCGCCGCAACCGCCGATGGCGCAGCAGCAGACCCGGACCCACGCCTGGAGCGGCTGGCAGGTCCGCACCCCGATCCTCATCAAGTTCACCTCGCTGTCCACCAGGCGCACAGTGAATCTCGCCTTCGTGGATGTCGCGGGCGAGGATGTGGCCGACGCCGAGATCGCGGCCAAGGTGAGCCCGCACCTGGCCATCGCCGACTTCCTCTGGTTCGTGGTGCCGTCCACGCTGAACAAGCAGTACCTGGCCATCATGCGCGAGCACGCGGGACCGGCCAACGAGGAGAGCCTGAACAACAATGTCGAGCACTCCCAGACCGTGGGCCGCACCAAGATGATGATCGACCAGATCGCCAAGCTGTGGCGCACCGCCAACAGCTATCCGCTGGATCTGCCCATCGAGCCGCCGCGCCTGCACGCCTCGACCATCATCGCGAAATCGGATCTGCTGTCGCTGATCAACCTGCCCGAGGTCGGCCTGGTCGCGCCGCCGCCCGACTGGGCCGATACGCCCTACAGCCTCAATGGTGCGGGCAACCTCTATCAGCCCGGCCAGATCGACTATCGCTCCGACGCGACCAGAAGCCTGGTGCGCAAACTGTTTCCGGCCGTCGACGCCACGCTCTCCATCCATTTCCCGCACAACCGCTACTTCCCGGTCTCGGCGGTCGGGTGCGGCAAGCGGGCCGACAACACCTATCCGGTGTTCAAGCCGTTCGCGGCCGTGGACCCGGTCATCCACATGCTCGACCGCATCGACCGGCTACGGGCGGACCGATGACGGGTTTCGCGCAACTGCTGTGCGGCTGGGCCATGGTGACGCTGGAGTCCTCCGGGACCGGGGTCGGCGTGGTCGCCAGATCCGGAAACTGGTCCGCCGCACTGGGATCCACCACGCGGGAGCTGGGGTCGCTGGTCAGCTGGGATGGTTCGCCCGCGTCTCCGGAGGCGTTCGCGCTGGAGTTCACCGTGGTGCGGGGACTCGCGGTGGCAGTGCTGAAGACGCCCGCCAATGACCGGCCGGGCACCTGTGTGGCACACCTCGTCGCGGGTGATCGCGGGACACTCGACGGCGCAACGACTTTGAGCCTCTATGACGCGGGACGATTCCGCACTTCGCTCGACGACGCCGAATTTCCCACCGATCACTGGCCGCCGCTGCCGAATTCCGTGGAGCACAGTCCGGCCGTCACCGCCGCGGCCGACGCCTACCTCGACCTGGACTGGCTGCCCGCGCTGCTCGGCTACACCCTGGCGCATCTGGCCGGGCGCGGACCCGCCATCGAACTGCACGTCGAGAGCGGCACGGACGCCGTGGCCATGCTGCGGGCGCTCTACGGCCTGCTGCCCCGGAACAGCCTGCGGGACTTGACCTTCTGCACGTCCAGCACGCCGTCCTCGGCTCCCGCCGCGATCACCGCGGTGACCCGCGACAGCCCCGCCGCGCCCGGCGGCGCGCGCCGCATCGTCACACCGGGCGATCCCGGCGACGAATCGGACCCGTTCGTCCTGCTGGGGCAGCAGATCATCGGCCACCGGCGCGCCGGTGTCACGCTTCCCGAATCCCTGTCCACCGCGGACGAAATCGGCCACTGGTGCTTTCGACGGCACCTGCGCACCCTGAGTCCCGCTGAGCTGGACGACGACCACCTGGCCGAGGTGATCACCGACCCGGAGCTGAACCCCGACTGGCTGCGCGACGACGCGGTGGCCGGGCGCGTCGTCCGTCTCGCCATCGGGAGACCCAGCGTCGCACAGGCATTGGCGCGACTCGACCACCGTCCCAGCGTCCGCCGCACCTTCGAGCAGGTTCTCACCGACCGCGTCCTCACCGACGGTCGCGACCGCACCCGCACCGTCGAGGTGGCCCGGCAGCTCGGCATCGATCTCAGCGACGCGCTGGCCACCTCCGCATGGCAACGCCTGGAATCCGGGACCGCGCCGCTGACCTCTTCCGACGCCGAATCGGTGTGGCCGCGCCTCCAGCGGGACTGGGCCACCGGCGACGTCGAGCATCGTCGAAACATCGCCGCCCATCTGCTGCGCCACCGCGCCCTGCGCGAGCACGCGATCGGCTCCCGCGACCGGGCCCTGGTCTACGCGGCCCTCACCGCCGAGGTCGATGATCCGGGCACTCACACCGGCGGCAGCCGTATCCTGCGCCGGGCCGTGTACACAAACCTCGGCATCGTCGCCCAGCTGGTGGTGAACGTCTCGTGCAGCGGCCGCGATCGCTATGCGCTGGAACAGATCCTGGCCTGCGCCCCCGCCGACCTGCTGCCCACGCTGCTGGCCGAGGCCACCCGCTACCCCGCGATCGACGCCACGGCCCTGCTGAAGGCCCTCACCCTCACCCGCTCCGAACCGGCCGAACTGGTGGCCGCCCTCCGCCCCGCGTGGCGCACGCTACGCAAGATCCTGGACCTTCCGGAACCGATCGCGGCCCTGGTCGTCCTCGCCGTCCCGGCGCCCGCCGACGATCAGCAGCGAGACGGACTCCGCCTGCCCCGCAGAGCATTCGGATGGAGCAGGCAGCGCGGCACCTGGTCCCGCGCCGAACTCTCGGCCCTGCTGCGCACCCCGGCCGAGCAGCCACTGGAAGCCGAATCCCCCACCGAATCCCTGTCCGCCGCTCTGACCGCGGACCTCGAATTCGTCGTCTCCGCCCTGGTCTCCCGCTCCCGGACCCCCGACGCCGTCCCCGCCCTGCGCCGAATCCTCGCCCTCACCCCCAGCGATCAGCTCCCCACCCTGGTCACCGCCTGCGCCCGCCAATGGGACATGCCCCCGTCCACGCTCCTGTCCGCGGTGGCAGCCCTCGACCTCCCCCCGGCCGACCTGACGGAAACCCTCACCGGCGGCTGGCCCTGGCTGCGCACCCGCCTGGACCTCCCCCAGGCCATTACCGCCCTGCTGGTCCTGGACCCCGCGGACAGCCTGCCGGCCGCGGCGACACTCATACCGCAAGAACAGGATTCACGCCGTGCCTGGCAGTTCTGGCGTTGACACGGCCTGAATCAGCGGCAGCTCCGCGTCGCCGACCAGCACCCGATACCGTCGCAGCACGTCCTGGAGATCAGCGTCCTCCGGCACCGACTCGCGCGCCGACCGCTCGATCATCTCCGCCTGCTCCAGCAGGATGCTGCGCCGCTCGGGATCGGTTGTGTGATCCGCGATCTGGGCCAGCGCTTCGAGCTGCCGGATCATGACCGCGGGCATGCCGCGCGCCGACTGCCGAATCTTCTCGAAGGCCCGCTGCACCAGCCGCTCGTAACTCGCCTGCGCCGCGATGACGCGGATATAGCCGTTCTTGCCGCGGTAGACCGGGCTCGGCTCCCACACCACCGCGATCCGCGAAAGGCAGTCACCGAGCCAGTCGATACAGGTCAGGGCGGTGAAGGTGTCGTTCACCGCGGTGGACAGCGCGCGCACGGCGATTTCGACCAGCTGGTCTATGCCGAAGGAAATGTCCTGGGTCAGCGACCGGGTGGGCCCGGCCACGTGCCCGCGCGAGAAGTTCTCCGCTATCCGCCCGGCCGCCGACGCGGGCCAGACGGTGGCCACCACCTGCCCCTCGGTGAGGAAATGCCCGGGCCGGTAGGGCAGGTGAATCACCGCGTCGGCCTCGGTCGCGAGCCGGACCAGCTGCTCGTAGCGGATGTAGCGCAGGTATCCGCTGCCGGTCACCCGGACCTCGCCGCCCTCGCCCGCCATACGATCCAGCAATTCGGCCGCCGTCGGCCCGCAATGCGGGGTGGTGGGCGCGTCGTTGCGCTGCGCCTCGATTCCGGCCGCCACCTCACCCGCGATCTCGGCGATGACATTGGGCAACTGGATCGCCATGGCGATGTGATTGATGAAGTAGATCAGCACGGCGAGATCGAGCACCAGCGACGCGATCGACACCGTCATGGTGATGTGCGGCACGAAATCCGATCCGATGGACACCAGGGCGGCGATGGCGTAGACGAAGGTCGCCACGAAGGTACCGAGGGTGACCTGGGTGCCCCGATCGCGAATGAAGGTGCGCAGCATGCGCGGACCGAACTGGGTGGAGGCCAGCGTCAGCGCCAGGATGGTGATGGAGAAGACCACACCCACCACGGTCATGATGGCGGCGGCGATGGCCGTCAGCACCTGCCGCGCCGTGTCGGGCGGGCCGCCGATCACCCAGGACGGAAAGGTGAACCCGCCCTGATATGCCGCCCGGTCCAGCAGGTAGGTGATCCCGAACAGCCCGATGGCCGCGAGCACTTCCACGGTCGGCACGAACCACAGATTGGTCCGCAATGCCTCACGGTGGCGGTCGAATTCGAGGGGTATGCCGGCCACAGTCGAGCCTCCTGCGCTGTTCCGGCGTCATGTCCTGACGCCGACCAGACTTCCCGGCTCACCCATCCGAGATCCCCGGACGTCTGATCACCGTACCCCCTGCTCAGCGCCACGCCGCGCCCAGGGTCAGCGAACGGCGTCCATCCGTTGCAGGTCGAGCTGCCGATCGCCCCGGAGGAATCGGCTCACCTCCGGGGCGAGTTGATCGGAAATCACGACCAGACCCAGATGGCCGTCGTGGTACACGTGCAACCGCGCGTCGGGCATGAGCCGGGCCATGATCTTCGCGTTCACGAGCGGAATGATCGGATCGTCGTCGCCCGCCAGGATCAGCGTCGGCTGGCGGATCAAACCGAGGAACGGCAGGCTGGTCCACCGACCGCTCCGGTGAGCCGGCGCCCGTACCGGCGAATCTCGGTAACGCCCGATACCAGCCGATCGAGGCCGCCCCGGGCAGTTACGTGCTGGACAGATAGGGGGCGGACTGCCGCCAGGCCGCGCGGCGCAGCAGGCGCAGACCATTGAGGCCGACGATCACGGTCGAACCCTCGTGACCGGCGACGCCCAACGGCAACGGCAGGGTACCGACCAGGTCCCAGATCACCAGGACCGCAATGAAGGTCGCGGCGATCGCCAGATTGGCGACCACCACCCGGCGAGCGCGCCGGGACAGGGCGATGACGGCGGGGATGGCGGTGAGGTCGTCGCGCACGACCACGGCATCGGCGGTCTGCAGGGTCAGGTCGGAACCCGCTCCGCCCATGGCGATTCCGGTGTCGGCGGCGGCGAGAGCGGGTGCGTCATTGATGCCGTCGCCGACCACCGCGACCCGGTCACCGGCCGACTGCAGGGCCCGCACCGCATCGACCTTCTGGTGCGGGAGCAATTCGGCGCGGGCGTCGATCAGCCCGACCCGAGCCGCGAGACGATGCGTGGCGCGGCTGTTGTCCCCCGTCAGCAGAATCGGGGCGGCCCCGGTCACGCGTGCCGTGAAATCGATTGCGGTGGCGGCCTCGGGGCGGAGCTGATCGGTGATCGCCAGTACTCCGATCGGGCGCGCGTCACAGGCGACGACGACCGCGGTGAATCCCTCCTCCTGCAATCCGTCCACGGCCGTGCGGGCAGCCCGGTCCGCGTCGGGCGCACCCTGCCCGGAGTTCGACAGCAGCGCCGCCGGAGAACCGACCGCGATCCGACGCTGCCCGATCCGGGCACTGACACCACGGCCGGGATCTGCGGCGAATCCTTCGACGGCCGGCAGCTGCTGCCCAGCGGCGCGAGCCGCGCGCACGATGGCCGCCGCGAGCGGGTGCTCACTGTCGAGTTCGGCGGCCGCGGCCAGCCTCAGCACCTCCGACTCGCTGAATTCCGAATCGACACTGCGGATTTCGTCGACGTGCGGGGCGCCGCGGGTCAGCGTCCCGGTCTTGTCGAAGGCGACCCGCGTGGTCACGCCCAGCCGCTCCATGACCACGGCCGACTTGACCAGCACGCCGTGCCGCCCGGCATTGGCGATGGCGGCCAGCAGGGGCGGCATGGTGGCCAGCACCACCGCGCACGGGGAGGCCACGATCATGAAGGTCATGGCGCGCAACAGGGCTCGCTGCAGCGGGTCGCCGAAAGCGAGGGGAATCGCGAACACCGCCAGGGTCACCGCGACCATGGCGAGGGAGTACCGCTGCTCCACCCTCTCGATGAAGAGCTGCGTGCGCGCCTTGGTGTGCCCGGCCTGTTCGACGAGGACGGCGATACGCGCCACCACCGAGTCCTCGGCGCGGCGATCCACCCGGATCCGCAGTGCCCCGGTGCCGTTCAGGGTGCCGGCGAACACCTCGTCGCCGGTGGTCTTGTCCACGGGCAGCGGTTCGCCGGTGATGGTGGCCTGATCCACTTCGCTGCCGCCGTCGATCACGGTGGCGTCGGCGGCGATTCGCTCGCCGGGGCGGACCAGGACCACATCGCCGATGCCCAGGTCGGCGGCGCGCACGGTCTCCTCACCGGCGCCGGTGAGCCGGGTCGCGGTCTCGGGCGCGAGGTCGAGCAGGCCGCGCACCGAATCCTCGGTGCGCGCGGTGGCCAGCGCCTCCAGCGCCCCGGAGGTCGCGAAGATGACGATCAGCAGGGCCCCGTCGGTGATCTGCCCGATGGCCGCCGCACCGAGGGCCGCGACCACCATGAGCAGGTCGACGTCGAGGGTCTTCTCACGCAGCGCCCGGAGCCCGGCCGAGCCCGGCTCCCAGCCGCCCGCGGCGTAGCAGGCCAGGTACAGCCCCCACCACAGCCAGCTCGGCGCGCCGGCCGGCTGGGCGACCAGCCCGAGCAGGAACAGTGCGAGGGCCACTGCGGCCCATCGCATCTCGGCCAGCTCGAACAGGCGGGTCCGGCGGACCGCCACTTCCGGCTGCGCGGATGCCTGTACCGGCGTCGCCACGACCACGACTCACCTCCATTGCTACCCCTGACCGCGGCGACAATACCAGAACACATGAAGACGTCTTCATGTGTATAAAGTTCCTCGAGGTACCCTCCTGTGTTATGGGACATGGCGTCGAGGGCCGCGATCGGCCGACGGCACGGCTGGACGCCGAGGCCGCCACCCATGTCGCGACCACCCTGCAGGCGCTGGCCACGCCCAGCCGGCTACTGATCCTCAGCGAGCTGCGCCAGGGCCCGCTCGCGGTCACCGAGCTGGCGTCGTCGATCGGTATGGAGCAGTCGGCGGTCTCGCATCAGCTGCGCCTGCTGCGCAATCTCGGGCTGGTCGTGGGCACCCGGACCGGCCGCAGCATCGTCTACAGCCTCTACGACAACCACGTCGCGCAACTGCTGGACGAGGCCATCTACCACAGCGAACACCTGCGCCTGGGGCTCGCGGACCGTCCCACCACCGCCTGACCCCTACGCGATCGGCGGGGCCGACCCGACGAGAAGCGTTGCGAGGCAGGTCAGTTGGGCGCGAGAGCCCCGGGGTGATAGCTGACCGCGGGATTCCAGAGGAAGAAGCCGTTGTAGCCCGCCGCGTAGGTGGCGTCGATCTGCGCCTTCACCTCGGCGTCGCCGTAGGCCACGCCGAGGCTGAAATCCTGGAGCCACGGGATGATCTGGGCGTCGGTGCCCGCGGTGCGGGCGCGGAAGTCCTGCAGGGACCGGAAGATGATGTCGTAGGGCTGGGCGTTCGGGTTGGCGACGTCGTATTCGCCGGTGTGCCAGTGGCTCGGGTAGAGCATCGGGGCCAGGAAGTCGGCGTAGCGGGCCATGGACGGGATGTCCTGGGCGATCTCGTCGGGGCGGGTGGCGGCGATGCCGAAGACGGCCGCGCTCAACGAGGCTCCGGCGTCGTGCACGGGTTCGCGGCAGTCGCGCAGGAAGTTGGCGATGGAGTCCGACGGCGATTCGGCCAGGCCCGGGAACTGCATGCCGGCGAGGTCGCCGTCGGGGCGGCGGATGTAGTCGTACATGACGCCGTCGAAGCCGAGCCGGGCCGCCTCGACCGCGAGATCACGGTTGTAGGAACGGATTTCGGGGCTGGCGAAGTTGGTGAAGGCGATCGCGCCGTAGCCGCTGGAGTACGGCTGGCCGGACGGGTTCTGGATCACCCAGTCGGGGTGGCCGTTGTGCCAGGCCCAGCCGGCCAGGGTGGGGTCGCGGAAGGCGACGATCCGGCCGACCACCTTGATGCCCATGTCGTGCAGTTGCTTCAGCGCGGCGGACGCGTCGTAAATCGTGGTGGCGGCGCCGGATTCGCGGGCCAGCGGCACCTGCGAGTCGTAGCCGACCATCCCGTCCTCGTCCTTGATATCGAGTTCGACGGTGTCGATGCGGCCCTCGCGCGCCATGTCGAGCACGGCATCGCGCATGGGGTCGTAGGCCCAGGCGTAGGCGGTGACGTGGACGGCCCGGATGCGCGGCAGGGCCACCTCCACTTTCAGCGGCGTTGTGACGTGGTCGCCCGCGGCGCCGGTGGCCACGACGGTGGTGTCGAGCGGTGCGTGCGGCAGCTGGATCTCGAAGGATCCGTCCTCGGCCGGCTGGACGGACCGGTCGCCCACCGACACCTGCTTCGCGCCGATCGCCGTGCCGCGCACCGTCACCGGATCACGGTAGGAGGTGGCGGCCGGAGTCGGGGCCAGCTCCAGGCGGGCCGGCCGGGCGTCGGCGCCGGCGGCCGAGGGGCGGCCGCGGCCGAAGACGAACACCAGCGCGGCGAGCACCAGAACCACGACCGCGCCGATCGCGAGCAGGGTGGACCGCCGGCGGCGGATCGACCGGAGTCGCATGAGCAACGTACACACCAACTTCCACTGACAGCTGTTGGCATCACTATCGCGCCTGCACCCAGGTGTCGGCCGTTTTTCGCCGAGATCACCTCAAAACCGTTGTCGCCGCGTAGCGTTGCGGCGATGAGGGCGTCGACGACGCTGCGGATGGTCGCGGCGGCGCTGCTGTGCACGACCGCCACTGCCTGCGGAGCAACCACCACCGCCACCGTGCCGCGCCCCGCGGCCGTCACCGCACCCCCACCGACCTCGAGACCGCCGGATCCGGCCTCGGTGGCCGCCAATGAGCTGGGTCGGATCCCGATCCTCATGTACCACCGCATCGAGGCCGAGCCGGGCAGCGAATATGACCAGACGCCAACGAAATTCACCGCCGAGCTGAACCGCCTCTACACCGACGGCTACCGCCCGATCACCATCGCCCAGTATCTGGCGGGCGCCATCGACCTACCCGCGGGCACCCACCCGGTGGTCCTCACCTTCGACGACTCCACCCGAACCCAGCTCACCCTCAGCGATTCCGGCGATCCCACCCCCGACTGCGCGGTCGGCCTGCTCGAGCAATTCCATTCCCGCCACCCGGATTTCGCCGCCACCGCCACCTTCTACGTCAACAACGAGCCGTTCGGCGACGACCCCCGCGCCCTGGCCTGGCTGGTCCGCCACGGCTACGACATCGGCGCCCACACCGCCACCCACCCCAACCTGGCGCACCTGTCCCCCACCGACGTGCAGCGCGAACTGGTCCAGAACGTCCGGGCCATCGCGACCGCCGCGCCCGGCACCGTCGTCCGCTCCATGGCCCTCCCCCTGGGCGTCTACCCCGCCGACCACGCCCTCGCCACCGCCGGCACCTGGGACGGCACCCCGTACGCCTTCGACGCCGTCCTCCTCGTCGGCGCCGACCCCGCCCCCTCCCCGTTCACCGCCGCCCTCGACCCCAGCGGCCTCCCTCGAATCCGCTCGGGCCGCACCGCGGTTCCCTTCGACTCCACCTACTGGCTCGACTGGTTCGCGGCGAACCCCACCGCCCGCTACACCTCCGACGGCGACCCCGCCCACCAGTCCTTCCCCCGCCCCCTCACCGACCAGCTCTCCCCCCGCTTCTCCGCCGCCGCCCACCCCTACTGATCCACCCGGCGCGGCACGGCACGGCTCAGCCCAGGCAGCCGACGGCACGACCTCGCACCACCACGGTTCTTTCAGCCAATTTCTCACCGTGTTCACCGCCATAGCCGAAGCACTACTGCTTTGGCTCCTCATCCGCTACCGCACGCGATACTGTTCGGTGTGAGCGCATTTCGGCACAGCCCTCCCCCGGCGAGGTCGAGAGGGCGTGTTCCGCGCAATGCCGAGTTGCTACTCTGCGTGGCCGCACTGGCCCTGATCGCCTTCGCCTACCTGGCCATGACCTCGGCCACCGGCAATGGCTTCGACGGTCAGAGTGTTCGCGCGCTCGGCGTTTTCACGGTCTTCGTACTGGTCACCCATCTGGCCGTGCGCCGCTGGGCGCCCGCCGCCGACCCAGTACTGCTGCCGTGCGTGGTGCTGCTCAATGGCATCGGGCTGGTCCTCATCGACCGGCTGGACCGCGCCGAGGTGGTGAAGGCCAAGAACGCGGGCGAGCCGATGCCGTCCTCGGACTCGGCGCATCAGCTGATCTGGACCGGCCTGGGCATGCTGCTGTTCGTGCTGGTGCTGGTCTTCGTGCCCGACCACACCAAACCGGCCCGCTACGGCTACACCTGCGGCCTGGCCGGGGTGGTCGCGCTGCTCATTCCCGCCCTGCTGCCCTCCCGGTTCAGCGAGGTCAACGGCGGCAAGAGCTGGATCCTGATCAGCGGATTCTCGATTCAGCCCGGTGAGTTCGCCAAGGTGCTGCTGATCATCTTCGTGGCCGCCTTCCTGGTCGCCAACCGGGACCTGTTCACCACCGCCGGAAAACGCTTCCTGGGCATGACCTTCCCGCGCCTGCGGGATCTGGCCCCGCTGCTGCTGGTCACCTTCGTCGCGGTGCTGGTGCTGGTGTACGAGAAGAACCTCGGCTTCTCGCTGCTGGTCTTCGGCACCGTGCTGGCCATGATGTACATCGCCACCGGGCGGGCCTCGTGGCTGCTCATCGGCCTGGCCATGTTCTCGGTCGGCGCGGTCATCGCCTACCAGCTGTACGGGCACGTGCGGGTCCGCGTCGAGGTGTGGCGGGACCCGTTCGCCACCTATTACACGACCGGATACCAGATCTCGCAGGGCCTGTTCGGCATGGGCACCGGCGGACTGGCCGGGACCGGGCTGGGCAGTGGGCGACCACAGGACGTGCCGTTCGCCGGAACCGATTTCATCATCTCCACCATCGGCGAGGAGCTCGGACTGATCGGCCTGGGCGCGGTGCTGGCGCTGTTCCTCATCCTGTGCATCCGCGGTTTCAGCGCCGCTCTCACCACCCGCGACGCCTTCGGCAAGCTGCTCGGCGGCGGGCTGGCGTTCTCGATCGGCTGGCAGCTGTTCGTGGTGGTCGGCGGTGTCACCAAACTGATTCCGCTGACGGGTCTCACCACCCCGTTCATGTCCTACGGCGGTTCGTCGCTGCTGGCCAACTACATCATCCTGGCGCTGCTGATCCGTATCTCCGCCGACGCTCGCTCGGCCCCGCCGCCACCCACCCGGCCCACGCCGACGGTGCCGCCGATCGCGGACGCCATGACCGAGCACGTCTCCCGCCGCCTGCTGCCACGCCGCCGCTGACCCGAATCGCGGTGTCGCCCTGCGTGAATGAGAGGAAGCTGGTTCGGTGACCTCTTCAAGCTCAGCGAGCCGGACCGCGCTCGACAATGTCCGCGTCTTCGACGGCCGCGCGCTCACCGAACCGACCACGGTCGTCATCGACGGCGACCACATCGGCACCGACGACACCGGCGCCGAACGCCTCGACGCCGGCGGCGCCATCCTGCTGCCCGGCTTCATCGACGCCCACGTCCACATCCACGATGCGCAGACTCCAGGGCTGCTCGCCGCCCACGGGGTCACCACGGGGCTCGATATGGCCAGCCTCGCCGAGGTGGTGGCCGAGCTCCGGAATACCGTCGGCACCAGCGATATTCGCAGTGCGGGCATGGCCATCGTCGGCCCCGAGGGCATGCACGGCAAGTTCCTCGGCGAACCCGCCATCATCCGCAGCGCTGACCAGGCCGAATCCGCTGTCTCCCAGCGTCATTCCACCGGCTCCGACTACATCAAGCTGGTGCTGGAGGCCCCCGGCGACGGCGGCCCCGACGCGGCTGCGGCCAAAGCCGTTGTGGCCGAAGCTCATGCCCGCGATCTGCTGGTCATCGCCCATGCCACCAACCCGGCCGCATACATCATGGCCCTCGATGCCGGCGTCGACATCATCACCCACGTCCCCGTGGTCTCAGCGCTGCCGCAGCCAGTGATCGCCCGCCTGGCCGCCGAGGGCAAGGTCGTCGTCCCGACCCTGACCATGATGGAGGGCATGGCCGCCGCGCACGGCGTCCCCGGAGCCTTCGCCGACGCCCTGGCCAATGTCGGTGCGCTGCGGGCCGCGGGCGTCCCCATCCTCGCGGGCACGGACGCCAACTCCTCCCCCGGCGTGCCCATGAACCCGGCCTTCGGCGCGAGCCTGCACCACGAGCTGGAGCTGCTGGTCCGCGCGGGCTTGTCCCCCGCCGAGGCCCTCGATGCGGCAACCGCCCTGCCCGCGAAGCACTTCGGCCTGACCGATCGCGGGGCCATCGCCCCGGGCCTGCGCGCCGATCTGGTTCTGCTCGACGCCGATCCGCTCGCCGACATCACCGCCACGACGCAGATCCGCGGCGTCTGGTCTGCGGGAATCCCCGTCCCCCGGTAACTTTCCTGATCGGGGAGCTCCGGCTGCGGCCAACCGCGCAAACCCGCACTCGGAGCTCCCCGATCCGGCCCGTGCTACGGCAGAGCGCGCGCGAGGGCGCGAACGGCACGCAGCCGGCCGTCGGCGAGTTCCCGGGTCAGGTTCTCGATCTTCTCCGGGAAGTTCGGCACGAAGGCCTGCAGCCCAACGGGATTCGGCGGGGCGGCCAGCACCGCCCGCATGATCGTGGCCGCCTGGTCGGTGAGGTCGTCCCAGTGGTCGAGGGCGAAACCGGACCGCTCCAGGGTGGCACGCAGGTGGTCCGGGGTCACCAGGTGGCTCTGCTCGGAGCGGTCGGCCCACGGGAGGGGGAAGTCGGGGCGGTCGCCGGCAGCGGTGGTGACGTCCCAGATGGCCAGCAGGCCATCGGGATTCAGCAGCCGCCGCGCTTCCCGATACAGCGCGTCCTTGTCGGCGATGTTCATCTGCACGTGCTGGCTGAACACCACGTCGAAGGCGCCGTCGGCGAAGGGTAGCGCGGTGACGTCGCCCTGCCGCACGGAGATCCGGTCATCCAGTCCGACCAGGCGATTGAGCCAGCGCGACGTCTCGCAGTAGTCCTCGGTCAGATCCACCGCGGTGACCCGGCATCCGTAGGTTTCCGCGACATACCGTGCGGTGCCGCCGATTCCGCTGCCGGCATCGAGCACCCGGGACGCCGGGGTGAGACCGGCCAGTTCCGCCAGCGCACCCGTGGCGATCCGGCCCATGGTGTGGAAGTCCTCGACCAGCGCCAGGTCGGCGAGCCGCAGCCGATCGAGGTCGTACCCGGCCGCGATCAGGGCCTTTTCGATATCCGTCCGGGAGTTGCCGGAGGAGTACGGGGTATCGATGGAAATGTCGTTCATATCAGCACTTTCATTCGAAGGCTGGGTGGCGGACCACGATGTTTCCATTGGTCACATCTACGAGTATGTGAGCTCATGTGACCGACGTCAACATCTCCGCCGAATGTGCAATCCTGACGTTATGAGTCGAGCCGCCCCCGACCGCCGCACCACCTATCACCACGGCGCCCTGCGCGCGGCGCTGGTCGACGCCGGGCTCGCACTGGCCGACGACGGCGGACCCGACCGAGTGGTCCTGCGCGAGGTCGCCCGCACCGCCGGAGTGTCGCATTCGGCCGCCTACCGGCACTTCGCCGATCGTGAGGCCCTGCTCGCCGAGGTGTCCCGTCGCGCCCGCGCCGCACTCGCGGCGGAGATGCGCCGGCGCATTGCCCGCACCGACGATCCGCGCGGCCGCCTGCACGCGGTCGGTACGGCCTACATCGATTTCGCGCTCACCCACACCGGCCTGTTCCGCACCGCCTTCGGCGCACACTCACCCACCGCCTCCGATGCCGCGGACGAGCCGGCCGACGACCCGCACCACATCCTCGGCCAGGTCCTCGACGAGACGCAGGCCGCCGGACTCCTCGACCCGAAGCTGCGGCCCGGCGCGGATATCGCCGCCTGGTCGGCGGTCCACGGCCTGGCCGCCCTGCTACTGGACGGGTCACTGCCCACCACCCGCGCCGACATCGATTTCGCGGTCGATCAGGTACTCGGTCTGGTCAACCGCGGCCTGTTGGACGACCCGGCGCGCGGGTGACCCATGATGGGTGCGTGAATCGGATCCGGGAATGGTTGCGGCCCGCGCACTGGGGGTTGCGGATTCGGTCGGCCGTCGCGGCCGCGCTGACAGTGGGGGCGGTCCTGCTGCTGGCGGCGGGAGCCATGCTCGGACTGCTGAATCGGTCGCTGCTGCGCGAGATCGATGCGGCGGCCGGCACGCGGGCCGAGGCCATCGCCAGTGAGCTCACCCGGAATTCGGCAGCGGAGCTGCCGGATTCGCTGTTCGAGGCGACCGGGCAGATCGGGGTGGTGCAGGTCATCGACGCGCAGGGGCGGATCGCGCGGGAGTCCAACGCGAAGCTGTCGGCACCGCTGCTGGACCCGGGGACCGTGGGCGCGCGAGAGACCGCGCGCCGGCCGGTCTCCGCGTACGACGAGGACCTGCGGGTGTCGGCCCGCACCCTGTCCGCACCGGACGGCCGGTACCTCGTGCTGGTCGCGGGCGACAGCGAATCGGCCGAGCACGCGGTGAAGCGGGTCGCGGTCCTGGTCGCGGTGGGCGGGCCCATGGTGGTCGCGGCGGCCGCGCTGGCCACCTACCTGCTGGTGGGGCGGTCACTGCGATCGGTCGAGGAGATCCGCAGCCGGGTGGCGGGCATCGGCGCGGCCGGACTGTCGGAGCGGGTGCCGGTGCCGGTGGCGCGCGACGAGATCGCCCGGCTGGCCGAGACCATGAACGACATGCTCGCCCGCATCGAGGCCGGGCACGCGGCCCAGCGGCGCTTCGTCGGCGACGCCTCACACGAACTGCGCAGCCCGCTCGCCGCGGTGACGGCCGCCCTCGAGCTCGCCCGGGACCGGCCCGAGGTGCTGGACGCCGAATTGATCGGCGGCACACTGCTGCCCGAGACCGAGCGCATGCGGCACCTCATCGAGGATCTGCTGACCCTGGCCGCCGCCGACGAGAGCGGGCTCGACATGCGCACCGGCGATGTGGATCTCGACGATCTGGCCGGCGAGCAGGCCGCTGCCCTGCGGGCCCGGGGCGGCCCGACGGTGCGCACGGCCATCGAGCCGGTGCGCATCCGGGGCGATCAGCCGAAACTGGCTCGGGCACTGCGCAATATCGTCGACAATGCCGCCGCGCATGCCCGCACCACGGTGGCGGTGACCGTCCTGCGCGACGGTGACACCGCCCGGGTACTGGTGGACGACGACGGTCCCGGCATCCCCGTCGCCGACCGCGAGCGCGTCTTCGGCCGCTTCGTGCGGCTGGAGGCCGACCGCGCCCGCGCCACCGGTGGCTCCGGGCTCGGCCTGGCCATCGTCGCGGAAATCGTGGCCGCACACGGCGGTTCGGTCACGATTAGCGAATCACCGTGGGGCGGAGCCCGATTCGTCATCGACCTGCCCGTCGCCGGAACAGTCGGGGTCGACCATCCGGTAGCCGACACCCCGTAGCGTCTCGATGCTGGTGCTGCCGAACGGTGCGTCGATCTTCTTGCGCAGGTAGCCGATGTACACCTCGACCACGTTCTCCGGGCCGTCGTAGTGGGCGTCCCACACATTGCGCAGGATCTCGGTCTTGGTCAGCGCCAAACCCTTGTGCCGCAACAGGAATTCCAGCAGCCCGAATTCGCGCGGGGTCAGCGTCAGCGCGGTCTCGCCGCGCCGCACGGTGCGCCGCGCCGGGTCCAGGACGAGATCGCCCGCCGTCAGCAGTACCGGCTGCTGCGGTGCGCGCCGGCGCAGCAGCGCGCGCAGCCGCGCGATGAGCACCACGAAGGAGAAGGGCTTGGTCAGGTAGTCGTCCGCGCCGAGATCCAGCGCGTCGGCCTGCTCGTAGTCGCCGTCCTTGGCGGTCAGCATGAGCACCGGCGTGGTCACGTCCCGGGCGCGCAGCCGGCGCAGCACCTCGTAGCCGCTCAGCCCCGGCAGCATGATGTCCAGCACGATCACATCGAAGCTGTCCTCGACCGCCGCCCACAGCCCGTCGGTCCCGGTGTGGGCGAGCTGCACCACGAAACCCTCCAGCTCGAGCCCGCGCTGCACCGTCCGCGCCAGCCGCTCCTCGTCCTCGACCACCAGCACCCGCACGGGCACCAGCATGCCCGACGGTCCGGTCCCCGGTGGCCCGCCCCCGTCGTGCGCCGGGCGCGAAGCCGCCCGTCGCGCCTCTCAACATTCTCTCAGCGATGCCATGGCAACCTCGGTGGCATGCTGTCCTCACCGCCCGTACCGAAGGAAGCGCCCACCACGAATCCACCGACGGAAGTCACCGGCCACAGCCGGGCCGGCGTGTTCATCGCGCTGGCGCTGGCGGCCGCGATCGGCGTCCTCACCTGTTTCGTGGCCTGGGCGAATGGCCCGGCGGGACCGGATTCCTCCTGGTTGCAGTGGTTCATCGAGCAGCGCACCCACACCTGGACCACGCTCGCCAAGGCGGTCAGCGCGGCCGGGGACACCACCTCGGTGGCGATCTACTCGATGCTGGCGTGCGTCGTGCTGGCGTGGCGGAAGTACTGGGATCAGGTGGTCCTCGTCGCCGTGGCGGCGGCCGGCGCTGGGTTGCTCGTATTTTTCGGCAAACTTCTGATCGGCCGCGATCGGCCGCCGGTGATCGACCATCTGGTCACCGAGACCAACCACTCGTATCCGTCCGGACACGCCCTCGGTTCGGCCGTCGTGATCGGGATTCTGGTGGCCGTCCTGCTGCCCGCTGCGGCCCACCGCGTGATCCGTGTCCTCGTGATCACCGTCGCCACCCTGTTCGTCGTGGCGGTCGGCCTGTCCCGGCTCTACCTCGGCGTGCACTGGCCGACCGATGTGCTCGCCGGGTGGCTCATCGGCGCGTGCTGGCTCTCGCTCTGCCTGAGCCTGCGCCCCTACACCCGCCTGGTGACCGACCGGCTGCCCGACTCGGTGCGCTGAGCCGGGCAGACGGCACCGCTCAGCGCAGCGTGACCGTAGTGGGCAGGCTGGCGAAGCCGCGATTGTTGGAGGCGTGGATGCGCTGCAGCCCCGCCGGGTCGACCTCGAAATCTGCTACGCGCGAAGCGATTTCCTGCAGGGCGGTGCGCAGTTCCAGCAGCGCCAGGTTGGAGCCGAGGCAGTGGTGGCGGCCGCTGCCGAAAACCAGGGAGGCGGAGGTGTCGCGGTCCAGGTCGAAGGTGTCCGGATCGGCGAAAACCTCCGGGTCGCGGTTGGCAGCGCCGGTGAGGAGCAGGATGCGGGCATCGGCGGGAATCGACACGCCGTGCAGTTCGACCGGTTCGGTGGTGGTGCGCAGCTGGGTCTGCGTGGCCGGGTCCCAGCGCATGGCCTCGCCGATCCAGTCGTCGATGCGACCGTCGAGGGCCTGCCGGCGCTGATCGGCGTGCAGCCAGGCGGCATGCCAGGCATTGCCGAAGGTGAGCATGCTGGTCTCGATGCCTGCTCCGACCAGCAGGATCAGGACGCCGACGATTTCCTCGGGGGTGAGCCGGTCATCGCCGTCGGCGGCATCGAGCAGACCCGAGAGCAGATCCTCCTGCCGGGACTTGCTGCGCTCGATGGTGAGTTCGGTGTAGTAGCCCACCAGCGCGCCGATGGCCTGCATCGCCTCCGGCCGCAGATCGGTGGACTCCTCCTCGGTGTACATGATCTCCATGCCGAGCTTGCGCAGCATCTCCCGATCGTTCTCGGGCACGCCGACCAGTTCGGAGATCACCTCGGTCGGGAAGGGCCCGGCGAATTCGGCCATGAGGTCGAAGCTGCCGCGCTCCAGCAGCGGTTCCAGCAGGCCGATCGCGATCTCGCGTAGCCGCGGCTGCAGCGACTGCACCCGGTGCGCGGTGAACGCGCGCGTCACCAGGCCGCGCAGCCGGGTGTGCTTGGGCGGGTCCATGGCGACGAAGGAGAAGAACCGTTCGGCCTGCGGCCCCCAGAAGGCCGGTTCCATACGCAGGCCGTTCACGCTGGAGAAACGGTCCGAATCGCGGAGTGCGGCGAGGACGTCGGCGTGGCGCGAGAAGGCCCAGAAGTCATCGGTGTCGTTCCGGTAGACCGGGGCCTCGCTGCGCAACCTGGCATAGTAAGGGTACGGATCGGCATGGACATCGAAATCGAACGGGCTGTAGCGCAACTGCATGACGAACCTTCCGGCAATGCTGCGGGGGCGGGCGCACGGCTCTGCCGGTTTCCGAAGGTACAGAGTCGCTACCGATCCGCAACTGGAGCTGACAGATTCAGACAGTAGCCGAAAAGGATTGTGAGCGTTTTGAACTCGGAATCAGCGGCGGACCGCGTCGACACCACCAAACCGCATCCGGCGCGCCGGTACGACTACTGGCTGGGTGGCAAAGACAACTTCCCCGCCGATCGCGAGTCCGCCGACGCGGTGGCCGAGGCGTTCCCGACGGTACAGCTGTCCGCGGTGGAGAACCGCAACTTCCTGCGCCGCACGGTCGCCTATCTGACCGGTGAGGCGGGCATCCGCCAGTTCCTCGATATCGGCACCGGCCTGCCCACCGCCGGGAACGTGCACGAGATCGCACAGGGCATCGCCCCCGAGTCCCGCATCGTCTATGTCGACAACGACCCCATCGTGCTGATGCACGCGCGCGATCTGCTCAACAGCTCCCCCGAGGGCCGGACCGCCTATCTGGACGCCGACCTCCGCGACCCGCAGCACATCCTGACCCATCCCGACCTGCTGGCCACCATCGACCTGAGCAAGCCGGTCGCGCTCATGGTGGTCGCGGTCGCGCACTTCATGACCGACGAGCTACGGCCCTACGAACTCCTCCGGCAGCTCACCGACGCCCTGGCCCCCGGCAGCTACCTGGTCATGTCGCACGCCACCAACGACTACCTCGACGAATACGACCTGGCCCGCTCCGCGGAGGCCAATGCCCGCAGCGGCGTGCCGTTCCAATTGCGTTCCAGCGCCGAATTCGCCAAGTTCTTCGACGGATTCACCCTGATCCCGCCGGGCATCACCGCGGTCACCCTCTGGCGCCCCGAGGAGTACCGGCCGCATCCGCGTCCCGAGGCGGTGTCCGTGCTGGGCGCGGTGGGCCGCATTCCCTGATCCGGCGACCCGCCCCGCGCACGGTCAGAGCCTGCCGGCGTCCTCGAGCACCCGCCGGGTCTGGGCGAACAGCATGCCCACATTGACCGACTTGCGGCACACCACCACCACGACCACGTCCTCGTGACTCTCGGCGCGCACGAACAGGTGGGTGAGGTTGTCGCTGTTGACCAGGATCTCCTGGAAGTAGTGGCGCTCCAACCGGATTCCGCGCCGCTCCTTCCAGATGTTCTCGATCTTCACCACACTGCGGCCCTGGAACAGCTCCAGAGTGGCAGCGGCCAGCAGATCGAGGACCTCCTGGGGATGATTGTCGACGGTCTCCACCGCCAGCAGCATCCCGGTGGCCATGTCGATGGCGCCCGCGGCAATGCATTCGGGCACCTCCGAGCGCACGACCTTCACCAGCGTCGACACCCGGTCGGTCATGCTGCCGGGGGCACCGGCATTGCTCGATGTGTTCATTGCGTCCTCTCTGGTTTCATCGGGGTGAGGGTTCGTTGACCGCATACAGGCCGCGGCACAACAGCTTCGCGATATCGCGGCAGCTGCGCCGGCCATTGGCCCAGGGCAGAATCTCCCGGCGCTGGCCGCCGCCCGGACCGCTGAGCAGCACCGGCCCGCGCTCGGTGCGCAGCAGGTAGTTGCGATGCGCCCGGCTCCCCGGTCCCCGCAGCACTCGGGTACGCGTGGCGACCGCGGCCTGCGTCGATTCCTGGGCCAATTCCCTGGCGGATTCGCGGCCCAGCGCCGGCAGTCGCCAGGGGCGGCGACGACGCCCGTAGTCATGCTCGAACTCCTGGGAAATAGGCACGGCGAAATGAGGCGTATCGCAGCCGGAAAGCACCCGAATGTGAAAGTTGCACGCCTGATCGACAATTCGACGGCGAATCGCACCGAACCCGCTCACCGCGTGTGGGATATCGTGACAGCCCAGCAGTTTTGGAGCAATGGATTCCGGTGAATTGATTACCAAAGTCCCACGGCATTGCGCAACCCAGCGCCCAGGGAAACCAGCATCACCAGCGCAAGCGATCCGCTACGTGCGCCAAGGATGGGTTAAGCGCACTTGACGGTTACATCACGGAAAGATATTTCCGTGCAATATGAACCGTCCGGTCGAATTCATTTGTCCGAATTCAATTTATCCCTGCCCGGCACAACCGGCCAGCGCCGGCAGATCCTCGGCGGACCACCCGGCGAGCATGGCCCGGCGGAGCGTACATGCCGCAGGGATTCCGCTTGCGCCCACGCCTTTCCACCGGCCCGGATGATGAGATCGGCGGCCCAGGCCGCGCAGACCGTCCCCAACCAGGGCCGCGTCATCGATGCCCCCAGCCGCCACGCCACCGGGCGGCCGCGGCGCAGCGGGTCACCGTCCATGACGTCGTCGTGAATCATGGTCAAGTTGTGCACCATTTCGACCGCCGCGGCCGCGCGGTGTGCGGCTCTGGGCCGCCGCAGGTCAGCGCCGGCCCGCCCGATCGGCGAGCACGCTGACGAACGGGCCGAGCGGACCGGCGATGACCGGCCTGGGACGGGAGGCCCGCAGGGCCCGCTCGGAATAGCGGGCGGTGCCGGTGTGCCAGTGCAGATTTCCGGCCATGTGATCCCGCAGCCGGTCGACATGGCCGAGCAGCGCCGCACGCACCTCGCCGGGCAGCTCGTGGTCGGCGAAGAACTCGGGAAGCCGTTCGCGCGCAACGAGTTCGAACTGCGTCAACCGTTCATTGGCGAGATCGACGACGATATCGGCCGCGTGCTCACGGGAACAGCCCAGGAACGACTGGGTGAGATACACGAGATTGTGGATCTCCTCATCGTATTCGATCTCCTTCTGATAGGAATAGAGATCGTTGACGAGTGCCGCATAGTCGTGGGCCGAATTCTGCAGCTGCCGAACAATACTGGACTCAGATATTTCCGAAATACGTGGGTCGGCAGCGATTTCAGGCGAATACAGTGCGTCCAGTGCGCAGAACAGCGGCCCGCCCGAGGTGAGGCGACGCTGCTCGAGATAGTCGACGGGATCGGGCAGCCGGTGCCGAATCTCGTTCTCCAGCACGCACTCCCAGCCCTCGAACAGCTCGATCAGGGCCGTCCGCAGGCGCTCACGCCCCGCCTCGTCACAGCCGGCGGCGGTATCGCGCCACAGCGCGGCCAAGCCGTACTCGAGTGCGGTGAGCGGTGCGGGCGGACTCCCCGAGAGCTGAAGCGGCAAGCGCCGCAACTGGTCTCGGCCGGATACCGGTTCGACCCGGAACACCCGGGTGGCGAGGTCGTCGGCGTAGGTGCCCCAGGTACACCAGCGGGTACGCAGCATCAGCGCGGCCGCGTCGGCCCCGGGATCGAGCATGGCCATCAGTCCCGCGAAATCGGCGGCGGCCACGGTCTCGGCCGTCCAGCCGACCCGCGGATCCAGTAGTCCCACGGCCGCGGCCCATCTCGGCCCGTCCGCGCGAGCCGGCGCCACCTGCGGATTCATCGACACCGGATACGGCATCACCAGCCCGCGCACCGGCAGCCGTCCGGGTGTTCGCGGCGGCGGAACGTGCTGCTCGAGCTGGATTCGCAACCCCGGCGCGAGCCGGGCGGCCGCGCTGCCCAACCCGGTCGGACCGCGATCGACGCCGCTGTTCATGTAGCGGCTCGACCGCAGATGCCACTCGTGCCCGCCGGACTGCCAGTCCTGCAGGCCCCCGGTGTACCGCGCGACGGCCAGCTGTTCGGCCGGGGTGGCCGCGCGTTCCACGAACAGCTGCGGAACCTCGACCGACGCGGTGTCCTCGAACTGCTTCAGCCGCGAGGTCAGCATGTCATTGGTCAGCTCCGCGGCCGCCTGCGTGGGCAGGCCCAGGAACCGTTCCAGCACCAGCACCATATTGGCGTTCTCGCCCTCGACCCGGACCTCGCGCTCGTAGGAGAACAGGTCGTTGCGCAGATGCACCGCGTCGGAGAAGGTTTCGCACAGCACCCGCAGCGGCCGCTCGGCGGCGAGCCGGCCGGGCACCTCGGCGCCGCAGGCGAACTCCACCAGATTGGCGGACCAGGGCGCGCCGCCCACCCGGCGGCGCATCTCGATGTACTCGACGGGATTGGCCACCCGGTCGCGGGCGATATTGTCCAGTTCCCAGAGGGATTCGACCATGAGGTTGTGGGTGGAGCGGCGCATGCGCTGCCGCCAGCCCGGAGACATGACCGGCACGGTCCGGGCCCAGCAGTCGGCCAGTCCGGCCTCCGACGACGTCTCGGGTTCCGGTGCGGGACAGCGGGGTTCGGCCATGAACAGTTCCAGGCGCGCGAGATAGCGGGTGGCCTCGGCCCGGTTGCCGGTGTACTTGTACTCGGCCAGGAACCAGTCGTCGAAATAGAAGACCCAGATGTACCACTCGGTGAGCAACGCCAAAGCCTCGGCGTCGCAGTCGGGATGGGTGTACGCGCACAGCAGCGCGTAGTCCATGCGGTCCAATCTCTCGGCGTCCCAGATGGCTTTGCCGTCGACTCCGAGCTCGCCGAGCATGCCCATGCGCTGGGCCCATGCGGTGGAGTGCGCGCGAGCGTACCCGTGATGGGGATTGAGCCGGGCGGGATGCGGGGTATAGAAATCGGGCAGGGTGAAGGGCTTCAATTCAGGGCCCTCTCGCTGGGGGTTGTGCACTCCGGTCGCCGGGGGCGACGTGCCGGTATTGCGCTGCTGTTTGCGATATGTCGAACGAACCGCGTCAGAACTCTCACTGCGACAACGTGATCAGCGTCACAACCATGGTAGAGGTCCGTCGCCGTCTCGCCAACACCTCGCAATCTTCTCCGACCGACCGGTACCTCCCGAACCGGCCGGCCCGTCCCCGCCCGAGATAGCCTGGGCGCTGCGCCACCCGCACCCGCCACCCACACCAGGAGGATCGCCCATGCCGAATCCCGCCGCCGACCGCGCCCCGATCCTGCAGCGACTGGGCGACCGTGGCCGGGTGCGCGTGATCGTCGCCGGTGGCGGCACGGGCGGCCACACCTATCCGGCGGTGGCGGCCGTGCGGGCGCTGCGGGATCTGGCGGCCGAGGCAGGGGCCGCGGCCGACGTGCTGTGGGTGGGCGTGCCCGACAGCCTGGAGCAGCGGGTCGCGGCCGAGAACGACGTCGACTTCACCGGCATCAAGGCCGGCAAGCTACGACGCGACCGCAATCCGCTCAAGATGCTGAACAGGGACAATGCTCGGGATGCCCTGCGCGTGCCGGTCAGCGTCCTCACCGCACAGGGCGTGGTACGCCGGTTCCGCCCGGACGCGGTGCTGTGCACCGGCGGCTACGTGTGCGCCCCGATCGGTATGGCCGCCGCGCTGCGCCGGCGGCCGCTGGTGATCCACGAGCAGACCACCGGCATCGGCAAGGCCAACCTGCTGCTGGCCCGGATGGCCGACCGCATCGCGCTCAGCTCCGAGGCGTCGATCGCCATGCTGCCCGCGCGCGTCCGGGACCGGGCCGTGGTCACCGGCAACCCGATCCGCCCCGCCCTCACGACCGGCGATCCGGCAGCGGCGGTCAAGGCTCTCGACTGGGAGGGCTACACCCCCGGCCTGCCGACGGTCTACATTACCGGCGGCGCGCAGGGCGCGGTGCAGATCAATGATCTGATCGGGCAGCTGCTGCCCGAACTCCTCCACTCCGCCAATGTGATTCACCAGTGCGGACGGCTCTCCTTCGAACAGGTTCGCGACCACGCCGCCACCCTCCCGGAGGATGTGCGCGGCCGCTACCTGGTGCGGGAGTTCGTCGGCCCCGAGCTCCCCGATGTGCTGGCGCTCACCGACGTGGTCGTATCCCGTTCCGGCGCAGGAACTCTCGCCGAGCTCACCACGCTGGGCAAGCCCTCGGTGCTGATTCCCTACCCGCATTCGGTCGGCGGCGAGCAGATCCGCAATGCCCGAATCCTGGCCGACCACAATGCCGCTCGCGCCCTCGCCGGTGACGATGCCACCGTCGCGAACCTCCGCACGGCCCTCACCGAACTCCTGACCGATGCCGAGACCCGCGCCGCCGTGTCGGCCGCCGCCCGCGCCCTCGGCCACCCGGAGGCCGCCACGGACCTCGCCCTCACCGTCCTGGATCTGACCACCCGCTGAGCGCGAACCACGAAAAACCTTACGGCGCCACGCGATCTATTCCACATACCCACTCTCAGCCGGAGTGGGTATGGTCGGAGGTGTCAGCAAGCCCTCGGCTACTCGGGGGATTGCTACCCGAGAGATTGGAGATGCCATGCAAATCCAGGTCTTCGCCGACAAGCACGTCGGCGGCGGCGCGATCGCCCAGGAAGCAACGGACACCATCGCTTCGATTCTGGACAGATTCGCTGATCACCTCACCCGGGTCGAGGCCCATATCACCGATGTGAACGGGCACAAGGGTGGTTCCGAGGACAAGAAGTGCACCCTCGAAGCACGGCCCAAGGGCCAGCCACCGGTGGCGACCACCCACCGTGCGGCCACCGCCGAGGACGCCTACACCGGAGCCGCCGACAGCATGGCTCACCTGCTCGACAGCAAGTTCGGGCGGCTACATCACGCCAAGGGCGGCGAATCGATCCGCCACCTGGTGTCGGACCGATAGCCGGCTCGAACTCTCAGGGGCAAGTCCCTGAAAACCCCAGCGCGGGTACACATTACGGAAGGAGCCCGAGGCGGCGTGCGCGCACGACCGCCTCGTGGCGGTTGTGCGCACCGAGTTTGGTCATGGCGCTGCGCAGATAGCTCTTGACCGTCTCCGGCCGCACCGAAAGTCGCTGCGCCGCTTCTAGATTCGTGCAGCCCAGCGCAACGTGGGCGAGGACGTCCAGTTCCCGGGGCGCGAGGCTCACCGCGTCGTCCGGGGCCGCGACACCCGACACCAGGCGCGCGAGCTTCTCGGTCACCTCGCGCAGGCGCAGCCGGGCCGACGCCTCCGAGACCACCTGGGTGATGCCGCGCAGCTCCGCGTGCAGATCCCGGAGTTGTTCGGTGACAACGGCATTGGCCTCGGCGACGAAGGCATGGGCGCTCGTCGTGGACTCCCGCGCGAAGGACAGGCGCAGCCGCCGATCCACTTCGTCGCGAATGGCCAGTTCCGTCGCGAGCCGGCGCCCGGCCTGCACCATCTCGTCGGCGATGCGGTCGCCGATCACCCCCGAGTCCCGATTGGCCACGTACAGCACCGCCCGCGCCTCGCCCTTCACCACCACCGGCACCGCCACCACCGCGCGCAGGCCCTCGCCGAGCACCGGGGCGTCGTAGTGGTGGGTGATGGTCGAGGCCGAGCGATAGTCGGACACCGAGCGCGGCTTGCCCGTCGACACCGCCGAGCCGCCCAGCCCGGAGCTGGGCGCGACGGCCAGGCCGCGCATGCCGTTGGTGCGGGTGCCGACGAACTCGCTGAGCACCAGCATGCCCGCGTGCACCTCGCCGCCGAAGACGACCGGAAGCTTGCTGGCGGATGCGAGAATGCGCAGCTCAGCGCGCAGAGCGTCACCGTCGCTGGGGCGCAGGAGCCCGTCCGTGGCCGAAGTCATCGGTCAGCCCCTTTCGGGGGTAGTCGAGGGTGAGTGTGACGTAGATCCTACTGGTGTGAGCGAGAGCACGAGCTACACCTTCGGAGTCTGGGACGCTCCCCTGCTGGGCGACACCATCGGCGCCAACCTGGACCGGACCGCGGCCGCGCATCCGGACCGCGAGGCCCTCATCGACTACACCACCGGTATCCGCTGGACCTACCGCGAATTCAACGCCGAGGTCGACACGCTGGCGCTGGGCCTGCTGACGGCCGGCATCGGCAAGGGCGACCGGGTGGGCATCTGGGCGCCGAACTGCCCGCAGTGGACGCTGATCCAGTACGCGACCGCCAAGGTCGGCGCGATCCTGGTCAATATCAATCCGGCGTATCGGGCGCACGAACTGCGCTACGTGCTGCGCCAGGCCGGAATTCGGATGCTGGTAGCGGCACCGTCGTTCAAGACCTCCGACTACGCGGCCATGATCACCGAGGTGCGCCCGGAGTGCCCGGAGCTCGAGCAGGTGGTGCTGCTGGACAGCCTCGAATGGCAGAGTCTGTTCACCAGCGGCCGGGCCGCGAATCCGGATCTGCTGGCCGCGGCACAGTCGACGCTGTCCGCCGACGATCCGATCAATATCCAATACACTTCCGGCACAACGGGTTTCCCCAAAGGCGCGACCCTCAGCCACCACAATATTCTCAACAACGGCTATTTCGTGGGCGAGCTGTGCGGCTACACCGAGCAGGACCGGATCTGCATTCCGGTGCCGTTCTACCACTGCTTCGGCATGGTCATGGGGAATCTGGCCGCCACCACGCACGGCGCGGCCATGATCATCCCGGCCCCGGCCTTCGACCCGCGCACCACTCTGGAAGCCGTTGCGGCCGAACGCTGCACCTCCCTGTACGGGGTGCCGACCATGTTCATCGCCGAACTGGCCGATCCGGAGTTCGACACCTACGACCTGTCCTCGCTGCGCACCGGCATCATGGCCGGATCTCCGTGCCCGGTGGAGGTGATGAAGCAGGTCATCGAGCGCATGGGCATGCGCGAGGTCAGCATCTGCTACGGCATGACGGAGACCAGCCCGGTCTCCACCCAGACCCGCGGCGACGATTCGCTGGTGCAGCGCACCGCGACGGTCGGCCGGGCCGGGCCGCACATCGAGGTGAAGATCGTGGACCCGGTGACGGGGGTGACCGTGCCGCGCGGCGCGGCCGGCGAACTGTGCACCCGCGGCTACTCGGTCATGCTCGGCTACTGGGGCGAACCGGAGAAGACCGCCGAGGCCATCGACGCCGCGCGCTGGATGCACACCGGCGACCTGGCCACCATGGACGACGACGGCTACGTGGCCATCACCGGCCGCATCAAGGACATGGTGATCCGCGGCGGCGAGAACATCTACCCGCGCGAGATCGAGGAATTCCTCTACACCCATCCCGACATCGTCGACGCCCAGGTGATCGGCGTGCCCGACGTCAAATACGGCGAGGAGCTGATGGCATGGATCCGGATGCGTACGGGCGCAACGCCTTTGACCGCCGAGAGCTTGCGTGAGTACTGCACCGGCAAGCTCGCCCGCTACAAGATCCCCCGCTATGTCCACATCGTCGACGAGTTCCCGATGACGGTGACCGGCAAGATTCGCAAGGTCGAGATGCGCGAGATCGGCGCGCGACTGCTCGGCCTGAACGAGGAGAACGCATGACGAACACCGAAGCCTACCGCGCTGCCCGCGACGGACTACTGGCCGTGTCGACGGACTACGACGCGGCTCTGCGCGAGTTCGAATGGCCGCGCCTGACCGGTGAATTCAACTGGGCGACCGACTGGTTCGACCACATCGCCCGCGGCAACGACCGGCCCGCGCTGTGGATCGTCGAGGAGGACGGCTCCGAACAGCGGATCAGCTTCGCCGAGATGGCCGAGCGCTCGGACCGGGTGGCCACCTGGCTGGCCGGGCTGGGCGTCGGCAAGGGCGACCGCGTCGTGCTCATGCTCGGCAATCAGGCCGAGCTGTGGGAGGCCATGCTGGCGGTGGCCAAGCTGGGCGCGGTCATCATGCCCACCACCGGGGCGCTGGGTCCGGCCGATCTGAGCGACCGGATCGAGCGCGGCGGAGCCCGTTTCGTCATCGCCAATCACAGCGACACCGGCAAGTTCGACGAGGTGCCGGGAGACTACACGCGAATCGTCGTGGGCGAGCCGGTATCCGGCTGGCACGACTACGCCGAGGCGGCGTCCGTCGAATCGGCGGGGCCGTTCCGGGCCGTCACCGAGGTGACCGATCCGCTGCTGGTGTACTTCACCTCCGGCACCACCAGCAAGCCGAAGATGGTGCAGCACTCCCAGATCAGCTACCCGGTCGGTCACTTGAGCACCATGTACTGGATCGGGGTCCGCCCCGGCGACGTGCACCTGGCCATCAGCGCGCCCGGCTGGGCCAAGCACGCCTGGAGCTGCTGCTTCGCACCGTGGCTGGCCGAGGCGACCGTATTCGTCTACAACTACTCGCGTTTCGACGCCGCGGCCCTGCTGGGGCAGCTGCGCCGGGCCGGGGTGAACACGTTCTGCGCGCCACCCACGGTGTGGCGCATGCTGATCCAGGCCGATCTGGGCGAGCGTCCGGCCGGGCTGCGCGAAATCCTCGGCGCGGGTGAGCCCTTGAACCCCGACGTCATCGCGCAGGTCGAGAAGGCGTGGGGCCTGGTCATCCGCGACGGCTTCGGCCAGACGGAAACCACCCTGCAGGTGGGCAATACGCCCGGGCAGCCGCTCAAGCCCGGCTCCATGGGCCGGCCCGCGCCGGGCGTGCCGGTGGTACTGGTCGATCCGATCACCGGGCAGCGCGCCGAGGAGGGCGAGATTTGCCTGGATCTGGCTGCGGCGCCGGTCAATCTGATGACCGGCTACCTCGGCGATCCGGAGCGTAATGCCGCGGTCATGGACGGTGGCTATTACCATACCGGCGATGTGGCCGTGCGGGACGCGGACGGGTACATCACCTATATCGGGCGCACCGACGATGTCTTCAAGTCCTCCGACTACAAGGTGTCCCCCTTCGAGCTGGAGAGCGTGCTCATCGAGCATCCGGCCGTGGTGGAGGCAGCCGTGGTGCCACAGCCGGATGACACGCGGCTCGCGGTGCCCAAGGCGTACGTGGCACTGGCCGCGGGATGGGAGCCGAACCGTGAAACCGCCCGCGCCATCCTGGAATACGCCCGCGATCACCTGGCTCCCTACCTGCGTGTCCGCCGGCTGGAGTTCACCGAGCTACCGAAGACGATTTCCGGCAAGATCCGCCGCGTCGACCTGCGCCAACGCGAGGAGCAGGCGCACGCGGCCGGCGAGACCATCCCCACCGAGTACCGCTACGAGGAAGTACTGAGCGACACCGCCCGCTGAAACCGCACCGCCCCATGCCCCTACGACAGATCGGAACTCCCATGCCCCACACCGTGGAATCCGCGACCGCCTACGTCATCGCCGCCCTGGAGTCCAAGGGGACGGCGACCCGTGAGGACTTCGATATCCCCGGGATCGTCAGCACGACGCACAGCATCACGCAGACATGGGATTTCCAGGCGGTGGACCGCCGCCGGTTCTGGGGCATAGCGGCCACCTACCTGCGCGCCTGACCCGCAGAAGAACAGGGAGTGACACCCCGCTCGCCCGGACCCGCAGGAGATCGGGACGAGCGGGTTGTCTCACAGTTCGGTGAATTCGCGGTTTCCGGCCGTGAATTCCCCGCACCATTGGCTGATGCACACCTCCGACTCCGTGCTGCTGCCACGTTTCGTCCTGTCGCGCGCCGCGGCCGCGGGCCTGGACCCGGCCCGCCTCGCCCGCGAGGCCGGCATGCCGGGCTGGCTGCTGGAGGACGGCGATGCCCGGGTGTCCAGTGACTACTTCCCGCGGCTGTGGGAGCTGCTGGAGTACGAGATGGACGACCCGGAGGTCGCCCTGCGGGCCACCGGCAGTTACCGGCTCGGGGAATTCGGGCTGATCGACTATCTGATCTCGACGGCCGAGACCGTCGGCGCGGGTTTCGGCGTGCTGGGTCCGTTCATGGGGTCGATCTCCACCAACTTCCGCGTCGAGCCCGGCGCGCAGACCGAGACCGAGTCCACCTTCGACATCTACACCATCAATACCGAGGGCCGCGGCCGCGACCTGTCGGTACAGATGGCGCTGGCCTCCCTGATCTCGCGCATGCGCCAGACGACCGGCCGCCCGATGGATCCGGTGCGCATCCGGTTGCGCGAGCGCGCGCCCCACCGCCTCGACGCCTTCACCGAGCAGTTCGGCACGGCGCGGCTGGATTTCGGTGCTCCGGTCGACCGGATCACCTTCCGCAACGCGGACTTCGAGCTGGCCCAGATCACGGCGGACCCGCTGCTGGCAGTGATACTGCGCCGCCACGCCGCCACCATGCCGCCCCCGCCGCCGCGCACCACCGAATGGCCGGACCGGGTGGCCGCGGTGCTGGCCGAGGTCCTCGACGGCACCGACGCGGTACTCGACCAGGTCGCCCGCCGCCTCTACACCAGCCCGCGCACCCTCCAGCGCCGCCTCGCCGAATCCGGCACCACCTGGCGCCTCGAGGTCGACCGCGCCCGCAAACGCCACCTCGAAGATCTCGAATCCGGCTGGGCCGCCGAACACCACGGCGATACGCCATGATTCGCCGAAGTCCCAGGGGGTACCCACCCCGGCGAGGTGACCCGAGGTGGCGCGGGCGAGGCGGTGCGGACGGGCGAATGGAGCAGCGATCATGACCGCCTCGGACAGTGTGCTGCTGGCCCGGTTCGTGCTGACGCGAGCCCGGGCGGCGGGCCTGGATCCGGTGGAATTGGCGCGGGCGGCGGGAATCGGGGCCGACACGCTGGAGGGGCCGCCGGGAAGCGTTCCGGGGCAGTGCTATCCGCGATTGTGGGAATTGTTCGAGCGCAGGGCGGAATTGCCGCACGTGGGACTGCGGGCGGCCGAACGGTACGGAATGGGGGAACTGGGGATGATGGATTATCTGCTCGCCACGGCGTCGACCGTGGGCGAAGGGCTCAGGGCCGCAGGGGAATTCGGATCCGCGCTATCGACCTCGCGGCGCTTGGTGTTGGTCGGCAAGGACGACCGGCACGTTATCATCGCGGCGGAGACGGCCGAGGAGGGCCGGGGCGCGGAGGTCGCGGCACAGGCGAGCTTCGCCTTCCTGACCGGTCGCGCGCGGCTCGGCGCCCGGACACGGATCGCGCCGGTCGCGGTGACCCTGCGAGAACGCGCGCCGCGCCATCACGCACCGTATACCGAGTTCTTCGGCACGGCCGCGGTCGATTTCGGCGCCGATGCCGACACGCTCACGCTGCACCACGCGGACCTGGACCGGCGGCAGTTCACCGCCGATCCCGGGCTGGCGGCCGTGCTACGCCGGGCCGCCACGGTGGCGACCCTGTCCACCCCGCCCGCACGCGCCTGGGCCGATCTGCTTGCCGCCGAGCTGAATTCACTACCGTCGCTGGACACGGTGTCGATCCACGGCATGGCCCGGCGGCTCGATACCAGCCCGCGCACCCTGCAGCGGCGACTGGCCGCGGCCGGAACAAGTTGGAGCCGGGAGCTGGCGAGCGCGCGCCGCCGGGCGGTGTGGTGACGGGCGGCCGTGACTACTCGATCCGACTCTCACGACAGCATTCTGATGGCCCGGTTCGCACTGGAGCGGGCGGCCCGGGCCGGGCTGGACCCGGAGCGGATCGCCCGGCTGGCCGGGGTCCCCGCCTGGCGCGAGGGGGGCGAGGAAACGAGGGTGTCGCCCCGGTACTGCCTGCGGGTGTGGGAGCTGCTCGAACAGGAAACCGGTGACCCGGATATCGCCCTGCGCGTGCCGGAAGACAGTACGACCGGCGAATTCGGGCTGCTGGAGTACCTGTTCCTGTCGGCGGAGACCCTGGGCGCGGCACTGGACGCCTGCGTGCACCACACCGGCAGTCTGACAACGAGTTACAACTTCCGGATCACGAATCGCAACGAATACGAGGTCTGCTACGAGGTGCTGTCCGGGGTGGAGGACTGCCGCGGGCGGGAACTGTTGGTGCAGGCGGCTTTCGCGCTCCTCGTGGGCCGGGGCCGAGCGGCCACCCGCTCCCCGATCGTGCCCGCGCGGGTGACCTTCCGGCAGGCCGCGCCGGTCGACCTGGCCGCCATCACCGAGCTGTTCGGCACTCGCGCAATCGATTTCGGGAGCCCGGTCGACTCCCTGACGCTGCGGGCCGCGGATCTGGCGCTACCCATGAAGTCGGCCGATCCCGAGTTGACGGCCGTGCTGCTGTCCTACGCGGCCACACTGCCGGCCACTCCCGAGTCCGGCGTCAGCTGGCTGGAACGGCTCGGCGACGTCCTCGACGGCGCCCTCGACGAGGGCGCGGCGACGCTGGAGGTGGTAGCGCGGCGTCTGCTGACCTCACCAAGATCACTACAACGCCGCCTGACCGAGGCCGGAACCACCTGGCGCCGTGAGGTGGACGGGGCGCGGCGCCGCAGATTGCAACGGGCCGAACACCTTCCACGCGCTCAGCAGGCGGAATTCCTGGGATACGCGGATCCGGCCAGCCTGCGGCGTGCCGTACATCGCTGGCGCGAGCGCGACGATTCCTGAAAGATGGACCCCGCGCGCAGGCCGAAATCGCACCTACCGTACGGTATTCCGGCAACCACACAGCAAGGTTGGCGTGTACCGGCCCGGTTTGGCGTCTTCGGAACTCCCGCGCGACGCGGGCGGAAATGAAACTGGACGGAAACGCCACGATGTGCCTGCCGCGAGGCTCGCCACGGCGTTTGCGATGCGTGGTTGTGGCCGACGCTGTCCACGGCCACGCGCCCCTATCTGGTCCCGGTCCTCGATTGGAGCTTGATCGTGCCCCACACCGCAGAAACCGCCACCGCCTACGTCGTCACCGCCGTGGAGGCCAAGGGCACCGCCACCCGGCACGACTTCGACATCCCGAGCATCGTCAGCATCACGCACAGCCTCACCGAGAGCTGGGATTTCGACAGCGTGGACCCGAACATGTTCTGGAACATCGTCGCCACCTTCCTCGAGCACTGAGGACCGCGGGGCGCTAGACGCCGTCGACGGAGAGCGTGGCGTCCATCAGGTTCATGGCGGCCGCGCACGGATCGGGTTGCGCGGTATGACCGCGGTTCTGCACCCACCAGGTGACGGTCCCGGTATCGGCGACCGTCACCGCGCAACTGCCGGGATCCTTCGGATCGCGCCAGTACATGCCGCCGAAGTGTTTCACCAACACCCGCTCGATCTGGTAGCCGAATTGATCGGCGATCCGGACCTCGCGCGCGAGGGTGTCGTCGCGCAGCCAGGCATAGGTGAGGTCGACCGCGCCGCCACCCGAATTGGTGGCGGTCCAGTTGCAGACGGTGGGCGCGCTCTGCTGCCGCAGTCCGGTGACGGTGATGGCGCTCGCCAGCTTCTGGTCGTCGAGCGGACCGCAGCCCGCCAGCAGGTTCGGATCCTCGGCGGGCCGCACCCGGGTCTGCTGATCGCCGTGTGAACAGCCCGACAGTGCGGCGATCAGCAATGCCGCCACCGTGATTCGCGCGCCGAGCCCCATCAACCCTGCCCCGCCCTCGTCAGGGTGGCCGCCGCCAGCTGTTCCACACCCTGGCAGGAGGGTGCGCCGACGGCGCGCTCGGACCAGTCGATGAAATCGGAGTTGCCGAATGCGACGGCCACCTCGCAGGATTGCGCGCCCTGCCACTCGATGCCAGGCTGCCCGCCGACCTGGACGGTGGCAGGCTTACCGGTGGTGACCTGGCCGCGGCGATCCTCGAGCGCGCTGCCGCGGAACCAGTGGAAGGTCACCGCGTAGTCGCCGCCCGTGGCCGGCTGCCAGGCACAGCTCACCGGATTCTCCGAAACCCGTCGCGCATCCCCGGCTCCCGTCGCCTGGACCACCTCGGTGTCGGACACCCCGCCACACAGCCCGATCGTGTTCGGCGACGGAACGACCGCCTTGGCCGCGGTCGTCGTGGCCGGCGCCGCCTGCCGATCGGAGGAGCCGCAGCCCGCGACCACCATCCCGATCAGGGCGATCCCCACCGCCGTGCCCACCGCTCTCATCACGCCGACCAGCGTAGGCGAACCGCCCGAATCGTGCGATCGGCGACGCACCGACACATTGCGCCCCGATGAATCCGCGGATGAGCACTGCGACGAGGTCCGGTCGCATGACAACCGATGGCCTGAGTCAGTTCTCCCGGCGGGCGCGGGCGCGGCGCTTGCCCTCGTGCATGGCCTGCACCCGCGCCACCGGGATGGTGTGCCCCTCGGCGATCAGATCCGCGGGGAGCGACTGGGGTTCGGGCATGGCCTCGGCCCAGGGATCGCGGTCGCCGAGCAGCTTGGCCGCCGTGCGAATCGTGAAGTCGTGCGGGTCGATGTCGGGCAGGTCCGCCCAGGCGACCGGGAACGAGACGGTCGCGCCCGGACGGATCCGCGGGCTGTAGACCGACACCACCGTCGCGCCGCCGGCGCGGGTCGAATCGAGAAAGACCTTGCCGCCCCGGTCTTCTCGAATGAACGCGGTAGTGGCGAGCTGCGGATCGAGCCGTTCGGCGCGCGCGGCGATCGCCCGGGTCGCCGCCGCGGCATCCTCGAGGTCGACGCCCGGCACGACCGGGACGAAGATGTGCACGCCCTTGGAGCCACTGGTCTTCACCACACCCGCCAGCCCGTCCGCCGCCAGCGCTTCCCGGATGAGCTGCGCGGCCCCGACCACCTGCGCGAAGGGCTGATCCGGCGCCGGGTCGATATCCAGCACGAGATGCGTTGGGCTGCCGGAATAGTCGGCGAGACCCTCCGCGTACAGCAGTGTCACGTGGTACTCCACCGCGCGCTGATTCCCGAACCACAGCAGCGTCCGCACGTCATCGCACAGCGCATAGGACACCTCCCGTTTCGAGCTGCCCGCCCACAGCGTCACCCGCCGCACCCACTCCGGCGTGTACTTGGGCAGATTCTTCTGCATGAACGGCTCCTGTCCCGGCCGCACCCGCACCACCGACAGCGGCCGCTCCCGCAATGCCGGCACCATCCGCTCGCCGATCGCCTCCAGATAGTCGATCAGATCGCCCTTGGTGGCCTCGGCCCCGTCGAACAAGGGACTGTCGAGACTGGAGAACTTCAACCCGGCCCGCACGTCATCGCCCATCGGCCCACCATGCGCCACACCCGTACCGCCGTCAACCATCGCGGCCGTGACGGCCCGCGCCGTCACCCGATATCGACGACGCTTGCCCAGCCGGGCGGGCGGTCCGGCACGTACTCCGGATCGTCTTCCCGCCAGGCGGGGTCGCGGCGGAACAAGCCCACGACCGTACGGCACCCGGGGCGGGCGGACGGCCAGGGTGTCTGACCGTCCGTCAGCACCACGATCACATCCGGACGGGGTTGCGCGCGTAGCGCTTTGGCGAAGCCGCTGCGCAGATCCGTTCCCCCGCCGCCGATCAGCGGGATGTCCTCGGCACGGCACAGGGGATCCGCGATCCGGGCCGCGGCGTCGCACGACAGCACGGTGACCGAGTCGCGGCGGCCGCCCACGGTCCGGGCGATGGCCGCCGTTTCGAGCAGCGCGCTGCCCAGTTCGGCGTCGCTGACCGACCCCGACGTATCGATGATCACGGTGACGCGTGGCGGGGTGCGCCGCAGGCTCGGCAGGACGACGCCGGGCACTCCGGCCGAGCGCCGCGCGGGCCGCCCGTAGGTGTAGTCCTCGCCGACACCGGGGGCGGAAGCCGCCGCGCGGATCGCCGCTCCCAGCAGATCCCGCCACGGCTGCGGCGGGTGCACCGCCTCCTCCGCCCACCGGCGCCACCCCTCGGGTGCATGCCCCGGACGGCCGATAATGCCCTGCGCCACGCGAAATCGGACGGCGTCGCGTTCCTGTTCGCTCAGCCCGTCCGCGCCGTCCGGCCCCAGTTCCCATTCCCGGTCGAGGCCGTCGGCGCCGCTGCCGCAGTCCAGCCACGCCAGGTCCGCGGTGCGCGGCCCGAGGCGGAACTGACGCAGGTAGTCCTCCATGAGCTCACCGGAGCCCAACCCCAGCGTCGACGGCAGCACCGCCCCGTCGGGCTGGACCAGGCCGTCACCGAACGCGTCGTCGTTGATCTCGGCATCCGCGGCGATATTCATCCGCAGTCGCTCCGCCGGGCCGGTCAGGTCGTGCTCCCGGGCGAATCGGTCACTGCGCCTGTGATGTTCGCGCAGCAGATGCGACACCTCGTGCACCAGGACCGAGGCCAGGTCCTCCACCGGCGTGTAGTTCACGAACGCCGGCGACACATAACACCGCCAGTACCGGTCCACGCCCATCGTCGGCACCCGCGGCGACTCGACCAGGTGCAGCGCGAACAGCGCCGTCGCCAGATACGGCCGGGCCCGGGCGGCCAGCAGCCGGGCGGCGAAGAGCTTGTCGAAATCGAGCCGCGCGGTGTCCGGTGTCATCGGCCCGCCCGCACGGCGACCCGGGCAGCGGCGCGATCCGCACCCTGCGACACCGACACCATGCCGGCCAGTCGTTCGATCGAGGCGGGCACGTCCCAGTCGTCCCGGCGCAGGGTGGCGAGGGTCGTGGCGGGGACGACCACCAGGTCCGGCGCACCGGATTCCACGGCCTTCACCAGCAGCGCCCATGCCGCGTCCCAGCGGGATCGCTCCGGCCGCAAGCGGACTGCCGCCACCACACCGTCGAGCACGGCCTGACGGAGATCGCCACGCTCGGGCAGCTCGGCGGCGGCCGGATCGGCGAGCAGCACCTCAGGGTCGGGCAGGTCCATCCGGTCGATGCTGGTCAGCAGTTCGAAACCGGGACCGTCACCGACGGCGCCCCGGACCAGCAGGGACAGCACGTTCGGTCCGGAGCCGGCCGCGGTGGCGAAGGCGATCAGCCGCACCGTCATCTCCCAGCTGCGCGGCGACGGCCAGGCACCACCCCTGCGGGTTTCGGTGCTGGGCAGTCGATGGACGAGTTCGGGACGCGCCGCGAGCAGTGCGCACACCGCACGGCGTGCGAAAGACACTGCCTCCGTGACCTTTTCCGGAGCGAGCGTGGGCAAGGTCGCGCGCGGCCAGGTGCCGCCGAGGCCCCGGACGACCACATCGTGATCGTGCGTCCACTGCAGGTGCACGAAGCGGTTGGCCAGCGGCGGACTCAGCTCCCAGCCGTCGGCCGCCGAGGAGCGCGGGTTGGCGGCGGCGACGATGCGGACACCGTCCGGCAGGCGCAGTGCACCGATCCGCCGTTCCAGGACCAGGCGGAGCAGGGCCGCCTGCACGGCCGGCGGCGCGGTCGACAGTTCGTCCAGGAACAGCAGCCCGCGACCGGCCCGCACCAGCCGGACGGCCCAGTCCGGCGGCGCCATCGGCACGCCGTGCGTCGCGGGGTCGTCTCCGATGATGGGCAGGCCCGAAAAGTCCGACGGCTCATGCACACTCGCGATCACCGTGGTCAGTGGAAGATCCAGGGATGCGGCGAGCTGGGTCAGGGCCGCGGTCTTGCCGATCCCGGGCTCGCCCCACAGCAGCACCGGCAGGTCGGCGGCCACCGCCAGCGTCAGCGCGTCCAATTGGATGTTCGGGCGCGGCTCGGTGGTCACCGCGCCCAGCAGGTTCAGCAGTTCGCCTGCGACGTCGAGTTGAGAAGGGTGGGGGCTGTTCACGGTCGGAGCGCATGGGGTATCTACGGACATGTGTGAATCACCTTTGGGTGTAAAGGAATTGGATAACGCTCAGCGTGAGGTCGCGTGGCGCGGATGCGCGCGACTTCCGCTGCGGCATCGGCGGGCATGATCGCGTGTGGCCGCCGGTGGGCTCAGCGCCGGTGTGGTCAGCCCGGCTCGGAACAGTCCGTATCCGATCCGCCGTCGTGCGGAAGCCTCGAGTTCGTCCCGCAGCGCTCCCGCACGCAGCAGCGCGTCGGGCCCGAGCAGACCGTTGACAATGGCCAGCGCACCGGCGGTGTCGCCGTGGTCCAGCCGTTCACGAACGCCGACAAGACAATCCGGATGCCGATGCGCCCGGTCGATGGCCTGCAGACAGGGCAGCGGAGTGCCGGTCAATGCGACCAGCAACTCCTCTCTGCGGATCTCCGCCGGATCGTGGTCCAGTGCGGACAGCACCCCGTTCACCAGTCCGATGCGGTGCAGCTCGCCCCGGCAGTCCACCAGGTGCGGCCCGCCCGCCGGGTCGGCAATCGGGGAGATATCGGCCGGCGAATGATCCGTTACCAGCGCCGACGCAACCAGTGGGTGCAGCCGATCGGGCGTGATGGCGCCGGCACGAAGCAGTTCCAGATCGGGCAGCACCCAGGTCGCCGCGTCCGGCAGCACCGGCAGCGCAGACATTCCGCCCCGCGGAAACCTCTCCTCGATCCGCAAAACCGGCGAATCATCCATGGGCACCGACACATCGACGACGAACCGCCGCCGTGCGCCACACCGAACCAGGACCGGCCCGGCCCGGCGCCCGTGGGCCTGCAGCAGTATTCCCGCCTCCGCCGCCCATCGGTCGACGGCGCACCCCGGCGGCACCAGCTCCGACAGCCCGGAGCCCGGCCTGTCTTCGTCGGCGAATCGCGCAGCACCGGAACGCATCCGCAGCTCATCACTGCTGCGGGCATCCCACAGATGACGGTGCAGATCGAGCCGGAACCGCCGGTTGGGACGGGAATGCGGGTGCAGGCCGGCACCTGAGCGGGATCCGTCCCAGAGTCCGAGGCTGACTCGCTGGCCCGCATCCGCCCAAGCGGGCGCGGTACGGACGACCAGATACACGGAACACTCTCTGCCGCAACGGCTTCCGGAGTCTCCCGGATCGTATCGTGCCAGGGCGATCGTCAGCCCCGGCCGAAGCAGACCGTCAGGAGCAATCCGCGGCATGTGCCAGCGCAACAGGTCCGGTGCCAGATGGCGTAGATCGGCCCGCACCCGGGCGGCGAGTTCCCGGCCGTGGGCGCGCACCAGCGAACGCATATCGATATCGACATCGAAACCCGCTGCGGCACAGGCCCCAGCCCAATCCCCGACGCAACGCCGGGCAGTCGCGGTCTCGATCATGGACGGCGGCACGGCGAATTCACGCACGCGCAGCCAGAAGGAAAAGCGGGAATCGTCCCTGTTCGTACTCGAAGTGCGCATCAGCACTCACCTGGCACGAACGGGACCCCCAATCTTTGTTCAGAAGGAGTCAACACCTGGCCGAGAATAACCCCTTCCCCCGATCCGGTCCAGCCACGGCGCACTACCGCGAGCTGAAACAGGAAATGGTGAAACAGGAAGGGGCCTAACGTACCAGCGCACCAACCGCGTGGTTCTGGTCGACGGGCCGCGCACGCCGCCGGGTGCTGAACAGGAACAGCACCACCAGCAGCACGCTGAACCAGACATAGGTGTTGCCGATGAGGTGCTGCCAAGGCGTCCAGTGCGATTCGCGATGTTCACCGTCCGGGAGCCAATTCTGCGGGCCGATCACGAAGATCGCGGTCGTGACAGCGGTGACCACGTACCAGCCCGCGGCGCGGCGCCAGGGCAACCGGGTCGCGTAGCCGAGCATCGCCAGCAGGGCCGGGGCGATCCAGATCCAGTGGTGCGACCAGGAGATCGGGGACACCAGCAGCGTGAAGACCGCGTTGATTCCGAGAGCCAGCGGCGGGAAGTCCGCCGCGCGGCGCATAGCGGGCACCACCAGCGCCAGCAGTGCGGCGCTCAGCACCAGCCACAGAATCGTGAGCAGTGGCTTGTGGATCTCGAACCGGGACAGCACCGCCTGAATCGACTGATTGGTGTGGAATGCCGAACCGCTGAGTCCCGACACATTGCCCAACCCGCCGAACCAGTACTTCACCGAGGCGTGCGGCAACACGGCAAAGGTCAGCGCGGTCGCCACGGCACCGGTGATCGCGGCCGTGGCGGCGGCCTTGTAATCACGCCGGATCAGGAAGTAGAGGATGAACGCGGCCGGCGTCAACTTCACCGCGGCCGCGATACCGATCAGCATGCCGCGCCGCCACTTCGGCTTCTCCGTCAGGCAGTCGGCCACCACGAGCACCATCAGCAGCAGATTGACCTGCCCGAAATCCAGCGTCGAGTGCGTCGGCTCCAGCAGCAGGGCCAGCGGCGTGGCGCAGGCGGTCACCCACAGCCCGAGCCGCTGCCGGCTCTCCCCCGGCCACACCCGCAGCGCCACCAGGTAGAACGAAATCGCCAGCGCGGCCACCGAGGTCACGAAGAACCCGGTACGAGCCACGTCCCAGGGCAACGCCGCGAACGGCGACAGCACCAGCGCGGAGAACGGCGGATAGATGAAGGGCAGCCCGATCCCGATCGTGGTCTGCGGCAACTGCCCGTACATATCCCCGCCGTGCCATAGCGTCTGCACGCCCAGCCGGTACACCTGCAGGTCGATGAACCCACCGGTGATCTGTTTGAAGGGCCACACGGGCAGCATCAGGCACAGCGCGGTGAAGGCCACACACAACGCCGGAACCAGCCACATCACCCGCCCGAAACGGCGGCCCAGCGACTTGGGGTCAGCAACAGCGGTAGAACAACTCATCCGCCATCACATTATCGGCGTCCCCTCCCATACGTACACCCGCACCCTCCGAGACTCGCCGATGAGGATCGACGGCGATCGCAGACGTCCGCGCGAACCGCTCGGACCAGCGCAACCGCCGTGCCCACCTAGGACTTCCGCCCCCTAGTCCTGCCGCGTGGACGTCGCCAAGGCCGTATCAGGGCTCGGCCCGTCCGTGCCCTCGGCACACGTGTCGGATGCGGAGGCAACGCGTTCGAGCGCCTCGATGTCTTTCTCGATGACGCCGTACAGCAGATAGGCGAGCACGAAGCCGATGATGCCGCCCACGCACAGGATCCGGACCGCCCAGATAATGGATTCGATCTCCGCGCCCGGAAGGAAGGTTATGCCGGTCACGCCGACCAGCGGCACCGCGGCGGCCACGGTGAGGTAGAAACCGGTGCGCCCGGCGAGGCGGCCCAGATGGTCGATATCGGCGGCGTCGGACCGTCCGTGCACCAGGAAAACGGGATACAGGCACCGCACCACGTACCAGGTGACCGCGAAATACGGATACGCCACCGCGATTGCCCCGCACACGACCACTGCCAGCAAGGAATGCACGTACGTGCCGCGTGGAACGCCGCCGGCGATCAGGTTCAGCATCACCGGGATGATCACTCCGCAGAGCACCCAGAACACGAAGGCGATCCACACCGCCCGATTGCCGAGCCGCAGGGCATCGATGCGCGTCCGAGTGAGGGTCTTCTCGCTGTAGTTCCAACCCAGGCGCAAACCAATGGGTACGAGAATCAGGCGGCGTGACACGTAGAGAATCAGAATTCCGCCCACCGCAATAGCGAGCGGAATCAGCACCGACGCGACATAGTCGAAGGACCGCTGAGCTGCGGGCGTGAGCTTACTGATGATGAGCGTTTTGTTGTAGTAATAGTTGTACCCAGCCGCCACCACGTTCGGTATTCCGATCGCGATCGCGATCATCGGCAGCGGCCACAGTGGTCCGGTCGGCCGCCGGGAGCGCTGTGGCGGGTCGACCAGATCCCGGGCCCGGGGGTCGAGGCACAGCTCGAATTGCTGAGCCAGCTCCGCGCCATTGGCCCACCGATCATCCCGTCGTGGCGACAGGCAGGTCAGCAGCACGCGGCGCAGCGAGGCCGGGCAGTCGGCGGGCAGGTCGCCCAGGAATTCCTCCGCGATCGGGCGGCGGCGGAGCGCGAGTTCCTGCTCGACATAGTCCAACGAATCCTTCGCCTCGACCCGGGGGAACGGTCGCCGCCCGGTCAGTAGCTCCCACAACACGACGCCGAGGGCGTAGATGTCGCTGCGCGTGTCCAAGTCGCCGACCGTGCCGCGCAGCGCCGGGTGGCTCGCCGCGAGATGCTCGGGCGACATGTAGGCCAGGGAGCCGCCGAAGTACGCCACCGGACTGCTGCCCGCGAGGTGGTTGCTGAAACTGATGTTGAAATCGGCCAGCTTCGGCACACCGTCGGCGGAGAGCAGGATGTTCGCGGGCTTGATGTCGCGGTGCAGGACGCCCTGTCGCTCGGCGTAGTCCAGTGCCTCGGCGAGCCGGCGTCCGAGCCAGGCCACGGTCTCCGGCCACGACAGGGCGGCGATTTCCTCGCGCACCCGCAGGCCCGTGGTGCGGATCTCGCCCTTCTCCTCCAATGCCGCGTCGACGGCGTCCAGCAGCAACCGTCCACTGCGTTGCTCCGGCGGGGTCTCGCGGACACGTTTCAGCACCGCCGCCAGCGTTCCCCCCGGCAGGTACTGCATGTACAGAAGTTTCAGCCCGCGGTCCGGCAGCACCCGCTGGTCGTAGACCCGGACGATGTACTCGTGCTCCAACCGGGCGAGCGTCTGGGGTTCGATGCCGTGGTCCGTGGAAACCTTCACCGCCACCAGCCGCTGCATCGAGCGCTGCCGCGCCAGGAACACCCTGGCGAACGAGCCGTGGCCCAGCTCCAGCAGCAGATCGAAATCGTCGATCCGATCCCCCGGCTCGAGCTCGTCACTCGCGATCGGCGCGCTCGACCGATCACTCACCGCCCGATCGGCCAATGGATCGAAGGCAGCGGTGGCATCGCCGGTCGGCCGATCACCCATCGCACATCACCCCGAGCTGAAACCCCGAGCCATGATCGATTTTATCGCGCGGCGAGTTGGCAGAGCGCACCGTCAATTTCGCCGGCGCAGTTCTCACCCGATCGGTGACGAAACCGGTTCGAGCGGGCGATCCGACCGACCCCGCCCTTCGGATCGTCGTGGAGCCGAGGGGACCACCGCTGTGCACGGATTCGATGGAAATCCGAGAACCCGCCGACGGTGGACGAGCCGGGTCTCACGGCACAGGGCGATGTGAATGGCGCTGAATTGCACGGATTCCCGAGTCAGAAATCTGAATTACGTTGCAAGTCAGTGCAATACGGCTGCTTCCGACGGCGAGGCTCCGTTCACAACGGTCGCTGTCGCCGTCCGATGGGCTCCGGATCCGCCGCGGGAAGGGCTCCTCACCAGCCGGTTCGGGGGTGGAACGGGACTTGTCGGTGGGGTCACATACCTTGGGCGCATCGTGATCGACCGGGAGGGAGAACGATGGCCTCGAATCCGAGTGCCACGCCGGGTGAACCGGCTTGGGAAAGCGCTTCTGTGGTGCGGGTTTTGCCCGCTGTCGCGCCGCGGAAATTGAACAAGGTGCCGTTCGTGGAACTGGCCGACGGACGCCTGCAAGGGGTGGTGTCGAGTGGCTCCGATATCTCACGGGTGTACGTGGCATCGGTGACCGCGGGGACGCACGGGCTGAGCTGCAGCACCAACAACAACCGGCCGTGCGGTGGGTTGAATCAGGGGTGGGCCTGCAAGCATCTGGACGCGCTGATCGATGAAGCGGTGCTCCAGTACGGGCAGGATCGGGTGGCGCGGTTCCTGCGGGTCGAGGTCCCGGAGGGTTCTCGGCTTGCACACTGCCTCAATGGAACTCGCGATCCGGCTCCGGCCGCCGCGGTGTTCAGCCGGTTCCTGCGGCATCTGACCTACCTGGAGCTGCCGGGTAGCGCGACGCCGATTCCGGAGCTGCACTGGTTCCCGGCGGGGGTGGGTCGCTGATGCAGGCTGTACAACTGGCCGCACTGGCGGATGCGCCCACCGGCGTCGAGGCCGCTCTGGACGCGGTGAACGGCTTCGATTCCGCTCTGGTCAATGGCTTCGCCCGGGTTTCCGAACCGCAGAGCGCGGCGCTGGCGGCGCTGGCCGCGGCAGTGGCGGGTTCGCCTCTGGCCGAGGCGGTTTCGGCGGCGGTGTCGAAGGTGAGCACGGGGGCGATCGGCGCGGATGAGCTGTCGGCGCTGGCCGCCGCCCGGGCCGCCCTGCTGGGCGCGGTGCACGACGCACTGGTGGACCAGGCCGATACGGCCATGGGCCGCAATCGATCCGAGTGGGCGGCGTCGCCGGATGCGGCCGCACCGAGCCCGCTCGCGGCGGGTTCGCGCGCCTGGCTGGCCGAACTGGCCATCGCCGGATGGCGGGGCGTGGACCACGACCTGGTGGCGGCCGCGGATCAGACCGTGGAATCGCTGCTGGCCGAACCCGCGCTGCGGCGGCTGGCGATGCTGCTGGACGGCTTCACCGCCGAACTGGGCGCGTCCGCACCGATCGCCACCATGGACCGGGTACCCGCGCGACGCTGGGCCGATCTGTGGACGCGCGCCCTGCTGCTGTCCTGGCGCGGCGCGGAATCCGCTGCCACCGAGCCGGTTTCGGGTCGCCTGCTCCCGCTCGGCGTGGACCTGCACGAGCACGGGACCGCGGTACAGGCCCAGGTGCACGGCGTGCTCGAGATCGCGGGCGCACCGGCCCGCCGGGTGCGGGTGTCGGTGGCGGCGGCCAAGGTGGACACCATTGTGGGACCGGCGGTGTGGCAGCTGTTGAGCACCCATCGCCAGTTGCTGACCGCGCTGGCTGGGCACCGCGCGCTGGAGCTCACCGATATGCCGCTGACGGCGACCGGTGACCTGCTGTGGGATGACGATCGGGCGAAGGCCGGGGAGGCCGCCGATCCGTTCGTCACCGCCACCGTGCAGCTGCCGCAGGCACAGGCCCCGGCCGTCGCGCCGCTGGATCGCGATCCGGTGCACATCGCCGAACCGGTTGTGCTCGAGGGGTACCGGTTCCGTGACGGTGTACTGGAAATGGGTGAGCAGCGGATTCGGGTGGAGCTGGACGCGCTGCCGTCCGCCGGTCCGGTCACTCCGGCCGGCGTGACCGGTTCCGGCGCCATGATCGGATTGCTGCGCTGGGATGCGGGCGTCTGGTCGGTGCGGCCGCTGGCCGTGCAGCGCAAGGTCAAGGGCGCGCTCACCACCTTCCACAACGGTGATTGGGCGCTCGGCCCGACGGATCCGAAAGTCGCCAAGGCACAGGCCCGGTCGGGCGATGCCGTGGCAGTGCTGCGCGAGCGCGCGGGACGGTTGCTGCGCAAATGACGAATCATGAAACGCGACGCCAGATCCTGTACTGGCGTCTCCTGGCCGGTGTCTTCACCGGAGATCAGCAACCGACGCTGGAGCAGGCCGGCGCGGGCATCGTCGACGATCTGGGTTTGCCGCTGGCCGTGCTCGATCCGGGCATCTCCATCGACAATGTGGTGCAACGCTATCCGGAGATGCGGGCGGAGTTCGAAAGCCTCGACTTCTCCGAAACCGGTGACTCCGCGACCGAGGAAGCGGCAACCGAAGCCGCCGGGAACGAAACCGAAGCCGCCGCGCCCCAATCCATCGACGCGGCCGATGTCCGCACCGCCGCACTGGTTTCCAAGCTGCTGCTGAACGTGTTCGCCACCGGCTCCGGCCAGGTCAGCGCCACCCAGTTGGCAGGTTGGCAGTCCGATGCGAACTGGCTGCGGCGCTGCCTGGGCGAGGAGCAGGCCGGCGCCGTGCAAGGCGTGCTCACCGGTCTGGAAGGTGAGCTGGTGTCCCGCATGCGGCTGCGCGAGGTGCTCGCCGATCCGCACCTGGCCGCCCAGCTCACCCCGAGCATGTCGCTCATCGAACAACTGTTGCGCGACAAGCACAATCTGTCCGGCGTGGCCCTGGCCAATGCCAAACGCCTCATTCGTCGCTATATCGACGAGGTCGCCGAAGTGCTGCGCACCCAGGTGCAGCAGACCAGTGTGGGCACCGTCGACCGCTCGGTCCCGCCCAAGCGCATCCTGCGCAATCTGGATGTGGACCGGACCATCTGGAAGAACCTGCCCAACTGGAACCCCCGGGACGAGCGCCTCTACGTCGACCGGCTGTACTACCGCCAGACCGCCAAGCGCACCGTCCCCGCCCGCATGATCGTGGTGGTGGACCAGTCCGGTTCCATGGTCGACTCCATGGTGAACTGCACCATTCTGGCGTCGATATTCGCGGGCCTGCCCAAGGTCGATGTGCATCTCATCGCCTACGACACCCGCGCCCTGGATCTCACCCCGTGGGTGCACGACCCGTTCGAGGTGCTGTTGCGCACCAATCTCGGTGGCGGCAACGACGGCCCGGTCGCCATGGCCATGGCCCAGCCCAAGATCACCGACCCGAAGAACACCGTGCTGGTGTGGATTTCGGACTTCTACGAGTTCGATCGCTCCCAGCCGCTGTTCGAGGCCATGGAGGCGGTGCACCGCTCCGGGGTGAAGCTCATCCCGGTCGGCTCGGTGAACAGCTCCGGCCACCAGAGCGTCAACCCGTGGTTCCGCGAACGGTTCAAAAACCTTGGCACCCCGGTGATTTCCGGACGCATCCAGAAGCTCGTGCACGAACTCAAGAACTTTCTCGACTAGGAGACCTGCCATCATGAACGACGTTTTGCGCGCCCCCGCCGAGGTCAAGTACGCCGAGGAACTGGATTGGCTGGAGTCCATCGACGACGGCCCCAAGCCGTTCGCGTGGCGGCTGAGCCCGAAGATGGTACGGCTTTTCATTCTCGGCTCCGAACGCGCCGACGGATTGGACCGCGAGGTGGAGCAGAAGTGGTTCGGTGACCGCAGTTTCGTCGAGCGCAGCATCGTCACGCTGGCCTCGGACCGGGGTCTGCTGCTCATCGGCGATCCGGGTACCGGCAAGAGCTGGCTGGCCGAGCTGCTGTCCGCGGCCATCAGCCGCAATTCCACGCTGGTGGTGCAGGGCACCGCCGGCACCACCGAGGACCACATCAAGTACTCCTGGAACATCTCCATGGTCATCGCCAAGGGTCAGTCGCGGGAGTCGATGATCCCGTCCCCGATCATGACGGCCATGGAGCAGGGCGTGATCGGCCGCTTCGAGGAGCTGACCCGCTCCACCAGCGATGTGCAGGACGCGCTGATCTCCATCCTGTCGGAGAAGTACGTCTCGATCCCCGAACTCGATGACGACAATGTGGTGTTCGCGCAGCCGGGCTTCTCCATCATCGCCACCGCCAACAGCCGCGACCGCGGCGTGAACGACCTGTCCTCGGCACTCAAGCGGCGCTTCAACTTCGTGCGAATCCCGGTGGTTTCCAACAAGAAGAGCGAGGCGGAGATCGTGCGTTTCCGCACCGCGGAACTGCTGCGCCGCCATTCCATCGAGCTGGAACTGCCGCCCACGCTGCTGGACATCCTGCTGGAGAGCTTCGCCGATCTGCGCGCCGCCGCGGCGGCCGCCACCAGCGACGACGACAAGCTGGAGTCGGCACTGTCCACCGCCGAGCAGATCGGCGTGCTCGAGGACGCCATCCTGCACAGCCAGTTCTTCGGTGCGAAGGAACTGCGCGCGGAGACCCTCGCCGGTTCGCTGGTCGGGTCACTGGCCCGGCGCACGCCCGAGGACCTGGCGATTCTCAACAAGTACCTGCACGGCGTCGTCGAGCCCCGCACCAAGGACAAGAAGGGCGATGCCGCCTGGGGCGAATTCCTCGAGGGCGGCCGGGCGGCGATCGCGAGGCTGTCGTGAGCGAGCTTGCGAGCGAACCATCGACACAGCGCGCCGACGCGCACGGCGGAACCGAGCGCCAGCGAGGTGGAGCCGTGAGCGAGCTTGCGAGCGAACCATCGACACAGCGCGCCCACGCGCACGGCGGAACCGAGCGCCAGCGAGGTGCAGCCGTAAGCGTGTCCGACACCCGGCCCGCGCCGAATACCTTTGCCGCGCTGCGGGATCAGCTGGCGGACGCGGCCGTCGCGTTCGCCGGCGCACCCGGGGCGGCGGGCGACATCCTGGCGGGCATCGTCGACGATGTCGACCGGGCGCTGTCGGAGCGGCTGGAGATCTTCCCGGTCTGTCATCACTCGCCCGCCTCCGGTCTGGCCATGGTGCGACGGCTGCGCGAGAAGCAGCCGAGCGTCATCTACCTGGAATTGTGCGAGGACATGCGGCCGCTGCTGGACGAGCTGCGCAACTGCCGCCTGCCGATTGCGCTGCAGGCCTTCGCCACCGAGATCGAGGGCTTCCCCGCGGAATGGGCGCCGCTGTCCGTGGTCGCGCCCATCACCGAATCGTCGGCCGAGTACCAGGCCATCGCCTACTCGCTCGATACGCCGGGCGTCGAACTGGTACTGGTGGATCGGTCCACCGATCACGTCTTCCAGTGGGCTCCCGAGGCGGAGAAGTCGGAGACACCCGCCGACGGCGAGCAGCCCGAGGACGACGGCCTGCACGGCGGCGCGGTCGGCCTCGAAATCGGTGACCTGCGACCGCGTTTCGCCGAACTGGAAGAACATCTGCTGCACCACGGCAAGGTCCGGCACTGGTCGGAGTGGTGGGACCAGTACGTCGAGCAGCCCCTCGTGGACGCCGATTACGACACCTACCGTCAGGTCATGGTGATGATCGGCAGCCTGTTCCGGCGGCTGCGGCGCGGCAGCACCGTCGAGGACGAGGACCGCGAGCGGTACATGTGGACCCGCATGCGGGAACACCTGGCCGCCAACGAGATCGATCCGGCGCAGGCGTTGTACGTGTGTGGCGCGGCCCATGCGGCCAGCCCGGTCGAACAGTTCGGACTGGCTGCGTCGGAGCCGTTCGAGATCTCGCCGCGCTCGGCCACGAAATGGCACTACGGGCTGATCCCGTCCAGCCATTCCGCCATCGAGGCGCAGTTCGGGCTGGCCGGCGGCGCGGTCTCGATCGCGGCGGCCACCTGGGCGAAGGGATTGCGGCGCGGCAAACTGCAGTCGTTCCAGCTGGAGGGCCAGCAGGGAGCGAAGAAGCGCGCCAAGCAGCCGCCACTGCCATCGGAACCGGAAACCGCAGTGACGGACCGGCTTTCGGGCTTCCTGTCCCGGCCACCGGTCCTGGACCCGCTCGACGAGGCCGAACTCCTGGAATGGTCGGTGGATATCGTCCGGCTGGCCCGGCGCAACGGCTACCTGGCCAGCACCGCCGACGCCATCGCCATCTTCGAGACCTCGATCCTGTTGGCGGGCTTGCGCAATCGCGCCCGTCCGACGCCGTACGACTTCCAGGACGCGGCCGTCACCTGCCTCGAGAAGGACCGGGTGCCGGGGCGGCGGGATGTGCGGCGGCTGTGCGAGATCCTGCTCGGCGGCGACCGCATCGGCCAGGTCGGGTACGCGGCGCTGCCGCCGCTCGCCCGCGATGTGCTCGACCGGCTGGCACCGCTGGGTCTGGATCTGTCCAAGCGGACGCTGCAACGCGCACTGCTCGACCTGAAGACGAATCCCGACCTGCGCCCGTGCTCGGATCTGCTGTGGCTGCTGCGCAGGCTGCTGCCGCAGGACGCGCTGCGGCCCATCATGGGCTCGCGAGGACTGGGTGAGACCTCGATCCAGGAGAGCTGGGACGTCGGGCTCGGCAAACACCAGCGCTCACTGGTGGAGCTCGGCTACGAGGGTGTGTCGGTGGAGCAGGTGCTGGAGCAGCGCCTGCGGCGCGCGGTCGCCGCACCGGACGCGACCGCGGCCGTGGCGCTGGGTGCGGTCGAGGACGCGCTGGTGTATCTGCGATCGGTCCGGCTCGCCGATGAGCTGGGCCATCGCGCGGTCGAACTCCTCGCCGCCGAACGGACAGTGGACGACGCGCCCGTCGTGCTGCGGCGCATCCGCGTACTGCTCAACTACTTCCGCTCCACCGAGGACGGCTTGCCGGCCTGGTGCGAACGGTTCGTGACAGCCGGGTACGCGCACTACTGCACGCTGCTGCCCACCGCCTTCGCCGCCGAGGAGAGCGGGCCGGCGCAGGTGGCGGCCATGCTGGGCTTCCTGTTCGGGATGGAGAACCTGGCGCTGTCGCTGGGCTGCGATCACACCCAGCTGGAACTGGCGGTGCTGCAATCGCATCCGGAGGCGCCGGCCAAGGTGGCCCTGCTGTGGGCGGCGCGGTTCCAGCTCGGCCTGCTGACCATGGCCGAACTGCGCGCGCGGTGCGACGGGATGCTGGCCAATCCACTGGTGCTGCCGACGGTTCCGCAGTACGTGAGCGGTTTCGTGCAGGCCATCGACCCGGCTCCGGCACTGAAACCCTTTGTGGTGGAACTGTTGTCGAAGGCCTTCGGCACGCTGCCGGACGCGGTGCTACTGCCCTGGCTGCCGAAGTTGATCACCACCCTGAAGGATCAGGCGGGCGATCTGATCCCGGGACTGGTCCGGGAAGCGGGCCGCACCTTCCCCGGCGCGCTGCCCGCCGTGGACGCCTTCATCCCGCCCTGGTCGGTCGAATTCACCACGGCCGCACCGCCGGTGGTGGCCGCACCGCGCGGGCCGGTCACCGAACTGCTGGCCGCCCACCCTGCCGCCTGCGACGCGCTCAGCGGACTGCTCGGCATCGAGGGCGGCTGGCAGGAGGCCGGCCCGGCCGGAAACCACGAGGTAACCGGCCTGCTCGAGCGATTCCCCGACACCGCGACCGCGCTGGCCGGGCGGCTAGGAGTGGAGGCCGCGCGAAGCTGACGCGGGTCCGGCCGGCTCGCTCGTTCAACGGGCAGCCGGCCGGACAGTCATTCGCACCATGCATTGCTGGTCGGAGGCCCGCATCACAATTCATACGGTTCGGTATCGAATTCCTGCGCGTCTCGCGAAGGGCGCGAGAACACGTTACAGTCCGCCCGTGAAATATCTTGTGGGATGCGCAATGGCCCTGTCATTCGCGACGGGTTCACCGGTGGCGCAGGCGGATTCCGCACCGACCTGTACCGACACCCCGAACGCCTATACCGCCGGTTGGCAAACCGGCTGGGCTACGTATCAGGCCGCCCAGAAGAGTCCGTCGTCCGGCACGGCGACACGAACGGCCGATCTGCCGATCACTATCAACGCGCCACTCGCCAAGGTATGGACGGTGTACTCGAACCTGCGCAACGATATCGGACGGCATCCGTTCCTCCAGGACATCATCGTGCATCGCACCTGCACCGACGGCGTCACCGAGACCATCGATTTCACCGCGCTGGAGAACGTTCCCATGGGCTCGGTCGACTATCCCGCGAAAACCCAGGCGGAACAGCGCCTCTACCCGGCCGATCACTACTACCTCACCGACAGCTACGACTCGCCGGGCATCATCACCCATCAGAAGATCACCTTCGTCGACAACGGCAACGGCACCACGACAGTGAACGAGCACCTCACCTTCATCGCGAACCCGCTGCTCATCGGCTTCACCGCCGACAACGGCATCTCATCCCACCAGGCGTACCAGGCCGCCCTGAAACGCGACATCGAGAACGGCACCCTCTGAATGCGACAGGCCCGGTCCTGATGGACCGGGCCTTCTCGCATGAGCTGGGTTGCGCGGGTTCGGGCGCGCTCGCCCTCCGCGGTCAGACGATCGAGCCCATGCGATTCGAGACGCCGTCGCGAGCCCGGCGGCCCGCACGGACCGGGCGAGCGCCCTCCAGAAATTCACTGCCGAGCAGGCGATGCCGCAGCGACCGCGTGTCCTGGTTGGGATCGATTTCGAACTGCTCCCGCAGACGTTGCGCACACAGCGCGTACCACTGTTCCGCCTGCTGCAACTCCCCGCGCCGGGCGTGGATCGTCATCAGCCGGCGAAAAGCCGCCTCGTTCGCCGTGTCGATGGCCAATGTGCGGCGGCACGCGTCGGCCGCATCGGCGAGTTCTCCTGCCTCGAGCGCGTATTCGGCCAGCGTGTTCAATGCGCTCAGGATCATCGAACGCAGCCAGTGCCTGTGTTCGATCACCCAGCTGTCGGATTCGCCGTCGAGAAACTCGCCCGAGTAGAGTGCGGCGGCCCGTCGATAGAGGCCCAGTGCCTCCTCCCGCAGGCCCCGCGCGACGGCCTCACGTGCGGCCGCCGTATACCGCTCGAATTCTTGGCAATCGACGATCACGTCGTCACTCACGTCCATGATGTAACCGAAATCCCGGAACTCGATGTGCAGGTCTCGCCGCTCGGGTCCGAAGTGAGTATCCAACGTTCTGCGCAGGGCGTGCACCGTAACCTTCAACGACGTACTGGGCCCATCGATGCCCGGCCACAACAGCTCTCGCAGCCGCTCCTTACCCACGACGCTATTGCGGTTCACGAGCAACACTCCGAACAGCGATCGAGCCTTGCTCGCGCGCCACCGGACACAATCCGCACCGGAGTCCGAAATGGCGAACTCCCCCATCAGTTTGACATGGATCGCCCGTTCACCTGATGGCATCAATGAAACTCCTTGCGTCATAGGCGAACCGCAGAAATATTCAAATGCATTTCACCACAATCAATCTCGCATCCAATTTCCGCTGGCGGCTATGTTCGCACGGCCAACTTGCCTGCGCAAGTGGATGTTTCGTGAATCGACTCCAGTCGCGAGACTTCTTCGCGCGACCCACGAAACAGTAATGTTTCCTTCACGCCGCTACCTGGGCGATCGGGCGAATAATCATGTTCCGCTCATGTTTTGCCGCCACGCCGAGTCGTCTGCGATCATGATCCGGTGTCCGAGCTAGGGCGCCTCCGACGCGCACCTGTGCAGTCGCGCAGCAGGGAACGTGTCGAGCGCATCCTGGACGCGGCACGGGAACTCGTGGACGAGCACGGCATGGACGTCGTGACGACCCGCGCGATCGCCGAGCGCGCCGCCGTGCCGATCGCGACGCTCTACCAGTTCTTCGCCAATCGGGAGGCGGTGTTCCGCCAGCTACTCGACCGCGACATGGAACAGATCGACCAGCGGGTCGCGACGGAGATCGAAACGCTTCGCGCGGACAGCATCCCGCACGCGATCGACCTGTTCGCCGCCGTGCATCGCACCCACTTCCTGCGGCATCTCGAATTCGTCGCGCTCTACTTCACCTACGGCGACAGCGACGTGGTCCAGCTCCATCAGCGCCGTTGTGCGCACTCGTTCGGCCACCTGCTGCTGAAGTCCGGGGTGATGCCCGCACACACCGATCCCCGCGTGTTCGGGGTCGCGATCGCGATCGCCGAGGGCACCATCGAACACGCCTACCGGGACGTCCCCCGCAACGAGTGGGCGGTCAGCCAGGGCCGGCTGGTACTGCAGCTCTACCTCGAAAGCCATTGCGGCTGAGCTCGATCGCGCCCGCTGACCCCTAACCCGCTCCTAACCGCCCCTGGTTAGCGTCGCGCCATGTCCAGTTACCGCACGAGCAGCGTCCAGCCGGAAAGCCGACGTCGCTCAGATAGTTACTGCGTGTTTGGTTTTCCTCGAGGACTGCTCGAGCCTGGATTCACATACTCGGGGCGAGAACAGCGACGTTCGGGATTTGTCTCGCAGTAGCCGTGGCTACCAGCAGGATTCGGAAGACAACATGAACGCCAGTGTGATCGCCATGTTTCCCGGCCAGGGTTCCCAGCGCGAGGGCATGGCCGCCCACCTGATCCGGGAACATCCCGGCACGGCGGGGGTGGTATTCGAGCGCGCCGACGAGGTGCTGGGCCTGCCCCTGGGCAAGCTGTGCACCGAGGGTGACGCGGAACAGTTGCGGGCCACCGAGATCGCGCAACCCGCGATCCTGGCCACCTCCTTCGCAATCTTCGAGGTGCTGCGCGCCGAGGGCTTCTCCCCCGACATGGTGACCGGGCACAGCCTCGGCGAGTTCACCGCGCTGGTCGCGGCCGGGGTGCTGGACCTCGCCGACGCGTTGACCCTGGTGCGACGCCGGGGCGAGCTGATGGCCGGTATCGCCGCGGCGGTGCCGGGTGCCATGACGGCGGTGTCCGGGGTGCCCGCAGCGCGGATCGAGGAGATCTGCGCGGGAGTGGCCGGCGTGGTCGAACTCGCCAACTACAACGCTCCCGATCAGTCGGTCATCTCCGGCACGGCGGAGGCGGTGGACGCCGCCGCGGAACTACTGCGCGAGGAAGGCGCGGGCTCCCTGGTGGCGCTGCGGGTCGGAGCGCCGTTCCATTGCTCGCTCATGGCCTCGCTGGAGGAGCAGTTCGCGGCCGACCTGCAAGCCGCCGAATTCCGCGACCCCGCCATCGATGTCCTCAGTTCCGTTACCGCGCAGAATATTTCGAGTGGCAACGATGCCCGCGACCTACTGCGCCGACAGCTCACCGCCCCGGTCCGCTGGATCGAGGTGATGGGCACCGCCGCCGATCTCGGCTGCACCGACTACCTCGAGATCGGTCCCGGACGCGTCCTGTCCGGGCTCGCCAACCGCATGCTCGACGCGGCCACCGTGCGCAGCACCCAGGACGCCCGCCGCATCGCCGCGGCCATCGCCGCCTACGCCTGATCCGCCGAATCCGACCGATTTCCCGGCCGATCCCCACCCCTGTGGCGTCCGCGCCCCAGGGGACCCAACGGTGTCCCCACCACGAAGGAAGAGATAACCATGCCCGAAACCAGCACCGATTTCGCTCCCGCCGTCATCGACGCGATCGCCGACGCCCTGGGCATCGACCAGTCCGAGGTGACCCTCGACGCCACCCTCATCGACGAGCTCGGCGCGGAATCCATCGACCTGCTCGACATCCTGTTCCGCATCCACCGCGACACCGGCGTGAAGATCGCCGTCGCCGATGTCCAGGAGCTGCTGCAGGGTGGCATCCCCGATGACGAGTTCGGTGACGAGAACGAGATCGTCTCCGACATCGGCCTCGCACACCTGGAAAAGGTGCTGCCGCAGTTCGATCGGACCAAACTGAACGGCCCGCTGCGCGGTGAGCAGGTGCTCGGCCTCGTCACCGTGCGGAATCTGGTGGACCTGGTCGCCCAGCGCGCCGCCGCCGGTCCGGCCGACGCCGAAGCTGTCGCCTGATGTCCGGCGACTTCGCCGACCGGGTCGCGCTGGTCACCGGCGCGTCCCGGGGCATCGGGCGGGCCGTGGCCCTGACCCTGGCCGGTCGCGGCGCGGCCGTGGCCGTCAACTACCGCTCCCACAAGGACGAGGCCCTCGAGGTGGTCGCCGAGATCGAGCGCTCCGGCGGGCGCGCGGTCGCCATCGGGGCCGATGTCGCCGACGTCAGCGCGGCACGCGATCTGGTCGAGCAGACGCGAGAACAATTGGGCGGCTTGCACATTCTGGTCAACAACGCGGGCATCACTCGCGACGGCCTGTTGCACGACATGGATCCCGCCGTGTGGTGGGAGGTCATCCGGGTGAACCTGGGTGGCGCATTCAACTGCACCCATGCCGCGGCCGGGCACCTCATGGCCCAGGGCGAGGGCTCGATCGTGAACGTGTCGTCGATCATGGGCGAGAAGGGGCTCACCGGGCAGTCCAACTACTCCACCTCCAAGGGCGCGATGAACGCCTTCACGCTGGCCTGCGCGGTGGAGATGGCCCGGTTCGGGGTTCGCGTGAATGCCGTTCTGGGCGGGGTGATCCCGACCGATCTGATCGGTGACCTGCTGCAGCGCGACGGCGGGCGCGGGCGCACCCATGTCCCCATGCGCCGCTACGGGACCGTTCAACAGGTCGCCGAGGCGGTGGCCTACCTGGCGAGTCCGGCCGCCGACTACGTGACCGGCGAATTGCTGCGCGTGGACGGCGGACTGGCGGTACAGCTCAGCAATGGCCGCCTGGTCTCCCGCTGAATCGGAAAAGGAGTGACTGCCATGCGATTTCATCTCATCGACCGCATCGAGTCCTGGGAACCGTTGCAGCACATCACCGCTCGCAAACTCACCTCGGTCTACGAGAACGTCTGGCAGCCCTCCGCCACCGGCCCGGTGCTGCCCTTCGGCCTGGCGCTGGAGGCGCTGTGCCAGGCCGGGGCCTGGCTGGTGCTGCTGAGTTCGGCGCACACCCGCCGGGCCGCGCTGCTCACCGTGGGTGAGGTGACCGTGTACCGCGACGCGGTGCCCGGTGACGTGCTGCGCATGACCGCGCAGGTGGTGCACGCGACGCCGGAGGCGGCGGTGGTGGACGGCTGGATCGAGGTGGACGGCGAGCGAATCCTGTTCGCCCGCGACATCATGTGCGCCCTCATCGAGGCCGATCGGCTCGACGATCCGGTCGACACCGAACGGATGGCGCGCCAGCTGCTCGGCGAGGAGCTGGTCTGATGCGTGCCACGAACGCGGCGGGACTGCGGCGGGTGGCCGTGACGGGCGTGGGAGCGGTCACCCCCCTGGGCGTCGACGCGCCGACCACCTGGGCCGGAATGATGGCGGGCCGCAATGCCATCGGGAAATTGACCACCTTCGACTGCACCACCTTCCCGGTCCGGATCGCCGGGCTGGTGCCCGACTCCTTCGATCCGGCCACCGCCGTCCCGGCAGCCGCCGATCGGCGCTGGGTGTCACGGCCCGGGCTGTTCGGCCTCGCCGCGGCCGGCGAGGCCCTGCGGTCGGCGGGCCTCGACCCGCTCACCGAAACCCCCTACACACCGTCGGATCGCGGTGTCGCCATGGGCGCGAGCGTGGGCCGCCCGGATCTGAACCTGGTGCTGAAGGTATCCGAATTGCGCTCTCGCACCGGGCAACCCGATGCCTTCGTGCGGCCCGCGCCGTCGGCGACCCTGACCGGGAATCAGAACCTGGCGCTCAATGCCATGGTGCGGCTGATCGGCGCGACCGGGCCCATGGTGGGCATCCACACCGCCTGCGCCGGATCCGGGCACGCCCTCGGCGAGGCGTTCCGGCTGATCCAGGAGGGCGATGCCCGCATGATGGTGGCGGGCGGCTACGACTCGCTCACCACCTGGGCCGACATTCTCGGATTCGGTCTGCTGGGCGCGATGACCGACCGCCACAACGACAATCCCGCCCAGGCGTCCCGGCCCTTCGACGCCGACCGCAGCGGGTTCGTCATCGGCGAGGGCGCGGTGGCCTTCGTACTGGAGGACCTCGAGTCCGCGCTGGATCGCGGTGCGCCGATCCTGGGCGAGTTGCTCGGTTACGGGTCCACCATGAACGCCTGGCGCATCACCGACTCGCCACCGGACGGCTCGGGCGCGATCGAGGCCATGGAGTCCGCGCTCGGCGAATCCGGCTCGAGCACCGCTGATATCGACTACATCGCCGCGCACGGCACCAGCACGCCCGGCAATGACATCTCCGAGACCCGGGCGATCAAGAAGGTCTTCGGCGACGACGCGTACCGGCTGGTGGTGTCCTCCCCGAAATCCATGACCGGGCATCTCACCGCCGCCGCGGCGGCGCTCAATCTGCTGGCCGCGCTGGGCGCTCTCCGGGATTCGGTGGTGCCGCCCACCCTGAATCTCGACACCCCGGACCGGGCACTGGATCTCGACTACGTCCCCCATCGCGCGCGCTCCATGCCGGTGCGCGCGGCCATGATCAATGCCCTCGCGTTCGGCGGTTCCAATACCTGCCTCGTGGTGGGCACACCCCAGGAGCTGCCATGACCGCGTCCTACACCGTGCCCACCGCACTCCCGACGCCCGCCGAAGTCCCGGCCGCGGGTATCGGCACCCCGGGATTCGATCGAATCCTGGAGGTGAGTCCCGGAATTCGCGCCGAGGCCCTGCTGAACGTGACCGGCACCCTGCCGTTCTTCGACACCCATTTCCCGCGCCGCCCCATCCTGCCCGGCGTGCTGCTGACCGAGAGCATGATCGCGTTGGCCGTGCTCGCGGCCGGTGATCCGCTGCTGCGGCTGCGGGCCGCCGAGGGGCTGCGCTTCCGGCGCTTCGTGACGCCCGGTGACCAGGTGCGCATCACCGTCGAAACGGCCGGTGCCGGCGCGGATCCCGCCGAATCGCGGTGGAAGGCCACCGCTCGCGTGGGCGAGGTCACTGTCGCTGCCGTCCGCACCCTGCGCCTGGTCCGCGGGCCAGTCACGGAGGCGATTGGGAGTACTGCGGAGCCGAATCGGCGCACTGCGGAGCCGAATGGGCGCACCGCCGAGGCGAAGTCGTGAACGCGCGGCGGGTCATGATCACCGGGATCGGTCTGGTCACGGCGCTCGGCGAGGGTGCGGACGACACCTGGTCGGCGATCGTGGCCGGGCGCACCGCCATCGGCACCCTGCGCGCCTACGACCCGTCACCGCTGCGCACCCGGCTCGGCGCGGAGATCCCCGACTTCGATCCCAGCCGGTTCCTGTCGCTGCGCTCCATGCGCACCTCCACCCGCGGCGACCAGTACGGTGTCGCGGCGGCCACCCTCGCGCTGCGGGACGCGGGACTCGAGGAACGCGACCTCGGCCACCGCACCGGCCTGTATCTCGGTGGGAACAAGGACATCTGCCAGCGCGACGACTCGATCGCCGATATGGAGGCCATCCGCGGCGCGGACGGCGAACCGGACATGCGGCGGCTCGGGGAGCTGGCCCGCTCGATCGTGCCGCCGCTGGCGTACGTGGAGGGTTTGCAGAACGGCGGGACCTACCACATCTCCTCGCTGTTCGGCCTGCGCGGACCCAATGCCTTCTACGCGGGCGCGGCGGATTCCGGGGCGACCGCGATCGGGCGGGCCATGCGGGCGATCCGCCGGGGCGAGGCCGATATCGCGGTGGCGGGCGGGTACGACGACGCCACCAACTGGTGGGCCATGGCCAAGCTGGACGGGCTCGGGGTGCTCTCGCCGCGCAATGACCTGGGCGACAAGGCTTTTCGCCCGTTCGACAGGGAGCACAGCGGTTCGGTCATCGGTGACGGCGCGGCGATCCTGATCCTCGAGGAGCGTGATCGGGCACTGCGACGCGGCGCACGCTGTTATGCCGAGCTCGCGGGCTACGGCATGGGCAACGACTGTGTGCGCGTACCCGCCTCCGATCGGGACGGACGGGGACTGGCCCGCGCCATCTCGACAGCCCTGTCCGACGCCGGAGCATCGGCGGTGGACGCCGTGTTCTCCCACGGCTGCGCCACCGCGCTCGGCGATGCCGGCGAGGTGCGCGCCCTGCGCACCGCCCTCGGTCCCGAAGCCCACAGGGCCGCGGTGACCAGCGTCAAACCACAGACCGGTCACTTGGTGGGCGGAGCCGGTGCGCTCAATGCCGCGCTCGCGGGACTTGCCCTGGACTCCGGCGTCGTGCCCGCCACCGGCAACCACGAAACACCCGCGCCCGGCTGCGATCTCGACATCGTGTCCGGCGCCGCGCGCCAGGCGAATCCCAGGGTCGCGCTGGCCCTGGCCCGCGGCCTGGAGGGCCAGGCCGTGGCGCTCACCCTCACCGCATCGAACTGACCGACAGGAACTTCGGCCATGCACGAAACCCCTCATCCCGCGCCGCACCGGCGCATCGTCATCACCTCGCTCGGCGCGATCACCGCGCACGGCGTCGGCGCGGAGGAACTGTGGCAGCGGGTACGCGGCGGCGAGGTGGCCATTCGGCCGCTGCGCGAGCTCTCGGTGCCCGGACTCGCCGGAGCCATCGGCGGCGAGATCCTCGACCCGCCGCGGCCCAAATACGACTACCTCGCGCCGCTGGGTCTCACCGACCCGGAACCCGCCGTCGACTACGCGCTCATCGCGGCCGAGGAGGCCATGGCGGGCGCGGGTCTGGGCGTGCTCGAGGACGGCGCGCCACCACGACCGGACGCCCTGCCCGCGCACCGGTGGGGGGTGGCGTTCGGCAGCTGCAACGGCGGAATCCGCAGTGCCGAGAAGGCCGTGCGCCGCGCGGTCGCCGCCGGCCGGTCGGTCGACGCGGACGAGCTGGGTCTCGGTGACGACCGGCATCTGCTGCTGGTGCCGCCGCAATTCTGCGCGGAGGCGCTGAGCGCGGCCTTCGGCCTGAAAGGTCCTGTGCTGTCGGTGAATACCGCGTGCGCGTCCAGCGCTCACGCGCTGGCGCACGCGGTCGAACAGATCCGCGCGGGCCGAGCCGACGCCATGCTGGTGGGCGGCAGCGACGCGCTCACCGAGATGGCCTACTACGGATTCACCAGCGTCGAATCTCTGTCCGCGCGCCCGGCCCGGCCGTATTCCCGTGATCGCGACGGGCTTTCGCTCGGCGCGGGCGCGGGCATGATGGTGCTGGCGGCCGCCGAGGTGGCAATCGCGGCCGGTGCGCCGATCATCGCCGAGGTGCTCGGCTACGGCATGTCGGCCGACGGCTACCACGCCACGGCCCCGCATCCGCAGGGCGCGGGCGCGGCCCGGGCGATTCGCGCGGCCATAGACACCGCCGGTCTTGCGCCCGAGGACGTGCCCTACATCAACGGCCACGGCACCGGCACCCCGAAAAATGATGCGGCGGAGAGCAATGCGGTGCGGGCCGCATTGGGCGAGGCCGCGTCGACGGTGGTGCTCAGCAGTACCAAGTCCATGATCGGCCATCTGCTGGGTGCGGCCGGGGCGGTCGAGGCCATCGTGACCATCCTGGGGCTGCGCGATGAAATGGTCCCTCCGACAGCCGGTTTCGCCGAGACCGACCCGGCCTGCGGCCTGGACCCCGCACCCGCGGCGCGGGCGCTGCCCATGCGGGTCGCGGCGTCGAACAACTTCGCGTTCGCCGGAGCCAATGCCTGTGTCGTGTACGGCCGGCCCGGCACCGCCCGCACCGAGGTCGATCCTGTCGCCGCCGACGAGGTGGTCGTCACCGGAATCGGGGTGCTGATCGGCGGGGCATCCGATGCCGATCAACTCTGGGACGCCTGGACCGGTGACACCGTGACGACGGAGCCGCACCAGGGATTACGGCTCTCCCGGGTCGGCACCGACCCGGGCGCCGATATTCCGGCCAAGGCCCGCCGGCGTATGGACCGCCTCGGGCAGCTGGCGGTCGCGACCAGTCAGCAGGCGCTCGCCGCGGCCGGACTCACCGCCCACGAGGGCGTGGGTGTGGTCGTCGGCACCGGTATCGGGCCGATGAGCAGCATTTCCCGATTCTTCGAACCGACCGTGCTCGGCGGACCCACCCAGGGCAGCCCCGCCATCTTCCCCAACACCGTCTTCAATGCCGCCGCCGGACAGGTGGCCATGGCATTGGGGGCCAAGGGCCCGACCTCCACCCTGACCTCGGGCCACGCCGCCGGGGCCGCCGCCCTCGGGACCGCGTTCGACCTGCTGCGTGCCGGCCGCGCGGACGCCGTGCTGTGCACGGGCGCGGACGAGCTGTCCCCCTACGCCCTCGACGCGTACCGGGGCGCGGGGCTTTTCACCGGCCGCCACGGCCGGGATTTCCGGCTCGCCGAGGGTAGCGTCACCCTACTGCTGGAGCGGGCCTCGGTGGCGCGGCAGCGCGGAGTCACCCCGATCGCGGTGCTCGCCGGGTACGCGACCACCTCCGATGCCCTGGGCATCGCCCGGTGGGATCCGCGCGGCCGCGGGGTGGAACGGGCCATGCGCGACGCCCTGGCCGCGGCCGGGGTATCCCCCGCCGACCTCTCCGCCGTCTGGACCGCCGCGGCGGGGCTGCCCGTGGTGGACGGCCCGGAGCGGCGTGCCATCGACCGGCTGGGTCTCAGCGCGAATTGCGCCCGGCCCGAGCCGAAGCGGGTCCTGGGCGACCCCATCGGCGCGGGCGCTCAACTGGCCGCCGCGCTGGCCATCACCGCCTGGCAGCGCGGCGGCGACCACGGCCCGGTGCTGGTCAACGCTTCCTCGCTGGGCGGCACCCACACCAGTTTCGTGCTGCGGCATCCCGCCGCGGTCATCCACTCGTGAACGGAGACACCACATGCCGAATCCCGAACCACGTCACGTCTCGATCCTGGCCACGGGCTCGTTCCTGCCCGGCGACCCGATCGATAATGCCACCCTGGAGCGCCTGTGCGGCACGCTGCCCGCCGAGGTGCTCGACAATATCCAAGTACGCCGGCGGCATTGGATGATCGATCCCGCCACCGGCAAGCACTCCACCGGCACCAGCACCATGGCCACCACCGCCGCACGACGCGCCCTCGCCCGCGCGGACATCGATCCGGCGGACGTGGACCTGCTGGTGGTGTCCTCGGCCAGCCCCGAATACCAGCTGCCGGCGGTGGTCACCTACGTACAGGAACAGCTGGGACTGGCGCACTGCGCGTCCATCGAATTTCGTGCCGCCTGTACGGGTTTCGTGCAGGGACTGGACTACGCACGGCGCATGCTCGCGGACGGCACCTACCGCACCGCCGTGGTGATCGGCGCGGAGGCGATCTCCCCGCTGCTGGTCCCGATGTACCTGGGCATGGACCCGGAGTCGGTGCGCATGCGTGACCGGCTGGTCATCAACTCCTTCGGCGACGGGGCCGGGGCGGTCGTGCTGCGTGCCGGGGAACCGGGCAGCGCCGACCCGAAGGGCGAATTCCAGTTCGCCACCGCCTGTTTGGGCGGCGACCGCAAGCCCGGCATGCAGATCGTGGGCGGCGGCACCCACGAGCCCGTGGCCGATCAGGCCAAGCGCAAGCGCCTGGTGGAGATGAAGCTCGATGTGGCCGGAACCGCCACCTTCGGGCCGAAGGTCTTCGTGGCGGGCATGCGCGACATGCTGACCCGTACCGGGCTCACGGTGGCCGAGATCGACGCCTGCGTGCTGCCCGAGGGCAATGCCGACTACTTCACCGCCGAATTCGATGCCGCCGGAGTCTCTCCCGAGGACCAGGCGGTGCTGGCGAAGAACATCGTGGAGAACCTCGCCACCGTCGGCGCGACCGGCTCCGCCGCCGTGCCGCTGGCCCTCGACGAGGGCTGGGTACAGGGCCGCGTCCGGCCGGGCGACCAGGTGCTGCTGCTGGCCGTGGAGGCCAGCCGCTACCTGTACGCCGGCCTGTCGCTGCGCTGGGAAGCGCCCGCACCCGGTGAGGAGATCACGAATGTCCACGCCTGAGCCCGTTTTCACCCCCGAGGACAATGCCCGCGTCATCCGGCGCGTGTTCGACGAGTTCGTCAACGAGGGCGACTTCTCCGTGGTCGACCAGATCTACGCGCCGGACATGGTCGATCACCAGCCCCTGCCCGGCGCGCCGGAGGGCACCGAGGGCGTCAAGTACACCATCGCCGGTCTGCGCCAAGGCTTTCCGGACCTGCACGTCACCATCGAAGCGCTCAGCGCGCACGCCGACCACGTGGTCATCCACAACACCTGGCGCGGAACCTTCACCGGTGAGTTCCTGGGGATGGACCCCACGGGGGAACGGATCGAATTCCGCGGTGTCGTGGTGTGGCGGTTGGCGAACGGACTGATCGCCGAGCGCTGGGGCATCGGCGTCGAATCCTCCATGCTGGAGGCGCTGGGCCTGGGCTGGCTGATGTCCGGCGGGTTGGCCCGCAAGGGCCGACGCCGCGGCCGCGGGATGGATCTCGCGGATCTGGCGGCGGCCGCCGGCGCGCTGACCGCGACGGAACAGCCGTGACGACCCGGCCGCTCACCGTCCTCATCTCCGGCGGCGGAATCGGCGGCCTGGCCGCCGCACTCGCCCTGCGGGAGCGCGGCCTTCGCGTGCGGGTGTTCGAGCGGGCCACCGAACTGCGCGATGGCGGTGCCGGACTGCACATCTGGACCAATGGCACCATCGCATTGCAACGGCTGGGCGTTCTCGACGAGGTGCTGGAAACCGCGCCGATCCAGCACATCACCCACTTCGGCACCTGGCGCGGTGACCTTTTCGGCGCGTGGCCGGTCGGCGACTTCGTCGACCGGTACGGCGCTCCGACCATCGCGGTCGAACGCTCGGTGCTGCATCAGGTGCTCAGCGCGGCGGTGTCGGCGTATCCGGCCGACACCGAGATCCGCACGGGCGCTGGAGTTGTCGGCTTCGAGCAGGACGACGCCCGCGTCACCGTGGAGCTGTCCGACGGTGAGCGGGTGCGCGGCGACGTCCTCATCGGCGCGGACGGCATCAACGGCGCGGTGCGCCCCGGACTGCTCGGCAGGCGCCCGCCGAGCTACACCGGCTACATCGCCTGGCGCGGCAAAGCCGAACTGCGACACGAGAAGATCCCGCCGGGCACCTTCTACGCCCTGTTCGGTCCCGGTACCCGCTTCACCTTCTACGATGTCGCGCCCGGCGTCGTGCACTGGATGAGCGTCGCCAACGGCGCACCCGGCGGTCGCGATACGGGCGATGTCCGTGCGATGCTGCTCGAGCGCCATCGCGGTTGGATGCCGCCCATCGCGGACATCCTGGAAGCCACGCCGCCCGAGGCCATCATCCGCAGCGATGTCATGGACCGGCCGCCGGACCGGCGCTGGGGGTCCGGCCGGGTCAGCCTGCTCGGCGACGCCGCCCACCCGATCACCTTCAATATCGGCCAGGGCGCGTGCCAGGCGCTCGAGGATGCGCTGGTGCTAGCCGAGGAGCTGGGCACCACCGATCCGGTGAACGCGTTGCGCCGCTACGAGAAACAGCGCCGCGCCCGCACGGCCGGTTTGCAGCAGGTCGCCCACCGCATCGGCCGACTGGGCGCGCTGGAGAACCCCGTGCTCATTCGGCTGCGGGAACTCGGCATGCGCGCGGTGTGGCCGCGGCTGGTGTTCCGGATCGCCGAGCGCGACCAGATCGCCTACGCCACCCGCTGGCGTTCACCCGCGAAGTCACTGCCGGACAAAACTTTTCAACCAGACGGAGCATGACATGAAGCAAACCCAGACGGAGAGCGACTTCTTCGGCGACTTCGCCGAATCCTGGTGGGACGACGATTCCGCCATGAAGGGACTCACCTCCTTCCAGCGCCCGCGCTTCGAGTACTTCGATCGATTCGTCGAGGACTGGTCGGGCAAGAAGGTCCTCGACGTCGGCTGCGGCGGCGGCTTCACCACCGAGTTCCTCGCTGGACGCGGGGCCGTGGTGAGCGGGATGGACCCGTCGGCCCGCCTGGTGGCGGCCGCCCGCGCGCACGCCGAGGCGACCGGCAAGACCATCGAGTACGCGGTCGGGCGGGCCGAGAAGCTGCCGTATGCCGACGCCACCTTCGACGTCGTCACCTGCGTGGACGTGCTCGAGCACGTCGACGATCCGGCGCAGGCGGTCCGTGAGATCGCCCGCGTGCTGCGGCCCGGCGGAATCTTCTGCTACGACACCATCAATCGCACGCTCATGGCCCGGATCGTCATGATCTGGATCCCCGAGTACCTCACCGGCATGGTGGCCCGCGGCACCCACCATCACCACCAGTTCATCAAGCCCGCGGAGCTGCGCCGCCACCTCGACGCGGCGGGCCTGACACCGTTGGCGAAGCAGCGCGGGCTGACCATTCTCGGTAAGCGGCGCGACGGCAACCTGCTCATGTTCACCACCCCGGACCTGTCCTCCACCTACATCGGCGCGGCGGTGCGGTCGTGAAGGCGGTCTTCTACCGGCGCTACGGCGACGCGTCGGTCCTCGAATACGGCGAACTGCCGGTGCCCAAGATGGCGCTCGACGGGGTGTTGCTCGACGTCAAGGCGGCCTCGGTCAACCCGATCGACTGGAAGGCGCGCGAGGGCTATCTGGATCCCTTCGCCGACACCGTGTTCCCCATCGTCCCCGGTGCCGACGTATCCGGGGTGGTGCGCGAAATCGGCATCGGCGTCACCGAATTCGCCGTGGGCGACGAGGTCGTCGGCTGTGTCCGCGAGGACTACCTGAGCCGGGGCGCCTTCGCCGAGGTCATGCCCGCCCCGGTGCGAGCGCTCGCGCTCAAGCCGCCGAATCTGGGCTGGGCCGAGGCCGCCGCCATGCCGCTGGCCGCGCTCACCTCCTACCAGGCACTGGTGCGGGTGCTGGATGTGCGACGCGGCGAGACGGTGCTGGTGCACGGCGCGGCGGGCGGCGTCGGCAGCGTCGCGGTGCAGCTGGCGGTGCACCTGGGCGCGCGCGTGATCGGCACGGCCAGCGACCGCAATCACGCCTTCCTGCGCGAACTGGGCGTGGAGCCGGTGAATTACGCTGTGGGACTGTCGGATTCGGTGCGCGCGCTCGCGCCGGCCGGGGTCGATGTGCTGCTCGACGCAGTCGGCAAGCGCATTCAGCGCACGGTGCTGCCGCTGCTCGCGCCGCACGGCCGGTTCGCCTCGGTGGTCGATCCCAAGGCCCGCGAACTCGGCGGCGCATACGTGTTCACGCGACCCGACACCGGGGATCTGCCGGTGGTGGCCGCGCTCGCGGGCAAGGGCGTGTTCCGGGTGCCGGTCGGCGCGGTCTATCCGCTGCCCGACGCCGCGCAGGCGCACTTGCTCAGTCAGGGCGGGCATGCCCGCGGAAAGGTGGTGGTGGCCGTGGACGTGGCCGCCTGTGCGGAGGAAAGGCCTTACGATGAACGGTAATTCGATGCTCGCCCGCCGTACCCAGGCGATGGTGCGGCAGGCGGCGTGGTCCCAGGCACTGGCCCGCATCGCGATCGGCACCGGCATGCTCACCGCGCCCGCGGCCGTCGCGAAGTCCTGGTCCGGTGAGTACGACGAGGACGCCTCCTCCCTGCCGACCCGCGCGTTCGGCACCCGGGACGTGGTGATCGGGCTCGGCACCCTCTGGTCGCTGCGGCGCGGACATCCGGTGCGGCACTGGTTCGTCCTGGGCGTCGCACTCGAACTGGTGGATGCGACAGTGACGCTCAACAAGCGCGCACGCCTCGGCCGCACCGGGCCTCCGGACACCTGGGAGTTGCTCACCGCGGCCGGATTAGCGGGCGGAATTATGGTAGCCGCGGCCTTACGCGAGTAATACCCTACCGGCTCCGGTTATATCGGATCACAGCCCACACCGGGCGGGAACTGGCCATCGTGACAATCACAGTTCGGTGAAACCTGTTGTGCCGCAAGGTGCAACATACTATTCACGACACCTTGCGACGATAACTACGCCGAGGATTCTTCCCATGAATTATTTCTTACTGTCCGCCATCGGAATTTCAATTATGACGACAGCGGTTGTCTACGGGACGGATTTTTTCTGCGCCCTGGTGCTGCGTACGGCGCTGGCCCGCATCGACGACCGCGCGCTGACCGCCGCCACCGGCCGCATTCACGAGGTCGCCGACAAGCGCATGCCGATTCCCGGCGCCGTCGGCGTAGTCGCGGCGGTCGTCGCCACCGGGGCCGCCTTCCTGGACGGGAAGGCGGCCGCCGGCATTCTCGCGGCGGCGGCCGTGGTGGCCCTGGCCATCTGGCTCGGCATCTACGCGCGGGTCAGCGCGCCGGTCAACAAGGAACTCACCGCCGCGGTGTTGGCCGACCGGGTGCCGGTCGACGTCCGGGACATGCAGCGCACCTGGGACAGCGTCATCGTGGTCCGCGTGATCCTGCAGGGAATCGCCCTGGTCGCACTATTTCTCGCGGCGCTCTCGGTGTAATCGAGTGCACCGCACCACAACCCGCCCGCGCGTATGCGCACGACGGCGGGAAACGAAGGCGTGGCAATGATTCAGTTCAAACTCCTGGGACCCGTGCAGCTGCACGTGCACGGCAAGATCGTGGACCTGGGTCCGCCCCGGCAGTGCAGCCTGATGGCCGCGCTGCTGGTGGATTCGGGCCGGCCGCTGTCGATCGACACCCTGATCGACCGGGTCTGGGGCGACTCCCCGCCGGCCGCCGCGCGCGACGCCGTCTACACCTATGTCGCCCGGCTGCGCGGTCTGCTCACCGAGGCCACCTCCGGCACCGGCGCGGAGCCGGTCCAGGTGCACCGCGGCCCCGGCGGCTACATGCTCTCCACCCCGCCGGAATCGGTTGACCTGTGGCACTTCATGGATCTGGTCGACCGGGCCCGCGCCACCGACATCGACGATCCCGACCGGGTCGAGCGGTTGTCGGCCGGGCTGAACCTGTGGAACGGCAGTGCCATGACGGGTCTGGACAGCGAATGGGCCCGGCGGCTGAGCGAATCCCTGCACCGGCTCAAGCACGAAGTGACCGCGGATTGGGCCGACGCGGAGATCAGGCGCGGCAATCATTCGCTGGTCATCAACCGGCTGCACACCACGCTGCTCGAGGATCCGCTGGTGGAGGGGTTGCAGGAGCGGCTGATTCGCGCCTACTTCCTCAATGGCGAGACCGCCCAGGCGCTGCGGCAGTACGAACTGGCGCGCCGGCTCATCGCCGACGAACTGGGCGCGGACCCGAGTCCGGGGATGCGGGATCTGCACAGCCGCATCCTGCGCGGCGACCCGCCCGAGCTGGACGCACCGGCCTACCCGCCGATCACCGTCCGCGCCGAATCCGGTGGACTTCGGCCGCACGGCCTGGCCGTCGCGCCCGATACGCTGCCGCTGGCTCCGCTCGGATTCAGCGGCCGGGACACCGAATTGGCGACGCTCACCGGCATGCTGACCGACGATCCCGCACCGCGGCCGGTGCTGGTGACCGGTGGCGCGGGGGTCGGCAAAACGGCGCTGGTCCTGCAGGCGGCCGACTGCCTGCGCGACCGCTTTCCCGAAGGACTGCTGTACGCCGACCTCGCCGAGGGGCCGTGCACCACCGCGGAGACGGTGCTCGGACGGCTGCTCACGGCGCTGGGCATACCGGCCGACGCCATGCCGAAGTCCTTGGCCGAGCGGGTCAACCTGTACCGGGCGCGGCTGGCGCATCGGCGGGTACTCGTCATTCTGGACAATGCCGCCACCGAATCCCAGGTCATCCCGCTGCTGCCCCCGGGCGGCGTGGGCACCGCTCTGATCACCAGCCGATTCGCCCTGGGGCTCACCACCGTTCGCACCTTCGTCCTGCACGAGCTGTCCCGCACCCAGGGGCTGCAGATGCTGGTCGCCACCGTCGGGCGCGCCCGCGTGCTGCCCGAATGGGAGGACGCCGGGACGGTCGCCGACCACTGCTCCGGCATTCCGCTGGCCTTGCGCGCCGTCGCCTGCCGCATGACCACGCGGCCCCATTGGACCTTCGCCCACATGCTCGCCCGGATCAGCGATGAACAGCGCCGCCTCGAAGTGGTGTCGTATCAGGCGCTGGACATGCGAGCGAGCCTCGATCTCACCTTCGACCGGCTCGACCCCACCGCCGCCGGATTGTTCCGGGAGCTCGGTCGCCGGTTACCGGCCGGAACCGAGTTCACCGCACCGGCATTGGCCGATCTGCGGGTCGATCAGGTGGAGGACGCCCTGGACCGTCTCGTCGACGCCTACCTGCTGTCCGAGGTCGGTCGCGACGATGCCGACCGCACCCGTTACCGAATGCTCGACATCCACCGCATCTATGCCAAGAACCTCGGAGACTGATCATGTCGCGTTCCGTGCAACACACCACCCCCTATCCATACCCGGACACCCTGTTCCATCGTGTCCTCGGCTCCCGCGACTATTGGGAGCAGCGCATTCGCGAAATCGACGGCCCCGACGCGGAGTTGGCCGCCTTCGATGCCGCGGACGGCCTGGCGATGGTCACCGTGAACACCGTCATCCCGGCCTCGGCGCTGCCCGGTCCGGCCGCGACCTTCCGGCCCCACGGGGTGCGCTACCGCTACAGCGAGTCGTGGAGCGAACCCGAGGACGGCGTGGCCCGGGGACGGATGCACGGGCAGGTGGAAGGTATGACCATCTCGCTCAACGCCGATCTGGTGGTGCGCCGCACGGAGATCGGTTGTGAGTTCACCATGTCGGGCTCGATCGAGGCGCGAGTTCCCTTGATCGGCAGGCTGATCGAGGCCGATATGAGCAAGACCTTCGCGAGCACCGCCGCCGCCATCGACGAATTCACGATGAAGTGGCTGGAGAACGCGGAATGAACGACCCGGTGCTGATTACCGGGGCGACCTCGGGACTCGGTCTGGAGACCGCGAAATGCCTGGCCGCCGAGGGTATTCCGCTGATCCTCGGATGCCGCGACCCACAGCGGGCCGAGACGGCGGTTCAGCGGATCCGCGCGCACGCGCCCGATGCCAGGATCGAACTGGTCGAACTGGAGCTGGCCTCGCTCGATTCGGTCGACGCGGCCGTGGCGGAACTGCGGCGGAAGAATCCGCGACTGGGCGCGATGGTGTGCAATGCCGGCCTCCAGATCGTGGACTCCGTGCGGACCTCGCAGGACGGCTACGAACTCACCTTCGCGGTGAATCACCTCGGGCATTTCGCGCTCGTCACCGGGTGCGCCGATCTACTCGCGCCGGGCGCGCGGGTCGTCGTGGTGTCCAGCGATGTGCACCAGGGGCCGCGCAAGTCCATGGGCTTCCCCGCGCCGCAATGGCGTCACCCTCGCGAGCTGGCGGACCCGGACGACCAGCGGGACTCCGGTGTGGACGGCCGAATCCGTTATGCCACCAGCAAACTCGCCAATGTCTACTTCACCCATGAGCTCGCGCGGCGTTGGCGCGACCGGGGTATCACGGTCAACGCCTTCGATCCCGGGCTGATGCCGCAGACCGGGCTGTCGCGCGGCTACCCGACTGTGGCCCGCATCGGATTCCGTTTCCTGGCACCGGTTCTCATTCGGGTCATGCCCATCGCCCGCACCGTCACCCGGTCGGCGGCGGACCTCGCCTGGCTGGTCACCGCACCCGAACTCGCCGACACCACCGGTAAATACTTCACGGGGGCGGCGGAGGTGCCCAGCGCACCGGAGTCCTACGACGAGGAGCGAGCCGCCGAACTCTGGCGGGTCTCCGAAGATCTGGTCCGGTCCGTGCGACACGTGCCGCCCGCCGAACGGCGGTGAGCCCCGTGCTGACTCGAATCGCGCTCTTCGCCCAGCACCGCGCGCGGGCCGTGCTGGCGATGGCGGGGCTGGCCGCCGTGCTCTGCTACGCCGTCGGCTGGTCCGCGCCGATGCACCTGCAGTCCGGTGGCTTCCAAGCGCCCGACTCCGAATCCACCTGGGTGGACCAGTATCTCGAACAGCATTTCCCGGGTGCCGCGCCGAACGTCGTGCTGCTGCTCACCGCGCCCGACGGCATCGACGGTCCGGCCGCCACCACGGTGGGAAAGCAGCTCACCGATGAACTGCGCGACTCGGATCTGCAAGGCGTGCAGTCGTATTGGAGCGTCGCGACCGAGATGCGGCCGGCCTTGCGCAGCAAGGATCAGCACAGCGCCGTCATCGTGGCCTTCGCGCGCGGCGATGACACCGCCGCGCCCAAGGTGGCCGACGCCATCGCCGAGAAGTACAACGGAACCCGAGACGGGGTCAGGATCCGGGCGGGCGGTGAAGCGGTCGCGCTCGCCCAGATGAGCCGCCAGGTGACCCTCGATCTGGTGCTCATCGAATCGATTGCCGTCCCGCTCGCCGGTATCGCCCTGGTGCTGGTGTTCGGCAGCCTGATCGCCTCCATGCTGCCGCTGCTGGTGGGTGTGGTGACAATCGGAGCGGCCCTGGCGGTCCTGCGCGGGCTGGCCGCCGTCGGGCATGTCTCGATCTTCGCGTTGAACATGACCACCGCGCTCGGGTTCGCGGTGGCGCTCGACTCCAGCCTGTTCATGGTGAGCCGGTTCCGGGAGGAGATCGCGGCGGGCGCGGACACCGTCGAGGCGGTGGTTCGCACGGTGCGCACAGCCGGGCGCACCGTGTTGTATTCCGGTCTGACCGTGGCCCTGTCGCTGTCCGCGCTGCTGGTGTTCCCGCTCTACTTCCTGCGCTCGTTCGCCTACGCGGGGCTGGCGGTGCTCGCGGCGGCGGTGTTCACCACGCTGCTGGTGCTCCCGGCGGCCCTGGCGCTCATGGGTTCCCGGGTCGACGCCTGGGATGTGCGGCGGTTCCTGCGCCGCCGTCTCGGACGCCCCGACGCCGTACCCGTTCCCGTCGAAGACGACCGCTGGTACCGCTTCGCCATGGGTGTGATGCGCCGTCCCGTGCTGTGGATCACCGCCGTGGTAGCGGTCCTGCTGCTGCTCGGATCGCCATTCCTGACCGTCCGTTTCGGCTGGGCCGACGATCGGGTGCTCGCCGCCGGCTCCAGCCGCGATGTCGGCGACGCTTCCCGATCCGACTTCTCCGAGAACCTGACCGCGGGCATCCTGGCGATCCTGCCCGATGATCACGGCGACACCACGGGGGTCGGCGACTACGCGAAGACTCTGTCCCAGATTCCCGATGTCACCTCGGTGCTGTCCAGCGCCGGGGCCTACGCCGGCGGATTCCAGGTGGCCGGACCACAATCCGCGCTGACCGGGGACGCGGGCACGTATCTGCGGATCGGCACCCGCCTCGACCCGTATTCGACGGCGGCGACCACTCAACTCGACCGCCTGCGCGCGGTCCCCGCCCCGGGCCGGGTGCTCTTCGGCGGCCCGGCGGCCCGCAATGCCGACTCGGTGTCCACACTGGCCCGGCGAGTTCCCCTGGCACTGAGCATTATCGCGGTGTCGATGTTCCTGGTGCTGCTGATGTTCACCCGCAGTGTGGTGCTGCCGATCAAGGCACTGGCGCTGACGGTGCTGTCGCTGACGGCCACCTTCGGCGCGATGGTGTGGATCTTCCAGGACGGGCACCTCTCGGGCGCACTGGGATTCACCTCGACCGGCTATCTGGTCCCGACCATGCCGATCCTGATGTTCTGCCTGGCATTCGGCGTATCCATGGACTACGAGGTGTTCCTGCTGTCACGCATTCGTGAGGAGTATCTCGCCTCCGGCGCGACCGATCGCGCCGTCGCCGTCGGAATCGCACGCACCGCACGGATATTCACGGCCGCGGCGACCTTGCTGGCCATCGCCTTCGTCGGCATGGTGTTCTCCGGGGTGTCGTTCGTCCAGCTCTTCGGCCTGGGACTCACCCTGGCCGTGCTGGTCGACGCGACGATCATCCGCACCATCCTGGTCCCGGCCCTCATGCAGGCCATGGGCCGCCTCAACTGGTGGGCTCCCGGCCGGCGACATCCGGAACCAGCCACCGTCCGAGGGTAAAACCCCATGAACCGGGTGGGGTCTGGCGTTATCGCCGGGCCCACCCGGTGGGGAGGCTGCCGGGCGGCACGGACTTCGATTGTCGTCAGCGGTCACCACTCGGGATCAGCGTGGTAGATCTCGCGGTATTCCTTGGCGAAGGTGCGGCGGCCGAGCAGACGCCAGGCGAGCCGGGCGGGGAGCGGCAGCTCGGCGAGGAGTTTCCGGCGATCGGTGTCGGGGACGTCCTGCAGGATGAAGCCGAGGAAGATCAACTGGCGATCCTTGGGCAGGTGCTCGCGGCCGCGTTCGCCGAGAGCCTGCCATTCGAGCACGGTCATCACGTTCTCGACCACGGGGAGGATGTGCCGCTCCTCCTCGGTCATGTGCTCGTCGAGGGCATCGGAGAGCGCCCGCAGCGTGGCTGCGAGCTGGTCCCGAACCGATGGGTCTGCGGCAGTGGCGAACTCGGCCCCCTCGCGGTGGGCGCGATCGGTGAGTTCGGAGATCCGCTCGTGCTGTTCCTCCATACGCAGCACCAGGGCGGAGTCCGCGGGGGCGCGCTCGAGCAGGATCGGCCACATGAGCTCGTCCTCGCCGGTGTGGTGGTGGCGCAGGCCGGTGCCGAGTTCGTCGAGGAAGGCCAGCAGGCGGCGGGCACGCTCGACGTCTCCGGACGACACCGCCGCGACGAGGCCGGGTAGAGCGCTGAAGTGCCTGCGGAAAGCATTGTGTACGACGATCATGTCGTAGGTGTCGGGGCGGCCGGGTGCGATATCGGTGGTGCTCATGCTGTGCTCCTTGCTGTCGGGTGCCGAGGCGACTATGTGGCCCGCGGCTTGCAGCCCACTTGCAGGGCATTGCGTCGGGGCCCGTCCTAGACTTGGCCCGTCATGATTCGGATTCGGGTACTCGGCGCGCTGACCGCGGCGGACGGGCGTGGCGAACTCGATCTCGGCGGCCCACGGCAACGCGGCGTGCTGGCGCGTCTGCTGGTCGCGCGGGGTGAGGTGGTGCCGATCGATCGCCTGATCGATGATCTGTGGCGAGGTGAACCGCCGCCGCGGGCACTCGGCGCATTGCAGGCCTACGTCTCCAACCTGCGGCGGTTGCTGGAGCCGCAGCGGGCGCCGCGCACGCCCGCCACCGTTCTGATCAGCCGGACCCCGGGCTACGCAGTGCGTTTCGACGCCGAGGACGTGGACGCGTGGTGCTTCGTGTCCGAACTGGAAGCTGCTGGGCGGCAAGGCGATCCGCGCGAGCGACGACAGACGCTGGAACACGCGCTGGCCCACTGGCAGGGCCCCGCCTACGCCGCCTTCGCGGCCGAGCCGTGGGCGACCGCGGAAGCGGCGCGGCTGGAGGAATTGCGGCTGGGCGCACGCGAGAAACTCGCGGCCGCCCTGCTCGAGCTGGACGAGCCGGCGCTCGCCGCGGCCGAGGCCGAGGTATTGAGCAGGGAGCACCCGCTCCGTGAGGAGGCGTGGCGGCTGACAGCGCTGGCTCGATATCGCGCGGGCCGCCAGGCCGACGCGCTGAGCGCCCTGCGGCAGGCCCGCAGCGTTCTCGCGGCCGAACTCGGCATCGATCCGGGCCCGGCTCTGACGCGGCTGGAGTCGGACATTCTCGCGCAACGAATCCCGCTGTGCGAGCCGGTGATTCCACTCCAGGAGACACTTTCCGCGGCCATCGTGACCGGAAGCACCCCACCTGCCGGACCGGGTCCCGAATTGTTCGGCCGCACAGCGGAACTCGCCGCGCTGCGGGAAGCGGCCGCCGGCACCGGGCCCCGGTCGGCGACCGTGGCGGGCGAAGCGGGCAGCGGGAAATCGACTCTGCTGCGGCACGTCGACGCTGCCTTGCGCGCGTCGGGGCACCGGGTGGTGATCGGGCGCTGCCCGGAGGACGACGCCGCTCCGTCGGCTTGGCCATGGGTCGAGATCCTGCGCGCCCTGGCCCGTGAGCATGATCCCGGAGGCTTCGCGCCCGCCCTGGCGCCGCTGCTCACCGACGGCGCCGACGCACCGGACTCCGGCCACGCCCACGGCCGCTTCCTGATGCATCGGGCGGTATGCGACTACCTCACCGCCGTCGCCGCCGACGCTCCGCTGGCGATCCTGCTCGATGACGTACACCGAGGAGACACCGAGACAGCGGCGCTGCTCACCGCGGTGGCGACCCAGGTGCCCGGGCTCGTCGTGATCGGCTACCGTCCGGACGAAGTGCCGCCGGCCTTGGCCGACACGCTCGCCGCCCTGGCCACCTCCGTCCGCGCCCGGGTTCACCTGCGCGGCCTCGGCGTCGAAGACAGCGGTCGCCTGATCACCGCCCTGACCGGCAGCACACCGGCGTCCGCCGTGGTCGCGACCTTGCACGAGCGCACCGGCGGAAATCCGTTCTATCTCGTCGAGGTCGCGCGTCTGCTGCAGAGCGAGGGCGAGCTGGTAGCCGCGTCGGAGGTGCCGGCGGGCGTGCGGGATGTGTTGCGCCGCAGGTTTTCCCGGCTTCCCGAGACCGGGGTGGCGCTGCTGCGCCTGGCCGCGGTGATCGGCCGTGAGTTCGATCTCGCGGTGCTGGTGCACGCGGCCGAGGTATCCGAGGACGAGGTGCTGGACGCGGTGGAAGCCGGGGTACTGGCCGGGCTTCTGGACGAACCCGCCAGCGGCCGAGCGCGTTTCACACACGTGCTGGTGCGTCAAACGCTGCTCGGCGATCTGTCCCGGATCCGCCGCGACCGATGGCATCGACGGGTCGCCGCCGCGATCGAGGAGATCGATCCGGGCGATCTCGCGGCCCTGGCCCACCACTACGGCGAGTCGGTGAGCCCGGAGACGGCACGACGGGCCGCCGACTACGCCGTGGCGGCAGCCGAACAGGCCGAGCGGCGCTACGCCCACGACGTCGCCGCGGCCGGGTACGAACGCGCGGCCGCGGCCCTCGAGCGCCGCGCGGGCGCCGATACCGTCGAGGAACGGGTCGCGATGCTGTGCCGGGCGGGTCGCAGCCATCGCGCCGGTGGAGCTGGGCTCGCCGCTCGCAGCGCTCGGCATCGGGCCGCGGCGCTGGCCGAGGAGGTCGGCCGGACCGATCTGCTGGTACGGGCGTTCACCGCCTGGGAGACACCCACCCCGTGGATGAATCGGCAATGGGGCGTGGTCGAGCACCGGGTCGTCGGTTGGATAGAGGACGCGCTCCGTTACCCCGGCCTCACTCCCGCCGACCGGTGCCGGCTGCTGGTGACCCTGGTCGACGAGATCGGCAGCGACGCAGGCGAACCCGCGGCGGTGGCCGCCGCTCAGGCGCAGGCCCCGGCCCGCGAACTCGGTGACGACGCCCTGCTCGCTCCCGCGCTGCAAGCCATGGCCTCGCTCTACGACTCGCCGGACCGCAGCCCGCTCGGGGCCGAGCTGATCGAGGTCGGGCGGCGCACCGACCGCGGCGAATACCTGCTCCTCGGGCATACGGTCGCGATCCAGGCCGCCGCATCCACGGCCGACATCGCCACCGTCCGCGAGCATCTCGAGGCGGCCACCGTGCTGGCCGACCGTTATCAGTGGCGGCAGGCGCAGGTGGCGAACACGATGGCACGCGGGCTGGTGGCCCTCACGACCGGTGACCCCGACACAGCCGAGCAGCATTATCTACGAGCCAATGAAATGCTCACCCGCGCGGGCATTCTCAATGCGAGCGGGATCCTGGGCATGGCGCTGTTCGTGGTGCGGCTGCACCAGGGCCGCGCCGGTGAACTGGTCGAGATGGCCAGAGAATTCGCCGACAGCGCCGTCCCCGCGACCGTCGACGCCATGGTGGATTTTCTGGTGCTGGCCCTGCTCGCGGCCGGCGACCGGATGGAAGCGGCCCGGGTCTGGCGCCGGGCCCGGCCGATCCGCGACCACGTGTTCCGATCGCTGTTCCTCTCACTGCGCGGCATGGTGGTCGCGACGCTGGGCACGGCCGACGAGGCCGCCACGCTCTACCGCGATCTGCTTCCCTTCCGCGACTGGCTCGGTGGCGCGGACACCGGTTCCTACTCGGTCGGTCCGGTCGACACCGTCCTCGGTGACCTGGCGGCCCGGCACGGGGATGCCGGGCTCGCCACCGAGCACTACCGGGCCGCGCTCCGCGTCGCCCAACGCTGTGGCAACCCGACTTGGATTGCGGCTGCGGCCGAACGCCTCGAGCACTGACGCTTCACTGGTCGCTCACAAGCCGGCCCCGGACCATCACTTCCGACGATCCCGACCGACCGAGGAGTACCCCGTGCCGCATACCCGCCGCTTTCGCGCGGCCACCGATCTGTACCTGAAGACCACGACCACCGCGCACCGCAAACTGCTCGACCTCAGCGGCGGCCGCGTCGGCACCCGATTCAAGAAGATGCCCACCCTGGCCCTCACCACCACGGGACGGCGAACAAGTTTGCCGCGCACCGTGATTCTCACCGTTCCCGTCGTGGAGGACGACAGCTATCTGATCGTCGCTTCGCGGGCCGGAGACGACATCTCCCCGGACTGGTTCCACAACCTGTGCGCCGATCCCGCGGTCGAGGTGTCGTTCCAGCACGGCGTGAAGCAACCGATGACCGCCCGCGTGCTCACCCCGCAGGAACGCGACGGCCGGTGGCCACAGGTCGTCGCGGCATACCCGGGGTACCAGACCTACCAGAAGCGGACCGCCCGGCAGATCCCCTTGGTCCTGCTCTACCCACGCGGGTGAGCGACGTCGCCGCCTCGCAGGAAAAAAACAGAGCCGCAGGTCGATGACCTGCGGCTCTTGTTCTTTGGACCTGACGGACCAGCATACGAACCGAGCGGTGCTGGTGAACGGACCAGACATCACGATCCGTGCGATAGGTACCCGGCCACGGTCAGCAGGCGGCGACACAATATGACCCGGAACCCATCACAACCGGCAAGCCGTCGACCTACCTGTTTTGTTACACAGGACGGTTCAGTCGTCCTGGAGCAGCAGCCGAAACGACGGGTGAGCGGGTGTCAGGGGCCGGACAGCGCGAAAGTTCTTCTCATCCAACGTCAGTATGTCGTTGGTGAGGTAGCGCTCGGCCAGAACCACGGTGACCGCGTCGGCAAGATCGAGGCGGAGCCCGCGGTAGTGCTCGATGATCTTCTGCGCAACTCGGAGATCATCGCGGTCCACGGCCGGAACGAGCACCGAGCCCTCCTCGGCAGAGGTGAGCAAGTCATCGAGTACGAGATCGGCTGTACGGCGGTCTTTTCCGAATCGCGCGATCAGCAGATGATCGATCTCATCGAGGACCAATGGCGAAACAACCGCGACAGAGGTAGCGAGGTACTCACGGGCCTTCTCGTGCAACTCAGCGGCACGATCGTAGGCAGCGATGATGGCCGAAGTGTCGGCGATGAAGAAGCTCACTCGCCGTATGCCTCCCCGAGCAGATCCTCACTATTGGCCGCGAACCCGGGATCGCCGGAATCGAACGACGGCCACGGGCGAGTACGACGAACCCTGTGCGCCCGTAGCAGCACGAGGTCGATTCCCTCCCGAATCAGGTCGGCCTCCGACCGCCCCGACGATTCCGCAGCCTCTTTCAACCGCGCAGCCTGCTCGGGATCGAGATACACGCTGGTCTTGGCCTTCATAAACGTAGGGTACCGCGTAGGGCACCTACCGGGTTCGCGCAATGCCGGAATAGCAACAGAGCCGCAGGTCTTTGACCTGCGGCTCTGTCATTCTGTGGAGCTAAGGGGACTCGAACCCCTGACCCCCACACTGCCAGTGTGGTGCGCTACCAGCTGCGCCATAGCCCCATGTTCACTTCTCCGCCAGCGGGGCGTTGCCCTGCTTGCTTGAACGAAGTTACACGACTGGTGTCGAACAAACCAAATCGCCTGCACAGAGGCTGGCGGCGGCAATCTTCTCGATGTAGTCTCGAACGCATGTTCGATAGCCGAGAGGTGGAGGCGATGGGCGAGGAAGAGCTGATCGACGCGCTGCGGCGAGCACACGGGTCGGCGGCGTTCGCACAGGCGGCGGAAATCACGGCGGTGCGGGAGGTGTATCGCCGGCATCGGGCCGGGAATGCCGCGCCGGGGGTGGGCGGCGTGCGTGCCGGGGAGTTCGCCGCGGCGGAGATCGCCGTGGCGGTGCACGTGTCGGAGGCGGTGGCGGCAGCTCTCATCGATATCGGGTTGGCGCTGGATTCCCTACCGCAGACCAAACACGCCTTCGCGGCCGGGCGGATCGACCTGTCACGGGTGCAGGTGATCGCGGACAGTCTGCGCGGCTTGCCGCACGAGGTGCGAGAAGTGCTGGAGCCCAAGCTGATCGAGGCGGCTCTGCGCTCGGATCCGGCCCGATTACGTCAGACCGCCCAGCGCTGGGTCACCCGCCTGGACCCCGAGGGCGAGACCCGCCGCCGCGAGGAGCGCGAGCAGGACCGCGACGTCCGCATTCGCGCGGTACAGGACGGCATGGCCGTATTCGACGGCCTGCTGCCCGCCGCGGGCGCCCAGGCGCTCGCCATGCGGCTACGCGAAATGAGCCTCCAGGTCTGTGAGGCCGATCCCCGCACCATGTCCCAGCGCCGCACCGACGCGCTGGTCGCGCTCGCCGACGGCTCCGGCCGCCTGCGCTGCGGCTGCGGCCGAGGACTCGACTGCCCCAAGGCCGATGCCCCCACCACGCCCCGCCGCCCGCTGATCCAGGTCGGGGTCTCCGCCGAAACCCTGCTGGGTCTGCGCGACGATCCGGCCTTCCTCGCCGGCTACGGCCCCATCGACGGCGCCCTCGCCCGCACCCTTGCCGAACACGCACGTTTCCAGGTGATTCCGGAGTACTTCCCGAACGAAGCCGCCCAGGAGGCGAACGCGACGGACGGAGCTGCCCCCCAGCGCGCCGAACCGGCCGACGCGCCGGGCCCCCGCACCGCGCGCCGACCGGAGTCACGGACCGTCCCGGTCCGGCAGGCTCCCTGGGAACGCGCCATGACCGCCCTGGATGCGAAACCCGTGGCGGTACGCGCTTTTTCGAGCGCGCCACCCCGTGAGGTCCGCGCCGTAGATGGCCTGTGCCGCTTCCCCGGCTGCACCATGCCCGCGGCGGAAACCACCCTGGTCCAGTTCGAGCCGCACTCCTCCCGCGGCGCCACGGGCCCGAATCCCGCCTACCGCGCCGTCCTGTGCACCCATCACCATCGGCTGAAGCTACTGGCCGACAAGGGCAAACACCCCTGGCGCGTCTATCTCTCGGATACCGATCGCATGCGCTGGATCGACCCCAGTGGCGAGTCACACGAAACCGTCCGCGAAGGTGCGCGCTACCTGTTCCCGCACACCGATATCGACGCACCCGCCAGGCCACACCCCTTGCGCGTCGTTCCCGACCCCATCGAAACCGCGACGGCCGGAGCACCTTTCACCCAGGACCTGGCCTACCCGATGGAATCCCACATCCTCATCCACCCCCAGCTGTCCCGCGCCACCCCGGACAACGACATCCCCGAAACCCCCACCCGAGCCGCATCGCGCTGACCCGCAAGATCTCCTCCCCGACCAAGGAGCCGAGCCCCAGCCCGGCTCCCTCCCCGGGGTGCGGCTCACTTCTCCGTTCCCCCGAGGGCCGCACCCCACCCATTCCACCGGCGTGCGGTGGTGCACAAGAACATCCGAATTCCTGTGCACCACTGCATGTTCTGACCCACCACTGCATGCTGGTCGCATGAGCGACCACGAATCGAGCCCGAAAGCCGACCTGCGGGACCCACTTCTGTTGGAGCAGCGGCGGCAACTCCTGCGGGATCGGCTGCAGACCCTCCGCGCGGACCTGGCGGACCTGACCGCCGCCTACCGCGATCTCCCCGACTCCGGCCTGCTGCTCGATACACCGGGCACCGGCGCACTCACCACCCCGGCCTACTGCATCGCCGGCGCCGCCGAGGTGTTCGACGAGGCCCTCATCGAACTCGACGCCGCCGAGGACGCACTGGGCCGGGCAGCCACCTACACAGGTCGTCTGCGCCGGCCCATCCTCGACGTCTGAAGCCTTACCGCCCAGCCTATTTCGCGGCGTCGAGGACCCAGTTCTTGTTGTTCACGTCGATCTTCTTGCCGTCGATGAAGACCGACGGGGTGGCGGCGCGATTGTTGAGGGCGTCGTTGAGGGCCTTCAGCGCGGCTTCGGCGTGGGCGCGGGCTGTGTCGGCGCGGTCGCCGGAGGTGATGCACTTGGCGACGTCGTCACCGGCGCCCGCCTCCTTGGCGATGGCGGCCAGTTCCTTGTTGTCGTGGTCGGAACCGCCCTCGGCGGGCTGCTTGGTGGTGAACAGCAGCGAGTGGAACTTCGAGTAGACCGGACCGTCACCGGCCTGGGCGACGCACTCGTTGGCGGCGACGGCGCGGGTGGAGTAGTCCTTGCTGCTCGACTTCGAGTCGAGGAAGTTCACCAGGCGGTACCGCACCGCGATCTTGCCGAGGTCGACCTGCTGGGCGATCTCCTGCCCGTAGATCTTCTCCAGCTGGCCACACGCCGGGCACAGCGGATCCTCATAGATGTCAATGGTTTTCGCATTGGGCTTGCCCAGCACAATGGCCCCGTCGGAATCCAGCGCCACCGACACCGCAGCATCGTGCACCGGACCGTATCCGTCGTTGCGCACCTCGTCCCCGCCGCCGCGATTCCACAGGTAGAGGGCCGCCACGATCACCACGACCACGACAACGGCCAGCCCGGCCAGCGCGTAGGTGGTCTTGCTCGAGACCGGCCGCGGTGTGTGATTCGAAGTCGGTTTGCTCACCCGCAACACTCTGCCCGACGCCCCCACCCGAGCAACACCCACCCCGCCCCACCAAAATCTGATGCCGGCCCGCTAGACGGCGGACGCGGCGGGTTCTTTCCGGCGGAGGGTTTCCGGTACCAGCAGCCAGACCGCCGATGCCGAGGCCAGTAGGACGCCGGTTACACCGAGGGCCACGCCGTAGGAGACGCGGTCGGCGAGCATGCCGATGGCGTAGGGGCCCAGGAAGGTGCCCAGGTCGGCGGACATCTGGTAGCCCGCGAGGACCGGGCCGCCTCGGGTGCCGGGGCCGATGATGTCGGCGACCGCCGCTTGCAGGGCCGGGGTGAACATGCCGGAGCCGATGCCCGCCACGCAGGAGGCGGCCAGAAGCCAGGCGAGGGTGGGGGCGAGGCCGATGCCCGCGGTGCCGACGGCGCAGACCAGGGTTCCCGCGATGAGGAAGGGCTTGCGGCCCAGCGTGTCCGACCACCGCCCGGACAGGAACAGGACCGAGGCATTGCCGAGGGCGAAGGCGGTCAGGGCCACGCCTGCGAGGGCGGCGTCCTGCTTCAGGACCTCCACCACGATGAGCGGCACCAGCGCCATGCGCACACCGAAAACGGCTGCGCCATTGCCGAAGTTTGCCCACAGCGCGGCCCGGTAGGCGGGCCGGGCCAGTCCCTCGCGGAAGGTCATCACGGGCGTGCCGTTCGACTTCTCCGGCAGGGCCAGCGGGGAATCCCGCAGCGCCACATAGACGATGAGGCTGGCTATCAGCAGCGCCACGCAGTAGATGAGGAACGGCGCGCGCAGGCCGAGGAAGGACAGCGCACCGCCGACCAGCGGCCCGCTGATCGAGCCGATCAGGAAGCTCGTCGAGTACACCCCCGACACCCGCCCTCGTTCGGCGGGCGGCGACATCCGGATGACCAGCCCCAGCGAGGACACCGTGAACATCGTCGACCCGATCCCACCCAGCGACCGCAATACCAGCAGCTGCCAATAACTCTGGGCCAGCGCACACGCACCGGTCGACACCGCCACGATCAACAGCCCGGTCAGATAGACCGGCCGCTCCCCCAGCTTCTGCAGCAGCCGCCCCGCGAGCGGTGCGAAGATCAACCGCATCAACGCGAACGCGCTCACGATGAACGAGGCCGCGGCCACCCCCACATCGAAACTCCGCGCGAACTGCGGCAACGCCGGCGCCACCAACCCGAACCCGATAGCGATCGTGAACGCCGACCCCACCAGCACCCAGATCTCCACCGGCAGCCGATGCCGCCCGCCCACCGGCCCCTCGACCTCATTCACCACAACGCACCGCCCACCCGGATCCGCCCGGCGCACACACCAATCCATCCATTCGCCACACCTGATCGAAGACCGCGCTATTCACCCGTGAGGGCGTGTCCGACGATCTCCTCGGCCGCGGCCTGGACCTGCGCGAGGTGCTCCGGCCCCTGGAAGGATTCGGCGTAGATCTTGTACTTGTCCTCGGTGCCCGACGGGCGGGCGGCGAACCAGGCGTTCTCGGTGGTGACCTTGACGCCGCCGAGGGCCGCGCCATTGCCGCGGGCGCGGGTCTGGATGCCGGTGACGGATTCGCCGGCGATTTCGGCCGCAGTGATCATGTCGGGCGTCAACGCCGCCAGGCGGGTCTTCTGTTCCGGGGTGGCGGTGGCGTCGACGCGGGCGTAGGCGGGTGAGCCGTAGCGTTTTTCGAGTTCGGTGTAGCGGGTGGACGGACTCTGCCCGGTGACGGCGGTGATCTCCGCGGCCAGCAGCGCGAGCAGGATGCCATCCTTGTCGGTGGTCCACACGGTGCCGTCCATGCGCAGGAACGACGCGCCCGCGGATTCCTCGCCGCCGAAAGCCAGGCTGCCACTGAACAATCCGGGCACGAACCACTTGAACCCGACCGGCACCTCGTACACGTCGCGGCCGAGTACGCCGACCACCCGGTCGATCATGGAGGATGTCACCACCGTCTTGCCGATCTTGGTGAGCGCGTCCCATCCCATCCGGTTGGCGATCATGTACTCGATCGCCACCGCCAGGTAATGGTTCGGATTCATCAGTCCCGCATCGGGAGTCACGATCCCGTGCCGGTCCGCGTCCGCGTCGTTGCCGGTAGAAATGTCGTAATCGTCGCGAATCGCCACCAGCGAGGCCATGGCGTACCGCGACGAGGGATCCATCCGGATCCGCCCGTCGGAGTCCAGTGTCATGAACCGCCAGGTCGGATCGACGAACGGATTCACCACCTCGAGTTCGAGGTCGTACCGCTGCCCGATCTCCTCCCAGTAGTCCACCGAGGCCCCGCCCATGGGGTCCGCGCCCAGCCGAATCCCGGCGCCCCGAATGGCGTCCAGGTTCAGCACATTGGGTAGGTCCGAGATGTAGCGGTCCAGGTAGTCGTAGCGCTCGACATTGCCGGCCAGCGCCTGCGTCAGCGAGGTGCGCTTGACGTCGGCGAGCCCGGTGCGCAGCAGCTCGTTCGCGCGCGCTGCGATGGCGTCGGTGGCGATGGTGTCGGCGGGACCGCCGTGCGGCGGGTTGTATTTGAACCCCCCATCACGCGGCGGATTGTGCGAGGGCGTCACCACGATGCCGTCGGCCTGGTGCCGGGTCCCGCCCCGATTGTGCCGCAGCACGGCGTGGCTCAAAGCCGGTGTGGGCGTGTACCTGTCGCGCGAGTCGATGACGGCGGTGACGTCATTGGCGGCCAGCACCTCCAGCGCGGTGGTCCAGGCGGGCTCGGACAGCGCGTGCGTATCCCGTGCCAGATACACCGGCCCGGTGATGCCACGCGAGGCACGGTATTCCACGATCGCCTGGGTGATGGCCAGGATGTGCGCCTCGTTGAAGGCGCAGTCCAGGCTCGACCCGCGATGCCCGGAAGTGCCGAAGGACACCAGTTGCGCGGGATCCGACGGATCCGGAATCCGGCTGTAGTAGGCCGTCACCAGGTGCGCGATGTCCTCGAGGTCCGTGGCCCGTGCCGGTCGTCCGGCTCGATCGTGGGCCATGCTCGCACCCCCCTTCCGTATCGCCTGCGCCCGGCTCGTCATGAGAATCACGGCAACACCCACTGCCCGAGGAAGGCACCGAGGTAGGCCGCGGCCAGGCTTGCGCCGACGCCGATCACGACGTTCGCCACCGCATAGCTGTAAGCGCCCTCCTCGGCCAATCGAACCGTTTCGTACCCGAACGTGCTGAACGTGGTCAGCGCGCCGCAGAACCCCGTTCCCACGGCAGCCAGGAGCCAATGATTTGCTCCCGCACCGATCAACGCGCCCAGTACGGCCGAACCGCCCATGTTCACCGCCAGTGTGCCCAGGGGGAGAACACTATCGAATCGATAGGCCACCGCGCGATCCACCAGATACCGGACGGGCGCCCCGAAGAGCGCGCCGAGGATGACCAGCAGCCCTGTCACCGCCGCACTCCGGCGAAGACCTCGACCGGCGAGAGCGCCACCGTCACCGAATCCAGCAGGTCCGCATTGCTTTCCACGAAGGCACGCAGCCGAGCGGTGTCGTCGATGATCATCACCATCACCGGCAGCCGCTCGGCCAGATCGAGCAGCCGGGCGGTGTGGATATGGGAGGACACCCCGTAGCCCTCGACGCCGCGCCACACACTGGCCCCGGCCAATCCGGCATCCCGGGCACGCCGCACGATCTCGTGATAGCGGGGCCGGTGCCGGTAGGTGTCGTCCTCGCCGAGCAACACCGTCAGCCGAGACGCGGGTACCCACTGCCGAGCCATGTCACTCATCGCCTGCCCCCAATCGTCGTGCCGTCTCCGATACCCATCGTGTCGCACTCACGCCCAGCAGGACCGAAATCAGTCCTGTCACCACCGTTCCCCCGAGGTAGGCCAGTCCGGCGCCGACCCGGCCCGATTCGAGCAGTGTACGAACTTCCACCGCGTAGGTGGACATCGTGGTGAATCCGCCGAGAATGCCGACCCCGAGAAAGGGCCGCAGCAGCCGGTGCGCCACCCAGATCTCGGTGATACACACCATCAGTACCCCGATGAGGAAGCAACCGATCACGTTGACCGCCAAGGTCTGCCACGGAATCGAGCCGTGGTGCGGCACCCACAGGCTCACGGCGTAGCGCGCTTCCGCGCCGATCGCGCCGCCCAGGGCGATGACACCGAGCAGGGCGGTGTCCACGCCCGCGCGTCTCGCCGCCACCGCCCCTCCTCTCCAATTAGCCATATCGTTGCTGTTCGGCGTGTTGTTGAAGCCGAACAGCAGCCCGGAACTGCGAGGATAATGCCGCTTGCCCGGAGTTGTCCCACCGGCCTCGAGGAGCCAAGTTGGCGGTCCGGCAGTCGATCAGAAAGCTGCTGGTCCAAGGGTTCGGAATCGATACGGTACCGGTCGCTGTCATGGCTGCCACCCCCGCCGCCCGGGCCGGGGCGATTTACCCGGTTTTCCGACCCGGACGGGTTCTACTACGCCGCAGGGAATCTCGACGCCGCAAATAACGGTGACGACATCATTTCGGTCGGCGCGAACCGCAATATCGACAACGTCCTCGACCCGGGCGTCGAGAACACCGCGGACCTGATCCGCACCCTGCATACCAATGCCCTCGAGGTCGCCCCCGAGCTCATCCACCAGCCCGTCGACGAATGACACGGCAGCAACGATCAAGGTCCCCCTGGACCTCGCCGACCGGTTCGCGGGCCTGGCCCGCCCTCCAGCTGCCGCCGATCGCGGTCAGCCGAAAAAGAAGCGGCCCCACTCACTTTCGCGAGCGGAGCCGCTTCCATGTCCGGAACTCAGTGCGCCAGAACGGGTTCACCCTCGGCGGGGACCGGCACCTTGTTCGGCATGATCAGGCCGGTGATCACCGCGCCGACCACGAAGATCGCTGCGGCCCACCAGAAGGTGGTGGTGTAGCTCTTCACCGCGGCCTCGGCCAGCACCGCCGGCGACGGCGGCACATGGCTCGACGCGTAGTTGTCGAAGGCCGTCGAGGCCAGCGTGCTCAGCAGCGCGGTGCCGATGGAACCGCCGACCTGCTGGCTGGTGTTCACCATCGCCGAGGCGACACCGGCGTCACTGTGGTGCACGCCCGAGGTCGCGCCGCTGAAGGCGGTCGACATCGCCATACCGAGACCCAGGCCCATCAGGACCAGGCTGGGCAGGATGTGGCTCGCGTAGCCGGTATCCACGCCGATGCGGGTCAGCAGCACCATTCCCACTGTGGCGAGCAGGAATCCGCTCACCACGGTCACCTTCGGGCCCACCCGCGGAATCAGCAGGGCGGGCACGGTGGTGGAGGCCGCCACCATGCCGGCGACCATGGGCAGGAACGCCACGCCGGTGCGGATCGGCGAATACTCCAGCTGCTGCTGCATGTAGTAGGTGAGGAACAGGAACATGGCGAACATGCCGATGCCGATGGTGAACACCGTGACGTAGGACGCGCCGCGGGTCTTGTCCAGCACCACGCGCAGCGGCAGCAGCGGATGCGCGACACGCTGTTCCAGCCAGGCGAACACGCCGAGCAGCACCGCGCCGCCGATCAGGAAGGACAGTGTCAGGCCATTGGTCCAGCCGTCCGACTCGGCGTGCGAGAAGCCGTAGACGATGGCGAACAGCGCGGCGGTCACCGCCAGGGTGCCGGGCAGATCCAGCTTGGGCCGCTCGGTGGCGGTGTGCTTGGCCAGCAGCAGCACCGCGCCGACCAGCGCGATGGCCGCGAAGACCAGGTTCACGTACATCACCCAGCGCCACGAGGCCCACTCGGTGAGCGCGCCGCCCAGCAGCAGGCCCAGGGCGCCGCCGGCGCCGGCGATGGCACCGAAGATGCCGAAAGCCTTTGCGCGCTCGGCGGGTTCGGTGAAGGTGACGGTCAGCAGCGAGAGCGCGGCGGGCGCGAGCAGCGCGGCGAACACGCCCTGCGCGACGCGGGAGCCGACCAGCACCTCGAAGTTGCCGGCCGCGCCGCCGACGGCCGAGGCGACCGCGAAGCCGACCAGGCCGGTGATGAAGGTGGTGCGCCGTCCGAACAGATCGGAGAGCCGTCCACCCAGCAGCAGCAGGCTGCCGAAGGCGAGCGCGTAGCCGGTGATGACCCACTGCCGATCGCCATTGGAGAAGCCCAGATCGGCCTGCGCGTGCGGCAGCGCGATGTTCACGACGGTCGCGTCCAGCACGACCATCAGCTGGGCGACGCCGAGTACGGCGAGCACCCACCAGCGCAGCGCGTGCGATCCGCGCCGCGGCGCGGCGGCCGGTGCCGCGACCTCTTTCTCGAGAGCTGTTGTCATGGTGGTTTTCCTCGTCCCCTAGGATTAGTGGAGAACCGATCTCCGCTTACCGGTAAAAGCTACCAGCAAAACGGAGACAGGTCCTCCAGATAATCCCGATTGCTGTTAGGATCAGGGTGTGAATCACGTCACCACCGCGCCCCCACCTCGGCGTCTGCGCGCGGACGCCGCCCGCAACCAGCAGCGCATCATCGCGGCCGCCCGCGAGCTGTTCGCCGATCGCGGGCTGGAGGTCACCCTCGACGATGTAGCGGAGCGCGCCGGCGTCGGCGTCGGCACCGTCTACCGCCGCTTCGCCAACAAACAGGAGCTCATCTCCGAGGTCTTCGACCAGATGGTCACCGAACTCGCCGGGGCCGTGGATGTGGCACTGCACCATCCGGACCCCTGGGAGGGCCTGGTCGACCTGTTCGAGTACTCGTGCCGGCACGTCGCGGTCAACCGCGGATTCGGCGAGGTCATCCTCGAATTGCACGACAGCATGGATCGCTTCTGCGCCATGAAGGATCACATCCGGCCCGGCATGCAGGCGGTCATCCAGCGCGCCAGGGACGCGGGCGTGCTGCAGCCCGACATCGAGGCGGGCGACTTCTTCGCCATGGTGAACATGGTCGACGGCATTGCCGGGTTCGCCCGGCCGGTCAATCCCCAGGTCTGGGAGCGCTACATGGCGCTGATTCTCAATGGTGTGCGAGGTGACGGCGTGCCCCGCCTGGCGCTGGCCCAGCCGCCGCTCACCGAGGACGAGGTGGAGCGGGCCAAGGCAGCTGCGTATACCCCGCGCAAACGGTAGCGCGCATCACACTCGCGGTTTAAAGTTGGTCGCATGACCAATTCTTGGGCGAACTGGGCCGGGGATCAGAGCTGCACCCCGGCGACCATCGCCGAACCGAGCTCGCCCGAGGACGTCGCGGCAGTACTCGCACAGGCCGAAGCGAACGGGCACACCGTCCGGGTCGCCGGATCGGGACACTCCTTCACCGAGACCGTGCTCACCGACGGCACACTCCTGCGCCTGAACAAGCTGGACCGGATCCTGAATGTGGACCGCGAATCCGGGCTGGTCCGGGCGGAAGCCGGCATCACGCTCAATGCCGCCAGCAATGCGCTGCACCCGCTGGGCCTGGCCTTCCCCAACCTCGGCGACATCGACGTGCAGTCCATCGCCGGCGCCACCGCGACCGGCACCCACGGAACCGGATCCAAGCTGCAGAACCTCTCGGCCGCACTGCATTCCGTCGAGCTCATGCTCGCCGACGGCAGCCGGGTCGAACTCAACGAGCAGACCGACCCCGACGGCTGGCGCGCCGCCCGCGTGAACGTGGGTGCGCTGGGCGTGGTCACCGCCGTGACCCTGCAGATGGTGCCGTCCTTCGTCCTCGAGGGCATCGAACGGCCGGTGCCGGTCGAGGAGGTGCTGGCCGATCTCGACAGCTACGTCGAGGGCAACGACCACTTCGAGTTCTACATGTTCGCGCACAGCCCGCTGGCAATGACCAAGCGCAACAACCGGGTCGAGCTGCCCGAGCAACCGCGCGGCAAGGCCGTGGACTGGTTCTCCGACATCCTCATGACCAACTACACCTTCGACGCGCTGTGCCGGCTCACCCGCCGCCGCCCGAGCCTGATCCCGCTGGTCCAGCGCAGCGCCGCCTACGCGGGCAGCTACCGCCGCCAGGTCGAGCGCTCCTACCGGGTCTTCGCCAGCCCCCGGCTGTTCCGCTTCACCGAGATGGAATACGCGCTGCCACGCGAGCATTCGGCCGACGCCATCCGCGAGATCAAGGAGGTGGCCAAGCATTTCGACACCCCGATGCCGATCGAGGTGCGCTGGGTCGCCCCCGACGACGCCTTCCTCTCCCCCGCCGGCGGCCGCGAGACCTGCTACATCGCCGTGCACCAGTACCAGAGCATGAACTACGAGCCGTATTTCCGCGCCTGCGAACGCGTCTTCGACCGCTATAACGGCCGCCCGCACTGGGGCAAGCGGCACTTCCAGACCGCCGAGACCCTGCGCGAGCGCTACCCGGACTGGGAAAAGTTCGCCGAGGTCCGCCGCCGCTTCGACCCGAAGGGGCGCTTCACGAACGGGTACATCGAGCGCGCCCTGGGTCCCGTGCACTGAAAGTGCCGGGCATCGTGCACCGAAAGAGTGCAGATGGCGCACCGAAACAGGACTAGTATCGATTGCTGAAAGATCGCTGAAACTGCCCGAGCGTGACCGACGTAGGGAGGGTTCCGATGCCTGAGCGGCGGATCGAAGTAGGGAACCACGACGATGCCCACCAATGATGACTCCGATGACAAGGTCGAACGCCTGACCGACGATCTGCGCACCACCGCCGACGATCTGACCACCGACCTCGGGGTCACCGCCTCCGACCTGCGAGAGCGAGCCGAATCAGCGGCGGGAGCGCTGGCCGAGCGAGCCAGCGGAGCCGCCGCCGAATTGGCCGACCGGGCACAGAGCGCGGCCGCAGATCTCGCCGATATGGCAAAGGCCTTCGCCGACAAGATCACTCCCGAGGATCTCCAGAGCACTCTGGAATCGGTACGCGCCAACCTCGACCACGCCGCCCAGGACGTGCTCGCCGCGGTCAACGAGATCGTCACCGCCCTCAAGAACAGGGCGGGCGGAAAGTAGTCCACCCAACCCCGGTTCCGGGCCACACGGCCCGGAACCGGGGTTGTTCGCTTTCGTCCGGCAGCTTCGTTCGCCCCAAACGACCCCGTAGGGTTGCCAACTGTGTGCCAGCTCCCGACCGACATCCGGAGTGATGCACGTCAAGGGGGCTGTGCCATGTGCGCGCCACGCCGCGACCAGCGCTTAAACTCCCATTCAGAAGATAACGAAAACGTCTCGGATTGGATTAAGCGCGCATCATGCTCAAGGGCTTCAAAGACTTCCTGATGAGGGGCAATGTCATCGATCTCGCCGTGGCCGTGGTCATGGGCACGGCCTTCACCGCGATTGTGACCTCGGTGACCAAGGGTGTGATCGAGCCGCTGCTGGCCACCCTCGGCGGCAACAAGGAGTACGGCCTGGGCTTCCAGCTCCTGTCCGACAAGCCGGCCACCTTCGTCGCCCTTGGTCCGATCATCAGCGCCGGCATCAACTTCCTGTGCGTGGCCGCGGTCCTCTACTTCGTGCTCATCCTCCCGATGAACACCCTGAAGAACCGGCTCAGCAAGCCCACCGCGGTGAAGGCCGATCCCACCGAACTGGAGCTCCTCACCGAGATCCGCGACCTGTTGGCGAAGCAGAACGCGAACAAGTGAGCAGCACACCCCGGGTAGGCTTAGCCAGGTTGTTGCCAGAAGCTTGACCTATGCCTAGCCGAGGAGGCGGAAGACGTGGGCCGCATCCCATCCCGGGAACAGTCGGACGACCTGACGGACCGGGTGGCGCCCGCGCCGGCGAGCCGGTGGGCCATGCTCGCCGTGCTGTGCGCGAGCCTGCTGCTGGTGGCGATGGATGCGACCATCCTCAATGTCGCGCTGCCGTCGCTCATCGATCACATGGCGCCCACTCCGATGGAACAGCTCTGGATCGTCGACCTGTACGGCCTGGTGCTGGGCGGTCTGCTCATCACCTGCGGCGCGATCGGCGACCGTTACGGCCGCAAGCGGCTGTTCCTGTCCGGCTTCGTGCTCTTCGGCCTGGCCTCGGTGGTGGCGGCGACCGCGCACGCCCCCGCGCAGCTCATCGCGGGACGCGCACTGCTGGGCGTCGGCGGGGCCATGGTGATGCCGTCCACACTCTCGCTGATCCGCAATATCTTCTCCGATGACCGGGAACGCACGCTGGCCATCGGCATCTGGGCCTCGGTGGCCGGTGCGGGCGCGGCCATCGGCCCGCTGGTCGGCGGCCACCTGGTCGAGGCGTTCGGGTGGTCGGCGGCCTTCTGGCTGAACGTGCCGGTGGTGATCATCACGGTGGCCGCCGGACTGTGGCTGCTACCGGAATACAAGGCGCCGCAGCACGGCAGCCTGGACTGGGCGAGCGCGGCGCTGTCGGTGCTGGGCGTCGTGGCGCTGGCGTGGGGCATCAAGCATGTGGCCAAGGGCAATCCGGCCCCGATCGATCTGGTGATCATGGCCGCCTCGGTGATCCTGCTGGGGCTGTTCGCCTATCGGCAGCTGAAGTCGCCGGATCCGCTGCTGGATGTGCGGCTGTTCCGCAATCGCGCGTTCACCGCGGCGGCGCTGGCCACCCTGCTGGCCATGCTGGCCATCGGTGCGGCACTGTTCCTGATCTCGTTGTGGCTGCAGTACATTCACGGCTACTCGCCCTCCCAGGCGGGCATGCGCACGCTGCCCGCGGCGCTGGCCACACTGTTCGGCTCGCTGTCCACCCCGTGGCTCATGCAGCACGTGAGCGTGCGCGCACTGATGGGCGTCGCCCTGGGCGCGCTCGCCTCGGGTTTCGCGGTGCTGGCGGCGGCGCCGGACACCACCTATCCGATCGTCGCGCTGGTGCTGGTGTGCCTGGGCATCGGTGACGGCATCGCCATCACCACCGCGGCCGCCGTGCTGGTATCGGCGGTGCCGGCCGAGCGCGCCGGGCAGGCGGGCGCGGTCGAGGAGACCAACTACGAGCTGGGCATCGGCCTGGGCGTCGCGCTGCTCGGCAGCATTCACGGTCGTCTGTTCACCGGCCACATGACCGGATTGCCGCTGCAGGGCGATGATCTGGCCGAGGCGCGCGGCTCGGTGGGCGGTGCGGCCTACATCGCCGAGAAGATCGGCGGGCCCACCGGTGACGAGGTGCTGCGGATCGCCCAGCACGCCTACGATGCCGCGCTCACCACCACCTCCTGGATCTCGACCGCCATGGTGGGCACGGTCGCGGTGCTCACCGTGATTCTGGTTCCGCGCGGCTTCAAGGCCACCGCCGCACACTGATCGACACGCCGTATCCCGTTATGCCAGTGATACTTTGAGCTGGGCGAGCGCCGAGCGGATGCGCGCCTTCACCGCCGGCAGCCCGATGCCCAGCTGTGCCGCGACCTGTGGGTACGTGAGGCCACCGTAGAAGGCCAGCACCACCGACTCGCGCTGGTAGGGGGTGAGCATTGCCAGGCCGCGACGGATGGCCCGCTCGTCGTGGCGGCGCAGGATCTCCTCGGCCACCACATCGATGGCGGGCCGGTAATCGCAGACGCCCCAGCGGTGTTCGTGCCCGGCCGCACTGCATTCGCGCCGCACCCGGTCCACCGCCTGATGGTGGGCCAAGGTGGTGAGCCAGGTCAGAGCATTGCCGCGGGCCGGGTCGAAGGCGGCGGCGCTGCGCCAGACCTGCAGGTAGACCTCGTGACAGGTCTCCTCGGCATATCCGGTGTCGCACACGATGTTCAGGACTCGGGAGTAGACGAGGCCGCGGGTGCGGCGATAGAGCTCCTCGTAGGCGTCCCGATCGCCCGCGCCGATGCGGCGCACGAGCTGATCGAATTCACTACCGCGCCGGTTGGATCGGGACGCGGCGGGACGGATGGATGGGCTGGGATGCGAGTGGGTTGCCGGGTGGGCAGCGGAATATTGCGGTGCACGTGAGGAATTCACGATTTCCCCCAGGTCGACGGAAAGCGAGCACAGACTTGCCGAAACGAGCCGTCGAGGACTGGGACGGTCGCCAACCGCGAACGGAAACCGGCCGGGGACAGGGGCTTTCGGTTCCGCCAACTCTCCAGGCTACTCCACGAACACCCCGTTACCGCCGGGATCTATTTTCGGGGATTGAATTCCGGGCAATGCGCGCGAATTCCTCGCCGATCAAATCCGCAGGCCCAGTTCGACAATGCCGTGCGCGACCGCGTGCACGGTGACGCGATTGCGCCGCGCGTGGGCGCGAATGAGGGCGAAGGCGGCATCGGGGGTGGTGTGGTGGGCGTGCGCGATCACGCCCTTGGCCTGTTCCACCACGATGCGGGTGGTGAGGGCGTGCTGTAGCTGCTCGGTCACCCGCTGCTGGCGCTGCACCAGGTTGGCGGTGACGATGTGGCCGGTGGCCATGCCCGCCAGCAGGGTGGCGACCGAGAGGTCCTTGCCGGTCCAGTGCCGAGGGTCGCGCGAATACAGGCTCAGCACACCGGCTTCGGTGTCGTCGAGGCGCATGGGGACGGCGGCCACCGAGGAAATCCGGTGCCGCCCGGCCAGACTCGTGTACTCCGGCCACACATCGCCGTAGCTACCGATATCGGTGACGGTCACCGGCGCGCCGCAGGCGTGGGCGACCACGCCGGGTCCGCGAGCGTGATCGTGCTGGCAGACCTCGAGATCCAGCAGCTCCTCGGGGATGCCGCCGAAGAGTTCCGACCGGTCACCCCGCAGTTTCGGGGACAGCGCCACCGTCACACCGCCCGGTTCCAGCACATCGATGGCACTGTGCATCAATTCGTCCAGAATATGGGGCAGTTCGGTTGCCGCCGGTAGCAGGCGCGCGAACCTGGCCAGCACCGCCACCAGCAACTCACTGTCGGACACCGTGATCACCCCTCGGCCAACGCCGGGGCGCCCGCCATGAAAGTCTTCCTGTGCCGCTCTTGCCGTCAGCTCATGGTATTTGCCGGGCGGGGTGCTGCGGAACAGTTGCGCTCATTCGGCTTCGATCCGAATCTCGCGCTCCACCACCCGCCGTGCCACCTCCACCAGGGAAAGCCCATGGGTGAAGGCGTATCCGCGCAGGCGTGCATAGGCGTCGGCGATCTCGATCCCGAGCCGGGCGCTGGTCATCCCGGCTGCCTGGTGAATCCACCTGCTGGACAACGGCTGCGCCCACTGCCGGGCGTCGTCGCCGGTGGCCAGTACCAGACTGGCGGTGACCAGATCCGCGATGTGCAGCGCCGCCGACAGCAGTCGCGGCCCCGGCCGCCCGACCGAATCGCGGTACAGATCCACCGCGCCGAGCCGAATCATGCCCAGCCGCAAAGGTACCGCGAACAGAGAACCCGACACCGGCTCCCCCGAGAGCGCCTCGGCGAACCCGGGCCAGTGCTCGCAGTCCGTGCTCAGATCGGTCACCAGCACCGGCATCCCGTCGGCCACCGCCGACACCGCGGGCCCCTCCCCCGCGGTGGCCTGCGCCCGCTCCACCTGCTCGGCGAATCCGTCACTGGCGCACCAGGGTTGCATGCCGGCGTCGCATTCCTCGAGCACGATGGCCGCGCGCCGGACCGGCAGCACCCGCACACACGCGGTGCACACCGCGCCCAGACCGCCGCCGGCATCACGCACAGCGCGCAGGAACTGTCCCGTCAGCTGATCGAACTGCGACGAAGCCATCACCATCGAACCGCCCCACAATCATCGCCCGGCGATGAGTAATTCGGTGCCCGGGGCCAGTATCACCGTCGCGGCTCGACAACGAACAGGGCCGAAAGTCACTGTGGCGGACGGTGGTCAGGGCTGGTAGGCCACACCGAGCCGGGAAAGGCCGCGCAGGTCGTAGGTGTGGGTGGCGACCGCGCCCAGCACCAGACCCAGGGTCAGGCCGAACACCGTCATCCAGATACCGGTGCTCAGACCCGCCTCCAGGTGCCCGTCGAAGAACAGGATGGCGCGCACCGACAGGTAGATCTGGTGCATGGGCTCGAAGCTGGACAGCGCCGCGATCCAGCGCGGAATCGCCTCCACCGGAATCGAACCCGAGGAGGACGGCAGGCCCAGTACCACGAAGACGATCATATTGATCAGCAGGCCGGCGGTGCCGAAGGCCGCCAGCACCGACAGCCCGGTCACCCCCACCGCGATGATGGCCAGCGTGCCGTAGAGGAACAGCGGCAGCGGCTGGTCGATCGGCATGCCGAAGATCCTCGCTATGCCCATGAACATGCCCGAGAGGACCGGCGCGGTGATGACGGTGATGGCCCACTTCACCAGCAGGGTGCGCCAGCGGCTGATGGACGCCGGCTCCGGCGCGCGGAACCACGGGCCGTATTCGGCCGGGACGTAACCGAGCACGTTGTCGATCATGGAGTGGATGATCATGGCGCCGCTGAAGCCCGCGAACAGCAGCACGAGGGTGTAGAAGAAGGCCGACAGGCCCTGGCCGGTGCCCGCGGGCAGCGGCCGGTACGGGCTGACCACGACGTCGATGGGCTCGGCCAGCTGCAGCCGTGCCGCGCCGGATAATTCGGTTGCGGGAGCACCTGCCTTGGGCGCCAGCTTGGCCTTCACCTGATCGGTGAGCTGCGCGCCGACGGTCGTATTGACCTGCGCCATGGCCCGATCGGTGATGCGCTGCATGATCGAGGACGCGTAGGTGCCCGCACGCGGATTGGTCTGCACCGTGATGACCGGGCGCTCCACGTCGCCGGGGACCACCGAGGCCGCCGCCAGAATGGACAGCCGCTTGGTGAAGTCGCTCGGGATGATGATGGCGCCGTAGATCTGGCCGTTGCTCAGCTGCTGGCGGGCGTCGTTGATGCCGACCAGCCGCAGATCGATCTTGTCCTTCGGAATCTGCTCGGTCAGCGCGCCGGTGATCTGGTCGCCGACATTGAGGGTCTTGCCGTCCATCACGTCGCCCACATCCTGATTGACCAGGGCGACCGGGAAGTCGTGCAGGTTCTTCTCCGGGTCGGAGGTATAGCCGAGGTACATGGTGCCGATCAGCGCCGCGAGCAGCGTGAGCACCAGCATCGGGCCGATCCAGCCGCGCAGCGGCACGGCCCGCCGGGCCGGGGTCGCCGCCGGGGTCACCGTGGCCTCCGGGCCGGTCGGGGAGGCACTGTCATTCGCCATGCGACGAATGTAGGCAGCGACAACAAAGTAGTCAACGCCAACATCCCCGAGTGTGTCCGATATCCTGCTCTCACCATGAGCATCGCCAAGCGCAAAGCCCGCGAGGTGGTGGAGCGCGCGCGGTCCTACCACCACGGGGACCTGCGCGCCGAACTACTCCGGCGCGCCGAGGAGACCCTGCGCGGCGCGGGTGTCGACGGCCTGTCGCTGCGGCAGCTCGCCCGCGACACCGGCGTCAGCCACGCCGCGCCCAGTCGGCACTTCCGCGACAAACAGGCACTGCTGGACGCGCTGACCGTAGCCGGATTCGAGCGGCTCGGAGCCGGATTCGAGAAGGCCGCAGCCACCGGCGCCTTCCTGGAGCGCCTGCGCGCCATGGCCCATACCTATCTGCGCTTCGCCATCGACAATCCGGCACTACTGGCACTCATGTTCGCGCGCAAGAACAGCGCGACTCCGGCCATCGGCGAGGCCGCCGCGCGCGCCTTCACCGTGCCGATCGAAATGGTCACCGATGCGCAGGCGAGCGGCGAGGTGGTGCCCGGCGACGCGCGCCGCATCTGTCTGTCTGCGGTCGCCGCGCTGCACGGGCTGGCCGCCATCATGGGGTCGGGCCTGGTCGACGCCGAGGAGGCCGACGGTCTCTTCGACGAGATGGTCACCCACATGATGAACGGTTTGCGTCCGCGACGCTGACGCCGCGTCCGCGAACCGGGCTGCGGAGGTCCGCGAACCGGAATCCGTGAGCCCGCACCCGTAACCTTTCAGGCGTGGCGATCGAGAAACGACAGTGACGATCGAAGGCAGGCAGTACGGCGGACGCGCCGTGACCGAACGAAAAGCCGAGCGCCGGCAGCGCTTCCTCGACGCGGCCATCCAGATTTTCGGTGAGCGCGGCTATGCCAACTGTTCGCTGGCCGATGTGTGCGCGGCCGCCGGACTGTCCAAACGCCAGTTCTACGAGGAGTTCCAGACCCGCGAGGACGTGCTGGTCGCGGCATACGACCAGATCCAGGACCAGGCCGGCGCCGCGCTGGCCACGGCCCTGAGCGCCATGGGACCGGACCCGGACCCGACCGACACGGTGACGCGGGCCCTCTCGGCCTTCCTCGGCTCGATCGGCACCGACCCGCACCGCGCCAAGGTCGCCTTCGTCGAGGTCGTCGGCGTGAGCGAGCGCATGGAGCAGCACCGGCGCGATCGGCGGCACGCCTGGGTCGCCACCCTGCATCTGGCGGTGGAACCGCTGGCCGGATCGGGCGCGCGCGTGCGCGGCGCGGGCGAACTTGCGGGCAGCGCCCTGATCGGCGCGATCAACGGCCTGGCCCACGAGTGGCTGATGTCCGAACCGCGCCCGCCGGTGAGCGACCTGGTGGAAGTACTCGTCCCGATGGCGGTTTCGCTCATCGTGCGGGATCCGGCCTAGGCGGTCACTTCACACCGAGCCGGTCACATCAACTGCCGCATGAAGTAGGTGTACTCCAGCGCGCTGGTGTGCGCCTTCTCGTCATTGTTCGCGCCGGACCCGTGGCCGCCCTGGGTGGCCTCGTAGAACAGGTACGGATCGCCGAATTCGGCTAGTCGGGCGGCGAATTTGCGCGCGTGCTGGGGCCCGACCCGGTCGTCCCTGGTGGTCGTCCAGATCAGCGGCTCGGGGTACTTCACGCCCTTCTTCAGCTGTGCGTACGGCGAAATGGACGCGAGGAAGGCACGTTCGTCCGGATCGGCCACCGATCCGTACTCCCCCACCCAGGACGCGCCCGCCGCGATCTGCTCGTAGCGGACCATGTCCAGCAGCGGAACCTGGATGTCCACCGCACTCCACAGTTCCGGATGCTGCGTGAATTCGACACCCATGAGCAGCCCGCCATTGGACCCGCCCTGGATCCCCAGCCGCCGCGGCGAGGTGATCTTGCGCGCGACGAGATCGTCGGCCACGGCCGCGAAGTCGTCGAAGGCCTTCTGCCGGTGCGTCTTCAGGGCCGCGTCGTGCCAGGCGGGCCCGTATTCGCCGCCGCCGCGGATGTTCGCGATGACATACGCGCCGCCGTGTTCCAGCCACGACTTGCCGAGCAGCCCGTTGTAGCCGGGCGTGGACGAGGAGGCGAAGCCGCCGTACCCCCACAGGATCGTCGGGGTGCTGCCGTCGTAGGGCAGCGTGGCCGGATGCACGATGAAGTAGGGCACCTTGGTCCCGTCGGGCGAGGTGGCCTTCAGTTGCTCCACCACGAACCCGGTCGAATCGAACCGTGCCGGTGCGGCTTTCACCTGGTTCAGCCCGCCGGTCGCGGTGTCCAGGCGCCAGATGGTGGCCGGTGTGAGCATCGAGGTGACCGAGAGGTAGGCCGTCTCGCCCTGGGAATCGGCGTCCACGCCCGAGACGGTCGCATTGTCGGGCAGGGAAACCGGTGCGGACGTCCAGCCGCCATCGGGCTGCGGGGTGTAGACGGCGGCGCGGCCCTTCACGTCGTAGAGCGAGGTCACCACCGCGTGGTCCCGGGTCGTCATGACCCCTTCGAGGGTCTCCTGCGGCCCGGGTTCGTAGACGAGGGTGGCCTTCGGCTGATCCGGGTGCGCGGTCAGGTCGTCGGCGTCGAGGGACACCAGTGAGCCGGACTTGAAGGTGGCACCGCCGGTGGTCCAATCCTGTTGCAGCGCAACCAGCACCCGATTGCCGACCATGCCCTCGAGCCCGGACTTGGGCGGAAGCCCCAGCCGCATGGGCCGCGCGCCGCCGAGCAGGCTGACCTCCGACTCGTAGAACGACGGCCGCCGCTCCACCAGGTTCATCCGCCGCCCGGTCCCGTTGTCCAGCAGCACCGCCGCGGTGGCGAGCCCATCACCCTGGCTGCCGCGGGCGATCTCCACCGCCTGGTCGAGCGCCTGCCCGCGCCCCAGACGCTTCACGACGTACGGATAGCCCGAGGTGGTCTTCTCGCCCGGCTGCCATTCCCGCGACACCAGCAGCGTGTCGGTGTCCACCCAGGCGGCATACTGCTTGCCGCGGTCGAGCACGAACCCGCCGGCCACGAACGTCCCTGTCCCCAGGTCGAATTCGCGCAGTGTGACGGCGTCCTCGCCACCCTCGGACAGCTCGACCATGCATCGCCGATGGGTGACCGGGTCGCAGGACATGCCCTTCCACACCCAGTTCCTGCCCTCGTCGCGGGCCAGGGCGTCCAGATCCAGGACGGTGCGCCACTGTGGTTGCGGCGATTCGTAATCCGCGACCGTCGTCTCCCGCCAGATGCCCCGCTGATGGTCGGCGTCCTGCCAGAAGTTGCCGATCATCCCGTCGTGGAACTCCGGCACCGGCAGGCGATCCGCCGCATTCGCCAGCGCCTTCGCCTGGGCCAGATTGTCGGCGTAGCGCGGATCCTGTTCCAGCACGCCGAGCGTCTTCGTGTTTTCGGCCGCCACCCAGGATTGCGCACGGGGACTGTCCAGCTCTTCGAGCCACCGATACGGGTCGCTCGCCGTGCTCGATCCCCCGCACGCGGCCAGCAGGACCACCGCCAGACCCGCCAGGGCGGCCCGGATTCCGCTCTTGCTCCCCACCATGAAATCCCCCATCCCATGATCACGAGGCGACCCCGATCGGGGCGTCAGCGAGCCACCTTACCGCCGCCCACCGACAATCTGCCGGTGCCCGCCTGCCGACAACCTGTCTGCGCCTCCTGCCGACGACCTGTCGGTGCCGGGCGGCAAGATCACGGGCATGACCGACGAGGAGAGGCGCTGGGCCGATCCGCACGCCACCACGGCGGTGCGGAAATTCCTGCGCCGGCACCGTCGAGCGGTGGAGACCGTGCTGACCGCGGCCCGGCTGGACGGACTGGACGAATTCGCCGATGCCGCAGCGGAATACGCCGCCGACCCCGCCGGGACGGTCACCCCGGAGGGCGCGGCGGTGGTATTCGCCATCGCTCAGCAGGCGGCGATCGCGTATCGGACCGGGGCACAGCGAGAGCAGGAGTTCATCGACCGGTTCATCGACAGCTGGATGAACGAGCACGGGTACGCGTTCACGGCCGCGGTCGCCGAGACACGGCGGGGGTTGCGCGTCGAGGAACCGGAACCGCGCGCGGGACGGATGACACCGTGGCTGCGGGCGACCGTGCCCGGCGAGGAGCCCGAGGCCGCCGCGGAGACGTTGAGTCTCCGGGTGCATGCCCGGCTCGGTGCACAACCGCCCTCTCCCGGCGGGGACACATCGCACACCCCCGCTGACCCGAAATCGGTGACCACCGACCAGATTCGGCGACTGGAGGCGGCCATGGTGGACGGCCGGCGGTGGCGGGCCGCGGCTCACCGGCGGCTGGTGCTCGAGGATCCCGCGCTCGGTCAGCTGGCCCGGCGGCTGGTGTGGGCGAGCTTCGACGGCCGCGGCGCCGTGACGGGCACGTTCCGGATCGATGCCGAGGGCGTGCTCCGGGCCGTGGACGACGGGCCCGTCGAGCTGCCGCGCGAGACGCTGGTGGGTGTGGCCCACCCGCTGCACCTCGGGTCATCCCTCGCGGCATGGCGGAATTCGTTCGCCGGCAACCGATTACGCCAGCCGTTCGAGCAGCTGGACCGACCCACGTACGCCCTCACGCCGGAAGAGGCGGAAGCGGATCGCCTGTCCCGCTTCACCGATCGCCAGGTCCGCACCGATCGGGTGTTCGGACTGCAACAGCTGGGCTGGGAGTTGTCAGGGGAGCTCCTGTATCGCCGATTCGGTCCGTCCCGGGAGGTGGCCGTCGCCCTGGACCCCGGGCTCGCGGGCGGTTATCGCTACGAGCCCGAGCTCCAGCGGGTGCTGGCGGTGGAGCTCCGGGGCGGCACGTTCGGGTCGTTCGATGCCGTCACCGCCTCGGAACTGATCCGTCAGCTGGAGCGGCTGGCGGCGTGACGTCCGGCGCGGCGGCCGAAGAAGGAACCCGCGCCGAGCTGCGTGCCGCTGGAATAGCCCTTGCCGTCCTGGGCCAGGGTGGAGGCCGTCGCGCCCGCCGCGTAGAGCCCTGGAATCGCTGATCCGTTGTCCCGCAGTACTTCCGAGTCGGCCGAGGTGCGCAGACCACCGAGAGTGAAGCCCGCGTACAGCGCCTTGCCCAGGGTCAGGTCGAAGGCCGCCCACGGCCCGTGATCCTGCGGCTCGAGCCATTCGGCCGCCTTGTGGAAATCGGGATCCTCGCCGCGAGCCGCGTTCTCGTTGTATCGGTCGAGGGTGGATCGCAGTGCCTCGTACGGGATTCCGAGCGCGGCCGCCATCTCCTCGACGGTCTCCCAGCCGTCGATGAACGGCGCGAGCGGGAACATGGGCCGTTCCATGTGCTCGGAGTCCACGATCAGATAGGCCACCGCGCCGGGCTGATCGAGCACGAAGGCGGAGGTCCGAGCGTGATAGGAATCCTCGGCGACGAAGCGTTCGCCCCGGTGGTTCACCACGATTCCGGTCAGCAGTTTCGCGGGCGGGTACACGGGCGCGGTGACGAAGGCCTGGTCCATCATGCGGGTCACGCCGCCTGCCGAGACGCCGAGCCGGATGCTCAGCCCGTCGTCGAAGGGCGTCCCCAGCACGAAGGGTTTCTCGGTCAGCCACGGCACGTGCTCGGCCACCATGTCGGTGTTCATGACGAAGCCGCCGGCGGCGAGCACGACCGACTTCGCCCGCACCGCACCGGTGGTGCCGAGGTGCTTCCAGCTCACGCCGGCCACACTGCCGTCGGCCTCGGTGATCAGATTGCTCACTCCGGTCTCGTACCGCACCTCGACGCCGAGCGCGGCGGCCCGCTTCACCAGCAGCTCGATGATCATGGCCGCGCCCTGGGTGTCACCGGGCACCGGAACCTTGTGCCCGCGCGGCGCGGGTGTCGCCTGATCCCGGTAGGGCCATACCTTTTCGTTGCCGGTGTACATCAGCCCCTGGGTGCCGGGCTGAATGACCGCCTTCTCCGGGTAGTAGCTGCGCTCGAATTCGAAGCCCAGGCTCTCCAGCCAGTCGAAGTGCTCGACGCTGCCGTCGCAGTAGGCGCGGATCTTGTCCGGTTCGGGATCGCGCGCCACCGACAGCAGGTACTTGTACATCTCCTCGGCCGAATCGTCGTGGCCGGTCGCCCGCTGCACGGCGGTGCCGCCGCCGAGGTAGAAGTGCCCGCCAGCCAGCGCGGTGGTGCCGCCCGCGACGCCGGCCCGCTCCAGGACCAGCACGCGGGCCCCGTTGGCCGCCGCCTCGACCGCCGCGCAGCCGCCCGCGATGCCGAATCCGGCCACGACCACGTCGACTTCGTCGGACCACTCGGTAATCGACGCCGCCGCAAGGGTTTCCGGGATCTGTGTGCTCACTGCGCATCCTTCTTGATCTGCTCGAAGAACAGCCGCATATTCGGCCCGATCTCGGCGAGTTCGATGAACGGCACGCCCGAGGCGGCGCCGTCGAGGTAGGCGAAACGCATCTGCCCGCTCATATCACCCTGCTGCACGACCGGGATCCCCTGCGCCGCGGCGTCTTTCAGCGCCGCGTCGAAGTCGTCGGGTTCCAGGCAGACGTGGTGCAGGCCGGGTCCGCCGCGTTCGAGGAATTCGGTGTAGATGGAGCGGCCGCGCACCGGCTGGATGAGTTCGAGCTGGATGTCGCCGCTGTAGGACAGCGAGATGTGCGCGGTGAAGTCGGCGGGTTCGCCACGGTAGACGCAGCTCTCGGGCCCGAAGTGGACCTCGGGCATGCGCATCCAGCCGCCTGCGCCCATGGTGGTCTTCAGGAACTGTTCACCGGCCGCGATGTCCCCGACCACCCAGGCGATCTGGGTGACCGGGCCGCGGGCCACACTTGTGCTGTCCACCCCGGCAGTTAATCACAATCGCTTAAATTGGCAAGGGTTACTCGTCGTCGGGATCCGGATCGGACGGCGCCGTCCACCCCTTGTTGCTGAGGCCGTAGAACGTCGAGACCAGCAGATACAGCACCAGAGCCGTGATCGGCGACAAGAATCCGACCCCGATGCACACCGCGTAGACCAGGATGCCCGGCCAGGCCCGCCAACTCTCGCGACGCGCGTAATCCGCACCCAGACCGGGCTTCAACATCTCCGGCCGCTTCGCCAGCCGCCACCACATGGGCGCCCACGGCACGGTCATGATCACCCCGACGATCCCGTACAGCGCCACCGCCACCACCGCGTCCCGGCGCGTCCCGTGCACCACATTGTCGGCCACCACCATCGTCGGGAACGGCACCAGTGAAATGCCCAGCAGCAGCATCAGATTCCACCACCGCAGTACGTGGTCGATGCGTCGCAAACGCCCGAAGAAGGTGTGGTGGTTCATCCACACGACGCCGATCGTCATGAACGACGCCAGATAGGCCACGTACGCCGGCCAGATGTGCGCCAACGCCTGTAGCAGCTGCCCGGGCTCGTGCTCGGGCACCCGGATGTCCAAAATCAACAGGGTGATGGCAATGGCCATCACCCCGTCGCTGAACGCTTCCACCCGGGCGGTTCCGGCGAGCGTGCGATCCGGAACCGATCCATCACTCATGGACCGAAGCGTAACCCGATTCCGTGATCGCTTCGGATCGCTTGGCCTGCTTGATGGTTCGAACCGTGATCGCCATCAGCACCACGGTGACGCCGATCATGAGCGCGCTCGACAGCCAGGCCATGGTGTGAATGGGCAGCCGGTAGGCGAGCACCACCCGCAGCACGGACTCGCCGACCAGGCCCACGCCCCACATCGCGGCGATCCGATTGTGCACGCGGCGCACCAGCGGGTTGGTGCGGAACTTGTGCTCCATCTCCGCCAGCTTCGCCGGTGAGTTCGCGAAAGCCTTCCGGGCCGCCACGTAGGTCAGCGGCTTGCCCAGCAGCGCGCTCACCCCGAACGCGAGACCGATGACGGCGGTGGTGAGGGAGTCCCGCACGATCATCATCCGGGCGTCGCCGCTGATCAGCGAGCTGGCGATACCGAAGACGAAGCCGGCCAGGATGAGCGCGGCCAGGGCGTCGACGCGCCGGGCCCGGATCACCTCGACGAGAACCACGACGCCGGAGAACACCGCGCCCGCCAGCAGCGCGAGGAAATCGGAGTACCCGGCCCAGTGCAGGAGGTAGTACGCCGCGAGCGGCACCGCGATGTCACGGGCGGTGGGTGCGAGCATGCGCAGCAGGTTCGGCCGGTCCTGCGACTGCGGCGCGGGCGCTGCGGTGATGTTGTCGGCCATGGTCGGAACTCCTGTAATCGGTTTGTGCGCTACAGGAATGACGCTACGGTCGCGCCGACCTCGCCGAATCTGCCAACCATCACCTCCCGGCCATGACAGTTGTCATGCCGGCGCCGGACACGCCGTCGGCCGCCATCCCCGCTTCGGGCCGACCGGCGACGATGATTTCCGGAGCCGGGCGTCGTCTCCATTCCCGGGGACCGAAACACCGATTCGAGGAGTTGACCATGTCCTACGTGATGCAGCCGGGCGATCCGGTCTGGACCGATCTCTTCACCACCGACACCGACAGCGCCATCGACTTCTACGGCGACCTGTTCGGGTGGAGCGCGGATGTCGCGCCCGAATACGGCAACTACATCACCTTCCGCAAGGACGGGCGGGCCGTGGCGGGCGGGATGCGCAACGAAGGGAACAGCGGGCCCAACCAGTGGACCGTGTACCTGGCCAGCCCGGACGCCGAGGCGACCGCGGCGGCCGTCGTGGCGGCCGGCGGGATGATCGCGGCGCCGGTGACGACGGTCGGGGACCTCGGAAAGTTCGGGGTGTTCGGGGACAACGGCGGGGTCGGGATCGGTGTGTGGGAAGCCGGAACCATGGCCGGGTTCGAGCAGCGTGGCCTGGTCGGCGGCGGGCAGTGGGAGGAGCATGTGGGCGCGCCCTCGTGGTTCGAACTGCACACTCGCAACTACGACGACGCGCTGAAGTTCTATCGCGAGGTCTTCGGTTGGAAGGACCCGTTCACCATTGCCGATACGCCCGAATTCCGGTACACCACCATTCATTCCGTGACCCCGATGCTGGGCGGCGTGATGGACTCGACCAGCTTCCTGCCGCCGAGCGTGCCCGGATACTGGACCGTCTACTTCGGCGTCGAGGACGTCGACGCCGCCGTACGCAAGGTGGCCGAGTTGGGCGGCAGCGTGGTGCGCCCCGCCGAGGACACCCCGTACGGCCGGCTGGCGGCGGTGGCCGACCCGTCCGGCGTGCGATTCAGCCTGGGCGGCAACAAGTCCTGAACGAGCGCTCTTCGGCGTGTACCCGATCGATAGCCGACCCCCCGACAGGACGAACGGCCCGGTCCCCACAGTGACCGGGCCGTTCGGATCATCCCGCGGCGACGTGGTCGGCGCCCCAGCAGCGCTTCGGACGCCGCCGCGGGAAACTCAGCCCCCGATGACGACGGAGCCGCGCACGCCGGTGGCCAGGGTCTGCTGCCTGCCCAGTCCGGCGACCTCCACGACCACGACATCACCGTCGCGCAGATAGGGTTTCGGCTCCGGCCGGCTGACCGCGACGCCGCCCGGGGTTCCGGTCAGCACCAGATCACCGGGCTCCAGGGTCATCAGCGTGCTCAGGTATCGCAGCAGTTCGCCCACTCCGGCGACCATGTTGCCGGTCGTACCCGCCTGCCGCTGTTCACCGTTCACCCACAGCTGCAGGCTCAGCGCCTGCGGTTCGGCGACCTCGTCGGGCGTCACCAGCCACGGGCCGATGGGGGTGAAGGTATCGAAGGACTTGCCCTTCACCCAGGTCGGTTCACCCGCAATGCCATTGCGCTCGGTGACGTCGTTGGCGGTGACATAGCCGCCCACCGCCCCCAGCGCGGTGGCGGCGTCCGGGCAGTCACGCAGCGTGCGGCCGATCACCACGCCCAGCTCCACCTCGTGGTCGGTGGCGCGGCTGCCGGGCGGCAGCTCGATGGCGTCGTAGGGACCGCTCACCGTGGTGCCCGGCTTCAGGAACACCACGGGCCGTTCCGGAATGGCCGCGCCGATGGCGGCGGCGTGGTCGGTGTAGTTGAGCCCGATGCCGATCACCTTGCCGGGCCGGGCAATCGGTGCGCCGATCCGCGCGGCCGGATCCACCTCGGGCAGTGATCCAGCGGCGAGCGCGGACCGCACCGCGCTCAGCGCCGCCGGATCACCCAGCAGCCGGCCGTCGATATCGGCGGTCACGGACGACAGATCGCGCAGCGCGCCCTCATCGTCGATGGCCACGGGACGCTCGGCGCCCCGTGCCCCTACGCGCAGCAGTTTCATACGTCGCCTCCCGGCTGCTTCATTTCTCGGCCCCCGATTGCTCGGCGGCCGCGGCCGCCACCCCTGCGCCACCCGGCAGATGTTCGTGCGCGATGCGAATACCCAACTGCTGCAACAGCATTGCCCCAGCACTCAGGCAGCGCCGTTCGTCCGGCTCGATCTCGATGAGCGAATACACAGCAGCGAAGCCGGTTTCGCGCAAGCGGTCCGCCGGCAACGTGTTCCGGCCGCACACGGCGACCACCGGCACACCTGGGGTCCGCGCGGCCGCCGCGACGCCCGCGGGCGCCTTGCCGTGCAGGGTCTGCTCGTCGAGCTTGCCCTCACCGGTGACGACCAGGTCCACCCCGGCCAGCTGCGCGTCGAAACCGACCAGCTCCAGCATCAATTCGATGCCGGGCCGCAGGGTCGCGCCGAGGACGGCGAGCGCGGCGAATCCAACACCCCCCGCGGCGCCGGCCCCCGCCGCGTCGCGCCGATCCGACCCGAGTTTCGCCGCCAGCCGCTGCGCCCACTGCCCGAGCGCGGCGTCCAGCTCGGCCACCTGGGCCGGATCGGCGCCCTTCTGCGGTCCGTAGACCGCAGCGGCCCCATAGGGCCCGGTGAGCGGATTGTCGACATCGCAGGCCACCGTGACCTCGACGCCGTCCATCCGCTCGCGCAGGGCGGTCAGGTCGATGGAGTGCACCCGGGTGAGAGCCGCCCCGCCGTCGCCGATGGGCTGCCCATCCGCGTCCAGCAGCCGGGCGCCGAGCGCCTCCAACAGACCTGCGCCGCCGTCGGTTCCGGCGCTGCCGCCGATGCCGAGCACGATGCGGCGGCACCCGGCCGCGACCGCGGCCGCCATCACCTCGCCGGTGCCGCGGCTGGTGGCGGTCATCGGTCGCAGCCGGCCTTCCGGCAGCCGCACCAGGCCCGACACATCGGCCATCTCCACGACCGCGAGTTCGTCGCGGCGGGCATAGGCGGTCAGCACCGGTTCCCCGGTCGGCCCCGACGCGGTCAGCGGGACCGCGTCGAAACCGGCCGCGAGCGCGGCGGCGACGGTGCCGTCACCGCCGTCGGCCACGGGCACGACCGCCACCGAGGCGTCGGGACGCGCCCGCCGGATTCCGGCTCGCACGGCGGCCCCGACCTGCGCCGCGGTCAGCGAGCCCTTGAATTTGTCCGAGGCGATCAGCACACGAGCCATGGGAATCCTCTAGTCCAGCGGGACGGTCGCGGTCGGGGCGTCGACGAAGGCCGAGGCCAGCTCCTCGAACTCCACGACCTCGTTGATCTCACGCGCGCCCATGGACACATTGGTGACGCGCTCGAGAATGCACTCGACCACGACGGGCACCTTGAATTCGGCCATCAGCGACTTGGCCTTCTCGAAGGCGGGACCGATGTCCTGCGGCTGGAAAACGCGAATCGCCTTGCAGCCCAGACCCTCCGCGACCTTGACGTGGTCCACTCCGTAGCCGTTGACCTCGGGCGAGTTGATGTTCTCGAAGTCGAGCTGGACGTAGTAGTCCATCTCGAACGCCCGCTGCGCCTGCCGGATCAGCCCCAGGTACGAGTTGTTCACCAGCACATGGATGTACGGGATGTTGAACTGGGCGCCGACCGCCAATTCCTCGATGAGGAACTGGAAGTCGTAGTCACCGGACAGCGCGACGACCTGCTCGTCCTTGCACGCGGTGGCGACACCCAGCGCGGCGGGCAGGGTCCAGCCCAGCGGACCGGCCTGACCGGCGTTGATCCAGTGCCGCGGCTTGTACACGTGCAGCAGCTGCGAGGCCTGGATCTGCGACAGGCCGATGGTGGTGACGTAGCGGGTGTCCCGGCCGAAGGCCTTGTTCATCTCTTCGTACACGCGCTGCGGCTTGAGCGGCACGTTCTCGAAGTGCGTCTTGCGCTGGCCGGTCGCGCGGCGGGCACGCACCTGTTTCGCCCAGTCGCCGTGGTCGGTCAGACCACCCACGGCGTCAAGGGATTCCGCGACGGCGATGAACTGCTCCAGGGCCGCGCCGGCGTCGGAGACGATGCCGTAGTCGGGCGCGAAGACCCGGCCGATCTGGGTCGGCTCGATGTCGACGTGCACGAACGTGCGGTCCTTGGTGTAGGTGTCGAGACCACCGGTGTGGCGATTGGCCCACCGGTTGCCGATACCCAGCACGAAGTCCGAAGCCAGCAGCGACTCGTTGCCGTAGATGTGCGAGGTCTGCAGACCCACCATGCCGGCGTTCAGCTCGTGATCGTCGGCGATGGTGCCCCACCCCATCAGGGTCGGGACCACCGGAACACCGGTCAGCTCGGCGAATTTCACCAGCAGTGCGTCCGCGTCGGCATTGATGATGCCGCCGCCGGCGATGATCAGCGGGCGCTTCGCGGCGTTCAGCATCTGCAGCACCTTGGCGGCCTGCGCCTGGGTGGCGGCCGGGCGAGCCACGGGCAGCGGCTCGTAGGTGTCGATGTCGAACTCGATCTCGGCCAGCTGCACGTCGATCGGCAGATCGATGAGCACCGGGCCCGGACGGCCTTCGCGCATGAGCCAGAACGCCTTCTGGAAGGCGCCCGGCACCTGGGCGGGCTCGAGCACCGTGTGCGCCCACTTGGCCAGCGGCTTCGCGATGGACGCGATGTCGACGGCCTGGAAGTCCTCCTTGTGCAGCTTGGACACCGGGGCCTGGCCCGTGATGCACAGGATCGGAATGGAATCCGCGCTGGCGGCGTACAGACCGGTCACCATGTCGGTGCCCGCCGGGCCCGAAGTCCCGATGCAGATACCGATATTGCCGGGCTTGGCCCGGGTGAAGCCCTCGGCCATGTGCGAGGCGGCCTCGACGTGGCGGGCCAGCACGTGCTTGATGCCGCCGTGTGCCTTCATGGCGCTGTAGAACGGGTTGATCGCGGCGCCCGGCAGGCCGAAAGCCTGTGTGGCCCCTTCCTTTTCCAGGATCAGGACCGCCGCGTCGACGGTGCGCATGCGCGCCATAGTCAGTTCTCCTTGTCCAGCTTGCCGCTCAGGCGCTCGACGCCGCGCAGCAGTGCAGAGTGGTCCAGGTGGCCGTCGCCATTGGCGCGGGCCGAGGCGACCAGCTGCGCGATGAGCGACCCGGCCGGGGTCACCAGACCGGCCTCACGGGCGGCGGTGGTGAAGATGCCCATGTCCTTGTGGTGCAGGTCGATGCGGAAGCCCGGCGCGAACTCGCGGTTGATCATCTTGTCGCGCTTCTGGTTCAGCACGGCCGAACCGGCCAGGCCGCCGCCGAGCACGTCCAGGGCGGGGCCCAGCTCGACGCCGTAGGCCTCGAGGAAGACCACGGCCTCGGCCACGGCCTGGATGTTGCTGGCCACGATGAGCTGGTTGGCGGCCTTCACGGTCTGGCCCGCGCCATTGGTGCCGACGTGCACGATGGTCTTGCCGACGGTGGCGAAAACCGGCTCGGCGGTGGCGAAGTCCTCGGCCGAGCCGCCGACCATGATGGACAGGGTCGCGTTCACCGCGCCCGGCTCGCCGCCGGACACCGGGGCGTCCAGCAGGCGGAAGCCACGCTCGGCGGCCTGCTTCGCCAGCTCCTGGGTGACATCCGGGCGGATGCTGGAGAAGTCGATGATCAACGCGCCGGGCTCGGCGGTTTCGAAGACACCCTTCTCACCGGCCAGCACCTCCTGTACGTGCGGGGAGTCCGGCACCATCACGGCGATGACCTCCGCGCCGCGCACGGCGTCCGCGATCGAGGTGACGGCACGGCCGCCCGCGTCGACCAGCGGCTGGGCCTGCGCCGGGTTGCGGTCGAAGCCCTTGACGGCGTGGCCGGCGTTCTGGAGGTGGACGGCCATCGGGCTGCCCATGATGCCGAGGCCGATGAAAGCGATGTTGGTCATGATCTGTTCCCTAATCCTCTGTATGGCAAGTTCTCTGGGTCTCCGTACGGGCTACTTCGCGGCGCGGCGCTCGCGCGGCAGCCATTCGAACGCGTCCTCGGAGCGGCCGGACGGCTTGTACTCGAGGCCGACCCAGCCCCGGTAGCCGCGCGACGCGAGGTCGGTGAGCTGAAGCTCGAGCTGGAGCTCGCCGGTGCCCGGCTCGTTGCGGCCCGGGTTGTCGGCGATCTGCACGTGGGCGATCCGGTCGGTGTACTCGGAGATCACCTTGTCCACGTCGTCACCGTTCACGGCGAGGTGGTACAGGTCGGCGAGCAGGCCGATACTGCTGACGCCCGCGTACGCCTGCACCTTGTCGATCACGGCGAGGCCGTCGACGGCCTTCAGCAGCGGGTAGCGCGGCGCGCCGGAGGCGGGCTCGACCAGGATGGTGGCCCCGATCCGGGAGGCGGCCACCGCCGCCGCCGCCAGATTCTCGACGGCCAGCTCGTCCTGCCGCTCCGGGGTGGCGTCGTCGACGCGGTTGCCGTAGAGGGCATTGAAAGCTTTGGTGCCCAGTCGTTCTCCGATGCCGACCGTGACGTCGATATTGTCCTTGAACTCCGCGGACCGCGACGGCCAGGAGACCAGGCCGCGGTCGCCGCCGGCCATGTCACCGGCGAAGAAGTTGAGGCCGATCAGCTGCACGCCCGCGTTCTGCACGGCGGCGACGAAGGCGTCCACGTCCCGGTCCGACGGGACCGCCTCGGCGAACGGCCACCAGAACTCGATCGCGTCGAATCCGGCCTGCCGCACGGCTTCCGGACGCTCCAGGATGGGCAGCTCGGTGAACAGCAGCGAGCAGTTGACGGCGTAGTTGAGCGAGTGGGTCATCAGGAATCCCTCCAGTTCGTTCCCGCAGCGCATCCGCTAGTTTCCATAATGCGGAAATAGTTTTTCGGGATATGAAAATGCTAGTGCTCCCGAAACAAACCCGTCAAGAGAGTTCCGGGAGCTACCGGCCAGTACGGCACGAGATATACGAAATAGCCGACTCAGTCGCGGATATCGTCGTCCAGGCGATCGCCCAGATCGTCCTTGCGATCCTCGGCCGCCGCGAACACCGAAGCGCCCGCCTTGTTTCCACGCTTGATCTCGTTGAACACCAGGTTCAACACGATCGCCACCACCGCCGTGGCGGAGATGCCGGAGTGCATGACCACCCCGAGCCAGGTCGGGAACTTGTCCCAGAACGTCGGCGCCGCAATCGGAATCAGGCCCACACCCATGGCCACCGCGACGATGACCATATTGAGATTGCCGGTGAAGTCCACCCGCGCCAGCGTGCGGATACCGCTCGCCGCCACGGATCCGAACAGGACGATGCCCGCACCGCCCAGCACCGGATACGGAATCCCAGCCACCACCGCGCCCACCACCGGGAACAAGCCCAGCAGTACGAGCACCAAACCGCCTGTCGCGACCACGAATCGGCTCTTGATGCCGGTGAGCGCCACCAGTCCCACGTTCTGTGCGAAGGCGCTGCACGGGAAGCTGCCGAACACCGGCGCGACCGTGGTGGACAGCATGTCGGCCCGCAGGCCGGCCGCCACCCGCGCCGAATCCACCTCGGTGCCGACGATTTCGCCGATGGCGAGGATATCGGCGGTGGTCTCGGTCATGATCACCAGGATCACGATGGTCATGGACACGATCGCCCCGGCCTGGAAGGTCGGCCCGCCGAAGTGCAGGATCGGCGGCAGCGCAATGATTTTCGCCTTGCCCACCGCCGAGAAGTCGGCATGGTGGGTGACCACGGCCAGCAGGGTGCCGATCGCCAGGCCGATCAGGATCGAGAGCCGCGAGATCGCGCCCTGGAAGAGCCGGCTGATCACCAGAATGATGAGCAGGGTCAGCCCCGCGAAACCGATATTGCCCATCGAGCCGTAGTCGGCCGCCTTGGGATTGTTGCCCATCGCCCACCGGAATGTGGTGGGCAGCAACGAGAGTCCGATCACCGTGATGATCGTCCCGGTCACCACGGCCGGGAAGAGCCGTACCAGCTTGGCGAAGAAACTGGACAGCACCAGCCCGATCAGACCGGCCACAATGATCGCGCCGAAGACGGGCCGGAGTCCGCCGTCGCTCGCGATGGTGACCATCGTCGAGACACTGGCGAACGAAATGCCCTGCACGATCGGCAATCTGGAGCCGACCGGCCCGATGCCGAGGGTCTGTAGCAGGGTGGCCAGACCGGAGAGGAACAGGCCCGCCGTCACCAGCAGGGCCATGTCCGATACCGAGAGCCCGGCCGCACCGCCGACGATCAGCGGCGGTGCGATCACACCGCCGTACATCGTCAGAATGTGCTGAGTTCCGTAGACCACCAACTGGCCCAGGGGATGTCGCGCATCCTCGGGACGGGTGATGGTCTCTGTCACGCGGCTATGGTCATCACCCATCGCCGCACCTCCTAGATCAGCACTGAGCCAATTAACAAAAGCCCGGGGTGGCGAGCCAGGCGTTCCCGGCCTCGTTGGCGTCGTCGCGCTCGACGGTGGCCTCGATCAGGCCGTACGGACGGTCCGCGGCGATGAAGACCTCGCCCGGGTTGTCCACATTGAAGGGGCTCAGGTCCACCAGGAAGTGATGCTTGTTCGGGGCCGAGAAGCGGATCTCGGCGACCTCGGTGAACTGCTCGAGCACCGCGCGGCCCATGGAGTAGAGGGTCTGCTGCAGCGCCAGCGAGTGCACCACGGCGAACTGCCGCAGGATGGTCTTGAGGATGGCGTCGTAGGTCTTGTCCCAGTCGACGTCGGTGTGGTTGTAGCGCCACCGGGCCACCAGCGAGGTCGCCATGATGCGGTCGTTGGTCGGCTGCAGGGTGGTGTACTTGTCCTTGAAGAAGCCGTGGAACTCCGAGCCCGTGGTCTTCAGCAGGGTCAGGTCCTTCACGCCGGAGACCACGTGGGCCTTGCGGTCCGGGCCGACGCCGTCGACGTTCACCACGGTGGTGCGTACGCCCCGGCCCGACTTCACGAACGAGTGATCGTGGCCCTGGCCGTCGACCTCGATGCGATCCCAGGCGTACTCCTCGATCTCGACGCGCGCACCGGTGGCGGTGGGGGCCCGGGAGATGAAGTGGTCGGCGAGGGTGAGGCCGAACTCCTCGAGGGAGTGCACGCCCTTCTCCTTGGCGAAGGAGAAGGCGGTGTTCTTCTGGGTGTCGGTGGGGAGCACGTCACCCTGGTCGCCGGTGATGTGAGCGTCGGCGAAGTCGCCGCGCAGCGCCGAGGAGACGTTCAGGTCGCGGATCTGGTGGCGCGGGGTGTCGCGGTAGACGCGGACGACACGGTTCTCGGCCTTGCCGTACTGGTTCTGTCCCAGCTTGATTGCCATGTGAGTTCAGCTTCCTCGGTAGGTGGAATAGGCGAAGGGGCTCATGAGCAGGGGCACGTGATAGTGCTCGCCCGCCTCCCCGGCGACCTTGAAGGTGATGGAGACCGACGGGTAGAAGTAGGTCTGATTCGTTGCGGCGGCATAGCTTTCGATGTCGAAGGTGAGCCGGTAGACACCGGCCGCGAGCCCTTCGGGGCCGAGATCGCGCACTCGGCCGTCGTCATCGGTCTTGCCCTCGGCCAGCACTCGGGCGTCCGGGCCGACCTGTTCCAGCCGCACCTCGACACCGGCCGCGGGCTTGCCCAGCGCGGAGTCCAGGATGTGCGTCGTAATGGTGCTCACTGCTCGAATACCTTTCGCAGGCGCAGGACCGCGATCTTGCGCAGCTCCTCGGCCACCACGGCCGCCTCGGCGGCGTCGTCGTTGGTGAGGCGCTGGTGCAGGCTCGCCAGAATCTGCTCGGCGGACAGACCGGTGGCGCAGATCAGGAAGACCCGGCCGAAACGCTTCTCGTAGGCCCGATTGCCGTCCAGCAGCTGCGCGGCGATGGCCACGTCCTGGCCGACTCCGGCCTGCTCCTGGCGCGACCACGCGGATCCGGTGTCGGTGCCCGACACGCGCTCACCGATGCGGGGGTGCGCGGCGAGCGCACGGTCCACCTCGGTTCCAGAGAGGGCGCCGGCCAGCTCGCCGGCCCGGGCGAGCACGCTGTCGATATCGGCGTAGGGCCGGGCCGCCAGCACACCGTCGGCCCAGGCGGGCACGTCACAGCAGGACAGCAGGTCCGGCCGAAGTTGTTCCCCGGCAGTCGAATTGAATTCGCTCAACGTCACCATCGGCACTACCTCTCTCGGATAGCGGAAGGGTGATTCCGCTACTCGAGAAGAGTGTCGTGGGCCACAACAACTCGTCAACATTTTGTTGAAAATATACAGAGATCGCAGGTCAGGACGCCAGCGAAGCGTACGTGCCAACCAACCCGAAACGAGGACAGCGGCGTCGGGCCGACCGTGGTCGGCCCTCCGCCGCTGATCATCGCACCGGCGTCGGCTAGGTATGCCGCGCGGCCGGTGCCGCCGCCAGGGCGGCGCTGGTGCGGGATCTGAACAGCTGGTGCAACACCAGGGCCGCCAGACAGCCCGCGCTGATCCCCGACGCCAGGATGATCGACACCGGTCCCGGCAGACCGGCGTAGAACGAGGGCGCGACCGTCGGCGTCATGCCGATGAACAGCGCGACGCCCACGATCAGGGAGTTGATCGGTTCGTGCAGATCGGCCTTGGCCAGGGTGCGGATACCGCTCGCGGCGACCGTCCCGAACAGTACGAGACCCGTTCCACCCAGGGCCGGTTTCGGCACCAGCTCCACCACGGCACTCGCCACCGGGAACAATCCCAGCAGCACCAGCAGCGCACCGCTGGCGGCCACGACGAATCGGCTGTACATGCGGGTGAGCGCCACCAGTCCGACGTTCTGCGCGAAAGCGCCGCAGGCGAATCCGCCCATGACCGAGGCCAGCATGGTGCCGACGCCGGCCGCCCGCAGCCCACCCGCGATGTGCTGCTCCTCGGCGGGCCGGTCCACGATCTCACCGAGCGCGATCATGGTCGCGGTCGACTCGGTCATCACCACGAGCATCACGATGCACAGCGAGACGATCGCACCGACCTGGAACTGCGGTGCGCCGAAGTGCATGGGCGGTATGAAACCGACCAGCGCGCTATTGCGCACCGGGCCCGTATCCAGCAGTCCCAGTGGCCATCCCGCCAGCGAACCCGCGACCAGTCCGATCAGCAGGGCCAGCTGCCGCCCGAACCCCTTCAGGAACCGATGGCACAGCAGCACGACCACCAGCGCGATCGCCGCGTCCAGCAGGTTCTTCAGCGGCACATGCGCCGAGCCCATGGAGCCCTCGCCCGCGCCGCTGATCCAGCCGAGCGCGACCGGTAGCAGCGACAGGCCGATGAGCGAGATGACCGTGCCACCCACGATCGGCGGGAAGAACCGGTGCAGCCGTGAGAAATACGGGGCGGCGAAGACGGCGAGCATGCCCGCCACCAGGGTGGCCCCGAAGATGACCGGCAGCGCCTCGCCCGGTGCGGCATCCTTGGCGATCGCCAGGATCGGCCCCACCGCCGCGAACGATCCGCCATTGATGAGCGGCAGCCGCGCGCCGAACTTCCACCAGCCCAGGGATTGCAGCAGGGTGGCCAGTCCGGCGGTGAACAGGCTCGCGGTGATGAGCATGACCGTGTCGCGCGTGCCCAGGCCGACCGCGGCGCCCACGATCAGCGGTGGCGCCACGACGCCGGCGACCATGGCGGCGATGTGCTGCAGGCCGCCGGCGAGCAACTGCCAGGGCGGCGGGACGATATCGACCGGATGCCGTTCGGGCGCTTCGGATTCCAGGACCGCCGATACGGTGGACTCCGGCGCGGAGGGAGTTCCCGGGACGCCGGGTGCGGATTCAGCAGTCACGGGCGGACCGGCCCCCTCGATCAGCGGAGGAAGCAGCACTTCCGTCGCGTAGTCGGCCCGATCGCGACGGCCGGACGACCATCGAAAGTCTTCGGTATGGCGTCGAAACTCTTTGGCCCGCAGGTGAACCGCGTTCGCTCAACGTCTCCATTGGCGCAACCTCTCTTGGATAGCGGAAGGGTCATTCCGCTATCCGAGAAGAGTGGCACGGGCCACATAGGCCGTCAACAATTCGTTGAATATATATCGGTCGACCGACAGCCCGGTCAGGCGCGTTCGCGGTTCAGGTAGTTGTAGACGGTGAAGCGGGTGACGCCCAGCGCCGCCGCCACGGTCTCCGCGGACTTGCGGAACGTGAAGGCGCCCCGCTCTTCCAGCAATCGCACAGCACGCTGCTTGTCGACGCGCGGCAGACCTGCCAGTGGCCCGCCCAGCTCCGCCGCCACCTCGTCCAGCAGCCGCTCCAGGCCGCCGAGGGTGTCGGACTCGGGCTGACCGAAACGGACACAGGCCAGGGTCGTTCCTTCCCAGACCAGGGGGACATCGTCGGCGGTGGCCTCCTGCGCGGGCACCAGGCGGCCGCCGGTTCTCTCCAGCAGCGGGGCAAGGGTCACCAGCACGGGGTGCGACTCGTCCATCGGCGAACGCTCAGTCATCCTGCTCGACCTGCATGGTCACCCGGGTCGCCCCGTGCGCGAAGGCGGTCACCATGATCTCGCCCAGCACCGGCAGCAGGCGGTCGTCAGTCCCGGCCACCGAGGTGCCGAGCGGACCGAAATCGCATTCCAGACCGGCCGATTCGGCGAGTTCGAGGGCCGCTCTGGCATGCGGCGGCGTCTCCCCTTCACCATGGAACGGTTCGGTCGTGAACTCCGCGCGTAGCCGCATGGGCCTCAGGCTACTGGGCAGAACAGGTGATCTACGATCTGCCCTAGAATTCCGGCATTCGGAAAAACGGAGGAGGACCGGGGTGCCAGCAGCGAAGGAGTCCAAGAGCGGCACCGGGGGCGTGCAGTCCATCGAGCGCGCGTTCGCCCTGCTGGAGCTGATGGCCGACGAGGGCGGCATGATGGGCCTGTCCCAGCTCGCCACGGAGTCCGGGCTGCCGCTGCCGACCATTCACCGGCTGGTGCGCACCCTGGTGGATCTGGGCTACCTGCACCAGGAGCCGTCGCGCAAGTACGTACTGGGCCCCAAGCTGATCAAGCTCGGTGAGAGCTCCTCGCAGATGCTGGCGGTGCTGGCCCGCCCGCACCTGTCCCGGCTGGTCGACGAGCTCGGTGAATCCGCGAACATGGCCATGCTGGACGGCGATCAGATCGTCTATGTGGCGCAGGTGCAGTCGCGGCACTCCATGCGCATGTTCACCGAGGTGGGCCGGCGGGTACTGCCGCACTGCACGGCCGTGGGCAAGGCCATCCTGGCCGGTTCGGCGCCGGACCTGACCCGAGAGCTGTTGCAGCGCACCGGAATGCCGCGCTACACCGACAACACCATCACCGATCCGGTGGAGTTCGCCCGGCAACTGGACGAGGCCGCGCGCACCGGATACGCCATGGACGAGGGCGAGCAGGAGCTCGGCGTGCGCTGCGTGGCGGTCGCGGTGCCCAAAGCACCTGCCCGGCTTGCGATTTCGGTGTCCGGCCCGGTTGGCCGGATGACCGAGGAGCTCATCGACCGCGCCGCACCGCTACTGACGGAAGTCGCCGCCGCCCTGTCCGACGACCTCCGATAGCCACGCCCCACCCGCGCGTCACGGCACGACGAAGGTGGCGAAACCGGGTGTGCAGGTCCGCCCGGCTTCGCCCGGTCGAACATCATGGCTCGAATCTCCTACGCAGCAATCTCACCGGCGGTTCTCGGTCGGATACCAGACAGCGATGTCGTAATCGACCTCATAGAACCCGCGAAAACTCGCGGACCAGGCAATTCGAAAAGGATTCCGCCATGACGACCCCCGAACCAGCAGCAACGCCCGACGAGCCCCGAACAACCGAGCTTCCCGCCGCGGCCACAACCCCCGCAACCTCGCAGCGACCCGCCACTCGCCCGCCGAACAATATCGGCTGGGCCGTCGCGTCCCTCCTGTTCTTCTGGCCGCTCTCCTTCTCCGCGTTCACTCACGCCCTGAACGTCTTTCCCCTGTGGTCCGAAGGCGATGCCGACGCCGCCCGCTATGCCTCGCACCGAGCCCGCTACCTCGGCATCCTCTCCCTCTGGATCGGCGGCGTCCTCTTCGTCCTGTTCGCCATCCTCTACATCGTGGGCATGCTGGTCCTCGTGCACCACGGCCATCACGGCCACCACAATTGGGGCGGCCCGGGCCCGCGGATGCACCGCGGCTGACGGTTCCCGGGTCCGTGCACGACAGTGCGCGGGCCCAATCTCTTCCGACGCCTTGCACAAACGTCTTCCGCTACCTCGCAAAACCGGTCGCTGCCAACAATTCCCATGATCGGGACAGATCCGAGAGGGTTCCGGTTTCGAATCCTGATGCGAAGTCATCGACATCTCGGAATGAGGTTTCCATATGGGCACAAGGCAGCCCACAGGTTCGGTTCAGCTGCGTCGGCGTGTGGCCCGGGTCGCTGTTGCGGGGGCTCTTCCCCTCTCCCTGGTTCTCCTGGGGGTAACACCCGCCCTGGCCGAGGAAGCGCCACCGGCCGTGGCGAATCAGCCGGCCCTGGATATCCCGGACTCGTCGATTCACATCGGCACCCTCCAGCTCGACCGGCCGTTCTTTCTGACCCCCGAGCAGACCCAGCAGATCAATATCGCGACCACGGGCACGGAAGCCGGCCTGGCGCAGTCGCTCGAAGCGGCCGGGCTCGACCATGCCCGCTCCACCAGTGTCGCGAAGGCCGTCCTCGGTGACGCGGCCATCGGCGCGTCGGTCGGGTCCGTCCTGGCCAGTCCGATCGCGTGGACCGGCGCACTGGTCGGCGTGGTCTCGGGCGCTGTCGCCGGACTCCCCTTCGCGCCGATCGGCCTGGTCATCGTCCCTGCCATCGGCGGCGCCATCGGCTATGCCATGGTCGCCGCACCGTTCATGGCGCTCGGCGCAGGTGTCGGCGCGGCCGTCGGCGTGGCGGACGGTCTGATCAATCCGGCGCCGGCAATCCAGCCCGACCCGGCTGCGCCTCAGCCCAGCTGAACGCTTTGCAGTTCAGCTGAACCCTATTGGGAGACAACGAGTTCCAGCAGCACGTAGAGCTCGCGCTGCTGGTTCGCGTTCAGCACGGCCAGCGCCGGACCGAACGGCGAAAGCCGGCACCGCGGCGATCCGTGGCGAAGACGGCCGGAGCACCGGCGTAGATTGTGATCCACGCTGCTCGGGCCGTCTTCTTCGATGAAGGGATCGGGTGATGGGTGTGTCGACTCGGTGCCGAGTGGGTGCGGTCCTGGCGATCGTGCTGATCGTGGCCACCGGTGCCTGCGGATCCGATCGGGGCGGTGAGACGAAGAGCTCCGGCACCAATTCCCCCGAAGCCGCGCAGATCGCCGATATCGTGCGCACCAAACTGACCCAACTCGACCTCACCGCAGCGGTTTTCGGGGTGTGGCGGGGCAAGGAGTCGATCATCATCGGCGCGGCGGGCGACTCGCCGCTGGGCATCCCGGCGACCACCGACATGCAGCTGCGGGTGGGCCAGCCCATGGAGCCGATGCTCTCCACCGTGCTGTGGCATCTGGACGCGGCCGGCACCCTGTCCATGGACCAGCCGATCGCCACATGGCTGCCGACCTTCCCGCGCGCCGACCGCATCACCCCGCGCATGCTCGCCGACAGCACCTCCGGAATCTCCGACTACGTCACCGACCCCGGCTTCCTGAAACGCTTCGCCGACAATCCGTTCCACACCTGGACCGCCCAGGAGCTGTTCGACCTGGCCAATGCCCGCCCGCCCCTGTTCGATCCCGGCACCAGCTTCGCCTACGCCCACAGCGACCTGGTCGTCCTGGGCGAGGTGCTGCAGCTGGCCAGCGGCAAATCGCTGGGCGATCTGATCTCCCAGTACGTCCTGGGCCCGCTCGGCATGCGGCATTCCGCGGTGGTCCGCATCGCCCGGATCGACGAGCCGATCCTGCACGGGTACACCGACGAGCGAAAGATCTTCGAAGACGCCACCTTCTGGAACCCGACGGCCTTCCTGCACTCCGGCAACATGAATTCCACCGTCGCCGACGTGGGCCGCTGGGTCCGGGCCCTCGGCAAGGGAGAACTGCTCTCCAGCAGCCAGTTCCAGCAGATGATGGCCCCCTCCACCGCCGGCCTCGGCCCGCTCACCGCCCAGAAATACTTCGCCTTCGGCGTCCCCCACATGGGCGACTGGCTGTTCATGAATCCCGCCTACGGCGGCTACAACGGCATCGCCCTCTACGACACCGAATCCGACACCACCATCGTCGTCTACGCCACCCTGGGCCCGACCGCCAACCCCGACACCGACAACGCCATCCTCATCGGCGCCGCCATTGCCACCCTGCTGGTACCCGACCGCCCGCCGCCCCTGCCCCTGCCCTGATGTGGAACATCCATGGAGATCGTCGGGGATGGCGTGCTCAGCGGGATAGGCTGAGCGCGACGCCCGGGTCCTGACGCAGGTCGGCCGAGAGGAGTTAGCGATGAGCGCCGAGGATGCCACCGCCGCACCGGCCCTGGCCGGTGACCTGTCGGGAATCGTCGGGCGACATCTGATCTATGCGTACGAGAACGGCTGGAAGTACGACCTCTACATACGCAATTCGCAGACTGTCGCCTTCCGCTGCCTGATGGGACCGATGTTCGGGCGCTGGTCCACGGCGCAACCGGCGAAGATGATCCAGCTCAGCGGCGATATGTACAAGCTCGCCTGGGTGGAGCCGACCGGGACGGTCACCGTGCTCATCGTCTGGCTCGGCGAGCGCCGGGTGCACACGACGATCTGCTATCCGCAGTGGATGCTCGACTTACCCGAGAGCACCCTGGGCCGCTACGAGGACGACATCCCTCAGATCATCGCCGACCGCGACCAGGGCCCGACCTACCCGCAAACCCTGATCGCCTCCACCGGCCGCATCACCTACCTCGAAATCCGGGAACCCGACGACGACACCGTCATCGACCGCCCACCGGCCAAACTCCCCCTCGATTACGCGAATCGCATCAACTGATTCGACGGCGGGTCACCGATGAGTTCTGCGCGCCCGCGGCGTCTATGCCTACAGCACGCTCTGTGAACCCGGTGAGGGAGGACCCTGTGAGCATCAACCCGCTGCCGCCCGTCGTCGACATCGACACCTGGCGGACCGAACTCGAAGCACTGCGTATCCGTGAGAAGGCCGCGACCCGCGAGCTCGACGCCATCGCCGCCCAGCGCCGCCGCCTGCCGATGGTCGAACTGCCCGACTACACCCTGGAAGGTGAGGACGGCCCGGTCCGCCTGGTCGACGTCTTCGCCGGTAAGTCCCAATTGATCGTCTACAGCCACATGTGGTTCCCGGGCGAGGAATGGCAGTGCCCGGGTTGCACCGGATTCACCTCGCAATTCACCCGTTTGGAATTCCTGGACCTCTACGACGCCCGCTTCGTCATCGTCACCCAGGGCCCGATCGACGAGGCCCTCGCCTACAAACGTCGCGTCGGCAACCGGATGCCCTGGTACTCCACGGCCAACAGCCCGTTCGGCGCGGACATCGACGCCCCGCCCGGCGGCGGCTTCGGCGTCAACGTCTTCCTCCGCGACGGCGACACGGTCTACCGCACCTGGCACACCAACGGCCGCGGCGTTGAACAACTCACCCACACCTTCCCCCTCATCGACCTCCTCCCCTACGGCCGCCAGGAAGACTGGCAAGACGTCCCCACCGGCTGGCCCCAGTCCCCCACCTACAACCGCTGGCCCAGCTCCAAAGACATCGCCGCCACCTACGGCGATCCGAATACTTGAGACTGCCAACGGAATAACGAATACCCGGCCGATCAAGAATCGAGTTGGATTCCTGTCCACCATGATTCACAGCAAACCGACCGTTCCGTTCATTGTTCTGGATGCGAGTGTTGACGGTGCTGCTGTGCTGCGGAATCGGTGGCGGCAAGTCCGAAGCGCAACCCGGACCAGCCGACCCTGAGCAGGAGCAGGTGGGCGCGAGATCCCCTCGCTGAGGGTGTTGCCGAGCCGGATACCGCGGACGCTACAACCGCCACCGAGCCGCACCCAGCTGTCTCACTGCACTGACGGTGGGGGTATTGCTGGTATTGCCGTCGGCGGGTTGGTGCGCGTGGACTCTGCCGCGAGTTTGCAACGCCGGCACAGTGGAGAACCTCTGCTGACCTGCGTTCAGTCACTGCCCGCACGGGGTTCGGCGTGACCATCGAATCGGTCACAGAAGGAGTGACCCTGTTGACCGAAATCCGATCGGCCGGGCAGTCAGGGCGGGTGCGGGTTTCACCCTGGGGTGGGTGTTGCTCGATCCGTTCACAGACAAGGATTGACCCTGTCCACGTCATGATCGATACCACGCCCAGGGATGTGATGCAGATGCCTCTTGCTGCTCAGTTTCTGTCTTCTCGTCCCGGGAAGCCCGGCAGGCGAATGTGCTCGCGTGCCCGGCGCCGCATCCTTTTGTCGATGACCCTTACCGGTGGACTCATGCTGTTCGGCCCCAGCGTCCTGGGGATGTCGGGGTCGCTGCCGCTACCTGCACCACCGGCGGCCTCCGCGTCGTCGTTCGATGCCGCCTCGCAAAGCCACGGGCATCCGCCGATGCCACGGTGCCCTCACTTCGACTGCTAACTCAGTTCCCTGCCGGGCGGCGGGGGTGGTTCTCCATGTCGCGGAGGGGCGGAGGCTCCGCGCCATCTATCCGTGTTCCCCGGCCCCGGACCAGGGTGGACTGCATGCGGCACCCAGGTTCCCCTGTAACACGAACGCAGAGGCTTCGAGGCCAGACACGGTTTGCCCGAAGACCAGTTGACTTCGTCAGTCCTCATCACGCGAGTTATCGACGTCTGGTCGACGCTGGTTTTGCCGACGCGGCGGAAACATCGGCGTCTACAGCGGGTTCTTCTTGAACCAATCGGACAATCCCTGATCGGTCTTGGGACGGTTGGAGGGGGAATCGGGACCGACGGATTTGACTCGGATGGCGATGTCACTGCTCTGATCCAACGCAACGAGCGTCGGCACGGGATCGGTGAGGCAGGTGAACCGGCCGACGGTCGTGCCATTTCGAATCGACGGTTGCTCGGAAACCGTTGAACCGTCGCACGCGCGCCCGCCGGACTTCCTTATGACACCATCGAAAAACTGGGTCGCGATCGGATGGTTGGGGAATTGGAGAAACCTTGCTGTCGGCGCACCAGACTCGTTGCCGAAGCATAGAACGGCGGCGGTCGCATCGCTCACGGGTGACTCGTGTCGACAGTATCGCGGGTCGTAGGCCTTGGGCAGTTTTTTGAGCAGATCGCGGTCGGCCGGGGTGTAGTCGTCCGGGTCCCTCGGAGTAGTCAGGAATTGCGAATTCCCCTCTCCCGTGTCGTGCAGTGTCCAGTACAGGGCGGCGCTACCGCCCACCGAGTCGGTGAAGGAGAAAACCGCCATGCTCATGGCCGCGTCGTCGGTTTGGATCACGCCCGATGTCGGTGTCGTCGTGGTATTCGCGAAGCAGGCCATCCGCCCGACCTGCCTGCCGTCTCTCGTCGCGGGGCCGTCGGGGCCGGGTGGATCGTCCGGACAGTTGCTGGTCTTCAACGCTGTCTGTAACGCTACGGCGTGATAGGCCTTGCCTAGTGCGTCGGCGCTGGGAAAAAGGTGGAACTCCGCACTGGGCGTGCGGATTTCGGGAATCTCGTCGCAGGTGAGATGGGCTTTCTCCCCCAGAATCGCCTCCGGGTTCCGGTGATGACAGACGCTGCGGTTGTAAGGGTCTCCCACGTTCTTCAGCAAGGTGACGTCATCCTCGGTGAATTCGGATTTCGCCGCCCCCGGGGTCGGTGGTGTGGGCTTGTGGAGCAGCGGCCAGGCTCCGACGGCCACGACGGCGGCAACGGCCGCGGTAGCGGCGATCCAGAGGAAGCGTGGCCGACGCTTGGGTGCCGGAACGGATCTCGCCTCGGATGTGGAGGTCGCCCGGGGTGCGGGATGCGCCGCCACGGTGGGATCGTATTCGAATACGGCGAGGGGACTATGGTCTCCGGCGTCGCCGGTAGACGATGCAAGTGCGGCGTGGGCGGCGGCGGCCAGTTCGCCTGCGCTGGAGTAGCGCTCATCGGGCGACTTCGCCATGCCGCGCGCGACGACAGCGTCGATCGAGACCGGGATTCCCGGTGCGTAGCTGCTCGTCCGGGGTGGAAGTTCGATCATGTGGGCCCGCATGATCGCGGCGTCACCACCGTCGGTCGCGTAAGGGCGGGTGCCGGTCAGGCATTCGTGCAACACGCACGCCAGGGCATACACGTCGACAGCCGGGGTGGCCGGGCCGGCTCGGAAACGTTCGGGTGCCATGTAGCTGAACGAGCCGATCGCCGATCCGGTCTGGGTCAGGCGTTCGTCGGTGTTCGTGTTGGCCAGGCCGAAGTCGGCCAGGTAGGCGAACCCCTCGTCGGTGAGCAGGATATTGTCCGGCTTGACGTCACGATGGACCAGGCCGTCATGGTGTGCGGCGTCGAGTCCGGCCGCGATCTGGCTGATCACCGAGACAGCTTGCTCAGGCGGCAGCGGGCCGTGGGTTCTCACCACGTTGCGGAGGCTTTCGCCGTGCACGAGTCGCATGTCGATGTAGAGCAGCCCGTCGATCTCGCCATAGTCGTGGATCGGGATGACGTGGGGCTCCTGCAGCAGCGCGGCGATGTGGGATTCGCGCCGGAACCGGGCCCGATAGACCGGGTCGTCGGCCAGCTGTTCGGGCAGCACTTTCAACGCGACCACCCGACCCTTGGTGGTGTCGAGTGCCTCGAATACCCTGCCCATCCCGCCGGAGCCGATCAGCCGACGCAGGCGATATTTCCCGAACGCCGACCCTGGCGTCAGTGGCTGCCGTAGGTTGGTCATGACGGCCCTGCCTGCGTTGCGGGTAATGTGCGCAGGTTGGTCAAGATCGAGAATCGGCGCTTGAACATTGTCGACTTGCCAACTGGTCGACGACGCGGCTTCGGGCCCTTCGGCGAAAGTGCGACACCACTGCCACACAATCCATGACCCTTCGCATTGTAGTCCAACGGTGTTGCCCGACGTGCTACGAATGCTCGGGTATCGACCGGCTCTCGCGCCGAAACGTCCAGCGAATACTGGCAACTCACTGCTGATGGCAGCACCGTCTCGTTCCACGAACTCGCCTGGAGAACTTGGTCCGCTGCATGCTGCGCGCAGCGTGCAGCGCGCGGCCGGTACTGCGATCGCTCCGGTATACGGGCAATCGAAGAACGCCCGCGATGGCTCGCGTCCTGGCGGACACGGCGACGGCACCGCCCGATTCGCTTCTGGACGGCACGGACGGCCGGACCACCATCGCCCGTGCGTCGGGGGCGAGTGCGCGGCAGCTCACCGCCTCCGCGACCAGTTCGCGGCCCTTCTCGCGGAGAAAGGTGTAGCGCGGTAGGCATCGGCTCAGTCGCAAACATCCGCGACAAAGGTGGACGGCATTCGTGAACTCCTCGGAAGCTGGTTCGTGTATCGGCGCGCGATGGGTGAGGTCCGCCGCTTCGCTGGTAGCAGCCTCGACAAGAATCTTCGGCGCCGCCGCTCGTCCCGAATAGCCACCATAGGTGGCGATCGTTTTCACCCCCTGGGCAACATCTCCCGCCCTGGGTACCGGCACAGCACCGCTGGTCGGCGCCGATTCCATCGCGGTTGTACAACCGGCCGGTCCGCTGCGCGACGCGATTCCGCGTGTTCCCCTGGTTCCTTGTCTACGCCGGCCCGTCCGCCAGGAGTGAGACCGACGTCGGCGGCGTCGTCTGCACCGCGGACGGTGGTGAGGGCAACGGCCGCAACGGACCCGCGGACTCGAAGGGGCCCGTTGCCCCGGCTCATCGATGACGCGGTCACCGTGGGAGTCTCGAATTTCGTCTATGGGTGTCGGCGAACCGAGGTCACCGCTTCGGGTGGGTGGACCAGGGAGCAGGTGCAGATCTTCGCCACCGAGGCAACCGTGGACCGGTTGCACGCCGTGTTTCTGATGTCCTCCTGCGGTCCGCACCGCTCGGAGGTATGCGGGTTGCGCTGGACCGATATCGATCTGTCGCACGGCACATAGCGTCGAACAGAGTCACCTCGAAGTGGAGGGCGACGACCACACAGTCGGCGAACCCGAGACAGAGCGCTCGCGCCGTGCTCTGCCAACGAATGGCAACCGCTTTGCAGGAGCAGAAGACTGGCCAGAAGCGAGGCGGCCCCGACTGCCGCACCGGACGCGACAACTTCTGCTCGGCTCGGCCGTTGTTCAGCCGGTGAGCCGGCTCACCACCGCAATCCGACCATCCCCCGGAACGTCCCCTGATCAACCAGACGACAGCGCCAGTTGCGTCATCTTCCGTGCCACCGCCCCGACTTCGGCTGCGGACAGTGGGAGCGAAACATATTGGCAGGCAGCAACATCAACACCATTACCGTCAGGACGCACGGTTCCCACTACACCACCGACGTAGTAGCACCGCGTCGACTCCCAACCTCGCCGGGACTGAAGGTCATAGAAGTATTCGACGAACTCACAGAGAAAAGCGGGCTCACCTGCCAGACGAAGTCCCGTCTCCTCCAGCAGCTCCCGATCGAGAGCATCCAGACGCCCCTCTCCAGGCTCGAGACCGCCGCCAGGTAGATCCCATCTCCCCTTCTGCCCGGTGCCATCTCGAACCAGCAGCACCGCATTGTCGCAAAGTGCCACGAGGTACGCGGACGTCCGTTGGACCAGTTCAATTTCGGGCACCAGGTGGGCATCGCCGTTGATGTCACGGCACAGATACATCCTGCTCATGTGGCCTCCGGGTCGGGCCGAACCTCCCACGGACACAAGTAAGTCTGCGCCCGGCCTCGCTGAGCGCCATGGTGAGCATGATCCGCTCGCGCTCGGCGACACGCCAGAGGCGAAACGCAACGATAGGCTGGGTCCATGGCCGACGAACAAGAAGTCCCAGCCGAGCTACTCGCGGGTGATGCTATCGAGTCGCCGGAGGAGGCGACCAAACGGAAGTTCCGGGAAGCACTCGACCGAAAGAATGGCCACGCCTCCGCAGGCGGTTCCGCCCAACACTCCGCCAAGGTGCGCGGCACGCACGCTCAGGCAGGCGGCAAACGCACCTTCCGCCGCAGAGCAGGCGGCTAGACGCGGGAGCGTCACCGCAACTCCGGCTGCCACGTGAACATCGGAATGACGAAGGCCCGGTCCATGTGGACCGGGCCTTCTCATGGACCTAGTTCAGCGCGGCGTGCATCGCGACGCCATCGACGTAGGAGTGCTTCTCCTTGACCGTGCCGTCCTCGACGACGACATAGTCCGCGAGATCGATTTGGACCGGCTTGCCGGTCGAAGAGGTCCCTGTCATCTCGAACCGACTGACCCAGAAGTCCTCTCCCACACGCAGCGAAACCAGCTGGAACGTCAGGTCGGGAACGAGGGTCAAGAATCCCGCCGCCGCCTCGCGGATGGCGGTCCGGCCGCGCGCCGGCTCCTGGCCCGCGTGCAGGTGGAACAGGGAGTCGGCAGCGTGCAGCTCGGCTATCCGGTCAGGGTCGCGGTCGGCCCAGCAGGCGTGGTATCGCTCGAACAGTTCGCGAGTGGCAGCGCTCATGGTGGATGACTCCATATCTATTCAGCCGGTAGGTAATCCGGCGTCGGGGAACTTCAGTCTCGCCGGGAGCGGCGACCATGGCGACAGGCGCAGGCCTCCACTTCGACCGGCTCCGTTGTGCCTGTGCACAATTGAGGACTACGGTTGGCCGTCGTGACACGGGACACGCAGGCCGACTGGCCCCGCCTTCTCGGTGAGCTGCGAGGCGATGTGGCTGTGATCTCCGACCGGGTGACCGCCCGGATCGAGCACGAGGAGCGGGACTACGGCGATGCCGCGCTGACCCACGACGAACTGGCGACCCTGGTGGCCGACAATATCGCCGAGTTACTGGATGCCATTGCCGACAAACGCTATTCGTTGGAACCGGCCCACCGGACCGGGCGGCTCAAGGCCGAGCGAGGCCTTCCGCTGGACGGCCTGCTGCACGCTTTCCGAATCGCGGGGATGGCGGTCTGGGAAGTCATCATCGACCGTGTCGATCACCCGATGCTTCCCCAACTGTCCACCCGGGTGTGGGCCACCGTCGACGAGTACTCCATCGCCGCCGCCGACGCATACCGGCGCACCGTCGTGTCCGGAGATCAACGACCGAATCAACTGCTGTTGCGGGCCTTGCTCGATCCCGACCTCCCCGCCGCACAGCGTGAGACCCTGCGTAGCCGGATGCGCCTGCCTGCGGGAGCCACGCTCGCGGTCCTCGTCGGCGATGTTCGCCTCGCTGCGGCGGGGGTGACAACCGTCGAGACTCTGCTCGCCGACGACCGTGTAACCCTGGCCGTGGCGGCCTCGCCTCGTGCGCTCGACCACGCCTTCCGCGCCGCGACATCACAGCGGGCCGGTGCCAGCCGCCCCTTCACCGACCTCGTGTACGCACCGACCGCCCTCGACCAGGCGCGCCTCGCCCTCCTATGTCTGACACCGTCCGAGACCGGTATCCACACCTACGCCTCGGCACCGGTGCGTGCGCTGCTCGCGGCCGACCCGAGCCTCACCGCCGACGTCCTCTCCGACGTACTGGCAGCACTCGACCCTCTCCACCCCGATGATTCCAACGCTCTCGTGGAAACCGCCCTGGCCTGGTACGAGCTCGGTGGCTCCACGTCGGCCGTCGGCAAACGCCTTCACCTGCATCGCAATACGGTTTTGCACCGACTCAAGCGGATCGAGCGACTCACCGGCAAGGCTTTTGCCGTCCCGGCCGACGCCGCACTGCTGTATCTCGCACTACAGGCGAGCCTGCTACATCCCGCCTCGGGACCCGAGACATAAAAGGTTGCGGCCCCGCAGGTCTCAGACCTGCGGGGCCGCCTCTGGTGGAGCTGCCGGGAATCGAACCCGGGTCCTCCGCCGCATCTTCAGGGCTTCTCCGTGTGCAGTTCGCTATGCCTCTGCTCGGATCTCCCGGTCACGCGAACAAGCCGAGATGACGATCCCAGTCGCTGTTGGATGTCCCGTCCGGCGCCGCGACCGCGTCGGACGGTAGAGCCCTCTAGCTGATGCCAGGGACCGGGTCGAGGGCGAACCCGGGCTGACAGACACGCTTCGTTGCTTAGGCAGCGAGAGCGTAGTCGCGCTGATGAGAATCGGCGCTTATAGGGTTACAGCGACGCTTATACGGTGGTCTCCTGCCTGCACCGACACGCTTCCCCTGAATCAACGTACGCAGTCGAAACCGTTCAGCCCCGTCTGTGTTCACCGATTCAGATGAACTACCCGGCTCTCACCGGGCTACCTATCCTAACACCGAACAAACCTTGGTTCATTCCATTAACGCGCCGTCACCCGGGGGTTCCCGGGATCAGCCGCGCATGCCCTTGATGCGGCGGCCGAGTTCGCGGGTGACCTCGCGTTCGGCGTCGCGTCGGGCCAGGTCCTGGCGCTTGTCGTAGTCCTGCTTGCCCTTGGCGAGGGCCAGTTCGACCTTGACCTTGCCGTCGGAGAAATACATCGACAGCGGGACCAGGGTCAGGCTCGACTCCTTGGTCTTGCCGAGCAGCTTGTCGATCTCACGGCGGTGCAGCAGCAACTTTCGGGTGCGACGCGGCGCGTGGTTGGTCCAGGTGCCGTGCCCGTACTCGGGTACATGCAGGCCGCGCAGCCACACCTCGCCGTCGTCGATGGAGGCGTAGGCGTCGACCAGCGAGGCCTTGCCCTCACGCAGGCTCTTCACCTCGGTACCGACCAGCGCGACCCCGGCCTCGTAGGTCTCGAGGATCGCGTAGTTGTGCCGCGCCTTCTTGTTGCTGGCGATGACCTTGCGCCCCTTTTCCTTCATGTCTCCTCTATCGTCCCGTCGCTGCCCGGAGTGCCCAACCAGCTTACGGATGATCCGGCCCGAACCCGCACGGTGACGGAATCGGGCCTCGTTGTACAACCGCGCCGGCCGACGGGTTGTTCCGGTGGCCGGGACGCGCCCAGCCCGTCCCGGCGGGCCCGGTGTTAGTGATGAGAACGGTGCTGGCGTGAGCCAGTTCACAGCGACTCTCCTCGAAAGGACTTCCGTGCATACGGCTTTCATCCGCATCAAGGTCGATCCCGTGGCAGCCGACCAGGTCGCACAGGCGATGCTGACGCTGACCGCGCCCACCCTCGCAGAACCGGGCTGCCACACCTACGAGTTCTACCGCGACCAGGACGACCCGTCGCTGTTCCTGTGCTTCGAGCATTGGAATTCACGGCAGGCGCTCGACGCTCACGGCTCGACTCCGCACGTGCAGGCCTTCCTCACCGAGTTCGGGCCGCACATCCAGGTGTGGGAACAGAACCATACGACCGCGCTGGCCTGAACCGGTCCCGGCCGGAACGGGATGTTCCGGCCGGGGCGGTGCTCAGACATTCTCCCGCGAGTCGAGGACTACCTTGCTGCCCGGGGCGGCCGCGACCTGCAGGGTCCGCAGGCGCAGCAGGACCGGGTTGTCCGTCAGGAGCTTCGCGGTATTGGCCAGCGAGCGCAGGGCGGCAGCCTCGGCGCGGGCGCGCTCGAGTTCGGCTCGGCCGCGTTCGCGCGCCAGCACCGTCTCGAGGGCGGCCCTGCGGAGCTCGCCCGGGAGCATGAGGTCCTTGGCGCGAAGGCTCTCGACACGAATGCCGAGGCGTTCGACGGCCGCCGCCACGCGCTCGGCGCCCCCGCTGAGCCGGGTGCGGTCGGCGACCAGCTCGTCGAGGGTGTGCGCGGCCACGAGATCACGAGCGACCTCCTGGACCGTCGCGTAGAGCACGGTCTCCGCGGACTGGGCGCCGGTGGTGAAGGTCACCGGATCGGTGACCACCCAGTCGCCGACGAAGCTGACGCGCAGCGACAGACCGTCGCGGGTCAGCAGTTCCTGGCCGCCGACCTGCAGCAGACGCGGGCGCATATCGACGGTGACCAGGGTGCAGCGCTCCTTGTTGTAGCGGTGCCGCCCGGGGCCGAGAACCTCCCGCAGGGTGCCGTCCTCGAATCGCAGCGTGCGCTGGTATTCCATGACCGTCTTGTGTTCCATGACCGTCGTGAACATGTGTATCTCCTTCCCCCACAGTGGTTTCGGCGTGACCGGATACGCCTCGCCCGACCACGGGACCGCGTCGGGGGCGTCCCCCGACCGAAGTCGGGGAGCCCGCAGGGCCGCGGCGCCGTACCCGATCGGGTGAGGCGTACCGGTGAAGGGAATCGAACCCCGGCAGATTTGTTCTGCGCCAACCTGAATGACGTGGCCGCCCTCGAACGGGGAATACGATCCGGAGATTCCGGGGCACCTCTCGAACAGCCGGGACCCACGGTAGCCACGGCATCGCGGTGCACGCCAATGATTTTTGGGCCCGGGATGGACGCTGAAATACAGAAAGGCCCTTCAGCATTCGCTGAAGGGCCTTCTCAGTAGTCCCGACGGGATTTGAACCCGCGCTACCGCCTTGAGAGGGCGGCGTCCTAGGCCGCTAGACGACGGGACCAGGTCGCTCGCTGCGATCCGTGGACCGCGGCAGCTCCGAAAGCTTATCGCGGCGCCGCCCAGCAACCAAATCGCCTGCTACTGGACGTGCGCGAGGTCATTTCCGGACACTGGTCACTGGTAGTCGGGCGGGAGCTCGTCGAAGTCCGGTGGCGCTTCGTCGGGCCAGGGGATCTCGTCGGCGGGGGTGATGGTGGCCGGGCTCGGCTTCGGCGCAGCGGCCGGCGCGGCGCCGAACCGCGAGGAGCGCCGCTCGGGGACCGCGGATTGCGAGCTCGCCCCCGGAGCCGCGGACCGAGATCCCTGGGACGAGGCCGCCGACCGGCCGGGCGGCGTGGCGACGGCGGAACCGGAAGCCGGTGCGGAGCTTGATGTTTCGGTGCTCGAACCGCCCGCGACGACCACTTCCAGCACGCCCTCACCGTATTTGGCGCGCTTGTTCTCCCCGATGCCGGAGATGCCCGCGAGATCGGACAGGGTGGCGGGTTTGCGGGTGGCGATCTCGCGGAGGGTGGCGTCGTGGAAAACCACGTAGGCGGGGACGCCCTGTTCCTTGGCGGTGGCCGCGCGCCAGGCGCGGAGCTTTTCGAACAGGTCGGTGTCGGACTGGCTCAGGTCGCCGGCGGCCAGGCGGGATGCCTTGGCGGGCTTGGCGGTTCGGGCGGCCTTGGCGCGTTCGGGCTCACGCCGGAACATGACCTGGCGCTTCTCGAACAGCACCTGGTTGCTGGCGTCGGTGAGGGTGAGCACACCGTAGTCGCCGTGCACGGCGAGCAGGCCCTGGGCCAGCAGCTGGCGGACGACGCCGCGCCACTCGATGTCGCGCAGCTCGGTGCCGATGCCGAACACCTTCAGCTCGTGGTGTGCGTGCTGCTCCACCTTGGGATTGCGCTTGCCGATCAGAATGTCCACGATGTGGCCCGCACCGAAGCTCTGGCCGCGTTCGCGTTTGAGCCGCAGCACGGTGGAGAGCACTTTCTGGGCGGGCACGGTGCCGTCCCACGCCTCGGGCGCGTTGAGGCAGGTGTCGCAGTTGCCGCAGCGCTCACCCTGCTGACCGAAGTAGGCCAGCAGCTGGACGCGGCGGCACTGCACGGTCTCGCAGAGCGCGAGCATGGCGTCCAGGTGCAGTTGCAGCTGGCGGCGGTGCATGGCGTCGCCGTCGGAGGAGTCGATCATCTTCCGTTGCTGCACAACGTCACTGAGGCCGTACACCATCCACGCGGTGGACGGCTGCCCGTCGCGCCCGGCACGGCCGGTCTCCTGGTAATAGCCCTCGACCGACTTGGGCAGATCCAGGTGTGCGACGAAGCGCACGTCCGGCTTGTCGATGCCCATGCCGAAGGCGATGGTGGCGACCACCACAAGCCCGTCCTCACGCAGGAACCGCGCCTGGTTGGTCGCGCGGATGCGATTGTCCAGCCCCGCGTGGTACGGCACGGCTTCCACGCCATTGGCGGTCAGGAAGGCCGCGGTCTTCTCGACGGAATTGCGCGAGAGGCAGTAGACGATGCCCGCGTCGCCGGCGTGCTCGGTCTGGATGAACGAGAGCAGCTGGTGCTCCGGCCGATTCTTGGCCTCGATCCGGTATTGGATATTGGGCCGGTCGAAGCTGGCCACGAAGTGCTTGGCGCGGGTGAGGTCCAGCCGCTCGGCGATCTCCTTGCGGGTGGCCTCGGTCGCGGTGGCGGTGAGCGCGATGCGCGGCACGTCCGGCCAGCGCTCGTGCACCATCGACAGGCCCAGATAGTCGGGCCGGAAGTCGTGGCCCCACTGCGAGACACAGTGCGCCTCGTCGATGGCGAAGACCGAGATCTTGCCGCGATCCAGCAACTGCGCGGTGGACTCCAGCCGCAGCCGCTCCGGTGCGAGGTAGAGCACATCCAGCTCGCCCGCCACGAATTGCGCCTCGACCGTGCGCCGTTCATCGGGGAACTGGGTGGAGTTCAGGAATCCGGCGCGCACGCCGACGGCATTGAGGGCGTCCACCTGGTCCTGCATGAGCGCGATGAGCGGTGAGATCACCACGCCCACGCCCGGCCGCACCAGCGCCGGAATCTGATAGCACAGCGATTTGCCGCCGCCGGTGGGCATGAGCACCAGGGCGTCGCCACCGGCGATCACCTGGTCGACGATCTCCCGCTGCGGCCCGCGAAAACTGTCGTACCCGAACGTCTTTCGCAGCACCTGGTGCGCCGGATCACTTCCGGCGGCATCCAGGTTTCCGACTACGGTCTCGACCTCCGGCGCGCTCACGCCCGCAATCCTACGGACACCACCCGACACCGGAATGCCGTTGGCCCGTATGCGCCGAACTTCGCACCCGGTGGATGCCTCGTGTCCGTAGGCGACAAACTGATCTCGTACCGATTGGGGTAACTCACCGGGTACGTCCAAAATCGGTTCGGCACCCAACCGTCGGCACCGGTGCGCAACGGCTCACGGTACTCGGCCGTCCGCTGAAGTCGCGGAGAGGCGGGGGAGCACCCTTACTCGCGGACGTAGTACCGAAGCGCGGCATATGCCGTGAGAGCGGCGAATCCGACACCGATCGGTGTGACGATCATCGCTACGGCCGCGATGTCGTCGCCGGTGATCCGCGGCAGCACCTGGTCGTTGAACAGCGACCCCAGCGCCCGGTTGATCACCAGCGGTTGCGCGACGAACAGACCGCACACCGCCAGCACCGATCCCACCAGCGCGGCCAGCACCGCCTCCAGCAGGAACGGCAGCTGCGTGTACCACCGCGTGGCACCGACCAGCCGCATGATGCCGACCTCGGTCTTGCGGGCCAGCGCCGCCACCTGAACCATATTGGCGATCAGCAGCAGCGCCGCCAGCGCCTGCAGCGCCGCCAAACCGAAGGCGGCATTGCGCAATCCGACGAAGAAGCTGACCAGCCGGTCCACGATGTCCATGTCATTGAGCACGGTCATGACGCCGGGCCGCTTGGAGAAATCGTCATAGATGGACCGATATTTGGTGACATCGTCGAGCTTCACCCGGAACGAGGAGGGCAGCCCGTCCTTGCTCACCTCGTCGGCGAGCCCGGGCTGATCCTTGAAGGTGGTCTCCTTGACCTCCTTCACCGCGTCCTGGCTGTTGATGTACTGCACGTTCGCCACATAGTGGTGCTTCTTCAGATCCGCCATGAGCGAGGCGCACGGCTGCCCGGTGCAGTCCGGATCGGTCTTGGAGACCTGATCGTCGAGATACAACCGGATCTCGACACGCTGGACGTAGTAGTCCTGGATCTTGTCCGCCATGCGCACCGCCAGCAGACCGCCGCCCAGCATGGTCAGCGACACCGCGGTGGTGAGGATCATGGCGATGGTCATGGTGACATTGCGGCGCAGGCCGGTGAAGACCTCGCTGAACAGGAATCCCGCGCGCATTACCGGCCCACCCCGTACACGCCCATCTCGTCGTCGCGCACGATGCGCCCGCGGTCGAGTTCGACCACGCGCCGGCGCATGGCATCGACGATGGTGTTGTCGTGGGTGGCCATGACGACCGTGGTTCCGGTGCGGTTGATGCGTTCGAGCAGCGTCATGATGTCCTGACTGGTCTCCGGGTCGAGGTTGCCGGTCGGTTCGTCGGCCAGCAGTACCAGCGGCCGGTTCACGAAGGCGCGCGCGAGCGCCACCCGTTGCTGTTCACCGCCGGAGAGCTCACCCGGCAGCCGGTCGGCCTTGCCGGCGAGGCCGACCATGTCGAGCGCCTCGGGCACCGAGCGATTGATGAATGCTCGCGATTTGCCAATCACTTCCAGCGCGAAGGCCACGTTCTGTTCCACGGTCTTCTGCTGCAGCAGCCGGAAATCCTGGAAGACGCAGCCGATGCGCTGGCGCAGCTTGGGAACCTTGCGCCCGGGCAGCCTGTCGACCCGGAAGTCGGCGACCCACACCTCACCGGTGGTCGGCTTCTCGTCCTTGAGCAGCAGCCGCATGAACGTGGACTTTCCGGAGCCCGAGGGCCCGATAACGAAGACGAACTCGCCTTTTCCGATATCGACGGAGACATTGTCCAGCGCGGGCCGCGTCGAGGTCTGATACGACTTGGTGACGTTGCGCAGGGTTATCACGGGGAGCCAGTGTAGCCAGCACGACGCAGCGGCCGACTACACCGCGCGGACTCGGGCTCAGCGGCCCGTGTGCCCGGAAGTGTTTGGCAGATAGTTGCTGAGCATGGTGTTCATGATCGGCGGGGTGCTGTTGGTCTCGTGTTGGGCGGGCTTGACGAAGATGTACAGAACGAATGTTGCCACCCACACGGCCATCAGGATCGCCGTGGACTTACGCATTCTCTTAATCAGCACCGACACTGAGACCCTCCCGGCGCAACGCGGCGGCCACTCGCACCCGCAAGTCGCGCCCGACTTCGAACTGTTTGCCCGGCAGCGTCCGGGCCACCATCTTGATGTTCATCTGATTGACGGTGAGATCTTCGACACCCATGACGGTCGGCTCGTCCAGCAGCAGTGCTTTGAGCTTGCGATCGGCGAAGGCCTTGGCCCCCACCTCGCGCAGGATCTCGTTGACCTTGTTGATGTCGGCGGTGGCGGGAACGGGCACGTCGATGGCGGCGCGCGCCCAATCCTTCGACAGGTTGGTCACTTTCACGATCTGACCGTTCGGGACGGTTATCACTTCGCCGTCGGCGCTACGCAGCGTCGTGATGCGCAGCGTGACGTCCTCGACCGTACCCTCGGCCTCGGTCGAATTGCCAGTGACGGCGATGCGCACGACATCGCCGAAGCCGTACTGCCTTTCGGTGATCAGGAAGAATCCGGCGAGCAGGTCCTGCACGATCCGCTGCGCCCCGAAACCCAGGGCGGCGCCGAGCACCGCGGCCGGGGCGACCAGTCCGCCGAGCTCGAAACCCATGCGCCGCAAGACTTCCAGCGACACCAGGAAGTAGACGATGGACAGCACCACCCAGGTGATGACCTGCGCCAGCGCATGCCGGTGCTTGGCCGCCTCCGATCGCACCAGCGAATCGCTGCTGCGGAAGCCGGCGTCGATCTTGCGAGTGATGCGGTCGCGCACGAAGGTCGCGGCGCGACTGAACAGCATGGCGCCGACGACCAGCAGCACGATCTCGAGACCGCTCGAACGCAGCCAGTTCCCGAGATCGGCTCCGGTGCCGGCGGCGAGAACTGCGCCCATTTTGCCTCCGCTTCGCTCCGGCGGTTCGCGGCCCTCGTAACCCCGGTCTTCCTTCCTCCGCTTCGCTCCCCCGCTACGTCAGTCCAGACCGGGGCAGGCCGCGAACACCGAAGTGAGCCGCCAACAATGGTTAGTTTGTCGCCTGCTCCCGCATGCGCCAACGGATGCCGGATTCGATGAAAGCATCGATGTCGCCGTCGAGCACGGCGGAGGGGTTGTTGACCTCGTAACCGGTGCGGAGATCCTTGACCATCTGGTACGGGTGCAGCACATAGGAGCGCATCTGGTTACCCCAGGACGCGCCCTCGTTGGTCTTGAGCGCGTCCATCTGGGCGCGTTCTTCCTGGCGCTTGCGTTCGAGCAGCTTGGCCTGCAGCACGCGCATGGCCGAAATCTTGTTCTGCAGCTGCGATTTCTCGTTCTGACAGGTGACGACGATGCCGGTGGGGATGTGGGTGAGGCGGACCGCCGAGTCGGTGGTGTTGACCGACTGGCCGCCGGGGCCGGACGAACGGTAGACGTCGACCCGCACCTCGTTCTCGGGAATCTCGATGTGGTCGGTGGTCTCGACCACCGGCAGCACCTCGACCTCGGCGAAGGAGGTCTGGCGGCGGCCCTGGTTGTCGAACGGGCTGATGCGGACCAGGCGGTGCGTGCCCATTTCCACCGACAGCGTGCCGTACGCGTAGGGCGTCTTGACCGCGAAGGTCGCCGACTTGATGCCCGCCTCTTCCGCATACGAGGTGTCGTAGATCTCGACCGCGTACTTGTGGCCCTCGGCCCAGCGCACGTACATGCGCATGAGCATCTGCGCCCAGTCCGCGGCGTCCACGCCGCCCGCGCCGGAGCGGATGTTGACCAGCGCCTCACGCTTGTCGTACTCGCCCGAGAGCAGGGTCCGGACTTCCATGGCCTCGACATCGGCATGCAGGCTCGCCCGCTCCGAATCGGCGTCGGCGAGCGCGGCCGTGCGATCCGCACCCTCTTCCGCCTCGGCGAGCTCATAGAGCACGGGCAGATCCTCGAGCCGCTGGCGGAGGTCGCGCACCCGGCGCATTTCACTCTGCGCGTGGGAGAGCTGACTGGTCACGCTCTGCGCGTGTTCCTGGTTGTTCCACAGCTCCGGGTCGGCCGCCTGCTGCTCCAGCTCGTCGATGCGGCGAGCCAGCTCGTCGATGTCGAGCACCGACTCGATGGTCTTCAGAGTCGTGTCGAGTTCGGCCAGATCAGCGGAGACGTCAGGATGCACGATGTTCAAGGCTACCCCGCCTCCCCGAGCCTTCAGCGGACGGCCAAGTGCCGTAGTCACTTAGGCACCCGTGCCGGCGGTTGGGAGCCAACCCGATTTTGGACGTACCCGGTGAGTTACCCCGACCGTTGCGAGATCAGTTGCCACCTCTCGAACGGGACAAGAACCCGCCACCAGGCATTATCTCGATAAATCACCCGGCGACGGCGCGGAGGCCGCCTGGGCGGCGGCCCACCAGGCGGTCCAGGGCCTGGGCGGTGGCGTCGTCGGCCGGGAGGTAGACCATGAGGAATTGGTCGTCGTCGGCGGAGAGGTTCAGGGTTTCGTATGCCAGTCGCAGGGGACCCGACTCGGGGTGGGTGAGGCGGCCCACACCATTGGTGTCGGGAAGGCCGGGGAGGGTGTCCAGGCGGCGGGTGAATTCGGGGCCGACGGTGGCGGCCAGCTCATCCATGAGGGCACTGACGTGGGGATCGGCGCGGCCGGGGCCCTGTTTGAGGGTGGCGACCACCTTGTCGGCCTTCTGTTCCCAGTCCGGGTAGGCGTCGCGGGCGCGCGGGTCGGCCAGGACGTAGCGGGCGTAACTGCCGGGCAGACCGCCGTCGAGCAGGCCGATCGGGCCGAACAGGGCACGGTAGCCGTCGGTCACCGCGAGGATCTCGCTGAGCCGGTTCATGATGGCCGCGGGCGCGGGTTCGAGTTGATCCAGCATGGCCTGCACGGCCGGGCGGATGCGGCGGTTGGGCCCGGAACCGCCGCGGCAGCTGAAGTTCGGATCCCCGGCCTTGACGAAATTGAGCAGGTGCACCCGTTGCGCCGGGGTCAATCGCAGCGCGTCGGCCAGCGCGATCAGCACGGGCGCGGACGGGTGCCGGTCGCGGCCCTGCTCCAGCCGGGTCAGGTACTCGACGGAAACTCCTGCGAGTGTGGCCAATTCGGCGCGGCGCAGGCCGGGTGTGCGGCGGCGCGGCCCCGTCGGCAGGCCCACTTCGGCGGGCGTGACCGCCTCCCGGCGCAGCCGCAGGAACAGACCCAGCTCGTTCTCACTCACCTATTCGACGCTAGCAACGGGAGCGATTCTTATCGTGTCCCTGCCACTACCACCCTCAGCATGGTCTCCCTAGCGCTCGGCCGGGCTCGCAGAGTTGATCTCGAGCGGCCGACCGGTCGCGGCGAATCTCGAAGGAGACCCACAATGACCAGCACTCCCCTGCGCCTCGCGGTGATCATCGGCAGCGTCCGGGAGGGCCGCTTCGGACCGGTGGTGGCGAACTGGTTCGCCGAGCAAGCCCGCGTCCACGGGGGGTTCGAGGTGGATGTCATCGACCTGGCCGACTACCCGCTGCCGCACGCCCTGCCCGCCGTCTCGCCGCTCATGGACCCGAACCCGGTGCGCCCCGGCAATACCGCCGAGCTGGCCGAGCGACTGGCCGACGCCGACGCCTTCGTGGTCGTCACGCCCGATATCAACCGCAGCTTCCCGGCCTCTCTGAAGACCGCGATCGATTGGCACTTCACGCAGTGGGATCGCAAAACGGTCGGATTCGTCGGCTACGGCGGCAGCACCGGCGGCCTGCTCGCCATCGAGTCCCTGCGCACGGTATTCAACGAACTCAACGCCCACACCGTCCGCTCCACCGTCACCTTCTCCCGCTACTTCCTGCACTTCGCCCCCGACGGCACCCTCCCCAACCCCACCGAATTCGACGAATCCGCCGGCCGCCTCCTCGAGCAGCTCCACTGGTGGGCGACCGCCCTCACCGCGGCCCGCACGGCCGCCGTCCACGCATGATCGGCGGGTGGCACACCGGCGAGCGCGATATCGGGCAAATCACCTCACCGGTGTGCCACTCGATGTTGGGGACGTGGGACACCACCTGTTAACGGGGGAGGACTAACGTGCTGGGGCGTGACCGGATACTCCGCTGACCTGGAACTCGCGCTGAAGCTGGCCGACGCGGCCGATGGGATCACCCGTGAGCGGTTCCGGGCGCTCGATTTGAAGATCGATTCCAAGCCGGATCTGACGCCGGTATCGGATGCGGATCTGGCTGTCGAGCGGAAGCTGCGGGAGATCCTCGCCGACGAGCGGCCGGGGGACCTGGTGCTCGGTGAGGAGTTCGGCGGGGACGTCGAATTCAGCGGTCGGCAGTGGGTCATCGACCCGATCGACGGGACCAAGAACTTCGTGCGCGGGGTGCCGGTGTGGGCCTCGCTCATCTCGCTGCTCGAGGACGGCGTGCCGGTGGTGGGCGTGGTCAGCGCGCCGGCATTGGCGCGACGCTGGTGGGCGGCGACCGGTCACGGCGCGTGGAGCAGCTTCGAGCAGGGTGAGCCTCGGGCCCTCTCGGTGTCGGCGATCGCCGAGCTGGGTGCGGCCAGCCTCGCGATCTCCAGCCTGTCGGGCTGGCGGGCCATCGGGCGCCGGGCCAAGCTCATCGCGCTCACCGACGAGGTGTGGCGGGTGCGCGGGTACGGCGACTTCTTCGGGTACACGCTGCTGGCCGAGGGCGCGGTCGACATCGTCACCGAACCCGAACTGTCGCTGTGGGACATGGCGGCGCTGGACATTCTGATTCGCGAGGCGGGCGGCACCTTCACGGCGCTGGACGGCAAGCCGGGGCCGCACGGCGGGAGCGCGGTGGCGACCAATTCGCATCTGCAGGACCAGGTGCTGGCGGCCCTGCAGGCCTGATCCGGGCCGGAGGTCCGAGCCTCAGCCGAGTTGCCGCATGGCGGGCCACATCTCGGACCAGGGGCGACGGGGTGTGCGGCACAGGATGATCGCGCGCCCCTGCTCGAGATTGCGGATGTTCAGGCCATTGTCCAAGCGCCCCAATGGTTCCGGGTCCACGCAGAAGCGGCTCACCCGGTCGGCGGGCATGCCGAGCACGAGCACCGAATGGGCGCCCGAAGGCGGACCCCACCACCAGTACGCGTTGTGCACGCTGTGCGGGGTCGGCAGGTTGCGGCTTCCGCCGAAGAATTCGAGAGCGGCTGCCTCTCCGTAGTTGGCGGTGAGGAGGTCGGCGTCGGGCGCGGAATGTGCTCGGACATCCGCGATCTGCGCGGTGAACTGCGACCAGCCGACGGTCTCCCCAGCCTCCTTGTTGATCGCGAGCAGGGCCGACGGGTCCCGAAGGGCGGACATCGGCAGCACGGGTAGGAAGACCACCGCCGAGAACACCGAGTTCAGCGCGATGACGAAAGTCAGTGCGGCAAACCGTATCCAATGCCCGCTGAGCCGCGGCTCCAGTCCGACGGCGCCCGCGGCCACCAGCATCGGATACATCCCGCCGAGGTAGTACGCCTTGCCGACCATGACCAGGTAGCCGACGAACAGCATCGCGTAGGCGACGGCGAAGGCCCGGTAGCGTCGCCACAGCCACCACAGGCCGAACGCCCACACTGGCACCAGCAGTACGCCGATCAGCCCGAATTGCAGGAGCACGAACCCGATTCGCGAATTCGAGCTGCCCGAGGAGCCGCCCGCGATGGCCCGGCTCAGCGCCCACTGCGGCCAACCGTTGCGCGCCTGCCACAGCACGTAGGGCGCGCTGATCACCGCCGCGATACCGAGGGCGAGCGGGAAATACCTGGTGGCGAACACTTCTCGCGGTCCGACCAGGAGCAGTGAGAAGGCCAGCGCGGCAAGGGGAACCACGATCAGGGCCTTGTTCTGCACCCCGATTCCGGACAGCGCGCCGATCGCGAGCCACCATCGCGGGTCGGCGTCGGGTCGCATCAGACGCAGAACCAGCAGCATCAGTACCGACCACACCGCGAGATCGATATCCGCCGTACCGAGGGTGTGCCCGGCCCCGGCCACCACGGCCGCCGACGCCATGGTCCCGGCCGCGACCGCCTGCGCCACCCGGCCGCCGCCGAGTTCGCGGGCGGCGAGTCCGGCGCAGATCACCACGGTGGTGGCCGCCAGCGTCGCCGGAAGACGCAGCAGCATCAAGGAATTCGGATCTATGGCCGACATCGCGCGGGCCAGCAGTGGCACCAGCGGCGGCTGATCGGGATATCCCCAGTCCAATCGCCGTCCCGCGGCCAGAAAGTAGAGCTCATCGCGGTGGTACCCGTACCGTCCGGAGAGCGCGGTGAGCAGCACCGCGAAAATTCCTGCTATCCAGTACGTTTCGCCACCCGAGGCATTGACCGGCCGTTCGCGCATCCCCCGCATCGTCGCATCTCCGGGGCGGCCGGGCCACCGGTGCCGGGGTACCCGGCGCGGGCTGCGGTCCCGCCACCGGGCGCGTTGCTACGCTCTGCTATTCAGCGTCGCTACGCCGTTGTCTCTCAGCCGAGCGGGACGCAGACCGAGCCGAGGTCCAGGAACGGGCCGCCGGGGACAGCGGAGCCCACACCGACCGAACCGAGTCCGATCTCGGTGCCGACACCGCTGATGCAGCCACCCGTGCCGGATCCGGTGCCCAGGCCGACACCGGAACCGGTGATACCCACATCGATCGGCTGCAGCTGCACGTCGGCGCTGGCGTTGGGGGCGGCGAGGAAGAGACCGGCGGCAATGATGCCCGCCGTTCCGAGCGCAATCTTCATATGTACGAACCTCCATCAGGAGCGGGTTATGCGCCGACACCCTAGCCCACCTCGGGTGCGTCTGAAGCGTATTTGTTTCACTAGATCCGAGTGACACCGGTCGGTAAGTTCGAACGACTGCCCTGACCTGCCGATTCGACAATCCTCGACGCCAGTTCTTACTCTGAAGTAAGATAGTCTTACTCAGGAGTAAGATTGCTGGGCAGGATCACCCACCTCCTCGATAGAAAACTGGTGATTATGAGCACTCGAGACACCGCAACGAAGCGGGATACCTCCGCCGTTGGCCTCAACCCGGTCAAACGCGACTGGATGGGCGCGGCGATGCGGGTCATGACGACCATCACGGGATCGGAGCTGGCAGAGAAGTACAAGCTGCGCAAGCCGATCGAACGATTCACCTACGAGAGCACCAAGACCGGGTTCCGCACCCTGGGTGCTGCGACTCGGGTGTTCGAGAAGGTCGCCGGCGGTGGCGCCCCGAAGCGTCTGCCCGCCAACGAGTCTCGTAAGAAGGACTACTTCGACCTCACCCCGTCCGACGAGCAGCAGATGATCGTCGAGACCGTGCGCGACTTCGCCGGCGAGATCCTGCGCCCGGCCGCGTACGAGGCCGACAATTCCGCCAAGGCCCCGCGCGACCTGCTCGAGCGCGCCGCGGAACTCGGCATCACCCTGATCAACGTGCCCGAGGAGCTCGAAGGCGCGGCCTCCGAGCGTGGCGCCGTCACCAATTCGCTGGTGGCCGAGGCGCTCTCGTACGGCGACATGGGCCTGGCGCTGCCGATCCTGGCGCCGAGCGGTGTCGCGGTCGCGCTGTCGCAGTGGGGTACCGACGCCCAGCAGCAGACCTACCTGGGCGCCTTCACGGGTGAGAACGTGCCGCAGGCCTCGGTCGTCATCTCCGAGCCGCAGGCGCTGTTCGATCCGTTCGCGCTGCAGACCAAGGCCACTCGCTCCCCCAGCGGTTTCCGCCTCAACGGTGTGAAGACCCTGGTCCCGGCCGCCGGTGACGCCGAGCTGTTCATCGTCGCCGCCGAGCTGGACGGCCGGCCCACCTTCTTCATCGTCGAGTCCGACACCGAGGGTGTCGTGATCGAGGCCGACCCGAGCATGGGCATGCGGGCCGCGGGCCTGGGTCGCCTGCACCTGAAGAATGTCGCCGTTCCGGCCACCGCCCTGCTGGGCGACTCGGAGGGCGCGCAGCGCGCCGAGGAGTACGCCGACGCCGTGCGGCTGGCCCGCCTGGGCTGGGCCTCGCTGGCCATCGGCACCGGTCAGGCCGTGCTCGACTACGTGATTCCGTACGTGAAGGAGCGTGAGGCGTTCGGTGAGCCGATCGCGCACCGCCAGGCGGTCGCGTTCATGGTCGCGAACATGGCGATCGAGCTGGACGGCCTCCGTCTCGTGACGCTGCGTGGTGCGTCGCGCGCGGAACAGGGGCTGTCCTTCGCCCGCGAGGCGGCGCTGGCCAAGAAGCTGGCCACCGACAAGGGCATGCAGGTCGGGCTCGACGGCGTGCAGCTGCTCGGCGGCCACGGTTTCACCAAGGAGCACCCGGTCGAGCGCTGGTACCGCGATCTGCGCGGCGTCGGCGTGGCCGAAGGCATCGTCCTCATCTGAGCCCGCCTCGTCCCCGCCGCCACCCTCAATCGAGACGCTGCGCGTCGCGGGGCTGAACCTCAACGGAGAGACCACCTCATGATCAATCTCGAACTCCCCAAGAAGCTGCGGGCCAGCGCCAACCAGGCCCACCAGGTCGCGCAGGAGATCTTCCGTCCTGCGTCGCGCAAGTACGACCTGGCCGAGCACGAATACCCGGTCGAGCTGGACACCATGGCCGCCATGGTCGAGGGCCTGTCCGACTCCGGCTCGGCCGACGTCTCCGGAGCCACCGGTGGCCGCAAGGCCGGTGAGAAGACCGACGGTGATGCGCACGCCACCGAGCTGCTCGGGAACACCAACGGCGGCAATATGTCCGCGCTGATGAACGCGCTGGAGACCTCGTGGGGCGATGTCGGCCTCATGCTGTCGATCCCCTACCAGGGCCTCGGCAATGCCGCCATCGCGGCGGTCGCCACCGATGAGCAGCTGTCGCGCTTCGGCAAGGTGTGGGCCGCCATGGCCATCACCGAGCCGTCCTTCGGCTCCGACTCCGCGGCGGTGTCCACCACCGCGGTGCTCGACGGCGACGAGTGGGTGCTCAACGGCACCAAGATCTTCGTGACCGCCGGCTCGCGCGCCACCCACATCGTGGTGTGGGCGACCGTCGACAAGACAGCCGGCCGCGCGGCCATCAAGTCGTTCGTGGTGCCGCGGGATGCCAAGGGCCTCACCGTATCCCGCCTCGAGCACAAGCTGGGCATCAAGGCCTCCGACACCGCCGAGCTCCGCCTCGAGGACTGCCGCATCCCCAAGGACAACATCCTGGGTTCGCCGGAAGTCAATGTGGAGAAGGGTTTCGCGGGCGTCATGCAGACGTTCGACAACACCCGCCCGCTGGTCGCCGGCATGGCCGTCGGCGTCGGCCGCGCCGCCCTCGAGGAGCTTCGCACCGTCCTCACCGACGCGGGCATCGAGATCTCCTACGACAAGCCGGCCAACAACCAGCACGCCGCCGCCGCGGAATTCCTCCGCCTGGAGGCCGACTGGGAAGCCGCCTACCTGCTGTCGCTGCGCGCCGCGTGGATGGCCGACAACAAGAAGCCCAACTCCCTCGAGGCTTCCATGTCCAAGGCCAAGGCCGGCCGCATGGGCACCGACGTCACCCTCAAGGCCGTCGAACTCGCCGGCACCACGGGTTACTCCCAGCGCACCCTCCTGGAGAAGTGGGCCCGCGACTCGAAGATCCTCGACATCTTCGAAGGCACCCAGCAGATCCAGCAGCTCATCGTGGCCCGCCGCGTGCTCGGGCTGTCGAGCGACAAGCTGAAGTAAGTTCTGGCACAACGGAAAACCGGTGCGCGCCGCATTCGTGGCTCGCACCGGTTTTCTCGTTTCCGGACGTCCCTGGTCCGTGGCGGGTTGGATTCCGAGCGCCTTCAGCAGGTGGCCGACAACCGGGATGGAGTCGGAGCTGCCGGTGCCGGTTTGCGCAATCGAGGTTCGCTCGGGTACAGGCGCATCGGCCGGAAGGAACTCGATGTCCGCGATCCGGAACTGCTGTCGGCGGGGACGATGACCAGCGCTACCTGCCGGCCGCCGGGTACGCGCTGAAACTGGCGGTCAACTGGGGCGCGGCCGGGGCGGCGGCCGCTGTTCGACCGGTTCCCCGATCCGCGACCCCGGCGGCTGAGCCGCGCGACTCGACGACACCAGCTGGGAGTTTCGGGCTCTGGTTGCCGAAATGTGATTTGCGCGGATAGGTTTCGCCGGTGCGTGGATTCAGTAGGCGGATGCTATTGGGGGCCGGCGCTATCGCCGCTGGGGGGATGATGCGGACGGGGACGGCCCGGGCCGGGGTGCCGGTGGTGGGCCCGGCCTTCGATGCCCAGTACCGGGCCATCACGAAGGTCGCCGGGGGCCGGTGGCACTGTCTGGTCAGCGATCTCGGGTCGGGGCAGCCGGTTCCGGTCGTCGAGGAGGACGCCGACTTCGTCATCGAGGGGGCCAGCGTGCAGAAGCTGGCGGTGATGACCGCGGTGATGACCGAGGTGGATGCCGGGCGGATCAAGCTGTCGGACACCACGACTCTGGATGCCGACATGGTGGCCGAGGGCAGCGGCCTGTATCTGAACCAGGCGGCGTTCGGGGATCAGCTGACGGTGGCGAATCTGCTGACGACCATGCTGCAGGTGTCGGACAACACCGCGGTGCGGTTGTTGTCGCGTTTCGTGTCCGGGGATCAGATCAACGAGATCTTGGATCGGCTGGGGTTCAAGGCGACCCGGGTGCTGCCGATACCCGGTGAGAGCCGGTTCTATCTGGGGAACACGACGGCGCGGGAGAACAATGATCTGCTGTTCCGGCTGGCGTCGGGGACGCTGCTGTCGAGGGAGTCGACGCAGGCGGTGCTGCGGATCATGACGTGGACCGCGGTGGGATACACCGACGGGATCCGGCGGAACATGTCCTCGGAGGAGCGGGCGCGGTTCGCCACCAAACACGGTGCGTCCGACGACAAGCGGCACGACACCGGGATCATGTTCGACGCGGCGGGCGCGCCGCTGGTGGTGTTCTCGTTCTTCGCCGATCAGGCGCCGGACGCGGACAACTACGGGGCCACCAATCCGGTGGTGGAGGCGCATGCCACGCTGGGCCGGTCGCTGTTCGACACGTACACGCATCTGTCGCCGCTGCAGTCGTTCATCGATCCGAAGAAGATCGCCTCGGGCGGGCACTGAGCCGGCGCGGGAAGTATCAGCCCGCCAATAGATTTCGCATGGCGGTGAAGACCTCGGAGGCGCCGCCCAGCGACCAGCCGCCGTCGACGGGGATGATGGCGCCGTTGACGTAGGTGGCGTACGGGGACGCCAGCCACAGGCAGCAGTCGGCGATCTCCTGGGCGGTGCCGTAGCGGCCCAGCGGCACGGATCTGGCCACCAGCTCGGATAATTCGGGGGTGGGGGCCAGGCGGGACATGCCCTCGGTGTCCTCGATGGGGCCGGGAACCACGGCATTGACGCGGATGCCCGCTCCGGCCCACTCCAGCGCCGCGACCTTGGTGAGCATGTCCACGCCAGCCTTGGCGGCGCAGGCGTGGGCCTGCAGGGTCATGGGAACGGTCGACTGCGGCGCCGAGATGGTGATGACCGACGCCCCGGGCGTGCGCAGGTGCTCGCGGGCGGCGCGCAGGACATTGAAGGTGCCCTTCAGGTCGATGTCCACCACGGCCCCGAAGGCTCGCGCCGACATGGATTCCGTTGCGGCGGGGAAGTTCCCGGCCGCGCCAGAGACCAGCACATCCAGCTCGCCGAGCTCGGTGCAGGTGGCCGCGAGACCCTCGGCGACCGCGTCGTAGTCGCGCACGTCCGCGGCGAAACCCAGGGCGGTGACTCCGCATTCGCCGAGCGAGTCGACGGCCGCGCGCACCTTGCCGGGCGTGCGCGAGAGCACCGCCACCGAGCCCCCTGCCCGCGCGAAGGCTCGAGCCACAACGAGATTGATGCCGCTGGTACCGCCTGCCACGAAGACCGTCCGGCCGGAGAAATCGAAGAGGTCGCTCATCACCTGATTCTGCGGCGCGGTATCGGCGCCGGTACCCGGATCGACCGGTTCGATACCGGATGGTGGCGCGGTCAGGCCACGGCGAGCGTGGTCAGGCCGCCGCGAAGCGGACGGCCAGCTGGGTGCGACTGGTGCAGGCGGTCTCCGCCAGCACCCGGCTGAGGTGCTTCTTCACGGTGTCGACGCCGATGAACAGGCGCTCGGCGATCTGCCGATTGGTGAGCCCGCGCGCGGCCAGGTCCGCGACCTCCCATTCCCGGGGCGTCAGCTGCCAATTCGCTACGGTGTCACGCCGTTCCCGATCCCGGGCGAGCTGGTCGGCGACGAGCGGTGCGAGGTGCCGGCGCAGGGCGTGCAGGACGGCGACGTCCCGTTCCGGCACCCGCAGCGAGTCCGCCACGGCCATACCGACATACAGCACACCGGCGGGACCGCCGTCCACCAGCATGGCGGCCTTGTCACTGATTCCATTGGGGCGCAGGAAATCCGTCAAAAACGGGGTGGCGCCGGGTACTTCGCTGAGCCGGATGACGCCCCGGGTCCGCAAGAGATCGGCGACCAGCTCCCCCCGCAGGGGATCCGCGTCGATCCAGCGCGCGGCGTAGTCGGCGAGGAACTCGGAGGTGTACCCACCTTGGATGCCACAGCCCTCACGGATCGCCTCTGAGAGCGAATCACCGTGCAGCACAGCGACTCCGGTGAATCCGAACCAGCTCTGCAGGGCCAGCAGCAACCGCTCCCGGAACTCGGTCAGATCCCCGGCCCGATCCACCGATTCGAGCACGCCGATCAGCCGCCGATGGTCCTCGGCACTCAGCGGGCCACCCTCGGGCAGCAGGCGAGGACGACGAGTGGGGTCGGTGAGGGCTCCGGTCACCGGTCCATATTCCACCTCTGGGCCATACCGGGCCACGCCGCGCGCGGGCATTGTCGGTGACAGCACTCCGGCGGACCCGCCGGAAGAACCGATCGAGGAAGCGACCCATGACTGCACAGACCTCCCGCCGCTGGCTGATCACCGGAGCGAACAGCGGTTTCGGCGCGGCCTTCGCCCAGGCCGTGCTGGCCGCCGGGGACGAGGTGGTGGCCGCGGTGCGTCGCCCCGAGACCATGGCGGACGTGGTTGCCGCGCACCCGGACCGGGTGCAGGTGGTGACCCTGGACGTGCGCGACCCGGCCGCCGCCGAGCGGGCGGTGAAGGAGGCCGGGAGGATCGACGTCCTGGTCAACAATGCGGGCTACGGCATCGTCGGCGCGATCGAGGAGACCACGGAGGCCGATCTGCGCGACGCCATGGAGGTCATGTTCTTCGGCCCGCTACGGCTGACCCAGCTGGTCCTCCCCCAGATGCGCGAGCGCCACGCGGGCACCATCGTCCAGCTGACCAGCATGGGCGGGTTCCTGTCCTTCGCGGGCGTGGGCGCCTACAGCGCCGCCAAGGGCGCGCTGGAGCTGGCCAGCGAAGCCCTTGCCGCCGAGGTGAATCCGCTCGGCATCCAGGTGCTGATCGTCGAACCCGGGGAATTCCGAACCGGTTTCGCCAAGCCCGCCGCCCTCACCATCGGTTCCGCCATCCCGGACTACGCCGCCACCGTGGGCGCCATCCGCGACGGCCTGCCCGCCTCCGACCAGCAGCAGCAGGGCGATCCCGGCAAGGCCGCGACCGCAGTCCTCGCCCTGGTCGGCCAGGCCGACGCCCCGCTGCGCCTGGCCCTGGGCCCGGACGCGGTCGGCGCCATCCGCGGCAAGCTGGCCACCGTCGCCGCCGAGCTGGACGCCACCGCCCACCTGGGCCTGACCACCGGCTTCGACGAGATCTGAGCCCGGATATGCGAACAGCCCGCCGATCGGTCGGCGGGCTGTTCGCGTGAGCGCTGGATTACAGGGCTGCCAGCGCCGCGCTTCCGCTGCTCATGGCGGCGACGATGTTGGCGAGTACGGCGAGCATTTCCATGTGGGTACCTCATCAGTTCAGGAAGGGGAACCCGCAGCCTGTGGGACCCAGGTTACGAGCGAGCAATCGATAGGTGAACACAGTAGGGCGATTCGCTCAGAGTTGCCGTGTGTCTGTTGTGACCGAATTTGTGTAACGACCGTCACAGGCCGCTGTTACGGTGACGCTACCGCCGTCGGGTCCGGGCGGTGGACGGCTCGTCAACGGAGGTGGTCCGCATGGCCTCGGTTCTGCATTCGGCTCGGCAGCGCATGGCGCACACCGGTGAGGCGCTCAAGGGCCTGAGGCGTTTGCGGGAGCTGGGGTTGAGCGATCCCACCGATCCGGTGGAGACGGTCCGATTGCTCAGGGACGCCAGGGTTTTCGGGCCGCCTGCGACAGCGATACGGCGCGCGGCGCGCCTGTTCGGGGACCGGCCGGCCCTCGCGGACGAGCGGGGTGAGCTCACCTACCGGGAGCTGGACGAGCAGTCGAACGCGCTGGCGCGCGGATTGCAGCGCAATGGCGTCAAACCCGGAACCGTGGTGGGCGTGCTGGCCCGCGATCACCGGGGCCTGGTGCTGACCATGGCGGCGCTGGGCAAACTCGGCGCGCGGCTGGCGCTGATGAACACCGGATTCGCCAAACCGCAGTTCGCCCAGGTCTGTGAGCGCGAGAACGTGCGAGTCGTGTTGCACGACAGCGAATTCCTCGGCCTGCTCGACGCCCTGCCCGAGGACCTTCCCCGCGTACTGACCTGGGTCGACGAGGGCATCGAAATACCCGCCGGCGCAAAAACTCTGGACGAGCTCATCGCGGCCAACGCACCGGCGCCGCTGCCCGCGCCGAAGCAGCCGGGCGGCTTCATCATCCTCACCTCGGGTACCACCGGCCTGCCCAAGGGCGCCCCGCGCGAACGCACCGGACCGCTGTCGACGGTGCAGATGGTGGACCGCATCGACTTTCCGCACCAGGGCACGATGGTCATCGTCTCCCCCATCTTCCACTCCACCGGGTTCGCGACCTGGCTGACCGCGTGCGCCTTCGGCAACAAGGTGGTGATGGCGCGCCGCTTCGACGCCGAGCGGACGCTGCGCCTGATCGCCGAGCACCGCGCCGACATGCTGGTGGCGGTGCCGACCATGCTGCATCGAATGGTGGAGCTGGACAAGGAGATTCGCCAGCAGTACGACACCTCCTCACTGACCGGCATCGTGCTGGCCGGTTCGGCGCTGTCGCCGGAGCTGTCGGTGCGCACGGCCGAGGTGTTCGGGCCGGTGCTCTACAACCTCTACGGCTCCACCGAATGCGCGATCGCCTCGGTGGCCCGGCCCGAGGATCTGGCCCTCGCGCCGGGGACGGCGGGACGGGCGCCGCTGACCTGCGAGGTGGCGCTCTTCGACGACGACGGACGGCGCGTCCTCGCCAAGAACGTGACCGGCCGTGTCTTCATCCGCTCGGGCTCGCCGTTCAAGGGCTACACCGACGGGCGGATGAAGGAGGTCATCGACGGGTACATGTCCAGCGGCGATGTCGGGCACTTCGACGATCGCGGACTGCTGTTCATCGACGGCCGCGACGACGACATGATCGTCTCCGGCGGCGAGAACGTCTTCCCGCAGGAGGTCGAGAACCTGCTGCTGGAGCGCCCCGACGTGTTCGATGCGGCCGTGGTCGGCGTGGACGATGTCGAATTCGGTAAGCGCCTGCGCGCGTTCATCGTTCCCGAGCCCGGCGTGCAGCTCGCGCCCGAGGAGATCAAGACCTATGTGAAGGCCAATCTGGCTCGCTACAAGGTGCCGCGGGACGTCTTCTTTCTCGACGATCTGCCGCGCAATGCCACCGGCAAACTGCTGCGCCGGGTCCTCGTGGAGTACGAGCCGCCCGTCGCGAGTCAGTAGGTGACACAGCACCGAGTCAGCAGGCGGCACAGCACCAATGGTGTCCGCGACACGGCGGCAATCCTGGGATCCCCACCACGAGCTGCGCGGTTTATTCGTAACCGCGAGTAACGGAGACCTCGGCCACACCCGGGCTGCCTGCGCTTGCTAGGGTTAGCACCGCACTGGATCTCGATGTTGCGGTCCGTCGGCCGACTCGTCCGGCGGGGGATCGCGGAAGGTTGTACCCATGTCACTTGCCCTTCCATCGGCTGGCACGGTTCTACGCAAGGCCGGCGATACGGCGCTCAGCGTCAATGCCATGGTCCGAGGGGGACTCTTCAATCCGCTGCGCCCCGATCACGCGGTGCGCTCGGCGCTCAATGTGCTGAAGTTCGGTCCGTTCGCGGGCGCGGTCGTGCATGCGGCCAACACCAATCCCAAGTCCGCGGCCATTGTCGACGAGCGCGGTGAGCTGACCTTCGAGCAGCTCGACCAGCAGTCCAATGCCTTCGCGCGCGGCCTCGCCGCCCGGGGCCTGGGCCCCGGCGATGTGATCGGCGTGCTGGCCCGCGACCACCGCGGCATGGTGCTGACCCTGGTCGCCGCCGGCAAGCTGGGAGTGCGCGCGGTGCTGATGAACACCGGCTTCGCCAAGCCGCAGTTCACCGATGTGGCCGCCCGCGAGAACGTCAAGGCGGTGCTGCACGACAGCGAGTTCTTCGACCTGATGTCGGCCATTCCGGCCGAGATTCCGCGCATCCTGACCTGGGTCGACGAGCAGGACAATGCCGACCCGTCGATTCCGACCATCGAGTCGGTGGCGGCCGGGCAGTCCACCGCGCCGCTGACCCCGCCGGAGAAGCCGGGCGGCATGGTCATCCTGACCTCGGGCACCACCGGCACCCCCAAGGGCGCGCCGCGCGACAAGGTCAGCCCGTTCATCACGGCGCAGTTCCTGGATCGGATCCCGCTGCCGCGCAACAGCACCGTGGTGATGGCCGCCCCGATCTTCCACGCCACCGGCCTGTCGCAGTTCACGCTGTCGATCGCGCTGGGCAACCGGGTGGTGTTCCAGCAGCGCCGCTTCGATCCCGAGGGCACGCTGGCCAATATCAAGAAGTTCCGCGCGCAGGGTCTGACCGTGGTCCCGACCATGCTGCAGCGCATCCTGGACCTGCCGGAAGAGACGCTGGCGAAATACAACCCGGCGGAGACCCTGAAGGTCGTCTTCGCCGCCGGCTCGGCCATCCCGCCGGACGTGGTCACCCGCACCCTCGACTACTTCGGCGAGACCCTCTACAACGTGTACGGCTCCACCGAGTGCGCGGTCATGACCGTGGCCACCCCGTCGGAACTGCGCAAGGCCCCGACCACCGCGGGCAAGGCGCCGGTCGGCATTCGCGTCGCGCTCTACGACGAGAACCGCAGGCGCATCTCCGCGCCCAACGTGACCGGCACGATCTTCATCGAGAACGGGCACTCGTTCAAGCAGTACACCGACGGCCGCACCAAGGAGTATGTGGACGGCCTCATGTCCTCCGGCGATGTCGGCCACTTCGACACCGACGGGCTGCTGTTCATCGACGGCCGCGACGACGACATGATCGTCTCCGGCGGTGAGAACGTCTTCCCGCAGGAGGTCGAGAACCTGCTGTCCAACCGCCACGACATCCTGGAGGCGGCGGTGGTCGGCGTCGACGACCGCGACTTCGGAAAGCGTCTGCGCGCCATCGTGGTTCCGGGGCCCGACTCCAAGCGGGACGTGCAGGAGATCAAGGACTACGTGAAGGAGAACCTGGCGCGCTACAAGGTGCCGCGCGAGGTGATCTTCCTCGATGAGCTGCCGCGCAATGCCACCGGGAAGCTGCTGCGCAAGCCGCTGATCGAGATGGAAGTCACGGGGAATTAGCCAAAGCCGTTCGCACTCCGCCGGTCAACGGCAGGGTACGGGCAGGGGCCAGATCAGGCCTGGCTATTATCAGCGCGTGAACATCGAATCCGGCCGCTCTACAGCGCATTACCGCAGCGATGCTGCGGTATTGCGCGGTGGGGCGGCCGGTTCGGTATCCGGGGCGCTCGCGGTGGCCGCGCACGGCTGGATCTCGGGGGCCGCGCCCCTGGAGTCCGGTCCACTGACGCTGCTGGTCGCCGCCTCGGCGACGGTAGGCGCGGTGGTCGCGAGCGTGCACACGCTGCGCACCACGGCGCTCGGTCTGGTGGTCGCACTCCTCGGCGGGCAATTGCTGGGTCACTTCAGCATGATGTGGGGCTCGCCGGGCAGCATGCACCATCAGCACCACAATGCCGCGATGTGGAGTCCGGCCATGCTGGCCGCGCACATCGTGGCAGCGTGCGCGGCGGCCGCGGTAATTCTCGGCGCGGAAGCGGCCTATCGGATCGGCACCACGGTGCTGTCCTGGGCGCTGCCGCTGCCTATTTCACTACCGGTGCTCACCGGGCCGCCGCTGCTGCCCATCCCGCACCGGGATCTCGTCGTACTGCGCATCTTCGCGGCCGACGTCTTCCGCACTCGCGGACCACCCGCACTCGTTCGAGGCTGATTCACTTCTTTTCACACCCGGGCACACGGACTTTCGCCTCCGTGTGACTTCGCTGTACGCCCGCGACCGTCGCGGTGGCGTCATGCGCGTCCGGGCATCCCCATGACCGCTGTGCGCACGCGGTGGCAGTCGCGTGCGCGCCATGAGGGGGTCATGGTGTGCCCCGACATGCGTCGCCTCGATGTGTTCGCTCCGGTACGGCGTGTCCCCGGGCGTTCCCTCGAACCCGAAAGATCGCTGGTGACAATCACTGACAGCGGTGTCGATGCGACACCGCCGCCCTCCCCTACCCCGGCGACGGATCCACCGCCGTCCGGGAAGGCCCCGAAACGCGGCGCGGGCAATGCCTTCCAGGCGCTCATGCTGCGTTTGCATTTCTATGCCGGCGTCTTCGTGGCGCCGTTCATCCTGATCGCGGCCGTGACCGGTGCGCTGTACGCGATCTCGCCGACGCTGGAGACCGTCACCTCCAGCGGCCTGCTGCACACCGATTCGACCGGCCCGGCCAAGCCGTTGCGGGAGCAGGTCGCCGCCGGGCAGGCCGCCGAGCCGAACCTGGCGCTGGTGGCCGTGGCCCCCGGACAGCACGCCGGTGAGACCACGCGCGTGCTCTTCAGCGATCCGTCGCTGGGCGAATCCGAGCGGCGCGCGGTGTTCGTCGACCCGGTGACCGCGCAGCCGGTGGGCGACAGCGTCGTCTACGGCTCCTCGGGCGCGCTGCCCATGCGCACCTGGATCGACCAGCTGCACAAGGATCTGCACCTGGGTGCGTTCGGGCGCTACTACAGCGAGATCGCGGCGTCCTGGCTGTGGCTGGTGGCGCTGGCCGGGCTGGTGCTCTGGTACCGGCGGGTGCGGGCGCGGCGCGAGAAGCGCTCGCCCGGTTGGCTGCTGCGGCCGGACCGGTCGCGGCCTCGGGTCCGGACACTGAATTGGCATGCGGTGGTGGGTGTCTGGATCCTGCCGGTGCTCCTGCTGCTGTCGGTCACCGGTATGACCTGGTCGAAGTACGCGGGTGAGAACGTCACCCAGCTGCGGCAGGCGATGAGCTGGACCACGCCCGCGGTGAGCGCCAAGCTGCCCGGGTCGACCGGTCCGGCCATGTCCGCGGGCGGTGAACACGATCACCACGGTGGCGGCGCGGGCGCGGCCATGCCTCCCGCCGACAGGTCGGCACTGGTCGACACCGTGTACGGCGTCGCCCGGGCCAACGGCCTGACCGGGCCCTTGGAGATCAGCATTCCGGCCAAGGACGGCACGGCCTTCGTGGCGCAGGAGCTGCGCCGGCCCGGCCAGTACACCCGCGATGCCATCGCGGTGGACGGCGCGACCGGCAATGTCACCGACAAGCTGCCGTACGCCGACTGGCCGCTCATGGCCAAGCTCACCAATTGGGGCATCCAGTTCCACATGGGCCTGATGTTCGGGCTGGCCAATCAGCTTCTGCTGCTGGTCATCATGGCCGGGCTGGGCACGGTGATCGTGCGCGGCTACCTCATGTGGTGGCGGCGCCGCCCGACCAAGGAGTCGAAGCTCGCCGCGGGCAAGGCCCCGCGCCGGGCGCTGGCGCAGACCCCGCTGATCGTCCTGGCGCCGCTGGCAGCGGCCGCCGCGGTGGTCGGCTGGTTCGCGCCCATGATCGGCATTCCGTTGCTGGGCTTCCTGGTGATCGACGTGCTGGTGGGTGTGGGAGCCCGCCTGCGCGCCACCGCCTAGTCCACGAGAACCGCTGAGCGACACGGCCTCCGGGCCGTGCCGCCGGCCGGTCACATCCTTTCGCGGCTCACGCACATAGCAGAGCCGCGCCATTCGTGCGGACCCTGACCCGCACTGACGAAAGACGAAACCTGATGAAGCTCAACAAGTTCGCCGTGTCCGCCGCCCTCGTGACGACCGCGCTCGGGATCACCGCCGGAACCGTGAACGCCGCACCCGCCCAGTCCGACCCGGGTGTCGTCAACTACACGGCCACCACCGGCGAGAGGGACCTGACCATCCGCACGGATGCCGGGTCGCTGGTGGTGGACAACGGCGTCCTGAAGATCAAGGCTCCCGACGGAACCACGGTCGCGGGCACCGAATTGTCGTTCCGGGTAGATGATTTCGTCTTCCCGATCGCCGCCGACATCCACGACCGCGTCGCCACGCTCACCCCGCAGTTCGACACCGCCCACGCGGTCTACCAGCCGGTCGCGCTGCCCTTCGAGAACAGCGCCCCCTGGAAGTCGGACTACGAGCGTGAACAGGCCGCCTGGAGCCGCATGACCAGCACCATCTCCATGGGCGCCACCATCGGCACCCTGGCCGGCGGCCTCGGCGGCGCGGCTCTCGGCTGCCTGCTCGGCGCCGTCGGAGCCGCCGGCCTGGTCACCCTCGGCTCCGCAGGCGTCCTCGCCGCCATGTTCGTCCCGCTCCTCGGCGCAGCCGGCACCGGCTGCCTCATCGGCGCCGGCGCCGTCGGCTTCCTCGGCACCATCGCCGGCCAGCTCTTCGTCACCGCCCCGGTAGCCATCGCCGCCGCGGTTCAGTACTTCACGACGATCAGTCAGCCCTCCATCCAGCCGGCGAAGTAACCCGAAACCCGTTGCCGCCGACCGATCTACACACTTCACGATCGGTCGGCGGCACCGTGACGGCAATCCATCACGAAGTATGTGATCTCCCATCACGAGCCGAATCGTGTCGTCCGAATCCTGCAGGTGCGTAGGGGTGGAGCATCATCTCAGAGGAGGCGGCGGGCGCCGGCGGAGGGGGTTGCGGTGTAGTCACGGGGTGGATTGAAGCCGTTGGCCGAGAAGGCTTCTCGAACGGCCGTCCGCACTTCCACGACGCGGTCGTGGTCTACGAGGGCGAGGATGCTGCCACCGAAGCCGGCGCCGGTCAGGCGGGCGCCGTGGGCGCCGGCGGAGAGGGCGGCGGTTACGGCGGTGTCGAGGGGTGGGGAGGAGACTTCGAAGTCGTCTCGGAGGGAGGCGTGGCCGGCGGTGAGAAGGGGGGCGATGAGGCGGGGGTCGGCGCCCGTGCGCAATTGTTCGGCAATTCGCAGGACACGGGCGTTTTCGGTGATGACGTGGCGGGCGCGTCGGCGGAGGACGGGGTCGGGGAGGTGGTCGGCTTCGGCGGCGAAGGGGACGTCGCGGAGGGTGGGGACGCCCAGTTGAGCTGCGGCGGCGGCACATTCGGTGCGGCGGGCGGCGTATTCGCCGTCCACCAGGCGGTGGGGAGTGCCGGTGTCGATGATCAGAAGGGCGAGGCCGAAGGCGTCGAGGTCGAAGGGGATCTGTTCGGTGGCGCCGGTGCGGGTGTCGAGGAAGAGGAGGTGGCCCGCGGTGCAGAGGAGGGAAGCGGACGGGTCGAGGGTGCCGGTGGGGACGCCGGCGTAGACGTTTTCGGCGGTGCGGGCGATGTCGATGAGCTCGGTGTCGGTGGCGGCGGGGGCGAACAGGTCCCGCAGGGCGACGGCGACCGAGCAGGACAGGGCGGCCGAGGAGGACAGGCCCGCGCCGATCGGGACGGTGCCGTCGAGATCGAGGTGGACGCCGGGCACCTCATGGCCGCGGCGCTCGAATTCGCGGATGACACCGAGCGGGTAGCGCGACCAGGCGGGGAATTCGGACCAGCCGCCGCTGGCGAGGGCAGCCGTGGTGGTGTCGACGGGGTCACCGGGCGCCTGCCGGGATCTCAACCGCACCACGCCACCCGGTCCGGCCGCCGCGGTGCAGGTCACACCCAGTGGCAGGGCCATCGGCAGCACGTAACCGTCGTTGTAATCGGTGTGCTCGCCGATGAGATTCACCCGGCCCGGGGCCCACCAGCGTCCCGCCGTCGTTTCCACTTCCGGCTCCTGTTCACAGGTTCGCGCAGGCCGTACGGTTCGATTCGCTGGGGAGCATAACGAGTCTCGCGGAAAGCGATCCTGCGGGTTCGCCGAACTCCGCTCCGGAGCGGCCGTTTTCATGTCATGATCGGTTCGGTTGCCCAGTTAGTGGCAGCGCCTTTTCTCTACCGGGCACTCTGTCACCGCTGCGCGGGACCTATGCTCGTACCGCAACACTCGGTTGATGATCGGCGGTGTCTTTTCGAGTACTGCTCGGACAAGGGGGGCTGGTGGGAACGGACGCACAACCGACCGAACGGTCTGGTCCGCGCTTCAAAATCTGCTGGCGCACCGTGTTGTTCGTCGGCGGTGTGCTCATTCTCGGCCTGCCCATGGTGGTCAATACCCGCGCGGTGGCGCTGGGCACCCTGTTCGTGTCGGTGGCCATCAGCCTCACCATGATCGGGCTCGGCGTGCGCAGGTACCGCCCCCGCCATCCCCTGCCCTGGTATCTGCTGTCGGCGTCCGCCGTGCAATTCGCCATCGGCACCGGGCTGCGCCACATCTCCGAATCGCAGCGCCACCCCTTCGACGATCTCTTCACCCTCAGTGGATACTGCTGCGTCGGCGTGGCCGCGGTGCTGTGGCTGCGCCCGCGGCAGAACAGCACCGATCACGATCTCCTGCTGGACTCGGGACTGATCGGCCTGGGCGCGCTGCTGCTGTCGTGGACGTTCCTCATCTCACCGGTGCTGCACATGGCGCACCACACCCCCTTCACCACCATTACCTCGGTCGCGGATCCGATCGTGGACGCCCTGCTGCTCACCGTGATCGTGCACTCGGTGATCACCTCGGCGCGCTCGGAAACCTCGCTGCGGCTGGTGCACCTGGCCATGCTGGTGATCCTGGCCGGTGACCTGGCCTACAACCTCGAGACCGCGGGCTCGGCGGTCTTCGGCCGCCAGATCCAGCTGCTGCCACTGCAACTGGGCTTCACGCTGATCGGCGCGGCCGCCCTGCACCCGAGCATGGTGGTCCTCGGCGAGCCGCGCGACATCCATCCGCACCGGTCCCGGCAGCGGGCCAGCATCATCGCCATCGTGATGATCGTGGCCTCGCTGGTGCCGGTCGTGGGCTCCAGCCTCGACACACTGGACCGCGTGGTGGTGTCCTCGCTGTTCGCCCTACTACTAGCGGGCGTACTGCTACGCAGTGAACGCGCCATCGAACGCAGCGCCCGCAGCGAACGGCGCGCGCAGTATCAGGCAGACCACGACATGCTCACCGGACTCCTGAACCGCGCCGCCCTGCTGCGGGCGCTGCATCGTAATCGGGAGCATTGGGCCGGACAGCCTTTGGCCCTGCTGTTCATCGACCTCGACGGCTTCAAGCGGGTCAACGACAACTACGGCCATGCGGTGGGTGACGAGCTCATCGCCAATGCCGCCGCCCGCATCCGCCGCGTGATCCGCCGCGATGACGCGGCCGCCCGCTACGGCGGCGACGAATTCGTGGTGCTCGCCCCGCTCGCGCAGCAGCAGACCCGCCAGCTGGCGGAGCGGCTGCTGGCCACCCTGGGAGAACCGTTCGAGCTGAGCGCGGCCGAGGTGCGAATTGCGGCCAGCATCGGAATCGCCTGCACCAAGCCGCGAGAGACCGAGACCACGGTCTACGAGCTACTGCGCGAGGCGGATTCGGCCATGTACCACGCCAAGGAATACTCCCTCGGCTACATCTTCCACGACGATCTACGCCGCAGCCGTCCCGAATCCGGTCCTCGCACCTGGCAGCGCGAATCCGCGGTATGACCCGGAAGCGGCCCAGCCCCACACGAAAAGGGTTGGGCCACCGGTCCTCGCGCCGGACTTACCCGCGTGGAATCTCGTCAGGCCAGGTCTTCGAGTAGCCGACGGGCCGATTCGAGTTCGGCCTGCAGCTGCGCGACCTTGGCCTGCTGGGCGGCGCGGACCGACTCGTGGATGGAGTCGACGACCTCGGCGAATTCGGGATGGAGAATCTTGGCGGCCTGGGCCACAGCCGAACTCGTGACCGGCAGGCCCTTGATGGTGCGCTTCTTGCCGTTCACGACATCCAGCGTCCACTCCCCCTCGGCGGTGCCGCTGAGGGCGACCGTCACCTCGGCAGCCTTCGGCTTCTTCGCGGCGGCGCTGTTGGCGGCATTGCGGGCCGGACGCGACGCGGCGGGCTTGGTCTTGGCCTCGGGCGCGGATTCCGCAGCCGGCTGCGGGATCTCGACCTTGGCTTCCGGAGCGGGCGAAGCACTCGGCGCGGTCGCCGGCATCGTCACGGGAGACGACATCGTCACGGTGGGTTCCTTCCTGGTTGCCGTTTTCGGTTGAGCTCCGGCCGGTTTGGCCGGGTTCTGCCGGGCCGGTTTGGTCAGGGTCACCTCGGTGGGACCGAAGGACAGCACATCCTTCGAGCCCGTCGGCTTCACCTGCAGGAAATCCCCCTCGGACGGATCCCCGAGGGACATCACCTTTCCGGAACGGCCTTCCGGGACGCCGACCGCCACCGCGGTGAACCACACCATCGGTGGCCGGCCCGCGTCGATTTCGGCGGCGATCTGCCGAATTTCGGTATCCGACAAGGGCTGTGGCTTGGTACGGGTCGACATGGGGCACTCCGGGCGGACGGGGCGGACATCTGCGTGCCAAGAGCATGCACCATGGCACCGACAAATCCACATCCGGAGAACGCACATGGTCACCGCCCGAGAGCCAGTGAACCGTCAGCTATTCCTACTGGTGCGGCCCACAGAGCATGGCCGGCGCTGGTGATCCTAAGCGTCCGCCCCTGTCCCCGCGCAACTTTCGAGGCAGCGCGACCGCCCGGCCGCACGATTCGCGAACATCGGTCAGAGTTGTTCGACCCCGCGCAGCACACACCGGACGGTCTGCGGCCGCGACACCGGATTCAGCCGCGTCTCCGTGGTGAAGTCCTGCGTCGAGCCCGGCGCCACCAGCACCTCGGTGCGTGTCCGTTCCAGATCGGTGGACTCCGGCGACATGAAACTGATCACTACCAGGTACCGGTGCTCCACCACATCCCGATTGCTCACCACGGCGGTCGCCTGCCAGCCCGCCGAGGTTCCCGCGCAGGCGGTGACGAAGGCGCTGCGCTGCATCTCACCGCCGTCGGTGGACGCCATCTCGGTGTTGGACTGGTGTGCGTGCGCGGCATCGGTGTGACCGGCATGAGCGCATCCGGTGAGCAGCGCCGCACATCCCGAGACGACACCGACGAGACCTCGGCCGGGGGTGATCATGAATCTCCCATTCCACCGCGCACTTCCGCCCCCGCACTCCTGTTGCGGCTGATTAGCCGCGCGCCGAGAGTACCCCAGCTCGCCCGCGTGTCGTCACATGACGGCATAGGCGTGTCGCGCCCGGAAACCCGCCGTACGCTCGTCTTTCGCGCACTCACGCGCACCTGCCTACGATCTGTGAGGTGAAGGTTCTCGGCGCATGCCCACTCGACTGCCCGGACGCCTGCTCCTGGGTGGTGGACGTACAGGACGGCCGGGCGACCGGCCTGCGCGGCAACCGCGAGCACCCGGTCACCCGGGGCGCGCTGTGCGTGAAGGTGAACCGCTACCTCGACCAGGTCCACTCTCCCGAGCGTCTCACCCGGCCATTGCGCCGGATCGGCCGCAAGGGCGAGGGCCGCTTCGAACCGATCACCTGGGACGAGGCGCTCGACGAGATCGCCACCCGGCTCACCGGCATCATCGCCGAATACGGCGGCGAGGCCGTCTGGCCCTTCCACGGCACCGGCAGCCTGGGCTACATCCAAGGACTGGAGGGCTTTTCCGGCCGGCGGTTCTTCAATGCGCTCGGCGCCTCCCTGCACGACCCGACCATCTGCTCCGTCGCGGGCAGCACGGGGCTGAAGTACACCCTGGGCACCGCGGGTGGCATGGATCCGGAGGAGCTGGCGCAGTCGCGGCTGATCCTGCTGTGGGGCACCAATCCGCTCAGCTCCGGCCATCATGTCTGGAAGTTCATCCAGGACAGCGACGCGTACACGGTGGCCATCGATCCGGTGCGCACCCGCACCGCCGAACGCTGTGACGAGCACCTGGCCCCGCTGCCCGGCACCGACGCGGCGCTGGCGCTGGGGCTCATGCACGTCATCGTCGGGCTGGGAGCCGAGGACACCGAGTTCCTGGAAACCCGCACCGAGGGCTGGCCCGAATTCCGTGACCGCATCGCGCAGTACCCGCCGGAGCGGGTCGCCGAGATCACCGGGCTGCCGGTGGAACGCATCGTGGCCCTGGGCGAACGCATCGCCCACACCCGGCCCACGGCCATTCGCGCCTCGCAGGGGATGCAGCGGCACGCGGGCGGCGGGATGGCGCTGCGCACCCTGGCCTGCCTGCCCGGCGTCACCGGCGACTGGGCGATTCCCGGTGGCGGACTGCACTATTCGACCAGCGGTCACTTCCGGCTCGACACCCCCGCGCTGATGCGATTCGATCTGCTGCCGCATCCGGTGCGGACGCTGTCCATGACCCGCATGGGCGAGGTGCTGCTGGACACCGACGGGCCGCCGGTCAAGGCGCTGTTCGTGATCGCGGCGAATCCGGTGGGCTCCAATCCCGATCAGCGCCGGGTGATCGAGGGCCTGTCCCGCGAGGATCTGTTCACCGTTGTCCTGGAACACTTTCCGACCGACACGGTCGACTACGCCGATATCGTCCTCCCAGCCACCATGCAGCCCGAGCACCTCGATGTGCTGGCCGCATACGGCAATCTCTATCTGGTCTGGAACGAACCGGCCGTGACCCCGCCCGGTGAATGCCTGCCCACCACCGAGACCTTCCGACTGTTGGCCCGGCGCCTGGGGCTGACCGAACCGGCGCTGTACGAGTCGGATGAGGACCTGGCGAACCAGCTGTTGCAACAGTACGACGTCGACCGGCTGCGCTCCGAGGGCTTCCTGAAGATCGATCCGCGCCCGGTGCCCGTGGACAAGCTCCGGTTCCTATCGGACCGCGCGACCCGGGCGGGCCACGATCCACTGGCCGGGTACACCCCGCCCGCCGATCCGGGCGACGGACTGGTGCTGATCTCCGCGGCGTCGCACTACTTCCTGAACACCAGCTTCGGCATCGATCCCGAACTACGCAGGCGTGCAGGCGAACCGACCGTAACCATCCATCCCGAAGACGCGGCGACACGCGGAATTGCGGACGGCGATCCGATCACCGTCCGCAATGCTCGCGGCTCCTTCGAGGCCGTCGCCGAGGTCTCCGACCGGGTCCGCCCCGGTGTCGCCGCGACCACGAAGGGCCGCTGGGCCAAACACTCCGGTGGTTCGACGGTGAATGCGACCGTCGCGGAACGCGATTCGGATTTCGGCGGCGGCGCGGTGTTCCACGACAACCGGGTCAGCATCACCGTGCGTGGCAGCTATTGCCGCACGTGAACGGATCGCGGCTGAATCAGAGGCACCACACCAGATTCGCTGATCCCGGCATCGGGATCGTGAAGCAGATGCCGACCGATCCATCGACGGGTGAGGCCTGCGGTGTGTCGGCGGAGGCGGTCGAGGCTCCGAGGGTAGCGAAGGAAAGGACTACCGCGCATGCGGCGGCGGAACCGGCGATTCTTGCGATCATCACATCAACTCCCTTTCGTGAACTACCCGCACCGGAACCGGCGCTGGGGGAGGCGTACATGTGCCCGGCATCCACCGTAGGTTTCAGCGTCTACGGCCGTAAACATTGATAGCTGGCCCGGATAAGTGGTGGTACTGGCCGGTGCCACCACCAGGAGCGAATGCGGAGTCACCCCGCGTCGAGCGTCTCCAGCACCTTGCGCGCCTGGTAGTCGGCGCCGAGCTGGTTGGGGTGAAACGGCACCGCGAGCCCGAGCGGGTTGCCGGAGTACGGCAGCAGACCCTCGACCCAGCGGGTGCCGATGGGCTTGCACGCATCGTGTCCGGTACTGCCGTCGTAAGTGTCGACGAACTCCACTCCGGTCTCGGCCGCGACCCGGCCGAGCATGTCGTGCATCTCGATCAGCTTCTGCCCCAGCCAGATCGCGTCGGGGTCGGAGATGGGGATCTCCGGCCAGCAGCCGCCGTCGAGGCCGATGCCCTCGAAGTAGTCGAGCAGCAGGATGCGGGCGTGCGGGGCGCGTTCGCGGATGCCGGCGATGGTGGCGGCCACCCGGGGTTCGGTGCGGGCGATGTTCTGCGACATCCGATCGACGCCGTTCACCACCAGCTCGTTCAGGCAGGGGCTGACGGCCGGGTCGAGGGTGATGCAGTCGGAGACGGTGGCCGCGAGACCCGCGTCATTGCCGCCGATTTCGAGGGTGACCAGGTCGGTGTTCTCGGTCAGCCGGTCGAACTGCGGCGCGTTGTCGCCGAGCACGGTGCGCTGCGGCCGGGTCATGTCTGCGGTGACCGCGCCGCCGCAGGTGGCGTCACGGAACACCGGCACTGCCAGCGCCGCGGCGACCTGCTTGGCGTAATTGTGGACGCTCTGTACACACGGCGCCGGGGTGAAGGCGGTGGTGAGCTGGCTCAGGGTGGCGTCGGCGGCCCAGGAATCGCCCAGGGCCACATACTCGTGGACAGCTGCGCCGGTGTCGGGGGTGGCGGGTTCGGCCTGGGCGGCGGCGGTGGGCACGAGGGCGGCGAGGGCGGCCACGGTCAGCAGTGCATACGAGGTCTTCATGTCTGTTCTCCCCTGAAGCAGCCCAATACCGAATGTTGGACTGCATTCGGTCGGAAACCTAACAGCTGCAGAACCGCGGCGCGCGGCGAATTGAAACAATCCTCAGCCGCAACCGCTCCCGACCCCGGCTCAGACCCGATCCACCGACTCCCAGCGCTCCCGCGCGGGCGACTCCACCCGCTCGTAGCCCAGCAGGACATCGTGGGCGACCTCGCCGTCCGCGACCGTGATCCGGCTGAACACCGCCGGATATCCCCGGGCCATCACGGTGTAGCGCCCCTCCGCCAGATCCGGCACGGCATAGCGGCCGGTGTCGTCGGTGCGGGTCACGGCGATCAGATCCCCGGCCTCGTCCAGCACCGTGATCTGGGCATCGGGCACGCCGTTCCCGCGGTCGTTGCAGGCCGATCCGGCCAGCACCGCGCGCGGCGCCAATTCGATGTCGTGGCGCAGCATTCCGCTGTCCGGCACGGTCAGGCTGACCGCGGAGGGACGCATGTGGTCGGCCACCGCGACCAGCGTGTAGGTGCCGGCCAGCACGCCACGGCAGATGAAATCGCCCTCCGGGGTGGTGACCGTCGAGCCGACCACTTCGCCGAACGCGTCGGTGAGGGTGATGGTCGCATCGCCCAGCGGCGCACCGCGTCCCACCGACCGCACCACGCCCGACACCTCACCGGATCCGAGCAGCGCCACATCCAGGCGGTGCGGGCGACTGCCGACCGAAATGGTCACCGCGGCGGGTTGATACCCGAACGCCGATACGATCAGCACGTAGCCGCCCGGCCGCGGGACACCGATGACATAGCCGCCGTCGGATTCGCCGACGGTTCGCGAAACCTGGTGTCCGCGTTGGTCGATGAGGGTGAGCACGGCGTCGGGCACCGACTGCCCGTCCTCGCGGTGCACGCACCCCGACACCGACGGCCCCAACGGCTCGACGAAATGGAACTCCGGCTCGGGCTCCGGTTCGAGTTCTGGTTCCGGTTCGGCGATATCCTCCATCACCGGGGTCGGAACGTCCTGCAGCGGAATCTCTTTCATGAACATGAGCACCAACGCCGCCACCACCGCCACCGCAGCCGCCACGAGGAACACACCGCCCATGGCGTGGGTGAATCCGGTCAGGATGGGTACGCGCAGCTGGTCCGGTAGTGCCGCGATGCCGCTGGTGTTGCTCTGGATCCGGCCCAGCTGCCCGGCGTCGAATCCCGGCGGCAGCTGTCCACCGAAGGCCGCCAGGATCTTGCGCGGCAGCAGGTTGAACAGGATGGTCAGGAAGACCGCGACGCCGAGCGTGCCGCCCATCTGCCGGAAGAAGGTGGCCGACGCAGTGGACACACCCATATCCGAGCGCGGCCCGGCGTTCTGCGCTGCGATGATGAGCGTCTGCATGCACCCGCCCAGGCCGAAACCGATGACGCCGCAGTACAGCAGCGGCTGCCACAGCGGGCTGTCGTAGTGCACCAGCGCGAACAGCACCGACCCGGCGCCGATCACCAGCGACCCGAGCACCGGAAGCATCTTGTACCGACCGGTGAATTTGGTGACGAGCCCGGACAATTGCGCGCCCAGCATGATGCCCACGACCAGCGGCAGCATGAAAAGCCCGGAGCGCGTGGGCGAATACCCGCGCACCACCTGGAAGTACAGCGGCACCATCACGATCGCGCCGAACATGGCCACGCCGACGATGAACCCGCCCACGATGGCGATGCTGAAGGTGCGATTCCCGAACAGCCGCAGCGGAATCAGCGCGCTGTTCTTCATGAGGAACTCGACGATCAGGAACAGCACCAGCCCCGCCGCCGCGATGCCGTAGCAGAGCAGCGCGCGATGCGAGCTCCAGCCCCAGTCCCGGCCCTGCTGGGCGACGATGAGCAGCGGAACCGTGCCCGCCGCAAGGGTTATCGCCCCCAGCCAGTCGGTGCGGTGGCGGTGCCGCTCGAAGGGCACGTCCAGCACCTTGCCGACGACCCCGATCGCCAGCACGCCGATCGGCACGTTCACCAGGAACACCCAGCGCCAGCCGGAGAGTCCGAGAATGTGGTCGGCATTGGAGAAGAAGCCGCCCAGTACCGGACCGAGCACCGTGGCGATGCCGAAGACCATCATGAAATAGCCCTGGTACTTCACTCTTTCGCGGGGCGGCACGATATCGCCGATGATGGTGAAGGCCAGGGACATGAGTCCGCCGGCGCCGACGCCCTGCAGCGCACGGAATCCCGCGAGCTGGTACATGGAGGTCGCGAAGGTGCAGGCCACCGAGCCGGTCACGAAGATGCCGATGGCGATGAGGTAGCAGGGTTTTCGGCCGTAGATATCGGCGAGCTTGCCGTAGAGCGGCGTCGAGATGGTGGCGGTGATGAGGTACGCCGTGGTGGCCCAGGCCTGTTTGTCGAAGCCGTGCAGGCTGTTGGCGATGCGGACGATCGCCACGCTCACGATGTTCTGGTCCAGCGCCGCCAGGAAGACGCCCAGCAGCAGGCCGGACAGGATGGTCATGATCTGACGGTGCGACAGCGTTCTCTCGATCGGTGCTGCGCGGTCGTTCGGCGTCGGGGCTGCCGGGGCGACCCGGACCGGCGCCGCCACCCGCGACGGGGTGGACACCGATGTCTGGGTGGAGATGTTGGTCATGTTTGGGGCCCTTGTCGGATTTCGGCTGTCCGTGCGTGCGGTGCTACTCGAAAAGACCTCGCCATGAAGCAATTCGGGCAGCTTACTCCCGCCGATCGGGGCCCCTCACACGAGGTGGTGGTTACGCCTCCGTTTGCGCGTAGAGCGGAATACCGGTGTGGAAGAAGCGAATGAGCCGCCCGATGCGCACGCAATGGTCGGCCCCACGCTCGTAGTGGTGGGCCAGCAGCGCGATATCGATGGCCATGGCCGACCCGTGCGGCCAGCCGTCATCGGCCGCCAGCTCCACCAGCCGGCCGCGCAGCCGCTCCAGGTTCTCGTCGCGCGGTACCAGCGCGCGATCACGCGGCGGGTTCTGTGCCGCAATGACTTTGCCCGCGAGATCGGTGAGATCGGTGACCGCGGCGGACATTTCCGCGAGCAGGTCGAGCACGTGTTGCGGGGCCACCGCATTCGGGTAGCGGCGCACCACCACATCGGCCACCCGGCTCAGGGCGCGGCTGACCGCCAGCAGGTCGTCGGCGATCTGCATGGCCGTCACCACCTGGCGCAGGTCGCGGGCCACCGGCGCCTCCAGGGCGAGCAGGATGACCGACCGGTCCTCACATTTCGCGTGCTCGATCTCCACCTGCTCTTCGAGCGCGAACACCTCGTAGGCGGCGGTCAGGTCGCTGCCGAGGAGCGCCGCCGCGGCCCGGTCGGAAGCCTCATGCGTCAGCTGCGCCATATGCGCGAGCTCATCGGTCAGCGCGATCAGCTCGCTGGAGAATTTCGTGCGCACTCGCATATCTTGGCCGCCCACCCGCATGCCTGCACACTATCGCGGCAAAACCTTTATCCCCGAATGGCTCTCGGTTCCCTTCCCGAGGTGGAAACCGACCGCCCAGTCGGGTGGCTGCCGCCGGACACCCACGTGTGGGCCACGGCCTACTGCCCGGCTCCGGGGCCGTTGTCTGTGCGGTGCAGTACCCAGGTGCCGCGGCCGGCGGCCTTGGCGCGGTACAGACCGACATCGGCGTCGTCCAACAGCTTTTCGGCATTCGCGCCGGCAACCGGGGTGACAACGGCGCCGATGCTGGCCGAAATCGACAGCAGATCGCCGGGACCGACCGGAACCGGGTCTCGCAGCGTCGCAAGCATGGTCTCGGCGGCCGCGTGGGCCGTGGCGTCGTCACAGGGCGGTGCGAGCAGCGCGACGAACTCGTCTCCTCCGATGCGTGCCGGCGTGACCGTCGGCGAGGTCAGGGTCGCGTCGAGCCTGCGGCCGACCTCGGCCAGCACGCTGTCTCCCGCGTGGTGGCCGTAGCGGTCGTTGATCAGCTTGAACGCGTCGAGATCGAGGAAGCACAAACCGATGTGATCGGCGGGACGGGCCGCCGCGACAATGGCCTCCAACTGCTCGAGCAGGCGATGACGATTCGGCAGACCCGTCAATGGGTCATGACGGGCCTCCCACCACAGTTTCTGCTGCATGGCCCGCCGTTCGGTGATGTCCTCCCCGACGGCGAGCACGCGCACGTCACCTCCGCCCGTGTCGTGCACCAGCGTCATCGTCCATGCGCCCCAGCTGACGCTGCCGTCGGGGCGACAGAAGCGGCCTTCGAAGTGCGCCGTGCCGCATCCGCGCTTGAGTAGACCAACGACCGTGTGACGGAGCTTGTCGCGGTCGTCGGGGTGCATCAAGTCCAGAGCGGACACCCCTGGCAGGTCCTCCTGGTTCATCCCGACCATTCGTGCCGTCGTGGAATTGGCCTCGAGCGTGATGCCGTAGTTGTCGTAGAGCGCGATAGCAACCGCGGCGTTGTCGAACACCACGCGAAAGCGTTGCTCGGCAGCCTCCTGGCTGCGGGCGTGGACGTCCAGCAGCTCGGTGGTGTAGCCGCGGCCCAGCTCTCCCAGGAGCGCGCCGAACCGCTGTGCTCGATCCGGCCGCCGTGACCGCTCCAGTAAACCGGCCAGCACCGCTGCGGTCGGGGTCATCATGGCGGGGACCGTCAGGTTCGACCGGACCATCTCGACCCCGACTCGGCATGCGGGCGACGGGTCGAACGACTCAGCCGACAGGGCAGCTTCCAGCTCGACGATCCATCTTGTCGTCAACTGGCGGATGTCGTCCGGCACCGATGTCGGCACGCCATCGCAATCGACCAGGGCCGCCGACCATTCCCGCGCCAGATCGGCAACCTCACGACTGTCCATCCGTGAGGACCTTCCTCCATCGCCGGGCCATCGAGGTCCAGCACTTCCTTCCCCGCTCGCTAACAATGAGCATACGAAAGAACCGCTGCACCTGTATCGGTGCCGACCGAGCTAGGCCGGCGCGGGCTCGGCCGCAGGCCGCACCCGGGCCCGGGCGGTGCCGAGGAGCGAGCCCAGGATCACCAGCGGGAAGCCGATCGCCATGCCCGCGGTGAGGGGCTCGTCCAGCAGCGAGACACCGATCAGCAGTGCCACCGCGGGATTGATGTAGGTGATGACGGTGGCGCGCGACGGGCCGACCTCGCCGATCAGCGCGAAGAAGACCACGAAGGCCAGCGCGGTGCAGATCAGGCCCAGGCCCACCACCGACCAGCTCGGCCCGGCCGGGAAGCGAGAAGGCATCCGCCACAGCGCGAACGGCAGATAGATGGCGGCGGCGAAGATCAGCGACCCGGTCACCACGCCGATCGGCGGCAGCTCGGCCAGCTTGCGGTCGATGATGATCGGGCCCAGCGCATAGCCGATGACACTCACGCCGATGGCCGCCAGCGCACCCAGATTCGAGACGTCGATATCCAGACCGACCAGGGCGGTCACACCCGCGAAGCCGATCACCAGGCCGAGAATGCGCCGCGGGTCGAGGCGTTCGTGTCCGAGGCGGGTGGTGAGCACGATGGCGATCAGCGGCACCGCCGCGATCAGCAGGCCCACCGTCGAGCTGGTCAGCCTGGTCTCGGCGCGCCCGATGAGCAGCCACGGACCGGTGATCTCGACGATCGTGTACACCAGCACCCAGTGCCAGTGCCGCAGCGCCGGCCGCAGCACCCGGGTGGACAGCGCGATGGGCAACAGCACCAGCGCACCCAGGAGGGTCCGCCCGAAGGCCACGAACACCGGATCGAAATCCCGCACCGCGACCCGGATCATCGCGTACGGCACACCCCAGATGACACCCATGCCCAGGAACAGCAGCCAGCCGCGCTTGCTCACCGCCCCACCCCGCAACCTCGTCCCACGACACGCTCCTTCCGAATCCCCGGGAGCGTAAGCCACGCCGCCGACACGCTGAATCGGTCGTCCGAACGTCATGGGCAACCGAACTATTTCGGTCGCTGCAAAACTTTCCCAGCGAGAAACATTGCCCACTGGGCACGTTTTGCGCATACTGGAGTCATGCCGGACGAACAGACCCTCGGTCTCCGCGAACGCAAGAAGCTCGACACTCGGAAAGCCTTGAGCGACGCGGCACTCCAGCTCATGTTCGAGCGCGGCCTGGAGAACGTGGTGCGCGAGGACATCGCCGCCCGCGCGGGAGTGTCCGTGCGCACCTTCAACAACTACTTCTCCGGCAAGTACGACGCGCTCGCCTACCGGCATCTGGCCCGAATCAGCAGCGCCGTCGAGATTCTGCGCTCCCGTCCGGTGAACGAGCCGCTGTGGGAGTCGCTCACGGCGGCACTGCTCGAGCCACTCGAAGCGGAACTCGCCGAGTCGCCCGGATATCTGCCCTCCCCCACGGAGCTCGCCGAGGTCCGGAAACTGGTGGCCGCCCCCGAGACTCGGGCCCTGCTGTCCAAGGGCGTCGAGGACAACCTGATCACCGCTATCGCCGAACGCACCGGAACCGACCCGGAGCTCGACCTGTATCCGCGGCTCGTGGCCGGGGCAGCGGGCGCCGCGCTGCAGGCCGCCTTCGAGGTCTATGTGCGCACGGCCCCGACCGTCCCCGTCACCCATCTGCTCCGGCAGGCCCTGACCGCGCTCGCGGCGGGCCTGCCGCAACCACCGGCATAGCAGCGCCGCTCTCGCCGGTTTCTCCAAATACCCTCAACGACAAGAGGTTTATTTGCCATGCCCGAAAACACTGTCGACATCGTCATTGCCGGAGCCGGCCCCAACGGCCTGATGCTCGCCTGCGAACTCGCACTCGCCGGCCTCCGCCCGATCGTGCTGGATCGACTACCCGCGCCCAGCCCCGAACCGAAGGCCAACGGCCTGGCCGGGCAGGTGGTCCGGGTCCTCGATATGCGGGGGCTGTACGCCGCGTTCAGCGGCAGTCCGGCCGCACCGGCCCCGGCCCCGCGCTATATCTTCGGCGGCCTGCCCCTGGATCTCACTGCCGTACAACCGAATCCGGTGCACCTCGTCTTCAAGCCGCAGCCGGAGATGGTGGAGATCCTCACCGAGCGCGCCATCGACCTCGGCGTGGACCTGCGCTGGGGACACGAGCTGACCGGTATCGAACCCGCCGGCGACCAGGTCACGGTCACGGTGTCCGCACCCGACGGGCCCTACCCGCTGACGGCCCGTTTCCTGGTCGGGGCGGACGGCGGAAAGAGCCTGGTGCGCAAGCGGATCGGGATCGAATTCCCGGGCATCACCTCCGACGGGCACGTCAGCCGGGTCGGCCATGCCACTCTGCCCGACGAGTTCCGTTCCGGCGACGGCGGCATCGAGATTCCCGGGGTGGGCCGGTTCGGACTCGGCCATCACCGGCTCGAACGCGGCATCTTCATCTACGCCGAACTCGATCCGGGCCGGCCGATCATCGGAACCATGGAATTCCAAGGCGGCGAGCAGTTTTCCGAGAGCGAACCCCTGACGTTCGAGGAACTGCGCGAGAGCGTCGAACGCGTCCTCGGCGCCCCGCTGCCCATCACGCCGCCGCCCGGCCCGGGCCCGCACACGCTGCGCCGCACGATCGGCCAGAACACCCGGGTGGCGCAGCATTATCGGCAGGGCGCCGTCCTCCTGCTCGGCGATGCCGCGCACGTGCATTCGGCAATGGGCGGGCCCGGGCTGAACCTCGGCCTGCAGGACACCGTCAACCTCGGCTGGAAGCTCGCGGCCGAAATCCGGGGCTGGGCTCCCGAGGGCCTGCTCGACACCTACGAGTCCGAACGCCACCCGGTGGCCGAGCGCGTGGTGATGTACTCGCTCTCCCAGGCGGCGCTGGTCTCCCCCGGTCCGGAAATCACCGCTCTCCGAGAGCTTTTCGGCGAACTGTTGCGGCTCCCGGCAGCAGCCGCCCATATTGCCGGGCTGCTGGCAGGCTCGGACATCCGCTACGACGTCGGCGAGGATCATCGGCTGTCCGGCTACTTCTTCCCCGACTGCGCCCTCGAAACAGCCGGCGGCCCAACCCGGATCGCCGAACTCCTGCGCGACGCCCGGCCCCTCCTGCTGACCTTCGACGCCGCCCTCGATCCGGTCGCCGCCGCGGCGGGCTGGACCGACCGCATCACGCCCATCGCCGTCACCGCCACCGATGCCCCTGCCGCGGCGCTGCTGATCCGGCCGGACGGCTACGTGGCCTGGGCGACCGACGACATCACCCCGGCCGCTCAGGAGAGCCTCCGGAACGCCCTGCACCGATGGTTCGGCGCACCCACTGCCGACGTCGCGGCCGGATAGGAGGGTCGCGCGAGCTCGATCAGGCGTCACCGCCGAAGGCCGGGCGGCCAACCTGATCGAGCCCCTCGGCACTGTCTCCGGCGGTGTCCGGAACCGGGGCCCTGCGACCGGCGTGATCGCGCCGGCCGCAGGCCACGGGTCCTGGGAATCCCCGTGCGGTCGAACTAGAGTCCTCCCATGGCGACATCGGAGGCGGAGTCGGCGGCGGGCGGTAACGGGGCATCGGAGGCCGGGCGGGCCGCCCGGAAGCAGGTGCCACGGCGATCGCTCGGTGAGTGGAAGCCCGCGGCGGATCGGGAGGATCCGATGGCGGTGCTGGAGCGTCAGGCCGCGACCCGGGTGCCCGAGCTGGTGGAGATCCGGTACGCGCGCATGGCGGCCGGGCAGTTCCCGTTCTATCGGGGTGCGCCGGCGATCATGGCGGCCGATCTGGCGAGCGGGCCGAACACCGGGCTCACCGTGCAGTTGTGCGGGGACGCGCACCTGTCGAACTTCGGGTTGTTCGCCTCGCCGGAACGGTCACTCGTGTTCGACGTCAACGACTTCGACGAGACCCTGCCCGGGCCGTTCGAATGGGATGTGAAGCGGCTGGCGGCAAGCGTGGCGGTGGCGGCGCGGGCCAATGGGTGCGACGACGCCGAGGCGGGTGGGGCGGCCGCCGCGGCGGCGCAGGCCTATCGCGAGGCCATGGTCCGGCTGGCGGGTCTGGGCGAGACCGACGTCTGGTACGAGAAGGTGGACGCCGAACAGGTCGCCGAGCTGCTGCGCCCGCACGACCGCAAGCAGACCGAGAAGGTGATCAGCCGGGCGCGGGCGCGCACCAGCCTGCAGGCGCTGGACAAGCTCACCGAACCCGGGCCCGATGGCGCGCCGCGCATCAAGGCCGAGCCGCCGCTGCTCAGGCCGGTACCGAAAGAGCTGCACTCCGAACTGCTCTCGGTGCTCTCGAACTACCGGGAAACGCTGCCGGAGGAGCGCCGGGTGCTGCTGGATCGGTACGAATTGCGGGATATCGCCCTGAAAGTCGTGGGCGTGGGCAGCGTGGGCACGCGCTGCTTCATCGCGCTGCTGACCGGGCGCAATACCGGCGATCCACTCTTCCTCCAGGTGAAACAGGCCGAGAATTCGGTACTGGCCGCGCACCTGCGGAGCAGCAAGTTCCAGCACCAGGGGCACCGGGTGGTGCACGGGCAGCGGCTCACCCAGTCCGCCGGTGACATCTTCCTGGGCTGGGCGACCGGCCCCGATGGGCTGTTCTACTACTGGCGGCAGCTGCGAGACATGAAGGGCTCCTTGGTCATCGACGAGATGTCGGCGGCACAGCTGCGGCAGTACGCGAGCCTGTGCGGGTACACGCTGGCGCGTGGCCACGCGCGATCGGGAGATCGGGTGGCCATCGCCGCGTATCTCGGCAGCAACGACGTCTTCGACCAGGCCATGGGAGCCTTCGCACTGGCCTACGCCGATCAGACGGCGGCCGATCGCGAATCCCTGCTCGCCGCCATCGAATCCGGTCGCGTCACGGCTGCCGAGAACCTCGCGTCGGAGAAGAACGGGCAATAGGCGTGCCGGGCGCTACTCCGGGTTGACGGCGATCACCAGCTTGCCGGTCGAGGAGCGGCCCGCCATCAGCCGGTGCGCGTCCGCCGCCTCGGCGAGCGGGAACTCGGCGGTGATGGGCAGCCGCACCTTGCCGGATGTGGCCAATTCGAAGGCGTGCGAGGCGATCTCGTGCAGAACGTCCGGAGCCTCGACGCTCAGGCCGAGAATGGAGAACCCGGCCACCGAGCGGCCCTGCGGGTAGAGATCGGGCGCGCCGACCTGCCACGGACCCGCACCGCCCGCATTGCCGAAGGAGACCAGGCGGCCGAAGCGGGCCAGGGAATCCAGTGTGCGGCACAGGGTTTCACCGCCGATGGACTCCAGCGCGAGGTCCACGCCGCGACCGCCGGTGGCGGCGGCCACCTCCGCATCGAAGGATTCGTTCAGAAACGCTGCGTCATAACCGTATTCGCGGGCGTACTCGGCCTTGGCGGGGCTGGACACCACGCCGTACACCGCGCCCGCGCCGGCGAGCTTGGCGATCTGCGCGACCACCGTGCCCACGCCGCCCGCCGCGGCCTGCACCAGCATGGTCTCCCCGGGCTGCAGGCGGCCGACGGTGTGCACCAGGGCGTAGGCGGTCGGCAGCACGGTGGGAAGCGTTGCGGCGGTGCGCAGATCGACACCCTCCGGCACCGGGAACACCGTCGCGGCCGAGACGACCGCGACATCGGCGTACGCGCCGCCGTCGGTGATGGCGGCCACCGGCCGGCCGACGCTCAAACCCTCGACCCCCTCGCCCACGGCCCGCACCCGCCCGGACAATTCCAGGCCCGGCACGAACGGCAGCCCCGGCACCCGATAACCCACGGCCCGCGCCTGCAGATCGGCGAAATTCACTCCGACATAGGCCACGTCGATGGATACCTGCCCGGCCCCCGGCTCCGGCACCGCGAGCTCCACCGACCGCAGCACCTCCGGTCCGCCGAATTCGTCGAATCGAATCGCACGCATGCCGCCACACTCCCTCTCCGCCTGCTCACCGGGCGGGTCGAACCACATCATCCGAACGCCGGACGCACAGCCTTGCAGCACCCGGGCGTCACCGGCTATTCCGCATGCTGCCCTTCAGGTCTCGCTCCCGCCACCCGATCCGGTGCCACACCGGACCCGGTGCGATCGACCTTCGGCGATCAGAGTGGTGAGCCCTCCTCGGTCCGAGCAATTGGCCCTCGCCCCCAGTCCGGTGAGACACCGTCAATCCGAGCGACGGGCCGTCGTCAGTCGGAGCGATTGGCGTTGCGGGCGGTGCCGCGGTGGGCGGTGACCGTGGTGGGGTCCTCGGGCCAGGAGTGTTTCGGGTAGCGGCCACGCAGGTCGGCGCGGACCTGGGGCCAGCCGGTGCGCCAGAAGGACGGCAGGTCGGCGGTGACGGCCACCGGGCGCTGGGCCGGGGACAGTAGGTGCAGCAGGATCGAGGCACGGCCGTCGGCCAGGCGGGGCGGCTCGGTCCAGCCGAAGATCTCCTGCACCTTGACCGCGAGCACCGGCGGATCCGCGGAGTAGTCGAGGCGGACGCGGGTGCCCGAAGGGACCTCCAGGCGTTCGGGGGCGAGCTCGTCCAGGCGTGCGGCCTCGGGCCACGGAAGCAGGCGGCGCAGGGCCTGACCGGCGTCGGCGCGCTCCAGGTCGGCGCGGCGGCGGGCGGTGGAAAGTTCGGGGGCGAGCCAGGTTTCGGCGTCGGCCAGCAGGGTCGCGTCATCGACGGCGGGCCAGGGCGCGCCGAGGGTGCGGTGCAGGAAGTCCAGGCGCTGCCGCAGGCTGCGGGCATCCTCGTTCCAGCGCAGCAGGTCCAGCCCGGTGGCGCGCAGTCCGCGCAGCAGGGCCGCCGACACCAGGCTCGGATCCGGATCCCTGAGCGGCTGCTCCGACAGCACGATCGCGCCGAGCCGCCGCACCCGGCGGGCCACCAGATCGTCTTCGGCCCAATCGACCTCGTCGGTGGTTTCCAGGAGGTTCGCGGCGGCTTGCCGGGCGAGCTGCTCATCGGCCTTGGCGGCCAATCGGATTCGTCCCTCGGCCTGACCGGGGTCGCGCCCGGCTACCGCGATGGCGAGCCATTCGGCATCGCCCAGCCCGCTGCCCGGCGGCAGGGTCACCGCGGTACCGCCCGCCATCAGATAACCGGCCGAACCGGGAGCCCGGCGGCGGGCCAGCCGTTCCGGATAGGCCAGTGCCGCAACGAGAGCCGGGGCGTCCACGCCGTCGCCCTCGACGAGTTTCGCCAGTCGCTGCGCCTCCCGCTGCCAGCGGGCGGGCCGGTCGCCGCGCAGGGTCCGCAGCGCTGCGGCCAGATCGATGCCGGGAGCGAGGGAATCGTCGTCGAGCAGCGCGACCACCTCGGCGGCCGCCCGCGCCCCCACCTCACGCGCCCCGTCGAGCAGTGCGCGCGCCAGGCGCGGATGCAATCCGACGGCCGCCATGCGCCGTCCCCGATCCGTCACCGCCCCATGGTCATCCACCGCGTCGAGCGCCCGCAGCACCGCCCGCCCCGCCGCCAGGCCGCCCGCCGGCGGGGCGTCCCACCAGGCCAGCGCCTGCCCGTCGACGGTGCCCCAGCACGCCAATTCCAAGGCCAGCCGGGTCAGATCGGCGGTGCGGATCTCCGGTTCCGGATACGCGGGCAGGGTCGCGTGCTCGTATTCCGGCCAGCACCGCCACGCCCACCCCGGGCCTTCGCGGCCCGCGCGTCCGGCCCGCTGCTCGGCCACCGCGGCCGAAACCCGAACGGTCGCAAGCCCGGACAGCCCGCGCCGATGATCGATGCGAGGCACCCGCGCCAGCCCCGAGTCCACCACCGCCCGCACCCCCGGCACGGTCAGACTGGATTCGGCCACCGCCGTGGACAGTACGACCCGCCGCCGCGCGCCCGGCCGCAGCGCCGCGTCCTGGGCCGCGGCGGAGAGCCTGCCGTGCAAGGGCAGCACGTCCACGTCGGGCAGTCCCGACAACAGGTCGGCGGTCCGGCGTATCTCCCCCGCCCCGGGCAGGAAGACCAGTACATCGCCCGCGCTGCCCGCCAACGCCTGGCGGGTCACTCGCGCCACCTGCTGCTCGATCCGCTCCCGGGCGGCCGGCGGCACGTACTCCAGCTCGACCGGATAGGCCCGGCCCCGCACCTCCAGCACCGGCGCGGCGGTCGCGCCCTCCCCGCCCAGCAGCGCCGAAAGCCGGTCCGCCGCAACGGTCGCCGAGGTCGCCAGCACCCGCAGGTCCGGCCGCAGTCCGGCCCGGGCATCCAGCAGCAGGGCCAGCAGCAGATCCGCGTCCAGGTGGCGTTCGTGGCACTCGTCCATGACGACCACGTCGACCCCGGCCAGCTCCGGATCGTTCTGCAGCCGCCGCACCAGCAGCCCGGAGGTCACCACCTCGATCCGAGTCCCGACCCCGACCTTCCGGTCTCCGCGCACCGCATAGCCGACGGTCTCTCCGACCCGCTCGCCCAGCAGCGCCGCCATTCGCGCGGCCGCCGCCCGCGCGGCCAGCCGACGCGGCTCCGCCACGACTACCCGTCCGCCGGTGGTTGCGGCCAGGGCCAGCGGAACCAGCGTCGTCTTGCCGGTTCCGGGTGGCGCGACCAGCACTGCGGTCCCGCACTCGCCCAGGGTGGCCGCGATGCGGTCCAGAGCCGGGCGTACGGGAAGGTCGGGAAGATCAGGCAGCTTCATTACCGCTCAGTCTGCCGCCCCGGCGACGCGCCGCCGCCACCGGCGTGGGCGGCGACGGCCCGGAACGGCCGATACCGTGACCGGTTCGTGTCGCTACGCGCAGCGAGCGCAACCGGACTAGGGTGAGTCAGTTATCTCGGACGAGGAGCCGTACATCACATGGGAATTCGATCCCACCGCTGGTCGAGTCATTCCGGATTCCCTGCGGCGCCCGCACTCTCGGGCGTTGTCGCGCTGGGCGCGATGCTGCTGCCCGCGCCGCCCGCCGGGGCCGCACCACATCCCTGGGCGCCCGCGCCGGTGAACAGCTGCGGCGAGACCGGATTCGATCCGCTGGATCGCCGAGCGGACCCGAATGGCGCCCAGCCGCAGGGCAATCAGACCATCAAGGTCCCGGTGCCGGTGCCCCAGATCGTCACCGTCCAGGTGCCCGGTCCGAAGCCCGACAGCACCCGTGTCGATCCGGTCGCGCTGCCCGCCGATCCCTGCGCCAATCCGTGCCCGGACGTCCGCGACACGGTCCCGGCCCCGGCGAATCAGCCCGGCGGCGGCAGCGCGTCGCTGCCACAGGTCGAGATCACCACCGAGCCCGAACCCATCCCGATCGTGGTGCCGGGCGGCGAACCACCCGAACCCCAGGCGGTGCCCGCCGCGGCAACGCAGCCGCCCGCGCCCGCACCCGTGGCCGCGGCGGTGGCCGCGCCGCAGGTGGATTCGGTCCAGCTGGTCAACCAGGTCACCGGGCAGGGATCGGTCAATCGCACCGATATGCGCTGGTCGGTCGACGGCACCGACCTCGGGCTCATGTGGGAGACCAAGCCCGGCCAGATCGCCGTCATGTTCGGCGACACCTTCGGCAAGGGCTGGAAACCCACCGGCGCCGGCACCGACCAGCAGGACTGGCGCAGCAATGTGCTGGCCTATAGCAGCACTCGCGATCTGTCGCAGGGTCTGGTCCTCGACGACTTCGTGCAGAACAGCCGCTGCCACGCCGCCGAACTGCTCGACAGCCGCAAGATCAAGAACTTCGAGACCACCACCATCCCCACCTCGGGATTCGCCGTCGGCGACCGCCAGTACCTGACCTACATGTCGGTCAACCACTGGTCCAGGATCCCCGGCATGTGGTCGACCAACCTCGGCGGCATCGCCTGGTCCGACGACAATGGCCGCACCTGGACCAAATCGCAGTGGGCCCGCTGGGACAACCTGTTCGGGCTCGGCCGCTTCCAGGTCGCCACCATGGTTCCGCACGGCGACTACGTCTACATGTTCGGCACACCCAACGGCCGCCTCGGCGTCATCGGCCTCGCCCGCGTCCCCGCCGACCGGGTCCTGAACAAGTCCGCCTACCAGTACTGGATCGACGGCACCTGGACCCCCGCCGACGGCCCCAACGAATTGCTCGCCACCCCACTGGTGTCCGGCACCGCCAGCGAACTGTCCATCCACTACGACCCCGAGTCGAACCAGTGGCGAATGGTCTACCTCGACGTCACCCGCAACCAGATCGTCCTCCGCACCGCCGCCGAACCCCAGGGCGCCTGGTCGGATCCGACCCCGCTGCTCAGCACCGACGACTACCCCACCGCCTATGGCGGGTTCATCCACCCCTGGTCCACCGCCAAGGACCTCTACTTCACCATCTCCACCTGGAACAGCTACAACGTCTACCTCATGCACGCGACGCTGAAGTGATACCGACCCGCTGAGCACTCCCGCTCGATTGCCGCCAGGTGTCGGTTGCGCGACGGAACGGTGGAGATCCCGTCCGGCGTCGTGATCTTGTTGGCCGGCGGCGCGATGCTGACACGACCGAGCCGGGTCCGGGCCGAGGTCGAAGGGAGCGCGCATTGGGGTTGCGACGTCGTCAGGTATTGACCGGGATCATGGGGCTGGGCGGCCTGTTCGTCGCCGGCAGCGTGCCGTACCGGGGCAACGGGCTGCTCCCCCGCGCCTTGCGGCCCGCAGCCATCGTGTTGCCGCCCGTGGCCGCCGGGCGCGAGTTGAGTCCGCGCCAACTCGGCCGGGTCGGTGTTCTCAACGGGACCTTGACCTCGGTCTCCTGGATCGACGAAAACGGTCGACCGCTACCGGGCGCGCTGTCCGCGGATCACCGGACCTGGATCAGTTCCGAACCACTCGGCTACGGCCACACCTATACGGCGTCGGTGGTGGCGAACGGCGAGACCGGAGACGTCGACACCACCGCCGTCTTCACCACCGTCCGGCCCGACACGCTGACCAGCGTCTCCTTCCGTACGAACAACCTCCTCGACATCCAGGACGGCGAAACCTACGGCATCGGCCTGGTGCTGGTCGCGCACTTCGACGAGGCCGTCGACCGCGCCGCCGCGGAACGCACGCTCCAGGTCACCACCGAGCCTCACGTGCCGGGCGCGTGGTACTGGCTCGACGACCGCAATGCGCACTGGCGTCCGGAGAACTATCACACGCCCGGCACCCGGATCACGGTGGCGGCGAACCTGTTCGGCACCCGCCTCGGCGGCGGCGTGTACGGCCGGGACGACCAGCGGGTCTCGCTGGTGATCGGCCCATCCCACATCGCCATCGCCGACGACAACACCAAGCACATCGAGGTCTTCGACAACGGCAACCTGGTCCGCTCCATGCCCACGTCCATGGGCCGGGGCGGCACCGCCGTGGTGGGCGGGCGGGTGTTGTCGTTCTGGACCCATCCCGGGGTCTACACCGTGCTCGACAAGAACAGCGTCGTCAGCATGGACTCCTCCAGCTACGGCCTGCCCGTCAACTCGGGCCTCGGCTACCGCGAGAACATCAACAATGCCGTCCGCATCAGCCACGACGGCATCTACCTGCACGAACTCGCCGCGACGGTCTGGGCGCAGGGCAATACCAACGTCTCACACGGCTGCCTCAACCTCAGTCCCGCTGACGCCGCCTGGTTCTTCGACTTCGCCAATCCCGGCGATGTGGTCGAGGTCCGCAATACCGGCGGCGATCCCCTCGGCATCGGGCAGGGCGGGGACTGGACCATCCTCTGGCCGGACTGGCAGCGCGGCAGCGCCCTGGCCTGAGGGCCGTCAGCGGTCTGCGGGCAGGAAGCCGTCGAGCGCCAGCGCGACCGGCGCGGGCTGCTCCAGGGTCTGCGTGTGCGGGGTGCCGGGCGGTTCCCGGCACCCGTCCACCGGGATGCGCCTGCGATCCCTTCATGTTCGCGGGTGGGTCGAGGCGTCGTGCTCGCGGGCGAGGACGAGCACCGGAGAGGTGAAGTTTCACGAACCTCTCCCGCGTCGCCCCGCTGGGCATCGCGCCTCCATTCCGCGTCCCGCTTCAAGGTATGTGCGGACCCACCCCTCGTTGGGCCCGGACCGGCCAAATCTATCGGTGTTCCGATGGCCGGACGGGGATGGAACGCGCCTGCTAGGGGACATTTCGTGCCAAAGTGCATGATTCGATCCGCATGACTCGGCCACGAATGGCGTCCAGATCACATTCGGGGTAGGTCGGTGCGGTCGGTCACGTTGCGGGCCAATCGTTCTCGGTTTCGGCGACTTGTCGATGTAGTTGGTCAGGGTCCGCAGCGCGCCACGCGGCGCCGGCGTCAGCGGACTACCGGCGTCGCGGTCCGGGTTGCGACACCTCGCAGGATGACGTCGAGTACGTCGCGCAGTTCGCCGGCTATCCGTGCCTGGTCGGTCGTGTGGCGGGCCCAGCGGTACACGACACCGAGGTAGGCGTCGCGCAGGAGGTTCCCCAGCAGGACCGGATCCACGCGTGAGTCGATGTCGCCGCGCCGGACGCCGATCTCGATGATCCGCGCGAAAACCTCGGCGGTGCAGGGCTCTTCGGTCAGTGGCCGACCCGTCTTCACCCACGCCGTCAGCATGATCTCGGTGACGCCGCGCTGCGCCTCGCCGACCTGGGCGAGACCGGCCATGCACAGGTGCAGCAGCGCGCCGGTATCGCTCGCCCCGGTCCCGAGTGGCTGCTCGATCCGGTCCAGCAGTGCGCGGCGCCGGTCCTCGGCCCACTCGGTGATGAGGTCTTCCTTGCGCGGAAAGTGATTGAAGAAGGTGCCGCGCGACACGTCCGCGCGTTCCGCGATCTCATCGATTGTCGTTGCGTCGTAGCCTCTTTCGGCGAACAACTCCAGCGCGGACGTGTAGATCCGGGCACGGACCCGCTGCCTGTTGCGCTCCCTGCGGCCGATCACGGGTATATCGGTGGTAGTCGCCATGTTTCGCTCCCCCTCAGGTCCGGCTCCCCACCGGTCCATGGATCACAGATCCTAACCCGCCCCAACGCGGGCAGCCCCGGAACCAGTGGTTCCGGGGCCGGGAGCGGGCGTCCCGTCAAGCCTCCAGGGAGCCCAGGAAGTCCAGGAGCAGCTGTACGTCGTCGCCGTAGTCGACGTGCGCCTTCGAGGCGTAGAAGGTGGCCATGTCGACGCCTTGGCGGCTCAGTTCCAGCAGATCGTTGATGCTGTCGATACCGCCGATGCCGAGCAGGGTCTGCGCGGAGACGCGGAGATCACCCCGGACGGCATTGGTGAGGGGGCCGAGAACGGAGCCGGCCAGATCGAGTCCGGCCGGGGCGAGGGTCGCCACTTCGGCAGCGGCGGCGGTCGCGTCGTTGCGGGTGAGGGATTCGACTGCACGCCAGAGGGTTTCCTGCATGCGGCCGACATTCCCCGCGATGCGCAGGATGTCGATCTGGGTCAGGGCATCGGCGATCACGCTGGCGGCGGCGGTCCAGCCCGACGGGTCGATGGCAGCGGCCGCCCGGATTACCGAGCCGATGAGCGGCAGGTCCACGCCCGCGGCCGCCTGGACCATCGGAGCCAGGGCCACATTGAGGTTGCTCGCGATCTCGTGCGCACCGGTGATGTCGCCCGCCTGGATCAGATCGGGCAAGTTGGTGAGGCTTTGGAGAATGGCGGGCAGGTTCGCCGCGGTCGCCGCCCAGCCGGCGCCGACCTTCACGGCCTGCGCGAGGAGTGTGCTGGGATCCGTCCCCGCCGGAATCAGGGATGCGATCATCGCGGAGTCACCGCTGAGCACCCGGCCGAGCGCCGAGAGGAACGGGGACGTGGCGGCATTGAGCGAGCAGTACAGATCGCCTTCGACGCACAGGGTGCGCACCCGATCGGTCAGCGCACCGAAATCCTGACTCCGCGTCCCGGCGATGCCGTGACCGGGTTGCGGGTCGCCCAGCGAGAGAGTGGTTCTCGGATCGCGATGCGGATCGGCCAGCAGCCCCACGCCGACCACCCGATCGGCGCTGATCGGCCCCTCCCCATTGCCGATCGCGGTCGCGAAATCGCCGATCCCGTCCGCACCCTGGCTGTACCCGGCAAGGAAGACTCGCGTCGAATCGCACAGGCTGCTCGCCATCTGATACAACCGGGATTCGAGGGTGCTGAGGGATTGCGCATAGCTCAACCCCTGATCGAACGCGCTCGCCGCATACGGGGCGTAGAGCACGGTGATGTCACTGCCGTACTGCCGTTGCAGCCCATCGCCGATCGGCCGGAGCATGCCGACCGGCACCATCGGATCCGCATCGAAGCGCGTCTCCCAGGTCCCCGGCGCGAGAATCGCCGTGTACGGGGTGCAGGGCAGTGCGCCGTGCGTCTCCGCCTGCGCATCGCCGACCACCGTGGTCCCGACCGTGACGCCCGCGGCAACCAAGATCGCCGCGCACGATGTCGCCAGCCTGCTCATTGTCCAATTCCTCTGGTGCCGATGGGGTTTCGGGCGATGCGGTGGCGGGTGCACGTTCCGCTGCGCAGTCATAGACAATTTTCGCCACTGACGGTCGGTTTCGCAGGCTTTTCAGACACATAATCGTTTCAGATTTACAACCCACAGTTGTGGATCACCACCCACGGAGACGAACAGCGAAAAGGCCCCGGAGAGAATCTCTCCGGGGCCCGTCATTTGTAGCGGGGACAGGATTTGAACCTGCGACCTCTGGGTTATGAGCCAACGGGAAACAGTCCCGAACGCACCGCCGCGTACCACTACGTCCTGTCTGCGCAGGTCAGCGACCTATCAATCGTCCGTGACATCCGCCTAGTCCCACGCCGTCCGCTGGGTCCCGCCCTGTCCTGATGCCAAATCTGATGCCAAATCCCCGCCGGTGACCAGCGATTTTCCCCGTCTGGGTTTGTCGGCCGACCACTGCCGATTCAACGGGTGGTCGGCAGACATAGCTTCTTCGGCATGGCCATTCCGGGGCCAATGTGCCGATGTGACCAACGGGCTAGGGATTGCATCTGTTCGGCGCTAGGTGGCCCACCTGTGCCGCAGGAATCGGCCATACCCCGCCCCGGTCCAGTTGTCGGATGCGGGTCGTCCTGCCCGCGCCTTCGGTACGACCAGCCGGTCGACGGTCTCTCGTCTCACGAGATCGATGGTGGCCGCTGGAGATCGGTAGCGTCGCGTCCCTCAGTCGTTGCCGTACTCGGGCTCGAACCACTCCTCCAGGTCCTCCGGGTCGACTTCGACAGTGAATCCCTCCTCACCCAGTTCGGTCTCACAGATCAGCTCGAATCTGTCGAGCACGAGATGGCAAGTCGGACAGCTGAAGTAGTCGGCACTGACATCGATCTCGGCAATCGTTCCAACGAAGTGATCGCGGTCGTCAGCACCGTAGTGCGTCACCCGACGATCGACGATCTCGCTACCCTCCAACCTGCCGATGTTCGAGCATGCCGGACAGGTTGCTTCTGTGCTGTAGTCCAGGACTGGTGCCCAGCGCGGCGCTGCCTGCCACTTCGCCTGTTCACTGCCACTCATTCGCCCGTCCCGGAATCGAGCGAGGGACAGCTTCGCGGCCTCGATTCGCGATGTTAGCTGGTGCTCGATGTTCTTTTTGTTCTGCGCCAGGTGGACTTCCACAGTGTTGACGCGTTCCGGCCCGACCAGATCCGAGATATCCGCCCCCTGCGCTGGCAACAGGATGTGCGCCTGCGCCCAAAACCTGGGCCACCACACATGTGCAGGAATGCCGGTGATCCCCAGTGCCGCACCATGAAGGTATTCGTTTCGCCCCGAGGAGATCTTCGATGCCTCTTCCTCGCTGAAGGGGCGGAACACCTTCTGGCATCGCTTGAAGATCGTCGATGCCCGCGCCGTCGTGAAGTGTGCTTCTCCCTCAATCAACCCGGCAGCCTTCAGCACATGCGATCCGTCCTCTGTCGGTTCAGCAACGAGGATGGGTGAGACCTTACAGAGAGCCGCCTTAGCAAGCAGTTCGAGCGCCAGAGGGCGCCGAAGGTAGATCCGATGCGGTGGCGGGAACGCCAGAAGATGCCGGCGTGGATCAGGCACCGCGGTTGGGAGTTCATCGGCACCGGAAGGCTTGAGCTCGTAATCGACGGGCGAGGCTGTGCCTACAACGGGGACCACTATCGGGACGCGAAGACCGTCAAGGTGGAGGACAAGCTCCCCGAAATCTTCCGTTCCTTCGAGATCCATAAGCTCCGCGCCGACTGGCAGGCGCAGGAACGTGAGCGAGAGGAGATCAAACGCCGTCGACGCTGGGAGGCTGCGATGGCGGTCGCGAAAGAGCGATACGCCGAGCACGCTCGGTGGGAGCACTTCAAAGACTGCTCGCGCGAGTGGCAGAAGATCAACGAGCACCGCCGCTTCCTTACCGCAGCCAAGGACGCCCTTGAACGGTACGACGGGGACGACCGTGACGCCATCCTGCAACATCTCGACGAAGCCGAACGAAACCTCGACACGCTGGACCCGATACTGCACCCAACACGTATCGCCCCAAACTTGTCAGAGCCGAAGCCAGAAGACCTCAAGCCATTTCTCCAGGGCTGGAGACCGCAAGGTCCAGACGGCAAGCTCTGGTGAAGCGGTCGCGCGGAAGGGCTGGAGATAGGCGCGAACGAGGTTGGGTTGGCCGCGGTTGCCGCGCGCGGTGATCTCTTCGAACAGGCGGGCCGCGTTGGTGCAGCCCTGGTTCCAGCACCCGCGTCAACGCCACCGCCGGGCACCAGCAGGCTGGGCAACGTGGAGTGGACGACGCGGTAGCTGCCGCGGCATCACCCGTGGTGCTGGTGTAAGTAGGGCTTGAACTCGTCGAGAATGCTGTCGCGGTAGCCGGTGCGGTTGTTGACCAGCAGTTCCTCCGGCGATGTGGCGCGCGCGAACCGGCGGGTCGTGCCGCGCGCCAGCCCGAGCTGAGTGCCGATGCTGCGAATGCTGTTGCCCTGGGCCAACAGTGCCTGGATCTCGGCATAACGTGCGCGGGTGCGGACCGCGACTCGGTCTTGTCGCAGCGGCGGTTCGACCGGACCGCGCTGCAGTCCTGCGGCGACTTCGGCAATATCCGGTCGTTTCGGTGCGTCGTCGAGGTCGGCGACCGCGGCGACCAGACAGTGTCGGTGCCGCGCGACGGTGCGCTCGACGGCGACACCGAGGTTGTTCCAGAGGTGCCAGCGATCTGCGACCTGGATCGCCTGCGGTGCTCCCTTCGCGACGCCGTCGGCGTAGGCGCTGGCACGATCGCGGCAGATGATCTCGATACCGGGGTGGGCTCGCAACCAGGCCGCCAGGGTGTCGCCGGACCGGTCGGTCAGGACGTCGATCGGGCGGCGGGTCTGCATCTCGATCAGGATCGTGCCGTAGCGGTGTCCGCGGCGCAGCGCGAAGTCGTCGACGCCAGCACGCTGGGCGTCACCAGGTCCGGATCGGGCATGGCGCGGATCTGCCGCAGCAGGGTCATGCGACTGACTCTCGCCGCGAGATGCCCGGTCAACCGCGCGCCGGCGCGGCCACCCAGTGCGAGCCCGACCGCGCCCAGCACCCGTTGTAGCAGCAGGTCCGTCGTCCGTATCGAGCGGCCAGCCCTGGCACCTGTTCAGCGAAAGTTGTTCTCGCGCAATCGGAGTTGTCGCAGAACTGTCGGACCCGCAACACGATGATGACTTCGCGGACGGTGATCGACGTGTCGGACAACCGCCGCCGATAGCGGCTGTGAACGCGCCGCGACGGCGTCGAGCAGCACGGACAAACCGCCGATACATCGCGCGTGGCTGCCTCGATGTGCACCGTCGAGCCGACGGCTCGAACCGTACCGATCGCCAACCCGTCGAGGTGCGGAAACAGGCCCCTCATGGCTGGGCGACGACCGATGGACGGACTTCACCACCCCACCCGCGGGCTGGACGCTGAAGTTGACTCCCGGCTGGCCGGACTCCGCGTGCCCCCGACTCCCGAAGGGCGAGTTCCACAGCTGACGCCGAGGCAGCCTTCCGGTCGGCATTGACCGTCCCACCTCGGGAGCTGTTGCGATTACAGCGCGTGCCGAAGGGACTCTCAAACGTGCCTGGCAGTCGGCCACCGAAGCCCGACGGCATTCGACCTTATAGTGGGGCTTGCTACGGCCATCCGGGATACCTGTCTGGGTGAGGTGGAAAGCGGAAACGTGCTGCGACAGGCAGCGAAGGAGCACGAGCGTGGGGAACGATGACCTTACCCGGTCGGCGCGGTTCAACAGCGACATCGGAGCCGAGTCGCCCGTCAGCATCGAAAACGACTCGCCGGATAAAGGTTTCGCCCTCGGCGAGAGCGCTGCTCAACAGACAGAGGAAAGAACCTCGCCTACAGGTGATTTGAGTCAGCAGCTAATCGACGAGCTCGCTGAACTCCTTGCGTCCGATTGGGGGCAGCTTGATGCGGTGTTCGCGATGACCGTCTCCGACGAGGCTGCGCGTATCACGGTCTCCGACGATCGTCGAAGTGCCCGGGTACGGCCGCCAGCGAGGGTGCTTGCGCTGTTGCGTGAATTGCGGCATCGATCGGCGGAGACCGATGATGGGCCGTGGTGGCGTGTGTTGGTGTCGCTGAACGACGTTGGCGATGTTCAGGTCGACTATGACCACGGTGCCGAGCCGTTTCCCGACGATCAGTTGTTTCCACCTCGATCGTATCTAGCCGATCTGCAGGTCTATCCGCGAAAGCGGCTTCCGGTATGGCTCGCAGCGTATGCCGGTCATAACGGGAGCCAAGAGCGCGGCCCCGGCAGCGCCGCCAGGCAGGCGCGGGCGGATCTTGCGGCGGCAGTTCAGGCAACCCCGGTTGAGTCGGGCCTGCCACCGTTTCCATTGGTGTGGGCGCGTTGGGCGGTAGTCTCGGCAGCCTTCGTCGCTGCGAAATCGCCTTGGGGACCGAGGATTACGACCGCACTTGGCTGGTTCGAAGGGGCGTCGCGCAGCGGATCGACGTTGCATCGACTTCCAAGCGATCGTGCGGTGTTGTCGGGAGGACTGTGGAACGCACCTGAGCTGGATGCGGTCTACAACGACGGTGCGCCGATGCCCGCGTTCTACCGGGGTGCACCGGACTGGGTGGCCGACCCCGTGTTGAGTCCTCGTGCGGCCAACGGCTTGTTGTCGTTCTGCTTTTGGTGGGATGGTACGGGCTGGTATCGCGGCGAATCACCGCAAGCCGAGGCGCTGAGTTCAGCGGTGCCCGGTGTCTGGTCGCCGGAGAGTGCCGTGGATGTGGTCGCTCGGATCCTCGAGACGAGTCGGCGGGATTCAATCGCTGAACTGGTTGCCGCGGCCGAGACGGGCACGGTGACACGCGCTCTGTTTGTCAGTTCGATCGATGCCGATGAAGTCGATGTCGATAGTGCGTACTACCAGCTGATGTTGGCCGGGGTCGTTGCACCGGTGCATACAGCCTGATCGCTCCTCTTGGATTCGCCCAGCCTCGCTGCCGTGTATAAGATCGGCGGGAGTTCGTCCGATCATCGAACCGCGGGGGTTGGTATGACAGGCAAGGTGGAAGTCGAAGTTGCCGGATTGCGGTCTACCGCAGGCGGACTCGATGGCGTCGCATCTCGGATTCGCACGATCCTGTCCGAAGTCAGCTCGGCGGCCCAGTCATACGACGGTTGCTGGGGCGACGACGAGTTCGGGCGGCCTTTCGCCGAGGGGGACAAGGGGTATAAAGCCCGCAATCTTGCTCTTCAAAAAGTGTTCGGGCAGCAGGCCGACCGTTTGGGGAAAGACGCCAATGGTCTGCGTGATGGTGCGACAGCCCTCGAGATCGCCGAGGCCAACAACACCGATGGCTTCCGAACCTAAGGGTCGCAAGAATCCGACAGGCACAGTCGCTTCCGGGGCGCTTGAGGGATGGGAACAGGGGCAGTAGGGCATGGCGAACGAGGCAGAGAAGGCACAGCTGGCCGGGCTGAAAGAATTGGTCAAGGGCAGCTTCGCCTCGATCGCTCGGGCCCAGCAGCAGCGAGCGCTGTTGACTGCAACCGCCCAAGCAGCCGGACGGCGCGTCACGATCACCGTGAACGCTGACGGTGTGGTGATCAAGACCGAATTCTCTGATGACATAGACGATCTGACCTATTCCGAGATCGCCGATGCCGTTACCAAAGCAACTCAGGATGCCGCAGCCCAAGTGCAACAGAGGGCTCAGCAGATCATGACGGGCCTCCAAGAGGAACAGGCCCGAATCCCCTCTATGTCCGAGTTCTTCCCGATGATGCCCGACGTGCAGTCCATGATCCCCACGCCGCCCGAGGTGTCCATGGCGCCCCCGGGATCTCCCGAGAGGACAACGGTCGAACCCGATACGGCCGTGCGATTCTCCAAAGTCGAAGAGTACGAGCATGATCCGTCGATCCGGGGGCGGTCCAGCATCGCTGCTCCCGAGTGGGATTGATACGGTCGGGGACTATTTGTGTCGGGGTGGACATGGGTCGGGGATCACCTTCCCGCCTGGCTGATAGAGGGCCTGAACTTCTTCTCGGCGTACCCGAAAGGCGACCAGGACGAGCTGTTCGCGCTCGGTGACGCCTGGAAGAAAGCGGCCACGGAACTCGAGAATCTCGAGCCCGACCTGAAATCGGTCACCGGCGGGTTTTCCCAGTACTACACGGGTCAGGGCGCTGATGAGATCTTGCAGGAGTTCGCCGCGTACTTCGACAGCTCGGAAACCTCCCTTCCAGCGCTGATCGACAGCCTGAAGAACCTCGGCCACGATGCCCGCTCTACCGCAGCGGAAATCGAGTACACCAAGATCCAGGCCGAGATCTTCGCCGGACTCACTCTCGTCGCCGTCGTGCAATTGTTCGCCAGCCTTTATGGTTCGGTCGCGGTGCCGGCCTACCTGGCCATCTCCCGCGAGGGGCTGGCCGTGTTCGCCCGCACGATGATGGGACGCATCGAGGCGATCGCCGCCCGAGCCGCGACAAAGTCGCTGGCCAAAGCGGTGTCGAAAGAGATCGCGATTCCGCTCGGGGAACGAGTCCTCCCGAAGGCACCCCTGCGTTTGGTGACGAACAGCCTCAAGGGCGGGGCCATCATGGCGGGCCTCGGCGCCGTATCCGATGCCGGTGTGCAAGCCATCCAGCTCGGGGAAGGACATCTCGACGACGGCTTCGATCTGAAGAAGACCTTTCAGACCTCGATAGAATGGGGAGTCGGCGGACTCGTCGGCGGTCCAGCGCACATCAAAGTCGCTGACTTGCTCGGGAATCGAGGATTGTCGCCGCGGCTGGGCGGTTTGATCTCCGGTGGCATCGGAGGCATGGCGGGCGGCCTCGGCATGTACGCCGGTGGTCTCGGAAACCAGATCTACGACCACTTCAAAAACGGCAAGACCATCGATTGGTCGATCAGTCCCCAACTTTTGCTCGGCGGTGCGGCACTCGGCGGCGCGGGGGGTCTTCGCCACGGGCTCAAAAACGAACACGCCACACCGACAGGGGACGGCCCCGGAGCGACGGCGAACGGCCGTGTCGAAGCCCAGGCACCACGCGGACACACTGTCACTCCCGAGACCGACGCCGCGGGTAAGGACCTGTACCGCAACCTGCAAAAACAGGTCAATCCTGACATTCTCAGGGCAAACGGTGAACCGGCCCACCTCATCGACCACGGCGAACAGCTAACCCGACAAATCAATGACATCAACGCCGAGTCGAAGCAACTCGGTGGTTTCAGCGACCAGCACGTCTCCCAACTCGCGGACGTCCGTCAGGAATGGAAGCAGATCTCCGCCGAAGGCGGCGACGGAAGTGCAGCGTACCCCGACGCCCCGATCGGGGCCGACCATCGCGGCGGTCCCGCGAATTCAGCCAACCCACACGGTCCGGCGGAAACGCGAGCCGCAACCCCAGACGGTGCCAGGCCCCTCGATGCCACAACACGTTCGGCCCCAACCGATTACGCCGCACGTCAGGCGGCACCTATCCGTGCCGGTGACCCATCGACACTGCGGGAACCGGTGATCAGTCGACAACCGACACCGGAGAGCCCGGCCCGGATTGTCCCCACTGCGACTACCACCGGCAGCAACGTGAGTGTTGCTGCCGGAAGCCACGACACGCTCGCTCCAGCAGGCGATGCTGCGGCGTCTCGCCCAGTAACCGCGAACCCTGACACCCAGATAAAGCCGGTCCCTTCGGAACTCACGCCGCGCGAGCCCGGGACCCAGCCAGAATCGACCACGCCGCTCCCAACTCGACCAGTCGACCCATCCGTGAAGAACGGTGGCACTTCTCCTGTCGGCCGCCAACCGAATGTCATCGACTCTCCCGAGGTGCCCTCGAAATCTCAGCGGCCGTCCGAATCGCCATCGAGTCCGGCGGGTGATACTGGGCTGCCTGCTGGCGATCACCAGCCTTCGGCACCGACTCCGGACGGAAAGGCCCCCTCCGCGCCGTCTGGAGGCGATCACCTCGCACCCATCGGACCCGAACCGGCCCTCACGGTTCCTTCGCCCGCGGGTGCCGAGCATCCGCTCGAGGTCCGTCGCCGTATCGACCGCATCACTGGCATCGAGCCCGAGCCCGCCCAAGAGAAGGCCGCCGCGGACCTCCGCGACTTCTACCAGCACCAGAACACCGAAGCAGCCGACGCCACATCCGTCACCCCGCGCGATACCCAATCAACGGCTCCCGCACCGGCATACGAGGCGCGGCGGTTCAACTACGGTCCCGACGACTTCCTCCACACCCTCACCGTCCGTGTGCATCTCGACGGCGTCGAACATCTGCCGCCCGAACACGTAGGGCAGATCGTCGACCGGCTTCACACGACCGTCGACAACACGTTCAACAACGGACAGTGCCTCCTCAGTGGCGACCATCTGCGCGTGCACATCGAGCTCACCGACAATCCGGCCGAAGCCCACCTCCGCGCCAGTATCGGTGACCCCCAACATGTTTCCAACCCTCATGTGTGGACCCGCGACACCCACGCCGACACCCTCGCTCGGCAACTTCGCGAACACCTCGGACTATCGACCGACCCGACCAAACAGAAACTCGACTACATCGATGTCCGCCAAATCAGCAACGACATCGCCCTCGCGAACACCGACAACCACCTCACCGGACTGCCTGAGACCCGCACCGTAGCTCCAAAACGTCTGTACGGTCTCGAGACTCGCAACCATCAGTGGGCAGTCGAGGACGCCCTCCGCGACGGCAACAAGTTCCTCACCGGAGCCGACCCACGCACCAACCCCTACGGGCAACTCATCAACGACGGCGGCCCCCACAACATCGGCCGCAGCAACAACTGTTTGGACAACAGCCTCTCCGCCCTCTCGTCATTCCATGGCGACCCCCAGGTCGCACTGCCCCGCTGGCCCGACAAACTTCTCGACGGCAGCATCGATAAGTGGACCGGTGAACAGGGCGGCAACGACCGTGCGCTTGACTGGCTCGGTGGCGGCTTCAGTACCTGGGCCGGGCAAGCCAATCCCCCGACCATCCCGGAACAGTTTGCATGGCTGCACAACCATCTCTCGCAACTGGGCGAGATGTCCTCCGCCCTGGTGGTCAACGAATGGAAGGGTCCTGGCGCTCACGCCACCGTGGTCGTCTATCCGAAGGGCGCGAAGGGCCCGCTCTGGTGGGATCCCCAGCAGCGGACGATCTCTGAAACACCGCCCGACAGTCTTACCCAGGGGTCGTCGGGGCTATGGTTCCGTGCGCTCGATCCGAACGAACCCAATGGAGGTATCACCGGTGCCGGAGCAATACCGCACTCAGGACCAAGTGGAGCAATACCTGGCCCGGATCTTTCGTCCGGATCAGGAATTCTTCATCCTTCAGAGCGAGTACGGCTGGGTCTGCCACCCGAAACCAGCGGAGACGGAACCGCGCAACCCGAACATGCCAACGGAGACGGGCCAGGCGAACTTCGTGGTGAACGCCCAGACGGGGGTGGTGACAGTCCACTCGAGCCTGTCCATGGAGATGATCGGCCAGCAGTACGACCAGGCGATACGGACCGGCCAACCGATACCGGGCGGCCAGGTGTATCCCCACCGCTGGAGAGTGACCCTGCAGCGGACTCACGAGGACGCGACGGAGATCGAGTACCAGGTGACGACCGAGGCCCTGACAATGCCACCAGAACCGACCACCGACCACCGACTGACGATCAACAAGAACACCCTGCAGACGCGGACGAACGTGCTCAGGGTTCCCGAACCGAGCCACCAAGCGATGGCCTGGGCATACGAACACCGGGCGAATCAGACCTGGCCGGAGACCGGAACCTACGAGGTCTAGACGCCCCGACTCGACTACCAGAAGCAACTGACGATCACCAGATCCCGTTCCGGCCGGAACGCGACAACGGCTCGGTACTGGCATCGGCTGCGACAGCCGGCCCACGCGACCAGACACCATTGGATCCAGGGTCCGCCGACCTCGATAGCACGGACCGAGGCCCTAATGAACCGGGTGATCGGCCAAGCCATCGCGAATCGCCGACCTCTGACGAAGCGGAGCGCATCGATGACTCTCACGCATCAGATGCTCTCGAACAAACTGATACTCCTCCGCGGCTACCGGAAACTAGTGCCCGCAGCGGCGAACCGGCAGTACCGGAGTATCGCTCCGCCACGCTGGCGGATCTGGGTTTTCCTGATGTAGCAGATGTGCCCCCGGGTGAGCTGGCCCGGATCGAGTCGGCGCTGCCAACGACCAAAATGGTTCCTCCGAACGAGGTTCGCTTCACCCAGCGCAGCGTGAGCCGGGAGACCTCGGAGGGTATGCCCATCCGGGAACTCGCCGATGCGATGGCCGAATACGGATGGCGCGGTGGCCCGATCCATGCGGTTCTCTGGGAGGACGGTGGTCTTTCGAGCCTGGATAATCGTCGCCTGACCGCAGCTCGTATGGCCGAACTCGACGACGTGCCAACCGCGGTACATGCCCCGAGTGACCGTTTGGCGGACTGGCCGCACGAGTGGGATCCCGCGCGCCGCGAACGGAATCCGCTGCGCGTAGACATCCGCCAGTTGGCAGACGGCACGCTTCGGGTCGGTGGCGACAAAGGTGAAATCGTCTACCACCGTGGCCAAGTCGCGGATACGTGGGGAGAGATCGCGCTGTTCCGCGCGGCGGAACAGCGCAGCTTGCTCCCCGGGGTGCTCGAGGGCTCCGATCACCCGCCGGTCTACGCGGCCAAGCCCGCTAAACCGGTGGAAATCGAACTACCGACCGAAACCCAGCACGAGGTCACCGCGGCCGTTCGAGACGCGCATCCTGATGCCGATCGCATCCTCGCCGATTTCCGGACAACTATCGACAGCGTCACCAACGATCTCGGTATTGGGCACGACCCGCTCGACATGCGCGGCGAGGACCACCGCGTCAAGTCCGCAGATTCCCTGGCACGCAAGTACTTCACCGAACGTGAACCCGGTGAACAGGTCGGCGACTTCCTCGACCGCGTCAACGACCTGGTCCGCTTCTCGGTTCGACTACCCGAAGGCGAACACTACCTGTCCAGCCTGGAGGCCACCCTCGACCGGATGCGAGACCGCGGCTACGAGATCGTCGACGTCAAGAACTTCTGGCGCGAGGGCAACCGCTACCTCGGCATGAACACCACGCTGCGCTCGCCACACGGCCGTGAGTTCGAAGTGCAGTTCCCGACCGACGCGGCTTGGCGCGCCAACAAACTCACCCACGAGCCGTACGAAATCTTCCGCCGCACCGAGGAACCCATCGAACGCCGCATCCATGCGTTCCTCGATATTCTGCGCATCAACAACGAACTCAACCTGAGCGAAAAGATCCCGCCGGGTGTAGATCAGCGCTGGAAACCGGTAGATACGAGCCTTCAGAAGTGGACTGGGAAGAACCCTGCACCGTGGCATGCGTACCAGCGGTGGCTCGTGGAAAACCATCGCGAGTTCGCTTGGGTGACAGACCAATTCGGGCTTGACGTCCATAAGTTGCTGCCGCCGGCGCCCTCGCCACATCCGACGCCGGGCGAAGCTGGCCACCGGCCCACCGGGCCGGAGCCGACGCCCACGGAGCGCGCCGCGAACGAGCCCTCCGGCGATCTGGATCACCCCTCGACACTAACCCAGCATCTGAAGGATCGGTTCGAACAGATCCGCGGACACATCGACGACATCTTCACGGCTCACCAGGACCCAGCCCGCGCACCCGAATTACCGAGCCTACGTGTGAAATTCGGCGAACTGATCGATACAATCGGGCTACGCGACCAGCAGGACTGGGTCACCCCGTGGCGACTGTTCAACGAGCACGACGCGGCACTTGCGAAGTACGTCGAACAGAATCACGAGCACCTGCTACCAACTGCGAAGGACCTTGCTGAAGCTCGCATCGAGCCCGGCACCGAACCGACAGGCCACGAGCCGAGCAACCGCTCACAAGCACTCGACGACCTTCTGGACACTGATGGTTCGAATGACCTGCCGACTCTTTCACTCAAGGCTCAGGAACTCACCGCACAACTAGCAGTCGCCGAGCATATCGAAATCCGGCCCGGAGAAGTCAGCGTCGAACATCTGGGTGAGCTGCAACGACACTCAGGTCTCGAGCACGCGATCGTCCAAGGCCCCAATGGTGAGCTACGACTCTTCCGCGGCAGCGAGATATCCAGCACCATTCCCGAAAGCCTCCGCGACGGTTACGAGTACGTCGTCCACTCACACCCTGAGACAGGTCTGCCGACCGACGCCAGCATGCATCTCGATGTGCTGTACAAGACCACCTCACACATCGAAGCCGTCATCAGCAGCGACGGCCAGGTCCGGTTCTTCGACGAAAACGGCGTCCTGCCCTCCGAAACCCTCCCGCAGGGAAGCCCGATCAACCGACAAGGGTTCGTGGTCCCGGTCGACGAACTCAGGATTCCGACGTCAGAGCACCAGCAGCCGAACCGTTGGATGGCCACGCGCGGGCCGGACGGAAAGCCCTATCGATTCCCTGATTCGAGCTCGTCGACATCGCCTCGCGCGGAAGGCAGTCCGTATCGGGACCTCGACGCGGTCAGACGCGACGCCGACGCCGTCGGCCGCTCGCACATCGAGGGGGCAACTCAACCTGGTACACGGGAGAACCCCGCGACAGACCCCGCCACTAGACAAAGCCGAGATCTAAGCCGCGCCCCCTACTCCGGAACAGCCGCCACCGTCGACCGCACACACGTCCAGGAGGCAACCCAGTCCGGTACACGGGAGAACCCCGCGACAGACCCCGTCACCAGACAAAGCCGAGATCTAAGCCGCGCCCCCTACTCCGGAACAGCCGCCACCGTCGACCGCTCACACGTCCAGGAGGCTCGGGAGGCCCCGGACGTCAGTCGTGCGCCCCAGAGCGAACCAACCCAGCAGATCGAGCGACCACCCGTTCAACCGGCCGACCTGTATCGGCTTCCGACCGACGGAGACAGGCCGATTCCGGCGGTGCCGGAGAAGTACACACAGCTGCCGCCCAACTCGGGCAACTTGGTTCTCGGCAAGGATGGGCTGCTGCACCTACCGTCGGACAAAAATCCGAAGGAGACCTACCGTTCGCTCGAGAACGGAAAGCCGGATGGCCAACTGCACCATATAACGGACCCGGAGAATACCTACCGAGACAAGGATTTCTCCCTCCGCGATAAGTCGAAGCCTCGCCATCCCTTCATGCAGGACCATCTGGCAAATAGAGACGAGCCGGTCCTCTACGAACCCATACCCGTCGGAGAACCCGAACCTTACAAAATTTCTGACACGAAAATCCATTCCGAGCTCCAAGCGAGTGCCAACCTTCGAGCCGAGCTGCAGACGATACGCGATCCGGCCGCAAAAATTGTCCGCACATATATGCCCGAATTCGGAATAGATCACATAAATGACCTTTCCGGCAAGAAGCTCGAGCAGAAATACAAAGAACTCAAGGCAGCTGTCGGCCGCATGCCCGATGGTGTCGCGAAGACGGAGAAGCTGGCACACCTCGAGGCCCTGAGGGAAAACGCCGAGATTTACCACACCGTCGGCCCCGAGATGGTTCAAACATCCAAGAACATGGGCGACGCTGCCGGAAAGGCACGCGCCAGTGATCCGGACCTGCACCCCAACGGCGTCATCCTGCAGTCCCCCGGCCGGGTAATAGACGGTCGCGACACCATCGACATACCCGTCTTCGACCCGGCCGTCGGCGACCAACCTCCGACACTCACATCATTGGAGTGCAAGGGCGTCGGCTCTGAGCTGGGCGCAGCTGACACCGACCTCGGTCGCGCACGACAGTGTTCACCGGAGTACACAGCACGGACGATCGGGATCGAAAAGAACCTCGAGCTGCTCCTGCAAGACACCCCGGAGAGCCTGCGCGCTCGCGGTATCGACCCGAATTCTCCGGAAGTCCGGAAAGTTCTCCAAGCTCGAGACGAAATGATGCGGGCATTCCAAGACGGCACGCTCGTGCACAAGGTCGAGAAAGTTCATGCCGACCTCGCAAGAAACGCGGACGGTAGCACGACCTACGTCGTTTCCGTCACAACATACAGCTTGGAACGCGACGGAGTCGCCATCGCGATCGATCGAATCGGCGGCGTCGAACGAGTCCAAATCCCAGTTCTCGAACGCGCCAGGCAACGCGAGTTGGAGATCATCCGGACAATCGAAAGGGAACGCGCTCGGATACTCGAAGGCTTGTCTCCCGATCAACGGGACATCGTGCAAGCGGCCCTCGACACCACCCGAGACATCCAGAGCGGTACCGCGGCACAACAGTTCGCCCTCACCCAGGACACGTTGGGAAACGTTGTGCGAGCCATCGAAGAGCACGGCGATCCGGCGCAGGTGAGCAAAAGTCTCACTGACGCCCAGTCGGCGCTGGCTCGGATTCACCAACTCGAACTCGATAGCCGGATGCCGGCACTGCGCGAGCTCGACTTGGGTGCGCAAGCAGGTGCGGCCCGGGAATTGCTTGCGCTGGAATTGGATACGCGGAACAGCGTCCTCGCCGCCCAGGTGCAGGTGCTCGAACGCGAGCTCATCGACCAGAGCATCACTCGGGCAATCGACGCGAGAGAAGTCCCAGCCAAGGATCGCGCCAAGTTCGTCCAAAACCACCTCAACCTGGCCCGAACTATCGAAATCGCCGGGGAGGAAGGCCAACCGGTCCGCGAACTGAGCGATCTCCGAGATGCCTTCGAGGGCGCGCAGCGGGTGATCGAGCATGAGCGAGCATGCGAGGCCCGGGCCCTCGAGACAATGGGATTGAGCGAGAAACACCTCCAGGAGGTGCGAAAGGCGCTCGAAGAGGAGCGCGCACACACCCTAGGCAAGGCGCAGGAGGTTTTGGGGCGGGAGATTGTGCGACAGGCCGAGGCCAAGGTCCGGGAAGGCAGGGAACTCGACCCGCGGGAACGTGACGAACGCGAGAGGCTTCGCGAGTACGTGCGCACCATGACGGAAGCGATCGAGCAAGGCGAGACACCCGATCTGGACACGGTTCGAACGAAATACAATGAACTCGCGCAACGCATCGATCGCGACCGCGACCGTGACGCCCGAACACTCGAACGACTCAGGCTGCCCGACGAACTCCACGAAAAGGTCATGCAGGCACTCGACCTCGAACGCGAGCAAACCTACGGCCCAGACCGTGACGCTCTCGGCAGAGTAATGGAACGTGAGGCCGAAGCCAGAGCCCGGGAAGCCCGCGAGCTCGACCCCCGGCAACGTGACGAACGCGAGAGACTTCGCGAATACGTGCGCACCATGGAAGAAGCCATCGAGCAAGGCGAAACGCCCGATTTCGAAACGGTGCGGACCAAATACAATGAGCTCGCTGAACTCATTGAACGTGACCGCGAACGCGACGCCCGAGTACTCGAACGACTCAGACTGCCTCACGAACACGAAGAACGGGTTAGACAACGGCTCGATGGCGACCGTGAGTACGGTCGAGAGCGTGACGCTCTCGGCAGAGAAATGGACCGGCAACAGCCTGGCCGCGAGCGCCATCCTGAGGCGATAGCCGCTCGCGCAATCGAGGCTCGGGATCGGGATGGGCGCACGCCTGATCATCGTGCACCCGAATCACCCACCGTCGCACAGCGACAGACTCCGAGTACCCTCTTCGACCAACAGAGAGCGCTGGCAGACCGTCTCGCTCGCCAGGGATACTCTGCTGATTTGATTGCGGTGCGTCTGCTGATGGAAGTAGGGCAGGGACAGACAATCGCCGATGCCCTTCAGCAGCCTGCCGAGGCGGAGCAGCGGGATCGCGCACGCCGAGAGCGGCTAGAACGCGAACGAGAACGCGAGCGGGAACGCGGCCGCGAACGGGGCGGACAGTGACATTGAGATCAGCGCGGTTCATGTCACCTGCCTTGTCGTTGGTTTCTCGACTGTGGCACAGTCGTTTCCACGCAGACAGGCTGGCCCGACGCGATGAAATCGCGAAGTTCCAAGACCAGGAGCAGTTTTGATCGACGGGGACGATTTCACTGACCGACTCGCCCACGAACGAACGAGCCCCGACGCCGACCAGATCTGGCCGACGCTCGGATACGACGAGATCATGACACTGGCGGCCAGGCTGGTCTCACTCGGCCCCGCGTGGACGTCCGATCCTGGCACGATCGCGCGGATATTCGGGTGGCAGATCCGCGAACCTGCGCCCGGTCTACATCAACTCGATACGGGGCCGGGGACAGCCAAGGGTTATCTGTACTGGCGCGACGGTCGAGCCGAGGGATTGGAGATCCCGGTCACGATGCCAGTTCCCCGCGATGACGTACACCGGCTCGGCTACCTCTTCACGCTGCTGTCCCCCACACTCGCGGAAGCCCTCGGCCGCTCAACCGAAGCGTCATCGTCTCGTCGCGACGAAATCGTTTGGGCCAATAGTGATCTCAGACTGACCCTGGCGCTGTCGGCGACTGACATCCGGCTGTTCGTCGCCCTGAAGCATTGAATAACACTGCTAGTCAAAGTAATTCGAGCTAGTGAAGTCCTTATGGTTGATCCACAGGCTTCACGCTGCCCGGTGCTGCGGAGCGTTCCGTCTCCATGGCCGAGGGGTGGGCCGAACTGCGAGAGGCAGCAACAAAGTCAAAGGTCAATGACGTTAGGGTGATCGTATGACGGAATGGCGTGCGTTGTCCGGACCTGAGGTAGGTGACCTGGCCGTCAGGCTGCGGTCCCTGGACTGGTCGTGGTTGCTCGCGGATGTGCCCGCGCTGGCTGCGAACTTTGGCTGGACTGTGGAAACAACCTATCGGTATTCGGTCTCGCTGGGCGCTGAGCTCGGCCCGGACTCGGGCAGCGTATCCGGCCGATCCGAAACAGCCGACAAGATCGACGTCCGTGTCACCGATTACGCCGACGACGACAGTGATGGCCGCGCGCACGTTCGTGACGCGTTCGTCGATATGGCGTCCGCGATCACCTCTGTCCTCGGCCCTCCTGCCCTGCGCTGCCCCGGTGAGTTCGCCGAAATCCGCTGGTCCGGAGCGGAAACTACGGTGCGGCTACGCCAGTTCACAAGCAGCGTGTCGCTCTATCTCTGCACTAACACGTCACTCGCTCTCGAGGACCAGGTGACCGCGATGGACGAACAGGGGTTGCTGTGACCGACTGGATCCAATTCGAGGCCGGACTCGCCGAGGAGTTGGCCATGCTCCCCGCCGGTGCTCTGATCACTATCGATACGAAAGCACCGGATACCGAACCGGGGTTCGCGCAATTCGCGCAATCGGAGGAGAAGGTGGTGGCCGAATTGGGTGCCTACGCCGACCTCGACCGGGACGCGGGGGCAGCCGCACCCGGAGCTGCAGTGGTACTCGCCGCGGGCTGGCATCCCCCGGACGGGAACGATCACGAGAACTGGTGGGTCGAATTGCCGTGGCCGGTAACCACCGCGACCTACCAGCAACTGGCGGCCATGGTGGTCATCGGGCTGCGGGATGCTTTCCATGTCTCCAGCCCCACACGCCTGGTGTACGACGCGTGGAATTCGAACGCCGGAAACCGTCGCTTCGATCTCCCGCTGCTGGGAATCGAGAAGCAATGAACACGCCACCACACCACGATGGTCCGGAGACGACCTCACCGACCAGGCGTCTGCTGAAACGCCGTCGCGAACTCGAGTTGTGCGGGGATCTGGCCGCCGACAGTCTCGATCAACTCCGACGCGACCTCGGGCTCACCACCGTGAATACGCCCGGTGAAGCTCCGAATACCATTCTGGGAGAACGCGTCGAACGTAGCCAGCGATACCGCACCGTCGCGGAGATGGCGATGACGTTCTCACGCCTCGGCGCGCAGGAGTGGCTGCTGGCGATCGACGCAATGCCCCGGGCCGACATCGATCGCTGGCGGTGCTTGGCCGAAATCGCCTGCCGCAAGGCAGGAATGAGTATCGTCGCCACCCGCACGCCGACGTCCGTGGTTCTCCCTGACGATGAGAAAGAAGAGATCCAGAAGGAAGCCGCCCGCTTGACCGCCCAGTCGCAACGCAGACTCGACGAAATCCCGTTCAGTACGCCGTTCCAGGCGTTCGCGACAGACTCCCAGGAATGACTCCATGCTTCACACGCCTCATGCCTGCCAGTTCTGCGGACGGTATGTCCTCGAGGTCGAGGGGTGGGCGGAATCCCTGAAGCCCGGGCACAAAGTTCTGGTGCCTTGGGATGATGACCCGTCGGTCTTCCACGGCTTCTACCACTGGTCCTGTGTGCGCGCATCCGAGTTCGGACCGAAGTTCCGGACAGAGTTGCTGAACTGGGTCTGCCAGAAGGATCAACTCATCACGGTCCGGGGCGAGGACGGTCTGTTGCATGACACGGTGCGCACGGGACTCGGCTACACACGGCATCTCGCAACAGTTGGGGGTGGCGACATCTACGAAAGCCCGCGATTCGATCGTTGGGTATTCGCGGAGACCGCTGGCCCAGTGCATTTCCTGGACATCGACCAGGCACGCGTCTTGTCCGAGGGAAAGCCGCTGCGCGGCAATAACGGTGGGCGGCATGCGTTTCTGCCGGAAGACCCGGGAGACGTTGTCGCTGGATGGGGATTGGCAGAAGTACTCGACTTCCTCCAGGTCCGCGACGTGTACCAGGACATGATCGACCGGTTTGCGCCGGAATACAGTTTCTGGAGGGGTTCGCCCAAGGGTTCAAGCTACATACTGGTCTACTCGTTGTCGGCCATGCGTCCGGTTCCATCCGATATCGCTGAGTTCTTTCAGAACTACCTGCAGCGGTACACCCTCAAAATCCCCGAACCGGTCCGAACGAACGGTGATCAGTAGGCCCGTCTATCCCTGGTCCCGCCGAGCGCGATCGCTGGGCCGAGGCGTCGTCTACGAATCCTGCTGTGGGGCACGGTCTTCTTTCCATCTCCGGACGTGATGGTCATCGTCCCACGAGATGTCCTCCTGGTCGGGTGGATCGCCCTTCCAGGAGAAGAACCACTCGATCCAATCCTCGGTCGGCAGTTCGCTGGCGGTCGAGCCGTCCACGGCCAACTGGCGAGAGAACTCCTCGGCCGCTGAACGATCGAGAACCGAGATCCGATCGTCGTTGCGGTAATCGGCAGTGAACCGGGCCACCCGAGCCGGGTCGTACTGCCACATCTGGATGCCCTGATTCCAGACCAATGCATCATTAGACGCGTCGGTGGTGACGAAAATGGTAAACGGAGGGGTCTTTCCGAACTCACCGCTGCAAACCGCCTGATAGAACAGCATTTTCGATCTCCTTGTCAGTGGATGTCGGCGTCGCGGACCACCGGCAGATCGGCGAGGAATCTGGCCACCGCCGCCAACTCGCCGCGTGTCACCACAGTGGGAACGTCGACCATAGATCTCACCTCGAGCACGACGCACACCGTCCCTCTTCTGGATCCCAGCCCCAGCTGCTAGCCGATCCTGCCCCGCCGATTGCGGATGCCGGCCCCCACGTCAGTCGTTGCTGAGAGACACTACAAGCGTATGCAGGGTCTCAGAAATACCAACCACGGCGGACAGGCGTGTTCCTACACCGCAGGAGGAGTCCGGTGCTCGCCGCGGCGGGCAGCGTCGCGGGCCATCGCCTGACGGTGGGCATCACGGAACTTCCTACCCATCAACACCACAAAAACCACTCCCATCACGGCCGCCCCGGCTGCACCGCTATTAGTCACCGTGCCGACCACCCCCGCCACCACGACCAACCCGACAGCAGTCAGGAACCAGCTCACCGGAATCATTGTCGAACCCCCTCCGCACCTTCACATCTGATTGCCGAGCGATCTTAACCGGTATCGACGACCGACACTCTGCCGTAGCGGCTGGGAGGGCTGTTGTTGGTGCGATAGTCACAGGCCGTGTCCGAGCCCGCCGAGTAGGTCGAGGCGGAAACCGGCACCCCATTTGGAACCGATTTCTCGAAGTGCGCCGGGCCGATAGCCGCGCAGAGATCGGGCGGGGCTGCGGCAGGCGGGTCGGCGTCGTCGATCGCCTGCAGGGCTTTCGGAATCAGCAGGGAGACAACGACTGCAACGACGATGGCGACCAGGGCGGTCAGGCAGCCCGATGGGCGGCGCCGTGGAGGGGGCGGCATGTCGAACTCCCTGTGACGTCATTCGCGGCCGGGCAGGCAGGCCCGACCCCAAGATCATCTTCCTGGAGACAGCGGATCATCGCCGATCCGGGTGTCGGTGGCGGGGATGATTTCTCCGAGCTCGCGTGAAGCACGGGCGCGGGGTTGAGGAGCGAGGAAGGGCCGGGCCTGCAAGGCGGATTGCTGTGCTTTCCGGCCCGGTTTCCCTAGTACCTATTTGGTCACTGAGGACAAGGGTTTGTTGTCCGCGCCGGGCTCCTTGCATTCGATGCGGACTTCCACGAGGGTGCCGAACGGGCCGACCGTGCCGGTACCGGAAAGTTCCGCTGCGAGCTGCTGCATGAGCGCGATGCCGGTGTCGTCGTCGGTGTCCTGGGCCAGGAAGTCACGGCAGGTCGTCTTGGCGACATTGGTGGCATGTACTTCGGTTGACGGGTTGACGTCCAACGCAACCCCGATAGCCTGGTCGCCTTTGCCTTTGCAGTTCATCTCCGCCCAGGTGACGCCCAGTTCATCGCTGCCTGAGTTCTGCCAGCCAGGGTTCTCCCTGGCGACCCGGCGCAGAATCGACTGTTTCTCGGACGGGCTCGCAGCCAGGAACGTCGCGCAGGCGGTCTTGGATGCCGGGCCCAGGCCTGCAGCACGGTCAGCGGTCATCGTCGGGACGGCGCCGGTGGAGCTCGACGGCGCCGGGGCCGATGCTGGCGAGGCAGTGGTTCCGCATCCCGTGAGGACCGAGACAGCGGCCACGGCTCCGAACAACACACCAGCGGATGACTTCATCGATCGGTCTTCCCCTCATCGAATCTTCCCGCCGGACATACACATTCGCTCCGGGCCCGAAACGATCTTGCCAGATAGTGGCCGAGATGCGGCGTGCCGAAGGCATCTTCACTCATTGCGGACCGCTTGGTTTGGGGCCGACGGCCAACCTCGCCGCAGTTAGCCAGCACTTCCAGGCCCTCAAGCAGATTGTCGATGCTCTCAGCAACGACAGCTTGGGACGACTGCCTGCGCGGGCACCGCCAGCTGGGCCGGCCGGGAGACCGGACCTCGCTGCGGTCGCTTACGACGCATCCGGCACTAGGAGCGAAAGTTTCGGCTTGTGTGTCGCAAAACGGGGGTCGGCATGCAGTTAACGAAGCGCCAGGATCCTCTGCGATCGCCCCCGTCCGCCGGGAATGACCATGCCCACCACGTCGACACCGCGCACCAGCCACGCCCGCTGCAGGCCCGCATCCGACACCGTCGCCACGATCGGACCCCGGGTCGTATCACGGCTGCACCGGCTGGTTCCCGCACCGCACAACGGCACCAGAAGCAGCCGAAGGCAAGCCACGGTAGCGGGGCCGATGCCCGCCCGCGCCAGAAATTCGGCACACAATCGCCCGACTCGGCCAACCAGACGGCTCAAATGCCGCCGCGCTCCAGATCGCTCACCGCCACTCCGAACCACACTCGGGTATCGAGATTTGTTCTTACGCAAGGCACTTGACCCAACGAACGCAACGGAGGGTCCATATCCGGTCGTACCACACCGGTACACACCCGCCCGACACCGGACAAAAGGAAACCGACCATGCCCGATATCGAACCGGATGCCACCACCCACGACCGTTGGGACACGCTGCCGCTACTGCTGTCCGTGCCAAGAGCCGCCGCGCTGCTCGGGATCAGCCGCTCGGCGGGCTACCGGCTCGCCGAATCCGGCGAACTGCCGACTAAACGTATGGGCGGCCGGGTCTACATCGTGACCGCCCGGCTGCGGACCCTGCTCGAGCAGGACACCCGCGGGGAGGCTGCCGCATGAAGCAAGGCCATGTCCGCAAACGCGGCAAGACCTGGTACTACCAGTTCCGGCTCCCGGAGAAGGGTCCCGACGGTAAACCCGAATTCGACTCCAAGGGCGGCTTTGCCACCGAGAAGGAAGCCTGGGCGGCCTGCCGGGACGCGATCAAGGCGGTCGAGCAGAACAAGCGGGTGAGACGCTCGAAGCTCACCGTGCGCACGTTCTTTGTCGACGAATGGCTGCCCGCGATCAAGATGATCGTCGACGCCACCACCTACGACAACTGGCAGGCGCTGATCCACGCCTACGTCGTCCCCCGTCTCGGCGAAGGTGACTTACAGAAACTGACCGCGCCGATGCTGGTGAAGTTCTACACACAGCTGCTCACCGATGGTCGTATCAAGCCCGACAACAACATTCGCATGTACGATTACTGGCTGAAGGCGGCCAACCGCGGCCAGCACCCGACACCTCGCCAGATTGAGCAAGCCTGCGGCGTAACCATCCACGCCGCCCGAGCTGCCGTGCGCCGCTACAAGGCCGGGCGAATTCCTTACACCGAAACCAGCTGGGCTGGAACCGAAAACCGTCCGCAATATCCACCTCGCCGTCCACCGGGCACTCGTAGACGCCGTCGCCTGGAGGCACCTTGTCGACAACCCGGCCGACAACGCGAAACCACCCCGCGTCGCCCGAACACGACGTCCGGTGTGGACGCCCGAGCAGGCTGCCCAGTTCATGGAAAGCATCTGTTTCGACCGCTTCTACGCGCTGTTCCGGCTGGAGCTGACCACAGGGCTGCGGCGCGCGGAGATCTGTGGAATCCGTTGGCCATCTCTGGATCTCGAAGCCGGGGCGCTGTCGGTGCACCAGGGCCGGGTCGTCGTTTCCGGGCGCGCCCAGGATGCTGAGGTCAAGTCCGAAGACTCAGCCCGCCTGATCGCCCTCGATGCGGAGACCGTCTCCGCGCTGCGTATCTGGAAGGCCATCCAGGATGCCGAGCGCGCGCTCTACGGTGACGACTTCCGCGACACCGATCTGGTCTTCACCTACGAGGATGGGCGCCCTGTGCACCCCGATTCGATCCGGGAGCGATTCAAGCGCCTCGCGGCCCGAGCGGGCCTACCCGAGATCCGCTTCTACGACCTCCGCCACACCTACATCACGGCGTCACTGATGGCCGGAGTCAGCCCGAAGGTGGTCAGCCAGCGCGCCGGGCACGCCGACGTCGCCTTCACCATGAAGACCTACCAACACGTCCTGCCCGGCATGGACGAGGACGCCGCCGCCCGCGCCGCCAGCTACATGCTGGGACGCCGCGAACACCCCGAGACGGCATCGCATCCCTGAAACTGAGTTTGGCTAATGATGCCAAACGTGATGCCAAACCAACGCGAAAACGGCCCGGAACCTGATGGTTCCGGGCCGTTTCCCCTAGTAGCGGGGACAGGATTTGAACCTGCGACCTCTGGGTTATGAGCCCAGCGAGCTACCGAGCTGCTCCACCCCGCGTCGGTGAACACAACATTACACACGAGTGGGGAAGGGAACCTAATCGACTGGTCAGAGCCGGTTTTCAGGGTCTGGAGGGAATCGGGCGCAGAGGTTCGGGGGTGCGGTCGGCGGGGGCTGGATCGGGTACGGAGGCGGCTAGGTAGCGGGCGGCGATCATGATCGCCAGGGCGGCAGTGAGGATGAGGAGCAGGGCCGCGATGGAGGTCCAGAACATGCGGTCGTAGAGCGCGATGTCGGTGCGGATGATGGCACGACGGGCGAAGGTCATCGGGGCGATGCCTTTGAAGGGGCGGAACAGGAGTGGGGTGGTGCCGGCGGGGAAAACGCCGCCGAAGGCGAAGATTTGGAACATATAGAAGGAGAAGGCCGCGATGGAACCGGCGACGCGGCCGAAGAGCACGACGAACAGCTGAGCGGTCACCGCTGCCACCAGGCCGACAAGGGCGATGACGGCGACCATGGCGGGCCACTGTTGCGGGGACCAGCCGAGCCGGCTGCCGTAACCGGCGGCGAGGGCGGACAGGGCGATGACGCACGCCGCGCCGACCGCGGTGCCACGCAGGACGGGGCCGGCGGCGCGCCGCCAGGGTGAGCGGCCGCGGGCGGCTCCGCGCAAGGGGCGCAACAACATCCACAGGACGATGGCCGCGAGGAAGGAGCCCATGACGACCAGCACAGGGCCGGCGCCGCGGGCGATCTCCTTGTGGCTCCGGTCGCCGTCGCGGATGAGCTGGCTGGGTTCCTGATTGCGGATGTCCATGGTGACGGGCTGGGCCATGACGTCGGCCGAGGCGTTGGGGTCGGCGATGTGGGGTGCGGCGGCCGCACCGTCGCGCAGGCCGTTGTCGAGCTGGGTTGCGCCGTCGCCCAATTGGGTGACGCCCGCCCGGAGGTCGCGGCCGCCGGCGACCAGCTGGTCCAGGCCCGTGGACAGGTCGTTCGCACCGCTGCCGAGTTGTGCTGTACCGTCGCGCAATTGGGCGCTGCCGTCGGCGAGGGCGAGCACGCCGGAGCGGAAGTCGGCCTTGGGATCGGTGAGCTGTCTGGCCAATTCCTTTGTGCCGTCGCGCAACTGGGTCAGCTGGCCGACGATGGAATCCGGGTCGCCGGGTCGCACCTGGCCGATGAGGCTCTTCAGCTGGCTGACCGCGTCGGCCACCGCGGGGTCCGGGTTCCTGCTCAACTGGTCGAGCAGTGGATCGAGCTGGCCCGCGAGCCGTCCGGCGGGTTCGAGGGCATCCAGCAGCGGTGTGACGACCTGGTCCACGCCGTCGCGGATCTGCCGTGCTCCGGAGCCGAGTTGATCGGTGCCGGTGACCAATTGGTTCGCGCCGTCGGCGAGCTGGACCGCGCCGGTATGGAGCTGGCCCGTGCCGGTCGCGAGTTGCGCCGCGCCGGTGGCGGCCTGATCGAGTCCAGCGGTCAGCTGATCGGAGCCGTCGGCGAGCTGAGTGGTGCCCTGGGCCAATTGGGTCGCCCCCTTGGCGGCGTCGCCCAGACCGGAGCCGAGACTGTTCACGCCGACCAGGATCTGACCGGCGTAACCGCGCCCGATGGTGGCCGCGATCTGGTTCTGCGCCTCGGTGACAACGCTATTGGCGACGGCCGGTCCCAGCGTGCCGTTGAAATCGTTGTACCAGACCATGATCCGAGCATGCTGCGGCGCGGGATCGGTCACGCTCAGCACGTTCCGGGTGAAGTCGGGGGGAATGACGACCGAGAAGGCGTACCGGCTCTCCCGCAGCCCGCGTACCGCTTCCGCGCTGCTGACCCGATGGAACTGGAGTTCGCCGCTGGACACCAGATTGTCGAGAATCTCGGTGCCCATGTTCTGGGCCTTGCCGTCGGAGATGCCGCCGGCATCGTCGCTGGCGACGGCGACCGGAATCTGCTTCAGGTACAGCTCCGGATCCCACATGATCCACATGTAGACCGCCGAGACCAGTGTCGGCACCACCAGGAGCAGCACGATCGAGGCCCGCGCGAAGGCGGATCCCCACGGCTTGCGCCGGAGCAGACCGCCGAGGTGACTGCGGATGGATGTCGATCTGTCTGCCACGGCGAACCCCGATACTGCGCACTGCCAAAGTCGGGCCCAAGCTACCTGGTCACCCGTCCAGAATGTGCGAATTCGGGGAAATACCCGCCCGGCTCAGCGGCTCGCCTCCACCACCAGTGCGGTGGTGTTGTCGGTGCCGCCGCGGCCGAGGGCCGTCCCCACCAGCAACTCCGCCGTCTGACCGGCCGAGGTTCCCTGGGACAGAATCGACTTGATGATCGGCATGCCGAGCTTCTTACCCACCCCATCGGTGCACAGCAGCAGCCTGCCCGCGCTCGATCCGGTGGCCGCGCGCCCGATGTCGCCCGGCTGCACGGTCCGCACCGAGGTCGTGACGAGATGCCGCATACCCGGCAGCGGGTCGCGCCCACGCGCCCGGAAGTACTCGGCGACAGTGTGATCGGTGGTCATGCGGTGCAGGACCCGGCCGTTCCATCGGTAGGCCCGGCAGTCACCCACCCAGGCGATATCACAGGGGCCGTCCAACTGACCACTACTCGGCAACACCGCGACCACCAGTACGCTGTCGGCGCTCGACTCGGGTAGCTCGCGCAGCAATTCCCGCTGCGCCGCCAGGATTCCGGCCTGTGCGCCGTCCCCCACCGCCGCCCGCGCGGCGGTCTGCGCAGCCAACCGTGCCGCCCGGGCCGCCGCCAGATGATCCCCCACCCCGTCGGCCACCACGAAAGCACTCCGCCCGAGCCGGGCATCGGTGAACGTGGCAAACGCGTCCGCATTGATCGTGCGCCGCCCCAGCCGGCTCACCCCCGCCCCGGCCACCAGGCCGAGCCGCACCTGCGCATCGGCGTCGACAGCGGTGGCATCTCCCACCTCGATGGCTTCGGTGTGCACGACCGGACCTCCTGGGACTCCGTCTCACGGGGGTGCTGTCCTGCAGCACTACCTCATTCAACGGCCGAAACCCAAGCTTCGCTCCCGAAATGTCTGTGTGCTTGCTGAGTAATTCGGGAGGTTCACGAACGAACCGCTACGCCACGACGCGTAGCACGGGAAGCGGGCCGCTGGTCATCCCGCTACACGGGTTACCGGGCGGGCCGTTCACTCCGGTCATGAGCACCGGGGCCGCGTTCGGCGCGGGCACCGGCATCCCGTGGACGTAGCTACAGTCCGCCTTCCCGCCGGCGCCTTCGCAATGATCGCCGCCACGGTCGCGGCCGCCATGGTCGTGCGACACCTCGACGGCTACTCCATCTATTCCGCGCGACTCCCGGCCGCCCCGCTCCTGATACCCCGGCGGAGAACCCCGGCTTGGCCTCCCGAGGCGACACCGGGTTGGATGCTCGCCTGGCATGAATGGAGAGCCTCGAATATGCGAAGGGCCCGGAACCTAATGGTTCCGGGCCCTTCGCTTAGTAGCGGGGACAGGATTTGAACCTGCGACCTCTGGGTTATGAGCCCAGCGAGCTACCGAGCTGCTCCACCCCGCGTCGGTGAACACAACATTACACACGGGCCGTGAGATGTACCAAATCGGCTGGTCAAGCCAGGTTTTGAAGCGGTAGGCAGCCAGGGAACGAGGGTGACGGAGCGAACCAGACCGGACGGTTGCCCTTAAAGCGGAGTAATCAGGGTGAAAATCTTCCATTTGAGAGTCTCGCGCACACGTTTGGTTGTTCATTTGAGCATGAAACGTGACTGGGATCACAAATTCTTGGTGAGTTGAATCACATCACGGCTAGATAACAGACCGCTCTGGATTGGCATTTGCAGCATAGCCAGCCTGCATCAACGCCGTTTTTTGGGTCATTCGCTTCATGCAATTCTGGAGTTATCAAGACGTGATCTGCCGAGATTTACTCGTTATCGTCAGTCGCGGCCCGGATCAAACCTGAGATGGGCTCCGACCCGAACCGCTGCACTCCGGAAACCCTGTCCCGCGGTCGGGCACCCCGACTCCTGGGGACAGGGACACGGCGGAGCACTTACGCCGGGCCGGTCGGCACAGGGAGGGAAAACACCATGAAACAGAACCGGAAGATCAACACCCGCGTCCTCGGCTTCGCCGCCGTCACCGGCGCACTTGTTGCCGTCCCGTTCGGCTTCACCGCAACCGCCTCCGCCGCCCCGACCCACGACTGGGACGGCGTCGCCCAGTGCGAGAGCGGCGGCAACTGGGGTATCAACACCGGCAACGGCTACTACGGCGGTCTGCAGTTCTCGCAGAGCACCTGGGCCGCCAATGGCGGCGCCGGCCTCGCCTCCAATGCCAGCAAGGCCGAGCAGATCCGCGTGGCCGAGAACGTGCTGTCCACCCAGGGCGCCGGCGCCTGGCCGGTGTGCGGCCAGTACCTGCGCGCGGGCACCAGCGAGCCCGAGCCCCAGGCCGCCCCGGAGCCCGCTGCCCCGGCTCCCGCCCCCGCCCTCCCGACCGATCGCCAGGCCGTCATCGACCAGGCCAAGAGCGTTGCCGGCGGCCTCGCCGAGCAGTTCGGCGTGCAGGACCAGTACAACCAGGTCCTCCAGTCCAACGCCGCCCTCATCGAATCCTGGGGCAAATAACCCGAATCTCCTTCCCATACCGGAAGAAATGGAAAGGTGCTGCGTCAATGGCGACGCAGCACCTTTCGCTATTCGGAGGCAACAATTCTTATTGTGCGACAGTAAATTCCGCACGATTATCGAGAGCCCATTCCTGAAAGGTTCGCGGTGACCGGCCCGTGACCTCCGCGACCGTCGGGTGCACCACCGACGTGAAGGACTCCAGCGCCGTGGCGCGCAGGGCCATGATGGCCGCGGCCATCTCCGGCTCCACCCCGAAGCACAGCAGATCCGTCCGCGCCCGGTCGGCCGAGATCTCCTCGAATCGCAGTGGGCGGCCGAGGATTTCAGCGAGAGTCTCGGTCTGCTCGCCCGGGGAGAGCGCCTGCGGACCGGTGACCGTGTAGACCTGACCGGCATGGCGCGCCGGGTCGGCGAGCGCCGCGGCAGCGAGGGCGGCGATATCGCGCGGATCCACCACCGCGATGCGGCCCTGGCCGAAAGGTGCACGGACGGTACCGGATTCGCGGATCGAGGGCGCCCAGTGCAGCGCGTTGGACATGAATCCCATGGGACGCACCATGGTCCAGGCGACCCCGCTCGCGCGCACCGCGTCCTCGCCGGAGCGATGCCAGGCGGGAATCGGGTCGGTCGCGGCCGCGTCACCGGCGCGACCCGAGGACAACTTCACGATGTGCTCGACGCCTGCGGCCGCCGCGGACCGAGCGAGATTCGCGTCGTGCGTGGGGATCTCGGGGCCCGCGGTCGACAGGAAGACACGGCGAACACCGGTCAGCGCGGCGGGCAGGCTGTCCGCGTCACCGAGATCGGCGCGCACGACCTCCACGCCGGCGGGCAGTCCGGCAGCCTCGGGGCGGCGGGTGACGGCCCGCACCGGCAGGCCCTCGGCCAGCAGCCGATCGACCACCGCGCGGCCGACAGTGCCGGTGGCTCCGGTCACGAGAAACATGGGTACTCCGTTCGTCGGTGGGTGGCGGGTGTGTCCCGCTCCTTCATCCTGCGAACGCCGCGGAACAGCGGCCAGCCTCTGCCCCTCGACTGCAGATATCTTCCGCGCCAACCTCATCCGCGGTGTTTTCCTCCACATTGGACGCTGGATCGCGGCATTGCCCACGCCCCGCCCATCGATGGGCATCCTGATACGCGAAAGGCGCTGTCACCCAGTGGTGACAGCGCCTTTCGTGGCTAACGGGTCAGTTACCCACCCGTCTTCTCGTAGTTGTTCACGGCGGTCTGCAACTGCTCCAGCGCCTTGCCCAGTTGGCCCAGGTCGCCCGACTTCTGCGCGTCCTGAACCGCCTTCAAGGCGTCGTCGAGCTGTTTGACCGCGGCGTCTCTACCGCCGGACCCGGTGGCCGGGGGTGTCACCGGTGCGGTCGGCGGCGTCGCGCCCTGGGTCGGCGGGGTGGCCGCCTGTCCCGGCTGATCGGTTGCGGCGCTGCCGGTTCCGGGCAGCACCTGGTCGAGCGCTTCCTTCACCGTCGATCCGTAGCCGACCTTGTCGCGGTAGCTGGCCAGCACCTTCACCAGCTGCGGGAAGGACGGCGCGTTGGGCCCGCCGGTATTGCGTTCCAGGTACCAGGGTTCGACGTACAGGATGCCGCCGTCACCGACCGGCAGGGTCAGCAGATTGCCGTATTTGATCTTGTTGACATTGCCACCGGTCAGCAGGTTCCGGTCTCGGGACACTTGATCGGCCGTCGTCATGGACGTCTGCGTCTGGCCCGGGCCCGGCGTCTGTGAATCCGGGGGCAGCTTCAGAACGGTGATCTTGCCGTAGTTGTCGGGATCCGAGTGCGCCTGGATGTAGGCGGACAGGAAGTTCCGCTTGTAACCCACCATCACACTGGTCAGATTGAACTGCGACTTGCCGGTCTTCGTATCACCGAGCAGGACGTAATACGGCGGTTGATGCGCCCCGCTCGCCGCACCCTCCTGGGTCGGATCATTGGGCACCGACCAGAAGGCGTTGTTGGTGAAGAACTCTCGCGGATCGTCCACGTGATACTTCGCCAGCATCTCGCGCTGCACCTTGAACAGGTCCTCCGGGTAGCGGAAGTGCGCGCGCAGCTCGTCGGAGATGGCGCTCTCCGGCTTCACAGCGTTCGGGAACACGCCCATCCACGCCTTCAGCACCGGATCGGTCTTGTCCACCTCGTACAGGCTGACGGTGCCGTCGTACGCATCGACGGTGGCCTTCACCGAGTTCCGGATGTAGGAGACCTCCTTGCGGGGTAGTAGACGCCCCGTGGTCTGGTCGATGGAGTCCTCGACGACGCCGTCCAGCGAGGTCTTCTGCGCGTACGGGTAGTTGTCGAGGGTGGTGTAGGCGTCCACGATCCAGACGATGCGGCCCTTCACCACGGCCGGATACGCATCGCCGTCGGCGGTCAGCCACGGCGCCACCTGGGTGACGCGGTCGCGCGGATTGCGATTGAAGATGATCTTCGAATCCGGTCCGATGGCGCCCGAGAACAGGATGTTGCGCTCGGCGTACTTGGCCGCGAAGGCCAGCCGGTTGAACCAGTTGCCGAGCGGCACGCCGCCCGCGCCGTCGTAGGTGAACTGGTCGGTGGGGGTGTCGTATTCGCGCTTGGGCTGGTTGTTGCTGCCCACGATCGCGTAGTCGGCGTCCGACTTGGCGATCAGCTCGCCGTAGTAGATGCGCGGCTGATCGACCGGGATGGCCTGCTCTTCCTTGGGCGTGAACAGGTCGCTGACCGTCTTCTTGTCGCCGACATTGAACACCGGATAGCCGTACCCGCCACCGGAATCACTGCCCGCGGACTGACCGGCCTGCTGGGATTCCTTGGGCGGAGCCGCGTTCACCTTGTTGGCGGGCGAGGCCACGAAGCCGTTGCCGTGCGTGTACACGGTGTGCTTGTTGATCCAGTCGGTCTGGTTACCGGACAGGTTCTGCGGCTGCAGCTCACGCGCGGCCACGATGTAATCGCCCATCTCACCGTTGATGGTGTAACGGTCGATGTCCAGCGGATCCGGGAAGCCGTAGAAGTTCTGCAGCTGCAGATTGCGCTGAATGAACGTCTGGGTCAGCAGGTTCGGGTCCAGCAGCCGGATGTTCTTGATGGTCTGCTGGTCGGCGGGCACGGTGACCGGGTCCTTGGTCGCCTCGCCCTTGTAGTCGACGTACTGGACCTTGTCCTGGGTGAGCCCGTAGGCCTGGCGGGTGGCCTCGATATTGCGCTCGATGTAGGCCTGTTCCTTGGTGGCCGCGTTCGGGCGCACCGAGAACTGCTCCACCAGCAGCGGCCATACCGCGCCCACCAGCACCGAGGACAGCACCAGCAGCGCCGCCGCCATGGCCGGAATCCGCAAGTCGCGCAGCACGACTCCGGCGAAGAAGGCGATGGCGCAGATGACCGCGATGGACAGCAGGATCAGCTTGGCCGGCAGCACCGCGTTGATATCGGTGTAGGAGCCACCGGTGAAGGTCGGCTCCTTGCGGGTGCTCGACAGCAGCGCGTAGCGGTCCAGCCAGTACGCGACCGCCTTGAGCAGCACGAAGAGTCCGGCCAGGATGGCCAGCTGCACGCGCGCCGAGGTGCTCAGCGTGCCCTCGCGGCCGGACAGCCGCAGCCCGCCGAAGACATAGTGCGCCACCAGGTTCGCGAAGAAGGCGATGACCACGGAGACGAACAGCCAGTTCAGCACCATCCGATAGAACGGCAGATCGAAGGCGTAGAAACCGACGTCCAGATGGAACTGCGGATCCTTGACCCCGAAGGAGCTGCCGTGCAGGAACAGCTGCACCGTCACCCAGCTCGACTGCGCCACCAGACCCGACAGCACGCCGATGAGCACCGGGATGCCGGTCCCGAAAAGGCGCAGCCGGCTCATCACCGTGGTCCGGTAGCGGGCGATCGGGTCGCCGGGTCCGTTCATCGGCACGAACACCGGACGCGACCGGTACGCGAGCAGCAGCGCCAGCCAGATGATGACGGCCACGACCACCGCGACCACCAGGAACAACAGGATCCGGGTGAACAGCACGGTGGTGTAGACGTTGCGGAATCCGACCTCCCCGAACCACAACCAGTTGGTGTAGGCGTCGGTGAGCCGGGGCCCGACCAGTAACAGGGCGGCCAGCACCAGCGCCGCGACGAGCAGAATGCGGCTGCGTCGCGACAGCGAAGGTAAGCCGGTCGGGGGGCGCATGCCCACGATGCCACTCTCCCAGGTCCGGCGACGCCCCGGCCGGGATACCGGCACGCAGCGTCGCAGTCCGATGATGCGAGTTGGTCCCAGGGGACCGTTCGCGCCCCACTCTACGTAAAACGCCCGCCGCGCGGCCGAACACCTGCCGCGTGAGCCGGACACGGGCGGGATGCGAGGATTGCCGGGTGAATCCTGAGCAGTGGGCGGCCTCGGCCCTGTACCGGTGTATCCGGGAAGTCGCGGAATATGTCGACGGCGAGGGCTGGGACCGGCCGCCGCAGATGTTCGCCCTGGTACGGACCGCGGACCTGGTCGCCGCCGAACCCGCGCTGCTGGATCAGCTGGACGAGCAGGACGCCCTGACTCCCATTGCACAGGAGCCTTTCCCGGAGGACATCGCGGGCGAGGCCGACGCCATGGCCCTCGACGAGTTCCTCGCCACCACCAGCTGGCCGCCGTCGGTCGAGGGCTGTGTACTGGTACAGCAGATCGTGGTACTGCCGCCGGCCGCCGAGCAGACCCTCGACGATGCCATCGCGCCCCTGCTCGCCGACCGCGACGCCGCCGACCAGGCCGCCCGCCGCGCGGCCATGACCCACGCCGAGCGCCGCGACGCCCGTCTGTTCGTCGGCGTCCTGCGCGATGGCACCTCGCTGTCGCTGCTGCAGGTCCGCCCCAGCGAGGAGGACGAGGATCCCTTCGGCGACCTCGATCTGCGCACCGCCCCCAACCTCGCCCCGAATCTCGTCGAAGCCCTGCGCCACACGCTGGAGAACGATCCCGACGACTTCTGAACGAGGTCAGCCGCAGCTGGTGACTTCCTTGCCCGCGTTGATGTCCTCGAGCGATTGGACTGCGCCGGACAGGTTTTCGACCTTGACCAGGCGCAGGCCCGCGGGCGTGCGCTGAGCGGCCTCGTTGCAGTTGGCGGCGGGAACCATGAACGTCTCGGCGCCGGCGTCGCGGGCGGCGATCATCTTGTACTGGATGCCACCGATCGGGCCGACCTTGCCGTCGGGGTCGATGGTGCCGGTACCCGCGACGAACTTGCCGCCGGACAGGTCACCGGTGGTGAGCTTGTCGATGAGGGCCAGGGTGAACATGAGGCCCGCCGACGGGCCGCCGATCTCGCCGAGGTTGAAGTCGACCTTGATCGGGCCCTTGTTGATCTCGTCGGGAGTGATGCCGAGGTAGCCCTTGCCGGAATCGTCGGGGCGCGCGCCCAGGGTGATCTCGGCGGTCTGCTCGACGCCGTCGCGGCGGACCACCACGGGGATGGTGGTGCCGGGCTTGGCCGAGGAGACCGCGGTCACAACGTCTTTGGTGGTGGAGATCGGCTTACCGTCGATGCTGACGATCTCGTCGCCCTTCTTCAGCATGTCCTTGGCCGGGCCGTCGTCGGCGACATTCGCCAGCTGCACCGCGGTCGGCAGCTTCAGATAGTTGAGGGCCGCCAATTCCGCGGAGTCCTCGGAATCCTTGAACTGCTGCTGATTGGATTTGTCGACATCATCACGCGATTGTCCCGGCGGATAGACCTCCGCACGCGGCACCAAACCGTGCTGGCCGTCGATCCACAAGCCGATCGCCTCGAAAATATTCAGCCGATCGCGAACGGAGACGGTCGTCATATTGAGATTGCCGGACACCGGTTTCACCGGCGCGCCCCGCACATCGACCACCTGTTTTCCGTCGACTTCGCCCAGCGTATTGAAGGTCGGCCCTGGTCCGAGCGCCACGAACGGAACGGTGACGACACTGCCCAGTATGCCCAGCGCCAGAATCGGGATCAGAGCGGCGAGCAAGGTGAATATCCGACGGTTCACGCGGCCAAGGGTACTGGTCATCGAGGCCATTGCCGCGCTCCGCTCGGCGGTTCGCGTCGTCCACGGCTCCAGTACCGTAGTGGGTATGAGTGATTTTCCGTTCGGATTCTCGAATCGCGACGACGATCCGGAGCGCAAGCCCGGTGACCAGTCCAGCGGTTCTGGTGCGAACAACCCGTTCGGATTTGCCATGGGCGGTCCGGGCGGCGGCGGATTCGATCCCTCGCAACTCGGTCAGATGCTGACGCAGCTGGGTGCCATGTTCTCGAGCATGGGACAGCCGGGCACGCAGACCGGTCCGGTCAATTACGACATCGCCAAGCGGCTGGCCCGCCAGCAGCTCGGGTCCAGTGTCCCGCCCGTCTCGTCCGGCGCGCAGAGCGCGGTCGCCGACGCGGCGCACCTGGCGGAGCTGTGGCTCGACGCCGTCACCACCTTCCCCGCGGGCGCGACCAAGACCGTCGCGTGGACCGCCAACGACTGGATCGAAGAGACGCTGCCCACCTGGAAACGGCTGTGTGATCCGGTGGCCGAACAGGTTTCGGGCATGTGGACGGCCACACTCCCGACCGAGGCCAGGGAATTCGCGGCGCCGATGTTCGGAATGCTCGGCCAGATGGGCGGACTCGCGTTCGGGTCGCAGCTGGGCCAGGCCCTGGGCCAGCTCGCCAGGGAGGTGCTGACCTCCACCGACATCGGCCTGCCGCTGGGTCCCGACGGCACCGCGGCGCTGCTGCCCGCGGCCATCTCGGAATTCAGCGCCGGGCTCGAGCAGCCGGAGAGCGAGATCCTGGTCTACCTGGCCGCCCGCGAGGCCGCGCACCAGCGACTGTTCGCGCATGTGCCGTGGCTGCGCCAGCAGGTGCTGGGCGCGGTGGAGGACTACGCGCGCGGCATCAAGATGGACTTCTCGGCCATCGAGCAGGCCGCCCAGAACCTGGATCCCATGACGCTGGCGCAGGATCCGTCGAAGCTGGAAGAGCTGCTGTCGCAGGGCACGTTCGAACCGCAGACCACCCCCGAGCAGAAGGCCGCGCTGGAGCGGCTGGAGACGCTGCTGGCCCTCATCGAGGGCTGGGTGGAGACCGTGGTCACCGACGCCGTGGGCGATCGGCTGCCCGGTGCGGGCGCCCTGGCCGAGACGCTGCGCCGACGCCGCGCCACCGGCGGGCCGGCCGAGCAGACCTTCGCGACCCTCGTCGGCCTGGAGCTGCGGCCACGCAAGGTGCGCGAGGCCGCGGCGCTGTGGCGGCGGCTGACCACCGACGTCGGGCTGGAGAAGCGCGACGGCGTGTGGGCGCACCCGGACCTGCTGCCCGACTCCTCCGACCTGGACGCCCCGACGGGCTTCGTCGATTCGGTGCTGGGCGGCGGCGCGGCGGTGTTCGACGATCCGCTGGCGCAGCTGGCCGAGACGGAGGCGCGGGAGCGCGCCGAAAAGGAAGGCAAGGGCGAGGATTCCACCGGCGACAAGCCCGAAGGCGACGCCACCGCCTGACCTGTGGATGGGCGCAAGGCCCCGACCTGAGTTGTGGATAACCCGGGAAAGCGCTGATGAACAAGCGTTTTCGCGGGTTTCCGCGTTTCCGGGAGCATGCACGCTGATGGCATGACGACTGTGCTGCCGACCCGTGGACCGATGCTCCATCCCCGAATCTCCGTGCTGGTGCGCCCGAATGGCGCGGTCCAGCTCGGCTGGGATCCCGAGCACGCGGTCATCCTGCAACCGCCGGGGCCGATCGAGGCGGTGCCCGCGCTGCTGCGGCTACTGGACGGGTCCCGCACCGAGGCCGAGATTCTCTGGCAGGCCAGGGAATTGGGATTCGGGACCGATATCGCACAGTCGCTGCTCGAGCAGATGGCGGCCGCGGAGCTACTGGCCGCGGATGAGCCGCGGGCACGGTTGCGGAAGGTGCGGGTCCACGGCCGCGGACCGCTGGCGGACGCACTGCTGGAGGGCCTGCGCCGAATCGGGCTGCGGGCCAAGCACTCCCACGCCGGCTACGGAGAGCCGGATATCGAGAGTCTCGAGGCGGAACGGCCGGATCTGCTCGTACTGTCCGACACCCTGGTCCCGGATCCGGCCCTGGTGGCCGCGCTCATGCGCCGCCGCATTCCCCATCTGCAGGTCCGTATCCGCGATGGGCGCGGGATCGTCGGCCCGCTGGTGCTGCCGGGCGAAACCGGTTGTCTGCGTTGCGCGGACCTGTACCGCGCCGAGTCCGAACCGGCGTGGCCGCAACTGGCGGCGCAGCTGCTGGGGCGGGTCGGGTACGCGTCCCCGGCGGGGGTGGCCATGACCGCGGCCCTGGCGCTGAAGGAGATCGAGACCGTGTCCTTCGGCCGGGCGGAGCGCCCACCGGCCACGCTGCATGCCACGCTCGAATTGGATCCGGAGATTCCGCACCTGGATCGGCGTCCATGGCCTGTCCATCCGAACTGCGGTTGCCATGAAAGCGCGGTGGTGTGATGGAAACCACTATTGCCGCTAACCCGGAAGAACACCCCAATCCCATGGCGGACCGTCTGGGACATCGGCATGATGGGAACGTGTCAGAGATTGTGAGCAAGCGCTCTTCCCGCAATGCCAAGCTGGCCAAGATTCCACTCGGCATCGCAGGGCGGGCGGCCGTGGGTTTCGGCCGCAAACTTGCCGGGGGAGACAAGCAGGAGATCAACGCCGAGCTGAATCAGAAGGCCGCCGAACAGCTCTTCGCCGTCCTCGGTGAGCTCAAGGGCGGCGCCATGAAGTTCGGTCAGGCGCTGTCGGTGATGGAGGCCGCCGTTCCGGAGGAGTTCGGCGAGCACTATCGCGAGGCGCTCACCAAGCTGCAGGCCGCCGCGCCGCCCATGCCGGCCGCGGCCGTGCACCGGCAGCTGGACCAGCAGCTGGGAACCGGCTGGCGGCAGCGCTTCAAGGAATTCGACGACGCGCCCACCGCCTCGGCCAGCATCGGCCAGGTGCACAAGGCGATCTGGTCCGACGGCCGGGTGGTCGCGGTCAAGGTGCAGTACCCGGGCGCCGACGAGGCGCTGCGCGCCGATCTCAAGACGCTCAACCGGATGGCGGGCATGATGGGCGCGCTCATTCCGGGCGCGGATATCAAGCCGATCCTCGCCGAGATCAGTGAGCGCACCGAGGAGGAGCTGGACTACCGGATCGAGGCCGGGCATCAGCGCCAGTTCGCCCGGGCCTACGACGGGCACCCGCGCTTCCTGGTGCCGAAGGTGGTGGCCAGCGCGCCGAAGGTGATCGTCACCGAGTGGCTGGACAATGCCACCCCGGTCTCGACGATCATTCAGCGCGGCATGACCGACCCGGCCGGCACGGTCGACCTGCGTAATCGGACGGCCTCGCTGATGGGCGAATTCCATTTCAGCTCACCGTCGATCGCGGGCCTGCTGCACGCCGATCCGCATCCGGGCAACTTCATGGTGCTCGAGGACGGCCGCCTCGCGGTCATCGACTACGGCGCCTGCGCTCCCCTGCCCAATGGCTTCCCCAAGATCCTGGGCCAGATGGTGGCGCTCGAGGTCCAGCAGCGCTACGACGAACTGACGGCGCTGCTGCACGACAACGGCTGGGTCATCCCGGGCAAGACCGTGAGCATCCAGGAGATCCAGGACTACCTGCGCCCCTTCAGCGACCCCATCAAAACCGAAACCTTCCACTTCACCCGCCGGTGGATGCAGCGCGTGGCGGGCAAGGCCACCGACATCTCCAATGCCGAGATGATGAAAACCGCTCGCTCCCTGCAACTCCCGGCGGAACACGTGATGATCTTCCGAGTCCTCGGCGGCTCGGTTGGGATCTGCGCCCAGCTCGACGCCGAAATCCCCTTCATGAAGCTCATGAACGACTGGGTCCCCGGCTACATCGAGACCCTTCGCGCCGCGAGCTGAATTCCCCTGCGACGCAAAACGACCCGCCTACCGTCTGGTAAGCGGGTCGTATGCGTTCTACTCCCCCGGAAGCCGGGGCGGTCATGCCACCGCGACCTTGCGCGGGCGGCCACGCGGGCGCTTGCGGGCGATCACGACACCCTGGTCGAAGATCTCACCGCCCCAGACACCCCAGGGCTCACCGCGATCCAGTGCGGCCGACAGGCAGCCCTGACGGATCGGGCAGGACGCGCACAGCGCCTTCGCCTCTTCCAGCTGGGCGGGGGCCTCGGCGAACCAGAGGTCCGGGTTGCCGACTCGGCAGGGCAGGGTGATGGTGACTCCCCGGCGGGTGCGGGTAGTCGTGTTGGCCACGGTGTTGCGGCATGTCACTCGTTCACGGATGACCGTGGTGGACACGTCGGGCTCCTTCAGCTCGTGCATCGGTCGTTCGGTGTTTCGCGAAACCGGTGCCGGTGGCTGCAGGGCCGATAAAACTATGGCCACGGTTTCGCGGGGTTCGCGATCCGTGGCCAGGAGGTCTGGGAGTGATTCCCTACCTGAGTCGACTTCGGTGTCGACTCCTGATCACGGTCGCTGGGTCGGTAGTGCGGGGACGGGCTGCCAGCAGATGCACCGGACGCTCGGTTCCGGTTGCGACTGCGAGGGTTTCGACGGCCGCGTACACGGCAGCCGGGTGCCAGTCACCCTTGGGCTTGTCCTGCTTGATCACGATCTGCTGATCCGCTTGGGCTTTGCTTGCAAAGACCTGAAGACCAAGATCGCCATTCATGCCGGACATACGAATCCCCTTGGGCGCGAGGATCCCCCGGGAGACGGACGCGACGGAAATGACACGTGCCGTCGCCAAACGGCCGGCGATGCTGCCGGTCGAAACGAAGCTCGAAATGTTGTTCATCGGTCTGCCTCCCTCCTTCACTCGTATGCGATCAGTGCTTGGAACACGCGGGTTCTTCCCCGGTGCGTGAGAACCACACTAGGTACCTATACGAATGCGCACAACCTATTTTTGACCTGCGGTTTTAGGGGCTTGCACACATTCTTCGCACGGACTAGGAAGAGTCCCGTAGTCGCGACCGGACGATCGCGAGGACATCCGCGCCGTATGTGCGCAGTTTTTTGGCCCCGATGCCGGGGATCGCGACCAAGGCTCGGTCGTCGGCCGGGCGCTGTTCGGCGATGGCGGTCAGGGTCGTATCGCTGAACACCACAAAATGTGGCAGTGACAGCTCCTCGGCCTTCTCGCGGCGCCATTCCTTCAGTGCTTCCAGCAGTTCCGGGTCGATGTCGGCGGGGCAGCGGGAGCAGCGGCCGAGCATGGTGGCCTGCGTATTCAGCAGCGGCCGACCGCAGATGCGGCAGGTCGGGTGGATGCGCTTGGGACCGTTGGGACGTTCGGTGGTGTGGGCGGCGATGCGCGAGGCCGGAGAGTCGTCGGGGACCAGGCCGATGAGGAAGCGGGAACGGCGGCGCACCTTGCGGCCGCCCGCGGAACGGGCCAGGGCCCAGGACAATTGGAGGTGCTCCCGGGCGCGCGTGACGCCGACGTAGAGCAGACGACGTTCCTCCTCGAGGGCGGCCTCGTCGGAAACCGTTGCGTCCGGGCCGAGTACATGCTGGATGGGCAGGGTGCCGTCGGCCAGGCCGACCAGGAAGACGGCGTCCCACTCCAGGCCCTTGGCGGCGTGCAGCGAGGCCAGGGTGACGCCCTGCACGGTCGGAGGGTGCCGGGCCTCGGCGCGGGCGGCCAGCTCGCGCAGCAGGCCGGTCAGTTCCAGGTCCGGATCCTGTTCGGCGAGTTCCTCGGTGAGCTGGACCAGCGCCATCAGCGAGGACCAGCGTTCGCGGGCCTGGGCGCCGACCGGCTCCTCCTTGGTGAGCCCGACCTGGGCCAGCGCCGCGCGCACCAGGGTGACCAGCTGCTCGCCGCGGGCGTCGGGCAGGTCGTCGCGATTGGCGGCCGTGCGCAGCGCCGACACCGCCTGCCGCACCTCGGGCCGATGGAAGAAGCCCTCGCCGCCGCGCACCTGATACGGGATGCCCGCCTCGGTGAGGGCCTGCTCGTAGACCTCCGATTGCGCGTTGATGCGGTAGAGGATCGCGATTTCCGCTGCGGGAACACCGTTTCCGAGCAGTTTGGCGACGGCCTTGGCGACGGCGGCAGCCTCGGCGGGCTCGTCGTCGAATTCGGCGAAGGTCGGTTCCGGGCCGTCGGCGCGCTGGCCGATGAGCTGCAGCCGGGTGCCCGCGATGCGGCCACGGGCCGCACCGATCACCCGGTTGGCCAGCGACACCACCTGCGGGGTGGAGCGAAAGTCGCGTTCCAGACGGACGACGGTGGCGTCGGGGAAGCGGCGGGAGAAGTCGAGCAGATAGGCCGGGCTGGCTCCGGTGAAGGAGTAGATGGTCTGGTTGGCGTCGCCGACCACCGTCAGGTCGTCGCGATCGCCGAGCCAGGCGTCGAGCACCCGCTGCTGCAGCGGGGTGACGTCCTGGTACTCGTCCACCACGAAACACCGGTAGCGGCCGCGGAACTCCTCGGCCACGGACGAATAGTCCTCGAGCGCGGCCGCGGTGTGCAGCAGCAGATCGTCGAAATCGAGCAGTAGCCCATCGGGGGTGTTCTTCAGGGCCTCGTAGTAGGTGTAGACCGCCGAGACCTTCTTCGCCTCGTAGGGCACATCGCGGTGGCGGCGGGCCGCCTCACCCGCATAGTCCTCGGGCGCGACGAGCGAGCCCTTGGCCCATTCGATCTCACCGATCAGGTCGCGCAGGCTATCGGTGTCGGTGGGCAGCCCGGCCCGGCCGGCGGCCTGGGCCACGATGGGGAACTTGCCGTCGATCAGCCGCCACGGCACCTCGCCGACGACCTGCGGCCAGAAGTATTTGAGCTGCCGCAGGGCCGCGGCATGGAAGGTCCGCGCCTGGACCTGCCCGGCCTCACCGCTCAAACCCAGTGCCCGCAGCCGATTCCGCAGCTCCCCCGCCGCGCGGGCGGTGAAGGTCACCGACAGCACCTGGTCGGCGCGCACATGCCCGGCCGAGACCAGGTGCGCGATGCGATGGGTGATGGTGCGCGTCTTGCCGGTGCCCGCGCCCGCCAGCACGCAGACCGGTCCCCGGGGTGCGCGCACGGCCGCGGCCTGCTCGGCATCGAGGTCGTCGAGCCGGAGCTGGGCCTGGGTGGTCGCGGCAGTCACGCGCTCCATCATGACAGTGCCCTCCGACAGGTGTGGTGGCCCTCGGCGTGGCGCTGGTGCTGTGGCCGCTGCTGTGGGAGAGCTGGACTAGCCGCGGTCGCGAAGCCGGCGCAATGCCGCGGTGAACCGGGGGGTGCGGTCGCCGAGGGGGGCGAAGAAGTCGCGGTCGCAGGTTTCGACGGCGCCGATGGCCCGATTGACCAGAGCCGCACCGGATTCGGTGGCAACGAGGGATTTGGCGCGGCGGTCGGTGGGGTGGTCGCGCCGTTCCAGCAGGCCCTTCTGTTCCAGGGTGCGCAGCACCTGGGAGGTCATCATGGGGTCCGTGGCGGCGTGGTCGGCGAGGTCGCGCTGGGTGACGGGATCGCCGCCCGACCCGCCGGTGAGCCAGGTCAGGGAGGCGAGCAGGACGAATTGGACGTGAGTCAGGTCGAAGGGGGCCAGTGCCGCGCGTTGCGCGGCCTGCCAGCGGTTGGTCACCTGCCAGAGCAAGAGACCGGGACTTTCGTCGGCGTGCTCGAATTCGGTGCGCAGTCCGTCATTCGCCATCACTGCCCGACCATAGCGCGGGAAATGAGGTCGAAATCATGGGCGGTGAGCTCGACCAGGCCGCGGCGCAGCACGATCCCCCAGTTGGGGACGCTGGTCAGGTCGAGCTCGGTGCGCAGGTCGTCGATGGGGACCTGGCGGGCCGCGCGGTCGTAGTCGACCGCGCGCCGCCAGGGGCGGAAGCAGCCGCCCTGTTCCTCGACCTGCCAGGCCGGGCCATCGGCGACGGTGCCGATGGCGGTGAAGGATTTGATCGGTTCGCCCTCGCGCATACCGGTGCGGGGCGAGTAGTAGACCAGTCCGTCCCCGGCCTTCATGCGTTCCACGGCCGCGCGCTTGCCGTGATTGGCCTGCGCGAAGCCGAGTTCCACACCCCGGCGGACATGATCGCGGGAGACGACGGCGAGCCAGTACCTGGTACTCATACCAGCACCGCCTCGGCGGCCGCGACCAGCGCCTCGACATCGCCCTGCAGGGACTTGGCGAGATTGCCGCCCATGATCTTGTTCCAGAGGCCGCGCAGCGGGCCCTCCATGGTGATGCGGACCTTCACGGTGGTGCGCTCACCGTCGGTGGTGACCTCGTGGGCGAAGATCAGCCGCGCGCCGATCAGCTTGGACGAGTCGATGAATTCGGTGTCGGTGAGCTTGGTGACGACGAACTTGGTCTTGGGGCCGCCCTTGGGCTTGAGGGTGCCGGTCGCGCCCTGCTGGAAGGGGCCGTCGAGGGTGACCCACTCGGTGTCCTGGTTCCACTCGGGCCAGGTGGCCATGTCGGCCCACTTGGTGAAGAAGGCGGCGGGGGTGGCGGTCGAGGTGGCGGAGGCTTCAGCGATGAACGTCATGCAATTAGTATGCGCGCTTAGTACTTCTGCGTCAACCCCTGATCTTCGATCGGTTCGGAACAGGGTCGATCGACTCACAACCGACCCTGCGCGGGGAACACGATCAGCGGCGAGTATGTTGCACCGACCGTGACTGCTACCGATCTGACCATGTACTCGACGACCTGGTGCGGCTACTGCCGTCGCCTCAAGAAGCAGCTCGACGAGGCCGGCATCACCTACGAGGTGATCGACATCGAGGACCACCCCGATGCCGCCGAATTCGTGGGCAGTGTGAACAACGGCAATCACGTTGTGCCGACCGTGAAGTACCGCGACGGCTCGACGGCCACCAACCCCACCCTGGTACAGGTGAAAGAGGCCCTGGCCGCCATCGGCTAGCCCCGGGGATGAAAGAAAGAAGCCGCACACCAGCAGGTGTGCGGCTTCTTGTTGTGCCCGATCAGCTTTCGGCGGCCCAGGATTCGACAATGGTCCGGGCGATCGAAATCGACCCCGGCAGTAGCAGTTTCGCCTCGCCGGCGGTGCCCCCGGTGGGCGATCCCCACGCACCCGCGGCCAGCGCGGCCCGCACCTCGTCGCGGGTGAACCAGTAGGCCTCGGCGATCTCGCCGTCGTGGAAGGCCAGCGGCTGGTCCGGGTCGGCGACGGCGGCGAAGCCGAGCATGAGCGAGCGCGGGAAGGGCCAGGGCTGGCTGCCCAGGTAGCGGATCTCGCGGACGTCGACACCGACCTCCTCCTTGATCTCGCGTTCGACGCAGCGTTCCAGGGACTCCCCCGCCTCCACGAAACCGGCCAGCAGTGAGAACAATCCCTGCGGCCAGGTGTGCTGGCGAGCGAGCAGCACGCGGTCGCCGCCGTCGTGGATGAGGCAGATGACCGCCGGGTCGGTACGCGGGAAATCCTCGTGCCCGGTTTCGCTGATGCGCGACCAGCCGCCGTTGGCAGCTGTGGTCGGGGTGCCGTCGACGGCGCTGAAGGCCGCCTTGTCGTGCCAATTCAGCAGGGCGATGGCGGTGGAGAGCAGGCCGGTGCCGAAATCGTCGAGGTCCAGGGTGGAACCGTAGGCACGCAGGTCGGCCAGCGTGCCCTCGATGGTGTTGTCGCGCACGGCCCACAGGTGGGTGCCGTCGTCCACGCCGAGGAAGACGGCCTCGGGCGCGCGTTCGGGGGCGAGGGTGAGTGCGGGCTCGAGCACCACGGTCCCGTTGTCGACGCGGACCTGGCCGCGCTTGTTCATTCGCAGGAGCTTGGCCTGGGCCCAGCCCTCTTTGAGGGCCTGTTCGTCGGAGCGGAGGTCTTCGGCTCGATCGAGTGAGGTACGGGACAGCACCGGAACGGCATTCAGCTGGAAACCTGACACACCCCGAGACTAGACGGGCGTGATCGTCAGGCGTGGACGCGGCGCAGATAGAGGAGCTTGTCCCCGGTTTCGAGGGCGTCGGTCTCGGGATCGCCGACGCGGATGAGGCGGCCGTCGCGGACCACGCCCAGCACGATGTCGCGCAGGTGACGCGGGGAGCCGCCGATCTCCTCGGTCTCCACGTCGCGTTCGGCGATGGCGAAGCCGGCCTCGGGGGTGAGCAGGTCCTCGATCATGTCGACCACGGCCGGGGTGGTGGTGGCGATGCCGAGCAGGCGGCCGGCGGTCTCGGAGGACACCACCACCGAGTCGGCGCCGGACTGACGCAGCAGGTGGGTGTTCTCGGCCTCGCGCACGGCCGCGGAAATCTTTGCCCTGGGATTGATTTCGCGGGCGGTGAGGGTGACCAGGACGGCGGTGTCGTCGCGATTGGCGGCCACCACGACGGCCGCGGCGTGCTGAACTCCGGCCAGCCGCAACACATCCGACTTGGTGGCCGAGCCGTGCACCGTCACCAGTCCGGCATTGGCGGCGAATTCGAGCACCTGCGGGTCGGTGTCGACCACCACGATGTCGCCGGCCTGCGCGCCGTCGGCCAGCATGGCGTCCACTGCGGTGCGGCCCTTGGTGCCGTAGCCGACTACCACGGTGTGATTACGCACGGTGCGCCTCCATCGCTGAATCTTGAACGCCTGCCGGGACCGCTCGGTGAGCACCGCCAGGGTGGTGCCGACAAGGACGATGAGGAACAGGATCCGCAGCGGCGTGACAATGAGAATATTGATGAGCCGCGCGGTGGGAGTGACAGGTGTGATGTCGCCGTAGCCGGTGGTCGACAGCGACACCGTGGCGTAGTAGGCGCAGTCCAGCAGGCCCATCCGGTCGCGGGCGTTGTCGTGGTAGCCGTCGCGTCCGATGTACACCACCAGGGTGGCCCCCACCAGCAGCAGCATCGCCAGGCCCAGCCGTCGCACCAGCGAGTACCAGGGACTGGACTGGGCGGAGGGGACCCGCAGGACGCCGACCAGCGCGAAGTCGGGCCGCTCGGTGAGACCGGCCAGTCCGCGCGAGGAGTCACCGAACACGTGAATCACCGGTCATTTCGGGCACTTCTGGCTGCGGCACAGGTCCGGAGCGTACCGGGCGAAACGGCATGCGGCGGTGTCGGCGGGCGCGCGTCGCGAAGTCGGGCGGCGGTCCGGGGCTCAATGCAGCGGGTCCGGCGGCACCGACTCCGGATCGGGTGGCGGCTCGAAATCGGGTGGGAAATCGAAGCCCGGCACGGGATCCCGGTGTGAGACCGGGCGGGCATCGGCGCGCTCGGTGGGCATCGGCGCCGAGGGCGGTGGCGCGTCCGGGCCGGGTGGCGCTTCCGGGTCGGGCGGCGGTTCGAACCCGGGCGCGGGTTCATCGTCGAATCCGGCGGGTACGAGTCGTCCCGAAGCGGCCGGGAGACGCAGCATTTCGACATCGGTGGGCTCGGCGGGACCCGGGTCGTCGTCGTCCGGCTCGGGCGGGAGCGGGGGTTCGGGCGGGGTAGGCTGGGTCCGGCGCGGGGCCGCGTCGGTGATGATGGCGGCGAGTTCGGCTGGGCCGGGCAGGTGTTCGGGGGCGATGGTGCGGCCGGTGCGGACGTAGTGGAAGGCGGCGACCGTCTCGGCCAGCAGGTCGGATTCGGCGCGGCCACTGCGGGCGGCCTCCAGACGGGCCCACGCGAGCCGGTAGACGGCGAGCTGGACGGCGACCGAATCCTCGTCGGCGCGTTGCGGTTCCGCACCGGTCTTCCAGTCGACGATGACCCAGGTGCCGTCGGGGCGGCGGAAGACGGCATCCATGCGGCCGCGAATCACGGTGCCCGCGACGGTGGTTTCGAAGGAGATCTCCACCTCGACGGGATTGCGGTCGGCCCACGGGGAGGCGAGGAAGGCCTCCTGCAGACGCATCAGGTCGGCATCGGTGTCGGTGATGTCGGCCGCGCCGGGCAGTTCCTCGAAGCCGAGCAGGCGCGCGCCGCCGAACCAGCGCTGCAGCCAGGCGTGGAAGGCGGTGCCGCGGCGGGTGTAGGGGCTGGGCGGGTACGGGAGCGGACGGCGCAGGCGGGCGGCGAGTTTCGCGGGATCGGCGCTCAGGTCGACCAGGGCGGTGGCGGCGAGCTGGCCGGGCAGCTCGACCTCGCGCACGGCCTGTTCGGCGGCGCGGTGCTCGGCGATGAGGGCGCTGACATCCTCGGCCCAGCCTTCAGGATCCTCGTCCTCGGGCTCGGGTTCGGCTGGGGTGCCGCCGAATTCGGGTCCGAAGTCGAGTTCCGTCTGCTGCGGCCGGGATTCGGCGCGCAGGGTGTCGAGTGCGGCCTTGACCAGGGTCACCCCCTCCTCCACGAATTCGCGGCGGGAGCCGAGCGGGTCGCGCGGCCAGGTGGCGGTCTGCGGGTTGTCGGTGAAGGGATTGGGGGTGTCGGGCAGGGGCGGATCATCCCAGCGGTCGATGTGCACACCGCGCGCCAGTTCCGAGCCCGGGGCCTCGGTCTCGTGTTTGAGTTCGAGCAGAAAAGCGGAGGGGCCCTTGGGTTTCGAGCCGGTCTCCGACCAGTGGTGGGCGGAGACGAACAGGGCGCGCTCGGTGCGGGTGAGGGCCACGTAGAACAAGCGGCGTTCCTCGTCGAGGCGGCGGGCCGCGAGTGCCTTCTTGTGTTGGTCGAGGGCGCGTTCCAGGTCGGCGCGGTCGTAGAGGTCGGCCAGGTCGAGGACGGGGACGCCGTCCGTGGCGTCCTCCTGCTCGCGGTCACCGCGCAGCACGGTCGGAAGTTCGGCGAGCGCGCCCATCCAGGTCGCGGTGCCGGTGCCGGATGGGAAGGTGCCGTCCACCACGTGCGGAACCGCGACCACCTCCCATTCGAGGCCCTTGGCCGCATGGACGGTGAGCACCTGGACGCGGTCGTGGGCGACCTCGACTTCGCCTGGCTCCAAACCGTTTTCGACCTCTTCTGCGGCGGTGAGGAAGTCGAGCAGGCCGGACAGGGAGGAGCGGTGGTCGGCGGAGTATCCGGCCACCACCTCGGCGAAGGCGTCGAGGTGCTCGCGCCCGGCGGCCGCGTGCGTGCGGCGGGCCTGGGTCTCCACACCGACGCCGATGGTGCGCTCCACATCGGCGACCAGTTCGGCCAGCGGCTGCCCGGCCCGTTCGCGCAGCGCGGAGAGCTCGCGGCCGAGGGCCGTGATGCGGGCGAAGCCCTGGGCCGAATACTGGTCCGGCTCACCGGGATCGGCGATGGCGTCGCCGAGTCCGGCCTTCTCGGCGGGTTCGGGCGCGACCTCGCGCAGCGCCTCGTCCAGGGTGGCGGTGTCGGTGATGGCGTCGGTCTGCCCGGCGGGTCGGCGGATGGACAGCTCCCGGGCACGGCGGGACAGGGCCGCGATGTCAGCGACACCGATCCGCCAGCGGGCACCGGTCAGGATGCGCACCGCCGCGCTACCCGCCGACGGGTCGGCGACCAGACGCAGGGTGGCGACGATATCGGCGACCTCCGGCGTGTGCAGCAGCCCGCCGAGGCCGACGATCTCCACGGGTAATCCGCGCTCCCGCAGGGCTTCCGCGAGCGGGGCGGCATCGGCATTGCGCCGCACCAGCACCGCGGAGGTGGGCGGCGGGTCGCCCGCGTCGCTCGCGGCCCCCCATTCTGCGGCGATCCGTTCGGCGACCCACTCTCGTTCCACCGCAACGGTTTCCGCGAGCGCAAAGGCGACCAGTCCGGCCGTGGCGTCTGGGCGGGGCCGCAGCGCGTCCACCGTCACTCCCCCGCCGCGCGCCGCCCGCTCGCGCAGGGGATCCGATACCAGATTGGCCAGATCCAGGGCCTCCGGCGGATTCCGCCAGCTGGTGAGCAGCGGCAGGATCGGCGCGGGAATCCCTGGGGCACTGGGGAAGTCGGTGGCGAAGCGCGGCAGATTGGCCGCCGACGCGCCACGCCAACCGTAGATCGACTGCATGGGGTCGCCGACCGCGGTCACGGCCAGCGGCTGCCGGGTCCGTGCTGCGGCCGGGTCGGGCGGATCCGTCGCACCGAAGAGGGAGGAGAGCAGGATACGCTGGGAGTGGCCGGTGTCCTGGTATTCGTCCAGGAGGACCAGGCGGAAGCGATCACGTTCGGCCGCACCGACTTCCGCGTGGGTGGCGGCCAGGCGGGCGGACAAGGACATTTGTGCGCCGAAGTCCAGGGCGCCGCGGCGGCGCAGTTCCTCGGCGAGGCGATCCACCAGGGGGAGCAGGGCGACACGCTCGTGCTGGGCTTCGAGAAGGTCGAGAAGGGCCCTCTTCGGGCCGCCCTTCTGCCGGGGTCCGGCGGGGAGAGTGTGGACCAGGCGCTCCAATTCCAGGTGGGCCGTGGCCAATTGGTGCGGTTCCACCAGGTGTTCGGCGAGCTGGCCGGAGAGGGCGAGCACGGCCTCGGTGACGCCGACGGGGCTGCGGTCGGTGTCGAGATCGCCGTCCCAGGTGGAGACGACCCGGTAGGCGAGCTGCCACAGCTGGGTCTGGGTGAGCAGGGTGGCGGTGGGTTCGACCGGCAGCAGCAGGCCGTATTCGGTGAGCAGCCTGCCCGCGTAGGAGTGGTAGGTGCTGATCTCCGGTTCGGACGAGGCGAGCTGGGCACGCAGCTGGCCGGTGGGGTCGATGTCGCGCACCACCGGCGCGCCGGCCAGCCGGGCCAGGCGGGTCCGGATGCGCTGGGTGAGCTGCTGGGCGGCCTTGCGGGTGAAGGTCAGTCCCAGCACCTGTTCGGGTTCGACCAGGCCGTTGGCCACCATCCAGACCACGCGGGCGGCCATGGTCTCGGTCTTGCCCGCGCCCGCGCCCGCCACCACCAGGGTGGGTCCCGGCGGGGCGGCGATGACGGCGGCTTGTTCGTCGGTGGGCGGCGGCAGGCCCAGCGCGTCGGCGAGTTGACGCGGGGTTGGCCCGCCCGTCGCCCGGCCATCACCCCCCACGGAATCGCTACGCGATGCCGCATTCACCGGTCCGTCACCTGCCGGCCGGTGTCCTGCACGGGGCAGCTGCCGGCGACCTTGCAGTGACGGCAGCCGTCATTGCGCATGGCGAGGTAGCTGGGGCCCTTGGAGGCATCGGCGGCGTCGTGGATGACGGTGCGCCAGGTCTCGATTCCGTCCGCGTCCAGTGGCGGCTGGGTGCGCTGGGTCGCACCCTCCTTGCTGCTGGGCTTGGCCACGTAGACCAGGCGCGCGCCGCCGGGCTCGCCCTCGCCGAGCGCGCCCTCGGCGGCGGCGACCTGATAGGTGGCCAGCTGTGCGTGCTCCTCGGCGGCCTGCTTGGAGATGGGGGTCTTGCCGGTCTTCACATCGACGATGACGAAGCGGCCCAGGGCATCTCGCTCCACCCGGTCCACCCGGCCGCTGATCCGCACCGGCTGTTCGCCGGGGCCGCGGGCGGGCAGCACGCAGTCCACCGGCACCTCGACGCCGATGGCGGTGAGCTCGTCGCGGGTATTGCGCAGCCAGGCCAGGAAGGTGTCGACCATGGTCTCGGTGCGGCGCAGTTCCGCCCGGGAGTGCCAGTTCTCGCCGTCGCGGGCGGTGGGGTCGACCTTCTTCCACGCCTTCGCCAGGGCCTGTTTGACCTGGTCCTCGCTGACCTGCCCGGCCAGCGCCTGCACCAGGGTGTGCACCAGATTGCCCTTGAGCGCGTGCGGGTTCTCGCCGTCCCCGCCGCCGTGCCGTTCCAGTGCCCAGCGCAGCGGGCAGGTCTTCAGCTGATCCACTGTGGACGGCGACAGCGAGATCGCGCCGTCTTCGCTGTCCCACAGCGGATTCGTGGAGGAGAGCTCCGCGGTGCCGTACCAGTCGTCCGGGTGTGCGCCGCGCACTCCGGCCTCCGCCAGCCGCGCCAGCTGCCGGGCCGCGCGCAGGCGACGCTCCGGCTCGGTCTCGGGATCGCAGGCGGCGGCACGCAATTCGGCGATGAGGGCGTGCATGGCCAGGGCGCGGCCCGGGTCCACCGGCGGCGGGATCCGGCCGGGCTGTCCGTCGGCGGCCTCGCCGTCCATGTCGGCCAGGAACCGCGACGGCACCAGATCCTGGTCCCCCGTGACGGATTCGACCGCGGTCACCAGCAGCGACCGGCGCGCCCGGCTGCACGCCACCAGCAGCAGTCGCCGCTCCTCGGCCAGCAGCGGCGCGGCCCGGCTCACCTTCTCCCCCGAACCGCCCACGCCCGCGAGCAGATCCACCAGATCCTCGACGCCGAGCAGAGTGCCGCGCGGCCGCAGATTGGGCCAGATGCCCTCCTGCACTGCCGCCACCGCCACGGTGTCCCACTCCCGCCCGGCGGCCGCGTGCGCGCTGCAGATGGTCACCGCCTCGCCCGGATCGGTGACCGGTGCGTTGTCCTGCGGAATCTCCTGCTGCTCCAGGTATTCCACGAATCCCTCGATGGTGGCGCGCGGCAGCCGGTCCACATACGCCGCGGCCGCCTCGAACAACCCGACCACCGCGTCGAGATCCCGATCGGCCTGCATCCCGACCGCTCCCCCGCGCTCGGACTGCCCCACCCACCGCCGCTCCAGCGTGGAGCTCGTCCACACCCCCCACATCACGTCTTCCAGCCCGCCCCCGTCCCGCCGCACCTTCCGCGCCCGCCCCAGCGCCTTCAGCACCCGGCGCAGCGGCGCGGCCTCCACCGGCGTGAGCTTCTCCAGCACCACCCGATTCCCGGCCCCCACCAGCAGATCCCGCAGAATCTCCGCCGACGACCGATCCAAGTCGGCGAATCGCTCCGCGTCCCGGTCGAATTCGGCGTCCGGTCGCGGCCGGGCCGGGCTGTCGCCACGCGGCTGTGCGACAGCGGACGAGCCCGCATCCGCACCCGGCGACTCGGAGGGCCGCCCGCTGCCTGTCGTATCCGATTCCGTCGCATCGGATTCGGCCGCGTCGATCGAATCGCGCTCGGCGTCGTCCTCCGCCGCGCGCTCCGGATATCCGAGCTCCATGACCGTGCGCCGGATACCGCGCCGCAGCCGCCGCAGGCTGATCTGGTCTGCCCCGCCCAGCGGTCCGGCCAGCAGGTCGAGCGCGTCGTCGGCGGTGAATGCAATCGGACGCGGATGCCGCACCGACGTCGGATCGCCCGCGGTTACGGCCCGCAGCGCCAGCAACATCCACACCGCACCCCGCCGCCGCGCGAGCGGAACATCCGCCGGCGGTTGCCGCACCGGCACACCGGCGGCCAGCAGCGCCCGCCGCAGCGGCGCCAGCGACAGCGGCACCGACCGCACGATCACCGCCATGTGCGACCAGGGCACCCCGTGGGTGAGGTGCGCGCGCCGCAGATGATCAGCGATCAGTGCCGCCTCCTTGGCCGGTGTGGTCAGCACCTGCACCCGCACCGAATCGCCGATCGTGCCCGGCGGGGCCGCGGCGGCGTGCCGGATGCCGTTCGAACGGCGGGTGCTGCCGTTGGCGGTCATGGGCGTCGCGTCGTCCGGTCCCGATGTACCGGCTGGGCCGTCGATGTGCGGCGGGGTTGTGGCACCACGAGATTCGCCGCCGGCCACGAGGCCGGCGGCGATCTCGTGGAGGAAATCGAAGGTGGCGGCGGTGGGGCGCGGATCGGCGGGTGGAGTGCGGTGGGGCGCGGCGCCGGGGAGGCGGGCGGCTATGCGGTCGGCTATTTCCTGGATAGCCGGGGTGGAGCGGTGGTTGTGACGCAGGATGATTCGGCGGTCGGCGGGGCCTTCGGGGTCGGCGGCGAAGCGGGGGTCGGCGCCGCGGAAGGTGTAGACGGCCTGGTCGGGGTCGGCGGCGATGACCGTGGTGGCGGCGCCGCCGCCCAGGGCGCGGATGAGCTGGGCGGCATGGGGATCGAGGTGCTGGGCGTCGTCGGCGAGAATGCAGTGCAGCCGATTACGTTCGGCGGCAAGCAGTTCGGGGTCGGTGTAGAAGGCGTCGAGGGCGGCCGTGACGAGTTCGGCGGCGTCGAGGGCGGGGGCGCTGGCCTCGGGCACGTCCATGCCGACCGACCAGCGCAGCATCATGATCTGCTCGTAGCGTTCGGCGAAGCGCCCGGCGGCGACCCATTCCGGGTGGCCGTGGGCGCGCCCGAGTTCGATGAGATCCTCGGGCCCCAGACCGCGTTCGGTGGCCCGCAACATGAGGTCCCGCAATTGTTCGGCGAATCCGGCGGCGGGCAGCGCGGGATGCAGCCTTTCGGGCCATGCCGCGGCGCCGTCGGCGAGGTCGCCGCGCAGCAGTTCGCGCACCACGATGTCCTGCTCGGATCCGGTGAGCAGGCGCGGCGGCGGATTGCCGTGCGCCGCCGCGAAGGAACGCAGCAGTCCGAAGGCGTAGGAGTGGATGGTCCGCACCAGCGGCCCGCGGGTGGCGCCGGGCACCCCGCCCAGTTCCGGATCGGCCGCGGCGACGCGGGCGGTGATGGCGGCGCGCACGGCGGTGGCGGCGCGCTTGGTGTAGGTGAGCACCAGCACCGATTCGGGTGCGGCCCCGGCCAGGATGCGCCCCGCGGCCAGATCGACCAGCAGCGCGGTCTTGCCGGTCCCGGGCCCGCCGAGCACCTGCCAGGGCTGCCAGCCGGGGTCGGCGCCGAGGTCGTCGAACAGCGGCCGGAGGGCGGCGTCCCACTCCCGTGAGGGGGTTTCCGCCTCGGCCCGGCGCACCAATTGCACCGAGCTATCCGATCGCATCACGTCGGCTATTTCAACAGACCGCCCCGACAGGTTTCGTTTGCCATGAGTTGGCCGTGCCGCCGATCACAGTCCGGAAGCTGTTCATATCGGGCGCAGGCAGCAGAATGGGCGGCGTGGTGGAGCTTCATAGTCATCGTTTCGGTCCCCCGACCGGTCCGGTCGTGCTGGCATTGCACGGGTTGACGGGCCACGGCCGGCGCTGGCAGGCGCTGGCCGACGAGCATCTCCCCGATGTCCGGATCATTGCACCGGATCTGCGGGGGCACGGGAGGTCGCCCGGCGTGCCGCCGTGGGATTTCGAAACTCTCGTCGATGATCTCGCGGCGCTGCTGGAGCACGAGACGAGCGAACCCGTGGTGGTGCTCGGGCATTCGTTCGGCGCGGCCACCGCGGTGCATCTGGCGCATCGCCGCCCGGAGCTGGTGCGCGGGCTGGTACTGCTGGATCCGGCCATCGGCCTGGAACCCGAGCGCATGCTGACCATCGCGAATTCCATGCTGGCGGCGCCGGATTACGAGAGCCTCGAACAGGCTCGCTTCGACAAGCTGGAGACCTCGTGGGCCGAGGTGGACCCGGCGGTCCTGGATGCCGAGCTGGCGGAGCACCTGGTGCCCACCGCGAACGGCCGCGTGGGCTGGCGCATGACCATGCCCGCGATCATCGCCTTCTGGGGTGAGATCGCCCGGGACTTCGTGCTGCCGCCCCGCGAGCTGCCGACGGTCATGGTGCAGGCGATGAAGGTGAACCCGCCGCTGGTGTCTCCGGACTTCCGCGCGGCGCTCACCGCTCATCTGGGTGACCGGCTCACCGTCCACGAATTCGATTGCGACCACATGGTCGCGCAGGCGCGGCCGGTGCAGACCGCCGCGCTGGTCCGTGCCCTGCTCTGACCCAGGAGGCGCGAAATGCCAACCACCGAAGCCGAAGTCGAGCGGGTGCGCGAACTGGTCGCGGCCATTCCGCCCGGCCGGGTCGCCACCTACGGGGATATCGCGGCCGCCGCGGGTCTGTCCACGCCCCGCACGGTCGGCTGGATCATGCGTACCGATTCCGCGGATCTGCCGTGGCACCGGGTGCTGCGCGCAACCGGTACGCCCGCACCACATTTGGCGCATCGGCAACTGGCCGAGCTGGCCGCCGAGGGTTGTCCGATCGCGGATGGCCGCGTGGACCTGCGGCGCGCCCGCTTCCGGTTCGCCGAAACCTGATACGCGCCACCCCGCCCGCCGGTTACCGTGGAAGGATGTCCACCCGTCTGGCCTGCGTGGTGTTCGATGCGGTCGAGCCCAGTGCGGCGGCCCGGTTCTGGGCCGAGCTGCTGGGCTGGGAGGTGACGGTGGACCGGCCCGGCGAAGTCGATGTCGCCGCACCGGACCCGGATGCCGCGGACGTGGCGCTCACCTTCCTCCCGTCGCGGCGGCGCAAGACCGCCAAGAACCGCATCCACCTGGATCTGTGCAGCCGGTCGCTGGATCATCAGCGGCTGCAGGTGGACCGGGCGCTGGCCCTGGGCGCCCGCCGGCTGGACATCGGCCAGGGTGCGGTGCCGTGGACGGTGCTGGCCGATCCCGAGGGCAATGAGTTCTGTGTGCTGGAGCCGCGTGAGCACTACGTGGACACCGGTCCGATCGCGGCCATCGTGATGGATACCCGGGACCCGTCGCGGCTGGCCGAGTTCTGGTCCGCCGCCTGCGGCTGGCCGCTCACCCACCGGACCGCCCGCTACGCGGGTATCCGGGCCGCTACCGGGCAGGGCCCGTGGCTGGAATTCCTGCTCGATCCGGCGGCGCCGGGTGAGCGCAGCCGTCTCCATCTGGATCTCGTCACCTTCCCCAGCGACGATCCCGTCGTGGAGGCGGCCCGGTTGCTGGCCGCGGGCGCGGTTCCGGTCGGCCCCGACGCACCGCCGTTCGGCGGTGAATCACCGGCTGTCGAGCCGGTCGTGGTCCTGGCCGATCCGGAGACCAATGAATTCTGTCTCTTACGAGCGACTATCGATTGACGCTGCTGATCCCGACCGCTTCCCCGCGCGAGGATCAGGCAATTCCGTGCTCAGCGCTGAGCCGCATCACCCAGAAGGGTCCGATTTCCGTCAGGCCGCGCCGCGCTCGTAACGACGGCGCTCGCGCGGTGAAAGGCCGCCCCAGATGCCGAAGCGCTGATCGTGGGTGACTGCGTAGTCGAGGCATTCCTTGCGCACAGCGCAGGAGGAGCAAATGCGCTTGGCCTCCCGGGTGGAGCCGCCCTTGTCGGGAAAGAATGCCTCGGGATCGGTTTGGGTGCACAGCGCCTGCTGATGCCAGGATTCGCTCTCGAATCCGTCACGGCGGGCGAGGGATTCGAACATTGCGTCGAAATTGGTGAAAAGCAGCTTCACTTCCTCTATCCCTTCAATACGTATCAGAAAGAAAAACGCATGGTATGTTTTACGCGCGGCTCATACCGCAGTCACCACTGACCGCGGCGAGGCGGGCCTGTTCACCATTGACGAAGATACGACGGGCATGCACGGCCGCCGGCGCACTCGACCACGGCGCGAGCGCAGTGGTGAACATGAGTTCGCACCAACTCAATGCCGGAACCTCACCGCATGCGAGGGTATTCAGCAGAGACAGTTCCTGATCACTGTCGTTCCAGGCGGCGAACAGCCAGGCGGCGTCCAGCCGGCCCAGGAATTCTTCGGCGTCTTCCGGAATGCCGAGCGGGGCATCGACCGCGAGGTGAACCACGGCGGAAATCGCGTGGCGCATCCGCGCATCCAGGCCGACCCCGTTGTGCAGCAGCAGACCTTCGAGCGACTCCCGCAATCCCGCGCCACGATCGATCCGGAAGTCGTTGCGTCGAGCTGCGGTGGTAACGTCGAACATTTGTTTCCTCCCTTGAAATTGCGCTTGTCCCAAAAGCGCCACGGCCTGATTAAAAGTGCCTCGTGATCTTGTTGTCCAGTTTTGGGGCACTCTGGGGCAAACCCCTAGCAGTACTGACACTGGCCAGTGTGGGTACCCGTCCGGAACCTCACCGAAGGGTGCCTGGCACCACGCGGGCAAACGTATGGGGAGCGGCCACTTCCGCCGTTTAGGGTCTGGCCATGCCTTATGTGCGATCAGGTTCTGCAACAGTTCATTACGTCACCAGCGAGATCAACGGCCCGACCCTGCTGCTCGCCCACGGGTTCTTCATGGACGAGTCGATGTTCGAGCCGATGCGCGAACCTCTGGCAGACGCCGGCGTCAATCTCGTAACGGTCGATGCGCGGTGCCATGGCCGCACCCAGTCACCCGATGGCGAACCGTTCAGCTATTGGGATCTGGCGGCGGACGGGCTGGCGGTCCTCGATGATCTCGGAATCGAGAGGGCGGTCGTCGGCGGAATGAGCCAGGGTGGCTACGCCGCATTGCGTATGGCACTGCTGGCGCCGGAGCGGGTGCAGGGCCTGGCCCTGATCGATACCGAGGCAACCGCGTGCAATCCGGCCGAATTGGCCTACTACCGCGAATTCTTCGAATGCTGGACCGGTCCGGAGCCGCTGGCCCCGCTGGTCGCCGAATTGGCCCCGCAACTCATCGGCGGCACCGATCCGCGGCTGTGGCGCGTCTGGACCAGCCGCTGGTACAACTCCGACCGCCAGAGCATCATGCCCGCCGCCCGGTGCCTGATGAACCGGCGCTCGGTACTGCATCGACTCCCGGAGATCTCCGTACCGGCCCTGGTGGTGCGCGGTAGCCACGACACCAACAGCACCGCCCAGAAGTCCGAGGCGTTGGCCACCGGGCTGGCCGGGGCCGGCGGTGTGGTCACCATTCCTGGCGCAGGGCACGGCGCGGCCTGGACTCATCCGGAAGTGGTTGTGCCGCTGCTGACCCGGCTGGTCGAGCTGTCCAACGCCCGTCGGGAGAACCGGCTGACGCGAGCGCTGTCGACACCGTGGCCGCGGATGCGCGGGGGACGCGAGGTCCAAGCCGTGCGGTGACGGGGAGCCTGCTGCCCCGAATGTTCGAGGGAGGGGCCGTGCCCCTGGCGGTCACGGCCGGCGGATTCTCACCCCGCCTCGTGCCAGCTCGGAATGCCGAGGAAGATCTGAATCTGGCTGGGGTAGGCCGCATTGAAAACACTGAACAGTTGCACCGCGATATCGAAGCGCCGGCTGCTCTCGCGATCGCGCAGGCGCATGGTGGCGCGGGGCCGGCCGTAGGCCGCGATACCCTCATCCCACATTTCCCGGAAAAGTCCGAAACGTCCGAGTTCTGAGAGAAATTCAACCGACCAGTCGGTATCTCCGGAGCTTGCGATCAGACCGCGCAGCCAGTGCACGGTCAGCCGGACCTCCTCCTCCCACTCGACCATGACCTCGCGGGCGGCCTCATTGCCCAGAAACCAGCGCAGGATATTGATGTCCCGCTCCAGCCCAGGGAAAGCCCGGGAGTAGCTTTCGTTGCAGGCGAGCACATTCCAGCGGGTGTCGACGTAGGCGGCGAGATTTGGTTCGTGCAGGTCCAGGGCGCGGCGCATGTCGTCGGTGATTTCACCGCGCAGTTGTTCCACGGTGGGGAATTCGCTCACGCCGAGTCCGGCCAGGTCGAGCAGATGCCGGCGCTCGACGGCCGACAGCGGGGTTATTCGGTCCAGATATCGCAGCAGCGCATCCACCACTTCGCGGGTGGGGTGCCCGCGATCGCCCTTCTCCAAATGGCTGATGTAGCTGGCGCTCACGCCGGCATTGAACGCCAGCCTTTCTCGTGATACGCCTCGCGCATCACGCAGGCGGCGCAGCAGCAGTCCGAATGTCGGCGGCTTCAGATCGTCGGAGTCCCTATCCGGTTTCACGCCCAGCACCACGCCGTTCCCTCTCCACAAACATTCAGCAAATCAACCTTCATCGCTCTGAGTCCTCCCGGTACCGGACAGTGGGACCCGGTGTGACGCCTGGTGTGAACTGTGACGAACGCCGCGTACTACGCCAGTTCTCAGGTCGGATACTGCCATATGAGATTGTTCCCAACGTTAAAACGAGACCATTTCTACTATGTGTCGTGCCACATCTCATAACGTAACGACTATCGGCAATTGCTTAGCAAGCACAGGTTTCCGGGCGCGCCCAACAAGCTCTGAACAGCCTGCCACTACGATCTTCAACCATGCGCTGTGAACGAAGGACACGCCCCCGCCCCGGAACGGGCTCGTGACACCCGTGGACGCCATCGTGCTGGCCGGTGGAAAGGCCAGCCGGATGGGCGGGGTGGACAAGCCGGCCATCGTGGTCGGCGGGCAGTCCATGCTGGACGCGGCGCTGGCGGCGGTCGCGGGCTGCGCACGCACCGTGGTGGTCGGCCCGCATCGGCCCGAATTGCCGCCGGAAATCCTTCAGGCACAGGAGATACCGGCCGGAGCGGGCCCGGTGGCGGCCATTGCCGCGGGGCTGGGCGCCCTCGCCGGCTGTGAGTTCCCGGCCGCGCTGATCGTGGTGCTGGCGGCCGACATGCCCTTCCTCACCGCGTCGGCGGTGAACGAACTGCTTTCCCACGCACGGGAATCCGGCAGCGACGCGGTCTTCGCCGCGGATGCCTCGGGTCGCCCGCAGTATCTGGTCGGGGTGTGGCGGCGAGCTGCCCTGGTCGCTGCTTTGAAAGACCTGGATTCCCTGGTCAATCAGCCGATGAAGGCGCTGGTGCCGGTGGAGACCGCCATGGTTACGCTGCCCGGCGTGGACGACTGCGACACCCCCGAGGACGTGCGGCGGGCCCGGACCGGAGCGGCACGCACGGCCGCGCCGCTGTGGCTCGACGAGGCCCGGGATGTGCTGCGCGGGAGGATCTCCCCGCTACCGGTGCGCAGTGCGGTGCTGCGGGCCGCGCGCGGCGCGACGCTGGCCGCGCCCCTGCTCGCGGCGGACGCCCTGCCGCGCTTCGATGTCTCGGCCATGGACGGTTACGCGGTGAGCGGCGACGGGCCCTGGCAGCTGCGCCGCGATATCGGTTTCGCGGGCGGGCAGCGGCCGGTGGGCCTGCTGGACGGCGAGGCGGTGCGGATCGCCACCGGCGCGCACGTGCCCGACGGGACCGGTTCGGTGGTGCGCGACGAGTTCGTCCGCCTCGAGTCCGACGGCACGCTGTACCGGCTGCCGGACACCCCGATTCGCGAGGATGTGCGCCGGCGCGGCGAATACTGGCTCCCCGGTGCGGAAGTCGCGGCCGCGGGCACCCCGGTGACGGCCGCGCTGATCTCGGTGGCGGCCAGCGCGGAGGTCACGGCGGCGGACGTGCGCGGCCCGGTCCGGGCGCGAATCGTCATGACCGGCGACGAGATTCGCGGCGAGGGGCCACTGCACACCGGTCAGACCCGGGACTCGATCGGGCCGATCCTGCCCGACGTGCTGGGCTGGTACGGCGTGGCCACCGTCGATCGGGTTCACCTGCGCGACACCGCGAATGCCTTCGACGAGGTGCTGGCCGCGGCCGCGGACTGCGATCTGCTCGTCATCGTCGGCGCGACCGGCGGCGGCGCGGCCGATCAGCTGCGCTCGGCGCTGGACCGCTCCGAGGCCACCATGCTGCTGCGCCGCCTGCGCCTGCGGCCCGGCGGCTCCACGGTGGCCGCGCAATTGGCTTCCGGCACAGTCGTTCTGGGGCTGCCCGGCAATCCGTTCGCGGCGATCGCGACCCTGCTCACGCTGATCGGCGCCACGGTCGAGGGCCTGACGGGTGCGACCCCGGCCCGCCCGATCGTGGGCCCGCTGGTGAACGCCGCCGAGCTGACCGCGCCGGTGGCGCGCATCGTCCCGGCCCTGGCGCTGCCCGGCGGCGGCTTCCGGGGCGATCTCCGGCTGCGCACCGCGCATCTGGCCGATCTGCTGCACCGCGACGGCGTGGTGGTCGTCCCGGCCGACGCCGTGGACGGCGCGCCGGCCGAATTCATCCCGCTGCGTGGGTGATCCGGACCGCTAGTACAGCGCCTCGATCACCATGGCGTTGGCCTGGCCGCCGGATTCGCACATGGTCTGTAGTCCGTAGCGGCCGCCGCGCTCGCGCAGGGCATGGACCAGGGTGGCGGTGATGCGGACTCCGCTGGCGCCGAGCGGGTGGCCCAGGGCGATGGCGCCGCCGTTCACATTGACCCGGGACAGGTCCGCGCCGGTCTCGCGGGCCCAGGCCAGCACCACGCTGGAGTACGCCTCGTTGACCTCGATCAGATCGATGTCGGCCAGCCGCAACCCGGTCTGCTTCAGCACCTTCGCGGTGGCGGGCACGACCGCGGTCAGCATGAGGAACGGGTCGTCGCCGACGGCGATGTGGCTGTGGATGCGGGCCAGTGGAGTCAGGCCCAGGCGGCGGGCAGTGGCGCTGGTGGTGACCATGACCGCGGCGCTGCCGTCGCCGAGCTGGGAGGCATTGGCGGCGGTGATGTGCCAGCGGATCTCGGGGAAGCGCCGGTGAATAGCCTCGTTGTAGAAGGAGGGCCCGAGCGCGCGGACGGCGTCGGCGGTGGCGTCGAAACGGATGCCCTCGTCGTAGGACAGGTCCTCGATGGACGGGGTGAGTTCGGCCTCGAACTGCCCGTTCTTGGTGGCGTGTGCGGCGCGCGAGTGGCTTTCGAGGGCGTAGTCGTCGAGCTCGGCGCGGCCGAGATCCCATCGGGCGGTGATGAGTTCGGCGCTGATGCCCTGCCACGGCACGCCCTGCGGGTAGCGCTCGAGAAAGGCCGCCCCAGTGAGGTTGTCGGTGTCGAGCAGGCTGGTGCCCATAGGGATGCGGCTGACCGATTCCACGCCGGTGGCCACCGCGATCTCGCAGTCCCCGGCGATGACGGCGTGGGCGGCGAAGCGCAGGGCCTGCTGGCTGGCGCTGCACTGCCGGTCGACGGTGGTGGCGGGCACCGATTCCGGATAGCCGGCGGCCAGTGCGGCGCGGCGGCTGATATTGGTGGCCTGTTCGCCGACCTGGCTCACCACGCCGCCGATGACCTCGTCGATGGCGGCCGGGTCGACGCCGGTGCGGTCGACCACCGTGCGCAGGCTGTGGGCCATGAGGTCGACAGGGTGCACGAATTCCAGTGCGCCGCCGGGCCTGCCCCGGCCGATGGGCGTGCGCACCGCCGCGACGATTACCGCATCCCGCATGACCGCAACATCTTTCGCATGACCACAAACATTCTGAACAAATGACTAGTACCCTGACGGCATCCAAGGTACCCCACCCCGGTAGGAGGGCAGAAGCACTGCACTCCAACGGATTTGCGGGTGGGAGTCACACGTGGAGCGGGTTCAGCCGGGTAGCCCGAGAACTGTCAGCAACTGCCCAGGGTAGGCGGCGCTGTCGAGTCGGCCGTGCTGGGCGTAGACCTTGCGCCGCACCCCGGTCACCGGATTGCGCAGCTGCAGGGCCCACACATGCGGTGCGAACTCCACGCCGCCCTCGGACCAGGCCTGCCGGAATTTCGGGAATTCCCCGAGATCGCGAATGAGATCGGCGAATCCGTCGGTATTGCCCGATCGCCCGATCAATCCACGCATCCAGCGGGTGACCCGGCGGGCATCGGCCTCCCAGTTCACCATGACCCGGGTGGCCTGCTCATTACCGAAGAACCAGCGCAGCATATTGCCGTCCTCGGTCAGGCCGGGAAAGGCGGCGTCCCAGCTGTCATTGCTGGCCAGCAGGTTGGCGCGGGTGTCGAGCAGGGCGGCCATATTCGGGCTGTGCAGCTCCAGGGCCCGCAGCATCTCGGGTGTGATCGCCGCGCGCAGTTCACTCGGGGAGGGAAGCTCGCCCGATCCCAGGCCCGCGAGGTCGCCGAGCTGGCGGCGGTCCTCGGTGGAGAGCGGGTCCAGCCGGTGGAGATAGCGGGTGAGCGCCTCGACCACTTCCCGGGTCGGGTTGTCGCGGTCACCTTTCTCCAAATGCGTTATGTAACTTGCGCTTACACCTGCGTTGAATGCCAGGCGTTCGCGAGAAATACCGCGATTGTCACGCAGGCGGCGGAGCAGGTTTCCCAAGGTGGGTGCTTCGAGTTCCCGAGAATCCTGTCCACATACCGCTTTCGCGCCCACCTGGTTCCCTCCTGTACGGAATCCCGGTGGCCCACCGCGCCTCCCTGTGGAGGCGCCGCCGAGATCTCCTTCGAGACGGATACTTACACAGATTCGGATACGACCCGTTCCACGCGGCAAATCCAGTCAGTATCACCGGATACTCCTATTGGTATAACTTCCGGTGTGTCCGTGGCTGTCAGCGCGGAATGGTGCTCCCCAAATTACTCTCAGGCCCCCAATGCGAGGGGTACTTGAACGGACACGATTTCGTCTCGGCGCGCGCGGGCCGGATCCGGGGCGGGAACCGCGTCCAGCAGGCGCCGCGTGTACTCCTCGCGCGGATGCCGAAAAACGGCTGTGACCGGGCCTGATTCGACTACACGCCCCTCCCGCAGCACCACCGTGCGGTCGGCCACCTGATGCACGACGGCGAGATCGTGACTGATGAACAGGCAGGCGAATCCGTATTCGGCGCGCAGATCGGCGAAGAGTTCGAGCACCTGAGCCTGCACCGACACATCCAGCGCGCTGGTCGGCTCGTCCGCCACCAGCAGCCGTGGCGCGAGGGCCAGCGCCCGCGCCAAGGCCACCCGCTGCCGTTGCCCGCCGGACAGTTCGCCCGGACGCCGGCTCGCGTACTCGCGCGGCAGGCGCACGGATTCGAGCAGATCCCCCACCCTGGCCCGCAACAACGCCCCCGAGGCCGCCCGATGTACCCGCAGCGGTTCGCCGATCGAGTCCTCGAGGCTGTGCCGCGGATCCAGTGAGGCGGCCACGTCCTGATGGACCAGCGCGACATTCTTCCGCAGCCCCCGCAATTCCCTCTGAGACAAGCCGGTCAGCGGGACGCCTTGCAACACGACCTCTCCCGACGCCGCGGGCACCAACCCCAGCGCGGTACGCCCGAGAGTGCTCTTACCCGAACCCGATTCCCCGACCAACCCCACCACCTCGCGTGGAGCCAGAGTCAGCGAGACATCATGCAGGGCCTGGAAGCGCTTGCCGTGGCGGCGATAGACGACCGACAGGTCACTGACACGCAGCACTGGCTCGGCCGTCGGCGCTGACTGCCCCTCCTCCGCAAGCACACCGTCCCCGGAAACACCGGAGACCGACCCGGCACCCGAAGGGACCGCAACCTCCCCGGACACGACTGCGCCCATGGGCACCGCACTGAGTGGCTGCACCGCCCCCTCGTGTGGCGTGGGCCTTGCTTCCCGTTCAGCCGACCCATCCGCGGCCGCCGATGGCGCTGGGCCGGCCGGCAGCACGGGAACCGCGGCCAGTAGTTCGCGGGTGTAGATGGACTGGGGGCTCGTGAAGAGGTCGCGGACCGGCTGGGTTTCGACTATTTCGCCGGCGCGCATGACCACCACGCGGTCGGCGATAGCGGCGACTACGCCCAGATTGTGGGTGATGAAGAGGATTGCGGTGTTGTTGCGGCGTTGGAGATCCTGGAGGAGGTGGAGGATTTCGGCCTGGACGGTGACGTCGAGCGCGGTGGTCGGCTCGTCCGCGATGAGGAGGTCGGGGTCGCCGGAGAGGGCCAGGGCGATCACTACGCGTTGCTTTTGGCCGCCGGAGAGTTGGTGGGGGTACCAGTCGACGCGTTTGTCCGGTTCGGGGAGGTCGACCTGGGTGAGGAGTTCGATGGCGCGGGCGCGGGCCTCGGACCTGCTGATCGGGCGATGGGCGCGCAGGGCCTCGGCGATCTGGGTTCCGATGCGGCGCACCGGGTTCAGTGCGGTCTGTGGTTCCTGGAAGACCATGGCCGCGCGGGTGCCGCGGAGGGGGCGCAGGTCGGTGTCGGTGGCGCCGATGATCTCGGTGCCGTCGAGGCGGATCGAGCCCGTGGCGGTCGCACCACTGGGGAGCAGTCCGAGGACAGCGCGGGCGGTGAGGGATTTACCGGAGCCGGATTCACCGACCAGCGCAACGGTTTCGCCGCGTGCGACGCGCACGCCGACGCGATTTACCACCGTGCGCGGGCCGAAACTCACCACCAGGTCACGAATGTCGAGCAGGGTGTCGTCGGGCCCACCCGTCTCCCCACCGCCGCCCCTAGTGGAATCGCTTCGCGATGCTCCGTTCATATCATCCTCCGGGCGCGGCCCAATGCCTGGGCGATCAACAGGAATCCGAGGGTGAGCGCCGAAACCACCAGCAGCGGGCCGACGGCCATGGCGGGATTGGCGTCCAGGTTGCGGGTGGACTCGGCGATGATCGATCCGAGTGACGGGTCCGGCGGTCGCACGCCGATGCCGATGAAGCTCATGGCGCTGTCCACGAACACCGCCAGGGACAGTGACAGTGCCAGCTGCACGGCGAGCGGCTCGATCACATTGGGCAGCACGTGTTTCCGCAGTGTCCAGCCGGTGCTCGCACCGATCACCGCCGCGGCCTCCACGTAGGGCTGTTCGCGCACCGCCAGCACGGCGGTGCGGATCTGGCGGCCGAAGATGGGGAGTTCGGCGGCGATGATCACGATGACGACCGAGTGCGCGCCCGGCCCGGTGACCGCGGTGAGCGCGATGGCGAAGATGAGCGCAGGGAAGGCCAGGATGAGGTCGAAGACGCGCTGCGCCAGCACATCCGCCACTGGATTTACGGTGGCCGCCAGGCCGATGATCGAGCCCAGCACCGCGCCGGCCGGGACCGCCAGGAAGGCGATGATCAGGTCCACGCGGATGCCGTAGAGGGTCCGGGTGAACACATCCCGGTTGAGCTCATCGGTGCCCAGCCAGTGGTCGCCGCTCGGGCCGAGCAGGTTGGCTCCCGGAATCTGCTCCAGCGGGTCGTATTTCGTGAGCAGCCCGGCGGCGAGGGCCGCCACCGCGATGACGGCGATCAGCAGCACGCCCGCCAGCCCCTGCCCGCGGGTCAGCGCCCGCAGCAGCGGCCGCTCCGGATTCGGTTCGCGGCCCGGGCTTTCCGTGACCGCCGTGGTGTCGCCGCTCTCGGCGACGGCGAGCTCGCTCATGCGCGGCCTCCGATGCGAATGCGCGGATCCAGGTAGGCGTGCGCGATGTCGGTGGTCAGCTGGATGGCCACGAACACGGCCACCGAGAACAGCAGCAATGCCTGCACCACCGGATAGTCGCGCCGGTTGATGCCCTGCTCGATGAGCTGGCCGATGCCGGGCCAGGCGAACGCGGCCTCCACCAGCACCGCGCCGCCGAGCAGGTTGCCGGTCTGGATGCCGAGCGCGGTGAGCATGGTGGGCAACGCATTTCGCAGCGCGTCGCGGGTGATGATGCGGCGGCGCGGGATACCGAGGGCGCGGGCGGTGAGGACGTAGGGCTTGGCCAGTTCGGTGCGCAGGGCCTCGGTGAGGAAGCGGGTCAACGCGGCGGCCACCGGCAGGCCCAGGCAGATCGCGGGCAGCAGCAGGTACTGGACGGCGATATCGGGCCGGGCCAGGAATCCGTCCGGCGGGATGCCGCCCGCGGGCAGGATCGGGATGGCGACCGCGAACACCAGCACCAGCAGCACACCGGTCACGAAGACGGGGATGGCGACGGTGACCGTATTGGCGGCAGCCACGATCGCATTGAGCCAGCGCCGATCCCACAGGACCGAGGCGACGGATACCGCCAGGGTCACGATCACCGCCAGCGACAACGCCGCGGCGGTCAGGATGAGCGTGTTCGACAGACCCCGCACGATGAGATCCGCGATCTGGCCACCGATCACGTAGGACCGCCCCAGATCTCCGGTCACCACACCGTGCAGCCACGACAGGTACTGCGCCGGGATGGGCCGGTCCAGGCCGAGCTGATGCCGGATGGCGGCAATGGTTTCGGGGGTGGCGTCCGGCCCGGCCAGGGTGGTGGCCGGATCGCCGGGCACCAGCCGCAGCAGCAGGAAGATGAGCACCGACGCGCCGAGGAGAACCGCGAGGGCGGACGGCACCCGCCGCAGCAGATAGGCGGTCATGCCAGGAACGCCTCGGTGAACACGTGCTCGCGGCGCTTGGTCCAGTTGAAGCCGTGCAGTTTCCGGGATGCGCCATCCTGCGGGTAGTGCACGCCGATCTCGATCAGGAACAGGCTGTCCAGCAGTTGATCGCTGAGCGCCTGGTAGGCGTGGGTGGCGTCCGGGCCGGTGGCGCGTGGCAGCTGCCAGGCTGCGTCGGCGGCCGAGACGTAGTCGGGCGATTCGTAGCGGGAGGCGTTCTTGCGGGCGTTGAACGGGTAGGCGCTGACCGTCAGCGTGGACGGCACGAACTGCGCCCAGGAGTGGTCGGTGATCCACAGGCCCGGGAACTGCGCGCCGATCAGCTGCTTGATGAAGGTGGCGTTCTCGGTGGGCGCCAGTTCCACCTCGATGCCGATCTCGGCGAGGTTGGCCTGCACGATCTGCGCGGCGGCCTCGAAGACCGGGTAGGCGGTGTTGTAGGTGAGCGGCAGCTTGGGCGGCTTGGGCAGTTGCGCCAGAATCTGCTTGGCCTTGGCGACATCTCGTGTGTAGCGGCTGTTGCGGGAGTCGTCGAAGGCGGGAGAGTTCTTGGGCCACGGCAGGTTCAGCGGATAGCCGGCGCCGCGGAAGACCTCCTTGATGATGCGCTCACGATCCAGGGCGTAGGCGATGGCCTGGCGCACCCGCACATCGGCGAGGGCGGGGTCGGCGACATTCGCGCCGACGTAGACCTGGAGCTCGGCTCCCTCGAAGGTGATGACGCGGAAGCCGTCGGTCTTGGCGAGGTTCTCGTTGTCGCGGTAGGTGATGCCGTCGGCGAGGTGGATCTGGCCGGTCTTGAGGGCGTTGAGTTGCGCCTGATTGTCGGCGATGACGGTGAATTCGACACGGTCCAGGTAGGGTCGGTCCGGCACCCAGTAGGCAGTGTTCTTCTCGAATACCAACTGCTGGTTGGGGATTCGCTGCACGAACCGGAAGGGGCCGGTGCCGATGATCTTGTCGCCGGTGGCGAGCTGATCGATCGACTCGCTGTCCAGGATGGGCACGGTGTCGAGCAGGTCGAACAGATTGCTCAGCGGGTGCGCCAGCGTCAGCGTGATGCGGTGTGGATCGCCGGTGTCGAAGCCGGTGACGGTGGCGGCCGTGCTCTTCAGCTGCGCCGACCACTTGGGATCGGCGTAGGTGCGCAGCGAGAACTCGACGTCCTTGGAGGTGAAGGGGCGGCCGCTGTGGAACTTCACGTCGTCGCGCAGGTCCAGGGTGATGGACTTGCCGTCGGGGGCGAGGGTCCAGCTCTTGGCCAGCAGCGGCTGGGGTTCGAGTTTGTCGTGCGGGTAGCGCACCAGGGATTCGAAGACCAGGCCGATCACATACGGTGTGGTGCCGGTATTGGTGAGCAGGTTGGCGGGCACGAGGTCCACCAGCACGCCGTACTTCAGCGTCCCGCCGCGCACGGGTTGTGCGTTGTCGTCGCCGCCGCGTTGCTGGTTCACCGCCGAGGTGCAGGCGGCCAGCGCCCCGCTGCCGAGGATCGCCAGGGCGGCGACGGCGGAACCGCGCAGGAAATGACGGCGGTGCAGACCGCCGGGGGACGAATTCATCTGGAAAACCTCGAGTGTGGACCGGGGCAGAATGGTGTGCGGCGACGCTATCCGCGGATGTATGACGGATCACCGGTTGCACGCAGCCAGAGTGAAACCCTGGCTCCGGCGCGGGCCCGCGCCCTTTGCTGGGGAGTATGTCAGTCCCCGCCCATGCCCGTGGCTATGAGAATTTCGCCGGCGAGATCGGCCGCACCACCGCCGATTCCACGCCGGAGTGGAACTATCCGCCGACCGCGCCCGCCGGTGCGCCCAATATCGTCGTGGTGCTGGTCGACGATATGGGCTTCAGCGATATCGGCCCGTTCGGTTCGGAGATCGAGACCCCGACACTGGATCGGCTGGCCGCGAATGGATTACGGCTCACCAACTTCCACACCACACCGCTGTGCTCACCGTCGCGGGCCGCTCTGCTGACCGGAATCAATTCCCACCGTGCGGGTTTCGGCTTCGTGGCGAATGCCGATCCCGGTTATCCGGGGCTGCGTCTGGAATTGGCCGATGACGTGCTGACGTTGCCGGAAATATTGCGCGCCAATGGATATGCGACCTACGCGGTGGGGAAATGGCATCTGGTCCGCGATGCCACGCTGCATCCGGCGGCGCACCGGGATTCGTGGCCGACGCAGCGTGGATTCGACCGGTACTACGGGTCGCTGGAGGGGCTGAACTCCTTCTACTATCCGAATCAGCTGATCTCCGACAGTTCGGCGGTGGATGTCGAGGAGTATCCGGAGGGGTACTACCTGACCGACGACTACACCGATCGCGCCATCGGATATCTCAAGGACCTGCGGGCGCACGATGCGGCCAAACCGTTCTTCCTCTACTTCGCGCACACCGCCATGCACGGGCCGTTGCAGGCCAAGCCGGAGGATCAGGCCAAGTATCGGGGGCGGTATCGGGAGGGCTGGGATCGGTTGCGGCAGAGTCGATTCGCCGCGCAGATCGCGCAGGGGCTGTTCCCGGCGGGGACACAGCAGAAACCTCGCAATACCGAGCCGGGTTATGAAGCGCAGGAGTGGGATGCGCTGACCGAGGAGCAGCGGGCGCGGTTCGAGCGGTACATGGAGGTGTACGCGGGCATGGTCGACAGCATCGACCAGAGCCTGGGGCGGATCGTGGACGTGCTCGAGCAGTTCGGCGAGCTGGACAACACCATTATCGTGTTCACCTCCGACAATGGCGGTACCGCGGAGGGCGGGCCCGAGGGCACCCGGACCTATTTCGCACAGTTCGCCCAGGTCGACGAGCCCGACTGGGAGCGGGATGTGCCGCACGACGACGAGCTGATCGGCACCGCGAAACTGGGGGTGCACTATCCGCGCGGGTGGGGGCAGGCGTCGAATACGCCGTTCCGCTTCTACAAGGGGCAGACCTTCGCCGGTGGGGTGCGGGTGCCGTTCGTGCTGTCGTGGCCCCGGGGGCTGCCGCGCACGGAGGCCGATACCGGGGTGCGCGAGGAGTACGTCTACATCACCGATCTCGCGCCCACGCTGCTGGAGCTCGCCGGGCTCGAACGCCCGACGGTCCGGAACGGGCTGCCCGCCAAGGACTTCGACGGCGTCTCGGCGGTGGATGTGCTGAGCGACCCGGCCGCGGTCTCGCGGCACCTCGAGCAGTATTCGGAGATGACCGGTCACCGCGGCTTCTACCGCGACGGCTGGAAACTCCTCGCGCTCTATGAGCCCGAACGGGGCATCGACAATCCACGCTGGCAGCTGTTCGACGTCCGCTCCGATCCGACCGAGCTCCACGACCTTTCCGAGCAGCGTCCGGACAAGGTCGCCGAGCTCTCGGCCGCGTGGGACGAAGCCGCGTGGCACAACACGGTTTTCCCGCTCGTCACCCGGCAGGACCTGGCTCGGCGCCGTCCGGAGGAGGCCCGGCTCGGCGAGCAGGTCCGTATTCTTCCCGGCACCCCCACCCTCGAGCGCTACCGCTCGCAGCGACTGATCGCCTACCGCGACTTCACGATCACAGTGGAATTGGCCGGCTACCGACCCGGCGACGAGGGCGTTCTCGTCGCCCACGGCGATCCGCTCGGCGGCTACCTCCTCTACGTGGAAAGTGGCCGCCTGATCTTCGGTTACAACGCCTATGGCCGCTACACCGAGGCCGATGCCGGTGAAATCTCCTCCGGCAGCGGACATTTCACCGTATCCGCCACCGTCCAACCCCACCTGCGCTGGGACTTCACCATCGGCATCGACGGCGTCCGCGCCGCCACCCTCCCCAACCAGGTCCAACTCGTAGGCATGTCCCCCTGGACAGGGATCTCCGTCGGCCTCGACGCCCGAGGGCCCGTCTCCTGGCCCCTCCGCGACCGCCGAGGCGTCTTCCGCTACTCCGGCTCCCTCCACTCCATCACCTACCGGCCAGGGCCCGTCGGCGTGCCCGAGGAAGCCCAACAAGCCCTGGATTCCGAAGCCGAATTGATAGCGGAGTAGCAGACCAAAACTTAAAGATGACAACCCAAATCGACCTCCCGGCAGGAGTCAGTGTGGTGAGGACGGGGGGTCGGCGGGTTGGAGATGGTCCGTGCTGCCGGGGATTGGGTCACCGGCCTGAGGGGCCGGTGCGGCGGCCGCGAGCGCCGAGTGATCTGAAAACCACTACATCAACGACTTTCGATGATGCATCCGATCGGCTTCAAGAACCGCCGGCGAGGGACTCGACGATCTTGCCGATCCTGCGAGTGCGAGTCTCCGGTTTCTTGGCGTCGGTCACAGCGGTGACGTGCTCACGACGGTTGGTGTACGAGAGCCTGTCGAAGGCGTCCTGTACCCCCGCCTCCCGCAGTGCGGCGGCGAGGTCGTCGGGGACAGCCACGGTGCGCTCCACGGTGTCACGTTCGACAGTGACGGCGACCCGGTCGCCGGCCCCCTTGCCTAGTTCGGCGCGGATCGCCTTCAGCAGTCCCAGGCACGGTCCCGCACCCATGTTGGCGATGGAGCCTCGGTACGGGATGCCGTCGAAGGTGGCCTGGACTGAGATGCGGCCGCCACCACCGAGGGCGGTGATGATGTCGGGGGGAATGGGAATGTATGCACCGCCGTTGGCAGCGGTCTCGATGACGCCGTCGAATCGTTGCATGGGTGCACGATATAGCGACCACTCAGCAATCCGAAGGCGTGTTAACAAATATTAAGTAACCGAGAACCAACCGTTTCGGAAGCTTCACCGCCACTGCCCCGGAAGCCCCTTCCGGGAACTTGTTTCACTGCCTGCGAAGGGGTTTCCCCAGGTCGCGATCGCAAGGTGTGACCTCGGCCGCTACCCCACAGTGACCGGAACATTGCGGCGATCTCACAGCTCACAAACGCGCGTCGAGCATTGTGAGCAAACCGTTTTGATGCCTCCCCCGGCGTCCCTACAGTCGAGCCAGCAGCCCGGTTTTCCAGCTCGAAGGGGGCGTTATGGCTATTACGCAGAACGGACACTCGTCCGCCGATGCGCTGCTTCGACTGGGGAAGTACTTCAACCGCGGCGAGGTGTCCGGTGACCTGCGCACCCTGCACAAGGTGGGCGGGCGCGAGGCCGACGAGTTCTACCGGGATCGGTGGTCGCACGACAAGGTGGTGCGGTCCACGCACGGCGTGAACTGCACCGGTTCGTGCTCGTGGAAGATCTACGTCTCCGACGGCGTGATCACCTGGGAGTCGCAGCAGACCGACTACCCGAGCGTCGGCGCCGACAAGCCGGAGTACGAGCCGCGCGGCTGTCCGCGTGGCGCGTCGTTCTCCTGGTACACCTACTCCCCCGCGCGCATCCGCTACCCGTACGTGCGTGGCACGCTGCTGGAGCTGTACCGCGACGCCAAGACGCGGCTCAAGGACCCGGTGCTGGCGTGGGAGTCCATCGTCGAGGACGCGGACCGGGCCGAGGCCTACAAGTCCGCGCGCGGCAAGGGTGGGTTCGTGCGCGCCGAATGGTGGGAAGCCGCCGAAATCGCCGCCGCCGCACACGTTTACACGGTCAAGAAGTATGGCCCCGACCGCGTCGCGGGCTTCTCGCCGATCCCGGCCATGTCCATGGTCTCGCATGCGGTCGGCGCCCGGTTCATCTCGCTGATCGGCGGCTCGATGCTGTCGTTCTACGACTGGTACGCCGACCTACCCGTCGCCTCCCCGCAGGTCTTCGGCGATCAGACCGACGTGCCCGAGTCCGCCGACTGGTTCGACGCCGGCTACCTGATCATGTGGGGCTCCAATGTCCCGGTAACCCGAACCCCGGACGCGCACTATATGACCGAGGCCCGCTACCGCGGCCAGAAGGTCGTGGTGGTCTCCCCTGACTACGCCGACAACACCAAGTTCGCCGACGAATGGGTGCCCGCACGCCCGGGTACGGACGCGGCCCTGGCCATGGCCATGGGTCACGTGGTGCTGCGAGAGTTCTTCGTGGACAAGCAGACTCCGTACTTCGACGACTACGTCAAGCGCTACACCGATCTGCCCTACCTGGTGGCGCTGGACGAGCACGAGGGTGGCTGGTCCACCGACGGCGACTACAGCGGTCACACCTTCACGCCCGGCAAGTTCCTCACCGCCGCCGATCTCGGCCGCACCGGTGAGGGCGTCGAGCACCAGACGGTGCTGCTGGACGCGGACGGCAGTCCGCAGGTGCCCAATGGCTCCCTCGGCCACCGCTTCAACGAGGCGGGCAAGGGGCGCTGGAACCTGGATTTGGGGGACACCGATCCCCTGCTGACCCTGTACAGGCGCACCGATGATGTTGCGGCCGTGCAGTTCCCCCGCTTCGACGGGCCGCCGGATGGGTCCGAGGGCGGCGATGCAGCTGTCCTCACCCGTGGCGTGCCGACCACCGTCATCGCGGGACGACGGGTGACGACGGTGTTCGACCTGCTGCTGGCACAGTACGGCGTAGCCCGGTCCGGCCTGCCCGGCAGTTGGCCGACCGGCTATGACGATGCGACCCAGCCGTACACTCCCGCCTGGCAGGAGTCGATCACCGGCGTCCCCGCCCAACAGGCCGAACGCCTCGGCCGCGAATTCGCCGACAATGCCGAGCGTTCCAAGGGCCGGTCCATGATCCTCATGGGCGCGGGCACCAACCACTGGTTCCACTCCGACCAGATCTACCGCTCCTTCTTCACCCTGACCCTGCTCACCGGCTGCCAGGGCGTGAACGGCGGCGGCTGGGCGCATTACGTGGGTCAGGAGAAGTGCCGTCCGGTGACCGGTTGGGCCACACTGGCTTTCGCCTCGGACTGGCAGCGGCCGCCGCGGCAGATGCAGGGCACCGTGTTCTGGTACCTGGCCAACAACCAATGGCGCTACGACCCGTTCACCTCCGAGTCATTCGCCTCGCCGTTGAGCAAGGGCACCTTCGCCGGGCGCACGGCGGCCGACAATATCGCGCTCGCAACACGTCTCGGCTGGATGCCGTCGTACCCGACGCTCAACCGCAACCCCCTCGATCTCGTCGACGAGGCCGAGCGGGCGGGCAAGACGCCCGCGGATTACGTGGTGGACGGCCTGAAGTCGGGTGATCTCCGCTTCGCCTGCGAGGATCCCGATGCGCCCGAGAACTTCCCGCGCGTGCTGACGGTGTGGCGCGCCAACCTGCTGGGTTCCTCCGGCAAGGGTAACGAGTACTTCCACAAGCACCTGCTCGGCGCGGACTCCAACCTGCAGACCACAGAGACCACCGGGGTGCGCCCGCAGGAACTGGAATGGCGCGACGAGGCCGCCACCGGCAAGCTGGATCTGCTGATGTCGATGGACTTCCGCATGACGTCCACGACCCTGTTCTCCGACATCGTGTTCCCGGCCGCCACCTGGTACGAGAAGCACGACCTGTCCTCCACCGACATGCACCCGTTCGTGCACGCCTTCTCCCCGGCCATCTCCCCGCCGTGGGAGGCCAAGACCGATTTCGAGGCCTTCCACCGCATTGCCCGCGGGTTCTCCTGGCTGGCGGAGAAGCACCTGGGCGTGCGCCGGGACCTGGTCGCGGTGCCGCTGCAGCACGACACCGCCGACGCGCTGGCGCAGGCCGGCGGGCGGGTGCTGGACTGGAAGCACGGCGAATGCGAGCCCGTTCCGGGTGTCACCATGCCGAGACTCGTTGTCGTCGAACGTGACTACCCGAACGTCGCGGACAAGATGGCCGCGCTCGGGCCGTTGGTCGAAACGCTGGGACTCACCACCAAGGGTGTCACCACTCTGCCCGATATCGAGGTAGATTACCTGCGCGGCGTCAACGGCACTGTGGTTTCCGGTGTCGCGCAGGGCCGTCCGTCCCTGGCCAAGGACACCCACGCGGCCGAGGCGATCCTGGCACTGTCCGGCACCACCAACGGCCGGCTCGCGGTGGAAGGGTTCCATGCGCTGGAACGGCGCACCGGAACCGAGCTGGCCGACCTGGCTGCCGAACACGAGGGAAAGCGAATCACCTTCGCCGACACGCAGGCCCGGCCCGTTCCGGTGATCACCTCACCGGAATGGTCCGGGAGCGAGACGGGCGGACGCCGGTATTCGCCGTTCACCATCAATGTGGAGCGGTCCAAGCCCTGGCACACGCTGACCGGGCGGCAGCACTTCTATCTCGATCACGACTGGATGATGGAGCTGGGCGAGCAGCTGCCGATCTACCGGCCGCCGCTGGACATGACGGCGCTGTTCGCCGAGCCGGGTATCGGCAAGGTGAGCGAGAACGGTGTGACCGTGCGGTATCTGACGCCGCACTCGAAGTGGTCGATCCACTCCGCCTACCAGGACAACCTGCACATGCTGACGCTCTCGCGGGGTGGTCAGGCGATCTGGATGTCGGACAAGGACGCCGCGAAGATCGGTGTCGCCGACAATGATTGGATCGAGGCCATCAACCGCAACGGCATCGTGGTGGCGCGCGCGATCGTGTCGCACCGCATGCCCGAGGGCACGGTGTTCATGTACCACGCCCAGGACCGCGCGGTGAACGTGCCGCGCATCGAAGGCACGGCGGATGTCAAGCGGGGCAAGGGTAAACGCGGTGGTATCCACAATGCGCTGACCCGGATCATGATCAAGCCCTCGCACCTCATCGGTGGCTATGCGCAGCAGTCGTTCGCGCTGAACTACCACGGCCCCACCGGAAATCAGCGCGACGAGGTCACCACGATTCGCAAGCGCAACCAAGAGGTGGAGTACTGACATGACTCCGACGAGGTCACCACACGGTATCCGATTGCGCTCGCAGGAAGTGGAGTACTGATATGCGCGTAATGGCGCAACTGGCCATGGTCATGAACCTGGACAAGTGCATCGGCTGCCACACCTGCAGCGTCACCTGCAAGCAGGCCTGGACCAACCGCTCCGGCACCGAGTACGTGTGGTTCAACAACGTGGAAACCCGTCCGGGACAGGGTTATCCGCGTCGCTACGAGGACCAGGAGAAGTGGAAGGGCGGCTGGACCCTCGACAAGAAGGGCCGGCTGACCCTCAAGTCCGGGTCGCGCATGAAGCGGCTGCTCAATATCTTCGCCAACCCGGATCTGCCCACGGTGTCGGACTACTACGACCCGTGGAGCTATGACTACGACAATCTGCTGTCCGCACCGCAGATGGACACCACGCCGGTGGCGCGGCCCAAGTCGCTGATCACCGGTGAGGACACCAACGTCACCTGGGGCGCGAACTGGGACGACTCGCTGGGGTCGGGCCCGGAGCAGGTGGGTAGGGACCCGTTGCTGGCCAAGCTCTCCGAGCAGGTCAAGCTGGAGTTCGAAGAAACGTTCATGTTCTACCTGCCGCGCATCTGCGAGCACTGCCTCAACCCCTCGTGTGCCGCGTCGTGCCCGTCGGGCGCGATCTACAAGCGCGCCGAGGACGGCATCGTGCTCGTCGACCAGGACAAGTGCCGCGGCTGGCGGCAATGCGTCACCGGATGCCCGTACAAGAAGATCTACTTCAACCACAAGACCGGCAAGGCAGAGAAATGCACGTTCTGCTACCCGCGTGTGGAAGTCGGCATCCCCACCGTCTGCTCGGAAACCTGCGTCGGGCGTCTGCGCTACATCGGGGTCATGCTCTACGACGCCGACAAGGTCCTCGAAGCGGCCTCGGTGGAGAACGACCAGGACCTCTACCCCTCCCAGCTGGGGGTGTTCCTCAACCCGCACGACCCGCGCGTCATCGCCGAGGCCGAACGAGCCGGGATCTCCCCGGAATGGATTCAGGCCGCCCAGGATTCACCGGTCTACAAGCTGATCGTGGACTACCAGATCGCGTTGCCGCTGCATCCGGAGTACCGGACCATGCCCATGGTCTGGTACGTGCCGCCGCTGTCACCGGTGGTGGACACCCTCACCCAGACCGGGCACGACGGGGAGAACCACAACAACCTCTTCGGCGCCATCGATGCTCTGCGTATTCCGTTGGAGTACTTGGCCGAACTGTTCACCGCCGGTGAGATCGGCCCGGTCCGTGCCTCGTTGCAGCGGCTCGCCGGGATGCGGTCGTTCATGCGCTCGATCAACCTCGGCCAAGAGCCCGACCTGTCCATTCCGGACGCGGTCGGCCTCGAGCCCGAAGAGATCGAAGCCATGTACCGGCTGCTGGCCATCGCGAAGTACGAACACCGGTACGTGATCCCCTCCGGCGCGACTTCCCGTGCCCACGAACTGGATTCCCTCGCCACGGGATGCTCGCTCGACACCGACGGCGGCCCCGGCATGACGGCCTTCGACTACATGGCCGACAAATTCCACCTCACCGACACCAACGATGCCTCCCCCGACCAGAAATCCAACCGCATCAACCTGTTGAACTGGGACGGCAAGAGCACGAAAGGCTTGGTGCCCACCGAAACCGGCACCAATGGCTCCGGTGCCAATGGCCATGGCGGAAACGGAGCGAACGGCAGCGGCGCCGGCGTATCCACCGCCACGTCCGGAACCGGCAACGGAAACGGCAATGGCCACCAAGGTTCCGGTGTCGACGGCGTCAGCAACGGCGCTGCTGCCACCGAGCCGGAACCCACCGGAGCCACACGATGAGCCTGCTGAAGCCGCGACGGCGCACCGAACCCGCCGTCACCGCACACGAAGAGGATCGGCGGCAGGCCTGGCGGCTGAACGCGCTGTCGCTCGACTACCCGAACCCGCGGACACGCGCCATGATCGACGAACTCGAAACCGCTGCAACGGAATCCACCGGAGCCCCGCGATGAGCCTGCTGAAACTGCGGCGACGGCCCGCACCCGCCGTTGCCATGAGCGAACGCGATCGGCGACTGGTGTGGCGGCTGGGCGCACTGCTACTCGACTATCCGAACGCGCAGACCCTGGCCATGCTCGACGAACTCGACGCCGCCGCAGCGGAATTGCCGGATACGGTGCGTCCGCTGCTGGCCGGGTTTCTCGCGCACCTGCGCACCGGCGATGCGATCGCACTGGCCCAGGAGTATGTCGAGACCTTCGACATGCGCCGGCGGGCCAGCCTGCACCTGACCTTCTACGCCTACGGGGACACCCGCAAGCGCGGGATGGCGCTGTTGCGTTTCAAGCACGCCTACCGCCACGCCGGGGTCGAGCTCGGCGACGAGGAACTGCCCGACCACCTGCCCGTGCTGCTCGAATTCGCCGCCACTGTCGATCCCGTCGGAGGCGAACGACTGCTGGGTGAACACGTCCCGGTGCTGGAACTGCTGCGGTTGTCACTTTCCGACAGCGGATCTCCTTACGCCGGGGTGCTGGCGTCGGTGGTGGCGACCCTGCCACCGGTCACCACCGCCGACCGCCGGCGCATCGCCGAACTCGCCGCCCAGGGCCCGCCCGAAGAGGAAGTCGGACTCGAGCCCTTCGCCATGGACCCGCTCGCCTTCACCGGATCGGAGGCCCGCCGATGAGCTCCGCGCTCTGGCTGATGCTGCCCTACATCGCGTTCACGTCCTTCGTGCTCGGGCACCTGTGGCGCTACCGCACCGACCAATTCGGCTGGACCACACGGTCTTCGCAGGTCTACGAGTCGCGGCTGCTGCGCCTGGGCAGCCCGCTGTTCCACTTCGGCATGCTCGGGGTGATCGGCGGGCACGTGCTCGGTGTGCTCATCCCGCAGTCCTGGACCGACGCCATCGGCATCTCCGAGGAGACCTATCACGTGGTCGCCGTCTCCGCGGGATCCGTTGCGGGCGTGGCGGTCATCGCCGGGATCGGCATCCTTCTCTACCGCCGCGTCACCGTCCCCGCGGTCCGTCAGGCCACCACCGCCAATGACAAGGTGATGTACATCCTGCTGGCCGCCGCCCTGATCACCGGTCTGCTCAACACCGTCGGCAGCAACCTGCTCTGGGGCACCTACAACTACCGTGAGACCGTCTCCCCCTGGTTCCGCAGCCTGTTCACCCTGCATCCGCACCCCGACCTCATGGTCGGCACCCCCTGGACCTTCCAGGCGCACGGCCTGATCGTGTTGTCCCTCATCGCCTTCTGGCCCTACACCCGCCTGGTCCACATGTTCTCCGCGCCCATCGGCTACCTCGTCCGCCCGTACGTGGTGTACCGCTCCAAGCCGATGAAGTCCGCGGACAAGACCCGCTACGCCCGAGCCTGGGATACCCCCGCCATTCCACGGCGCTGAGACACCGGGCGTGCATCGATTTATCGATGGCGCCCGGTCCCGGCCGGTGTTATGGTTCGGCGCGGCCCGAGCCGAACGGTTGGGCTCGAATTGTCTTCGGGGGAAACCATGTTCAATTGGTATGTGGGCCTGCTCGCGCTCAGTGGCGTGATCATGCTGGCGCTGGCGGTGGTGCGACAGGGGCAGAGCAGCGCCTCACGCTCGATCAACGGCATTTTCGGCGCGGTCTATCTCGGCTACGCCTTCTATCTCGCCTTCCTTTTCGACGGCGGCTCCTACCTCATCTTTTTCCAGGCGTTCATTCTGCCGGTCGTGATGGTGGTCAATTTCTTCCGCAATCGCACACCGAAGCCGAAACTCACCGAAACACAGAAGGCCTGGCGCGAGTATCAGCGCTCCGCCGGGCAGCAATAGGCTCGCCGGGCGACAATAGCGCGGTGTTCTCCAAGAAGACCGAACCCGAGCGGGTTACGCCACCGGCCACGCCCTGCCCCGACTGTGGGGAACGCCGCGTGACACTGGGCGGGAATATGGATACGTATCTGATCCAGCGCAATGGCGGGCGGGCCCTGACGGACCTGCTCGCCCTGCTCTGCCTCGGGTGCGGGCGGGTGTTCTTCTACGCCGAGCGGCTCGACAAGGTGCGGGCCGCGATGAAGTCGACGACGTCCTGAGTGCGAAAGTCGGGGTGCTCGCGCGCCGCGCGCGTCAGCTGTCCACCGGTGAACGTTCAGCCTGCCATCCACCCGGCATGCGGCGCGTCGCAACGAACACGCCGCCACTAACGGAGGTAGGGGACGGGCTGGACCCAATGAAATCCGCGCGAGATCAGCCGGAACCGGTCGAGGTCGACGCGGGTCAGGCGCAGATGCACCGGACGGCCGGCCAGCTGACCGTTCAATATCAGCTGATCGGGCTGGGGCTGTTCATAATTCAGGACCGCGAGCTTCCACTGGTGCGCCGGATCCCTCGTAATGGTCACGGTGTGCAGATCGGTGTCGATCTCCACCGGGAATGACACCAGCGAGTCGTCCATGCGCTGGGCGGTCACGCCCTGCGGGACGTCGAAGATGAGACGGCGGGAGCGGTCCAGCGGACCTGCGAGCTGCCCATCCGGTGGCGAGGACCGGAAGTCGACCAGCGCCGGGACCTCCTGGCCCGCGACGGTATATTCGGTGACGTTCCAGATCCCGTACAGCGGCGAGTGCGGCCGGCCGTTCCCGTACGCCTGCCAGGCATCATGGCCCTCGGCGAGAGTTGTGAGGAATATCCACACCCCCAGAATCGCCTGTGCCGCCACCAGGATTCGTCGCCCACGCACCGAGGAGACCAGCGGCTCGGGCACGCGCACCGGCACCGCCCGGCCGACCAGAGCCCGGACGGTGCGTCCGATGTCCGGGGCCGCCAGCACCGTCGCATACACCAGCAGCTCGCCGGAGAGGATCTTCACCGGCACATCGAAGGTGAGGTTCAGCAGGAACACCTGGAGGGTCACCACGACCGACAGGAGCGCACCCAGTCCCGCGGTGAACGGCAGGATCAGCAGCAGACCTGCGGTGACTTCCGCTGCACCCAAGGCGATTTCGTACGGCTCGGAGCTGGCCGTCTGCGACCACAACACCGCCATCGGGCTGAGATCGCCGAACGGCTCCACCAGCCGGTCCAGCGCGAACGCCATCTGCGACGGCAACAGTTTCGTGACGCCGTACAGCAGCAGGGCGCTCATCAGGGCCAGACGTAGCACCACCCGGAACCACGCGTACAGCCGCGCATAGTCCGGCCGCCGCCGATCCAGCACCGACCACACCGCCGTGACCGGCGCCGCGACGACCAGCAGGGTGAAAATCGACACCCAATTCGCCGCGGTATCACCGCTTCCCGTGAACGACCAGTCGACATGGACGCCGAAGATATGCTCCCCCAGCCAATCCGTGAGCGGATGCAGTGCTGTCCATTTCGCCACACCCACCACGGTCTGCTGCGAGACTCCCACCGACCGCAGCAGCATGTGCAGCACCCACACCCCGGCCATTCCGACGCCCAGCGTCACGAATGAATACCGGAACACCATCCGCCGCAACGGACTCCATCGCGGCTCACCCGTCCCCGCGACGTCCGCCTTGACGGCCGACTGCACAACCACGCCGATTCCTCCGAGAGCTACCGCAACTGATTACCCTGCGGCGCTGAACGTTAGGTCAGCGAACGGCCGACTCGTACCCGGCAAATCCCTTGCCCCTACACCCCTTGCCCCCGGTATCGGGGCCAGGGGTGGCGCCGGCTGACGGCCCCGGCTGGGCGCAGCTGCGTCGGAGGCTGATCGTGCGCCAGCTCGTCGCCCGGGCGTCCCGCTTCCAGTCTGATCCACCGCAATGGCGGGCGAGCCCTGACGGACCTGCTCGCCCTGCTCTGCCTCGGGTGCGGACGGGTGTTCTTCTAGGCCGAGCGGCTCGACAAAGTGCGGGCCGCGATGAAGTCGACGACGTCCTGAGTGCGAGAGTCGGGTTGCTCCCGCGCCGCGCGCGTCAGGCGTTCCAGAGCGTCGTCGAGGCGGGAGCTCGGCCCGTGCTCGGCGAGCAGTACGGCGATGGCCTCCCAGGTGGCGGTGGTCGGATTCGGTTGCGCCAGTAATTCTTCGAGATAGTTGTCCTGGTCGAGCAGGCGCAGCGCGCGGCGGGCGTGGGCGTGGACGCGCCGGGGCAGCTCTGCGCGGATGAGATCGATATCGCCGGGCTGGACGTGACCCGGCTGGTCGGGGTCGAGGCGCACCGACCACAGCTGCTCCGGGTCCTCGGGCAGGCCCTCGCCCGGGAGCAGGCCGGGCCCCGCCGCGGTCTCGATCGCGAGAGGTGCAAGGCCCAGGCGTTCGTTGCGCCAGTTGCGGAATTCCCACCACGCGGTCGGGGTCGCCCAGGCGCCCAGCCCGAATCGGAGCATCTGCTGTCCACCGGTGAACGTCCGGAAGGTCCGCGTCCGCGCCACGGTGGCCGTACCGCCGGGCATCCCTCGCACCCATGTCGGCTCCGCCCCCTCAAACCCATACGGCTGCAGCAATTTTCCCGTATCGCGCATCAAGCGGCGCAGCGCCGACTCCGGTTTGACCATCCCCGCAGACTAGCCGCGCGAACCGACAGGATCCCGCACCTCGCGATCCGCCCAGTCTGCCGCGCGTCGCGCGGAAGACGCCGCGCAGGCACACCGGGTGTGCCTGCGCGGTCAGATCATCGGGACGAGCGACGGGACCGTCAGTGGCCGGACCAGATGTCGTTCACCGTGGCCGCGTAACCGTCGTTGTTGGTCAGGGGCTGCAGGCCGAGGGCGGTGTCGATGGTGCGGAGCAAGCCGTACTGGTCGGTGCGCTGGGAGCTGGTGTAGCCGGGCTTCACGGAGTTCTGCGAGCCGAGCACGATGGTCGGGACCCGGTTCGGGAACAACGGGCCGAACGCCTTGGTGGTGCCCTCGTCCCAGGTCAGGATGAGCAGCGAGCGCTGCTGCTTCCACGCCGGGGAGTTGAGGATCGCAGGCAGGGTGCCGCTGAGCCAGCTGTCACCCGAGGCGACGCCGCAGCCCTCCATGTTGTGGCATTCGTTGGCGGCGAACCAGACGAAGTTCGGGGTGGCGGCGGCGGATTGCAGGTCGGTCGACATCTGCGTGAGCGGCTGCAGGTGTGCCGCGCAATAAGCCTGGTTGGACTTCATGTTCTGGAAGTACAAGAACGGCAGGTCATCCGGGTAGTACTGGCCGTGGGAGGCCTGGTCGCAATTGCCGTTGGCGTCCTCGGCGTAGCCCTTCCAGGTCTTGTGCGCGGCATCCACGCTGTTGCCGATGTGGCGCGCGTCGAGGGTCGTCGCGCCCACGCTGTTGTCGACCAGCCCATACAGTCCGCCCGCCGCCAGCGCGACATAGTTCGGGTCGCTCGGATGCGTCGTGGCATAGGACTGGCTCAGCGTCGCGCCCTGCGGCCGCAGGCCGTTGATGTAGGGGGCCTGGGGATTACCGATGATGCCGGTGAGCCCGTCGTAATCCTGGTTCTCCAGGTAGACCACGAAGACGTGGTCGTAACCCGGCACCGTCGAGGCGGGCGCGGACAGCTGCGGCGCGGGCAGCGCGGCGCCGATGGTGAACGAGAGGTCGTCGGCGTAGCCGTCGTTGGTGTCGCCGTCGGTCCAGGTGAAGTTCAGCTGGATCTTCACCGAGCGTGTGCCCTTCGGCAAGGTGCCCTTCGTATCACGCTGCAGCAGACCGGTTTTCAGGCCGCGGTCGATGCTGCTCACGTCGTCGCACTCGGCCGAGCCGAGCTGGGACCCCGACGCGCTGAGGAATGTCGCCGTCATGTTGACACGGTCGAGTTGCGCGCCGTATCCGCCCAGCCAGCCATTGAGGTCGAAGCTCACGCGGCCCTGGTCGATGGCCGCGCCCGCGCCCGCGACGCTGACGGTCTGATCCATCTCGGAGCTGCCGGTGCCGCCGCCGGCGAAGAACTTCGAGCCCCGGTTCGACGGACCCGGCGAGGACGCGTCCGGCCATCCGGATTGCCCGTAGCACACCGCGTTCGGCTCACCCTTGCCGATGTTCCAGCCCGGCAGCGTCATGCCGTCGAGGCCCTTCGGTGAGCACTGCGCCACCGACTCGGCATCGCCGTCCACGATCAGGTTCGGGCTGGTGACCGCGGCATGCGCCGCGGACGGCGTGACCGCGGAGCCTCCCAGCACGGCCAGTGCGGCCGCAGCCGTGATAGCGAATACTTTGCTGTGGCCGATTCCAACGCCTTTGTGGCGCATACATGTTCCTTTGCGGGTCGTTACCGAAGTGCGCCCCGAATAGAACAGGTTCTAGGTTTCGGATCACCGCTCTGCCCATGGCCGGGTGGTGAACACCACCCGGCTTTTGGACGGACGACCAGCAATGGGGATCGTTGTGCCGCAGGGAACGTCGATCAGCAAGTACAGCTATTGACGAGCAACAGGCTGAGCCTGGGCTAGACCTTTGCGCGGGTGTCCCGCTTCGAGCGGGCGAAGTTGCGCATGATGGGCAGGTCGACCCAGTGGTAGAGCAGTGCGGCGAGGGCGGTGGACACGACCAGGCACAGCAGGGAGAAGCCGGCCCAGCCGAGGATGCCGAACTCCCTGCCGCCGATCAGGTATCGGGTGACCAGCACCATGACCGGGAACTGGATGAGGTAGAAGGCGAAGGAGACATTGCCGAGCCACACCATGCGCGGGTGGGAGTTCAGGCCGCGGATGCCGGCCAGGTCCCGGGCGGCCATGGTGGCCACCACCGCGGTCATCGGGGGCAGCAGCAGCACCGACATCTTGTAGTTCACCGGCACCACCCAGGTCGCCGCGTACGCGACGGTCAGCGCGACCAGCGGCCAGGCGAGATTGGTATTGCGCCAACGACCTTCGAGCACCATGCGGGCCGCCAGCACGCCGAGGAAGAACTCCGGCAGGCGCGACAGCGGGAAGGTGTAGCTGAGCCAGTACGACGGGGACACCGGAATGTCGGGCTGCTGGAACCATGCCGGGGAGGCGTGCAGTTCGTAGTGCGGCGACGCGTTGCCCGGAACCAGCCGCGGCGCAAAGGCATTCGCGATGCCCTTCGGGCCGTCCACCCACAGGAAGTACGAGGTGTGCAGCAGGGCGATGCCCAGCATCAGCAGGCCCGCGGCCAGCAGCAGCCGACGGGTCGGAATCCGCATGACCAGCGGCAGCAGCAGCGGAAAGCTCAGGTAGAACAGCACTTCCGCGGCCAGCGACCAGGACGGGACGTTCAGCCCGCCGACCGTGGTCCACTTCGGCACCCAGGTGTGCACCAGCAGCAGGTTCGGCACCCACACCACCGCGCGGTGCAGGGGCACGCTCGCTGCCGCGATGAAGGCGGCGGCGGCCAGCAGGTGCGTCGGATAGATCTTGAGCACCCGCCGCCGGTAGAAGGCGCGCACCGACATGCCCGGCCGGAACGACCAGTAGATGATGAAGCCGGACAGCACGAAGAAGAAGGTGACGCCCGCGGCCCCGAGCTGCATCGGGATCCACTCGTGGATGTGGCGGAACAGCGCGGACTTCTGGAACGGATAGACCGGCAGGAACACCAAGGCGTGCAACACGAATACAGCGAACGCCGCCCACCACCGCGCGCCGGTCAGCGAGGGCAGCGCGGGCCGCTCCCGCCGGGCGCGCTCGGCGACGGACTCGGTGAGGCCCTTCGTCCGGACCGGTTCGGCGGCCCGGACCGGCTCGGCGGCGCGCGTGGCCTGGCCGGGCTGGAGGAGCTTGGTGGTGTACTGCTCCACCCCGAGCGCGGCGGTGGCTTCGCGCGGGGCGACTTCGGGCGGGCGGGTCATCGTGCATACCTCTCGTACAGTGCGTTTGCTACCACGGCGTCGCCCTGCGGAGCGGGGTGGAACGGCAGCCCGGCGATATTGACTTTCGGGTCGAACACTCCGTTGACCCACTGCTGCGGTGTGCACAGCCCGTGCCCGGCGGTGAGCGCGCGGGCGTCCAGGTATTCCAGGTTCAGCTGCGTGGCGGCTTCACGCCCGGCCTGGTCGAGGCGATTGAGGTACTCGACGACGGTGCGGCCGCGCGGCTGGGTGGCCTGGATGCCCGCGATGTCGTAGCAGATCGAATCCTGGTCGGGCCGGAACAGTTCCGGGTAGCCGACGATCACGATGTGCGCGTTGGGGGCGTAGTACCGGATGTAGGTGATGATCTTGCCGATGCGGGCGGCGTACTCGGCGCCGGTCACGTTCTGCGGGTCGGTCATCCGGCCGGCGGCCACCGCGTCGGGACCGCAGCCGCCGACGACGTCGTAGAAGCAGTGCTCGATCGAACTCCACGGGGACTGCTTCGCGCCGCCCCAGAAGTCGTTGAGCCCGAACTGCAGTGTCACCAGTTTGGTGTTCGGCCCGAACGCGCCCGCCTTATCGGCATTGGCCGCCTGGACCTTCAGGGTGTACCCGTCCCCGGTGTCGAACGACGCGCCCGGACACGATTGGTTCCACATCTGATCCGTGCCCTGCACGCCCATCCGCTCGCCGAGCTGCACCGGCCACGCGGTGTCGCCGTGGTCGCACTTCTTCTCCTGGGACAGCGGGTTCCAGCCGTTGGCCGTGAACGAGTCGCCCAGGATGACCAGTTCCTTACCCTGCGGAACCGAATCCGCTTGCGCCCCCGATGTTCCCGTCATGACCGCGGCGAACGCGACCACGGCGGCACACAGCCACCGACCGTTGTTTCCCGACACGTGTGTACTCCGGTTTCGTCAGTAGCCTGCGCGGGGCTCGAACCCGGGGGCATCCAGGGTCGGCGGCGCGGGCTTGGGCGCCTGCTGGGTCTGCGGCGCGGGCTTGGGCGCAACCGGTTGTGCCGCAGGCGCTTCGGGCGCTGCGGGGGCCACCGGCTGCGCGGCGGGTGCTTCGGTGGTGGCCTCCGGGGCCGCGGCGGGTGCGGGGGCCGCGCTCGGCGCCGGGGCGGCGCTGCTCGCGGGAGCGGCCGAGCTGCTCACGACGGCGACGGTGGTGCTCGCCGGGGTGGTGGGCGTGTCGGCGGCCTTGTCGCTTCCGCACGCCGCCAGTGCGCCGATCAGCACGACCCCGCCGATGGCGGCCACCGCGGTGCGCGCGCCTGGGATACGGAACTTCATGAAACCCTCGAATCGCAAATTGAACGGTGAATTTTTCACTTTTGCGCGGAGTGTACAAGAGGCCCCGAGGGCCGGGGTGCGGGATTCAGCAAACCGCAAAACCCCTGGACAATCGGGAAACTCGACGAGGAGGCTATCGATGATCAACGGTCCGATCGACGGAATCTCGATGACATCAGTGCCCGTATCGGTCGTAGATGGCGTTGGCGACCACGGCGTCACCCTGGCTCGACGGATGGAAGAACAGGCCGTCGAGATCGGTCCGCGGATCGAACACGCCATTCAGCCAGGGCTGCGACGAGCAGAGCCCGTGACCGGTGGTGAGTGCGCGGGAGTCCAGGAACTCGATGCCCAGCAACTGGGCGGCTTCGCGCTGCGCCTGGTCGATGCGGTCGAAGTACTCCACCACCGCGCGACCGCGCGACTGGATGAACGGCGCGACGCCGCCGATGCTGAGACAGACCGTGCTGCTGCCCGGGGTGAACAACTCCGGATAGCCGACGAACACGATGCGGGCGTTCGGTGCGTAGTACTTGATGTAGGTGACCGCATTGCTCATGCGCTTGGCCATCAACGCCCCGGACACACCGTTGTAGTCGGGCATCCGGCCCTGGTCGATCGACTCCGGATCGCAGCCGTCGACGAGGTTGAACACGCAGCCCTGCAACGACTTCCAGAGCGTCTGGTCGTTCTTGCCCCACTTGTCGTTGAGCCCGAACTGCAGCGTGACGACCTTGGTATTCGGCCCGAAAGCGCCTGCCTTGTCCGCTTTCTGGGCCTCCTGGGCCAGGCTCCACCCCGGGCCGCTGTCGATCGACGCGCCTGGGCAGGAGGGATCGGCCATCTCGCCGGTCCCGTACACGCCCATGAGCCGGCCCAGCTGCACCGGCCAGGCCGTCCGGCCGTGGCGCTGGCAGCTGTTGTCCTCGTCGAAGAAGTCCCAGGCATTCGCGGAGAACGAATCACCCAGTACTACCAGCTCTTTACCCGCGGGGGCGGTATCCGGCGAGGCCGGATCCGCGTTCGCCGCGGCCACGGTCGACACCGAGGCCGCGAGCGCTACCGCGGTGGCACACAGCCACCGCCCACCATTACCCAGCACGAGACTGTCCAGCTTCCTCAGTAACCCGCACGCGGCTCGAATCCCGGCGCGTCCAGCGTCGGCGGCGCAGGCTTCTGTTGTTGCTGCTGCGTCTGCGGCGCGGGCTTGGGCGCGGCCGGTTGCGGGGCGACGGGCTGGGGTGCGACGACTTCGGGAGTCACCGGCTGCGGCGCGACCGGTTCCGTTGCGGCCGGCTGCGGAGCGGGCGCCTCGGTGGTGGGTGCGGGCGCGACGGTGGTCGGCGCGGGAGCGGCCGTCGAACTCGCGGCGGGCGCCGAAGTGACGGCCGAACTACTGGTGCCGCTCTGCGACCCCTCGGACGACTTGTCGCTGCCGCATCCTGTGACCCCCGCCAACAGCAACGTTCCGCCGATCAGAGCCGCGGCGGCGCGGACTACGAACTCCCCCGGTGTAGCAGACTTCATGGGTACCTCGAATCTGGATCTGAAGTGTCATCTATTCACTTCAGCGGGCAGTGTACAAAACCCATTCACCCCGCCTGCCTCGATTCGGGAAACTGCCCCGAATTCTCAGGGCAGCGAAACCGATAATCCCTGGTCAGGACTACCTCACCGAGTGAAACCTGTTCCAGATGGAAGGTCGCGCCGGACCGCCCGCCAGGCCGCCCGGGTCCGCGTATCCAAGCACAGATCCCACACGGACGGGCCGGTATCGACATCCCCGACCGGATGCCCGCACCACCCGGGCAACCTGCCCAATTTGAAGCAATGACACTTCATATCGAGCTTTCACGAACTACAGTGTTCGCAAATCGCTACTCTCCGGCCAGGAGGCCAATAGTGAACATTGCCAGGCGTTTTGGCGCTGCCGCCCTCGTCTCGATCGCGCTTGCCGCGGCCGCACCCACCGCCGTCGCGGCCGCGGCGCCCGCTCCCGCCCCGGTCCAGCCCGTCGTCGCGACCCCGGTGGCGACCACCGGCTCGGCCCTCACCGACGCCCTGACCGCGCCGATCCTCTTCCCGCTGGGCTTCCTGGTCCTGGCCTTCTGCGGTGGCGACCCCCAGCCCACCTGCCTCATGGCACAGATCTACGACAAGGCCGCCACCGGCTCCGGCGTCCACAACTGACGCGAACACGACGGGTACGCATTGGCGCGGCTGAATCACGAAAGGCGGGCCGCGCCAGTGCATTCGTACCGGCACGACTCCCGCCCTCCCATCGGCATCAGTACTCGGGAGGCCGCGGCCGAGCGCTCGAGGGATGCCCTGTCCGGATCGGCGGGATCCCTATTTCAGCCACTACACGACGCTCGCCGATATCTACCGGCATCCGGGGCAGCACTACGACAGCCATCGAAAACACTTGGCCACCAGGGCCGTTCTCGGATCCTGACGGCCGGGGCTAGCGGCAGCAGTTCGGGTCGAGGACAACGCACAGGGCTGCGAGGGAGTCGCGCTGGGCACGGTGGTAGGTGTTCATGCCACGTCGTTCGGACTCGACCAGGCCGGCCTTCTTCAGCTGGCCGAGATGGTGGCTGACGGTGGATTCGGCGAGGGTGACAGCTGTGGCCAGGTCGCCGGTGTTCTCCTCGCCGAGGGGGCTGGCGAGCAGCAGGGACAGGAGTTTCACGCGGGCCGGATCGGCTATGGCCTTGAGGCGCAGGGCGATTTCCAGGGCGGCGGCGTCGTCGACGGGGCCGGCGGCGACGGGGGCACAGCAGACCGGGGCGGACATGTCGATCACGGGCAGTGCCTTGGGCATGCGAACCAGATTACCCACCTTCTTGACATATGTCGAAATAGTGGCGCAGACTCGGTCACACCAGTTCTTCGACATATGTCTCACAAGTGGAGGTGCGGTCTCATGTCCCGTGTTCAGCTCGCTCTCAACGTCGACAACATCGACCAGGCGGTGGCGTTCTATTCGACCCTGTTCCAGGCCGAGCCCGCCAAGCGCAAGCCCGGTTACGCCAATTTCGCCATCGCCGAGCCGCCGCTCAAGCTGGTGCTGATCGAGAATCCGGGGCACGGTGGCAGCCTCGACCACCTCGGGGTCGAGGTCGAGTCCAGTGACCAGGTGCACGCCGAGATCGCGCGGCTGTCCGAGGCCGGCATGTTCACCGAGGAGCAGATCGCGACCACCTGTTGCTTCGCCACCCAGGACAAGGTGTGGGTCACCGCGCCCGACACCGAGCGCTGGGAGGTCTACACAGTGCTGGCCGATAGCGAAACCTTCGGCACCGCACCGGTTCCGGCCTCGGGAGTGGTCACGGACGACACACAGGCCATGGCGGTCTGCTGTGGCACCGTGGAGGAAGCCGCCGCCGAAGGGGCTTGCTGTAGCAACGCGGCCAAGGCGGATGCCGTGGCCGCGGGGGCGTCCTGCTGCGGCTGAGCCGGCGCCGAGTCGTTCACCAGGTGTTCGCTTGCCCGCGAATTCGATATCCATCAATATCGACGGGTGTCGAAACGAGTGCTTCCGCTGGCCGTGACCCCACCCGCGTGTGAGGTCACGCCCCTGGTCCGCGAACCGTTGACAGCGCAGGCCGCGTCGGAGCTGGCGGCGGTGTTCAAGGCGTTGTCGGACCCGGTCCGTTTGCGGCTGCTGTCGGTGATCGCCAGCCATACCGGACAGGAAGCCTGCGTGTGCGACATCTCCGACGGTTTCGACGTCTCTCAGCCGACCATCTCCCATCACCTGCGGGTACTGCGCGAGGCGGGGCTGCTGACGAGCGAGCGGCGCGGGTCATGGGTGTACTACCGGGTCGAACCCGCTGCGCTGCGCCAGCTTTCGGCGCTGCTGGACATCACGCTCCCCGAAGCGATGGTCCGATGAACACGCTGAGACGACGATTGCTGGCCGAGTTCGTCGGCACCGGCCTGCTGGTGTGCGTGGTGGTCGGTTCCGGGATCGCGGCCCAGCAACTGTCCGCACACGATGCGGGTCTCCAACTACTGGAGAACTCGACCGCCACGGTGTTCGGGCTGGGCATCCTGATCCTGATTCTCGGCCCGGTTTCCGGGGCGCACTTCAATCCCGTTGTCTCGGCCGCGGATTGGTGGGCCGGACGCCGCCGCGGCACCGGGCTGAGCACCATCGACCTGGTGGCCTACATCGGTGCGCAGGTCCCCGGCGGGATCGCGGGGGCGGTGCTGGCCAACATCATGTTCGACCAGCCCGCCGTCCAGATCGCCACCCATCACCGCGTGACCACCGGCCATCTGGTCGGCGAAGTCGTCGCCACGGCCGGACTGATCGCGGTTATCTTCGCGCTCGCCCGCACCGGCCGTGCGGCGCTCTCGGCCGCAGCCGTCGCCGCCTACATCGGCTCGGCCTACTGGTTCACCAGCTCCACCAGCTTCGCCAATCCGGCCGTCACCGTCGGGCGCGTCTTCTCCGACACCTTCGCCGGAATCGCCCCCGCATCGGTCTCCGCGTTCATCGCCGCCCAAATTCTCGGCGCGACACTCGGTTTCGTCCTGATCGGGCTGCTCTACCCCGATCCCGTACCGGCGGACGACATAGTCACACCCCCGCAACGTCCAGACCTCCTGAAAGGCCCGCCCAGCCGATGACCGCCACACCCAGCGTGCTGTTCGTCTGCGTCCACAATGCCGGACGCTCCCAGATGGCCCAGGGTTTCCTCACCCACCTCGCCGGGGACGCGATCGAGGTCCGGTCGGCCGGGACCGCGCCCGCCGAGACCATCAACCCCGCCGCGGTCGAGGCGATGGCCGAGCTCGGCATAGACATCACCGCTCAGACACCGAAGATCCTCACACCCGACACCGTGCAGACCTCCACCGTCGTCATCACCATGGGCTGCGGCGACACCTGCCCGTACTTCCCCGGCGTCGACTACCGCGACTGGCAACTCGACGACCCCGCGGGCCGAGATGTGGCGGCCGTTCGCCCCATCCGTGATGAAATCCGCACGCGCGTGGAGAAACTCATCGCCGAGCTGCTCCCCACCGGCCGGACCCACGCTTGATCCGGCCCGGACCTGGTCGGCTATTCGAGTCGGCAGGCGGTGGTGTTGGTCAGCCATGACCGAGGACGGTTCCGCCAATGATCTGCAAGATCTGTCCCATGGCCCATGCCGTGCAGCGCGACGTAGACCGACTCCGCGATCGGCGACAACACCACGAGCACAGCGACTCCCACCAGGAGCCAACGCGGAACCGCCCGCGATGCCGGCAAGTGCGCGCGCCACGCGGAGGGGCGCGGGCGCAGCGGAAGCGGGCCACTCGGGCGGTGCGCATTGATCCGGTCCTGGCCCATGGCTCACCCTGACTCGGGTGAGGCGTGGTGAGGGATGGCGGCGATGTGGGTCGGGTGTTCCATTGCGTCCGAGTGAGATTCGGGAGCGTGATCGGTTTCGAGATCCGATGTCAATCGCTCGGCCCGGAATTCGGCGGCGGGCACGAAGCCTGGCGCGTCGACGTCCATGATGCTTTCGAACGAAAAATATTCGTGAAATAGTAAGGCGTACAGGGTAATTCGGGTTCTTTTGCGTCATGATCAGCGGTAGAATTGGCACATGGACCCGAAGGGGGAAACACTCGACACGTGCGGTATCGCCGAATTGGCGGCCGCCGTCGAAACCCTGTCGAATTCCGTCCTCCACGGCAACCTGAACCCGTTCTCCGACGCTGATGTCGTGGAATTGATGCAGCGCCTGGAAACCTGCAAACGCCAACTGTCCGCGCTGGATTCACGCCTGATCATCGAAGCCTGTAACCGTTCGCTGCCCGAAGGCAGTGGGGCCAGGGATGTGGTGCCGTTCCTGCGGCAGACGTTGGGATTGTCGAGGTACGACGCGTCGGTGCGAGTGAAGATCACCCGCCAGTGCGGAGAATTCTTCGAACCCACCGGCCACCTGCACCCGGCCACATTGGAGAAGACCGCCGAAGCCTATGAAGCAGGCGACATCTCGCGTGATCATGTCCGCAACATCATCGACGTCATGCATCACCTGCCCACCGACATCCCCACCGAGACCCGCGCCGAGGCCGAGGACATCCTCGTCGGTCACTCGCGGGTCGGGTGGCCCGATGACCTGCCCAAGATCGGCCGTGACATCCTCGCTCGTGTCGACCCGGACGGGAAGGTTGTCTCCGACGCCGACCGTCGTCGTCGCCGGGGTCTGATCCTGGGTCGTCCCGGGGTGGACGGGATGTCGTGGATCGAGGGCTGGATCACCCCCGAACTGCGGGCGTTGTTGGATGCGGTGTTCGCCAAGCTGGCCCGCCCGGGCATGTGCAACATCGACGATGCCGACAGTGTTGCGGCGACGGTCAAGGTGGTCGATTCGACGGTGCTCGAGGCCGCGGCGCGTCGTGACCGTCGCGATGCCGGTCAGCGCACCCACGACGCCCTGTTCGCGCTCCTGCAGCCCGGCGTCGACCCCGCCAAACTCGGCTCCCACCGAGGCCTGCCGGTACAGGCCATCCTCACCATGAACCTCACCGACCTCGAACGCGGAGCCGGAGTCGCAACCACCGCTTCGGGCGGCCACGTCTCGATCAACGAGGCATTGAAACTCGCCGAGGGCACCCGCCCGGTGCTGGCCGTCCTCGACGCGAACGGACTGCCGCTGTACCTGGGTCGCTGCGAACGCCTGGCCACCCCCGCCCAGCGGTTGGCGTTGATCGCCCGCGACAAGGGCTGCACCCGACCAGGATGCGACGCACCCGCGAGCATGTGCGCGGTGCACCACGTCACCGACTGGGCCACAGGCGGGCCCACGGATCTGAACAACCTGACCTTGGCATGCGACCACTGCCACGCGCTCGTGAATGACAGTCTCGACGGCTGGAGAACCGTTGTCATGGGCAAAGATTCCCCGTATCGGGGGCGGACCGGATGGATTGCTCCGAAACGTCTTGACCCCACGGGCACCCCACATGTGAACGATAGACATCACGTGGGGCAGTGGGTCGCCGCTGCGATCGATTTCAGTTGCCGAAGGTGGGGTTCACGGGCAGCGTGATCCCCGGACCGTTCGTGTGCTGCTGGTGTGCGCAGGGACGGGGAGGTGTGGTTGCGTCGCCTGCCCTACCGGACTTGAGCTGACGCCGAGTTCGGGAACCGTCTCCCGCCGATCCCGGCCCACGGACTGCACGCATCACCTTCTACAGACAACCCCACCGCAAACCCCCCACTGATCCCCGAACCCACACGTCCACAGCAATATTGCCGCCGCCGCGCTCGGCACGGCCATCGCCCCTACAGCCACCATTTGGACCGCAATTACCGCCGCGACCGTGACCGCCCGCAACCACCTCCGGCCCCCGCTGGCTCACTTGTCATTGCCGAATCCAGCACACCTGCACCGAGATTCCCGTCAGTGCGACAGCGACTTGCGCGTGCCATGGGCATCTCGCTTCTCAAGGCGTCTTTATCCTTTGTCTTTGTTTCTTCGGCTTTTGGCCCTTTGGGCCCGCGCGCCGAGCTCTCGGTCCTGCCCACCCCCACCGGAATATGACCGAACCCGCCCTGGGCTGGAACGTGTTTCGGGGCCCAGGGCGGGGTCTCGGCTCAGCCCGCGAGCTTCGCCAAGTTGGGGAAGTTGCTCAGTTCCCAGCCGCCGTCCACCACCATGTCGATGCCGGTGACGTAGGAGGCCTCCTCGGAGGCGAGGAAGAGGCAGGGGCCCGCGATCTGCTCCGGAGTGGCGGGGACACCCATCGGGATGCGGTCCAGGAACATCTGTTTGGCGGGCTCGTAGCCCATGACCGCGGCGACCAGCGGGGTGTCCACCAGGCCGGGAAGGACGGCGTTCACGCGGATGCGGTGCTGGGCCAGTTCCAGAGCCGCGTTCTTGGTGAACATCACCACGCCCGCCTTGCCGGTGGAGTAGGGGCTGCCACCGGGCATGGGAACGCGGGCATCGAGGGAAGAGATGTTGACGATCGATCCGCCGCCGGTCGACTTCATCAGACGCGCTTCGTGTTTGGTGCACAGGAAGACGCTCTTCTGGATCAGGTCGATGGTGAAGTCCCAGTCGGCCTCGGTGAGGTCGGTGACCGCGCCGATGCGGGACGCGCCCGCCGCGTTGAAGGCAGCGTCGAGGCGGCCGAAACGGGTTGCGGCGGTGGCGACCCCGGCCTCGACCTGGGACTCGTCGGTGACATCGGTGACCACGGGGACGAAGGCCTCGCCGAGCTCGGCGGCCTTCTTCTGGAGGCCGGCCTCGTCGATGTCGAGGCCGACCACATTCGCGCCCTCGGCGATCAGCGCGGCCGCGATGGCAGCGCCGATGCCGGAGGCCGCCCCGGTGACGACCGCGGCGCGGCCGTCGAATCTACGGGCGTTCATAGCTGTTGCTCCTCAAAGGATGTCGAAGGTGGCCGGCGCGTTCAGTGACGGCCCGCGCGCAGGAATTCGCCGGTGCGTTCCCGGCCCAGGGTCTCGGCCTTCTCCCCCAGCCCGAAGACGAACTCGCCGTTCACGAGCACCGCGGTGACAGTCTCGTCATTGCGGTTGACCATGCGGGAGAGATTGTCGAACTCCGGGATCGGGTTCTCGGCATAGGCTTCCAGGCTGTCGTCCAAGCGCGCCGGGTCGATGATCAGCACATCGGCCCGGTCGCCCTCTCGCAGGTGCCCGGCGTCCAGGTCGTACCAGTCCGCCAGCTCACCGGAGACCCGGTGCACGGCGTGCTCGACCGTCATGAAGGGCCGGCCCGCCTGCTGTGCCTTGTGCACGCGCTTCAGCAGCCGCAGCCCGAAGTTGTAGAAGGCCATGTTCCGCAGATGCGCGCCGGCGTCCGAGAAGCCCAGTTGCACGCTGGGATCCGCGGCCAGGATATCCAGCACCTCGGGACGGTGATTGGAGATGGTGGTGCGCCAGCGCACCTTCGGCCCGTACTCCACCACCAGATCGAGGAAGGCGTCCACCGGGTGCACGCCGCCGCGATCCACGCCGACCTGACCGAAGGTCTTGCCGATGACGCTCTCGTCCGGGCACTCGGTGATCTCGGCGTCGAAGAAGTCCCGATGCCAGACCCGCGGGCCCCACTTCTTGTCGTAGTCCTTGCGGAACCAGCGGCGATAGTTCTCGTCCGCCAGCAGCGCCCGCCGCTCCTCCAGCTGGTTCGACAGGTGCAGAGCCGCCGCACCGGAGCCGAACTCCTCGAAGACCGGGAGGTCGATGCCGTCGGAGTACACCTCGAACGGCACCGGCAGATGCTGCCAGCGGAAGTCGCCGCCGAGCCGGTTGATGATCTTGCCCAGCAGCGGGAAGACCTTCACGACACCGGGAATCGCCTTGATATCGGCGGCCGAGAGCAGGCTCACCTTCAGCTTCGGCCGGAAGAAGCCCAGGCTGCTCGCCGCCATGCCGACCAGGCTCTGCGGCTTGGCCACGTCGGGACCGCCCTGCAGCGCCCGCTTGCGGTCGCGCAGAATGCGATTCAGTCGCCGCCGCTCCGTGGTGGTGGCATAGGTGGAGGGCAGTGTCCGCGACCGGCACACCTCACCGTCCAGCTTGTCGAACAACAGCTGCTGCGAGGACATGCCGACGAAACCGGCGTCCAGCGCCTCGATCAGCTTGTGCTCCATGGCCGTCAGCTCCGACTCGGTCGGCTTCACATCCGGGTCGGTGGCCCGCTGCAAACCCAGCTGCGACGCCCGGATATCGGAATGCCCGATGAAGGCGGCCACATTCGGGCCCAGCGGCAGCGACTCCAGCGCCGCCACATAGCCGTGCGCGCTGTTCCAGGTCTTCAGCGCGTCCACCGCCTCGACCACGTGCTTGCGCGGAATCGCCTCCACGCGGCCGAACAGGTCACCCGCGTCCGAACCGCCGACATGCACGGTGGACAGCGAGCACGACCCGAGCAGCAGCGTGGTGACGCCGTGCCGCAGCGACTCCGACAGCGTCGGATCCAGCAGCACCTCCACGTCGTAGTGGGTATGGATATCGATCATGCCCGGCATGACCCAGCGGCCGGTCGCGTCGATCACCCGGCCGCACCCGGTTTCGTCCAGCGGCGCGGCCGACACGGTCGCCACCCGGCCGTCCCGGATGCCGAGATTACGGATGGCCGAGGGTGCGCCGGTGCCATCGAACCAGCGTCCGTTCTTGATGATGGTGTCGTACACAGGAATTCACTTCCCCAGGGAGAGGTCGCGGCGCAGCACCTTGCCGGTGGCATTGCGCGGCAAGGGATCCGCGGTGACCAGCCAGCGGGCGGGCACCTTGAAGTAGGCCAGCTGCTTGGCCACGTGATCACGCAACTCGTCCTCCGACAACGACTCCGGGTCGTCGACCACCACGATCGCGGCGACTTCCTGGCCGAGGTCCTCGTGCGGGACACCGATCACGGCCGACTCCCGCACCAGCGGGTGCTCGTCGAGGACGTTCTCGATCTCCTGCGGGTAGACGTTCTCCCCGCCACGCAGGATCAGATCCGAACGACGACCGCAGATGTAGAGCTTGCCACCGCGCAGGGTGCCGTAGTCGCCGGTGCGCAGCCAACGATTCTCGTCGATGGCGGCGTTGGTGGCGTCCTCGTTGTTCCAGTAGCCGAGCATCACGTACGGGCTGCGGATACAGATCTCGCCCTCTTCACCGTCGGGCACGGGCTTGCCGTCGGGGTCGCGGACCTCGATCGAGACACCGACCACGGCCCGGCCCACGGTTTCGTTGTCGGCGGCCAGTTCCGGCGGGGTCGCCACGGTCGCGGCCGTACCGGACTCGGTGCACCCGTAACTGGTGGTCAGGCCCTGCAACGCGACCGGGAACCGCTCACGCAGCCGCTGCACCAGAACCGGCGACGACGGCGCGGAATTGAGCGAGAACGCCGTCAACGACGACAGATCGTACTTCGAGATATCCACGCCCAGAATGCGACTGGCCAACGTCGGCACCGCCGCCCAATTGGTGACCTTCTCCGTCTCGACCAACCTCAACAGCGATTCGGCGTCGAACTCACCCGAGGTTGGGAACACCACCGCGTCACCGGTGGCCAAACGCGGGACCGACAGGTTGTGCAGGCTCGCGATATGGAACAACGGCATCGTCGCCAGATAGCGGCGGCCCGCCGGGGAGCCGTCCCACCCCTGGCCACGGAAACCGGCGGCCAGGGCGTCCATGAACCGGTGATAGTCGGCCACCGCGACCATGTTCTGCTGGGTGTGCACCACACCCTTCGGACGACCCGTGGTCCCGGAGGTGTAGAGGATGATCGCCGGATCGTCCTCGCCCACCTCCACACTCGGGTTACCGCCGGCGAATTCCGCGATCAACGCGGGCAGGTCGGTTTCCATGGTCAGCACCGGGATGTCGGTGCCGGTCTCCGCGGCCAGCCCAGCCCGTTTGGCGTCGGCGATCACGACCTTCGGGGTCGAGTGCTCGAACCCGTAGGCGATCTCACGCGGCACCCACCACGCGTTGTAGCCGACCGGGATCGCACCCAGCCGCTGCGCGGCCCAGAACGTCAACACCCACTCCGGAGCGTTCGCGGCCAGAATCCCGATCCGGTCACCCTTGCCCACGCCATAGCGTTCGGCCAAAGCCGCGGCCAGCGCGCCCGCGGCGGCGTAGTGCTCGGCGAAGCTGTAGCGGGTCCGCGCCGACACCAGATACTCGAGATCGCCCAGCTCACGGGAGGCTTCCAGCAACTCCAGCAGCGAACCGTGACGATGCTTGAACACCGGCAACGACACACCCAGCACCGGCTCGACCGCCATCTCGAACGGCCCACCCGGCCCGGTCAGCTTCCCGGCCACCTGCGCGGCCAGCGCCTGCAGATCAACAGCATTGGTCATGAATCAAGTCCTCGGGTGTCGATGCGCCAACCTTCGCAGCTTGCCCCAGCCGACCGATGGCGCGGGAGTGAACCGCAAATTTTTGGTGCCGCCGTACCATTTTCTGGGACGGTGGCCCGCCCGGTGCGTCTCATGCCGCGCCCCGGACCGCGTCGAAGGTCGCCTTCAGGTACGCGTCGGCCCGATCGGAGCCGATCAGGCCGGGCGCCATCCGGTTCATCGCGTAGGCGAAGGTGACCCGGTGGTCCAGGTCGTTGACCACCATCGCGCCGCCCAGCCCGGCCCACCAGCACACCCGGCCGTCCGGCACGTGCGGTGCGGTCTGCGGCTGCGGCAGGCCGTAGCCGACGCCGAAGCGCAGCGGCAGCATGATGGCCAGGTCTACGCCGTCGGACTGCTGCTCGAAGATGAGGTCGATAGTCTTGTCCGACAGGTACTTCCGGCCGCTGAGCTCGCCGCCATTGCTGATCAGCGACTGCAGGCGGGCGATGGAGCGGGCATTACCATGGCCGCCCATACCGCCCAGCTCGGCCTGCTGCCACTGCGGGGTCCCGCATTCGGCGAAGTCCAGCAGCGGCTGGAACAGGGTCTTGAACATGACGCTGTCCTGCGGCAGCAGCGACTGGTCGAACTCCGGCAGCTCCGGCGGCACCAGCGCGGCGATCCGGTCGAGATCCTCTGCGGCGGTGCCGATATGGAAGTCAGCCCCCAGCGGCCGCGCCAGCTCCTCGGCGAAGAACCGGCCCAGCGGCCGGCCGGTGACCCGCTTGATCACCGCGCCCAGCAGGTGGCCGTAGTTCATGGCGTGATAGCCCGACGCGGTGCCCGGCTCCCACCAGGGCGACTGTGCCGCAAGACGATCCGAGGCGGCGTCCGCGTCGTAGATGTCCGGCAGCATGATCGGAGCCTCCCAACCGGAGACGCCCGACGTGTGCGAAAGCAGGTGCCGCACTTCGATATCCGCCTTGCCGTTGGCCGCGAACTCCGGCCAATAGTGGGCCACCTTCTGGTGCACGTCCAGCTCACCGCGATCGACCAGCAGCAGGACGCTGAGCGCGACCATGGTCTTGGTGATGGAGAAGGTGTTCACCAGAGTGTCCGGGGCCCAGCGCTTCGTCTTCTCCAGATCGGCGTAGCCGCCCCAGAGATCCACCACCGGTTCGCCGTCCACCGTCACGCACACCGAGGCGCCCAGCTCCGCACCCGACTCCACCTGTTCGGTGAAAGCTGCACGGACAGCGTCGAATTCGTCGGCACAGAATCCAGCCACGTTGCTCATCCCGACCGCTCCTCTCTACGCCCGAACCAGCGCGCGACTGCGAACCGGCAGCGTGTTGCCCGCCGCGGCGGCCCGGCGCGCACCGTCGGTGAGTTCCTTCTTCAGCTCGCGGACGTAGATGTCGAAGTCGATCTGAATGGTATGCCGCGGCGAGTTGTAATAGCGCTCGGCGCGTTCGGCCTCCGCCTTCGCCACCGCGGTGGCCATATCCGCCTGCGACGGGAAGCGGTAGTTGCCCGACAGGTACGCCGCGACCAGCTTGGACTGCTGCTCGGCGAAGTTCACCAGGGTCGGCATCGGCTGGGCCAGGCCGAGATAGAAGAGATTGTCGATGTCCGGCTTCAGCATCTGACGCCACAGCGGCAGCTTGTGGTCGGTATCGGGCCGCAGTGCCGGATCGGTGAAGAACGGGAAGCTGATGTGATAACCGGTGGCGCACACCACCACATCCACCTCTTCGGACGAGCCGTCCGCGAAATGCACCGTCTTGCCGTCCAGGCGGGTGATGGCCGGCTTGAAATCGATATCGCCGCAACCGACCCGGTGCAGGAACTCCTCGCTCGCCGACGGATGCGCCTCGAAGGGCAGGTGATCCGGCTTGGGCAGGCCGTAATCCTCCATGCGGCCACGGTTCTTGACCACGAAGCGCTGCTTGAGCTTGAGCGCCACCTTGGGCGGCATCCACGCCGGCACCACCTGCGTGTCGCCGACCTTGCCGCCGACGTACTTGGGCAGCACCCACACGCCGCGACGGGCCGACACCCACAGCTTCGCGGCGAGGAACTTCTGCGACAGCTCCGAGGCGATGTCCAGGCCCGAATTGCCCATGCCCACCACCACGACTCGCTTGCCGCGCATGTCGATCGGGTCGAACGGGTCGTTGTAGGCATGCGAGTGCATGAGCACACCGTCGAACTCACCCGGGTAGTCGGGGGTGCGCGGATCCCAGTGGTGACCGTTGGCCACGATCAGCGCGTCGTAGATCTCGACGCGGCCCTGATCGGTGGTGAGGGTCCACAGGCCGTCGGCGCCCCGCTCGGCCGAGGTCACCTTGTTGTTGAAGAGGATTCGATCGCGGAGGTCGAAGTGGTCGACGTAATCCTTGAAGTACTGGTGCAGCTGGCTGTGGTGCGGGAAGTCCGGCCATTCCTCGGGCGCCGGGAAATCCTCGAACTGCAGCCGGAACTTCGAGGTGTCGATGTGCAGGCTCTGATAGCAGGCCGACATCCCGTTCGGGTTCTGGTAGTACCAGTTGCCGCCCACCTCGTCGGAGGCTTCGTAGCAGTCGAAGGGGATGCCGTATTCGGCGAGCCGCTTCGCGGCGGTGATACCCGACGGGCCGGCGCCGATGATGGCGACCCGGGGTAGCTCACGATTTTGTGCAGATTGCGCAGCCAATTCACTCTCCTGGTTCGGCGACGGGCCATGAAGCCCTGCCGGACGTGACGTGCCACACACGCTAACACTCACTAGACAGTGTGTCTAGTGAGTGAACTTGCGTCTATTATTCAAGCGTGACCCGATCCGACGTAGACCACTCCGACGCACCCCGGCGCACCTCGCTGCGCGACGAACAGAAACGGCTGACCCGCAGCAGGCTCATCGACGCGGCCAAACAGCTGTTCACCACGGAGGGGTACGCGCCGGTCCGCGTCGACGACATCGCCGCCGCCGTCGGCTGCAGCCGCGCCACTTTCTACCTGCACTTCACCGGGAAGCCCGATGTGCTGCGGGCGATCGCCGAACAGGGCACGCTGCCCAGCGTCCAGCACTTCTACGAGGACCTCGACCACGTGCTCGACACCGGCTCACGCGAGGAATTCGCCGCCTGGATGCGGCGCGCCATCGACTGGTTCCAGGAATACAAGGACCTGCTCCCCGCCTGGGACGAGGCCACCACCCTGGAACCCGAATTCCGCGAGGTGGCAAAGGAAGGCATCATGGCCCTCCCCAACCTCATGAGCTCCTACCTGTCCCGCTGGCCCGCCGACCGCCAGGACGAAGCCCACCTGCGCGTGGAACTCCTTGTCGCCCAACTGGAACGGTTCTTCACCCGCTGGGCCATGCAGGGCACCATCGACGTCTCGGCCGAGGAAGCCGCGAATGTGCTCACCGATATCTGGTTCCCGGCCCTGCAGACCCCGAAGGGCTGATCCACCCGGAGAGCTACTCCGAAATCGACGTGACGCGGGCGCGGTCCAATTCCCAGAACGCGCGCAGGGCAAGGATTTTACCGTCCGCATTCACCCGGTAGACGGCGACGAGATCGACCTCGACGGCCACCTCGGAGCGTGTGCTGCGAATGGTCCCGGTGAAGGCCGCTTCATTGCCGCAGGCGAACGAATCGGCCCACTCGAATTCGATTCGGCTGGGCTCGATCGCTTTGTCCCAGAAGGCCGCAATGGCCTCGTGACCCGAATGTCCCTCGCCCACCGGGTCATACGGGGAGATGCCGACCGGATCCTCGACGCGCGCGTCCGCCGCGAAGAGGGCGAGCCACTCGGCCTTGCGCTTGGCGCGTACCGCCGCCTGCGAGGCGAGTCCGGCACGGCGGGCGGGATGTTCGGGCGGCATCCGGCCATCCTCACCGTCGGCGGGGTCGTCGGCGAAGACGAATACCGGTGAGCGGGATATACGAAGGGCGGGATACACGAAGGGCGGCGGGGCCGATCGGTCTCGCCCCCTTCGGACTGCCGGAGACATTCCGGGCCGACGCCAATTCGGCGTCGGCCCGGAATGTGAAATTTAATTGTTTAGGAATGCGAGGCGGCGGAACCGGTCCAGCCGAAACCCGCGCCCTGATCGGTCGGCTGGGTGTTGTTGACCAGCGCCTGGCACTGGTCATAGGTCTGGCCCGACTGGATGCACGCCGTCCACGGGTCGTAGATCGTGGGGAAATCGGCGGCGGCGGTGGCGGCCGGGCCGGCGATACCGCCCGCGATCACAGCGGCGACGACAAACTTCTTCACGTGGGGATCCTCCAGGGTTTTTACCGAATTGCGGTAAAGGTTGCCACGCGAATCGAAAATTACCAAGCTATAGGGGAATTGGGCGATTCGGTTCGGGCCGGGCCCCTGACGGATCGGGGCCGAGCCCCTAATCCGAACGGGCCCGGACCGTGCCGATCAGGCGACCCGGACAGCCGTCAACGAGTCCATCGCCGCGAAGTAGCGATCGGTCAGCAAGCGCACCACGGCCGGGTGCACACCGATCGGCTCGGCGACACCGTCCGCACCCGCCTCGTGCAGACGCTGGTGGAACAGCCCGTGGGCGAGCAGATAGGAGGCCACGAAGACCCGGCGCGCGCCCGAAGCCCGCACCGCCGCAACCACTTCCGGCACCTTGGGCTCGCCGGTCGCGATATAGGCCAGGTGGGCGGTCGTGCCGACGCGTTCCGAGAGCAGGCGCGCCGCGCGCTGCACATCCCGGCGCGCTCGCGCGTCCGAGGAACCCGCGGCGGCGAACACCACCGCGTCCCCCGGCCGCCAGCCCGCCGCACGCAGCCGCAGGTGCATCACCTCGGCCAGCGCCGGGTCCGGACCCATCGCCTGGGTGACCGCGACCGCACCATGAGCACTCGCGGCCACCTCTCGCGGCACGTCCTGATACACGTGGTAGCCCGAGGCCAGGAAGGCCGGAACCACCACGGCGGGAACCGGATCCAGATCCCGCAACACCTCGGCCGGGGAGGGTCCCAGCACATCCACGAACGCGGTGCGCACCCGCGGCGTATCCGCGATCGCGATCTCACGCAACGATGCCGATGCGGCCCCGAAATCGGCACCGGCACCTATCTCGGCGATCCCGCCGCGGACACCGTGCGCGAGCGCCGACGCACCCAGCTCACGCGCAACAGCTCCCGCCAGTTCGGCGATCATCTCCACGCCCCGGGCGCTCCGGGTGCCGTGCGCGACGAGCACCAGCGCCGGCGCGCTCACCACGCACTCCCGGCCGGACGACCGGGGCGCGCGGCCACCGCGGGGCGGGCGGCGGAGACGGACTGCGCCGGGAAGCCCACCGGGCGGGCGGTCCCGTTCACCGGGGCGATCGGGCGGCGGGCCGCCGGCGGCGGGACCTCCGCGTGCGGCGCGCGGGTACCAGGGATGCGCGGCGGCAGGTCGCGGCGCGCGCCCAGACCCTGGGTGTGCGCCGGAACCGACTGACGCGCAGCCGGATTCGGACCCTCCGGGTGCGGGTTGTCGGTGCACTCGGCGGGGTCGAGGGCCAGCCGGTAGCCGCGCTTGACGACGGTCTGGATGGCCTTGGGGGTGCCGAGGCCCGCGCGGAGACGGGCGATGGCGGTCTCCACGGCGTGGGTGTCGTCGCCGCCACCGGGCAGGGCGGCGAGCAGGTCCTCACGGGAGACGACCCGGCCCGGCTGGCGGGCCAGGGAACGCATGAGCGCCATGGGCGCGGGGGCCAGCTGGCGCACCTGACCGTCCACGACGACACAACCGCCGCGGACGCTGAGCAGGTGCCCGGCGGCCTGAATCCGGTTGGCGCGCCGGGGAAGTTCCTCGGCGACGTGGCGGGCCAGCGCGCCCAGACGGGCGCGGCCGGGCATGGACGTCGTGACGCCCAGTTCCTCCAGCGGCGCGGCCGTGATGGGGCCGACGCAGGCCGGCAGCACCCGGGTTCGGAAGGCGTGCAGGACGGCCTCCAGCAGCCCGGTCTCCTTGGCGCGCATGAGAAGTGACGCCACGGCCGGAGCACTGGTGAAGGTCACGCAATCCAGTCCGGCGGTGACGATGCCCTCGATGAGGCGGTCCATGGGAGTGCGGTCCTCCGGCGGAATCCACCGGTAGACCGGGACCGGAACCACATCGGCTCCGGCGCAGCGCAATACCTCGCAGAAGTCCGGCACCGGCTCCCACTCGGTGGTGGCGCCGTGCAGCTGCACCGCGATCCGGACCCCCTCGACCCCCTGGGCCAGCAGGTGATCCAGCACCTCGGCGCTGGACTCCGAAGCGGGAGACCATTCTTCGCGCAGCTCGGCAGCGCGGATGGCGCCCTTGGCCTTGGGGCCGCGGGCCAGCATGCGGGTCGAGCCCAGGGTGGCGCGCAGCTCCTCGGCCAGGCCCCAGCCCTCCGCGGCCTCCATCCAGCCGCGGAAGCCGATGCCGGTGGTGGCCACGGTGATCTGCGGCGGGGCCGCGACCAGCTGCCGCGTCACCCGCTCCAGCTCGGTGTCGTCGGCCAGCGGAATGATCCGGATAGCCGGAGCGGAAACAACATTCGCGCCCCTGCGGGCCAGCAGGGTGGCGAGTTCCTCGGCGCGCCGGGCGGCCGTGATACCGACCGTGAAGCCGGCCAGCGGGGTACCGCTGTCAACCTCGGTCATGCCGTACCGCCGATGAATTGGACGGGGTCGTTGGACACCGAGACCACACCGTCCGCGACGCGGACCGCGTACACCGGCAGAGAAATGGAATCGTCGTCCAGGCAGCGCCCGTCGATCAGCGAGAATGCCTGCTTGAGCAGCGGCGACGCCACCACCGGCACGCCGCCGCGGTCGCCCACCAGACCGCGCGACATGACCGCCGCGCGCCCGAAGGGATCGATATTGCCGACGGCGAACAGCGTCCCGTCGGCGGTGAGGAACAGCGCGGCCTGGCGGCCGCCCTTCAGCAGGACCGCCACGCCGCGGCCGGGAATCAGATAGTCCTGCCGGCAGGCCTGCGTCCAACCGGAAACGGTCGTGACTGCGGTGCCGGGTGTGTCGATCACGGTCATCGGTACTCTCCTCCGAACGCCCTACCTATTGGTACCGGCGCCCTGTTTCCTCGCGGTTAAGCAGTCATTTCCCGTGCGTGGCGGTCTCTGTGGTGTGGGTCGCATCGACCGGGATGTCCGGGATTCCGAGGAGGACCGGCACCTTGCGCTCGCCGGTCTCGTCGAAACCGATGGTCGGGTCCGACTCCTCCGGCGCGTTCACGAAGGACACGAAGCGCGACAGCTTGCCCTCGTCCTCGAGCACCGCGGCCCACTCGTCCTTGTAGCCCTCGACGTGCTTGGCCATGGCCGCTTCCAGATCCGCGGCGATGCCCAGGCTGTCCTCGCACACGACCTGCTTGAGGTAGTCGATGCCGCCCTCCAGGGCCTCCTGCCACGGCGCGGTGCGCTGCAGCCGGTCGGCGGTGCGGATGTAGAACATCAGGTAGCGGTCGATGTACTTGATCAGCGTCTCGTCGTCGAGCTCGCCGGCCAGCAGCACCGCGTGCTTCGGGGTCAGACCACCGTTGCCGCCCACGTACAGGTTCCAGCCGTGCTCGGTGGCGATGACGCCGACGTCCTTGCCGCGCGCTTCCGCGCACTCACGGGCGCAACCCGACACCGCCAGCTTCAGCTTGTGCGGGGAACGCAAACCGCGGTAACGCTTTTCGAGCAGCACGGCCATGCCGACCGAGTCCTGCTGGCCGTAGCGGCACCAGGTCGAACCCACGCAGGACTTCACCGTGCGCAGCGATTTCCCGTACGCGTGGCCGGATTCCATGCCCGCGTCCACCAGGCGCTTCCAGATCAGCGGCAGCTGCTCCACGCGCGCACCGAAGAGGTCGATGCGCTGACCACCGGTGACCTTCACGTACAGGTCGAACTCCTTGGCCACCTCGCCGATGGTGATGAGCTGCTCGGCGGTCACCTCGCCGCCGGGCATGCGCGGCACCACCGAGTAGGTGCCGTTCTTCTGCAGGTTGGCCAGGAAGTGGTCGTTGGTGTCCTGCAGCGAGGCCTGCTCGCCGTCGAGGATGTGATCGCTCGAGGTCGACGCCAGGATGGAGGCGACGGTCGGCTTGCAGATATCGCAGCCGGTTCCGGTGCCGTACTTGGCGATCAGACCCGAGAAGGTGCGGATGCCGGTCGACTGGATGATGTGGAACAGCTCCGCGCGCGACTGCGTGAAGTGCTCGCACAGCGACTTGGAGACCTCCACACCCGACTGCTCCAGCAGCTTCTTGAGCATGGGAACGCAACCGCCGCAGGAGGTTCCGGCATTGGTGCAGCTCTTGATGGCCGGCACGTCGCAGGCGCCGTCGGCGATGGCGCCGCAGATCGAGCCCTTGGACACGTTGTTGCAGGAGCAGATCTGGGCGTCGTCGGGCAGCGCGTCCGCGCCCAGTTCCGCACCCGCCGGGGAGATCAGCGCGGCCGGATCGGCCGGCAGCGGGCGGCCGACCAGCGGGCGCAGCGCCGAGTACTGGGTGGCGTCACCGACCAGCACACCACCGAGCAGGGTCTGGGCGTCATCGGAGACGACCAGCTTGGCGTAGGTGCCCTTGGCCGCGTCGTGCAGCACCACCGACAGCGCGCCCTCGGTCCGGGCGTGCGCGTCACCGAAGGAGGCCACGTCCACACCCAGCAGCTTCAGCTTGGTGGACAGGTCCGCGCCCGGGAACTCGCCCGCGCCGCCGAGCAGGCGGTCGGCGACCACCTCGGCGGTGTTGTAGCCGGGGGCGACCAGGCCGTAGCAGACGCCCTCCACCGCGGCGACCTCACCGATCGCGTAGATGTTGGGGTCCGAGGTGCGCAGGCCCAGGTCGGTCAGGACACCGCCCCGCTCGCCGACGTCCAGCCCGGAGGTACGGGCGATTTCGTCACGGGGACGCACACCGGCCGCGAAAACCACGACCGCGGCGCGCAATTCGCTCTCGTCGGAGAACTTGACCGACAGCCGCTCGGCGACCGGCGCGCCCTCGACGGTCTCGATCGAGGAGGTGCCGACGCCGGTGTGCACGGCCAGACCCAGCTCGGTCACCAGCTTCTCGAGGATGGCGCCGCCGCCCTCGTCGATCTGGGCCGGCATCAGCCACTTGTTGAACTCGACCACGTGCGGGGTCATGCCCAGCAGGCGCAGCGCGTTGGCCGCCTCCAGACCGAGCAGACCGCCACCGACCACGATGCCGACCGCGCCCGGACCGGCCGCCTCGGCCGCGGCCCGGATGCCGTCCAGGTCCTCGAGCGTGCGGTAGACGAAGCAGCCCTCGGCGTCGTGGCCCGGCACCGGCGGCACGAAGGCGTAGGAGCCGGTCGCGAGAACCAGTGCGTCGTAACCGATCACCTCACCGGTGGAGGTGGTGACCTTGCGGGCGATGCGGTCGATGGCGTCGGCCTTCACGCCGAGCCGGACGTCGACCAGGGTGTCGCCCTCGTAGTCGTTGCCGGGCAGCGCCAGCGCGGACGCCTCCCAGATGCCGACGTAGGACGACAGGCCGACGCGGTCGTAGGCGGCCAGCTTCTCCTCGCTGAGGACGATGACCTGCCAGGTTCCGGCCTCGTCACGGGAGCGCAGCGCCTCCACGAAGCGGTGTCCGACCATGCCGTGGCCGATCACCACAACGGTTTTGCGTTCGATGCTGTGGGTCATGACAGTCCCTTTCGCGAATGGACGTCAGGCGCGAGCCGACGAGGTGGACGAGGAATCGGTTGCGGCGGAGCCGGTTTCGGCTTCGAGGACCAGCGCCTCGGCCTCGACGACGACATCGGCGTCGGTGGTTTCGGAGGTCAGCGAGCGCAGGCTCGGGCGGCGCATGAAGACCGCCCAGCAGACGGCGGCGCAGACCACGTAGAAGGCCATGAAGACCCAGAACGCGGTGGTCGCGGACTTGGTGGAGGCGTAGGAGGAGCGCAGCACCAGGTTGATGCCGACACCGCCCAGCGCGCCGATGGCGCCGACGAAGCCGATGAGCGCGCCCGAGGTGTTGCGGGCCCAGGCCGCCCGGCTGGCCGAATCACCGTCCAGGGAGCGGGATTTGGCCTCGAACACCGACGGGATGATCTTGGTGACGGCCCCGTTGCCGAAGCCCGAGATGACGAACAGCGCGGTGAATCCGACGATCAGGGCCACCAGCACGCCGCCCTTCGGGTGCCCGGCGTGATCACCCATGGTGGAGGCCACCGCGACCAGCACGGCCGCCGCGGTCATGGCGCCGAAGGTGTACAGCGTGACCTTGCTGCCGCCGATGCGGTCGGCCCACTTGCCGCCGTAGGGGCGGGCCAGCGAACCCAGCAGCGGGCCGATGAAGGCGATCTGCGCGGCGTGCAGGGTGGCCGCGGCGACGCTCGCGCCGCCGGCCTTGAAGCTGATCTGCAGCACCTGCCCGAACGCGAAGCTGTAGCCGATGAAGGAACCGAAGGTGCCGATGTAGAGGAAGGCGATGGCCCACGACTGCGGGACCCTCAGCGCCTTGATCATGTAGGACAGGTCGGCCTTCTGGTTCTTGACGTTGTCCATGTAGAGGGCCGCGCCGAGCGCCGCCACCACGATCAGGACCAGGTAGACCGCGCACACCACCGAGGCATTGCCGTAGTGGTTGCCCAGGGTGGCGATGACCGCCAAGCCGACCAGCTGCACCACCGGCACACCGATATTGCCGCCGCCCGCGTTGATACCGAGCGCCCAGCCCTTGAGCCGCTGCGGGAAGAAGACGTTGATGTTGGACATCGACGAGGAGAAGTTGCCGCCGCCGAAGCCCGCGAAGGCCGCCACGACCAGGAAGGTCGTGTAGGAGGTGCCCGGCTGGTTGACGAAGTACAGCGTCAGCAGCGTCGGGATCAGCAGCAGCAGCGCGCTCACGACGGTCCAGTTGCGCCCGCCGAACTTCGCGGTGGCGACGGTGTACGGAATCCGCATGAAGCCGCCGACCAGGGTGGGCATCGCGCCCAGGAAGAACTTGCCGGCCGGGTCGATGCCGAACTTGTCGGTCGGCATGAACAGCACCATGACCGACCAGATCGACCACACCGAGAACCCGACGTGCTCGGCGAACACCGACCAGATCAGGTTGCGGCGAGCGATGTCCTTACCACCGGCTTCCCAAGCCTCGACATCTTCGGCATCCCAATGCTCGATGTCGCGCTTGCGGGTCAGCGTCGTCAACAAGAGGCCCTCCTGAAATCTGGATGGCCCCAAGGTAGGAAATCGGTATTGCGTCGATGCTGCGCGAAATGACCGGCAAATCAACGGTTGCTCACGAATATCGGGCAACCGGCGTGAGAAGTGACCTTATGTTTCAGCTATGTGACACAAGGGTTTCCGGCAGCCACAAATCGCCAGGAAACGCGTGAAAAGGCGTGACCGAGCCGGAAGTTGAGAGCCTTGCCACAAAGCATGGCCCCAACCTCACGGCCCGGCAACTCGAACGGTGAATTTATTTCCAGGTGTCTTCCAGCATCTGCGGCTTGCACGCCACCCAGGCGCCCGCCATCAGGATCAGGACCGCCACCACCAGGAATCCGAACGGCGCCAGCCAACCCCCGGTCATCGTGTGCAGCGCGCCGAACAGCAGTGGGCCCACGCATGCCACCGAGTAGCCGACACCCTGGGTGAAGCCGGACAGCGCGGCCGAACCGGCGCCGGTGCGGGTCCGCAGGTTGATCAGGGTCAGCGCCATCGGGAAGGTCGACGGGCCGAGGCCCACCGCCAGCACCCACAGCAGCGGGGCGCTCATCGGCGCGAGCAGCAGACCCGCGAAGCCGATGAAGAAGAACACCGCGCAGCCGATGACGACCGGGAACGGATTGGCCATGCGGCCCACCACGATCGGCGCGCTCAGCGCCGCCACCAGGCCGATGAGGGCGAAGATGCCGACCATGCTGCCGCCGAAGGAGGCGCTGGCGCCGGCGTCGCCGAAGATCGTCGGCATCCAGGTGAACAGCGAGTAGGTGATCAGCGAGGTCATGCCGAACATGAAGGCCATGCCCCAGGCCACCGGCGAACGCCACACCTTGCCGGTGGATTCGACCGCGTCCGAAGGCAATTCGGTGGTGTCCCCGCGGGCGTGGTCACGCCGCACCCGCAGCACCGCGATCCACGGCAGCGCGGCGGCGAAGGCCAGCGCGGCCCACATACCCAGCGACAGCCGCCAGCCGTGCGCGTCCGCGACCGGCACCGCGATCAGGGCCGGGAAGACGGTGCCCAGCTGCACCATCACGATGTAGACCGAACTGAGCGCGGCCAGCCGATCCGAGAAGTACCGCTTGACCAGGGGTGGGATCACCACATTGCCGATGCCCATGCCGGCCAGGGCCAGCGCGGAGAAGGCCAGCAGCTCCCAGGTGGCGGGCACCAGGGCACGGATCACCGAGCCGGCACCGGTCATGAGCATGGCCACCAGGGCGGTCGCCTCCAGGCCCAGGCGACGCGACAGCACCGGTGTCAGCAGCCCGCCGAGGGCGAACATGGCGGTCGGCAGCATGCCGAACACACCGACCACCGCGGTGGAGTAGCCGATGTCCTGCCCGATGCGGGCGGCGAGCGGAGTGAATGCGGTGACGGCGACGCGAAGGGTGAGAGCGGACATGACGATGGCGACGAGCACGAGCAGGCGACCCTCGAACAGGGCGCGCTTCGACATTTCGGGGCGGAAGCCTGTCGTTTCGCTCGGGGCATTGGAAAGGCCCCGCACCGGGGCCATCGTCTCATCCATCGTCGCAGTCACCCGGAAATCATAGGATGACCCGATGATGTGATGCAACGAATGTGAGGCAAGGTACGCTGTCACCCGTGCAACCAGTCCGGCGCACGAGCCTCATCGCCCAGGTGACCGAGCAGCTTCGTGCCGAAATCCGTTCCGGCCGTTGGGCCGTCGGCTCGCGTATCCCCACCGAACCCGAGCTCACCGAACTCACCGGCACCGGCCGCAATACCGTGCGCGAGGCCGTCCAGGCCCTCGTGCACGCCGGCATGCTCGAGCGCAGACAGGGCTCGGGCACCTACGTCATCTCCACCTCCACCCTCGGCGGCACCCTCACCGAGTACCTGGCCGACGCCCAGCAGCGCGATGTCCTGGAACTGCGGCGGGCCCTCGACACCACCGCCGCCCGGCTGGCCGCCGAGCGCCGCGACGACACCGACATCGCGACCCTGCGACGCGTGCTCGACGAACGAACCCGTAACTGGGACACCGACTTCGACGCCGCCATCGAGGCCGACGTGCAACTGCACCGCGCCATCGTGGTCGCCAGCCACAATGCGGTATACCTGGAGTTCTACGACTCGCTGCTGCCCGTCATCGCGGCCGGGATCCGTGTCCGGTCCGAGCGCGAGGGCGAGACGTACCACGACGAGCACGCCGAACTGGTGCAGGCGGTCATCGACGGCGATCCGGAACGGGCGGCCCGCACCGCCAACTGCTTCCTCGATTCGCTCATGGCCGAATACCGGACGCTTGATACGAAATTCGAGTAACCGAAAGGTCACCACGCGACACACCGCCGGGTGAGGCCGAATTACCGTCTCCGTCACGGAAAAACACTCGGACGTAAAAAGCGCTTCCTACGGTTGGACGCGACCGCAGCGGTTCCCCGACGACCGGGAACCCATGATGAGGGCGGTCGCGACAGCCGAGAGGACAGCCGCTCATGGCAACCGTAGTAGAGGCACCGGAAAAGACCTTCGCCTTCCAAAGACGCGGACGGTGGATCGACCGCTGGGAACCGGACAACAGTGAATTCTGGGAAAACGGGGGTAAACAAACCGCCCGCAAAAATCTGATCTTCTCCGTTTTCGCGGAGAACCTCGGATTCAGCGTCTGGGTGCTGTGGGCCAGCGTGGTCACCGCCATGGGCTCGGCCGGATTCGCCTTCCTGAGCGCGAAGAATCCCGATGCGGTCAACAACGCGCTGCTGCTCACCTCCACCCCGACCCTGGTCGGCGCGGCCCTGCGCGTGCCCTACACCTTCGCCATCCCGCGCTTCGGCGGCCGCGCCTTCACCGCCTTCAGCGCGGCCATGCTGCTGCTACCCACGCTGGGTCTGGCGTATTTCATCAACCAGCCGAGCACACCGATGTGGGTGTTCATGGTGCTGGCCGCACTCGCGGGTGTCGGCGGCGGCAACTTCTCGTCGTCGATGGCCAATATCAACTTCTTCTTCCCCGAGGGCAAGAAGGGCGCGGCGCTGGGCATCAATGCCGCGGGCGGCAATCTCGGTGTGGCACAGACACAATTGTTCGTGCCGCTCATCATCACGCTGGGCACCCACATCATGGCCAAGAACCCGGGCGGCTACCGGTTCGGCATCACTCTCGCTGTGCTGGTGTGGATTCCGTTCATCCTCGTCGCCCTGTTCGGCGCGCTGCGCTACATGGACTCGCTGTCCGGCGCGAAATCCGATGGTAAGTCCTACAAACTGGCCCTGAAGAACCGGCACACCTGGGTGATGGCCGTCCTCTACATCGGCACCTTCGGCTCCTTCATCGGCTTCTCCTTCGCCTTCCCCACCCTGCTCAAGGCCAACTTCCCGAGCCTGGCCAAGATCGGTTGGATGGGCACCCTGGGCAACCTGGCCTTCCTCGGCGCGCTCGTGGGTTCCATGAGCCGGCCCTTCGGCGGCTGGATCGCCGACAGGCTCAGCGGCGCGAAGATCACGCTGTACGTCTTCGGTGGCATGGCGGTCGCCGCCGCGCTCATCGTGGCGTCGCTGTCGGCCAAGAACTTTCCGCTGTACCTGATCTCGTTCCTGCTGTTGTTCGTGTTCAGCGGCATCGGCAACGGGTCGACCTACCGGATGATCCCGATGATCTTCACCGCGGAAGCGCGGCGGCACGCCTCGGAGACCGGTCAGGACATCGGGGCGGCCCTGATCTCCGCGAAACGGCAGGCGGGTGCGGCCATCGGCGTCATCGGCGCGATCGGCGCCGCCGGCGGCTGGATCCTGCAGCAGGCCCTGCGACTGTCGAACACCCACTACCACAGCATGAATCCGGCCTTCTGGGGCTACGTGGTGGCCTACCTCGCCATGGGCGCGATCTGCTGGTGGTTCTACCTGCGCTCGTCCTTCGCGGTCGGACGCGCACCCTCCCTGGCCCACGCCAACATCTGAGCAGACCCAACTCTCAGGCAATGACTTTGGAAGCGCGCCCTTCCAGAGATCCCCATCCTCAGGGGAACAGAAAGGCCGCGCCGGATTCGTCGCCCGGCGCGGCCTTTCCGTTGTTCATCCCCCTAGAGCAGCAGGCGGATCATGTCGGCGGTGCGGGCCAGGCCCGGGAACGCTTCGGGCGTGGATCGCGGGTGCAGGGCGTGCACCGCGAGGCGGAACATGACCGCGCGCACCAGCATCTGCGGCCATTCGGGGAGATCACCCCAACGTTCCAGCAGGCCGTCGTCGGCCCCGCCCCAGGACAGGGCGTCGACCACGATGACCGCCGCCGCCCAGGGGGCCGGCCGCCAGTACGGGGTGATGTCGGTGAGGCCGGGCGCGAAAGCGCCCGAGAACAGGACGGTTCCGAACAGATCGCCGTGCACCAGCTGCGCGGGAGTGGTCACCGGCTTGCGCAGCGTGGACAGCTGGGTGATCAGGATCTGGCTGCGGTCGCCGTCCGGGGAGGTGGACGGCAGCATGCCGCCCAGCTTGAGACTGCGCAGCGGAACCGCTTCCCACGCAGCGCGATCCGCGGCCGCGAAGACATCCACATCCACCCACGGCGCGACCGGCTGTGCGGCCAGGAAACGCGGACGCTCCAGGCGCGCGGTCACCTGGTGCAGGCGTAAGGACAGCGATACCACTTCGTCGTGCCGCGGCTCCGGCACTCCTTCGAGGAAGGTGTCGGCGCGCCAACCGGATACGACATACCGTCCATCGGTGGCCCGCACCGGCCGCGCCAGGCGGAGCCCGTCCACCCGCAGGGTCTCGCGTACCTTCGCCGACCACGCCGCTCGCGCATGATCGGTCACCGGGCTCAGGACCACATCGCCACAACGCCAGCCACCGTCCCAGTTCCCCAGCGGAACCGGCGCTTCCTCGCGCAACCCGAAGGTCGAGCGCACATGCTCAGGAGGTTCCACAGCAGTCATGGTCACGCGCGTACGGTACCGCTGTACCGCCTCCCCGGGACTTAAGGCCAGACTAGGAGCCGTCGGAGTGTCGTCGGCGACCGGCGGTCGGGCGTGTCACCGATTTCGGACGTACCCGGGGAGTTACCCGGATCCGTCCGAAATCAGTTGTCACGTCCCGATAAATCAACCCTTTCGGTCAGTAGACCGGCAGCGACGGGTCGACCTGGTTGGCCCAGGCGATGATGCCGCCCTGGAGATGGGTGGCGTCCGAGAAGCCGGCGTTCTTGAGCGCCGCGAGCGCCTCGGCCGACCGGATTCCGGTCTTGCAGTGCAGGACGATCGGGGTGTTCTGGGGCAGTTCGGCCAGGGCCTCGCCGGAGAGGATGCGGTCCTTGGGGATCAGGGTCGCGCCCTCGATACGGACGATGTCCCATTCGACGGGCTCGCGCACGTCGACGATGGCGACATCCTTGCCGGCGTCGAGCATCTCCTTGAGCTCCCGGGCGGTGATGGTGGAGCCGATGGCCGCGGCCTGGCCCTCCTCCGACACCACGCCGCAGAACGCGTCGTAGTCGATGAGCTCGATGATGGGCTGACGCTCCGGATCGCGGCGCAGCTTGATGGTGCGGTAGCTCATGTCCAGTGCGTCGTACACCATGAGCCGGCCCAGCAGCGGGTCGCCGATACCGGTGATCAGCTTGATCGCCTCGGTCACCATGATCGAGCCGATGGAGGCGCACAGCACGCCCAGCACGCCGCCCTCGGCGCAGGACGGGACCATGCCCGGCGGCGGAGCCTCCGGGTAGAGGTCGCGGTAGTTGATGCCTCTCTTTTCGCCATCCGGCGCGTCGGGGGCGTCCTCCCAGAACACCGAGACCTGGCCCTCGAACCGGTAGATCGAGCCCCACACGTAGGGCTTGCCGGCCAGGACCGCGGCGTCGTTGACGAGGTAGCGGGTGGCGAAGTTGTCGGTGCCGTCGACGATCAGGTCGTAGCGGCTGAACAGCTCGACCGCGTTGTCGGGTTCGAGGCGAATCTTGTGCAGCTCCACGGTGATTCCGGAGTTGATCTCCAGAATCGAATCGCGGGCGCTGTCCGCCTTGGAACGGCCGATATCGGACTCGCCGTGGATGATCTGACGCTGCAGGTTGGAGGCATCGACCTCGTCGAACTCCACTATGCCGAGCGTGCCGACACCGGCGGCCGCCAGGTACAGCAGCGCCGGGGAGCCCAGCCCGCCCGCGCCGATCACCAGCACCTTGGCGTTCTTCAAGCGTTTCTGACCGTCCACCCCGAGGTCCGGGATGATCAGGTGGCGGCTGTAGCGGGCGACCTCGTCCCGGGTCAGCTCCGCCGCCGGCTCCACCAGGGGCGGCAGGGAGGGATGCGATGACACGTCTTCGGACTCCTCAATCGAATTCGCCGGAAACTCGCGGCCATTGCTGCAACACCGCAGGGCGGGGCGTTCTTCCCCAAGCCTACGGATGTCACGTCACAGCCGGGCGGGGAGGTCGAACAGGCGGAAGAGGTCCGGGGAGTGGAACAGGTCCAGGCGGGCGAAACCGTCGCGGTCCAGGGTGAGGACGTGGAGGTTGGCGGCCTCGAAGACATCGCCGCGCTCGACATAGGCGGCGAGCGCCGGGCGGTTGTTGGCGCGGGTGGGTAGCAGGCGGAAGACCTCGCCGCGGGCGAAGACCCGGCCCAGGAAGGCGGTGACGGCGTCGCGGCCCTGGAACCAGGCCAGGAACGGCGGCATCTGGAGCATGGCATCGTCGCGCAGGATGGCCTTGAGGGCGTCGATGTCCATGGCCTCGAACGCCTCGACGTAGCGCTTCAGCAGTTCGCGCTGCTCGTCGTCGCCCAGTTCGGCGGGACCGGCCTGGACGCCGGACAGCTGCGCGTGCGCCCGCTGCAGGGCGCTGTTGACAGCGGCGGTGCTGGTGTCGAGCAGCCCGGCCACCTCGGCCGCCCGCAGGGCCAGCACGTCCCGCAGGATCAGCACCGCGCGCTGCAACGGCGGAAGGTGTTGCAGCGCGGCCACGAACGCCAGCCGCACGCTCTCCCGGGCCGCCACCACCGCGGCCGGATCGCCGTCCCCGAGCAGCGCGTCCGGGAACGGCTCCAGCCACGGCAGTTCGGGCGAAGGAGCGAGCCGCTCCGCCCCCACCACCGGATTCGGCTGTGCCAGATCGACCGGCAGCGCCCGCCGCTGCGCGCTCTTCAACGCGGTGAGGCAGACATTGGTGGCGATCCGGTACAGCCAGGTGCGCAGCGAAGCCCGTTGCGGGTCATAGGAATCCGCCGACCGCCAGGCGCGCACCAGGATCTCCTGCACCAGATCCTCGGCATCGTGCAGCGAGCCGGTCATCCGGTAGCAGTAGGCGAGCAGTTCGGGGCGGTGCGAATCGGCGACGGCGACCACGTCGTCGACGGTGGCGGTCATCCCACCTTGCTAGCACGGCGTCGCCGAGTCGTCGAGCGACGGGCCGCCGACCAGCGGCCGATGAGTTTTCGCGAGCCGGTGAGTACGTACCGGTGACACCCGAACCGACCCGAAAGGTCACTCCCCCATGACCACTCACCAGCGCTGGACGCTCGCCCTCACCTCGGTGGCGTCACTCATGGTGGGGCTCGACGCGCTCGTCGTCACCACCGCGCTCAACACCATCCGGGTCCAGCTCGGCGCGTCCCTCGAGGCGCTCGGCTGGACCTTCAACTCCTACACGCTCGCACTCGCGGTGTTCCTGCTGACCGCCGCGGTGATCGGCGACCGCGTCGGCCGCCGCCGCCTGCTCATCGCCGGGCTCACGCTGTTCACCCTCTCCTCCGCCGCCTGCGCACTGGCCACCGGCATCGGCGCGCTGATCGCCGCCCGCGCGGTGCAGGGCGTCGGTGCGGCCATGATCATGCCCGCCGCCTTCGCCCTGCTCGGGGTGGCCTTCCCGCCCGCCCAGCGCGGACGGGCCATGGGCATCTTCGCCGGGGTCACCGGGCTGGCCATCCTGGGCGGACCCGTCGTCGGCGGGGCCGTGGTGCAGGGCCTGACCTGGCAGTGGATCTTCTGGCTCAATGTGCCCATCGGCGCGGCGCTGATTCCGGCCGTCCGCCGCTGGGTCGCGGAGAGCACCGGGCCCGCCGCACAGGTCGACACCGTCGGCGTCCTGCTGTCCGGGCTCGGCGTGCTCGGGCTGGTGCTCGGCCTGGTGCGCGGCAATGCGATCGGCTGGACCAGCACCGAGATCCTGGGCGCACTGCTCGGCGGCGGTGCGCTGCTGGCGGCCTTCGTCGGCTGGGAGCTGCGCACCCCGCAGCCCATGGTGCCCATGCGGCTGTTCACCCGCCCCGGCTTCGGCGCCGCCAATCTGGCAGGGCTCCTGATGACCGCCGCGATCTTCGGCACCGCGTTCTTCTTCGCCCAGTACCTGCAGGCCGGGCTGCACAACACCCCACTCGGCTCCGGGCTGCGCCTGTTGCCCTGGACCGCAACCCTCTTCGTGGTCGCGCCCCTGGCGGGCGCGCGCATGAGCCGGATCGGCGAACGCCGGTTGATCGTGGCCGGACTGCTGCTGGCGGGGATCGGCCTGCTCTGGATCGCACTGGCCGCCGGGGCCGGGGCCGGATACCCGGCGCTGATCGGGCCGATGCTGCTGACCGGTATCGGCATCTCGGCCGCCATGCCCGCGGTGCAGAACGCGGCGATCAGCTCGGTCGGACCGGAGTCCATCGGCACCGCGTCGGGGATCTACAACGCCCTGCGCCAGCTCGGCGGCAGCTTCGGAATCGCGGTCACCTCAGCGGTTTTCACCGTCACCGGCGGCTATACCTCGACGACGGCCGTCCAGCACGGCTTCCGCGCGGCGCTGCTCACCGCGGCCGCCGCGGCGACCCTGGGCGCCCTGGCTGGCCTGGGAGTCGCCCGGCACCGGCCTTCGGCCGCAACGGAATCCGCGCCCGCCGCCGCGGTGGAGGGGGCTCAGGCCCGGGGGTAGGGCCACGGGTTGAAGCGGCAGGTCTTGCCGTCCATCGGCACCACACCTTCGGGATCGAGCTTCGCGATGTCGTTGTTCCGGATCCCGAAGGTCTGCTGCATCATGACCGGCGCCAGCCCGCCGTCGACCTCGCACGGCTGGTGCTCGTGGTAGCCGATGGCATGTCCCACTTCGTGATTGATCTGGTACTGCCGGTAGGAACCCACATCGCCCTCGAAGGCCAGCGCCCCGCGCACCCAGCGCACCTCCGAGAGCACAACGCGGCCCAGATCGGCGTTGTAGCAGGAGGAGTCGACCGGGATCTCGAAACCGCAGGACTTGCGCGTGGTGTCGCGGGAGGTCAGCGAGATTCGGAAATCCGGAGTGCCGGTGTCCACGCGCCGGAAGCCGAAACGCGGATCATGGGTCCAGGACTTGGGATTCGCGAGCGTGGCGTCGACCATCTGGCCGATGGCCGGATCACCGCCGAGGCTGGCGGTGTCCACGCCGTCCTCGATCTCCACGGTGTAGGTGAACACGTGCTGGGAGCCGGTGCCGACCTGCGCGGTATTGCCGGGCACCACGTGCCAGTTGCCGGTGCCGGTGTCGGCGTAGGGCCCGCCGGGCGGGACCGCGCCGGTGGGCAGATCGGCCGCGTACCTGCCGTCGCCCTTGGGTGCGCCGCCGATGATGCCGCTGGGCTTGTCGGTGTGCTCGCTGAGGTGGCCGAAGCCGGGGAGTCCGGTACTGGCGTCGCCGGTGTGGCGCAGGGCGTCCACCACGACCAGGACGGTGATGACCAGCAGTACGGGCAGGGCGTAGGCGCGCCAGCCGTAGGTGCTCACGAAGCGGCCCAGCGGACTCTGCTTCTTGGTCTCGCGGTCGGGGCGCTGCCGGTTGCGGGCGTCGGCGGGCGGGGCGGTGGGATCCCAGCGGGCGCGCAGCGGCTGGTGCGGCAGCGGCAGGTGATCACCGGCGGGCTGACTGGGATCGGGTGCGGGGTCGGGCGGTGTGATGAGCCCGGAGGATAGCGAGGGGCCGGTCTGCGATGCGCTGGCGCCGGTGTACACACCGAGCGGATCGTAGATCGGCCCGCTGGGTCTTCCTCGGCGCTTGTTACCGGCGGTCTGCGGCACATCGGCCCCCACGGGGCGGCGTGAATCAGGCCCGCCGGAACTACTGCCCCCATGGTCGGTCACGACTGACAGACTCTCACAGCCCGCCCCCACGCACGGAAGGGCCGTGGCTGGGCGGCGCTATTGCTGCGAGATATCTCACGCCAATGCGGCAGAGCTCACAAATCGGAACATGTGCTACACAGTTGTGATCGGCCTCGCATAATCGACGCGAGTCCCACTCGACCATCACAGCTGCTGATCGACAACAACCAGCACACCAAAATTCGGAACCTGGATCGGCACGGGCCCCATGAGCGAGTATCGTTCGTGGGATACCGGTGACATCCTTCCCACCGGGAATCAACTGGGAGAAAAGGCAATGACTGACCTCGTGGACCGGATGACGTCGCACCGCATGTCATCCGAGGCCATGGCGGCGAGCAAGCGCGGTACCCGCCTGCCCCGTGAGGCGCGCCGGGCGCAGCTACTCGCGGCCGCCAGCGAGGTCTTCGTGCTACGCGGCTATCACGCCTCCGGCATGGATGAGATCTCGCAGTGCGCCGGCGTCAGCAAACCGGTGCTCTACCAGCACTTCTCGAGCAAGCTCGAACTGTATCTGGCGGTCCTGCAGAACTACGTCGACGCACTGGTGTCGAGCGTGCGCCAGGCGCTGCGCTCCACCACCGACAACAAGCAGCGCGTGCGCGCCGCCGTGCAGGCCTACTTCGACTTCGTCGATCACGAAACCCAGGGCTTCCGACTGGTTTTCGAATCCGATCTGACCAATGAACCGCAGGTGCAGCGCCGTGTCGAGCAGGCCACCGAGGCCTGCGTGGACGCGGTCTTCGACCTGGTCGCCCACGACTCCGGCCTGGAGCCGTACCGCGCCCGTGTGCTCGCCGTCGGCCTGGTCGGCGCCAGCCAGCTGAGCGCGCGCTACTGGCTCGAGGCGGACCGGCCGATCAGCAAGGACGACGCGGTCGACACCACCGTCGCACTGTGCTGGGGCGGCCTGAAGCACGTGCCGCTGCACCCGATGGATTGAGAGAAAAGTTCTCTCAACTCTCGAAGGATTCGGGGGTAATCCCCTCGATCCCCGACAACAGCAAAAGAATTGCCCCGCCGAGCAGCTCGGCGGGGCAATTCTTTTATGTCACTAGGGGTTTCAGGAAGTCCCCGAGAGTTCGACTAGACGGCCGCGAAGCCGACGCGGCCCGAGGAGGGGGTGCCGATCTCGACATAGGCGACCTTCGAGGCCTGGATCAGGAACTTGCGGCCCTTCTCGTCGGTCAGCGTGACGACGCCGCCCTCACCCTGGAGCGCGCCGGTGACGGCCGCCTCGACCTCGGCGGGGGTCTGCGAACTGTTGATGACGAGCTCACGCGGGCTATCCGAAATGCCGATCTTGACCTCCACGGCCAACCTCCGAACCTAGAGTCCTGTGCTGTCCTGATCACGCTAGCGCAGCCGGGACAGCGTCCGGCCGCGACCGCCTGCGCTGTCAGCGAACAGCACCCACGGCACTGCCGGGGAACAGCGCAGACGGCTGGGGGAACGGGGAGCGTCAGCTCAGGCCGAGGACGCGCATGCGCTCGGCGTGACTGTTCTGCATGTGCTCGAACAGCGTGGCGACGCCGTTCAGATCGCCGGTGGCGGTGAGGACCAGCTCGGTGAGCCCGTCGCGCTGCGCCATCACGTACTGCGCCTGGGTGATGGCCTCGCCCAGCAGGCGGCGGCCCCACAGCGCCAGCCGGTCCCGCTCGGACCGATTCTGGGCGACCGCGGTGCGCACCTCCTCGATGACGAACTCGGAGTGGCTGGTCTCGGCCAGCACGTCGCGCACCACGTCGGCGACCTCGGGAGCCAGGGCGCCGGCGATCTCGGTGTAGAAGTCGGCGGCGATGCCGTCGCCGACGTAGAACTTGACCATCGACTCCAGCCAGGTGGAGGGGTCGGTGGAGGCGTGATAGGCGTCCAGGGCGCGCACGAACGGGGCCATGGCGTCGAAGATGTCGACCCCGCGGTCGGCCAGCGCCCGCTCCAAGGTCTCGAAGTGGTCCATCTCGTTGCCGGCCATCTTGGCGACGGCCACCCGGCCGCGCAGCGTGGGCGACAGCTTGGCCTCTTCGGCGAGACGGTAGAAGGCGGAGATCTCACCGTAGGCGAGGACCGCGAAGAGATCGGTGGCTCCAGGATGTTCGGCGGAGATGCGGCCGTCGGAAGACTCCGAGGCAGCGCCGAGCGCAGTGGACGAGTTTGCTCCCATGGGACCCCACCCTAGCGGCCGGAAACGACGTGCATTCACCCATCGGCGACGACACCCGGGGCATACCCCCGACACGTTCGTAAGTCCTCGCGACACAACGCGATTCATGATCGAACCGGCGACTCGGGGCTACCGGTGTGTTCCTGGCATCCGAGGTATCGACCCGTCATGGCTGGTCGCGCAGGAACTTGTCCAGATAGGTCCACGTGGTGTCACGGGCGATGAGAATGCCGAGGTGGGAGCCGGGTGCGGTCTCGTACCGCACCTCCGGCGAGCCGGTCAGCGTCGTCGTCCCGTGCTCCACGGCGGCGGCCGCGGTGATCACGTCGTTCGGTCCGCCGACGAGCAGCACCGGCTGGGTGATGTCGGCCAGCTCGACCCGCCGCTCGCCCAGGTGCACCACGCCCTTGCCGATGTCGTTGTTGAGGATGAACCGGCCCCACAGCTGGTTGTAGAAGCGCCCCGGATACCCGGGCAGCGAATTCTGGAACCGGTCGATGGTCTCCATCCGGGCCAGGGTCGCGGTGTCCGCGAGATTGCTCGCAATGAAGAACGGCCGCTTGAGTTCCCGATCCCAGGCGGTGGCGCGGTAGGCGATCCGGGTCAGCTGCGCCGAGACCCCGCCGGCGGCGCGAATGGCGGCGGTGGCGGTGCGGCCGCCGTCGATGCGGGCCAGGGTGCGCAGTTCGCGCGCACCGAGCATGTGGTCGTAGCTCAGCGGCGCGCCGACGGCGGTGATCGACCGGATGGGCAGCGCCTGATCGGCCGCGGCGGTCAGCAGGGCCAGCACGCCGCCGATGGACCAGCCCACCAGATCCACCGGACGGCCGCCGCGATCGGCCGAGACCTCGCGAATGGCCTCGGGCAGGATGTCATCGATCCAGGTCTCGAAGCCCATGCGCCGGTCGTCGAAGGTGATGTCGCCGTAGTCGACCAGGTAGGGCGCGCGGCCGGTCTCCAGCAGGAACCGGGCCAGGCTCTGATCGGGGCGCAGGTCGAAGCAGAAGGCGGGCGCGGCCAGCGGCGGGACCAGCAGCACGGCCGGATCGTCGGGGCCCGCGCCGTCGTAGCGGCGCAGTTCGCGATGCGGCGCGTCGGACAGCACCGTCGACGGGGTGGGTTCGGGGGCCTCGATGCCGTCGCCGAAGGTCAGCGACCACATGTTGCGGACGGCGGTGCTCACGGTGTCTGCCAAGCTCACGGCACCACCTTGGCAGATAGTGCTACACGGCGTATCACATATGTGAGCAACTCAACTGTCCAAGCGGCGTCCGACACGGTTGCCCCCGGACGAATTATGGTGCGCCACAATCATTAACGGCAATGCGAAACCCCGGATCAGACCGTCTTTCGCTACCGATAAGCGCGCCTACCAGCGCAATAACGCCACACATTAGCGGTGGCGGAAATCAGGGCGAAGGCCGTATCACGCTACAATCTCCGCGGACGGCGGAATTATGCCCGTAGTCCATGGAAAATGTGCGCGCACTCCGATCCGCAGCACTGCACCGCCGCGCCAGGTCGACGCCCATCCACCGGAGAGGCATCCCGCAGCGGCGAGAACGGATCAAGTGGTCGTCGCGGACCGACCGGGTCCGCCCCACGCCTCGTGCGCGCGAGACGCGATAAACGAGGAAAGGCAAGAACCTGAGCAAGATCACCGTAGAGCAGGAACCGGGTGTGGCGGACACGCTGCTGACCGCGGAACTCGACGACACCCACCTCGCTCCCACTTTCGCCGAATTGGGCGTGCGGCCGGAAATCGTCCGGGCCCTCGCCGAGATCGGCATCGAACGCACTTTCGCCATTCAGGAACTCACCCTGCCGCTCGCGCTGGCCGGTGAGGATCTCATCGGCCAGGCCCGCACCGGTATGGGTAAGACCTTCGGCTTCGGTGTGCCGCTGCTGCACCGCATCGCCACCGGCGACTCCGGCACCAAGGCCCTCGACGGCACCCCGCGTGCGCTGGTCATCGTGCCGACCCGCGAGCTGTGCATCCAGGTCACCCAGGATCTGGAGAACGCCGCCAAGTATCTCGACGACAGCACCGGGACCAAGGTGCGCATCACGTCGATCTACGGCGGCCGCCCCTACGAGTCGCAGATCGAGGCGCTGCGCGCCGGTGTCGACGTGGTCGTCGGCACCCCGGGCCGCCTGCTGGATCTGGCCGAGCAGCAGCATCTGATCCTGGGCAAGGTGCAGGTGCTGGTCCTCGACGAGGCCGACGAAATGCTCGACCTGGGCTTCCTGCCCGATATCGAGCGCATCCTCAATATGGTTCCCGAGCAGCGCCAGACCATGCTGTTCTCGGCCACCATGCCGGGTCCGATCATCACCCTGGCCCGCACCTTCCTGAACCGGCCGACGCACATCCGAGCCGAGGAGCACCACGAGTCCGCGGTGCACGACCGGATCACCCAGCTGGTCTACCGTGCGCACGCGCTGGACAAGAGCGAGCTGGTGGCTCGCATCCTTCAGGCCGAAACCCGCGGCGCGACAATGATTTTCGCGCGCACCAAGCGGACCGCTCAGAAGGTCGCCGACGATCTGGCCGAGCGTGGCTTCGCCGTCGGCGCGGTGCACGGCGACCTGGGGCAGATCGCCCGTGAGAAGGCGCTCAAGAAGTTCCGCGAGGGCAGGATCGACGTGCTGGTCGCCACCGATGTGGCCGCCCGCGGCATCGACATCGACGACGTCACCCACGTCGTCAACTACCAGTGCCCGGAGGACGAGAAGACCTACGTGCACCGCATCGGCCGCACCGGCCGCGCGGGCAAGACCGGTGTCGCGGTCACCCTGGTGGACTGGGACGAGCTGAACCGCTGGGGCCTCATCGACAAGGCCCTCGACCTCGGCATCCCGGAACCGGTCGAAACGTATTCCCGCTCCCCCCACCTGTACGAGGAACTCGGCATCCCGGAGGGCGTCACCGGCGTCATCCGCAAGCGCAAGCCCGAGCGCGACGAGGACGCCGTCGTGGAGGAGCGCGAACGCCGCGGTACCCGCAGCCGCAACCGCCGTCGCACCCGCGGCGGCCGGCCGGTCGAGGGCGACGCGGCCGTGGTGACCGCCGAAACCCCTGCCGCCGAGGCCGATTCGGCCGCCGGTGATCCGGAGAAGTCCGGCCGCCGTCGCCGCCGTCGCCGCCGCGGCAAGGGTGGCAACACCCCTGCCGACGTCATCGTCGCGACCGCGGTCGAGACCGAGCTCGACGCCGACGGCCCCGCCGAGGTTGCCGACGTCGTCTCCGAGGATGCCGGAGACGGCGCCCACCGGGGACGCAAGCGCACCCGTCGCGGGGGCAAGGGTTCCGCCGAGGGCATCGGCGTGACCGAGGCCGCCGCCGACGTCGTCTCGGAGGCCGCGGTCGCCGAGACGCCCGCGCCGGTCGAGGCGAGCGTGGCCACCACGACGGTGGAGCCGGTCGCCGACGCCGACGTGGTCGAGGCCGCCGCGCCCCGCAAGCGCACCCGCCGCACCAAGGCAGCCGCCGAGGCCACTGCCACTGCCGCCGAGGCCCCGGTTGCCGCGGAGTCGGCCGTCGTCGCAGAAACCACTGCGGCGGCAGCGACTCCCGTGACTGCCGAAGCGGACGCGCCCCGCAAGCGCACCCGCCGTACCAAGGCCGCCGTGGCCGAATCCGGCACCGGCGCAGCCGAATCCGCTGTCGTGGCGGAATCGGCTGCCACCGACGGCGACTCGGCCGAGCCCGCCCTGCGGGCGCCGCGCAAGCGCGCCAGCCGTGCCGCGAGCACCGCTCCGACCGCCGAGGAGACCGCCGGCGGTGCCGAGGTCGCCGCGGAGGCTCCGAAGAGCGCGCCGCGCAAGCGGACTCGCAAGGCCGCGGCCGCGACCGTGGACGCCAACGGCGCCGCCGAGGTCACGGTCGAGGCGGCAGACGGCGCCGAAACGCCGAAGGCCGCGCCCCGCAAGCGGACTCGCAAGGCGGCCGCGGCGACCGTGGACGCCAACGGCGCCGCCGAGGTGGTCGCGGAGGCGGCGGACGGCGCCGAGGCGCCGAAGGCCGCGCCGCGCAAGCGGGTCCGGAAGGCCGTCAAGGCGGAGGTCGAAGCGGTCGAGTCGGGTACTGCGGCAAGCGGTTCCGACGAGCCCGCGGCGGCGGCTCCGGTGCGGCGGACGCGGCGGAAGAAGGCCGATGCGGACGCCGAGGCCGCCGTGGTGGTGACCGACACCGCGGTCGCGGCCTCGGCCTAGCCGCGCAGATCGGTTACTCTCGCTGTCGTGCTCGCACCCGAGCGGCGGACGCGCGCCGATATTCTCACCGCTGTCGCGATCGCCGCTCTGGTGGCGATCGCGGCAGCGGTCGTGGCGCTGACCAGCGATGTGCGCGGCACCCACGCACAGTCCGCGAACCACACCCTCACCCCGCCGCCGGCGGCCGACTCGCTGCCTGCGCAGGTCAAGGAGCTGTGGCACGCACCGGACGGCGCGGCCATGCGCTCGCTGGCAGTGGGCGCGGTGGCCGTCACCGCCGACGGCGGCACCGTCACCGGGCGGGATGCCCGCACCGGCGACGAGGTCTGGAAGTACCAGCGGGACATGCCGTTGTGCGCGGTGGAGGTCCAGTTCGGGACGGTCATCGCCACCTACCGGGATGAGCGCGGCTGCAGTCAGACCACCCTGCTCAACGCCGAGACCGGGACCCGGGTGGCGGCGCGGTCCAGCTACATGGACAAGCGGATCACCCTGGCCCCGGACGGCACCTATGTGCTCGCGCTGGGCGACGACCGACTGGAGATGTGGCGCTCGGATCTGGTCCGCACCCTCGAATACGGCTATGTGGACGCCCCGGTGAATCCGCACACCCAGCCGCGCGCCGACTGCCGGCTGCTCTCGGCGGGCTCGGCGCCCAGCCGGGTGGCGGTGCTGGAACGCTGCCCCAAGGACTCCGCCGACCGGCTGTCCATCCTCAATCCCGCGCCCAAGGACGGCACGGTGCCGGAGGAATACAGCACGCACGTGCTCAACGAGCCCGGCGGCGCGGTGGACGGGGCGCGCGTGATCGCGGTGTCCGACACCCGGACCGCGCTCTACCTCCCCGCCACCCCGACCACCCCGCCGGTGCTGACCATCTATGACGTCAGCGGCAATCTGCTTGCCACCCACCAGGTTCCGGCCTTCGCGGACAACGCCATGGTGGCGCGCCTGTCCACCGGTTTCTTCGTCTTCACCGGCGACAGCCTGATCGCCCTCAATCCCACCACCCTCGACCCGCAGTGGGGCGCCCAGCACGTGCTCGGCACCCCCGCGCTGATGGCCGGCCAGCTGGTGGCCCCGGTCCCGGACGGCCTGGCCGTCCTGGATCCCGGCACCGGCGCGCAGGTCTCGCGAATCCCGCTGCAGCGCAGCGACTACCACAACGAGCCCATCGGGCTGAGCGTCTCGGGCAGCGTCTTCCTGGAACGCCGGGGCACCCAGGTGTACGGCGTCGGCGCGGCCTCCTGATCCGGCCGCCCGCCGGCGCTCGATTCCAACGGCTCTCGGCCGCCCGCTAGGTATTCGGGTAGGCGGTGGAGCATGATCGAATTCATGAGTGGTGGCGAATTCCGGTTGGTAGTGCTGCGACACGGGGAGACGGCCTGGTCGGCCGCACGCCGCCACACCGGCCGCACCGATGTGCCGCTCACCGAGATCGGCGAGGCGCAGGCCCGGGCCGCCGGAAAACTGCTGTACGACATGGAATTGCGGAATCCGCTGGTGCTGTGCAGCCCCCGGCAGCGCGCGCTGCGCACCGCGGCGCTGGCCGGGCTGCCCGGCGTCATCGTCGACGACGATCTGGTGGAGTGGGACTACGGCGAATACGAGGGCCTCACCACGCCCGAGATCCAGCAGATGTCCCCCGGCTGGACCATCTGGACCGGCGAGACCCCCGAGGGCGAGAGCGCCGAGCACGTCCGCAAGCGCGCCGACCACGTGCTGGCCACCGTCATCCCCGAGCTGGCCACCCGCGATGTGGTGCTGGTCGGCCACGGCCACTTCTCTCGCGCGCTCATCGCCCGCTGGGCCGAGTTCGAGGTGATCGAAGGCCGCCGATTCTTCCTGTCCACCGCCGCGGTTACGGTGCTGGGACATGATCACCAGGCTCGAACCGTGCTCGCGCACAATCTGGTTCCGCCGCTCAACCCGTAGGAAGGGGCCGCCGAATGATTCGCCGCGCCACCCCCGCCGACATCCCGGCGCTCGTCCAGCTCGTCCACGACCTGGCCGAGTACGAGAAAGCCGCCGCCGAGTGCACCCTCACCGCGGCCCAGCTCGAGACGGCCCTGTTCGGGCCGCAGCCCGCGCTGTACGCCCATGTGGCCGAGAGCGATCAGGGCGTGGTGGGCTGTGCCATCTGGTTCCTGAACTTCTCCACCTGGAAGGGCGTGCACGGGGTCTATCTGGAGGATCTCTACGTCAAGCCGGAGGTCCGCGGCCGCGGGCTGGGCAAGAGCCTGCTCGCGACGCTGGCCCGCGAGGCCGTCGAGCAGGGGTATGCCCGCATCGACTGGTCGGTGCTCACCTGGAACACCCCGAGCATCGACTTCTACGAATCCATCGGGGCCGAGCACCAGCACGAGTGGACGGGCTACCGCCTGCGCGGCGCGGCCCTGGCCCGCCTGGCGACGCACGCCGACGACTGAATTCGCCACGGCATCCGAATTCACCGCAGCATCGCTGGAAAGCGCTCGCTCACCCGAGAGGTGGGCGAGCGTCCCAAAACTCGCTCACGGGCCACTGAGCAACCAGTACGGCGACTCTGGCGACCGCTACGGCCTACTCCTCGACGGAGCCGTAGCCCGCGGCCATCCACCGATTCGAGGCCGGAGCGAACAGCGCAACCAGCGCACCCAGTGCCAGCAGTCCCAGCGGCGCTCCGAACTCGGGCCGGTCCGAGGTGAACATGTAGTACGCGACACCCAGCAGCAACAGCTGGGTCAGCGTGGCGATGGCCCGCCCCCACCGCTTCCCGCGCATCAGCCCGATCCCGGCGGCCAGCACCGCGCTGCCCAGGATGGCCGCGTATCCGGCGGTGAGATAGCTGTTCTTGGGGCTCTGCGCCGACCCGTTCACACCGACGATGATCAGCACGACCATCGCGACCAGGCCCAGCGCGCCCTCCAGGGCGACCAGCGCGCCCGCCACGCGCACCGTCGCGGGCACCACGTCGCTCTCGCCCGCGGGCTTGTTCTCGCCGTTGTTCTGCTCAGCCACCCGCCCAGCCTACGACCGAGCGTCGTTGCCGAATCCTGGACCCGCCCACCCGCATTCACCGGGGTGGTCACCGGACTCGGGCAGCCGTGCCGCGGCGGACGTCAGTAGGCTGCGGATGTGCGGACGCTGCTTATCGTGAACCCGAATGCCACTTCGACCACTCGGTCCACTCGCGATCTGCTCGCTCACGCACTGGAAAGCCGCACCCAGCTGACCGTTCGCCACACCGAGCACCGGGGGCACGCCGCCGAGCTGGCGCGCTGGGCCGCCGACACCCGGATGGACCTGATCGTGGTACACGGCGGGGACGGCACGGTGAACGAGACCGTCAACGGTTTCCTCCCGCTGCCGGGTGAGCCGCAGCGGGAGTGGCTGCCGCGGCTCGGCGTCATCCCGGGCGGTTCGGCGAATGTCTTCGCGCGCTCGCTGGGCATCGAACCGGATCCGGTGACCGCCACCAATCAGCTGATCGATCTGGTGGCCGATGACGCCGACCGCCGCATCGGGCTCGGCGTCGCCGACGATCGCTGGTTCCTCTTCAGCGCGGGTGTCGGACTCGACGCGGATGTGTGCGAGGCCATCGACGCCAAGCGCGCGGATGGCAAAGCCGCCACGCCCGCTCGCTATCTGCGCACCACGGTCCGGCAGTTCTTTCGCGCCAAACGGCATGCCCCGCAAGTGCGTCTCGACATTCCAGGTCACGAACCGGTAACAGATGTGCATTACGCATTCGTGACGAATGCCAGCCCTTGGACTTATCTCGACAACACGCCCGTGGTCACCAACCCGGGGACCGCATTCGAATCGGGTCTCGGGGTGTTTGCGATGCGCAGCATGGGCGTTCTGCCCACCCTGATGGTGGCCCGCCAGTTGCTGGCCGCCCATGGAGATCCCAAGAGCCGCATATTGTTTCGCGACGACGACGTTCCGGCCGTGACCGTCACCGCAGCCGAACCGATCGGCTTGCAAATCGATGGCGACTTCATCGGGCGCCGCAACATGGTGAATTTCACAGCCGTCCCGGATATCCTCGATGTGGTCGCGCCGAAGCCCTAGCCGGTTCGACACGCCCTAGAAACATCCCGGTTGCGCTGCGAAAGCTGGCTCAACCGAGTACAAATGACACGGCGGATCCCCATGTAGGGGTCTTACAGCGTGAGCTTCCCCACGGTGCACCGGGTATCTATTGACATCTACGGTGTTCGTGAAAGCATTCACAAGCAACCGTGCGGAAACATTCGAGTCGCACAAGTGAACGGACCACAAACCCGAGGGGCAGCGCCGTGCGCGCCCTAGCAAAGGAGCAGAGGAATGGACTGGCGCCACAAGGCCATCTGTCGCGACGAGGACCCCGAGCTGTTTTTCCCGGTGGGTAACAGTGGTCCGGCGCTCGCGCAGATTGCCGATGCCAAGCTGGTCTGCGCTCGCTGCCCCGTCACCGCTGACTGCCTTTCCTGGGCCCTGAAGTCGGGCCAGGATGCCGGCGTGTGGGGTGGTATGAGCGAGGACGAGCGTCGCGCGCTGAAGCGCCGCAACGCGCGTACGCGTACCCGCACCGTCGTCTAACCAGCTAGGCGACAGGCGTTACGGCCGGCCCCAGCCTCGCGGCCGCAACGCAATTCGGCCCGGCACCAATTCAGGTGCCGGGCTTCAGTGTGTAAAGGGGCCGACCCGAGTCTCGGGACCGGGGGCTCCGCATTCCGATCACGAGAGGAATTCCCGTTCAACGGGATTGACTCTTCGAACGAAAGTTCGGGCGCGCGGATTCTCACTACGCCCGAACTTGTGCGCCGCGCAATATGTTTCAGCGGGCGGAGCGACGGCCGAGGGGAACTCGCAGGACCGCGTCGGTGCCGACATCGGCGCCGGGATGAAGTCCGATGGATCCGCCCAATTCCGCCGTCACGAGAGTGCGGACGATTTGCAGACCCAACCGGTCGGAGGCTTCCAGGCTGAATCCGTCGGGCAGACCGCGGCCGTCGTCGCTGATGATGACATCGAGCCAGCGGGCCGAACGCTCGGAACGGATTGTGACAGTACCGTTCTCGCCGGCGTCGAAGGCGTGCTCGATGGCGTTCTGCACCAGCTCGGTCAGCACCATGACCAGCGGCGTGGCCCGCTCGGCGGAGAAGACGCCGAGCGATCCGGCGCGGCGCACCTTGATGCGGGCGGTGTGGACGGTCGCCACGTCGGCCATGATCGGCAGCAGGCGGTCCACCACTTCGTCCAGATCGACCTCTTCGTCAACCGACATGGACAGCATTTCGTGCACCGAGGCGATCGAGGTGACCCGGCGGACCGATTCGGTCAGGGCCAGGCGGGCCTCCTCGTTCTCGGTGCGGCGGGCCTGCAGTCGCAACAGCGCGGCCACCGTCTGGAGGTTGTTCTTCACTCGGTGGTGGATCTCGCGAATCGTCGCGTCCTTGGACAGCAGCGCGCGGTCGCGCCGCTTCACCTCGGTGACATCGCGGACCAGCACCGCGGCCCCGGCCAGTTCCCCGTGCGGGCGCAGCACCAGGGTGCGCAGCAGCACGGTCGCCCCGCGCGCCTCGACTTCCATTCGGCGCCCGGCCTTTCCGGCCAGGGCCGCCTGGATGTCGCCGACGACTTCCTGCGCGTCGAACGGATCGGTGATCAGTGAGCGGGTGGTCAGCGCCAGATCCTGGCCGACCAGGTCGTTCTGCAAACCCATGCGGTGATAGGCCGACAGGGCGTTGGGGCTGGCGTAGACGACGGTGCCCTCGGTGTCGAGGCGGATGAAACCGTCACCCGCGCGGGGGCTGGAGTGCGCGCCGGTGCGGTCCTCGAGCGCGGGCCAGGTGCCGTCAGCGACCATCTGGCACAGGTCGTCCGCGCAGGACATGTAGGCGATCTCGAGGCTGGAGCGCATCTTGCGACGCTGGGTATCGGTGTCGCGGCCGAGCACGGCGATGATGTCGTCACCGACCCGCACCGGAATCGCCTCGCGCATGGCGTGCACGGGATGCGGGTGATAGACGCCGGTGAGGGCGGTATCGGTTTCGGTACGAGCGATATCGGCGGTCAGCAGGGCCTCGAACACCTGCGGATTCGCCTCCTTGGTGGCGAGGGTGCCGACGAGATCCTCGAGGTGCACGGTGGGCGCGGTGGTGGGACGGCACTGGGCGACGCATACCACCTCCGCACCCGCGCTGACCGGGCCCGTGCCCACCCAGAGCAGCAGATCCGCGAAGGACAGATCCGCCAGCAACTGCCAGTCCCCCACCACTCGCTGCAAATGGTCGACGGCCGCACCCGGTAGATCGGTGTGTTCGGCCAGTAACTCACTCAGTGTCGACATTCACCCACGCTCCTCTGTTCCCACGTCGCGTGTATGTTCCCACGCGACACGGCAAGGGCGCGTCAGGAGCAGGTCGGGGGCTGGGTTGCTCAGGAGATGACGGCGATCAGGTCACCCTGCTGCAGCACCTGGCCGGGGCTGACGTGGATGGAGGCGACGGTGCCCTCGATCTCGGCGATGACGGGGATCTCCATCTTCATCGACTCCAGCAGGACCAGGGTCTGGTCGACGCCGACCTTGTCGCCGACAGCGACCTCGATGTTCAGCACAGTCGACACCATCTCGGCCTTCACTTCCTCAGCCATGTACACCTCTCGCGTTCGAGTGACCCGTAGCCCCTGAAGGTACAGCCAACCACACATGAAAGAATGGCGGCCGACTGAAGGGAGATTACCTATGGGTAAGCGTGGACGTAAGAAGCGTGGCCGCAAGAAGAATGCCGCCAACCACGGCAAGCGGCCGAACGCCTGAGCCGTAGCGAAAAGCTCGAAAACTGCTGAGCGGCACCACTTCCCATGGGAAGTGGTGCCGCTCAGTTCTGCCTCTCCGGGACTTCAGCGGGCAGCCGGGTTGCCGTTTCGGCTCTCGCACCCGTGCCGGCGGCCATCTGCCGAACCTATTTCGGACGTACCCGGTGAGTTACCCGGGTCGCCACCAAATCAGCTCTCCGGCTCCGTAACGACGCGCGTTTCAACACGCGTGTAGCTGGTCCGGATCTCCATCGTCAGGCGCTGGCGCAGGGAATCGGGTGCGCGGTCGCCGCCGCATTTGCGATTCAGCAGCGACTTCAGCTTCTCCTCCAGGCCGTAGGCCTCGATGCACGGCGAGCAACGGTCGATGTGCTCGCGCAACCGTGCCTTCACGGTGTCGTCGCACTCGTTGTCCAGGAGCAGCCAGACATCGGCGAGCACCGCCGAGCAGTCCAGTTCTTCCATCTCGTCGCTCACTGGGTTACCTCCTCACGCGCCGCATCGCTGCCCGATCGATTGAATCCACGTTCCCGCGCCACGTCGGCGAGCAGGCCCTTGAGCTGCTTGCGGCCACGGTGCAGACGGGACATGACGGTACCGATGGGAGTTCCCATGATCTCGGCGATTTCCTTGTAGGGGAAGCCCTCCACGTCGGCGTAGTACACCGCCATCCGGAACTCCTCGGGAAGCGACTGCAGAGCGGCCTTGATGTCGTCGTCCGGCAGCGCCTCGAGGGCTTCCATCTCCGCGGAGCGCAGACCGGTGGAGGTGTGCTCGGCGGTGGAAGCCAGCTGCCAGTCGGTGATCTCGTCGGTCGGATACTGCGCGGGCTGGCGCTGCTTCTTCCGATACGAGTTGATGTAGGTATTGGTGAGGATGCGGTACAGCCACGCCCGCAGGTTGGTGCCCTCGCGGAACGAGCGGAACCCCTGGTAGGCCTTGGCGAAGGTCTCCTGCACCAGATCCTCGGCATCGGCCGGGTTGCGGGTCATCCGCAACGCCGCCCCGTAGAGCTGGTCCAGCAGCGGGAGCGCGTCACGCTCGAATCGCGCGGCCAGTTCCGCCGCGGATTCGGTACTCCTGGCACCGGATTCGCTCACCTCGTCATAGTCGACCGCTTCGTCGTCGCCGGCGTCGATGCGCTCGCTGTCCGCGTCGTCATCACGCTGGCGATCGACCATGTCGTCGTCGCTCGTCACGCTAATCCCTTCGATCGCCGTAGCAATTGAATCTACCGCGAACAGGGATTCGGCCAGGAAACCGGCCGGGGGCGCGACGTCGGCGGCTCCCCTGCGGAACAGCAGCGGCCCGGTCCGCACCGGGGGCTCTTCGACCAGAACGGTCACCGACTCCTCCTTGGATGAATGGATGCGTGCGCCTGCGAACCGTGGGCCCTGCGGTTGCTGCGAAGCGCGTATCGCGTGCAACAGGCGTGGCGCTCACGCTGTTCCCAGCACCGGAAATCCGGTTGCGTTCGCTGGATAGGGTGAGCCCATGGCTGCAGCTCCGACCCCGGCGATCAAGGCTCTGATGCAGGCGCAGGTGGACCACCGGGTGCACTCGTATACCCATGACCCGCGCAGTGATTCGTACGGGGCGGAGGCGGTGGAGGCGCTCGCGGGCGAGCTCGGGGTTACCGCCGGGCAGATCTTCAAGACGCTCGTGATCGAGTTGGGGTCGGGCGGGCTGGCGGTGGCGGTATTGCCGGTGCCGACCACGCTGTCGCTGAAGGCGGCGGCCGCGGCGCTGGGCGGCGGCAAGGCCGCCATGGCCGACAAGGCCAAGGCGGAGCGGACGACCGGGTATGTGCTGGGCGGGATTTCGCCGCTGGGGCAGAAGAAGCGGCTGCCGACCGTCATCGACGAGTCGGCGCTGGAGTGGGATCGGGTGCTGTGCAGCGCGGGCAAGCGCGGGCTGGAGATCGAGCTCGCCCCGGCGGATCTGGTCCGGCTCACAGGAGCGGTGACGGCCGCGGTCGCGGTGGCCTGACCTGCCATTCAAGGGTGATTTGTCCGATTTGGCCGTGAGCGGAGACACAACCTCCGGAAAAAACTTGCCAAGGGACAACCATCTCGGAATACTTGCGCCGTACAACTAGTTGACGCATACAAGCAGTTGACCGACGCAAGGAGGTGAGACCGACCGTGACCGACGATGACCCGGCGATTACCCCCACCGACATCGACGACGGCCTTATCGACACCATCGCCTACGAGATCGCCCGGCTCACCAAATTGCGGGACCGCACCAATGCGCAGATCGCGACCATGTCCCAGGGCGAGATCGAACCGGCCGCGTACGCCATCCTGTTCCAGCTGATCCACGGCGGCCCGAAACGCTCGGGCGCACTGGCGGAGGCCCTCTACTCGGACGCCTCGACCATCAGCCGGCAGGTCGCGAGCCTGGTCAAACGCGGACTCATCGAGCGCCGCGCCGACCCCGCCGACGGCCGCGTCAGCGTCCTCGACGTGACCGACACCGGCCGCGCCGTGGCCGCCCAGATCCGGGCCCGCCGCAACGACTCGCTCCGCCACATGCTGACCGGCTGGGACCCCGGCGAGCGGGAGACCTTCGCCGAGCTGCTGACGCGTTTCGTCGACGGCTACGAGGAGACCCGGCAGCGCATGCTGGCCGACATGGCGGCCCACAAAGACCTTCATTCCTATTACGCACCCGCGGAGAGCAATTCGTGACTACACAAGCGGAAGTGGCGGAGCCGGAACTCAATTCGGCCGGCTTCACCCACAAGCAGATCCTGGTCATCATGAGCGGCCTGATCATGGGCATGCTGCTGGCGGCCCTGGATCAGACCATCGTGTCGACCTCCATCCGCACCATCGCCGATGAGCTGCACGGCTATTCGGCGCAGGCGTGGGTGACCACCGCCTACCTGATCACCTCGACCCTGGCGACGCCGCTCTACGGCAAGCTCTCGGACATGTACGGCCGCAAGCCGTTCTACCTGGCCGCCATCTCCATCTTCGTGGTCGGCTCACTGGCCTGTTCCATGGCGACCTCCATGTACGAGCTGGCCGCCTTCCGGGCCTTCCAGGGCCTGGGCGCGGGCGGTCTGATGTCGCTGGCGCTGACCATCATGGGCGACATCGTGTCCCCGCGGGAGCGCGCCCGCTACCAGGGCTACTTCCTGGCCGTCTTCGGCACCTCCAGCGTGGTCGGCCCGGTCGTCGGCGGCATCCTGTCGGGCACCGACCAGATCCTGGGCGTCACCGGCTGGCGCTGGGTGTTCCTGGTGAACGTTCCGGTCGGCATCATCGCGCTGGCCGTGGTGACCCGCGTGCTCAAGCTGCCGAAGCGCCCCGTCACCAAGGTGCCGATCGACTGGATGGGCATCTCGGCACTGATCGTCGGCCTGGTGCCGCTGCTGGTGGTCGCCGAGCAGGGCCGCGAATGGGGTTGGACCAGCAGCCATTCCATCCTCTGCTACGCGCTGGGCGCGATCGGCGTGCTGTCCTTCATCGCGGTCGAGGCCAAGCAGGGCGACGCGGCGCTGATCCCGCTGCGCATGTTCAAGAACTCCACCTTCGCCCTCGGCGTGGTCATCTCGGTGGTGGTCGGTGCGGCCATGTTCGGTGGCATCACCCTGCTGCCGCAGTACCTCCAGGTGGTGCAGGGCGCGAGCCCGACCAAGGCGGGTCTGCTGATGCTGCCGCTGGTGGCGGGCATGATGACCGGCTCGATCCTGGCCGGCCAGCTGATCGCCCGGACCGGACGGTACAAGTACTTCCCGCCGGTGGGCGCCGCGCTGCTGACCTCGGGCCTGTTCCTGCTGCACCTGGTGTCGGCCGACACCGAGCTGTGGGTCGTCATGATCTTCATGGCCATCACCGGCTTCGGCCTGGGCAACCTGATGCAGCCGCTGACCCTGGCGCTGCAGAACGCGCTGCCGCCCAAGGACATGGGTGTGTCCACCGCGGCCGCGACCTTCTTCCGGCAGATCGGCGGCACCCTGGGTGTGGCGGTGTTCCTGTCGGTGCTGTTCACCCAGCTGGCGCCGAACATCACCACCTCGCTGGAGAGTGTCCGGGGCGACCAGGCCTACACGCAGGCCGCCGCGGACGCCGTGAAGGGCCCCGACTCGGTCGACAAGAAGGTCGTCCTCGGCCTGTCGAACAAGGAGACCGCGCCGGCGGTCGTGGGTCAGGTGCTCAACGACAGCTCGGTGATCCAGCAGCTGAACCCGACGCTGGCGCACCCCTTCAAGGAGGGCTTCGCCAAGTCCATGGACAGGGTGTTCCTGTCGGCCACCGCCGTGGCGCTGCTCGGATTCATCCTGGTGCTGTTCTGGAAGGAGGTGCCGCTGCGCAGCGCAGGTGGCATCCAGGCCAGAAAGGAAGCCGTCGAGGCGGCGGACGCCGCCGCGGTCTGACCGGCCGAACGACAATCGAAGAGACGATGCCCCCGCCGCGAGACGCGGCGGGGGCATCGTCATTTCACAATTCGGGCGATTTTCTGTGAGTTACTTGGGAGCGAGCGGTGAGCTTGTTGTGAACCCTTTGTCCACAAGGTCCTATTCGAACCCGAGGATGTGATGCGGTTTATGTCCCACCATCGGCGTATTGGCACGGCTGTCGCCGCCGGAGTACTGGTGCTGGCGCTGGGAACCGGCCCATTGACGTTCGCCGCCGCGACCGCGCCGGCGGCGCCCATCGATCCGAACTTCCCCAATCCGGGAACCCAGGGCGGCGAGCAGCAGAACGGCGACCAGCAGAAGGGCGGCCAGCCGAAGATCGAGCAGCCTATGAAGGACGAGCACGTCGAAAAGGCGGAGAAGCTCGGGGGCGGGGTGATCACCAAGGCGATCGACACGTGGGCCGACACCTTGAAGTGCACGCTGAATATCGTCCTGCCGACAGTGAAGTGCGGTTGATACGCACCTTCGGACCCCCTTGCCCCGCTGCGATCGGCAGCGGGGCAAATTCTTCGAAGGGTTTCAGATCAGAGTGATCTGACCGGCCTGCTCGTCCACGCGGCCGAGCAATTCGGGACCATTGTTCCTGACGCTGTTGACCAGCGACGGCACCTCGCGCACAAGGATGTCCGAAACCGCCTCGGAGGAGGGCGTTTCCAGTAGTTCCTCCGGGACCGGGCGGTCCGGGTCGAGCCAGGCGTCCCAGTGCTCGCGCGGCATGGGCAACGGCATGCGGTCGTGGACCTTGGTCAGGTCGCCGACCGCGTCGGTGGTCAGGATCGTGCAGGACAGCAGCGGCTGCGCCGCATCGCCCTGGCCGCGATCACGCCACACCGACCACAGGCCCGCCATATAGAGGCGTCCGCCATCGGCGCGGGACATGAAATACGGCCGCTTGACGGCCTTTCCGAGCGCATCTGCCTCGGTGACCCACTCGTACCAGCCGTCCATCGGGACCAGGCACCGGCGCTTCTTCACCGCGTCGCGGAAGGAGGCGGTGGTGGTGGCCTTGTCGGCGCGGGCGTTGAACAGGGGTTTGCCCTTGACCGGGACGCCCGGCTCGGAGGCCTTCGTCCAGGGCGGGATCAGACCCCAGCGCATGGCTCGGATACGCAGGGTGGCCGGGTCCTCGGGATGGTCGTGGTCGTGCCGTTCGACGACCGTGAGCACCTGATTGGTGGGGGCCACGTTGTAGTTCGGGTTGAACCCCTTGTCGTCGGTCTCGTCGATGGCATCGAGCTCGACGGCCAGCTTCGCGGGATTCGTCGTAGTCGCGTACCTACCGCACATGCCGACCATGCTGCCACTGCGGACCGACGGCTACCAGGAAGACGCCGACAGCCACCGCGTATGAATCGCGTGCGATGTGATGGCAATTGACATCACTTGGACGGTATGAGACGTTCGTCTCATCACACTCTCATCAAGGGACGCGCCAATCATGACTGCAACCGAAACCGCCCCGCTCGATCAGGCCGACACGCTGACTTCGGTCAACCCTGCCACCGGCGAGGCCCTCGCCACCTACGAGATCGATGATGAGGCGGCGGTGCGCGCGGCCGTCGCCAAGGCCCGGACCGCCGCCGCGACCTGGGGCGCGCTGACCTACGCCGAGCGCAAGAAGCACATTCTGCGCTGGGGCAGCAAGCTGGTCGAGAAGTCCGACGAGCTCAGCGAGCTCATCCACGCCGAGAACGGCAAGCCCCTCGACGACGCCTTCCTCGAGCTCATGCTGGCCCTCGAGCACATCAAGTGGGCCGCCTCCAATGCCGAGAAGGTGCTCAAGCCCAAGAAGGTCTCGCCCGGCGCGTTCATGGCCAATTTCGCCGCCCACCTGGAGTACCGCCCGCTGGGTGTGGTCGGCGTGATCGGGCCGTGGAACTACCCGATCTACACCCCGAACGGCTCCATCGCCTACGCGCTGGCCGCCGGCAACTGCGTGGTCTTCAAGCCGAGCGAATTCTCCACCGGCATCGGCAATTTCGTGGCCAAGGCGTTCGCCGAGGCGAATCCGGAACTGCCGGACGGCGTCTTCATCACCATCAACGGGTACGGCGCGACCGGTGCCGCGCTGGTCAAGTCCGGCGTCGACAAGCTGGCCTTCACCGGGTCCACCGCGACCGGCAAGAAGATCATGGCCTCCGCCGCCGAGACCCTCACCCCGGTGCTGCTGGAGTGCGGCGGCAAGGACGCGGTGATCGTGGCTGCGGACGCCGACATCAAGGCCGCCGCCGACGCGGTCGCCTGGGGCGCCACCGCCAACTCCGGCCAGACCTGCGCGGGCGTCGAGCGGGTGTACGTGGACAAGTCGGTCGCCGACGAGTTCGTCGCCGAGGTCAAGCGCATCCTCACCGACATCAAGCCGGGTTCGGACGCCAAGGCCTCCTACGGTCCGATGACCATGCCCAGCCAGGTCGACATCGTGCGCCGGCACATCGACGACGCGCTGAAGAACGGCGGCAAGGCCGTGCTGGGCGGGCCCGAATCGGTCAAGGGGCCCTTCATCGAACCGGTCGTACTGGTCGACGTGGACGAGTCCTCGGATGCGGTGTGCGAGGAGACCTTCGGGCCGACCGTCACCATCCGCACCGTCAACGGCGTGGACGAGGCCGTGGAGCTGACCAACAAGAGCAAGTACGGGCTCGGGTCGGCGGTGTACTCGAAGAACCAGGGCATGGAGATCGCCCGGCGCCTCCAGGTCGGCTGCACCTCGGTGAACTCGGTGCTGTCCTACGCGGCGATCTCGGGGCTGCCGTTCGGCGGCGTGCGCGACTCCGGCATCGGCCGCATCCACGGTGCGCCGGGCCTGCTGGAATTCTCGCGTCCGCACTCGATCGCGGTGCAGCGCTTCGCGATTCCCGGCATGGCGCTGCTGTCCTACACCCGGACCGATCGCACCATGAAGCTGCTGCGCAAGATCGTGCCGCTGATTCACGGGCGCGCCAAGTAGGGAGAGCCGACCCTCGGGACTCCCGAGGCGAAACCCTGACCACCACAGGAACAGCGCTCAGCGGTTCTCCGAAATGCCGAGCGCCACAGGCAGTTGATGCCGGTCTCCACCACGGAGACCGGCATCGCGCGTTCACGGAGTCGGCGGCAAGGGCGTGGGGGCGAAGAACTCTTCGAGCGGGGTGGGACCGGTGTAGCGCTGACAGTTGCAGCGCGCCCAGGCCTTGACACCCATGCCGGTCTTACGGAAGGTCTCGGCGTGGCAATGACCCGCTTCGCGGTCGTGCAGGGCGAGGTCGTGGCCGCAGCCGCAGACGGCCGAGCCGGCCGCGGTGCCGGGTTTGGTGCGCCGGGAGCCGAATCGGCCCGCGAGCCAGCCGCCGCCGACGAGTGCGCCACCGATTACGAGGCTGAGAGGATCGATCACAGACCCAGTATACGTACTCATATACGTATATTCGGGCTTGTTCATGCCCGGGCGGTGAGAATTATCGGTCGGCGAAAAGGCTCGGGGAGGCGGGAGTGCGAAGATGGCCATGTGACTTTCTGGCCCGCGCCCCACGTCCGAGTTCCCGTCCACGCGACCGTGACCCTGCCCGGGTCCAAATCCATTACCAATCGGGCGCTGATCCTCGCCGCGCTGGCGGATCGGCCGTCGACCATCACCGGCGCGCTGCGCAGCCGGGACACCAACCTCATGATCGCGGCATTGCGGGCGATGGGCACCGGCATCGAGGGCGAGGGCGAGACGCTCACCGTCACCCCGCCCGCCGAATTCACCAGCGCCATGGTCGATTGCGGGCTCGCGGGTACCGTCATGCGCTTCCTGCCGCCGGTGGCGGCGCTGGCGCGCGGCGACGTCGCCTTCGACGGCGACGAGCAGGCGCGGGCGCGGCCGCTCGGCACGATCCTGGACGCGCTGCGCGCACTGGGCCTCGACATCGACGGCAACCGGCTGCCCTTCGTGGTGCACGGCATGGGCACGCTGCGCGGCGGGCCGGTCACCATCGACGCCTCGGGCTCCTCGCAGTTCGTGTCCGGGCTGCTGCTGTCGGCGGCACGGTTCGAGCAGGGCGTCACCGTGAACCACGACGGTGCGGCACTGCCCTCCATGCCGCACATCGAGATGACCGTGGAGATGCTGCGGCGAGCCGACGTTCACGTGGACGCGCCCAACGATCCGCGCAAGGCGCAGACCTGGACCGTGGCCCCCGGCCCGATCCGGGCGGTGGACTGGGAGGTCGAGCCGGACCTGTCCAATGCCACCCCGTTCCTGGCGGCAGCGGCCGTCACCGGCGGCGAGGTGAGCATTCCGCACTGGCCGCGGCTCACCACCCAGCCGGGCGACGTGATCCGGGAGATCCTGGTGCGCATGGGTGCCGAGGCGCGCTTCTTCGACAGCGTGCTCACCGTGCGCGGGCCCGAGCGCCTGGCCGGCATCGATATCGACCTGCACGACGTGGGCGAGCTGACCCCGACCGTGGCCGCCCTTGCGGCACTGGCGGATTCGCCGTCCCGGCTGCGCGGCATCGCGCACCTGCGCGGGCACGAGACCGACCGACTGGCCGCGCTCGCCACCGAGATCAACCGGCTGGGCGGCAAGGTCACCGAGACCGAGGACGGGCTGGCCATCGTGCCCAACCCGCTCACCGGCGGGCAGTGGCGCTCCTACGCCGACCATCGGATGGCCACCGCCGGCGCGATCATCGGCCTGGTGACGCCGGGTGTGGAGATCGAGGACATCGGCACCACCGCCAAGACGCTGCCGAACTTCGTCGAACTCTGGGACGGCATGCTGGGCTCGTCGGGAGCAGACCACTGAGGCGGCGCGAGTACGACGAGTCCGATGTCCGGGTACGCCCGGGCAAGGGCTCGCGTCCGCGCACCAAGACCCGGCCCCAGCACCTGGATGCCGAAGCGGCCATGGTGGTTTCGGTGGACCGCGGACGCTGGGGGTGCGTGCTCGACGGGGATCCGGACCGGCCGCTGACGGCCATGCGGGCGCGCGAGCTCGGCCGCACGCCGATCGTGGTCGGCGATCAGGTGGACGTGGTCGGCGATCTGTCCGGCAAGCCCGACACCCTGGCCCGCATCGTGCGAGTGGTCGATCGGCGAACAGTGTTGCGCCGCACCGCCGATGACACCGATCCGTTCGAGCGCGTGGTGGTGGCCAATGCCGAGCAGCTCTTCATCGTGGTGGCGCTGGCCGATCCGCCACCGCGCACCGGGTTCGTGGAGCGGGCCATGGTGGCGGCGTATGTCGGTGGGCTGCAACCGATTCTGTGCCTGACCAAGTACGATCTGGCCGCCGACTCCGAATTCGCCTCGGCCTTCGAGGATTTGGATCTGACCATCGTCTACGGCGGCATCGAGGATCCGCTGGAGCCGGTGCTGGACCTGCTGGACGACAAGCTGACCGCGTTCATCGGGCACTCCGGGGTGGGCAAGTCGACCCTGGTGAACCGGCTGGTCCCGGAGGCGGAGCGCGCCGTCGGCGAGGTGTCCGGGGTCGGCAAGGGGCGGCACACCTCGACCCAGTCGGTGGCGCTGCCGCTGCCCGACGGCGGCTGGGTCATCGACACGCCCGGCGTGCGCTCGTTCGGTCTGGCACACATCACCCCCGACAACGTCATCCAGGCCTTCTCCGATCTGGCCAACGCCATCGAGGACTGCCCGCGCGGCTGCACCCACCTGGGCCCGCCCGCCGACCCTGAGTGCGCGCTCGACGAACTGCCCGGCAAGGAGCTCCGGGTGGCGGCCATCCGCCGCCTGCTCACAGCCCTCAATTCGAACGATCCGTGGTTCCGGGGCAGCAGCGACACCTGAAGCTAGCCCTGAGTTAGCTGATAAATCGCCCATTCGATACCTTTTGTGCATAACCGGCATGAAGGGATGGTCATGAGCGAAGAACTTCCCGAGCTGTCGCACGCCAATGGGCGGCGGCACAGCGATGTCCGGCCCGCACCCGACGGGGCCGATCGATCGGGGCGGGAGCAGGACGATTCCGGGCCGCTGGACCAGGACGAGGTGCTGCCGTCCGGGCATCCGGACGACCGGTCCCCGGCCGACGCGCACGATTGGCAGGACGACTGGGATCGGGCGCGCTGGGCGCCCTAGCAACATAATCGGGGCATGGCATTCGCTGAATGGCGGCGCCGGCCCGAGGCGCCCGCCCGCTGGAACCCGCTCCCGCGGCTGGGCCGCGGCCTGGCCCGCCGCCGGACCGTCATGCGCATCGCACCGGCGGTGTTCGCACTAGAACGCTTCACCCGGCGAGTGACGCACGGCCGCAAGGGAATACTCGATGTCGCGGGCCTGCCCGCGCTGCAGCTCACAGTGGCCGGCCGCCGCACCGGCCTGCCCCGCACGGTCAGTCTGCTCTACGTCCCGGACCCGTACGACGAGAAACGCTTCCTGATCGTCTCGTCGAACTGGGGCCGGCCCGAACAGCCGTCCTGGTCGGCCAATCTGCGCGGCGCCGAACGGGCCGAACTGCGGGTCCGCGGAGAACGGTTCCCGGTCGAGGTGCGGCAGCTGACGGGCGGCGAGCGGGATCGCGCGTGGCGGCGGGCGCTGGAGTTCTGGCCGGGTTACGCCATGGAGCGGCGGCTCGCGGGCACTCGCCGTTTCCGGCTGTTCGAGCTCACCCGGACCTGATCCGAAAACCGCTGCTGAGCATTAGCTGTCAGCGTTCGCGGCGGCCGGAACCGCGCCTCAGTGCGGGCGCGTCAGACGCATGCCATTGTCGAAGTCGATGCCGCGCAGCTCGGAACGGCCGGTAAGACCCAGCTTCTCGAGAATCCGGGACATGTGGTGCCCGACCGTGCGCGGGCTGACGAACAGTTCCGCGCCGATCTCCCGATTGGTGAGACCCTGGGCGGCCAGCCGGGCCACCTGGGACTCCTGCGCGGTGAGCGGTGTCGAGCCGGCGCCGGCCTTGGCGCCTGTACCGGTGAGGTCCAGCTCGGAGCGGGTGCGGGCAACCCAGGCGGTGGCGCCGATGAGGTCGAAAGCGTCGGCGGCGGCGCGCAATTGCTCGGCGGCGTCGCGACGGCGGCGGACCCGGCGCAGCCACTTGCCGTAGAGCAGCTGGGTGCGGGCGCGGCCGAAGCTGGTATGCCGGGTGTCGCCGACCGCCAGGGCGCGACGGTAGTAGTGCTCGGCGCGGTCCTCGTCGGCCAGCAGGGCCCGGCAGGAATACGCGGTCGTCAGCGACCAGCGGGCTCGCGTGCGCCGCGTCCAGGCCGCGATCAGCTCCACGTACTCGGCGGCCTCGTCGAAACGGCCCACGCGGCAGGCGGCCTCGACGGTGTCGAGGGCGGCCAGCCGGGCCAGCGTGGGATGCGCGGCCTCGTGGCCGGGCGCGTAGAGCGCGCGCAGGCGGCGATAGGCCGACTCGGCATCCCCGGCGGTGAGCGAGTGGAAGCCGTGATGCCAGTACGCGCTGCCGATCAGCGCCGACACCGCGTGCGGGCGGGCCAGGGCCAGCGCGCGATCCACGCTCTCGGCCACCGTGTCCGCGTCGCCGCGCTGGGCGGCCAGCCGGGCCCGCAGGTTCCAGCACTGGGCCAGGATATTGGCCGCGCCCGCACCGGCGGCCAGGTCGAACGCCTCGGCGAGGGTGCTCTCCCCTGCCTCCCAGTGGCCGGTGGCGAACTGCACCACGGCCAGTTGCGGCAGCACGCCGAGCGCGGCCGGCCGGTCTCCCGAATTGCGCAGGCCCCCGGCCACTCCGAGGTACGGCTCCAGCGCCCGCTCGGCCAGACCCCACTCGAGCAACTGCCCGGCCGGCGGCAGCAGATGCGCGGCCGCGATCGGCGAGGGCGCGGCCCCGACCGCCTCGAGCTGACCGTCCAGCGGCTGGTCCGCGGCGCGGCCCACCGTCCAGGCCGCCCGGTCGGCGAGCAGCCGCAGGCCGGCCGCGAGGTCGGCACCGCCGCCCTGCCACGGCGAATCCGGGCCCGCGGCAGCGGTTTCCGGCATCGCGGCGGACGCGCGGATGGCCTCGGCATCACGCAGCAGCAGGATGTGCGCCTGGGCCGGGTCGCCGGTCGCGAATTCCAGCAGACCGGGCAGGCCGCCGCTGGCGGCGGCGATCGCGGCCGGCGTGGTGCGGGTCTCGGCGAGGGCGAGCAGACGCTGGGCCGACTCGATATCACCGCCCTCCCAGGCGAATCGGGCCGCACTGGCCAGCCGCACCCCGGCGGTGTCCGGGTCCGGGGTGATGGCCGCGGCGCGGCGCAGCACCGCGGCCGCGGCCAGCGCTCCGGCGCGGGCCCGCACTCGCTCGACACCGTCGGCAAGCGACTGCGCCAGCGTGGGATTCGGGCCGTCGAGGACGGCGACCAGATGCCAGCTGCGCAGGTCGCCGTTCTCGGGGCCGGGCAGCGCATCGGCCAGGGCCAGGTGGACGGTGCGGCGCTCTGCCGTGGACGCGGCGTCGTAGGCCGCGCCGCAGAGCAGACGGTGCCGCATTTCGACGCGCCCGTCGGTGACCGTGAGCAGCCCGGCCGCCTGCGCCGACTCCCAATCCGCCGCGGTGACACCGAGTTCGGTCGCAGCCGTCGCGACCGGGCACAGCGTGCCCCGATCCTCCGCGGCCACCACGGTCAGCAGGGTGCGCACCCGCGGCTCCAGGGCGGCCAGCCGATCGGCGAAGGCGGCGCGCAGCCGGGGGCCGAAAGGCACCGGTCCGCTGCCGATTCCGGCGCCGTCCTCGGAGTCGATGGGAAACTCCCGCAGCGCCAGCGGATTGCCGTCGGCCAGCCGCAGCATGCGCGTCGCGCGCGGCTCGCCGATGCCGCCGGAACGCAGGGCCAGCAGCCGTCGCGCGTGTGCCTCGGTCAGCGGTGCGACGGGCAGCACGGGCAGCGCCTGCCACACCGTGGTGGCCGGGCATTCGCGCATCGCGGCCAGCAGCGCCACCCGCCCGGCGCCCAGGCGGCGTAGCGCGAAGGTGAGCGCCTGCCCGGTCGCGGCATCCACCCACTGGGCGTCGTCGACGATCAACAGCAACGGCCGTTCCTGGGCAACTGTCGCCAGCAGTGTCACCAGGGCCGCGCCCACCAGGAAACGGTCGGCCGGGCCGGCGTCCCGGCCGAGGGCCGCGGCCAGGGCCCGCGCCTGCGGGACCGGCAGTGCGGCGACCCGATCGATCAGCGAGAGCAGCAGTTCGTGCAGCGCGCCGAAATCCAGCTCCGATTCGGCAGGAAATCCGCGGCAGGTCACCACTCGAAAATCGGTGGCACGCAGTTCGGCATCGCGTAGCAGTGTGGTTTTTCCGATTCCCGGTTCGCCCCACAAGAGCAATCCCCCGCCGCGACCGGCGCGCGCCTCACTCAATACACGAGACAGTTCGGCCTGTTCTCGTTCCCTCCCCTGGAGAACCCGGATATCGCGCACATTGCAAGCTACCTCGACGCCCGAGAACCGGACAAACTCGAAGTCGCCGCCGTCCCATCGGCTGAGATCACTTGGGAGATATACGATTCCGAATCTTTCATCGATGACCGATTCGATGACCGATACAGCGACCGATTTTGATTCGCATACCGTCGGCTAAAATACGGCGCGGATTCGATCCAAAATCCGGCGACTCGCCCATTTCGATACCCATTGCATTCCCAGAAGATTGCGTGCTAAACATTCGTCATCAGCCGAATTTCCGCTGGTTCGTTTGATTCCAAGGAGATTTCATGCGCAAGATCCGTGTTCTGGGTGTGGCCACCGCTGCCACCGGTCTGCTGTTCGCCGGTGCAGGCCTGGCTTCCGCGGACAGCACCACCCCGACCACCCCCACCACTCCGACCACCGGATCGGCCGAGATCCTCACCAACGTCATCAAGGCGCTGATCACCGGTAGCGCCTCCACCCCGGGCACGTCCCCGACCACCACCACCGGAAACTGATCCGATCGGTTCCCACGCCTTCCCGGATCGACGCCGAAGGGGGTCGCCGATCCCGACGGCCCGGGGTGCGGACACCGCCGGAAATAGTTAGCCTGCCGAGGTGGAAGACCGTGAGCGCAAGGAATTTTCGCCGCTCCTCGACGAAGCCCTCGGGCCCGGCGCGCCCGTCACCCCGGAAGTCCGGATAGGGCGCAACGACCCGGAAGGCGCGCTGCCGGAATGCGTGCGCTGTGGAAAGCCCGCCGCCCTGCACCTGCGGGCGGTGTGGCTTTCCACCCGCGCCGTACTCGCCGGAGACACCGATGTGGACAACCTGATCCAGGTACACGCCTGCGGTGGCTGCGCGGGCAGCGTGGCCGGGATGATCCTCATCAACTGGGACCCGCGCTATTGGGGCGAGTCGGTGCATCTGGAATGACGCCCGAGAGCATCACTGCGATACGGGAGCTTCAGCGCGGCCGCACAATTCGCATGCCATTGTCGAAATCCACGTCGACCAGATCGGTCCGGCCGCTGAGCCCGAGCTTGCCGAACACCCGCGACAGGTGATGGCCCACCGTGCGCGGGCTCAGGAACAGGTCGGTCCCGATCTCCCGATTGGTCAGGCCCTGCGCCGCGAGCCGCGCGACCCGCAGCTCCTGCGCCGTCAGCACCGAGGTCTCGCCGTGCGCGGTGACCGGCGCGGCCCGGCGGCCGGTGAGCTCCAGCTCCTGCCGGGCGCGCAGCAGCCACTGGGCCGCGCCCATGCCCTCGAACGCCTCGGCGGCCGTGCGCAATTGCTCGGCCGCGTCGGCGCGCCGGCGGGCGCGGCGTAGCCACTTGCCGTAGAGCAGCTGGGTGCGGACATGATTCAGATCGTGGCGGGTGCGCCGGACGGCCAGCGCGCGCCGGAAGTAGTGGTCGGCCCGATCGCCGGAGCACAGCAGGGCCTGGCAGGTGTAGGCGGCCGAGAGCGCCCAGTCCGCGCGAGACCGCACCGCCCAATCCCGGATCTCCCCGTAATATTCGAGCGCGTCGGTACGCCGGCCGACCCGGGTGGCGGCCTCCACCAGCTCCACCGCGGCCAGTCGCGCGTAGGTCGGGTGCCGGGCGTCGTGCCCCGGCTGGGCCAGGGTCCGCAGCCGCAGATACGCGGTCTCCGGATCACCCAGGCTCAGCGCGTGGAAGCCCAGATGCCAGTGCGCCGACGCGATGAGCGCATGCGACCGGCGCGGCCGCGCCAGCGCCAGCACCCGGTCCGCGCTGTCCAGCACCGCGTCCGAATCACCGTGCAGCGCGGCGATCTTCGCGCGCAGGGCCCAGCACTGGGCGAGTACGTTCTCCACCCCGCCGGCCTCGGCCAGCTCGAACGCCTCGGCCAGGGTCTGCTCGGCGGCCGCGAACCGGCCATTGGCGAACTGGATGATCGCCAGCTGCGGTAGTAGCGACACCGCGGCGGGCGCCGAACTGCCCCGCAGGTACGCCGCCGCCCGGGTATACGGCTCCAGGGCCGCGTCCGCCAGCCCCCACAGCAGCACCAGCGGCGCCGGCGGCAGCGGCCGGATCATGGTGTGGAAGCGCGAAATACCCTCCCGCACGGTCATTTCCGCGGGATCCAGGTCGAGCACGCCGTGCCCGGCCACCCAGCGCGCGCGTTCGGCGTCGATCCGCAGGTGCGCGGCCGTCTCGGGATCCACCAGCTCGGCATCGCGCAGCAGCAGCCGGCTCGCCCGCTCCGGTTCTCCCGCAACGAATTCCAGCAGACCGGCCAGCCCGCGCCCGGCCACCGCGGCTCGCTCCGGCCCGAGCCGGGCGGTGGCGCGATCGAGCAGGCCGCTCGCGGAGGCGATATCGCCCCCCGCCCAGGCGGATCGACCGGCCGCGGCCAGGCGCTCCCCCGCCCGCTCCGGATCCGGCGTGATGGCGGCGGCCTGCCGCAGCATGGCCGCGGCGGCCATGTGCCCGTGAGCCGAGCCGGCGGCCTCCGCGGTGAGCGCCGCGGCCAGCTCCTCGTCGGGGCACTCGGCGGCCATGGCCCGGTGCCAGATACGCAGGTCCGCCGCGCCCGGTTCGGTCAGCGCGTCCGCCACGGCCAGCTGCGCTGCGCGGCGCTCGGCGGCCGCGGCGGCATCGTGAACGGCGGCGCACAGCAGGGCGTGCGTGCGTTCCACCCGGCCGTCGCCGACCGTGAGCAGGCCTGCGGCCGTGGCGAATTCCCATGCGGCGGCATCGACGCCGAGGGCCGCCGCGGCGGTGGTCACGATGCCCAGCACGCCGCGGGTCTCGGTGGCGGCGACGGTCAGCAGCACGCGCACCCCGGCGGGCAGCGCGGCGACGCGATCGCGGAAGGCCGCGCGCAGTCCGGGCCCCAGCGCGATCGGCTCGGGCGCGGTGCCGGCGAGATCACCGACGACATCCGGCAATTCGTGCAGGGCCAGCGGATTGCCACCGGCCACGGCGAGGATCCGGGCCAGCCGCAGCGCGCCCAGCGGGCCGTGCCGCTCGGCGATGAGACGGCGGGCGTCGGCCTCGGGCAGGCCGGTGACCGGCAGCGTGGGCAGTTCCCGCCAGAGCGTGTCGGCCGGATCGTCGCGCAGCGCCACCAGCAGCGTCACCGGCGCCGCGGTCAGCCGGCGGATGGCGAAGACGAGCGCCTGCGCCGACTCCGGATCCACCAGCCGGGCCTGGTCCACGACCAGCAGCAGCGGGCCCTCGGCCGCGAGCGCAGACAGCAGCCGCACCAGGGCGGCACCGACCAGGAAGGCGTCGGCAGCACCGGCATACAGGCCGAGCACCACGCCCAGGGCCCGGGACTGGGCCGGCGGCAGCGTCGGAAGCCGGTCGGCCACCGGCAGCAGAAGTTCGTGCAGGGCAGCGAAATTCAGTTCGGATTCGATGCTGATGCCCTGACAGCGCAGCACCCGGAAATCGGTGGCGCGATCGACGGCCGTTCGCAGCAGTGCTGTCTTGCCGATGGCCGGATCGCCGTACAGCACCAGCGCCGATCCCCGCCCCGACCGGGCCTCTGCGAGAGCACGATCCAACTGGCCCCGTTCGCGTTCCCGCCCGTAAAACTGCAGATCCTCCCACACATCCGGGAATTTAGCTCAGCTAATCGCGTGCAACCAAGACACCGTCGAGTAACTGGCACAAAATGTCCTGAATGACGCACATCACAAATTTGAGGGGAGTAATTCAATTAACGCGCAACCCGGTTCACGCGATATAAATGCCCTCGCATTGCGATCCCAGCGAAGCGAAAAGGTACAAATGGGATTCGGATCGACGGGGGGCCGCAACGACCGCGCCCAGAGACCGAATACCCCTTGCCGGGCCGCCGAAACACCTGAGCGGCAGGAAATTTCACCGAGCGCCGACCCAGGCGGCCCTGCCGTCGCCCGAATTGGATCTTTTGCCGGAAATCAGCCGCGCGGTTCACTCCCGAAAAAGACAGTGCCCCCGGCGATTTCGCCGAGGGCACGACTTCCGCTCGAGCCGGGGACCGGCGTTCGATCAACGGAAGATGGTCATGTACCACAGGCCGTCGGCGCCCTGATCGCACCGCCACTGCCAGCCGTCCTCACCGCGCAGCTGCACGCCGCCCGCCTGGAACTGGCCGCCATTGCCGTCGGCGGCGCAGGCGTCGACGGTGGCGTAGTTACCGTCGACGGTCAGGGTCTCCGCGTGCGCGGTCGCGGCGCCCAGCCCGGCGATACCCAGGGCCATGGCGGTGAGGGCAAAAGTCTTGCGCATGATCGTGATTCCTTCCTGCTCGGCCGCCCCACGGCGACCGGACTGGAACCCATTTCAGCGAACCGATCGTGACTGTTTCATGACCACGCGAAAACCGCTGGTCCAGGCCGGAAAACACGACGCCCCGGGTGTGAACACCCGGGGCGCAGTGCGTTTCGATTCGCTCAGTGGCGGCGCTCAGCTCAGTGGCGGCGCTTGGAGCGCGGGGCGCGGTCGACCTTGCCCTGGGCGCGGGCCGCTTCCCGGCGCTCGCGGCGGGTGCCGCCCTGGCCGTCCTCGAGGCCGTACTCGTCGCGGTCGCTGCGGATGGCGGCGTGGCCGCCCTCGTCCGGACCGGAGTAGGACAGGCCGCGCGGACCGGACTCGTCGATGCCCTTGGCGCGCAGGGCCGCCGGAGCGCCATTGCCGTTGCCGGCCGCGTCCTCCTCGGTGGGAAGCGGGCGGTTGCCGACCGGCGACTGCAGACCCGCGGCCACGTTCACGCCGACCGGCTGCGGCTGCTGCACCTCGACCTGGAGGTTGAACAGGAAGCCGACCGACTCCTCCTTGAGGCCCTCGAGCATGGCCGCGAACATGTCGAAGCCCTCGCGCTGGTACTCGACCAGCGGGTCGCGCTGCGCCATGGCGCGCAGGCCGATGCCCTCCTTGAGGTAGTCCATCTCGTAGAGGTGCTCACGCCACTTGCGGTCCAGGACGCTCAGCAGGATCTGGCGCTCCAGATTGCGCATGCTGCCCTCGCCCGCGAGGCCGTCGATCTCCGACTCGCGGTTGTCGTAGGCGGCGTGCGCGTCCTCGAGCACCGCGTCCAGCAGTTCCTCGCGGGTCAGCTCGCCCACTTCGCCGCCGTCGCTCTCGCCGGTGAGGTCCTTGTAGTCGATGCCGATGGGGTACAGCGTCTTCAGCGCGCCCCACAGCTTCTCCAGATCCCAGTCCTCTACATAGCCCTCGGCCGTGGCGCCATTGACGTAGGCGGTGATCACGTCGGTGATCATCTCCTGCACCTGGCCCTCCATGTCCTCGCCCTCGAGGATGCGGGCGCGCTCGGCGTAGATCACCTTGCGCTGCTGGTTCATGACCTCGTCGTACTTGAGGACGTTCTTGCGGATCTCGAAGTTCTGCTGCTCGACCTGGGTCTGCGCGGACTTGATGGCACGCGAGACCATCTTGGCCTCGATCGGCACATCGTCGGGCAGGTTCAGCCGGGTCATGATCGACTCGAGCGCCGCGCCGTTGAAGCGCCGCATCAGCTCGTCACCCAGCGACAGGTAGAACCGGGACTCGCCCGGGTCGCCCTGCCGGCCGGAACGACCGCGCAGCTGGTTGTCGATGCGCCGCGACTCGTGCCGCTCGGTGCCCAGCACGTAGAGACCGCCCGCGTCGCGGACCGCCTCGGCGTCCTCGTCCACCTGCTCCTTGACCCGCTCCAGGGTCGGGTGCCAGTGGGCCTCGTACTCGTCCGGGGTCTCCACCGGGTCCAGGCCCTGCCGGCGCAGCAGGATGTCGGCGATGATGTCCGGGTTGCCGCCCAGCACGATGTCGGTACCACGACCGGCCATATTGGTGGCGACGGTGACCGCGCCGGGGCGGCCCGCCTCGGCGACGATCTGCGCTTCCTGCTCATGGAACTTGGCGTTCAGCACGTTGTGCGGGATACCGCGCTTGGTCAGCAGCTTGGACAGGTACTCCGAGCGCTCGACCGAGGTGGTGCCGACCAGGACCGGCTGCCCCAGCTCGTGCTTCTCCTGGATGTCGTCGGCGACCGCGGCGAACTTGGCCTCTTCGGTCTTGTAGATCAGGTCGGACTGATCCTGGCGGACCATCGGCTTGTTGGTGGGGATCGGCACCACACCCAGGCCGTAGGTCTGGTGCAGCTCCGCCGCCTCGGTCTCGGCGGTACCGGTCATGCCCGAGAGCTTGTCGTAGAGACGGAAGTAGTTCTGCAGCGTGATGGTGGCCAGCGTCTGGTTCTCCGGCTGGATCTCCACGCCTTCCTTGGCCTCGATGGCCTGGTGCATGCCCTCGTTGTAGCGGCGGCCCACCAGGATTCGGCCGGTGAACTCGTCGACGATGATGACCTCGCCGCTGCGGACGATATAGTCCTTGTCCTTGGTGTAGAGCTCCTTCGCCTTGATGGCGTTGTTCAGGTAGCTCACCAGCGGCGAGTTGGCCGCCTCGTACAGGTTGTCGATGCCCAGCTGGTCCTCGACGAATTCGACGCCCGCCTCGTGCACACCGATGGTGCGCTTCTTGATGTCGACCTCGTAGTGCAGGTCCTTCTTCAGCAGCGGCGCGATGCGCGCGAACTCCGCGTACCACTTCGAGGAGGCGTCGGCCGGGCCCGAGATGATGAGCGGGGTACGGGCCTCGTCGATGAGGATGGAGTCGACCTCGTCGACGATGGCGAAGTTGTGCCCGCGCTGGACCAGATCGTCCAGCGAGTGGGTCATGTTGTCGCGCAGGTAGTCGAAGCCGAACTCGTTGTTGGTGCCGTAGGTGATGTCGGCGGCGTAGGCCTGGCGACGCTCGGCCGGGGTCATGCCGCCCAGGATCACGCCGACCTCGAGACCGAGGAAGCGGTGCACGCGGCCCATCCACTCGGCGTCGCGCTTGGCCAGGTAGTCGTTGACGGTGACGACGTGCACGCCCTCACCGGAGATGGCGTTGAGGTAGGCGGGCAGCACACAGGTCAGGGTCTTGCCCTCACCGGTCTTCATCTCCGCCACATTGCCGATGTGCAGGGCGCCGCCACCCATGATCTGCACCTTGTAGTGCTTCTGGTTCAGCACTCGCCAGGACGCTTCCCGCGCGGTCGCGAAGGCTTCCAGCAGCAGCTCGTCGAGGCTCTCGCCGTCGGCGTAGCGCTGCTGGAACTCCGCGGTCTTGGCCTGCAGCTCGGCGTCGGTGAGGGCCGTGTACTCCTCGTCGAGGGCGATGACCTCGTCCGCCAGACTTGCCAGCCGCTTGACCGTGCGACCTTCACCAATCCGTAGCAACCTTGAAAAACTCAGCGCAGGCACGGGTCTTGTAGTCCTCTGGTCGGTGTTGTCGGTAGCCCCCACCATGGCGGGAAGCCTGCGCGCGGGCGCGCAATCACTAGCCATGGTAATCCGGAGCCCATCGTAGGTGCTGAACTGCGCGGGCGAGGGTGTGCGTGCTGAGGGAAAGCTGTGAAACCGGGCGGCCCGCACGGTTGCCCGGGAGCCGATCGGGAGGGCCAGCGACCGTTCAGCGAATGATCTTGCGTCCGAGGCTGATTCGTTACCCCTGACGTAGGATGTAGGGGGTCCGGCGTGCGGAGGCCTGCGCCCGCGCACCCGGAGCAGGGGACACCGATGACGGTGTGTGATCTCGGGCAGTGCCGCCCATCCATTCCCCCAGGTGATCGGATTGCGATAGCTTGCCCTCGAAGAATGCCACGGCAACATTTGATGGAAGAACCGCCGGCGCCTAGGCAGGGGGACACTGCGGGCGCAGGCAGGGACTAGGGAGTAGCGGGCAGCGTGATCACCAGACTGACGCCGCAGGACGCGTCGTTCTACCGGCTGGAATCCAGCAGCAACCCCATGCATATCGGTTCCTTGGCCATCCTGCGCAATCCCGCGCCGGCCGGAAACTCGGGGCACGGGCCGCTGGATTACGAACGGCTGGCCACCCTGGTCGAGTCGCGGCTGCCGCTGGTGCCGCAGTACCGCCGCAAGGTGCGGGAGATCCCGTTCACGCTGGGCCGCCCGGTGTGGGTGGACGACAGCCACTTCGACATCACCTATCACATCCGCCGCTCCGCCCTGCCCGAGCCGGGCACCGACGAGCAGCTGCTGGACCTGGTGGCGCGGCTGGCGTCGCGCCCGCTCGACCCCTCGCGGCCGCTGTGGGAGATGTATCTGGTCGAGGGCCTGTCCGAAGGCCGCTGCGCCATCTTCACCAAGACCCATTCGGCCCTGGTCGACGGGGACAGCGCGCTCGAGATCGGGCATGTGATCCTGGACACCTCGACCGCGCCCCGCGAGGTCGCCGACGACGCCTGGATCGCCCATCGCGAGCCCGCCGACCTCGAACTGCTGCTCGGCGCGGTGCTGCACCTGGCCACCCAGCCGCGTGAGGGCCTGGAGGTGGCCCGCCACCACGTTGCCGAGGCCTTCGCCATGGTCGACGCCACCGGCAAGGCGGTGCAGAAGCTGGTGTCCATGGTCCGGGCCGCGGCCATCGGCGCACCCGACAGCCCCCTGAACACCCGCACCTCGCGCAATCGCCGATTCGAGGTGGTGCGCACGGATCTCGAGGACTACCGCAAGATCCGCAAGCGGTTCGACTGCTCCATCAACGACGTGATCCTCGCGGTGGTGACGGGCGCGCTGCGCAACTGGCTGCTCTCGCGCGGGCAGGTGCTGACCGAGGCCGACGCGTTGCGAGCGGTCGTGCCCATGTCGGTCTATGCCGACGGACCGAACGGTGAGCTCAAACCAGCGGGCGAGGTCACCTCGCTGCTGGTGGATCTGCCGGTGGGCGAACCGAATCCGGTGATCCGCATGGAGCACATCAAGCACGCGACCGAGGCCCATACCCGGCATCAGCTCGGGGTCCGCGCCCGCACGCTGATGCACATGGCCGGATTCGCTCCGGCGAGCCTGCATGCCATGAGCGTGCGGTCGGCGAGTACTTTTGCAGAGCACACGTTCAATCTGGTGATCACCAACGCGCCGGGTCCGCAGCAGCCCATGTACATCGGCGGTGCGCGGATGCTGGAGATGTACCCGGTGTCGCCGCTGCTGCGCTTTCAGGCTCTGAGCATCGGGCTCACGTCCTACGACGGACGGGTGTTCTACGGACTCACCGCCGATCGCGACGCTATGGCGGACATCGCGGTGCTGACCGCTTCGGTGCACGAGTCGATGGAGGAGATGCTCGGTGCCTGCGTCCAGTGAGTCGTCCCGCGTCTCGAAGAAACTACGGGTCTACGTCCCGGCCACGGTGCCGATGCTGCGGGAACTGGTCGCAGACCGCGAGATTCGCGCGCTCAACGACACCGCCTTCGCGGTGACGCCGGCGCTGCGCGAGGCCTACGCCTCCGGCGACGACGAGGAACTGGCCGAGGTCGCCATGGCCGAGGCCGCGCGCGCCTCGCTGCGACTGCTCGCCGAGGAACAGGCCGCCGCGGAGCTGCGCGGCGATCGCGCGGGCGACGGATCCGGCGACGAATCCGATCCCACCCCGGCCGGACCGGTCTTCCGCCGCGCGGTCATCGCCGCGGATGTGGACGGCGCGACCCTGCGCCCGGATCTGGACGACGCCGTGGTGCGGTTGTCGGGTCCGATCGCCTACGACCGCATCGCGTCCATCCACGTGGACCTGGCCGAGGCCGAGTCCGAGGTCGCCAAGGCCGTCGAGGTCATCGACGCCGCCGACATGGGTGACGCCGACGCCGAATTCGTGCTCGGCGACGCCGAGGACCACCAGCTCGCCTGGTACGCCGCCCAGGAACTCCCGTTCCTGCTCGATCTCCTGTAACACACAGGTTCGCGGCCGTCTCGATTCTGGACTGACCAGAGCGGGGGAGCGAAGCGGAGGAGCGGCGGGAGGGAAGAATCGAGACCTCAGGGCCGCGAACCCGCCCCGCAGCGAAGCGAAGGGGCAATCCAACCACAGGTTCGCGGCCGTCTCGATTCTGGACTGACCAGAGCGGGGGAGCGAAGCGGAGGAGCGGCGGGAGGGAAGAATCGAGACCTCAGGGCCGCGAACCCGCCCCGGAGCGAAGCGAAGGGGCAATCCAACACCGCCCCCGTAACCTACGATGCCGTAACCTGGCTGTGATGGTTGCTCATCACATGGGCGACAGGCGTACGACGACGCGCTGACCAGCGCGCACGACGACAGGAAGCGTTCCGGGATATGGCATCGAAGAGTGGCGGGTTCTCCGTGCGAGGACTGCGGGACTGGCTGGAAGCCCCCGTGGCCGAAGGCGGCACGGGCGGACGGACTCCCCTCGACGCGCTGCGCGGCGCCGCGGCGCGCATCACCACTCCCCTGCTGCCCGACGACTACCTGCATCTGGTGAACCCGCTGTGGTCGGCGCGCGAGCTGCGCGGCCGCATCGTGGAGGTGCGCAAGGAGACGGCGGATTCGGCCACCCTGGTGATCAAGCCGGGCTGGGGTTTCGACTTCAAATTCGAGCCGGGCCAGTACATCGGCATCGGCGTGCTGGTGGACGGCCGCTGGCACTGGCGCTCGTATTCGCTGACCTGCCCGCCGGATTGGACCGGCGACAGCGCGCACAAGGGCAAGCGGCTCATCTCCATCGCGGTGAAGGCGATGCCGGAGGGCTTCCTGTCCAGCCACATCGTCTCCGGCGTGCCGGCCGGGACCATCGTGCGGCTGGCCGCGCCGCAGGGCGGGTTCGTGCTGCCGGATCCGGCGCCGTCCAAGGTGCTGTTCCTGACCGCGGGCTCGGGCATCACGCCCGTCATGGCCATGCTGCGCACCATGGATCGCCGCAACGCGGTCCCGGATGTCATGCACATCCACTCCGCCCGCACCCCCGACGACGTGATGTTCGGTGACGAGCTGCGCGACATGCACGACCGGCACCCGGGCTTCACCGCGCACCTGCACCTCACCGGCGAGCAGGGCAAGTTCGCGCTCGCCGATCTGGACGAGGTGGTGCCGGACTGGCGCGAGCGCGAGGTCTGGGCCTGCGGCCCGCTGCCCATGCTGGACGAGATCGAAAAGCATTGGACCACAGCCGGTCTGGAGTCCAAGCTGCACGTGGAGCGCTTCGAGATCGAGCGCAACGCCACCGCCGAGGGCGGCACCGTCACCTTCGCCAGGGCCGGCCGCTCCGCCGAGGTGGACGGCGCGACCACGCTGCTGCAGGCCGGAGAGGGCGCGGGCGTGCAGATGCCGTTCGGCTGCCGCATGGGCATCTGCCAGACCTGCGTGGTCACGGTCACCGAGGGCCATGTGCGCGATCTCCGCAACGGCAAGGAGCACCGCGCCGGGGACAAGATCCAGACCTGCATCTCGGCCGCCGCGGGCGACTGCACCCTCGAGGTGTGACGACAAGACCGGGGTGGCAGCCCGACTCCCGAAGCCGCTACCCTCGATAGCGATCCTCTCCAACTCACGCCTCCACAACCTCACCTCGGGCAGACCCGGATACGGGCCCACCCATGGTTCGCGGCCCGTCTCGTTCTGGACTGAGCGGAGCGAAGCGGGGGAGCGAAGCGGAGGTGCGCAGGGAGGGAAGAACGAGACCTCCAGGGCCGCGAACCCGCCCGGAGCGAAGCGAAGGGCAAATTAGACACCGTGGCCATCACCGACATCAAGGCATTCGCCCATCTGACGGCGGCCGATATCGAGACCCTGGGTCAGGAGCTCGACACCGTTCGCCGCGATATCGAGCACTCGCTCGGTGAACGCGATGCCCGCTACATCCGGCGCACCATTGCGGCGCAACGGATTCTGGAGGCCGCCGGCCGCGCCACGCTCTTCGCGTCGAAGAAGCGCTGGGCGTGGCTGACCGGGACCGCGCTGCTGTCGGTCGCCAAGATCATCGAGAACATGGAGCTCGGGCACAACATCAGCCACGGGCAATGGGATTGGATGAACGACCCGGAGATCCACTCCACCACCTGGGAGTGGGACATGACGGGCACCTCGGCGCAGTGGAAAGCCGCCCACAACTATTCGCACCACATGTACACCAACATCCTCGACATGGATGACGATCTGGGCTTCGGCATCCTGCGCATGACGCGCGACGAGGAATGGAAGCCGATCAATCTGGCGCAGCCGGTCGCGAATCTGTTTCTGGCCGCGCTGTTCGAGTGGGGCATCGCGCTGCACGATCTTGCGGCCACCAAGGAACAGATGGGCATCCCCCCGTCCGGGCTCTTCCCCCCGCGCAACATCGTCAACGAACCGAACAAGGCGTTCTGGCGCAAGGCCGGTAAGCAGGTCGCCAAGGATTTCGTGATCTATCCGGCGCTCACCGGTCGCGCCTGGAAGTCGACGCTGAAGGCGAATGCCACCGCGAACCTGATTCGCAATCTGTGGGCGTACGCGGTCATCTTCTGCGGCCATTTCCCGGACGGCGCGGAGAAGTTCACCGAGGAGCAGTTCGAGAACGAGACGCGGGGCGAGTGGTACCTGCGTCAGATGCTGGGCAGCGCCAATTTCGATGCCGGCCCGGTGATGGCGTTCATGAGTGGCAATCTGAGCTACCAGATCGAGCACCACCTGTTCCCGGACATTCCGAGCAATCGGTATCCCGAGGTCTCGGTGAAGGTGCAGGAGCTGTGCGACAAGTACGACCTGCCCTACACCACCGGCTCGCTGGGCAAGCAATACCTGTTGGCATTCCGCACGATTCACAAGCTGGCGCTGCCGGACCAGTGGCTCAAGCGGACCTCCGACGACGCCCCGGAGACCTCCTCGGAGCGCAAGTTCGCGGGCATCTCGCTGCCGTCCATGCCCACGTGGAACGGCAGTGAATGGCTGGCCGAGCACAGCGCGAGCGAGTGGCTGGCCGAACACCAGCCGCGCTGGGGTCTGGACCCCGAGACCGGTGAACGGCGCGGGCTGCGGTCGGCCATGCAGGAGGCCAAGGTGGCACTCAAGGAGAAGGCCGCGCACGAGAAGCAGGTATTGCGCGAGGCCAAGGCCGCACTGCAGGAAAAAGCCCGGACGGAAAAGGCCGCGCTGGCCGATAAAGCGCAGCGCGGGGGCTGGTTCTCGCGTAAACTCCGCCGCAATCGATAGCAGAGTCGAGTCGCGAAAACAATGCGGTATTCGACACGTTAGAGATTCGATCTTCGCCAACCTACGGGACCGTAACCTACGGTAGTGTAACCGCCATGGCGATCTCGGATGTCAAGGAATACGCGCACCTCACCCCGGAGGACGTCGAAGCGATCGGGGCGGAGCTAGACGCCATCCGCCGTGAGGTCGAATCGACCCTGGGCGAGAAAGATGCCCGTTACATCCGCAATGTGATCCGTCTCCAGCGCGGCCTCGAGATCAGTGGCCGCGCAGCGCTTTTCGCGAGTCTCTTCCCGCCTGCGTGGCTGGCCGGTGTGGCCCTGCTGGGTACCGCCAAGATCATCGAGAACATGGAGATCGGCCACAATGTGATGCACGGGCAGTGGGACTGGATGAACGATCCGGAAATCCACTCCACCAAATGGGAATGGGACAACGCGGGCCCGTCCGAACACTGGAAGATCACCCACAACTTCCTGCACCACAAGTACACCAATGTGCTGGGCATGGATGACGACATCGGCTACGGCCTGCTGCGCGTCACCCGCGATCAGCGCTGGTCGCCGTTCTATCTCGGACAGCCGGTCTACAACCTGCTGCTGCAGATGTTCTTCGAATACGGTGTCGCCATCCAGCATTTGGAACTCGGCAAGGTCGCCAAGAAGAAGTGGGCCCCGGGTTCGCCCGAGCGCATCCAGTTCGAGGAGGACCGCAAGACCGTTCTGAAGAAGATCGGCAAGCAGGCCGCCAAGGACTACCTGATCTTCCCGCTGCTCACCGGCCCGGCCTTCCTGGGCACGCTGACCGCCAATCTGGCCGCGAACATCGTCCGCAACGTGTGGACGAATGCGGTCATCTTCTGCGGCCACTTCCCCGACGGCGCCGAGAAGTTCACCAGGTTCGACTGCGACAACGAGACGCAGGGCGAGTGGTACCTGCGCCAGATGCTGGGTTCGGCCAACATCTCCGGTGGCCCGCTCATGCACTTCATGACCGGCAATCTCTCGCACCAGATCGAGCACCACCTGTACCCGGATATTCCGTCCAACCACCTGTCGACCATCGCGGTGCGGGTGCGGGCGCTGTGCGAGAAGTACGACCTGCCCTACACCACCGGTTCGCTGCCGGTGCAGTACGCCAAGTCGTGGCGCACCATCATGAAGTTGTCGCTGCCCAACAAGTACCTGCGTCGCTCCACCGACGACGCTCCGGAAACCAAGTCGGAGAAGATCTTCGGCGGCGAGTCCAGCATCGACCCGATGACCGGACGCCGCCGCGGCCTGCGCACCGCGCTGCGGGAGGGCCGCCGCAAGCTGTCCCGGCGCGAACCGGCCCTGGTCGGCTGAGCCACCCCGGCATCCCGAAAAGCGCCCCCCGCCGAGTTTCCGGCGGGGGGCGCTGTCGCGGGAATGGGTCGATGGCCCCCGTCGACCTCCGGCCTGGTTCACTGGACGCTGTGTGTTCCGAAGGTCCCGTCAGCGCCACCGAATGTCTGAGCGTCTACGACGCCATCAAACTGCGTCGTGATGTCCGCGCCGAATTCACCGGCGCGGTGGTCGACGACACCACGCTGCTCCGGATTCTCGAGGCGGCGCATCGGGCGCCCAGCGTCGGCAATTCGATGCCGTGGGATTTCGTTGTGCTGCGAGATCCGGCCACGCTGAGCAAGTTCGCCGACCATGTGGCCGAGAAGCGGCAGCAGTTCCACGACTCGCTGCCGTCCGATCGCGCCGAGACCTTCAATCCGATCAAGATCGAAGGAATTGTGGAGAGCGGCACCGGCGTCGTGGTGACCCACAATCAGGCGCGCGGCGGCACCCACGTGCTGGGTCGCGCGACCGTGCCGGAAACAGGCATCTACTCCACCATCTTGGCCATCCAGAACCTGTGGCTGGCCGCCACCGCCGAGGGCGTGGGCGTGGGCTGGGTGAGCTTCTACGACGAACCGTTCCTCACCGATCTGCTCTCGCTGCCGCCGGGCGTGAAACCGGTCGCCTGGCTCTGTGTCGGCCCGGTCCACGAGTTCCAGCAGGTCCCGGACCTCGAGCGCTTCGGCTGGCGCCATCGACGGCCCCTCGAATCGGCCGTGCACTGGGAACAATTCACGCCACGCACGGAGGACGATTAGCCACGGACCGGCGGTCCCTGGATCAAGCCGGTCTGGTTACGCTCCCGCGACCGGACGACAGTCGAGGCCATGACGACTTCGACCGGCATCGCCCTCACCCCCGGCCTCTGGACCCTGGACGCCGTGAACTCCACCGTCGGCTTCTCGCTGCGCAGCTTCGGACTGCTGCGCGTGCGCGGTGAATTCCGGCGCTTCGACACCGGATTCGTGGTGGACGACGCCGGGGCGGCGGCCATCGAGGCCACCGTCCACCTGGATTCCTTCGACACCGGCAATGCCAAACGCGACGACCACGTCCGCCACGCCGACTTCCTGGATGTGGAGCGCCGGCCGACCATGACCTTCCGGGCGCCCCGCCCGATCCGGATCGGCGAATCCTTCGACGTGAACGGCGAAGTCACCTTCGACGGGCTGACGCGGCCGCTACCCCTGACGGTGGCCTGGAACGGACTACGGCCGCATCCGGTGACCGGCCACCCGTCCATCGGCTTCACCGCCACCGGCAGCTTGGACCGCCGCGACTTCGGTGTCGGCCCGTCCTTCGGCGGCATGATCGGCCGCATCCTCGACGTCGACCTGAGCATCCAGTTGAACGCACCGGCCTGATCCGTTCAGATTCCCAGCGACTCGATCACCATCTGGGCGACCTTCGCGCCGGAGTACTGCTGTTGACCGGTGATGAGGTTGCCGTCGCGGACGGCGAAGGCGCGGAACAGGCCACCGGTGACGAAGTTGGCGCCCAGCGCGATGGCCTCGTCCTGGATTCGGAACGGCATCACCGTACGACCCAGGGCTTGATCCGAGAAGTCCTCCTCGATGTTTGCGAAGCCGGTCATGGTCTTGCCCGTGATGAGCGGCGTGCCGTCGTCGGCGACAACGTCCAGCAGCGCGCAGGTACCGTGACACAGCACCGCGGTGGGCTTCTCGGCGGCGTGGAATGCCCCGATCGTGGTGGCCAGATCCTTGCGGCCCCGGAAGGTGAACATCGGCGACTGACCGCCACAGACCACGATGGCGTCGAAGTCGTCGTGGTTCAGATCAGCCAATACCGCGGTATTCTCCAGCAGAGCAGCCAATTCGGGGGTGTTGACGAAGCCCATGGTGATCAGATCGTCTGCTGACCACTTGCTCTCGTCGCGCGGGTCGGACATGGCGTCCATCTCGACTCGCCCTCCGTCCGGGCTGGCTATGGTGATCTCGTAACGGGCTCTGGTGAATTCGTAATAGGGATGTGTGAGTTCGGCGGCCCAGAAGCCCACCGGAATGTTCAGCGTCGTCGAGGTCGCCGGGTTGGCGACCACCATCAGCACTCGTGGACGCTTCGAGCGGGTGACATCGATGATCTCGTGATGCTCGGTCGGCTGCGCGATGGCCATTGTCGGTCCTTGGATGGTAGGGAAGGACTTCACCGCCGACACCACGCATCGGCCCTCGATACGGTTCGCGCGGTGACATCAGGGTGCGGTTCGCACGGTGGCGTCAGACTGCGCACGCCATCCCTTCTGGCGCGACGATCAGGTGACGGGTTCGCTCTCAGTGCGGGGGTTGAGGTAGCCGAGCTGGATCGGCCGCAGATCGCCGCGCATGAAGCCTCCGCTGGTGACAGGCTCATCGGCGATGATGCGCCGCGCGGCGGCCTCGTCGTCGGCGGTGAAGATCCCGACGCCGGTATTGACCGCGCCCAGGGTAGGCCCGGCCACCAGCAGCACACCGGCGGTGTCCAGGCTCGCCAGCCAGTCCCGGTGCGCCGCGAATGCGGATCTTTCGTCGGCGGTCATGGTGGCGATGAAATTCTCACGGGGCGGATGCATCAAAAAGATCCACTCGGCCATTTGCCGAGTATACGTTCGCGGTGACAGTTGCCAGGTCGTTGCTTGATGGCTGCGGGTGACCGCCGTCGCGTCCGGGCGAGCGCGCTCATGACGCGCCATCCGCCGCGAACAGCCCTGACCTGGGCAGACACCGCTACACACCTGATACGGACCAACCCACCGGGCCGCCGCCTGGCTACCCCGTCGCAACCGCCCCGACCCCGCGCTTGCGCCGCAGATCCGACAGCCCCAGACCCGCCCCGGCCAGCAGGACGAGCGTGTCCAACGGCAGCCGCAGCTGCCAGAACGTCTCCGCGAACCCATCCGGGTCGGCGGTCGCAGCACCGCGCAGCCCCGCGAGCATGATCCAGCTCAGAGCCGAAGCGGCGAACCAGAATTGGCTGCGGGTGACGGGGCGCGCCAGCGCCACCGTGATCAGCGGAGCGACGTTCACCGCGATCAGCAGTATCGACAGCAAGATCCCGTAGACCGTTGCCGGACCGCTCAATCGACCGGTGTATCCGCGCTGCTCGCCCGCGTGCACGGCGGTGGCATGGATGATGACAAGCACGAGACCGCCGGCGACCGCGATCACCAGCGCCGCCGGGATGCCGGTCAACCGGTCGCGAGGCGCGTCCCTACTGATGCTGATCGAGCCGGTTCGGATCCTCCCTGCCGGCGGGAATCGGCTGCCCGACGGCCGCCGAAAACCGGTGACACAGAATCGTGTCGGCTAAACCCGCTCCAGTACCGCCGAAGCCCCGATGCCGCCGGCGGCGCAGATGCCGAGCAGGGCGGTGGACTTGCCGGTGAGGGCGAGTTCGTTGGCCATGGTGGTGACCATGCGCGCGCCGGTCGCGCCGAAGGGGTGGCCGAGGGAGACCGAGCCGCCGTGCACATTGAGCTTGGCCGGATCGATCTCGCCCACCGCGGCGTCGCGGTCCAGGCGGGTCTTGGCCCATTCGTCGCTGGCCAGCGCCGAGACCACGGACAGGGTCTGGGCGGCGAAGGCCTCGTGGATATCGACGAAATCGATGTCCGCGAGCGACATTCCGGCCTGGTCGAGAGCTCGCGGCATGGAGACGGCCGGGCCGATCAGCACCTGGTCGCGCGGGTCGACGCTGACGAAGCTCCAGGAGCGGAAGGCGGCGAGGGGCTCGTAGCCGAGCGCGCGCGCCTTCTCCTCGCTCATCAGCAGCACCGCCGAGGCGCCGTCGGTGAGCGGGCTGGAATTGCCGGCGGTGACGGTGCCGTTCTCGGCGAAAACCGGTGCCAGCTTGGAGAGTTTGGCCAGGCTGGTGTCCGGCCGCACCAGCCCGTCTCGCGACACCTCGGTCCCGTCGGGCGTGCGGACCAGCACCACCTCGCGGTCGAACCGGCCGCTGGCGATGGCCGCGGCGGCCCGGTGATGCGAGGTGGCGGCGAAGTGGTCCTGTGCGCCGCGCGAAATGCCGTGGATGCGCGCCATCTTCTCGGCCGACTCACCCATGACCTCACCGGTGGTGCGCTCGGCGATCTGGGGCCGGCGCGGCATCAGATCGAAGAACGGGGCCAGTTGCGTTGCGGCGGTGAGATAGTCCTTGGCCTTGGGCTTGCCCAGCGCCAGCGGCGCGGCGGCGTGCACCAGCTTCTGCGGCAGCTTGATCTCGGCATTGCTGGTGGAGTCGCTGCCGCCCGCGACCATGATGTCGTACTCGCCGCGTTCGATGGCGGCCGCCGCCGACACCACCGCCTGCAGCCCGGACGCACATGCGCGCGTCACGGTATAGCCCTCGCAGCCCGGGTCCAGTTCCAGGTCGAGCGCAATCTCCCGCGCGATGTTCGGTGCGCCGCTGGGCAGAATCACCCCGCCCCACACGATGGCCTGGACGTCCTGCGTGGGCACCCCGGTCCGTTCCAGCAGCCCGCGCACAGCGGTATCGGCGAGGTCGATCGAGTCCATCCGCGTGAATTCGCTGAATGCCCGCACGAACGGGGTCCGAGCCCCGGCGACGATGACAGCACGGCGAGCGCCCTTGGTAGCCATGGCCACAGTATTAACTGATACACAGCGTCACAGCAAGTAGCAGATCCGTCCGAACCCGCGACAACTGATTTACCTCCGCCACGGGTAACTCCCCGGGTACGCCCAAAGTTCAGACACCCCCCGACCGCCGGCACGGGTACTCAACTCCAACGGCTCCCAAGCCGCCCGCAAAGGTCCCGGAGCGGCGGTACTGCCGCAAAAATCACGGAGAGGCGGCACTGCACAGCAGGCGACCGGGGTCCTGTCCGTGACCCCGGTCGAAAGGTGGATGTTCCTCAGCCGCTGGTTACGCGAGCCTGATCAGCCCGTAGTCGAAGGCGTGGCGGCGGTAGACGACCGACGGTCGGTCGGTCTCCTTATCCTGGAACAGGAAGAAATCGTGGCCTACCAGCTCCATCTGGTAGAGGGCGTCGTCAACCGTCATGGGGATCGCGGAGTGCTGCTTGGTGCGCACCACATGGCCGGGGCCGGCGGCTTCGTCCATCTCGTCGGCCGGGTGATCATGTGCGATGGATCCATTGGCGGAGAACAGGGATTCGTCGATGAGACTGGCGGTCGCTTCCGACACCGAGATCGGTGTCTTGTCCCCGTGGTGGACGCGACGGCGGTCCTTGAGCCGGCGCAGTCGGCTCTCCAGCTTCTCGACCGCGAACTCGAGGGCAGCGTAGAAGCTGTCCGCGCGCGCTTCGGCGCGGACGACCGGGCCCTTGCCGCGGGCGGTGATCTCTATCCGCTGGCAGTTCTTGCGTTGACGACGGTTGCGTTCGTGGGTGAGTTCCACGTCGAAGAGGTAGATGGTGGGGTCGAACCGCTCGAGCCGAGAGAGCTTGTCCGCCACGTGAATTCGGAAATGGTCGGGCACTCCGCCCTCACCGAGGGTCCTGCCCTTGACCACGACATCCGCGATGGTGGCCCGAGTGGATGAATCGTCTGAGATGACCTCGTCATCGAGCAGCACCGTGGTGTCTGCGTTCTTCGCTGAGAGTCGTGAAGTAGTCGTCACGCGTACCTCCCGGATCTGGCCGCACAAGCCGCTCGTGCGGCGGGATTGAAACGTGTGCCGATCGATGAACTCGCTCGGCACATAAGTCCGAGGCGCCACCTCCAAACTTGCGGTTCGGGTGTCTGATCGCCAACCTAGTGCGCCAGCGACCCGTCCGCCAGTGTTCACGCAAATTTCGGAGAATCAAGCCGCGCAAGTAACCAGCACGGCACGAACAGTCACCCTCGCCTCAGCCAGCGCACGCACCGATTCCCGCACCGTGACACCCGTGGTCAACACGTCATCGATCACCACTACCTCGGCATTTGCCGGAAACAGGGCACCCGGCGGGCGGGTGGTGGCTACGATGATCCGCCCGTGCAGATTGTGCTGGCGATCGCGGTGTCCCAGGCCCACCGAGTCGCGCACACCTGGCCGCATGCGCAACAGACGTACCATTCGGCAACCGGGTAGCCAACTCGCCGCGATGTTCGCGGCACGCACCACCGGATCTCCCCCGCGCCGCCGGGCGGCGGACCCGCGACTGGGCGCCGGCACCAGCACCAGCGGGCGGGCGGTGTCCCGCAAATGATCCAGCCCCCTGGCCAATCCGGCGCCGAGCGGCCGCGCCAGGTCCCAGCGGCACTGCTCCTTGACCGCCAGCACGGCCCGCCGCGGCGCGCCCGCGTAGCCGGCCAGCGCCCAGCACGGCACCCCGGGATCGGCGCGCGGACGGATCCGGATGGGCGGACCCGACAGCGCGGCGGCGCAGTCCGCGCACCACCCCGTCCCGGCCCGCTCGCACCCGCCGCAGGCGTGTGGCAGGATCAGATCCAGCAGTTCCCCCATGTCTCTCAGTGTGCGCCTAGCCGGGCAGCACCGGCACCGCGTTGGCCCCCAGACCCGGAACTTCGCGCCAGTAGTCCTCGCGCCCTTCGGGATTGCGGGTCAGCTCCAGCACCGCGCGGGAGTCGGCCACGTACTCCTGGTCCGGTGAGGCGCTCAGCACGCGCACCGGCGGGGTGAGGTTCTGGGAGGTCTGGGCGCGGTACTCGGAGCCGTCCACCAGCACCCCGGCCACCGGGTCCACACTGCCGTCGCGACCCACCACGACCTTCTCGTCGCTGAGCCAGTCGATGGACACCGCGGGCGTGCTCAGCCCGATGGCCAGCGGCAGCGGCGAGGACAGCGAGAACTTCCCGTTCGGCTGCGGCACCACCACCGCCACGTACACCTTGCCGTTGGCGATGAGGGCCGCCCGCGCCCCGGACGGCGAGATGCGCAGCTCGGTGATGGGCGCGCGCGGCGAGGTCGAATTGGCCGCCGCCGCGGTCAGTTCCGCGATGTCGACGTCCTGCACCGAGACATTGCCGGTGGTGCGGTCGTGCACGGCCCGGATCACGCGGTTGCCGTCCACCACCGACCAGGCCGAGCTGCCATCGGCAGGCCAGGTGGGCCGGGTGAAGGTGCCGCCGGTGGCGACCGGGAAGCCCTGGCCGTCATAGGTTCCGATGATCAGCGTGCGCTCGGGCTCGGGGTCCGGGCGGCCGGACCTGGCGACGGCGGCGACCAGCTGCCCGTCCGGCGACAGTCCCACCGACTGCAGGGTGTGGGTGGCTCCGAAGAAGCCCGGGGCAGCGGTGATGCCGCCGTTGGTGATCGCCACCAGCGACCCGTCGCGCACGGCGTGCATGCCGGCCCGGTTGCGGGCGATGGTGTCGGGGCTGCGGGCATCCACATCGGCGCGCTGCCAGCCGCCGGCGTACTTGTCGTCGAGCGGCTTGCCGTCGGCGTTGAGCAGGTAGGGGCCGAGCACGTCGGCGCCGGAGAGGGTGAGCACGATCTGGGCGGCCATCACGTCGCGGGTGGGCGCGTCGAGGGTGGCGCCGGAGAAGTCGACGCTCAGCCCGCCGCCGCCGACGCCGACATTGTCGGCATCGCCATTGGCCCTGGTGATCGGCCCGCGCAGCGTGACCGGCGCGCCCATGGGGTTGCGCACGGCGGGCGCGAGCGCGGACTGGGGTCCCTGGGCGAGCAGGCCGAGCAGCCGCTGCGCCAGCTGGTCCTTGCGGGCGGAGATCCAGCGCAGGTCGGGCACCATGGCCTGCCCGGCCAGGTTCGGGAAGAACAGCGAATACCGGTGGTAGGACTTGGCGAAGGCGGCCTGTTCGACGATCACGCCGGGCGGCAGATCCTTGATCCGCCACTCGCCGTCGATCTTCTCCATGTCGACCTTGGTCTCCAGGGTGCCGTCACCGGGCCGGTAGGAGCCGTCCGACGACAGCTCGCCGAGCTTGCGCGCCCGGATTACGTAGGTGGCGGAGTCGCCGTTGCGGGACTCCCGCAGCGTATTGGGCTGCGAGTCCACGATGCTGGTGGACGCCGCGTCGTCCCACTGCACATTCGCCGCGGGCGAGAGGAACTGCCGGGCCGCCTGATGCCGGTCGGACGGATCGGCCGTGGCGGCCATGAAGTCCAGCAGCAGCTGCTCGGGCTCCCGCCCGGCGGCGGGCGGGAGCGGCGAGGCACTGGTGGGCTGGTGGTCCAGGCTGCCCAGCGCCTGCGGTGCCGAGGAGTCCGGCAGGCTCGCGCACCCGCTGACACTGAGCAGGCAGCCGAGCATCACCAGGGCCCGGCGCAGGCCCGCGGACGGCCTCCTCATGATTGGCCGTCCCCCTGGGTGGCCGGCACGGAGCCGCCGGAGTTGTCACGGCCGGAACCGGTTCCGCCGGAACCGGTTCCGCCGGAACCGGCGGAATCATTGTCGGCGGCATGGTTTTTCCCGTTGGCGGCGTCGGAGGCGGCTTCGGCCTCGTGGGCGGTGCCGTTCTCGGGCCCAGCGGCGGTGCCGTTCTCGAACCCAGCGGCAGTGCCGTTCTCGAACCCAGCGGCAGTGCCGTTTTCAGACCCACCAGCGGTGCCGTTCCCGGACCTGGCGGCAGTGCCGTTCTCGGACCCGGCAGTGGTTCCGTCACCAGTCCCGGTGGTGGAGGGGAACTCCGGGGCGATGGCCTCGAATCCCCGTTCCCCGTCGCCGATTTCCGCGGTCGGTGCTTCGGGGGGTTCGGCCCCGACGTCGTCCAGGCCCGTGGTGCCCGGTTCCACTGCGCCGGGCCCGGATTCGAGCACCGGCGCGACGGCGGCGATGGTCGGCTGAGCAGTGTCCGAGCCCGCGATGTCGAGGGCCAGCTGCTCGGGCGAGACCGCGCCGCGAATCTTGGGCGGCTCCAACGAGAGTGGGCTGGTGCCGAGTTTGCGGCCGCGGACCAGTGGCAGGGTGAGCCGGAAGCTCGCGCCCACACCGATCTCGCCCCACGCCTCGAGCTTGCCCTCGTGCAGGTTGGCGTCCTCGACGCTGATGGACAGGCCGAGGCCGGTGCCGCCGGAGCGGCGCATGCGTGACGGGTCCGAGCGCCAGAAGCGGTTGAACACCAGCTTCTCCTCGCCCGGCCGCAGGCCCACGCCCTGGTCGCGCACCACGATGGCGACGGCATTGGCGTCCACGTCGCCGCGCATGCGCATGAGCACGGGCTTGCCCTCGCTGTGGTCGATGGCATTGGCGAGCAGGTTGCGCAGCACGCGTTCGACGCGGCGCGGATCCACCTCGGCCACCAGCGGTTCCTCGGGCATGTCCACCACCAGTTCGACGCCGGACTCCTTGGCCAGGTGCCGCACCGTGGAGACCGCGGCCCGCGCGCACATGCGCACGTCCAGCGATTCCACCTGCAGCTCGGCCACGCCCGCGTCGTGGCGGCTGATCTCGAGCAGGTCGTTGAGCAGTCCCTCGAAGCGGTCGAGTTCGTTCACGAGCAGTTCGGCCGAGCGCGCCAGCGCCGGGTCCAGGTCGTCGCTGGATCCGTGGATGAGGTCGGCCGCCATGCGCACCGTGGTCAACGGCGTGCGCAGTTCGTGGCTGACGTCGGAGGTGAAGCGGCGCTGCAGATTTCCGAACTCCTCGAGTTGGGTGATCTGGTTGGACAGGCTCTCGGCCATCTCGTTGAACGACATGGCGAGCCTCGCCATGTCGTCCTCACCGCGCACCAGCATGCGCTCCTTGAGCCGTCCATCGGCGAACCGACTCGCGATCCGCGCCGCGGATCTGATGGGCAGCACCACCTGTCGCGTCACCAGCGCCGTGATGGCGGCCAGCAACACCAGCAGCACGATGCCACCGATGAGCATGGTGCCGCGCATGAGCGACAGACTCCGTTGCTCATTGGTGAGCGGGAAGATCAGATAGATCTCCAGCGAGTCGATATCGGCCGATGGGCTGCCGATGATCAGCGCCGAGCCCTTGTACCCATCCGGGCTGGAGACCGTGGCGAACTGATAGGAGACCTGCCGCTGCTTGACGAATTGGCGTAGCTCGGCGGGAATCTCCTGGATGGCGCCCGAGGTGATCTCCTGCCCGCTGTCGCCCGTCATGGCCAGGGCCGCCTCGTAACTGCCTGCGGCGCCGCCGGTCTGGGTCCCGCCGGCGCTGCTGAACAGCGCGCGGCGGGCGTCGTCGAGGCGACTCTGCTGAGTGCCCGAATCGTGCACACCGGTCAGTTGGTTCTGAACGGTGTTGCGGGCGCGGCCCATCTCCTCGACGGCCGCGTTGATCTTCGCGTCCAACAACCGGTCGGTGATCTGACTCGTGAGCACGACGCCCAGAATCGTGATGACGATCAGCGACAGGGTGAGTGTGGACACGACGACACGCAACTGCAGCGAACGCCGCCACACGTGGCCCAGTTGCTCGCCCAGATTGCGGAACCAGGCCACCGCTACCGCCAGCCACCGCTGAACGCGGTTTCTGGAGCCAGCGATCACGGCGGTCCGGCCTTGTAGCCCACACCTCGGACGGCCAGCACGATCTCAGGGTTCTCCGGATCCTTCTCCACCTTGGCGCGCAACCGCTGGACGTGCACATTGACCAGGCGGGTGTCGGCGGCGTGCCGATAGCCCCAGACCTGTTCCAACAGCACCTCACGGGTGAACACCTGGCGCGGCTTGCGGGCCAGCGCCACCAGCAGATCGAACTCCAGTGGAGTCAGCGAGATCTGCGCCCCGCCGCGAGTCACCTTGTGCGCGGGCACATCGATGACGATGTCGGCGATGGACAGCAGCTCCTGCGGCTCCTCCTCGGTGCGGCGCAGGCGGGCCCGCACCCGCGCCACGAGCTCCTTCGGCTTGAACGGCTTGACGATGTAGTCGTCCGCGCCACTTTCCAAACCCAGGACGACGTCGACCGTGTCGGTCTTCGCCGTCAGCATCACGATGGGCACTCCCGAATCGGCTCGCAGCACCCGGCATACGTCGATGCCGTTCATGCCGGGCAGCATGAGATCCAGCAACACGAGATCCGGACGCAGCTCCCGGACCGCTGTCAGCGCCTGCGTGCCGTCACCGACGACGTGGGGGTCGAAACCCTCACCCCGCAAGACGATCGTGAGCATCTCCGCGAGAGCCATATCGTCGTCGACGACCAGAATCTTCGGCTTCATAACGTCTAGTTTGTCACCTCTCCGGCTCTGATTCGGCCGCCACGCCAACACTCGTGACCTGTCGGCGCACATCCAACCCTATCCAGCAATAATTTCCGCGAGGCGCGCGGCCAGTGTTGCCGGATCGTCACCGCTCCGATGCACCCACCACGGTCCGTGCCAGTTGATTTCGGCCAGCTCACGGTAGACAGTACCGGTGCGACGCTGCAGTCCCCCGTCTTTCTCGTAAGCGTCCAAAGCCCGTGCGGCATCGGCTTCGCCGCGCAGGCGCGCGCGTTCCTCGGCCACATCGACCGGAACATCCAGGAGAATCTGGACATCCGGGGCGGGCAATCCGAAGCGCTCGAACTCCAATTCCTCGATCCAGGCCACGATTTCGCCGTGCGCGTCCTGTTCCATGCGGGCCGCGGAGTACGCGGCATTGGAGGCGACATAGCGGTCCAGTAGCACGATGTCGTTGTCCGCCAGCAGTTTCGAGATCTCGTCGCGGGCGTCGGCGCGGTCGAGCGCGAACAGCAGCGCCATGGCATTCACAGACCGAGCGGTATCTCCATGACCGCCGCGCAGGGCCTCGGCGGCGAGGTCGGCGTGTACGGAGACGCCGTAGCGCGGGAAGGCCAGGGTGGCGACCCGCAGCCCGCGGGCGCGCAGGGCGGTGACAACGGCGTCGGTGAGCGTGCGTTTGCCCGCGCCGTCGAGCCCTTCCACCGGAACCAGTGCACCCATGCCGCGAGAGTACCGAATCAGGTGCGGTCCGCCCCGGCGGGATCCCGTTTGTTCGGAAGGCCCAGATTTTTGTAGCCATTCGATTGCTATAGTCCGGCCATGACTGCTGGATACGCGAGGTCAGCGCAGTTCAAGAGAGCTTTTGCGATCCTCGCGGTAGCGATTGCCGCCATCGGGCCGACGGCCTGCGGCAACAACTCCAGCGGCACGAACCCGGTCGTCGTGGCCGATCCACTCCGCCCCTTCGATCTACAGGCCCACCGCGGCGGCCGCGGCATGACCATCGAGGAGTCGCTGCCCGGCTTCGCCAAGGCCGTCGAACTGGGCGTCACCACCCTGGAACTCGATATCGTGCTCACCGCGGACAAAACGCCGGTGATCTGGCACGACCCGGTCATCCAGGCCGAGAAGTGCGCCGACACCGCCCCGGTCTCCCCCGGTGATCCCCGGTTCCCCTACGTCGGCAAGCTGGTCCACGACCTGACCTACGCCCAGATCCGCACCCTCGACTGCGGCAAGAAACTCGCGGGATTCCCAGCGGCGCAGGAACTTCCGGGCAACCGGATCGCCACGCTGCCGGAACTGTTCGACGTGGTGAAGAGTCACCCGGGCGCGTTCGACACGGTGCGCTACAACATCGAGACGAAGATCGAGGCCGCGCACCCCGAACAGTCCGCCACGCCCAGGGAATTCGTCGACGTCATCCTCGGCGCCGTCGAACGGGCCGGGGCCCTGGGCAAGATCGAGATCCAGAGCTTCGACTGGAGCAGCCTGCCGCTGGTGGAGGCGCAGAACTCCGCCATCCCCACGGTCGCGCTCTACGACGAGACCACCTTCGCGCCGAACAGCCCGTGGCTGGGCCCGATCAGCTACGAGGAACATGCCGGGGACCCGCTCGACGCGATCAGGGCGCTGGGCGCGAACATCGCCTCGCCCGCCTATGTGGATCCTTGGAACGCCGACGCGAAGGTCGGCGACAAGTACTTCAAGCTCACCACGACCGCCGAGTACATCCGCGAAGCGCACGGTTTCGGCATCCGGGTGATCCCCTGGACCGTGAACGACAAGGCGACCATCGGACTGGCGCTCGACCAGGGCGTGGACGGCCTGATCACCGACTATCCGAACCGCGCGCGCGACGTCATGCAGGAGAAGGGCTACCTCCTCCCGAGGTCCTTCCGCAAATAAGCCACGCAAATCCGAAACGCGCGCCCTTCAACTCTTGTAGGGTCCCGGGCAACACTCCCCCTGCAAGGAGCGCAACCCTGATGAAATCCCGTCTCGCACACCACGGTCCGCGTGCCGCCCTGGCCGCCGTGGCGATCACCGCCGCCGCTCTCTCCACGGCCGGTACCGCCACCGCCGCCCCCGTCACCCTCGAACCCGCCACCGCCGACCAGGCCGCCCCGGTGGCCGACTCCGGCTCGGCATCCTCCCTGTCGAGCAACTCCGGCTCCAGCAATGTCGCCGGCACCGGCTCCAGCGCCGGCGAACTCCTCAGCGCCGCCATCTGCACCATCCAGGGCGGCAAGTGGGTCCCCCTGATCGACATCTGCATCAAATAGCGGGCCGCCGATCCCTGTGCCGCCGACCCGAACGGGTCGGCGGCACAGTCGTTTCCGCCCCGGAACTGTCGACGAAATCGGCCGGCCACCCGAAGGTGACCGGCCGAATCCTCAGCTGCTACGGACGGTTTCCGCTCAGTAGCGGTAGTGCTCGGGCTTGTAGGGGCCTTCGACGTCCACGCCGATGTATTCGGCCTGGTCCTTGGTGAGCTTGGTCAGCGTGCCGCCCAGGGCCTCCACGTGGATGCGGGCGACCTTCTCGTCCAGGTGCTTGGGGAGGCGGTAGACCTCGTTGTCGTACTCGTCGGGCTTGGTCCACAGCTCGATCTGGGCGATGACCTGGTTGGAGAAGCTGTTCGACATCACGAACGACGGGTGCCCGGTCGCGTTGCCCAGGTTGAGCAGGCGGCCCTCGGACAGCACGATGATCGACTTGCCCGACTCCTTGAACGTCCACAGGTCGACCTGCGGCTTGATGTTCAGCCGGTCGGCGCCCGAACGCTCCAGGGCGGCCATGTCGATCTCGTTGTCGAAGTGGCCGATGTTGCCCAGGATGGCCTGGTCCTTCATCGCCTTCATGTGGTCGAGCAGGATGATGTCCTTGTTGCCCGTGGAGGTGATGACGATGTCGGCGTCGCCGATCGCCTGCTCCACGGTGACAACGTCGAAACCGTCCATCAGCGCCTGCAGCGCGTTGATCGGGTCGATCTCGGTGACCTGGACGCGCGCGCCCTGCCCGGCCATCGACTCCGCGCAGCCCTTGCCGACGTCGCCGTAGCCGCAGATCAGGACCTTCTTGCCACCGATCAGCACGTCGGTGCCGCGGTTGATGCCGTCGATCAGGGAGTGACGGGTGCCGTACTTGTTGTCGAACTTCGACTTGGTGACCGAGTCGTTGACGTTGATCGCCGGGAACACCAGCTCACCCGCGGCGGCGAACTGGTACAGCCGCAGCACGCCGGTGGTGGTCTCCTCGGTGACGCCCTGCACGCTCTCGGCGATCCTGCCCCACTTGCCCTTGTCGGTCTCCAGGCTGGCGCGCAGCAGGTTCAGGAAGACCTTGTATTCGGCGGAGTGGGTGTCGTCCTCGGGCGGGACCACGCCGGCCTTCTCGAACTGCGCGCCGCGCAGCACGAGCATGGTGGCGTCGCCGCCGTCGTCGAGGATCATGTTGGCGGGCTCGCCCGGCCAGGTCAGCATCTGATCGGCGGCCCACCAGTACTCCTCCAGGGTCTCGCCCTTCCAGGCGAAGACGGGAGTGCCCTTGGGCTCGTCGACGGTGCCGTGCGGGCCGACCACGACCGCGGCGGCCGCGTGGTCCTGGGTGGAGAAGATGTTGCAGGAGGCCCACCGGACCTCGGCGCCGAGCGCGACGAGGGTCTCGATCAGCACGGCGGTCTGCACGGTCATGTGCAGCGAGCCGGAGATGCGGGCACCCCTGAGCGGCTGCACGTCGTGGTATTCGCGACGTAGCGCCATCAGGCCCGGCATCTCGTGCTCGGCCAGGCGAATCTCCTTGCGGCCGAAGTCGGCCAGTGACAGGTCCGCCACCTTGTAGTCGATCCCATTGCGGACGTCAGGCGTCATCTTGCTGGACACTGCGGTCGTCATCTGCCTCTCCTGGTCGGCTGCTTCCCTCAAACCCTACGCGGCGGCTTGGTACTCGTACTCGGCGAGGATGCGCTCCCGCTTACGGGGTTGGATATTGGCCCGGCTCACGTCGCCCGAATAGTGGGCGAGCAGGCGCGGATCCATGACGTAGCGCCACAGCGGCGGGAACAAGGCCAGCAGAATCATGGTCGCGTAGCCCGCTGGAAGCTGCGGCGCCTCCTCGGAGCTGCGCAGTGTCTGGTACCGCCGGCCCGGATTGGCATGGTGGTCGCTGTGCCGCTGCAGGTGGAACATGAAGATATTGGTGACCAGCCGGTCACTGTTCCAGCTGTCGCTCGGCGAGCAGCGGGCCCAGTTGCCATTCGGCCGCTTGCGTCGCAGCAGGCCGTAATGTTCTACGTAGTTGACGGTTTCGAGCAGGCCCGCGCCGATCACCGCCTGCAGCAGCAGATACGGCAGCACCCGCCAGCCGTAGACCGCCAGCAACCCGCCGAACAGCACGACGGTCATAGCCCAGGCCTGCAGGATGTGGTTGTGGACACTGAACCAGCGGTGTCCCTTGCGGCGCAGCCGCTCTCCTTCGAGATGGATTGCCGACCGGAAGCCACCGATCACGCTGCGGGGCAGGAACTCCCACAGCGACTCACCCATGCGGGCGCTGGCCGGATCGTCGGGCGTCGCGACGCGCGCGTGGTGGCCCTTGTTGTGCTCGACGAAGAAATGCCCGTAGGCCGACTGCGCCAGTGCCATTTTCGACAGCCAGCGCTCCAATTGCTCGACCCGGTGTCCGAGTTCGTGGGCGGCGTTGATGCCGATGCCGCTGACGAACCCGAGAGTGGCCGCCAGCCCGAGCTTGTCCACGACGGACAGATCGTCGCCGGCCCACATGTAGGCGGCGATGATCAGGCCGACCACCTGGATCGGCAGGAACATATAGGTGCACCACCGGTAGTACCGGTCATTGGAGAGTAATTCGTAGTCCTCGTCGCGCGGATTGGTTCCGTCGTCCCCGACAACCCAGTCCAGGAACGGAATGGCGATCAGGATGATGATCGGTCCGATCCACCAGAACACCTCCAGCTTGGTGTGCAACACCAGCTGCGACGGCAGTAACGCACACCCGGGCGCGATCAACCCCAGCACCCACAGGTGTCGTTTCGGATCCGGCGAACCCAACCGTTTGCCGACCATTTGCACGTTTGCCCCGCTAATCAATGCCTCGAAGAACTTCGCAGCTACATATCTTGAAACCTAGTCCCTGTTACAGCACCTGGCCGGACCGAAAGGTGGCCACCGTTACATCATGAGCAGTCGGTTCCGCCGCAACCGACCGCGTGGTTCCCATCACCAGGCCTCGAGTGCAAACCGGGAGCGAAACCGGGCTCAGCGAAACCACACATAGCGAACCTGCGGGCGCCCGGTCCGACCGTAGTCTGTTCGCCGTTCCACCACGCCGTCCTCGGCCATCCGCTCCAGATACCGCCACGCCGTCACCCGGGACACACCCACCGCGCGCCCCGCCTCACCCGCGGACAGCCCGTCCGGCGCGGCCCGCACCGCCCGCGACACCTCGTCCATCGTCTGCGGCGCAATACCTTTCGGCGAGGTGGGTCGCTGATCCGGAGTGCGCAGCACACCGAAGGCGCGATCGATGTCCTGCTGCGACACCGCCGTCTCGCCGGCCGGCAGCGCCGCCCGGTATTCGACGTAGCGGTCCAGCTTCTCGCGGAAGGCCGCAAAGGTAAAGGGCTTCAACAGATACAGCACCACGCCGTGCGAGACGGCGGAGCGCACCATGGCCAGATCGCGTGCCGAGGTGACGGCGATGACGTCCGGCCGCGGCCGCAGTCCCGCCAGCGCCGCGGCGACGGCGAGCCCGCTCATATCCGGCAACCCGATATCCATCAGCACCAGATCAACGGGGACGCCTGAAGATTGTGACCTTTTCGCGATGGTGATGGCGTCGCGACCGGTGTGCGCCACCGCGACCACCGTGAAGCCCGGCACCCGCTCCACGTAAGAGCGATGTGCCGCAGCGATTTTCGGCTCATCCTCGACGATCAGCACGCGGATCGCCGATGCCGGCGCGGCGTTCATCGCCGAAACCTCACGATCACCGCGGATTCCGGTTCCCGCCGGGCCCGCAACTCGCCGGCATGCCTGGCGACCAACCGGCGTACCAGCGCCAGGCCCAGCCCGTGGTGGTCGGTCTTGGTGGAATAGCCCCGTTCGGTGGCGCGGGTGAACAACTCCTCCGACATGCCCGGGCCGCTGTCGGCCACCCGGACGTACAGCTCCGGCCCGTCCCGCCGCACCGTCACCTCCACCCACGCGTCCTCGTCGTGCCCGACCGCGTCCAGGGCGTTGTCGATGAGATTGCCCAGCAGCGTGACCATCTCGTGCGGCGTCAGCGGGTCGGTGGTGTCGAGCAGCGTGTCACCGGTGACGGTCAGCTCCACCCCGTTCTCGGCGGCCTGCTCCACCTTGCCCAGCAGCAGCGCCACCACCGCCGGTTCGGCCACCGCGCCGGTGAGCCGGTCGATGAGGGCCTGGGACAGTTCGAGTTCCGCGGTCGCGAAGTTCACCGCCTCGCGCGGGCGGCCCAGCTCCACCATGGTGACCACGGTGTGCAGCCGATTGGCGGCCTCGTGGGCCTGGGCGCGCAGCGATTCGGCGAAGCCGCGCACCGAATCCAATTCGCCCAGTACATCCCGCAATTCGGTGTGGTCGCGCAGGGTGAGCACGGTGCCGATGCGGCGTCCGGCGTGCTCCACCACATCCTGGTTGACGACCAGCACCCGGTCCGGGGTCACGTGCATCTCGTCACGGACCACGCCGGTTCCCAAGCGCTGCAACGACACCGGCAGATCCGCGCGCGTGATCGGCCCGTCCGGCAGATCGAGCAGCAGCCGCGCCTGATCGTTGACCACCTCGGCGTGCTCATCGGATCTGTCGAACACCAGCAGCCCCTCGTGGATCGAGTGCAGCACCGCGTCGTGATGCTCGTACATGGCCCGCAGCTCGGCGGGCCCGAGGCCGTGCGTCTGCCGTAACAGCCTGCGCCGCAACAACAGCGAACTCATCATGGCCAGCGCCAGGCCGCCCGCCGCCGCGGCCAGGATGAGCGGTAGCTGGGCGCGTACCTGTTCGCCGATGTGGGTGCGGGTGACGCCCGCAGACACCAGCGCGACGATCCGGCCGTCCGCATCGCGCACCGGGGTGACCGCGCGAATCGACGGGCCGAGCGTGCCGGTGAAGGTCTCGGTGAAGGTCTCCCCCGCCAGGGCGCGATCGATGTTGCCGCTGAAGGGTTTCCCGATCCGGTCGGTCTCGGTGTGTGTGTAGCGGGTCCGATCCGGGGCCATCACCACGATGAAGTCCATACCCGTCGCCTTGCGGATGGCCTCGGTCACCGGCTGCAGCGCGGCGGTCGGATCCGGGGTTCGCACCCCGGCCAGCGTCGAGGGCGACTGCGCCACCGCGATCGCCGTATCCATGACCTCCGCACGGGTGGCGTCGTCCTGCACCCGGCGGGTCTGCAGGAACGCCAGCATCGACGCGGCGGTGATCACCACCGCCAGCACCAGCACCTGCACCACGAACACCTGCCCGGCCAGCGTACGGCGGGCCCGGGTTCTTCGACCTCTCACGATTCCTCCGGGTACTTCATGAACATAATTTACGAAACAGTGACCCGCGTCACTCACCGGATCATGATTCTCTCCGAACACCCGCGTGGAGCAAACGTCATGCGGGCACTGACCCGGAGGCACCAGCGAGATGAGCGACACGACAACCCGACAGCGCCGAGACCGTACCCACTGGCTCTATCTGGCCGTCATCGTGGCCGTCGTCGCGGGCGTCCTGGTCGGCTGGCTGGCCCCGGGCGTCGGCAAGAGCGTCGGCGAGCTCGGCACGATCTTCGTGAACCTCATCAAGATGATGATCGCCCCGGTCATCTTCTGCACCATCGTGCTCGGCATCGGCTCGGTGCGGGCGGCCGCCAAGGTCGGCAAGGTCGGCGGCCTGGCCATCGGTTACTTCCTGATCATGTCCACGGTGGCGCTGGCCATCGGCCTGCTGGTCGGCAATCTGCTGCACCCGGGTTCAGGGCTGAACGTGGCCGCCCACGCGAAGGAGATCACCAAGTACGCCACCGACGCCAAGGCGGCGGGCGGCACCTGGCAGTTCGTCGAGGACATCGTGCCGACCACCCTGCTGTCGTCGCTCACCTCGGGCAAGGTGCTGCAGGCGCTGTTCGTGGCGCTGCTGGTGGGCTTCGGCATCCAGGCCATGGGCACCGCGGGCGAGCCGATCCTGCGCGGGGTCGCGTCGGTGCAGAAGCTGGTGTTCCGGATTCTCACCATGATCCTGTGGCTCGCCCCGATCGGCGCGTTCGGCGCCATGGCGAATGTGGTGGCGCGCACCGGACTCGACGCGGTCAAGCAGCTGGCGCTGCTGATGGTGGCCTTCTATCTCACCTGCGTCGTCTTCATCTTCGGCGTGCTGGGCCTGCTGCTGCGGCTGGTGGCCGGAAACTCCATCTTCAAGCTGGTGCGCTACCTGGCGCGGGAGTACCTGCTGATCTTCGCCACCTCGTCCTCGGAGTCGGCGCTGCCGCGGCTCATCGCCAAGATGGAGCACGTCGGCGTGGACCGCACCACCGTGGGTGTGGTCGTCCCGACCGGATATTCGTTCAACCTGGACGGCACCGCCATCTACCTGACCATGGCCACCCTGTTCGTGGCCGACGCCATGGGCAAGCCGCTGTCCTGGCACGAGCAGATCGGCCTGCTGCTGTTCATGATCGTGGCCTCCAAGGGCGCGGCGGGCGTCACCGGCGCGGGCCTGGCCACGCTGGCCGGCGGCCTGCAGAGCCATCGACCCGAACTGCTGGACGGCGTCGGCCTGATCGTCGGCATCGACCGGTTCATGTCGGAAGCCCGTGCGCTGACCAACTTCTCGGGCAATGCGGTCGCCACGCTGCTGATCGGCACCTGGACCAAGACCATCGACCCGGCCCGCGTCCGCGCCGTGCTGGATCGCGAGATCCCCTTCGACGAGCAGGCCATGGTGGAGGACCACCTGGCCCCCGCCGCCCCCGAAGCACCGGGCCCGCAAGAGAAAGACCTGGTTCCGGCCTGAACCCAACCCCCAGGCCGAACCCGGACCGTCGGCGCGTTCTCCCCCCGTACGCGCCGGCGGAACCCGCACCCTGCCCGCACGACCAGCCGCCTCCGGCTCGTGCGGGCAGGGTTTCCCTTTTGTCTAGGCGTTGTCTAGGCGCCGACCGCGTCCAGGGCCAGCGTCGCGGCGATGGCATTGGCCAGCTCCGCGCCCTTCACCTCGAAATGCCGCGCGAAATAGGCCAGGTGCTCGCCGTGCTCGTGGAAGTGGTGCGGGGTCAGCACGGCCGAGAACACCGGCACATCGGTCTCGAGCTGCACCCGCATGAGCGCGTCGACGACGGTCGAGGCCACGAAGTCGTGCCGGTAGATGCCGCCGTCCACGACGAGCGCGCAGCCCGCGACGGCGGCGTAGGAGCCGCGGGTGGCCAAACGCTTGACCTGCAACGGGATTTCGAACGCACCGGGCACCTCGATCACGTCGACCTCGGTGTAACCGCGCTCGAGCAGCCCGGCCCGGCAAGATGCGACGGCCTTGTCGACGATGTCGCTGTGCCAGCGCGCGGCGACGAGGGCGATGCGAGTGGAAGTGGGTGACATGGGGATTCCTCCTGTTCGCGATGTCACCCAGGGCAAGACGCGAACAGGCCCGTCCAGCGGTGCGGACGTGCCGGTGCCGCGTTCTCTTTCATCCGGACTGTGACCGTCGGCTCCGGGATCACACCGGAATCTGCTCGACCCACACTGCCGATGAGAGACACTGTGGCGCTCGCGGGCTCGTGCGCTCCGGATCGGCCCGGATGCCATTACCGCCGGTGGGGAATTCCACCCCGCCCTGAGAACGTGTACGTAGCGGACAGTAACACGGGGATTCCGGCGTCCGGAACCCCGCGTACCGCACAATGCGACAGCACGGCCGTGTGTCAGCGCACCAGCACGTCGGAATCGGCGGGCAGCCCGTCCACCGGCCACCAGCGCAGGTCGGTCGACTCCGAACTGCGCACCGGCACAGCGCCTTCCGGCGCCTTGATCTTGAACAGCAGGTCCAGGTGCCGGGTCGGCACGCCCAGCGAGCAGGTGATGGGGTGCGCCTGCGCACCGTAGAGGCCGGGCTCGAGCACCAGCCCGTCGATGCCGGACTCCTCGGTCGCCTCACGGAAGGCGGCCGCCGCGACCGAATCGTCGGATTCCTCACAGTGCCCGCCCAATTGGATCCAGCGGCCCACCCGCGGGTGCAGGGTCAGCAGCACCTCGCGTTCGTCGTGGGAGAACACGATGGCCGAGGCGGTGATGTGCCCGGCCGCGTGCTCGCGCAGGCAGCCGCGCGGCGCGGAACCCAGGAAGGCCAGCATGGCCTCCCGGATGGAGCGCTCCGGACCCGTTGCCGGGGACCAGGTCTCGAGCAATTCGGTCGCCGATTTGTGCAGCGACTCCGCGCTCACAGCTCGACCAGCCCCAGGCCGGGCTCGCGAGCCTCGCGTGGGGCGATCTCCTCGAGCGGGTACCCGATGGCGATGGCGCCCAGCGGATTCCAGTCCGCCTCCAGGCCCAGCACGTCACGGGTGACCTCGGGCGCGAAGATGGTCGATCCGATCCAGCAGCTGCCCACGCCCCGCACGGCCAGTGAGACCAGCAGGCCCTGCACGGCCGCACCCACCGCGACGGTGAACATGGTCTGCTCGGCGGCGCGGCGGCGCTCGTCCGGATAGTCGTGCGCGCCGTCGGGCACACAGAACGGGATGATCATCTCGGGGGCGTCGAAGAGGATGCGCCCGCGCGCGACCCGCTTCTCCACGCTCTCCGGGGTGCGGCCGTCACCGGTCAGGTCCGCGCGCCACTTCTCGGCCATGGCCTCGAGCAGCTGCTCGCGCAGGCCACGCTTGCGGACCCAGACGAAGCGGACCGGTCGGGTGTGGTGCGGCGCGGGCGCGGTGAGCCCGGCGGCGACGGCCTCGCGAATGAGCTCCGGCGGCACCGGCGTCTCGGCGAACCGGCGCACCGAACGCCGCAGCGGCACCGCTTGTTTGCGGCCGAGCTCGACGGATTCGCCGGTTCCCAGCCAGAACAGATCGTCCTCGCCGCGCCGCAGCAGATCTCCGGCGGTGGATCCGTCGTCGGTGTAGTCGAGCCCGCGCACCACCGCGACCGGGACGCCGCCCAGCTTGCCCTTCACCAGGTCCGCGGCCGCGGCCAGCTCGTCGGCCACCGCGACCAGGGTGACGTGCAGTTCATTGCCCTGCCCGTCGACCGCGCCGTCGTAGTCGTGCAGCACCCGGATGCCCGCCGACCCGATGGCGGCGTCGATCTGGCCGTTGCGCCAGGCCCGGCCCATGGTGTCGGTGATGACCACGGCCACCTGCACGCCCAGGCGGTCGGCCAGCGCGGTGCGCAGCGCCTTGGCGCTGGCGTCCGGATCCTCCGGCAGCAGGACCAGTTCGCCCTGTTCCACATTGGAGCCGTCGACTCCGGAGGCGGCCTGCACGATGCCGAGCCGGTTCTCGGTGATGAGGGTGCGGTTCTTGCGTGCCAGCACCCGCACCGACTCGTCGAGTACCAGTTGCCGGCGCGCGGCGTCGCGTTCCTCGGGGTCGCCGGGCACCGGCACGATGCGACCCTCGGCCTTGGCGACGATCTTGCTGGTCACCACCAGCACGTCACCGTCCTGGAGCCACGGCGCCTGTGCCGCGATGGCCTCGGCGACATCGTCGCCCGGGCGGAATTCCGGCAGGCCCGGAATCGGCAGGATGCGCAGTTCGCCGCCGGACGCGTGATCGCCCAGCGCTTCGATGGAATCCGTTGTCACGGTTTGACTCCCGCGATGTCGAGGGCTTCGCGAACCATCTCGGCGGTCGCGGCCGGGTCGGTCATGAGCAGCGGCACGCTCCGGACTTCGACGCCCGGAATGTCGGCGGTGTCGCCGGTGTGCACGAGCCAGCCGTCGAGAATGCCGGTGCCCGAGCGCGCGCCGTAGTAGGTGCCGACGGCCTCGGCGGAGGTCTCCACACCGATCACCGACAGGCACTCATCGGCCATGCCGCGCAATGGTTTTCCGCCGATCACCGGGGACAGTCCGATCACCTTGGCATCCGTGGTGCGCAGTGCGCCCCGAATGCCCGGAACCGAGAGGATGGCACCCACGCTCACGACGGGGTTCGACGGAGCGAGCAGGATCACATCCGCTGAATCTATGATTTCGATCACACCCGGGGCCGGTTTCGCAGCATCTGCCCCAATAGTCACGAATCCATGGGTCTCTACGTTCGCCCGGTATCGAACCCACCACTCCTGGAAATGGATCGCGCGGCGTTCGCCAGGGTTCTCCGGGTCACCGATTACGACATGTGTTTCGCAGCGGTCGTCGGTTGCCGGAAGCAGTTTCACACCCGGTTGCCACCGATTGCAGAGCGCCTCGGTGACCGCCGAGAGCGGGTATCCCTGACGCAGCATTTCGCTGCGAATGAGATGTGTGGCGATATCCCGGTCACCCAACCCGAACCAATCGGGCTGAGCCTTGTATTTCGCCAGCTCCTCCTTGGCGCTCCAGGTCTCGTTCGCGTGCCCCCAGCCCCGCTCGGGGTCGATGCCGCCACCCAGGGTGTACATGCAGGTGTCCAGGTCAGGACAGATGCGCAGCCCGTGCATCCACACGTCGTCGCCGACATTGACGATGGCCGTGGTGTCGGCTCCGGGCAGCAGTTCGCGCACCCCCGTCAGGAACCGCGCGCCGCCGACTCCACCGACCAGGACGGCGATCCGGAGGCCGGTGCCGGGCGCGGTGTCCGCTTGTTCTCGAGTCACATCCGCACAGCCTATGCGTTCGAAGCGGAAAGTCGTCCGGCAGCTCATTTGCTGCGAATTTGCTATTTGAACTGCGGGAACGCTTCCCGGCGGGGTCGAAGATGGTAACGGAATCGCTTCGGCAGCTTGACCATCGCCGCTCCCGGCGTGTCTAATCACAGGCATGTCATTCCGGGTCCGCGTGAGAGTGCAAGGCGCGGATGGGTTTTCGAACAAGCGTTCGCACCGGAGTGGCGTCAAGCTCGGGGATGGCCGCGGGACTACGCCGCGGTGTTGGGCCGTCGGTGGGATCGGCTCCGACGGATTAATCATTCTGCGCTAACACACAGTGAGGAGGCGGAGCGATGGCCGAAGAGCTGGCCCCGTCGGGCATTCCGGGCGGTGTATCGCAAACCGATTCCACGACTGGCGCAGCACCTGACTTCTGCGCCGACGAACGGAACGGATACGAGGGGGGTGAACCGATGACGACTGCGCGACCGGGGGGCGGACAGTGGGCGCGAGCCGCCTACCAGCCCGAACCGCCGCGGCTGAGCCTGATCGTCACCGGTGCCGAGGATATGTACGACACTTTCTCGCGCAACGGTCGCATGATGACCGAGGCCGAACAGTGGCAGGAACGGGCGCTGTGCGCTCAGACCGACCCGGAGGCGTTCTTCCCGGAGAAGGGCGGCTCCACCCGCGAGGCCAAGCGCATCTGCATGGGCTGCGAGGTCCGCGACGAGTGCCTCGAATACGCCTTGGCCAACGACGAGCGCTTCGGCATCTGGGGCGGACTCTCCGAGCGGGAACGCCGCCGCTTGAAACGGGGCATCAGCTAGCTCCCCTCCCCTCCCCGCCTCTCCGCGCCTTTAGCGGGCGGATTGGGAGCCGTAGACCGTTGGCAACCCGTGCCGGCGGTTGGGTGCCGAAACCACCTTGGACGTACCCGGCGAGTTACCCCGGACTTACGAAATCAGTTGTTGCGAAACGTAGTTCGGGGTAGGCGGTGGGATTCCGATTACTCCGGGTCGGGATCGATGATGTCGGGCTCTACGCCCAGGTAGGTCGCGATCTGTTGCACGAGGACCTCGCGCAGCAGGTCGACCAGGTCGTCGGGGTCCCCGGCACGGAGCTCCAACGGCTTGCGGAACAACACGACGCGGGCGCGGGTGGCCATGCCGTAGCGATCCACGCCGGCCGGGATCAGGCGGGAGAGGGGCACCGGGCCGTCGGCCACCACCTCTTCCGGCCAGGTGACCGAATCCGGGTGCAGCGGACGGATTTTCGGCACGTCGTCGACAGCGATGTCGAGCTTGGTGAGCTGTTCGTGCCAGCGCGTCTCCAGCGGCGCGAAGGCCTCCAGCACCAGGCGGTCGAACTCCTGTCCCCGGGTGCGCCGGGCGGGCACGGTCGGCGGCAGCATCGGCCCGCGCACACCCCGCCCGCGGCGGATGACCGACCGCGCGGTGGGCGGCCGCCTCTTACGTGAACGGGTCATACCTTGAATCTAACCCTTACCCCGGGCGGGTGTGCGCACCCGGCTCGCCCGGCCGCGCGGCCGGTGCGGCGGCCCGCCGCGACGGCGTTCCGGAGACCGCGCGACCCGCATTCCGGGGGCCGTGGCGACGCGCCCGCGGCACGAAAGCGCACAGCTACCCGAGGCCCTCGTGGCACGAGTGAGACGGGCTTCATTGAGCGTGTCTGTGTCCACGAGGGCGTGAGGGGGGTTACCCTGCTTGGCGTGATCCCCATGCGTCGTTGCTGCCGTCCAGGCTGCAAGAACCCGGCCGTCGCGACGCTGACCTATGTGTACTCCGACTCCATGGCAGTCGTGGGTCCGCTGGTCACGGTGGCGGAGCCACACTCCTGGGACCTGTGTGAAACGCATGCTTCCCGGATCACCGCGCCCAAGGGATGGGAGTTGGTCCGCCATGAGGGCGGGTTTTCCTCCTCGACCCCGGATGACGACGATCTCACCGCGCTCGCCGAGGCCGTCCGCGAGGCCGGATTGCGCCGCCGCACACCGGAACCCGATCCGCGCGGCTACACCGACTACGCTCCCGCCCCGCAGCGCCCGACCCGCGCGGGTCGCACCGGCAGACGCGGCCATCTACGCGTCCTACCGGACCCGCCGGATCGCCTCCCCGAATCTTGAGCGGGCAGCCGGGAGCCGTGATCCATGGCAATCCGAGCCGGCGGTTGGGTGCCGTCACCAATTTTGGACGTATCCGGCGAGTTACCCTCGCCCCACGAAATCAGTTGTCCAGACAGCAGGGGCAGGGGAAGTCTCGCGTTGCCGGACTCTGCCACTAGGGTGGGGGCCATGACAGTCGCCCGGTCCGCCGAGTCAGTTCAAGCAGTCATCAAGGCATACGACGTTCGCGGAGTTGTCGGCGAACAGATCGACGCGGACTTCGTCCGGGACGTTGCCGGTTCCTTCGCCCGGCTGATGCGTGGCGAGGGCGCCCAGCGCATCGTCATCGGTCACGACATGCGCGACTCCTCACCGGAATTGGCCGCCGCCTTCGCCGACGGCGTGCTCGCCCAGGGACTCGATGTGGTGCACATCGGTCTTGCCTCCACCGACGAGCTCTACTTCGCCTCCGGCCACCTGGACTGCCCCGGGGCCATGTTCACCGCCAGCCACAATCCCGCCAAGTACAACGGCATCAAGCTGTGCCGCGCCAAGGCGCTGCCCGTCGGCCAGGACACCGGGTTGGCCACCATCACCGAGGAGGTCGTCGCGGGCGTCCCGGCCTTCGACGGGCCGCGCGGCGGCGAGACCCGGGAGGACCTGCTCTCGGCCTACGCCGACTTCCTGCACAAGCTGGTGGACCTGAGCGGTTCGCGCCCGCTGCGCATCGCGGTGGACGCCGGCAACGGCATGGGCGGCTACACCGTGCCCGCCGTGCTGGGCACGCTGCCGCAATACACCGTCGAGCCGCTGTTCTTCGAACTCGACGGCAGCTTCCCCAATCACGAAGCCAATCCGCTGGATCCGAAGAACCTGGTGGATCTGCAGGACCACGTCCGCAAGACCGGCGCCGACCTCGGCCTGGCCTTCGACGGCGACGCCGACCGCTGCTTCGTGGTGGACGAGAAGGGCGACCCGGTCTCGCCGTCGGCCATCACCGGCCTGGTGGCCGAGCGCGAGCTGACCAAGGAACCGGGCGCGACCGTCATCCACAACCTGATCACCTCCCGGGCGGTGCCGGAGCTGGTGACCGAGCTCGGCGGCACCCCGGTGCGCACCCGGGTCGGCCACTCGTTCATCAAGCAGCAGATGGCGGCCACCGGCGCGATCTTCGGCGGCGAGCACTCGGCGCACTACTACTTCCGCGACTTCTGGGGCGCCGACTCCGGCATGCTCGCGGCCCTGCACGTGCTGGCCGCGCTCGGCGAGAAGGACCGGCCCATGTCGGAATTGGCCTCCGCGTACTCGACGTACGCGGCCTCCGGGGAGATCAATTCGACGGTGGCGGACGCGCAGGAGCGGGTACTGGCCGTGCTCGAGGCCTTCGGCAAACGGGCGAAATCGGTCGACCGGCTGGACGGCGTGACCGTGCAGCTGGCCGACGGCGCGTGGTTCAACCTGCGCGCCTCCAATACCGAACCGCTGCTGCGACTCAACGTCGAGGCGCGTTCGCAGGATGAAGTAGACGCACTCGTAACCGAGATCCTGAGCATCGTCCGCGCCTGACTGGAATAGTGGAATCACAGAGCTTGGATTCACCAGCGTGTGGTGACCCGATGAGGGGAGGTGGCAACGCCCGATGATCGCTGGGACACCGGTAATCGACCTCGATGACGTCGCCTCGCTGGAGGCGGCTGACGCCGGGGGTGTACTCCGCTCCGCTGCGTCGGGGGGAGCCCAGGTAAGGGCAACCGCCGCGGCACTTTCCGAAGATGCGCTGACCCGGCTGACCGATCTGCGGCCCCGCAGTCTGGTCCTGGTGTCGGGCAGCGGGCGCGCCGCACGCGCGGCGACGCTGTTGATCGCGGCCCTCGGTGACCGCACGAGTATGCCGCTGGTACCGGCGACTTCGATCCCGCCGTGGGTCGGGCCGCTGGACGTGGTGCTGGTGGCGGGCGACGACGCGGGTGATCCGCGGCTGGCCGAAGCGGTGGACCGAGCGCTTCGACGGGGTGCCGAAGTGGTCGTGGCCGCGCCGGACGAGGGACCCATCCGGGCGGCCGCCGCCGGGCGTGCCACCGTTCTCGCGCCGCGGGTGCGGGTCCTCGACCACAACCGCATGCTGCGCTATCTGGCCGCGGGCCTGGCCGTGCTGACCACTATCGACCCGCACCGCATCGGGCCGCTGGTGCCCGAATTGAACGCTCTCGCAGATCTGCTCGACGAGGAGGCGCTGCGCGACGGGCCGCAGCACGAGGCCTTCCACAATCCCGCCAAGACCCTGGCCACTCGCATGCAGCAGCGCAAGCGCCTGGTGCTGGCCGGTGATTCCGGCGCCGCCGCCGTGCTCGCCGAGCACGGCGCCGAGGTGCTGCTGGCCACGGCCGGGCAGACCGCCGCCGCGGTCACGCTCTCGGAAGCCGTTGCGGCGCACGGCCGGTTGGTCGCAGCCGCCGGGGTCGCCGCCCCCGGATTCGATCCGCTGTTCCACGACGAGCAGCTGGACGGGCCGGCGCCGGTGGAGCAGGTGCGGGTGTTCGTGGTGAGCGCCGATCCGGACGAGGTGACGGTGCGCCGGCGGCTGGCCGTGTTCGGTTCCGACGCCGGGCTCGTCGACACCGACCTGATCACCGTGGACACCGAGGTGGCCGCCGCGGCCACCGTTGCCGCCGAGGCGGAGGGGCAGACCATGCCCGCCGTCCAGGGTGGTGAGCTGGAAAAGCTTGCGGTACTCGCACTTCGGCTGGAGATGGCGGCCGCCTATCTCCGACTACTCGGTTCCCGCCCGGCCACCGGACCGGGACGCTACGACGGGGGCAATTACTAGTGCACGAACTCGTTGGTGCGCTGCGTTCCTACGCTTGGGGTTCGCGCACCGCGCTCGCTCAGCTGTGCGGACGACCGGTCCCCTCCGCGCACCCGGAGGCCGAACTCTGGTTCGGCGCGCATCCCGCCGATCCGGCGCGGGTGCAGATCAATGGGCACAGCGAATCCCTGCTGGAGCTGGTCAGCGCCGACCCGCAGCACGAACTCGGGCCGGTGGCGGGCGAATTCGGCGGACGGCTGCCGTTCCTGCTGAAGATCCTGGCCGCCGAGGAACCGCTCTCGCTGCAGGCGCATCCCAGCACCGAACAGGCCCGGGCCGGGTTCGCGCGGGAGAACCACAACGGGGTCGCCATCGACTCCCCCATGCGCAACTACCGCGACGAGAACCACAAGCCCGAACTCGTGGTGGCGCTGCACCGTTTCGAGGCGCTGGCCGGATTCCGCGATCCGCGTCAGACCGTGCGGCTGCTCAATGCCCTGGACGTGCCGGAACTGAGCCAGTATGCCGAACTGCTTGCCGCCCAGCCCGACTCGGCGGGGCTGCGCACGCTGTTCACCACCTGGATCGCGCTGCCGCAGGGCAGTCTGAGCATGCTGCTGCCCAAGGTGCTCGACGGCTGCGTGCGGTATCTGTCCGAGGCCCGGAGCGGCGGCGCCGGCAAGGAATTCGTGGCCGAGGTGCGCACGGCGCTCGAGCTCGCCGAGGCGTATCCCGGCGACGCCGGGGTGCTGGCGGCGCTGCTGCTCAACCGCATCACCCTGGAGCCCGGCGAGGGCCTGTTCCTGGACGCCGGGAATCTGCACGCGTACCTGCGCGGGGTGGGCGTGGAGATCATGGCCAACTCCGACAATGTGCTGCGCGGCGGGCTCACGCCCAAGCACGTGGATGTACCGGAGCTGCTGCGGGTGCTGGACTTCGAGCCGCTGGACCTGCCGGTCCTGACGGCGGAGCGGGTGTCGGACAGCGTGTTCCGCTATCACACGCCCGCGCCCGAATTCGCGCTCAGCCGTTTCGAACTGGCCGCGGGGGCCGAGCCGGTACCGGTGCTGCAGTCGGGGCCGGGGATCGCGCTGGTCACGCACGGGCGGGTGAAGCTGTCCCAGGGCAATCACGAGCTGATCGTGGAACGCGGGCACGCGGCGTGGATCTCGGCTGCCGACGGGGGAATTCGCGCGCAGGCGATCGCGGTGGACGAGCGCGGTGCCGGGGACGCGGACGGCTCGGCGCAGCTGTTCTGCGCAGCCGTCGGCGAGGAGTGACGACCCGGGCTCTAGTAGGCTCTCCCGGTCGAAGGCGTTTTAGGACAAAACGGACATAGATTCGGGAAGGGGCGGTTCATTGTCTGCGGGCGGCGGTAAGAAGGCGATCCTGGCGGCGCTGAGCGCGAATGCCGGTATCGCGGCGGCCAAATTCGTGGGCGCGGCGATCACCGGATCGGCGTCCATGCTGGCCGAAGCCGTGCACTCGGTGGCCGACACCTCCAATCAGGGGCTGCTGCTGCTCGGCCAGCGCCGCGCGGAACGGGAGGCCGACCAGCTGCACCCGTTCGGCTACGGGCGCAACCGGTACTTCTATTCGTTCGTGGTCGCGCTGGTCATCTTCGCGCTCGGCTCGCTGTACGCGATCTGGGAGGGCATCCACAAGATCCAGCATCCCGAGGAACTGTCCAATCCGATCGTCGCGATCGTCATCCTCGGCCTCGCCATCTGCCTGGAGGGCTTCAGCTTCATCACGGCCATGCGGGAATCCAAGCCGCTCAAGGGCAATTCGAGCTGGTGGCGGTTCATCCGCAACTCGCGCAATCCGGAGCTGCCGGTGGTGCTGCTGGAGGACTCGGGCGCGCTGATCGGCCTGATCTTCGCCTTCGCGGCCATCAGCCTGACCATGATCACCGGCGATCCGGTGTGGGACGGCGTGGGCACCCTGGCCATCGGCCTGCTGCTCGGCGCCATCGCCGTCATCCTCATCATCGAGATGCAGAGCCTGCTCATCGGCGAGGGCGCTACGCCCGAGGAGGACGCCGCGATCCGCACCGCGCTGGTCGACGACCGGCACATCGACCGGGTCATCCACCTGCGCACCCAGTATCTGGGCCCGGAGGAAATGTTGGTGGCCGCAAAGGTTTCCATCGTGCCCGGCCTGACGATCGCCGATATCGCCACCGCGATCGACGACGCCGAGGCGCGGGTGCGCGCCGAGGTCCCGGCCGCCCGGGTCATCTACCTGGAGCCGGATCTGTATCGGACGCACTCCCCCGCCTCCCCGAGCGTTTAGCGGACGCACTGCCCCGCCTCCCCGAGCCTTCAGCGGACGGCTCAGGTGCCGTTGACAGTTGGGAACCCGTGCCGGCGGCTGGAAGCCCGACCAATTTCGGGGGTACCCGACGAGTTACCCTGACCGGCGCGAAATCAGTTGTCACCTATCGATCGGCGAGGCGGATGACGAATCGCAATCCCGACCAGGTGTCGTCGATGGCGGCGACCTTGTTGTCGACCAGCCCCTGAGCCAAACCGTATTCCCGAGCGGCGTTCTCACCGAGATCGGTGGGCACGCCGCTCGCCTTCTTGGGCCAGGCCAGCCACAGGCCGCCGTCGACCGCCAGCCGTTGCCGCCACCCGGGGAACCGGCGCGTCAGGGTGGCGCGGTCCGGACAGAATCCGAGGATCACGTCGTAGGGCCCGGCGCCCGCGCGACGATGCACCTCGACCCCGCCGGGCAGTTCGCCGAGCTCGAAACCTACTGGCGCACCGGCCAGCAGCACCCGGCTCTCGGCCTTGATGCCGAGTTTGCGCGGCAGGGGCGTGCCCGAATATCCGGCCATGCCCCGGAGCGTAGCAATCAGATGCGCCAGTGGTCGGTGAGTAGTTCGAGGGGGTCGGTGCGGACGTCGAATTCGGTGCGCAGGGCATGGCGGGCGGCGTAGTAGCCGTTCATGCCGTGCACGCCCGGGCCGGGCGGGGTGGCCGAGGAGCACAGGTAGACGCCGGGTAGCGGGGTCGAGTACGGATTCCAGCGGGGCGCGGGGCGGAAGACGGTCTGACGCAAGGTCATCGCGCCCGCCGAGATGTCGCCGCCGATGTAGTTCGGGTTGTGGGCGGGCATGGTGGCGGCCGTGCGGACATGGGTGGCGAGGACGAGGTCGCGGAAGCCGGGGGCGAAGCGTTCGACCTGGGCGGTGACGGCCTCGGTGAGATCCTCGGCGGAACCGTTGGGGACGTGGGCGTAGGTGTAGAGGGTGTGCTTGCCCTCCGGGGCCCGGGTCGGATCGACGACGCCGGGCTGGATGGCCAGCACGTAGGGGCGGTCGGCGTGACGCCCTGCGGCCACGACCTTCTCGACGGCGACGGCCTCGGCGCGGCTGCCGACCAGGTGCAGGGTGCCGGCACGATCACAGCCGGTGGCCTGCCACGGGACGGGTCCGGCGAGCGCGAAGTCCACCTTGCAGGCCGCGCCGCCGTAGCGGAACCTGTTGAGCGCGAAGTTGTATCGGGCGGGCAGGTTCGCGATGCGCTGGAGTTCGGCGGGCGCGACATCCAGCAGCACGGTCCGGACCTCGTCGAATTCGTCGAGGGAATCCACGCGGTGGCCGGTGAAGATATGGCCGCCATGGGTTTTCAGATCATCGGCGAGCGCGTCCACGATGGCCTGGCTGCCGCCGCGCGGGACCGGCCAGCCACTCACATGGGCGAGGGTGCCGAGCAGCATCGCGACACCCGCGCCCGGAACACCGCGCGGGGGCCGGATGGCATGCGCGGCCACGCCGGTCAGCAGAGCGGGTGCGATGTCCTCGCGAAAACGCATGTTCCACAGCGGCGTCGACTGTTCGAGCAGCCGGCGGGCGAAGCGCAGTTCGATGCCCGGATCCAGGTGCAGCAGGCCGGCCGGGTCGATCGGCGGATGCCGCAGGTCCGACATGGCCAGCCCGACCAGGTCCTCCCACTTGCGCACCAGCGGGCCGAACAGCCGTCGCCAGGAACCGCCGTCGCGCCCGAGGCCGTCGGCGGTGCGGTCGAGATCGAGCCAGGCCAGACCGGCGTGCCCGCCGTCGAGCGGATGCGCGTAGGACACCTGCGGAGTGAGCAGTTCGACGCCGTGCGTCTTCAGATCGAAGGCCCGGAAGACCGGGGACGCCACCGCCATGGGATGCGCGCCCGCGCACAGGTCGTGATGGAAGCCCGGCAGGGTCACCTCGCCGGTGCGGCAGCCGCCGCCGATGTGGTCGGAGGCCTCATACACCTCCACCTCGAGCCCGGCCCGGGCCAGGATCACCGCCGCCACCAGCCCGTTGGGCCCGGATCCGACCACCACCGCGTCAGCCATGAATTCAGCGTAGGCCGGGCACGGCCGCTGGTGGCGCAACCGTGCGGTCAGTCACCGCGAACCCATTGCGCGACCAGGATTTCCAGCCGCTGGTCCCGGAAGCCGGGCCGCAGGCGGCCACTGCGATCCAGGGTGGCCAGCCCGTGCAGGCTGCTCCAGCCGACCTCGGTGAAGGTCTCGGGATCGTGCGGCGGGGCGAAGGGGGCGAAGGTCTGCAGCAGCTCGCCGAAGGCGTCCTTCAACGCCTGTGGCGCTTCGGGGCCGAACTTCAGGTCGGTGTGCAGCAGGAACATGGCGTCGTAGAGGGCGGCGCTGTCGCGGGCGAAGTCGAGAAAGCCCTGGGCGACCGCACGCAGCGCCTCTTCGGGGGTGTCGGCGGAGGCGCGCAGTTGCTTGACGACCGCCCCGAATTCGGTGCAGCCCGCCTCGGCGACGGCCGACACGATGGCGTCCTTCCCCGCGAAATGGCTGTACAGCACGGGCTGGCTGTATTCGATGCGCTCGGCGAGCTTACGCACGGTGACCGCGTCCCAGCCGTCGCTCTCGGCGATCTCGCGGGCGGTGTCGACGATGCGTTGCCGGCGCTCGGCGCGCTCACGTTCCTTACGGGTCTGGATGACGCTCATGAGGAAAACTCTAGCACCGCTAGACAAGCTACCGATGAATGATTTAGCGTTGCTTCATCAGTTAGCGCCGCTAGAATTTGGAGCATCGAACATGATCACCTCGCGACTCACCTCCCGCATCGCCACCACCCTCGCCGTCGCCGGAGCCGGCTTCATCGGCTACATCGGCTTCCGCTACCTGGCCGACCCGCAGGCCACGGCGCCCACCTTCGGCATGCGGGTCTCCCCGACCGGCGAAGCCGCCGACTTCCTGAACGTCAAGGGCGTCCGCGACGCGGCCTGCGCGCTGCTCATCGTGGCCCTGCTCGCCGCCCGCCAGCGGTACGCACTGGGCATCGTCATGCTGGTCATGGCCACCATCCCCACCGGCGACATGCTCACCATCCTGCGCCACGACGGCTCGACGGCCATGGCCTTCGGTGTCCACGGCGTGACCGCCGCCCTGGTCGCCGCCACCGGCCTGCTCCTGGTGAACGAGCGCACCGCCACCGCGGGCCGCACCGTCACCGCATGACCCACGTCACACCGCGATGAATTCGCCCGCGCCGCACCGTCGATCCCTTCGACACCACAGCGCAAGGAGATGATCATGGCAACCACCAAACCCCACGGCCCGGCCTCGTACTTCCCCTCCATCGAGGCCAAATACGGCCGCCCCGTGGACGAATGGTTCGCCGCACTGACCACCACCGGCCTCAGCGGCCACAAGGACCTGGTCAACTGGCTCAAGACCGAACACGAACTGGGCCACGGCCACGCCACCGCCCTGGTCCAGTTCCACCTCAACCCCGGCAAGTGGGAGCGCTGACCCGCCCCTACCCGGGAAGGTCACGAACCTCGGACACCAGCAGCGGCGCGAGAGACACCATGACGAAGGCGAATCCGCCCACCAGGGCCACCGGCGACGCACCGAAGCGGGCGGTCAGCGGGCCCACCGCCAGCTGCCCGACCGGGATCGCCGCATAGGACAGCAGATCGCCGGAGGCGGTGACCCGCGAGAGCATGTCACGCGGAACATGCTGCTGCAGTGAGACTTCCGAGGCGATGTCCAGGGCGGTGAATCCCACCCCGGCCAGGAAGGCGCACCCCAGCAGCACCGGCAGGCCCGCGCCGAAACCCAGTGCCAGCAGGCCGAATCCGCCGAACACCCCGAGCAGTTGTCCGGCGCGCAACAGATATCGGAACGTGAGCCGGTACATCACCACACTCATGGCGAACAGTCCCAGCGCCCGCACCCCGAGCACCAGCCCCCAGGCCGCGTCACCGGCCCGCCGCCGAGTCAGTGCCGGGCCGAGGATCTGCCAGACTCCGGCATAGAGCAGGTTGATCAGGAAGAACGCCACCGTGATCACCCACACCCAGCGGATGCCCCGGAAGGTCCGCCACCCGGCCCGCAGCTCCCGCCACAACCCGGTCCGCGCCGGGGCGGCGACCGGAGCGACCCGCAACCGGGTGAGCAGGGCCCCGGCGACGAGGAAGCTGGCGGCGTCCACCGCGATGGCCCAGCCTCCGCCGACCGTGTCCACCAGCACCCCGGCCGCCGTCGGCCCGAGAATCTTGGTGGCGTTCCGGGTCCCCGCCAACAGCGAATTCGCGCGTTGCAGAGCATCATCCGCGACCAGTTCCGGCACGATCCCGCGCAGCGCGGGCGCGGTGAACGCGCTCGCCGCACCATTGACCAGCTCGAGCCCTGCGATCAGCGGCAGACTGTAGTGCCCGCTGATCAGCACGGACGCCACCCCGGCCTGCGTCACCCCCGCACACAGACTGGCCCCCATCAGCACCGACCTCCGGGACCACCGATCGGCCACCACCCCGCCGACCAGCAGCAACCCGATCTGCGGAATCACCTGCGCCGCAAGCACAATCCCCAGATCCCCCACCCGCGCCGACACCCCGAGCACCGCGAGCGCGAGGGCCACCGGAGTCATCGCACTCCCCGCCAGCGAGATCGCGCGAATCAGCAGGAAACGCCGGAAGGGCGGGGACAGGCGGGGGTGAGCAGAGAGCGAGACCACGCTCCGATATTCCTCAGGCGGGGGCTCGCTAGGCTAACGCTTCGGAGAAAGGCGAAACGATGACCTTGCTCAGATTGAACGCGGTCGCGTTGACCCGGTGCCGCTTCGCCCTGTCGCCCCTGGCCGAAACGCTCGGCACGCTCATCGCCCTGCACCGGCCGAACACCGATCCGGCCTATTCCGACCGGCACGCCCGGCTGCGGCCCGCCCTGTCCGAGTGGCTGGATCGCGATCCGGTGGTCGCCGGCCTGGTGCCGCTGGTCGCCGCCACCAAATGGTTCCCGTCCTTCGTTGCCATCCCGCCGACCGGTGGGATGAGCACCCGCCTGGCCGACGAATTGGCCGCGGTGGCGGCCTATTCCGACGATCGGGTGCGGGCCGAGGTCCGGGATTCATTGATGGCGTGCTGGGCGGAACCGGACACCGGCTGGCTGGCGCTGGACGGCCTCGGGCCGCGGATCGCCGCCGTCTTCGAGCACGCGTGGACCACTCTGGTCGCCCCGGACTGGGCGCGCCGGCGCGCGATCCTGGACCGCGACATCACCTTTCGCGCCGGATTGGTGGCCGACCACGGCTGGCACGAGGCCATCGCCTCGCTGCGCGCCAAACCCATCTGGTCCGCCGCGGACACCGCCATCCGCTTCAGCAATCAGGACTACCCCGACCTCGACATCACCGAGGAGGGCCTGATCTTCGTGCCCCGCACCACCCCCGGCGGTTGGTGGACCTGCGACAACCCGCCCGCCTACGCGCTCGTCTACCAGGCCCGGGGCACCGCCGCCCCCGCGGCGACCACCGAATCCGACCCGCTCGCCACGCTGCTCGGGCCGGGCCGTGCCCGGGTCACCCGCGAACTCACGGCCCCCGCCACCAGCACGCAGCTGGCCGCGCTGCTCGACATCTCGCTCGGCACGGTCGGCGCGCACCTCGGGGTGCTGCGCGACGCGGGCATCATCGCCGGCGCCCGGACCGGCCGGAATGTCGTCTACCGGCTCACGCCGCGCGGCCAATCCCTGTTGTCCGCACTCTCTTCGGAGTGATCGCAGACCACCATCGGGTGATCGCCCGTGGGTACCGGTTCGGCGCGATCGTTCGATCGCCTTGACGAATATCGAACTCCGCGAAAGCGATCGGCCGTCCATCCTCGGAGGATGGACGGCCGATCGCTTTCCGCGCCAGGCTAGACGTCGGTGGAGAAGCGGATGCCGCCGTCGGGGATGTCGACGCCGGGCCAGATGCGGGCACCGCGGAGGAGTTCGCAGCGGGCGCCGACGTTGGCGCCGTCGCCGATGACGGCGTCGCGGACCAGGGCGCGCGGGCCGATGCGGGCGCCGAAGCCGATAATCGAACGCTCCACGGTGGCACCGGCTTCCACGCGCGCGCCGTCGAAGAGGATCGCGCCGTCGAGGCGGGCGCCCGCGCCGACCTCGGCGCCGCGGCCTACGACCGTGCCGCCGATGAGAAGGGCGCCCGGGGCGACACCCGCACCGGGGTGGACCAGGGATTCGCCGCGCTGGCCCGGCAGAGCCGGGGACGGGGCGATGCCGCGAACCAGGTCGGCCGAGCCGCGGACGAAGTCCTCGGGGGTGCCCATGTCACGCCAGTAGGAGATGTCCACGTGGCCCTGGATGTGCGCGCCCTCGGCGAGCAGGGACGGGAAGGTCTCCCGCTCGACCGAGACCGGACGGCCGGCGGGGATCTTCTCGATGTACTCGCGGCGGAAGACGTAGCAGCCCGCGTTGATCTGATCGGTCGGCGGATCCTGGGTCTTCTCCAGGAACGCGGTGACCCGGCCGTTCTCGTCGGTGGGGACGCAACCGAAGGCGCGGGGGTCGCTCACCCGCACCAGATGCAGGGTGACATCCGCGCCGGAGGTGTGGTGGGTCTCGAGGACGCTGCCGAGGTCGGTGCCGCCGAGCACGTCGCCGTTGAACACCAGGACGGTGTCGGCGCGCAGCTTGGGCAGCACATTGCGGATGCCGCCGCCGGTGCCCAGCGGTTCGGTCTCGGTGACGTATTCGAGCTCGAGGCCGAGGTCGGAGCCGTCACCGAAGTGCTCCTCGAACACCTCCGCCTTGTAGGAGGTGCCGAGCACCACGTGCGTGATGCCGGCATCGGCGATGCGGGCAAGCAGATGCTGCAGGAACGGCAGTCCGGCCGTGGGCAGCATCGGCTTGGGGGCGGACAAGGTCAGCGGACGCAGGCGGGTGCCCTGGCCTCCGACCAGGATCACCGCGTCCGTCGACCCGGCGGTACTACCGCTGTTCGCCATCTTCTCCCCTGCTGTCAGGTTGTCGGGAATGCGCGCCCGCGATGTTAAACACTCTCGTTTCGATCACGTTCGCGCAGTGCGGATCGAACCGCAAGCCGGCATCGGATCGCAAGTCCAGCCTTCAGCGCAACCCGCAGCGGAGCCTGCCACCAGTGCGGATGCCGGTCGGCCTGGAAACGATAGGCGCTGGCGTGGTGCGCGGGCAGCATGGTCTCCGGGTGACGACCCGCGGCATGCCCCTTGGCGTGCGTGACCTCCGCGGACGGCACGAAGACATTGTGCCAGCCGGCCTTGCCCATCCGATCACCGAAGTCGACGTCCTCCATGTACATGAAGTAGCGAGAGTCGAAACCGTCGATGGAGTCGAAGGCGGCCCGGCGCACCAGCAGGCACGAGCCCGACAGCCAGCCGACCGAACGCTCGGAGATCTCCTCGTTGTCCTGGCGGTAGCGCAGGGTCCACGGGTTCTTGGGCCAGATGCTGCCCAGGATGGCGTGGCCGGCGCCGTCGGCGATGCCGGGCACCGAGCGCGCGGACGGGTAGGTGCTGCCGTCCGGCTCGAGCACCATCGGGCCCAGGGCGCCGGCCCGCGGCCAGCGGCGGGCCGCGGCCAGCAGCTCGTCGATGGAGTCGGTACCCCAGCGCACGTCCGGGTTGGCGATGACGATGAATTCGATGTCCGGGTCGATCTCGGCGACCGCGCGGTTGATGGCGCCGCCGTAGCCGATATTGCCGCCGGTGCGCAGCAGGCGCACATGGGCGTTGGCCTCGGCGGCCATTTCCGGGGTGCCGTCCACCGAGCCGTTGTCGGCCAGGATGACCTGCGGTTTCTCACCGGTGGCGGTGGCCAGCGTGCTGATGAAGTGTTCCAGGTGCTCGCCGGGCGAGTAGGTCACCGTGACAACGGCCAGCTGCGGTTTTTTCTCCGCGGCGGGGGGTTGTCCGACAGAATCCGAGGGGCTCACGGGGGCCCAGGATAGTCGGAGATGGCGGTCAGTGCGTCGTTCAGTGCCTGCTTCCAGTGACGCAGCGGCGACAGGCCCGCGGCAGCCCATGAATTGTCCGAAAGGACCGAATACGCCGGGCGCGGAGCAGGTCTCGGGAAATCCTCGGTGCCGCACGGCAGTACGCGTTCCGGGTCCGCGCCGAGGCCGGCGAAGACGGCCCGGGCCAGCTCGAACCAACTGGCCTGTCCGGCATTGGTGGCGTGCAGGATTCGGGGTGTAGCGGGATTGCCGGGCCGGCCCGCCAGTTCCAGCAGGCCGGCCGCGAGATCGGGCGCGTAGGTGGGTGAGCCGATCTGGTCGCGCACCACGGTGATGGTGTCGCGCTCGCGTTCCAGCCGCCGCATGGTGGCCACGAAGTCGGCGCCCGCGCCGGTGTAGACCCAGGCGGTGCGCACGATGTTCGCATCGGGCGCGAACTCCAGAACCGCTTGCTCCCCAGCCAGTTTCGACCGTCCGTAGACCGTGGCCGGTCCGGTCGGATCGTCCGGTTCATACGGATGCGTGCCGGTGCCGGGGAAGACGTAGTCGCTGGAGACGTGAATCAGCCGCGCACCATTCTCGGCGCATACCCGGGCCAGCACGCCCGGCCCGGTGGCATTCACCGCGAAGGCGGCGTCCACGTCGGTCTCGGCCCGGTCGACGGCGGTGTAGGCGGCGCAGTTGATCAGCACGTCACCGGGATTCACCAGCATGCGCACGGCATCGGCGTCGGTGATGTCGAGATCGGTGTGGGCCACGCCACGCGCGCCGGGCGCGAGCGTCATCACGGCGCGCCCGAGCTGACCACGCGCGCCCGTCACCAGCAGTCGCGCGGAATCCGGGCGCGGTCGGCCGGTGGTCGGGCTCACGTCATGGGCGGTCACGGCTGTCAGTCTGGCACGGACCCCACACGACTCACGGAGCCGGCGATACGGCAACATCACGGCTACCGCCACTAGCCTGACTGACGGGGGCATTTCCATCGATGCGACCTCGCTCATCGGGGTCCGCTCGGCCGAAGACGCGAAAGGGAGATCGGGTTGCCGGACCGCATCTGGGCATCCGCGCCGCTACCGCCGCGCTCCGGCACGGAATCGCGCGAGCGATGGCCCGGCGGTCCGGGCCGCGTGCTGACCGCCGTGATCTCGGCGCTGGTGCTGACGGTGACCGGATTGGGCTGGCACAGCGTGGATCAGCTGGTGTCGGGCATCGAGCGGATCGGCAATCTGGGGCTCGGCGGCGACAAGGCCGACGGCGCGACCGACATCCTGATGGTCGGCATCGACTCCCGCACCGACGCCCACGGAAACTCGCTCACCTCCCGTGAATTGGCCATGTTGCACGCCGGCGACGACGGCGAGGGCGGGCTCAACACCGACACCATCGTGCTCATCCGGGTGCCCAACAACGGCAGCTCGGCGACCGCCATCTCCATCCCCCGCGACTCCTATGTCGATATCCCCGGCCTGGGCATGGGAAAGATCAACTCCGCCTACGGCGTCACCAAGGCGACCACGCAGCAGAAACTGATGGACAAGGGCACCGATCCGGTCGAGGCCGACCGTCAGTCGACGGCGGCCGGGCGGCAGGCGCTGGTCAAGACGGTGGCCAACCTCACCGGCATCACCGTCGACCACTACGCCGAGGTCGGGCTGGTGGGGTTCGTACTGCTCACCGATTCCGTCGGCGGTGTCGAGGTGTGCCTGAACAATCCGGTGGACGAACCGCTTTCGGGCGCGGACTTCCCCGCCGGGGAGCAGAAGCTGGCCGGCGCACAGGCTTTGAGCTTCGTGCGCCAGCGCCACGAGCTGCCGCGCGGCGATCTGGACCGGATCGTGCGCCAGCAGGTGTACATGGCGCAGCTGGTGCACCAGGTGCTCAGCGCCAGGACGCTCACCAGTCCGAGCCGGTTGAAGGATCTCAGCGATGCCGTCGGCCGCACCGTCGTGCTCGACGACGGCTGGGATGTGCTCAGCTTCCTGCACGAGCTGCAGGACCTGTCCGGCGGCCAGGTGAAGTTCGAGACCATCCCGGTCAAGGACCTCAACGGCTGGACCGAGAATGGCGAATCCGTGGTCCGGGTGGATCCGGCGGCGGTGCACAGGTACGTGGCCAAGGCGGTCGGTGGCGACGACGCCCCGAGCAAGGGCGGGGTGGACCCGTCCACGGTGACCGCCGACGTCTACAACGCCTCGGGCACCGCCGGCCTGGCCGCGCAGGCGGCACAGGCGCTGGCGGCCAAGGGTTTCCGCACCGGCACGGTGGACAACTGGATCGGCGGCCCGATCCAGAGCAGCCGGGTGCTGGCGGCCTCGGGCGGCGACGCCAGGGCGCGGGCGGTGGCGCAGGCGCTGGGCGGGCTGCCGGTGATGGCGGAGTCGGGACTGCCCGAGGGGGCGGTTCGCGTGGTGCTGGCGACTGACTACGCTGGTCCGGGTTCGGCGACCGGCAGCGCCACCTTCGACTTCTCCGGAAGCAGTACGACCGCGACGCCGGTGCCGCCCGCCCCACCCATCGACGCCGGTACGAACGGACCGAAATGCGTGAACTGAACGAGACCCTCACCGAAGCGGTACTCGACCCCATCCTCGCCCGCGACCCCGCGGGCCCGCGCATCACCTACTACGACGACGCCACCGGCGCGCGGATCGAGTTGTCCGCGCTGACGCTGGCCAACTGGGCGGCCAAGACCGCCAATATGATTCGCGACGAGTTCGGGCTGTCCTCCGGCGCCCGGGTCGCGGTGCTGCTCCCGGCGCACTGGCAGACCGCGGCCGTGCTGCTGGGCTGCTGGTGGGCGGGTGCGGAGGTGGTGCTGCACGCCGATCCCGACGCCGAGCTGGCACTGGTCACCGCCGACCGTATCGACGAGGCCGACGGGATCGCGGAGGTCGCGGCCCTCTCCCTGGATCCGATGGGCATGCCGGTGCGTGATCTGCCGATCGGCGTCACCGACTACGCCACCTCGGTGCGCGTGCACGGCGACCAGTTCCATCCGCGCGGCATCGGCTGCGCGCTCGACGGCACCTCGGTCTCCGCCGTCCTCGACGAGGCCCGCAAATCCGCTGCCCGCCAGGGCTTCACCGCCGAGGACCGGGTGCTGTCGACCGCGTCCTGGGACACCCCGGCCGAGCTGGTCGACGGTTTCGTCGCGGTGCTGGCCGCGGGCGCCTCGCTGGTCCAGGTCGCCAATCCCGACTCGGCCGCCCAGGAACGCCGCATCACTTCGGAGCGGGTGACCGCCCAGCGCCGCTGAGCACGCCTTTCCGAGCACGGCCCTCCTACCGCGGTAGGAGGGTCTTTTCCCTCCTCAGGATGTTTCTCACCCACGGGGGTTTCCGTACGGTGGAATCATCCGACGACGAGGGAGTCCCGCGATGATGAGTCCGCGATATTGGACCCGGTGGCTGGTCGAGCACGGCGCCCCGCGGTGGGCGCTGCGACTGCAGGCCCGGCAGGACAGCCCGTTCGCGAAACTGATCACCACCTCGGACGCGCTGCACGACCCGTACCCGCAGATCGAGGAGATTCGCCGCCGCGGGCGGCTGGTGCACAACCCGTACACCTCGGCCACCGCCGACTACGAGCTGACCCGGGCCATCCTGCGTGACAATCGCTTCGGCGCATTCGGGCCCGATGGCGTGGATATGCCGGCATGGCTGCGCGATCGGCTGAAGCGGGCGCAGACCCCGCCCAATCCGGTCGAACCGCCGTCGATGCTGATGATCGATCCGCCGGATCACACCCGCATCCGCAAGTCGGTGTCGGCGGCGTTCACCCCGCGCGCCATCGGCAGGCTGCGCGACCGGGTGGAGTCGGTGACCGCCGAACTGCTGGACGCGCTGCCGCCGAACGGCTCCGCCGACCTCATCGCGGACTTCGCCCAGCAGGTGCCGATCGCCATCATCACCGAGATGCTGGGCTTCCCGCAGGCCTCCCGCGACGAGTTCCTCAGCTGGGGTGACGCGGCCAGCCCGCTGCTGGACATCGGCATCTCCTGGCGGTCCTGGCGCGATGCCTACACGGCCATGGGTGTCATGGACAGCTATCTGAACGACCACCTGGCAGAGCTGCGGCGCGCACCCGGCGAGGACATCCTCTCCAGTCTGGTGTCGGCCGGGGAACTGAACGAGCGCGAGCTCAAGGCGACCGCGAGCCTGCTGATGGGCGCGGGGTTCGAGACCACCGTCAACCTGATCGGCAACGGCATCGTCCAATTGCTCTCGCATCCAGAGCAATTGGCCATGCTGCGCGCGGACCCGGACCTGTGGCCGCAGGCCGTGGACGAGATCCTGCGCTTCGACCCGCCGGTCACCATGACCGCGCGAATCGCCCTGTGCGACGCCGAGGTCGGTGATTTCCGGCTCGCTGCGGGCACGGTGCTCGTGATGTCGCTGGCGGGCGCGAACCGGGATCCGAACAAGTTCGAGGACCCCAACCGCTTCGACATCACCCGCGCCGACGCCCGCGAGCACCTGACGTTCTCCAGCGGCATCCACACCTGCCTGGGCGCGAGCCTGGCCCGGATGGAGGGCGTGTACGCGCTGCGCGCGCTGTTCGACAACTTCCCCGATCTCACCCTGGCGGGCACGCCCGAACGCCGCCGGCTCTACACCCTGCACGGCTACGCGCACATGCCCGCCCGGCTGGGCCGGCGCGCCACCGCCACCGTGTGATCGATTGCGGCTCACCGTGTGATCGATTGTGGCTCAGTAGAACCCGACCACGTCGTCGCCCCACACGGTATTGCGATCGCGGTCGGGATCGTCCATGACGCGGTCCATATTGTCGATGACCAGGGTCGTGCGGGTCGCGGCGCTGTAGGGCGGCCAGTGCTTGGAGCCGTCGATGGCGGCGGGCACGCCGTACTCGGCGAAGGCCAGCCAGCGGCGCATCATGCGGCCCGAGACCTCCTGTGCCGCTCTGCGTCCGCCCAGCCAGAAGGTGGGGTCGTAGTCGAAGGAGCCGAAATTGCCGAAGACATAGGGCAATTCGGTGGCGTGGCCGGCGCCGACCCGGGCGGCCTTGAGCATCGGGGTGGCGTGGTCGAAGCGGTACATCCAGGTCGGCGAGTGCGCCGAATGCGCGTCGGCCACCCAGTGCGAGGGCATACGGAAGGCGGCGTCGGTGGACATGGTGAGCGCGCCGCGCGGGGTGCTGGATTCATAGGCGGAGGCGATCTCGGCCAGCCGCTCCGGTGACAGGCCGGGGTGTTCGGCGGCCACCCCGCGCAGCATGGCGTTCACCGCGTCGGGGGTGACCGGCATGATGGGCGAGCGGAACAGCCGGAACAGCGAGGCCTCGTCCTTGTTGGTGCCGATGATCAGCGGCACCCGGTGCGAACGTCCCTGCTGGAAGCGCTCGCTCGGGTACGCGGGCAGCAGGTTGCCGTCCACCACGGGCGCGGCGGCCAGCCGGCCGGGTTCGCGCAGCGGCACCTCGTCGAGCAGCGCGCCGGCCGCAGTCACGATGCGTTCGATGGGCATGGTGAGCAGCTCGGCCGAATGGTCGGGGGTCAGCTCCAGCAGTTCCAGATAGCGCTTGGCCACCACGGCGGCGCGTTCTGGCCCGAAAACCGTTGTGGCGGGCGGGGATTGGGCGATAGCACGATGGAACAGGCCCGCCGACAGCGGTGAGGTGAGCAGGGCGGTGACACAGCCCGCGCCGGAGGATTCACCGAAGATCGTGACATTGCCCGGATCGCCGCCGAAGGCCGCGGCATTGTCGCGCACCCACTGCAGAGCGGCGATCTGGTCGTGCAGGCCCAGATTCGGGACGAATTCCTCACCGAGCGAGGACAGGTCGAGGAAACCCAGTGCGCCGAGCCGGTAGTTGACCGCGACCACGATCACGTCACCGGTCTCGGCCAGCCGCCGCCCGTCGTAGATGGCCTGGGCGGCGGTGCCCAAGCAGAACGCGCCGCCGTGCAGCCACACCATGACCGGGCGGAGTTCGTCCGCGGCGGCGGCCGGGGCCCAGACATTGAGCCAGAGGCAGTTCTCACCCATGCGCAGGTTGGCATCGACGGGCACGAAGCCCGGGGTCTGCGGAGCGACGTCACCAACACGCACGCATTCGCGGACGCCGGTCCAGGATTGCGGGGGCTGGGGCAATCGGAAGCGATTGGGCCCGGCCGTGCTGGCCCCGTAGGGAATGCCGCGCCACAGCGCCACCGCACCGTCCAGCACACCGGACACCTCGCCGTTCGCGGTCCGCGCAACCGGCGCGCCATCACGTTCCGACAGCCTGTCGAAGAATCGAGTGCTCACATCACACCTCCTCGTACTCCGTAAATCGAGGGTACTGGGTGGTCCCGGGTGGGCCGCGGGATCGACGTCAGCGCGCCACCGCTGCGCCCGGGCGTCGTCTACGCTGGCCGGGTGCCGAGCTATGCGTATCGATGCCGCAGCTGCGGCGACACCTTCGAGCTGACCCGTCCCATGGCCGAGGCGTCCGCCCCTGCGACCTGCCCTGAGGGCCATGACGACACCGTCAAACTCCTGACCACCTTCGGGACCGTGACCCGCGGCGGCACCGCCCCCGCGCCCGCGCCGGCCCCGTCGAGCGGTGGCGGCTGCTGCGGTGGCGGCTGCTGTAGCTGATCCGGCGGTCGGCGGGACGCGGCGGGCATTATAGATGCGCCAACGCGACATCTTCTAGAGTTCGGCGAAAACGCGTAGACTTCCAGCAGGTCGGGACAGCATTTCTGGAGCCCTATCATGACCGAGAGAAAGAGTTCACGCACAAGGTTCACCCGGTTGGCGGCCGCCGCCGGTGTCGCCGCACTCGCCGCAATTCCGGTCGCCGCAGCCGCGGCAAAAGCGCCAACCGCGCAAGCAACGACGACCACGTCTGCAACCCAACTCGTCGACGGCCCCGGCTGGGGCGGCGGCCACGGTTGGGGCGGTGGTGGCGGCCACGGTTGGGGAAACGGCCCCGGCTGGGGCGGCGGCCACGGCTGGGGCGGCGGTGGCGGCCACGGTTGGGGTGGCGGCTGGGGTTGGGGTAATGGCTGGGGTTGGGGAAACGGCTGGGGTGGCGGCAACGGCTGGGGATGGAATCCCGGCTGGTGGCTACCCGGCTGGGGTGGCTGGGGCAGCTTCTAGCGCCGGTGACCGAGCCCGGACACGCACAGCGTGCCGGGCTCGGCCGCATCGAGTACCACCCATGTGAAGCCAGGTTCGACCAACTCGGCTGGAGCCGGTGACGAGATGAAGATCGTGTGTGTCGGTGGCGGGCCGGCCGGGTTGTACTTCGCTATTTCGATGAAGCGACGCGACCCGGCCCATGACATCACTGTGATCGACCGCGATCCTTCCGGATCCACCTATGGCTGGGGCGTCGTGTACTGGGACGACCTGCTCGACATCCTGTATCGAAATGACCCCGACAGCGCCCGGGCGGTGCGCGCCGGGTCGGTCCTATGGCGTGAACAGGCAATCCATGTGCGCGACAACCAGACCGCGCATTTCGCGGGCTACGGGTTCAGCATGGGGCGCGCGGCATTGCTCGACATACTTTCGCAAAGGGCGAGCGACCTGGGCGTCGATGTCCAGCACGGGCGAGAGGTAGATGATCTGTCCGGCTTCGGCGACATCGATCTCGTCGTCGCCTCCGACGGCGCGAACAGCCGGATACGACAGCTCGGTGATCATCGTTTCGGCACATCCGTCACACTCGGCGAGAATCGATATATCTGGCTCGGTACGGACAAGGTCTTCACCCGATTCACCTTCGCCTTCGAACACACCTCGGCCGGTTGGATCTGGTTCCATGCCTACCCGTCGGTTGCCGGAAAGATCAGCACCTGCATCGTCGAGTGCCAACCGCAGACTTGGCATGGACTGGGATTCGATTCCCTGGACAACCTGGAGAACGTGCGTGTTCTGGAGAACATATTCGGCCGCCCGCTCGGCGGTCACTCGTTGATCAGCAAGACACGAGGCGAATTCGCAAAGTGGAGCCGCTTTCCCGAGGTAACCAACAAGACCTGGTATCACGACAACGTGGTGCTGCTCGGCGATGCGGCGCACACGACGCACTTCACCATCGGCTCGGGCACCCGGTTGGCAATCATCGACGCTGTCGTGCTCGCACAGAACCTGTACGAGCATGCCGAGGTCGCCGACGCGCTGGAGAACTACGATGCGCAGCGGCGCGCTGCGCTGCGCCCGATACAGGCCGCCGCCCGTACCAGCATGGTCTGGTTCGAACACGCCGACCGGTACCTCGACCGCGACGCCGTGCAGTTCGCCTATGCGATGTCGGTTCGGCACGGGCTGCAAATGCCATGGCGGTATCAGCTGCACCTGCTCACACAGGTACCCACCGTGCGCAAGATCCGGCGTGCCATCGACTCCGGACAGCGGTGGCGGCGGGCTGCCCGACGGGGGGAACTCGCGATGGCACCCCGCTCGAGCCGCTAGCTCGCCGGTTCGGTGTCCTTCTTGTCCGCGTGGCCGAGCGAGCGCCCGGGCGCCACCCGGTCGCGGACGCGCTGCTTGAGGATGGCGATATCGGGAAAACCGCCGTCGGCCTTGCGCTCCCAGATCTGGTCTCCGTCGACGGTGATGCGGAAGACGCCGCCCTCGCCGGGGATGAGGGCGACCTCGGACAGATCGGTGGCGAAGGTGGTGAGCAACTCCTGAGCCATCCAGCTCGCGCGGAGCAGCCAGCGGCACTGCGTGCAGTATTCGATCGCGACGCGGGGCATGTCCGCGACCCTACCCGGCGGGCCCCGCGCAGCCGTTGGAGCGGGCCCGCTCGTGGCCGTCGGAGCGGCCCCGGTGGTGGCCCGGATCTGTCGGTGCCCTCGGATACAACTTTGCTCAACCGAGGAAGGGGGGATGGATGACCACCGCTTGGACCGCCGATCACGTCGGATCGCTCGCACCGGACGCCGCATCGCTGACCGCCGCGCGCAAGCTGCGTGGCAAGTGGAGCGGCACCGGCATTCACGACACCGCGCTGTGGGGGCTGTGCCAGGGCAGCGGCAGCCGACCGTATCAGACCATCGTGGATCTGTCGGGGCCCGCGTACAAATGCAGCTGCCCGAGTCGCAAGTTTCCGTGCAAACACGCACTGTCCCTGCTGTTGTCGTGGAGTGCGGGTGACGTACCCGCCGCGGACACCGTGGCCGATTTCGCCGCCGACTGGCTGGGTGGCCGGGCCGCCCGCGCCGAAAAGCAGGCCGTGCCCGAGGCCAAGTCTGCCCGCGGCGCCGGGGCCGCCGCCGATCAGCGCCGCGCCCGGGTCACCGCGGGCCTGGCCGATCTGGACATCTGGCTCACCGACCAGGTGCGCACCGGCCTCGCGCAGTCGGATCGGTCGATCCGGGCCTTCGAGACGGTGGCGGCCCGCATGGTCGATGCGCAGGCTCCCGGAATCGCCGCGACCCTTCGCCAGTTATCGCTCGCCACCACCCATTCCGAATGGCCTCGGCTACTGCTGCGCGAATACGCCCGCCTGCACCTGCTGACCGCCGCGCACGCCCGTCTCGACACTCTCGCCCCCGGACTGCGCGCCAGCGTGCGCACCCACATCGGGTACCCCACGCCGGCCGACACGGTCCGTGCCGAGCCCGCGGTCCGCGACCGCTGGCTGGTCCTGGGCATCCGGACCACCACCGAAGACGGCCTCTACACCCGCCGAGTCTGGTTGCGCGGCCGCACATCCGGCCGCTGGGCCCTGCTCGTCGACCACCACTACGGCAGCCCCGCCTTCCCGAACGACACCCCGGCCCCCGGCTTCCAGGTGGACGCGAACCTCCACTTCTACCCCAGCGCCACACCCCTGCGCGCACTCTGGGGCGATCGCCACGAAGACATCCCCGAACCTTTCACCACCATCCCGCTGCACGTGGCCGGCTCCCCGGGCGGTGACGATGTCGCAGGCATCCCGGACGAAGCCACCGACCGGAACGGCACCATTGCCGTTGCTCTCGCCGAGCAGGCGCGGGCGTTGGGGGCCGATCCGTTTCTGCGGTCGTGGCCGGTGCTGCTGGCCGAGGTCGTGCCCGTTCGGGGCGAAAAGGGCTGGTACATAGTGGAATCCGGTGGCGATGCACTGCCGGTGTCGACCGCCGAAGGTGAGCCGTGGCGACTGCTCGGGCTCTCCGGTGGGCATCCGGTCACGGTGATCGGCGAGTGGACGGTGGACGGGCTGGTGCCGGTTGCGGCACTCGCCGCCGGGACCATGGTGGATGTCGGTGTGGTGCAGGGGAATCCGATGCCGATACGGGGTGGCATCGAGGATTCCGCGAGTGCCGAGCTGGTTTCGGCGGCGCTCGTCGGCACGGCGCGGCGTCAGGCCGACCTGTCGGGATTGGCGTCGCCGGTCGCCGCCGCGACGACCGCGTTGACCGGGGATCGGGCCGCGGTATTACTGGAATCGATTGCGCTGCAGGACTGTTTCGCCCGCGGCGGGGTATCCGCCACCTCGGCGGAGCGCAGCGCGGCCGCGGCCGATGACGAACGGCGATTGCTGCCGGTCGCGGCGGGTGCGCGGCTGACCCACCTGCTGGCCGACAATTCGCCGTTCCTCGACGAGTGGTTCGCACTGGCCGGGCCACGCGACTTCCGCGCTCCGGACGGAATGGTCAGCGGCCTGCTGGATCGGGCCAAGGCGCTGGCGTCGCATCGCGAACCGCTGCTGCGGCTGGCGGGTGCGCGGGGTCGCTGGCTGGCCGCACAGCATCCCGGCTGGAAGTCGCTGGTGCGGGCCGCCGCCGAGGACGAGAGCGTGTGGTCGCACGGCCGGGCCGCGGAGCGGCGCAGCTGGCTGTCGCAATTGCGGCAGCGGGACGCGGCGGCCGCGCGGACGGCGCTCGCGGCGTCCTGGGGCACCGAGTCCGGGCCGGGCAAGGCCGAACTGCTGGCGGTGCTGGCGGACGGCCTCTCGCTCGACGACGAGGCACTGCTGGAGACAGCCCTCGACGACCGGCGCGCGGAGGTGCGCCGGCTGGCCGCGGATCTGCTGGGGCGGCTGCCGGATTCGGCTTTCGCGCGGCGGATGGCCGGCCGGGCCGCGGCCTGGCTGAGTTTCGGTTCCCGGCCGGTGCGGCCGCAGCTGGTCACCACCGGCCCGGGCGTCCTCGACGAGGCGGCCCGGCGCGACGGTGTCGGAGACTCCTTCGGCTACACCGCCTATCGCGCCGACGGCGCCCCCGATCTGTCCACCGAATGGCTGCACCGGGTGGTGGCCGCCACGCCGCTGCGGCACTGGGAGCGGCTGCTCGGCCCGGCCGAGGAGACGGTGCGCGCGCCCATGGCCGAGGGCATGCGCGGCCCCATGATCGCGGGCTGGTCGGATGCCGCGCTGGCACAACGGAATCCGGAGTGGGCCCGGGCGCTGTTCGGGGCCGTGTCCGGCACGGATGCCCGCGACGCCGACACCGACAAGCTGCGCGAGCTGTTCGCGCTCCAGCCGGAGGCCGACCAGGTGCGCTACCTGCGTGGCCTGGATTCCAGCTGGCTGGCCGAGATCGAATCCATGCTGCGCGCCATGCCGCATCCGTGGCCCGGCCCGATGGCCGAGCACGTGCTGCGGCTGCTCACCGAGCGCGCCCAGCTGTGCGCCGACCGGCCGGGTGCGCCCAGCCTGGTGCCCGGCTCCTATCGGACGCTGTTCCGCGCGGCGTCCGCTCACTTCCCGGTGGCGGTGGCGGGCATGGTGTCCGGTATCGCCCGCCGATGCGCGGATCCGTACTGGGAGCAGGCCTTCGACCAGCTCGCCCATGACCTCATCGACCGCAAGACAATGCTCGAGGAGCTGCAGTGATCATGACTCAGGAACGGGACGCCCTGCTGCGCCCGCACGCCGAACAGGCCTTCGCCGACGAACTGAAGGCCCTGGCCGCCACCGACGATCGCCCGCGTCCGCCCTCCTGGAAGCTGTCGCCGTGGGCGGTGGTCACCTACCTGCTGGGCGGCACGCTGGCCGACGGCACCGTGATCACCCCCAAGTACGTGGGCCCGCGCCGGCTCATGGAGGTCGCGGTCGCCACCCTCGCCACCGATCGCGCCCTGCTGTTGATCGGCGTGCCCGGCACCGCGAAAACGTGGGTGTCGGAACACCTTTCGGCCGCCGTCGCGGGGCATTCCACGTTGCTGGTGCAGGGCACCTCCGGCACCGCCGAGGAGGCCATCCGCTACGGCTGGAACTACGCCCGGCTGCTGGCCGAGGGTCCGAGCGAGGCCGCGCTGGTGCCCTCGCCCATCATGACCGCCATGCGCGCGGGCTCCATCGCGCGGCTCGAGGAGCTCACCCGCATCCCCTCGGATGTGCAGGACGCGCTGATCACGGTGCTGTCGGAGAAGACGCTGCCGGTGCCGGAACTGGGCATGGAGGTGCAGGCGGCCAAGGGCTTCAATGTGATCGCCACCGCCAATGACCGCGACCGCGGCGTCAACGAGCTCTCCTCCGCACTGCGCCGCCGGTTCAATACCGTGGTGCTGCCGCTGCCGGCCGGCGAGGACGAGGAGGTCTCCATCGTGACCCGCCGCGTCGAACAGCTCGGCGCCGCACTGGAATTGCCCGCCGTCCCCGCGGCGGCCGAGGAGATCCGGCGTGTGGTGCGGGTCTTCCGCGAACTGCGCTCGGGCATGACCGAGGACGGGCGCACCAAGCTCAAGTCGCCGACGGGCACGTTGTCGACCGCCGAGGCGATCTCGGTGATCACCAATGGCATGGCGCTGGCCGCGCACTTCGGCGACGGCGTGCTGCGGCCCGCCGATATCGCGGGCGCGGTGCTGGGCGCGGTGGTCAAGGATCCGGTCGCCGACCAGGTGGTGTGGACGGAGTATCTGGAGGCCGTGGTGCGCCAGCGCCCCGACTGGGCCGACTTCTACCGGGCCTGCCGCGAGGTGCACGAATGACCACTGCCGTCGCGGTATCGACCGAGGCCGGAGTATCGACCGAGACGCGGGTGTTCGGCATCCGCCACCACGGGCCGGGCTCGGCCCGCTCGCTCGCGCTGGCGCTGGAGCGGTTCCGGCCGGACGCCATCCTCATCGAGGGGCCGTCCGACGCCGATCCGCTCATCGGTTACCTTGCGGCCGAGGGGATGTCGCCGCCGGTGGCGCTGCTCGCCTATCAGCCCGACAGCCCGGCCAAGGCCGCGTTCTGGCCCTTCGCGACCTTCTCGCCGGAGTGGGTGGCGCTGCGGTACGCGGTGGACAACGGTGTGGCCGTGGGCTTCTGCGATCTGCCCGCGAATGTCGCGCTCGCGGTGGCGGACGAGCCCGGCGACCGGACCGATCCGCTGGCCATCCTGGCGGCCGCCGCCGGGTACGACGACGCCGAACGCTGGTGGGACGCCATTGTCGAATCCGCCTCGGACGCCGACATATTCGCTGCCGTCAACGAGGCCATGGGCGCCTTGCGGGAGCACGCAGAGCACCTGGACGGTGCACCCACCGATCGGGAATCCGATTCCGCTGTCCCGGTCGACGGGTCCGGGACGACGGAGGAGGACGAAGCGCTCTCGGCGGACGAGCCGGTCTCCATCGAGTCGGTGCGGATCACGGTGGACGCGCACACGTTACGGCGCGAGGCGCACATGCGGCAGATCATGCGAAAGGCGTTGAAGGACGGCGCACAGCGGCTGGCCGTGGTGTGCGGTGCGTGGCATGCGCCGGCACTGGAGGGCAAACTGGGTCCGGCCGCCGCCGATGCCCGGATCCTCAAGGGCATGCCGAAGAGCAAGGCCACGCTGACCTGGGTGCCGTGGACGCATTCGCGGCTGGCGAGCTCGTCCGGCTACGGCGCGGGCATCACGTCGCCGGGCTGGTACCACCACCTGTTCACCGAGACCGAGCAGCCCATCGCCCGGTGGCTGACCAAGGTGGCGGGCACGCTGCGGGCCCACGATCTGCCGGTGTCCAGCGCGCACATCATCGAATCCGTCCGGCTGGCCGACACTCTCGCGACCCTGCGGGGGCGGCCGCTGGCCGGACTGTCGGAGGTCACCGAGGCCACCCGGTCGGTGCTGTGCGATGGCGACGAGACGCTGTTGCGGCTGGTCAGCACCGAGCTGGTGGTGGGCGAGGCGCTGGGGACGGTCCCGGAGGGGACGCCGACGGTGCCGCTGGAGGCGGATCTGCGGGCCCAGATCAGGACGCTGCGGCTGAAGCAGCAGGCCCTGGAACGCACGGTGGATCTGGATCTGCGCACCGACGGCGGGCTGGCGAGATCGCGCCTGCTGCATCGGCTTCGGCTGCTGGGCATCGGGTGGGGCAAGCTGACCGACAGCCAGGTGCGCAATACCGGCACCTTCCGGGAGACGTGGACGCTGCGGTGGCGACCGGAGCTGGCGATCTCGATCGTCGAGGCGTCACGCTGGGGCACCACGCTGCGGTCGGCAGCCGAGGCGAAAATCCTCGATACGGCGCAGGATCCGGACGCGACGGTCGGGAAGGTGGCGTCCGCGCTGGAGGAGGCGCTGCTGGCCGATCTCGGCGGGGCCACCGATGGGCTCATCGCGAGGCTGGAATCGGTTGCGGCGCTGGATCACGACGTCACCCATCTGATGTCCGCGCTGCCCGGATTGCTGCGGATCGTGCGCTACGGCGATGTGCGCGGCACGGACAGCGCGGCGCTGACCCGGGTGGCGGACAGTCTGCTGGTTCGCAGTTGCGCGGGTCTGCCGGGCGCGGTGACCGGGCTGGATGCCGACGCGTCCGCCGCGCTGCGGGCTCAGATCGATGCGGTGCATCTGGCGCTGTCGGCTCGTGACGACGAATGGGCCACCGGGACTTGGCTGTCCACGCTGGCGACCCTCGCGGATCGCGATGACGTCAACGGCGGGATCGTCGGGCGCGCGGTCCGTCTGCTCTGCGATGCCGAGCGCATCGACGGCGCGGAATCCGGGCGCCGACTATCCGCGGCGCTGTCGGTCGGGCGCACCGCTCCCGACAAGGCGGCCTGGATCGACGGCTTCCTGGGCGGGCGCGGGCTGCTCCTGGTCCACGACCGAAACCTGCTGTCGCTCATCGACGATTGGCTGTGCGGGCTCGACGAGGCGCAATTCGTCGCCACCCTGCCTCTGCTGCGCCGGACCTTCGGATCGTTCGAATCCGGCGAGCGGCAGGCCATCGGCCAGGCCGTACGGCACGGCGCGCCAACGGCTTCGGCACCGAACGGCACCGACTACGACGCCACCCGCGGCGTGCTCGCACTGCGGGCCGCGGCCGAGATCCTCGGAGTGGCCGGATGACTCCGCACACACCCCGCGGCGCGATCGGCGAGATCCGCCACAATCAGCCGGGCCCTGATGCACGAACCCGCCTCGGGCCGGGATCGCCGGCGTCGGAAAGCTTCTCACGGCGGGGCGCCGGATACGACTGGAACGGTTCGAGGGGATTGTCATGAACGAGATCGACGAGGCACAGGGGCGGCGGTGGCGGCTGGTGCTCGGCAGCGCCGGTGAGGCCGGGCTCGGGGGCGGCGGGCTGGGCAATGCCGACGATCAGGCAATGGATCGGGCGCTGGGGGCGCTCTACGATTCCGGCGGTCAGGGCGGGAGCGGGCGGCGCTCGGGCGGGCTCGGGGGTTCCGCGCCGCAGGTGTCGCGGTGGCTGGGCGATATCCGCCGGTACTTCCCGTCGACGGTGGTGGAGGTGATGCAGCGGGACGCGGTGGATCGGCTCAACCTCACCGAATTGCTGCTCGAGCCCGAGCTTTTGGAGGCGGTCGAACCGGATGTGCATCTGGTGGGGACATTGCTGAGCCTGAACCGGGTGATGCCGGAGACCACCAAGGCCACCGCCCGCATGGTGGTGGAGAAGGTGGTGAAGGAGATCGAGCGGCGGATCGCGGCGGCGACCGTGGCCGCCGTCGGCGGGGCGCTCAACCGCGCGGCGCGGGTGTCGCGGCCCAGGCTGCGAGACATCGACTGGGACCGGACCATTCGCAAGAACCTGGCGAACTATCTGCCCGAGCATCGGACCGTGGTGCCCGAGCGGCTGGTCGGGTACGGGCGCAAGGCGCAGGCGGTCAAGCGGGATGTGGTGCTGGCCATCGACCAGTCGGGATCCATGGCGTCGAGCGTGGTGTACGCCTCGGTGTTCGGCGCGGTGCTGGCGTCCATGCGGTCGCTGCGCACCTCGCTGGTGGTCTTCGATACGGCCGTCGTGGATCTCACCGAGAAGCTGGCGGATCCGGTGGAGGTGCTGTTCGGCACGCAGCTGGGCGGCGGCACCGATATCAATCGCGCGATCGCGTACTCGCAGTCGCAGATCACGCGGCCGGCCGACACGCTGTTCGTGCTGATCTCCGACCTGTACGAGGGCGGCGTCCGCGCGGAGATGCTGCGGCGCATTCGCGCCATGAAGGAGGCCGGGGTGCAGGTGGTGGTGCTGCTGGCGCTCTCGGACGAGGGCGCCCCGGCCTACGACCGCGACAATGCGGCGGCGCTGACCGCCCTGGGTGTGCCCGCTTTCGCCTGCACTCCGGACCGCTTCCCCGACCTGCTCGCGGTGGCCCTGGATCGCGGTGATGTTGGGGCGTGGGCGCACAAGGCTCTGCACTGCCAGACATAATGGGCACGCACCACGTGGTGACCCAGCCATGAGGTGCACTGGATGATGGAAGCCCAAAGGTTCGCGGCCCGTCTCGTTCTGGACTCCACGGAGCGGGGAGCGAAGCGGAGGAGCGGAGGAGGGAAGAACGAGACCTCCAGAGCCGCGAACCCGCCCGGAGCGAAGCGGAGGGCAAAAAGATTCGGAGGGCTGATTTTGCGCTCTGGTGATGTGTTCGCCGGTTACGTCATCGAACGCGAGCTCGGTCGCGGCGGCATGGGCTCGGTGTATCTGGCCAAGCATCCGCGGCTGCCGCGGATGACGGCATTGAAGCTGCTGAATCAGGAGATGTTCGCCGACGACGAGATTCGCGCCCGCTTCATCCGCGAGGCGGATCTGGTCGCCCGGCTGGACCACCCGAACATCGTCACCGTGTACGACCGCGGTGACGAGGGCGAACAGCTGTGGATCTCCATGCAGTACATCGACGGGATCAACGCCTCCTCGATCACCCCGGGCACGCTGCCTCCGCTGCGCGCGGCCCAGATCATCGGCGAGACCGCCAAGGCGCTCGACTACGCGCACGGCCTGGGCGTGCTGCACCGCGATGTGAAGCCGGCCAATATCCTGCTGGCCCGCTCGTCGTCCAAGACCGGCTCCGGCGAACGCGTCTACCTGACCGACTTCGGCATTGCCCGCCTGCGCGACGACACCGGCCACCTCACCCAGACCGGCACGGTCACCGCCACGCTCGCCTACGCCTCGCCCGAGCAGTTGACCGGTGCGTCCCTCGACGGCCGCTCCGACCAGTACTCACTGGCCTGCACCCTGTTCCAGCTCCTCACCGGCACAGTCCCGTTCGAGGGCACCAGCCCCGCCGCGGTCATCCGCGGCCACCTCCAGCAGCCCCCGCCGCCCGCGAGCCCGCTCCGCCAGACGCTGCCGCGCACCATCGACGCGGTCCTCACCAAGGCGCTCTCCAAGCGGCCGGCCGACCGGTACCGCTCCTGCGTCGAATTCGCCACCGCCGCCGAACGCGCCCTCCAGGCGCCCCGCACCACCGCGCATCCGCGCCCGCCGACCCCCGCGCACCCGCAGCCGGTCGTCGCCCCGCGCCCGCCGACTCCCGTTCGCCCGCAGCCGGTCATCCAGCAGCCGCCCACCCCGACTCCGTCGATGCCGCGCCCGCTCGTGGGCCCGGGCCCGCTGTACACGAACCAGGGCCCGGCCCCGTCCTACCCCAACCCGTCCCCGGCATACCCGGCCCCGCCCACGTCGAACCCGTCCTTCCCCAACCAGCCGATTCCGAATCAGCCGTCATCGACCCCGGCCTACCCGAATCAGCCCGCCCCCCAGACCTTCTCGAATCCGGCGGTAGCCCCGGCTCCCACATACACCCCGCCGTCGTACGCACCACGACCCACCCCACCCCCCACCTACACTCCCCCGCATAGCAATTCGAATACGACGGCCTGGCTGATCGCTGCCATCGTCACGGTCCTGGTCATCGTCATCATCGTGATCGCCGTGATCATCAAGGGCAGCAAATCCAAGGCCGACGCGCCCCAGCCCCGGGACACCATCGTCACGCTGGCCTTCGCCAACGCCCTGACCCCCGACAACGCTTTGAGCGACAAGGCTTTCCGAATCACCCTCTGAACGGCCCTGCCGGTCAACCGAGTTCCACGGCGGGCAGGCATCACCCGCACGACTCGACGTCGACGAGCCATCGGTCGAGCAGCGGCCGACACCGGTAGGTGTCGCAACGGGCGGTTTCGATGACGCACAACCCGAGCGCGGTCGATTCGCGCTGAGCCCAACCCGGTCGGTCCACTCCTCCTCGTGCTCGGACACGGAGAATTCCCAGGGAGCTGTCAGCTCGTCGGAAATTCTGTGGTCAGGTGCGCGGTCGCGTGGTCAGACTGCAGCGGTGGCGACGACGGAAAGGGTTGGGCGGGCTTCGATCCGAATCCGGGCGACCGGGTGGGCTCTGACCTCGTGGGCGGAGCTCCCACCTGAACATGCTCGGTATTGCCGCCGGGCTGGGCTCGGCGATCTGCTCGGCCGGATACTTCCTGCTCGGCGAACACTGCGCCGGCAGGCACGACCCGGCCGGGCTGACTGCCCTCGGTTCGACCATCGGCGCGATGGTGGTGGCAGTGTTCACCCCGCCGTGGACGCTGCCCGCCCACCTACTCACAGCCCCAGCGGAATTGGGTGGTCTGCAGGCACCTTCGTGGCTGCTTTTGCTGGCACTGGCCTCGGCCGGCACCGCGCTGCCGTACCTGGCCGGACTTCGAGCCCTCCGCGACCTGCCCTCAGCTCCGGCCAGCGTGCTGGCCGGAGTCGAACCGCTGGTCGCCGCCGCGCTGGCCTGGCTACTGCTCGGCCAGTCGCTCAGGCCGATACAGATGGTCGGGGCGGCCATCATGCTGATCGGCGCGATACTCGTGCAGTCGACCATGCCCGAAACCGCTCGCACAATTCCGAACCGACTGCAGGACCGTTGCACACCCCGAGGTACGACGGGAAGTAACGAATTCTCGTGATGTGGCGGGGTGGGCTTTGGCAGAAGTATTCCTGTCATGAGCAGCACAGAGATTCGCAACTCCCGCCCGACCGTCCTCGTCACCGGAGCGACCGGCGCCGTCGGCCGCCACCTCGTGGCCACCCTCCTCGCTCGCGGCGTCGCGGTCCGCGCGCTGACCCGTAAGCCCGAAGACGCGAACCTGCCCGAGGGGGTCGAGGTCGTCGCCGGTGATCTGGCTGAGGCGTCGACCCTCGGCTCGCAGGTGTTCGAGGGTGTTGATCGCGCCTTCGTGTTCCCGGCGCGGGGCGTCGGCGTTTTCATGGCCGCGGCCGTCGCCGCCGGCGTGCAGCGCTTCACGGTCCTGTCCTCGCTGGCCGCGGCAATGGAATTCCCCCGCGACCACGACTCGGCGAGCCAGCTGCACCACAGTGCCGTGGAAGCCGCCGTCACCGAGCGCACCGACGGGTGGACGATCCTGCGCCCCGGCACCTTTGCCAACAACCTGCTCGAATGGCGGTGGCAGATCAGCTCGGGTGCGCCGATCCGGGCGCCGTATCTGTCGTCCGCTCAGGCACCGGTCCACGAATTCGACGTCGCCGAGGCCGCGGCCGAGACGCTGCTGTCCGACGATCACATCGGCCAGATCATCCCGATCACCGGCCCGCAGGCGCTCACCCGCACCGAGCAGGTCGCCACGCTGAGCGCCGCGCTCGGCCGGGAGATCCCGCTGATCGAGATTACTGCCGACGAATTCCGCGCCGAGACAGCGCAATTCATCCCCGAGCCGATCATGAAGATGCTGCTCGACTACTGGAGCGACACCCTCACCACCCCCGACCGGGCGCGTCCTGCCACCACCGTGACCGGCAAGCCCGGACGCACCCTCGCCGAGTGGGCCGAAGACCACCGCGCCGACTTCGGCGCCTGACCACCCCTCCGACCGTGCTGGCCGGCCATCCAGGCCGGGCTACACGCGGTGATCATGGAAGTGCCACTGCGAAGTTGGGGTAGTTGCGGGCTGCGGCGCGGGCCGGGGCGAGGAGATGGGTGGGGGCGTTCAGGGTCCAGATCACGAGGCGGGCGGACGACGGGTAGTTGTCGAAGTGCTTCCAGATGTCGTCTTCCGTTGTGGCGGTGAGAGGTTCGCGGATGACCGGTGAGGTGTCGACGGGGTGCGCGGTGAGGGCGCCGGAAAGGCGGAGTTCGAGGAAACCACGCGGGCCCGTCTCGGATTTGCGGGCGGGGTGGGGGCTGCCGGCGTAGGAGGCCGGGCCGAGGTGGGTGCGCTGGTGGACGTGGCCCAGAGCCCAGTAGTCATAGCCATGCGCGGCCAGGGCGGCGAGAGTGGTTGGGGCGCAGGCCCGGCGGCTGTATTCGCCGGTGAGGCTGGTGTGGAGGAGGGCGATGTTGGTCGCGGCGGGGAGGGGGGCGGGGTAACCGGCGGCGAGGTCGCGGAGGTCGTCGCGGGCGGCGATGGACTGGGCGTGCAGGGCGATGCCGAGGTCGGGCCAGTGGTGGCTGACAGGGTTGTCGGCGGGGGCGAGCCAGGTCGTGGGTGGCAGCCGGAGATGTTGCGGGAGGGGGGATTCGGCGTCGTGGTTGCCCCAGATGAGGGCCACGGGGATGCCCGCATCGTGCAGGTCGGCCAGCGCCTGTTCGGCGGTGGCGAGGGCACGCGGGGTGGCTTCGTGCCGGTCGAAGAGGTCTCCGGCGAAGAGGACGCCGTCGTAGCGCTCGTCGAGAATCCTTTGCAGGAGAGCGGCGAAGGCGATGTAGGCGTCCTCGATCGGATCGATGGCGGGGCAGCCGGGATAGTCCGGGACCGCCCGCAGGCGGGCGCCCAGGTGGATGTCGGCGACGTGTGCCAGCCGGATCATCGGGTGGACCGGTCGGTGAGGCGGCGTCGCCACCATTCCAGGATCACCAGGACGACGGTCGAGCTGAGCACGCCGATCACCGTCATGGCCATGGCCTCGGCACGGTGACCCTGATCGAATTGGCCGAGAATCCACGGCGACAGCAGCGGCAGCGAGGACGGCCGCACCATCGAGGACGCGACGACCTCGCGCACGCCCAGCAGGAACGCCAGCAGCCAGCCCGCGACGAGGCCGGGGACGAGCAGCGGAATCGTGATGCGGCGCAGGATCTGCCAGGTGTTCGCACCCGCGGCGGCCGCGGCCTCCAGCAGGGTGTCGTCGATGGCGGCATAGGCGGTCTTCACCTGCTGCAACGCCATGGGCAGGGTGATGACCACATAGGCGAGCACCACCATCGCGCGCGTGTTGTACGGCGTGAGCGGCAGCCAGGGCGCGTTCCAGAAGAAGATGAAGCCGATGACCAGCACGATGGTCGGCACGGTGTCGGGCGCGATGCCGAGCAGATCGACGCCCCGCCGGGCCGCGGATCGGGCCCGCGGTACGGCATCCCGGCCGCGCCGGATGATCGCCAGGGCGCAGGCGACGGCCAGCACGGTCGTCACGGTGGCCGCGATGAAGGCCAGCACCACGCTGTTCTGCAGCGCCTCCAGCCCCCGGCCCGGACGCAGCACCCGCGCGAAGTAGTCGAAGGTGAGATTGTCCGGCGTCGGCGGCTTGGAACGCAGAATCGTCATGGCGCCCAGCAGGATCGCGATATAGGGCACCACCACCGACACCAGCAGCACCAGGCCCGGCCACAGCAGCCCGGCCGCTGTCCAGCGACCGGTCCCGACGGTGGCGCGGCGTGCGGCGCGGCCGCCGAACCCGATATCGCGGCGGCTCACCCACTGCTGCAGCCCCCACACGGTCATCCCCATCGCCAGCAGCAGGCTCGACAACGCGGCAGCCCGCGGGAAATTCAGCGGGTCGATGGTGACGTTCCCGTAGATCTCCGACACCAGCACCGGGAAGCCGATCTGATTGCCGAGCGTGACCGGCGTGCCGAATTCGCCTGCGGCGCGGATGAACACGATCAGCGCGCCCAGCGCATAGGTGGGTGTCAGCAGCGGGGCCAGCACCAGCCGCAGCCGCTGGCCGGCGGATGCCCCTGCCACCGCTGCCATTTCATCCGCGCTGGCGGGGATGGTGTCGAGCCGGTTGCGCAGCAGCAGGTACAGGAAGGTGAAGATTTCGCACGCCATGATGGCCGCCATCCCCACCGGGGTCTCCACCACCGCGCGCAACCCCGCGCCGAACGGCCCCAACCACCGCTCGGCGAGACCGTTGACGCGGGTGAAGTCCAGCCACGCCATGGCCGCCACATACGGCGGGGTGAGGAACGGGACCATGACGGCGATGTCGATCCATCGGTGCCGCCGCAGCGGCGTCCACGACATGAGGAAGGCGAGCGGCGCGGCCATCACGGTGGCGATGACCACGACCAGCACACCCAGCAGCACCGTATTGCCGACGATCCGCAGATTCGCCGATTCGGTGAGCTGCCCGAGCGCGGACGGCCGCCCGTCGTAGCCGGTCACCGCCCGGATGAGCACCGCCACCAGCGGCGCGGCCACACCGACCAGCAGCAGCGCCAGCAGGGCGTAGACCCCGCCGCCGGTGTGCGGACGGGTGGCCGCACTACCGGGTGCGGCCTCGTCGAGGCGTGCGGTCACGCCGCGCCCAGATAGCGCTTGGTGAATTCGGCGAGCACGTCGCTGCCACTGCTCTTCACCTGGTCCCAGGTGAACGAAAGCTGCTTGACGTCCTCGTATTTGCGCGTGCCGTCGGCGACGGGCACCTCGGGCCGCGCCGGAATCATCTTGTGCGCGGCCGAGATCTGCTGGCCCTGCTGGGCGAACATGAAGTCCAGGAACGCCTTGGCCGCTGCCGGGTTCTTGGCGGTCTTCAGCACGAACACCGGGCGCGGGGTGATGGTGGTGCCCGAGGACGGCGAGATCACCTGCAGCGGTTCGCCCTTGGCGATGGCGTCGTAGGCGGAGTAGTCGACGCCGCCGAGGATCACGGCATGCGATCCGGCGGTGACATCGTCCAGGGCCGGACCGTTCGCCCCGTGCACCACCATGCCGTTGGCGAAGAGCTTGTCGAACAGCTCCCAGGTCTTGTCCTTGCCCCAGGCCGCGACCATGGCGGCGATCAGGTCACGGGCGGTGCCGGATTCGCGCGGGTCGGGCATGATCACCTTGCCCTTGTAGTCCGGCCCGGCCAGATCGGCCCAGTCCTGCGGGCGGGTGGTGATGGCCTTGGTATTGACCACCAGCGTCAGCACCGAACCGTCGCGGCCGACGAAGGCGTCGTCCTTGCCGGCCCAGCCGACTCGGATCTGGTCGGATCCGGCCGGGCGGTAGGGCAGGGTGCGGCCGTCGGCGGCGTACTTCGCGGCCGGGCTCCAGGAGGCCAGGTACGCGATATCGGCCTGCGGATTCGCCCATTCGGCATCGAGTTTCGCGGTGATCTTGCCGGTCTCACCCGCGAAGACGTTCACCTTCACGCCGGATGCCTTGGTGAAGGCGGCGACCAGGTCGTCGGTGAGTTCCTGCGGGTTGGCCGAGTACAGGGTGAGTTCGCCCGACAGGCCCGCCGGGGCGGTCCAGGTGCTGGTGACCGCGGTCTTCGCGGTGTCATCGGCGGCCGATCCGCAACCGGCGAGCACGAGCGCCGACACGAGCGTGGCCGCGGCGAAAGCGCGACGGGACATCGACATTTCGGGGATTCCTTTCGAAAAAGCCTGGTGGAGAGCGGGTTCAGGCGGCGGGGGTGAAGACGTCGTCTGCCCGCACCGCCAGCCGCAGTTCGGTCCCGGCCGCGTGCGCGCGCCGGTCCGGAACCGTCCAGAGCCGGTCGACGCCGTCGACCGCGCAGCGCAACTGGTATGCGCCGCCGGTGAAGACGGATGACCGGACCGTCCCCGACAAGGTCACTTCATCCGGTGCGGCGGGCGTCTCGCCGAGGACCCGCACGGCCTCGGCGCGGACACCGCCACCGGATGGCAGCGGATTGAAGGTGCCGACGAACTCGGCCACGAACAGATCGGTGGGCCGGTGATACAGCTCCTCCGGACTACCGTGCTGCAGCACGCGCCCGGCCCGCATCACCACGATGCGGTCGGACATGCTCATCGCCTCCGCCTGATCGTGGGTGACGAAAACCGTGGTGAGACCCAATTCCGTGGTCAGCGAGCGAATCTCGGTGCGCAGCTGCTCCCGCAGCGCGGCATCCAGCGCCGACAGCGGCTCGTCCATCAGCAGCAGGCTCGGCCGCGCCACCAGCGCCCGGGCGATGGCCACCCGCTGCTGCTGCCCGCCGGACAACTGATGCGGCATCTTCTCCGCCGCCGCGGCCAGCTCGACCCGCGCCAGCGCCTCGGCCACTCGCTGCCCCGCCTCGGCGCGCGCGACACCGGTAACCCGCAGCGGGAACCCGACATTCGCCGCGACAGTCAGATGGGGCCACAGCGCCAGATCCTGGAACACCATCCCCAGACGCCTGCGCCGCGGCGGCACGAATTCGCCCCGCCCGACATCGCAGACCACCTCGTCGCCGAGCCGAATCCGCCCTTGCTGCGGCCGATCCAACCCCGCCAGCAGCCGCAACAGCGTGGACTTCCCACACCCGGACGGCCCCAGCACCGACACGAACTCCCCCGGCTCGATCACCAGATCGGTGGGCAGCAAACCGGTCCCGTCCGAATAGGTACGGCTCAGTTCCTCCAGGACGACCCGCGTCCCGAGTCCCTCCCCGGCCACAGCAAACATGGCGGCTGACAGTAGGCAGCAAATCTGACTTCTTCGGGCGCACAGGATGAACGCCCGATGACAACTCGCCTCAGCCCCCGCAGCGGAGACGATCCGGGCCCCTCAGGATCGAAATCCCGAGGGGCCCGGATCGGTCCGGAGTGCTCACAGGTCTGCGATGGCGGCCAGTGGGGGTGTGCGGGCGGCTCGCACGGCGGGCCAGAGGGCGGCGAGGACGCCGACCACGCCGGAGGCGAGGAGCATGAGCACGATTTGGGTCCAGGGCACGGCGATGGTTGCGATGCCCAGGTCGGCAAGGGTTTTGAGGAAGCCTACGCCGAGGGCGAGGCCGAGGATGACGCCTACCACCGCGCCGAAGATGGCGATGAGCATGGATTCGAGGTAGATGCTGCGGCGGACCTGGGCCCGCTGCATGCCCACCGCGCGGAGCATGCCGATTTCGCGGCGGCGTTCCACCACCGACAGGGCCAGCGTGTTGACGATGCCGAGGATGGCGATGACCACCGCCAGCGCCAGCAGGCCGTAGAGGATGGCCAGCAGGGTATCGATCTGTTTACCCTGGGCGCCCTTGAAGTCGTTGCGGTCCAGGACCTGGACGATGACGTACTGCTCGGTGGCCTTCTCCAGGTTCTTCCGCATGGCGGGGAGGTCGGCGCCGGGCTGCGCGGCGACCAGGACCAGGAAGCTGGACTGGTAGCTGACCGGGACCGTCTTCTGGTACAGGGCCATGGGGGTGACCATGTTCTGCAGCAGCTGGGTGTCCTTGTAGATGCCCGCGACGGTGACCTTGAACTTCTTGTAGTCCATGCTGGAGATCTCGACGCTCTCGCCGAGCTTCCAATCATGGTCGGAGGCATAGGTTTCCGACACCATGATGTCGTCGTCGCCGAGCTGGTCGGTGCCCTGCTCCACGGTGTAGTTGAGCACCTTGGCCATCGGCCCCTCGGGCGCGGTGCCGATCACCTGCTTGCCGTCGACCTTCAGGGCGACACCATGGAAGGCCACCACGTCCTTGACCTGCGGCAGCTGCGCGACGGTGGCGGTGGCGGCAAGCGGGACGCCGATGATCCCGCCGGGCGGCCCGGCCAGGATGTAGTCGGCCTTCACGCCCTTGTCGACCAGGTCGCTCACACTGGCCTTGGCCGAGGAGCCGAGCATGCCGATGGCAGACACCAGCATCAGGCCCAGGGTCAGCGCGAATGCCGTCGCGGCGGTCCGGCGCGGATTGCGAATCGCGTTGTTGCGCGCCATCCTTCCGACCGGACCGAACGGCCGCACCAGCAGACCCAGCCCGGTCACCACCGGTCGCGACAGCGCCGGGGAGGCGAACAGCACCGCGAAAATCAGTGCGGCAGCGCCGATTCCGACCACCGTGGCCGCACTGCCGCCGGTGCCGCGCGCACCCAGCACCACCAGCACCGCGCCGGCCACCGCCAGCACCGCGCCGATAATGGTGCGCAGCCGCAACGACTCTCCGGCCGAGTTGGACTCCGAGCGCATCGCCTCCACCGGCGGCACCTTGGCCGCCCGCCGCGCCGGCGCGTACGCACTGAGCACCGTCACCACGGTGCCGACGCCGAGGGCAACGAACACGGTGCGCGGCTCCAGCGACATGGTGCCGGTGGGCAGACCCAGCTTGAAGGCATTCAGCAGCCCGGACAGTCCGAAGGCCAGGCCGACGCCCGCCGCCAGACCCAGTGCGCTGCCGATCAATCCGACGATCAGCGACTCCCCCACCACCGACCGCGAGATCTGCCCGCGGCTCGCGCCGACCGCGCGCAGCAGCGCGAGCTCGCGCAGCCGCTGCGCCACCAGCATCGAGAAGGTGTTGTAGATGATGAACGTGCCCACCAGCAGCGCGATGGACCCGAACGCCAGCAGGAAGTAGTTGATGAACTTCAGCGCATTGCCGAGCTGCGCCTTGAAGTCGTCACGCACCTGCTGGGCGTCCTGCACCTTGTAGTCGGGCAGCGCCGCCTTGATCCGATCGCGCAGATCATCGGCCTTCAGCCCGGGCTGGGCCGCGATGTCCACGTACGCCACGTGCAGGCCGTCGGTGAAGAGCTGGCGGGCCTGCGCATCCTCGAACTGCAGCGAGATGAACCCACCGGTATTGGAGGCCTCGATGTCGTAGATGCCGGAGACGGTGACGTCGATATTGCCCTTGGACGGCACCAGCACCGTGGTGTGGTCGCCGACCTTCAGCCCGGCCCGCTCCGCACCGCCCTTGTTGATGGCGACCTGACCCGGCTGGGCGGGCGGCACGCCGTCGATGAACTTGTCCGGCTCCGCCACCGACTTGCCCGGCGGCAGATACGACTGCCCGAAACTCGGTGCGCCACCGGTCTGCACGGCGTGCCCGTCCTTCAGCAGCACCACCGGGCCATTGACGCTGGGCGCGACGGTCTTGACGCCGTCCAGGTGGGAGAGCTTGTCCACCACGTCGTTCGGTACGCCGAGCGACTGCTGCTCCTTGGGCTGCACTCGCACGTCCACGCCCTTGGCCTGGGAGGCGAAGATGCCGTCGAAGGTGCTCTGCAGCGTGTCGGTGAAGATGAAAGACCCTGAGATGAAGGCGGTTCCGAGCACCACCGCCAGCACGGTCAGCACCAGGCGCACCTTGTGCGCGGCGAGATTGCGCAAGGCGACCTTGCGCATCGGAGAGGCAGCCATCAGAGGGTCTCCAGCGACTTCATCTTGTCGAGCACGGAATCGGCGGTGGGCTCCCGCAATTCGTCCACGATCTGGCCGTCGGCGAGGAAGACGACCCGGTCGGCGTAGGAGGCCGCGCGCGGATCGTGGGTCACGATCACCACCGTCTGCCCGAACTCGTTGACCGCCGCGCGCAGGATGTTGAGCACCTCACCGGAGGAGTGCGAGTCCAGATTGCCGGTCGGCTCGTCACCGAAGATGATGTCCGGCTTGCCCGCCAGCGCACGAGCACAGGCCACGCGCTGCTGCTGACCTCCCGAGAGCTCGGCGGGCCGGTGGGTGAGCCGGTCGCCCAGGCCCAGGCGCTTGACCACCGTCGCCAGCCACTCCTCGTCGGCCTTGCGGTTCGCGATGTCCAGCGGCAGCGTGATGTTCTCCAGCGCGGTCAGCGTGGGGACCAGGTTGAACGCCTGGAAGACGAAGCCGATGCGGTCGCGGCGCAGCGTGGTCATCTGCTTGTCCGAGAGCTTGGTCAGGTCGGTGTCACCGATGTGGACCGCGCCCGCGGTGGCGGCATCGAGACCGGCCAGGCAGTGCATGAGGGTCGACTTGCCCGAGCCCGAGGGGCCCATGATGGCGGTGAACTCGCCCTTCGCGAACTCGGCCGTCACCCCGTCCAGTGCACGAACCTGTGTGTCGCCCGATCCGTAGATCTTCACAAGATCGGTCGCTCGGGCGGCGACCGCGGCCGTGCTCTGCTCGAGCGTGGCGGATTCCGAGACGTTCGAAGTCATGATGTCCAGTGTGTCTAGGTTCTGGGATGGACGCCATCCGGGATGTCCCCGACGACGATGTCCTCACAGACTCCACACGAACAGTCGCGTCGAACAGCCCTCAATTGATGGGGGCGGACCGCCACCAATCCAGCAACTGGTCGTCGGTGGCGAGGAAACCGGTGCTGTACATCAGGAAAGCGTGCTTGCCGTCCTGGGAGTGGAACTCCGTCACCAGGCGTGGACGCAGCAGGGCGCTGTCGCTGAGCTGGTAGTTCGTGTACAGGTTGCCGCGCACCTTGACGTCGGAGCGGGAAAACCCGGACAGAGTGTTCAGGGCTTCCTCGGCATCGGTGGCCGAGCGGTACATGACGAACCGGTAGCTCGGGTGGCCGACACCGCCCGCACAGTTCCAGGCCACCGCCCAGTTGCCCAGGTCGGGATCGCCGGATCCGGTGTCGGGCGGGGGCGCGGAATGCTGGTAGGTCGTGCAGGCCGCGCCCTGGTAGCCGGTGCCGGAGTTCGAGTCGGCGTTCGGGTCGGACTGCGGCAGCATCTGCGGGAAGCGCTGGCTGAGCACCTGCGCGTCGGCGCCGGAATGCTCCGGGATACCGGCGGCGGGATCGGTGGTCTCGGTCGGGGTCGGCTCGTCGTCGGTGGTCGGCGTGGGCGCCTCGGAGGTGGTTGCCGGGCTGTGCGAGGTCCCATTCCGATCCAGCGCGGCCAGACAACCGCCGACCGCCACCAGCGGCAGCACCACGACGGCCGCCGCACCCAGTAGGCAGCCCCGCAGCTTCGAACGCTTCTTCCGCGGCGGCGCCGGACGCGGCGCGGGCGGGGCCGGCGCGGGCGCCTGGGCGGTGTAGCGCATGGTCGCGGGCGGCTGCTGTCCGGGAACGAGATTCGGATCGACACCGTGCGGGGTCGTCGGCGCGGGACCGAATTGCCCTGGCGCCGCCGGTGATCCGCCGGACTGCGCAACGAACGGCGAGTGCGCCACCACGGTGGCCCCGGCCGGATTCTCCAGCGCCTGCTGGGCCGCCGCGGCGAACTCACCGCACGAATCGAACCGCCCCTCAGGGTGTTTGGCGAGCGCACGGGCCAGCACGGCGTCCAGCGCCTGCGGCAGCCCGGCCCGCAGCGCGCTGACCGGCGGCGGCGCCTGGTTGAGGTGACCGTGGATGATGCCCACCGGATGTTCGGCGGCGAATGGCACGTCCCCGGTCAGCAACCGGAACAGCGTGCAGGCCAGCGAATACTGATCCGAGCGCGGATCCAGCGGCTGACCCGAGAGCTGCTCCGGGGAGGCGTAGGTCAGCGTCGCGGTGAACGAGCCGGTCTGGGTCAGCTTGGTGGCGTCGTCGCGCAGGCGGGCAATGCCGAAGTCCGCCAGGAAGACTCGCTCCTCGCCGTCCAGCCGTTCGAGCAGGATGTTGGCGGGCTTCACATCCCGGTGCAGCACGCCGCGTCGATGCGCGAAATCCAGGGCCCGCGCGGTCTCGGCGATGATCTGGATCGCTTGACGCGGCGGCAGATTCGCGGCCTCCAGCTGGGACGCGTCGGGACCGTCGATGTAGCGCATGACGATCCACGGCTGCGCGTCGTCGATGCCGCGGTCGTAGACCGGCACGATATTGGGGTGATCCAGCCGTGCGACGAGATCACCCTCACGCTCGAACCGCCGCCGGATCTCGATATCGCCGAATACGTCCCGGCTCAGCAGCTTCAGCGCGATCAACCGGGGCAGACGGGGGTGCCGGGCCAGATACACCGACCCCATGCCGCCGCGGCCGAGTTCGCGTTCGATCTCGTAACCCGCGAACACTTCCCCAGCGCGCAGCACAACTTCCCTTTCTGTATTTTTTGCCCTCCGCTTCGCTCCGGGCGGGTTCGCGGCCCTGGAGGTCTCGTTCTTCCCTCCTCCGCTCCCCGCTCCAAGGCGGAGGTCTATTCCAGCCGCAGTCCGGAACGAGACGGGCCGCGAACCGGATACTGGGCCGACCCTAGCCTGATCAGCTTCGGGATTCGAATATGCGAGGTCAGCGAGCGGTCAGTTGATGGGGGCGTTCTTCCACCACTTCAGGACCGGATCGAGGCTGCCGGTGAGGCCGTCGGTGTACATGAGGTACTGGGTGCGGTTGTTGTCGCCGGTGAAGGCGGTCACCAGGCGCGGGTGGCTGTCGTCGGTGAACTGGTAGTTGGTGTAGGTCTTACCGCCGTTCGCGTCCTGCGACTTGGTGTCCGGGGTCAGATCGCTCAGGACGGTCTGCACGGTGGCGGCCGAGTCGTAGGCGAAGATGCGGTAGAAGGGGTCGTTGTTGTTGCTGCCGCCGTAGCAGCGCCACTGCACCTTCCAGTCGCCGAAGTCCGGGGTGCCGTCGGTGGCGTCGGAGGAGACCGGCGAGTCGGCCACCCAGCAGGTCGCGCCGTTGTAGCCCTTGCCGCCGGACTTGACGGCGGGCAGCAGCTTCGGGAACTGCTTGGCCGCGACCGACCAGTCGATCTGCTGGGCGCCCCCGGGCGCCGCGCCCGCCGAGGTGTTCACGACACTGCCCGGCGCGCCACCGGCCTTGGTGCCGCCGGCCTTGCTGCCCGCCGCCGCGATCACCGCGACCACCACGATGAGCAGCACCACCACCGCCAGCACAATGCCGATGATGAGGCCGGTATTCGACTTCGCCGGCTCCGCCTGCCGCTGCGACCCCACCGGCGCGACCGGCGGACGCTGCGGCTGACCCGGACTCGGATAGGTATAGGACGGCGCCTGGGTGTACTGATTGGTCCCGCGTCCGGTGTAGTTACCGGTGACCGGCTTGGGCGGGGCCGGATTGACCTGTGTCGGAGCCGGATACGGCACCGCCGGGGACGGCGGCGCGGTCTGCGGACGCGGGCCCGCGGTCGGCATGGGCGCACCGGTCATCGGCACACCGGTCGGGTACGCGCCTCCGGTCACCGGATTGCCGGTCGGCATGGCACCACCCGTATACATGGGCATACCGGTCGGCATGCCACCCGCGGTCGGGGACGGCGCCACCGGGTTCGGCCCGCCGGTGTACGGCATGACCGGCATCGGCGGCGACGTGCGCTGCACCAGCGGAATGGCCGGCGCGCTCGGATTGGCCAGGGCGCGACGGGCGGCGGCCGCGAAGTCGCTGCAGCTGGCGAAGCGATCCTCGGGACGCTTGGCCATGGCCTTGGCGATCACCATGTCCAGGCTCGGCGGCAGCCCGGAACGTGCACTACCCAGCGGCGGCGGCGGATTCTGCAGATGCCCCTGGATGACGGCCGCCGGATTGGTCGCCGAGAACGGACCGGACCCGGTGAACAGCCAGAACAGCGTGCAGGCCAGCGAATACTGGTCGGAGCGGCCGTCCAGCGCGGAGCCGGTCAGCTGCTCGGGCGAGGCGTAGGCCAGAGTCGCGGTGAACGTCCCGGTCTGGGTCAGGTGGCCGCTGTCGTCGCGCAGCCGCGCGATACCGAAGTCGGTCAGGTACACCCGCTCGCCCTTACCGCCGGTGGAGCGGGCCAGCAGGATATTGGCGGGCTTCACATCCCGGTGCAGCACCTCGTTGCGGTGCGCGTAATCCAGGGCGTCGGCCATCTCGGCGACGATCTGCACGGCCCGCTCGGGCGGCAGCGTCTGCGGATTCACGCTGGCGGCATCGATGCCGTCGATGTACTGCATGGAGATCCACAGCTGGCCGTCCTCGAGCCCGCGGTCGTAGACGGTGACAATATTGTGGTGGTCCAGTTGCGCGACCAGGTCGGCCTCGCGCTCGAAGCGTGCGCGGACCTCCTTGTCGAAGACCATCTCCCGATTCAGCAGCTTGAGCGCCGTCATCCGCGGCAGCCGCGGATGCTTGGCCAGGTACACCGAACCCATGCCACCCCGGCCGAGCTGCCGTTCGATGACATACCCAGCAAAAACGTCACCGTTGGACAGCATGACGATCTCCCACTTCCCATTCCACGTGCCGGGACCCACCAGCGCGCGAGGTACCACAGACGATCGGCGTGATCGTTCGGGCCGATCCGAAAACACCGAAACTGTAGCCGATTCGCGGCCTACCGAACTATCTACGCGCGGCCCGCTAACGCAACACTCAACGTTTGCTTATCGCTGCAGGTGACCCGTCCGCGGTGTCGGGGGTCGGGGATACGCTGGCCGCATGCGCATTGGAGCTCACGTCCGAATGGACAGCGACCCGATCGGCTTCGGCGAGAAGCTCGGGGCCGACGTCATCCAGATGTTCGTGGTGGATCCGCAGAGCTGGGACAAGCCCCAACCCCACCCGCGGGCCGAGGAGATCAAGGCCAGCGATATCGACCTGGTGGTGCACTCCTCCTATCAGATCAATGTGGCCAGCCTGAACAACCGGCTGCGCATGCCCTCGCGCAACGCGGTGGCGCAGCAGGCCAAGGCCGCCGCCGAGCTGGGCGCCTTCGGGCTGGTCGTGCACGGCGGCCACGTGCGGTCCGACGAGGAGATGGCCGAGGGATTCGTCAACTGGCGCAAGCTGTTCGAGCGGCAGCAGGACAAGGGCGGATTCGCGGTGCCCATCCTCATCGAGAACACGGCCGGCGGAAATCACGCCATGGCACGGTATTTCGACGATATCGGGCGGCTGTGGGACGCGGTCGGCGACTTCGGGGCCGGATTCTGCCTCGACACCTGCCACGCCTGGGCGGGCGGTGAGGAACTGGTCGGGATCGTGGAGCGGATCAAGGGGATCACCGGGCGCATCGACCTGGTGCACCTGAACTCCTCGCGGGACGCCTTCGATTCGGGCGCGGACCGGCACGCCAACTTCGCCGACGGGACCATCGACCCGCAGTTGCTGGCCGAGGTGTGCCGTACGGCCGCAGCGCCGGTGATCCTGGAGACCCCCGCCGAGGGTGTCGCCGACGACCTGGCTTATCTCCGCGAACACCTCGGGTAGTTCTCCGCGAACGCCTCCGGTAGTGCGGGGCGTTAGCTCACGAGCCTTTCGATCCGGCTGATCCTGAACCTGTTTCACCGGACGCCCCGATGGTGTGCTGGTCACGGCTCGAATCCGGGCCGGACTCCATCGGGCGAAAGGCATTGCATGTCCGTCGATTACGCAACATCCAACCTCACTGTCGTGCAGCTGGGCAGCAAGATCGGCGCGCGCATCGACGGCGTGCGACTGGGCGGCGATCTGGATTCGGTGACCGTGCAGGCCATCCAGGACGCACTGCACAAGCACAAGGTCATCTTCTTCCGCGGCCAGGAGCACCTGACCGAGGACGGGCAGTACGAGTTCGCGCAGCTGCTCGGCGCGCCGACCACCCCGCACCCGACCGTCACCTCCAAGGGCGTCAAGACGCTGCCCATCGACTCCGAGTACGGCCGCGCCAACAGCTGGCACACCGACGTCACCTTCGTGGACCGGATTCCGAAGGCGTCCATCCTGCGCGCGGTGCACCTGCCGTCCTACGGCGGCTCCACCACCTGGGCGTCGACCGTGGCGGCCTACGACTCGCTGCCCGCGCCGCTGCGGGCCCTGGTCGAGAACCTGCGCGCCCGCCACACCAACGCCTACGACTACGCCGCCGACCGCACCGAGGTCGCGCGCGGCGAGAACGCGCAGGTGACGGCAAATATCAAGGCCTACCGCGAGGAATTCGAGTCCACCTACTACGAGACCGAGCACCCGGTGGTGCGCGTGCACCCCGTCACCGGCGAACGCGCGCTGCTGCTCGGGCATTTCGTGAAGAACTTCGTCGGCTTCTCCGCCGCCGAATCACAGGCCCTGTTCCAGCTGCTGCAGAACCGCGTCACCCGGTTGGAGAACACCACCCGCTGGAACTGGCAGCTCGGCGATGTGGCGATCTGGGACAACCGCGCCACCCAGCACTACGCCATCGACGACTACGACGGCCAGCCCCGCCGCCTCACCCGCATCACCCTGGCCGGCGACGTCCCGGTCGGTGTGAACGGAGAAACCAGCACCATCATCACCGGCAATGCCGAGCACTATTCGATCATCGAGGAGGTCGCACCCCGCGCCGCCTGAAGCTGTGTTCGATTTGCCCTCCGCTTCGCTCCGGGCGGGTTCGCGGCCCTGAAGGTCTCGTTCTTCCCTCCTCCGCTCCTCCGCTTCGCTCCCCCGCTCCAAGGCGGAGGTCTATTCCAGCCGCAGTCCAGAACGAGACGGGCCGCGAACCGACAGAGCGGTCCGAACTTTCGTGGAGTCGTTGTAGGTTCCGCAATCGGCACGCCGGTGCAACTGTCCTCTCGACCGTCGCACCGGCTTCGCCGTTTTCGGGATACGCCCATCGTGCAGACTGTGGGCATGGAGATTCGGCCGCTCGACGGCGTTCGGGTTCTGGAACTGGGCAACTATGTGGCCGCGCCGACGGCCGGACGGATTCTCGGGGACTTCGGGGCCGAGGTGATCAAGGTGGAGCGGCCGAAAACCGGTGATGAGCTGCGGAATTGGCGGCTCTACGGCGGTGACACCTCGATGCTGTACCGGACGGTCAACCGGAACAAGAAGTCCATCACGCTGGATCTGCGCACCGAGGCCGGACGCAGGATCGTGCTGGATCTGATCGAGCAGTGCGATGTGCTACTGGAGAACTTCCGGCCCGGGATGCTCGAGAAGTGGGGCCTCGGGCCCGAGGTGCTCAACGAGGCCAACCCGAATCTGGTCATCACCCGCATCTCCGCGTACGGCCAGACCGGTCCGCTCGCGCAGCGGCCCGGCTTCGCGGCGGTGGCCGAGGCGGTCGGCGGGTTGCGCGAACTCGTGGGCGATCCGGACCGGCCGCCGGTGCGGGTCGGCGTGTCCATCGGCGATTCCATTGCCGGGATCTACGCCGCGTTCGGCACCGTGATGGCACTGTTCCAGCGCGAGCGGGTGCAGCGGATTCCCTTGGAGCAGCGCGTCATCGACGTGGCGCTCAACGAATCCATCCTGTCGGTCATGGAATCCCTGGTGCCCGACTATCTGGCCTACGGCATCAATCGCGAACGCGTCGGCGGGCGCATGGAGGGCATCGCGCCCAGCAATGCCTATCCGTGCAGCGACGGCACCAGCATCATCATCGGCGGCAATGGCGACGCCATCTTCCAGCGGTACATGCAGGTCATCGACCGCCCGGACCTCGCCGCCGATCCGGAGCTGCAGGACAATGCCGGACGCTGGCGCCACCGCGAGCGGCTGGACGCCTCGATCGCCGAGTGGACACGGGTGCGCACTCGTGAGGAGGCGCTGCGGGTGCTGGAGGCGGCCGCCATTCCGTGCGGGCCCATCTACACCGCCGCCGACATCGTCTCCGACGAGCAGTACCGGGCGCGCAATATGATTCAGCCCTTCCGGGTGGACGTGGGCGAGCCCGAGCCCAAGGAGGTCGGCTTCCCGGGCATCGTCCCCGTGATCGGCGGCCGATCGCTGCCCATCCGCAATGTCGGCCCGGACCTCGGTGAGCACACCCGCGAGGTGCTCACCGGCCTGCTCGGCCTGACCGACGCCGATATCGATGCCCTGGAGGCGAACTCATGACCCTGCGCGATGTCACGCTGCGCGACGGCCTGCAGCTCACCGGGAAAGTGCTGCCCACCGAGCGCAAGGTCCAGATCGCGCGGCAGCTGCTGGCGCTGGGCGTGCCCGAGCTGGAGATCGGATCCATGGCGCGCCCGGATCTGGTGCCGCCCATGGCCAATACCCTCGAGCTGGTCGCCCAGCTCACGCCCGCGGAACTGGAACGCTGCTGGGTCTGGGTGGCCACACCCAGGCACGTGGCGCGGGCCGCGGAGGCCGGCGTGCGCAATTTCCAGTACTGCTTCTCGGTGTCGGATGCGCACAACAGGGCCAATATCGGCCGCACCACCGAGGACAGCCTGGCCGCCATGCCGGAGGCCGTGCGGCTCGCGGCGGAGGCCGGCGGGCGCATTCAGCTCTGCCTGGCAACGGCTTTCACCTGCCCGTTCGACGGGCCGGTGGATCCCGTGCGAGTCCTGGCCATCGCCACCGATCCGCGCACCGAGGGGTCGGCGGACATCGTGGTGGCCGATACCCTCGGCCAGGCGCATCCGGGTCAGGTCGGCGCGCTCATCGGGGCGGTGGCCGCGACCGGGCACTGGGGAACTCCGCAGCACCGCATCGTCTTCCACGGTCACGACACCTGGGGCATGGGCGTCGCGAATTCCCTGGCGGCCCTGGCCGCCGGCGCGGCCGTGGTGGACGGTTCGCTGGGTGGGCTGGGCGGCTGCCCGTTCGCGCCGGGCGCCTCCGGCAACACCTCGAGCGAGGATCTGCTGTTCGCTACCCGTCCGGAATGGTTTGTCCCGTCGGTATTGTCGGATCTGGTGGGGATTTCCGAAGAGTTGCTGACGGAACTCGGTGAGCCCAACCGCTCCCGGACGATCGAGGGTGCGCGGTCCGAAGCCGAAGCATTCGAATGGGTAATTGCCGCAAATGATTAATTCGCGGAGAATTAGCCAGCGTGTGCGTCGGCCCGAAGTTTGAGCAGCACCAAACCCGCGGTGCAGGCGAGAATCAGTCCGGCGACGGTGATTTCGACGCGTAGTCCGGCAATGCCGAGCACCGCGCCGCCGAGCCCACCCAGGAAGATCAGCCAGGCGACGACGCGGGCCAGGATTGCCGACATCCGCAGCCCGGGAGCCGCGGGTTCTCCCGCACGCGCCGATGCGCGCAGCGGAGATGCCGAAAAAGCACCCATCATCCACTCCTCGATGACGCCCGCCGGGTCTCGCGATTCTTCGGCGCGCCCCTCGGCAAATTTCGAGCGTCTCACGTGTAACTTTGGACACACATTACGGCTCCGCAACGGAAAGTCCATACGACACGAACCCAAAACGCGGCGAGTTTACTAATTCGATATCTGAATCATGGCTGTTTGAGATATTTCCGAGGCCTACGGAATCGCCTGCGCCGTCCGATTATTGAACCGACCACCCGCCTGGCCCCGCCCCGCGGCCTCCGTTAGGGTGAGCCCACTCGACACGAATCAGGAGTGCCACCAATGGACGGCAGCAACGCCGGCGCGGACGAGCGCGGCCTCACCCCGCTGCGTCACCTGCCCAAGCCCGTGGCGGGCGCCGCCGCGGCGGTCGGCGTGGTGTCGGCCGGGCTCATTCTCCTGGGCGCCTGCGGCCTCGGGCACAACGACACCTACGTCGCGCCGCCGCCGCTGAACGCCGATCTGCAAGCGGCGCCGGTGACTTCGACGAACAGCAGTGCGAGCACCACGCCCGCCGTCGTCATCCCGCCGTCCCCCACCTGGCGGGTGGCCGCCGACCAGCCCTCCCGGCGCGCGCCGATCTCCACCATCACCGGCACCCCGGAGGACCCGGCCGCGGACCCGAGTGCGAGCATCCGCTCCACCCCGTCGCGGCCCACCACCACGCGCCCGGCCACCGAAAGCCCGCGCGCCACAACCGAACTCCCGGTCACCACGGTCATGCCGACCGCCCTCCCGACCACGGATCACCCGGCCTCGGACAACTCCGACGGGTAGCGCGGCCGATCCCCACCGAGCGCTCCGGTCGCCGTCTTCGACCGGAGCGCCCTTCTCGTCACCGAGCTGGTGCACCTGCCCCGGGGGCGGGCGGGCCCGCCCCACCCGTCCCCGACACCGGAATTCCAGCTTCGCGCCCTGCCCCGCCGAGAGCAGGAGCATGCCGAGATCCACTGCGCACCAGTGAATTCTGCGTCGGTCGATGCGCCCCACTCCGGGTGGAGCGGGGCGCGGCCTCGGTGCTGCGGGTCAGAACTCCACGAGGGTGTAGTCGCCCACGCGGTCGGTGAGGACGCGCAGGTGTTCCAGGTCGCCGCCCAGGGTGCGGGCGATGGCGGTGAGGCGGGCCACGTAGTGACTGACCGGGTATTCGGTCGTGATGCCGATACCGCCGTGCATCTGGATGGACTCCTGGCCGATGTGGCGGGCGGAGCGGCCGACCTGCAGCCGGGCGCGCGATGCCGCCACCCGGTCGGCGGAACCGTCGGCGACGGAGGCCGTGGCGTACAGGCTCATGCTGCGCGCGAGTTCCAGGGACACATACATATTGGCGGCACGCTGGGTCAGGGTCTGGAACCTGGACAGCGTGACGCCGAACTGCTTGCGCGTCTTCAGGTATTCGGCGGTCAGCCGCAGGGCCTCCTCCATCGCACCGAGGGATTCGGCGCACAGGCTCGCCTGCGCCGCCACCTCCACCGCGTCCACCACCGGCTGCGCGTCGCCGCCGTCGCCGAGGAGTTCGGCCGTGGCGGAGGCGAATTCGAGCTGCGCACCGCGGCGCTCGTCGAAGGTGCGGTAGGGGGTCCTGGTGACACCCTCGGCGTCGGCCGCGATCAGGAACAGGCCGATGCCGCCGCCGGTAAGGGCGGCGCTGACCACCAGCTGATCGGCGCAGTCACCGTGCGGGACGGGGTTCTTGACGCCGGTGACCCGATAGCTGTCGCCGTCGCGGACCGCGGTGGTGGCCAGTTCGGTTGCGGGCCATCGGGTGCCGGGCTCCTCGTGCGCGAAGGCCAGCAGGATCTCACCGCCGGCCAGCGCGGGCAGCACGCGCTGCCGCTGGTCGGCGGTGCCGGCGCGGGCCACCAGCCCGCCGGGTACCAGCACGGCGTCGAGGAAGGGTTCGGGCGCATTGCGGCGGCCGATCTCCTCCATGACCACCATGGTCTCGACCGGGCCGGCGCCCGCGCCGCCGTCCTCCTCGTCGAAAGCCAGTCCGAGGACGCCCAATTCGGCGAGCTGCCGCCAGACGTCGCGGTTCCAGCCGAGGTCGGTGTCGGTGACCTTCAGGCGGGTCTCCGGGTCGTAGGCGCGGCCCAGCAGATCCCGGACCGTGTCACGCAGCATGACCTGTTCATCGGTGAGTTCGAAATCCATGGCGGCGGCTCACAATCCGAGAATGGTGGAGGCGATGATGGTGCGCTGCACCTCGCTGGAGCCTCCGTAGATGGTGGTCTTGCGGAAGTTGAGATAGCCGGGACCGCTGCGCTGCGCCCAGCCGGGCGAGGCGATGTCCCCGGCGTTCACCGGCAGCGCGTCCGGCCCGGCGACGTCCAGCAGCAGCTCGGTGGCGGCCTGCTGCAGCTCCGAACCGCGCAGCTTCAGCACCGAGGAGGCCGGATTCGGCTTGCCGTCATTGGAATTGGAGACCACGCGCATGAGCGTGAGCTCCAGCGCCAGCAGCTCGTTCTCGATCTCGGCCACGCGCGCGGCGAACGCCGGGTCCTCGAGCAGCGTGCCGCTGCCCGAACGGATCTGCGCCGCATACTCTTTCGCGACGCCCAGCTTCACCTTGGTGCGGCCCACACCGGTGATGCCGGTGCGCTCGTTGCCGAGCAGGAACTTGGCGTAGGTCCAGCCCATGTTCTCCTCGCCGACCAGCTGATCGGCGGGCACCCGGACGTTCTCGAAGAAGACCTCGTTGACCTCGTGGTGGCCGTCGATGAGCTTGATCGGCCGGATGGTCACGCCGGGGGTCTTGACGTCGAAGAGCAGCATCGAGATACCGGCCTGCTTCTTGACGGTCGGGTCGGTGCGCACCAGGCAGAAGATCCAGTCGGCGTACTGGGCCAGGGTGGTCCAGATCTTCTGTCCGTTGACGATGTAGGAGTCGCCGTCGCGCACCGCCGTGGTGCGCACCGCGGCCAGGTCCGAGCCCGCGTCGGGCTCGGAAAAGCCCTGGCACCACCAGATGTCGAGATTGGCGGTGGCCGGCAGGAAGCGCTGCTTGAGCTCCTCGGAGCCGAACTGGGCGATGACCGGGCCGATCATCTGGGCGTTGAAGGTGAGCGGCTCCGGCACGGAGGCGAGCTGCATCTCGTCCTCCCAGATGTGCAGCTGCATGGGCGACCAGTCGCGGCCGCCCCACTGCACCGGCCACTTGGGCACGGCCAGGCCGTTCTCGTTGAGGATGCGGTGGGTGGTGACGATGTCATCGCGAGAGAGCTCGAGACCGTACTTCATGCGGTCTCGGATCTCCGCCGGGATCTTGGTCCGATAGACCTCGCGCAGGTCGTCCCGGAATTTCACCTCATCGGGTGAGAGGGCCAGCTTCATTGCTTCTCCCGAGCGTCGCTGTGATGTCGCCATCAAACTTACCCCCCGGTAATGGTCTGATTGTCACCCGGATCACACCGATCGGACGGCCCGTGGTGCTCAGCTCGCAGCGCCTCGACATCCCGGCTCTCGAGCTGGGCTGGTAGGTTGCCCAGAAATCCGATACCCGAATTCCGGGACGTCGGGCTGTTGTGGCTCGGCGAGAATATCGACGCAGGAGCAGCACGAGTGAACGGTTGGACTCTGTCCCGGCGCGCCCTGGCGGTTGCCGCCCTCACGGCCGCGGCCACGGTCGGCGCGACCAGCGCGGCCACCGCCGACCAGCCGGAGACGCCCGTAGCGACCGGCATCGACCAGCTCACCCAGGCCGTCGGCGACAATGCCGCCGGCCGGGCCGCGGTCGCCGACATTGCCAAATCGGCCCAGCTGATCGCCGCCGCGAAGCTGGAAAACGTTCAGTTCACGCCGTTCTCGTACCTGGCGCCCACCCTCGGCTGCGGCTTCAACATGCCGTTCAGCCTGACCTCGGCGATGGCCGTCACCGGCATCACCGGTCCCAACGCCTCGGTGTCGCTGCCGCCGGGCAAACTCAGCTTCCAGGTCATGGCGCAGCAGAACGGTTTTCCGACGGCCTCCGGCCTGAGCGTGGCCTGGCTCAATGTGAACAACGGCCGCAGCGGCATCACCGCCCTGGACGACCAGACCGAGTACAACCTGCCCTCGCTGTCGAAGACCGTCGACGCCGGCGCGGGCACCGTCGTCGCCTCGCTGTGGGGCACCATCGACTACCCGGGCGCGCGCTGCGTGGTGCTGCCGACCGTCGGCCTGTTCACCGTGTCCGACACCCCGCCCGCCCAGCCTGCCGCCCCCGCCACCCCGGACGCCTCGGCCCCGACCACCCCGGACGCCTCGGCCCCGACCACCTCGGCCGCCCCGGCGGCCCCCGCACCAGCCCCCGCCGCGGGCGCGCCCGGAACCAACTGACCTACGGCAACGCCGCACCCTCGAAAACGCAACGCCCGCATCCCTTTCCGGATGCGGGCGTTGATCGTTTCGAGCGGCGGGCTCAGAACCGCGGCTTGCGCCGAATGTCCGGGCGCTTGCCCTCGCGGCGCGGGGCGCGGCTCATGGAGCGCCCTCCGGGCGGGCCCTGGTCCAGCTGGAGATCGATGAGCTGACCACTGATCCGGGTTCGGCTCAGAGCATTCAGGGTTTCCTTGGACAGGTCGGCCGGCAGCTCCACCAGCGAGTGGTCCGGACGGATGCTGATGTGGCCGAAGTCGCTGCGGCGCAGGCCACCCTCATTGGCGATGGCGCCCACGATCGCGCCGGGGGCGACCTTGTGGCGCTTGCCGACCGAGATGCGATAGGTGACAAGCTCCGCGCCGGTCTGACGATGCCGGGACGGGCCGCTGGGCTCGCGACGCTCGCGGGGACCGCGGTCGCGATCGTCGAAGGAACGCGGGGCGCGTTCGCGGCGCTCGCGCGCCGTCGGCTCCGGATCGGGCTCCATGAAGAAGTTGTCGCCGTCGTGACCGCCCACCGCGAGCGCCGCGGCGATGTCCACCAGCGGGATATTGTGCTCCCGCTCGTAGTCCTCGATCAGCTTGCGGAACAACGGCAGATTGGCCGAGGTCAGATTCTCGGTGATGGTGTCGCCGAACTTCTGCACGCGCTGCGCGTTCACGTCCTCGACGCTGGGCAGCTGCATCTCGGTGACCTGCTGGCGGGTGGCGCGCTCGATGGCGTCGAGCAGCCGGCGCTCGCGCGGGGCCACGAACAGCAGCGCCTCACCGGAGCGGCCCGCGCGGCCGGTGCGGCCGATGCGGTGCACGTAGGACTCGGTGTCGTGCGGGATGTCGTAGTTGACGACGTGCGAGATGCGTTCCACGTCCAGGCCGCGCGCGGCCACGTCGGTGGCGACCAGGATGTCGAGCACACCGGACTTGAGCTGGCCGATGGTGCGCTCACGCTGCGCCTGCGCGATGTCGCCGTTGATGGCGGCCGCGGAATACCCACGCGCGCGCAGCTTTTCGGCCAGCTCCTCGGTGGCCTGCTTGGTGCGCACGAAGATGATCATGGCCTCGAAGGATTCGACCTCGAGGATGCGGGTCAGGGCGTCCAGCTTGCGCTGGTACGACACCAGCACCCAGCGCTGGGTGATGTTGGTATTCGTCGAGGTCTTCGCCTTGACCGTGATCTCGGTCGGGTTCTTCAGGTACTGCTTGGAGATCTTCCGGATGGCCGACGGCATGGTCGCGGAGAAAAGCGCGACCTGCTTCTCGTCGGGCGTGTCGGCGAGGATGCGCTCGACATCGTCCTGGAAGCCCATCTTGAGCATCTCGTCGGCCTCGTCGAGCACCAGGTACTGCAGCTGCGACAGGTCCAGGGTGCCGCGCTCGAGGTGGTCGATCACGCGGCCCGGCGTGCCGACGACCACCTGCGCACCGCGCTTCAGACCGGACAGCTGCACCGCGTAGTTCTGACCGCCGTAGATGGGCAGCACATGCAGGCCGGGCATGTGCACCGCGTAGCGGCCGAACGCCTCGGCGACCTGGATGGCCAGCTCCCGGGTCGGGGCCAGCACCAGCGCCTTCGGGGCCTTGCCGGTCATCTCGATGCCCATGAGGATCGGAATGGCGAAGGCCGCGGTCTTGCCGGTACCGGTCTGGGCCAGGCCCACCACGTCCGCGCCGTCGAGCAACGGCGGAATCGTCGCCGCCTGGATGGGCGACGGCGATTCGTAGCCGACATCGGCGATGGCCCGCAGAATGCGGTCATCGATACCCAGATCAGCGAAGGACGGGCCGGAAACGTCCCTCTCGTCGTCAGTGGGAACGCTGTCGGCCGGTGAGGTACTCATTGCCACGGATTTTACTGCCTGCTAGCTGCGGGCTTGACCATCGGGTGAATACCCTGGGGGTCGTGCAACCGGACAACCCGCCCGCGCCCGCCGCCACGACGCCCTCGAGTTCCGTGTCCGGACTCGGAAATCCCGAACCCGCCCCCGTCCGCAACTACGTCACCGCAACCCTGGCCACCGCCGATGCGGGCAGCTCGGGAGCAGTGGTGACGGCCGTGCACGAAACGGCCGCCGCGCCGGAGCGACCCGCCGGGACCGAACCGGCCGGGTCGGTGGATGTGGCGGTGGTGCAGTTCGATCCGTACACCGACACCGTGGCCAATCTCACCGCTCTGCGCGCGGAGGTCGAGGCCGCCAGCGAACTCGGAGCGAAGGTGGTGGTGGCGCCGGAGTACTCGATGTTCGCCACCAAGCGCCTCGACGATCGGGTGCTGGCCGCCGCGGAACCGCTGACCGGACCGTTCGTCACCGGATTGCGTGGTATCGCAGCCGAATTCGGAGTGCACGTGGTCGCGGGCGTGGTCGAGTCCGGCGGCCCGGACCAGCCCGCCGGGCACGTCTACAACACCCTCGTCGCCGCCTCCCCCGATGCCGAATTCGCGGCCGTCTACCGGAAGGTGCACCTGTACGACGCTTTCGGATCGCGCGAATCCGATCTGCTCATCCCCGGCCCGCTGGACCAGTCCCAGACCTTCACCGTGGACGGCGTGGTGTTCGGGCTGCAGACCTGCTTCGATCTGCGCTTCCCCGAAGGCATTCGCCGGCTGGCCGCCGCGGGCGCGCACGTGCTGCTGCTGCCCGCCCAGTGGATTCCCGGCCCCGGCAAGGTCGACCAGTGGACCACGCTGCTGCGTGCCCGGGCCATCGAGAACACCATGTACGTCGCCGCCGCCGACCAGGCCGCGCCGCGCGGGTCCGGCACCTCGATGATCATCTCCCCCACCGGCGCGGTGCTGGCCGAGCTCGGCGACCAGCCGGGCATCGCCACCGCCCATATCGACCTGCACCACCTCACCGAGGTCCGCACCACGAATCCGAGCCTCGCATTACGCCGCTACACGATCCGCGGAGAGTAGAGACACCCACGGGTTCGCGGCCGTCTCGATTCTGGACCGCGGCTTGATAGACCTCCGCCTTGGAGCGACGGAGCGCAGCGGAGGGAAGAATCGAGACCTCAAGGCCGCGAACCCTGCCCCGGAGCGAAGCGGAGGGGCAAAATAGACAGAGCGATGATCTATTCGGATCGGGCGGCCGCGGGGCGCGCGCTGGGTGGGGTGCTGGGGCACCTGCGCGCGGCGGATCCGCTGGTGCTGGGGCTGCCCCGGGGCGGGGTGCCGGTGGCCGTCGCGGTGCGCGACGTGATCGGCGGCGACCTCGATGTGCTGCTGGTGCGCAAGCTCGGGGTGCCGTGGCAGCCGGAACTGGCGATGGGGGCCATCGGGGAGGACGACGTCCGGGTGCTGAACTACGACGTCGTGCGGCATACCGGGGTGACGCCCGATCAGCTGGCGGACATCGAGATCGTCGAGCGGGCCGAGCTGGAGCGCCGCCGCCGGATACTGCGGGCCGGGCCGCCGATCGACCTGAAGGATCGGACCGTGGTGATCGTGGACGACGGCATGGCGACCGGCGCGACCGTCGCCGCCGCCTGCGAGATCGCCGGGCTGCACGAGCCGCGCCGGGTGGTGGTGGCGGTGCCGGTGTCGTCGGTCGAAGCGCTGCACCGGATCCAGGAGATCGCCGACGAGGTGGTGTGCCCGCTGGTGCCGCGCGCCCTCGGCGGGGTGGGCGGGGCCTACCGGGACTTCCATCAGCTCACCGATGCGGAAGTGGTGAAGCTGTTGCGCCCCACCGCTTCCCGGGATTCGGATCAGTGAACCTCGGTGATGCCCGTGCGGTGTCGCTGCGCGAGGTCGGCGTAGAAGCTCGGATTGGTCTTGACCCACAGTTCGGCCGGCGTGCCCGCGAGCGGCTTCTTGACCTGGGCGGGTGAGCCGGCGGCCAGCACGCCGTCGGGAATCTCCTGCCCCGGGCCGACCAGCGAGTGCGCGGCGATCATGACGCCGCTGCCGATCTTGGCCATGTCCAGGACCGTACTGCCGTTGCCCACAATCGATTCCGCGCCCAGCGTCGCGCCGTGGAACACCACCGAGTGCGCGATCGTCGAACCCGCGCCGATCTCCACGGTGACATCCTGCGGCACGTGGATCACCGCGTTGTCCTGCACGTTCGCGCGTTCCCGAATGATGATGGGCGCCAGGTCCGCGCGCAGCACCGCGCCGTACCAGACCGAGGCGCCGGCCTCGACGCGCACATCGCCGATCAGGGTCGCGGTGGGCGCGATGAACGCGGTCGGATCGACCGTCGGGCGCTTGCCTTCGAATTCGTAGAGGGGCACGCCCTCACCGTAATCCTTCGGACCAGCGCGAATCCCTCAGACCAGCGAGCGGGCCTGCACGAACTCGACGATCTCCGTGGTGACCTCGGCGTGCGCGGGCTCGTGCAGCAGGTCGTGGCCGGCATTGGGGTAGGTGTGAAAACGCGCGCCGACCTGGGCCGACCACTCCCGCACCGGTTCCACCGGCGCCCGGCGATCGTCCGCGCCGTGCACGATCAGCACCGGCAGGCCCTCGGGCAGCCGCGGTCCCGGCCAGTCCGACTCCTGCTCGGTCGCCAGTGCCGCGCGTGAGCGCGAACCGCCCTGGGCGCGAGCACGATTCGCGGGTTCGGCACCGCGGGCGGACTTCGGGGACCTGCCCTCCAGCACCGCCTTGGGCGTCCCGCACAGCACCAGTCCGGCGAAGTCGCCCGGCTGTGCGTCGCGCAGCACGGCCAGGGTGGTGGCCGCGCCCAGGGAGTGACCCATCAGGAACGGGGTGGAAGTCGCGTGCGCGTGCACCTGGTCCAGGAACAGCCGGGCGTCGGCGGCCAGCTCGTGGATCGTGCCCGGCCTTTCGGGATCCCCTTCGCTGAGACCGTGCCCGGAGGTGTCCAGGGCCCAGAGTTCGATGCCGCGGGCGGCCAGCGCCCGCGCGAATCGGTGGTAGTGCGCGCTGTGCTGCCCGATTCCGGGTAAGAACGCCATGACGGCGTGTGCGTCATCGAGCTGCCATCGGCGGTAGTGAAGGCGGCCGCGAGCGCCCGCTAGGTAGAGCATCGGCAGATTGTGACAGACGCGCAGGGGTTGCGGGGCCGCCCGAAACAAGCGACTGGCGAGTAACGAGCGAACCTGCCGGACAGCGACGCGCCCCAGGCGGTCCGCGGGGGGCGACACGCCGGAATCGCGATGCGATTTCTGGCGTCCGACCGGGCCTCGAGCCGCTGTCGGCGGCTGCGGCGCGCGCGAGTCGCGTTGTCTCCCAACATCGCCCGCAAACGCGTGCTGACGTGGGCGGGTCATGGCGGGTCCGGACCGGTGCGCGGGCCGCACCTGGCAGCACATCACACCGCCCGCAGTCATTACGCTATGGCCCGACTCGGCCACGTGACGAAGAGACCCGGCCGGGTGCGGGTGTCGGCGGAGGAGAGGCACAGGAGGGCCGCGATTGATGCTGTTCGGTGATCGTGTCGTGTGCAGCACCGGAGACCTGGTGGCGGCGGCGCGTTGTGAGTTCGCGCTGCTGCGCGCGCTCGACGCCGAACTGGGACTGGTGACGCCGGTCGAGTTCCCGTCGCCCGGCACGCTCACGCGCACCCCCGACCCGGCCGTCGAGCACCGCCTCGCCGACCTCCGCGACCGGTACGGGCCGGGCGTCACCCGCATCCGCCTATCCGGGCCCGCGGCCGACGCCCTCGCCACGACCGCGCTCATCTCCGAGGACCTGCGCGAGCGCGCGCTGGCCGGACTGCGGGACGCGCACGACCGGACGCTGACGGCGCTGCGAGCGGACGCCGAGGCGGTCGCGGGCGGTGTGGTGTTCGACGGGGACTTCGTGGCGCATTGCGAATTCCTGGTGCGCGATCACGCCCCCGAGGGACACGACTACATCGTGGCCGGGGTGGCGGGCCGGCGCGGCGGGATCGCGACCCTGCTGGGACTGGCCTCCGCCGCGGAGGCCCTGCGGCGCAACGGTTTCCGGTCCGCACTCCAGGCGCGGGTATGGGAGGACGGCGTCCCGGCCACGTACACGCTCGCGGACATGGCGGTCGTCTACCAGGCGCGGCGGGCGCGGCTCGAACTCATCGTCGACACCAAGCTCGGCGAGCTACTCCCCGTGCAGTGGGGTGACCGGCGCTTCCTGGCCTGCGGCCACTGCCCCACCTGCACGACCGAACTCGAGACCCGCCGGGACCTGCTGCTGGTGGCGGGAATGCGCCCGGCCACCCGCGCCCACCTGCGCGACGCGGGGATCACCACCGTGGACCGGCTGGCCGTCGCCGACGCCACCGTCGCCGGCATCCCGTCCGCCACCCTGACCACCCTGCGCCGTCAGGCCGAGGTCCAGATCCTGCGCGAGCGCACCGGACGTCCGGTACACGCTCTCATCGATCCGGCCGCGCTGGCTGCCCTGCCCGCGCCGACCCGTGGCGACCTTTTCGTCAGTGTCACCCCGGTCAATCCCCCCGACACCGCCGACCTCCCGCGCGCGGGGTCCGGAATCGCCCGCACCGCAGGCGATGTGATCGTGCAGATCAGCGCGCTCGAACCGGCCGACCCGGCGCCGGCGGACCGCCCGTCCGCGCAGGCCCTCCGCTTGGCCGAAACCTCCTCCGCGCCGGCGAGTTTCGTCCAGGAATCGGCGGAATCGGCCGACAGTGAGCAGTTCGCCGAACAGCGCGGCAGCGCCGCGGTCGCGACCTTCGAGCAGGGGCCCGGGGTGAGCACGGTCGCGCTGGGATTCGTGCCCGCCCCCGCCGTACCGAAACCGGCGCGCACCTTCGTCATTCGAGCCGGCGGCCCGGACACCCTCGGTCACGGGAGCCGTTCGCGCCGCCGCGACGACGCCGACGCGCTGCTGGAATTCCTGATCGAGCGCCACCGCGAATGCCCGGATCTGCGGATCCACCACTATCGCGGCGATCTGCGCGGCCTGCTGCACACCATCGGCGGACGCGATTCCGAGGGTGAGGATGTGGTGGCGGAGTTGCTACCCGCGCTGGCCGACCTGTACCCGGTGGTGCGGGCGGCGCTGGTGGTCGGCGAGCGCTCCTACGACCTGCACCAGCTGCCGCCCAATCAGGAGGAGAGTGGCGGCGGCGCGGAAGCCGTACTGCGACTGCGGGATTGGCTGCTCGACCTGGCCGCCGGGCACGAGGTCCGGCCCAGCCGGCGGTGGTCCTACGACTACGCCGAGACCGGGCCCGACGATATCGAGGCGGCGCTGCGGGAATTCGCGGAGAGCGACGGCGAGGAGCGCGGCCCGGCGCAGGAGGCGGCCGGGCTCGCGGCGGCGGCACTGGGCTATCACCGGCGCGAGCGGCGGCCGCTGCGCTGGGCGCACGACGACCGGCTCGACCATCCGGTGGCCGAATGGGCCGACACCGCAGGGGTTCTCGTCGCCGACTCCGGTTCGGTGGACACCGACTGGCACGGCACCGGGCAGCAGCCCATGCGGCGCTACCTGACCCTCACCGGCCGGCTGGGCACCGGCAACGCGCCGCCACCGGGCACGGCGGTGCTCACCCTCTACGATCGCCCCGCGCCCGGCATGACCGTCACCCCGGGGCTGCGCGCGACCGCGCACGCCACCGTCCTCGGCTGCGCGCTGGACACCAATTTCGAGGACGTGGTGCGGGTGGTGGAGATACTCCCCGAGGGCTGCGAACCCTACGACGAGCTGCCCGCGGCCATCGCGCCCTGCCCGCCCGGCCACGACGTCCACCTCGCGGAAGCCTTGGAGGACACCGCACATCAGCTGCTGGTGACCCTCCCCCAGGTGCCCGAGACCGCCGTCTTCGACATCCTGTGCCGCCGCCTGCCGCGGCTGCGCGCGGGCTCGGCACTGCCCGAGGTGTTCGGCGATCACGCCGCCGCCGTCACCGCCGCCGTCCTGGATCTCGACAATTCGTATGTGGCCGTGCAGGGCCCGCCCGGCACCGGCAAGACCGACACCACCGCGCGCGCCGTGGAACGGCTCGTCACCCGCTACCGGTGGCGGGTCGGCGTGGTGGCGCGCTCGCATCAGGTGGTCGAGCACGTGCTCGACGCCGTGGTGCAGGTAGGCGTGCTGCCGGAGCTGGTCGCCAAGGCCGACAGCCGGGCGGTGGCGCCGGAATGGCTGCCCATCGAGGCCTCGCGCTATCCGCGTTTCCTCGACAATGCCGTGAACGGCTGTGTGGTGGGCGGACTCTCGAGCGACTTCGCCGATCCCGAGCGCATCGCGCGCGACAGCCTGGACCTGCTGGTCATCGTGGACGCCGGGAAGTTCCCGCTGGCGGAGGCGGTGGCCGTGGCCGTGTGCGCCCGCAATCTGCTGCTGGTCGGCGACCCCGCGCCGCCGATGGGACACGGCGCGCATCCCGAGCCGATCGCCGAATCCGTGCTGGGGCGGCTGCTCGGGGCGCACCGCACCCTGCCCGCCGCCTACGGCTACTTCCTGGACCGCACCTGGCGCATGCACCCGCGCATGTGCGGCCCGGTGTCGCGGCTGCGCTACGACAATCGGCTGCGCTCCAATGAAACCGTCACCCTCGCACGGGAACTCGACGGCATCCCGCCCGGCGTGCGCACCGTGCCGGTGGAGCATCACGGCAACAGCACCGAATCCGCCGAGGAGGCACGGGAAATCGTGCGTCAGGTGCGCACGCTGCTCGGATTGCCCTGGCACACCGGCGCACTGACCCGTCGCCTGCACCCGCACGACATTCTGGTGGTGGCCCCCTACCACGCCCAGGTGGCGCGCATCCGGACCCTGCTGTCACGGGCCCGCATCGAGGACGTCCTGGTCGGCACGCCCGACCACTTCCAGGGCCGCGAGGCCGCGGTGGTGCTGGTCTCCATGACCACCTCCGCGCCCGAGGACGCCCCGCACGGGATCGCCGCACTGCTGTCGCGGCATTGGCTGACCAGCGCGATCTCGCGGGCCATGTGGTCGGCGATCATCGTGCGCTCGCCGCTGCTGACCGAATATCTCCCGGCCACCACCGCCGAGCTGTCCGACCTGGCCGCGGTGCTGCAGCTCGACCGGGTCTAGCCCGAATCCGGCACCCTCGGCTCAGCCGAAGCAGTGCCCTTCACCGCGATAGGTGGGCACCGTGGTGCGGCTGCCGTCCGCGTCGATCAGATGCACCTCGTTGAAGCGCTCGCACAGCTCGCCCGCCTTGGCGTGCCGGAACCAGACCCGGTCGCCGATCTCCAGGCCGTCGGCGCCCGTCAGCGGGGTCTGCACCTCGCCCGCGCCCTCGGTCCCGATCAGCTTCAAGCCCGAGGGCCACACCGGTTTCGGCACCCGCGAGGCCCCGGTGGGCCCGGAGGCGATGTAACCGCCGGAGAAGACGGTGGCGATGCCCGGCGCCGGCCGGCGCAGCACCGGCGTGGCGAAGTACATGGACGGCCGCGGCGCCAGATTGCGATAGCCGTCGAACAGGGTCGGCAGGTACAGGCCCGAACCCGCGGTCACCTCGGTGACGCCCGGGTCGGTAATGCTGACCTCGATGGACCCGGTGCCGCCGGAGTTGACCAGCTCGAGTTCACCGACCGTCGACCGCACCGCCTCCAGCACCTGGCGGCGGCGCTTCCCGATCTCCGCCGAGGACGCCCACTTCACCAGGCGCACAGCGGGATTGGTATCCGGTAGGCCCGCGATCTGGGCCTCGTAGGTCATCACGCCGACGACCTGGAAACCGCGGGAACGGGTTTCGGCGGCCAGCCGGGCGGCCTGCTCGGGGGTGCGGATGGGTGAACGGCGCACCCCGAGGTGCAGCGGGCCGAGGCGCAGTGAGGCGTCCACGTCCAGACACACACGGGGAGCGACCTTTTCGCTGCCGACGGCCTCGCGAATCAGGTCCAGCTGGGCGGTGTCGTCGACCATGAGGGTGATGGAGTCGAGCAGCAACTGGTCGGAGGCGAGTTCCGCCAGGGCGTGCCGGTCCGCGGTGGGATAGCCGAGCAGTACATCGCGCGCACCCTCCCGGACCAGCCAGATGGCTTCGCGCAGTGAGTAACCCATGATGCCCGCGAAGCCGCCGGAGGCGGTGAGCTTGGGCCCGAGGACCTCCTCGAGAACGGCGCGGCAGCGCACGGATTTACTGGCCACCCGGATCGGGACGCCGCGGGCGCGGCTCACCAGATCGGCGGCATTGGCGCGCAGGGCGGTCATATCGACCGCGGCGAGTGGAGGTTCGAGGTCGGCGGTGGCCGCGTGCAGCCCGCTGATCGGCGACGAATCGGTCACCAGATCATTCGACCACGAACCTGGTCATGCGTCCAGCATTAAGTTTCGGGGCGGGCCGGGTGCGTCAGGGCAGATCGACCGCCTTGGTCGACAGGTACGAGACCAGGTCGTCCAGCACCACCAGCGAGATCTCGTCATCACAGTCGGCCAGCCAGCGCAGCACCATGCCCTGGATGACGGCCAGCAGATAGGCGGCGATGGCATCCACCGGCTCCAGCCACTGGGTGCCCGAGCGGCCGGCGCAGTGCTCCAGGAAGGACGTCACGTCGGCGTCCAACTCCCGGAACATGGCCGTGGCGACCGGGTCCGGAACACAGGTCGCCTGGTTCTCCCAGCGCCGCCGCAGCACCGCCAGGGTGGACTCGTAGGCACGGATCTGCCGGTCCGGGGAGGATTTCAAGATCGGCCACAGCGTGCTGAGTCCCGCGTGCAGCAGGATGCGCAGGGCACGGTTACCCCTGAAATCGAGCGACCCGGCCGCGGTCTCGATGGCCTCGGTCATGGCCGGACGAAGTCCGACCTGGGTGATTTCTCCACTTGCGCTCAACGACGACTCCCTTTGGCGAAAGAACTCGCGCACCTCGCCTGCGCGGCTCGCTCAACGGGTGTTGCAGATCGGCAGTGATCTCCGGCTTGTACGCCGACGTACCCGTTCAACGGGTATCGATGTTACGTCTTTTTCTGGCCTGGCAACCAGCTTTGATAGCCGATTCCATACCTCAAGAATGTTTTGTTACCTAATCGGAACAGGCCCGCGACCGGATGGGAATGATCAAATTGAACGATCGCCCGGTAAAGCCGTTGTTTGGACCGGACGGTATTTTATCGAGGGGTGCACGAGGAAACATAGCGGGTGTGTGCGAACCCACAACGCTCCACTGTTCCTCCACTGTTCGACACTCCGGCGTTACCCGCCCACCGATAGCCTGAGCGGGTGACTTCTGCGCGCCACGACCAATTCCTGATCTCCGGCACCTTCAACTTCCGCGATCTCGGCGGCGCCCGCACCGCGGGCGGTTCCACCGTGCGGGACGGAGTGCTGCTGCGGTCCGCCCAGCTCAGCCGGCTCGACGAGACGGGCCTCACCACCCTCGGCAAGCTGGGCGTCACCGACGTCCACGACCTGCGCGGGTTCGCCGAGATCGACCACATCGGCCACGACGTCGTCCCGGACGGCGTGCGTTTGAACGTCACCCCCTTCGACCCCCGCATGGGCGAGACCCCGCCGCACGAGGCGCGCCGCCACAGCAGCGCCTCCGGGCACATGCTCGAGGTCTACCGGCTCTTCCCCGCCCTGCCCGAGGCACACGTCGCCATCCGGTCACTCGCCGACTCCGTGCTGCGCGGCACCGCGCTGGTGCACTGCGCGGCGGGCAAGGACCGCACCGGCTGGGCCGTGGCCACGCTGCTGCGAGCGGTCGATGTCACCGAAGAGGACATCTACGCCGACTACCTGCTCAGCAATGACGCTGTCCCCACCCTGCGCGCGTTGATGACCGCGAGCACCGACGAGGAACTCTCCGACGATCTGCTGGGTGTCCGCCCCGAATACCTGGAGTCGGGCACCAACTCCATGCACGCCATGTACGGCAGCCTGGACGGCTATCTCACCGAGATCGGCATCACCTCGGAGCTGCGCGACGCGCTGCGTGCCCGGCTGCTCGTCTGACCTCTGCGGCCGACCTCCTGGCGGAGCGCGATCAAACCCCGGCCGACCGGCGGACCAGGCCGTTGCCGTCGATGCTGACCTGGTTTCCGGTGTGGAACCAGGAGCCGGTGAAGCGGGACTCGGTGGTCTGCGGGTCGTTCCAGTAGCGAGGGCTGACATTCGGCCCCCGGCACAGCAGCTCGCCGTGGCCGACGGCCGCGAGCGGGCCCCACAGCGCGAGTTCGGTTCCGCCGAAGGCGAATCCGAGCGCGTCCCGGCCCGGAGCGGCGTCGTCACGCGCCAGCCCGATGCCGGAGGTCTCGGTCGCGCCCCACACCGACCACTGACGGGCCTCCGGGAAGACCGCGCGCAGGGAGTTGGCGACGGATTCCGACCTGGCCGGGTCGGCCGCGGCCAGTTCGGCGCGATGCCCGGCACTGCAGATCTGTCGCACCCGCTCCACCCGCAGTCCGGCCAGGCCGGGCAGCAGACCGGCGAAGATGCGCGGAGTCGCGGCGACCATGTCGATGCGTTCGGCGACAAGGGCTTCCGGCACCGTGGATCGGTCGGGGGTGAGCACCACGGTGCCGCCGACCGCGAAGGTGGGCAGCAGCTGGTCGACGCAGCCACTGGCGTGCGCGAGCGGCAGCAGCACCAGATTGCGCAGGCCGTCGGTGGGCAGATCCAGCGCGCCGACCACGGAACGAATCGCGGAGAGCAGGTTCTCGTTGGTCAGCTCCACCCCGCGCGGGCCCGCCTCGGAGCAGGGGCTGGTGTAGCTGAGCAGTGCCAGTTCGCCGAGGGACGCGCCGTCGTCGATGAAGGCCGCACCATCGGGCAGCGCGTTGCGGAAGCCCGCCGCGCGGCCGCCGCCGTCGAGCACGAAGTCGGCGCAGGCGTCGTGAATCACGCGGTCCGCCACGGCATCCGGCAGCCCGTCGTGGACCAGCACCGGCACCGCCCCGGAGAGCAGCGCCCCCAGGAACGCCTGCACCCAGCGGGCGCCGACCGGCATGCGGACCGCGACCCGGTCGCCGTAGCCGATGCCGTGCTCCTGCAGGCCGCCGGCGATGCGGGAGGCCGAGTACCAGAGTTCGCGGTAGGTGAGCCGGGGGCCGCCGATCTCGACCACGGCCTCGCGGGAGGCGAAGGTGTGGACCTGGATGTCGAGGAGTTCGGTGAGCGCGGGCGTGAGGTTGCCGTAGCGCAGGATGCCGTCGGCGGCGCGGGCAAGCGGGTTGTCGCACCAGCTGTTTCGCGTCTGCGGATATTCCACGAGTAACTGCGACATCGTCGTCCCTCCGGGTACCTCGAAGCCCTGCAGGCAAGAGTGACTATATGATGCAGATCACATCGGTGGGCGGATTGTCGGCAAACGGATGTCAGGCTTTCACACCACGGAAACAGATCGCCGCCCGGCCGACCCCACATTCCCCCAACCGAGCCTGCGGAAACATCGAATTTGCGGGGTCCTCGCAACAGTCGCATCGGGATTCCCCGCCGGGCGGTCTCGTGCCACCCCGATCCCATACCGGTGCAGGTAACGGGCTTGACACGCCCGGGCGGTAGCCGACACGCCCGGGCGCGCACAGTCGATCGGCAGCGCACGGCCGATCGGAGCCTACTGGCCTGTGTACGTGGCCTTTCCGGGGCCGACCTCCAGGAAGCTGCGCACCGCGCCCCGCAGATCCGCGGTGCCGAAAAGTTGCCCGGACACCTCCGGAGTCACCGAATCCGCGTGCGCCACACCGCCCGACCGCCACGCCTCGATGATCGTCTTGGTGGCGGCGTGCGCGCGGGTCGGGCCCTCGGCGAGCCGGGCCAGCAGCGCCCGGGCCGCGGTGTCGACATCCTCGTGCACCGCATTGACCACACCCCACTCGGCCATGGTGGCGGCGGAGTAGGTGTCACCGGTCATGACGAACTCGCGGGCGCGGCCGGAACCGGCGCGCTCGGCCAGCCGCTGCGGGCCGCCCATCGACGGCGTCAGGCCGACCACGGTCTCCACCAGGCCGAACTTGGCCTTGGGTGCGGCCAGGATGATGTCGCAGGCCAGCGACATCTCGAAGGCCGCCGTCAGGGTCAGCGAGTGCGCGGCGAAGATGACCGGGCAGGGTAGCGCCTCGAGCGGGTGGATGATGCGCGCGAACAGGGTCCGCCACAGCTGCGCGCCCTCCTCCTCCGACAGACCGTCGAAGACGTGCACGTCGACGCCACCGGAGACCAGCTTGCCGTCGGCGCGGATCAGCAGCGCACGGGGCGGATTCTCCGACAGCTCGTCGAGATCCGCGGCCAGCGTGTCCATCAGGGCCTTGTCGAAGAGGTTCAGCGGCGGATTGTCGATGGTGAGGATCGCCGCGTCCGCGCCGCCGTCGGTGACGATGCGCTCCAGGCGGGTGGGCTTCGAGTCAGTCATGACCCTGAATGTATGCGGCCGCTTACTTTTACAAAAGGGTGAGCACGACATCGGCCATGACGGCCGAGTAGATCAGCTCAATGGTTCGCGGCCGTCTCGATTCTGGACCGCGGCTTGATAGACCTCCGCCTTGGAGCGGGGGAGCGAACGGCTCCATAGACCTGCGCCTTGGAGGAACGGAGGAGGGAAGAATCGAGACCTCAGGGCCGCGAACCCGCCCCGTAGCGAAGCGGAGGGGCAAAATAAACACAGTGACCTCGAAATCCGAGCCGGGAACCTACGTCGAACCGGGCGAATTCAAGCGGGATACGAACTACATCGACACGCGGATCACCGCCGACGGGCGGGACGGGTATCCGGTCGAGCCCGGACGGTATCGGCTGGTGGCGGCGCGGGCTTGTCCATGGGCCAATCGCACACTCATCGTGCGGCGGCTGCTCGGACTGGAATCGGTGCTGTCGCTGGGACTGTGCGGGCCCACCCACGACAAGCGCAGCTGGACCTTCGATCCGGATCCGGGCGGGGTGGATCCGGTGCTGGGCATCCACTTTCTGCGGGACGCCTACTTCGAGCGGTTCCCCGACTATCCGCGCGGCATCACCGTGCCCGCCATCGTGGACGAGCGCACCGGCGCGGTCGTCACCAACGACTACGCGCAGATGACCCTCGACTTCTCCACCGAGTGGGCGGAATACCACCGGCCCGGCGCGCCGCGGCTGTATCCGGAAGATCTTCGCGCGGAGATAGATTCGGTGAACCGCCGCGTCTACACCGAGGTCAACAACGGCGTGTACCGGTGCGGGTTCGCGGGCGGGCAGGACGCCTACGACGCCGCCTACGACCGGCTCTTCACCGCACTCGACTGGCTGTCAGAGCGACTGGCGACGCAGCGGTACCTGGTCGGCGACACCATCACCGAGGCCGACGTGCGGCTGTTCACGACACTGGCCCGGTTCGATCCGGTCTATCACGGCCACTTCAAGTGCAATCGAGAGAAACTCACCGAGATGCCGGTGCTGTGGGCCTACGCCCGCGACCTCTACCAGACCCCCGGGTTCGGCGACACGATCGACTTCGTGCAGATCAAGCAGCACTACTACGTCGTGCACACCGACATCAACCCGACCCGGGTGGTGCCCAAGGGACCCGAGCTCGGCAATTGGCTGACCCCGCACGGCCGGGAAGCCTTGGGCGGCAGGCCCTTCGGCGACGGCACCCCGCCGCCCCCGCCGGTCGAGGCCGAGCGCGTGCCCGCGCGACACGCCCCGGCCCGGCCCGGCTACTCGCCGGCCGCGCCCCGGTAGGTGCCGAAGCTCCAGTAGACGCCTTCGGGGTCGCGGCAGGTGAAACCTCGTGACTCGTAATCGGTTTCATCGCGCAGCTCACGGGTGACGGTGGCGCCCGCGGCCTGCGCCCGGGCGTACAGGGCGTCCGCGTCGTCGACGGCGATGTATACCGAACCGACGCCGGGCGGCTGGCAGTCCAGCGCCATGCCCTCACGGACGCCGCCGAGCATGATGGCGCCGCCGCCCGGCCAGGCGAGTTCGGCGTGCGCGACGGTGTCGCCCTCGTCGTAGCGGGCGGTGGTCTCGAAGCCGAAGGCCCGCTCCAGGAATGCGATGGCGGCCGGGGCGTCGCGGTAGACCAGGGTCGGCCAGACGACGGTGCCGGTCTCGATGGGGGTTGTCGTTTCGCTCATGGGACTAGCCTCCGATCTCGGCGGCCTGCTGGTCTTGGACGAATGGGAACTCCTCGCGTTCCCGCCACACCGACGGCGGCATGCCCGCGAGCTCCCGCCATTCGCGGGCCATGTGCGCCTGGTCGTAGTACCCGGCGGCGGCCGCCACCTCCGCGAGCGGGGGCAGGATCGGGTCCCGCAGCATGCGGTGCGAGCGTTCGAAGCGCGCCACCCGGGCGGCGTCCTTGGGGGTGATGCCGAATTCGGCGCTGAAACGGCTGCCGAGATGTCGTCGGCTCCAGCCGATCTCGTCGGCCACGGCGGCCACCCGCACCGCCGGGTCGGGGCCCGACAGCAGGGTCCAGGCGCGGGTCAGCTCGGCGTCCCAGTGCACCGGATCCACCTGGCGCAGCAGGATTTCATCGATGACGGCGAAGCGCCGCGGCCACGAGGGCGCCGACGACAGCCGCTCCCGCAACTCCGCCGCGCGCGGCCCGAGCACGTCGGCCAGATCCACGATCCACGACCCGAGCGCCGCCGCCGGCATCCCGAACAGCGCCCGGCAGCCCAGTGGCGTCAGGTTCAGCTGTACCCCGTGCTGGAACCCGTTGTGGGCGATCACCGCCGGCCGCACCGTGAGCCCGCTGGCCAGCATGTCCCAGTGACCGCCCGCCTGCTCCGGATGCGAGGACACCGGCACGTGGATGGGCTCGTCGATGGTGATGATCACGGTCAGCGCCGACGCGGGCATCCCGACATGCGTACCCGGCGCGAAGCCGTGCAGCAGATAGCCCTCGTACCCGAGGACGTACGCGCGTAATCGCGGGTCGGGCACTCCCGACGCGCCTTCGGACACGCCTGCCACGTCGTCCACCCTAGGCCGATGGCCTCCGGCGCGGGACCCTCCCGCCCGGAACCGGTCTATCTCGCGAATCGTTGTCGAGGTGCCATAGAGTTTCGGTCTGGAGGACCGCACGAAGAAGGGGTTGTCGCCGATGTTCAAGGCCGGGCTCGAAAAAGCGGTCGTCTCGCTGCTCGACAACGGGTCCCAGGTACAGGCCCCGGCTGTCACGAAATACGTGGGCAAGCTGCGGGATGCGCATCCGGGTGAGACGCCGGGGCAGATCATCGCGCGCATCGAGAAGCTCTACCTCAATACCGTGACCACCTCCGGCACGGCGGTCGGCGCGACCGCGGCGGTGCCGGGCGTCGGGACGGTGGCGTCGCTGGCGGCCATGAGCGCGGAGACCGCCTTCTTCCTGGAGGCGTCCGCGGTGTTCACCCTGGCGGTGGCGGCCGTGCACGGGGTCGCGCCCGAGGACAAGGAGCGCCGCCGCGCCCTGGTACTGGCCGTGGTGCTCGGCGAGAGTGGCATGGAGATCGTGCAGAAGAGCGTCGGGCACTCGGCCGCGAACTGGGGCGGGCTGCTGGCGGGCAAGATCCCGGGCCTGAGCGCCATGAACGATTCGCTGCTCAAACGGTTCATGATCCAGTTCATCGCCAAACGTGGCGCGCTCATGGTCGGCAAGGTGATTCCGGCCGGAATCGGCGCGGCCATCGGCGGATTCGGTAACCGGGCGATCGGGCACGGCGTGGTCGACAATGCCCGCAAGGCGTTCGGCGCGCCGCCGCTGACCTGGCCCCAGCCCCTGGTCATCGACGCCGATCCGCTGCTCGCGGTGGAGGCGCCGATCCGGAACGTGCAGCCGTGAGCGCGCGGCCGCTCGCCTTCGCCGCCGGGGGCCTGACCAAGACCTTCGAGAGCGTCACCGCGGTCGAGGACGTGAGCTTCGTGGTGCCCGCCGGCAAGGTGGCCGCACTGGTGGGCCCGCGCGGCGCGGGCAAGTCCACGGTGCTGCGCATGCTGCTCGGGCTGCTCACCCCCACCTCCGGCACCGCGAGCGTGGGCGGACCCGGCTCCGGCGTGCGGGCCGGACGCCAGGTGGTGGGCGCCATGCTGAATCCGCGCGGCCTGCACCCGGCCCGGCGGGTGTTCGCCCAGCTGCGCGTCTACGCCTCCGCCGCAGGCGTTTCCGATGCCCGGGCGGAGGAACTGCTGGCGCTGGTGCGGCTCACCGATGCCGCCGACCAGCGCATCGGCGGCCTGCCGGAGGGCATGCGGACCCGGCTGGCGCTGGCCGTCGCACTGCTCGGCGATCCTCCGCTGCTGGTGCTCGACGATCCGGCCGCCGGGCTCGATGTCGGGGAGACCGCCTGGCTCAACGACTATCTGCGCGGCCACGCCCGCCGCGGCGGCACCGTGCTGCTCACCTCCCGCACGCTCAGCACCGTGCTGCCCATCGCCGACGAGCTACTCGTGCTGGACCGCGGTCACATCGCATACCAGGGCAGCCCGGCCCGGCTGCGCCGCAGCCACCCGGACCGGCTGCTGGTGAAGGCCTCCAGCCCGATCGCGCTGGCCACCACCCTGGCCGCGCAGGGCTTCACCGACGCGGTCATGCGGCCCGACGGCCGCCTCGCCATCGCGGAAGCCTCGCTCTCGCAACTGGAATCGGCCGCCTCCACGGCCCGCGTCCAGCTCACCGAGATCACCCCCGAACACATTCATCCCGACCAGGTCCTGGCCGCCCTCACCCACAGCGGGCCCCCGTCCCCCATGTACCCGGGCCCGGCCGCCTACCGGACCTATCGGTGAAGTCGTTGCGCCACACCGCTGTCCGCACCATCGCCGGAGACTCGGGCCGTCGGCGGCCCGGCCACGCCCGCCCGATCGGGGCCGCACGCCTGCGCGGGGTCGATGACCTCCCACGAAAGGACATTCGATGATCCTCACTGTGCCGCCGATGGTGACCCGGGCCGCGAATTCCGAAGTGCGGAAGGTGACTTCGGTGCGGTCGAACTGGCTGATCGGCGGCGGGGTCATCGTGGCGGGCGTGATCGCGTTCGTGGCGCTGGGCACCGGATTCCAGCCCGGCGACTCGCATGCGCAGGGCTTCAGCTCCGGATCGGGCTGGGCGGCGCTGCTGACCACCTGGGTGCTGGTGCTCACGGTCGCCGCGGCGGCCACCTTCGGGGCGCTGGGTGCGGGCACCGATTTCCAGTCCGGATCGCTGGCGATGAGTTCGCTGTACACCCCCGACCGCACGCTGCTGCTCGGCGCGAAACTCGCGGTGGCGGGGGCGTTCTCGCTCGGCACCGTGCTGCTGATGGAGGTGCTGGGCGGGACCGCCATGCGGCTGGCCGGCGGCTCCCGGGTGCCCCTGGACGGCGGCTTCTTCGGCGTGCTGATCGGGGTGGCGCTGGCGGCGGTGTGCTGGGCGGTGATCGGCACCGCGATGGGTGTCGTGCTGCGCTCGCCCACCCGGGCGCTGGCCGCTGTACTGGGCTGGGCCGTGCTGGAGCCGCTGATCTGGATCACCGCGCGCGCCATCGGATTCGGCGGGCTGGCAGCCGTCCTGCCGGTGTCCTCGACGGTCGGGGCGATCAGCGGCGGCCGCTACGCCAAGAGCGCGCTCATCGCGCCGACCCCGGCCGCCATGGCGCTGCTGGTGCTGTGGAGCGCCGCGGCGGGTGCGGCCGCCTGGTGGATGCTCACCCGCCGCGACCTCTGATCAGGCGCGGCCGGAGAACAACCGCTGCCACACCTCGTGATCGGTGCGCGGACCGCCGGGAGTGTCCGCGCCGTACTTCGCGATGAGACCCGGCAGGTCCAGCGGGAGGCTCGGCGCGGTCATGGCGGCCAGCTCCGCTTCCACCGCGGAGTCGGGAACCAGCCAGCAGACCTCGAATTCGATGCCGTCGGGGTCGGCGGCGTAGAGGGCCTTGGTGGAGGCGTGGTCGGAGGCCCCGGTGAGCGCGCCCGCCGCGACCAGGGCGTCGCGCACCCGCTGCAGTTCGCTCAGCGTGTCCACCTCCCAGGCCAGGTGATAGAGGCCGACCCGGCCGGTGCGGTGCGGGACCGACGGGTCGGGCGACTGGAACAGGCCCAGGTCGTGGTCGTTGGCCGACCCCGCCGCCTGCAGGAATGCCCCGCCCGGGAATCCGCCGGGCAGGCGGCGAAAGCCCAGCACCTCGCTGTAGAAGGCGACCGAGCGCTCCAAGTCGGAGACGAACAGGACGGCGTGATTGAGACGCTGAATCGGCATGGGGGCGACTCCGTTTCGAAGGACCGTGACGATCCAGCCGACCACGGCGTGCCGCACCGCACAAGCCGCCGTCCCGGCACACTGGACGGGTCGGCACGACGACGGGAACAAAGTGGGGGTGGGGAGACGGTTGTTCTCCGGGATGACTTCGAAGGATGTGGATACCGTGCGCGGCTGGCTGCACAGGTTGTGGGAGCGGTGCGCCGGGCACCCGTGGATGCTGTCCGGGCTGGGGCTGGCCATCGTGCTCGGCGCGATCGTGGAGGTGACCGGACCGCTGCTGGCCAAGCGCGCCCTCGACGGCGCGACCGCCGGGAGCACCGGCATCATCGCGGCCATGGCCGTGGCGCTGGGCGTGCTCGCGGTCGGCCGCTTCCTCGCCTCCTACGGGCGGCGCATGCTCGCCGGGCGGCTCGCCCTCGACGTCCAGCACGAACTGCGCGTGGATCTGCTGTCCGCGCTGCAACGGCTGGACGGGCCCGGACAGGACGGGCTGCGCACCGGGCAGGTCATCTCGCGCTCGATCAGCGACCTGACCCTGGTGCAGGGCCTGCTGGCCATGGGCCCCTGGTCCGCGGTGGCGGCACTGCAATTCGTACTCGCCGCGGGCGTCATGCTGTGGCTCTCACCGCCACTGGCCCTGGCCGCGCTGCTGGTGGTGCCGGTGCTGGCGCTGGTGGTCTACCGGGTGCGGCCGCGGCTGTACGCGGCGACCTGGTCCGCGCAACAGCGCGCCGCCGACCTGGCCCAGCACGTCGAGGAGACCGTCACCGGCGTGCGCGTGGTGAAGGGCTTCGGGCAGGAGGCCCGCATGGTCGACGTGCTCGAGCAGCACGGTCGCACGCTGTACGCCGAGCGCATGCGCGCCGCCCATATCGACGCCCGCTTCAGCCCCACCCTGGGATCGATTCCGCAGGCCGGTCTGGTCGCGGTGATCGCCGCCGGCGGGCTGCTCGCCTTCCACGGCAGCATCGGGCTCGGCACCTTCCTGGCCTTCGTCGCCTACGTGTCGACGATGACCAACTCCACCCGGATCGTGTCGTACGTGGTGGTCATGGCGCAGCTGACGCGCGCGGCGGCCGAACGCGTGAACCAGGTCATCGACAGCGCGCCCGAACGCATCGATCCGGAGCACCCGGTGGAGGTGCCCGAGGGACCGCTCGGCATCGAAATCGATGATCTCACCTTCGGTTTCGAGCCCGGCCGGCCCGTGCTGCGCGACTTCACACTGAACATCGCGCCCGGCGAGACGGTGGCCGTGATCGGCCCGGCGGGCTCGGGCAAATCCACCCTGAGCCTGCTGCTGCCCCGCTTCTACTCCCCCGGCTCCGGCCGGATCACCCTGTACGGCAAGGATTCCCGCGCCGACATCGCCGACCTGCGCGCCGCCGACCTGCGCTCGGCGGTCGGCGTGGTCTTCGACGAGGCCTTCCTGCTCTCGGACACCATCGCCGCCAATATCGCCCTCGGCCGGCCCGAATCCACCGAGGCGGAGATCCAGGCCGCCGCCAAACAGGCCGCGGCCGACGACTTCATCAACGCCCTGCCCGACGGCTACGAGACCGTGGTCGGCGAACGCGGCCTGACCCTCTCCGGTGGTCAGCGCCAGCGCATCGCGCTGGCCCGCGCCCTGCTCGCCGACCCGCGCATCCTCGTCCTCGACGACGCCACCTCCGCCGTGGACGCCGTCACCGAGGCCGCCATCTTCGCCTCCCTCCCCACCGATTCCGGACGCACCACCCTCATCCTGGCCCACCGCGAATCCACCCTCGCCCACGCCGACCGCGTGATCCGCCTGCCCGCACCGGAATCCGGCGACGAGCGGACAGTGGTGACCGCGGACGCCCGGGACATGACCGCGGAAACGGCTGCCGGAAGCCGGCACTCGGTCGATCGGGACACACCGGCGGAAGTGCGGCGGGTGCTGGGGAAGCTGCCGCCGGCCACCGAGCGGCCGGGGCTGGACGCGGCCGAGCTGCGCGAGCCCGACCCGGGCTTCCGGCTCAGTCATGCGCTGCGGCTGGTGAAGTGGCTGGTCGCCGGCACCATGGTGCTGCTCGCGCTGAACGCGGTCGTGGGCGTGGGCTTCCCGTCCGTGGTGCGGTACGCGATCGACTCGGGCGTCGGCAAGCACGACGGCCGGGCGCTGGTGCAGGCCACCGCGATCGGGGCCGTGCTGGTGGGGCTCGGCTGGCTCGTCGCCTCGACCTCACTGCTGTGGAGCAACCGGGCCGGGGAGCGCGTGCTCTTCGGGCTGCGGGTCCGCAGCTATGCCCACCTGCAGCGGCTCGGGCTCGACTTCTACGAGCGAGAACTGTCCGGCCGCATCATGACCCGGATGACGACCGATATCGACGCCCTGTCCACCTTCATGCAGACCGGACTGCCGGACGCGCTCGTCGCGCTGCTGACGGTGGCCGGCATCGCGGTGGCACTGCTGGTGATCGACTTCCAGCTGGCGCTGGTCGTGTTCGTGACGCTGCCGCCGCTGCTCCTGGCCACCTGGTGGTTCCGCAAGGTCTCCGATTCCGCCTACAGTGCCGCGCGCGAACATTCGGCCACCGTGAACGCGGACTTCGCCGAGAATGTCGCGGGTCTGCGGGTGGTGCAGGCCAATCGGCACGAGGCCATCTCCGCGCGCCGGTTCGCCGGGTACTCCGACAATTTCCGGGTCAGCCGGATGCGGGCGCAGCGGGCCATCGCCACCTTCTTCGCCTTCGTCGGCATGTGGGCGGATCTGGCGCTGGCGTCGGTGGTCTTCACCGGCGCGTGGGCAGTCGCGCACGGGTCCACCACGCCGGGCACGCTGGTGGCCTTCGTGCTCTACCTGCAGCTGCTGTTCGGGCCGATCATGCAGCTCTCGCAGCTGTTCGACGGGTATCAGCAGGCGCGAGTCGGGTTGCGGCGCATCGGGGAACTGCTGCGGACCCGGTCCTCCATCGCGCCGGATCCCGCGGACGCCGCGCCCATCGACGGGCGGCTGCGCGGGGAGGTCGTCTTCGACAATGTCCGCTTCCAGTACCCGGGCGCGGTGCGGCCCGCGCTCGAGGGCGTCAGCCTGACCATTCCGGCGGGCGGCAGCCTGGCGCTGGTCGGCGAGACCGGCGCGGGCAAGTCGACCATCGTGAAGCTGCTCGCCCGGCTCTATGACATGCCCCGGACGCCGGGTGACCACACAGCCCGGTCAACGGGTGACGGGAATCACGAACTTTCCGGCAGTGTTACGCCGTTCTCCATAGCGGATATGCATGACAGTGGCCATGATCCGGACGGCACCGGCGCAATTCGCGTGGACGGCGTGGATATTCGCGACTATCGGCTCGCCGAGTTCCGCTCACGGCTCGGCGTGGTCCCTCAGGAAGCTCACCTGTTCACCGGCGACATCGCCAGCAACATTGCATTTGGCAAACCATTTGCGAGTCCAGGGGAAATCGAGGCGGCCGCGGCCGCGGTCGGGGCGTTGGACACCATCACCGCCCTGCCCCAGGGCATGCGGCAGCCGGTCGGTGAACGCGGGCGCGGGCTCTCGGCCGGGCAGCGGCAGCTCATCGCCCTGGCCCGCGCCGAACTGGTCCGCCCCGATCTGCTGCTGCTCGACGAGGCCACGGCCGTACTGGATCCGGCCGCCGAGGCATCGGTGCTGGTCGCGAACGAATCGGTGACGCGCGGCCGCACCTCGGTCATCGTCGCGCACCGGCTGGCGACCGCCGCCCAGGCCGATCGGATCGCCGTCGTGCAGCACGGCCGGATCAGCGAAATCGGCACCCATGACGAACTCCTCGCGGCAACCGGCCAGTACTCCCGCTTGTGGGCTGCGGCGCAGGCGACCGAAGGAATATTCTCGGGCGCGGACGAGTCGTCATCAGAGAATGTGTCCGCTCGGTGGTAGCCATGCCCGACGGCGAACAGGGGTGGGCATATCCTCAGTGGGGGCGCATCGGCGCGCATCCGCCGATTACCCGTGCCGGGCACGTCACAAACGTCGCAGCGCGAAGAACGAAATGAGGCGAACACCTGCTGTGAGCAGCTCAACAGACCAGTTCGGACAGAACCAGTGGCTTGTCGACGAGATGTACCAGAAGTACAAGCAAGACCCCTCGTCCGTCGATGAGAGCTGGCACGAGTTCCTGGCGGATTACACGCCGGAGAACGCTGCCGAGATTGGTACCAACAGCCAGGCGGTCGCCGCCGTCGCTCCGGCACCCGCCGCCGCGGCCCCCGCCGTGAATTCCACCCCTGTCGCCACCCCCGCCCCGGCCGCCCCCGCCCCGGCTCCGGCCCCCGCCCAGGTGCGCACCCCCCAGACCACTCCCGCCCCCAGCTCCAACGCGGCCCCGACCTCGGGCGGCCCCAAGCCGACCGCCGAGGACGAGACCAAGGTGCTGCGCGGGCCCGCCGCGGCGGTCGTCAAGAACATGTCGGCGTCGCTGGTCATCCCCACCGCGACCTCGGTGCGTGCCATCCCGGCCAAGCTGATGATCGACAACCGTCTGGTCATCAACAACCACCTGGCCCGTACCCGCGGTGGCAAGATCTCCTTCACCCACCTGCTGGGTTACGCCATCGTGCAGGGCATCAAGGCCTTCCCGAACATGAACCGGCACTTCGCCGAGGTCGACGGGAAGCCGAACGCGGTCACCCCCGCGCACACCAATCTCGGTCTGGCCATCGACCTTCCGGGCAAGGACGGCAGCCGTGCGCTGGCGGTCGCGGCCATCAAGAACGCCGAGGGCATGACCTTCACGCAGTTCCACAGCGCGTACGAGGACGTCGTGCGCCGCGCCCGTGACGGCAAGCTGACCAACGACGACTTCGCCGGTGTCACCATCTCGCTCACCAACCCTGGCACCATCGGCACCAACCACTCGGTGCCGCGCCTCATGCTGGGCCAGGGCGCGATCATCGGCGCGGGCGCCATGGAGTACCCCGCCGAGTTCCAGGGCATGAGCGATCAGCAGCTGGCCGAGATGGGCATCGGCAAGCTGATGACCCTGACCTCGACCTACGACCATCGCATCATCCAGGGCGCGGAGTCCGGCGACTTCCTGCGGACCGTGCACAACCTGCTGATCTCCGACGAGTTCTACGACGAGATCTTCCACGGCATGGGTGTCCCCTACGAGCCGGTGCGCTGGCGCAAGGACATTCAGGAACGCGGCATCGACAAGTCGACCCGCGTCCAGGAGATGATCAACGCCTACCGCAGCCGCGGCCACCTGATGGCCGACACCGACCCGCTGCGGCTGGTGAAGGACAAGTTCCGCTCGCACCCCGACCTGGATGTCACCCAGCACGGCCTGACCCTGTGGGACCTGGACCGCGAGTTCAACGTCGCGGGCTTCCACGGCCAGGAGCGCATGAAGCTGCGCGACGTGCTGTCCATCCTGCGCGACGCCTACGCCCGCCACGTGGGTGTGGAGTACACCCACATCCTGGACCCCGAGCAGCTCAGGTGGATTCAGGAACGCGTGGAGCAGAAGCACGCGAAACCCACTGTGGCCGAGCAGAAGTACATCATGTCCCGGCTCAATGCGGCCGAGGCGTTCGAGACCTTCCTGCAGACCAAGTACGTGGGCCAGAAGCGCTTCTCGCTGGAAGGCGCCGAGTCGGTCATCCCGATGATGGACGCCGTCATCGACCAGTGCGCCGAGTACGCCCTCGACGAGGTCATCATCGGTATGCCGCACCGCGGCCGCCTGAACGTGCTGGCCAATATCGTCGGCAAGCCCTACTCGAAGATCTTCACCGAGTTCGAGGGCAACATGAACCCGGCCGCCACCCACGGCTCCGGCGACGTGAAGTACCACCTCGGCGCGCGCGGCACCTACCTGCAGATGTTCGGCGACAACGAGATCGAGGTCTCGCTGACCGCCAACCCCTCGCACCTCGAGGCCGTCGACCCGGTGCTGGAGGGTCTGGTCCGCGCCAAGCAGGACCTGCTCACCAAGGAAGACATCGTCACCAAGGGTGAAGAGGCGCGGTCGTTCTCGGTCGTGCCGCTCATGCTGCACGGTGACGCGGCCTTCGCCGGCCAGGGTGTCGTGGCCGAGACGCTGAACCTGTCGGGTCTGCGCGGCTACCGCACCGGTGGCACCGTGCACATCGTGGTGAACAACCAGATCGGCTTCACCACCGCGCCCGAGTACTCGCGTTCCACCGAATACTCCACCGACATCGCGAAGTTCATCGGCGCCCCGATCTTCCACGTGAACGGCGACGACCCGGAAGCCTGTGTGTGGGTGGCCAAGCTGGCCGTCGACTACCGGCAGAAGTTCAACCGCGACGTGGTCATCGACATGATCTGCTACCGCCGTCGCGGCCACAACGAGGGCGACGACCCGTCGATGACCCAGCCGGGCATGTACGACGTGATCGACACCAAGCGTTCGGTCCGCAAGGCGTACACCGAGAGCCTGATCGGCCGCGGCGACATCTCCATGAAGGAAGCCGAAGACGCCCTGCGTGACTACCAGGGTCAGCTGGAGCGGATCTTCAACGAGGTGCGCGAGCTCGAGAAGTTCCCGCCGGAGCCGTCGGAGTCGGTCGAGGACGAGCAGCAGCTGCCGCCGAACCTGGTGACCTCCGTGGACAAGACGGTGCTGCAGCGCATCGGCGACGCGTTCGTGAACGTGCCCGAGGGCTTCAGCGTGCACCCGCGCGTCAAGCCGGTGCTGGAGAAGCGTCGCGAGATGGCCTACGAGGGCAAGGTCGACTGGGCCATGGCCGAGCTGCTGGCCTTCGGCACGCTCATCGACGAGGGCAAGGCCGTCCGCCTGACCGGTCAGGACTCCCGCCGTGGCACCTTCTCGCAGCGGCACTCGGTGATCATCGACCGCAAGAACGGTGACGAGTACACCCCGCTGCACAACATCGGGTCGAAGAACCCGGGCTGGTTCGCGGTGCACGACTCGGCGCTGTCCGAGTACGCGGCGGTCGGTTTCGAGTACGGCTACTCGCTGGGCAACCCGGACGCGCTCGTCCTGTGGGAGGCGCAGTTCGGTGACTTCGTCAACGGCGCGCAGTCCATCATCGACGAGTTCATCTCCTCCGGTGAGGCCAAGTGGGGTCAGCTCTCCGAGGTCGTGCTGCTGCTGCCGCACGGTCACGAGGGCCAGGGCCCGGACCACACCTCGGGTCGTATCGAGCGCTTCCTGCAGCTGTGTGCCGAGGGTTCGATGACGGTGGCGGTCCCGTCCACCCCGTCGAACTACTTCCACCTGCTGCGCCGCCACGCCCTGGACGGCATCCGCCGCCCGCTGGTGGTCTTCACCCCGAAGTCCATGCTGCGCAACAAGGCCGTGATCTCCGAGGTCGAGGACTTCACGGACAACAAGTTCCGCACCGTGCTCGAGGAGCCCACCTACGAGTCGGGCGACGGCGACCGCGCCAAGGTCAAGCGTGTGCTGCTCACCTCCGGCAAGATCTACTACGAGCTGGTGGCCGAGAAGAACAAGCACAACCGCGACGACGTGGCCATCGTGCGCGTCGAGCAGCTGTACCCGATTCCGAAGTTCCGCCTGAACGAGGCGCTGGAGCAGTACCCCAACGCCGCCGATCTGGCGTGGGTCCAGGAGGAGCCGGCCAACCAGGGCGCGTGGCCGTTCTTCGGCCTGAACCTGCCGGAGATCCTGCCCGCCCGCTTCGGCAAGCTGCGCCGCATCTCGCGCCGCGCCATGTCGGCCCCGTCCTCGGGTTCGTCCAAGGTGCACGCGGTGGAGCAGCAGGAGATCATCGACGAGGCGTTCTCCCCGACCGCGTAATTCGGCCGGACCGCGGTGAAACGGAGCCGCCCGCTGGATCTTTCGATCCGGCGGGCGGCTCTTTCGTTGCGGGAGTGCGGTAGGCGAGCGGCAAGGGTTGTCTCGGACGTGTTCCGCATCGTATATTCCACGTGGAATATTTGGTACGGAGTATGTCGGTGACCCGCGATAGCGTCACCGGGAATGGAGGTCCAGGTGACCCGGAAGCAGTCGACACCGGCACTCACGCCCTTGGCGATGCTGGTCCTCGCGCTGCTGGAGGAACGTCCGATGCACCCGTACGAGATGTATCAAATGCTCTTGAGCAGGCACGAGGACGAGTTCGTGAAGATCAAGCCGGGCTCGCTCTACCACGCCGTGGCCCGGCTGGCCGACCAGGAACTACTGGCCGCCGAGAGCACCGATCGGGCCGGCAACCGGCCGGAACGAACCACCTACCGCATTCGCACCGCCGGGCGCGAGGCGCTGCGCGCCCGGATCCGGGACCTGCTGCGCGAGCCGGCCCGGGAGTACCCGGTCTTCGTGACCGGATTGGCCGAAGCGCACAACTTGCCCCTCGACGAGGTCATCGATGCTCTCCGCGAACGCGTCGCCTCGATCGACGCCCGGCTCGCCGAGCTCGACACGCTCCACGACCTGGCGGCCGCCTCCGACGTTCCGCGGCGGTACTGGGCCCGCGTGGACTACATACGCGCACAGAACACCGCCGAAGTCGAATGGCTGCGTGGATTCATCGCCGAGATCGAGAGCGGCGGCATCGAATGGGAGACCTTCGACGAGTCCGGCGAACGCACCGACATCACGAACCACACGCTGAGATAGGAACCCGAATCCGTGTCCACACAACGCAATCCGTGGCTGGCGCTATACGCGCTGGTCGTCGGGTTCTTCATGATCCTGCTGGACATGACCATCGTCGCGGTGGCAAATCCGGCGATCATGAAGGACCTGCAGGCCGATGTCTCCCAGGTCATCTGGGTCACCTCCGCCTACCTGCTGGCCTACGCGGTGCCGCTGCTGGTCACCGGCCGGCTCGGAGATCGCTTCGGCCCCAAGAACATCTACCTCGGCGGCCTGGCCGTGTTCACCCTGGCCTCGCTGTGGTGTGCCGAGTCGACGAGCGTCAACATGCTGATCGCGGCCCGCGCCGTACAGGGCCTGGGCGCGGCGCTCATGACGCCGCAGACCATGGCGGTCATCACCCGCACCTTCCCGCCGGACAAGCGCGGCGCGGCCATGGGCCTGTGGGGCGGCGTGGCCGGTCTGGCCACCCTGGTCGGCCCGATCCTGGGCGGCGTGCTGGTGGACTGGCAGGGCTGGCAGTGGATCTTCTACGTGAACGTGCCGATCGGCATCATCGCCTTCGCCCTGGCCTTCTGGCTGGTTCCGTCGCTGCCCACCAACGAGCACAAGTTCGACCTGGTCGGCGTGGTGCTCTCAGCCGTCGGCATGTTCCTGCTGGTGTTCGGCATCCAGGAGGGCAACAGCCACCACTGGGACGCCTGGATCTGGGCCATGATCATCGCCGGCGTGGCGGTGCTGGCGCTGTTCATCGTCAACCAGGCCCGTAATACCGGTGAGCCGTTGGTGCCGCTGAGCCTGTTCAAGGACCGCAACTTCGCGCTGTCCAACCTGGCCATCGCGGCCATGGGCGCGGCGGTGACCAGCGTGTTCGTGCCCGCCTACTTCTATCTACAGCAGGTACACGACATGACGCCGACGCGCTCGGCACTGGTGTTCGCGCCCATGGCGATTCTGACCGGCATATTCGCGCCGATCATCGGCAAGATCTCGGACAAGGTCGCGCCGCGCGTCATTCCGACCATCGGTTTCGCGCTCTTCGCGGCGACCCTGTTCGCGTTCGGCGTCCTGATGAAGCCGGACGGCTCGATCCCGCTGTTCATGATCGTCGGCGGCATCTCGGGTATCGCCAACGCGTGCATCTGGGCGCCGCTGGCCACCACCGCCACCCACAACCTGCCGGTGCAGCAGGCCGGTGCGGGCGCGGGCGTCTACAACACCACCCGTCAGATCGGTTCGGTGCTCGGTTCGGCCACGATCAGCGCACTGCTCTCGGCTCGCATCTCGGCGCAGGGCCTGCCCAGCGGCCCGATCGGCGAGGGCGGCGGCAAGAGCCTGAGCAGCCTGCCGGCCGAGGTCCGAGGTCCCATCCTGGAGAAGCTCAGCACCGCGCTGAGCCAGTCCATCTACCTGCCCGCCCTGATCCTGTTGATCGGCGTCGCCGCCTCGGCGCTGTTCATCGGGCACGGCAAGGCGGAGGGTGATGAGCGCGACGATATGGCGAAGGCCGATATCGGGGTGCACTGATCCGCTGACATTCGAAAGCGCTGTCCGCCGGGGCTTTCCCGGCGGGCAGCGCTGTCCGTGCGATCCGGGCGGCAGTCTCGCCGGATTTCGCTGTGCCCTCAGCCGATTCGCACGGTGAGCGAGGGATATCCGGTCGCGCCGTCGGGGACGACGTCCTGTTCCCTGTCGGTCTGGGTCTCCCCGGTGCCGTCGGTCGCGCGCGCCCATACCGTGTGGACGCCGGTGCTGCCGGTGGCGTCCCAGTCGTAGGCCCACTGCACCCAGGTGTCGATGGACGGGGCCACCGCCAGCCGGGCGGGCCGCCAATCCCCCTGGTCGATACGGACTTCCACGCCGCGAATGCCGCGATGCTGCGCCCACGCCACGCCCGCGATGGTGACCTTGCCCGGGGCGATGGTGCCGCGGCCGCGGGGGGTGTCGATGCGGCATTCGGTCTTGATCGGCCCCTTGGCCGACCAGCCGCGCTTGGTCCAGAACGCCTCGGCGCGATCGAATCTGGTGATCTCCAGCTCGGTCACCCATTTGGTGGCCGACACGTAGCCGTACAGGCCGGGCACCACCAGCCGCGCGGGATAGCCGTGCGCGGTGGGCAGCGGTTCGCCGTTCATGCCGACGGCCAGCATGGCGTCGCGGCCGTCCATCAGCACGGCGAGCGGGCTGCCCGCGGTGAAGCCGTCGATGCTGTGCGAGAGCACCATGTCGGCGTCGGGATGCGGTTCGGCGGCGGTGATCAGCTCGTCGAGCCGATAGCCGAGCCAGCGGGCATTGCCGATCAGCTCGCCGCCGACCGGATTGGACACGCAGGCCAGCGTGACCAGCCGTTCGATGGGGGTCTTGGCGGCGAGATCGGCGTAGCTCAAACGGATCTCGCGATCGACCATGCCGTGGATGCGCAGCGACCAGTCGTCCTTGCTGACCTGCGGCACGGTGAGAGCGGTGTCGATGCGATAGAAGTCGGCATTCGAGGTGAGATACGGCGTCAGGCCCGGAATCCGCAGATCCGCGCCCGGCTCGATCGACGGCTCCGCGCCGGTGGGCGTCGGCAGCTGCACATCCGCGCGCTCGGCCGACACATCCCGCGACCGCAGCCCGATGATCCGTCCCGCGATACCGCCGACCGCCGCGGCCACGCCCGCGATCACGATCCCGCGCACCACCAGCCGCCGCTCCACTGCCAGCTCGGCGGGTGAAAGCCGCTGCGGCTCGGCCGTTTCCGCGTCCGCGGCGGTCGCGGCGAATTCGCCGAACCGGGTGATCCGGCCGATCAGGCTGCGCAACACCAGGATTCCGGCGACCACGCCGAGAATAGATGGGAAGGCCCAGGTCCAGGCCGCATTCGGGCGACCGAGCGCGGCGATGGTGGACAGCAGCCCGAAGATCGCGAACAGGATCGACCCGAGCGGCCGCTGCTCCCGCTCCACGATCCCGGCGACCGCGGCCAGCACCACCGCGACCACACCCATGCACACGAACAGCAGCAGTTTGTCATTGGTACCGACCAAGCCGATGATCCACTCCCGGAACCCGTCCGGCGTGTGGTCGATGATCCACGCTCCCACCGCCTGCAAGGGCGCGCTGTCGGGGCTGACCAGCACGGACACCAGCTCCGCCACACCCAGGGTGACGCCGCCGGCAACAATTCCGCCGGCCGTCCGTAATCCGCGATCCGCCACGAAACCGACCCTACTGCGCGGGTCGGCTCGTGGAACGGCTCGAAGGATTACGGAAGCGTGACACCCGCTTCGCGAAGGACCGGCCCGGCGAGCCGGAGTGACTCACATCTGCGCGTTGCCGGTGTAGTTGATCATCCACGGCACCGAGAACTTGTCGGTGACCATGGCGAACGCCTCGGCCCACTCCACCTCGCCCAGCGGCATGGACACGGATCCGCCGGGCGCGAGCTCGTTGAACAGGCGCTCGGCCTCGGCGGCCGACTCGACCTCGATCTGCACGGCGAAACCCGGCTTGGAGTTGTCGATCTCGCTGCCGGGCGGGCAGTCGGAGACCATGAGGATATTGGTCTCGCTCAGCGGCAGCTGGGCATTGGCGACCCGGTTCAGCACGTCCTCGGGCATCTCGGGCGGGGTCTCACCCATGTCGCGGAAGCGGACGATGGTCGCCTCGCCGCCGAAGACGGACTGGTAGAAGGTGATGGCCTCTTCGGCATTGCCATTGAAGAGCAGGTACGGGTTCAGCGCGGGCATGGGTTCCTCCTCGATGGTTTTCGGGCAGGTGCGGCGGCACCCGGAAGGTAGGACGCGGGGGCCACGCGAAAATCATCGGCCCGCGCCCGGGAGATTCGGGTGAACCGGCGAGGAATTCCGTGAATCAGTCGGTGGCCCGGTGGCGCTGGTAGTAGCGGGCGACCCGGACCCGGTTGCCGCACCGCTCGGGCGAGCACCACTGGCGGCGCGGATGCGCGGGCAGGAAGAGCATGACGCAGTCCTCCGCACCGCACTGCCGCAGGCGATCGATGGCCGGATCGGTGAGCAGGGTCGCGGCGGCATCGGCCAGGTGCGCGGCCAGCCGGGCGCCCGGATCGCCGAGGCGCGCCACGGTTTCGGTCACGGCATCGCCGTTCCAGTCCAGGCGGCGAATGGCGGGCGCGGCCGATTGCGCCGCGGCGAGGCCCCGCAGTGCGGCGGCCGGCGGGCGGCGGCCGTGCAGCATCGCGTCCAGCGCCGCGGCGGTGTGGCCGCGCACCGCGTGGACGGCGGCCAGGTCGGCGCCGGTGAGGCGCTGCGGCGGCGGCTCGGGTAGGCGGTCTGCCTCCAGGCGCAGCCAATCCGCCAGTTGCTCAGGGGTTTCCAGCAGGTCGGAACCGGTGGGCCGGGTATTCACCAGGTCCAGTGCGAGGGGTTCACCGATCAACGGTTCGAGATCAGCCACGCCACTAATGCTACCTCGAGCCGTTGACACATTAGCCGGGATCGGCGTAGAACTAATGCGACATCGCCGACAGAAAGCATGTGAAGCCGTGAGCGCACTCCACCAGGTCCTGCACCCGCTCTCCACCATCCGGCACGGCCGCCTCGAGGTCGATGGCGTCGAGGTCTTCTACCGGGAGTCGGCGCCTGTCCGCGCGGACGCCCCGGTCCTGTTGCTACTGCACGGTTTTCCCACCGCGTCCCACCAGTTCCGCCGCCTCATCGATGCCCTGGGCGACCGCTACCGCCTCATCGCCCCCGACTATCCCGGTTTCGGAAACACCGTCGTCCCCGCGGATTTCGACTACAGCTTCGACCGCCTGGCCGACATCACCGAGGGTTTCGTGCAGCGGCTGGGCCTGACCAGTTTCGCCATGTACATCTTCGACTTCGGGGCGCCCGTCGGCCTGCGCCTGGCCACCCGGCATCCGGAGTGGATCACCGGTCTCATCGTCCAGAACGGCAATGCCTACGAAGCCGGTTTGTCCGAGGCAGCACAGGGTTTCGTGGCCCTGTGCCCCGACCACGAGGGGGACGAGGAGGTCATCCGCGGCCTGCTCACCCTCGAGGGCACCCGTGGCCAATACGAAACCGGCGTCTCCGACCCGGCCCTGCTCGACCCCGATGCCTGGACCCTGGATCAGCACTATCTCGATCTCCCCGGTCGCAAGGAAGCCCAGGTGGCCCTGGCCTTCGACTACAAGTCGAACGTGGCCCGCTACCCCGAATGGCAGTCCTGGCTCCGCACCCACACTCCCCCCACCCTCATCACATGGGGCGCGAACGACCCCTTCTTCCCCGCCCCGGGCGCGCACGCCTACCTGGCAGACCTCCCCGATGCCGAACTCCACCTGTTCGATACGGGGCACTTCGCCCTGGAAACCCATGTCTCCGAAATCGCCGGGCTCATCGCCGATTTCCTCGACCGCCTACCCACACCCGCACGGTGAGGTGAGCGACCGCGCTCGCCACGACGAGAGGCCCCGCGCGGGCGGGGCCTGTCGAATGATGTTGGCGGCGTGGATCAGTGGGCCTCGCGCGGCGCGTGCGGGAGCAGGAAGGCCAGGCAGAAGGCCGTGACGCCGAGCCCGAGGCCGACGAGCGTGACATGCTCCATGCCGATCAGGGCATTGCCGCGCGGGGTACCGCCGAGGTGGGTGAAGCGGTTGAAGAACACGGTGCCCAGCACCGCGACGCCGAGCGCGCCGGCCAGCTGCTGCACCGATTCCAGCAGGCCAGAGGCCGAGCCGACCTCGTCGTCCTCGATCTCGCCGATGATGATGCTGAACATCGGGACGAACACCATGCCCATACCGAATCCGATGACCAGCAGCGGACCCGCCAGCTCCCAGGCGTTCAGGCCGGTGCCGACCACGTGGAGCACCGCGTACAGGCCGGCCAGTCCGGCGGTCATGATGCCGACGCCCAGGTGCAGCACCTTGCGGCCCAGCTTCGGGGCCTCCGCGCCGATGGCGGAGCCGAAGAAGGACCCGAGCGCCCAGGCCGCCATGGCGATGCTCGCGCCGATCGGGCTGTAGCCGAAGCCGAGCTGCAGCATCAGGCCCAGGCCGAGCGAGAAGCCGATGATGCCGATGAAGAACACGGTCTCGAAAAGCACTCCGGCACTGTAGGACCGGCGGCCGAACACGCTCAGCCGCACCAGCGGGGTGTGGCCGGCGGCGGTCCGGAACCGCTGCTGCGCAATGAAGATCCCGAGCACCGCCACACCGATCACCGGCATGATCAGGCTCCAGGCCGGCCAGCCGTGCTCACGACCCTGCATGAGCGGATAGATCAGCAGCCCGACACCCGAACCGGCCAGGACGACACCGAGCAGATCGAGGCCGCCGGTGCGGTCCCCGCCGCGCCGGGGCAGCGCCGCGATACCCCCGATCAGGGCGAAGAGCCCGAGCGGCACATTGATCCAGAAGATCGACCGCCAGCCGGTGCCGAGCAGGTCCACCTTGATGAGCAGCCCGGCGACGATCGGCCCGAGAATGCTCGCGACGCCGAGGGTGGTGCCGAACGCCGCCCACGCCCTGGGCTGATCAGCGGTGTCCGGGAACAGATCCCGGATCATGCCCAGGCACTGCGGCACCATCAGCGCCGCCGCCGCGGCCTGCGCGACCCGCCCACCGATCAGCGCCTCGGGCGACGCGGCCAGCGAGCAGGCCACCGAGGCGAGCACGAATCCGACTGTGCCGCCGAGGAATATCCGCCGGCGCCCGAACAGGTCGCCGAGTCGCCCACCGGTCAGCAGCCCGACCGCCAGCACCAGCGTGTAGGCCGCGGCGATCCACTGCATCGTGGCGTAGCTGCCGCCCAGATCGCGCCGGATCATCGGCAGCGCGACGTTCACGACATTGGTGTCGAGCATGTTCATCAGCGTCGCGCTGATGATCGCGGACAGCCCCAGCCATCGGCGGGCGGGCGCGGCGAGTGGAGTGGATACGGCGGTGACGGGCGGCGTGAGGGCGGTGGACATTGCGGGCTCCTTTCGATGGAGCAATAGTATCCACAACACTAGTTTCCAAGCAACTAGTCTCGAGGATATGCCGGAGCGCGCCCCCAGGACCGGCAGGAAGACGTCGGACCCGCGAGCCGGGATCACGAGGCGGTATGGCCGATCCCGTTGTCGCTCATGGCATCAATGCTTCCGGTAAACACCGGACCGCCACACCACGAGGATTCGTTATTCACCAATGCACCCGGGCCGTTGCCCGGGAATGCGAAGGGGCCCGCGGAAATCCGCGGGCCCCTTGCCTTTCCGGATGTCTCCGGAGCCGATCAGGAGTTGTAGATCGCGTCCACGTCGGCCGCGTACTGCTTCATGACGACGGCGCGCTTCAGCGACAGCTTCGGGGTGAGCTCGCCGCCCTCCTGGGTCCAGTCGACCGGGAGGATGCGGACCTTCTTGATCGCCTCGGCGTGCGACACCAGCTTGTTGGTGGCCGCGACCGCGTCATTGATCTCGCCGACCAGGGCCGGGTTCTCGATGACGTGCTCGATCGCGGTGTCGGCGGGAATCCCGTTGCGCGCCTTCCACGCCGGCAGGGCTTCCGGGTCGAGGGTGACGAGCGCGCCGATGAAGGGCTGGCCGTCGCCGACCACCATGACCTGGCTGATCAGCGCGTTCTGGCGCAGCGAATCCTCGAGCATGGCCGGGGAGACGTTCTTGCCGCCGGCGGTGACCAGGATTTCCTTCTTGCGGCCGGTGATCGAGACGAAGCCCTGCTCGTCGATGGCGCCGAGGTCACCGGTCTTGAACCAGCCGTCGGCGTCGAAGGCGTCGGCGCTGGCCTCGGGGTTGTTCCAGTAGCCGCCGAACACGACCGGGCCGCGGATGAGCAGCTCGCCGTCCTCGGCGACCTTGGCGCCGTGGCCGGGCAGCGGGCGGCCGACCGAACCGACCTTGATGAACTTGGGGGTGTTCACGCTGACGGCGGCGGTGGACTCGGTGAGGCCGTAGCCCTCGTAGATGGTGACGCCGGCGCCGCGGAAGTAGTGGCCCAGGCGCGCGCCCAGCGGGCCGCCGCCGGAGACGGCGGACTCGCACTGACCGCCCATGGCCTCGCGCAGCTTGGAATAGACCAGCTTGTCCAACACCATGTGCTGCAGCTTGAGCACGATGTTCGGGCCGCCGTTCTCCAGCGACTGGCTGTACTGAATGGCGATCTCGGTGGCGTAGTCGAAGATCTTGCCCTTGCCGCCGTCGTGCGCCTTCTGCTTCGCGCCGTTGAACACCTTCTCGAAGACGCGCGGCACCGAGAGGATGAAGTTCGGCTTGTACTGCCCGAACTGCTCGACCAGGGTGGACCAGTCGGCGGTGTGGGCCACGGTGACACCGGCGTCGAAGGCGGCCAGCGCGACCGCGCGGGCGAAGACGTGGGCCAGCGGCAGGAACAGCAGCGACTTGCGGCCGGGCAGCAGGAACTCGCTCATGGCGGAGCGGTCGGCGGCCGACTCGGCGTACAGGTTGGCGTGCGAGAGCATGACGCCCTTGGGCCGGCCGGTGGTGCCGGAGGTGTAGATGAGGGTCGCCGGGGAGGCGGCCTTCACCTGGGCGCGACGCTCGTGCACGACGGCGTCGTCGAGTTCGGCGCCACGGGCGACGAGGTCGGCGATCGCGCCCTTGTCGATCTGCAGGACTTCCCTCAGACTGTCCAGTCCGCCTTCGATTTCGGCAATGGTGGCGCGGTGCTTGTCGTTCTGGACAACGGTGAGCTTGGTGGCCGAGTCCTCGAGGATCCAGCGCGCCTGCTCGGCGGAGGACGAGTCGTAGATGGCGACGGTGCAGCCGCCGGCCGCCCAGATGGCGAAGTCGAGCACGACCCACTCGTAGCTGGTCTGGGCCATGATGGCGACGCGGTCACCGAGCTCGACGCCGGAGGCAACCAGCCCCTTGGCCACGTCGGTCACGGTCTTCGCGAACGTCGCCGCCGTGACGTCGTTCCAGCCGCCCTTGCCATCCGGAGTGTTGAAGACGACCAGGTTGGGGGTCTTCTCCGCATGCCGGAACGCGCCGTCCGACATGTTGGCGTTCTCCGGAATGGTGTAGGTAGCCGGGACTTCGAACTCTCGCATCGCTGCCCTTCCACAGTGGGTTTACTGGCGGGTAATCTACGCCACGCTAACGGGTAACTCCCGGCGGACCGCCCGAACCGGTTATCGGACGGCCCCGCGTTATGCCTTCTCCCTATCCTATTGACCGGCTCTGCGCTGGTCGAAGGGCGTGCCGGAGGAACTGTCCGAGCTCGACGGTCACGGCCAGGGCGGGGGCCGCGAGACTCGCCTGCAACTGGGCCACGTGCCACAGTCCGCGGGTCTCGGTGAACTCGGCCGGCACGCCGACCGCCCGCAGCTGCGCGACCAGCCGCGTGCACTGGGCGTGCAGCAGTTCGTCCACGTCGGCCTGGACATAGGTCGGCGGCAGCCCGGACAGGTCGGCGAGCATCGGCGCGTACCCGGTGTCGGTGCTGTCGCCCGCACCCAGATAGGCGGCGGCACAGGCCCGCGACCACGGCTTGTTGATGACCAGATCGCGGTTCCGGACCGGCACCTCGTTCGGGTCGGCCCAGGGCGCGATCAGGCCGAGTGCGGCCGGAACCAGCCGGTGCCGGTCGCGCAGCCGCAGCGCCAGCGCCAGCGAGAGCCCGCCGCCGGCCGAATCACCGGCCACCGCAATGCGTTCCGGCCGATATCCGGCGGCCACCAGGTCCAGGAAGGCCGCCTCGGCATCGTCGAGCGCCGCCGGGAACGGATGCTCGGGAGCCAGCCGGTAGTCCAGAACCTGGACGGCACAACCGGTTTCCCGCGCCAGATAGGCCGCCAGCGACCGGTGCGTGGCCGGCGAGCAGACGGTGTAACCGCCGCCGTGCAGGTACAGCACGGTGGCGTTGTCGGAGACCGGCCCGACCGTCACGCGTTCGGCCGGGCGGCCACCGAGTTCGACGTGCTCCACGTGGGTGCCCCGCGGCGCGCGCTGCGCCACCGAGCCCCAATCCATCAGCGCCCGTTGGACACTGAACGGCAGCCGACGGTTGAGCACGATCCGGAAGAGCGGATTCAACGCGGCGCGGACGATGGGCAACGGCAGTCTCACATCGGGCATGACCGAGCGTCCTCTATTCGTCTCTGGCTACGGCAGGAAGCGCTTCTGCACCACGGCGGAGATGCGCTGGTAGTACGAGGCGGTGGTGCGCACGAACAGGTCGAGGGCCTTGGCCTCCCAGCCGATGAGCACCCGGCCGTGGCCCTTGCGGACGGCCTCGGTAATGGTCTGCGCGGCCATCTCCGGGGTGTGCAGGGCCAGCTTGCTGTCGAAGAGGGCGGCCAGGTTCTTCTGGTTGAGGCCCTCGGAGACGGTGGCATTGCGGGCGACGGCGGTCTTGATGCCGCCGGGGTGCACGCAGGTCACCTTGACCGGGGTACCGCTCATGAGCATTTCCTGGCGCAGCGCCTCGGTGAAGCCGCGGACCGCGAATTTGGCCGAGTTGTAGGCACTCTGGCCGGGGACCGCGATCAGGCCGAAGAGGCTGGACACGTTCACCACGTGGCCGTCGCCGGATTCGATGAGGAACGGCAGGAACGCCTTGGTGCCGTTGACGACGCCCCAGAAGTCGACGTCCATGATGCGCTCGATGTCCTTGAAGGCGGTGTCGAGCACATCGCCGTGGTGGGCGATGCCGGCATTGTTGTAGATCTGGTTGACCTTGCCGAAGTGCTTCTTCACCTCATCGGCGTAGAGCAGCACGGCCTCGCGCTCGGCCACATTGAGCCGGTCGGATTTGACCTTGACGCCGTACTTCTCGCAGCGTCGCACGGTTTCGGCGAGGCCCTCGGCGTCGATGTCGGACAGCGCCAGGTGCGCGCCGCGCCGCGCCAGGTTCTCCGCCAGGGCGCGGCCGATGCCGGAACCCGCGCCGGTGATCACGCAGACCTTGTCCTCGAAGTAAGCATCGTTGCTCACGGTTACCGCTTTCGGTTGTCTCGGTTGGGTGGAACTAGACGGCCTGTGCGACAGGCTCGGTGGTCGTGTCGTAGGCCGAGACATCGAAGTGCTCGAGCAGACTGCGGAACCGGAAGGTGAAGTCCGGCCACAGTGTGGTGTTGTTGCCGTGCTTGTCGAGATACCAGGAGGCGCAGCCGCCGGTGCTCCACACCGCACCTTCCAGTTTGCGCTGCAGGCCGGCGTTGTATTCGTCCTGCACGTCCTTGCGGACCTCGACGGTACGCAGGCCCAGCTTGTCGAACTGCGCGATGGCGTCGGAGATGTAGTTGATCTGCGACTCCAGCATGAACACCATCGAGGTGTGCCCCAGGCCCACGTTCGGGCCCAGCATGAAGAACATGTTGGGGTAGTTGTTGATGGCCGAGCCCTTGTAGCCCTGCTGGCCGATGGCGTCGAAAACCTCGGAGAGCGTACGGCCGTCGCGGCCGGTGACGGTGTCGTAGACCGGAGAGTCGGTGACGTGGAAGCCGGTGGCCACGACGATGGCGTCGACCTCGCGCTCGGTGCCGTCCTTGGTGACGATGGAGCCCGGGCGGATCTCCTTGATCCCGTCGGTCACGACGTCGACATTGTCGCGGCTCAGCGCCGGGTAGTACTCGTTGGAGATCAGCATGCGCTTGCAGCCGATGCGGAAGTTCGGGGTGACCTTGCGGCGCAGCTCCGGATCGCGCACCTCGGCGAAGAGCTTGGCGCGGGCGATGGCCTCGAGGCCGAGCATGGCGGGCGGGAACTTGGCCAGCCCGACGACCTGGGTCTCGCGCGCGGCGTAGATCCCGGCGCGGTAGAGGCTGCGCAGCGCGGGAATGTGCTTGAGCGCGAACTTCTCCGGGGCCAGGTACTCGCGGTCCACGCGGGGCAGCAGCCAGGGCGCGGTGCGCTGGTAGACGTCCAGGTGCGCGACCTGGCCGGCGATGCTGGGGACGATCTGGATGGCGGAGGCGCCGGTGCCGATGACGGCGACGCGCTTGCCGGTCAGGTCGGAGTCGTGGTTCCAGCGGGCGGAGTGGAAGATCTCGCCCTGGAAGTCGTTGATGCCCTTGATGTCCGGCAGGTTGGGCTCGCAGAGCGCGCCGACGGCGGAGACCAGGATGTCGGCGGTGAAGGCGCCCTGGCTGGTCTGGATCTCCCAGCGGGCGTCCTCGGCGTTCCACCGGGCGGCGGTCATCTCGCAGTCGAAGATGTGCCGGTCACGCACGCCGTACTTGTCGGCGACGCCCTGGATGTAGCGCTGGATCTCCGGCTGCTTGGAGAACGAGCGCGACCATTCCGGGTTGAGCGCGAACGAGTAGGAGTACAGCTGGGAGGGCACGTCGCAGGCCGCACCCGGGTAGGTGTTGTCGCGCCAGGTGCCGCCGACGTCGCTGCCGCGCTCCAGCACGAGGTAGTCGGTGCGTCCCTGCTGGCTCAGCCGGATGGCCAGGCCCAGGCCCGAGAACCCGCTGCCGACGATGATCACGCGGGAGTGCCGGACCGGCCGGTTGCCGACAGCTTTGTCTGTAACCTTGCGACTCATGTATCCGAGCGTAGGGTCTTATTGAGCGGGAGTCAACAGTATTGACTCACGTTCAGTAAGACATCGCAAGATGTAACGTTGGACCGATGACCAAGGAGCGCGCCGTGAGCAGCAGACCGGACAGCCGGGCCAAACGCGTGCGCCTGAGCCCCGGCGAACGTCGCGAGCAATTGATCACGCTCGGCGCCCGCATGCTGCGTGAACGCGCCCTGGACGACATCTCCATCGGCGAGATCGCCGAGCAGGCCGGCATCTCGCGCGGCCTGCTGTTCCACTATTTCCCCACCAAGCAGGACTTCCATCTGGCGATCATCCAGCACGCCAATGCCGAACTGCTGGAACGCACCTCGCCCGACCCGACGCTGGCGCTGTTCGACATGCTCCGCGACTCGGTCGAGCGCTACATCGACTACGTCACCGAGAACCGCACGTCCTACCTGGCCCTGCTCCGCGGCCCGGCCAGCGCCAGCCCCGAACTGGTCGCCCTGGTCGACGCCACCCGCATGGCCCTGGTGGACCGCATCATCGCCGAGGCCCCCATCCCCGCCGAGGATCCCGACCGCCCCCGCCTGGGCCTGGCCGTTCGCGGCTGGATCGCCTTCGTCGAGGAAACCACCCTGACCTGGCTCCGCGAGGAACCCATCACCCGGGAGTCCCTGGTCGATATGCTCGTCGCCTCCCTCCCGGCCCTCGCCCTCAACGCGGATCTCGCTGCGGCCCTGCGGCAGTGACGCGGGAACCTAACGAACTCTGATCGCGAACGCGGTGGCCGGCTCGTCCCGGTCCGGCCACCGCCCCGTCACGGCGGCGACGATGAGCGCGGCCGCCAGTGAACTGTGGACGATGGTCAGCGCGAGATAGAGCTCGTCGACCGCTGTACATCCGGACGGTATTTCGGGTGCCGACATCGGTCACACCTCCCGAGGGTTTGCCCCAGATCCATGATGGGGAGACTCCTCGAGGGTGACACGGTGCGGTTGTAAGAACGCCTGAAAAATCAGGTCTCTCAGAAGGATTTCGGGACTCACTTGTCCAATTCCGCGAATCGACGCAGTTTTTCGAGGTTCCGAACGTGGACGTGCCGGTTGTTCAGGCGCACCAGGTCGGCCTCCCGCATCTCGCGCATGGCCAGTCCCACCGCGTCCACACCCGCGCCGACGAGATTGCCGAGCTCCTCGTAGGACAGTCGCACGGTGATCTCCCACCCCGCTTCCGCACGCCGCCCGCAGGATTCGACGAATTCGACCAGCAGGCGGGCGAGGCGGATGTGGACGAGGCAGCCGCCGAAGTCCAGGCGCCGCTGATCGGACCAGGCCAGCCGATCCGCCAGCGAGCGGCACAGCACCAGCGAACCGTCCGGATGGGATTCCAGAAACGCCATGAATACCGATCCCGGAATGCGGTGCGCGATGGTGGCGGTGCACACCGTCGCGGTATTGGACCGTGGCGAATCCGGTACCAGCGCACCCAGTTCGCCGATCACGTCGCCGCTGACCCGGATCGCGAACAGCTTGCCGTCGGCCGCGGTGATCTTCACGCACGCCGACAGTGTGCGATCCCGCGAGCGCAACAGGTACACCGTGGTGCCGGGATCGCCCTGACGCATGAGCACGGTGCCCGGTGGACAGTAGGTCTGCACGCCGAGCTGGAGCAGGTCCTGGCGGCTGCGCACGCACAGCCGTTCCATGAAAGTCCCCGTAGGCCAGGGCCAATCGCCCAGATGCCCGCCGCCTGGTGGGTTCACAGTCGTATCCGGTTCCGTACCGCCGTGGGAAGCTGCCCCGATCCATCCACGGTAGGCGAGCGAAACCGGTTGCGACGCAGGGGACGCCGAGGTGTTACGGATTCACGACCGGACGGGGGTCACAGGGCGTGCGCGTCGAGCCAGACCCGGGCGACGGCGGCGGGGACAGCGCCCTGGTCGCGGACCTGGTGGATCATGTCGGCCAGGTCGGTGGTGGTGAGTTCGCCGGCGACATAGTTGAGTTTGCGGAGTTGCTGGTCGGTCAGGGCGGATTTGCGGATGACCGGGAGGACCATGGCAGCGCGGAAGGCGTAGTCGGGGTCGGCGAGCGGGGCGAGGTCGGCGCCGCCGTCGGGGAGGAAGGCGGGCGGGCCGGGGAGGACGGCCAGCTGGATTTCCCCGTCGAAGAGGGCTTTTCGCAGGTCGGTGTCGGTGGTGAAGGTGACCGGGCGGGTGATCGCGCAGTGGTAGACGGTGCGCAGCGGGTCCAGGACGTCGCGTTGCGGGTCGAGCGGGGTGCGCAGGGCGTCCAGCGGCGCGCCGGTGCCGATGCCGATGGTGAGCTCGGCGCAGCGCGCGCCCAGGTCCTTCAGCGAGGACGGCAGGCCGTCGGGCCGCGCGGCGCTGGCGACCACGGTGGGGCGCAGGTCGGTGCCGTCGGCGGCATCGGAGTCGACCACACCCTCCGGAAGCGCCTTGGACAGAGCCGTATTCACCTCGTCCGGTTTGGTGACGGTCGCGGTGGAATCCAGGGCGGTCAGCAGATCTCCGCTGACATCGCCGAACAGCGCGATCCGGTCGGCGTCGACGGCCGCGAGCAGATCCGCGCGCCGGCCGATCCGATCCTCGACCCGGGTGCGCAGTCCGGTGCGGGCCAGCGCGCCCGCGTAGATCTCGGCGATCATCATCGATTCCGCCGAATTCCCCGCTCCCACGGTCAATACCGGTCCGGTGTCCGAGCTGCCGCAGGCCACCGCGGCCGCGGCGACCGCGACGACCAGCAGCGCCGACCCGAGGCGCGGCCGCCGCGCGAGGCGGAGCGAGCGGGCGCGACGGCCGCGGGCGCGCGGTGCGGAGGAGTCTGTGCCGGACACGCGCAACAGTCTGCCGCCCCACCCCTCCCCCATGCGAAACCGACCCACGAATGAGCGCACCGCGGAGTTCCGCGCAGCTCGAGCCGAGAGGTTCCCATGCCGGAAACGACCCGGCAGGATGGCTCGACCGTATCCGCCAAATGCAGGAAACCGACCACAGGTAGGCAACGTTCGCAGGAACAGCCGGGCAATATGGACAGTTGAGTCTGTTTCAGGGGTGGAATCCGCCCCGACCGCGCAGGCACCCCGCTCGGAAGGACGACAGTGCACTCGCTCATCACCACGCGCGCCGACGGCAGGCGCACCGCCCGGACCGTACTCCGAATTCTGGCCGCGTCGGTGGCGCTGGCCGCGGCCATGGCGCTGTCCGCCTGTGGCGGCACCAAGTCCAATCCGCTCGGCGGTGGCGGCGACTGCGGCAGCGACGCCAACAAGGTGACTGTCGGCTCGGCCAACTTCCCGGAATCCGAGACCGTGGCCGATGTCTACGCGGAAGCCTTGCGCACCAACGGTTTCGGTATCGACACCAAGCTCAATATCGGCAGCCGCGAAGCCTACGTCCCCGCGCTGAAGCAGTGCGCCATCACCCTCATCCCGGACTACACCGGCAATCTGCTGCAGTACCTGGACAAGTCGAGCACCGCCACCACCCCGGACGAGGTGAACGCGGCACTGACCAAGGCGCTCGGCGATCAGCTCGCGATCGGCACCCCCGCGCCCGGTGAGGACTCCGACGCCGTCGTGGTCACCAAGGCCACCGCCGACAAGTGGAACCTGACGAGCATCGCCGACCTGGCCGCGCACTCGGCCGAGGTGAAACTGGCCGCGCCCGCGGAGTTCTCCGAGCGCCCCGGCGGCCTGCCCGGCCTGAAGAAGAACTACGGCCTGGACATCGCGGCCGCGAACTTCGTGCCGATCGCCGACGGCGGCGGCCCCGCCACCGTCAAGGCGCTGACCGAGGGTCAGGTCACCGCGGCCGATATCTTCACCACCTCCCCCGCCATCGCCGCCAACAACCTGGTGGTGCTGACCGACCCGAAGCACAACTTCCCGCCGCAGAACGTGGTGCCGCTCTACAACACCGCCAAGAAGAGCGACAAGCTGACGAAGGTGCTCGACGCGGTTTCGGCGAAACTGACCACCGCCGAACTCATCTCGCTCAATACCGCCGTCTCCGGCAGCAGCAAGACCGAACCGGCCGCCGCCGCCAAGCAGTGGGTGGCCGCGCAGGGGCTCGACAAGCCGATTGCCTAGGGAGGGCCGAACACGGTGTCCGATATCGAATTCACCGGCGTCAGCAAGACGTATCCGGACGGCACCACCGCCGTCCACAACCTCGACCTGCGCATCGAATCCGGGTCGTTCACCGTGTTCGTCGGGCCGTCCGGCTGCGGCAAGACCACCTCCATGCGCATGATCAACCGCATGATCGGGCCCACCACGGGCACCATCACCGTTGGCGGGCAGGACATCTCGCGCAGCAATCCGGTAGAGCTGCGGCTCGGCATCGGCTACGTGATCCAGAACGCGGGCCTGCTGCCACATCGCACCGTCGTCGACAATGTGGCCACCGTGCCGGTGCTGCGGGGGCAGTCCCGCCGCGCGGCCCGCCGGGCGGCGCTCGAGGTGATGGACCGGGTCGGCCTGGATCGCGGCCTGGCGCAACGCTATCCGGCGCAGCTGTCGGGTGGACAGCAGCAGCGCGTGGGCGTGGCCCGGGCGCTGGCCGCGGACCCGCCGATCCTGCTGATGGACGAACCGTTCAGCGCCGTCGACCCGGTGGTGCGCACCGAACTCCAGAACGAGGTGCTGCGGCTGCAGGCCGAGCTGCACAAGACCATCGTCTTCGTCACCCACGACATCGACGAGGCCATCAAGCTCGGCGACCACATCGCCGTCTTCGGCCCCGGCGGCCACCTCCAGCAGCACGATGTGCCGCGGACCGTACTCGCTCAGCCCGCCACCGATTTCGTGGCCGGGTTCGTGGGCCGCGACCGGGGCTACCGGGAACTGTCGTTCCGGGCGGCCGATGCCGTGCCGCTGCACGAACTCTCGACGGTCACGCCGGAGCAGGTGTCCGGCGTCCGGCTGGAGCAGGGCGAATGGCGGCTGGTCATCGACCGGGCCAAGCGGCCCATGGGCTGGATCGACACCACCGGCGTGGAGGGCGTGCGCGCCGGGCACGCGCTGACCGACAGCATGGCCGCGGGCGGCTCGCTCTTCCCGCAGGACGGCGATCTGCGCCAGGCTCTCGACTCCGTCATCTCCTCGCCCTCGGAAATCGGTGTGGCGGTGGATGATTCCGGAGCGGCGGTGGGCGCGATCTACGCGCGCGACGTGCTGGAGCAGTTGCACCGGCAGCGCACCGCCGAGGACGCCGAACGCAATCGGGTCTTCTTCGAGGAGCCCCGGTGAGGTACCTCATCGCCAATTTCGACGAGATCGCCGGATACGCCCGTACCCATCTCTATCTGGCCCTGCTGCCGCTGCTGCTGGGCCTGGTGATCGCGATACCGGCGGGCGCGCTGGCGCATCGGGCGCGCTGGCTGCGGCGGGTCACCACCACGGCGGCCAGTGTCGCGTACACGATTCCGTCGCTGGCGCTGTTCGTCATTCTTCCGCCGCTGCTGAGCCTCGGCGTCATCGATCCGCTGAATGTGGTTATCGCGCTGACCATCTACTCGGTGGCGCTGCTCATCACGGCGGTCCCCACCGCCCTGGATTCGGTGCCCGCCGACACCCTCGACGCGGCCGACGCCATCGGCTACCCGCGCTGGCGGCGGGTGCTCACCGTCGACTTCCCGCTCGCCCTACCGGTTTTCATGGCCAACCTGCGGGTCGTGGCCGTCACCAATATCTCGATGGTGACCGTCGGCGCGCTGATCGGCGTCGGCGGGCTCGGCAAGCTGTTCACCCAGGGCTATCAGCGCGACTACCCGGACGAGATCGTCGCGGGCATCATCGTGGTGCTGGTACTGGCCTTGATCGTGGACCGCCTGCTGTACCTGCTGGGCAGGGTGGCGACGCCGTGGCTGAAAGGGCGTGCGGCATGAGCGGTCAGGGCGCGGAGGAGGCAGCTCGCGTAACCACGCAGCGGCCCCGCCCATGCCGAATGGAGCCAGCATGAACCTTTTCCTGGATGCCTGGCGCTTCCTCACCGACGGAGCGAACTGGTCCGGCCCGGCCGGCATCGGGCGCCGCATTCTCGAACACCTCTGGTACAGCCTGCTGGCCGTGGGCCTGTCGGCCGTCATCGCGGTGCCGATCGGCCTGCTGATCGGGCACACCCGTCGCGGGTCGGCCGTCATCGTCGGCTTCGCAAACTCCATGCGCGCGCTACCGACCCTGGGCGTGCTGACCTTCGTGGTGCTGCTCATGGGCCTGGGCCTGACCCCGCCGCTGCTGGCGCTGCTCACCGTCGGCATTCCGCCACTGCTGGCGGGCGCGTACGCGGGCATCGCGAATGTGGACCCGATCGTGGTCGACGCCTCGCGGGCCGTGGGCATGAGCGAACCCCGGGTGCTGCTGCGCGTCGAGCTGCCCAATGCCATGCCGGTGCTGCTCAGCGGCCTGCGCGCGGCCACCCTGCAGGTGGTGGCGACCGCGACCATCGCCGCGTACGTGAACCTGGGCGGGCTGGGCCGCTATATCTTCGACGGCATCAGCCTCTACCGCTACGACAAGGTGCTCGTGGGCGCGATCCTGGTGGCCGCGCTGGCACTGATTCTGGACGGTCTGCTGGCGTTCGTGGTGTGGCTGAGCGTGCCGGGAACCGGCCGGTTGCGCAGGCCCACGGGTCGCTTCCGAAACGCGCGCATTGACCTTCCGGTGTGATCGGGGTCACGATGTCTCCTGGCACACCCATCCCGAGACAGGAGGTTGCAGTGAAGGCTCGCGACATCATGCACCGGAGTGCGGAATGCATCCCCGCTGATGAAACCCTGGATCGCGCCGCTCAGCTGATGCGCAACATGGACGTCGGCGCACTCCCCATCTGCGAGGGCGACACGCTGATCGGCATGCTCACCGACCGTGACATCGTCGTGCACTGCGTCGCCATGGGACACGACCCCAGCCGGGTCCGGGCCGGCGATCTGGCCCAGGGCCGCGTGTGGTCGGTCGATGTCGACACGGATATGAGTACCGTCCTGGACGTCATGGAAAAGAACCAGATCAAGCGCATGCCGGTTCTCGACATGCGCAAGAACAACCAATTGGTCGGCATGATCTGTGAATCCGACCTCGCCAAGAACATCGACGACAAGAAGCTGGCGGAATTCATCACCGCCGTCGCGGTCCCGCACTAAAACCCGGGAGGCGTCCCGGTTCGCAGCGGATTCACAGGCACAGACCTGAGAATTGCCGGGTGCAACCGGGACGCATTCTTGTCATCGAAGACGCCGAGGCCATTCGGGCCGCGGTAGGAGCCGGACTGTCCGCCGCCGGGCACGAGGTGCTGACGCGTGCGGACGGCGGCCTGCTGGAACAGGACCTCGCCCAGTTCCGGCCCGATGTCGTGGTCCTCGATGTGATGCTGCCCGGCCGCGACGGCTTCGCCCTGCTGGAATCGGTGCGGGCCCGCTCGGCGGCCGGCGTGGTCATGCTCACCGCCCGCGACGGCGTCGAGGACCGGGTGCGCGGCCTGCGCGCCGGCTCCGACGACTACGTGGTGAAACCCTTCGATCTCATCGAACTGGTGGCGCGGGTGGACGCGCTGCTGCGGCGGATGGGAAGACTCCAGAGCCGCATCGTGATCGGCGACCTCGAGGTGGACGTGGACGCCGGCGGCGCGCGGCGGGCCGGGCACGAGCTCACCCTCACCGCCACCGAATTCAAGCTGCTGGCCTACCTCGCGGCGCAGCGGGACCGGGTGCTCACCAAGACCCAGATCCTCACAGCCGTCTGGGGATACGAGGACTACGACCCCAACCTGGTCGAGGTGCACGTGAGCGCGCTGCGCCGCAAGCTCGAGGAACACGGTGAGCGGGTGGTGCACACTGTGCGCGGCCTCGGCTACACGCTGCGGGTGCCGCGGTGAGGACGGTCTCGCTGCGCGGCCGCGTAACCCTCACGGCCGCACTGGTTTCCGGGATCGTGCTGGTCCTGGTCGCGTTGAGCGTGCACACGCTGTTCGGCCTGGTGGTGGCCCGCAGCGAGAACACGGTCCTCACCGACCGCGCGCAGCTGGCCAGACAGCTCGCGCAGGAAGGGGTTTCGCCGGAGGACCTGGTCACCCGGGTCGACACGCATTCGGTACGGGTCCGGCTGGTGCTGCCCGACGGGCACACCTACGGCAGCCTCGACCACCGGCTCGCGGAGGACAGCACCACCAGGACTCGCGTCATCAAACTCGCCGGACCGGGCACCCTCGACGACGGCCGGCTCACCCTCCAGGTGGACACCCCGCTGATCGCCCGGGTGCAGTCCCGGCTGGGATTTCTGCTGATCCTGGCCACCACCGGCGCCATCGCGGTGATCTCCCTCGGACTCTGGTTCGGGGTGCGGCGGGCGCTCGCGCCCCTGGACGCCATGACCGGGCTGGCCCGCGATATCGCGCACGGGCACCTCGGCCGCCGCCTCGAACCTTCCCGCACCGACACCGAATTGGGCCGCACCGCAGCCGCGTTCGACGAGATGCTGGACGCGCTGGAGGGCGCGCTGCGCGACACCGCCGCCGCCGAAGCCCGCGCCCGCGCCTCCGAACAGCGCATCCGGGTGTTCGTCGGCGACGCCGCCCACGAACTGCGCACCCCCATCACCGGTGTGCGCTCGCTGGCCGAGGCGGTGTTCCAGCAGCCCGCGGACACCGATCCCGAGGACCGCCAGCGCATGCTGCTGCTCCTGGTCCGCGAGACCCAGCGTGCGGGCCGCCTCGTCGACGACCTCCTGGACCTGGCCCGCATCGACGCCGGCCTGCAGCTCCGGCTCGAACCGGTGGACCTGTACGCGCTGACCGCAACGCATCTCGACCGTATGCGAATGCTGCACCCGCACACCGAGTTCCGGCTCACCGGCGAGGTGGCCACCGTGCCCGCCGATCCCGAGCGCATCACCCAGGTCCTCACCAACCTGTGCAGCAATGCCTGCCAGGCCATGAAGGACCACGGCAGCGTCACCGTCGAGCTGCGAGCGTATGCCGATGCCGTCCACGTCGTCGTCTCCGACAGCGGCCCCGGCATTCCGGCCGGGGATCGCGAGCGTATCTTCGACCGCCTGGTCCGTCTCGACCATGCCCGCCACCATCGCCCGGACGGTTCGGGCCTGGGCCTGGCCATCGCGCGCGGTCTGGCCCGTGCCCACGGCGGCGACCTGACCTGCGCCGACCCCACCCCCGGCACGACCGGAGCCGTCTTCGTCCTCCGCCTGCCCCGCAGCGCACCGCCGGCTCGCCCCTGATCGCCGAGATTGCCGGGCTTGCCGAGGTTGCCGAGGTGTGGCTGAAGATCACCTGAAGATGGCCGGCCGGTTCAGGCCACCTTCAGCTCGCGCGGGCAGATTCGGTGGGGACCACAACCCACGAACCTGGAGTGAGAATGAAACGCACCCTTGCCGCGACCTTGGTCGGCGCCGCCGGAGCGGCCGCCATCGCCCTGGCCGTGCCGGGCACCGCCTCCGCCGATACGCCGCAGTGCAGCCCGCAGGCCGCCGCCGCGGCTCGCGCGGACGCCGCCCCCAAGGTGGCCGCCTACCTGGCGCAGCATCCTGATGTGGCCGCCGAGATCGCCAAGGTGAAGACGCTCCCCAAGGACCAGCGCCGCGCCGAACTGAAGGCATGGCGTCAGGCCAACCCGCAGGAGGCGCAGGACCTGAAGGCCGCCCGCCAGGCCGTCATCGACTATCACAAGGCGTGCGGCCGCCACAAGTAAGCGGTCACCACGTACGGGCCCGGTCGAAATGACCGGGCCCCGTGCGTATTTCGGCGTCCTTCCGATCGATCAAACGCGGCCCCGGTCGAACCTCCCCGCAATGACCGCGCCCACGAACGCATCCCACTGACCGGCGGTGAAGACATGCGCCGGCCCGCCGGGATTCTTGGAGTCGCGGACACCGACTCGGCCCCCGACAAGGAACGCGGCTTCGACGCACTCCTTGCCGCCGCCGCTCTTACTGCTCTTGAACCAAAGCGCTTCGCGTAGTTCGTCGTTCACAAGAACTCCCTCACTGCATCACGCACCAGTTGCCTGCTGCTCATCTCATCCAATGCTGCTCGCTGGAGAATCCTGAAGGCGGATGCGTAGCTTTCAACGATGTCGGACTTCTCCGTGTACATGTCCGTCGAGAACCCCTCTCCGTACACAGTCGGCGGCTCGGCCGGATCGCCTCGGCTGTCGAGCTTCGCCTCGAGGATCACGAATGGACCGGTCTGACGACCCGTCGGCATTCCCGCGGAGAACGGGAGAACCCGGAGGGAAACGTTGGGCCGGGTGCTGGCTGTGGCGAGGTACTCGAGCTGGTTTGCCATTACCTTCGGCCCTCCGATCACTCTGCGCAACACAGTTTCTCCGAGGATGACATTGAACTGGATCGGGTTGACGTCACGGGTGATGGCGCGTTGGCGCCGGGCCTTCAACTCGAGTCTGCCGCCGAGCTTGGCTTCGTCGTCATCGGGATAGGCGTCGCTGGTCAGGACCCGCGCATAGGGGCGAGTCTGGAGCAGGCCAGGTACCAGATCCGGCTGGAACGACGTCACTATCCGGGCGTTGTATTCCATGTCGACATACAGCCGGAAGTCTTCGGGGATAACCGAACCGAACTCGTGATACCAGCTCTTGACCGCCGCCTGCTGCGCCATCGCCCGTAGGGTGACCGCCCAGTGGTCGTCGACCTCGTACAGACTGATCAGCTTGTCGAGGTCGTGTATGCGAATCTTGGCCGTTTCGCCGACCTCGATCCGCTGGAGAGTGCTTGTGCCCCACTCCATGACCTTCGCCGCCTGACTCAGCGTCAACTTCGCTGCCTCCCGCGCTTCGCGCAGGTACCGCCCCAGCTGGCGACGCGTGAGGGTACTCGTGTTCTCGGGCATGGGTTTTCCCGTTCTGATGCCGTCGCAGTTCCCAGATTTCGCGGGCCTTGATTTCAGGATCGAGAAAATCGTCCCACCGACTTCGGGACGCGCGCTGGGGAAACAGGAAACTCGATCTGGATTTCCAGTTTTCAGTTTTCATACCATGGGAACAGGAGTGAGCTTCGAGGTAGACCACGACGCCGCCGAGAGGACTCCAGATGGTCACCTACCCGCCAACAGTCGAAGGATGGGTCGCGGACGGTTGCCACAACGGCCGTATCTGGCCCGTCAATCGCCAACGCGCCGAAGGGATCCTGGCAATCCACGCCACCTGCGAGCCGCCGTGTCCACGCGCGGAGAGCGCCCGCAAGTATCTGGAGGAGGTGCGAGCCGATGCCCACATGCGCAGGCATGACCGGTGAGAGCCCGGTGGAACGACAGGCATGGCTGTACCGGGAACTCTACGGTTTGCCCTGTCGGGTATCCGGTATCCGAATCACCCTGTCCACCAGCGATGTCTGCGCGATCATGGCGCCGTGCGCCCTGGCGGCGCTGGTCGACGATGAGCTGTTCTGGAGCAAGAAGGTCACGCCGATCCTGAGCGATGGCACCGGCAGCCCCACCCTGATCCTCCTGGCCGCCCCCACCTCACTCGACCTGACTCCCTGCGCCACCGCCCTCCGCCGCCGCGCGCAGTGCGAGTTCCTCCCGCCGGGAAGACAAATCACCCTTCCCGTTCCCCGCCTGTCCGCGACCTCACCCGCCCCCTCCGCGCCCCTCGCTTCCGCCGACCCCGCCCCGCACTGGTTCAGGTACCCCCAGTGGGAGAGCCCCCAGCCCCTCACCGCGGTCCTGCGAGCAATCCGCATCGTCCTCCGCGACCTCCCTCGCACCTACCCCACCTAGTCAAGGGAGCACTCCATGATCCCCGAGATCATCACCACCACAGTCACTCTCGTATCCCTCGCGTGGTACCTCGCCCAGACCGCCCGCCGACACCTCCCCATCCCCCGAACCCCGCACCACCACTCGGTCGCCGCAATCCAAGCCCGCCTCGAAGGCGAAAAGCGCATAGCTGCAGCCTCGAAACACGAGGCCGCCCGCTTGGCGACCGCACCGACCTACTGAACGCCGCACCCGAGCGACGTCCGCGCGGACACGCTGATCCTGTGGGGTGAGAACGACCGTGTCGTCGACCCGTCCCAGCCCCGGCCGCTCGCCCGACTGATCCCGACGTCGAGGCTGCGGATCGTCTCCGGCGCCGGACACGATCTCCACGAGCACGATCCGGCCACGGTCACAGCCGAACTCACCGCATTCTTCGGCCCGCATCAGCCTGCGGCCGAGCTCGACACCGGGTGCCCAGAGCGGGACTCGCGGCACCCGGTGTCGGTTGGGCCGAACCGGCCTCAGCGGTCCGGGGTGAGGAGCGGTTTGATGTCGAGGATCGGCGTGCGGTCGACGGCTTCCAGGTTGCCGACGTGGATGCGGGTGCCTGCGACGGCGAGGATGTGGATGTGGTGCAGGCCGATCGGATTGGGCCGGTGCGGAGCGCGGGTGGCGAAGACTCCGGTGATCGCGCGGCCGACGTCACCGCGCCGATGGATCGCGAGGGTATCGCGGTCGGCGCGGTCCAGCCAGGTGAGGACCAGAAGGTCCATGCCAGCGGTGACGCCGTCCAGTGCGGGGGCATACCGTTCGTCGAGGATCAGCCAGGCCTCCGGGGCGCCTTCGTCGGGTTGACGCGGCGCCGCGGCGGGATCGATGAGTCCGGATTCGACATGCCCGATCGGGCGCAACACATAGTCGGTCACGGTAGGCGAATTCCTTTCGCTGCCAATAAATGACGGGTTGCCTTCAGAACGAGGACAGGGCCCGGACTCGGTCCGCGAGGACGCGGCGGGCGATATCGGAGGAGAAGGCGACGGTGTCGAATCTGTGCGGTACACCGGGATACAGATGGAATTCGACCGGCACTCCGGCACGGCTCAGCCGCAGGGCATAGGTCAGAGCCTCGTCGCGGAAGATGTCGAGCTGACCGACCTCGATATAGGCCGGCGGCAGCCCGGCCGGGTCGGCGACGCGCGCCGGGGCCGCGGCGGCGGGTGTGTCCGGACCTCCGGCGGCATCGCCGAGAATGGCCTGCCAGGCGGTCCGATTGTCGTCCCACGACCACAGCACGAACGGCGCGAGCCGCGGATCCGGATCCGGGGTGCGGTCGTCGAGCATCGGCATGACGAGGATCTGTTTCGTGATGGCGGGTCCCTTGCGGTCGCGGGCCAGGATTGCGACCGCTGCGGCGAGCCCGCCCCCGGCGCTGTCTCCGAAGACACCGATGCGGGCGCGGTTTACACCCAGCTCGTCGGCGTGCTCATGCAGCCAGATCAGCGCGGCGTAGACATCCTCGACCGGCGCCGGGTACGGGTGCTCCGGTGCGAGCCGGTAGTCGACCGACAGCATCGAGGTGCCACTGGCGGACACGTACCGCGCGACCGTTCCGTCGAACAGGCCGATGTGGCCGAGGATCATGCCGCCGGCGTGCAGGTACAGCGCGGCGGGCCCAGGACCGTCGGAGGCGTCTTCGCGTGTGTACCAACGCATTCGGATCGTTGCGCCCTCGCCGGTGGTCAGCCGGTAGTCGGCTACCTCGACATCGTCCGGGAACGGCTGGGCGATATCTGCCTGCCTGATGCGTGCCTCCACGGCGACGCGGCGCGCAGCCACGTCGCCGACCGGCGGGGGCGCGCTACCGGACATCGCGGCGGCAAAAGGCGCGAATGCCTCGGCAACTTGTGGGTCCAGGGCAAAGGACAAGGCGGCCTCCTCGATGCGAACGAGCGAACACCTTCACGACACCGGTGCGACGCCCCACGTAACACCGCCACTGGGTGATCTGGACCACTTGCGATCCCGGCCGACTCGAGGTGATCTGTGTCATGCCGTGTTATGTCGTGGAAGTATCCGGTGTCTGATGGACATGACTGATCACAACGGCACCACCGAAATCGTCGTCATCGGCGGCGGAAGCCGGCTCCAGCTGCCGACGACCGAAATCGTCGCGCTATGACCGCCACCACCGACCACGCCGAGCGGTTCACCTTGCTGCGACCGCTGTTGTTCACGATCGCCTACGAAATCATCGGCTCCGCAACGGAATCCGACGATGTGCTCCAGGACAGCTACCTGCGGTGGTCCGGAGTGGATCTCGCGATCGTGCGGGATACCAAATCGTATCTGGCACAACTGGTGACCCGGCAGGCCCTCAATGCGGTACGAGCCGGTTCTCGCCGCCGCGAGGACTACGTCGGCCCGTGGCTGCCCGAGCCGCTGCTGATCAGCGAACAGGATGCGGCCACCGATATGGTGCTCGCCGAATCGGTATCGATGGGGATGCCGGTGCTGCTCGAAACGCTCACCCCCGATGAGCGCGCGATCTTCGTGCTGCACGAGGTATTCGGCTTCGCCTACGACGAAATAGCCTCGGCGATAGGCAAATCCGCGACCGCGGTACGTCAGATGGCCCACCGTGCCCGTGCCCATGTCCACGCGCGGCGCAACCGATTCGGGCCCGTCGACTCGGCCCGTACCGCCGATCTCACCGAACGGTTCCTGACTGCGGCGACCACCGGCGACCTGTCCGGACTGCTGGCGCTGCTCGCCCCCGATGTCGCCTTCACCACCGACAGCGGAGGCAAAGTCACCGCGGCGAGCCCGCGGGCCCGGGGAGCCCAGCATGTTGCCACCATTCTGATCGACGTCTTCCAGACGATCAGTCGGGTGCCCGGCCTACGGCTCGAGTCGGTGACCTACAACCACGCCCCCGCGATCGCCATCTACGCCGGCGATCGCCAGGAGGCCGCCTGTCTGATCGAGACCACCGAGGGCAGAATCTCCAACCTCTACATCATCCGAAACCCGGACAAACTCGTAACCCTTACCGTCCCACGCACTATCACGCGCAACGACCCGACCGGACACAGACCATCTTGAGTGCGGCTCGTACCCCGCGTCCGCCTGCCGTGCCATGTCGAACACACCACCGCTGCGTGATGGACGGGAACTCACCACGGAGGCAGGACACCATGGCCAGGCTCGATCGCGAGCAGCTCATCGAACTAGTCGCACGCATCCAGAACGTTGAGGGTAGCGGGGAACAATTGGATGAATGGCTCGCTCAGCTCCAGGATTCGGTGGCGGACCCACACATTTCCGACCATATCTTCTGGGACTTCTCTGATCCTCCGTCGCCCCCTGAGCAGATCGTGGACAGGGCGCTGGCCTACCGGCCGATCGTGCTCGGCGGACCGGATTAGCAGACCACCCAAACATCCTGTACTGCCGCGTTGAGCGCAGTTCGAATCGGTCGACTGCTTGTTCGTGTTGGCAGCGTTCTCCGGTGCACGGTTACCGTTGCGAGGTGAATTTCATCCAAGGGGGATCGATGATCGACCGACGCCCGCTGTCCGGGTGGGGCCGTACCGCATCGTCTGTGGCGCAGGTACTCTCCACGCCCGATCTCGACACGGTAGCCAAGGCGGTCAGCGCCGCGGGATCACGCGGGGTCATTGCCCGCGGGCTCGGTCGCAGTTATGGCGATCCCGCCCAGAACGGCGGCGGCCTGGTCATCGACATGACCGCCTTCGACCGCATCCACGACATCGACCCCGACACCGGTGTGGTCGACGTCGACGCCGGTGTCAGCCTGGACACCCTCATGAAAGCGGTTCTGCCTCAGGGGCTGTGGGTTCCGGTCCTGCCGGGGACCCGCCAGGTCACCGTGGGCGGCGCGATCGCCTCCGACATCCACGGCAAGAACCATCACTCCCACGGCAGTTTCGGCAACCACGTGCTCTCGATGGACCTACTCACCGCCAACGGCACGATCTGCACACTGGCTCCCGAAGGAGCCGACGCTGATCTGTTCTGGGCCACCGTTGGTGGCATGGGCCTGACCGGCGTCATCGTGCGTGCCCGGGTGCGGATGAAGCACACCGAAACCGCGTATTTCATCGTCGACAACGACCGCACCGACAACCTCGAGCAGACCATGGAATTGCTCACCGGCGGATCCGACGACGGCTACGAATACTCGATGTCGGTCCCTGACACGATCAGCACCGGCCCCAAACTCGGCCGCGCCGGCTTCAGCCGCGGCTCCCTGGCAACACTGGACCAGCTCCCGCCCAAGCTGCGCCGCAACCCGCTGAAATTCGATGCACCCCAACTACTCACTGTGCCTGACGTCTTCCCCAACGGCATGGTCAACAACCTCACCATCCGCATCGCCGCCGAAGCCGCACACCGGGTGTATCCACATCGGGCGCGCGGGCGCATCCAGAACCTCACGCAGTTCTATCACCCGCTGGATCTGCTGGGTGAATGGAACCGCGCCTACGGCCGCCGCGGGTTCCTGCAGTACCAGTTCTCCATGCCCTTCGGCGCCGAACAGCAGCTCGCTGATGCTGTGCGCGCGATCGCACACTCCGGACACCGATCGTTCCTGAACGTGTTCAAACGGATGGGTGCCGCCAACCCGGCCCCTTTGTCGTGGCCGCACCCGGGATTCATGCTCAGCCTGGACTTCCCGCTCAAACCCGGACTGGGCGAATTCTGTGCCGAACTCGACCGGCGGGTCCTCGACGCCGGGGGTCGCTTGTACTTCGCCAAGGACTCCCGCACTACCCCTGAGATGATCCGCGCAATGTACCCACGCTTGGAGGAATGGCGGCGCATCCGCGACGGCGTCGACCCCGAACGGATCTTTGTCTCCGACCTCGCCCGCCGGCTGCACCTCATCGACGACAAACTCGTCACCGCAGGCGACTGATCACCGAATGGCGTTGCCTACCGCGAAATGCGGACAGGCAACGCCCGACCAAACACGCCATATTGGCGCATACCGCGCTGACCGAACCGGCCAGCGCGGGCCATCGAAAGATCAACTGGTGGTTCCGATCTGAGGCCGGCCGAACGCACCGTGATGCCGAGTTTCGCGCAACCGGCATAGCCTCGCACTACTGATCGTAAATCGCCTGTATTTCGCCAATTCCTCAGTGGTTGTGGGTGATTAGACCAGTCGACTGCAGCATCGGCTGGCACATAGCCGTGCACTATCCTGCCGCGTCCCGCGCTGATCGAACCAGCCAGCATGGGACATCGGAAGATCAACCAGCAGAGGCCGTCCGGCCGCCGGTAGAGCACTTATGCCGATTCAGCAGTTGCGGTCAACCGTTTGTGACGTCGCGCCGACTCGACTTGCCTAACCATTGAGCGTGTCCGCGATCTCGAGAATACTCGCCGGTGGGGTTTGTGACTTTAGGCCTTTTGGCGAATCGGACAGTGATCAGCCATGATTCGTCGGGTAAGTCTCTCCATACGTTGACAGGGAAATGCTTGATGAAGTTCATGGGTAAGGCCGTCGTCGCGGTCGCGGCGGTAGGCCTGGCGGCCGGGTCGGCGATCGGTGCTGGTACGGCGAATGCGGCCGAGCTCCACGGTGCGATCGCGTTCAGTGTCGAGGACTGGAGCTACGGCACCAGTGTCAATGCGGGCAGCCGCGGCGAGGCGATCGACGAGGCGATGGCCAACTGCAGTTACGGCGGCATCTCCGACTGCGCCGTTCTTGTGGCCTGGTCGGACGGCTGTGGCGCACTCGTGTACCGGAACGACGCTGGAGACGACGTCGCGGTAGGCAGCGGCGCTGGCCGCGACCGGGCGTCCGCGCTCCGCGAGGCCTATTCCAGTCTCTCCCGAGTCTATCCGCGGGCCATGCTGGCCAATGTCGGTTCCGCGGACCTGTCGGCGACGGCGATTAACGATGTAATCTGCACCGCCAACGCATGATTCGCGGGTGGCACCGCCGGAAACCTCGGTGCCGGACCTGACAGTGACTGTGCCCCCGCCTGCTAATTCGGTTGGGGGCACAGTGGTTTCTCGATCGAACCGCAGTCTCTCGAGACGGCGTCGCACGGCATTGTGGTGTAGACGAGGATCTTCAGGCCTGCCGGGGGCTGCTTGTCACCGCGAACGCACGCTATTGCCGCATACCGCGCTGACCAAATCGGCCGGCGCGAGGTGCCGGCGGCTGGAATCTGGTGCGGTGCAGAACGTCCGCTTCTGCCGATTAACGGGTGGTGGGCGTCGAACGAGCGTTGATACCGTGCAAGCGTCCAACGATCGGCGACTACGAAGGGGTAACTGTGGTCGCGAGTGCGATCCTCCGGCAGGGGGAGCGGGAGCCGGAAATCATGCGTGACGCGGTCAAAATCGCCCGGTGGCTGGCCGCTGCCGCACCACGTCTCGACGTGGAGCTGGCCAACTTGCTGCGGAGCTCGGCTCGGTCGCTGAGCGTTGCCGGAGAACACGAGCGAGCCTTGGCCGACACCGAAGAATCCCTGCGGATCTGTCGCCGCGGACTGTCCACGGGGCGCTTTCGTTACCGGGTTGGGCTGGCGAAGTCGCTCTACATGCAGGCGGACATCCTGGACAACCTGGAGCGTTACCCTGAGGCCGCGGCCGCCGCGCATGAGGCAGTTGAATTGTCCCGCACCGGAGTCGGCGAGGAGCCAAGGCGGTTCGGGCCGGTGCTGCTGGCATCACTGGACATTCTCGCGCGAGCATTCAGCGCGCTCGGCGAGTCACAGCAGGACACGGCGGAAGGCCTATGAGTCGCACCGATCTGAGGCCGGCCGAACGCACTGATCTGCCGAGGACCGTGCTGGAACTAGATCAAGGCTGGGTGCAGGCATGTTCGCGATTGAACGAGCCGACGCTTCCGGTGCCGGTGGGGAGGTTGCGGGTGGCGTCTGCGTATGCCTCCCCCGGGGTCGCCCCCTTACCGAAGCCCACGATCGGGAACCCTGCGACGATCGCGAGCGGACTCGTCACGACTGCACCGCAGCCGTTCGCGAACGTCACCATCATCCGGCAGTCGATGATGCCTTGACCCTTGCACGCTCGGTCGGCGGCTCGAATGGCGTCGGCTTCCGTCGGGTGGTTGACCGAAATCGCGTAGACGTTGCCCCACACGCTGAGGGAAACGGCGCCCCAGTTGACCGGGTCGGCGGCGGCAGGCGGTGCCGCAAGAACGGCAGCGGCGCTCACCGAGAGGGCGGCGGCCGCAAAGTATTTGTTGAACAAGTGGCGTGCTTCCTCTGCGCGCCGACCAGGGTGCGGCGATCGCATGGAAGATACCGCAGCGCATGGACTCGAGATCGCCCCAAGTCTTGGGGGCACGGCAAAGACCATCACGAACTGCGGTGTTCGTGACGGATCTGCCGAAACCGATCTAGTCGCCCTTGGCTGCGGGAGCGCCCTCGTCGGTGGCCATCGCCTCGCGCAGCGACGGACGCGGTCAACTATGACGACGTGTGGCCCGGGCGAGAGCCGTGGCTGCGGCGGATTCGGTCCTCCCTCGACGAGGTCGCCTTGCCGAACACACTCTTCTGCCGCATAGTGCGCGGTTCAGAACGGCCGCATCCGCTGGCCGCCGAGACGACGGCCCCCACCCGGACAACCAGATGGGGGCAGTGGAGTCTCTACCAGCAGCGATACTTGCGCTGACCTACTTCGCAGAGGCTGATCCGCTTCAGAACTCGACCCTCTCGAAATTGAACGGCAGGAGTGCGGCGACGGTCACTTCTACACCCCCCAAGTAGGCTGGCAAGCTCTCGAATGCCGTTGCCACACAACCGGTTCAGAAACCAGGGCAGCTCATTGGATATGGTCGCCCCCGGGCTGATTCGCGTTCCGAAGCCGAATAACCCTTGATGGTGGGCGCCGCGGCCGGCACGTTCAACCGGGTCTGAACTGCGTACACGCTACACCGGTCAGCGACGAAGACATTCACGGCCGGGTGGTGTAGATGTTTCGGTACTGTCGCGGGGAAACTCCGGCGGCCTCGCGGAAGACCCGGCGGAAGGCGGCGGGGTCGAGGTAGCCGGTGGCCGTGCGGATTTGCTCGATCGGCTGGTCGGTGGTCTCCAGGAGCTTCTTGGCCAGCAGCATCCTGGCTTGTTGCACATAGGAGTTCACGCTCGAGTCGGTGGCGGCGTGGAATCGCCGAGCGAGGGTGCGCGGGCTTATGCCGAAATGCCGGGCCAGGGCTTCGGATCCGATCGGCGTGCCGAGATGGGTGTCGATGTAGTCCTGTATCCGTTGCATCAGCTCGTCGCCGTGATCGCGGACCGGCGTGTAGGTCAGGTAGGGCAGCTGGCTGGTCCGGCCGCCATCGATGAGCAGGACTTTGCGGGCCACGGCCGCACGCTCGTGGCCGCCGAAGCGTTCCACCAGATAGACGACCAGCGACAGGAAGGTGGTGGCGCCGCCGCAGGTGATGACATCCCCGGCGTCGACAATCAGCCGGTCGGTTGCGACCTTGACTCGGGGATAACGGGAGCGGAGGGTCTCGGCGAACATCCAGTGTGTGGTGGCGGGGCGTCCGTCCAGCAGGCCCGCCTCGGCGAGTAGGAACGCGCCGACGCACGATGATGCGACGCGGCCGCCCTGGGCGTGCCATTTGTCCAGCCACGGCACCCACTCCCGGTTGTCGGCAAGCGAATCGAGCAGGTTCTCGTCATCGAAGGCCGGCACCACCACAAGGTTCGGCGGCGCGAGTTCGGCGGCCCGGCAGTGGGGCTGCAGCAGGACTCCATCGCGGCACCGTACCGGGGCGTCGGTCAGTCCGACCAGGGTTGTATCGAACAGCTGAGTCCATGCCGCACCGGCCTGCAACTGCCAGGAGCGATCCGCCTTGGCCAGCACATCCATGAAGCCGGCAGGGCCGATCGAGGCTCCACCCGCCAGTGCCAGCACTGCGACCGATAGCACGGTCCGAGGGTATGCCCGGCGACAGCGGCGCCGATAGGGGCGTGGCCGAATCAGCACGGAAGTTGTCTGACTGGCCCCTCATGATCGCCCGCCCACCGGCGTTAGTTTGCGAGAAGGAAAGGAGGTGTAGGCGATGGCTGAAGTTCAGCAGCTCGAGCCGGTGGAGGTCGCTCGCAATCCGTGGGGCGTCATCCTGCACCACGAAGACTGGCGGACGCTGGAACTGCGTTGGCTGCCCGGCGAATTGAGCGATGACGATTTCAAGGAAACCCTGACGCTGTTCGCCCAGATGGGCGACCAACATAAACCTCGATACATGATTGTCGATGCCACCGACTTCCACCATGAATTCGGCCCGGATGTCACGGGCTGGCGGGACCGGAACATCATTCCGCGCTACGGCGCAGCCGGAGTGACGAAGTTCGCGTTCCTGGTCGCCCCCGGCGTCCCCGGCACGGTCGAGGCCGGTGCACAACCTGGCGTGGAAGGTTCCGCGTCCTTCCCGACCGGCTGGTTCTCCACGCGAGAGCGGGCCTACCGATGGCTCGCCGAGTCGTAGCGCACCAGGTGCGTCGGCCATGACGCCGGCAGTGGCCAGCCTGATCGCCACCACGCTGGCATTGGCCATTGCCGCCGTGGCGGCCGTCTGGTTGGCCGTGCCCTGGCTGCGGCGGCACGCGGTGGCGGTGGCCATCACAGCCTGCCTGTGGGTGCACGTGTTCCGGATTGTCGCTTTGCAGATCTATTCCGCGCGCCGCGTCGGATTCGAGATTCCGCTTTCGGCGGCACACCAGATCGCGTGGGGCGATGTGCTCGGCGCGGGCCTGGCATTTCTTGGGATCTGGCTGCTGCGCCGCGACAGCAGAGCGGCAATCCCGGTCCTATGGCTGTTCATCGCGGAAACAGTGCTCGATCTTGCGAACGGCACCGTGCTCGGTATCCGCTATGACGCGACCACGACAGCGCATGATCTGACCTGGGTCATCCTGAACTTCTACGTTCCGGTGCTATGGGTCAGCCTCATGCTGGTCGCCTGGCAGCTCGTTGCCCGCCGCCGCGAATTCCCAACGGTTGAAGCGGAATTCCCTGCACGTTGAATCTGAATTCGACCCCATGACATGCGCCGCCGCCCGCACGATCGTACCGATGACGCGGCGTTGGGCGAGCATCGCGACCGGACTCCTCGCGCTGACGGTTCATCGTTACTCCTGTACCACGGATACCTGTCGTACTGCCCGGGCGTCGGGTCCGGATAATCACGGCGGTAGCCGGACTCGCCGACTACGGGCGGTGACCGCGACGGCGGTCAGGCCGGCGTGCGCTCGATCAATGCCGTGAGCGCGGCGCGCAGGTCGGGGCGGGCCGCGTCGGAATACAGTTCGGCCAGCGCGATCTCGGCCACCATGGCGATGACCAGGAGCGCCACCGCGGGCGGGTCCGCCCAGCCCAGCAGCTCGATATCGGGCGCGATCACCGCGGCGACCAACTGATTGCGGGCGGTCACCTCGTCGAGCAGATCGGTCTCGGTGCGGGACTGGGCGAGAAAGGCTTTGGTGCCCCGGGTGGCCAGGCAGGCGTCGAGGTAGGCGGCGAGGCCGGTGCGCAGTCGCTCGCGGCCGGGCGCGAGGTCGCCGACGGCGGCGAGGACGAGACCGGTCAGCTCGTCGTGATACCGGCGGTGCAGGGCGACGACATAGCTGCGCCGGTCCGGAAAGTGGTGGTAGAACGTGCCTTTCGCCATGCCGGCGGCCTGGACCACGGCATTGACCGACAGTCCGGCCAGGCCCGTGCGCGCGGCGACCTCCGCCCCGGCGTCGAGCAGGGCGTTGCGGCCCGGTTCCGCGGGTCGGGGCATGGCCGAAATCCTTTCCTGCGTTGTCTCTTCCCCTCGAGGGTACACAGCGGCTAGCCTATGACCGACCGGTCGGTCATGCGCGGCGCGTAGGGGGCATCGTGAGGCCGACCGGCACGAATCCCCCGGGAGTACCCATGCGATCGGCCACCCGCTGCCTCACCGCCGCCGTCCTGTTCGCCGCCGCGCTCGCCGTACGCCCGGCCGCGGCCGACGAGCCGGATCCGTCCTACAGCTACTTCGGCGGACTGGCCGCCGAGCTCACCGCGCCCGGGCAGGCCCCGCCCGGCGCGAACGACTGGTCCTGCACACCCACTGCCGCGCACCCGAATCCGGTGGTGCTGCTGCACGGGCTGTCCAATGACACCGTCACCTGGAACACCCTGTCCGCGGTCCTCGTGAACGCCGGTTACTGCGTGTTCACCACGACCTACGGCACCGGCGCGCTCGGCCCGGTCATGGGCGCCATCACGCCGGTCGAGACCAGCGCCCGGCAGATCTCCGACTTCGTCGACCGGGTGCGCGCCGAAACCGGCTCGGACAAGGTCGATCTCGTCGGCCATTCGATGGGCGGCGCGGTGCCGTTCTACGCCCTGAACCACCTCGGCGCCATCCCGAAGATCGACCGCTACGTGGCGCTGGCCGCGCCGCTGCACGGTTCCACGGTCAGCGGCCTCGCGAACCTGCAGCCGCTGCTCGAATCCACCGCGCCCGGAGCGGAACTGGCTGCGCAGTGCGGACCGTGCCAGCTCTCGCCCGGCTCGAAGGTCGCCATCGACCTGAACGCGGACCCGGCCCTCGCACCGGCCATCCGGTTCACCACCGTGGTCTCCCGCTACGACGAGATCGCCACCCCCTGGACCACCGGCCTGCTGGACGGGCCCAATGTCGACGACGTGGTGCTGCAGGACCTCTGCCCGACCGACTACACCGAGCACTACGAGCTGACCGCGGATCCGGTCACGGTGCGCGTGGTCCTCAATGCCCTCGACCCCACGCACGCCTCACCCGTCTCCTGCACGGTCGTCCTGCCTCTCGCAGGACCGCTGGGTCGATAGCAATCCGCCATTCGAGCCGTCTGTTGGCCATACCCGCCCCGACATCCGCACCCACACGAACGAAGGCCAGCGCATGACCGACTGCAAATCCCTCACTCGCACTAGGCAATTCAGGCAAGACGTGACGGTCGAGGGCACGCTCGTCGAGCTGCGGACGGCCCGGGCACGCGCGCACGGCGAGCTCGAGGCCGCACTGGCGGCCGGACTCACCACCGCCGCGATCGTGGACCGGATTCTCGATCTCGACGACCAGATCACAGTCATCGCCGAGGCGATCGGGAGTCTGAAACTGCTTGGGAAGCAGGAGTTCTGCCATTGAACTACATCGGCCGCCTCATCATGGGAACACGACAAATGTGGTGGATCGGTCTGCCGCACCGTGTTCCGCTCGGATTCCGCGGCACCTGGGTCCCGATGAGCAAAGGATCAGCCCGATGAGCACCTCGCGCACAGTTCTGATCACTGGTGGAACCGGCAGTCTGGGCTACCGTGCCGCCGAGGCCATCCTCGCGGCCGACTCGAGCTGGCAGGTGGTCATCACCGGTCGCGGCCCGGACCGAGTACACGAGGCTGCCCGCAGACTGGGCGACCGGGCTGTCGGCGTGCCGTTGGATTTGGCCTCCCTCGACGAGGTTCGCCGCTTCGCCCGCGAATTCGGCGAACACCGGCTGCCACCGCTCCATGCGATCATCTGCAATGCCGGTATGCAGAGCGTTTCCGGCACGGTCCTGACCATCGACGGGATCGAGCAGACCTTCGCGGTCAACCATCTCGCACACTTCCTGCTGGTCCGGGAGCTGCTGTCCAGGCTGCAGACCCCGGGTCGGATCGTTTTCGTCGCGAGCGACACCCACGATCCCACCAAGCCGACCGGCATGCCGGCCCCGTCCTACAGCACAGCCTGGGATCTGGCCCATCCCGACGTCGCCGACGACGCTTCACGCCCCGGCCCGACCGGGCGCCGCCGCTACACCACATCCAAACTGTGCAACGTGCTGACCACCTACGAACTGGCCCGACAGCTCGATCGCAGCACTGTGCCGCCCCAGATCACCGTCAATGCGTTCGACCCCGGCTTGATGCCCGGCACCGGACTCGGCCGCGACTACCACGGAATACAAGGTCTGGCCTGGCGCTATCTGCTCCCGGCCCTCACCGTTGTGCCAGGCATCAATGTCCACACTTCCCGCCGCTCCGGGCAGGCCCTGGCTCGGTTGATCCTCAACCCTGATCTGGCCACCGTCACCGGGAAGTACTTTTCCGGCCACCGTCGGATTCGATCGTCCACCGACTCCTATGACCCGGCCAAGGCCGAGGATCTTTGGGCAACCAGCATCAAACTCACCGAAACACCGTGACCAACCATCGAAGGGGAGGGGGTTCACTCTCCACCTTTCCGTAGGTGGGCAGGCCGGGATCAGCCTTGCCCGCCTTGGTATCTCGTGATTCGCCGATATCGCTTCAACCGAATTCCGGGACTTTTCGTCGGCTCGCGAGCAGGTCTGACCGACCGGACCTGCGCGATCAGAGAACCGAACTCGCTGCGGTGCCGAACATCCGCTACCCGTTGTCGGTCAACGGTTCTCGTGCTGGTCGGGGCGCACATGCGCGCGCATTCCTTGGAGGCCGAACAGGATGAGTAGTTCGACCGTTCCGCCGTCGGCGCTGCCCAGCCAGTGCGGCAACGAGGTGTCGAACTCTGCGGCTTCGCCGGGCGGCAGGGTCAGGTCGCGTTCGCCGAGCACCAGCCGCAGGCGACCGTTGAGCACGTACAGCCATTCGAAGCCGTCGTGCGTCTGTGGTGTCGGTTCGAGCGGTTCCGGCTGAGCGGGGATGACCATTTTGAACGCCTGTATGCCACCCGGTCGCCGGGACAGCGGCACGAAGGTCATCCCGGACCGCCGTATCGGCTTCAAGTGAATTCGCGGATCACCGGTGCGCGGGGCGCCGACGAGGTCGTCCAGGGGAACGTCGTAGGTGCGGGCCAGCGGCAAGAGCAACTCCAGGGTCGCGCGACGCTGCCCGCTCTCCAGCCGGGACAGCGTGCTCTCCGACACCCCGGTCCGCGTCGCGAGGTCGGCGAGGGTGATCCCGCGGGCGCGGCGCAACGCACGCAGTCTCGGTCCCACTGCGTCGAGCACATCGTCGATTTCGCGGTCCACGCGACCATCTTGCCGGAACCGCAAGATTGCGTGCCAGATCCTGGCGGTCGCGGCGAGACTGGGCGCGTCCCGACCGAAGGAGTCTCGATGAACGCCAGCACTGCGACCCGCCGGACACGCCGCTCGGACACCCCGCCGCCTCGGACCGGAAGCGACGAGATCGAGGTCCTGCGCGGATTCCTCGGCTATCTGCGAACCGCGATCGTCGCGAAGGTCGAGGGCGCACCCGAACCGCACGTACGCACGGCCGCGGTGCCGTCGGGCACGAACCTGCTCGGCCTGCTCGCGCATCTGACCTTCGTCGAACGCTCGATATTCCTCGGGGACAACGTCATCGACTGGCAGGCGACGTTCCGGGTCGCGCCCGAGGACCACGTGGCCGACGTCGTCGCCCGCTATCGAACCGCGGTCGAGCGCGCGGACGAAATACTCGACGGCTGCACCGATCTCGGCGCACCGATCCCCCGGCCGCGACGGGGACGCACGGCTCCGAGCATCCGCTGGGCGCTCACACACATGATCGAGGAGACCGGCCGGCACGCGGGTCACGCCGACATCCTCCGCGAACTGATCGACGGCACAACCGGCCGCTGACTTCCACTCCAGGCAAGGAACACATGATCACCACGACCCGGACGCCGACGCACGGCTTCCTCGGATCGGCCCGCGCGGTGGCGGTCGCCGCACTCGCCCTGCTGATCACGATCGGCACGGCGGCCTGCTCGCCGACCACCCCCGCGGTCGCCCCCTACGCTGTCGCCACCCAGGGCGACCCCGCGTTCGAGAGCACCTTCCGGCACGAGTTCGCCGACGTCGATGGCGTCCGCATGCACTACGTGACCGGCGGCAGCGGCTCGCCGGTGGTGCTGATCCACGGTTGGCCGCAGACCTGGTACGGCTGGTGGCCGATCATGCCGGCACTCGCCGAAGGCCACACCGTCTACGCCGTCGACCTCCCCGGATTGGGCGACAGCACCGGCTCACCGACCGGCTACGACAAGGCCACCCTGGCCCGGTATGTGCACGCCCTCATCGCCGATCGGCTCGGAGTGCGGGATGCCCGCGTGGTCGGGCACGACTTCGGCGCCGCGGTGGCCTTCGAGTACGCCGCCCAGTACCCCGCCGACACCGCGCGCCTCGGCTACCTCGACCTACCGCTACCCGGGCCCGCGATCGACGCGCCGACCTACCGCTCGTTGAGCTGGCACATAGCCTTCCACTCCCAGCGCCGAGTCCCCGAAGCGGTCGTCGGCGACCACGTCCGTGAGTACCTGGCCCTGTTCTACCCGCAGGTCTCCTTCGGCGGTACGGCATTCGGCGGCACCTCGGACCGATCGCCCTTCACCGACGCCGAAATCGACGAGTACGCAAGAACATACAGTCGGCCGGAGAAACTGGCAGGCGGCTTCGACCTCTACCGCGCCCTGGACAAAGACGTACGCGACACCATGGCAGCAACACCGACTCCCGTCCCGACCCTCCTCATGACCGCTCAGGGCCAACTCGACGCGATCCGCGCCACCGTCGCACCGCGCATGACCAACATCGTGCGCGCGGTCGACGTGCCACACGCAGGACACTGGCTCGTCGAGGAGAACCCCCAGTTCGTCGCGGAGGAACTACAGCACTTCCTCTCCTGACGACCTCACCCCGAACTCCTCTCCCCCTTCGGCATATATCGCTTGCGGCAAGATCCGGGGGTGCCGCACAATAGGCGATCGATGCCAGGACCTGCGGAAATGCGGAGTCGGCGGCGACCGCGTGGGCGAGAATCGGGCGCTATCTGATCGAGAAGATCACCGCGATCGACATCCGCTACGACTTCGGCGAGGGCCCCGATCTACTCGGCCGCCGGCTGCGCGATATCGACCTGAAACAGGGCCGCCTCTACGACCGACTACATCGGGGCCGCGGCCTGGTACTCGACCGCACCGAACGCCTGACCGTCGAAGGCTGGTCGGACCGAGTCGACCTCATCGCGGATCCCACTGCGGCACTGGATATTCCGGCCCTCCTGCTCCGCCCCGACGGCCATGTCGCCTGGATCGGCAGCACCAGCAGGACCTGAACGACCACCTCACCCGCTGGTTCGGCAAGCCCGCCAACTGATTTCAACCGAGAAACCGGAAGCCCGGCCGGCTAGTCCTGGGGCTTCGCCCAGCGGCCGCGGGCCTGCCGGATGTGGTCGCGCAGGAAGTGTTCGACGGCGTCCTGATCGCGGGATTCGAGTAGGTCGACGATGGTGAGATGCTCGCGGGCGACGTCGACCAGTTCGCCTTTCTCGGCCAGGGAGGCGAGGCCGAACAGGCGGGTGTGGTCGCGCAGGTCGGAAACCAGGGTGTTGAGGCGCGGGTTGTCGGCGTAGCCGAGCAGGGTCAGATGGAAGATCTGGTCGGCCGCCGTGTATTCCACCAGGTCTCCGCTTTCGGCACCTTCGACGATCTTCTCGGCGAGGGCACGCAGGTGCGGTATATCCGATTCCGGAATCAGCGGGGTGACCTCGCGGACCACCGGCGGTTCCAGCAGCAGCCGGATGCGGGTGATGTCGTCGAGGTCCTTCTCGGCCACCTCGGTGACCCGGAATCCCTTGTTGGGCACAATCGAGATGAGGTTCTCTCGGGCCAGATCCTGCATGGCCTCGCGGACCGGGGTGGCCGACACTCCGAACCGCGCGCCCAGCGTGGGTGCGGAATACACCACGCCGGGCTCCATTTCACCGGCGATGATGGCCGCGCGCAGTGCCCGCGAGACCTTCTCGCGCAGGCTGACCTTCTCCACCTGGGTGAACTGGTCGATACTCACGTGGTCGGCTCCCCTGCCCGTGATCGATGGATTCGATCGGTTCACGACATTCTATGCCATGTCACGTTGTATAGCCGTCGCCCCCGCGACACCCGGCCCGTGGTCGGCGCAGGCGTCCTCATCGCGCAGCCTCCGCATCGACCGACCTCAGCGACTTGCCGACGGTCTCCTTGGCCAGCCCGACCGCCAGCACCGAGATCGCGGCGGCCACAATCAGATACAGCGAGATCGGCACCGAGCTGTGGAAGCGGTCGAACAGGCTGATGGCGATCAGCGGGGCCAGCGATCCGGCCAGAATCGGCGCGACCTGATAGCAGAACGACAGGGCCGTATATCGCACATGCGTCGGGAACATCTCGGTCATGAGCGCGGAATACGGTGCGTAGGTGAGGGATTCGACGGCCAGACCGAGGGTGATGGCCACGACGATGACGGCGTAGTTCCCGGTGTCCATCATCGGGAAGGCCAGGAAACCCCAGCCGGCGGTGAGCACGGCCCCGGTGAGATAGACCGGCCGCCGCCCGATCACATCCGACAGCAGGCCCGCCGCCGGAATCATGAAGAAGTGCAACAGGTGCGCCACCAGCATGAGCGCCAGGATCGGTGCGGTGTCCACGTGCACGGCGAGTTTGAGATAGGTGATCGAGAACGTCACCACCAGGTAGTAGAGGATGTTCTCGGCGAAGCGCGCGCCGATGCCGATCAGCACCTGCCGCCAGTGATGGCGCAGTACTTCGACGATGCCGAGCGCGTGGCGTCGGTCGGCGTCCAACCGCTGCTGCGCCTCGCGGAAGATCGGTGCGTCGTCGACGCTCGAGCGCACCCAGTAGCCGATCAGCACCACGACGGCCGACAGCCAGAAGCCGATCCGCCAGCCCCACGAAAGAAACTGCGCGTCGGACAGATTCGCCGACAGCACCAGCATCACCACGGTCGCCAGGACATTGCCCAGCGGCACGCCCGACTGCGGCCAGCTCGCCCAGAACCCACGCCGATGGTCGGGGCTGTGCTCGCTGACCAATAGCACCGCTCCGCCCCATTCGCCGCCGAACGCGAAGCCCTGGATCAGGCGCAGCCCCACCAGCAGCACCGGGGCCCAGTAGCCGATGGCGGCGAAGGTGGGCAGGCAGCCCATCAGGAACGTGGTGATGCCCACCACGACCAGGCTCAGCTGCAGCAACGCCTTGCGTCCGACGCGATCCCCGAAGTGCCCGAACAGGATTCCGCCGAAAGGCCGGGCCAGGAAGCCGACGGCGTAGAGCGCGAAGGCGGCGATGATCCCGTCGACCGCATTGCCGCTGGAACGGAAGAACACCTGCCCGAAGACCAGCGCGGATGCGGTGCCGTAGAGGAAGAATTCGTACCACTCGGCGACCGCGCCGACCATGGCGGCGGCCACGATCCGGTGTAGTCCGGTCGGCGGGGCAGTCAAGCCCGGATCGGATTGCCGTGCTGTCGCGGAGTCGTCAACTGCGGTCATGCGCCACCCTCATCTGTGATGTGTGACATTGCACCATAGGGTGGTGATCCGGATCACGCAAGTGGTTGACCGGACATGACTCCATCGCTTACGGTCAGTGCAATGTCACACGTCACATGGTGACTGGCGGCCGGGGCGCTCTCCCCGGACTCTCACCCGATGGAGGCTCACATGTCCGAAACCACCACGTCGCCGGCGAACAAGCCCTGGCACGGGGTGATCGTCGCGACCACCCTGCCGTTCACCGAGGATCTCTCGGTCGACTACGACGCCTACGCCGAGCACGTACGGTGGCTGGCGGCCAACGGCTGCCACGGCGTGAGCCCCAACGGCTCGCTCGGGGAGTACCAGACCCTCGACGACACCGAACGCGCCCGGGTGGTCACCACCGCCATCGAGGCCGCGCCGCAAGGCTTCACGGTCATGCCCGGCATCGCCGCCTACGGCGCGCTGCAAGCGCGTAAATGGGCCGAGCAGGCCGCCGAGGCCGGCGCCCAGTGCGTCATGCTGTTGCCGCCCAATATCTATCGGGGCAATCGCGAGGTCGTCCTCGATCACTATCGGACGGTGGCCGCGGTCGGTCTGCCCATCGTGGCATACAACAATCCGATCGATACCCGCATCGACCTCACCCCGGACCTGCTGGCCGAACTGCACGCCGAGGGGCTGATCGTCGGCGTCAAGGAGTTCACCGGCGATGTCCGTCGCTTCTACGAAATCAAGGAGCTGGCACCGGAACTCGACGTGCTGATCGGTTCCGACGACGTGGTGCTGGAACTGGGCATCGCCGGCGCGGTCGGCTGGGTGGCCGGCTACCCCAACGCCATTCCGCAGGTGACCGTGGAGCTGTACAACGCGGCGGTCAACCGCGACCTGGACAAGGCGCTGCCTCTGTACCGGGAACTGCATCCGCTGCTGCGCTGGGACTCCAAGACCGAATTCGTGCACGCCATCAAGCTGTCGATGGACCTGGCCGGGCGACCCGGCGGCGCGTGCCGGCCGCCGCGGATTCCGCTCGCCCCCGGGCTGACCGCCCGGATCACCGCCGACACCAAGGCGGTGCTGGCCAAGGGTTACCGGTAATCCACAGGCCAACAGGCGAATACGGGAAACGAGGACAACACGATGATCGACACGACAGCCGGATCGATCGCCGATACCACGGCGGCCGAGGTCGACGCCGCGGTCGCCGCCGCGGCCGCGGCCGCCCCCGCGTGGGCGGCGCTGGGTGCGGCCGGTCGCGCTCGGGCGCTGACCGACCTCGCCGACCGGCTCGACGCCCGCGCCGCGGAGCTGATCGCCATGGCGCGGAACGAAACCCGGTTGACCGAGGCGCGGCTGACCGGCGAGTTGCGGCGCACCACGTTTCAGCTGCGCCTGTTCGCCGAGACCGTGCGCGACGGCGGCTACCTCGACGTGCGCATCGACACCGCCGACGCCGAGTGGCCGATGGGTGCGCCACGCCCGGATCTGCGCCGGATGAACATGCCGCTCGGCCCGGTCGTCAATTTCGCGGCGAGCAATTTCCCCTTCGCCTTCTCCGTCGCCGGTGGCGATACGGCCGCCGCGCTGGCCGCCGGGTGCCCGGTCATCGTCAAGGCCAGCCCGGGCCATCCATTGCTGTCACGGGCGGTCGGCGCGATAGTCACCGAGGCGCTGGCCGAAAACCAGGCTCCGAGCGGAACTTTCGGCCTGGTGTTCGGTGTCGATGCGGGCGTGCGGGTGCTGACCCATACCGCCATCACCGCGGCCGCGTTCACCGGCTCCACCCGGGGCGGGCGCGCGCTGTTCGACATCGCCGCCGCCCGACCGGTGCCGATTCCTTTCTACGGTGAATTGGGCTCCGTCAACCCGGTTTTCGTCACCTCCGCGGCCGCGGAATCACGGGCCGTGGAGATCGCCGCCGGACTTCTGGGCACGCTGTCGGCCAGTGCCGGGCAGCTGTGCACCAAGCCGGGGATCATCGCGGTCCCGGACGGGTCACCGCTGCTCGCCGAACTGGCCCGGTCGGCACCCGAGCCGACCGGTGACATGCTCAATGCCGCGATCGAGGCCGGATTCGTCGGGGCCGTCGAACAATTGCGCGCGCACCCGCGGGTGCGGATCCTGAGCGGCGGCGCGGCGGGGCGCACGCTGCTGCTGACCACTACCGCCCAGGACGTGCTCGCCGATCCGCAAGCGCTGACGCACGAGATGTTCGGCCCCGCAGCACTGGTGGTGACCTATCGGGAGACCGCCGAACTTCTCGGGCTGGCCCGCGCGGTGAGCGGGCAGCTGACGGTCTCGGTCTTCGGCGACCAAGCCGACGACACCGCTCGTGCCCTGCTCACCGAGGCGGCGGGCGCGGCGGGCCGAGTGTTGTGGAACAGCTGGCCGACCGGCCTGTCGGTGACCTACGCGCAGCAGCACGGCGGACCCTATCCGGCGACCACCGCGCCCGCGTCGACTTCGGTGGGCACCGCCTCGATCGCCCGCTTCCTGCGTCCGGTGGTGTTCCAGTCGGTGCCAGCCGAGCTGCTACCGCCGGAACTGCGCGACGACAATCCGCTGGGTGTGCCTCGATCGGTGAACGGGGCACGAGCTCAATGACATACGACATAGCCGGCACATCGTCCATGAGGGGGACCGATGTGCTGATCGTCGGCGGCGGAGTGATCGGCTGCGCGCTCGCCGACCGGCTCGCCGTGGCGGGCCTGTCGGTGCGGATCTGTGAGGCGGGCGGGATAGCGTCCGGGACCACGGCACACGGCGAGGGCAACGTGCTGGTCTCGGACAAGGGCCCCGGTCCGGAGCTGGAGCTGGCGCGACTGTCGCGGCGGCTGTGGCCCGAGACGCTCGCGCGCATCGCCGAACGGCTGCCCCGAGCGGTCGCGGCCGTCGAGTGGGAACCCAAGGGCGGCATCGTCGTAGCGACCACCGACGCGGGTGCGTCCGCGCTCGCCGCCTTCGCCGACAGCCAGCGCGCGGTCGGTGTGCACTGCGCCGATCTCGACGCGAGCGCACTCGCGGCGGCCGAGCCGGCGCTCACCACCGAGGTGAGCGGCGCGGTCCTCTACCCCGACGACGCGCAGGTCCAGCCGGTCGGCGCGGCCTCGGCACTGCTCGCCGCCGCGGCCGCGGGCGGGGCGGTCGTCGAAACCCGGTGCACTGTCACCGATTCGATCGTCAGCGGCGATCGGCTGCTGGGCGTGCGGACCACGCGCGGCGACCGGTTCGCCGATGTGGTGATCAATGCCGCCGGGCCGTGGTCGGGTGCGGTGGCGGCGGTGCTGGGCGCGCCGATCGCGGTCAAACCGCGCCGCGGCGATGTGCTGATCACCGCTCCGCTGCCGCCGACCGTCTTCCACAAGGTCTACGACGCGGATTACGTCGGCGCGGTGGGCAGTTCGGATACCGCGCTGCAATCCTCGGCCGTGGTGGAGTCCACCCGGGGTGGCCCGCTGCTGCTCGGATCCTCGCGGCGGCAGGCCGGATTCGACGACCGGATCCGCCCCGACAGCCTCGCCGCCATCGCACGCAAGGCACTGCGCCTGTTCCCGATGCTGGCGGACGTCGCGATCATGCGCGCCTACGGCGGTTTCCGCCCCTACGTCGACGACCACCTCCCGGTGATCGGCCCGGATCCGCGCCTGCCCGGACTGTGGCACGCGACCGGCCATGAGGGCGCGGGCATCGGGCTCGCGCTCGGCACCGCGCAGCTGGTCGCCTCCGCCCTCACCGGCAGACCCGACGAGGTCGATATTGCGGCCTTCACCGTCGACCGACCGGCGGTCATCACCTCGAGCACGGAGCACGTCTCACCATGAGCCCCAACCTGATTCCCCCGGACCGCGACCGCCTCGGCCGCGCGGACCGGCCGCTGACCATCCGCGCCGACGGCGTCGAGGTGGCGGGTGTGCACGGTCAGACCCTGGCCACGGTGCTGCTCGCCGCCGGGCGCACACACTGGCGCACCGCGCGCAACGGCGGTGGCCGCGGCGTGTTCTGCGGTATCGGCGTCTGCTTCGACTGCGTGGCGACCGTCAACGGCGTGCCGGACGTGCGCCTGTGTCGCCGTCCGGCGCGCGACGGCGACACCGTCACCAGTCAGAGCCGAGCGGGCGGAAGCGAGCGATGAACCGGCATGTGGTGGTCATCGGCGGTGGTCCGGCAGGCACGGCGGCCGCCGAAGCGGCGCTGCGCCACGGCGCGACGGTGACGCTGATCGACTCCAACGAGGCGCTCGGCGGTCAGTACAACCGCCGCATATCGGCGGCCTACGGAGTCCGCCGGCCGCTGGCCATCGGGCACGGGTACGCGGCGGCCGAGCGCCGGGCCCGGCTCCTGGCCGAGCATCCGCGTTGCGAATATCTGGCCCGCGCGGCGGTGTACCACCTCGAACGCCACCCCGAAGGCGGTTGTCCCACAGTGCGATTGCTCATCGGCCTCGAGGGTGATCACCGTACGCATCGGGCAGTGCGCGGGGACGCGCTGATCATCGCGACCGGAGCCTACGACCGCGTGTGCCCGTTCCCCGGCTGGGATCTGCCCGGCGTCTACACCGGCGGGGCCGCGCAGACCCTCGCGAAAACCCAGCGACTGCTCATCGGGCGATCCGTGCTGGTGTCGGGCACCGGGCCGTTCCTGCTCCCCGTCGCCCACTCGCTGGCCGATGGCGGCGCGCGGGTCCGGGCGGTGCTCGAAGCCAATCCGGCCCGGGCGATCCTGCGACACTGGGCCGCCCGGCCGTGGGAGCTGCGGCACAGTGTCGGCAAGGCGGCCGAACTGATCGAGTACGCGGGTTCCGGTCTGCGCCATCGGATTCCGGTGCGCACCTCGACCGCGGTGGTCGCTGTCGCGGGTGACGGCCGGGTCGAAGAGGCGACCGTGGCCCGGCTCGACGAACACTGGGCACCGGTACCGGGCAGCCATACCACCGTCGCGGTGGACGCGGTCGCGGTCTCGCACGGCTTCACCCCGCAGCACGAACTCGCGGTGGCCGCGGGCGCGCGCCTGACGGCCGACGGATTCGTCAGCGTCGACCGGGATCAGCGGACGAGCGCCGACATGGTCTGGGCGGCAGGTGAACTCACCGGAATCGGTGGGGCGCAGGTCGCGGCGGTCGAGGGCGCCGTCGCCGGGATCGCGGCCGCCGGTGGCGATCCGAGCGCCGAGCGCGGCCTGCGCGCCCGCCACGGCACCGCCCGGCGGTTCATCGCCCGGCTCGCCGCCGCGCACCCGATCGGCACCGAGGCGGTGGCCTGGTCCCGCCCCGAAACCGTGATCTGCCGGTGCGAGAACGCCACCCGGGACGAGCTGACCACGGCCTGGGCGGGCACCGCGGGCGAGAGCTACCGTGCCGCGAAACTCGCCACCCGCGCCGGACTCGGGCCGTGCCAGGGCCGCATCTGCGGGACCGCCGTCGCCGCCCTGCGCGCCGCACAGTCCGCCGGGACCGACGATGCGGCCCCCGGCAGCCAATGCCGCTACAGCACAGCGGATCTCGCTCCTACCGGCCTGGCCGCCGCCACTCCCGCCTGGCGTCCGCTGGCCGCCGTCGTTCGCTTGCGCGAACTCGCCGAACTCGACACCGAAGGGCAATCCTGATGCACAGCAGCAGAATCATCTCCGCCATCGACACCCACACCGAGGGCATGCCCACCCGGGTGGTCACCGGCGGGGTCGGCCCGATTCCGGGTGACACCATGGCCGATCGGCGCGACTACTTCCTCGAGAATCTGGACGGCCTGCGGAAATTCCTGGTCAACGAGCCGCGCGGGCACGCGTCGATGAGCGGGGCCATCCTGCAACCGGCCACCACCGCCGACGGGCACTACGGGGTGCTGTTCATCGAGGTGAGCGGGCTGCTGCCGATGTGCGGGCACGGGACCATCGGCGTGGCGACCGCGCTGGTGGAGGCGGGCATGGTGCCGGTGACCGCACCGGTCACCGAGATCCGCCTGGACACCCCCGCCGGACGCGTCGTAGCGACCGTGAATATCACTGCGGGCCACGCCGATTCGGTGGCGCTGCGCAATGTCCCGGCCTACTGCGACAGCCTCGACAACCAGGTGGAGGTGCCCGGGATCGGCACCGTCCGCTACGACATGGCCTACGGTGGAAACTTCTACGCCATCGTCGATCTCGGCAAGCTCGGGATACCGTTCGACCGCGCCCAACAGGATCGGATCCTCGACGCCGGCCTGCGAATAATGGCTGCCGTCAACGAATTCCGGCGTCCGGTGCATCTGGAGGACGAGCGGATCGGCGGATGCAAGCACGTCCTGTTCCTGGATCCGGCCTCCCAGCCCGCACACACGCGCAACGCCATGGCCATTCACCCGGGCTGGTTCGACCGCTCCCCCTGCGGCACCGGCACCTCCGCGCTGCTGGCCCGCCAGCACGCCCGCGGTCTGCTCTCCGACGGACAAGTGCTGCGCAATGACTCGTTCATCGGCACCACCTTCCACGCCCGCGCGGTCGAGCCCGTCAACGTCGCCGGACATCCCGCCGTGGTGCCGGAGATCACCGGTCGCGCGTGGCTGACCGGCACAGCCAGTTACCTGCTCGACCCGGCCGATCCGTTCCCCGAGGGCTTCGTCTTCTGAAGCTCGCGACTCCCCCGCCGTCCACCACCCCTAGTTGAAGAATCACCACCTGAAAGGCGCGACAATGTCTGTCGTCACCCGCCGCCCACGCCCGCCCATCACCCTCGCCGGAGTCATGCGACGCATGCCCGTCACCGATGCCGATTCCGGCGATTTCACCAAGAGCATGGGCCTGTGGCAACTGGTCGCGCTGAGCCTGGGCGGCCTGGTCGGCGCGGGAGTGTTCTCCCTGGCCGGTGTCGTGGCCAACCAGGTGGCGGGTCCGGCCGTGCTGATCTCCTTCGCCATCGCGGTCGTGGCCTCCGGCGCGGCGGGACTCTGCTACGCCGAATTCGCGGGCATGGTACCGAAAGCCGGTTCGGCCTACACGTATTCGTATGTAGCGCTGGGCGAGATCATCGGGTTCATGATCGGCTGGGATCTGCTGCTCGAGTACACCGCCATCGTGTCGGTGGTGGCGATCGCGGTCTCGGGCTACCTGAACTACATCACCCATTACATCGGATTCGATCTGCCGACCTGGGCGCTCGGCGCGCCCGGCACCGGCGAGGGCCGCAAGATCGACCTGTTCGCGGTCGTTCTCTGCCTGCTGCTGGCCTATCTGCTGTCGCGTGGCACCCGTGAATCCGCCCGTGTGCAAACGGGATTGGTCGCGGTGAAGGTGTTGATCGTGGCCATTGTCGTCGTCGCCGGCGCGTTCCACATCAAGGCGGGCAACTACACGCCGTTCTTCCCGTTCGGAGTCGGCGGCGCGGTTTCCGGTGCGGCACTGGCGTTCTTCGCGGTCTACGGTTACGACGCCATGAGCGCGGCCGCCGAGGAATCCAAGGACGGCAAGAAGCTGCTACCCAAGGCCATCCTGATCAGTCTCGGCATCGCATCCGTCGTCTACCTGCTGGTGTGCCTGGTGATCGTCGGCATGGTCAACTACACCGATATCGATGTTGCCGCGCCGTTCTCCAGCGCCTTCGACACCGTGGGCATGGGAATCCTGGGCCTGGTCATCGCGGTCGGCGCGGTCGTCGGCGTCACCACCTCCGCGTTCGCCAATATGCTCGCCGTCACCCGCGTCGGCTTCGCAATGAGCCGAGACGGCCTGCTGCCCAACTACTTCGGCAAGACCGGCGAACGCAAGGTGCCCACCCGCGTCATCTGGCCGGTCGGCATCGTCTCCGCTCTCATCGCCGGCTTCCTCCCGATCCGCGAGGCCGCCGAACTCACCAATGTCGGCATCCTCATGGCCTTCATCGTGGTGGCGCTCGGCGTCATGCGCCTGCGCCGCACCCGCCCCGACGCCGACCGCACCTTCCGCACCCCCTGGGTGCCGGTCGTCCCCGTCATCGGCATCGGCTTCTCGATCTGGCTCATCAGCCACCTCGACATCGTCACCTGGATCCGCTTCGTCGTCTGGCTTCTCCTCGGCCTCGCCCTCTACGCCACCTTCGGCTACCGCAACTCGACACTGAACCGGACCGGGATCGACACCGCCCCGGTGCCGATCGAGGACTGAGCCCCCCAGCACAGCGTCGCCCACGGGACAACTGCCCGTGGGCGACTCGTGGATCCGCCGACTGCCTGGCAGGCTGCACCTGGTACCTCCAAGTGGGCCGATCCGCGGCCGCAACCCACGCCGCAGAAGAGCCGGTTCGACGAGCGCTTCGGTGCCGCGGCTGCCCAAATCGACCAGTTGGCCTCTCTTTCACCTGCCCGTGATCACGGCTGGCCGGTGGCCCACGCCTGTACGGCACCGATGAAGTCCGGGCCGCCCGTGACGTATCCGCCGATGGTTCCACCGATCAGCGCACCCACGGGGATGCTGATCCCCCATACCAGGGGAAACAACGCCCCAAGGATGCCGCCCACGATCGCGCCGGTGATGATGCCGGGCAGGTTGTTGTTGACCTGCTCCTTGAGCCGGTCATAGGAGCTGATGTCCTTCAGCTGCGCAATATCTTCTGCCGTCGGGGTCGGTGTCAGCGTCAGGGTGCGGCCGTCCGCACCGATGTGCTGCGCAATCGCGATTGAACGCCCGTCGACGGCGAGCCATTGCGGCACTTCGGTCACCGCCGCTCCGTCGCCGGACTCGACCACCGCACCGTTCTGTGCGACCTCGAACCTGCCATTCTCGACAGTGGCGTAAACGGCCCTGTCGACTGGCGAAACGGTGATCTGGTAGTTGATTCCATGATCCACACCGGAAGTTGTGTCCCCCACGGTCACAGCAGTCGGCTGCTCCGTAACGGCCGGCTCTGCATGGGCGGTTGCCGCAGTAATACCCACGGCCGAGATGGCCATGAAAACGGTAGCAGTGAATTTCTCGAACATCATTCTTCGAACCCCTCACTCAGCTGCCCCTGATGGGCGGACCGAGTCAGACCTTAGGCGTCGAATTCAATGGTGTGCTGGTACGCCACACGCAGTTCTGAGTCACTACACTCCTATTTCCCATGCGACTGGCCGAAAAGCCGCATTCCGGACAGTCCGAATCAGCCAAAGCGGGCACGGCCGGCAGCGAGGCCAATTGCGGCCCCGAACATCCTTTTCCGCCGAATGCCGTGCGTCACGCAGGCAGCGGTCACTCTCCGTCGTGCGCTTGGCCAACCGACCGTTCGAGTTGTGTTCGGCCGATCGCGATGGGAAGGCTCACTGGGGGCAGATGAGGCAGATCTTGTTCGCGGCGATGATCGCTCTGACAGTGACGAACGCACCATTATGCCGATGAGCGGCATTCCGGACCGGCCTCAGCGTGGATTGTGTCGGTTCTCTTCGAGAAGCTCCCAACCATGACTTCAAGATCGTCAGTGGACGTGTCGGGCAACCGCCCCTTCACCTCGGTCACTGGCTCAGGCATGCTTGCGCTCTGGGATCCTGCGAGCCTTCACCCACGTCGTGGATTACGACAGTTGGGAGCTGGAACTACTCGACGACGAGCCGATCGTCGAACACATTCGCGCAGGCCGGTTGGTGCCGCTGAACATACCGTCCGACGGGGAATTCGGTGTGTTGGTACGGCTGTACTCGACCGGTACGCACGAGCTCTCCGAGCGAGAACGGTAGTACGTCCGGCACTCGTCCGAGCCGTACCTGTTTCGATCGACCGGTATCGCCAAAGTCGGTGGCATCGAAGACATCGGCGCTTTCCCCGACTCTGAGCCGGCCGTCGCCGACATGGTTCCGACCGAGATCGACGTTCCTGCAGGGGCATACGCGGTGACCGTCCACCTCCTCGATTGGGAAGCAGAGCCAGGAGCGATGGACGACCAAGGCAACGCCACCACTTCCGCGCTCCCCGACTTCGTCGTTCTGATCGAACCCACGACGGAAGACTCCTTCAGGACCGAGCTCGAAACATTCGACGACATCGATTAGTCCCCAAGCCGGCCATGGCTCCCGTCAACAGCAGTTCAGGAACCGAGGTCATCAAAGTGGTTGAGGAGGGATCGACCTAGTTGCTTCGTTGCCGTAGCTGGCCAGGAGAAGCGTGATAGATGTCCCGGCAGGCCTTGTTGAAGACCGACAGAGTCGAAAAACCGCTGTCGTAGGCGATATCGGCGATGGTTCGGCGTTGATTCTGTGGATCGGAGAGGCGTGCCACCGCCCGTTCGAGACGGGCGGTGAGCAGGTAGCTGTGGGGAGTAGTGCCCGCCAGGCGCATGGCACGTTCGAGCTGGCGGCGCGTGATGCCGAGATCTTCGGCGACGGTTTCCACAGTGACCCGCGGGTCATCGGAGCATCTGCGAATGTGCAGGCGCGCATGTCGGGATATCGCGGCCAGTTTCGTGTTCTCCGGGGCCCAGCGTTCGTCCAGAGCACCGGCCAGCAGCCCGGTCCAGTGCGTGCTGATCTTCAAGAATTGGGTCGCCGTCATCGTGTCGCCGTGGCGGTCGAGCTGTTCGGTGAGCGCAAGCACGGACCCGAGCAGCGGGTCGTGGGCGTCCAATGCCAGATGCGGCGGCCCATCGGGAGACAAGCGCAGTGTGTCGGCAGGAACGTTCAGAATCCAGCTCCGCACATGGTCTCCGTGGGAGAGCACCATGCGCTGGCCCCAATCGACGACGCCCATCTGACCAGGCCGCAGCAGCACTCGTGTGCCGTGTTGCTCGATGCCGAGGGTTCCGCTGCGCGGGATCAGCAATCGGGCGCTACGGTCGCCGTCCGCCTCGACTTCGGCCAGCGTGCGTTCGTAGGAAATCTCGGTGGATTCGAACTGCACATTCTGGAAGTCGCCCAACTTATAGCCCGCCAGGCGCTGAACCCGCAGCGCGCCATCGAAGTTCGGCCAATCGCTGAAGTTGACCCGCGCTCCGCCCTGATTGGTGGAAACCTGCTCGCGCCAGAACGCCGGTCTGTCGTCCTTCGGCACCTCGGATGTGGTGTCGCTTGCCAATTCCAGCTCGGACACCTGCGTCCCCCTCCAGCATTGTCGCAATCCCGGAAGAGGTTCGTCGCAAATCCGGTCGACCCGAATCTATACGCGCACTTAACCTTTGACTAAACGAGTCGCTCGCCACGCTGCTCGACGAAATCGAACGCGAGCAGGGCTGACCCGCACCGATGCCGTTGTTGCTGATCTACGAAGGGGGTAGATCAGCAACACCTCACCTTCGCTCGCTGACGCGTGCGCACCCACCGGCCGCGCCTTCACGCGCTCTCGGGCCAGGCCCACCTCACCGGCATCGATGCCCAGCGCCACGCACCAACGGGAAGGTCGAACGGCCTTCAACGAGGGCGCATCAACGCACTCTTCCGGCCGCATACCGCGCTGACCGAACCGGCCACCGCTGGGCGCCGACGGCCGGAACCTGGTGCGGTACAGAACGTCCGCTATTGCCGATGACAGTCAGAATTCCTTACTGGGTTCGGAACGCTTGGACCGTTCTTCGAAAGGCGATGCCGGGCCTGCCCGAGGTTGGCGGGCTCCCGCCCCGGCCGTCGCGCCGCACGCGCGCATCAACCACCGTGACATCCGGCCAGGACATCGGCCCACCTTTGACGCTCAACCAAACGGCAACCGGGAACGGCGTTCCGCCGATAGCCGGGACCCGGCCGCAAAGGCCGGCCGAACGCGTCCCGGAGCGTACCGTCCTGCCTCAGCTGGTGCCGTCCTGCACCGGATAGTCGATGACGACCACACCGCCGGTGGCGTAGTTGACGACATCGGCGGCCGCCAGCTGGCCGTACTGCGACGCCCGCGACGCGGCCAAGGCGGCGGCGTCAGCGAAATCGGCTTCGAAGACCGCGAAATACGGCGCTTCTCCGTTGGTCGCCGCCACGTCGAAGCTGTAGCGCCACGCAAGCAGGCCGGGCCAATTCATGACCAGTGGAAGGTGGTTGGTCTCGTAGTAGTCGCGGAAGTGGTCAGGGTCGGCGGGCTTGGGATACAGGACTAGCAACTTGTGCATGACTGCCTCCCGGTGTGTGTCAGTGCGGTGTCCAGTACCGCGGTCAGCTGAATTGTCATATGCGCAGGTTAGGGCTTGATGTGTGGTCGGGGGAAAGACCGGGACGCGATAGACTCAGAACGGATCGTTATCAATCGGCAGGGAGGGCATGTGGCGCCGGATACGGTGAGCCTGCGGTACTTTCTGGTGCTGGCGCAGGAGTTGAACTTCACCCGCGCGGCCGCACGGATCGGTATCGCGCAGCCCGCACTCAGTGCCCGGATGCGCCGATTGGAGGCGGAACTCGGTACGAGCCTGCTGGTTCGTAACACGCGTAGCGTCGTATTGACCACGGCCGGTGCGGCTTTGGCGGAGTCCGCGCCGCCCGCGCTGGCGGCGCTGGACCGGGCATGGGACACCGCCCGGAATGCGGGGGCCGGTGAACTGGGCACGCTACGCATCGGATACAGCCTCAGCACGGGGGCCGAGACGGCACCGGCCCTGGTGGACAGGCTCATTCGCAGCAGCCCGGGACTCGGGGTCGGCGCGGTCCCCATGACGACACCGGAGATCTCCCCAGCGGTCGCCGACGGCCGCATCGATGCGGGGATCACCCGCGGTGAACAGCCGGGTCGTGGCGTGCGCCGGTTCCTGCTGCGGCGCGAGCGCGTCGGGGTCCAATTGGCACAGCATCATCCGCTGGCCGAACATCCGGAGATCGAGATCGCCGATGCGGCCGCGTATCCGCTGCGACTGCCCGACCGTACGGCCAACCCCGTGATCCACGATCAGCTGTCCGCACTGTTCCGCGACATCCGGCCGATCCCCCGATTCCACACGCCTGCAGTCTCTTTCGACATGTCTCAGCGCGACCTACGCGACGGGCTCACCCTCGCCCCGGCCGGTGAAGTCGCGGTCACGACACAACCGGCCGGTCTCACGTGGCGACCGCTGCAGGGCGCACCCACCTTGACGATCCACCTGGTCCTCCCGCGCGTGCAGTCACCACTACACCGCCGCATCCGGACCGTCGCCAAAACCCTGGCACACGAGCTGCACTGGCTGCCGGACTGACGCGCAGCAGGTCACGCAGATTGCCGACGACGATGACGATCCCCTGCCCCGCCAAACCTTCAACAGCGGATGTGTCCAGGAAATCGGTACGAGCACGAGCAATTGCCCAACCGGCACCACGATCCCGAGTACTACAGCGACCACCACCAGCAGCCAGCTGGTCACCCGTGCGACCCACCCCCCGCGCCGGCGTGCGGTCCCCGAGGTCTGTCGCCGAAACCGGCCTTGCCAACCAGAACGCCCACCACCGCCCGTCTCGTGGGCGGCATGTCCGCCGCTTTCCGACGTCCCGAAAATACCGCGCATCAGCTAACTCATGACAATCACGCTGGGTGGTGTCCTAACGCCAGCACCGCCACCTTCGCAGTAACAGATCCACCGCAACGTCCGCCCCCTGCGTGACCGCGCCAACCGCAGGGGGTCGAGAACGCACTACATTGCCGCATACCGCGCTGACCGAGCCAGCCAACTCGACAGCTCCGAAGATCAACGGCCAGAAGTGAATTCGGACCGTTGCAGTGCGCGCTCATGCCGCCTACTTCGGTCGGAACTTGTCCGCCCACTGCTCACGGTAGGCGCACTGCGCCTCGGCTGAGCACACCTTCGATGCTGGCGCGGGCGCAAAGATGTACCGGTAGCCGCGGTCTCGCGACAAAACCACTTTTAGCGACCGAAGGATATTGCGGAGGCCACACAGATAGCGAGCCCACAGATCGATGCCACCACCCATCTGACTGCTCATCCCAGTCGGCCAGAACTCCCGCCTCGCACCCACGACAAGGAAGCGAAACCCGCTGCCCTCTGGAACTTTCCGTACCGCGGCGAATCCATGGAACACGTCGTCATCCACGGCAACGCACTCGCCGCCCGTCTCATCGGCGAGCGCGACGCGCCATCGCGCCTTCTCGTCGACTGCCACTGTCACTGGCCAATCGCACTCTCACGACACCCGGGCAGCGCCGAAATCGGGCACCAGCCACCGTGATGTCGTCAGTGAGGACGGTCGAGGTGTACGAGGCCATGTTGGTGGGCGTAGACGACCGCGTGGATGCGGTCGCGCACACCGAGTTTGGCGAGGACGCGGGAGACATGGGTTTTGACCGTTTCCTCGCCGACGCCCAGGGCAGCGGCGATCTCGCTGTTGCTGCGGGCATCTGCCACCAACAGGAGTACCTCACGTTCGCGTGCCGTGAGCTGCGCCAGCTCAGGTGGCTCGAACGGCGGGGCGATGCCCGTCACCAGGCGGGTGGCCAGGCGGCGTGTCATGGACGGGTCGATGACGGCGTCGCCGCGCACGGCCACCCGGATGGCGGCGACGAGTTCCTCGGGCGGAAGGCTTTTCAGCAGAAAGCCACTGGCCCCGGCCGACAGCGCGCGATGCAGGTTGGCCTCGCTGTCGTAGGTGGTGAGCACCAGTACCCGGGTGCCGCCCGCCGCCACAATGGCGGCGGTGGCGGCGAGCCCGTCCAGCTTCGGCATGCGCACATCCAGGATCGCCACGTCCGGATGGGTGCGGGCGGCCGCCTCGATGGCGGCGCGGCCGTCGCCCACCTCGGCCACGCACTCCAGATCCGGGTGCGCGTCCACCACCGCGCGCAGACCGGAACGGAACACGGTGTGGTCGTCGGCGATCAGGATGGTGATGCTCATGCGGCTCCGATCGGCTGTGCGGTCTCGATGGGCATCATGCGGACCCAATGGGCACGGAAACCCGGATGACCCAGCGGGTTCCGGATTGGTCGGCACCGTAGGCGACGGTGCCGTCGAACAGTTCGACCCGGCGGCGGATTCCGTCCAGGCCGCGCGGCACCCCGGTGGTGGTCTCCAGGGCGGCAATGGGATTCGTCTCGCGCAACTCCACCGCGCCCGGGAGATAACCGATCTCCAGCGCGGCCGGATCGCGCCCGTGCCGCAGCGCATTGGTCAGCAGCTCCTGGACCACCCGGTAGAGCATGACGTCCAGCGACTCCGGCAGCACCGGCGGCTCACCCGAAACCGTCACGTGCACAGCCAATCCGGCGTCCCGCACCCGCTGCACCAGGTCCTCGATATCGGCCAGGCCGGGCTGCCGCTCGCCCTCGTCATCGCGACCGTGCAGCAGGTCCAGCTGCCGGCGCAGATCCACCATGGCGGCGCGGCTGCTCGACTCCACCGCGGACACCGAACGCGCCGCCGCCGCGGTATCGGTGCGGGACAGCGCCATTCGCGCCACCCCGGCATGAATCCCGATGGCGCTCACATGATGCGAGATGACGTCGTGCAGATCCCGGGCGATGGCCTCGCGCTCATCGGCCAGCGCCCGGTCCAGCGCCGCCCGCTGCTCCTGCTGCCGCAGGGTCTCCCGCTGCTCCAGCTCCGCGATATAGGCCCCGCGCGCCGCGGTGTACCGGCCCACCAGCCAGGGCACCACGCCCGCGCCCAGCGCGAAGATCGCCAGCCGGATCGGATTGTTGGCGCCCGCGATGGCCGCCACCACGTTCACCGTCAGCGAGCCGCCGGCCAGCAGCAGCACGGTCAGCACCGAGCTGATCCCGCTCAGCCACGCACCCGCCTGATACCCCGCGACCAGGAAGCCGACATCGAAAACCCGTGCGGTGATGCCGTAGTGGTGGGCGAACAGCGCCACCGCCACCTTCACCACCACCTGCGCCACCGCCACCGCGGCCGCCGTCGACGCGGGCGCGGCCAGCGCCAGATCCGCGGCCACCGTGGCCAGCGTCAGGATCGCGGCCAGCGCGGGCGCGGCGCCGAAGGCCCCGCACATCACCATCTGCGCGGCGTCCAGCGCCGCCGCGACGGTGGCCACCAGCAGCGACTGCCGAGCCAGCGACCTGGTCACATCCATGGCCGCACGGTACCCCGGGGACCGGCCGTCCCCCGTGTGGGGGACGCGGAATCCCCCGTCGGCGCGACGATCCGCGCGCGCCGCCGAACTAGCGTCGAGCACATGCCAGCAGCCCGACCGCCCCGCCGAGGAGCATGCCCGTGAATGCCGATCTGTTCATCTACGCCCTGCCGGCGTTCGCGCTGCTCATGTTGATCGAATGGATCGACAACCGGCGCGACCCGGACCGCCCGGCCAATGGCATCGACCGCCGCGACACCACCTCCAACATCGCCACCTTCGTGCTCGGCCGTATTGCCAAACCGATTCTGGCGCAGGTGATTCCGTTCTCCGGCGTGGTGCTGGCCGCGCACTTCACCCCACTGCACCTGTCACCGGCGCACTGGTGGGTGTGGGTGCTGGGCCTGATCGTCACCGATTTCTGCTACTACTGGGCGCACCGCGCCGACCATCGTGTGCGGCTGCTGTGGACCTCGCACAGCGTCCACCACTCCAGCCGGTTCTTCAACTTCTCCACCGCCATCCGGCTGCCGTGGGCGCATCCGGCCGCCAATATCGTGCGCGGCCTGTGTTGGGTGCCCGCGGCACTGCTGGGTTTCCCGGCCTGGATGGTGTTCGCCCTGCAGTCGCTGGGGCTGCTCTACCAGTTCCCGATCCACACCCAACGCGTGAAAACCCTGTGGCGGCCCCTCGAATTCGTGTTCAACACCCCGGCCCACCACCGCGTGCACCACGGCTCCAACCAGCCGTATCTGGACACCAATTACGGCGGCATCCTGATCATCTGGGATCGCCTGTTCGGCAGCTTCGCCGCGGAAACCGAACCGATTCGCTACGGGTTGACCAAGGACATCGATACCGACAATCCGATCAAGGTCAATTACACCGAGTTGGTGGATCTTGTCCGTGATGTCCGGACTGCCCGAACCTGGCGCGGCCGGCTCGGATATATCTTCGGCCCGCCCGGCTGGCACGAGAATGCCGCCACGGCCGACCTCGAAAAGGTCTCGGCCGCGGTCTAGTCAAATAGAAAAGGAGCGCTTCGTCTTACGACGAAGCGCTCCTTTCGTTGCTCAGCGAGTGGCTACGCCACACCCTCCACGCGAGCCGCGTTGCCGACGGCCTCGGCGACGGCCGGAGCGACCCGCGGGTCCAGCGGGCTCGGGATGATCTTGTCCGCGGACAGCTCACCGGCCACCACATTGAAGATCGCCTCGGCCGCAGCCACCTTCATGCCCTCGGTGATGCGGCGGGCGCCGGCATCCAGCGCGCCCTTGAAGACGCCCGGGAAGGCCAGCACATTGTTGATCTGGTTCGGGAAGTCGCTGCGGCCGGTGGCCACGATGGCCGCGTACTTCTTGGCCACCTCCGGGTGGATCTCCGGGTTCGGGTTCGACATGGCGAACACGATGGACTCCGGAGCCATCGACGCGATGAGCTCCTCGGCGATGGTGCCCGCCGACAGACCCAGGAACACATCCGCGCCCGCGAGCGCCTCGGCCGGGCCGCCGGTCACGCCGCGCGGATTGCTGCGCTTCGCCAGCTCGGCCTTGACCTCGTTGAGGTCGGTCCGGTCCTGGCTCACGATGCCCTTGGAGTCGAGCACGATGATGTCGGAAACGCCTGCGGCCAGCAGGATGTCGGTGCACGCCACACCGGCCGCGCCGGCGCCGGACACCACGACCTTCAGGCCGGACATGTCGCGGCCCTGCACCGCGGCCGCACCCTTGAGGGCGGCCAGCACCACGATCGCGGTGCCGTGCTGGTCGTCGTGCATGACGGGGCAGTCGAGGGCCTCGATGACGCGCTTCTCGATCTCGAAGCAGCGCGGCGCGGAGATGTCCTCCAGGTTGACCGCGCCGAAGCTCGGGCGCAGGCGGATCAGGGTCTCGACGATCTCGTCGGGGTCCTTGGTGTCCAGCACCAGTGGGATGGAGTCCAGCCCGGCGAACTTCTTGAACAGTGCCGCCTTGCCCTCCATCACCGGCAGCGAGGCGCGGGCGCCGATGTCGCCCAGGCCCAGCACCGCGGTGCCGTCGGACACGACCACGACCAGACGCTCGGCCCAGGTGTAGGTCTTGGCGAGGGACTCGTCCTCGGCGATGCCGAGGCACACCTTCGCGACACCCGGGGTGTAGGCGATGGACAGATCGCGCTGGGTCTCGAGCGGAGCGGTGAGTTCGACCGAGAGCTTGCCGCCAAGGTGCCCGGCGAAAATTTCTTCGTTGGTGATGTCGGACAGGTTCGCCCCATTGGACGCGGGGGCCTCGGTGGCATTCACTGCTTCAGTCACGGGTGACACGATTTCACTCCTGATCGGTTCGGACTCAACCGTTGGACGGTTACCGTTCGGTAATAGCTGAATTTGTGGTTTCGGTGCTCATATATCTTTTGCCGCAGCCGCGTTCAGCGACGTCGACACCACTTCCGAGCCACTTCGTGGAAACCTTGCCACCTCATCGTGGCGACGCATACAAAGTATTACGGCATTGCGAGAAGTGTGTCGCGGCAGCGCAGATCGTCGAGCGAGAACCGGAGGGGTGTGTCCGGGCGATACAGCCGGGGTGACCTCGTGTGAACCCGCGAGTCGGGGTTCGTGATCACCGAGTGTCCCGGGCCGGGCGGTGGCTGCGGCCGGGATCGGCCCATTCTGCCAGTCTCTGCGACGGCCTGCCAAATCGACCCCGGGCCCGTCGCGTCGCCTCACCATCGTTGAAGGGTAAGTCAGCCGAATCACGCCGAGATGAACAGAAACTCGCTGGTCGGAACCTGAACTCGGAGAACTGTCACAACGCGGTCGCGGCGGCGGCTGTGAGCTGTCAAGCGGGGGTTGCACCCGACGCTGTGAGGTCCGGCCGGACCCAGACACTGCCGAGACCCCCGGAGAGCAACCGTACTCGCCAGTCGCTGCCGGCACCCGGATGGTCGGTGCGGCGATGCATGCCGCGGGTCTCGGTGCGGGCCAGAGCGGAGTACTTGGTCCAGCGGGCGACGGCCAGCAGCGCGGCGGCCTGCCGGGCGGGCAGGCGATCGGGTCCCTTTCCGCCGAGCGCCAATTCGACGCCGGGCCACATGCTGTCCAGTTCGCCGATGCTGTCGCGCAGGCTGCCGTCGCTACGCCAGTAGCTGCGCCGCAGCGGCAGCGTGTGCTCCTGAACCAGGCCGACCACCGCGCGCGGATCGATGCGCGCCTTGTCGCCGAGGCCCGCGCCGGGCACCGGGCGCGGCTTGCCGAGCTTGCGGCGGGCCACGGCGAAATCGGCCGCACCCGCGCCCGCCCAGACGCCGGAGGAGATGGCCCACGCGCCGTTCTGGCCGCCGAACCCGCTGACCGCCCCGGTAATGGGCTCCCGGGTGGTGACATCGCCCGCGCCGTAGAGGCCGGGAACCGTGGTCGCGCAGTCGGGTCCGGTCAGCCGCAACCCGCCGGTGCCGCGCACCGTGCCCTCCAGCACCGCGCACAACGGCACCTGACCGGTCAGGCTGGGCCCGTGCCGCTGCAGTTCCGCGCGCACCGCCTCGGGCAGTTCGTCCAGCGCGGCGTAGACCCGCCGCCCGTCGGCGATGGCCGCGAAAGCCTGTGCCCGCGAACCGCATCCCTGCCCCCACAGCACCGCCCGCGATTCGTCGTAGAGGGTGGCGAAGTGCATGACCTGGTCGGAGGCGAACACCGCGGCCACCGGGCGGCCGCCCAGCAGCGGCGAATCGGCCACCGGGGACAGCGAATACGCGTTGGAGAATTCCATGCCGGACAGTTCGGCTCCCGCCTCAGCCCCCATGAGCAGACCGTCCCCGGTGTCCACATCGGTGCCGGCGCCACCGGAGAGGAAGGCACAGCCGCCGGTGGCCAGCACCACCGCGCGCGCCCGGACGGTCCAGCCCCGGAACTCGCCACCCTGCGTCACACCCGCCGCGCCGGACACGACGCCGTCACGGTCGGTGATGAGCTGGAGTGCGGGATGGTGGTCGAGGATGCGGATCCCCGCGATCACCATGCTGCGCCGCAGCCGGCCCAGATACTTCGCGCCGTCGAGATAGACCCGCGCCGGGCGCTCGGCGTGTTCACCCCGGAACCGGAAGCCGCCGGTCACCAGCTGGCCGACACGCCGATGGGTCTCCTCCAGCACCCGGTACATCCACTCCGGGTCCCCCAGTCCGCCGCCATGCGCGAAGTTCTGCCGCACGGCCTCCTCCCGGGCCGGACCGGATGGAATGTTCCACAGTGTGACCCCGCCCCGCGCCGTGGGGCCGCTGCTGCCGCAACGGCTCTTGTCGGCGACCAATACCCGCGCACCCGCAGCGGCAGCGGCCAGCGCGGCCCAGGCTCCCGCCGGGCCACCTCCCAGCACCAGCACATCGGCGTCGAATTCGGTCATAACGACAAATGTTCGACGACGGTTCACTCACTCGCAACCGTTATGCGTATTTCAATTCCACCACTGCGCCCAGAGCAGATATCCGGCTATCACGAAAACGACCGAACTTCCGAAAAAAGCCGCAAAACCCCGATGTCTATCCGCATAAATTTGGGCGGCCAGCACGACTGCCGCCGCGGTCACATGCCACGTCACAGCCGCCCATCCGGGGCCCGGAAAACCGCGCCGAGCACCGATGATCGCGGTGATGGCGACCGTGGCCGCCAGCACCAGCGTGCCCCCCGCGACCACTCCGCTCAGGCCCCGGACCACTCTCATGCGGTGATCACCGGCACCCCGCTCGCTTTGCCCACGATTTCCTCGAATTGCGTTGGGTCGGTGGTGAATTCGCCGAGCCGAATGGTCTTGTTGGCGCCGTGGTAATCCGAGGAGCCGGTCGTCAGCAAACCCAGTTCGGCGGCCAGCCCGCGCAGCACCTCACGGTCCTCCGCACTGTGGTCGGGGTGATCGAGTTCCAGGCCGCCCAGCCCGAACTCGGTCAGCTCGCGAATGTGATCCAGCGCCAGCAGCCGCCCGCGCTTGCGGGCCCGGGCGTGCGCCACCACGCTCACGCCGCCGGCCGAGGCCACCATTTCGACGGCCCGCCGCAGCGGCGTGTCGGCCTTCTCGACGTAGTAGCGGCCGTGCGGGGCCAGCAGATCCTGGAAGGCGGCGTCCACGGTCGGCACCACCCCGGCCTGCACCAGCGCCCGGGCCAGATGCGGGCGACCCGCCGACGGGCCCACGGACGCCATGACCGCGTCCGGATCGATGGGCAGACCGTCGGCGGCCATCTGCTCGGCCATGGTCCGCAGCCGCACCACCCGCTCGGCGCGCAACCGCTCTCGCTCCTGCGCGAAGGACTCGTCCTCGGGGTCGAACAGGTAGGCCAGCAGGTGGACCGGCACCGGATAGCCGTCCTGGCCCAGCCCGACACACGACATCTCCATGCCGCGCACCAGCGTCAGGCCCGGAGGGAGCGCGGCGGCGGCCTCGGCCCAGCCGGAGGTGGTGTCGTGGTCGGTCAGGGCCACGACGTCGAGACCGGCAGCGGCGGCGTTCGCGATCAGTTCGGCCGGGGTGTCCGTGCCGTCGGACGCGTTGGAATGGGTGTGGAGATCGATGCGCACGCCCCCTATATTGCCTGCGGCACGAATCATCGCCAGGGGGCGGGACGATTAGCATCGTTGATGTGTCCTCGATACCGCCGCTGCCGTCCTTCCACTGGCCCGGGCGGTCCAGCGAGCCGCGAGACCCCGCCAAGATGCCTGTCCATCACGGCCGGATCGTCGACTGCGCGGTGTACGTCGAGGGAGTGCGGCTGTTCGAGCACAGCTCCTACAAGAACGCGCTGGCCGAAGTGCGCGAACGTCGCGAAGGATTCGTCTGGCTCGGGCTGCTGGAACCCGGCAAGGAACTCATGGCCGATATCGCGCAGACCTTCGGCCTGCACGAACTCGCCGTCGAGGACGCGGTCAAGGCGCAGCAGCGGCCCAAACTCGAGCGCTACGACGACATCCTGTTCCTGGTGCTGCGCACGGTGCGCTACGTCGAGCACGAACTCAGCACGGTCAGCGAGATCGTCGACACCGGCGAGATCATGGTGTTCGCGGGACCCGATTTCGTGATTACCGTCCGCCACGGTGAGCACACCGAATTGAGTGGTGTGCGCAAAGATCTCGAAGCCGACCCGCGCCAGCTCGCGCTGGGGCCCGGTGCGGTCCTGCACGCGGTGGCCGACCGCGTGGTCGACTCCTATGTGGAGGTCACGGCGGCGATCGAGGAGGACGTGGACGCCATCGAGGAGGCCGTCTTCACCCCCGCGAACAAGCTCCAGATCGACGCCATCTACCAGCTGAAACGTGAAGTGGTGGAACTGCGCCGGGCCGTCAAGCCGCTCGGGCTGCCGCTGCAGGTGCTCACCCACGACACCACCCTGCCGCTGCCCAAGGAGATCCGCCGCTACCTGCGCGACGTGACCGACCACCACACCGCGGTCACCGAGCAGATCATCGATTTCAACGAATCCCTCAGCGCCCTCATCAATGCGGCGCTGGCCAAGGTGAGCATTCAGCAGAACACCGATATGCGCAAGATCTCCGCCTACGCCGCCATGGCCGCCGTGCCGACCATGATCGCGGGCGTCTACGGCATGAATTTCGAACACATGCCGGAACTCTCGTGGACCTACGGCTACCCCATCGTGATCGTGGTGATGGTCGGCCTGTGCGCCCTGCTGTATGCGAATTTCCATCGCAACAACTGGCTTTGAGCACCGAACGCCACCAGCGGCTTTGCCGACCGCCTCGACGCGCACGCCGCCGGGTTGCTATGAATGCGGCTGTGTTCGTGATGAGGACTTCGCCGGTCCGCAGCCGGATGGCTTGGTGGACAGCAATATTCGGGCTTCTGCTGGCGGTGCCGGTACCCGCCGTGGCGGACCCGGCAACCGACTCCTACGTCGACGCCCTCGCGGATGCCGCACCGGCGCCCACCCTGCAGTGGACCGATTGCGATTCCGGATTCTCCTGTGCGACAGCGCGAGTGCCACTGGACTACGCGCATCCCGAGGCCCGATCGATCGACCTGGCCGTGATCAAACTCCCCGCGGCCGACCCGGCCCGGCGGATCGGCACGCTCTTCGTCAACTTCGGCGGCCCCGGCCGGTCCGGGGTGGAACGGCTGCGGCAACGGGCGCACTGGCCGTGGCTGTTCTCCGACGAGCTGCGCGCCCGCTTCGATCTGGTGTCCTGGGATTCCCGCGGCGTCGCGAACAGCGCACCGGTGCACTGTTTTCCGGATGCGACCGCGCAGCAGCTGTTCTTCGCCACCTATCCCGCGATGCCGGGCACGCCCGGGACGGAGCCGCCGTTCTTCGCGGCCGCGAAGACGCTGGCGGACAACTGCGGGCAGCGCGCCGCCGACCTGCTGCCGCACCTGTCGACCGAGAACACCGCACGGGATCTGGATCTGCTGCGCCGGGCCGTCGGCGACGACAAGCTGACGTACCACGGCATTTCGTACGGCACCTACCTGGGCGCGCTGTACGCCAACATGTTTCCGGGCCGGGTCCGCGCCCTGGCGCTGGACGGCTCGATGGACTTCCGCGGCAATGCTGTCGGTCTCGATGACGCGGCCGCCGACCAGCCCATCGACACCCGTCAGGACGTGGCCACCGGAATCGCGGGCACGTTCGACGCCATGCTCGACGCCTGCGTGGCGGCCGGGCCCGAATGCGCCTTCTCCCAGGGAGATCCGCGGGACAAATGGCAGCGGATCCTGGAACGGGCACGGCGCGAACCGATCTCGTGGGACGGCAAACGCTACGACTACGGCACCGTGGTGGCCGCGGCGGGCCAGCTGTCCAATCCGGCCGGCTGGCCGCAGGTCGCCGCCACCCTGCAACTTCTCTACGATCTGCGCGACACACCGTATCGCCCGACCGATGTGCTCGCCGAGACCGCGGCCCTGGTGCGGCAGGTCGCCGATATCGGCACGGGCAGCGCGCAGGGCCTGGGCGGCACCGGCGCCAACACCTACGACGACAACTACACCGAGGCCTTCCACGGCGTCCAGTGCGCCGACAGCCGGGTGCCGCGCGACGAGCGGCGCTACAGCGCCCTCGCCATCAGCGAGGACCAGCGGGTGCCCGTCTTCGGCCGGCTCGGCGTCCTGGACGCACTGACCTGCGCCTACTGGCCGCAGACCGCCGTACACCCCTACTCCGGACCGTGGAATCGGCCGACCGCCCCGATCCTGGTGATCAACAGTCGCAATGATCCCGCGACACCGCTGGCCGGAGCCGCCGCCGGTGCGGCGGAACTCTCGGACGCGCACCTACTGGTGGTGGAGGGAGCCGGGCACAGCAGCATGTACGTGCACAGCGCCTGCTCGGAGGCCGCGAAGCGCGACTATCTCATCGCGGGAACGCTGCCGGCCGGCGGCGCGACCTGTCCGATCGACGGCAACCCGTTCGATTAGAGCGACGCGGCGGCCCGGGCGGGATCACGCACATCGATTCCCGCCTCGGCCCAGGCGTCACGCAACGCCGTCGCGCCGCGGATTCGCACCCACGCAGCCTCCGTCGCGGTGATCGGCGCGACCGCCAGGAACCGCACGGGCTCAGCGGGTTCCGGCAGCGCCACCTCCGGAATGTCGCTCGCACCCAGCAGCACCGCGGTGAACGGCGCATTGGACCACAACGGTTCTCCCAGATCGAGCAGCGCATCCGCCTGCAGCACAACACCTTCCACCGCCGGCGCCGCCACCAGCACGCCCAGCGTGCGGGTCAGCCCCGAACCCGCGCCCGCACCGCCGCGCAGCGTGAGCACCAGCTCCGCACGCGGCCCGCGCACCGGATCGGCCAGCGCCGCGGCCGGATCCGTCATCGGATGCCGTGAGCCGCCCAGCGTGGCGTAGTGCACGAACTCGCCGTCCGGGATACGCAGGATGTCGATGGGCTCCAAACCCAGGAACGTCACCGACGCCGCGTCCGCGGAGTCCACCTCGAAATGACCGAGCACCGCGGCCCTGACCTGATCCAGTACCTCCATGGATCTAGATGGCCAGCCTGGCGAGCATGTCGCGCGCCTGCTCGGCGGTCTTCGGGTCGCACAGCACGTCGTAGCGACCGGCCACCAACTGCATGGTGGAGGCGAAGTCGCGCTGGCCCCGGGTGGCCGCGTACGGGATGGACGCGGAGATGAGGCCGAAGATGATGCCGCCGACCAGGCCGACCACCAGCGGGCCGATGGCCCCACCGGAGGTGAACATGCTCAGCAGCAGACCCAGGAACAGGCCCAGCCAGGCGCCCGAAACCATGCCGCCACCAATGACCTTGCCCCAGGTCAGCCGGTACAGCACGCGCTCGACCTGCATGAGGTCGACGCCGACGATGGTCACGCCCTCCACCGGGAACTGGTTGTCGGCCAGATAGTCGACCGCCCGCTGCGCCTCGGCATAGGTCGGGTAGGAGCCGACCGGCCAGCCCGATGGTGGCGTCGGCAGGCCGGGACGGCCCCGGCTCGGATTCCCCATGGGATTCGTCATGACTCCATCATGCTATTTCGCGTTGACGGACGCCGATTCGCCGTGCCCGATTCGAGGAGAAGGCGTGGTTCGCGCCATTCCGGCCGCCCTGCCTTTATCAGCGATCACCTGAGCCATTTTCGCGCTGGCCTCGTCGATCATCTCGTCGCCGAGCATCACCGCGCCCCGCGCGCCGCCCTCGACGGAGGTGTGGAACGCATAGGCGTCGAGGATCTCCTCGGCCCGGTCGTAGTCGGCCTGGCGCGGGCTGAAGATCTCGTTGCAGGCGGTGATCTGATCCGGGTGCAGCACCCACTTGCCGTCGAAACCCAGTGCGGCCGTACGGGATGCGTTGCGGCGGAAGCCGTCGATATCGCGGACCGCCAGGTAGGGGCCGTCGATGGCCTGCAGGCCGTGGGCGCGGGCCGCCAGCAGGATCGTCATATAGATGTGGTGGTAGGCGTCACCCGGCTCGTAGCCCTCGGGCTGCTCGCCCACCACCAGGGTGCGCATATTGATCGACGCCATGAAGTCGGCGGGCCCGAACACCAGGGTCTGCACCCGCGGGCTCGCGGTGGCGATGGCGTCGATATTGCGCAGCCCGAGCGCGTTCTCGATCTGCGGCTCGATCCCGATCCGCCCGACCGGCAGCCCGTTGGCCTTCTCCAGCTGGGTCAGCAGCAGGTCCAGGGCCTGCACCTGCCCGGCGTCGGTCACCTTCGGCAGCAGGATGGCGTCCAGCTCCGAGCCCGCGCCCTCCACCACCGTGATGACGTCGGCATAGGTGTGCTCGGTGGTCCAATCGTTGACCCGCACAACGCGGATCTGGGCGCCCCAGCCGCCGGAGTTGAGGGCTGCCACGATGTTCGCCCGCGCGGCCGCCTTCGCCGCCGGCGCGACCGCGTCCTCGAGATCCAGGAACACCTCGTCGGCGGGCAATCCCTTGGCCTTCTCGATCATGCGCGGGTTGCTGCCGGGGACGGCGAGCACCGATCGGCGCGATGTCATGGCTCACTCCTTCACGTGGCGCGACATTTAGGACGCGTTTGACCCACTAGCCTTACCAAACATGGCAGCGACGAAAGTTTTCGCCGCCCGGTTGGCGGGCTTGGTGGTACTGGGACCGGACGGCGAGTCTATCGGCCGCCTCCGCGACATCGTGATCTCGATACGCTACGACCGCCAGCAACCCAGGGTGCTGGGCGTTCTCGTCGAGCTCCCCACCCGCAAGCGCATTTTCGTGCCCATGCTGCGGGTCCAGGCCGTCGAACCGGGGGCGGTCACCCTCACCACCGGCACCATCAGCGTGCGCCGCTTCGAGCAGCGGCCCGGCGAGCTGCTGGCCATCGCGCAGATTCTCGACTCCACGGTCCGCGTCTCCGATCCCGAGCTGCCGCAGCTGGCGAGCGCGGACGTGGTGGTGGTCGATCTGGGCATCGAGCAGGGCCGCACCCGCGACTGGGTGGTGTCCCGGGTCGCCGTGCGCGAACGCCGCCGCCTCGGCGTGGGCTTCGGCCGGCGCGGCGCGGTGCACGTGGTCGACTGGGCACAGGTGCGCGGCCTCACCCAGACCGAGCTGAACCTGCCCGGCCAGGACGTCACCCAGCTGCTCGGGCAGTTCGAGGGCATGCGCCCCGCCGACGTCGCGCACATGCTGCGCGAACTGCCGCTCAAGCGCCGCATCGAGGTGGCGGCCGCCTTCGACGACGAGCGACTCGCCGACGTTGTCCAGGAGCTGCCCGAGAACGACCAGGTGGAACTGCTCGAGCAGCTCGGGGTGGAACGCGCGGCCGACCTGCTCGAGGCCATGGACCCCGACGACGCCGCCGACCTGCTGGGCGAGCTGCCCGAGGGCGAGGCGGAATCGCTGCTGGCACTGATGGATCCGGAGGACTCCGAACCGGTGCGCCGCCTGCTCGAGCACGCGCCCTACACCGCCGGTGGTCTGATGACACCCGACGCGATCGTCATCACCGCGTCCACCACGGTCGCCGAGGCGCTGGCCCGCATCCGAGATCCCGAGCTGACCCCGGCCCTGGCCTCGATGGCCTTCGTGGTGCGTCCGCCCACGGCCACCCCGACCGGTCGCTACCTGGGCTGCGTGCATTTCCAGCAGCTGCTGCGGGAACCGCCCGCGAACCTGGTCGGCGGCATCGTCGACGCCGATCTGGTGCAGCTGCGGCCCGATGCCCCGCTCACCGCCGTGACCCGCTATTTCGCCACCTACAACCTGGTGTGCGGGCCGGTGGTGGATGCGGAGAATCATCTCCTGGGAGCCGTCACCGTCGATGACGTGCTCGACCACCTGCTGCCCGAGGACTGGCGCGAGCAGGACGAAGACCATCACGATGCGCACGGCATGCCCGTGATCGAGGGGACGGGAGGCCGCGCATGAGCGAACGGCTCGAAAAACTCAGCGCCCGCCAGCGTTTGGAGACCCCGGTCCAGAGCCGCTTCCGCGGCCTCGACTGGGATCCCGAGGCGATGGCCCGTTCCAGCGAGAAGGTGGCCCGATTCCTCGGCACCGGCCGCTACCTGGTGATCCAGACCGTCATCGTGGTGGTGTGGATCCTGCTCAATGTGTTCGCGCTGCGACTGCAGTGGGACCCGTATCCGTTCATCCTGTTGAATCTGGCGTTCTCCACCCAGGCCGCCTACGCCGCGCCGCTGATCCTGCTGGCGCAGAACCGCCAGGACAATCGCGACCGGGTCTCGCTCGAGGAGGACCGGTCACGAGCGGCCCAGACGAAAGCCGACACCGAATTCCTGGCGCGTGAGCTCGCCGCGCTGCGACTGGCCGTGGGCGAGGTCGCCACGCGCGACTACGTGCGCCGAGAACTGGACGACATCAAGGAATCCCTGATCAGGCTGGAGAAACTGACAGTCGGCGACGAGGTCGCGAGGGGCAAGAAAGCAAAGAAGAGTACCGATCGGAAGACCGATGAGGTCGCAATTTCGACACAGAAAGATGGCGACTGACCACCGAAGTAGTTCCGATCCAGCTGACTCATGGGTAACCTGGATCACGTTGTTCCGAGCGACCGACCCAGACGCTGCCGCTGTATGAGTGTTACCACGGGGCACCGGCCGCACGACTGAGGGGATTGTGTGGTGGCGAAGAGAATTTCTGCTCCGGTGACAGCGTCGGCACTATTGATTGCAGGCCTGGTCACCGCCGGTTCTACCACCAATACGACCGTCCACACCGTGGCCCCGCAGGCCGCGCCGGATGCATTGCTGGCGGCCGCCTCCGCACACAACGCGAATGTGAACGGTCCCGCCGACACCCCCTCGGATCAGACCGTCGGCCTGGTTCCGGCGGCTCCCGAAGCCCCCCGCAAACTCAGCGCAATGACCCCGCCCGCCGACGGCTCGCCACTCTTCGGCGGCACTGTGCCGCTGCAGGACATCGCGCTGCCCGGCGGCAGTGGCGTGCTGGGCATTCCGGAGATCGTGCTGGCTGCCTACCGCAATGCCGAACTGGCGCTGCAGTCTTCGGACCCGAACTGCCATCTGCCCTGGTACCTGCTGGCCGGCATCGGCCGCATCGAGTCCAACCATGCCAACAACGGCCGCACCGACGCCGCGGGCACCACGGTCTCGCCCATCTACGGCCCGGCCCTGGACGGGACGCTACCCGGCAACGAGATCATCAAGGCCAGCGACGGCAGCTTCGTGCGGGCTATCGGCCCCATGCAGTTCCTGCCGAGCACCTGGTCGGTGTACGCCACCAATGGAAAGGGCAGCGGCACACCGGATCCCAACAATGTCTTCGACGCCGCGCTGGCGGCGGGCAAGTACCTGTGCTCGGGCGGCATGGATCTGGCCGATCCGCAGCAGCAGCTCAGGGCCGTGCTGCGTTACAACAACTCGGTGGCGTACGCGGCCAACGTGCTCAGCTGGGCCAATGCGTACAAGACCGGCGGCGCCCCGCAGCAGGTGAGCATCTCGCCGGATCTGGTGCCCAACAACTACGTTCCGGTCAACGGCCCCGATATCACGGTGGCCTCCACCACGATTCCGGCCACCGAGGCACCCGAGACCACGCAGCAGACCACCACTCCGACGCCGACCCAGGTGATGATCACCATCCCGGGCCTGCCGCCGATCCCGTGCGGCATCTTCTGCCCGGCTCCGGTGGTGCCCGCGAATCCCTGTGAGCAGGTGACGGTTCCGGCGCAGCAGCCGGATCAGAAGGCCGACAAGGTCCCTGGCGACCCGGCCACCGACGACAAGACCAAGCCCGAGGACACCGCCAAGGCCGAGGACGCCGCCAAGGCCGAGGACGCCGCCAAGGCCGAGAACGGCAAGCCGAACGGGCAGCAGTTCGGACCCGACGGCAAGCCGGTGGTCAAGGATCAGCCCGCCGTCACCAGCTGCAACACCCAGACGGGTCAGCAGGGCCAGAAGCCACAGGACCAGCCGCAGCAGGCCGGCCAGCAACCGCAGGACCAGCAAACGGCCACGCCCTCCAAGACGCCCGAACCCGAGGCCGGGGCCCCGGCCGAAACCGCTCCGGACACCACCACGACCACCACCCCGGCCCCGGGCATCACGCTGCCGTTCGGCATCACGATTCCGCTTCCGGCTCCGGCCCCGGCGCCCGTCCCGTAATGATTGTGTGATTCGCGAGTTCCGGCGCGGCGCTCCGGAACTCGCGTCTGACTTGCGTTTCCTTCAAATCCTGAAAGTTGGTCACGAAGGGGTAACAGGAAGGTCTCGGATAAGGTAACGTGGCCTTCGTTGCATCACCCCGGTATCAACCGATGGCAATGGAGGGTCACCACACAGTGGGTCGTCACCGCAAACCCCCGGTCCCGAAAGTTCGCCGTGGATCGGTCATCGCATTGACCGGGCTCGTGCCCGCCGGACTGGCCACAGTTACCGGAGCCGGCGATGGGAACATCGCCGACAAGCTCGCGGCTACCGTCCAGCACCAGCTGTCGAACGACAGCGAGGAACAACTACCCGAACCCGAGGCAGCCGTAATACCGGCCGCCGCACCGGAACCGCTGCTGCACGAGGCCAAACAGGTTGTGCCCGTTGGCCCTCCGGAGGTGAAGTCCGTCGCGCAGCCGGACGGCCGGGTGCCGTCGGCGCGCCCCGCCGGGCCGCTCGGCATGCCGGGCGTCGCGCAGGACGCCTACGAGAACGCGGAACGCATTCTGGCCGTGGAGAATCCGACCTGCAATATGCCGTGGAACCTGCTGGCCGGCATCGGCCGGGTCGAATCCACCCACGGCTACGGCAAAGTCGACGACAACGGCTATCCGCTCGAATCCGTCTACGGCCCGATCCTCGACGGCAGGCTGGCCGGGAACAACGTGGTCGCGACCTCCGACGGCGGCGACCTGGACGGCTTGTCCGGCAGCTACCGCCGCGCCGTGGGCCCCATGCAGTTCCTGCCCGAGACCTGGCGCAAGTACGCGGCCGACGGCAATGGCGACGGTATCGCCGATCCGCAGAACATGTACGACGCCGCGCTCACCGCCGGCAAGTACCTCTGCTCGGGCGGTCTCGACATGCGTGATCCGGGCCAGCAGACCCGGGCCATCCTGCGCTACAACAACTCCATGGCCTACGTCGCGAACGTCATGGCGTGGGAGACCGCGTACGGCTCGGGGATCTCCCCGGCGGCCGCCGCGCTGCCTCGCATCTAGACCAGGCCACCCACGCATCCGACCACGCCCCACACACCCGCCCCGGGTATAAGCGGAGGGCGAAAACAACACGGCCGACGGCGCTCCTAGACTTGGGCGCATGCCAGTGATTATGGAATCGGATGTGCGGGTCGCGCTCGCGAAGGTGATCGACCCGGAGATCCGGAAGCCGATCACCGAGCTGGGCATGGTGAAGAGCGTCGAGGTCGGCGCGGATAGCGGTGTCCACGTTGTGATCTACCTGACGACATCGGCCTGCCCGATGAAATCCGCCATCCAGGAACGGGTCACGAAGGCCGTCGCCGACGTGGCCGGGGTGGGCGCCATCACGGTCGAGCTGGACGTCATGAGCGACGAGCAGCGCACCGAACTGCGCCGCAAGCTGCGCGGTGACGCCGCGGAACCCATCATCCCCTTCGCCCAGCCCGGCTCGCTCACCCGCGTCTACGCGGTCGCCTCCGGCAAGGGCGGTGTCGGAAAGTCCTCGGTCACCGTCAATCTCGCCGCCGCCATGGCCGCCAAGGGCCTCTCGGTGGGCGTGCTCGACGCCGACATCTACGGCCACAGCGTGCCCCGCATGCTCGGCACCGAGCAGCGACCCACCCAGGTCGAGCGCATGATCCTGCCGCCCATCGCGCACGACGTGAAGGTCATCTCGATCTCCATGTTCACCCAGGGCAACACGCCCGTGGTGTGGCGCGGCCCGATGCTGCACCGCGCGCTGCAGCAGTTCCTGGCCGACGTCTTCTGGGGTGACCTCGACATCCTGCTGCTGGACCTGCCGCCCGGCACCGGCGACGTGGCCATCTCGCTGGCCCAGCTCATTCCGAACGCGGAGATCCTGGTCGTGACGACCCCGCAGGTGGCCGCCGCCGAGGTCGCCGAGCGCGCGGGCTCCATCGCCCTGCAGACCCGCCAGCGCATCGCCGGTGTCATCGAGAACATGTCCTGGCTCGATCTGCCCGACGGCACCCGCATGGAGCTCTACGGCGCCGGCGGCGGCCAGACCGTGGCCGACAACCTGACCCGCGCCATCGGCGCGAATGTCCCGCTGCTGGGCCAGATCCCGATCGAGCAACAGCTGCGTGAGGCCGGCGACGAGGGCACCCCCATCGTGCTGCGTGCCCCGGAGAGCCCGTCGGGCAAGGCCCTGCTCGACATCGCCGACAAGCTGTCCGTCCGCCGACGCGGCCTGGCCGGCATGTCCCTCTCCATCGACACCACCCGCCACCTGTAGCAATCACGATCCGGGAGCTCTCGGCGCGGAATTCGCCCGAATCCCGCGCCGAGAGCTCCCCGACTCTGTTCTCCCTTTGGGGGAGTGCGGAATTCGAGGGCGCGTTTCCGCCAGGGGTACGGGCGGACTGCGCTGCGGGCTGGCCCTAAGCTCGGGGCATGCTCACGATGCTGCTGTACGTGCTGATCGTCGGATTGGTCGCCGCGCTGCTGTTCCTGGTGGCCAGTGCGATCTTCGGGCGGTCGGAGGAGCTCGGGCCGCTGCCGGAGGGGACGACCGTCACCGTGCTGCCCGCGGCGGGGATCAGCGGCTGCGATGTGCGGGCGCTGCGCTTCCAGCAGGTGTTCCGGGGGTACAAGGCGGGCGAGGTGGACTGGGCCCTGACCCGGCTCGCCGCTCGCATCGACGAACTCGAGGGCGAACTCGCCCGGGTGACCGGAGCAGAGGCCGCGGCGGAGCCGGCCGCCGAGCCGGGCACGGAGCCCGCAGCCCCCAAGGTGCTCCCGGCCGAACCGGCGGAACACGGCGAAGAGCCGGGCGCGCGGTGACCGCGGACGTGAGCGCCGACGGACTGATCCGGTGCGGATGGGCGGAGGGGTCCCAGCTTTATCGGGATTACCACGATCAGGAGTGGGGACGCCCGCTGCACGGCGATGACGCGCTATTCGAACGAATGTGCCTCGAGGCGTTTCAGTCGGGGTTGGCGTGGATCACGATTTTGCGGAAGCGGCCCGCCTTCCGGACCGCATTCGAGGGCTTCGCGATCGAACGGGTGGCGGGGTTCGGGGATGCCGATGTCGAACGCCTCATGGCGGATCCGAGCATTGTCCGCAATCGGGCCAAAATACTGGCGAGCGTCCACAATGCGCGGGTTGCCCGCGACCTCGGCGAGAGCCTGGACGCCCTGCTCTGGTCCTATGCCCCGGCCCCGCACAAGCGCCCGCGGCGCATCTCCGATGTGCCTGCTGTCACAGCCGAAAGCACCGCTCTCGCAAAAGAACTCAAGCGGCGCGGGTTCAAATTCGTGGGACCGACGACCGCGTATGCACTCATGCAGGCGACGGGGATGGTAGACGATCACATCGCCGATTGCTGGGTGAATGTCGGTACTCGCTGAACGCCACAACGGTCGGTTTTTGGAACTCAGGTACCCGCCCCGATCCGCGATAGGGAAGAATGGGCATGGTGTAGCCCGCCACATGCCGGCGGGCTGCCTGGTTGGTGACAACTGGAGTTCCATGAAAGTGCGCAGCAGACCGCGCAGATCTGGAGGGAGCAGAGGATGGCGGCCATGAAGCCCCGCACCGGGGACGGTCCCCTCGAGGCAACCAAGGAAGGGCGTGGAATCGTCATGCGGGTTCCACTCGAGGGTGGCGGGCGTCTGGTCGTCGAGCTCACGCCGGATGAAGCCGCGGCGCTCGGTGACGAACTCGTCAAAGTCACCAGCTGATCGATCGACTCGCCGGTGCCGGTGAGCCCAACTCCCGGGACTCTCAGGGGCTTCGCCCCCGAACCCCCTCGAGAATCCCGGGGGCTCCCAGGCTTACCGGTACCACGGTGAACAACAGCTCATATCCCCCCATAGTCGGCACTGCCGAGCCCTCCCCCGCGGAACGGCTCCTGGCCTGCGCCGACCTGCTGGCCTGCCCACAGTGCGGCCTGCCCCTCGCGGCTCCCATCGCCGACCCCGGGGCCGGCGACCCGCCTGCCCGGACCTTGCGCTGCCCGCACGGCCACAGCTTCGACCTGGCCAAGCAGGGCTACGTCAGCCTCCTCACCGGTGCGTCCACCAAGATGACCGGCGACACCCCGGCCATGCTCGACGCCCGCACCGCCTTTCAGGCCGCAGGCCATTTCGCCCCCATCGCCGCCGCCCTGGCCGAGACCGTCGCAGCAGCCCTCCCCCACCGCGACACCGCCTCCGACCCCGTAACTGGTTCCGACGCAGCAGTATTCGGAGCGGACTCCCCCACGGCTGCCACCTCACCCACACACCCCGCAGCCCAGCAACACGACGGCACCGCAGACCCTGCGAGCTCCCACAGTCCGGGCAGACCCGTCAAAGTCACGCCGACCCGGCATCGACGCCTCCGCCCCGGAACCCTCGCACCCGGAATGTCCGTCACTTCGGCCTCCGCGGCACGACTCGCCACCACCCTCCTGTCCGCAGGCCGCGGCCCGGCACTGCTCGAGATCGGGGCGGGCACCGGGTATTACCTGGCGGCCGTGTTGGATGCCGTGCCGGGGGCCCGGGGAGTCGCACTGGATGTGTCGAAGGCGGCGGTGCGGCGGGCGGCTCGGGCGCATGCGCGAGGCGGGGCGGTGCTGGCGGATGCCTGGCGGGGGCTGCCGGTGCGGGATGGCGTGATGGGGGCGGTGGTGTCGGTGTTCGCGCCGCGCAATGCGGACGAGGTAGCGCGGGTGCTGGGAGAAGAGGGGCGGTTCGTGGTGGTGACGCCGACCTCGCGGCACCTGGGTGAGCTGATCGAGCCGCTCGGGATGGTGAGTGTGGATGCGGCCAAGGCGGATCGGCTCGCCGAATCGCTCGGGGAGCGGTTCGAGCTGGTGCGACACGATGCGGTCGAGTACACCATGGAGCTCTCGCACGAGGACGTGGCGAACGTGGCGGCCATGGGGCCGTCGGCGTTTCATGCGGTCGAGGGGCGCACGGAACAGATTGCGGCCCTGCCTGATCCGATGCCGGTGACCGCGTCGGTCACGATCTCGGTGTATCGCCCGCGCTGAGCCCGGGCGGTTCCGGAGGTTTCGGGCGGTTCGGGAGCAGATCGAGGAGGTTGCGGACCAGGGGGCGGGTGTCGTCCGCCCGGGTGGCGATGTAAATCGTTGTGGCCGCGTCGGTTTCGGCGAGGGGGATGATGCGAACCGAGTCGGGGGCGGTGAAGGTGGCGCTGTGTGGGGCGATGGTGACGCCGAGACCCGCGGCGACCAGGTAGAGGATGATGGTCCAGTTGGTGGCCTCCTGGACGATGCGGGGGCGGCGGCCGGATTCCAGGAGCGGTGCGAGGTTCTTCTCGTAGGCGAGTCCGCCTGCGGCGCGCGGGAAGAAGACCAGCGGGTTCTCGGCGAGTTCGGCACCGGTGAGAGTGGCACGTCCGGCGTCGGGGTGGTCGGCGGGGAGGATCGCCACGAACGGCTCGGTCATGAGCGGGACGGTGACGGTGCCAGGTTGCTCGTCGGGGTCACGGACGATGGCCATGTCGAGGGTGCCGTTGGCGAGGCGCTCCATCAGATGGCTGGTGAATCCTTCGACCAGGTCGACCCGTACGAGCGGGAAGCGTTCGCGGAATTCGCGGACCCCGCGCAGCGGTTCGAGCGGCAACACCGAGGGGACGAAGCCCAGGTAGAGCGTGCCCTGGCTGCCCTGGCCGATGCGGGTGACCTCGGCCAGGTCGCGTTCGGCATGACCGAGCAGGGCGCCGGCCCGCTCGCGCAGCACTATTCCCGCGGCGGTGAGCGCGACGGTGCGCGAAGTCCGGTCGAAGAGCCGGGTTCCGAGCAGGGTTTCCAGGCGCTGGATCTGCTGGGTGAGGGCGGGCTGGGCGATGTGCAGGCGAGCAGCGGCCCGCCCGAAGTGCAGTTCCTCGGCGACCGCCAGGAAGTAGCGCAGGTGCCGCAGCTCCACACCGGAGTTCATAAGCCGATCATATCGATCGCAGCTATCAAGTATTGGACGTTATGGTTCGACGTCCGACATGCTTTCCTGGTGACTCAGCAGACGGAAGCCCGCGCCCCGGAACTCGATTCGATCGTGGTCGCGCCGATGTCCTCGCCCGACGACGCCCGCGCCTTCAAGGACCTGAACCTGGAGTGGATCGAGACCATCTTCTCGGTCGAGCCCGCCGACCTGGCCACCCTCGACGATCCGCAGGCCATCGTCGATCACGGCGGCGAGGTGCTGATCGCCCGGCTGGACGGCGAGGCCGTCGGCTGCGTCGCCCTGGTCCAGGAGGAGCCGGGCGTGTTCGAACTGTCGAAAATGGCCGTGTCGCCGCGCTTCCGGGGCCGTGGCATCGGCCGGGTGGTGCTGGCCACCGCCATCGAGCGCGTGCGCGATCTGGGCGCGACGGAGTTCTTCCTGGCCAGCAATGCCCGGCTGGCCAGTGCCGTGCACCTGTACGAGGCCGTGGGTTTCGTGCACGTGCCGCCCTCTGAGCTGCCGCCCAGTCCCTATGACCGGGCCGATGTGTTCATGCGGTTTCCCTTGACCGCCTGAACCGGCGCCCGGCTATCCCTTGCGGACCAGGTCGTAGATGTGCGCGGTGCGCGCGGCGATCCGGTTCCAGTCGAAGGCGCCGATCGCCCGGTCGCGGCCGGCCGCACCCATCCCGGCGGCCGTGACCGGGTCCGCCGCAACGGTGTTCACGGCGCGGGCCAGGCCGCGCTCGTAGTCCCGGGGCGCGGTCTCGTCGTAGTGGACCAGCCGCCCGGTCTCCCCGGGCACCACCACCTCCGGAATCCCGCCCACATCCGAGGCCACCACCGCGGTCCCGCAGGCCATGGCCTCCAGATTCACGATGCCCAGCGGCTCGTACACCGACGGGCACACGAAAACCGTTGCGGCCGCGAGCACCTGCCGCACCAGCTCGGTGGGCAGCATCTCCTTGATCCAGAACACGCCGTCACGGTCGGCCCGCAGCGCGTGCACCGACGCCGCCACCTCGGCCTCCATCGCGGGCGTGTCGGCGGCCCCGGCCAGCAGCACCAGCTGAATGTCCGGATCCAGATGCCGGGCCGCGGCCAGCAGATGCGACACGCCCTTCTGCCGGGTGATGCGCCCGACGAACGCCGCGATGGGCCGCCCTCGCGACACGCCGAGTTCGGTGAGCACGTCCCGTGAGCCGGACGCGGGACCGCCCGGATGCCAGACGTCGGCGTCGATGCCGTTGTGCACCACATGGACTTTGGCGGGATCGATGTCGGGGTAGGCGGCGAGCACATCGGCGCGCATGCCCGCGCTCACCGCGATGACGGCGTCGGCATGGGCCATGGCATTGTGTTCCGACCACGAGGACAGCCGGTAGCCCCCGCCGAGTTGCTCGGCCTTCCACGGCCGCCGCGGCTCCAGTGAATGCGCGGTCAGTACGTGCGGAATCCCGTACAGCTCCCCGGCCAGATGCCCCGCGAGCCCGGTGTACCAAGTGTGCGAATGCACCACGTCGGCGGAGCTCGCGGCGTCGGCCATGCGCAGCTGCGCGGACATCATCTGCAACGCGGAATTCGCCGCGTAGAGCATCGGATCCGGTTGGTGCACCACGGCATCCGCACGCGCGACCCCCATGCAGTGCACGGTGACATCGCACAGCCGCCGCAACCGCGGCACAAGTTCGGTGACGTGCACCCCCGCCCCGCCGTACACCTCCGGCGGGTATTCGCGGGTCATCAAGGCCACTCGCAGTCCGCGAGCTCCGTCCGCGCGGTAACTCACCGGTCCAAACTAAACGTTAGCTCGCGGGCTAACCAATCGACGGGGCACGCGAGATCGCGATGAACACGGCACCAGCTGGACATTCCGTGTTCGGGCGCAACCGGTAGTTTCAGGAGTGTGAGGAGCCAGCCGCACGTACTCGGGATCGTGCTCGCCGGTGGCGAGGGCAAGCGACTCTTTCCGCTCACCAAGGACCGCGCCAAGCCCGCGGTTCCCTTCGGCGGCGCGTACCGGCTCATCGACTTCGTGCTGTCGAATCTGGTGAATGCGGGTTACCTGCGCATTTGCGTACTGACGCAGTACAAGTCGCATTCGCTGGACCGGCACATCTCCCAGACCTGGCGGCTGTCGGGCTTCGGCGGGGAATACATCACCCCGGTACCGGCCCAGCAGCGGCTGGGCCCGCGCTGGTACACCGGCAGCGCGGACGCGATCATGCAGTCACTGAACCTGATCTACGACGAGGACCCGGAGTACATCGTGGTCTTCGGCGCGGACCACGTGTACCGGATGGATCCGGAGCAGATGGTGCAGGCGCACATCGACTCCGGTGCGGGCGTGACGGTGGCGGGCATCCGGGTGCCGCGCAGTACGGCGAGTGCCTTCGGCTGCATCGATTCCGACGAATCCGGCCGCATCATCGGCTTTCTGGAGAAGCCGGTGCATCCGCCGGGCACCCCCGACGATCCGAATGTCACCTTCGCCTCCATGGGCAACTACGTGTTCAGCACCAAGGTGCTGGTGGACGCCATTCGCGCCGACGCCGACGACAACGACTCCGACCACGACATGGGCGGCGACATCATTCCGGGCCTGGTGCGCTCGGGCGCGGCCGCGGTCTACGACTTCTCCACCAATGTGGTGCCAGGCGCGACCGAGCGCAGCCGCGGTTACTGGCGCGATGTCGGCACCATCGACGCCTTCTACGAGGCGCACATGGATCTGGTGTCGGTGGATCCGGTCTTCGATCTCTACAACAAGCACTGGCCGATTCGCGGCGCGGCCGAGAATCTGCCGCCCGCCAAGTTCGGCCGCGGCGGCCTGGCCCAGGAATCGATCGTGGGTGCGGGCAGCATTCTGTCGGCGGCGACGGTGCGCAATTCGGTGCTGTTCTCGAATGTGCTGGTGGAGGACGGTGCGACGGTGGAGGGCAGTGTGCTCATGCCGGGCACGCGGATCGGCCGGGGTGCGGTGGTGCGGCACGCCATTCTGGACAAGAACGTGGTGGTGTCGGAGGGCGAGATCATCGGTGTGGATCTGGACCGGGATCGGGAGCGTTTCGCGGTGAGCAATGGCGGCGTGGTGACGGTCGGCAAGGGCATCTGGGTCTGACTACCAGGCGTTTCAATCGGCCCGGCGGCACGGGCGACACGGATAAGAGTGGACATCCGGCCGATGCCGGCCCGAAAATCTGTGCATATGGAGCGCCGCCGCCGACGGGCCGCGCGGGAGGGATCACCATGCGCCGTCCGGCACGTGTCGTCACCGCCATCACCTGCCTCGCCTTGACCGCCCTGCTGTCCGGATGCGGTAGGTCCGGCACTCCGGTTCCCGGAGAGCTGGATGTTCGCACCCTGGACACCGGGTCCTATCCGGTGAACCGCTACACCTACGACCGCAACAACGGCGGCAAGGGCAACACCCTCGAGGGCATCCGCATGACCGCGGCCGTCGCCCCGGCGGCGAAGATCGACTCGCATCTCAATATCGGCCGCGGCGGCGTCGTGCTGTCCACGGTCGACGATGTGGTGAATGTCAGCCACCTGTCCTCCGCGGTCAAGGGCGTGCTGACCAACCGCGGTTTCGTGGCCGGTTTCGCGGCCAGCGGCTCGGACCGCGAGGACATCAACGACAATCCGGATCCGAACGGCACCACCATCACCACCCGCGTGCTGCGCTTCCCGTCCGCCGACAATGCCAAGCTGGCCGCCCGCGAACTCGAGGACGCCGACTTCAATGTCGCGCTGAATGTGAACCAGAAGCTCACCCTGCCCGACTATCCGGACGCCTACGCGCACTGGCGGCCGGGCGTGCCGAACATCGGGTTGACCATGGCGCGCAAGGACTTCGTGATCTCGCTGTTCATCCTGCGCCCCAGCGCCGATCAGAAGGATCTGCTGTCCTGGGCCAAGAAGACCCTCGACGCCCAGGTCCCGACGCTGGACGCCTTCCAGGAGACCCCGAACGACCAGATCTCGCAGCTGCCGGTCGATCCCGATCGCCTGCTGGCCCGCACCCTGGTGACCGACCGCGACCACAAGACCGTCGATCCCGACAATTTCGCGGTGTTCCCGGCCAATTGGCTCATCCTGCCCTCCGACGACATGGCCTACTGGACCAAGCTGGTGTCCGATGGCGGTGCGGACGAAATGTCCAGTGCCGACGGCAATTTCGTCATCCGTCTGCGAGATGGCAAGGCGAGCACGGATTTCGTGACCGGCATGATCAGCAACCTGCAGGAGTCCGCGACCAGCGGGCCGGACAAGGTGCCCGACGTCAAGTGCGTGCACCGCACCTCGGACAAGACGCCGAGCCGCTGCTACGTCAGCTACAAGCAGTACGTGGGCGTGGTGAACGGGACCAATGACTCCGACGCCCAGAAGAAGGCGGCCGCACAGTACGCGCTGCTTGCCAACAGCCTGTAGCGGATCCGGTGCGGCGCTTCAGAATCGGAGGACGTCCGCGTCCAGCAGCCGCCAGGCGGCGGGCCGGGACGCGGGCCGGTGCGCCCGCTCCTCGTGCGGCTGCGGCGTGACATCGGCCGCCGCCTCGGCGCACCGGCAATCCGGCTCCGCTGCCGCGCAGTCCTTGTCGCAGGCGTCCGGGCGCACCGCGGCCGCGCTACGCGAGACCGCGTGCCCGGTGCGAGTGCGCCCGCTGCGCGGCGAACTGTCGTCGCGGAACCAGTAGTCACGAAAGCCGAACGGCTGCAGCAGCGCTCGCAGGAAGGCCGCGCCGTCGTCGGGCAGCACGGTGCGGTTCTCACCGAGAATGTCGACGCCCTGGTGGTACCAGACGCGGGCGACCAGTCCTTCGACCGGGTCCACCGTCCGGAAGGTGGCGCGACCGTCCGCGGCGAGCCGGAATTCGGCGATGCGCCGCCACTGCCCGGCCTCGCGGAAGTACAACCCGACCACGGCCGGGATCCGCTGCCCCATGGGTACCCCCACTCGTCGAACTATTCCCGTGGAGTATCCGCGCCGACAGTCCGGAAACCTCGATACGACCGTTCAGTTCGGATATCCGGGTACCGGAGTACGTGCACCGCAGAACGGTTCACACGTGTTCGTCGTGGTCGGCACGTACCGCGACGCGTGGTCGTCGAAGCGGGCTCCGCTGACCAGTAGCAGTACCAGCAGCGCCACGCAGATGATGCCGCCGAAGAAAACCAGTGCGGGCCAGAGCCATCCGGCCGGCAGGTGTACCCCGAGGGCAAGTCCCTCGAACATATCCCCCACCTCCTTGCGAAAATCGATCCCCTTCTGCTGTACCACCGCGTCACCGCCCGAATCCAGACCTCAGCACTGCCCCTGCACCGCCCACCCCGCCCGATCGCCGTACCCGCACCGGCAACTGGGGATTCGCTGTCGGACGGCCATGGTCGCGGATGCGCGAACGGCCGCCCCGGATGCCCGGGACGGCCGTTCGCGGAGGCTTCGCCCTCAGGCGGAGTGGAGATCTCGGCGGCGGAACGCGATCAGCCCCACCGTGAGCAATGCCACGTCCACCAGGAGCAGAATGACCAGCGGGGTGGCGGTGAACGGTTCTCCGGGCACCTTCGGCGCGTGCTCGAAGGGGTTGAGATCGCGGAACCATTGCGGCGCACCGGCCAGCGAGCCGAGCAGGAAGACGGCGATCGCGGCGGTCAGGAAGCCCCAAGCGACCGTGGTGAAGCGCGGCAGCAGGCCGAACAACACGACGGTGAGCCCCACGAAGGTCCATACCGCGGGCACCTGCACCAGCGCGGCCCCCATCGTCCACCCCACCTTGCCGCCGACATCGCCCGCGGCGCGACCATAGATCAGGCCCGCGAGCAGACCCGAGACCGCCAGCGCCAACACCGGGCCGAGCAGCGCGAAGGTCAGATGCGAAGCCACCCAACGGGTTCGGGCGACCGCGCCGGTGAGTACGGCTTCCGCGTGCGCGGTGCTCTCCTCGGCGTGCAGCCGCAGGGCCGCCGACACCGCGTAGGCGGCCGCGCCCACCGCGACCATGGTGAAGGCATAGTTGATCAGGGACTTCTCCAGCGATTCCGAACCGCCCATGCGGGTGATCAGATCTCGGATGGTCTGACTGCTGCCGAGCTGATCGCCGACGCCGTGGGTGACGCTTCCGATCATCAAGCCGTACAACCCGAGTCCGACCGTCCAGGACAACAGTGTCCCGCGCTGCAGCCGCCACGCCAGTCCCAGCGGACCGGCCAGCGCGGGCCCGGCCACCAGCGCACCGGGCCGTTCGGCGATCAGGCCCGCACCGGTATCGCGGTGTGCCAGTAGGTAATACGCGACGACGGTCAACACGATCGCGGTGAGCGCGTGCAGCCCCAGCACCGCGAAGTGGTCGCCCGCGAACGGCCGCACCTGCAGCGACCAGCCCTGCGGCGCCATCCAGGTGAGCGGGCTGGTCGGCCCGGCCGCGGAGCGCACGTCACCGATGGCCCGCAGCGTGAACGTCACGCCCAGCACCGCGAAGGCGATACCCCTCGCGGTCCGCGCGCTGGCGGACAGCTGCGCGGCAACCGCCGCCACCGAGGCGAACACGATGCCCGACCCGGCCAGCGCCAGCCCGAAGGCCAACGATCCCGACTTCGGCACGGACGTGCTCGCGATGCTGACGTATCCGATCAATCCGGTGAGCAGAGCCCCGCCGTAGGCCACGATCAGCGCGGCGGTCAGTCCGGCGAATCGCCCGACCCGGGTGGAAGCCAGCAGCTCGGTGCGCCCGGTCTCCTCGTCGGCGCGGGTATGCCGGATAACGGTGAGGATGGTGGCCACGGCGATGAGCGTGTAGAACATCCCCGCCTTCCAGATGCCCGCCGCACCCAGGCTGCTGTCGTTGTATATCGGCCCGTACATGGCCAGCTCGGCCGGGTTGGACAGGACGCCGTTGGCGAAATCGTGGAAGTCGGAGGGCTGGTGGTAGAGCTTCTGGATACTCTTGACGTACACGCTGCCCAGCGGCAGCGACAGCAGCAGAATCCACAGCGGCAACACGATCCGGTCGCGCCGCAGATACAGCCGCAGCAGCTTCCCGGTCCCGGTGAAATCCGCCGCGAATACCGGTGTTTCGAAGGTGTGCGGCGCGGCGGCGGTGACGGCGGTCATTTCGACACCTTCTCCGGTTCGCGCTCGTCGGCCGCGGCCCGGTCGTCGAGCGAATAGTGGCGCAGGAACAGTTCTTCCAGCGTCGGCGGCTGGCTGACCAGGCTGCGCACCCCGGCATCGCCGAGCACCCGGATGAGCTCGCCGAGGTGCTCGCTGTCCACCTGGCAGTGCAGGGTGTTGTCCTCGATGGTGATGTCCTCGACGCCGGGAATGCGGCTGAGATCCCCGGGGCTGCCGATCATTTCGGCGGTGATGGAGGTGCGCGACAGATGCCGCATCTGCGCCAGCGTGCCGGTTTCGACGGTCTTGCCCGCCCGGATGATGGTGACTCGTTCACACAGCCTCTCCACCTCGGACAGGATGTGGCTGGACAGCAGCACCGTGGTGCCGCGCGCTACCGCCTCGGCCACGCACTCGTTGAACACCTGCTCCATCAGCGGGTCCAAGCCGGAGGTCGGCTCGTCCAGCAGCAGCAGCCGCGCGTTCGACGAAAAGGCCGACACCAGAGCGACTTTCTGTCGATTGCCCTTGGAATAGGTGCGCGCCTTCTTGCTCGGATCCAGCTCGAACCGCTGGATGAGCTCGGCACGGCGCTGCTGGTCGACACCGCCGCGCATGCGCGCCAGCAGGTCGATGGTCTCGCCGCCCGACAGCGACGGCCACAACGTGACATCGCCTGGCACATACGCCATTTCGCGATGCAGCGACACCGCGTCGGTCCACGGGTCCCGCCCCAGCACCACGGCCTCGCCGGAGGTGCGGGTCAGAATTCCCAGCAGGACGCGGATGGTGGTGGACTTGCCGGCCCCGTTCGGGCCGAGGAAGCCGTGCACCTCACCCTCGGCGACCTCGAGGTCGAGGCCGTCCAGGGCGCGCACCCGCCCGAAATGCTTGTGGAGATCCCGGATTTCGATCACGGGATTGGCAGGGACGTTCATCGAATCTCCTTGTAGGAAAACGACGTTGATGGGTTATTGCGCAGTGGCGGTGAGTGCGTCCAGCGCCGTGGAATCGGTGAGCATGCCGTGGGTGTAGATCTCCAGCGCGGGCAGCATCATGCGGTCGGCGTACTCGCGCAGCGCCTTGCGGAAGTCGATGGGACCCGGCTGTTCGGCCGCATAGAGCTGCAGGAACATCATCATGCCGCCGCCGTTGTTGGTGGCCACGTAACGCGCGGTGGCCCGCACGTCGCGCATCGGCTTGATGGACCCGCCCGCGACGCCCGCGCGCAGGTACTGCTCGGTGTCCTCGACCATGTGCTCGAAGAAGGTCTTCATCAGCGACCCGCCCGCCTGGAAGCTGCGCATCAGGTAGGCCATACCCGGGGCGAACTCCTCGATCTCGGCCAGCTGGCGCATGAGCCCGCCGGGCGAGGGGTTCTCGATGTACTCCATCTTGGCGGCCCGGATCGTCTCCCGGACCCATTCGTCGCACGCCTCCCGCAGCCCTTCCTTGGACCCGAAATGGTGATTGACCAGCCCGGCAGAGACTCCCGCCGCAGCCGCGATGGCCCGCACACCGACCCCGAACCCTTGCTCCCCGAACACGGTGATCGCGGCGTCGCGAATCCGGGCCCGGGTTGTCAGATCGTCGGTTGAACGCATGTTTAATACCTTAAACGTGTGTTCAACCGAACGGCAAGGGCCTTTCGGCTCGAGTCGCGAGGATTTACGAAATCCAGACGCCGGGGCACTTCGTCACCGGAGACTTTCCGCGCAGGGAAAGCTCTCCGGCTAGAGTTGTTGCTACGCGGACTATCGGCGCGCGGAACGCCACAGAGGAATCGAGTTCCGCACCGGGCGTTGAGTTTTCACCCGCGCGAGGCGCGGAATCTCACCCGCGCGCAGCGCAGAGCAGCCCGTCGCCGACCGGGATCAGCACACTCGTCAGGTCCGGATCCTCGGCGATCGCCCGGGTCGCCGCCCGCACGGCCATGGTCTGCGGGTCGCGCTGGGCGGGGTCCGGGACCCGGCCCCCGAGCAGGGCATTGTGCAGCAGGATCGCGCCGCCGTCCCGCAGCAGCCGCACCGCCTGCGCCACATACTGCGGGTGCTCGAGCGGCGCGGCATCGATGAAGACCAGGTCGTAGGCCCCATCGGCGAGCCGCGGCAGCACATCCAGGGCCCGCCCGTTGATGAGCCGGGTGCGCGCCGGCGCGATCTCGGCCGACCGGAACGCCTCGCGGGCCGCGCGCTGATGCTCGGGCTCGGAGTCGATGGTGGTCAGGGTGCCGTCCTCGCGCATACCGTCCAGCAGCCACAGCCCGCTCACCCCGGCCCCGGTGCCGACCTCGACCACGGCCCGCGCCCCGAGCAGCTGGGAATACATGCTGAGCAGCGCGCCGACCGCCGGCGCGACCGGGGCCGCGCCGAGTTCGAGGGCGCGCTCACGCGCACCGACGAGGATGTCGTCCTCGGCGACGGATTCCTCCACGTAGGCGAGGTTGCGCTGCAGGTTCTGTGCCGCGGGAGTCTGGCTCACGAAGTAGAGGCTAATGGCGATACACCGGTAAGGCGTGGCGGTGACCGGCCGGTGTGGCGATTTTTCTCAGGTGTCCCTCAGCCTCTGCATACGGCGGCCACATCACGACCGACCAGAGTATTGCTCACGCCAGGCCAGCGACCGCAGGCTCGGAATCGGGAACAGCTGATCCAGCAGATTGGTTGTCCTCGATATCGGGTCCACGGTCCCGAGTAGGAGGTAACCCCATCCACATGGTCGACGCGGCGCGTGAACACGCCAACACTCTGCACCCGCAGATCAAGCCGCTGGACAGCGACATCACGCTGGACAGCGAGCTCATCCTGTCCCCCGCCGACGACGAGGCCGCCCTGTCCGGGACCGCAGCCTTCGACGCTACCGGCGATCGCTCCGTCATGCCGACCTGGGACGAGCTGGTCCGCGAGCACGCCGATCGCGTGTATCGCCTGGCCTACCGCCTCACCGGTGATCCGCAGGACGCCGAGGATCTGACCCAGGAGACCTTCATCCGGGTCTTCCGGTCCCTGCAGAACTATCAGCCCGGCACCTTCGAGGGCTGGCTGCACCGCATCACCACGAACCTGTTCCTGGACATGGTCCGCCGCCGCAACCGCATCCGTATGGAGGCGCTGCCGGAGGACTACGACCGGGTGCCCTCCGAGGGTCCGGGTCCCGAGCAGGCCTATCACGACGCCAACCTGGATCCGGATCTGCAGTCCGCGCTGGACTCGCTGGCCCCGGAGTTCCGCGCCGCGGTCGTGCTCTGTGACATCGAGGGTCTGTCGTACGAGGAGATCGGCGCGACGCTCGGCGTCAAGCTGGGGACCGTGCGCAGCCGCATTCACCGAGGACGTCAGGCACTGCGCGAACACCTCGAGCATAATGGGATTGAGCGGCGATACGCCGCCGCCGAAAACGTCGGGTGAGCCGCGGGCACTGCGCCCCGGCTTCCTGGGCACCACGCCCGTGGGCAGGTGTCGCCCGAACAGCTCGAGTCGTCCGGAAGGGTGTGCAGCGTATGAGTGGTGAGGACCGACCGCACCGTCGTCCCCCGCGTTTCGCCCCCACCGAGCATCTGGCCAGTGAGGCCATCGCCGCCTACGTGGACGGCGAGTTGCGGATGAACGCGTACCTGCGTGCCGCCCACCATATTTCCGTGTGCCGCGAGTGCGCGGCCGAGGTGGATGCCCAGCAGCAGGCCCGGATCGCGCTGCGGCAGTCCTCGGATCAGATCTCCGCGCCGCTGAGCCTGCACGACACGCTGAGCCGGATTCCGCGGGCGTTGCTGCAGGAGTGCGGCAATCACCAGACACCCGACCCCGCCGACCGCGATCGGGGTCCGCTGGCGCGCGGCATGAGTTCCTTCGGCCTGCGCCAAGATTCGTTCGACAGCAGGCGGTGGACGTCATGGTGGCGCAAGTAGAGTCCATAGCGTGACCACCGAATCGAAGAACACGGGCCCGGGGCCCGAGCGGGATGCGGCTTCCGATTCGGCGGCCAATCGGGGGAACCTGAGGCCGTCGGACGCACCGGTGCTGGGGCCTCGGCCGGTCTTGCGGCCACATGTGGACACCCACACCGCCCGCGCCTTCCGCCGCCCGAACGGTCAGCACGGCTCGTTCGCCGCGCGGTCGGCGAGTGCCGCGGGGGCGGCGCCGCAGGGGGAAACCGAGATTCAGAATCGCCCGCCGGACGCGGTGCTGGCGGAGGCGTTCGGTCGTCCGGAGGGTTCGACCGACCTGCTGCAGCGGGACCCGGAGGCACAGACCGAGACGACCGCCCCGGCCGCGCCCGCCGATCCGTGGCGGGACCCGAATTCGGCCGCGCGCCTGGGCACTCCGGCCGTGCCGCAGGCCCGGCCGCAGGCGCTGACACCCGGACCCAAGCTCGGTGCGCGGGAGGTGCTGTTCGGTGGCCGGGTGTCCTGGCAGGCGCTGGCGCTGCTCGCGGTCATCGCGGCGGTCATCGGATTGCTCGGCGGGTTCGTGGGGGCGTTCACCGGCTCGTCGGCCTCGGCGCTGACCTCGCGCAAGGTGGCGCTGCAGTCCGCGCCCGCGGTCAGCGAATCGCACAACCAGATCACCAAGGTGGTCAATGCCGTCATGCCCGCGGTGGTCACCGTCCGGGCGTGGCTGGGTGACACCGGGTCCACGGGCTCGGGCGTGGTGATCGACGGGGCCGGCTACATCGTCACCAACAACCACGTGATCTCGCTGGCCGCCAATGACAAGTCGGGCAAGGCCAAGCTGGATGTGGTGTTCTCCGACGGTTCCCGGGTGCCGACCCAGATCGTGGGCCGCGACACCAAGTCGGACCTGGCGGTGCTCAAGGTCGATGTGAAGAACCTGTCGGTGATCCAGCTCGGCAATTCCAATGACGTGCAGGTCGGCGATGACGTGCTGGCCCTGGGTTCACCGCTGGGCCTGGAGAAGACGGTCACCTCCGGCATCGTGTCGGCGCTGCACCGGCCGGTGAAGGTGGGCGGCGAGGGCACCGACACCGATGCCACCCTGGACGCCGTGCAGACCGACGCCGCCATCAATCACGGCAACTCCGGCGGCGCGCTGGTGGATATGCAGGGCCGGCTGATCGGCATCAACTCGGCGATCAAGTCCGAGAGCGGCGGTTCGGTGGGCCTGGGCTTCGCGATTCCGGTGGATCAGGTCAAGCGGATCTCGCAGGCGCTGATCCGGGACGGTTCGGTGCACCACCCGCGACTGGGTGTGAGTGCCAAGACCAAGATCGTCGCCAATGATGTGATGAGCGGCGCGGCGGTGGCCGATGTGCAGGCCGGTAGCCCGGCGGCCAAGGCGGGCATCGTGGAGGGCGACGTGATCGTGAAGGTCGGCGACCGCGATGTGTCGGGTCCGGAGGAACTGACGGTTGCGGTGCAGTCGCACGAGATCGGGCAGACCGTGACGGTGCGCCTGATTCGCGACGGCCGCGAGGTCGATGTCCCGGTCACTCTGGAATCGGACTAAGAGGTAATCGAACCAAGAAGTCGAACTGGGAAGAATGTCGCGCCCAGAGTTCGCGGCCCGCCCCGGTCTGGACTGACGGAGCGGGGGAGCGAAGCGGAGGAGCGGAGGAGGGAAGACCGGGGTTACGAGGGCCGCGAGCCGCCTGGAGCGAAGCGGAAGGCAAAATAAGTACTGTGTTCAGCAATATCGGCTGGGGCGAGATGTTGATCCTGCTCGTCGCCGCACTTGTCATTTTGGGTCCGGAGCGACTGCCGGGCGCCGTTCGCTGGACCGCGCACGCCCTCAAACAGGCACGCGATTACGCCACCGGCGCGACTCAGCAATTGCGCGATGAGCTCGGCCCGGAATTCGACGAGATCCGGAAACCGTTGGAGCAGTTGAACGAACTGCGCAGTATAAATCCGCGATCGATGGTCACCAAACACCTGCTCGACGGTGACGATTCGATCCTGAACAGTTTCGATGACCTGACCAGTTTCGACAAGCCGGTGAGCAACCCGAACAGCGGAAACGGTTACACCAACAGCGGATCCGGCCCGGTTTCGATGCCGAAGGAACAAAAACCGCTGGAGCGCAACGAACGTCCGCCGGTGGATCCGGACGCCACCTGAGATCAAATATGTCGACCGTACTTGACGCATGATGCTGTCCAGCTATCTAGACTGCGCACATGTCGGCCGACGAGGTGGCCCGGGTATTCGCGATCGAGGACAAGGTCGAACGCCTGAAAGCCGCCACCGAAGGCGTGGCAGCCGCGCAGCAGCAGATCAATGAGCTGACTCGCATCCGCCGCGCCGTCATCCGCGAACTGCATGCCGAGGGCTGGACGTTCGCGAGAATAGGTGCGGCCGCGGGACTTTCCCGCGCCCGCATCCACCAGGTGAGCACCCAAGGGCCAGTACCGGAAGGTTTGTTCTTCGGGCACGGGCCGCTCACCATCCTCACCCCGGACGTCCGCAGCACGACGCGCTCCATCGCCCTCGTGGGTGCGCCCGATGCCGCTGCGCCGCACCGGCTGGTCGAGCTACTACGGGAACTCGGCTTCACCGCCAATGTCCAGCGCTTCCTGCCGGGCCGCCCGCTCGACCTCGACCGGGATGGCCTGATCGTGCTCGGCGGGCCCGAATTGTCGCCCAGTCTGCGGTATCTCGTGGCCGCGGACCCGCGCCTGCGCCGCACGGTGGCGCGCGCCGGGCGGGTGCGCCGGGGCATCGAGGACCGGGCCGCCCGCCGCGTCTACCGCCCGGGCGGCACCGAGCCATACGACATCGCCTACCTGGCCCGCCTCCCCCGCCCGGACGGCAAGGGCAGCGTGCTGGTCATCGACGGCCTGCACCCGCCCGCCTCGTTGGGCGCGATCCGGTTGCTGGCAACCAGACTCGCGACCCTGCACGAGCGTGCGAGCACCCATCCGTTCTCGGCGGTGGTCGGTGTCCGGTACGACCGCTCCACCGGCGAACCGATCGAGGCCGACCTGCTGACGCCGATCTACCGCCACGACCGATAGCCGGATCCGTGGCCGACATGATGGCGCGCAACGGAATCCAGCGAGGTGGAGCGGGCGAGGGCAGTGCGCCGCCGCCCGGCCCCTCGAGGTCAGGCGGCGGCCTCCTCCGGGCGGAGGGTGTTCATCGGGGGGCGGTCGGCCAGCGAGACTTCGGTGGCGTGGGCGATGAATTCGCCTGCGACCATGGGGAACTGGGTCAGGGCCGCGCCGGAGTCCTGAATTCCGCTGCGGCCCAGGACGGTGCCCAGGATCTGGCGGCTCATGACGCCCAGGTCGGCCAGCGGGCGGTTGCGGTGCTGACGGACACCGAGATTGACCTGGCCGATGCTGGACAGGCCCAGCAGGTCGTAAGTGTCCAGCAGCAGGCCGATTTCGACGCCGTAGCCCGGCGCGAACGGTACCGAGGTGAGCAGTTCGCGGGTACCGGCGTACTCACCACCCAAGGGCTGCAGCACATTCGACAGTTCGGGACGCAGCGCGGCCAGCAGCGGGCGGGCCACCAGCTCGGTGACGCGGCCGCCGCCGTGGTGGTCCACCGACTCGCCCGTGCGCAGCGGGCGGCGGTAGTAGGCCTTGACCAGGTGCATGCCCTCGACGGTGAGCAGCGGGCCGAGCAGCCTGGGGACGAAGTCGGGGTCGGGGTCGATGAGGTCGGAGTCCACGAAGGCGATGATGTCGCCGCTGGTGACCGCCAGCGAGCGCCACAGGCATTCGCCCTTGCCGGGAACGGGGTCGAGTTCGGGGACGGCTTGTTCGCGGGTCACCACGGTGGCTCCGGCCGCCTGTGCACGGGCGGCAGTGGCGTCGGTGGACCCGGAGTCCAGGACGACGAGTTCGTCCACCAGCGTGCCGAGCAGGGGCCGGATGCTGGCCACCACGGCGGCGACGGTGGCTTCCTCGTTGAGGGCGGGCAGCACCACCGAGACGGTGCGGTCGCCCTTGGCGGCGGTGAGTTCCGCTACCGTCCAGTCGGGGCTGTCGAAGGTGTTGGTGTTCACCCAGTCTGTTTTCATGCGAGACCTCGCAGGGTACGGGCGGGTGGGCGGTGACCCTGGATGGCGGCGATCATGTCCACCACCCGGCGGGTGTGAGCCACCTCGTGCACTCGAAAGACGCGAGCACCCGCGGCGGCCGACCAAGCAGTCGCTGCCAATGTGCCCTCCAATCGTTCGGACAGCTCGACGACACCAAGAGTCTCTCCGATGAAATCCTTATTGCTCAGCGCCATCAAGACGGGCCATCCGGTTTTCACAAGAACGTCTATCGCACGCAACAATTCGAGCCCGTGATAGGTGTTTTTGCCGAAATCATGGGTCGGATCGATCAAAATCGAGTCCTTGGCCACCCCTGCCGCCGCAGCATTTTCGGCCGCGGCCACCACCGCCTCGGTGACCTGGGTCACCACATCCGTGTACCGGACCCGGTGCGGACGGGTCCGCGGAATCGCACCCCCGGTGTGGGAGCACACAATTCCTACGCCCAGTTCGGCGGCGACGCCGACCAGTTCCGGGTCCGCCCCCGCCCAGGTGTCGTTGATCAGATCCGCGCCCTCGGCGACCGCGGCCCGGGCCACGTCGGCACGCCAGGTGTCCACGCTGATGAGCAGATCCGGGTAGCGCTCGCGAATGGCCGCCACGAACGGCACCACCCGGCGGGCCTCCTCGACATTGCCCACCTCGGCGCCCGGACCGGCCTTCACTCCGCCGATATCGACCAGATCCGCGCCCTCGGCGACGGCCTTGTCGACGGCCCGCATGGCGGCCTCGTCACTGAACGTCGCGCCTCGGTCATAGAAGGAGTCCGGCGTCCGGTTCACGATCGCCATGACAAGCGCCCGATCCGTCGCCACCGGCTTCCCGCACAATGTCGGCAACGGCGCACACATGCCCTCGACTGTACCGAGGGCTGTGGCGCCACTGCTGGGCAGCCGACCGGAACCGGGCTCCGACCGGCTGCTGTTCAGTTGCCGGGCGCGCGCCCCGCGGCGACGTCGGCGGCGTATTCGGAGTACGCGGGAATGTAGCCCTCGGTGCGGTCCGCGAGGACGTAGAGGGTGCTCTCGTCGTCGGGGGTGTAGCCCTGCTTGCGCAGTTCCACCTTCCGGTTCTTGAAGGTGGAGGTCTGCTCGAGCTCCGGCACCACGCGGATGAACAGGGGCACGGCGTAGGCCGGCAGGTGGTCGTAGAGCACCTTGGCGGCGACCTTGCCGTCGAAGTGCGCACCCTCGTGCAGCGTCACCGCGGCCATGCCCGCCTTGCCGTCGGCGCCCGGGATGTCGACGCCGAAAACGACCGCCTGCGTGACCGAGTCGATGCCGTCGAAGGCGCCCTCGACCTCGGTGGTGGCGACGTTCTCGCCCTTCCAGCGGAAGGTGTCGCCGAGGCGGTCCACGAACGCGATATGGCCCCAGCGCTGGTCGCGCACCAGGTCACCGGTGTCGAACCAGCAGTCGCCCGGCTCGAAACCGTCTCGCACGAGCTTGGATTCGGTGGCGGAGGCATCGGTGTAGCCGTCGAAGGGCGAGCGCGTGGTGACCTTGGCCAGCAGCAGCCCGACCCCGCCCGGCGGCACCCGGCGCAGGCGGCCGTCCTGGTGGCGCAACGCCTTGCCGGTGGCGTCGTCGTATTCGACGATGGCGAAGGGCAACGGGGTGAAGCCGGCGGTCCGGGCGACCGAGAAGGCGTTGATGAAGGCGACGTTTCCCTCACTGGCCCCGTAGAACTCGACGATCCGCTCGATGCCGAACCGCTGCTGGAATTCGTCCCAGAGCTCGGGCCGCAGGCCGTTGCCGACGCAGAGCCGGACGGTGTGTGCGCGGTCGGCGGGCTTGGCCGGCTGGTTGAGCAGGTAGCGGCACAGCTCGCCGATGTAGATGAAGGCGGTGGCCTGGTTGGCGATGGCCTCGTCCCAGAAGCGGGTGGCCGAGAACTTGCGGCCCAGCGCGAAGGTCGCGCCGCCCGCGATCACCGAGGACAGCGCCACCGTGAGCGCGTTGTTGTGGTACAGCGGCAGACAGCAGTACAGCGTGTCCCGGCCGTCGAGCCGGACGCCGAGCCCGCCGATACCGGCCATGGACTTGGTCCAGCGCAGGTGGGTCATGACGCTGGCCTTGGGCAGCCCGGTGGTGCCCGAGGTGAAGATCAGGTAGGCGCGTTCCTTGGCGGTGATCTCTTCGGTCACAGCGGGATTCGAGGCGTCGGCGGTGCGGGCCTCGGCGGCCAGCTGCTCGGACCAGAGCAGGGCGGGCCGGGCCTCGGTGAGGGTGTCGAGGGCGTCGGCACACTCCTCGCCGATCACGTCCAGCACCGAATTCAGCAGCCCGAAACTGTGCTGCAGCACCACGTCCCGCTGATTGTGGTTGAGCAGGCCCGCGGTGGCGCCGAGTTTCACGGTGGCGAGCACGGTGAACAGCGCCTCGGCGCGATTGACCATCAGGATGCCGACCACGTCGCCGCGCTCGACCCCGTGCGCGGCGAGCACCTTCGCGTACCGGTTGACCTCGGCATTGGCCTCGCCCCAGGTGTACACGCGCCCTTCGAATTTCAGGAAGGGCCGGTCCGGGTGCCTGGCCGCGCCGCGCTGGAAGAACAGCCCGATGGATGCCTTGTCGCCGGATTTCACCAGCATGTGCACGATATTGCGGAGCATGCCGGGGGCCTGCATCGCCATGCCGGGCAGACCGCGGGCCAGATCGAGCAGGCTCACCGTTGAACGGGCATCGGTATTCACTTCGCTGTGCTCCTCGCGTTCACGTCCCCCGCTGCCCACCCTTACCGATTCGCCCGATCTTGTCGAGTGAAACCAGCCGGTTTCTCAACGGCCGGGACGCAGGGCCTCGAAAGCGGAGTCGAAGTCCTTGGTCACCAGCACCCGATCGATCGCTTCGCGGCCCGCGTACCCGCGCAGCGGCAGCCGCTCGACCCACTCGAACAGGCCGCCGTAGTGATCCTGCGGATCGAGCACCACCACCGGCTTGGCGTGCACGCCCAGGTATGCCCCGGTCCAGGTCTCGAAGAGTTCCTCGAGGGTGCCGATGCCGCCGGGCAGGGTCAGGAAGGCGTCGGCGCGGTCGTCCATGACCTGTTTGCGCTCGCGCATGGTGTCGGTGACGATCAGCTCGTCGGCGTCGGTGTCGGCGACCTCGCGGTGCACCAGCTTCTTGGGGATCACCCCGACGGTCCTGGCCCCGGCGGCCCGCGCCGCCTGCGCGACCGCGCCCATCATGGACACATTGCCGCCACCGGACACCAATTGCCAACCGCGACGGCCGATCTCGTCGCCCACCCGGGTGGCCAGATCGAGCGCCACCGGATCGTCCACGCTGGCAGAGCAGTACACGCAGACCGCGTAGGCGGCACTCACCACTGATCCTCCACGCCCGCCTCGTCCAGCTCGCGGCGCGCCTGTGCGGCCTCCACCACGACCCGCACCACCTCGTCCACGCTGTCGGTGACATGCAGCAGCCCCAGGTCGCCGGGGGCGACCTTGGCCGAGCCGAGCAACGAGTCGCGCATCCAATCCATCAGTCCCGCCCAGTATTCGGTGCCGAACAGGATGATCGGGAAGCGGGTGATCTTGCGGGTCTGCACCAGGGTCAGCGCCTCGAACAGTTCGTCGAGGGTGCCGAAACCGCCGGGCAGACAGACGAAGGCCTGGGCGTACTTCACGAACATGGTCTTGCGCGCGAAGAAGTACCGGAAATTGATGCCGAGGTCGACCCACTCGTTGAGGTGCTGCTCGAAGGGCAGTTCGATGCCGAGACCGATGGAGTATCCACCCGCTTCCGACGCGCCCCGGTTGGCCGCCTCCATGGCGCCCGGTCCGCCGCCGGTGATGACCGCGAAACCGGCTCGGGCCAAGGCACTTCCGATGGCCATGCCGGCCTGGTACTCGGCCGACTCGGCGGGGGTGCGGGCGGAGCCGAAGACCGCCACCGCGGCCGGCGCCTCCGCCAAAGCGCCGAAGCCCTCGACGAATTCGGCCTGGATGCGCAGTACGCGCCAGGGGTCGGTGTGCACCCAGTCGGCCGGCCCGCGCTCGTCCAGCAGATGCTGATCGGTGGTGCCTATCCCCTTCTTGCGATCCCGCCGCAGCATGATCGGCCCGCGGAATCGTGGCGTCTTAGGCGAACGCACACCCTCGTATTCACCGTCAGCAGACATGCAGGCAGTATCCAATTTGCCCTCCGCTTCGCTACGGGCGGGGTTCGCGGCGCTGGAAGTCTCGATTCTTCACTCCCTCCGCTCCTCCGCTTCGCTCCCCCGCTCCAGTCGCTCCAGAATCGAGACGCGCCGCGAACCTCTGGGGCTTCTACCTGCTGGTTCTATCAGCCTTTGGCGCCGGTGAGGTAACTGCGCAGCATCGACGTCACCTGGGTGATCTGGTCGACGGGGAGGTGCTCGTCGCGCTTGTGCGCCAGGTTCGGGTCGCCCGGGCCGAAGTTGACGGCCGGGATGCCGCGGGCGGCGAACCGCGAGACATCGGTCCAGCCGTACTTGGCGCGGACGCCGCCGCTGCCGTGCGCGTGCACGATCTCGATGAGGTCCTTGGCGGCCGGATTGGACAGGCCGGGCAGGGCGCCGGGCGCGCCGTCGGTACGCACGAAATCCAGTTCCAGACCGGCGAATACCTCACGCACGTGCTCGGTGGCCTGGTCCAGGGTGCGGTCGGGGGCGAAGCGGAAGTTCACGTCCACGGTGGCCACGTCCGGCACCACATTGCCGGCCACGCCGCCCTCGACTCGGACCGCGGACAGGCCCTCGCGGTAGGTGCAGCCGTCGATCTCGACCTCGCGCGCCCGGTAGCGGGCCAGCCGCTCCAGGATCGGGGCGAGACGGTGAATGGCGTTGTCCCCCAGCCAGGCTCGCGCGGTGTGCGCACGCACGCCGGAGGTGGTCAGACGCACCCGCAGGGTGCCCTGGCAGCCCGCCTCGACCCAGCCGCCGGAGGGCTCGCCCAGAATGGCCAGATCGCCCGCGAGCCACTCGGGCAGTTCGCGTTCGATGCGGCCCAGGCCGTTGAACTCGGCCGCGATCTCCTCGCAGTCGTAGAAGATCAGGGTCAGGTCGTGGACCGGATCGGCCACGGTGGCCGCCAGGTGCAGGAAGACCGCGTCACCGGACTTCATGTCGACGCTGCCGCAACCCCACAGCTGCCGTTCGCCGTCCGCGGTGGTCTCGAAGTGGCCGGGGACATTGTCGGCGATGGGCACGGTGTCCAGATGTCCGGCGAGAATGACGCGAGTGGGCAGCCCCCGATTGGTGCGCGCGAGCACGGTATTACCGTGCCGCAGGATTTCGAATCCGGTGGTCTGTTCGTGCAGCGCCGTTTCGACGATGTCGGCGATGACCTTCTCGTTCTTCGACACGCTCGGAATGTCCACGAGCGCGGCGGTGAGTGAAATGGGGTCGGCACTCAGATCGATGGTCACTTGATCCACCATAAAGGAGGAATAACCTCCGTTCTCCGCACGGCCGCTGCGTTGGCACAAATCGGCACCGCATGAGGTATGAATTCACAGCCCGGTAACGTAGGGGGACGTGAGTACACAGGGAGCATCTGCAGTCGGCCTAGCCACCATCACCGTCAACGGCACAGTCCTGGACACCTGGTACCCGTATCCCAGCCTCGGGACCTTCTCCGCCGACGAGGTCGGCACCGTCCGGCTCGATGCCTCGGATCCCGAATACGCGAAGTTCGCCGCGTCGGTCGGCGAGGACGAGGCGCGCCGCGTGGAGATCGTCGCGGTGCGCACCGTCATCGCCGATCTGGCCGCCGCGCCGATCGACACTCACGACGCCTACCTGCGTCTGCACCTGATCTCGCACCGGCTGATCCGCCCGCACGGCGCGAACCTGGACGGCATCTTCGGCCTGCTGGCCAATGTGGTGTGGACCAACCACGGCCCCTGCTCCAACGAGGAATTCGAGCTGACCCGGCTGAAGCTGCGCGCTCGCGGCCCGGTCACCGTGTACGGCGTGGACAAGTTCCCGCGCCTGGTCGACTACGTGCTGCCCTCGGGGGTGCGCATCGCCGACGCCGACCGGGTGCGCCTGGGCGCGCACCTGGCCTCGGGCACCACGGTCATGCACGAGGGCTTCGTCAACTTCAATGCCGGCACGCTCGGCAATTCCATGGTGGAGGGCCGGATCTCGGCCGGTGTCGTGGTCGGCGACGGCTCCGATGTCGGCGGCGGCGCGTCCATCATGGGCACCCTGTCCGGCGGCGGCAAGCAGGTCATCTCGCTCGGTGAGCGCTGCCTGCTGGGCGCGAACTCGGGCCTGGGCATCTCGCTCGGCGACGACTGCGTGGTGGAAGCGGGTCTGTACGTCACCGCGGGTACCAAGGTCGCGCTGCCGGACGGCGCGGTCGTGAAGGCCGGTGAGCTGTCGGGCAAGTCGAACCTGCTGTTCATCCGCAACTCGGTGACCGGCGCGGTCGAGGTCCGGCCCCGCAAGGGCACCGGCATCGAACTGAACGCGGCGCTGCACGCCAACGACTGACTCCAGTGACGAGAAAACCCCTGACGGCTTGCGCCGCAGGGGTTTTCGTCATTTCGCGCTCAGTGGTAGAGGCCGCACCAGGGCGCCGCCGAGCCGTCCATGACGGGGAACGGGATGCCGCCGGAGTTGCACTGACCCGACCCGGTCTGGAACGCCTTGATCAGGTTCGACGAGCCGGTGGACGACGGGTCGAAGGATCCGGTGCCGGTGGGCCCGGTGTTCACCGAGCCGGTGCCGGTGGTGCCGGCGATCTGTTCGGCCGGCTGCTGCATGGGGGTGAGGGGCAGCACATCGGCGGTGGCCGCGGCGGCGGGAGCGAGCAGGCCGGCGAAGACGGCGGCGGCCGCCACGGTGGTGCGCAGAGAGGTGTGCATCGAGCGAATCTCCTTGGGAACGTGACTATTTCGCTTCACGTAAGCTAGATGTTCGCTCGCAGGCTGGACGAGACCCCGAAACCTCCGGCACCGGAACTCCGGTGTCAGAGGCCGAAGGCGATGACCCGTTCGGGGGTGATGCGGATCAGCTCCGGGGACAGGCCGGGGTACCACGACTCCATGTCCCGCAACGCCTGCGCGGTGCCGCGGATTTCGAGGCACCGCACCGTCCAGGGGTCGACGGAGGGGACGTCGTCGACCACGAAGGCGACCCGCTCCTCCTTCAGCAGATTGCGGAACTTCTGGCTCGCGCCCAGATCGCGTCCACCGATGTCGATGGTGCCCAGGGCCGCGTTGTAGCGGAAGCCCACCGGATTGTTCTGCGGCGAGCCGTCGGGACGGATGGTGGCCAGCCGCCCCAGTCGCTGGCTGTTCAGGTACTCGATCTGGGCGGGCGACAGAGATGCGGTCATACCGATCACGGTAGGACCTCGAGTGCACTCGAGGTCAAGACAGCAGTTTCTTCTGAACCTTGCCCATGGCATTGCGCGGCAGACCGTCCACCACGCGCACCTCGCGCGGCCGCTTGTGCGCCGAAAGTTCGCCCGCCACATGGGCGATGAGCTCGTCGGCGATCGCCGCGCCCGCACCGGGGCGGAGCACGACATAGGCGACGATGCGCTGCCCCAGATCGTCGTCCGGGACGCCGACGACCGCGGTCTCGGCCACCGCCGGATGCCCCAGCAGCGCGGTCTCGATCTCGCCCGCGCCGATGCGGTAGCCACCGGACTTGATGAGGTCCACCGATTCCCGGCCCACGATGCGGTGGAAGCCCTCGGCGTCGATGACCGCCACGTCGCCGGTCCGGAACCAGCCGTCGGCGGTGAAGTTCTCGGCGGTGACCTCGGGCTTGTTCAGATAGCCGTCGAAGAGCATGGGGCCGCGCACCTGGAGTCCGCCGACACTCTCCCCGTCGTGCGGCACCGGGTCGCCCGCCTCGTCGCGCAGCCGGGTCTCGACGCCCGCGACCGGGGTCCCGACCCAGCCCGGGCGGCGTTCCCCGTCGGGCCGGGTGGAGAGGGTGATCATGGTTTCGCTCATGCCGTAGCGCTCGATCGGGGCGTGCCCGGTGAGCTCGGCCAGCCGCTCGAACACCGGCACCGGCAGCGGCGCGCTGCCCGAGATCAGGATCCGTGCCTTCGCCAATTCCCGTGCGGCGTCGGGGTCTTCGGTGATTCGCGACCACACGGTGGGCACGCCGAAGTACATGGTGCCGTGGGCGTCGGCATATGCCTTCGGGGTGGGCTTGCCGGTGTGGACGAGCGGGCTCCCGGCCCGCAGCGGGCCCAGCACGCCGAGGATCAGGCCGTGCACATGGAACAGCGGAAGACCGTGCACCAGAACGTCTTTGGAGGTCCATTTCCACGCCTGGATGAGCGCGTCCAGGCCCGCCGCGATGGCGTCACGGCTGAGCATCACACCCTTGGGTGCGCCGGTGGTTCCGGATGTGTAGAGGATGAAAGCTGTTGCCTTCCCTGCGGGTTCGGCGTATCGATGCCAGGACCGCGCGTGCTTGCGCACCGGGATCACCGGCAGGTCGTAGCCCTCGGGAGCCTTGCCCAGCCAGGCCTGCGCACCCGAATCCCGCAGGATGTGCGCCAGTTCCGCACTGCCCGAGTCCGGCGGCACCGGCACCACGGTCACCCCGGCGATCAGGCAGCCGACCACGGCGAGCACGGTGGTGACGGTCGGTTCGGCCAGCACGGCCACCCGGCGCGCCTGGGCGACGCGTTCGGCGACGGAGGTGGCCGCGCCGAGCAGATCACTGCGCGACAACGTCTCCCCGTCGATGGTGACGGCATCCGGGATATCGGCTCCGGCGGCGATGGCGGCCGGGTTCAGCGAGCTCAGCAACAGCGGCGACACGGGCCCACGCTACCGGAGCCGCTCGGCAACGAATCGCTTGCGAAGCCGCCGAGCCGGTTGACAGGGGCCCGAGTGGGTAAGAAAGTTTCTATATAACTTTCTCACCCGAGGATGTGGTCGATGATGACCAGGCCGCTGCCCGACCGGTTCGAATCCGCAGCCCCCGCACCGGAGATCGACGTCCGCCGCTATCTGGACGGTGCGGCAGGCTTCTTCGGCGCGGCGGCGAACGTGATCATGCAGCTCTCCCACCCGCCGGTCGGCTACGGCGTGGTGGAGAGCCCGGTGGAATCCGGGAACGTCATGATCCATCCCCTCAAGCGGCTGCGCACCACCCTCACCTACCTGGCCGTGGCCCTGCTGGGTACCGAGGAAGACCGCGCGGCCTATCGGGAGGCCGTCGATTCCGTGCACAAGCACGTCCGATCCCGCCCTGACAGCACCGTGAGATACAACGCCTTCGACCCCCAGCTCCAACTGTGGGTCGCGGCCTGCCTGTACTGGGGTGCGCGTGATCTCTACGAGCGCATGCACGGACCCATGGACGACCGTGACGCCGACACGTTCTACCGCTACGCCGCAAGGCTCGGCACCACGCTGCAGGTGCGCCCGGACATGTGGCCCGCCGATCGCGCTGCCTTCGACCGCTATTGGGACGAGAACCTCGCCAAGACCCGCATCGACCCCAAGATCCGGGCCTACTTCGAGGATCTCATCGACCTGAAGATGTTGCCCCGTCCGTTCCAGCTGGCTTTCGGCGGCGTACACCGCTTCTTCGTGACCGGCCTGCTGCCACAGCATCTCCGCGACGAGATGGGCATGACCTGGACGCCGCGGCAGGACCGCGCGCTGGCCCGGATGCTGCGGCTGGCCGGTGTGGCCGAGTCGGTCGTGCCCGCGTCACTGCGGGCCTTCCCGCTGAACGTCTATCTCACCGATATGCGCCTGCGCCACCGGCTGGGCCTGCGGCTGGTGTGAAAGCCGTTGCCGGTCAGAGGATCCGGAAGCCGGGGACGATGTGGTCGCGAGCGAACTGCCGCAACGCGTCGGGGTCGTCGAGCGGGATGACCGTCTGCGGGGTCAGGGCCAGCGAGAGCGCGGCGCGGGCGATCATCTCGGCCAGCGGCAGCGGATCATATTGCGGCAGTTTGCCTTCCGTCTGCAAGCGGGCCATGAATTCGGCCAGGTAGTCACGGCCCAGTTCGATGACCGGCGCACCCTGCACGGTCAGATACGGCAGCACGATCTCGGGTTCGGTCTTGAGCAGCCTGCCCAGCAGCTGATTGCCGCGCAGTCCCTCGATGAATGCCACGAACAGTGCGATGATCTGATCCTCGGCGCTCTCGTCGCGCTCGATGGGACCCTGCACGGCGGTGTCGACCTCGTCGATGAGCTGACGGGCCTGCCGGAGCCCGACAGCCTGGATGAGATCGTTCTTGCCGGCGAAGCGGCGGTACAGCGTGGCCAGGGACAGCCCGCCGCGCCGCGCGACCTCCACCATGCTGGTGCGTTTGATGCCGAAGTCCAGGAAGGCCATGAGGGCGGCATCGAGGACCTTGGCCTGGTTGTGATCCTCGGGGCCGGATCCGCGGACGAGCGGCAGCAGTTTGGCCAGTTTGGCCATGGTCCGGGCCCTTTCCGGTCGCAAAGAAACGGTGAGGCACCAATCTTCGCACATTGACATGACCACCCCGCGATGAGAAGGTGAGGAGCAAAATTTCTCACACTCTCCTCATGGGCGAGGAGTGACGACGAGGAGCCGAGTCAACGATGACCGCCCCCCTGCGCAAGTTCGACGAGTTCCCGCCGGCCTACGAGCCGATGACCCCGGAATCCGTGCGTGAGCACATCGACGGCGTCGCGGCCTTCCTCGGCGGCGCGGCCAATGTCGTCATGCAGCTCTCGCTGAAACCCGTCGCCTACGGCGTCATGGAGAGCGACGTCGACAGTGGCAAGGTAACGCTGCACCCGATCAAGCGGCTGCGCACCACCCTCACCTATCTGTCGGTCGCGCTGCTCGGGAACGAGGACGACCGCCGCGACTACCGCGAGGCCGTGAACCGCTCCCACCGCAGCGTCCACTCCAAGCCCGGCAGCGCGGTCAAGTACAACGCCTTCGACCCCAAGCTGCAGCTATGGGTGGCGGCCTGCCTCTACTGGGGCGTCGACGACCTCTACCACCGCATGCGCGGCCCGATGAATCCCGAACTGGCGGAAGCCTTCTACCAGTACTGCGCGCGGCTGGGCACCACCCTGCAGATGCGTCCCGAGATGTGGCCCGCCACCCGCGACGAGTTCTACGTGTACTGGGAGGAGAACCTCGCGACCAAGTCGATCGACGGTCCCACCCGCAAGTACTTCAACGACCTCACCGACCTGAAGATGCTGCCCTGGCCCCTGCAGATCACCCTGGGCGGCCTGCACCGCTTCATCGTCACCGCCCTGCTCCCCCCGCACCTGCGCGAGGAGATGGCCATGACCTGGTCCGCCCGCGACGAACGCATCTTCGCCGGCTTCCTCCGCCTGATCTCCGCCGTCTGGACCCGCATGCCCACCCCGATCCGCCTGTTCCCCTACAACTTCTACCTCGCCGACATGCGCTTGCGCCGCCGCCTCGGCCGCCCCCTGGTCTGAACCAACTCTCGGACCCTCAGTCCACCCCCGAAACCCCATCCTGCGGAGGACCGCTCACTCGAGGGTGTGGCCCCGGCGCGCGCCGGGAACGACCCGCGACCGCGGCCCTCAGGCGCGGTCGGCCAGGGCTCGGAGGAAGAAGGCGAGGTTGGCGGGGCGTTCGGCGAGGCGGCGCACGAGGTAGCCGTACCACTGGGTGCCGTAGGGGATGTAGACGCGCAGGGAGTGGCCGCCCGCGACGAGGCGGCGCTGTTCGGCGTCGCGAATGCCGTAGAGCATCTGGAACTCGAAATCGCCCGGGTTGCAGTGGTTTTCGATGGCCAAAGCGAGGGCTGCGTCGATCATGGCCGGGTCGTGGGAGGCGATCATGGGGTACCAGGCACCGCGAAAGAGGACATCGAGGCAGCGCAGGTAGGACGCGTCGACCTCGGCGCGGCGCCGGTAGGCGACGGTCGCCGGTTCCTGGTACGCGCCCTTGCAGAGGCGGACGCGGGTGCCGTCGGCGGCCAGGTCGCGGGCGCGGTCCTCGGCCCGGCGCAGGTAGGTCTGCAAAGCGACGGCGAGCCAGGGGAATTCGGTGCGGGCCTGGCGGACCGCCTCCAGGGTGCCGGCGGTGGTGGAGTGGTCCTCGGCGTCGACGGTCACCCAGACGTGCCGCTCGACGGCCTTGGCGCACAGCTTGTGCAGGTTCTCCGCGGCGATGGCCGGCCCGTCCTGCCCCAGCGACTGGCCGAGCGCCGACAGCTTGAGCGAGACCTCCACCCGGGGGATGTCGGTGTGCGCGCCGGGCATCATCTGGTCGGCCTCGGCCAGGTCGTCGATGAGCGAAAGGTATTCCGCCACCGCGGCATCGGCCTGGACATGCTCGGTGGTGTACTCGCCCAGGAAGTCGACGCTCACCGCGCGGCCGCTCGCCAGCAGCTCGCGCGCCACCGGCACCAGCTCGGCCCTGGTTTCCCCGGCCACGAACCGCCGGACCACCGCAGCGGTGACCGGCACCCGGGTGACGGCGTCCTTCATCCGCGACGATCCGGCCGCGGCCAGAATCGCTGGCCGCAGTGGATTCATCGCGTCTCCATGTGGGCGTAGCGGTAGTCGGTCGGTGGAACGAAGGTCTCCTTGAGCGTGCGGGGCGCGACCCAGCGCAGCAGGTTGAGGTAGGAGCCCGCCTTGTCGTCGGTGCCGGAGGCGCGGGCCCCGCCGAAGGGCTGCTGCCCGACCACCGCGCCGGTGGGCTTGTCGTTGATGTAGAAGTTGCCCGCGGCGAATCGCAGTGCGTCCGCGGCGGTTTCGACGGCCTTGCGGTCGCGGGCGAAGATCGCACCGGTGAGGGCGTAGGGCGAGGTCCCGTCCACCACCTCGAGGATCTCGTCGAACGAGTCGGGGGCGCTGTCGTCGTAGACGTACACCGACAGAATGGGCCCGAAGTACTCGGTGGCGAAGGCATCGTCGCCCGGGTCCTCGCCGAGCAGCACGGTCGGCCGGACGAACCAGCCCTCGCTGTCGTCGTAGCCACCGCCCGCGGGGACCGTGAGCCCCCGGTCCTTCGCCTTCTCGATGGCGGCCACGCACTTGTCGTAGGCGCGGTTGTCGATCACGGCCCCACCGAAATTCGACAGATCGGCGACATCGCCGTAGGTCAGCGACTCCACCTCGGACAGGAAGTCCTGCCCCATGCGCTGCCACACCGACCTGGCGACATAGGCGCGCGAGGCGGCCGAGCACTTCTGCCCCTGGTATTCGTAGGCGCCGCGAATCATGGCCGTGCGCAGGGCATCCGGGTCGGCGGAGGGGTGGGCGAGGATGAAGTCCTTCCCGCCGGTCTCCCCCACCAGCCGCGGATAACCGTGGTAGCGGCCGATATTCGAGCCGACGCTCTGCCACAGGTACTGGAAGGTGCGGGTGGAACCGGTGAAGTGGATGCCCGCCAGCCGCGGGTCGGCCAGCGCCACCTCCGAGAGCTGCGCGCCGCTGCCGGTCACCATATTGATGACCCCGGGCGGCAGGCCCGCCTCCTCCAGCAGCGTCATCGTGTAGTACGCCGAAAGTGTCTGTGCCGAGGAAGGTTTCCAGACGACGGTATTGCCCATGAGCGCGGGTGCGGTGGGCAGGTTCCCGGCGATGGCGGTGAAGTTGAACGGCGTGATGGCGTAGACGAAGCCCTCCAGGGGCCGGTAGTCCATCCGATTCCACACGCCCGCAGCCGATTCCGGCTGGACCGCGAGAATCTGCCGGGCGAAGGCGACATTGAAGCGCCAGAAGTCCACCAGCTCGCAGGGTGCGTCGATTTCGGCCTGCTGCACCGATTTCGACTGGCCGAGCATGGTGGCGGCGGCCAGGGTCTCGCGCCAGGGCCCGGCCAGCAGGTCGGCGGCCCGCAGCAGGATGGCGGCGCGTTCCTCGAAGGGCATCGCTTGCCAGCCGGGGGCGGCGGCCGTCGCCGCCGCGATGGCCGCGCGTGCTTCGTCGTGGGTGGTGTGGGTGTAGGTCCCGAGTGCCTGCCGGCGCCGGTGCGGCATCACGATGGTGTGCCGCTCGCCGCCGCCGGGCTGGTGCTTGCCGCCGATGACGAGCGGCACATCCACGGGGTCGGCGGCGAGAGCGGCGAGCCTGCCGGCCAGCAGCTCGCGTTCGCGACTGCCGGGGGCATAGGTGTGCACCGGTTCATTGCCGGGAGCAGGGACAACCGTGACAGCGTCCATATCCAAGGCTAACGCGATCGCCGCTGTCCGACCGGAACGAACACGCCCCGGCCGGCCCCGCCGACGGAATTTCTCCGTCAGCGGGGCCCCTTCCTCAGTGGAAGTCCTGCGAAATGATCGTCTCGATATTGCGTTCCGCGAGCGCGGTGATCGTGACGAACGGGTTGACGGTGGTGAGGCCCGGAATCAGCGAGCCGTCGATGACGTACAGGCCCGGGTACTGGGTGAGCCGCCCGTAGTTGTCGGTGGACACGTTCAGCACGCAGCCGCCGAGCGGGTGGTAGGCGAAATCGTCGCCCCAGGTCTTGTATTCGCCGAACAGGTCGGTCCGGTAGATGGTGCCTTCCTTGCTGTTGATCTTGTCGAAGATGCGCTTGGCGGCGTCGATGCTGGGCTGATTCCAGGCGGTCTGCCAGTTCAGGTCCACGCCACCGGTTCCCGAGTTGTAGGTGAATGTGCCGCGATTCGGGTTCTTGGTGATGGCCAGGTACAGGCTGGCGAAGGTCTCGATGCCGGCCGGGAACGGCGACACCTCCGCGAAGGCCGGGCCGCCGCTGTCCGCCCAGTTGTCGATACCGACGCAGGGGATACAGGACTGCAGGCTGCCGGTGGCGTCCCAGGCCTGGTTCTGCCGGGCCACCATGACATTGCCGTTGTTGCCCCACCCGGCGCCGATCGAGTCCGGCAGATTGCCCAGCTTGCCGGTGGCCTTCTGCGTAACCAGCAGCTTGCTGGTGCCGACACTGCCGGCCGCGAAGAAGACCTTTTGCGCCGTAACGGTTTTCGCTTTCACGGTATTGCCACTGGTGTCGATCTGGTTCATCGACACCGAGTAGCCACCGCCATTGGCCGGCGCCACCGTGGTGACCACGTGCTGCGGCACGATGGTCACCTTGCCGGTGCCCGACGCCGCCGACAGATAGGTCTTGTCCAGCGAGTTCTTGCCGTAGTTGTTGCCGTAGATGACCTCGGCGTTGAGCGCCGATCGCGGGGCGGTGCTGGCTTGCTCCTGCTTCATGTAGTTGAAGTCGTAGACGTTGGGCACGAAGGTGTACGCGAACCCGGACCGCTGCGCCTGCTTGATGCCGACCCGCGCGAACTGATAGCAGTCCGCGCCCTGGAACCAGGTCTGGTCGATGTTGTTCACCTTCAGCGCGGCATTGGCGCGCGGGTAGTAGGTGCTGTACATCGAGCCGGCATCCACCGACGGCAGGATGCTGCCGAAGTTCTCCTGCTTGGGCGTCACCGCCATACCGCCGTTGACCAGCGAACCGCCGCCCACGCCGCGGCCCTGGTAGATCCGGATCCCGCTGAACTGCTCGGAATCCAGCACGCCGGTGTAGCTGGAGATGGACTTGTTGTAGGGCGCGCCCATGAAGTGGTTGACGGGCTGGTCGGTCTCGGTCCGCAGCCAGAAGGACCGGCCGTCCGGATTGAGCATGTTGCAGAAGACCTTGCCGTCGGACCCTGGCTGGGTCCAGGACATGCCCTTCTCGACCATGATCACGTTCTGCCCGGCCTGCGCGAGCCGCAGCGCCGCGACCGCGCCGCCGTAGCCGGTGCCGATGACCAGGATCGGCATCGTGTCACCGTCATTGATCGATCCCGTGGGTAGCGCCCGGGCCAGAGGCGCCTTCGGTAGTAGCGCAGCCGCCCCCAGAATGACACCTGTTGCAGCTAGGAACCCACGTCGGCTGACATTGCTGCCATAGACACTCTTACCGGGGGTTTCATAAGACAGACCACGCACTGAAAGACTCCTCATCGAGTTGCGATGAGAACCTGTTATAGAGGTAGTGAAGAGGCTGCGTGTCAGTTTTGCGAAAAATCGAGAGGCGACAACTGATTTCGCGAGATGCGGGTAACTCCCCGGGTACGCCCAGAATGGTTTCGGTACCCAACCGCCGGCACAGGTTGCCAGCTATGAACGGCTCTCAGCCCCCCGCTGAATATGCGGGGAGGCGGAACAGAGGCGACCCTGACGGGACTCGAACCCGCGACCTCCGCCGTGACAGGGCGGCGCGCTAACCAACTGCGCCACAGGGCCTTGCAAATCGCTCGGCCACCGGGCCTTGCAACGTCGTAGACGCTATCACGGGCCCGGTGGTAACGGGAAATCAGCTGGTCAGACGATCAGCGGCCGCGGTGATTCGTTCGTCCGTGGCGGTAAGGGCAATGCGCACATGCTGATTGCCACGCGGGCCGTAGAACTCGCCCGGGGCCGCCAGGATGCCGCGCTCGGCCAGCCAATCGAGGGTCGTGCGGCATTCCTCACCGCGCGTCGACCACAGGTACAGACCCGCCTCCGAGTCGTCGATCCGGAATCCCGCGCGCTGCAGGGCATCTCGCAGCACGACCCGCCGCGCCCGGTAGCGGTCCTTTTGCTGAACCTCGTGCGCGTCATCGCCGAGGGCCGCGGTCATGGCCGCCTGGATCGGGAAGGGCAACATCATGCCGGAGTGCTTGCGCACCTCCAGCAACTCCGCCACGAGCGCCGGATCACCGGTCACGAAACCGGCCCGGTAACTGGCCAGATTCGAGGTCTTGGACAGCGAGTGGATGGCGAGCAGGCCGGTGTGGTCACCATCGCTGACCTCGGGGTCGAGGATCGACACCGCGCGGCCCTCCCAGGCCAGCCCCAGGTAGCACTCGTCGGAGGCGACGATGGCCCCGCGCTCGCGGGCGAACTGCACCACCTTGCGCAGGTGGTCGACGCCCAGCACCTTGCCGGTCGGATTCGACGGCGAGTTGAGGAAGATCAGCGCGGGCCGCTCCGGGCCGAGCTGGGTGGTGCCGTCGGCGCGCACGTAGCGGGCCCCGGCGAGCAGCGCGCCCACCTCGTAGGTCGGGTAGGCGACCTCGGGGATGACGACCAGATCCTGCGATCCCAGGCCGAGCAGCCGCGGCAGCCCGGCAATGAGCTCCTTGGTACCGATGGCCGGCAGCACCGCCGCCGGGTCCACCCCCGTGATCCCGAATCGCCGCTTCAGCGCCGCGACAACGGCTTCGCGTAATTCGGGCGTGCCGTGCGTGGTCGGGTAGCCCGGCACCTCCGCCACCGACGAGAGTGCCGTGCGGATCAGCGGATCCACCGGATCGACGGGTGTCCCGACCGAGAGGTCGACGATGCCGTCCGGATGCGACGCCGCCTTCGCCTTCACGGAAGCGATGGTGTCCCAGGGGAAATCGGGTAGCAGAGCGCTGACCCGGCCACGCGCGGTCAAATGCTCGTCCTACTCGCCGGCCATCGGCGGCAGCGCGGCGATGAACGGCGGGTCGTAGTCGACCTTGCCGACCTTGGTGGCGCCACCCGGCGAACCCAGGTCGTCGAAGAAGTCGACATTGGCGTTGACGTAACCGGCCCACTGATCCGGGGTGTCGTCTTCGTAGAAGATGGCTTCCACCGGGCAGACCGGTTCACATGCACCACAGTCCACGCACTCGTCCGGTTGGATGTACAGCATGCGGCCACCCTCGTAGATGCAGTCCACGGGGCATTCCTCGATGCACGCCTTGTCCTTCACGTCAACGCACGGTTCAGCGATGATGTACGGCACTGCCGCTCTCCTAGTCTGTCCTCACATACGGGATACTCCGCCCGGCGAAACCCTAGCAGCGTCCGACTTGCCCTCCGCTGCGCTACGGGCTGTTCGCGGCCCTCATAACCCCGGTCTTCCCTCCTCCGCTCCTCCGCTTCGTTCCCCCGCTCCGTCGGTCCAGACCGGGGCGGGCCGCGAACCTGCGGGTGGGGGCGTCGGAAAGGAGGTCTACTCCAGGGTGACAAGCCTATACGGGTTGTGCCCGGCGGACGTATTCGAGTGGTGCGGCGGGACACCGTAGGTGGTGGTGCGCTGCCGGACCGGGCGGCCGATACCCGACGCGATCTCCGTCAGTTCCCCGACCGTCTTGGCTGATCCATGTTCGGAACCGGCCATGCGGGAGATGGTTTCCTCCATCAGGGTGCCGCCGAGGTCGTTGGCGCCGCCGTTCAACATGAGCCGGGTTCCGGTGATACCAAGTTTGACCCAGCTGGTCTGAATATTCTCGATCCGGCCGTGCAGCATGATCCGCGCCAGGGCGTGCGCGGCCCGATTCTCCCGCACGGTCGGGCCGGGCCTGGAGGCGCCCGCGAGGTAGAGCGGGGCGCTCTGGTGTACGAACGGCAGCAGCACGAATTCGGTGAAACCACCGGTCTCGTCCTGGATTCCGCGCAGCACGCGCAGGTGGCCCACCCAGTGCTTCGGATTGTCCACGTGGCCGTACATCATGGTCGAGCTGGAGCGCAGGCCCAGCCGGTGCGCGGTGGTGACCACATCCACCCAGGCCGAGGCGGGCAGCTTGCCCTTGGTCAGCACCCAGCGCACCTCGTCGTCCAGGATCTCGGCGGCGGTGCCCGGAATGCTGTCCAGCCCGGCCTCTTTCAGCGCCGACAGCCAGTCGTGCACCGACTGCCCGCTGCGGGACGCGCCATTGACGATCTCCATCGGGCTGAACGCGTGCACGTGCATCCCGGGGACGCGAGCCTTGATGGCACGCACCAGGTCCGCGTAGCCGGTGACCGGCAGCTCCGGATCGATGCCGCCCTGCATGCAGATCTCGGTCGCGCCCTCGACCCAGGCCTCCCAGGCGCGGTCGGCGACCTCGGCCGGGCTCAGGCTGAAGGCGTCGGCATCGCCCTTGCGCTGCGCGAACGCGCAGAAGCGGCAGCCCGTGTAGCAGATATTGGTGAAGTTGATGTTCCGGTTGACGATGTAGGTGACGTCGTCGCCCACGGTGTCGCGGCGCAGCTGGTCGGCCAGCGCGGTCACCGCCTCCAGGGCCGGGCCGTCGGCGGTGGCCAGGGCCAGGTACTGGTCGTCGGTCAGGCCCGCGGGGTCCTTCTCGGCGGCGCGCAGGGCGGCCATCACGTCGGCGTCGACCCGCTCCGGGGCGGAACCGGCGAGCTCGAGCACCTGCTCGCGGATGCTCTCCCAGTCGCCGAAAGCCCCCAGCGATTCATCAGCTATCCCTGCGTCGCTGCGGAATTCGGTCAGGCGCCCCTCGGCGTCGATGGCGGTGTGCAGGTCGATACGGCCGACCGATTCCCAATCCTGGTCCGGCTCCTGCCAGGGCAGGCCGGACGGCTTCACGTCGGCGGCCAGGCCGGTCTTCGGATCCATCAGTGCCGCAACATGTTCGGAAATCCGCGGATCGATCCACGGATGGCCCGCCAGCACATACTTCGGGTGGGCGGTGATGCGCTCGGTGAGGACGTAGCCGCAGTCGGCGGTGATCTGCGCGAGGGTCTCCAGATTCGGCCACGGACGTTCCGGATTCACATGGTCGGGGGTGAGCGGCGAGACCCCACCCCAGTCGTCGATACCCGCCGCCAGCAGCGCCCGGCATTCCTCCAGCGACACCAGATTCGGCGGCGCCTGGATGCGCATCTTCGGTCCCATCAGCAGCCGGGTCACGGCGATGGCGGCCCGGAACTCCTCCAGCCCGGCGTCCGGGCTGTGGCGCATGGCGGTGTTCTGCTTGGCCAGGAAGTTCTGCACGATGACTTCCTGCACATGCCCGAAAGCCTTGTGTACCTTGCGAATCGCGAGAATGGACTCGGCGCGCTCGACCACGGTCTCGCCGATGCCCACCAGGATGCCGGTGGTGAACGGCACCGACAGGCGTCCGGCGTCGGTCAGCGCGCGCAGCCGCACTGCCGGGTCCTTGTCCGGCGAACCGTAGTGCGCCTGACCGGGTTCGGTGAACAGCCGCGTCGAGGTGGTCTCCAGCATCATGCCCATGGACGGCGACACCGGCTTGAGCCGCGACAGCTCCTCCCAGCTCATCACGCCCGGGTTCAGATGCGGCAGCAGTCCGGTCTCCTCCAGCACGCGAATCGCCATGGCGCGCACGTAATCCAGGGTGGAGTCGTAGCCGCGCTCGTCGAGCCACTGCCGCGCCTCGGGCCAGCGCTCCTCCGGGCGGTCGCCCAGGGTGAAAAGCGCTTCCTTGCAACCGAGTTCGGCGCCCTGCCGGGCGACCTCGAGAATCTCGTCCGGCTCCATGTACATGCCCTTGCCCTGCGCGCGCAGCTTGCCGGGCACGGTGACGAAGGTGCAGTAGTGGCAGCGGTCGCGACACAGATGCGTGATGGGGATGAACACCTTGCGGGAGTAGGTGATCGGCAGCACCTCACCCGCGTAGCCGGACTCCCGCAGACCGGCATCGCGCACCCGCGCGGCCGACGCGCACAGATCCTCCAGATCGGCACCGCGCGCGTGCAAGAGCACCACGGCCTCGTCGAGATTGAGGGTCGCACCGTCCCGGGCCCGGCGCAGCGCACGACGCATCGCGGAATCGGTGGGCACAGCGGAACCATTGGGTATGGCGGAACCCGTGGGCGCAGCCGAACTGCTGGTGGGCCTCGGCGGCAGGCTCGGGTTCGGTAGATCCGTCACGGTCTCGATCATGCGCCATCCATCCGGCTGTTCCGACTCGGGTGCCATGGAACGAGCCAACCTGCCGCCCACCTCCGGTATTCCGAGTTGATTATTCGTATCCTCGAGTTCATCTATTCAAATTTCAGTTCTGATGAAATAGCCTCGCGGGCGTCCACTTCGCAGAAGAAGAGGGAGACCTTCGTGCTCGCGAAAATCCGCCGCGCCGCTGTCGTCGCCGGCCTGGGCGCCACTGCCCTGCTGACCATCGCCACCAGCACCGCCTCCGCATTCGGACCGGTGCCGCCCGCCAATCCGTACCTGGGACCGGTGGGCACCGCGACCATGCACGGCGACGCCGAGGCCTCCGACACCACGCCACTGCCCGGCGTCGGCACCGGCGGCGTCAACGCCGACTTCCACGAGGAGGGCGCGGCCTGCCCGACGATCCTGCAGGGCGCGGACGGCTTCCCGCAGGCGCTGTGCACGAAGATCACCGATCGCGCGCCGGAAGTGCTGCTGCTGGACCCGAACAACGGCAACACCCTCGCGCACCTCGACCTGACCAAGGGCAGCCTGCTCGGCGGGGTCTACGCCTACCTGGACAACCACGACCAGATGGTCACCGTGGACGGCTCGGGCAGCCTGCTGCGGATCGGGCACCAGCGCGGCTCCGACGGCTCCTGGTCGCTGTCGATCGGCTCGAAAACCGATGTGACACAGGCGGTCACCGGACACTGCGGCGGCGGCACCTGCGACGCCGTCAGTTCGGTGTCTCCCGACTACCAGGGCCGGGTGTGGTTCGCCACCGACAGCGCCGCGGCCGGATTCGTCAACACCGACGGCACCGCGCACTCGATCGTGCTCGCGCCCGGCGAGAACGTGGCCAACAGCATCGCCACCGCGCCCCAGGGCATGGCCGTGGCCACCGACCACGCGCTGTATCTGCTGAACGTGGACGGCAGCGGCAACCCGCAGATCGTGTGGCGACAGGCCTACGACCGCGGCCCGGCCCGCAAACCCGGCCAATTGAGCTGGGGCACCGGCGCGACGCCGACCTTCTTCGGACCCGGCGACGGCACCGAGTACCTGGCCATTACCGACAACGCGGCCACCAAGGAGAACCTGCTCGTCTTCGACACCGCCACCGGCCGGCCGGTGTGCTCGGTGCCCGCCGTCGACGGCACCGAGAACTCCCCCATCGGATCGGGCAACAGCGTGTTCGTGGCCAGCACCTACGGCTACCCCTACCCGGCACTGCCGCCCAACGCCGGCACCAGTCAGCCCGCTAGCGCACCGATTTCGGGCGGCATGACCCGCATCGACGTCACCGGCTCCGGCTGCACCGTGGTCTGGACCAATACCGTGCCCTCCTCGGCGGTGCCGCGACTGTCGGTGGCGGACGGCAAGATCTACACCTTCACCCGGCACTCCCTGCTCGGCAGCGGCAGCGGCGCGCTCGGCAGTGGCAGCAGCACCGGCAGCAGCGGCCTGGGCAGCGGCAGCGCCGGGGTGACCGACAACTACAGCTTCGCGGTGATCGACGCCGATACCGGCAAGGTCGACACCGAGCAGTTCGTCGGCGCGACCACCGTGAACGACACCCTCGAAATGGTCGGCACCATCGCTCCCGGCCGAATCCAGTACCAGGGCACCACCACCGGACTGTTCCGTATTACGCCACGCTAACCGACCAAGAGCACAGGCAATCTGCTGTCGTGACAACTGATTTCGTGAGGCGAGGGTAACTCGCCGGGTACGCCAGGAATTGTTTCGGCACCCAATCGCCGGCACGGGTTACCAGCGTGAACGGCCTTCAGCCGCCCGCTGAATATGCCGGGAGGCGGTACTGTGCCAGCATGTCCCAGCCCCTCGCTCCCGGCGGCATCCTGGCCGACCCGTCGCGGCGTCCCAGCCCACGGGCCAAACTGCTGTGGGCGCTGAGCGCCGCGCTGTCGTGGGTGGTGCCGATCCTCGGAGTGGGGATCTGGGCGCTGTTCGACACGCACCGGCGTGGCCTGGTGGCGCTGGTGTTCGGAATCGTGCTGCTGGCAGCGATATTCAGCATCGTGGCCATCCCACTGTGGCGCTACGCCGTGCACCGCTGGGAGATCACCGACGAGGCCGTCTACACCCGCACCGGCTGGTTCACCCAGGAAAGCCGGGTCGCGCCCATCACCCGCGTGCAGACCGTGGACACCTACCGCGGACCGCTGGAACGGCTGCTCGGACTGGCCACCGTCACCGTCACCACCGCCTCCTCGGCCGGGGCCGTGCACATCAGCGCGCTCGCCCTGGCCGATGCGCGCGACACCGTCGCCCAGCTCACCGCCATCGCCGCACAGCACCGGGGGGACGCCACATGACCCAGCCGCCATCCCCGGATCCGGACCCGTTCCCGGATTCCTATCCGACGGAAGTGCTTTCACCGATCACCGCGGCATCGGGGCCGGGGACGCGCCTCGACCCGGACGCCGAGAACTGGCAGCGGCTCGACAAGCGCATGCTGCTGGTCCACCCGGTCACCGAGCTCATCCGCTTCATCCCGGTGCTGATCGCCACGCTGGTGGCGGGCGCGAGCCGGGACAATCCCGGGTGGAGCCTGGCCGTGGTGGCGATCATCGTCGGCTTCGCGCTCACCCGCTGGTTCACCACCACCTACCGCATCACCCCCGACAATGTGGAGCTGCGTACCGGACTGATCCAGCGCAAACGACTTTCGGTGCCGCGCAACCGGGTCCGATCGGTCGACGTGCAGGCCGATCTGCTGCACCGGGTGCTCGGACTGGCAGTGCTGTCCATCGGCACCGGGCAGCACGCGGAGAAGCGGGAACAGTTCAAGCTGGACTCGCTGGATGCCAAACTGGTGCAGGAACTTCGGCGCGCGCTGCTGGCGCACACCCGGGTCGCCACGGAATCCACTGAAGCCCAGTCGGTTACGACCGAAGGCAAAATACCCGACGCCAAGCCCGGCCACCCCGTCGTGGAAATCGCGCACTGGCAGCCGGATTGGGTGCGGTACGCGCCACTCTCGTTGACCGGCTTCGCACTTGTCGCGCCGGTCGTCGGCCTGGCATTCCAGTACGGGTTCGCCCAGCTCTTCCTGAGGTCCGGCACGGTCCAGGATGTCGGGCACCGCAGCGCGACCGTCATCGCGGGCGTGATCACGCTGCTCGTCGTCATCCTCGTCGTGGTGGTCAGCCTCGCCGCCTGCGCGCGCTACCTCATGACCTGGTTCGACCTGAAGGTACTGGACGACGGGAAGACCCTGACCGTCCGGCACGGGCTGTTCACCACCCGCCAGACCACCCTCGACCTGGCCCGCCTGCGCGGCGCGACCGTCAACGAGCCCCTGCTGCTGCGCCTGGCCGGAGCCGCCGAACTCGAAGCCATCATGACCGGCACCAGCCCGCGGCAGAAGATCCTGCCGCAGGCTCCCCGCGCCGCCGTGCATCGCACCCTCGCCCATCTGCTGGGCACCTCCGCCGTTCCGGCCGAAGCCACCCTGCCGGTACCCCCGCTGGTGACCGTGCCGCTGGTCCCCCACGGCCCGGCCGCCCACCGCCGCCGCTACACCCGCACCCTGAGTCCGCTCGCAGCCACTGCGGCGGTGCTGCTCGTCATTTCCCTTGCGGGCGGCCACATCCCGCTCTGGATGTGGATCACGCTCGCCATCGCCACCCCCATCGCCGCCGCCCTCGCATGGGACCGCTACCGCGGCCTCGGCCACGCCGTGCTCCCCGCCGCCGACGGCAAACCGGCCTGGCTCATCACCCGCAGCGGCTGCCTGGACCGCGACCGCGACTGTCTGGAGGCCCCCGGCGTCATCGGCTGGACCGTCCGCCAGACCTTCTTCCAGCGTCGCGCGGGCGTGGCCACGGTCGTGGCCGCCTCCGCCGCGGGAAAGAAGCGCTACCGCGTCATCGACCTGCCCATCGACCAGGCGTGGTCCCTGATCGACGCGGTCACCCCCGGACAGCTGGGCACCACTGCCGGGCGGTGACCGAAGCGGCTCGGCGGCGGATCGAATGCTCCACCGCCGGGCCGGAATTCGGCGGGATCAGGCGAACACCGGGTAGTTCGAGCGAATCACGTTCCGCGGATCGCGCTCACGCTTGATCGTGCGCAGGCGGTCCACGGTCGCCGCGTCGAAGGCCGCGGCGGCCGACTCACCGGGGGCCAGGAAGGTGAAGGGCTTCTTGCCCGTCACCAGCGCACCGAACTCGGCCACCAGCGCATGTGTCCTGGCGTGCACCGCCTCTCGCAGATGGGGCAGACCGAGGCCGAGGGTGGAGACGAGGTAGCGGTCGGAGAGCGCACCGCGCGCACCCGCGGCCGGGCGGGCCAGCGCGCCGCCCAGATGGCGGACCTGAAGGCTGACCAGCGGTGCGAGGGATTCGCCGAGAATGATCTTCTCCGCCGCCGGGGACAGGTCGTCGAGGAGCTCGCCGCGGGTGATGGCCGGGCTCGGATCAACCGGCTCCTCGGTGATGTCGCCGAGGTCGGCCACCGACATGGCGGCCCGCGTGTCGGTGAGCGCGCCGCCGATCCGGTCCAGCGCGGACACCAGCGTCCGGCCCTGCTCCGGATCGCCCAGATAGGCGAGGTCCACGCCCACCATCTCCGGCGCCTGCGGGAACTGGAAGCGGTTGAACCACACCGACAACTCATCGGGGGCTCGAGAAGTCAACTCGCGGAAGGCTTCCCACACCTCGGGCAGCCGATCGGCGGTCCAGGTGATGCGGCCGCCGTACAGCCCCGGTGCGGGGAAGAGCTCGAACTCGAGGCCCGTCACCACGGCGAAATCGCCACCGCCACCGGACAATGCCCAGAACAGGTCCGGATCGCTGTCCGCGGTCACCCGGGCCGGGCGGCCCTCGGCGTCCACGATCTCGAAGGCGCGCACCGCATTCGACGCCCAGCCGTACTTACGGCCGAACCAGCTCTTGCCGCCGCCCAGCGTGTAACCCGTCACGCCGACCACCGGATTGCTGCCGGCGAGGCCGGTCAGACCGTGCGTGGCCGCGGCCGCCTGCACCTGTCCCCACCGCACGCCCGCACCGACCCGGGCCACCCGCGCGACCGGATCGATCTCGAGCCGGTTCAGCGCGCCGGTCCGCAGCACGATCGCGGTATCGATGCCGCCCGCCGCGCCGTGCCCGGTCGGCTGGGTTGCCACCGGACGGCCCGCGGCACCGGCGTAGCGGACCACGGCCGCCACATCCGCGGCGTCGGCGACCTCGGCGACCGCCGCCACCGGCTGCGCCACGGCCAGGCTCCACGGCCGCGCGGCCTGCTCGAAGTCCGGGTCACCGGACTCCAGGACGCGGCCGCGGACAGCATTGCGCAGTTCGTCGAATCCCATGGTCTTCTTTCGTTCCCGATCGTGATTGCGATTCACGAGGGGGACGAGACAGGGCGCCGAAGTGTGACAGCGCGGCGAAAGAGAACCGAAAACCGCAGGGCGATCCGGTCAGGCTCCGGTCCGGGCCAGGCGAACGGTCGCGCGGTAGTAGAGGTACATGCCCGCGGGCAGCAGGCCGCAGATGAGCAGCAGCATGGTCGGCCAGTCACCCATGAGCAGGGCGTACCCGCTCGGACTGAAACCAGCGCAGATCAGGAAACCCAGGACCCACACCAGAATCGGCAGGGCCATCACCCCGATCCGCTTGGTGATCACACCCATGCCCATCACCAGCAGCACGTTCACCACGGCGGCGGCCAGAGCGGTGAGCGGCACCGCGATCGCGCCATCGGTCATGTTCGAGGCCAGGGTGCCCGCGGCCAGCACCGGCGTCGGCTCCGGGATGTGCGCCCGGCCGGCGTAGATCGGCAGGAACAGCACCTCGAACCCGAGCGTGATCACCGCATCGGCCAGCAGCAGCGTGCCGATCAACGCGGTCAGCACCCCGCGCACCGGTCCCGCCGCCATCACCGCATCGCCCGTCCGGGCACCGACGGCCGCCGTCACGGCACCGGCGGGAATCCGAGCAGCGTCAGCAACTGACTCTGCATGTCCACGAAGCCGTAGAGCACCGAGAGGTACAGCTCGTGCTGCCACTCGAAGTAGGGGCGCTGGCTCTCGACGAACGCCGCGATCGCGTTCTGCAGGTCCCAGTTGTACATAGCCTCAGTCTCTCATTCCAGGCCACCGAGAAGATCATGTTCGCGGCCGTCGGGGCCCAGCGGGCCGCGCTCGCCACGCACCAGAATGTAATGCTCCTCCGGCAATACCGGCTGGGCGACATCGTTCGACAGCGCGAACTCCCGGCCCGAGGGGGCCACCGTCACCTGGGTGGCGTGCGCCCGCAGGGCCGCGCGCTTGGCCGCCAGCACATCCGAGACATCCACCGTGGTGGTCACGGATTCCGCTGGCACACAGGCCAATTCACCCGCGTGCGGCAGCCGCCAGCCGCGCGGCAGCGCACCCGGCAGCTGATCCACCGTGCGGCGCTTCAACGACTCGGTGTGCATGGCCAGCACGGTGCGGTCGGTAACCGTCCAGTACACCTTCGGGACCGTCCAGCCCCAGTCCGAGGCGGCGTCGACGGCCGCCATGGTGATCTGGTGCGCGCGAATGTGATCCGGATGCCCGTAGCCGCCGAGCGGGTCGTAGCCGATCACCACGCGCGGGCGCAACTCCAGGATCACCTGCACCAGCGCGTCGGTCGCGGCGGTGCCGGAGTTCACGAACGCACGGGGGTTGCGCGCCGACGGCGTCCCGGCCATGCCGGAGTCCCGCCAGCGGCCCGCGCCGCCCAGGAAATGCGGCACCCCGGCATCCAATTCGGCCAGCGCCCTGGTCAATTCGAGAATGCGGTAGCCGCCCAGCTGATCGGCCTGCCCGGCCACCAGATGCGCGTAGTCGTCGCCGATGACCTCGCCCTCTTCACCGAGCGTGCAGGTCACCACGGTGACCGGGAGGCCGCGCTTGCGATAGTGGGCGATGGTGCCGCCGGTGGCGATGGACTCGTCGTCCGGATGTGCGTGCACCAGCAGCAGGCCGTGCCGGGAAGCATCATCGAGAGGATTCACGGCAGCCTCCGCCAGTTGGCGGCATCACCGAAGATGCCGGTCTGAATGGCGCCGCTCAGCGAGGCCCCATCCACCCGCGGGCCCGCCGCGGCGACCTGGGTGTCCTGCACGATGGGCAGCACCGTCGCCAGTTCCCACAGCTTGGGCTCGGTCTCGCCGATCACCTTGCCCACATCGATGCCGCGCAGGGCAGCGTCGATGGCGGGCTGCAGGGTCGGATCGCACACGCCGGACACATTCGACGGGGACTTCTTGGCCCCGTCCGCGACAGTGGTGTCGGCGGTGTCACCGGGCGGCGCCACCGGCGTGCACCCGTAGCGCGACGCCAGCACCGTGGCCGGATCCTCACCGGTGCGTTCCCAGCCGACCACCGCGTCGACCCCGACGTCGGTCAGCTCCTTGCCGTACAGCTGCGAGGCCGTGACACTCCGCACGACGACATCGATTCCGGCACTGCGCAATTGGTCGGCGGCGGTATTGGCCACCGCCAATGTGGTGGTGTCGCCGTCCACCGCGCCGATCCTTACCGTCAGCGATTTGCCGTTCTTGGCCAGCGACCGCGGCTGCGGGGCGGGCGAGGTCGCCGACTGCGTGGCCGGCGTCTCCGCGGCCCGCGCGAATCCGGCCTCGGCCAGCAGCCCGAACGCCTCCTCCTGGCTCGGGCGGGGCGGCTGGGTCGCGACATAACCCGGATCGGAGGGCGAAAGTACTTGCGCCCGAGCCGGTTCCACCCAGCTGCCGGTCTGCGCGCCGACCGTGGCCAGCAGCACCGGATCCAGCAGCGCCAGCACCGCGCGCCGCACCCGGACATCGGCCAGGTCGCCGCTGCGGCCGTTGAGCGCCAGCTGCATCTCCCGCGACTGCGGCATGGTGGCCGTGCGCACCGACGGAATCGCCGCCAGCTGCGCCTGCAACGCCACACCGCCGTGCACCAGTGCCATCTGCGCGTCCCCGACCCGCAGCGACTCCGCCACCTGCGCGGGAGTTCCGCCGCGCCGCAACAGAATCTGATCCGGCACCGCGGGCTGACCCCAGTACCGGTCGTTGCGTTCCAGCAGGATCTCCTCGCGGCCGCGGTCGGCCTGCTTGATCCGGAACTGGCCACCGGAGATCCGGATCGTGTCGATCAACCCCTGCTCGAAACCCGAGTCCTTGACCAGATGCTGGGGCAGCAGATCCGAGAACAGTTGCCGCCAGGCGGGATACGGCTGCGTCATGGTGACCGTCACGGTCTTGCCGCCCGCCGACGAATTGACATCCGAGATCAGCCGATAACCCGCGGGATCCACCGCGCCCGGCTGCGTGATCATCTGCTGCCAGAGGTATTTGAAGTCCTCGGCCGCGATGGGCGCGCCGTCGGACCAGGACGCCTCGTTCTTGAGCTGGTAGGTGATGGTGAACGGCTCCTGCGCCGTCACATCCGCCGACACCATGAGCGCCGGATCCAGTATCCAGTCCGTGCCGCCCGGCACCCCCGGCGTCGGACCGGGCCGGAACGGGCTCGGCAACACCATCGACGCGACCGCCGCCGTCGCCGGCGACTGCTGCGACCGCAGATGCGGATTGAACCCGATCCCGATGTCGTCGACCGCGACCACGACGGAGTTCTTCCCCGGCTTGGCCGGCTGCGTCTTCGGACTGTCGGTGGATTCGATGGGCGGTGGCGGATTCGCGGTGCATCCGGTCGCGACCGCCAACAGCGTCGCCACCAATACCAACACCGCGCGCAGCTGTGTCATTTGCCCTCCGCTTCGCTCCGGGCGGATTCGCGGCCCTGAGGTCTCGATTCTTCCCTCCTCCGCTCCTCCGCTTCGCTCCCCCGCTCCGTCAGTCCAGAATCGAGACGGCCGCGAATCATCGCGCGATGGTTCGTGGTGCTGGGTTGCTTGCACAGTCCGCAGCGCACAGCGCCGTGAACGGAGTGCTCTCGGAGATCCTAGGCGAGCATCGCAAGGGCCGGGCAAAGGCTCTGCCCCGCCCTTGCGCTCGGTTGGCTACTGGGCGGCAGCTTTGTCGCGGGCCTTGCGGCGGGAGATCTCACGCTGGCGGTCGTTGGCGTTCAGAGTGACCTTGCGCACTCGCACGATCTCCGGGGTGACCTCGACACACTCGTCGTCGGTGCAGAACTCCATCGCGCTCTCGAGATCCAGCTGCAGCGGCTTGGCCAGGGTCTCGAGCACGTCACCGGTGGCGGACCGCATATTGGTCAGCTTCTTCTCACGGGTGACGTTGATGTCGAGGTCCTCGGCACGCGGGTTGATACCGACCACGTGGCCCTCGTAGGTGTCGGCGCCCGGCTCCACGAAGAACTGGCCGCGGTCGGCCAGCTGGATCATGGCGAACGGGGTGACCGAACCATTGCGGTCGGAGACCAGCGAACCGGTGTGGCGGGCGCGGATCTCACCGGCCCACGGCGCGTAGCCGTCGAACACGGCGTTGGCGATACCGGTGCCGCGGGTCTCGGTCAGGAAGTCGGTGCGGAAACCGATCAGACCACGCGACGGGACGATGAACTCCATGCGCACCCACCCGGCCGAGTGGTTGCTCATCTGGACCATCTTGCCCTTGCGGGCGGCCAGCAGCTGGGTGACGGCGCCCAGGTACTCGTCCGGGCAGTCGATGGTCAGCTCTTCGAAGGGCTCGTGCACCTTGCCGTCGACGGTCTTGGTGACCACCTGCGGCTTGCCGACGGTCAGCTCGAAACCCTCGCGGCGCATCTGCTCGACCAGGATGGCCAGCGCGAGCTCACCACGGCCCTGCACCTCCCAGGCGTCCGGGCGGCCGATGTCGAGCACACGCAGCGACACGTTGCCGACCAGCTCCTGGTCCAGGCGCGACTTCACCATGCGGGCGGTCAGCTTGTGACCCTGCACCCGGCCGACCAGCGGCGAGGTGTTGGTACCGATGGTCACCGAGATGGCCGGCTCGTCGACGGTGATGCGCGGCAGCGCGACCGGGTTGTCGACATCGGCGAGGGTGTCGCCGATCATGATGTCCGGAATGCCCGCGACGGCGACGATGTCACCGGCCACGGCCTCCTCGCCGGGCTGACGCTCGACGCCGATGGTCTTGAGCAGCTCGGTGATCTTGACGGTCTTGACGCCGTCACCGTGCATCCACGCGACGTTCTGACCCTTCTTCAGGGTGCCGTTGTGGATGCGCACCAGGCCGATTCGGCCCAGGAACGGGGAGGCGTCGAGGTTGGTGACGTGCGCCTGCAGGGTGGCCTTCGGGTCGCCCTTGGGGGCGGGAACGTACTTCATGAGGACCTCGAACAGCTCGTCGAGGTTCTCCGCGTCCGGCACCTGGCCGTTGTCGGGGCGGCTGGTGGACGCCACGCCCGCGCGGCCGGAGGCGTAGAGCACCGGCAGGTCGAGGGCCAGCTCGGCGGCCTCGGAGGCCTCGTCGTCGAGGTCGGAGGCGAGGTCCAGCAGCAGGTCGTGGGATTCCTCGACGACCTCCTCGATGCGGGCGTCCGGGCGGTCGGTCTTGTTGACCACCAGGATCACCGGCAGCGAGGCCGCGAGGGCCTTGCGCAGCACGAAGCGGGTCTGCGGCAGCGGACCCTCGGACGCGTCGACGAGCAGCACGACGCCGTCCACCATGGACAGGCCGCGCTCCACCTCACCACCGAAGTCGGCGTGGCCGGGGGTGTCGATGACATTGATGACGGTGACCGATCCGTCGGCGTTATGCCGGTGAACAGCGGTGTTCTTGGCGAGAATGGTGATGCCCTTCTCGCGCTCGAGGTCACCGGAGTCCATCACTCGGTCGACGAGTTCGGCACGTTCGGCGAACGCACCGGATTGCCGGAGCATGGCGTCGACCAGTGTTGTCTTGCCGTGGTCGACGTGCGCCACGATGGCGACGTTGCGGAACTCGACAGACGACACGTTTGATTCCTCCTGGTGAAAAAGTCTGTTGCCGACCCGGATGGGTCTCATGCGTGGGGCTGCCTACGACGAGACATGGCGAACTCCACCGGGCATGCGGCGAGCTACAGACTACCGGGCGCATCAGGTCACATGGTCAATGGGCGGAGGTTAGGTTAAGCTAACCAACATGGGCAAGGTGAAGGCCAAACACGTATCCGGTCTGAAGCCGAAGAAGAAATGCTGCCGCAAGAAGACGCGATGCCTGAAATGCCCTGTTGTGATTACGCGGATGAAGAAGGCCGAAGCCGCAGGCTGCTGCGGCAAAGAACTCAAGAAGTGCCTGAAACTCGCGCGGGCGGCCTGAATCCGGAGTAGACCGGAGGCATGAGTCCTGCGCTGCTCTCCGACGACGACATCGCCAAGGCCCTCACCGAACTGCCCGACTGGACCCGCGAGGGCAACAGCATCACGCGCACAATCAAGGCCCCCTCGTTCCTGGCCGGCATCGAACTCGTGCGCCGGGTGGCCGACGCGGCCGAGGCCGCCGACCACCATCCCGATATCGATATCCGCTGGCGGCGGGTCACTTTCACGCTGTCCACCCATTCCGCGGGCGGTCTCACGACACGCGATATGGCTCTCGCTCGCGAGATCGATCGACTGCACGCCGAGAGTTGAGCCGCCCGGCCCGGATCATCCACACATAGAGCGCCAGCACCCCGATCGCGTTCGCCGCGCCCAGCCAGGCCAGATAACCCGGACGCGAGATATCCCACATCGACTTCTGCAGGGTCCCCAGCATCCAGGGCACCCCGATCACAGTCGTGAACAGCCAGTACGCGGCCATGAGGCGCGCACCGGCGGCCGCGCGCAGCGGACCGTGGAACAGCCACAGTATGAGCGGGACCAGGCAGACCCAGTGGTGTGACCAGGAGATCGGCGACGCCATCAACCCGAACAGCTGCACGATGATCAGCGTGCCCAGCCGGTCATCGGAATCCAGTGCGCGCCAGGCGAAGAACGCGAGCACGGCCGTCACCAGCACGGACGATTTCCACAGCAGCCCGGACCCGATGTCGTGGCCGGCGAGACGGCTGAGCGCCCCGCGCAGCGACTGATTGATCACCGAACCGACCGGCCCGATGCGACGCGGGTCGCCGACCAGTTCCCCGAAGTAGGTCCTGGTCTCCCCCGGCGTGAGCAGGAAGGTCAGGCCGATGGTCCCGGCGAAGGCCACCGCCGACCAGATCACCGCGAACCACTGCCGGCGGGCCGCGAAATACAGTCCGGTCACCGCCGGGGTCAGCTTGACCCCGGCACCCAGGCCGACCAGCGCACCCGACACCCACCACCGGGTACTGCGCGCCGCGACCATGGCGAGCAGCACCAGGAACACATTCACCTGGCCGTAGTCGAGGGTGGATCGCACCGGTTCCAGCCACATGCCGCCCGCGGTCCACGCCACCGCGATGGTGCGCCAGGACTGTTCGTGCATGGCCTCCCCGCCCACGATCATCTCCAGCGAGATCCACACGATGCCGAACAGCGCCCCCGCGGTGGCCAGCAGCCAGCCGACGGCCACCACGTCGAAGGGCAGGAAATGCAGCGGATACAGGACGAGCGCCGCGAACGGTGGATATGTGAACGGCAGCGGAAATTGTGGTGACCGACTGGAATCGGTCCAGTCGTAGAGGTTCCCGCGGAACAGATTCGCGGCCCCTTCGACATAGACGTGCAGGTCCACGAGGATCAGATTGCTGGGCCAGAACAGCGCCCACAGCAGGCGGACCAGCACCGAGATGCCGAGTGCGGCGGCAGCCAGGCGGAAACGTCGATTCACGGCACGGACTTTCGATCGGGTGGATCACCGACCGGAATTCACGGCTGGCGAGCAGGCCTTTTCGGCGCTCGATGAGCGTAGCTGGACTAACGATTATCCCGCGCACCCCAAATATTCAGGGCACCACGGACATTCGAGCACTCCGAATTATTCGGGACGCGGATCTCGCGCTGAAGATCTCACCTCACCGGTCGGACAGCTCTTGCTCGCGAGATCGATCGACCGGACGTCCGGGGCTGAGCCGGCCCGCCCGGATGATCCAGGCATAGAGCGCCAGCACGCCGAGCACGTCCACCGCGCCCAGCCAGGACAGGATGCCCGGACGCGAGATGGTCCAGATCGAATCCTGGAAGAAGCCCAGCACCCAGGGCACGCCGATCAGCATCACCACCAGCCAGTAACCGGCCAGCACCCGGGCGCCCGCCGCCTGCCGCAGCGGGCCGTAGCACAGCCACAGGATGACCGGCAGCAGCCAGATCCAGTGGTGCGACCAGGAGATCGGCGACACCATCAACCCGAACAGCTGCACGATGATCAGCGTGCCCAGCCGGTCGTCGGAATCCAGTGCGCGCCAGGCGAAGAACGCGAGCACGGCCGTCACCAGCGCGGCCGCGATCCACACCGGACCGGACACCACGTCGTGGCCGAGCAGCCGACTGAGCGCGCCGCGCAGCGACTGATTGGTCGCCGATCCGACCGGCCCGATGCGATGCGCGTCCCCGAGCAATTCACGGAAGTACTTATTGGTCTCACCGGGGGCGAACAGATAGGTCAGCAGAATGGTCCCGAAGAAGACCACCGCTGACCAGATCGCCGTGAACCACCGTTTGCGGGCCGCGAAATACAGCCCGGTGACGGCCGGGGTCAGCTTGATGCCGGCGGCCACGCCGACCAAAGTGCCCGACACCCACCAGCGCGCGCTGCGGACCGCGATCATGGCGAGCAGCACCAGGAACACATTGACCTGGCCGTAGTCGAAGGTCGAGCGCACCGGCTCCAGCCACATGCCGATCGCCGTCCACGCCACCGCGGCGGTACGCCAGGACCGTTCACGCATGGCCTCGCGGCCGACCATCATCTCCATTGCCAACCACACCACACCGAAAAGCGCGGCCACCGTGGCGAGCAGCCATCCGATGGCTACCACGCCGAAGGGCAGGAAATGCAGCGGATAGAACACCAGCGCCGCGAATGGCGGATATGTGAACGGCAGCGGAAAATCCGGCGTCTTACTGGAATCGGTGTAGTCGTAGAGGTTCCCGCCGAACAGGTTCGCGGAGCCGTCCACATAGACGTGCAGGTCCACGAAGTTCATGCCATTGGGCAGGAACAGGACCCACACGAGACGGGCCAGCACCGAAATACCCAGTGCCGCGGCGGCCATGTGGAAGTGTCGATTCACGGCACTGTCTTTCAGCTCGGGCGGGTCACCGGCCGAGTGCACGGCTGGCGAATGCGGCTTGCGGGCCTCGCGAATGCGGCGTTGCGTTGGCCCCGGCAAGCGTAGTCGCCCACCAGAATGTGCCGTGCAGCGCGGACCCTACGCTGTAACATTTGCATCACCGACCCCATCTGTAACAGGCATTCCGGTCGCCCGTTCGATAGCGTCAGCTGATCGAGTTCGCCAAGATCACACCGCGGCTGTACAACACGGCAGCCCGGTCCCTAGAGTGGCGCGGAGCGATGGCTCCATCGCTGCTAGATGTCCCTGAAGGTAAGGACGGCTACACCAGTGCTTCGCACCCGAGGATCGCGGTTCGCAATGTCCGCATTGGCCCTGGCGGCCTGCGCCACCGTCGCCGTGCCGACGGCCTACGCGAACCCCGCGCCGGCACCCAGGAGCGCGTCGATTCCGATGATCCCCGAAGGGGTTCCGGTCGACGCGCTGGCCTCGCTGATCCCCGCCATCATCGGCGCGGCCACCGGTCCCGCCGATATCGCGGACGCGGGCCCCAAGAACGCCATTCTCGCCCAGGCCAAGCAGTTGCTGGAGAGCAGCAACCTGCCGGCGCAGGTGAAGACCACGCTGCTCGCCGTCATCACGTTCCTCGACGGCAGTGGCGGTGGCGGCCCGGACATCCCGAAGGATGGCCCGGTCATCTCGCAGTTCCTGTGGCCGACCATCGGCAAGGGCTGCATCTCCTCCTCCGCCGATTCGGTGGGCACCGCACTGGCCGTCGGCGGTCCGGCGCAGCTGCCCCCGCCCGGACCGGCGCAGGGCCAGGCCGGTTTCGTGTTCACCGCGCTGGGCACCAAGCAGCCCACCGATGTGCAGCCCGCCCCGATGACGGTGCAGTGGCTGAACCTCGACACGCGCGCCACCGCCACCCAGAACCTGACCAATGAGGCGCACATCAACCCGGACGGCCCGGCCACCCTGTCGGCCATCGCCAACACCGGTTCCGGTCGCGTGGTCGCCATCGTCTCGGGTTCGCTGACGACTCAGGCCGATCCGGAGTCGCAGCCGATCACCTGCTCGTTCCTGCCGACCATCGGATTCTTCACCGTCGCCTAACAGACACCCCGAGGTAGCGAAGAATTTCGCCCCCGTTCTTCTCCGCCACGATGCGGAAGGGACGGGGGCGAAATCGTTTGCACGGCCGGTTTCCTGTGGTAGACCGACATCTATGGCCGCTGTGACCAACCCCGTGCGGGGACTGCATTCGCGCCGGTCGATCCTCTCGATTCGTTCCGAGGGATCGATCCTGTCGATCGGCTCGGCCTATTCGATCCTGTCCATCGGCAGCGTGGGTTCGGTGCTGTCGATCGGGTCGGTGGGCTCGTTCGGCTCTCTCATCTCCTCGGCTTCCTTCGGCAGCCTCGGCTCCGCCTTCTCGGCGCTGTCCCGCTGGTCCCTGTTCTCCTGGAACGGGAACGGTGAGGTCTTCGCCGACGGCAGCGGCGAGGACGAACACACCGACCCCCACCTCATGCTCCGGGTCGTCCCCGAGGAGCCGGACCTGGCGATCGACCCGACCTGCCACTGCCAGACCTAGCTACCACCATTGGCCGTACTGCGGGGCAAGTACGGCATTGACGTCCACGGAGACGCCGTCGACCTCGCGCTTGTCGATCTCGAACTGGTGCAGGGTGGCAGCGGGGTGGACATAGCCCTTCGGGGTGCCCCAATTGTGTTGCCAGAAGAAGGAACACAGGCCCGCGTCGCGAATGTTGTCGATGGTCGGCGAGTTCGCGTAGACGCCGGTGCGGCCGTGCCCGATGACGGTTTCCCAGCCGCGCAGGTACGGCTCGATGAACTGCTCGAAATCGTCGTCGCCGGGGTTGTCGTCGATGGAGGCGTAGATGGGCGCGGTGTCGGGCCCGCCCGCGGCCTTGTGCAGGATCAATCCCCGTGCGGCGTGCTTCAATCCGGCCGCGTAGCCACCGCGCCAGTCGGCGGTCTGACCCTTGCCGAACTGGTAGCAGGAGACCACCGACAGGCCCGCGGCGCGCAGGGCGTCGACCTCACTGGCGAGCAGCGGTTTGCCCTCCATCCATTCGGCGCCGGGCCGCCGGTCGGAGACGTAGCGGATGACGCCGATATGGCCGTCGTCGCTGATGGATTGGGCGGAGGGAACGCCGCCGGCGTAGTCGAGGAGGGTGCCGAGCTCTTGCTTGGCTGCCGCGGTGCCGGGTGGGAGGGTCAGTCCGGCGGTGATTCCGGCGGCGAGAGTCGTGGCCCCGGAGAGGAAGTTTCGTCGATTGACATGGGCAGGACGCATCACGGGCTCCTTCGCACACACTCGCTGGTCGAACATTCCGGTCGTGACGATTGGGAGACGGCGTCTCACCGGTGACCGGTTGGAACTACTTGCGGCGTGCCCGGCGCACCTTCCCCGATGAAAACAAGATCATCCGTGCGCCGGGAGCCCTGAACGTGCCCTCATTTCACCATATTCACATTGGAATCGCCAGGCTCATCGAGCACATCGGCACCATATGTCACATCGGGGCGAAACCGGGCAACGACCGGCCGATGGCGAACAAACAGCTATCGAATTGCCACGGCCGGAGACCTCAGACGCGCGTCGAGTCCAGCCGGGCGCCCACATCGATGGTCCGGCGCGTCACGTCGGCCACCTCGGCGCGCACAACCCTCGCCACCTGGGCAACGATCTGCTTGCGCATGCCGGCCAGCTTGCCCAGCGCGGCCGCCCGCCAGCCCTCGGCGGTCATCTCCAGATCGATGTCCCGGGCGCGCGGCGGCACCGCGTCGATGACGATCAGCAACGGCTCGGCGGCACGCGCGGTGAGGGCCACCGGCACCTGCAACTCGGCCCGATAGCGGTTGGTCTTGAGCACGTCCACGGAGATGTCCAGGCTCACCGGAATGGTGAGGTCGAAGCGCACCAGCGCCGGATCGTGGGAGTTCGCATGGGCCGCGGCCGCAGCAGCAGCCGCCGCCGATTCGGCGGCGGCATGGGGCAATTCGGCAATCCGCGGCTCGGGCACCGGCGTGACGGTGACCGGACCGGCGGCGGCGACTCGGGGCAGTCGCACACTGCCCTGCACGCAGACCTCGGCCTTGTTGCCCGGGCCGGTGCGCAGCGGGCCGACTTCGATGGGCTTGCCCGCCATCGATTCCACGACCTGCCGCACCCGTTCCGCGGTCACGATGCGCGCGAAGAACCGGCGGCCGAATTCGTCGTAGCCGATCCACTCGTGAGTGGGCCGCCCGCGGTAGGCCGAGCGGGTGCCGTCCATGATGGCCTGCACGTCGAAGGTGCGGCCGCGCTGCGAATCCGGGTCGGCCAGAATGGCATTGATGCGATTGGCGACCTCGCGCTGCACCAGTTTGGCGATGGGGTCCAGCAGCAGTTCCCAGGCGGTGCCGATGGCCTGTGCGCGCATCACGAAGCTGACGTCGCGCCCGGTGACCGGGGGAATGTCGATGACGATGAGCAGCGGATCGGCGGTGCGGGCGTGCATGGTGAGGTCGATCTCGACCACCGCCTCCAGCCGCAGCCGCTGCCCGCCGAGGGTGACGTCGACCCGTAGTTTCACCGGGAGCATGACGTCGAAGTGCACGTGCGGCCCGCGCCTGATGACGGTGGGTTTGCCGATGCTGCCCTTGGCCACGAACCGAGCGAGCCCGGCGGGTCCGATTCCGAAGGGGCCGATGGTGATTCCGCGCCCGGCCACGCTGGAGACCGCCGACTCGATCCGGGATTCCGTCACCGCCGCCGCCACGAAACGTTCGCCGAATTCGGCGTAATCGATCCAGGTCGGTTGATCGGACGACGTCATCAGCTACTTTCGTCGGGCGGGGACCCCTGTCCTGCCGATGAGGGGGCAGCAGGACAGGGATCAATCGACGACGCTGCCGGGCGCCGCCGAAACCCATCGTAAGCGGAAGATGCGCTCAGTAGTACACCCCGCCCCGCGTGTTTCCAGAATGTGGAATCAGCGTGTTCCCAATCGCCCGAATCCCACCAGCCCCGATGTGCCGGACGGGCGGAATTTGTGGATGGCGACACCGCCGGATTCACCGGCCTCATTGCCGCCCACCGTGGTGATGGTATCCGAATCCGCCGCGATGACGATATTCGTGTGCTGATGGAACACACTGGAATCCGAGTACATCACCACATCGCCGACCCGTGGTAGATATCCGTTGTTCGCCTGCTCGAAACGATGCTGACCCCGGTAGTACTCCTCCAGGGTGTACACACCGGGAATCCGCCAGGATCCGGAATTCGGATTGCTCAACGGTTGTCCGGCCGCGCGCATCACCCAGCTGACGAAGTCGGCGCACCAGGGTTCGGCAATGCCCTCGGAGTATTTGTCCCGACCACTCTGTTCGTCGAATTGTTGTCGCAGAACATCGACCACCTGCGCCTGCTCGAGACTCGACCCGGCGGAATCGACCTCCGGAAAGTCGTGCAGCAGGCGCCCGTCCATCTCCCGCGGGCCGTAGGACTCCTCGTGCCGGTGCTGCTGCCACCACCGCACGCCCAGCACTCCCCCGGCACTCAGCGCCGAAATCACCACCAGTGCAACGGTGCTCACCACCAGCCATCGCCGCCGTCTGCGCTGCGGGCGCTCGAGCTCTACTGTCATCGGTCCTCCCCCGTTCCGGCCGGCCGTCGGCCTTGTCAGGTAGGACGTTCCACCCGGCCGCGGAGTTCCCTCAGGGTCGGTGGACGAGCCGGCTGCGGCCCATCGGTCCGAGGCGGCCGGCCTGCATGAGCCCGACGCCCCGGGGTGCGAGTTCGGCCAGCTCGGATTGCAGTCTGTCCTGCAGTTCCTCGGCGGCAGCGCGGTGACCGGCTGCCTGCTCGTGGTCGCCGAGGTAGGTGGCCAGCTCGGCGAGGATGTGGTCCATGGGCCCGAGAACCGAGGCGCCGGTCTCCAGACCGCAGACGGTGCCCGAGTACGGCAGCAGCTGCTGGTAGACGCCCAGCGCCATGGCCGGATCCTCGAGGGCGATGGCGAGGCGGGCCTTCACTCCGGTGAAGGTGGACCAGAACTGCGGGGCCGGTGAGGGTGCGGCGGCCAGTACGCGACGGGCCTCCTCCGGGCGGCCCGAATGCACCAGGGCCAGTGCGTAACCGTGGATGAAGAGCTCCGGTTTGAGGGCGGTGCGCTCGCGCAGATCGTTCAGGTAGACCGACATGTCGTTGCGCAGCCAGCCGATGGAGACGGCGATGCCGACGTGCAGCGCATTGCCGTCGCGGGTCGGTTCGGCCGCGCCCTCGCCGGAGTGCGCCACCAGCTGGTCCAGTTCGCCGGAGCCCTCGCCGAGCAGGCGCAGCACCTCATCGGTATTGCCGCGCAACAGTTCCAGCACCATGCCGAAGGGCGCGATGGCGTCCAGCAGGTGCCGTAGCTGTCCGTCGGTGGCGTATTCGCCTGCCCGGCCGGCGTGTTCGGCGGCGGCCACCAGGTCGGCGTCGGCCAGCGTGGCGCGGAACAGCAGATAGTGTGCGAGCGCGCGGAATTCGGTGAGTTCGGCCGCGGTGGACACCTCGAGCAGCCGGGTCGCAAACCGTTCGAGGTCGTGGGCGCGCAGGAAGCCGCCCGCCGCGAAGGCCGCGAACGCCTGCGCGTTGAGGACCGTGCACAGCAGATCCGGGTCGTCGAGCGGTTCGGCCAGGGCCATGGCCGCACCGGCCAGGATGCGGGCCGCCGAGGGTTCCTCGACGGCGCGATCGAAGACGGCGCTGACGTGCAACAGAATTCGCGTGCGCGCCGGCAGCCCGGTATCGGCGCAGGCCAGGCGCAGCGGTTCGCGGATGCGCGGGTCCGGGGTGTGCCAGTCGTGCACCGACCAGATGAGCGGCGTCGGCCAGCAGGTGACGGCGTGGGCGATCAACTCCGTCCCCCCCGGCGATGACGCTGTGCCGCCGAGTGATTCGGCCAGATCGAGCGCCTGCTCGCGGGCCGCCCGCGCGGCGATGTGCTGCCCGTCGTAGGCCAGCGCCACCACCAGTTCGCATCGCGCCTCGAGCACCGCCAGCCGATCCGCGCGCGCGGCTCCCGCGCCGGCGTGCCCGGCCAGATCGTGCAGTGCGAGCACCGATCGCCACCGCCGCACGGCATCGGCCCGCATCCGCCGCTCCACACACCGCCGCGCCGCCGCGCGGACGTATGGCAGAGCCACCGTGGCGGTTTCGGCATCCGCCCCCAGCGCCGCGTGATGTGCCAGCGCGTCGATGTCCCGCCCGCGCGGTACGTATACCGCATCGTGCGCGGAACTCGTTCCGGCGTGGGCGGACTCGGGTGTTCGGTCGGAGCCGGCGGGAACGGCCGTGCCGGGGTCGCCTATCGCTGTGACGTCCGGTTCGGTCTGCCCGGTCGGCGAGTTCGTGGCCACCTCGTCGGCTCCGTGGAGGGCCGCGAGCGTCCGGTCGGGGCGACGCATGACCCTGGGCCGTGGCGACCCGAGGAGCGCCGCGACCAGATGATCGGCTCCCCACAACGCACTGAGCACTCGATTCCCCATGCCCGGAAGGTCTTCCGTCCCGGCGGGGGTCTCGGATCGTCGGTCGTCCTGTCCGGGCGTGACCGCCGCGCGGGTCGAGCCCGGCGCTGCCGGGCCCGCTTCCGGGTCGCTGCGCAGGTATTCGAAGGCGGCCCAGTGCATTCGGGTGCGGCGCAGGGTGGGGAGGTCGTAGTAGACGGTTTCGCGAACCAGGGCGTGGTCGAAGGTGACGCGGCCCGCCCGGTCGGTGCGCAGCAGGCGCGCGGATTCGGCGGTGGCGATCAGGTCGATGACGGTGTCGGCGGGGCGGTCGGCGGAGGCGGCGAGGGTGGTGATGTCGCCGTCCTCTCCCCAGACCGAGAGGTGGCGCAGCAGGTCCACGACGTCGGCGGGGAGCTGGCCGATGCGCCGGCCCAGCAGGTCGCGCACGGTCTCGGGCAGGCCGTCGGTGGTGCCCTGGGTGGCAACGAGTTTGGCGAGTTCGCGCACGAACAGCGGGTTGCCGCCGGTGCGCCGGCGGAGCAGTTCGACGGTGCGATCGTCGGGGGCGGCGAGCCCGGCGGCGGCCGCGGCGCGGCGGGTGCCCGCCATGTCGAGGCCGTCGAGTTCGAGGCGGTCGGCGGTGAACAGGGCCAGGGCGGCGGCGGTGTCGCGGACGCCCGGGCCGGCCTCGGTGCCGCGCAGGGTGGCGACGATGAGGATCGGGCAGTCCCGCAGCCAGTTCACCACCTGCCGCAGCACCTGCAGGGTGGCGGTGTCGGCGCCGTGCACGTCCTCGAGCACGATGGCGATCGGTCTCCCGGCCGAGCGTTCGCGGCAGGAGCGGACCACGCGCCGGGCCAGGGTGAAAGCATCGGCGGCGGTGAAGGTTTCGGGGTCGGCGGCGTCGAGGCCGGTGAGCACCTCGGCCCAGGCCCAGGCGGGCGGCGCGGACTCGACCTCGGGGCAGCGGCCGAACACGGTGGTCCAGCCGCGGTCGCCCAGGTGTGTGGTGAGGGTGGTGGCGAGGGTGGTCTTTCCGGCGCCGGCCTCACCGGAGAGCCAGACCAGCCGCACGTGCCCGGCCGACGCGGCGTCGGCGGCGGCCAGCACGGCGGCGCGCTGCGCGGCATATCCGGTGTCCGGCAAGGGTTCCGGATCGGGCAGCGGTTCGGGTTCGGCGGGCCGCACGGGTGCGGGCGGGGTGACCGTCTCGGTGTCCACCGAGTGGGTGAGGATGGCGGTCTCCAGATCCCGCAGTCCCGGACCGGGATCCACCCCGAATTCCAGGGTGAGGAATTCGCGGCTGCGGCGCACCGTGGCGAGTGCGTCCAGCGACTGTCCCAGTCGGTACTGGGCGACGGCCAGCAGCCGCGCGCATTCCTCGCGTCCGGGATGCTCCTCCAGGATGGGCCGCAGCGCCAGCACCACCTCGGCGGGCCGGTTCAGTTCCAGCGCGGCCTGGGCTCGCAGTTCGGCGGCGGTCAGCCGCAGCGCCTGCAGGCGGGCGGCTTCCTGTGCCGCCCAGGGCATTCCGGGGAAGGATTCGAAGGCGCCGCCGTGCCAGCACGCCAGGGCGGCGTCCAGCACCCGCACCTGCTCCAGCGGGTCGGGTCGCCCGGCGGGGTCGCGCATGGCGGCCTCGTGCCCGTGTAGCAGTTGCTCGAAGTGCCAGGAATCCACTTGGGACGGCTCGAGATTGAGCGCGTAGCCGTGTGATTCGGACACGATGACGCGCGAGTGCGCCCGCCGCGGCCGTTCCGGCTCGAAGACCCGGCGCAGGTTGTGGATGTACACCTGCAGCGCGGCAACGGCTTTGGCGGGCGGGTCACCGTGCCAGAGGTCGTCGATGAGCCGTTCGGTGGGCACCACCCGGCCACCTGCGGCGACCAGTCGTCCCAGCACCGCGCACTGCATGGGCGCGCCCGGAGGCACGCGCTGACCGTCGATGCTGATGTGCAGTGGGCCCAGCACCCCGATGCGTATGAGCGCCATGTCGCTGTGCGACCCCCGTACCCACTTCGAATAAAACCAAACAGGATCCTCTCAATATGACAGAAATTCTGCGACAGTACCCAGTCTTGTGACGTGGCTTAACTCGATACGAAGACGCTACGAAGAGTTGTCCCGCACACTGCCTAGGGTGTTCGACCCCTCCCCGCCGCCGGACGCCGATCTCGCGGTCCTGCACAGCCTTCCGCATCCGGCCTGCCTGCACGACGGCGGCTACGACGTGGTGGCCGCGAACGAACCCTTCCGGAAACTGTTTCCGGGCACCGGTCCGGGTTCGAACCTGATGACGGCCATCCTGCTGGAACCCATGGCCCGCTACCGGCTGGGCGACTGGGAGGCCGAGGCGCAGGTCATGGTGTCGGCTTTCCGGTCCGCCGCTCCCGACCTGCGGCCGGATCGGGTCGAGGAGATCGTCAACCTGGCCCGCCGCTCCCCCGACTGGGATCGCTTGTGGCACAGCCACGTCGTCCCCCCGGAGCCGCGCGAGCGCACGGTGCTGATGAACGATCCGCTGACTCGCCGCGAACGCCGGATGTACGTGCAGACCTTCGAGTTCCAGTCACCGCAGCGGCCGTGGTGGCTGCTGACGGTGGTGCCGTTCGACTAGCCCGGTCAGGCCTCGGCGGCGGGGACCTCGAACCAGCCGTCCTCGGGTTCGGCGTAGCCGTGATACATGAGCGGTATGCGCCGGTCCACACCGAAGTGCCGATAGACCGCGAGCATGGTGCTGCGCACTGCCAGGTCGTGGAAGTCGTCGATGCGCCGCGGGCCGAGCCAGTGCTCGGGGAGCAGTGCGAGCCGGGTCATCTCGTCCGGATCGTCCATGTCCAGTCCGATGGGGCCGGGGTCGACGATGAAGTGATCGTGCAGCACCGCGTGCACACCGTGCGGGTCGTGCTGCCCGCCCGCGAAGGCGAGGAAGCGGGTGCGGATGGCCGGCGAGCCGTGCTCCTGCAGCCACTCGATGAGATGCCGGTTGGGGCGCGGAATCGACCTCGCGGACAACGGGGCCTGCTCCACCAGGTGCAGCACGCTGGCGCCGGGCACGCGGGGTTCGGGGACGAGGAAGAGACTGAGCACCGGGGAGCCGGACAGACTGTCGCAGAGGCAGACCTTGGTGCGCATGGGGTCGGGCATGCGCCACTCCTTACGAGGGAGGGGTTGCTGGCTTCGTCATCCGAATCGTGCCGGCTCGCCGAGTTACCAGACTCGGACGGATCTCTCCTCGACGCCCGACCGGTGCAACACCCGGAATTATAGTCTCCGGACACCGATCGGACCGACCGGTCTGACGGTCGATCCGATCGGTCACGCGGTTGCTGTGCGGCCCGGTTACGCGCCGACCAGACGGCTGTGCGTGCCCTGCCGGGTCGGCAGCGCCGCCAGCTGGCCGTCGATGGTGGCCCGGACAGTCGGCCACTCCTCGTCCAGGATGGAGTAGAAGGCGGTGCTGCGCACCTCACCGTCCAGCCCGCGCGAGTGCGCGCGCCGCACCCCGTCGCTGGTGGCGCCGAGACGCTCGATCGCCAAGCGGGACCGGAGATTTCGGACATCCGCGCGCATGGCGATCCGCCGCACCCGCCACACCTCGAACGCGTGCTGCAGCAACAGCAGCTTGGACTCCAGATTGATGCCCGCGCCGCGCGCCTGCGGGGACAGCCAGGTATTGCCGATCTCGGCGGCATCGGGCACCGCGAGCAGGGGATCTCCGCTCGGCATACCGTGCACCAGCGGCCACACCACCGGGCCCTGCCAGTAGTCGAAACGGGTGAACCGGGTCGAGCCCAGCACCCGTCCACTGGCGACGGCGACGATGGCGAAGGCCAGCGAGGTGCCCGCGGCATGCCCGGAGAGGGCCTGAGCGATGTATTCCAGCGCCTCGTCCACACCGTGTGGGACAGGCGTGAACGCATACTCGTCACGGTTCCCCGCAGCAGCCTCCGCGAGCCCCGAAGCATGCTGCGGCGCAAGGGGTTCCAGCCGTACCAGACGGCCGGTCAGAGTTACGGGTACGGGCACGTTCCCTCGATCTTTCGGAAGGGGTCGGGGGCTCGCGTCAGGCAATGGCCGCCCCGGCCACACACTCCGGAATCGACGAACCAGCCCTGGCGCGCCAGTAGCAGCATCGGATAGTGGGATGAACGATAGCGGAACACCAGCGCACCGCGCCGCAGGCGGCATGTAAATTTCATGCGCTCTACCGCGCGTCGCGCGGGTTATTTCACAGGTGTCTTACAGCCTTTTCCGGCACGGCCATCCGCTACCTGCCGGCGACCCCCTTTCGGGCTGCCGGAAATGCGAATACCTATGCGTTGGAAGGTATTACTACGCCGGTCTTCCCCGCCAGAAACCGTCGTGTACCGCTCTTGCCTCCGCGAGCTCGATCGGACCGATGACCGGCAGCGCGCGCTGACCGGCGGCGAATACCGCACGGCAGGGCAGCGCCATGGTCGGATTCCCGGGATCCGCACCGGTCAGGGCCAAGAGCTGGTCCTCACCGAGTGCATAAACCACCCGCCCGATATTTCCCCAGTAGATCGCCCCCGCGCACATCGCGCAGGGTTCGGCACTGGTGTAAAGCGTGCAGCCACGCAGAAACTCGACGTCATAGGCGGCGCTCGCCAGCCGCACCAGATTCGTCTCCGCATGTCCCGTCGCGTCACGCATGGTGATCACCGTGTTCTCCGCCTCCAGCAACACCCTTCCCCCGGGCTCGGCCAGCACCGCCCCGAATGGATGATTGCCGTGCTCACGCGACCGCCGCGCAATGCCGACAGCCGTCAGCAGATTTTCCATATCCCGCTCGCTGAGCGATTCGACCACCCGAACACCTTGCCACACAACCACTTCGGCGGCACCGGAGGGGTTCGAAGTCCGCCGGGAGGCGGGCGGCGGCCACAAACGGACCGCGAGCAATGCCGGGCCGACATGGTCGACGCGTGCCCGGACCCCTACCTGCTGCGAAGTTGCCAGATGGCCGGCAGGGGGTTGTCGCCGGGAGATCATCGGCGGAAGATCGATTGGACAACTGTTCCGGGTCGGGGGTCGACCGCCATCGCTCATCCGAGGAACGGAACCCAGACATGAAGACCAAGATTGCTTCGATAATCGCCGCGACCGGCATCACCCTGTCGCTCGCCGGGCTGGCCGCTCCCACCGCATCAGCCGCTCCGCCCACACCTGCGCCGGTCACCGACACCTTCGGCTCGGTCGCGTTCTGCTTCGGTGTCCCGGTGGGCTTCTTCATCTTCACCATCTGTATCTGAGGCGCCGAGCGACGCAACGTCCCCACCGCGCGCCCCGCGCGGTGGGGACCTCGTACCCAGCCGGTTCAGAGGTTGAACCGGAACTCGACCCCACCGACATCGGGCGGCGGCCGTGATCCGTCGTTCGCCTCCAACACCCCTGATATCTCGCCTGCCTCCGATATCACTGTCGCACAACCGCTTCAGCGGCCACGGTCGACATCGTGCTCTACGGAGCGATCCGCTCCACACACTCCGACATCGACGCCCGGACCAACCGGGGCGATCACAGCGACCGCCACGCGGATCAAAAGGAGTCGCGCCATGATCACAGGCACGGAGCGAGTGGCACTGGTGACAGGTGCCAGCAGCGGAATCGGCGCGGCCACCGCGCGTCTGCTGGCGGCGCGAGGAATGCGCGTGGTGGTCAACTACCTGCACAGCGAGGCAGCGGCCGAGCAGGTCGTGGCCGAGATCGGGGAGGCAGGCCGCCACGCGCTGGCCGTGCGGGCCGATGTCCGTGAGTCCGCCGCGGTCGAGAACTTGATCGAACAGGTCCAGGCGCAGTGGGGTGGCGTCGACGTGCTCGTGCACAACGCGCTCACCCCGTATGCGATCAAGTCGTTCCAGGACATGACGTGGAAAGAACTGGGCGGCAAGCTCGATGACGAAATGCGTGCGGCGTTCACCGTTACCAAGGCCGTCCTGCCCGCCATGACGGCACAGCGCTGGGGGCGCATCATCTATATCGGCACCGGCCTCAGCCGCCGGCCCCGAGCGGGCATGATCGCGCTCGGCACCGCCAAAGCCGCACTCGCGCAGTTCGCTCGTTACCTCGCCCAGGAACTCGGGCCGTGGGCCATCACGGTCAATGTCGTGGAGCCCGGCCCGGTCGAGGACACCCGCATCGCTGGTGTGCTCGACGACGAGATCAAACGGCGGCAGGTGGCCGCGACACCGCTGGGCCGCCTGGCCCTGACCGGGGACGTCGCCCAGGCGGTCGCGTTCTATGCCAGCGAGGACAACTCCTTCATGACCGGCACCACCGCCGCGGTGAACGGCGGCATGGCCATGTACTGACGAGGGAGAACGCTCATGCACACGATCGATCTCGCCTACGTCGGTCGGGGATTCCACGAGGAACTGGTTGCCTACATTGCCGACCAACAGGACTTCTACGCCGACGAAGGCGTCCACGTTGCCCTGCGCGACGGTTGCACCTGGGATGAGGAACGACTCCGCCGGTACGCCACCATCGGGCTCGGCCGGGCCCTGCTGTCCCGGTTGACCAACGGAATTCCCTGGGTCGCGTTGACTGTCAACACCGACCGGCCACTGTTCTGGTTCCTCGCCCGTTCTGGCATGACCTCGCCGACCGGCCTATCCGGCAAACGGGTCGCGGTACACGCGCCCCGCACCGCGCCCGGATGCTTTGCGAGGATCGCGTTACGTCGGGCCGGCCTGGACCCGGACCACGATATCCACTCGATCGTCCGCTCGCCCGGCGACTACGGGATGGACCTGCGCATGCTGCACGACGGCACGATAGACGCCGCCCTCGTCGGCAGCACCATGGCACCCGAAGCGGTCGCGGCAGCGGAGGGCTGGCAGGTGGTGGCCTGGGTCGGCGATCACTTCCAGATCCCCACTGTCGGTGTAGCCGTCGATCCGACCTACCTCCGCCCCGACTCGCCCGCGGTCCAGGCCGTCGTACGAGCCCACCGGCGTGCGCTACAGGTGATCCACGACGACACCGATACCACGGTGCGCTACCTGCGAACCTTCCTCGGCCGACACACCGCGGACGAGGTCCGAGCCCACTACGAGACTTTCATCGCACCGTATTTCACCACCGACGGCCACGCCGACCTCACTGTCGGCGATACCGCGATCACTGCGGTAGCCACCGAACTCGGGGTGCCCGTCACCGTCACCGCAGCCGACTTCTACCGCACCTCCTAGCAGCCCGAAGAGGCGCGCCGAAACGTATTCGATGCAACCACAACAGGTTTCACGAAATCAGGCAGGTCGATACACCACCCGGAAGGACATCTCATGAAACTCGCAGTCATCGGCGGAACCGGACTGATCGGATCGCAGGTCGTCGAGGATCTGAACGCCGCCGGGCACCGGGCGATTCCGCACTCGCATTCCACCGGTGTCGATGTCATCAGCGGCACGGGATTGAACGAAGCCCTGGCCGGTGCCGACGTCGTCGTCAACTTGACCAATTCCCCGACCTTCGACGACGCCTCTCCGGCGTTCTTCCAGACCTCCATGGACAACCTCCTGACCGCTGCCCACAGCCAGGGCGTGGGCCATTTCGTCATCCTGTCGATCATCGGCGCGGACCAGGTGCCGGACCTGGACTATTACCGGGCAAAAGTGCTGCAGGAGAGCATCCTCGCGGCCGGGCCGATCCCCTATTCCATCGTCCGGGCCACACAGTTCATGGAGTTCATCGACGCCGTGCTGTCGTGGACCACCGACGGCGACACCGTCCGATTGCCCACGACACCGATCCAGCCGATCGCCGCGAAGGACGTCGCCGCCGCGGTGGCAGAAGTCGCGGCAGGCGCCCCGTTGAACGGCGCCCGCAACATCGCCGGACCCGAGATCTTCCCCCTCGATGAACTGGGCCGAATTACCCTGGCCCGCAAAGGCGACAGCCGAACCGTCGTCACCGACCCCACCGCCGGCATGTTCGCCCTCGTCAAGGGCGACGTCCTCACCGACAGAGACGCCCACCTCGCCCCTACCCACTACTCCGACTGGCTCTCCTGACTCGATTGCCCGACGAACCGCAACTCCACGTCAGTCCGCCGATCATGAGTAGTCGACCACTCACTACGGCCAGGTTTCCGCACCGACCGCTGGAGTGCGAACCCAGCGGCGTGGTTCGGGGCATCCTCAGCCCCGTGATGTCGCCTCGAAGGCCTCTGGGTACTGCCGTCGCGCCTTGTCGAGCAGACCAGGCTCGGTACTGGTGTCGAGCACGGTCTTGAGTTGCAGATTCGTCCGCTCCGCCGCGGCATCGGCTTGGACCGCCTTGGCTTCGGCCTGGGCCCGGCCGGCCACGCCGAACCAGTAGCCGAGCGCGGAGGTCAGCAGCGGAAGCACGACCAGCAGAATGTCTTTGGCGCGTTGATAGGAGTCCACGACATCTCCGGCACTGTCTCTGGCCGGCATGACGTCCAGGTCGCTGGCCACCACCCCCAGCCACCACGCGGTGAATCCCAGCAAGACGAGTGTGATCGCCGCCCGGATCACCGGTCCGGAGAGCTTCATCACTTCGTACCTCCTCCGAATTGCTCCGATCGTCGGCCCCAACTGTGCTGCAGCGGGTCGGGTCGGTCACGGGTAGTTTGCTACCTGTTCGGATTCTCGAACCAGCGATGGGATACACCAAGCGCCACCTCGATCAATTCGAGTGAAGCCGTTTTCCGAGTCCGTCGCGGCGGTCGGCGAGCATGCCGAGTGCAATCAGCGTTGCCGGTGGCGAAGACTCGCACCTGGGAATGACCTCAGCGGCGGCCACGCGGTCAGCAGATCGTGCCGGGCCGGGCCGCGGTTGCGTCGAGCAGATCCCGCAGCAGGCCGAAGTCGATGTTCTCCGGCCTGCGGAACCGCAGGCAGCCCTTGCCCATGTCCTGCCCGGCCAGCTGTTCCGCGAACGCGTCACGGACGTCACTGCGCATGAGATAGAAAGAGATGTACTGCTTCTGGCTGGCAAATGCGATCTCCGCGACACCGTCCCGCTCGTATGCGGGCATCCCGTACGCCATGACCTCGTCGAAGCCCACCAGCTCTTTTCGGCACAGCCGCCGCAACTCGGCCAGCACGGCGCTGCGTTCCTCGGGGACCTCGGTCAGATAGCCGTCGACGTCGCTTGCCTTGCTCCGCACCATTCCACGAGACTATCCAGGAACGGTGTAGCGCGCCGGTAATGAGCCGCTGACCTGCTGGTATGTGGAATGGGGGTGTCAGCGAGTACCGCACAACCAGGCGAGCTATCCAGGCGAGCTATCCAGGCGTGCAATCCGCGCTCCGACCATGCGCCGCCGCTCTCGAGTCAAAACCCTTGCCGCACAAGAGCTTCGGGTCGGCCGACCTCATACCGCGGCGAGTTCGTGCTGCAGCACTTCGCTCGCGGCTCGTTCACCGGAGCGAATGGCTCCGTCGACCCAACCGCACATGACGGCCGAGCTCTCGGTTCCGGCCCAGTGGATACGGCCGCAGGGTTCGCGCAGCGTACGGCCGAACTGGGTGAGCACACCGGTCGGCGTGTGACTGAGCATCCCGCCACCGGAATAGCGCTCGGCACTCCAGTCCTGCTCGATGTAGTCGACCGGGAGACCGGCTTTTTCACCGAATCGCGTGACCAATTCGTGGAGGATCACCGTCCTGCGTTCGGCGGCATCGAGTCGACCGATCTGCCGTGCGATGGGCCCCTCGGAAATGACGCACAGAACCCCGGGTCGCCCGGCGTCGGTGCAGCCGTCGATGGTGACGGTGGCCGGCGATCCCGGCGCGGCCGACTGACCCGACAATCCGTCGCGCCGCCAGAACGGCTCGTCGTACAGGACGGAAATCTTGATGATCGAGCCACTGGGCACCCGCTGATGCAGGAACGAGCGATCGACCGGCAACATCGGCTCGTACCGGATCTGACCGGCGATCGCCAGGGGGACGGCCACGATCGCCCGACGCGCGCGCACCGTCGATCCATCCGCATGCACTGTTACCCCGGCGGCGTCCTGCTCGATACTGTGCACCGGCTGCGACAGGTGAATCGAGTCGCCGAGCTCGGCCGCCATCGGCCCGTAGATCGCACCCATACCCCGACGGGCCGGGCGTCCTGGGCGCCGCCCTTGACGCCGAATACGAAGTTCGGCCCACCTCCCGATGCCATCTGATACAGCGCGAAAAGCATCGACACTTCCGAGGCGGCCGAGGTGTAACTGCCCGCGATAGCGGTCTCGAGCAGCTCGTAGGCGGGCTTGGACCAGACGGTGCGATCCAGCCACTGCGCCAGGCTGATCCGATCCCACTTGTCGGCCTTCTTCGCCTCCCACGGCGCCTCGAGCGGGATCGACTTGCACATGTGCCCCAGCTCGACCATGCTCGCGCCGAGATTCATCGATGCCCAGGGGCTCATCGTCCACGGGATCGTGCCGGTGTAGCGGTACTGCTTGCCGTCGACGACCATCATGGCTTCACCGTCGGTGTACTGCGGGTAACTCCGGACTCCGAACTCGTTCATCAAGGCACGGATGCGGTCCTGTCCCGGCCCGATCCAGGCACCACCGCGGTCGATCCAGCAACCGTCCGCGCGTACCTCGGTGAATGTGCGCCCACCGAGCCGGTCGCGGGCTTCCAGCACAACCACCGATCGCTCCGCCTGCTTCAGCCGCAAGGCAGCCGTCAACCCCGCGAATCCGCCACCGATCACGCAATAGTCGAAGTCTGTCATCGAGAGCCGCCTTCGTCTTGAAGTTCTCCTGGCCACCATCGGGCCACGGCACTGCTCGCACCCACGACTCCACGGATGCGACCACCTTCGATCAGACCCACACCCGAACCAGCAATTTTAGAGCAAATTGCACAGACGGCAGGATAACGCGGTTCGATACCGGAAGGCCCAGCTTCCCAACAAGGAGAGCAAACGGCAGGTAATCCAACACCCGTGCCGCGGGGGGTGGCACTCCTCGCACCGATCTGACGCCAATCATCCCAGAAACGCCGCTGACCGCACCGACCGAACCGGTCGACGCACTGTGCCGGCGAAACAACGACCGAACCCCCACCCGGACATCGGACGGGGCTCAGCAGAGTCTCTACCAGCAGCGATACATGTCTCGAGGAGACCGCTGATGCGCCGGTGCCGGTGGGACCCACAACTCGGTCGCGGCGGAGTCGTTCGGCGTGGCGGGCATGGTCGGTGATCTGCGAGATCGCTACATCATGATCAGCGACCAGATCGCCAACGAATTCGCCGCAATCAGGAACGTGGCGACCAGGCATTTCAGCGGCGTCATGGTGACCAGGTATTTCAGCGGCTTCCTGTACCACCTGACGCGATTGTTGTTTTCATCCCACATGGGAGGTCCGGGTACGTGCGCCCTCGACGTCGGCCGCGTCGCGGGCCATCCGTGGTGTGCCCTCGGCGGCGTCGCGGAGTCGGACGGCCATCGCGATCGACTCCCGGCCATAGAGGAGCGAAGCAGAGCGGCGACGTGGGTCAGCAGGTCACGGGCCGGGAGCGGGATCAGCCGGCATTCCGACACACCGGCGGTCAGGACCCGTTCGACGGTGCCCGCATCGGTATCGCTGCTCGAGGCCAGTATCGGGGCGTCGGTCCGCGCCCGCAGCGCACACAGCACAGGGGGGTGCGTATTGGCCAGTGACGGACCGACCACGACCAGATCCGGTGTCAGCTTCGCTGTGCTCAGCGCCCGCCGAGCACTTATCGTCCGAACGGCCTGATATCCCCCCGAGGCCAGCGTCAGTCCCAGCAGCTCGGCTGTGGCCGGATTGCTCTCGACCACCAGGATCTTCGCAAGCGGGGATGGGTCCTCACCTGGTTGCGAGCGCAGACGGTCGATCCCGGAAGCCGATGCCGGGAAACTGTTCACTGATGGTCCTCCGTTTGGGATCCCCACCCCTCAGTCGAGGATTGCCGGACGACCCTCCGAGCGAAAGGGGTCCAAAGACCTCTCGACTGGGACCTCGGGCCTATGACCCTTCCGCGTCGAAGGCCAATCGTTGCGCGAGATCGCCCGCGGCATCGGAGTCGGCCTCGCTGTCGTCCACGGCGAAGTAAAAGCCGCCGAACTCGGCAGGGCGGGCACGAGCGTGGTGCTGTGGAACACCGTCTACCTCGACCACGCCGTGATGCCCCTGCGCGCCCAGGGCTATCCGGTGCTCGATGACGACGTGGCGCGACTGTCGGCGTTCATCCGCGCCCACCCCGGCCTGGACGGGCACTACAGCTTCGTGGGCCCGGACCTCGGTGGCCGACCGCGCCCCCTGCGCAACCCCGATGCCCTCGACGACGGGTGCCAGGAATTCGATTCGACCGTGCCCGCCGCCGATCCCCGGCCCCTGAAACGCAACCCGGTGACTGGTGATGTGCGGGCACGTGCCGGTCGTGGTTGACAGGCACCCAATCGGCTGCATAATTGCGATAGGCAGCAGAAAGGCTGCCTATCGCAGAGGAGAATCACCAATGGCTGACATCCGGCACCGTGTGGGCGTCTACGCCCCACAGCAGAAGGTTTACGAGACCGTGAGCACGCCCGAGGGGGTGTCGAAGTGGTGGATGCCTGCGACGGGCGACGCCGAGAAGGAACTCGAGTTCGGCGGCGGGGACAAGCCCGTCCTCACCGTCCGGGTGGCCGAGCTCGTCCCGGGTGAGCAGGTGGTGTGGGAATGCATCGACGGCCCGGCCGAGTGGGTCGGCACGACGATCACGTTCGATATCTACCCCGGACCCGCGGCAGAGGAGACGGTCGTGAAGTTCACCCACGCGAACTGGCGTGAGCCGGTGGAGTTCATGCACCATTGCTCCACTCGGTGGGGGCAGTTCCTGTTCAGCCTGAAAAACGGGCTGGAAAACGGCGGCTGGCAGCCCGTCGCGGTGATGCCCCTCGCCAGCAGCTGGAGTTGAGTTGCTGACCGCGCCCGTGGACGAGGTCTTCCGGGCCCTGGCCGACCCGACCCGGCGCCGGCTGCTGGACAGTCTCAACGCCCGCAACGGTCAGACGCTGCGGGAACTGTGCGCCGGGCTGGACATGGCCCGGCAGTCCGTCAGCAAGCACCTGGCGGTCCTGGAGCAGGCCACCCTGGTCACTGCGGTGTGGCGGGGTCGGGAGAAGCTCCACTATCTCAACGCCGTGCCGATCAACGAGATCGCACAGCGATGGATCAACCAGTACGACCGGGCCCGCGTCGAGGCCCTGGCGGATCTGAAACGAGCATTGGAAGGGACCCCCTTGAACACGAACGGCAAGCCCGAATTCGTCTACACCACCTATATCCGCACCACACCGGAACGTTTGTGGCAGGCGCTGACGCAGCCCGCCTTCACCCGGCGGTACTGGGCCGGATACACCTTCGAGTCGGACTGGCAGCCCGGCTCGACCATCGTCGTGACGACCGGCGACGGCCGCATCGCCGAGGACCCCGAACAGGTTGTCCTGGAATCCGATCCGTTTCGCCGCCTCGCCTACACCTGGCACAACAGGACGACGTGCGACGGGGGGACACCGGAGCCGCGATCCAAGGTGGCCTTCCACCTCGAAGATACCGGCGGCCTGGTGAAACTCACCGTCGTCCACGACGGCTTCCTGCCGGGCAGCAAAGTACTGGAGAGCATCAGCGGCGGCTGGCCGCGCGTCCTCGCCGACCTCAAGACCCTGCTGGAAACAGGCGAGCTGGCCGACCCGGTTCGGTGACGCGCGCCGATCGCGGGCCGCGCACGAACACGATGATCCGGCGCCAGACTTCAGCGGTTGTTGCGCCGTGCGGCGGGGTCGGTCGCGGCATGCCAGCGGCCCAACGCCGTCCCACATCGCCGTCCGCGCCGAAGTCGCGGACCAACCGATCCAGTGCAACGGGGTAACCGCGGCGGGTGTTCGTGCCGGGGATCGTGCCGAGATAGATCTTCACCGCGTCCGCCAACCGGACCCCGGCCATCCGCGCCGGAAGTGTCCGCACCGACCCCATCCGAACGCCCTCTCGGCGGTGAGTGCCAGCCGTTGCGCCATCTCTTGCCGGTCCGCGGGTTGATGCCGACGATCCGGCAGGCTTCCACGCTGCTGTAGCCCTGACGCATGAGCTGGAAGTATGCCTCCCGCTCACGCGTCAGTATGCGGCCCCCGCGCGCATTGCGGTCGCTCCGAATCTGAAAGTCCATAGCACCCCTCGAGCTGGGGTGTTGCGACAACCACTAGAACTCAAGACACGGAAATGGGGGCTCAGCAGAGTCTCTACCAGCAGCGATACATGCGCTGCCCTACTTCTTCGCAGAGGCTCAGACGTTGAATCTGAACTCCACCCCATTGACATCCAATCGCTGCAGGTCAAACGCAGTGCTCAGAGATCGGCTCGCGTTCCGAAACCGAATAACCTCTGTACACGACACACCGATCCACCCGCCGGCGGCAACATCTCAGGACCGCACCCCCGGCCGCATGGCCAGGACTGGCCATGGCAGGCACGAGTGCGCGCTTAGGTAGCCGATGCGCGGTAGTTCGGCGCCAGACCACGTTGACTGGACAACGCGGGCGGGGCCAGGCACGACGGTTCACCCCTTGTCTGCGGAAAAGGTTGCGGGGAAGAGTCTTTCGACTGCGGTGATGATGGCTGCGCGGCGGGCTGCCAGGAATGCATCTCGCTCTCCGGTCGCGAGGTCGGGCTGGTCGGCCCAGGCCATGGCGAGCTGGTTGACGAACATGAGGATGTCGAGCGGGTCCCAGGAGCGATCGAGGTGGCCGTCCTGCTGAGCCCGGCGGAGCTGTGCGGTCTTGCGGGACACGATGTCGTGGGTGGCGTCGTCGGGGGCGTTGTCGGCGAATTCGAGTTGGCCCCACCGCATCAGGCGCAGATTGTCGGGATGGCTGGTGAAGTAGTCGTGGACTCGCCCGGCGTAGCCGGGTAGGTCGGTGGGGTCCATTCGAGTGGCTTCGGCGACCGCGTCCAGCTCGCGGGCTGCGACGAATCGGTACAGCTCTTCCTTGCCGCGGAAGTAGGCGTAGACGCGTTCCTTGCTCGTCTTGGCGGACTTCGCGATTCGATCGATCCGGGCCCCGGCGATCCCGTGTCGCGCGAACTCGGCCTTGGCCGCCTCCACGATGCGGTCACGGGTCGAATCGGCGCGCGAAGTCATCCACCGAGCCTACCAGAACCAAACTGTTTGGTTTGACGACCGGAGTTGACCGATGTACCGTCAAACCGAACAGTTTGGTTTGATGTGAGAGGAGCCAGCCATGCAGCACAGGACACTGGGCGACCAGGGCCTGACGGTGTCGGCGATGGGATACGGATCGATGGGCACCGTGGTCGGATACGGGGCCAGCGATGACGAACAGTCGGTCACCGCGATCCGCCGCGCCCACGAGCTGGGGGTGACCTTCTTCGATACCGCCGAGATGTACGGGTGGGGTGAGGGTGAGAAGCTGCTGGGCCGCGCGCTGGCGCCGTTGCGCGACGAGGTCGTCATCGCCACCAAGTTCGGCTTCACCCCCGATTTCGGCACCGACTCCCGCCCCGAACACATTCGCGACGTGGTCGAGGCCAGTCTGCGCAACCTGGGCGTGGACCACATCGACGTGCTCTACCAGCACCGGGTCGACCCGGCGGTACCGATCGAGGACGTGGTCGGCGCCATGGCCGAGTTCGTCGACGCGGGCAAGGTGAAATACCTCGGCCTGTCCGAAGCCGGACCCGAGACGATCCGCAAAGCCCATGCCGTGCACCCGATCTCGGTGCTGCAAACCGAATACTCGATCTTCGCCCTCGATGCCGAACCGCTGTTCGGGCTGCTCGAGGAGCTCGGCATCGGATTCGTCGCCTACTCGCCTCTGGCCCGCGGCTTCCTGACCGGAACAGCGAAACCGTCGAACGACTACACACCGACCGACTTCCGCGCCCACATGCCCTGGTGGAGCCCGGACAACTACGACGCCAACAGCCGAATCGTCGACCAGCTCACCGAACTGGCTGTCGGCAAGGGCGTGACCTTGTCCCAGCTGTCGTTGGCGTGGGTGCTCGCGCAGAAGGATTACATCGTGCCGATCCCGGGCTCCCGAAATCCCGATCGTGTCGCGCAGAACATCGCCGCCACCGACGTCACCCTCACCGCCGAGGACCTCGCACGGATCACCGAAATCGCCCCCACCGGCGGACACGGCGGTCGCGGCACACCCTCGGGATGGCTCTGACCCGAGCCATCCGGCACTACAACGAACGCACGGTCAAGCCATGTGCCGCGCGGTCGACACGGCCGCGTGGCACACAGGAAAATCAACGGGCCGAGATCATCCCAGGGGCAGCTGCTCGGCTGTCGGCGGCACACGCCGACCAGCCGAGTGCACTGCCATCTCGGGCGTCTCGACCGGATAGGAATCCGATATGTCACGCGAGCTCGCCGACCTGTCTTTCGCGCGTTTTCTGCAGTTGCACGCGGACATGGCGAACGAGGGCGCCTACGACTGCGCGCATTTCGACGGTCTCGAGCTGGACGAACCCGATGTCCGCAATGCCGAGTTCACCGAGTGCGCCATCTCCGCGACGGCCGTCACCGGCGGCGTCTTCCGGCACGCGCGATTCAACGACGTGTGGGTCCACGGCAGCCGCTGGATTCGCGCGGATCTGTCCGAAACCTCGTGGATGGACGCCGAATTCGTAGTCGACGCGTTCTCCGGAATCGAGGCGTTCGGTGCGGCGCTGCGCCGGGTCACCTTCCACAACTGCAAGTTCGAATCGGTGAACCTGCGCGCAGCGGTGCTGCAGGACGTGTCGTTCGTGGATTGCGTACTGCGCCATGTGGACATCAGCGAGGCGAAACTGACCTCGGTCACCTTCCCCGGCTCGGAGATCGAGGGGCTTTCGCTGCGCAAGGCGCAGTTGAAAAAGGTGGACCTACGCGAGGCGCGATCGATCGATATCGCCGACGGGATCGAGTCACTGTCCGGCGCACTCATCACCCGCACCCAGCTACTCGACCTGGCTCCTGTCTTCGCACACGCACTCGGAATCATCGTCAAAGACCGCTAGCTCGACGCCTGCGCAATGACGAGCACTGGATTCGGATCGGGCGTCGGTCTCACCGATCGTGACGATCCGGTGGCAGCCCCTGTCCATCAATGGAGATGCGCGCCAGCAAAGCGTCGGCCGCGGCCTCGAAAACGTGCGGCAGGTCGATCTCGTCGGGCTGGGCCGCCCATTGCAGTCGCAGTCCGTCGTTGAGTGCCAGGAGTTCGAGGACGGTCTGGCGGGCGTCGGTGTCGGGTTTGAGTTCTCCGGCGGCGATGCCCTGTTCGAGGACGGGCACGAGTGCTTCGAGGATCCGGGTCATGTTCGAGCGCAGCCGTTGGCTCGCGGGGTTCGACTCGAGCAGGGCCTGCCCGCCCAGCACCGCACGGAATCGCACCAGTTCCGGGTGCCGCATGCTGTCGCGGACCGCGGAAACGAACTGCGCGAACAGCTCTCGCGTCGAAGCCTCGCGATCGTAGATGGGCACGAACGGCTTCTCGCGTAGATCGATCGCGGTGAGGAACAGCTCTTCCTTGGTGCCGAAGTGGTGGATGACGGCGGCGTCGGTGATGCCGGCGTCGGCGGCGATGCGAGCGATGGAGGCGTTGGCGTAGCCGTAGCGGGAGAAGTGGTCGACCGCCGCGGTCAGGATCCGCTCCTGCGTCTCCTCGCCCGGTATGTATCGGCGGCGCGGCCGGGCTCGGCCCTTACGGCCGCCGGGCGAGTCCGGCTGTGCGGAAGTCATCGCGAACCTTTCGTCGAACTACGCGATCCCGTGCTGCTCATCGAGCCTATTGGCTCACCGCCGCCACCCCACGCCCACAGGTCCGTGTCCCACTCACCGGACAGAAGGGTGCGAATGCACAGCAAATGCTTAGTGATCACTTAGCATTTGCGCTCGGCGGTCGGCACACACCTGACCTGTGGCGATGCGCCGTGATTCGAAACGGAGAGTTATCCATGAGAAGTCCTCAACGCCAGTCGCGGTGGCGATGGGCCGCAGCCGCCGCGGTCCTCGCGAGCCTGTTCTCGGCCGTCGCGGCGGCCAACGGAGCACCGGCGCCGGGCCTCGGCAAGCCCTACGCACTCGACGACACCCTGCGGATGAACCAGATTCAGACCATGGGCACCCACAACAGCTATCACTCGGGCCTGATCCCGCAGGGGCTGCCGCCATCGTTGGGCGCCCAATACCCGATCGACCAGCTCACCGCCGGGCTCGACTACCGGCACAAATCGCTGACCGAGCAACTGAGCCGACTCGGAGTGCGCAACGTCGAGCTCGACGTCAACGCCGACCCGCAGGGCGGGCGTTTCGTGAACACCCCGATGCTCGCAGAGGTAGGCGCCCCGACCCGGATGGCCGACCCCGCCTGGGCCGAGCCCGGCCTGAAGGTCTTTCATGTCCCACAGGTAGATCAGCAGACCAACTGCGTGAAGTTCACCTCATGCCTCACCGAACTGAAGCAGTGGTCGAGCAAGAACCCCGGGCACCTACCGCTCATGGTCTTCGTCGAATTCAAGGACATCGACCTGCTACACACCGACCCGAATCCCCCTATGCCGCAATGGGGACCGGCCGACTACGACCGGGTGGACGCAGAGATCCGATCGGTGTTCGCCGAGGACCAGATCATCACCCCCGATGTCGTCAAGGGCCACTACCCCACGCTCGAGGCGGCCGTTCTGGACAAGCAGTGGCCGACCCTGGCCCAATCGCGCGGAAAGTTCATGTTCGTCGACTGCAACTGCCTCGCCGGTGACCGGCACCGCCGCGACTACCTCCGCCCGGACGGCAGCCTGACCGGACGCGTCATGTTCCCCACGTCTCAGCCCGGCAACCCCGACGCCGCGGTGATCCTGGCCGACGAATCGATCCAGAACGCCACCCGGATCCGGGAACTCGTCCAGGCCGGCTACATGGTCCGCACCCGCTCCGACATCAACACCGCCGAGGCCCGCACCAACAACACCGCAGCCCGCGACGCCGCCTTCGCCTCCGGAGCGCAATGGGTCAGCACCGACTACCCCGAACCGGACCCGAGACTGAACAACAACTACTCCGTCCAGGTCCCCGGCGGAAACCCAGCCCGCTGCAACCCCGTCAACGCCCCCGCGGACTGCCAGCCACAGGACGTGGAGAACCCCCGATTCCTCACCGTCCCGGTCGGAGGACGCTCCGACACCCACCGCCAGGACGACCGCGCCGGGCGCTGACCGAACCGGGGCCCGGCATCGGCACCCGCCGCAGCCACTCGCCGCGACGCCACCCAGATTCGACAGCTCGTCGCGGCCATGATGGCCCACCGAAATGACTGAGCCCCCCATCCAGATCCTTGGATGGGGGGCTCAGCAGAGTCTCTACCAGCAGCGATACCGGCGCTGCCCTACTTCTTCGCAGAAGCTCAGACGTTGAATCTGAACTCCACGACGTCGCCGTCGGCCATGACGTAGTCCTTGCCTTCCATCCGGACCTTGCCGGCGGACTTGGCGGCGGCCATGGAGCCGGCCTCGACGAGGTCGGTGAAGGCGACGATCTCGGCCTTGATGAAGCCGCGTTCGAAGTCGGTGTGGATGACGCCGGCGGCCTTGGGGGCGGTGTCGCCCTTTTGGATGGTCCAGGCGCGGGCTTCCTTGGGACCGGCGGTGAGGTAGGTCTGCAGGCCCAGGGTGTGGAAGCCGGCGCGGGCCAGGGCGTGCAGGCCCGGCTCGGTCTGGCCGATGGACTCCAGCAGTTCGAGGGCGGATTCCTCGTCCAGCTCGAGCAGTTCGGCCTCGACCTTGGCGTCCAGGAACACCGCGTCGGCGGGGGCGACGGCGGCCTTCAGCTCGGCCTTCTTGTCCTCGTCGGTGAGGATCGACTCGTCGGCGTTGAAGACGTAGAGGAACGGCTTGATGGTGAGCAGCGACAGTTCCTTCAGCAGCTCGGTGTCCAGCTGGTCGCGCGCGGCGAACAGGGTCTTGCCGCTGTTGAGGATCTCCTGCGCCTGCTTGGCGGTGTCGGCGACCGGCTTGCGGTCCTTCTTGACCTTGGCTTCCTTGTCGAGACGGACCACGGCCTTCTCGAGGGTCTGCAGGTCGGCCAGGATGAGCTCGGTCTCGATCACCTCGATGTCGGACAGCGGGTCCACCTTGCCGTCGACGTGGATCACGTCGTCGTCGGCGAAGACGCGCACCACCTGGCAAATGGCATCGGCCTCACGGATATTGGCGAGGAACTTGTTGCCCAGGCCCGCACCCTCGGAGGCGCCCTTCACGATGCCCGCGATGTCGACGAACGACACCACCGCGGGGACGAGGCGCTCGGAGCCGAAGATGCCGGCCAGTGTGTTCAACCTCGGGTCCGGCAGCGGCACCACACCGACATTCGGCTCGATGGTGGCGAACGGGTAGTTCGCGGCCAGCACGTCATTGCGCGTCAGAGCGTTGAACAGCGTCGACTTTCCGACGTTGGGCAGGCCGACGATTCCGAGGGTGAGACTCACGAGAGTGGGAGTCTACCCGGACCGGCGGCCCGCTCCGTCACCGCAGGTCCGGGGCCGGTCCGTCAGGCCCGCGGGTTGCGGCCGAGGTAGGCCAGCAGCTCGTCGGCCACCGGCGTATCGGTCGCTGGCAGCCCGGTCACGACGGGTGCGAAGACGCCGTAGTCGCGCAGCGGCTCGACGAGGCCACGAGCGGCGGTGAGCAGGTGCCCGGCCAGTTCGTCGGTGAGCGGCGAGGGCTGCCCGGTGCCGATGGCGATATCCCAGGCGTGCACCGCGGCGTCGAGCGCGCACATGACCGCGGCCACCGGGGTGGGGAGCTCGCCGTGCGGCAGCGGGGTGGGCACGGTCTCGGTGCCGTCGGTGACGGTGGACCAGGCGGTGGCGGTGGGTTCGATTGCGGCGGAGACCAATTCGACCGCGCCGCCGTCGAGGTGGCCGGAGGGCTCGAACGGGTTGCAGGCCGGGCCGTCACCGATGCCGAGGAACTTGGCGTAGGCCAGCTGATCACCGGCCGCGTGCTGAACCACCTGCGTCACAGTCCATTCCGAGCACGGGGTGGGGTTGTCCCACTGGTCCGCGGCCACACCGGCCACGACCTCGGCGAGCGCGCGGTGCGACGCCGCGAGGACCTCGCGCCAGGCCGGAGCGAGGACGGTGGCGGGCGAGTTGTCGGTCTGCGGGTTGGCGCTCATTGTTCTTGCCTCTCAGGTCGTTTCGATCCGTTGAGATAAAGATATGACCCGATTAGGCTGGTTTTCTTCCTAATAATCCGGCCGGACGAAGGGGTTCCGCGTGACCTCCACCACAACTCGTTTGCTGCGCCTGCTGTCCCTGCTCCAGGAGCGCACCCTCACCGGCCGCGAACTGGCCGAACGACTCTCCGTCACCGACCGCACCCTCCGCCAGGACATCGCGCGCCTGCGCGAACTCGGCTACCCGGTGCACGCCGACCGCGGCCCGGTCGGCGGCTACCGCCTCGGCCAGGGCGCCACCATGCCCCCGCTACTGCTCGACGACGACGAGGCCGTCGCGGTGGCCGTCGCCATGAACGTGGCCGCCGACGGCAGCACCGGCATCGCCGATATCCACGCCAATCTCGAACGCGCCCAGGCGAAAATGGACCGCATCCTCCCGAAACGCCTGCAACGCAAGGTCACCGCATTGCGTTCCGTCACGGACATCGGCCCCGCCGTCACCGGTTCCCGGGAACCCGATGCCCCCGTCTCCGCCGAAACCCTCGCCACCCTCGCCACCGCCATCCGCGCCACCATCACCCTGCGCGCCGACGCCGCCGAACTCGAGCCCTACCGTCTGATCAGCTGGCAACGCCGCTGGTATCTGGTCGCCTACAGTCTCGAATCCCACTCCTGGCAGGCCCTCCCGGTGGCTTCGATCACCGAAATCATCTCCGGCACACGCCATTTCGCCCCGCGCCCACTCCCCGACTCCGATCTCGTCGCCTTCGTCCTGCGTGAAATAGCCTCCACCGGTTGGCAAGTCCACGCCCGCGTCACAGTCCTGGCCCCCGCCGAAACCGTCATAGCCCGTATCAACCCCACAGTCGGTGTCGTCGAACCCCTCGACGACACCTCCTGCCTGCTACTGACCGGAGCCGACCGCCTGGAAACCATCGCCATCTACCTCAGCATGCTGATGATGGATTTCCGCGTCACCGACCCACCGGAACTGGTCACCCACATCCGCACCCTCGCCCACCGCTACGCGGCCGCCACCGAGCCGTGACCCCCACCGCACCGGTGTGGTGGTTGCTACCGGGTACCGGCCGATTCGGGCAGAACCGTGACGTGGCGGACGGTTCCGGACAATCCCGGAAGCTCGACGGGCGCGGTCCAGGTGCGGAATCCGTCGCGGCTGTCACTGTAGAAGTACTTCTTCTCGGTGTAGGCGTCGAAGTAGATCCGGTGCCCTCCGTCGGGCAGTTCGATCACACAGTGCCCCTCCCGCGGTGCACCCCAGCCGGCCCAGTCGCCGGTGCCGATGAACCGGTACGGCCCCAGCGGAGTAGTGGCGACCGCAAGCTCGATGTACTTGCTCGATTCGTTCTTCGTGAAGGCGTAGTAGCTGCCGTCGAGCGCCACGACGGCGGTGTCGATATAGCCGAGGTGCCCCGGCCGCTGCGGCCCGATCCCCGCGAGCGGAATCGGCAGGTTCCACACCGGCCGCGCGGGATCGTCCGTGAGGATCAGATAGGGCCGGAAGCCCTGCCCCTGCGAGATGGAGACGAGCACCCCCACATATCCGGGAATGAGGTCGAACCATGTTGGCGCCCAAGCAGCTTCGGCCCTCGGCACCGGGACCGGATAGTCCGACAGGTGAGTCCAGGTGAGCCGGTCGGTGCTACGGGCGAATCCGATGGTGTGACCGTCTCCGGCAGTGGTGTACGCGATGTAGTAGGCCCCGTCGGTATGCCGGAGCAAACTGGGATCCCGCACCAGCCCGGCCGCGGGGCGGTAGGCGCCGGCCCGCAGCAATGTGAAATTTGCCGCATCGTCGGATTCATAGACGTAAAGGTCGGTATCGCTGCTATTGGTGAACGCGGTCATCGTGTACCGCGTGGTCGCCGCCGCCCGCGCGATCCCGGTTCGCCTGCCGAGCCCAGCCCCGACCGACAGCACGGCCATCGAAGCCAACACCGACCGACGATTCCACCGGATCGCGGTCATCCGCAGCATTATTCAACGCCCGATAGCCGACCCGTAGCCGCCGCGCCGAGCAAGCCGCTTCCGGTGCAATCTCGCACGACGGCTCGAGAATCGGTCGAAACCGGTGAGCTGGCGCGGATTGCGCGAGGCTGCACCGGTTGTCAGCAGTGCCCAGCAGCGGAGACTCACAGGTCACGAGAAGCTGGGCTGAGAGTCAGGCGTGGATGTGGAGACCGAAACCGGTGCGACCCGGGGCTTCCAGGCCGGGGCGGAGGCGTGCGGCTGGGATCTCGTAGTCGCCACCGTTCTGGGTGCGGTATGGGATGGGATCGGTGTGCGGGAGGTCGAGAAGGCATTCCTTCCAGAGATCGGTTGCGGTGGTGAAGGTTTCGGCGGAGATACGGCCGGCGCCGTAAAGGACGAACGGGGGTAGGACCTGCATGCCGGGGTGGTAGAGGATGCCGTGCTGGATGGGGTAGAGGAGGTCGTCGATGGGGCCGTTGATGCCGCGGTCGGAGTAGTGGGATTCGGGGCCGCCGACGGTGAGGGAGAGCATGGCCCGTTTGCCTTGGAGGGCGCCTTCGCCGAAGCGGTCACCGTAGCGGGTTTCGTTGTGTTCACCTACGCCGTATCCGAATCCGTAGGTGAAGACGCGGTCGACCCAGCCTTTGAGGATGGCGGGCATGGTGTACCACCAGAGGGGGAACTGGAGGATCACCGTGTCGGCCCACCGCAGCTTGTCCTGTTCGGCGCGGATGTCGTCGGTGAGGGTGCCGGTTTCGAAGGCCCGGCCGGAGTCGAGGGTGGCGTCGAGCGGGGTCGATGCGGCGGGACCGAAATCGTCGGCGTCGATGGTGGATTTCCAGCGCATCGCGTACAGGTCGCTGACCCGAACCTCGTGGCCGGCACCGGTCAGGGTGTCCACGGCGATGTCGGTGAGTGCGCCGTTCAGCGACTTCCGTTCGGGGTGGGCGTGGACGATGAAGACTTTCACGATTGCTCCTCGGGTCGATGTGTCTTCGATCCTCGGGGCGCGGCCGGGTGCGGTTCAGGGACGCTTCATCCGTAGGAACGGACTTCCTGGTATCGACAGGGCCACCCGGCGCGGCCGGCACGGCACGGATACTGGAGCGATGGACGATCTGGCCGATTTCCTGCGCACGCGGCGCGCCCGGGTCGCCCCGGAAACCGCCGGCATTCCCGCCGATTCGCGTCGCCGGGTGACCGGGCTGCGGCGCGAGGAGGTCGCGCATCTGTCGGGGGTGAGCGTCGACTATTACGTCCGCCTCGAGCAGGGGCGAGCGCGTCAGCCATCGCCGCAGGTGCTCGACGCGCTCGCGCGGGTGCTCGGTCTGGACGAGGTGGAACGCGACCATCTGCACCGGCTCACCAACCGTCCGGCGTGCAAGCCCCGGCCCACGCCGGCGCCGCGACTGCGCCCCGAACTACTGCGAGTGCTGGACCTCGTCGCCGACGCCCCCGCGTTCCTCATCGACCACCGCATGACGGTGCTCGCCGCGAACCGGCACGCCGACCTGCTCTACGGACGCCGCATGCAGGGGATGAACATCGCCCGGTACGTGTTCCTCACCGACGAAGGGCGCGCCCTGCTCGCGGACTGGGACGGCTGCACCCTCGACACCGTGGGCCACCTGCGCCTAGCGGCCGGCCGCTGCCCCGACGACCCCGAATTGGCCTCTCTCATCGGCGAACTCGCCATGCGCAGTGACCGCTTCCGGCGTCTGTGGGCCCGCGCTGACGTCCGCACGCGGACGCACGGGCGCAAGGCGTACAACCATCCGCTGGTCGGGTATCTGGAGCTGCATCAGGAGAACTTCATGCTCCCGGACGGCACCGGAACGGAACTCGTCACACAGTCGGCGGCACCCGGCACCGCCGCGCACGACAATCTGCGCCTGCTGGCCAGTCTCGGCGCGACGGACGACGCCGCCGCGGACACGAAGCCCGCGAACGAAACTCGACATGCGGGCGAGCCGACTGCCTGACTCACCGAACCGCTGACCATCCACGACGTGACCGCCGATTCAGGCGAGCCGATCCAGAATGGCCGCCAGTTCGCGAGCTCGGAACATGACACCGGCATGTCCGGCCGGGAGAGTATGGACGTCGAAAGGATTGTCCGGCGTGAGGCGATCGGCGTCGTCGATCATCTTCGAGGCCAGAGCCTCGGTGATGACATTGTCATGGGTGAGGCGAATGTAGCTGTGCGGAATCCGCCCCCAGGTGTCGGCCTCGACCCGGCCGTCGGCGAAGTTGGTTTGCGCCCCGTCCTCGGGCTGCATGCCGAAGTTGAGCACCAGGAGCGTCTGCTCGGAGGTGGCCTCGGGCATATTGGTCACCCGGAAATCCTCGAGTGCCTCGGGATCGTCCGACCGCAGGTTGAAGCGAATCAGGCCACGGGCGACGGGTTCCATTCCGAGGAACAACGAATGGTCCGGATTCGGGACCGGCACGCCCTTCAACGCTTCGGGAGTCTGGCTCAGGGCCGTGGCGCTGGGCGCGTCTTCGGTGGACGGACAGAAGGCCGACACGTAGACGATGCGGTCGATGGCCTCGGGTATGGCATTGCCGACCAGACCGATCGTGATGCCGCCGAGGCTGTGGCCGACCAGGATCACCGGGCCATGCCGCCGCACCTGCCGCACCACCTCGATCACGTGGGCGACATTGTCCTCCACGGTAATCGCGGACATCGGCGACGGTCCGGCCGCGAACTCGGCGATATCCTGCGCCTGATACGACATGGGCATCGAGGCGTCGAGCCCGTGTCCGGGCAGATCCACCGGCAGGCTGCGATGCCCGAGGAGCGCGAGTTCGCGTACGACCGGCGTCCAGAAGAAGCTGTTGCTCGTCAGGCCGTGTACGAACACGAATGTCGGAGCAGCAGTGGCATTTTCGGCGGCTTGTCCAGTTTTTGACATGAATCCCCCAGTGGTTTGCGAAAACTGATACTGGGTTCTTTACCCACACCGGGTCGACGCACACCAGCACCGGCGTGGCGCGGAGTGTCTCAACCCACCGCCCGGGTGGTCGGGTCGGGCTGGACCGGCGGTTCCGGAGCAGACCGATCCGAAAGAGACTGCGCCGCAACCGGTACGAGCCAGGCACCGGGGATCTCGGTGCCGTGCAGCGAGGTTCCGGCGGTTTCGCGCATGAAGGCGCAGGCGACCAGTCCGATCAGCGACGCCGCGACCATGTAGCCCGCCGGGAACAACGACTAATCGGTCCGTTCGATGACCGCCTCGTTGATCAGCGGTGCGGTCCCGCCGAACAGAGCCGTGGACACGTTGTAGCCCAATGCGAACCCGGCATAGCGCACGTGGGTGGGGAAGATGGCCGGGAAGGTCGAGCTGATGGTGGACAGCTGCGGCACGTACAGCAGTCCGAGCGCCACGAATCCGATGACGGCCCAGACGGTTCCGCGACCCATCAGCCAGTACATGGGCACCGCGAGGACGGTGAGCCCTACCAGCGAGACCAGCCACAGCGGGCGCCGGCCGACCCGGTCGGAGAGGCGGCCGAACAACGGCAGCGACATCATCATCACCAGCTGGCCGATGAGCATCATGGCGGTGGTGGTGGATTCACCCAGGCCGATGGTGTGCTGCAGGTAGGTGGGCTGATACGTGAGCAGCGTGTAGTTCACCAGGTTGAGCGCCACGACCAGCCCGATCAGGGTGAGCAGTTCGCGCCGGTAGGTGGTGAGCACCTGGCGCAGCCCGCCCGGCGGGGTGGCCCGGTCGTCCTGCTCGGACAGCTCGGTGAAGACCGGGGATTCGTCCAGCTTGCTGCGCAGATACCAGCCGGTCAGGCCCAGTGGAACGGCCAGCAGGAACGGGATGCGCCAGCCGCCGGCGTACATGGCGTCCGAACCGAGTGCCAGCTGGCAGGCCAGCACCACCGCCGAACCGCCGACAAAGCCCGCGAGCGTGCCGAATTCGAGGAAACTGCCCAGGAAACCGCGCCTGCGGTCCTCCGAGCATTCCGCGAGATAGGTTGCGGCGCCGCCATATTCGCCGCCCGTGGAGAAGCCCTGCACCACCCGCAGCAGGATCAGCAGGATCGGCGCGAGCACGCCGGCCGTGGCATGGGTCGGCAGGATGCCGATGGCCCCGGTGGCCCCCGACATGATCAGGATCGTGGTCGCCAGCACTGCCTTGCGGCCGATGCGGTCGCCCAGCGGACCCCACACCATGCCGCCCAGCGGGCGCAGCACGAACGAGATCGCGAAGCCCAGCATGGTGCCGAGGGTGCCCAGCGAGCCCGGGAAGAAGGCGGACGTGAGGTAGCCGGCCGTGGCGGCGTACACGCCGTAGTCGAACCACTCGGTGGCATTGCCCATGGCACTCGCGGCGACCGACCTCCGCAGCGGAAAGCCGGCCCTGTTCGGTTCCGTCGTATCTCGCACGATGCAGACCGATACCCACGCACACTATTCGCAAACTGCGAGGGCCCCGAACGGGCCCTTCCCCACCGACCCCCACCAGTGCGAACACCACGATCGTGATCATCGTCACAAATGCGGCAAATTCGTCTCGGCGGTTCGATTGGTGAGGCCGGATACGCACCAAACCCATCGTGTCCGTCTAGGGTATAAGCGCGGCGATGTCGCGCAGTCAGTGATGCATCAACAGCGGTATGTTCCGTGGTTTTTCCACCGAATCCGAAAGGCGCTGTATGGCTAGGGACTTGACGCAAATCGAGTTACTGACGGAATTGGAGCCGGTGGTCGCGGCCAATATCGACCGGCATCTGGCCACGGCGAAGGACTGGTGTCCGCACGACTATGTGCCCTGGAGCGAGGGCCGCAACTTCGCGGCCATGGGTGGCGTCGATTGGGAGCCCGAGCAGTCACGGCTCTCCCAGGTCGCCAGGGTCGCGATGATCACGAATCTGCTGACCGAGGACAACCTGCCCTCGTACCACCGGGTGATCGCCGAGAACTTCTCCCAGGACGGCGCGTGGGGCACCTGGGTCGGCCGCTGGACCGCCGAGGAGAACCGCCACGCGATCGCCATGCGGGACTACCTGGTGTGCACCCGCGCTGTCGACCCCGTCGCACTGGAGAACGACCGGATGGTGCACCTGACCCGCGGCGTCCACGCGCCGGAAGGCTTCGGCGGCGTCCTCGATCAGGTCGCTTACGTGACCTTCCAGGAGTTGGCCACCCGGGTCAGTCATCGCAGCACCGGACGGGTCTGCGACGACCCGATCGCCGAACGGATGCTGCAACGCATCGCGGCCGACGAGAACCTGCACATGATGTTCTATCGCAACATCACCGGTGCCGCCTTCGATGTCGCTCCCGACCAGGCGATGGAGTCGGTGACCAAGATCGTGATGACCTTCGCCATGCCGGGCACCGGCATGCCGAACTGGCGGCGCAACGGCGTCTTGATGGTCAAACACGGAATCTACGATCTGCGTCAGCATCTGGACGAGGTCCTGTTGCCGGTCCTGCGCACCTGGAACGTCTTCAAGCGCACCGATTTCACCGCGCGCGGCGAACGCAGTCGCGAACACCTCGACCAGTACCTCGAGAAACTCGGTCGCGACGTCATCCGGTTCGAAGAACAACGCGAACGCATCCTCAGCCGCGAAGCGGCACGGGTCGGCTAGCCGATAGGTCGGGCATGTACCCAGCGCATGCCCGACCAGGTACCGGTCCCGCCCATCAGCGGCCGCCCATGCCGGAGAGGGCGATACCGCGGACGAAGACGCGCTGAGCGAGCGCATAGAGCAGCAGCAGTGGCAGCAGGATGACCGTGGCCGCGGCCATGAGCAGCGGCCAGTTGGTCGAGTACTGCCCCTGGAGCCGGACGAGACCCAGTGTGGCGGTCGCGTAGTCGTTGCGTTGAATCATGATCAGAGGCCAGAGAAAGTCGTTCCAGACGGTGATCCAGGTGAGGACCGCCAGGACCATGACCGCCGGTTTGGTGTGCGGCAACAGGACTCGCCAATAGATCTGCCACGGGGTGCAGCCGTCCAGAATGGCCGCCTCCTCCAATTCGATGGGGAGGGTGCGGAAGAACTGGCGCATCAGGTACGTGCCGAAGGCGCTCCCGAAGAGACCGGGAACGATCATCGACCAGGGGGTGTCAATCCAGCCGAAGGCCCGCATGAGCAGGAACTGCGGGATGACGGTGACGGTGAGCGGGACCATGAGGGTCGCCAGGTAGCCCACGAACAGCACCTCGCGGCCGGCGAAACGCAGCCGGGCGAAGGCGTATCCCGCCAGAGAGCAGAAGAAGACCTGGCCGGCGGTCACGCAGGCGGCGTAGACGACGGTGTTGAGCAGCATGCGGCCGAGCGGGATGGCGTCGAAAGCCTCCCGGTAGTTGGACCATTGGGGGTGCGACGGCAGGGGCGCCGCCTCGGTCAGCTCACCATCGGATTTCAGGGACGACGAGACGGACCACAGGATCGGGGTCAGCGCGCACCACGCCACCGCGATCAACGCCAGATAGGTCAGCGCCCCGGCGACCGAGCGCCGCATCACCCCGCCGCGGCTCAAAGCTCCGCCTCGGATCGCCGGGCCAGCCATTGCTGGATCAGGGTGAAGGCCAGCAGAATTGCGAAGATGACCCAGGCCAGGGCCGACGCGTAGCCGACCTCGTAGAAGCGGAAGGCGTTCTGGAACAGCATGATTCCCAGGACGTAGGTGCCGGTCTCGGGACCACCGTTGCTGCCGGTCAGGGCATAGGCCTGGTCGAAGGCCTGCACCGAGTTGATGACGGTGATCACCAGGACGAAGGAGAGGGCGCCGCGGATCAGCGGGATGGTGATCGAGCGGAACCGGCGCCAAGCGTTCGCGCCGTCGATTTTCGCTGCCTCGTACAGGTTTTCGGGGACGCCCTGCATGGCCGCGAGCAGGATGACGGTGGCGAAGGGCACCGATTTCCACACCGTCACCAGGCTCAGCGAGACCAGGGCCCACTGCGGATCGGTCAGCCACGGCACCGGGCCGAGGCCGATCCAGCCCAGGAGAATATTGGCGAGCCCGTCATCGCTGGCGAAGATGAAGCGGAACACCACCGCCATGGCGACGGTCGACGCCACCAGCGGCAGGAACGCCACGGTCCGGAACACCCCGACACCGGGCAGTTTCCGATTCAGCAGTCCCGCGACGGCGAGGCTGACCGCCACCGTGGGCACCAGCGTCAGGATCGTGAACACGGCCGTATTCCGCAGGGCGATATAGAAAAGCGGGTCCTCGGAGAACAGCCGCCGATAGTTCGCCGCACCCACGAACCGCGGCGGGCTGAACAGATCCCAGGCGTGGAAGCTCAGATACAGCGAAAACCCCAGCGGGAACAGCATGAAAACCAGGATGGCGGCCAGATTCGGTGCCACGAACAGCCTTCCGGCGCGCGCCCGCCGCCGCTCCAGCACCGGCCCACCCCTCATACCGCCGCCCGCAGTAGCTGATCGATATCGGCGCTGGTCTGCCCACCCAGTGAGTCCGCTGTCGCCGCGCCCCGCAGCACTCGATTGCAGCCGCGCTCGAGCAGCGCCTCCACCTTGCCCCACACGGGCGTCACGGCCAGCGGACGCGAATTCTCCGGCCCCTCGGTGAAGACCTCGAGATTGCGCAGCGTCGGGTGGGCCGCGGCGAATCCCGGTGACTGCATGGCCGATCGCAGGACCGGCACGAACAGACCCGACTCCGCGATGATGGCCTGCCCCTCGGGCCCGGTCGCGAACTTCACGAATTCCCAGGCCTGTTCACGCCGCGGACTGGCCGCCGCGATGGCCAGTCCGGTGCTGCCGATATCGGTGATCGCGCCCGGACCCCCGTCCGGCCCGACCGGCAGCACCGTGACATCGAAGTCGAGATCGTCGTGCCCGGTGAACTCCGAGTACAGCCAGTGCCCGCCCATGAGCATGGCGGCCCGTCCACCGCGGAACAGATCCTGCGCCGAAACCGATTGCCGGTCACCGACACTGGGTGCCACCCGGTGCCGTACGGCCAGGTCGGCATAGAACTGGAACCCGGCCGCGAACCGCGGATCCCCGAGATTGGTGCTGGTGGGCCGCACCGGCGGACTGAACCATTCGGCGCCGTTGTTCATGCCGAAGCAGGCCGCCGAGAAATAGGGCACCCAGGCGTCCACGAATCCCCACTGCCCGGTGCGCCCGTCGGAGTCGCGGTGGGTGAGCGCCCGCGCGGCCGCCAGGAACTCCGTGAAGGTCCAGGCCGCGGACCAGCGCGCGGGCGGGCGAATCCCGGCCTCGGCGAACAGCTTCCGGTTGTAGTAGAGGAACACCCCCGACCACTGCTCCGGCAGCGCGTACTGCCCGCCGTCCCAGACGAAGGTGTCGCGCAGTGTCGCGTACCCGTCGGCGCGCAGCCGGGCGGCGTAATCCGGCTCCCGGTCCAGGAATTCGCGCAGATCCACCAGCACACCCCGATCGGCGAGCCCGGCGTAGAGCAGCTCCCACGCCATCAGCACGTCCGGGCATTTGCCGCCCGCGCAGTAGGTGAGCATCTGCTGCAGCGGATCGGGCCCGGACATGATGGTGCGGATCCTGATATCCGGTCGCCGCCGGTGGAATTCGTCGATGATACGCAGCCGCGCCCGGGCCTCCTCGGGCCGCGCCTGGAAGAAGAAGGTGACCGCGTCGTCGTCCCCGCCCGCGCAGCCGCCCGCGGCCAGCAGCGCCGCCAGCGCGGCCGAACGCAGCAGGCTACGCCGATCCATTCCGCCGGGCCGGGCCGCCCATTCGCTCGCCAAAGATATATCTCCGTGAACTAAACGAACTAAAGGACCACAGTGACGCAGATCTCGAACCAGCATGGCAGCATACGGGGAGCAACCTGCGACACGCGGCAAACACGCGAACTCGCGGGAATTCGGCCGCCGCGCACCACCCCCGCGCGGCGGCCGCAGCGTCCGCCGGGCCACCCGTACCTGGCGGTACGACACCAGGTGAACAGCTGGTCGAAGCCCGTTCACTCGCATGTCGGTTGGGCTACGTTGTGACCATTTCAGTTAGAAGCCGCAGTACCGCAGGGAGAGTTGTCGCATGGCGACCATCGAATACCTCCGGACGGATCCCGACCTACCTCCGGTAGGTGTCGTGGACCGGACGCCCATGACGCCCGCGAAGAAGGGCATCTTCCTCGTCATCGCCGTGATCGGCGCAATCGCCTGGGGCATCCTCGCTTTCATGCGCGGCGAGAACGTGAACGCGGTGTGGATCGTCATCGCCGCCCTCTGCACCTACGTACTCGCGTACCAGTTCTACGCCCGGCTCATCGAATACCGGATCACCAAGCCGCGCGATGACGTCGCCACTCCCGCCGAGGAGATGGAGAACGGCAAGGACTACATGCCGATGGACCGCCGGGTCCTGTTCGGCCACCACTTCGCCGCCATCGCGGGCGCCGGCCCGCTGGTCGGCCCGGTGCTGGCCGCGCAGATGGGCTACCTGCCCGGCACCATCTGGATCATCGTCGGCGTCGTGCTGGCCGGTGCGGTCCAGGACTATCTGGTGCTGTGGGCCTCGGTGAAGCGCCGCGGCCGGTCGCTGGGTCAGATGGCGCGCGACGAGCTCGGCGTGGTCGGCGGCGTCGCGGCCATCATCGCGGTGCTGGTGATCATGATGATCCTGCTCGCGGTGCTGGGCATCGTCGTGGTGAATGCCCTTGCCGCGACCAAGAATCCGGTTACCGGCGCGCTCGAGGGCGGCAGCCCGTGGGGTGTGTTCTCCATTTCGATGACCATCCCGATCGCCCTGTTCATGGGCCTGTACCTGCGCTTCTTCCGGCCCGGCAAGGTCGGCGAGGTGTCGCTGTTCGGCTTCGTGCTGCTGCTGGCGGCGATCCTGCTCGGCAATCCGGTGTCCCAATCCGGTTGGGGCCGCGACCTGTTCACGCTGTCCGGTACCACCATCGCCTGGATGCTGATCATCTACGGCTTCATCGCCTCGGTGCTGCCGGTGTGGCTGCTGCTGGCTCCGCGCGACTACCTGTCCACCTTCATGAAGATCGGCACCATCGGCCTGCTCGCCATCGGCGTGCTGGTCACCATGCCGGTGCTGCAGGCCCCCGCGGTCTCCCAGTTCGCGTCCAACAGCAACGGTCCGTCCTTCGCGGGCAGCCTGTTCCCCTTCCTGTTCATCACCATTGCCTGTGGCGCACTGTCCGGCTTCCACTCGCTGGTGTCCTCGGGCACCACGCCGAAGCTGCTGGAGAAGCAGTCGCAGGCGCGCATGATCGGCTACGGCGGCATGCTGATGGAATCGTTCGTGGCGGTCATGGCGATCATCGCGGCGTCGATCCTGGATCAGCACCTGTACTTCGCCATCAACAGCCCCGGCCTCACCTCCGCGCAGGCCGCGGCCGACAGCGTGAACAAGCTCGGTGTGGGCGGCAGCCCGATCGACGCGAAGTACCTGAACGACATGGCGCAGAGCGTCGGTGAGTCCCGGGTCTACTCGCGCACCGGTGGCGCACCCACCCTCGCCATCGGCATGACCGAGGTGATGCACAAGTTCATCGGCGGTACCTCGCTCAAGGCGTTCTGGTACCACTTCGCCATCATGTTCGAGGCGCTGTTCATCCTCACCACCATCGACGCGGGCACCCGCGTCGCGCGGTTCATGCTCTCGGATTCGCTGGGCAACCTGGGCGGCGTGGCCAAGAAGTTCCGGGATCCGTCGTGGTGGCCGGGCGTGTTCATCTGCTCCGGCGTGGTCGTGGCCGCGTGGGGTTCGGTGCTGCTGATGGGTGTCACCGACCCGCTGGGCGGCATCAACACCCTGTATCCGCTGTTCGGTATCTCCAACCAGCTGCTGGCCGCGATCGCGCTGACGGTGGTGCTGGTGATCGTGGTCAAGAAGGGTCTCGTGAAATGGGCCTGGATTCCGGCGCTTCCGCTGGTCTGGGACCTGATCGTCACCATGACGGCCTCGTTCCAGAAGATCTTCTCGGGTGACCCGAAGATCGGCTACTGGACGCTGCACCACAACACCATCGACAAGCAGAACGCCTACATCGCCGCGCGCGATTCGGGGCAGCTGCCGAAGGGCGTCAAGGACGTCGCCGCGCTGAATCAGCAGATCCACGATATGGACAAGATCATCCGCAATACCTTCATCCAGGGCACGCTCTCCATCGTGTTCGCGGTGATGGTGCTGATCGTGGCGCTGGTCGGCGTGTGGGTCTGCCTGCGCGCCATCCGCAAGGGCGGCGGCGAGACGACCGAATCGCCGGAGGTGCCGTCGAAGATCTTCGGCCCCAGCGCTTTCCTCGCCACCAAGGCGGAGAAGGAGGTCCAGCAGGAATGGGACACCCTGATCGCCGAGGGCAAGATCCGCGCGCCCGGCGCGGCCACGGTCGCCAGTCATTAGCGCGCCGATGAGTACCCCCGAAGCCCCGCTCGCCGCAGGTCCGCTGCGGCGAGCGGGGCTCGCCCTCGTCCGGGCCGTGAAAGCCGTTGCCTGGTGGTTCAACTCGATCCTCGGCGGCAACGACTACGCCCGCTACGTCGATCACCTGCGGCTGCAACACCCGGAATGCGAGATTCCCAGCGAGCGCCAGTATTGGCGCGATCGCCATGCGGCCGCCGCCAAGAACCCGGCAAATCGCTGCTGTTGACACGAGTGGCGGTTTTCCGCCAACATCCATGTCCGATACCCGCTAGCAGAGGTCGGCCGGGACTGACATGGTGGTATTCGTGAGTGCGAACGACTTGGATTTCGAGCGTTGCTACCGCGCCGTGGCAACCCGGGACGCCCGGTTCGACGGGCAGTTCGTGACCGCGGTGCGCACCACCGGAATCTATTGCCGCCCTTCCTGTCCGGCCATCACCCCCAAACGCACCAACGTCACCTTCCTGCCCACCGCGGCCGCCGCACAGCAGCACGGCTTCCGCGCCTGCCGCCGATGCCTGCCCGATGCCGCGCCCGGCTCGCCCCTCTGGAACACCCGCGCGGACCTGGCCTCACGCGCCATGCGACTGATCGGCGACGGGGTCATCGAACGCGGCGGCGTGCCGGCCCTCGCCGATGCCCTCGGCTACTCCCAGCGCCAGCTCACCCGGGTACTCACCAGCGAGCTCGGCGCCGGCCCACTGGCACTGGCGCGCGCCCACCGCGCGCACACCGCCCGGCTGCTGATCCAGACCACCCGGCTGCCCATGTCGGATATCGCGTTCGCGGCCGGATTCGCCAGCATCCGGCAGTTCAACGACACCGTGCGCGAGGTGTTCGCGGTCAGCCCGACCACGCTGCGCGAGGAATCCCGGCGCCGCAACGGCGATACGCTGCCGGCCACCAACGGGCTGCTCACCCTACGACTCCCCTATCGCGAACCATTGGACAAGTCGTGGCTGGAATGGTTCCTGTCCGCACACACCGTCCCGGGCGTGGAGCTGTGGGAGAACGGCGTCTACAGCCGCAGCCTGCGAACACCGCACGGCCACACCACCATTCGGCTGTCCATCCAGCCCGGCCACGTGCGGGCCTCGCTGTCGCTGCAGGACATGCGCGACCTCGCACCGACCGTCGCCCGCATCCGGCACTTCCTGGATCTGGACGCCGATCCCATCGGGATCGACGAGGCCATGGCCGCCGGCGTGGCGGGAAGCTCACCACGCCCGGGCTTTCCGGGCGCCGTACTGCCCGCCGGAATCCGGGTCCCCGGCTGCCTGGACGGCCCGGAACTCTTGCTACGCACCATGATCGGGCAGCAGATCTCGGTGGCCGCGGCCAATACCCACACCGCGCGGCTGGTGCAGGGCCTGGGCGAGACCATCGCCGGGCCGATCCCGCACCTGTTCCCGACCGCCGAGGCCATCGCCGAACGCGGCTCCGAGGTACTGACCGGGCCGAGCCGGCGCATCGAGGCCATCGTCGGCGCGGCCAAGGCGCTCGCCACCGGCGACCTGGTGCTACACCCCGGCCGCACCGCCGGTGAACTGCGCCGCGACCTGCTGGCCCTGGACGGGGTCGGACCCTGGACCGCGGACTATGTCACCATGCGCCTGCTCGCCGATCCGGACGTGCTCCTACACTCCGACCTGATCGTGCGCCGCGGCGCGGGACTGCTCGGCATCGACCTCGCCGATACCGCCCGCTGGTCGCCGTGGCGTTCCTACCTCACCATGCACCTGTGGAAACACGCCCTCGCCCATCCGGCCGAGGCCAACCGGAGGACCCCGCAGTGAGCTCCGAAAACCCTGTCGGCACAGCCGATTACGCCACCGTCGCGACACCCGCCGGTCCGTTCACCGCCATCGTGGACGCCGACGGGGTGGTCCTCGCCTCCGGCTGGACCGCCGATCCGGAAGAACTGCGGGCGCTCATCCACCCCGGCATCCGGCCCGCCGCGCTGCGCGGACGCGACGCCCTCGGCGCGGTCACCCGGGCCGTCACCGAGTACCACGCCGGTGACCTCACGGCCATCGACGGCATCGCCGTGCGCCAGGTGTCCGGACCGTTCCTCACCCACGCCTGGGAGATCCTGCGCAAGGTGCCGGCCGGAGACCCCGTCACCTACACCGACTTCGCGGCCATCTCCGGGCGGCCCGCCGCCACCCGCGCCGCGGCCAATGCCTGCGCCCGCAATGCCGCCGCGCTCTTCGTGCCCTGCCACCGGGTGATCCGCACCGACGGCAGCCTCGGCGGCTTCCGCTACGGCCTGCCGATCAAGCGCTGGCTGCTCGACCACGAGTCGGCCTGAGAGCTCTCACCCACGGGGTCCGCGCGCGAGCGTGCCCGGGCCGCGTCGGCGCCCGGGCGTACGGTGGCAGCCATGTGCCGCAACATTCACACCCTGCACAACTTCGAGCCGCCGGCCACCCCGGACGAGGTGCACGCGGCCGCCCTGCAGTACGTCCGCAAGATCAGCGGAAGCACCAAACCGTCCCAGGCCAACCAGGACGCCTTCGACCTGGCGGTGGAAGAGATCGCCGCGGCAACCACCCGCCTGCTGAACGGCCTGACCACCACCGCCCCACCCAAGGACCGCGAGGTCGAGGCCGCCAAGGCCCGCGCCCGCGCCGAAGTGCGCTTCGCGGGCCGATAACCGAATCGGCCGGTACAGCGTGCGGATGCGCTGTTCAGTTCAGCCGGCCGTCCAGGGCCGCAGTTTCTCCGGGTTCCGGATCACCCAGATGCGAGTGATCCGGTCAGCTGCGATGTCGAACGCGTAGACCGAGACGATGGCGCCGTCGATCAGCGCCACCAGGCCGGGCTGGCCGTTCACCGTCCGCTCCAGCAGGGTCACCGCGGGACCGTGGGTGGAGATCTCCATCCAGGCCTGGGCGACCTGCTCGCCGCCGTGGATCGGATCGAGGAAGGATAGTGCCAGGCCGCCTCCGTCGGCCGTGGCGATCACCGTCGGATCGAGCAAGCCGATCAGGGCCTCGATATCCTTTGTCTCCCAAGCCCGTTTGAAATCCCGGACCACCTCGGTGCGCACGGCGCCCGACGGGCTCCGCGAGGTATCGATGCGGCGGCGGGCGCTGGAGGCGAGCTGACGGCAGGCTGCGGGGGTGCGCCCGACGATGTCGGCGACCTCGGCGAAGGAGTAGCGGAACACGTCATGCAGGACGAACGCCACCCGCTCGGCCGGTGTCATGGAATCCAGCACGACCAGGAAGGCCATGCTGATCGACTCGTCGAGGGTGACCCGGTCGGCGGGATCACCGGCGGCGGGACCGCCGAGCCAGTCTGATCGGTCGGGGACCGGCTCCGGAATCCATTCGCCCACATAGCGTTCCCGCCTGGCGCGCGCCGAGCCGAGCAGATCGAGACAGATCCGGCCGGCGACCGTCGTCAACCACGCGCCGGGCGCCGCCACCTCCCGCTGCTGCCGCTCGGACAACGCGTACCAGCGCACGTAGGTCTCCTGCACCACATCCTCGGCCTCGGAAAGAGAGCCCAGTAGCCGGTAGGCCAGATTGATCAGCTGACGGCGTTCGTCGATCACCGCGGGCAGGTGCGGATCGGTCATTGTCGGCTCCCTTTCGTCTGTGCGTCCACACCGAATTCGACGAATCAGCCACCCGATTTGTGAGGCGGCCTGACATTCCCGGCGGCTGTGTCGTCGGTAGGTCGTAACACCTTCGACATGGCAGGAGTTCCGGAAATGACCAAGATCGGCATCATCCTCGGCAGTACCCGGCCCAACCGCAAAGGCGAGCAGGTCGCGAAGTGGGTGCTGGACACGGCGGCGCGGCGCGGCGACGCCGAGTTCGAACTCATCGATCTGCGCGACCACCCGCTCCCGCACCTGGACGAGGCGATGCCCCCGATGTTCGGACCGTCGGTCAACGCCCACACCCGGGCCTGGGCCGAGCGGATCGCCCCGTTCGACGCCTTCATGCTGGTGACCCCGGAGTACAACGGCGGCATGCCAGGGGTGCTGAAGAACGCACTCGACCATCTGCTCGCGGAATGGGTCAACAAGGCGGTCGGATTCGTTTCCTACGGTGTGAACGGCGGCGCCCGCGCGGTGGTGCAGCTGCGCACGGTCTGCAGCACGCTGGGCATGGCCGACGTGGGCTATCAGGTCTCGATCTCGGTGCTCACCGATTTCGAGAACCACACCACGTTCACACCGCGTGACCACCACGCCGCCGCGTTGGACAAAACGCTGGATCAGCTCATCGCGTGGAGCACCGCGCTCGCCCCGCTGCGGGCCGGCGCCGAAACCACTCTCGTCAATTCCTGAGGAGTCGATCATGACCACACCCAGCGACTTTCGGTCACGCGCCGAGCGCATCGCGGCCGATGAAGTCGAGATTCGCCGGAACATCGACAGGGTGGTCGAAGGACTGCGAGCCAAGGACCTCGACGCCCTGAAGCAGCTGTACACGCCCGATGTCGTGTCCTTCGATGTCGAACCGCCACTCCAGCATGTCGGGATAGCGGCGAAACTCCAGAACTGGGCGAAAGTCTTCCTGTTCTTCGAGAGTGTGACCTATGAGGTTCGCGATCCGACGTTCATCGTCGGCGATGATGTGGCATTCGGGCACGCCTTCGCTCGTCTCAGCGGCACGCTGAAGAACGGGGCCGCGACGAGCGGTATGTGGGTCCGGGTCACCTACGGCATGCGAAAGATCGACGGCACCTGGTTGATCGCACACGATCAGGTGTCGGTGCCGTACGACATCTCGAGCGGCAAGGGCGTGGTCGACCTCGAGCCCTGACGGGTCGGGGGGTGTCGGGTGCCGGCGCCGCGCGGGCTTTCGCCCTGTCGAAAGCTCATGCGCCGACCGAGGTTTCGAGGCGGGAGCCGGTGCGGCCGCGAATGACGTGCAGGCGGCTGGGGATGCGCTGGCGCATTTCGTCCACATGGCTCACCACGCCGACCACCCGGCCCCCGGAACGAAGCTCGTCCAGGACGCCCATCACGGCGTCGAGGGTGTCGGCGTCGAGGCTGCCGAAGCCCTCGTCGATGAAGAGGGTGTCCATGACCAGGCCACCGGATTCGGCCGACACGACGTCGGCCAGGCCGAGGGCCAGGGCCAGGGAGGCCATGAAGGTCTCGCCGCCGGAGAGGGTCTTGGCCGGACGGATCGCGCCGGTGTAGTCGTCGCGGATATCGAGGCCCAGACCGCCGCGACGGCCACGCGGGCCCGCGGCATCGGTGTGGACGAATTCGTAACGGCCGCCGGACATCCGGCGCAGCCGCACCGAACCGGCCAGCGCCACCTCCTCCAGGCGGGCGGCCAGCACGTACGACCGCAGGGACATGCGGCGGTTGTTCTCGCCACGACCGGACACCACCTCGGCCAGGCGGGCCAGCTCGTCGTGGGAGCGCTGGAGTGGGGCGATGCGATCGACGGCCGCCGACAGCTGTGTGCACAGGCCCTCCAGCTGCGCCAGCCGCCGATCCGCCTCGGCATTCGCGGCGACGGCCCGGTTCAGCTCCGATTCCGCCTGCGCCACCGCGGTTTCCAGCTCGCGCGGATCGCCGGGTTCGTCCTCCCCGGCCGACCGGATCTCAGGTTCGGCGAGCACGGCCTCGGCGTGCGCGCGAGCCCGGTCGGCGGCCACCAGTTCGTCCTCGATGGCCGTCTGCTGCGCGGCGGTGCGGGAGGCGGCGTCGACCGCACGGGCATACGCGCCCAGCACGCCGTAGTCCGGCCCGGACTCCCCCATCACCGGCGGCGCGGAATCCACCAGACCCGCTTCGCAGGAGAGCTTTTCGACCCGGACCGCGGCCGCCGCGACCTGCTCGCGAGCGGCGGCCGCCTCGACGCGGGCAGACCGCACCGCGGTGGCTTCCTCGACCAGCGCCGCCAAGCGGGCCCGGCGGCGGTCGACGGTGCCGTCGGCGCCGGCGGCCGCGCGCAGCCGCTCGGTGAGTTCGGCCAGCCGCCGATCGGTGGCGACGATCCGCTCCGTCGTTGCGCTGGACCGGCTTTCACATTCCCGCGCCTCGTTCTGCAGGCGGGTCTGATCCGCGCGCAGCGTGCTGAGTTCGGCGGTCAGCCCGTCCACGAGACCCGCGATGCCCTTGGCCGCGGTGTATCGCCTGGTCGAATCGTCCAGTGCGGCGGCCAGTTCCGCCTTGTCCACATCACCGCCCCGCTCGACCAGCACCTCGACCGCCCGTTCCAGCTCGGCGACCAGTTGCCCGGCCCGGTCCCGCTCACCCTCGGCCTTCCGCTCCGCGGCCAGCGCCGCGTCCTCGTCGGCCTTGGACACCGCATGCTCGGCCGGTCGCGCCGGATCCGGATGCGCGAGGGACCCGCACACCGCGCACGGCTCGCCGGCGGCCAGGCCCTCCGCCAGCTCCGCCGCCATCCCGGCCATGCGCTGCTCCCGCAGTGCCTGCGTACGCTGCCACGCCTCGGCGTGCCGGGCCCGCGCCCGCTCGAAAGCGGTTCCCGCCCCGGCCAGTTCACCGCGCCGCCGCTCCAACTCCACCGCGGCGGCGGCCGAGGTGCGCAACCGCTGACACTCGGCCTCCAGTCCGGGCAATGCGGCCGCCGCGTCCGCGGCGTCCCGCAACCGGACCTCCACCGCCGCAACGGCATCCGGCAGCTCACGCAGCCGCTGAGCCAGCTTGCCGGCCCGGGCATCCAGATCGGCCTGCTCGGTCCGCAACCCGGCCAGCTCCCGCGTCAGGCGGGTCGCCGAATCCGCATCCGCCCGAACCTCATCGAGCGCGCCCACCTGTGCGCTCCACCGCTGCACAGCCGCCTCGAGCCCCGAGGCACGGCTCTCGAGCATCGCCGGTCCAGCGTCCTCGACGCCGCTGCCATCGTGTATCCGGTCACCGGCGTCGGAGTCGACGGCGTCGAACGGGCGGCGGGTGGTGAGATCGCCGGCGTGACCTGCGTCGGCGTCGATGTCGCCGAGGTCGGCGGCGAGGTCGGTGCCGGTGAGTTCCACTGCGGCGAGATCGGCTGCGGCCCAGGTGGTTCCGTGGAGCTCGGCGCTGGCCGGTTCGAGGAGGCGGTCGGCGAGCTGCTCGGCGGCGCGGGTGGCGTCGTCGGTGCGGCGGCGCAGGGTCACGGCGGCGGCGCGAGCCTCGGCCAGGGCGGTGGCGACGGGTTCGGCGCGGCGGGCCCGGTCGAGTTCGGACTGACGCGCAGCGCGGTGGTCGGCGGTGGCGGCGAAGTCGGCCAGCTGGGTGCGAGCCGCGGTACGGCGGCGGAAGAGCTCGTGGCGGCGGCGCTCCGCCTCGGCGGCGGCGCGGACAGCGGCCGAATCCTGCTGGCGCCGCCGCAGATCAGCGGCCGTCTCGGTCACCAGGGTGCGGGCGGCCGCCAGCAGGGACTGCGACCAGCCGACCGACTCGAGGAGCCCGGCCGTCTCGGTGGCGGGCAGTCCCGCGGCCGTACCGACCTGCGCGATGAGACGGTCGATGCTGTGCTTGCGGGCATCCAGATCGGCGGAACTCGCGCGACGCTTGTCGACCAGCCACTGCTCGGCGGTGCCGAAACGCTCGGTGTCGAAGAGCTTTTCGAGCAGCTTCTCGCGATCCTCGTTGTCGGCGCGCAGGAATCGCGCGAAATCACCCTGCGGCAGCAGCACGACCTGGAAGAACTGATCGGCGCTCATGCCCAGCAGCCGCAGCACCTCGTCGCCGATATCGGGAATGCGGGACAAATTCTGGCCCCGCCCGTCCAGCCACTCCAGCGTGGCGGCCGCGTTCTCCTTCACCCAGCCCGACTTGGCGCGCTTGCTCGGCCGCTGGAATTCCGCCGACCGGTTCAGTCGCAGCCGACGACCACCGACCGTGGCCTCCAACACCACCCGGGGCGGCGTCTGCTCGTCGGCGTGGTCCGAATGCAGCCGCTTGATATCGCCACGCGCCCCCGGCACGCTCCCGTACAGCGCGAACGCGATGGCGTCCAGCACCGTGGTCTTCCCCGCCCCGGTTTGCCCGTGCAGCAGGAACAACCCGTCCGCACCGAGCTCGTCGAAGTCCACCACGGCCGTCTCGGCGAACGGCCCGAACGCCGTCAGCTCCAACCGATGCAGCCGCACGCAGCGCCCCCTTCCCTCGACGCCACTCCCCATCCAACTACCCGGCACCCACCGCCCACCGCGGGACACGCCGAACCACTCAGCGCCCCAACGCTCATGCGGTCATCCCGCCGGCCACATCGCCCGATTCGCCCGGCTCCAACCCGAAGTCATCCAGATCGAACAGCCCGAGCGCCGCATCCGCCTCCGCCGCATCCACCCCGCGCACCGACCCATCGAACCCGGCCGCACTCACCACCCGCGCCGCAACGTCGGCCCCTCCGACCGGATCGGTACCGTCCGAGCCCACCGATCCACGTCCGGCGTTCGCACCCAGCACATCGGCATCATCGGGCGCGGCGAACAACGCGCCCGCCCCCGCCGCGACAGCCTCCGCCGGCGCAGCAGCTGTCGGTGCGCTGCCTTCGGTAGGACCGGCAGCCTCGACAGAGACGGCAACCGCGGCAACCACGGTCTCTGCGACAGATACGGCGGCCGGATCGCCCACCTCGGCGCCACCAGGCACGACAGCCTCGGCGGCGACAGCGGCCGGAGAGATTGGCGCGGCGGCTGTGGCCGGGGTGGGAAGGTGTAGGGGGGCGTCGGTTTCACGGGTGGCCGCGGCGAGGGCGCGCTCGAGCCAGGTCATTTCGCCGGCGGTGGGGGTGCCGCGGACGTCGGCGAGAAAGCTCTGGGCAATCTCGGTGTCGCGGCGGCCGTGCACGCGTTCGCGGTAGCGGAGTTCCGGGTTGCCTTCGGGGCGTTGCCATTCCACGTGGACCGCGTGCGGGAAACGCTCGCGGAGGCGGCGCAGCGCGTCCACAGGACGCGCCTCGTCGGTGAGGGTGGCCGAGACATAGTGTGATTCGGCTTCGGCGTGCTCCGGGGATTCCAGGAGGGATTCCAGGGGCCCGGTGAGTTGCGAGAGGCCGCGCACCACCGGGAGTTCGTGGCGCTGGACGGCGGACAGGCCCGCGGCGTCGATATCCACGATCCAGACCGCCTTGCGGTGCGAGCGCTCGCCGAACGAATACGGCAGCGGCGAACCCGAATAGCGGACGGACTCCGACAGCGTCTGCGGCGAGTGCAGGTGGCCGAGCGCCACATAGTCGATCCCGGCGAAGGCCGACAGCGGCACCGTCTCCACGCCCCCGACCGAAATGGACCGCTCCGACCCGGTGGCCTCGCCGCCCACCACGAACGCGTGCGCCAGCACCACCGACCGCGCCCCCGGCCGCCCCGTCAGATCGGCGCGCACCAGGCCCATGGCCGCGTCCAGGATCTCGGCGTGCGAACGTGCCTGCGGTACGCCCAATTCCGCCCGGGTGATCTCCGGCTCCAGGTACGGAATGCCGTAAAAAGCAATTTCACCGAACGAATCGGACAGCACGATCGGCCGCGCCACATCCGCGATCCGGCAGCGCAAATGCAATCCGCCCGCCGCCGCGAAACTGCCGAGCGCACCGAGCCGAGTCGGCGAGTCGTGATTACCGGAGGTGGCGACAATGGTCGCGCCCGCCGCCCGAACTGCCTCGAATCCCCGATTGCACACCGCAATCGCATCCGCACTGGGAATGGAACGGTCGTACACATCCCCCGGCAGCACGACCACGTCCGCCCCCTCGGTCTGCACCAATTCCGCGATGGCCCGCAGCGAGCACTCCTGATCGGCCAGCAGATCGACGCCATGAAAGGTGCGCCCGATATGCCAGTCGGAGGTGTGCAGGATCCGCATGACGGAAGACGCTAGGCGATTGCCCCGACAGATTGGGCCGCACCCTGGCGAGTCGTAACGAACACGCCGTTGCATAGCTGTACACGGCACGGGCCAGCTCTGCACATACAGCGACCCACAGCCCTACACACACGCCGCAGTGCTTTGCGTATGCCAGGGCGACAACTGATTTCGCAACGGTCGGGGTAACTCCCCGGGTACGCCCAGAATCGGTAAGGCACCCGACCTGCGGCACGGATACGAAACTGGCCACGGCTCTCAGCCGTCCGCTGAAGACACGGAGAGGCGGCAACAGCGAGGCGGCAACAGCGAGGCGGCACAGCTTTGTCGGTGGTCTCCGGCACTATCTCCGCCATGACCGCACCGATGCTGTTCGCGCTGCTGCTGGTGTTCGTATCGGGGCTGGCCCTGGGCTGGCTCGGGCATGCCGCGCGCGCGGGACAGCGGGCGGCGGTGGCCGAGGCGCGGCTGGCGGCGATGCGGGACAACGAGCGGCTGTTGCGGCAATCACTCGGCGCGGCCAGCGAGGACGCGGCCCGGCGGCAGTCCCACGCCATCGGCGCGCTGGTCGATCCGCTGCGGGAGGCGGTCGGCAGCCTCGACCGCCACATTCGCGAGGTCGAGCACAACCGCATCAACGCCTACTCCGGGCTGCGCGAACAGGTCGCGGGCATGCAGCGGATGTCACATCAGTTGTCCACGCAGACCGGTCAATTGGTGGCCGCCCTGCGCGCGCCCCAGGTACGCGGCCGCTGGGGCGAGATCCAGCTCGAGCGCGTGGTCGAGCTGGCCGGCATGGCCCGGCACTGTGATTTCGACACCCAGGTCACCCGCCGCGGCGACACCGTGGTGCGCCCGGATCTGGTGGTGCGCCTGTCCGGCGGCCGCCAGATCGTGGTGGACGCCAAGGTGCCCTGCACCGCCTTCCTGGACGCCGCCGGCACCGAGGACCCGCGCGAGCGCGAGGGCCACCTGGCCCGCCACGCCCGGCATCTGCGCAACCATGTGGATCAGCTGGCGGCCAAGGAGTACTGGGCGGCCTTCGATCCCTCCCCCGAGTTCGTGGTCCTGTTCGTGCCCGGCGATCCGTTCCTGGACGCGGCCCTCACCACCGACTCCGGGTTGCTCGAGTACGCCTTCGGTCGCAATGTGGTCCTGGCGACGCCCACCACACTCATGGCCCTGCTGCGCACGGTCGCGCTGGGCTGGCGGCAGGAGGCGCTGTCGGCGGACATGGCCGTGATCCAGCAGCTGGGCCGTGAGCTCTACACCCGGCTCGGCACCACGGGCCGCCACCTGGACCGGCTGGGTGCGCAACTGGGCAAGGCGGTCGACGCCTACAACCACACCGTGGCGTCGGTGGAGTCGCGGGTCATGGTGACCGCCCGGAAGCTGCACGACCTGGAGATCGCCGATGCGCCGGTACCCGAAGTCCGCAGGGTCGAGAGCTGGCCGCGCGCAGTCGGCTTCGCGGATGCGATGGACCGCGAAGGATGAGGTTGGACACATGAGCACGCCATTCGGAGCTCGGTCGGCAAGCGCGCAGAGGTTCGCGGCGCGTCTTGTTCTGGACTGCGGCTGAACAGACCTCCGCCTCGGAGCGGAGGAGGGAAGAACGGGACCTTCAGCGCGGCGAACCCGCTCGGAGCGGAGCGGAGAGCAAATTGAACAGAGCTTCCGCATACCCGCGTGATGTCGCCTGCCTCGCGAAACACCGATATGCCTTAGTGTGCTTGACGTGGCAGTTACCCAACGCGAGCGAACCGAGGTGCCCCCGTCGCACCGTTCGATCCTGCCGTCGGTTCCCGGCGTCCCGGCCGGAGCCGCGGTGCTGATCGCTGTGACGTGCACGTTCATCGGTCTCCTGATCGACGCTCAGAGCTCGGGTAGCCGACCACAGGGCGACGAACTCACCGGTTCCTTCGCCACGCTGTACATCGCCGGCTGTGTGGTGGCCGTGCTCGCGGTCCGCCATCGGGGACTGTTCACGACGATGGTGCTCCCGCCGCTGCTGCTGTTCATCGCGGTGCCGCTGGCCTACCAGTTCCTATTCGGGTCCTCCGGCAGTCTCAAGCTGAAGGACATCCTGCTGAATCTGGCCATCCCGCTGGTGAATCGGTTCCCCACCATGGCGCTGGCCACCGTGCTCGTGCTGATCGCCGGCGCGGTCCGCATCGTGCTGCACCACCGCGAGACCAAGGCCGGCGCGACCGGCGAACCGCGCAGAACCCGGGCCGGTGCCACCCGCCCCGGCAGCGCTCGCGCCCAGCGCACCCGCTCTACCGGCTCCAAGGAACCCGCCAGACGCCGCCTCCGGCCCGGCGCGGAAACGGCTGAGGAAGGCGGCACCCCCGACTCCGAGACCACCGGTTCGTCCCGCCGCGCGGGTGCCCGGGTCGCGGCCGGGCCGCCGCGGGTAGGCACCGGCCGGCCCGCCGGCGAGAGCCGCCGCCGTCGCGCCCAGGATCCGGATCAGGCCGCCGCCGAGCGCACCCCGGCCGCCACCGAGGGCCGCCGCCGCGCCGCGCGCCCGGACCAGTCCGGCGCCGCCACCGCCGAGGGCCGTCGCCGGGCCCAGTACGCCGAGCAGCCGTCCCGCAACGGCGACCGCCGCGCGGTCCCCGGCGACCAGCCCCGCACGGGCGAGCGCCGCGCCGCGCCGGCCGATCGCCCCCGTAACGGTGAGCGTCGCGCCGCCCCGCCGGCGCCGGAGGCCGCCCAGGGCGAGGGCCGCCGCCGGCGCGCGCAGCCCGAGCAGGCCGCGGGTCGCGGCACCGAACGCCACGCCGCCCCCGAGCGCAATCCGGCCCCCGCCGCCGAGGGCGGCCGCCGCCGTCGCGCGCAGCCGGGTGAACTGCCACCGCATCCGCGTCCGAATGTGCGCTACCGCGAACGTGATTCGGGTCGCATCGAACGCTGAATCCCCCGGCGACATTCGAGCGACTCGCACCGTAGATTTCCGGCAATCAGGAAATTCGGCACGACAATAAGATCATCCGGATAAGCAATTCGCGCCCTCCACAACGAATGTGGAGGGCGCGAATGCGTTTCGGAACGATTACTACGCGCGCGCGGTGCGAAGTTCGCGCGGCAGCGAGAAGACCAGGGTCTCATTGGCGGTCGTGACCGGAACCACCGCACCGAAACCGTGTTCGGCCAGCAATTCCAGCACGCCCTCCACGAGAATCTCCGGCACCGAGGCGCCGGAGGTGACGCCGACCGTGCGAATGCCCTCCAGCCAGGCGGTATCCACCTCGCGGGCATAGTCCACCAGGTGCGCGGCGCGGGCGCCGGCACTCAGCGCGACCTCCACCAGCCGGACCGAGTTGGACGAATTCCGGGAGCCGACCACGATCACCAGATCGCATTCGGGAGCCATGGCCTTCACCGCGGTCTGGCGGTTGGATGTGGCGTAGCAGATGTCGTCGCTCGGCGGATCCTGCAGCTTGGGGAACTTCTGGCGCAGGCGGTTGACGGTCTCCATGGTCTCGTCCACCGACAGCGTGGTCTGGGAGAGCCAGATCACCTTGTTCTCGTCGCGCACGGTGACCGAGTCGACGGCGTCGGGGCCGTCCACCAGCTGCACGTGGTCGGGCGCCTCACCGGCGGTGCCCTCGACCTCCTCGTGGCCCTCGTGGCCGATGAGCAGGATGTCGAAGTCGTCGCGGGCGAAGCGCTTGGCTTCCTGGTGCACCTTGGTGACCAGCGGGCAGGTGGCGTCGATGGTGTGCAGGTTGCGGCGGGCGGCGGACTCGTGAACGGCCGGGGAGACGCCGTGCGCGGAGAACACCACCAGCGCGCCCTCCGGCACCTCCTCGGTCTGGTCGACGAAGATCACACCGCGCTCGCGCAGCGTTTCCACCACGTGCCGGTTGTGCACGATTTCCTTGCGGACATAGATGGGCGCGCCGTGCTTTTCGAGCGCCTTCTCCACCGTTTCGACCGCTCGGTCCACACCGGCGCAGTAGCCGCGCGGTTCGGCGAGCAGCACTCGCTTCGGCGCGTCGGCATCACCCGCCACGGACCGGACGATACCGACGTTCAAAGGGATACCCGAGGACATGGCACCAACAATACTGGCGAACACCTATAGGTTCGCGGCCGTCTCGATTCTGGACTGCGGCTTGATAGACCTCCGCCTTGGAGCGGGGGAGGGAAGAATCGAGACCTCGGGGCCGCGAACCCGCCCGGAGCTCAGCGGAGGGCAATTAAACACAGCTTTTCGCCTTTGCATCACACGGCGTTTCGGGCAGGCTAGGGGCATGTTCCGACCTCCGTTCCTGGCCCGGGTCGCCGCCGGGGCCGCCGTCTATGCTCTCGAGGAAACTCGTCGGCTACCGACGACCGCGATCAATTTCCCGATTACCGCGATCAGCCAGGTGCTGCAGACCACCATGCACCTCCAGCAGTTCGTGACCAGCCTCGCCCTCAAGGGCGACGCCGTCTTCGACCGTTTGCTCAACCAGCCCGAAGAACAGCCCGCCTGGGCCACCTTCGATGAGGATGAGGCAGACGAGCAAACTCCGAGCTTCGCCGCCGAATCGGCGCGGCAGAGCCGGTTCGACCTGTTCACCGAGCCGGAACCGGCCGTCGCGGAGCCCGCCCCGGCCGTGGTGGAGCCGGTCGCGGCCCCCGAACCGGTCGCGGTCGAGACCGAACCGGACACGGTCGACCCCGACCCGGTGCCCGCCGAATCGGCCGCGCAGGAGGCAGCCGATCCGGAGGTCACCGAGACCGCCGCGCCCGCAACGGCTTCCAAGGCGGCCACCAACGGCCACCACAGCAGCGCCGTCGCCGAGCCCGAAGTGGCGGCCCGCTTCGACTACTCCGCCATGACCATCGCCCAGCTCCGCGCCCGCCTGCGCCAGCTGACCGTCGATGACCTGGCGGCTCTCCTCGCCTACGAGCAGGAGACTCTCGATCGTGCCCCGTTCGTCACCATGCTGACCAACCGCATCGCGACCGTACAGGCGAAGTGAACCCAACTCTCGGGAGCTCTCAGGGGTTTCAGCCCTGAAACCCTCGAGATTGCGGGGCTCGCCCCGGACCCCGGCGCAAACATCGGGGCTCGGCCCCCGGAACTCCGGCACCGTCACATCGGCGGTCCTCGACCAGCGCCGGCCGCTCGGGCTACCACCCGGACGGCCGGTGTTCGTATTCACCGGGATTCACACGGTCGGGCAACGCGCGAATCCCGTGTCGGCGGGCAGTGTGTGCCGGGCGTCGGTGGGCACTGACAGAATCGTGCGGTGAGCACCGATACGACGCCGCGGCCGCCGAGCTCGTCCGCCGAGAACCCGATGCCGGTGCGGACCGTCGCGGTGAAGGTGGCGCAGTGGATCGACCGGCTGGGGGCGGTCTGGGTGGAGGGGCAGATCACCCAGATGAATGTGCGGCCGGGGACGCGGACGGCCTTTCTGGTGCTGCGGGATACGGCAGCGGACATGTCGCTGTCGGTGACCTGTGATCCTGAGCTGCTGCGTAATTCGGCGGTGCCGCTGCAGGAGGGCAGCCGGGTCGTCGTATACGGCAAGCTGTCGTTCTTCACCGGGCGGGGCACGGTGTCGTTGCGGGTCACCGAGATTCGGCCGGTGGGCATCGGCGAGCTGCTGGCCCGCATCGAGCGCTTGAAGGCGCTGCTGTCGGCGGAGGGCCTGTTCGATCCGCGACTCAAGCGTCCGATCCCGTTCCTGCCCAATCGGATCGGCCTGATCACCGGCCGCGCCAGCGCTGCCGAGCACGATGTGGTGACGGTGGCCACGCAGCGCTGGCCGGCGGTGCGTTTCGAGATTCGCAATACCGCTGTGCAGGGCCCGACCGCGGTGCCGCAGATCCTGGAGGCCATCGCCGCGCTGGACGCGAATCCCGAGGTGGATGTGATCGTGCTGGCGCGTGGTGGCGGCAGTGTCGAGGATCTGCTGCCGTTCTCCGATGAAACCCTGTGCCGCGCCATCGTTTCCGCCACCACTCCGATCGTGAGCGCGATCGGCCACGAGCCGGACAATCCGATCTCGGACCATGTCGCCGACCTGCGGGCCGCCACCCCCACCGACGCCGCCAAGCGCATCGTTCCCGACGCCGCCGCCGAAACCGCGCTGCTGCAGGAACTTCGGTCCCGCGCGAACGCGGCGCTGCGCGGCTGGGTGGACCGCGAGGCCCGTGCGCTGGCCCAATTGCGTTCGCGCCCGGTGCTGGCCGACCCGCTGCGCCTGCTCGATCAGCGGCACGACGAGGTGGAGCGGCTGCGCGCCAACGCCCAGCGGGCCGTCGACCACTTGCTCAGCGGTGAGTCCACCACGACTCGGCATCTGCGTGAAAAACTCTCCGCCGTCGGCCCGGCCGCTACCCTGGCCCGCGGTTACGCGGTGGTGCAGCGGGTGAACGGCAAGGACCGCGAGGTGGTCCGCGCCATCGAGGACTCCCCGCCCGGCACCCAGCTCCGAATCCGGGTGGCCGACGGCGCGATCTCCGCCGCCGCCCTCGGCGCTCAATCCCTGGCTCCCCGCCCGACCCGGAAGGACTCCTGATGACCGACGACGAACGCGCCGAAATCGCCACCTTCGGCTACGAGCGCGCCCGCGACGAACTGGTCAATGTCGTGAAGATGCTCGAGCAGGGCGGCATGGACCTCGACGACTCGCTGGCCCTGTGGGAACGCGGCGAAGCCCTCGCCACCCGCTGCGAACAGCACCTCGCCGGCGCCCGCAAGCGCGTCGAGGACGCCCTCGCGCACCGCACAGAGCAGGAGTGAGCGCTAGGCGACCACCGTGCCCTGGTGAAAAACGATCTGCCAGTCCGGGCCGACGCGGCGCCAGACGGTCGACCGCCGGCTGACCCGGTCCGGCCGGCGCAGCAGGTAGGTCAGTAGAAACAGATCGGGAGCCAGTTCCTGGCACCGGAATTCGCTGGTCTCCCACACGTCCTCGGACGGTGTCCGCTGCCGCTCGGCCAGCACCTCGAGCACGCGGTCGCGGTCGTAACGCTGCCCGGACGCGCCGATCTCCCAGAACTCGTCGGCGACCATGGCGGTGAAGTCCACGCCGTGCTCGGGGCGATGGAAGATGGGCTCCCGCGAGCGCAATTCGTCGAGAACGTTCATGTCCCCATCGCAGCGGATGCCCGCGCCCGGGTCGAGCGATTTACGGAGTCAGCTGCGCGGCAGCGGCTGTGCCTGGCCCATGGCGGTGGCGAGGGTGCCGAAGGCGGCGGCATTGCCGGCGCCCTTGATGAGGACGCGGACGTCGCCGAAGTCGCTGATCCACGCGGATTCGGAGCCGGGTTCCGCGTAGACGTTCCACATGTGGTCGCCGTAGCGCTGGGTGCCGCTCCCGGTCTTGGTCGGCGCGTACTTCTTCGCGAGGGCGTCGACGGTCGCATTCGACTGGGTCAGCTGCATGTAGGTGCCCTGCGGGGTGATGAAGCCGACAGTGCTGGTGTCGCCGCCGCCGGTTCCGGTGATGGTGTCGTGGCTGCCGGAGTTCGGAGTCCATTTGTCCGGGTCCGCGTCGGGCAGGGCCGGCAGCCGGATCGGGAAGGACAGGTGGCGCGCGTCGTCGGTGAGCGCGGCCTTCGCATCGAAGTTCGGAATCCTGCCCTGGGTCGGACCGCCGGTGGAGAACGAGCACTGGCTCGCGATCCCCGCGATGACCAGGCAGATCAGCACGAGCGGAGCGAGCGACCAGATCAGGTCCTTGTAGTCGTTCTGACTGCGCGGCTTTTGGTACGACACGCACTCAGTATCCATGGGCCGCGGGTGCGACCGAGCTCACGGTCTCGGGAAGCGTAAGTACGTGCCGAGGGCCGCAAACCGCAATGCGACAATTTAGGCAGCTTTAGACAACAAGGAGGCTCTCGTCATGACCGCATCCAGCCGCCGCGAGGCACCGGACCGCAACCTAGCGCTCGAGTTGGTCCGGGTCACCGAGGCCGGCGCCATGGCCGCGGGCCGCTGGGTCGGCCGTGGTGACAAGGAGGGCGGCGACGGCGCTGCCGTGGACGCCATGCGGCAGCTGGTGGCGACGGTCTCCATGCGCGGCATCGTCGTGATCGGTGAGGGCGAGAAGGACGAAGCGCCCATGCTGTACAACGGCGAACTGGTCGGCGACGGCACCGGCGCGGAACTGGACTTCGCGGTCGACCCGATCGATGGCACCACCCTGATGTCGAAGGGTTCCCCGGGCGCGATCTCCGTGCTGGCGGTCGCCGAGCGCGGCGCCATGTTCGATCCCTCGGCCGTGTTCTACATGGAGAAGATCGCCGTCGGCCCCGACGCCGCCGATGTCATCGACCTGTCGGCCCCGATCGCGGAGAACCTACGCCGGGTCGCCAAGGCCAAGAACTCCTCGGTCTCCGACCTGACCGTGTGCATCCTGGACCGCCCCCGCCACGCCGAGCACATGAAGGCCGTGCGCGACGCGGGCGCCCGCATCCGCCTCATCTCCGACGGTGACGTGGCCGGCGCCATCGCCTGTGCCCGTCCGGAGTCCGGCGTCGACATGTTGATCGGCATCGGCGGCACCCCCGAGGGCATCATCGCCGCGGCCGCCATGCGCTGCCTGGGCGGCGCGCTGCAGGCCAAGCTGGCCCCGAAGGACGAGGCCGAGAAGCAGAAGGCCATCGACGCGGGCCACGACCTGGACCGCATCCTGAACACCACCGATCTGGTCTCCGGTGAGGACGTCTTCTTCAGCGCTACGGGTGTCACCGACGGCGACCTGCTCAAGGGCGTGCGCTACTACGGTGGCGGCGCGTACACCCAGTCCATCGTCATGCGCGCCAAGTCGGGCACCATCCGCATGATCGACGGCTTCCACCGCCTGACCAAGCTGCGCGAGTACGCGTCGGTGGACTTCGTGGGCGACGAGCACGCCACCCCGCCGCTCCCCTGATCCGAGCGAAACAGCTTGCCGCCCCGGTGGATCCGTCCACCGGGGCGGTGTCGTCTCCGGGGGCCGGCGGCCATGCCCTATTCCCGCGCATGCTGTGCGGATTCCCTCAGGCGTGGCACTCCCGCGGGCTCGGCCGCGGGCATAGGGTCGGATTCATGAGCGAGGAGACGCAGTACCGCATCGAACACGACACCATGGGCGAGGTCCGCGTTCCCGTCGACGCGCTGTGGCGCGCGCAGACCCAGCGGGCGGTGGAGAACTTCCCGATCAGCGGACGCGGCCTGGAGCGCGCGCAGATTCGCGCACTCGGCCTGCTGAAGGCGGCCTGCGCTGCCGTGAATCGCGATCTGGGTCTGCTGGACAAGGCCAAGGCCGACGCCATCATCGCGGCGGCGGCGGAGATCGCCGACGGCCGCCACGACGACCAGTTCCCGATCGATGTCTTCCAGACCGGTTCGGGCACCAGCTCGAACATGAACGCCAACGAGGTGATCGCGAGCATCGCCGCCCGCGACGGCGTCACCGTGCACCCCAACGACGACGTGAACATGTCGCAGTCGTCCAATGACACCTTCCCCACCGCAACGCATCTCGCGGCCACCGAGGCGGTGGTCAAGGATCTGGTTCCGGCCCTGGATCACCTGCGCCTGGCGTTGCTGGACAAGTCCCAGGAGTGGAAGTACGTGGTCAAGTCCGGCCGCACCCACCTGATGGACGCGGTCCCGGTCACCCTGGGGCAGGAGTTCGGCGGCTACACCCGGCAGGTGAGCACGGGCATCGAGCGCCTGCTGGCCACCCTGCCCCGGGTAGGTGAGCTGGCCATCGGCGGCACCGCGGTCGGCACCGGGTTGAACGCGCCGGCCGGTTTCGGCGCGAAAGTCGTTGCGGAGCTGGCCCGGGTGACCGATCTGGATCACCTGTCGGAGGCCCGCGATCACTTCGAGGCGCAGGCCGCCCGCGACGGCCTGGTGGAGTTGTCCGGTGCGCTGCGCACGGTCGCGATCAGCCTGACCAAGATCGCCAACGATATTCGCTGGATGGGTTCGGGCCCGCTCACCGGCCTGGCCGAGCTACAGCTGCCGGACCTGCAGCCGGGTTCCTCGATCATGCCGGGCAAGGTGAATCCGGTACTGCCGGAGGCGGTTACGCAGGTGGCCGCGCAGGTCATCGGCAATGATGCCGCGATCGCCTGGGGCGGCGGCAACGGCGCGTTCGAATTGAACGTCTACATTCCGATGATGGCCCGCAATGTGCTGGAGTCGATTCGCCTGCTGGCCAATGTCTCCCGCCTGTTCGCCGACAAGTGCGTCCGCGGCCTGGTCGCCGATGTGGACCGGCTGCGGCGGCTGGCGGAATCCTCGCCGTCGATCGTGACGCCGTTGAATTCGGCCATCGGTTACGAGGAGGCGGCGGCGGTCGCCAAACAGGCGTTGAAGGAGCACAAGACGATCCGGCAGACGGTCATCGATCGCGGTCTGATCGGCGACAAGCTCTCGCTCGAGGAGTTGGATCGCCGGCTGGATGTGCTCTCCATGGCGCAGGTGGATGGAAAGAACGAATAGGGCATCCGGCTCGGCGGGTGTGGCGGCGTTGGCTGCCACACCCACGCCAGGGGTTCAAGCGGCGCCGACCATGTCCGGGTAGTTCTTCAGATCGATGTCGTTCTTGGCGTTCTCGGCGTACTTCGCCATCATCTTGAAGCCGCGCGAACGTACGAACCAATTGCGAAGGCGCAGACCGCGTGCGGTCCGGGGCGCCAGGAACCGGCCCGGGCTGGCATCGTCGGTCTTGCGCAACAGGCGCTTCATGATTTCCTCGTAGCGAGCGAATGCCACGGTGTGATCGCCGTCCGCCGCGGCCAATTCACCGGCCAGCACATAGGCCCCGACAATCGCCGAACCGGTACCGAATCCGTTCAGCGTGTGGCCGTGCGCGGAATCGCCGACCAGCGCCACCCGACCCGATGTGAAGTGCTTCATCGACACCTTGGCGATGGCGTCCAGGTAGAAGCCGTCCAGGCGCGGGAGTTCGGCCAGCATGCGCGGCACCTCCCAGCCCATTCCGGCGAAGTGCTCGGCGACGATGCGGCGCTGTTGATCGAAATCGTCACGCGAGTAATCGATTTCGGGCGAGGCGAACATGTACAACTGCGCGGCCTTGTTGCCGCCCGTCATGGCGAGCCGGCCGGGAATATTGCAGCCGAGGGACCTGGCGCGGGACCGGTTCCCTTCCGGCATGTCCTCCCAGACCGAAGCTCCCGCGATGGCGTAGTAGTAGCCGTCGTGCGTGACGAAGTCCGCTTCCGGGCCGAAGGCCAGCTTCCGCACCCGTGAATGGATGCCGTCGCAGCCGAAGACCAGATCGAAGACCCGCGCGGGCGCGTTCTCGAATTCGACGTACACCCCGTCGCCGGTCTCCCGCAGCGCGGTGACGGTGTCGCCGAAGAGGTATTCGCACTCGCCGGCGGTCCGGCTGTAGAGGATCCGGGCGAGGTCGCCGCGCAGGATCTCGATATCGCCGCCGAGGAACTCCCCGGCCATCACGGCCTGCTCGACGCCGTTCTCGTCGACCAGCACCCAGTCGGTCTTGCCGGTCTGCCGCCGCGTGATGTCGTCCAGCACGCCCATGCGCTCGAGCACGGTCATGTGGGTCTCGCCGGTGAAGTCGATGGCCTGGCCGCCGGCGCGCAGCGCGGGCGCCTTCTCGACCACGGTCACCCGGAAGCCGTAGCGGTGCAGCCAGTAGGCGAGGGCGGGACCGGCGACGCTGGCTCCGGAGATGAGGACGGTGGTGTTGCGCATGGCGGTGACTCCTTCGGTAACTGCGTCCCTGGGACGCTGTTGATGGCCATAGCGTACGATGGACGCAGTTTCACGGTCAAGCCCGGAATCCGGAAGGATGGCGACCATGCCGGCACCGACCACCCTCGAACTGCTCTGGGGCTCCCCCGACCGCCCCCGGCGCGGGCCCAAGCCGTCCCTCACGCTGGAGCGCATCGTCGCCGAGGCCATCGACCTCGCCGACGCCGAAGGACTGGCGAACCTGTCCATGGCGCGGCTGGCCGAACGCCTCGGCTGCGCCAAGATGGCGCTGTATCGCTACCTCCCCGGCAAGACCGAGCTCATCGCGCTCATGCTGGACACCGCCCTCGGCGTGCCGCCGGAAAACACCACCGCCCCTTCGGATTCCGATCCGGAACCCTGGCGCACCTATCTACGCCCGTGGACCGAGACCTTCTTCACCCGCGTCGTCGCACACCCCTGGGGCCACGAAGCGGCCACCGGCGTCCGCCCGATGGGCCCCAATGAGCTGGCCTGGCTCGATTCGGCCGTCGGCGCGCTGCACGGCACCGGCCTGACCGCGGCCGAGTGTTTCGACACCGTCGTGCTGCTGGCGGGTCACGCCCGCAGCGTCGCCCAGCAGACCGCGACGGCGGGTGAGGATCTGGAGGGCGGACTGGCCCGGGAACTCGGCGCGGTGCTGTCGGCGCAGGCAGAGCGCTTTCCGCACGCCGCGGCCGCCTTCGCCGAGACCATGTCCGGAACCGCCGCCGAGACCGGCCGCGACAATGCCCTCGCCTTCGGCATCGACCGCATCCTGGACGGCCTGGCCGCGCTCATCGCGACCCGGGTGTAGCCGCCGCGAACGGACACGGCGGTAGTTGTCGTAGATATCTGTGCGACGGTCCGGTTTCGGCCTACGCTCGGCACATGTCAGAGCTACCCGAGCTGAAGCAGGATCCGGTCACCACGGTGCGCGAGTTCTTCGCGGCAATGGAAATGAAGATCGCCGGCGAAGCCCTGGAGCTGGTCGATCCCGGCATCGTCTGGAAGAACACCTCGCTCCCGGACATCCGCGGCGTGGACCGCGTGCGCTGGGTCTTGAATCTGCTCAACAGTCCCCGCTACGGCTTCCGCGCCGACATGCATCACATCGCCGCCACCGAGGACGGCACGGTGCTCACCGAACGCACCGACTATCTGCGCATGGGCCCGGTCGAGATCTCGTTCTGGGTCTGCGGCACCTTCGAGTTCCGCGACGGCCGCATCTCGCTGTGGCACGACCACTTCAGCTGGGAGAACTTCCTGCGCGGCACGGTCACCGGCGTCGTGCGCGCACTCCTTCCCCGCTGAGCCGACTCGCCCGGCGGAAAGCACGACGCCCGCCACGTATTCGCGGCGGGCGTCGGCATCGAACCGCGCACAGGGCACGGGATCAGGTTCTGCGGGGCAGGGGCACACTCAGGGGCGCAGGTGGTCCAGTTCGGCGCGCGCCTTCTCGCCCTCCTCACCGAAGTCGTTGCGGGTGAAGATCTTCCACTGCTCGAGCAGTGGCGCGAAGACCAGCTCGGCTTCGTTCGCGCGGTCGTAGATGCCGGCCTCGGCGAGGACCTCGTCGCTGGTGCGGCCGTCGGCGAGCTGCACCACCGGGGCGTGGAAGTCGGCGATGCGGTCGGCGATGGCGCGCACGGTCTGGTCGGGGGCCAGGTCGAGGGCCGCGCCGACCAGGTTGGCGAAGAAGACGGCCTGCAGTTCGTCGTCGGCGGCCAGCCGGTCGGCAATGGTCGCGACCATGACGTTGTCGGCAAGGCGTGCGGTGGTGCGGTGCCGGACAGCGGCCGCGGTCTCTTCCAGGGCCCAGGCGGCGAGCACATCGGGCAGGTGCATGGCGGGGCGGCGGAAGCCGGTGGTCATGTGCGCCATGCGCATCCGCTCCAGCGCGACCGGGTCGACGGCGCGGGTGACCATCAGGTAGTTGCGGATGAGGATCTCGTGCCGGTTCTCCTCCGCGGTCCAGCGGCCGACCCAGCGCCACCACGGTCCGCTGCGCAGGTACTTGCCGACCTCGCGGTGGTAGGCGGGCAGGTTGTCGGCGATCAGCACACTCACCGTGAGCGCGGTCTTGGTGACCTCGCTGAGGTCGGATTGCGCCGGTTCCCAATCGGTTCCGCCGAGGAACTGGAAATTGCGGCCGTCGTCCCACGGCACGTAGTCGTGGGGCTGCCACTCGGGGGCGGCGGCGATGTGCCGCTCGAGGTTGGTCTCCACCTCCGCCGCGAGTGATTCCAGCAGTTCCCGATCGGACAAAACGTTCTGCACGCGAACAACCTAGCGGCATCGGGGCAAACATGGGGGTTCTTCGCGCGGTATTCGAATCCGCTATGGCCGCAGCCGGGTCCCGGATGCCGGCGCCGGGCGGCCCGGACCGGCCGGGCTACTTCTCGGTGACCGTGGTCTCGTTGTCCACCCAGGTGATGGAGCCGCCGCTGAAATCGCTCTGCTTGCCGCCGGTGATGTCGTATTCGTCGCTGGTCGGGTAGCCGAGTTCGCCGCTCGCGCCGCCCTGGTCGTCCCATGCCTTGCGGATCTCGCCCCACACCACGTGGGTACCGTGGGTCGGGCTGGAGTAGATCGCACCGCCGCCGAATTCCTGCACCATGCCGCCGTCGGGCGCGTCCGTGGCGGGGCCGGTGGGTACGCCGAGAGTGCCGGTGGCGCCGCCCATCTGGTTGTACTTCTCGAGAATGCCGCCCGCGATCTCGGCGCCGTCGCGGGTGGCCATCTTGGTTTCGGCGGCGTGGGTGCCGCCGCCCGCCGGCGCGGCCGCGGTGGTGGAGGTCGTCGACGACGCAGAGTTCGTGTTGTCGTCCTTGCTGCAGCCCGCGCCGAGTGCGGTGACGACCACAAGCGCTGCGATGGCGCCTGCCGCGCGTCGTGCGAAGTCGTGCATTTTCCATCCTCCCGCGAATCCTGGCCGATAACTCGGTTACGATCCAGCGAATCGGACAGCACTCACCAAAGGGGCATCCGAGCTGGAATTACAGCGAAACTTACCCCACCACATGCGAGTTCAACCACTTGCCAAAAAATTGCCCGATCGGAGGCGCGTCGCTCTCCGACCGGGCAGGTCCTAACTACCGGGCATCAGGAATTGGGCCCGAACTCCTCCAGCATCTCGGTGACCAGCGCCGCGATCGGCGACCGCTCACTACGGGTCAGGGTGACGTGCGCGAACAGCGGGTGCCCCTTGAGCTTTTCGATCACGGCGGCCACGCCGTCGTGCCGGCCCACGCGCAGATTGTCGCGCTGTGCGACGTCGTGGGTGAGCACCACCCGCGACCCGCTGCCCAACCGGCTCAGCACCGTGAGCAGCACATTGCGTTCCAGCGACTGCGCCTCGTCCACGATCACGAAGGAGTCGTGCAGCGAGCGCCCGCGAATGTGGGTGAGCGGCAGCACCTCCAGCATGCCGCGCGCCTGCACCTCCTCCATCACCTCAGGGCTGGCCAGCCCGTCCAGGGTGTCGAAGACGGCCTGCGCCCACGGCCCCATCTTCTCGCTCTCGGAGCCCGGCAGATAGCCGAGCTCCTGTCCACCCACCGCGTAGAGCGGCCGGAACACCACCACCTTCCGATGCGAGCGGCGCTCCAGCACCGCTTCGAGCCCGGCGGTCAGCGCCAGCGCGGATTTGCCGGTGCCGGCCCGCCCGCCGAGCGAGACGATGCCGACGCTCTCGTCGAGCAGCAGATCCAGTGCGATGCGCTGTTCGGCCGAGCGCCCGTGCAGCCCGAAGGCCTCGCGATCACCCCGTACCAGTTGCACCCGCTTGTCCGGTGTCACTCGCGCCAGCGCGCTGCCGCGCGGGCTGAGCATCCGAATTCCGGTGTGGCAGGGCATGTCCCGAGCCTCATCGAGGTCGATGACGCTGTCGGAGTAGAGCCTGTCGACGGTGCCGGTGGCGACCTCCAGTTCCACCATGCCGGTCCAGCCGGAGGTGACGACGTCCTGCGCGTGGTACTCGTCGGCCCGCAGGCCGACCGCGCCGGCCTTGACGCGCAGCGGAATGTCCTTGGACACCAGCACGACTCGCTGTCCCTCGGCGGCCAGGTTGAGCGCGCAGGCCAGGATGCGGGAATCGTTCGTGTCCGTGCGGAATCCGACGGGCAATACGGTTGGGTCGGTGTGGTTCAACTCCACCTGGAGTGTCCCGCCCTGGGTGCCGACCGACACCCGCTGATCGAGCCGACCGTGTGCCAGACGCATGTCGTCCAGCATGCGCAGTGCCTCGCGAGCGAACCAGCCGAGTTCGTGGTGATGACGTTTGGCCTCGAGCTCACTGATCACCACCAGCGGCAGCACCACATGGTGCTCACCGAAGCGGGTCAGTGCCCAGGGGTCGGACAGCAACACCGACGTGTCGACTACAAATGTTTTCGCCGGTCCGGAATCGGCCGACTGCGAGGCGCGAACTCCCCGTGTCGTGGTCAGCGGGCTCTGGTCAGAGCCGGCGTCCCTGCTGGGAGCGTTGACGGAGCGTGCATCAGTCACGGTGGGCTCCTTTGCCACTCGCGCGACACCGCGCGAGCGTTCTCGCTGGGCCGGTCAGCCTTGGGGTCGTACGACCCGAGGGCCGGGTGCCGGCCCCCTCGCACTGAGTTGCTCAGTCACGATCAGGACCTCCCGTACGAGCCACACCTACGCGGCCCGCACTCCCGACGCTACCGCCGAAATCGCGATCCGGCTTCCGGACTGCGGGGCGCATTGGTGAAGATCGCGTTAACGCGAGTCCGCTCTGTGTGTTTCGCCCAATTCATCCAGCAGCACGGGAACATGGCTGCGCTCCGGCTCTTTGGTGGCCGTGACCAGCGTCAACGGGGCGGATGCGGCCTCCGACCGCAGGCGCGCCAGCCCCTCCTGCGCCGCATCCGCGGTGAGCTCGATTCGATACCTGCGCTCGAACTCGGCACGGCGTGTCTCCGGCGCGGCGTGATACCACCTCCGCAGCTCGTTCGACGGCGTCACGTCCTTGGCCCATTCGTCTATGGCCGCTTGCTGTTTGCTGATGCCGCGGGGCCAGAGCCGGTCGACCAGTACCCGGCGGCCGTCGGCCGCATCGGGATCGTCGTACACGCGCTTGACCCGGTACCTGGGTTGCTGTGCCATGTCCTCCATTACAGTCGAGGTCATGGCCGAAACTGCGGATCTGGCAACGCTGCCCACCAAGGAATTGCACGACCGTGCCGTGAAGCTGGCAGCCCGGCGCGGCGACATCAAGTTCCTGTGGCAACTGCTCAAGGCGATTCCCGGCGCCGAGGTCGCGGCCGGCAATCAGGGCGAGGGCGAGGTCGACATCTGGAACACCGCCGCCCTGCTCGACGACTACTTCCACGCCGGCGAGGGCAGGGTCGGCGAGGCGCTGCGCCCGATGTACCTGGACTACCTGAGCAAGCACGCCTGAATCGGGAGCCGTCGTGTGTGCCGTGCCATCCCGTCGGCACGGCACGCACGGCGGACTCGAAGCCGAATCACCTGCGCCGCTTGGCAATTCCCGATTCCGAGGCACCGAATCCCGGCTCTGGCGTCCGCCTCGCCCCGCCGACATGGTGGCGGCGGCCGCGCGGATCTAGACTCCGATCATGACCACCGACGCCACCCCGGAACTGGTCGTCTACCGCCGCCCGGGTTGCCCCTACTGCTCCCGCATGCGCCGAGTGCTCAATCGCCACGGCATCGTCCACCGCGAGGTCGACATCTGGCAGGACCCGGACGCGGCCGCCTTCGTCCGCTCGGTGGCCGACGGCAACGAGACCGTCCCGACGGTCGTCCTGCGCGACGGCGACTCCGAACGGAACTGGGTGAACCCACATCCCAAGCAGCTGATCGCCACCGTGACCGCCGACGCTCCGAGCCTCACGGGCGGCCCGCGCAGGTTCTGGTCGTTCTAGCCGGGAATCCTTGGCAGGCAAAGAATCTCACCGCAACAATGAGTCTCACCGCAACGCGGAGAGCCCGCCGCGATCATCGGATCGCGGCGGGCTCTCATCGTCTCGGCGGGCGTCAGCCCAGCAGGCGCCAGTCCTCCAGGCCGTCGTACAGCGGGAAGTCCTGCGCCAGCGTGGAAACGCGCTGACGCAGCGAGTCCAGGTCGGCGGAGCCGGTGAGGGCGGCGGCGATGATCTCGGCGACCTCGGTGAACTGCTCGTCACCGAAGCCGCGGGTGGCCAGCGCCGGGGTGCCGATGCGCAGGCCGGAGGTGACCATCGGCGGGCGCGGGTCGAACGGAACGGCGTTGCGGTTCACGGTGATTCCGATTTCGTGCAGCAGATCCTCGCCCTGCTGGCCGTCCAACTGCGAGTTGCGCAGGTCCACCAGCACCAGGTGCACGTCGGTGCCGCCGGTGAGCACGGTGATGCCCTTGGCCTTGGCGTCGGGCGCGGTCAGTCGCTCGGCGAGAATCTTGGCGCCGGAGATGGTGCGCTCCTGGCGCTCCTTGAACTCCGCGCTGCCGGCGATCTTGAAGGCCACAGCCTTGGCGGCGATGGCGTGCATGAGCGGGCCGCCCTGCTGACCGGGGAAGACCGCGGAGTTCAGCTTCTTGGCGAATTCCTGCTTGGCCAGGATCAGACCGGAGCGGGGACCGCCCAGGGTCTTGTGCACGGTCGAGGACACCACGTCCGCGTGCGGCACCGGCGACGGGTGCAGCCCGGCGGCGACCAGACCGGCGAAGTGCGCCATGTCGACCCACAGGTACGCGCCGACCTCGTCCGCGATCTCACGGAACGCGGCGAAGTCCAGGTGCCGGGGGTACGCCGACCAGCCGGCCACGATCACCTTCGGGCGGGTGTCGCGGGCGATCTTGCGCACCTCGTCCATGTCGACGCGGTGGTCTTCCTTGGCGACGCCGTAGGCGTGCACCTCGTACAGCTTGCCCGAGAAGTTCAGGCGCATGCCGTGGGTGAGGTGACCGCCGTGCGCCAGATCCAGGCCCAGCAGCTTCTCGCCGGGGTTCATCAGCGCCATCAGCACCGCGGCATTGGCCTGCGCGCCCGAATGCGGCTGGACATTGGCGAATTCCGCGCCGAACAGCTCCTTGACGCGGGCTCGGGCCAGATCCTCGACGATGTCGACGTTCTCGCAGCCGCCGTAGTAACGGCGGCCCGGGTAGCCCTCGGCGTACTTGTTGGTGAGCACGCTGCCCTGCGCCTGCAGCACCGCGCGCGGCACGAAGTTCTCCGAGGCGATCATCTCGAGGGTGTCGCGCTGGCGAGCGAGTTCGCCGCCCATCGCGGACGCGACCTCGGGATCGAGTTCGGCGAGGGACTGGCTGTTGACAGAGGCGCTCGTCTGGGTCACGCCGCCGAGTCTATTGGCCGCTGCCGCCGAGCCGATCCGGGGGTTCTCTGTCTCGTTCATCGCGCACCTCCGTTGTCCGGGTACCCCGAATACGGTTCGGGGGTCGCCAGGCACCCAGGCGCGCGGTGCCGGACTTCGGTGCTTCCCGGTGGTTGCTTCCACCTCGAGTGCGCCAGTCGCGGTCCGGTCATCCTATCCCGCGACCGGCGGAGACCATTCGCCGGTCGGCACGCGGACGAATCGTGCCCCGGAAATTGGGGGCAGCGGAATCGTCGGCGCAGCGGAGACGACCGAATCCGCCCGGAGCGGTGGACATCACTCCGAAATCAGGCTATGGCCAGGCAACAAATCTCGGTAATGTATCGCCGCGCTGGCATTAGTTACGCGCCAGTGACATTGGCCCATCCAACCTTTCGAGGAATCCTTCATGAGCGCAGACGCCACCACCATCCAGTCCCTGATCTTCACCCTGCTCAAGACCATGTGCACCATGTCCAGCGGCGGCGCGTCCTGTGCCAGCTGGGGCGCGTAAGCACCAATCAGGACGTCGGGGAGTACCCCTCACAGGCGGCGGATCGCGCCGGGTGTGAGGGGTTCGTCCAAGAGACGGCGAAAACGCTCGGACCGGTCTTCCGGATCGGCTGCCCGGTCCAGCCACCCTCCCAGCAATCGATATCCCTCCACATACGTGGAGATGTAGGCCCGCCACAGCGGCGATGACAGGAATCGCAGCGATTGGGCGGCCCGCTCCGGGGTGACCAGACTCCAGCGCTGCAGAAATTCCGACACCTCGCCGGCATCCCGCCGGCGATCGTGCAGCAGCAACGCAGCATCCTGGCGCACGCTCAGCAGATTCGCGGACGCGTTCGAAATCCTTTCGGCGCGTTCGCCATCGAAGCGCAGCCCCAGGTCCGCGTAGATCTCCTGCGCCCAGCGGCCCCAGCCCGGGCCGACGATCGACTTCAGGGCCAGATCGGCCAGCCCCTCCGCCATCAGGCACTGCGGGGTGTTCACCAGGAACAGCGTCTGCTCGGCCTGCCCCGCGCCGACCAGCCCGGCCTCTTTCCGGCAGTGCTCGGTGTGATGGCCCGGGTAGGCCTCGTGCGCGATCAGCTGCGGCAGCTGCGACATGTGCTGCTTGAGATCGGAATTGATGGCCACCCGGGATTGGTAGTTGCCCAGGTAATAGTTGAAGCCCGACCACGGCTTGTCGCCCACCACTTCGTATTCCACGTGCTCGTTGTCCGGCAGCGGATAGCGGTCGCGGACGAGTTCCCGCAGGGCGCCGGAGAACGCGGCCACGCATTCCTTCAGCCGTTCGGGCGGAATCTCGTCCTGGCGGCGGTGCACGGTAATGCGGTCGAGCAGTTCGCCGTCACCGGGCAGCACCTCGTCCAGTTGCCGGTGCGCCTCGCGGTAGTTCTCGGTATCGCCGGGGGTGATATCCACGTCGAAGTAGGCGCGGACCTCGTCGACGAAGTTGATGTCCTCCCCGGCGAATTTGCGGCCCGAGCATTCCATCGCGCGCAGGTGCGCCTCCAGGAATTCGACGCGCTCCGCGGGGAGACCCGCCTCGGGCAGTTCCTTGCGCAGTGCCGCTGCTCGGTGCGCGATGTCACGCGGCTCCGGCGCGGGCGCGTTCTCCGCCTCGCGACGCAGGGCGGGATCGCCGGTATAGGCGTCCACGAAACCCTCTTCGAGCCGGTCGAATGCCAGACCCAGCCGCAGATATTCAGTGACCAGTGGATGCGCTGCCATAGTCCGACCCTATGCGATCCGATCGCTCCGAGCGGGGCGGATCAGGCTGTCGCACAACCTCACCGGACACGCCCGGCCACTGAGATGTAGTCCATCTCACTCTGGTTACCCGCCAGTAGCAACACCTGGTGTTCACCCGGATGTTGGAGCCGAGCACAATTCGGCTATGCGTGGAGTGTTGGCCGGATCGCCGGGCACGGCGACGATGCGGCTTCCCGAGAGCTGTTGTTGCCGACCGGCCCGAATGCGGGGACACGAATAATGGCGCGGATGAGCGAGCCCAGCCCCTACGTGGAATTCGACCGCAAGCAGTGGCGCACCCTGCGCAAGTCGACTCCCCTGGTGCTCACCGAGGAAGAACTGATCGGCCTGCGCGGTCTGGGTGAGCAGATCGACCTCGAGGAGGTGGCCGAGGTCTACCTCCCCCTGGCCCGTCTCATCCACCTCCAGGTCGCGGCCAGGCAGCGCTTGTTCGCCGCCACCGCCACCTTCCTCGGCGAGACCCACCCGGACCGTCAGGTGCCGTTCGTCATCGGCGTGGCGGGCTCGGTGGCGGTCGGCAAGTCCACCACCGCGCGTGTGCTGCAGGCGCTGCTGGCGCGCTGGGACCACCATCCACGGGTGGATCTGGTCACCACCGACGGATTCCTGTACCCGACAGCCGAACTCACCCGGCGCGGCATCATGCACCGCAAGGGCTTCCCGGAGTCCTACGACCGGCGCAAGCTGCTGCGCTTCGTCACCGAGGTGAAATCCGGTGCGCACGAGGTGTGCGCGCCCGTCTACTCCCACATCGCCTACGACATCGTGCCGGGCGAATATCACTGCGTGCGCCAGCCCGACATTCTCATCGTCGAGGGCCTGAACGTGCTGCAGACCGGGCCGCGGCTGATGGTGTCGGACCTGTTCGACTTCTCGGTTTATGTCGACGCCCGCATCGAGGACATCGAGAACTGGTACGTGCAGCGCTTCCTGTCGCTGCGCAAGACCGCCTTCCAGGATCCGAATTCGCACTTCCACCACTACGCGAACTTCAACGATCAGGAAGCCACCAACCAGGCCAAGGAAATCTGGCACAACACCAACCGCCCGAATCTGGTGGAGAACATCCTGCCGACTCGCCCGCGCGCGACGCTGGTGCTGCGCAAGGACTCCGACCACTCCATCAACCGTTTGCGGCTCCGGAAACTCTGAATCCAGGGCACGGCCGGGTCATCAGAGCCGCCAGGCCGCGTCCAGCCGGGCGGCGACATCGATATCGGTGGCCGCCTGGATGTGCGGCTTGCAGATCTCCGTGGCGATATAGCGCGCGACGAAGCGGCGGATCTCGTGATCGACGCTGGCGAGAATGCGCAGCAACTCCCCGCGGCGGGTCGCACTGGCGACATTGATGCGGACATTGCTGGGCTGCGGCTCGTCGATTTCGATGAGCACCCGCAGCGGCTCCGCAGTGCGGACGGTCAGGTGCAGGTGAATGGTGCCGTCCACCCGGAACGGATACCGATCCACCGCCAGGTCGATGAGCAGGTCGACCTTGAGCGGGATCACCAGGTCGAACGAAATCAGGTCGTCCACTTCGCGATTCAGCCGCGGCTGCCCGAGCCGCACGGTGGCCGAGAGTTTCGCGAGCTTGCCGGGGCCCGCCCCGATCGGCCCGAAATCGAATGCCTCCCCCGTGAGCTTCTCGAACGCTGCGGCTATCCGCCCGGTGGAGGCGGCGTATTCCAGGAACCGGCGGCCGAAGTCCTCGTAGCTGATGTACGGCACCGCCACGACCCGGCTGTCGGCCGGGTCACTCAGCCCTTCACGCAGCTCGCTCATACTCCCCGACGGTACGGCAGCGACCGTCCCGCGAACACGGAAGCCATTGCACTGCAATGGAACCGTTGATTCGCCGTGTTCTACACCCCGAAGCGGCGGTGCCGCGCCGCGTAATCGCGCAGGGCGCGCAGGAAATCCACGCGCCGGAATTCCGGCCAGTACGCCTCGGTGAACCAGATCTCCGAATACGCGCTCTGCCACAACAGGAATCCCGACAGCCGCTGCTCGCCCGAGGTGCGGATGACGAGATCGGGGTCGGGCTGACCGGAGGTGTAGAGATGCTGGCCGATGGCGTCGACGGTGATGGACTGGACCAGGTCCTCGCCGGTCTCGCCCGCGTCCATCTCCTGGCGGACCAGCGAGCGCACCGCGTCGGCGATCTCCTGGCGGCCGCCGTAACCGATGGCGACATTGACGTGCACACCGGTGCGGCCCTCGGTGCTCTTGGCCGCCTCGCTCAGGCGGCGGGCGAACTCGGCGGGCAACTGGTCCAGGGCGCCGACGATGCGGACGCTCCAATCCTGTTCCGGCGCAGACAGTTCGTCGACGACGTCGGTGATGACCTCGAAGAGGGTCTCGAGTTCGTCGGAGTCGCGGCGCAGATTCTCGGTGGAGAGCAGGTAGAGGGTCACCATCTCGATGCCCGCCTCGCCACACCAGCCCACGAGTTCGGCGATCTTCAGCGCACCGACCCGATGGCCGTGCGAGATGTCGCTGAACCCGTTCTCCCGCGCCCACCGCCGGTTGCCATCACACATCACGGCGACGTGCCGGGGATGTTGTTTGCCAGCCAACTGCCTGGACAGCCGTGACTCGTATATGCGATATGGGAGTCCACGCACCTGACTCGCAATCTTCACGGCCGCAACCCTACGCCCCCGGAACGAATGGCGGAGCGACCGGGACAGACGAGCGAAATACCCGGGGCCCGTCGTGACGACAGCCACTGTGAGGGGCAGCCCGCCGCCAACCTACGGTACCGTAGGTTACCGAGGAGGAAACTAATGGCCGAGGCAATACAGCCCGTCGATCCGGCGGTGGGGCTCATCGAAACCGTCCGCGAGGAGCTGGAACTCGTCAAGCCCCGCATGCGCGGATGGATTCATGCCTGGGCCGTGGGCGTGGCCGCCATCGCGGTGGTCGTGCTGGTGTCGGTGGCGAGCACGGTGTCGGCGAAGGCCGCCTGGTCGACGCTGGTCTACGGGATCACCGTGTGCGGTGTCTTCGGGATCAGTGCGACCTATCACCGGGTGAACTGGAAGACCCCGCGGGCCCGCATGTGGATGAAGCGGGCGGATCATTCGATGATCTTCCTGTTCATCGCGGGCAGCTACACACCGTTCGCCCTGCTCGGCGTGCGCGGCAGCGCGGGCACCGTCCTGCTGACCATCGTGTGGGCGGGCGCGCTGGCCGGGGTAGCGCTGAAGATGCTGTGGCCCACCGCCCCCCGATGGGTCGGGGTGCCGCTGTATCTGCTGCTCGGGTGGGCCATCGTCCCGGTGGCCGGGACGCTCATTCACCACGTCGGCTGGACGCCGGTGATCTTGCTGGTCACGGGCGGTATCGCCTACAGCGTGGGCGGGATCCTGTACGCGTCGCGCTGGCCGGACCCGTGGCCGGAGGTCTTCGGGCATCACGAGTTCTTCCATGCCGCAACGGTGGTCGCGGCGCTGTGCCACTACGTTGCCGTCTGGTTCGTCCTGTTGCGCTGATCCGAGCAATTACTCACAAACGTGCATTCTCGGCCGAACGTTCTCTAAAGTCTGCGACGTGACCAGCAGACTCATCCTGTGGGCGCTGCGTGCGCCGGGTGGTCTGTCTGCTGTCGTCATGGCATGCAATCTCGGCGGTCTCGCGGTGATCACCACCGAGCTGTTCCTGAGCGGTTTCCTGAGCCGGCTCGGACCGGATTGGATGACCGCCTTCATTCAGGTGTCGATCTATCCGGCCCTCGGTGCGCTGGTCGGCATCATGCTCGCGGTGCGGGACCGCCACCACTACTTCAGCTGGCTGGACCAGCGCCGGCCACCCACCGAACTCGAGGCGCGACGGCTGCTGCGACTCCCGATCGCGATCACGGGACGGGCGCTGGCCATCTGGCTGCCCGGCGTGTTCGTGGCGGCCGCCGTCTTCGCGCACGCCACCGAGGACCGCAGTTTTCCGGTGGTGCTGTCGATGTTCACGCTGGGCGGGCTGGAGTCCGCTGCGCTGACCTACCTGATCGTGGACCGGCTCATCCGGCCGACCATTCCGGTGGTGGCCGAGGTGCTGGACGAGACCTCGCACTGGAGCAATACCGTGCTGGCCCGGGTGCTGGTCACGTTCGCGGTGGCGGGCGCGGTGCCGCTGTTCATGTTGATCACCGTGCTGGCCGACCCGTCCACCGATGCCCAGGACCGCATCCGGACCGGGATCTACATGGCCATCGTCGGCCTGTCCGCCGGCGCGGTGGCGACGGCGGCGCTGGCCCGGGCGGTGGCCACGCCCATGCACACGCTGCGCGACGCGCTGGACCGGATCGCCCGCGGCGATCTCGACGCCCGGGTGACGATCAACAGCACCAGCGAGATCGGGCGGCTCGAGCATTCGGTGAACGAACTGGCCGCCAATCTCAGTGAGCGCGAGCGCATGCGGACCGTCTTCGGCCGGCACGTGGGTACCGAGGTGGCCGAGCGGGCGCTGTCGGGCAGCCCCAGCCTGACCGGCGACATGCGGGTGGCGACCGCGCTGTTCGTGGACGTGACCGGGTCGGTGGCGATGGCCACCGAGCTCGCCCCGCACGACTTCGTGGCCAAGCTGAATCGGCTGCTGTCCATCGTGGTGGCGGCCACCGAGGACAATCAGGGGCTGGTCAACAAGTTCGAAGGCGATGCGGCGCTGTGCATTTTCGGCGCGCCCATCGCACTCGACGACAATGCCACCCCGGCGCTGCGGGCCGCCCGCCGCATGCGCGACGAGGTGGCCGCGCTGGGCGAGCTCGAGGTGGGCATCGGCATCGCGCGCGGGCTGGTGTTCGCCGGCGATGTCGGCACCGACACCCGGCTGGAGTTCACCGTCATCGGCGACGCCGTCAACGAGGCCGCCCGCCTCACCACCGAGGCCAAACTGGTGCCGCGCCGCATTCTGGCCAGTCAGGCGGTCATAGACGCCGCCTGCGACGCCGAGCGCACGCGGTGGATCCTGCACGACACTCTCCACCTCCGCGGCCGCAAGGAACCCACTCCGGGCTGGACCGACGTGGTGTCCCCCGCAGCGCCCCACCGCAACGGCAGCGCCCCGCAGGCCGGCCCCCGATCGGCCGCACCCCCGTCTTCGGAGTCCGCCGGCCAGGCCGCGGATCGCTAATCATCAACCCGCGCAAGGGTCGGCCCTGCAGCCGGCGGGACCTGGCAATACTTCGCTGAAAAACATGAACCGAACACCCCCGGGACTGTATGACCGCCCGCTCCGGGCGGCAACGGATTAAGCACCGGCAGCACGCCCGGGCTGGGCCCGTCGAATCGCGGTGTCGTACCCGAGGACTGGGCGCATGTCGTACTCGCGGGGGATTCGGTGCGGACCGGGAGGCCGGACAGTAGCGCTATGAATGAAATCGGCGCGTTCGAGCGGACTTCGGCGGCGGTGTGGGCGCGGCCGCAGCGGGCGGTACTGGCTTATCGAGCGATCGTGGTCGCGCTGATCGCGGGCGTGGGCGAGACGTTGGGACGCGTCGCGCTCGCCCTCGACGAGCCCGGGGTCCACGTGGCCGGCATCGCGCTCGGGCTGCTGATCCGGGCGGCGATCTACCTGACGGTCTTCGCGCTGGCGGCCCGGATGCTGGCCGGAAACCTGTGGGCGCGGCGGATTCTCGTGGTGGGGTTGGGCACGCTCGGCCTGGCCTCGCTGGTGGTCGAGCCGCTGCAGGCAGCGCTGACGGCCGAGCATCTCGGCGACCTCTTCACGCACTGGACCCCGAATGCGGTGATACTCGGGCTGTTTCGCGCCGCCCACATCATCGCAGTGCTGGTCGCGGTGCCCGCCGCGGTCATGGCCGGGCACCGCGTCGACGGCGCGACCTGAACAACCGCGTCGACAGCACGACCTGAACACCGGCCGTGCCGGCAGCAGCGATCAGGCGGTGGGCGGGGGCAGCAGGCCGGCGCGAACGTCTTCGACCGTGGTGACCGGGAGGTCACAGACCGAGCCGCGGCAGATGTAGGCGGCGGAGGTGTCGCGTACCGGGGGCCGGTCGGCCAGCAGTGCCTGAGAGCCGACGGGGCCGGACACGATCACCGATCCGCCCGGGGCGGCGGTACGGGCGGCCGCCACCAGTGTTGCGGCCCAGCCGGATTCGCCGTCCGGTCCGTCCACCACGGCCACCTGGATCGGGCCGCGCAGGGCGGCCTCGGCGACGGCGAGCCAATGGCCGGCCGAGCGGGGCGCGCGAGCCAGTAGCACCGCACCCCGGGTCAAGGTGTGATCGGCCAACTGCCGGTAGCGGTCGGCCCGCTGCGGGTCGGTGAGGGCTGCTGCGGTGAGCAGTGCCTCCGCGAGAACCGAAGTGCCGGACGGGGTTGCGCCGTCCAGCGGGTCGCGCGGCCGGGTCAGCAGGGTCTCGGCGTCGTCGGCGGTGTCGAACCAGCTGCCGGAGGTTTCCGGATCGGCGAAGTGGGTGATGGCGGCGTCCAGCAGATCCTGCGCCGCGTCCAGCCAGTCACCCTCGGCGGTCTGGTGCAGCGCGAGCAACCCCAGCGCCAGCCACGCGTAATCCTCCAGCACGCCCGGGGCCGCGCCGGGCACACCACCCAGTGAGGCGCGGCAGACGCGGCCGCCGGTCACGTGGGTGTCGAGCAGGAAGCGGGCGCACCGGACGGCGGCCGCGATCCACTCCGGATGACCGTGTGCCGCACCGGCTTCCGCGAGCGCGACGATGGCCATCCCGTTCCAGGCGGTGACCACCTTGTCGTCCCGCTCCGGCTGCGGACGGCGGGAACGGGCGGCGGACAGCTTCGCCCGGATCGCCTCGAACCGCTCGTAGTCAGCCGGTTTCGGATCGGTGTACCGGGTCAGCACCGAGGTGCCGTGCTCGAAGGTGCCCGCCGTGGTGACATTGAAAACCTCTGCCGCCCAAGCACCGTCGAGCGCGCCCAGCGTGCCGTTGAGTTCTGCGGGCGTCCACACGTACGTGGCCCCCTCCACCCCCGGTCCGCCCGGTTGCAGATGGGTGTCCGCGTCCAGTGCCGAGGCGAAGGCCCCCTGCTCGGTGCCGAGGTCCGTCAGCAGGAATTGCACGGTCTCACGAGTCACCCGCAGCGCCAGCGGTTCCCACGCATCCGCCACACGCTCATCGGCCGACTCGTCGTGCCCCCGCCGCGCCAGATGCGCATACACGCGCAGCAGCTGCGCATTGTCGTAGAGCATCTTCTCGAAGTGCGGCACCACCCATGCCGCATCCACCGAGTACCGCGCGAATCCGCCACGCAGCTGGTCGTAGATGCCGCCGCGCGCCATCGAGTCACAGGTGAACGAAACGGCCTGCAACACGGTCGGATTGCCGGTCAGCTCGTAATGCCGGAGCAGTCCCTCCAGCAGAGCCGACGGCGGAAACTTGGGCGCGCCCCCGAACCCGCCGTGCTGCCCGTCCACATCCTTCAACACCGCACCGACCGCATGCTCGAGCAACTCCGGCCCGACCCCGATCTCCGCATCCGGCAACCCCGCGGTCTGTTGCCGCAGCGCGTCGGCCACCTGCGCCGCCGCCGTGTTCACCTCGTCGCGACGGTTCCGCCACGTCTCGCTCACCGCCGTCAGCACCTGTGTGAACGACGGCATCCCGTGCCGCGGCGTCTTCGGGTAATACGTCCCGCAATAGAACGGCTCCCCCTCCGGCGTCAGGAAGCAGGTCATCGGCCACCCGCCCTGCCCCGTCATGGCCACGGTGGCATTCATGTACACCGCGTCCAGATCAGGCCGCTCCTCCCGATCCACCTTGATGCACACGAAATTCTCGTTCATGACCGCCGCCGTGGCCTCGTCCTCGAACGACTCGTGCGCCATCACATGACACCAGTGGCACGACGCGTATCCGATCGACAGCAGAATCGGCACATCCCGCTCAGCCGCCTCGGCCAGCGCCTCCGCATCCCACTCCCGCCAGTGCACCGGATTCCCAGCATGCTGACGCAAGTAAGGCGATGTCGCGCTGCCCAATCGGTTCATATCCCCACCCTTCCACACCCGGCGCCCACACAACACGATCCAGACGCACCCTCGCGGGCATACGACACCGTCGTCGGGCATCCGCAGGCCGTCACATCTCGCGCCGCTGCCTCCGTCGCAGCATCCCGCTCGCGCCAATCGACGGGATCAGCGGGCGAGCCCGCTGCCGAAGCGGCGAGTGAGGAACGGCATGACGACCCACACCATGGCCGACCGACGAGCACGATGTCGCGGGTCGGACCGGTCGCCACCGCGGTGAGCGTCTCTCGCCACGGATCGAGCCGTGGCGCGTCGGTGTCGGGCAGGTCGGGGATGACGACGCGGTGCCCCATGCCTTTCAGCTCGGCCTCGAAGGTGCGGAACCTCGACGGGCGCTACTGTGCGCCGATGGCCGGGCTGATGGCGGTGCCGCCGCTCACATCAACCACATTGGCGGTGATCCAGCGGGCGTCCTCGGAGGCGAGAAAGGCCACCACATCGGCGATATCGGCGGGCTGCCCCACCCGGCCCAGCGCGGTCATGGCACTGATGCCGGCCCGCGCCTGCGGATGGCCATCGAAAAAGGCGGCCATCCCCTCGGTCTCGGTCGCACCGGCGGCCACCGCGTTCACGGTGATACCGCGCGGACCGAGCTGTACCGCGAGGGTTTTGGTGAGCACATCGATCGCCCCCTTGCTCATCGCGTAGGCCACCTGCGACGGGGCCGCCACCCGCGGTGCGCACGAGGAGATATTGACAATGCGACCGCCATCGCGAAGCAGCGGTATCGCCTGCTGCGAAATGAACAGCGGCGCAGACACATTCACTGCGAAGAGACTGTCCACCGCCGCCGGGGTCAGCTGCTCGATCGAGCCGCTGCCACCGCCGCCGCCCGCATTGTTCACCAGAATGTCCAGCCGTCCGTCCGGCAGGCTCTTCGTCAGATCGCCGAACAGCGCGTCGATTCCGGCCGGCGTGCTCAGGTCGGCGCGGATGGCGAACGCCTGCCCGCCCGCGGCTTCGATGTCCGCCACGGTCTTCGCCGCCGCTTCGTCATCGTGTCCGTAGTGCACCGCGACCACCGCGCCGTTCGCCGCCAACCGCAGGGCAATGGCGCGGCCGATTCCGCGAGAAGCGCCGGTAACGAGGGCGAACTTACCGATCTGAGACATTGGAACTCCTGTGCTCGGGTTTGTTTCCTTGACACAGACGTTCGCCGACCGCGCTCACCAAACCCTCACCGTGCGCTCACCGACGCCGCCCAGCAGCGCCGGCCACCGGGTGGACACGGCCGCGCCGGATAGCACCGAGCAGTTCTGCCTCTCGACGGCGACTCGCAGAGCCGAGGCTCGCCTCGTGCACCCGCTCAGTACCGCGTATCCCTAACCCGCGAGCATTACGGGCGGGTGCGGCGGGTGGACCGGGTCACCGACGCCGGACGCGCCGCATTGGCCGAGGAGCGCCGTGCCATGCGCGACCTCGCCCGCGAAATCCTCGGCGAGGATTGAACTTCATTGTGACGCAGCCGCTCTCGTGGCGGCCGTCAGGCGCGCGTCGACCGACCAGGCCCCGGCACCGACGAGCAGCAGGAATACACTGCCGCACAGTTGCGCGAAATCCAGGCGGGCTTCGTGCAGAAAATCACCGAACCCGGATTCGCGGGCGAACAGCGGCGCGTCGCCCCACACGATGGGAAGTTTCGTGATCAGCAGCGCGCCAACCATGTCCACGATCATCGGCACAACCGCGACACGGGTGACCAGTCCGGCCAGAATCAGTGCGCCACATACGATTTCGAATACTCCATCGACAGGGGCGAAGAACCCGGGAGCCGGAATGCCGGCCTTGTCGAACCGGCCGGCGCCCAGAGCGTCGGGGCGGGTGAACTTCAGGATGCCCTCGGTGAGGAACACTACGCCCACGTAGATACGGATCCAGATCACCGCCGCCGGTGCTGACGTCGCGGTCAGCCGGGCTTGCCAGGTGCGGTTGTCGGACACGTCGAAACCCCTCTCCGGTCAGCCGAATCCCATTGCCGTTCTTTCGATATCGTGGCGCACCGCGCGGTGAATCGGCGGCGCAGCGCGTCGATCACCGCGCCGACGGCCACGACCGCAGCCCGACCGGTACCGACTGGCCCAGCAGGGTGAATACCAGCATTCCATACCACTGGCGGGGGCACCCGTAGCCGAGGAGTCAGCCGCTCCGGCCGACACTGCGAGAGCGGTTCAGGGTCAGCCCGCCGAGAACCAGACCGATCGGCCCGAGCACCATGGCCGCCCAGGACCCGACTATCCCGTTGCCGGTGCCGGGACCACCGGCGGCGGTGGCTGCGAACAAGCTACCGAGGACCAGGCTGATCAGCCCCGAGACCAGCGCCACCATGGCTCCGGTACGCCCACTGCCGGCGCCGATGCGGCCGATTCGGGCCAGGGCCAGGCTGCCGATCACCACGCCGACCAGTCCCACCAGTGCGGTCAGGGTGGGCCCGATCCGCCCGGAGGTCATACCGGTGACGGCGGCGGTCTGCTGGACCGAGGCCGCCGCCGGTGCGGCGAGGGCGATACCTCCGAGCGAGACGGCCGCTGCGACGGCGGACAGATGACGGATGGACATGAGGTCCTCCTTGTGTCGAACGACTCGATGTCGCCTCATCATGTCGGCCGGCCCCACCGTCGATCGTCGTTCGGGCGTGGACAATTCACGCTGCCACCGATGCCGTAGCCGACTGCCGCGGACGCGGTAGCGGTCGCGAAACTACCGCGTGCGCGGTAGTCGATCGATCGTCCGTCAGGCGGAGTCGCGCACTCGGGATTCCGGCTAGGGTGCACCCATGGGCTGGGCACGGATCCGTATCGGTGACTGGTCGGTCGCCGTCGGCGTGGCGGCCATCCTATTGGTCACCGGCCTGTCCGGGCGGCACTCCGCCACGGCGCTCGACGCGCTGGGCTATGTGTTGCTGACCATCGGAGGTCTGGCGCTGGCCGCGTACCGCTGGACTCCGGTCACGGTCCTGGCGGTCACGGGTTTGTGCGTATTGGGCTATCAGGCAATCGGTTTCGAAGTCCCCGCCATCGCCTATCTGATCGCCGTGTATGCCACCGTCCGGGCCGGGCGCCGCCTCATCGCGGCGGCAGGATCGGTGCTCATGGTGGTCACGCTGCCATTCGCAATGCTGGTCCCGCACCCGGAATGGCCTGTGAGCGAGGCGTTCACGCAGGCCCGGGGCGCCCTCCAACTGGCCTGGTTGATCGCGGCAGCGGCCGCGGGTGAAGCACTGCGGCAGGCCGAGCAGCGGGCCGACGAGGCCGAGCGCACCCGCGAGGAGACCGCGCGACGCCGCGCCGACGAGGAGCGGCTGCACATCGCGCGGGAGCTGCACGATTCGCTCACCCACCAGATCTCGGTCATCAAGGTGCAATCCGAAGCCGCCGTCCACGTCGCCCGCAGGAAGGGTGCGGAGGTGCCCGAGTCCCTGCTGGCGATCCGGGACGCCGGACGTGAGGCGGCCCGGGAATTGCGCGCGACGTTGGAGGCGTTGCGCGACGACGGGGCCGTCCCTCGGCAAGGACTCGACCATGTTCCGGAACTCGTAGAGCGAGCCCGCGCAAACGGTTTGGACGCGACATTGACGATCGAAGGACAACGCCCGGACATACCGGCAGCGGTGGACCGGACCATCTACCGGATCGTTCAGGAATCGTTGACGAACATCTCCCGGCACGCCGCCGCCGCGACGGCATCGGTCCGCATCGACTACCGGCCCGACACCCTGCTCGTGCGGGTCGACGACGACGGCGGGGCCAGGCCCGGCACCGCGCCGGTGCACGGCGTCGGACTGCTCGGGATGCGCGAACGAGTCACCGCGCTCGGAGGTCGTCTGCAAGCGGAGCCACGCAGTGCGGGCGGGTTCTCGGTCCGGGCCGAACTTCCCGTGGACCCAACATGATTCGCGTCCTACTGGTCGACGACCAACCGCTGATCCGCAGCGGATTCCGCGCTCTCCTCGATCTCGAGGACGATATCGAGGTGGTGGCCGAGGCCGCCGACGGGAGCGAGGGCGTCGCGCTGGCCGGGCAACACCTGCCCGACATAGCCCTCATCGACATTCAGATGCCCGGCATGGACGGCATCGAAGCGACACGCCGCATCGCGGCAGACCCGGCTCTGGCCGGGGTGCACGTCGTCATCCTGACCAACTACGGCCTGGACGAATACGTCTTCCACGCACTCCGCGCCGGCGCGGCCGGATTTCTCGTCAAGGACATTCGGCCGGAAGACTTTCTGCACTCGGTTCGCGTCGCCGCCCGCGGCGACGCCCTGCTCGCACCCTCGATCACCCGCCGCCTGATCAACCGATACGTCTCCCAGCCGCTCGTCATCGGGACCGGTCCCGGGCTGAAAGAGTTGACCACCCGCGAACGCGAGGCCGTGACCCTCGTCGCCCAGGGCCTGTCCAACGACGAGATCGCCGACCACATGGTCATCAGCCCACTCACCGCGAAAACCCACGTCAACCGAGCCATGACGAAGCTCCGCGCCCGCGATCGCGCCCAACTCGTGGTCCTCGCATACGAATCCGGCCTGGTCGCCCCGCGCAAATCCTGAATCCCGCAGCGCAGACCACCGACTCCGCGCACCGCGGTTTGCTACACCTCGGCGATGTTCGGCGCGTCCGCCGCCACCCGATGGCCGGCGGTCATCGTGCCGCCCTCTGGTTGCGCAGCTCGGTGCGTGCGAGCGTGCTCTTGGCACCTCGTCAGGTCCGTCGGCGAACCGTAGGGAGCGGATACTCACGTAGGCGGTGGCCAGCGGGTAGTCCTGGGACAGGCCGCCGGCGCCGAATACCTGGATGGCCTTGTCCAGGATCCACTGCACCGTGGCGGGGGTGGCGATCTCTGTCATCGCGGTCGCCGCGGCCGCGCTCGCCCTGGCCACCTTCCGGTCGCCGGCCCGGCGCGCCCGGGCGGTCGCGGCGGGCGTCTGACGAGGCCGACGGCACGGATCGGAAACATGAACGGCCCGACGGGAACCCAACCCGCCGGGCCGTTCGCCCGCACCGGAGGTCGGGCGCCCGTTCGCCGGGGTGCATGATGGGGCGCATGCTTCCCACCGACCGCCTGCACCAGGTCGACCGGCATCCCGCCGTGATCGATACGCCGCTCGGCACCGTCGTGTTCGCTGTCGCGCTCGGCTCGGAACAGGTACCGACCGGTCCGGATGCCGTGTGGCGCTTGGCGAACGGCTCGCACCTGCACCGCTGGCGGCACCGGGACGCCACGGTCGATCTGCTCCTCGGCCGCATCGAGATGCCGGCCTGGGACGGCGGCGCGGCCGTGCCGATGTGGGCGGGAATCTGGCAGGTGCAGGCCCACTCGGCGGTGCCCGCCCTGTCCTTCGCGGCCGAACTGACCGATCTGTCCGCGGACACGTTCTGTGGTCCCGACTCCGGTGAATGCCTCGCGGCTGTGACCGCCGAGAACGACCGCTTCTCGGTGTCGATCGGCGGCCCGGATTCCGAACTGCTGGCCATGCAGGCCGCCGACGGCCGGCTCATGCCCGCCGACTGGGCGGACCAGCTGCCCACCGACGGCAATGACGACGACTCCGAATACGGTGTGCGCTACCTGGATCCGGCCGGAATCCAGTGGCGGCTGCCCGGTCTCGCCACCACGGAGGTGGCCCGGCTGTGCATCGCGACCGCCTGGTGCCCCCGCGACGACGACCGGCCCGCGGCCTGGTTCGCGGTCGACATCCCCCTCGACACCGCCTACCTCCACCTCACCACCGACCACCCCTGACCGGCACCGGCTACCCGGATATCGAACCGGTGGCCGCCCACCGGCGGAACTCGTCCGGGGATCGCCCCGCCTGACGGCGGAATGCCCGCCGCAGCGCCCTCGGGTCGGTGTAGCCGAGCCGGGCCGCAATCGCGTACATCGGGAGATCGGTGCCACGCAACAGATCCGACGCGTGCTCGTGGCGGACCGTGTCGACCTCGGCACGCCAGCTGGTGCCCAGCTCCTGCAGACGACGTTGCAGGGTACGCGGGCTGACGGCGAGCCGGGCGGCGACCTGGTCGAGTTCGAGTTCGCCGCACGCCATCGCCCCACGCAGCACCGTGCGGATCCTGCCGATCGGGCTGGGCGCGGGACGCGCACTGGCGAGCAGCAGTTCCGCGTAGCCGCGATGGATCCGGCCCAGGTTCGGGTCGCCCCCGGTGGGCAGTGCCGCCGCGTCGAGGAAGGTCAGCTCGGAGTGCGGGGCCTCGAAGCAGATCCGGTTGGTACCGAACGCCTCCGCGAGGTGCCGGTGATTGCGTGGCGCGCGGTGCCGGAACGCGACCCGAACCGGAACCAGCGGATGCCCGGTCGCCTCACGTGCCCGCTGCAGCATCACCGCGAGCGTGAACTCCTCGACCAGCCCCAGGATCGGACCCGGTTCGACGGTCGCGCTATCCCGCACGATGAGCAACCCGCCGCTCTCCAGCACCTCGCCGCCACCGAGCGGATCCGCGACGACGGCGCGCAATTCGACCACGCTGCGCAGACTTTCGGCCAGCGTCGGCCCACTCGAGAAGAGGTAATCCCACACCGACAGGCTCCCCCGCGTGGCCGTGGCCGCCGCGCACAGACCTCCCGTCGGCCCCGCGGCCGCATAGATCAGCTCCCAGACCCGCCACGCCGAGCCGGTCGGAACCCGTACCAGATCGTCACCGAGCTGATCGGCCCCCAGCTCCAGCGCGCTGAAGAGTTGCGACGCCGACGCTCCCGCCCGCAGCGCCGCCTCCCGAACCAGGGCCGCCAGCCGAGACGAAATGGTATTGCCGATCATCGCCGCAGCTTAGCGACCACCGATTACTTCTGAACGGGACCTTCGGGACCAGCGACCCGACCATTGCTGCCCGGCCGCTGATCGGCCCGGCCGCCGCCACATCGGCCACTGAAGTCACCCACGATGTGCGTCCTGTTTCAAAAACCGCACCGCACAGTCTAATTTGGACCCTCGTGCATTGCACCGTGAGTGCAACGCGATGCCACCGCCCGTCGATCACGCTCCACTCCCGGGATCCCAATGACCATCCACCCCACCGGTATTCACGCCCCCACCGGGGCCGGGCTCGACCCCGACGCACAGGTGATGGACACCGTGCTGCTGCCGGGGTATGTGCTGAGCACGATCGGAGTGTGCGAGGACACGCGGCATCGCCTGGCCCTCGCCGCGGACCTGCCGGGCTGGCTGCTGACCTCGCCCGAATCCATGGTGCCCAGCGAGCGGTATCTGCGACTGTGGGAACTCGTCGAGCACGAAACCCAGGATCCCGCCATCGCCGTCCGCACCGCACTCGAGTACACGCCGGGACAGCTCGGCATCATCGATTACCTGCTGTTGACCGCACCCACCCTGGGTGCGGGACTCGCGCTGACCGATCGGTTCATGGACGCGTGCTCGACCAATCGGGAGTTCCGGGCGGTCGCCGACGCGGATCCGGACGGAGTGACGACGGTGTACACCGGCCTGGCCCGGGGTGAGGGCCGTGGCAGCGAGCTGGCCATGCACACCGGTCTGTGCGGGATGATCGTGAAAATGCGCACGGCCACCGGGCAATACGTGGTGCCGGTCGACGTGCGACTGCGGCAGCGGGCGCCCGCGTGCCGGGCGGAGCTGACCGCGCTCACCGAGCTGTTCGGTACGCCCCGAATAGATTTCGGGGCGGCCACCAATCGCGTCACCTTCCGGAACGCCGACCTGGCGCTGCCGCTGCTGCGCGCCGACCCGGTCCTGAACCGAATCCTGGTTCAGCAGGCCGAGATGACGGCGCCACCGCGCATCACCACCTGGTCCGACCGGCTGCAGCAGGAGCTGGCGTCGATGCTGATCGACGGCGCGGTAACCATCGACGCGGTGGCCCGCCGACTGCTGACAGGCCGTCGCACCCTGCAGCGCCGCCTCGCCGAGGAGGGCACCTCGTGGCGCTGCGAACTCGAAAAGGCCCGCAGGCAACAGGTTCTCGACCAGCCGCTCGGCCTCACCCAGGCCGAGCGCGCCCGCCGCATCGGCTACTCCGATCCGAGATCGCTGCGCCGCGCCCAGCAGCGCTGGACCGACGTGAGCTGAGAGGGCCGGGGTTGCGACTCCGCGCCGGCGGTCACTCCGGCTGATCCCGGCGGAAGCTTGCGGGTGACTGCCCCGTCCAGCGGCGGAAGGCCCGGGCCAGCACACGGTGATCGCGGTAGCCGAGGCGCAACGCCACCGACCGCACCGGCACCGTGTGGTCGCGCAGCAGGGCGATCGCCGTCTCCCGCCGCACGATCTCGAGCTCCGCGCGCCAGCTGGTGCCGTGCTCGGTCAGGCGGCGCTGCAGGGTCCGGTCGCTGATCCGGAGGGCGGCGGCCACCTCGTCCAACCCCACCCCGTCACCTCCGGACTCCGGCAGCGCCGCCTGCAGTACCGCGCGGAAGACATCCAGCCAGACCGGTTCGGGCCCGATCGAGTCGATCAGCCGCTGGGCGTGCGATCGCAGAATCCCCTGCAGGACAGGATCATTCGCCCGGCCACCCACCTGCGCGGCGGTGAGGAAGGTGATCGCGTCCCGGTCCTGACCGAAGTGGATGTTCCCGGTGCCGAGCGCGCGGACCAGGTGCGCGCGATCGTCGGGACCCCGGTGCGAGAAGTCGACCCGGACCGGCCGGCCCGCGTCGCCGAAGCTCTCCGTCGCCCGCCGCACCATCACCGCCATGACGAATTCCTTGTTGGCGGCCGCGGCCGCGCCCCGATGCGGCAGATCGAGATAGCGTGCGGTGAGCAGGGATCCGTCCTCCACCACCTCCAGATCGACCCGGCGGTCGCAGATGGTGTTGTTGTAGCGCGCCGCGTCGCGCAGGCCCTCGGCGAGTGTGGGCGCATTGCCGATGAGGTAGTCCCACACGTGCAGCCGCCCCAGCTCGGCAACGTCCGCGGCCAGCACTCCGGCCTCGGGTCCCGCCAGCCGGTGCAGCAGCTCCCACAGCCGCGACGCCTTCGCGGTCGGGATGCGCGCCGTGTCGTCGGACAGCAGAGCTGGATCGCGGCCGAGCACCTGAGCGATCTGCTCGGTCTCGGCTCCCGCCCGCCGCGCCGCGTCCGCGATCACCCCCACCACATGGGAGGAGACGGTATCGACCGCATTGCCGGACCGGTCCGGGACCGTAGTCACCATCTCTGCCACCTTCTCACGGAATTACGCTGGGACTCCCGTTAACTCGGACCATCCGGTACGTATTCCGCTCGCGCCAGGAGAGTGCCCTTCCGCGTCAGTGGCGTCGTGAAGTGGCATCCTTCAGGGGTCCATGCCCCGCTCGCCGCACCCCGATCAGGAGGCACCATGGCCGGACTGGCCCGCATACGCCACGTCAAACTGCCGGTCAGCGACCTGGCGCGCAGTGTCGCCTGGTACTGCGACCTGCTGGATCTGCGCCTGGCGGGCGAGTTCCGGGAGGAGGGTGAGCTGCGCGGGGCACAGCTCATGCACCCGTCCGGCTTCGGCATCGCGCTGTGGGAGCGCGAATACTGCGCGGGCACACCGGATTTCCGCAGCTTCGACGTCTTCGCCCTGGAGGTGGACTCGGTCGACGACCTGCACGCCTTCGCCGCCCGCGCCGACGAACTGGAATACACCCGCGGCGAGGTGATCGATCGCGGACCGTACGGCGCGATCCTGGATCTCGCCGACCCCGACGACACCGTGGTGCGGCTGCTGGCCAACAATCCCTTCCACGCGGATCGATTCCTCGGGATGGACACCGACGGCAAGGGCGGGTTCACCGTCTACGACACCCCGACCCTCGGCTGAGCGCCGAACCTTCTCGCCCGGCGCATATCCCCAGGTAGACATGGCTGAGACATATGTACTAGACAAATGTGCCAACCATTTAGTACATTTGTCTTAGACGTTAGAGCCAACCGAGAGGGCCCGACACCCATGAACACCACCGCCAACTCGCTGCACATCCTGGTTTCCGGCGGCGGCATCGCCGGCAATGCCGTTGCGCTGCAACTGCTTCGGGCCGGAGCCCGGGTCACCGTCGTGGAGCGCGCCGCCGCGCCCCGCCCCGGCGGCCAGGCCGTCGACCTGCGCGCCGCCAGCAAGGAGGTCGCCGAGCGCATGGGCCTGATGCCGGGCATCCGCAAATACCAGCTCGAAGAGCTGGGCATGGCCTGGGTCGACCGCAAGGGCACCGAATACGCCGCCCTGCCGATGGAGGCCTTCGACGGCAAGGGCCCGGTCGCCGAGATCGAGATCACCCGCGGCGATCTGAACCAGGTGCTGCTCGACCTGGTGGCCGAAACTCCGGGCAATCTCGACTACCGCTACGGCGAGTGGATCGAGACCCTCGACCAGGACGACACCGGTGTGACGGTCGGCTTCGGCTCCGGCGCGACCGGGCGCTTCGATCTGGTGGTCGGCGCGGACGGCGTGCACTCGGCGGTCCGTCGCCTCGCCTTCGGGCCGGAGGAACGGTTCTCCACCTACCTGGGCGGCTACACCGCCTTCTTCACCATGACCACCCCCGCCGACACCAAGCCGGGCTGGTTCGCCATGCACTCGGTGCCCAGCGCGGCCGTCGGCATCCGCCCCGACCGCGACCCGCGCACCGCCAAGGCCATCCTGACCCTCCGCACCCCCGAGGACCCCGCACTGCGCCGCGATGTCGCCGCCCAGCAGCGCCTCATCACCGACATGCTCGGCGAGGCCGGCTGGCATGCGCCCACCGCGCTCGCGGCCATGGGCGACGCACCCGACTTCTACTTCGACGTGCTGGCCCGCATCGACATGCCGACCCTGGCCGCCGGGCGGGTCACCCTGGCCGGCGACGCGGGCTACTGCGGCTCGCCTCTGACCGGCATGGGCACGGCGATGGCACTGGTGGGCGCGTACATCCTGACCGGCGAAATCGCCGCCACCCCGGACGATCTGCCCGGCGCGCTGGCCCGCTACGAGGAGCGGGTGACCCCGTTCCTGGACGCGGCCAAGGAACTTCCCGGCGGCGGCATCCAGATGATGCTCCCGAAGTCGAAGGTCCTGACCGCCCTGGGCCGGCTCAACATGCGGATCATGACCTCGGGCCCGATGCTCCCGCTGACCCGGAAGCTGTTCGAGCCCAAGGCCGAGGACTACCAGCTGCCCGCCTACGAGACCGAGACGCTGGTCTGAATCCCGGCCTCAGCCGAGATGCTTGCGCAGGAAGGCCGCGATCTCGTCGGTGGCGGCCGCCGCCTCCGGCGTGTCCCGCATGCTCGGGTAGACGTGTAGGAGACCCGCACCGAGCGACAGCGTCACATCGACGCCCGCGGCCCGCGCGGCGGCCGCGAAGCCCTCGGAGACGCTGAGCAGCAGTTCGGCCGAGCCGACCTGGATCAGCAGCGGCGGCAGGCCGGCCGGGTCACCGAAAAGCGGTGAGGCCGAAGGAATTCGGGGATCAGCGCCATTCAGGTAGGCGGCGAAGACACCCCGCAGCATGCCGGCGGATGCCGAGGGGATTCAGGCAGTGCCGTTGGTGGCTTCCGGCTTGGTCTCGCTGCGCGGCTCGGACTTGGTGTCCTCCGCCCGCGCGGGCCCATCGTCCTCACGCGACGCGATGCCGTGCTCGGTGCCTTCGTCGGCCTCCTGGTCCGCCTCCGGGTGTTCCGGGGAGAACTCGGCGGGCAGGTTCTTGATGTGCTTGTTCATGTTCCGGATGAGCAGGATGGTGCCGGCCAGCAGCACCAGCACGATGACCAGACCCAGCGGGGACGCCTTGCCGAACTCGGGTCCGGTGGGCGAATTGGTGCCCTGGGCGAGCAGCGTGAGCATCATCGGGCGGCGTCCTCGGTGTCGGCGGCGTCGAAGCCGGAATCGGCCTCGTCGATTCCCGCGAACAGGTCGGTCTCCGGGATCGCGGTCTTGACCCGGGTCCTGGCCAGCTCGAACTCCTCGGTGGGCCACAGTCGCTGCTGCATCTCCAGCGGAATCGCGAAGAAGGCGCCGTTCGGGTCGATCTGGGTGGCGTGGGCGCGCAGGGCGTCGTCACGCTGCGGGAAGTACTTGGCGCATTCGACCTGGGTGGTGACCCGCGCCATGATGTCGCCGCGCTCGGCGGCGTACTTGCGCATGCGGTCCATCCAGTCCTGCATGGGGAAGGGCTCGCCGCGGCGTGCGTACTCGTCGGCGAACACCTCCAGCCGGGTGAGGCTGAAGCCGTGGTTGTAGTACAGCTTGAGCGGCTGCCAGGGCTCGCCCGCGTCGGGGAACCGCTCCGGATCGCCCGCCGCCTCGAAGGCCGCGACCGACACCTGGTGGCACATGATGTGATCCGGGTGCGGGTAGCCGCCCATCTCGTCATAGGTGGTCATGACGTGCGGCCTGAACTGGCGGACCACGCGCACCAGCGCCTCGGTGGCCTCCTCCAGGGGCACCAGCGCGAAGCTGCCCTCGGGCAGCGGCGGCAGCGGATCGCCTTCCGGCAGACCGGAATCCACGAAGCCGAGCCAGGTCTGGCGGACGCCGAGCGCCTCGGCGGCGGCGGCCATCTCCTCGCGGCGGACCTCGGTGATGCGGTCCTTGATGCCGGGAGTGTCCATGGCGGGGTTCAGGATGTCGCCGCGTTCCCCGCCGGTGAGGGAGACGACCAGCACGTCATTGCCTTCGGCGGCATAGCGCGCGGTGGTCGCCGCGCCCTTGCTGGATTCGTCGTCGGGATGCGCGTGCACCGCCATGAGGCGAAGACCACTCACTTCTCGTTCACCTCACCGATCACGTTTTTCACCTCGTAGCGTCGAGCTGTATCAATTGGCACGTGCAGGGGTCCTGCGTGGTTACGCAAGCTGCCTCCTCCGGACCCTGCCCGCGCGTGCCGAGTCCAGGCACAGGCATCAGATATGCATTCCCTATAGTTCCATCCGATCGTTGTTTGTTCCGACCTACCCCCCGGGAGCGTCCCCGATATGAGTGAAAGACCGGCTGACCGGTACGGGATTGCGCCTCGGAAGACCCGCCGCTGGCTCCCCTACGCCCTCGGAGCGGTCGTCATCCTCGCCGGGCTCGGGGTCGCGTATCTGGGCTACCGCACCTACGGGCCGCAGGCCATCGAACCGGATCGGATCGGCTACACGATCGTCGACGACTCCACGGTCAGCGTGGATTTCAAAGTGACACGCAAGGATCCGGGCCAGGCGGTCGTCTGCTTCGTGCGGGCCATGGACGGCGACACCGACGAGGTCGGTCGCCGCGAGGTCCTGGTGCCCGGCTCCGACTCCGGCACCGTCCGCGTGGTCACCACGATCAAGACCGGCCGACGGGCCGGCGCGGGCAATGTCTACGGCTGCACCGACCATGTGCCGGCCTACCTGCGCGCCGGGTGAATCGTCCGTTAAGCGACCCGCTTTGACGCTTCTACCTGCGCCTTTCCGAATCGTGCTAAAATGACGCGATACACGGTTCCGACGTTCGGAGCCGTGTTTGCTGCATTGACGGCCGGCGCTGTCGGGACTCTCCCCAGGGATCGCTCTGGCTGTCCACTGCTGCTGTGCCCATCTCCGGATGGCCACGGTAGCGGGCATCAGGGAATCCCGGCTTGCCGGGGACAACTACTAGGGAGTGATCGAGATGACTGAGACCGTGACTTGGCTGACCCCGGAGTCGCACGAGAGGCTCACGAGCGAACTCGGCGCGCTCATCGCCAACCGTCCCGTCATCGCGGCCGAAATCAACGAGCGCCGTGAAGAAGGCGATCTCAAGGAGAACGGCGGGTACCACGCGGCCCGTGAGGAGCAGGGCCAGCAGGAGGCGCGCATTCGCCAGCTGCAGGAACTGCTGAACAACGCCAAGGTCGGCATCGCGCCCACGAAGTCCGGCGTCGCCCTGCCCGGCTCGGTCGTCAAGGTCTACTACGACGGTGACGAGTCCGACACCGAAACCTTCCTCATCGCCACCCGTGAAGAGGGCCTCGGCAGCGCCGACCTCGAGACCTACTCCCCCAACTCCCCGTTGGGCGGCGCCCTCATCAATGCCAAGGTCGGCGAAACCCGCGAATACACCTTGCCCAACGGCAACACCATGAAGGTGACGTTGGTCTCCGCGGAGCCTTACCACAGCTAGCCCGCCTCCCCGCGCCTTCAGCGGGCGGCAGAGAGCCGTTGACGGTCCTGCACCCGTGCCGGCGGTTGGGAGCCGAAACGATTTCGGTCGTGCCCGATGAGTTACCCGGAACCTTGCGAAGTCAGTTGTCGCGTTCCGAGCAACGACAAAGCGCCGCACCAGTCCTGGTGCGGCGCTTCTGTTTTGTCACAGTCAGGCGAGTGCCTGCTCGATGTCCGACAGCAGGTCGCTGATGTCCTCGATGCCGACAGAGAGGCGGACCAGGTCGGCGGGGACCTCGAGGGCCGAGCCGGCGGTGGAGGCGTGGGTCATGGCGCCGGGGTGCTCGATGAGGGATTCGACGCCGCCGAGGGATTCGGCGAGGGTGAAGATCTTGGTCTTGGCGCAGAAGGCAAGCGCCGCGTCCTTGCCGCCGTGCACGCGCACCGAGATCATGCCGCCGAAGCGGCGCATCTGCTTCTGGGCCACGGTGTGGCCGGGGTGCTCGGGCAGGCCGGGGTAGATGACCTGGGCGATCTTGGGGTGGTTGGCGAGGAATTCGGCGATGGTCTCGGCATTGTCGCAGTGCCGGTCCATGCGCAGGGCCAGCGTCTTGATGCCGCGCATGGTGAGGAAGGCGTCCATCGGGCCGGGGACCGCGCCCGCACCGTTCTGCAGGAACGCGAACTTGGCGTCCATCTCCTGATCGTCGGTGATCAGCGCGCCGCCCACCACGTCCGAGTGCCCGCCCAGGTACTTGGTGGTCGAGTGCAGCACGATGTCCGCGCCCAGCAGCAGGGGCTGCTGCAGGTAGGGCGAGGCGAAGGTGTTGTCCACCACCAGCTTCGCGCCGCCCGCATGCGCCACCTCGGCCAGGGCCGCGATATCGCCGACGTTCAGCAGCGGGTTGGTCGGCGTCTCGATCCACACCAGCTTGGTGTTGGGGCGCATGGCCGCGGCGACAGCGTCCACATCCGACACCGGCGCGACCGAGTACTCGATCCCCCACTGGGTGAACACCTTGTCGATGAGCCGGAAGGTGCCGCCGTACGCGTCGTTCGGGATCACCATGTGGTCACCGGGCCGCAGGTTCGCGCGGATCGCACAGTCGGTGGCCGCCATACCCGAGGCGAAAGCCCGCCCGTAGGTACCGGATTCGAGCGCCGCCAGATTCGCCTCCAGCGCCGTGCGGGTCGGGTTCCCGGTGCGCGCGTACTCGTACCCGCCGCGCATCCCGCCGACCCCGTCCTGGGCGAAGGTCGAACTCGCATAGATCGGCACGTTCACCGCACCGGTCTGAGGGTCCGGATCGAACCCGGCGTGCACCGCCCGTGTAGAGAAACCCAGCTCACTCATGCGAACAGCCTAAGGGCTCCCCCGCCACGCTCCCCCGCCTCCCCGGCTTTCGGCGGGCGGCTGAGAGTCGCTTGCTGTCGGCAACCCGTGCCGGCGGTTGGGTGCCGAACCGATTTCGGTCGGACCCGGCGAGTTACCCTCGCCTCGCGAAACCAGTTGTTGCGTTCGCATCGCGCCGGTGTCATGCGGCGGCGGCGGCCGAGTTCGGGTGGGGGTGCGGCGCGGCGTTGTCGGCAGGGTGGAGGCGGTCTTATCGTGGGGCGCATGGTCACCGTGGATGAGCTGTTCGCCATCGATTCCCTGCTCAGTGACGAGGAGCGGGCGATCCGGGATACGGTGCGCGCGTTCGCGGCGGAGCGATTGCAGCCGCGGGTGGCGGAGTGGTTCGAGGCGGGGACGTTTCCGGCGCGGGAGCTGGCGCCGGAACTGGGGAAGCTCGGGCTGCTGGGGATGCATCTGGAGGGGTACGGGTGCGCGGGGACGTCGGCCACGGCGTACGGGCTGGCCTGCCTGGAGCTGGAGGCCGTGGATTCGGGTGTGCGCAGCATGGTTTCGGTGCAGGGGTCGCTGGCCATGACGGCGATCCACAAGTACGGGTCCGAGGAGCAGAAGCTGCGGTGGCTGCCGGAGATGGCGGCGGGCCGGGTGATCGGATGCTTCGGGCTGACCGAGCCGGACTTCGGCTCGAATCCGGGAGGCATGCGAACGCGAGCGCGGCGGGACGGGGACGACTGGATCCTCGACGGGTCGAAGATGTGGATCACCAACGGGTCGGTCGCGGACGTGGCCGTCGTGTGGGCGCAGTCGCGCGAGGGTGAGCGGGATGTGATCCGCGGATTCGTAGTGCCCACGGACACACCGGGTTTCAGCGCTCGCGAGATGAAGCACAAGCTGTCGCTGCGCGCGTCGATCACCGCGGAACTCTCCCTCGACAGCGTCCGGCTGCCCGCCGACGCCCTGCTGCCCGAGGCCCGCGGACTCCGCGCGCCGCTGGGCTGCCTCTCCGAGGCGCGGTTCGGGATCATCTTCGGCGCGCTCGGCGCGGCCCGCGACTGCCTTTCCGCCACAATCGAATACGCGCAGACCCGCGAGGTGTTCGACAAGCCGCTGGCGGCCTACCAGCTCACCCAGGCCAAACTGGCCGACATGGCGCTCGAACTCGGCAAGGGTGAACTGCTGGCGCTGCACCTCGGCCGGTTGAAGGACCGGCACGAGATCTCCAACGAGCAGATCAGCGCCGGCAAACTGAACAGCACCCGCGAGGCCATCAAGATCGCGCGCGAGTGCCGGACCATCCTGGGCGCGAACGGCATCACCCTCGAGTACCCGGTGCTGCGGCACGCCAACAACCTGGAGTCCGTCCTCACCTACGAGGGCACCGCCGAGGTGCATCAGCTCGTCCTCGGCGAGGCCCTGACAGGCGCGAAAGCGTTCCGCTGAACGGCAGTTCCGGCGAATTGCGCGATATGTCACAGCCGGTCCCCCAGGTGCCGGTCGATTGCTAGCATCACCGGGTGTTTGTGCCCGGCTCCGCCCTGCTCGTCGTTTCGGCGCGTAAGACCCTGAATCGCCTGCAGCGCACCCACGGAGCCCCCGCCGCGGAGGCCGCGGCCGTCTTCCCCGGTGTGTCCGCAGCGATCGACCAGCATGCCGCGGCCGTCCGCGACATCCTCGACCTCGGTGTCGAGAACTCCGGCCTCGTCCCGGCAAGTGTCCTGCTGGCCGGCTACGCCCCCGGCATCCTCGAGGACCTGCGCGAAGCCGAGGCCGTCCTCCCCCACTCCCTGCTCGACTGGCAGGACGCCGACTGGATCCATCTGCGCCTGGCGGGCGTCTGCTCGCTGGCCCGCGCCTCCTGACGTCACGATGAAGCAGCCCCGGGGTGGAAACCCTGGGGCTGCTCGGTTTCGGGCGGCACGGGATCAGCCCATGTCGTCGCGATCGCCCTGGTCCTGACTGCCGGGCCGGGGCATCTGCCCGCTGGAACGCGGGGGCTGTCCGGGCGGCATCGGCTGTCCGGGCGGCGGCATCTGGCCGGGTTGTGTAGGCATCTGACCGGATGGGGGCGGCATTTGCCCAGGCTGCTGCGGCATCTGCCCGGACTGCTGCGGTGGCATCTGACCCGGCTGGGGCGGCATCTGACCCGGCTGCGGCGGCATCTGGCCACCGCCTCCCGGTCCGTAGCCACCCTGTTGGCCGTATCCCGTTTGCCCGTAACCCATCTGGCCGCGCTCAGGCTCTGCCCATTTGCCCGGAGGCATCTGGCCCATGCCCTGCCCCGCCATCATGGGACGGGTGGCCGAGCGCTGCGCCCACATGGCCGCCTCCTGCGCCTGCCGCTGGCGGGCCGCATCCTCACGGCCCCGCTGATAGGCCTGCGCATGCCCCTTCACCTCGGGCATTTCGCCCTCGATGGTGTCGAGCCAGCCCGCCCACCGCTCCTGCATGGGACGGATCAGGCCACCGCCGAGACCGACGATGAGGATGCCGCCGATCGTCGCCAGCACCGTGATGAGAATCGGCATGGTGACCGACGTTCCCACCCCGATCTGATTGAGGGCCGCGATGATGCCGATGCCCCAGATGAACACTGCCGCAATGCGTCCCAGCGTGCGGCCGTAGTCCAGACCGCTCAGCATATTCGACACCATGTCCTGCACGACGCGCGCGATCGCGCCCGCGATACAGACGATGACGATGGCGACCGCCAGCCGGGGTAGCCAGGCCACGATGCCGTTGAGCATGGTGCTCACCGGGTTCGGGCCGAAGACGCCGAAGCCGAGTTGCAGCGTGATCAACAGAATCGCGTAGTACGCCAGCTTGGCGATGATGCCGGTGGCGTCGTAACTGCCGCGGGCCAGCATGTCCTTGATGCCGCCGCGTTCCACCAGCCGATCGAACCCGACTCGGTTCAGGATCCGGGTCACCAGCTTGGCCACAAGTTTGGCCACGAGCCAGCCGATGAACAGAATGACCAGGAACCCGACGAATTTGGGCACCCACGTGGCGATGGAACTCCACGCGTTCGAGAGCCCCTGTCCGATCTGGATATCGATAGCCGAACTCGAGGTGTGCATGACCCCGTCCCTTCGCTATCCGTTCCGGCCGTGTGCCGGAACTGCTCTTCGGGGTCGTTATACGCCTGGTCGATCGTCGAGTTCGCTCGTTTGCGAAATAGTTGCCAAATCAGATGCCTGAGATTGGCCAAAAGGCGGTATGACCGCCATCAAGTCTCCGGGGACAGGCACCGTGGACCGAGATGACAACGATGGCCCGCCCTCATCGGGCAGGCCATCGCAGTGTCGTCCGGTGCGTCGTCGGACCGGATCAGTAGGCGCTGAAGACGTTGTCCATCGAGCCGTAGCGGTGCGCCGCGTAGTTGCAGGCAGCCACGATGTTGGCGACCGGGTCCCAGACGTCGAAGACGGTGCCGTCGACGTGGTACGCGTTGAAGGTCGGGTCGATCACCTGGAGCAGGCCCTTGGACGGGATGCCCATGGCCGCGTTGGAGTCGTACAGGTTGATCGCCTGCGGGTTGCCACTGGACTCGCGAATGATGTTGCGGTAAATGCCGTCGTAGCTACCCGGGATGCCGTGCTGAGCCATGATGTCCAGCGCGTGGCGGATCCAGCCGTCCAGGTTGTCGTCGTAGACGGGGGCGGGCGGCGCGGGAGCCGGAGCCGGCTCGGGAGCGGGCGCGGGGGCCGGCATGGGCGCCGGGGCCGGAGCCGCGACGGCGGCCACGGGGGCGGGGGCGGGAGCGGGCTGTTCCTTGGCCGGAGCGGCGGCAGGCGCGGCGACGGCCAGGGAGGCCTTCAACGCGGCCGGCTGGACATCTCCGCTGGCGGCGGCGCCGGCGGCGGTGATGATGGAGCCGAAGACTCCCAGAGCGAGGGCAGCGGCGCCGGCCGTCCGAGCGGCGGCAACTACCTTGCTACGTCTAGCAGGGTCACTGAGAGCAGTCATAACATTCGTGGGCATGGCGAATTTGGATTCCTGTTCGGTTTCGGGCTCGCGGGCCTGAAGAAGGCAGCGCAGGATCATGTGGGCGTCTCGCGACCCCCGTCTGCGTACCTCGGGCTGTTGTGGATGCTGTTGTGAAACCCGGTATGGGTCAATAAAATTGGCACACTCCGCGGAGTGCAGTGGAGACCTTTGCGACCTTCCGGCCGCGGTGCCTCATCGCACCGATGTAGTGATCACGTTCCGCATGTGTGTTCACATCTCCTTGCGCCATTCAGACTTGCGGTCTGTTTCCGACAAGGTCACAGCTTGATTGCGTGTTGTGAACACAGTCTGAAGCAAAAGTGAACAGAAGGTGAATCAGCCCGCTCGGCGACCCTGGGACCTGCATTAATACAAGCGTTGACCTGGTCATTCAATTCGAAACCCAAAGTGTTTCGGATCACAGAAAAATATCGTTCCGAGATCGCGATATACCGATATTTGCCTGATTTCTGGGCGTTCATCGGCGTTTCACATTCCGAAAGTAACAGCTCAGCAAATCCACATTGGTTAACAAGAATCACAGTCGTCACAGCTTTCACGCAATATAAAGGCGACGCAACGCGGCATAGCGCGGCGGCGCCGCGAGCGACGCACCTGCCGGCTGTAACCCGCAGAGGTATCTCCGAGGCCCCCTTCTGAGAACACCGATCACAGAGGCGAGATGTCCTTGCTGACAGACGTTTTCACCGCGTCTCGGCGCAACCTGATCGCGGTGCCGGTGCTGCTGGCCGGCGCCGCGGTCGCGATCGCGCTCGGGATGGCCGGCACCCACTACTGGCCCGGCACCCAGCCCTTGCCCACCTGGGGCTTCTCCGCGCCGCAGATCTTCAAGGCGTACCTGAGCAGCGTGGTGCTGGTGCTGATCGGCGGCCAATTGCTGACCGCCGTCTGGATCTACCGCTTCCACGCGCCGAGATCGGTGCACATCTACCACCGGCTGTGCGGCGTGCTGGCCTTCCTGCTGAGCCTGCCGGTGGCCTTCTACTGCCTCTACAGTTTCGGCTTCCAGTTCGGCCGGGGCGTCACAGGCCGGGTCATGGCGCACTCCGTCGCGGGCGTGGTGTTCTACGGCGCCTTCGCCTCGAAAATGCTGACGCTGCGGCTGAAGCGGACACCGGGCTGGCTGTTGCCGATCCTCGGCGCCCTGGTCTTCACCAGCTTCGTGCTGGCCTGGACACTGGCGTCGCTGTGGTGGTTCCGTACCGTCGGATTCGCGAGATGAGGTAGCGGTTATCTCGGAAAGCAGTCCGCCCGCCGGAACCAGCTGTGGTTCCGGCGGGCGGCAAAACTCGGCTGCGTCCTAGGAGAGGGCGCCGGTGCTGAGGAAACCGAGCAGGTCGTGCCGGGTGATCACGCCGACCGGCTTGCCGTCCTCGACGACCATGAGGGCGTCGGTGGACTCCAGCAGCTTGGTGGCCGCCGCGACCGGCTCGCCCGCGCCGATGAGCGGGAAGGCCGGGCTCATGTGCTTGGCGACCGGGTCGGTGAGCTTGGCGCGGCCCTCGAAGACGGCCGACAGCAGGTCGCGCTCGGTGACCGAACCCGCGACCTCGCCCGCCATCACCGGCGGCTCCGCACCGACCACCGGCATCTGCGAGACGCCGTACTCGCGCAGGATCTCGATGGCGTCGCGCAGCGTCTCCTGCGGGTGGGTGTGCACCAGGTCGGGCAGCTCGCCGGACTTGCCGCGCAGCACGTCTCCCACGTGCACCTCGGTGTCCGCACCGTCGAGGCGGGTGCGCAGGAAGCCGTAGGAGCTCATCCACTGGTCGTTGAAGATCTTGGACAGGTAGCCGCGGCCGCCGTCCGGCAGCAGCACGACCACGACGGCGTCCGGATCGCGCTCGGCGACCTTGAGCGCCGCCACCACCGCCATACCGCAGGAGCCGCCGACCAGCAGGCCCTCCTCGCGGGCCAGGCGACGGGTCATCTCGAAGGAGTCGGCGTCGGAGACCGCGATGATCTCGTCCGGGATGGCCGGGTCGTAGGCGGTGGGCCAGAAGTCCTCGCCGACACCCTCGACCAGGTAGGGGCGGCCGGTGCCGCCGGAGTAGACCGAGCCCTCCGGGTCCGCGCCGACGATCTTGACCTTGCCGCCGGAGATCTCCTTCAGGTAGCGGCCGGTGCCGGTGATGGTGCCGCCGGTGCCGACGCCCGCCACGAAGTGAGTGATCTTGCCCTCGGTGTCGCGCCAGATCTCCGGGCCGGTGGTCTCGTAGTGCGATTCCGGGCCGCCCGGGTTGGAGTACTGGTCAGGCTTCCACGCGCCCGGGATCTCACGCACCAGGCGGTCGGAGACGTTGTAGTAGCTGTCCGGGTCCTCCGGCGCGACCGCGGTCGGGCAGACCACGACCTCGGCGCCGTAGGCGCGCAGCACGTTCCGCTTGTCCTCACTGACCTTGTCCGGGCAGACGAACACGCACTTGTAGCCGCGCTGCTGCGCGACGAGGGCGAGGCCCACACCGGTATTGCCGGAGGTCGGTTCGACGATCGTGCCGCCCGGCTTCAGCAAGCCGGCCTTCTCTGCAGCGTCGATCATCTTGACGGCGATGCGGTCCTTCGAGCTGCCGCCCGGATTCAGGTATTCCACCTTCGCCGCCACCAGTCCCGAGTTCGGACCCACCACGGAGTTCAACCGAACGAGCGGGGTGTTTCCGATCAGATCGACGACATGGTTAGCGATGCGCATACCTCTTATCGTTGCAGAAAGGAGATCCGCGCCCACGCGCACGTCGGAGATATCACGGCGCCGCGAACTACGATCGCCCCTATGAGGATGCCGACGAGCGTGCCCGCCGCCTCCCTGCTCGCCGCCTCCGGCCTCGCGACCATGATCGTCGCGGCCGCGCCCGCGGAGGCCGCAACCGTGGAATTCCCGCAGGTCCCGAGCGTTTATCACGATGCGTTGATCTGTGGTGGCAATATCCGATCCTGGGCCGACACCGGCCCGCAGTGGCCGGGCCGGGCGATCATCAGCATCCAGGCGCTGCCGGTCGCCGGGTTCGATCCGGGCGAGTACAGCTTCGCCCCGCAGTGCATCACGGTGGCCACCGTCGCGTGGCGGAACATGGACACCGGCGCGGCCGGCGAATATCGAGTTCCCGTGCTGGCCGGCTTCTACGGCAGCGAGCACTACGCCCTGTTCCAGGACACCGGGCCGGGGCACATCATCGTCACCGTCTTCACCGACATGCCGAACATCCCAGCGCACAGCGCCTTCGACGTCCCCGGGTGACCCACCTTCATCGACTTGCCGGCCATCCCCGTCCGACCCACCCGTCCGACAGACATAGCCCTTCCGACCTGCCCGGGTAACTCGACTTCATCGCTGTGGTGCCCCGTCTTTCGCCCTTTCCGTGCCGCGCTGCCGGCAGGCAGCGCGGTACGAGAGCTGCGAGAGTGAGCGATATCCCACAGTTCAGTAGTTGGGATACGGGCATACCGGATGTTTGAGCCGGAACACACCCGTCGTAAATTCGAAGAGGATCACCCCAGCAAAAAAGGAGTCCTCATGGCTGAGGCCGTCATCGTTTCGTACGCCCGCTCGCCCATCGGCCGCGCTGGCAAGGGTTCTCTGGTGAGCATGCGACCGGACGACCTCGCCGCGCAGATGGTGCGCGCCGCCCTCGACAAGGTGCCCTCGCTCGCCGTCTCCGACATCGACGACCTGCACCTGGGCTGCGGCCAGCCCGCCGGTGAGGCCGGTTTCAACATGGCGCGCGCCGTGGCCGTGCAGCTGGGCTACGACTCCCTGCCGGGCGTCACCGTCAACCGCTACTGCTCGTCGTCGCTGCAGACCACCCGGATGGCCTTCCACGCCATCAAGGCCGGCGAGGGCGAGGTCTTCATCTCCGCCGGTGTCGAGACCGTTTCGCGCTTCCCGAAGGGCACCGCCGACGGCTGGCCGGACTCGCACAACCCGCTGTTCGCCGACGCGGAGACCCGCACCAAGGCGACCGCCGAGTCCAACGCCACCTGGACCGACCCGCGCGAGAACGACATCCTCCCGGACGTCTACATCGCCATGGGCCAGACCGCGGAGAACGTCGCCACCTACACCGGCATCTCCCGCGAGGACCAGGACCACTGGGGCGTGCGCTCGCAGAACCGCGCCGAGGAGGCCATCAAGTCCGGCTTCTTCGAGCGGGAGATCACCCCGGTGACCCTGCCCGACGGCACCATCGTCACCACCGACGACGGCCCGCGCGCCGGCACCACCTACGAGAAGATCTCGCAGCTGAAGCCGGTCTTCCGCGAGAACGGCACCATCACCGCCGGTAACGCCTGCCCGCTGAACGATGGCGCGGCCGCGCTGGTCGTCATGTCCGACACCAAGGCCAAGGCGCTGGGCCTGACCCCGCTGGCCCGCATCGTGGCCACCGGCGTCTCCGGCCTGTCCCCGGAGATCATGGGCCTCGGCCCGATCCAGGCGGTCCGCAACACCCTGAAGAACGCGGGCATGAGCATCGGCGACCTCGACCTGTACGAGATCAACGAGGCCTTCGCCGTGCAGGTGCTCGGCTCCGCCCGTGAGCTGAACATGGACCTGGACAAGCTGAACGTCTCCGGTGGCGCCATCGCCCTCGGCCACCCGTTCGGTATGACCGGTGCCCGCATCACCGCGACCCTCATCAACAACCTGCAGACCCACGACAAGCAGTTCGGTCTGGAGACCATGTGTGTCGGTGGCGGCCAGGGTATGGCGATGATCATCGAGCGCCTGAGCTGAGGCACGAGATACCCGCAGCCGAGCTACGGCATTAGTTGGGCCGCCCGACCTTACGGTCGGGCGGCCCAAACTTTTCGGGGAAGGTCGGGGTGCGCCCCACACCCCTCAGGAGTCGGCTTTACCTGGCGGGTAATCGACTTCGTTCCCGGCAGGCGGAAATATCAAGGGCAGCAAAGCAATCCGACCGAGGAGCCTGAAATGCCCGCCTACGCCATCGCCAATCTGTGGGACGTCGACATCAATGCCGAGATCGTGGAATACCTGGAGCGCATCGACGGCACGCTGGCGCCCTACGGCGGGAAGTTCATCGTGCACGGCGGCACGCAGCGAGTGATCGAGGGCCCGGCCAGTGCGATCGTCATCGTCATCGAGTTCCCCGACTATCAGGCCGTGACCGACTGGTACGAGTCGGCCGCCTACCAGGAGATCCTGCCGCTGCGCCTGCGCAACTGCTCCAGCGTCGGGGTCCTGGCCGCGGACTGCGGCGAGAATCACGTCGCCACCGACGTCCTGAAGGAGGTGGTGACCAACGACTGAATGCTCTCGGGCCGGCTACACAGCAGTGGGCGGGCACCGGATTCCGATGCCCGCCCACTCATGTATTCAGCTGTGCGTCAGCCCTTCCCGGACTACCTGTCCTGGAAGTAGCTGAGCAGGCGCAGGATTTCGAGGTACAGCCAGATCAGGGTGACGGTCAGGCCGAACGCCACGCCCCAGGCCGCCTTCTCCGGAGCCTGGGCCCGGATGAGCTGGTCGGCGGCATCGAAGTCCAGCAGGAAGCTGAAGGCCGCGACACCGATGACCACCAGGGAGAACACGATCGAGAGGGTGCCACCCGAGCGCAGGCCGAAGCCGTCGGCGGTGAAGAAGCCGGCGACCAGGTTGCCGAGCATGAGCACCAAGATGCCGATCATGGCGCCGACGACCATGCGGGTGAAGCGCGGGGTGACGCGGATCGCACCGGTCTTGTAGACCACCAGCATGCCGAAGAAGACGCCGAAGGTGCCCAGCACCGCCTGCGCGATCAGGCCGGATCCGCCGACGCCACCGAATTGCACATTGGTGAACAGGAACGAGAACGAGCCCAGCAGCAGGCCTTCCAGCGCCGCGTAGCTGAGCACCAGCGCCGGGTTGTCCTGCTTGCGGCCGAAGGTCATGATCATGGCGAGCGCGAAGCCGCCGAGGCCGCCGACCGCGAGGAACAGCACGGCCAGGCCGTGGTTGGCCGAGGTGAGCGCGTAGGACAGGATCGCCGTCAGGGTGACCACGCCGAGGGTGATGCCGGTCTTCTGCACCACATCGTCGATGGTCATCGGGCGGGTGGTCGGTACGGCCGGCTGGTAGGGCTGCTGGTAGCCCGGGTACTGCGGCTGCTGACCGTACGGGTTGTTGGGGAACTGTCCGGCTCCAGGCGCCGAGCCGAAGCCGGCGTAGCCGCCCTGCTGCGGCTGCAAGTTCCGGAAGACCGGGTTGGATGTGGAGCGCATTTCCGTGCGTCCCTTTCTGGAGTCGCGGCTCACGTCGGTCGTGGCCATTGAAGCTACTCGTCCAACGCGCTGTGGGGGCCCGGAGTTCCCGAACCCCCACGGATCGGACGAACCGGACTTTACCTTAGCTTTACCGAATGCGCCGCCCGGTAAGCCGTGGTCCGGCCGCCCCGGAAGCCGGTCTCAGCCCAGCTGGGTCATCACGCGAGTTGCAATGAGCTCCAGGTGATCCAGATCGGACAGATCCAGAATCTGCAGGTAAACGCGGCTGGTACCGGCGATCTCGGCATAGCGGCCGATCTTCTCGACCACCTCGTCCGGGCTGCCCGCCAGGCCGTTGGCCTTCAGCTCGTCCACCTCGCGCCCGATGGCGGCCGCGCGCCGCGCCACCTCGGCATCGCTCGCGCCGACACAGGCGACCAGCGCGTTGGAGAAGGTGATGTCGTGCGGATCACGGCCGGTGTCCTTGGCGGCCAGGCGGACTCGCTCGAACTGCTCGGCACTGGCCTCGGCCGACTGGAACGGCGCGTTGAACTCGGTCGCGTACCGCGCGGCCAGGCGCGGGGTGCGCTCGGCGCCCATGCCGCCGATGATGACCGGGATCCGCGGCTGCACGGGCTTGGGCAGCGCCGGGGAATCGGTGAGCGTGTAGTGCTCGCCGGCGAAGGAGAAGGTCTCGCCGACCGGCGTCGACCACAGGCCGGTGACGACGGCCAGCTGCTCCTCGAAGCGCGGGAACCTCCGGGCCGGGAACGGAATGCCGTAGGCGGCGTGCTCGGCCTCGAACCAGCCCGCGCCGAAGCCGAATTCGACGCGGCCACCGGACATGGCGTCGACCTGGGCCACCTCGATGGCGAGCACGCCCGGGTGACGGAAGGTGGCCGAGGTGACCAGGGTGCCCAGCCGGATGCGGCGGGTCTCGCGGGCCAGGCCCGCGAGGGTGATCCAGGCGTCGGTGGGGCCCGGGAGACCGTCGGCGTCGCCCATCTTCAGGTAGTGGTCGGACCGGAAGAAGGCGTCGTAGCCGAGGTCCTCCGCGGTCTTGGCGACGGTGCGCAGCGTGTCGTAGGACGCGCCCTGCTGGGGTTCGGTGAAGATTCGAAGATCGATTCGTCCCATGCGCCCTATTGTTCGACGTCGTGCAGGCCGGGTAGCCAGCGGGTCACGGTGGGCGGATCCCAGCGGGTCACAAGGGACGCACCGAGCGGGTCACGGTGAACTTGCGATTGCGGCCCATCACATCGGTTCTGCCGACCATGCGCTCCATGACGCCCCGGTAGTTGAGGTGGGTGTTGTAGACCGTCCACAGCTCGCCTCCGGGGCGCAGCACGCGTCCGGTCTGCTGGAACATCTTGATGGCCGAGCCGGTGTGCACGGCCGCGCCGACGTGGAAGGGCGGGTTGCACAGCACCAGGTCAGCGCTGTTGTCGGGGGCGCTGGACATGGCGTCGTCCTGCAGCACGGTGACGCGGTCGGCAACGCCGTTGGCGGCGGCGGTGGCGCGGGTCGAGGCCACCGCGGCCGCGGACTGGTCGGTCGCCGTCACCCGGATGCCGGGGCGGGCCTTGGCGAGCGCGACCGCGAGAATGCCGGTGCCGCAACCCAGATCGATGGCATCGCGGGCATCGGGCTTCATCCGCTTCAGGTGGTCGAGCAGGAAGCGGGTGCCGATGTCCAGACGCGGGCCGGAGAAGGCGGCACCGTGGGCCACCACCTCCAGGCCCTGCTCGTCGAGCCGGTTGCGGATCGGAAAACGGGGCTCGCCAATGGTTTTGGGCTCGGCGGCGAGCAGGATGCGGGATTTCTGGCGGCCTCGGGTGGCGCGCACCGAGCCGAAGGATTCGGCCAGTACCTCGTTCATGGCGGGGGTCAGGTATTTGTCGCGGCCGCCGGCGAAGACCTCGACATCGGGTGCGGCCCAGCGCGCGATGGCCTCGGCGGTTTCGGCCAGGCCGGACAGCGCACGCGGCAGCCGCCACAGCACGACGCGGACATCGGAGAGCAACCCCGCGCCCAATTCTCGGGTCGAAAAGCGATCGGCCAGACCGACAATTCGGGCATTGTTGGCGAGTGCCAATTCACCGGTGAGCAAATCCTGATGCACCCGGACCCCGTGTAGGTCGTGCGCGGCGATGGCCCCGAGCGTCAACGCCCCGTAACCGTCGTCGATCACGGCCACCCGCCCGTACCCGGCGGTGGCCAGCGAATCCGCGGCGACATCCAGCATGAGGCGGTCGGCGGCATCGACCGCATACAGATTCACCGCTTCGACATCCGGATACCGCCGTAACCGGCCCAATACGTCCTCGACCTCAACCACACCTACAGTGTGCTAGATCATTGCCGAAGCATTCCATTCGGCACGGTCGGCGGCCTTTTTGCGGAATTAACTGAGCCCGGCGCTATTCTGCGATTCCGCAAATCACATGTCGATCGTGTTCACGCCGAATGGATTTCCGAGTCGCCCGCGCTTCGCCGTGGCATGACGGCCGCGGCACCGATGAGGACCACCGCCATGGCGGCCACGCCGAGGAACACCAGGTGCACCGCCGGCGCGAGGTCCGATGCGGCCGGCCGGCCGGCATTCCCGAGGCGGGCATTGACCAGCGCTCCGAAGACCGCCACGCCGACCGCGCTACCCAGCGAGCGGGCGAACATATTGGTGGCGGTGACCACGCCCCGCTCCGACCATTCGGCGCTCGCCTGGGCGGCGATCAGGGTCGGGCTGGCCACCAGGCCCATCCCCATGCCGACGATGAAACAGCCGATCGCCAACTGCCACAGGCTCGACCGCGCGTCCACCACCAGCAGCGACGCCGCGCCTACCACGGCGAACAGGCTGCCGATCAGAGCCGTCGCCCGGAAACCTATGCGCAGGTACACCTTTCCCGCCTGTGACGCCGAGACCGGCCAGCCCAGCGTGAGCGCGCCGACGGTGAGACCCGCGATCAGCGCCCCGCTGCCCAGCACACCCTGCGCGAAGGTCGGCACGTACGAGGTGAGGCCCAGCAGGATCGCGCCGACCAGCAGCGAGGCCAGGCTGCTGGCCACGACGATGCGCCGGGTGAAAACCCACAGCGGCAGAATCGGATTCGCGGCCTGCCGCTCGACCAGCCCGAACGCCGCCAGCATCACCCCGCCGCCCGCGAAGAGCACCAGGCTCGCGGGTGAGTTCCAGGCCCACGCCTGTCCGCCCTCGAGCAGCGCCAGGATCAGCGCCCCGGCCCCGACGGTGAGCAGTCCGGCGCCGAGGTAGTCGATCCGATGGCTCTGCCGCGGAGCACTTTCGGTGAAGTTCCGCAGGATCATCCAGGCCGCCAGCGCCGCCAGCGGCAGGTTGATCAGGAAGATCCACCGCCAGCTGATGTACTCGGAGAACACGCCGCCCAGTAGCGGCCCCAGCACCGACGAGGTCGCCCACACACTGGCCAGATACGCCTGCACCTTGGCCCGCTCCGGCACCGTGTAGATGTCGCCCGCGATGGTCATCGAGATCGGGCTGACCGCGCCCGCCCCGATGCCCTGCACCGCCCGGAACGCGATCAGCGCGGGCATGCTGGTCGCCAGCCCGCACAGCAGCGATCCCACCGCGAAGGCCCCGATCCCGAACAGCATCACCGGTTTCCGCCCCACCATGTCGGCGAGCTTCCCGTAGATCGGCACCGTCACCGCCTGCGCCAGCAGGTAGATGCTGAAAAGCCAAGGGAACTGCGCGAACCCACCGAGCTGATCGGTGATCGTCAGCACCGCGGTGGCAATGATCGTCGAGTCCAACGCCACCAGCGACGTCGACAACATGATCGCCGCGAGAATCGGGCCCCGCTCCGACCGCAACCCGATCGACGACGTCACATCCGTAGCCGTCACCGGCAGCCCCTTCCCTCAACACAACTCACCACCACAGTCGAACACGCCGTCCGGGCGGCTATTCCCGGCGCGCTTGCGCCGACTCGTGCGGGACACGAAACACGAAGGCTCGCACCGGCCGGCAGGCGGTCGTGCCGACAGCGAGCCGGCGTGCCCATGAAATCAGGGGCGCAACGATCTGCGTCCGGGACTCGACGTGCTCGGTAGTACCGAGTGGGAGGGACTTTTCATGAAGAGAATCGTTGGCATCATCGCGGCGGTCGCCGCGGTGGCCCTGGCGACGGCATGTCAGGACGGCGGCTCGACGCCGGCGACCAGCGGGGCGTCGGTGCCGAGCTCCGCCACCGCGACCGCACCGGGAACTGTTCAGTCTCCGGCCCCGCAGCAGTCGCCGGGCGCCACGCAACCCGCCGGTGACGGCGCTCCCGCCACCGCCGGAAACGGCAAGTGCGTCGATCTGAAGTCGGCGGTGGTCACCGCCGCGCTGGGCAGACTCGGCTCCGGTGTCGGCGGTGACGGGTTCTACGCGGACAGCGGCACCGATGCCTCCGTCGGCTCCTGCCCCGCCCTGCTGTGGGTGCTCGCCGGGACTCCGCACGGCACGGCCAGCTCACCGTGGCACGTGATGCTGTTCAACCACGCGGGCTACCTGGGCACCGCGACCAAGAAGTCGACCTCCTACACCCAGGTGGTCGGCTCGTCCGATCGCAGTGTCCAGGTCCAGTACCGGTGGCTCGCCGGTCAGGACGCCAGCTGCTGTCCCTCGGGCGGGCCGGTCACCGTCACGCTCACCCTGGGCGCCGACGATCACACCGTCACCCCGGATCGTGACTTCCCGGCCGCGGTGACCGATCCGAGTTCCGCGGGCACCGCGCCGGTGTGCCCGGTCACCAAATCCGTTCTGCTCCAGGCGTTGCGCGGCACCGACATCGAGTCGCGATTGGCGCAGCCGGTCGAACTCGAGGATCGGATCGACTGCTCGGGCGATTGGGCGATGGCCCACAGCGGAACCCACAACAACACGGTCAACCGGGCGCAGGTCCTGTTCCACTACGTGGCGGCCGACGGCGGCTGGAAGCCGGTGGACCTCGGCAGTGCCCTGCACTGCACCGAGATCGGCGTACCGGCCGATGTCGCGGACAAGATCTGCCACTGATCGATCGGTCAACGGGCGGGCGGCCGGTGAGCCACGCCCACCGGCCGCCCGCCCCGGAGTGTCAGAGGGAGTCGGCCAGATCGCGCAGAACCGGGAGGCTGACCGAGCCGGAGCCGAGCACCGTGTCGTGGAAAGCCTTGATGTCGAAGGCGGATCCGAGGCGGTCGGTGACCAGGGCGCGCTGGCGGCGGATCTCCAGCTGGCCGACCTTGTAGGCGACCGCCTGGCCGGGCATGGCGATGTAGCGGTCGATCTCCACCCGGATTTCCTCGACCCCGACGGGGGCATTGGCGGACATGAAGTCGACGGCCTGCTGACGGGTCCACCCCTTGGCGTGCAGGCCGGTGTCCACGACCAGGCGGCAGGAGCGCCAGGAATCGGCGGCGAGCATGCCGATGCGGGTGAGATCGTCGGGGTACAGGCCCATTTCGTCGGCGAGGCGCTCGGTGTAGAGCGCCCAGCCTTCGACGAAGGCCGTATTGGAGAAGGACATGCGCTGGAAGCGCGGCAGATGGTCCAGCTCGTTGGCGATGGTGAGCTGCAGGTGATGGCCGGGGATGGCCTCATGGTAGGCGACCGCGGCGGTCTCATAGCGGTTGCGGCTCTTGGGTTCCCGCAGGTTCACGTAGTAGGCGCCGGGGCGGGAGCCGTCGGCCGCGGGCGTGAAGTAGTAGGCCGCGGGCGCATCCGCGGCCAGGAAGTCGGGGACGGGCAGGATGTCGCAGGACTGGCGTGGGAGCCGGCCGAACCAGTTGCCCATCTCCGCCTGGGCGGCGGCCAGACACGCCCGGGCGTCGGCCATGATCTCCGCACCGTCGCCGTAGCGCAGCGCCGAATCCTCGCGCAGCCGGGCGAAAATGGCGGTCTGGTCGTCGAGGCCGAACAGCCGGCCGCCCACCTCCTCGTATTCGGTGCGCAGGCGGGCCAATTCGTCCAGGCCGAGCTGGTGGATCTCGTCCGCGCCCAGGTCGGCCAGCGTGGTGTGGTGGCGCAGCAGGCGGCGGTAGATGTCCGCGCCGTCGTCACCGAGCCAGCAGAGGCCGGGCTTGTCATCGGGGCGCGAAGCGGGTTCGAGCTCGGTGGCGAGCACCGCCCGGTAGGCGGCGAAGGCGGGCCGGATGACCTCCCGCGCGACCTCGGTCAGCTCTGCGCGCCAGTCGGTTTCGCCATCCCAGCCCGACGGGCCGGCCAGGGTGACGAACGGGTCGTCGGCGAGATCGGAGGCCAGGTAGCCGTCCAGCTGGTTGAGCGAGCGTTCGATGGTGATGTGCGCAGGCGTGCGCCCGGCCGCGAGTCCCGCCCGGAAGCGCTCTACGGCCTGGTTCATCAGGGTGCCGAACTGCCGGTAGCGCTGCACCAGCCGCTGCGCGTTTTCCGGTTCGGGCGCGTTCACCAGGGGAGCCATGGTCAGCATCCCGGCGTGCACGCCGGTCATCTGATCCGAGGCCATCTCGACGGGCCGCCACTCCAGATGCGAGACCGCCGAAGCCAATTCGGTGCGCAACAGGCTCCGCGTGGTCCGGTCCTCGTCACCCAGCCGCGCCGGATCCAGCGCATCCACCTCGGCCAGTAGCCCCCGCCAGGTACCCAGCAGTCGTTCCTCCGCCGCGACCGACAGATCCTCGATACGATCGTCGAACCGCCTGTCCCCCAACAGGGTTGCCTCACTGGGCGCGGACTCCAGCATGGCGTCCCAGTACCGGTCGGCGAGTGCGATGAGTTCCTCGTGCGCTGTGTTCGATTCCTCGTGCGCTGTGTTCAATGTGCCCTCCGATTCGTTCCGGGCGGGTTCGCGGCCCTGGAGGTCTCGTTCTTCCCTCCCTGCGCTCCCCCGCTTCGCTCCTCCGCCCAAGGCGGAGGTCTATCGAGCCGCAGTCCGGAACGAGACGGGCCGCGAACCATTATGGCCTTCTGCTCCGATGTCAGCGGCGCGGCGGAACCGGAATGCGCATCAGATCCTCGGCCACCACGATCTCCCCGTCGAAATGGGCACGGGCATCGGCCAAATGCTGGTCCAGGGTGCGGTAGCGCTGCGAGTAGTGGGTCAGCACCAGGGTGCGGACCCCCGCCCGCGCCGCTACCTGCGCCGCCTGCCCGGCCGTGAGATGACCGTATTCGACCGCCAGGTGCTCATCGGCATCGATGAAGGTGGACTCGATGACGAGCATGTCCACGGCCCGGGCCAGGTCGTGGACGCCGTCGCAGAGCCGGGTGTCCATGACGAACGCAAAACTCTGTCCCGGTCGCGCCTCGCTCACCTCGTCGAGAGTGACCGTGCGCCCGCCGATCTCGACTTCACCGCGCCGCTGCAATTCACCCACGACCGGCCCGGACAATCCCAGTTCGCGCAGCCGCTCGGGAATGAAGCGCAGGCTGTCCGGCTCGTCGAGGCGATAGCCGAACGATTCGACCGGGTGGGACAGCCGCGCGGCGCGCAGGGTGAAATCGGCTCCCGGCGGCGGCAGTTCACCGGCGTCGGTGATCGGATGCGGGTGCAGCTCCACCTGGCGGTTGTGCGCCGAGGAATCGATGAGCCGTTCGTAGAACACCTCGCCGGACGCCGGGAAGTAGACATCCACCGGATGCAGCGCCCCGTCCAAGCTGATACGGCCCAGCACACCCGGCAGGCCGAAGCAGTGGTCCCCGTGGAAGTGGGTGATGCAGATGCGGGTGATCCCGCTGGCGGCCACACCGGCGAAGCTCATCTGTCGCTGGGTGCCCTCCCCCGGATCGAACAGCAACCCCTCGCGATCCCACCGCAGCAGGTAGCCATTGTGATTGCGCTGTTTGGTCGGTACTTGGCTGGCCGTCCCCAGAATGACCAGTTCGCGCTGTGACACGGCCGTCAGGCTACCGCCCACCTCGCCGATCCTCGCGGTGGCGAGGCGGGCGCGTCCCGTACCGATACCGACAGGGGGTATCCGGCCCGGGGCGACGACCGGTCCGTAGAATGGCCGCCGTGATCGAACAGCAGCCCCTGGGCACCCGGTTCTTCCGGGCCTTCGGGCTGCTCGCCCTGCTGGCGGGGCTGGTGGCCATGCACGCGCTCGTCCTCGGCATGAGCCACGACCGCATGACCGGCGACCACGCCGGGAGCGCGGCGACCGTCATGACCGAGCACCGGCACGACGCCGTTCTGCCCATGGCGGGTATCGCCCCGATCGCAATGGCCGCGGGCGAGAACCACGACATGTCCATGCCCGGCTGCGGCGGTGATTGCGGCAACGGCCACGCCGGAATGCACGGCTGCCTGTTCGTGCTCGCCGCGCTGCTGCTCGGACTGGGCCTGGCCTTACTGGCCTGGGTCGGCATCGGCCGGGGCGACGCGGCCACCTCGACACCGCGCCGCCCGCGCGCGTATCACGCCCGTCCACCACCCTGGACGGTGCTCTCCCTGGCCGAACTGGCGATCCTGCGGATCTGATGGGCCGCCGCGCCGCGTATCCCCCACGCGGACGCGGGTTTTCGCCTGCTCGTTTCCCGATTCGCCAGCACCCACCAAGGAGTTCGACCATGTTCAGCACCCGTATCAAGCTCGCCCTGATCGCCGCCACCGCGGCCACCGCCCTGATCGCCGCCGGCTGTAGCAGCAATGACAATGACACCTCGAAGGCCGCGCCGTCCTCCACCACCACGGCCATGGATCACGGCAGCATGCCCGGCATGGATCACGGCGCGACCGGCACCTCGGCGCCAGCGGCCACCCGCAGCGACTTCAACGCCGCCGATGTCACGTTCCTGCAGATGATGTACCCGCATCACGCGCAGGCCGTGGAGATGGCGAAGCTGGTGCCCACCCGCTCGAAGCACCAGCAGCTGATCACCCTGGCCAAGGCCGTGGAGCAGGCGCAGTCGCCGGAGATGCAGCAGATCACCACGCTGCTGCAGAGTTTCGGCAAGCCCGCGCCGAGCGGCGACATGGGTCACGACATGCCCGGCATCATGTCGAAGGACCAGATGACCAAGCTGGAGGGCCTGTCCGGCCCCGACTTCGACAAGCTCTGGATGCAGATGATGATCGAGCACCATCAGGGCGCGATCACCATGGCGAATACCGAACTGGCACAGGGCACCAACGGCGAATCGAAGGCGCTGGCGCAGTCCATCGTGACCGCGCAGCAGCAGGAAATCACCCAGATGAACTCCATGCTGGGCCAGGGCTAGCAGCGAGAAGCCAACGGGTGCGCCGGTATCCGGCGTACCCGCAAGCCTCGGTCTCCCCAGGGGTTCGGGGGGCGAAGCCCACGGCCTCGGGAAATACGGCCGCGAGCTACGCGAGTTGGTTCAATTGCCGATTACGGTGTTCATGATGGTGCCGGCGCTGGTGGCGGTGGCGCCGCCGATCATCGCTCCGGCGATCATCTTCGGTGATTCGAGGCCGCCGCCGCTCCACTTCTCCCAGGCGAACCGGCCACCGCCGTAGGTGATGGCGGTGACGCCGGACAGCATGGTGAACCAGGTGAAGTAGCGGACCAGCTTCATCAGCTTGTCCGCTACGGGTGGGGTCTCCGGGGTCGGGTTGCCGATCTGCGCGACAACCGTGGTGTAGGCGTCATGCACAGCGAGGAGCATGCTCACGATCGGTTCCTCTCGGGATGCTGAGACGGTGCTGATGGGCCGAACTTGTGGCACAACTCTCAATATTCAGAGCAATTGAACCGCATTCCGCGAGGTCGCGTACGAAAGACACACCACCAGCACCAAACTCGAGCACCCGATCAGCTACCGGTTTTCGCCTCCGCGCGGGCCATCACCGAGTGCCGTCGGCCGTAGGCGAAGTACACGACCAGGCCCAGCGCCATCCAGATGACGAACCGCAGCCAGGTCTCCACCGACAGGTTGAACATGAGCCAGGCGCAGGCGATGACCGACAGGATCGGGATGAGCGGCACCAGCGGCACCCGGAAGCCCCGCTTCAGATCCGGCCGGCTGCGGCGCAGCACGACCACGCCGATGGACACCAGCACGAACGCGAAGAGCGTGCCGATATTGACCATTTCCTCCAGGGTGCCGAAGTCCACGAACCCGGCCAGCGTCGCGCAGATGACGCCGACGATGGCGGTGATCCGCACCGGCGTGCCCTTGGGCCCGGTGTGCGCGAGCCGGCGCGGCATCAGCCCGTCGCGGGACATGGCGAACAGCACGCGGGTCTGGCCCAGGAACAGCACCATGACGACCGTGGTCAGACCGGCCAGCGCGCCGACGGAGATGATGTTCTTGGCCCAGGTGACGCCGTGCAGGGCGAAGGCCGTCGCGAGGGTGGCGTCGTTGCCCTGCAGGTCCTTGTAGGACACCATGCCGGTGAGCACCAGCGAGACCACCACGTACAGCACGGTCACGATGGCCAGCGAGCCCAGGATGCCGCGCGGCACATTGCGCTGCGGGTCCTTGGTCTCCTCGGCGGCGGTGGCGACCACGTCGAAGCCGATGAAGGCGAAGAACACGATGGAGGCCGCGGCCAGCAGGCCGTACCAGCCGTAGTGACTGTTGCCGCCGCCGGTGACCAGCTGGAACAGGGTCTGCTGCAGCGTGCTCGCGCTGCCGGAGTCCGCGTTGGGGACCGATGCGGGGATGAAGGGCTTCAGGTTCGAGACCTTGAAGTAGGTGGCGCCGACCACGACCACCAGCGCGATGACGGCCAGCTTGATGGCGACCGCGACCGCGGAGACCCGCGAGGACAGCTTGGTGCCGAGGGCGAGCAGCACGCCGAGCGCGGCGATCAGAACGACCGCGCCCCAGTCGAACTTGACCGAGCCGAAGTGCCAGATGGGCTGATGCCCGCCCATGACCGTGCCCAGGTACTGCGACCAGCCCTTGGCGACCACCGAGGTGCCGAGCGCGAATTCCAGGATGAGGTCCCAGCCGATGATCCAGGCGATCAGCTCACCGAAGGTGGCGTAGGAGAAGGTGTACGCGCTGCCCGCGACGGGGACGGTCGAGGCGAATTCGGCGTAGCAGAGTGCGGCCAGGCCGCAGGCGACGGCCGCGAAGACGAAGGCCAGCGAGACCGCGGGTCCGGCCATGTTGCCCGCGGTACGCGCGGTGAGGGTGAAGATACCGGCGCCGACCACGACCGCGACGCCGAAGACCGTGAGGTCCCACGAGGTCAGGTCCTTGCGAAGTTTGGCATCGGGATCGTCGGTGTCCCGGATCGACTGTTCGACACTCTTGGTGCGGAACAGTCCGGTGGTGCGTTGGGCAGGGGGACCGGCAGCGTCTCGCGAGGAGTCCGATATCGCCACTGTCTCTCCTAAATCTGGCTTCTCGGCAACAATGCAGTTCTCACCGGTCGGTCGCCATCGGGCGAGTTGTCGGCGTCACACGGCACCGTATCACCAGCTGGTACGTACCAGTTCAGCAACAGGCTGGTCACCGAGAAGGCACCCGCGTGCCGCCGTAACACCACGCCTGGGACCGGTGGGTCGGATTAGTGTTTCGGTATGGCTTTCGGGGGAACGTCCGCGGGCGGCGATCCGGCCGCGCTGGATCGGGTGCTGGCGCATGCGCACGGCGTCCGGGTCAGGGAGATGCCCGGGGACGCGCCGACCCTGCTGGAGGAGCGGGACCCGATTGCCGTGCGAGCGCTGCGCGACGCCCTGCGCATTGCCGACCTGCCCGGTTTCGTGTGCATGTGCTGGGGCGATGTAGTGCTGGACTTCTTCGACACCGACGAGCGTCCGCTCACCACGGTGACCCTGCATCACGGCTATTCGATCCGCTGGGCCGGCTGGCCCCAGGACGCGCTGCTGGCCGACGGCGTCCGCTCGCTGGAATGGCTTGCCGTGCGCGGCGTCGCCGTTCCCCTGCGCGAATACCGCGTGGCCGAGCAGCGCCAGGCCGAACTCGACCGCACCGCCCGGCTGTGGGCGGCCGAGATCCCCGCACCACTCATGCCCTACACCGACATCTTTCTCGATACGTCCACCTCCGGCGGCGGCCTGACCGGACACCAGGTGGCAGAGATCCGTGCCCTGCTGTCGGCGGCGTACCCGGATGCGGTGGATCGAATCCTGCGCCTGTGTGCCTGGTACGCCGCGGGCACCGGCGCCCATTCGGGTCACCCGCCGCACGAACGCATTCCGGCCCAGTTCCTGGATCTGGAGAACCGCACCGATTTCGCCCGCGCCGTCGACCTGGCCGGCGACGCCGCCATCGCCGGCGCGGTCCGCTACCTGCTCAGCTGGGATACCCGAAAACGCCTGGCCCGCCTACTATCCGCGCTCTCCCCCGCCGCCCGCCGCAAGGTCCTCGCCCACGCCCGCGACGCCGAATCCCGCCGCTGGCTGGAACGCCGCATCGCGGGGTTGCAATGAGATTCGGACGGCGGATTTCGCGAGGGTCACCTCGTCGCCGCAGGTGGCTCGGAGATCAGCCCGGAAAACATGGTCGAGTTTCCCGAGAGCAGCGTGGGGCCGAAGTTCAAGGGCGAGCGGGTCGGGTACTTCCGTGAGACGACGGGGGCCGATGACGAATCAGCCTGCCAAGGATCAGCTTTCGGCATTGGCCATGCCGTTCCTCGGGATCTTCGCCGGGCGCAGCATCGTGCACAATTTCCGCAAGCGGGCGGACAAGGCGCGAAAGCTGGTGCCCGGCGGTCGATTCGAGGTGTGGCCGGAGGCCTCGCACGCCATCAACGGCGAGTTCCCGGACGAGATCGCGGCGCGCGTCGCGAAGTTCCTCGGCGAGATAGAGCCCGCCGCAGGCTGATTCGTCCAGCCTGTCTCGGGCTGATTCGAGAGTCGGTCACGGCACCAGGACCGCGCGCCCCCGGATCTGGCCCGCGTCCAGGCGGCGGAAGGCTTCCGGCCCCTCGGCGAGGTCGAAGCGCTCGACCTCCATGTGCAGCTTGCCCGCCTGGGCGAGGGCCACGCACGCGTGCAGGTCGCTGCGGGTGCCGCCCAGCGATTTCCGCACGGTCGCGCCCCACGGCCAGCCGGGGCCGCCGGCCGGTCCGGCGGTGATTTCCGGTGCGCCGCCGCCGATTCCGACCATGCGGTAGGCGCCGTTGGGGGCGACGGTCTCGCAGGCCAGCTTGGCGGTGGAGTCCACGCCGACGAAGTCGAAGACGGCGTCCGCGCCGCGCCCGCCGGTGAGGTCGAGGATCTGCTGGGCAGTGTCGCCGCCGGAGAGGATGCCGAGTTCCGCACCGCAGTCGGCGGCCAGGTCCAGCTTCTCCTGCGCCTGGTCCACGGCGATCACCCGCACGCCGGAGATGGCGTGCAGGATCTGCACCGCCACGTGCCCGAGCCCGCCGATGCCGATGGCGACCGCGGTGCCGCCGGGCCGGAGTGCTTCGCGCGCGCCGCGAATGGCGTGGTAGGCGGTGAGGGCGGCGTCGGCGACCGGCGCGGCCTGCAGGAAGTCCAGATCGCCGATGGGCACGAACGAGCTCGCCGGAATCCGCACGTACTCGGACATGCCGCCCTCGATGGTGAGTCCGGGGCAGGGCGGCATGGCGACGCGACCCGCCGCGAGACAGACGTTCTCGTTGCCGCTCACGCACTCCCGGCAGACGCCGCAGGTCCAGAACAGGTAGACGACGCCGCGTTCGCCGATCTCGCGCCCGTTCACGTCCGAGCCGATGGCCTCGATGGTGCCGGCGATCTCGTGGCCGAGGGTGAGCGGATCCTCGCGCAGCTGGATCGGGAAGTTGACCAGGGTCAGGTCGGAGTGGCAGACGCCCGCGGCACCGACCTTCACCAGCAGGTCGGTGGGTCCGATGTCCGGGACCGGGATGTCGTTGATCTGCACCTTTTCCGGGCCGGTCCACTGGAGTGCGCGCATCGTGCTTCCTTGCCTCGAACTTGTGATCTGGCGCACACGGTAGCAGTGACTTTACACTGTGTCTAGCGAATGACGGAATGTCTACTGATTTACCCGAAAGTCTTCCCACCATGTCGGACAGCTGTCTAGGCTCGCGTCCCATGAACACACCGCGGATAGCCATCGTGGGCGCCGGAATCTCCGGGATCTGCATGGCCGTGGCTCTGCAGCGGGCCGGTTTCACCGACTTCACCCTCTACGAGAAGGCCGACGAGTACGGCGGCACGTGGCGCGACAACAGCTATCCGGGCCTGGTGTGCGATGTGCCCTCGCGGTACTACCAATTCCGGTTCGCCATGAATCCCGAATGGTCACACCTGTATTCGGCCGGGCCGGAGATCAAGGACTACCTGGTCGGGGTGGCGCGCGAACACGGGCTGCACCGGCGCACCCGCTTCGGGACCGAAGTGACGGGCGCGGTGTTCGACGGCGACGGCTGGCAGCTCACCACCTCCGACGGCGTGACCCAGCGCGTCGACTTCGTGCTGTGCGCAACGGGCTTCCTGCACCACCCGAGCCGCCCGGACATCCCCGGCCTGGACGAATTCGGCGGCCCGGTCATGCATTCCGCGCGCTGGCGGCACGATGTCGAGCTGACCGGCAAGCGGGTGGGGGTGATCGGCACCGGCTCCACCGGCACCCAGCTGGTGAGCGCGCTCGCGGGCACGGTGCCGGAAGTCGTGCTGTTCCAGCGCACTCCACAGTGGATCCTGCCGACGGTGAACCGGTCGTACACGCGGGTGTCGAAGCGGCTCTACTCGCTGATCCCCGCGCTGGGCGCACTCCCCTACTGGTTCAACCGCGCGGCCTTCGCCGTGTTCTCGCAGGGCCTGGTGCATCCCGGCCGGGTGCGCCGGTTCATCCAGTGGGTGGTGGAGCAAAACCTACGGTCGGTCAAGGATCCTGAACTGCGGCGCAAGCTGACGCCCGACTATCAGGCCATGTGCAAACGGCTGGTGGTGTCCGACCGCTTCTACCAGGCTGTGCAGCGCCCCGATGTCACGCTGGTGACCGAGGGCATCGACCACATCGAGAAGCGCGGCGTGGTGACCACCGACGGCCGCCTGCACGAGCTCGACATCCTGGTCCTGGCGACAGGATTCGACTCGCACGCCTTCATGCGCCCGATGGCGATCACCGGGCTGGACGGCCGCACCCTGGATCAGGCGTGGGAGCAGGGCCCGCGCGCCTTCGAAGGCGTCATGATGCCGGACTTCCCGAATCTGTTCATGCTCGTCGGCCCGCACAGTCCCTTCGCCAATCATCCGCTGACAGCGGTCGCCGAGGCGCAGTCCGCCCGCATCGTCGGCTGGCTGCGGCGTTGGCAGGCAGGTGAATTCGCGACCGTCGCCCCCACCCGCGCCGCCACCGACCGCTACAACGCGCGGATGCGTGCCGCCGCCCCGAGCACGGTGTGGACCACCGGCTGCACCAGCTGGTACCTCGGCAAGGACGGGCTGCCCGAGCTGTGGCCCTGGACCCCGGGTCGCTACGAGAAGCTGATCCGCAGCGCACCGGATCCGGTCGACTACGACCTGAATCAGCGCGTCGAGAGCCGGAAGTGACATCGTGGAAACAGCGTTCTGGCGCTTGCTCTCCCGCCTGGTGGGCCGCTGGTGGTTCGGCCCCGCCCCCGACTGGTCCCGGGTCCGCGCCCGGGTCGGCGCGGGCACCACTTTCGCCCGGGCGCCCCGCGGTATCGCCGTCGAGACCAGTCGACTCGGCGGCATACCGGTCGAAACCCTCACTCCCCGTTCGGCGCCCGCCGATGCCGCGGTGCTGTACCTGCACGGCAGCGGCTATGTGATCGGCATGCCGCGCATGGTCCGCACCCTCACCGGCGCGCTGGCGGCGGCCATGGGGACGACCGTGCACGCCCTGGATTACCGACTGGCCCCCGAGCACCCGTACCCGGCCGCCGTCGACGACACCGTCGCCGCCTATCGAGCCCTGCTCGCAGCGGGCATCCCCGCCGAACGTATTGCGGTGGTCGGTGATTCGGCCGGCGGCGGCCTGGCATTGGACCTGGCCCTGCGGCTGCGCGAGAAGCACTGGCCGCAACCCGCGATCCTCGGGCTCATCTGCCCGGTGCTGGACCTGACCGCGAATTCCTCGGCCTTCCAGTGCGATCCGAGCCGGGAGCCGCTGCTGAACCCGCCGCTCATGGCGCAGTTCATGGACGCCTACCTGCCGGGTGTCCCCGAGGACGAACGCCGCGCCCGATCCCCGCTCTACCGCGACATCACCGGCCTGCCGCCCATCGTCATGCATTCGGCGGGCGACGACCTGCTGGCCGGGGACGCCCGCCGCTTTGCCGCCCTTGCGGCGAAATCGGCTGCGCCCCTGCGGCACCGCGAGTACCGCGATCTCTGGCACGTCTTCCACGCCATGCCCATGCGTGTGGCACGGGAAGCCGTGACCGACCTCGCCTCCGCGCTGTCCGACCGCCTCTACGGCCACCATGTCGGCCACCGGGCAAGCCGCTGATCGATCCGACACCCGCCCGGTCCGGCACGTTCAGCGCCGGGCGGCGTGCTCGTCCAGCTCGAGGCCGATGAAGGCTCCGATCATGGCCCGCCACACCGCTTCCGCGACGGCGGGCGCCAGCCCGGCCGCGTCGGCACGCTCGCGGGCGAGGGTCACGACCCGCTCCACGCGATCGGGTGCGCGCACCGCTTGCTCGTCGGATTTGAAGGTGGCGGCCGCACGCACCAACTCCTGTCGCTCGGCCAGCAGCCGGATCAGGTCACCGTCGAGAACGTCGATGCGCGTGCGGACTTCGGCCAGCGAACGTGGAGCGGACATGAGCAGGCAGCCTATCGAACGCCGGGTGCCCGGGCCGTTCGGCCGACACCCCGCGGATCACACGAAAGCCCGGCTGACGACCGGCACCACGAACTCCTCCAGCATGGCGCGCTCCTCCGCGTCGTCGCGGCCGGGGGCGGCGAGGAAGGAGACGATGATGCGGGTCAGCCAGCGGGCCAGGCGGCTGCGTTCGGGATCGGTGAGGGCGGTGGGCGTGAACAGGCCCGCCGCAATGGATTCGATGACGTCGGAGTCCTGACTGATGCGCCCGGCCGCGCCGGATTCACCGGGGCGGAACCAGGCGATGAGCATGGGGTCGGCCCGGACCGCGTGGATCGCGCGGAGCATGGCGGTGACCACCTTCTCGCCCGGATCCTCGATCGTGGCGACCTGCTCGAACACGCCCCCGGCAATGCGACGGGTGGCGCGGTGCACGAAGGCCAGGCGGACGGCCTGCCGGTTCTCGAAGTACCGGTAGAGGGTCGCGCGGGAGCATCCGGCCGCCTTGGCGATATCGCCCATGCCGACCGCGGTGACGCCACGCTCGGCGAACAGGCGCGCGGCGGCATCGAGGATGCGCTCGGCGGCCAGGTCGGCGCGGTCGTCGGCCAGCCAGTCTCGGCTCATGGATGTCCCTTCGGTGCTCGCGGTTCCGGCGGCGGGGCAGCCGCCACCGGCCCCACTCGTCCACACTCTGCCCGCGTGGTGCGCGGGCGGTGCGACCGGGCCGACCTTGCGCGGTGGCCGGCCCGGGGTCGGTCAGGCCGTCGCCCGGAACGGGACCGAGATCGGCCAGCGCACGTAGTTGCCGTGCGCCCACTGCACGGTATCGAGATCGACGGTGAAGTCGGGGCAGCGGGCCAGCAGTTCCTCCAGGGCGACGCGTGCCACCATGCGGGCGGCGGCCGCGCCCAGGCAGTGGTGGTGGCCGTGGCTGAAGGTCATGATGCGCTTGGGGTTGCGGCGCACGTCGAGTTCGGCGGCGGTGGGCCCGAATTCGCGTTCGTCGCGGTTGGCCGACCCGTAGAGCAGCAGCACGCGGCGGCCCGCGGGGATGGTGACGCCGTGCAACTCCACATCGCGGGTGGCAGTCCGAGCCAGGCCCTGGACCGGGGAGGTCATGCGAAGGAATTCCTCGACGGCGTCGGGAATGAGCGCCGGCTTCTCCACCAGCAGGCGGCGCTGCTCGGGGAAGGCGGTGAGCAGTTGCACCGCGCCGCCGAGGTTTCCGGTGGTGGTGTCATTGCCGCCGGTGATCATGGTGAAGGCGAAGCCGAGCATGGCCAGCAGGCCCTCGTTGTCACCGTCCGCGCCGAGCCCGGAGGCCAGCAGGTGCGAGATGGTGTCGTCGCCGGGTTCCTTACGCCGCCGTTCGATGAGCTCGCTGAAGTAGCCGACCATTTCACCGACCGCGGTGAAGGCGTTCTGGTCGCCCGCGGCCAGCCCCGCACCCTCGACCGCACCACCGACGATGTTCTCGGTCCACGCGTCGAACTTGCCCCGATCCTGTTCCGGCACACCGAGATAGTGCGCCACCACCATGGTGGGCAGGGGCTTGAACAGGTCCTTGACGATATCGCCGGAGCCCGCCGCCCGCAGCCAGGCGATGCGCTCGACGACGAAGGCGCGCACCTCGGGTTCGACCGAATTGACCTGCCGGGGTGTGAATCCCGGTGATACCCGGCGGCGGAAGTCGGTGTGGTCGGGCGGGTCCATGAAGACGAACGGCTTGGCGGCGCCGAAGCCGGCGGCCAGCAGGTCGACGTAGTCGACGGTCAGGCCCGAGGCCGAGGAGAAGGTCTCGGGGTCGCGCGCGGCCGCGTACACGTCCGCGTGCCGGGACAGGACGTAGAAGTCGTCGGATTCGCGGCCCTCCGGGACGGCCCGGTGGACCGGATCGTGGTCGCGCAGCTGGGAATACATGGGATACGGGTCGCGCCAGGTTTCGCCGGAGCGCAGTTCGAATCGCACCGCATGAGACGCCGTTGAACTCATGAACCGACGGTAAGACAAAACTCACTATATGTCTAGAACCTATGGCATAACTGTCCCGATGTACCAGCCAGTCGGGATCAGAGCACCCGGAAGCGCACGGGATGGGCCAGCGCCCGGCCCGCATCATCCAGGTGATGCAGCAGGTAGGAGCCCGTCGGCAGCGGACCGGACCGCAGGGCCGCATCGGCCGGGACCGCGGCCGCGCCGACCTGCCGCAAGCCCGCTACCGGAGCGACCCCGGCATCGGCCGCGCCCGGCTGTGCGGTGACCGGCAGGACCACCTGATCCCGCGTCACCCCGTTCCCCAGCGCGAGGGTGCGCAGCGCAGGCGTGGCGGGCACCGCGGCGGCCAGGCCACCGGGATCGGCGTAGACCACGAGCCGGTGCCCGGCCACCGCGCCCGCGAGGCCGTAGCTGACGACCAGGTCCCGACCGGGCTCGTAGAGGGACCGGTCCAGCAGCAACCGGTCGAAGGGCGCGGCGTCGTCCGCGGTCCTGCCCGCCGCCCCGGTTTCCACGAATCCGCGTGCCCGGCACCAGAATCCGGCATCAGCGGCGGCGGTCACCGAAAAGTCGTACCAGCCCGCGCCCTCGGAGGCGGCGTCACAGGCCAGGTCGCGCCGTTCGGTCCCACCCGCTGCGATATCGATGATCCAGGGCCTGTCGTGACGGTAGGCATTGGAGACCACCGCGACCGAAACCGGTTGCTTCCCACCATTTTCGAATACCCAGGAGAGCTTGCGTCTGCCGGAGGTGGCCGCGGTGGCGGTGACCCGCAGCGTGCCGCACGGACCGGCGAGGTCGCCGGCGAAGCGGCGCTGGAAGCCGTCGGGGCCGTATACCGAATAGTCGTAGCGACCGTTCGCCGTCGGAAAGTCTTGTGCGACAGCGCCGCCGCCGGGGATGTCGAAGCGGGCCGGCGTGAAGTCCGTGGCGAAGGCGTTCGGATGCACCCGGCAGTGCACGGTGCCGCTGCCGCCGTTGTCGATGGTGAGGGTGATCCCACCCTGTCCGTTGGGCGCGCACCGGGCCTGCATCCGGTACGGCAGCGGTACCCGCACCTTGCTGCCGCTCTGCTGCTTCGGCAGGCGCTGCACGAACGGAAGCGGTTGCGAGACACCGGACATCGTCTGCTCGGCGCGCGGGGCGGCGGTGGGCAGGATGAGGGTGCGGCGCGCGCCGAAGTCGAACAGCGAGGACAGGTCGCCGCACACCTCCCGCCGCCACGGGCTGATATTCGGTTCGGCGACACCGGTGACCCGCTCCAAGAACCTCAGCACCGAGGTGTGGTCGAACAATTCGGAGCAGACGGCCTGTTTGCTCCACGGCGACACGATGATCGCGGGTGTCCGCGCGCCCAGGCCGACATTGTGGCGGCCGAAGTATTCACCGGCCGCGCCCTCCGGCGGCGCCGGCGGCGGGACATGGTCGAAATACCCGTCGTTCTCGTCGTAGTTGAGGATGAATACCGTCTTGTTCCAGACGTCCGGGTGTTCGGCGAGTGCCTCCAGCACCCCGCGCACCATGGCCTGCCCATTGCGCGGGCCCATGACCGGATGCTCGCAGTCGACATAGGGCGCGACGATCCAGGACACCGTGGGCAGCCGTCCGGTCGCCACGTCGGTGCGGAAGGATTCCACCAGCGTGCCGGTGCGTGCCCGCAGCAACCCCTGCTCCACCAGCGCCCGCTGCCCCGCCGACAGCTCGTCCAGGCCCCGCTTCAGGTCGGCGGCGTAGGCGGGTTCGAGGCTCGGATCCCGTTGCAGGTCCGTGTAATAGCGGAAGAAGTTCTCGAAGGCGACCCCGCGGCCGCCGTTGGTGTACTTCAACGCGGCCCGTGCGGCCTCACGAAAGGGCAGGAAGAAGTCGAGCGCGTTGTCGGTGTAGTTGTCCCACTCCTGGTAGACGCGCCAGCCGATGCCGCGCTCCTGGAGTCGTTCGGCGTAGGTGGTCCAGGGCAGGCCGAAGATGATGTCGTTGACGTAGCGCCCGGCGTCGGGGCCGAGCAGCGTGTCGTAGAGGAACAGATTGCCGGTCCGCGGCGCCACCAGCCCGGCCAGCGATTCGGCGACCGAGTGCGGGAGGGCGCTGGTCAGTCCGTGCACCATCCCCAGCACGGCGTCCACGATCCCGGCGACCGGCAGGCTGCGCATCCAGCGCAGTTTCAGATCGTCGGCGAACAGCGAGACCTGCAAGGACTCCGCGAAATTGTCCAGAGCCAGCGGATTTTCCACGGTGCCGGTGAACAGGTACATGCGATTGGGGTCGGTGGGCCCGTTCATCGAGCAGTGGTAGCCGTCGCACAGGGTGAACGCCTCGGCGAGCTGGTAGTAGAAGCCCAGGCTGTCGCGGTCGTAGCCGACCATGGTGCCCTCGCCCTTGGCGGGGATCCAGCCGTCGTGCCGGCCGAAGGCGAAAGCGTCATGGCCGGTGCGGGTTCCGTGATCGGTGCCGTCGATGTTCTCCAGCGTGGTGGGGTACGGCAGCACCACCCGGCCGCCGTCGGGCTGGTGGAAAACCGAGCGTCCGGTGGACAGCTGTAGCGCGTTGAGATCGGCGTAGCCGCGCACTCCGGCCATGGAGCCGTAGTAGTGGTCGAAGGAGCGGTTCTCCTGCATGAGGATGACCACGTGTTCGATCCGGTCCCAGCCGCCGGGCGGGGCCGGTTCGGCCCAGGCCTGCACCAGGCTCGGCGGGAGCATCGACATGGCTCCGGCCGCACCACCCAGCTGCGCGGCGTGCTTCAGAAAACGCCTCCGATCCATGGCAACCCCTGTGAGCATAGGAACGGCTACCGTCGAGGATCGCCGACCGAGCTTGGGGGTTCGTGGCGGTGAGGGGGATCAGTAATGAAGGGTCAGTTAATCATTGGCTCCGGATGTCGCGGATCTGTCACGTGGCATTCACTGCTGTTCAGCCGGCGTTGTTCTCGTCGCGAACCAGCAGGAAGACCAGTTCGGTATCGCCGATGCGCAACACCGCTCCATCGGACAATAATCCGCTGTCGGCAACCCGCGCGCCATCGACAAAGACCCCGTTGGAGGAGTGCAGGTCCTTGATCACCCAGGTGTGCCCGTTGTCGATGAGCAGCGCGTGGTGGCGGCTGACCCGCCCGTCGGCGAGCGCGACGTCATTGTCGGACAGACGGCCGATGCGGGTCGTCGAGCCGGTCACCGGGAAGACGTTCCCGGAGCGATCGCGCAGCAGCGCCTGCGGCTCGTGCCAGCTGCGATCCACGATGGTGGTGGCGCGGGTGGCCGAGGCCGCCGGCACACCGAGCGGATCCTGGCGCAGAATGCGCGATTCCAGTTCCCGGATGCGGTGGCCCGGATCGATGCCGAGTTCCTCGGCGAGGATGCCGCGCAGCCGGCGGGCCGCCTCGAGCGCGTCGGACTGCCTGCCGGTCAGGTACAGCGCGGTGATCAGCTGCTCCCACAGCGATTCCCGCAGGGGATGATCGCGCACCAGCAGGGCCAGCTCGGAGACCACGCCCTCGGCGCGGCCCTGGGCGATATCGGCCTCGGCACGGGCCTCGATGACGCCGATGCGCTCGTCGTCGAGGGCGACGGCGTAGGCGTCGGCGAAACCGAGTCCGCGCAGATCGGACAGGACGGGTCCGCGCCACTGGGCGAGCGCGTCGGAGAGGGCGGCGGAGGCGGCGGCGAACCGTCCGGCGGCGAGGGCGCGCAGGCCGTCCCCGCGACGGGCCCGGAAGCGGAAGACATCGCAGGCGGGGTCCGCGAGCACGATGCGATAGCCGGTGCCCATGTGCTGCAGCATGTTCCGGGCGTCGATGCCGCCGTCGCGCAGCGGCTTGCGCAGATTGGAGATGATGGCGTGCAGGCTGACGCGTACGTCGGGCGGCGGATTGTCCTCCCAGACCGCGCCGGCGAGAGCCTCGACGGATACCGGGCGGTTGGCATTGATCGCGAGGTAGGCGAGCACGGCGCGCTGCTTGGGTCCGCCCAGCTGCTGGGCCACCCCGTCGATGGTCAGCTGCACCGGACCGAGCACCCCCACCTGTGCGCGCACGTCGCTCATCGCCGACCTCCCGCCCGGCCCCGGCTGCCGCCCGTCACTGTCGCTATCCACGGCCGTCCAGCCCCTCGCATCCGCCGAATCCTCTCACCGAAATGGTCGGTCCCCGGCCCGAATTCGTTCCACCCGGGCGCGGATACGTCGAGCATGCACCGGTGGCCACACCGGTGCATGCTCGTGGATGCGTTCGCCGGTCAGGGGTTGAGGTTGTAGACCTCCACGCTGCCGATCATGGTGACCGGGTAGTTCGCCTTCACCCAGGCGGTGATCTGGGCGGAGGTGGACTGATCCGACTCCGAATTGCCCGGGCCGGACTGTGGCGCGTCACCGCCCCGGCCCGGCTGGGGGTCGGCACCGCTCGGCTGGGTGTCGCGGCCCCCGCCGGAGTGGTTGCGGCCGGACTGGGGGTTGCTCGGCTGACCGGCGTTCGGCTGGCCACCCTGAGAGTTGTTGTCCTGTCCGGATTCCTGGCGCTGACGCACCAGCAGGTAGCCGATCTGATGGTCGGCGACGTACTGCTGGAACTGGGCCAGCGTCGGTGAATCGTCGCGGCCGCTGAAGCCACCGACCGCGAGCAGCGCTTTGCCCGTGCTCAATTCGAGCGAGCTGACGTCCTGAGCGCCGATAGCGGCTGCGGCCCAACGAGTGTCACTGCCCTCGATGAGATCGGTGATCTGCGGGTCGGCCACGCCGCCGCGCTGGCCGGGACCGCCACCGTGTTCGCTGCGGGGCGGACCCGCGGTCGGGCTGCCGCCATTGTGTACCTGGGCGACGGTCTCGAGGGTGTAGGCGGTGGGACCGAGCAGACCGGCGAGCAGTGCGAAGACCCCGATGGCGAGCGCGAAGCGCGGCAATTTGGGGGCGATCAGCAGCGCGGCCGCGGCGACCACCGACAGCGCCACCAGCGTCCAGCGCAGCCACGGCAGCCATTCCGGGGTGCGGTGCAGCAGCACGAACGACCACCCGCCGGTGGCGAGCGAGATGACGGCGAGGGTGCCGCGGGCCGCGAGATGCGAACGGCGCTGCCACAATTGGGTGGCGCCGATGCCGATCAGCGCGGCCATCGCCGGCACCAGCTCCATGGCATAGTACGAGTGGAAGCTGCGGCTCATGTAGCTGAGCACGGCCGCGGTGACCAGCAGCCAGCCACCCCACAGCAGCAGTCCGGCGCGCACGCGATCGGTGCGCGGCAGCCGGCGGGTCAGCCACAGTCCGGCGATCAGGGCGATCAGCGCGGCGGGCAGCAGCCATGAGAACTCGGTGGCGAGTTCACCGCTGAACAGGCGGGTGAGGCCGGGCTGCGAACCGAAACCGCCGAAGCCGCCGTGCATCTGGGACGGGTCGGCATGCTGGGCCGGGTCCGGCGTGGGCATCGGAGGCGGGGTGGGCCGGTGGGCGCCGCCGTTCTTGTTGCCCAGCACCCGGCCGAGGCCGTTGTAGTCGACGGCCAGTTCCCAGAGGCTGTTGCTGGTGGAACCGCCGATGTAGGGCCGGGATCCGGCGGGCCACAGCTCGACCAGCGCCACATACCAGCCCGCGGACAGCACCAGGGCCACGCCCGCGGACGCCAATTGCGTGATGCGCGTGCGCCATCCGCCCGCGCCGGCCACCAGCACCACCAGCGCGAGGCCGGGCAGCACCAGGAAGGCCTGCATCATCTTGGCGAGGAAGCCGAAGCCCATGAGCACACCCGCGCCGACCAGCCAGCCGGTGCTGCCGGACCAGAAGCGTTCGCCGCGGGCGTCGATGGCCCGCACGGTGCAGTACGCACCGGCCACCAGCAGCAGGAGCATGAGGGCGTCGGGGTTGTTGAAGCGGAACATCATGGCCGCCACCGGGGTCACCGCGAGCGCCGCGCCGGCGATGAGGCCGGCGGCCGGTCCGGCCCAGCGCCGCACCGCGGCGATGAGCAGCACCACCGCGGCCACGCCCATGAGGGCCTGCGGCGCGAACATGGACCAGGAATTGAAGCCGAAGATGCGGCCGGACAAGCCCATCACCCACATGGCGGCGGGCGGCTTGTCGACGGTGATGGAGTTCTGCGGGTCCAGCGACGCGAACAGCAGGGCCTTCCAGCTCCGGGTGCCGGACTGCACGGCGGCGGCGTAGTAGCCGTTGCCCCAGCCCGCGCCGCCGAGGCCCCACAGGTAGACCACGGCCGTGGCGATCAGCAGTGCCAGGGTGGCCGGTCGCTCCCAGCGCGGCTGCCCGGGCGGGGCGAGCAGCGTCGCCCACCGCGACGCGCGCCTACCCTCCGACAGGGCTGTGCCTTCCCCGGTGGAGGCGTCGCCGCCTCCGGAGGAGGCCGCATCGCCCGCGACGCTGGTGATGGTCGACATGCCACCCGCCTTCCTGTGTTCCCAGATTCCGATTGACCTCGCGGAGCCTAGGCGGCGGGTTTTGAACCGAGCTTCAGGTCGGCTGGGAGTTCCCTGTGAGAGGCCACGAGGGCCCTTTTACCTGGGCAGACAGCAGGAAGGGCATCCATTCGGATGCCCTTCCGCGTGTCGTCCGGCGCTGCGGACCGCGTTGTTCGGTTGTCGTGCTCCGGGGACATCGGCAGTCGCACATGGCTTCTCCGATACGGGCGGGTGGGGTCAGACGGTGGGCAGGGTGAAGGCGGCGGTGCGGACCTTGTCGGCGTGCTTGAAGTCGAGGAACAGCCGGTAGGTGCCACGGCCGGGAACGGCGGTGTGGAAGGTGATGTCGGGGCCGGGCGCGGTGACACCGTCGCCGGGCTCGCCGTTCGGGTGCACGTGGACGTAGGCCAGATCGCCGGCACGCAGGATCACCAGATGACCGTAGGCCGCCAGGTAGGGCTGCAGATCGGTGACGGGTGCGCCGTCCGTGCGCACGGTGAGGGTGAGCAGGCGGCCCTCGCCGGGAACCAGATCGCCGTCCAGGGTGACCTCGTAGCCGTCGACGGTGATGGTGCGCCGCGGTTCCGGCACGGTGCCGGGCCGGTAGTCGCCCGCGATGGCGAAATCGGCTCCCAGTGTGATGGTCTTGCCGAGGGCGCGCGGCGCGATATCGGTGAAGGCGCGGTAGGCGCCCGCCTCGGGCAGGTTCAGCCGGACGGTCCAGACGCCGTCGGCCTGCCGCTCCGGGTGCACGTGCCAGAAGCCGGTCAGCTCGCGCTGCACGACGATCAGGTGCAGTTCCTTGTCGTGAATGGCGTCGAAGTCGTTGACGGGCAGGCCGTCCGGGCCCAGGATGCGGAACCGGAACTCGATTTCGCCTGCGGCTACGACCTTTTCGGCGAGTTCGAGGGTGTAGCCGTCCTGGGTGATCTGGAGTCCGCCCGGCAGGCCGCCGTCGTGGCCGCCGTGGGCGTGGCCACCGTGAGCGGCGTGCGCCTCGTGGGCCGCATGATCGGCATGGTGGGCGTGAGCAGTGTGGTCGACCGGGGCCGCGTGGTGAGCATGCGCGGCGTGATCGCCGTGAGCCGCGTGGTCGTGATGTCCGGTGTGCGCGTGGGTGGTCATTTCTCTTCCCTCTCAACTGCTTCGGTGCCTTACGAAAGATCAAATTAATACCCCCCAGGGGTATATGCAAGATGCCGCGTTGTGAACTGACTCACCGCCGAATCGGCGCGGGTTCGGATCACCGTGACGGCAACCGTGGCCGGACGGGCACGGTTCGACAATCGTCCAACCCATGGCGAGCGAGAGCGAGTACCGAACGGGCCTGTTCGCGTTGGGAATCGAACTCGACGGGGAGGGTCACCACCCCGCCGCGTGGCATCGAGCCGGACACGAACCAGACCGTCTATTGCATCCACAGACCGTGCGCACCCGGGTCCAGGCGGCTGAGAACGCGGGCTTCACGTTCGCGACCTTCGACGATGCCCTGAATCCCGGCCCCGGTCCGGGCGGGCGGCTCGATGCCACCATCCGCGCGGCCTTCGTCGCGGCCACCACCAGCACCCTCGGCCTGGTCCCGGTGTCGGCGGCGACCTACGCGGAGCCGTTCCACCTGTCGTCGCAGCTGGCCTCGCTGGACTATGCCGCGCGCGGCCGGGCCGGCTGGCTGGCCGTCGACGAGCCGGGCGCGGCCCGGGCCTGGGGAGCCATCGCACGCGAGACCCCGGCCGAGATCCGGCGCGAGCGCGTCGATGCCATCGAAGTCGCACGGCGACTGTGGGATTCGTGGGAGGACGACGCGGTCGTCCGCGACTATGCGGCCGGGAGGTTCCTGGACCGCGACAAGCTGCACTACATCGATTTCATCGGCGAGACCTTCTCGGTGAAGGGCCCGGCCATCGTGCCCCGCCCGCCGCAGGGGCAGGTCGTCGTATTCGGTTACGGCGCAGCGGGGACCGAGGGTATCGACGTGGCACTGGTGAGCGGAACCACGCTGCCCGAGATTCACGGGGCGATCGACAACGCACGAGCGGAAGGGGTTTCGCGCGTACTCGTGGATATCGAAGTCACCCTGGATACGCCGACCGTGTCCGCTGCGGAACGCCGCACGGACCTGGACCGCCACGGCGACCTCGAATCCACTGGGCGACTGTCCTTTTCGGGCTCGCACGCCGAGCTGACCGCCCGGCTCACCGAACTGGCCCCGATCGCCGACGGCGTCCGCCTGCACCCGGCCGTCATCGACGAGGACCTTCCCATCCTCGCCCGCTATGTCCTCCCCGCCCTGCTGCGCGCGGGTCTCGCCCATCGCCCGGTCCCCGGTTCGACGCTGCGCGCGAATCTGGGCCTGGCCCGCCCGGCCAACCGCTACGTCAAGGAGCTCGCCCGATGACCGAGGTCCCCTTCCCCGACGCCCAGGTGCATTTCGGGGTCTTCTTCCAGGGCGTCAATCACCACACCATCTGGGCGGATCCGAGCAGCGGATCGCAGATCGACTTCGAGACCTTCCGCCGGGTCGCCACCACCGCCGAGCGCGGCCTGTTCGATGCCTTCTTCCTGGGTGAGGGCCTGCGCCTGCGCGAACAGGACGGGCAGCTGCTGGACACCGATATCGCCGGACGGCCCGACGCCATCACGCAATTGGCGGCGCTGGCGGGAATCACCACGCGAATCGGCCTGGTGGCCACGCAGAATGCCACCTACAACGAGCCCGCCGATCTGGCGCGCCGGCTGGCGAGCCTGGATGTGCTGTCGGGCGGGCGCGCGGGGTGGAACGTGGTGACCACCGACAATGCCTGGACCGGCGAGAATTTCCGGCGCGGCGGATTTTTGGATCACACCCAGCGCTACGAGCGCGCCGCCGAATTCCTGAGCCTGGCACGGGAGATCTGGGATTCGTGGTCCGGCAATGCCATTGCCTCGACCCGCCACGAGGAGGGCCGGTCGCACCCCGGTGCGGTGCGCGTGGTCGAGCGCGACAGCGCGCAATTCAAGGTCGCGATCACCCCGACGGTGCCGCGGAGTCCGCAAGGTCATCCGGTGATCTTCCAGGCCGGTGTCTCCCCCGCCGGTCGCGATTTCGCGGCCGCGCAGGCGGAGGTCATCTTCTCCCCCTTCGGCACCGATTTCGATCCGGCCCTGGAATTCGCCAACGATATTCGTGCCCGGCTCGTCGCGGCGGGGCGGCCCGCCGACGATATCCGGATTCTGCCCGGCACCCAGATCGTGCTGGCCGAGACCGCCGCCGAGGTCGAGGAGAAGCGGCGCTGGGTGCTGGAGCAGCAGATCACCGGCGCTACGGCGCTCTCACTGGCGGGGCAGGTGTGGGGACAGGATCTGTCGCACCTGGATCCGGACGGCCCGCTGCCCGCGGAAGATCCTGCGCCGTCGGTGATTTCGTCCACCCGAGGCGCGCAGCGGGACGGGCAGGACCGCGGGGCGATAGTGGCGCAGTGGCGGGCGCTGGCCGAGTCGAAGGGGCTGACGCTGCGGCAGGTGGCCGTCGAGACCACGGCCCGTTTCGGTTTCGCGGGCACGCCGGGGCAGGTCGCCGATGAGCTGACCCGCTGGGTGCGGTACGGCGCGAGCCACGGCTTCAATATCACCCCGTGGCGGGTTCCGGCCGGTCTGGACGAGATCGTGGACCTGCTGATTCCGGAACTCCAGGAACGCGGTTCGTATCGGACCGCCTACACAGGCGTCACCCTGCGCGAACACCTGGGCCTGCGCCCGCCCCTCACCCGGCGCTGACGCCTACTCACGGCTCCGCGCAAAAGTACGCCGGAAAGCGGTGTCATACCGCGAGGTCCGGGCGGCGGCCGCGTTCAATGAGGGCCGTGGTCGAGACACTCGAGACTCCGAAGAAGCATCCGCTGGTCGTCGACCGGCGGATGCGCCGCGATCAGCGCGGGGACGCCTATCGGCTGACCGCGCTGGGCGGGCTGGCCGCGCTGTCGCTGGACGCCCTGTCGAGCGTGGCGTACGGCCCGGAAGCCATTGTGCTGGCGCTGATTCCGGCCGGGATCGGGGCGGTGTCGTGGACGCTGCCGGTGTCGCTGGCCATCACGGCGCTGCTGCTCGTGCTGGTGCTGTCGTATCGGCAGGTCATCGCGGTGCACCCGGATGGCGGCGGGGCGTACGCGGTGGCCAAGAAGGATCTCGGGCGCGGGGCCGCGCTGCTGGCGGCGGCCAGCCTGGTCGTCGACTACGTGCTGACCGTGGCGGTCAGCCTGGCGGCAGGAGCGGCCAGCCTGGCCAGCGCCTTCCCCGCCCTGGCCGATCATCTGCTGCTGGTGACGCTGCTCGGGCTCGTGGTGCTGACGGTGCTGAACCTGATCGGCATCGCGGAATCGGCCAAGGTGCTGATGGGGCCGACCATCGTGTTCGTGCTGGCCATCTTCGCGGTCATCGCCGGCGGCTTCCTGCACCACGATCCGGTCGCGGTCATCGGCACCGACCTGGGTCCGGTGGAACCGGTCGAGGCGGTGGGAATCGTGTTGCTGCTCAAGGCGTTCTCGGCCGGCTGCTCGGCGCTGACCGGTGTCGAGGCCATCGCCAACGCGGTGCCCGCCTTCCGCACGCCGGCGGTGAAACGCGCCCAGCACACCGAGATGGCGCTGGGCGCGCTGCTGGGGATCATGCTGATCGGGCTGTCGATGCTCATCCGGCAGTACCACATGGTGCCGCGCGGGGACGTGACGATTCTGGCGCAGCTCTCTGCGGCCGCGTTCGGCACCGGCTGGATGTTCTATCTGACCAATATCGCGGTGACCGTGGTGCTGGTGCTGGCCGCCAACACCAGTTTCGGCGGACTGCCGGTGCTGCTGTCGCTGCTGGCCAAGGACCACCGGGTGGCGCACGCCTTCGCCATGCGGTCGGAGCGGCCGGTGTTCCGGTACGGCGTGGGCGCGCTGGCGATCCTGGCCGCGATCGTGCTGCTCATCGTGAAGGCGGACACGCATCGGCTGCTGCCGGTGTTCGCGATCGGCGTGTTCATCGGATTCACCATCAGCCAGATCGGTCTGGTCCGGCACTGGCGGGAGGTGCGCGGGCCGGGCTGGCTGCCGCGCGCTCTGCTCAATGGTTTCGGCGCGGTGCTCACCGCTGTGGCCGGTGTGGTGCTGCTGCTGGAGAAGTTCCGTGAGGGTGCGTGGCTGCTGTTGATCATCATCCCCGCCCTGGTGCTGCTGTTCGCGCGCACCGAGAACTACTACGCGCAGGTCGCGAAGGTGCTGGGGCTGGGCCGGATTCCGCCCGTGCCGGCGCCCGGCACGAAGACCAGCCTCATCGTGGTGCCGGTGGTGACCGTCAGCGCGCTCACCGAGCAGGCCCTCACCACCGCGCTGCGACTGGACGGCGAGGTGGTGGCCGTGGCCGTGGCCATCGAACCGGCCTCGGCGAAACGTCTCGGGGCGCAATGGAAGGAGTGGGAACCGGGCGTGCCGCTCATGGTGCTGCCCGCTCCGAACCGCAGCCTGGTGGCCACGCTGGTCGGATACGTACGCAAGCAGACGGCCAAGGGCCACCAGGTGACGGTGCTGCTCACGCAGGTCGAGACACGCCGCTGGTGGCATCGGCTGCTGCACAATCCGCGCGGGCCGGTGCTCACCGCCGCGCTGCGCGCCCGCACCGATGCCGTGGTGGCGACCCTGGCCGTGCGGGTGGATTGAAACAGCCGTGCGGGCGGATCGATTCGCTGCCCGCGCCCCTCGCGGAGAGAGGCGAATCGCCCGTGGCCGGCGGCCGACCGCGGAGACGACTCGGTGGCGCGGCGGCGCTACGGGGAGGCGATCCGCCCCATCACCGAGCGGCGGTCGAGACCAGCCAATCGACCATGATCCGGGTCGCCTCCGGCAGTTTGGTGATCGCGCAGTGCCCGGTATCCGGGAGCAGGTGCACCTCGGTGTCGCGGCGGCCCTCGAAGACCAGGGTGTCGGCGGCCGGGATGTGCACGTCGTCTGCGCCGTTGAGCACGAGCATAGGCACGTTCCGGTCCTGGTCCAGCCACTGCCGCAGCGTGAACGCGGACATGCGCTGCGCGAGTTCGGCATCGGTGGGCTCGGCATCGAATCCCAGTGCGCTGCCGACGATTCCGCGCATGCCGTACGCCCACGTGCGGTCCGGGTCGAAAGCGCGCTCGATCGGGCCGCCCAGCACGATGGCGGCGTCCACCTCGGCGGCCAGGCCGGAGCGGGCGGATAACCAGCCGCCCATGGAGATGCCCAGATGCGCGACCCGGCCATTGCCGAGAGTGCGGGCGCGGTCGATGATCGCGCGGACCACGCCGTAGCCGTTGTCGGCGGACATGGGCACGGGTGTCTCGCCGGTACCCGGAATATCGAAGGCCAGCACACGCATTCCGGTGCGCAGGGCCATGTCGGCGAACAGCGAGTGCAGGTCGATCTTCCAGGAGTCGACGCCGCCGGAGGCCAGCAGAACGGGGTCGGCGGCCGACCAGCCGGGCGGGGTCAGCAGGTGCACCGGGACGTCGATCCGCATGCCGCTGAAGGGAGCCTCGACGGTCAGCCGGGTGAACTCGAGCCCGAAATCCGGTGCGGCGAGCAGGTATTGATCAACCTGATCGGACAGCGCGGCGCACTTGGACTGGTCGGCCAGGGTGGGGAACTTGGCCCAGCCGTAGGCCAGCGCCGCGAGCCGGTGCCGTCCGGTGGCCGCGTATCCCCCGGCCAGGGTGGACCATTCGTGCACCCAGCCGCCCGGGCCGTCGAGCCACATGTCCGTGATGGCCGCCCGCGTGGTGTCGACGTCGGCCTGCGGCAGGCCGGTACCCACCATCTGCGGGTATCGCTCGACGAAAAGGTCCTGCGGGTCGATCTGCCAGTGGAACGCCATTCGATCCTCCTGCCACTAACGCAAAGATGATTGCGTTTAGGAACGGTAGACGTCGACGGGACCTAACGCAAGACTCCTTGCGTTAATATTGCCGAGTGACCGATTCGGAAGTTCGCCGCCGGACGGGCGGCCGCTCCGCGCGTGTCCGGCAGGCCGTGCTGGACGCGACCTTGGAAGTGCTGGCCGACAATGGATTCGACCAGCTGAGCATCGGCGCGGTCGCCACCCGGGCGGGCGTGCACGAGAGCTCGATCTACCGGCGCTGGAAGACCCGCGAGCGACTGATCTTCGACGCGATGCTGGAGCACAGCGCAGAGAACCTGCCCGTGCCGGACACCGGATCACTGCGCACGGACCTGATCGCGTTCAACCGATCCATGGTGGCGATCGTCGATTCGCCGCTCGGCACGATGCTCGGGCGAGCCATGGCGAGTGCGAGCGACAACCCGGAACTCGCGGAATCCCGCGCGGAATTCTGGCGGATTCGCCTCGACGGCGCACGCGTGATGCTCGATCGCGCCATCGAACGAGGTGAGCTGGAGACGGCTCCGGACCCCTGGCTGGTGCTCGAAATACTGACGGCGCCAATTCATTTCCGCAAACTGCTGACCCGGGAGCCACTGTCCGACGACTACGCCGAGCGGGTCGTCGACCTCGTGCTGAACGGGCTGCTTTCGGCAGACGAAAGGACATCGGAATGATCGCGGTGATGGGAGCATCCGGGGAGACCGGCGGCGCTGCGCTGCAAGGGCTTCGAGAACTCGGGGTGCCGTGCCGAGCCTTGAGCCGGGACCCCGGGCGATTGCGAGATCGGCTCGGCGAGGTGTGCGGCGTGGAGTTCGCGGCCGCCGATGCTGCCGACGCGGAATCGCTGCGCGCGGGGTTCGACGGAGCGTCGCAGCTGTTCCTCACCATGGTGAACGGCCCGCGGCAGGTCGAGTTCGAGACGCGTGCCATCGACCTGGCGGTGAGCAGCGGTGTGCAACACATCGTGAAGCTGTCCGCGCCCGCCGCCGAACCGGACTCCCCCGTCGCGATCTCGCGCTGGCACTGGGCCATCGAGGAGCATCTGCGCGGGTCCGGTGTCGCGCATACGATTCTGCGGCCGTACGCCTTCATGCAGAAGCTTCGGACGCTGGCTCCCGGGTTGGCGGAAGGCGTCATCGTCGGAGCGATGGGCGACACGGCCTGCAACTGGGTCGACTGCCGTGACATCGGGGATGTCGCGGCCGCGGTGCTGACGCGGCCCGAACTCCGGGGGCAGGTACACACGCTCACGGGCGCGGAGGTCTTCGGCTACCCGGAGATCGCGGCGCGGCTGTCGCGCTTGCTCGGCCGCCCGATCCGCTATGTCGATGTACCGCCGGAGGCACTGCGCGACAACCTGATTCGGCAGGCGCATCTGCCCGATTGGCTGGCGGCCCACGTGACCGAGATCCAGCTCCTGGCCCGGACCCGCCCCGAGCGGCCTACCGGCGTGGTGGCCCGGATACTGGGGCGTGCGCCGCGCACCCTGGATGACTTCCTCGCCGAAAACCTCACGCACTTCCGCCGAGCCGGCGGTCCGCCCCCGGGCCTTGACCTCAACGTGGGTTGAGGTACCAGGATGCCTGCATGGGCTGCTGGTAGCCCGGCCCCGCGGCCCCGCCGAGTCCCCGTACACCCCTCGGCGGGGCCGCGGATGTGTTCCGCCGCCGGTCTCGGACCTGGCCGGAATTCCCGTGGCCCGGATCGCGGTGCCGCTCGGTCGTGGCGGGCCCGCGTCGGCGTAGGGTCGATGGCGACCGCTCAGCTATCCCGCAGCCGCACCGCGTGATTCACGATGGGAGAGGACTCAGCATGTCGACAGGGGAAGCCGTCATCGTCGCCGTGGACGAATCGGCCGGTTCGGCCGTCGCCTGGGCGGCCCACACCGCGGCCCTGCACCACGCGCCCCTGCACCTGTTGCGTGTCCTCGAGATCACCCCCGATCAGGGCCTGGGCCTGGGCACCTCGATCACCAGCGAGGACTACTCCCGGCTCGAGGAACACGGCAACTGGCTGCTGGAAACGGCCGCCGAAGAAGCCGCCAAGATCTCCCCCGGCCTCACGGTCACCACCGAATTGAGCGCCGGCGCTGTGGTCCCCACCCTCCTCGAACGCACCCGCGACGCCCGCATGGTCGTGGCCGGCGCCCGCGGCGGCGGCACCCTGCGCCGCGCCCTGCTCGGCTCGGTCAGCTCGGTCCTCGCCCGCCGCGCCCACTGCCCGTTCGTCGTGGTCCGAGACGGCGTCCCCCTACCCCCCGATCTGCTCACCCGGCCCATCCTGGTCGGCGTCGACGGCACCAAGATCAGCGAGCCCGCCATCGCGGCGGCCCTCGACGAAGCCTCGGTCCGCGGCGTGGCCGTCATCGCCCTGCACGCCGAAGGCGCCTCCGACGACCCCGAAATGGACGCTCTCGACGACTACGTCCTCGCCGAGAGCCTGGCCGGCTGGCAGGAGCGCTACCCCAACGTCCGCATAGACCGCGAAACCTCCCACGACAGCCCCGAACGCTCCCTCCTCGAACTCTCCTCCAGCACCCAGCTTCTGGTGGTGGGCACCCGAGGCCGAGGCGGCTTCGTCAGCAAGGTCTTCGGCTCCACCAGCCAATCCCTCCTGCTCTCCGTCCAAACCCCCATCATGATCGCCCCCACCCCCTGACCCGCCCCCCAAATACCTGCTACCAGCACGACCGCACGGCTCGGTAGTCTGACCCACGCGCCCCCGTAGCCCAATTGGCAGAGGCAGCGGACTTAAAATCCGCCAAGTGACGGTTCGAGCCCGTCCGGGGGCACTGAGGAAACAGCAGGTAGGCCGTTTGTCGGGGGGTGCGTGGCCGGCCGGATCGGCTGCCATGCCACCCCCGTGCCATCCCAGCGGGTGTTATCCCTGTCGGGCTGGTCGTTTCTCGTTCATGCGGGCGGAAGACCTTCCCACACTGCAGAAGTCGGCCAAGGCGTCGGATTCAGCAGCCCGTCGGACAGCAAAGTGAGCAACCGGCGCCAGTCGCCGCTGCCGGAGCGAATGGTGGCGGAGAGTGCGCCGACGACCATGTAGACATCGGCGACGGTCAAGTCCGGGCGCACCGTTCCAGCGGCCCGGTCGGATTCGATGAGCGCGCCGATGATCTCGGCGAGCTGTTCCAGCGCAGCGCCGCGCGGCTCACTACCGCGCGATCGACGGGAGGCTTCGATGGCGGCGGACAATCCACTGTCGGCCGCCAGGGTTTCGCCGACATGGGTCAGATAGTCCAGCACCGCCCGGCCGGACTCGGCGTGGTGCAGACATTCGGTGCGGGCGTATTCCTCGATCTCGGCGAAGCGTTGCGCGGCCGCGGCTTCGATCAGGTCGGCCTGCGCCGGGAAGTGCCGGTACACGGTGCCGATCCCGACACCCGCGGCCCGCGCCACCTCCGGCAGTTGGACCTGGCTTCCTCGCTCCGCGAACAGGTTTCGTGCGGCTTCCAGGATGCGGTCACGATTGCGGGAGGCGTCCGCGCGCGGCTTGCGCGACGGCGATGATGGGCTTGACACTCGGGTTCCCTTCCGGCCTACACTCAAAACGGATCCGGATTCCGGTTCCGTTTCTTTTCGAGTCGAAGGGTACCACCATGTCCCACAATCGATTTCTGCTGCTCGACGCCGGCGCGGCCCGCCCCGGCCGCCTGCCTCTGCCGCCCGCGTTCGCCGTGAAGGCCACCACCGCCGATACCGACGGCCGCTTCTCGCTCCTGGAAGTCACCCTCGCCCGCGATATCCCCCGCCACACCCATCACGTGGCCGACGAATGCATCTACGTGCTCGACGGCACACTAGAGGTGGAATTCGACGACCGTGTCGAGCACGCCACCGCCGGGATGTTCGTCCTACTCCCCCACGGCATTCCGCACGCCCTGCGCTGCGCCTCCACACCCCCGCCTCGCCTCATCCAGATCTCGTCACCGGGCGGCTGGGAGTGCTATCTGGAGGATCTGATCGAGGCGGGGCCGGCCGTGCTCACCGCGGGCGCCCTCGACCCTGCCAAGATCAACCCGATCGCCGCCGGGCACCAGATCCGGTACGAGGAACCCACGGTGGCCTAACACTGCAACGGCCTTCGTCGGTCAGGTGAGTGGGTGGCCACATCGCCGGTAGCGGAATCGCGCCGAAGTCTGGTGGCAGCGTCTCCGCCAACGGCCCGCACCGACACGGAGCGCGGTCACCCCTTCAGACGTGACAACGCGCGAACCCGCTGCTGACGAGCAGAATTCGCGCGTTGCCAGGAACCCTCGAAACTCACCAAACATGCACACACCTTGAAATCCACACAGCGTCGGTTCGAACCCGACTGCCGCACGAAGCTGTTCCGGCGTACGCCGCAGTTGGGCAGCGCTTTTCAGGTGTCTCGCTCGCTCAGATTCGAATCGGGCATCCCAGAACCGCAGGAGTGACAGAAGATTCGTGACCGATCCTCAACTGCCGAGAAATCCGGTCAGTTCCGTATCGACCGCGGCGGGGTCGTCCTCATGGGCGTTGTGGCCCGCGCCTGCGAGCATTCGCAACGTCGACGTGGGGATCAGGTGTGCGAGTTGCTGTGCCTGCGATGGGCTTACGACGCGATCCTGTTCTCCCCAGAGGATCAGGGTGCGCGCTCTGATCGTGCTTGCTTCCCATTGCACCTGGGACAGATCGAGATTGCGTGGCTGCTTCCACATCGCCGTGCGGTTCTCGTCGTGGCTCTGCGGGATCCAATAGGTGTCCGCCAGTTCTCTGGTCAATTTCTCGGGGCGCGCATACGCATCGCGCAGTCCCGCCACGTAGATGTCCTCGGTCATCAGATGCGTGGCCAGTTCGCCCAGGACGGGCGTGCGCATCAGCCGCATATTCACATTGAGCTCGGTATCCAGGACGAGCGGTGAGATGAGCACCAGCTGATCCACCTGCGAGGGATATCGTGCTGCGAAATCCACGGCGACCGAACCGCTCAGGGAATGTGCCAATACGGACGCGCGGTCGATGCCGACCGCCGACATGAACTGCCGCAGAGCCTCTGTCATGGCCCGCACGTCATACCCGAAATCCGTGTCGTGCAGCGTCGTGAACCCCGAGCCTGGCAGGTCGACCGCATAGACAGTGTGGTCGGTGGCAAGCGTACCGATGATGTCGCGATAGGTGTAGGACCACAGCGTGCCACCCGGCAGCAGAACGATCGGCGGCCCCTGACCCGCCTCCAGGAAATGGAAGCGGGCCACCGCGGTCTCGACGAACCGGCCGCCGTCGAGAGCCGGCGACTCCGGATGGCTGTCCGCACTCGATACCGCCGATGGCGTCGCCACGCCGAGGTGCAACAGGGCGATCATCGTCGACAGCGCGCGCAACCACCGGCGTCGGCGGTGCGAGTTCGAGTCGATGTCCACTCGATTCTCCTTCCGCTCAAGGCTTCCGGATTACGGCAATATCGAACTGCAGCACCACCTTCGGGCCGACCATGCCCGCGGCCGCCTTCCAGTGCACTCCCCAGTCCTTGCGGTTGATCGTGACGCTGCCGGTGAAATCGATCCGGAGTGCGCCGCGCGGGTCGGTCTCCGTGCCGGTCAGCTGGAATTCCATGGTGATCGGCCGGGTGATGCCACGCATGGTCAAGTCACCGGTGACCTTGACGTTCGCCTCGCCGGACTGTTCCACCTCGGTCAGGACGAAAGTGATCGTCGGGTGGTCGTCGACACCGAGGAACTTCTTGCCCAGCAGATCGTCGCGCTGCCGATTGCCGGTGTCGATACTTTTCGCCTGGATCGTGAGCCGACCGCTCGACCTCGGCGATGCGTCGAAGTCGAGGTGCGCATTGCCGTCGAACGTCCGGAAGTTCCCGCGCACCCTGGTGGCCATTGTGTGCCGGGCGATGAAGCCGATCCGGGTGTGGGCTGGATCGAGGACGTAGTCACCGGTCAGCTCGCTGAGTTTGTTGGTGTTCGACATGGTCTTTCACTCCTGAAGACAGATGGTTTGCCGCGACCGGCTCGCCTACAGCGGGCTGCGGGAGATCGTGAAGAGCAACGGGCGTAACAGGGTGAGTCGCTCGGCATGCTCGTCGGTGGTACTCACGGGTTCGTCACCGCTTCGCGACCGCTCACCGAATGTTCGAGCCGCCTGCCGCCCTTGGCCCAGAACAACACGCCGGGCTTGCGCCGATCACCACGACCTTCGTACGGATGCTGTTGTGCTCACTCATGCCCTCGGGACACCGCCCGCCACCTCGACGTAACAATACGTGATGCAGGTCACCAGGCCGGGTACGGCCGTGATTCACGATGGTCACGAATGGCGAAGCCCCCTCCCAACTCGATTCGGGTGGGGGCGTTGCCTTTCCGCGGGCATGTCGACGAATCAGGCTGCGGGGGTGTGCCCCTGCGCCTCGATCGCAATCTTGCGCCAGTCGGCCCAGGTCGCGAGCCGGTCGGCGTAGACCTGCGGAACGATCTCGTTGCCCTGCGCCCCGAAGAACACCCGCAGCGGTGGGTTGTCGCTGTCGGCGATCTCGAGCAGTGCCCGCCCCGCAGCGGCCGGGTCACCCTGGTCGAGCGTCTGCGCGAAGGCGGCGAAAGCCGCACGGAGATCGGCGTACCGCGGGTCGATCTCGGCGTGGACGGCGCCGGCGGCCCCCTCGGTCGCGTACGAGCTCGGTTCGACCACGGTCACCTTGATGCCGAAGCCCGCAACCTCCTGCGCGAGAGACTCGCTCAGACCTTCCAGCGCCCATTTCGACGCATGGTAGGCGCCACCGAGCGGGAATGCGGCAACACCACCGACCGAGGAGATCTGAACAATGTGCCCGCCACCCTGCTCGCGCAGCTGCGGCAGCACCGCCTGAACAACCCAGACCGCACCGAACAGGTTGGTCTCCAACTGATCTCGCAACTGCTGCTCGCTCAGTTCCTCCACAGCACCCAGCACACCGTAACCCGCATTGTTCACGATGACGTCGAGACGGCCGAAGTGTTCTCCGGCGCGCTCCGCAGTCGCGAACACCGCCGACCTGTCGGTCACGTCCAGCTGTAGCGGAAGCACCGCGTCGCCGTAGGTGGTGGCCAGTCCGGCAAGGTGTTCGATGTTCCGGGCGGTCGCGGCGACCCTGTCACCGCGGGACAACGCGGCCTCGACGAAGTTGCGGCCCAGGCCACGGGAGGAGCCGGTGACAAACCAGACCTTGCTCATGATGGTTTCCGTTCTTTTGCAGGAGCGATCACGGCGGCGCGGGCGTTCACACCGCCGATGTTCCGTGCTGCGCACCGAACGAACACAAGACACCGAAGACCCGTTCCCTGTAACAGAACAGCGGTGTGACCCGGGACACCGCCGCGCCTACATCCCCACCGAATCCATACCTGCCAGGACAAATCCGGCTTCATCAGCCTGTGGGCGCAGAAGTAGCACCACGCTGCCGCCCGCAGCGCTTCGTTTCAGCCGGCCAGGAAGGACAACCGCACCTGCCGCACCGGGTTGTCGACATTGAGATCCACGATCGCGACCGATTGCCAAGTCCCCAGCGCCATTTCGCCGTGCAACACCGGAATGCTGACATAGGGCGCAACCAGCGCGGGCATGACATGCGAGCGTCCGTGTCCGCGTGAGCCGTGTGCGTGCCGCCAGCGATCGTCGGCCGGCAGCAGGTCCTGCAGCGCGGCGAGCAAGTCATGGTCGCTGCCCGCACCGAGCTCGATCAGTGCGATGCCCGCGGTCGCATGCGGTACGAATACGTGAAGCAGCCCGTCACACCCCGAGGCCGTCTCACGCAGAAAAGCTGCACACTGCGATGTGAGGTCGTGGACAACCTCGCTGCGGCCCGTCTCCACCTCGATCAGTCTGCTCTCCATGGATACATGGTCCCCCAGCCGTGCCACCTCATCTCGCGGCTGCCGAAGAATGAACTAGCGCCGGTCGCCGCCCAGCGGTGCGGTGAGGGCGGCCGTGGCCATGGCGAGCAGGTCTTCCTCGAATGCGTCGGCGCTCAAGGGGAGGTCCGATCCGGTGGTCAGGGTGCGCGCGGACCGACAGCATCGTCATCGTCAGCTGAAGCACCGAACGCACCCGCTCCTCGATGACCGGTTCGGGGAGGTGGTCGATCGTTCGGCCCATGAGGCGCACTGTTGTCGCCATCGTGGTCTACGACATGTCAGCAGCATCCCACGGAAGCTCGCCAGGTTGGGGGACACCGTTGCCCGCGGCCGGCTGTTCCGCCAGGGCGGCGCTGTCGTGGGCATAGGGACGGTAGAGGACGGCGCAGGCCAAACCGTTCGAAGCGGTCAGAAAGACGGTGACGAGCAAAAGCGCTGTACCCAAACCGATCTGGTCGCCGAGCACGCCGGTCAGCAGGGAGTAGATCGCGTAGGCGAGGCCGTCGGCGGCTGATACCGACACAGCGAAGGCAAGCGGGCGCAACGGTGGCGGCACGACCGCCATGATCAGCGGGCGGTTGATCACGGGGTACTGTCCCTGGAGGAACCCGACCGCCGCAAACAATGCGACGTACACCGCGATAGACGACCACGGAATCGCAATCGCAGTGAAAGCCACTGCAGCGAAAGCGATCTGACTGATTTGCAGCATGGCAATACGACCGCTGCGCGGACGCGAGCGGTGCACGGCATCGACGGCCCGGCCCCCGAGGAATGTTCCCACGATATACCCGAGCGCGAATGGGAGCGCGATCAAAGCTGCCGTCCCCGTGTCGAATCCGCGTTCCTGCACAAGGAACACCGTGCCGAAGCTCATGATGATGTTCTGCCCGGAGAACAGCCGCTGAACAAGAAGATAGCGATAGGTCCTGATGCCGAACAGCTCTCGCAGCGACACACCGAGGAGGCGCATCCTGCCGGCCGGCACTGCCGGGCCTGGCACGTGTTGCACGTCCGGCGTCATCTCACCGTCCACCCCGGCAGACCGGCGTGCGGGTCCCGGTTCGTCCAGGAACGCGAGGATCAGCACACCGACGATCACACAGATTCCACCGGAAATGAAAAAGCCGTATCGCCAGCCGTTTTCGAACCCGGAAAGCCGGCCGAGCAGGGGTGCTGCGATGCCGGTGGCGAGCGCGGTGCCGGCGTAGAGGGCACCGGTTGCCCGGCCTCGCTCGCTGTCGTCGTAAAGGTCCCCGAGGATACCCAGGGCGATCGGTCCGGCACCGGCGAAGCCCGCGGCGGCGACGGTGGTCAAAAGGATCAGTTGCGCGAAATTGGCCGCCAGGCCCGCCGCCATCGCCCACACGCCCCAGAATCCGGCGCACACCGCGAGCACGGTCTTGCGAGGGAAGCGCCGCGCGAGAAATACCCACGGCAGCGCCGCGACCGTGCCGACGATCTTGCCCGAGGCCACCAGCGCGCCCAACGCCGCCGCCGAGAGCCCGAGCGCATCACGGATCAACGGGAAAAGCACGCTGACCACACTGGTTTCGGCATTGTCGAAGGCGTGTGAGGCCGTCAACAGGGCCAGGTTCTTACCGCGACGCCGAGGTCTCGGCAGCCGAGATCCAGCGGCTGGGGTTGTCATTCGACGCCTCTCTGCATCAGCGCTCACACCGCGGACGAGGTCGTGGCCACGGCGTCGGCGATCTGGGCGAACAGCAGGATGAGCGGCGACTGTGGCAGCGACGGGGACAGGATGTGCGCGCCGTAGTGCACGATCACCAGATCGCGCCGCGGAGACACCAGCATTCGCTGTCCGTGAATGCCGCTGGCCATGTAGGAACCGTTGCCGTCGTTGAGCTGCCACCAGAGGTCGCGATAGCTGAGCTGTCCGGGCGCATCGGCGCTCGCGCGCGGCAGTTGGACTCGTGCGGTCGCCCCCTCGGGGACCCGGCCGAGGGAGGAGACCACCTCGGGTGGGACGATCTGCCGGTCACCGATCGCGCCTTCACAGCGCAGCATCTCGCCCAATCGCGCGATATCCATTGCGGTGGCGGCGAATCCGCCACAGGCCATTTCGCTACCGGCGCTGTCGAGCAGGTAGCAGCCGTTCTCGGCGGCACCGATCTTCGACCAGATCATGTCGCTGAACAGCTGCGCCGTCGACAGTCCGGTGATGCGGCGCAGGACTTCGGCCAGAGCCTCGACATTGCCGTTCTCGTAACGGAATTCACGACCATAGGGGCCGGCCGTGCGGGCGGTGGCGAGGTGATCGAGGATGGTCGCGGGCCCGGTGTAGCCGTAGGGACGTAGTGACGGTGTCACGACCGCCCAGTAGCGGTGGGCCTCGAGGATTCGATCGTAGGGGCGTCCGTCGAACCGCACGTCGGTCGTCATGTGCAGGAGTTGGTCGACGGTGGCTTCCCCGTAGCCGGTGCCCGCGAGGTCGGGGACATAGTCGGCGGTCAGGGCATCGCGACGGAGCAGTCCTTCGTGTTCGAGCATCGCGGCCAGTAGGCCCAGGTAGGACTTGGCCGCGGAGGCGTTCAGATGCGGCTCATGGGGTTGGCAGCCGTGCAGATACGTCTCGTAGACGACGCGGCCGCGGTGCAAGACGACCAGTGCGTCGGTTTCCGATTCGGCCAGCGCCGACTTCAACGGGACAGTGCGCCCGCCGGTCCATCCAATCGGCAGTTCGGCCAGGCCCAGCGGGGATTGCGGCAATCGCCACGGTGCTGTCTCGCCGCGCCACACCGAACGGGTTGGCCCCGTTTCCTGCACCGAGGTCGCGTGTTGACGTACGTGAGCCGGGTCGAGAAACCCACGTGCCCAAACCATTTCATCGTTTCGCACCACTCGGGTCACGGCAGCCCTTCCCTTGATATGACATGAAGACCAATACTGAACATGTTGTCTATTTTCAGTCAAGGTGTCAACAGCCGCTATGCTGGGACGCACCCAGTCACGACCAGAAAGGGGCGTCCGTGCCACCCGAAGACCGCCGCGTCCGCCGCACCAGGCGCGCGCTCCGCGACGCGCTGGTATCACTGTCACTCGAGCGGGGATACGCGAACGTCACCGTCGAGGACATCACCGAGCGGGCCGACCTGGGTCGCGCGACGTTCTACACGCACTTCACCGACAAGGACGCCCTGCTCGATCGGGTGGTCACCGATCTGATCGCCGAGCTGAACGGCCGCCTGGAACCGCTCGCCGACCTGTCCGAGGTCGGCTTCACCGGCAAACCCGTGCTCGAGGTGTTCCGGCATGCGGCGGAGGAACGCGACACCTACCGCGTCATCCTGCGGGGCGAAGGCGACGGACGCGCGCTGCGGAGATTCACCGAGGAGCGAACCGCCGCAGCCACAGCGGCATTCACCGCCCGCGCCACGAATCTCGGCCTGACTCCGAACATCGACCTCGGAATCGTGGCCCGCGCCTGGGTCGGTGAGCAGATCTCGATCTTGCAGTGGTGGCTCGAAACCGATCCACCCCCAATGCCATTGGAGCAGGTCGCGGACATGCTCCGCACGCTCTCGCTGCGCGGCCGCTACTGGGCCACGGGTTTCGAGGGCGAACCGCCGGCCTGATCACGCCGGAGTCCCCTGCCCGACTGGACTTTCACTCTCCCCTGAGAATTCGAGTGGCCTCGCTGTCGATGTGCGGCTGCAGTTCGCTCTCGGGAACATCGCCCAGGCCGGTGGCCGCGCGCAAGAACGATCCGAACAGCTTCCACCCGAGTTCGAGCGCGGCCACATTCGCCACCGCAATCGCCGCTTGCCGCTCATCGCCGTGGTGCCGGCGCGCCTGCTCGAGCAGGAGCGACATCACCGGGAACTGTTCCTGCAACGAGGCGACGTCGAACCCGTCGAGGATGCAGCGAACCAGCACGATCCAGTGCCGTTGCCAGCGCGGGTCGGCCGCGGTCAGCGGATGGTCGGCATCCAGGGCCACCGACTCGGTTCCGAGATAGGTCAGCACGGCCGCCACCAGCTTGTCCTTGGCGCCGAGGTGCCGGAATACCAGCCCGTGATTGACCCCGGCGCGCTCCGCGATATCGCGAATCGAGGTGGCAGCCGGGCCGCGCTCGGCAAAAAGGTCTGCGGCGCTGGTCAAGACCGCTGCCACGACCTCGTCGCGCCCCACCGGGCCGGTATCGCTCGAAGATTTGGTTGCCCCACTCGTAGTCACGTGACTACACTAGCGCATACCCGCTGTGTAGTCGATCGACTACAGCAGGTTCGCGCAGTTCATCTGAGAGGAATCCCCAATGACCGACACCGTCGTGGTTGCCGACAAGGAACCCGCCGCCGCTCTCGACGTCCGGCCCGTCCGGATGCCGGGATCGCCCCTGATCTCCGGACCGTTCACCCACCTGGCCGCCGAACGCGACCGGCTGACCGCGCTGCGGTGGCAGAACTTCGATGCCGTCCAGGTGGGATCCACCCTGGGCGCGGAGATTTCGGGCATCGACCTCACCACCGACCTCCCGGACGAGGTGATCGCCGAACTGCGCCAAGCGCTTCGGGACTACAAGGTGCTGTTCTTCCGCGACCAGCCCATGACCTCCACCCAGCACGTGCACTTCGCGCGGCGCTTCGGCGAGCTCGAGATCCACCCGTTCATCCCGTCCAATACCGATTACCCCGAACTGGTCCGCTTCCAGAAGAGCGCGCAGGTCAGCGGATTCGAGAACAGCTGGCACCACGATGTGACCTGGCGGGAGCAGCCGTCGGCGGGCGCGATCCTGCACGCCCTGGAGATTCCCGCCCTCGGCGGCGACACCCTGTTCTCCGATATGCACGCCGCCTACGACTCGCTCGACGAGGAGACCAAGAACCTCATCGACGGGCGCGACGCCATCCATGACTTCAGCCGGGCGTTCGGGCATGCGCTGCCCGAGGACAAGCGGGATGCCATGCGGGCCGCGCATCCGATGGTCGCGCACCCGATCGTGGCGGCGCACCCCGAGACCGGCAAGAAGCACCTGTATGTCAACCGGATCTTCGTCGAGCAGATCGAGGGCATGGACCGCGACGAAGGCGCGGAACTGCTCGACCGAATCTGCCGCCAGGCCGACTACCCCGAACACCAGGTCCGACTGAAGTGGCAGCCGCACACGGTGGCGTTCTGGGACAACCGCGCGGTGCAGCACTACGCCTCCAGCGACTACTGGCCCGCGATCCGGGTGATGGAACGCGCGTCCATCGCCGGGACCCGCCCGCACCGGTGACCCGGTCTCGACGGAAAGGTCGGATGTGACACACACGAGTCGTACGGCGTCGGCCGCGGCGGAAGTCTTCGCGAAGTTCAAGCAGCTCAACGGATTCCAACGCAGCGCCGACGCCGTCGGCCCGGTGGCGGCCTTTCTGCTCGGCTACCAGCTCGCCGGAGCGCATGCCGGTATCGCCGCCGCGATCGCGGCGGCGGCGGTGCTGGCGCTGGTGCGCCTGATTCGCGGCGATTCGGTCAAGGTCGTCACGGTGTCGGTGGTCGCGGTGCTGGTCTACTCGCTGTTCGTCCAGTTCAGCGGCCAGGGCCGGGACTTCTTCCTGCCCACCGTGGTCGGCTGCGCGGTGCTGACGGTCGTCTTCGGGCTCAGCCTGCTCGGCCGCCGCCCCGCCACCTGGTGGATCTGCCGCAAGGTCGGTATCGAACCCGCCGATGAGGTGAGTGCGGACCGGTTGCGGCTGCACCGGCGTATTACCGCTCTGTGGTTCGCGAACTGGGTCGTGCACGTGCTGGTCCTGGTGCCGCTGTATCTGGCCAACAATGTCGCCGCCCTCGGCTTGGCGGCGATGCTGCTGGGCAAGCCGTCGGTTGTCGTTCTGGTCGCCCTGACCTGGATCCAGGTTCAACGATCGCGCCGGGGGAAGACGGACGAATGAAATCCCCTACGAGGAAACAGATTCCGATGCTGCGACAGCGCCGCCACCACCGGTTGGGGTGGTGGCGGCGCGGGGGACGGTCCGGCGTCGATCTACTGTCGTCGCGCCTCGACCCGGAGGTAGACCTCACTGAAGATCACCTTCGCCATCAGCGCGGGCTCGATTTCCGCACGGCGGGCGAAGATCTCGACATAGGTCGACTGGATGACCGTGTCGTCCGGGTCGGCATGGAAGGCGGTCTCGGCCAGATGGCAAGCCAGACGAATATTGGTCAGCGCCAGATCACGTGCCCGCTCGGCGAGCTTGTCCGCCCCGCCGGCCAGGGCGGCGTATTCCAGGGCCTGATCACGCTCCGGCGCGGGCAGCAGGTTGGCCAGGTGACCGTCCCACCAGCCGCTGTAGCGGCGGATCACGTTGCGGCAGATGAACTCCGCCTTGTCGTAGATGGCCGGGAGCCGCGGGTGGGAGGCCAGATGATCGGGAATGCGCAGCGTCTCGACGATCTCGTCGTGCAGCACCCCCGCGTTCAGCCCGGCCAGCGCGTGGTCGACGATATGGCGCAGGTACGCGGCGATGGCGCCCAGTTCGTCCCCGATGGCCTCGGCGCCCACGACCAGGGTCCCGTGGCCGGGAATGATCACCTCCGGCTGCAGGGCCGCCATTTCGTCGGCGGCGTCGGCCCACTCCTCGGCATAACGCTGCACCTTGCGCGGGTTGCCCGCGTTGGGCAGATACCCGGTGACCAGATCGCCCGCGGCGATGACGCCACGCTCGGGCGCCCACACCCACGAGCAGTCGTCGGTCTCACCCTTGCCGTGGCGGATCACGAACCGTTCCCCGCCGATGGTGAGTTCCAGTGTGTCGCGGTAGGTCTCGGTGGGCCAGATGAAGTCGGTGCGTTCGGCGGGCCACGTCTTGCCCTCGGTGCCACCGGGCTGCTGCTTGTTGATCACCGTGTTGAGGCCCGGCGTCTTCATGTAGCGCTCGAAGTGCCCGATCAGGTTCTCGTGCGCGATGATTCGAGGCGTTTCCCCCGCCTCGAGGAACGCCCAGTGGCCGAACGCGTGGTCGGTGTGCCCGTGGGTGTAGACGATGGTGTGCAGCGGCTTGTCGGAGATCGACCGCACCGCCCGCAGCAGCTCCGGACCGTCACCGGCCAGACCGGTGTCGACCATGAGCAGGCCCTCGTCGGTCTCGAACAGCGCGATATTGACCGTCCCGGGCCGGATGTAATAGGTACGCGGCGCGGCTTCGATGATCTCCGCTTCGCCGACCGGGCCATGGCCGCGGGAGAACAGGTGGGTCATCTGCTCCACATTGAATCCGATGAACGCCGTCTCACCGGCGGAGGTGGTGTCGTCCGGAACCGGTTGTGCCTGGGTCATGCGGGTAGCTCCTCTCCGATGCGGACCGCACGGGTCTGCGTCGATGGCGGGAACGCGGCGGATCGGCCGCGTCATGAAGCCGACGGTAGAAGCGAGAAATCAATGGAAGGCGGGCGATTTCGTTGAGCGGGACAACCCCGATGACGGTGGCCGCGGGCGGGTCCGGCGACCGGACCGGGTTCCGATTTCCAGCACGTTCGACGGCTGGAAACATCGATGGCCGGTCGTACGCCGATGTGGCGGCGGCGATATCGGCGCTGACGCCCCTGGTGCGTGAGCAGGCCGCTCGGTCCGACCGCGATCGCACCCTGAACGAGCGGGTCATAACCGCGATCGTCGAAACCGGCCTGTTCCACCTGCTGCGGCCCCGCGTCGACGGGGTGGCCCCCGACCTGCTCGGCTTCTTCGCCGGAGTGCGCGCCCTCGCCGCGGCGTCACCGTCGATCGGCTGGGTGACCGCGATGTTGGGCACCGCGTCCTGGCATGTGATGCTGCTGGAACCCGAAGCGCGGCACGTGATTTGGGGATACTCGCCGGATGTCCTCGTATCCGTTTCGAACGCCCCGGCCGGTCGGCTCGAACCGGTCGACGGCGGGTATCTGCTGGGCGGGGAATGGCCGAATCTGCCCGCGATCGACCACTGCCGGTGGGCAGCGCTGGCGGCGCTGACCATCGCCGCCGAGGGCGCACCGGTCAGCCTCGCCACCGCGGTCGTGCCCTGCAAGGAACTGGTGGTCGGCGATCATTGGAACACCACCGGTATGCGCGGCACCGGCAGCAGGCGGGTGAGCGCGCACCAGGTTTTCGTCCCCGCCTCCCGGGTGCGGACCGCTCCCCCGCGTGACCGCGGGACCGCGAACGAGAACCCGCCGGGCCGCTGCCCACTCGCGATCGTTTACAGCCTCGCGGCGTGCATGCCGGTCGTCGGGGCGGTACAGGGAGCGTTCGAGGACCATCTCGAGCGTGCGGGCCGGCGCGCCGCGTTCAGTCTGGCGGGTGCGCGTTCGGTCATCGATCCCGCGGTCCAGGCGGCGATCGCGCGCGGGCTCGGGGAGATCGACGCGTCGATCCTCCAGCTGGAACGGAATTCTCGCGAGGCCATGGCCGTAGTTGCCTCCGGCACACCGGTTCCGGCGGAGCTCCGATTGCGAACGCGCCGCGACCAGGTGCGCGCCACCGAACGGGCGCTGGCGGCCTTGGAGTCGCTGATGGGTTGTGCCGGTGCGGAAGCCGTCCGCGAGGGCGGGAGCCTCGAACGGACGTGGCGTGACATCCGGACCGCCGCGGCTCACCTGGTCAATCAAGCCGAACCGGCGCTGCGGCTCTACGGCCAATGGGCGTTCGGTCTCGACGTCCACGACGACATGGTGATGGTATGAATCCGAATCCCGAAGGCCCCCCGCAGTCGATGCTCGAGCGAATGACGCTCATCCTGGACCTCTTCGACGACCGGGCGGTGCGGATGCGCCTGGACGAGGTGGTCGCGCACACCGGGCTGCCGCGGTCGAGTTGCTACCGCATCCTCGAACAATTGGCCGTACTGGGCTGGCTGCGTCAGCGTCCCGGCGGATATGGGCTCGGCCCGCGCGCCCTGAGCCTGGGCGGCAGCCACGACACGAACGAGGACCTACGTATCGCGGCGCTGCCCGCGCTCGAGGAACTCCATGCGTTGACCGGCGCGACAGCCTATCTGGGCGTGCTCGACTTCGACGAGGTGGTTTTTCTCGACCGCGTGGCGAAGGTGCCGTCGGCCGCGGTGGTCGGGGTCGGCCACCGCGCACCGGCGCACGCGACCGCCCTGGGCAAGGCGCTGCTGGCGGATATCGAGCCGGAGGAAACCGAGGCGATCCTGGCGGGACGGCTGCGGCCGTGCACACCGGCGACCATCACCAGCCTGCCGGTCCTGTATGCGGAGTTGCGGCGCGTCCGAGCTCGCAATGGGCTCGCGTTCGACAGCGGGGAGCATCTGCCCGGGATCTACGGTGTGGCAACCGTTATCCGGGGTGCGGACGGTATTCGCGGCGCGCTGGGAGTGAGCGCGCCCGGAACCGCCACGACCGTCGAACGATTCGCCCCGCTGGTCGTCGACGCGGCGCGACGGGTCTCCACGCGGCTGGATCCCGATGTTGCCGAGGCGTCGCCGCCGATGCCGGCCGACACGTTGGTCACGCGCGTGCTGGCGCTGCTCGACGACGACGCTCTACTGTGAGTCCCGGTCAGCGGTGCGCGGAACCCGCCGAGGATCCGGTGCGGATCCCATTGGCCGACCCGCTGGGCAGCCGCAGGATCCCATCCGGAACACCGGCGCCCTGCGGATCGAGCAATCCGTTGTGCGCGTAGGGACTTTCGCCCGGCGCGGACTGCAAGGTGGTGAGGTATTTGCGCACCCCGTCCACCAGACCCGCCCCGCCGCCCACGAGCGTTCCCGCCAGCCCGCCGGCCCCGGCGAAGACCGCCACGGCGGCCGGAACCGTCGCCACGCAGGCCGGCCCGATCACCGCGCAGGTGCTCAACCCCAGCACTCCGCCGATCACCGCACCCACGGCCATGCCGATAACCGTGCCGATCAGCGGTCCGCGGCTGAGACTGCTGGCCAGATCGGTGAGCGCAGCCTGATTCTCGATCGGTGACGCGATCGGCCGCAGCGCGCCCACATCTACCGCGCTGAGGTCCGGAGTCAGTGTGAGCGTGCGGTTCTCGTCGTCGAGGCGTTGCGCGACGGGCACCCGCGCGTCACCGACGAACACGGTCAGGGGAATCGCGTCTACCGGCTGCCCGGCATTGTCGCGTACCTCGATCGATTGCCCGTCGGCCGACACCGCGAAGGTCCCGCCGTCCAGGGCGGTCCGCACCGAGTCCTCGACCGCGGTGAGGGTGTAGTGCACCGGTTCAGTGGCGTCGGCCCGGCCGGGGACCGCGGTGACCGCGATACCGGCGCTCACCATCGCGGCAAGCGTCGCGATACGTAGCGAAGCTGACCCACTATGGCCGGCGCTCATCGGTTTTCCTCCGGTGCGGTCGCCGTGGGCTGACCGTGGTTCGGCAGATACGGCGCGTACTTGCTCTCCCCCGGCGCGGCGCGCAGGACGGAGAAGTAATCGAACAACGCCGCCGCGGCGGTCGGGCCGCCCCCGAGGGCCAGACCCACCAATCCGCCGACACCGCCGACGAGGGTCACCACGGGTAGCACCACCAGGGCGCAGCCGAGACTCAAGACCACGCAGGAGGCGCCCGCGACCGCGAACCCGACACCGACGCCGACGACCGCGCCGATCGCGGTGCCGATGAGACTGCCGATGGAGGTGCCTATGCTGACCGAGTTGATGAGGTCGTTCATGGCGAGCTGATTCTCGAGGGGCGCGGCGACGGGTCGAATATCCTCGTGGCGCACCGCATCCCAGTCCGGCGTCGATACCAGGGACCGGCCGTCGGTGGAGATCCGCTGATCGATCGCGATCTGGTGGCCGTCGAGGCGCAAGGCCGAGGGCAGAGAGTCCAGAAGCTGCCCGGACACATCGCGGATGAGCACCGAGGCCCCATCGGGCGAGAGCGTGAAGGTGCCACCCTCGAGGGTGGTGGTCACCGAATCTCCGGTCGGCGTCGCCGAATACGACACCGCGGGTGTGGCGGCAGCGGGTGGTGCCGCCGAGGCGCTGACGGAGGTCACCAGACCGCCGATGACGGCGGCGGAGGTGAAGGCGGCGAGAGCAGTCGTCCTGCGTGTATTCATGGTGTTCCTCTGAAGCCGAATCATTCGTTCAGCTAATGGAATGTGAGAGCGGTCACTTCGACCGAACGGAAGGTAGCCGGGCGCAAGGCGAACTGGTTCCGCGGTTTCGGTGAGTGACATTCGACCGTCGAAGGTCCCCATCGGGACCGCCGGGGCGCACCGCCAGGATTCCGCTGACCGAAACCGTCACAGAAGCAGCGGGATTCGCAGGCAGCCTGGCGGGATCTCAACCGCGATCGACGAAGAAGGTGCAATGTCAACAACCTCCACCGTCGGCACGTCCGACGTGCCGGGTACGGATACCGGACGGCTCGACGAGTCGTCGCGGCTGCGGATCTTCACCGTGCTGGCGGTCATCGTCCTCTACACCGAGGTCGCACCGATCCAGTTCACGATGGTGTCGGCCGCCCTGCAGAAGATCGCACCATCGTTTCCGGCAGCGGGGCCGAACATCACCTGGTCGCTGATCGTGTTCGGGTTGATCGGCGCTTCGGCTTCACCGGTGATCGGCAAGCTCAGTGACATCTGGGGCAAGAAGCGGATCTTCCTGATCTGCGGAGTGGTTTTCGCGGCCGGCTGTCTGATTTCGGCGACCACCACCAGCTGGCCGTTGTTCCTGGCGGGGCGCTGCCTCCAGTCGACCGCGGCCGGAATGGCGATCGTCGCCTACGGGCTCATCCGAGATCTGTTGCCGCACAAGTATGTTCCGATCGGGCTCGGAATCTCGGCGACCGGTCTCGGGTTCTCCGCCGCGGTGGCGCCGATCCTGGCCGGGTACCTGGTCGATCAGCACAGCTGGCGTGCGATGTTCTGGGTGTTGCTCGTGTTCGTGGCCGTCATGACACCGCTGGTGGCGTTCGTGGTGCCGGAATCGAAGCTGCGCGTGGGCGGTCGTGTCGACATCGCCGGCGCTGTCCTGCTTTCCAGCGGCGTCGCCATGGCGCTGCTGTACGTGTCGAAAGGCAATGACTGGGGCTGGTCGAAGGCGACGACCCTGGCCTGGCTGATCGGCGGGGTGGTGGCGCTCGTGCTGTTCGTGCTGGTCGAATTGCGTTCGAGCACACCGCTGATGGACATGCGATTGCTGCTCGCGCCACGGGTCAGCCTGGTGCTGCTGACAGCGGTGTTCGCCGCGTGTCTGGTCGGCGTGCACAGTTACGCGGTCGCGTACATGGTGCAGACTCCCTCCCAATCCGCTCTCGAGCCGACGATCGTGTCACGCGCCCTGGCTCGCATCGCGCAGGCGACCGGACACACGGTACCGCCGGAACTGGTGCACGTGACGCTCACTCCGGGCTACAGCTACGGTGACGGCCTGTCCCTGATGCAGTTCGCCCTGCGAATCGGGTTGGGGCAGGGGCTGGTTGCCATGCTGTTCGGCGTCATCGCCGGGCTCCTCGCTCGGCGTGTCGGCGCCCGATTGCCCTTGATCGGAGCACTGGTCCTGTTCGCCACCACGACGGTCGCACTGGCCGTGCTGCCGCACACCTGGCAGGTCTTCGCGCTCACAAGCTTCGGTTTCGGTGCCGCGCTCGGGCTCTACTACGCCTGCATGCCGATCCTCATGGTGGAGGCCGTTCCTCCGGAACAGCAGGGCATCAGCGTCGGCATGCAGGGCGCGGCCCAGAGCATCGGCACCGCGATCGGCACAGCGGTCATCACCGCGTTCGTCAGCGCCCACCCGATCACGGCCGCCGTCAGCGTGGCCGGGCGACCGCCGCAGGAGAGCACCCTGCCGAATGTCTTCGCCGACAAGGGATACGAGCTCGGCTTCTGGTTCGGGGTCGCGGCCACGGTGTGCGCGCTGTTGATCGTGCTGGTGATGAAACACGGCCGCACCCCCGCGACCGGTGGTGCGTTCACGCACTGAACGCACCACCGGATCAGGATGCGGCGACGCGGAATCCCATGTTGCCGGTCGCTGATTCGGGGGTGTTGGCGCTCCGCGCGCCGAGCCGGTACCGGTTGCAGTAGGTGTGGTGGCACAGATAGGAGCCGCCCTTGATCACCTTGCCGGTACCGGTCGGCGGGCCCGCGGGATTGTCCAGCGGGGCCGCCGGATGCTCGGTGGTGAACCAGTCCGAGCACCATTCCCACACATTGCCGACCACGTTGTAGAGCCCGAAATCGTTGGGAGCAAAGGCGTTTACCGGTGCAGTACCCACAAATCCGTCCTCGGCGGTGTTGTGGGTGGGGAAGACTCCCTGCCAGACGTTGGCGTGGTGGCGGCGGCCGCGTGGGACGAGTTCCTCGCCCCACGGAAACCGCTGCTGCACAGTGCCACCGCGCGCGGCGCGCTCCCATTCGGCCTCGGTCGGGAGCCGGACCCCGGCCCAGTCGCAGTAGGCGGTCGCGTCGTTCCACGACACCTGGACCACAGGGTGGTTGGGGCGATCGCCGATGCCCGAGCCGGGGCCGTCCGGCGATCGCCAGCAGGCCCCGAGAACATCGAGCCACCACGGGGTTCCCGGTGGGGAGGCATAGCGGTGCCGCTGCTCGGACGGGACGAAAAGGTGGAAGACGAAGGCGCTGCCCACGCGCTCGGCGTCGGTGAGGTAGCCGGTCTCCTTCACGAAGGTCGCGAACTGTGTATTCGTGACCGCGGTGGCTGCGATGCGGTACGGCCGCAAGGCAACCTCGCGGATCGGTCCTTCGCCATCGGTGGGGATACCGTCGGGGTCGGCGGCTCCCATGAGGAAGGTCCCACCCGGAATACCGATGAGCCGCTGCCCCGCGCGCGGCACGCCGGTCGGCACCGGTGCCACGACCGGGTCGGGTGAGTCGAGGCTGCGGGAGGGACCGCAGCACGAGTGACCGCTCATCTTCGATTGCCTCCCATCGCCGTTCGTCTATGCAGTCGCCGGAGCCGGTGTCTCGCCGATGGTTCCGATGGTTGCCGCGATCTCGGGTCCGCCGAAGCTGTCCACCAGCGTTGCCTGGTCCTTCTTCGCCGCGTGATCGACCGCTTCGGGGTCGACGATGCGGCGCAACTCGGCATCCAGGTCCGCCAGCACGGCCGCGTGCGCGGGATCGGCGGCCAGGTCCCGAGTCTGGTCAGGATCGGCGGCCATATCGAACAATTCGGGTTCGTAGCCGACGTAGTGGTGCAGCACATGGTCGCCCTTGCGCACCATGAACGCCGCCGTCGGCGCGCCCATCGCATGGTACTCGCAGAACGCGACCCGGTCGGGTTCGTCTGCCCCACGGGCGATTTCGAGTAGCGATCGGCCGGGCCGATCGTCGTCGCCGAGCGGCACACCCGCACCGTCGAGGACAGTCTGATACATGTCGACCAGACTGACCGGGGTGTGGTTGACCTGTCCGGCCGGGATATCGGGCCCGGTCACGATCATCGGAATCCCGGCCGATTCCCTGTAGAGCAGCGACTTGCCCCACAGCCCGCGACTGCCGACGAGGTCACCGTGGTCGGAGGTGTAGACGACGGTGGTGTCCTCGGCCATTCCGCTGCGATGCAGGGCGTCGAGGATACGGCCGATATTGTCGTCGAGGTAGCTGACCAGGCCGTAGTAGGCGGCCGTGGCGCGGCGGCGTTCTTCCTCGGTATTGGCGTTGTCGAGGCCGGGCAGCGTCTGCGCGTACGTCTCGACCCACGGATGGCGCGGGTGTCCTTGATCCGGCCGCATCGTGGCGTCGGGCATCACCTCGGGGTCGTACAGCTCGAAGAACTGCGGCGGTGCGAGATACGGAAAGTGCGGTGCGACCAGGCCGACGTAGAGCACCCACGGCTCGGCCTTGGCCGACGGCTCCTCCAGCCATCGGCACGCCCGCTCGGTCACCGCGGCGTCATAGCGGGTGTAATCGCTGTCGGCGCCACCTGAAATCGTGACCATGAGCGGTGCCTGCTCCCGGCGGGGCAGCGGATCGCGCACCGATCCCCACACCTGGCCGATCCCATCCTTGATGTGCATCGGCAGCTCCTGCCGATCGAACCCGGTCGAGTCGGACTCGTTTCTGTAGTGCAGTTTTCCGATCGACTCGACCCTCCGACCAGCCCGCTGCAACGCATGCCCCCAGCCGTCGACCCGACCGTCGTACGCGATGGCGTTGTCCCAGTAGCCGGTCTGATTGACATAGCGCCCCGTGGCCAGCGCGGCCCGCGACGGCACGCAGATCGGACTGTTGCAGTAGGCGTTGTCGAAACTCGTGCCCGCCGCGGCCATCGCATCGAAATTCGGCGTCCGCACCAGCGAATTACCGCCACTGCCAAGAATTTTCGGGCTGTGCTGATCCGACACCAGCACCAGGACATTCCGCCGCTCGGCGCTCATCGCCGCACCTCCGGTTCCGTATTCCACGAAGGCCAGACCATCCAGCCTTCACATAGACACAGTATCTATTACTAGACACATAGTCCAGAATCGTCGATTTACTTCACAGTGGCAGTGACAAGCGCCAGAACGAACGCCGCTACGACCACGAAACCGGACACCAAGGGCGCCGCCCGTCCCATCGGGCTGCGACAGTCGGTCCGCAATCGCCGCCCACGGCAATGAGCGGTCACCGCGAGAACCAGGAGGACAGCCGCTGACGCGGCGGTTCCGACACCGGCCTGCCAACCCGAAACTCGTGACGAGAAGTGCACCAGGACAAGTGCGCCCCCCATCGCCGACGCCGCCGTCCGCCGCCAGGCCAAAGCCGTGCGCTCAGCCTGCAATCCGGGATCCCGCGGGGTATCGCTCATGCGATCGCCACGGCCACGCCGGCCACGACACAAATCGTCGCGATCACCGCAGCAAGCACAACCATCAGATCCGAATCCGGCAGCGCGCGATCACTGCGAATGGCGTCGTCGACCGACTGCCAGCGCACATACGCTCCGGCCGCCACTACCGCAGCAAGCCCGATCACCGCGGTAGCCACCACCGTCCGCACCAACGGAGTCGCGAATGTGCGCACCAGCTCGTGCACCGCGACACCGCCGGCGAGCAACGCCAATGAGGTTCGAATCCAAGCCAGGAATGTCCGCTCGGCGGCGAGGGTGAACCGGTAATCGACCAACCGCTCCTCGGGCTCGGGAACCTCCGGCGACTCCACCTGCGCATCACACACTGAATCCATGGCCAGCAGCCTCGCGAGCATCCACCCACTGCGGAGCGCTCGTCTCTCTCACCGGAACAATGCGTCACCGCACCTTCGCCGGCGCTATGACGTACCGCCGAATCGAAAAACGTTCTACGACTTCACATATGTGGTGTCGGCGATGGGTTCGGCGGACCGCTCCGCGCGCCCGGCCGATCACCGCAGGCGGTCGACCAGGTGGGTCGCGGCGCGGGTCAGGCGCTCGAGCGGCCATCGGTCGGGGTCTTCCACGCTGGTGACCATCGCGCCGCGGGTGATCAGGTAGAGCAGGTCGGCGGCCAGGTCCGAGTCCTCGGCATTGTCGGCGCGTGCCGCGTGCCGGAGCTGGCCGTGGAGGATGTCGAGTTCGCGCCGCACGGTCTCCAGACGATCCGGGTCGGGGCGGTCGGCGGCAAGCACCTTCAACAGCACCGCGACCACGGTCGGACCGTCGCCGCTGTACCAGTCGACAGCCCAGGCTGCCAGCTCGGCCAACCCACCGTCGGCGCCGGTCAGCGATTCGGCCTCGGTATCCCATTGCCGCAGCACGCTGTCCATGGTCAGGCCCAGCAGTTCGGTGCGGTCGCGCACGTAATTGGTGACCAGGCTGGTGGAGCCACCCAACTCAGCGGCGACCGCACGCACGGTCAGCGCGGCGATACCCCGGTCGCGGACCACCCGCAGGCCCGCGTCGCCGATCCGACGGCGGCGGTCCGCACTGTCGACTTCGATAGGCATCTCACACCACTTCGCTCTTGCCGGATTCCTTCCTTGGCAATACTGTCATACAACATTGTTATACAACGTTGTTGCATCACGTGAGGTGACCATGAACAAGCCCCTCTATTACCGTGACCAGCAGGCATGGCGAGAACTGCAGCAGTACCTGCCGCAATCGCTGCGACTGGACGAGGACACCGCACCCGCCGAGGAGTTCTGGGACTGGCGCGGCAACGCCGTTCATCTGGACCGCTACGCGAATCCGGCGGCGCCGGCGAAGCTCGTGCTGCACCACGGTGTCGGGACCAACGGCCGCCAGATGAGTCTGATCCTGGGCGCTCCGCTGGCCCGGCGCGGCTTCGAAACCATCGCCCTGGACAACCTCGGCTACGGTCTGACCCGGGTACGGCCGGGATTCACTCCCTCGTACGACGATTGGGTCGACCTGGTCGTCGACTTCCTGGCCTATGAGCAGTCACGCGACGACCGCCCGATTGTGCTCTACGGCCTGAGCGCCGGAGGCATGCTGACCTACCACGTCGCGGCCAAGGCCCCGCGGGGCACGTTGCGCGGCATCGTGGGAATGACCTTCCTGGACCAGCGAATCCAGCAGGTGCGTGACGAGACCGCGCACGACATCGCGACCTCACGCGTCGGCTTCCCGCTCCTGCGCACCATCGCGCGCACCCCGGCCGCTCGGATGAAATACCCGATGACCCTGGCGTCGAAAATGTCGGCGCTGGTCAACGATCCGCGAGCGCTCCGAGTCATGACCCGCGACCGCACCTCAGCGGGCAACTGGGTGTCGGTCCACTTCCTTTCCAGCTACGGCGATTACGCTCCCGCGGTCGAGCCCGAGGACTTCGACGCGTGCCCGGTCCTGCTGACCCAGCCCGCCCAGGACCCGTGGTCGCCCTACCACCTCAGCGATCTCGTGCTCTCCCGGATCACGCGGGTACCGGTCGACACGGTGATGCTGGAAAACGCCGGACACTATCCGCTCGAGGAGCCCGGCCTGCACCAAATGCACGATGCCATATTCGATTTCGTCACCGAGCACACCATGACCGACCGGGTGGATCAGTCCGTCCCGTAGGGATTTCGATGCCGTCCGGAAGTCTGCCGATATCTCCAGTTCAGGCAAGTACAGAAGGTTGTGGATGCTGTTCGAACCACCGCGGGGTACGAACATTCGATAATTCGCACGGCCACAGCGTGATCGGGTGGACGGCTATTCCGGGACGGTGAAGGCTTCGGTGATGCCGCCGTCCAGTGGCAGTGCGGCGGCGGTGAGGAAGGGTGCACCCCTCCCGCGCGCCTTCCCATATCCTCACCGGCACACGGTGCCCGGCATCGGTTCGACGAACTCCGGGCGTGTATCGATCACCGCGGTGGCAGTGTGGGCCGAAGGTCGTGCAGGCACAGCTGTTGGCAGCGGCTACCGACATTGACAGCCTCGAAGAGGCCCGCGGGAACGCAATGAGCCGCCTTCCCCTGCCCACCCGCTGCGGCCGGTCGCCACCGAACCACCCACCTGCAGGGGAACCAGCGGCCGGCCGCAGCGGGACTATCGGTGGACGCGACCGGGTCAGAGGTGGCGGAAGATCCAGCGGGCGCGCGGCTCGTCGCCGATGGTCCCGAGCAGTGCGACGGGTGTGGTGGAGGTGGTGTCGCCGTAGAGGGTTCGGCTGGGGTCGGAGGCGAGGCTGAGGCGATGGTTGCCGTTGGTCTCGCTCATGTACCACAGGCCGGTGTCGGCGACGCCGCACACGTTCTGGCCGACGGAGTAGGTCAGCGAGTCGAGCCGAACGGGTTGCAGGCACAGCCGGGTCGAGGAGTTGAGAAGCCGGAACACCGGCCCGGCGGGACGGTATCCCATCAGCACCGGCTCCCACCGGTTGGTGTCCGCGCCCTCGTCGGCACCCGCTCGCCCCCCGGCGATGTCGGCCGCGGCGACGACGGAGCGCAGTGGGTAGGCGGGCTGGGCCTCGAGGAAGATCCGGTACCCGCCCGACCGGAGCGGTTGGGCGGCGGCGGGTGCGGCCGCGGCGGCGAACAGGACGTGGGCCACGATCACGAGGACTGCGCGGGCGGACATGACGCTGGGGTCCTTTCACGGAAGGAAGGTCTGGAGTGGCGAATCATGCTGTGCACAGGGTGAATTCACCGAAGGTGGCGTGCCCGGCCGGAAGGCACGGGTACGCCACGCCGCGTATTCGAGGCCGGTCCCGTTTCGGAGTGCCCGATATGCGCCGAGCACGCGGAGCGTCCGGAATTGGCAGCGAGAGCCGGTGGGTCGGCACGGTGAGCCGACGATGCCCCGTTTGCCTGTCGGTTTTCGGTGTGATGGGAGGAATATCCGGGATTCAGTAGGTGCCGCCGATTAGCCGTTCACGTGTTTAAGCTTCCGGCTCAGGGGTGCCCGACGGCGCGCACCTCGATCGTGGCGGGGCGCGGAATCGCGCACGGAGCGGGGGTGGGAGCTGACCGATGAGCGTGGTATTCGACACCGCCACCCTGCCGTCGAGAGATCGCCTCCCCGGTCTCGTAGCGATTCTCGAGCAAACAGCACTTCGGGCGGACCGGGAACTCGAACTCGCGCCCGGGCAGGATGCGGTGTCGGCGCGGATGGAGTCGTGGCAGGTCGGGCCCGTGACTCTGTTGCGGGCGAATATGCCGGGCATGTCGACCACCCGCAACGCCGCGCATGTGCGCGCATCCCCGACTTCCACGCTCGCGGTGTCACTGTTGCCGTTGCGTGCTGGTCGCCGTGAGCATGAGCACCGCCGATACGTGTCGCGGCCGGGGGCGTGCGAGGTCTTCGACTACTCGCGGCCACTCCGATTCGATTGGTCCGGGCAGGATTCCCCGATCGGAATGTTCTTCGACGCCGACGGCCTCGACCTACCCGGCGACACCATCGCCGCCGCGACCGGACACCTGCACACCAGCCCCCTGCACTCGTTCCTGACCACGCAATTGGCCTCCATGATCGACCGTGCAGATGGCCTCGTCGCCGATGCCGGCGCCGAGCAGTTCGGCCACGCATGCATCGAGCTGATTCGCGCGGTGCTGATCTCGGCCGCCGAGCACGGCCCCTGCGACGGCACCGCGGTCCCCGCCCGGCTGCTGATGCGCCAGATCCTGGACTTCACCCGCCGCCGCGCCACCGACCCCGACCTGCACATGCCGACTATCGCAGCCGCGCACCATATTTCGGTGCGACGCCTCTACCGGTTGTGCGCCGAGTCCGGGATCAGCCTCGAACAATGCCTCATCGCCGCCCGTCTCGACCACGCCCGCCGCCTGCTGGTCGCCCCGGTCGCTCAGCAGCGCTCCATCGCCGCCATCGCCCACGCCAGCGGCTTCCGCGACCCCACCCACTTCACCCGCCGCTTCCGCCGGCGCTACGGCCTGACCCCCAGCCAATGGCGCGCCGAACACCCCTCGCCGACCCAGCCCGGTCCGGCCGCGGGGTCATGGCGCGGCCGACCAGCGCTGCCACTCTTCTCGGTCAGGTGACCAGTAATTTGAGGTGAAAGTCTCAAAAGTTCATCACGGTTGGTTTGCTATCCGCTATCCTCACACCCGAAGCACCGGAGGGTTACGAAAAATAGTGCAGGCCAACGGTATTGAAGTCGGATATGCGGGCTGTCCGGCCGGCCGGTCGCTACACCATCGGTGCTTCGCGTGGAAGCAGTGAATCCGTCCGGACAGCAAGGAAACGCCGTGTACGCACGCTCCCTCGTCACCGCACTCGGTGCGGTCGCCGCCACCACCGTCCTCGCCACCGGCACCGCGGGCGCGGCCCCCACCCTGACCGTGGACGCCGCCCGAGAAACCAACGGCAACGCGGTGATCAGCGTCTCCTACCAGTGCACCGCCGGCCTCGGCGCGGAACTCTCGGTAACCGTGCGCGCGACCCCCTACCAGGGCTCCGCGGTCAACGGCAGCTCCCTGGCCCCCGCCCTCTGCATCGGCCTCCCCCAGCAGGCCACCGTCACGGTGAATCCCGTCCAGCTCTTCAACGACACTGCCGCCAAATTCCAATCCGGCTCCATCACCGACATCACCGTCACCGTCCTCGATCTGACCCTGAGCTCCCCTGTCACGACCACGAAGAAGCGCTTCGATCACCTCGGCTGAGCTCGGGCGGCCACCCCGCACGGCCGGACCGGCCGGTCACGCCGCATCGCGATCGGCTCTACGATGGCGGGAGAGCGCAAGGGAGACAGCGGAAATGAAAGAAGGCGCGCGGCGCCGCGAGCATACGCCCCGATGGCGGGCCGGGGTGTTCGCGCTGTTTCTGACATTCGTCTTCGCTACATCGTGGACGGTGGGCCGGCTGTCGGGGCACTCGTCACCGACGGAACCGGTCACCGTCCAGCGCCATGAGCACGCTCACTGAACAGCCTGGTCAGCTTCGGCGTCGCAGCGTGACGCCGAGGGCGGCGAGGAGTGACAGTGAGCCCAGAGCGATGCCGATGCCGCCGAGCCGGCGCGCGGTGGTGTCGTGGTCGGCGGTCGCCGCCGCAGTCGGCTTGTGGTCGGAGCCCTTCGGCGCGAGATCCAGTGTGGGGACCGGGCGTTCGGGTTCGGTGCCGTCCGGGTTATCGGCCTGATCCCATTTCACGACCTCGCCGTCGGAATAGGTCTGGGTGGCAGGGAAGGTGAGGTGTTCCTGGTCGGGCAGGTCGTCGGCGAGAACCTGGAACTGCTGGAACTGGCCGGGCGCGATGCCCGCGCCGGGATCGGCGGTCCAGGTGACGGCGGTGACCTTGCCGCCGGCGTCCTTGATGATGACCGACTTCCACCCCGGAATCGGCTGGGCGTCGACCGACAGCAGGGACGGAAACTGAACGGTCAGTGCCGTGGTCGGGCTATTGGTGCCGGACTCGTTGGGGACGCGGAAGGTGAGGACCGCGTCGCCGGACTGGACGGCGTCGGGGGCGGACACGGTGACGTGCGCGGAGGCGACGCCCGCGCCGGTGAGCAGGGCGGTGGCGCTGATCGCGGCCGTGATAGCGGTCCGGGAAACGGAGGAGAGCATGGCGGGAAATCCGTTCGGAGGGAGCCGAATTCGCTGTGCCCGGGCGTCCCGGCGACGCGGGACACCCGGGATGCGGATCAATTCTGGGCGTTGGTGAGGGTGTTGTACATCTGGATCAGGCTGACCACGGTCACCGGCGCGCCGATGGCGAGGGTGCCGATGGCGGTGCCGAGGCCCGCGCCGACACCCGCGCCCGCGATGCAGCCGCCGGGCGCGCCGACCAGGAAGGCCGGCGGCATCAGCGTGGTACCGACGACCGCACCCGCAATGCAGCCGCCCACGAGCCCGATGGCCGCGCCGAGCATGCCGCCGATCGCGGTGGCCAGGCCGATCTGGGTGCCCGCCACGCCGAGCGCGTCATTGAGGTCGTCCTGGGAGAAGATCGGCTTCAGGGCGACCTCGGCGGCAGGGGTGGCCTGCGCGGGGTCGGCGCTCGGGGTGAGGGTAATGGTCTTGCCGTCCGCGTCGACCTGCGCGGCGATCGGCCAGTCCTTCTTGTCCAGCTGGTAGGTCAGCGGCATGCCGAAGGCCAGCTTGCCGTCGGCGTCGAGCACCTCGAACTGGCTGCCGCGCACATTGATCCGGCCGGCGTCGGTGCGCAGCACGACGGAGTGATCCACCACATTGGCGGTGTAGTGGATGCCGGGGACGACGTCGGTGCTGATGGTGCTGCCCGGCCGTTCCTGGGTCGCGGGGGCGTCGGCGGCGGCGGTGCCGGTGGTGATGGCGAGCGCGGCGACGGCGAGCCCGGCGGTGGCGGTGAACTTGTTCAGGGTCTTCATCGGGGGATGTCCTTCCTCGCGAACTGCGGTCCGCGAGACGAAAAGCTGTGGGGAGGAGGGGAACTACCGCTGCGGCGCGGTGCCGTCACCGGGCTGGGCCAGCGTGAACGTGCGCTGCCCCTCGATACGGTGGCCGTCCTTGGAGGTCACGGTGAAGTGAGTGGTGTACACCCCGGCCGGGCCCAGCGGGGCCAGATCGACGCTGAGTGTGCGACCGTCGACATGCACATCGCCGACGGACCAGGTGTTGCCGTCCGGACCGCTGACCGCCAATTCCGGATCGTCCACCTTCTCGTTGAAGGTGACGCTCACCTGCGGCGGTCCCGCCTGCAGCACCGCGCCGTCGGCCGGCTCCGCGTGCGTGATGTGCGAGTGCGCGTCGGCCACTCCGGTGCCCAGCACCGTCGCACCGATCAGTGCCGCGGCCAGCACAGTGAACGCGGGCCGCAGCCGGGGCAGCCCGCGACCGGGCCACGTGAATTTATTGCTCGACAAAGCATTTCCCTTCCACACGCCGACCGGAACGGTCGACGGCAGCACGAATCCGTCATGCGCGCAGCACGAATCGCCAATGGTCGATAGATGATCGACACCGCGCGATTTTCGATATCAGCGCAAGAAGTCAATTACATACGGCCGCGGAAGAATTTCTCACCGCGCGAATTACGTGGCCGGGAGCCGGACCGAAAAATGGACGCACCGATATCCTTCCGGCGCGGACTACGTATCCGCGACGGGCACAAGGGCAGCCTCGGACACGCGCGTACCCGGCCTATCCGGATCAGAGCGCGATCGCGAGGGCGGCAGAGGTCGGCGGGCCACGCCGGGAGATGGCGCCGAGCAGCAGCGCACCGGGCGGCCGGACGTGCGCGTCGGGTGTGCGGACCAGCCGATCATCACCCGGCGCAAGCGATTCGAAGTGGGCGAGCAACGACCAGACGGCACGCGACACCGCGGCGTAGACGCGCTCCACGGCGGCGATCAGCGATGCGGCGAGCACGGTGGACACGGCATGCACGGCCAGCATCATCCATCCGGCGACGCCGGACCCTTCGACGGTGGCGTGGGAATGATCCGCGATGGTCGCCATCATCATCGCATTGTGCGCGAGAAACTGCCCCGCTCCGAGCGCCGCGACGAGCCGGACCCGCCCACGGCCGGCGGAAGATCCGACCGCGGCACCGACAGTACCGCTGACCAGGAGCAGCAGTGTCAGCGCCGCCGAATGCGGCAGGGCACCCTCGAAACCGTGGGCCGCTATGGCCAATAGCCCACACAGAATTCCGGCCAGGCTGCCACGTATTCGGTCACGCGACGGAGCGCCGGCACACGCGAGGACAACCATCGTCGACAACCTTCACAGACAAGCCGGAGCGGAATGGATTCGCGACGACTATAACCGCTCCTCCGGAATTACCGAAATCCCTTCCGCCCCTCGAAATCAACTCGACCACAAGGCCAATTCGCTTCTGAACGGAAGAGATTCGCGCGACCGAGCCGAGCCGGTTCGACACCGGGCATTGGGTTATAGATATCGGCTCTGAAAAGGTGGCATAGTCTACGGAGAGCATGAGGTTGTCTCCGATCCCGTTCAGACGAAGGAGTGACCGTTTCGATGAAGAAATCATGGATGTATCGAGCCGGATTCACCGGCGTCGCCGCGGCCGCTGCCGTCGTGATCGCGGCCGCACCCGCGGGTGCTCACGTCAGCGTCTCCGGGCCCGATGCCGCCCGGGGCGGTTCGGCAGTATTGACGTTCCGGGTACCGAACGAGTCGGCCACCGGCAGCCCGACCACCGCACTGACCGTGCAATTCCCGGCGCTGACAGAGGTGAACACCCAGACGATGCCCGGGTGGCGCGCGGAGGTCTCGCGCGACGCCGACCACAAGGTCACCGGCGTCACCTGGACCGCGGACGCGGGCGGCGGCATCGGCCCCGGACAGTTCGGGACCTTCGCCGTACTGGCCGACGGCCTGCCCGACACCGATTCGATCACCATGCCCGCCACCCAGACCTATGCGGATGGGCAGGTCGTGAAGTGGGACCAGACCTCGTCGGGCGGCTCCGAGCCCGAGAATCCAGCTCCGGTACTGCAATTGGCCGCGAAGCAGTCCGGGGCGGCGGCCGGTCACGGTGATGTCAAGACCGCGATGCCGCAGTCCCAGTCGGAGAAGGACACGACGGCCCGCTGGCTCGGCAGCATCGGCATCGTGCTGGGTGCACTGGGCCTGCTCGGTGGCCTCGGCCTCGGATTCGCCCGCCGCAAGTCCTGACGCACTACCCGACCCCGCACCGCGGCCGACCGGTACGCCCACCCGGGCACGTACCCGTCGGCCGTGCGTCTTCTCAGTGGCCGTGGCCGTGACGGGCCGTCGTCGTCGGAGCCGGCGGCCCGGAGTGGCCGGGAGCAGCCCACGTGCCGACCGCCCGGGCCGCACCGAATACGACCGCGAGCACGAGCAGGAATCCGGCGATCCTGGGTATGACGCCGAACCGTGTGCTCATCGCCGATTCCTCTCTGGCAGTCACTCGCGTCCGCTCGGTCATCCGAGGCTGAAGGGCTGTCCCCAGAGCGTGACCCAGGTCTTGACGTTATCGGTTTCCACTTCGACGTTGACGAACGATCGGGCCTGGGCGTAGCCGCCGCAGCCCGACAGGCCGATGGTCTCGTCGGACCAGCTGACGCTGCCGTTCAGACCGTGGAATTCATTGCGCCAGCGATGGGTCTCGCGGCCGAAGTCGTCGGGCTTTTCCAGATCCAGCAGGTGGAAGGCCTGGGCCTGGCCGGGTCCGAGGGTGAGGTTGCCGCCGCCGTTCACACCCGCCTGCGGGGTGACATTGCCCTGGTTGTCCCAGCTGGCCCCGACGCTCGGGCCGCCGTTCACGCCGCCGCCGTCGATGGCGACCTGGCAGCCGACGACATATCCGGGGTCGATGCGGCCGCCCTTGGCGGTGGTTCCGGACAGCTGCACCGAGACGGCGCCGGACGTCCAGGCGTTGCGGTGCACGGGAGTCGCGCCCATCGACGGGCTGATGGTGGCGGATTCGCCGGTCAGCGTGACATCGATGACGGTGCCGTCGGACAGGGTCTGGGTCAGGTGGCCGCCGGGCAGCGGTACGAAGGTGTCGGCGTGGGCCGCGGCGGCGGACAGGCCCAGGGCGACGGTGGCGGCCGCACCGATTCCGGCCAGCCGGGCCGCGGTCTTACGGAACTGCATGATGACTTCCCTCTGGGTATCGAATTCGCTGATGCGAGAGGTGAATTGGCAATGTCGGCCGCGACGTCAGCCGATGCTGAACGGCTGCCCGTAGAGGGTGGTCTTGGAGTAGTGGTCACCGATGATCTCGACCACGGTGTAGGCCCGCGCCTGGGCGTAACCGGCGCAGCCCTGAATCTGGATCTCGGCGTCCCGGTATTCCACCGAGTAGGCTCCCGCCTTCAGGATGTCCTTGTAGTCGATCTGCACGAATCGCACCTGGCCGGGGCCGAGATTCACGCCGATGGACCCACCGAGGCTGCCGCCGTTGAGGCTGAGCGAACCCGAGATCCCGGCCGAGACGGCATCCTCGCCGATGCTCACCTGGCAGCCGACGATATAGCCGGTGCTGATCTGGGAGGCGCCGTGCGTGGAGGAGTTGTTGGAGCCGGCCTGGTTCACCGGGCCATTGTTGGGGCCGACGGTGCCGTCCGGCGTATCGGTGACGTCGGCGGTCGCGATCCCGGAAACCCAGACCACCCGGCCAGCGCCATTGGCCGCCAGCGACGGTGAGACCACGGCGTGTTCGCCGGTGCGGGTGACCATGACGCCCGGCGCGGACTTCTGCCCGTCCGGCAGGGGCACGAAGGTGTCGGCATCGGCCGCGCCGGTGGAGAGCAGGCCGATGGCCACGGCCGCCGCTGCCCCGGCGCCCGCGACACGGGCACCACGACGCACGGCGGAATACTGGATTTCCCTCACGAATGGTCCTTCATCAACTGTGACTTGCATTTTCCGGACAGTTAGTCGGATGCGACCGCTCCTGGTTCCCGGCCACCACGTGAGGTGGATCACCGAATTCGATTCAGGCAGAACCGTTTTCGTGCGATCCCGCCATCCGCCGCAGGACGCGGCGATCGACCTTCCCTGCCGGGCCCAGTGGCAGCTCGGGCAATGCGAGCAGGCGCTCGGGGAACTTGCGCGGTTCCAGGCCGCGCTCGGCGAGATGCTCGGTGAGATCACGCAGGGTGAGCGTGGCGGTGGCGGCGACGCAGGCGCACAACCGTTCTCCGTACAGCGGATCCGGCACCGCCACACAGGCCACGTCGGTGATGGCCGGATGGGTGAGAAGTAGCGATTCCACCTCGGCCGGGCTGATATTGAGCCCGCCCCGGATGACGACGTCCTTGCTGCGGCCCACGATCGTCAGGTATCCGTCCGGATCGAGGACGCCGAGGTCGCCGGTCCGGGTCCAGCCGTCGGCGGTGCGCAGTGTGCGATCCAGTTCGGCGTCGTCGACATAGCACATCGGCGACATCGGCCCGCGGGACACGATCTCCCCCACCGACCCTGCTGGCAGGCCGTTGAATTCGCGGTCCACGACCTGGATTTCGGCGACGGCCGGATGGGGACGGCCGGCCGTGGTGGCACGTTCGGGCGGATCGTCGAGGGCGGTGTGGCAGGAGACGCCGTCGGCGGATCCGTAGAGGTTGATCACCGGGCAGCCCAGCACCTCGCGACCGCGCACGGCGGTCGGCGTGTCGAGGGCGGAGCCGCCGACCACCACGGCCCGCAGGCTCGACAGGTCCGCGGTGCCGATGGCCGGATGATCGAGCAGCATCCGCAGCATGGTCGGGACGCCGAGCAGATGTGTGGGAGCGGTCCTTTCGATCATGGCCAGGGTGGCGGCGGGCTCGAACCTGGGCTGCAACACCAGCGTCGCCCCCAGGGTGGCCAGGGTGACCGAGGTGCCGCTGGAACCGAACGCCGAGGCGAGCGGAACCAGGAACATATTGCGCATGGCGGCCGGATCCTCGTGCAGTGCCGCCAGCATGGCCCCGCGCCCGCCCGCCAGCGCATTGTGCGAATACAGCACCATTTTCGGTTCGGCTTCCGAACCGGAGGTAACGAGAATCCGGGCCGGGCCGTCGGGATCCACAGTCCGGGGCCGGAATTCGCATGCGTCGGTAGTGAGCAGGGCGTGCACGGGCACGCAGCCGCGCGCGACGTGCCGCCCGACGGCGACGACCGCGCGGAGTGCGGGCAGCTCGGCCGCCATTTCGCGGATGCGTGCGGCGCAGGGGAAGCCATTGTGTTCGGCCAGGGTGATGACGGCGACGGCTTCGGAGCGCCGTAGCAGGCTCGCCGCTTCCCGGCCGCCGCGTCCCACCGGGAACGGCAGCGCGACCGCCCCCAGCGCGGCGATGGCGAGGTCCACGGCGCAGGCCAGGCGGCCGTTCGGAAGCTGCACGGCGACAACATCTTCGGCGGCGACCCCGAGCCCGGACAGTCCAGCCGCCAGTCGCCGGGCCTGTTCATCGAGTTCGGCGTAGGTGACGGTGCCGTCAGCATCGATCACAGCGGGCTTGTCGGGATGCTGTGCGCACCGCGCGGCGTAGAGCGTGTAGATGTCACGGCCGGGGTAGTACCCGGCTCGCGCCCAGAAATCCCTGAGCTCGGTCGGCACCAGGTCCGAATACCAGCGCGCGACGGTCCTTTCGGTGCCGCTCACGAGATTCTCCACGGGGTGCTCAGGGCCGGGCAGCCGAATTCGTCGCGGCCGATCACCGCGGCGAAGCGCGCATCGGTGAGCAGGTCACCGAGATCGGTGGCGACCGCCACGGTGCCGGTCGTCCAGCCGTCCCCGTCGGGAATCGGCTGCCGATCCGCCGACTGCGGGCGGACACCACAGCGGCGCAGCGTATTCGAGGCGCTCAGCAGGCTGCTCTCGACCGCGGCACCGGTGCGGTCGCGCTGCCGCAGCAGCAGGCCGGCGACGGCGGCCTCCGCTCCGAGGATGCCGCCGAGCACATCGAGCAGGGTCATCAGGGAGGGCGCGGGCGGCGCGCACGGCGGGCCGACCAGTTCCGCGAGGCCGGTGCGGGCCTGGACCATGAAGTCGGTGCCGGGCGGCAGATCGCCGAGGTCGAGACCGGACCAGCCGGAGGTGTAGACGTGAACCACGCCGGGCGGCATGTCGGCGGCCGAGAGCTTCAGCAGCTCGGCCTTGCCGGGAGCCCAATTGTGCAGGAAGACATCGGATTCGGCGGCCAGGGCTCGCAGACGCTTCCGGTCGGCGGTGGATTTGATGTCGAATTCGGCCGCCCGCTTGCGCCGGTTGAGCGCCAGCCAGCGCGACGACAGATCGCCGCTGCACGGCGGCATCTCGCGCAGGGGATCGCCGCCCGGCGGTTCGATGCGGGTCACGTCGGCTCCGAGCAGGCGCAGCAGGTGCGCTGCCAGCGGCGCTTGCACCCGGCGGCCCGCTTCCAGGACGACGAGACCGCTCAGTGGAGTTTCGAGCGAGCCGTTACATCGATCCCACTGGGCGAACGGCGAATTCGGGACGGGCAGCACCGTCCACGGCGCGGGCAGCGACTGCGGGGAGGGCGTACCCGTTTCCGCCGCGCTGTACAGGCGGCACACCTGGACCCCGGAATGCGCGGCGGCCACCCGGATCTGGTCGAAGGTGTGCGCGCGGGTGGTGTCGTGCAGATTCCCGGCGAGCGGCGCGGTCGCGGTGGCGTAGCGGAATTGGAAAGGGCGCCAGCCTTTTCGCCAGGCACTCGGTTCCGCGCCCAGCTCCGTCCAGAACGCACCCCACGGCTCCGGTTGCAGCGACTCGATTTCGAATCGGATGCCGTCGGCGCTGGTGAACGGCGGGCCGCCCGGGGCGAGATCCACGGCTTCGGGATCGTCGGCGCCGGCCGCGGCCAGGTACTGGGAGATCGACAGCAGGGCGGCCTCGGCGACGCTGGTCTCGACCCGGGCGAAGCCGCCGGGCGCGGTGAGCAGGCTGGCCAGCAACGCGGTGCCGGCGAGGGCTCCGGCAGCGGTCTCGCAGTAGTCGACCGACAGTCCCCGGGGGCGGCCGGCCCGGCGGCCGTTGACGTGCATGACCCCGCAGATCGCCTGCACGGCAGTCTCATTCGTGAGCGCCGTTTCCGCGACCGGGCCCGCCCAATCCACCGTCAACTCGCGGCGGGTGCCGTCGGGGAGGGCCAGGTGCGCCGTCGCCGCTACGCCGCGGGGCAGGTCGCCGACGGTGACGGCCGCGCCGAGCGCGTCGAGGTGGATGCGCAGCACCTCGGCCGCCGCGCCGGACCCGCTGACGGTCGCGGTCGCGCCCGCGAGCAAGGGAGCGACCGCCGGGATGGTTGCGTGTGTGTGCGACATTGCGCGCCTTCCGCCGGATTCGGGTGTGCAGACAACGAGTCGGCCGGAAGAGCGATTGAGTTCCGGCAAATGGTTCGATCGGGACATGTCGCCCGAATCACCCCCCACATCCATCCCCTCTGCATCCCTGCCGAGTCGGGTCCGGGAATTCGTTGACTCCCAGGTCATTCCGCTCGAGGACGCGCTCGACGCCGATAACGGTGCGGCGTGGGCCACACTGCGCGCGCAAGCCATCGACGCCGGACTCTGGGCGCTGCCCCTGCCACGGGAGCACGGCGGCGGAGGCGTCCCGCTGACGGACTACCTTGCGCTCGCGGAGCTGGAGGGCCGCAGCGATCACGGGCCCGAGGCGCTCGGCTCCTCGGCCCTGCTCACCGTCCGCATGCTGGGCGCGCACGCGCATCCGGAGCTGCGCGCGAGCCTGCTCCCGGAGCTGGTGACCGGCACCGCGAAGGCGGCGTACGCCATGACCGAGCCCGGGGTGGCCGGATCCGACCCGAGCGGCCTGCGCACCACCGCCGTCCGCGACGGGTCCGGTGGATGGATCGTGACCGGCCGCAAATGGTTCATCACGGCCGCCGCGCGTGCCGAGTGGGTGCTCGTCGTCGCCCGCACCGGTATGGATCTGCCCACGCGGCAAGCATTCTCGATCCTGGCCGTACCGACCACCACCGCGGGATTCCGGGTGATCCGGGTGGTCGACGTGCTCGGTGCCGGCGGCCAGCACGAGATCGAATTCGACCGCGTCCGTGTGCCCGGCACGCACCTGTTGGGCTCGGTCGGCGCCGGGATGGCGCTGGCGGCCGAACGGCTCGCGCTCGGGCGCACCCTGCGCGCGCTGCGCTGGATCGGGCAGGCCCAGCGCACCGTGGAACAACTCGCCCGCCGCGCGAGCGAACGCCGGCTCGGCGACGGCGTTCTCGCCGATCGCCAACTGATCCAGCAGCTGGTGTTCGAGTCCGAACTACAGCTCCGCTCGGCACGGCTGCTCGCCGCCCAGGCCGCCCGCGCGGTGGCCGCCGACGCCCCCGCCCAGATCGAGGTCGGCCTGGCCAAGACCGCCGCCGCCCGCGCTCTCGGCACCGCCGTCGATGCCACCGTCCAGGTCTACGGCGCCGAAGGTCTCACCGCCGCAACAGGTCTCCCCCGCCTGCTGCGCACCGCCCGCGCCGCCCGCATCCTCGACGGCCCCGACGAATTCCACATCACCGCCACGGGCCGTCGCCTCCTGCGCGACTACTCCGGCCAGGGTCGACCGCCCACGAACTGACACCCCACCCGCGGCGATCGTCGGCCCGTGACGATCGTCCGCTGGCACGAGATCCGTTCACATCGCGACGAAGTCGCTTCTGTCCCAGATGATTCAGGCGGAGTCCATCGCAACCCGTTGTGCCGGGGGTGGAACTTGGCTCGAACCGCATCGGCCCGGCCCGGTAGGTCCGCGAGAAGCGGGCAGCGGCGCACGGCGACCTCGAAATCCCGGGAACCGAATCGATTCGCGGCACGACTTGTGGATCGACGACGAGTGGAGCTGAGGGTGCGAGCGGGATCGAGGGTGGAACTGACCGGGGTGTGCTGTGCGCACGACCGGCGACCGGTCGTGCGAGAGGTCGATCTGGTGGTCGAGCCCGGCGAGCGGGTCGCGCTCACCGGGACCAACGGGTCAGGGAAGACGACACTGCTGCGCGCGCTGCTGGGGCTGCACCCGGTGTCGTCGGGTGTCATTGCCGTGGACGGGGATCGGGCGCGGTCGGCACGGGATTGGGATCGCCGGCGCAAGGTCGCGGCGTGGATTCCGCAACGGCAGTCCTCCGGCCGCTTTCCGCTGCTGGCGCGCGAATTGCTGGTCAGCAGTGGCGATCTCGGCGCGGCGCTGGAGGCCGGCGAGCGGCTCGGCGTGTCGAACTTCGCGGATCGGCCGGTGGACACGCTGTCGGGCGGTCAGTTGCAGCGCATGTATCTGGCCCGGGCCGTCGGCTGTGTCGCCGCGGGCGCACGGCTGCTGCTGGCCGACGAGCCCACGGCCGCGCTCGATTTCGCCGGTCAGGCGGAGGCGGCCGAATTGCTGGTGGCGCTGCCGGTGACGGTGCTGGTGGTCACCCATGATCGGGCGCTGGCCGACCGCTGTGATCGCGTGCTCGAGATGGCCGACGGCCGGTTGCGCGAAATCCCCGCTCGGCATGAGGAGAGCGCGTGAACAGTGCGGCGAATTTCATGGACGTGTGGCAGCTCGCTCCGGTGCAGCGCGGGTTGTTCGCGCTGGTGCTGGGCGCGGTCGGACTGCCGATCGTGGGCGTGGTCATCATCGGGCTGGACATCATGCCGGTGCGGTTCGCCATGATGCACGTGGCGCTGCTGGGCATCGCGGTCGGCATGCTGACCGGACTGGACCCCATGCTCTGCGCCCTGGTGGCCTGCGGTGGGTCGGGGGCGGCGCTGACGCCGCTGGCCCGCAGCCGCACCGGATTGTCCGGGGCCATGGGTCTTCTGATGAGCCTGTCCATAGCGGGCGCGCTGCTGGTGCTGTCGATCTCGGGCGTCAACGCCAATGGCGCGTTCGAACTGCTCTGGGGATCCATCCTGGCCACTCGCACGCCCGATGTGGTGTTGCTCGGCGTGCTCGCCGCAGTGGTGCCGCTGCTGTTCGTGCTGCGCCGCCGCCAGATCGGACTGCTGCTGCACGACCGGGAACTGGCCGCCTGCTCGGGGGTGCGGGTGGACCGGCTCACCCTGATCCTGCTGGTGCTGGTCGCGATCGCGGTTGCCGCCGGCATCCGGCTCACCGGCGCGCTGCTGGTGGACGCACTGACCCTGCTGCCCGCCCTGGCCGCGCGGCGACTGGCGAATTCGCTCACCACCATGGCGATCACCGCGGTCGCGGTGGGCGTGGTGGTGAACATCGCGGGCTTCACGCTCGCGGTGGCACTGGACCTGCCGCCCGGTCCGGTCCTGGTGCTGCTGGCGGGGGCGGTCGCCCTCGTCGTTCATGTGATACCCGATTGGAGAAAACGAGGATGGCCCTCATCCGACGAAACCGGCTCGCGCGCATCGCGATCGGTGCCGTTGCACTGATCACCGGCGGGGCTGTCGCCACCGGCTGCTCGTCGAGCGGCGACCACGACCACAACGGCCCGCATGTGGTGGCCGCGAGCTCGTGGGAGGCGGCGTTCGCCAAGGCGGCCGGGGCGTCCGAGGTGACGGTCATCGTGCCCGCCTCGATCGAACACGCGCCCGACTACGACCCCAAACCGTCGGATCTGGCCGAGGTCGCCAAGGCCGACTTCGTGCTGTACGCGCAGTTCGAAGGCTTCGCGGGCAAGATCAAGGACGCCGCCGGATCCAAGGCCGCGCTGGTCGAGGTCAACCTCGACAATGCCAAGGACACCATGGAATCCGAGGTACGCCGCCTGGGCGACATGTTCGGCACCCGCACCACCGCCGACAAGTGGATCGTCGATTTCGAGACCGAGTACGGCAAGCTCGCCACCGACGTCAAGACCGCCTGGCCCGGCGGGCAGCCGCCGAAGGTGGTGCAGCAGGCGTTCATGGGCTTCGCCGCCCAGCTGTCCGGCGCGCGGGTGCTCGGCACCTATGGTCCGGCACCCATCACCCCGGGGCAGGTCGCGGACCTCTCCGCCAAGAATCCGCAGTATGTGCTGGGCAATGAGCAGATGAGCACCGGTCAGGTGCTGCCCGGCTCGTCCGCCAAACAGATCGATCTCACCAATTACCCTACGCAGGACCAGGATCTGCTCTCGGTTTACCGGGACGCCGCCGCCAAGCTCACCGCGGCGATGCACGGCTGAGCGGCCGGGCCGGGGTGGGCGGCGTGTCCGGCGGGGCGATCACAGTTCGGCTGGATCCACCTCGCCGGACAGGATCGCCAGCGCGAGCATGAGAAAGAAATCGCCCCAGATCAATTCGTGGCGGGTTGCCAGACCGCGAGACAGGTCGTAGCAGCCGTTCAACAGCCGCCCAGGCGACTCACCGGTCGAAAGGTGCTCACCGACAAGGACCGCGACCAACTCGCGGGCTCGATCAGAGCACCCGAGTTTGCACATTGCCACCGCCGTGATCGAGGCAGCCGACGTGTCGAGCACCAGCGGTTCGCCGCGCACAGCCGCCGGGACAGCCGTCGGCGGCCAGGGCCATTCGCTCAGCAATTCGACTGCCCGCCGGGAGTATTCGGCATCGAGCCAGAGTCCCGCGTCGGCCAGCGCGAGCAGCAACCACGCCTCACCCCGCGACCATCCGGCGGCGGGCTCGGCGCGCGGCTCCCAGCGGCCCTGCGCGAACGACAAGGTGGGAATCAACTCCGACGGACGTGAGCAGGCCCGCAGGTGAGTTGTCAGGTGCCGCTCCGCGACGGCGCCCGAACCGGTCCACGCCAGCAGCGGGATCGTGCCCGCGAGGCCGTCCACGCGGGCGATTGCCGGTTGGGCTGGATCGTTGAAAGCCGTTCCCCAGGGCAGAATTCCGGCCGCGGGGTCGTAGGTCGCGGCCAGCTGTTCCGCGCCCCGACTTGCAAGCTGATGGCCCGATTCCGAGACCCCGAGCCGATGTCCGGCAGCGGCTCCGTACCACAGGGTGAGCCCGCGGGTGACCGTGTCCGCCGCAGCGGCGGGGGCCAGCCGTCGCGCCCAGTCCTTCGCCGCGTCACGGTGCCGCGCATCCCGCGTCAATCGCGCCCGCAGCCACAATTGCCCGACCCAGAACCCGGCCACCCAGGAACCGCGGCGGGTCGTCGTCCACTCTCCCGTGTCCGGTGTGGCGTACAGCGGAAACCGGTCTTGCACAATCGCTTCGGTGACCGCGATCCGTTCGAGCATCGACCCCAGCGCGACGGCTGCGCGTATGCCCGCGGGTGTCCCGCCGATTCGATCCGTCTCCGAGGTCATCACACATCCGCCTTCGCTCGTCGCGCGGTCCGCGCCCGCCACCACCACGCCACCGCTGCCGCCGCGAGGAACGCCCCCGACACCAGGGTCCACGCGGGTCCGTAGCGGCCATCCGAGGCGTCCACGAGCGCACCGAAAACCGCTGGCCCGATGACGAACCCGCCGAAAAATCCCGCCGATACCACCGCCGAGTCACGGCCCACGTACTCGGGCGTGGCCGTCGCGATGACGGTCATCATCGAGACGGCGTTCGCCGAGACCGCACAGCAGCCGATGCCGAGCGCGCCCAGCCACACCCACCCGCTCCACCAGGTCCCAGCGAGAATTCCCAGCGCCGCGACCGCCGCGCCGAAGGCCAAGGGCCCCAGCAGGATCGCCGGGGTGGGCAATCGGGACGACCACCGGGTCCAGCCCACTCGCCCAGCGATTCCGGCGACGCCGAGTACGGCGACCAGGGCGCTCGCCGCGCCCGCGGACAGCCCCAGCTGGTTGGCGGCGTACAGCGCGATATAGGTGTTGATCGCCGAGATTCCGGTCCCGAGCAGCACCGAATAGCCGCACATCCAGATCGCGTCGCCGTGCGGGCGCGCCACCACCAGCGGCGGAAGGCGCGGCGGCTGCGGATCTTTCGCCACCGTCAGCGCCGCAGCGGCTGCCAACGCCGCTGTCACCGCCGCGGTGGCCACGGCCGCGCGCCAGCTCACCGCGCCCGCGATCGCCGCCAGGGGCAGGCCCGCGAGAAACGCGCCGAACTGCACTCCCGACTGCTTCCATCCCGCCACCGCACCGCGCCCGGCGGCCGGAACATGGGTCGCGATCAATTGATTCGTCGCCGGGTTGGCCAGTGCCTGTCCCACCCCCGACACCGCGATCGCCGCCACCAGACCGCCGTAGCCCGGTGCCGCCGCGAACAGGGCGAGGGCTGACGCGGACAGCGCGAACATCCCGATCAGGCAGCGCCGGGCCCCCAGCGCCGCCACCATGGGACCGACCACCGGCGACAGTATCGCCGCCACCCCGAATCCGGCTGCCACCAGCAACCCCAGTTGCCCTGTGGCGATGCCGAATTCGCCGACCAGCCGGGGACCCAGCGCGCCCAGCAGGAACAGCGGCAGCATCGACAGGGCCATCGCCGTGGTCAGCAGCACCGTCAGCACCGAGCTGCGGATGGCCGTGACCGCCGGGGTTTCCGCGCGCACACTCACACCCGACAAGTCGAACGAACGGCGGCCCCGGTTCCCGTGGATTAGGTCCGGGAACAGCCTCGCCGTCCGGCCCGCCGGGAACTTCGCGCCGGGCCTGCGCGACCATTGAGCCATGAGGTGCGAAACGATCCGCGAAGCGCTGTCCGCGCGAATCGACGGCGAACCGGAGCCCGTCGCGGCCGGATCGGCCGATCGGCACCTGGACGCGTGCGCCGACTGCCGTTCCTGGTACCGGCGCGCGGAATCGCTGCAGCGGACGCTGACAGCGCGCCCCGGCCCCCCGGTTCCCGACCTCACGGCCGACATCCTGCGACGGTTGCCGCCGGACTGGCCGCTCAGCTCGGTCCCGTGACGGTGGGCCGGTCGGGCTCCTTCCAGGCTATGACCAAGGATTCCCGGGCACGGGCCACCCGGGAACGGACGGTCCCGACCGGACAGCCGACGGCCTCGGCCGCCTCCGCATAGGACAGCCCGAGCATCTGGGTGAGCACGAACGCCTCCCGGCGATCGTCGGGCAGACCGCGCAGCAGGTCGGCGATGGCGAGCATTTCGGGAAAATCGGAGCTGTCACGCTCGCAGCGTTCATCGATCGCGGTCTGCCAGTCGCCGGAGGCCTTCTTCGGGCGCACTGCGGCGCTTCGGATCCGGTCCACGACGGTACGCCGGGCGATGGACAGCAACCAGGTTCGCGCCGAGGACCTGCCGGCGAAACCGGGCAGGCTGCGCAACGCGCGCAGGTAGGTCTCCTGTGTGAGGTCGTCGGCGGATTGCACATCGGTCAGATGCGCCGTGAAACGCCAGATGTCACGCTGGGTCCCGCGAATGAATTCTTCGAGTGCGCCGCGGTCGCCACGACCGGCGGCCAGCGCGAGCGCGGTCAGCTGATCATCCGCCGAGACCGCGGGGCTGTTCGGGGCCGGGTTCGCCCGGATGAGGCCGCGCGCAGACGCTGACGCGGAAGGGATTAGGTGCATTGCCAAGCCTTCGATTGCAGACGCCACAGCGATGAGACGTCGATCGGAATCGGTCGCCGCACGATCAGCGGCACACCGCGAAGGGGGCGGTCGATCAGTCACCGGTGGGCGAATCCGCCACCGGCAGTGAGCTGTTCAGACCTGGAATGCACACGCGGGCGGGCCGCGACGAGCCAGCACATGCCGCAGCAGGGTTTGCGATGTCTTCGGAACCCCGTATTCCGCCACCCGCCCGGTCGGGATGCCGGCGGGCACAGTCGGATGGAGATAGACGAGCAGCAGCGGCACGAAAAAGCGCGCATACAGCGCGCGCAATAGTGCGAACAAGGCCCGTTCGCCCCGCCACAGCCAGATGCCGCAGAACATCGCGGCCAGGCAGTGCGCCGCGATCATCGCGGGAGTGTTCGCCCCGGCGCTCATCCCGGCGCCATGGTTCATGTGGCCCCCCGACATGGGCGCGAGCCCGAACCACAGATGTAGCACCAACTGCATACCGGCCAAACCACCGGCAATGGGCAACACACCCCACTGCCGATCGGCGAAAGCCCATGCCACCGCGGCGGTCGCGGCGCACGCCACCACCAGACCCGAGAACGACAGCTCGTGTCCGACCACATGACCGTGCCCAGCGGCCGACACCGCGACGGCGATCACGGCGAAAATCGCCGCCCGCACGGCACGCGACACCGGGGTCACGAGTGGATCGGTCATGGCACGGTCCATCGTCGCATCACCACGCGAACGCTTGTGCCAGAGGGCTTCTCGACCTCACGTCATCCCATGAATGCAGTGTCGGGATCGGGCACACGTCGATACTACGGCGCAGGCCCCGCCCGGGTTCAGCAGCGCGGTGCGCTCACTCCGGCCGCCAGGCAGGATTCATTCCGATGGGGCCGAGGTCCAGCGCTGTTCCACCTTGGCCCACCGCCAGTAGGCCACTGCGATGATCCATGCGACCACGAAGAGGCCGACGATGCCGAATCCGACATTGTTCAGGTTGATTCCGGCGATCCAGTCGGTGATCGGGTTGACGAAGTCGGCGTCGTCGTGGAGGACGGTGATCAGTTCGATGGAGCCGACGATCAGCGCCACCGCGATCGAGAGGGCGGTGATGGTGAGGTTGTAGTAGATCTTGCGGATCGGTTCGGAGAAGGCCCAGTCGTAGGCCACGTTCATGAACAGTCCGTCGAGGGTGTCCATCAGGCTCATGCCCGCGGCGAACAGCAGCGGCAGCACCACGATCGCGTACCAGGGCAGTCCGGCCGCGGCACCGGAACCGGCGAGGGCCAGCAGGGCGACCTCGGTGGCGGTGTCGAAGCCCAACCCGAACAGCACGCCCACCGGATACACCTGCGCCGGCCGGCGCACCGCCCGCATGACCGGGCCCAGCAGCCGGGCCAGCGCACCGCGGGCCTGCAGCGCGGCCTCGAGCTCCTCGGCGTCGAACTCGCCGCGCCGGCTGCGCTGGAACACGCGCCAGATCCCGATCAGCGCAACCACATTGAGCAGCCCGATCAGATACAGGAACGATCCGGACGCCACCGTCGAGACGACGCCCAGGGTCTTGCGGGTGGGCGAGTCGTCATCGACCAGGTCGCCGACGACCCGCGCCCCGGCCACCACCAGCGCGGCCAGCACGAACACGATCGTCGCGTGCCCCATGGCGAACCAGAAGCCCACCGACTTGGGCCGCTGCCCATCGGCCATGAGTTTCCGGGTCGTATTGTCGATCGCCGCGATGTGGTCCGCGTCGAACGCGTGCCGCAGGCCGAACGCGTATGCGGTGAAGCCCAACCCGACCCCGAACACCTGCGACCCGAGCTGATAGCTGTGCGGCGCCACCGCCCCGAACAACAGCCCGAACGCCACCACATGGATGGCCGCGACCACCCCGAGCAGCACCCCCGCCTCGATCCAGTCCCGCCGCGACCAGTCGTGCAGAACATGCCGCAATCGACGGCGCGCGGGGACAGCGGAATTCGAACCAGGATCGACAGACATGCGCGCAGAGACCTTCTCGGGGAACCCGCGTCCCCGCACGTAGGGCTGTGGCGACGCGAGGTCTGACTCCCGTACCGCCGCAACGGCCCGGATACAGTGGCGCGACCGTCCCGGATTCCCACCGGGTTCCCACCATCGTCACAAAATGTCCGCCCGACTATACAGAGCAGCGCCGACGCCCCCGCCGGCCAGCGGCCCCGGACGATCCCGCGCCCGAATGACATCGGCTTCGTGGTGGACCATCTGTGGACGGCCGCGGAACCGTAGTGCGCGAGACCGGTCATGAGTACTTAAGGACGACAGATTCCCAGGTACGGCGTTCTTCATAACGTTGTGCTCATCAAGTTCACACCAGCAAGGAGAACCGACATGAGCGACATCAACGAACTCGTCCAGCGCTACCTCGCCGCTTGGAACACCACCGACGCCTCGGCCCGCGCGGCCCTGGTCGCCGAGTTGTTCACCGACGACGCCGAATACACCGACCCGCTGTGCTCGGTCCGCGGGCACGCCGGGTTGGATGCCACCATCGCCGCGGTCCAGGCCCAGTTCGCCGGACTGGAGTTCAGCCTGGGTGCTCCGGTCGACGCGAACCACCACATCGCCCGCTTCACCTGGCACCTCGGCACACCGGGCGCGGAGCCCCTGGTCGTCGGCTTCGATGTCGCGGCCCTCGCCGAGGACGGGCGCATCGAACGCGTCTACGGCTTCCTCGACAAAGTTCCCGCCGGGGCTTGATCGTTGCGCCGCAACCAGTTCGGAGGCGCATCGGTCGGCGATTGCCGGAACTTCAGCGAGGCCGGGTGGCTACTCGGTGCGGGCGGCCACCCGGCCTACGTCGGTCAGCGGTAGGAACCGGCACTCAGATCGGCTGTTGCGCTGGGGCCCTGCGGGTTCCATCCGAGGTCGGTGCGGGCGGCGTTGCCGGTGACGGATTGACTGAGGGCCAAGGCTTCGGCGAAGGGAGCGCCGAGGGCGGCTTCGGCTTCGGCGATGGGCCAGATCACCGGGTCGCCGGAGATGCCGGCGGTCTGGGCTGCGGCGGTGGCGAGGTCGGCGACCGAGACGGCGGGCTCGGTGATGGCGTGCCAGACGGTGCCCGCCGGAGCTGCTTCGACGACCTTCACGAAGAGGTCGGCCAAGTCGTCGACGTGGACGGTCGGCCATACGACAGTCGGGTCGGCGACCACGACGGGGGCCTGGTGCTTGCGCGCGAGATCGACCAGGAGAGCGGGAATTCCACCATTGCGGCCGTGGACGATGCCCGGACGGACAACGGCGGCGCGGACACCGGCGTCGGCCAGGGCGAGAACCTGCCGCTCGATGGTCGGGCGGTACCCGACGATCGGGATGGGGTTGGTAGGTGAGGATTCGTCGGCGGTGGCGCCGTCGGTCGCGCCGAGGACCCAGACGCCGCTGGTGTAGACGAAGGGCTTGCCGGTGCCGCGCAGCGGGTCGGTGAGGGCGGTGATGGCGGCGGCGTCCGCCTCCGCATTTCCGCTGGGGGTGGCGAGGTCGACCACGGCGTCGATGTCGGGGGTGACCGCGGCGGTGAGGGACGACGGATCGGCGAGATCGCCTGTGCGCGTCTCGAATCCGGCCTCACCCTCCTTGCCCGGCCGCACCAGTGCCACGACCTCGTGACCCTGGCCGGCAAAGCGTTCGGCGACAGCGGAACCCAGGTAACCGCCGGTTCCGATGATCAGTACTCGCATGAACTGTCCTCCTTCATATCGGCCGCACTGGGCCTGCTTCTGTAAGCCTCGTCGGCGGCCCTGTCATCCCGCTGTCAGCCGCTGACAGCGGGCGATGTCTCAATTGCCCGCGAACAGCACGTGATTCGCGTACGCGGTGTCGAAATACTCGCGAGCTTCGGCGATTCGGCCGTCGGCGACGCGGAAGGCGATGACCACGTCGTTGACATACTCCGCGCCCGCCACCGTGGTCGCGCGGGTGGTCCACTCGGCCACGGCACGGTCCCCGTCGGCGATCACGCCGCGCACCTCCTGGCTCATGGGCTTACCGGTGTCGAAGCGCGCCAGCATGGCGGGCAGGAAGCCGTGGAAGATCTGATCCGGTCCGACCCAGGTCCCCGACGTCGGCAGGTCCCCGGCCAACGTGTGGCGTCGGGCGCGAAGAACTCGCTGCGCCGCTCGACCGCTTCGCCGCCCTGCAGGGCGCGAATGTAGCTCTCGATCACCGTCCGGGTCTCCTCTGTGCTGCTCATGCCATTCAGTTCACTGGAAACCACGCTTCCGACCAATGGGCAGCTCCGGCACTCAGCGATAAAGAACGCTTATCGATGCGGGCGTGCCCATGCCCCGGCGAACCCGGGGAATCGAATTCGTAGGATGTCCGGGTGAGCGCGGGTTGTTCTTGTTTCCGGCCCGGTGAGCGGTGACCGTCGTCCAGGCGGTCGAGCTGATTGCCGTTGGTTTCGTAGCCGGATTGGTCAGTGTGCTGGTCAGTCTGGCGTCGCTGGTGTCCTTTCCGGCCCTACTCGGCATGGGGCTGATGCCGGTGGCGGCCAATGTCACCAATACCGTCGCGCTCATCTTCACCGGCGTGGGCGCGACCGCCGGTTCGCGAACCGAGCTGGCGGGCACCTGGCGGGTGACGCTGCGGCTCGGACTGATCGCGGCGGTCGGCGGCGCCCTGGGCGCGGTGCTCTTGCTGGTCGCGCCGGCCTCGACCTTTCAGCTCGTAGTGCCGTTCCTCATCGGCGGCGCTTCGGTTTTCCTCCTGGCCCAGCCGTATCTGGCTCGGCGCTGGCAGGATTCGAGCGGCCGTGCCCGGGTCCTGCGCACCCGGCTGCTGGGCACACTGCTGTTCGCGGCCGCGATCTATGCCGGGTATTTCGGTGCGGCGGGCGGAATTCTGATCCTCGCGATCCTGTCGGCCATGTTCCCGGAGTGGTCGCCGCAGCAGGCGAACGCCGTCAAGAGCGTCACGTCCATGTGCGCGAACGGCGCCGCGGCCATCGGTTTCGCGTTCTACGGTCCGGTGCACTGGGCCTTCGTGTTCCCCCTCGCCCTCGGTTTCCTGCTGGGCGGCCGGGTCGGCCCGGTGGTGGCACGACGACTGCCCAGCAACAGCCTGCGGGTGATCGCCGCGGGCTGCGGGATCGCCCTCGCAGTGAAGTTCGCGGTCTAGGAACGGGAAAGCGCCCGCGGCGTTCGGCCACGGGCGCTTTCACCCTCGGAGAGTCAGTCCTTGACCAGTGCGACGCCGGACGCGTCCAGGGCCTCGGGCGAATCCTCGACCGGCTCCGGCGATTCGGAGCGGTTGGGCAGCAGCACCGCCATCACGATCACGATCAGCGCCAGCGCCGCGGAGATCGCGAACGCCAGCCGCATGCCGGACAGGTGGGCGTCGAGCGGGTTGGCGCCGCCATCGGTCAGATGGGTGGCCCGCGACGTCATGACCGTCACCACCAGCGCGGTGCCGAAGGCCGCGGCCACCTGCTGCAGCGTGCCCAGCATGGAGCTGCCGTGCGAGTACAGGTGCATCGGCAGCGCGCCCAGGCCCAGCGTGAACACCGGCGTGAAGGCAGCGGCCAGCGACACCATGAGCAGGATGTGCAGCGCCACCAGCACCGGATACGGCGTGGTCAGCGAGAGCTGCGTGAACCCGACGAGGGCGGCGGTGATGCCGATCGCGCCCGGAATCACCAGGACGCGGCCGCCGAACCGGTCGAACAGCCGGCCCACGGTCGGACCGAGCAGACCCATGGCCAGACCGCCGGGCATGACCAGCAGACCGGTCTGCAGCGGGCTCAGGCCGCGCAGGTTCTGCAGGTACAGCGGCAGCAGGATCATCGAGCCCATCATGGCCAGGAAGGCCAGGGCCATCAGGACCAGCGCCTTGGCGTAGGTGCCGGACAACAGGATTCGCAGATCCATCAGCGGGCTGCCGTTGCGCTGCAGGTACACCTGACGGAACACGAAGATGGCGACCAGGGCCACACCGCCGGCGACGATCAGCGCCGGAGTGAGCGCGCTGCCCGCGCCGAACTTGCTCAGGCCGTACACCAGCCCGCCGAAGCCGAGGGCCGCGAACGCCACGCTGAACCAGTCGATCGAACCCGCTTGCGGCTCACCGACGTTCTCCAGCCTGCGCAGCCCGAACCAGGTCACCGCCGCGGCGATGGGCAGCACCAGCGCGAACAGCCAGCGCCACGAACCGATCTGGAGCACCAGGCCGGAGATGACCGGGCCCATGGCCGGGGCGACCGAGATGGCCAGGGTGACATTGCCCATCACGCGGCCGCGGTCGTGCTCGGGGACGACCGTCATCAGGGTGGTCATGAGCAGCGGCATCATGACCGCGGTGCCGCCGGCCTGGACGACCCGGCCGATCAGCAGCACCGCGAACGACGGCGCGATCGCGGCCACCGCGGTGCCGAGGAGGAAGACACCCATCGCGAGGGAGTACGCGCGCCGGGTGCTGACGCGCTGCAGGAACCAGCCGGTCACCGGAATGACCGCCGCCATGGTGAGCATGAACGCCGTGGACACCCACTGCGCGGACCGCTCGGTCACGTGAAGATCCGTCATGAGCCGCGGAATCGCATTGATCATGATGGTCTCGTTCAAGATCACCGTGAAGGTCGCGAGCACCAGCAACCGGATGACCGTTGGCGTCCGCTGCTTGGTCGAGCTAGCGGATAGATCGGGCACGGGAAAACCTCCGGGGGTGTTCGTATTCGAGGGGTTGACGCGGAATCGGCGACGGTGCCGTCCGGGGGGCCATATCGATGCAGACGGGTACTGATCGCTCAACTCATCGGTCGCCGGTCAGTATTCCGGCGGGGTCCGACAGAATTCATCCGATTATCGGGTGAACCACGGCCCCATAGCATGCTGAAAGTGTGCTGTTACCAGCACTTATCGAACTCGGCAAAATGGTCGAGTGATGCAGATCACGTTTGGGGGGGGACGAGAGCTCGGATCGGTCCCCGATCCGGAACCCGCCATGATGGAGGAGGATGCCCCGCCGCGATGGTGCGATCGCGGGGCGGGAGGGTGTGAGAACGACCGTGGCCGAACATATTCCGCAGCTGCGTGGACGCGAGCGCGAACAGCAGGCGCTCGACACCCTGATCGAGGGTGCGCGCGACGGGCGCAGCGCGGCGCTGGTGCTGCGCGGCGAACCCGGGATCGGCAAGACGGCGTTGCTCGGATACGCCGCCGCGCGAGCGGACGGCGTGCGGGTGCTGCGGGGCACCGGCGTCGAGGTCGAGGCCGAATTGCCGTTCGCCGGACTGCAATTGCTGCTGCGCCCCGCCCTGGACCGGCTGCCCGGCCTGCCGGAACCGCAGCGGGCGGCGCTGGCAGGCGCGCTCGGCCTCGGTCCCGGCGGACGCGAGCCCATGCTCACCGGCCTGGCGGTGTTGTCGCTGCTCACGGAGTACGCCGAGGGCGCCGGGCTGCTGGTCGTGGTCGACGATGCGCAGTGGCTGGACCGGGCCTCGCAGGACGCGCTGCTGTTCGCGGCCCGGCGGCTGCAGGCCGAGGGTGTGGCCATGCTGTTCGGCGTCCGCGAGGGCGAGGGATCGTTCGAGGCCGCCGGGCTGCCGGAGCAGCGATTGACCGGTCTGTCCCACGAGGCGGCGGCGGCCCTGCTGGATGAGCATGCGCTCACCCCGGCCGTGCGCTACCGGCTGCTGGCCGAGGCGCGCGGCAATCCGCTGGCCCTGCGGGAGCTGCCGCTGGCGATGGCCGCCGAATCGACGCCGGATCTCGCCGCGGGCGCGCTGCCCCTGACCGATCGGCTGCAACTGGCCTTCCACGGCCGGATCAGTCGGCTGCCGGAGCCGACCCAGACCCTGCTGACCGTGCTGGCCACCGATGAATCCACTGAACCGGCCGTCGTGCTGCGTGCGGCGGCGAGCCTCGGAGCGGGCATCGATGATCTCGCTCCCGCCGAGGCAGCCGGATTGTTGCAGCGTGGGACCGGCGCCGACCTGTCGATCACGTTCCGCCATCCGCTGATTCGCGCGGCGGTGTACCAACGTGCCCCGCTGGGACAGCGACTGGCGGTGCACCACGCCCTGGCCGAGGCGCTGGACGCTCCCGAGCAGGCGGATCGGCGAGCCTGGCATCGCGCGGCGGCGGCCCTCGGTCCCGATGCGGAGGTGGCGGATGCCTTGGAGCGCAGCGCTGTTCGCGCGCGCGAACGCGGTGGCCACAAGGCGGCGGCCGCCGCGTACGATCGGGCGGCCCGGCTCAGCGATCGGCCGAAGGATCGGACACGACGTCAGACGCTGGCCGCCCAGGCGGCGCTGGAGTCGGGTGATCTGGAGCGGGCGGCCGAGCTGGCCCGGCGCACGGCTCGCGAGGTGAGCTCGGAATCGTTGCGCGCCAGTCTTTCCCAGGTGCGGGCGCTGGCGCTCTTCTGGCAGGGCAAGTTTCCGGACGCGCACCGGCTGCTGATCGACGCGGCGACGAGCATCGCGGCCACCGAACCCGCGCAGGCGGCGGACATGCTGGTGCAGGCCATGCACACCGGGTGGTATCTGGGCGAGGCCGATTTGCGGGAGGTCCTCGCACACCTTGCGGACCTGCGGTTGCCGGATGCGCTGCCGGTGACCCCGGTGGTGCGGTTCATCAGCCGCCTGTTCGGGCGTGGCCCGGGCCGCCCCCTGGCGCTGACCGACATTCTGGGCGAAATCCTTTCCCGGGGCGAGGTTTCCGATCAGGTTCTGTCGATCCTCTGCGGCATCGCGCTCGCGCGCGGGCAGGACGGACCCGCCTTCGATCTGGCCATGTCCCTGGAGGGCAAGCATCGCGCCGCCGGTGCCGCCGGGCGACTGCCCACCGTCCTGTTCTTCGCCTCCGAGGCCGATATCTTCACCGGCCGCCTGCGCGATGCGCGCACCGCGACGGTCGAGGCCCGCGACCTCGCCCGCGATACCGGACAGCAGCAGTGGGTGCGCCAACTCAGCAGTGTGCTGGCGCATCTGGACGCACTGCGCGGCGACGAGGACCAGTGCCGGGCGCAGGCCGAGCTCGGCCTCACCGGGGATACACCGGGAGCGATCGCGCCGGGCGCACCATGGGCGCACTGGTCGCTGGGACTGCTCGACCTCGGGGCCGGGCGAGCGGAATCAGCGCTCTCGCGCTTCGAGCGATTGACGAAATCACCGTTCGATCACCATATTTGCGCCATCCGGGCGGTGCCGGATCTCATCGAAGCCGCGGTGCGAATCGGGGCGCCGGAACGCGCCGCGGCGCCTTTCGCGAACTTCGCCGGCTGGGCGGAGTCGGTGGGACAGGGCTGGGCCGACGCCCTGGTGCTGCGCTGCCGCGCGCTGCTGGACGACGAGAATGCCGAAGATCTGTACGCGAAGGCGCTCGAGCTGCACGACCGCGAGGCTCGTTCCATCGAATTCGCCCGTACCGCTCTGCTTTACGGGGAATGGCTGCGCCGCGCCCGCCGCAAGGCCGAGGCGCGCACCCGATTGCACGAGGCCCTCGAGGTCTTCGAACGGCTGGAACTGGACCCCTGGGCCAGGCGCGCCCGCCACGAGCTGACCGCGGCCGGCGCACCGGATTCCGATCCGGGCCCGTCGCGCAATACCGCGACGGGCCTGACCCCGCAGGAATTGCAGATCGTCCGCCTCGCCGCGCAGGGCCTGTCCAACCGCGACATCGCCGCGCAGCTGTTCCTGAGCCACCGCACCGTCGGCTACCACCTCTACAAGGCGTACCCGAAGCTCGGCGTCACCTCGCGGGGTGAGCTGAAGGATATTGCCGCACAACTTCATTGATCATCGTGCCTGCCGGGTCATGCCTTGATGAACTCGAGCAGGTCGTTGTTGAGCCGCTCGGCGTGGGTGACATAGAGCCCGTGCCCGGCGGCCGGGTACTCGCGGTAGGTCGCACCGGGCAGCAGGTCGGCGGTGCGGCGGCCGGTCATGTCGATCGGCGCCGAGAAGTCGGCGTCGCCGTGCACGATCAGCGCCGGAACGGTGATGCCGCGCACCGCTTCCCGGCTGTCGGCGTGGAAGACCGCCTCCTGGATCTTCAGCGTCGCCCACGGCGCGGTCGACAGGCACTGCCGGTAGGTGAGGTCCGACTGCTCGGGCGACACCTCGGTGCCGAACTGCTCGGCGAAGTACAGCTGCGACTGCCGGGCCAGCCACTTGGGCCGGTCGGTGCGGATGCGATGCAGCATGTCCTCGAGCGCCGCAACCGGAGCCCCGCCCGGGTTGTCGTCGGTGAGCTTCAGGAACGGCAGCATCGAGCTGACGAAAGCCACTCGCGCCACCCGGGATTCACCGTGCCGGGCCAGATAGCGGGCGATCTCCACGCCGCCGGTGGAATGCCCGACCAGGGTGGCCTCGGTCAGGTCCAGGTGGTCGAGCAGGGCCGCCAGGTCGTCGACGGTGGTGTCGAGGTCGTAGCCGCCGCGCGGCCGGTCGGAGCGACCGTGGCCGCGGCGGTCCAGCGAGATGCAGCGGTAGCCGAGGTCGGCGAAGAAGGGGATCTGGTACTCCCACATATCGGAGTCGAGCATGGCTCCGGCGACGAACACGATGGCCGGTCCGGTGCCGTAGTCCTCGTAGGCGAGCGTGGTGCCGTCGGTGGGGGTGGTGAAGAACATCGGAATCCCTTTGGCTCGGATCGCTGGTTCGAACTTGATGAGCACCACGTTATGAAGATCGGCGTGACCGGGAATCTGTCGTACTTAAGTACTCGCGACCGGTCTCCCGGCGCGCATCGGCGGATGCGTTTCGGCCACCCATTCCCCCACCATCGGCCGAAGCGGCGGCATACGATTGGCAAACCAGTCGGAAAAGGCCCGGTCAGCCGGATTCGACCGGGAGACAGTCAGGAGTCACCGATGACCAAATTCCTGGTGATCTACAAATCGGATCAGTCCGCTCGCGAGCAGATGGCCCAGACCACCCCCGAAGCCCAGGCGGCGGGCATGAAGGCGTGGATGGACTGGGCCGATCGGGCGGGGTCGGCGATCGTCGATCTCGGGTCGCCGCTGGGACCCGGATCCCTCAACGCCGACGGCGGGATCGGCGGATTCTCCATCCTGCAGGCCGACTCCAGCGAAGCACTTCAGGAGGTACTGAAGGGCCATCCGCACACCGAATGGGGCGGCACCATCGACATCTACGAATTCCTGGCCATGCCGGGCATGTGACGACGGGAGTTAGTGCACGCCCTCCATGTGGCGGCTGATCCAGGGGGCCACGGTCCAGACGGCCGCGCCGACGGCCATGGCCACCAGGCCGGTGACGCCGAAGTACACCAGTTCGTGAGACGGGTCGTAGAACTTGGACAGCACGCCCGACATCGAGGTGCCGATGCCGACCGAGAAGAAGTACAGGGCCATCATCTGAGCGCGAAAAGCATTGGGAGCCAGCTTCGTCGTGACCGAGAGACCGATCGGCGAGAGCATGAGCTCCGAGACCGCGAACGCGCCCAGGATGAGGAAGACGATCACGAACGACACCGACTTGCCGTGGCTGCCCGAGAACAGGGTGAACAGCAGGAAGGCCGCGCCCATCCCGATCACGCCCAGCGAGAACTTGCGCGGAGTGCTCGGGGAGCGCATGCCCAGGCGGGTCCACATGATCGCGAACAGCGGCGACAGCGCGATGATCCACACCGGCTCCATGGAACCGATCCAGCTCGACGGCGCAGTCCAGCCGAAGATGGACCAGTTCATGCGGTCATCGGAGTACACCGCCAGCACGGTGAAGATCTGCTGGAACAGCGACCAGAACACCGCGTTCGCGATGAACAGCGGCATGTAGGCGCGCACCCGGGTGCGCTCGATCGGGGTCACCTTTTCGCTGGTGAGCATGATGGCGAAGTAGGCGATCGAGGCCACGATGATCACGAAGGTGGTGGCGTCGGGCAGGTTGGACAGGGTCACCAGCTTGGCGGCCCAGGCGAAGGCGACCAGCACGAGGATCGCGGCGAAGGCCGTCACCACCTTGGGAATCGCGGTGCGCGGCAACGGGTTCGGCACATCACGGCCGTGCTCGCCCAGGTTCCTGCGGAAGATGACGTACTGGGCGAGGCCGATCGCCATACCGATGGCGGCCGCGCCGAAGCCGTAGTGGAAACCGACGTGATCCTGCAGCAGGCCGGTGATCAGCGGACCGGCGAAGGCGCCCAGGTTGATACCCAGATAGAACAGCGTGAAGCCGCCGTCCGCGCGCGGATCGTCCTTCTCGTAGAGAGTGCCCAGCAGCGAGGAGGCATTCGCCTTCAGGCCACCCGATCCCAGCGCGACCAGCACCAGACCGACGCCGACACCGGTCAGGCCGGGCAGGACGGCCAGCGCGATGTGGCCGGCCATGACCACGACGCCGCCGTAGAAGACGGTGCGCTCCGAGCCGAGCAGCCGGTCCGCGATCCACGCGCCGAGCACGGTCGACAGGTAGACCAGACCGCCGTAGGCGCCGACGATGCCGGTGGCAGTGGACTTGGCCATGCCGAGGCCGCCGTCGATGGCCGTGTAGTACAGGTAGTAGCCGAGAATCGTGAGCATTCCGTAGAACGAGAACCGTTCCCACAATTCGACGCCGAACAGATTCGCGATACCGATGGGGTGGCCGAACAGGGTCCGTTCAGTGGCCGGTTTCGCGTCGTGAGCTACTCCTGACATACCGGTGACCCTCCCATAAAGGGCAATCTGACAGCAACCTCAGATGTTAACCTGCGTCACAATTGCCAAGGGAATGTCCCGGATGCGTGGGCCGAGGGACAAATATTCCGCAGCCGCTTGATAAGTGGTCTGATCAGGCGATGGACAGTGCGATGCCATCCAGGATGTCGTGTTCGCTGACAATCAGCTCGCGGATCCCGGCACGCCGCGCCAGCTCATCGGCAAGCACTTCGGCTATTACCGCGCCACCACCGATCACATCCACCCGGCCCGGATGCATGGGCCCGAGCGCGGCCCGTTCGTCGTGGTTCATGCCGATCAGCCGATCGCACACCTTGCGCAGGTCGGCCAGCGGCAGGCGGGTGAGATGCACACGGTCCGAATCGTATTCGGGCAGATCCAGCGCCACCGCGGCGATCGTGGTCATGGTCCCGGCCACACCCACCCAGGTGTGCGCCCGCTCCACCGGCACCACGCCGAACGCCTGCGCCAGCCGCTCCGAGGCGAAGAAGCGCGCCGAGGCGACCTCCTCGCGGGTGGGCGGATTGCCGTGCAGGCAGCGCTCGGTGATGCGCACGCAACCGATATCGGCCGAGTACGCCGCGTGCACGCCGGACGCATCGCCCAGCACCACCTCGGTCGACCCGCCGCCGAGATCCACCACCACGAAAGGTCCTGCGGCGCTGGACAGTTCGCCGACGGCACCGGCGAAGGACAGCCGCGCCTCCTCGTCGCCGCTGATGACCTCGGCCTGCGCACCCGGCACCACCCGGCCCAGCTCGACGCCGGTCATGGTGAAGAAGTCCTCACGGTTGGCGGCATCGCGCGTGGCGGAGGTGGCCACCATCCGCACCCGCGTCACACCGTGCTTCAGCATGAGGTCGACATAGTCGCTCAGCGCCACCCGAGTGCGTTCGATCGCTTCGGGATTCAGCGCACCCGTGGCATCCACGCCCTGGCCCAGTCGCACGATCCGCATCTCCCGATGCACATCGGTCAGATGCGGCCTACCGTCGGCGTCGCGCGCGACATCGGCGATCAAGAGTCGGATCGAGTTGGTTCCGCAGTCGATGCCGGCGATCCGCTCGTGCGCTTCCGCACCGGGGGCCGCACTCCGCGCGAACTCTGCGTTGCTCATCCCTGACCTCTGAATTCGACTGGTTCTGAACACATCTCGCCGAGCGGACCACGCCGGCGCTGCACGACCGGTGGATGGCCGGTCGTCACTGCGGGCACGGCCGGCTCACTCGCCGGCAGGCTCCGAATCGGTGCGGTACTCCTCGTATTTCGGCCAGTCCGCCGGAATGGCGGTGCCGCGCAGGCCATGGTCGGCGGCCAGGGCCACGGCCTCGTCGCCGAGGGGGTTGAGGCCCGGGCCCTTGGCCAGGGAGTGGGCGATGAGGACGTGCAGGCACTTGACCCGGTCGGGCATGCCGCCGCCGGCGAAGTCGGTGCCGAGGTCCTCGATGGCATTGCGCTCGGACAGGTAGCTGTCGTACGCGGCGCGGTAGGCGGCGGCGAGTTCCGGGTCGCGGGTGAGGCGTTCGGACATGTCGCGCATCAGCCCGGTGGTCTCCAGACGGCTCGCCTCGGCGGTCAGGCGCGGGTCCGTCAGGTAGTACAGGGTCGGGAAGGGCGTTCCGTCCGGGAGCTTGGGCGCGGTCTTGACCACCGCGGGCAGGCCGTCCGGAGTGCGGTAGGCGATGGCGAGCACGCCGCGCGGAGCCCGGCCCAGTTGCTCGGCGACGATCGCGAGATCGCGCTCGCCGGGGACGTTCTCGGCTGCGGTCACCTGGGTTGTCCTTCCTCGGTGGGGGCGGGCGGCGGGGGCGCCGGTGCGGGTGGCGGGGTGGGAGCCGGGGCGGCGACGGGCTGCGGCGAGGAAACGCTGTGCCACAGCTGCGTGTACCAGGGGTCGGGCTCCCGGGGTTTGGCGGGCTGGGTCGGGATGGCCGGCTGCTCGATCTCGGGGATCTGCACGATGTAGGGCGTGTCCCCCGGCATCACCAGGCGCAGGCGGTCCCGGGCCTCGGCCTTGATGTAGTTCGGATCCTGTTGCTGCGCACGGCGATCGCGCAGGGTCACGACCTCCTCCTCCAGCTGGCGATGCTGAGCGGCCAGCTCGGAGGCGTCCGAGCGCTGCGTGAAGTAGGTGCGCAGCGGCACCGCCAGGGTGAGCGCGAGTCCCGCCAGCACGGCGGCCAGCAGCACGGCGCGACCGGTGGACAGGCCGAGGATCTTGCGTTCGTGCCGTTCGGAATTCGCGGCCGCCCTGGGGGCGGTGCGACGCTTGGCAGCCGGCTTCCCGGAGGTCGTACGGCTACTGCTCGAGCTCGAAGATTTCGCGGCGGCACCGGATTTCGGGACGGCGGCGGATTCGTTCCGCTTCCCGCCCGAGCCGCTCTTGGCGCGAGCGGAGCGCGACGGGCGCCGGTCACTTCGTCCTGCCGGACTAGTTCCGCGCGCCCGTCGCTCCGTCATCTCACACCTCGAAATTCAGTAGTAGTCCCAACTCTCGGGGGCCGGGTCGGGGCTCGAGCTACCGATTATTCAGCCTTCGAACGCGAATCGCGGGAAGGCGGCGTCACCGGCGTAGCGCGCCGAGTCGCCCAGGGCGTCCTCGATACGCAGCAGCTGGTTGTACTTGGCGACACGCTCCGAGCGGGCCGGGGCGCCGGTCTTGATCTGGCCGGAGCCGACCGCCACCGCCAGGTCGGCGATGGTGGTGTCCTCGGTCTCGCCGGACCGGTGGCTCATCATGGTCTTGTAGCCGTTGCGGTGGGCCAGCTCGACCGCGTCCAGGGTCTCGGTCAGGGTGCCGATCTGGTTGACCTTCACCAGGAGTGCGTTGGCCGCGCCCTTGGCGATGCCCTCCTCCAGGCGGTCCGGGTTGGTGACGAACAGGTCGTCGCCGACGAGCTGCACCTTGTCGCCGATCTGGTCGGTCAGGGAGACCCAGCCGTCCCAGTCGTCCTCGGACAGCGGGTCCTCGATCGAGACGATCGGGTAGTTGCCGAGCAGGCCGGCGTAGAACTGGGCCATCTCGGCGGCGGTGTGCAGCTTGCCCTCGAACTTGTAACCCTCACCGGTGGTGTAGAACTCGGTGGCGGCCACGTCGAGCGCGAGCGCGATCTCGCTGCCCAGCTTGAAACCGGCCTTCTCGATGGCCGAGGCGATCAGGTCCAGGGCGGCACGGGTATTCGCGACCGACGGCGCGAAACCGCCCTCGTCGCCCAGACCGGTGGACAGACCCTGAGACTTGAGCACCGACTTCAGCGTGTGGTAGACCTCCGCGCCCCAGCGCAGCGACTCCTTGAAGGTGGCCGCGCCGATCGGGGCGATCATGAACTCCTGGACGTCGACGCCGGAGTCGGCGTGCGCGCCACCGTTGAGGATGTTCATCATCGGCACCGGCAGGACGTGGGCGTTCGGGCCGCCGACGTAGCGGAACAGCTCCAGGCCCGAGGACTCGGCGGCCGCGCGAGCCACCGCGAGCGAAACACCCAGCAGGGCGTTGGCGCCCAGACGCGACTTGTCCGGGGTGCCGTCCAGATCCAGCAGGGTCTGGTCGACGGTGCGCTGCTCGACGGCGTCGAGACCGATCACGGCCGGGGCGATCTCGTCGAGGACGCCCTCGACGGCCTTCTGCACGCCCTTGCCCTGGTAGCGGTCGCCACCGTCACGCAGCTCGACGGCCTCGTGCTCACCGGTGGACGCGCCGGAGGGCACGGCCGCGCGGGTGAGGGTGCCGTCGTCGAGAGCGATCTCGACCTCGACAGTGGGGTTGCCACGCGAATCCAGGATCTCGCGAGCTCCGACCTGTTCGATGATGGCCACGAAACGACACTCCTTCGGCTGCTGACTCGGCAGGTCGCACGGCGAACCCGTGCGCTGACGAGCCTACTGTGCCGGGATCGCGCCGCCGCATCCCCCCATCGGCGCGCCCGCAAGATATACACACTCCCCCACTACTACGACCGCACACCAGGTTCACGGCGCAAGCGCGGGGAGGCGGAGCGCTCGTTCTGGACTGACGTCGCGGGGGAGCGAAGCGGAGGAGGGAAGCGGAGGAGGGAAGAACGAGACTCCGGCGCCGCGAACCCGCCCGGAGCGGAGCGGAGGGCAAATCAGACGCTGCGGCCCACGCTGTAGGCGGCGGCGCGGTAGCGGACGGTGTTCATGTAGGTGGCGGATTGGTTGTAGGTGAGCAGCGCCTGCTGCCAGCCGGGTGCGCCGGTGAGGTCGCCGCCCATGGCGCAGAGGTAGCGCGCGGCGGTGAGGGCCGCATCGTCGATATTGTCCGGATCGATCTTCCCGTCGCCGTTGGCGTCCACGCCCCAGCGCTGCCAGGTCTCCGGAATGAACTGGAACGGACCCATCGCCCGGACGTACACCGGATTCGCCTCGGTTGAGCTCACGTCCAGAATCCGCGCGCGCCCGGGCGAACCATCCAGTGCCAGCCCGCGAATGGGCGGCGACACCGTCCCGTCATCGGCGATGCGCGATCCGCCGTGCGTGCCGTGCCGGCTCTCCACGCTCGCGATGCCCGCCAGCGTGGTCCAGCCGATCCCGCACTCCGGCTTGGACCGCGCCATCACCGCCGCCGCGTATCCGTAGGCCTCCAGGGCCAGCACCGGAATGCCGGTCGGCCCGTGCTGTTCCTCCGCCCAGCCCTGCAGCTGAATCGCGGTGCGCCCCGGCGCATCCAGGTTGATCGGCGGCAGCGGTGCGCCCGCGCCCGGTGGCATGTCGTCCGGAACGGGCGTGAGATTGCTTGTCCCGCAACCGGTCAGCAATACCAGCGCGGCGGCCGTGCCCAGCAGGCCGGCGCGGGTCAGCGGGGCCCGGAGGCCGGCCGTTCGGATACGCACCCCATTCATCATCCAGATGGATCGGCGCGGAGGCGAACACCGTGAACACGGTTCGCCCGGGTCGCCGGTAACGATCGTGTTCAGCGGGCCACCGCACGGGAATCCCATATCCATCCGCTATTTCTACGACACACCGTTAGGTAAGCCTTGCCAAAATTCCACGGTGGTAATACCGTCTTTCGCCGAGCCAAGATCACCATGCCACCGCCCAGCCAGGAAGGCCCTCCCATTGGTGAAAAGCGTTCTCCCCGAACGTAGTCAGCTCCACCCCGCCCAGCTCGAACGACGCGACCTGTCCGAATCCGCAGCCCGGGCAGTGCGCCACGTCGCCGCTGAGATCGCCGTCACAGTCGGACGCTGTCCGGAGATCGCGACCACCCTCTCGCACCCCGTCCTGCTGCGCCACATCGACGCCAAGTACGGACGGCTGCCCGACGCCGTGCACGAGGCCATGCGGCCGCCCGCCACCGCGGCGGGCGTGGCGGTCATCGGCCGGCTTCCCGTCGACGACGAGGAATTCGGCCCGACGCCGTACAACTGGCAGGAGGCAACCGAACTGGCCGGAACCCGAACACCGCGGTCCGGCTCCTTCCAGCTCGATATCGCCATGCTGCTGCTGGCGCGGTGCGCCGGTGAACCCTTCGGCTGGGAGGGCCAGCAGGCGGGACGGCTGGTGAACAACATCGTGCCCACGCCCGGCCACGAACACGAGCAGTCGGGCGCCAGCAGCACCGCGCTGCTCAGCCCGCACACCGAGGACGCCTTCCACCCGGACCGGGCCAACCTGCTCATGCTCGGCTGCCTGCGCAATCCCGATCGGGTCGGGACCACCGTGTCCTCGATCCGGAACGTCGAACTCGATGCGGCACAGCGGAAGATCCTGAGCGAGGCGCGGCTGCCGATCCTGCCCGACGTCTCCTACGGCAGCGCCTTCGGCGACGCCCCGGCGCCGCCGATCGCCGCCCTCGGCGACGACGCGGATGGGACCACACTGCGTTTCGATCCGGCGTACACCCCGCTCGACCGTGCCGACGACGAATTCCGCAGCGCCTACCGGCATTTGACCAGTGAACTCGAAAGAGTGTGCCTCACCACGGCTTTGGCGCCCGGAGAACTACTCCTGGTGGACAATGACGTGGTGGTGCACGGGCGGGTGCCGTTCACCCCCCGCTACGACGGCACCGACCGCTGGCTCAAGCGGGTCAATATTCGCCTGCCCCAACGCCGCCGCGACGCCGAGGCCGGGGAGGACGGCTACGGTCAGCGCGTGGTGGCACCGTTCCGCACGACCCGAGGACAGAACACGTGAACTGCCGCCCCACCCCGCTCCGCGTACTCAGCCGCAGCGACCTGGCCGATGTCCCGATCTCTCCGGTCGAGGTGGTGCGGGCCGTCGAAGACGCGTATCTCGCACTGGCGGGCGGCGATTCGGACAACCCCCGCAAGCTCAGCGTCGCCCATCCCGACGGGTGGTCGGTGGCCTACGCCATGCTGGGGCGCGACGGGCGGCGCCGGGTGGTGGCCATGAAGACCAGCTACAAATTCGACCCGCACCACGACAGGTCGAACAAGCGGTATTTCACGACGATCTCGCTCTACGACGACGCCACCGGGAACCCGATCGCGCTGATGGATTGCGCCCGCGTCGGCGCCCTGCGCACACCCGCGGTCTCGGCACTGCTGGTACGCGAATGCGCCCGGCCGGGAGCGCGCAGCGTCCTGCTGATCGGCACCGGCACCCAGGGCCGTAATGCGCTACCCCATCTACTGGCGGCGAATCCGCAGCTGAACCGGCTCATGCTCTACGGCACCCACCCGGAAGGATTGGAAGCGGTGTATCAGCAACTGCTGCATCATCATCCGCACGCCGAACTCGACATCGTGAGCGACCCGTACGCGGCGGCGCGCGAAGCGGACATCATTCTCGCCACCGCCGGGCCCGGTACCCAGGTCGCGATCGAGGCCAAGGACCTGGCGCCCGGGGCGACCGTGGTACTGGTCGGCTACGGCCTGGCGCCCTCCACCCTCATCGAGGCCGATCGCGTAATCGCCACCAGCGCAGAACAAATGGCTTTGACCGGAACCGATATGGCGGGTCCCGACGGTCGGCTACGCAGGGTCGACGCCGAGCTACCCCAGATACTCGACCGTCGCGCGGCGGGCCGGACAACCGACGACGAACGTATTTTCGTCTACAACAGCGGATTGGTGCTCACCGATATCGCTGTGGCGCACGCGCTGGCCAACCGCGCCATCGCCGAGGGGCGGGGCACCGAAGTGTCGCTCTGGGACTGAATCGGTGGGATGGCCGATGTCCACCCACCGCACCCGAAAGGAACAATGTCCACCTCCGCAGAGACCGTGATCATTCCCCCCGGCATAGCCGACATCACGGCCGCGCCGATGCCGGCCCACCGCCCCGATTGGGAAGAGCAGCTACTCGCCGACACGAAGCTGCTGCGGGAGATGGCCGACACGATCGGTGGACCATTCCATGTCATGTATCCGGACCGGATCGTTGCGAATATTCGAGCCTTCGAGCGGGTCTTCACCCGCGCCGATGTCGTGGGTGCGATCTTCTACGGGAAGAAGGCCAACAAGGCAGCGTGTGTCGTCCGCGCCTGTGCCGAAGCCGACTCCGGCATCGATGTCGCCAGCGTCGGCGAACTGAAAGCGGCCATGAGCGGAGGCATCCGGGGATGCGACCTGATGGTGACCGGCCCCGCGAAGTCGAACCGGCTGCTGGACCTGGCCACCCGGGCCGGGGCCCTGATCGCCGTCGACGATCTCGATGAGCTCGCGCGCCTGCGCGCAATCGGTATCACCAGCCGGGTACTCCTGCGGGTCCTGCCACCGGGTTCGGACAGCCGCCTCGGAATGACGTCCGACGAAGTCGACCGCGCGCTGACCTTCGCCGACACGAACTCGATTCGCCTGGAAGGCTTCAGCTTTCACCTCAGCGGCTATGAAGCCGCACCGCGCGCCGAGCTGGCCCTGGCGCTGATCGAGCGTTGCCGCGAAGCGCGCGCTCTCGGCCATCCCATCACCACCATCTCCGTAGGCGGCGGGTTCGGCGTCGATTACGTCCCCGCGCGGGCGTGGGAAGCCTTCATCGGCGGCGTCAACCCGCGGTGGTTCCACCGCGACCGCGCCCCGGACTCCTATTATCCCTACCACTGCCCGGTCCCCGGCCCGGCGATGCTGGCGGCCATTCTGGAATATCAGGATCTGGCGAAGCTTTTGCGCCGACACGGAATTCGACTGGCAATCGAACCCGGACGAGCCCTGCTCGACGGTGCGGGTAGCACCGTATTCGGAATCCAGGGCGTGAAAGTCAGGACCGCACACGAAGTCCCGTATCTCATCGTCACCGCGAACGGCACCAGCCTGAGCCTCTCCGAACAATGGTTCGACAGTGAATATCTGCCTGATCCCGTCCTGTGGCCGCGAAGTGCGGGAAATCCCACCCCGACCTGCGTCGGCGGATCCTCCTGCCTCGAAGAGGACATGCTGAGCCGGCGTCGTATCCCACTCCCCCGCCCGGCGGCCACGGACGATCTGCTCATCTACCCGAATACGGCCGGTTATCAGATGGACAGCAACGAGTCGTCATTCCACGACTTGCCCATACCGCCGAAGATAGTGTTACGAAGCTCACCGGATGGACGACAATTCGATTGGACCCTCGACACCGACGGTTTCCCGATCTGAAAAGTTTCGCGCTCACCGCCCGCTACACACTCCATCGACTTTCCCGAGGAGAAGTACTCGATGCCGGTTATTGTCAGGCGAGTGTCCGAACTCATCGGACGGACACCGCTGTTCGAGCTGGCCGTCAGCCCCGAGACCGGGACACGGCTGCTACTGAAGCTCGAAACCATGAACCCGACGGGCACGGCCAAAATTCGGATGGCCCGGGCCATGGTGCTCGACGCGGAACAGCGCGGACAGCTGCTGCCGGGAGGCCATATCATCGAATCGACCTCCGGGAATACGGGTTTGGGATTGGCCGTGGTGGCGCGGGAACGCGGGTATCGGTTCACAGCCGTGGTCGACCACCACGCGTGCCCGGCGAAGTTGAATGCCATGCGCGCGATGGGAACCGAGCTCGAATTCGTCTCCGACGACGGCGACGACGGCCTCTCGACCTCGGCGCGGGAAGAACGCGCAGCGCAGATGGCGCAGGAGGAGGGCCCCGGCGCCTACTTTCCCGCACAGCACGACAACCTCGCCAATGGCGTCGGCTACCACGCGCTGGCCGAGGAACTGCTCGAGGACCTCGAGCGGATCGACATTCTGGTCGGTGCGGTGGGCACCGGGGGTTCGCTGTTCGGTACGGCTCGCGGGCTCCGCGACCACGGATGCGCGCCACGCTTGGTCGGCGTGGAGCCCGAGGGTTCGATCGCCTTCGGCGGTCCGGCCCACGACTATTGGCAGTCGGGCACCGGAACGCCGCTCGGCGCCACCCCCGGAATCCATGTGGACCAGGATCTCCACCTGATCGAGGAACGCGATCGGGTGAAGGTCTCCGACGTCGACGCGTTCGCCACCGCCCGGGCGCTGGCCGCCACCGTGGGGTTGCTGATCGGCGGTTCCTCCGGTAGTTCGGTGTACGCGGCCCTGACCCGGCTCGAGCAGTACCCGGACTTCTCCACCGTGGTCGTCATCATCAATGATGACGGGGAGAAGTACCTGGACACCGTTTTCGACGCCACCTGGATGAGCGACCGAGACCTGATCGCTCCGGAACGCGAGACCAAGGTCGTGGAGCTGCTGAAGACCTATGCACCGCCCAGCCGTCCGGATCCCGGCGAACTCACCGTGCGTCGTCACCTCCATCGTGCGTTGCCGGACAACGTCGCGGTCGAGAAGGGACTCACCGGCGCGAATCTCGGGGACTACGCCGACGCGAAGGTGCCGCAGGCCAACCTGATTCACCTGCTGCGCCGGGTCGACATGCCGCCGCACGAAATCGGCGAGCTGCTGGCGAGCGGCAATGACAACGACGTCCACCTGGCCCTCGAGAAGCACCGGCAGCGGCTGGACGACCAGTGCGCGATGGTCGATCAGCTGCTCGCGACCATGCGGGGCTCGGCGTCCGGGCGGCCGGCCACCCACACGATTCTGGTGGCCGATCCGGCGCCCAACGACGCGGACGGGGCTGCCACGAAATGATCGGGGCGCTCCGGCAATCCGATGGGCGGGCGCTGACTTCGCTTGCCACGCCCATCGCTGTGACCCAGCTGGCTCAGGTTGCGTTGTCCACCACGAATATTGCGTTGATGGGGACGCTCGGGGTGCGGGAGGTGGCCGCGGGCGGGTTGGCGCTGGTGTTGTTCAACCAGATTCGGACCATGTGTGTGGGGCTGATCACCGGGACGGGTAATCAGGTGGCGACGGTGGTGAGCCGGGCCGAGAAGCAGGGGCGGGGAGCCGAGGCGGAGGTCCGGGAGGTGGTGCGGTCGAGCTTTCTGATCGCGACCGTCGCCGGATTGCTCGGCGGCGCACTGCTCATCGGGCTCGGGTGGGCCCTGCGGTGGCTGGGGCAGGATGCTCAGGTGCTCGCGGAGGCGCGGCCGATGATGGTCGCGCTGGCGCCGGGATTGGTGCCGTGCCTGTGGTTTCAGGTGTTGCGGCAGTACACCGTCGGGATGCAGCGGCCGCAGGCCCTGCTGCTGGTGACACTGGGGTCGGTGGTGCTGAATCTGGTGCTGGCGCTGACGTTCGTGCACGGCTGGGCCGGGCTGCCCGAACTGGGGCTGACCGGGGTCGGCGTGGCGACCTCGCTGGTTTTCCTGATCACCTTCGGGGTGTTCTGGGCGATGGTGCGGCGGGACCCGAAACTCGGTGCGACACTTCCGGTTCGGATGTGGCCGGTGCCTGCTGCGACGGTGTGGGAGGAGTTGCGGCTGGGGACGCCGATCGCGCTGACCTACGGGTCGGAGGCGGGCATGTTCTCGGTGCTGGCGCTGGTGATGGGGAGTCTGGGTGCGGCGGCGCTGGCGGCGCACAATGTCGTCTATCAGATCGTGTACATCGTGTTCCAGGTGGCGATCGGGCTCTCGCACGGGGCGTCGATCCTGGTGAGCAAGGCGGTGGCGCGGGACGAGTTCGCGCATGCGCGATCGGTGGCGTGGCTGGCGCTGCGGTGCGTGGCAGTGGTCGCGGGGGTCACGGGGATCGCGTATGTGCTGGCGCCGGACCGGGTGCTGCGACCGTTCCTGGCCGACAGTGATCCGGCCACGGTGGCACCGGCGCACACGCTGCTGCTGATCGCCATCGTCCTGCAGTTCTTCGACGCCGCCCAGAACATCGGGGTCGGGCTGCTGCGCGGACTCAAGGACACCAAGGCCGGGTTCCGGCTCTCCCTCGTCGGGTACTGGGGTGTGGGATTGCCCACGGCGCTGCTGCTCGCGTTCCCCGCCAACCTGGGCGCGGCGGGCGTGTGGTGGGGTCTGACCGCCGGTCTGGCCGCCACCGCTGCCCTGATGCTGCGCCGCTTCTTCACCTTGCTGCATGCGCAGGAGCAGGCGAATCCGCGAGTGCTGGCCGGTAGCCTCGGGCACTAGCCCGACACCCAAATCTCACCTCCCCGCAAGCATGTCGTCACTGGGCGTGGGCAACCTGAAAGAAACGGGCTTCGCTATTCTGGCGACGAATTCGGCAAGCGCAGTCGACAGGGTCGGCAAGCCCAGGGCGCATACCACCAACGCCGGGGAGGATGTCCGTGCACATCTCGCGAGTCGCCGAGTATCCGAGGGCAGATCATGTCCTGTTCCATTTCAGCGACACCCATCTGATCGCCGCCGACACCGAGCTCTACGGTGCGGTCGACGCCGAGGCGCGGCTGACCACGCTGCTCGGGCAGGCCGAGGCGAGCCGCATCGCGCCGACCGCCATCGTCTTCACCGGCGACCTCGCCGACCAGGGCGAGCCCGGCGCGTACCGCAAGCTGCGGGATCTGGTGGAGCCGTGGGCCGAACGGATCGGCGCACCCGTGGTATGGGTCGCCGGTAACCACGACGACCGCGCGGCCCTGCGCAAGGAACTCCTCGACGCAGTACCTCTGGACGACGTGGCTTCCGGCGCACCGTTCGACGCCGTGCACATGTTCGACGGGTTGCGCGTCATCGCCCTCGACACCACCGTCCCCGGCCATCACTGGGGCGAGATCACCGACGACCAATTGGCCTGGCTGCGTGAGGTTCTCGCCGAACCCGCTCCCTTCGGAACCATCCTCGCCATGCACCACCCGCCCATCCCCTGCGTCCAGGACCTGGCCGTCCTGGTCGAACTACGCGACCAGCGGCGCCTCGCCGACGTCCTCGACGGCACCGATGTCCGCGCCATCCTCGCCGGGCACCTGCACCTTTCGAGCACCGCCACCTTCGCCGGCATCCCTGTCTCAGTGGCCTCGGCCACCTGCTACAGCCAGGACATGGCCGCCGCCGAAGGCGGCCAACGCGGCCGCGACGGCGCCCAAGCCTTCAACTACGTCCATGTCTACCCCGACACCATCGTCCACTCGGTAGTCCCCATCGGTCACGGCCCCACCGTCGGCAATCCTGCCGACCCCGAACAAGCAGCGACCAGGATCGCCGACGCCGGCATCGTCATCCCACCCGCGGCCCGCATCCCACACGTCCTCCGCCGCCGGACCGAGGCCCCCGAATCCGACGGCGAAACGGTCCTCTGACCGAGAGAACCGAGGTGGCCGATCGATAAGCGTCGCCTATCCGATGGCCGCTGATCGCCCTTCGATAGGGCGAGCCCATGACCATCGGACTTGCAAGGCAACCTGAAACCGGTTGGCCTGCAAAGGTTCTGCGCCAGCTCTTCGATCGCGGGATTGTCCAGTCAGCAGAGACCGACAGGGCCCCGATTGCCCGCGAGACGTCGCACCCGGCACGGAACGTCGTCGGCAATCCGTCACCGCATCACTAAATGATCATCGTGTGCTCTATCGGGGATCATCGGCGTCCCCTTCCGGCCACACCCCGTTCTAGCCTGGTCAGGATTGCCGTTGGCCGCACCGCTATTGCCACCGATCTTGGTGGAATCTCCTTGGGGGACAAGATGTCTCACATGGCGATGGTTGTGCGGGCAACCCGACGACGGATTGGGACATCGAATGAAATTCCGCAGCGCCACCGCGGCTTCCGTACTGGTTGTCGGCGCACTGACCGCCGACCTGGGGACCGTGCATGCCGAGCCCGCCGCCCCGGCCGCCCCGGGGATCAAGTACTCACTCAAGGTGGTCGACAAGACCGTCGTCGCCACGCTGCGGGGCGCGCGGTTCGCGCTGAGCGAGCAGGACGGCACAACGTCCGACGCTCCGAAGACCCAGGTGGCCGACATCAAGGACGATGCCGGCGCGACGGTACTGTCGCTGCCGCTCGACTATCGGATCGGGGACGTCCGGGTTCCGGTCAAAGCGGTCACGAAGAACGATGACACCGTTCTCGAGATCACACCGACGAAGCCGGAAGGAGTGCAGATCTCCAACCAGCAGCTCGCGCTCCAGCCGATTGCCTCTCCCACGGAGGACCAGCGAGCGTTGAACGAATTCAGCAGCAAGCTGTCGGTCGCCGGTCAGGTCGGCGCATTGGTCGGCGGGATAATCGGTTTCGTCGTCGGGTGCGTCGCCAGCATCGCGATCGGCTGCATCCCCGGCGGTGTTGCCGGGGTCCCGGCGGGCGGAATCATCGGTGGCCTGGTGGCGGGCGGCCCGACGTTGATCGCCGCGGGCATCGACCTGCTGAACACCTGGCAGGCCGCACCGGGTACCTCCAAGTGGGCCGATCCGCAGCCTCAACCCGCGCCGCAGAACTGATCCGCACCTCGCCGAACGAGCGCGGCATGTCCTGACCGGCCTCCTCGCATCGGCTGGGGAGTGCTCATGTGACCTCGACACCCGATCGCTTCTCGACGACCCATTCGAGGGCTCTCAGGTCCGCGTCCAGTTTTCGGAACAGCCAATAGGTGGCCACGAACGCGAGCCCGGTGATCCCGCACAACCACAGCACCGAATTCATGATGCGGACGCGCTCGTCCGGCTCGAGGTAGAGGAATCCGGTCAGCACGGCGACCAGGGGCACCGATGCGGCGATGCCGAGGTAGACCGTGCTTCGTCGGTGCAGTGCCCGGAGGCGGGCGGCATCGCGAACGGTCGTGTGCCCATAGCGCAGGTAGATCGGGTAGACGCAGCGGACGATGTAGAACGTCTGCAGGAAGAACATGTAGGAGACCGCGATCGCGCCGCATACCAGCACCAGCATCGCCGCGTGGGCCAACAGCCGCGGCGGACGAGCGGCTATCGCGCTGAGCAGCGCCACCCACACCCCCGCGCCGATCATCCAGAACACCAGGGTGAACATCACGTTGAAGTCGGCCCAGAACAGGGTGCGCGAACGGACCCGGGCCAGCATCGCCTCGCTGTAGCGTCTGCCCGCGCGCAGGCCGCGTGGCACCGCGATCAGATGGCGGCACAGGTAGACCCAGCTCATGATGGCCAGCGGCCAGGCGATCAGATGGAAGGTGTTCGAGGCATGGATGAGCTCCGAGTGGACGGCCCCTGACGGGCGCCCTCTGCCGAACTGCAAGCTCTGCCCGTACAGGTAGACCAATGCCGGTCCGACGCCGACCAAGGCGATGAGCCACAGGATCGGGACGGGATGGCGCGAAAGCCGTGCCCGCCAACTGTTCTCCGGTGGATAGACGAGGTCACGGGCCCGCGCGTCGAGGCACAGATCCAGCTGCAGAGCCAATTCCGATCCGCTGCCGTAACGGTGCTCACGCTCCGGTGACAGGCACGTCAGCAGCACCTGCCGCAGCGCCGCAGGACAATCGGAGGGAACCTCGGACAGGAACCGCGGATCGATGGGCCGGCGGCGCAGTTCGAGCATGCGGCCCAGCGACGTCTCCGACATGCCGGCGGATTCCTCGTCGGCGAACGGGATACGTCCGGTGAGCAACGCCCACAGCATGACGGCCAGCGCGTAGATGTCGCTTCGCGTGTCGAGGTCACCGGCGGTCCCCGGTAGCTCCGGATGGCACGCTTCGAGCTGTTCGGGCGACATGTAGGCCAGCGATCCACCGAAGTACGCCAGCGGACTGGTACCCCGGATCTGTTGGCTGAAGCTGACATTGAAGTCGGCGAGCTTGGGTATACCGTCCGCACTCAACAACACGTTCGCCGGTTTGATGTCGCGATGCAGCACCCCGCGCCCCGCGGCGTGCCCGAGCGCATCAGCGAGTCGGCGACCCAGCCAGGCGACCGTCTCCGGCCACGTCATCGCCGCGATCCGCGCCCGCACCGCCGTCTCGGCAGGACGAACCTCGCCCTTGTCCTTGAGCACCCCATCGATCGCATCGAGCAACACCTGCCCACTACGGGCCTGCACCGGGGTCGACCGCAGCCGAGTCAGCACATCGAGCAGCGTGCCACCCGGCAGATACTGCATATAGAGCAACTTCAGCTCGCCATCGGCGATCAGACGCTGGTCGAAGATCCGCACGATGTATTCGTGGTCCAACTGGGCCAGGGTCTCCGGCTCGGTGCCGTGATTGTGCGAAATCTTCACCGCGACCAGCCGCTGCATCGAACGCTGCCGCGCGAGATACACCCGCGCGAACGCACCCTCCCCGATCATCGTCAACAGATCGAAATCCCCGACCCGATCCCCCGGATTGATCGCCCCGAGAGCAACCTGCGCGCTCGGACGAGCAACCATCGTGCTGCGATATTCGATAGCGTCCAGAGCGACAGGAGATAAACCGATCTCCGTGGCCGCGGGCTCGGTGGCCCCGGGTTCGGTCGTCTCTTCTCCCGCGACCGGCTGCGAGCCGCGACGCAGGGCGTGGTATTCCTCGTAGACCAGGTCCGCAGGGAGTGGGCCACTCCGCAACTCGGCGTACTGCTCGCAATACTCGGCGAGGCGCTTGGGAAAGTGATGCCGAACCCAGCGGTTCTCGAGATCGACCTTGATCAGCTCCACCAGCACCGCACGACGGTCGGCATCGGCATCGGCATCCGCATCGGGCAGGTACGCCGACAGGTCGGGAGGGTACCCGGACGCCACCCACGCCTGCGAAAACCGGGCCACCGCCTCGGCAAGCGCCGTACGGCTCCGTTCGGCCGGATCGATGATCAGATCCTCGAGGTACTCATACGCCACGTCGATACCCCGAGACGCGAATCCCCGAGGTGTGGCCCCACGCGAGGTTCGACAACCACACCGAAATGTTCGACACAGCCTTGGTGCCATCCGCTTTGACTGGCACCTCCAAAGCCTATCGCGCAACCATCGAGCACACACCGATACTCGAGGCGGCAACAACACCGACGGTAAGGCGGGGGAATGGTGCGCGTCCATCAGTGCACGGGAATCAGTCGGCCGGCGGTCGACTGGTCGGCACCCAACGTCCTGTACAAGCTCTGCGCGCAGTCGAGCAGGAGACCCCCTTGTCCTGCCCTTCTCACCGAACTCCGGCGTTGCTGCTGACAAACCAGAGCGAGTCGAGGTGGGTTCAGTTCCTCAGTAGGAACGGTTGATCAGGCGGCGAGTTGGTGATCGTTGGGTGGGTGCGCCGGTTTTCCCGGGTGAGGTGGAATTGCCGGTGGGAGCTGACGTCGCCGTCGTCGATTGGCTTCGAGCCGGATTGGTGTGGCGGTCTATCCGGCACAGATCCGTTCGGTCAGCTACCGAACAAGTCGCCACTACCCCAGTCGCCACTACCCCAATCACCCCAATCACCCCATTCACCATTGGCCCAACCACCATTACCCCAGTCACCGCCCTGACCGCTGCCGTCATCGCCGCCGTCCCGAGCGCGATCAACCTGCACCACACCGGGCGCGGGCGTCGTCGCAGCCATGGCAGGAGCCGCCGCCGTCATCGGAACCGCTATCGCGGCTCCAACGAGCGCGACATTCACGAGCAGCCGGCATGTGGCAGTTCGGTGCGTCTTGTTGGTCATGATCATCACCTTCTTCCGGCGAGTTCGCGCGGACCTCACCGGCGGATTGTCGAGTTTTTCGTAGGCCCCGGCCAGGCGGGCGCCCGGCTGCAGCGGCCGTTCGCAGGTATCGGACCACGAGCGAGTACCGGCCGACCTGCATTGACATTCCCCGACACGTCTGATGTTAGGCCTGGGCCGTCGCCACCACCAGCGAAAAGGAGGAGCCCGGCACTGACTCTCGCCTTGTCGGGCAGCGCGGGCCGAGCCAGGGAAAACACCCTCTGACTTGCGGCTATATCGCACTACCTCGGTGGGCGAAGGGGACTTGAAGCGCTTCTGGTCCCTGCGCTCGCACGTACATGAGCCGGCATCCGGCAAACCTCCACATGGACGGAATAGCGGATGTTTCGGAAGGTTGTCCCTATCGTCTCCAGATCGACGCGCTGTTCCGTTGCCGGGCTGGATCTTTCGGTGGGGAGGGCAGCCGGAGTTCGGATGATCTCGTCCGTTTCCCGCCAGTACGACGGGTGTGGATGTTTGTACCGTCGAGCCATGACCACCGACAGCAGGGCCATCGTCCAGGCGGCGTGGCGGGCGTTCGCCAGTCACGACGCGGAGCAGATCGCCGCGTTCTTCACCGCCGACGCCGAATGGCTGGCTCCAGCGGGCAACGCGACCGCGGTCGCGCTCGACGCTCCTAGCCACATGATCGGCAATCAGGCCATCACACACTTTCTCGCACACGAGTTCTCGCGGTTGTTCGTCAGTGACGTCGCTGTGGATTTCCACGGCTTCTACGTCGACGGGGATCGCGTGATCGTGGAGGAAACGATGAGCGCCAGGCTGGCGAACGGGAACGCGTACCGCAATGACTATTGCTTCATCTTCGAGTTGCGGGACGGCCTCATCCACAGGGTTCGCGAATACATGGACACCGCGCGCGGACATCGTGACGTCTTCGGTGGGGATACCGCCGCCGACGTCATCGAGACCGAGGACTTGTCGATCAGGTGAGTGGGTGACCGCGCGGCATGCTGGTTCGCAACGCACTATTCTGCCGCATACCGCGCTGACCGAACCGGCCAGCGCGAGGTGTCGGCGGCCGAAACCTGGTGCGGTGCAGAACGTCCGCCACTAGCCAGCTACCGCGATGACCAGCCGGCCCGTGTCCGCGCGAGATCGGCTCGCTGAGGGTGTCCGACCGGTGGTTGGTGCACGGGCCGATCATGGCTGCTGTTTGCCTGCGTCGGTCTGCACCATTGCCGGGGTGGGGGTCTTGTCGATCCGGTATTCGGGTGTGGGTGGCCGGGTGCCGACGGTGAGCCGGCCCAGGATCAGATCTGTTGTCGTGCAGCGCAGACTGTCGCGGCGACTGGTAGCCACGTAGTGGCCAGCCTGTAGCTGATGCATGCCGTACCTGCGATCCGTGCGCCACGGTGGTTTGTCGGTGGGTCGCCGTAGGGTTGCGTTCATGAGCATTTCGATGTGCCGGCGCGCGGGCCCCGACGAATTCAGTTGCGCTGCTGGCGGTTCGGATAACACTGTATTGGGCGTCAGCGATTCACAAGAAGGGTCATGGGGAGTGACCCTCCGGGGGAAGGAATGAATGCCATGAGCGGCAATATGATTCGCGGGGAGCATCGCGGCCCGAGGTTCGCCAAGAGCAGCTTCAGCTACGGCGGCGGCGATTGCGTCGAGGTCGCGTACCACGAAGGCCGGATCGCATTGCGTGATTCCAAGGATCGGTACAGCCCGACACTGTGGTTCACGAAATCCGAGTGGCGAGCGTTCATGTCAGGTGTGCGGGCCGGCGAATTCGATTTCGGCGACTGACGGGTCAGGTGGTGTCGCAGCGAATTTGCTGCGACACCACCTCCCCCACGTGCGGCCGACCCCTCGACGGCCGCTGGAAACAGGTCAATTGGTTGCGATGCGGTGGATTTCCTCCCGGAGTTCGGTGAGGAATCCGCGAGCATCGGTGTCGAACATGGCCATTCGAGTCAAAGCCACCCAGCGGCGACGATGGGCGTCGACGAGTTCGGGGCCACGAGTGACCATGCTTCCCGGGATCGGTTCCGCGGAGGCGAGCGCGTGGTCCTCGTTCTCGTAGATGACGAAACCGTGCGGGATCGTGGTGCTCGCCTCGATATCCTGCGGAATCACGCCGATGGTGACCGTATCGAGGGTCTCGATCGAGATGATCCGGTCCAGTTGGGCGAGGAGCACGCGATGCGGGCCGGGCCGAAAGCGCAGGGCCGCTTCGGTAATCAGGAATTCGAAGCGCTTCGTGGGGTCGTACAACACACGCTGGCGATCCAGGCGCGCGGCGAGTGCGGCCGCCAGAGCGTCGGGCGTATAGGGCGGATCGAAAGTGGCGAACACCCGGCGGGCGTAGTCGGCGGTCTGGAGCAGACCCGGCACCAGTGCGGGCTGGAAGTTCCGCACCACGTGCGCGTCCTCCTCGAATGCCCGTACGTCGTCCTGCAAATGCGGGCGGTCCGCGAGTGAGGCCGCCCAGTCGTGTACCTCGGGTGAGTGCGCCGCTACCGTGAGAGTGCGCAGTGAATGCTGCGAATCAGCATCTGCCCCAACTACTTTGGCCCAGTCGAGCACCTGCGGTAGCGGGGGGACCACGTGGCCGGCTTCGATCCGGGACAATGTCGACTGACTGATTCCGACTCGTTTGGCCAGCTCCCGCCCGGAGATGCCTGCCATGTCCCGCAACCGACGCAGCTCCACGCCCAACTGCTGGCGCGGGTGCGACTGGCGCGCAACCGAATTCGCGGCGGCTACCGCCGCCGCCGGCGCGCCCTCTGTCGGTTGATTCACTGGAACCATGATGATTCAGATCGAATCATCTTGATTCATCCGAGTCAAGCTCGGCTGGTCACAAGGTGAATCAGGCGTCGCACCGCGAACCACACGTAGCCCGAGTGCGCTCGCACGCCTCGGAAGATCAACGGGCCGAAGGTATCCAACGTCGGCGGCACGCACACTGCTGCCGAATGCAGCGCGTCTTGTCGGTCTGTTGAACCCGGTGCGCCTGGGCAGCGGGCACGCGATCAGCTCTCGTGCCGGGTCGCGTCCGCGATCCACGCCGCGATCTGGGCGCGAGAGGTGAACCCGAGCTTGGCCAGGATGTGCTCGACGTGGGCATCTGCGGTGCGCTGGGAGATCACCAGCCGGGATGCTATCTGCTTGTTGGTGAGCCCTTGGGCGACCAGGTCCGCCACCTGGCGTTCACGTTTGGTCAACGTCGCCCCGCCGGCGGGTGGCGTGCCGGCCGGTTGTTCTTCGTTCAGCGCGTAGGCGACGGCGGCGTTGATTCTCATTGCCTGGCCGCGTCGCCACGCCGCATCGAAGCGCGCTTCACCGAGCGCGCCACGCACGACACGCTCGCAGTCGAGGTGGGCCTCGACCATCTGCGGGAAGTAGATCGCCGCGCCGGGGGCGGTCTGCATCATATGTGCCGCAGCGCCCATCAGCACAGCGGACCGCTGGTCGTCGGTGCCGGCCGCGATCCACGCCAGCACTTCGAGATCGAGCGCCGCGACGAGGAGGCTGCGCATGCGCTGGTTGAGCCGCAGCGATTCCCGCAGCAAGTCCTGTGCGCGGGAGCTCTCACCCTGCTGCCACGCCGCGATCCCGGTCATTCCCAGAGCAGTCGACCGGAACAACGACTCGCCGCACGCCTCGGTGATGGACAGGATCCGCTGATAGCACTCGGCTGCCCGTCCGGTGTCGCCCTGCTGCGCGTGCGCCACACCGAGAAGCAGCAACGCAGCAACGTGCAGACATCCTCGCGGGTCGGAGCTCAGCACCTCGATGGCTCGATTGATACACGACACCGCGCGTGCGGGCTCATTGCGATAGAGAGCCAGATCGCCCTCCGCATAGGCGATCAGCGCCTGATTCATGGGGGTGGGATCACGCTCGGCGAGCACACGCCCCTGCGCGAGCAGGGTGGCTGCCGTCTGGAGGTCCCACTGCCGCGTTGCCATGAAGATGCTGGCGTGCAGCGCCCGGACCTGGTCGGTTGTCGAATGTGCGCAGGGATGGGCCAGGGTGCGGTCGAGCCAGCGGCGGCCTTCACCGAACAAGCCACGGAAACTCCAGAAGACGAAGGAGGCGGCACTGATGCGCAGCCCCGCTTCGGCCGACTGCTCGGTCGGGTCGGACATGCAGAATTCGAGCACGGCACGGATGTTCGGCTGCTCGCGGTCGAGTCGGGCCATCCAGTCGAGTTGCCGGTCGCTGATCCAGTCGGCCTCGGCGTCGAGCACCAGCCGTCGGTAGAAGTCCCGGTGCCGACGCTGCAGATCCTCGCCCGCACCGGCCTCGCGCAGCTTGTCCTGCCCGTAGTCCCGTACGGTGTCGAGCATCCGGAAGCGGACCGCACCCTGGGATTCTTCCCTGATCACCACCGATTTGTCCACCAGCCAGGACAGCACATCGAGCAGCTCTGCCGCCTCGATATCGGCACCGCACACCGCCTCGACGGCGTCGAGTTCGAAACCACCGGCGAACACCGACAATCGGGCCCACAGCCGCTGCTCGGCCGGGGTGCACAGCTGATAGCTCCAGTCGATGCAATACCGCAGGGCCTGCTGCCGTGTCGGCGCGGTGCGGTGACCCCTGGTGAGCAGCGCGAACCGGTCGGTGAGCCGCTGCAGAATCTGCTCCGGCGCCATGGTGCGCATCCGGGCGGCCGCGAGTTCGATCGCCAGTGGCAATCCGTCCAGCCGGGAACAGATGCCGACCACCGCGGCCTTGTTCTCCTCGGTCAGCTCGAAGCCGGGCACGACCGCCGCGGCGCGATCGGCGAACAACATCACCGCGTCGTATTTGCGCAGCTCTCGCAGCGTCAGCTCGCGGCCGGCGGCAGGAACGCTCAGCGGCGACAGCCGCCGCACCGCTTCTCCGCCGATATCCAGCGGCTCGCGACTGGTGACCAGGATCCGCAATCCCGGACACTCCGACAACAACGTTTCGGCCAGGCTTGCCATCGACTGGGCAACCTGCTCGCAATTGTCCACGACGAGCAGGGTTTCCCGGGATCGCAGTAATTCGACCAGCGTTTCGTCGACCGGCCGGGCCGAATCGACCCGCATGCCCAGCGTGGCAGCGACGATGGGAGCCACCAGCGACGGATCACGCACATCGGCCAGATCGATCGCCCACACTCCATCGGCGAAATCGCGTCGAGCAGCCGCGGCCGCCCGCAGTGCCAGTCGGGTCTTGCCCACGCCGCCCATCCCGGCCAGCGTCACCAGCCTCGACACGGTCAGCAGATTTTTGAGTTCGGTCAACTCGGCGTGCCTGTTGACGAAGCTGGTCAACTCGGGCAGCACGTTGCCGCTGCGTCCTATGGTTCGCGACGAGGTCGGCAGACGGTTTCGCAGCTCGTGGTCGCGGGCGGCGGCGGGATCGCTGTGCAGGGCCATTTCGCCAGCCGGGTAGCCGCAGTGTTGCTGAACCTGCCGGATGGCCTCGCCGAGCTCCGCTGCGGAGGGCCGCTGCTCGGGATCGCGGTGCATGGCCGATTCCACGACGGTGCACACCTCGGCGGGGAAGCCGCCATCGCGCAGGTCCGGCACCGGCCCCTGGCCGATCCGCAGGAACTGGGCCACCAGTTGCTCGCCGCTGCGCCGCTCGTAGGCAGCATGCCCGGTCAGTGCGCAGAACAAGGTGGCACCGAGCCCGTAGATATCGGCGGCGGGAGTCGGAGTGCGGCCCTCGAGCACCTCCGGCGCGGTGAACGCCGGCGATGCCGTCACAATGTCGGCAGCCGTTTCGAACCCGCCGGGGATGCGCGCGATTCCGAAGTCGGTCAGGGCAATTTCACCGTAATCGGTGAACAGAATATTGCCCGGCTTCACATCGCGATGCACGATGCCCAGCCGATGCGCGCTCTCGAGCGCCGCTGCGGTCCCGGCCCCGATCCGCAGCACGTCATCCACCGGAAGCGGACCGTGCTGCCGGATCCGCGCATCCAGCGAGTCCAAGGGGTAATACGGCATCACCAGATAAGGCCGCCCGCTGCTGGTGACACCGGCCTCCAGCATGGTGGCGATATTGGGATGCCCGGTCAGCCGGCCCATCGCCCGCTGCTCCCGCACGAACCGCGCCCGGTTCTCCTCGTCCAGTTCCCCGGTCAGGACCTTCACCGCAACCGTGCGATTCAACCCCACCTGCCGACAGCGGTAAACCGCACCGAAACCGCCGCAACCGATCTCTTCGATGTCCTCGAAGCCGAGTGCGCGCAACTCCTCCGCTACCGTCATGCTCACATCACGGCGGGTACGGTTCGCAGCGTCGTCGATCATCAGTCGCGCGCAATCCTCGCGGTATGGCTGTGAGCACCGGACATGACCAACTCACCTTTCGACGGTGCTCAGCCTATCGCCCATGACGAGCGGACATCCAGCTATTCGACGGTGCGGCACGGCTGTACACGGGTGCCTCCGCGCCGACCGCGAACACCGGGAAGCAATCCCATGGCGCGTACTGCGCTGTTCGCACCGGCCGAATCCTGCCGGTGTAGTTCGCCCCGACTCCGAAGGCCACGGTAATGACCAGCGCATACGCAGCGATCGCGCTGCCGACAATCGTCGCGAACGCTGCGCGCCGCCCGTGCGCGAGCGCCCGGCCGATGAGGACCACGCTGGGACCCGGAACCGCCAGCAGCGCACGTGAGATCGCCGCGAACGCGACCAATCGATCAGGCAGACACCCTGCGGGAATGCTGGCCATGCGAAGTGATTACGACCAGACCATCCCGCGTGCACACATATACGTAATAGGCAACGCACCGCGTTGCCGCGAGCCGCGCAGTTCGAACCGGCCAAGCCGTTGAGCCGAAGATCAACGGGCCGAGACGATCTGACACCGTCGAACGTCCTGCCCTGCCGATTGCATGACGTAGGAGCAACTCGCGGCGCTGTAGCGTGCGATCGCAGGTGAGCTTGCCGGCCGCCGGCGCGGTCCGCGCTCCTCGCTCGGAGACAACTTGGCTGCGCTGCAGCCTTTCGGTGCTCGATTGTGTAATGACCCATCGCCCAGGCGTTTCGAGCTCGTCGGCAGTCATCTCGTCGCGAGAACCACGTCCGGGATCCCAGTCGCCGGCCGGCCCGCGACCTGTGGCTTCGTGCTGAAAGTTGGGATCGGTAGGAGGCGCGCGCGGCGTCTACTTACCCCCATGACATCTTCTCAACCTCCCGCGAACCAACCGCAGTCCGCCGGCTTGGACAAAAAGACCAGCGCGATCCTGTCGTACGCGCTGGGGTGGCTCACCGGAATCATCTTCCTATTCGTGGGAAAGAACGATCCCGATGTGAAATTCCATGCCTCGCAATCGATCGTCTTCTTCGGGGCGGTCTCGGTGGTCAATATTGTTCTGAGCATCGTCGGCTCGCTCCTCGGAGTCCTGGGGATCATCTTCAGCCTCGCCGGACTCGCAGTCGCGGTCTTCGCGGTCGTCGTCTGGATCATGGCCATGGTCCAGGCGAACAACACCGGCGGTGTCCGCGCGGAGCTTCCCATTGTCGGAAAATTCACTGCCCCTTATGCCGATCAGTTGGCCAACTCGATCAAGTAGCGGCGTATTCGAAGTCCCAGCTGGATTCGTAATCGATGATGCTGTCGGCACCACTGCACGGCGGCCGGATGCGACAGTCCGAAGATCAACGGCCCGAGGTCATCTCGGGCCGTTGGCGTCCGCGCGGAACGTCGGGAACTGCCGGTCACCGCAGCGACGGCCCCGCAACGCAGCCGCATCCCGCGCTGACCGAATCGGCTAGCGCGGGGCGGCGGAAGATCGGCCGTGCCCACCCGAAGCCTGCCGCTCACCCACCAAGCGAGTTCGGAACAACCGGTGTAATCGCGCACTATTGGCTGTATATCGCCCGAATTTCGCGAATTCGCCAGTGGTCGTGCGTGTTCAGACCGGATCGACGTCGGTATCCGCACCAGTCAGTGCATAGCCGCCACTGACCTGCCGCAGCCCGCGCCGGTCAAGGCAGCCACGCGATCAGGATTGAAGACCCACGGCCAGAGGTGAACTCGGGCAGATTCAGGGCGCGCACATGCCGAGTACCGTGCGGCTGGCCGGACGGGGCACTACCCGCCACCGAAGAGCACCTACTCGCCAATTCCGTTGCACAGCCATGCGTGCCGCTGCCGGGGTCACACCCGACCCGCAAGGGCCCCTGCTGTGAAGCAGGGCCCTTGCGGTTTCGGCAGAGCGGCAGTCAGGCCGCCCGGCCGGTCAGGGCAGCCGTTGAAGCAGCCAAGTGCCCTCTTCCTCGTTGACCAGCGAGGCTTCCGAGACCCGGGCGGCACCGACGACGGTCATGGGCTTGCTGCCAGAGCGCATGTGCGGCGTGTACAGCGCAGCCTGCTCGATCACCTGCTCGGCGGTGTCCTTTGCAACCAGTCCCCGAGGTTGCTGACCCGAACGTGCCGAACCCGGGTCTCGCCGCCACGCACGGTGTCGACGGCGGTGCGGGCTCGGGGCGATATCGTCCGAATCAGGACCCGCTGGGTGCCGGAGCCGGGCGACGGCTGCTGTTGTCGACCGTGGCGCTCAGGTAGTCGATGCCCCTCACAGTGTTCCAATCGATGATTCGGTGTTTGCTGAACCACTCATCCGGGCATGAGGCACTTACCTGTTGGGTGGAGTGGCTGTTGACCAAGAACGAGATCTCGTGCGGGCCAACGGTGCCCGTGCACCGCACCCGGGCCTGCACGCGGTAGACGTCGTCGGTGTCGTTGCGGCAACTGCGATCGTTGCACGACACCCCTTCGGCCAGGTCCGTGGCGTTCGCCGCCGGGGCGAGCGCGCCGGCCGCGGCGACGATCAGAGCGGCAGTACCCAGACCGACCAGCAATCGTTGAGCCATGCGTGAAACTCCTTATCTACAGCGTCCGTATCCGGGATTCAGCTTGTCGCACAAGAGGTTTGGCGCACATCGGGGCAAACCCGGAATTCGCCCGCTCAGGCACCCTGATTCGCGGCGAGTGCCGCGGCGAAGATTCGGAACGCCTCGTCGCCGAAGAGCACGAGTGCAACTCCCGCACCCGGGCCTCGGCGTCACGCGCGGTCTCTACGGCAATGCGGGCGCCGTCGTCCATAGGATCGGGTCAGCCTGGGGTCGGGTGTGGTGGCTCGAACAGGACCAACTACCGACCAATGGGCCCGTCTGGCACCCCTGTTCGACTCCGACGCCCTGCGCGTTGCCCGCGGTGCCACCTACGATCTCGACGACCTCGCCGACGCGCTGAGGGACATGGAACAACGCGCGCAACCGGCCAACTCACCATCACGAGCCGCTGATATCACCCGAGAATCAGGCACTGACATGCCGTATGGCGCGCTGACCGGAGCGGCCGGCGCGTGCATGGCTCGCTGACAGTTGTCGCGCACCGATGCCCTCGGGGTGGCTGCCGAGGGTGTTCGTTCGCCGCCGTGGGAGGTGCCATTGCGGATCTGTCAGTCGGATTCGGTGCGGCGGTCGTAGTGGGTACTGGCTCGATCGTGGGCGTTTCGGAGGAGGTTTCGGATTGGAGCCTCGGTTCGGGGGCCGGGGTTGACGACAGCCAGCCAGGCGGCTGAGGCGTAGATCGGGTGTGGGATCAGGGTGTCGGTGGTGCTCGGGTCGAGGGAGCCTGATTCGCGGGGAGTGTGGCCGGTCCACTCGATGAACTCGTCCCTCGATGTGTTGATGTTCAGGCGGAACGTGTCGGGGCGGTCGAGCCGGGAGGTGCTGTCGTCGGGGTAATCCTTCGTGATCAGGGTGGCGAAGGGCTGGACTGTGGTGGGGGTGATGCCGTCGGGGGCGTAATAGAAGAAGTAGTCGCCCCAGGCTATTTCGGGGGTGCCGTCACCGGGGGCCGGGTGGAGGGTGAGGACGCCGCCGAGGGATTCGATGAATGTGGCCAGGTCTTCGATGGTCATGAGTTACAGCGTTACATTGAAGTGCTCGTGTGGACTTTCCCTGGATATAGGGAGGTGGAGAGTTGCTGAGTCGCAACTCGGGCCGATTGCGGACCGTGGATGTGGCGCGGCTTGCGGGGTGCTCGGTGCAGCAGGTCCGCAACCTGGAGAACGAGGGCGTGCTGCCGCCGGCGATCCGCACGGACGCCGGTTACCGAATGTTCGGCGAAGCCCATCTGTGGTCCGTGCGGGCGTACCGGAGTCTGGCGGCGGGTGCGGGGCCGGGGGCGGCCAAGCAGATCCTGCGGGCCGCGCAGGCCGGAGCCGGCCCCGAGATGCTCGCATTACTCGATGCGGTGCACGGGCGGCTCGACGGCGAGCGGCGGGAACTCGAAATCGCAAGGGCCGCAGCCAGGTTGATAGCCGAAGAACCCATTACCGATGCGCGGCCCTCGGACGAGATGGGCGTGACCGAGTTGTCGGAGGCATTGGGGGTGCGGGCCTCCACACTGCGGCACTGGGACGCGATGGGTCTGGTTGTGCCCGGACGTGGGGACAGCCGGGGTGCGCGCAGATATGCGCCGGCCGAGGTGCGGGATGCGCGGATCGTGCATCAGTTGCGGGCCGCGGGGTACCGGATTCCGCAGTTGCAGGAGTTGATGCCGCAATTCCGCGGTGCGCGGCGGTGGGACGCGGTGATGGCGGGGCTGGCCGCGCGGGACAAGAGCATCGAGAACCGGTCCCGGGCGCTGTTCGAGGGCACGGCGGCACTCGGTACGGCCATTTCGGCGGCGGCCGATGAAGGAAGATCGACTTCTCCTGAATGACCGCCGGTTTCGGACTGACGGAAGAATGCAGTCGCCGCACTCTGCCGCATAGCGCTGTTCCGCACTGCCGAACAGCCTCTGGTTGCCCTGTGCAGCACGGCTTTTCGTCATAGCAGAAATGGACAATTTCGGTTTGCCGTCAGGATGCGAACCTCCGAGCGGCCCGGTGATCAGAGCGCATCCGAGTCCGGCACATCGCCGAAAGTGCTGTCAGCGGTTGAATTCGGCATTGGCCACGCCCTTGGTGAAGGCGGACCATTCGGCGGGGGTGTAGTCGAGGGCGGTGCCGTGGGGGTCGGTGAGCGTCACATCGCCAGCGGCAGAGATGGTGACAGAGAGTTGGTCGCCGATTCGGCCGGAGTTGCCACTCAGCACGAGATCCAGGAAGGCAGGCCAGAGTTCGGGCGTGATCGCGAGCGTGGGTTGATCGTGAGACGGGCCTGTGTACTTGCTGTCTCGGACGAGAACGTGGTCTGCGCGATGTGCGACCTCTACACAATCCGAGCCGCCCTGGCTGTAGCTGGATTTGAACCATTGAGCGACGGTCGAGTCAACGTTCACTCTCGTGTCTCCTTGCTATCTCTCGCAGAAGGTCGCGGCTCGGGCGGATGTCCAGGCTCGCCTGTTGAAGCTTGCCGAATGCCTCGCGAAACCTCAGCACATCGGTGCGCTTCTCGAGATAGGCGCTACCGGCGTAGCCCTCGCAGTAGACCTGCGGAGGTTCCGTGACGTTGTTGCCGCGTACGGATCCACCGAAATCCATGATCGTGAATGGTGGCAATGCAGCCCCGAGGGGAAGTCCCGCTCGGAACGGCATCACTCGGATATCGATGTTGTCGTGCGTACTCATGTCAGCCACATGTCGGCACTGTGCCGCCATCACACGATTGTCACCGACCACTGTCCGTAATACGTTCTCGTGCAGGACTACTGATACCTCGGTCGGGCGCCGCGAGCGCGTGAGGAGGTGCTGCCGCTGCACGCGGATCTGCACCCTGCGTTCCAGTTCGTCAGCGGTGTCATCGAGGAAGAAGGCCCGGTCGACGGCCCGGGCGTAGTCCGCGGTCTGTAGCAAGCCATGCATGATCAGTGGCTGGAAGATCGTCAAAGCCGTTGCACCGGATTCCAATCCGACATAGAGGTTGGCCCACGCCGGGATGAGGTCGCCATAGGCGTACCACCACGATTTCGCCGGTACCTGCTCGGCGAGTCCCTGTGCGACAGCGGTATTCTCCTCGCTCAATCCGTAGGCTTCACAGAGGGCCAGGACGTCATTGACCCGCACTCTCCCGGTCTCGCCTCGCTCGAGGCGGCTCAGTGTGGGCCGACTCCATTGCACCAGCTCTGCGGCCTCGTCCAGGTTCATGCCCGTTGCTGTGCGCGCATCTCGTAGAAGCCGACCGAGCTGCCGGCGCGGCAAGGTGGTGCCGGTGTCTTCGTGCTCGCGGTCCGCCATCCGTCCGTCCTCTCATCCGGCCGATGCGTTCCTCTCATTTTGAGAGGAAGAGTATGCCTCTCATGAGAAGTGAGCTGCGGCTTCGCGCTGATTTCGGAAATGCGGCGGCGAGTCGGCCCCTGTGTCGCGACCGGGAGCATCGTCAGCTCATGGCTACGACCGTCCACTCAGCGAGGGGCTGACGTAATGCAGTGGGACATCTGGTTTTTACTTCTGATTGCTGTCATTGGACCGACACTTCTGGCCGTCGCGCGGTGGGGGTTCACCGATGCTCGGTCCGCTTCACCGGGCGACTCGCTCCTGGTTGCCGGCGGCTTCCCCCGCGTACCGCTACACAACCGCCATCGCGTGCACGGTAGGCATCGCGCGTGGTGACGACGTGTCCTTCTTCCGTTTACCGAATCTGAGGCGATGATGACCAACCCCTATTTCGCGCCCGCCGATCCACCTGAGCCCGACCGGATGGCGTCGCTGCGCGATCATCCTGCCTGGCATGCCAGGCCTTCGCGCGGTGAGGTGTTCTCCGATCGCGAGGTCGAGGCGCTGCTGCGCGCCCATAACGAAGCATGCGAGCAGGCCGGGTGTGCGCTGCGCCGACACCTCGTGAGCTTGCGCGATGAGAGTGAGGGCCAGCGGCGATGATAAGGCTGCCCGACTGGGTGAAAGTCGGTGCCCCCGTCAGGTTCCGGATGACCGGGAGAGACGATGCCGACTGCACAATCACGGCGATCAGCTCGACCGGGCGAGTCACTCTCTGCAATGGCGAGTGCTTCGCGCCGGCCCATCTGACATCCGGAAGCCTCGATGCCACACGGTATTTCGAGAAGCTCAACCGTCTGTCGGGAGTGACGAAGTCCGTCCGCAAAGCCTGAGTCCGGGTGGTGTCCGGGCTACGCCGGACTCGAAGGCCGTCGCGGAGGTCCTCGACCGTGGCTCCAGTGCCACCGGGGCGCGCCCTGGCGTTCCGAGATCGTCACATGCCGATGGGAGCGCGCCGAGGGCGCGCTCCCCAGGTTCATGATGTGGGTATTCAGTCGATCTTGACGCTGAGGCCGTAGTCGACGGTGCTGTGGCTGGGCGAGGACACCGTGAGCCGGTAGGAACCGTTGACCGGCAGGGTGACCGAGGTCCACTGACGCTGGTAGGACAGGGTTCCGGTGGGGCCGCTGATGGTGACCGTCGCGTCCGACCAGTAGGGGGTGGCGTCTACCACCATGACCTGGCCGCCGCGGGCGTCGACCTGGTAGGTGTCGTGGCTGAAGCCGGTCAGGCGGCCGCTGGCGTAGCCGTTGTCGGTGCCGTAGGCGAAGTAGATCTGGTGCACGTCGTCCGCGGAGGCGGGGCCGGCGCCGAGGATGGTGGCGGTCGCGGCGGCGGCGAGGACGGTGGCGGCGAGGAACTTCTTTTTCATGCTGCCGAGGGTGGGCTGTGGCACCAATCAGATTCCAACCGAACACTATTGGCGCATATCAGCGCCACCGCTCGACGGCCGGCGCTCTCGCGGTAGCGGACTCGTATGGAGCGATGACACACCCATCTCAGCGTTGGAGGTCTTCACACCGAGGTACCAGCGCCGTTGTTGGAACGTGGAATCCCCTGCAACAGGGACGAACGGGCGCGGCCGCGGCTCTACCTTCGGCATCCAGGTTCGGGCGGTGAAGCCCGGCACCTGCAGGAAGGACATCCAGATGACCACGAGCAACCGGATGCGCGTGCGCATCGCCGCGGCGATCATGGGCGCGGCCGTGGTGGCGGGTACGTACAGCGTGAACGCCCAGGCCGCTACCCAGCCCACGGTCCAGGACCTCGTCGATGCCATCAACACCGGCGTGACCACCGCCGGAAAGGCGCTCGCGGACACCGGCATCTCCAGTGCGCCGCACTCCACCATCCCGACCGGCAACGGTCCCGAAATGACCGACGCCGTGGCCGCGTTCACCTTCTCACTCGCCAACGAGAACATGGCCCCCGCCGGCTCCAACGACTGGAACTGCAAACCCACTGCGGCGCATCCCGAGCCGGTGGTGCTGCTGCACGGATCCTGGATGAACGCCTATGACGGGTTCGCCTATCTTTCGCCCAAGATCAAACAGGCCGGATTCTGCGTGTACGCGCTGAACTTCGGCCAGGAGGGTCTGCTGCAGCAGGGTGGTCTGGGAGCGCTGGTGCCGGGCGTCAATGGCATTGCGCCCATGGAGGAGTCGGCCAAGGAGGTCGCCGCCTTCGTCGACAAGGTGCTGACGTCGACCGGCGCGCACCAGGTCGACATCATCGGGCACTCCCAGGGCGGCACCGTCGCCGACCAATACCTGAAGTTCGACGGCGGCGCGGGGAAGGTCGACCAGTTGATCACCTTCGGCGCCACACACCACGGCACCACCCTCGACGGCATCGCCACCCTGGGCCGGCATCTGACGGACATGGGTTTCAACGCACTGGGATTCAGTCAGCTGCTGGTCGGTCAGGGCCTGATCGAGCAGGTCTCCGGATCCAGCTTCTACTCGGCCCTCGACGCCACCGGCGACACCGTTCCCGGCGTGCACTACACCAGCGTCGGCACCACTCACGACGAGATCTCGACCCCGTACAACGCCACCTTCCTGACCGCCGGACCCGGCGCGACGGTGAACAACGTGACCCTGCAGGACAACTGCGGTATCGACCTGTCCGACCACCTGTCGATGATGTACTCCCCCCGGGCCGCGTCCATCGCCCTGCACGCCCTGGACCCAGCAGGCCATCCGAATCTGGTCTGCGCCTTCAACCCGTACGCGCTCTGAGCGACCGCCCGGGTTCGTCGCGCGGGTGCGCACCGAACCCGGGCCCGATCCGGCAGCGCCCACACGGTTGAAAGTCGTTGCCCCGGACGGGTCAGGCCGCGCCGGACTCGAAGGCGGTCAGGGTGCCGACGCTGGAATCCGGCTTTTCCCAGGGGGCCGGATCCGGGAAGTACGTTTCCAGGAATTCCGAGACGGCACGGACCCGTTCGGCCTCCGGCACCTCCGGAAAACTGCCGTCATTGAGGCAGAAGAAATCTACGTTGCGGCGTTTGGACAGGCCGTCGAGCAGGGCCAGGCCCGTGTACATGGTGGTGTCCACATAGCGCATCTTGGCGGCCTCCTGCGGGACCGCGCGGCCCGTGAGCAGGGCGTAGTAGTGATACAGGGAATTCGTCACCGAGATATCGGTGGCGGCGCGGAAGCGGCTGGCTCGGGTACGCGCGAAATCCTCGGCGAAGACCTGCTCCATCTCCATGAGCACACTGCGGCGCAAGGGAACCGGCGTGTGCTCGAGGTGGCGGGTGATGACGTGGCCGAAACGCTGGGTCAGCAGGGCGCGGTTGACGCGGGCCGCGTTCTCGAAACCGCTGCGGCGTTCGTTATTGGCGCCCGGGCCGATTCGGGTGCCCGCTTCGATATAGCGACTGATGCCCGCGGGAGTGAAGAACATGGACGGGCGCACGGGGCGGGCGAAGAACATGTCGTCGTTGGAGTAGAGGAAGTGCTCCGACAAGCCCTCGATGTGCTGCAGTTGACATTCGATCGCATGGGAATTGAACACCGGCAGGCCGCTGATGTCCGAGAAGTGGTCCACCGCACGGACAATGGTGACCTTCGGGTCGTCGGACAGCCAGTCCGGAATCCGGGAATCGGTGGCGATGAAGATGCGGCGGATCCACGGCGCGTTCTTGTGCACCGAGCGCAGGGCGTAGCGCAGTTCGTCGATCTGGCGGATACGGGCGTCCGCCTCGTCGCCCTCGCCGACCACCACCTGGGCCATCATTCCCGCACGGCGAGCGCGGAATTCGGGGTCGGTGCCGTCCACCCACGAGAAGACCAGGTCGATGTCGAAGCCGACATCGGTCGGGTTGGGGGTGAACATCCCCGCCAGGGTGGGCCAGCTGGCGTCGTAGAGCAGCACAGTGGCGGGTTCCACGTCGGCGACGTCGAAGACCATGCGGGTCAGGGCATTCGGGCGCGGGCACTCGACCGTGTCGCCGTGGTACTCCCACAGCTCGAGCTCCACATGATGGGCCGGGTCCAGGTCGCGGCCGAGACGGAAGACATTGTGCGGCTTCTCGTTGCAGGAGAAGCCCGCGACCATCGCGGCTCCCAGCACCCGTCTCAGGGCCGACCGGTGACCGCTGTCCACGGCCAGTACCAGCCGATGGTCGGCGTCGCGCACCAGCAGGAACGGCACGTCCGCGGCGGCCAGTTCGCCGCGCAGGTAACGCAGATCGTCGATGACCGCATCCGATACCACCAGATTCGCCGCGGTCGCGCGCCCCACCATCTCCACCATTTCCGGCTGCCCCGGACCCAGATCCGCCATCACCATCTCCGCTCTCTTCGCGCTGTTCACCTCACATCTGCAGCCCCGGACCGGCGCGACCGGCCGCCGGGCGGACCCGGTACCGGCCAGCGCCGTGAAATCTGTTGGGCAGTCAGAAGAACGGAGCGGACAGGGCGGTGCGAGGTGTATTCCACGGTCGTCGCTGATACGGCCGGAATCCCATTCGCACTCACCTCACTCGTTCACATGGCGCCTGCCGCGCCGGTTGGGAAAAGCTGCTGCGTTCGTCGACACCTGGATGGGCGGACGATATTCACCGGGCGGTCATCGGCCGGCTACTCGCGTGACCTCGTTCAGTCGAGGGACTGTTACGAATGATGCAACCGTTATCGCTTCTCGTCAATCTGTTTCCCCGCAGGTCCAGCGGTGTTTTCACAGTCGTAACGGACGAACCTCGCGGAACCGGCACGCCGCGGGCCCCGATCGGACGCCAGCGGGCCAGCGCGGCAACGGCATACACTTGCCGCAGCACAGTCCAGCCCGCTGTGCGGAGCCGATGGTGAGGTGACGCGGATGGTAGCCGAAGCGCGGGAACGTCAGGAGCCCTCGACAGTGACGGAACCGGACGACACCGAGACGACAGCACTTCCGACCGACCACCCCGAACTGGACGCCCTCCCTGAATGGCCGCAGGACACCATCGCGGTTCTCGTCACCACCGATCCCGCGCCCCACGCCATCCCGGTCTCCTGGCCGGTGCGCGCCGGTGATCGCCGAATCCTGCTCAGCCTCAAGTTCGATCGCGGCTCGCTGGCGCGGCTGCGGGAACGCCCCGATATCGCGCTGCTGATTCTCGGCGGCGGCAACGTGGCGCTGTGCGCCCGCGGCACCGCCGAGGTGATCGCCGATCCCATGCCGGACGCAGACGACTATGTGGCGGTGGAATTGACCGTCGAGGTGATCGACGACCATCGGCAATCGGCTTTCGCGGTCGCCACGGGAATTCAGCGCACCGTCCTCGACGACAGCGAACTACGCTATCTGGAGAAACGAGTCGCGACGCTCAAAGCGATGGCGGCCGACCGGAACTGAGTATCGAAGGAGACCGTGTGTCTGTCAGCTTGGCCAAGGGCGGAAACGTTTCGCTGTCCAAACAGGCCCCCAACCTGACCAAGGTCGCGGTGGCGCTGGGCTGGGACGTGCGCACCACCACCGGCGCCGATTACGACCTGGACGCCAGCGCGCTGGCCTGCGGATCCAACCAGCGCGTGCTCTCCGACGCGCACTTCATCTTCTACAACAACCTGCGCTCCCCCGAGGGCACCATCGAGCACACCGGCGACAACCTCACCGGCGCGGGCGACGGTGACGACGAGGTGATCAATGTCGACCTGGCCGCCATGCCGCCGACCATCACCAATATCTTCTTCCCGGTCTCCATCCACGAGGCCGACGTCCGCCGCCAGTCCTTCGGCCAGGTCCGCAACGCCTACATCCGCGTGATCGACGCCGTGACCAGTTCCGAACTGGCCCGCTTCGACCTCACCGAGGACGCCTCCACCGAAACCGCCATGGTCTTCGGGGAGCTCTACCGCCACGGCCCCGAGTGGAAGTTCCGCGCCATCGGCCAGGGCTACGCCTCCGGCCTGGCCGGCATCGCCCGCGACTACGGCGTGAACGTTTGATCATCGCCTTCTCCGTGACCCCGCTCGGCGTCGGCGAGAACGTCGGCCGCGCCGTCGCCGAAGCGGTCCGGATCGTCCGCGCCAGCGGCCTCCCCAACGAGACCAATGCCATGTTCACCACCATCGAGGGTGAATGGGACGAGGTCATGGCCGTCGTCAAACAGGCCACCGACGCCGTCATGGCGGTCGCCCCGCGCTGCAGCCTGGTCCTCAAAGCCGACATCCGCCATGGCGTCACCGACGCCATGAAGGCCAAGGTCGAAACAGTCGAGCGCTACCTCGCCGAGGAGTAGACGAGCCAGGAAGTCGCGAGCACCCCGGTTGTGCTGGACGACCCGTACCGGCAGACAGCTACCTGATTCGAACGCCGACGGGGCCCGGTCGATCCGCGGTCAGGAGATGCATCAGCGGAGCCAGGTAGGGATTTGTCGCTGCCTCATGGTTGCCGGCCGGGTCGCGGCGACAGTATGTCGCCATGACTGCTATCTTGGGGACATCATGTCGCCAAGATGGGAGGGTTCGGTGCCGAAGATCGACGCGCCGACGGTGGCGGAGCATCGGGCCAATCAGGAGCAGGTGTTGCTCGCGGCGGCGCGGGAATTGTTGCTGAGCAAGGGGGTTGGGGCGGTGACGCCGGCGGCGGTAGGGGCCGCAGCGGGACTGGCCAGGAGCAGTGTTTACAAGTACTTCCGGTCGGGGGAGGAGATTCTCGCGCGGATCGTGGCGGACTCGTTCGTTACCTGGGGGCGGATCGTGCGCGAGGCCGTCGCGGCCGCCGGAGGGGCGGATGCGCGCGTCATCGCCTATGCGCGGGCCACGGTGGAATTGGCGGCTGCGGGGGCGCATCGGATCGCCGTCCTCGGCGGGGGCGGGCTCACGGATGACAGTGCACGGGAGCGGATTTCACGTGCGCATCATGAAATCGCCGAACCGCTGCGGCAGGCGCTCGCCGAGCGGGGAGATCCGGAACCGGAGTTGACCGCGGAGCTGGTCGATGGGGCGTTGGGACGGGCCATCGATCGGATCGACGCGGGGGATGGTTTCGATCGGGTGCTGTCCACCACCGTGCGATTCATCGGTCGCGCGCTGAATCTCGAGGAGTAGTCATGTTTGTCGTCGTCAATGAGTTGTTCGTGGCGGACGCGGATCGAGAGGTGTTCGAGCGGAACTTCGGGGCGAGCATGCGGGAGACGCTGTCGGCCGTTCCGGGACTGGTGGGGGCGCGGCTGATGCGCGCCCGGGAGGTCGGGCGCGGCTATGTGTCGATGCTCGAATTCGCCGATGAGACCGCGTATATCGGGTATCTGGAGTCGGATGCGTTTCGGGCGGCACACGACTGGCCCGACCACGCGCCGATCGAGAGCAACATATTGAGCACCTACTCGGTGATCGTCGATGTAGTCGAGAACGTCCGGCCCTGAACGGTCCGCGCGGTCAGGAGATGCGTTGGCGGAGCCAGACGGGGATTTCATCGCCGGCCCGGGGATAGGTGGCGAGTTCGCGGCGGCATTCGTCGGGCTCGGGGATGGGGAGCCAGTCGGGGATTTCCTTGAAGGACAGAGTGAATTCGGCCTTGGTGGAGGCGGCGCGGAGGACGACCTGGCCGCTGAGCCAGGTGCCGGTCATCTGGTCGTAGCAGACTTCCTTGAGCCGGTTGAGGAGGGTGAGGATCTCCCCGGAGGGCTGGAGCTCGTCGGTGTGATCGGCGTCGGGGTCGGTCAATTCGAGCTGGATGCCGGCGTGGCCGTCGTCGCCGACCCTGGAGAACCACAGGACCGCGAGGTTCCAGCCGACAGGGAGCGCCTCGGTGAAGGCGCTCACGAGCGCGCTCTCCACCATGTCGCGATCGTGTGAACGAGGCGCGGCCGGCGGCGAGTCGGCGGGCGCGTCCTCGACGGCACGCACCGACAGACCGGGATAATGCTCCCGCATGACGTCGACGACCGCCGGCACCGGCACCGGCAGCCGCTCGGCCACGATGAACAGCCGGCGGTCCGGATTGCGGCGCATGGTCACATCGCCGAGTGCCTGTACGCGGTCACGGAATTCGGCCGGATCGCGCAGCACCACCTCGGCGAACATTTCCGCGCGACCGCCCTTGCGCAGCCGCCCGATGCCCAGCCGCACCCGCTCCACCTCCGCCCACGCCACATGCGGAAACCCGCGATAGGTGAAGCCCTGGTCGGTGACCAGCAGGGTCGGCTGCGGGCGAAGCAGATCCTCGAGCATGGCGTACACCCCGAAACCGAACAACGCCATGGCCAATCCGCCGAGCACACGCATGACCGGCTGCTGATTGCCGTCGAACACCACGAAACCGGGTAGCACCGTCATCGATAGGAAGAAGACCAGCGCGATGAGCGCGCCCGTTCGCGGCGGGTAGTACTCGGTTGTCGATTCGCGCCCCGAAGCATGCACCCCTCTGACGCTAGCCGAAACGAGCCGAAGGCAACACCGCCGTTATCGTCCGGCATCGCGACCGCGACGCCCCGATCCGCCCGCGGCGCCGAAACCCGTTCAGCCGCGCGGCCAGTACCGATGCCAGTCCGCGGCGGCCAGCGCGCGTCGCTCGCCCCGGTCGATTTCCGCGGCATCCTCGGCGGCGCGGATGGCGGTGGCGAACGCGAGAGTGCCCTTGCGCAGCCGCTCTTCGGCACTGTCCGGCCCGCCGAGCTCCACGACACGCAGAGCGCCGGGAATCAGCTTCTCGGGTAAACCCGCCTTGATAGCTCGCGAGCGAACCTTCTCCGCCAGCGCCAGCGCGGGCTGCGCCATGGCAATGCCGTCCAGGCAGGAGCGCCGCGCCTTCTCGGCGGATTTGCGCTCCTCCCAAGCCTTTTCCTGCGCCGCGATCTTGTCGGCGACCGCCGCGGCCGGATCGATGCCGTATTCGCCGGGACCGTGCTCGCCGATCAGATGCGGACTGCGGTGCACCAGTTTGGACACCAGCGCCGCGGCTACGTCGGCGACGGTGAATTCTCCTGCGGCCTCGGCGATCCGGGAGTGGAACAACACCTGCAGCAGCAGATCCCCCAGCTCCTCCTTGATGGTCTCCGCGTCTTCGGCCTGAATGGCGTCCAGGAGTTCGTACGTCTCCTCCAGCAGGTACGGCCGCAGCGAATCGTGCGTCTGCGTCACCTCCCACCCACCGAAGTTCCACAGCCGGTCCATCACCTCGACCGCCTCGCCGAGCGCCACGATCATGCGCGCGGTATCGGCCGCGGATTCGGCCGCCGTCGCATCGAGGCCCGCCTCGCGATGCACGAAACCGCCTCCCGCGCTGGGCTGTTCCGAGTTCCGCCGGAGCGACTCGCCCCGCCGGTCCGACCCCGCTCCCGTGCCGTTCCCGGTACTCATCACGCCACCGCAGCCGCGGGCCGGACGCACGACGACGTCGGCGAGACGGCCCGCCCTACGGACGCCCGTGCGGGGCTTGCGTTGGCCGGACAACTCATCGGGGAGCCAGCACCTCGGCTGCGACCTTGACATCCACTGCGCCCGGGGCCTTTCCATCCAGGGCGAGCAGCAGGTCCGCGACGAACTGGAGCACCTGCACGTCGCGGACGCGGGCCGCGCCGACGCTGTCCTCGACGCGCGGCAGCGGCAGCTGGACGATGCCGGTCGCCGGGCGGTAGGTGGCGTTGGGGTACAGCCGTTTCAGCCGCAGCTGCTTGGAATCCGGGAGCTGCAGCGGCGACACCTTCAGAGTGGTTCCGGTGACGCCGATCTCGGCGATGGCGTACTCGCGGGCCAGCAGGCGCAGCTTGGCGACCGAGACCAGGCGGCCGACCTCCACGGGGAGCGGGCCGTAGCGGTCCACCAGTTCCTCGACCACGGCCGAGAGCGCCGAATCGTCCTGGGCGGCCGCGAGTTTGCGGTACGCCTCCAGGCGAAGGCGGTCGGAGGCGATGTAGTCGGGCGGGATGTGGGCGTCCACCGGCAGATCGATGCGGACCTCCTTGACCTCCTCGTCCACCGAGATCGGGCGGCCGTCGGCGGCGGCCCGGTAGGCCTCCACCGCCTCGCCGACCAGGCGCACGTACAGGTCGAAGCCGACACCCGCGACATGGCCGGACTGCTCGGCGCCCAGCACATTGCCCGCGCCGCGAATCTCGAGGTCCTTCATGGCCACCGCCATGCCCGCGCCCAGATCCGAGTTCTGCGAGATGGTCGCGAGCCGGTCGTAGGCGGTCTCGGTGAGCGGCTTCTCCGGCGGGTAGAGGAAGTAGGCGTAGCCGCGTTCCCGCGAACGGCCGACCCGCCCGCGCAGCTGGTGCAGCTGCGAAAGGCCCAGGGCGTCGGCGCGTTCCACGATCAGGGTATTGGCATTGGAGATGTCCAGACCGGTCTCGATGATGGTGGTACACACCAGCACATCGAATTCCCGCTCCCAGAAGCCCTGCACGGTCTTCTCGAGCATGTCCTCGTTCATCTGCCCGTGCGCGACCACCACTCGCGCCTCCGGCACCAGGTCGCGAATCCGCTTGGCCGCCTTGTCGATCGAGGACACCCGGTTGTGCACGTAGAACACCTGGCCGTCGCGCAGCAGCTCACGGCGGATGGCGGCGGCCACCTGCTTGTCGTTGTAGGCGCCCACATAGGTGAGCACCGGATGCCGCTCCTCCGGCGGGGTGAGGATGGTCGACATCTCGCGAATGCCGGCGAGGGACATCTCCAGCGTGCGCGGAATAGGCGTGGCGGACATGGTCAGGACGTCCACGTGGGTGCGCAGCGCCTTGATGTGCTCCTTGTGCTCGACGCCGAACCGCTGCTCCTCGTCGATGACGACCAGGCCCAGGTCCTTCCAGCGCACCCCGGTCTGCAGCAGACGATGGGTGCCCACCACGATGTCGACATCCTTGGAGGTCATGCCCTCCAGGATTTCCCGCGATTCGGCCGCATCGGTGAAGCGGGACAGGCCCTTCACCACCACCGGGAAACCGGCCATTCGCTCGGTGAAGGTCTGCAGATGCTGTTGCGCCAGCAGCGTGGTGGGCACGAGCACGGCCACCTGCTTGCCGTCCTGCACCGCCTTGAAGGCCGCGCGCACCGCGATCTCGGTTTTGCCGTAGCCGACGTCACCGCAGATGACGCGGTCCATCGGGACCGCCTTCTCCATATCGGATTTCACCTCGGCGATGGCCGAGAGCTGATCGACGGTCTCGGTGAACGCGAAGGCGTCCTCCATCTCCTGCTGCCACGGCGTGTCCGCGCCGAAGGCGTGGCCGGGCGCGGCCTGGCGGGCGGCATAGAGCTGCACCAGCTCGGTGGCGATCTCACGAACCGCCTTGCGCGCCTTGCGCTTCGTATTGGCCCAGTCGGAACCGCCCAGTTTGGACAGCGACGGCATCTCGCCGCCGACATAGCGCGACAGCTGATCCAGCGAGTCCATCGGCACGAACAACCGGTCCCCCGGCTGGCCGCGCTTGCTGGGCGCGTACTCGATGACCAGGTACTCGCGGCGCGCGCCACCGACGGTCCGCTCGATCATCTCCACGAAGCGGCCGATGCCGTGCTGATCGTGCACCACCATGTCGCCGGCGGTCAGCGCCAGCGGATCGACCTGGTTGCGCCGCCGCGCGGGCAGCTTCTTGCCCTCGCCGGGCGCGGTGACCCGGTTGCCGGTGAGATCGGATTCCGCGATCACCACCAGCTTGGCGTCGTCGAACACGACGCCGTCGTGCAGCGACCCGCACAGCACGCCGACCAGTCCGCGCACCGGCTCGGCACCGGCCTCCAGCGCCGCCGCGGGCACCTCGGCATCGGCGAGCCGTTCCAGAATGCGTTGCGCCGTACCGTGTCCGGCCACCACGATGACCGCGCGGCCACCGGTCGCGACATGCGCGCGCAGCGAGGCGAAGATGGTGGCGACCAGCTCCTCCGAACCGCGCGCGGAGGCGGCGGCCAGCACCGGCAGCGCGATCTCGTCCGGATCGTCGGCGGCCAGCGGGCTCAGCGTCCACCAGGGCAGGCCGCGCCGCTCGGCATCGGCGTGCACCACATCCAGACCCCGGTAGCCGGAGGCGGCCAGATCCAGCCCGTGCGCGCCCAGCGGGGCGGCCCCACCGAAGGAGGCCGCCGTCCACGACGCCTCCAGGAATTCCTGCCCGGTGCGCACCAGGTCGGCGGCGCGGGTGCGGACCTTCTCCGGATCGCACAGCAGCACATGGGTTTCCGCGGGCAGCGCATCCACCAGCAGTTGCAGCTCACCGGGCTGCAGCACCGGCAGCAACGCCTCCATGCCCTCCACCGGGACGCCTTGGGAGATCTTCTCCAGCATCTCCACCAGCGCGGCATCGGCCGGATTCTCGGCGGCCACCTGGGCGGCGCGTTCCCGCAGGGCGTCGGTGAGCAGCAGTTCCCGGCACGGCGGCGCGACCACCAGGTCGATCGGCACCTCGTGGATCGAGCGCTGGTCCTGCACCGAGAAGGCGCGCACCTCGGAGACCTCGTCGCCCCAGAACTCCACGCGCACCGGATGATCCGCGGTCGGCGGGAAGACGTCCAGAATGCCGCCGCGCACCGCGAACTCGCCGCGCTTGCCGACCATGTCGACCCGTTCGTAGGCGAATTCCACCAGCCGCGTGAGCAATTGGTCGAAGTCGAACTCGGCGCCGCGGCGCAGCACGATGGGCTCGATCTCCCCGAGCCCCGCCGCCATCGGCTGCATGAGCGAGCGCACCGTGGTGACCACCACCCGCAGCGGACCCGCGAAGCCCGGGTCCTCCGGATGCGCCAGCCGGCGCAGCACCTGCAGCCGTCGGCCCACGGTGTCCGCGCCCGGCGAGAGCCGCTCGTGCGGCAGCGTCTCCCAGGACGGGAACAGTGCGACCGTGTCGCCCAGCATCTCCGTCAGCTCGACGGCCAGATCGTCGGCCTCCCGCCCGGTGGCCGTCACCACGAGGAGCGGGCGGTGCCCGGCAATGGTCGACGCTACGAAGGGCCGCACCGCCGACGGCGCGACCAGCATCGCCGACTCCCGGCCGATCAGGTTCGCGACCTGCTCCAGCGCGGCATCGGCACCGGCCACCGCAGCCAGTCCCGCCAGAGGTGGACGTTGGGTGGTCATGGGGCAGACTCCTCGGCGCAGATCAGCGTTTCAGACGGCAACCGAGTCTAGTCACCCGCTGTGACAGCTTCAGCACGCAGACGCTTCTTGGCCCTCCCCCCGGACGCCCCGGCCGTGTTCGGATGACGGAATGTCCTATGCCACCGATCCGCGGGTGGACGCCGACATCGACGCCCGGCCCGGCCGGCAACAAGCCATCTGCCGCCAGGTCCGCGACCTCGTGCACGCGGCCGACCCGGCGGTCGCGGAGACCATCGAACGCACGGTCCGGCCCTACTTCGTGCTCGACGGCAATATCTGCGCACTGCTCGCCACCAAGAAGGCCGTCGACATCTTCCTCTACGACGGGGCCATCGTGCCCGACCCCGAGGGCATCATCACCGGCGGGCACGACAACAGGACCGCCCGGATGATCGCCGTGGCCGAGGGCGAAACCCTCAACAGCCCAGCGCTTCTCGCCGTGTTCCGGCAGATCGTCGCCAACAACCGCGCGGGCGGGTGGCGAAAGCTGAAGGGCGGGTAGCCCGTCGCGTGGACCTGCGCCGATTTCGCCACCCGAGCGGGCGTCGGACCCTGTGATAACAATGGTCCCCGCGGGAGGAGGACCGGGGCTCGGCCCGCTGTGACCAGAACACCCGGGTCCAGGGGACAGCATGACCACTCCGCCACCCGCTCCACCCAGCGGCGGCCAACCCGATCACCACACCAATCCACCGCCGCCCGACAGCCAGTGGGCCCCGACCCAGCAGTGGCAAGGACAACCGGTCCAGCCGCCCGCCCCGCCCCGAGGGCAGTACCCGCCACAGCAGCAATTCGGGCAGGTTCCGGGCCAGAATGTTCCTGCGCAGGAGTACCCGCCACTGGGATTCGGTGCGCCGCAAGGGCCGGGCGTCGATCCGTACGGACAGTTCGGTACCCCGCAGGCGCAGTTCGGTTCCCCGCAAGCACAGTTCGGTGCGCAGCAGAATCAATTCGGTGCTCCTCAGGGCCAGTTCGGTGCCCCGCGGAATCAGTTCGGTACGCCGCAAGGACAATTCGGGCAGCAGCCGCCCTTCCCCGCGCCGGGGCAGTACGGTGCGGAACCACCGTCTGCCGCACAACCGCTGGGGCGCAACAAGAATCGGATGATCCTGCTGGCACTGGCCGGAGTCGTGGTGCTGGCGGTGGGTGCGGTGATAGCTGTGGTGGTGACCCGATCCGATGATTCGGGCGGTACGCAGGCCCAGACCACGGAAACCTCGAGCACGGCCGCCACCACAACCGGGGCGGGCAAGAACGATCCGGCCGCGATGGTGCTGGCGGCCGACGACCTGCCGGTCGGCTGGACCGAGGACACCAAGAAGGAACAGCAGACCAACGACGGCACCGATGAGGCCCGCGTCTCCGGCGAGACCCCGGACTGCACCGCGAAGCTGAAGAAGGAAGCCGCCCCGCCCGCGACCAAGCCGGCGGCCAAGGCCACCTCCGCCTTCGGCCAGAAGGGCGGATACGGCGGCGCCTCGGTCACGACGACGGTCGCGTTCCGCCCGCAGAGTGAGATCCAGAGCGAGTTCGACGAGGAGAAGGACGCCTCCGACAACTGCCCGACGGTGATCTACGACGGCATGCAGATCATCTACACGAAGATCCCGAACATTCCGGCGGTCGGTGACGCGATCATCGGCTACCAGATGGATGCCACCGCGGCCGGCGGCGGCCAGGCCCGCGGCCTGCACTATGTCTGCCGGTCCGGCGGCAAGATCTGGTACTTCGACTACAACGCCAACATCAACGACTACCACGCCGACGAGGCCGACCGCCTGTTCACCAAGGCGCTCACCAAGTGGCAGGCGGGGCTCAAGTAGCCGATTCGCGAAACCCGCTGCGCCGCAGCACTGCACGCTACGTGCTCACCCGCACAGCACGGTGCTTCCATCACCGCACCGTGCACAGCCTCACTGCACGTAGCGACGCAGGCGCCGAGCCGCGAATTCGCGGAAGTAGGCGACCTTCTCCTCGGGCACGATGCTCGGCAGCAGGAAGTACCAGGCCCGCTCCATGCGGGTCGCCATCTGATCGATGGACTCGGTGCTGACCGCGACGATATGGACGCCGGTGGTCATCTCCTGCAGCAGCATGCCGATGGTGTCGGGATCCAGGTCGGGTTTGAGATCCCCCTGGGTGATCGCGCGTTCGGCGAGCAAACGGTGGGTCTCACCCCAGGTCTTGGCGATATTGTCGCCGGTCGCGCCACGGTAGTCGCCGATCTGGTGGGTCAGTTTGAGCATCGCGCCCACCATCGGATCGTTCATGGTGAGGTCGGCGACCACGTAGGTGATCCCGATGCACGCCTCCAGCGCCGGCACCCGCGGATCGAAGAATCCCTGACATGCGCTGACCAGTCGCTCGTTGCCCTGATCGACGACCGCGCGCGCCAGTTCTTCCTTGGATCCGAAGTGAAAGTACAACGCGCCCTTGGTCACATTCGACTGCGCGATGATCTCTGACAGGGACGCGTTCGCGTAGCCCAGTCGCAGAAAGACATCGGCCGCGCCCGCGAGAACGGAATCGCGAGTGATCTCCGCACGCGCTTGCCTAGCCATCAGAGCCGCCTGTCATCAAACCAGCCATCCTGAAGTAGACCGATATCCCGAAGTTGACCGACATCACAGTTCGAACAGCACTCGAAGGATGGGTGAACCGTACCACCCGGCTGCGTGCTGCCAGCCGATTCGAGCATTCGACCCGTCCTTCTTCGCAATTCGCTGGTTAACTGTCCAGTTCTGCCCCGCTAGGACAGACATATCAGACCTGAATTCAAACCGCCGGGTTCTATAACCCCTTGCCGCTCGGCCATTCCGATGCCAGCTCGGGTTCCGCCTCCAAATGAGTGAGGCCGTTCCAGCACAGGTTCACCAGGTGCGCGGCCACCACTTCCTTGGATGGCTGGCGCTCGTCCAGCCACCAGGTCGCCGCCGTCGCAACCATTCCCACCAGCGCCTGCCCGTACAGCGTCGCCAGCGTCGGGTCCAGCCCGCGGCGCTCGAAATCCCCGGCGAGAATGTGCGCCACCTGATTCACGGCCTCGTTCAGCAGACTCGAGTAGGTGCCCTCCGCGGCCGACACCGGCTGATCCCGCATGAGGATCCGGAAGCCGTCGGTGCGCTCCTCCATATAGGTGAGCAACGCCAGCGCCACCTGCTCCAGCCGCACCCGCGAACGGTTCTGGGTGAGCGAGGACGTGATCATCTCCAGCAGCGTCGACATCTCCCGGTCGACCACCACGGCGTAGAGCCCCTCCTTGCCGCCGAAGTGCTCGTACACCACCGGTTTCGACACCTGGGCCCGCGCCGCGATCTCCTCGATCGAGGTGGCGTCGTACCCCCGCTCCGCGAACAGCGCCCGGCCGATCTCGATGAGCTGCTGGCGGCGCTGGGTGCCGGTCATCCGCGGCCGCGCCGGCTTGGAGCCCTCGCCCGTCGTCATCGCCACCTGCCCTTTCACCCTGCCCCCGAGCACCTTCGCAGGGGGTGCGGGGCCATGGGCCGCCGCGCCTTCGTACGTAGCCTATCGACAGACACGTTCGAATCTATGTAAGCGGTTCGACGTAGAGGCGTACTTCATGCGAGGATCAGACCCGCATGACGCGCCAATCCGCCGTGGTGTAATGGCAGCACAACTGATTTTGGTTCAGTTTGTCCAGGTTCGAGTCCTGGCGGCGGAGCTCACGAGCAGGGTCGATATGGTGGGCCCCGCACAAAATCGCTGACCACGCTGTGGGTGCTGACCCACTGTGGCCCAGCACAACTTGACTCAGCACACGATGACCGGCAGCCGAGGGAGATCCATGCCACAGCAGACCGCCGTCGTCGTTCTCGCCGCCGGAGCCGGAACCCGAATGCGGTCCAAGACACCCAAGGTGTTGCACCCGCTCGCCGGTCGGAGCATGCTCGCCCACGCGCTGCATGCCGCGCACGAGATCGACCCGACGGCGCTCATCACCGTGATCGGTCACGATCGCGAACAGGTCGGCGACGCGGTCGGCAAGGTGGGAGCCGAACTGGGCCGCCAGATCACCCTGGCGGTGCAGGAGGAACAGCGCGGTACCGGGCACGCCGTGCAGTGCGCGCTCACCTCGCTGCCGGAGAACTTCGACGGCGACGTCCTCGTCACCTATGCCGACGTGCCACTGCTGGACGGGCACACCCTGCACGCGCTGCTCGACGAGCACCGCAGCTACTCCGACGGATCCGCCGTCACCGTACTGACTTTCGAGCCCGAGGACCCGAACGGCTACGGCCGGATCGTGCGCGATGCGCAGGGTCACGTGCTGGAGATCGTCGAGCACGCCGACGCCAGCCCGGCGCAGGCGGCCATCACCGAGGTCAACTCCGGCGTCTACGTCTTCGACGCGGCCGTGCTGCGAATCATGATCTCGCGCATCGATACCGCCAACGCCCGCCATGAGCTGTACCTCACCGATGTGCTCAAGCTGGCCCGTGAGGCCGGACATCCGGTGCACGGCGCGCGGCTGATCGATTCCGCCAAGGTCACCGGCGTGAACGACCGGGTGCAGCTGGCCGGCGCGGCCCGCACGCTCAACCGCTACATCCTGGAACGGCACATGCGCGCCGGGGTCACCATCATCGATCCGGGCAACACCTGGATCGACGGCAATGTGGTCATCGGCCGCGACGCCGTCATCCGGCCGGGCGTACAACTGTTGGGCGACACCGTGATCGGCGAGGACGCCGAGATCGGACCGGACTGCACGCTCACCGACGTGACCGTCGGCGACGGCGCCAAGGTGGTGCGCACGCACGGCGAGAAGTCGAGCATCGGCCCGGGCGCGAGCGTCGGCCCCTTCGCCTATCTACGGCCCGGCACCTCGCTCGGCGCGGAGGGCAAGATCGGCGGCTTCGTCGAGACCAAGAACGCCACCATCGGCGCGCACTCCAAGGTCCCGCACCTCACCTACGTCGGCGACGCCACCATCGGCGAATACAGCAATATCGGGGCGTCCAGCGTTTTCGTCAATTACGACGGGGTCAAGAAGCACCACACCACCGTCGGCTCGCACGTGCGCACGGGCAGCGACACCATGTTCGTCGCGCCGGTCACCGTGGGTGACGGCGCGTATTCGGCGGCGGGTACTGTACTGCGCAGAAGCGTTCCCCCGGGAGCGCTCGCGGTGTCGGGTGGAGCACAACGCAACATTGAAGGCTGGGTGCAGCGCAATCGCCCAGGCACCGATGCAGCCCGCGCGGCCGAAGCGGCGCTCGCGGCTCTCCCGGATCCGCCGGGAACCACCGAGATATCCAACGAGCAAAAGGATGGCGAACGTCAGTGACCGCGTTCTCTACCGATAACCAGAAGAATCTGATGCTGTTCTCGGGGCGCGCTCATCCTGAGCTCGCCGAGGCGGTGGCCAAGGAACTCAATGTTCACGTCACTCCCCAGACCGCGCGCGACTTCGCAAACGGTGAGACCTTCGTCCGATTCGAGGAATCGGTCCGCGGCTCCGATGCTTTCGTGCTGCAGAGCTTCCCGGCCCCGTTGAACCAGTGGGTCATGGAGCACCTGATCATGATCGACGCGCTCAAGCGCGGTTCGGCCAAGCGCATCACCTCGGTGCTGCCCTTCTACCCCTACGCCCGTCAGGACAAGAAGCACCGCGGCCGCGAGCCCATCTCGGCGCGTCTGATCGCGGACCTGCTCAAGACCGCGGGCGCGGACCGCATCATCACCATCGACCTGCACACCGATCAGATCCAGGGCTTCTTCGACGGCCCGGTCGATCACATGCACGCGCAGGTGCAGCTGGCCGAGCACATCCGCAACAACTACGACCTGTCCAACATCACGGTCGTCTCCCCCGACGCCGGCCGCGTGAAGGTCGCCGAGAAGTGGGCCAACTCGCTGGCGGACGCGCCGATGGCGTTCATCCACAAGACCCGCGACCCGCTGGTCCCCAACCAGACCGTCTCCAACCGCGTGGTCGGTGAGGTCGAGGGCCGCACCTGCATCCTGATCGACGACATGATCGACACCGGTGGCACCATCGCCGGCGCGGTCAAGGTGCTCAAGAAGGCCGGCGCGGGCGACGTGGTCATCGCCGCCACCCACGGCATCCTGTCCGACCCGGCCGCCGAACGTCTCGCCAACTGCGGGGCCAAGGAGGTCGTGGTGACCAACACCCTGCCGATCGACGAGGCCAAGAAGTTCCCGACGCTGACCGTGCTGTCGATCGCCCCGCTGCTGGCGCAGACCATCCGCGAGGTCTTCGAAAACGGTTCCGTCACCGGCCTTTTCAACGGAAACGCATAGCCGGAACTCTCGTAGTTTCCACGCATCGTTCACAGCAGCGCCCCTCCCGCTTCCGGGAGGGGCGCTGCTGCGTGAAATGGGGGCGACAATGGATGTCCGTTTCTGAAGGTAAGCGGTAGCGTTGGATCGAACTCAGGGTTGCTACTGGTGCGCTGACTGCGCGGAGAGGTGGTGCCGAATGGCCGACCGGCCCGACGAGGACGATGCCCGCGTGATGGACGAGATCTTCGACACCGATCAGGTCTTCGACAGCGATGTCGACAACCTCGACTACGACCTCGGCGACGACGATCAGGAAGACGAGATCCGCGAGTACACGCGGTTCATCACCGATCCGCCCGAGGACCTCGTCATCCGCAATCGCGAGAACGACGACACCGGCAGGCTCGGCATCGGAGCCGAACTCGACCAGGAGTGGAGCCGCCGCCGGCAGCGCGAGGAGTTCGTGGCCGAGGACGACCGGCCCGCGGAGGTCGCCGCCATGGACATCGTGGAGGAACTCGGCGATTAGGACTGTTGCGTAGCACGTCCCGCAGAGGGATATCCCTGCAGAGGCACACCACGATCGAGGAGGGCGCGATGACTACGCCGCCGCAGGAGCCAGGCAAACCGTCGGACGAATCCGGCACCGGACCGGCCGACATGTTCAAGAAGGAGTCCGATACGCCAGCGGCGGACACACCGGAGGACGCCTCGGACGCTCGGTCCACCGACGCACCGCCCACGGATGACATCACCTTCCGGTACATCCCGGGCACTCCCCCGCCTCCCGGTCAGCCCGACCCCACCCAGTTCAATCCGGCCGCGCAGTTCGAGCCTCCACCGGCCCAGCCGCAGTACCCGGCGGGCGGGGTGTACGGATACCCGTCACAGGGCGATCAGCCGCAGGGCGATCAGCCGCCGGTCGCGTACCCGGGCGGCGGGTTTCCGCCCTACCCGAACGCTTCCTACCCTCAGGGCGCGCAGCCGCCGTACCCGCAGCAGTTCGGACCCGGTCAGCAGCAGCCGTACGGTCAGCAGCCCTACGGGCAGCCGTACCAGCCCTATCCCGGTGGCGCGAATTTCGGTGCGCCGCCGCCGCGCAGCGGGCCGCAGACCTTCTCGATCATCGGATTCGTCTGCGCGGTCGTGGCGCTCATCTTCTGTCCGCCGCTGTTCGGCATCGCGGGCATCGTGCTCGGCGTGATCGGGCACAGCAAGGGCGAGCCGCTGGGCAAATGGGCCGCGATCGCCTCCGGGGTGGCGCTGGTGCTGGGCATCATCATCGGGGTCGCGATCTACGGCTCCGGGGTCATGCCGAACACTGATTGACATGACCGCATTCACCGGATTCCCGCTCGCCGGACTCGACTTCTACGAGGATCTGGAAGCCGACAACAGCAAGACCTTCTGGAACGCCCACAAGCACGTGTGGGAGCAGTCCGTCCGGGATCCGATGAAAGCGCTTGTCGCCGAGCTGGAACCGGACTTCGGCGAGGCCAAGATGTTCCGGCCGTACCGGGATGTGCGCTTCGCGAAGGACAAGTCGCCCTACAAGGACCACCAGGGCGCGGTGGTGTACAGCGCGCCGTACTCCGGCTGGTACGTCCAGATCAGCGCGGCCGGGCTGCGGGTGGGGGGCGGCATGTACGCCGCCGAGAGCACCCAGCTCGCCGCGCTGCGGGCCGCCATCGACGACGAGGTACGCGGGGCGGAGCTGGAAGGGCTGATCGCACAGCTCGTCTCGGCCGGATACCAGATAGGCGGGGACAAGTTGGCGACCAAGCCCAAGGGCTACGACATCGAGCACCCGCGCATCGAGCTGCTGCGGCACAAATCCCTCACCGCCGGCAGAGATTTCGGCGCACCCAAGTGGCTGAGCACCCCGCGCGCCGCCCGGGAGGTCCGGGCGGCGTGGGAGGACATGCGACCGCTCATCGAGTGGCTGGCGGCGGTGACGGCGCAGAAGTAGCCGCCACCGCCCGCGCCTACCTGCGCTCGGCGAGCACCGTGCCTACCTGCGCTCGGCGAGCACCGTGCCTACCTGCGCTCAGCGAGCACCGTGCCTACCTGCGCTCGGCGAGCACCAGGGCGAACCGCTCAGCGGGATCGGTCCACACCCGCTCGGTGGTGAAACCGGCTGCGTCCAGCTCGCTTTCGAGGATCTCGCGGCGGAACTTGGCGGAGATCTCGGTGCGCAGCTGCTCGCCCGCCGAGAAATCGACGGTCAGGTCGAGGTCCGGGATGCGAACCGTCATGGCCTCGGTGGCCTCGAGGCGCATTTCGATCCACTCCCGCTCGGCGTCCCAGATCGCGACGTGCCTGAACTTCTCCGGTTCGAAGTTCGCGCCCAGCCTGGTGTTCAGGACATGCAGCACATTGCGATTGAACTCCGCGGTGACACCCGCGGCGTCGTCGTAGGCGGGGACCAGGATCGCCGGGTCGATGACCAGGCCCGCGCCGAGCAGCAGCTGCTCGCCCGGTTCCAGGACATCCCGGATGCCGCCGAGGAATTCGGCGCGCTCGGCGGGGATCAGGTTGCCGATGGTGCCGCCCAGGAAGGCGACCATGCGACGGCCGCCGCCGGGCAGATTGTCGAGGGTGGCGGTGAAATCACTGACCACGCCGTGCACGGCCAGGCCGGGGAACTCCGCGGCCACCTCGTCCGCCGCCATCCGCAGCGCCGAGACCGAGACATCCTGCGGCACATAGCTCTTCAGCGGGCCCTCGGCCTTCAGCGCGTTGAGCAGCAGCCGGGTCTTGGCCGCCGATCCCGCGCCGAGCTCGACCAGCACCTCGGCCTGCGCGGTTCGCGCGATCTCGCCGACCACCCGCTCCAGCAGGGCCCGCTCGGTGCGGGTCGGGTAGTACTCGGGCAGCTCGGTGATCTTCTCGAACAGCTCGCTGCCGCGCGCGTCGTAGAACCACTTGGGCGGCAACCACTTCGGTTCCGCGGTCAGTCCCTGTCGCACGTCCGCGCGCAGCGCGGTCGTCAAATCCTCGTCGGTCAGATGAATTTCCAGCGTAGCTGCAGTCATGAGCCAGCCCTTCCGATCTCGATATCCAGTGGTTCCACCGACACCCGCCCGGCCCGCACGCTCAGCAGCTGCCGATCGGCAATCGGCCGCCACCGCGGATCGTCATCGAACGGTTCCGAGGCCACCAACACGAACCCGTCGGCCTCCAACACCGACAAAGAGTGATGCCACGTAGTCCCCCAGATCCCCGCCCCATCCCCCATGAGCAGGTTCAACCGCGCGCGGGGTGACCGCGCCAGCACCGCCGCCATCACCAGCCGCAATATCTCCCCCGGATCTCTCGCCCCCGCACCATGGAACGCCGAGCCGTCCGAGGTCGTGGCCGACCCCCGGACCCGAACCTCCGGCGCGGCACCGGAAGCCGTGGTGACGCTGATCGACGACCCGGACGCCACCGTCGCGCCGAAACTCCGTGATTCGCCGATGCCCGAATGCCCGACGCCCGCAGTGGTTTCGCCACCACCTTCGAGCAGTCCGCGCAGGATCACCCACAGGGCGGCGGAGTCGGTCAGGGACTCAGCCTCCAGGAGCGGGGGCGAACCGAATTCGGCGGCGACCGCACTCAGCGCCCGCCGCCAGTCGGGGATCGCGCCGTTGTGGCTGAAGGCCCAGCGGCCGTGGGTGAACGGGGCGCAGGCCGCTCGCTCCACCGGCATTCCCACTGTGGCGGAACGGATTGCGGCCAGCACTGCTCCGGACCGGATCTGCGGCAACACCTCGTCGACCGCCGGATCCGTCCAGATCGGTGCCGCATTGCGATACCGGCTGACCACCGGATCCGCCCCCGCGGCACCGGATCCGGCCTGATCCGCCGAAACGCCGACGGATTCCGCCGCAGCCCGGATATCCGCCGCAGTGCCGCCGTGCCAGATGACGCCCGGTCCGTGGTCGGGAGCGGCGGCATCGGGGTGGTGCCACCAGGCGACGCCGAAACCGTCGGCATTGATGGTGCCGCCGCCGCGCATGTCGCGCGGGGCCCAGGATTGGGTGCGCAGGGATTTCGGGCCCCGGGTCAGGAGAACCCCTACCGGAGTGGGTGGGCCCAGGTAGGCAAGGTGACGGCACATCAGCGCTCGTCCGATCTCAGGTCCCGGGCGAGGCGGAAGCCGGCGAAGATCTGCCGGCGGATCGGGTGATCCCAGTTGCGGAAGGTGCCGCGGCAGGCGACCTGGTCGGCACCGAAGGAGCCGCCACGCAGCACCCGGTAGTCGCCACCGAAGAAGACCTCGGAGTATTCCCGGTACGGGAAGGCGCGGAAGCCCGGGTAGGCCTCGAAACCCGAAGCGGTCCACTCCCAGACGTCGCCGATCAGCTGATGGACACCCGCCGGGGACGCGCCCGCCGGGTAGGCCCCGACATCGGCCGGTTCCAGGTGGTGCTGGCCGAGATTCGCCAGGGCATCGGTGGGATCGATGTCGCCCCAGGGGTATCGGCGGGAGCGGCCCGTGGCCGGATCGAAGCGGGCGGCCTTCTCCCATTCCGCCTCGGTGGGCAGGCGCTTGCCCGCCCAGTTCGCATAGGCCTCGGCCTCGAACCAGCAGACGTGCACCACCGGCTGGTGGGCGCGCAGCGGCTGCATGGTGCCGAAAACCCTACGCCACCAACGTCCTCCGGCGTCCTGCTCCCAGAACTGGGGCGCGGTCAGCCCGGCCTCCACGCGATGCGCCCAGCCGCGCTCGGACCACAGCTCGGGCCGCTCGTAGCCGCCGTCGTCGACGAAGGCCAGATACTGCTCGTTGGTGATGGGCGCGGCGTCGATGGCGAAGGCGTCGACGTGCACCGGGTGCGCGGGCCGCTCGTTGTCCAGGGCCCAGGGATCGGAGTCGGTGCCCATGGTGAATTCGCCTGCGGGAATGACGACTTCACCGGTGACCGCCACCCGCGCGGCGGGGGTGGGCGGGGCGGACAGCACCGCTTCACCGGTCCGGAGCTGGTGGGTGGCGAGCATGGTCTCGTCGTGCTGCTGCTCGTGCTGGGCGATCATGCCGAAGGCGAAGCCGTCGTGGACCAGGTCGTTACCGCGTAAGGGGCTGCGGTCCAGCACATCCCACACCTTGTCCCGCACGGTGCCGACATAGTCGCGGGCCTGCGCCGGATCCAGCAGCGGCAGCGCGGGCCGGTCCGCCCGCGCGTGCCGGAAGGCGTCGTAGAGGTGATCGATGTCCTGCCGCACGGGTTCCCGCCCGCCCACATCGCGCACCAGCCAGAGTTCCTCCTGGTTGCCGATGTGTGCGAGATCCCAGACCAGCGGGCTCATCAGTCGCGAGTGCTGCGCGACCAGTTCGGCCTCGTCGACGGACTCGGTCAGCCCGATGGTCCGCCGGCGCGCCCGCTCGAGCGCGTCGGCGATCCGCCCGCGCAACGCCTCGGTCGCCGCCCGATCCGATCCCGGCAGATGCTGAACAGTCATGAGAGAACTTCCGATTCTGTCGGGGTGCGGCCGCTGCGACATCGGTCGGCGGCGGCAGCCAATTCCTTGGCCGCCTCGGGAGTGGCGGCATGCGCGGTGGCCAGGTCGAGCAGGGCCACCGCGGCTGCCCGCAGTTCGGCGTCGGCCAGCCCGTGGCGGGCGGATTCGGACCAGAGATCCGCGGTGGAGGCGGCCAGAGCCGTTGCCTCCGTGATGGTTCCGGGATCGGATAGCAGCGCGTCGATGGCATGCACCGGCACCGACCACCCGTCGCCCGGCTGCGTGTCGAGGTAGCGGACCTCGAGGTGCCCGGCCGCGCGGACCGGCGGGAACAGGGTGGTGAGGTGATAGTCCAGATCCGCCCGATCCGGGCGGCGGCCGATCTCCTCGTCCAGCGCCCCGCACAGCCAGTCCGCGAAGGTGGCCCCGGGCGGGGCCGACCAGTCACCGGCCTGCGGGTCCATCGACCGCACGCACAGCAGCGGCACGTCCAGCGCCCAGCGCGCGTACCCGATGATCGGGTCGGCCCAGTCGTGCACGGGCGGCCGAGTGCGGAGCTGGTCGAGCCGCTGCCAGGCCCGCATGCGCTGGGAGGCCCAGTCACCCGGCGGAGCGGTATGCAGCCGGGGTGAGCAGGCGAAAGCGGCCAGCAGGGCGGGACCCACGGCGTACAGGACCTGCCACCGGGCGGCGATCTCCGCGGGATCGGCGCCCGCGTCGACGCTCACCTGGGTGGCGGCGGTATTGCACATCATGAGCGCACCGAACGGGCCGATGCCGGCGAAGGACCGCTCCATGGCCCGGTAGCGCGGCAGCTGCAGCACACGAAGCGGCCGCCGAGTCGGGTCGGCGGCGGCGGAAATAGTTCGGATTTCGCGGGATTCGAGCAGCTCCCGCAGGCGTATCGCGTCTGCCCGCAAGCGCTCGCACAATTCGGCGGCGGTGCCGAACGGGGCACTGGACAGTTCGATCTGACCGCCGGGTTCTAGGGTGACCCGGCTGCCTCCCGGCAACGGAACGGCCGGGGAATCGGGGGAAATGGACCGTGGCGCATACGGTCCGAGAGCGTCCGCGAGGACCCTCGGGTCCGGACGCGAGTTGGTCGCCGAAAGTTCACCTTGCGCGGTGAGCCACTCCAGTTCGGCGCCGATGAGCAGCGGTGGGCCCTGTTTGAAACAGACTTTTCCGACATAAGCCTCGGCGGCGGCGCGTGACGTGAATTCGCCGCCCGGCTCCGATTCGGCCAGGCCACTGTGCAGCACATCGGTCGGTGACGCCGTGACAGCCATTGCCAACCTCCGTCTGATGCGGTCGCCGCTGGGGATCGCACGGCGACCCAAACAAGAGTAGCGAGCGACTGTGACAAGAAATCTGACGAAATGGAGAACGCCTGCAGAGGAACAGCCGATTCCCCATCCTGCTATCCGGGCCGCACCGAGAGCCCGATGGCCCCGGCATCGCGGCGTTCCTCCGGCTCACGATGGGCATCCGCGGCCCCGTTCCAGCGGATGGCGGGCCGGTGGAAACTCGACGCGGTGGATAGGGTCGAACGTGTGAGAGACAACGCCACACTGGATATCGCCCGTCTGCGCGCCGACACACCGGGGTGCCGGAATCAGGTCTTTCTCGACAGCGCCGGGTCCTCGCTCCCCCCGCGAATCGTCGTCGACACCGCTGTCGACCACCTGCGGCGTGAGGCCGAGATCGGTGGCTACCGCGCCGCCAACGAGCGCCTCGACGACCTGCAGGGTGTCAAGACGGCCATTGCCGAACTGATCAATGCCGACCCGGCCGCGCTGGCCCTCAGCGACAGCGCCAGCCGCTCCTGGAGCGACTTCTTCTACTCGGTCCCGCTGAACCCCGGCGACCGCATCCTGATCTCCGGCGTGGACTACGGCAGCAATGCCATCGCCGCCCTGCAGCGCGCCCGGCAGACCGGCGCGGTCGTCGAGGCCATTCCCAGCGACGGCAGCGGGCAGCTCGACCTCGACGCCCTGGACACCATGATCGACGAGCGCGTGAAACTGGTGTCGCTGGTGCATGTTCCGACCAATGGCGGCCTGGTGAACCCGGTCGCCGAGGCCGCCCGCATCGCACACCGGGTGGGTGCGCTGGCGCTGCTGGACGCGTGCCAATCGGCCGGTCAGCTGCCGCTCGATGTCGCCGAACTCGACGTGGACGCGCTGTCCGCCACCGGCCGCAAGTGGCTGCGCGGCCCGCGTGGCACCGGCTTCCTGTATGTGCGGCCCGACCTGGCGCCGAGTCTCGAGCCCGGCCGGCTCGACCTGCACAGCGCCGAGTGGATCGCCCCCGACGACTACGTACTCGCCCCGGCCGCCGGCCGCTTCGAATTCTGGGAATGCTCGGTCGCGAGCCGCCTCGGGCTGGGTGCGGCCGTGCGCTACCTGCTCGACCTGGGTCCGGCGCAGGTGTACGCGGCGATCGCCGAACGCGCCGAGTACCTGCGCAAGGCCCTGCAGGAGATTCCCGGCGTCGAGGTACGCGACCAGGGCATCCAGCACGCGGGCATCGTGTCCTTCACCGTCGACGGCCTGGAACCGGTCCAGGTGCGCGATCGGCTGGCCGCCGAGGCCATCACCGTGACGGTCAGCCACCGCAGCTCCACACTGCTGGATATGACCGCCAGAGAACTGAACTCGGTGGTCCGCGCCTCCCCGCACTGCTTCGTCGACTACCAGGACCTGGATCGCTTCGTCGGGGCGGTCAGAACCTTCGTCTGACCGCCGCCCAAAACTCCGAAACGGTTAACAGCCCGCACCGGGAGCGGGATCATTTGAGGTGCTGGTTCGGCGTTTGAGGAGTCGATCGTGAGCCGATTCACCGACGAAATGTATGCGACCGCCCGCGTTTCCCGGAGAGGGCTGGTGACCGGTGAACCGGATGCGCCGGTGCGGCACGACTGGGGCCGGATCCATGACATCGCACGCGAGATGGCCGGCGGCCTGGCCGCCGCCGGGATCGGCCCGGGCGACGCGGTGGGCGTGCTGGCCGGCATGCCGGTGGACATCGCGCCCGCCTGCCAGGCGGTGTGGATGCGCGGCGCCTCGATCACCATGCTGCACCAGCCCACCCCGCGCACCGATCTGCAGGTGTGGGCGCACGACACCGAGACCGTGCTGGGCATGATCCAGGCGCGGGCGGTCATTCTGGGCGCGCCGTTCGAGATCGCGGAACCGCTGCTGCGCGAACGCGGTATCGCGGTGGTGACCATCGCGGCCATGCGCACGGGCGAGCCGATCGAGCCGGTGCCGACCGGTGAGGACGATATCGCCCTGCAGCAGTTGACATCCGGATCCACCGGGTCGCCCAAGGCGGTGCAGATCACGCACGGCAACTTCTTCGTCAATGCCCACGCCATGTTCGATCGGGTGAAATTCCAGCTCGACGACGACGTGATGATCAGCTGGCTGCCGCTGTTCCACGACATGGGCATGGTCGGATTCCTCAGCGTGCCCATGCAATTCGGCGCGGAAGTGGTGTGCGTGACCCCGCTGGACTTCCTGACCCGCCCCATCCTGTGGGCCGAGTTGATCTCGAGGTATCGCGGAACAGTCACCGCCGCACCGAATTTCGCGTATTCACTGCTGGCCCGCCGACTGCGCAACGCGGCCGACGGGTCGGTCGATCTGAGCAGCGTCCGCTACATGTGGAACGGCGCGGAACCCGTCGAGGCGGACACCATGGACGCGCTCGCCGAAGCCGGAAAACGCTTCGGCCTCAACGCCATGGCCCTCACCCCCGTCTACGGCATGGCCGAGACCACCCTCGCGGTCTCCATCCCTGATCCGGGCCTCGGCCAGATCCTGGACATCGTCGACGCCGACCTGCTGGAGGCCCTCGGCAAGGCCGTCCCGATCCGCGATCCGGGACACCATCACGGCGGCGTGCGCCGCCTGCCGACCCTCGGCTACCTGGTCGACAACCTCGAGGGCCGGATCGTGGACGCCGAGCGCCGGCCCCTCCCGGTGCGCAGCGTCGGCGTCATCGAATTGCGCGGCCCCGCAGTCACATCCGGCTATCTCACGGTGGACGGCTTCCGCGCCGCGCAGGACTCGCAGGGCTGGCTCGACACCGGCGACCTCGGCTACTTCACCGAGGACGGTCTGGTGGTGGTGTGCGGCCGCATCAAGGACGTCATCATCATGGCGGGCCGCAATATCTTCCCCACCGACGTCGAGCGAGCGGCCCTGCGCGTCAAGGGAGTTCGGCCCGGCAATGCGGTGGCCGTGCGCCTCGACGCCGGGAAGAAACGCGAAAGCTTCGCCGTCGTGGTCGAATCCAACGATCACCAGAATCCGGAGGAGGTCCACCGCATCGAGCACGACATCGTGCACGCGGTCTTCTCCGAGGTCGGGGTCCGGCCGCGCAGCGTGACCGTTCTCGGCCCGGGCGCGCTGCCCAAGACCTCCTCCGGCAAGCTCCGGCGCTCGGCCACCGCCACCCACCTCGGCTGAACCGGCCCGGGGTGGGTGGCGGCACCGGCTATTCCGTTCCGGCGACCAGGAGTTCGAGGGTCAGCTTCGGCATCTCCTTGGCGATGTACTGCAACCGCCATTTGTCGCTGAACAGCGCGAGCAGCGCGCCGTCGGTGCGGGTGAAGACCTCGACGCCGCGCTGGCGGTTCAGTTCCTCCGCCGATTCCGCGTCGGTGCGCCGGGCCAGCTGGTACGGCAGATGGTCGAGCTGGGTCTCGACATTGAACTCGGATTGCATTCGGGCCGTGACGACTTCGAACTGCATGGGGCCGACCGCGGCCAGCACCGGCGACTGGTCACCGCGGGCGTCATTGCGCAGCACCTGCACCACGCCCTCGGAGTCGAGCTGGTCGATGGCCTTGCGGAACTGCTTGTACTTGCCCGCGGTCTGGGCGCGCAGCGTCGCGAAGTGCTCCGGCGCGAAGGACGGGATCGGCGGGAACTCGACCTTCTTGTCCACGAACAGGGTGTGCCCGGGAGCCAGCGCGGTGGCGTTGACCAGACCGACCACATCGCCCGGATAGGCGGTGTCGACGGTGGTGCGCTCGCGGCCGAACACCGTCAGCGCGTATTTGGTGGCGAAGGGCCGCCCGGTCTGCGCGTGGGTCACCACCATGCCGCGCTCGAACTCACCGGAGACGATGCGCATGAACGCCAGCCGGTCGCGGTGCGCGGTGTCCATGCCCGCCTGCACCTTGAAGATGACGGCGCTGAACGGCGCGGTCGTCTCGCGCGGATTGCCCTTGATGTCCTTGCGGCCACGCGGCGGCGGCGCGAGCTCGACGAGCGTGTTGAGCAGCTGGCGCACACCGAAGTTCAGCATGGCGGAGGCATAGATGACCGGTGAGGTGTGCCCGGCCAGGAACAGTTCCTGATCGTGGTCCTGCCCCGCGGCCGAGAGCAGTTCGCTCTCCTCCGCGGCGGTGGCCCACACATCGCCCTCGCGCTCGGCGGCCTGCTCGGGTGTGAAGTGCTCCTCGGGGGCGATGGTCGCGCCGCCCGCGGTGCGGGTGAAGTGGATGTACTCGGTGGGCGCGCCCTCCTCGCCGCGGCGCAGCAGGCCACGGAAGTCGCCGGCGATGCCGACGGGGAGGAACAGCGGGGTGGGGGTCAGGCCGATGCGCTCGACGATCTCGTCCAGCAGTTCCAGCGGCGCCTGGCCCGGGCGGTCCCACTTGTTGATGACGGTGATGACCGGGATGCCGCGATCGCGCGCGACCTGAAAGAGCTTGAGCGTCTGCGGTTCCAGGCCCTTGGCGGCGTCGATGAGCATGACCGCCGCGTCCACCGCGGTGAGCACGCGGTAGGTGTCCTCCGAGAAGTCGGAGTGGCCGGGGGTGTCCACCAGGTTGATGACGCAGTCGCCGTACTCGAACTGCAGCGCCGTGGAGCTGACGGAGATACCGCGCGCCTTCTCCATCTCCATCCAGTCGGAGACGGTGGACCGGCGGCCGGCCTTGCCGTGGATCGCGCCCGCCTCGGAGATCATCTTGGCGTGCAGCGCCAGCGCCTCGGTGAGCGTCGATTTACCCGCGTCCGGGTGGGAGATCACCGCGAAGGTGCGCCGCCGCGCCGCCTCGTCGGCCAGCCGACCGGCGGTAGCTGAGGTGGCAGTCGGGGAACTCACGGGGGACTCCTTCGTGCAGACGAGGCAACCGCCCCAGGGTACGCGACCGGCCCCTCTACCCGACCGGCCGGTCCAGCGCCTTCCGGGTCCGGCGCGCTATTCGCCGGTTTGCCCTGCGAGGTGCCGGGCGACAGCCTGGGCGACCAGCGCTTCGATATCGGTCCCCGGCGCGATCGCCTCGATACTGCGATTCGCGACCACCACCGCGATGCCGTGCAGCTGGGTCCACAGGCTCAGGGCCCGCTCGTCCACGCCGTCGCGCACGCACTCGGCGACCAGCGCCCGCCAGCGCGCGAACATGGGCCTGGTCGTGTTCACCCGGAGATTCTCGCCCGCGCCCTCCAGCAGGTCGTGGCGGAACATGAGGGTGAACATCTCCGGCCGCGCCTCCGCGAAGCCGATGTAGGCCAGGCAGGTGCGCCGCACCCGTGCCTGCGCCGTATCACCCTGCACCGCATCGATTTCGGTCCGCAGGTCGGTGTAGCCGCGCGCGGCGATCGCGGCCAGCAGGGCACTGTGGGTGGGGAAATATCGCCGGGGGGCGCCGTGCGAGACCCCCGCCTCGCGGGCGATGGCACGGAGGCCGAGCTCGCCGGACCCGACCTCCTCGAGCAGGGCGACACCCGCGGTCACCAGTCGTTCCCGCAGTGGCTCGAGCGAAGTCATGCGTCACATTCTCCCGACAATGGTAGACAGTGTCTACTCCGGTCCGGTAGGAACAGTGAGTAGACATTGTCTACGGCCACGACTCGGGAGGCTTTCCATGTGGTACTGGCTACTGAAGCAGGTATTGGTGGGGCCGGTGCTGCGACTCCTCGGGCGACCGAGGATCGAAGGGCTGCACCATGTTCCGAAGGACGGCCCGGTGATCATCGCGGCGAACCATCTGGCCGTGGTGGATTCGTTCTACCTGTGCCTGGTGCTGCGCCGCAGGGTCACCTTCATCGCCAAGCAGGAGTACTTCACCGGGGGCGGCTTCCGCGGCCGCGTCAATCGCTTCGTCATGAATGCCACCGGTCAGGTGCCGGTGGACCGCAGTGGCGGCACCGCGGGATCGGATTCACTGGCCGCCGCGGTCCGCATTCTGGAATCGGGCGGCATCTGGGGCATTCACCCGGAGGGGACCCGCTCACCCGATGGCCGCGTCTACCGGGGGCGCACCGGCGCGATCCGGGTGGCCATGCAGACCGGCGCTCCCGTCATTCCGGTCGTGCTGTCCGGCACCGATCGGGTCAATCCGCGCGATCGGCGTTTCCTGCGCCCGGCCAAGGTGGGCATCTCCTTCGGCCACCCGCGCTATATCCCGCCCGCCGATCCGCCGGCCGTGCGCCGGGCCACCGACGAACTGATGGCGGATATCGTGCGCCGCTCCGGCCGCCCGTACGTCGATCGCTACGCGGCCACGTTCAAGGCCGCGTAGCAGGTCGCCGACGCCGCGTAATCGATAGGGCCGCGTAATCGATAGGGCCGCGCATATCGAGACGGCCCGGGAAACAGAACGGCCGGTTGCTCGGACCCCCGCGCGGGTTCCGGACAACCGGCCGTCAGCCGAAACGTCAGCCCACCTGGGAGGAGGCGCCGTTCGAGGTCGAGGCGCCGAGGCTGCTCAGGAGGTTGCTGATCAGCGGGATCAGCGAGCCCGCGCTACCGGTTCCCGTCGTGGTGGTGGTCGTCGAGGGGTCGGAGACGGTGACATCCACCGGGCCGGAGGTCGGCACCGACTGGGAGCCGCCGCTCAGCACCACCCAGAGGTGATGCGAGCCCGAGGTGGCCGGGGTCCACTGCACGGACGCCACGGTGGAGCCCGAGGAGGTCGCCGAGCCGACCGACACCGTGGTGTTGGAGGCGTTGGTGTCGTACACATTGGCGGTGACGCCGGGAACGCCGGTGATGATGTTGATGGTGTACGCCGTGCCGGTCTGGAAGTTGCTGCCGACCACGGTCATACCGTTGCTGGAGGTGTCCGCGGTGGCGAACGGGGCGGTGAGCGCGACGGTGGCGGAGACGGCGGCGATGCCCGCGGCGCCCAGACCGAACCGGCGGATGTTCTTCATGAATCTGTTTCCTTACTTCGAAGACAAGCTACTCAGCGTGCCGATCAAATTGCCTAGCACCGGAGTGGCGTCTCCGCTACCGGAACCGGTATTACCGCGGAAAGTGGTGACGACCACCCGAACCGGTCACGACAGCGAGGCAAACAGATAACCGACCGCCGGTTCAGTCCGGTTTTCGTCAGCCGACCGAGGTAGCGGTGCCGCTGGCCGTCGAAGTGCCGTGGGCGCCCAGGCTGCTCAGAATGTTGTTGACGAGCGGGCCCAGGACGTTCGAGCTGCTACCGGTGCTGGTTCCGCCCGGGGTGGACGGGGGGCAATTGGCATTCGAATCGGCCGCGGCGACCGGGGCGGTGAGGGCGACGGTGGCGGAGACGGCGGCGATGCCCACGGCACTCAGACCGAACCGGCGGATGTTCTTCATCAAACTGATCCTTACTCGGAAGACAAGCTACTCAGCGTGTCGTTCGAATTGCCCGGCGCCGGAAATGGGGCGCATTTCCATAGGGCGCAAAGCATTCCCCGCGAGGCGGAGTGATGCGAAATGGTAGTGTGTCAGATTACCGGAAACAAGAGTGAAAATATTCCTGTGTAATTCCTGGGAACGGGCGCCCCGCATCCGGCCGCCGAGGGGGTGCCGCAAGGCCGTTCCGGCCGCATGTTAGAGTCTTCAGGTTGTCTCGGCGAGGGTGTGGCACCCAACTGCCCACCGTGATCGACGCGGCTCGGCCTATACGGCCGTCCATGTTGGTCTTCGCCGACAAGCAGACCAACCTCAGCCAGGGCGGCCCCGTCGCCTGGCGACACGCTGACATTACAGCCGGACGAGCCGTAGGGAGTAGACAGTCATGTCCGACGCCAACCTTCTCGAAGCCACCGTACGTACCGAGTTCGGCAAGGGCGCTGCCCGCCGTACCCGCCGCGACGGCAATGTCCCGGCCGTGCTCTACGGCCACAACGAGGAGCCGCAGCACCTGTCGGTGAACGCCCAGGCGTTCGCTGCCATCCTGCGTGAGCACGGCACCAACGCCGTCCTGAACCTCGACATCAACGGCAAGAAGCAGCTGGCGCTGACCAAGTCGGTCGTCGTCCACCCGATCCGCCGCTACATCGAGCACGCCGACCTGCTGATCGTGCGCCGCGGCGAGAAGGTCACCGCCGACGTGCTCGTCGCCCTGGTCGGCGACGCCGCCGCCGGCACCCTGGTCACCCAGGACGCCACCACCCTGTCCATCGAGGCCGAGGCTCTGAACATCCCCGAGTCCATCGAGGTCTCGATCGAGGGCGTCGAGGCCGGCACCCAGATCACCGCCGGTGAGATCGAGCTGCCGAAGGGTGTCACCCTGGCCGGCGACGCCGAGGCCCTGATCGTCAACATCATCGCCGCCCCGGCCGCCGCCGCCGAGGAAGAGGCCGCGGCCGCTTCCGAAGAGGCCGCCGCGGAGTAACTCCCTACTCCCACAACGGTTCTCGATGACCGAGGCAACGGCCGGGCCCGCGCTGGTGGTCGGTCTGGGTAATCCCGGATCCGAATACGAGCGCACCCGGCACAATGTCGGTTTCCTGGTCGCCGATGTGCTCGCGGAGCGCGTCGGCGGCCGTTTCACCGTGCACAAGAAGTCCGGCGCGGATCTGCTCGAGGCCCGCCTGGACGGGCGCAAGGTGCTGCTGGCCAAGCCGCGCACCTACATGAACCTGTCCGGGCGGCCCGTCGCGGCGCTGGCCAAATTCTTCTCCGTGCCCGCCACCGAGGTGATCGTCGTCCACGACGAGCTCGACCTCCCCTTCGGCGCCATCCGCCTCAAGCGCGGCGGCGGCGAGGGCGGGCACAATGGGCTGCGCTCCATCTCGCAGGCCCTCACCACCAAGGACTATCTGCGCGTCCGCTTCGGCATCGGCCGCCCGCCTGGGCGCCAGGATCCGGCGGACTACGTCCTCAAGCCCTTCTCCGCGCCGGAACGCAAAGAGGTTCCGGTGATCGTCGAGCAGACCGCCGACGCGGTCGAACTGCTGCTGCGCGTGGGCCTGGAAACCGCGCAGAACCAACTGCACTGACACGCAACACATTCGGCGCCCAGCGATAGCGACACGTTCGGCGCGGCGAGAGCGCGGCCCGATGCCGTCAGCCGAGCGTGTCCGAGCTGGGTTCGGTGCGCGGCGACTCGGCGGGCTCGCGGGCGATCAGCCCCCAGCGGCTCGAGGTCAGGCGCAGGCTGGGCAGATCCGACAGGGACAGCACCACCTCATAGGTGCGCTCGTATCCGGTGTGCGCGATGCGCCACTGCCCGTCGTCGCAGCGGACGTAGCGGTCCGTATAGAACGCCGCGCCGCGGAGCAGCATGTTGTGCCCCGGGATGAGGACGGTGTCGGCCAGGTACCAGGTGCCGGTCGCCTCGTCGCCGTGGACGTCGATTTCCGGGTGGTCGCAGCGGTGTTCGGTGATGACGTGCGGGCCCAGGGTGTTGCGCATGAAGGCCAGGAAGGCGTCGCGCGATTCGAACTGGAGGTACTCGCTGTAGGTGGCGGTGGCCTCCGGAATCATGGTGTCGGCGAACTCCTCCCACGCCTTCGTATCGAGCGCGCGCAGGTAACGGAACTTCAGCCGGCTGATCGCCGCGACGGCATCGGAATCCATACCTTCAACCATCCCATCAGGTGGAGGAAACCTTCAGGGATCGGCACGGATTTGTACCGGATCGCTATCAGCCGGATACCGACTCAGCCGTTGATGCTGAAGCAGGTGTTGCAGAAGTCCTCGCCGAACTCGGTCAGTCGCAGACTCTTTCGCACGATCTTGGGCACGCGACCGGCCTTTTTCAGCGCCTGCTCCACGACGGGCTGCACCTCGAGCACCATGTATCGCGACAAAACGACCGGATCTTCCGAGGTCATGGTGAGGCCGAGGCGGTTCAGATTGATCAGGTAGTGCCGGGCCCGGTCCGGGTAGCGGACGCCGGACTGCTCCGGAACCGAGGTCAGGTCCCCTGCGACCAGCTCGGAACCGATGCCCAGCGGCCGGTTGGTACGGACGTCCACCGACGGCTGCGGGCCCTGCAGCGCCATGAAGCGCAGGATGCGGGCCTCGTCGGGGGCGAGCTGATCGAGGATCCGGTCGTAGGCCGGGTGCACGTCCTCGGTGAAATAGACGTCGGCCGACCGGGCCAGCAGCGCGTCGCCGCGCCGGCGCAGATCCTCGTTGGTGACCGAGCGCACCAGGCCGTTGGTGATGGCCGGCGGCTGCGCGCCCATGGGAGTCGGTACGTAGCTGACGATCTCGCGCACCGAACCCTCGGTGACACCGAGTGCGCTGCGCGCGATGGACCGCAGCGCCGCCCCCGTGCGCTCGGCGATATCGGCCGACGACTCGCCGTCCAGTGCGGCCTGCGTCAGTTGTTTGGTGATCTCGAAGCTGGTGCCGACCGCCCACTCGGTCCCCCGCACCGCGGTGCCGACCGCCAGGCCGGCGGCCCGGAACGCCCCGCGGATCAGCCGGGCCTCATTGCTGATCTGCCGCTTCTCCACATCCGAACTGCGTTCCACGGCACGGGGTCCCGGACGGGCCACGTCCTGCCCCGGGATCCTGTCTTCCGCCACGTCCATCTCCGAATATCGCCAGGTGAACACAATCGTTCACAGATTATTGCCCCCGACGGACCTTCGGGCACCTTGAACCCGCAAGCCAGACGAGATTACCCCAGTCCACGTGCCTCGCCGAACGACGCACATGACCCCCAACACAACTCGCACAAGGCACGATATGGGTGTGGTCCCCGTCATTCTCGTGTGCCCATCGGGAGAGAGGGACATCGAGCCCGGGCAGTGTGACCGAGATCTCCGACTCAGACACTCCGCCGCTGGACTCGCTTACTTAATAGCCAGTAAGGTCCGAACCGCCGAGGGGTTGTCAACGCCAACGGCGGTGCGTTGCGGGTCGGCAGGAGGGTGTCGTGCTGGAAAGTGTTTTTGGGGTGCGTCCGACCATCCTCTTGGAATTGATCACCATCCCGTTGTTCACGGGTGTGATCGGCTATATCACCAACTGGACCGGTGTGCTCATGCTGTTCAAGCCGATCCGGTTCCACGGGTTTCGGCTGCCGGGGCTGGCGGCATTGTTTCCATTGCTGCCCAAGCGCATTCAGGTGCTGCCGTTGCTGCAGTACGACGGCGGGATCGGCTGGCAGGGGATCGTGCCGTCGCGGGCGGACAAGATGGCCAGCATCGCGGTGGACAAGGGGCTGGCGAAGCTCGGCAGCGTCGCGGATTTCTATCGGGAACTGGAACCCGACAAGCTGGCTGAACACTTTGTTGAAATTGCGGACCTTCAGATTCGCGACATTGTCGAGGACATCCTGAAGCGCGAACATCCGCAGCTCTGGTACAACCTGCCGACCGGTCTGCGCGAGATGGTCCACAGCCGGGTGCGCGAACAGTTGCCCGATATTCTCCGGGAACTCACCGATGAACTCGGGAAGAACATCGATCAGCTGCTCGACGTCAAGTCGATGACCATTCGCTACTTCCAGGCGCGGCCGCAGATGCTGAACTCGGTGTTCCAGGTGCTGGGCGCCAAGGAACTGCGATTCATGCAGAACTTCGGCTTCTACTTCGGTGCGCCCATGGGTCTGGTGCTGGTCGCCATCCTGCACTTCACCGGCTGGTCGTCGCTGGTGGTGCTGCCGGTCGGCGGGGTGATCATCGGCTGGGTGGTGAACTGGATCGGCATCAACCTGATCTTCGAACCGGCCTACCCGAAGTGGTGGTGCCCGTGGCGGCAGGGCCTGCTCATCAAGCGGCAGCCGGAGATCACCGAGGGGTATGCGGCCCTGGTGGCCAGCGAGATCATGACGGTCGCCAATATCGGCGACGAGCTGCTCAACGGGCCGCGCGCCGACCGCACCATGCAGATGCTCCAGGACACCCTCAAGCCGGCGGCCGACCGGGCGCTCGGACCGGCCCGGTCGGTGGTCAAGTTCGCCCTGGGCAGTCGCGAGTACGACTCGCTGCAGGACACCTTCACCTCCGAGGCGATGACCATCGCGCCGATCGCCTTCGCCGACCCGGCCTTCAATGTGCAGCAGGGCAAGCAGGTGCAGGAGTACATCGCCAAACAAATGTCGGCGCTGCCCCCGCCGGAGTTCGTGGACATGCTGCGTTCGGCCATCAAACAGGACGAATGGCTTTTGTTCGTCCATGGCGGCGCGCTGGGCCTGTTCGCCGGTTACGCTCACCTCCTGATCTTCGGAACAGGAGTGGCCACCTCATGGATATGACCGACCCGTCCACCGGTGGGCGCGCCGAATCAGGTTCGGGCGACGACGATCCCGCGGATACCGGCACCGACATCGCTGTTCGTGAGACCGCGCCGCTGCCGGTGCCGGTCGGCACGACCGAGCGCCGGGGCGCGGCCGGGCCGGTGCGCGCCGCCACCGGGGTGGTGCGGGTGGCGATGTCGGCCGCGGTCGAGGCGAGCTTCTGGAGCCTGCAGACCGCGCTGGGCGTGACCTCGGTGGTGCTGCGCGGCAGCATGGCCGGGCAGCCGCCGCGCGAGATCCTCTCCGATGCCGGTGCGCAGGTGCGGCATTCGGTCCGGCAGGCGCTGGGCGTGACCGCGCCCGAGGCCGCCGAGATCGCCCCGGAATCGAGTCCCGCCAGCGTGCTGCGCGCCCGCGGCGCCGAATTACTGCGCCGCTCCGCCGATTTCCACACCGAGGACGACAACCACCATCACACCGCCTACGCCCGCATTCTGGGCGAGCTCGCGCCCGACGAGGCGCGCGTGGTGCGGCACCTGTACCTGGACGGGCCGCAGCCCGCGGTGGAGGTGAAGAGCGGGCGGACCGCCTATCGCGGCGTTTTCAACCTGCTGGGCGAGGATGCGGCGCTGCGGTATCCGAACCGGATCGACGAATATCTGACGAATCTGGACCGGCTGGGCCTGATCGACATCACCCGCGAGGCACTGGGCAATCCGAACCGCTACCAGTTGCTCGAGGCCATGCCGGAGGTGCGCCGGCTGCTCAAGCGAGCGAGCTTCGGCACCAAGGTGATGTACCGCACCATCGAATTGACCTCGTTCGGTGCGGGATTCACCCGCACCTGCCTGCCCGTGCCGTCCCTGGACGCCCCCGCCTCCCCGGGACTTCAGCGGGCGGTTGGGGAGCCTTAGTACGCCACGACTCCCCCCGCCTCCCCGGGACTTCAGCGGGCGGCTGAGGAACCGTAGTACGCCACGCATCCGTGCCGCGGTCAGGTGACCCATTCCGCCTCCCCGGGACTTCAACGGGCGGTTGAGGAGCCGTACAAGCCACGCATCCGTGCCGCGGTCAGGTGACCCATTCCGCCTCCCCGGGACTTCAACGGGCGGTTGAGGAGCCGTACAAGCCACGCATCCGTGCCGCGGTCAGGTGACGAACCGATTTTGGACGTACCCGGCGAGTTACCCCGACCGTTACGAAATTCAGTTGTCGCCTTGGCATACGCAAGAAGCAGGGCGGGCGTGACCGGTTTGGCCGTACCTGTGTGAGGCTTGCTCAGGCGTTGTCGGCGAGTTCGAGCCAGCGTTCTTCTGTGGCTTCCTTTTCCGCTTGTACCTGCTTGAGTTCCGCACCGAGAGTGACCAGCTTGTCCGGCTCGGTGGCCGCCTCGGCCAGGGCCGCGTGCAGCTTGTCCTCGCGGTCGGTGAGTTTTTCCAGGGCGCGTTCCAGCTTGGCCAGCTCCTTGCGGGCCGCACGGTAGGCGGCCGAATCCGTCGCCGGGGCGGCGGAATTCGCGGTGGCCGGGGCGGCGGCCTTGGCCGGGGCGGCCGCCTTGCCCGCGGTGAGGGCGGCGCGCTTGCGCAGGTACTCCTCGATGCCGCCGGGCAGATTGGTGAGCTTGCCGTCGCCGAACAACGCCCAGGTGGAGTCGCAGATGCGCTCGATCAGGTAGCGGTCGTGAGAGATCACCACCATGGTGCCCGCCCAGCCGTCGAGCATGTCCTCGAGCTGCTGGAGGGTGTCGATGTCGAGGTCGTTGGTGGGCTCGTCGAGCAGCAGCACATTGGGCTCGGCCATGAGGATGCGGGTCAGCTGCAGTCGGCGGCGCTCGCCACCGGACAGGTCGCCGACCGGGGTGCGCTGCTTGGCCGGGGTGAAGCCGAGCCGTTCGGCCAGCTGGCCGGCGCTGATCTCCTTGTCACCCAGCATCATGCGCTGTGCCACGTCCTGGACCGCCTCCAGCACCCGCATGTTCAGCGGCAGGTCGTCGAGTTCCTGACGCAGCCAGCCGATCTTGACGGTCTGGCCCTGGATTCGCTTGCCGGACTTCGGGTCCGCGTCGCCGGCGAGCGCGCGCAGCAGCGTGGTCTTGCCCGACCCGTTCACGCCGACCAGGCCGACGCGCTCGCCAGGGGCGAGCCGCCAGGTCAGGTCGGTCACCAGTTCCCGGCCGTCCGGGGTGGCGAGGGTGGCGTCCTCGAGCTCGATCACCACGCGGCCCAGGCGCTTTCGCGCGAAGGAGGCCAGCTCGACGGTGTCGCGCGGCGGCGGCACATTCGCGATCAGGGCCTCAGCGGCCTCGATGCGGTAGCGCGGCTTGGAGGTCCGGGCGGGCGCGCCGCGGCGCAGCCACGCGAGTTCCTTGCGGGCCAGGTTCTGGCGGCGGGCCTCGCTGGCGTCGGCCTGACGGACGCGTTCGGCGCGGGCGAAGATCCAGTCGTTGTAGCCGCCCTCGTAGGTCTCGACCCGGCCGCCCTGCACCTCCCAGGTGCGGGTGGCGACGGTGTCGAGGAACCAGCGGTCGTGGGTGACGACCACCAGCGCGCTGCGGCGGTTCAGCAGGTGCTCGGCCAGCCACTGCACGCCCTCGACGTCGAGGTGGTTGGTGGGCTCGTCGAGGACCAGCAGGTCGAGGTCGCGGACCAGAGCGGCGGCCAGGGCGGTGCGGCGGCGTTCGCCACCGGAGAGGTTGGCCACGGGTGTGTCCATGCCGAGGTCGGCGATGCCGATGCCCTCGACCACGGACCGGATGCGCGGATTGGCGGCCCATTCGTGTTCGGCGACACCGTCGGTGCGCTGATCCTCGGCCAGGCCCGCGAGTACGACCTCACCGACGGTCGCGCCCTCGGGCAGCATGCCGCGCTGGGTGACGACGGCCATGCGCAGATCACCGCGACGGCTGACGCGTCCCGAGTCGGGCTCCTCGATTCCGGTCAGCACTTCCAGCAGCGTGGTCTTGCCGCCGCCGTTGAGACCGACGACACCGATCCGCTCCCCCTCCTGAACCCCGAGGGAGATGTTGTCGAGCAGCGGCTTGATGCCGAAGCTCTTGGAGACCGCTTCCAGGTTGATCAGGTTGGCCACTGGCCTGTCCCGCCTCTCCGTGCCATTTGCCGAACCGTAAGAGCCTACTCACCGCACGTCGCGGACCGGCGGTCGCGTACGGAGACACCTGGCTCGTACCCGATGAGTTACCCCGGACGTCACGAAATCAGTTGTCACCGGGGATTCGGCGCGCGCCCGGGACCGGACCGTGGGCGGTGCGCACGCTGCGGCTGACTCCGGCCCCCGCGAGTTCGGCGGCGACGGTGACCGCGGCCTCCTCGCTCTCGCACAGGAAGGCGCAGGTCGGGCCGGAGCCGGAGACGATGCCCGCGAGGGCTCCGGCGGTGACGCCCGCGCGCAGGGTGCGGCGCAGTTCGGGTTTCAGCGAGAGCGCCGCGGCCTGGAGGTCGTTGCCGAGCAGCGGGGCGAGCTGTTTGGCCTCGCCGGAGGCCAGCGCCTGCAACAGCTCCTCCGGGCTGCCGAGCCGCGGCGGGTCGCCGACTTCGCGCAGGCGGTCGAGTTCGCGGAAGACGGCCGGGGTGGACAGGCCGTCCTTGGCCAGGGCCAGCACCCAGTGAAAGGTGTTGCGGGACAACACCGGCAGCAGTTCCTCGCCGCGGCCGCGGCCGAGGGCGGTGCCGCCGTGCAGCGAGAAGGGGACGTCGCTGCCGAGTTCGGCTGCGATATCGGACAATTCGGTGCGCCCGAGGCCGAGTTCCCACAGGTCGTTCAGGCCGACCAGGGCCGCTGCGGCGTCGGCGCTGCCGCCGGCCATGCCGCCCGCCACCGGAATGCCCTTGGTGATGGCGAATTCCACCAGCGGGGCGCGTCCGGCCATATCGGCCAGCTTGACGGCGGCCTGCCAGACCAGATTGCCGCGATCGGTGGGAACCTCGTCGGCTCCCTCGCCGACAACCTTTACGCGTAGCGCCGAGGACGGCGAGATCTGCACGTCGTCGCTGAGCGATAACGCCTGGAACACCGTGGTGAGGTCGTGGTAGCCGTCCTCGCGCAGATCGCCCACCCCGAGGTGCAGGTTCACCTTCGCGGGCGCGCGCACGATGAGGGGGCTGGGCACAACTGAGAGCACGCGCACAGCCTAGTCGACAGATTTCCCGTTCGAGTACTTGCGCCAGGTACCCATGGGGGGTATGTTTCCGAGTGTCGGGGATACCCCCTCACCGTATGAACAGCGAGCGAAGGAGACCACCATGGCCACCAGCACCTACACCGTCACCGGCATGACCTGCGGCCACTGCGTCGGTTCGGTGCAGAAGGAGATCGGCAAGATCGACGGTGTCACCAGCGTGGATGTGGATCTCTCCACCGGCCTGGTCACGGTCGAGTCCGGCACCCCGCTCACCGCCGCCGATGTGGTCGCCGCCGTCGACGAAGCGGGTTACGAGGTGGCGGTGTGAACGATCGACTGAAGTTCGCCGCCTTCGGCGGCGGACTGGTCGTCTTGTTCGGAGCCGCGCTCGGCATCGGTGCCCTGGTGGGCGACCGGTCCGGCGCGGCCCCGGCCGAGGCCGCCCCCGACCACAGTCGGCACGAAGCCGCCGCGGCGACGGGCCTGCAGGACAGCCTCTCCGGCTACACCCTCGGCGATATCAGCGCTCCCGCCGCCCCCGATCAGCAAGGCGCACTGCAATTCCGGATCACGGGACCGCAGGGCACCGTCACCCGCTACAACGACCTGCACGAGAAGGACCTGCACCTGATCGTGGTCCGCTCGGACGCGAGCCAGTTCCGGCACGTGCATCCGACCCGGGCCGCCGACGGCACCTGGGCCATCGACTGGAAGTGGGCCGAACCCGGCAGCTACCGCGTGTTCGCCGACTTCTCCCCCGCCGGCGGGCCCGGCGAACTGGTGCTCAGCCGCACCATCGCGGTCGCGGGGAACGTGACCGGCAAGCCACTGCCGCCGGTCGCGAAGACCGCCGAGGTGGACGGCTACCGCGTCACCCTCAACGGTGACCTGACCACCGCGGGCAGCGAACTCACCTTCACCGTCACCCGCGGCGGCAAGCCGGTGACCGATCTGCAGCCCTACCTGGGCGCGTACGCTCACCTGGTAGCGCTGCGGGCCACCGATCTGGCCTACCTGCACGTCCACCCCGAGGGCGAGGTCGGCAAGACCGCACCCGGCCCCGATGTCGTCTTCCACGCGGCCGTTACCTCCCAGCCGGCCGCACCGAGTGACGGCAACTACCGCCTGTACCTGGACTTCCAGCACGGCGGCGCGGTGCACACCGCGGAATTCACCGACGAAGCATCCACTGCCGCATCCGATTCGGATGCGCCCGCCCACCACGGAGGAGGTCACTCATGAGCGCCCCGGCGTCCGAGCGTTCGATCGAACTCGATATCGGTGGGATGACCTGCGCCTCCTGCGCGGCCCGGATCGAGAAGAAGCTCAACCGTATGGACGGCGTCATCGCGTCCGTGAACTACGCGACCGAGAAGGCGAAGGTCAGCTTCCCTGAGTCGGTGACGACCGATGACCTGATCGCCAAGGTCGTCGACACCGGCTACACCGCCGCCGTGCACCTCACCCAACCGGTGAAAACCGCGGTGCCCGAATCAGATTCGGCCCCGTCGGCGGCGGATCAGTTGCGGCACAGGCTGCTGGTGACGCTGGCGCTGGCCGTGCCCGTGGTCGCCATGGGCATGTTCCCGCTGCTGCAGTTCACCAACTGGCAGTGGCTGTCGCTGACCCTGACCGCACCGATCGTGGTGTGGGGCGGGTCGCAGTTCCACCGGGCTGCGTGGGTGAACGCCAAGCACGGCGCGGCCACCATGGACACGCTGATCTCGCTGGGCACGCTGGCCGCCTTCGGCTGGTCGGTGTACGCGCTGTTCTGGGGCACGGCCGGCATGCCCGGCATGAAGCACCCGTTCAGCCTGGCCATCGAGCGCGGCGACTCGTCGTCGGCGCTGTACTTCGAGGTGGCGGCCACGCTGATCACCGCGATTCTGGCGGGTCGCTACTTCGAGACCCGGTCCAAGGAGAAGGCCGGATCCGCGCTGCGGGCGCTGCTGGAGCTGGGTGCGAAGGACGTGTCGGTGCTGCGGGCCGGCGTCGAAACCCGTATCCCCATCGGCGATCTGCGGGTCGGCGAGGAGTTCCTGGTTCGTCCCGGCGAGAAGGTCGCCACCGACGGTGTGGTGGTGAGCGGCAGTTCGGCGCTCGACATGAGCATGCTGACCGGCGAATCGGTGCCGGTCGAGGTGGGTCCCGGCGATCAGGTGGTGGGTGCGACCGTGAACGCGGGTGGCCTGCTGACCGTGCGCGCCACCCGGGTCGGCGCGGATACGCAGCTGGCGCAGATGGCTGCGCTGGTGGAGGAGGCGCAGAACGGCAAGGCTCCGGTGCAGCGGCTGGCCGATCGGGTGGCGGGCGTGTTCGTGCCGATCGTCATCGCGATCGCGGTGGCGGCGCTGGGCTTCTGGCTCGGCACCGGCGCGGCCGTGGCGACCGCCTTCGGTGCGGCGGTGGCGGTGCTGATCATCGCCTGCCCGTGCGCACTCGGCTTGGCCACGCCCACGGCTCTGCTCGTGGGCACCGGACGCGGCGCGCAGCTGGGCATCCTGATCAAGGGCCCGCAGGTGCTGGAGTCGACGCGGCGCATCGACACCGTGGTGCTGGACAAGACCGGCACCGTCACCACCGGCAAGATGACGCTCGCCGAGGCGATTCCGGGCGCCGGCGTGGATGCCGGCGAGCTGCTGTCGGTGGCCGCGGCCGTCGAGCACGGCTCCGAGCACCCCGTTGCCAAGGCCGTGGTCGCGGGTGCGGCCGAGCGCGGACTCGACACCGAGAAGGTGGAGCAGTTCGTCAGCCACGGCGGCAAGGGTGTGCAGGGTCTGGTCGGCGAGCGCGCGGTGGTCATCGGACGCGTCGAACTGCTCGAGGATTGGTCCATCGCGCTGCCGGAGTCCTTGGCGGACGCCAAGATCCGGGCCGAGCGGGCGGGAAGGACGGCCATCGTGGTGGCCTGGGACGGGCAGGCGCGCGGTGTGCTGGTCATCGCCGACGCGGTGAAACCCACCAGCGCCCAGGCGATCTCGGAGATGAAGGCGCTGGGCCTCACCCCGGTGCTGCTGACCGGCGACAATGCGGCCACCGCCCGTACGGTCGCGGATCAGGTGGGCATCGAGCAGGTCATCGCCGAGGTGCTGCCCAGCGACAAGCTGGACGTGGTCAAGAAGCTGCAGGACGAGGGCAAGGTGGTCGCCATGGTCGGCGACGGCGTCAATGACGCGGCCGCCCTGGCCCAGGCCGATCTGGGCCTGGCCATGGGCACCGGAACCGACGTCGCCATCCAGGCCGCCGATCTCACCCTGGTGCGTGACGACCTGCGCGCGGTGCCGACCTCGATCAAACTGTCGCGGGCCACGCTGCGGACGATCAAGGGAAATCTGTTCTGGGCCTTCGGTTACAACGTGGCCGCCATCCCGCTGGCCGCCGCCGGCCTGCTGAACCCGATGCTCGCCGGTGCCGCCATGGCACTGTCCAGCGTGTTCGTGGTCAGCAACAGCCTGCGACTGCGCCGCTTTCACGGATGAGGGACACCGATCGTTCGTCCCGCGATACCGACAGGGCCGCCCCGATCACCGGATCCGGGCGGCCCTTTCGCATCGTGTTGAATGGCGGGTGACCACCGCCGTCCCCTCGCGAGGAGCCCCGTTGACCACCATCGCCGAATACCTGGCCGCCGCCCAGATCGAGGCCGCCCCGGTCGACCCCGCGGCTCCCGGCGCCCCCAAGGTCGCCGTCGGCATTCCCGAAGGCTGGCAGCAGGTTCCGCCGAGCATGTTCCCCGGCTCCTACGGTGTCTGGACCCAGACCCCTGTGAACGGCTGGGCCGACAACGCCGTCGTGCTGGTCGCCACCTTCACCCCGCCCGTCGATGCCCGCGAACTGCTCACCCACGCCTTCGACGACGCCCGCCGACTCCCCGGCTGGCAGGACCTCGAAACCGACACCACCGACTTCGAGGGCTGGCCGTCCGCCGGCATCACCGGCACCTACAACGTCGAGCAGCTCACCCTCTGGGCCTACAACCGCTACATCATCGTCGAGTCCCACAACGGCCAGTACCTGGTCCAGCTCACCATCACCACCCGCAGCGACAGCGACGGCTCCGGCCCCACCACCTTGCTCCAGGGCCTGTCCATCTCGGCCTGACCCGCCGCCTAGCGCGACTCGAGCTTGCTCGAGCCGCGCCTGCCGCGCAGCCGTCGAACCGCCCGGAATGCCAACCGGCCCAGCCCGATCAGCACGATCAGCAGCACGATGAAGGCGACCAGCGGTACCACCAGCGCCAGAATCGTGAGAGCCAGCGAGACTCCGTCCTCGGCGGTGGAGACCACTGGATTCCCCACGCCCGCAGTCGTTCCCGTGACCAATGGCCGAGCCACCGTCCGACCGGCATGCACGCTCCCCGCGGTGACGGCGCCCAGGACGGCGGCGACCGCGGGCGGCAGATGCGAGGACAGACTGGTCTCGGCCGTGAACAGAATCGCCCCCGACACCGGAGCCACGAGCGTCCCGATGCCGTGCAACACCGAATCCAAGGCCGGGATCTTGTCCCCCACGAGATCGAGCACGAGCAGCACCGCGATACCGATCAACGCGGGAGTCGACGACAACCACCCGTACGAGCTCCCCAGATCGATCCACCCGACCCGATCCGCGACCCCCACCACCAGCAGCGGCAGCCAAGCATTCAAACCCGCCGCCCCCGACAGCCCGAAGGCCCCGAGAACCGCCCCTACAGCCGACGTGATCTCCATGACCCCAGTGTGAGGCCGGAAGGCCCGACAGTCGGCAATGCCGCGATCGACGAGTAGCGTGGAGTGGCGGTTTGCCGACCAGTTGCCTTATCCCCGCGGTATGCGTGAGGAAGGACGAGAGTCATGAAGCGAGGCGCACTGAAGATCGCGGCAGTACCGATCCTGCCGGTGTTGGCATTCTTGGTACCGGCAGGTCCAGCAACTGCGGACCCCCTGAATTTCGATTCGGCTCAGGTCACCGGTTCCACGCCGGGGTGCTCGGGCACGGTCGAAGCCCAGCTCTCGGCCAATCAGGGTCAAACGAGCGATGAGCCCTCGACCTCCGTCGACAGCTCGGCCACGGTGATGGTGAACTTCACCCCCGACACCAATACCCTCGACTCGTTGCTGGCATCGCCCGGAAGCTGCGAAATCTCCACCACGGTCACCATGCAGAACCTGGACAACGGCACGAGCAGGACCGAGACGAAAACCACCGAGTACGACAGCCATTACGGCTGGCACGCCGCCTTCTTCACCCTCGAAGGCTCGGGCCAGGTTTCCGCCCAGGTGAGCACGAACCCCAGCCCATCCCAGCTGACCATCGACGTCCCCGCACCGATCTGATCACGACCCAGCCCACCCGGACAGACCGGGTGCCATAACCGCGCACTGCCGGCAAACCGCGAAGAATCCCGCACGTTGATCTTCGGGTGACCGCGTCGACCGCTTCGGCCGGCGCGGTCACACACGGGCATGTGACGGAAAGGCGCTCAACCGCGCCGCCCATCTCGGGCCGCGACGCACGTGCAATCTCCGCGAAGCCCTGACCGCGCTGCGCGAGATCACCGCCCCCTACTGATCACCCGAGTCTCCGGCTCATGCCTGCTGGGCGAGGCGGACGTAGGCGGCCGTGTCGAGGGTTTCACCGCGGGCGGTGGGCGCGATTCCGGCTGCGGTGAGGCGCTTTTCGGCTTCGGCGGCGGAACCGGCCCAACCCGCGAGGGCGGCGCGGAGGGTCTTGCGGCGCTGGGCGAAGGCGGCGTCGATGACGGCGTAGACGCGCCGGCGGAAGGATTCGTCCTGGGGCCACGGGGATTCGGGGAAGCGGTCGATGCGGACCAGTCCCGATTCGACCTGGGGTACGGGCCAGAAGATCTGGCGGCCAACGGTTCCGGCGCGGCGGACCGTCCCGAAGAAGCCCGCCTTGACGCTGGGCACGCCGTAGATGCGGCCGCCGGGGGTGGCGGCGAGGCGGTCGGCCACTTCCAGCTGCACCATGACGAGAGTGGTTCGGATGCTGGGGAATTCGGCCAGCAGGTGCAGCAGCACCGGCACGGCCACGTTGTAGGGCAGGTTGGCCACCAGCGCGGTCGGCGCGGCGGGCAGGTCGGCGCGGGTGACCTTCATGGCGTCCTCGGGGACGACGGTCAGCCGATCGGCGAGCTCGGGGGCGCGGGCAGCGGCGGTCTCCGGCAGGTGGGCCGCGAGGGTCGGATCGATCTCGACGGCGATGACCCGGTCGACCACGTCCAGCAGCGCCAGGGTCAGCGAGCCCAGGCCGGGACCGACCTCGAGCACGGTGTCGTCGCGGTGGACACCCGCGGTGGCCACGATGCGGCGCATGGTGTTGGCGTCGTGGACGAAGTTCTGCCCGAGCTGCTTGGTCGGACGGACGCCGAAACGCTCGGCCAGCTCACGCACTTCGGCGGGGCCCAGCAGGGCGGCTTTTCCACGACCGGCGACTTCGGGTTCGGACATTCTGGAAAACCTATCAAGCTGCGTGCATCACCCGGCACCCGGTCACACCGCGAGGGCGATGGCGCGCGGAGTCTAACACTGAAGTTAGCTATGCGTTTGCAAACTTGCCCGTCCGAGCGTGGCGGCCGCGCGCGTCGGACCAAATCCGCCATGTCGCACGGTCTTTCACCAGGTATCCGAGTAGCGTCGCCCGTTGGGAACACAATCGTGAAGGAGAGTGCATGCCCGCTCGGCGGATTCGACGGCTCGTCCTGGGCGCGACGCTGCTGACCGCGGCGGTCACGCTGCCCGCGGGACCGGCGAATGCGGACGCGGCCCCGGGACTGGACCGTTTCTACCACCAGACACTGGAGTGGAAGCCGTGCGACAACGCGGCCCTCGACGCCGCCGGTGCGCGGTGCGCGGGCGTCCTGGTACCGCTCGACTACAACAATCCGGACGGTCGCACGCTCACCGTCGCGATCTCGCGCATCGCCGCCACCGACCCGGCGCGCCGTCGCGGCATCCTGGTCACCAATCCGGGCGGTCCGGGCGGCGCCGGCCTGGCGATGACGGTGAACACCCAGAAGGCCATGACCGCGGACGTACGCGCGCAGTACGACCTGATCGGCATGGACCCGCGCGGCATCGGCCGCTCCGACGCGGTCAATTGCACGATTCCGGTTCCCACCATGCTCTTCTCCGCCGGATTCGACGTGTTCGGCTATGCCCGCGACACCGCCGTGGCCGCGGCGCTGGCCACCGCGTGCGTGGGCACCGACCCGGAGAAGGCCCGCAAGATCACGACTCGCAATACCGCGCGCGACATGGACCTCATCCGAAGCCTCCTCGGCGAGAAGAAGCTCAACTATTTCGGCGCGTCCTACGGCACCTACCTGGGCGCGGTCTACACCCAGATGTTCGGCGACCACGCCGACCGCATGGTCTTCGACAGCGCCGTCGACCCGGACCGCTACTACGTCGGGCTCTACCAGGACATGGGCGCGATCAACGAGTACGCCCTCGACGACTGGGCGAAATGGGCGGCCCGCCACGACGATCAGTACCACTTCGGCAGCACCCCGGAGGCGGTACGCGCCTGGGTCGAGGACCTCATCCGGCGATCCGCGGGTCACGAGATCTACGGCAGCGGCTACCTGGTCGACGAACACACCATTCCCATGATGCTGCTGGCGCTGCTGCCGAGCCCACAGCTGAACCCCAACCTCGCCGACGTGCTCACCATGGTGGCGTCGGGCGTGGCGGGCGGCCCCATCGACATGGACGCGCTGAAGGCCAAGATCGTCTCCGTGGTGCCGCTGGAAGCCGCCGCCATGGCCGCCATCTTGTGCGGTGACAAGGCCGCGCCGCGCGATCCCGCCTGGTACTACGGCAATGTCGAGGCCGCGCGGCCGACGCAGCCGGTGTTCGGCGCGTTCGCCAACAACATCACCGCCTGCGCCTTCTGGCCGGACCCGGTGGAACCGCCCACCGAGATCCACAATGCGACGCCGGTGCTGATCCTGGCCAATGTCCACGACACCCGCACCGCATACTCGGAAGGGCTTGCGCTGCACGCAGATCTGACCGAGTCACGCCTGGTGACGCTGGCGGACACCAGGATTCACGGCGCGTTCCGGCCGGGCCTGAGTCCGTGCCTGAACAATATCGTGAACACCTACCTCGCCACCGGTGTCCGCCCGGAGCAGGACGTCGCCTGCGAACCCGATTTCAGCTGGTTCCCGCAGTAAGTCGTCGGGGGCCCGGGTTTTTCACCCCGAGCCCCCGAAGGGATCACGCGACCGTGGTCACGGCACGGCGGGCGTGGCCAGGATCCGATCGCTGAACGCGCCGATGGCATTCCACATCTGCGGGTTCAACTGGGTGTGGGTGCCGGTGCCGATCACCGTCTGGAAGTCCGCGCCGGTGGCGGCGAGCTGGGCGGCCAGCGCCGCGTGCAGCGGAGACGGCACGGTGGTGTCATTGGTGTTGAGCAACAGCAGGATCGGCGCGTTGTAGCCGTTGACCGGCACCGCCATGTACTCGGTCATGGCGGCCCGGAATTCCGGGGTGTCGAGCGGCCGCGACAGCATGTCGCCGATGCCCATGCCGTCGACCACCTTCATGATGTCCGCGAAGCACACACTCTCCGAGGCGTCCACGGCCTGCTTGCCGCGCGGGGTGAGGTAGCTGTCGACATCGACCTCGGGGTGGGTGGCGCGCAGCCCGGCCAGCATACTGACCACGAACCCGTTGACCGCGGTCCCGGCCTGACCGGGGATCTCCGGCGCCCAGGGGCCGACGAACGGGGCGATCTTCTCCAGATCCGATTCCGGGTCGACCGCGATGGCGCCGCGGAAGTCGAGGTCTGGGGTCTGCGACACCTGCAGGTGCGCGGTGCCCAGCGCCGCCTGACCGCCCTGCGAGACGCCGGTCACCGCCCAGGTGCGCGAGAGCGCCGGATTCGTGGCGCGGGCCGCCTGGACCAGGTCGATGGTGGCGCCGGCCTCGGTGCTGATCTCCAGGTACGGGTGCGGGCCGGTGTCGAAGCGGCCCAGGCCCAGGTAGTCCGGCGCGACCACGGCAAAGCCCTTGTTCACGAAGTACTGCAGCACCTGGTCTTCCTTGGCCCGGCTCACTTTCGAGGTGTCGGTCTGCCCGCCGCAGCCCGGTCCCATCCCGGAGGTGCCGTGGTCGTAGGCCATGATCGGCCAGCCGCCCGCGGGCGCGGGACCGGACGGAACGAACAGCGCGCCACTGGCTTTCACCGGTTCGCCATTGGAGCGGGTGGTCCAGTAGTCGATGATGGTGCCGTTCGGCAGGCCACGGAAGCCGTCCGGTAGCGCGGTGGTGGCGAAGGCGGTGCCGGTCGTTTCGGCGTGGGCAGCGGTTCCCGGCAGGGCCAGCACCGTGCCCGCAGACGCAATAGCCGCGGTGAAAATCCGTGTACGCCAACCAACCGACCGCATGAATCCTCCATCAGTCCCGACCCGATGACCATTCCTGTTCGGGGCACGAGTTTATCGATTTGAACGGAGGACCAGTATGAGAACATTCTGGCAACCAGCTACCCACGGGCAGTCGCACAACCCATTGACGCGCCTTGAAACTTGTTCTAATTTCTCGCCATGTCGCGCAGATACGAAGGCCGCCGAGTAATTGTCACCGGAGCTGGATCGGGCATCGGACAGGGCGTAGCCCTGCGACTGCTCGAAGAGGGAGCCCACCTGGTCGCCGCCGATGTGAACGAGGCCGGACTGGCCGCCACCGTCGACGCCGTCCCCGCCGATCAACGCGAGCGCCTGCGCACCCTCACCCTCGACATCTCCGACCCGGCGGCGGTGCGCGCCGTCACCGCCGAGGCCCTCGAATTCCTCGGCGGCCTGGACGTTCTGGTGAACGCCGCGGGCATCCTGCGCGCCGCGCACACCCGCGACATGCCCCTCGAGGACTGGAACCGGGTCATCTCGGTCAACCTGACCGGCACTTTCCTCATGATCCAGGCCGCGCTGCCCGCGCTCATCGAATCCGGGCACGGCGTGATCGTGAACTTCTCCTCCACCTCGGCCTTCGGGTCCAATCCCTACATGGCCGCGTACTCCGCGTCGAAGGCGGGCGTCAACGCGCTCACCCACTCCATCGCCCTGGAATACGTGAAAAAGGGCCTGCGGGCGGTCAATATCGTGCCCGGCGGCATCAGCACCGGCATCACCTCCGGCCTGGAACTGCCCGCCGACGCCGACTGGACGCTCATGGCGCGGCTGCCCGGGTGGATCGAGGGCGGCGCGCTCGGCAAGCCCGAGGACATCGCGGGTGTCGTCGCCATGGCCGCCTCCGATGACGGCCGCTACATGACCGGCACCGAGCTCCGCGTCGATGGTGGCGCACTGATGTAGCGACACCGCCCATTTCCATTCGCGACCGGTTGGTACGGAGTTAGGCTGACAAGCGCTTCAGCAGCTTCATAACCACGTTCCAGCGGACCCGGACGGAGAGTTATGGGATACCGGCGGAGTTTCGGCGTGCTCATCGCAGCTGTGGCATTGACGGTCGCGGCAGGGTGCGGGTCGTCGAACGATACGGGGTCCAAGGAGCCCGGATACGCCGCGACGTTGCGGCCCATCATCACCGAACTGATGAAGGACAACGCCATTCCGGGAGCGGTGGTGGTGGTCAAATCGCCCAAGGACGGTGACTGGACCGCCACCTTCGGGACCGGGACCATCGGCAAGGACGATCCGATGACGGTGGACGACCACTTCCGGATCGGCAGCAATACCAAGACCATGACGGTGACGGTCCTCATGCAGCTCGCCCAGGAGGGCAAGCTCTCCCTCGACGATCCGATCGGCAAGTACTGGCCGGGCGTGCCGAACGGGGACCGCATCACCCTCGCCCAGCTCGCCGAAATGCGCAGCGGCCTCTACAACTACACCTTCGACTACGACTTCAGCGCCGCGATCGACAAGGATCCGCAGCAGGTGTGGACCCCGGAGGAATTGCTGGCCATCGCGTTCGCGCACCCGGTCGATTTCCAGCCGGGCGAGAAGTTCGAGTACTGCAACACCAACACCATCCTGCTGGGGCTGGTCATCGAGAAGGTCACGAATATGCCTGTGGCCGACAACTTCCGGCAGCGCATCTTCGAACCGCTCGGGTTGAAGCACACGTCGTTCCCAGCGCCGGCGGACTCCTCGATGCCGGATCCGCATCCGCAGGGCTACGCCTTCGGCACCATGGTCTCCACCATCGACACCTTCGCACTGCCGCCGGATCAGCGGGCCGCGGCGCTGGCGGGCACGCTGAAACCGGGCAACCAGACGACCTCCAGCCCGTCGTGGACCTGGACCGCGGGTGCGGCGATCTCGACGGTCGACGATATGACCACGTATGCGGAGGCGCTCATCGACGGCAAGCTGCTCGACACCAAGTTCCAGAACATGCGGATGGACAGTATCCAGCCGATCGATCCGGCGAATCCGGCCATGGCCGGGTACGGCCTGGGCATCGTGCGATTCGGTGAGCATCAGTTCGGGCACGACGGCCAGATCCCGGGCTACATGACCTACATGGCGTCGGACCCGGACTCCGGCCTCACCATCGTGGTCGCCACCAACCTGGCGGCCGTCCCCTCCGGCGAAGGGTCGGCGCTGGTACTGGTGAAGGGCATGCTGCCCACCTTCTACGGCGCCGATGCGGTGCCCGGACACGATCCGGCACAACCCAATTCGGCCACGAATACCCCCGCGGCGTCCGAATCACCGACAGGTTCGACCCCATGGACGACACCGCGGTATTCATCGCCGGCGCCGGACCCGTCGGCCTGACCGCAGCGATCGAACTGCGCCGCCGCGGCGTGCCGTGCCGGATCGTCGACCCGCTGCTGGAACCCCCGCAGTACGCGAAAGCCGTTGGCATCCAACCGCGTGCGCTGGAAGTGTTCGAGCAGATGGGGGTGCTGCGCCGGATCCTGGACGCGGCGATCCAACTGCGCGGGCAGCTGGCCTTCGTCAATGGCGAGCCGGGCCCGCGCATCGAGCTGACGCTGCCGCCGGATGTGCCGTTCGGATTCGTCGGCCTGCCGCAGTACGAGACCGAGCGGATTCTGCGGGACCGGCTCGCCACGCTGGGCGGCGCCGTCGAGCGCGGTACGCGGGTCGCGGCTTTCGAGCAGGACGTCGACGGGGTCACCGTGACACTCGCGAGCGAAACGAGTGAGAAGACCACGCGGGCAAGCTATCTCGTCGGCTGCGACGGCGCGCACAGCACGATCCGCAAGGCGCTGGGTCTCTCCTTCGAGGGCGCGGCCTTCACCGAGCACTACATGCTCGGGGACGTGGAACTGAGCTGGTCGATGCCGCGCGGCTACAACATCCGCGCGAGCCACCAGACCGACGGCGTCACCGATGATCTGCTGGTCTGCATCCCGCTCCCCGGCCGGCACCGGTACCGGATCTCCATGCTCCTCCCCGACGGCCGGACACCCGTCCAGGCGACCGGCGACGACGGCGTCGAGCACGGCTTCACCACCGGGTGGACTCCCGACCTGTCCGATCTGCAAGCGGTCGTCGACCGCCTCGCCCCCGAGCCGGCGCAGGTGTCGAACCTGCGCTGGTCCGCGGTCTTCCGGATCAGCCACCGTATTGTCGATTCCTACAGCCGCGGAAGGGTTTTCGTGACGGGCGATGCCGCCCACATCCACCCGCCCACCGGCGCCCAGGGCATGAACACCGGCATCCAGGACGCGCACAACCTGGCCTGGAAGCTGGCCCTCGCGCTCACCGGCGACGCCTCCCCGACCCTGCTCGACTCCTACGACGCCGAACGCCGCCCGGTGGGCGAGGAGGTCGTCGGCCGCACGGTCCGCAGCGCCCGCGAGGGTATCGGGGCGGACTCCACCGACCCCGGCTACGTCCTGCGCCGGGAGGCCCAGCTCCTCATCGACTACACCGGCAGCCCGATCGTCGCGCCGTCCCCGCCCGGTGAGCCCGCCCCGCTGGCGGGCGCCCGCGCCCCCGACACCCGCGGCCTGACCCGCGACGCCGTCGCCTTCGACTTCCGGCTGCTGCCCCTCATCGACGGCGCCGCCCACACCCTGCTGCTCTACGCGGACGACACCACCACCGAACACGACCTGCGCGACCTGGAACAGCTGGCCGTCACCGCGACCGCCACGGCCCACGGCCACCTGGACGCCTACCTGATCGCCGCACCCCGGGTCGGCGCGGCCGCGACCACTCTCCCGCTGATCCGCGACACCGCAGGCGAATTCGTCCGGGCCTACCGCGCGGGCCACGGATCGGCCTTCGTCATCCGTCCCGACGGCTATCTGGGCTTCGCCCGCCGCCCGGCCACCATCCCCGACCTCGTCGACTACCTCGAATCCACTTTCCGATGACCCTGCGCGTTCGCGTCGGGCGCCGATGACCCGGGCGGCCGATACTTCCGTTCGGTAACAACAGGACTCGCGTTGCCGACAGGCCCGGTGGCAGTAACCACCTACGCAAGGGAGATGCGACATGGGCTCCGCAGACCTGATGAGCTGGCTGACCGAGGGCTACCTCAACGGTGATCCGATCCGCTACCCGCTCTATGTCGGGTTGATGTTCCTCAGCATGCCGTTCCAGCTACTGTCCACGCTGTCGGGACAGCCCTTCTAACCGATGCCGAGCCGCGAGGTGCAGGCCGGCCACGCGCCCCAACCCTGGCGGGCGCGCGTCACTTCGGCGATGGCGATCTGTTCCTCGCGGGTCGCGAGGTCGGCGCGCGGGGCGTAGCGGGTGCCGCCCTGGCGTTCCCAGGTGTTCTGGTCGAACTGGATGCCGCCGAAGAAGCCGTTGCCCGTATTGATGGCCCAGTTGCCGCCGGATTCGCATGTGGCCAGGGCATCCCAGGTGGTGCCGTTCTGCACGTCCGGGACCTCGGTGCCGGGCTTGGCGCCCTTGCGCACGGTCTTGGGCTGCGCGGGCACGATCACGGTGGACTTGATCGGATCCTTGCCCGCCTCATGGCCGTTCACGATGGAGACCGCGAAAATCACGTCCTGCGTACCGGGTACGCCCGGATTCTCGACGATCGTGCGGCTCATATTGAGCGTCTGATCCTCGATGATGTTCTCCGGCGGATCCAGCGGCACCCGCTCGGTGCGGTTCTCCACGATCTTGCGGGTGACGGTGATCTTCATGCCGTCGGTGAGCGGGGTGCTCGCGACCGGTTCCACGGAGTCCTGATCGACCAGCGGGCGGCCCTGCGCCTGGAGCAATTCCCCGATGGTCGGGGCTGCGAGGCGGACCAGCGACGCGGGCGCGCCATTGTCACTGAGTTCGACCGTGCGCGGATTGGTGATGAGCAGTTGCGCGCCCTCGAGCGGCAGCGGGGTCGGGCGCGCGGGCGAGGTGAAGACGTCACCGGGCAGGTTGAGCTTGGTGACCGCTTCGGCCACGGTGAGCGCGGTGGTCCACGCCTTGGAGGGCGTGCCGTCGACGATGAGCGAGACCTCACGGGCCCGGTTCAGCGTGATGGTGGATCCGTCGCTGATATGCGCTCCGGCGGAAGGGGATACGTCATCACGGTTGGTGATCGCGTACCCGGCGTCCTTGAGCGCGCCGCGGACATCCCCGCGCATGGTGGATTCGGCGAACTGCTTGCCATCGATGACGAAGGTGATCTGCTTCTTGCTCATGATGGCAATGCCGGCACCGAAGATGAGCGTGACGAGCATCGCCGCGATAGCCCCGTACAGCATCGGGGAACGCGACGAGTTGATCTTCGTCAATGCGTGCATCGGAAATCCCGGCATGGTCACAGTACGATAACGAGAGGGCCAGGGATTGACAACCACTCCCAGCGGAACTGCGGGTACGAAAATTACGACCCGATATCGAACCGCAGGTAAATCACAATCAGGGCAGATCCCAGTGAGCCACGCCACACATGGCGGATCGATCTCGATGTTCGATCCGCGGCAGCGACAACTGATTTCATGACGTTCGGGGTAACTCGTCGGGTACGCCCGAAATCGGTTCGCCGCCCGACCGCCGGCACACGTGTGCGACCGGCCACGGCATCCGAGCCGGGCGCCAGAGTCCCGGAGAGGCGGAACAGTAGCTCAGATTCCGTAGACCCGGCGGGCATTGGCGGTGGTGATCTTGGCCAGCTGCACCGGATCCTGTTCGCGCAGTTCGGCCAGCGCGCGCAGGGTGTACGGCAACATGTACGACTCGTTCTGCGCACCCCGGAATGGATGCGGCGTCAGGAACGGCGCGTCCGTTTCGACCAGAATCAGTTCGTCCGGAACGAGTTTCGCGGCCTCGCGCAATTCGTGCGCGTTCTTGAAACTGACCGTGCCCGAGAAACTGAGCACATAGCCCTCCTCCACACAGGCCATCGCCATGTTCGAGTCGGAGGAGAAGCAGTGGAAGATCACGGTTTCCGGCGCGCCCTCGTCCAGTAGCACCGCCAGCAGGTCGTGATCGGCCTCCCGGTTGTGGATCATGAGCGGCTTGCCCAGCCGTTTGGCCAGGTCGATGTGCCAGCGGAAGCCCTCGACCTGATCCTCGATCTCGGCGCAGCCGTCCAGCTTGCCCGGCCAGTAGTAGTCCAGCCCGGTCTCCCCCACCGCGACCACCCGCGGATCGGCGGCCAGCTGCTCTAGCTCGGCCTTGGCGGCGTCGTCGAGGTGGTTGGCGCGTGTCGGGTGCAGTGCGACGGCCGCGTACACGCGATCGTCCCAATGCGCGGCGCGGACCGCGAAGCGCGCGGCCTCCAGATCGTCGGCGACCGTCACCAGCTCCCGCACGCCCACCGCGCGGGCCCGGTCCACCAGGGCCGCAACCGATTCCGGATCGGTGGCCCCGCAGGCGTCGATGTGGGTGTGCGCGTCGATCAGCGGCGACAGCGGCTCGGGCGGCTCGGGTGCAGGTCGGCGACTTGTCATGCCCATCCCCCGAAAGAAAGATGGGCGGCACCTGCCACGGGGATATTCACGCGAGCGACGTAGGACACGCAGATAGAGTAGACACACCATGAGCGCATCCGATCGCCCCGCCTTTTACATCACCACGGCCATCGCGTACCCGAACGGCGCACCGCACATCGGGCACGCCTACGAGTACATCTCGTCCGATGCCCTGGCCCGGTTCAAACGGCTGGACGGCTTCGATGTGTTCTACATGACCGGCACCGACGAGCACGGCCAGAAGGTGCAGCAGGCCGCCAAGGCCGCCGGTCTCGCGGAGCAGGAGTACGCCTCGCGGAACTCCGACGTCTTCGAGAACATGGACAAGGCGCTCGACATCTCCTTCGACCGCTTCATCCGCACCACCGACGAGGACCACCTGGCCGCGTCGGTCGCGATCTGGGAGCGCATGGTCGCGGCCGGGGACATCTACCTCGACACCTACGCCGGCTGGTACTCGGTGCGCGACGAGGCGTTCTACACCGAGGAGGAGACCACCCTCCTCGAGGACGGCACCCGCATCTCCACCGACACCAAGACCCCGGTGGAGTGGACCGAGGAGTCGAACTACTTCTTCCGCCTGTCCAACTATCAGGACAAGCTGCTCGAACTGTACGAGACCCAGCCGGAATTCATCGCGCCCGCGACCCGGCGCAACGAGATCGTCTCGTATGTGAAGTCGGGCCTGAAGGATCTGTCCATCTCCCGCACCACCTTCGACTGGGGTGTGCCGGTGCCGGGTCACCCCGAGCACGTCATGTACGTCTGGGTGGACGCGCTCACCAACTACCTGACCGGTGCGGGCTTCCCCGACACCGATTCGGCGTCGTTCCAGCGGTATTGGCCCGCGGACCTGCACATCATCGGCAAGGACATCTCGCGGTTCCACACCGTGTACTGGCCCGCCTTCCTGATGAGCGCCGGAATCGAGCTCCCGAAGCGGGTTTTCGTGCACGGCTTCGTCAACTACAAGGGCGAGAAGATGTCCAAGTCGGTCGGCAATGTGGTCGATCCCATGGACCTGGTCGACGCCTTCGGCCTGGACGCCGTGCGCTTCTTCCTGCTGCGTGAGATCTCCTACGGCCAGGACGGCTCCTACAGCCACGAGGCCATCGTCGGCCGCATCAATGCCGATCTGGCCAACGAGTACGGCAACCTGGCCCAGCGCTGCCTGAAGATGGTGGCCCGCGACTTCGGCGGCGTAGTCCCGACCCCGGGCGAATTCACCGAGGACGACAAGGCCCTGCTGGAGCGCGCGGGCGGCCTGCTGGAGAAGGTCCGGGCCGAGTTCGACCAGCAGCAGATCCATCTGGGTCTGGAGCAGCTGTGGCTCACCCTCGGTGAGACCAACCGCTACTTCTCCGCCCAGGCGCCCTGGACCCTGGCCAAGGCCGGCACCCCGGAGGACACCGCCCGCGAGGGCACCATCCTCTACGTGACCATGGAGGTGCTGCGCATCGTGTCGATCCTGGTCCAGCCGGTCATCCCCGGCTCGGCCGGGAAGATCCTGGACCTGCTCGGCGTCACCGACCGTAGCTTCGCGGACCTCACCACCCCGCTCAGCCCGGGCACCGCCCTGCCGGAACCGGCCGTGGTCTTCCCGAAGTACGTCGAACCGAAGTAAGAACCGGTGCCGCCCGCCGCCCTCCGGCGGGCGGGCACCGAGTCACACCCGCCGACCGCGAGTGGAGATTCCCCTCCGAACTCCACCATCGCCGGAACGGGAATGAGGCGCCGAACATGCCGCTGCCCGATCCACGGAATCGGATCGGGCAGCGGCTGATCTCGCCGTTCCAGCATCCGGTCCGGTTGCCGCGCTGGTCAACCTGGGGCGGTAGCACGATTTGGGGCACCCGCGCTGACCGGCGGGCCGGATCAGCTGTACATCCCGACCAACGGCTGCTCGGAAACTGGATCGAACGATTCGAACACCTGATCTCCTACTCTGAACGGCGGCCGCCGCACGATCGGCTCCCCGTTGATCAGCGCCTCCCGCGCGACTGAGGTGGCCATCCTCTGCACGATGACATCGGTGGCCGGAGCCCGGTCAGTGGACCGCGCACGGGTCGATGGTGGCGGTCCCGGGCGACCGCGGCGTGAGCATGAACAGCTGGTAGGAGCAGTTCTGCGGGTGAAAGGCATTGTAGGAACGCATGGTCAGGTTCATGATCTCGCCGGAGGCCGGGTTGCGGACCTGGACGAGCGAGTCATTGAACAGGTCTTCTTCCATCGGGGTGTTCCACATGCGCGCGAATTCCGGGTTGACGCTGCAGGTTTCGATGATCTGGGTCAGTCGCTCGGGGGCGACTACGCCGGGTGAGAGAACACGCAGGCCGAAAACCAGGCGGTGCACGATGGTGTCCCAGTTGACCAGCAACTCGCGAGCTTCCGGGATGGTCAGGAACTGCTCGATGACATTGACCGGGCGGTCGGCGTCGGGCGCCGCGGGGGCCAGCCAGGGAAACGCCCCGCCGGCAGCCCGATTGGCCGCGAGCACCTCGTATTCGGGGAAGCGGTGGAAGTACGCCGGGTAGGGCAGGGCCTCGAGATGGTCGAGGTCCTCTCGGCGCAGCTGGGGCGGCCAGGTACCGCGCGCGAAGGTGGACACCCTGGGCAGGGCCAGCGAGACCACCTTCTCGAGCATCCACATCGGTACGTCCATGGCGGCACACCAGTCCTCGAGCCGGTCCGCCGAGACCGTGCGCTCCCCGCTCTCCAGCTTCCGGTAGAGCGAGACGCTGACGAACATCCGCCGAGCGGTCTCCTCCTGCGTGAGGCCCTGATTCTCCCGGCGGTGCCGCAGGTACATTCCGAGCAGCGGCTGCTCCGGAATCGGTGTGAGCGCGTCGAGCATCTGTCCGCCTATCCCTCCAGCAATCCTTCAGCCAAATATCTATCGAAGTAGCCGGTGAGGATCCAGTTTTCCGGTCCAGCCAGCGTACGGACCGCGGCACACGACAGCGACTCCGGACCCGGGCAGATATCCACGCGGATGGCGACGGCCGATCCGCCGATGCAACGATGTGCATATGCGGCCCAACGACACGAGAGATGATCTTTCGTCGCGCCGGAACGGGCACCCCGATCGCCATCGGGCGGATCGACGCCATTGCCGAGCGCACCTGGCGGCCGATCGAGCGCGGAGGGATTTCCCAACTGCCGCAATGGATTCCGGATCGGCGTGCCTTCGCCTTCGCGGTGTTGCGGCTGCCGCGGCCGTAGCGAACGGCAGAGACTGAGGTCACCCGACCGCCATCCCGGGACGCCCCCGATCCGGGCGCCCACCGATAATGACCATCTGAAGTGAACGCGGTTCAGTGAGAGAGGGAATGGATGCGCGACAGGCAGGTCCACATGACGGCTCGCGCACCACAGGGGACGTTGCAGCGCACCAACTTCGACGAACGGCACCGCGCCGCCCGGGACGCCGTCCTCACCTCACAGCGCGGCCGGCTGCTCGAGGCCATGGTGGAATGTGTCGAGGCCAGGGGCTACCACGCCACCACACTCACCGATATCGTGGCGCGCGCCCGGGTCTCGCGCAGCACCTTCTACGAGCACTTCAGCAACAAGGAGCACTGCTTCATCGAGGCGGTGCGCACCGCCTCCGACATCATCGCGACCCGCATCGCCGACGAGCTGGCGCAGCTGCCCACCGACGCCGGCGCGTACGAGCGCATCGAGTCCATCGTGGTCACCTTCTGCGAAACCGTGGCCTCCGAACCGGATTTCGCGCGGCTGATGCTGGTCGAGGCGTTCAAGGTGGATCAGCAGTCGGTGGCGCTGCGGGATCTGTCGGTGGATCGGTTCGCGGATCTGTACCGGGTCTTCTACGCCCAGGCGCGCGCGACCGATCCGAGCCTGCCGGTCATCGCCGACGAGCTGTTCGCGCTGATTCCGGACGCCATCGGCGAACGCACCCGCCGGGTCATCGTGGCGGAGGGGGCACACCGGGTGCCCGAATTGGCACCGCTGTTCGTGGAATTCGTGGTCGCGGTGCTGGGCCTGCCCGCACAGACATGAATCGCCACGTGCACGTCGCGAAATACGCTGCCGCCCAGACAGTTTTCGAATCGAGGGCACCGGAGCGCGCGGGTGTGGCGTGGCCGGGTGAACTCACTCACAGCGAGAAGCTGGGTTCGTCATCCTCGGGCCATACCGATGACATATAACGGACGGTTGCCAGTGGGTGACCACAGCGCCCGGCTTTCGGCGAACCCCCACTTCAGCCAGGCTGCGGGCGGCCAGGCTGGGTGCGGAAGTTTTGCGGCACCGCGCGTAACACTAAGCGCACGTTCACGTTTCGTCTCAGACAGCCAAACGGAACGCTTCAGTTCCCCAAGCTAGTTACCCTCGGGTAGCCTCGGTTCATCCGAGCTTGACGAACACACATTTCACTCTCTTCCACGAGGTTTCAGCCTCCCAGTTTCAGGAGTCCCCTGTGCCGCAATCTCGATTCGAGTCCATCGGCGCCTATCTGCCCGAGAAGCGTGTTACCACAGCCGAACTGCTCTCACAATTGAAGGAGGTCCCGGAGTTCGATCTCGAACGAATCACGGGCGTCAAGGAACGCCGTTTCCGCGACACCCGCCCGGAGACGCTCGAGGACTCCTTCGCCCTGGCCATGAAGGCCGTCGAGGACTGTCTTTCCAGGTCATCCTATGCCGCAGGCGATCTCGACATCATCATCTCGACCTCCATCACGCGCAGTAAGGAGGGCACCAAGATGTACATGGAGCCGTCCTTCGCCGGTGCCATCGGCCGCGCCATCGGCGCTCGCGAGGATGTCATCGCCTTCGATCTCTCGAATGCCTGCGCGGGCATGATGAGTGGCGTCTACATTCTCGACCGAATGATTCGCAGTGGCGCGGTGAAACGCGGCATCGTGGTCAGTGGCGAGGCCATTACGCCTATTGCCGAAACGGCCGTGAACGAGATTTCCAGTAAATACGATCTGCAATTCGCGTCGCTGACCGTCGGCGATTCCGGTGCGGCCGTGGTGCTCGACGAGGCCGTGGACGACAACGACAAGATCCACTACATCGAGCTCACCACCGCCTCGGAGTTCTCGCACCTGTGCCTGGGCATGCCCAGCGACAAGTCCAATGGCGTGGCGCTCTACACCGACAACCGGAAGATGCACAACGAGGCGCGGTTCCTGCTGTGGACCGACACCCAGCGCAACTTCATGGAGGCGAACGGGATCACCTTCGCCGACGAGGGTTTCGACTACATCATCCACCACCAGTTCGGCGCGGCCGCGATTCCGTTCATGAACGCGATCGCCGAACGCGAGTTCGGCCACCCCATGCCGCCGGACCTGAATGTCATCGAGAAGTACGGAAATACCTCCAGCACTTCGCATTTCATCGTGCTGCACGATCAGCTCAGCCAGCAGAACCTGGCGGCCGGGTCGAAGATTCTGATGATTCCGGCGGCCTCCGGTGTCGTCGGCGGCTTCCTGTCCACCACCATCTCGTCGCTGAAGGTCTGAGGTACTGCCATGGGTGTGCGCATCAAGTCCACCGGAATCAGCCGGGACACCGACACTTTCAGCATCGTCGAGCTCAGCGGCCGGGCCGCGCGGCGGGCCATGGAGAGCGCGGGCATCGAGCCCGGGCAGGTCGGGGTCATGATCAACGCGGGCATCTTCCGCGACAACAATACCGTCGAGCCGGCCGTGTCGGCCCTCATCCAGAAGGCCGCGGGCATCGGGCTCGACTACGTGAAGGAGGACCCGCGGTCGTTCTCCTTCGACCTCATGAACGCCGGCACCGGCGTGCTCAATGCCGTGCAGGTGGCGCAGGCGGTGCTGGCCACCGGCAGCGCCGAGCACGTGCTGGTGGTGTCGGGTGACACCCACCCGTCGCTGACGCGCTCCGCCGCCGACGACGAATTCCCCTACGCCACCGCTGGTGCGGCGCTGCTGCTGGAGCAGACCGGCGAGCCCGAGGGCTTCGGCCGGGTGCACACCCGCGCCGCCGCGGGCGCTCCGGGCCTGGAGTCCTACGTGGACACCGAGACCATGGGCGATCGCGGCCGCGGCATCATGACGGTCGAGCGCGAACCCGACTACCTGGACCGGCTGCTGGCCACTGCCGCCGAGGCCGGGCGCGCCGCGCTGTCGGACAGTGCGGTCGACGAGACGACCACGGCCCTCATCGCCGCCACCCCGAGCGCCGACTTCCCGGCCCGCCTGGCCGCCGAACTAGGCATCGCCGCGGACGCGGTGTTCACCCCGGGCCTGACCGACGGTGACCCGCACACGGCCGCGCTCACCCTGGCGTATCACGCGGCCGCCCAGGCGGATTCGCTGGCGGGCTACCGCGATGTGCTGTTCGTGGCGGCCGGTGCGGGCGCCTCGGCCGCCGCGGTCGTCTACCGGCTCCCGGCCCTCGCTGGAGCCGCGGCGTGACCACCGCGACCTATTGGCAGGCCATCGACCGCTTCCGAGCGGTGGTGGCCGCCGATCCGGACCGTGAGGCGGTGATCTACCCCGCGGGGAAGACCGCCTCCGGCCTCCCGGACTACCGCCATCTCACCTACCGTGAGCTCGACGAGTGGTCCGACACCATCGGCCTGCACCTGGCCGCGGCGGGCGTGGGCCGCGGTACCCGCACCATCGTGCTGGTGCTGCCCAGCCCGGAGCTGTACGCGATCATGCTGGGGCTGTTGAAGATCGGCGCCATCCCGGTGGTCATCGATCCGGGCATGGGCCTGCGCAAGATGCTCAACTGCCTGCGCGCCGCGAATGCCGAGGCGTTCATCGGCATTCCGCAGGCGCACGCGGCGCGAGTGCTGTTCGGCAAGTATTTCCGGAACGTGCGGGTGACTCTCACCGTCGGCCCGCGCTGGTTCTGGAGCGGCCCGACCCTGCGCAGCTGGGGCGCGCCGGTGACCGCGGGCCGGCTCGGCAACCGGTTCCGCACCGACGGCGCGGCCGGTCCGGTCGGCGCCAAAGTCGCGGCGCGGCTGGAGGAACTGCGGGCCGCCCTCGCCGAGCGGCGGACCGCCGGCGAGCACCGGGCCCCGTTCGACGCCTTCACCCTGCGCGAGCGGGTGCCGGCGCCGGCGGACGAGGTGCTGCTCATCGCCTACACCACCGGCAGCACCGGGCCCGCCAAGGCCGTGGAGATGACGCACGGCAATCTCAGCGCCATGGTCGAGCAGGTGCACGCCGCGCGCGGCCGGGTGGAACCGGGCACCTCGCTGATCACCCTGCCGCTGGTGGGCATTCTCGACATGCTGCTCGGATCACGGTGCGTGCTACCGCCTCTGGTGCCGAGCAAGGTCGGCTCCACCGATCCGGCGCACGTGGTCGACGCGCTCAACCGTTTCGGCGTGAAGACCATGTTCGCCTCCCCGGCCGTGCTGATTCCGCTGCTGCGGCACCTGGAGACGCACAAGACGCCGGTGCCGACCCTGCACAGCATCTATTCCGGCGGCGCGCCCGTCCCGGACTGGTGCATAGCCGGGCTGCGGCGGGTGCTGGCCGAAGACGCCGAGGTGTACGCCGGGTACGGCTCCACCGAGGCACTGCCCATGTCCACCATCGAATCTCGGGAACTGCTGGGCGGTCTGGCCGAGCGCGCGCACCTGGGCGACGGCACCTGTGTCGGGCGGCCCGCCGAGGGCGTGCGGGCGCGGCTGGTCGCCATCACCGACGATCCCATCCCGACCTGGGCGCAGGCCGAGGCCCGCGAAGCCGAGCTGGTCGCCACCCGCGGCATCGGCGAGCTGGTGGTGTCGGGACCGAATGTGAGCACCCGGTACTACTGGCCGGAGTCGGCGAATCTGGCGGGCAAGATCCACGAGGACGACACGGTGTGGCATCGCACCGGCGACCTGGCCTGGATCGACGGCGAGGGCCGGATCTGGTTCTGCGGCCGCAAGAGTCAGCGCGTGCACACCGCCGCCGGACCCATGTTCTCCGTGCAGGTGGAGCAGGTCTTCAACATACTGCCCGGGGTGGTCCGCACCGCGCTGGTCGGCGTGGGCACCCGCGGCGCGCAGCTGCCGGTGCTCTGCGTGGAGACCGCGCCGGGCACGGACACCGCGGCGCTGACGGCGCTGCTGCGGCAGCGGGCCGGCGAATTCGATGTCACCGCACCGGTTTCCACGTTCCTGTTCCATCCGAAGTTCCCGGTCGATATCCGACACAATGCCAAGATCGGGCGCGAACAACTCGCGGTCTGGGCGGCGGAACAGCTCGGAAAGGACGACGGACGATGAAGGTGACTGTGCTGCGGGCGATTCCGGTACTGGGATGGCTCTACCTGGCCCTGGGGCTGCTGCTGGCGGCGGGCGATCGCGCCCCCGCCAACCGGCTGCTGCGTGCGGTGTTCTGGATCGACGCCTTCCTCAGCATCGTGGTGCACGCGGCCCAGATCCCGGCCGCACTGAAGGCGACCGCGGGCACCGAGCACTCGCCGGTCAAGACGGCGGCCATGACCCAGATCTTCGGAATCACGTGGTGGAAGACGCAGGAGGCCGCATGAAAGCACTGGTGACGGGGGCATCCGGGTTCCTGGGCGGGGCGATCGTGCGCCGCCTCCTCCGGGACGGCGGTTTCGAGGTGGCCATCCTGGCCCGGCCCACCAGCAATCTGCGTGACCTGTACGAGGTCATCGACGAGATCGAGATCATCACCGGCGATCTCACCGATCAGGTGTCGCTCGAACGCGCCACCAAGGGCGTGGACGTGGTGTTCCACAGCGCGGCGCGGGTCGACGACCGCGGCACCCGGGCGCAGTTCGTGGCCGAGAACGTCACGGCCACCGAGAATCTGCTGCGCGCCGCCAAGCGCAATGGGGCCTCGCGGTTCGTGTTCATCTCCAGCCCCAGCGCGCTCATGGACCGCGACGGCGGCGACCAGGTGAACATCGACGAATCGGTGCCGTACCCCATCCGCTATCTGAACGTGTACTCGGAGACCAAGGCCGCGGCCGAACGCGCCGTGCTGGCTTCCAACACCGCCGAATTCACGGCCTGCGCGCTGCGGCCCCGCGCCATCTGGGGCGCCGGCGACCGGTCCGGCCCGATCGTGCGGCTGCTCGGGCGGGCGGCCGCGGGCACGCTGCCGGACCTGTCCTACGGCAAGCAGGTGCTGGCCTCGCTGTGCCATGTGGAGAACATCGCCGAGGCGGCCGTCCTCGCGGCCCGTTCCGAGCAGGTCGGCGGCAAGGCGTATTTCATCGCGGACGCCGAGCAGACCGACGTGTGGGGCTTCCTCGGCGAGGTGGCGACCGGCCTCGGCTATGCGAAACCGACCCGGCAGCCGAATCCGCGGGTGCTCACCGCCGCGGTGGCCGCCATCGAAACCGTCTGGCGCCTGCCGTTCGTCGCCACCCGGTGGTCGCCGCCGCTGACGCGGTACGTGGTGGCGCTGATGACCCGCACCGCCACCTACGACACCTCCGCCGCCACCCGGGATTTCGGCTACCAGCCGATCGTCGACCGCGAGACCGGGCTGGCCGAGTTCCTGGCCTGGCTCGAAACCCAGGGCGGCATCGTGGCATTGACCGAGAACATCTAGGCAGGGGTACACACATGTTCCGCCGTCCCATCTCCCCCACCGAGCTCATCTACTTCCCCATGCGGGATCTGGCGCCGCCGTTCCTGATGCAGCTGGTGGTGGAGGGCCAGGGCAGCATCGATCCGGAGACGCTGCGGCGCGCGGTCGCCACCGCCGCCGACGCCAATCCGGGTGCGCGGCTGGTCCGCGACGGCAAGCAGTGGGTGGACAGCGGGGTGGCGCCGAGTGTGCGGGTGGTGGACCACGCGCTGGAATACCCGGCGCTGGAGGCGGATCCGGTGCTCACCAGCCCGATCGGGCCGACCCCGGACGCCACCGTGGAGGTGCTGCTGCTCACGGCCGCGCCCACCACCCTGGTGTTCCGGGTCTTCCACGGCGTCATGGACGGCATGGGCATGGTCATGTGGGCCACCGACGTGCTGCGGGCGCTGCGCGGTGAGGAACCCGTCGGTGCGCCCGATCCGATCGCCGACGCCGAACTGGTGCGCAAGGTCGGCGCGCCGGGGCGGCCCACGCTCATGCTGCCGCGCTTCCGCTCAGCGGTCGGGCACGGGCGGCAGGACCCGGGCGAACACCGGCACCTGTTGCGCACCCGCACCATTCACGCGACCGGGCCGGGCGCGCTCATGCGGGTGGCCTCGCTGCTCGCCGAGGAGGGCGGGCCGATCTCGCGCATCATGATCCCGGTCGACATCCGCCGCCACGACCCGGAACTGCGGTCCACCGCGAACCTCGCGCTGCCGCTGTTCCTGGACGTGCGGCCGGGCATGGATTGGAAGCAGCTCAACGAGATCAAGCGCGCGGGCCTGAAGGAGAACCGCGAGCTCAACCAGATGGACAACGGCGGCCTGAAATACCTGCCGCAGGCGGCGGGGCGCGGGCTGCTGCGGACGCTGAACCTGCTCGGCTCACGCACCGGCCGGAACCTGGCCTCCGCCACCGTCTCCCACATGGGCCGCTACGACCTCGACGCGCTCGCGATCCCCGGCTTCACCCCCACCGCCATCAAGGTCATGCCGCAGCACAGCGTCGCCATGCCGCTGCTCATGGGCATGACCGAATGCGGCGGACGCACCGAGCTGACCGTCTCCGTCCGCAACGGACGCGGCATTCCGGAACGCCTGGACGCCCTGCTGGACCGCATCGTCCGCACGCTGGAAAGCGAACTGACGCCCACGAATTCGGACGCAACCGCCTGACCCTCTCCTCGACCCGAGCCCGGCCACGGTAACAGGCCACTCGCACACAAGGATCGGAGTGCCCCATGACCGTCGTCGACAGTTCCGCCGAGGTCGCCGAGACCGCGGAAGCAGATGGCCTCATGGCCGCCTGGGCTCGGGTCGTGGTGGCGCGGCCCAAGACCGTGCTGGCGGTCGCGGTGCTGTTCGCACTGGCCTGCGGGCTGTTCGCGGCCGGGCTGCAGCAGCGGGTGAGTTCGGCGGGATTCGTGGTGCCCGATGGTGAGTCCGCGGCGGTGGATGCCTGGGTGACCGAACGCCTGGGGCCGCAGAACCCGGATGTCATCGCCATCTACACCGCGCCCGAGGGGCAGTCGCTGGCCGATATCGGACCGAGAGTGACCGAGGCGATCGGCAAGATCGATCCCGCGCTGCTGGATCGGCCGGTCGAAAGCTATTGGAACAGTCCGCGATCGCAGTACCTCCGATCGTCCGATGGACGGCAGGCGGTGGCGGTCGTGTTCTCGGCGGGGAACGACAATCAGCGGGTCGCGTCATATCCGAAAATCGCTGCCACACTGCGCATTCCGGGAATCGACACCAAGCTGACCGGATACAGCGCGCTCGCCGACACGATCAGCGATCAGTCGCGGCACGATCTGGTGCTGGCCGAATCGATTTCGATCCCGCTGACCGCGATCGTGCTGGTGCTGGTATTCGGCGGGGTGGTGGCCGCCTCGCTGCCGGTGCTCATCGGCACGCTGGCCGTGGTGGGGGCGCTGGGCGCGGTCGGAATCATCGCGCGGATGACCGAGGTCAGCGTGTTCGCCATGAATGTGGTGTCCCTGCTGGGGCTCGGATTGGCCATCGACTACGGGCTTTTCATCGTCGGACGGTTCCGCGAGGAGCTGGGGCGGGGATGCTCGACCGAGGAGGCGGTGACCCGCACCCTGCGGACCGCCGGGCGCACCGTGCTGTTCTCGGCGCTGCTGCTCATGTGCGCGTTCGGGGGCACCTTCGTGTTCCCGCTGGCCGTGCTGCGCTCGCTCGGCATCGGGGCCATCGCCGCGGTCGGGCTGGCCGCGCTGCTGTCGGTGACCGCGCTGCCCGCGATCCTCAGCCTGCTGGGCTCGCGCATCGGTAAGTGGAGCTGGCGCGCGGACGCCTTCGAGCGCTCGGAGGAACGGGCGCAACGATTCTGGGGACGGGTGGTCACCGCCGTCATGCGCCGGCCGGGCACGGTCGCCATTGCGGTCGGTGCGATCCTGCTGGTCCTCGCCGCACCGCTGTCCGGCGTCCGGCTCGGCGATGTCGACCACACGGCACTGCCCGCCGGTAATGAGACCCGCGTCGCCGTGGAGGAATTGAGCGCGCACTTCCCGGCCGCGAACAGTGGCGCGACCATCTTGCTGCGCGAAACCGACGGCAGCGCACCGACTCCGACCGCCATCAGCACCGCCCTGCGAGAGATCAGCGGCGTCCGGGGCGTGCGCCAGGCGACGGCGCTGGACACCCGCGACAACACCACCGTCATCCACGCGGCACTGGCCGCTCCGGACCGCTCGCCGCGGGCCCAGGACGTCGTGCGCGACCTGCGTGACCTGCACCTGGACGGACTCGACCTGCGGGTCGGCGGCGAGAGCGCCACCACCGTCGACAGCATCGCGGCCGTCCTGGACCGGCTGCCGCTCATGATCGTGGTCATGGTCGCGGTCACCCTGCTCATGCTGGCGCTGGCCTTCCGCTCGATCGTGTTGCCGCTCAAGGCCGTACTCATGGCGTTCCTGAGCCTGACGGCCACCTTCGGGGTGCTGACCTGGATCTTCGATCAGGGCCACCTGGCGGGTGCGCTGCACATCAGCGTCGGGCCACTGTCGGCGGGCATGATGGTGCTCATCATCGCCGTGGTCTTCGGGCTGTCCACCGACTACGAGGTGTTCCTGCTCTCGCGGATGGTGGAGGCCCACAACGCCGGTGCCGACACCGAGGAATCGGTCCGCATCGGCACCGTCCAGACGGCCCGCGTGATCACCGCCGCCGCAACGCTGCTCGTCCTCATCACCGGGGCGTTCACGCTCTCCCCGCTCACGCCCATGCGATTCCTCGGCCTCGGCATGGTGATCGCGCTCGTCATCGACGCCACCCTGGTGCGCATGCTGCTGGTTCCGGCCCTGGTCAAGCTGATGGGGCCCGCCAACTGGTGGGCCCCGGGAGGTAGGAAGCGGACTCAGCCGAAGAATTCGATCAGCGCCGGCGCCAATACGGCCGCCTTGACGAGGTGATGCGGCGGCTCATGCCGCGGCCTCCTGCTGGGTGTAGACCAGGTTCACCACACCGCAGTCCAGGGGACGGCAGTCGGTGAGCGTGAAGGTGGCCGGCATCTGGTCCGGGGTGAAGAATCGCGCGCCCGCACCGCCGAGGATCAGCGGAAACACCAGCAGGTGCAGCTCATCGAGGAGATTCTCGGCGATCAGGTAGCGCACCAGGGTGCCGCTGCCGCCGATGCCGATGTGCTGATGCCGGTCCTTGAGCGCGCCGATCTCCTTGGCCAGGTTGTCGCGCAGAACGGTGGTGTTGGCCCAGTCGGTGGACTCCAGCGTCGTGGACACCACGTACTTGGGCATGGCGTTGACGGCGTCGAAGTACGGGCCGGACTGGCTGGTGAAGAAGGGTTTCAGGCCCTCGTAGGTGGTGCGGCCCAGGAGCATTGCGTCATTGCCCGCCATGATGGCGCCCACGGCCTGCTGCACCTCGGCGTCGTTGAAATACGGCCCGGTGTGCGGATCGGTCGGTGAGATCGACGGGGCGAGACCGGTCCAGCCGCTCTCGGTGACGCCGTCGAGTGAAAGGTACTGCCCTGCAACAATTTTTCCCATGCGTCTACGGTCGCAATTTCGGGAAGCCCAAGGAATTGCCGGGTGGGCAAGACAGCGATGCCTCAGCGGAATGAATGCGGGGCGGGGATACTCGAGCGCATGGTCGAGCCGCTGCCCCAGACCCCCGAGGGTGTGGAACTCCGGCACCTGCGCGCCTTCGTCGCGGTCGCCGAGGAACTGAACTTCGGCCGGGCGGCGCAGCGGCTCTACGTCACCCAGCCGGCGCTCAGCCGGACGATCCGCGGTCTGGAGAAGCTGGTGGGCTGCGACCTGTTCAAGCGCAGCACCCGCAGCGTGAGCCTGACCTCCGCAGGGGCGGCGCTGCTGGACCGGACCCGCGGCGTGCTGTCCGAACTGGACGCGGCGCTCACCGTGGCACGGGCCGCGGGCGGCGAGCTGTCGGCCCGCATGGATCGGATGTGGAGTCCGGTGGAGGAGACCTTCAACGGCGACCTCGCGCCCATGCGGTCGGCCTTCGAAGTCATGCACGCACAGTTCCCCATCCCGGAGGGCGTGCTGCTGGAACCGGTGAACGCCGGCGGGGTGCCCGGCATCCAGCTCACACCCGCCGGGGACTCCGAGACCATCGCCGTCTACGCGCACGGCGGCGGCTTCATGATGGGCTCGGCCTACGGGTATCGCGGCATGGCGGGCGCGATCACCGAGGCCGGGCGCACCCGAGTGCTGGTGCCCGAATACCGGCTCGCCCCCGAACATCCCTTCCCGGCCGCCCGCGACGATGTGTGCACCGCCTACCGCTGGCTGCTGGAGTGCGGTCATCCACCGGAAAGCATTGCACTGGTGGGTGATTCGACCGGGGCCATGCTGATCCTGTCTGCGCTGCTGCACGCCCGCGAGTGCGGCCTGCCCATGCCGCGCGCGACCGTGCTGCTGTGCCCCGCCGTCGACTTCTACGCCCCCGCCGACGACCCGCCCGCCGATGTCGAACAGCACATGCGCTTCCAGAACGCCTACCTGGCGGGCCGGCCGGCGAGCGATCCGGAAGCCAATCCGATGTGCGCCGATCTCACCGGCCTGCCGCCGACCCTGGTGCAATCCGGTGAGTTCGACGGCCTCGGGCGCAATACCAATGCGCTCGTCGAGCGGCTGCGAGCGGCCGATGTCGCGGTCCAGCACGACAGCTACCCGGTCGACGGGCACGCCTTCCAGATCTACTGGTCGTTCCATCCGGAGGCGGCCGAGGCCGTCGGGCAGGTCGGCGACTTCCTCCAGAAGCCGGTCCCGGTCACGCTCTGAATGTTTTTGTCGCGCAACAGCACTCCGGTGACGCAACTGCACGCCACGGATACCGCTCGTGGCATACAGCTGCGCTGACCGGGCCACCGCGCTCCTCGTTGAACGCGGCGCACCCGTGAACCGGGCCGTACCCGACACCGGCGAAACCGATCCGGCCGGCGCGCGTCGGTCCGCGGAGATGGGCGCACAACCCCCTTCGTCGTGCGCACATCTCGACGGGCCGACGCCCGGTTCAGGGGCGAAGCCGCACCGGCAGGGCGATGAGACCTCGCACGATCAGGGATTTGCGCCAGACCAGTTCCGCCCCGGCGGCCAATTCCAGATCCGGGTAGGCCGCCAGCAAACGGCTCAGCGCGATCCCGCCCTCCATGCGCGCCAAGGGCGCGCCGACACAGCGGTGGACGCCGTGGCCGAAGGCGAGGTGGTTCTTGTCGACGCGGTCCAGGTCCACGCGGTGCGGATCGGCGAAGCGGGCCGGGTCGCGGTCGGCGGCGGCCATGGACACCAGAAGGCGCTGACCGGCGGGGATTTCGACGCCGCCCAGGGTGACCGGGACGGTGGTGTAGCGGAAGGTGGCCTCGCTCGCCGGCGACTCGTAGCGCAGCACCTCCTCCACGAAATCCGGTACCCGATCCGAGTTTTCTGCCAGTGTGGTCCGGACGTCCTTGTCCGTCAGCAGGATCGCGACCGCGTTCGAGATGAGGTTCACGGTGGTCTCGAAACCCGCGACCAGCAGCAGGAACACCATGCTGATCAGCTCGCGGTGCGAGAGTCGGTCGCCGTCCTCGCCGGCCGAGATGAGTTCGGAGAGCAGGTCATCGGCGGGCTCTTCGCGCTTGGCGTCGATGAGTTGATCGATGTAGGCGAGGAACCGCTGCACCGCGCCCCCGCGGGCCTCGACGGTCTCGTCATTGGAGACCAGGGTGGTGGACCAAGCACGGAAGTCGTCGCGATCCGCGTGGGGCACACCGAGCAGTTCGCAGATGACCAGCATGGGCAGCGGGAAGGCGTAGCGGTCCAGCAGATCCTGATCGACGGCGGCGTCGGCGGCCAGATCGGCGAGCAGTGCATCGGCCAATTCGGTGATGCGTGAGGCCAATTCGCGCACCGCGCGGCTGCTGAAAGCCCGGTTCACCAGCGTGCGCAGGCGGGTGTGCTCCGGCGGGTCGTAGAAGAGCATCATGTCGCCGAACATGGCGCCGGCTGCCTGGGCGCCCGCGCCGTCACCCGCCAGGGCCGTGCGCGCGCCCTCGGATGTGAGGACCTTGCTGATGGCAGAGTCCAGGAAGGCCGCCTTGGCCGCCTCGTAGTCGGTGATCAGCCAGCCGGTGCCGCCGTCCGGGAAACGCACGAAATGCGCGGGCCCGCGCGCACGCAACAGGTCGTATGCGGCGTGCGGGTGCTGATAGAAGTCATCGGTCAGCACGAACGGCTCGATCGCCAATTCGCCTGCCGGGACATCGGTTTCGTGCACCATGATGGGGGACTCTAACAGCGGCCGGGTTGACCGGTCCCGCCATCGGCCACCCCAGCCGCTGCATACACTCACAGTGCACAAATCTCGGCCGTGCCTGATCACCCGGCCGCGCGGACGCCCGCTCGCCGGCTCGAAATCCACACGGCCGCACCGACGATCAGCGATGCGGCCGCGTAGTAGTACAGCTGCGGCAGTCCCAGCGTGTCATCCCCCGTCACCAGGTACAGCGCCACATTGATCAGCCAATGCCCGACGGTGCCGATCAGCACCCGCTGCGAGTAACTGCCGACCGCGAGAAACCCCAGCACACAGGCGAATCCTAGGACCGCTGCCAGAAATGCCGCCGCCACCGCGGGTCCCGCCGCGAACGCCTGCACATGCCACACCGCCCAGACCACCCCGGTGATCCCGATCGCCACCGGCCGGGCATACCGCGACTCCAGCACCGGCTGCAGGAATCCACGCCAGCCCGCCTCCTCCCCCGCCGCCCCGGCCAGCTGGAGCAGCACGAACACAGCGAAGGGCACCCCACCCACCGCCACCGGACCGTGCAGCTTCATCGAGTCGGAGGCCATGGCGGCGGTCGACAGGCCGATGGCGGCACACGAAACCACCACCGCCACACCATGTCCGCGCACCACGTCCCACGACGCCGGCGCGGGCAGCAGGGCGGCCAGGCGCTGCCGCCACACCAGCGCCACGACACCCACTGCCACCGCGGGCCCGCACTGCGTCAGCGACAGCGCTGCCGGGTCGATCCCTGAATTCGCCTGCACCGCAAGCAGAACTCCGGACGCCAGAAACGCCAGCACCACGTAGGCGCCGACCATCGCACCGATAATTCCCGGCCGCCGCACCTCATTCGAGATCACCCCGCGATGGTCGCACCGCAGGTCTCGACGGTCCTCACACCCGAGAGTGATTCCCGCACCGCGATATCAGACTCGAGAGCCAGCCCCGAGCCCTGCCGACCGGCTACTCGGCGGCCCGCGCGGCGAGCACCGCGTCGTAGAGTTCGCGGCGCGAGGCCCCCGTGGCCGCGGAGACCTCGGCGCACGCGTCCTTGAGCCGCAGACCGGAGCCGATCAATGCCTCCACCTGGCCGACCAGGTCGGCGGGCTCGGCGGAAACCGGTTGCGCGCCTTCGAGAACCACGGTGATCTCACCCCGCGCGCCCTCGACCGCCCACGCGGCCAGCTCGGCCAGCGTGCCGCGCACGACCTCCTCGTAGGTCTTGGTGAGCTCGCGGCACACCGCGGCGCGGCGCTCCGGGCCGAGCACCTCGACCGCATCGGCCAGGCAGTCCGCAAGACGGTGCGGGGCCTCGAAGAACACGACGGCCCGCGGCTCCGCGGTGAGGGTCCGCAGCCATTCCTTGCGCTGGCCGGACTTCCGGGGCGGGAAGCCGTCGAAACAGAACCGCTCGACCGGGAGGCCGGACAGCGCGAGCGCGGTGGTCACCGCGGACGGGCCCGGCAGACAGGTGATCGGGAGCCCGCGCTCCACACAGGCCGCCACCATCCGATAGCCCGGATCGCTCACCGACGGCATCCCGGCATCGGTGACGAGCAGCACGGTACGGCCGGACTCGATCTCCTCGAGCAGCATCGGGATCCGCGCGGTCTCCACGTGGTCGTAGAAGCTCACCACCCGGCCGGTGATCTCGATGTCCAGAGCCTTGGCCAGTGCACGGGTCCGCCGCGTGTCCTCCGCGGCCACCACCTCGGCGGTCGCCAGCGCGTCCCGCAGCCGCTGCGAGGCATCCCCGATATCGCCCATGGGAGTGGCCGCCAAGACCAGCCGTCCACCGGCACTCGGCTCCGCGCTCATGGTGCTCCTACTCCTAGAAGGGTCCGCCAACTCGCCCCCGACTCTATCGATGCGATCGACCGGCACCGCGTACCTCCATCCTCACCGGGGCGGGACTCGGGGGCGGGTACCGCTTACGATCGACGGCGTGACCCAGGTGACCGACGTGCGACCGGCAGCGGTGGGGGCGGAGACGGCGGCGCTGTCGAGTCCGGCTCCGCTGGTGCCCTCACCCGATTTCGGGCCCACGGACTGGGCTCGGGGGTGGGTGGTCACGCTGTTCCTCACAGCCATCGCCGCCATCACCCGGTTCCTGTTCCTGAACTATCCGACCGATCTGCACACGCCCGTCTTCGACGAGAAGCACTACGCACCGCAGGGCTGGCAGGTACTCACCGGCGGCGGCGTGGAGGACAACCCCGGCTACGGGCTGGTGGTGCACCCGCCGGTGGGCAAGCAGATGATCGCGCTGGGCGAGGCCATCTTCGGCTACTCCCCCTGGGGGTGGCGGTTCACCGCGGCCGTCTCCGGAACGCTGATCGTGCTGCTGGTGATCCGCATCGTCCGGCGCATGACCCGGTCCACGCTGATCGGCGCGTTCGCGGGCATTCTGCTCATCTGCGACGGGCTCACCTTCGTGTCCTCCCGCATCGGCATGCTCGACATCTTCCAGGCACTGTTCGTGACAGCGGCTTTCGGCTGCCTGGTGGTGGACCGCGACGACATCCGGGCGCGCATCGCGCTGGTGGCCGCGCAGGGACGCATCGACGACAGCGCATACGGGCCGCGATTCGGGGTGCGCTGGTGGCGCTTCGGCGCGGGCGTCCTGCTCGGGCTGGCCTGCGGCACCAAATGGTCCGGCGCGTACTGGATCATCGGCTTCGCCGCGCTCGCGCTGGCCTTCGATCTCTCGGCCCGCCGTGGCTACCGGGTGAAGCGACCGTGGGCGGGTGTGGCCAGACGGGATCTCGGGCCCACCGTCTACGCGCTCGCCGTCATCCCGGTGTTCGTGTACCTGGCCTCCTTCTGGGGCTGGTTCGCCAACGAGACCAGCTACGACCGGTACGCGGTCGGGGTGAAGGTCGGACGCGGCGGCGACTTCTCCTGGGTACCGAGCGCACTGCGCGGGCTCTGGTACTACGGCGGCGAGGTGCTCACCTTCCACTCGCAGCTCACCAATTCCGCCGGAAATCACCATCCCTGGGAATCCAAGCCGTGGACCTGGCCGATGGGCCTGCGGCCGATGCTCTACTACTACGCCGACACCAATGTGACCGGCTGCGGCCAGCCCACCTGCGTGAAGGCCGTGATGGCGATCGGCACCCCCGCGCTGTGGTGGGTGGCCTTCCCCATGCTGGCGTGGGCGCTGTGGCGCAGCGCGGTGCGCCGCGACTGGCGCTACGCGGCGGTCCTGGTCGGTTACGGTGCGGGCATCCTGCCCTGGTTCCTGGACCTCGACCGCCAGATGTACTACTTCTACGCGGTGCCGCTGGCCCCGTTCCTGGCCATGGGTGTGGCGCTGGCGCTGGGCGACACCCTCGGTCACGCCCCGCCCAGCGGGCGACGGCTGTCGGGAGCCCCTGGCTGGCAACACCTCACGCCACTCAGTGAGCGACAAGGCCTGGGCCTGCTGCTGGTCAGCCTCTACCTGGCCCTGGTCATCGCCAATTTCATCTGGCTCTGGCCGATCCTGACCGCCATGCCCATCACCCCGGGCAACTGGCACGACCACCTGTGGCTCCCCAGCTGGCGGTAGAACCGACGTCAGGTCGTGGGGGCAACCCCCGAAAGACCTGGGGGCCGAGCCCCCGAACCCCCGGGTGAGTTGCCCGGCGCGGATCCGCCGAGACTAAGGAGCAGTGGGAGTTTCGCCGAGCGCCGCATGCAGATAGCGGACGGCTGCCGCGTCGTCGAGGCCGAGTCGGCGGATCACCGCGACGTATTCGGTGGCGGCGCGGCCGGCCAGGTCGCGGGTGGGATCGCCCGAGGATGCGATGAAAGAGCCCAGGCGGCCGCGGGTTTCGAGGACACCGTCCTGCTCCAGCTCCCGGTAGGCGCGGGCCACCGTGTTCGGGGCCAGCTTCAGCGTCGCCGCCAGCGCCCGGACCGTGGGGATCTTGGTTCCGGCGGCCAGTTCGCCGGAGCGGACCCGGGAGATGATGCCCTGGCGCAGCTGCTCGTAGGGCGGGACCGTCGAGTGGTGGTCGACCGGGATGTCCAGCATGGCTTCATCACACCTCGTCACGCGACAACGGGCAGGACAGGCAGCGCGGACCGCCACGGCCCGAACCCAACTCGGAACCGGGGATGCGCAGCACCTCGATTCCGGCGTCTTCGAGCCGCGCATTGGTGTTCTCGTTGCGCTCGTAGGCGACCACCACGCCGGGGGCCAGCGCGAGGGTGTTGTTGCCGTCGTCCCACTGCTCCCGCTCGGCGGTGACGCCGTCCAGGCCGGTGTCGACCACCCGCAGCTTGCCGATGCCCATGGCCTCGGCCGCCACGCGCAGGAAGGGATCCGGGCCGGAGATACTCACCCCGCGCCCCTCCTCCTTGCGAATGGTGAAGGCGCGCAACTCATCCTGGATGGCCGGGTACATGACCACCGCGTCGACGTCCACCATGGTGCAGACGGTGTCGAGATGCATGGTCGCACGGGTCTGGGCGATCGGCACCACGAGCACGGTGCGCGCCAGGTCGTCCTCGAACAGGCTGCGCGCCAAGGCTTCCGCGCCCGCCGCGGTGGTGCGTTCCCCCACCCCGACCGCCACCACGCCCGGCGCGAGCAACAGCACATCGCCGCCCTCGATCGGCGCGGTGTGCGATTCGTAGGCCCGCCGCACACCCAGGAAGCGGGGGTGGAACGCGTAAATCAGGTCGGTGAGCGAGGTTTCGCGGGCGCGGGCCGGCAGCGCCAGCGAGGTGATGGCCACCCGCGGCCCGATCCAGAAGGAGGAGTCCCGGGTGAACAGCAGATTGGGCAGCGGGTCGATGACGAAGTCGTGCCCGTGGTGCATGCGCCGCACCAGCGAGGTGGCGTCCGCCCCGAAGGGCAGCTCGTCGAATGTCATGCCGGACATGAGGATCTGCGCCAGCTCCGGCGCGGGCACCCCACGCAGGTAGGCGGCCAGCTCGTCGGCGAGTAGGTGCCCGAGCCGGCGCGCGTTCACCGCACCCGAGATGCCCTGTATCCGCGCGGCGCCGCTGACCTGGATGGTCTCGGTCAGCACCTCGGCCAGCAGCAGCACCTCCACGCCACGCCGGCGCAACACCTCGGCGAAGATGTCGTGTTCCTGCTGGGCACGCTCGACCCAGGGAATGGCGTCGAACAGCAACTGGTCGTTGTTGCGCGGGGTGAGCCGGCGCAGCTCGTCGCCCGGCCGGTGTAACAGCACCGTGCGCAGCGCGCCGACCTCCGAGGTCACGGAAAACGGTCGCGCCGTGGGTGCGGCCTTTGTTCCCATGACATGACGGTAGTTCCCCGCGGCACGGATGGCATGGAATTCGCGACTCGAGTCGCACCCTGGGAGAACCCTGGAGTCGCACCGGCGAAAAACCTGGAGTAATGTTCAGGTATGCAGACCGCGTCGTGGCAGGCGAAGGAGCTGACCCCGGGTCAGCTCGCCCAGCGAGCCGGAGTTTCGGTGTCCGCCTTGCATTTCTACGAACGAGAGGGCCTGATCACGGCCCGCCGCACCAGCGGCAATCAGCGCCGCTACCCCCGGGAAACCCTGCGCCGGGTGGCCTTCATCCGCATCTCACAGCGGGTCGGCATTCCGCTGGCCGAGATCCGCCGGGCCCTCGACAACCTCCCCGACGGCCGCAACCCCTCCCGCCGCGACTGGGAGACCCTCTCCACCACCTGGCGCGCCGACCTCGACGACCGCATCGAACAGCTGATCCGGCTGCGCGACAACCTCACCGGCTGCATCGGCTGCGGCTGCCTCTCACTGGGCGTCTGCAAGATCTTCAATGCCCACGACCACCTCGGCGACGAGGGCCCCGGCGCGCGCGTGCTGGACACCCACGCCGCCGAGAACTGCACCAAGGCCGTCTGCGCGCCCACGCCCGACCAGGCGTGACTACTTGCGCGGCAGGAAAGAGGTGAACAGGTCGTTGGCGCGGCGCATGGCGAACTCGTAGGGCCAGGCGAACTTGCGGGACCACCAGTAGCCGAACCGGATGTCGAACTGGGTGTGGATCAGGTAGGTGCCCTTCTCGACACCGCGCAGGATCGCCTCGGCCACCTGGTCGGGAGACTTGGCGTGGTGGCGGAAGCGCTTGATCCAGGCCTGGATTCGCGGGTCGTCGCGATCCACGCCGACGATGTCCACGGTCTGCACCAACGGCGTGTCGACCGCTCCGGGCACCACCAGGTGGACGTCGATGTCGTGGCGCGCCAGATCGAAGCGCAGCACCTCCGACACGCCGCGCAGGCCGAACTTGCTGGCGCTGTAGGCGGCATGCCAGGGAAAGGCCATCAGACCGGCGGCCGAGGACACATTGACCAGCGCGCCACCGCGTTTCGCCTCGATCATGGGCGGCACGAAGTTCTCGATGACGTGGATGGGGCCCATGAGGTTCACATCGACCAGGCGTTTCCAGTGGCGGTGCTCGAGGTTCTCCACCGTCCCCCAGGTGGAGATGCCGGCGATGTTCATCACCACGTCCAGCGAGCCGAGCTCCTCGTGCACCTTCTCCGCGAAGGCGGTGACGGCGTCGTAGTCGCTGATGTCGAGGGCGGTGGCGACCTCGACGATGCCGCCGGTGGAACGGATGGTTTCGACGGTAGCGTCCAGCCCCTCGGCATTGACGTCGGTGAGCACCAGCCGCGCGCCCTTGCCGGCCGCCGCCAGTGCCGTCGACCGGCCGATGCCGCTCGCCGCGCCGGTAATCAAAGTCTTCTTGCCCCTCAGGCTACGATCACGCACGTCGATCCATCCCTCACTTCGACAGCCCTGTCAGACCGCACGCTACTACGCGAACAATCCTGTTCGCGAGTCATGCACGTACCCGTTACGCCCCTATTTTCCTGGGCGCACGCACCCCGGTCCGGGATTCCGCGCGCGGCGCGGGGATGTTAGGGAGTCGTGCCCATCCGGACCGCCGGACCGTAACCCCCGGATCGCCGGACCGTGGGTCAGGACGGCCCCGGCAGGACCGACCGGCTGGTCCCCGGCAGGTCCAGATCCAGCGCGATCCGCCCCGCCTCCAGATGCTCCTCGACCTCCCCGCCCGGCATGGGCCGCGCGATCAGGAACCCCTGCGCGCGGTAGCAGCCCAGCGCCACCAGGGTGCGCGCCGCCACGGTGGTCTCGACACCCTCGCCGACCACCCCGAGACCGAACGAACCCGCCAGCCCCACAATCGATTTCACGATCGCCAGATCATCGGCGCTGGCGCCCAGCCGCTGCACGAAACCCCGATCGATCTTCACCGCGTCCACCGGCAGCGCCTTCAGGTGCGACAGTGAGGAATACCCCGTCCCGAAGTCGTCGATGGCGATCTGCACGCCCATCCGCTTCAACCCGCGCAGCGTCACCTGCGTACGCGCAAGATCCTGCACCACAACATGTTCGGTGATCTCCAGGCACACCGACGACCCGTCGATGCCGTACCGCCGCAGGATCCCCTCGATGGTCTCCACGAAATCCAGCGAAACCAGCTGCACCGGAGACACATTGATCCGGATCACCACATTCGACGCCAGCCCCCGCCGCCGCCACTGCGCGAACTGCTCCGCGGCCGTGCGAATCACCCAGCGACCCAGCTCCCCCGCCAGATTGGTGGCCTCCGCGACACCGACGAACGCACCGGGCGGCAGCAGCCCGCGCGTCGGATGCTGCCAGCGCACCAGGGCCTCCAGCGCGACCACCCGGCCGGTCCGCAGATCCACCTCGGGCTGATAGTGCAGCACCAGCGAACCGTCGGACACCGCGCCGCGCAGATTCAGCTCCACGTCGTCCTGCAGCTCGAACTGCGCCCGCATGGCATCGGTGAACACCGCGACCCCGTTGCCGCCGCTCGACTTGGCAGACAGCAGAGCGTGATCCGCGCGCCGCAGCACATCGGCGACGGTGGTCTCGCCCGGAATACCGAGCGCCACGCCGACGCTGGCGCCCCGGCTCACCGTCTCCTCGCCGACGGTCACCCGCCGCGCGATGAGCTGCTGAATCCGGCTCGCCTCACGCTCGGCCGCCGCCGCGTCCATCGGCTTGGCCGGCACGATCACGAACTCGTCGCCACCCAGCCGGGCGATCACGTCACCCGGATCCAGATTCTCGCGCAACCGCGTGGCGAGCGTCCTGATGAAATTGTCCCCGGCCGTGTGCCCGAGAAAGTCGTTGAGCGCCTTCAGCCGATCCAGATCGAGAAAGAACGCCGCCACCGGCCCCGGACGTCCGGGCCTGAGCCGCTCCTCCATGTGCTCGAGCAGCGCCCGCCGATTCGCCAGCCCGGTCAGATCGTCGTGCATGGCGATATAGCGGAGCCGTTCCTCGGCCACTACGCGCGCCTGCAACTGTGCGAATAACGCGGCGATCGCCTTGAGGACATTGAGTTCGCGAGTGCTCCACTCGCGGTCGCCCTCCTTGATGAAGCCGAGCAGCCCCGTCGCCTGGCCGCGTGACACCAGCGGCACCGCAGCGGCGGAGACGGCTTCGATGCCGGCGGCCTGCTGGATCAGACGCTGATAGTCGGCGAATTCCGGGATGGGCCTGATGATGATCGGTTCGGTGGTTTCGCCGAACCTGGTCAGCGCCGCGCTGGGGTCGTCGAGGTTGGCCACCTGCAGTGGATCGCCGGTCTCCGGAGCCGCCCGATGCGGCCACTCCGCAATGAGCACCGATGCCAGCCGAGCCTCATCGGTGAAGCGCAGAAAACTGAAATCGACGTCGAAGTGCTCCACCAGCCAGGCCAGCACCCGTTCACTCGCGGCCGCCATCGTAGACGCATCGACCGCCATCAACTCCGAGGCGACCTGGGTCACCAATGAGTCGAGCGTTCGCCGAGGCACTTCTTCTCCGATCTCACTTGCCGCGCGTGGTAGCGCCCGGTATTGGACGTCGCCTGCTGCGGACCGCGGGCTCCGACGCATACCCGAGACGCAGTACCAACGCCATCGTTTCGTGCCCAGGCACTCCCAACAGCTCCAGGAAGCTGCCTTGAAGTGACGTTAGTGTATCGGCGAACTCCGGGGAAACCGTATGTAGTTCCCCGGGGCGTCGTGCATAAAGAAACACGGGTGAAACCGGTTGAACAGCGAGACCGTATTGTTCCGCGGTTATCCAGAGACGCTGGAGCGCCTCACCGGCATTCGCGTATGCGACGAGTTCCGATGGGCCCAGCGGCGGCTTCGGAAAGGTCAGGGCTACCACGGCCGAACTGGTCCGCACCTTCGCCAGGGCGTCTTCCACCAGCGCGTTGCCACCCGACCACGACCGCAGCTGGGCCATCACGTCCGCGCGAACGGCGATCTCGAGCTTGGCCAGCTCGTCGGGTTGGAGATCCAGGGTGCGCAGATCCATCCCGGTCCGTATGTCATCACCGGGCCAGCGCAGCTCGGAGGTCATCTCCAGGTGCATATCCGGCGTCAGGTAGCGGGTCCGCTCGGACTCGGCGAGGATCCGCGCGGCGGAGTCGATTCGCCGCCGATCCGTGACCATGCGGAGCGTGGCGCCGGCCCGCGTCACGGCCTCGTGAAGTCCGTCCAATATCTCGTCCGGTATCGGCGCCCCGGTCCCACCGCCCCGATTGGTGTGCCGGGCGAACAGCGCCGGGTAGCTATCGGACAGCTCGGGATCAGTGCCCGACCCCAACCGCAGCACGGCGGTGAGCAGATCCGAATCGCCGCTGCGCAGTTCGCTCTCGCCGAGCAGACCGTGCGCGGCGGCCGCGACGCGGGCGTTGAACAGCGCGGCACCGACCGCCAATGCGCTGCCCCGATACCCGATGTCCATCATCGAAGAGTGTTCGGGCGCAAGGGTGATCGTCACCTCGGCCCGATCTGCGCGCAGTGTCCAGGGCTGCGCGTTACCACCCGAGGGCGCCCGCTGCGCACACTCGAGCACAGCCTCGATGCCGGATTCCGGCCGAGGGTCGTCCGGTTCGTCCGGCCACACCAGTTCCTTGCGCACCTCGGGCTCGGTGATCTTGTCCAGGCTCTTCTCGATATCGACGCGCGTGCGTCCCGACCGCAGCGGCTGCCCGAGTCCGATCCTTCGCACCGCAGCGGCGACATTGGAACCGCCGAGTTGCACGTCGGACGCCAGTTGCGGCCAGCTGTTGAGGGTCTGACCGATCTCCACCATGCTGGCCGCGAGCGTCGCAGAGAGATTGCGACCGTCCAGAACTCGAACCATGAGAGGGGTTTTGTCGCGAGTGGACAGCCCGCGCAGCTCTGCGGCGGTGACACCGCCGAGCAAACCGTGGAAGGGCTCACGCTCCGGTTCCAGATCGAAGCGCTCGACATCGAGCAGACCGCGGTCGCTGGAATGCATCACCAGCGGAAGTCGGAGCCGACGGGCGCCTTCGCGCACGGCGAGCTTGATATCGAACGAATCGCACTCCTCTACAACGATATCCAGGCCGGTGAGGAAGGCGTCCATGTTCTCGTCGTCGAGCCCGGCCGGGAGGATCTCCACGGGCAGATACGGGTCCAGCTCCGCGATCCGGCGGGCCGCGACGACTGCCTTGTTGGCGCCGATGTCGAACAGGGTGCCCGGGAGGCGGTTCAGGTTCGAGAGCTCGACGGTGTCGAAGTCCGCCAGCCGCAGCAGACCGCAGGTGCCCTCCATGGCCAGCACGTGAGCCACGGCGTGACCGACGCTCTGCCCGACCACCCCGATCGCCTGGGCACCGAGGGTCTGCTGCTCCGCGCGGGTGAGGTTGTTGCGATTCCGGTCGAGCCGGACAGCGCGCAGCAGTTGCGGGCCGGGCAGCGCGATTACCGCCCGCCGCCACGGGTAATGAACCCAGCGATCCGATTCCGATGTTTCGGACAATTCGGGCGGAGCTACCAGGCTCGCGAACTCGGCCCGCAGCCCGTCTCGCAAGTCCCGAGATTCGATGGCCGGATTCGCCAGCAGTTCAGCAAGTCGCGCGGCCTGCCCGGAATCGGATTCATCGAGCAGTACCGGCCGATAGCACTCGCCCGATACTCCATTTTCGATCATGTTCAGGCCGAGCCCTGGGCTGGAGTCCAGGCAATGCGTGGCAAAAGACCATTCTGCGTCAATTGGGATAATTCGAGATCGAGCAACCGAGCCTGCGATTCCGTGGCCACCGAATCGTAAGTCTCCATATCCCACCAGATCGCGAACGTACGATAACGGTCGTCCGGATACGATGACGGCGGAATCCACCAGGCCACATTCGCTCCGCTGCCGCGATAGAGATTCAGCGCATGCTCGGGCGAATGCGCACTCGTGTAGCGGACCCCCAGCAGCAACGCGGCATGAACGCACGCCCTGGCCATCCAGTCGGCCAGCGCACGGCGGTGTTCGCAGTCGCGAGCAGCCCAACCGGCCTTGCACTCGATCACACCGTCAGGGATCTGGTCGGCCACCAGACGCCGGAAGGCCGGGCCGCCTTCCAATCCCGCCCAGCCCGCGACCGCGCGCATCTCGTCGACCTGCTTGTGCGGCCCCTCCGCCCGGACCCCCGCGACCACCCGACCGCCGGCATCCAGCGCCACGAAGAAGAGGGAGGTGGAGAGGCCGTCGATCACCTTGTCGTACTCGAGCGCTTCCTCGGCGCCGAACCGCCGATATGCCTCGAGTGCACCATCCATGTTCTGGCGCCACAGGCCCGGATCCGCCTCCGGAGGACCCACCAGGATCGTGTATCCCGTCAGCGGCTCTCGAAATCGGAGCATACCGTGACCAGGGCCTTGCGCCGGGACGCGCTCGATCGGTTCGACTGACATACAGTTCCACTCCACTAAAAACGACCCGCGCGACTGCTGCGCCTTCGCCCGATACAGTCATGCATCAACCGCCGTCGGACGTGGGCGCCTAGGGGAGTATCCGTCAGCCAACTGAAATTGTCCAGGCAACCGGCAAATGCCCCGAAACCCAAACGTGGCTCCAGTAATCCCCCCGGTCAAACCATTGCTGTCAACCATGAAATACAACGACAAGACCGGTTGGTACCCATTGGGTTAACAGTCAGCAATCAAACCAGGATGGAGATGAAAAGCTCCAGTTCGGCAGTGCCGTGCCAGATCTCGATCTCCTCGCGGTAGGCGCGGGTGATCTCGGCGGAAGCGGTGGCGTCGTCGACCTGAGCCCAGACATCCTCGGCCGGATCGTGATAATCGCCATTGGGCCGGAAGCGGGCGTAGACGCCCTTGGGGACGCGGATGAGGACGTCACCGACCGGTACGTCGTCGGGGCCCTTGTACTCGTAGGAGACCAGCACGTTGTAGTTGCCGGCCGGGTCGGGAACGTAGACGGTGGCCAGCGGGCGCTCGGCGCCCTCCCGGTCACGCAGGCGGTCGCGCAGGAACTCGATGAGCTCGCTGTTGGAGACCTTGAAACTGGGGCGCACCCGCGGAACCACCAGGCCGCCGTAGACCCCACCGGGCCGGACCACGATCGAATAGGTCATGACGGCTCGACCGCCAGGTACAGATCGATCTTGTACGCGTGCGGATAGGTCTCGAAGTCGCCGGTGTGAATGCGCTTGATCTGCTTGTGTTCCTCCGCGTAGGCGATCTGCGTCCACAGATCGGTCATCACCTGGGGGAAGTTGCCGACCGAGGAGAAGCGGGCGTAGGTGCCGCGCGGCAGGCGGGCCACCACGTGGCCGCGGGTCACCTCGTCGAGCGAGCCGCACTGGTAGCCGACGATCTGGGTGTTGTAGGTGCCGAGCTCGGCCGCGTAGTCGGTGTAGGCCGAGGCCAGCGGACCGCCGAGTTCCTGGTGCAGGACCGCGGCCCAGGCCACTTCCAGATCGTGGTCGCGCAGTTCACCGAGCGCACGTTTGGGACTGCGCACCGGCAACCCGGCAACCCACGTCTCGTCGCGCTCGACGATCTCGAACTGCATTGGATGGAAACTCTCTCGAGGTGTGATTCACAGCCAGTCGGCCAAGCCTTCGCCATGCTATCAATCAGCCCGGACCGCACCGGGCGACACGACAGGTCTGCCACGCGGGCGCGTCGGTCACCCGTCACGGCGGCGGTGGGGGCGGGCCATCGGGGCGTGCCAGTGGCGATACAGCGCGAGCAAGCGGAGGCCGACCGCGCCCGCACCGGCCAAACCGCCTGTCCAGTATGTGTATTGGCCGTAGTGCAGCAGCACGGCCGTCACCACGGACCCGAGCAGGGCCGGCACGGCGTACAACTCGCCATCACTGAGGACGCTCGGAGTGACGCCGGCGAGCACGTCCCGGATCACCCCGCCACCCACCGCGGTCACCAGCCCCAGCGCCGCCGCCGAGGTCGCCGACATGCCGTGCTGGAAAGCGGTCACGGTGCCGGTCACACAGAAGAGGCCGAGCCCGATGGCGTCGGCGGTGTAGAGCGGGGTGCGGACCAGGCGTACCGGCGGATGCCAGAAGAAGATGACAACCGCGGCCAGCAGCGCGACCCCGGCGTAGGAGACCTGAACGAAGGCCAGCGGAGGGGTGCGGCCGATGATGACGTCGCGAATCACTCCGCCGCCGGTGGCGGTGGCGACCGCGAGCACCGCGATGCCCACCACATCGAAGCGGCGACGCACCGCGAGCAGTGCGCCCGACACTCCGAATGCGAACACGCCCAGCAGGTTTCCCACACTCTGTACCGCGTCGACAGGGGTACCGAGTTCGACGAGATCACTCATGTGTGGCCGTTCCCTTCCAGGTCGCTAACTCTCGGCTACCGGCGGACAGTATGCCCGGTCGCCACACCGGCACTCCGCCGCACGGTCGGAGCCCCTTTATGGTTGAGTCGGCCCTGTGTGCCGCACAATTGCCCAGCTAGACGCGGAACTTACCGCGTGTCGTGCCTGCCCCCGGCTGGTGGCATGGCGCGAGCAGGTCGCACAAGAGAAGCGGGCCGCCTTCAGTGACGAGAATTACTGGGCCAAGCCGGTGCCAGGCTTCGGTCCCGCGGACGCCCGGCTGCTGATCGTGGGCCTGGCGCCGGCCGCGCACGGCGGAAATCGCACCGGCCGCATGTTCACCGGCGACCGCAGCGGTGACGTCCTCATCGCCTGCATGCACGCCGCAGGTCTGGCCAACCAGCCGACCAGCGTCTCCGCCGACGACGGCCTGCGGCTGCTGGGCACCCGCGTCACCGCCCCCGTGCACTGCGCCCCACCCGGCAACAAACCCACCCCCACCGAGCGCGATACCTGCCGCCACTGGCTGACCACCGAATTGACCCTGCTGGCACCCACTCTCCGCGCGATCGTCGTCCTCGGCGGCTGGGGCTGGCAAGCCCTCCTGCCCGCCCTGGCCGAATCCGGCTGGGCCATACCCAAACCCAAGCCCCGCTTCACCCACGGCGCCCGAATCGAACTCGCCCCGGCCGTCCCCGGCCGCGCCCCCCTCCACCTGTTCGGCACCTACCACCCCTCCCAGCAGAACACCTTCACCGGCCGCCTCACCCCCGCCATGCTCGAGCAGGTCCTCACCGACGCCGCCGAAGCCGCCGGCCTCCCCGTCCACCGCCCCTAGGCTCGGCCGACCGCGACGCGCAGCTCGATTCGATTGTCCGACCCTGGCCATCCACGAGGTCGCCGCCGACGGGTGGACTGCACGGTTCGGCTGTCCCTGCCCGGCATTGCGCGAGGTCGCCGCCGACAGATGGACTGCACGGTTCGTCTGTCCCTGCCCGGCGTTCCACGAGATCGCCGCCGACAGATGGACTGCACCGTTGGACTGTTCAGGCCCGGCATTCGACAACGTCGTCGCCGGCACGACAGGTGGGCGCGACGGCCAGGGCACGCGGCACTCTCGCTGGCGAGGTCGCCGGACCGGATACGATGCGGGCGTGAGCAGGGCCGATGACGAATCCGAGCGGGAGGGGGCGGCTGCCGATGGGGCGGCCGGGGGTGTGAAGGTGCGCCGCAGCCGGGCCGGGACGCGGCAGCGGCTACTGGACGCGGCGTTCGAGGCCTTCGCCGAGGAGGGGTTCGGCCGGTGTTCGGTCGAGCAGGTGTGTGAACGGGCCGGATTCACGCGGGGCGCCTTCTACTCGAATTTCACCTCGCTGGAGGAATTGTTCCTTGCCATGTGGGAACAGCGGTCGGCATCGATGCTGGCCGAGGCGGCCGCGATACTGGATGCACCGGGCGCGATAGACGGCGATCCGCGGCGGGCGCTCGAGCAGGTGCTGACGGCAGTTCCGGTGGATGACAAGTGGTTTCGGATCACCTCGGAATTCACCGCGCACGCCCTGCGCAATCCCGCGTTGCGGCAGGTGATGGTGGCACGGGAGGAGGCGATCGCCGCCGCACTCATCCCCGTGGTGGTCGCACTCATGCACCGCAACGGCCGACGGGTCCCGGATCCAGCGGCACTGGGCCGGGCGCTGGTGGCCGTGCACGACGGCACGCTGGGCCAGTGCCTACTGGAACCGGACAACCCGGCAGTGCGCGAGTACCGCCTCGATCTGTTCCTGCGGGTGCTCGACTCCTACAGCGAGCCCGTCTGAGGACTCAGTTCGGCGCCTCAGGCCCGAACGGAGTGCGGCGATCAGCCGACGCCCGCCGCCTGCCCACGCCCACATCCACAGAAACCCTCTCCAACCAGCCGATTCGTCGACTCCCCGCCCCACCTGCTAAAGTTCTCCAGCGCGGGTCGGAAACGTCCCCGCGGGGCTATAGCGCAGTTGGTAGCGCGTCTCGTTCGCATCGAGAAGGTCAGGGGTTCGATTCCCCTTAGCTCCACCAATCGTGTCATTGCACGAACCGACTCCGTTGGGGCTGGTACCGCAGAAGCGGTACCAGCCCCAACGTCGTTTCCGGGTTGGGGGATGCGGAAAGTGGGGACGAGGCGATCGGGGCCAGTGATGGAGACGTCGGCGACGAGGGTTTCGATGAGTGCCTTTGCTTGAGTGCGGGTGCCCGTGGCGATGATCTCCGCGATGTGGTCGGCGATGCCATCGAGCGCGGCGGGTTCCGGGGCCGTGGGTTCATTCGCCAGGGTGGCGGTCAGTTGGTCGCGGCGGGTAGCGAGCTGGGTTGTCTTGGCGCGTAATTCTCCGAGTCGTCCGGCGAGGAGTTCGGGGTCGAGGGTGCCGTTTTCGAAGGCGTTCAGATAGCGGTCGATCGCCTGCTGGGTTTTGGCGAGTTCAGCGGAGACCGTGGCCAATTCGGCGCAGGTGTCGCTACTGGCGTCTCGGTGGTTTCGCCGTTGAGCGGTGACGGCTTGGCTGATCAGGTCGTGGCGGGTGCGATAGAACGTGCCCAGGGCTTCGAGGATGGCGACGTCGACGGAGTCGGCGTCGAGTCGGGTGAAGTCGCACTTGTCGGCGTCGTAGCGGGCGCGGTTGAAGCAGGTGTAGTAGCGGTAGGTGCGTGAGCGTCCGGTGGCGCGGGTGCCGATCATGGCGCGTCCACAGCGTGGGCAGCGCAAGCGTCCGGTCAGGAGATAGTCCGAGGAGTTCGCGGCGCGGTGGGCATGGGATTCCCCGCGCGCTCCGAGGACCGCTTGAGCGCGGTCGAAGATCTCGGTCTCGATGAGCGCGGGGTGGGTGCCGGTGACGGTGGTGTCGCGGAAGGTCAACTCGCCGAGGTAGATCCGGCTGTTGAGGATCCGCAGCACATGATGGCCGGACCACTCGCGGCCAGTGCTGGCACGATGCCCGCGCGTATTCAACTCCGCGGCGACGGCACGGGCACCGAGACGGCGGCAGGAGTAGAGGTCGAAGATCATGCGCACCACCACGGCTTCGACTTCGTCCACAACCAGGGTTTGGGTGGTTCTGTCGACCCGGTAGCCGTAGGGCCGTTTGCCGCCCTTCCATTTGCCTTTGGCGGCTTTGCGTTCCATGCCTGCGATGACGCGGTCGATGATGGTGTCGCGTTCGAACTGGGCGAACATGCCCAGCATCTGCACCAGCAAGCGGCCCATGGGTGTGGAGGTGTCGAATGGTTCTGTGGCGGAACGGAACACGACTTTGGCCCGGTCGAGTTCGTCGAGCAGGGTGACCAGGTCGCGCAGGTTGCGGGAGAAGCGATCAACCCGGTAGACCACGAGTACGTCGATGAGCCCGGCACGCGCGGCTTGCAGCGCCCGTTGCAAGCCGGGGCGCTCGGTGCTTGCGCCGGAGGCGTCGTCGGTGAAGGACGTCGTGTGTCGCCAGCCGGGTTGGGAATCGATATAGGAGGCCAGCCGGGTGTCCTGGGCTTCGATGGAATAGGGCTGGTTGTCTTCGGTGGTGGAGCGGCGGGTGTAAGTCCCTACCCGCACGTCCTGCTCCCATGCGGCAATGTCGGTAGTGATACGCGGAGTTGAGGACTTCTTGCTGCCTGCCATGCTGCCGATCCTTCCCATCGAGACACGCTTCTCGCATTCTCGGATGTCCGAAACAACCTGTGGCGTACCGGAATTCGGGTTAGCGATTCGGTCCGAAATGTCACCGGGTCTATTGTCCCTCGATCGGTTTTCGAATGTATTGGTGTGGTGGGCATTTCGATCGTGGCGTTTCATGCGGCCTTCGGCTGCCCGTTGTTGGTGTGGGGACGGTGGGTCCATGAAGTGATGAGGTCGGCGAGGAGGGTGACGGCGTGGTCGTGTTGGGTGGCGGTGAGCGGTTCGGTGTCGATTCGGTCGATGTGCCAGCGTTGGTGGGCGCGTTCGCGGGCAGGCGGCTTGGCGGGTTCGGTGCCGGTCGGGGCGTTGTCTCCGGGTTCGGGGCGTTCCATCTGGGCTCCTATGGGATGTTCGGCGTTTGGAGTGGCGGTCACCCTGTACTGGCAGCGGAACCCGTGTTTATGCGCGTCCGGGACCGGAATTGATGCGATTCCGTGTTCCGCGGTCAAGGTTCGGCATCAATCACGAGATCCGCTGAGTCCGGCATATGGGTTTGGCGCGCCTGTTAACTGCCGAGAAGGGGCCCGATTTCGACATTTCAGTGCGAAACGGTTCGATAACGATCGGTATCGCCACACGCAAGCACCCCAGGGGCGATTGTCTTGCCCCTGGGGTGCTTTGAATATGGATGGGCGGTGGATGGCGCTATCTGCGGTTGATCAGGCCGGTTTGGTCTTGTCCATCGTCGTCGGCATTGACGGGCACGTTCCACAGGTCGTGGCTGCTGCCGTTCGGGCCTGGTTCCAGGGGCTTCATCAGTTCACCCCCTCTCCAATCGTGATGGCTTTCGGCTGGTCGCTGAGGTTGTCGTTTGTGTACCTGATGCCGGTGTCCGCGCAGATCACGTCGGCGATCTTGACCAGGGCCGGGAGATCGTCAGGCTCGAAATGGTCGATGGTTGGGGCGATCACCTCGTTCACGCATTCGGTATAGGCGAGATTCATCAGCCGATTGATCACAGCGCCGGGGCGGTTCGGGACGCCGAAGTAGACCAGGACCATCGACCATCCGCGCTCCTGGGCGAGTGTGTGGATCTGTGCCTCGTCGTGCTGCCACCGCTCGTCCGACACGTCGGGGCGGAGGAATCCGATCACGTAGTGGGTCATGGTCGTGTCCCGGCGTAGTCGCGGTATACGGGGCGGGTGATCGCGAGTCGGCCTCGCGCGGTGCTGCGCCAGCGGGCGGGTCCTTGCAGGGTGCCCATCGCCAACCCGGTGCGCGACAGTCGCAGCAGTGCCCGGTGGATCGAGGTTTCGGGAAGTCCGGTGGCGCGGCAGAGTTGCCGCACAGTCAGCGCTTGGGGCGGCTCCAGGTTCGACAGTGCACCAAGCACTTTCGCTTCCGCTTCGGTGAAGGCCATCGCTCACCGTCCCCGACTGATCGGAACGTAGATCGGTGGCGGTTCGGCCGCCAGCCGCGCCTGAATGTCGGCGACAGTCAGCCGAGCGGCGGGGCAACCGCTGCTGGTGAGAGCGCGGCCGGTCGCGGCGGCGGCGAAGACCAGTAGCGAGACGAGCGTGATGGCAAGAAGGATGTCCATGTCCGGCAGCTCCCGGTACTCGGCGGTCGTTGCAGCGCACCCAGATACCGCGAGCTCGTGGGTCGAAGGGGCCCACCCGGTATCGGGCTGATTGCCAGTTCACTGCACGTCGGGCGGTCGGCGGTAGACGTGTGGGATGGGCGGGTGTGTGCACAGGGGGCGTGCGCAATCGCCGATTGATAGCGGTTCGGTGTTACCGGTGCCACACTGCGATTCATGGGACGCCGTGCGAAACAACCGAATCGGCAGTTCGAGGAGCTGGTCGAAGAGGCCGGCGGGGTACGCAAGGCACTCGCCCGCCGCGTCGTCGACCGGGGCCGCGGTCTCGGACTGAAGCTCAGCTACGACCACACTTCGATCGGGCGCTGGCTCTCCGGGGAGCAGCCGCAGCCGCCGGTGCCGCAGCTGATCGCGGACACGCTGACCGAATTACTCGGGCGCACAATCACACCGGCCATGTGCGGCATGTCCAACCCCCGGGATGCGGCCGCGGATCTTGGCCTGGAGTTCTCACTGAGCCTCTCCGGCGCCGTCGACGCCTCGACCACGTTGTGGCGCAGCGACATCGAACACCGACGATTCCTGCAGGACACCTCCTATGCGGTCGCGGTCTACCCGGCTGCTTCCATGCGGTGGCTGACACTGCCCGGCCCCGAGCATCCTGTGTCGATCGGCTCGTCACGACGGGTGGGACAGATCGATGTCGATGCGGTGCAATCGATGGCGGCCGCCTTCCGGGATCTCGACAACAAGGTCGGTGGCGGCAAGGTCCGCTCGACGATCGTCCAATACCTCCACAGCTCGGTCGCACCGCTGCTGCGCGGAAGCTTCAACGAGCACATCGGCCGCCAACTGTTCGGCTCCACAGCCGAACTCGTACGCCTGGCAGGCTGGGCCGCCTACGACCAAGAGGACCACGGCCTCGCTCAGCGGTACCTGATCCAGGCCCTCCGCCTTGCCCGCGCCGCCAGCGACGGCGCGCTCAGTGCCGAAATCATGGCCGCGATGAGCCACCAGGCTACCTACGTCGGTCGGCCCGGCGATGCCATCGACTTGGCCCGCGCCGCGCAGATCGCTGCCCGCACTGCTGGTCTGGCCGCCCTCGAGTCCGAATGCCACATGGTCGAAGCACATGGCCACGCCGCCCGTCAGGACGAAACATCCTGCACCACAGCGCTCACCGCCGCCGAACGCGCCTATGATCGCGTCCGGCCCGGTGAACAACCGGTATGGCTGGCCTACTTCGACCAGTCCTACATGTCCGCGAAAACCGCCCATTGCTTCCGCGAACTTGGCGACCACACGCGCACAGCGCAATTCGCACAAAGATCATTGACAATGTCGGCGGGCTACCAGCGCGGACGCGCATTCAACTTGAGCCTGCTCGCCTCTGCCCTGACAGTGACTGACCCACGGGAGGCCGTGCGGGTCGGGCTCGGCGCGCTCGATATCGCGGTCGATCTCGCGTCCCGCCGGAGCCTGTCCTACCTGCGAGATCTGCGCTACCGATTGCGGCCGTTCAACGACTTGACCGAGGTCGCCGAATTTCGCCAGCAGATCCTCGAACTCACTCGGCGAGGCTGAGCGCCCGATAGACCGCCACCACCGTCGCTGCACCCACGATCTCACCCCGATCGATCATCGCCGCCGCCTCGGACAGCGGGATCCACCGCACCTCCTCGGCCTCATTGATATCGGGCGCGGTATCGGTCAGATCCGCGCCCCGGGCGAGATAGATCTCCTGCGGTTGATCCAGGGTACCGATCGAGGGCTGATAGGTCACCAGATGCTCCATCGCGCGCGGCCGCCACCCGGTCTCCTCCTCCACCTCCCGCGCCGCCGCCACCGCGACATCCTCGGCGTGATCGACGTAACCGCCGGGTAGTTCCCACACCCATTGATCGATGATGAATCGATGCCGGTACATCAACAGCGCCTCGCGATTCTCGTTGAGTACCAATGTCATCGCGCACCGCGGCATCCGAGCCACATACTGCGTGAACCGGACACCGTCCGGCAGTTCGACGTCGACCGTCGAGAGCCGAATATGCCGATTCTCATCGACCAGCTGCTCTCCGAGGATGTTCCACTGCGTCGCACGCTTCACGCCCTAGACCCTACGCGGTACACATCTACTCGGAAGTGCCGTCCTTAGCCGGGGTCGTATCCATCAGTGCCCACACGACTGCTTCCGAGCAGCGGGGCGGCGGCGGTACAGCCTCGTTAGGAGTTCAGTCGGGCCAGCACTTGATGCGCTCGAAGCGTGAACTGCCTTTGTGACGTGCTCATCTGCGGAAGACTCTGTGTAACAGTCTATTCGAGATGATAGGTTTCTGATCATGCTGGTCGTCGACACACCTCGCTGCGATGGGCTTTCGGAGCCGATCGGCGTTTACAAAGAATGACCGACTCCAACGCGTTCGCCCGCGCAGGTCAGGTATTGGCCGATGTCGCTTCGTTACTTGACCACCATCCCGCCCAAAGCGATCCGAAGCGCGGTCGTCCAGCTGGCGCTGGCTACGGACATCTTCTGCGGTCGAGCGTCGCGCTCTGTTACACCGCGTGGGAGGTGTACGTCGAAGAGGCGCTGGTCGAGACCGTGCAGCTCCTTGTTGCCGATGGTGAACCAGACGAGCTGCCTGTCGCCTTCCGCACGTGGGTTGCGGAACTGAAGCCAAGCCCATGGACCTTCGTAGGCGATGCCTGGCGGTACCAGGTTGTGGAGTTAGTCCGCGAACGAATCGAAGGCGACGACACGGGTCGGTATGGCTTTAACACGGCGTCCGTCGGGAAGGTAACCGGCCTCTACAAAGAGGTCCTTGGCTATTCGCCACTGCAGGATATTAAGTGGCAGAGCAAGTCGAACGCCGCCGTTCGTCGTGATATCTCATTGTTGGTGCAGGTTCGCGGCGAGATAGTACACAAGGGTACGACTCCCGGTTCTCTCAACCTGAAGGGTGTGCGGGACTGGTCTTCGTTCGTAGGGCGACTGTGTGAGAAGTTCGATGAACAACTTGGCCAATTCAGAGCCGATGTATCCTCGGGCTCCAAAAACTAAGACGCAGGCCACACTGAGGAACGCCGATGACCACACAAAATCTGACCGGTGACCAGCCTGAGTCGGGTGATGAACCTAAGACCACCGGGCATCCAGTCGCTCTTGTCCCCAACGGGCAGCGCCCGTCGGCGACTTGGTCGATCGTGGGCGCAACGTGTGGGCTTGCGGCGATCGTGGTCGGATTGGTTGCGCTTGGGCTGGCGAACCACTGGGGTATCGCACAGTTCGGTACGGTGTCGACTTGGGTCTTCGGTTCAGTCACGCTAACTGCGCTGGTACTGGCTTTCTCTGAATCAAGAAGATCGATTCGTGAGTCAGCTAAATCCGAGGAACGGACTGAGCTGCAACGGCAGATCGACCATGAGATTGACCGTCGTAGAGAGACGAGCAAGGCCATCGCTGATCTGTGGAGCGCTATCGCAGCGGAAGCTCTCTCTGTCAACGATGTCCTCAACTTCTTCGATGATCTCCCATACTCGTTTGATCTGAACGTCGCTCGCAATGAAGAAGTATCAACACCACTCGCCGTAGAGATCCACGATGTGGTTAAGGCCTTCGTTCAGGGTTGGTTGCATAATGTTGAAGGCCCATTGCTGTATGCACTTGTCGTCACCAAAGGGACTAAGCTCGACCAGCCTACGCGCCAACTGAATAAGGACGTACGCTCGCTGGTCGATGGGGCGATTCCCGCCCTAACGAATTTTGCTATGACCCAACAACATATACCTGAAACACAGCCGGTTAGAGATCTCTTCAGTTCAATTACCAAGCGGCGGCAGGATTTCCTGGATCTAATGCGTGACCATCTTGCGCTTGATTGGGCTACTGTTACAAGTGCCGTCATGGAATCGTCGGCACCCAATAGGTTGTAAAACGTTCAGCCGCTGTCACGGTCGTTTGTTAGGGCCGCATCGAATCATTGAAGGACCACCAACCACGGCCGCTGCTACGGGCTGACCTGCCACGCGGCTTCATGTGCGAAGGGGCCGTCTGGAGCATCAACTGCCAGGATCAATGGCTGATGCGGCGAGCCGATCATAGATATAGCGAGGCCGCGTTTGGTTTCGCCCTGACTGACGTGGCCTACGGCCCCGGCGGCATGAACGGCCTGTAATCAGCCGACGGATCGCTCCCTTAACCGCTTTTGCTGAGGGCCCACGAATCCGCCGCAGACACGTACCGCCACCACGGAACTCTCGCTGTGCGCGAAGGGTTTGTCGGAGGTGTCAGATCGAAGACCACGCAGGGCAGCGCGCCGATGCAGTGCTCGTTCTTCGTTCGAACCTCGTTGAGAGTGATGTTGGCTGTGGATCCGTCGAGTGCGGTCGCGTGTACCGGGCTGCCGATCATGCCGGCGTAGCTAGGTACGGCGGCAATCTTCGGAGGAGGCTTATCGGTTGTCACCTGATCGCCTTCCGACTCACTGGGGCGTTCCGCGGCCGGCATCTCGATGAGGGGCAATCCTTTCGCCACAGAGGGCCTTACTGGGCTGATACTTCGGCCCCACCCACAGTGCCTAGTTCTTCGAGGAGAGCCGGAAGGATGGATATCGCGGCGGGAAGTCCACCGTCGGCGGCTTTGCGACACCATATTGCGGATTCTGCTAGCTCGCCCCGTTCTTGGAGAAAGAACCCGAGGTTGTACATCGCCGTGAGGTCTCCGTTTTCTGCGCCTCTCCGGCTCCATGCCTCAGCTTCCTGCAGCTCCCCTCTCTCCATGAAGAGAGTCGAGAGTGCATGCATTGCGTCAATTTGTCCGTTTTCCGCGGCCCTGCGATACCAAGTCTCGGCTTCCTCTACCTCACCTCGGTCGGCAAGCAGTATAGCTAGACCCTGCATTGCGGGCGGGTGTCCGTTGTCTGCGGCCGCGCGGTACCACGGTTCGGCCTCCTTAAGTGCACCACGTTCCTTGAGCATGTACCCAAGAATGTGCTTCGCCCGAAGGTCTCCGGCGTCAGCGGCGTTGCGATACCAAGTCTCGGCTTCCTCCCGCGCACCTCGTCTCACGAGCAGAAAGGCGAGATTGTTCATCGCGCGGAAGTCCCCGGTGTCGACGCCTCTGCGACACCATCTCTCGGCTTCCTCAAATTCGCCACGATCCTTGAAAAGAGACGCCGTAGCCAGAATCGCGGATGGGTTCCCCTTATCGGCAGCTCGCCGGATCCAGTTTTCGCCTTCCTCTACTTCATCCCGCTTGGTTAGCGCGCTCCCAAGGGCGAACATGGCGAGCGCGTTTTCCGTTACCACGGCCTGACGAAGCAGCGAGACTGCTGTGCTCAAATCGCCCCGCCGTTGCGCGCTGATTCCGACTAGGGTAAGAACCAGATAATCCCCGTCACGAGTCGCCATGTGCCAGAATGCATCTGGAATCGGCCGAGGCTCGCGGTCACCCTGACCGTCATCTGCGGCGACGAGATAGTCAAAGGGGTGGTACCCGCGAGTCTTGCTGTCGAGAAATATGGTACGCAAGGCCGCCGCTCTGCCGACGCCTTTGGGGGATGTGCCGGCGGATGAGATAGCCGCACGGACGCTCTCACTAATGAGATCGAGGTCCGGTCGTCGTTCGCGAAGGCGATGCATTGCAAGTTCGGTGAGCGTTTGCTCGGGGATCGCGTCTGGTTGCCCGATCCGCGTCCAATCGATTGCAACCTGAATCACCGCGTGTTGCACTGGATCGATCTCAGCGGCATCGTCATAGCGCTGCAACAGTTCTGGTGCGCCGGCAAGGACCTCGCCTAAGCCATAGCCGTTGAAGCTCTGATCCGGGTAGATCTGGCCTGCGGCTGCTTGCTCGCAGAGATCTTCACTAGTGGAAGCCAAATCAATGGTCTTGGCTTGCTCAAGTAGGAGTCGCGTTTCGCGCTGAAGTTCCCCATCGCTCCGAAGTTGGGCTCGCATCTCCGACCGCAAAGTAGCGACGACTATGGTCCGGCCGGGCCGTTCTCTCAGACGCGCCAACACATTAGGGGTTAGTTTATCCGATGATGTCAGGTATTCATGCAGGTCATCAAGCCAAACCACTATGGTGTCACCGGTGGCCGCAACACGCGGATGTGCGACGAGTTCGCGGATCCCATCCGCGATTGGCCATAACAGTTTCGCAGTTGGATGATGAGTATGAATCGCTTCGAAGACGGTGCGGGTTTTGCCCGCCTTCGACGGACCCACGACGATAACCACCTGAGGACTGCCCAGGGCTTCCGACACTCTGGCGTCGACCAGGTTGCGGGTACGAGGTACGTAACCGTCGCGATGGCCATGTTCATGAGCGTTACCGAACGCTGAACTGGTCACCCCTAACTGATAGGGATTGAGGTCACCGATAGTTGGCAGATCGGAGCCTCCAAACAACTGAACGAGCTCACGCAGCGAGCGGTACACGTTCTCGGTGCCCTGTACCGTGAGATCGCCGTGGATTGTGTTCCCGGTAAAGAAGTTACTCCCGCCGTATCTAGGTACGGGCGACGCGGTACGACCGGGGCTCAGGACCGCGTCGAATCGGGGTCCGGCGGCGCCAGTATCCCCGCCTGCACACCATGGATCCGAACATCACCGGCAATCGAGCCGTTCTCGATACGTACCCCATCGCCAGATGATTTGACATCGACGACCTCTAGCGCCGTGGCTACGAGATCCTTTACATCGACGCCTATTACGACATGCGGGGCGTGCCGTTCTACAGCCTGGAGCACCGCAGCGGCTGCGGCAACCAACTCTGGATCTTTGTCCGCGCCAGCATCTTCGAGGTCCTCGGCCAGTGACTCCTTCTTATGGGCCGAGTCGGGGCGACGCTCAAGTGCCGTCACGTCCACATCCCCGTACTTGTGGCTGATCAGCTTCTTCAGCTCCGAGTAGGCATCCTTCACCGCCTGGGTCGCCGTATCCTTCATCCCCGCAGCCGCCCCCGCGGCGAGCGCTGAAACCACCACAGCTGTCACCGGATCCATGCGTCGATCTTCCTTTGCTACCGCGGTGATGGTCAACAGCCCCTCCCATGATTTGCAGGGCTTCATCGATGGAATCTATGAAGATAGAGGGTCGAGGAAGTTCTGAAGACGATGTTCCATCCGATGAGAGGTTGTCGAAATACTGGATGAGGGATCGGAGATCGTGCATCCGTAGGTCGATCACATCACTGTCGGGCTCTAGCCTCGATCTTTCTCGGGGTGTCCGGCCTGGTCTGATCGGTTTCGGATTGGTCTTGGGCCGCTGATCAGCGACCGGTGGGCAACGCAGGGTAGCCCGGTCAGCGGGTGGCTGCCGGGTTCCACGGGCCCGGGAGGAAGTCCTTTCGGTGATCGTAGGGATGGTTTGTGCTGGTCATCCTGGTTGCAGGCGGTTGAGGGCGGTCAGTAGCAGGCCGGTGCCGCGGTGATGCTTGGACAGGCGCAGGTGAACGCGGCGGGCGTGGCGGGCGAGCCGGGCGGGGATCGAGAACAGTTGCAAGCGAAGTGTTTTCGGTTCCCAGCGCCGGGCAGCGTGGTCGTGCAGACCGATGGTCTGCAGCCAGGCCGTCAGATCGAGGGCGAGTGCGACGATCGCGACCCAGATCCGATTCGCGTCGAAGGATTTGAACGGCAGGTTGCGTAGCCCGGTGGCTTTCGCGCCGCGGATGCGGTCCTCGCAGCGGGCGCGGCGGCGGTGTCGTAACTCCAGGTCGGGGAGCTGGCCGCGGCGGGTGTTGGTAACGAACGCGGTCAGTCGCAGCCCGTCGACGTCGGTGAACCGCAGCTGCGCGCCGGGGTGCGGACGCTCTTTGCGGACGATCAGTCGCATGTCGTCGGGCCAACCGTCGAGGTCGAGCATGTCGGTGACCTCGGCGACCCAGGCGCCGTCGCGGACGTCGCCGTCGGCGTCGTAGGCTGGGGTCCAGACATCAGCGGGGATCTCGTTGACCGCTTCGACGATGGTGTCGGTGAGGGTGAATCCCAGCGAGTACTGGACTCTGCGGGCGGTGCAGTAGTCGACGAAGTCGTGGGTGCCGCCGCCGGAATCGGTGCGCACCAGCACTTTCCGGCCGACACGGTAGTCCGGCCGCCAGGGTAGTTGCGCGATCGCGGCGGCGAGGACCCGTTTGTGGTCGGCGGCGGTGTTGGCGCCGGCGTTGCCCGGTCGCAGCAGCTCCGCGAGGGGCTCGCCGGTGCCGTCGAGTCCGTGATCGGCGAACGCCAGCAGCGGGTGGAAGCCATAGCCCTTCTTGTATGTCGGTGCCGCGCATTCCTTTTCCGAATGCGAGTCGAGCAGGGTGGCATCCAGATCGATGGACAGCGGGTCGCTGGCGGTGATCGCATGATCCGGCGCCCGATCACCGGCGGCCTGCCAAGCCGCCGCGCGCGCGGCGGCGCGAGCAGAAGCGATGGCGGCCAACGCTTTCGGCGCATCGGCGGCCAGTGTGCTGATCAGCCGGTGCACGGTCGGGTCCGAGGCGACGTGCCCGAACACCTCCGGCTCGCCGCGCAACAACGCCACATCGGCGCCACAGTCGCCGCCGATCGCGACCATCACCGCCAGGTCCAGCAGGATCTTCCCCGGATCATGGACGGACAACGGCTTCCGCCACGGCACCAGGACCTGCGACAACGCCCGATCGAGGCCCACTTTCACCGCGGTCCGCAGCAGCGCCACCGCTCCCGCCTGCGACACCACACCTGTCCCGTCCCCGCCAATTTTCAGCGACGGGTACCACGACGTAGACTCCCTCACCAGAAGGGTGCTCCTCAAACTGCGTATTCGGTCCTAAGCAAATCGAATTATCACAGCTCAGAGCACCTTTCGCCATTTCAGAAGACCATCCGAGCAGAACAGCATGATCGGTCGAGGCTAGATGCTTGAGACGCTGGATCAGGGTGGTCTTGCCCGCCCCGCCGGGCGCGAGGAGGACGTAGGAGTCTCCTGTACCGGCGAGGTCCTCACCCCACCGAGGCTGCACACCCGCGTACCAGTCGCGGTTCAGCGTCACATTGTCGAGAAGCCCGTCTTTGGTGAAGGGGATGTCGCTGTTCACCGGCGCGACCCGGCGGGAAACGCCTGCACGTTGCGCTTCGTTACCGATTGCTGCCTCATCAAGCAGCGGTGCCTGCTCGCCGGGATCCGTCATAACGCCCTCCAGCCTAGGTTCGACCTGTTGGGCGTACGGAACTCAGTGCCCGCGTGTCGGCCCGAATCGGAGAGTGTCGTCGGCCGCTACATGGACCGCCGCCGATTCTCTTCGCCGATCGTCGGTCGACACGCGATCAGATTTGCCGGTTGGTCCGGGTGCGGGGTATCTGCTGTGTAGTGTGAATCCTCGCATTCAACAAAGCATTTCAAGATCGGACGTGGGGGACGGCACCAGCATGTACGCCAACGAGGATGTGCGGATAAGCCTGGATTCGGCTCGGTCGGTGGACGATTCGCTCGGTTTGGTCGAGTGGCTTCGTAACGAACGCGGTCTTCATGGGCGTGTCCAGCTGAACAGCAATCCCCCGGCAGAAGGAGAGCTCGGCGGCGTCATCGACCTGATCACTGTCGCGATGGGCTCGGGGGGAATCGCCACCGTTCTCGCCGGATCGCTGACCAGCTGGCTGCAGAGCCGTCGGGCACACACCAAAGTGCGGATTGTCATCACTCAAGCTGACCGAAGTCTGGAGCTGGAGACCGACGATACAGTCGCCGCTGAGGCGCTGATTCGCCGCTTCCTAGGCGAACACGATGGAGCCTGATCGCGAACCACATTCGGATTCGCGCGCCATTCTGGTGGGGGTGGGACGCTACGACGACGAGGCGCTTCCGGATGTGCCCGCGGCTGTCAACAGCCTTCATGCGATGGACGAGCTACTCAGGGATTCGGAGCTGTGCCGCTGGCCGGAGGACCGGGTGACGGTTCTGGAAAACTGCCGTGACGCCGTCGAATTGGCCCTGACGCTTCGTCGTCTGGCGGAAGAGACGACCGGTACGCTTCTGCTGTACTTCGTCGGCCACGGTGTGCTCACAGACAAAGGCGAACTGTGTCTTGCAACGGGCAGCACTCGACACCGAGATCCTGACCTGACTGGCCTTGAGTTTGCCAAGGTGCGGGGTATCTTCCTGAACTCGCCTGCGCGCGTCAAACTGGTGATATTGGATTGCTGCTATTCCGGACGAGTGATCCATGGCCTGTCGCCGGCTGGGGACGGCGAACTGGCTTCGGCCACCGACGTGCGAGGGGTGTACACACTCACCGCGGCCGATCGGACGGCTCACGTTCCAGCTCTGGCCGAACAAGATTCGGCCTGCACATCGTTCACAGGCGCATTCCGCGATGTTGTCCGGCAAGGGGTTCCAGGTGGCCCGCCAACACTCGCCCTGAGTCACCTCTACCAGGAGCTTTGGCGCTTGTTGAGGCAGCGTGATCTGCCCGAACCGAACCAGCGCGGGACCGACACTGTTGATCTGTACACGTTCACCCAGAACGCCGCCTATCGACCACCTGCGAACGGGGCCAGCGCATTTCGCCTGATACCTTCCGAGCGCGAGGAACTATTCTTCAAGATAGTTTCCGCGCAACCGGTTCACGGCCTGACGGACGCAGCGTTGTCAAGGCTTGACGATCGACCCGGTGTCTATCAGATATACCTAAAGTCAGCGGATGGCGAGCGCGATCGGGTATATGTCGGTAAGTCAGATCGGTCCGTTCCTGAACGACTCCTAAACCACCGCCGCAAAATCGAGGGCCGCCGCAACATCGACATCAGCGATGTGTCATTCAACTATCTGCTGCTAGATGACGATCTTTCCTATGTAGCGCCAGAATTCCTGCTTCTTCGTCGATCGCACAAGCTTGGCGAGACACTGCCCTGGAACAACGCCGGCTTCGGCAACAAAGACCCCGGCCGACAACGGGACATTACGCGCCTGAAGAGCGGACATTTTGATGCGCTCTATCCGATCGACCTGTCGTGGTCCGTGCGAACCGATGGCCAAGCAGAGCTGATTTCGGTTGATAGCTTGCTCGTTCAACTCAAGTCCGAACTTCCTTACGTATTCAGGTACGGTCTCCGGGATCGAGCGTTGGAGAATGTTCTCGTCGAGCTTCCGCAAGGAGATCTATCTGCTGATGGTGCTTTCCGTCTACTTGCTGAGGCTCTCGGTGACTCCTGGCAGATAACTGCCCTGCTGGGCTACGTTGTGATGTACCAGGAACGAGACAGACAGTATCCCAGCGCCTTCCGATATTACGTCGGTAGCCGCAGCGAGGAAGCGTCCCCAGATATCTACGAGGATCTCGCGTGAATGTGTAGCGAGCCGGAGCCGGTTTCGTGGCGGTTGCCGTTCTTTGGCCGACGACAACGGCCATTGCGCATCTCATGGCATGCGTTCTTCGAGTGCAACCCATCATAAGCGTTTGGGCACGGTGTCAAACCAGAAACAGAGAGACGGCACGGAGCATCGCGCGCTAGCTGGCATTATTGAACTGCACTCAGCAGCAGTGTGTTTCGACCACGCTGGTAGCTTAAATTTGGATTGTGCTGACGGGGAGGGACGATGACCGGCGAACCGGTGACGACGCTGTATGACTTCCAGTTGTCGATGCTTCACGCGATGTCCAGGCGGGTTCCTTCTCCGGGTGCAGATCTGCTCGGTCGGCTCGGCGTGACTCGTGTCGAGACCGAGATCGCTGAGAAGCGGTGGTGGTACGCCGATGCAACCAACGACTTCAACTCGATCGCCGAGTACATCACCGCTTGGGGCGCACCGGATTCCGATCGGCTCGAAAACCACGGCGACCGCCAGATCCGTTATGCGGGATGGGATCTACCGTTCTGGCCCGAGCTGCGAATGGAGTGGATGGAGGTATCGAACTACCCCAAGTTGTTCAGACAGCTTTTGCGGCGGCCTGATTGCCCGCGGCCGCAGTTCGAATCTGTCAACGACCTGACACCCTGGTCGTCCACGTGGACCGAAATTCATGACGGGACACTGGGACCGACCGACATGATCGATGGCTGGGGCGGGCCCGGAGACATCGCGGTCTTCAAAGCAATCGACCCCGACACCCGGCGCGAGCGTGTCTATTGGGCCCATTTCGATTGGGCCCTGTTGCAGTACGTCGAACCCGCTCCGGACACGTACGTATGGACACTCTGAGACGCTGTCAAGACCAGCCGATGGCCGATCGGACTCCGGATCGCTCGACGAAATCTAAGGCCGGGTGGCGCGCTCAGGATCGTCTGCCGTTTCGGGATGGTGTTGGGTATGCCTGGATGTTCAGCACTGCGGATCTATTTGCGCTTCGAGGAGTTCTCGCGCGGCGTGGACCAGGGCAGCGTTGTCGCTGGCTACCGAGCCGTTGGGCAGTGTCAGAACGTCTTCGAAACCAATTCGGGTGTCCAGGCCAAGGCGTGCGGCAACCCGCAGGACTGGCCATGCTCCGGCGTTCTCACCGTGCAGCAGTACGGGTGCGGCGAGCTTCCCCTCCAGTTCCTTCACCAAATCCATTGCCGTAAACGCAGCTTGCTCGGGGTCGGTATCCGTGACCTCGGCGAGGACGCGCAGCACCGTGCGCGAATACGGTGACTTGAGGAATCTGTGGATTGCGTCGGTGCCGGAGTAGATTCCGGCCTCGATAGCGATGCCGCGGTCCAGCAGCGCTATGGCCACCGCGTCGGCCCCATCCTCATGCCAGTTCACCGAGGCATGGTCGGGCAGCACAGACCAGGATCGGATAAGTTCGGTCCGATGTCTCGGATCGAGGACCGTCCAGGCGCCCGTAGTGACCCCGACCTGGATGTGCTCCGGCACAGCCGCTCGCACCTCGGTGACCGCCGCACCGACCAGCTCAGGTTCCAAACTGTCGCGCCCCTCGGTGTCTTTGGGATGCAGGTGAATATCCTCAGCACCGGCAGCCACCGCTCTCCGCGCCTCGGCAGCCAGCTCCCGGGCCGTCATCGGCAGATCGCGGCATTCACGACGGTCGCGGGCCCCGTTCAAGCAAACCTGCAACATGAGCCGAACTCTGCCAGACCCCACCGACATTGCAATTAGTCGGCGGGCGGGTACTGGACGGCAGATTGCGGCCTGGTGGGGATGAACAGGTCGTGGACCTGCGGGTCGTAGTGGTCGAATGCGGCCTCGCTGTAGGGCTGACCGCTGCTGGGTGGTGCGGGATTCGTGGTCCACGTTCGGGCAGTTCGGCCAATCGGAGCCGATCGGCCACTGTACCGCCGACTTTGGGCGTCCACCGCGCCCAGACCGGTCCCGCCGGGCCGTCTGGGTGGATGAGGTCGCGGGCGGTGCTGGCGATCACCAGGCCCAGGTCACCGCTGCCGAGAACGCGACGCAACGCCGTGTTGAATCCAGTTTCGCGTCGGGCCGAATGCACGGAGAACAACAGGACCCCGAACCGGTCGGTGGGGAATCCTTGATAGTCGGCGAGTTTGGCCGCAAGAGTGCTCAGAGTTTCGGTACCAGTGTCGTATTCGAGGAAGAACCGCACCGCACGTCCATCCTGTTCCCAGCAGCCGTAGCCGTCGGGGCGGATCTGGGGTTCACGCTCGAACGAGGTCCAGAACTGCTCAGCGCATTGGCGTTCCGACCACCACTGCGTCAGACCCTCCACCCGTGCAGTGTCCGGTTGGCGGGCGGTGTTGCGGCGCGCGGCCAGGGCGCAGAAGAACCCGTTGACCCCCAACCGATGCGCCAGCGTCGGCGAACAGGCCAGACGCTCAAGACTCAGCGCGTACGCAGCCGGGGTTGGTGGTTTCTCGGCGCGCTGGGCCGCGATCAGCCGTGCGCCGGGATAGCCGAGGGCGTGGCGGGTTTGGCTGGTGCCACCGCCATAGAGCGATTCACGGAAGGCGAACAGCATGCCCATCTCGCGCAGCTTGGCCAGCCGGTCCTGCGCGCGGCGGATCGAGGTGAACTCCAGGCTGGCGATTTGGTCGGTGGTCAACACCTTGTGTTCGTTCAGAAGTGAGAGAAGGCGACGGTCACGATCGAGCAGACGGAACCACGGGCCGGCATCCGGATGCCCGCCGCAGTGTGCCCTCCGGCCGCCGCGCTGCCTCCCACGCGATGAACCCTCAGTATTGATACTGAGTCGGGATTTCGACACCACCCTCGGATTGTCGTGTTGAGCGGCGCGAATGCTGACACGCTGTTCGGCGTTTGGGGCGGCGTCTATAGGACGCCGAGCGGACGCCGATCCAAACGCACCGCCATCCGCCGCCCCAAACGCGGCCCTGCGATCGTCGTGGCCGGTCATCGGACACCACCGCCCGCGACCGGTCGGGCACCCACGGCCCGGATGATCACTTCTGGCCCGTCGACCAGCACCGCCCGGTTCGTATGCTGGTCCGTCAGGTCCACTCCAGAAACGGCTCGGCGGCAACGTCGGGCCGTTTCTGTCTTTCCGGCGCTGGTCATTCAAGCGAAACTGATTGTCGAGCTTTCAATCTGATTGGCGTTCAGGGTTCGGAACTTCCCAGAGGGCGCTGACGGGCATCGCGAGCATCTTCGGTCCGAAGGGCAGCGTTTGTTGGCCGGTGTGGAGCACGATGCCGGTGAGGAAGTCGTCACCGAGACGTTCGGCGAGGTGGCGGAGGTGGCGGAAGTCGTCCGGTCCCACGGTTGAGGCGGCTTTGACTTCGATGCCGACGACTTCGCCGCGTCGGTTTTCGAGGACGGCGTCGACTTCGACCCCGTCCTTGGTGCGGTAGTGGTACATCTCGACGTCCTCAGCGGACCAGGTGCGCTGGCGCGCGAGTTCCATCAGCACGAACCCCTCGAGCAGAGGACCGAATCGGCCGTTGGGGCGCAGCATGTTACGCACGTCGGCTCCGACGAGATTCGATGCGATGCCGGAGTCGATGAGGGCGACCTTCGGGATCATCGTTGCGCGGTTGCTCAGGTTTCTGGACCATGCCGGTATTCGTTTGATGAGGTAGACCTCTTCGAGCAGCGTCAGATAACGTTTGACCGTCGAGGCTCCGAGTGCGAGGTCGTTGCTGAGCGAGGTGTTCGCGAGCAGTTGGCCGGAGCGGGCCCCGACGAGTTGCAGGAGGGCACGCATCTCGGAGGTGCGCTCGATCTCCGACAGTTGGCGGATGTCACGGGTGATCAAGTCGCCGACATAGGAATCGAAGAACGTCCTCCGCCGCTTGTCGGTGTTTCGCGCGACAGCTTCCGGGAAACCGCCGCGGACGATCCGCTCGGCGTAGTCGGCTCGCGGCACGGTCGTGGTGTGACGCAACGTGTCTCGGTGGGTGAAGACCGCGTCGATGAAGGCATCGGGTGTGCCGTCTATCTCGCCTTGGGAAAAGGGCCACAGCTCAACGGTCTCCATGCGACCGACGAGGGTGTCCGGCAGCGCACGCAGCCCGAGTATGCGTGCCGAGCCCGTCAGCAGGTATCGGCCCGGGCGACCGTCCGCGTCCACTTGCGCCTTGATCGCCAGTAACAGCTCGGGTGCCCGCTGAATCTCGTCCACCACCATCAAGCTCGGCGAGTCGACGAACCCGTCCGGGTCGTTGAGTGCGGCCTGCCTGGTCAGGGCGACGTCGAGGTCGCGCCATTCTGCTTCCCGGCCCTTCGAGACGAGACGGACGAGGGTGCTCTTGCCACATTGCCTCGCTCCATTGACGAGGATGACCCGGGTGTCGGCCAGCGCGTCGGTGACCGCCGTTTCGGCGCGTCGAGGGATGACTGGTCCGCGTCGGGTTTGCATGGTCATTCGCTCCGTTCACCGAGGAAAACGACCGACCACAGTCGCTCTTTCGTGCCTGATCATAGCTGGATTTCCACGAGTAGCTGGTTGATTCGTCGCTACATAGCTGGTTGATTTGTCGCAGTATGACTGGTTGATTTGTCGCACATCATGCGGTTGATTCGTCGTAACTGGCCTGATGGATTGGTCACCCTGTCGTCTGCCCACCGCACGGATCAGGATGCCAGGCCCGTCGACCAGCACCGCGCGGTTCGTATGCTGGTCCGTCAGGTCCACATAACGAAAAACCGCCCATGATCTCTTCCGAGGTCATGGGCGGTTTGCGTTTTCGAAGCTATTTGGATCAGTGATGGTCGGTTCCCGTCCGCAGTACGTCCCGGCTTTGGCAAGTGCGGACCGTGCGGCAGTGTCGAGAGCATCCGCGACGGATTCGGGGTCGTCCGGAAACAGGTCGGCGCTGGTGTCCGGGGTCATCGCAGCGGACTTGTGACCGAGCATGGCCTGCACCGCTTTTGGGTTCGCGCCGGCACCGGTCGCCAGAGATGCGGCCGTGTGCCTGAGATCGTGCGGTCCGACTATCGGGAACGCTCTGCCGTCTTGTAGCAGGTGAGTGCGGCGGCGAGGGTGAGGAAGGTGCGGAAGTGGATGCGCTTGCGCTCGAACCGCAGGTTGAGCCGGTGGTAGCCGATCAGCCACGAGATCGTGCGCTCGATGGCGGTGTTTTCCGAGATGCTGCGACGGTCCAACTAAGTAGCCATTACCAGTCACTACCCCGGGACCGCGGCTTCGGCACGTCCTGTCCATCGTGCATCCTCAGGCGCATACTCGAACGATGCACACCGTTCTGATCCTGGGTGCAGGATTCGGTGGGCTCGAACTGGCCGCCAGCCTGTCCCGGTCCGTGCCGGACGAGGTCCGGGTGACACTCGTCGACCGTGCCGACGGATTCGTATTCGGTTTCTCCAAATTGGACGTGCTGTTCCGGGGCCGCACTGTCGACGACGTACGGATTCCGTACAACACTCTCAACCTTCCGGCCGTGGAGTTCCGGCGCGAAACGGTCACTGCGATCGACCCCGCCAACCGAAAGGTCACCACCGACCGTGGCGGGTACGCGCCGGACACCCTCGTCGTCGCGCTGGGTGCGGAGTACGACTGCGGTGCCACCCCCGGATTCGTCGAGGACGGTCACGAGTACTACTCGCTCGAGGGAGTCCACCGGCTGCGTGAACGCCTGGACGTCTTCACCGGCGGCACCGTCCTGCTATCGATCCTCAGCGTCCCGTTCAAGTGCCCACCGGCACCGTACGAAGGTGCACTGCTGCTCCACGAGGAACTGGTGCGACGCAACCTGCGCAGCGCGACCCGCATGCGACTGATCACCCCGATGGACTCCCCTATCCCGGTGTCCCCCAGCTCCAACACCGCGATCGTCGGCGCACTCGCGGACCGCGACATCGAGTACACGACCGGAACGCGGGTGCGCGCTCTGGACCCGGCCACGCACACCGCGTCGACGCGCGACGGCGACCTCGCCTATGACCTGTTCGTCGGGGTCCCCCGCCACCGGGTTCCGGATGTCGTGCAGGCCTCCGGACTGACGGAGGGCGGGGTGGACGGCTGGATCCATGTCGACGCGGCCACCCTTGCGACCCCGTACCCGGGGGTGTACGCGCTGGGCGACTGTGCGGACGCCCCCGTGCCCCGGGCGGGCGTGTTCGCCGAGACGGCGGCGCGGACCGTCGCGGCGGACATCATCGCCCGCCTGCACGACGGCCCGCGCGGGGGCAGGTACCTGGGACAGGGCACGTGCCACATCGAATTCGGCGGCGGCCTCGTCGGGAAGGTGGAAGCGGACTTCCTGTCCGGCCCGGCCCCGGTGGCTCCGTTCCTCGGACCGTCCGTCGAATTCGCCAGGGAGAAGGCGGAGTTCGCAGCAGACCGTCGGCGGCGCTGGTTCGGGTCGTGAGACGAACGGCCAGTCCCGCCGTTCCACCCGCCTGTCGCCATCAGCAAGGCCAAGACCGGCTATCCCCCTACCATGGGCGGGCGAACAACGACCCTGCGTTCGGGGCGTCCACCCTTCTGTCCGCACCTGCCGACCATCACATCCGCGAAACCGTTTCGATCACAGGCAGTTGAGGACCTCGGCTGCGGCGCGGTGGCCGGACGGACTGCGCCGTCCATGTAGCCGTTCCAGATGTCCGACGAGGGGTACTTTCCGGCCTCCGCGGAGCCGTTGGGCAACGTCCACTGGGCCGGCAGCGAGACCGCGAGCGAACATGCCGGATACATCGAAGGAGCCATCGAATCCGGCGAACGGGTCGCATGCGAACTCGCCGAAATGCTCTCCACCGCAACGGTAAACGGTGACACAACCAGCTCCCCGACCCGTTCGTGACCACAGCCCCGCACGCACGCAAGGAACCGGCATTGGTATCAATAGGCAACAGCGAACGTAACCTGCCCGCGGACATCTCGAAGTTCACCGCCGACACCGAACGAACCACCGACGACGGCCTCGTCGACGATCCGCCCGCTCATCGTCGACACATTCGCAGGAACGGCGGCGGCGATCGGTGCGCCGACCGCTCATATTCCGGGTGAGCGGCCCGAAATACGTTGGGCCGGACCGAAGACCACACTGATGCTGAAGCCATACGGGTCGCGGTGAACCTCGAGCTCTTCACCGACTCCCGCCTGGCCCGGCACGATGGAATCGTGAAGTTTCAAGACCAGGAGCAGTTTTGACAGGCTGGGACGATATCACCGATCGGCTCGCCCGCCAGTTGTCCGTGCTACCAGATGGAGCGGTCGTGAACATTGTCGGACTCAGACCTGGGGGAGTGCCTGTCCAGGCGCAGGTGGCGCAGTTCAGCGATAGCCTCTGGGCGACATTTCAGGGTAGGTCGAGCGCCTACCCCGAGATTGCCTTCGGCATCGATCCCGAACTCATGACCGCTGCCGGCTGGCAGCCGCCCGAAAACAGCGATCATGGCACCAGCTGGTGGATCGAATTGCCGTGGCCGGTGCCCATGATGATCCACCGTCAACTGGCCCACATGATCGTCACCGGATTTCGCGACTTTCACCGGATGCCGGACACGGCCGGCCTGACCTATGACGCCTGGGACTATGAGCCGGGTAGCGGGCCCCTCGAGCTGCCACTGCTGGGCATCCCCGCACAGGAGCGACCATGAATCGTCTGCTGCTCACCCTGACCGGGCGGCTCGACCAACCACAACTCGACGAACTGTGTAAAGCCATGGGCCTGACCGGAATCGGCGCGGTAGCCGACCCGATCGGCACTGTCCTGGGCACCCGCGCGGCCGGCGGTCGGACCCTCGCGATCGCGAAACTCGCCCTTTGGCGAAGCGGCACGAGTGAATGGACGCTCGGGATCGACGAGTGGCTCATGACGCCCGGGCAGGAGTTCGCGGCCTCCCCGGCCGCATGGCGAGGCCTGGCCGAACTCAGCGTCCGCGCGGTCGGACTCACCATCTGTGACCGCTGGGAATTCTCGGATGATCAAACGAGGCCCGAGGCCAACCCGACCTGGCCGAGACTCGAATACGACGAGATCGTGGCGCTGGTGGCGCGGCTGGTCTCGCTCGACCCAACATGGACATCCGATCCCAACTCGATCGCCGGGAAGTTCGGGTGGCAGATCAGCGAATGCGGGCCCGGTGTGTACCAACTCGGCACCGGGCCGGGTACCGCCAAGGGATACCTGTACTGGCGTGACGGCCAGGTCATCGGGGTGGAGATTCCGATTACCATGCCGGTACCCGACAACGACGAGCCGCGACTCGGTTACACCTTCATACTGCTGTCGCCCATCCTCGACGCGGCGCTCGGCCGCTCCGCCGAGCCTCATTCTTCCCGGCGCGATGAAATCGTCTGGGCCAATGATGATCTCCGATTGACGTTGAGTTTGCTGGCGCCCGACATCCGGCTGTTCGCCATCCCGAAACGTTGAATGAAGAGATGCTGCACCACCCCTGCGCCGGCACCGATCTTCGGGATGCAGACGGACCGTTTCGGCGTCACCTGGATTCGTGACGCCGAAACGGTCAGCTACTGAACAAGTTCCGTCACCGTCGGCCGCCCTGGGCGATGGCGGCCGTACGGGTCAGGCGGGGCAGTTGGTGGGGGCGGGTTTGCCGGCGAAGCGGTCGGCGGCCCAGGCGGGGAAGCGGTCCGCGGCGGAGGGGACGACGGTTTCATGGTCTTGGCCGGTGAATTCGTTGTAGTCGACGGCGACGCCGGAGTGGCACAGGGCCGTTCGCTCACGCTGGGTCAGCTCCTTCGGCACGACCGTGTCATCGACGCCCTGGTAGACGGCGAAGGGCATGGTGCCGGCGGGCTGCCAGTCGTCGACGGCGGACATGGCGTTCCACCAGGTGCTGCCGGGGGTCAGGGCGTTGGGCTGATAGGCGTCGCGCAGCGGGGCCGCGGCATCCCAGACGTCGAAGCAGCCATTGGCGAGGACGGGAAGCATTTCCATCGCGTCGGGCTTCAGGAAGTCGCGGTAGAGCAGGTCGGGATATGCGGCCTTGATGCCGGGCAAGGTGGAGATGACATATCCGGCGTTGTCGGGGCCGCTCATCGAGTGCAGGGTGAGGTCGCGGATGCGGACCGCGGGTGCGATGAGCGCGGCGCCGACGCCCTGGAATTCGGGTGCGTAGGAGCGAGCGAGGGATTCCACGCGCATGGTGGTCTGACCGCCCTGCGACCAGCCGTATTCGACGAATCGGTTGGAGGCGTTCAGTTCCGGCAGATTGTGGACGGCGCGCAGCATGTCCAGGGAGGCTCGCGCGTTGACCGCGCCGACCATGTAATAGGACGGGCCCGGCAGGCCCTGGCCCGGGTAGTCGCTCATGGCGACGACGTGGCCGGCCTTCAACATCGCCTCGATGGCCGGGACCCGGGAGTGTTCGCCGTCGGACAGGCTGCGGCGGGATGGCGCGCAGGCGTCGGCCAGGCCGGTGGTCTCGTGATTCCACAGCACCATGTCCCGCGGCTGATCGGAATGCGCTGTGGGCGCGTAGATCTCACCGGAGACGAACTTCTTCACCCCGGGCTGGATCTCCGACACGTAGACGACATTCCAGCCCTGCGTGTCCGCCGGCGCATCGGTACGCGGCTGGATCCAGTAGATGTCGCCGGCCTTGGCGTCCGCGGCGGGCTTGTCCTGCACATCCCAGAATGTGGTGCCCGCCGGTCCGGCCTTCGCGTGCAGTGAGATCGCCTCCGGAGCTGACTTGTCCGAGCCGCACGCGGCCAGGGTGAAGACGGACGCGACGGCCGTGGCCGCCGCCAGGGCCTTGATCGCGGCCGGGGCACAGGCGCGGATGGGGCTCAACATGGGTTCTCCGTGTTTCGTCGTTGAAATCTCGCCATCGGATACTGCCGGGGCAATCACCCGGACGGTCGGTACCTTTTCATTGAATGGAAGTGCCGTAGTGGCACCGAATGCCGCGGACCGATTCTGTGCGTACTTCACCAGCACAGATGAGGAGTTCGGTACAGATGCGAACCCGAGTCGCGATCATCGGATCCGGTCCCGCCGGGCTACTGCTGTCGCAGTTGCTCGATCTGGCGGGCATCGAATCCGTGATCGTCGAACGCCAATCCGCCGACCATGTGAAATCCCGTATCCGCGCGGGCATCCTGGAATCCGCCAGCGTCGACCTGCTGCGGCGGGCCGGCGCCGCGGACCGACTGGATCGGGCCGCGATCGAACACCGCGGCATCTACCTGCAGTGGCCGGGCCGACGGCAGCATCTGGACTTCACCGAGCTTACCGGGCAAGCGGTCTACGTGTACGGCCAGACCGAACTGACCGCCGACCTGATGGCGGTCCGGGAAGAGGCCGGCCAGCTCGCCTTCTACGAGGCGACCGACGTCGCGGTGCACGATGTCGACACCGACCGTCCGTCGATCACCTTCTTCGACGCCACCGGCGCGGCCCGGCGAGTGGAGGCGGAGGTCGTCGTCGGCTGCGACGGGTACCACGGCCCCAGCAAACAGGCGATCCCGGCCGGGCTGCGGCAGACCGTCGAACGCGCCTACCCCTTCGCGTGGCTCGGCGTACTGGCCCAGGTCCCACCGTCCACCGACGAGCTGATCTATGCCTGGCATCCGAACGGATTCGCGCTGCACAGCATGCGATCCGAACAGGTGAGCCGCTTCTACCTGCAGGTCGATCCGAGCGAGCGCATCGAGGACTGGAGCGACGACCGTATCTGGGACGAGCTGTCCGCCCGATTGGCGCTCGACGGCTGGACCCTGCGCACGGGACCGATCCTGGAGAAGAGCGTGCTACCCATGCGCAGCTTCGTCACCACACCGATGCGCCACGGTCGTCTGTTCCTGGCCGGCGACGCCGCCCACATCGTGCCGCCCACCGGGGCCAAGGGCCTGAATCTGGCCATCGCCGACGTGGCCGTGCTGGCCCCCGCGCTCACCGCACTGCTGCGTGACGGTTCGACCGAGCCGGCCGACGCCTACTCCGAGACCGCGCTGCGGCGGGTGTGGCGCAGCACCCACTTCTCCTGGTGGATGACGACCATGCTGCACCGTCACGGCGACGACTTCGACGCCAAGCTCCAGCTCTCCCAGCTGCGCCGGGTCGTCGATTCACCCTCGGCGGCAAGGGAACTCGCCGAGAACTATGCTGGGCTGCCGATCGCCGGAGGCGAGGACCGTGGCTGAATTCGCCGCTCTGCGCGACGCCGTGCGGGACCTGGTGTCCGATGGTGCGACGGTCGCCCTGGAGGGTTTCACCCACCTGATCCCGACGGCGGCCGCACACGAGATCATTCGCCAGCGCCGCCGCGATCTGACGCTGGCGCGGATGACCCCGGACCTGGTGTACGACCAGCTGATCGGCGCGGGATGCGCCCGCAAACTGATCTTCTCCTGGGGCGGCAATCCGGGAGTCGGCTCGCTGCACCGGTTCCGCGACGCGATCCAGCGAGACTGGCCGCGCCCGCTCGAGATCGAGGAGCACAGTCACGCGGGCATGGCCAACCGCTATGTCGCGGGCGCATCCGGACTGCCCTTCGCGGTGCTACGCGGTTACGCCGGAACCGATCTGGCCCGGGTGACCTCGACCATCGCCTTCCTCGACTGCCCGTTCACGGGGGAACGGCTGGCCGCGGTGCCCGCCCTGAATCCGGATGTCACCGTCATCCACGCCCAGCGCGCCGACCGCCACGGCAATGTCCAGCTGTGGGGCCTGCTGGGGGTGCAGAAGGAGGCCGTACTCGCCGCGCGCCGCAGCCTGGTCACCGTCGAGGAGGTGGTCGGCGAACTGACCCCGCTTCCGGGCGCAATCGTGCTGCCGCACTGGGTGATCGACGCCGTCGCCGTAGTGCCCGGCGGTGCCCGGCCCTCGTACGCGCAGGGCTATTACGAGCGCGACAACGACGCCTACGCGGCCTGGGACGCCGTCGGCCGCGACCGGGAATCCTTCTCCGGCTGGCTCGATTCCATTCAGGCCGAGGAGGTTTCACGATGACGATGGAGTACGACGCCGACGAGATGATGACCGTGGCGGCGGCTCGCGCTCTGACCGGCGACCAGCGTGTGTTCGTCGGCATCGGCCTGCCGTCCACGGCGGCGAATCTGGCCCGCCGCACGCACGCGCCGGAGCTGGTGCTGATCTACGAATCCGGCGCGATCGGCGCGAAACCCGGACGGCTGCCCGCGTCCATCGGCGACGGTGTGCTCGCCGACACCGCCGACGCGGTCGTGAGCGTGCCGGAGATGTTCAACTACTGGCTGCAGGCCGGGCGCATCGACATCGGTTTTCTCGGCGCGGCGCAACTGGATCGGTTCGGCAATATCAACACGACCGTGATCGGCGACTACGCCGCCCCCGCCGTGCGACTGCCCGGCGCGGGCGGAGCGCCCGAGATCGCGGCATCCTGCGGCGACGTGCTGGTGGTCATGCGGCAGAACCGGCGCAATTTCGTCGACCGGGTCGACTTCGTCACCTCGGTGGGACACGGCCGTGGTCCGGGCGACCGAGCGGCGCTCGGGCTGCGCGGTGCGGGCCCAACCCTGATCATCACCGATCTCGGTGTGCTGCGACCGGATCCGGACACCCGGGAACTGGTGCTCACCGCCCTGCACCCGGGCGTCACGGTCGACCAGGTGGTCGCGGCGACCGGCTGGCCGCTGCGGGTGGCTGCATCCCTGTCCACCACTCCCCCGCCGACCGACGTGGAACTCACCGCATTGCGCCGGTTGAAGGAGGCCCGATGAATTCGGCTTACCTCCTCGACGGCGTCCGTACCCCCTTCGGCCGCTACGGCGGCGCACTGTCGAGTGTGCGACCCGACGATCTGGCCGCGCACGTGCTGCGAGAGTTGGCCCGGCGCACCGATTTCGATCCCGCGCGGGTCGACGACGTGATCCTCGGCGCTGCCAATCAGGCGGGCGAGGACAACCGCAATGTGGCGAGAATGGCCGCGCTGCTGGCGGATTGGCCGACGACCGTGACGGGGACGACGGTGAACAGGCTGTGCGGCTCCGGGATGGACGCGGTGTTCCAGGCATCGCGGGCCATCGAGGTGGGTGACGCCGCACTCCTGGTCGCGGGCGGCACCGAGTCCATGAGCCGTGCGCCCTGGGTATTGTCCAAGCCCGCCAAGGGTTTTCCGTCCGGGCACGAGACGCTGCACTCCACCACGCTCGGCTGGCGGCTGGTGAATCCGGCCATGCCGGAACGATGGACGGTGTCGCTGGGCGAATCCACCGAGCTGCTGGCCGAGCGCTATGGCATCGACCGCGCCGCGCAGGACGAGTTCGCGGCGCGCAGCCATCGCCGGGCCGCACGCGCCTGGGCGGACGGCTTCTTCGACGACGAGGTGAGCGCGCCCCCGGGCACCGGCCTGACGCGCGACGAACCGGTCCGCGCCGACACCACTGCGGAAAAGCTTGCCGCGCTGCGACCTTCGTTCCGCCGGCAGGGCACCGTCACCGCGGGCAACGCCTCCCCGCTCACCGATGGCGCGGCGGCGCTACTGCTGGCCGATGCCGCCACCGCGGAGCGGCTCGGGCGCGAACCGCTGGCCCGGGTGGCCGGTCGGGGCGCGGCGGGTGTCGACCCCGACCTGTTCGGCATCGGACCGACCCGCGCCGCCGAGATCGCGTTGCGCCGTGCGGGAATCGGCTGGTCCGATCTGTCGGCAGTGGAGTTGAACGAGGCCTTCGCCGCGCAATCGCTGGCCTGCCTGGCCGAATGGCCCGACCTGGATCCGGCCATCGTCAATGTCCATGGCGGGGCCATCGCCCTCGGGCACCCGCTCGGCGCCTCGGGCGCACGCATCGTCACGACCCTGGCGCGCCGCCTGCGGCAGCGTGGCGGCGGCTGGGGCCTGGCCGCCCTCTGCATCGGCGTCGGCCAGGGGCTGGCACTGGTCCTACACGCCTGACAGTTGGGAGTTCTCCTTGTACACAACACATTCGGCCCTGCCGAGCTATCGATCCGATCCGCCAGGCACCCATCCGCCACTGCTGTATCCCGATTACCGGTCGACGCCGGTGCGCGCCCCGGGAATGCCGCCCACCCTGCTGCCACAACAGCTGACGGAGATCACCGGGCCACTGCTCGGTCCTGGCCGCCTCGCCGCGACCGATAACGATCTCACCGCGCAGCACGCCGAAGAGCCACTGGGACAACGGATCATCGTCTTCGGCCGGCTTCTCGACGGCGACGGCCATCCGATACCGGATTCCCTGATCGAGATCTGGCAGGCCAATGCCGCGGGCCGCTACCGCCACACCGGCGACCGCTGGCCGGGACCGCTGGACCCCAATTTCACCGGCGTCGGCCGGACGCTCACCGACGGGCAGGGCCGCTACCGGTTCACCACCGTCAAGCCCGGCGCGTACCCCTGGCGCAACCACGACAACGCGTGGCGGCCCGCCCACATCCACTTCTCGGTATTCGGGCGGGCCTTCACCCAGCGTCTGGTCACCCAGATGTACTTCCCGGACGATCCGCTCTTCGGCCAGGACCCGATCTTCAATTCGGTCCCGGAAGCCGCACGGCCGCGCCTGATCTCACGGTTCAGCCTGGAAGACACGCAGCCGGAATGGGCGCTCGCGTTCGAATTCGACATCGTGCTGCGCGGCCGCCACGCCACACCGTTCGAGGAGCCGCATGATGACTGACCGCATCCTGCCGTCGACGCCGTCACAGACCGTCGGACCGTACCTGCACATCGGATTGCCCTGGCCCGACGGACCATTCGTGGTACCCGAGGGCACGCCGGGCGCGGCGTGGATCCGCGGGGCAGTCTTCGACGGCGAGGGTGCGGTGATCCCGGACGCGCTGATCGAAACCTGGCAGGCCGATCCGCACGGGCGATTCGATCATCCCGACGACCCGCGCCCCGGCCCCCCGGGCTGGCGCGGCTTCGGCCGCAGTGAGACCACCTCGGGCGAATTCGCGGTCCACACAGTGATTCCGGGTTCGCTGCCAGGTCCCGGCGGCCGGGAGCAGGCCCCGCACATCAACGTGTCGGTCTTCGCCCGCGGACTGCTGCACCGGCTGGTCACCCGGATCTACTTCCCGGAGCAGGCGATCGCGAACGCCGCCGACCCGGCGTTGGGATCGATCGCGCCGCACCGGCGTGGCACGCTGATCGCGCAACCCGCCGTGGACGGATACCGCTTCGACATCCGTCTGCGCGGCGAGCACGAGACGGTGTTCTTCGATGTCTGAGCTGTTCGGCCCGCTCCAGGCCGCCGGCCCGGTCGCCGCCGCCACCGATGACACCGCCTGGCTACAGGCGCTGCTGGATTCGGAGGCGGCGCTGGCGTGGGCATTGGCCGATCGCGGGATCATTCCCGAGACGCACGCCGGAGCCATCGCTGCGGCGTGCCGGGCCGAACTCTACGACGCCCGCGAAATCGGCGCGGCCGCGGTCGATATCGGCAATCCGGCCGCACCGCTGGTGCGCGCGCTCACCGCGCGGGTCACCGACCGCGAGGCGGCCGGCTCCGTCCATCTGGGCGCCACCAGTCAGGACATCATGGACAGCGCCGCCATGCTGATCGCGGCCCGCGCCCTCGATGCCCTGGAGGCGGACCTGTCGGCGTGCGCGGACCTGCTCGCGGAGCTGACGCGCCAGCACGCGGCCACCCCGCAGGTCGGCCGCAGCCTGTTGCAGCAGGCACTGCCGGTCACCTTCGGCCTGACCGCCGCCGGCTGGCTGTCGAGCCTGGGTGCCGCAGCCGATCAGCTCGACCGGGTGCACCGCTCACGCCTTGCGGCACAGCTGGGTGGAGCCGTGGGAACCCTCGCGTCGCTGGGTGATTCCGGAACGGACGTGATGGAGGCCTACGCTCGCCGCCTCGGCCTGACCGCCCCCGAGCTGCCCTGGCACACCGACCGCAGCCGGATCAGTGAACTGGCGGGCGCGCTCGGCACCGTGAGCGGTGTGGTCGCCAAGATCGGCCGTGACCTCACACTGCTCGCGCAGACCGAGGTCGGCGAGGTCGGTGAGGACGGCGCGGCGGGCGGGTCGTCGACCATGCCGCACAAGCGCAATCCCATTGCCGCGGTCGCGGCGGTCGCCGCCGCCGCTCAGGCCCCCGGGCTGGTGGCCACGCTGCTGTCGGCCTCCGGACACGAGCAGCAACGCGCCGCCGGATCGTGGCACGCCGAGTGGCGGCCGCTCACCGAATTGCTGCGCAGCACCGGGGCGGCGGTGCATTGGCTACGGGAAAGCCTGTCCCGCTTGCAGATTCACCCCGCCCGGATGCGCGGAAATCTGGCGCTGACCGGCGGGCTGCTGATGGCCGAGCGGGTCACCGCCGCGCTGACCCCGGCGCTGGGCCGGTTGGCGGCCCACGACGCGGTGACCGACTGCGCGCGCCGGGTCCGCCCGGACAGCGCGGCGTTCGGCGACCTCCTGGCGGCGCACCCGCTCATCGCGGGTCATCTCGATCGCTCTCGGATCGACGCGCTGCTGGAACCGTCCGCCTACCTCGGCAGCGCACCGACCTTTGTCCAACGGGCCCTCTCCGCACACGAGCAGGGTCGAATCCGCACCCGCCGCATGAGGGGCGGCGGTGATGGTGGCCCGGGTTCCCTCGCCGGAACCCGGGCCACCCGTGCTGTCACCGTGCACCATCTCGACGACGGCGACCCCGGCGGCATACCGGTGGTGTTGATCAATGCCCTGGGCAGCACCCTCGAGATCTGGTCCGATTACGTACAACCGTTGCAAGACAGCGGTTTCCGCGTAGTCCGCTACGACGCCCGCGGCCACGGCGACTCTCCGGTCCCGGCGGGGCCGTACGGTCTCGCGGACCTCGGCGCGGACCTGGAAGCGCTGCTGAACCGACTCGAGATCGAGGCCGCACACCTCGTCGGCGTCTCGCTGGGCGGCATGACCGCACTGTGGCTGGCCAGGTATCGCCCCGAGCGGGTACGCGGACTGGTCGCGTGCTGTACCTCGGCCCGGCCGGGCAATGCCGAGAGGTGGCGGGAGCGGGCCGCACAGGCCGGCGCGCAGGGTATGCGCGCCATCGCCGAGGGCAGCGTCGAGCGCTGGTTCACCCCGGAGTGGCGGGCCGAATATCCCGAAACCACCCGCCACATGCGCGATCTCACCACCGATACGCCCGCCCACGGCTATGCGGCCTGCTGCGCGGCGCTCGCCGATCTCGATCTGAGCGGCGAGCTACCGCACATCACCGCACCGACCCTGGTGCTGTCCACCGTCCAGGATCCGGCGTTCCCGCCCGAGCACGGACGGCTCATTGCCGACCGGATACCGGGTGCGCGCCTCGAAATCCTCGATGGCGCGGCCCATCTCGGCCCTACCGAACGGCCCGACCTGTTCCTCCCACCGATCCTCGACCACCTCAGGGGTGCTCAATGACCGACCAGAACTCCGTCCGGCCCGACGGCGATGCCGCCATGCGGGTGCGCCGCGCCGTCCTCGGCGACGAGCACGTCGATCGGGCACAGGCGCGCACCACCGATTTCACCCGCCCGTTCCAGGAGTACATCACCGCCGCCGCATGGGGCGGGATCTGGACCCGCGAGGGCCTGGACCGCCGCACCCGCAGCGCCGTCACCCTCGCCCTGCTCACGGCGCTCGGCTGCCACGAGGAACTCGCCCTGCACGTCCGGGCCGCGATCCGAAACGGCCTGAGCCGGGCCGAGATCGGCGAGGTGCTGCTGCACACCGCCGCCTACTCCGGAATCCCCAAGGCCAATACCGCTTTCGCGGTGGCCGAGCAGATCCTCGCGGAGATCCCCGCGGACCCGGCGTGACGCACCGCTGAGCGTGTACCCCGCGCGCATCGGCCGACCCGCCCGAAGAGAACTCAGTCCCCCTGCGAGATCCGCAGAGGGCCTGAGTTTTTCAGCTGGTCGACGATCTCAGCCGGGGAAGGGCAGCTGCTCGGTGGCGACGGTGACCCAGCGGGTGTTGGAGAACGCCTCGATTCCCCAGCGGCCGCCGAAACGACCGTAGCCGGAGTTCTTCACACCGCCGAACGGAGCCTGCGGCTCGTCGCCGACGGACTGATCGTTGATATGCACGATGCCGGTGTGCAGCCCGGCTGCCACCCGCAGGCCGTGGGTCGCGTTCTCGGTGATCACGCCGGCCGACAGTCCGTGTTCGGTGTCATTGGCCTTGGCGACGGCCTCGGCGTCGGTCGCGAAGGTGTCCACCACGCAGGCGGGGCCGAAGATCTCGGCGTGGTGGATGTCGGCGTCGAGGGGCACACCGGTGAGCACCGTCGCCCGGTGCACCGTGCCCTCCGGCGTTCCGCCACCCGCGCGCACCACCGCGCCCTTGGCCACGGCGTCCCGCACGAGCGATGAAACGCGCTGAGCGGCCGCCTCGTTCACCATCGGCCCGATGACCGTGGCCGGGTCGGCGGGATCGCCGGTCGGCAGCGATTCCACGGCCCCGCAGAACTTCTCGAGGAACTCTCCCGCCACCGACTCGTGCACCAGGATGCGATCGGCCGACATGCAGATCTGGCCGGAGTTGGCGAAGGCCCCGAAAACCGCCGCGCGCACGGCGTAATCGATATCCGCGTCCTCGAGCACGATCACCGAGTTCTTGCCGCCCAGCTCCAGCACGGCGGGCTTGAGATGCTCGGCGGCCAGCGTGCCGATGATCCGGCCGACGGTCGTGGAGCCGGTGAAGTTGACCGCTCGCACGCGCTCGTCGGCGATCAGGGTCCGCGCCACCGCAGGCGCGTCGTCGAGATCGTTGGTGATCACGTTCAGCACTCCCGCGGGCAGTCCCGCCTCGGCCAGCACGTCTGCGATGAACAGTCCGCTCGCCAGCGGCGCGGCCTCACTCGCCTTGAGCACCACGGTATTTCCGGCTGCCAGCGGCGCGGCCACGGCCCGGGTGGACAGGATGATCGGTGCGTTCCAGGGCGCGAACGCGGCCACCACGCCGAGGGGACGGCGCACCGCCAGGCCGAGCACCCCGGGCTGCGCGGACGCCAGCACCTCGCCGCGGGGCGCGGTGATCGCGGCGGCGGCCTCACGCAGCACCCCGGCGGCCACCGCGGCATTGAACTCGGCCCATGGCCGTGCGCCGCCCACCTCACCCGCCATGTGCTCCGCGCCCTGTGCCGCACGGGATTCCAGCAGATCGGCGGCACGGAGGAAGACGGCTCGGCGCTGCGCCGGAGGCAGGTCGGCCCACTCGCCGAAGGCGGCGTGGGCGGCGTCCACGGCGGCGGTCACGTCGGCAGGTCCGGCAGCGGCGACGGTGGCGTACACGGCCCCCGTGTACGGATTGACGACATCGGTTGTGGCCCCCGAACGGGCGGGGATCTCGGCACCGCCGATGAGCAGGGCGCGGGCGATGGACATGGGCATCCTCTGATCGTTTTCCGGCGGCCCGCGGGCGCGGGGCCATTGCGTTCGCCCCGAGCATGGGACCGGGGTCCCCGGTGCCTCCACGCCCCTTTCATTGAATGGAAGCGCAGGTGGAACCCGGTGCCCGGCGGCGGATCGGCCCCGGACGCGATGCGAAGATGGCCGGGTGACCGGCATTTCCGACGATCGCGCCCTCGACGCGCCACCCTCGACGCTCTACCTGATCAAACAGCTGGAACTCGCGGTGCGGGCACTGATGGACGACGCGCTGCGCCCTCTGGGGCTGACCACGCTGCAGTACACCGCGCTGACGGTGCTCGAGCGCCGCAGTGGACTGTCCTCGGCGCAGCTGGCGCGGCGGTCGTTCCTGCGTCCGCAGACGATGAACGTCATGGTGCAGACACTCGAGGAGCGCGGGCTGATCCGCCGTGATCGCGATCCCGGCAATCGCCGGGTGCTGGTAGCGACGCTCACCGAGCAGGGCCGGGAAACCTTGCGCGAGGCCGCGCCCCGGGTCGGGGAGATCGAAGCCCGGCTGCTGAGCGGGATGAGCGATCGCCGCGGCGCGGAATTCCGCAGCGTGCTGGCCCACGGGGTGTCCGCGCTGGCGGACGAGGCGGCTCGGCGGCGGATTCCCGAATCACCCGGCGAGTGAACGGGTTCGGCGTATCGCCGGACGAAAACGACTGTTGACGTTTCCCCGTCGGGACCTGTAGAACCGTCTCCACAATCATCAGCATTACTGATAAAGGAGCCCGATGAGCACCGTTACCGAACCCTGGGGCGACACCGTCACGGTCGAATTCGACGAGGGCATCGCCTGGGTCAGCCTGAACCGGCCCGAGAAGCGCAATGCCATGAACCCGAAGCTCAATGACGAGATGGTGGCCACCCTCGACCACCTCGAGTACGACGACCGCTGCCGCGTGCTGGTGCTCACCGGCGCGGGCGAATCCTTCTCCGCGGGAATGGATCTCAAGGAATACTTCCGCGCGGTCGAGGCCAGCGGCAGCATCGCCGCCCAGCAGCGCGCCCGCCGTGCCAGCACCGAATGGCAGTGGCGGCGGCTGTCCTATTTCGCCAAGCCGACCATCGCCATGGTCAACGGCTGGTGTTTCGGCGGCGCGTTCACCCCGCTCGTCGCCTGTGATCTGGCCATCGCCGACGAGAAGGCGCAGTTCGGCCTGTCCGAGGTGAACTGGGGCATCCCGCCGGGGAGCGTGGTCACCAAGGCCATGGCCGCCACCGTGAATCAGCGCGACGCGCTGTACTACATCATGACCGGCGAGCCCTTCGACGGCGCTCGTGCCGCCGAGATGCGACTGGTCAACGAGGCGGTTCCGGCCGAGCGGCTGCGCGAGCGGACCCGCGAGCTGGCCCTGAAGCTGGCCGGTCTGAATCAGGTCATTCTGCACACCGCTAAGGTTGGCTACAAGTTTGCGGCCGAGATGACATGGTCGCAGTCCGAGGACTACCTGTACGCCAAGCTGGACCAGTCGCGGACGCTCGATCCCGATCACGGCCGTGAGAAGGGCCTGAGCCAGTTCCTCGACGACAAGAGCTATCGTCCGGGCCTCGGCGCTTTCGATCCGTCGAAGTAGATCCGAGGGACTGGGATGAATGTGCGCAATCGGGGGCTGGGGTCGTGGCCCGCACGCCGCGCCCGCATGACCCCCGACGCGGTCGCGATCACCATCGAGGACCGCTCCGTCACCTACGCGCGGCTGCACGAGCGCGCGACCCGCGCGGCCTGGATGCTGCGGGGACTGGGAGTCGGCCCCGGCGACCGGGTCGCCTACCTGGGCCCGAATCATCCCGTCTATCTGGAAGTGCTCTTCGCCGCCGGGTTGCTGGGCGCGGTCTTCGTACCGCTCAATGCCCGATCCGCGGCGGCGGAGATCGAGTACGCGCTCGCCGATTCCGGCACGTCCGTACTCGTTCATACCGGCGAGCACGATGCCCTGGTGGCTGCCCTGCCCGGCACCGACCGCCCGGGCATCGTGCGCGTCGGCGGCCCCGGCGGCTACGACGAACAGTTGGCCGCAGCCTCGACCGCGGTCATCGACGAGCCGGTGGCGCTCGAGGACGACTGCCTGATCATGTACACCTCGGGCAGCACCGGGCGACCCAAGGGGGCCGTGCTCACCCACGGCAACCTGACCTGGAACTGCGTCAATGTCATTGTCGAGAGCGATGTCGCGAGCGACGAGTCGTCCCTGCTGGCCGCCCCGCTGTTCCACGCCGGCGCACTCGGCATGGTGTGCCTGCCGACGCTGCTCAAGGGCGGCCGGGTGGTGCTGCTGGCCAAGTTCGACGCGGGCACCGTGCTCGAACTGGTCGAGCGCGAACACATCACCTGGATGTTCGGCGTCCCGACCATGTACAACGCGCTGGCCGCGCACCCGCGCTGGAACGACACCGACCTGTCGAGCCTGCGTACCCTGCTGTGCGGGGGTGCGCCGGTGCCGCACAGCACCATTCAGCGCTATCTCGATCGCGGGCTCGGCTTCGTGCAGGGCTACGGCATGACCGAGGCCGCGCCCGGCGTGCTCGTGCTCGACCGCGCGCATGCCGAGACGAAGCTCGGATCCGCCGGTGTGCCTTCGTTCTTCACCGATGTGCGAGTGGTGGACGGCGAGGGCGCGGAGGTCGGGCCGGGTGAGCGCGGCGAGGTGCTGGTGGGTGGCCCGAATGTCATGCGCGGCTATTGGAAACAGCCCGAGGTGACCGCGGATGTGTTGCGGGAGGGCTGGTTCCACAGCGGCGACGTCGCCACCGTCGACGCGGACGGCTATGTGTTCATCGTGGACCGGATCAAGGACATGATCATCTCCGGCGGGGAGAACATCTACCCCGCGGAGGTCGAGAACGAGCTGTGCCGCCATCCGGCGGTGGCCTCGTGCGCGGTCATCGGCGTGCCCGACGACCGGTGGGGCGAGGTGGGCAAGGCGGTGGTGGTCGCCGTCGGCTCCGAGCGCCCGGACCCGGCCGAACTGCTGGGCTTCCTGCGTGAGCGGCTCGCGGCCTTCAAGGTGCCCAAGTCCGTCGAGTATGTCGACGAGCTGCCGGTCACCGGCTCCGGCAAGATCCGCAAGGCCGACGTCAAGCGGCTGTACGGCCGATCCTGAAGTATCGCAACACGATTGCCCGAAACGAATGCGCCCCCGAGCCGGTGATCCCGGCTCGGGGGCTCTTTCTCGTGCGGGTCAGCCGACGAGTTCGGGTTCGGGATCCGCCTCGCGCGGGCGCAGGGCCGGGAGATGCGCGATCAGGATCGCGACCGCCGACAGCACCGTCACGGCGGCCAGATACAGGCCGATGTAGACCGAGTTCCCGGTACCGGCGTAGATGCTGGTGGCGATGATCGGCGACAGCGCGCCGCCGAGGATCGCGCCGAACTGATAGCCGATCGAGGAACCGGTGTAGCGCAGCCGGGTCGGGAACAGATCGCTGATCACCGCGGGCAGCGGCGCGTACTGCGTGGTGTTGGCGACGATGGCCAAGGAGCAGCCGACGATCGCGAACGCCACCACGCCCGTATCGAAGATGGGGAAGAAGGCCAGCGCCGCGACCGCCTGGAACGCCGAGCCGATCAACATCAATCGGCGTCTGCCCCAGCGGTCGGCCATCAGCGTGAGCACCAGCGTGGCCACGAATTGCACCGCGCTGGTGACGATCACGACGATCAGCAGCGTATTGCGGGTGTAGCCAACCTCTTTCGTCCCATAGGACAGAATGTAGGTGAGCACGATGTAGCCGATGGCAGGACTCGCGGTGGCCGCGAAAACCGCCGTCAGCACGTGGCCGGGATAGCGGCGCAACACCTCGAGAATCGGTGCGCGGGCGACATCCTTCTCCGAGACGGTCTCGGTGAACAGCGGACTTTCGCTGAGCCGCCGCCGAATTCGGAAGCCGTAGCCGACCAGCACGATGCTGGCCACGAAGGCGACCCGCCAGCCCCAGTGATCGAAGCCCTCACCGGCGAACTCCGACAGCACCAGCATCATCCCGTAGGCGAACACCGCGCCCGCGGGCACGCCCAGCTGGGTCGCCGAACCGTAGAAGGTGCGCCGGTTCGGCGGTGCGTGCTCGATCGCCATGAGCGCCGCACCGCCCCATTCCGCGCCTACCGCGAGACCCTGGATCAGGCGCAGGACGAACAGCAGAATCGGTGCGGCGACGCCGATTTGGGCGTAGCTGGGCAGCAGGCCCACCAGCACGGTGGAGCCGCCCATCATGACCAGCGAGATGACGAGCACCTTCTTGCGGCCGATGCGGTCGCCGAAATGCCCGGCGATCACGCCGCCCAGCGGTCGGGTCAGGAAGCCCACCGCGAAGCTGGCGAACGAACCCAGTTGGCTCGCGGCCGGATTGCTGGAGGGGAAGTACTGCGGGGCGAAGATCAGCGCCGCCGCGGCACCGTAGAGGAAGAAGTCGTACCACTCGATCGCGGAGCCGATGAAACTCGCGGTGGCGGCCTGCCGGGCCGCCACCGGATTGATGGCTCCGCGATCCTTGGGCTGGCTGTTCATCAACCGGCTCCTGTTCGGAATGTGATCTGGATCGCCGAACAGGAAAGGTCATGCCGCGCCTACCCTCAACAGGGCTTTCCGTTCAATGAGAACCGGCTCACAAGTCGGCGCGGAGAGCGGTCGCGGGTCGGTCCACGCCCAGACCGAGTGCTCGAATTGCATTGTCCTTCATGATCTTCGGCCGCAGCTCGGGTTTGATCTCGAGCTTCTCGAAGTCGGCGATCCAGCGCTCCGGGGTGAGCGCCGGATAGTCCGAGCCGAACAGGACCTTGTCCGAGAGCATGCCATTGGCGGCCCGGATCAGCTGCGGCGGGAAGTATTTGGGCGACCAGCCGGACAGGTCGATGTAGACGTTCGCCTTGTGGGTGGCGATGGAGATGGCAGCGTCCTGCCACGGCACCGAGGGATGCGCCATGATCACGGTCAGCCCGGGGAAATCGGCCGCGACATCATCGAGCAGCATCGGATCGGAGTAGCGCAGCTTGATGCCGCGACCGCCCGGCAGGCCGGCGCCGATGCCGGTCTGGCCGGTGTGGAACAGTGCGGGCACACCCAGGGACTGCAACTCCTCGTAGAGCGGGTACACGCGCCGATCGTTCGGCTCGAACGCCTGCAGGCTGGGATGGAACTTGAAGCCGCGCACGCCGTATTCGGTCACCAACCGCCGTGCGGCCCGGACCCCGGCCGCGCCCCGGGCCGGGTCGATGGACCCGAACGGGATGAGCACGTCCGGATGCGCGGCCGCGGCCTCGGCCAGCTCCTCATTGCTCAATGTCGGGTGCCCGGTGGTGAATTCGGCGTCGACGGTGAACACCACCGCGGCCATGTCGGCGGCACGGTAGCGCTCGGCCAGGTCTTCGACGGTGGGCTGGGGCATCGCCGGGCCCTTGAAGTAGCGCTCGGCGGCCGCCAGCAGTTCGTCGTCGAGGGAGAAGCGGCCGTGCCGGTCGGCGTGGATATGCGTGTGGACGTCGATCGCGACCAGCCCGTCGAGGTCGAGGGTGGGGGCGTTGACGGGTGTCGTCTCGGAGTGGTACACATCTCATCTATATCAGTAATACTGATAATTCCGAAAGGAGCGCCCATGGCCAGATCGACGAGCGGCGAATCCCTGCTGTCCCGCGTGGTACGGATCTACGAGGCCTTCGGCCCGGACCACCGCGCGGTCACGCTGTCGGAATTGGCCAGGCGCAGCGACCTCCCGCTGGCCACGGCATCCCGGCTGGTCAACGAGCTGATCGAGTACGGCTGGTTGCGCCGCGACGCGCAGCGCCGGGTCTGCGTGGGAGTTCGGATGTGGGAGTTGGCGTCCCGGGCCGCTCCGACGGTCGGTCTGCAGGAGGCGGCCATCCCGTTCATGTCGGACCTGCACGCCGCCACCGGCCACCACGTTCAACTGGGTGTCCTACAGGGCGGGGAGGTCCTCTACATCGAGCGGCTCTTCGCGCCGCGCTCGGTCCGCAATCGGGTGCGGGTCGCCGGTCGGCTGCCACTGCACGCCACCTCCAGCGGTCTGGTGCTCCTGGCCCACAGCCCGCTCGAGGTCCAGGAGGCCACCCTCCACCGCCCGCTGCAATCCTTCACCCCGCGCACCATCACCAACCCCGCCCTGCTGCGCTCGACCCTCAGCGAGATCCGCCACACCGGCGTGGCCTACTGCCCCGGCTACGTGGACGAGTGCGCGACCGGCATCGCGGTGCCGATTCGCGCAACCGGCGGCCGGGTCGTCGCGGCGCTGTCCCTGCTCATGCCCAATGACGGCGCGGCCCGCGGTGCGATTCCCGCCCTGCGCACCGCCGGCCGCGGCATCTCCCGTCTACTCGGCGACACCGCCGAGGTCCGCCATATCGCCTGAGCCGCCAAGGGTGCGTCGACACGATCACCGGATGGGACCTTGGCGAATCATGATGAATCGCCCCTGCTCTGGGCACCGGCCGTGGAAAGTCGGGGCATTCGCCGTGGCTCGCGCGGGCCTACCCTTCGGTAGCGTTGCGGGCGGCCCGCCCGGGCAGAAGCGAGACGATGATGGATACGGCGAATCCTGCCTTGGTGAACACGGTGTCGGGGCATGTCGTTCGGATCGTGCTGGACGCGGCGGTCCGATCCGGCATCGATGCGGGCGAGGCCGCCCGAATCGGGAACATCGACCGGAAGCTGCTGGGCGATGACAGGATTCGGGTGCCTTCGGAGAGCCAATATCGCTTGTGGACGCTGATGCATCACGTTATCGGCGACGACGCGGGTGTGCGAGCCGCCGATATGGCCGACCATGGGCGCCTGCATATCTGGGACTATCTGTTCAGCAGCGCACCGTCGCTGGCGGAGGGGTTTCACGACGCGTCCCGGTTCAGTACCGCGATCTGCGATCCGGCCGCGCGACTGGAGGTTGTCGAGGAGGGGTCCACGCTGACGGTCGGCTACCGCGGCACCACCTACGGCGAAACCCGCAGCATCATCAATGAATTCGCCGTGACCGTGGCGGTCCGGCGTGCTCTGAATGCCTTCGGGGACGCGGCCGTGCCCATGCGGGTGGACTTCGCACATCCGGCACCACGGCATCATCGATATCTCGAAGATGCCTTGAACACCAAGGCCATTCACTTCGACCAACCGGCCGACGGCATCAGCTATCGGATCACGGAGCACCAGACCGGGAGGCGGGCGCATGATCCACACTTGCGCTGGATCCTGCACGGCGCCGCCCAGCAGGCCATCGACAACGCCCGATCGATGCCCGGATGGATCGAATCCTTCCGCGCGGAGCTGCGCAGGGAAACCGGGCGCACCGACTGTCATCGCGGGCGCGGCCCGCAGCTCGCCGCCCTCGCCGCCCGGATGCAGATCAGCGACCGCACCCTGCAACGACGACTCGCCGCCGCGGGAACCTCATGGAGCGCGGAGCTCGCCGCGATCCGGTGCGAGCAGGTCAGCTTCCTGCTGCGCAGCACCACCCTCACCATGCGCGCCATCGCGCTGCGCACCGGCTACAGCGATGCCCGCGCCCTCAGCCGCGCCTTCACCGGCTGGACCCGTCTGTCTCCGGATGCCTACCGCCGCGCGCACCGCTTCCGAGATCGAGCATCAACACGAGTCCGACCAGTCCACCCCACACGGTGAGCGTGTCGAACGCGATGCGCTCCGACACCCCCGAGCCGAGCCCGAAATGGCCACTCGCGAAAAGGAATACACCGCCGATCACCGAGATCACCACGGACAGTGCGGTGCAGACGGCCAAGCTCCGCAGTCTGCGTGTCACCTCCGGCAAGATCAGGATCATGCCCGCCAGTTGCAGAAACCATTGCAACAGGGCGATGGTGTCGTGCGCCTGGGATCGAATATCCCAGGGCGCCAACCCGATTCCGGCGATACCGAGACCGGCTCCGGCCAACAGGACGCATCCGGCACGGAACCAGCGCCCACTCCACATCCCGGCCCAGCCCAGCGCACCGACGACGGTCAGCAGTCCGGTGAGTACGAACATCAGGTTCTGGACCGCGTGGCCGGGCGAGCACACCGCACGCGACATGCCGTCGCGATCGGTGTACAGGCCACATCGGGTGATGCCGAGATCGCTGATGTAGTTGCCCGACCAGCTGTATCCCGACGGCCAAGCGCGGGCCACCGCGATCGAGACGGGAAAATACAGCAGCGTCAGCAACCAGCAGCCTGCGGTGAGCCACGGCAGGCGGACACGATGCGACAGCACCCGGGCGACCGCCACGACCGGCAGTGTGGACATCGTCAGAACATCGCGCCGTTGGCGCGGATCGTCTGCCCCGATACCCAGCCCGCCTCATCGCTGACCAGCCACCCGACCACGGGCGCGGTGTCGGAGGGAAGTCCGAGCCGCCCGTGCGGATTGTGCAGGGCCGCGGCCGCAATCGACTCCGGAGTCTCCGCGCCCCGGAAGAAGTCGTCGTCGACAGGACCGGGAGCAACCGCGTTGACGGTGATACCGCGCCCACCCAGCTCCTTGGCCGCCGCGACGACCATGCGCTCGACGGCCGCCTTGGATCCCGAGTACAGCCCGTAGGTGCCCGTCATGATCGAGGTGAGCGTGGTGGACAACACGACATAGCGGCCGTTGTCGGCGATATGGCGGGCGGTGGCGCGCAGTGTGTTGAACGCGGTGCGGGTATTGCGCACGATCAATTGATCGAAGTCGTCGTCGGTGGTGTCCGCGATCGGCTTCTTGATGACCCGCCCCGGCACGTGCACGACAATGTCCAACTTGCCGTGCCGCGCAACGATATCCGCGAACAGCGCGTCGACGTCGGCTGCCGAGGTGGCATCGGAGCGAACCGCCTCCGCGGTCGCGCCGAGCTCCTCCAGCCCCGCCAGCGTCGCCTTCGCCGCCTGCTCGTCGCCCTGGTAGGTGACGATGGTGACCGCTCCGCGGGCGGCGATGTTCCTGGCGAATTCGGCACCCTGGTTACGGGTGCCGCCGACGATCAGCGCGACCTTGCCTTCCAGGTCACGAACAACTTTCGACATCAGCCGAATCCCTTTTCTCTCTTGGTTTTTCCGACTCCTGCCCATCCTCTCGACGGTCGGGTGCCGAGCCAAGGACCAATCGCGTCAACAGGTAACCGCAGACGCCATCGGCTCCGATGACCGGAAAGTCCATAGGTTTACGGCCCTTCGGTGAGAACTGCTTGCCCTTTCACTACTCAGTGTTACTATCTACTAGTAGTCAGCAACACAGAGTAGTACGAGGAGGTGATCCGTGGGCAAGCAGATGACCGAGCTGCTCAAGGGCACGTTGGAAGGCATTGTGCTGGCGATCCTGTCCGTGCGGTCGGCGTACGGATACGAGATCACGGCGTGGCTGCGGGACCAGGGGTTCTCCGATATCGCCGAGGGCACGATCTACGCCCTGCTGATCAGGATCGAGAAGAAGGGCCTCGTCGACGTCGAGAAGGTCGCCTCGGAGAAGGGGCCGCCGCGCAAGGTGTTCACCCTCAACGCGCAGGGGCAGGACTATCTCGACGAGTTCCGCAGAAGCTGGAACTTCCTCTCCGAACGGCTCGAACAACTCCACGAAGGCGGCAAATAGTCATGGACATCTCGAAACTCACCGCGAAGGTGATCGGCGACCTCGGCGACAAGCGGCGGTGGCGGCAGTACAAGGAACGCGCACGACGGCTGCCGGCGAACTACCGCACGGCGATCGACGCGTTCGAGCGGTACCTGATGGTGTACGGGCCGGGCGGCAGCGTCGCCATGTTCGAGGACCTCGCCGATCTTTTCGAGCAGAGCGCGGCGGATCGCACCCCGATCCGGGAGGTCGTCGGCGACGACCCGGTGGAATTCATCGAGACGTTCGCACGGAACTACCAGGAGGAAGCGTGGGTCAACCGCGAACGGAAGCGGCTGGTCGACGCCATCGAGCGCGCCATGGGCGAGGACGCCGGCAGCTGACCATCGCAGCCTGAAGGGAGAGCGACCCGATGGGGAGAATCGTTCATGCCGTCCACCAGTCGCTGGACGGCTATATAGAGGGGCCGAATGGTGAATTCTACTGGCCCACCATGGATTCCGACGTCGCCGCGTATTGGCGCGGACTCGCCGACACGGCGGGGACCTTCCTCTACGGCCGGGTCACCTGGGACTTCATGTCCGAGTACTGGCCCCGAGCCGAGCAATCCGCATTTCATCCCGGCGACGCCGACTTCGCGCCGGTCTGGCTGGCCAAGCCGAAGGCCGTGGTGTCACGCACGCTCGACAGTGCTCCGTGGAATACCCGCGTGTTCTCCGACTTCGGGTCCCTGGCTGATGCGGCGGCCCGTGAGCAGGGGGACTTCCTCCTGTGTGGTGGGTCCGAACTCGCCTCGTCGTTGACTCGCGACGGATTGATCGACGAGTACCACATTTTCGTGCACCCGGTCCTGCTGGGCGGCGGCAAGCCTGTGCTCAACGATGTAAATGTCGGTGCGGCCCTGCGATTGATCGAATCGCGGGTGCTGGACAAACGAGTCGTCCTCCTGCGCCACGCACGGCTCGAGACATCGAATTCACCGGGATAACCTGCCCGACCGCGCCGATCGACGCCGCTAAGAAATCGATAATTTCGTGCGCGGGCCGGTGATGGAAGCGTCAGGAACCACGGGCCACCCTCCGGGTCGATATCCAATGGAACCCAGGCCATGTCGAAGCTGGAGGCAGAGGTTATGGGCATTCTCGGCAGGGAAGTCTGCCTGTCGTCGTTCCACGTGCAGTGGTCGCCGACCGAGGAGGTGTACATCGCGCGGTCCGATCGGCATCCCGGTCTCGCCGCTCGCGATGAGTGGTCCTCCCTCGCCGCCGTCGACACCCTGATGGATCTGATCGAACGTCAAGGACGGCAAGATGATTGGTCGGGGCGGTCGGCCGCGTGAAACACCCGGGCCCGCTACACCTCGATCTGCGAGCCCATGATGACCGTACGGTCCCGGGGAAGGCCGAAGTATTCGGCGGCGTCGGCGGTGATGTGGCTGGTGGCGATGAACAGGCGTTTACGCCAACGAGCCATGGTGGGTGCGGGACCGGGGCGTAGTTCGATGGTGGACAGGAAATACGAAGCCTGGGCCAAGTCCAGCGGGCCCTCGGTTTCGGCGGGGTCGAGCAATGCGAGTGCGGCCGGGACGTCGGGGGTTTCCATGTAGCCGTAGCGGGCGGTGACGTGGATGATGCCGTCTTCGCGGTAGTCCAGGTGGTCGATGGTGATGCGCTGGTCGACCGGAACCCGCGGGACCGGTTCGGTTTTGATCGACAGGAAGACGACCTGCTGGTGCCGTACGTGGTTGTGCTCGACGTTGGCGCGCATGGCCAATGGAGCGGTTTCCTTGCCGCGGTTGAGGAATACCGCGGTGCCGGGGACGGTGACCGTTGCCGGCACTCCGTCCTGCAACTGGTCGATGAACACGCGCAGTGATCCTTCGCGCTGTTCACGGTCTGCGGTGACGATTTCGCGGCCGCGCTGCCAGGTGGTCATGATGGTGAACGCGGTCAGGCCGATCAGCAGCGGCAGCCAGGCTCCGTGCACGAGCTTGGTGAGGTTCGCCGCGACGAACAGCAGGTCGACGATCAGCAGCGGGATCGCGCCGAGGGCGATGAGCCACATCGGTGTATGCCATCGTGCCCGTGCGACATAGAAGAACAGCAGGGTCGTGATGGTGATGGTGCCGGTCACCGCCATACCGAAGGCGAAGGCCAACGCGGCGGAACTGCGGAAGGCGAACACCAGCGTCAGCACCGACACCATCAGCAGCCAGTTGATCCACGGCACGTAGATCTGCCCGATGGTCGATTCGGAGGTGTGCGCGATCCGCAGCCGCGGCAGGTAGCCGAGCTGGGCGGCCTGGGCGGCAACGGAATACGCGCCGGTGATCACCGCCTGCGAGGCGATGACAGTGGCCGCGGTGGCCAGGATGACCATCGGCAGTCGTCCCCAGCCGGGGACGAGCAGGAAGAACGGGGCGCTGGAATGGGCGGGGTCGTCGAGAATCAGCGCTCCCTGCCCCAGGTAGCTGAGCGTGCACGCCGGGAAGACCAGGAACAGCCAGCCGCGGGTGATGGCCCGCCGGCCGAAATGCCCCATATCCGCATAGAGCGCCTCGGCGCCGGTGACCGCGAGCACGATCGCGGCGAGTGCGAAGAACGCGATTTCGAAGTGGCCGAACAGGAATCCGAGCGCATGGGTGGGTGAGAGCGCCTTCAGGATTTCCGGATGCTCGGCGATGCCGGCGACGCCCAGTGCGCCGATGGTCACGAACCACACGATCATCACGGGCCCGAACATTCGGCCCACCGCCGCGGTGCCCCGCCGCTGTACGAGGAACAGCCCGATGATGATCACCGCGGTGATCGGTACGACCAGCTCCGCGAGCGAGGGCTGTACCACCTTCAGACCCTCGACGGCCGACAGCACCGAGATCGCCGGGGTGATCATGCTGTCGCCGAAGAACAATGACGCGCCGAAGATTCCGAGCGCCGAGAGCACGAGCGCGGTGCGCCGCCCGCCCGGTGCGACCCAGCGGCGCAGCAGCGTGATGAGCGCCATGATGCCGCCCTCACCCTCGTTGTCGGCGCGCATCGCCAGCAGGACATAGGTGACGGTGACGATGATCATGACCGACCAGAACACCAGCGACACGACACCGAACACGTTGTCGCGGCTCACCGGAACCGGATGCGGGTCACCGGGATCGAACACCGTTTGCAGGGTGTAGATCGGACTGGTGCCGATATCGCCGAACACCACACCGAGCGCGCCGACCACGACCGCCGGCCGGGCCGGATCGTGTGCGACGGACGTGCCCGATGTCGACTGCGGCGCGGGGGTGTCACCCGTTGCCCCCGTGGGTCGCTGCTCGGTCACAGTGGTACCTCCTCCGAGCGGGCGGCCGTGCGGATGCCCGCGAATCGTGCCGGACGTTACCGGCTCGCAAGCACAACGTCCGACACGCATGACAATCGAAACGGTGTCGTCGATGTGGTTGGCGACGAAGGCGGTGTCGGTGTTCGGGTCGACTGCGACGCTTCCGGGGCCGGGGTCGACGACGACGAATTCGGGATTCGGGTGACGTTGACGCCGCGGACCTCGAAAGTTGTTGGCGCGGCATAGTCGATCACGGTGATGCGAGTGGGTGCTGAATCCTTTTCGCGGTTGGTTGCTCTTATGGACGTGCGGGCATCGAGGTCGGCACGTGGAGGAAGGGTTCTCATGACCGTAGTGGTCGTTGTCGTGGTCGTTGCGGCTGTGTCGGTTTGCAGCTGTGTGTTGTTCCTGCGCAATCGGAAGCGCTCGCGTGGGTAGGGGCACGCCGTCCTCGTGGCCTGCGGCGGACATCGTGGTCGCGGCCCAGGGCGGGGATGAGGCGTCGATTGCGGCGTTGGTTTCGGGTGCGCATCCGCATGTGCGGCGATTCGCGTATTCGCTGTGCGCGAGCAGCCAGGATGCCGAGGATGCGGCGCAGGAGGCGCTGATCGTGCTGTATCGCAAGATCGGAACGCTGCGGGCCACGGGTGCGCTGGCCTCCTGGATGTTTCGGATCGTGCGCAACGAATGCCTGCGACGAGTCGCGGACATGACCCGCCGCTCCGAGACGACCTTCGAGGCGTGCACGGCTTCGGCCGAGGACGACGTGCTGGCTCGGCTGGAGATCGAGCGGGTGGCCGCGGCCATCGCATCCTTGCCCGCCGATCAACGCCGGGTACTGATCATGCGTGACGTTCAGGGCCTGCCGGGAAGTGTGGTGGCCGAATCGGTCGGGCTGAGCACGGCGGCGATGAAGTCCCGGCTGCACCGTGCCCGCGCCACCGTGCGCTCCGAGCTGGATGCCTGGAAGGAGGCGGCACCGGAATGAACAGTCGACTCACCTCGGGCGAAAGGTCTTTCGCCAGCAAGTCCATCCCTGCCCATCTGGCGCGAGGAGTCATCGGATTCGGGCTGCTCGCCGGATCGGTCGCCCTTGCACCGGTTTTCGGCATACTGAGTCTGCTACTGCTCCCGATCGGTGTCCTGGCCCTGCGCGGCTGTCCCACGTGCTGGGCGATCGGCCTGATACAGACGATCTCACGAGGGCGCCTGCAACGCTCCTGCACCGACGACGCCTGCCACCTGACCCGCGTCGAGGGGGACGTCAGGCGCGGGCCGCGCGCACCGACACGGTGATGGCGGCCGCGGCCACGATCGCGCCGGCGGCGATGAGAGCCGTTGCCGCCCAGCCGAACCAGCTGACCGCGGCCGCGCCGAAGGCCGTGCCCGCACTGCCGCCGACGAAGTACACCAGCATGTAGGCGCTGTTGAAGCGAGCGGTCGCGGCCGGATCGATGGCGAGCACGGTGCTCTGATTGGCGACCTGTGCGGCGAACAGTCCGGCATCGAACAGGCCCAGGCACGCCAGCGTGACAGCGGTATTCGACAGGCTCGTCCCGAGGATCACGGTCGCGGCGGCCGCGAGCCCGAGTCCGGCCAGGATCACCCGGCGCGCCCCGACCCGATCGGTCCAGGCTCCGGCGACGCGCGTCGCCACGATGCCGAACAGTCCGGCGCAGGCGTAGAGCCCGATGCGCTCGGCGGAATAGGAGAACGGCGGCTCCGACAGGGCCACTGCCAGTCCGGCCCACACCGCGCAGAAGGCGAAAAACCACAGCGCACCTCGCCCGGCAGCCAAGCGCAGCACCGGGAAACGGGCGTACAGCGCCGGCAGTCCGCGCAGCAACCCCAGGTAGCTGATGCCGGCGTCCCCGGTTTCGCCGGGCAGCACCGCGCGCGCCGCGACCGCCACCACCGCGCAGGCCGCCGCCAGCAGCAGCAACATGCCGCGCCACCCGATGGCATCGGCCAGCCACCCGCCCACGATGCGCCCCAGCAGAATTCCCGCCGAGATCCCCGCGGTGACCATGCCCAGCACGGTCGCCCGCCGTCCCGGTTCCGCGAATCGTCCTGCCACCGAACTCAATTGGGCTCCGACCGCGGATCCGGCCCCGATCACGCCGATAGCGAGGCCGAGCAGCCACGGCGACCCGACCGCCGCCGCGCCGGCCAGAGCGACCCCCAGCGCCCAGAATTGCGCCGCCACCACCGTCCGCGGCGCCACCCGATCCACCAGTGGCACGAGCAGCGCGAGCCCCACCATGTATCCCACCGGCCCGCAGGCCAACGCGCCCCCGACCTCGGCGAGCGATGCCCCGAAAGACTCGGCCACCGCCGCGATGGCCGGCTGCAGCGGATAGATACTGGCAGTCCCCAACGCGGCCGCGACGGCCATGAACCACACCACCGGCGTCCGCAGGCCCGTAATCCGTTCAACGGCAATCAGTTCCGTTTCCATACCCCCGACGCTACGAACACCCCACCCGCGCGGCTGGCGAGAATCAGACGTCACCGTCAGGTGCACAGCGGCGTGACGGCGATGTGCCGGTGCATTTCTGCCACTCCGGTGCGGGGGTTCCTGTTTCACGACGGGGGCGTCGAGCCGGTGGTCGGTTACGGCACGTCATCGCCCGGCTTCGGTGTCGATCTGCCGGGCACGGCGCAGCAGGAAAGGATCGTGAGCATTGATAAGCAACAGTTCGGGGGCCTGTCTGGTCCACAACTCGGCGAGGCGTTCATGATTGGCGCGAACCGCGTTCATGTCATGCGCGACAAGACGTTCCATCGCGGTCAGGGCTCGTGGCACCGGGCTGAGGCCGTCGATCTGGCCGTGGTGGTAGAAGGAGTCGCCGGCGTGGAGGATCCATCGTTCTCCGGTGTCGACGGCGATGGCGGCGTGGCCGCGGGTGTGGCCGGGCAGGCCGATCATGACGAGGCCGGGGGTGATCTCGGTGAGTTCCTCGGCGGCGGCGAAGCCGTACCAGGGATCGCCGTGGCCGGGGGTGTGGCACACCAGCGTCGGGTGGTGGTCGCGATGTGTGGGCAGGTAGCGGGCCTTTTCGAGGAAGCCTGCCGGCTGCCGGGCCGCGTTCGCCTCATCGACGGTGAGATGGACTCTGGCCCAGGGAAAGTCGGCGAGCCCGCCGGTGTGGTCGGCGTCGAAGTGGGTCAGCACGATATCGCGGACAGCACGCGGGTCGAAGCCGAGACGTTCGAGTTGCCGAATGGCGGACTCGTTCGCGTCGAACCTGGGGCGCACGTAGAAACGTCCCGGACCGAATCGGGCAGCTGGGTCGGCGGCATCGCGCAGACCCAGCCCACTGTCCACCAGCACGAGGCCGGTGTCGGTCTCCAGGAGCAGGACGTGGCAGACCAACCCCGCGGGAGTTCGTGGGGGATGCATTGTGCCGCAGTTGAGGTGGTGGACTTTCATCCCAGCGCTTCCAGCATTGCCGCCATGACTGCGGGATCGCCCCCGATGAGGCCCGCGTCGATGGTCTGGATCGGGTTGCTGCCGTCCCAGTTCGCGGCTGCCATCGCGACCAGGTCGAAGACGAGCCTCTTGGTGCCGCCGACGTCGGAGATCTCGATGACCGTGCCGGGGTGATGCTCCGTCTCGAGGTAGGCGAATCGGCCGTCGGCACCACCGATACGGCCTTCCTGCCCGACGGTGAATCCGGCCGCGAGCGCCCGGTCGTAGAGTTGCTGGTAGTCGTCGCTCCAGTAGGCGATGTGTTGCACACCCTCGTGTCCCGCGTCGAGGAAGTCGCGGTACATCGAGGGCGCGTCGTTGACGGGGCTGATCAGCTCGATCTGGATGTCACCGCTGTTGGCGACCGCGACATCCATCACCATTGCCGACGGTTCACCCTGGTAGGTGAAGTCCTCCGGGTGCACACCGCGCAGGAAGAACCACGGACCGATACCGCAGGCGACGAAGTTGCGCATCGATTCCTCGATATCGCGCACCACGTAACCGATTTGGGCGATGCCGCCGAACAGGTTGGCCACCGGGTCGGGTGCCGGCGCCGGACCGGGATGGGCGTCGGCGAACGACAGGACGATCTTGCCGGTGGCCGCGTTGTCGCGCAGACGCTGCGCGGCGGCCCGAGCGTCGTCGACTGCGTAGACACTGTCGAGCGTGGGGGTGATCTCCCCGGCGGCGAGCGCGGGCAGGACCCGGTCGGCGAGCGCGCCGACGACATCGGCGAGTTCGGTGCGGGTGCGGATGCTGAAGGTGGTGCCGAGCACTCGCTGACGGCGGAAGGCCAGCGTATCGAGATCGAGTTCGGTACCCGCACCGGCGAGTCGGCCGATGCTGATGATCGTGCCGCCGACCGCGGTGGCGGCGGGCAACTGCGCGAAGAGATTCCCGCCGACGTGGTCGAGGGTGATGGTCGCACCCTTGCCGTCGGTGGTCGCGAGCACAACCGCTGCCAGGTCCTCGGCGGTGGTGTCGACCACGACGTCGGCGCCCGCGCGCAGCAGGGCAGCACGTTTACCCGTGCTGGTCGTGGTGGCGATGACCCGGCCGGCACCGAGGGCCTTGGCGAGCTGGATGCCGATCAGACCGATCGAACTGGCGCCGCCGACAATGAGCACGGTGTCGCCCGGGGCGAAACCCGCCTGGGTGACGAGGGCGTCGTGTTCGGTGATGAGGCCGACGGGCAGGGTCGCCGCGGCGTCGAAATCGAGGTGGTCGGGGATCGGCACCACCAGACGGGGATGGCACAGGGTGTAGTCGGCGAAGGCCCCGGCGGTGATGCCCATGACCCGGGTACCGACAGGCAGGTGCGGAGCGAGCAGGCTGGAAGCCTCGACGACTCCGGCGACTTCCATGCCCGCGACGAAGGGCCCATCGCCCTGCGAATTGGCGGTGTAGCTGCCGTCGAGGGCGTAGAGGTCGGCACGGTTGAGACCGGCTGCCATGACCTGGATGCGGATGGCGCCCAGCTGCTCGGGCAGCTCGCGGTCCTCGCGGACCCACTCGGTTCCCTTGCCGCCGATGAGTGCACGCATTGTGGTCTTCTCCTTGCGTTCGTTCGAGTCCAGGGCGAGAGTCAGTCGCCGAGATCCGGAGGTGTGGTGTTCAGCAGGCGGGGGTCGGGTTCGCCGCCGGTGGCGGCGGCTCCGGCGAGGGCTCGCGCGAGGGTGAGCAGGTCGCGGGGTTTACGTTTGTCCAGCCCGCCCAGCAGTTGTTTGAGGACGGTGAGCTGGTCGAAATAGATCCGCTCGATCGCCAGGTGCTCGTGCTCGTCGAACACGAAATAGGCCGTCATCCTGGTCCGATGGGCCGACCCGGTGGGCGGGATTTTGCCCAGCGGCCCCAGATGGGTTCCCAGCAGCCAGAATTCGACGATCACCGCGTCGTGGCTGTGGCGCAGGGCGATGATCTCGTGGTCCTGGTCGGGGAACGCGACGCGGGTGTCGCGGTAGTAGTCGCGGACCTCGGTGTCGCCGTCGTGCACGACCATCGGTGCGATCAGCTCGTAGTGCGGGTGCGGGAACGTCGACAGCGTGGCGTCCCAGTCCTGGGCCACCTCGTCATGGAAATGATCGAGGACCAGCTTCTCCCGAGCGCGCAGCACGGCCTCGGGCGGCAGGGTGAATCGTGAAGACATGGTTGGTCTCTCCTCAACGCTGAGGGCCATGGGTGAGGTGGCCGTGGTGGAAGGTGGGGTGGGTACCAGGGTTGGTCCACACGCCGGTGAGTTCGCTGGAGGGGAAGAACTGCAGGAAGCGTGGGTCGGCCTGGCTGCGGTCGGCCAGCGTCTTCTCGAGGATGATCGAGTTGTACTGGTCGGCGGTGGTTTCCATGGTGTTGGCGTTGAGCACGATCTCCTGTCCCCATTCCCGCGCCCACCGCGCCACACCCGGCAATCGGGAGTGTTCCGGGGTGAGTGCCTCCGCCGCGATCACGTTCTCGCTACTGACCCAGATCCCGGTCGAGGTGTTGACCACCAGGCTCTGATTGCCGAACACGTGCCCGGGAGTCTTGATCACGGCGACACCGGGCCCGAGGACGACCGAGCCCTCGATGGGCAGGAACGCCTCGGCGGGAACATCCCGGTAGGCGGCGGGCTGGTACCACGGCCGCTGCAGCGGATGCAGCTCGGCCATGCCCGCGAGTTCGTCGCGTTGAACGATGACCTTGGCGTTGGGGAAGATCGCCGCAGGTGTGGTGTCGAGGTCGGTCTGATGGACGGTGGTCCCGATCCAGCGCCGCAGGTCCTGGGTGTGGAGGTGGTCGAACATCAGATAGTCGACCTCGTCGCGCGCGATACCCAGGTGCGACAGATGGCCCAGCACCGTGCCGTGTTCGGCGACCATACGCCGCTCGATCATCGCCGGGGTCCGCTGGGAGAGATTGTCGAAATACGGTGTGTAGCGGCCGAGTTCGACGTCGGAGGGCTCGAACAGCAGGGTGCGGGGGCGTCCGTCGGAATCGTGCCAGCGGATCACGAGCATCCGGTTGGTGATCGACAGGAACGGCGCAATCGCCCGCGAGGCGCGGAACAGACCGAACCGCGTCGGGTACGGCAGGGTCACCAGATCGCAGGTGGTGATGCTGTCGGGGGTGCCGGTGCCCGCGAATTCGCGACGGAACGCGTGTGCCTGTTCACGAGCGACCCGGAGCCGCGCGCCCGGACCGCCCTCGACGTGCGCGAGATCGGTGACAGTGTCGATACGGGTTCCAACGGTCGGTAGGTCGACCACATCGGAAGTGCCCCAGGGGAAACGCATGCCGGACTCCAATATCCACAGCGTGGGTTTTATTTGGTCGTGACAATATACCCACAGTGTGGATTTAATCAAGGGTGTGAGGCAGAATGGCCGCATGACCAGCCCAGCCCCCTCGACACGCCGGGGACGCCCCCCGAAAGGGTCCGGCCAGCTCACCCGGGCGGGGATCGTCGCAGCGACCCTCACGGTGATCGACGGAGACGGCATCGACGCCGTCGGGATGCGAGCGGTCGCGCGTGTGCTCGGTGTCGACCCGAAGAGCCTGTACAACTACGTGGACGGCAAGGACGGGCTGCTCGATGCGGTGGCCGAGCATCTGCTGGGCTCGATCGAGCTGCCCGCCCGTCGCGGTGATCTCCGTGGTGACCTGCGGGCCATCGCGGAGGCGTTCCGCGATCGGGCCCTGCTGCATCCCGCGGCCGCCGCGCTGGTGCTCACGCGGCAATTGGCATCGGTGGAGGGTCTGGCACCGGTCCAGGCCGTCTTGGACGTACTTCTCGCCGCAGGCTGCGACCCGCGGGAGGCGGTCCATCTGATGCGGACGATGGTGGCCGCCCTCATCGGCACCCTGCTGCGCGAAGTCAACGCCGGCCCCACCTACGGAACCAGCGATATCGCCGGGATCGCCGCGCGCCAGGCCACGCTCGAACAGTCGGGACTGCCCGCGGTCGCGGAAGCCGCTCCCCACCTGGCGCGATTCGACAAGCAGGAGGAATTCGACTACACGATCGACCTGGCGCTCGACGCGGTCATCGCCCGCATCGACGGTTCGACGCGGAACTCCCGGTAGCCGGCGAAGGCGCAGCCCTCACACGGATCCGAGATGAGCCAGGGCTGCCTCGGCGGCATTGGCGCCGCACATGCCGTGGGCACCCGGGCCGGGTGGGGTTGCGGCGGAACAGATGTACATACCTGGAATCCCGATCGCATACGGAGACAGGGCGATTCGTGGGCCGAAGATGAGCTGGCGGATGTCCTTGGCTCCGGTCATGATGTCGCCGCCCGTGAAGTTCGGGTTGTGGATGGCGAATTCGGTGGTCGGGCTGACGGTGTAGCCGATGATGCGGTCACGGAAGCCGGGAGCGAACTGCTCGATGCGCCCGATGATCGCCTCGGTGGCGTCGCCGGTATAGCCGTGCGGGACATGCGCGTAGGCCCACACGGGGTGGACATCGCCCACGGAGCGTTGCGGGTCGGCCAGATATTGCTGGCCGACCAGGACGAACGGTCGCTCGGGCAGCCGACCGGCATGAATGTCGCGCTCCGCCGCCGCGACCTCGGCGAACGGACCGCCCAGATGGACGGTCCCGGCGCGGCGGGCGTCCGGATTGGTCCAGGGCACACCCTCCGCGACCGCGAAGTCGACCTTGAACGCACCCGGTCCGCGCCGGAATCGCCGGTACGCGTGGGAGATTCGCGACGGCAGCCGGTCGCCGAGGATCTCGGCCACCGATTCCGGGGCCAGATCGAACATGATGAGGTCGGCCTGCGGCAATTGGGCGGCCGTCTCGATCCGGACGCCGGTTTCGATCTTGCCGCCGAGGTCGGCGAGCAGGGCCGCCAGGGCGTCGGCGATGGCCCGCGAGCCACCGGCCGCCACGGGCCACCCGTAGCGGTGCCCGGCGGTGAGGATGCCCAGGCCGATGGCCGCGGTCATCGGCAGGTGCAGCGGCCGGAAGGCATGCGCCGCAACACCTCCGAACAGCGCCCGCGCCTCCTCGGTCCGGAAGATCCGGGCCAGCGTCGAGGCGGGCAGCGGGGTCGGTGCGCCGAAGCGGGCCAGAGTCAGTGGGTGCCGGGGCACCCGCAGCAGGGGTCGCAGGATGTCCTCGGCCAGGGCGTCGTAGCGGGCGGCGGGCGCGCCGAACAGCGACGTCCACCGCTGCCCGTCGCGGCCGAGTCCGGCGGCGGTGCGCTCGATCGACCGGTGCAGGACGCCGGCCCGGCCGTCGGCGAGGGGGTGAACACAGTCGATCTCCGGTGTGCGCCAGGACAATCCGTATCGATCGAGTCCGAGTTCACGCAGGAACGGCGAGCCCGCGGCCATTGGGTGGACCGCCGAGCAGTGATCGTGCAGCAGTCCGGGAACGATGGCCTCCACGCTGCGGGTGCCGCCGCCGATCTCCTGGTCGGCCTCCAGCACGGTGACCCGCACGCCCGCCCGCGCGAGGGCCACGGCGGCGGCGAGTCCATTGGGCCCGCCGCCGACGACGGTCGCGGTGGTCATGCCAGCGCTCCGTGACCATGCTGCTGGTCGCGAATCTCCGCCGAGCCGGGCACTTCTGGGTGCGGCCGGGTCCAGGTGACCGCCAGCGGGATCGGGCCGTTGGGCAGCCACGGCTGTTCCGCCACGGCGTCGGCGACCTTCCAGGTGCCCCGCTCGATCACCCCGAGCGCGGCGTCGATGACCTGGTAGTGCTGCACCTTGCTGCCCCACGCCTGCGATTCCACCCACACGACGATCGCCTCGCCCGGTTCGAAGCGGGCTTCGCGCTGTACGGCGGCGATGAAGTCCGCATCGTGCAGGTGCCCGTCGCCGAAGTTGAAGCCGATCACCGAGTTGCAGAGGAATTCGCCCTCGCGCACGGAGCGGGCATCGATATCGGGCAGATTCTTCAGCAGCACCGAGAACAGGCCGCGGCCCTGGCTGTGCATGGTGCGCCAGGCGACGACCTGCTGCATGGTCACCTCGGCCCACGCCGGCTCGTAGCCGAATTCGACGAACTGGTCGACCTGGTTCTTGGCGGAGCGTGTCACCCCATCCAGTTTGCCCTCCGCGCCGGGGGCGAAGGCCCACACCGCGGAGGCCCAGTTGCCGGCGTACTGCCGCATGGACGGCAGGAACGACACCTTGTCCGGCCGGAAATTGCCGAGAATCGGGAAGACCAGCAGTCCGGCGATCAATCCGAGCGCCAGCCAGGGCGAGGAGATGTCGAAGACGCCGTAGCCGTGCCAGTTCGGGAAGCCCAGGAACAGGAACACCGTCGCGTAGGCGAAGAGCACGTTCCATTCCAGCGGCACCGCCAGCGGGAAGGTCGACACGATGAACAGGTGGAAGATCACCATCACCGCGACGGCCGCCAGGGTGAGCCAGCGGTTGGTGGAGAACAGCAGCACCAGCGGCGTGATCACCTCGACCGTGGTGCCGCCGACGTGCGCCATCACATCGGCGACGCGGGACGGGCGCAGATCGCGCGGGAACTCCCGGTAGTGCGCGCGTTTGAACCAGGTGAACGGCACCGACGGGCTGTTGCTCACCATGGGCGGCACCACCTGAGCGAAGTGCTTGCCGAACTTGGACACACCCGCGCCCACCCACACGACGACGATGAGCAGTTTCAGCGCGATGATCATGTCGACGAAGGGCAGCACCGCGAAGAAGAACAGCGCGGGCAGATACTGTTCGCCACGGGCCGCCAGGAAAATAGTCTTGTCCCGCAACCCGTTCAGGACGAGCAGCACGATCGGCGCGATGAGCAGCGCCGGATTCACCAGGCCGGAGGTGTTGCCCGGTACCACCGCCGACAGCGAATCACTGTGCACGCCAGGCGAGAACAGCGCGACCGCCACGCTCACCAGCAGGGCGGCGTACAGCGTGATGTCGAACCAGCCGCGCCGGTCGCCCGCGGTGAACGGCACCCAGGTCCACGGCCGCAGCCGGATGGTGCGCGGTCGCGCCCAGAACCGGATGCCGCCGGTCATGGGTTTCACCTTGCCCGCCAACGGACCCCACGAGCCGGCGATGCCGATGCTCTCCAGCAGGACGGTCCACAGGATGACCTTCTGGTAGACGATCGGCTGGTTCCACCACTGGCTCACATGCCAGAACGCGGGCAGGTGCGAGGTGGTGGTGGCGACGACGATGCCGCCGAGGGCGTACAGCACGATCAGTTTCAGGATGTAGATCGTGTGCACCATGCGCGGCGAGCCGAAGCCGTGTTCGGCCCAGTTGACGGCCAGGATCCGCATGCGCTCCATGAGCGGCAGCCGCAGGAAGTGCTCGGGCTCCACGGCGGGCAGATCGGGTTCGATGAATCCCATGACGATGCTCCTTGATGAAAAATGCTGGGAATCAATGCGTTTGCGCGTCGAGTCGGCGCAGCGCGGGTTTGTCGATCTTGCCGACCGCGTTCTTCGGCAGCTGGTCGAGAATCGAGATGGCTACCGGCAGTTTGTATTTCGCCAGTCCCCGGCGGGCATGCTCACGAATGCCGTCGGCATCCAGTACGGCGCCGGCGGTGAGAGCGGCGAACAGGATCGGCTGTTCGCCGTAGACCGAATCGGGCCGGCCCACGACGGCCGCTTCGGCGATCTCTGGCAGCTGGTAGACGACGGTCTCGATCTCCTTGGGGTAGATGTTCTCGCCGCCGCGGATGATCATGTCCTTGGCCCGGTCCACCAGGACCAGATAGCCGTCCTCGTCCAGCCGCCCGATATCGCCGGTGTGCAGCCAGCCGTCCACCACGGTGGCCGCGGTGGCCTCGGGCCGATTCAGGTAGCCACGCATGACATTCGGGCCGGAGATCAGGACCTCGCCGGCCTCCCCCACCGGTGCGTCGTCGCCGTCCGGACCGAGGATGCGGATGCGCTGGCCCGGCAGCGGCAGACCGACGGTGCCCGGCTTACGGTGTCCGGCCACCGGATTGAGCGTGCTGGCACACGTGCCCTCGGACAGGCCGTAGCCCTCCACGACCGGGATGCCGTAGCGGGCCTCGAATTTCGCCAGCACCCCGATGCTCGCCGGGGCGGCCCCGCAGATGCCGAAGCGCACCGACGAGGGGGCCGGATGTACGTCCGCGGGCCGATCGGCCAGCATGGCGTAGATGGTCGGCACGGCGGAGAAGTATGTGGGCCGGGCCTTTTCGATCCGGTCGAAGAAGCTGCCCGCGTCGAACCGGCCCGCGACGGTGGTGCGGCCGCCCGCCAGCAGCGGGGACAGCACGCTCACCACGATCCCGTTGACGTGGAACAGCGGCAGGACGAGCAGGCTGTGGTCGCTCTCGTTGAGGTCCAGCGCGTCGATGACCATGCCGCACATGGCCAGCAGGTTGGCGTGGTCGAGCATGACCCCCTTGGGCCGCCCGGTGGTGCCGCTGGTGTAGACGAGCAGGGCCGGCGCGCCGGGGTCCGCGTCGATCGGCTCGACGTCGATGCCAGGGCCCGCGAGCAGCTCGCCCAGCGGGACGACCGCGCACCCGGGGCCATCGAACGGTGCATCGGTGACCATCGCCTTGGCGCCGGCGTCAGCCACCTGAAAGGCGACCTCGTCGGCGACCAGCGCCGGATTCACCGGTGTGACCACCGCGCCCAGCCGCCACGCGGCGAACAGCGTCACCACCAGGTCCGCGGTATTGGGCAGCCGCACCGCGACCACGTCGCCCGCGCCGACACCGTGGCCGCGCAGGGTCGCGGCGGCCCGCTGCACCGCCGCGAGGAACCGGGTGTTGTCGAGATCGGCCCAGTCGTCGGCGAGGGCCGCGGCGGTCGGGCGGGCGGCGGCCCTGCGATCGGGTAGTGCCGGGAGGTTCATGAGTTATGTCCTTGCGGGAGGAAAAGTGATGGCGAACACGGTAGAAATCGGCGACCCCCGGGCCACCGTCGCGTGTGAACGAACTTCCGGGCAGTATTTGTCTCCGGGAGACAACCCGCTCGGCGAATCCGCCGCCGCCGCCGCGCGGTCCCGGATCTACCGTGGAGGGGTGACGGTTGCGCGGCGCGACGGGGATGTCGCGGTGGGCCGCTATGTGGAAGCGATCGCCGCCCGGTTGAACGCCAGGGTGACGCAGGTGAGCGCCGCCATTCGCGACGCGCTGGAGGACGACATCGTCGTGCTGCGTGGCGATACCCGCACGGTGGACCTGCTCGGCGCGAGCGTCGAAGCCAATGTGGACACCCTGCTGCACGCCATGCGCCATGACATTCCGGTGGACCGCATCCAGGCCCCCGGCGCGGCCGTCGAGTACGCCAGACGCCTTGCACAGCAAGGTATTCCGGTCAATGCACTGGTGCGGGCCTATCGGCTCGGGCAGCGCCGGATGACCGAGATAGTGTTCACCGAGCTGCACACCATGGACATTCCGGCGGCCGAGCGTGTCACCGCCATCGAGCGCATCACGGCGATCATGTTCGAATACATCGACCGCATCACCGAGCAAGTCGTGCTGATCTACGACGACGAGCGCGAGCGGTGGCTGGAGAGCCGGAACAGCCTGCGCGCGCTACGCGTCCGCGAATTGCTGACCAGCCGCAAGACCGTCGACGCGGACGCCGTGTCCACCGCCCTCCGGTATCCACTGCGCTGGCATCACGTGGCGCTGGTGCTCTGGTATTCGGACTCCGAGGACGACGAGATCCCCCGTCTGCAGCAGTTCGTCCGTGAGCTCGGGCAGGAGCTGGCCGTGGAGGCGAATCCCCTGTTCGTCGCCACCGATCCGGCCAGTGCGTGGGCCTGGCTGCCCTATCGCGCGGATCCCGGCGATCCGGTCGCGCGCATTCGGGCCCGGGTCTCGGCCGAGTCCGGCCCGCCCGGTATCGCCATCGGTCCGGCCCAGCCCGGCCTCGCCGGCTTCCGGGCGTCCCATCGGCAGGCCGAGCGAGCCCACGGTGTAGCGCTCGCCCGTGGACTGCCGAATCCGCTGCTGGCCGCTTCGGAACCGGGTCTCGCGGCGGCGGCGCTACTGGGCAGCGATCTCGGCGAAACCCGCGAGTGGGTGGGCGAGGTGCTGGGAAATCTGGCCTGCGACACCGGCAATGACGAACGCCTGCGCGAGACCTTGCGCGTATTCCTGTGCAGCGGTTCGAGTTTCAAGGCGGCGGCCGGTGAACTGGATCTGCATTTCAATTCCGTGAAGTACCGCGTCGGCCGGGCCATCGAGCGCCGCGGCCGGCCGATCGCCGACGATCGGCTCGATGTCGAGCTCGCCCTGCTGGCCTGCCACTGGTACGGCCCGACAGTGCTGCGTCCGCAGGGCTGAGATCGCGAGCGGCTGCCGCACGCGGAGGACAAGACCCGGACTCATCTTCGTCTCCGCGACACAATGGCAGCGGCGCGCCGGCGGCCTACCTTTCTCGCCATGAATTCCCCCGACTCCACGAGGAGTGACTCATGGTGACCAATTCCGACCACGCCGCCGAACCCGCACAGGCGGACGAACTGGCCGCGCCACTGGATCTACTGCTGACCGGCTCGGCAGTCGGCATCGGCCGCCGGATGCTGCCCAACAATTCCTGGAGCCGGCTGGCCGTGCACCTGGCCCGGCGGCCCGGTGTGGTGGGCAAGCGGGTATCGGCGCTGCGGCACGAGCTGACGGATATCGCGCGCGGACGATCCGCACGGGCTCCGGCCAAGGCCGACAAGCGCTTCGCCGATCCGGCCTGGCAGAGCAATCCGATCCTGAAGCGCAGCATGCAGGCGTATCTGGCCGCCAGTGACACCGCCGAGGAACTGCTCACCGATGCGCACCTGGATTGGAAGGACGAGCAGTGGATGCGCTTCGTGATCGACAATGTCCTCGAAGGGGTGTCACCGAGCAACAATCCGCTGCTCAATCCGCTGGGCTGGAAGGCACTGGTCGACACCGGCGGGGTGAGCGCGGTGCGCGGGCTGCGACGCTTCGTCGGTGATATGGCCCGAGCGCCCCGGGTTCCCGCCATGGTGGAGCCGAACGCCTTCACGGTGGGCGAGAACGTCGCGGTCACGCCGGGCTCGGTGGTGCTGCGCACCGAGATCTTCGAGCTCATCCAGTACGCGCCGCAGACCCCGCGGGTGCATACGGTCCCCTTGCTCATGGTGCCGCCGGTGATCAACAAGTACTACATCATGGATATCGCGCCGCACCGCAGCATGATCGAGTACTTCCTGTCGCAGGGCCAGCAGGTGTTCGCCATATCGTGGCGTAATCCCTCTGCTGCGCAACGTGATTGGGGCTTCGATACCTACGGCCGGGCCATCCTCGACGCGTTGGGCGCCGTCGAGACGATCACCGGTTCCGAGCGCACCCACCTGCAGGCGTCGTGCTCCGGCGGCATTCTGGCGGCCATGACCGCGGCCCACCTCACCGAGATCGGGCAGGATCACCGGCTGGCCGGGCTGACCCTGATGGTGACCGTTCTCGACCAGGCCCGCGCCGGATTCGCCGCGGCCGCCATCGACGAGGAGACCGCCAAGACGGCCATCGCGGTCTCCCAGCGCCGGGGCTACCTGGACGGCCGCGCACTGGCGGAGGTGTTCGCCTGGCTGCGGCCCACCGATCTGGTGTGGCGGTACTGGGTCAACAACTATCTGCAGGGCCGCGCACCCGCACCCTTCGACGTGCTGTTCTGGAATGCCGACACCACGCGCATGACCGCCGCCCTGCACCGCGACATGGTGCTGATGGGTGTGCACAACTCGCTCACCGTCCCCGGAGGGGTGCACATGCTCGGCACGCCCGTGGACCTGTCGCGGGTGACCGTGGACACCTACGTGGTGGCCGGGCTCGCCGACCATATCTCGCCGTGGCAGGCCTGCTATCGCAGCGCCCGGCTGCTGGGCAGCAAGGATTGCCGATTCGTGTTGTCCACCAGTGGTCATATCGCCGCGCTGGTGAATCCGCCCGGAAATCCGAAGGCCGCCTATCGCGTCGGCGCGCCCGACGACGCCGATCCGGCCGCATGGGTGGACAACGCCGCGCAGCAAGCCGATTCGTGGTGGCCCGACTTCGCACACTGGCTCGCCGAACGCAGCGGACCGGTCAGGGACGCACCGGCGACACTCGGCGCCACCGATCTGCCGGCACAGGCCCCGGCCCCCGGCACCTACGTGCTCACTCACTGAAAGGCATACCATGACAACACGACTCGACTCGCCCGCCGATCTGATCGGCCTGACCGGACAGCAGCTCGGTACCACCGAGTGGATCGAGATCACCCAGCCACAGGTGCAGCTGTTCGCGGACGCCACCGGCGATCACCAATGGATCCACACCGATCCGCGGCGGGCGGCCGACGGGCCCTTCCACGGCACCATCGCGCACGGCTATCTCACGCTCTCGCTGGCGCCGGTGATGATCGCCGACGTCCTCGAGATCCGCGACCTCACCGCGGCGCTGAACTACGGCCTGAACAAGGTGCGCTTCCCCGCGCCGGTGCCGGTGGGGTCCAAGATTCGGGCGGTGGTGACGCTGAATGCCGCCCAGCGGAAGACCTCCGGCGTCGAGGCGGTGTTCGGCCTCACCTACGAGATCGACGGCGGCAACCGCCCCGCCTGCGTCGCCGACGTCGTGGTGCTCTACCCGTGAGCACGCCGATGCCCGCCGACGACGTCGAGCAGCGGCTCATTCCCGTACTGGGACAACAGATTCGGGTCCGGGTGCACTGGGGCGAGGGTGTTCCGCTGGTGCTGTGCAACGGGATCGGGGCCGCGTTCGAGGTGCTCGATCCGCTGGTCGCCGCCCTCGACCCCCGGACCACCGTGGTGCGGTTCGATGTGCCGGGCACCGGCGGCTCGCCCGATTCGCCGCTGCCGTACGGGTTTCCGTATCTCGCCGCGGTACTGGGCGAGTTGCTGCGCAAGCTCGGCATCCACGGGCAGGTCGATGTCCTCGGCCTCTCCTGGGGTGGCGCGCTGGCCCAGCAGTTCGCCTTCCAGCATCCACGCCGATGCCGCGCCCTCATCCTGGCCTCCACCGGCACCGGCGCGCTCATGGTCCCCGGCCGGCCGCGCACCCTGCTGAAAATGCTCACGCCGCGCCGCTTCCTCGACCACGAGTACGCCGCCCGGATCGCCGGCGACCTCTACGGCGGCACCGCTCGCTCGGATTCCGCTCGGGTCGCGCAGCTGTTCGACCGGCAGCTGATGGCGGGTTCGCGCGTCGGCTATCTGCATCAACTGCTGGCGGGATCGATATGGACCAGCCTGTTCGCCCTGCCGCTCATCCGCCAGCGCACCCTGATCGTGGCCGGTACCGACGATCCCATCGTCCCGGTCGCCAATGCGCGTCTCATGGCACGCCTGCTGCCGCATGCGACCGTGCACCTGCACGCGGGCGGACACGTCGACGTGATCACCAATGCTCCCGGGCTGGCCCCGGTCATCGAATCCTTCCGCGCAAACCCGACCCGGCGGACCGGCGCGGGAATTGTTGGGCGGCAATGACATCCCGACAGGGCACACAGCGGTGCGAATAGACCGCACCGCCCGCGGCATCAGGAGATGACGCGGGCGGCATTCGTCTGGCGGAGCGACGGATCACTTGGTGGGTTCGGGGTGGGTCGTGGGCGTGTGGATGATGTCGAAGTAGACGGTCTTGTCATCGGCCGTGGGATAGACGCGGTAGGTGAAGTCTTTGTCGTTCAAGGTCACGATGTCGACCACGCGGGTGAATTGTGCTTGGCCCGCATCATTTTTCGCGACGATGGTGCGAGTTCTGCCATCCGGGGAGACGGACCAGTCGCCGTGCATTTTCGGGGTGTCGTCGAGGTTGAACATCGTGAAGGTGCCATCGGACTCGAAGTAGGCGAAGCCCACGTAGTTTTTGACATTGTCGTCGGTGAGGGGGACCGCGGTACCGTGGGCGTCGGTCGCGGAGGTGGTCTCCCAGGGCGTGGCGGCCAGCATGGCGGCGGGCGAGCCCGGCGTGACCGCCGCAGATGCCGAGGTGGGCGCCGCGGCGGAGGTGGTGGTGGTGGTCGGGATCGGCTCGCTGCTGTTGCTACTGCAGGCGCCGAGCAGGCCGACCGCCGCGAGGGCCACGGCAAGAGTCGCGATCTTTCTCGTCATCTCTTTACCTGTCATCGGACTCACTGTAGTTATCCGGCGGCGAGACTCCGCTCGGCGAAACGCTGGCAAGCCTGCACCGCGCGGCGAGGTCTGAGGCGTCGGGAGCCATGCAAGAACCCGGCCGGTCAGTGGCCGGGCCCCACCGGAGATCCACCCCCGGAGAACGAGTCCGTCCGCCTGACCGGCCGGGTCGGGTTCGTCGACTCAGTTGCCCTGGGCGGCAACCGAAATCGGCTGCCACTTACGCCAGGTCTCCAAGCGCGATTCGTAGTCCGCGGTGGCGATGGCCAGCGGAACCTCGCCGAGGAAGATGCGCAGCGGAGGCTCGTCGGCGTCGACGACGGCGAGAATGGCCTCACCGGTGGCGCCCGGGTCACCACGGCGGACCGACGAACGCTGGGCGGCGCGGGCCGCACGGGCGCCGTCATAGGCGGGATTCGGGCTGGCGTGCCGCGAGGACGGACCGGCCCAGTCGGTGTCGAAGCCGCCCGGCTCGATGAGGGTCACGTGAATACCGAAGGGCGCGACCTCCTGGGCCAGGGACTGGGACAGGCCCTCGAGTGCCCACTTCGAGGCGTGGTAGGCGCCCAGGTTCTGGAAGGCGGAGATGCCGCCGATGCTGGAGACCTGCAGGATGTGCCCGTTGCCCTGGGCGCGCAGGATGGGCAGCGCGGCCTGGGTCACCCACACCGCGCCGAACACATTGGTCTCCAACTGATCCCGGAGCTCCTGCTCGGTGAGCTCTTCGATCATGCCGAACTGGCCGTAGCCGGCATTGTTCACGACGATGTCGAGCCGTCCGAAATGGTCGGCCGCCTGCCGCACGGCAGCGAAATCGGCCGCGCGATCGGTGACGTCGAGCCGCAGCGCCAGGAAGGTCTCCGGATACTTGGCAACCAGCTCGTCGAGGGTGCCCAGATCGCGTGCTGTACCCGCGACCCGATTCCCTCGCTCCAGTGCGGCGAGCGCCCATTCCCGCCCGAAACCCCTTGATACACCGGTAATGAACCACACTTTGCTCATGTTCTCCGACCCTAGACAGCTGGAGTGCACTCCAAGCAAGGGTCGAGGCCGTCGACCCTGGATAGATGTGCCGATTCCGCCACGCGTGCATATTGCGAGCCGGGTCACATCCGTGGCAAAGTGAGCTCCGCAATATTGAGACTATGCAGTCTCACAAGTGGGGATTCAGGGTGAGGAAGTGGATCGATGAAGACCAGGCGATTGACCGGCCGGTTACTGCGACTCGGGACGGTGTCCATCAGTGCGCTGGTGATGACGGGACTGACCGCGGGACCGGCGCCGGCCGATCCCGCCGCGCCCGTCCTGCCCTCGATTCAGCCGGCGCAGATCCTGCCGCTGCCACCGGAACTCGACCCGGGCTTCTACCAGCCACCCGCCGACGTGGTCGCGGCCGCGGCGCCCGGTGAGATCATCGCGGCCCGGCGGGTCAACCTCGCCAACCTCGGCCTGATCCCGCTCAATGTGGATGCCTGGCAGGTCTCCTACCGATCCAGCAACGGTCGCGACGAGGCGATCCCCGCGGTGGCCACCCTCATCAAGCCGCGCGGGGTCGCGCCGGCGCCGCGCAAGCTGCTCTCGGTACAGATCGCGGAAGACTCGACCGCGGGCTACTGCAGCCCGTCCTATGCGCTGCAACATCTTTCGGCCGCGCCGTTCGTCGGGCAGATCGTCGCGCCCGCCGAGTTCCTGTTCGCGCAGTCCGCGCTACAGAAGGGCGACGCGGTGGTGATCCCCGATCACGAGGGCCCGAATTCAGCCTATGCGGCGGGTCCGCTGGGCGGCCGCATCACCCTCGACGGCATTCGCGCGGCCACGTCCTTCGCACCCCTCGAGGTCGGCGCGGGCGCGCCGGTAGCCCTCTACGGCTATTCGGGTGGATCCATTCCCACCATGCACGCCGCCGAATTGCGCAAAACCTATGCGCCGGAACTGAATATCGTCGGCGCGGCGTCCGGTGGCACCGGCGCGGATCTGGGCGCGGCCCTCCTCATGGCCGACAACCAGGCAACCGCGGGCCTGGTGCTCGGCGCGGTGCTGGGTCTGTCGCGCGAATATCCGGACTTCAACGCCCTGCTCGATCAGAAGCTCAATCCGCTCGGGCAGCTGCTGCGCGCGGTGAAGGCCCCGTTCTGTGTGCAGTACCAGACGGCGCTGCTGCCGTTCCTGAACATCACCGGCATGATCAATTCGCCCGACCCGCTGCAGGAACCGGCGGTGCAGGCCATGCTCGAGGACACCCGCCTGGGCAAGAGCCTGCCCGATATGCCGCTGTTCATCTGGCACTCGCGCTGGGACGAGATCCTCCCGCTGCCCTCGACCAACCAGCTGGTCGACACCTATTGCCAGCATCCCGAGGCACAGGTGGCCTATACCCGGGACTGGGCCAGCGAGCACGTCATGGCCGAGGTCACCGGCGGCCCCGCCGCTCTCATGTGGCTGTTCGATCGACTGAACGGCGTTGCGGCGCAACCGGGTTGCTCCACCACCGACATGCCGTCCATGCTCGGCACACCCGGTGAGCTGCAGACCCTCGGCGACACCCTGGGCGAGACCCTTGCCTCCTTCTTCGGCAAGCCGATCGGAGCCTGACCGACCCGGCCCATCGGAGCCCGGCCGACGTCGGCAATGCGGGCCCAGTCCAGATACAGCAACGTGTCAGCTACCTTGGACTGGGCAGAAGAAATCGACTCCGTGGAGGGTGAGCATGCTGCATACAGATATCCCCACGCACGGCGAGATTCTGGCGCTGGCGTCGGCCACCGGACCGTGGTGCGTATCCGTCTACACCCCGACCGAGGCGGACACCCCGACCCCGGACAAGAACCGGGTGACCTTCGAGAACCAGGTGAAAGAGGTACTCGACCGGGTCACCGACAAGCAGGCCCGGATCGCGCTGACCGACGCCTGCGCCGACCTCATCGACGACGAGGAGTACTGGCGCTTCCAGTCCCGCACCCTGGCCGTGCACGCCACTCCCGAGGGCATGCGCACCTACCGCCTGCCGAATCGGCTCGAACCCAGCGCCACCCTCGGCGACCGCTTCTACATCAAGCCGCTGCTGCGGGCAGTGACCTTCCCGCAAACCGCTTTCGTGCTGGCCCTCTCCGAGAACGCGGTGCGGCTGGTGGAGGTCGCGGCCGAGGGCCCGGCCGGGGAGGTGGCGGTCGCCGGACTCCCGACCGATCTGAACAAGTACCTGGATCTGCCGCCACTGGGCCGCAGCCCGCACGGCCGCCTACAGGGCAGTGAGGGCCGCAAGGTACGGGTGCGGCAGTTCTGCCGGGCCGTGGACCAGGCGCTGCGGCCGGTGCTGGCCGGTCACGACATCCCGCTCATCCTGGCTGCCGCCGAACCGACGGATTCGATGTACCGGTCGGTCGACAGCTACCCGCTGCTGCTGGCCGAGGGCATTCCCGGCAATCCCGAGCACCTCTCCGACGGCGACCTCGCGGCCCGCGCCCGGCAGCTGCTCGATCAGCACTACGCCGCCGAATTGGCCGATGTCCGAGGCGAATTCGAGAAGCGCCGCAGCGACGGCCGCGGCGTCATCGATCTCTCCGACATCGCCCGCGCCGCCACCTACGGCGTCGTGCACACCCTCTTCGTCGATATCGACGCGTCTGTTCCCGGCACCGTGGCCGAGGACGGCGCACTCGCCGCCGCCACCGGCGACGGCGAGGCCCCGGGCGTCCTCGACGAAATCTCGAGGCGCGTGCTCCTTTCCAATGGCCGCGTGCTGGCCGTCCGCGGCGACGACATTCCCGACGGCGCGCACGCGGCGGCCATCCTCCGCTACGCGCCCTAGTCCCATCCGGTAACGCCGGGATCACACCCGTCACCCGCACTCGACCGGTCCGCCGGAACGGGTGCGGGTGACCGCGTTTTCGCTGTTCCAGCCCCTGCGAAGGGCATGGTCCGGGTCCTGGTGCGGTAACGAATCATTCGATCAAGTAACGTTCGGATCTCCTGTGACGACGTCTCCGGTGGTAGACGGCCCGGATGCGCGCAGGGCCTGACAGTTCACTTGTCGGGGTGAGATGGGGATTCGGGCATGGATATTCGTGGCTTCATGAAACGACATAAGATCGCGTCGGCGGTGGCCGCGCCGGCGACGCTGGGCGTGGCAGTAGCGGTCGCGGCGACGTTCGCGATCACGTCGTCGCCGGACTCGAAGCAGGCCGATCCGGCGCTGAAGGCCTCGGTCACGGAATGTCACGACATGGTGACCATCTCGGTGGCCGGGCGCAACGACTCGCCGCAGCAGGGCACCACGAAGATGCTGGTCGACGCCAATGGCAACGAGCTGCCCGCGGCCCTGTCGGACGATTACCAGAGCCACTGGGTGGATCCGGTGGTGAACGCGCCCGGCGGGTCGGTCGACTCCAACTCGTACTGGGCCGTGTACGTCTCCTATCCGGCGAACCTGAACAGCTACGAGGACGCCGTGAACACCGGTGTCGCCAATACCGAGCAGGTGATGCGCGACATCTCCGCGGCCTGCCCCAACACCAAGTACGCCATCGTGGGCTACAGCGAGGGCGCGGATGTCGCGCGCCGGGTCGCCATGGACGTCGGGCACCAGAGCGCCGGGGCGGACGGCAAGTACGGGATCGTCGATCCGGGCAATGTGGCCGGTGTCGTCATTCTCGCCGACTCGGGCCGGACGGCGGGTGAGGGCCCGTTCCCGGGCGCGAAGGACCCCAGTCATCCCGACAACTTCAACCAGAGCTATCAGACCGGCAAGGACGTCGCCGGCGGCCAGGGCGCGCTGCCGGACCAGTCCGGTGACTTCGGCGCGCTGAACGGCCGGATCGCCTCCTTCTGCTCCGACGGCGACCTCACCTGCGCCGCGCCGAAGAACATCTCGCTGCTCCAGCTGGCCATCAATGTCGGCCGCCAGATCAATGCCGACCAGATGCAGAGCGACGGCCTCACCCCCACCACGGGCATTGATGTCGCGGTGGTGCTGGGAAAGATCGCCGGTGACGCCTTCGCCGATATCGCGCACGACCCGGGCTGGTGGTCGAGCAAGGAGACCTTCCTCGACGTCCTGCTCAAGGTGTCGCAGCCGGGCTACAAACCGAATCAGGACAACCCGACCCCGGTGGCCGCGGATTCCATCCAGGCCGAGACCATGTCGCCACTGGCGTACCTGCCGCAGAAGGTCTTCAACGAGGTCGTCGGTCTGATCACCACCAACCAGAACACCATCCCGGTGCTCCTGAACGACCCGTACAACCTGACCCTCGGCCCCAACGGCACCGGTCACCACTTCGACTACTGGCGGGATTCCAACCCGGACAACGGCAAGCCCCTGACCTCCGCGGAGTACGCCGCCGCGTGGCTCACCGAGCTCGCCAAGGAGGCCCAGGCGGGCCAGCTGAACCCGAAGACGCTGACCTCGACCACCACCACGGCCCCCAACGTGCTGGCCGCGGCGCCGAAGAGCGCCACGTCCGGAACCACCACTCCCGCAACCGGTTCCACGACACCGGCCGCCGGAACCACCACGCCGGCCACGACGACGCCCGCCACCACGACTACGACGCCTCCGACCACCACGGTCACCCCGGACGCGGCCACCCCGGCGACGACCACGCCTCCGGTCACGACCACCCCGCCGGTGACCACCACGACGGTTCCGGTCACCACCACTCCCCCGGTGACCACCACGACACCGCCGACCACCACTCCCACCCACTGATCCACCGGCGAAACGAGCATGCGCTGGGGCACACCCGGAAAGGGTGACGCCCCAGCGCATGCTCGTTTCCGAAGGAACTCGCCGGTTCCGGCTCAGCGGATGGTGAACCAGACCAGGCTGCCGAGGCCCGCGACCAGGCAGTAGATGGCGAACGGGGTCAGGGTCTTGGTCTCGAAGTAGGCCGTGAGGAACTTGACCGAGATATAGGAGAGGACGCCCGCGACCACACTGCCCGCGAAGGCCGGGCCGAGGATGGCGTGGTTCTCGTGCTTGAAGAGCTCCGGCATCTTCAGCACGCCCGCCGCCAGGATCACCGGCGTGGCCAGCAGGAAGGCGAAGCGGGCGGCATCCTCGTGGCGCATGCCCTTGAACAGGCCCGCGACGATGGTGCTGCCGGAGCGGCTGATCCCGGGGAAGAGGGCGGCGATCTGCGCGGCGCCGATCAGGGTCGCGTCGCGCATGCCGAGGCGGGACAGCCGGACATCGGAGGCGCGGGCCGGATCGGTCATGGGGAGCACGACGGTGTCCTCCATGGAGAGGTCGCCGGTGCGGCCGGTGGGGCTGGCGAGCTGGAACTCGGGTTCGTGCTCACGCTTGCGCATGAGCTCGGCCGACAACAGCACGAAGCCGTTGATCGCCAGGAAGATCGACGTCGGAACCGGCGTGCCGAGATAGTTGCGGACCGCCTTCTCCAGCAGCAGTCCGGCCAGGCCCACCGGAATCGTGGCGATGACCAGCAATACGCCCAATCTCGCTTCGGGCGTACGTATTTGGCGTGTCAGCACCACATCCCACAGCCCCTGAACGATGCGCACCCAGTCCCGCCAGAAGAAGATCACGAGGGCGAGCGCGGTGGCGACGTGCATGGCCACCAGCAGCGCCAGATACGGGGAGTCCTTGGCGGACATGCTCAGATCGTCGGCCCATTTACCGCCGACCCAGGCGGGCAGCAGAATGCTGTGGCCCAGGCTGGACACCGGGAAGAGCTCACTCACCCCCTGGAGCGCTCCGACGATGATCGATTCCAGGTAACTGATGGCCATTCGAATTCCTGTCGGGGGCGGTGCGGGGATCCGAACACCCCGGGCCGATACACGGGCATTGTGTGATCGCGCCGGGGCAGCTCGCTTGGCGAGGCTACTCGATGCGGTGTCGGCGTGCGCACACGTGGTGGATCGGCGGAGGATGCGGCAGGATGAGAACGATCGGTATACCGGCAGCCAAGGGCGGGAGACGAAAATGCGAGCGGAACTCACGGAGTGGATGTCGCGGGGGAGCTACTTCGACTTCGACGGGCATCGGATCTTCTACATCCGGGAGGGGAAGGGACCGACGCTGCTCTTGATCCACGGCTATCCCTTCAATTCCTACGACTGGCATCGCATCTGGCCGGACCTGACCGCCCATTACGACGTCATCGCGCCCGACATGCTCGGGATGGGCTTCTCCGACAAGCCCATCCGCCACCACTACAGCGTGCTCGAACACGCCGATATGCACGAGGCCCTGTTGCGACAACTCGGCATCGGCGAAACTCTGCTGCTGGCACACGATCTCGGCGTGAGCGTGGCACAGGAGCTGCTGGCCCGCCGCCTCGACGGCACCGCGGCGGCCGACATCCGGGCCGTGGTGTTCCTCAACGGCGGGCTGTTCGTGGAGGCGTATCGCCCGCGCCTGGTGCAGAAGCTGCTGGGCACACCACTCGGTCATCTGGTGGGCCCACTCATGACCGGCGCGGTCATCGCGCCGGCGGTGCGCGAGGTGTTCGGCCCGGACACCAAACCCACCGACGACGAGATGCGGACACTGCAGGAGGTGCTGTTCTACGGCAACGGCCGCTACGTCAATCATCTGGTCGGTCGCTTCGTAGCTGAGCGCACCACCTACCGCGACCGCTGGGTCGAGCCGCTGCTACGCAAGGAGATTCCGATGCGGCTGATCAACGGCCCGCTCGACCCGAACTCCGGCGCCCACATGGTGGCCCGCTACCGCGAACTGGTCGCCGACCCGGATGTGGTGAGCCTGGATCGGATCGGGCACTGGCCGCAGCTCGAAAACCCCGCCGGGGTATTCGATGCGGCGCACGCATTCCTGCGCGCCGCGAATTCGGCCTAGACGCAATCCATTTGCGCGACGCGGAGCCCGGCTGCGTGGAATACTTCCGCGATATGCAGTACAGGGGATTCGACAATCCCGACGTCGGCGAGGATCCCGAGTTGGCTCAGGCCCGCATCTTCCTGGACGAATTGGAAAGGCATGTAGTCAAACTGACCCGGCGATTGCAGACCGCTCCCACCCACGAAGCCCGGCAGTCGATCAGTGCCGAACTCGCCACGGTGCGCCGGTATGTGGATCGCATTCACCGCAGATTCCCGGGAATTGCCGTCGCGAATCCATTTCGCGGCTCACCACCCGGAGCACCCGCGCTGTAGGCAGGCACCGGGCCGGATTCGATTGCGGCTCACCGAGCCAGGTGTGCGCGCCGACGTTCGGCGGAGCGGACCAAATCCAGGCCCACCCGCTCGAGATGCTCGCTCATGCCCAGCAGCCGCACCCCGGCGGGCGTGGCCGAACCCAGCGCGTCGGCGCCGTCGCGCGCCGTGGCGGCCAGCCGCTCATTGGTGCGCGCACCCGCGAGAGTGGCGCGATACCAGGTGGATTCGTCGATCACATAGCGGTCGCGTCGACTGCCCGGATCCCGGTCCCGCCGGATCAGCGCCTGCTCCTGCAGGTAGCCGACGGCTGCGGACACCGTCGCGGGACGCAACGTAGCGTTCACCCTCGTTCGAACAACCCCCCCGAGGGGCGAACGGCGGACGAGGACAACCGATTCAGCGCCCGGTCAGATCGGCGATCACGCTGAAGTCCATGACATCCGTCCCCGCCAGGTACACCGGCTGTGTCGTGTGCGCCCCGCGCACCCGCACCTCGCCGCGCGGACCCCCGTAACTCACCCGCGTCGCTTCGCGCTCGATGACCCGCACATCCAGGCTGCGCGCCGCCTCCGCCAGCGAGGCGAACAGCAGCAGGCCCTCGTAGCAGGATTCGCCGATATTGTTCAGCGCCGGGGCCAACTGCCCGAAACGGGCCGTGTAACGGCCGCCGAACGCCATGCCCTCGCGCGACACCAGACTCTCGAAATAGCCACAGGCCGTGAACAATCCGCGCGCGCTGTCCGGACCGCCCGCGTACAACACGTCCTCGCCGATCATCATGCTCAGCCGCAGCCGCCCGTCGTCCAGCCCGGCCGCCGCGAACGCCCGGTTGAAGGCCGCGCAGTCCGCGCCCACCATGAACACCAGCACCCCCTGCGCGGGCGAGCGCCGGATCAGGTTCAGGGCGGCGGTGAAATCGCGGCCGCCCAGCGGGACGAACACCTCGCCGACCACCTCGATATCGGTGCCGCGCGCGAATTCCCAAGTGGCCCTGGCAGTTTCACGCGGCCATACGTAGTCGTTGCCGACGACGCACCAGCGCCGCACCCCCAGTTCGGAGCGTAACCAGCGCAGCGCGGGGAACAATTGCTGGTCGGGCGTCTCCCCCACCATGTAGACGCCGTCGGAATCCTCGCCGCCCTCGTAGAAGGTGGTGTAGACGTAGGGCACCCGGCCCGCGGTGTGCGGCGTGATCACCTTGCGAGCATTGGACAGGTGCCAGCCGACCACCCCGTCGATCATGCCCAGGCTCACCATCCGGTCGATCTGCGCGGCCAGCACCGGCAGCGGCGCGCCGGCATCCACCGTGTGCAGCCGGACCGGCCGGCCCAGAATGCCGCCGACGGCATTGATGTCCTCCACGGCGAGCGTCGCACAGGCCTCACAGGACGGCCCGAAGATGCCCGCGGGACCGCTCAGCGGCACCACCAGCGCGAGGTCCACCGTGGCCCGGCGCGACCGGAAATCCCGTCGCGTCATCGAACATCACCACCGTCATCGCTGCCTGCGTCCACCCGGTACGGGGCGGTACATGCCGAAAGGGCACGATAGTACCGTTTCGCCGCGAACCGGGAAACCGCTACAGCCCGGCCTCGCCCTATAGTGACCCCGGTGAACAGTCCTGACGCGCGCGAGCTGATCCTGCTCGCCGGTGAGCGCACCATCGCCGAACGCGGACCGGATGTGGCCCTGCGCGATATCGCGGTGGCGGCGGGACAGCGCAACAACTCCGCGGTGCACTACCACTTCGGATCCCGGGACGGGCTCATCGCAGCCATCATCGAACGGCATCAACCGGCACTGGAATCCCGGCGCACCGCTCTGCTGGCCGAACACGAGGCCACGGGCGCGCCGGACAGCGTGGCCGCGCTGGTCGCCATTCTGGTGCGGCCCATGTTCGACGTGCCCTACGCCGAGGGGTCGACGCACTACGCGCGATTCCTCGAGCAGGCACGTGCACATCCCGCCGTGACCGGACCGAATCTTCACGAAAAGCGCTGGGCCGCAACACGAGTCCTGGTGGCGCGGCTTTACCGCGCCATGCCCGAACTCACCCCGGCGCAACGCCGGTACCGGCTGCAGGCCATGACCACCGTCATGTTCGCCCTGCTCGCCGACTACGAACGCCAGGACCTGCCCACCGCGGCCGAGCGCGCCGACGCCCGGGACAGCATCATCGCCATGATCGTCGGGCTGCTGACCGAACCCGTCGGTCAGAGCGCGGCGGTCCGGGCATCCGGGTCGAAGCCGCCGGGGATCTCGTAGACCATCCCGCTGAAGGTGATGCCGAACAGCCGCCCGGCCGAGAAGCCCTGGCCGCCACGGCCGTACTGCACCTCACTGGTCAGCTGCGGTCCGGAGCCGAGCACGCAGTACTGCCCCGGAGCGTCGATACGGACCACCTGGCCGGACGAATTGAACGGCAACACCGGGCGTTCCAGCGAATCCAGCGTCAGCCCGTCGGGCGCGGCGAGCAAGTCACCGCCGGACAGGTCCAGCAGCGACTGCGGGGCCCCCGGGGCATTGGTGGGGATCCGGCTCACGCCCGGGTTCACGAAGGTGCGCGACACGTAGAGGTACGAGTCGTCCCGGTCGAGCACCGCGCCATTGGCACTGGGGAAGCTCGCCCAGTTCGGCTGCACCACGCCGTTCGGGTACACCCGGCCCACCAGGGATCCGAAATCATTGGTGGTATAGACGGTTCCGTCCTGCGCCACGTCCATGCCATCGGACGCCGAAAGGCCCGTCGCGAAGGGACCCACGGCCCCGGTGTCCGGGTCGACGGTCACGATCCCGGCCTGCCGCAACGCATCACCCACGAACACCCGGGGATCCGCGCCGTAGCCGACCAGCAGCCGGCCGTCCGGCAGCCAGGCCAGCGCGCCCGCGCCACCGCTGGGCACCTTGGCGATCGGCACCGCGGGCGCACCCGGTGCGTCGATACGGAAGACCTGCCCGCTGACCAGATCGGTGACGAACGCCCGCCCGGCGGGGTCGATGGTCAGTCCCTCGAGCGCGGCGCCCGGCAGCGAGGCCACCACAGCGGTCGGCTGTCCCGCGCCCGGACAGACCGGCGCGGCCGAGGCCGGCGCCGCGGCGAAACACGACAGCGCCGTGCAGGCGAGCATCGCGCAGGCGAGCGCAGCAGATTTCCTGATCCCCATGTCGCACCTCGTCCATGTCGGCCGGTAAATCTCTGCATCGTATGACGTATCAGATGTTCGGAGGGTTCGATTGTGGCCGTGCCCGGGACTTCGATTCGCCCCAGTCGCCATTTCCGCCGCCTAGCCGCCGGTCTCGCGCCGGCAACCTCCTGGACCTTCGTTCAAATGTCCATTGTCACGCGGATGCTGTTGCAGCACAACAACTTCCAGTAATGATTCCGAGTATTCAGCATTGGACGCCGACCGGATCGGATACTCCTGGATTCGTTCTCGGCTCCGAGCCCCGAATTATCGCCGACACCCGTTCCGCCGAAATCGCGGAACACCTTGCCGAGGACCTGATCCGGGCCGGAAAACCGATCTCATCGGCCACCGGTAGCGACGGTCCGGGCGATATCGTGCTGCGCACAGACGACATCGGCGACCCGGCCGCGGAGTCGTATCGCATCGCAGTCACCGACCGGCTCACCACCGCCGACAGCCCGATAGGCTTCGTGCACGGCACCCAGACCGCCCTGCAATGGCTGCGGCAGACCAGTACTCTGCCCCGCGGCATCGCCGAGGACCGGCCGGACTACAGCGATCGCGGGCTCATGCTCGACACCGGGCGCGAGTTCTTTCCCGTCGTCCGGGTGAAGGCCCACATCCGCGACGCCGCGTACCTTCGGATGAACCTGGTGCAGCTGCACCTGTCGGACTCGCAGGGTGTCCGGCCGGCGAGCGTCACCCACCCGGAGATCACCTCGCCCGAGCACTACAGCGCCGACGACATTCGTGAAATTTTCTCCCATGCAAGGTCTTTCGGCATCGAGATCGTGCCGGAAATCGACATGCCCAGCCATATGAACGCCATCCTGGCCCAGCATCAGGACCTGGTCCTGCGCCCGGCCCGCACCACACCGCAGGACGCGGTGCTGGACAGTGCGATCGGCGGCGGTGCCGGCGGCAAGATCGATCTCACCAATCCCGGTGCCCACCAGTTGATCAGCGATATCCTGCACGAGTTCGTACCCCTGTTCCCCGGGCGCGACTGGCACCTGGGCTGTGACGAGTACATCTCCGCCTACACGCGCTATTCCCAGCTGGGTGACTACGCCACACGGACTTTCGGCCCGGGAGCCGTACCCGGCGACCCCATCATCGACTTCGCCAACTGGGCCGTGGATCTCGTCGAATCGCTCGGTAGGACGTCGCAGGCTTGGAACGACGGCTTCGACCATCCGGGTGTCCTGGCACAGAAACCCGAACTGGTGGTGCAATACTGGTCGGCCGGCGCCGGTGGGTTGCCATGGCTGCCCGGCGGTCGTACACCCGCCGACTTCACCCGGGACGGGCATCCCGTCCTCAATGCGGCCTTCACGCCCACGTACTTCACGACCGGCGGGCCGGCCGCGGCGCTCAATGCTCCGCCGGAACTGCTGTGGGCCTGGGACCCCGGGCTTTTCGTGAACGGACAGCGGCTGCCCGACTCCGATCGCCCGCTATTGCGTGGCTCCATGCTCTTCCTGTGGTGCGATGATCCTGCCGCCCTTACTCCGGAGCAGATCGTCGCTCCGCTGCGGGTCCGGCTGCCGGTCATGGCCCAGCAGTTGTGGGCGGGCACCGGCGGGATCGGGTATCCGGACTTCCTCGGCCGCGCGTCCGCGGTCGGGTGGTCCTGATCAGAAGCGTCTGGCTCCGGCCATCGGCATGGTGGTCAGCGGTGAGACCTTCACACCGGATCCGTAATCGCTGGCGTGGATGACCTTTCCGTCACCGAGATACAGCGCCGAATGTTCGCCGCCGTAATAGGAGACCAGATCACCCGGTTGCAGATCGTCCACCGACACCGGCGTTCCGGCGGCCAACTGCGAATAACTGGTGCGCGGCACTTCGACTCCGGCCTCACGATACGACCACTGCACCAAACCCGAGCAGTCGAAGGAGTCCGGGCCGGTACCGCCCATGCTGTAACTCGCGCCGAGCTTGGTGCGGGCGGCCTCGGCGGCGCGTTCGCCGACGGTCTTCTTCGGCATGGCCGCGGGTACCGGCGCGCGGGGCGCCGCGGGATCGGTCACGCCGGGGATTCCGACCAGCGGGGGCAGGCTGCTGGGCACCGCGATGGTGCCGAAACCGGCTACCACCACCGAGCGGGATTCCGGAGCCGGGATCGCCAGGTGCAGCCCCTCGGGCGAAGGCGCCTGGACCAGAACCTGATCCGGCACCGGGTCGGCCGGGGCGATAGTGATGTGTCCCGGAATCCCGACCATGCGCGAGGCATCCGGCACGCCGACGGCGGAGGTCTCGCCGACCGCGGGCTGCGGCGCGATATCCACACCCGGCGGCGCGATGTCCACACTCGGCACGGAAGCGAGGCCGAACTGGGTCGCGATCTCCGTGGGAATCGCGATCTCGGTGGGAATCTCGATCTCCCCGATACCGGGGACCGAGACCGACGCTGCGTGCGCCTGGCCCGCCGTGAACAGCAGGGCCGCTCCGACGGCTGCCGCGCCGAGGACTCCTGTCGCCAGGGCCCGCAGGCTCAGCCGCGGTAGCACTCGAACCTTCTGTCTATCACCGTTGGTTTCCATGAGCGGTCGTCCTCCGATCAAGCCGTGAAAGCTATTCGGTATCCGTCCATCACACTCGAACTCTTCGGTCCTGCAGCAGATCCGAGAGTGCATATTTCGCCGGAATTGCACAGGGTGCAATGAGTGACATGCGTGTTATCGATAACGAAACAGTAACCATTCACGGCTGTGTCCAATTGGACACGGCCGATTTTCGGCGAATTCGATGACATCGCGCGAGCCTTCACGAGCCTGGGCGCGCGACCGTGTGAGACTGATCGACGGAAAAACAGCCCTCCCCATCATCAGGAGGATGATCGATGACCAAATCCGGTGCGCTACCGAATCTTCCCGAACCCCTGGTTGTCACACTGGGGAATCTCAAAGGCGGCGTGGGTAAAACGACCTCCGCCTTCTTCCTCGCCTCGTATTTCGCAACGGTGCACGAACTTCGGGTGCTCGTGATCGACGCCGACCCGCTCAGCCAGACCGGTTACTCCTGGTATCGGCGGCTACAACGGGCCGAGCTCGGCATTCCCTTCGAATTGCTGGCTTTCCCGTCCCGGCACGTGAACGACTGCATCACCGACAATTCCGCGAACTACGACGTGATCATCGTCGACGCCGGCGGCGAATCGGCCGACATCTTCAAGGCCGCCGTCCCGGTGAGCGATGAGCTCGTTCTCGTCACCAGCGTCAGCCCGTCGGAGGTCAAACGCGTGCCCAGTACCTATCGCGCCGCGGAAGAGGCGGCCGCCGAACATGAAAAAGCCATCCGGGTGCGGGTGCTCATGACCAAGGTGCCGGTCACCATGAAGAACGGCGTCAATGTCTCCACCGAATACCGGACGCAGCGCGCCAATCTGGAGGACGCCGGATACGACGTATTCGAATCCTATGTGAGCGCGTGGAAGTGGTACCGCGAAGCCGCCGACGGCGAAGTCGGCGACGGCGCCGAGAATCCGATCGAGGATCTCGGCGAATACCGCACCGTCGGTGACGAATTGATACGGCCGTATCTGGAGGCCGCGCAGTCCGATCGCATGCCGGCGGAGGTGTCGGCCTGATGCCGCCCCAGCGCCGCAAGGGTTCCATCGGCGGGGGCCTGGGCCGCAACCCGCTCTCCGACGAGGCCGAGCACACTCCCCCGGTCTCGCCGCTGCGCGACGCCAAATGGCCGCGGACCCCGAAGCTGTCCCAGGCCGCGACCACGGTGCTCATGGCGCCCGCCAAACCCGCACAGCCGGAGGCGGACTCGGCGATATCCGCACCGGAGCCGGCGCAGTCGCCACCGGCTCGGGAAACGGCCGCACCGGCTCCGGCAGAGCCCGAACCGGCGGTGACCGCACCCGAACCGGATGCCGCCCCGCCCGCTTCGGCACCACCCGCCCCGGCCGCTTCGGCACCGGCCGCCCCGGCTCCGGCCCGGGCGGTCGCTCCGGCGGAGGTAGAGGCCGCGCCGAGCGTGCTCGATCTACCGCTACCCAGCACGGGTGGCGAGGGACCGCTCAGCCGGACCGAATCCGATCAGCTCGAGCTCTGCGAGTCCTCCATCGACGCGCTGCGGGTGGCCTTCTGGACCGCCGGGCGCGCCCTGCAGATCGTCCGCGACGGGCGGCTCTACCGCGCCGATCACGCCACCTTCGACGAGTACGTCGAGAAGCGGTGGGACATGCAGCGGTCCTACGCGCACAAGCTGATCCGGGCCTGGCCGCTGGCCGCCCGGCTGCACCCGCTCGCACCCGCCATCAACGAGGGACAGATCCGCGAGCTGCTGCCGGTGGCCGCGGCCCACGGCGAGGACGCGGCGGTCACCGTCTACACCACACTGGCCGCCGACGTGAAGGTCACCGCGGGCAAACTGCGCGAAGCGGTCGCGGTGCTGCCCGACGACTACGACGAGGGCACGGTGGTGCAGCGGCTGCGGGCGTGGCTGCGCGGCGACCTCATCGAGGAGCAGACGCAGACACCCGATCTGTTCAGCTCGGCGGAGTCCCGGCTCGCCGCGCTCACCCAGAAGGTGGTCAAGGGCTCCACCGACCATCCGATCGCGGCCCGCGAATTCGCGGCCAAACTGCGGACGCTGGCCGAACTCATCGAGCGCCAGATTCCGGTTACCGGGCGAATGCCCGACACCGAATAGCGTTACTCCGCATCGTCACAGCGTTACTCCGCATCGTCGAAAGGGCCCGGCCGAGTGCCGGGCCTTTTCGATGTCCGCGATCGCCACCGCGTATTCGATAGGAATAGAATCTTTCTGAAATAGCAAAAACCTATTGACTCGGACTTTGCACGCACAGCCAAGACTTCGCCCGCACAGCAAAAAGGCTCCCCGATCGCTCGGGGAGCCCTCGCATTGCGTCCGGTAGGTCTACTCGCCCACCGCGCGCCGTTCGCGGGCGCCGGCGGCGCGCTGGCGGGTGGCGCGGGCGGCCGCGGCGTCGAACAGCTCCAGGTGCTCGAACAGCGGGTCCTCGTCATCGGATTCGACCAGGACCGCCCGGCGCAACTGGGTACGGGTCTGCTCACGATCCGGGCGCGGGCTTTCGCGGCGGCGCGACTCCTCCTGGCCGTCCTCGACGCGCTTGCGGGCCAGGCGGGCGGCGCGGCGACGGCGGATGTCCTCCTCGATGCGGACCTGTCTGCGTAGGTAACCCAGGTACGCCACCAGGACCGCGCCGGACAGGGCGCACAGCCCCCACAGCACCGCCGAGACGGCGAGACCGGCGGCGGCCAGGACCAGCGTGGACAGCACCAGGCCCAGCACGGCGCGCTGACGGAAGGTGTAGCGGGCCGCCCGGGCGGCGGCGTCGGCCTCGGGATCGAAACCGCCGCGGCCGCGGCGGGACGGCACGAAATCCTCGTCCTCGTCCTCGGATTCGGACTCCGGTGCCGGTGCCGGATCGGGCTCGCGCAGCGCGGGGGTGCGGGCGCGCTGGGGCGCCTCCTGCCGTTCTTCGCGCTCGGCCTCGCGGTCGGCGTCGTCTGCCACCGCCCCATCGTTCTCGGATTCCCCCTCGGCCGTGGTGGTTTCGGGGTCCGCCTCGGACTCGGACGGCTCGGACTCGGATTCGGCCGCGATATCCGCCGCTTCGCCACCATCGGCCGAATCCCCCTCGGGCTCGGGCATTTCGGCGGGCGGCGTCTGAGCTTCGGCGATGGGCGCAGCCTCGGTGTCGACTTCCTTCTCGTCCGATGCAGCGGCGTCGTCCGATCTGGTCATCCGATCCTCCGGATCCTCGCTCGGGTGAAGCTTCCTGCGAACCGGCACGTAGTCCGGGTCGGTGTCATGTCCGGTCGCCGGACCTTTCCTGGTGCGCTGTGCGGCACCGCCGCGATGCAGGACCCGCGTGGAGAGCGCGGCGTCGGTGTGCTGCCGGATACGGGGATGACGGTTGGCCAGCATCGGAAACAGGACGAAGACCCAGAGCACCACCAAACCGATCCACAAGATCGAATTCGGCATTGCCGTCACACCTCCGTCCCGCCCAGCTCATAGTCCCTTCGACGTGCACCGCAGCGCCCACCGGTGGGTAGACAGACGCACCACCGACGTCCGAAGGTTAATTCCACACCGGGGTAATTCCCCACAGGCGCGCCGACCACACACGTAACACTAGTAACAGCCGACGCCTCGGTCGTTCTCCGGGTCCGGCCCCGGAAACCCGATTTCGCGGGGCAATTCCGGTGAGGTGCAGGCAGAGGCGGTAATCGGGCCGCCGAAATACACAGCGAGTTATCAGGCTCTGGTGGCACGTCCGGCGCGAATCAGCCTGTCCACCACCGTCCCTGAGACCTCTTCGACCGTCATGCCGACCAGCAGGTGATCGCGCCAGGCCCCGTCGACATCCAGGTAGCGCTCCAGCAGGCCCTCCTCGCGGAAGCCGACATTGCGCAGAACCGCCTGGCTGGCAAGGTTTTCCGGCCGCACCGTGGCCTCCACCCGATGCAGGCCCACCTCACCGAAGCAGTGGTCCAGCCCCAGCGCCAGCGCCGCGGTGGCCACGCCCTGCCCGCTCAGCTCGCTCGACACCCAGTAGCCGATCCACGCCGAACGCAATGCGCCGCGCACGATATTGCCCACCGTGAGCTGCCCGCTGAACACGCCGTCGACCTCGATGACGAACGGGATCATGGTGCCGCGCCGGGCCTCGGCCTTCAGCGCCGACCACAGCGCGGGCCAGTTGCTCGAGTGGTTGCGTGCCTCCCACGGGCCGCGGCCGGTCGGCTCCCACTTCTCCAGATAGTCCCTGTCCCGGATGCGAATCCGGCTCCAGGTGGAGGCATCACGCAAACGGATCGGACGCAGCGTGACGATGCCCGCGGCGACCCGCACCGGCCCCAGATGCGCCGGCCAGCCCGGATGCTGGGCGGTCCGGAAGAGGTTCACACTGTGCCCATTCGACATGCTCGAGGACCCTCCATGGTTACGCTCGCAAGCGCTCCGGAGGCGCCGCTCCACCACGCGCCCTGACCGATCATGTCGGCCTCACCCTCGCTGCGCAAGGAACGCGACCTGCACCTCGTCACCGGTGCGCACCTCGGTGACCTCGGGATCGATCACGATGAGGCTGTTGGCCTCCGCCATGGTCGCCAGCAGATGCGAGGACGCGCCGTTCGGGCCGCCCAGCGGCTGCACCAGGTAGTCGCCGGTCTGCTCGTCGCGCATGAGTTGCGCGCGCAGATACCCGCGCCGGCCCGGAATCGAGGCGATCGGCAGGATGGTCCGCGCCCGCACCATGCGCCGCATGGGATGGCGGCGGCCCAGCGCGATCCGGATCAACGGACGCACCATGACCTCGAAAACCACCAGCGCGCCAACCGGATTCGACGGCAACAGGAAGGTCGGCACCTCGTCGCGGCCCAGCAGGCCGAAACCCTGCACCGAGCCCGGATGCATGCCCACCCGGGTGATCCCCAGTTCGCCCAGGCCCTCGAGGGCCTCGCGCACCTGCTCCGACGCCCAGCCGCCGACCGCGCCCGCGATCACGACCACCTCGGAGCGAACCAGCTGGCCCTCCACCACATCTCGCAGCCGCTTGGGATCGGCGCTCACGATGCCGACCCGGTTCACGTCCGCGCCCGCGTCGCGCGCGGCGGCGGCCAGCGCGTAGGAGTTCACGTCGTAGACCTGGCCCGGTCCGGGGGTGCGGTCGATGTCGACGAGCTCGCCGCCGACCGACAGCACCGACAGCCGCGGCCGCGGATGCACCAGCACCTTGTCCTTGCCCACCGCGGCCAGCAGACCCACCTGGGCCGGGCCGATGATGGTGCCCGCGCGCACGGCCAGATCGCCGGGTTGCACATCGTCGCCGATGCGACGCACGTAATCACCGGAGCGCACCGACTCGTAGACCTTCACCCGGGCCCGGCCGCCGTCGGTGTTCTCCAGCGGCAGCACGGCATCGGCGAGGGTGGGCAGCGGCGCGCCGGTGTCCACGCGCACGGTCTGGCGTGGCTGCAGCCGGATCGGCTGACGCGAGCCGGCGGCCACCTCACCCACCACCGGCAGGCTCAGGTGCACCGAATTACCGTCCTCGTCACGGATATTCGCGCCCGCGCCGGCCACATCCACACTGCGCACGGCGTATCCGTCGATGGCGGCCTGATCGAAACCCGGCAGTGGACGCTCGGTCACCACGTCCTCGGCACACAGCAGTCCCTGGGCCTCGCTGATCGCGACCCGGACCGGCCGCGGGGCCACGGCCGCAGCGGTCACCTTGATCTGCTGATCCTCAACCGAGCGCATGCCGCCCTTCCGTTGTCTCGCCCGCCGCCGTCGACGTGTCGCCCGCCGGGCCGCTCACGCGAGTCCGGCGCCTGTCCTTCACTTCTGCCCGTTGCGGCTATTCGTACGAGGTCAGCTGGGGATTCCAGCCGGACCCGAGCCGCTGCTCGAGCCACTCCCGCAGGGCGGGACCGTATTCCTCGCGTTCCAGAGCGAAATCGACCGCTGCTCGAAGATAACCGCCCGGGTTCCCCAGATCGTGTCGCGACCCACGATGCACCACGACGTGTACCGGGTGGCCCTCCGCGATCAGCATCGCGATGGCGTCGGTCAGTTGCAGCTCACCGCCCGCGCCGGGGGTGATGCGGCGTAGCGCGTCGAAGATGGCGCGGTCCAACAGGTATCGCCCGGCGGCGGTGAAGGTGGACGGGGCGTCGGCGATGGCGGGCTTCTCCACCATGCCGTTGACCTTGAGCACGTCCTGCGGGCCGCCCGGCAGCTCCTCGACGTCGAAAACGCCGTAGGCACTGACCTCTTCCTTCGGCACGTCGATGGCGCACAGCACCGAGCCGCCGTAGGTGCTGCGCACCTTGGCCATCAGCTCGAGCACGCCGCCGGGCAGCACCAGGTCGTCGGGCAGCAGCACCGCGATGGCGGACTCGTCCGCGTCGAGCACCGATTCCGCCTGTGCCACCGCGTGACCCAGGCCCAGCGGCTCCTCCTGCACCACCGAGGTCACGTCCAGCAGCGCGGGCGCCTTGCGCACCTTCTCCAGCAGATGGAACTTGCCGCGCTCGGCCAGGGTGCTCTCCAGCACCAGGTCCTCGACGAAATGTGCGACCACACCGTCTTTTCCGGGCGAGGTCACGATCACCAGCCGATTGGCGCCGGACTCCGCGGCCTCGGCGGCGACCAATTCGATGCCCGGGGTGTCGACCACCGGCAGCAGCTCCTTGGGCACCGTCTTGGTCGCGGGCAGGAACCTCGTGCCGAGCCCCGCCGCGGGAACCACCGCGGTACGGAAGCACGACTCGGCTGCGCCGCCGTTCGACGACTCGGCTCCGCCGCCACTAGCTGTCATGAATTCACCCTATCCATCCGTCACACGCCCGAGACCGGCTCAGGGCCGCCTCGATATCCCCGAGAGCCTAAGGGGCGGGAGCGTCGAGGGCCCACCGAACGCCGGACCGGAGCAGAACTGGCAGACCGACCTGTTCATTTCATTTCAAGTTCGCCGCACTGTGACCTGTCACGTACCCAGCGGTTGTTAGCTGACACCTATGACCGACCGTGAGGATTCCCACAGCCCCGATTCCACCTCGGACAACCCGGCCGTACCCGCCGCGAACTCGCCCGACGCCGCGCGCGGGCTGAGCCGGCGCCGGCTGTTCGGCGCGTCCGCGGTGGCCGGTCTGGCCGGGCTCGCGGTCGGCACCGGCGGAACGGTCGCGCTGCGCGGCGGCGCATCGAACGCCGCGGCGTGGCCGCGCTCGGCCGAACTGGTGACCACCCCCGACCGCGCGGCCGCGCCCCGCGTCGCGGGCCTGCATCTGCAATTCGGATCCGACGCCACCCGCGAGGTGGTGGTCAGCTGGCACACCACCGGATCGGTCACCAAGCCCACCGTGCGCTACGGCCCCGCCGACGCCGGCTTCGGCAAGAGCGTGCAGGCGGAGACCCGGACCTACCGGGATGCCAAGTCCGGCATCGAGATTCAGGCCCACCACGCCCGGATCACCGGCCTGTCCCCCGACACCGATTACGTATACGCCGCCGGGCATGACGGCGCGCCGCCCGAACTCGGTACCATCCGCACCGCGCCCGCGGGCCGCGCCAAGTTCCGGTTCACCAGCTTCGGCGATCAGGGCACCCCCACCGTCGGCAAGATCGTCGACGGCAAGGCGCTCAACGACAACCTCGGCTCCCAGTACGCCGGCGACGTCACCTCGGCGGTGGAATCGCTGGCCCCGCTGTTCAACCTGGTCAACGGCGACCTCTGCTACGCCAATATCGCCACCGACCGCATCCGCACCTGGAACGACTGGTGGGCCAACAACTCTCGCTCCGCCCGCTACCGGCCCTGGATGCCCGCGCCCGGCAACCACGAGAACGAGCTCGGCAACGGACCCATCGGATACCAGGCGTTCCAGACCTATTTCACCGTCCCGGACTCCGGCGGCGAGGACCACGCCAGGGGCCTCTGGTACTCGTTCACCGTCGGCGGCGTGCGGGTGATCGCGGTCGCCAATGACGACATCTGCCTGCAGGACGGCGGCAACTCCTACGTCAGGGGCTACTCGGGCGGCGCCCAGAAGCGCTGGCTGGAGGGCGAACTGGCCCGGGCGCGGACCGACAAGGGCATCGACTGGGTGGTGGTGTTCATGCACCAGGTCGCCATCTCCTCGGCCGACAAGTTCAACGGCGCGGACCTGGGCATCCGGCAGGACTGGCTGCCGCTGTTCGACAAATACCAGGTCGACCTGGTGCTGTGCGGGCACGAACACCATTACGAGCGTTCGCATCCGGTGCGCGGGGTGACCGGGTCCGAGACGCTGACCCCCAGGCCCGCCGACACCCGCAAGGACATCGTCGACACCAGCAGGGGCACCGTGCACCTGGTGATCGGCGGCGGCGGCACCTCCTCGCCGTCGAATCAGCTGTTCTTCCCCGGCGACAAGTGCCGGGTGATCACCGCGGTCGGCGAGGTGGATCCGGCCACCGGCAAGAAGGCGCCGGTGTACGTCCTCGAGGATGCGCCCTGGTCGGCCTTCAAGGACGCCGAACACCCTTACGTTTTCTGCGCTTTCGACGTGGACCCGGGTCAGCCGGGCGGCAACACCACCATCACCGGCACCTACTACGCCCTCACCGGGCCGACCAGCGACCTGAAGGCCGTCGACACCTTCACCCTCACCCGGCCGCGCTCGGACCGCTGACCCGCCCGTCCTAGGGTGGAAGCGTGACCGACGAGCGGGACAAGCGCGCCTGGCGCGAGGAGATCCTCGCGCGGCGCAGGGCGCTGCCCGCGGCCGACCGGGAGCGCGAGGCGGCGGCTCTGGCAGCGGCGGCCGGGGCGCTCGCCGACGCGGAGTGGGTGTGCGCCTACGTGCCCGTCGGCGGTGAGCCCGGCTCGCTCGCCATGCTCGACGCGCTGCGGGCCGCCGGGGCGCGGGTGCTGCTGCCGGTCACCGGCGAACCCGGTCCGCTGGAGTGGGCCGAGTACACCGGGCCGTCGGGTCTGCGGCGCGGGCGGTTCGGGCTCCGGGAACCGGAAGGCGCGCCGGTCGCGAATGGGATCGCGAAGGCCGCGGCGATTCTGGTTCCGGCATTGGCGGTGGACCGGCGCGGGGTTCGATTGGGGCGCGGGGCCGGTTATTACGATCGAAGTCTGAGCGCCTGCCGCGCCGACGCGCGATTGATCGCGGTGGTGCGCGACGACGAACTCGTGGAGCGTTTGCCGGAAGAGTCGCACGACCACCGAATGGGGTGGGCACTGACCCCGCTCGGGGGGCTGCGGCGGCTCGAAGATCGGGTCGGGAATTGACACCCGATTGGCAGCGTTGGCACTGCCAGCTGTAGAGTGCTAATTCGACGAAGAGCGTGGAGGTTTCCCGATGCCTACTTACTCGTATGCATGCACCGAGTGCGACAACAAGTTCGACATCGTGCAGTCCTTCTCCGATGACGCGCTGACCACCTGCGACCAGTGCAACGGCAAGCTGCGCAAGCTGTTCAACTCGGTCGGCATCGTCTTCAAGGGCAGCGGGTTCTACCGCACCGACAGCCGCAACGGATCGACCTCCTCCGAGCCGGCCAAGTCCTCGTCCACCTCCTCGGAGAGCAGCAGCTCCAGCTCCACGGCGTCGAGCTCCTCGACCTCGGCCTCGTCGACCAGCGGCTCCAGCACCTCCGCCGCCTGATCCGAGTTTCTCCACAGGCTTTTCGTTATCCACAGCCCGGGTTCCGCCCGGGCCTGTCGGTACCGGGGCGGCCGTACGCTGCCCCGCATGACGCGACCGTATCGAGCCATCCTTCAGCTGTTCCGTAGCCGCCTGATCTGGGCGGACGCGGTGCTACTGCGGCGGGCCGGGGCGGTCGCGCTGCTCGTTCTGGCGGGGTTTCTGGCCGTGCGCGCCGACCCCGCGGCCGGACACACCCCGGTCCTGGTCGCCACCCGGGATCTACCACCCGGACAGGTGCTGGGCGAGGGCGATCTGCGGGTCGCGGCGCGGGAGACGGCGACCCTGCCCGCCGGCGTCGTGCGGGAGGCCGCACGGCTGCGCGGAGCCACCCTGGCGGGCGCGCTGGCGGCCGGTGAGATCGTCACCGAGGTCCGGGTGGTGGGGCCGCGGCTGGCGGCGGTGGCGGCGCAGTCCGCCGATGCGCGCATCGTCCCGATTCGCTTGGCGGACAATGCCGTTGCCGAAATCCTGCGGGCCGGGGACCGGGTGGACGTGGTGGCGGGCGAGGACTCGGGCGGGGGCGGGCGTCCCGCGCGGCTGCTCGCGGCCGACGCGGCCGTGGTGCTGGTGTCGGGGACGGAGAACTCGCGCGGGCGCACCGACCGGATCGTGCTGGTGGCATTGGATTCCCGGCGGGCCGCCGCGGTGGCCGCGGCCTCGCTGCGGACGGCACTCACCGTCGTGTTCCACTGAACCGGGCCGCCGGTGAACTAGCATCGCCGTATACCCCCATTACCCTGCGTTCGATCCCTCCGGTAGAGGAGCTTCCGCAATGCTCAAGGGTTTCAAGGATTTTCTGATGCGCGGCAATGTCATCGACCTGGCGGTGGCCGTGGTCATGGGTACCGCCTTCGTCGCCATCGTCACCGCGTTCAGCGACGGTATCATCACCCCGCTGCTCGCCGCGTTCGGCGGCAACAGCCAGCTCGGCCTGGGCTTCCAGCTGGTGGCCGACAAACCGGCGACCTTTGTGGCCGTCGGCCCGATCATCACCGCGGCCATCAACTTCGTGATCATCGCGGCCCTGCTCTACTTCGTCATCGTGCTCCCGTACAGCAGGGCCAAGAAGCTGTGGGGCGCCGCGGAGGACCCGGTCACCGACACCGAACTGCTGACCGAGATCCGGGACCTGCTGGCCGCGCGCAGCGCCGGCGGCAAGCACGAGATGTAAAGGGGGACACAGCAATATCGGAGCGGGATACAGCAAACGGGCCCGGCGCGAAAAGCGCCGAGCCCGTTGCCATTACCAGCTAGCGGGCTTTACCCCAGGCTGAAGGGCTGGCCCCACAGGGTGACCCAGCTGATGACGTTGTCGGTCTCGACCTCGACGCTCACGAAGGAGCGCGCCTGGGCGTAACCGGCACAGCCGTTCAGGCCGATGGTCTCATCCGACCAGGTCACCGAACCGTCGGTGCCCTTGAAGGCGTTGCGGACCTTGTGGGCTTCCTTGCCGTAGTCGTCCGGCATCTCCAAGTCGAGGATGTAGAACGACTTGGCCTGCCCCGGACCCAGGGTCAGGTTGGCACCGGTGTTGGCGCCGGCCTGCGGGGTGACATTGCCGGAGTTGTCCCAGCTGGCACCGCCGGTCGCGCCACCGTTGACGTTGCCGCCATCGATGGTGACCTGGCAGCCGACCACGTAACCCGGGAAGATCTTGCCGCCGGTGGCGCTGGTGTCACCGGAGATGTGGACCTGCGCCGACGCCGAGACCCAGGCGTTGCGGTGCACGGGGGTGGCGCCCAGGGACGGGCTGATGTTGGCGGACTCGCCGACCAGCTTCACCGTGACAACGGTGCCGTCGGACAGGGTCTGGGTGATTTCGCCGCCCGGCAGCGGCACGAAGGTGTCGGCGTTCGCCGCACCGGTGGAGAAGAGGCCAAGGGCGGCGGTGGCAACGGCACCTACACCGGCCGCCCGCGCCACGGTCTTACGGATACTCATTTCTGTTTGTCCCTCGTGGGTCGAATTCGCTTATGCGAGAAAGGATTTGGCGGGTCGAGACCACGTCAGCCGATGCTGAACGGCTGTCCGTAGAGCGTGGTCTTCGAGTAGTCGTTGCCGATGATTTCGACAGTGGTGTACGCACGCGCCTGGGCGTACCCCGCGCAACCCTGAATCTGCATCTCCGCATCCCGGTACTCGACCGAGTAGGTGCCGGACTTGGTGATGTCCTTGGAGTCGATCTGAACGAAAGCGACCTGGCCGGGGCCGAGGTTGACGCCGATGGAACCACCGACGCCCGCGCTGTTCAGGCTGACATTGCCGGAGATACCGGCGGAGATGGCGTCCTCACCGATGCTGATCTGGCAGCCGACGATGTAGCCGGTGCTGATGATCGACGAACCATGGGTGGACGAATTGTTCGAACCCGGGCTGTTGGTCGGGCCGTTCCACGGACCGACGGTGCCATCCGGAGTGTCGACGACGGCGCTCGCGGCGCCGCTGACCCATACGACACGACCCGCGCCATTGGCGGCGAGCGACGGCGACACGATCGCGTGCTCACCGGTGCGGGTGATGGTGACGGTGCCCGCCGGGTTCACCTTCTGGCCGTCCGGCAACGGCACGAAGGTGTCGGCGTTAGCGGCACCAGTGGAAAAAAGGCCGAAGGCCACGGCCGCAGCCGCGCCGATGCCCGCAATGCGGGCAGCGGTACGCGCACCGTGGGTGCGGTTCTCGCTCATACTTCCCCTCATCAGGTTTCAAGCAGTTCAACCTCGACCACCGAGGTTGAAATGGGACCCTTCCGAATCCCCGGTTGAGTTTGTCGCCACATTGTTGCCACCGTGTTACTGGTCACAAATTCTTTTGGCGTAGCGACGCAGGGCACTTTACATCACAGGAGTGGGCTCTGAGACGTGAGCGAACAGAGTCGATCACTCGCCAACACAAACCCGCAGGTATGTCGAGAAAGTCGCGGATAGCAAAAGGGGCCCGGCGCTAATCGCACCGGGCCCCTTCGGATTCCGCTGGGCGGAAACTGATCAGCCGAGACCGAAGGGCCGACCCGACAGCATGTAGGCGGCGATGACGCTGTCGGCCGCGACCTGGACCGCGACGAACGAGCGCGCCCGGGCGTGGCCGCCACAGCCGCTCAGGTTGATGGTCTCGGCGATGGAGCCGCCAGGCAACGGCATGAAGGTGTCGGCGTTGGCGGCGCCGGTCGGCAGGAGGCCGAAAGCCACGGAGGCCGCCGCGGCAACGTCCGCGACACGGGTCGCGCGACGCAAACCGACGGTCCGGTTCTCGCCCGTAGTTCCCCCATCAGTTTTCTTTCGGACAACCCCGACCACCGGGGCTGGAGAGGCCATTACGACACGGGATTCCGACACAAGCAACGCACGAGCATGCTACTCAAAACCGTTCTAGCCGCAGCTTTGATGACCGATGAGAGATCTTTGGCGTGCTAGCTATCAAATGGCAACAATCTTATGACGGACGCAACAGAGCAGATAACAGCGCCATGGCAATTCTCTGGCGAATAACACCGTAAGGCCGTGAACAGGCATGCGGCATCTACGGCGTATAGCTGGATATGAATACGTCGCGAGCGCGACCGTGATACGGCAGCAGACTCAGCCGTGATGCGGCGGAACTTGGGACCGCAGCCAATCATCGGAGGATCGGCCGGATTCGGGCTCGGGAGTGCGCTCGTCCGTGGTCGTGGACGGCAGCTCGTCACCGAAGATGCGCGCAAGCCGGGCGCGCTCCGCGGGTGTCAAACGACGAGACCCCGCCCGGCGCTCGGCCGGACGGGGTGGTTCCGAGGTCTCCGATGACCCTGAGGTCTCGGATGACTCCGAAGGCTGCTCGGCGTCGATCATTCCGACAGACCGGACAGTTCATCGATGACCCGGCTGGCCAGCGGGCCCAGGGTGGCCATGCCGTCCCGGATCGCGGCGCGCGAACCCGGCAGGTTCACCACCAGCGTGCTGCCCGAGACCCCGGCCAGACCGCGGGACAGACCCGCGTCCAGCGACCCCGAGGCCAGCCCGGACGAACGCAGCGCCTCGCTGATACCGGGCAGCACCCGGTCCAGCACCTCCTCGGTGGCCTCCGGGGTCACGTCACGCGGCGACATGCCGGTGCCGCCGACCGAGATGACCAGGTCGACACCACCGATCACCGCGGTATTGAGCGCATTGCGGATCTCCACCTCATCGGCCTGCACCGACACCGAGGCGTCCACCAGGAACCCGGCCTCGGTGAGTAGTTCGGTGACGAGCGGACCCAGCGAGTCCACCCCGCCATGGGCGGTTCGATCGTCGACGACCACGACAAGAGCACGGCCCGCAACAGCGGTATCGATTTCCATGGTGCTCACCGTAGCGCCCTTGTCCGACAACAGCTCCCAGCCCCCGTCCCCGGTGACGCGAATCGCCGGGGTCGTTTCTCTACCGCTCTCGTGAATCATCATCGGCCGCCCTCCGCAGCTGCCTCGCCGAGAGTCACCTCGACGGTCTTGGGGTTCTTGCCCTGGTCGTCGGTGTAGGTCACCTTGACCTTGTCGCCGGGCCGGTGCGAGCGCACCCCGGCGATCAGCGAATTGCCCGAATCCACAATCTGGTCATCGATTTTCGTGATGATCGCGTTCTTCGGAATGCCGGCCTTGGCGGCCGGGCCGTCGGGCGACACGTCCATTACGCGTGCGCCGTTGACGTCGTCCTGCGCCCGCACGGTCACCCCGATCTGGGCGTAGGTGGCCTTGCCGTTCTTGATCAGCTCGTCGGCCACCCGGCGCGCGGTGTCCACCGGAATGGCGAAGCCGAGGCCGATGGAGCCGCTCTGCGCGCCCGCCGACTCGGCGGTGCCCATGGTCGCGATGGCGGTATTGATGCCGATCAGCTTGCCGCTCATATCGACCAGCGCACCGCCGGAATTGCCCGGGTTGATGGCCGCGTCGGTCTGGATGGCGTCGATGACGGTGCCCTGCGAGCCCGGCTCACCGCTCGTGGAGACCGGGCGGTTGAGCGAGGACACGATGCCGCTGGTCACGGTGCCCGCCAGGCCCAGCGGCGAACCGATCGCCACCACGCCCTGGCCGACCTGCAGGCTCGCCGACTGACCCAGGTCGATCGGCTGGAGACCGGTCTTGCCGGTGACCCGGATGACCGCGACGTCCGACACCGAATCCGCGCCCACCACGGTGGCCGGAGCGGTCGTACCGTCACTGAAGGCCACATCCATCTTGGCGTTCTGGCCCGCGCCGCTGACCACATGGTTGTTGGTGAGGATCAGGCCGTCCGAGGACAGGATCACGCCCGACCCCTCGCCCTCGGCCCGCGCGCCGGCGACCCGGATCATGACCACGCTGGGCAGCACCTTCTGCGCCACCGCCTGCACCGAACCCTCCGGCGCGGGCGCGGTCTTGCCATTGCCGATCGGCTGATCGAGTGCGTTGGTCACCGTGGAGCGGGTGTCGCTGTGGTGGGTGGCCAGCGCGCCGACCGCGCCACCGATGCCGCCGCTGAGCAGCGCCAGCACCACCGCGCCCGCGACCAGACCGGTGCGCCCGGACCGCGTGGGCGCGGGCCCGACCGCGTAGGGCATGCCGGGCGCGCCCGGCATGCCCGGGCCGCCCGGTGCACCCGGAATCACCTGTGTCGGATGTTGTCCGGTGGCGTACCCGGCCCCCGACGCCGCGTACGCCTGCCCGTAGGCACCGGCCGGGATCTCCTCGGTCGGATGCTTGCCGGCCCCGTACTGCTCCGAATAGGGCTGCGCCCCTCCGAAAGCCGCGCCGTAGGCCGGCGCACCGTAACCCGCGCCGGGCAGGATCTGGGTCGCCGGGTCCGCGCCGGAGGCGGGGCCGCCGGCACCCGGATAGCCCGGTGCCGCGGGACCCGGAACCGGTTGTCCCGCAACGCCTGAACCGGGTCCGACCGGGACTCCGGGGCCCGCCCCCTGGGGGACGCCAGTGGAAAAGGGCTGCGCCGCACCGAATCCGGCGGGAGCCGCGGAGGCGGGGGTCGCCGATCCGGGGGCGGCGGCCGGTCCGGCGGGGGCCGGATGGCCCGGCTGCGCCGGTGGCGTCATTCCGCCCGGCGCGGCGGGAGCGGCCGGCTGCGACTGCGGGGCCGCGGAGGCGGCGAAGCCGTCGAAGGGCCTGGATCCGGCCTCGGGGGTGGCGGAGCCCGCGGGGTCGCGCTTGGGCAGGCCGGAGGCGGTGGCATCCGGGGCGTCGCCTTCGGGCTCCTTGCCCTGCGTGTTCGAATCCTCGGTCATTTCTCGTTTTCTCCTCGAGTCTCGTCGCCAAGCCTGGCGGGAACGACTGAGAGTGGACTGAGACCGTGCTTGCTTTTCGCCGAGCTTTCCGGCGCTCAGTCCGGCGCCGAGTCGGGCAGCGGCGGTGCGCCTTCTCCAGGCAGCACGATACGGATCAGAGCGCCGCCGCGGTCGGAAGTATCGATGTTGATGGTGCCACCGTGTTTGGTCACCACCTGCTTGACGATGGCCAGGCCGAGTCCGGATCCGGGCATGGAGCGCGAGGCGGTGGTCCGGTAGAAGCGTTCGAACACCAGTTCCCGCTCGGCGGGCGGAATGCCGGGCCCGGCGTCGTCGACGGCGAACTCCAGCAGCCCGCGCCCGCTCTCGCGCATGGTGACGAAGACCTTGGCGCCCTCGGGGCTCCATTTGGCCGCGTTGTCGAGCACATTGAGCAGTGCGCGTTCCAGTCCCGGTTCGTCGCCGTAGATGAACCAGGGGCGCAGCTCGGCATCGAATTCGATTCCGGTGCGCCGCCGCCGGACTCGTTCCAGCGCCCGCTCGGCCACGTCGCCGAGGTCGATCTGCTCGTAGACGGTCTCGGGCGCGTCCTCGCGGGCCAGGTCGACCAGATCGCCCACCAGCGTGGACAACTCCTCGATCTGGGCCATCACGTCGGAGCGCAGTTCGGCCATGTCCTCGTCGGGGATGCGGGGCGCGCCCGGCCGGGAGGAGGCGATGAGCAGCTCCATATTGGTGCGCAAAGAGGTCAGTGGCGTCTTCAGCTCATGGCCGGCGTCGGCGACCAACCGGCGCTGCCGTTCCCGGGATTCGCCCAGCGCCCGCAGCATGGTGTTGAAACTCTCGGTGAGCCGGGCGAGTTCGTCGTCGCCGGTCACCGGGATGGGCGTCAGGTCGTCGGTGCGGGCGATGCGCTCGGTGGCCGCGGTGAGCCGGGCGATGGGCCGCAAGCCGGTGCGGCCCACGGTGGTTCCGGCCGCCGCGGCCACGATGACCCCGCAGCCGCCGACCACGAACAGCAGCCAGGCCAGCCGGTCCAGCACCTCCTTGGTGGGCTGCAGCCGTTGCGAGACGACCAGGGTGGACCCGGAGTGCGTGCGCCGCGCCAGTACTCGCTGATCTTCGACGGTGCGCAGCGAGAAGCTGATCTCGCCCCGGGCCACCCCGCGCTCCTGATTGCCGATGGGCGGAATGGTGGTCTGCGGGGGCACGTATTGCGACTGATCCGGGAAGACCAGGGCGACGCCGACATCGCTGGAGTACAGCCCGGCGAACACCAGCGACTGGAAGCCGAGGCTGTCGAGGTTGTTGTCGATCATCACCGAAGCTCGCGCCCGCAGTTGCGAATCCACGTCCGCGTACAGCGAGCGCGCCACCATGGCGTAGGCGGCGATGGAGGTGAAGGCGACCGCGACGGCCACCACGGAGGCGGCCAGCAGCGTGACCCGCCAACGTAGTGAGACCGAGCGGGTCAGCGGCATGGGCGGCCGCAGCTCGGCCGACTCCGGACGCGACCCGAGTCCGGCGACCACCGGCCGCCGGGGAACGGTTCTTCCCACGAGCACGGCTCCTACGGCGGGGTCTCGCGCAGCACGTAGCCGACGCCGCGCACGGTATGGATGAGACGCGGTTCACCGTCGGCCTCGGTCTTGCGGCGCAGGTAGCCGATGTACACCTCGAGCGCATTGCCGGAGGTGGGGAAGTCGTAGCCCCACACCTCCTCCAGAATGCGGCTGCGGGTGAGCACACGACGGGGGTTGGCCATCAGCATTTCCAGCAGCGAGAACTCGGTGCGGGTCAGGCTGATCTGGCGTTCACCGCGGGTGACCTCGCGGGTGACCGGATCCAGCGACAGATCGGCGAAGGCCATGGCCTCCGAGAAGGCGTCGACCGGATCGCCGGCGGTGCGGCGCAGCAACGCGCGCAGCCGGGCCAGCAGTTCCTCCAGAGCGAAGGGCTTGGGTAGGTAGTCGTCGGCGCCGGCGTCCAGTCCGGCGACGCGTTCGGAAACCGAATCCCGTGCCGTGAGTACCAGAATCGGCAGATCGTCGCCGGTGCTGCGGAGCCGGCGGCACACCTCGAGCCCGTCGAGCCGGGGCATCATGACGTCCAGGACCAGGGCGTCGGGTCGCTGACTGGCGGTCTTCTCCAAGGCGTCGAGACCGTCGACCGCGAGGTCGACGGTGTATCCGTTGAAGGTCAGCGAGCGACGCAGCGATTCCCGGACCGCGCGGTCGTCGTCGACTACCAGAATGCGCATGGCAACCAGTCTGCCCACAGCGACTGAGAGGTGACTGAGAAGGTCCCCTTCGACACGCCGGACGAGTGAGGCGGATGACCTGCGCGTTTCACGGAGGGCCGATGCCAAGTGGTTGCGGTGTCACCCAAATTCGCGCGAAACCCGTTGCGGGAAGGCCGCATTCGGGAACTAAACCTCAAAGTCCTACGAATTGCCGTTAGTCATCTCACGCGGTATGTTGCAGGCCGTAAAAGAAGACCCTTAGTTGGTTCCGCGCGGGTTCGACCCCAAAGCCGCACAACCGCATACGTACCCGAGGGTCAATCGTGAAGCGGAGGCGACGGAAGCGGGATGGAAGCAGCACCCCGGTCCTGGCAATTCAGCCTGTCCAACTGGCCCGTTACCCGCAAGGTCGGGATCGTGCTGGTGCTCCCGGTGCTCCTCGCCGCGACCTTCGCGGTACTGCGCATCAACAGCGAATTGCAGACCATTTCGAAACTGAGCGCGGCGACCGAGCAGATGGACGTGCTCCGCCCCACCATCAAGTTCCTCGTCAGCAGCAATGAACTCGCGGTCGCCGCGATCACCGGCGGCAATCAGGACGTCGACCCCGACCTCGACGCCGCCACGGCCAAGTTCGATCAGGCCCAGGCCGAACTGGAGACAGTCCTCAAGTCCTCCAACGCCGATCCGGGTGTCACCAAGGAACTCGGCGCCTCCATCGCCGTCGCCAAGACCATGCGCAACAGCCTGCGCACCAGCTCCCCCCAGACCATCGGCGATCAGGTCGACGAGGTGCAGACCCGGGCGCAGAACGCGCTCGCGGGCGCGCCCACCGTCGGTGACCTCCGGGTGCAACAGTCCTTCCTGCAGTTCGGTGCGGCCGAGACCGCCTCCCGCCTGCTCACCCAGGAGCGGATCATGCTCGCCGCGCCCGGGGCGGGTTCCAATCCGGCGCTGCGGACCAAGCTGCTCACCGCCATCGGCGCCGAGATCACCATGATCGAGGTGTATCGCGGCATGGCGCCGGACGCGGCGCAGAACGCGAACACGCTGAAGGACAATGCCGGCGCGCGTGTCGGCATTCTGATGCAGAACGTGCTCGATCCGGGCAGCCTGCCTGCCATGCAGGACTCGTTGCGCGGCAGTGCCGACGCCTACGAGAAGGAAGTGTCCGCGGTCGCGAACTCGATGGACTCCAAGCTGGCCCAGCTCACCACCGAGGCCCGCAACAACGTCCTGCGCGACACCTCCATCGTGATCGGCATGCTGCTGGCCGGTCTCGCGCTGGCGCTGGTGGTGGCCCGCTCGCTGGTCGTCCCGGTCCGCCGCCTGCGGCGAGACGCCTTGCAGGTGGCCCACATCGACCTGCCGCAGGAACTCGAGGTGGTGCGCGCCGGCGGCGCGACCCCGGAGATCTCGCCGGTCGACGTGCACACCACCGAGGAGATCGGGCAGCTGGCCCGAGCCGTCGACGACATCCACTCCCAGGCCCTCCACCTGGCCGCCGAACAGGCGCGACTGCGCCTGCAGATCGGCAACATGTTCGAAACCCTCTCGCGCCGCAGCCAATCCCTCGTGGAGCAGCAGCTGTCGCTGATCGAGGAGCTCGAGCGCGACGAGGACGACTCCGAGCGCCTGCAGTCGCTGTTCCGCCTCGACCACCTCGCCACCCGCATGCGCCGCAACGGCGACAACCTGCTGGTGCTGGCCGGAACCGCGCTGCGCCGTGGCCATCTCGCGCCGGTGCCGTTGTCGGACATGCTGTGGTCCTCGGTCTCCCAGGTGGAGGACTACCAGCGCGTGGAGATCGGCACCGTGCCCGACGGCATCGTCGCCGGTGAACCCGCCGTCGACATCGAGCACCTGCTGGCCGAGCTGATCGACAACGCGCTGCGCTACTCCCCGCCCACCACGCCGGTGGCGGTGTCGGTGGCGCGCGCCGTGGACGGCGGCTATCTGATCGAGATCACCGACCGCGGCCTCGGCATGAACGCCGAGGACCTGCAGGGCATCAACGACCGACTGGCCTCCGGTGGCGAGGTCAATGTCGAGACCGCCCGCCGCATGGGTCTTTTCGTCGTGGGCCGCCTGGCCAAGCGGCACAACATCACCGTCAGCCTGCGCCGCACCTCCGCCATGGTGCAGCAGCCGGGCATCACCGGCAGCGTGCACCTGCCGGGCAGCCTGGTCTCGCCCGCGCCGGAGCGCGTCGGCGACCCCACCGGTCAGTACCCCGTCGCCTCCCCGCTGCCGGTGCCCCCGGCGGCCCTGGCCTCCGGCCCGATCGCGATGCCGTCCGGGCCGATTCCGGTACCGCCCGGCCCGATTCCGGCGCCCTCGGGCCCGATCACGGGCCCGCAGCCCGTGCTCGCCCCGCCGCGGCTGACCCCGGTGCCGAACCTGCCCGAGCCCGCCGCGGCCACCACCACCGGGCGTTTCACCAGTTCCGGGCTGCCGCAGCGCAAGCCGGGCCCCGACACCGGTGAGCAGCCGATCGTCCCCGCGTTCGCCGAGCCGCCGCAGGCGGCACAGGTGCAGGACCGGTTCTCCGACGGCTTCACCGACGCATTCACCGAACCCGAGGACGCGCGTGCCTACAGCGTGTCCGCGCTGCGACCGGAACCGGCTGCGCCGCAGCAGAGTCCCGCGCCGATGCACTACTGGGGAGAGGCGCGCACGTCCGAGCCGGAGCCGACTCCCGAGTCGGTCCGGATGCCCGAGCCCGTCGCTCCCGGCCCCGAGCCGCAGATCGCGGAGCCGGCGCGGGGCTGGAATCCGAACGGTCCCGACACCGGCAGCTACTTCGGCAACGGGTACAGCGCCTTCGGCGACAACGATCGGCCCACGATCCCGGTCGCCGACCCCAACGGCAGCGCGAACCGCAACGCCGACACCATTGTTCGCGGCGACGAGGCCGCACCCACTGCCGCGCGCCCGGTCGCTCCCCCGCCCGGCCTGCGTCCGGTCGGCGCGGCCCCGACCCCGATCTATCAGCGCATGGTCTCCGAGTGGCTGGTGGAACCGGCCGACGGGAACCAGAACGGCGCCGCCTGGTCATCGAGTTCGGACAGCGGCTGGGCCGCGGCCGAAGAGGCGGCCAACCCGACCACAACCAGTCGCACCGAGGGCGGCCTGCCGATTCGGCGACCCGGCGCCCAGCTGGTGCCCGGTGCCGTCGCCCAGGACGACGACGGCAGCGGCCGCAATCCGGACGAGATCCGCGACAGCCTGTCCAGGCATCTCAGCGGCGTCCGCTCCGGGCGGGCCGACTCCCAGTACAACGACGGAGGGCATGCATGACCGACACCCAGCGCACCACCACCGATGAGAATCTGAACTGGCTGGTCACCCGCTTCACCCGGGAGGTACCGGGCGTCTCGCACGCCGTGCTGGTCTCCGCGGACGGTCTGCTGCAGGCCACCAGCCCGCACCTGCCGGCCGACCGCGGAGAGCAGCTGGCCGCGGTGACCGCCGGTCTGGCCAGCCTGTCCGCCGGGGCCGCACAGCTTTTCGAGGGCGGCAAGGTGATGCAGTCCGTCGTCGAGATGCAGCGCGGCTACCTGCTGGTCATGAGTGTCGGCAACGGCTCGCATCTGGCGGTGCTGGCCAACAAGCAGCACGACATCGGCCGCATCGGCTACGAAATGGCCCTACTGGTCGACCGGGTCGGGTCCGTGGTCTCGGCCACCGCCCGCACTGCCTAGATGAGCTGCGCATGACCAATCCCCTTGGCGGTGGCGGTAACCGGCCACCGACCACACGTGTTCGTCCCTACGCGCTGACCTCCGGCCGCACCGAGCCGGCGGTGGAGCTACCGCTCGAGGCGGTCGTCGAAACCCTGTCCTACACCGCCCATTTCGACTGGCCGGCCGGTGACGTGCGCACCGAGATCCTGCGACTCGGTACCGCGCGGCTCTCGGTCGCCGAGATCGCGGCCCATCTGGGCCGGCCGCTGGGTATGGTGCGGGTCGTCATCGGCGATCTCGTCGTCGCCGGAACCCTGCGTGTGCATTCGACTTTGAGCGATCAGGCGACCTTCGACGAGCGCCGGTCACTAATGGAGAGGACACTGCATGGACTCCGCGCCCTATGACGGCGGAGGCTACCCCGGTGGCCCGCACGGGGCCCCCGGGTACACAACCGGGCAGTTCCCGAACCTGGCGCTGCAGTACCCGCCGCGACCGGGTGAGGAGTCTCGCACGGCCTCGACCAAGATCGTCGTAGCCGGCGGTTTCGGCGCCGGCAAGACCACCTTCGTGGGCGCGGTCTCGGAGATCGTGCCGCTGCGCACCGAGGCCATGGTGACCGGCTACTCCGACGGGGTCGACGACCTCGCCGCCACGCCGGGCAAGGAAACCACCACGGTGGCCATGGACTTCGGCCGCATCATCCTGCCCGGCAACCTGGTGCTGTACCTGTTCGGCACGCCCGGGCAGCGGCGGTTCTGGTTCATGTGGGACGACCTGATCCGCGGCGCCATCGGCGCGGTGGTGCTGGTCGACACCCGCCGCATCGAGGACAGCTTCGCGGCCGTGGACTTCTTCGAGGCCAAGTCGCTGCCGTTCCTGATCGCGGTCAACCGCTTCCCGGACGCGCCGCGCTTCCCGGTAACCGAACTCCGTGAGGCGCTCAGCGTGCGCGACGGCGTGCCGATCGTGGACATCGACGCGCGCGACCCGGCCGAGGTGCGCCGAGCACTGGCCGCCGTCACCGAGTACGCGATCGAACGGCTGACGGCCGCACAGCGCGAAACCGCGCCGCGCGGTTAGCGGTTCGCACGGCCAGGGTCGCAGCAGACGAAGACAGAGGTGTCGGGATGATCTACTTCTCCATGGGCTACTGGGTGCTGGCGCTGGCATTGATCGTGTCGTTCGCGGGCGCGGCATGCGGTCTGGCCTGCATTCGCCAGTCCACCAAGTCGGTGACCCAGCGGTTCCGGATCGTGTGGCTGTTCGTGGCGGCGGTGTCCATCGGCGGCGTCGGCGTCGCCATGCCGGTCTTCGTGTCGATGCTCGGCTTCGACGTGCGGGGCAGCCAGCTGCGCTACGACAACGTCTCCATCACCCTGTTCTCGGTGCTGTCGGCGGCCACCGTGTTCGCGGCGCTGCTCATCAACGGCCGGCAGCTGGTCTGGTGGCGGCTGCTGGTGGCGGCGGCCGTGATGGCCTTCGGTTTCGGTGACGTCCACCAGTTGCTGCTGGGCGCCATCCGGATTCAGGGCAGTGTCGATCGCAGCCTGGTGTCCTCGGTGGCGGTGTACGTCATCGCCTTCGTGCTCTCGGCGCTGATGCTGTGGTTCAGCCTGTGGGTCGGCTCGGTGCCGATGGTGCTGGTCGGCGCGGTGCTGTACGCGATCCTGGTGATCGGCATGCACTACGCCGGGCTGACCGGGCTCGAGGTGCACGTGGACCCGGCCGCGGCCACTCCGCGCGGAAACGTGCTGTTCAACTTCTTCGTGCCGACCTTCATCATCGGCACCCTGTCGCTGGCGATTCCGATCACGGCCATTCTGGTCGCGCCGGACCGGCGCGCGGCGCGGACCCCGATGAGGACCGCGGATCCGCAGGCGGCGCACGGCACTTCGCTGCAGGCGGCCTCGCAGCAGGCCGCGGCGCAGCAGGGTCCGCGGCGGCCGGAATCGGTGCGCTGAACGTTCTTTTCGCGGCGCGACCGTTCCTTCGCGGAGAGCGGTGACGAGCGAGTGGGTCCGGGGCCGGGTCGATGCCGATCGACCCGGCTCGACTCGTCTCCGGATCAGCCTGCGGCCGCGGGCGTCTCGGCGGTGGTGGGATCGAGCAGGCCGAACAGTTCGCCCTGCGGCGCGGCCATGATGGCCATCCGTCCGAAGGGTCCGTCGGTGGCGGACATGAGCACGGTCGCGCCCAGCTCCACGGCCCGGGTGAGGCCGGCGTCGATGCCCTCGAACTGGAACCAGGTCAGCCAGTAGGGCTGGGCGGCGGCCACGCCGTTGACGCTGTCGTCGTTGATGCCGCCGACCGACTCGGTCCCGCCGGGCGGGGTGAAGGTGGCGTAGCGCACGGCCTCGTCGTCGAATTCGGTGAAGGTGAAGCCGAAGACCTCGCCGTAGAAGGCCTTGGCGGCAGCGAAATCGCCGGTGTGCAGGTCGTTCCAGACGTAGGCGCCGTGTTCGTTGTACACCGCCGCGCCGTCGTGCGCGCGGGCCTCCCAGACCGCGAAGGGCGCGCCGGAGGCGTCGGCGGCCACGAACATGCGACCGGACTCCATCACGTCGAAGGCCGGCACCAGCAGGCTGCCGCCCGCCGAGGTCACCTGCTCGGCGGCCTTGTCGGCGTCGGTGACCGCGAGGTACGTGGTCCACACCGACGGCACCCCGGCTTCCGGCTTGGGTCCGATGCCCGCCACCGCGTGTCCGTCGCGCAGGGCCATGAGGTATCCCCCGGCGTCCTCGCCGCCACCTTGCATGTCCCAGCCGAAGAGCGCGGCGTAGAACTCACCGGCCTTGGCCGGATCGTCGACCTGACAGTCGACCCAGCACGGTGTTCCCGGGGGCCAGGCCTCATTGCGTATCGGCATCGGTCATCACCTTTCCGACTCAGTTGTCGTGTTCGCTCATAGCCGATCAGTCAACCACCGCAATCCGGCACAGTCGGCGTGTCCGCCGAATTACAGTGGGAACCATGCGTTTCGGGCTGGACTACGCCGCAGGTCGTCCCGCGCCGAGTGCCATCAGGGCGGCCGGATACGACTTCGTCATCCGCTACCTGTCCGATGGGGGGCCCACCCTGCCGGGCAAGCTCCTCACTCCCGCCGAGGCGGACGGCCTGCGCGCACAGGGCATTTCCATCGTCTCCAACTGGGAGACCACCGCCGCCCGCATGCTCGACGGCTACGGCGCCGGCGTCACCGATGCGCGCGCCGCGCTGGCCCAGGTGCTGCGCTGCGGGGGCCGGGCCGACCGCCCCATCTACTTCTCCGCCGATTTCGACGCCACCCCGCAGCAGCAGGTGCCCATCGACGCCTACCTGGACGGCGCGGCCAGCGTCATCGGACGCGCGAATGTCGGGATCTACGGCGGATATTGGCCGGTGAGCCGGGCGCTGGACGACGGGACCGCGACCTGGGCGTGGCAGACGGTGGCCTGGTCCGGCGGGAATATCGATCCGCGTATCGCCATCTACCAGACCGGCGAGCAGGTCACGGTCGACGGCGTGCAATGCGATGTGAACCAAACCGACCGAGCCGACTTCGGCCAGTGGGATGTGGAAACGGAGGAACCCGACTTGACTCCCGAACAGGACGAGGTGTTGCGCGACATCCAGACTCAGCTGCGCGGTCCCGGTCTGAACGGCTGGCCGCAGCTGGGCACCGATGCCCAGGGCCGCGACCGGACGGTGGTGGACGGGCTGGCGGCCGCACTCGCGCAGATCGACGAACTGCGTACCGAGATCAGCGATCTGGAGACCACGACGGCCGAGCTCAAGGACGAGGTGGCGCGGCTGTCGGGCCAGCATCGCTGGCCGTTCCCCTTCTCACTGGTGGAGGGTCCGGCGACGGCGATCGCCGATCAGCTGGCAAAGCTCGAGCAGCTGCTGCCCGGAGTGCCGCTGCCCGGCTGGGGCACCGGCCCGAACGGCCATCCGGCCGCCGCGGGACAAGCTCCGGCGGAGCAGCAGCCGAAAGCGGTATCCGACAGTTGATTTGGCCGATTTGTCGGATTTATTCCGGCACACGTCCGACGACCGACCGGACCGCACGTTACTGCGGAACAGTGCGTGAACTGGCGTGAAAGCGAGCCTGAACCGGCCCTGAAGTGGCGATGAGCGGGTTCTTCTGTGATCAGAAGAACCCGCCCTCAAGGCACGAGAATACCGTCGCCAGGCTACGAGTTCACAACTTCGGGGAAACTTTTTCGCACTCGAGCAACATTCGCACGACCGAGCCCGGCCCGGGTAACGCTCGAGCAGATCCCTGGTGGGACAGCAACTTCGGGGCTATTGTCGGGCTTGTCCGATCTTCTTGCTCTGATTCCCCACCGGATCTCAGCGCCGGCCCGGATCGATCAGCCCGCGTTCGACCGCCCGCGCGATCCGGCGCGGCACCCGGTGCACCACTCCCCCGACCACGACCGGCACCAGATCCGGCGGCGTCGCCTTCCATTGCGAGCGGCGGCTGCGCGTATTCGCCCGCGACATCCTGCGTTTCGGGACGGCCATCAGCCGTTCTCCTTTCCCGTCGTCGAATGACGTTCGCCGCGAACGCGTTTGCCGTAGCGGCGCTCGAACTTCTCCACCCGGCCCGCGGTGTCGAGCACCCGCTGATTGCCGGTCCAGAACGGGTGGGAATCGGAGGTCACGTCCACCACCAGCAGCGGGTAGGTATTGCCGTCCTCCCACTCGATGGTGCGGGTGGAGACCGCGGTGGACCGAGTCAGGAAGCACCGGCCGGTGCTCACGTCCTGGAAGACCACCGGATGGTAGTCGGGGTGAATTCCCTGTCGCATCAGTTCACCTTTCGTTGTTGCGAGTCATGCCGTCCCCGGCGACGGGTGTCGACCGGGTGCTGTCGCAGGGTTCCTCGTGCTGATCGCCGAACGGGTCGGCCCACAGTGCGACCCGTTCGGGCGCGAAGCGCATCTGACGCAGTTCGTCCTCGTCCACCAGCGCCCCGTGCAGCGCGTGGCGGACCTCCTCGGGATCGGCGTCGGCGACCAGGACCACCACCGAGGTGTGGCGGTCGCCGAAATGCTCGTGCCAGCGCAACGAGGCCAGCGCGCGCCGCTCCGGATCCACTTCGTCCAGTTCCCCGGATGCCATGGCCGCCAGCCACTTTCCCGCGCCGCCGACCCGCAGCCCGCCACCCGCCGACTCCAGCCACACCACCTCGTCCGGCTGGGTGGCCAGCCAGACCCGGCCCCGGGCGCTCACCACGCCGTCCAGCAGCACGTCGATGGCCGAGTGCAGCCGATCGGGGTGAAAGGGGCGGTCGGTGGCGAATTCCACCAGTGCCACACCGCAATCCGGCTCCAGCGGCGGACCGCCGGCCAGCAGCGGGGCGTGCGGATCGAAGGGTGCGCCGCGGCGCGCGTCCGCGGGTACCCGCCGCAGCAGCCAGGCCAGGTCGTCCGCGCCCAGGGCAGGCGGCCCGGACACCCAGGCGACCGGGGCGCGCGGGGCCAGCCGAGCCAGCACGGCGGCGGTGCGCTCGCGGTCCAGGAGATCGGCGTCGCCGTCGAAAACCACCAGGGCATCGGCGAATTCGACCTGGCCGACGGCCAGTTGCGCCACTGTGCGCTCGTCCTCGGCGGTGGCGTGGCCGCGTTCGGACAGCGTCTCGTCGCCGGTGGCGTCGGCCAGCCAGTCGCGGGCGTCGACACAGGTGAGGACGGTGTCGACGCGCACGCTGCGCCCGGCCGGGCCGTCCACCCGGCCGACCACGCCGGTCACCGTCACGTCGGCGATTGCCTGGCACACCGCCTCCGCCTCGAAGGCCGGATCCAGCGCGAGCACGATGCGCCGCACCGAATCCCGATCGGCCAGCAGACACAGGTAGGGCAGCAGGTCGGCGCGCAAGGTGCAGGAGACGCAGCCGTGCGCGAGTTCCAGCACGGTGACCTGTTCACGGCCGTCGTGCCGGACGATGCGGCGCACCACGCCGTGGTGCAGTTCGCTCAGATCGTGGCGGACCACCACGGTTCCGGGTGCGGCGCCGAGCAGGCGCGCGGACCGCTCCACGCCGTCGGCGGCGCGGCCGGGGAGTCCGGCGAGGACGAGCACGGGCTTGCGTTGGGACGCCACCGGTCCCCCTTTCGACAATGATTTTCAATTACCGAGGACCGAGGGTACCGTGGAATAGATTCGTTGTCGAAAACGATTGTCATGAACGTCTACCACCGGAAGGGAGTGCCCATGTCGGCCATCTGCCAGGTCACCGGCCGCAAGCCGGGCTTCGGCAAGTCCGTATCGCACTCGCACAAGCGGACCAACCGGCGCTGGGACCCCAATATCCAGCGCAAGACCTACTACCTGCCCAGCGAGGACCGGCGCATCACGCTGACCGTCTCCGCGAAGGGCATCAAGACCATCGACCGCGACGGCATCGAGGCAGTGGTAGCCCGGTTGCGCGCCCGCGGCGAGAAGATCTGAAAGGGAAACGATGGCATCGAAATCGACCGACATCCGGCCCGTCGTCAAGCTGAAGTCCACGGCCGGGACCGGCTACACCTACGTCACCCGTAAGAACCGGCGCAACGATCCCGACCGGATGATCCTGAAGAAGTACGACCCGGTCGCCCGCAGGCACGTCGACTTCCGCGAGGACCGGTGACGTGGCCAAGAAATCGAAGATCGCCAAGAACGAAGCGCGCAAACTCGTCGTGGCACGGTGGGCGCAGCGGCGCGCGGAATTGAAGGAGATCATCCGCAAACCGGCGAGCAGCGACACCGAACGGGCGGCCGCGCAGGCCGCCCTGCAGAAACTGCCGCGGGATGCCAGTCCGGTACGATTGCGCAATCGGGACGCCGCGGACGGACGCCCGCGTGGTCATCTCCGCAAGTTCGGCCTCTCGCGCGTGCGCGTTCGCGCGATGGCCCATCGAGGAGAGCTGCCCGGTGTGCACAAATCGAGCTGGTAAGCATCCACGATTCGTGAGTGAGGAACCGCTGACATGGCAGTGAAGCGAGCACCGTCGAAGAAGGTCCGTGCAGAGCAGGCCCGTCGCCCGAAGAAGAATCCCCTGATCGCCGCCGGCGTCGAGATCGTCGACTACAAGGATGTGAACCTGCTCCGCACGTTCATCTCCGACCGCGGCAAGATCCGCAGCCGCCGCGTGACGGGGCTGACCCCGCAGCAGCAGCGCCAGGTCGCGGTCGCCGTCAAGAACGCTCGCGAGATGGCTCTGCTGCCCTTCACGAGCCGATAGCGATCACCTGAGACGACGAAAAGAAAAGCGGCTCCGATGCTTTCGCATCGGAGCCGCTTTCTTTGATCCCAAAATCCTTGGCGTAGAGCCGATTACGGGATGGTCAGCACCTGGCCGGGCTGGATGAGGTCCGGGTTGTCGATGCCGCTGGCGTCGGCGATCTCCTGGTAGCGGTTGCCGTCGCCGTAGAAGCGCTCGGCGATGGCCCACAGGGTGTCACCCGGCTCGACGGTGTAGGTCTGGGCGGCGGGCGGCGGCGGGGGCACGTCCTCGACGACCGCGGCGGCCTGGACCTGGACCGGCTCCGGCGCGGGGAGCGGGTTGTCGGTGTTGGTGCCCGACGACCACACCGCGCCACCGTCGGAGCCGTACAGCACCACATTGCGGTCGGGCTGGACGACCAGGCGGTCCACGCTCTTGCCATTGGTCTCGGTGGACCAGGCGGCGCCGTCCTCCTTGTAGAGAACGAAGTTGCCGTCGTCTTGCAGGGTGGCCCGGACGACGCCCTGGCCGTTGGTGCCGGTGGCCCACACGACATTGCCGCCAGGTTCGGACAGCACCAGGTTGCCATCATCTTGCAGAGTCAGGGTGTAGGCACCGCCTTGCAGCGCCTCTCCACGACCGAGTTCTTCGCCGACCTTCAACGAGTCGCCCACGGTGCGTCCTTTCGGGAGGGGTGATCTGAGATAAGCCGATGGCGCGGAACTGCATTCGCACATCTGTCACGACACTACCGATCCGGCGCCGGTCACCGCACGGTTACGCGCCGGTTCTGCGAAGATTTCGGCGTGTCTTCGCCAGAAATTCGCCAGGGGGTCGAAACCGGCGCGTGAGCCTGCCGTGCGGTCGCGGACACTAGGGTGTCAGCCATGTACGGGACACGGGGACGCCGCCTGATCGCTGCCGCCGCAGCCACTCTGATCGGGCTCACCATCACGGCGTGCGGAAGCACGGAAAGCACTGGCGACCAATCGAAGACCAGCGGCGCCGCGACCAGCACCAGGACCACGCCCACCGAGGCGCCCAGCGGGCAGATCGGACGCGCGTTCACGGCGGATCCGAGTATCGTCAGCCCACACGGCATTTCGTTCGACAGCTGGACCCGGGTCGCACCCGACCGGATCGCGGTCAACTTCCAGACCGGATCCCCCGAGTGCTACGGCGTGAATGCCACTGTCACCGAAACCTCCTCGACCGTCACCGTCGACCTGAAGTCCGGCACCCTGCCCGACGCGGTCGGCAAGATGTGCACCATGATCGCCGTCTTCGGCACCCTCGAAATCCAGCTGAAGTCCCCGCTGGGTGATCGAAAAGTCCTCAGCGCCACCTAGTTCCCGGCACTGCGGCCGAGGCGGTCCGCCACGCGACAGGGCCCGGATCGATGTATGATCCGGGCCCCTGCCCCGATGTTGTTGTCCCGCTGTACGACTCGCGTCAGCGGGGGCTCACACGCTCAGTGCGCGAAGTGCCGGGAACCGGTCAGGTACAGGGTCACTCCGGCCTCACGGCACAGCTCGATGGTGTCCTTGTCACGGATCGAACCGCCCGGGTGCACGATGGCGCGCACGCCGGCGGCCACCAGGATCTGCGGGCCGTCCGAGAACGGGAAGAACGCGTCCGAGGCCGCCACCGAGCCCTTGGCGCGGTCACCGGCCCGCTCCACCGCCAGCTTGCAGGAATCGACCCGGTTGACCTGACCCATGCCGACGCCGACGGCCGCGCCGTCATCGGCCAGCAGGATGGCGTTGGACTTCACGGCACGGCAAGCGCGCCAGGCGAATTCGAGATCGCGCAGGGTGGCCTCGTCGGCGGCCTCACCCGCGGCCAGCGTCCAGTTGGCGGCGCTGTCACCCGCGGCGTCGAGGATGTCGCGCTCCTGCAGCAGCACACCGCCGCTGACCGGACGCAGCTCCGCACCCTTGCGCTGGGCCGGCTCGGCCACCAGCACGCGCACGTTCTTCTTGCGCTGCAACACCTCGACCGCGCCATTGGCGTAGGACGGGGCCACGATCACCTCGGTGAAGATGTCGGCGACCTGCTCGGCCATCTCCACGGAGACCTCGCGGTTGGCCGCGATCACGCCGCCGTACGCCGAGACCGGGTCGGTGGCGTGCGCCTTGCGGTGCGCCTCGGCGATGTCCGCGCCGACCGCGATGCCGCACGGGTTGGCGTGCTTGATGACCGCCACGGCCGGCTCGTCGAAGTCGTAGGCGGCGCGCCAGGCGGCGTCAGCGTCGGTGTAGTTGTTGTACGACATCTCCTTGCCGTGCAACTGCTCCGCCTGCGCCAGCCCGACCGGGCCACCCTGGTTGGTGTACAGCGCGGCCGCCTGATGCGGGTTCTCGCCGTAGCGCAGCACATCCGCGCGCTGCCAGGTGCCGCCGATCCACTCCGGGAACTGCTGCGCGCCTTCGGATTCCGACGCGACGGCCGGGACCGCGACACTGGTCATCCAGCCGGCGACAGCCACATCGTAGGTGGCGGTGTGCTGGAATGCCTTGGCGGCCAACGCGGTCCGCTCGGCAAGGGTGAAACCGCCCTGCTGCACAGCGGCGATCACGTCGGCGTAGTCACCGGTGTTCACCACGACCGCGACCGACGGGTGGTTCTTGGCGGCGGCACGCACCATGGACGGACCGCCGATATCGATCTGCTCGACGCACTCGTCGACGCTCGCGCCGGACGCGACCGTCTGGGTGAACGGGTACAGGTTCACCACGACGAGCTGGAAGGCCTCGACGCCCAGCTCGACGAGCTGGTCGACGTGCTCCTCCTTGCGGGTGTCGGCCAGGATGCCGGCGTGCACCCGCGGGTGCAGCGTCTTGACCCGGCCGTCCAGGGTCTCCGGGAAACCGGTCAGGTCTTCGACCTTGGTGACCGGAATGCCGGCGTCGGCGATCTTGCCGGCGGTCGAGCCGGTCGACACCAGCTCCACGCCCGCATTGTGCAGACCGGTGGCCAGTTCGATCAGACCGGTCTTGTCGTAGACGCTTACGAGGGCCCGCTTGATCGGCTTGCGTTCACTCACCGGAGAACTCGCTCATCTGGGATAACTGCCTTTCGTCCATCGGAGACAATGCCTCGGGTAGCGACAGCGGCGACGACCTCCGCCAGCAGCCGGCGCTCCACAACCTTGATGCGCTCGTGCAGGGTGTCCTCGTCGTCATCGGGCAGCACCGTGACCGCCTCCTGCGCCAGGATCGGCCCGGTGTCGACACCAGTGTCGACCAGATGCACGGTGGAACCGGTCACCCGCACGCCGTAGGCGAGCGCGTCCCGCACCCCGTGCGCGCCCGGGAAGGCGGGCAACAGCGCGGGATGGGTATTGATGATGCGACCGCCGAAACGGTCCATGAAAGCGGGGCCGAGAATCTTCATGAAGCCCGCGGACACCACCAGATCGGGTTCGAAGGCGGCGACCACCTCGGTGAGCGCGACATCCCATGCGGCGCGGTCCGGGAAATCGCCCAGCGCGACCTTGAACGACGAGACATCGAAGGCCTCGGCGTGCTCGGTGGCGGCACAATCGCGATCCACCCCGACGGCGACCACCGTGGCCGGATAACCCGGCTGCCGCGTCGCTTCCAGCAGCGAACGCAACAGGGATCCGGTGCCGGAAGCAAGCACCACGACGCTCGCGGGCGCGGTCGGCGGCAGCTGCGGGGCGGGCGTGGACGTCAGCGCACTACTCCCTGTCGATCGGAGCGGGATGGGGACGGCGGAAACGAACCCGCCGCCTCAAGCGTAACGACCGTCCACTTGCTACTTGTCCGGCAGGTCTCCCTCTACCACTTCCGCGTCGACGATGTCGGGGTTGCCGGTGGATTTCACAGCGGCATCGCCGGCGTACTCGTCCTGGTCGTCGACCAGTTCGGCGTCGAGGGCGCCGTCGAGATCCCGCTCGTCGTACCAGCCGCTCTCGTCGTCGTGGCCGGCGCCGGGTCGGGCGTAGCCGTCGGCCTCGTCGTCGAAATCCTCGTCGTAGTCGTCGTACTCGTCATCGTCGTAGTCATCGTCCGCGTACTCGACGTCGTCGTCCGCGTAGCCGCCCGCCTCGTCGTCGTAGTAGTCGTCCTCGTACTCGTCGTCATAGGCGTCGTCGAAGGCCGCGGGGGCCACCACGGCCGGCCCGCCGAACCACCGGGCGCCCAGCATGCCCACGTATCCGGCGATGGCCAGCCAGACGAACACCAGCACCGCGCCCCACGCATTCGGCGCGATCCGGCCGAAGGTGCCCAGCTCGCCCCCGGCCACCACGTCCAGCAGCGCCACCACGACGGCCGCCACCCCGGCGGCGGTCAGCGTCGCCCAGGGCGCGGTCGCCCGATCATGCGAGGTGCGACCACAATCCAGGCCCGACAACACCCCGATCGCCGCGGGCGCGAGGAGCAGCACCAGCCACCACATCGCCACCGGACCCGACGGCACCGTGGCCGCCACCGGCACCGCGGGCACCGGCGCGCCCTGAATCGCGAACAGGCTCAACGATCCCGGGCCGATCTGTACCTGACCGCCGGCCAGCACGCCCACCGCGTCGACCGCGACATTCGGCAGGTAGGCCAGCGACAGCAGCGTCAAACCCAGTGCGCCGACCGCGTTTCCGGCCGCATGGTAGGTGTCGCCGAGGCGGGACCAGTGCAGCAGGAACGACACCACGGTCACCGCGGTCGCCGTCAGCAGCAGGCGGCCCACCGCCCGCAACCCCGCCCGGAAACCGGGAACCACCCAGTCCGGCAAGGGAATCGGCAGCAGATCGGCGAAGTCGCGCCAGCGCCGCGAACCGATGCCCACGAGCGCCGCCAGCAGATTCAGCCCGAGCACCCAGGCGAAGGCGGCCAGGGTGTCCGGCGGCTGCAGCGACACCACCGCCGCCGCGTCCTCGGCCACCGCGAGGCACACCGCGGTGATCAGCAGCGGGCCGCCCACCGCGGCACCGACCACCCAGCCCAGATCGACGGTCTCGCACTCGGGCCCGGCGGCCTGCGCGCTGTCCCGCGCCACCAGCCACAGCATGAACAGGGTCGGCGCCAGCGGCCACAGCCCGATCCCGGTCTTACCGATCACCAGCGGAACCTGGTGCACCGCAAGCCAGCTCGCGGCGATGGCGCCCGACGAACCGCTCATCCCGCTGCCCGCCGCGATCAGGGTGGCGTACACCAGCACGAAGATCACCAGCAGCGTGATGGCCGAGGCGCGCGCGGCGACCAGCATCAGCACCCGGGCGCGTTCCGGGGTCAGCGATCCGAAAGCCCCGCCGCCCCCGCCGCGCCGCCGGACCGGGGGCCGCGGCGGCTCCCGGAGATCGGGGTCGTTCAGGCGAGCCAGGGCATTCCTGGGGGCATTCATGGACATCCAGCGTGGCAGCATCTCGGAAACCGTAGGGTCAGGCGCGCCGGAACGAGTGGCGCGCTGGCAAAAGAGAACGGCCCCCGGTGACATACCGGAGGCCGCTCCTGACGGGAGGCGAAACTACTTGTCGTCCTGGCCCGGCCGGAAGGCCCGGGTGGCGTCCGCCGCCGGATCCGCCGCCTGCTCGCCGCCGAACGGCTGCGCCGGGCGCTGCGCCTGGGCGCCGAAATGCTGGGTCGCGTCCGCACTTCCGGCCGGCTGCTGCGGCGCGCCGTACGGCGACTGCTGGCCGTAACCGGGCTGGGCGGGCTGCTGGCCGTAGGACGGCGGCTGCTGGCCGTAGGTCGGCTGGGAACCGGTGCCGTAGCCCGCGGGCTGCTGACCGTAACCGGCCGGCTGACCGTAGGACGGCTGCTGGCCGTACCCGGCCGGCTGACCGAACGACGGCTGCTGCGGCTGCTGGCCGTAGCCGGCCTGCTGACCGAACGCCTGCTGCTGGTACTGCGGCCCGGTGGAGCTGAACGGCTGCTGCGGCTGCTGACCGTAACCGCCCTGCGGCGCGGCCGGTTTCGGCTCCGGCGCCTTCACGATGCCGAGTTCGAACAGCAGTGCCAGCACGGCCACCACGGCCTGCACGAAGGACAGGAACAGGATGACCCAGCCGCCCCACTTCAGCGTCACGCTGTCGCCGAGGTCGAAGGAGCCGAACAGGATGCCCAGGAACGCGCCGAACGAGGCGGCCGCCACGATGCCGGTGTTGCCGCTCTGCTTGGGCAGCAGCGACAGCCCGGCCAGCAGACCCGCGATCAGCAGGATCGTCACCAGCGCCGCGGAGCCGGTGCTCTCGAACAAGCTGAAGCTGGTGTCACCACCGACCCGGGTGTTGCCGATCTCGACGGCCTTGGTGCCGATATAGGGCGCGAAGCCGAGCAGGAAATTGATGACGCCGAGCGCGGCCACACCCACGGCCAGGAAGAACGGCAGGCCCTTGCCCGCAACGGGCGACGTACCCGACCCGGCAACAGGAGCGCCCGTGGGCTGCGAGCCGTAGCCGGGTACGGAGGAGGGCGTCGGCTGGGGCGCGTTGTATCCCGAGCCCCCGGTCGGGTATGACATGTCGTCGTCTCCTATCGAGTCGTTCACGAACCTTCACCGACGCTACTGCACTCGACGGTCGCGGGCACCATCTACCACCAGCCGTGGCCCGACCGCAATACCCGAATCGGCGCAGTGCACGACCGCGTTACCCGGCCCGTCGCACCCGCAAACCCCCACCCCCGGCCGGGTTCGTCACAGTCCCGCGAATCACGAAGGCCGCCTGTCGAATTCGACAGGCGGCCTTCGTGTTCAGCCTTCATACGGGCAGCACCCGCACAACTCTCGGCCTGTGCCCCACTGCCGTCGGGCAGTGGGGCACGAGAACCATCAAGCGCTGATGCTCGCCTTCTCCAGGATCTCGCGCGCCAGGGCGGCGGTCTCGGACGGGGTCTTGCCGACCTTCACGCCCGCGGCCTCGAGGGCGTCCTTCTTGGCCTGGGCGGTACCGGCGGAGCCGGAGACGATGGCGCCGGCGTGGCCCATGGTCTTGCCCTCCGGCGCGGTGAAGCCCGCGACGTAGCCGACGACCGGCTTGGTGACGTTGGCCTGGATGTAGGCCGCGGCCCGCTCCTCGGCGTCGCCGCCGATCTCGCCGATCATGACGATGAGCTTGGTCTCCGGGTCCTTCTCGAACGCCTCGATGGCGTCGATGTGGGTGGTGCCGATGACCGGGTCGCCGCCGATGCCGATGGCGGTGGAGAAACCGAAGTCCCGCAGCTCGTACATCATCTGGTAGGTCAGGGTGCCGGACTTGGAGACCAGGCCGATCGGGCCCTTGCCGGTGATGTTGGCCGGGGTGATGCCGACCAGCGACTCACCCGAGGTGATGATGCCGGGGCAGTTCGGGCCGATGATGCGGGTCTTGTTGCCCTTGTCCACGTTGTAGGCCCACGCGTAGGCGGTGTCCTGCACCGGGATGCCCTCGGTGATGACCACGAGCAGCGGGATCTCCGCGTCGATGGCCTCGATGATGGCGTCCTTCGAGAAGGCCGGGGGAACGAACGCGATGGAGGTGTCCGCGCCGGTCTTCTCCATGGCCTCGGCGACGGTCGCGAAGACCGGCAGCTCGACCTCGTTGCCCTGGGCGTCGACGTGCTTGACGGTGGTGCCCGCCTTGCGCGCGTTGACACCGCCGACCACGTTGGTGCCCGCCTTCAGCATCAGGGCGGTGTGCTTGGTGCCCTCGCCGCCGGTGATGCCCTGGACGATGACCTTGTTGTCCTTGTTCAGGAAGATAGACATGTTGGTTCGTGTCCTTACTTGGCCGCAGCCAGCTCGGCGGCCTTGTCGGCGCCTTCGTCCATGGTCTGAGCGAGGGTCACCAGGGGGTGATTGGCGTCGACGAGGATCTTGCGACCCTCCTCGACCTTGTTGCCGTCGAGGCGGACGACCAGCGGCTTGTTGGCCTCGGCGCCCAGGATCTCCAGGGCCTGCACGATGCCGTTCGCGACCGCGTCACAGGCGGTGATGCCGCCGAAGACGTTCACGAACACCGACTTGACCTGCTCGTCGTTGAGGATGACGTCCAGGCCCGCGGCCATGACGGCGGCCGAAGCGCCACCGCCGATGTCGAGGAAGTTGGCGGGCTTGACGCCGCCGTGGTTCTCACCGGCGTAGGCGACGACGTCCAGGGTCGACATGACCAGGCCGGCGCCGTTGCCGATGATGCCGACCTCGCCGTCGAGCTTCACGTAGTTGAGGTCGTTCTGCTTGGCCTTGAGCTCGAGCGGGTCGGTGGCGTCGATGTCCGCGAACTCGGCGTGGTCGGGGTGACGGAACTCGGCGTTCTCGTCCAGGGTCACCTTGCCGTCGAGGGCGAGGATCTCGTCGTTGGGGGTACGCACCAGCGGGTTGACCTCGACCAGGGTCGCGTCCTCCTTGATGAACACCTCCCACAGCTTCTGGATGGTCACCGCGGCGGCGTCGAGGATGTCGGCGGGCAGGTGGCCCTGCTCGGCGATGGAACGGGCGAAGGCCAGGTCCACGCCCTTGACGGCGTCGACCGGCACCTTGGCCAGGCGGTCCGGCTTGGTGGCGGCCACCTCCTCGATCTCCATGCCACCCTCGACCGAGCACATGGCCAGGTAGGTGCGGTTGGAGCGATCGAGCAGGAAGGAGATGTAGTACTCCGAGGCGATGTCCTTGGCCTCGGCAACCAGGATCTTCTTGGTGATGTGGCCCTTGATGTCCAGGCCCAGGATGTTCTGCGCGTGGGTGAAGGCGTCGTCGGGGGTGGCGGCGTACTTCACGCCACCGGCCTTGCCGCGGCCACCGACTTTGACCTGCGACTTGATCATCACCGGCTTGCCGATTTCTTCCGCGATCGCACGGGCGTCCTCGGCCGAGTCCGTGACGCGGCCCTCCGACGAAGGCACTCCGTGCTTCACGAAGAGTTCCTTCGCCTGATATTCGAAGAGATCCATGTACTCACCGTCTCGTCTGCGTTGTTGTGACAACGTCTTGGTTGGCGGCCCGTCGTCGGAGGCGGGTCGGCTCGGACTCTAATCAGTCACATGGAGCGGAAATCAGCCGCATACAGCCTAAGTGGCGCAGGTCACGGTACTGTCTCCGCGATCCCAAAACCCCTCGTCAATGCTACTCATCGGTAGCTTGTTGACACCGCGCCAGGTGGGACACACGAATCCCGGAGAGTGCCGCTGGGTACTACGTTGCGTCGTCGGCAAACCTCACCCGGTTACCCGAAGCACAGTGAGCACATTCCCGCTCGGAACGTGATCAATATCACACCAGCGTGTCGAACCAAGTCCATCGCTTGCTGAGCCGCAATCGTTTCGTTACCGTCGTTGCGGTCGATGTCACAACCCGGTCACGGACAGGAGGACGGCAGGCTTGACGCAGCACAGCGCTCCCCAGGAAATGAGCCGCTCCGCAGGCGACTTGTCGGCCCCGCAGCACTCTCCGGACCGGCGCAAATGAGCGACGGCCCGTTCTCCTCGCAGCCCCGCGCCCGCCGCGGACACCGCTATCGCGAGGACGCAGAGAATTACGGCGGCGCGACCACCTTCGATGCCCCCGCCCCGACGCACAGCGGGGTCGCCCACGGCGACTGGGATGCCACCCAGTCCTGGAACGGCGACACGCAGTGGGATTCCGGCTCCCAGTGGAATTCCGATGCGGACTGGAACGGCGGTCAGCAGTGGGATGAGTCCCCGCAGTGGGACGAATCCGCCGACTGGCAGCCCGAACCGAACTGGGACTACAACGCCCAGACCTCCGTGAACGGCTGGGCCGCACCGAATCCGAGTGATTGGGCCCCGCAGTCGCGGACCAACTGGGATCCGACCGCGGACCCGACCCCCTCCGACGAGTACCGACCGGTCTACACGTTCAAGACCGCGTCCGGCGAGAAGCTCCAGTTCTCCGGCGACGGCGCCCGCCTGAATCGCAGTGCGCGGGAAGCCGAAGTCGAGCACGACGCCGGCTACGACGACGAGCCGCGCCCGACCCGCTCCGGCGGCAAGCGCCGCTCCGGCGGCACCCACCGCCTACCCGCCCCGCCCACCGCGCTCAAGGGCCGCGCCGCGGTCGTCGCGGTCGCGGCCGGTGCGGTCGTGGCCGCGGGCCAGGCCACCATCGAGTCCACGGGCCACGACAACAGCAATGTCGACTACCAGGCCGCCAACCAGGTCAAAGAGGTCGCGGCGACCTCGGTGGTCGGCGACGGCGCCCCCGGATCGCCCCAGGTGGTGAGCCCGAACGCGCCCGCGAGCCTGGACCAGTTCAACGACATTCTGGCCAAGGGCAAGCAGTTCGCCGCCGACATGGCCAACCAGGAGGCGTCGAAGAACCGGCCGCTGTGGACGAGGTTCGCCAACGGCACCTACACCTCCGGCTTCGGTATCCGCTGGGGCGTCGCCCACCAGGGCGTGGACATCGCCGCTCCGATCGGCACCCCGATCTACGCGGTCGCCGACGCCACCGTGCTCGAGGCCGGTCCCGCTTCCGGTTTCGGCATGTGGGTCCGGCTGCTCCACGACGACGGCACCGTCACCATCTACGGCCACATCGACACCGCGACCGTCTCGCAGGGCCAGCGCGTGCTGGCGGGCGACCAGATCGCGACCGTCGGTAACCGCGGCTTCTCGACCGGCCCGCACTGCCACTTCGAGGTCTGGCTGAACGGCGTCGACAAGATCGACCCGCTGCCCTGGCTGGCCTCGCGCGGCATCTCGCTCGGCCCCGAACGGGACTGACCCGCAACCGAACCCGATCCGAAAGGCGCGCCCGGCAGGGCGCGCCTTTCGGCGTTCCGGGCAGCCCGCTCGACCTGCTCTGCTCGGGCCGCGCCGACCAGTGAGACCCGATCGGCGCGGTCCGGGCCCGATCAGCTGCGGTTGGAGCGGTACCAGCGGATCAGCGCGTCGGTGGACGAATCCGATTGCGGCGCGGGCTCTTCCGCCGCGGTCAGCAGCGGCTCCAGGGCCAGTGCCTGCTGCTTGCCCAGTTCCACGCCCCACTGGTCGAAGCTGTCGATGCCCCAGATCGCGCCCTCGGTGAACACCTGGTGCTCGTAGAGGGCGATCAGCTGGCCCAGTACCGACGGGGTCAGCTGAGGCGCCAGGATGGCCGTGGAGGGCCGGTTGCCGGGCATCACCTTGTGCGGCACCAGGTTCGGGGCGGTGCCCTCGGCAGCGATCTCCTCGGCGGTCTTGCCGAAGGCCAGCACCTTGGTCTGGGCGAAGAGATTGCTCATCAGGATGTCGTGCATGCTGCCCGAGCCGTCCATGGTGGGCAGATCGCTGACAGGACGGGCGAATCCGATGAAGTCGGCGGGCACCAGCCGGGTGCCCTGGTGCAGCAGCTGGTAGAAGGCGTGCTGGCCGTTCGTGCCGGGCTCGCCCCAGAAGATCTCACCGGTGGAGGTGGTGACCGGGGTGCCGTCGGCGCGCACGGACTTGCCGTTGGACTCCATGGTCAGCTGCTGCAGGTAGGCCGGGAAACGGGCCAGGTCGTTGGAGTACGGCAGCACCGCGCGGGACTGCGCGCCGAAGAAGTTCGAGTACCACACGCCCAGCAGCCCGAGCAGGATCGGACCGTTCTCCGTCAGCGGCGCATTCGCGAAATGCTCGTCCACGGCGTGCATTCCGGCCAGGAACTCGGCGAAGCGCTCCTTGCCGATGACCGCCATGACCGACAGGCCGATGGCCGAGTCCACCGAGTAGCGGCCGCCGACCCAGTCCCAGAAGCCGAACATGTTGGCGGTGTCGATACCGAAGTCCGCCACCCGCTGCGCGTGGGTGGACACCGCGACGAAATGCTTTGCGACAGCGTCCTCGCCGAGCGCGGCCACAAGCCAGCGGCGGGCCGCGGTGGCATTGGTGAGCGTCTCCAGGGTGGAGAAGGTCTTGGAGGCGACGATGAACAGCGTGGTGGCCGGGTTCAGGCCGTCCAGCTTCGACACCAGATCCGCCGGATCGACATTCGAGACGAACCGCGCCGAGATCCCCGCGTCCGCGTAGTGCCGCAGGCCCAGCGTCACCATGGCCGGGCCCAGATCCGAGCCGCCGATGCCGATGTTCACCACCGTGGCGATGCGCTCGCCGGTGGCGCCACGCCACTGCCCGGAACGCACCTGGTCGGTGAATTCGCCCATGCGACGCAGCACTTCGTGTACGTCGGTCTCGACGTCCTGGCCGTCCACCGTGAGCGGCTCGCCGACGGGCCGGCGCAACCACACATGCCCGACCGAGCGGTCTTCGGAGGTGTTGATGCGCTCGCCCGCGAACATGGCGTCGCGGCGTTCCTCGAGCCCGGCGGTCTGCGCCAATTCGGCCAGCAGATCCAGGGTTTCGCGTGTCGCCCGATGCTTGGAGTAGTCGATGTGCAGGTCGGCGACCTGCACGGTCAGCTCACGACCACGCTCGGGATCCTCGGCGAAGAACTCACGCAGATGCCGCCCGGCGAGAGAGGCGTGGTGATCGTGCAGTTTCCGCCAGACCGCCGATGCGGTGATGTCGCTGCTCACGATCGCCGAGGTTACAACCACTGTGACTTTTTTGCCCTACGCTTCGCTCCGGGCGGGTTCGCGGCCCGAAGGTCTCGATTCTTCCCTCCTCCGCTCCTCCGCTTCGCTCCCCCGCTCCAAGGCGGAGGTCGATTCCAGCCGCAGTCCAGAATCGAGACGGCCGCGAAACCTTCAGGTGAGCGAATGAGTGCTGGTTGCAAACAGATACGGCCCGATTCAGGCAAGCGGGTCGGGGTCCGTCCTAGGCTGGCTTCATGGTGTCTGCGAGCGAACTACTCTCGTCCATTCCCACGCGACTTTGGATCGGCGGACCGGTGGACGCCACCGGTGGCGCGACCTTCCCGGTGCACAATCCGGCCACGGGTGAGGTCATCGCCCAGGTCGCCGACGCGACGCCCGAGGACGCGGTGCGCGCCCTCGACGCGGCCGCGGCCGTGCAGGCCGAATGGGCCACGACCCCGGCCCGGCAGCGCGGGGAGATCCTGCGCGCGGTGTTCGAGGCGATCACCGCGCGGGCCGAGGAGTTCGCCCTCCTCATGACCCTCGAAATGGGCAAGGCCCTGCCGGAGAGCCGCAACGAGGTTCGCTACGGCGCTGAGTTCTTCCGCTGGTTCAGCGAGGAGGCGGTCCGCATTCACGGCCGCTACCAGCCCGCCCCGTCCGGGACCGGGCGAATCCTGGTGCACAAGCAGCCCGTCGGCCCGTGCCTGGCCATCACGCCCTGGAACTTCCCACTGGCCATGGGCACCCGCAAGATCGGCCCGGCGCTGGCGGCGGGCTGCACCATGATCGTGAAGCCGGCGGGTGAGACCCCGCTGACCATGCTGCTGCTGGCCCAGCTCTGCAGCGAGGCCGGCCTGCCCGACGGCGTGCTGTCGGTCATCACCACCTCGCACTCGGGTGCGGTCACGGCGCCGCTGCTGAACGACCCGCGGCTGCGCAAGCTGACCTTCACCGGTTCCACGCCGGTCGGCAAGAAGCTGGTCGAGCAGTCCGCGCACGGACTGCTGCGCACCTCGATGGAGCTCGGCGGCAATGCCCCGTTCGTGGTCTTCGACGATGCCGACCTCGATGCCGCCGTGCAGGGCGCGCTGCTGGCCAAACTGCGCAACGGCGGTGAGGCGTGCACCGCGGCCAACCGCTTCCACGTCCAGAATTCGGTTCGCCAGGAATTCACCGACAAGCTGGTGGCGGCCATGGCGGAGTACCGGCTCGGCAATGGCGTGGACCCGGACACCACGCTGGGCCCGCTCATCAACGAGAACCAGCTCGATACCGTGAGCGAGCTGGTCGACGATGCGGTGTCGGCGGGCGCGCAGGTGAAGCTAGGCGGCAAGGCCCCCGGCGGCCCGGGCTGGTTCTATCCGGCCACAGTGCTCGCCGATATCCCGGCGCAGGCCCGCATCCTGCGCGAGGAGGTGTTCGGCCCGGTCGCCCCGATCGTCGGCTTCGACACCGAGGAGCAGGGCCTGGCCGCGGCCAACAATACCGAATTCGGCCTGGTCGCATACGTTTACACGCGCAGTCTGGACCGGGCGCTACGGGTGGCCGAGGGCCTGGAGACCGGCATGGTCGGGGTCAATCGGGGCGTCATCTCCGACCCGGCCGCGCCCTTCGGCGGGGTGAAGGAATCCGGTTTCGGCCGTGAGGGCGGCTTCGAGGGCATCGAGGAATACCTCGACACCAAGTACATCGCCCTGCCCTAGACGGAAAAGAACCGCCCCGGGGTCGAGACACCCGGGGCGGCTTTGGGGAGGCTGCATCCGTTGCACGCATGCAGCCCGGTCTGTGTGGGGCCGCACCTCGCGACGCACCGCATGTTGTATCGAGCATGCAATGCCCAGCGTTAACGGGCCTTGCCGAAGGCGGCAGGTCCGGGGATTTCGGGGGCTCAGCACGCCCCCGAGAGTCTTACGAGAGTTGTCAGTGCCCGAGGCGGCCGCGGCCCAGGCGCAGCAGCAACATCGCCAGGGTGTGGCCCTCCTGACCCAGCTCACTGAATCGCTCGAGCACCTTCATCTCGCGGGAGTGGACGAGCTTGGGCCCGCCGTTCGCCATACGCGTTCGCCCGATGATGCGCGAGACCTCGGTGCGGCGCTTGATGGCCGCGAGGATTTCGGCGTCCAGCTTGTCGATTTCCAAGCGCAGCTTGTCGATCTCAGCCTCGGAGGGCAGGGCGGAGTCCGAGCCGGTGGCAGACTCGGAATGTCCCGTCGTCGAGATGCTCATTCTTCAACTCCTCGTGGTCCAGAACGTCGATCGGCGGGTGGACCCAACCTGTTACCGATCGGTTCTTCACCAAGAATCAGACCTGTTGGCCATACATTGTCCCCCTGGGACCGCACCACATTGTCCCCCCGGGATCGGGCTCAGGTGCAATGCGTCGCCTTGGAGCCGGTCATGGGGACGAGTGTGCCATGCATAGTGACCTATGCAAAACAGGTACGTTTGTGAATCTCCTGAGTTTCCCGACCGGGTGCGGTTCACCGGATGTTCGCCGGACCGGCACTTATCGGACACCTGAGCGATCCGGCCCGCCGCGTGTCGGTGCGCGCCGGTAGCGTGGATGGGCGATGAATACGACGGTGGCACAGGACGAGCAGAAGACCGAGCGGTTGCTCGAGGGATTGAATCCGCAACAGCGCGCCGCGGTGATGCACACCGGCACCCCGCTGCTGATCGTGGCCGGGGCCGGGTCCGGAAAGACCGCGGTCCTCACCCGTCGCATCGCCTATCTGCTCGACGCTCGCGGGGTGCGGCCCGGCGAGGTGCTGGCCATCACCTTCACCAACAAGGCCGCCGCCGAGATGCGCGAGCGAGTGGCCGGGCTGGTCGGCCCGCGCGCGGCCGGCATGTGGGTGTCCACCTTCCACTCCAGCTGCGTGCGCATCCTGCGTACCCAGGCGTCGCTGCTGGCGGGGCTGAACTCCAACTTCTCCATCTACGACGCGGACGATTCCCGGCGGTTGCTGGGCATGATCATTCGCGACTTCGAGATCGACGCGAAGAAGTACTCGCCGCGCCTGCTGGCCACCGCGATCTCGAATCTCAAGAACGAGCTCATCGACCCGCCGCAGGCCGCGGCCGATGCCGAGACCGAGGACAGCGAGCTGCCGCGCATCGTGGCCCGGGTCTACGACGAGTACCAGCGGCGGCTGCGCGCGGCCAATGCCCTCGACTTCGACGATCTGATCGGTGAGACGGTGTCGCTGCTGCAGCGGCATCCGCAGGTGGCCGAGTACTACCGGCGGCGCTTCCGGCACGTGCTGGTCGACGAGTACCAGGACACCAACCACGCGCAGTATGTGCTGGTGCGTGAACTGGTGGGCCACCATCGGGGCGGGCGGGGTGACGACACCGCTTCCGAGGATCGGGTGCCGCCCTCGGAGCTGTGCGTGGTGGGTGACGCGGACCAGTCCATCTATGCCTTCCGCGGTGCCACCATCCGCAATATCGAGGAGTTCGAGCGCGACTTCCCGGATGCGGAAACCATTCTGCTGGAACAGAACTACCGCTCCACCCAGTACATCCTGACCGCCGCCAACGCGGTGATCGCCCGCAACGAGGGCCGGCGCGAGAAGAAGCTGTGGACCGATCAGGGCGACGGCGATCTGATCGTCGGCTATGTGGCCGACAACGAGCACGACGAGGCGTCGTTCGTGGCCCGCGAGATCGACAGGCTGGTGGATCAGGGCGACGCCAATTACGCGGATGTGGCGGTGTTCTACCGCACCAACAACAATTCGCGGGCGCTGGAGGAGATCTTCATCCGTATGGGCCTGCCCTACAAGGTGGTCGGCGGGGTGCGCTTCTACGAGCGCAAGGAGGTTCGCGACATCGTGGCCTACCTGCGCGTCCTGGAGAACCCGGACGACGCGGTGAGCCTGCGCCGGGTGCTCAACACCCCGCGCCGCGGCATCGGCGACCGCGCGGAGGCCTGTGTGGCCGTGCACGCCGAGCAGCGGAATATCGGCTTCGCACAGGCGCTCCGGGACGCGGCCGCCGGCAAGGTGGCCCTGCTCAACAGCCGCTCGCAGCGGGCCATCGCCGGATTCCTGGAGCTGCTGGAGGAGATCCGGGCGGCGGGCGCGCAGGCCGACATGGACTTCCCGGATGTGGGTTCGGTGGTGGAGGCGGTGCTGGACCGCACCGGCTATCGCGCCGAGCTGGAGGCCTCCGACGATCCGCAGGACGGCGCGCGCCTGGACAACCTCAACGAATTGGTCAGCGTCGCACGCGAATTCAGTTCCGAGGCGCGCAACAATGTGGAGGCGGCGCGGGCCGAGGGCATGCTGCCCGAGCAGGCCGAGGGCGAACCGGAGCCGGGTTCGCTCGCGGCGTTCCTGGAGCGGGTCTCGCTGGTGGCCGACGCGGACCAGATTCCCGAAGAGGGTTCCGGCGTGGTCACGTTGATGACCCTGCACACCGCCAAGGGCCTGGAGTTCCCGGTCGTGTTCGTGACCGGCTGGGAGGACGGCCAGTTCCCGCACATGCGCGCCCTGGGCGATCCGATGGAGCTGCAGGAGGAGCGCCGGCTGGCGTATGTGGGCATCACGCGCGCCCGCAAGCGCCTGTATCTGACCCGGGCCGTGGTGCGCTCGGGCTGGGGGCAGCCGGTCTCCAATCCGGAATCCCGCTTCCTGCAGGAGATTCCGGGTCATCTCATGGATTGGCGGCGGCTGGAGCCGGCCCCGTCGCAGACCTCGCGCGGTTTCCGCCGGCGCGGCGAAGACGAAGGGCTGGAACGGGATTGGACCCGTGGTGACGGCTGGTCGGAGCCGCGCCCCGGTCTGCGCGATCGCGGCGAGCGACGGCCCGCGCCGGCCGCCGGGGGGGTCAAGCGCAACAACACCGGTCTGGTGCTGGCCGTCGGTGACCGGGTCAACGACGACAAGTACGGCCTGGGCCGGGTGATCGCCGCCGAGGGCTTCGGCTCGCTGGCGACGGTCACCATCGACTTCGGCACGGCCGGCAAGATCCGGCTGATCCCGCAGTACAGCCGGACCCTGACCAAGCTCTGATCAGCAGGTGTGGCGGCTGAGGACGTCGTAGGCGCGCACGGCGTCCTCGGGAAAGACCAGGATCCGGAAGCAGTCCTTGATGTTTCGCCAGCGGTGGATGCGCGCCCGGCCCATGGTGGCGCGCACCCCGTGGGTGTGCAGCAGCTGCCGGACGGCGCGCGCGGACTGCATGTCGTAGACGGTGGCGGCGGGCACCAGCAGCCCGTATTCCTCGTCGTCGGTGCGTGTCCGGAGTTTCATCCTCGACTCCCGTTGTCCTGCTTGACTTTCAGCATGGTGAGCTGTGCGTGCTCCTCATCATGATGCTGGGCGGCGCGGAGCGCACGCTCCTCGGGTGGGTCGGCGGTGAGGAACCCGCCGGGGCCGGGTTTGCCCGCGGAGCCGAGCTTGCTCATCTTCTTCGGGACGGCCGCGCCCTGGTACTCCAATGGAATCGGATGGCCGTGCCGGTCCACCGGCCCGAGCGACTGGTGCACCTCGATGTACTCGCCGTGCGGCAGCCGCTTGATGATTCCGGTCTCGATGCCGTGCTCGAGCACCGCCCGATCGCTGCGTTGCAGGCCCAGGCAGAACCGGTAGGCCACGGCGTACGCCAGCGGCGGCAGGGTCAGCAGCGCGATCCGGAAGAACCAGGTGGTCGCGTTGAGGGAGACGTCGAACTTCAGCGCGATGATGTCGTTCACGCAGGCGAAGGTGAGCACCAGGTAGAAGGCGATGGCCATGGCTCCGATCGCGGTGCGCACCGGCACATCTCGCGGCCGCTGCAGCAGATTGTGATGCGCGGTGTCCTTGGTCAGCCGCTTCTCGATCCACGGGTACAGCGGGATCACCGCCAGCACGATGCCCATCACCACCGCCACCCAGAAGGGCGCGGGAATGGTGTAGCGGCCCAGGTAGATCTCCCAGGGCGGCATGAGCCGGGCCAGGCCGTCGGTCCACATCATGTAGAAGTCGGGCTGGGATCCGGCCGACACCTGGGCGGGGTTGTAGGGCCCCAGATTCCAGATCGGGTTGATCTGGAACAGCCCGCCCATGAGCGCGACGGTGGCCAGGGTGAAGGCGAAGAAGGCGCCCTGGTCCAGAGAGAACACCGGAACGATGCGCGCGCCCACCACATTTCGCTCGGTACGGGCGGGCCCGGGGAACTGGGTGTGCTTCTGGTACCAGACGAGTGCGATGTGAGCGCCGATGAGCGCCAGCATGATTCCCGGGAACAGCAGCACGTGGGTGATGTAGAGCCGCGGGATCAGGACGGTGCCGGGGAATTCCCCGCCGAAGAGGAAGAAGTGGATCCAGGTGCCCACCACCGGGACCGCCATGGTGATACCGCCCAGCGGTGACCGCAGGCCGGTGCCGGAGAGCAGGTCGTCGGGCAGCGAGTAGCCGAAGTAGCCCTCGAACATGGCCAGGATCAGCAGGACCGCGCCGATCACCCAGGTGGCCTCGCGGGGTTTGCGGAAGGCGCCGGTGAAGAACACCCGGAACATGTGGATGATGATCGACGCCGCGAACAGCAGGGCGGCCCAGTGGTGGACCTGCCGCACGAACAGCCCGCCGCGCACGTCGAAGGAGATGTCCAGGACGCTGCGGTAGGCGGCCGACATCTGGACGCCCCGCAGCGGCTGGTAGCTGCCGTTGTAGGTCACCTCGGTCATGGACGGCTCGAAGTAGAGCGTCAGGTAGACCCCGGACAGCAGCAGGATGATGAAGCTGTAGAGCGCGATCTCCCCGAGCAGGAACGACCAGTGGGTCGGGAAGACTTTGTTGATGGAGCGTTTCAGGCCCGCGGCCAGGTGATACCGCTGGTCGGCGGCATCGGCGCGGTGCGCGGTGGCGTTCATGAACATGAGACGCCGGAGCGGGCCGAAACGTGACACCTGGATCGAGAGGTTGTCCCGGATCACACCCCGGGCGTGGTCCGGGCTGCCGGGTCAGCGCGGCAGTGCCCCGTCGAGGGTCGGGTAGCGGAAGCGGAACCCGCTGTGCCGCAGCACCTCCGAGGTGGCGTGCCGGCCGGTCAGCCCGAGCGCCGGAGCAGGTCCCCCACGACCTTGCGCATGACCGCGGCCGAGGCGCCGGGGAAGGTGAGCTGCTGGCGGAGTTCGGTGCCGCCGTCACGCGGGGTGAGCACCCAGCGCAGTCGCATGGTGCCGACGGGTTCCGGCTGCTCCATGGTGATTTCGCGGTCGGGCACGAAGGTGGAGACGACGAACGGTTTCGCGAGCCGCCCGTGCACTGCCTCGGTGACGCGCCCGCGCGGCAGGTAGTCGCCGGTGACGCCCGCCGCGGGTGTGCCGCGCAGTGTCACCGCGGTGATCGCTGGATTCCACTCGGGCCAGCGGGCGGGATCACCCAGGACGGCCCACAGCTGCTGCGGCGGGAGGGCGATCCACCGGGTGTACGTCGTTGTACGAGGCATGTTTCCGACGCTGTTACCGGCGGGCTGCGGCGGGAAGCGTGGCCTTGCTCGCAGCCCGCGCGGTGTCGTCGGGCGGGTGTCAGCCGATGCTGGTCTGGGTGCCGAGGGTGAAGGTGTGGCCGTGCGAGGTGCAGGTCATGCCGCCACCGTGCGGACGCCCGCCGAGGCAGGTCGCGCCCGCGTAGTCGAACTGGGTGCCGGCGTACACGTTTCCGGGCGGGCGCGGCACGTCCCAGAGCTGGCGGGCATTCGGATTGCCGTGCTGGCCGCCGAGGCCGAAGGTCGGGTGGGCGGGCAGGAAGGAGCCGTCGATCACAATGTCGGAGATGGGAATCAGGCCCCACAGCTTGTTGCCCTGGCCGAGATCGCAGGCGACATCGCCATTCGCGTGAATGGCGCACTGGGTGGCGAAATCATTGAAATACAGGGTGTCGCCCACCAGGAAATCCGAGTTGTCCGCCTCGATGACACCCGAGTCCGCCGAGGCGGCGCCGGTGCCGAGAATTGTGAGCGCGACCGCTGCCATCGCACTGCCGATAACACTACGCACGTTCATGATCATCGACCCTAGGGCACCGGAACCCATTGGCACCAGCGCGAATTCGCGTATTTCGCAATTCGGACATCGATTAACGAGGCTTCTCGATCCACCCCGATTCGCTACTTGATGAATGTCCCCGCACCGCCCGAAGGTGGAGCACGATGATCGTGCGCCGGCAGGCGCGTTCCGATGAACAGAGGCATGTGATGAGCGAGAAGATTCGCGTCGAGGGCACCATCACGGTGCACAAGTACGAGCCCGTTCCCTACGACGAGCCCGAGCAGGGTCCGGTGCTCACCCGAATTCATGTGGAGGAGAGCTTCTCCGGCGGCATCGAGGGCGATGGCGTGGTCGAATTCCTCCAGTCGTCCACCCCGGACGGCACCGCCAGTTTCGTCGGCATCGAACGCATCACCGGTTCCGTCGACGGCAAATCCGGCACCTTCCTCCTCCAGGACACCGGCACCGTCGCCGACAATATCGTCAGCGGCACCTGGTTCGTGGTCCGCGGCTCCGGCACGGCCGACCTGACCGGACTCCGCGGCGAGGGCGGCTTCACGGCCAATCTCGGTGAGGGCGCGCAGGTCTGGCTCGAGTACTGGTTCGACTGACGCCGACCGGGTTTCGACGCGTGCGCGGGGCGCGTCACCTGCACCGGAAGTCGCCGGCGGCGTTCCAGGCTCGGTTCATGAGCGATGCGATATGGCCCCGCGGCGTCTCCGCTCCCGCGGCCCGAGCCCTCGCGGCCGCCGGCTACCGGAATCTGGAACAGCTGGCCGGAGTGCGGGAACGCGACCTGCTCGCGCTGCACGGCATGGGGCCCAAGGCGATTCGGGTACTGCTCGAGGCCCTGGTCGCCCAGGGCCTCGACTTCGGGGAACCCGCGGCAGATCAGTCGACGTAGGCGCGGCGAATGATCGCCTCGGTGTCGACGCCGGTCGGCAGCGTGCCGAAGGCGATACCCCAGTCGCCGCCGAACCTGGTGCCGCAGAAGGCGTCGGCGACGGCCTGGTGGCCGTGCCGCACCAGCTGCGCGCCCTGCAGCACCAGCGCCATCAGCTCCACCACGCGGCGCGCGCGGTACTCGATATCGGCGAAGTCGGTGAGCTCCTTGCCGATTCGGTCGATGGCCTCGTCCAGGTGGCGGTTGGCGCCGCGGGACAGGTTCACCTCGGCGAAGAATGCCTCGACCGTCTCCGGCTGCCGGCCCATGGCGCGCAGCGCGTCCAGCGCGGCCACATTGCCCGAGCCCTCCCAGATGGACATGAGCGGGGCCTCGCGGTACAGCCGCGGCATGCCGGACTCCTCGGCATAACCGTTGCCGCCGAAGCATTCCAGCGCCTCGGCCGCGTGCGCGGGGGCGCGCTTGCACACCCAGTACTTCGTGACCGCCAGCGCGATGCGGCGCAGCGCCGCCTCGGCGGGATCGGCGTCGGCGCGGTCGGTGGCCCCGGCCAGGCGCATCATGACGGTGGTCGCGGCATCGGATTCGATCACCAGGTCCGCCAGCACATTCCGCATGGCGGGCTGGTCGACCAGGTGCTTACCGAACACCTGGCGATGCCGGGCATGGTGGGTGGCGTAGACGGCCCCGGCGCGCATGCCGGTGGCCGAGCCGATCACGCAGTCCAGCCGGGTCATGTTGACCATTTCGATAATGGTCTTCACGCCCGCGCCCTCCTCGCCGACCAGCCAGCCGATGGCGTTCTCGTACTCCAGTTCCGAGGAGGCGTTGGACTTGTTGCCCAGCTTGTCCTTGAGCCGCTGGATGCGCAGCGCGTTGCGGGTGCCGTCGGGCAGCACCCGGGGCAGCAGGAAGCAGGACAGGCCGCCCGGCGCCTGGGCCAGGGTCAGGAACATGTCGCCCATGGGGTGCGAGGTGAACCACTTGTGGCCGACGATGCGGTAGGTGCCGTCGGCGAGCGGGGTGGCCGTGGTGGTGTTGGCGCGGACGTCGGAGCCGCCCTGCTTCTCGGTCATGGACATGCCCGCGATGAGACCCGCCTTGGTGGACGGCTCGCGCAGGCCGAAGTCGTAGACGCGGGAGGCCAGCAGCGGCTCGTACTTCGCGGACAGTTCGGGATTGTGGCGCAGCGCGGGCACCACGGCGTAGGTCATCGAGATCGGGCACATGTGCCCGGCGTCGGCCAGGCCCCAGGTGAAGAACTTGGCGGCGCGGGCCACGTGCGCACCGGACCGGTCGTCCTGCCAGGGCGAACCGTGGAGGCCGTGCGACACCGCGGTGTCCATGAGGTTGTGCCAGTACGGGTGGAACTCCACCTCGTCGATGCGGTTGCCGTAGCGGTCGTGGGTGTGCAGGATCGGCGGGTTCTCGTTGGCCAGCCGGCCCCACTCCTGCGCGGCCGCGCCGCCCGCCAGCACGCCCAGCTCCCGCACCTCGGCCTCGGCCCAGCCCGCACCCTCCCGGTGCAGGCCCTCGAGCAGCGCGGGATTGCGCGAATTGTCGAAGGGGACGATGGGCGGCACCTGGTTGAAGACGTCGTGCGTGTGCATTGCGGGTGACTCCTATTCGTGTGGGACGCCGCGAGATTCGGGGTGGTCGCCGGAGGCGTCCGGCTGGACACCGAGGGCGCGCAGGGCGAAGGCGACCAGTTCCGGCAGCACCGATTCGCTCTGGAGTTGTTCGGAGAGCGGGCCGACGAGCACCTCGCCGATGGCCCCGACCAGCGCGGTCGCGGAGGTGCGCGGATCCTGCGGCGGCAGTTGACCGGTGGCGATGCCGTCGGAGATCGCGGACACGTAGGTCTCGGCGAAGGCCCGGCGGAAGCGCAGGCGTTCGGCGTCGACGGCGGCGTCCACGGGTTCGGCGAGCAGCACGTAGGCGAGTTTGGGGTTCTTGAGGGCGCGGCCGGCGAAGGTCTCGACGGCGGCGGTGACCCGGTCCGGGGCGGTGCGCCCCTTCCCCGCAGCTCCGGCCGCGGCGACGGCGTCGACCTCCCGGGTGACGACCTCGCGGAAGACGGCGGTGACGAGTTCGGCCTTGCCGCTGAAGTTCTTGTACACCGTCCCGGTGGCGACCCCGGCCTCGGCGGCGACCGCGGCCATGGACAGTCCGGCGAACCCGTCGCGGGACAGCACGGTCATGGCAGCGCGCACGATCGACCCCGCCTGAGCATCCAGGCGGGCCTGGACCGCGGGCGTTCTGCGATAGGCCATACAAGAAGTGAACCACCGATTCATTTCTTGACGCAAGCCCACCCGCCCCCCACCACCACCCTCAACCGCACCGCTGTGCAGGATCCACCTACGGCGTACTGTCGGCCACGTGACAGTACGAGTGGAGCGCAACGGCCCCGTCTACACCGTGATCCTGCACCGGCCCGAAGCCCGCAACGCGGTCGACGGCCCCACCGCGAAAGCGCTGGCCGACGCCTTCCGCGACTTCGACGCCGACCCCACCGCCGCGGTCGCCGTGCTGTGGGGCGACGGCGGCACCTTCTGCGCCGGCGCCGACCTCAAGGCCCTCGGCACCGAACGCTCCAACCAGGTCACCGAGGACGGCGACGGACCCATGGGCCCGACCCGCATGAAGCTGTCCAAGCCCGTCATCGCCGCCGTCTCCGGGTACGCGGTCGCGGGCGGCATCGAGCTGGCGCTCTGGTGCGATCTGCGAATCGCGGAGCAGGACAGCACCTTCGGCGTCTTCTGTCGCCGCTGGGGCGTGCCGCTGATCGACGGCGGCACCGTGCGGCTGCCCCGCATCATCGGCGAGGGCCGCGCCATGGACCTGATTCTCACCGGCCGGGCCGTCGGCGCCACCGAGGCGCTGCAGATCGGACTGATCAACCGGGTGGTGCCGAACGGCGAATCCCGCCGCGCCGCCGAGGAACTCGCGCTCGAGCTGGCCACCCTGCCGCAGACCTGCCTGCGCTCGGACCGCATGTCGGTGCTGGAGCAGGACGGCCTGGAGGAGTCCGAGGCCATCGCCAACGAGCTGCGTCACGGCAGGAAGGCCCTGATGGACGGCGCGCTGGACGGGGCGCAGCGCTTCGCCTCGGGCGAGGGCCGCCACGGCCGCCCGGCCTGATTCGGGCTCAGGTTCGATCGGTCGCGCGAATGCCCCGAATACGCGCGGCAGCACCCCATGGAACCGATCGGTACGCTAGCCGTTCGATGGATCGGCTGAGCGTGCTGGACGAGATCTTCCTGCGGTCGCATCGGGGCATGGGCACCCCGATCGTCCTGCAGGGACTCTGGCGTACCGCCGAACCGGTACATCCGGCCCTGCTCTGGCGGGTGCACCGCGACCTGCGCACCGGCCCGCTCGGCCGCCGGGTGGTGCGCTCGCGGGTGCCCGGGGCGCGGCCACGCTGGCAGCCGAATGAAACCGCCTACCCGTTCACCATGTCGCCGGAACCGATTCCGCGTGCGGCCGTACTGGATTGGGCCGACCGCCAGGGCGCGGACCTCGATCCCGAGGCCGGGCCGGGCTGGCGGCTGTCGGCGGCGCGCCTCGACGACGGCGGCTGCCTGGTCGCGCTGACCTGTTCGCACGCGCTGGCCGACGGCCGCGCACTGACCCTGGCCATCGACAACGCACTGTCCGGCATCCCGCTCGCGGCGCCCCTTGCGGGACATTCGGATTGGGCCGACGCCCGGCGCATGTGGGCCACGGTCCTGGGTGGGACCGCCCGCGCGCTGCGGCGCGGCATTCCCGCACGCCCGGCCGCACCCGAGGCGCGAAAGGTATTGCCGAGCACCGCGAATGCCCTGGCACTCCCCGGAACCGCCACCACCTGCGGGACAGTGCTCGAGATTCCCGCCCGGGACTGGAACCGCGTCGCGGTCGCGCACGCGGGCACCGCCAACAGCCTGTTCGTCCATCTGATCGCGAAGATGCTGTGGTCCAGCGGTTTTCCCGCCGACACCATCGCCGCCAGCCTCCCCGTCGACACCCGCGACGAGCCGCGCGTGGACAACGACATGTCCATGACCGAGGTCGCCATCACCCGCGACGACACCCCGGCGACCCTGCGCCGCAAGGCCCGTGCGGCCTACGAGCACCGCATGACCAGCCCGGGCGGCATCCCCGAGGAGATCCTCCAGGTCATGCCCGACCGGTGGGCGTATCGGCTGGCCCGGGGCGCGGGCGAGCGAGACGTCCTGTGCTCCAATATCGGCAACCTGCCCGAGTCGCTGCTGGTGCTCGGCCCGCACTCGTGCACGGGGGTGGCGGCCCGCGCCATCCACCCCGGGCTCCGGCCCGACGCCCTGCCCCGGACCCGGCTCTCCGGGTACCTGACCCGGATCGCCGACACCTACACGCTGTCCCTGATCGGCCTGGATCCGGACGCCATCCCGACCTCCGCCGCGCTCACCGCGCTGGCCGAGACGGAACTGTCCGCGCTCGGCCTGCCCTGCGCGACCTGGTGACCCGGCTCAGGTGAGGGCGGGGATCCGAACCCCCTGCCACGCCAGTCGTTTGGTGCGGTCCGGGTCGAGTTCGACGCGACCGGGCGAATCGATGATCAGCGTCGCGCGCTGCTCCTCGGTATAGACGGGCCAGGCCGGCAGCGGAGTTCCGGTGCGGGCGAAGGCCAGCCAGTTGTCCTGGAACTGGCTCGACACCTCACGGAAGCCGCGGTAACCGCCGAGCGCGGTCATGGCGCGGCCGAAGGGCGAATCGACCGCGCCGAAGACCGGGATCAGATCCAGGGCGTGCGTGGCGCCGAAACCGCTCAGATGGATTGCGCGCGGGGCGAAGTCGTAGCGGTACGCATAGGTCGGCGCGTACCGGCTGTGCGCCTCCATGACGCGGACGGAGGGCCGCCAGAAGGTGAAGTCGCCACCCATGCGGACGGTGACCTTCTTGCCCGGAAAACCAGGATAGGCCGCGGTGACCCTGGATTCGACGGCCGCGCCGAACTCGGACAGGGTCTCGTGCAGCCGCTCCTGCGAGGTCGGCATGGACTGGCCGAGTTTGGTGAAGATGGGGCTGTCGCCGCCCTCGTCCAGGGCCTGGTCCACGTGGCGCAGCAGCCAGCGCATGCGATCGGGTGTGGTGGGCAGGGTGTCGTCGAAGCGCACGAACAGGGTGGCCTCGTCCCGATTGGTCCCGATGATGAGCGGCACCCGGTGCGCGGTGCCATTGGCGAACGCGGCCAGCGGTGCGGTGGGCAGGAATTCGCCGTCCACCACCGGGGCCACCGGGAACAGGCCCGGCTGCTGGTGCATGATCCGGGCGACCGCGTGATCGACGGCCTTGCGGATGTCGTTCGCACCGGCGGTGCGCAGCGCCTCGACGGCGTCCCCGGGGGCGATGCCGAGGTCGTCGAGGCAGCGGCGGGCGAACAGCCGGGCCTCGGCCTGGCTCGGAGCCCAGTCCGCGGGCGCGCTCTGGGCGATGCCGCGGTGGAACAGCCCGGCCGCGGCGGGGGTGGCCATGAGGGCCAGCACCGCGTGCGCCCCGGCCGATTCGCCGAAGATGGTGACATTGTTCGGGTCGCCGCCGAACGCGGCGATATTGCGCTGCACCCATTCCAGGGCCGCGACCTGATCGCGCAGGCCCAGGTTGGAGTCGAATCGGCTTTCGGGCGTGGAGTATTCACTGAAATCGACGTAGCCGAAGGCGCCGAGCCGGTAGTTGACCGACACCACGATGACATCGCCGCGGAGCGCCAGCCGGGCGCCGGAATACAGCCGCAGCGCGGAGGTTCCGATCATGTAGCCACCACCGTGGATGAACACCATGACCGGGCGGGGCGTGGCCGACGGCGCGTTGGGCGCGGTCACGTTCAGCGTCAGGCAATCCTCGCCGGTCGGCTGCGCCTGCCGCGGCCCGATCCGCGCGCCGTCCCGGTGTTGCATTGCGGCACAACCGAAGTCGGTGGCGTCGCGCACCCCGCTCCACGGCTGCACCGGCTGCGGTGCTCGGAAACGGAACTCCCCGACCGGAGCCGCCGCGAAAGGAATGGACCGCCAGCGTGAAACGCGGCGGCCCCGGAGTCCGCGAACCGTGCCGTCCGCGGTCGTGATGTCTGTCGTTGCCACCATTCACAAAGGGTAGTCCCAACTCTCGGAGGCTCCCAGGGTCTCGAACCAGGGACCCCGAAGATGGCGGGAACGGCAGACCCGCCGGCCGGGGTGGGAACGGCCGGACGGCGGATGGGCGGCTACTGCAGGTAGCCCTCGACCTGTCGGGCGGGGTTGACCTGGGCCTCGTCGGGGTTGCGCCCCTGGTCCATGCGGGCGCGGCGCTGACGCAGCAGGTCCCAGCACTGGTCGAGCTGGACCTCGATCTCGGCCAGCTGGCGGCGCTCGGCCTCGGGGTCGAGTTCGCCACCGGTGGTCTTGGCCCGGAGCTCGTGCTCACGATCCACGAGTTCCTTGATGCGCGCGTGGATGTCCTTTTCGGTCATGCGGACCACTCTACGACCCGGGCCAGCGCCGCCCCCGCCGACCGAACCGCGCGCGGCAGCTCCGCCGCAGGCAGGGCGGCATATCCGAGGACGATGCCGAAGGTGTGCCGGGCGCCCAGATGGTGGCGGGCCAGCGCGTCGAGGTGGACGCCGAGCTCATGGGCGGCGGCCACCGCGCGGTCCTCCTGCTCCGGGGTGGCGAGCGGGACGAAGATGTGTGATCCGGCGTCGTCGCCACGCACGTCCAGGCCGCGGCCGCGCAGCTCGTCCACCACCAGGGCGCGGCGGGCCGGCATGTCGCGGCGCAGGCGGCGCAGATGGCGGGCCAGGTCACCGTGCCGGGCCAGTTCGGCCACCACCTGCTGACCCGCCGGGGCCGGGCCGCTGCCGGTGAGTTCGCGGTGGGCGAGCACCGCGGCGGCGACGGCCGGATCCGCCACCAGCCAGCCGATGCCGAGGGTGGGTGTGAGGATCTTGCTGGTGGTGCCCAGATGCACGACCACATCGGGGGCCAGGGTGGCCAGCAGCGGAAGCGGCGCGGTGTCGTACCGCAATTCGCCGTCGTAGTCGTCCTCGACCACGAGTGCGCCGGTGCGGCGGGCGAATTCGATGAGCTCGACCCGGCGGGCGGCGGGCATGCGCGCGCCGAGCGGAAACTGGTGTGCGGGAGTGCAATACACCAGGCCCGCGTTCTCGGGCAGCAGCTCCACCCGCAGGCCGTCGGCATCCACGGGCACCGGGACCGGCCGCATGCCTGCCGCCCGGAACGCTCCGGCTGCCCGCTGATAGCCGGGATCCTCGATGGCCACCACGTCGCCGGTCCGCAGCAGCGCCGCCGCGAGTTCGCCTGCGGCGGAACTGGTTCCGGCGGTGGCCAGCACCGTGGTCCCGCTGCCCGCGCCCAGCCCGCGATGCCGTAGCAGGTGTTCGGCGACGGCCTCCCGATAGTCGGTCTCCCCGCGTCGGTCCTTGCGGATCAATGGCGTTCGATCCGATGCGGCCCGCCACGCCCGCCGCCAGGCGGCCGGGTCGATGGCCTCGATGGACGGCGCGCCCGCGCCGAGATCCAGCAGCCCCGCCGGCGGATCGGGCCGTTCGGGCCCGCCGGTCTGCGCGCCCACCGGGGCGGGCGCGGCCGTCAGGTAGGTGCCCGAGCCGTGCCGCCCGTCCAGCCAACCCTCGGCGTGCAACTGGTCGTAGGCGGCGGTGACGACGGTCCGGCTCACCCCGAGCCGATTGGCCAGCTCACGGGAGGACGGCAGCCGATCACCGCCGCGCAGCGCGCCGGTGGTCGCGGCCCGGCGGAGTCCGTCGGCCACCTGAACGGCCAGCGGCACGCCGCTGTCCCGTTCGACAATGAACGGTAGATCGTCGTCGACCAGCCGATTCGCCCGCAAGTGGCCTCCTGATCATGCGGCAAACAGTTGATATCAGAATGCCACTCGACACACAGCGGTGCGATCAGCGATGTCCCGTGACGGCCGAAGCTGCCGCGGAAACAAGGGCATACACCACGAAACCCGTTGCGGCGCTGGTGATTGCGTAGACCAGCATGTGCCGAACGCAGTCGTAGAGACTGACGCGCGCCACCGGATCGGTCCGGGCGACGAGACCGGCGAGCACCGCCACCGCGAGCAGCGCCGCCAGCACCAGGGCGCGCCGGGGATCCGGCGCGACCGGCCGGGCTCGCCGGTACCAGGCACCGAAGCAGCCTGCGAGCAGCAGCATTCCGCCGATCGAGGAGATGTAGCCGATCACGTTGTACACCCGGTGCGGTCCGATCACGGACTCCCGCAACACGTCCCAGTGACGCACGGCTGGACCGTCGGTGTGGGTGAAGGCATCCCAGGCGAGGTGAGTGAGCGCCCCGATGAGCAGGGCCATCACCGCCGCCACCGGCCCCGGCCTGCTCGCGGTGATCTCCTTGCCGATCATGCCCGAGACGGTGCCGCGCAGCGCCCACCCGATGGCCACCAGGATCGCGCCCAGCAGCACGTCCACCGGGAGCCCCCGGAGCGCATGCGTCAGCTCGCCATCCACACCGATCCACAGGTAGTACGGAATGTCGGGCGCGATGCTCCCGGCGACGAGTCCCGGAAACCACAGCACCCGCCGTAAGGGCAGCACGGCAGCCGGATGTGCGAGCGTGAACGGCACTGATCCCCCGAAGTGGTCTGTAGATCTTGCGGAGAATTGGCTATTCAGTAATGCCATTTCCCCCTCGAAACTGGTCATATGAGTGAGACAGCTTCGAACCGGACCCCATTGTCACCCACCCCGCGCAGCAGCCTCACCCGGTCCAAGGAGCGGGGTCGCACCGACCGCGCCGAACTGGACGCGGTCCTCGACGCCGGGCTCATCTGCCACCTGGGCGTGGTCCTGAACGGCAGCCCGGTGGTCATCCCGACCATCTACGGCCGCGACGGCGACACGCTGTACCTGCACGGCTCCACCGGCTCGGGCAATATGCGGGCCGCCATGACCGGCGACGTCTCGCTGACCGTGACGCATGTGGACGGCATCGTCTACGCCCGCTCCGCCATGCACTTCTCCATGAACTACCGCTCGGCGGTCATCCACGCCCGGCCGGTCGAGCTGACCGAACCGGACGAGCGCATGCACGCGCTGCGCGTCATCGTCGAACAGGCCGCACCCGGCGCGTGGGACGCGGTCCGCTCGCCGAACAAGAAGGAGATGGCCGCGACCATGGTCCTGGCCCTCGATCTCACCGAGGCCTCGGTCAAGGTCCGCACCGGCGGCCCGCGCGACGAGCAGGCCGATATCGACACCGGTGGCGTCTGGGCCGGTGTCCTGCCGCTGCGTCAGGTCTTCGACGCCCCGATTCCGGCCGCGGATCTGGAAGCGGGAGTGGAGATTCCGGCACACGTACTGGACCGCCACACCGATGCGGTGGCCGTGGTCTAGGGGCTACTTCAGCAACCGGGACATGCGGCGATCGGCCAGGATCTTGCCGCCGGTCTGGCAGGTCGGGCAGTACTGGAACGACTTGTCCGCGTAGGAGACCTCGCGGACGGTGTCGCCGCACACCGGGCACGGCAGGCCGGTGCGGGCGTGCACCTGGAAACCGGAACGCTTCTCGCCCTTGAGGCGGGCGGCGTCCTGGCCCACCGAGCGCAGGATGGCGTCGGACAGCGTGGCGCGCATGGCCGCATACAGGCGCGCCACCTGTCCGGCGTCCAGCGTGCCGGAGGTGGCGAACGGCGAAAGCCTTGCCGTGTGCAGGATTTCGTCGGAGTAGGCATTGCCGATGCCGGCCAGCAGGCTCTGATCGGTGAGCGCGTTCTTCACGCGCTGCGAGGTACCGCGCAGGATCTCGGCGAATTCCGGTTCGCTCACGGCCAGGGCGTCGGGCCCCAGCCGCGCGATGCCGGGCACCGAGAGCGGATCGCCGGTGACCCATACGGCCAGCCGCTTCTTGGTACCGGCCTCGGTGAGATCGAAAGCGGGGGTGGCGCCTTCAGGGGTGAAGAAGTGCACACGCAGGGCCAGCGGTCCCTTGCCTGGCTTGGGCGGATTGACCCCGGGCTCATCGATCCACCGCAGCCAGCCGCCGCGCGACAGGTGCGTGATCAACCACAGCCCGTCGCAATCCAATCCGAGGTGCTTGCCCCAGTGCCCCACCCCGGTCACGTCCCGCCCCGACAGCGCGGTCACCGGCGGATCGAAGGTCTTCAGCACGCTCAGGGCCGCCACGTCGACCCGCCCGACCACCGCCCCCACCGCATGCTCGGCCAGGAACTGCTCGAGCGCCACAATCTCCGGTAGTTCGGGCAACGGATCTCCTCCAATGGGCGACCATTTCCGTCGTCCACCCTAACCGCAGACCCCGACACCCGGTGGATTCAGCGCGCGGCGCCCGCCTGCCGCAGCAGGTAGATGTCCATGATCCAGCCCTTGGCCTCGCGCAGGGCCGCGCGCCGGCGGGCGATGCGGCCCTCGACCACGCGCAGCGGGCCCTCCACGATCACCTCGTCGGGCATGCCCAGGTACGCGCCCCACCAGATGTAGACGTCGTCGCCCGGCACCTGCGTGAACGAGCACTCGCCGTCCAGCATCACCAGCGTGGACTGCCCCGGGACCAGCCCCTCCTCGCGCAGCCGCCGCCCGGTGGTGATGTGCAGCGGCTCGCCGATCTCGTGCAACACGATGCGGTGCGCGGCTGCCAGCGCCTGCGCGCTGGTGACGCCCGGAATCACCTCGTACTCGAACTGGATGCGCTCGCGTTCGAGCACCCGCTCCACGATGCGCAGCGTGCTGTCGTACAGGGACGGGTCGCCCCACACGAGAATGCCGCCCACCCCGTCGGTTTCGGCGAAGGCCCGCTCCAGCAGTTCGGCCCGCGCCTCGTGCCAGTCCGTGACCGCGCCCTGGTAGACGGCGTCCGCGCCGCTGGCGGGCACGCCCCGGTCTCGCGGCGGGTCGATGATCTCTACTATCGAATGCGGCTGGCGCGCGTACTCGGCCAGGATGGCCGACCGCACGTCCGTGAGTTCCTGCTTCTCGGCCCCCTTGCCGATGAGAAAGAACACGTTCACCTGGCACATGGCCTTGATGGCCTGCACCGTCACCTGGTCCGGGTCCCCCGCCCCGATTCCGATCACAAACAACTTCCGCACGGTGCGTAAGCTTGCCAGGCGTGGAGAGCGCCCGAGATACCCAGTACGAGGACCTGCTCCGAATGGTGCTGGAGTCCGGCACCCCCAAGGCGGATCGAACCGGAACCGGCACCCGCAGCATTTTCGGGCATCAGCTGCGCTACGACCTGTCGCAGGGCTTTCCACTGATCACCACCAAGAAGGTGCACCTCAAGTCGATCGTCTACGAGCTGCTGTGGTTCCTGCGCGGTGACTCCAATGTGCGGTGGCTGCAGGAGCACGGCGTCACCATCTGGGACGAATGGGCCGACGCGCAGGGCGAATTGGGCCCGGTCTACGGCGTGCAGTGGCGGTCCTGGCCGACCCCGGACGGCACCCACATCGATCAGATCTCGCAGGTGCTGCAGACACTGCGCACCGACCCGGATTCGCGGCGCATCATCGTGTCGGCGTGGAACGTGGCCGAGCTGAACAAAATGGCGCTGGCCCCCTGCCACGCCTTCTTCCAGTTCTATGTGGCCGACGGCAGGCTGTCGTGCCAGCTGTATCAGCGCAGCGCGGACCTGTTCCTGGGCGTGCCGTTCAATATCGCCAGCTACGCACTGCTGACCCACATGGTGGCCCAGCAGACCGAGCTGCTGCCCGGTGACTTCATCTGGACCGGCGGCGATGTGCACATCTACGACAATCACGTGGCCCAGGTGCGCGAGCAGCTGACCCGCGAGCCCTATCCGTTCCCGCAGCTGCACCTGCGGCCCGCGCCCACGCTGTTCGACTACGCGTACGAGGACGTGGAAATCCAGGGCTACCAGCATCATCCGGCCATCAAGGCGCCGGTGGCGGTGTGAACCGGACCGTCGGGCTGATCTGGGCCCAGACGCCGCGGGGAATCATCGGGCGGGACAATACGATTCCGTGGCGCGTGCCCGAGGACATGGCGCATTTCAAGGACGTCACCTTCGGACATCCGGTGATCATGGGCCGCAGGACCTGGGATTCGCTGCCGGTGCGCTTCCGTCCGCTCGACGGCCGCCGCAATATCGTCGTGACCCGGCAGCCGGACTGGTCCGAGGCCGGGGCGGAGCGGGCGGGCTCGCTGGCCGAGGCCCTGCAGATGACCGGCGAGAAGTCGGTGTGGATCATGGGCGGCGGCGAGATCTACCGTGCCGCAATGCCTTTCGCGACCGAGCTGATGGTCACCGAGATCGACTCGGACATCGATGGCGACACCCTGGCTCCGGCCATCGATCGCGCGTGGCAGACCGATGCGGCCGACTGGCGCGAGTCGTCGACGGGTCTGCGCTATCGCTTCCGCCGTTATCGCCGCGTCTCCCCGGGCTTGCGGTAACGCCTGTATTCCTAGTCCGGCAATTCCTGCAAACACCGCCTCGAAACCGCCGATCGTCCCGGGCGCGTCCGGCATACTCAGCGATATTCCGGCGAAAGGCAGTCCATGGACAAGAAATCGCTGACCGCGGTTGCCCGCCAGCAACTGAAGCTGGCGGCCACCGCCTCGAGCGGGCGCAGTTCGTTGACCATCTATGGCGGCCACACCCACAGCCTGCGCCAGACGGTCATCGCGCTGACGGCCGGACAGACGCTGGCCGAGCACGAGAATCCGGGCGAGGCGACCCTCGTGGTGCTGAACGGGGTGCTGGTTGTGATCAGCGGCACCAACGAGTGGAAGGGCTCGGCGGGTGACCTGATTGTGATACCCAACGCCCGCCACAGCGTGAAAGCCATCGATGACGTGGCATTTCTGCTGACCGTCGCCAAGTAGTCCTCGGGACGCGGGCATACCGGACGGGTCGGCGGTCGGCGGCAGGGCATAAGGTTGTGCCCATGGGTGAGCCACAGCCGATCCTCGACCCGCTCACACCGGCCGCGATCTTCCTCGTCGTCACCATCGACGAGGGTGGCGAGACGGTGGCGCGGGATTTGCTCGCAGATCTGCCGGGGTTGCGCCGCTCCGTCGGATTCCGGGTGCCCGGATCCGGCCTCGCGTGCATCACCAGCATCGGGTCCGCCGCCTGGGACCGCCTGTTCTCCGGGCCGAAACCCGCACAGCTGCACGAGTTTCCGGGTTTCGTCGGCGAGCGGCACCAGGCCCCGGTCACGCCGGGCGACCTGCTGTTCCACCTCAAGGCCGAAACTCAGGACGCCTGTTTCGAATTGGCGATGAAGATCGCCGAGCGGCTGTCCGGCGCGGCCACCATCGTGGATCAGACGGTCGGCTTCCGCTATTTCGAGCAGCGTGATCTGCTCGGATTCGTGGACGGCACCGAGAATCCGGAGGGACAGCTCGCCGCCACCGCCGCGCTGGTCGGCGACGAGGATCCCGAATTCGCCGGTGGCAGTTACGTCATCGTGCAGAAGTACCTGCACGATCTGGGCTCGTGGAAGGCGCTGTCGACCACCGAGCAGGAAAAGGTCATCGGGCGAACGAAACTCGACGACTTCGAACTGCCCGACGCCGACAAGCCCGCGAATTCGCATGTGGCCGTGAACGATCAGGACGAGATCGGCAATATCGTGCGCGCCAATATGCCGTTCGGCTCGATCCAGGACGGCGAATTCGGCACCTACTACATCGCCTACGCCGACGACCCGGCCATCACCGAGAACATGCTGGTCCGCATGTTCCAGGGCACCGCCGACGCCGCCTACGACCGCATCCTGGATTTCTCCACCGCGGTCACCGGCACCTCCTTTTTCGCCCCGCCCGCGGGGTTCTTCGACGCGCTGCCGGACGCACCCGCGCCGGCGGCTGCCACGCGGGAATCCCCCGACGGCAATGGCGTTGTGTCCGGGGATGGATCCCTCGGCATCGGGGCCCTACGGAATCGTTGAACCGGCCCTACGGAATCGCTGAACCGGCGCTACGGAATCGTTGAACCGAACGGAGCTGACGCATGAACAACCTGCATCGCGAACTCGCGCCCATCACCTCGGAGGCCTGGTCGGCCATCGAGGAGGAGGCGACGCGAACCTTCAAACGGCACATCGCCGGTCGTCGCGTGGTCGATCTGTCCGGCCCGCACGGCACCGACTACTCCGCCGCCGGACTGGGCCGCACCTCCACCATCACCTCCCCCGGTGACGGTGTGCAGGCCCGCCAGCGCGTGGTGCTGCCGCTGGTGGAGCTGCGGGTACCGTTCACGCTCTCCCGCGAGGAGCTGGACAATATCGAGCGCGGGGCGCACGACGCCGATCTGGATCCGGTGAAGACGGCCGCCAAGAAGATCGCCTTCGCCGAGGATCGCGCCATCTTCGAGGGCTATCCGGCGGCCGGGATCATCGGCGTCCGGGCCTCCACCTCGTGCGAGCCGGTGAAGCTGCCCGGCGACCCGCGCCTGGCCCCGGAGGCGGTGGCGCAGGCGCTGAGCAAGCTGCGGCTGGCGGGTGTGGACGGGCCGTACTCGGTGCTGCTGTCGGCGGATCTGTACACCGCGGTGAGCGAGACCTCCGATCACGGGCACCCGATCCGCACCCATATCGAGCGGCTCATCGACGGTGACATCATCTGGGCGCCGGCCATCGACGGCGCGTTCGTCCTGTCCACGCGCGGCGGCGATTTCGATCTGCAGATCGGCCAGGATCTGTCCATCGGCTATCTCTCGCACGATGCCGAGACGGTGCAGCTGTACTTCCAGGAGAGCCTGACGTTCCTGGTGTACACGGCCGAGGCAGCGGTCCCGCTCGAGGCGTGACCGGGTGATCCGAGGCGAGACTAGGTGAGCCGGAAGCGGTTTCGATACTCCGTCGGCGTGGTGTCCAGTACACGCCGGAAGGCCCGGGTGAGGGTGTCGGTGGTGTTGAAACCGCTCAGGGTCGCCACCCGTTCGAGCGTGTGATCGGTCGTCTCCAGCTGATTGCGCGCGAATTCGACTCGGGCGGACTCGATATAGGCCGCCGGGGTGGCGCCGAGATCGGTCTTGAAGATACGGGTCAGCTGCCGTTCGCCGACATGGGCCTGCGCCGCCAGATCCGCGACCGTCAGCGGCTCGGCGAGATGACGGGCGATGTAGTGCCGCAGGTCGTCGATCCGGCGCGTGGTCGAGATGGGTTCGAGTGACACGCTGAACTGGCTCTGCCCGCTGGGCCTTTTCAGGAACATGACCAGCTGCCGCGCCACGCGCAGTGCGAGGGCGTCACCGAAATCGTCGGCGACCACTGCGAGGGCCAGGTCCAGGCAGGCGGTGAGTCCCGCACCGGTCCAGACGTTCTGGTCGCGAATGAAGATCGGATCGGCGTCCACGGTGACGGCCGGATGTTCCGCCGCGAGCTGCTGTGCGGTGGACCAGTGGGTGGTGGCGCGCTTGCCGTCCAGCAGTCCGGCGTCGGCCAGAATGTGCGCGCCGACGCAGACCGAGGCGATGCGGCGGCTGTCGGCGGCCAGCTTCGCCACCCACGCCACCACCCGCGGGTCGCTGAGCGCGCGCACCCGGCCGTCGCCGTCCACCTCGACCGAGCCGGGCACCACCAGCGTGTCGATCGCGCGCCCGGCGAGCTCGGCGAAGGTGATGTCGGGCAGCACTCGGACTCCGGCGGAGGTGGTGACGGGGTCGAGGGTCTCGGCGGCCAGCGCCACCTGATACCCGGTGTCCCCGTTCATCTCCCGCTGGAGCAGCGCGAAAACCTCGGGCGGCCCGGTCACATCCAGCAGATCGACCCGGTCGAACAGCACGATGACGACGAATCGCGCCGGTGCACCCACGGTTCCTCCCGCCCTCGCCATGTCCGAATCTGCAGGCTACATGACATTTCCGACACGCCCGCCGGCCCATAGCGTGGAAAACGTCCACCGCACAGGGCGGTTCGGATGCGCAAACCCAGGAGGATCTCCATGCCCGCGCAGACCCTGCGTGACCTCAGCGGCTTCGATCAGACCCCGGCCACCCTGGCCGACGCGACCCTGATCCTCGTCGACTACCAGACCACCTACACCCGCGGTGCGATGGAGCTGACCGGCTGGCAGCCCGCCCTCGACGCCGCCGCCGACCTGCTGGCCCGCGCCCGCCGGGCCGGCTCGGCGATCATCCACATCGTCAACGACGGCGGCCCCGGCACCCCCTACGACATCACCGCCGACATCGGCGCGATCCACTCCGCCGTGGCCCCGGCCGACGGCGAACCCGTTGTCGTCAAACAGGTTCCGAACGCCTTCCACGACACCGACCTGGCCGCCCACGTGGACGCCGCGGGCAACAAGAACCTGATCATCGCCGGCTTCATGACCCACATGTGCGTCACCTTCACCACCGAGGGCGCCTTCCTCCGCGGCAACCACCCCACCGTCGTGGCCGACGCCTGCGCCACCCGCCCCCTGAAGTCGGCCGTCGGCGAGGTGACCGCCGCACAGCTGCACGAGAGCGCCCTGGCCACCATCGCCGACCTCTACGGTGTCGTCGTAACCTCCGCCGCCGAGCTGAACTGAACCTCGGGCCGACCGGGTATCGCGGTCAGGGCTGGCGGGGCATCGCGCGGCTGGTGTGCTGATAGCGGGCAACGGGGTCGCCGTCTCCGTTGATGAGGCCGTAGCCGGCGTGGCGGCGCGCACCGGGGCGTCCGCTCGATCAGCCCTCGGCGGCAAGCTGCATGATCAGCGCCGCGGTCCGTGCCTTGGTGACCGAGCCGATCTGGAACACCGAATCCGTGGTCGCCGCAACACCTGTCGCGGTGTTCAGCACCCCGGCCGCCGCGTCCGTGATCTCGCCGCCGACCAGCACCGCCACTTGCGCGCCGGGGACTCCGTGCTCCTCGATCGAGTCGGCCAGTCGGCGCTCGAGGTCGACGGCGTGCGGCATCGGCCGCTCCTTCGGATGATGCGGGACCACCGATAGGCGGTAGTAGAGGACGGTAGGTCGACAGGGGCGTCGATGTCGAGATCGGCTGGGAATCCTCCGGTTTCGAGCCCCTCAGGAGTCCGTCTGCATGACGTAGAAGCGGCTGTCGTCGGGGTCCGCGATATCGACGACGGCGGTGAAGGTCGATTGCGTCGTGCGGATGAGGACGATCCTTCCGCGTCGAATTCATCGACGACGCGCACCTGCGGGTACGGTGACCGGCAGTCGGTTTCGGGAGGCGGAATGACGATGGTGCGGGCGGGCGTGGTGCCGGGGCGGCGCATGGCCGGGTACGTGGCCGCGGGGATACTCGCGGTGGCCGTCGTCTGCGCGGGCACGGTCGGGGTTTTCGGGCTGAATCGAGTGTTCACCGGGCTGTTCTTCGGCGCGGCCGTCGCGGTGGGGCTGATGATCGCGCTGTTCGGGCGGGACCGGGTGGAGCTGACCGAGGACGCGATCGTGCGGCGGACCCCGTGGGGCGCCTCGACGGTGGCGTGGGATCGGGTGGTGGCCGGACGGTTCGCGCTGGACGAGAAGGGCCGCTGGACCCTCGCTCTGGATCTCAACGGCGGCGACGAGCCGCATCGGGAACTGGTGCTGCTGTCCATCCCGCCGGTGCAGCGGCCCATCGCCAACGCCTACGACATGCGCAAGCGTGAACAGGTCGACGAGATTCGAACCATATTGCGGCACAAGCGGATTCCGGTGACCATCCTGCCGGAGATCGCCGACGCCCTGCAGCGGCACTGGAAGATCGCCCCGCCCACCCGCTGAGCCCGCACACCTAGGGGATCTCCCTGAGCGATCGGCGACCACAGGACGATGTATCGGCCCCGGTCACAGCCCGAGAATCCTTGGTGTGGCTGGTGATCGCAGCGTCCTCTACGGAACCTCACAGCCACGGCGGATCGGATGCACAGCCGCAGGTGTGAGGGTGATGATCGTGGCGTTGAGCGTTGTGGCGGAGGACTTCCGCCGGTATGGATGGACGATCGAGACGACCGGCGACGGCGTCGACTTGATCACCGGCGAGCAGATCGCGGCCATCGAACTCACCGGGTCCGTCGCTGCCGGGGTGCGCCGATACCTGCGCGCCAACAACCTCTCCGGCCCGGTCATCGAGGTCCCGGGTCCGCAGCGGCGGGAAATCCATCTGGTCGTCGGCGTGGCCAAGGCCGCGCGGGCCATCGAGAGCCTGTGCGCCGCGGGAGCGATCGTGCACACCGACGGTGATCGGATCCCGCTGCCGCAGCCGGGCCGCGGGATCGCGTGGAGCATCATGCCCCACGAGGCGCGCTGGGTGCCGCCGGTGGTCGCCATCGCCGCGGCCGTGCGCGCCGTCGCGGCCGGCGACCGGGCGCGGCTGCGGACCGTGGCCTGCTGACACCGGGCCGATTGCGGGGGGCGCCCGCATAGCCCGCGCTACCGGGGCTGGCTAGGGTGGGACGGATGATTCGCACCGCGGCACTGGCGCATATCCGGGATCGTCGCATGTTGCAGACCCGGTCCACCGGCAAGGACGTCTTCTATATGGCGGGCGGCAAGATCGATCCGGGTGAGACCCCGGAGATGGCCCTGCACAGGGAGATTCACGAGGAACTCGGGGTGGCCGCCACCGGCGTCAGCGAGCTGGGCGTGTTCGAGGCGGAGGCCTACGGGCACGCGCCCGGCACCCGCCTGCACATGACCTGCTTCCTCGGCGAGCTCGCCGACGAGCCGCACCCCTCCGGGGAGATCGCCGAACTGCGCTGGTTCACCCTCGGCGAATACGCCACCATGGACGCGGTCGCCCCCGGCTCGCTGCTGGTCTTCCGGCGGCTGCACGCACTCGGCCTGATCGACTGACACTCGCACTGTAACCACCCGCGCTATTTCCGAATGGCAACTACGCCAACCGGATCCGCGCCCCGAGATGCGCCGGTCCGGATTCCGGATCGCACCGAATCAAGGGTGATTGCAGTGATCAAACCGCTTACTCTGCTCGCGACGGCCGTGATGGCCGCGGGTGGCCTCGGCTTCGGCACCGTGGCGGACACCCGTTTCGACTCCGGCGCCGACTGCCTGTGGGCGGGCGGCACGCACCCGCAGGGGTCACAGGTGGTGGCGGGGGGCTCGGCCTTCACCTGCGGCAGCGACGCGGCCGGTCCGCACTGGTACCGGGGTGGCGGGGCGGGCGGGAGCACCGTGCCGAATCCCGGGGCCGATGCCAACCCGGCGGGCCGCTTCAGCGCGGGGGCGCGCCAGCCCGGCACCGATTACGACGACTACTGCGTCGGCGATCAGCTCATCCCCGGTGTCGGGGACGTCTTCGAGGCCGTCCCGACCAGCGGCGGCCTGCTGTGGAAGTCGGCAGGCCCGGTCTCGCAGTGGACCTTCGACCCCGGTGTGGTGCAACCTGAGACGTCCACCCGCTCATCCGGGATGTGCCTCGACGGTCAGCTGCTCTGAGCCTCCTCGTCCTCGTCCGCCTCCGTGTCGGGCCGGTTCGGGATGAGTGCGGCCGAGGCCAGGCCGACGAGCAGGAACAGTGCCGCGGCCAGCAGCGCGGTCCGGGTGGAGTCGGTGAAGGCCCGGCTCAGCGCGTCCACGATGGCCGCGGCGCCGTGGTGGTCCCGCAACCCGCTGATGGCCCCACCGGCCGACTCCCGGGTCGCGGTGGCGAGGGTGTCGGCGGCCGGTTTCTGCAGATCGGGCACGTGTGCGAGCCTTCTGGGCAGATCGTGGGCCAGCGCCGCCGACAGCAGCGCACCGATGACCGCGGTACCGAAGGCCGAACCGATCTGCCGCACCGTGGACTGGGCGGCCGATCCCTGGCCCGACTGCTCCGGCGGCACATCGGCGAGGACGGTCCCGGTCAGCTGCGCCGAGGCCATCCCCAGCCCGATGCCGTACCCGATCAGCAGCACCGCCAGCCACCAGCCGGAAATGTGCGGGGTGACGAACAGCGCCGCCAGCACCACGGCGACGGCCTCGAAGACGAGGCCCAGCTGCACCACCCGCACCGGCCCGAACAGGCGCACCAGCCGCTCGGTGAGCCCCGCGGCCAGGAATGCGCCGACCGCCATGGCGGCCAGCACGTAGCCCGCGCCGAGGGTGGACAGCCCGAGCACGTTCACCATGAACAGCGGCAGCACGAACAGCAGGCCGAATTCGCCCAGCGCCACCAGGAACGCGGTGATGTTGCCCCAGCGGAAGCTGGGGATCCGGAACAGCGCGGGATCCAGCAGCGCCGAGCGGCCGATCAGACGGCGGTGCTGCTCCCAGCGGATGAACAGGTACAGCGCCGCCACCCCGAGCACCAGCAGGATCGGAATCAGCGAGATCGGCGCGCTCGCCGGCCAGTTCCACCCGGCGAGCGGGAATTCTCGTAGCGGCTTCCCCCAGCCGTAGGTCTGGCCCTCGATGAGCGCGAACACCAGCAGCGCGAAACCCGCTGCGCTGAGCAGGAATCCGTCCACGTCCAGGCCGGGCGCGGCCTTGCCCATGCGGGTCTCCGGGACGTACAGCACCAGCCCGATCAGCACCACCACGCCCAGCGGCACGTTCACCAGGAAGATCCACGGCCAGGTGAAGTAGGTAGTGAGCCAGCCGCCCAGCAGCGGGCCGATGGCGGCCACGCCGGAGATCACCGAGCCCCAGACCGCGAAGGCGATCACCCGGTCACGGCCCCGGAAGAGGGCGTTCATGGTGGCCAGCGTGCCGGGCATGACACCGGCCGCACCGATGCCCTGCACGGTGCGTCCGAGGAGCAGGGGCCAGGCGCTGTGGGCCTGTGCGGAGAGCACACTGCCGAGTACGAAGATCACCACGCCCAGGGCGAACATCTTGCGCCGCCCGAGCCGGTCGCCGAGGCGGCCGCTGGTGATCAGCAGCGCGGCCAGCACGACCGCGTAGATGCTGTTGATCCATTGCGCCTGAGTGAAATTCAGGCGCAATTGGTCGATGATGACGGGCAGGGAGACCGCAACGATGGTGCCGTCCAGCACCACCATGGACAGTCCCAGCGCCAGGACACCGAGGGTGATCCATTTGTTGCGACCCAGGTCGAGCTGCGTTTCCGTCATTCGTCGCTCCCGCCGCTGAACAGCCGTCCGAAGAGTCCGATTATCCGTTAGCCAGCTATGCGCCAATTGTTCCGTTCAACAGTGTATGTCGAGGCGACTGGGCAGCCGAATATTTGCCGACAGGTGACCTCTGAACGGCGGATGTTCGAATCGGATAGTTTGGATCGTGTGTCGATGCTGAAGGGTTCCAACGTTCCGGTGGTGGTGTCCGAGATTCGGATCGAACTGGGGTGGCAGTCGGGACCCGGGGTTCCCGACGCCGATGCCTCCGCACTGCTGCTGTCGAGCGGCCGGGTCCGCTCGGACGCCGATTTCGTCTTCTACAACCAGCCGCTGCATGCCTCGGGCGCGGTCCGCCACCACGGCAAGCAGACGGGACCGGTGATCGTGGACGCCCTCTCGGTGCACCTGGGCCGGGTGGAACCGCAGATCGACGCCATCGTGCTCGCGGCCTCCGCCGACGGCGGCACCTTCGCCCAATTCCAGGGCCTGCACGTGCGTTTGGTGGATATGGGCGGCGTGGAGCTGGCCCGCTTCGACAGCACCGACGCCACCTCGGAGACCGCCTTCGTGCTGGGCGAGCTGTATCGCCGCGACGGCGGCTGGAAGTTTCGCGCGGTCGGCCAGGGCTACGACTCCGGACTGGCGGGACTGGCAACAGATTTCGGCATCTCCGTCGATGAAGCGCCTGCCCCGCAGCCGAATACGCCGCAGCCCGTCGCTCCCTCGCAGCCCCTCACGCCCCCGCAGCCGGTCACCTCGCCCCAGCCCGCGGCCACCCGACCGCCGATCGCTCCCCCGCAGCCGATGCCGGCGCAGCAGCACAATTTCGGGCCGCCGCCGACGCCTGCACCCCGGCCGGATACCGGCAAGATCTCGCTGACCAAGGAGGCTCCGGCGGTCTCGCTGACCAAGCAGGGCGCGACCGCCGGGATCATGCGGGTCAACCTGAACTGGTCGGTGCCCAGTTCGGGCGGTTTGTTCGGGCGCAAGCGGGCGAACGGCGGGCTCGACCTGGATCTGTGCGCGTTCTGGGAGCTGGCCGACGGGTCGAGGGGCTGTGTCAGCGCGCTGGACACCTTCGGCGATCTCTACAAGCCGCCGTTCATCGCGCTGGATCGCGACGATCGCACCGGCGGCAGCGCGACCGGCGAGAACCTGTCCATCAATCTCGATCACATCGCGGATTTCCGCCGCATCCTGGTATTCGCCTCGCTCTACGAGGGCGCGCAGGACTTCCGTGGCGTGCACGCCATCGCGACCCTGTTCCCCCGCAATACGCCGCCGATCGAGATGGAAGTCGGCGGCTGCCAGGATGATTCGCGCGAGATGGTGCTGGCGCTGATCGAGAACGTGCACGGCGAGCTGGTGGTGCGGCGCGAGGGCCGGTTCGTGCGCCCGCCGGAGGGGCGCCGGTTCTGGGGCAAGCTGGCGGTGGATCAGGCCTATGGCTGGGGCCTCAAGTGGGGCACCTCGAAGGGCAAGTCCTGACGCGGATCACTCCGGAGCGAGTCGCCGCGCCAATTCCAGTGCGGCGACCCGGGTTTCGGCCAGCGAACCGGGCCAGCAGAGCAGCCGCAGGATGGCGTCGGGAATGAGCTGCTCGGCGTACTCCGGCGCCGTGCCCTCGTCGGAGCGCATATTGATGACCGACTCCACCAGCCGGAACGGCAGCAGTTCGGCCCCGGTCACCGCGCCCGCGCCGGCCGCGGCGATGACGGACCCGGCCTCGGTGATGACGGCGGCGGACAGCGTCTCGTAATGGCCGCGCAGCTCGTCGCGGCGTTCCCGGAAGCGGGCGAAGCGTTCGCTGCGCAGTTCAGGCAGCAGGTACAGCGCACCGAGATTCCAGCGGCTCGCGCACAGCTGGCTGACGTCGTACCAGGCCAGCGCGTACAACCGCACGGCCGCGGGCTCGGGCCGCCCGGCCAGGACGCCCGCCAATTCCAGTGGCGTGGTGACCGTTTCGGCGAGCAGGGCGTCGAGAATGTCGTCCTTGGCGGCGAAGTGGTGGTACAGCGAGGCCTGCCGGATGCCGACGGCGTCGGCGACCGCGCGAGTGGAGGTATTGCCGTAGCCGTGACTGGTGAACAACTCGGCGGCGGCGTCGAGGATTTCGGCGCGCGGCGTCTGGCCTGCGCGCCGGCGCGGTTCGAGGCGAGGACGACCGGGTCCGAGTTGGGTCACCCTGCCATTCTGTCCTACCCGCACCATCGGCCTGTCTACGCGGACGGCCGACCGGCCTACCCACGCTGCCGACCCACCCGGTGAGGTTCCTGTCATTTGACAGAAATACCGGCAATGCAGAAGTTACGGCGGGCCATCCGACCGATACAGCGGCGTCACCTGAGCCGCGATCGCGAACGGAAAACTTTCAAGCGATAGATATTCGCCTCGCGAAAGACTCACCGCCATGGTTGCCTCCGCCGACGCCATCATCCCCCAGCCCCCGCCGGCCACCGCCGGGACCAGCACGAACAGCCCCGAAACCAGCTCGGACAGCGCCGATCTCGCGCGCTTCGGCTATCAGCCGGTGCTCCACCGCAAGCTCGGCCGCTACGCCTCCTTCGCGGCCGGATTCTCCTTCGTCTCCATCCTGACCACGATCTTCCAGTTCTTCGGCTTCGGCTACTCCTTCGGTGGCGGGGCCTTCTTCTGGACCTGGCCGATCGTGTTCGCGGGCCAGTTCCTGGTGGCGCTGAACTTCGCGGAACTGGCCGCCCGCTACCCGATCTCGGGCTGCATCTATCAGTGGTCGCGCCGGCTGGCCGGGGAGGTCGTCGGCTGGTTCGCGGGCTGGATGATGATCATCGCCCAGATCGTCACCGCCGCGGCGGCCGCGATCGCGCTGCAGGTGGTGCTGCCGACCATCTGGTCCGGATTCCAGCTCATCGGCACGAACAGCGATCTCACCTCCCGCGACGGGGCGTCGAACGCGGTGCTGCTGGGCAGCGTGCTGCTGGTGATCACCACCCTCATCAATGTGGTGGGCATCGACTGGATGGCGCGCATCAACTCGCTCGGGGTGACCATCGAGATCATCGGTGTGATCGCGGTGATCGCGGTGTTCTTCACCCACACCGACCGCGGTCCGGGCGTGGTCACGCACACCGATCAGGCCGCGGCCGGTCCGTACTGGGCCGCCTTCCTGGCCTCCGGATTGATGGCCGCCTACGTCATGGTCGGATTCGATTCCGCCGGTGAGCTTTCCGAGGAGACCAGGAATCCGCGGCACGTCGCGCCGCGCACCATTCTGTCGGCGCTGGCCGTGTCCGCGCTGGGCGGCGGGCTCATCCTGCTGGGCGCGCTCATGGCGGCACCGAGCCTGACCGACGGGTCGCTGGCCAGTGGTGGGCTGGCGTACGTGATCGAGGCCAAGCTGACCAGCGTTCCCGGCAAGGTGGTGCTGGCCTGCGTGGCGTGCGCGATCACGGTGTGCACCCTGGCGATTCAGACGGCCGGCTCGCGCCTGCTGTTCTCGATGGCCCGCGACGGGCGGCTGCCGTTCGCCAAGCCGCTGTCGACGGTGCATCCGCGCTTCGGCACTCCGGTGTGGCCCGCCGTGGTGATCGGCGTGCTGGGTATCGGCCTGCTGATGGTGAACCTGGGCAATGCCGCCATCTTCGCGACGCTGGCCAGTGTCTGCATCGTCATGCTCTACCTCGCGTACCTGCTGGTCACGGTGCCGCTGCTGGTGCGCCGGATCAAGGGCTGGCCCGCCGATATCGCCGGTGACGCCGCCGGCACGAAGCTGTTCGCGCTGGGCCGCTACGGCATTGCGATCAATGCGCTCGCCGTGATCTGGGGCATCACCATGGCGGTGAACCTGGCCTGGCCGCGCGCCGCGGTCTACACCCCGAACGGCGGCGACTGGTGGATGCTCTGGGCCGCACCGCTGTTCGCGCTGCTCACGGTGGCGGTCGGCGCGGTGGTGCACCGGATGGTGACCCCCGCGCGCGGCCTCGCCGCCGATCCGATTCCCCAAATCGCCTGATCCACAGGGCATTCCGATGATATCGCCGGAGCCCGGCCAACGCCTGTACCGCGGGCCTGGTCTCCGGCGATCCCCGAGAAACGGAGTAGCAATGAGCACAGCCGATACCACCGGCGCGCGGGATCACGCCCGCTCCCAGGCGGCCGCCGCCGAACGCGTCGGACCCGAGCTCCCCGAGGATGTCGACATCGCGAAAGTGACGTTCGCCCAGCGGATTCCGGCGGGTGGATACGCGAATGCGGTGCTCGCCCGCGGCACCCGGGTGCGGCTGTCGGATCCGTTCGGCGCTGCGTGTGCGCATCTGCTGCTGCTGCGGGCCGAATCGCCCTGGGAGCGGCTGAATGTCGCCGACACGGTGAAGGTGCCGTGGCAGGCCTATCTGGGCGTCGGTCATCCGCTGCTCTCCGATCAGGGGCGGGTGCTGGCCACGGTGATCGCGGACTCCTCGGGACGTCACGACACCCTGTGCGGTCCCTCGCCCGCAGCGCGGCAGGGCCTGCGGCTGGCCGGGGTCAAGCAGGGGCTCGAGCCGCGGGATATCGGCCCGACGGTGTCGTTCTTCCGGGGTGTGCGCGTGGAATCCGATGGCGCGCTGACGATCACCGGCGGCGCGGCGGCGGGCGCGGCGGTCGACCTGCTCGTGCACCTGCCGGTGACCCTGCTGGTCGCCAATGCCGAACACCCGCTCGACCCCGCTCCCCCGACCGAGCTCGACCTCGTGGCCTGGTCCGCGCCGGAAGAACTCGCGCTCGCGCACGGTACCGACCCGGAATACCGGCGCGCGGTGGAGAACACCGAAGAGGACTGGCACGCACGCACTCTGGAGGCCCGCGCATGATCACCACCGCCCGCACCGTCGTACTCGACGAGACCGTCCCCGCCCGCGCCCCCTGGTCGGCCGTGGTGCGCGCGGGAGACCAGCTGGACATCATCGATCTGCACGGCAATCAGGCGGTGGACTGCCTGCTCTACAACGCCGCCGATCACACCGACCGGTACAGCGCACAGGCGACGATCACGGCCCAGCGCAATATCTTCCTGACCACCGGCAGTGTCCTGCTGACCGAGGCGGGCACCCCGCTCATGACCGTGGTCGCCGACGATGTCGGCAATCACGACACCGTGGCCGGGGCCTGCTCGCAGGAGTCCAATACCCTGCGCTACGGCCACCACACCCGCCACCAGCACGCCTGTGTGGAGAACTTTCTGGCCGAGGGCCTGAAGTGGGGGCTGGGCAAACGCGATCTGGTCTCGAACATCAACTGGTTCATGAACGTTCCCGTCGAGTCGGACGGCACGCTCGGCATCGTGGACGGGCTCTCGGCGCCGGGCAAGAAGATCACGCTGCTCGCCGAGATCGACACCCTGGTGCTGGTCTCCAACTGCCCGCAGATCAACAACCCCTGCAATGGCTTCGACCCCACGCCGGTGCGCATGGTGGTGACCCGATGACCGCCGTGCTGCCGGACCTCACCGCACCCGAGCACCCGTCCCCCGCCGCGACATTCCAGGTGATCCGGCCGGGAATGCAGACGACCGTGCAGGATTGGCCCGGCCGCGTCGGCTACTGGCATGTCGGGGTGCCGCCGTCCGGCCCGATGGACGACCTCTCGTTCCGGCTGGGCAATCGGGCGCTCGGCAATCCGGAGGGCGCGGCCGGGCTGGAATGCACCCTGGGCGGACCGGCCCTGCGCTTCGACGCCGCCAGCTGGGTGTGCGTCACCGGTGCACCGGCGCCCGTGACCGTGAACGGCCGCGCGGTGCGGCAGTGGCGCAGTGTGCTGGTGCCGGCGGGCGGCGTGCTGGACATCGGCATGGTGCATGGGCCGGGAATGCGGTGCTACCTGCTGGTGGCCGGCGGTATCGAGGTGCCCGAATACCTGGGCAGCCGTGCGACTTTCACCCTCGGCAAGTTCGGCGGCGGCACCGGCCGGGCGCTGGCGGCGGGAGATGAGTTCGCGCTCGGCGTGCCCGGGCGGGTGACGGCCGGGGTGACCGGCGACGATCAGCCCGTGCTGACCCGACGCTGGGAGCTGGCGGTCACCGAGGGACCGCACGGCGCGCCGGAGTTCTTCACCCGCAGCGATTTCGACACCATCATCGGCACCGACTACGAGGTGCACTTCAACTCCGATCGGACCGGCGTGCGGCTCATCGGCCCGAAACCCCAGTGGGCGCGGCGGGACGGCGGCGAGGCGGGACTGCACCCGTCGAATATCCACGACAACGCGTATTCCGTCGGCGCGCTGGACTTCACGGGCGACACCCCGATCCTGCTGGGCCCGGACGGGCCGAGCCTGGGCGGATTCGTCTGCCCGGTCACCGTGGTGGCGGCCGAGCGCTGGAAGCTGGGCCAGCTCACGCCGGGCGACCGCGTGCGCTTCGTCCCGGTCCGCGCCGACCACGCGGCCTCGCTGCGCGAGCTCGGGGCCGAGCGCCGGGCCGCCTGGCCGGTCGTGCTGTCCACGGGCGGCGACGGTGACGACGGCGTTCTGGCCCGCCGCGACGGCGCGGACACCGCGGTCACCTATCGGCGCGCGGGCAATGACGGCCTGCTCGTCGAATACGGGGACATGACACTGGATCTGGAGCTGCGCGCCCGCGTGCACGCACTGCACCAGGCGCTGCTGGAACGGTCCGAGCCGGGGATCACCGAACTCACCCCGGGCGTGCGATCGCTGCAGGTGCGCCACGATCCCGGCCGGCTGCCCACCCGCACCCTGATGGGTCTGCTCGCCGAGGTGGAGGCCGAGCTGCCGCCCGCCGATGAGCTGGTGGTCCCCAGCCGCACCGTGCGGCTGCCGCTGTCCTGGGACGATCCGTCCACCCGCGAGGCCATCACCCGTTATATGCACGGCGTCCGCGCGGATGCCCCGTGGTGCCCGTGGAATATCGAGTTCATCCGCCGGATGAACGGATTGGCCTCCGTGGACGAGGTTTTCGACACCGTGTTCGCGGCCGAATACCTGGTCCTCGGTCTGGGCGACGTGTACCTGGGCGCGCCCGTGGCCACCCCGACCGATCCACGGCATCGGCTGGTCACCACCAAATACAACCCGGCCCGCACCTGGACGCCGGAGAACGCGGTCGGCATCGGCGGCGCCTACCTCTGCGTCTACGGCATGGAGGGTCCCGGCGGCTACCAGTTCGTCGGGCGGACCACCCAGGTGTGGAACCACCGCTCCAGCGGCGTCGGCGAAGACCCGTGGCTGCTGCGGTATTTCGACCGCATCAGCTGGTATCCGGTGAGCGCCGAGGAACTGCTCGACCTGCGCGCCGACACCGCCGCGGGCCGCGGCGAGCTGCTGTCCGAGGACGGCGAGTTCCGTCTCGTCGACTACCGGAAGTTCCTGTCGGACAATGCCATATCCATCGACGAGTTCCGCGCCCGGCAGGCCGACGCCTTCGCCGCCGAACGCAATTCCTGGCGCGAGGCGGGCGAACTCGCCGAAACACCCTGAGCGCCTCGGCCCGTTCGCCCCATCCCAGATCTAGGAGACCCCATGACCGTGTGGATCCACCACCGCCCGGACACCGAGGTGGACACCGAAATCGCCACCGCCGCAGGCGCTCTGGCAGGACTGCGCCTCGCCGTCAAGGACAATGTGGATGTCGCGGGCCTGCCGACGACCGCCGCCTGTCCCGACTTCGCGTATACGCCGGATCGGGACGCGCTCACGGTCGCCGCGCTGCGCGCGGCCGGTGCGGTCGTGGTCGGGAAGACCAATCTCGACCAGTTCGCCACCGGATTGGTCGGCACCCGCTCGCCCTACGGCGTCGTCGAGAACGCGCTGCGACCCGGATATGTCTCGGGCGGTTCGAGTTCCGGGTCGGCGGTCGCGGTCGCGACCGGGGAGGCGGATATCGCCATCGGCACCGACACGGCCGGGTCCGGGCGCGTACCGGCCGCGTTCCACGGCCTGGCCGGTATCAAGCCGACCGTCGGCGTGATCTCCACCGAGGGCGTCGTCCCCGCCTGCCGCTCCTATGACTGTGTGACGATCTTCGCCGCCGATCTGCGCCTGGCCGATCGGGCCATGAGCGTCATGGCCGCGGGTGCGCCGGGCCGGCCGTGGCCCGCCGACACCCGGCTGGCCGCGCCGCCGCAGCCGGTGATCGCGGTGTTCAGCGCGCTACCGGATCTGGATCCGCGGTGGCGCAGCGCCTTCGAGCGGACGGTCGCGGCACTGCGCGATCGGGGCGCGACCATTGTGGAAGTCGATCCGGAGCCCTTCCTGGCCGCCGCCAGACTGCTGTACGACGGCGCGCTGGTCGCCGAACGCTATGCGGCGGTGGGCGAATTCATCGACGCACACCCCGAATCGGCCGATCCCACGGTCGGATCCATCATCCGTGCCGCCCGGGAGCTACCCGCGCATCGGCTGGTCACCGATCTGGCCGCGCTGGAACGCCTGCGCGCTACCGCCATGGCGAGCCTCGCGGGGGCGGACGCGCTGCTGACCCCGACCGCACCGGCCCACCCGACCATTGCCGAGGTCGCCGCCGATCCCATTGCCGTGAATGCCCGGCTCGGCACCTACACCAACTTCTGCAATCTCTTCGACCTCTGCGCGGTCGCGATCCCCACGGATGAGCCACATTTCGGCGTGACCGTGCTGGCCCGCGCCTTCGAGGACGCCGTGGCGCTCGATATCGCCGCCCTGATCACCGGCGCCCCACTCGACCCCGGCGAGCCGTGCTGGCCCGCGATGGTCGCGGCCGCGCACGGTCTGGTCGTCTTCGGCGCGCACCTGCGCGGCCAACCCCTCGAAGCTCAGCTGACCGAGCTGGGCGCGCGCTGGTGCGGCCCGGTCGAGACCACTCCGCACTACCGTCTGGGCGCGTTGGACACGGTGCCGCCCAAACCGGCCGTAACCCGGGTCCCCGCAATGGAATCCGGTGTCGCGGTGGCCGGGGAACGCTGGCTGCTCTCGCCCGCCGCCCTCGGCCGCTTCCTCGCGGCCCTGCCCGCCCCCATGCAGCTGGGCGCGGTCGAGCTCGCCGACGGCACCTGGCACACCGGGTTCGGCTGCACCGGCGCGGCCGCCGAATCCGCCAAGGACATCAGCGAATACGGCGGCTGGCGCGCGGCGCTGGCGGCCGGGGCCGTGAGCTGACGGTCCGTCAGTTCTGCCAGAGCGCCAGCACGCGGTCCGCGTCCGCCTTGCCCTGCGCGCGACCGGCTTCCAGTGACGGGACGCGGGTGGCGGTGTCGAGCGGGTTGAAGCCGAAGGCCGCGGTGGCGGCCTCGTCCGGGGCGATCACCTCGACCCGGGCGCCGGCCGCGACCAGGCCCGCCACCTGCGCCTCTAGTTCCGCGTCCGGCATGGGCGCGATCACCAGCACCCGGGCGTAGCCGGTGGCGAGATCGGCGTTCACCGACGTCCGGACGCCGCCATCGGTGTAGCGCGCGCCGTCGACCGTGGCGCAGGGCCACACCATCGGCACCGCGGAGCTGGCGGTCACCGCGTCGACCAGCGCGACGCCGGAGTCCTTGTCGAAGACCCGCAGCTCGCCCGTGTCGGCGTTCACCGCGATGATCCGGACATCCCGATCGGACCATTCGTGCACGGGCAGCCGGGTCTCGATGACGGCCCGCCGCTCCGGCTCCGGGACCGACTCCGCCCGCAGCGCGAGCGCGCCGATGCGCTGCCGGCGCTCGACCGAATCCACCTGCAGTTCCTCGATGATGGCGGCCAGCGTCTCCCAGAGCCCGGCGAACCTCTCCATCGAGGGCACGATCTCGCGGCTCTGCACCGCCGGATCCACCTGCCGCCGAACCAGTTCCGCGAGTTCGATCCCGCTGCCCACCTGGGCGGCCACATTGGACCCGGCGGAGGTGCCGAGCAGCAGATCCGCCCCGGTCACGTCGGCGCCCGCATCCGCCAGCCCGGCGAGAATGCCCGTCGCCCAGGAGATCCCGGCCACCCCGCCGCCGCCGATCACCAGCGCACGTTCCGTCGTCATACCTGCTCTCACTTTCCTACCCGCCGAGAAAGACACCCTGCGGTACGAAAGCTACCGGTTGGGCCGCCGGAACGGCGGCTATGGCCCGATTTCCACCGCTCATTCCGAGACGTGCGTCGCGTCGGGATTGGTGGCATCGCGAATGATGCGCAGACTCGCGGTGAGCTGGTCGAGTTGCTCGGGGCTGAGCAGGCCGGTGAACCAGCGCTCCACGCCGTCGAGATACGCGGGCAGTACGCGCGCCACGCGGGTCGCCCCGGCGGCGGTGAGCACCGCGTAGGAGCTGCGCCGGTCGGCGGGATCGGCCTCGCGGCGGACGAACCCATTGCGCTCCAGGCGATCCACCAGCCGGGTGACGCCGGAGGTGGACAGGCTGGTCTGGATGGCGAGATCCGTCATGCGCAGCTTGCGGCCGGGTGAGCGGCTCAGGCGCATCAGGGCATTCAGGTCGAGTCCCGACAGGCCATTGCGCTTCCAGGTCTCCTCGAGCCGGGCGATGAGCCCGTCGTGAGCCTCGTAGAGCAGGCCGACCGCGGTCAGCCGGGGGTCGTCGAAGAGATTGGGATCCACGGTGAGCAGCCTAGACCAGACGTTTTCAGTGCGGATAGTTGACACGCGGAGCATTTCGGATATCTTGTTGCTAACGCAATATTCCGCACTGCAACTACATGGAGGTTCCGATGAAGACCGAGCGCTGGGTGGCGGGATTCCGTGCGCCGCTGGTGAATCCGGCCGAGGAGATCAAGCTCGCCGAGCCGCGGGCCTTCGCCGGCGAGACCGTGCGACAGGTGGTGCGGGTGGCCGGCGGCGGGTCACAGCTGCGTGTGCGACTGACCAATCGCTACGGCACCGACGAACTCGTGATCGGCAGGGCGCGGATCGCCGTGCGCAAGACGGGCGGTGAGATCGTGCCCGAGACCGATACCGCGGTGCGGTTCGCGGGGTCCGAGTCCACCCGGATCCCGGCCGGGGCCGATATCCTCAGCGACCCGGTGGACCTGGCCGTCGAGGCGGGGACCGAACTGGCGCTGAGCGTGTACCTGCCCGAACCGGCGCTGCCCGCGTTCGCGCAGCTCCCGGTCGACAGCAGCTGGGTCAGCGCCGGCGATCGGACGGGTGACGCCGCTCCGTCCGATGCCGAGGAGACCGCGTCGCGGTTCCTCCTCACCGGAATCGACATCGCTGTCGACTCCGAGGTTCCGGTGCTGGTGGCCTTCGGCGACTCGTGGTTCGAAGGCTTCGGCTCGACCCACGGCGCGAACCGCCGGTCGGTGGATGTGCTGAACCAGCGGCTGGCCACCGGGTGGGCGGTCAATCAGGGCATCGGCGGCAACCGGCTGCTCACCGACGAGATCGGCGAGCACGGGCTGGCCCGGTTCGAGCGCGACGTGCCGTCGGTGCCGGGGGTCGCGGCCGTGTGGGCCAACTTCGGCATCAATGACCTGATCCTGGCCGGCACCGCGACCGCCGGGGCGCTCATCGCCGGCTTCGCCGCACTGGCCGAGCGGGCGCACGCGGCCGGACTGCCGATCTACGCCAACACCATCGGACCGTTCGGCGGGGCCATCTACCCGGGTCTGGCAGTGGCCGAGGGCATTCCGGTGCGGCGCGCGGTGAACGAGTGGCTGCGCACCACCACGGTGTTCGACGCCGTCTTCGATGTGGCCGCGGCCGTGGAGAATCCGGCGGATCCGGACTTCATCCGGCCCGAGTTCGACAGCGGTGACGGGATGCATCTCAATGACGACGGCGCCCGGGCCATGGCGGAGGCGGTGGATCTCACCGCGCTGCCGCCGGCCTTCCGGTGAGCGGCCGGTCGGCGGGTCAGGGCAGGCGCGGTGCGGCGGCCTGATCCTGCCTCGATCCATGGGCAAAGCGCGGTTCAGCGCGGTGTGACCTCGGCGAGCAGCTCCGGTCCACGGGCCTCCAACCGGGTGGTCGCCCAGCGGATTCCGAGTGCGGCGCCCACCCCGCCGAGCAGTACGCCGATCGGCAGCGCCACCCACTGGAGTAGCGAGTTGTGGAGTGCCACACCGATTCCCAGTATCGCGAGCACCGGGGCCGCCGTCAGCAACTGCACCAGGCCCACCGCGAACTGCATGAGGATCTTCAGGCAGCCGGGATTGCCCGAGCCCGCGAACGGGTTGCCGCGCTGCGGTGGCAGGGCGAAGGCGGCATGCGTGGACAGGAACACCACCGCTCCCACACCGACGCCGACCAGCACCGGCAGCGTCGACAGCGCCCAGACGTACAGGTACGGCCGGCCGAGCGCGCCGGGCAGGATGAGGGTGGCGAGCACCGACGGCGGAGTGACCAGGAGCAGCCAGGCGTAGGCGCGGCCGCGCACGTCCGCGCGTAGCGCGCCGGGCGTCACCAGCGTTTGCCAGATCGCGGTGCCGTCGAATCCGTACAGGTTGGTGCTGGACATGGTGGCCAGCCACACCACGAAAGCGCCCGAGAACGGGATGGTTCCGCTACCGCCGGTGCGGAGCGACAGGAAGATCGGCAGCACGAAACCGATGATCAGCAGCGGCAGCAGGGCGGCGCGGCGACGGCCGTCGCGCCACCAGGTGCGCAGCTCCTTGGCGACCACGGCGCCGATCGCGGTGGCGGGGATGAAACGGTCGAGCAGACCGCCGCCGGTGTCGACCACCTGGCCGGCGGGTGCGGCCGGGGTGGTGAGGCGGCGCTCCAGCAGGACCGCCCAGGACTGCCACAGGATCAGCGACAGCAGCGCCAGGCCGAGCAGCGGCAGCAGGGCGAGCAGGTAATTGCCGCGGGCCGCGGCCTCGACGGCGTAGGGCGCCCAGCCCGACGGGACCGCGCGCAGCGTCACCGACAGGCCGCTGTGGTCGCCCTGCAGTTTCGGGCCGAGGGCCGAAACCAGCAGGTTCAGTGGGTAATACGCCAGGCCGATGAGGGCGGCGAAGAGCACGCCCAGGTCCTTGCCGCGCCGGGACCGCATGGCCGCGCCGAGCCAGGCCACCACGACCCGCGACAGCAGGACCACGAACACCAGTTGCAGGACCGCGCCGAGCGCCGCGATCGCGGTGGCGCCCAGGCCGATCGGCGCGGCGAGCAGGACCAGGCCGCCGAAGGCGATCAGGTTGACGATAGGGGCGGGCCCGACGAAGGCCGCCGCGCCGAGCCCGTAGGCCAGTTGCCGAGTCGTCAAGGGCAGCAGGCGGAATTGCTCGGGTTGCAGGGTCTCGTCGCTGCTGCCGGTGAGCACCGGGCCGCAGATCCAGCCGAGGGTCCAGGCCGCGAAGATCGCCGCCGCCACCGTCACTCCCCCGTGCACGGTCTCGTGCGCGCCGGCGATGATGAGCGCGGTGGCCACCGCGGCGATCAGGCCGAAGACGCTGCCGGTCCAGAAGTTCAGCGCCGCACGGCCTTCCCGCATGTGCCGCGCGGTGATGCGCAATCGCATGCGGATCAGGACGCCAACCACGACAGCCCCTCTTCGCCGCCCACGCGCCCGCCCACCAGCCGCACGAAGGCCTCCTCCAGCGTGCCCTCGCCGCGTACCTCGGTGAGCGTCCCACCCGCCACCACCCGTCCCCGGTTGATCACGGCGACCCGGTCGCAGATGGATTCCACCAGTGCCATCACATGACTCGACAGCACCACCGATCCACCCGCGGCCACGAACCGCTGCAGGATCGTTCGAATTGTTCCCGCCGACACCGGATCCACCGCCTCGAACGGCTCGTCCAGCACCAGCAGTTTCGGTGCGTGCAGCAGAGCGGTGGCGAGGCCGATCTTCTTCCGCATGCCCGCCGAATAATCAACCACCACAGTGTTTTCCGCGCCGTCCAGCTCGAGCACGTGCAGCAGCTCGTCCGCCCGCCCGACCACGGTCGCCCTGTTCATCCCGCGCAGCAACCCGGTGAAGTTCAACAGCTCCCGCCCGGTGAGCCGCTCCGGCAACGCCAACCCATCCGGCAACACCCCCACCACGGTCTTCGCCCGCACCGGATCCGACCACACCTCATGTCCGAAAATCCGGGCCGCCCCATGATCCGGCCGCAACAACCCCACCGCCATCGACAACGTCGTCGTCTTCCCCGCCCCGTTCGGACCCACCAGCCCGAAGAACGACCCGGGCGGCACCGCCAGGCTCACCCCCTCGACCACCCAGGGCCCTCCGAACTTCTTGTAGAGCCCATCCAGCTCGAGCGCCGGTCGCCCATCGACAGTCATATGCCCTCCTCGGAGCCCCACCTATCGCCCTTTCACGATAAGCATGCTGCTCCACTGCCAGACATATCGCTCAACCCGCACTCCACCGCAACCGGGCGCTCGAATCCGGCAGTCGCGCACTACGGTGCGCTACGGCCGGAGGGACGCGGGGTCGAAGGCGATGTCGAAGGGGAGATTCAGGGCGGCAACACGGCCGGCCGGGCAACGAGCGACCAATTCGTATTCGCCGCTGTCGGTGAGCGCGTACGCGAACAGGACCGGGAGCTCTTCGCTGGACAACTGCCCCTTGAAGCGATTGGACTCGATCCGCCAGAAGTTCGGGATCCCGCCGTCTGCGTAGAGGTCAGGCTTCATCCGGCGATCCATGGCGGCGGTCGAGCGCGAGACGACCTCCACCGCCAGTGCGACCTGCGCCGCAGGTATCCCCCGCTCGTCCCAGGGGACCGGGCCCGCACACACCAGCAGATCCGGGATCGGCTCGTCGTCGCCGATGAGCACCCCGACCCCGGGGATCATGAAGAGCCCGTCCGGTAGCGCCGAGTCGAGTATCCGCCCCAGCTGGGACACCATCAGCTGATGGATGGGTTTCGGCGCGGCATTCACGACAAGCTGCCCACATACGACCTCGTACCGGAGTCCGTTCTCGGGAAGGTGATCGAGATCGGCCGCGGTCCAACGATCGGAAGCAGGCACATGCATAGACGAATTGTCTGGCTCGAGTGCCGGCATCGCCAAGGCAAACACCCCCCTTTTCCCAATCTGGTTGCACACCACCGCCAACAAGGCTGAACGGTAGCTCCATCCCGATAGCGACTCGCCGATGACGAACATTTGTTCGTTCGTCACCGGCGAGTTGCGGCGCGCTCCGATCAGCGGGTGAGGGTGGTGAAGAATTCGCGGATGTCGCCGGTGAGCAGGTCGGGGACTTCCAGGGCGGGGAAGTGGCCGCCGGAGTAGAACTCCGACCAGTGCACGATGTTGTGTGCCTGCTCCGCGAAGCGGCGGATGGCGAAGTCGGCGGTGGTGAACACCGCGACGCCGGTCGGGACCGTGCCCTTCGGCTTCGGGGCGAACATCGTGTAGTCGTGGAAGCGTTCGTAGTAGTAGTTGGCGACGCTGCGGGCGGTGTCGGTGAGCCAGTAGATCGCGACGGTCGTCAGGATCTTGTCCCGATCGATCGCGTCCTCGGGCAGCTCGTGGGCGGCATCGGTCCACTCCTTGTACTTCTCCACGATCCAACCCAGCTGTCCCGCAGGCGAATCCGCCAGCAGTTGCGCGATCGTGTTCGGCCGCGACCCGGCCAGGTTCATGTAGGCGGAGCCGTCGTCCTGGAACTGCTTCATCGCCGCCAACCGCTGCTGTTCGGCCCCGGTGAGCGCGGCCATGTCGGCCGGATCGCCCGTGGGGAAGGTGACCAGCGCGTTGACGTGCACCCCGATCACCCGGTCGCTGAAGTCGCGGCCCACACGCGGCGCCACGAATGCGCCGTGGTCGCCACCGTGCACGCCGAACCGCTCATAACCGAGCCGGGTCATGAGCTCGGCCAGCGCGGCAGCGACTTTCCCATCGTCCCAACCGGTTTCGGTCAGCGGCCCGGAGAATCCGTGCCCCGGCAGGGTCGGGATGACCAGGTGGAAGGCCGGGGCGTCGGCCTCGCCGTGGGCGGCCGGATCGGTCAGCGGGCCGATCATGCCGAGGAAGTCGGCGGGGGTGCCGGGCCAGCCGTGGATGAGCAGCAGCGGGATCGCGTCCCGCTGTTCGGAGCGGATATGGAGGAAGTGCAGGTGCTGCCCGTCGATGGTGGTGGAGAACTGCGGGTGGGCGTTCAGCGTGGCTTCGATGGCGCGCCAGTCGAACTTCTCGGCCCAGTAGGTGGCGAGTTCACGCAGGTAGGAGGTGGGGACGCCGCGTTCCCACCCCGTGCCCGGGACCTCGTCGATCCACCGGGTGCGAGTCAGGCGCTGGTTCAGGTCGTCGAGGTCGGCCTGCGGGATGTCGATGCGGAAGGGGCGGATGTCGGTGTCGCTCATGACATCGAGCTTTCCGATAAAGAGGGGTCCTCCACATCACGACAATTCGTTATCTCCCGCGCTGTCCACGCCAAGGCCCCCATGCCTGACCCACCTCCCTTGCGCGGCTGACCACCGCCCGGAGGTCAGCCGTGCAAGATGGTGACCACCATGATCACCACCGCGTTCCTTCAGTACTCCGGCAATGGCCCGATGCGCCACGAGGAGAGCCTGCTGGCGGAAGGACTTCGGCAGCGCGGCATCCCGATTCGCTTCTACACGATCAAGCGCGTCCATCGCCGAGAGCTACCTCTGGGCCCCGACACCTTCATCGCCGGCGATATGGACGCGATGCACGGGCCATGCGCCAAACCGCGGTTCGAGTCCTCCAAGGCGCGTTGACGATTCGGGACAGCAGGTCCGACAGCTTGTCGACCTGTTCCGCCTCGAGTCACCGAAGACCGTATGGGTCGCGGCCCCGGGCAATTCCTTCGCCTCGGTCAGCGCTGTCCCCGGGCGTGAGCTTCGAATCAATGCTCGAAGCGGGGCGCCACGAGACATCCGCTCTATGCCTGTCGGACATCCCGGGGCTTCCGGCATGCAGACGGGGTGGGTCGTTTGCCGCCGGTGCCGGTGACGAACGGGGGTGTTCGTCACCGGCAGGGCCGGGTCAGTCGATGAGGCGGATGTCTTGGCCTGCTTCGTCTCTCGGGTCGCCCGGGGTTGTGAACCAGTGGGTGACCTCGCCGTCTTCCAGGTCGGCGGGGGTGTTGCCGGTGGGGATGACGGAGAGGGCGCCGGCGGCGGCCGAGGCGAGGAATTCGTCGATCGCGGGTTGGTCGGTGGAGGCGGTGGTGTACGTCGTGGACTCGTAGTCGATGTCGTTGTCGGCGCGCAGGGTGGCTGCGCGGTCGAGGGCCTCGGACTGGGTGAGGGTGGCCCAGGTGTCGGCGTCGCGGTAGACGAAGGCGGGGTCGGATTCGGACAGGGGGCGGACGCGGTCGGTGTAGGAGACCGGGTGCGCGGGGCGGGCGGCCAGGTCGGACTGGACCTTCGGGTCCGACGGAACCAGCCAGCGGATCGAGCTGGCGGCCGGCTCCTGGGCGATGCCGAAACCGGCTCCGGCGGCGAGGATGTCACCGAAGGAGAGGCCGTCGGCGAAAAGTACCGCGGCACCGGCCTTGTGGATGGCCCAGACCGCGACCACCGCGTCCACCGTGTGCGGGAGGGCCACGGCGACGACGTCGCCCGGACCCGCACCGCGCTCGATGAGCAGGCGCGCCAGCTGGGAGCTGCGGCGGTCCAGGACGGCGTACGCGATCTCCTGGCCGTCGGACAGCAGGGCGGGGGCCTGCGGGTCCTCTTCGACGACCTCGGCCAGCACATTGGCCACGGTCGCGGTGCCGACACGCGCCGCGTCCGCCGCGGAATCGGCGGGGGTGACGGCGCTTTCGGCGAGGATGCGGGCGCGTTCGGTGGCATCGAGGATGTCGATGTCGCCGACCAGGCCCTCGGCGTCTCCGACCAGCGCGTCCAGGATCCGGTTGAAGCGCGCGGCGAGGATGGCGACCTCGTCGGCGGTGAACCGGCTGCCCAGGTAGCGCAGGGAGATGTCGATGGTCTCGCCCGCCATGATGACCAGGCTCATCGGGTAGTGGGTGTTGTCGTTGATGCCGACACCGCTGACGGACATGCCGTCGATGGAGCTGGCCGCGGCGATCGCGTCCTTGTCCACCGGGTAGGACTCGAACGCCATGATGGTGTCGAATTCCGCTCCGGCACCGGCCAATTGCTGAATCTCGGTGAGCCCGATGTGGTGGTGCTCGAGCAGGTCGGCCTGATCGTGCTGGACCCGCTGGAGCAGCCCGCCGATGGTCAGGCGGTCATCGACGCGGATGCGCACCGGCACCGTGTTGATGAACAGACCCACCATGGATTCGACGCCCGGCAGATCGCCGGGGCGGCCGGAGACGGTCGCACCGAACACCACGTCGCTGCGCCCGGTGAGGCGGCCGATCAGCACCGCCCAGGAGGTCTGGATCAGCGTGTTCAGCGTGACGTTGAGTTCCCCGGCGCGCTTGCTGAGCGCACGGGTGCGGTCGGCGTCGATATCCAGGGTGTAGCGGCCGATCTCGTAGTTCTCGTCGCGGGTCGCGGCGGGCGCGAGCTGGGTGGGCTCGCTGACGCCGGCCAGGGCGCGCTTCCACGCCTCGATCGACTCGTCCCGGTTCCGTCCGGCCAGCCAGGCCAGGTAGTTCCGGAACGACGGCACCCGCGGCAGCACCGACATGTCGCCGCGCACCGCGTACAGCACCAGCAGGTCCTGCATGAGCAGCGGCATGGACCAGCCGTCCACCAGGATGTGGTGGGTGGTGATGACCAGGTGCACCAGGTCGTCGCTGATCCGGAACACGTTGAACCGCATGAGCGGCGGCGCGGACAGATCGAAGTGATCGGCGCGATCGGCCTCGATCATCTCCCGCATGCGCGGATTGCGTTCGGCCTCCGGCAGATCCGTCAGATCGACGACGCGGAACGGCGCCTCGACCTGGCCGAGCACCACCTGGTGGGCCTGACCGTCGGAGTCGGTGACGAACGCGGTCCGCAGGCTCGGGTACCGGTCCAGGATGGCCTGTGCGGCCACCTGCAGCCGATCCACATCCACCACACCGCTCAGGTCGAGCACGGTCTGAATGGTGTAGACGTCCACCGTGTTCTGGGTGAGCAGCGCGTGGAACAGCAGACCCGACTGCAGCGGCGAGAGCGGCCACACGTCGGCCAGCGCCGGGTAGTTCCGTTCCCACACCTCGATGTCGGACTGTTCCACCCGCACCAGCGACAGGTCGGACGGCGTGAAGCCGCCCGCCGCCGGACGCTTGGCGTGCGCGGCCAGCGCGGTCAGCGCCGCCACGAACAGGTCGGCGAACTCCTGCACCCGCTCGTGCTCGAGCAGCCCGCGCGGGAAGGAGAAGGCCGCGCCCAGCTCCGGTCCGTCCGCGCCGTCGGTGACGATGGCGTTGATGTCGAGGGTGGCGTTGGCGGGCATGTCCGCGTCCATGTCACCGTCGAGTCGGCCCAGGTCGTCGACCGGCACCCAGCCCAGTTCCGCCATGCCCTCGGGCACTTCGCCCGCGGACATCCGGCCCAGGTAGTTGAAGCTGATCTGGCCGACATCGCGCAGCTGCGTGGCGGTTTCGGGGTTGAGGTGGCGGAGCAGACCCCAGCCCAGACCCTTGTCGGGCAGCGCCAGCAACTGTTCCTTGACCGATTTCACGATGTCGCCCAGGGCGTTTCCGCCCTCGAACGCCTCGGTGAGATCGGCGCCGTTCAGATCGAGTCGCACCGGGAAGGCGGCGGTGAACCAGCCGACCGTGCGCGAAAGATCCGCGCCCGGAACGATTTCCTCTTCACGACCGTGGCCCTCGAGCTTGATCAGCGCGGAGCCGCCCGCGGTCTCCCCGCGCCAGCGCGCGACCGCCATGGCCAGCGCCGACAGCAGACCGTCGTTCACGCCACCGCGGTACAGGCCCGGGACGGCGGTGAGCACGGCCTCGGTGACCGCCGCCGGCACCGTGACCTCGATCCGCTCGACGGTGTCGAAGGTGTCGACCTTCGGGTCGAACGCCCGCGCACCCAGCTGCGGATCCGGAGTCTCGGTGACCCGCTGCCAGAACGGCAGTTCCGCGACCCGCGACTCACTGCGCGACTCCTCGACGAGGGCGTGCGCCCAGCGCCGCAGGGAGGTGCCGGTCTCGGGCAGCGCGATCGGCTGCTCGAAGGCGACCTGCGACCAGGCCAGGCCCAGGTCCGGAATCAGGATGCGCCAGGAGACGCCGTCCACGACCATGTGGTGCGCGACGATGAGCAGCACGTCGCGACGGACGCGTGCCTCGTCGGAACCCTCGGGGGCGAAGGCGAACCAGACGAACTGCACCATGGCGGCATTGGCCGGATCCAGGCGGCCCAGCGCCGCATCGAATTCGATGCTGCCGACGCGGGTCAGCTCCTCGTCGGAGATGTCCGCGGCCAGCTCGACCCGGTGCACCAGCGCGTCGACGTCGACGGCCCCGCGCGGCAGCGCCTCGAATTCGAAGCCCTCCGACGCGTTCTGTCCATGGGCACTGCCGCGCAGACGCGAGCGCAGCACATCGTGGTGGTCGAACAGCGCGCCGATGGCCCCGACCAGCACGGACCGCGTAATGCCGTCCGGCAGGCGCAGCGGCATGGTCTGCGAGAACCGCTCGTAGGACGAGCCACTCGACAGGATCGCGTGCATGATCGGCGTCAGCGGAATGTCGCCGACTCCGCCGCCCGGCAGTTCCGCCAGCTTTTCCTGCGTGGTGTCCCCGCCCAGCGTGGCGACCTCGGCCAGGCCTGCGACGGTCCGCTTCTCGAACACGTCGCGCGGCGAGAACACGATGCCGCGCGCCTTGGCCCGCGAGACCAGCTGGATGGACAGGATCGAGTCGCCGCCGAGCGCGAAGAACGAGTCGTCCGCACCCACCAAGCGCGGGGAGGCGGAGCGATCGACGCCGAGCACATCGGCGAAGACCTCGGCGATGGTCGCTTCCAATTCGGTGACCGGAGCGCGGAAGTCGCGCGCGGTGAACACCGGCTCGGGCAGCGCCCGGCGATCCAGCTTGCCGACCGGGGTGAGCGGGATGGCATCCAGGATCGTGATGGCCGTCGGCACCATGTATTCCGGCAGGCGACCCGAGACGTGCTCGGTCAGCGCCGGGATGTCGATGCTGTGACCTGCGACCGGCAGGACGTAGGCCGCCAGGATGGTGGCCCCGGCCTCGGTCTTGTGGCCGACGGTGACCGCGAAGTCGACCGTCTCGTGCGAGGCCAGCGCGGCGTCGATCTCGCCGAGCTCGATACGGAAGCCGCGGACCTTCACCTGGAAGTCGTTGCGGCCCACGTATTCCACCTCGCCGGTGGCGGTCCAGCGGACCACGTCACCGGAGCGGTACATACGCTCGCCGGCGACGAACGGGTTCGCGACGAACCGCTCGGCCGACAGGCCCGGCCGGTCGTGGTAGCCGCGCGAGAGCTGGATACCCGACAGGTACAGCTCGCCGGCGACGCCGACCGGCACCGGACGCAGGCGCGCGTCCAGGATGAGGGCCTGCATACCGCGCACCGGACCACCGATGGTGACCAGATCACCCGGCACCAGCGCGTCGCTGATGTTGGTCATGATCGTGGTCTCGGTCGGGCCGTAGCCGTTGTGGAACGCACGAATCGTGCGGTTCTGCGGCGTTCCCTCTCCGATGGGCACAGCCCACTTCTCGACCAGATCGGCCGGCACGGCCTCACCACCGGCGACGAGCACCCGCAGCGAGTCCAGACCCTTCGGGTCGAGTGTGGCGAGCGCGGCCGGGGTGATGAAGGCGTGCGTGGCCCGCTCGCGCTTGATCAGCTCGGCCAGTTCCTCGCCGCCGTAGACGCCCGGCGGGACCACCACGAGGGTGCCGCCCGCGCCGATGGCGAGCAGATACTCCAGCACCGACGCGTCGAACGAGGGCGAGGCGAAATGCAGTGCCCGCGAACCGGAGTCGAGGTGGTAGCGCACGATCTGCTCGGTCGCGAAGTTGGCGAGACCGGAGTGCGTGACCACGACGCCCTTCGGCATGCCCGTGGTACCCGACGTGTAGATCACGTAGGCCACGTGGTCCGGCCGGACCGGGGCCCACCGCTCCGCGTCGGTGACGGGTTCGGCGAAGTGCGAGGCGATCTCGGCCTGCACCATCGGATCGTCGAGCGAGATCCAGCCCGCCAGGCTCTTGACCGGCGGCAGCCCCTCGAGCTCGGCGTCGACCGTGAGGCCGAGCACCGCGCCGGAGTCGTTGACCATGTGCGCGATGCGGTCCGCCGGGTAGGACGGATCGACCGGCACGAAGGCCGCACCCGACTTGGCGACGGCCCAGATGGCCAGCACCGATTCGAAGGAGCGCCGGATGGCCACGGCGACACGGGTTTCCGGTCCGGCGCCGCGCTCGATGAGCACGCGCGCCAGGCGCGACGAGGCCGCGTCGAGTTCGGCGTAGCCCAGGGCCTGGCCCTGGAACACGACCGCCTCGCCGACCGGGTTGTTGGCGACGGCCTCGGCCAGCAGCTCGGGCAGCACGCGCGGTTCGATGGCCGGACCGCCCGTGCGGGAGATCAGGTCGGCGCGCTCGTCGGCGGCCAGGATCTCCAGATCGCCGACCGCGTCACGGGGCGCGGCGATGATCTCGCCGAGCAGGCGGAGGAACCGCTCCGCGAAGCCCTCCACCGTCTCCTGGTCGAACAGGTCACGGGCGTAACCGAATTCGGCGTACATGCCCGCGTCCGCGTCGGCCGGAGCCTCGGTCAGGGTGAGCATGAGGTCGAACTTGGCGATCTCGTTCTCGAAGTCGACCGCCGCGGCCCGCAGCGCGGGCAGCTCGAAGGAGCTGTCGGGCAGGTTCTCGAACGACAGCGCCACCTGGAACAGCGGGTGCCGCGCGGTGGACCGCTCCGGGTTGAGCAGCTCGACCAGCCGTTCGAACGGAATGTCCGCGTGCGCGAACGCCTGCAGGTCACTGTCCTTGGCCTTGGCCAGCAGCTCGGTGAAGCCGGCCTGTCCGCTCACCTCGGTACGCAGCACCAGGGTGTTGACGAACATGCCGATCAGGTTGTCCAGCTCGGCCTCGCCGCGGCCCGCGATGGGCGCGCCGATGGCGATGTCGGAGGTGCCGGACAGGCGCGCCAGGAACACCGCGAGGGCGGTGTGCACGACCATGAACATGGTCGCGTTGTTGGTGCGCGCGATCTGCTGGAGTCCGCGGTGCAGGTCCTTGCCGATCGGGAACAGCACCCGGCCGCCGCGGAAGGACTGCGCGGTGGGGCGCGGGCGATCCGAGGGCAGGTTCAGCTCGTCGGGCAGATCCGCCAGTGCGGTGCGCCAGAATTCGGCCTGCGCGGCGATCAGGCTGGTCGCGTCGTCCTCGGAGCCGAGCACCTCGCGCTGCCAGATCGAGAAGTCCGCGTACTGCACCGGCAGCGGCGCCCAGCCGGGCGCCACACCGGCGGCGCGGGCGGCGTAGGCCACCATGACGTCGCGGGTGAGCGGGCCCATGGACCAGCCGTCGGCGGCGATGTGGTGGGTGACGAAGACCAGAACATGCTCGACTTCGGCGGTTCCGCCAATGGAGTCCGTTTCGATGCCTTCGACACGGAACAGCTTGGCGTGCAACGGCACTTCTGCGGTCACGTCGAAGCCGGTGGTGACCAACGCGGTGATCCGCTCGGTCACCGACTCTGCCGACACGACGACCGGCGTCAGATCCGGAACCGCCTGCGCCGCGGGCACGATCACCTGCGCGGCCGCGCCGTCCACCTGCGGGTAGACGGTACGCAGCGTCTCGTGGCGGCCGATCACGTCGGCCACGGCCTGCTGCAGCGCCTCCACATCCAGCGCACCGGTCAGGCGCACCGCCACGGGGACGTTGTACGCCGCCGACGCGGTGTCGAACTGGTTGAGGAACCACATGCGCTGCTGTGCCAGCGACAGCCGCACAGTGTCGGGTCGCGGTGCGGCCGTGAGCGCCTTGCGGTCTCCCGCGCCGGCGTGCTGCTCGACCTTGGCGGCCAGCCCGGCGACGGTCGACGCCTCGAACACGGCGCGCACCGGCACCCGGGCGTCCAGGGCCGCGCCGATGCGCGCGGCGACCTGGGTGGCGAGCAGCGAGTTGCCGCCGAGGGCGAAGAAGTCGTCGTCCGCGCCCACCCGCTCGGCGCCCAGGACCTCCGCGATGACGCCCGCCACGATCTCCTCGATCGGGGTGGACGGCGCCCGGAAGGCGGTGGTCTCGAACTCGGGCTCCGGCAGCGCCTTACGGTCCAGCTTGCCGTTCACATTGAGCGGCAGGGCATCCAGCACCACGAAGGCCGACGGCACCATGTACGACGGCAACGCCCCCGACAGCGCCGACTTCACCAGCGGCACATCGACACCCGAGCCGGACGGGACCAGGTAGGCCACCAGCCGGTCACCCGTCTTGGCGTCGGTCTTGGCCAGCACCGCGGTCTGCGCGATCTCCGGCAGCGCCAGCAACGCCGCCTCGATCTCACCGAGCTCGATACGGAAACCACGAATCTTCACCTGGAAGTCGGTGCGACCCCGGTACTCCAGCTCACCATTGCCGGACCAGGCGACCAGGTCACCGGTGCGATACATGCGCTCACCGGTCGCGAACGGATCGGCCACGAAGCGATCCGCGGTCAGGTCCGGACGCCCGAAGTAGCCGCGCGCCAGCTGCGCACCGGCGAGGTAGAGCTCGCCGGAGACGCCGTCGGGCACCGGGTTCAGGCGCGCGTCGAGCACGTAGACCCGCGAATTCCATTCCGGCGCACCGATGGACACCGAGCCCTGATCGGCGTCGGTGACCAGGTGGCTGGTGATGGACACCGCGGCCTCGGTCGGGCCGTACAGGTTGAACAGCCCGGCGTCCGGATTGCCCGCACGGAAGCGCTGCGCGACTGTCGCGGGCAGCGCCTCACCGATGGCGAGGACCCGCCGCAGCGAATCGTTCAGCGTCCCTTCGGCCTCGGTGAGCAGCGCGTCCAGCATGGACGGCACCACATGCAGGGTGGTGACCCGCTCACGCGCCATCAGCTCGTTGAGGTACGCCGGATCCCGGTGCCCGTCGGCCGCCGCGATCACCAGGCGACCACCGGACACCGCGGCCGACCAGAACTCCCAGACCGACAGGTCGAAGGTGGCGGCGGTCTTGAGCAGCACCGCGTCGTCCGCGCCGAGCCCGAATTCCGCGCTCTTCCACTGCAACTGGTTGGCGATGGCCGCGTGCGGCAGCGCCACGCCCTTCGGGCGACCGGTGGAACCGGAGGTGAAGATGACGTAGGCGGTGTGCTCGGGCCGCAGCGGGGCGACCCGCTCGGCATCGGTGACCGGGCCGGGGTTCGCGCCGGACAGCGCGAGCTCGTCCATCCGCACCAGCGGCGCGATATCGGTCGTGAACTCGGCCGCGGCATTCGTCAGCACGCACACCGGCGCGGCGGTTTCCAGGATGTACCCGGTCCGCTCGGCCGGCTGGTCCGGATCCACCGGCACGTACGCGCCACCGGCGACCGAGACCGCGTACATGGCCACGACCAGGTCGACCGAGCGCCGCAGCGCCAGCGCGACCCGTGCCTCCGGGCCCACGCCCAGCGAGATCAGGTGGCGGGCAAGGCCGTTGACCCGGGCGCCGAGTTCGGCGTAGGTCAGGGTCGCGCTGTCCGGTCCGATGAGCGCGATGGCGGTCGGCTTGGCCGCCACCGTCGCATCGAGCATGGACACCAGCGTCGCGGCCGAATCCACCTGGTGCGCGGTGGCATTGCGCCGCTCCAGGATCTCGGTCCGCTCGGCCCCGGCCAGCAGCTCGATCTCGCCGACCGCGGTGCGGGGGGCGGTCACGATCTCGCGCAGCAGGTGCACGAACCGATCCGCGAAGCCGCGCACGGTGTCCCGGTCGAAGATATCGGTGGCGTAGGTCAGGATGCCGGTGATGCCCTGGGCCGCACCGTCTTCGCCGTAGATGTCGGAGACGATCAGGTGCAGGTCGAACTGCGACAGCTCGGTGTCGACGTCCAGGCCGGCCACGCTCAGGCCCGGCAGTTCCAGGGTGGAGCGGGTCAGGTTCTGGAAGGACAGACCCACCTGGAACAGCGGGTGCCGCGCGGTCGAGCGGGCCGGGTTGAGCACCTCGACCAGGCGCTCGAACGGCACATCGGCATTGGCGTAGGCCTGGATGTCGGTCTCGCGCTGGCGCGCCAGCAGCTCGGCGAACGGCTGCCCGCCGTCGACCAGCGTGCGGAACACCAGGGTGTTGACGAACATACCGATCAGGTCGTCCAGGACGGCCTCGCCACGACCGGCCATCGGGGTGCCGATGGCGATGTCGTCGGAGCCCGACAGGCGCGACAGCAGTACCGCGAGCGCGGTGTGCACGACCATGAACAGCGTCGCGCCCTCGGTGCGGGCCAATTCGACCAGCGCCGCGTGCAATTCGGCGTCGATGCGGACGTCGATCTTGCTACCCGCGAAGGTCTGCACCGCCGGACGCGGCCGGTCGGCCGGGAGGTCCAGCTGATCCGGCAGGCCGGCGAGCGCCTGCGCCCAGTAGGCGACCTGCTTCGACGCCAGCGATTCCGGATCGTCCTCGCTGCCCAGCAGTTCGCGCTGCCAGATGGAGTAGTCCGCGTACTGCACCGCCAGCGGGGTCCAGCCCGGCTTCTGCTTGATGGAGCGCGCCGCGTAGGCGGTCATCAGGTCGCGGGTCAGCGGTGCCACCGAGGAACCGTCACCGGAGATGTGGTGGATCACCAGGGCCAGCACGTATTCCGCGGGCGCGGGGCCGTCCGGGTCCACGACCGGGAACTGGCCGGTGGGCTCGATATCGGCGAAGTCGAAGGTGTAGGCCGCCGCGTGCGCCGCGGCCTCCGACCGCCCTCGCGTCGCGGAACCGGACTCGGCCGCGGGGGCCGGGACCTCGCCCTCGATCTTGAACAGCGCCACCTTGATCGGCACCTCGACGGTCACGTCGAAGGCGGTGGAGGTCAGCTCGACCACCGCGCCCACCACCTCGTCGGCGGTGACGGTGCGCACCTCGAGCTCCGGCACGGCCTGCGCCGGCGGCAGGATGACCTGCACCGGCCCGTCCTCGGTCTGCGGGTAGATGGTCCGCAGGATCTCGTGGCGGGCAACCACATCCGCGATGGCCGCGCGCAGCGCGTCCTCGTCCAGCAGGCCCGACAGCCGCACCGCGACCGGCACGTTGTAGGCGGCCGAGGCGGTGTCGAAGCGGTTGAGGAACCACATGCGCTGCTGGGCCAGCGACAGCGGAATGTTGTCCGGCCGCGGTCCGGCGGTGAGCGCCTTGCGGCCACCGGCGCCGGCGTCACGTTCCACGCGGGCCGCGAGCGCGGCCACGGTGGACGCCTCGAACAGCAGTCGCACCGGCACCCGGGTGTTGAGCGCCTCGCCGAGGCGCGCGGCCACCTGGGTGGCGAGCAGCGAGTTGCCGCCCCACGCGAAGAAGTCGTCGTCCAGGCCGATGCGGCCGGACTCGACGCGCAGCACCTCGGCGAACACGCCGGCCACAATCTGCTCGATCGGGCTGACGGGGGCCCGGAAGACCGCCTTCTCGAAGGTGGGCTGCGGCAGCTCCTTGCGGTCCAGCTTGCCGTTGGCGTTGAGCGGCAACGCGGTCAGCGGCATGAAGACCGACGGGATCATGTACGACGGCAGTTCGGCGGCCAGCGCCGACTGCAGCTGCTGCTTGTCGGGATCGCCGTCGGTGCCGACCACGTAGGCCACCAGGCGGTCGCCGAGCACCGGATCGGTGTGCGCGACCACGGCCGCCGAGGCGACGGAATCGACCCGCAGCAGCGCGGATTCGATATCGCCGAGCTCGATGCGGAAGCCGCGGATCTTCACCTGGAAGTCGGTGCGGCCCCGGTACTCCAGCTCGCCGTTCTCCTGCCAGGCCACCAGGTCACCGGTGCGGTACATGCGGGAACCGTTGTCGGCGAACGGGTTCGCCACGAACCGGTCGGAGGTGAGGTCCGGACGGCCGTGGTAACCGCGCGCCAGCTGCGCGCCGGCCAGGTACAGCTCGCCGGAGACGCCCACCGGCACCGGCCGCAGGCGCGCATCCAGCACGTACACCTGGGAGTTCCACTCGGGCGAGCCGATGGACACCGACAGCTCGTCGCGGGCGGTGACCCGGTGGTTGGTGATGGACACCGCGGCCTCGGTCGGGCCGTACAGGTTGAACAGCTCGGTGCGCGGCCGCTCCCGCAGCACACGCTGCGCCAGCGGGCCGGGCAGCGCCTCACCGATGGCCAGGATGCGCCACAGCGAATCCGGCAGCCCGTCGGTGAGCAGCGCGTCCAGCATGGACGGCACCACGTGCAGGGTGGTCACCCATTCGCGGGCCATGAGCTCGTTCAGGTACGCCGGGTCCTTGTGGCCGTCCGGCGCGGCGATGACCATGCGGCCACCGCAGGCGGCGGCGGACCAGAACTCCCAGACCGAGAGGTCGAAGGTGGCGGCGGTCTTGAGCAGCACCGCGTCGGCCGGGTCGAGGCCGAATTCGGTGACCTTCCACAGCAACTGGTTCACGACCGCGCCGTGCGGCAGCGCCACACCCTTGGGGCGGCCGGTGGAACCGGAGGTGAAGATGACGTACGCGGTGTTCGCGGCCGTCAGCTCGCGCACCCGCTCGGCGGCCGTGATCGGCTTGGCCGAGTGGCCGGACAGGTCCAGCTCGTCGATGCGCAGCACCTCGGCCAGCTCGGATTCGAAACCGACTGCCGCCGTCGTGAGTACGGCCTTGGGCGCGGCCGTCTCCAGGATGTAGCCGACGCGCTCGGCGGGCTGATCCGGATCGATCGGCACGTAGGCGGCACCGGACTTGGCGACCGCGTACATGGCGACCACCAGGTCGGTGGACCGTCGAATGGCCAGGGCCACCCGGTCTTCCGCGCCGATGCCGCGCGCGATGAGCTCGCGGGCGAGCTGGTTCACGCGGGCGTCGAGCTCGGCGTAGGTCAGCTGCTCGGTGCCCTCGGCGGTGTCGGCGACGATGGCCACTGCCTTCGGGTCGTCGGACACCGACCGGTCGAGCAGCGAGACCAGGGTGGCCTCGGAACCGCCGTCCATGACCGACTCCACGTCCTGCGCGGTGTTGTTCCACCGCTGCAGGATTCGCGCGTTCTCGTCCTCGTCCAGCAGGGCGAGGTCGCCGACGGCGACGGTGGAGTCGGTCAGAACGGCGTCCAGCACCCGCACGAACCGGTCGGCGAAGGACCGCACGGTCGATTCGTCGAACAGGTCGGTGGCGTAACCGAATTCGGTGAGGATCTCGGCCGGGGTGCCGTCCTCGGCGTACCGGTCGTAGAGCGTGACGTGCAGGTCGGTCTTGGCCAGCTGCGAGTCGAATTCGACCGCGGCCACGTGCAGGCCCGGCAGCTCGAAGGCGGTCTCGGCCAGGTTCTGGAACGAGAGGCCCACCTGGAACAGCGGGTTGCGCGCGGTGGACCGGACCGGGTTGAGCACCTCGACGAGGCGCTCGAACGGCACGTCGGCGTTGGCGAAAGCCTCCAGGTCGCGCTCGCGGACCTCGGAGAGCAGGTCGGCGAAGCTCGCGGCGCCGTCGACCTGGGTCCGGAACACCAGGGTGTTCACGAACATGCCGATCATGTCGTCGAGTTCGCGTTCACCTCGGCCCGCGATCGGGGTGCCGACCGCGATGTCGTCGGTGCCGGACAGGCGGGCCAGCAGCACCGCCAGGGCGGCGTGCACGACCATGAACAGCGAGGCATTGCTGGCCCGCGCCAGCTCGTGCAGCTTGGCGTGGCGCTCGGCGTCGATATCGAAGCGCAGCGCCTTGCCGTGGAACGACTGCGCCGGGGGACGCGGCCGGTCGGTGGGCAGCTCCAGCTGGTCCGGCAGCCCGGTCAGCGCGCGGGTCCAGTACGAGACCTGCTTGGCGGCCAGCGATTCCGCGTCGTCCTCGCGGCCGAGCACCTCGCGCTGCCACAGCGCGTAGTCGGCGTACTGCACCGGCAGCGGAGCCCACTGCGGCACATCGCCGTTCACCCGGGCCACGTAGGCGGCCATGATGTCGCGCGCCATCGGGCCCATGGAGGAGCCGTCGGCGGAGACGTGGTGGATGGTGAAGGCCAGCACGTGCTGGGTGGTGTCGCTGTCCGCGATGCGGAACATCTTGACGGCGAGCGGCACCTCGACGGTGACGTCGAAGGTGGTCATGGCGAATTCGATGACCTTGCCGAGCAGTTCGCCCTCGGTCACCTCCTCCGGCACCAGCGACAGCTCGGTCTGCGAGGCGGGCAGCACGACCTGGTGCGGACCCTCGGCAGAGCGCGGGTACACCGTGCGCAGCACCTCGTGGCGGGCGATCACGTCGGCGATGGCCTGCTTCATGGCGTACAGATCCAGCGCGCCGGTGAAGCGGACCGCCAGCGGAATGTTGTCGACCGCCGAAGTGCTGGTGTCGAACTGGTTGAGGAACCAGTAGCGCTGCTGCGCCGGGGACAGCGGCAGGTGCGCGGGACGCTCACCGGGAATCAGGCGCGGACGCGCCCCGGAACCGGCATTGCGCTCCACCCGCGCGGCCAGCGCCGCGACCGTGGACGTCTCGAACAGATCGCGCACCGCGAGCTGGGTGTCCAGGGCCGCGCCGAGGCGGGCGGTGACCTGGGTGGCGATCAGCGAGTTGCCGCCGAGCTCGAAGAAGTCGTCGTCCAGGCCGACCCGTCCGACGCCGAGCACGTCGGAGAAGGTGCCCGCCACGATCTCCTCGATCGGGGTGGACGGGGCGCGGAAGACCTTGGCCTCGAACACCGGCGCGGGCAACTGCTTGCGGTCCAGCTTGCCGGAGGCATTGAGCGGGAAGGCGTCCAGCACCACGAAGGCGGTCGGGACCATGTAGCCGGGCAGGCCGTCCTGGAGTTCGGCGCGCACGGCGTCGAGATCGACGCTGTGGCCGGCGGTCGGGATGACATAGCCGACCAGCTGCTCGCCGAGCCGCTCGTCGCTGCGGACCACGACCACCGACTGGGCGATGGCATCGATGGCGGTCAGCGCGGACTCGATCTCACCGAGCTCGATGCGCAGACCGCGCAGCTTCACCTGGAAGTCGGTGCGGCCCATGTACTCCAGCTCGCCACGACCGGTCCACTTGACGAGGTCGCCGGTGCGGTACATGCGCTCGCCGTCGTGGAACGGGTCCGCGACGAAGCGATCGGCGGTCAGCTCCGGGCGCGCGACGTAGCCACGCGCCAGCTGGACGCCCGACAGGTACAGCTCACCCGCGACACCCGGGGCGACCGGGTGCAGGCGCGAATCCAGCACGTACACACGGGTGTTGAAGACCGGCGCGCCGATCGGCACCGACAGTGTGTCGGTGTCCTCCACCTCGTGGTAGGTGACGTCGACGGCCGCTTCGGTCGGGCCGTACAGATTGTGCAGCCGCGCACCGGTCAGCTCGCGCAACTTCTGCGCGGTCGGCGCGGGCAGCGCCTCACCCGAGGCGAAGACCTGCTGCAGCGAAACACATTCGGCGGCCTTCTCCTCCGCCACGAACACCGACATCATCGACGGCACGAAGTGCGCGGTGGTGACACCGGTCTCGATGATCAGGTCGGCCAGGTAGCCCGGATCACGGTGGCCGTCCGGCTTGGCGATGACCAGCGCCGCGCCGATCTGCAAGGGCCAGAAGAACTCCCACACCGACACGTCGAAGGTGGCCGGAGTCTTCTGCAGCACGACATCGTCGTCGAACAGGCCGTACTCGGTCTGCATCCACACCAGGCGGTTGACGATGGCCGTGTGGCTGACCGCCACACCCTTCGGGCGGCCGGTCGAACCCGACGTGAAGATCACGTACGCGACATTGTCGCCGCGCAGCGGGGCGATCCGGTCGGCGTCGGTGATCGGGGCGTCGGAGTAGCCCGACACGTCCAGCTCGTCGATCAGCAGTGTGCGCGTGGTGGTTTCGAACCGGTCCCCGCTCGTGCTGAGCACGCACACCGGCTGCGCGGTGTCGAGCACGTACTGGTTGCGCTCGGCCGGGTGGTCCGGGTCCAGCGGCACGTACGCGCCACCGGCGACCGTGACGGCGTACATGCCGACCAGCAGCTCGAAGGAGCGGCGCATACCCAGGGCCACATAGGTGTCCGGTCCGACGCCCTCGGCGATGAGGTGGCGGGCCAGCCTGTGCACACGAGCGGCGAACTCGCCGTAGGACAGACTCGTGCCCTCGAACACCAGCGCGGTGAGGTCGGGGGTCTGCTTCAGCTGGGTCTGGAACATCGATGCGAGGGTGACCTCGGCGTCGATCTTCTTGCCGCCCAGGGCCACGCGCTTGACGTCGTACTCGGTGGCGTTCCAGGTGCGCAGCACCTGGCGGCGCTCGGCCGCGTCCAGCAGCTCGATATCGCCGACCAGCGCGGTCGGCTCGGCGACCACGGCCGACAGCAGGCGCACCAGGCGCTCGCCGAAGGCGGCGATGGTGGCCGGGTCGAACATGTCGGTGGCGTAGGCGAATTCGGCGGTCATGCCGTCGCCGTCGACCTTCTCGGTGAGGTTGAGGTGCAGGTCGAACTTGGCGGTGACCACGTCCAGCGGCACGCCGGCCACTTCCAGGGCGGGCAGGGCGAAGGTCGCCGCGCCGGTGTTCTGGAACGACAGCATGACCTGGAACAGCGGGTGCCGCGCCTGCGAGCGGGCCGGGTTGAGGATCTCCACCAGGCGCTCGAAGGGCAGGTCGGCGTGGCCGAAGGCGGACAGGTCGGCGTCCTTGGTGCGGGCCAGCAGCTCGGCGAACTTCTCCCCCGAGTCGACGGCCGTGCGCAGCACCAGGGTATTGACGAACATGCCGATGGCGTCGTCGAGGACCTGCTCGCCACGACCCGCGACGGCGGTGCCGATGGCGATGTCGTCGCCGCCGGACAGGCGCGCCAGCAGGGCCGCGAAGGCCGCGTGCACGACCATGAACAGCGAGGCGCCGTGCTCGCGGGCCAGGCCCTCGAGTCCGGCCAGCAGGTCGGCGTCGATCGAGAACTCGTGCACGCCACCGGCATTGGACGCGACCGCGGGGCGCGGGCGATCCGACGGCAGGTCGATCTGGTCGGGCAGCCCGGCCAGTTCGCTGCTCCAGTAGGAGACCTGCTGCGAGATCAGCGAGTCGGCGTCGTCCTCGTCGCCGAGGGTTTCGCGCTGCCACAGCGCGAAGTCGGCGTACTGCACCGGCAGCGGCGCCCAGTGCGGCGCCTCGCCGGTGGACCGGGCCGCGTAGGCGACCATGACGTCGCGTGCCAGCGGACGCACCGACCAGCCGTCGCCCGAGATGTGGTGGACCACGAAAACCAGCACGTGCGTGGGTTGCTCGGCGTCACTGACCCGGAACAGTCCGGCGCGCACCGGCGGGGCGACGGTGACGTCGAAGCCGGTGAGCACCACATCGGCGACATGTTCGCGCAGCTCGGCCTCGGTGACCTCGATCGCGGCGGCGTCCATCTCGACCTGGCCGGCGGGCAGGATGACCTGCACGCCACGGCCTTCCGCGTTCTCCGGGTAGACCGTGCGCAGCACCTCGTGGCGCTCGAGCACGTCCCGCACGGCGGTCAGCAGGGCATCCACGTCGAGGTCGCCGGTCAGGCGCACCGCGAGCGGGATGTTGTTGACGGCCGAGGCGGTGTCGAAGCGGTTGAGGAACCACATGCGCTGCTGGGCCAGCGACAGCGGGATCTCGTCCGGCCGGGGCTGGGCCACCAGCGCGCGGCGGCCGCCGGTGCCCGCCTGCGCTTCCACGCGCGCGGCCAGGGCGGCCACGCTCGGGGCGTCGAACAGGGTGCGGACGGGGATGCGGGTGTCCAGCGCCGCGCCCAGTCGCGCGACGACCTGGGTGGCGATCAGTGAGTTGCCGCCCAGTTCGAAGAAGTCGTCGTCCGCGCCCACCGGGGCCTCGAGTCCGAGCACCTCGGCGAAGACGCCGGCCACGATCTCCTCGGCATGCGTTGCGGCGGCACGGAATTCGCGGGCGGCGAACTCCGGCTCGGGCAGCGCGCGGCGGTCCAGCTTGCCGTTGGCACTGAGCGGGAACGCGCCCAGGGCCACGAAGGCGGCCGGGACCATGTAGGACGGCAGCTGCGCGGCCAGGTGCTCGCGCAGGGCTGTGTCCAATTTGCCCTCCGCTCCGCTCCGGGCGGGTTCGCGGCGCTGCAGGTCTCGTTCTTCCCTCCTCCGCTCCTCCGCTTCGCTCCCCCGCTCCGTCAGTCCAGAACGAGACGCGCCAACCTCCGAGGCGGACAACTCGGGAATCACATAGGCCACGAGCTGATCTCCGGTGCGGGCGTCGGAGCGCAGGACCACGACCGCCTGGGACACGCTCGGATGGGCGGTCAGCGCGGCCTCGATCTCGCCGAGCTCGATGCGCAGACCGCGCAGCTTGACCTGGAAGTCGGTGCGGCCGATGTACTCCAGCTCACCGTCCGCGGTCCAGGTGACCAGGTCACCGGTGCGGTACATGCGCTTGCCCGGCGTGAAGGGGTTGGCCACGAAGCGATCCGACGACAGGTCGGGGCGCGCCACGTAGCCGCGCGCCAGCTGCACGCCCGCCAGATAGAGCTCGCCCGCCATGCCCGGCGCGACCGGGTGCAGACGCGAATCCAGCACGTACACCTGGGTGTTGAACACCGGTCGGCCGATCGGCACGGTCTCGGTGTCGGCGTCGGTGACCTCGTGATAGGTGACGTCGACGGCCGCTTCGGTCGGGCCGTACAGGTTGTGCAGGGCGGCGCCGGTGACCCGGCGCAGCTGCTGGGCGGTGCTCGCGGGCAGCGCCTCGCCGGAGGCGAAGACCAGTCGCAGGCTCGTGCAGTCCGCGGCGGCCGGTTCCGACACGAACACGGCCATCATCGACGGCACGAAGTGCGCGGTCGTGACGCCCTCGCGGGCAATGGTTTCCGCCAGGTACACCGGATCCCGGTGCCCGTCGGGCTTGGCCACGACCAGCTTCGCGCCGATCTGCAAGGGCCAGAAGAACTCCCACACCGACACGTCGAAGGTGGCCGGAGTCTTCTGCAGCACCACGTCGGCGGCGGTCAGGCCGTACTCGGACTGCATCCACACCAGGCGGTTCACGATGGCCGAATGCGGCACCGCCACGCCCTTCGGGCGACCGGTCGAACCCGAGGTGAAGATCACGTAGGCGGTGTTCGAAGCCCGCAGCGGCGCACCGCGATCCGCGTCGGTGAGCGCGGCGTCGGAGTAACCCGACAGGTCGACGGTGTCGACCGCGATGGCCGGCACGCTCGCGTGGGTGAATCCGTCCCGCTCGGTGGTGAGCACGCACACCGGCCGAGCGGTCTCGAGCACGTAGTCGATGCGGTCGGCGGGCTGGTCCAGGTCCAGCGGCACATACGCGCCACCGGCCTCGACGATCGCGTACATCGCGACCACCAGGTCCACCGAACGGCGAAGGCCCAAGCCCACCAGGCTCTCCGGGCCGACCCCGGCCTCGATGAGCTTGCGGGCCAGCCGATGCACCCGTCCGGCGAACTCGGCGTAGGACAGACTCGTGCCCTCGAAGCTGACCGCGGTCGCCTCGGGCGTCCGCTCGGCCTGGGCCTCGAACAGCGCGACCAGGGTTTCGCCCGCGTCGCCGGAGGCGCTGTGCACGACCTCGCCCTCGGCGGTGGTCTCGCCCGACAGGGTGCCCGAGGTCAGTTCCGCCAGCACGGAGTAGACGTCCGCGGTGGTGCGGTTCCAGTCGCGCAGCACCCGGGTGCGCTCGCCGGAGACCAGCAGGTCGATATCGCCGATGGCCCGTTCCGGCTGCGCGGCAATGGCCTTCAGCAGCCGGTCGAACCGGTCGGCGAAACGCTCCATGGTGGCCGCGTCGAACAGGTCGGTGGCGTAGATGAGTTCCGCGGTGATGCCGGACGGGGTCGCGCCGTGGCCGTTGCCCGCGACATCGCTGGTGCCCAGCTGCTCGGTGAGGACCAGCTGCAGGTCGAACTTGGCGGTGTCGATCGGGAGATCGACGGCGCTCACCGTCAGGCCGGGCAGTTCCAGTTCGGTGATGCCGGTGTTCTGGAACGACAGCATGACCTGGAACAGCGGGTGCCGCGCCTGCGAGCGGGCCGGGTTGAGGATCTCCACCAGGCGCTCGAAGGGCAGGTCGGCGTGACCGAAGGCCTGGATGTCGGTGGCGCGCACCGTGTCCAGGAGTTCGGTGAAGCCGGCGCCGCCGTCCACCTCGGTGCGCAGCACCAGGGTGTTGACGAACATGCCGATGAGGTCGTCGAGGGCGCGTTCACCACGACCCGCGACCGGGGTGCCGATCGCGATGTCCGCCTCACCCGACAGGCGCGACAGCAACGCCGCCAGGGCGGAGTGCATGACCATGAACAGCGTGGCGCCGCGGGTGCGGGCCAGTTCGGTCAGCTTGGCGTGGGTGTCGGCATCGACGGTGAAGACGTGCGTCGCACCGCGGCCCGACGCCACGGCCGGACGCGGCCGGTCGGCGGGCAGGTCCAGCTGGTCGGGCAGGCCGCGCAGCGAGTCGCGCCAGTACGAGATCTGCTGGGAGATAACGGATTCGGCGTCGGTCTCGTCACCGAGCACCGCGCGCTGCCACAGTGCGTAGTCCGCGTACTGGACATCCAGCGGCTGCCAGCCGGGTTCGCCGCCCTCGACGCGAGCGCCGTAGGCGGTCATGACATCCCGGGTGAGCGGGCCCATGGAGAAGCCGTCGGCCGAGATGTGGTGCACCACCAGCGCGAGCACGTGCTCGGTGGGGCTGACCTCGAACAGGCGGGCCCGGAAGGGAACGTCCACGGTGACGTCGAAGCCGCTCAGCACCAGCTCCGAGAGCGCCTGCGGTAGTTCGGCTTCGGAGACCTCGACCGGGGTCAGATCCGGAATGACCTGTGCGGTGGGGACGATCTCCTGGAACGCCTGGCCATCGATCTCCGGGTAGCGGGTGCGCAGCGACTCGTGCCGCGCCAGCACGTCGGCGACGGCGATCTGCAGGGCCTGGCGGTCCACCAGACCCGACAGGCGCACGGCCGCCGGGATGTTGTCCACGGCCGATTCGGGATCGAACCGGTTGAGGAACCACATGCGCTGCTGGGCCAGCGACAGCGGCAGCCGCTCCGGCCGCTGCTGGGCGATCAGCGCCTGGCGAGTGCCCGCGCCGGAATGGGTTTCGGCGCGCGCCGCCAGGGCGGCCACGGTCGACGCCTCGAAGATCTCGCGCACACCCAGGTGGGTGTCCAGCGCGGCCGACAGGCGCGCCGCCACCTGGGTGGCGATGAGCGAGTTGCCGCCGAGGGCGAAGAAGTCGTCGTCGAGGCCGACCCGCTCCAGGCCGAGGATCTCGGCGAACACACCGGCCACGATCTGCTCGACCGGGGTGACGGGCGCGCGGAACACCGCGGCCTCGAACACCGGCGCGGGCAGCGCCTTGCGGTCGAGCTTGCCGGACGCATTGAGCGGGAACTCGTCGAGCGCCATCAGCACCGACGGCACCATGTACGCGGGCAGGCTCTCGCCGATCTCCAGGCGCACCTTCTCGACGTCCACGGTGTGGTCCGCCGCCGGGATGACATAGGCGACCAGCTGATCGCCGGTGTGCACATCGCTGCGCACCACGACCACCGACTGCGCGATGGAATCCAGTGCGGTGAGTGCGGATTCGATCTCCCCGAGCTCGATGCGCAGACCGCGCAGCTTCACCTGGAAGTCGGTGCGGCCGATGTACTCCAGCTCGCCGTCCGCGGTCCAGGTGACCAGGTCACCGGTGCGGTACATGCGCTCGCCGTGCCCGAAGGGGTTGGCCACGAAGCGATCCGAAGTGATGTCCGGGCGCGCGACATACCCGGTCGCGAGCTGATCGCCAGCCAGGTACAGCTCACCCGCGACACCCACCGGAACCGGCCGCAGACGCGAATCCAGCACGTACACCTCGGTGTTGAACACCGGGCGGCCGATCGGCACGGTATCGACGTCCGCGTCCACGACCTGGTGGAAGGTGACGTCGACCGCGGCCTCGGTCGGGCCGTACAGGTTGTGCAGCTCCGCACCCGTGAGCTCACGCAGCTTGTGCGCGGGCTTGGGCGACAGCGCCTCACCGGAGGCGAAGACCTTGCGCAGGCTGTGTCCAATTCGCCCCTCCGCTTCGCTCCGGGGCTGGTTCGCGGCGCTGGAGGTCGCGTTCTTCCCTCCCTCCGCTCCTCCGCTTCGCTCCCCCGCTCCGCTCAGTCCAGAACGCGACGCGCCGCGAACCACCGGGATTTCTCCGGGTCGACTCGCGAGCTCTGCCACGAACACAGCCAGCATGGACGGCACGAAGTGGGTGACCGTCACACTCTCGCGGGCAATGAGATCCGCGAGATACGCCGGGTCCCGGTGGCCCTCGGGCTTGGCCACGACCAGCGTCGCGCCGATCTGCAAGGGCCAGAAGAACTCCCACACCGACACGTCGAAGGTGGCCGGGGTCTTCTGCAGGACGACATCGTCGGCGGTCAGCCCGTAGGCCGCCTGCATCCAGACGAGGCGGTTGACGATGGCCGCGTGCGGCACCGCCACGCCCTTCGGGCGGCCGGTCGAACCGGACGTGAAGATCACGTACGCGTTGTTCGACTCCCGCAGCGGCGCACGGCGATCCGCATCGGTGAGCGGAGCGGCCGAGTAGCTGGCCAGCTCCAGCATGTCGATGCGGACCTGCGCGGTATCGATCGGCAGGTCCTCGACGGAGGTCAGCACGGTCACCGGGTCGGCGGTCTCGAGGATGTACTCGATGCGCTCGGCCGGGTGATCCGGGTCCAGCGGCACGTAGGCGGCACCGGCCACGGTGACGGCGTACATGCCGACCACCAGGTCGATGGAACGCCGCATGCCGAGGGCCACGAACGATTCCGCGCCGACACCACGCTCGACGAGCCAGCGCGCCAGGCGGTGCACCCGGTCGGCGAACTCGGCGTAGGACAGACTTGTCCCCTCGAAGCTGAGCGCGGTCGCGTCGGGCGTCCGCTCCACCTGCGCCTCGAACATCGCGACCAGGGTCGCGGCCTCGGCCTTGTGCTCGGTGAGCACGGCCTCGACGTCGAAGGCGGTGTCGTTCCAGCGCTCGACGACCAGCTCGCGTTCGGGTGCGTCCAGCAGTTCGATATCACCCACGGCCGCAGCGGGTTCCGTGGTGATGGCGGTCAGCACACGCACCAGGCGATCGGCGATGCGGTGCACGGTGTCCTCGTCGAACAGGTCGCGCAGGTAGCCGGCGCGGATGCGCAGGCGAGTGTCGAGCTGGGCGATGAGGGTCAGCGGGTAGTGGGTGGCGTCGGCGGCGTCCAGGCCGGTGACGGCCATGCCGTCGATATCGGCGGCCTGGGACCGGATGCCGTCGGCGTCGACGGGGTAGGACTCGAACACGACCAGGGTGTCGAAGAGCCCGCCGATGCCCGCGGCCGTCTGGATGTCGGCCAGACCCACGTAGTGGTGGTCGAGCAGATCGGCCTGCTCGCCCTGGGTGCGGGTGAGCAGCGCGCTCGCCGGCTCGGCCGGGTCGAAGGCGACCCGCACCGGCACGGTGTTGATGAACAGACCCACCATGGATTCGACGCCGGACAGCTGGGCCGGGCGGCCGGACACCGTGGTGCCGAAGAGCACGTCCTCGCGGCCGGTGAGGCGGCCGAGCAGGATGCCCCAGGCGACCTGGAGCACGGTGTTCGGGGTGACGCCGAGGTCGGCGGCCAGCGCGGTCAGGCGTGCGGTCGCGGCCTCGTCCAGGTCGAAGAAGTACTCGCCGGACAGGGCGGTGATCTCGCGGCCCGCGTCGGGGCGGGTGAGCAGGGTCGGCTCGGAGACGCCGTGCAGCGACCGCTGCCACGCCGCCAGAGAGGCCGGACGGTCCTGCTGCGCAACCCATTCCAGGAAGTAACGGTAGGAGCGCACCGGCGGCAGCACCGCGGTGTCGGAGTGCGTGGCGTACAGCACCAGCAGGTCCTGCATGAGCAGCGGCATGGACCAGCCGTCGAGCAGGATGTGGTGGTTGGCCACGGCCAGCTGGTAGCTGCCGGTACCGGATTCTCGGCCGGCCGAGGCGGCGGTCCGCACCAGCGTGAAGCGGATGAGCGGCGGCGCGGTCAGGTCGAAGCGCTGCACGCGGTCGGCGGCGATGATCTCCGCCGCGCGTGCCGCGCGGGCTTCGGCGTCGGCGATGTCGGTCAGGTCGTGGTTGGTCCACGCCACCTTCACACCGTCGATGACCACCTGCACCGGAACACCCGACGCGTCGTTCACGTGGGCGGTGCGCAGGATTTCGTGGCGTTCGATGAGCGCCTGTGCGGCCGACCGCAGCCGGTCGGCGTCGACGCGGCCCTCGAGGGTGAGCACCGCCTGCGCGGTGTACACGTCGACCGAGGTGGCAGCCAGCTGCGCGTGGAAGAGCAGACCGGCCTGCAGCGCGGACAGCGGCCACACCTGATTCAGCTCGCCGTACTGCTTCTCCCAGCCGTCGATATCGCGCTGGGTGACGCGCACCAGGCCGAAGTCGGACGGGGTGTGCCCGCCCGCCTGCGCCGATTCCGCGTGCCGCGCAACGGCTTCCAGCGCGGCGGTCCACAGCGCCGCGAACTCGGCGATCTCGTCGGCGGAGAGCAGCGTGCTCGGGTAGCCGATGTTCGCGGTCAGCTTGTCGCCGGCCACGATGGCGTTGATGTCGATCGGGGCCATGGCCGGCATGTCGGCGTCGTAGGCGCCCGCCAGATCCGCCAGCTCCGGAGCCGGGATCCAGCCGAAGCCGCGCAGCGCCTCCGGCACATTGCCGTCGGTGACCCGGCCCAGGTAGTTGAAGCTGACCTGGCCCGGCAGCAGCTTGGGCAGCTGACCCGCGGTGTCGGAGTTCATGTAGCGCAGCAGGCCGTAGCCGATGCCCTTGTCCGGCACCGCGAGCAGCTGCTCCTTGACGGCCTTGATGGCCCGGCCCATGGCGTGCCCGCCGGTGAGGGCGGCGTCCACGTCGATGCCGGACAGGTCGAAGCGCACCGGGAAGATGGCGGTGAACCAGCCGACCGTGCGGGACAGGTCTGCGCCGGGCACGACCTCTTCCTCACGACCGTGGCCTTCCAGCCGGACGAGGGCTGTGTCCTGCCCCCCGGCGTCCTGCCCCAGTCCCTTGGCAGCGCGGAACTTGGCCACGGCCAAGGCGAGTGCGGTCAGCAGACCGTCGTTGACACCGCCGTGGAACAGCGCGGGCACGGTGGTCAGCAGCGACTTGGTGGCCTCGGCCGACAACTCGACGCGGTGCTTGACGATGGTCGCGGTGACGTCCACGGCCGGATCCATGGCACGCTCGGTGAGCAGCGGATCCGGGCCGTCGACGACGGTGCGCCAGAAATCGAGTTCGGCGACCCGTTCGTCGGCGGCGGCCTCACGCTCGAGGGCGTGCGCCCAGGTGCGCATGCTGGTGGTGGGTGCGACCAGCTCGGGGGTCTGTCCGGCGGACACCTGACCCCACGCCGCGACGAAGTCGGGCACCAGGATTCGCCAGGTGACACCGTCGACCACCAGGTGGTGACCGGCGACCACGAGGCGTCCCGCGCGAGAGTTGTCCGACGGCTCCAGCCACACGAACCGGATGACCTGTCCCACAGCGGGATCCAGCTTGTCGAGGGTGGCATCCAGTGCGGCCGTGGCGATCTCGAACAGCTGCTCGTCGGTGGCGGCCGCGTCGAACGCGGTGCGGTCGATGAGCGAATCAGCGTCGACGGTGCCGGGCGCGCCGGTCTCGACGATCCAGTCCGCGTCCGGCACCCGGCGCAGGCGCGCCCGCAGCATGTCGTGGCGGTCGATGACCGCGCCGACGGTGGCGGCGATGCCCGCGCGATCGATGCCGATCGGCAGTTCCAGCGCCATGGTCTGGTTGAAGCGGCCGAACTCACCCTGCCGGCCCGCCATGAACCGGATGACCGGGGTCAGCGGCATGACACCCACGCCGCCGCCCGGCAGCTCGGTCAGCTGCGGCGCCGAATCGCCCTGGCCGTCCGCGGTTTCCGCGACGGCGGCCAGGCCGGAGACGGTGCGCTGTTCGAACACGTCGCGCGGGCTGAACACCACGCCGCGCGCCTTGGCCCGCGACACCAGCTGGATGGAGACGATGGAGTCACCGCCCAGGGCGAAGAACGAGTCGTCGATGCCGACCCGCTCCAGGCCCAGCACCTCGGCGAAGACCTCGGCGATGGTGTGCTCGAGCGCATTGCGCGGCGCGCGGAAGACCACCTCGGTGGCGAAGACCGGCTCGGGCAGCGCCCGGCGGTCCAGCTTGCCGACCGGGGTCAGCGGCACCCGGTCGATGACCATGACCGACGACGGCACCATGTATGCGGGCAGACGCGCCTCGACGTGCGCGGTCACCGCCGCCACATCGATCGAATGACCCGGCGTGGCAACCACATACGACACCAGCGACGTCGCGCCCGCGGCGTTCTTGTGGCCCACGGTGACCGCGAAGTCGACGGACTCGTGCGAGGCCAGCGCGGCGTCGATCTCGCCCAGCTCGATGCGGAAACCACGCACCTTGACCTGGAAGTCGGAACGGCCGACGTACTCGACCAGGCCGTCCGGGGTCCAGCGCACCACGTCACCGGTGCGGTACATGCGCTCGCCCGCCACATACGGGTTGGCGACGAACCGGTCGGCGGTCAGGCCCGGCCGCGCGTGGTAGCCGCGCGCCAGCTGAATGCCCGACAGGTACAGCTCACCCGCGACACCCACCGGAACGGGGCGCAGGCGGTTGTCGAGAATCAGCGACTGCATGCCCCGGATGGGACCGCCGATGGTGACCAGATCGCCCGGCACCAGCGCATCGCTGATGTTGGTCATGATGGTGGTCTCGGTGGGGCCGTAACCGTTGTGGAAGGCACGAATGGTGCCGTCCGACTGTGTCCCCTCTCCGATCGGAACCGCCCACTTCTCGACCAGATCGGCCGGGACGGCTTCACCACCGGCGACCAGCACGCGCAGCGAGTCCAGGCCCGCCGGTCCGAAGGTGGACAGTGCGGCCGGGGTGATGAAGGCGTGGGTGGCCTGCTCGCGGCGGATCAGCTCGGCGAGCTCCTCGCCGCCGTACGTACCCGGCGGGACGACCACCAGGGTGCCGCCCTTGCCGATGGCGAGCAGGAACTCCAGCATGGACGCGTCGAACGACGGCGACGCGAAATGCAGTGCGCGTGAGGCGGAGTCGAGCGCATATCGCTCGGCCTGCTCGACGCTGAAGTTGGCCAGACCGGCGTGGGTGACCACGACGCCCTTGGGCACACCGGTGGAACCGGAGGTGTAGATGACGTAGGCCGGGTGCTCCGGACGCAGCGGGCGCACCCGCTCGGCGTCGGCGATCGCGGTGTCCGCGAAGGCATCCAGGCCCAGCTCGTCCAGCACCAGCCACTCGACCGAGTCCGGCATGTCCGCACGCACCGACGCCACGGTGAGGCCGACCGGCGAACCGGAGTCGGTGACCATGTGGGCGATGCGGTCGGCCGGGTAGTTCGGGTCCACCGGCACGAAGGCCGCACCGGTCTTGGACACCGCCCATTCGGCGAAGTAGGAGTCGTCCGACCGCGGCACGGCCACGGCGACCAGATCCTCGGCACCGATGCCGCGCTCGATGAGCAAGCGCGCCAGGCGGTTCGAGCGGGCATCCAGCTCGCCGTAGGACAGACTCCTGCCCTGGAACACGACCGCGGTCGCGGCCGGATCGATGGCGACGGCATCGGCGATGAGCTCGGGCAGCGTGCGCGCCGGGACGGCGGGCAGGCCGAAACGGGCCACCAGCTCGGCGCGTTCGTCCTGGTCCAGGATGTCGATCGCGCCGACGCCGATCTCCGGGTCGGCCCCGACGGCCTCGAGCACCCGCACCCAGCGCTCCGCGAATCCGGCCGCGGTGGCCTCGTCGAACAGATCGGTGGCGTAGGTGAGCGCGAGCGCCATCCCGGCGTCCTGCTCCGACAGCGTGAACTGCAGGTCGAAGCGGGAGATGCTCTCGTCGAGGTCGAGCGTGGCGACCGTCAGCCCCGGCAGCTCGATGCTGGTGCGATCCAGGTTCTGGAAGGCCAGCATGACCTGGAACAGCGGGTTGCGGGCCTGCGAGCGCTCGGGCGCGAGCAATTCCACCAGCCGCTCGAACGGCACGTCGGCATTGCCGAAGGCGTCGAGGTCGGTGTGCCGCACGCGGTCCAGCAGGTCGGTGAACGACTCGGCCGGGTCGATACCGGTGCGCAGCACCAGGGTGTTGACGAACATGCCGACCAGGTCGTCCAGCGCGGCCTCACCGCGACCGGCGACCGGGGTGCCGACCGCGATGTCGTCGCCGCCGGACAGCCGGGCCAGCAACACCGCGAGGGCGCTGTGCATGACCATGAACAGCGACGAACCCCGGCGGCGGGCAACGTCTTCCAGCGCCGCGACGAGCTCCGGCGACAGCGTGCGCTGCAGCGTCGCGCCGCGATGCGAGGCGATGGCCGGGCGCGGGCGGTCGGTGGGCAGGGCCAGCTCGTCGGGCACGCCGCCGAGCACGCGCTGCCAGTAGGCCACCTGGCGGGCCATGATCGAGGACGAGTCCTCTTCGGAGCCCAGCACTTCGCGCTGCCAGACGGCGAAGTCGGCGTACTGGACGGCCAGCGGGGCCCAGCCCGGGACCGCGCCCTGGTTGCGCGCGGTGTAGGCGACCATGACGTCGCGGGCCAGCGGGGACATCGAGAAGCCGTCGCCCGCGATGTGGTGCACGACCACCACGAGCACGTGCTCGGTGGCGTCCTCGCCGCCGACGCGGAACAGGCGGGCGCGCAGCGGAACCTGTTCGGCCACATCGAAGCCCAGCGTGGCGAAGGCGGTCACGGTGGCGGTCACGTCCTCGGCCGCGACGGTGACCGGCCGCAGGTCGAGGGCGATCTCCTCGGCCGGGACGACCACCTGCATCGGGGTGCCGCCGTGCTCCGGGTACCGGGTGCGCAGCGACTCGTGCCGACGGACCACATCCGCGACCGCGAGTTCCAGTGCGGCGGTGTCGAGTTCGCCGAAGCGCGGGTCGACGGAGCGAAGGCGGATGGCCAGCGGCAGGTTGTAGGCCGCCGAGGAGGTGTCGTACTGGTTCAGGAACCACATGCGCTGCTGCGCGAACGACAGCGGCACCAGCTCACCGGCAGTCCGGGTGCGAGCCACCAGCTTGGCGCGGGACGCACCGTCGGCGTGCGATTCGATGCGTGCGGCCAGGGCCTCGACCGTGGTGGCCTCGAACAGGGTGCGCACCGCGACCGTGGTGTCCAGGGCCGCGCCGATGCGCGACACCACCCGGGTGGCGATGAGCGAGTTGCCGCCCAGGTCGAAGAAGTCGTCGTCCAGGCCGACCCGCGGCAGATCCAGGACCTCGGCGAAGACGGCGGCGACCGTCTCCTGCACCGGGGTCTCCGGGGCGCGGAAGGCCCGCGCCTGCGCGGCCGGGGCAGGGAGCGCCCGGCGGTCCAGCTTGCCGTTGACGGTCAGCGGGATTCGGTCCAGCACCACGATCGCGGACGGGACCATGTAGGACGGCAGCAGCTCGGCCGCGCCGTCGCGGACCGCGTCCGCTGCCGGCGCGATGCCGTTCTCCGGCACCACGTAGGCCACGATGCGCTGATCACCCGGCTGATCCTCACGCACGACGACCGCGGCCTGGGCCACGCCCGGCTGAGCCAGCACGGCCGACTCGATCTCACCGAGCTCGATACGGAAACCACGCACCTTCACCTGATCGTCGGCGCGACCCAGGTATTCCAGCTCACCGAAACGGTTCCAGCGCGCCACATCACCGGAGCGGTACAGCCGCTCGCCGGGCACCCCGAACGGGCTCGCCACGAAGCGGCCCGCCGACAGCTCCGGGCGGCCCAGGTAGCCGCGCGCCAATTGCGGTCCGGCCACATACATTTCGCCCGCGACACCCACCGGCACCGGGTGCAAGCGGTCATCGAGGACATACACGCTCAGACCCGCGATGGCCCGGCCGACCACCGAACCAGTCGCGGCGGCGATGGTGTCGGCATCGAGCACCCGCACGGACACGTGCACGGTGGTCTCGGTAATGCCGTACATGTTCACCAGATACGGAGTGGAATCACCATGACGGGCAACCCAATCCGAGAGGCGCCGCAGCTCGAGCGCCTCACCACCGAAGACCACATAACGCAGCGCCAGCGACTGCTCGTCACCAACAGCCGAATCCGATTCCCGGCTCGCCGAAGACGCGATCCGGTCCGCCTCGGCCAACTGATAGAAGGCCGACGGAGTCTGGTTGAGCACCGTGACCCGTTCACGGCGCAACAGTTCCAGGAACTGCTCCGGCGAGCGAGACACGTAGTAGTCGACCACGACCAACTTGCCGCCATAGAGCAGCGGACCCCACAACTCCCACACCGAGAAATCGAACGCATACGAGTGGAACAGCGTCCACACATCATCAGGCCCGAAACCGAACTCACGATCGGTATTCGCCATGAGCCGCACCACATTCCGATGCGCCACCGCCACACCCTTGGGGCGACCGGTCGAACCGGAAGTGTAGATCACGTACGCGACGTGATCCGGGCGCAACGCGACCCGGCGATCGGCATCGGTGACCGGCCCGTCGGCCGCGTCCACGATATTGCCCGCCTCCAGCGAGAACCCGTCCAGCAGCACGGTGTTCAGCTCGGCCGGCAGCTCGACCTGCACGGTCGAGTCGGTGATCACGCTGGTCGGCCGCGCGTCCGAGAGCACGTAGGCGATACGGTCGGCCGGGTAGGTCGGATCGATCGGCACGTAGCCCGCACCGGTCTTGATCACGGCCAGCAGCGCCACCACCAGATCCGCCGAACGCGGCAGCAGCACCGCGACCAGCGATTCCGGTCCCGCTCCCTCGCCGATCAGGCGGCGCGCCAGCACATTCGCGCGGCGGTCCAGGTCGAAGTAGGTGAGCTCCTCGTCACCGAAGCGCACCGCGACGCGCTCCGGATTCGCGGCCACCGCAAGGTCGAACAAGCTCGACAGGGTGGCATCGGCCGCCACGAACGGGCTGGCCAGGGCGGCCAGCGGGTTGGCCAGGCGCTCGGCGGACGCGCCCAGCGCGAGCAGGGCGGCGGCGTCGGGCGCGATGCCCGAGGTGCCCTCGGCGACAGCGCGTTCGGCGTCGGCGACCGCGGCCCGCGCGGTCCGGGCCAGCACGACGATGTCCTCGCCCGCGGAGACCCAGTGCTCGGCCACATTGTGGCGCTCGCCCTCGCCCAGCAGGTCGATATCGCCGATGAGCGCGGCCGGATCCTCGGCGACCGCCCGCAGGATGCGGACCAGGCGCTCGGCGAAGGAGATGACGGTCTCGGCGTCGAACAGGTCGGCGGCGTAGTTCCAGGACAGGCCCAGCGAGCCGTCGGCGCGCTCGCTCACGGTGAGCTGCACGTCGAACTTGGCGGTGCCCGGGTCGAATTCGACGACCTCGAGCCCCAGTCCCGGCAGCGCGACCGCCGCGGCGTCCTTGGCCCCGGCGGCCTCGAAGGTCAGCGCCACCTGGAACAGCGGGTGGTGCGCCTGCGAGCGGACCGGGCTGAGCACGTCGACGAGGCGCTCGAACGGCACGTCGGCGTGCGCGAAGGCGGCCAGGTCGGTGCGGCGCACCTGGGCCAGCAGATCGCGGAAGGCGGCGTCCGGCCGCACCTCGCTGCGCAGCACCAGGGTGTTGACGAACATGCCGACCAGGTCGTCCAGCGCGCGTTCGCCGCGGCCCGCGATGGGGGTGCCGATGGCGATGTCGGTGGCGCGGGACAGGCGCGCGGCCCAGGTGGCCAGGGCGGCGTGCACCAGCATGAACAGGGTGACATCGTGCTCGCGGGCCACGCCGGTCAGGGCGCGGTGCAGCTCGGCGTCGATCGAGAAGTCGTAGGTGCCACCGGCATTGGTGGCGATCTCCGGCCGCGGGCGGTCGGCGGGCAGCTCGATCTGCTCGGGCAGGTCGGCCAGCCGGTCGGTCCAGTAGGCGATCTGCTGGGCGGCGACGGACTCGGAATCGGTTTCCGCGCCGAGGATCTCACGCTGCCACAGCGTGTAGTCGGCGTACTGCACCGGCAGCGGCGCCCAGGCCGGAGCCTCGCCGGTGCTGCGGGACAGGTAGGCGGCCACCACATCCCGCAGCAGCGGGCGCAGCGAGACGCCGTCCGCGCTGATGTGATGCAGCACCAGCACCACCACGTGCTCGGCGGGCGCGTCGGGCCCGGAGGAGTCGCTCCGCCTCTCCGCGCTTGCCTGCGTAACCACGGAGGGCCCCGCGACCGCCGTATTGGACGCAGCCTCGCTGAGGCTGAGCACGGTGGCGCGGAACGGCAGTTCGCGGGTGACGTCGAAGAACACGCTCGCGAGCTGGGTGATGCGCGCGGTCAGGTCGGCCGCGGTGACGGTCTCGGTCCGCACCTCGAAGTCGATCTCGGACAGCGGCAGGATGCGCTGGTAGCCGTCGCCCTCGACCTCGGGGTAGATGGTGCGCAGCGACTCGTGCCGGGCCAGCACGTCGCCGATGGCGGCGGTGAAGGCGGCCGGGTCGATCGCGCCGGTGAGCTTCAGCGCCACCGGGATGTTGTTGACCGCGGTGCGGTTGTCGAAGCGGTTCAGGAACCACATGCGCTGCTGCGCGAGGGACAGCGGCACCAGCTCCGGGCGCTCCTGGGCGACCAGCGCGGCGCGCGCGCCGGTGCCGACGCGCGATTCCAGTTGCGCGGCAAGGGAAGCCACGGTGGTGGCCTCGAACAGCGTGCGCAGCGGGATGTCGGCGTCCAGGGCAGCGGACAGGCGCGCGATCACCTGGGTGGCGATCAGCGAGTTGCCGCCGAGCTCGAAGAAGTCGTCGTCCAGGCCGACCCGGTCCAGGCCGAGCACGTCGGCGATGGTGCCGGCGACGGTCTGCTGCACCGGCGTGGTCGGGGCGCGGAAGGCCTTGGCGGCGAAGGTCGGCGCGGGCAGCTGCTTGCGGTCCAGCTTGCCGGAGGCATTGAGCGGGAAGGCGTCCAGCACCATGAAGGCGGCCGGGACCATGTAGGCCGGAAGCCGCTCGGACAGTTCGTCCTTGACCGCGTCGAGGTCGAGGTGACCGTCGGCGGCGATCAGGTAGGCGACCAGCTGATCGCCGGTGCGGTCGTCGTGGCGGACCACCACGACCGACTGGGCGATCGCCGGCAGCGCGGTCAGCGCCGACTCGATCTCGCCGAGCTCGATGCGCAGACCGCGCAGCTTCACCTGGAAGTCGGTGCGGCCCAGGTACTCCAGCTCGCCATTGCCCGTCCAGGTGACCAGGTCACCGGTGCGGTACATGCGGACGCCGTCGCCGAAGGGGTTGGCCACGAAGCGATCCGCGGTCAGATCCGGGCGGGCCACGTAGCCGGTGGCCAGCTGATCGCCGGCCAGGTACAGCTCACCCGCGACACCCACCGGAACCGGCTTCAGGCGCGAATCCAGCACGTACACCTGGGTGTTGAAGACCGGCGCGCCGATCGGCACCGAGGTCAGATCGGCATCGGTGACCTCGTGGAAGGTCACGTCGACCGCGGCCTCGGTGGGGCCGTACAGGTTGTGCAGGCGAGCGCCGGTCAGTTCGCGCAGCTTCTGCGCGGTCGGCGCGGGCAGGCCCTCACCGGAGGCGAAGACATTGGTCAGGCTGACGCAGTCGGCCGCGGCAGGCTCGGCCACGAAGACCGCCAGCATGGACGGCACGAAGTGGGTGACCGTGACGCCCTCGCGGACGATGATCTCGGCCAGGTAGGCCGGATCGCGGTGGCCGTCCGGCTTGGCGACCACCAGGCGCGCGCCGACCTGCAAGGGCCAGAAGAACTCCCACACCGACACGTCGAAGGTGGCCGGAGTCTTCTGGAGGACCACGTCGTAGGCGGCCAGCCCGTACTGGGCGTGCATCCAGACGAGACGGTTCACGATCGCCGCGTGGCTCACGGCCACACCCTTGGGGCGGCCGGTGGAGCCGGACGTGAAGATCACGTACGCGGTGTTCTGCGGGCGCAGCGGCGAGCGGCGCTCGGCATCGGCGACCGGGGCGTCGGCGAAGCCGTCCAGGTCCAGCTCGTCGATCCGGACCTGGCGCGCGTCAATGCCTTCCAAGTCGTCGCCGGAGGTCAGCACGCAGACCGGCTGTGCGGTCTCGAGGATGTACTGGGTGCGCTCGGCCGGGTGATCCGGATCCAGCGGCACGTACGCGCCACCGGCGACCGTGACCGCGTACATGCCCGCGACCAGGTCGATGGAGCGGCGCATGCCCAGCGCCACAAAGGATTCCGGTCCGACGCCCTCGGCGATGAGCCAGCGCGCGAGCTTGCGGACACGAGCCGCGAACTCGGCGTAGGACAGACTTGTCCCCTCGAAGGTGACCGCAGTCGCTTCGGGAGTCAGTGCGACCTGCGCCTCGAACAGCGAAACCAGCGTTGCCGCAGCGCCTTCCGAGATCTCCGGCAGCGCGGTGTCCAGCTCGAACGCGGTCTCGTTCCAGCCGACCAGCAGCCGGCGGCGTTCGGCCTCGCTCAGCAGCTCGACATCGCCGACCAGCTGGGTCGGGTCCGCGGCCACGGCGGTGAGCATCGCCACGAAGCGCTGCGCGAATACACCGGCGAACTGCGAGTCGAAAAGGTCTGTCGCGTAGACGAGCTCGGCATCCATGGTCGAGTCGCCATCGATGATCTCGCTGAGCGTCAGCTGCAGGTCGAACTTGGCCGACTGCTGGTCGATGGCCAGCTCGGACACGCTCAGACCCGGCAGCTCCAGCGAGGTGCGGCCCAGGTTCTGGAACGACAGCATGACCTGGAACAGCGGGTGCCGGGCCTGCGAACGGGCCGGGTTGAGCACCTCGACCAGCCGCTCGAACGGCACGTCCGCGTGGGCGAAGGCCTGCAGATCGCGCTCGCGCACGGTCTTCAGCAGGTCGGTGAAGCTGGTGCCGGTGTCGACCGACGACCGCAGCACCAGGGTGTTGACGAACATGCCGACGAGATCGTCGAGCGCCTGCTCGCCACGGCCCGCCACCGGAATGCCGACCGCGATGTCGTCGGTGCCGCTCAGGCGCGCCAGTAGCGCGGCGAAAGCGCTGTGCACCACCATGAACAGGGTGGTGCCATTGCTCTGCGCCACCCGGTTCAGCCCGGCGATGAGCTCGCCCGGCACCTGGAAGCGGTGCGTGCCCGCGTCGTAGGACGCGACCGCCGGACGCGGCTTGGCCGACAGTCGCAGCTCGTCCGGCAGGCCGGACAGGGTGTCGCGCCAGTAGTCGAGCTGCTCGGTGATGAGCGAGCGCGGATCCTCTTCCGAGCCCAGCGTTTCCCGCTGCCACAGCGCGTAATCCGCGTACTGCACCGGCAGTTCGGTCCAGCCCGGGGTCTCGCCGTTGCTGCGCGCGATATAGGCGGTCATCAGGTCGCGCACCAACGGGTTCATCGAGAAGCCGTCGGCGGCGATGTGGTGGGCCACCAGCACCAGCACGTGATCGTCGGCCGCGAGGCGATAGGCGCGCAGGCGGACGGCGGTCTCGGTGGTGACGTCGAAGCCGCGGGCGGCGAAGTCGTAGACCGCGGCGAACAATTCGCCCTCGGTCACGTCCAGCACATCCAGCTCGGGAATGGCGCGGCCGGTGGGCAGCACCTTCTGGTAGGCGACGCCCTCGTGCGACGGGTAGAGGGTGCGCAGCGACTCGTGCCGCGCCACCACGTCGGCGATGGCCCCGCGCATGGCGTCGAGATCCAGTGCACCGGTGAGCCTTACGGCCGCCGGGATGTTGTTGGCGGCCGATTCCGGATCGAACCGGTTGAGGAACCACATGCGCTGCTGCGCCAGCGATAGCGGCGGGTGCTCCGCTCCACCTCCCTGCGCTTGCCGGGACCGAACCGTGAGGGCCTGGCGCACACCGGTTCCCGCGTGCGACTCGACGCGGGCGGCCAGCGCGGCCACGGTCGGGGCCTCGAACAGCACACGCACGCCGATCTGGGCGTTCAGCGCGGCGGCCAGGCGGGCCACCACCTGGGTGGCGACCAGCGAGTTGCCGCCCAGCTCGAAGAAGTCGTCGTCCACGCCGACGCGCTCGACACCGAGCAGGTCGGCGAAGATCTGCGCGATGATCTCCTCGATCGGGGTCGAGGGGGCGCGGAAGCGCTTGGCCTCGAAGACCGGCGCGGGCAGTGCCCGGCGGTCCAGCTTGCCGGAGGCGTTGACCGGGAAGGCGTCCAGCACCACGAGCGCGGCCGGGACCATGTAGGCGGGCAGCGAGCCGCTCAGCGCGGCCTTGACCGCGTCGACGTCCACGACCGCCTCGGCCTCACGCACCACATAGCCGACCAGCTGGTCACCGGCGTGCGCATCGGTGCGCACCACCACGACCGACTGAGCGATGGCCGGCTGCGCCAGCAGTGCGGCCTCGATCTCGCCGAGCTCGATGCGCAGACCGCGCAGCTTGACCTGGAAGTCGGTGCGGCCCAGGTAGTTCAGTTCACCGTCGGCGGTCCAGGAGACCAGGTCGCCGGTGCGGTACATGCGGTCGCCGGAGACGAACGGGTTGGCGACGAAGCGATCGGCGGACAGGTCGGGGCGGCCGAGGTAGCCGCGCGCCAGCTGATCGCCCGCCAGATAGAGCTCACCCGCGACACCCGGCGCGACCGGGTGCAGGCGGGCGTCGAGCACGTAGGTCTCGGTGTTCCAGACCGGGCGGCCGATCGGCACGAACACGGTATCGGTGTCCACGACCTCGTGGTAGGTGACGTCGACGGCCGCTTCGGTCGGGCCGTACAGGTTGTGCAGCCGCGCACCGGTCAGCTCGCGCAACTTCTGCGCGGTCGGCGCGGGCAGCGCCTCACCCGAGGCGAAGACCTGCCGCAAACGCGGTGCGGGGACCGAGGAGTCGCCGTTCTCGTTGCCGAGGGTGGCGACGAACACCGACAGCATCGACGGCACGAAGTGGGCGGTGGTGATGCCGGTCTCGGCGATGACGTGGGCCAGGTACACCGGGTCGCGGTGGCCGTCCGGCCTGGCGACCACCAGGCGAGCGCCGGTCTGCAGGGGCCAGAAGAACTCCCAGACCGACACGTCGAAGGTGGCCGGGGTCTTCTGCAGGACAGCGTCGTTCGCGTCGATCGGGTACTCGTGCTGCATCCACAGCAGGCGGTTCACGATCGCACCGTGCTCGACCGCGACACCCTTCGGGCGGCCCGTCGAACCGGAGGTGAAGATGACGTAGGCCGTGTGCTCCGGCCGGATCGCCTGTCCCCGTTCGGCATCCGTGATCGGCGCGTCGGAGTAGGCCTCCAGGTTCAGGGTGTCGACCTCGAGCACCGGCACATTGCGGCCGGTGACGAAGTCGTCGCGGCTGGTGGTGAGGATCGCGACCGGGCGCGCGGTGTCGAGCACGTAGTCGATGCGCTCGTCCGGCTGATCCGGATCCAGCGGCACGTACGCGCCACCGGCCTCCAGCACCGCGTACATGGCGACGACCAGATCCAGCGAGCGCCGGATGGCAAGCGCCACATGCGATTCCGCGCCGACGCCCTGGGCGATGAGCTTGCGGGCCAGCCGGTGCACCCGCGCCGCGAACTCGGCGTAGGACAGACCTGTCCCCTCGAATTCCACGGCAGGCGCATCGGGGCTGGTCAGAGCCTGTGCTTCGAACAGCGAAACCAGCGTCGCGGCCTCGCCCTCCGGTAGCGCGGGCAGCACCCGCGCCAGGTTGAACGCGGTGTCGTTCCAGTCGTCGAGCACCCGCTCGCGCTCGTCGGCGACCAGCAGGTCGATATCGCCGAGCGGCCGGTCCGGGTCCGCGACCACGGCCGCCAGGATCAGGTCCAGGCGGTGCGCGAAGGCCGCGATGGTGGGCTCGTCGAAAAGGTCCAGCGCGTAGGAGATCTCGGCGGACATGCCGGCGTTCTCGCCGTGGTCGTCCTGCGCCTCCTGCAGGGTCAGCTGCAGGTCGAACTTGGCCAGGCGAGCGTCGTAATCGATGCCGTTGACCGAGAGCCCGGGCAGTTCCAGGCTGGCCTGCCGGGTGTTCTGGAAGGTCAACATGACCTGGAACAGCGGATGCCGGGCCTGTGAGCGGGCCGGGTTGAGCACCTCGACCAGCCGCTCGAACGGCACGTCCGCGTGCGCGAAGGCGTGCAGGTCGGTGTCGCGGGAGCGAGCCAGCAGATCGGCGAAGGTCTCGCTGCCGTCCACCTCGGTGCGCAGCACCAGGGTGTTGACGAACATGCCGATCAGGTCATCGAGCGCGGCCTCACCGCGGCCGTGCACCGGGGTGCCGATGGCGATGTCGCCGGTCCCGGACAGGCGGGCCAGCAGCACCGCGAGCGCGCTGTGCATGACCATGAACAGCGAGGCATTGTGCCGGCGGCCCAGATCCACCAGCGCCTGCTGGGTTTCGGCGGAGATGGCGAACGGGTAGGTGCCACCCTGGTAGCTGGCCACGGCCGGACGCTGCCGGTCGGCGGGCAGCACCAGCTCGTCCGGCAGATCGGCGAGCGCGTCGGTCCAGTAGCGGATCTGCTTGGCGATCAGCGAATCCGGGTCGTCCTCGGAGCCGAGCACCTCGCGCTGCCACAGCGCGTAGTCGGCGTACTGCACCGGCAGTTCCGCCCACGCCGGGGCCTCCCACGAGGTGCGGGCGGCGTAGGCGACCATGACGTCGCGGGCCAGCGGGCCCATGGACCAGCCGTCGGCGCTGATGTGGTGGACCACCATGCCGAGGATGTACTCGGTCTCGCTGATCTCGAAAAGCGCTGCGTGCAACGGCACTTCGTCGGTGACGTCGAAGGCCATGGTGGCCAGCTCGACCAGGTGGTCGATCAGATTCGACTCGGTGACCGGCACCGGCGTCAGGTCGGGCACGATCTGCGCGGCGTCCAGCACTCGCTGCACCGGGCCGTGCGTGGTCTCCGGGAAGACGGTGCGCAGCGACTCGTGCCGGTCGATGACGTCGATGACCGCGACCTGCAGGGCCGCGATATCGAGCTCACCGGAGAGCCGGATGGCGACCGGGATGTTGTTCACCGCCGAGGCGGTGTCGAAGCGGTTGAGGAACCACATGCGCTGCTGCGCCAGCGAAAGCGGGACCTCGCTGGGCCGCTCGCGGGCCACCAGGGCCTTGCGGCCGCCGTCGCCGACATGCGATTCCACCCGGGCCGCAAGGGCTTCCACGGTGGCGGCCTCGAACAGCATGCGCACCGGCACGCGGGTGTCGAGGGCCGTACCCAGTCGGGTCGCCACCTGGGTGGCGATCAGCGAGTTGCCGCCCAGCTCGAAGAAGTCGTCGTCGACGCCGACTCGGGCGATGCCCAGCACCTCGCCGAAGATCTGGGCGACGATCTCCTCGATCGGCGTTGTCGGAGCACGGAATTCGCGCACCTCGAAGCGCGGCGCGGGCAGCGCGCGGCGGTCCAGCTTGCCGGAGGCGTTCACCGGGAACGCGTCCAGCACCATGATCGAACCCGGCACCATGTAGGCGGGCAGGGTGCGCTGCAGCGAGGTCTTGACGCCGTCCAGATCCACCGGGCCGCCGGCCACGATGTAGGCGACCAGCTGATCGCCGGCCACGGTGTCGATGACCAGCACCACGGCCTGCTGCACCTTGGGGTGGTCCAGCAGCGCGGCCTCGATCTCGCCGAGCTCGATGCGCTGGCCGCGGAACTTCACCTGGAAGTCGGTGCGGCCGATGTATTCGAGAATGCCGTAGTCGATTCCGCCCGCAGGCGCGGAGCCTGCGGAGCGCCCGTGGTTCCAGCGCACCAGGTCACCGGTGCGGTACAGACGCGAACCCGGCTCGCCGTAGGGGTTGGCGACGAAGCGCTCGGCGCTCAGGTCCGGGCGGCCGAAGTAGCCGCGCGCCACCTGGACACCGCCCAGGTAGAGCTCACCCGGGACGCCCGCGGGCACCGGGCGCAGGCCCTCGTCCAGCACATAGGTCTGTGCGTTCCACACCGGGCGGCCGATGGGCACCGAGGTGACCACGGGCGCGTCGATGGGCGCGTAGGTGGCGTGCACGGTGAACTCGGTCGGGCCGTACAGGTTGTGCACGGCCGCGGTGGAGAAGCGGCGGAAGGCGGTCACGGTGGCCGGCGGCAGCGCCTCACCGGCGACCAGCACCGCACGCAGGGACAGACATTCGGCCGACGAGGCGCTGGAGGCGAACACGCTCAGCATGGACGGCACGAACGAGGTCATGGTGACCCGGTGCCGGCCGATGACCTCCGACAGGTACATCGGATCGCGGTGGCCGTCCGGCGCGGCGATGACCTGCTGCGCGCCCACGGCCAGCGAGCCGAACAGCTCCCACACCGAGACGTCGAAGGTGACCGGCGTCTTCTGCAGGATCACATCGGTGTCGTCGATGTCGTATTCGCTGGTGATCCAGGCGATCTGGTTGAGCACCGCGGCATGCGGGATGGCCACGCCCTTCGGGCGGCCGGTCGAGCCGGAGGTGAACAGCACGTAGGCGGCATTGGCCGGCCGCAGCGGCGCCAGCCGGTCCGCGTCGGTGACCGGGGCGGCGCTGTAGTCGTCCAGGTCCAGCGAATCCAGGTGCAGCACCGGGCAATCCGAGGATTCCACGGCATCGTCGGTGGTGGTCAGCAGCACCACCGGCTCGGCGGTGCGCAGCACGTAGTCGGTGCGCTCGGCCGGGTGGTCCGGGTCGATCGGCACGTAGCCGCCGCCCGCGGTGAGGGTGGCGTAGATGGCGATCAGCATGTCCACCGAGCGGCGGATGCCCACCGCGACCAGGGACTCCGGGCCCACGCCGGCGTCGATCAGCCTGCGTGCCAGGCGATTCACGTGCGCGGAGAACTCCGCGTAGCTCAGCTCCTCGGCGGGGCCGAACATGCTGCCGCTGCGCTCGCCCGGATCGAAGATCAGGGCGGTGGCGTCCGGCCGGATCCGCACCTGCCGCTCGAACAGGTCGAGAACGGTTGCGGCGGAGGGCAGTTCACGCGCGGTGTGGTTCCACGCGTGCAGCACGGTCTCGCGCTCACCGGCGTCGAGGACGTCGATATCGCGCACCACGGTGTCCGGTGCGGCGACGGCGGTTTCGAGCACGCGCAGGTAGCGCTGCCCGAACTCGGCCACGGTCGAGGCGTCGAACAGATCGGTGGCGTAGGACAGCACCACCGCCAGCCCGGCCGGCTCACCGGCCACGCCACGCTGCTCGGTCAGCGTCCACTGCAGGTCGAACTTGGCGATGTCGACCTCGAGCTCGTCCGCGGAGACGGTGAGGCCGGGCAGCTCCATGGAGCCGTGCGACATCTCCTGGAACGACAGCATGACCTGGAACAGCGGGTGCCGGGCCTGCGAACGGGTCGGGTTGAGCACCTCGACCAGCCGCTCGAACGGGACATCGGTATTGGCGAAGGCCGCCAGATCGGACTCCCGGGTGCGGGCCAGGAAGTCGGTGAAGCGCTCGGCCCCATCCACCTCCGAACGCAACACCAGGGTGTTGACGAACATGCCGATCAGGTCGTCGAGCGCCTGCTCACCACGACCGGCGACCGGGGTGCCGATGGCGATGTCGCCGGTGCCCGAGAGCCGGGCCAGCAGCACGGCCAGCGCGCTGTGCATGACCATGAACAGCGAAACACCCTGGGCGCGTGCCAGACCCGCCAGCCTGGTGTGCAACTCGGCCGGAATGTCGAAGGTGACGCGGGAGCCGTGGAAGCTCTGCACCGGCGGACGCTGACGGTCGGCCGGGAGGTCCAGCTGATCCGGCAGCCCGGCCAGCGCCCCACGCCAGTAGGCGATCTGGCGGGCGGCCATGGACTCGGCGTCGGATTCCGAACCGAGCACGTCGCGCTGCCAGATGCTGAAGTCCTGGTACTGCACCGGCAACGGCGCCCACGCGGGCTCCTGACCGGCCACGCGAGCCAGGTAGGCGGCGGTCATGTCGCGCGAGAGCGGCCCGAACGAGAAGCCGTCCGCCGCAATGTGATGCACCACGAAGGCGACCGCGAGATCGACCTCGCCGGCATCGAGCGCCACCGCACCGGCGACCCGGAACACGCGCACGCGAATCGGCAGCTGGGTCGAGACATCGAAACCGGCGGAGGCGAATTCCGCCAGCGCGGAGGGCAATTCGGCCTCGGCGAGATCGATGACCTCGATGCCCAGCTCCACCTCGGACATCGGCAGCACCTGCTGGAAGCCGCCGTCGCCGGACTCGGGGAAGATGGTGCGCAGGGATTCCTGGCGCTCGACCACATCGGCCAGCGCCAGCTGCAGGGCCTCGATATCGACCTGCCCGCGCAACCGCACCACGAACGGCAGGTTGTAGGTGGGGACATTCGGGTCGAACTGGTTGAGGAACCACATGCGCTGCTGTGCCAGCGACAGCGGCACCCGGTCCGGGCGCTCCTGCGCCACCAGCGGGGTACGCGAAACATCGGACGGCCCAGCGGCTTCCACCCGCGCGGCGAGGCCCGCCACGGTCGGGGTCTCGAACAGCGCGCGCACACCCAGGCGGGTGCTGAACGCGGCCGAGATGCGGGCCACCACCTGGGTGGCGACCAGCGAGTTGCCGCCCAGATCGAAGAAGTTGTCGTCGACGCCGACCCGGTCGTGGCCGAGCACATCGGCGAACACGCCCGCCACGATCTCCTCGGCGGCGGTGCGCGGCGCACGGTAGCCGGCGGCATCCGCGCTGAACACCGGCTCCGGCAGGGCCTTGCGGTCCAGCTTGCCGGAGGTGTTGAGCGGGAAGGCGTCCAGCACCATGATCGACGCCGGAACCATGTAGGACGGCAGCTTCTCGGCGGCGAAACGGGTCAGCTCGGCCGGATCGATGGACTGGCCGGGGATCGGGACCACGTACGCGACCAGCTGCTGACCGGTGGCGGTGTCCATGACCAGGACGGCGGCCTGGCTGACGGTCGGGTGGGCCAGCAGGTCGGTCTCGATCTCGCCGAGCTCGATGCGCTGACCACGGAACTTCACCTGGAAGTCGGTGCGGCCGATGTACTCCAGGGCCCCTGCGTCGTTCCAGCGGACGAGGTCACCGGTGCGGTACATGCGTTCGCCGTTGGGCGACAACGGGTTCGCGACGAAGCGGTCCGAGGTCAGATCCGGGCGGCCCTTGTAGCCGCGGGCCAGCTGACGGCCCGCCAGATAGAGCTCACCCGACGCGCCGATGGCGGCGGGCCGCAGCCGCGAATCCAGAACGTAGACTTCGACATTCCACTCGGGCAGACCGATCGGCACCGTGACGGTGTCGGCGGCGGTGTTCTCCCAGTAGGTGACCGACACCGCGGCCTCGGTGGGGCCGTACAGGTTGTGCAGCCCGGCCGAGGTGATCTCGCGGAAGCCCGCGCCGGTCTCCGGCGGCAGCGCCTCACCGATCACGAAAACGTACTTCAGCGAGGCACACTGGGCCCGGGTGGCGTGCGCGACGAAGACCGTCAGCATGGACGGCACGAAGTCGGTGACCGTGACGCCGTGGCGCTCGATCATCTCCGCCACGTACAGCGGATCGCGGTGACCGTCCGGGGTCGCCACGATGAGCTTCGCGCCCACCAGCAGCGGCATGAAGTAGCCCCACAGCGACACGTCGAAGGTGGTCGCGGTCTTCTGCAGGTAGACATCGTCTTCGGTGAGCGGATACTCGTCGAGCATCCACAGCTCTTGGTTGACGATGGCGTGGTGGGTGACGGCGACGCCCTTGGGGCGGCCGGTCGAACCCGAGGTGTAGATGACGTAGGCGGTGTTGTCCGGGCGCAGCGGGGCCAGGCGATCCGCATCGGTCACCGGCTCCGCGGAGAAGCCGGAGACGTCGAGCGTGTCGATCTCCAAGCGCCGCGCTCCAGCCGCGGAGCTTGCGGAGCGGCCATCGAACTGAGCCGGCAGCTCGAGCTCGTCGCGGGAGGTGGTCAGCACACAGACCGGTGCCGCGGACTCGAGGATGTAGGCGGTGCGGTCGGCCGGGTGGTCCGGGTCGATCGGCACGTAGGCGCCACCGGCGCGCAGCACCGCGTGCATGCCGACGACCAGGTCGAGCGAGCGGCGCATGCCCAGGGCGACCAGCGATTCCGGGCCGACGCCGTCCTCGATGAGGAAGCGGGCCAGGCGATTGACGCGTGCACCGAACTCGGCGTACGTGAGCCGCTCGCCCTCGAACTCGACGGCGACATTGTCCGGGGTCAGCGGAATCTGCTTGTCCAGCAACGCCGGCAGCGTGGTGACCGGCACCTCGTGCGCGGCGGAGTTCCACTCCACCAGGGTGCGGGCGCGCTCGGCCGCGGTGGTGATGGGCAGGTCCCAGACGGGCTGCTCCTCCCCCGCCGCCAGGAAGCGGTCGAAGAACTCCAGGAACCGCGCGTGGTGACGCTCGGTCTCGTCCTCGGAGTACAGGTTGGGGTTGGTCTCGAAATCGATGTGATTCCGGGTGCCCTTCACCGACTGGTAGAAGTTGACGCCCAGATCCTCGATGGAACCGGTGGACAGCACGCTGTATTCACCGGTGATGTCACCGAGCACGACCTCGTTGTGGAACAACATGATGTTGACCCACGGGCCGAAGAACTGCGAACCCACCTCGCCGCCGGTGAATTCGCCGGTCGAGTCGCGACGAATGTCCTCGGCGCGGTAACGCTGGTGACGCAGCGCACCCGAGACCTCCACCTGCACCTGCTTGAGCAGATCGGTCACGGTCACGCCGTGGCCGACGCGCAGGCGCAGCGGCACGATGTTCGAGGCCGCGCCGCCGGAGCGGCGCATGATCGCGGTGGTGCGCGCGGTCACCGGCAGGCTGAGGATGACGTCCTCGCTGCCGGTCCACTGCGCGAGATAGGCGGCGAAACCGGCGATGAGCAGACCCGCGGGCGACGACTCGTGGCGCGCCACAGCATCGTCCAGCAGCGAGGACTGGTCCTCGGTGAGCGCTCCTGTGGCGATCCGGTTGATGGCGGCCGGCGGCGCGGAGCGGCCGACCAGGCTGGTGCCGTCCTCGAGCCCGGCGACCCGCTCGGCCCAGTACTCCTTGTCCGACTCGAAGCGGCTGCTCTCGCGGTAGGCGAATTCCTGCTCGACCAGGGTGGGCAGGTCGGTCAGCTTGTGCGGTGCGGGCTCGACGCCCAGCACGTACGCGGTGTACAGCTCGGCGACGCGGGTCATGTAGGTCACCGCGCCGAAGCCGTCCAGCACGATGTGGTGGATGCGCGCGTACCAGTAGTAATGGCCGTCGGCCAGCTTCAGCATGGCCGTGCGGATGAGGCGGTCCCGGGTGAGGTCCAGCGGGGCGCTGTAGTCGGCGCGCATCCAGGCCTGGGCCGCGGCGGCCGGATCGGCCTCATCGCTCAGATCGACGTGGTAGATGGTGCGGTCCAGTGAGTGGTCCACCATCTGCATGGGCTCGCCGTCACGCTCGACGATGCGCAGGAAGCCCGATCCGAACTCCTCCGAGCCGTGGACCATGGCGCGTTCCAGCAACTCGAGGTCGAGTTCGCCGCGCAGTTCCACGTACTGGGCGATATTGATCGGGACCTGCGGGTCCAGGTGCTGGGCATACCAGATGCCGAGCTGCGCCGGCGACAGCGGGAAAAGTTCGCCCGATCCCGGTGCGATTTCGCTGCCAGCTTCGCCGATGCCGCCGAAATCCAGCCGGTCCAACCCAAACCTCGCTTCCGGAACACCACGACACGCAGCGCTCCCCGCCGAAAACCCGAACAAAACGCCACGCTTGCTTCAGCGTGGCGTCCGGTGTTCGGGGCTCACTTCACCGTAAATTGAGACTCCCTGGGGTATCCCCCCAGCTGGCCGATCTTGTTACATGGGCGCGACCACACCCGTCGGCCGCTGCAGGGCAGCCACAGTCGCAAACTTGGTGACGGACACTCGGTCCAATCTACCGTCAGCGCGCAAGCGACAATACGAAAGGGCCATAGCCCTTAGCTATCATCGCATTTCGTACCTTCAGCCAGTGATGTGCGACCTATCGCGAGCAGGATCGTACAGATGCGACTGGGCACAGTTCAGGGTTTCGGCCAACGCGGGACCGACGAGAATCACAGCCGCCTGCCGCAGTCCGGCCGCCTCCACGCGATCGGCGATATCGGCCAAGGTGCCCCGGAGAACCTGCTGTTCAGGCTGGGTCGCGCGGTAGACCACGGCCACCGGGCAGTCCACGCCGTAGTCGGGAACCAGCTCCTGAGCGAGGGTCCGGATCCGGGTGATGGCGAGATGCAGGATCAGGGTCGCCCGGGTGCGCGCGAAATTTGCCAGCGCCTCCGATTCCGGCATCGCGGTGGACCGAGCCTGTGTGCGGGTCAACACAACCGACTGCACCTGCTCCGGCACGGTGAGCTCCGCACCCAGCAGCGCCGCGGCGGCCGCGTACGCCGGCACCCCGGGCGTCACGTCCCAGGGGATTCCCAGGGCGTCCAGCCTGCGCTTCTGCTCGGTGAGCGCCGAATACAAGGAGGGATCGCCCGAGCACAACCGTGCGACGTCCTTGCCCTCGGCGTGCGCCCGCGCACAGTGCGCGATGATCTCGTTCAGATCCAGCCGCTGCGTATCGATCAGCTCGGCATCCGGCGCGCAGTGCCCCAGCACCTCGGGATCCAGATAGGTCCCCGCGTACAGGCACACCGGCGACCGCCGCAGCAGCTCGACCGCTCGTACCGTCAGCAGATCCGCCGCCCCCGGCCCGGCCCCGATGAAGTGCACTGTCATCGGCCGAGTCTCGCACACCCGCTCAGGCGAACCGCCCGGCCGCCACCGGCACCGCGATCAGCCGCTGACCGAGAAGTCGGTGAGGATCTTGGTGGGGCGGAGGCGGACCACGAGTTCGCCGGGGACGGCATTGCGCTTGCCGAATTCGTCGGCGCGGTCGAGGCCCATGTAGCGGGCGGCGATGTCGGTGGCGGTGCGGAGGAGTTCGTCCGGGTCCTCGGAGATTTCGGCCACACCCTGGACCTGAACGAAGGAGTACGGAGGTTCGGACACGTCGACGCAGAGGGTCAGGCGGCCGTCGCGCCGGATCGAGCGGCCCTTGGCCGTGTCCTTGCCGGTGTTGAAGACGATCTCGTCACCTTCGAGGATGAACCAGACCGGCGCCACCAGGGGGCGACCGTCGCTCGCCACGAAGGCGAGCTTGCCGGTCCGGGTGCCCTCGGTCAGGAAGTCGCGTACACGCTGATCGGACAGTGAGGCCATGGGCGACACCGTACGACCTCAGATGGCCCCGCGCTCGCGAGCCCGGGCCACGGCGGAGGTTCGGGATTTGACGCCGAGCTTCGAATAGATATGGACCAGGTGGGATTTCACGGTGGTCTCGGAGAGGAACAGGCGCTTGCCGATCTCCCGGTTGGAATGGCCGTCGGCCACCAGACGGAGGACCTCGATCTCGCGGGGACTCAAGGTGGTGTCGGGCTTGCGGACTCGCGTCATGAGACGCGAGGCGACCGAGGGTGACAGGACGCTCTCCCCCTCGGCGGCCGAGCGGACGGCGGCCAGCAGTTCGGCGGGCGGGGTGTCCTTGAGGATGTAGCCGACCGCGCCCGCCTCGATCGCACCAAGGATGTCGGCGTCGGTGTCGTAGTTGGTGACCACCAGGACATTCGGCGGATTCGGGAGATCGCGCAGGGCAGCGGTGGCGTCCGCGCCGGACTTGCCGGGGCCGAAGCGCAGATCCATCAGAACCAGGTCGACGGGGGTGGTGGAGCAGAAGGCAACGGACTCTTCGGCCGTCGCCACCTCGCCCACGACTTCGATGTCGTCGGAATCGGTTTCGGCGACGCTGGAGTCCAGCAGCGCGCGCAGGCCCGCGCGGACGATGGCGTGGTCGTCGGCGAGGAGAATGCGGATCATTTCTGCTCCGAGGGGAAGGTGGGCTGCTCCTCCAGGGGGAAGGAGACGGTGACCGCGGTGTGGCCCGGCTCGGATTCGACATCCATGGTGCCGCCCTGCTGCTCCACCCGGCTGCGCATGGCATTGAGACCGAAACTGCCGGAAGGGGATTCGGCCAGCACCGCGGGATCGATACCGACCCCATCGTCGACCACGTCGAGATGCACGGCGTCATCGGCGTAGGTGAGGGTGACCCGCATGCGCTGAGCGTGGGCGTGCCGCACCACATTCGAGACCGCGCCCTGGGTGATGCGGACCAGTGCGGCCTCCATGGACATGGGCAGCGCCTGCGGCTCCCCCTCGACGAGCACCTGGGCGTCCAGGCCGGGCGCGGCGGCCCGCTCGGCAATGCGATGCAGCGCACCGGCGAGGGACTGGCCCTCGAGTGCGGCGGGTGTGAGTTCTGCTATGAGCTGGCGGGTTTCGACCAGGCTGTCGGCGGCGGTCTCGCGGGCCAGCCGGATCTTCTCCAGCGCCGGATGATCCGGGGCGGCGCGCTCGACGGCGTGCAGCAGCAGCTGAATACTGCTGAGGCCCTGGGCAACCGTGTCGTGGATCTCCTGGGCCAGGCGCTCCCGCTCGGCCATCTTGCCAGCGGTGCGTTCCTGTTCGGCGAGAGTGTTCCTGGTGGCGAGCAATTCGTCGATGAGGCGCTGACGATCGGCGGCCTCCCGGAACAGCGCCTGATAGCCGAGTCCGATGGCCACCGCGACCAAGGCACCGAGCAGCGGGCCGATCACACCCGCCACCGTCCAGCCGCGGTGCGCGGCGAACCCGACCACCGACACCACCGTGGCCGCGGTCACCGCGAGCAGCCCCCAATTGCGCGGCAGCAGATGCAGATACAGGAAGAACAGTCCGAACACCAGGTACACCGCCAGCGGGGCCACGATCACCAGGCCCAGCCACAGCAGCGTCAACAGGCCCAGCCACACCCGGGCCGCGGGAAGATTGCGGCGGAACCGGCCGCCGGCGAAGTAGACGCCGAGGAAGACGCCGGCGAGCACCACGACGAGCACCCGATGCGAACCCGTCAGGAACTCCTGCACCGCCACCACGATGGTGAGCGCCACCACCATGACATGCAGTCCCGCCTGCAGGGCGGAGAAGACCGGGGTGAGAGGCGAGCGGTGCACGCGACCAGCTTATGCCCGGCTATTGCCGCGGCATCCATCGAAAGTAGGAAACGCCACCCCACCCTTGGCTGGTCCGGGAACCGTCCTGCTCGACGATGGTTTCCGGGGTCCGCGACGACACAGTGGAATCATGTTCGTCGCACTCAGAGATCTGCGGGCCGCCCGCGGCCGCTTCCTCCTCATTTCCCTGGTGGTCACGCTGGTCGCGCTGCTGGTGAGCTTTCTCAGCGGCCTGACGGCCGGTTTGGCGCACCAGAACATTTCCGCCATTCAGTCCCTCAACACCAGCACGGTCGTCTTCTCCGACACCGGGTCCTCCCCTTCCTTCGACGCCTCCACCTTGAGCACCGACCAGGTGCAGACGTGGCAGGCGGCGGGCGGCACCGTCGATCCGATCGGCATCAGCCGCACCCGCGCCACCCTCGACGGCGCGTCGCCCACCCAGGTGGCACTGTTCGGTGTCCAGGGCACGCCTTTCGGCAAGCGTGTGGCAACCGAACCGGGTTCGGTGATCCTGTCCAAGGCCGCCGCCAAGGACCTCGACGCCAGGACCGGCGAGACCGTCGAGCTGGGCTCGGCCTCCTACACCGTGCAGGGCGTGACCGATGACGACTGGTACGCGCACACCCCCGTGGTGTGGATGACGTTGGCGGACTGGCAGTCCCTCAACCCCCACGCGGGCGCGGCCACCATCCTCGCGGTGTCCGGCGTGAGCGACCAGTCCGCGGTGAACGCGACCGCGCACACCACCACGACCAGCAGCAAGGACTCACTGTCCGCGATGTCGTCGTACCAGGCCGAGAACGGGTCGCTGACCCTCATGACCGTCATGCTGTTCGCCATCTCGGCGCTGGTGATCGGCGCGTTCTTCACGGTGTGGACCGTGCAGCGACAGCCGGACATCGCGACGCTGAAGGCGCTGGGCGCGACCACCGGGTCCCTGATCCGGGATGCCCTGAGCCAGGCGCTGATCGTGCTGCTGCTCGGTGTCGGCGTCGGTGTCGGCCTGACCGCCGTGGCGGGCGTATTCATGGGCGGTGCAGTGCCTTTCGTTCTCAGTGTGAGCACGACGCTGTTCCCGGCCGCGGCGCTGATCGCGCTCGGTCTGCTCGGCGCGGCCTTCGCGCTGCGATTCCTCGTCACCACCGATCCACTCACCGCCCTCAACCAGGCCCGCTGATGACCACACTCCCCTTGCCTCCCAGGAGCATTGCGATGACCAACGCACTGACCGTCTCCGATCTGACCCTCACCTTCCCGGACGGCACGGATCGCATCACCGCCCTCGACCACGTGAACCTGCGTGTGGGTGGCGGCGAGATCGCGGCCATCACCGGGCCGTCCGGCTCCGGCAAGTCGACCCTGCTGGCCACCGTCTCCACCCTGCTGCGCCCGGATTCGGGGCGGGTGGAGCTCGAAACCGCCACGGGCACCATCGATCTCGCCGCGCTGAGCCGACGCGATGCGGCCACCCTGCGTCGCAACTCGATCGGCATCGTGTTCCAGCAGTCCAATCTGGTCCCGGCGCTGACCGCCGTCGAGCAGCTCGAGGCCATGGTGCACCTGGGGCAGAGCTGGTTCGTCTCACCCGCCAAGCGGCGCACAGCTCGGTCGCGCGCACGGGATCTGCTGGCGGCCGTGGGACTCTCGGGGCACGAGAACAAGCGGCCGGCTCAACTCTCGGGTGGACAGCGGCAGCGGGTGAACATCGCGCGAGCCCTGATGAACGACCCGTCCCTGCTGGTCATCGACGAACCGACCAGTGCGTTGGATCAGGAGCGCGGGGCGGCCATCATCGATCTGATCGTCGGCATCGTGCGCGAGCATGGAGCGTCGACATTGCTGGTGACGCACGATCTGTCGCATTTGGATCAGATGGATAGTGTGTATCGAATGGTGGACGGTGTTCTTACACAACGGAACACAGCACTGGCTGCTTGAAATATGTAGCGATACTGGACAATTCGGGTTCCAGCGCTATTGTGGCGGCGATAGAATAGAGGTATGAATTCGAAGGGGAAAGCGCTGGAGAGCTGCGGCATCGCCGAATTGGCGACCGCAGTCCAGACCCTGTCGAACACCAGCCTGAAGCAATTCTCCGATGCCGATGTCGTGGAATTGATGCAGCGGCTCGAAACCTGCAAACGCCAGCTGTCCGCGCTGGATTCACGCCTGATCATCGAAGCCGCGAATCGCTCCCTGCCCGAAACCAGCGGAGCCCGGGACCTGGTGCCGTTCCTGCGCCAGACACTCGGGTTGTCGAAGTACGACGCGTCGGTGCGAGTGAAGATCACCCGCCAGTGCGGAGAATTCTTCGAACCCACCGGACACCTGCGCCCGCCCACCTTGGCCGCGACCGCTGAAGCCTATGAGGCAGGCAATATCTCGCGTGATCATGTCCGCAACATCGTCGATGTCATGAACCATCTGCCCGCCGATATCCCCGCTGGGACGCGCGCCGAGGCCGAGCGCATCCTGGTCGGCCATTCCCGTATCGGGTGGCCCGACGATCTGCCCAAGATCGGTCGCGACATCCTCGCTCGTGTCGACCCGGACGGCAAGGTCGTCTCCGACGCCGACCGCCGTCGCAAGCGCGGAATCATGCTGTGCCGACCCGGCATCGATGGCATGTCCTGGATCGAGGGCTGGATCACCCCCGAACTGCGGGCCCTGCTCGATGCCGTCTTCGCCAAGTTCGCGCGTCCGGGCATGTGCGACCTCGAAGACCCCGAAAGCCCCACCGCGACTGGCGGTGTCGTTGATTCGAAAGTGCTCGAGGCCGCCGCCCGTCGCGACCGTCGCGATGCCGGGCAGCGCACCCACGACGCCTTGTTCGCGCTCCTGCAGCCCGGCGTCGACCCCGCCAAACTCGGCTCACACCGAGGCCTGCCGGTACAGGCCATCCTCACCATGAACCTCGCCGACCTCGAGCGTGGGGCCGGAGTCGCGACCACCGCCTCCGGCGGCCACGTCTCGATCAACGAGGCATTGAAGCTGGCCGAGGGCACCCGCCCGGTGCTGGCCGTCCTCGACGCGAACGGGCTGCCGCTGTACCTGGGTCGCTGCGAGCGCCTGGCCACTCCGGCGCAGCGGTTGGCGTTGATCGCCCGCGACAAGGGCTGCACCCGACCAGGATGCGACGCACCCGCGAGCATGTGCGCGGTGCACCACGTCACCGACTGGGCCACAGGCGGGCCCACGGATCTGAACAACCTGACCTTGGCATGCGACCACTGCCACGCGCTCGTGAATGACAGTCTCGACGGCTGGAGAACCGTTGTCATGGGCAAAGATTCCCCGTATCGGGGGCGGACCGGATGGATTGCTCCGAAACGTCTTGACCCCACGGGCACCCCACATGTGAACGATAGACATCACGTGGGGCAGTGGGTCGCTGCTGCGATCGATTTCAGTTGCCGAAGGTGGGGTTCACGGGCAGCGTGATCCCCGGACCGTTCGTGTGCTGCTGGTGTGCGCAGGGACGGGGAGGTGTGGTTGCGTCGCCTGCCCTACCGGACTTGAGCTGACGCCGAGTTCGGGAACCGTCTCCCGCCGATCCCGGCCCACGGACTGCACGCATCACCTTCTACAGACAACCCCACCGCAAACCCCCCACTGATCCCCGAACCCACACGTCCACAGCAATATTGCCGCCGCCGCGCTCGGCACGGCCATCGCCCCTACAGCCACCATTTGGACCGCAATTACCGCCGCGACCGTAACCGCCCGCAACCAGCCCCGGGCCACCGCCAGCTCACCGGGTATCTCCGATCCCGAACGCCCGCACAGACATTCCTGCCACCGCCACTGCCTCCGCGACCACCGCCGCCACTGCCAGTGCTTCTCCGATCCCAACCGCCACTGCCACCACCACGACGCCGACAACCATCATGTGCCGACCCCAACCCCGTGATCTGAAGGAATACCTCCTGCAGCAACCCCACATGCGGCTTCAAAGGTGAGGGGGCCGGTAGGCGCAGGCGTGGACGTCAGCCCGGCCCCCTCCCTTCTCCAGGCGTCTTTGTCCTTTGTTCTTTTGATCTTTTGGGTTTTGGCTCTTATCTTTTGGCTTCTATTGCGCGGGCGGCGCGATCGCGGATCTTTCGCAGCTCGTCTGTAAGTTCTCGAGGGCTGTGCACTTCGAATTCGACGCCCAGCTCCAGGAGACGGTGTGCTACCCATTCGGGGAGGTCGTCTCGGGACATGTCGAGGGCGCAGGTGTTTGGTCCGCGCGAGATGATGTCACCGGCGCTCTCGCCCAGGCGGCCGATTACGGCTTCGGCGGAGGCGGCGATGTCGACCTGGAAATGCAGTGTCGAGGTGCCCCAGTCGGTTCGCTCGCCGGTTACGTAGGCGGCAGGATTGGCGGCGGGGAGATCACGTGGGGTGAAGCGGGCGCCGGTCGGGTGGAGGCGGTGGATTCGGTCGGCGCGGAAGACCCGCCAGTCGTTGCGATCGAGGTCGAACGCGGCCAGGTACCAGCGGTGTCGGTGGGGGACCAAGCCGACAGGCTCGGTGTTGCGGCGGGTTTCGGTGCCGTTGGCCGCTTCGTAGGCGAACCGTATTCGCTCCTTGTTGGTCACGGCCGCGGCCAGGGCGGTGAGGAGCTCCGGGTCGACGGGGGTCGCGTCGGCGCGGGGCGGGACGGTGGCGGTTCCCAGGACTCGCACCCGGCGGCGCAGTTTGGCGGGCAGTACCTGTTCGATCTTGGCCAGGGCACGGACAGAGGCTTCCTCGATGCCGGCGATGGCGGAGCCTGCGGCCGCCCGCAGGCCGACCGCGATGGCCACGGCCTCCTCGTCGTCGACCAGGAGTGGCGGCATGGCGGCCCCGGCGACCAGGCGGTAGCCGCCGGTGGCGCCCATGGTGGCCGCGACGGGGTAGCCGAGATCGCGGAGACGGTCGATGTCGCGGCGGACGGTGCGATCGGTGACGCCGAGGCGTTCGGCGAGTTCGCTGCCGGGCCATTCGCGCGGGGTCTGCAGCAGGGACAGCAGCCGCAGCAGTCGTGCCGACGTGTCGCTCATACCGCCATCCTCCGCTCGAAGTAGGACGAGAATAGTCCTATATGACTCCTACCGTGATCAGTGGATCGTTCGCCCGACGTCAGGAGTCACGATGACCAGCACCGATATCCGCCCGTTCCGAATCGACATCCCGCAGTCCGATCTCGACGACCTCCTCGACCGGCTGGCGCGAGCCCGCTGGACCCGGCAACTCCCGGGACAGGGCTGGGAGCGCGGCGTCCCGGTGGCCTATCTGCGCGAGCTGGCCGAATACTGGCGCACCGAATTCGACTGGCGCGCACAGGAAGCGGCGCTCAATGAATTCCCGCAGTTCCTGACCGAGATCGACGGGCTGGACGTGCACTTCCTGCACGTGCGCTCGGACGACCCGGACGCGCTGCCGCTCATCCTCACCCACGGCTGGCCGAACAGCTTCGTGGAGTTCACGAAAACCATTCCGCTGCTGACGAATCCGCGTGCACACGGCATGGAGTCGGCGCAGGCGTTCCATGTGGTGATCCCTTCGGTGCCGGGTTTCGGGTTCTCGGCGGCGCCGCCCGAACCGGGCATGCGGCCGCGGCACGTGGCGCGCATGTGGGTGGAGCTCATGGCCCGCCTGGGTTACGACCGCTACGGCGCGCAGGGCGGGGATCTGGGTGCGTACGTGGTGCAGGAGATGGCGATCGCCGCTCCCGGCCACCTGGTCGGCGTGCACATCGACGGTGGCATCGGCCTGCCCACCGAGGCGGACGTCCCCACCATGACGCCCGAGGAACGCGCCGAGTGGGATCTCATGCAGAAGTGGCAGTCCGGCGTGAATCACCATGTCCTGCTCCGCCAGGCGCCGCAGACCTTCGCGCACGCCTGGACCGACTCCCCCGTCGGCCTGCTCGCGTGGCTGGTCCACAAGTTCGACGAGTTCTCCCCGCTGGCCGACCAGCTGGAGGACGCCGTGGACCGCGACCAGCTGCTGACCAATGTCAGCGTCTACTGGTTCTCCGATACCGCCGCCACCTCGTCCTGGCCCATGTACAACGGGCTGGGCGACCATGGTTTCGCGTGGCCGTCCGGCCAGAAGCTGGTGCCGGTGGGCGTATACGCCGGGGGCTCGCCGCTCATGCGCCGGCTCGCCGACCGCGACAACACCATCGTGCACTGGCCCGAGGGCAACACGGGCAACCACTTCCTGGCCATGGACGTTCCCCGGGCACATGTGGCCGATATTCAGGCCTGCTTCGGCAAGATCCACCAGGCCCGCAATATTTGACCGATTGGTCTTGAAAGTCGTAGTGTCCCCGCTGTGGCGAGGACCAAGGATTTCGATCCGGACACCATGCTCCGCCGCGCTCTCGAATTGTTCTGGGAGCGCGGCTATGAGGCGACGTCCATGTCGGATCTCGTTGAGCATCTTGGGATTGCCAGGGCCAGCATCTACTCGACCTTCGGCGGCAAGCGCGACCTCTACCTGAAGGCCCTCCAGCGCTACCTCGAGACCACCGATCCGGTGATCATGGACGAGTTGTCGCAGCCGGGCCCGGTCCTGCCCGCGGTGCGCGGACTCGTGCAGCGGTTCGTGCGCGAAGCATCCAGTCCCGATTCGTTTCTGGGCTGCATGGTCGTGAACAGCGCGGTCGAGTTGGCGCACTGCGACGAGGCGGTGGCGCGGCTCGTGGAGTCCAGCTGGGCACACCTCGAAACGACGTTGACTTCCGCGCTGCTGCGCGCCCGCGCACAGGGCGAACTGGACGCGGACGCGGACCCGCGCGCACTCGCCCGATTCCTTCTCGTCTTCTTCCAGGGAGTCCGCGTCATCGAGCGCACGCCGGATTCGGCTGCACGCCTGCGGGATGCGGCCCGCGTGGTCGTATCCGTGCTCGGCTGAACAGGTTTCCCATTCATCCACAGCCTTCCCCACTGCCCACATTCGAGAACGATCATTCTTCAAAGGAGCTGCGCACCGTTATGAGCACCCGATTCGATGACAAAACTGTGCTGATCACCGGTGGCGCGGGCACGATCGCGGGCGCGACCGCCCAGGCCTTCGCCGATCTCGGCGCCACGGTGGTGCTGGCGGGCCGTGATGCGCAGCAGCTGGCCGACGCGGCCGGACGAATTCGGCCGGCGGGCGGCGCGGTGGACCGGGTGGTCGCCGACGTCACCGACGGCTACCAGGTGGCTGCCATGGTCGAGGAGGTCGTGCGCCGGCACGGCGGCCTGCATGTGGCCTTCAACAATGCCGGAATCCTGGGCACGCCCGCCCCGGTCGGCGATCTGGAGGATGCCGACTGGCACCGGGTGCTGGATGTCAACCTGACCGGCGTCTTCCTGTCCATGAAGCACGAGATCGCCCATATGCGCGGCAATGGCGGCGGCGTCATCGTGAATATGGCCTCGAATATCGGCACGCACGGCCGTCGTCCGGGTCTGGCGGCCTACGCGGCATCCAAAGCGGCGGTCAGCGTGCTGACCCAGACCGCCGCGCGTGACCATATCGGTGACGGCATTCGCATCAATGCGGTCAGCCCCGGTGCGACCGATACGAGAATGTCCTTCCGACCGGGCGAAACTCGCGCGGATCGCGATGCGCGCGTGGCACCGGCAATTCCGCTGGGCCGGGTCGGGGATCCCGCGGAGATCGCGGCCGCCGTGGTCTGGCTGGCCTCCCCGGAATCCGCATTCGTCATCGGGCACGATCTTGTGATCGACGGCGGCGCTACGGCTTGATCTCACCGTTTGCCCAACGGGTACGGCGAGGTTCCAATAGCGGAATTGAAGTGGGGTGTTGAACCGGCAGACACGTCCCTGTCATCTGCGCTGACTAACGTGCTGGGAATTCGCAGGCGCGTTATAGGAGTCGCGATGAGGGATACACTGCCATCCAAGAACCAGGTCCTTGAGGCTTGTCGAGGTTCTGGTCAGCCCGGTCATCCACTACTACGCGCGGCGCACGACCTGACCGCGCTGCACGAGCGCCTGCTCAGTGCCGAACCGGCCCAGCTGATCGAACTCGACACCATCCGGACGGACCTGGTGCATCAGATCGACTGCTGGGTGACCGCGCAGTTGCCGCCGTCGCACGGCGCGGCCCGGGTGCACACCGAAACCCTGGGCGCGGTCATCGATCGCCTGGCCCGGTTCACCGCCACCGCCTACGCGGCGCTGGCGCGCGAATCCGGACGGGAACTCACGATTGCCTGGGAGCACCTGGCCGAATTGGCGGTCGGCTACGAGGATTTGGCGTCGGAAGTGTGCACCGGGCGTCGTCGCCTGCCCGGTGCACACTGACTCGCCTCAGTTCGGCTTGCGCGCGGCGTACCAGTCCAGGAGTTCGGGGACGTCGACGGCAGTGGGGGCCACCACCGTGGACACCTCGGCGCCCTGGAACAGTTTCTTGATCGGGACTTCCAGTTTCTTGCCGGTGCGCGTGTGCGGAATACCGGGAGCCGCGATGATTTCGTCCGGCACGTGTCGCGGGGACACTTCGGCGCGAATGGTCGCATTGATGCGGGATCGCAGCTCGTCGGTCAATTCGGTCCCGGGGGTCAGCACCACGAACAACGGCATCCAGTAGCCGCCGTCCGGTTGTTCGGCGCCGATGACCAGTGCCTCGGCGATTTCCGGAATGCGCTCCACCGCCTGATAGATATCGGCGCTGCCCATCCGGATGCCCTGCCGATTCAGGGTGGAATCGGAGCGGCCGTGCACCACGATGCTGCCGCGTTCGGTAATGGTGATCCAGTCGCCGTGCCGCCATACTCCGGGGAACATCTCGAAATAGGCGTCGCGATAGCGGGAGCCGTCGGGATCGTTCCAGAACGACACCGGCATGGACGGCATCGGCTTGGTGATGACCAGCTCGCCGACTTCGTCGCGCACCGGATTGCCCTGTTCGTCCCAGGCGTCCAGGGCCACACCGAGATACGGGGCGGACAGCTCACCGGGCCAGACGGGCACGGTGCGGACGCCGCCGATGAAGGCGGACACCACATCGGTGCCACCGCTGATCGAGGCCACCGGCACCCGCTCGCCGACATTGTCGCGCAACCACAGCGAGGACGACGGGGGCAGCGAGGAGCCGGTGATGCCGACCAGCCGGAGGGCGGACAGGTCGTGGTCGGTGCGCGGCACGGATCCGGCCTTGGCGCAGGCCAGGACATAGCCGGGGCTGGTGCCGAGGACCGTCGCGCCGGTACGGGAGGCCAACTGCCACAGCGCATCCGGCGTCGGCGCGGCGGGGCTGCCGTCGTAGCAGACGATGGTCGCGCCCACCAGCAGACCGGCGACCTGGAAGTTCCACATCATCCAGCTCGGGCTGGTGTACCAGAAGAACGTGTCGTCCGGACCGATATCCGATTGCACGGCAACGGCTTTGAGGTGCTCGAGCAGCACGCCGCCGTGCCCGTGCACGATGCCCTTGGGCTTGCCGGTGGTGCCGGAGGAGTACAGCACCCACAGCGGGTGCGCGAAGTCCACCTCCTCGATCGGGAGCACGACGAACTCGTCACCGGGATCGACGCTCTCCCAGGCCAGGGTGTCGGGCACGGCGAGGCCGAGGCGGGGCACCAGCACGGTCGCCGCCAGTGAGGGCAGTCCGGCACGCAGGGCGGCGATATCGGCGGTCTTGTCGTGCGCCTTGCCGCCGAACCGGTAGCCATCGGCGGTGACCAGCACCTTCGGTTCCAGCTGCCCGAGCCGGTCGAGCGCGGCCTGGGCGGAGTAGTCCTGGCCGCAGGCGCTCCAGACGGCCCCGATGCTGGCGGTGGCCAGGAAGGCGATGACGGCCTCGGGGATGTTCGGCAGGTACCCGGCGACCCGGTCGCCCGGTCCGACGCCCAGCGCGCGCAGGGTGTGGGCGAAGGCGGCTGCGGTGGCGATCAGTGCGGCCCAGGAGATCTCGGTGATCTCACCGGTCTCGTCGACGGACAGGATGGCGGGCCGGTCGTCGCGGACCTGCCGCATCACCTGCTCGACGTAGTTCAGCGTGGTACCTGGGAACCACTGTACGCCGGGCATTTCCGTGGTCCCGAGCACTTCGTCGGACCGCTCGCCGAGATCGAAATAGTCCCAGATCGCGCCCCAGAAGCCGGGCAGGTCGTCCACCGACCACTGCCACAGGGCTCGATAGTCCGGCAGGGACAGCCCGGTGCGCTTCTCGACGAACAGCGCGAAGCTCGTCACCTGTGCCTCGGCGATGTCCTGATCGCTCGGCACCCACTGTGGTTCCACCGCAATACCTCCTACGATGCGAATCCCGCGCTGCCGGCCGTGGCGGCCCGCTGCACGATTCGCTCGGCATGCCGGATGACCGGCATGTCCACCATGCGCCCCTCGAAGGTGAAGACACCCCGATGGTTCGGCGCTTCCGCCAATAGTCTGCGCGCCCAGTCGACTTCGCCGGGCGTCGGCGCGTAGGCGGTCCGGATGACCGGCACCTGGCTGGGGTGGATGGCCACCTTGGCGTCGAAGCCGATGGCGACAGCGTCCTCCGATTCGGCCGCCAGCCCGCTCAGATCCGGAATGTTCAGGTACACCGAGTCCAGCGCGAACTTGCCGTACGCCTTGGCGGCCAGCAGGGATTGGGAGCGCACGTGCCGCGCCACATCCCGGTAGCCGCCGTCGGCATGCCGGCTGGAGTTGCCGCCGAGCGCGGCGACCAGATCCTCCGCGCCCCACATGACGCCGATGGCATTGCGCACCATGACCGCCCGCCCGACCGCGAGCGCGCCCAGCGGGGATTCGATGAGCGCGATCACCTCGTAGTCGGTCAGCCGCGTGATCTGTTCGGCCGATTCGCATTTGGGCAGCATGATGCGGCGGTACTCGGTGCGCACCAGGGCGTCCAGGTCGAGCATGTGCTCGAAGGTGCCCGCGGCATTGACGCGGACGATGGTGCGTTCCGGGTCCAGCGGGGTGGCGATGAGCGCCTCACGGGCTGCCGCCTTGTCGGCCTCGGCGACGCCGTCCTCGAGGTCGAGGATGACCACGTCGGCCGCGGCGAGAGCCTTGCCGTAGCGCTCGGGCCGGTCCGCAGGACAGAAAAGCCAAGCGGGGCCGGGCATTTCCCAACTCATGCCGGTTCCTCCAGCGGGCCGGATGTCGGGCTCCGTCTCACCAGAGTTTTCCGGGTGGCGGTGGCCACGATGTCGCCGTGCTGATTGCGCCCGGTGTGCGCGAAGGTCACGATGCCCTCGCCCGGGCGGCTCTTGGATTCCCGCAGGTCGGTCACCACGGTCTCGGCGTACAGGGTGTCGCCGTGGAAGAGCGGCTTGGGGAAGGCGATCTCGGAGAAGCCGAGGTTGGCCACGATGGTGCCCTGGGTCAGCTGCGCCACCGACAGGCCCACCAGCGTGGACAGCGTGAACATGGAGTTCACCAGCCGCTGATGGAACGGCGGCAGGGCATCGGAGAACGCCGCGTCCAGGTGCAGAGCCTGGGTGTTCATGGTCAGCGTCGTGAAGAGCACATTGTCGGCCTCGGTGATGGTGCGGCCGGGCCGGTGCTCGTACACCACGCCGATCTCGAACTCGTCGAACCACAAGCCGCGCTGGACGACCCGCTTCACCTCGACGGTGCCCGTTTCTCGCTCGCTTCGCTCGCTCACAGGCCGAGCTCCCGACCGATCAGCATCAACTGCACCTCCGTGGTGCCCTCACCGATTTCCAGGATCTTGCTGTCGCGATAGTGCCGGGCCACAGCATATTCGTTCATGAAGCCGTAGCCGCCGAAGATCTGCGTGGCGTCGCGGGCATTGTCCATGGCGGCCTCGCTGGCGACCAGCTTGGCGATGGCGGCCTGCTTCTTGAAGGGCTTGCCGGACAGCATGAGCGCGGCCGCGTCGTAGTAGGCGGTGCGGGCCATGTGGGCGCGCGCCTCCATGCGGGCGATCTTGAAGGCGATGGCCTGGTTGCTGCCGATGGCGCGGCCGAAGGCCTCGCGCTCCTTGGCGTAGCGCACGCTCTCGTCCACGCAGCCCTGCGCCGCGCCGACCGACAGCGCCGCGATGGCGATCCGGCCCTCGTCGAGGATGCGCAGGAAGTTGGCGTAGCCGCGGCCGCGTTCGCCGAGGAGGTTCTCGGCGGGCACCCGGACGTCGTCGAAGCTGAGCGGGTGGGTGTCGGAGGCGTTCCAGCCGACCTTGTTGTAGGCGGGTTCGGCGGTGAAGCCGGGAGTGTCGGTCGGCACGATGATCGTCGAGATCTCCTTCTTGCCGTCCACTCCCCCGGTGACCGCGGTGACCGTCACCAGCCGGGTGATGTCGGTGCCCGAGTTGGTGATGAACTGCTTGGAGCCGTTGATGATCCAGCTGTCGCCGTCCAGCCGCGCCGTGGTGCGGGTGCCGCCCGCGTCACTGCCCGCGCCGGGCTCGGTGAGGCCGAATGCGCCCAGCGCGCGCCCGCTGGCCAGCAGCGGCAGCCACTCCGCCCTCTGCTTGTCGTTGCCGAAGCGGTAGATCGGCATGGCGCCCAGGGAGACACCGGCCTCCAGGGTGATGGCCACGCTCTGGTCGACCTTACCGAGTTCCTCGAGGGCCAGGCACAGCGCGAAGTAGTCGCCGCCCATGCCGCCGAACTCCTCGGGGAACGGCAGGCCGAACAGGCCCATGTCGGCCATGCCCGAGACCACCTCGTACGGGAAGCTGTGCTCGGCATCGTGCTTGGCGGCGACCGGGGCCACCACCTGATTGGCGAAATCGCGGACGGTGAGGGCGAGTTCGCGGTACTCGTCCGGCAGGGTTCCGGTGGACAGGAAATCGGTCATGACTGGGTGTTCTCCTCGGCGATGATGCGAGCCAGCGGCTGTTCGAGTTTCACCTGCGTGCCGGGCTCGACCAGCAGTTCGACGCGGCCGGCAATGGGTGCGGTGAGGGTGTGTTCCATCTTCATGGCCTCCACGACCACGATGGGCGTGCCGGCGGCGACGATCGCGCCGTCGGCGGCAGGCGTGGCGATGACCGAACCCGGCATGGGGCTCTGGATTTCGGCGTCGCCGACATGGGCGTCGCCGCCGCGGACATCGGCCTCGGCGACCTCGCGCAGCAGCGCGGTGCCGGTGCGGTCGGCGACCCAGATCTGACCGGACCCGGTGGCGACCCGGAAGCGGGTGCGCAGGCCGTCGAGGGCCAGCATCAGCGAGTCACCGTCGGATTCCACTGTGAGGACGTGCTTTTCGTCGCCTTCGACCCAGGCCGTCGCCTGCTCCGGGGTCCCGGACAGGTAGACGTGTGCCGTGCGGTCGCCGCCGATGAGGCGGATGCCGACGGGTGCGTGCGCGCCGACCCGCCAGCCGGTGGGCTGTTGCCACGGATCGACCGGGGCGTCCGGCCAGCGGCGCAACCAGAGTTCGGCCGCGGCCGCGATGAACTGCTCGTCGCTGACCGGTTCCGGCGTGAAGTCCACGGCGCGGCGGTCCAGCAGACCGGTATCCAGCCGTCCCGCACGGACATCCGGGTCGGCGAGCAGGAAGCGCGCGAAATCGGTATTGGTGCGCACGCCGAGGATCTGCGTGTCCCGCAGGGCCGCATCGAGTTTGGCGATGGCGGCGGTGCGGTCGGCGGCGTGGGCGATGACCTTGGACAGCATCGGGTCGTAGTCGCTGCCGACCACGGTGCCCGCGCGCAGGCCCGAATCCACCCGCACGCCGGGGCCTTCCGGCTCCGACAGCGCGAGCACGGTCCCGCCGGTGGGCAGGAAGTCGCGGCCCGGGTCCTCGGCGTAGACGCGCGCCTCGATGGCGTGGCCGGTGAGGCGGATGTCGTCCTGCGCGGCCGCGAGCTTCTGCCCGGCCGCGATGCGCACCTGACATTCCACCAGGTCGACGCCGGTGACCAGCTCGGTGACCGGGTGTTCGACCTGCAGGCGGGTATTCATCTCCATGAAGAAGAACTCGTCCGGCTGGTCGGCGGACACGATGAACTCGACCGTGCCCGCGCCGACATAGTCGACACTGCGCGCGGTATTGCAGGCGGCCGCGCCGATCCGGGCCCGGGTCTGCGGATCCAGCAGCGGCGAGGGCGCTTCCTCGATCACCTTCTGGTGGCGGCGCTGCAGGCTGCACTCGCGCTCGCCCAGGTGCAGCACGTGGCCGAACTGGTCGGCCAGGATCTGCACCTCGATGTGCCGGGGCCGGGTGACGAAGCGCTCCAGGAACAGGGTGTCGTCGCCGAAGGCCGCGCCGGCCTCGCGGCGGGCGCTGACCAGGGCCGCGGGCAGGTCGGCCGGATCGTCGACCCGGCGCATGCCCTTGCCGCCGCCACCGGCGGACGGCTTCACCAGCACCGGGTAGCCGATCTCCGTTGCGGCGTCGATCAATTCGGCGTCGGTGAGGCCGGGCTTGGCGATGCCGGGCACCACCGGAACGCCGTATTCGGCCACCGCGTTCTTGGCGGTGATCTTGTCGCCCATCACCTCGATGGCGCGGGCGGACGGGCCCAGGAAGGCGATGCCGGCTGCCTCGAGTGCGGCCGCGAAGACCGAGTTCTCGGACAGGAAGCCGTACCCCGGGTGCACCGCCTGCGCGCCGGAGCGCACGGCGGCCGCGACCACCTTGTCGATGCTCAGGTAGGACTCGCGCGCGGGGGCGGGGCCGAGGCGGACCGCGGTATCGGCCTCGCGCACGTGGCGGGCATCGGCGTCGGCGTCGCTGTAGACCGCGACCGATCGAATTCCCATGGCGCGCAGGGTGCGAATGACCCGCACAGCGATCTCGCCGCGATTGGCGACCAGCACGGTGTCGAAGGCGACGGGTTGCGCCTTGTCGGAGATAAAAGAGGACGCTTTGTCGGAGACAGAAGTGGACACGGTGTTCATCAAGGTCATCACATCCGGAAGACGCCGTAGGAGACGGGCTCGAGCGGGGCCTGCGCGCAGACCGAGAGGGCCAGGCCGACAACGGTTCTGGTGTCGGCGGGGTCGATGACGCCATCGTCCCAGAGGCGGGCCGTGGAGTAATACGGGTTGCCCTGGTGTTCGTACTGCTCCCGGATCGGGGCCTTGAACGCCTCGAGGTCCGCCTCGGACTGGTCACCGCGCACGGTGGCCAGCACGGAGGCCGCCTGCTCGCCGCCCATGACCGAGATGCGCGCATTGGGCCACATCCACAGGAAGCGCGGCGAATACGCGCGCCCGCACATGGAGTAGTTGCCCGCGCCGTAGGAGCCGCCGATCACCACGGTCAGCTTGGGCACGCGGGCACACGCCACCGCGGTCACCATCTTGGCGCCGTGCTTGGCGATGCCGCCCGCCTCGTAGTCGCGCCCGACCATGAAGCCGGTGATGTTCTGCAGGAACAGCAGCGGGATCTTGCGCTTGTCGCACAGTTCGATGAAATGCGCGCCCTTCATCGCGGATTCGCTGAACAGCACGCCATTGTTGGCGACGATGCCGACCGGGTGGCCGTGGATGCGGGCGAAGCCGGTGACCAGCGTCTTGCCGTATTCGGCCTTGAACTCCTGGAATTCGCCGCCGTCGACCATGCGGGTGATGACCTCGCGGACGTCGTACGGGGTGCGCAGGTCCACCGGGACCACGTCGTACAGCTCATCCTGCGGCGCAATGGGATCCACGGTCGGCGCGACATCCCACGGGGTCGGGGTCTTCGGGCCGAGGGTGGCCACGATATTGCGCACGATGCGCAGCGCGTCCTGATCGCTCTCGGCCAGATGGTCGGTGACACCCGAGGTGCGCGAGTGCAGGTCGCCCCCGCCCAGCTCTTCGGCAGTGACCACCTCACCGGTGGCCGCCTTCACCAGCGGCGGGCCGCCCAGGAAGATGGTGCCCTGATTGCGCACGATGACGGTCTCGTCACTCATGGCGGGCACGTACGCGCCACCGGCGGTGCAGGAGCCGAGCACCGCGGAGATCTGCGCGATGCCCTTGGCGCTCATGTTCGCCTGGTTGTAGAAGATGCGGCCGAAGTGCTCGCGATCGGGGAACACCTCGTCCTGGCGGGGCAGGTAGGCACCGCCGGAGTCGACCAGATAGATGCACGGCAGGTTGTTCTGCAGCGCCACCTCCTGAGCGCGCAGGTGCTTCTTGACCGTCATCGGATAGTAGGTGCCGCCCTTGACCGTCGCGTCATTGGCGATGATCACGCACTCACGCCCGGAGACGCGGCCGATGCCGCCGATGACACCCGCGCCGGGTGACTCGTCGTCGTACATGCCGTTGGCCGCCAGCGGCGACAGCTCCAGGAACGGGCTGCCGGTGTCCAGCAGCTGGTCCACCCGCTGGCGCGGCAGCAGCTTGCCGCGCGCCAGGTGCCGTTCCCGGGCCCGTTCCGGTCCGCCCAGCGCGCTGACGGCCAGCCGCTCTCGCAGCTCGTCGACCAGCGCCAGATGCGCGGCCCGGTTCCCGGTCCGCGTGCCTTCGGTCAGCGTCATTCGCTCCGCCTCCCCGTTCGGCCGATCCGGCCGCTCGGTTAGTCACCAATAACTGGAAAATAAGATAATCTTCACTAACTGAGTTGTCCAGCACCGGCGAGAGGGAGCCACGGTGAACACTGCGGAAACCGTCACGCTCACCCGTCGTGAGCAGCTCAAAGCCCAGCGTAGGCAGCAGCTGCTGGAGGCGGGGGCGCGGCTCATCGCCGATCGCGGATTCCTGGGCATGCGGCTCGACGACCTGGGTGCGGCGGCCGGGATCAGCGGGCCCGCGGTGTATCGGCACTTCCCCAACAAGGAGGCGCTGCTGGTCGAGCTGCTGGTCGGCATCAGTCAGCGCTTGCTCGACGGCGGCCGGACCGTGGCCGAGCAGGCGGTGTCGCCACACGAGGCGCTGAGCGGGCTGGTGGATTTCCACCTCGACTTCGCCCTCGGCGAGCCCGAACTCATCCGGATCCAGGATCGCGACCTGGAGAACCTGCCGGAGTCCGCGCGCCGCCAGGTGCGGCGCACCCAGCGGCAGTACGTGGAGGTCTGGGTGGCGGTGCTGCGTGAACTGCGGCCCGAGCTACCCGAGCAGGCGGCGCGCGTACAGGCGCACGCGACCTTCGGCCTGATCAACTCCACGCCGCACAGCGCGCCGGCCAGCGCGACCCGTGCACGGCCGGTGCTGCGGCGCATGGCGCTCGCTGCCCTGGAGTGAGGCCGGCACCGGGTCGAAATTTGCGCTGAGCTGAATTCCGCTGGCGCGGTAGTGATGTGGCGCAGGCGACCACGCCGCGGCGCGGGGCACACGCGGCGGCGGGCCGAATCTCCCTGAGCGCGGTCAGGGACAGCGGCGCGGGCGGATGCGAATCTGCCCGCGCCACCGGGTTTCTCAGTGCTTCGAACCGGTGATCCGGGTCTGGGCCGCGGCCAGGCGCGCGGCGAATTCCGGGGATTCCAAGGAGGCCAGCTGCGGCACCACCTCGGTATTCACCGCCTCGGCGTGTGCGGCCAGGGCGCGGGTGGCGCGCATGGTGCGCTTGGTGGTGATGAGCAGCTCGCGCGGGACTTCCGCCGTGGCGGAAGCGAATTCGACGGCGGCGGCCACCAGGGCGGCATGATCGCCGTCGACGACACGGTGCACCAGACCGGCCTGCGCGGCGGCCTGCGCGTCGAGCACCTCGCCGAACAGCGTCATGGCCGTGGCCTGCTGCGGACCGACCGCGCGCTGCAGCATCCAGGTCATGCCGCCGCCCGGGTGGATGCCCAGGCGCAGGAAGCGAGCGTCGAAGCGCGCCTTGGGATTCGCGAACCGCATGTCCGCGGCCAGGGCCAGGTTCAGGCCCGCGCCGACCGCCGCGCCGCCGACCGCCGCCACGGTGGGCAGCTTGCAGCGCGCCACCGCCAGGAAGCCCTCGTAGATGGCCCGCAGGCCCTCCTCTTTCGCCTCACCCAGGGCGGTCAGGTTCGCGCCCGCACAGAAGGCCGGGGGCGTGCCGGTGACCACCAGCGCGTGTACCGAGTCGTCGGCCTCCGCGTCCGCCACCGCGTCCGCGAGATCGGCGGACAGGTCCAGCGTCAACGCATTCCGCTTGTCGGGGTCGTGCACCGTTACGAGCGCCACTGAGTTCAGGCGCTCCACCTTGATCTCCGCCATGGCCCCAGATGGTAACCCGCGTCACCGCCCGCCCAACTCGCGCTCCGCGGTTCGCAGCACCATGACGAAGCCGCCGCGCACCACCGGCAGGAAGATCCGCGTCCACAGCGGCGCGAGCACGGGCGCGGCGATCTCGAAGGTGGACGACCAGCGCACCCGGGTGCCGGACGCGACCGGCGCGCAGGTGATGGATCCCTCCTGATGCCGCAGGGGCGGAACGGAATTCAGCAGTCGGTAACGCATGAGGCGGGGCGGATCGTATTCCACGATCTCCTCGGTGAGACGCAGCAGCGGGGTCACCACCAGGCGCACCGCGCCGGCGCCGTTGCCCGCGGTATCGCCGGGACGCACCAGGGTGACGCGGCGGACCATCGGGACCCGTTGGTAATTGGCGACATCGGTGAGCCAGTCGAAGACGTCGGGCGGCGCTGCCGCGATGGTGCGTTCGACATCGACCGTGCGCATGCCGGCTCCGTTCTGATGGACGCGGATCCTGTGGGCAGCCTACGAGATCGGCGGCGCGGCGTCGACGGAAATGCCTGGTGACTACCATTGCGAATATGACCGTCGAGGAGCAGCCGCAGCGCGTGATCCGCCGCCGCCCGAAGAACCGGCGCGCCCAGATCGCCGCCACCTCGGCCGCCGCCTTCGGCTCGCTCGGCTATCACGGCGTCAGCATGGAGGACATCGCCACGCGACTCGGCATTTCCTCGGCCGCTCTTTATCGCCACTATCCGAGCAAATACGCCCTCTTCCGCGAGGAGTTGCTGCGGCTGGCGCGGCTGACCGCGGAGGCCGCCACCCCGCCCGACGAGTCCGAGGGCCTGTCCCCGCGCGAACGGCTGGACCGGGTGCTGGACCGGTTGATCGCCGAGACCATCGCCAATCGCGCCACGGTCACCCTGGTGCGCTGGGAGCGCCGCTACCTCGACGACACCGACCGGCAGACCCTCGAGGAGCAGTTCACCGCGGCGCTCACCACGCTGCGCGCGCTCATCGCGGATGTGCGGCCCGAACTGGACGGGCACAGTCGCGCGGTACGGGCGGTGTCGATACTCAGCGTCATCTCCAGCATTGGCGACCATCACGCCACGCTGCCCGCGAAATCGCTGACGGCCCTGCTACATTCGGCCTGCGACGCCATTATCGCGACCGAGCTGCCGCCCGAGGGCACCGTCGCCGAGCCGCCGCGGGCGGTGGAGATTCCGCAGAGCTTCAAGCACGAGCTGCTGCTCAAGAAGGCCGTCGAGCTGTTCCACGCGCGCGGCTATCCGAACGTCAGCGTGGAGGACATCGCGGCGGCGGCGGATCTGTCGGCGGCCTCGGCGGTGTACCGCTACTACCGCAGCAAGGGCGATCTGCTGGCCGCCGCGTTCCGCCGGGCGGCGGATCGGGTGTCGGGGGCGATCGGGCCGGCCGTGGCGTCCTCGTCGAGTCCGGCCGAGGCGATGAGCAAGCTGGTGGACCTTTATGTCGCGGGGTCGTTCGCCGAGCGCGAGCTGACCTTCGTGTACTACGCCGAATTCGGGCACGTCGCGGCGGAGGAGCGCACCATGCTGCGCAATGTGCAGCGGCTCATCGTGACCGAGTGGGTGCGACTGCTGGTGGCGGTGCGCCCGGAACTGTCCGAGGGCGAGGCGCGCATCCTGGTGCAGGCCGCCTTCGGTCTGGTGGTGGACCTGGGCCGGGAATTCGGCGGGTATCCGGCGATCTGCCCGCAGCCCAGGGTGGTCCGGCTCATGGAGGTCACCCTCTTCGGAGCCGGCACGCCGGAGTCCTGAGGGCTAACCGGTCAGGGTCTTCAGCGGGGTGAACGGCGCGTAATCGCACACGTGCCCTTTGTCCCAGTCCCACAGCGAGATCGGATCGACGGCGACGCCGCTCTGCAGGATGAGCCGCCAGCCGGCGTCCTCCCGCTGCCAGATGTCGCCGTCGCGGTCCCAGTAGAGGCCGATGGTGTTCGGTTCGACCGTGTCACTCCGACTCATGGTCTTCCTCTCATAGCTACCCGTCAGCGATTGCGTGACTCCGGGCGGCCGGCCTCCGGCGCGCATGATCGCGGCCGGCACGGCCTCGTAGTCCTCGCTCCTGCTCATTACGGTCACCATTGGCAATCCCGGTGTAGCGGTCATGCCGAAAAGCATTCGCCGCCACGCTTCCGAGACTCTTTCGTGGTGATTAGGGCTTCTCTTCTGAGCAAATATATTTGCCAAACATTCGCCGATGGTTGAAGCTGCACGCGCGAGTCGAATTCACTCACCGGTTTCCGCCGTTTGCGGCCGCGGCGCGGCGGAATAATTGCCGTCCTATGGTCGAACCGATTCACGTACTCGGCCCGATCCAACTCAGCATAGAAGACCACGCGGTGGGCGAGACCTCGCGGACCGAGCCCCACCACGCCGCCGGGTCCTACCGGACAGGACACCTCACGGGCGCCCCATCCGGTTCTGCCGGGGCAGGATCAGGAACGTCGTCGATCGTTGATGCGGGAGACCCACGCGGCCGGTAGATCGTCGGAAAGGACCGGTGCGCCGAGAATTTCATCGTCGAGGCCGAACGCGTCCAGCAGCGTCGGTAGGTTGTCGGCCAGGTTGTCGATGGCGAGGCGGAGCTGCTGCTTGATCGTCTTCACCGCGTCGATGTCGAGCAGGCCGCGGGTGAGGTACCACGTGGCGTGCTGATCGAGGTAGCTCAGTGCGAAAACGTCACGCACGGCGATGATCTCGGGATGATCGGAATACTGGTGGAGCAGCTGCAGTGCCTCTTCGGCGCTGTATGCCTCGGCCAGCTCGAGCGCCTCCGGAATGATCGCCAGCCGGGCTTCGAGCCCCGGTGTCGTCAGATAGTGCTGCGCCTCCTCCACGATCGTCAGGGTGCGTGCGCTGAACAGGCTCATGCGGTCGCCGGAATCTGCGCCGTCGTGCACGCGGACCTCGGGGACCGGCTTCCCGGCCAGGTGCTTGGCCAGGACGCGACCGGCCACGGAGCCGAGCACGTGGCAGTCGCCCTCGCCGGTGATGGCCGCGTGACAGACACCGAGATAGTCGGCGACCCGGTTGGCGCTGAACATGCCCTGGGCGGCCATCTTGAGGCGGCTGTTGGTCACGGTCTGCAAGGCGTGCGGCTGGATGTAGTGCTTGGCCAGCATCACCGAGACGACGGTGTCACGACTGGTGAGATCGCTGCCCGCGAGCGATGTCTTGATCGCGTTCCCGTAGGTCGTGCGGGCGACGGTGCCGGCCAGATCGGTCAGCAGGGTGTCGCGCACGTGCGGGATATCGGCCATGAGCGGACTGTCGAACGGTGTCAACGGCACCACCCGCTTGGAGGCGTAGCGCAGCGCGATGTAGAGCGCGGCGCGGGCGGAGGCGTTCAGGCAGGACGAGAGCGCCAAGCGTCCCACGGTGAGCTGGCTGATCGCCGAGGCGAATGCCCGCTTCTGGCTGGTCTCGTCGCGCCAGGTCAGCACGCCGTCGTCGTCGATGGTGGCCAGGTCGTTGCTCAGCCAGGCGCTGCGCTCGACCCGGAGATTGTCGAAGCCGATCACCGAGTTGTCCATGATGACCAGCGGCTGGTGGTCGAGCTGGGTGATCGTCACGCCGGGCGCCGGTTCGCCGTCGGCGCCGCGCAGGCGCGCCGTGAACAGATGCACGCCCTGATCGACGCCCGCCGAGTCGATGTAGCGGGCGCCGACGACGCAGACCCGGGACACCGGGATACCGACGCTGGGCATGAACTTGCGCGCCCGCGGGTTCGGGGTGTTGATCACGAACCCGTCGCCGTCCCAGGTCGCGCGGGTCTGCATGAACTGGATGTTGGAGCCGCACCCGTACTCGGTCAGCAGCATGACGCCGATGGCGGAGGCGTCGTCCAGATCCTCCAGATACGGTGCGGCCGAATCGGAATCGGTCAGGGTGGCGAGGCTGCCCGAGGCCAGGTTGTAGTGGCCCGAGATCAGCGGAATCAGGTCCGTCGCCAGCACTGCCGCCCAGTCGAAGACCGCGAACAGCTGCGGGAGGCTGGTAGCGACATCGCTGGTGCTACCGATCTCCTGGACCAGGTATCGCAACTGGTCGTAGGCGTTCTGCCGGCGCTCCGCCTGGCTCTGCTGCTCCGTGACGAAGTAGTCCGGGTTGCTGAGCACCTTCTGCAGATGCTGGTCGAATGCCAGGTCACCGTGCCGAAGCAGCTCGGCCAGCGATGTCCCTTCCTTGCGCCCGTGCGTATCCATAACGGCCTCCTACTCATTCACGATCCCAGCGGCGATTCGTCCACCGCCGGGCATGCGAGACGATCGCTGCCGAACTTCGATGCACCGGGGGCCACCGTTGACGCACGCTCATGCGGACACCGCGGGGACCGGAAGAAAGGAGCCGGGCGATCACCTGTCAAAAGCTCGTCGCACCACACACCTTCACGTGAGGTTCCCGCGGGGACGGTCTCCCGATCTGGTCCTGTCGCCGGGGTGGTAGGTGTGTTCGTACCGGTTGGGCAGCAGCGCATACACGCTGATGAGCCGACGTCGCGGCCGCGTCGAACTGCGGCAACACCGTTGCCGCAGAACTACCTTCGACCGACTGTGTCATGAATTGTATTGTTACACAAATCGTGTCGCGGCTCACGGTGAACAATCACAGACCACCGGCGGCCACAGGGGTCCGAGGCGCCGGAAGCTACACCTACGCAGCGGGAAACGGCCTGGTCGGCGGGAACACCACGGGCAACTCGGTCAGCGCCCGGTGGAACGGGCCGGGCCGCCACACGAGATCGTCTGCGGCGACCGCCAATTGGATTTCGGGGAGGAAGTCCAGGAGCTGATCGATGACCTCCTGCGCGAGCAGACGCCCGTACGACTGGGCGTGCACGGGGCAGGCGTGATCGCCGGAGCTGAACGCCAGGTTCCATGCGTTGCCGAGGGATTCGCCCGGGTTCAACTCCGGATCGGTGTTGCAGGCGGCCATGCTGATGATGACGGGCTGATCGGCCGGCAGCCACACGTTCTCGATCAGGGTGGGCTGCCGCGGGTAGGTGATGCAGTAGTTCGCCATGGGCGGGTCGGTGGCGAGCCGCTCGCCGATGGCGGTGCTCGTCGGCAGCGGAATCCCTTGTACGGCACTGGTGAAGCGGTTGTCGGTCATCATCAGCAACAGGGTGTTGGCGATGAGATTCAGGGGCGGTTCGACACCTGCCGCGAACAGCAGGACCAGCTGATGCACCATCTCCTCGTCGGACAGCCCGGCGGGATGCTGGACCAGTCTGGTGGTGACGTCGTCGCCGGGCTGAGCCCGCTTCAGCAGCGTGAGGTCGAGCAATGCCTCGCCCATGCTCGCGTTCACGGTCTCCGTATCCACGCCGTCGAACATCGCGGCACTGGCGGCCGCGACGCGCTCACCGATGTCCGGTGGACAGCCGAGTGACTGGCAGAAGACCGAGAAGACCAGTGGGAGGGCGTACTGGCTCAGCACGTCGGCCCGTCCGTCCGCACAGAACGTGTTGACCACGGGAATCGCGGTGCGCTCCACCATGGATCGCACCGAGTTCAGGTCGATCCCGGCCAGTGCGTCGGTCAGCGCCTTGCGGTAGCGAGTGTGCACCGGGCCGCTGGTGCGAATCGCGTTGGGCCGGTACTCGACCATCGGCATGATCGGGATATCGGCGGGCACGGACCGCTGCCAGGCACTCGGATCAGACGGAAAATGAGTGGAGTCGTTGAGAATACGCACCGCGGTCGCGTATTTGACGACCAGGGTCGCGGGTACTCCCGGCCAGATCTCGACCGGAACCAGCGCGCCATAGTCGCTGCGCATCCGACGGTAGTACCCGTGGGGATCGGCGGCGAATTCCGGGCTGTAGATCGGGATTCGCGGACCCATGTCCTCGACCGGCGACTTCGAGCTGGCGGTAGCACCCTGTTGCGTGTGCTGCGGATACACGTAGTCTCCTTGGAATCGGTTGCGGCAGAATAGTACCCAAGGCACGGTCGGCCCCCAAGGGCCCGCAGGTCCGAAACTGCCGGTTAACGAGGTTTCGGGCGGGTAAACAAATCGGGCCGGAAGGCGTTGTGTCCATGAGAATTATCGCGAAGATCGCCGCTGTCGTCGCGGGGGCGGCGGTGCTGTCGATGGGAACGGCGCAGGCTGCGCCGGATACCGGGTCCGGAAGCCGGACGCTCTCGGCCGGGGACACCATCGAGCCGGCCATCGATTGCGCGCCGACGGCCGCACACCCGGATCCGGTGGTGGTGCTGCCGGGCGGGGACGGCAGTCCGGAACAGACCGCCGCGCAATGGGACACCATGGTCGGGGCGCTGCGCGGGGCCGGGTACTGCACCCTGGTGTTCCAGGGCGGGATCGTGAACGACAAGCGGTGGAACGGCGACATGCCCGGCGAGGCGCGGCAAATCGCGGACTTCATCGCGAAGGTTCGCCAGGCCACCGGGTCCGACCGGGTCGAGATCGTGGCGCACTCGGCGGGGACCATCGTGTCGAACTACTACCTGAAGCTGCTCGGCGGAGCGCCGACGGTGAGCCACGCGGTCTTCATCACACCGGAGGCGCGCGGGTGCGATGGGGCGGGCGTCCTCGGCCTGAAGAATCCACCGATCACCCCGGTGCAGCTGCTGACCTCGGTGCCGTGGCTGCAGTCGCTGCTGGCCGCGAGTTCGCCCGATATGGCCACCGCCATGCAGATGATGCCGGACTCACCCGTGTACCGCGCGCTGTTCGACACCGCGGTCACCCAGCCGGGCGTCACCTACTCGGTGATCGCGACGCGCAACGATCAACTCGCCACCCCCGCCCCCGCCTGCTCGACCCTCGACGAGCCGGGTGTGGTGAACGCGGTGTACGAGGATCTCTTCCCGGGCGCGGAGCCGGTGGACCACTCGCTGATCCGATCCAGCTCCGAGACCGCGGGCTGGGTCCTGCAACAGCTGCAACGCTGACCCTCCGCCCGGCGCTGCCCGGGCGGGCCGGTCAGAACATGGCGCCGTTGGCGCGGACGGTCTGGCCGGAGACCCAGCCGGCCTCGGCGGAGAGCAGCCAGCCGACCACGGGGGCGATGTCGGCAGGATGGCCGAGGCGCTTGCGGGGGCTGTGCAGGGCCGCTGCGGCAATGGATTCAAGGGTTTCGGCGCCGCGGTAGAAGTCGTCGTCGACGGGGCCGGGGGCCACGGCGTTGACGGTGATGCCGCGATCGCCGAGCTCCTTCGCAGCGGCCACCACCATGCGCTCGACAGCGGCCTTGGAGCCGGAGTACAGGCCGTAGGGGCCGGTCATGACAGCGGTGAGGGTGGTGGAGAGGACCACATAGCGGCCGTCGTCGGCCAGGTGCCGGGTCGCGGCGCGCAGGGTGTTGAAGGCGCTGCGGGTGTTGCGGTCGATCAGGTGGTCGAAGTCGTCGTCGGTGAATTCGGCCAGCGGCTTCTTGATGACCGCACCTGGGGTGTGGACCACGATGTCCAGCTTGCCGTGGCGGGCAACGACATCGGCGAAGAGCGCGTCCACCTCTGCGGAGACGGTCGCGTCGGAGCGAATGACCTCCGCAGTCGCGCCCAACTCCTCGAGCGCGGCCAGCGTCGCCTTCGCCGCGCCCCCGTCACCAAGGTAGGTGATGATCGTGATCGCCCCGCGCGCAGCCACATTCGACGCGAACGCGGCCCCCTGATTGCGGCTCCCGCCGATGATCAGCGCGACCTTCCCTGCGAGATCCTGTGCCACAGAGGCCATCGCGAGCTCCTTACTTTGTGCGTACTCGATTCCGAGTGTCGCGTTCACCCCTGGCAGTTCGCTGGCAGTCCTGCGGCGGCAGCGAAGCCGTGGACCAGGGCCGCTACGGCGAACTCGAAACGGGTGTGGTCGTCGGTGCCCGCGCCGGTGCGGGCCGCCTGCAGGATCAGCGGGAATTCCTCCGGATCGAGGGTTTTCAGGTAATCGACCGATCCGGGATCGCCCGTTTCGTTGACGGGGGCGGTACGGGCTTCGGAATTGGCATGGGCCACCACGAACAGGGTGAGCGCGTTCAGGGCGTCGAGGGCGGGGCCGAGGTCGAAACCGGCCTCCACCAACAGTTTCAGGCCGCGTTCGGCGGTGTGCAGGGTCTTCGGGGTCACCGCGGGCCGGGTCGCGACCAGCGGCAGCGCGCCGGGATGCGCGAGCAGCGCGGTCCGTAGGGCGCGGGCGTAGTCGACGAGGACCGATTGCCAAGGGCCGTCGGTGAATCCGGCGTCGGCCTCGGACATGACGCGCTCGACCATGCCGTCGAGCAGGGCGTCCTTGTTCGGGACGTAGTGGTACAGGGTCATGGCTTCCACGCCGAGTTCGGCGCCGAGCTTGCGCATGGACAGCGCGGCCAGGCCGTCCCGATCGGCGAAGGCGAGCGCCGCGTCGAGCACCTGATCGCGGGAAATGCCTGCTCGTTCGGCTCGGGTGCGCTTGGCGGCCATCGGGTTTCCTTCCGGTGTTGACAACTCTTACGTCGTAAGTGAATCATAGTCCACAGCAACGAACTCTTACGACGTAAGAGTCATCGGAAAGGGGAAACACATGACCACCACTACCGTCGCCGACAACAAGACCGTCATCACCGCGTTCATAGACGCGCTCAACCACGGCCTCGAGGGTGGGACCGAGTGGGTCCGTTACCTGTCCCCGCAGGTGATCGACCACAACAAGGTGATCTTCGGGGAGGAGGACGCACCGGGCGCCGCCATCGAGGGCTTCCGTCAGCAGCTCGCGGCCTTCAGTGCGATCGACGAGCAGGAGAGCGGAATCCTGGTGCAGGAGTTGATCGGTGAGGACGATCGGATCGTGGCGCGGCTGCGGGTGATCGGCCGCCACACCGGCGCGCACGCCCGGATGCCGGAGCCGACCGGACGTACCTGCGACGTCGAGCAGATCTGGATCTTCACCCTGACCGACTCGCGCATCAGCGAGATCCGCGCGGTCAGCGACCGGCTGGGCATGTTTCTTCAGCTGGGCTGGGACTGGCCGGCCGTCGACTGAGCACCGACGGCCGGACGTCGCGGGCCCGGGGCCGCCAGGACCGGAATGTCCTGGCGGCCTTCACACCTGGCCGACCGCTACGCAGTAGTCGTGGTCTGCGGCGGGAAGGTGTACGAGGAGCCGGTGCCCAACGCCTTCGCCATCATCGCGAAGAGGTCGTTGATTGCACTGCCGCTGAACATCGCGCCTCCTAGACGACCGGCGGCGTGGTGGTGCCCCCGCCAGGCTGGGTGATCGACGTCGACGATCCAGAAGTCACGAGGTGAGCGAAGGCGAGCAGGAGGTCGGTGAAGCCGCTGCCTGTGTAGATAGGCATGGGGTGAATCCTTTCGAGATTGTTTTCTTCAGTGCGAATCTCTTCGCGAAGCGGCAATGCGAATTACTTCGCGTTGCGGCGCTTGCCCTTCGGTCCCTTGGGGTTGTAGCTCGCGGTGGAACCAGCGCCGAGGAACTGCAGCACCTGGGTCATCAGAGCGCCGATGTCCACAGTGGTGCCGCCGCCGGTTGGGGGAGGAGTGGTGGTCATGGTGTTTCCCTTTCTTTCACGACGCGGACAGACCCCCTCGATTGATGGTTTCTTCTCGGGACCGCCGCACGAGGCCATGAGCGGCCTCGGGTTCAGGTGCGGAGCTGTTGTTTCCGCGGGTTATTCGGGATCGACCGCCATCGCCTCGATGAGCGATTTGGGCCGCATGTCCGTCCAGTGCGCCTCGACGTAGTCCAGGCACGCCTGCCGACGGGAAGGGCCGTGCGCGACCGACCAGCCGCCGGGGATGGCGGCGAACACCGGCCACAGCGAGTGCTGTTCTTCCTCGTTGACCAGCACGTAGAACTGCGCGTCTTCATCGTCGAAGGGATTGCTCATTGCGGTTTACCTTTCTAGGCACGGTCTTCCGAGCCGGCTGCGGCATGCAGGCCGGGTTCGTTCGAGAGCTGCCCGTTCAGGGCGTCGGCGACCACGGCGAGCGCCTCCGGGCTCGCCATCCGCCAGTGGGTGGCCCACACCGAGTGGTTGCGCAGTTCGCCGTCGATGGCGTCGGGCCAGCCCGAGATGCCCAGGGTTCCGGTCGGATCGTCCAGGGCCGCCGTGAAATACAGCAGGTCGCCGTGGAAGGGGCGAGGCCGGTAGCGGCCGATGAGCTCGAGCGAGGCCACGCCGCTGTCGATGATGCGAGCCAGGCGATCCGCGCCGACCGACGCGAAGGGCTCGGGCAGCGCGGCCAGCCGGTCGGCCAGAGCAGCCGGGTCGAGACCCTCGAGGTCGGCCGAGTCGCCGAGCAGGCCGCCCAGCATCTCCCCGATCGGCACGGTGACCGACTGGGCCCCGGCGTCGACCATGGGGCCGTCCACATCCAGCGAGCTGTCCAGCATGGCCAGCGTCGCCACCCGCTGCCCGTCGTCCTGCAGCCGCACCGCCACCGCGTGCGCGATGACGCCGCCCAGCGACCAGCCGAGCAGGTGGTACGGCCCCTCCGGCTGCACCCGGCGGATCTCCTCGACGTAGCGGTCGGCCCATTCCTCGATCGAATCCGGCAGCGGCACCGCGCTGCCCAGCGTCGGGGACTGCAGACCGTAGATCGGCCGGTCCGCCTCCAGGTGGGCGGTCAGGCCCGCGAAGGACCAGGCCACGCCGCCGATGGGGTGGATGCAGAACAGGGGCGCGCCGGTACCCTCGCGCAGCGGCAGCAGCACGTCGAAGGCGCGGTCCACCGCGAACTCCCGACGGCGCACCCGCGCCGCCAGGCCGCCCGGGGTGGGGTCGGTGAACAGCGCCAGTACCGGCACCGTGGTGCCGAAGGCCGTGCTCAGCTCGGCGGCCAGCCGCACCGCCAGCAGCGAGTTGCCGCCCAGCTCGAAGAAGTTGTCGTCCAGGCCGATTCGCTCCGCACCGAGCACCTCGGCGAAGACGGCGCACACGGTGCGCTCCACTTCGCTGGTGGGAGAGCGGAATTCGCGGGCCGCGAACACCGGTTCCGGCAGCGCGGCGCGGTCCAGCTTGCCGTTCGCATTGAGCGGCAGGGTATCCAGGACCATGAAGGCCGAGGGCACCATGTAGGACGGCAACCGTTCGCGTAGCGCGGCCGCCACCCGGTCGGTGTCGAGCGCGACGCCCGCGGCCGGGACCAGGTAGGCCACCAGGGTGCCGCCCTGCGCGCCCCGGTCCAGCACCAGCACCGCGGTCCGCGCGATCTGCGGCAGCGCCAGCAGCGCGGCCTCGATCTCGCCCAGTTCGATGCGGAAGCCGCGCACCTTCACCTGGAAGTCGGTGCGGCCCCGGTATTCCAATTCGCCCTCGGCGTTCCAGGCCACCAGGTCGCCGGTGCGGTACATGCGGTCGCCCGGTTCGAAGGGGTTGGCCACGAAGCGATCCGCGGTCAGTTCGGGGCGACGGAAGTAGCCGCGCGCCAGCTGCGCGCCCGCGAGGTACAGCTCGCCTTCCACCCCGGCGGGGACCGGCCGCAGCCGGGCGTCGAGGACGTAGACCCGCGAGTTCCACTCCGGTGCGCCGACCGGCACCGTGACCTGATCGTCCTCGGTCACATAGTGATTGGTGATCGAGACAGCGGCCTCGGTGGGGCCGTACAGGTTGTACAGCTCGGTGTCGGGCTGCGCCACGCGGAAGCGCTGGGCCAGCGGCGCGGGCAGCGCCTCACCGATGGCCAGCACCCGCCGCAGCGGCAGCTCGGGCAGGTCGGCTCCGGCGCTGAGCAGCGCGTCCACCATGGACGGCACCGCGTGCAGGGTGGTGACCCGCTCGCGGACCATGAGCTCGCGCAGGTAGGCCGGATCGCGCTGCCCGTCGGGGCGGGCGATGACCAGCCGGCCGCCGGACGCCGCCGCCGACCAGAACTCCCAGACCGACAGGTCGAAGGTGGCGGCGGTCTTCAGCAGGGCGGCGTCGTCATCGCCGAGCGCGAATTCCGAGGTCTTCCAGAGCAACTGGTTGACGATGGCCGCGTGCGGCACGGCCACGCCCTTCGGCCGTCCGGTGGAGCCGGAGGTGAAGATGACGTAGGCGGTGTGCTCGGGCCGCAGCCGGGCGCGACGCTCGGCGTCGCTGACCGGCTCGTCGGAGTATCCGGCCAGATCCAGCAGGTCGATGCGGACCTGGGCGGTGTCCACCGACAGGTCGGTGCCGGAGGTCAGCACGGTCACCGGGTCCGCGGTCGCGAGGATGTACTCGGTGCGGTCGGCGGGCTGGTCCGGATCCACCGGCACGTACGCGCCACCGGCGACCGACACCGCGAACATGGCGACCACCAGGTCCACCGAACGCCGCAGCGCCAGCGCCACCCGGCTCTCCGGGCCGACACCCAGCGAGATCAGGTGCCGGGCCAGGCGATTCACGCGCTCGCCGAGTTCGGCGTAGGTGACGGTAACCCGCTCGTCGCCGTCACTTACGAGCGCGATGGCGTCCGGGGTGTCGGCGATGGTGCGGTTCAGCAGGCCCGGCAGGGTGAGGGTGCGATCGGTCCGGTACCCGGTCTGGTTCCAGGACTTCAGGATTCGCGACCGCTCGGCCGTGGCCAGCAGTTCCAGGTCGCCGACCGGGGTCGCCGGGCCGGCCACGACCGCGTTGAGCAGGCGGTTCAGGCGTTCGGCGAACCCGGTAGCGGTGCCCTTGTCGAACAGGGCCGTGGCGTAGGTGAGCTGGGCGCTGAGTCCGGCCGGAGCGCCGTCGGCGGCGTAGCGGTCGGCGATCACCAGGTGCAGGTCGAACTGCGAGATGACGGTCTCGAAATCGGCCGCGCCGACCCGCAATCCGTCCAGTTCCAGCTCCGGGGACTCGACATTGTTGAACGAGAAGCCGACCTGGAACAGGGCGTGGCGAGCGGTGGAGCGGACCGGGTCGAGTGCCTCCACCAGGCGTTCGAACGGCACGTCGGCATGCGAGAAGGCGGTCAGGTCGGCTTCGCGCACTCCGGCCAGCAGGTCGGTGAAGTCGGCGGCCGGATCCACCGTGGTGCGCAGCACCAGGGTGTTGACGAACATGCCGACCAGATCGTCGAGGGCCTCGTCGCCGCGGCCCGCGACCGGTGAGCCGACCGCGATGTCGGTGGTGCCGGACAGCCGGGCCAGCAGCAGCGCCCAGGCCGCGTGCAGCACCATGAACAGGGTCGCGCCGTGCGCGCGGCCCAGTTCGGTGAGCCGCCGGTGCAGGTCGGCGTCGAGTTCGAACTCGACCGCCGCGCCCTCGGTGGACAGCACGGCCGGGCGCGGCCGATCCGACGGCAGGTCCAGCTGATCGGGCAGGCCCGCCAGCGCGTCGCGCCAGAAGGTGAGCTGCCGTGACAGCAGCGACCGCGGATCGTCCGCACTGCCCAGGCGGGCCCGCTGCCACAGCGCGTAGTCCGCGTACTGCACCGGCAGCGGCGTCCAGGCCGGGGCCTGGCCCGCGTGCCGGGCGGCGTAGGCGGCCATCACGTCGCGGGCCAGCGGGGCCATGGAGGCACCGTCGGCGGCGATGTGGTGCACCACCACGACCAGCACGTACTCGCTCTCCGTGCCCGCTAGCGCGAACAGGCGACCGCGCAGCGGGATACCGCTGGTGACGTCGAAGCCGGCCGACACGAATTCGGTGATCACACCGAACAATTCGCTCTGCTCTACCGAGATCGGTTGCAGCGACGGCAGTTCCACCTGCTCCATGGGCTGGATCACCTGCACCGGACCGGACTCGGTGAGCGGGTACACCGTCCGCAGCACCTCGTGCCGGGCCGCCACATCGGCCACCGCGGCCTCCAGGGCGGGGATGTCCAGCGTGCCGGACAGCCGGATCGGAATCGGCATGTTGTAGGCCGAGGAGTCGCCGTCGAAGCGGTTGAGGAACCACATGCGCTGCTGCGGCAGCGACAGTGGCACCGGCCCGGAGCCGGTGCGCGGGGCCAGGATCGGTTCGTCGGACGGCCGCACCGCGTCGGCGTCCACAGTGGCAGCCAGACCGGCCACGGTGGAGTGCTCGAAGACGGTGCGCATGGCCACGTCCGCGCCCAGCCGCGCCGACAGGCGGGCCGAGAGCTTCACCGCGCTCAGCGAGTTGCCGCCGAGGGCGAAGAAGTCGTCGTCCAGGCCGACCCGATCCGCGCCGAGCAGTTCGGCGATGGTGTCGGCCACGGCGCGCTCGACGACGGTCTCCGGGGCGCGGAACTCCGCGGTGCGGAAGACCGGCTCCGGCAGCGCCTTTCGGTCCAGCTTGGCCATCGGGGTCAGCGGGACGGCGTCGATGACCATGATCACGGCCGGGACCATATAGGCGATGAGCGAGCGGCCCACGAAGGCGCGCAGCTCCTCGGTGTCCACCACCCGCCCGGCGGCGGGCACCACGTAGGACACCAGCGACACGTCGCCGGTGCGGCCGGTGTGGCCGACGGTGACCGCGAATTCCACGCTCTCGTGGGCGATCAGCGCGGCGTCGATCTCACCCAGCTCGATACGCAGGCCGCGCACCTTCACCTGGTCGTCCGAGCGGCCCAGGTACTCCAGGGTGGGTTCGGCGGAGCCCGGGATGGGGCTGCGCACCCAGCGCACCAGGTCGCCGGTGCGGTAGAGACGGCCGCCGGGCGCGCCGTACGGGTCGGCCACGAAGCGGTCGGCGGACAGGCCCGCACGGCCGTGGTAGCCGCGCGCCAGACCCGGTCCGCGCAGGTACAACTCGCCCGCGGTGCCGTCCGGGACGGGCCGCAGCCGGTTGTCGAGCACGACCGCGGACTGACCGTCCACCAGGTCGCCGAGCACCACGCGGCCGTGCGGCGACAGCGGGTAGCTCATGTGGCTGATGATGGTGATCTCGGTGGGGCCGTATCCGTTGTACAGCTCGCGGGTGCCGCCCCAGCGGTCCACCAGGTCCTGACCGAAGCCCTCGCCACCGACGGTGAGATACGGCATGCCGCGCAGGGTTTCGGGGTCGAGGGTGTTGATCACCGCGGGGGTGAACACGCCGTGAGTGACGCCCTCGGACTCGATGAGCTCCTTCAGCTCCGCTCCGCCGATGATCTCCACCGGGGAGATCACCATGGCCGCGCCCACCGGGAACGCCATCAGAATCTCCAGGATGGAGGCGTCGAAGCTGGGCGAGGTGCGGTGCAGGACACGGGAACTCGACGTGGTCGGCGAGTGCCGGTGGTGCACGCCGGCGATGCCGATGATGCCCGCGTTGCCGACCACCACGCCCTTGGGGCGGCCGGTGGAACCGGAGGTGTAGATCATCCAGGCGGAATTGTCGGTGTGCACCGGACGCACCAGCTCGGCGGGCGTCGGGCGCGCACCGTGCAGCGCGGCCAGCCGTGCCGCGGTGGCCGGGTCGTCGAGTACCAGCCAGGCGCAGGTGCCGTGCGGCAGCCGGTCGGCGTACTCGGCGATCGTGATGCCCACGGGCGCGCCGGAATCCGACAGCATGAAGCCGATGCGGTCGGCCGGGTAGGTGGGGTCGACGGGCAGGAACGCGGCCCCGGTCTTGGCGACCGCGAACAGCGCCACCACCGAGTCCACCGAGCGCGGCACCGACAGGGCCACGAAATCCTCGGCCCCGACGCCATATTCGATGAGCAGTCGCGCCAGGCGCGAGGACCGCTCGTCGAGTTCCCGGTAGCTGATCTGCTCGCCTCGGTACACGAGCGCGGTGGCTGCTGGGTTGAGATCCACTGCCGCGCGCAGGATTTCGGCCAGCGACATCGGTTCCAGCGCCGCCGGGCCGCGGCGGGCCAGGATGGCGCTCCGCTCACCGGGCGAGAGCACCTCGACGCCGCCGAGGGGGCGGGTCGGGTCCGCGGTGACGGTGCCCAGCACCCGGCCGAAGCGGCGCAGCAGGTCGCGGGCGGTGTCCTCGTCGTAGAGATCGGTGGCGTAGACCAGTTCGACCACCAGGTTGCCGTCGACGTCGAGGTCCTGGCCGACGGAGAAGGTGAGGTCGAATTTGGCGACGGTGTCGTCGAAGTCGACCGGTTCCAGCACCAGGCCGGGCACGGCGTGGGTGCCGTTGTCCAGGTCGAGATAGTTCAGCGACACCGTGAACAGCGGATGCCGGGAAGTCTCGGGGGTCACCTCGAGAGCGCTGACCACCTGCTCGAACGGGACAGCGGCGTGCGCGAAGGCAGCCAGATCCGCCGCCCGGGTCTCGGCCAGCAGTTCGGCGAAGGTGCGGTGCGCGGCCGGTCGGGTCCGCAGCGCAAGGGTATTGACGAACATGCCGACCGCGCGATCCAGCACGGGTTCGTCCCGGCCCAGTACCGGTGTGCCGACGACGATGTCGTCGCTGCCGGACAGCCGTGCCAGCAGCGTGGACAACGCGGCGTGCAGCACCATGAACGGAGTGGCGTGTTGCCGGCGCGCGATCTCGCGCACCCGTTCGCCGATGCCGCCGCCGATGCGGCCGCGCACCACCGCGCCCCGGAAGGAGGCGACAGCCGGGCGGGGACGGTCCGCGGGCAGGGTGATCTCGTCGGGGACGCCGGCGAGAGTCGCACGCCAGTAGTCCAACTCGGTCTCGCCGACCGCCTCCAACACCCGGTGCCGCCATAGCGAGTAGTCGGCATGCTGGACGGGCAGAGGCTCCCAGGCGGGCTCGTTCCCGGCGGTGCGGGACAGGTAGGCCAGCACCACGTCGGCCAGCAGCGGATCGGTGGACGCACCGTCACCGGCGATGTGGTGCAGCACCGCGACCAGTACGTGGCTGGTCTCGGATTCGCGCAGCAGCATGGCGCGCAGCGGCAGTTCGGTGGTGACATCGAAACCGGCGGCGGCGAATTCGTAGAACCGCTCCACCACCGACCCGGTGACGAACTCCATGGGCAGGTCGATGAGGGTGCCCACGGGCAGGATCACCTGGTGGCCCACGCCCTCGGCGTCCATCGGGTAGACCGTGCGCAGCACCTCGTGCCGGGCCATGACATCGGCCATGGCCGCCCGCAGCGCCTCGAAGTCGAGGTCGCCGATGAGCCGCACCGCGAACGGGATGTTGTAGGCGGGCGAGGCCGGATCCAGCCGGTTGAGCAGCCACATGCGGGTCTGAGACGGCGACAGGGGGATTCGCGTCGGGCGCTCGACCGCCACCAGCGGCGGCAGCGTGCGCCGGCCCGCACCGGTGACCACCGGGGCCAGCAGGGCCACGGTCGGGGCCTCGAACACCGTGCGCACGCCGAGATCGCAGCCGAAGGCGGCATTGATCCGGGCGACCAGGCGCATGGCCAGCAGCGAGTTGCCGCCGCGTTCGAAGAAGTCGTCATCCGCTCCGATGGGGTCCGCGCCGCCTCCCCGCGCTTCCCCGAGCAGCTCTCCGATGAGGTCGGCCAGCAGTGTTTCCGCCCCGGGGTTCGGGAGGCGGTAAGCCGTTGCCGCGGCGGTGAATTCGACCTTCGGCAGGACGGACCGATCGAGCTTGCCGACGCTGGTGCGCGGCATGTCCTCGAGCACCACCAGGTGCGCCGGAACCATGTAGGAGGGCAACCGATCCCGGGCGTGGTCCAGGACGGCCGCAGCGGAAAGGCCGGGACCGGAGACGTATCCGATCAGGCATTCGGTGCCCGCGCTGTCGCGGTCGAGCACCACCACGGCATTGGCGACATCGGCGGCCGACAGCAGCGCGGCCTCGATCTCGCCGAGCTCGACGCGCTGGCCGCGCAGCTTCACCTGGAAGTCGTTGCGGCCCAGGTACACCAGGTTCCCGGCGCGGTTCCAGCGCACCAGGTCGCCGGTGCGGTACATGCGCGCGCCGGGCACGCCGAACGGGTCGGCGACGAAGCGTTCGGCGGTGAGCCCGCCGCGCGCCTGGTAGCCGCGCGCCAGCTGGGTGCCCGACAGGTAGAGCTCGCCGATGACGCCGGTCGGGACCGGCCGCAGGCGGGCGTCGAGCACGTAGACGCGGGTGTTCCAGTTGGGCAGGCCGATGGCGACCTCGTAATCCGGGTCGGCATCGGTGAACTCGTGGTACACCGCCGAGATGGCCGCCTCGGTGGGGCCGTAGGCGTTGTGCACCGCACCGGAGACGTGGGCGCGCAGCGCGCCCAGCAGTTCGGCGGGCAGTGCCTCACCACCGGTGTGCAGGTGGCGGAACGACCGCAGTGCCTCGCCGTGGCCCTCCGCGACCAGCGCGGCCAGCACCGACGGCACGTGCTCGGCGATGGTGACGCCGTGCTCGCGCATGCGGGCAGCCAGGTAGTCCAGGTCCTGGTGGCCGCCGGGCCTGAGCAGCGCCAGCGGCGCGCCGGTGAGGGCGGGCAGGAAGCACTCCCACACCGAGACGTCGAAGGCCAGCGGCGCGCGCTGCATGATGCGGTCGGATTCGGTGACGCCGTAACGGTTCTCGAGCCAGCGCAGCTGGTTCATGATGGCGCGGTGGCTGGTGCCGACGCCCTTCGGCTTGCCGGTGGAGCCGGAGGTGAACAGCACGTAGGCCAGGTTGTCCGGACGCAGAGGGCGGGCGCGTTCGGCATCCGTGATCGGGGCGGCCGAGAATCCGGAGGTGTCGGCGTCGGTGACCGACAGGGTCCGGATGCCTTCCAGCTCGCGCAGTTCCGCGCCGCCGACGGTGAGCACCAGGCGGGCGTCGGAGGTGGCGAGCACGTGGGCGAGGCGGTCGGCCGGGTGCTCGGGATCGACCGGGACGTAGGCCGCGCCCGCGTGCACGATGCCGTAGAGGGCGACCATCAGGTCCAGGCCGCGTACCGCGGTGACGCCGACGATGTCGTCAGGGCCGATGCCGTCGCGAATCAGCAGGCGCGCCAGCCGATTCGCGCGCTCGGCGAGTTCCGCCCAGGTCATGGTCGCGCCGTCGAGTTCGACGGCGACCGCGTCGGCCGACAGCTCGGCGCGGCGGTCGAGCAGGTCGGCCAGAGTCTCGCGGGGCAGCGCCCGCACGGTGGCATTGCGGTCCGACAGCAGCAGGCCGCGTTCGGCCACCGACATGAGCTCCAGCTCCGCCACCGCCGCGCGCGGGTCGGTGACGAGCGCGCGCAGCACCCGCTCGTACCAGGCCAGGAAGTCGCCGATGGTCTCGGCGTCGAAAAGGTCTGCGGCGTAGTGCAGGTGGACGTCGATCCCGGCAGGCGCGCCGTCGGCGTAGTGGTCACTGAGCGTCCAGTCCTGATCGAACTGGGTGGGCAGCATCCCGGCGTCCAGGCCGCTGATGGCCAGGCCGCGTAGCCGGATATCGGGCTGGGCCAGGTTCTGCATGGTGAAGCCGACCTGGTAGATCGGCGAATGCGACTGGGAGCGCACCGGATTCAGTGCGTCCACCAGCGTCTCGAACGGCACCGTGGCGTGGTCGAAGGCGGCCAGGTCGTGCTCGCGCACCTCGGCCAGCACCTCCGCCAGGCTGGCGTCCGCCCGCACCCGGGTGCGCAGCACCACGGTATTGACGAACATGCCGACCAGCTCGTCGAGGGCCTGATCGCCGCGCCCGGCGACCGGCGTGCCCACCACGATGTCCGCTTGCCCGGACACCCGCGCCAGCAGCACGGCCAGCGCGGTGTGCAGCACCATGAACGGGGTGACGCGATGTTCGGCCGCGAATTCCACCACGGCCGTGTGCAGTTCGGCGTCGAGCACGGCGGTCCGGGCCCCAGCCCGGCCGGTGGCCACGGCGGGGCGCGGCCGATCGATCGGCAGGGCCAGCACATCGGGGGCTCCGGCCAGTTCGCGCTGCCAGAAGCGCAGTTGGCGGGCCAGCACCGAGGTCACGTCCTCGGGCTCGCCCAACACGCGGCGCTGCCACAGGGCGTAGTCGGCGTACTGCACGGGCAGGGGCCGCCAGTTCGGCGCGGTGGACGCGCAGCGGGCCACGTACGCCTGGGCCAGATCGCGGGTGAGCGGGGTGAGCGACCAGCCGTCGGCGGCGATGTGGTGCACCACGATCAGCAGCACGTAGGTGTCGGCCTCGTCGGTGACGCGCAGCAGCCGGGCGCGCAGCGGCACCTCGGCGGTGACGTCGAAGGCGGTGCGGGCCAGACCCTCCGCCAGCGCGGGCAGTTCGGCCGCTGCCACCGGCCGCGGTTCCAGGTCCACCAGGCGGGTCCCGGCGGGCAGCACCACCTGACGGCCCACGCCGTCCTGCTCGGGGTAGATGGTGCGCAGAGTCTCGTGCCGGTCGATGAGGTCGTCGACCGCGGCGCGCAGCGCCTCGACGTTCAGCGATCCGGTGAGGCGCAGCGCGAACGGCAAGTTGTAACCGCCGCCGGCGGTGTCGAACCGGTTGAGGAACCACATGCGCTGCTGGGCGATGGACAGCGGGACCACATCGCCGCGATCCTGCGGAACCACCGGCGGCAGTGCCGTATTCGCGTCGACCTCGGTGTCGTGGGCGTCGAGCCGGGCGGCCAGATCGGCCACGGTGGAGGCTTCGAAGACCATGCGTACACCGGCGGCGATGCCGGTGGCCTTGGAGACGCGCGCCACCAACTGGGTGGCGATGAGCGAATTGCCACCCAGGGTGAAGAAATCGTCGTCCAGGCCGACCCGCCCGGTGCCGTTCTCCGTCCCGGAGATGCCGAGCACCTCGGCGAAGACGGCGGCCACGGTCCGCTCGGTCGCGGTCTGCGGCGAACGGAAGGCGCGGACCTGCGCGGCCGGGGCAGGCAGGGCGCGGCGATCCAGTTTCCCGTTGACGGTCAACGGGATCCGGTCCATGACCACAATGGCCGTTGGCACCATGTAGGACGGCAGCGACTCGGCCGCGCCGTCGCGCACGGCGTCCCCGGTGAGCGCGGCACCGTCCTCGGGCACCACGTAGGCCACGATGCGCTGATCGCCCGGCTGATCCTCGCGCACGACGACCGCGGCCTGGGCCACGCCCGGCTGAGCCAGCACGGCCGACTCGATCTCACCGAGCTCGATACGGAAACCACGCACCTTCACCTGATCGTCGGCGCGACCCAGGTATTCCAGCTCACCGAAACGGTTCCAGCGCGCCACATCACCGGTGCGGTAGAGGCGACCGCCGGGCGTGCCGAAGGGCGAGGCCACGAAGCGGCCCGCCGACAGATCCGGGCGGCCCAGGTAGCCGCGCGCCAATTGCGGTCCGGCCACATACATTTCGCCCGCGACACCCACCGGCACCGGGTGCAAGCGGTCATCGAGGACATACACGCTCAGACCCGCGATGGCCCGGCCGACCACCGAACCAGTCGCGGCGGCGATGGTGTCGGCATCGAGCACCCGCACGGACACGTGCACGGTGGTCTCGGTAATGCCGTACATGTTCACCAGATACGGAGTGGAATCACCATGACGGGCAACCCAATCCGAGAGGCGCCGCAGCTCGAGCGCCTCACCACCGAAGACCACATAACGCAGCGCCAGCGACTGCTCGTCACCAACAGCCGAATCCGATTCCCGGCTCGCCGAAGACGCGATCCGGTCCGCCTCGGCCAACTGATAGAAGGCCGACGGAGTCTGGTTGAGCACCGTGACCCGTTCACGGCGCAACAGTTCCAGGAACTGCTCCGGCGAGCGAGACACGTAGTAGTCGACCACGACCAACTTGCCGCCATAGAGCAGCGGACCCCACAACTCCCACACCGAGAAATCGAACGCATACGAGTGGAACAGCGTCCACACATCATCAGGCCCGAAACCGAACTCACGATCGGTATTCGCCATGAGCCGCACCACATTCCGATGCGCCACCGCCACACCCTTGGGGCGACCGGTCGAACCGGAAGTGTAGATCACGTACGCGACGTGATCCGGGCGCAACGCGACCCGGCGATCGGCATCGGTGACCGGGGCATCGGATACAGTGGTCTCCGCGGCGGAGTCCTCGATCAGGACGACCGGAAGCGCCTCCGGCAGCTCGACTTCCACGGCGCTATCGGTCAGCACGCCGGTCGGCTGCGCGTCCGAGAGCACGTAGGCGATGCGGTCGGCCGGGTAGGTCGGATCGATCGGCACGTAGCCCGCACCGGTCTTGACGACCGCGAGCAAGGCCACCACCAGGTCCGCCGAACGGGGCAGAAGCACCGCCACCAACGACTCCGGACCCGCGCCCGCACTGATCAGCCTGCGCGCCAGCACATTCGCGCGCCGATCCATTTCGCCGTAGGTGAGCTCCTGGTCACCGAAGCGCACCGCGACCCGCTCAGCATTCTCCGCCACGGCGGCGTCGAACAGGCTCGACAGCGTCGCCTCCGAGTCGGCGGCGGGCTCGCCCGACGCCACCCAGGTCTCGACGACCGCGCTTCGCTCCTCGGCGTCGAGCAGGTCGACATCGCCTACGAGCACCGAGGGATCAGCTGCCACCGCGCGCAGCATGCGGTCCCAGCGGACCGCGATCGCGGCGGCGGTCTCGGCGTCGAAAAGCTCATCGGCGTAGCGCAGTACGCCGTCGAGCGCGCCCTGCCCGTCGTCGTCGACCACCAGGTGCAGATCGAACTTGGCGGTCGGGTCGGTGAGCGGCACCGGGCTCACGGTGAGTCCCGGCAGGCGCAGGTCCGCCAACCGGCCCTCGCCGCCGCCGAAGCTCAGCATGGTCTGGAACAGCGGATGCGCGCCGGTGGTGCGATCGATGACGAGCTCGTCCACGATCTGCTCGAAGGGCAGTTCGGCATTGGCGAAGGCCGCCAGATCGGCGTCCCGTACCCCGGCCAGCACCTCGGTGAACGAATCCGCCGCCGCGACCGTGGTGCGCAGCGCCAGGGTGTTCACGAACATGCCGATGAGGCCGTCCAATTCGCGTTCGCCGCGCCCGCCGACGGGCGTGCCGATCACGATGTCCGAGGAGCCGGTCAGCCTGGCCAGGGTGGCGGCGAAGACCGCGTGCACCACCATGAACAGGGTCACGCCCTGCGCTCGGGCCAGCTCGCGCAGGCCGGTGGCCACCTCGGCGGGAATGCTGAAATCGACTGTGCCGCCGGTGTTGCGCGGCTGCGCGGGACGGGGGCGGTCGACCGGCAGCGGCAGCTGGGCGGGGGCCGCGGCCAGCGCGTCGCGCCAGAACTCCAGCTGCTGATGTGCGAGATCGCCGGGCGTGCGGGTGGATCCGAGGACTTCGCGCTGCCACAGGCTGTAATCGGCGTACTGGACCGGCAGCGGCTCCCACTCGGGGGCGACGCCGGCCAGCCGGGCGTGGTAGGCCGACATCAGGTCGGTGACCAACGGACGCAGTGACAAGGCGTCACCGGCGATATGGTGCACCACCACGACCAGGACGTACTCATCGGCGTTCAGGGGGGAGTCGGGGCCGCGATCGACCACGAGCAGCGCGATGCGCGAAGGCAATTCGCGGGTGACGTCGAAGCCGGCCTGCGCGATGGCCGTGACGGCTTCCGTCACCTCGTCCTGCCGCACCGGGACCGGGGTCAGGGTGAGTCCGATATCCGCGGCGTCCAGGACCTGCTGGTAGGGGCCGGTCTCGTCCTCGGGGTACTGGGTACGCAGCGATTCGTGGCGCGCCAGCACATCCATGACGGCCGTCTCCAGGGCGACCGCGTCGAGGCGGCCGGACAGCCGCAGCACCAGCGGGAGGTTGTAGAGGCTGGGGCCGTCCAGCTCGTTCTCGAGCCGGTTGAGGAACCACAGCCGCTGCTGCGCGGGCGAGAGCGGAATCCGCTCGGGCCGCACCCGCGCGGTCAGCGTGGGACGCGATGCGGTGCTGGACAGCCGGCTCGCGGCGGCGGCGAACCCGGCCACCGACCCGGCCTCGAACAGCATCCCGACCGGCACCCGCACGCCGAGTTCCGCGCCGGCGCGCGCGGTCACCTGGGTGGCCAGCAACGAGCTGCCGCCGAGGGCGAAGAAGTCGTCATCCAGACCGACCCGGTCGAGGCCGAGCACCTCGGCGAAGACGCGGGCCACCACCCGCTGCGCCGCGTCCACCGGGGCGCGGAAGCGCTTGGCGGCCAGGGCCGGAACGGGCAGGGCCGCGCGGTTCAGCTTGCCGCTGGTGCCCAACGGAAACTCGGTGAGCTCCACGACGGCGGTCGGCACCATATAGGGCGGCAGCAGCGCGGTCAGCCGCTCCCGCAGCGCCTCGGTGTCGATCTCCGCTTCCTCCGCGGCGATCACGTATCCGGCCAGGTAGTCGCCGGTGTCGGCGGTGATCAGCCGGACGGCGGCCTGCGCCACCTCCGGCGCGGTGAGCAGCGCGCTCTCGATATCGGCCAGTTCGATGCGCTGACCACGGAACTTGATCTGGAAGTCGATGCGGCCCAGGTAGGCCAGTTCGCCGTCGCGGGTCCACTTCACCAGGTCGCCGGTGCGGTACATGCGCGCGCCCGGATTGCCGAAGGGGTTGGCCACGAAGCGATCCGAGGTGAGGTCGGCGCGATCGTAGTAGCCGCGCGCCAATTGCACACCGGCCAGGTACAACTCGCCGGGCACCCCGATCGGGGCGGGGCGCAGCCGCGCGTCCAGCACGTAGACCTGGGTGTTCCACTCGGGCTCGCCCATGGGCACCGCGGGGGCGAGCTCGTCGGCCTCGCGGTAGGTGACGGTGATGGCGGCCTCGGTCGGGCCGTAGAGGTTGTGCAGGGTCGCGTCGGAGACGGCCCGGAAGGCCGCGACGGTCTCGGCCGGGAACGCCTCGCCGGCGACGAAAACGTCACGCAGCGAATCCAATTCGCCCGGCTCGGCGTGCGCGGCGAACACCGACAGCATCGAGGGCACGAAGTCGGTCAGCGTGACGCCCCGCGCGGCAATGGTTTCCGCCAGGTAGCGGGCGTCGCGGTGGCCGTCCGGGGCGGCCAGCACCAGCGTCGCGCCGACCCGCAGCGGCAGGAAGTAGCCCCACAGCGAGACGTCGAAGGTGCTGGGCGTCTTCTGGAGGTAGACATCCGACCGGCTGATGCCGTATTCGGCCTGCATCCAGGCCATCTGGTTGGCGATGGCGCGGTGGCTCACGGCCACGCCCTTGGGGGTGCCGGTGGAGCCGGAGGTGAACAGCACGTAGGCCGGGTGCTCGGGGTGGACGGGGGCGCGGCGCTCGCGGTCGCCGATCTTGCCCGCCGCGAAGCCGGACAGGTCGGCCTCGTCCACACGCAGCACCGGGGCGGCGTCGGTGTGGAAGGCGTCGACGGCGGTGGTGAGCACCAGCGCCGGGCGTGCGGTGTCCAGCACGGTGGCGATGCGCTCGGCCGGGTGGCTCGGATCGATCGGCACGTAGGCGGCCCCGGCGCGCAGCACGGCGTACATGGCCACCACCAGCTCGGCCGAGCGCGCCATGGCCAGGACCACCAGCGACTCCGGGCCCACGCCCGCCGCGATGAGCCGGCGGGCCAGGCGGTTGGCGCGCTCGGAAAGCTCGGCGTAGGTGAGGGTTTCGTCACCGGAGACCAGGGCGACGGCGCCCGGGGTGCGCTGCGCCTGGGCGTCGAAACCGGCGTGCAGCAGGGTGTCGGCGACCTTCGCGCCGGTGGCGTTCCAGCTGCCCAGCACGTATTCGAGCTCACCGGCGTCCAGCAGCTCGATATCGCCGACGGCGCGTTCGGCGTCCGCGGTGGCCGCGCTCAGCAGGCGCAGGAACTTGGCGGCGAACTCCGCGACCGTGCCCTCGTCGAAAAGGTCGGTGGCATAGGTGAAGTCGACCCGGTAGCCCGCATCCTCGTCGGTGATCTCGAGGTTCAGATCGAATTTGGCGACGGCCTGGTCGAATTCGACCAGCTCGGCGGACATGCCCGGCAGCGCGAGCGCCGGAATGCCCTGGTTCTGCATGAACAGCGCCACCTGGAACAGCGGGTGCCGGTTGCGGGCGCGCACCGGGTTGAGCACCTCCACCAGGCGCTCGAAGGGCACCTCGCGGTGGGCGAAGGCGCGCAGGTCGCGATCGCGGGCGTGGTCCACCAGGTCGGCGAAGGACCGGTCGCCGCGCACCTCGGTACGCAGCACCAGGGTGTTGACGAACATGCCGATCAGGTCGTCGAGGGCGGCCTCGCCGCGCCCGGCGACCGGGGTGCCGATGGCGATGTCGGTGGTGGCGGACAGCCGCGACAGCAGCGCGGCCAGGGCGGCGTGCAGCACCATGAACGGCGTGGCCTGGCGGCTCGCGGCCACCGCCTCGACGGCGGCGCGGAGGTCGGCCGGGACCGAGGTCCGGTAGGTCGCGCCGCGGTAGCTCGACACCGCCGGGCGGGGCCGGTCGGCGGGCAGGTCCAGCTGCGCCGGCAGCTCGGCGAGTTCGGCGGTCCAGAAGGCGAGCTCGCGGGCCGCGGTGGACTCCGGGTCGGCCTCGTCGCCCAGCACCGCGCGCTGCCACAGCGCGTAGTCGGCGTACTGCACTGTCAGCGGGTGCCAGCCGGGCAGCATCCCGGCCTCACGCGCCGCGTAGGCGACCACCAGGTCGCGCACCAGCGGGCCCAATGAGAACCCGTCGGCGGCGATGTGGTGCACCACCAGCACCAGGGCGTGGTCGTCCGCGCCCAGGCGCAGCAGCCGCAGCCGCAGCGGGACTCGTGCGGCGACGTCGAAACCGCGTGCGGCCGCGTCGATCACGGCCCGCAACAGCTCTCGCTCGTCCGTCTCGACCGGGGTGAGATCCAGCTCGGCGAGCCCGGATTCCCCTGCCGCACCGATCATCTGAACCGGGCCGCCGGTGGTCTGCGGGTAGTGGGTGCGCAGAATCTCGTGCCGGTCGACCAGGTCGGCGACCGCCGCACGCAGAGCGGTGACATCGAGGGAGCCGCGCAGGCGCAGGGCCGCGACCACGTTGTCCACGGCGGCAGGATCGAAATCGGCCGTGCCCGAACCGTCCTGCGCCAACTGGTTGAGGAACCACATGCGCTGCTGCGCGGGCGACAGCGGCAGCGCCTCGGGCCGCGCGCCGGACGCCAGCACCGGCACGGAATCCGCACCGGAAGTGGCATTCTCGGCCAGCGCGGCGAGCGCCGCCACGGTCGGCCGGTCGAAGAAGTCACGCACGTCCACGACCACGCCCAGCGATTCGCGGATCCGGGCGATGACGCGGGTGGCGACCAGGGAATTGCCGCCCAGCATGAAGAAGTCGTCGTCGGCGCCGATCCGCTCGACACCGAGCAGGTCGGCGAAGGCCACCGCTACCGCCCGCTCGGCGGGCGTCGCGGGCTCACGGTAACCGACGGCCAGGTCCGCGTACACCGGTTCGGGCAGTGCCCGCCGATCCAGCTTGCCGTGCGCGCTCACCGGCATCTCCGGCAGCGACACCAGCAGCGAGGGCAACATATAGCCGGGCACATGCGCCTGGGCGGCGGAAAGCACCGCGGCGGTATCGATCTCGGCACCACGGGCCGGCACCACATAGCCGACCAGCGCCTGCTCACCGGTCGCCCGGGTGTGCAGCACGACGACCGCCTGCGCGACGGTCTCGTCGCGCAGCAGCGCGGCCTCCACCTCCCCGAGCTCGATGCGCTGGCCGCGCAGCTTGACCTGGAAGTCACTGCGGCCCAGGTACTCCAGTTCGGTGGGACCGCCATCGATCCCGGCCACCCAGCGCACCAGGTCACCGGTGCGGTACATGCGATCACCGGCCGGCCCCTCCGGGTTGGCCACGAACCGTTCCGCGGTCAACCCCGGACGGTTGAAATAGCCTCGGGCCAACTGACTTCCGCCCAGATACAGCTCACCCACGACACCCGGCGGCACCGGGCGCAGATCCTCGTCGAGCACCAGCAGTTCGACATCGTCTCCGGGCATGCCCAGCGGCACCGAATCGACGTCCGCGGCGGTCACCTCGTGGGTGGTGACCATGATGACGGCCTCGGTCGGACCGTAGATGTTGTACAGGGTCGCGCCGTTGACGCTGCGGAAGCCAGCGGCGGTGGCGGCGGGCAGTGCCTCGCCGCCGGCGATGATGAAGCGCAGCGAATCGCTGAGCCCCTCGGAATCGGCCTCGGCCGCGGCGATGAGCACCGACAGCATGGACGGCACGAAGAAGGCCGCGGTGATCTGCGCCTCGCGCATGGTGCGGAGCAGATAGTCGGTGTCGCGGTGGCCCTCGGGCTCCGCGATCACCAGCCGGGCGCCGTTCTGCAGGGGCAGGAAGATCTCCCACATCGAGACGTCGAAGGTGTAGGGAGTCTTGAACAGCATGATGTCCGTGGATGACAGCGTCATCAGCCGCTGCTGCCAGTGGAACACCGACTGGATCGCCTGGTGCGTGATGGCCACACCCTTGGGGCGGCCGGTGGAGCCGGAGGTGAACAGCAGGCAGGCGAGGTTGTCATTGCCCGGCTGCGCTAGCCGCGGGTCGTCGGCCGGGGACGGCACCCGGGCCGGGTCCGCCGCCAATTCCCTTGCGGTGGCCTCGAATTCGTCGATTCGCAGCACCGGCACGCTGCCGTCGAAATCGGGCTGGTCGGCGGTGGTGGTGAGCAGCAGCGCGGGCGCGGACACCTCGAGCACGTAGCTGATGCGATCGGACGGGTGATCCGGGTCGATGGGCAGGTACGCGCCGCCCGCCTCCAGGATCGCGTACATGCCGACCAGCATTTCGAAGGAACGCCGGGCCGCGATGGCCACCAGCACGTCCGGGCCCACGCCCAGGTCGCGCAGGTGCCGCGCCAGCACCGTGATCCGCGCCGCGAACTGCGCGTAGGTCAGCCGCTCGCCCCTGAACTCCAGGGCGACCGCGTCCGGAGTGAGCCGAGCCTGCTGGCGAAACTGCGTGGTCAGCGTCTCGACCGGGGCCAGATTCGGTTCCAGCACATCGGAAGCGGCGGCGACGGCGTCATCGATGAGCGCCTCCAGCACCGCCGTCAGCTCGCCCGCCGGACCGTCCATGAGCGCGGGCAGCTGCCCGGACACCACGACCTGGATCAGCGCCTCCGGTTCGAGAGCACCGCCCATGGCCTCGGTCAGCACGGCCAACTCGGCGGCCAGCGCACCGTAGGCGACGGTGTCGCCGGCGTACCGGAGGGCCACGCGCTCGGGGTCCAGCTCGGCCACGACCGCTATGAGGTTCGGTAGATCGCCGGCGCCATAGGCCCGGCGCAGGACTGCGAACCGGCCGGTCCGGCTGACAGCGATCGACTCCGCATAGTGCATCAGAGGTTTCCTTCCGACGAGCTTTCCGAGCTCCGGACCAGGGTCTGCGTCTGGTCGACCAGCGTGCTCAGAACTTGGCCGAGACCGGCCCCGCCGAGGGCGGTCAGGATGCCGGGCACCAATCCGGCGAGTGCGACGTTCACCAGGGCTTCCGGTTTGGCGGCGGGACCCATGGCCCGGGCGGTGGTGCCGATCTTTTCGGCGAAGGCCCGGTAGGTGACGGTGCGATCGCCGTGCTCGAACGCGATCGCCTCGGGGGCGATCACGGCCGCGGCGGCGATCAGGGCGGGCAGGTCGGCCGGGGCGTGCCCGGCCGAATCTCCCTCGGGCAAGGCGGATCCGGTCGCGGTCGCACCCGCGCGACCGATCCGCTCGGCATCGACACGAATGTCGATGGTGCGCACCTGGGCGGTCGCGTCCGCGACCACGGTGCGCAGGACCAGCAGCAGCCGCTGCGCCAGCAGCCGCACGGTGTGTTCACCGAAAATATCGGTGGCGTAACCGAACCGCATGCTCAGGCCGGTGACCCGGCCGCCGTCGTCACGGCGCTCGACGACGGTGAGCTGGAGGTCGAACTTGGCCTCCTCGAGCTGCGCCTCCAGCGCCTCGACCACCAGGCCCGGCAACTCCACCGCGCCCGCCGCGATGTTCTGGAAGGCGAACATGACCTGGAACAGCGGGGTCACCGCAGCCGAACGCGCGCTGCCGGTGGCGGCCGAGACCGCCTCCACCACCCGTTCGAAGGGCACCTCGGCGTGGGCGAAGGCCGCCAGATCGCGGTCGCGCACCTGGCGCAGCAGCTCCTGGAAGGACAGCTTGCCGTCCACCTCGGTGCGCAGCACCACGGTATTGACGAACATGCCGATCAGGTCGTCCAAGGCCCGTTCCCCGCGACCCGCGACCGGGACGCCGACCGAGATGTCGCGCTGGCCGGACAGTTTGGCCAGCAGCACCGCGAAAGCGGCGTGCACGACTCCGAACAGGGTGGCCCCGTGTTCGCGGCCCAGCCCGCTCAGGCGCTCGGTGGTGTCCTGGTCCACCTCGAATTCGACCGTCGCGCCCTGCATATCGCGGCGGGCCGGTCGCGGCCGATCGGTGGGCAGTGTCAATTGCTCGGGCGCGGAGGACAATTCGTCGACCCAGAAGCGGAGCTGACGCGATATCAGGCTCTCCGCCACGGTGTCCGAGCCGAGCAGCTCGCGCTGCCAGGCCGCGAAGTCGCCGTACTGCACCTCGAGCGGCAACCAGCCGGGTGCCCGGTCCGCGGCCCGGGAGGTGTAGGCCAGCACCAGGTCCCGGGTCAGCGGGACCACCGAGTAGCCGTCGGCGCTGATGTGGTGCACCACCACGACCAGCACGTGCTCGTGCGGGGTCAGCCGGAACAGCCGCATCCGCACCGGCGGGGCGGCGGTGACGTCGAAGCCGCCGGCCACCACCTCGGCCACCCGATCGTGAATCTCGCTCTGCGATACAGCGATCGGGGAGAGACCGGCGTCGAGTTCGTCGGGACCGAACACCAGCTGCACCGGCTCGCCGTTCTTCTCCGGGTAGCTGGTGCGCAGGATCTCGTGGCGCTCCAGCACATCCCGCAGCGCGGCGTTGAGCGCGGGCACGTCCAGATCACCGGTGAGGCGGATAGCGGCGGGGACGTTGTACGCCCCCGACTCCGGATGCAGCCGGTTGAGCACCCACATGCGCTGCTGGGCCAGCGAGACCGGGGCCGGACCGGTGTCGGTCCGGCGGACCAGGGCGGGCCGGAACTCGGCCGGATCCGCGGTGTCCAGCCAGCGCGCCAGCTCGCCCACCGTCGGGGCCTCGAAGATCGCGGCCACCGGGACCCGCAGGCCCCGGTCCGAGCCCAGCCGCGCCGCCAGCCGCGTAGCCATGAGCGAATTGCCGCCCAGGGCGAAGAAATCGGTGTCCAGTCCGACGGTCCCGGTCTCGGAGAGTCCGACCACCTCGGCGAAGCCCTCCGCGACGGCGAGTTCGAGCTCGGTGACCGGGGCGCGGTACTCGGCGACGGTGAACACCGGCGCGGGCAGCAGCGCGCGATCGACCTTGCCGTTGGCATTGAGCGGCAGGGCATCCAGCACGGTGATCGTCGCCGGGACCATGTACTTGGGCAGCTCCACGGTCAGCGCCGATCGCAGGGTCGCGGCGATCTCGACGCGGCGATCGAGGTCGGCGTCCGGTACGGCGGCGTAGGCCACCAGCCGGGCGCCCGCGTCGGCGGCGGTGTGCGCCACGGCCACCGCGGCGGTCACGCCGGGCTGCCGACGCAGGGCGGTCTCGACCTCACCGAGCTCGATGCGGAAGCCGCCGATCTTGACCTGGAAGTCGGCGCGCTCGACGTATTCCAGGGTGCCGTCCGCCAGCCAGCGCACGATATCGCCGGTGCGGTACATGCGGCCGGGCGAGAACGGGTCGGCCACGAAGCGATCGGCGGTCAGCGCGGCCCGGCCGTGGTAGCCGCGCGCCAGCTGGTCGCCGGACAGGTACAGCTCGCCGGGCACGCCGACCGGGACCGGCGACAGGCGGCCGTCGAGCACATACACCCGGCTGTTCCAGGCGGGCGCGCCGATCGGCACGGCCAGCCGGTGCCGCTCCCGCACCTCGAACGCGGTGATGGACACCGCGGCCTCGGTGGGACCGTAGAGGTTGAAAAGTCTTGCGCCACCGGCACTCCGGCCCAGGAACTCGGCGGCCGTGGCGGCGGGCAGCGCCTCGCCGATGGCCAGCACAGCCCGCACCGAGGCAGGCAAATCGCCGCCGGTGAGCAGCATGCCCAGCAGTGACGGCACCGGGTGCAACACCGTCACACCGCGGTCAGCGATGATGGCGCGCAGCCGATCCGGGTCGCGCTCGTCACCGGCGGAGGTCACCACCAGGCTGCCGCCGCTGGTCATCGGCGACCAGAACTCCCACACCGACAGATCGAAGGTGGCGGGCGTCTTCAGCAGGGCGCGGTCGCCCGCGCCCAGCTCGAAAGTGTCCCGTAGCCAGTGCAACTGGTTGACGATTGCGGCGTGCGCGACCGTCACGCCCTTCGGCCGTCCGGTGGAGCCGGAGGTGAAGATGACGTAGGCCGGGTGCTGCGGGCGTAGCGGGTGCACCCGCTCGGCGTCGGTGATCGGCGCGGCCGAGAAGCCGTCCAGGTCGAGTCGATCGATCTCCAGCACCGGCACCTCGGTCGCGAAGGACACACCATCGGCGGCCGTGGTGAGAACCGCTGCGGGAGCCGCGGTCTCGACGATGTAGGCGATGCGGTCGGCCGGGTGGTCCGGGTCGATCGGCACGTACGCGCCGCCCGCCTTGACCACCGCGTACATGGCCACCACCAGCTCGATACCACGCCGCATGGCCAGCACCACGCCGGTCTCCGGGCCGATGCCCGCGGCGATGAGCCGTCGCGCCAGGCGATTGACCCGGGCGTCGAATTCGGCATAACCGAGCTCGATCCCGGTGTGCGCGTCCAGCAGTGCCACCGCGCCGGGATCGCGCGCGACCTGCGCGTCGACCAGGTCCACCAGCGTGCCGGGGGCGACCGGGTGGGCGGTGGCGTTCCAGTCCACCAGCATCCGCTGCCGCAGCTCCGGACCCAGCAGATCGATATCGCCGATCACCCGATCCGGTTTCGCCGCAACGGCTTCCAGCACCCTGGTCAGTGCCGCCAGGAACTCGCCGGCGGTGGCCTCGGTGAAGAGATCGGTGGCGTAGGTGAGGGCCAGGTCCAGTCCCGCGGGCGCGCCGGAGTCGAGGTAGCGGTCCCACGCGTACAGGTGCAGGTCGAATTGCGCTATGTGGGTGTCGAATTCGACCACCGACACCGTCAGCTCGGGCAGCACCAGCTCGGCCTGCTCGAAGTTCTGGAAGGACAGGCCCACCTGGAACAGCGGGTGCCGGGCCTGCGAACGCACCGGGTTCAGCACCTCGACCAGGCGCTCGAAGGGCACGTCGGCGTGCGAGAAGGCGGCGATGTCACCGGCCCGCACCCGGCCCAGCAGCTCAGTGAACGGCGCGCCGGAATCCACCCGGGTGCGCAGCGCCAGCGTATTGACGAACATGCCGATCACGTCGTCGAGACCGCTGTCGCCGCGACCCGCGATCGGGGTGCCCACCGCGAGGTCGGCCACGCCGGACAGGCGCGACAGCAGCGCACTATAGGCTGCGTGCACCACCATGAACAGGGTCGCGCCCTGGGCGCGGCCCAATTCGGTGAGCTCGGAGTGCAATTCGGCGTCCAGGCTCAGCTTCAGCTGGCGGCCGCGCAGGCTCTGCCGCGCCGGACGCGGGAAGTCGGTGGGCAGGTCCAGCTGGTCGGGCAGCCCGGCCAGGGTCTCGCGCCAGTACCCGAGTTGCGCGGCCGCAACCGAGGTCTCATCGTCATCGGAGCCGAGCAGCGCGTGCTGCCACAGCGCGTAGTCCGCGTACTGCAGGCTCAGCGGAGCCCACGCCGGGGCGGCGCCCGCGCGCCGGGCGTCGTAGGCCACCATCAGATCCCGGACGAACGGGACCACCGAGGAGCCGTCGGCCGAAATATGGTGCAGCACACCGGCGAGCACGTGTTCGCCGGTGAACTCGCCCGCGGCGCCCACCAGGCGCAGCAGCTCCACCCGGATCGGCACCTCGACGGTCACGTCGAAGACGGTGTTCAGGATTTCCGGAATCCGCACGGCCAGTTCTGATTCGGTGACCTCGATCGCCTTCAGGCCGGCATACGCCTGCGCCACCGGCAGGATCACCTGGGCCGGGCCTTCGGCGGTCTCGGGGTAGACGGTGCGCAGCGCCTCGTGCCGGTCCAGCACGTCACCCAGCGCGTCGGAGAGCGCGGACGCGTCCAGCTCGCCCGAGAGCCGCAGCGCCACCGGCAGGTTGTAAGCGGTGGACTCGCGGTCGAAGCGGTTGATGAACCACATGCGCCGTTGAGCGGGCGAGAGCGGCAGCGAGTCCGGCCGCTCCCCCGCCACCAGCGCGGGCCGCCGGGTCTCGCCGGTACCCGCGAGCACACGCGCGGCCAGCCCGGCCACCGTCGGGTCCTCGAACAGCAGGCGCACCCCGACCGTCGCGTTCAGCAGGGCACCGACGCGCGCCGCCGCCTTGGTCGCCAGCAGCGAACTGCCGCCCAGTGCGAAGAAGTCGTCGTCGGCCCCGACCCGTTCCACCCCGAGCAGTTCGGCGAAGACCCCCGCCACCACCTCCTCGGCCATGGTGCTCGGCCGCCGGTAGCCGGCCGACTCGAACTCCGGTGCGGGCAGGGCGTTTCGGTCCAGCTTGCCGTTGGTGGTGACCGGGAACTCGTCGAGCACCACGAAAGCGGCGGGCACCATGTACGAGGCCAACCGGCCCGCCAGGCCCGCGCGGACCGCCGCCGGATCCAGCGGCTCGCCCTGCGACACCAGGTAGGCGACCAGCTGCTCACCGCGGGCCGGGTCGGTGCGCAGCAGCACCGCTGACTGGCGCACGCCGGGCAGCGCGGTCAGCGCGGCCTCGATCTCGCCGAGCTCGATGCGGAACCCGCGCAGCTTCACCTGGAAGTCGTTGCGCCCCAGGTACTGCACGTCACCGGCCGCGCCCCAGCGGACCAGATCGCCGGTGCGATACATGCGTTCACCCGGGATCCAGGGGCAGGCCACGAAGCGGTCGGCGGTGAGGCCGGGCCGCCCGCGATAGCCGCGCGCCAGCTGGTCACCACCCACGTACAGCTCGCCCGGCACGCCGATCGGGACCGGGCGCAGCCGCTCGTCGAGCACCCACTCCCGCACACCCGACATCGGGCCGCCGATGGAGACCGGGCCCTGGGCCGGCAGCGGCGCGCTGGCGTTCACGATGATGGTGGTCTCGGTCGGGCCGTAGGCGTCGATGAAGACGCGATCGGCACCGGCCCAGCGCCGCAACAACTCCGGCGGGCAGGCCTCGCCGCCGACCACCACCACGCGCACGTCCGGCACCTCGGCCGGGTCGATGGTGCCCAGCGCGGACGGGGTGATGATGATGTGGGTGACCCGGTGCGACCGGATCACCGCGGCCAGTTCGGGACCGACCGACGCCTCGGGCGGCGCGACCACCAGGGTCGCACCCGAGTTCGCGGCGAGCAGCAGCTCCGCCACCGAGATGTCGAACGACGGCGAAGCGACCTGCAACACGCGCGCGTCCGGCTCGGCGAAGTAGTTGCGGGTCTGCTCGGCCGCGAGCGCCCAGACACCCTTGTGCGCGAGCAGCACGCCCTTGGGCCGACCGGTCGAACCCGAGGTGTAGATGGTGTACGCGAGGTTGCCGGGGTGCACAGGACGCAGTGGCGTCACCGCGTCCACGGCCTCGCCCGACGACGTCGCGAAATCGTCGAGCAGCAACCAGGACAGCGAATCCGGCAGTCCGGCGCGGACGGACGCGGTGGTCAGACCGACCACGGCACCGGAGTCCGCCACCATGTACTCCATGCGGTCGGCCGGGTAGGCGGGATCCAGGGGCATCCAGCCCGCGCCGGTCTTGATAACCGACCAGATCGCCAGCACCGTCTCCAGCGTGCGAGGCATCCCGATGGCTACCAGGTCCTCCGGACCCACGCCGCGCTCGATCAGCATGCGCGCCACCCGATTCGAGGCGGCGTCCAACTCTCGATAGGTCAGCTCGCGCGCACCGTCGACCACCGCGATCACATCCGGGCGGGTGGCCACCGCGGCCGCGAGCATGCCCGGCAGGGTCATGCCGGTCGGGGCCGGGCCGCCGGAACGCGTGGTCAGATCGGCGTATTCATGCTCGGAGAGGACCGAGATCGCGTCCAACCCGGCGGCCGGATCCGCGGTGACCGCGGTCAGCAAGCGCACGAAACGGTCGGAAAGGACGTCAATGGTGGTGGGGTCGAACAGATCCGCCGCGAACTCGAACTCGGCGGTAATCCCCGCCGGTGCCGGACCTTCCCCAGGACCGGCACCGACGAAGCTTTCGGTGACCACGACCGAGAGGTCGAACTTGGTCACTCCGGTCTCCAGGGTACCCGTCGTGGCAAGTAATCCAGGCAGTTCGACACCGGTCGGTCCGGGGGCGGCGAACGACAGCAACACTTGGAACAGCGGATGGCGGGCCTGCGAGCGCGGCGGATTCAGCGATTCGACCAGGGTCTCGAACGGCGCGTCCGCGTGTGCGAAGGCGGCCAGGTCGACCTCGCGCACCCGGTGCAGGAAGTCCCGGAAGCTCGCCGCGCCGTCGATCTCGGTGCGCAGCGGCACGGTATTGACGAACATGCCGATCAGGTCGTCGAGTTCACGCAGACCGCGGCCACCCACTGGGGTGCCGATGACGATGTCCGATTCACCGGACATCCGCGACAGCAGCAGGGCCATGGCGGCGTGCACCAGCATGAAGGTCGAAACGCCCTCGGCCCGAGCGGTTTCGGTGACTCGGGCGTGCAGTTCGGCGGGCCAGTCGAAGACCCGCTTGCCGCCGCGGCCGCTGGCCACCGCCGGACGCGGACGGTCGCCCGCCAGCTCCAGCAGATCCGGCGCACCGGCCAGGGTCCGCCGCCAGAACTCCAGCTGACCGGCAAGCAGCGACGCCGGGTCGTCGGCCGCACCCAGGCGATCGCGTTGCCACACCGTGTAATCGGCGTACTGCACCGGCAGGCCCGACCAGGTCGGCGCGCCGCCGGCCAGCCGCTCGGCATAGGCCCGCATCAGGTCGCGCGCCAGCACAGGCAGCGACAGACCGTCCGCGGCGATGTGGTGCAGCACCATGACCAGGGCGTACTCGTCCTGCACATCGGCGGTGAAAACCTGCGCACGGAAAGGGATCTCGTCCACGAGGTCGAAGCCGCAGGCGGCGATGGCCGCCAGGCGCGCGGCGAGTTCGGCCTCGTCGGCAACCGTCTCGTGGGTCACCTGGACATCCAGCTCGGCCACCGGGATCACCCGCTGGTGGGCCGAACCGTCCTCGGTCACCGGGAAGACCGTGCGCAGCGCCTCGTGCCGGGTCAGCACATCGATCACCGCGGCGTGCAGCGTCGGCAGATCCGCGGACTCACCGCGCAGCCGCACCACGAACGGCATGTTGTAGCTCGCGGCGGTGACGTCGAAGCGATTGAGGAACCAGATGCGCTGCTGGGCCGGGGACAGCGGGACCAGGGCCGGACGGTTCGCGCCCAGCGCCACCGGTCGCGCCGCCGCGGAATCGGCGTCGGCATCCAGGAATTGGGCGTCGATGACCGCGGCCAGCTCGGCGACGCTGGTCGCGGTGAACAGCTCGCGCAGGGTCAGCCGGCAGCCCAGCTCGTCATTGAGGCGTGCCGCCACCTGGGTCGCGATCAGGCTGTTGCCGCCGAGCGCGAAGAAATCATCGGTGCGGCCCACCTGTTCGATGCCGAGCGTCTCGCCCAGTACCCGCGCCACCGTCTGCTCGACCACCGAGCGCGGCGCCTCGTAGCGGTGGGCCATCCGCACCGGCTCGGGCAATGCGGCCCGATCCAGCTTGCCGGAGGTGTTGACCGGCAGTTCGTCCATGAGCACGTAGGCGGTGGGCACCATATACGCGGGCAGCGCCCGCATGGCCGCGGCCTTGAGCCGGGTCTCGTCCAGCTCGGCGCTGGGCACCACGTAGGCGACCAGCTGGTCGTCGCGCACGATCACCACCGCGCGGGCGACCTCGGGCAGCTCACTCAGCACCGTCTCGATCTCGCCGAGCTCGATGCGCAGACCACGCAGCTTCACCTGGAAGTCGGTGCGGCCCAGGTACTCCAGCTCGCCGCTCTCGGTCCACCGCACAAGATCGCCGGTGCGGTACAGCCGGCCACCGACCTCCGCGCTGTACGGGTCCGCGACGAAGCGTCCCGCGGTCAGACCGGGTTGCGCCAGGTAGCCACGGGCGAGCTGAACCCCCGACAGATACAGCTCGCCCGGGGCACCCACGGGAACCGGCCGCAGTCGTGCGTCGAGCACGTACAGCCGGGTGTTGAACACCGGCGCGCCGATCGGCACGAATTCGGTGTCCGCGGCCGTCACCTCATGGAAGGTGACCTCGACCGCAGCTTCGGTGGGGCCGTAGAGATTGTGCAGCGCCGCGCCCGAGAGCGTGCGCAGCCGATGCGCCGTCGCGGCCGACAGCGCCTCGCCCGAGGTGAAGACCATCCGCAGCGAGGACAGCGCGCGATCGGCGACACCGGGCTCGGCCTCCAGCCCGGCCACGAACACCTCCAGCATGGAGGGCACGAAATGCGTGACGGTGACCCGGTTCTCGGCGATCACCGACCGCAGGTAGGCCGGATCCCGATGCCCGTCCGGCTGCGCCAGCACCAGCGTCGCACCGATCTGCAACGGCCACATGAACTCCCACACCGACACGTCGAAGGTCGCGGGGGTCTTCTGCAGCACCACATCGTCCGGGGTCAGGCCGTAGGTCTCCTGACCGAAGACCATGCGGTTCACCACCGAGGCGTGGCTGACCGCCACACCCTTCGGGCGACCGGTCGAACCCGAGGTGAAGATGACGTAGGCGGCATTGGCGGGCCGCAGCGGAGCCAGGCGATCGGCGTCGGTCAGCGGCGCGCCCGAGAAGCCGGACAGCTCCAGCTCGTTCAGGTTCAGCGCGTCGACGGCGGCGTCGGGCAGATCCCAGGACGACGCGAGCACCAGCGCGGGCTGCGCGCTGGTGAGAATGTGGCCGGTGCGCTCGACCGGATGATCCGGATCCAGCGGCACGTACGCGCCACCCGCGGCCTGCACCGCGTACATGGCGATCACCAGTTCCGGGGACCGGCGCAGATGCAGCGCGACCCGCGTCTCGGGGCCGATGCCACGCGAGATCAGATAGCGCGCAAGACGATTCACCCGATCGGCGAGTTCGGCATAGGTCAGGTCCGGGGTGCCCGCGAAGCGCAGCGCGGTCGCGTGCGGCGTCCGCGCGGCCTGCGCCGCGAACATCGACACCAGGGTGGCCTCCGCCACCGGATGCGCGGTGTTGTTCCAGGTCCGCAGCACCGTCTCGCGCTCCGCGGCGGTGGCCACCTCGACACCCGCGAGCGGCGTCGCCGAGTCCAGTTCGACCAGTCGCTCCAGCAGGTCCAGGAAGCGGGCGTGGTGGGCGCGAATCTCACCGTCGCTGTAGAGGTTCGGGTTCACCTCGATGTTCAGGTGCACCCGGTCGTTGTCGCCGTAGAAGACATTGAGGTTCATGTCCTCGATGGGCGCGGACGACAGCGGATGCAGCCGCGCCGTGGCATCGCCGAACTCGATCCGGTTGTGGAACAACATGATGTTGACCGCCGGACCGAACAGGCTGCGCAGCGGCGGATTGCCCTCGCGCTCGGCATCCCGGTGGATGTCCTCCTGCCGGTAGCGCTGATGCCGCAGCGCGCCGGAGAGCTCGACGCGGGTGGCGTGCAGCAGTTCGGCCCAGGTGGTCTCGGCTCGGACCGACATGTGCATCGGGACGATATTGGCCAGCATGCCCACCGAATTGCGCAGCATGGCGGTGGTGCGCGCGGCCACCGGCAGGCTGATGCCCACCTCGTCCTTGCCGGTCATCCGGGACAGGTACACCGCGAAGGCCGCCACCAGCACCACCGGCAGACCGGAATCGTGCTGGACGCCGACCTCGTGCATGCGCTCCTGCAGGCCCTCGGGCAGCGCCGATCCGAACAGGCGGTTGAGGGCGGCGTGCGGCGCGGGACGCGCGTTGAGCGTGGTGGTGCCGCCCAGGCGACGGGTGCGCTCGATCCAGTACTCGCGGTCGGACTGGAAGCGGGTGCTGTCGCGGTACTCCAGCTCGGACTGCACAACCTCTTGCAGCGCGCCGACTTTCACCGTCGCGGGCTGCTCGCCCCGGGACAGCGCGGTGTAGCGCTTGGCCGACCACTGCATGACGTTCATGGCGGCGTAGCCGTCGCCCACGATGTGGTGCGCGCGCACGAACCAGAACCAGCGGCGGTCGGCGATGCGAATGATGGTGGGAGCGAACAGCACATCGGTCAGGACATCCACCGGGCGGACCACTTCGGCGAGCATCCATTCCCGGGCCGCCGCAACGGGATCCGGCTCGGCGCGCAGGTCCAGGAAGGTAGTCGGGTCCGCGTCCGCGTCGAAGTCGAAGTACTGGTGCGGGCGGCCATCGATCTCGGCGAATCGCAGCTGGGAGGTGCGCCAGATCACGACGCCCTCACGGTTCACCCGGGCCAGCAGGTCCAGGTCCCAGTCGCCCTCTATATCAACGTACTGCGCCATATTGATCGGCACATCCGGCTCCAGGAGCTGGGCGTACCAGACGCCCACCTGCCCGGGTCCGAGCGGGAACGGGGCCCCCCGGCCCTTCGATTCGTTCGACCTCGACACGTCGCACGACTCGACACCACCCAACTCCGTACCCTGCACCAGAGTCTCCCTTCCTATGGCGAATTGCTATGCCGCCGACCGCTTTCGGGCATCGCGAAATAGACCTGCGGCGGTGCGACGTATCGCGCCGCCCAGGTCGCGAAAAATCGCACCGCCCTGGGTGATTCGACGAATGCGCGGCGAAATCCGCGCGTGATCCAACTAGTGCTCGAAGCGGCCGGGCCTACTGGCTCTCCGGCCGGGATGCGAGTGCCTCCGGGTCATCGCATCCGCGGGTGTCCTGCTGCCGATCTCCTCCAACTGTCACCTGCATCACAGGGATGCCGTTCATGCATGTGGACACTAGGCGTTTACACAATAAAAAGGAACTTTTTCCCGAAAAAAAGTTGGACGATCGTCTAGTTGGCCGACGGCCTCGCGCTGCGAACGCGATGAATGTGGGTACGACCACATGACAAGGCGGCGGTGTGACCGACCGCACTTTCGGATGTGGAGACTATGAGTCGAAACGTTGCAACTGCGTTGCATCGGCGCCCATCCGCCGATCCAGCACGCGAATCTTGGCCTCGATCTGCGCATACAGCGGGGACTCACGATCGACCGTGGCGCGATAGGCCGCCCACGCGGCCGCATCGTCACGGCCCTCGGCACCGGATGTCCACCGGCTCAAGACCGAAGCGTCGCCGGAACGTAATACAGCGGTGCGCAGACGCACTCGCAATTCATCGCGAATGTCTATAACTCCAGGCGCCGTGGAACGCGGCAGCGCCGGACCCGCGTAAAGCCGCACCGCCGAATCCACATCCCCGGAATCCAGCGCGGCGCGCAGCGCCTCCACATCCGTGGCGATCGGAACGCGTAGTCGATAGGGACGCGAGCCGAACACATTCGACCCGACCACCGAACGCAAACGCGACATGGCCGCGCGAATGGTGGCGTTGTCCAGATCGGCATCGTCCAGCAGCAGCGCCAGGTGATCGGCCGACAGGCCCTCGGTGTGCTCGGCCAGCAGCAGCAGGATCTCGGCATGCCGCTGCGACAAGGGGACTCGCTCCCCCGCCACCGTCAACTGCGGCTGCCCCAGCCCGAGCACCTCCAGGCCCAGCCGCTCCGGCGCCGGCGCATCGGCATTCGAGCGGCGATCCTGACCCGAACGGACCGCGGCCAGCAGCAGATCCATCTCCGCGGCCGTCGCGGCCGCCTTCACCAGCGCCAGGATCTCCGGGCGCGCCACCCGCACCCCGCCGGCGATCATCAGCACGCCCACCAGGCGGCCGTCCGGATCGTGCACCGGCGCCGCGGCTCCGGTGATCTGGTGCATGCGATGCAGGAAATGCTCCGGCCCGTGGATCCAGGCCGCGCGGCCGGTGCGCACCACCAGGCCCACCGCATTGGTGCCCACCCGGCGTTCGCTCAGGTCATTGCCCTCGCGCAGGCCCGCCTCCGCGGCCGCCTGCACCCGATCGGCATTGCCGTGCACCGAGAGCACGCGGCCGAACTGGTCGGCCACCACCACGATCAACCCGGTGCTGGTCGCGTCGCGCAGTAATAGCTTGTCCACCAACGGCATGACCGAGGCGATCGGATGCGCGTCACGGTAGCGCTCGAGGTCGGTGCCGCGCAGGCCACGACCGTCTCCGTCGTCCACCGGATCGACGCCGCCGCGCAGACTGCGCAGCCATGACTCGAGCACCATCGGCCGCAGCAGGCCGGGCAACTGCCCCAGTTGATCCCCGCCCACACTGAGATATCCGTGTGCCTGGGCGGCATATGTTTCGAGCGCCCCGAGTTGACTGCCCGGTTCGACGCCGTGGTTGGGTTGCCCACCACCTGCGAGATTGCTGACCATTTGCCTTTCTTTCCGCCCCAAAGAGTACCGGCGCACCGAAGACCCCAAGGCGGAAGCCGGACGTTTGTCCGGCAGGTCACACGCAACGGGCGCTTCACGAAATGTGAGCTGCGTCTATTTGCCTCGCTGTGCGCCTCCGGCTGTTCGCGGTCCTCGTGACCCCGATTCTTCCCTCCTGCGCTCCGTCGGTCCTGAATCGGGGCGGCCGCGAACCTACAGCGTTTGTATCTGAATGTGCTGGCTGCTTCGGCGAATCAGATTGCGGCGCTCCACTTTTCGCAGTCGGCTAGTTCGTCCGATGCGCTGCCGGACAGCCCAGCACTGTGCCAGAGTGGGTCCCTGGAAGCCATCGACCCGACCGACCTCGACCGCTTCGCCCACAGCTTCCAGCAGCCCGGGAGCAGCGTCGGACTCAGCTCGTCGGCAGGGTCGGCTTCAGGGCCGCCGCGCTGCGAATGCGGGCCGCACCCCACCACAGACCCGCCCCGTAGGCGACATCGTCCAGCCGCCGGCACAGCACGTACCGCACGGGGTCCAGGCTGCCCGACTCCCGGTGGGTGAACCAGTCCGCCAGGCCCTCGGCCATGGCCAGGGTGAACGCGATATGACGGACCCGCCGCGAGCAGAGCATGCCCAGCAGCGTGATCGGCCAGTAATGCCTGCACATGGCCGTCGCCAGACGCCAGACGCCGCCGGTGAAACCACGCGTCATATAGATGGCCGCCACCCGGGTCGGATTGTCCAGTCCGGCGAAGACCCGGCGTAGTCGGACCAGGGTCGCGGTCAGGGTCAGCAGACCGCCGAACACACCCCAGCGCGACATCGTGGCCAATAACACGGCGGACACCGCGGTCCAGATCGGTAGCGACAGCGGCGCGGCCAGGCCCGGATGCCGCTGGGCCAGCGGCGCCACGCCGGTCCCGTGGGTGACCTTGTGGGCGAACCACTTTCGCAGCGACACCGGATTGCTGTGCGCCACCCGGGCGGCCGGTTCGTAGCGCAACCGCCAGCCCGCGCGGTCCAGCCGCCAGCACAGGTCGACATCGCCGCCCGCCGCCATGGTCTCGTCGAACCCGCCCTCGCCGAGCAGCGCCAGCCGGCGCACCAGCACCGCCGAACTCGGCACGTACGGCACCGGGCCGTGCGCGTGCACCGCCGACTCGCGCCGGCCGCGATGCACCGAGCCGCGGGTGTGCTCGTAGCGGGCCAGCAGGGTGGAATCCGGATCCATGGCCAGGATGCGCGGGGCCACCAGCGCCACCTTGGGATCGCTGAAGTGCCCGAGCATGACCTCCAGCCAGCCGGTGCGGGGCACCACGTCCGGGTCCAGGAAGGCCACGAATTCGGTTGCCGCGGCCCGCAATCCGAAATTGCGGGCGGCAGCCGCCCCGTACCGGCGATCGCGGCGCAGCACGGTGATCCGGCAGCGGCTTCTGGCATCCGGAATCCGCACCGGCTGATCCGAGCCATCGTCCACCACGATCACCGTGTGGCCCCGCAGCGCCGACAGCAGCCGGGACAGCTCGGGAGCATTGTTGTGCACCGGGACGATCACGGTGACGTCCTCCAGCGACGGCAGCAGCCGCGGGCGCGGATTCGCGACGCCGGAATCGAGAAGACGTCTGGCAACCCGAGCCGACGCGGGGTCGGTCACCTCGAGGTACCCGTCACCGATCAAGGCCGCAGCTTCCGGGGCGAGCCGCAGCAACCTCGTCGGCGTGCCGCCGACCAGGAGCCGTCCACCGGAATAAGTGCGCACCCTGGGATCGATTCGCACCCCGAAACCATCGGGAAGGCGATCATGGCGCATTCCCGAATGCTAAGTCAGCCAACCACTGGCAATGATGATTGGCGCGCGGTGTTTAATTGCCCACCGCTTCGCTCCGGGCAGGGTTCGCGGCCCTGAGGTCTCGATTCTTCCCTCCTCCGCTCCGCCAAGGCGCAGATCTATGGAGCCGTTCGCTCTCCCACTCCGAGGCGGAGGTCTATCAAGCCGCAGTCCAGAATCGAGACGGCCGCGAACCTCTTGGGTGACGGTCGGCAGGTTGTCGACGAATGGGGATCTCGGGGCTGGATTCGGCCTTGTCCACGCATCGGACCGTAGCTCGACGGGTGATGCGGGGAGCGCTCTACACTGCGGGAGGAAAATCGGGAGTTGAACAGGTCGGGGACGGAAATCCGTGCCCGTGGTGGTCGAGGCGGTATGGGAGTCGGGCGCATGCAGACAGGCGGGGGCGGTAACACCCTCTCGGAATCCGAGATCGTCGAGGCCGCCCTGCGGGTGGTCCGGCAGGACGGTGTGGAGAAGCTGTCCATGCGACGGCTCTCCCGCGAACTCGGAGTTTCGCCGATGGCCCCCTATTACTACGTGGCCGACAAGCGCGAGCTACTCGATCTGGTCGCCACCGCCGCCCTCACCGGCGTGCGCAAGCCGCCACCCGAATTCGGTACGTGGCAAATGCGATTGCGGGATCTGATCGACCAGATCGACGAGAAATTGCGCAAGCACCCGGGTCTCGGCGACGTGTTGATCGAGCAGATGCTCGGCAAACAGCTGGACCTGATCGCCGCCATCATGGAAATCCTCTTCGACGCCGGTTTCGACGAGCGCAATGTGCTCTCCGCCTATGCCACCATCCACACCTATCTGTTCGGGCGCTCGAAGGTGAACCCGCGCGACCGGGCGGGTCTGCTGGACCGGGTGCTTCCGGAGGCGGTGGAACGCGCCACCAGACACCTGGCGGATCTGCGCGGCAAGTACTCCTACGACTTCTCGATGGACGTGCTGATCGCGGGCCTGGAAGCTCAGCTTGTCCGGCAGCGGGACGGGCACGTATAGTCAAACTAGAACACGTTCTAGTTTAGGTAGACTGCACCGGCTGCCCAGCACCGCCGGGTTCGAGAGGACACTATGACCACCGTCGACGTACCGCACAGCTCGCGATCGGCCGTGCTGCGGGTCTCCGCGGTCATCAACGAGACGGCCGACTCCTGCTCGCTGGTATTCGACGTGCCCGAGGACCTGCGTGAGCGCTTCACCTACCAGCCGGGTCAGTTCCTGACCCTGCGCATCCCCAGCGACCTCACCGGGTCCGTCGCCCGCTGCTACTCGCTGGCCAGCTCGCCGCACACCGACGACAAGCCCAAGGTGACCATCAAGCGCACCGTCGACGGCTACGCGTCGAACTGGGTGTGCGACAACGTGAAAGCCGGCGACTCGCTCGAGGTGCTGCCGCCCTCGGGCGTCTTCACCCCCAAGAACCTCGACGAGGACCTGCTGCTGTTCGCGGCCGGCAGCGGCATCACCCCTGTGATGTCCATCCTCAAGTCGGCGCTGGCCCGCGGCAACGGCCGCATCGTGGTCGTCTACGCCAACCGCGACCACGACTCGGTCATCTTCGCCCGGGAACTGCGGGAGCTGGCCGACAAGCACCCGCAGCGGCTGGTCGTGATCCACTGGCTCGAGCACCTGCAGGGCCTGCCCACCGCCGACGCCTTCGCGGCCCTGGTCGCGCCCTACGTCGCCCACGAGGCGTTCATGTGCGGCCCCAAGCCGTTCATGGACCGCGTCCACGACGCCCTCGGCCAGCTCGGCATGCCCCGCAACCGCACCCACGCCGAGGTCTTCAACTCGCTCTCCGGTGACCCCTTCGCGGAGGTCGCCCCGACCGAGATCACCGCCGAGGAGGCCGCCGACGCCGCCAGCGTCGAGGTCGAACTCGACGGCGAAACCCACGAGATGACCTGGCCCCGCAGCCAAACCCTGGTCGACATCATGCTCTCCAAGGGCCTCGACGTCCCCTACTCCTGCCTCGAAGGCGAATGCGGCTCCTGCGCCTGCACCGTCCTCGAAGGCGAAGTCGAAATGGAAAACGCCGAAATCCTCGACCCCGAGGACATCGCCAACGGCTACATCCTCGGCTGCCAGGCCCGCCCGGTGACGGATCACCTGAAGATCCAGTTCTGACGAGCCCGCCGAAAGCGAAATGTGGCCGCCGCGTCGAAACGCGGCGGCCACATTCTTATTCAGGGTGCGACACTGAACCCCGGAGAGCCACCGGAAGCCGGTGCTCCCTAGTACGCGGAGAAGACGTTGTCGATGGAGCCGTAGCGGTGCGCCGCGTAGTTGCAGGCGGCGGTGATGTTGGCGACCGGGTCGTAGATGTCCCAGGAGGTTCCATCGACGTGGTACGCCTGGAAGGTGGGATCGATCACCTGCATCAGGCCCTTGGACGGGATGCCCGCGGCGGCGTTGGAGTCGTACAGGTTGATGGCCTGCGGGTTGCCACCCGACTCACGCTGGATATTGCGGAAGATGCCGTCGTAGCTGCCGGGGATGCCGTGCTGGCCCATGACGAAGAGGGCATTCTGGATCCAGCCGTTCAGGTCGTTGCCGAAGACCGGGGGGAGGACCTGGTTGAACGGGGCCGGGAGGCCCTGGACGACCTGGCGGACCTGGTCCTGCTGCGCAGCGGGGAGGCCGTTGTCGAGCTGGGTGGCCTGCTGCTGGACCTGCTGGGCGGTGGCCTGGAACTGGGGCGGGACCCCGTTGACGTCGGCGCCGGCCGGACCGGCGGCGATCACGGCCGAGACGGCCAGGGCCGCGGCGGCGGCGCCGGTGATGGTCTTGACGGGCTGGGCGAACAGGTTTCGTTTGATCATGGTGATTACAGGCGCAGAGCTCACCACGGCGGGCACCCGGAGGGACTCGCCGATGCACTGCATGGGTTGTGATGTGCAAGTGGCGGAACGGGATTTGGGACATTTCCCAGCTATCACCCGTTCAGTCACGCTCCCGCCGAAGGCGGCGGTCTCTGCGTGGTAGTCACCGGCTCATTTCGAGCTGGTATCGGCCTTCACCGACTGATCACAGACTGATCTCGCCAAGTAAACGCAAACTGAACACAGGATGAACACTCGGCGCGAACCGGCCGAGTGGTTCGTCACAGCAATCTGGCAGCGTCACCTGCTGGGCCCGTTTCGCCGCGAATCACCGCCGCGCGCGGTAGGTCGCACGCTGTTCGGGAGCGAGATGCTCGGTCGCGTAACTCAATGCGGTACGGCCCATATCCGCCGCGTGCGCGTCCAGAAATCCGGTGAGAATCGCGGAATCCACCCGCTTGCCGATCTCCCGCAGCATCCAGCCCACCGCCTTCTGGATCAGATCACGGCGATCGGAGAGCAGGCGCTCGCAGAGTTCGAGCGTGGTCACGGTATCGCCCTGCTTGATGAACGCGAATGTGGTCAGCAAGGCCACCCGCCGCTCCCAGAGCGAATCCCCCGATGCGAATTCGCCGAGCAGCGCGCGGGGACGTTCGAACAGCCACGGGCCGAGAATGAACTCCGCCGAGGAATCCACCAGATCCCAGTTGTTCACCCGCCCGCGGCGCACGGCCGCCACATACAGATCGACGATCTCCCGCTGCCGCACCGCGTCACCGCTGCGATTGTGTGTCCCACCCCCGCGTTTGCGTGTGGCCCCGGCCATTTCGCCGTTCAGAATCACCAATCCGGCCAGCCGGTGCTCGTGCACCGGACTGTCGAGCAACAGATCGATCTCCGAAAGCGGCAGGCCGGCAAATTGTTTCACCGCCTTCCGGGTCTGCGGAACCCGGACGCCGATGAATACATCCCCTTCTCCGTACTCACCCGGCCCGGTTTTGAAGAACCGCTGCAGATGCGCCGCGTCGGCCGGATCGGCGAGGGCCGCCAATTCCGCCTGCACCGCGGCCGCCGTCAGGGTTTTCGACGGCACGCCGGTTCCGCTCATCGCGCCTCCTGCGTCCGTGAGCCGGAGAGACTGTCGATCGAATCCTAGATCTATATCAAGCGGTTTCAGCCGCGGCCTGTAACAGCACCTCGCCGAATTTCCGCATGTGATCCGCTCCGCCATACCAGGCCGCCACCAATTCCACGGCCGCCGTGCGGGTGCGCCGCGCGACGTCGGCCATTTCGGCGACGGTGATCTCGCCGGATTCGACCGCCGCCGCGGCCACGTCCAGATCGTGGCTGGCCACCAGCAGCCGCATGATGTGGTGCAGATCGATGCTGGCGTCGCCGGTCCGGAACTCGGCTCCGGCCTTGGGCTCGGCCGTGGTCGAATCAGAATGCGCCACAGCGGGTTCCGGGGCAGCGCGCCGCCGGGACTTGACGCTCGCCGGACGCGCGGGCTGGGGCAGCGAATCGGGCGCGGTCTCCCGCAGCGAGGCCGCGACGGCCTCGAGGCTTTCCATGCGGGCAGGGCTCTCCACCCTGGCAGGGCTCTCCAGCCGGGCCGGCGGCTCTGGGTCCGGCGCGTGCCGGCGACCGGTGGGGGCCTCGAGGTCGGCGGGCCGGCTCGCCGCGAAAACATCCTCGTGCACGCCGGAATGGGCCGCGAACGGCGAGCCATTGGTCGCGGGGCGCACGGCGATCGTCTCGTTGTCCGCCACGGGCGCCGCCGCGTAGAGCTCACTGTCGAGGGCGGCACTGATGAACGATCCGCTGTCGGACATGGATCGGGCGTAGGGCGACCCGTTGGTGGCGGGTCGCGCGGCGAAGGGCTCGCCATTGGTGGCGGGCATCGCGAGCGGTGCGCTGTCGGTGGTGATCCGCGCCGAGAACGGCTCGCCGTCGGCGGCGAGCCGGGCAGCCACCGCCTCCGGGTCCGCGGTGCGCTGCGGCAGATCGGGGGCGATCCGGCGCGGCAGCGCATCGGGTTCCGGTGTGGCGCGCAAGGTTACCGGCGCGGTCGACCACTGCACCGCCTGATCCTGGCCGTTTCGGCCCGGGCCGGCGTGGCTGCCGGTGTCGATTCCGGTCAGCACCGGGTTCGGCGCCGTGCCCGGTGACGGGGTATCGGGATGGGTGAGTCGGTAGCCCGGCTGACGCGCGGGGCGCGAATCCCCCGGGCCGGTGGTGAAATCGGCATCCATGGCCGACATTCTTACCGGCCCGCGGGAACGGGTGCGACTCGGGCCGGGACCGGGCAGAGCGCGGGCACCGCGAAACCGGCTCACGATCAACGGTATTGGGGTGTTGACGCCGCTCAGCAGTTGCTCGGAGCGGGTTCGCCGCGCAGCCGCGCGTCGATCCACCACAGAGCGGCGGGCAGTCCCAGCACCACAGCCGACAGATGTTCCGGGGACGGATTCATATCCATGTCCAGTCGCACCCCGGCCGCGCAGTAGCGAAGATCGGTATTCACGATGGCGTCCACCGGAATCAGCGGATCACTCGGCGAATGCCATTCGAAGATGGGCGTATTCGGCACCCCGTCGTACAGTTCCAGGCTGTTTCTCCCGCAGCACCGACATGACCGCCGGATCGTCGATCAGCGAGGTGCCGGCGGCGAATTCGCGCGCACTGTGCCCGGCGCCGATCGCCATGATCTCGTTGGTGCAGCCATTGGCCATGGCATTGCGCGTGGCCCGGCCGGCCGCGTTCATCTGGGTGCTGATCGGCAACCGGTCCGGATACTCCCGCTCCAGCCCGATGGGTGAGCACCGTGGTGACCGCCGCGATCGGACCGCCCTCGGAACTCGTGGACCGGAATTTCACCATCGTGACCGTGGTCTCGGGAAACATCGGCAGCGGCGGCATGGGCCGCACCGCCAGCACGTCGCCCGGATCGTGTCGGCGATATCGGCGGGCTGCGCGTAGAACGGGTCCGGATCGGGCGCGGGGTAGATCGGATCCGCGTGCGCCGCGGGCGTCAGCCCGCGAGAACCAGACCCGCCACCAGGATTCCGCAACCACGCAGCAACAACTTGGCATTCATCAGGTCTTCCACGCACTTCACAGTGGGAATCGGACGATTACCCCACATCGACTGTGGTTCGGGAGTTCTTCAGAAGAAGCAGCGACACGCCAGCAACCATGCTGCGGTCGCTCCGGATTCCCGCCGGCTCAACCCAGGTGGGTCATGCCCGCCGCCACGACCTGCGCCACATTCAGAATCTCGTCGGCCGTCGGCAGCGGCACCCCGTCCAGGGCGTGCAACCGATCCGTGCTCGCGATGGCCAGCATCGCCGACACCCACGCCGCCGCACATGCCCGCAATGTCCCCGGCTGCACCGGGGCCGGCGCGCTCGCCGCCAGCACCCGCGCCGTCGCGTCCAGCAGCTGATCCCGCATGCGGCGCAACTGTTTCCGCACATCCGGGTGGGTATCGGCCTCGCGCCACATGATCACCCGCAGCACCGAGGAATTGTTCTCGCGCAGATTCAGCGCGGCATCCATATTGACCAGGCTCTTGGCCGGATCACCCGGCACGACCACCGAATCGATATCGTCCAGCGGCTGCGAGGGGACCCGCTCGGCCATGAGCGCCGACAGAATCGCGCCCTTGGTCGGGAAGTAGTAGAAGACCAGGCCCTTGGGCACCCCGGCCGTCTCGGCGATGGACGCCGTGGGAGTCGCGTCGAATCCGTTGGCCGCGAAAAGCCTTTCGGCGGCATCCAGGATGAGTTGGCGAGCGTCACCGTCGATCTTCTTGCTGCGACGACGCCCCACCCGGCGGGGCGCGGGTCCCACATTGCGCAGCAGTTCAGACTCTGCTGTGCGCGGCGAATCCGATTCCGCCTTGCGTGATGTGGGCACTGCTCGACTTCCTCCTCACGCTTCGACGCGGAGGCGGCCGCCACCGGTCGGCGGACGTAGACGACAAGCATAACGCGCGGACGCGCCGACCTCGCTGCGTCTCCCACGGTCACGAGGGCTGTGCACCCGTGATCGCGGAGAGCCGAGGCCGGCACGCCGCGAATCGGTCAGTGATGCGCCGCAGCGCCGAAGCGGCCCGACACCTCGGGCATCTCCGCCAGCGCGACCACGACCGTCAACGCACCCACGATCCACGCGACCCAGGAAGCGCCGCTGTAGGAGTGGAAGTTCATCACCCACGGGGAGATGAACATCAGGACGCCCAGCACGCCGATCGCGTAGCCGACCATGCCGGTCGCCATTTGCGCGATCTGCGCCAGGCCCGCGAGTGCGACCAGCACGCCGAGCACCACGAGGGTCCACAGTGCGCGGTTGCTGTGCGCCACCCAGATCGGGGACAGCGCGGCGATGGCGCCGAGCACGACCGTCATGGCCTGCTCCGCGCGACTCACGGTGAACATGGAATGCCTCCTTTGAAAGGCCAGGGAATATGTTCTGATCCCGTTGTATTCCTGATTGACCGCCCGATCAATAAATGCCCGGATACGATTGGGCCGCATCTCGGGTGTGACGGTCGACACGTCGGTACGCGACCTCGCGAACCGCTATGGTTGGCGCATGTCGCACTCGGTAGAACACGTTCTAATTGTCGGCGCCGGCCTCGCGGGACTGCGCACGGCCGAAGAGCTGCGACGTGGGGGTTACACCGGCGAACTCACCCTGCTGGGCGACGAGAACCGCGCGCCCTACGACCGGCCGCCGCTGTCCAAACAGTATGTGCGCGGCGAAACCGACGACACCGCCCTGCGGCCCGCGGAATTCTTCACCGAACAGCACATCCGGCTGCGGCTGGGAGTCGGCGCCACCGGTGTCGACACCGCCGCCCGGCGGGTCCGGCTCTCCGACGGCAGCGAAGTCGGATACGACGCCCTCGTGATCGCCACAGGTTTGCGGCCGCGTCGAATCCCGGGTCTGCCCGAGGTCTCCGGCGTCCACGTGCTGCGCTCGCACTCCGACGCCCACGCCCTGCGCGAACACCTCGGCAGCGCACGCAAGGCCGTCATCGTCGGCGCGGGCTTCATCGGCTGCGAACTGGCCGCCAGCTTCCGATCCCGCGGACTCACGGTGACCATCGTCGAGCCCCAGCCCACTCCGCTGTTCGCCGCACTCGGCGAACAGGTCGGCGCGCTGGTGGCACGGCTCCACGAAACCGAGGGCGTCGAACTGCGGTGCGGGATCGGCGTGGAATCGCTTGTCACCGAGGAGGACTCGGTCCGCGGCGTGCAGCTGACCGACGGCAGCGTGATCGACGCCGACCTGGTGGTCATCGGCATCGGATCGGTGCCCGTCACCGACTGGCTCGACGACTCCGGTATCCCGCTGGCCGCGCCTGCCGAGGGCGGCGGCGTGCTCGCCGACGACACCGGACGCACCGGCGTCCCGGGCGTCTGGGCGGTCGGCGACGTGGCCGCCTGGCCGCACGCGAGCGGCCGGAACAAGCGGGTCGAACACTGGACCAATGCCGGTGAGCAGGCCCAGCTGCTGGCTGCCGCGCTGTTGGGCGCGGACCGGTCCACCGAGGTGCAGGTGCCCTACGTGTGGAGCGACCAGTACGACATGAAGATCCAGGTGCTCGGCATCCCGGCGCTCGCCGACGAGGTGCAGATCGTCGAGGACAAGGGGCGCAAATTCCTCGCCCGCTACCTGCGCGGCGGCGAACTCGTCGCGGTCGTCGGCGCGGGTATGGCGGGCAAGGTCATGAAGGCCCGCGCCCAGCTCGCCGCGACCCTGCACCCCTCTGCGACGGTCGGCTGAGGCTTTCCACCGCGGTCGGCCGAGACTCTCCACCGCGGTCGGCTGCGCCACGCCCACGCGGTTTTTCGACCCGCGGTTCGCGGTGGAGGCGGTTCCTTCACTACCGTGCAGGGTGTGATCGTCGCGCTCATCGACTCCGGACTGGGGCTGCTCCCCACGGCCGCCTGGTTGCGGAAGCTGCGGCCCGATCTCGACCTGCTGCTGCTCAATGACCCCGACGGCGCGCCGTGGGGGCCCAAGCCCGAGCAGTGGGTCATCGACCGGGTACTGGACATCGCGCGCCTCGCGCTGGGCGAGGGTGCGGAAGTCATTGTGCTGCCCTGCAATACCGCCAGCGTGCAGGCCCTCGAACACGTCCGCACCATGGTCGGCCCCGGCGTGCCGGTCATCGGCACCGTGCCCGCCATCAAACCCGCCGCGGCGGCCTGCCGGAAGGTGGCGGTCTGGGCGACGGCGGCCACCACCGCCAGCGCCTACCAGGCCGACCTCATCGCCCGCTTCGGCGGCGACGCCGACATCACCGGCGTCGCCTGCCACGGCCTGGCCGACGCCATCGACCGCGGCGACCTCCCCGTCATCGCCGACGCCATCGCCGACGCCGCCGCCCGCACCCCCGCCGACACCGAGGGCATCGTCCTCGGCTGCACCCACTACCCCCTCGTCCTGGACGACATCCTCACCGCCCTCCCCCCGGGCGTCCGCGTCTTCGACAGCGCCGAAGCCGTCGCCGGCCAAACCCTGCGCCGCATGGACGCCCTCGAGCGCCCCACCGCCGGCACCAGCACCGGCACCGTCCACGTCCTCGCCTCCGGCCGCGCCGCCCAACTCCCCACCGCCGCAGCCACTTTCGAATCCGGCCGCCTCCTCGGCGCCACGGCCGCGGACCGGCTCACCATATCCTGACGCGCGGATCTCCGAACACGGCGAAAGGGCCGTTCCCACAGCGGGAACGGCCCTTTCGCCATCCGAAACGCAAACGGCGCCGCTCCTTTCGGAGCGACGCCGTTCGTCAGCGATTCAGAGAATCACCAGTGATTTCGGGAAATCACTTGATGATCTTGGTGACGCGACCGGCACCGACGGTGCGGCCACCCTCACGGATCGCGAAACGCAGGCCCTCGTCCATGGCGACCGGCTGGATGAGCTTGACGCTCATCTCGGTGTTGTCGCCCGGCATGACCATCTCGGTGCCCTCGGGGAGGGTCACGACGCCGGTCACGTCGGTGGTACGGAAGTAGAACTGCGGGCGGTAGTTGTTGAAGAACGGGGTGTGGCGGCCGCCCTCGTCCTTCGACAGGATGTACGCCTGGCCCTCGAACTCGGTGTGCGGGGTGGTGGTGCCCGGCTTCACGACGACCTGACCACGCTCGACGTCGTCACGCTTCAGACCACGAACCAGCAGACCGACGTTGTCGCCCGCCTGGCCCTGGTCCAGCAGCTTGCGGAACATCTCGACACCGGTGATGGTGGTCTTCTGCGACTTCTCGCGGATGCCGACGATCTCGACTTCCTCGTTCACGTTGATCACACCGCGCTCGATACGACCGGTGACGACGGTGCCACGACCGGTGATCGTGAAGACGTCCTCGATCGGCATCAGGAACGGCTTGTCGGTCTCACGGACCGGGTCCGGGATCGACTCGTCGACGGCGTTCATGAGCTCCAGCACGGACTGGGTCCACTTCGGGTCGCCCTCGAGCGCCTTCAGGCCGGAGACGCGCACGACGGGGGCATCCTCGTCGAACTCCTGCGAAGCCAGCAGCTCGCGGACCTCCATCTCGACGAGCTCGAGGATTTCCTCGTCGTCGACCATGTCGGACTTGTTCAGCGCGACCAGGATGTAGGGCACGCCGACCTGGCGGGCGAGCAGCACGTGCTCACGGGTCTGCGGCATCGGGCCGTCGGTGGCGGCCACGACCAGGATCGCGCCGTCCATCTGGGCGGCACCGGTGATCATGTTCTTGATGTAGTCCGCGTGACCGGGGGCGTCGACGTGCGCGTAGTGGCGCTTCTCGGTCTGGTACTCGACGTGGGAGATGTTGATCGTGATACCACGAGCCTTCTCCTCCGGCGCCTTGTCGATCTGGTCGAACGCGAACGCGGCGTTCACGTCCGGGTAGGTGTCAGCCAGCACCTTGGTGATCGCGGCAGTCAGCGTGGTCTTGCCGTGGTCGACGTGACCAATGGTGCCGATGTTGACGTGGGGCTTCGTCCGCTCGAACTTCGCCTTCGCCACTGTGGTCCTCCTGGACTAGTTGTGCGTGCTTTTGCAGCAGTGCGGTTGTTATAACAGGGGTCGTTCAGACGACCGACTCGGGGCGGATTCTCGCAAACCCGCCCCGGCAGCGAACTACTCGCCGGTCGCCTTGGCGATGATTTCCTTCGACACGTTGGCCGGAACCTCGGCGTACGAATGGAACACCATCGAGAAGTTCGCTCGGCCCTGGGTCTTCGACCGCAGGTCACCGATGTAGCCGAACATCTCCGAGAGCGGAACCAGCGCCTTGACGACACGGGCACCACTGCGTTCCTCCATGGCCTGGATCTGGCCACGGCGGGAGTTCAGGTCGCCGATCACTTCGCCCATGTAGTCCTCGGGCGTGATGACCTCGACCGCCATGAGCGGCTCGAGGATCACCGGACCGGCCTTGCGGGCCGCTTCCTTGAGGGCCATCGCGCCGGCGATCTTGAACGCCATTTCCGAGGAGTCGACCTCGTGGTAGGCGCCGTCGAGCAGCGAGACCTTCATGTTGACCAGCGGGAATCCGGCGAGAACACCGTACTGCATGGCATCCTGCGCACCGGCGTCGACCGACGGGATGTACTCACGCGGAACGCGGCCACCGGTGACCTTGTTCTCGAACTCGTACGTCGCGCCGTCCTCGCCCACAAAGGGCTCCAGGGCGATGATCACGCGGGCGAACTGACCCGAGCCACCGGTCTGCTTCTTGTGGGTGTACTCGAGCTTCTCGACCTTCTTGGTGATGGTCTCGCGGTACGCCACCTGCGGCTTGCCGATGTTGGCCTCGACCTTGAACTCGCGCTTCATGCGGTCCACGTAGATGTCGAGCTGCAGCTCGCCCATACCGCCGATGACGGTCTGGCCGGTCTCCTGGTCCAGCTTCACATTGAAGGTGGGGTCCTCTTCCGCGAACTTCTGGATCGCGGTGCCCAGCTTCTCCTGGTCGGCCTTGGTCTTCGGCTCGATGGCCACCTCGATGACCGGGTCCGGGAAGGTCATGGACTCGAGCACGATCTGGTTCTGCGGATCGCACAGGGTGTCACCCGTGGTGGTGTCCTTCAGGCCGATGACCGCGTAGATGTGGCCGGCCACACCCTCGGCAACCGGGTTCTCCTTGTTGGAGTGCATCTGGAACAGCTTGCCCAGACGCTCCTTCTTGCCCTTGGTCGCGTTGATGACCTGGGCGCCGGAGTCGACCTTGCCCGAGTACACCCGGACGTAGGTCAGCTTGCCGAAGAACGGGTGGGTGGCGATCTTGAACGCCAGCGCCGCGAACGGCTCGTCCGAGCTCGGCTTGCGGGTGAGGACCTCGTCCTCCTTGCCCGGCACGTGACCGTGCACGGACTCGACGTCCAGCGGGGAAGGCAGGTAGTCGATGACGGCGTCGAGCATGGGCTGCACGCCCTTGTTCTTGAACGCCGAACCGCAGAGCACGGGGTAGAGCTCCGAGTTCACGGTCATCTTGCGGATGGCGCCCTTGATCTCCTCGACCGAGAGCTCCTCGCCGCCGAAGAACTTCTCCAGCAGGGCCTCATCGGACTCGGCGACGGTCTCGAGCAGCTCCTGACGGTACTGCTCGGCGCGGTCCTTCAGATCGGCCGGGATCTCGACGACCTCGTACTGCTCACCGAGCTTGGTCTCGCCCCGCCAGACCTTGGCATTGTTCTCGACCAGGTCGACGATGCCCTCGAAGGTGTCCTCGGCGCCGATCGGCAGCTGGATGACCAGCGGCTTCGCGCCCAGGCGGTCCTTGATGGTCTGGACGGTGAAGTAGAAGTCGGCGCCCAGCTTGTCCATCTTGTTGACGAAGCAGATGCGCGGGACGTCGTACTTGTCGGCCTGGCGCCACACCTGCTCGGACTGCGGCTCGACGCCTTCCTTGCCATCGAACACCGCGACGGCGCCGTCGAGGACGCGCAGCGAGCGCTCGACCTCGACCGTGAAGTCCACGTGGCCGGGGGTGTCGATGATGTTGATCTGGTTGTCTTTCCAGAAACAGGTCGTCGCGGCCGACGTGATGGTGATGCCGCGTTCCTGCTCCTGCGCCATCCAGTCCATGGTGGCGGCGCCGTCGTGCACCTCACCGATCTTGTAGGTGATACCGGTGTAGAAGAGGATGCGTTCGGTAGTCGTCGTCTTACCGGCATCGATGTGGGCCATGATGCCGATGTTGCGGACCTTGTGCAGGTCGGTGAGCACGTCCTGTGCCACGGAAATCTTCCCCGCTCGTAGCTAGTTGGGATTCAACGGGATAGGCCTCGAGTTCTCCGAAGCCCTCGGTGTCAACGTCGGGCGCGACGCGTGGGTGCCTCGCTTGAACAGCTCAGCTGCCGCGCCCGACATGTGACTCGTCTCCCGGCACTTCCGAACGGAGGGCCGGGCCACAGGTCACCAGCGGTAGTGCGCGAAGGCCCGGTTGGACTCGGCCATCTTGTGGGTGTCCTCGCGACGCTTCACCGAAGCGCCCAGGCCATTGCTGGCGTCCAGCAGCTCGTTGGCCAGACGCTCGATCATGGTCTTCTCGCGACGGGCGCGGGAGTAGTTGACCAGCCAGCGCAGCGCCAGGGTGTTGGCGCGGCCGGGACGAACCTCGACCGGCACCTGGTAGGTGGCGCCACCGACGCGGCGGGGCTTGACCTCGAGGGCGGGCTTGACGTTGTCGAGCGCGCGCTTGAGGGTGACGACCGGATCGGTGCCGGTCTTCTCACGAGCCTGCTCGAGGGCGCCGTAGACGATGCGCTCGGCGGTGGACTTCTTGCCGTCCAGCAGGATCTTGTTGACCAGCTGCGTCACCAGGGGCGAGCCGTAGACCGGGTCGTTGATCAGGGGACGCTTGGGAGCGGGACCCTTACGCGGCATTAGCTCTTCTCCTTCTTGGCGCCGTAGCGGCTGCGGGCCTGCTTGCGGTTCTTGACACCCTGGGTGTCGAGCGAGCCGCGGATGATCTTGTAGCGCACACCCGGGAGGTCCTTCACACGACCGCCGCGGACGAGCACCATCGAGTGCTCCTGCAGGTTGTGGCCCTCACCAGGGATGTAAGCCGTGACCTCGACCGCGCTGGTCAGGCGAACACGCGCGACCTTACGCAGCGCGGAGTTCGGCTTCTTAGGGGTCGTGGTGTACACGCGGGTGCACACGCCACGACGCTGCGGGCTCCCCTTGAGGGCCGCAGTCTTGGTCTTGGCGACCTTGTCGCGGCGACCCTTACGGACCAGCTGGTTGATGGTTGGCATAGACCGGCTTTCCTTTTAGTAACCAGGTGTCTGGAACTTCATGTCTTTGTCATTCGAGCTTTCCGCCCTGTTCTCATGGCATTTCGTCTCCACGAGGTCGGGCGTGTCGTGCACAGTTCAGAGGCCTTTTCCAAGGCATGCTGAAACGGTCAGCCGCTCTCGCTGGCCTACGTACTGCACATCAACTTGCCCGCATGCTCCGGGCACAGCGGTCCACGATACTCGTCGGCTCTTTCGGGGGCAAAAGAGGGTCCCCCCACCGGGGCTGGTAGAGCCCTTATCGAGCCAGATTCAACGTCAACTCGACCAGCTTGCGCGCCGCATCGCAGGGGTCCGCATGCTGAGATCCGCTGCGGTAGTTGACCCACCAGCCGACGATGCCGGTATCCGCGGCCGGCGCGCTCACGCCGCAGGAGTCCGGATCGTTCGGGCGACGGGTTTCCACCGACCGGCGACCCTGCACGGTTATGTCGTTGGTCACATACTTCAGGCGGTCGTTGTTCTGTTTCTCGTTGTTGAGCGAGCCCAGCTCGTACCAGCTGAGGGTGACCATGCCGCTGCCGGCGGTGCCGCCGGTGAGGTTCCACATGCAGACCGCGCCATTGAAGGACGGCTCCACATACATGTTGTCGCCCGCCGATTTCGCGATGTCGTCCTGGGCGACCACCTGGCATTCGCGCAGCAGCTTGTCGAAATTGGTATTGATGCGCGAGGTTCCGCCGGTGCCGGTGGTGCCGCCCGCGGGCAGCGCGCTGCCGGGGACGGTTTTGCCGCAACCGCCCAGCGCGGCGGTCAGGGCCAGCACCGAGAGCGCGACCGCGCCGCGCACCCGCCTGGATCGACCCGACATTCCGGTCCCCCTCATCCGAGCCGCTGCACGGTCAGTTCGGCCATCTTGCGGGTGCGGTCACACGGGTTGCCGAGGTTGCCGCTGCTGAATACGCCGTAGGAGATGGACCATTCGAAGAAGTCGTCGTCCAGCTGCACCGCGAGATCGCAGACGGCGTTGCTGGGGTCGAGGGCCTGGAAGCCCTTCTTCCCGCCCACCTCGATGGTGTCCGGCGTGCGGCCCACGCTGGCGACCCACGCCTTCTCACGATCGATGGGGCTGCCGCGGTAGGAGGCGAAAGTGACGCTGGAGGAACTGATTCCGCCGGCCTGCCAGTTGCAGCCGGTCGAGTTCTTGAAGACGGTGGTGAGGGTGCCGAGCCCACCCAGATCCCGCACCTCGTCGTCGGTGAGGTGGCCGCATTCCCCGACGAACGGGCCCAGCGTCGCCACCTTCTGCGGCGGCTTGAACCCCGGCTCATCACTCGAATCGTGCTTCCCCCCACACGCTGACAGCAGCAACGCGAGGCTCAACCCCGTGACAACCGCGGACGCCATTCGCATGGCCCCGACTCTACTGTGCACAGCCAGGAGCAGCCGTTGAGCGGATAGCGAAACCCCATGGTTCGCGGCGCGTCTCGTTCTGGACCGCGGCTGGAACAGACCTCCGCCTCGGAGCGGGGAAGCGGAGCGGAGGACGGAAGAACGAGACCTTCAGCGCCGCGAACCCGCCCGGAGCGAAGCGGAGGGCAAATTGGGCACAGCTCAGAGGTTTCCGCGCGCGTCTTGTTCACGTTCTATTGCCTGGAAGAGCGCCTTGAAGTTGCCCTTGCCGAAGCCGAGGGAGCCGTGGCGTTCGATCAGTTCGAAGAAGACGGTGGGCCGGTCGGTGATGGGCTTGCAGAAGATCTGCAGCAGGTAGCCGTCCTCGTCGCGGTCGACCAGGATGCCGCGGCGCTGCAGTTCGGCGACCGGGACGCGGACGTGGCCGATGCGGGCGCGCAGTTCCGGGTCCTCGTAGTAGCTGTCGGGAGTGTCGAGGAATTCGATGCCCTCGCGGCGCAGCACGTCGACGGCGGCGAGGATGTCGCCGGTCGCCAGCGCGATGTGCTGGACGCCGGGGCCGCGGTAGAACTCGAGGTACTCGTCGATCTGGGAGCGCTTGTGGCTGGGGGCGGGTTCGTTGAGCGGGAACTTGACCCGGTGGTTGCCGTTGGCCACCACCTTGCTCATCAGGGCGGAGTACTCGGTGGCGATGTCGTCGCCGACGAATTCGGCCATGTTCTCGAAACCCATGACGTGCCGGTAGAACTCCACCCATTCGTCCATGCGCCCGAGTTCCACATTGCCGACCACGTGGTCGATGGCCTGGAAGATGCGCCTGGGTTGCCCGGCCCGGGGGGCGTAGGCGGAGCGGCGCGGGGTGTAGCCGGGCAGGTAGGGCCCGTAGTAGCGGGAGCGGTCGACGAGGGTGTGCCGGGTGTCGCCGTAGGTGGCGATGGCGGCGGTGCGGACGGTGCCGTAGTCGTCGGTCTCGTCGTGCGGTTCGACCAGCACCGTGGCGCCCTGGGCGCGGGCGCGGAGTATGCAGCGGTCCACGTCCGGGACCTCGAGCGCGATGTCCACCACCCCGTCCCCGTGCAGATCGTGGTGCGCGACAAGCGGGCTGGCCGGGTCCACCGCACCCTTGACGACGAATCGGGCGCCGCCGCTGCGGAGCGCGAACGCCTTGTGGTCACGATTGCCGGTCTCGGGACCCGAGTAGGCCTCCAACCGCATGCCGAAGGCGGACTGGAGGTAGTGCGCGGTCTGGGTGGCATTTCCGACCACCCAGACGATGGCGTCCCAGCCCAGCACGGGGAACGGGTCGGCGGCGGCATCGTGGTCCACCAGGCCGACGAGGCGGCGGAGTTCCTCGTCGCCGGGCAGGTCGCCGGATCGGGCCCGAGCGAATCCGGAGCGGGCGCGAGCGCTGCCGTGGTGTCCTGCGTCGATGCTCATGTGCCCAGGAAAGGCCCAGCGGCGCCACTAGGCAATATCGTCGAATTCGACTGGACACTCTGGTGAATTGCACCACCATCTGCCGCCCGGTGCTGGACAATTTGAATAGCAGCGAACTCACGAGCGGAGGTTCCGCCATGTCCCGCACGCCCGCCCGGCTGGATGAGCTGGATCTGGCCATCCTCACCGCCATGCACGAGTACCAGAAGGCGGGCATTCTGGAACTCTCCCGCCGCACCCGGGTCGCCCGCGCCACCGTGCAGTCACGCATCGCGCGCATGGAGGAGGCGGGGGTGATCTCCTCCTACGATCCGCAGATCGATGTCACCGCGGCCGGTTTCGATGTGCAGGCGTTCGTGACACTGGAGATCGCGCAGGGCGCGCTGGAGGCGGTCGCCACCGACCTCGACGCCATCCCCGGGGTGCTGGAGGCCTACGCCACCACCGGTTCCGGGGATGTGCTGTGCCGGATCGGCGCGGATTCGCATGCCGGCTTGCAGGCGGTCCTGCTGAGCATCGACCGGACCAGTTCGGTGGTGCGGTCGCACAGCGTGGTGGTGTTGTCCACCGTCGTCCCGCAGCGCACCCTGCCACTGCTGCGCACGCTCACCCCGGCCGGGTCGAGCAAGGCGCCGGCGTACCGCGCCGCGCACTGAGAATCCGCGGCGGGATCGCCCGGTCAGGGGCGCAGGTCCGCTCCGGGATCGAGGATTTCGACGACGGGCGTGCGGTCCGGTTCCGAGAAGGACAGCAGGGCAGCGGCTTCCGCCTCCACCGCGGCGCGGTCGGCGTGGGACCAGCGGGCGTGCGGGCTGATCCGTAGCGACGCGGTGTCACCCTTGGCGAACACCTTGTAGACGCCCGACAGGAAGCCGTCGATCAGGATCGGGGAGACCTGGTTGGCGAAGGCGCGCAGCGGCGGGGCATTGCCGTCGGGGACGATGCGGGTGCGGTCCTGGTGGGACAGGATGGCGTTGTCGTACCAGCCGAGCAGGCGGACGGGGGCGGGCAGGTCCGGGTCGGCGAGTGTGGCGTCGGCGGCGTCGTAGAGGGTGCGGCCGCGGTCGTCGGTGTAGGTGCGGACCCGGTCGCCGAGCTTCTCGACGGCCTGCTTCATGCCGGTGAGCTTGGACCAGGTCTGCATGTCCATGGTGGTGGCGGGACCGAAGGCGCGCAGATAGCGCAGCAGCAGTTCCCCGAGCGGATAACCGGGGTCGAGGGATGCGCCGAGCCAGGGTTGCACGCGGGACCAGACCGGGCGGCTGCTGTCGCCCCAGCGGCCGCGGGGCGGGGTCTGCAGGACGGGGAGCTGGTAGAGCCAGGCCTGCACGATCGCGCCGGGATCGCGGTCCGGGTACCGGGCGGCGGCGTGTTCGCGCAGCGTCGCGGCGGGGGTGGGCTCGTCGCCGAGTACCTGTTCCCCCTGCGCACGCACCTCCTCGGGATCCAGGCCGACCAGGGCGCCGAAGTTGAAACCCTTACGGAAGGGGATCTTTTCGAGTTCCGGCTGGATGTGCGGGGCGATGCGCAGCGCGTCGGGCGGGGTGACCAGGTGAATGGTGCCGCGCATCAGGGTGATTCGCACCAGTGACCGGTCGTCGAGGGCCTTCGACACCGTCTGGGGATCGAAATCGGCTGTGCGGCTCCACAATGCGACGAACGGCGGCAGCATGTCCTGCGCCTGCAGGCCGACGAGGTGGTCGCACAGCTCGTGCACGCCGAGCCCGGACCTCTCGAGCAGATGCTGACGCGCGAGCAGGGTCCGGTTCAGCACCCGGTTGGACAGCTTCACGATCGGTGACGCTACGGGAGCCGCACCCGGTTCGCGCGATCGTGCCCGGGCGATCCGGTCAGCGGAGGGTGACGACGACCTTGCCGGTGGCGGTGCGCTTGTCGAGGGCGGAGACCGCCTCGGCGGTGTGCGCGAGGGCGTAGAGGACGGGCTCCGGCGGGGTGATCCTGCCGTTCGCGAGCAGCGGTTCCACCTCGGCCCACTGTTCCTGCAGGTAGCCCGGGTGGGACATGACCCACTCCCCCCAGGCCGCGCCGACCACCTCGACGTTCTTGAGCAGCAGGCGGTTCACCTTGACGGTGGGGATGTCGCCCGCGGTGAAGCCGACCACCAGCAGCCGCCCGGCCGAAGCCAGCGAGCGAACGCTGTCGGTGAAGCGGTCGCCGCCGACCGGGTCGAGCACGATGTCGACGCCGCGGCCGCCGGTGAGTTCCTTGACCGCGGCCAGCCAGCCGTCGGTGAGCACCACGTCGGTGGCCCCGTTGGCGCGCGCTACCTCGGCCTTCTCCTCCGTGCTCACCACGGCGACGACCCGCCCCGCGCCCAGCGCCTGCGCCATGCGCAGCGTGGAGGTGCCGATGCCGCCGGCGGCGCCGTGCACCAGCACGGTCTCCCCCGGGGCCAGGCGGCCGCGGTTGCGGAGGCAGAAGTGCACGGTCAGGTCGTTGAACAGCACGCCCGCCCCGGACTCCAGCGAGACATTGTCGGGCAGTTTGAAGACCATTTCCACCGGCGCCACCGCGACTTCCGCGGCCGCGTTGCCGAGCAGGGTCAGCGCGACCACCCGGTCGCCGGGCCGGACGTGCGAGCCCTCCGGCGCCTCGCGCACGATGCCGCCGACCTCGCAGCCGACGACGTAGGGCAGCGGCGGCTTCATCTGGTACAGGCCGCGGGTCATGAGTACATCGGGGAAGGCGATCCCGGCAGCGTGCACGTCGATGACGACGCCGCCCGGATACCCCGCCGGCTCGGGAATATCGAGAACCTCGATGGCCTCCGGGCCTTCCAGCTTGCTCACCACGGCTGCGCGCATTCTCGATCAACTCCGATCAATTCACCGGCGGATACCAGCCGAACGTAGCACCCCCGCCTCCCCGCGCCTTCGGCGGACGACCGAGAGCCGTTGCCGGTTTCGTACCCGTGCCTGCGGGTGGTGCCGAAACAATTCAGGGCGTACCCGGCGAGTTACCCCGAACGCCCCGAAATCAGTTGTCGCCTCGGGAGTCGGAGAGTAACAACATCATTCGGCGGGCACGAAGGAATTCGATCGCCGAGGCTCAGCGATGGGCGTATTCGGTCATGGACTCATTGGCCGCGACCTGACCGCCGGTGGTGATGACCAGGCTGTAGGCGGTGATCCGGTACTGCGTGCCGTCGGTGGGATTGGTGACGGTGAAGCCACCGGTGCCGTCGGGCACCGGGTCGTCGAGCTGGATGCCGGCGTTGTCGCTGATCCGGACGCCCTTGTAGTAGAAGCGGCCGGTCGTGGTGCGGCACACCACCAGACGCGACTTGTCGGTGCGGCCGATGGCCATGGCCGGGTCGTCGGCATTGCAGCGCGGCGGCTGCGCGGTGAAACCCTGTGTGTCCGTACCGGATACGGTGCCCGAGAGCGGGACCAGGGTGGTGGTCGGGACGGTCGGGCGGGCGGTGGTCGTCGAGGTGTGCGCGGCGGTGGTCTGCGCCGGACCGGTGGCCGTCGTGACGCCGCCGGCATCGTTGCCACCGGTGTTACCGGACAACAGCGCCCACGCGAGCACCGCGCCCAGCACCAGGATCACCCCGATGAGCGCGCCCACCAGCAGCGGCATATTGCTGCGCTGCCGGGACGGCAACGGCAGCGGCGCGGAGGGGTGCTCGCGGGGCAGGGCAGGGTTTTCGTACGGCGCTGGCTGATTCGGGTAGGGCGCCGGCTGGCTTGTGTACGGCGCTGCCTGGTTCGCATAGGGCGCCGGCTGGTTTCCGTACGGCCCGTGCCCGGGCAGATACCCGGCCTGTCCGGCGGGAGTCCGGCGCAGCACGGTCGGTTCGTAGTTGCCCTGCCCGGTAGGGACCGGGCCGGAACTCTGACCGCCGCGGGAGTGATCGACGGGCCCGGACAGCTGCTGCGGTCCCGAGGCGTCCGGGGGCTGTACCCCTCTGGCGTAGTCCACCGGGCCCGACGGATGAGCGCCCCCGGAAACTTCGCCGGGCCGGGACGGCTGCCCAGGACGTGGATGGTCACCGGAGCCGGCAGGCTTGTCGAGGTAGTTCGGCCCGGAGTGCCCGGCCGGGACCGCAGGCGAGCCGATCGTCGGCGGGGCGGGCGGCACGGTGGTGCGGGTGGGCTCGCCGTCGCCGGCCCGCATCAGCGCGGCCCGGGCGCCGCGGGCGAGCTGCCCGGCGGTGGCGTAGCGCCGGGTCGGATCCTTGGCCATGCCGATGGCGACCACCTGGTCCAGGCCGACCGGGACTCCGGCACGGACGCTGGGCCGCGGTGGGGGCGTGAGCATGTGGGCCCGGATGGTGGCGAGATTGCCCTCCACCCGGAACGGCGGCCCGCCGGTGAGGCATTCGTAGAGCACACAGGCCAGCGCGTAGATGTCGGCGCCGGGCGAGACGGAGGCATTGTGCTCGAAGCGCTCCGGGGCCATGTAGGCGAAGGAGCCGATGGCATTGCCGGTCTGGGTGAGCTGGACGTCGGACTCGGTGTGCGCGATACCGAAATCCACCAGGTAGGCGAAGGTTTCGCCGGTGAGCAGGATATTCGCGGGCTTGACGTCGCGGTGCACGAGCCCGCTCTCGTGGGCGGCGTCGAGTGCGGCGGCGACCTGCTCCACCACGGTGACGGCCTGCTCGGGCGCCATCGGGCCCTCGTCATGCAGGTAGGCCTTGAGGTCGCGGCCGCGCACCAGCCGCATGTCGATGAACAGGACGCCGTCCACCTCACCCCAGTCGTGCACCGGAATGACGTGCGGTTCCTGGAGTTTGGCGGCGGTGCGGGATTCGCGGCGGAAGCGCTCGACATAGGTGGGCTGCCGCGCCAGATCGACATCCAGCAGTTTCACCGCGACCACCCGATCGCGCACCGTGTCGTAGGCCTCGTAGACCTCGCCCATGCCGCCGACCCCGAGCAGCCGCCGCAACTCGTACTGCCCGAACCGCGAACCGGCCCTCGCCCCTGCGGCCACCCTGCGTCGTCCTCCCTGCCGCTGGATATACAACAGGAAAGGCTACGGGCCGTGCGACGCACTGTCATTCCCTCGATAGCGGCACAGTCGTTCCGCCGATGATCGCGACACTGCGCGACGGCCCCGTCGAGCCCTGAACAGTGCCGTTTCCCATTCGGCTGGACTGATCTCCGCAGCCGAGAAACACTGTCGTTCCCCGAACAGAAGTACAGGTGACTCGACGTGAGTGTGTCCCGCACGCCCCGTAGAGTCATGTCACGGACTTCGGTCAGTAGGCACCTCACCGGTGCTTTTGGAAAGACATGCGGCACACCGTGCAGCGCGAGGAGCACCAGTGTCACTCGATGAGCCACTCGCCCCGCTTCCCCAGGAGGGCATGGGCTTCGCTTCCGCGTGGCCCGTCCGAGCCGGCGACGTGGATCCCTATCAACGGCTGCGATTCGATGCCGTGGCCCGCTACCTCCAGGACATCGCCTGGGAGGAAATGCAATCCGGATTCTTCCATCGGACGGATCCGGCCTGGATCGTGCGGCGCACCGTGGTGGACGTGGTGCGGCCCATCCACTGGCCGGACCGGGTGGAACTGCGGCGCTGGTGTTCGGCCATGTCGACGCGGTGGACCAATATGCGGGTGCGGATCACCAGCGAGAACGGCGGTCTGATCGAGACCGAAGGCTTCTGGATCAATATCAACGAGTTCACCAATATGCCGACCCGGATCAGCGACGAGGGCCTGGCCGAACTCGCCCGCACCACCGATCAGCACCGGCTGCGCTGGCGGCCCTGGCTCACCGACCCCACGCCGCCGGAATCGGATGTGGATCTGCCGTTCCCGGTGCGCGCCACCGATATCGACCAGTACAACCACGTGAACAACGCGGCCTACTGGCAGGCGGTGGAGCAGTATCTGGTCGACTACCCGAAGCTGGTGGCCGGGCCGCATCGCGCGGTCATCGAGTACGTGGCGCCGGTGCTGGCGCGCCAGCACATCAGTGTGCGCAGCCGGTACGAGCCGGGCGATCGGACCGGGCATCCAGCGGCGCTGCGGCTGTGGTTCGTGGTAGGCGGGGTGACGACCACCGCGGTGCGCATCGGGCCGCTGCCCAGCTGAATCCGATACCGCCCGCTGAATTCGATACCGCCAGCTGAGTTCGATACTGCGAGCCGAATCGGATGCTGCTCAGCTGAGCCGGTGGCGCAACTGCGAAATCGACTGACCTGACGCGACATTCCCTGTGGACCAATGCATTCGCTGGCTATTTGCCTGCGACACTGCGTGACGAGTCGACCACCAAGGAGTGCCTGCGCGGCGCGGCGGCCCCGAACCCCGCCCGCGCCCCGGTCACCACCTCCCCGCCGACCACCACCTCTGTAGCCCACGCAGGCAATGTCAACTGCGGCACCATCACCGACGCCGCCATCATCAACGGCGGGTCCTGCAACGCTCAGCCCGACCCCGCCGTCCCCTCCCTATGCGCCCAGGACGACCTCGTCATCAACCTCGGCGCCAGCCAACTCTCCGAGCAACCGCCAAAATGGCTGTGGCCCCACCCATTACAGGTGGGGGCACAGCCGTTGGTGCGTGTTCGGACCCAGCCCCCGGACGCCGATGTCCCTGAGGGTGCAGGGCGTGGCCCCGACGTCCCTCGGGGGTGCGGGGGCGAAGCCCCTGAGAGTCCCGAGAGTCGGGTCTACCCCTTGGCGGCCTTGAGGAGGTTTTCGACGCTGGTGAACTTCACGCGCGGGCGGCCCGCGGATTTGCCCGCGGTCTTCTCGGCGGCGTCGATGGCCTTCCAGCCGTCGCGGCCGATCTGGTCGGGCTGGCGCTCGGCGAGCAGGGCCTCGAGCGCGGCACGACCGGCTTGCGGGGCAGGCAGCCTGCCCTGGGTGAAGTCCTCGATGAGCTGGTCGACGGTCTCCTGCGAGTCCACCCGGTTGGAGCCGATGACCCCACGCGGGCCGCGCTTGATCCAGCCCGAGACATAGACCCCCGCAACGGGGTTGCCGTCGGCCAGAACCCGGCCCTTGTCATTGGGGATGACACCGGCGGACTCGTCGAACGGCACGTCCGCGACGGGCTCGCCCTTGTAGCCGATAGAGCGCAGCACCAGCGACGCCTGCAGGGTGCCGCTACGATCGCCGGCGCGCGCGATGGTGCGGCCGTTCTCCTCGACGAGGTCGTTGTGCACGTACTCGACCACCTCGGCCTTGCCGTCGCCGGTGATGGCGGTGGGAGAGACCAGGTAACGGAACACGATTCGCTTGTTGGCCCGGTTGCGGGAACCGGCGGCGTACTCCTGGGCCAGGGTGTACTTGAGCTGCAGCGAGGGCTCGACCTGCGGGTCGTCCAGGACGGCCTGCGACGCCGGGTCCAGGACCAGGTCCTGGGGGTCGACGATGATGTCGACGCCCTTCAGGTGGGTCAGCGCCAGGAATTCCGGCGAGGTGTAGGCGGCCTGCAACGGACCGCGACGGCCCAGCACCACGACCTCGGTGATGTTGCTGCGGCGCAGCGCATCCAGGGCGTGGTCGGCGATATCGGTGCGGGCCAGCTCGTCCGGGCCGACGGTGAGCACACGGGCCACATCCAGGGCCACATTGCCGTTGCCGACGATCACGGCGCGCTCGCCGGAGAGGTCGAATTCGCGGTCGGCGAAGTCCGGGTGACCGTTGTACCAGGCCACGAACTCGGTGGCCGAGTGGCTGCCGGGCAGGTCCTCGCCGGGGATACCGAGGTGGCGGTCGGTGGCCGCGCCGACGGCGTAGATGACAGCGTGGTGGTGGGCCAGCAGCTCCTCGTGCGAGATGTGCTTGCCGACTTCGACATTCAACCGGTACGCCAGCGCCTCGCGCCGGAACGCCGACTCGAACAGCCCGGCCACCGACTTGGTGCCCGGGTGATCGGGGGCCACACCCGCACGCACCAGGCCGTAGGGGGTGGGCAGCCGGTCGAACAGCTCCACCTCGACATCGGCGCGGCGCAGCAGCTCCTCGGCGGCATAGCAGGCGGCCGGGCCCGCGCCGACAATGGCGACACGCAACGTACCCAGTTCCTTCGGCGCCCGCGACGGCGCGACCAGCGGCTCGAAGTTCGACTCCAACGGATGCCGCCCGAAATAGTCGGCATTGATATCGCGGAACCGCGCCAGCGAGGCGAGCAGATCATCCTCGGAGAAGATCGCATCGACCGGGCAGGCATCGACACAGGCGCCGCAGTCGATGCAGGTGTCCGGGTCGATGTAGAGCTGCTCGGTGGTAGCGAACTCACGTTGCTCGGGCGTGGGACGAATGCAATCGACCGGACACTCGGGTACGCAGCTGGCGTCGTTGCAACAACGCTGCGTGATCACATAGGCCATATCTCGCAGATCCTCGAAACTGTCGCGTGTAATACTCCGCTCGGGCTCGAGCAGGGTCGGTAGAACACGTTCTAATATAGGCGGCGTTCCATCGGGTGTCGGCACTGCGATGTGTCGCCACCTTCAGTGTGCCTCGAGTGTGAGCACTGTCTCGCGTCGGCACCGGCGCGCACCGCTGTGAGACCGGTCTCTCGGACGCACTCGAGGCCCCCTACCGTAATGCCTATGGTGCGGACTCTCATCCTGATGCGGCACGGCAAATCCGGATACCCCGAGGGCGTGCAGGACCACGAGCGGCCACTGGCACCGCGCGGGCGGCGCGAGGCGGCGCTGGCGGGTGACTGGCTGCGCGCCACCCAGCCGGAGATCGACGCCGTCCTCTGTTCCACTTCGACACGGACGCGGGAGACCTTGGCGGCCACCGGCATCACCGCGCCGGTGACGTTCGAGAGCTCGATCTACGAGGCATCCCCGCACGTCATCATCGAGATGCTGCAACTCACCGACGATGCCGTGGAAACCCTGCTGGTCATCGGCCACTCCCCCGGAATGCCCTGGACGGCATGGGAATTGGCGGCCAACCGGCATTCCGGCCCGGCCGAGGAGATGAGCGCGAAATTCCCCACCTCGGCGCTGGCGGTCATCGAGTTCGACCGCCCGTGGGCAGCCGCCGACCCGGGCACGGGTGATCTGGTGCGATTCCACGTACCTCGGTAGGTCCGGTTGCCTCTGCAGAGCCGGGCTCAGCCGAGTAGCTTGCCCTTCCATACCACGACACCACCGAAGATCAGCAGGAGCAGCAGCGCCGGCCAGAAGCCGAGCAGCCACCACACCACGCCGAGCACCGCCACCACGGGCAGCGCGGCAATGGCAGTGATCACCGGTTGTTCCTTGGCCGTCTCCAGGGCCGAGCGGGCCCTGATCCGATCCACGTCTTTTCCAGCCATGACCCCAGGGTAGGCGCGAAACGGGCGGGTCGAGCCGCACATCGAAACTTCGCGCACCCACGTCCTCGACGTCGCACGCTCGTAGGCTTGCTTGGAGTGCACTCCAACCCACTAACGTCGTGGACGGGTTCGGCAGGAAGGGGCGAGACCGATGAGCGCAGCACCGGTACAACAGCGCAATCCGGCACCGCAGGACACCGTGGAGCACGAACGGCCGCGGTATTCGATCGGCGAGGTCTCCGATCGCTGCGGCCTGACCCGGGACACCCTGCGCTGGTACGAGCGCATCGGCCTGATGGACTACGTGGGCCGCGACCACTCCGGCCAGCGCCGGTTCAGCGATCGGGATCTGGGCTGGCTGGCGTTCATCGGGAAGCTGCGGCGCACGGGCATGTCGGTGGCCGACATGGTCAAGTACGCGGAGCTGGTGCGGGCCGGGGAGCACACCTATCCGGAGCGGCTCGAGATGTTCCGGCGAACCCGCGCCGAAGTGCTCACCCAGATCGAGGAACTCCAGTCCACCCTGGTGGTCCTCGACCACAAGATCGAGCTCTACGGCGGCGGTCAGGCGTGTGATCCGCAGGTCGGATCGAACGGCACTGCCCGGGTCGGGTCGAACGGCACTGCCCGGGTCGGGTCGGGTCCTGCCCGCCGGGGGAACTGAGCGCCGGCTCCGCCCGGATCAGCCGATCTGGATGGAGCGCTTGGCCATTCCGTACCAGAAGCCGTCGATGGCGGTGTGCTGCGTGGCCAGTTCGTCCGCGCCCGCGCCGAGGGTCACGAACAGCGGCGCGAAATGCTCGGTGGGCGCGGCGGGCGCCGGGGGCGGTGTGCTCGAAGTCCAGCATCGCGTCGATGTCACCGGCGGCCAGTGCCTCGTCACCCCAGTGGTCGAATTCCCGGGACCAGCCGGGCGCGAAGTCGGCCGGCATGGAGAAGTTCGCCTCGCGCAGGTTGTGCGTGAAGAAGCCGCTGCCGAGGATGAGAACGCCCTCGTCGCGCAGCGGGGCGAGATGGCGGCCCAGGTTGTAGAGGCCGACCGGATCGAGGGTCGGCAGGGACAGCTGCAGGACCGGGATATCGGCATCGGGATACATCTCGACGAGCGGCACGTACGCGCCGTGGTCGAGGCCGCGGCTCGGCGCCTCGTGCACCGGCCGGCCCGGGCTGCCCAGCAGCGCACGGACTTTCGCGGCCAGGTCGGGAGCGCCGGGGGCGGCGTAGCGGACCCGGTAGTAGTGCTCGGGGAAGCCCCAGAAGTCGTAGAGCAGCGGCACGGTGGTGGTCGCGCCGAGGGTGACGGGCGCGTCCTCCCAGTGCGCGGAGACCACCAGAATGGCGATGGGCCTGGGTAGTTCGGCCGACCAGGCGGCGAGCTGGCCGGGCCAGATCGGGTCGTCGGCGAGGGGCGGTGCGCCGTGACTCAGGTAGAGCACCGGCATGCGGTCCGTCCGCTCGTGAGTCACGGCCTGGGACATGGGATTTCGCGGAGTTCGATGGTCGGCTCAGCCACCGAGTCAGATGGTCGGCTCAGCCACGGAGTTCGATGGTCGGCTCAGCCACGGAGTTCGATGGTCGGCTCAGCCGACGAGCCGGATGGTGTGCCCGGTGTGCTCGGCCTTGGCGCGCAGATAGCGCAGGTTGTCGGGGGTGGCGTGGACGCCGGTGGGGACGGTGTCGCGCACCGTCACACCGAGCGCAGTCAGCTGGCGGACCTTGTCGGGATTGTTGGTGAGCAGGTCGAGTTCGCCGATGCCGAGGGCGGCCAGCATCTGAGCGGCCGCGGTGTAGTCGCGGGCGTCCTCGTCGAAGCCGAGTTCGGTATTGGCCTGGTAGGTGTCCAGGCCCGAGTCCTGCAGCGCGTAGGCGTCGAGCTTGTTGTAGAGGCCGATGTCGCGGCCCTCCTGGCGCAGGTAGAGCAGAATGCCGCCGGTGCCGGAGATGAGCTCGACGGCCTCGCGCAGCTGCGGCCCGCAGTCGCAGCGGGCGGAGCCGAAGACGTCGCCGGTGAGGCATTCCGAGTGCAGCCGCACCAGCGGCGTGGCCGGCCCGTCCGGGCCGAGGTCGGGTTCACCGAGGACGAGGGCGACGTGCTCGCGGCCGTCGGCGAGGCCGTCGAAGGTGACCGCCTGTGCGGTCGTCGAGTAGCCGTCGGCGAAGGTCAGCGGAATCCGCACGCGAGTGCGGACGCTCGCGCCGACGAAGGTGCTGCTCATGATTGCTCCTGAGGCCAGGGACCAGTTCGTTCAAATTTGAACCGCAGGGGCCGGGAGGTTATTCCAACCCGAACAACCGGCTGTAACCTGGGCAGATGAGTCCACGCTGGCTGAACGAGGAGGAACGGGCGGCCTGGTTGGCCTTCCTGAGCGCCTCCAGCCTGCTGGAACGCCGACTCGGCCGACAGCTCGAGCGGGACTCCGGACTCTCCCACCTGCAATACGAGATCCTGGTCCGCCTGGCCGCCGCCCCCGACGGCGAGCTGCGCATGACCGAACTGGCCTCGACCCTGCTCAACTCCAAGAGCAAGCTCAGCTACCAGGTCGACCAGCTGGAGAAGGCGGGCCTGGTGACCCGCCGCAACTGCCGCACCGATCTACGGGCGGTCTACGCCCGCCTCACCGACGCCGGACGCGAGCGCCTCGAACAGGCCGCCCCGGGCCACGTCGAGACGGTGCGCGAATTCTTCGTCGACGCCTTCACTCCGGAGCAATTGGCCGCTGTGGCAGCGGGTTTCACCGAGGTCAACCGCCGCCTCCGGGAAGAAACCGCCTGATCGCTCCGCGTCGGCTCAGGACGCCTCGGCCACACCGGGATTCGGGTCGTAGGGCGCGGCCAGGACCGCGTCCTGTTGCCGGGCCAGCAGCATGCGGCGATGGGTCAGCTCGGCGATCTGGTCGTCGAGGCGGTCCAGGCCGTCGCTCACCACCTGCCGGGAGTGGTCGCAGTGCTGGAAGCCGGAGTCGGTGGCGCAGGGCAGCAGTTCCCGGATATCGCGGGTGGGCAGACCGGCGTCGAGGAGTTCGCGGATGCGGGCGACCCGGTCCGCGGCGTTGGCCGGGTAGCTCCGGTAGCCGTTCGAATCCCGGTGCGGGACAAGCAGTCCCTGCTCCTCGTAGTAGCGCAGCAGCCGGGCGGGCACCCCGGTGGCCCGGGACAGTTCACCGATCAGCACTGTGACCTCCCGCACATCGCGTTGACCTTCACACCCATGTGAATCCCTAACGTCGCCGCCATGACGAACATTTCTTCCGTAAGCCCGGTCCTCACCACCCAGGTCCGGGGTTCCGGCCCCGCCATCGTGCTGGCCCACGGCGGAGGCGGCGGCATCGACGCCAACTTCGGCGGCCTGATTCCCCTGCTCGCCACCGATCACCTGGTCATCGGTTCCGACTACCCGGCCGACGACACTCCGCTCGCCCTGGACTCCCTCGCCGACGCCCTGGTCGCCGAGGCGGTGGCTCGCGGGGCCGAGACCTTTTCGATCGTCGCCTTCTCCCTCGGCACCGCGGTGGCGATCCGGGCGGCGGTGCGGCATCCGGAGCGGGTGCGCGGGCTGGTGCTCACCGGTGGCTTCGCCAAGCCCGACAATCGGTCGCGGCTGAACATCCAACTGTGGCAGCGCGCCCTGGCCGCCGGGGACCGCGAATCCTTCGCACGCTTCGTCCTGCTCGCCGGGTTCAGCGCGGACTTCGTGAATGCCCTTCCCGAAGAGCAGCTTTCGGAGATCCTGGCGCAGACCGCGGCGAGCATCCCGGGCGGCACCGCCGCGCAGGCGGCGCTGATCGAGCACACGGATGTGCGCGCCGACCTGCCGCACGTGGCGGTGCCGACACTGGTCATCGGGCTCACCGGCGACCTGCTCTGCGATCCCGCCAACGCCCGCGAGCAGGCCGCCGGGATTCCGGGGGCCGAGTACACCGAGCTCCCGGGCGGGCACGTCGTCATGGTGGAGCAGCCCGACGCCTGGCATGCGGCCGTGCTCGATTTCTTCGCCCGGCAGCGGGCGGCCGCGGCCCGCTGAGTTCACTCGGAAGACCTCGGTCTGAAACACCAATTTTCAGACCAGAAGGCACGGTTCACATTCTCGGCTTACGATGCAGCCACTATGCAGTCGCCTGTAACTCACGACCGGGTGTGGATCGACAAGCAGACGCCCGAGGTCTTCCGCGAACTCAACAGCGTCGCGTTCGCGGTGCGGAACGCCGCCGCGGCCGCCGATCTGGACCGCGCGGTCATGGAATTGGTGAATGTCCGCGTCTCCCAGCTCACCGGTTGCCCGTTCTGCCTGGACCTGCATTCCCGGTACGCCCGCGAAGCCGGTGTCACCCAGCAGCAATTGGATGTCCTGACCGCCTGGCGCCGCAGTCCGTACCTGTTCACGGAACTGCAGCAGGCCGCACTCTCGGTGGCAGAGACGGTCACTTCATTGCCGGATGAGGAGACCATGCAGCGTGAGTATGCTGCTGCGCGGCAACATTTGTCGGATGACCAGATGGCCGTTCTCATCTGGGCTGCGACCACTATCGGCGCGTTCAATCGCGTGTCGATTATGAGCAGACATCCGGTGCGGGTGCGGAAGGAGAACTGAACAATGAGCGAACAGGCCGTGACGGCCGCAGTCGTTCGGAACGACGCGCAACACCGGTACGAGGTGTGGTACGGGAATTCGCTCGCCGGGTTCAGCGAGTACCGCGAGCGCGACGACAACGACACCACCTTCATTCATACCGAGGTGGATCAGGAATTCAGCGGCAAGGGCCTGGCGAATCTGCTCGCGCAGGAGGCGATCAAGGATGTGATCGCCCGCGGCCGCGTCATCGTGGCACGCTGCCCGTTCATCAAGGGCTGGTTGGACAAGCACCCGGAATACGACGAATACGTGGTGGGCAAGGGCATCAAGAGGTGAGCAGGGAGGAGCGGGCATGAGTGATCTGGAGCCACGGCCGGAAGAGGCGCTGTGCGAATCGTCCGGGCGGCCCGGGCCACGCGCCGAGTTCTTCCCGGCCCGCGAGGTGCCGCTGGGCGGCGTGCGCGGGGTGACCGTCTTCCGGTCGCTGCCGCAGCGTGACCTGCCGACCGTCGGCGCATGGTGCTTCCTCGACCATTTCGACGGGGGCTCGCCCGCCAACCCGGAGGGGCACGACATCGACCCGCATCCGCATATCGGATTGCAAACGGTCACGTGGCCACTGGACGGGCGGATCCGCCACCGCGACAGTGTGGGCTCGGATGTGGAGATCGCACCCGGGCAGCTGAACCTCATGACCTCCGGACGCGGCATCGCGCACTCGGAATACCGGGTGCCGGGTCACATTTCGGGTCACGGGCTCCAGCTGTGGGTGGCACTGCCGGACGAATCCCGGGGTATCGCACCGCATTTCGAGCAGCATCGAGACCTGCCCGAGTTCACGCTGCCGGGGCTGCACGGCGTCGTCCTGATGGGCTCGCTCGGCGGGGTCACCTCCCCGGCGCGGGCCTACACCCCGATCGTCGGCGCCGATCTGCGCCTCGAAGCGGGCGCAGCGGTGACGCTGCCGCTGAACCCGGACTTCGAGCACGCGGTGCTGGTGATCGAGGGCGGACTCAGCGTCGACGACACCGACGTCGCGCCCGGCAGCCTGTTCTACCTCGGCAGCGACCGCGAGTCCCTCCGGCTGCACGACGCCACGGGCGGCGCGCATCTGCTGCTGCTCGGCGGTGAACCGTTCGGTGAGGATCTGGTCATGTGGTGGAACTTCGTGGCCCGCAGCCACGAGGAGATCGAGCAGGCCCGCAACGACTGGGAGAAGCACGATGTCGGCCGCTTCGCCGATATCGCCGGGCACACGCCCGACCAGCGGATCCCCGCGCCGCCGCTGCCGGGGCTGCATCTGAAGCCACGCAAGCGCCGCTGCGGCGTGCCGCACGAGTGAGCTGCGGCGTGCCGCACGAGTGAGCTGCGGCGTGCCGCACGAGTGAGCAGCGGCGTGCCGCACGAGTGAGACGAATATCGGCCCCGAACCGCACTGGTTCGGGGCCGATTTCGTTGCGGCCGAACGTCAGCGGCTGGTCATCGACTGAGTTCCGATGACCCGCAACAGATCCAGCTTCTCCTGGGTGTCGGTGCCGGGCGCGGGGTAGTAGATCAGCACGTGCCGGGTGGCGCTGGGGGTGAGCAGCGGTTCGCAGATCAGATCCAGCACGCCGACTTCCGGGTGGATCATGCGCTTGATGTGGCCGGTCCCCGTGCCCACCTCGTGCTCGTTCCACAGCCGCTCGAACTCCGGGCTGGCGGCCCGCAACCGGGCCACCAGCTCGGTCACGTCGGCGTCGCCGGCGCGGCGGGCGGAGACCGCGCGCAGATCGGCGACATGCTTGTGGCTCATGGCTTCCCAGTCCTCCGGCGGGAAGATGGCGCGGGAGCCCGGTTCGGTGAACCAGCGCCACGGGACGCATCGTTCCAGCCCGCGCCGCTGCGAGTAGTCCCCGGACAGCAGGGTGTGCATGCGGTTCTGCACCAGCACCTCCCCCAGGTCCGAGATGACCACGGCCGGGGTGTCGTCCAGCTTCGAGAGCAGGTGCAGCAGGCCGGGTCCCACGTGACTGTCGCCGCCGCGCGCGGGGGCCTGGTGGCCGGACAGATGGTAGACATGGTCGCGCTCGCTGTCGGTCAGCCGCAGCGCCCGCGCCAGCGACGCCAGCACCTGCACGGACGGGCGCGGGCCGCGAGCCTGCTCCAGCCGGGTGTAGTAGTCGGTCGACATGCCCGCGAGCATGGCGACCTCGTCGCGGCGCAGGCCCGGGGTGCGGCGGCGCGCGCCCGGCGGCAACCCGACGGTGGCGGGTTGCAGCTGCTCACGGCGGCGGCGCAGGAAGTCGGCCAGCTCGGTTCGATCCACCTCCCCACTGTCCCCCGTCCCCGGCCCGCTAGCCAGGTACCGGCGATCCCAGTCTGTGCCGCGCGAATTCCTCCACAGCCCGTCCACAGGCGGTAACCAGGGATCGGCGATCCCTGGATGAACGCTCCTCTCCCGGACCCCGCCACGGGGGCGCAGTGTTATCGGCATGACCACGAACCTCAGCACCGTCCAGCTCGGCAAGACCGGGCCCGCCGTCTCCCGCCTGGCCCTCGGGGCCATGGGGATGTCCGGCATGTACGGCACGGCGGACGACGCCGTCTCGATCGCCACCGTGCACGCCGCCCTCGACTCGGGCGCGAACCTCATCGACACCGGCGACTTCTACGGCATGGGCCACAACGAACTGCTCATCCGGCAGGCGCTGGCCGACCGCAAGCGCGAGGACGTCCTGCTCAGCGTGAAGTACGGCGCGCTGCGCGGACCCGACAACAGCTTCGGCGGCGTCGATACCCGGCCCGCGGCCACCAAGAACTTCCTCGCCTACTCGCTGCAGCGACTGGGCACCGACTACGTCGACATCTACCGGCCCGCGCGACTGGACCCGAACATTCCGATCGAGGAGACCATCGGCGGCCTGGCGGAGCTGGTGCAGGCCGGCTACATCCGCCACATCGGCCTGTCCGAGGTGGGCGCGGAGACGCTGCGCCGCGCCGCGGCCGTGCACCCGATCGTGGACCTGCAGATCGAATACTCGCTGATCTCGCGCGGTATCGAGGCCGAAATCCTGCCCGTCGCACGGGAACTCGGCATCGGCATCACCGCGTACGGGGTGCTCTCCCGCGGCCTGCTGAGCGATTCGCTGCGGCCCGGGCAGCAGTTCGCGCCCTCCGATTTCCGCGCGCACAGCCCGCGCTTCCAGGGCGAGAACCTCGACGCCAACCTGCGCCTGGTCGACGCGCTGGCGAAGATCGCGGCGGAGCACCAGGTGGGCGTGGCCCAGCTGGCCATCGCCTGGGTGCTGTCGCGGGGCACTGACATCGTGCCGCTGATCGGGGCGCGGCGTCCTGAGCGCTGGGCGGAAGCCGTTGCAGCGGTGGATATTCAGCTGTCCGAGGACGAGTTGGCCACCATCGAGGCGGCCGTACCCGCCGACCAGGTGGCGGGCGGCCGCTACGCGCCCGCCCAGATGGCCATGCTCGACAGCGAGCGCTGAGTCACTCCGCTCGAGCCGGAATCACTTCCGGCGCGGCCGGATCACCGCGGTGAAGGTGGCGCGGGCCACGGGCTTGCCGGTGACGTCGGCGATCGTCACCGGCACCTCGAGCTCGATCTCGGTGTGGGATTCGATGTTCGCGCGGGTCTCGGCGATGGTCTCCGGCGTCAGCTCGGCGGTGGCGCTGAACGGTCCCGCCTCGCCCTTCGCGCGGGCCAGGTATTCGATGCGGCCGTCGCGGGCGACGATGAAGGTGTCGCCGAGCAGATCCACGATGCCGGAGATGGACGCCCCCATCGCGGCCGTCTCGGCCAGGCCGAACAGCAGGGCGGCGTGGATATCGCCATTGTGGTTGAAGTGCTCGGGGCGCGCGGCCATGCGGACCACATTGCGGCCCGGGGCATAGTCCACACCCTCGATACCGGTGAACTGGATGAAGCCGAGCTTCTGGAAGCCCGCCATCACCATTTCGCCCATGGCGGCGTTCGCCTCATCCTTGGTAGCGCTGTCCATCGCCTCTCCTGCCCGGCCGGAAATTGAAACCTGTTCCAATTTCATACCGGGCCGGACGCGGCTTTGTCCACGACAGCTTCCTGCCACGGATCCACGGCAGCTTCCCGCCGGTCAGCCCACCACTCGGCCGGCCAGGCCCAGCGCCTCCGCGGTCCGGGCCATGGTCTGACGCGCCAGCCGCGGATCCTTGGCCAGGCTCTGCCCCAGTGTCGGCATGAGCTCGCGCAACCGCGGCTCCCAGAGCCGGGAGTAGCGCGGGAAGCAGCGTTCCAGCACCTCGAGCAGGATCACCGGGGCGGTCGACGCACCCGGCGTGGCGCCCAGCACCGCGGCGATCGAACCATCCTGCGCGGCAACGACTTCCGTCCCGAACTCCAGCACCCCGCCCCGCTCAGGATCCGGCTTCACCAGCTGGGCGCGCTGACCCGCGGTGATCAGGGTCCAGTCCTCGGCGCGCGCCTCGGGGACGAATTCCCGCAGCGCGGCGAGCCTCTTCTTCCGGGTCGAGGCCAGCTGGGCCACCAGCAGCCGCATCAGCTCGGGATTCGACTTCAGCATGGCCGCGATCGGACCCGTATTGCCCGGCCGCATCGACCCCGCGGCGTCGAAGAGCGAACCCTGTTTCAGGAAACGAGGATTCGCCCCCGCGTACGGACCGAACAGCAGCGCGCGATCGCCGTTCACGACCCGGGTATCCAAGTGCGGCATGGCAATCGACGGCGCACCGGAGGGGGCGCTGCCGTAGACCTTCCCGTCGTGCTCGGCCACCACGGCGGGATTGTCGCAGCGCAGGAATCGACCACTGACCGGCAGCAGACCGTAACCGTGCACTTCCGGAACACCGGCCCGCTGCAGGATTTTCAGCGCCCAGCCGCCCGCGCCCGCGAATACGAAGCGGGCGTCCACCTTTCGCGTGAGGCGGTCGTTGTCGGTGCGCCAATCGACCCGCAACTGCCAGGTGCCGTCATTGTTGCGGCGCAGCCCGCGCACCTCGCAGTTGCGGTGGATCTCGACATCCTTCCAGCGCAGCCAATGGAACAGCTGGCCGGTCAGTTCGCCGAAATCCACATCGCTACCGGTGATATCGCGGGTCGCGGCGATCGGCTCGGATGCGTCACGGCCCCGGGTGATCAGCGGAGCCCAGTCGGCAATGACCTCCGGGTCGTCGCTGAATCGCATATTCGCGAAAAGGTGGTGCGCGGACATGGTTTCGTGGCGGCGGCGCAGGAAATCCACGTCCCGCTGCCCGCGCGCCAGCGTCAGGTGCGGGACCGGATTGATGAAGGTCTCCGGCTTGCGCAGCACCCCGGATTCCACCAGCGACGCCCACAGCTGCCGGGTGAGCTGGAACTGCTCATTGAGCTCGAGCGCCGGCTCGATATCGATACTGCCGTCGGGATTCTCGGTGGTGTAATCGAGTTCGCACAGTCCGGCATGGCCGGTGCCCGAATTGTTCCAGGCCGCCGACGCTTCGGAGCCCACCTCGGGCAATCGCTCGTACACGCCGATGGTCCAGCTGGGTTCCAGATGCTTGATCAGCATCGCGAGCGTCGCGCTCATGATGCCGCCGCCGATCAGCACGACATCGTAGGGCCGCAGCGGCAGTTGTGTTCTCATCGTCATTACCTGGAAAACCCCGATTGAACTCGTACAGCGTAGGGGCACGCTAGCACCATCCACCGGCCCGCCAGGGCGGCGCAGCAAACACTATCGCCGAACCCCGCCCCACGCACCCGGAGCAATCCCGATTCACGCGAGGACGAGAACAGCCGACCCGAGCAGCGCACCGGCAAAAACGACCGTATTACGCACCTTCTGGAGCATCCAGGTCCACGCCGGAAAGCCGGACTCGGCCACCGCGAGGAGGGCCGGGACGTCGATGCGGGCCAATTCCGGATCGTTCTTGCGGGCGAAGGCGGCCCGAACCGTTTGCACCGCGGTCAGATTGCTGTAGACGATCACCGAATTGCCGAGGAACAACAGCGCCATCACCACCCAGTTCACGGGGCGCAGCCAATCGAATCCGGCCAGATTCAGCCCTGCCATGACAACCAGCAGGGTGGCGATGCCGCCCGGCGCCCACCACTCGTGGCCGCTGGCGTCGAAACGCATGCCGTTCTCCCGTAGCGCGGTGGTGCGCACGCCCTGCCGAGCCAGTTCGGCCTCGGCGCCGGCCATCGCGGCCGTGCCGTAGCGATTGCGCACGATCGGCATGCTCACGAACGCGGCGGCAGCGGTCAGTTCGATGGCGGCGATGACGGTGTTCATGGCGATTTCCCCTTGCGGCAGGCCACCCGCGGGCAGCCACTTGAACTAAGTACAAGACGAAGTTAACGCCACACTTGAACTAAGTGCAAGCGATTTCTTGAACTTTGTGAAAGTCCCAGGTGAGCGCCTAGAGTGACGCCATGCCGCGCGATACGCTCACCGGGGAACAGATCGTCCGCACCGCCATCGAACTCCTCGACGAGGAGGGACTGGACGGACTGAACATGCGCAGCCTCGGCAAACGCCTCGACTCGGCCGCCACGGCCATGTACTGGCACGTGAAGAACAAGGACAACCTGGTCCGGCTGGCCACCGACGAGATCTGGCGTGAAATCGAACTACCCGACCTCGAGGCCCTCGACTGGCGCACTGCCGCCGAAGCGCTCGCGGACGGGATGTACGCGATGATCACCCGGCATCCCTGGATCGTGCAGGCCCAGGCCGGCTATCTGCACTACGGCCCCAACAAGTCCCGCTACGACGACCGCATACTGGGCGCCTTCGAGAAAGCGGGTTTCGACGATGCCGGGGCCGACCGGGCCGCGGCCACCCTGTTCATGTTCGTCCTCGGCAATGCCGTCGGGCACGCCGCCGACGTGTCCCTGAACCGGCGTCTCACCCGCAAGGGCGAGGGCGCCGAAACCCAACTGGCACAGGCCATGTCCGAGGCAACCGAGATCGCCGGCCACTACTCGCGACTGCGCCGCCGCCTCGAAAACCCCACCACCGCGAATGATTACAACGCGGCCCCCGAGAGCAGCTTCACCTTCGGCCTCACCGCGCTGCTGGACGGTCTGCGCGATCGGCTCACCGACGCCCTCGGCTGAGGGCGGTTGTTGCGCGGTCGCGGGAAAACGCCCTATATTGGCCACAATCCAAGAGATGCTCTCCGGAAGTTGTGCCGCAGAATGAGAGCATCCGCCTCCGGAGAGGCGCGGAGTGGGCGGCAGCGCAGTTGTGCCCACTCATCTCTCCGTGGAGGTTATTCCCATGCACATCGGTCTCGGACTCCCCATTTCCGATCCCGCCGCCCTGCTCGACTGGGCGCGCCGCGCCGATGCCGGCCCCTTCTCCACCCTCGGCCTGCTCGATCGGCTGGTTTACGACAATCCCGAACCGCTGGTCACCCTCGGCGTGCTCGCCGGCGCAACCAGCCGCGTCAAGCTGCAGACCGAGGTCCTCATCGCTCCCCTGCGCGATCCCGCACTGCTCGCCAAGCAGGCCGCCACCCTGGATGTGCTGTCCGGCGAGCGCTTTGTGCTCGGCCTCGGCGTGGGCGGGCGCGCCGACGACCACGAGGCCTCCGGCACCGAACTGCACACCCGCGGCCGCCGCCTCGATCAGCAGGTCGGCCTCATGCGCGACCTCTGGGCGGGCAAACCGTTCAGTTCCACCTGCGGGCCCATCGGCCCCGCGCCGAGCTCGCTGCCCGGCCCGGAACTGCTCTTCGGCGGCTTCCAGCCCGCCGCGCTGGAACGCGTCGGCCGCTGGGGCGGCGGCTTCCTCGCGGCCGCCGCGCCCTCCTGGGCCGGCGGGCTCTTCGATACGGTCCGCCGTTCCTGGCGTGACCACGGCCGCACCGGCGCGCCCCGGATCGTGGCCCAGGTCAATGTCGCGCTCGGCCCGGACGCCGTGCTCGACGACGCCCGCGCGTCCATGGGCGCGTACTACGAATTCTCCGGCCGCGCCGACTTCATGGTCGACGGCATGCTGACCACGCCCGGCGAAATCCGCGACGCCATCCGGCAATTCGGCGATCTCGGGGCGGACGAGGTGATGCTGTACTGCTACGGCCGCGACGCCGATCAGGTGGATCGGCTCGCCGACGTGATCAGCTGACCGTCCCGCGGACTCAGCCGACCATCTTGCGAGCCCGGTAGGCCGCGACCGCGTTGCGGTTGGTGCAGGCCGTGGAGCAGTAGCGGCGGGAACGGTTGCGGGACAGGTCCAGCACGATCCCCGCGCAGGTCTCGTCGGCGCAGATGGCCAGCCGGGACAGCTCGTCGGCGCGGATCAGGTCGATCATGGCCATGGCGGTCTCGACGGCCATGCGGACATCCAGCGGAGCCTCGGGCGGCACCGCGTGGATGTGGTAGTCGAGGCCGTCGTGGCGGACCAGCCGCGGCACCGCGCGATGCTCGGCCAGGATGGCGTTCACCAGGTCGACCGCGGTGTCGCGGTCGGCGGTGAGCAGGCGGCGCAGCGGGGCGCGCTGGGCACGGACGGCCGTCAGCTCCGCCCGGGTGCGGGCATGGACGCCGGTGTAGCCGTGCTTGACGAAAAACTCGTCCAGCTGGGCGATCTCGGTCAGTGTGTCCGGGTCCTCGGCCGAGTTCACCAGTTCCACCGCCGCCGCCATGGCCGCCACTGTGTCATCAGCGAAAATCACTTTGACAGATTACACCCGGGCCGCATAGCGTCATTTGTCATGGCGACTTTGACTCATGACAGGGCGGCGGCGCACCGGCTGCGCTCCGGACTGCTCTGCGCCGCGCTGTCGGCGTCGGCGTTCGGGCTCTCCGGCCCGCTGGCCCGCGGGCTCATCGACGCCGGCTGGAGTCCGGCCGCCGTGGTCATCGTGCGCGTACTGCTCGGCGCACTGGTCCTGCTGCCCGTGGCCGCGCGGCAGCTGCGCGGCGACTGGAATCTGCTGCGCCGCAATGCCGCTCTGCTCGCCGGCTACGGCCTGCTCGCCGTCGCCACCGCGCAGCTGGCCTACTTCAATGCCGTCGCGCACATGGACGTCGCGGTGGCACTGCTCATCGAATACACCGCACCCATCGCGGTGGTGGTGTGGCTGTGGCTGCGGCACAGCCAGAAGCCCGGGCGCGCAACCGTTCTCGGCGCGGTCATCGGCGTGACCGGCCTGATCCTGGTGCTCGACCTGAACTCCGGCACGGCCACCAGCTGGGTCGGCATCACCTGGGCACTGGGCGCGATGGTCGGCGCGGCAGCGTATTTCATCCTGTCCGCCCATGCCGGGGATCAGGTACCCGGCACCGTGCTGGCCACCGGCGGACTGCTGGTCGGCGGGCTCGGCATTCTGGCGGCCGGACTGATCGGCATCGTGCCGCTGCACGCCACCACCACTTCCGTCGCGTTCCAGGGCTGCACCGTGGACTGGTGGGCACCGCTGCTCGCGCTCGGCGTGATCACCGCCGCCGTCTCGTACGTGACCGGCATTGCCGCCACCCGGCTGCTCGGCTCCCGGCTGGCATCCTTCGCGGCGCTCGGCGAGGTGCTGGCGGCCATTCTGTTCTCCTGGGCGCTGCTCGGCCAGGCGCCCGCGCCGATCCAATTGCTCGGTGGCGCATCGATTCTCATCGGCGTGGTGGTGGTCCGACTGGGCGAGCCCGCGGACGACCCACTCACGAACGCCACGCCGCACTCCTGACACCGGCGCTGACCTGCCGATTCCATTTGTCGATTGCCCTTGTGCGCCACAACCCTTCACATCTCGAGTTGATAACGGTAGTTTGTCGCAAATGTCGGGGAACCAGTCCGCAACTCGAGGGAAACCACGATGGCTATGACCAAATACCTTGCGCCCGCCCTGCTTTGCCTGACCGCGACCACCGTCGCGGGCACCGCAACCGCCGAACCGGCGCAGGTTCCGGAGCAACCCGCCCTGCAGATCAAGGGCACCGATCACAACATCGGCTATGACGTGGCCCTCACCGCCGACCATCGCGCCGCCGTCAGCACCCTGCAGGCCGGGCGCTTCCTCGCCACCTGGGACGGCGACGCCGTCATCGTGACCAACGACGACGGCGTCCTGGTCTCCACTGTCCCCCTGAAGTACGACATCGACGGCAGGACAGCCGAATTCACCCCGACGATCGACCAGGACAACCGCCGGCTCACCCTCACCCCCATCGCGGAATCCGACACCCCGGTCCGTGAGGTCGACGCCCAGCAGCACTTCTTCGACGTCGTCCAGGCCAACCTCCCCGCGGTAGCCACCGGCGCGGCCATAGGCGCCACCATCGGCTTCATCGCGGGCTTCCCCGTCGGCCTGTTCGTCCTCGACTTCATCACCGCTCCCCTGCTCGCCGTGGTCGGCGGGGTCGTCGGCGGCGCCATCGGGCTCCAGATGTCCGGCGGCCAGCAGGCCACCGACGCGGCCCTCAGCTACGTCGACACCCTCGCCCCCGGCACCGGCAACCTCTTCCGCCCGGTCTTCGCCGCCCTCCCCGCCCCGCAACCGGCGAACTGACCCACCCCGCACCACGATTCGGCCCGCGCTCCTCGTCAGAGCGCGGGCCGTTCGCATACCGATTCACTCGAGCACTCCCGACCACTCGAGCATTCCCGATTCACTCGAGGAAGATCATCGAGTCCACGGGCATGCTGTTGTCCCCGTGGTACCACCACACGTTCATGTCGCCGGCGAGGTTGAACCGGAAAGTGTGGCCGCTGCCGGGACCGTCGGTGATCGTCCACAACGCATTGGGCCGGCCGATCACCGTGCTGAAACTGCCGTCGGCCCAGGCGAATTGGCCCGTGGACGGCGCGTCGACACTGTTGAACGGCAATTCGGCACTGAAATGGCCCGACCCGATGCCGGGCAGCAGCGGACCGGAGCACCCCCACAGATCCGCCTCGCGCCGCACACTCTGGCCGGCGCTGCCGGTACCGGGAATCCTGGTGCCGCTCAGCACTTCACCGTGCTGACAGCCACCCAGCCCGCCGCCCGGATCGGCCACGGCCTGCGGCGCCCACAGGGACAGCACCGCCACCCCGAAGACTGCCGCGACGACACCGTGACGAACACGACCAACGGACATGTCAGCTCCTCCACCGGGGATGGGCCAAATCGCCTCAACCAGCACAAACCCGCGATGCGCACCCGGACGTGAAAAGAGTTCGGCCCCCGCTCCGATCGGAGCGGGGGCCGAATCCTATTGGCTGCCTACAGGGCTCAGCGGTAGTCGCTGAAGCCGTAGTCGTCCAGCGGGACCGCGGCACCGGTGGAGGTGCCGAAGCCGTCCGGGCTGTAGTAGCTGTCGTCGTAGGACGGGACAGCGTACGCGGCCTGGCGGGCCTCCTCGGTGGGCTGAACCTGGATGTTGCGGTACCGGTTGATGCCGGTACCGGCCGGGATCAGCTTACCGATGATCACGTTCTCCTTCAGGCCGATCAGCTTGTCGGAGCGGCAGTTGATCGCGGCGTCCGTGAGCACGCGGGTGGTCTCCTGGAAGGAGGCCGCCGACAGCCACGAATCGGTCGCGAGCGACGCCTTGGTGATACCCATCAGCACCGGGCGACCCGAGGCGGGCTCGCCACCCTCCGCGACCACGCGGCGGTTGGCGGACTCGAACTCGGCGCGCTCCACCAGCGAACCCGGGAGGAACTCGGTCGCACCCGAATCGATGATGGTGACGCGGCGCAGCATCTGGCGGACGATCACCTCGATGTGCTTGTCGTGGATGGACACACCCTGCGAGCGGTACACCTCCTGGACCTCGTGGACCAGGTGGACCTGCACCTGACGCGGACCCATCACACGCAGCACCTCGTGCGGATCGGCCGAGCCCTCGAGCAGCTGCTGACCGACCTCGACGTGGTCACCGTCGGCCAGGAGACGCTCGGAGCCGTCCTCGTGCTTGAACACCCGCAGTCGCTGACGCTTCGACAGCTTGTCGTAGAGCACCTCGTCCGAACCGTCGTCCGGAATGATGGTGATCTTGTAGAAGCGGTCGTCGTCCTCGAGCCGCACGCGACCCGACACCTCGGCGATGGGGGCCTTGCCCTTGGGCACACGAGCCTCGAAGAGCTCCTGAACTCGGGGCAGACCACCCGTGATGTCGTCACCCGCGACACCACCCTGGTGGAAGGTACGCATGGTCAGCTGGGTACCGGGCTCACCGATGGACTGGGCGGCGACGATACCGACGGCCTCACCGATGTCCACCAGCTTGCCGGTCGCCATCGACCGGCCGTAGCAGGTGGCACACACGCCGGTGCCGGTGGTGCAGGTCAGCACGGAGCGGACCTTCACCTCGGTGATGCCGGCCTCGAGCAGCGCCTCCAGGGCGGGGTCGCCCAGGTCGTGGCCCTTCTCGACGACGACATTGCCGTTCGCGTCCATCGCGTCGGTGGCCAGCGTACGAGCGTAGGTGCTGGTCTCGACGTGGGCGTCCCGGATGAGCGAGCCGTCGGCCTGCTTCTCCGCGATCGGCACCACGATGCCGCGCTCGGTGCCACAGTCGGTCTCGCGCACGATGACGTCCTGCGACACGTCCACCAGACGACGGGTCAGGTAACCCGAGTCGGCGGTACGAAGCGCGGTGTCGGCCAGACCCTTTCGCGCACCGTGGGTGTTGATGAAGTACTCCAGAACCGTCAGGCCCTCACGGAAGGAGGACTTGATCGGCCGCGGGATGAACTCACCCTTCGGGTTGGTAACCAGACCCTTCATACCGGCGAGGGTACGAGTCTGGGTGAAGTTACCGGTCGCGCCCGAGTCGACGATCGTGATGATCGGGTTGTCGGCCGGGTAGTGCGCACGCAGCGCCTTACCGACCTCTTCGGTCGCTTCCTGCCAGATCTTGACCAGGGCGTTGTTGCGCTCCTGGTGATCGAGCGCACCACGCTGGTACTTCTTCTCGATCTGATCCGACTGCGCCTCGTAGCGCTCCATGATCTCCGCCTTCTCCGGCGGAACGAGCACGTCCGACATGGAGACGGTGACACCGGAGCGGGTGGCCCAGTAGAAGCCGGAGTCCTTCAGCTTGTCGACGGTCTGCGCCACGACGATCATCGGGTAGCGCTCGGCGAGATCGTTGATGATCGCCGCCTGACGCTTCTTCGGCATCGGCTCGTCGATGAACGCGTAGTCCGCCGGAAGCAGGTCGTTGAAGATGACGCGGCCCAGCGTGGTCTTGGTGATCCACGCGTCGCCCCGCTGCCAGCCGTCCGGGAACAGCTCGGCCTCGACGTCCTTCGGCGGACGCTGCTCGGTCAGACGAATCTTGATCAGCGAACGCACGGTGAGTTCACCGCGGTCGACGGCCATCTGCGCCTCGGCGGGCGAGGAGTAGACGCCGAACTCGGCCTCGTCCTTGGTGGCCGCGCGGTACTCACCCTTCGCGCCCTCTTCCAGGCGAGTCAGGTAGTACAGACCGGTCACCATGTCCAGACGCGGCATGGCGAGCGGACGACCCGACGCCGGCGACAGGATGTTGTTCGAGGACAGCATCAGGATGCGGGCCTCGGCCTGCGCCTCCGCCGACAGCGGCAGGTGCACGGCCATCTGGTCACCGTCGAAGTCGGCGTTGAACGCCTCACACACGAGCGGGTGCAGCTGGATGGCCTTACCTTCGACCAGCAGCGGCTCGAAGGCCTGGATACCCAGGCGGTGCAGGGTGGGCGCACGGTTCAGCAGCACCGGGTGCTCGGAGATGACCTCTTCGAGGACATCCCACACCTGGGCACGCTGACGCTCGACCATCCGCTTGGCGGACTTGATGTTCTGCGCGTGGTTCAGGTCGACCAGACGCTTCATGACGAACGGCTTGAACAGCTCGAGCGCCATCAGCTTGGGCAGACCACACTGGTGCAGCTTCAGCTGCGGACCGACGACGATGACCGAACGGCCGGAGTAGTCGACACGCTTACCGAGCAGGTTCTGACGGAAACGACCCTGCTTGCCCTTGAGCAGATCGCTCAGCGACTTCAGCGGGCGGTTACCCGGACCGGTGACCGGACGGCCACGACGGCCGTTGTCGAACAGCGCGTCCACCGACTCCTGAAGCATGCGCTTCTCGTTGTTCACGATGATCTCGGGCGCACCCAGATCGATCAGTCGCTTCAGCCGGTTGTTGCGGTTGATGACGCGGCGGTACAGGTCGTTCAGGTCGGAGGTCGCGAAGCGGCCACCGTCCAGCTGCACCATCGGGCGCAGCTCCGGCGGGATCACCGGCACGGCGTCGAGGACCATGCCCATCGGCGAGTTGCCGTTGGTCTGGAACGCGGCCACGACCTTCAGACGCTTCAGCGCGCGCAGCTTCTTCTGGCCCTTGCCCGTGCGAATGGTCTCGCGCAGGTTCTCGGCCTCGGCGGCGATGTCGAAGGTCTCCATGAGCTTCTGGATCGCCTCGGCACCCATGGCACCGGTGAAGTACTCGCCGTAGCGGTCCTGCAGCTCGCGGTAGATCACCTCGTCGATGATCAGCTGCTTCTTGGCCAGCTTGGTGAAGGTGGTCCAGATCTCGTCGAGCCGGTCCAGCTCACGCTGGGAGCGGTCGCGCAGCTGGCGCATCTCGCGCTCGCCGCCGTCCTTGACCTTGCGGCGGACGTCGGACTTGGCGCCCTCGGCCTCCAGCTCGGCCAGGTCGGCTTCCAGCTTCTGGGCGCGGGCCTCGAGGTCGGCGTCGCGCTGATCGGCGACCGACTTCTTCTCGACCTCCATCTCCGCCTCGAGAGTGGACAGCTCGTTGTGGCGCAGCTCGTCGTCGACCGAGGTGATCACGTACGCGGCGAAGTAGATGATCTTTTCCAGATCCTTCGGCGCGAGGTCGAGCAGGTAGCCCAGGCGCGACGGCACACCCTTGAAGTACCAGATGTGGGTGACCGGGGCGGCCAGCTCGATGTGGCCCATACGCTCACGACGCACCTTGGCGCGAGTGACCTCGACACCACAGCGCTCACAGATGATGCCCTTGAAGCGGACACGCTTGTACTTACCGCAGTAGCACTCCCAGTCCCGGGTGGGACCGAAGATCTTCTCGCAGAAGAGGCCGTCCTTCTCCGGCTTCAGCGTGCGGTAGTTGATGGTCTCCGGCTTCTTGACCTCGCCGAACGACCAGTTGCGAATGTCTTCGGCGGTCGCCAGGCCGATCCGGAGTTCATCGAAGAAGTTGACGTCTAGCACGTAACTTCCTTTCCCCTGTTCGGGTTGAGAATGAGCAAAAGTTCAAATCCGTTGCCCTGGAGCGCCTCTCGGCGCTCCAGGACCGTTCGCTCACTGCGCCAGGTCGTCGACCGTCGCAGCCTCGTTGCGGGACAGGTTGATACCCAGGTTCGCCGCGGCACGCTCCAGGTCCTCGTCGTCGCCGTCACGCATCTCGATGGCGGCGCCGTCCGAGGACAGCACCTCCACGTTCAGGCACAGCGACTGGAGCTCCTTGAGCAGAACCTTGAACGACTCCGGGATTCCCGGCTCCGGAATGTTCTCGCCCTTGACGATCGCCTCGTACACCTTCACGCGGCCGACAACGTCGTCCGACTTGATGGTGAGGAGTTCCTGCAGGGTGTAGGCCGCGCCGTACGCCTGCATGGCCCAACATTCCATTTCACCGAAGCGCTGACCACCGAACTGCGCCTTACCACCCAGCGGCTGCTGCGTGATCATCGAGTACGGACCGGTCGAACGCGCGTGGATCTTGTCGTCGACCAGGTGGTGCAGCTTCAGGATGTACATGTAGCCGACCGAGACCGGGTACGGGAACGGCTCGCCGGAACGGCCGTCCAGCAGGATGGCCTTGCCGTCGTCGTTGATCATCTTCTCGCCGTCGCGGTTCGGCAGCGTCGAACCGAGCAGGCCGGTCAGCTCTTCCTCACGCGCACCGTCGAACACCGGAGTGGCGATGTTCGTGTCGGCGGGCTGGCCGATCATTTCCTCGGGCAGGTTCTTCGCCCAGTCCGGGGAACCGTCGACCTGCCAACCGGTCTTGGCGATGTAACCCAGATGGGTCTCCAGCACCTGGCCGATGTTCATACGACGCGGCACACCGTGGGTGTTCAGGATGATGTCGACCGGCGTGCCGTCGGGCAGGAACGGCATGTCCTCCTGCGGGAGGATCTTGCCGATGACACCCTTGTTGCCGTGGCGGCCGGCCAGCTTGTCGCCGTCCTGGATCTTGCGCTTCTGCGCGACGTAAACGCGCACCAGCTCGTTCACGCCCGGGGGCAGATCGTCGTCGTCGTCACGCGAGAACACGCGCACGCCGATGACCTTGCCCGACTCACCGTGGGGCACCTTCAGCGAGGTGTCGCGGACCTCGCGGGCCTTCTCACCGAAGATCGCGCGCAGCAGCCGCTCCTCCGGGGTCAGCTCGGTCTCACCCTTCGGGGTGACCTTGCCGACCAGGATGTCGCCGTCACGAACCTCCGCACCGATACGCACGATGCCACGCTCGTCCAGATCGGCCAGGACCTCGTCGGAGACGTTGGGGATGTCGCGGGTGATCTCCTCGGCACCGAGCTTGGTGTCACGAGCATCGATCTCGTGCTCCTCGATGTGGATCGAGGTCAGCACGTCGTCCTCCACGAGGCGCTGCGACAGGATGATCGCGTCCTCGTAGTTGTGGCCCTCCCACGGCATGATCGCCACGAGCAGGTTCTTGCCCAGCGCCATCTCACCGTTCTCGGTGCACGGACCATCGGCGAGCACGTGCCCGGCCTCCACCCGCATACCCTCGTCCACGATCGGACGCTGGTTGGCACAGGTGCCCTGGTTCGAACGCTCGAACTTACGCAGCCGGTACGAACGGCGGGTGCCGTCATCGTGCATCACGGTGATGAAGTCGGCCGAAACCTCCTCCACCACACCGGCCTTCTGGTTCACGACCACGTCACCGGCGTCGACCGCGGCGCGCAGCTCCATACCGGTGCCGACCAGCGGCGACTCGGAACGGATCAGCGGCACGGCCTGACGCTGCATGTTCGCGCCCATGAGGGCGCGGTTGGCGTCGTCGTGCTCGAGGAACGGAATCATGGCGGTCGCGACCGACACCATCTGGCGCGGCGAGACGTCCATGAAGGTCACCTCGGTCGGCGCGACGAACTCCATCTCCTCGTTGCCGCGGCGCGCGAGCACCTTGTCCTCGAGGAAGTTGCCGTCGGCGTCCACCGGAGAGTTGGCCTGCGCACGAACGTGGCGGTCCTCCTCGTCGGCGGTCAGGTACTTGACCTCATCGGTGACGCGGCCGTTCACGACCTTGCGGTACGGGGTCTCGATGAAACCGAACGGGTTGACCCGCGCGTACACCGACAGCGAGCCGATCAGGCCGATGTTCGGGCCTTCCGGGGTCTCGATCGGGCACATGCGGCCGTAGTGCGACGGGTGGACGTCACGAACTTCCAGGCCGGCGCGCTCACGGGACAGACCACCCGGGCCCAGCGCCGACAGACGACGCTTGTGGGTCAGACCCGACAGCGGGTTGTTCTGGTCCATGAACTGCGACAGCTGCGAGGTGCCGAAGAACTCCTTGATCGCCGCCACGACCGGGCGGATGTTGATCAGGGTCTGCGGGGTGATCGCCTCGACGTCCTGGGTGGTCATGCGCTCACGCACGACGCGCTCCATGCGGGACAGACCGACGCGGATCTGGTTCTGGATCAGCTCGCCAACCGTCCGCAGACGACGGTTGCCGAAGTGGTCGATGTCGTCGACGTCGACCGGGACCTCGGAGCCGCCGGGAGCGGTCATCAGGCGATCGCCCTGGTGCAGGCGGACCAGGTACTCGATCGTCGCGACGATGTCTTCCTTGGTCAGCGTCGAACCGGTGACCGGCTTGTCCAGGTTCAGGCCGAGCTTCTTGTTGATCTTGTAGCGACCGACGCGAGCCAGGTCGTAGCGCTTCTCCTTGAAGAACAGGTTCTCCAGCAGGGTCTGCGCGGACTCCTTGGTCGGCGGCTCGCCCGGGCGCAGCTTGCGGTAGATGTCGAGCAGCGCCTCGTCCTGACCCGGGGTCGAGTCCTTCTCGAGGGTCGACATCATGATCTCGGAGAAGCCGAAGCGCTCGGTGATCTCCTCGGTGGTCATACCCAGCGCCTTGAGCAGCACGGTGACCGGCTGGCGACGCTTGCGGTCGATGCGGACGCCGACGGTGTCGCGCTTGTCCACGTCGAACTCCAGCCACGCGCCGCGCGACGGGATGACGCGCACGGAGTGCAGCGTCTTCTCGGTGGACTTGTCGATCGACTCGTCGAAGTACACACCCGGGGAACGGACCAGCTGCGACACGACGACGCGCTCGGTGCCGTTGATGATGAACGTGCCCTTGTCGGTCATCATCGGGAAATCACCCATGAAGACCGTCTGAGACTTGATCTCACCGGTGTTGTTGTTGATGAACTCCGCGGTCACGAACAGCGGCGCCGCGTAGGTCATGTCCTTGTCCTTGCACTCCTCGATGGAGGCCTTGACCTCTTCGAAGCGCGGGTCGGAGAAGGACAGCGACATGGAGCCGGAGAAGTCCTCGATCGGAGACAGCTCCTCGAGCACCTCCTCGAGACCCCCGACGGGATTGGTGACGTCGCCGCGCGCGATGGCACGCTCACGCCAGTCTGCTGAACCGACCAGCCAGGCGAACGATTCGGTTTGTAGATCGAGAAGTCCGGGAACCTCCAGGGGCTCACGAATCTTCGCGAAAGACACCCGCTTCGGGGCTCCGGGGATACCGGCCTTGGTCTGGGTGGAGACTGCCAAGATGCGTCCTTCCAGCACCTCACGCGCGTCGCGTGGTGGTCCGCGACCGTCGCTTGTCTGCTACGAATTCCGCTGGTTACGACCCGAACGAAACCCGAACAGCAAACAGCGGAAGTAACACCGGAAGGTGGAACTTTCGTGATGCGATCGAGGTATGGACAGGAGGCAGCCAGCGCAACGTCCAAAACTACACCCAAACCTACGGGGGTGTCAAAGTACCACCCGTGGCGATCCGTGGGCGGCAACTTCGCCCCGGTGTGTCCGTGTCGATATCCCGGCGATCAGAACGCCGATATCACCACAGCCGAGTGACGGTCTCCACACGGTTTCCGGCCGGGCCGCAAGTCCGCTGGCTGCGTTCGCAAGGCCCTCGCCGGCGTTCTGTCCCCTGTGACAGCCGCCGCTGTTGTGAATAGCGTGACGTGTCGGACGAAACTCGTCAAGTGGCGGCCCGAGTTGACAAATCGCGAGATCGCCTGTCCCCCTACAAGATCACTGCGCCCACCTGCCCTTCGCTTCGCTCCGGGCTGTTCGCGGCCCCTTCGGGCCGCGATTCTTCCCCCCTCCGCTCCTCCGCTTCGCTCCCGCTTCCGCTTCCGCTCCAAGCGCGGGGAGGCGGAGCGCGGTCCAGAATCGAGGCGGGGCCGCGAACGCTGTCGTTCATGCGACCAGAGAGGGCGGATTCGGGCTATTTGTCGGTGATGTCGGCGGCCAGCCAGTGACCGCCGACCTTCTGCATGCGCAGCACGATCGGGCCCGAGGCGAGGGGTTCGGGCTTGCCGTCCTTGACCGCGGAGATGTTCAGGTTCACCAGGAGCTCGGCGCGGTCGCCGGTGAGAAGGGTCACGCCGATCGGATCGGTTTTGACGTCGGTGTCGGTCTGGGTCTGCTTGATGGTCTCGACCGTGGTGTCGACGTACTTGGCGAAGTCCTTCTGCATCTTGTCGGTGAGCACCGAGTTGACCGAGGCCTTCCACTTGTCGATCTCGGCGGCCTTGTAGCCGTAGAGCGTGGTCAGCGCGTGGTCGCCCGCGGCCTTCACCTCGTCGGTGGCCTTGTTGTCGACGTAGGCGAGATTGCCCGAGTCCGAATCGGGCTTGCTCACCCAGTGATTCACGGCACCGGCGATCGCGAAGGCCAGCAGCAGCGCGGAGAGCGCTGCGCACACCGTGGCGACACCCCAGTTACGCCAAAATCCGCCCTGCCGGGTCGGCTTGGAATACTGTTGCGGGGCACTGTTTTTGGACAGACCGGGACCGCGCGGCGGGGTGGTGCGCGACGCGGTCCGATCCGAACGCTCGGAGGTGGACCGGGCGCTCGCGGTCTTCCGCTCGCCGCTCCCGGCCTGGACATCGGCGGCGGTGGTACGCGACGCGGTGCCACGCTGGGCGGCCGGGCGGCGCGGGGTGACGCGATTGACGGGTCGTTTCCGGTTGGCCATGGTCACTCCCTCCTAGTTGCCCGGCTTGGGGGTGGGCTGGGTCGAAGTCGGCTGCTGGGGCGCGTCCTGCTGCGGCGCGGCCGAGCCCAGGGGCACCGGCTCGCCGAGGTTCTGCGCCTTCTCGGCCTTCCAGGTGCTGCCGACCTTGACCAGGTCGAGGGTCCACAGCTGGCGGAAGGACGCGGGCTGGCCACCGGGCCAGCTGCGGGTGATCTTCAGGACCGCGAAGGCGGAGGCGTGGTCGAGCTCACTGTTGAGCGCGGTGACCGTGATGCCCTCGACGGCGGCCTGGATGCGGGTCTTGGAGTCCTGGGCGGTCTGCTTGAGCTGATCCTGCCCGTCCTCCTGCTGCTTGAGCAGCTCGCCGGTCATGGATGACCGGATGTTCGCCAGCGACCCGTCGATGTCGTCCGGGTTGATGGACATGAGGTTGACGGCGGCCTGGCGGGCGTCGGTCAGGACGGCGTCGCGGGCATCGGCCCGGGAGCTGTCCTTGACGTCACCGAACCAGATGAAGCCGACCACGGCGGCCGCGATCACGGACACCACCAGCAGCGCGGCCGCGCCGACGGTGACAATCCGCCGCGGATCCGAGCCGGCGCCGGGACCAGACGTAGGCGGCTGCTCAGCGGTATTTTCGGGCTCAGCAGTCGGCTCTGCGGGCTGGTCGGCCCCAGTGGGCTCGCCGGCCACAGCGGGCTCGTCGAGCACGACGGCCGGCTCGGCGGGCTCGGTGGCGGGCTCAGCGGCGGATTCGGCCGGCTCCGGCGCGACGTCCGCCGAGGACGCGTCCGGGGTTGTTTCGGGAACCGGCGAAGTTGCCGGCTTCTCGAGGTTCGCCCCCGATTCGCTGTCCTTGTGCTGACTCACGCCGCCACCATACTTTCCTCTCTTCGCGCCCTGGCTGGGACTGTGCCATCTCGCTGCCCGGACCGTGGCCGGGCAGATCGGTCAGTGCTTGGGCGTGACGCCCATGAGCGTGGCCAGCTGGGTGGCCACCGGGTTCAGGTTGAGCTTGTCCGGGTCGTACTTCGGCTTGTCGTCCCAGGGCTGCGCGACGCTGGGGTCGGCCAGCTCCGCGCGATCGGCGCCTCGGACGCCGGTCTCGCTGCCCTGCGGCGCGGCGCACCGGGCCTGCGTGTTGAACGGGAAGTCGTCGCGGGCGTCGTCGAAGTTGGGGTTCTGGGCCTTCATCTGGTCCAGAATCCGTTGCGTGCCTTCGTATCCCAGGGTGCAGGCGGGTGGGTTGTTGGTCTCCAGCACCAGGCCGAAGTGGGTGGTGCCGTCACCGGGTGCGGTGGACGAGCCACCCAGCGGCAGCAGCGGCAGCATCTGCAGCACCGGGCCGAGGGCGTAGAACTTCGGCGAGATCGCCAGCAGCAGGGTGCGCAGGTTGGTGAGGTCCTTGGTCAGCGCCGGGCCGCTCTCCTGCAGCAGGCGCTGGATCGCGGAGCCCGCGTCGGTGCCGGTGCCGATGAGGCGGCGGATGTCCGGGTCGTTGGACTTCAGCTGCGCGGTGAGCTTGTCGAGGCCGTCGCTGAACTGCCGGATCGCCGGGGACTGCTCGGCCTGGGTGTCCAGCACCGTGTGGGCCGAGCGGATCAGCGCCAGGGTCTGCTGCAGGTTGTCGCCACTGGCGGTGGCGGTGAACTTGTTGAGCGAGTCGATCAGGATCTTGAGGTCGTCGCCCTTGCCGTCGAAGGCCTTGCCCAGCTCGGTGATGGTGGTGGACAGCGCCTTCAGGTCGGTGGTGCCGGCGAAGTGGTCCACGCTGGTGAGCAGCTCTTCGATGTGGACGGGCAGCTGCGCGCCGACGATGACCGAGCCGTCCTTCAGGTACGGCCCGCCGGCGCTGGTGGGCTGCAGGTCCAGGTACTGCTCACCGATGGCGGAGCGGTTCGCGATCACCGCCTTGGCATTGGCGGGGACCTTGGGCTTGCCGGAGTTCATCTCCAGGTTGATGAGCACGCCGTCGGGGGTGACGTCGAGGTTGCCGACCCGGCCCACGGGAACGCCGCGGTAGGTGACCTCCGCGCCCTTGGACAGGTTGCCGGTTTCGGCGGCCTCCACCTTCACCTTGTACAGCCCGAAGCCGAGCATATTGTCCAGCCGCACGTACTTGGCGCCGACGAACACGACGCCGAGCACCGCGATGACCGCGAAGGCGATCAGCTGATTACGCACCAGACGAGTCATCGCGGACCACCCACTCCCAGCTGCTCGAGAATCGATCCGATCGGATCGGTCGGTCCCGGAGGCATCGGCATGGCCACCGTGTTCGGCAGCGGCAGCAGCGAGACCGTCGGCCAGCCGCCGCGCGGCCCGTTGCCGTTGTAGTACGGGTTGGTCGGATCCACGTTGACCTGGCGGCCCGCGGGCGGCAGGTACTGCGGATCCTGTTTGCCCACACCGAGATTCGACAGCAGGGTGCCGATCTGCAGGTCCACCGAGAGCCAGGTGTTGACCTGACCGCCGAACGCGGACTTGATGGCCTCGTCCGGGAACGGGTAGGTCGGGATGAGCGGGAACGCGGTCACCAGGTCACCCGCCGACGAGCCCAGCGCCTGCAGCGTGGGCCGCAGCGAGGACAGGTCGGTGATCAGGTTGTCCTTGGACTTGTTCAGCACGTCGAATCCGGCCTGCCCCACCCGATCCAGCTGGCCCAGCAGCTGAATCAGCTGCGGCCGTTGCTCGTTGAGGATCTTGATGCCGCCCGGCAGCTCGTCGAGGATCTTGGAGATCTGGGTGGTCTGCTGCCCCACCCGGCTGGTCAGCGTGTCGAGGCTGTCCAGCGCACGGGTGATGTTGTCGACCTGGTCGTCGAGGCCCTTGATCAGGGTGTTGGCCTGGCTCAGCAGGTCCCGGACCTTGCCCTCGCGGCCGCCCAGAGTCTTGTTGAGCTCCACCACGATCGGCTGCAGCTGCGCGACGCCGCCGCCGTTCAGCAGCAGCGACAGCGCGCCGAGCACCTGCTCCACCTCGGTGGCGGTGCGGGTGTTCTCGACCGGGATCTTGGCGCCGTCCTTCAGCCGCGCGGTGTCGGCATCCTTTGTGGGAGCGGACAGTTCGATGTACTTCTCACCCAGCAGGTTGGTCTGCTTGACCTCGGCGTGGGCATTGGCGGGCAGGTTCACGCTGTCGTCGACGAGCACCTGCACGCTGGCTTCCCAGGCGTTGTCGGGGGCGATGCGGATCTTGTCGACCCGGCCCACGGCCACACCCTCCACTTTCACCGACGACTGCGGGACCAGGTCCAGCACGTCGGCGAAGCGGATGTCGAGGTGCAGCGGGTGCTTGCCGATGTTCGGGCCGCCGGGCAGCGGAATGCTGTCCGCACCGCAGCCGGCCGCCATCAGCGTCACCGCGCCCAGCGAGGTGGCCAGGAGGGCGGTGCGCCGGACCCGGCCGCCGCGAATCCGGTTGGCGCTCATCGCTGCCCACCTTCCTGCTGTGACGGCGGCAGCTGGTCGGACGGATTGCCGGGAACGGTGCCGGGGACCGTATTGTGCTGCTCGTTCTCGCCGCTGAGGATGCCGAAGGGCAGCACCAGCGAGGGTGTCTTCACGCCTGCGGTGAGCTGATCGGTGATCACCTTGCAGTTGTTCAGGATCGGCTGCAGCTGACGCGAGATGGCGTCGAACTTGGGGTCGCCGGGACGCAGCTTGCCCAGGTCCAGCATCTTGCAGATGACGCCGAACGGATCCTGCAGGTCGGTGAAGTTGGGACGCATGTCGAGCGTGCCGCTCTCACCGTTGTGCACGTTGATCAGGTTGCTCAGCGCGGTCGGGATGAGCGGCAGCGCCTTGGCCAGATCGTCGCGCTGGTCGGCGAGGGTCTGGGTGAGCTTGGTCAGCGCATCGGCGTTGGACTGCACCAGGTCCCGGTTGTTGTCGATGAACCGGGCCACGTCGCCGAGCGCGACCGACAGCAGGTTCAGCGCCTGGCCGAGGGTCTGGCGCTCGTCGGACAGGAACCCGGCCAGCGAGGCCAGCTGGGTGTTGAAGGTCCGCACCTGCGCGTCGTTGTCGGCCAGGGTCTGCACGAAGGTCTGCAGGTTCTTGACCGTGTCGAAAATGTCGGTGCGCGAATCGGAGAGCGCGTGCGCGGCCTTGGACAGCTGGGTGAAGCTGTTGCCCAGCGCGTCGCCGTTGCCGGCGAGGTTCGCGGCGCCGGTGCGCACCAGCTGGTTCAGCGCGCCTTCACCGGTGGCGCCGTCGGGCTTGTTCGCGCCCTCCGGGCCGAGTGCCTTCGACAGTTCGGTGATGCTGTTGTAGAGCCGGTCCACCTCGACCGGGGTCGCGGTGCGATCCTTCGGAATGGTGGCGTTGCGGGCCATCTTCGGTCCGCCCTTGTAGGCGGGCGCGAGCTGGATGTACCGGTCCGACACCACCGAGGGGGTGATCTGGGCGGCCTTGGCGTCGGCGGGGATGTCGTAGCTGCGGTCGACCTTCATGACGACCTTGACCACGTCGCCCTGCGGGTCCACCGAATCCACCCGGCCCACCGGCACGCCCAGGACGCGCACGTCGGAACCCTTGTAGATGCCGACGGACTTGTCGAAGTACGCGGTGATGGTGGTGGTGTTGAGCCGATCGAAGCTCCACCACGCGACGCCCGCGAGCACCACCGCCAGGACGGTCACTCCGGCGATGATCTTGCTCTTGGTGCTGGTGCCACGCAATGCGGTCAGCGGATTGCTCGCCACGAGTTAACCTCCCATCTTTCGGATCGGCTGGCGGTCACCCGGGATGTCCGGCAGCGCGGGCGGAATCAGGTTCGTGATGACCGCGTCGAACCAGCGGCCGTTGCCCAGCACGTTGGAGTAGAGCCCGTAGAAGGGCGCGGCCAGCGTGAGGGTCTTGGACAGGTCGGCCTGGTGGTCGTTGAGCAGGTCGATGGTCTTGTTGAGGTTGGTCAGCGCCGGGCCGATCTGTTCCTCGTTGTCCTTGACCAGCGCGGTCAGTTCCGCCGCAACGGTTTTCGCGCCGGTGAGCAGCTGGTGGATGGCCTGCTGCCGCACGTTCAGCTCGGCCAGCAGCTCGCCGCCGTTGGAGATGAGCCGCTCGAACTCCTGGTTGCGGTCGGCCAGCACCTTGGTGGTGGTCTTGGTGGCCGCGAACAGCTTCTTGAGCTGATCGTCACGCTTGGCCAGCGTTTCCGAGAGCCGGGCGACGCCGTCGATGGAGCTGCGCAGTTCCGGCGGGGTGGCCGAGAAGGCGTCCGACAGCACGGTGAAGCTCTTCGCCAGCTGCGCGGTGTCGGTCTGCTCGATGTTCTTGGCGGCGTCGCTGAACGCGTCCACCACGTCGTAGGGAGACACGGTGCGCGAGAGCGGGATCCGATCCGAGGGGTTCAGGACCTTGGTGCCCTTGGGATCCAGCGCCAGGTACTTCTGCCCGAGCAGGGTCTTGATCTGGATCGAGGCGGTGGTCTCGTCACCGATCCAGGCGTCCTGGGTGCGGAAGTCCACCAGCACCTTGTCGCCGTCGAGGCGGACATCGGACACCGCGCCGACCTTGACGCCGGCGACGCGCACCTCGTTGCCCTTCTTCAGGCCCGCGGCCTCGGAGAACTCGGCGGTGTACTTGATGCCGGCTCCGATGATCGGCAGCTTGTCCAGGTTGAACGCGGACAGGGTCACCAGCAGCACCAGGATCAGGCCCAGCCCACCCATGAACGCCGGACTGCGCTTGCCCAATACAGCGCGGTCGTCCATCAGCGGCCTCCCTTCCCATGGCAGCGCGGGGCCGGATTCGTGTAGATCGGCTGGTTCACAGTCGGCATGTTCTGCAGTGCGGGAGGGAAGTTCAGCTGCGGCGCGTCCTTGGTACCCGGTCCGGCGACGATGTCGATGCCGCACAGATAGAACTGGAACCAGGAGCCGTAGGACGCCGCGCGACCGAGCTTCTCCATCTTGATGGGCAGGTTGGTCAGACCCTCGTCGACCTCGTCCTTGCGGTCGTTGAGGGTGCCGGTGAGCTGGTTCAGACCGGCGATGGCGCCCTGCAGGTTCGGCCGCACCGGGACCAGCAGGTCGGCGGTGGCCGAGGCCAGGTTGCCGAGCGAGGTGACCGCCGAGCCGATGGTGCCGCGATCGGCGTTCAGCCCGGTGACCAGCGCCTCGGTGTTGACGATCAGCTGGTCGAGCTGGTCGCCGCGCGAATTGATGCTGTCCAGCACGGCATTCAGGTTCTTGATCAGCTCACCGATCACCGCGTCCTTGTCGGCCACCTTGTTGGTGAGCGAGGCGGTGTTGGCCACCAGGTCCGCGATGGTGCCGGATTCGCCCTGGAAGACCTGGATGATCTCGGACGACAGCTTGTTGACGTCCTCGGGGGTGAGCGTCTGGAACAGCGGCCGGAAGCCGTTGAACAGCTCGGTCAGATTGACCGCCGGCTTGGTGCGCTCCAGCGGGATGGTCGAGCCCTTGTTCATCTTGCGGCCCTGCTGCCCGGTCCCCTGCTCCAGCGCGATGTAGCGCTGGCCCACCAGGTTCCGGTACTTGATGGTCGCGGTGGTGGAGGCGGGCAGCCAATCCCGGTCGGTCAGTTCGAATTCCACATTGGCCAGGCGCTTGTCGACGATGGACACATTGGTCACCTTGCCCACCCGGACACCGGCCACGCGCACCTCGTCACCCTTGTTCAGGGAGGTCACATCGGTGAACCGGGCATTGAACTTGGTACCGCCGCCACCGTAGTTGGCGATGGTCAGCGCCAGCACGCCCGTCAGGAAGACCGTGACGAGAATGAAGGCGATCAGTTTGGTCAGCGTCGGCCCGAGACCGCGCAACAGATCCTTCACTTGACGCTCACCTCACTGCCGCGGAAGGCCGGGGCGGCGATCTTGGTCACCCAGGTGGGCACCTCTTCGGGCGAAACTCCGTGTGCCGCACCGTAGATCGCGCCCAGGGCCTGGGCCTCCTGCGGCGAGTAGGCGGTGGTCGGCGCCTGCGGGCCGTACACCTTGTACTGCGGCTCCGGCATGCGGCCGATGTTCTGGTCACCCGGATTACGGGTCGGCGGCTGGTAGGAACCGTCATTGGCGGAACCGTTGGTGTACTGGCCCGGGTCGGTGCCCGGCGGGTACATAGGAACGCACAGCGGCCCACGCGGGTCGAACCAGCGCGGCTCGTCCTGGTTGGGCACGTAGCGGCCGCGCGGATTCACGATCTGCACGGTCACGCGCGAGCCCGGCAGGTTGGTGCCCTTGCCGAAGATCTGGTCGATGCGCGGCTTCAGCTCCGCGAAACCGGCCAGCGCGCAGCTGTAGCTGGGCGAGTACTTGGCCAGCGCCTCCAGCGCGGGCCGCGAGTCCGCCGCCACGTCGATGATGTTGTCGCGGTTGGCCACCAGGAAGTCGGCGGTGGTCGAGGCGCTCGGGGTCAGCGTCGCCAGCAGGGTGTCGACCTGCGAACGCTTCTGCACGATGGTGGCATTGGTGGTGCGCAGGTTGTCCAGCGCGGACACCAGCTCCGGCGCGGCATCGGCGTAGGTGGTCGCCACGTCGGCCAGGCTCTTCAGATCCTGTTGCAGCGTCGGCATTTCACCGTTGACCTGGGTGACGATGTCGTCGAGCCGGTCGATGGTCCTGCCCAGCTCCTCGCCCTGCCCCTGCAGCGCATTGGACAGCGCGCCCAGCGTGGAGGACAGGTACTGCGGCGGAATCGCCTGCAGCAGCGGCAGGATGTGGTCCAGCAGCTGGCTCACCTCGACGGCATTGCCGCTGGTGTCCTGGTGCAGGGTCACGCCCTCGGTGAGATGGCCCTGCGGGCTCTCGGGCCACACCAGATCGATGTAGCGCTCACCGAACAGCGTCTTGGGCAGCAGGCGGGCGGTCACGTTGGACGGAATCTTCCCGGCCTTGCCCGGGTCGATGGCCAGATCCAGCGTGACGTTCTTGCCGTCGTAGGAACTCGACCGCAGTTCGCCGACGGTGACGCCGCGGACCTTCACATCCGCATTGCGGGTCAGCGCGTTTCCGACGGTGTCGGTGACCAGGTTGACCCGGACGGTGTCCACGAACTGCTTGTTGTAGATGGCGATGGTGGTCCACAGGAACAGCGCCACCAGCACGAAGAAGAGCACGCCGAGGGTACGGCTGCGCAGTTTCTCGGTGGAACGCCAGAACTGCACACGCTGCGGGTTGCTCATGCTGTCTCCATCCGGGATGAGCGGGCGGCCTGCGTGGTTACGCAAGCTGCCGCCTCCGGCCGCTGACCGCTCATCCCGCCACCCGCACCGTCGTGGTCGTGCCCCAGATCGCCAGGGACAGGAAGAAATCGAGCACGTTGATCAGCACGATGGCGGCGCGCACCGCTCGGCCCACGGCCACACCCACGCCCGCGGGACCACCGCTGGCGTTGTAGCCGTAGTAGCAGTGCACCAGGATGATCACGAACGCGAAAACGAGCACCTTCACGAAGGAATAGAGCACGTCCTCCGGTGGCAGGAACAGACTGAAGTAGTGGTCATAGGAACCACTGGACTGCCCGTTGAAGTAGATGCTGATCATCCGCGAGGCCAGGTAGGTGCCCAGCAAGCCGACCACGTACAGCGGAATCACGGCGAGGAAGCCGGCGATGGCGCGCGTGGTCACCAGGAAGGGCACCGACGGCACCGCCATCACCTCGAGCGCGTCGATCTCCTCGGAGATCCGCATGGCGCCCAGCTGCGCGGTGAAACCACAGCCGACCGTCGCCGAAAGTGCCAGTGCCGCAACCAGTGGCGCGAGCTCGCGGGTATTGATGTACCCGGTCAGGAAGCCGGTGAGGACACCGGAGCCCAGGGCGTCGAGGGCCTTGAAGCCCTGCAGGCCGACGACCACACCGACCGAGGCCGACATGAACACGATGACGCCGATGGTGCCGCCGATGACCGCGAGGGCACCCGATCCGAAGGTCACCTCGGCCAGCAGCCGCATGACCTCCTTGCGGAAGTGCACGACCGTCTTCGGGATCGCACCGATCGCCCGCGAGTAGAACGACATCTGGTCGCCGGCCTTGTCGACCAGGTCGACCGGCGCCATGAGCGCGGGTCTGACCCGGCGCACCGACCGGGAGAAAACGGTGGAGCGCTGCGAAACAACCATGGATCACGCGCCCTTTGCGGGGACGACCTGAAGGTAGATCAGGGTGAGGATCAGATTCAGGAAGAACAGAACGAGGAACGTGATCACCACGGATTGGTTCACCGCGTCACCCACTCCTTTCGGTCCCCCCTTCGGATGCAGGCCCTTGTAGGCGGCGATCACGCCCGCCACGACACCGAAGATCAGGGCCTTGATCTCGCCGATGACCAGGTCGGGGATCTGCGCGAGGGCGGAGAAGGACGCGAGGTACGCGCCCGGGGTGCCGCCCTGCAGCCCGACGTTGAAGAAGTAGCCGCCGCAGATACCGACGACCGAGACCAGGCCGTTGAGCAGGAAGGCCACCAGCATCATGCCCAGCACGCGCGGAACCACGAGGCGCTGAATGGGATCGATGCCGAGCACCTCCATGGCGTCGATCTCCTCGCGAATGGTGCGCGAGCCGAGATCGGCGGCCACGGCCGAGCCGGCGGCGCCGGCGATGATCAGCGCGGTGACGACCGGTGCAGCTTGCTGCACGGTGGCCAGAACACTGGTCGCGCCGGTGAAGTTCTCCGCCCCCAGCTGCTTGATGAGCGAGCCGGTCTGCAGGGCCACCACGGCGCCGAACGGGATTGCCACCAGAGCGGCAGGGAGGATCGAGACACTCGCGATGAACCACGACTGTTCGATGAACTCCCGCCACTGGAAGGGCCGGCGGAACGTCTTCCGGAGCACGTCCAGAAACAGTGCGAAGATGTTGCCGGCCTGGGCAAGTCCCGACTCGACCGGGGTGCGCAGTCGCGTCAGGGTGGGGTTCACGCCGCGTATGTTACCCGTTAGTCAGGTTCTGTCGAACCGTGGCGTCGTAGCCACCCTGGTACGCGGGCATCACCTGCGTGTCGGTCTCATCGCCGTTCTGCGACATCGACTCGCGAATGGCTTCCTGAGCGGCCGGCGGCAGGGTGTGCATGATCTGGCGGACCCGCTCACGGCGACGGCCCACCGCGCCACGCACGGGCATGCCCGGCTGCGCCCGCATCTGCGGGATGATGCCCTCGATCTCCTCCGCGCCACCGGCGTGGTGACCCGAGTCGAACATGGCCTGCTCGCGGGCCATCTGGGCTTCGTCCTTCTCCTCGGACATACCGATCGGGCCCTGCATGCGGCCGTTGAGGAACTGCTTGACCACCGGCTCCTCCGAGGTGAGCAGCACCTCACGGGGGCCGAACATGACCAGGTTGCGGCGGAACAGCATGCCGATGTTGTCCGGCACCGTACGAGCCAGGTTGATGTTGTGCGTGACGATCAGGATCGTCGCGTCGATCTGCGCGTTGATGTCGATCAACAACTGCGACAGATAGGTGGTACGAACCGGATCCAGACCCGAGTCCGGCTCGTCGACGAGGATGATCTGCGGGTCCAGCACCAGCGCGCGAGCCAGGCCGGCACGCTTGCGCATACCACCGGAGATCTCACCGGGCAGCTTGCCCTCGGCGCCGAGCAGACCGGTCAGCTCGAGCTTCTCCATGACGATCTTCTTGATCTCGGATTCGCTCTTCTTGGTGTGCTCACGCAACGGGAAGGCCGTGTTGTCGAACAGGTTCATCGACCCGAACAGCGCGCCGTCCTGGAACAGGACGCCGAACAGCTTGCGGATCTCGTAGAGCTCCTTGTTCGAACAGGTCGTGATGTCGGTGCCGTCGATGTAGATCGAGCCCTTCTCCGGGCGCAGCAGACCGATCAACGACTTCAGAAAGACCGACTTACCGGTACCCGACGGGCCGAGCAATGCGCTGACTTCCCCCGGCGGCAGCGTCAGCGTGACGTCCTGCCAAATACGCTGCGAACCGAACGACTTCGTGATGCCTTCGGTTCTGACCTCGACGCCCACGCCAACCTCCACTTTCTCCGACGAGCGCACTACGTGTGACTACGGGCCACAAAATTCGCGCGGTGTGGCGCATCACAGTAGGTCCGGTCACTGTATCGCATATACACCGTCTCGGACACCGGGACCTGACTGGTCGGTAGGAACATTCGCATCGAATTGTCCATTACGCGCCGATCACGACGGCACAATACGCGAAAAGGGCGGTCCCACAATGGGAACCACCCTTTTCACAATCAACGCGTCACGGGGCTGTGCCCCGCCACAGGTCCGTCTTACTTGACGGAAACCTTGGCGCCGGCCTCTTCCAGCTTCGCCTTGGCGGCCTCGGCGGCGTCCTTGGCGACCTTCTCCAGGATCGGCTTCGGGGCACCCTCGACCAGGTCCTTGGCTTCCTTCAGGCCCAGGCCGGAGACGATCTCGCGCACGACCTTGATGACCTGGATCTTCTTGTCGCCGGCACCCTCGAGGATGACGTCGAACTCGTCCTGCTCCTCGGCGGCCTCGGCCGGAGCAGCGGCGCCACCGGCGACGGCGACGGCGACCGGAGCGGCAGCGGTGACCTCGAACTTGTCCTCGAACGCCTTCACGAACTCGGACAGCTCCAGCAGGGTCATGCCGGCGAAGGTCTCGAGCAGCTCATCAACGTTGGCCATTGATATTTCCTTTCGGTAGTTCCGTCACCGCGCGAACGGCGACGAAGAGGTTTGGGGTAGTGACTTATTCGGCGTCTGCGGCCGGAGCTTCGGCGGCGCCACCCTCGGCGCGCTTCTTCTCCTCCAGGGCCGCGGCCAGGCGGGCGATCTGCGAGGCCGGGGCGGCGAACAGCCCGGCAGCCTTCGACAGGTTGCCCTTCATCGCGCCGGCCAGCTTGGCCAGCAGCACCTCGCGCGACTCCAGGTCGGCAATGCGCTCGACCTCGGACACGGACAGCGCGGCGCCGTCCATGTAGCCGCCCTTGATGATGAGCGCCTTGTTGTCCTTGGCGAACGCCTTCAGCGCCTTCGCGGCGTCGACCGGCTCACCCGTAATGAAGGTGATGGCGGTCGGACCGACGAACAAGTCATCCAGGCCTTCCACGCCCGCCTCGGCGGCAGCGCGCTTGACCAGGGTGTTCTTGGCGACGGAGTAGGTAGCGTTCGCGCCGAGGGCACGACGCAGCTCAGTGATCTTGCCGACGGACAGGCCACGGTATTCCGTGACGACAGTCGCGGTGGACGACTTGAACTGCTCGGTGATCTCCGCAACCGCGGTGACCTTCTCAGCCTTTGCCATACTTCGCCTCCTCTCTGGATGGTCGGATCTCGTATGAACTACCGAGTTCCGCCACAGGGGCCGGCGACAAAGCAAACGCCCCGGACGCAAGGTGGTCCCGGGGCGCACAAGAAACAGTCGCGATTTCTCGCGGGTTTCCCGACCTCGGCTCTCCCTGCGTGGGCCGCCGGCAATATCGCCGGACCTTCAGCCACCTGACGGCAGCAACCAACGGTCTTCGGTAGAACGATTTGGGGGTGATCACCGAACGGGCCGGTGACCGTCGTCCAATATAGCGGACCAGCATCGATACGCCAAAACGTGGGTGGCGCCCCGCCCGTCCGCTGTTGTTCTTCTTCGCAAAAGCGAAGGGCCGGTACGAGATTCGTACCGGCCCTTCGGGCTTCATGCGTTGCTACGCGTTACCGCGTCGAGGAATCAGTCTTCCTCGGCGAAGTTACGGGTGCGGTTCGGATCCACCGGGATGCCCGGTCCGGTGTTGGTCGAGAACGTCACCTTCTTGACGTAGCGGCCCTTCGCGGTGGAGGGCTTGACACGCAGGATCTCGTCGAGCGCGGCGCCGTAGTTCTCGGCCAGCTTCTTCTCGTCGAAGGAAGCCTTGCCGATCACGAAGTGCAGGTTGGCCTGCTTGTCGACGCGGAAGTTGATCTTGCCGCCCTTGATGTCGTTGACGGCCTTGGTCACATCGGGGGTGACGGTGCCGGTCTTCGGGTTCGGCATCAGGCCACGCGGGCCCAGCACGCGAGCGATACGACCGACCTTGGCCATCTGGTCCGGGGTGGCGATCGCCGCGTCGAAGTCCAGCCAGCCGCCCTGGATGCGCTCGATCAGGTCCTCGGCGCCGACGGCGTCCGCACCGGCGGCCTCGGCCTCGGCGGCCTTGTCGCCGACCGCGAACACGATGACGCGGGCGGTCTTACCGGTGCCGTGCGGCAGGTTGACGGTGCCGCGGACCATCTGGTCGGCCTTGCGGGGGTCGACGCCCAGACGGACGGCGACCTCGACGGTCGCGTCGGTCTTGGTGGTCGCGGTCTCCTTCGCCAGGCGCGCGGCGGCCAGCGGAGCGTAGAGCGCGGCGCGGTCGACCTTGGCGGCCGCCTCGAGATAAGCCTTGCTTCGTTTTGCCATGATTCTCTGTCCTTGTCTAAGTCAGAAGTGGTGCGGGACAGGCGGTCCCTTCCACAAGAGCTCTGAATCCAATTACGGCGATCGCGGGCCCTACGCGGTTGCGCAGGCTTCCGCCTCCGGGCCTGACACGCTCGCCGCGGAGAGCTCTACTCCGCGATGGTGATACCCATCGAGCGGGCGGTACCAGCGATGATCTTCGCCGCGGCGTCGATGTCGTTGGCGTTCAGGTCTTCCTGCTTGGTCTTGGCGATCTCACGGACCTGGTCCATGGTGATCTGCGCGACCTTGTTGCGGTGCGGCTCGGCGGAGCCCTTCTGGATCCCGGCGGCCTTCAGCAGCAGACGCGCGGCGGGCGGCGTCTTCAGCTTGAAGTCGAACGAGCGGTCTTCGTAGACCGTGATCTCGACCGGGATGACGTTGCCACGCTGCGACTCGGTCGCCGCGTTGTACGCCTTGCAGAACTCCATGATGTTGACGCCGTGCTGACCCAGCGCCGGACCGACCGGCGGAGCCGGGTTGGCCTGGCCGGCCTGGATCTGGAGCTTGATGAGCCCAGCGACCTTCTTCTTCTTCGGGGGCATCTTTCTTCCTTGGGTTAGGTTCCTTACGGATTCCCGTAAGCCTTCTCCGGACCGTGCGCCCGGGCGCGGACGCCCGCGGCACAACCCGTCAAGTCTATGCGAACGCGAAAAAGGCGGTGACACCGGCCCGGAAGCGGACCGGGCCACCGCCCTGACGCACTTAAATCTTGGCGACCTGCGTGAAGGCCAGCTCGACCGGAGTCTCGCGGCCGAAGATCGAGACCAGCACCTTGAGCTTCTGCTGCTCGGCATTGACCTCGGAGATGCTGGCCGGGAGGGTGGCGAAGGGGCCGTCCATGACGGTCACCGACTCGCCGACCTCGAAGTCGACCTCGATGACCGGCTTCACGATCGGGGTCTCGCCGGGGGCCGCGGTGGCGGCGGCAGCGGCAGCCGGGGCGGCCTTCTTCTGCTGCGCGGCCGGGACCAGGAACTTCACCACTTCGGGAATGGTGAGCGGCGAGGGCCGCGAGGTGGCGCCGACGAAACCGGTGACACCGGGGGTGTTGCGCACCGCGCCCCAGGACTCGTCGTTCAGCTCCATGCGGACCAGGATGTAGCCCGGCAGCACCTTGCGGTTGACGTTCTTCTTCTGGCCGTTCTTGATCTCGGTGACCTCTTCGGTCGGCACCTCGACCTGGAAGATGTAGTCCTCGAGACCGAGGTTCTGCACGCGGGTCTCGAGATTGGTCTTCACCTTGTTCTCGTAGCCGGCGTAGGAGTGGACGACGTACCAGTCACCGGGCGCGCGCCGGAGCGCGGCGGTCATCTCGGCGACCGGGTCGACCGGCTCGTCGGAGAGTTCGGCGGCGGGGCGCGCGGGCTCGTCCTCCTCGGCGTCGGCGGCGAACTCGCCGGCCTCCGCGTCGGCGGCGAAAGTCTCAGCCTCGTCGGCGAAGCCCTCAGCGTCGTCCTCGACGTCCACGGTGGTCTCTTCGATCACCGCGTCATCCACCGGGAATTCCTCGGTTGTGCCGTTCTCCGGGGTGCTCACTGGGGCACTCGCTTCCTTAGTCGTCACGTAATCCTCTGCGCGCCGGGACAAAACGCCCGGCGGATGGTCCCGCTCCCCGCCTCTGCCCGGGGGCCGGTCACCGGCCGCGACGGTCAGACGCGGTCATCGTGCCGCCTAGCCGAAGAGCCAGTTGACACCCTTGATGAACGCCAGATCCAACCCGCTGATGTACGCGACGATGAAAATCACGAACACCAGGACAACGCTCGTATAGGTGACCATCTGCTTGCGGTTGGGCCAGATGACCTTGCGAAGTTCCGCGATGACTTCCTTGAGGAACTTCACCAGGCGCTTGAACGGATTGCCCGTACCGCCTCGCCCGGCCTTCTTGTCCTTGCCGGACTGCTTGGTGGTTGCCTTGGCCGAGTCCGACGGTCGGTCGATCGTCGCGACGGCGCTGGACGACGCGGCGCGCGTGCGCCGGGCGGACCGCTTGCCGCTCGGCCGAGCCACCGCGGCGGTGTCATCGCCATCTTCGTGGCGAGTGTCCCGCTCGTCGCTCACGTCGATCCTCTCTACGTCGGCATCCAGGGCAGGGGCGACAGGACTTGAACCTGCAACCTGCGGTTTTGGAGACCGCTGCTCTGCCAGTTGAGCTACGCCCCTTCGGCTGAACGGGGTAACAAGTCCAGCCACTGTTCTATTCAGTTGTACACGGGTTTTCACACAACACGCGCGCCGCTCCTCGGAGCAGCGCGCATCGGCTGGTGACCCCAGATTCCCGAGTGTACGTTACCCCGCGTGGCGATCGCCAATCGGGGTGTCGCAGCGTACCCGGGGTCGACGGTCAGTAGAGCTGCACCGTTGCGGTGGCGCGGCCGAAGATCTTGCGCCCCTCGGACTTCGCCACGATGGCGACGACGGCGGTGCGGGTCTCCGGGTCCACGGACTTGACCTTGCCGGTGTACTCGATCTCCGCGGGACGGTCGATCGGGACGTAGACGGGGCTGGTGAAGCGGACGTTGTACTCCTTGACCGCGCCCGGGTCGCCGAGCCAGGAGGTGACGAAGCCGCCACCCAGGCCCATGGTCAGCATGCCGTGTGCCACAACGTTTTCCAGGCCGACCAGCTTCACGACATCGTCGCTCCAGTGGATCGGGTTGGCGTCGCCGGAAACGCCGGCGTAGTTCACCAGATCACCGCGGGTGAGACGAACCACGCGCGAGGGCAGTTCGGCGCCGACGGTCACATCCTCGAAGCGGCGGACGTGCTTGCTCGCGACGATCGTGCCGGTGGTCGCGATCTCGACCGGCGCCGGGTGCGGCGGCACGTCGGCGCTGCGCGGGTGGTGCTCCGGACGCTCGTCCGGGCCGACGCCGTGCATGAGCACGTTGCGCACGGCCTCACCCATGTTGGGATCGATGTCACCGCCACTGCGGCCGATGAGGGTGGTGTAGGTGGTGAGGACCAACTCGTCGTTCTGCGCGACCACGTCGTTGCGGGTGACGATGATGTCGCCGCCGAAGGCCTGCCGGAAGGAGTGCAGGTAGACGATGCAGGACAGCTGGTCGCCGGCCCGGATGGGCCGGTGGAACTCCAGGATCTGATCGGTCTGCATGATCTGGCTCAGGTCGTAGCCGGTGACGATCTGCTCGAAGAGCCTGCGCTGGGCCAGGATTCCGACCAGGGAGATGAAGGTGAGGGGGGCGACCAACCCGTCGTGACCGTAGCTCTGGGCGATGTCCTCGTCCCAGTGGACCGGGTGGTAGTCCTGCACCGCGCGGGCGTACTCGCGCACCTTCTCGCGGCCGACCTCGTAGTAGTCGTCGACGCGGTAGTGGTGGCCGACCATGGCGGCGGCGTGTGCGGCGGGGTCGAAAACCTCGCTGGAATCGACCATGTCGGCCTCGGTGTCAATGTCGATGTTGATCGTCACGGCAGGAAGTTCCCTATCTGATCCCCGGAACGGGATCGGGCGAGAGCGCTGAACCACCGCTATATACGCCAAATGCCGGACCGGCGCCACTGTCTCTTTCTAAGAGACGAAGTGACCTGCCGATCCGGCACTGTCATCCACGCGGTAGATCGCGCGGGTTTAAGTTAGCGAGACTCGCGGTGCGCCCGGTGGGTACCGCAGTTCGGGCAGAATTTCTTCAGCTCGAGGCGGTCCGGGTCATTGCGCCGGTTCTTCTTGGTGATGTAGTTGCGGTGCTTGCACTGCTCGCAGGCCAAGGTGATCTTTGGCCGGATATCAGTGGACTTCGCGGCCACGATTGCCTTCTTTCCGGTCAGCCTGATTGGGATATCAGTATGTAGCGATGGCCGGACTTGAACCGGCGACACAACGATTATGAGTCGTTTGCTCTACCGACTGAGCTACACCGCCATCTGTTGTCGGTACTGACGGCGGGAAGGTCCCGGGTCCTGCAACGAGACGCCGAGTCGGTCACCACCGGCAATCCGGCGAGCCCCCTAACGGAATCGAACCGTTGACCTTTTCCTTACCATGGAAACGCTCTGCCGACTGAGCTAAGGGGGCGTGTCTGTCTTGCTCCGGTCTCGGCCGGGGCGCTGACGACTTGAACGAGATTACACACAACCCCGCCGACTATCCAAACTGGCTGGTCAGCGCAAGTTTTGACAGTCACCCAAGGTTCGCGGCCCGGCTCGATTCTGGACTGCGGCTGGAATAGACCTCCGCCTTGGAGCGGGGGAGCGAAGCGGAGGAGCGGAGGAGCGGAGGAGGGAAGAATCGAGCTTGCAGGGCCGCGAACAGCCGGAGCGAAGCGGAGGCCAAAAAACACAGAGCCCCGTGGACACTGGGTCCACGGGGCTCTCTGGTGGCGGATGAAGGATTTGAACCTCCGAAGCATTACGCGGCTGATTTACAGTCAGCTCCCTTTGGCCGCTCGGGCAATCCGCCGGGGTACGCCTTGCAGCGCTCCAGCAGAATACAACGAACACACGCCCGGAATGCAAACCGGCTGGATACAGGCATGCCGGAGGGGCTAGCGTCGGCGTGGAACATCCCGAATATCCGAGTCTCGGACAGGAGAAGAGTGTGGCGGATTCGTCGTTCGATGTCGTCAGCAAGATCGATCGCCAGGAGGTGGACAACGCCCTGAACCAGGCCGCCAAGGAGCTGAGCCAGCGCTACGACTTCCGGGGCACCGGGGCGAGCATCGAATGGTCGGGCGAGGAGAAGATCATCCTCAGCGCCGAGTCGGAGGATCGTGTCAAGGCCGCTCTGGATGTGTTCAAGGAGAAGCTGATTCGCCGCGACATCTCGCTCAAGGCGTTCGACGCGGGTGATCCGCAGGCCTCCGGCAAGGTGTACAAGATCACAGGAACCCTGGTGCAGGGCATCACCACGGAGAATGCGAAGAAGATCGCCAAGAAGATCCGTGACGAAGGTCCGAAGGGCGTCAAGGCGCAGATCCAGGGCGAGGAGCTGCGGGTCAGCAGCAAGAGCCGCGACGATCTGCAGGCGGTCATCTCGCTGCTGAAGGGCGGCGACTTCGATATCGCCCTGCAGTTCGTGAACTACCGCTAGTAACTGCGGTTTCCACCAGCCATCTCCTCGAGGCGGGCGATACGGTCCGCCATCGGGGGGTGGGTGGAGAACCAGCGGGCCATCCGATCGCCGTTGCGGAACGGGTTGGCGATCATCAGGTGCGACTGCGCGGTCAACTGAGGCTCGGGCGGCAGCGGGGCGACCTGGGTGCCGCGTTCCAGCTTGCGCAGAGCCGACGCGAGGGCCATGGGGTCGCCGGTGAGTTCGGCGCCGTCCTGGTCGGCCTGGTACTCCCGGGAGCGCGAGACGGCCAGTTTGATGAGCGAGGCCGCGATCGGGCCCAGCAGCGAAACCAGCAGGATGCCAAAGATGTTCGGGCCCTCGCCGTCCCGGCTGCCGCCGAAGGCGCCGGCGAAGAAGGCCAGGTTCGCCAGGCCGGAGATGACCGAGGCGAGCGCGCCGGCCACCGACGAGATCAGGATGTCGCGGTTGTAGACGTGCGAGAGTTCGTGGCCCAGCACCGCACGCAGTTCCCGCTCGTCGAGGATCTGCAGGATGCCGGTGGTGCAGCAGACCGCGGCATTGCGCGGATTGCGGCCGGTGGCAAAGGCATTCGGCGCATTGGTGGGGCTGATGTAGAGGCGCGGCATGGGTTGCCGTGCGGCCGTGGCCAACTCGCGCACGATGCGGTACATGGCCGGGGCTTCCAGCTCCGTCACCGGCTGCGCGTGCATGGCCTTCAACGCCAGCTTGTCGCTGTTGAAGTAGGCGTAGGCGTTCATGCCCACGGCCAGCACGATCGACAGGATCAGGATCGTGGGATTGCGGAACATCGCTCCCGCGAACACGATCAGCGCCGACATCCCGACCAGCAGCCCGAACGTCTTCAACCCGTTCGCATACCCGTGACTGTGCATTTTTGCCCTCCGCTTCGCTCCGGGCGGGTTCGCGGCCCTGGAGGTCTCGTTCTTTCCTCCTCCGCTCCTCCGCTTCGCTCCCCGCTCCGTCAGTCCAGAACGAGACAGGCCGCGAACCACGTTGTGGTGCCCATCAGGGCAGGTACACCAGATAAACGACGGATGTCACGGAGGGGTTCCCGGGATCCTCAGCCGACGCGTTCGATGGTGTAGCGGACCAGGTGTTCCAGGGCCTCGTTGGCCGGGCCGGCGGGCAGGGCGGAGAGTTCGGCGTGGGCGATGTCGGCGTAGCCGTGCAGCTTCTCCTTGGCCAGCACCAGGCCGCGGGAGCGGGACAGCAGGTACAGGGCCTCGTCGACCTCGGTGTCGGTCTCGAGCGGGCGGGCCAGCAGCTTGCGCAGGCGGTCACCCTCGGCGCCCTCGTCGCGCAGGGCGTAGAGGACGGGCAAGGTGTGGACACCCTCGCGCAGGTCGGTACCGGGGGTCTTGCCGGACTGCTCGGACACCGAGGAGATGTCGATGATGTCGTCGGCGATCTGGAAGGCGGTGCCCACGGCGTCGCCGAGGCGGGCCAGCCGTTCCACATGGTCACGATCCGCGCCGGAGAAGGTGCCGCCGAAGCGGCCGGCGGCGGCGATCAGCGAACCGGTCTTCTCCCACACCACACGCAGGTAGTGCTCGACCGGGTCCTGGGACTGCCGGGCGCCGATGGTCTCGCGCATCTGGCCGGTGACCAGCTCGGCGAAGGTCTCGGCGATGATGCGGACCGCGTCCGGGCCGAGGGTGGAGACCAGTCGCGAGGCGTGGGCGAACAGGTAGTCGCCGGCCAGGATGGCGACGCTGTTGCCCCAGCGCGAGTTCACGCTGGGCGCGCCGCGGCGCATGGAGGCCTCGTCCATGACGTCGTCGTGGTACAGGGTGGCCAGGTGTACGAGCTCCACCACGGTGCCGGCGGTGACCAGGTCGGGGCTGGTCGGGTCGGGGCCCAGCTGACCGGTCAGGATGGTGAACAGGGGACGGAACCGTTTGCCGCCGGCCTTGGCCAGGTGCAGCGCCGCCTCCTGCAGGAACTCCTCGCCATCGGACAGCTCGGTGATCAGCAGATCCTCGACCTCGATCAGGCCCTTGCGCACAGTCGCCGCGAGCTCGGGATCGCCCAGATCCACCCCCGCGACCACGGTGCTCTCCTCGCTCACAGCTGATGCGCTCATTTCATCTCCCAGTGCCGCGTCCGACCCCACGCCAAAGAACCTAGCGTGTGGACCGATCACCCCCTATGGACACCACCGTAGTGCGACGCACGAAACACTCGCCACGCGAATCGAAACGCCCGCTATGAAGCGCAGGGCAAATATGCGCGCCCGGTGATGTGCTGCAAGTATTGATCGCATGGGTTCACCGGAACACGCGCCCGAGCAGGGGAAATCATCGGATGTTCTGCCGGCGCACGCCGAGGTCCTGGTCGTCGGGGCGGGGCCTGCCGGGTCCGCGGCGGCCGCCTGGGCCGCACGGACGGGTCGGGATGTGCTGCTGACCGATTCCGCGGTGTTCCCGCGTGACAAGACCTGTGGTGACGGACTGACGCCGCGCGCCACCGCCGAACTCGAGCATCTCGGGCTGGGCGACTGGGTGCGGGCGCACACGGTCAATCGCGGCCTGCGGATGGCCGGGTTCGGGCGGGAGGCGCTGCTGCCCTGGCCGGACGGGTCGTTCCCCGCCTACGGAAGCGCCGTTCCGCGAACCGAACTCGACGACAAGCTGCGCGAGACCGCGATCAAGTCGGGCGTGCGGATGGTGGACGGGGCCAAGGTGGTGGAGGTGGCCCGCGAGGGCGACCGGGTCACCGGGGTGACCGTCAAGACCGACGCCGGGCTGCGGGCGGTGTCGTGCGACATCCTCATCGTGGCCGACGGCGTGCGCTCCCCCGTCGGAAAGCTGCTGGGCCGCACCTGGCATCGCCAGTACGCGTACGGGACCGCGGCGCGCGCCTACATCAAGTCCGAGCGCAGCGACGACGAGTGGATCACCTCGCATCTCGAATTGCGGGATGCGAGCGGGGAATTGATTCCCGGATACGGCTGGGTTTTCCCGCTCGGCAATGGCGAGGTGAATATCGGCGTCGGCTCGCTGGCGACCGAAAAGCGTCCCTCGCATATCGCCTTGAAACCGCTACTGCAGCACTATGTTTCGGAACGCCGTGCGGAGTGGGGATTCGAGGGCGAGGCGCGGGCGGTGGCGTCGGCGCTGCTGCCCATGGGCGGCGCGGTGTCGAATCTGGCCGGGCGCAACTGGGTGCTGGTGGGCGATGCGGCCGGGTGCGTGAACCCGCTCAATGGCGAGGGCATCGACTACGGCCTGGAGGGCGGGCACATGCTCGCCGGGATCCTGGACCAGCCCGATCTGACCCATATCTGGCCGGAGCTGCTGCGGGAACGCTACGGCCGCACGTATTCGGTGGCGCGGCGGCTGGCGGGGCTGGCCACCCACCCGCGCACGGTGCCGCTGGGCGGGCCGCCGATGATGCGGTCGAAGCTGTTGCAGCGCACCGCGGTCCGGGTGATGGGCAATCTGGTCACCGACGAGGACGTCGACCTGACCGCCCGGCTGTGGCGGAGCGCGGGCCGGGCCTCCCTGCGTTTCGACAAGATCCGGCCGTTCTCGTGAGCGCCCGGCCGGTTCCCGAGGAGCTGCTGCCGCATCTGCGGCGAGCACGGGATCTGGCCGACCGGCACTACGCGGAGCCATTGGATCTGGACAGTCTGGCGGCGGCCGCGGGGGTGTCGAAGTATCACTTCCTGCGGTGCTTCGCGGCGACGTACGGCAAGACGCCCGCGGTGTATCTGGCCGAGCGCCGGATCGAGCGGGCCCAGGATCTGTTGCGCGCCACCAACGTGACGGTGACCGAGGCCTGCATGCTCGTCGGCTACAGCAGTCTCGGGTCGTTCAGCAGCAAATTCACCGAGCTGGTGGGGATGTCGCCCTCGGAGTATCAAGCGAAGTTCGCGGCCGAGGGCGCACCTCATATCCCGGGTTGCTACGTCTTCATGCACGGTCTCTCGGATCGGAAACCGCCGGTGTAGCAGCTGTTTCGACGGCAGGACGTGAATGCCGGTCTTGTCGGCCGAGAGCGCCGGCGAGCTGATGTACTGGATCTCGGTATCAGCCACAGCGGCGTGGTCCACCCCTGCGGCTCGGCCAGGGTGTTCATGCCGTGGATGACCAGCGGAAAGATCATCACCGCGGACACCAGGTAGCCGATCGGCAGCGGCACGCGCAGGCCGAGTTTCAGGCCCTGCGCCATGATCGAGCCCTCGAGGGCGAAGAAGGTGAAGGTGAAGGTGGCGAACACGATGTTCGTCACCACCGACCCGTAGTACCCGAAGCCGCTGCCGCGGGTGATCAGGTCCCGGTCGATGTTGTAGCGCGCCGCGTAGTAGACCGGCGGAAACCTGTGAGCATGGCCACTATGGCGAAGATGCCGATGCCCAGCAGGGCGTTGCCGTTGGCGATGCCGATGTTCGCGCCGATGGAGAAGTCGGCCAGGTAGGCGATGCCGCCGAGCGCCGCGACGCCGACCACCGCCGGACTCCATTTGCGGTAGCTGCGGGGCGATACCCGGCTGTCCGGACGCGAATCCGCCCGGCGCGGAAACGCGCAATTTCGGAGAAGCCCGCGCGGGCCGGCCGTCCATAGGCTCGAGGTATGACGATCATCACCAATGTCTCGCTCGTGACCGTGTACGTGACCGATCAGACCGCCGCGAAGCAGTGGTACATCGAGAAGCTGGGTTTCGTGGAGGCCAGCGATGTGACCATGGGCGACAACGGCTTCCGCTGGGTGACCGTGGTGCACCCGAACCATCCGGAACTGGAGGTCACGCTGATGGTCCCGGGTCCACCGCTGGACGACAATCTGGCCGAGGCCATCCGGCGGTCCATGGCCAACGGCACGCACGGCGCGCTGGGCCTGCGAACCGACAACTGCCAGAAGGCCTTCGAGGAACTCACCGCCAAGAACGTGGAGTTCGTGCAGCCACCGTCGGAACGCCCCTACGGCGTGGAGGCCATCGTCCGCGACAACTCCGGCAACTGGCTGGTCCTCGTCGAACCCCGCGAATTCGATCCGGCCACGGCCCAGTTCGGCCCGGAATAAGCACAGGCCCCGTGGATGCGGGACCACCCCCGCATCCACGGTTCACCGCGATCAGGCGGACTGCGCGGCGAACCAGGATTCGACGGACTTGCGCTCGCTGTTCATGACCTTCTTGAGCAGGTTCTCGACCAGCGGTTCGATGGCCCCGCCGACCAGCGGGACCTTCACGTCGACCGTGCCGGTGGCCTCGATCTCGGAACCTTCGGCGGTGGGCCGCAATTCGAGCGTGCCCGCCATCTCGGTGGTGATGCCGCCGGAGCGGCCGCTGAAGCCACCCTTGGCGACGCCGTCGGTGAGCGCTCCCCAGGTGTCGGTGCGCTCGAGCATGAGCTCGCTCTTGAGGACCTTCTTGACGATCCCGGGAATCTGGTCCTCGGGCGCCTTCTCGGTCATGTGGATCCGGATGGTGCCGGGGCCGTCCGGATGGGTGAGCTCGAGCGTGGCGGTGGTCGCCTCGGCGAAGCGGGCCTGCCACATCTCGTCATTCGTCAGTGCCCGGTGAAGCTCTTCGACCGGAACGCTGTACTGCACGGTGAAGCTGAATTTTCGGGACATGGCGAAGACCGTAGCCCAGCGATGGAATAGCCTGCTGAAGTGTCGGAAACTAGCCAGTCTGATAGCGGAGCGCAGCGGAGCGACGATCAGACACAGCGGGCTGAACAGCGTCGGGCGGTTCGGCTGCGGCGGGCTCGGATGGGGGTCCTGATCGCCGCGGCCACGGTCAGCTTCCTGGCCGTGCTGCTGGTGCTGGCGGCCTGGCGCGACGACCACCTGATCAACTCCGACAAGGGCGTGACCAGCGCCGAAGTCCTCTCGGCAGGCACGCTGCGGTCCGCGGTCATCTTCGTGACGCCCGACGGCGAGACGCACAATCCGAAGACCGGGGTGCTGTACCCCACCAGACTGACGGTCGGCGAACGCATCAATGTCGAATACCGGCGCAGTGATCCCGATCTCGTACGCGTGGCGGGTCGCGATGCGCGTGTCGCGATCATCCCGGCGCTGTCGGTCATCGTGGTCGCCTGGGCCGTCGCCATCCCCGCGCTGTGGTTCCTCGGCTCGCCCCCGACCCGGTGGCTGGGCGCGCTGCGAACCAGCATGCGAACTAGGCTGCGGCAGTAGACCGTCCCGGCCATCCACACCCATGGTTCGCGGCCCGTCTCGTTCTGGACTGCGGCTGGAATAGACCTCCGCCGTGGAGCGGGGGGAGCGAAGCGGAGGAGTGGAGGAGGGAAGAACGAGACCTCCAGGGCCGCGAACCCGCCCGGAGCAAAGCGGAGGGCAAAATAGACACCGTGAAAATCAGGCAGCGGGAATCGTTTCGGGCCCAGCTGGACAAGCAGCCGCGCGACGTCGCGTCCATGTTCGACGGTGTCGCCAAGCGGTACGACCTGACCAATTCGGTGATCTCCGTTGGCCAGGACAGGTATTGGCGCTGGGTGACGCGCAAGGCACTGGGCCTGCGGCCCGGCGAGCGGGTGCTGGATCTGGCGGCGGGGACCGGTGTCTCCACCGTGGACCTGGCCAAATCGGGCGCGTGGGTGCTGGCCGCGGACTTCTCCCAGGGCATGCTGTCGGCCGGACGGCACCGCAATGTGCCCATGGTCGCCGCCGATGCCATGGCGCTGCCCTTCGCCGACGACTCCTTCGACGCGGTGACCATCGCCTACGGCCTGCGCAATGTGGCCGACCCGGATCTGGCGCTGCGCGAGATGCTGCGCGTCACCAAGCCGGGCGGGCGGCTCGTGGTGGCCGAGTTCTCCACGCCGACCTGGGAACCCTTCCGGACCATCTACATGGAGTACCTGATGCGGGCGCTGCCGCCGCTGGCGCGCGCGGTCTCCAGCAATCCGGACGCCTATGTGTATCTGGCCGAGTCGATTCGGGAATGGCCGAATCAGCCGCAGCTGGCGCTGCGGATCGCCGACGCGGGATGGTCCTCGGTGCAGTGGCGCAATCTCTCGGGCGGGGCGGTGGCCCTGCACCGGGCGTACAAGCTGGGCTGAGCGGAATCGAGTCCGGAGCGCCGACCTGTGGCGTTGCTCACGGCAGCGCGCCGACCTGGACCTCACAGTCACGAAAAACGGCTGTGAGGTGGATTGTCATCTGGCGATAACGTTCGGTAAATCCGCCGCAACCCGGGGTGGCTTAACTCGGAACCATGCCGGAACAGCCCACTCCCCCGATGAGCACCCGGACCGCGTGCTCGTACTGCGGGGTGGGCTGCGGAATCACCGTCGAAACCAAGCCCGGGGAACGCGGACTACCCGTGATCTCCAGGGTGAAGGGCGACAAGGACCACCCGGTCAATGCCGGGCGGCTGTGCACCAAGGGCAATACGCACGCCGAACTGATGGCCGCGCCCGGCCGCATGGAGACCGCCTACCGCCGGCCCGAACGCGGCCAGCCGCCGGTGCCCATGCCCGTCGACGAGGCGATTCACGAAGCCGCGCAGCGGCTTCGCGTGATTCTCGACACAGACGGACCGGACGCCATCGCCCTCTATGTGTCCGGCCAGCTGTCGATCGAGGCCCAGTACCTGGCCACCAAGCTCGCCAAGGGCCACCTGCGCACCGTGCACATGGAGGCCAATTCGCGGCTGTGCATGGCCAGCGCGGCCGGCGGGTACAAGTTGTCGCTGGGCGCGGACGGGCCGCCCGGGTCCTACGACGACCTCGACCACGCCGATCTGTTCTTCGTCATCGGCGCGAACATGGCCGACTGCCACCCCATCCTGTTCCTGCGCATGGCCGACCGGCTCAAGGCGGGCGCCAAGCTGATCGTGGTGGATCCGCGGCGCACCGACACCGCGGCGCGTGCCGACCTGTTCCTGCAGATCAAGCCGGGCACGGACCTGGCACTGCTGAACGGGCTGCTGCACCTGCTGGTCGAGAACGGCGACATCGACGCCGAATTCATCGCCGAGCACACCGAGAACTGGGCGGGCATGCCCGAGTTCCTGGCCGCCTACACCCCGTCGATGGTGTCCGAGGAGACCGGCATTCCCGAGGCCGACATCCGCACCGCGGCCGCCTGGATCGGCGCGGCGGGCGAGTGGATGTCGCTGTGGACCATGGGCATCAACCAGTCCACGCACGGCACCTGGGCCAGTAGCGCCATCATCAACCTGCACCTGGCCACCGGCGCCATCTGCCGCACCGGCAGCGGGCCGTTCTCGCTCACCGGGCAGCCCAATGCCATGGGCGGGCGCGAAATGGGTTACATGGGACCGGGATTGCCGGGCCAGCGCAGCGTGCTCGCCGACGCCGACCGGGCCTTCGCGGAGGCCGAATGGGGGCTGGCGCCGGGCACCATTCGCGCCGAGGCCGGGCCCGGTTCCATCGAGATGTTCCGTGGGCTGGCCGACGGAAAGATCAAAGCCTGCTGGATCATGTGCAGCAATCCCGTTGCCTCCATGGCGAATCGACGCACCGTCATCGCAGGGCTGGAGGCCGCCGAGCTGGTGATCGCCCAGGACGTGTTCACCGACACCGCCACCAACGCCTACGCCGACCTGCTGCTGCCCGCCACCCTGTGGGCCGAGGCCGATGGAGTGCAGGTGAACTCGGAACGCAACCTGACCCTGCTGCAGCAGTCGGTGGAACCGATCGGCGACGCCCGCCCGGACTGGCAGCTCATCGCGCAGGTCGCGACGGCGCTCGGCTTCCCCGGGTTCGAGTACGCCTCCAGCGCCGAGATCTTCGACGAGATCCGGCGATTCGCCAACCCCGCCACCGGCTACGACCTGCGCGGCATCGACTACGACGGGCTGCGGGCCGGGCCCGCGCAGTGGCCGTGCGCCGATCCGGCCCAGCGCCGCAACCCGATTCGCTATCTCAACGACGGGATCAGTCAGACCCTGCACACCGACGAGCACGGGCACACCCCGCGACTGGCGTTCGCCACGCCCAGCCGCAAGGCCGTGTTCTGGGCGCGCCCGCACCTGCTGCCCGACGAGATGCCGGACGAGGATCACCCCTTCGTGCTCAATACCGGCCGCCTGCAACACCAGTGGCACACCATGACCAAAACCGGGAAGGTGGCGAAACTGACCAAGCTCAATGGCAAGCCCTTCCTGGAGATCCACCCCGAGGACGCCGACCGCCTCGAGGTGCGCGCGGGCGACCAGCTCGAAATCACCTCCCGCCGGGGCCGCGCCGTGCTGCCCGTCCAGGTGAGCGACCGCGTACTCCCCGGCACCTGCTTCGCACCGTTCCACTGGAACGACGAGCAGGGCGAATACCTGACCATCAATGCCGTCACCAACGACGCGGTCGACCCGATTTCCCTGCAACCCGAGTTCAAGGCCTGCGCGGTCCGGCTGCGGAAGGTGGCGGCCCTGAGCACCACCGCGCCCGATGACACCGGCAGCGAGGACGGGCCGACCGGTGCACCGTTCATCGCGAGCCCCGGGGAACCCGACCGGTCGGCTGCTGTGGCCGCCGACGGCGCGAACGGACCGCATCCCCTGGCGCTCATGCTCGGGTTGGAGACCGGTGTCGCACCGACGCTGACCGAGACCGAACGCATCTATCTCGGTGGATACCTGGCGGCGCTGCAGAGCCTGCCGGTCAGTGGCGTCCCGGTGCTGCCCGAGACCGCGCCGATCGCGGAGCGCAGCCGGGTGTGGATCGACGGACTGCTGGGCGGGATGTATTCGCGTGGGGCGCAGCACTGCTCACCGGCGCTCGACAGGGCCGTGGCCGGCGGCTCGTCGCACGGCCCATCGGACACCACGGGTTCGGCTACGCCTGCGGCGACGCGCACGGTGACCGTGCTGTGGGCATCGCAGACCGGGACGGCGGAGGAACTGGCCGCCGCTCTGGCGACCTATCTGGCCGATTCGGGATTCACGCCGCGCCTGCTGGACATGGATTCCGCCGAATTGTCCGACCTGACAGGTGATGTGCTGGTCATCAGCAGCACCTTCGGCGACGGCGGCCCGCCCGACAATGGCGCGGACTTCTGGGAACGCCTGAACGACAGCGCGATCCGGCTGACCGGCATGCGGTACGCCGTCTTCGCGCTGGGCGACTCCTCGTACGACGACTTCTGTGGCCACGGCCGCAAGCTGGACGAACTGTTCGAGAAGCGCGGAGCCACCCGCCTGTTGCCGCGCGTCGACAGCGAACCCGACCACGAGGATCTGTCCGCGGCCTGGTTCGACGCCGTGGCCGACGGTCTCGCCGCCTTCGCCGACAATGTTGCCGGACCGGATGGTTCGGGACCGGATGACCGATCCGGTGGCAGAGCCGGTGCCGCACCGGGCCGAGGCGGCAATGTCGACCGGCCGCGCGGCGTCACCGGATTCGGCGGGCCCGCAGCGGGTGCTCAGGGTTCGGACGGCCCGGCCGCCCGGCCCGGCGAGGTGCCGCCGGGGTGGGGTTCCCCCGGCTTCGGGTCGAATTCCGCTCCCATGGGCGGTGATGGCCGACGCGGCACGGTCACCGGCCTCGCACCGGGGCGGCGGACACGTACGACCGCCGCCGCGCCCTTCACGCGGAATTCGCCTGTGCTGGCGAAACTGGTTCGCAATGAATTGCTTTCACGGGATGGCTCCGGGAAAGAGGTGCGGCAGTTCGGGTTCGATCTGAGTGATCCCGAGGCCACCTACGAGGTCGGGGATTCGCTCGGGGTGCGGCCCGCGAATTGTGAAGCGCTGGTGGCGGAGTGGCTGGCGGTGACCGGGCTGGAGGGGCGGCGGCTCGTCGACGTCGAGGACGGCGAGATGGCGCTGTCCGAGGCGCTGCGGACGCACTACGACATCACACGGGTGAGCACGGATCTGCTGTCGTTCGTGGCCGAGCACAATGCCAGCCCGCGGCTGGCCAAGCTGTTGCGCCGGGACAATCGCAATGAGCTGGACGGGTATCTGTGGGATCGGCAGGCGGTGGACGTGCTGCGCGATTTCCCGGTGCGGGCCGATCTGGTGGAGTGGCTGGGCACGCTGAAAAAGCTGCAGCCGCGCCAGTATTCGATCTCGTCGAGTCCGCTGGTGAGTCCGCGCGAGGTACAGCTGACGGTCGGCGTGGTGCGCTACGGCGAGCCGGCGGCCATCGGTTCGGCGGCCCGGCGCGGCGGGGTGAGCTCGACGTTCCTGGCCGATCGCGCCCACGCGGAGGTGCCTATCTTCCTGCAGCGGGCGCCGCATTTCCGGCCGCCGCTGGATCCGAACGCACCGATGATCATGGTCGGTCCGGGTACCGGTATCGCGCCGTTCCGCGGTTTCCTCCAGGAGCGCCGTGCCCTCGGCTGCCGGGGCCGCAACTGGCTGTTCTTCGGCGATCAGCACGCCAAGGACAATTTCTATTACCGCGCCGAACTCGAGGACATGTTCCGTTCGGGATTCCTGACCCGGCTGGATCTGGCGTTCTCCCGGGATCAGCGCGAGCGGATCTATGTACAGCACCGGATGGTCGAGCACGGCGCGGAATTGTGGGCGTGGTTGCGCGAGGGCGGTCACTTCTATGTGTGCGGTGACGCCGCGCGCATGGCCAAGGATGTGGACGACACTCTGCTGAAGATCGCCCGCATTCACGGCAAGCTGAGCGAGGACGGCGCGCTCGCGTTCAAGAAGCAGCTGGTAGCCGAGAAGCGCTACGTGCGCGACGTGTACTGATCCGGTCGCTCGCCCGCGACGTCGGTCCGCCGATTCCGGCCTCCACAAATGTGAAACTGTGGTATTTGTAACTCGCCTGTCCAGGCTCATACGGATGGGCGGGCCGTCACCGGGGCGGCTGCCGGGAACACGGAGGGCAGGTGCCTTGAACCGTCGGATCAGTCGAGTCACCGGACGATTGACGGTGGCGGTGCTCGCGACCGTCGCCGCACTGGGCCTGTCGGGCGCCGTGCCCGCCGTGGCCGACGATCCCACCGCACCCGGCGTCTCGGTCCCGGACATGAAGACCGACGACGGCTCCTTCATCAAGAGCGTGGGCGTCACCGACGACCGCCACGTCACCTTCACCGTCTACTCCGCCGCCATGAACCAGACCTTCCCGGTCGACGTGCTGCGCCCGGCGGACACCTCCGAGCCGCGTCCCACCCTCTACCTCCTCAATGGCGCCGGCGGCGGCGAGGACGCCGCCACCTGGCAATTGCGCACCGACGCACTGGATTTCCTGAGCGACAAGAACATCAATGTCGTGCAGATCATCGGCGGAAGATTCAGCTGGTACACCGACTGGCTCCAGCCCGACCGCGCGCTCGGGGTCAACAAATGGTCCACGTATCTGGGCAAGGAATTGCCGCCGCTGATGACGGCCGCGTTGACCAGCAGTGGCAACAATGCCATCGCCGGCATCTCGATGGCCGGTCTGCCCGTCCTGAATTCGGTCATCTTCAATCCCGGACTGTTCCGCAGCGCGGCCGTGTACAGCGGTTTCTTCCAGACCATCACGCCGATGGCCCGGGAGGCCATCAAGATGGTCACCGAGCTCTACGGCGGCGGCAAGGTCGAGAACATGTGGGGTCCCGAAGGCGGCCCGCTGTGGGAGGCCAACGACCCCACTCTCAATGCCGAGAAACTACGCGGCACCAACCTTTTCATCTCCACCGGGAACGGCATTCCGGGCGCCTTCGACATGCCCGGTGCGCGCGGCCGGATGGAAGCCCCCGCGGACACCCCCAAGACCGTGGCGCTGGGCTCCCTCATCGAGGCGAATTGCGAACTGTCCACGGCGATTCTGCAGAAACGCCTGGAATCCCTGAACATTCCGGCGACATTCGAGTTCCGCAGCAGCGGCACCCATATCTGGGGCTACTGGCAGGACGACCTGAAGACCTCCTGGCCGGTGCTCGCGCAGGGACTCTTCCCGAACGCGTGAGCCCTTACACCGCCGGCGGATTGAGCCGGGCGAAGTCCGGCAGCCGGTAGTACGGGTAATAGGGATAGGGCGGGGTCACCGCGCTCGCCTTGTCCAGCCGATCGAGCTGGTCGGCATCGAGACTCCAGCCGATCGCGCCGAGATTCTGGCGCAGCTGTTCCTCATTGCGCGCGCCCACGATGACCGTGGCCACGCTCGGCCGGCGCAGCAGCCAGTTCAAGGCGATCTGCGGGACCGTACGGCCGGTTTCGGCGGCGATCTCGTCGAGGACGTCCACGACGTCGTAGAGCAGTTCGTCGCGCACCGGCGGGCCCGCCTCGGCGGTGGTGTGCAGGCGGCTGCCGGCCGGAAGCGGTTGTCCGCGGCGGATTCTGCCGGTGAGACGGCCCCAGCCGAGCGGGCTCCAGACCACCGCGCCCACCCCCTGATCCAGGCCGAGCGGCATCAGTTCCCATTCGTAATCGCGGCCGACCAGGGAGTAGTAGACCTGGTGCGCGACATAGCGCGGGAAGCCGTACCGGTCCGCGGCGGCAAGGGATTTCATGAGCTGCCAGCCCGCGAAATTGGAGGCGCCGACATAGCGGATCTTGCCGGAGCGCACCAGCTCGTCGAGCGCCGCCAGCACCTCCTCGACCGGTGTGCCCGCGTCGAAAGCGTGCAGCTGGAACAGGTCGAGGTGGTCGGTGCCGAGCCGCCGCAGCGAGCCCTCGACCGCCGAGATCAACCGGGCGCGACCGGATCCTGCGTCGAACGGGCCGGGACCGGTGGGCAGCGAGGCCTTGGTGGAGAGCAGCAGCTGATCGCGGCGGCCCCGGATCGCCTCGCCCAGCACCTCTTCCGAGGCGCCGTCGGAGTAGACGTCGGCGGTGTCGAAGAGGGTGACGCCCGCGTCCAGGCTGATGTCCACCAGGCGGCGGGCCTGTCGGGCGTCGGTGTCGCCCCAGGCGGAGAAGAGTTCGCCGCGGCCGCCGAAGGTGCCCGCGCCGAAGCTCAATGCCGGAACCAGCAGACCCGAGGCTCCGAGCCGACGATATTCCATGATCACCACTCCTAACGGAACTGCAGTTTCATTAACTCACCCGACGCTACACTCATCTCGCCGCAAATGGAACTGGAGGACCGTTATGAGCCGGGACGCCCGAGACACCCACACAGAGGGCAGCGAGACGCACGCACCGGACCATGCCGACCCGACGCCCGGCTCGGTCCGCCCGGGCGGGCGCACGGCCCGCGTCCGCGAGTCCGTGCTGCGTGCCGCCGGCGACCTGCTGGCCGAATGCGGCTTCGCCACCCTCGATCTGGCCGAAGTGGCCGCACTCGCCGAAGTCGGCAAGACCACCGTGTACCGCCGCTGGCGCACCCCGGCGGGACTGGTCGCCGACCTGCTGGCCGACATGGCCGAAACCTCACTCCCCCACAGCGATACCGGCAGCCTGCGCGGGGACCTGCTCGCCAATGCGCAGCTGGTCGGGCAGACGCTCACCGATGCCCGGCAGGGCCGCCTCTTCCGGGCCGTCATCGCCGCCGCCACCAGCGACGACACCGCCGCCGCGGCCCTGCGCGCCTTCTACGACACCCGGCTGACCGAATGGTCCCCGTGCGTCGAGGCGGCCGTCGCGCGCGGCGAGGCCCCACCCGGAACCGACTCGCGCGCAGTGCTTTCCGCCGTCTCGGCCCCGCTCTACTATCGTCTGCTGGTGAGCGGGGATCCGGTCGACGAGAGGGCCGTCGACGCCGCCGCCGAGGCCGCCGCACTGGCCGCGGAGCAGGGCGTATTCGCTTCCGGCACAACAGAGCACGCGCACCGGATGCCTCGATAGTTATCCCACGGCCCACCCCGCGGCCGCCCGCACGCACCACCCCTCGCCGTGCCTGCGGGTCGCCGTTTCCCGCGCGTCAGTCCGCCGTCCAGGCCGGATCGCGACCGGTCAGTCCGACCACACGATCGACGAGCGGCGCCTCGGCCGGGATATCGACAACCGGCCCGAAGAGCCCGGGCACCCCTGCCCGCGGGGTGTCGCGAAGGAAGCCGAGCAGCACCGCCAGATCCGACTCCGCCGGGGTATAAGGCTGCCCGACCGCCCGGGCCAGGTCCCAGCCATGGATCACCAACTCGTCCAGCGCGAAGATCGCCATCTGCGTGGCGGGCGCGAGCACACCACCGACCTCGGTGTCGCCTACCCAGGCCGCCGGTTCGCGCCAGGCGGCCACGAGAGCCTTCAACTGTGCGGGAATGCGGTCGCGCCAATCCTCGGGGAGCGATCCGGTCCCGGGCTCCGGCGGCTGGGAGCGGCCGATCATCTCCTTGGTCGCGCCCTGGCGGAAGCCCTCGGTGAAGCCCAGCACATGAACGAGCATGTCCCGCACGGTGATCTCGGACGGTGTGCGGCGGTCGAAGTCGGTCTCGGAGACGGCGGCGACGACCGCTTCCACCGCACCCGCGGCGGCCTCCAGATCGAATGCCGGAGCGGTCATGGTTCCTCCCGGGGACATGCCGAACCACCCGGTGCGGCCCGGTCACCGATAAGGACGGAGCGGGGCCGCGGAATTCATCGCGGCGGCCCGGAATGTGCTTGCAGCGCTGCGTCGCAACCGGTTCGTTAGGCCCGATCAGCGGCGAAAGGCGCTGGTAGGGAGGAGAATTGATAGATGAAAGGTGATCGCGTGGAGATCGTCGTCGACACCGGCGACGGGTCTCGGAACTACGAAATCATGGCGACCAGGGCGGGCCGCCGCATCGAGACCCGCATTGCGCGGGGAATCGTGGAGGTCAGCGAAGTGACTCGAACCGGCGGGTCGGTCCGCACCGCCCGGTTCATGGCGGGCCGGGTACTGGCCCTGGTCGAGTACCCGGCCGACGATGCGGCGCTGCCCGGCGAGTAGTGCCGGACAGATTGCCGGACGGGGTGAAGACGGGTTGCCGAGTGGATGCAACAGGGGCATTCTCGAAGTGCCCGACTGCACGGCCGCCCACCCCGGCAGAGAGGAGCAAGCGATGATCGATCGCATCGATGCAGTGCCCGAGGCCGACTATGTAGAGCAGAGCACCCCCGCCTATCCGTCGGACGAGGTGAACCCCGAGACGCTCGAATCGGACTCCGAGATCACATCGCTGCCCGCCGGCGACAGTGGCTGGACCGCCTCCGAGGGGGATTTGGTCGAGCAGGCGATCCCCGTTCCCATGGACGACGACTACGACTCGGACGCCGGCAGCGAGTACTGACCGGCACCGTTCGCGCCCAGGCTAATTCGACACGCCCGCCCGCACGGTGGCGTGCAGCTCCCGCAGGCCCGACCGCTCGGTCGCGACCTCGAGGACCCGAATGCCGTGTGCGCTGCCGGTCAGCTCGATCGCCAGCTGCGCGGGATCGACCTGACGGTGCGGAATGCGGTAGGCGGCGCACAGCGCGGCCAGATCCATGCCGTGGGGGGTGCCGAAGACCCGCTCGAACACGCCCGCGTACTGCGGGTCGCCCTGCTCGAGCAGTTCGAAGATGCCGCCGCCGTCGTCATTGGCGACCACGATGGTGAGGTCCTCCGGCCGCGGCTCGCCCGGGCCGATGAGCAGGCCGGACGCGTCGTGCAGGAAGGTCAGGTCGCCCATGAGCGCCACGGTGCGGCCCGGATGGGTGAGGGCCGCGCCGACCGCCGCCGAGACCGTGCCGTCGATGCCGGCCACGCCGCGGTTCGACAGCACCCGGACGCCGGGCCGCGGCTCGGAGACCAGCGCGGCGTCACGCACCGGGTTCGAGGCGCCGAGCAGCAGCTGGTCGCCGTCGTGCAGGGCGTCCATCACCACGGCCGCGACATGCAGACCGGTCGGCTTCGGGTGTCCGGCCAGCTCCGCGCGCACCACGGTGACGGCCTTCTCGTTCAGATCCCGGCACAGCTCCAGCCACTCCGGCCGCGGCGTGCCGTGGGTGACCGCGCGGGTGCCGGTGGCCACCACATTGCCGGACACATCGGGCCAGCGCGGGCCGGTGGTCAGCGCGTACACCGTGATCCCCGGGTCCGACAGCACCCGCGACACCTGCCGGTGCAGCGTGGGCCGGCCGGTGATGATGGCCTGCCGGGGCAGCAGCAGCGGCAGCGCCAGCGGATGCAGCGCCGGGCCGTGCATCGGCGCGGTGGGTTCGGCGACCGTGGGCAGGGCCGCGAGTTCCGGGCGATAGGCCGCGCCGTGACCGGAGATGACCACGGTGTCCGGGGTCAGGTCGATCTCCAGCGGGACGTCGAGGGTCGCGTATTGGGTTGCGGTCCAGGGCTCTTCGTCCTGCCGGCCAGGGGGCAGCGAGTCACCGGCGGCCAGGTCCGGCACCAGCGGTTCGCGCAGCGGAATGTCGAAGTGCACGGGCCCGGCATTGCCGGAGCGGGTACCGCGGGCGGCGGCCAGCACGCGGCAGACCGCGGAGCGCCACACGCTGTTCTGCTTCGAGTACAGATCGTCGCCGGGCTCGGTCTCGGCCAGCCCCAGGCTGATGGCGGCGCGCACCTGGCTACTGAAGAGGCCGAACTGCTCGACGGTCTGGTTCGCCCCGGTGCCGAGCATCTCGTACGGGCGGTTGGCGCTCAGCACGATCAGCGGGATGCGGGCGTAGTTGGCTTCGAGAACAGCCGGGCCCAGATTGGCCACGGCGGTGCCGGAGGTCATGACGACGGGCACCGGACGACCGCTGGCGGCGGCCAGGCCGACGGCCAGGAAGCCCGCGGAACGCTCGTCGATGCGCATGTGCAGCCGGACCCGCCCGGCCTGGTCGGCCGCCTGTAACGCGAAGGCCAGCGGCGCGTTTCGCGATCCGGGGCACAGGACGACATCCCGCACTCCGCCGCGCGCGAGCTCGTCGACGACGACGTGCGCCTGGGCTGTCGAAGGATTCACATCTCCAGCCTCTCAGACAGCCCCGCGGCGCGCTGCGTCGGCCCGCTCACACCTGTGTTATTAAGTTAGGGTTTGCTAACCTAAGCCAATGGCGAAGCGCAGCAAGCATGTCAAGCCCGAGCACCGCGAGATCCTCACCGCGGAGGTCCTGGCCAGCAAACGGATCAGCCCCCATTTCGTCCGCGTCACCCTCGGCGGCCCGGGCCTGGCGGGATTCACCGCCATGGGCTACGACCAGTGGTTCCGGCTGTTCATGCCCGGACGCGACGGCAACCTGCGCCTGCCCACCTCCGCGAGCAACCTCGGCTGGTTCGCGCAGTACCTGATGATGGGCAAGGAACACCGGCCGCTGGCGCGCAACTACACGGTGCGGGACTACCGGGCCGCCGGTTTCGGGGAGTTCGGCAGCACGGCCGAGATCGACATCGACTTTGTCTCACACGGTGACGACAGCCCCGCCTCCGCCTGGGCGAACAGCGCCACCCCCGGCTGCCAGGTCGGACTGCTGGACGAGGGCATCACGTATCAGGCTCCCGACCACACTGATTGGACGCTGCTGGTGGGCGACGAGAGCGCGCTGCCCGGTATCGCGGGCGTGCTGCGGTCGCTGCCGCGAGATGCGAAGGGCGCCGCGTATCTCGAGCTCCCGTCCGCCGAGGACCAGCAGGAACTGGGCGAACCCGAAGGCGTGCAGGTGAACTGGCTGGTCCGCACGGAGGCGCACGGCGAGATCGGTGCGCTGGCGGCGGAGGCCGTGCGCGGGGCGGAACTTCCCGGTGCGGGCGTCTACGCCTTCGTGGCGGGTGAGCAGAAGCTGGCCGCGGGCGTGCGGCGACATCTGGCGCAGGAGCGCGAAATCGCCAAGGCGGACATCACTTTCACCGGATACTGGCGAGTCGGCAAGTCCCAGGGCTGAATCGGCGCCGCGGACGGAACCAGGCGAGTGCCCCCGAACCACCTCGGCGGGCATTCGCTGTCCACATGCGGCTGACCGCGACTGTTCGCGACCCCTCGCCGGGCCGCGAACCGATCGAGCTAATTAGCCGGCGTGCTTCTGGACCAGGTCACCCAGGCGCGGAAGGGCCTCGGCGACATGCTTCTTCGCCGACGAACGCATGGAGTTGTAGACCTTGGTCAGCGCCGGGCGCGAGGACGCCTCGGCCCGCGCGTCGGTCACCGACAGCAGCGCGTCGGCCACCTCTTCCTGCTTGGCGACCAGCAGCTCGGCGAACGAAGCCGCGCCACCGTTCTGGTACTCGGCCCAGTACGGCTCCAGCTGCTCGACGAACTTGGGCGCGAAGGACGCCAGCGCGTCAGCCACGATCGAGGGGCTGACCTTCTTGATCGCGGCGTAGCCGCCCTTGACGACCAGGCCCGACGCGCCGCCCTTGTCCGACACCTCCTCGTCCAGAACCTTCTCCGCGTCGGCGATGAAGGCCGGACGCTTGGCGTCATCGAGCAGGGATTCAGACAGTGCTGCAACCACTTTCAGGTTCCTCCGGATAGTTTTTCGATGAACGAGCGCACGCAACTATACGCATCGGTGTCCCCGCACACACGATGCCAATGCGCTGCTACTGCCTCAGCAGCAACAGCACTGTAAGCCCTCCGCAATCGATTGGCAGCGTTTCACTTTCGGTTACCGATCGGTCGGAGTTCTCTCCGCACCAATAACAAGCGTCCGGCCGAGCCCCGGGCAACCCTGCCCGCTAACAATCAGCGCGCTTGTCGGATGGCCGAATTCCGCCGCCGATATTCCGGGGTGACGCGCAAAACACGGCGCCGAACTGCGGTGGGTCTTCACCACGCCGGGAACCGGAACAGTATGTTCACTCCCGTGACCTTCAATGCGACGCTGTGGCGGCCCGTCCCGGGATTCGAGAACCTCACCGACATCACGTACCACCGGCACATCGACCAGGGCACGGTACGGATCGCCTTCGATCGCCCCGAGGTACGCAACGCCTTCCGGCCGCACACCGTCGACGAGCTGTACCGCGCCCTCGACCACGCCCGCATGAGCCCCGACGTCGGCGCGGTCCTGCTCACCGGGAACGGCCCCAGCCCCAAGGACGGCGGCTGGGCCTTCTGCTCCGGCGGCGACCAGCGCATCCGCGGGCGCAGCGGCTACCAGTACGCCTCCGGCGACACCGCCGACACCGTGGACGTGGCGCGCGCCGGGCGACTGCACATCCTCGAGGTGCAGCGGCTCATCCGCTTCATGCCCAAGGTGGTCATCGCGCTGGTCAACGGCTGGGCGGCGGGCGGCGGCCACAGCCTGCACGTCACCTGCGACCTCACCCTGGCCTCGCGCGAGCACGCGCGGTTCAAGCAGACCGACGCCGATGTGGGCAGCTTCGACGCCGGGTACGGCAGCGCCTACCTCGCGAAGATGGTGGGCCAGAAGTTCGCTCGTGAGATCTTCTTCCTGGGGCGGCCCTACACCGCGGAGGAGATGCACCAGATGGGTGCGGTCAACGCGGTCGTGGACCACGAGCAGCTCGAGGACGTCGCGCTGGAGTGGACCGCCGACATCCTCGGGAAATCGCCGCAGGCCATTCGAATGCTGAAGTACGCGTTCAATCTCACCGACGACGGACTGGTCGGGCAGCAACTCTTCGCGGGTGAAGCGACCCGCCTGGCCTACATGACCGACGAGGCGGTCGAGGGCCGCGACGCCTTCCTCGAGAAGCGCGAGCCCGACTGGAAGCCCTACCCCTGGTACTTCTGACCCGGACCGCAGCAAACTGCAAGCTGTCATGCTGCACTCATGGAGATACTGAGCAGTCGGGTAATCCTGCGGCCCCGCGACTACGAGCGGACGGTGGAGTTCTATCGCGACGCGCTGGAACTGGCCATTGCCCGCGAGTATCCGGGCGGGACGGTCTTCTTCGCGGGGCAGTCACTGATCGAGGTGGCCGGGCACGGCCGCGCGGACGACGCTCCGAGCGGGTTCGCCGGCGCCATCTGGCTGCAGGTGCGCGACTGTGACGACGCCGCCGCGGAACTCGCGTTGCGCGGGGTCCTCATCGACCGCGCGCCCGAGCGCGAACCGTGGGGGCTGATCGAGATGTGGATCCGCGACCCCGACGGGACGCCGCTGGTGCTCGTCGAGGTGCCGGCGAATCACCCGCTCCGGCGCGACATCCGGGGCGACTGAATGCGGCGGACCGTCCCTTAGCACGGCGGTAACTGTGAAATGCGTCCGGGGGCACCGGTTAACGGAGCGTAAAGAGCATGACGCAGACTGATCGGTGTGTCTGCCGAACTGCTCGTTCTGCTGATCGTTGTTTGCACAGCCTTGGCATTCGACTTCACAAACGGATTTCACGACACCGCGAACGCGATGGCCACCTCCATCGCCACCGGTGCCCTCGCCCCACGTACCGCCGTACTCCTGTCCGGAGCACTGAATCTGGTCGGTGCGTTCCTCAGCGTCGCCGTCGCCGCAACGGTCGCCGAGGGCATCGTCGACCTGTCGGAGGTGAGCGGCCGCGCCCTGCTGGACATCGTCTTCGCCGGACTGGTCGGCGGCATCCTCTGGAATCTGTTCACCTGGTTGTTGGGTTTGCCGTCAAGTTCCTCGCACGCGCTGTTCGGTGGCCTCATCGGCTCGACCATCGCGGCGCTGGGCCTGCACGGGGTGATCTGGACGGCGGGCAGCAAGGGCGTGCTCGCCAAGATCATCATCCCGGCCCTGCTCTCCCCGATCGTGGCGGCGCTGGTCGCCTCCATCGCCTCCTGGGTGGTGTACCGAATTACCCGGGGCAGCAACGAGAGGACCGTGACCCGCGGCTTCCGCTGGGGACAGATCGGCACCGCCTCCCTGGTCTCACTGGCGCACGGCACCAATGACGCGCAGAAGACCATGGGCATCATCTTCCTGGCGCTCATCGCGCACGGCTCGGCCAAGGCCAGCGATCCGCTGCCGCTGTGGGTCATCGTGTCCTGCGCCATCGCCATGGCCGCCGGCACCTGCCTCGGCGGCTGGCGCATCATCCGCACCCTCGGCAAGGGCCTGGTCGACATCGTGCCGCCGCAGGGCTTCGCCGCCGAATCCACCAGTGCGGCGATCATTCTCACCTCGGCCCACTTCGGCCTGCCGCTGTCCACCACCCAGGTGGTGACCGGATCCATCCTCGGTTCCGGCATCGGGCGCCCGGGCGCGGAGGTGCGCTGGGGCGTGCTCGGCCGCATGGTGGTGGCCTGGGTGCTGACCCTGCCGCTGGCCGGCGTGGCGGGCGCGATCTGCTGGGCCATCCTGCACGGCATCGGCGGCACGGCCGGCGTGCTGGTGGTGCTGGCGCTGCTGATCGCCATGGCCGCGTTCATCTGGTTCCGGTCCAAGCGCGCGGTGGTCAACTCGCACAACGTGACCGAGGAGTGGGGTGGCGCGGCGGACCCGGCCACCTCGAACGGTCGCGGTGCCTCCGCTGCTCGCCGCAGTGCCGATCCCGCTGCTCGCCGCAGTGCCGATCCCGCTGCTCGCCGCAGTGCCGATCCCGCTGCTCGCCGCAGTGCCGACCCCGCTGCTCCCCGCAATGACGACACCGTCGGAATCGGCTAGGAGACCGCGATGCACACCCTCCTGCACAACCTCTCCGACCTGTGGCGAGTCATACTGGCCGCCTTGATCTTCGGGGCCGGGCTGCCGACCGTGTTCGCCGTCGGCATCCGCTTCCGCTCCCAGGTCGACGACGGTGCGACCGGCGCCACCCGGACCGCCGCCCTGGCCGCGTCCCTGCTCTGCTTCGCGGTCGTCATGATCGCGGTGGTCGCCGGTGTGCTCTTCATCGCACGCGGCTTCCTGGCCTCCCGACTCGGAATTCACCTGCTCGGCGCGTGACGCCGCCTCATCGAAAGGCACGCTCGTGAGCACCCCCGAACAAACGAACCAGGCGGCCGCCGACCCGGCCCGCACCCCGCCGCCGCGCCAGAACGTCCTGCAGAAGGTGCTGGACTGGCTGAAAGCCGGATACCCGCAGGGCATTCCGCAGTCCGACTATGTGGCGCTGCTCGCGGTCCTGCACCGGCGACTCACCGACTACGAGGTGCACCTGGTGGTGGAGGAGCTGATCCGCGAGCGGGTGGCCGCCTCCGATATCGAGCGCGCGGACATCGAGGCGGCGATTGCCCGAGTTGCCAAGGAGCAGCCCGGCGAGGACGATATCGCTCGGGTGGCCTCCAGGCTCGCAGCCGGTGGATGGCCGCTGGCGACACCGACGTCCGACTGACCGCACGAGACCCTGCAGCATCGACATCCGGCCGCCGCCCCCAGCGCGCGCCGCCCCACGGAATGACACGATCGCGAACGTGAGCAATACCCTCCGAATCCTCCCCATGCCCACCGGCGCAGCGGTGGGCGACGTATTGCCGCATCTGCGAGAAGCCTTGGAGGGCAACGGCCCGGCCTGGCTTCCGGTTCCCACCGCCGACCGCCGCGAGACCCAGCGCCTGAGCGGCAGCCTGCGCCCCGGCGAGGAGATCGACGACGACGTGGCCCTGGTGGTCACCACCTCCGGCACCACCGGAAACCCCAAGGGCGCCATGCTCACAGCGGCCAATCTGCGGGCCAGCGGCGACGCCACCCATGAGCGCCTGGGCGGGCCCGGACAGTGGCTGCTCGCGCTCCCGACCCACCACATCGCGGGCATCCAGGTGCTGCTGCGCAGCATTCTGGCCGGCACCGAACCCACCGTGCTGGACGTCTCCGGCGGCTTCCTGCCCGAAGCGCTGGTCGGCGCGATCGCCGCCATGCGCGGGCCGCGCCGCTACACCTCGCTGGTCCCGACCCAGCTGATCAAGGCCCTCGACGAGCCGGCCGCCACCGCGGCGCTGGCCGATCTGGACGGCGTGCTGGTCGGCGGCGCGGCCACCCCGAAGCCGGTGCTGGACCGGGCCCGCGCGGCGGGCATCAGGGTGTTCCGCACCTACGGCATGAGCGAGACCTGCGGGGGCTGCGTGTACGAGGGAGTACCGCTGACGGGCACCCGGGTACGCATCGAGGACGGGCGGGTGCTGCTCGGCGGCGACACCATCGCCAAGGGCTACCGCAATATCCCCGACCACCCCGCCTTCGCCGAGCCCGGCTGGTTCCGGACCGAGGACGCCGGCCACCTCGACAATGGCGTGCTGACCATCACCGGCCGCCTCGACGAGGCCATCATGACCGGTGGCCTGCTGGTCATCCCCCAGGTCGTCGAGGCGGTCCTCATCACCCACCCGGCCGTCTCCGAATGCGTGGTGCTGGGCCTGCCCGACGACCGGCTCGGCCAGCGCGTGGCCACCGCCATCGTTCCGGCCCCGGGCGCCACCGCGCCGAGCCTCGACGAACTGCGCGACCATGTGGTCGCCGAACTCGACGCCATCGCGGCCCCGCGCGAACTGGCCGTGCTGAACGAACTTCCGCTGCGGGGCCCGGGCAAACCCGACCGCGCCAAACTGCGACAACTGCTGCTGGCGGACTCGACGCACTGAGCGCAAGCAGGCCGAGCCGGTCCGCTTGCACCGCGGTACTGGCCGCTTGCGCCGAAGTGTCAGCCGCTTGCGCAGAGGTGATCACCTCTTGCGCGGGGCACGCAATCGCCGCGCAAGGGGGGTGCAAGGCAAGCCCCGCAGGGTGTAGCCATGACTTCTTACACACCTGCTGAGACTCTCGCCATCGAGGCGGACGGCTTGGTCAAGGTCTTCGGGGAGCAGCGGGCCGTCGACGGCGTGAGTCTCGCGGTGCCGCGGGGTGCCGTCTACGGCGTGCTGGGACCCAACGGGGCCGGCAAGACCACGACCATCCGCATGCTCGCGACCCTGCTCCGCCCGGACGGCGGCAGCGCCCGCATCTTCGGCCGCGACGTGGTCGCCGAGCCCACGGCGGTGCGGTCGCTGATCGGCGTCACCGGCCAGTACGCGTCCGTGGACGAAAAACTCTCGGCCACCGAGAATCTGGTGATCTTCTCGCGGCTGCTGGGCCTGTCCAAGACGGAGTCGCGACGCAAGTCGGCGGAACTGCTCGAGGAATTCGGCCTGACCGAGGCCGCCGACAAGGCGCTGGAGAACTTCTCCGGCGGCATGCGGCGGCGCCTGGATCTGGCCGCCAGCCTGATCGCGCGGCCGCCGCTGCTGTTCCTGGACGAGCCGACCACCGGCCTGGACCCGCGCACCCGCGCCCAGATGTGGGACACCATCCGGCGGCTGGTGCGGGACGGCTCGACGGTCCTGCTCACCACCCAGTACCTGGACGAGGCCGATCAGCTCGCCGACCGGATCGCGGTCATCGACCGCGGCAAGGTCATCGCCGACGGCACCTCCGACGAACTCAAGTCCTCGGTCGGGCTGTCCACGCTACAGCTGACACTGGCCGACCGCCACCGCATCGAGGAGGCGCGAAACCTGGTGGGCGAATTGCTGTCCCACGCTGCCGGCCGGATCGTCGAGGCCACCATCACCCCCGAGGCGGGTCGCATCACCGCACCCCTGCCCGATCCCAGCATCACCACCGACATCCTGATCCGGCTGCGCGAGAACGACATCCGGGTCGACGAGATCAATGTCGCCAAGCCGAGCCTGGACGAGGTGTTCTTCGCACTCACCGGGCACGGCGCCGAGGACGACCAGACCGAGACCGAACGGAGCGCGGCATGACCACGACCCTCTCCGCCCCCACCGGGCGGCACGCGGCGACGGCCGCGCCCATTCCCGAAGTGAGCAACCACATTCCGCTGCAGCAGACCGTGGCGAACTCGCTCACCATGGCCTATCGCGGAATTCTCAAGATCAAGCACAATCCGGAGCAGCTGTTCGACGTCACCGTGCAGCCGATCCTGTTCACCGCGCTGTTCGCCTACATCTTCGGCGGGGCGATCGGCGGCAACGTGCACGACTATCTGCCCGTCCTGATCCCCGGCATTCTCGTGCAGACGGTGGTGCTGACCTCCGTGGTCACCGGCACCCAGCTGCGGGAGGACATGGACAAGGGCGTGTTCGACCGCTTCAAATCGCTTCCCATCGCCCGTATTTCGGCGCTGGCCGGGGCGCTCATCGCCGATATGGTCCGCTACGGGCTGGCCACCACGCTCACCATCGGTATGGGCCTGATCCTGGGCTATCGCCCGGCGGGCGGTGTCGCCGGTGTGGTCGTCGCCGGTCTGGTCGTGGTGTTCTGCTCGTTCGCGGTCAGCTGGATCTGGGCGCTGATCGGCATTACGGGTAAGAGCGCACCCGCGGTGCAGGGCATCTCGATGATGATCATGTTCCCGCTGACCTTCATGTCCGGCGCGTTCGCCCAGGTCTCGACCATGCCAGGCTGGCTGCAGGGCATCAACAAGGCCAACCCGATCTACTACATGGTCAATACGGCCCGCGAGCTGATGAACAGCAATGTCTACAGCGCCAACCTGGCCTGGTCGCTGATCGGCTCCATCGTCGTGATCGCGATCTTCGCCCCGCTCGCGGTGAAGGCGTACATGCGCCGCGCCTGACGCGGCCGCTCGCCCCGCAGTTGGGACGCCCGTCCACCGGTCACCGGTGGGCGGGCGTTTCGCGTAGGGCGCCGTCGATCGCCCTCAGGTGGCCCATGATCCGCTCGGCGGCCGTGCGACGCCCCAGTCCCGCAACCGAATTCAGCGCGGCGGTGATCCGCTCCTCCCCCACCGCGGCGCGGTGCAGGTCCAGGTGCCGCTGCCACTGCATCGACGGGTAGTCCTGGCGGCCGAACACCTTGGGCGTCAGGAGGATCAGGTCCAGACCGCGCTCGACCTGCTGCCCGGTGGCCAGCAGATAGGTGCCGATCGCGCAGCTCATCGAGCCGATCTGCGGTAGATCCCAGAACTGGCCGCCGATCACACGGACCGCGACATCGGCGAGTTCCACCGCGGTCCGGTGCACCTGCTCGACGCGGCCGGACAGCACGTGGGCATCGATGACGGCGGATACGAAGATCAGGGTCGCCGGTCCCGGCATGGCGACATTGTGCGGCCAGTCCATCAGCGCGGGCACCTGCCGGAAGCGACGCAGCCCGGTGTCGATATCCCCTTCGGCGAGTTCGATTTCCGCCAGCGCGGCCGTGACGGCGGCGATCCGGTGGTTGGGCTTGGTCACCGGTGCGTCGAGGGGCAGATCGCCGACCACCCCGAGGGCCGCTTCGAGAGCCTGCCGGGCCGCCGCGGGCTGCCCGGTACCCGCCAGCGAGATGGCCAGCAGGCCACGGACCTCCACGGCTTCGTCCCAGGCCCGCAGTTCCTCGAGCAACTCGACGGCCCGCCGGTAGTACCCGACCGCCTCGGCGTAGCGCGCCGACTGGCCGTGCATGCTGCCGAGGTGCTGCGTGGTCATGGCGGTGCCCCAGGTGTCCCGGTCGCCGCTGATGCGCATGGCGAGTTCGGCGTCCTTGATCGAGCGGTACGCCATTCCGTTGTTCTCGCACAGGTTCGCCCGCAGCAGCAGGGCCGCGAGCCGGATCTGTTCATCCGGCGACCGCACACCCGCGCTCAATCTCCGGGCCAGCTGCGTGGTGTTACGGGACCGGGTGATCAGTTCGCCGAGATACCGTGCGACCGGGCTCATCGGCGCGCCCGACGCCAGAATGCGCCGGATCGTGATCCGCACCCGCCCCACCGCGCGCAGGTCGGAGGCGCCGAACATGAGGTGCATGCCGAGCATCAACTGGCCGTGGATGTAGAGGTCGGTCTCCGCCGCGACGGTCGGAAAGGTGGTGGGCGGCAACGCGATGACGCGCGGCGACCAGCTGATCAGTTCGGCGTGCGCGCCGCGCAACACCCAGAGTCCGGCCAGGGTCGGGAACACCGTGTGCACGGTCTCGGGATCGTGCCGTTCCAGCGCGTAGCGCAGCACGGCGATCAGGTTGTCCATGTCCGCGCCCAAGGCCAGCACCGCCGACACCTGTTCGGTGGTGTCGTACCGCTGTGCGGTGTCGACCGCGAATTCCCTGGCCCACTTCGACATTCGGTCCATGACCAGGCCGGCCTCACGAGTGGAGGCCAGCTGCTCCTCACCGAACTCGCGGACGGTCTCCAGCATCCGATAGCGGGTGCCGCCGTCCTCGTCCTCCAGCACCGTCAGCAGCGACTGGCCCACCAGACCGTCGACGGCCATGGCGGGATCGTCGATCTCCGGCCCGGCCAGCAGACATTCGGCGGCGGCCAGCGTGAATCCGGCGGGGAATCGGCACAGTCGGCGCAGCGCCGCCCGCTGTGGCTCGTCGAGCAGGTTCCAGCTCCACTCGATCACCGCGTGCAACGTGCGATGCCGCTGCGGAGAACTGCGATCTCCGCTGCGCAGCAGGGCGAATCGATGGTCGAGACGGGATTCGATCTCCTCGACGCTCATGGTGCGCACCCGCGCCGCCGCCAGTTCGATGGCCAGCGGCAGTCCGTCGAGATTCCGGCAGAGCCTGGCCACCACCTCCGGATCCAGCCGCACCGACGGGCGCACCGCGCGGGCCCGCGCCTCGAACAGGTCGGTGGCGGGTGACCCGGCGGCGTCGATGGTCAACGGCGGCAACGGATACACCGCCTCGGCGGTGATCTCCAGCGGTGCGCGGCTGGTGGTGAGCACGGTCAGCTGATCGCTCACCCCCACCAGATCGGCGACCACCTCGGCCACCGGTTCGATGAGGTGTTCGCAGTTGTCGAGGATCAGCAGTACCGGGCGCGCCCCGAGGGCCTCCCGCAGTTTCTGCCGGATATCGCGGCCCCGCACCTGCCGCAGCACGGTCGTCTCCCACACCACATCCGCCACGCCGAGGGTGGTCGCGATGGCGACCTCGATCTCGTCGCGGGTTTCGGCCGCACCGTCGGATTCCGAACGCAGCGAGGCCAATTCCACCAGCATCACCGCGGTCTCGTGCGCCATCCGCGCACCCAGTTCGTTGGCGATCCGGGTCTTCCCGGTCCCGCCCGGACCGAGCACGGTAACCACCCGCGAGGACCGCAGGATCTCCGCCAGCGCTGCCAGGTCGGCCTCCCGGCCCAGCAGCGGATTCGGCGCGGCACGCAGTCCGATCGCGTTCTCGCCCGCCAGTTCTCGCGCCTCGGCCGCCCGGGCGGATCCCGCAGCACGGCCCAGTGTGCGCGCGTGACCGGACGAGCGGCCATCGATCGACGCCACCTGTCCGATCGCCGCGGAACCGTCACTGCCGAAGCCGATCCCACCGGAAACGACGGACAGTCTGTGCTCGGAGGCGCCGGCGGGCCCATCGGGCCGGACGACGCCGTCGGCCGCGGGCGCGAAGGCGCTGGGCCGGACCACCCCGGATTCGGGCGCTGCCGCCGAATATCCTTGCGCGCCGGCAGTACTGCCGATCGATGCCACCGACTGCCCGGGCAGCGGTTCACCGCGCAGGATCGCGGTATTCAGGGCGACCAGCGCCGGGCCCGGATCGGCGCCGAGCTGGTCGACCAGCCGGGTGCGCAGGGTGGCGAAGACGTCGAGGGCCTCGGTGGTGCGGCCCGCCGCGGCGAGCAGGCGCATGAGGGTGCCGTGGGCGGGCTCGTCCAGCAGGTCGGCGACCACGGCCTGCTGGGCCAGTTCGATGGCGGCGGGCAGGTCACCGACGGCTTCGCGGGCGGTCAGCTCCAGGGCGTCCAGCGCGCGGCGGCGGGTGGCCGCCAGGGTGGCGAGTTCCTCGGCGACGGGACCGGGCGGCAGATCGGCGGCGGGGTCGCCGCGCCAGAGCGCGCGGGCCGCGGCCACCAGGTCCAGGCAGGCGAGGCCGTCGCCGGCGATATGGGCTTGGCGGGCTTGCCTTTCCAGCTGCTGGGCCAGCGACAGATCGACCTGCTCGGGTGCCAGGACCAGCCGGTATCCGGCGGGACCGATCTCGAGCGCGCCCTCGGGCAGCGCCGACCGCAGTCGCGAGACCTGGGTGTGCAGCGCGTTCATCGGCGCGCGCGGCGGGTCCTCGCCCCAGACGTCGTCGATGAGCGCCTGCGCGCTGCGACTGCGGCCGGGGTGCACGGCGAGTGCCGCCACCAGCAGCCGGGCCCGGGCGCCGGGTACGGCGGTCAGCGCGCCGTCGCGGCGCAGTGCGATCTCGCCCAGCAGGGCCACCAGGGTCGAGTCGCCCACGTTCGCCACCCGCGCGCTTCCCGTGCTGCTCGAACTGCCGTTGTGCGAATTCATTCCTTGCCAATCGTAGGTGAGCGGGCGGGTGGTCGCCGGATGCGCACGGCCGATGTCAGGCCGCCACACCGGACCGGCTTACCCGACGCGCCGGGCCCGGCTCAACCGGTTTATCGACGGCGAGGCCCATCCGGGGTCGACAGCGCTTACCCTCATGCCATGGCCGAATTCGACATTCACCGGGAAACGGTCATCAAGGCCGCTCCCGCACAGGTCCAGGCACTCGTCGACGACTTCCACCAGTGGCGCAAGTGGTCGCCCTGGGAGGACACCGATCCGGCCATGGAGCGCGTCTACAGCGGGGCCGATCGCGGCATCGGCGCCCGCTATTCCTGGAGCGGCAACCGCAAGGCCGGCCGCGGCGATATGGAGATCACCTCCGCCACCTCCGACGTCATCGGCATCAAGCTGCACTTCGAGAAGCCGTTCAAGGCGACCAACCAGGTCACCTTCGAATTCCACCCGCAGGGCGACACCACCGCGGTGACCTGGCGCATGACCGGCACGCAGAACGGCCCGATGGCCATCATCGGCAAGCTGTTCCCAATGGATCGCCTGGTGGGCAAGGACTTCGAGAAGGGACTGGCCCAGCTCAAGGCCGCGGCCGAAAGCTGACCGCGGCCCGCCCCGGCACCCTCGGGCACTCGGGCGGGCGCGGCCGCCGGCTCTCGCACTAGGCTGCGAAGCATGGCTACAGCAGCACAGTGGATCGAGGGCGCTCGGCCGCGCACCCTCCCGAATGCCATCGCCCCGGTTCTGGCGGGCACGGGGGCGGCAGCCTCGATCGACGGGTTCGTGTGGTGGAAAGCGATACTGTGCCTGCTGCTTTCGGTGGCACTGATCATCGGCGTCAACTACGCCAACGACTACTCCGACGGCATTCGCGGCACCGATGACGAGCGGGTCGGCCCGCTGCGGCTGGTCGGTTCCAAGCTGGCGGCTCCGGCCGCGGTGCGCAATGCCGCCATCGCCTGCCTCGCGATCGGCGCGGTCATCGGCCTGGTGCTGGTGATCACCAGCGCGTGGTGGCTGCTGCTGGTGGGCGCGGCCTGCCTGGCGGGGGCGTGGTTCTACACCGGCGGCCGGAACCCGTACGGCTACAGCGGTTTCGGTGAGATCGCGGTGTTCGTGTTCTTCGGCCTGGTGGCGGTGCTGGGCACCGAGTTCGTGCAGGCCGGGCGGGTGGACTGGGCGGGCCTGGTGTGCGCGGTGTCCGTCGGCGCGTTCTCCAGCGCGGTGCTGGTCACCAACAACCTGCGCGACATTCCCACCGATACCGAATCGGGCAAGCTCACCCTGGCGGTGCGACTGGGCGACGCGCATACCCGCACCCTGCACATGGTGCTGATCCTGATCCCGTTCCTCGCGCTCGCACTGCTGGTCTGGCGCAGCCCGTGGACCCTGGCCGCGCTGGTCGCGCTGCCGCTGGCGATCCGCGCCAACGAGCCGGTGCGGACCGGCAAGAACGGTCCGGGATTGATTCCCGCCCTTGCCGGTACCGGTCAGGCGATGCTGGTCTGGTCGGCCGTGGTGGCCGTGGCGCTGGCCGTCGCCTGATCGGCGGCCGGCCGGTCTCAGTCCTCGTCCGGGACCAGGACGCCGAGCACCCAGTTCACCAGCGAGACGATGACGCCGCCGAGCACGGCGGCCCAGAAGCCGTCCACGCGCAGGCCGTAATCCGTGGTGCCGGTGATCTTCGCGGTCAGCCACAGCATGAGCGCGTTGATCACCAGCAGGAACAGGCCCAGCGAGACCACGATGAAGGGGAACGAGAGCACCTTCACGATCGGTTTCACCAGCGTGTTCACCAGGGCGAACACCACCGTGATGGCCGCGATCACCAGGATCTTGCTCTGGGTGGTGTCCTCGGGGGTCTTGATCTCGATGCCGTTCACCCAGGCGGCGGCCAGCCAGATGGCCACCCCGTTGATCAGCAGACGTATCAGTAGCGTCATGCCCCGATCGTAGGGCGAGATCAACTCGGTGGCCGGACATCCGGATAGGACGGTCGCTACACGGGCCGGATCAGGCCGCGCGGTCGAGGTAGCCGGACACCGCATCACGCAGGACCCGCATCGCCTCGTCGTCGCCGAGCAGGCGGCGGGTGACGGCATTGGGCGCGCGCAGCACGGCCAGCATCATGTGCCCGGCCTCGATGCGGTTGTCCTTGCGCGAGAACGCCTCACGCAGGGACAGCTCGATGACCTTCTTGGAGTCCTTGGTGAAGGGAATGTGGCCGCGCGGGCCGCCGTCCGCGCCCCAGTACTTGCCCCAGCGCGATTGCTCGGCGGGCACGGCCGCCTGGTCGAGGGCGTTCTCGCCGAAGGTGGCCTCCAGGCTCTCGCGCACGGCGTCGAGATCGATGCCGATGGAACGCAGGGCGGCCGCGTCCTCCGCACCGAGCGGCTCGCCGGTCCGCTTGCGGGCCACCGCGTCTCGCACGCCTTCGGCGGTGAGCCCGTGTGCCGCAAGGATTTCCCGCAGACCCTGGTCGGGGCTGACGAGCAGACCCAGCAGCATGTGCTCGACCTCGATGGTCGACGAGCACAGGTCGCGGGCCTCCTCCTGGGCCATGACGACCGCGTGTTTGGCTGCCTTGTCGAATCGTTCGAACATCAGCGGATACCGCCCTTCCGGTTGTACTTCTGGTGAACCGCCTGTCGACTGACCTCGAGCGCGTCCGCGATGGCCTGCCAGGACCAGCCCTGCTTGCGGGCATTGCCGACCTGAATGGCCTCGAGCCGCTCGAGCAACCGACGCAGTGCCAGCACCGCGCGGAGCCCGACCTGAGGGTCGGGGCTGCCGGCGGCGGCGGCCAGAGTCGTTGCTTCACTCATGAGTGTCAATTTACGTTGACACTTGCGGCGCGTCAACGAAAATTGACACGATCGGAAAGGCGTTCGCCGTCAGCTGACATCACGTGACGGCCGGGAACGGGGACCGGAGAGCGGGAGTCGTTCAGTCCCAGGGAATGAACGGCGCGTAGTCGCGCACACCATCCGCGGTTCCCGCCCCAATTCGACCCCAGTTTTGTTGTTGTTTCAAACTATTGGAGCAGAACGGAAGGCCGCACCGCCCACACCCCAGGGATCGTGCGGGTATCCGTCGGCCACCGCGCATGTACTGACGGCCATACAAGTAAGGTCTGCCTAAGTAAATGGATGGAGTTCCCACGTTCGGCGAATACATTCGCCAGCGCCGCACCACCGCGAATCTCACGCGCCCCCAACTGGCCTGGCTGGCCAACCTCTCGGTCCCCTACCTGACCAAGATCGAGGGCGGGGCCACTCCGTCCCGGCGGGTCATCGAATCCCTCGGCACCGCACTGAAACTGCCGCCGGCCGAATTCGAGTATGCCCTGATGCTGGCCGAGGGGCCACTGCCGCGCCTCGAGGCCGACCACCCCACCCCCGCCGATCAGGAGTACCTGGATCTACTCAACCCGGCCATCGGGGCGTACATCACCGAACTCTGGGACACCGTCGCGGCCAATGCCGCACACCAGGAGTACTTTCCGGAACTCACACCCGGGGTGAACTACCTGGAATGGCTGATCTTCAATCCGATCTCGCGCACCGTCATGGTGAATTGGGATACCGAAGCACGAATGGCAACCGGTCGGTTTCGTATGCAGCTGGCGCGCAGCGACAATGACGAGCGCGGCCGCCAGATCCTCGAGAAGTGCCTCAGCGATCCGGATTTCGCGCTGCTGTGGCACTCCGACACGGTCGCCGTCGAGCGCACCGATCTCACCAAGCTGGTGCGCGAGCCGCACACGCTCGCCATCACGGAGTTGCGCATCAATATGTGGCGCACCCAATCGAGCCTGCAATCGTGGCTCCTGGTGCTCGGCGCCACGGTTGATCGACCGACCGCGGTGACCCGCCCGGTGGTCCGTCAACGCCCCGAATCGTCAAGGCCTATTAACGCCTCCGAGGGCCCCGCGACCCCGTCGAGACGCGCGAAAAACGCTGTGCCCGCTAACGATCCGAGCCCAACCAAACCATTTCGGCAAATAAGTAGCAATCTTTTCGATGGGTGATCAACCGACATCAGCCGACCCGTCGTGCCGTGCGAAAACTATCCCGACCAAGTACCGGTGGCGATGAATTCGGTCAGCACCGCAGTGGGCTCGGTCAAGCTCAGCCCCTGGTCGGCAACCCATTCGTCATTGAAATAGGTTCCGGCATAACGGTCTCCGCCATCACAGAGCAGCGTCACCACACTGCCGGTACGGTCCGCGGCGATCATCTCGGCAATCAGGGCAAAGGCCCCCCACAGATTGGTGCCCGTGGACCCGCCCACGTGCCGGCCCAGCACCGAGCTCGCGTGCCTGGCCGTCGCCACCGAGGCCGCGTCGGGCACCTCGATCATGCAGTCCACGATGCTCGGCACGAATGACGGCTCCACCCGCGGCCGCCCGATGCCCTCGATCCGGGACGGCATTCCGGTCTGATAGTGCAGGTCGCCGACCTCGTAGCCGCCGTAGAAGGCCGAGTTCTCCGGATCCACCACGGCCAGCCGGGTCGCGTGGCGCTTGTAGCGCAGGTAGCGGCCGATGGTCGCGCTGGTACCGCCGGTCCCCGCGCCCACCACGACCCACTCCGGCACCGGGTGCGTCTCCAGAGTCATCTGCTGGAAGATGGATTCGGCGATGTTGTTGTTACCTCGCCAGTCGGTGGCCCGCTCGGCATTGGTGAACTGGTCCATATAGTGGCCGCCGGTCTCGTCCGCCAGACGCGCTGCCTCCGTATAGATGTCGGGCGCGCGTTCGACCAGGTGACAGCGGCCGCCCTGAGCCTCGATGAGCGCCAGCTTCTCCGGCGAGGTCCTGGCCGGGACCACGGCCACGAAGTCCAGGCCCAGCATCCTGGCGAAATACGCCTCACTGATGGCCGTCGACCCCGAGGATGCCTCCACCACGGTGGTGCCCTCGGTCACCCAGCCGTTGCAGATGGCGTACAGGAACAGCGATCTCGCGAGGCGGTGCTTGAGACTGCCGGTCGGATGGGTGGATTCGTCCTTCAGATAGAGCTGGACGCCCCACTCCGGCGGCAGGGGGTAGCGCAGCAGATGGGTGTCCGCGCTGCGCTGAGTGTCGGCGTCGATGAGCCGGACCGCATTGTCGACCCAGTCCCTGGGTGCGCTGCGATCGCAGCGTTTCACTGCTCGTCCTTGCCCTGCAGTCTCGACATCAGCTGGTCACGGTCCCGGCGGCGCTTGGCGTCCACCGCCGCGATGTCCTTGTTGACCTGGGTACGCAGCTTCTTGAACAGCAGCAGCGACAGCGGCATCGCGATGAGCAGCCCGAACAGCAGGGCCACGATGAGCGGGATGGCCACCTTCACGACTGCGGCCACACCCATGATGATCGCGGTGATGACGGCGACCAGCCCGAGCCGGGCCACCGTGTAGATAGCCAAACTGCGCGCCAGGCGGCGGCCCGCACCTTCGGGCCGGGTTGCATCACTCACGCAGAACAGCGTAGGTGACGGGGGTTCGGGCGCTGCCGCGACCCTCGTCTGGCCGAAAAACCAATCCGACCAGCCCGTATGTCGCTGGTAATTCGCTGCATCAAGGCCAAAAGTGACCGTAAACACATAACGGATATCCGTTTTGTCTATTACTTCCCCTTTACCAAAGCGAGACCGTTCGAACACCCAGGGGGTGCAGTGCAACGATGTCGCTACTGATGAGGGATCTGTCGAAACGGAAAGGTTTGCGAATGACTGCGTTCACCGCGGCGAGCCGCGCATTGGGTTCCGTCAACGGCCAGGACACTCTGCTGACCCCAGGCCAGGTCGCTGCCCTGTTCCACGTCGATCCGAAGACCGTGACCCGGTGGGCTCACGCAGGTCGGCTCGGCTCCCTGCGGACTCCGGGCGGCCACCGCCGGTTCCGCGAATCAGAAGTTCTGCAACTCCTGCGGTCCCTCACCACCGAGGCCACCCGCGTGTAACACCTATTTCCCGCTTCAGGTGCCGCGGGTACGCACTCGGATTACCCTCGTTGTCAGGAGGTGAGCGACGTGACGTACCTGTTGGCACTCATCGCGGTAGTGGCCATCGCGATGCTGTGCTGGAAGGCGTTCGGACCCCAGCGATCGGCCGGCACCGGCTCAGCACCCGCCAGGCGCAACCGCGTTATCGGTCCCGAAGATGATCCGGATTTCCTCGCAAAGCTCTCCCGGGAGCATCGTGACGGCGAATCCACCTGAATGGCCGAAGCTCGCCAACCAGATAGCCATATAGACAGATGTGACCGTCCCCCGCGGAACCGCACCAGCGGACCCACGGGGGACGCGTCGTCTCAGGCGAAGGCCACCTCGGGGATGGTGGCCATGAGCTCCTCCCATTCGGGATACATCTCGACCTTGCGCAGATGCAGCGCCTTGATCTTGTCGGACAGCTCCGGGTCCGGATCATCCGAAATATCCGGGCCGATCACCAGCTTCGCGAAATGCGGCGCGATCTCCGGATCCCCGGCCAGGTGCACCGGGTCGTGCAGATACCGCTCCAACGCGGCCAGATCCTCGATACCCACACAGTAGGCATGCGTGAGGCCCTCGGCCGGATCCCCCAGGCTCTGCCCGACCGTCGCGAAACTCACCGACTCCACCGACGCGGTGCGGCGCATGGCCGCGAGCACCTCGGCCCGCTGCTGCTCGGTGGACTCTTCGCGGAATCGGAACCGCAGGACGTGAACGATCATGCCAACTCCTTCATTTGAACTTGCTGGTTCAATATTTCGAACCAGTCGATTCAGTAGACATGATTGAACCCATGAGTTCAATAGGACGAACACGCCGGTAAGATGACCGGGTGACCACAGCGAAGGCGAGCCGCGGCCGCATCGACAAGCGGCAGGCCATTCTCACGGCGGCCCTGACGGTTTTCGCGCGACGCGGCTACGCCCAGGCCTGTGTGCAGGAGATCGCCGACGCGGCATCCGTCGCCAAACCGACGGTCTACAACCACCTCACCGACAAGGAAACGCTGTTCCGCGCGGCGATGTCGGCGGCCGCGGACGCGGTCGGCGACCAGGCCCTCGGCGCGCTCGAACCGCTACGCGAGCCCGGCGACGAGCTGGCCGCGGCCTTCGGCGAGACCGCCGCGCTGCTGCTGCGGGCCTGCTCGGACGAACGCGCGCTCGCCCTGCACCGGCTCACCTACGCCCAGGCGGGCGGCTTCCCCGATCTGGTCGATACCGTCCTGGACCGCACCACGATCCGGCTCCGCGACGCGCTTGCCGACCGGCTGGCCCGGCTCGCGCTGGCCGGACGGCTACGCCACAGCGACCCTGCGGTCGCCGCCGAGCAGTTCCTGGCGCTACTGAGCGGTCCGCTGGAAGCGCGCTCGCGCCAGGGCAATCGGGCCGTCGCCGCGGCCGAACTCCGGGCCGTCGCCGATGCGGCCGTGGATACGTTCCTGCGCGCCTACCGCCCCTGAGCGCCCGGCGCGAAGCGGTGGCGGACGAGATCCATTGCGGCGCGCGACATTCGATCGAAGGGCTCGATCTCGCCCGCGGCGCGGCAGAGCACGTGGGCGCCCTGCAGCAGGGTGAGCAGGGTGGTAGCCAGGTCCGCAGCGGTGGCCGGGTCCGCGCCGGCGGCGGTCAGTCGCTCGGCGAGTGTGGTTGTCCAGGAATCGAATGCGGTGGCGGCCACGGTGCGCAGGTCGCCGCTGTCGGGGTCCACGGTGACGGCGGCGACGGCGCAGCCCGCGCCGTCGGCCGAGGCGGCCACCACCGGGCGGACCAGAGCGAGGAAGGACTCGACGAGAGCCACCGGGTCGGGGGCCGGTAGCGCGGCCAGATGCCCGCGCACCTGGTCGCCGTTGCGGGCGGCGGCCGTCGCCACCAGCTCGGCCTTGCCGCCGGGGAAGTGGTGGTAGATCGCGCCGCGGGCGGCGCCGCTGGCGTCCAGGACCGCGGTGAAGGACATGCCCGCGACGCCCTTCTTCTGCAGCGCGTCGATGGCCGCGTCGATCATCCGATCCCGCGTGGTCGCCGCCATTTTTCCTCCCACCGTTGACTAGTACGGCCATCCTAGTACACACTCGACTCGCTAGTACGTACGTACTAGCACTCGAGAACGGAGAGCCCAGTGCCCATCACCGTGACCGCACCGCGCGGCGCCCTCACCGCCCGCGGCGAACGCGAGATCCTGCCCGCCCTCACCGCGGCCCTGGCCGAGGTCAGCGGCGGCGCCGGCAATGACTTCTTCACCGGAATCATCGGCGGCAGCGTGCATCTGCTGCCGCCGGAGGACATCTACGCGGGCGGCGAGAACCGGCCGATCGTCATGGTCGAACTCAAGCTGCCCAATATCGGCCTGCCCGACCCGGACGCCCGCGCGGCCTTCATCAGCGCGGCCACCGACATCGTCGCGGGGCTCACCACCGCAGGCCATCGGCGCGAGGACATCTGGGTCAATATCCTCAATGCCCTCGACGGCGCCTGGGGCATCGGCGGCCGCGCCTACACCGGCGAGGCACTGATCGCGGCGGTCACCGCGGCCGCCAACTGACGACGGTCCGGGCGGGTGCGCAGTACCGCGCCCGCCCGGACCGTCCCGAACCCGATCCCCGTCAGTGGCTGACGGCGTCCTCTTCCGCCTTGCGCCTGAGGTTTTCGGCGACCTCCGCCTCCCACGCCTCATTGGCCTTGGTGGTGTCGACCTCGAACTCGAAGCGCTGCACCGACTTCGGGTCGATGTCGGCGACGTCCACGTAGAACTGCTCGTACCAGCGACGCAGCTGGTAGACCGGCCCGTCCTCCTCGGTCAGCAGCGGATTCTCGATCTTGGACTTGTGCTTCCAGATCTCGACGTCCTGCAGGAAGCCCTCACCGATGCCGACGGTCATCTTCTTCGCGATCCGATCGGCCGAGGCATCGTCGATGCCCTGCGGCTTGCGCACCGACATGCCGTACTGCAGCACGAACGCGTCCTGCGAGATCGGGTAGTGGCAGTTGATGAGCACGGTCTCGAGCTCGAAGCCGCTGTAGTTGTTGACGAGCGGATTCACCATGTAGGACGGCCCGAAGTACGAGGCCACCGACTTCAGCGTCGAGTTGCCGCCGTACTGCGTGGCCATGCCCTTGTCCGGGCGCGCCGTGGAGTCCAGGAACTGGGTGGCGACGTGGCCCTCGAAGACGTTCTTGAAGAACGTCGGATACGCGTAGTGGATGTAGAAGAAGTGGGCCATGTCCACGACGTTGTCGATGATCTCGCGGCAGTTGGAGCCCTCGATCACCATGGACTCCCAGGTCCACTCGGTCCAGCCGTCGGCGAGCCCCTCGGTGCCCTTGCCCTCGGCATCGGTGTACGGGCCCTCGATGTAGGGGATCGTCACCTCGTCCGGCGGCGGGTTGCCCTCGTGGTCGTGCCACACGTAGAGCTGGTCGTTGCGCTCCAACGTGATCCACGACCGCGTCCGTGCCAGCGGCGGCACCCGCCGCGCATACGGAATCCCGGTGCACTTCCCATTGCCGCCCCAGCGCCAGTCGTGGAACGGGCAGGCGATGGAATCACCCTTGATCTCACCCATGCTGAGGTCGCCGCCCAGGTGCCGGCAGTAGGAGTCGAGCACGTGCAGCTCACCCTTGCTGTCGGCGAAGATCACCAGCTTGGTCCCGAATGCGGAGACCTGATGCGGCTTCCCGTCCCGGAACGACTTCGCGAGCCCGAGGCAATGCCATCCGCGTGCGTACCGCGTGGGCGCCTCGCCCACGTCGATCTCCCGCACCTTCCGAACCCGACTCTGCGGCGCCACTGCCATGACGAGCCCCTTCACTAAAACTAGAACGTGTTCTAATCACGGTCGCTTAATACGGTACAGCCCCTGAGCACCGATCGGAAGCTCCCGGAAAAAGAAGAAGGCCCCGGCACTGAAACGTGCCGGGACCTTCCGAAACCCATTGGGCCAGTTCAGGACGCCTCTCGGGTCAGTTCAGACCCGCGTACGAATGCAGACCGCTGACCACGATATTGATGATGAAGAGGTTGAAGAGCATGGCCACGAAACCGGCGATATTGATCCAGGCGGCCTTGGTGTCACGCCAGCCGGAGGTGGCACGGGCGTGCAGGTAGGCGGCGTAGAGGACCCAGGCGATGAAGGAGCAGGTCTCCTTGGGATCCCAGCCCCAGAACCGGCCCCAGGCCGCCTCGGCCCAGATCGCGCCGAGGATGACGCCGGCGCCGAAGATCGGGAAGCCGATGATGGTGGTGCGGTAGGCGAGCCGGTCCAGCAGCTGGGCGTCGGGAAGGCGGCGGGCCAGCTGGCCGAGGATGGTGTCCGACTCCGCGCCCGCGGGCTGCCAGAGCCGGAACAGGAACAGCAGACTCGCCACACCGGAGACCAGGAAGACGCCCGAACCGATCGACACCACGGTGACGTGCACCGGCAGCCAGTAGGACTTGAGGGCCGGGACCACGGGGGCCGCGTCCACATGCAGCTTGGTGCCCGCCAGGAACAGCAGGATCAGCACCGGCACCAGCAGGAACGACCACATGCCGCGATAGCGCTGGTCGCGCAGCAGTATCAGGCCGAGCAGCACGGCCGCGCCGGTGGCCATCGAGATGAACTCGAACATATTGCCCAGCGGGAAGCGGTGGGTCGCGAAGCCGCGCAGCACGATCGAGACCAGGTGCACGCCGAAGCCCACGAACAGCACAGCGAAGGCCATGTTGCCCAGACGCTCCGAGAAGGGGCGCTCGCCCCCGCGCGGCTGCACCTTGCCGGGCACATTGGCGGGCGGCTCGTCGACGATGCCGGAACCGCCTCCGGACGTCACCAACTGGCGGGCGGCGGCCGTCGGCACCGTGCGGGTGAGGGCGAACTGCCAGACCAGCATGATCCAGACCAGCGCGTAGATCACGATGGCCGACTTGAACGCGAGATCGCTGTAGGAGGCGATGTTCTCGTCGATCGGCATTACTTCTCTCCCGTCAGCAGCCGCTCACGCAGGCGGTCGAACTCGCCGCCCCACCCGGCCTGGTCGGTGCGGGCCAATCCGCCCATTTCTACTACGGTACGTCGTACCCCGTCGGTTTCGGTACCCGGGTACACCCGCAACCAGATGCGCCGGCGCTTCACAAGCAGCGACACCAGCAGGCCCGCCATCATGGTCAGCGCCGACACCAGCACCCACTGCTGTGCCGGATCGTGCGAAACCTGCAGGTTCACAAACTCTTCCGCGCCGTCGAAGGTGACCTTGGTGCCGTCGGACAGGGCCGCGGACTCGCCGGGCTTCAGGTTCACCCGCTGTTCCTTCACCAGGCGACCCTGCTTGATCATCTCCGGGTCCAGCGCGAACAACGACTGCGCACGGCCGGTGTCCAGGCCGGTATCACCCTGGTAGATGTCGATCGCCACCGCGGGATCCTTCATGGCCGGATACATGGAGGTCAGCAGCTGCCCGTGCATGAGCGCGGTCGGCGCGAACAGGCCCTGGATCGCGACCTGATGCTTGCGGCGCTCCTCCTCGTTCGGATACATGCCGCCCGGCGGATCGATGCGCAGCACACCCGAGGACAGGAAGGTGGTGGCGTCGTCCGGCTTCCACTGGATGGCCTCGGTGCGGGTCTGGCCGTTCGGGAAGGTCACCGTGAACTTGGGCGCGAAACCGTGGCCCTGCAGGTAGACCCGGTCGCCGGCGACCCGCAGCGGATGGTTCACCTGGATGGTGGTGTCCCGCCAGGTGTCGGAGTTCAGGTCCTTACCGGTCTGGTACTGGATGTTCGAGGTGAACATGGAGGCCTGGCCGTTCTGCAGGTAGTCGGCCCGGAAGTCCTTGACCCGCACACACATCGGCGTCAGGCCGGTGCCGTCGTTCACATTGCCCGCACGGAACGAGTCGAACACCGCGGGCGAGGTGGTGCAGAAACCCGGGCCGTCATTGGCGAGCACGACCACATTGCCCTCGTAGCCGAACAGCTTGCCGACCGCGATCGCCGCCAGCAGGCCCACCAGCGCCAGGTGGAAAACCAGGTTGCCGAGCTCGCGGGTGTAGCCCTTCTCCGCCGAAAGGGTCAGTTCCCCTTCGCGATCGCCCGGCTGCACGACCGTGCGCCAGCCGCGCATCTGACCGCGAGCCCGCTCGATCACCTGCTCCGGGGTGGCCGCCTCGGTCCCCGACCAGTGATGCGGCAGGCGAGACAGGTTGCGCGGCGCCTTGACCGGCGGCGTCCGCAGCGCGCGGTAGTGGTCCACACAGCGCGGCAGGATGCAGCCCACCAGCGAAATGAACAGCAGCACATACACGGCCGTGAACCAGAAGCTGGAGAACACGTCGAACAGTTGCAGCCGGTCCATCCACGGGCCCAGGGTCGGCCGGTTGCGGATGTAGTCGTCGACCTTGCCGGCGTTCAGACTGCGCTGCGGCAGCAGCGCGCCCGGGATGGCGGCCAGGGCCAGCAGGAACAGCAGCATCAGCGCGGTGCGCATGCTGGTCAGTCCGCGCCAGGTATTGCGCAGGACGCCGAGTACGCGCCGCAGCGGCGACTGACGCGGCGGACGGACGGGGGCGCTGGGGGTTTCGATGGTGGCAGTCATGTCAGATCGGCAGGGTCACATTCGAGACGAAGGCGTCGCGGACCCAGGAGACGAACTGGTCCCACGCCCCGGTCACCAGGGCGATGCCGACGGCCACCAACAGCAGACCGCCCATCACCTGAATGGTGCGGGAATTACGGCGCAACCAGCCGACGCCGCGCAGCGCGGTCGCCGAGCCGAAGGCCAGGATCACGAAGGGCAGGCCAAGGCCCAGGCAGTAGGCCACGATGAGGGCCACACCGCGGACCGCGGTGGTGCCCTCGGTGCCCGCCGACACCGCCATCACGCCCGACAGCGTCGGACCCAGGCACGGTGTCCAGCCGAGCGCGAAGACCGCGCCCAGCAGCGGAGCCCCGATGAGGCCGCTCAGCCGGCGCGGCTCCATTCGGGTGTCGCGCTGCAGCGCCGGAATGAGACCGATGAACGCCAGGCCCATCACGATGGTCACCACGCCGCCGATGCGCTGCAGCAGATCACGATTGACGTTCAGCACCTGGATCGCGCCGAACACGGTCGCCGAGGCCAGCACGAACACCACGGTGAAGCCCGCCACGAACAGGCCCGCCGCGCCCGCCACCCGCAGGCGCGCGGAATTGCGGCCCGCCACAGCGGTTCTGGTGGTCCTGGCCGATTCCACCGTCACCGGCGGGGCCTCCGCGCCCACCACACCGGCCAGGTACGACAGGTAGCCGGGCACCAGCGGCACCACGCACGGCGAGGCGAACGACACCAGACCGGCGAGCATGCACGCGCCCAGCGCCAGCAGCAGCGGTCCGGTGGCGGCGGTCTGCTGGAACGAATCCCCCACGCTCGCCAGGTAGGTCACGTGGTTCACGCCTGCTCCTGCGCGAGCTTGTCCACCACCGGCTGCAGGTCCTCCGCCAGCAGGGCGCGCAGGAACACCGCCGCCACCCGGTGCTGCTTGTCCAGCACGATGGTGGTGGGAATGACGCTGGTGGGGAACTTGCCGCCGAGCGCGAGCAGGCTGCGCATGGACGGGTCGTAGATGGAGGGGTAACCGACCTTGTTGTCGGTCACGAAGTCCTGGGCCTTGTCCTTCTGGTTGTCACGGACATTGATGCCCAGGAACGCGACACCCCTGTCCTTGCTCGCCTCGTAGACCTGTTCCAGCGCGGGCGCTTCCGCGCGGCACGGGCCACACCACTGGCCCCAGATATTGAGGACGACGACCTTGCCGGGGAAATCGTCCACCGACGTGGTCTTGCCGTCGTGCAGCAGATCCGGGCCGGACAGCTTGCCGATGGTGCCGCGCGAGGACGGCGGATCGTAGAAGATCTCGGTCTTGCCGCCCGGGGAGACGAAGTCGAAGGTGCCGCCCTGGGCCACCGCGTCCTTGCCCGCCGTCGAACACCCGGCGAGCACGGCCATCACACTCACACCGGCCAGCAACGCCGCGACCCGGCGCAGCGGGCGGCGGGCGGGCCGGGACGCGATGGCGCGGCTCATGCCCCGGTCACCTTGGGATCCGAGGTGCCCGCCGGCTCCGAGTAGACGATGTCGATCAAGGTATCGCCCTGGTAGACAAGCGAAGTCAGCGAGGCGAGCGAGCACTGGCGGTGCCGCGGGTCGTGCCAGAGCCGCTGTCCCTGCAGGAAGCGGCGCAGCGTCCAGACCGGCAGCTGATGCGAGACCAGCACGGCCTCCCGGCCGGCGGCCTCCACCCGCGCCTTGTTCACCGCGGCCAGCATGCGGTGCGCGATCTGCAGATACGGCTCACCCCAGGACGGCGTGAACGGGTCGCGCAGCTTCCACCAGTGCCGGGGCTTGCGCAGCGCGCCGTCCCCCGCCGAGACCCGCAGCCCCTCGAAGGTATTGCCGGCCTCGATCAGATTGTCGTCGGTCCGGATCACCAGACCGTGGCCCGACGCAATGGGATCCGCGGTCTCCTGCGCCCGCTGCAGCGGCGACGCCACCACCAGCGCGATGTCGTGATCCGCCAGCGACCGCGCCACGGCCTGCGCCTGCGCCCGCCCGGTCACCGACAGCTGGAACCCGGGCAGCCGGCCGTACAGGATGCCCTTGGGATTGTGGACCTCGCCGTGCCGCATGACGTGCACGATCGTCTCGAGATCGCTCGCCACATCACCCGGCAGGATCAACCCGCCCGTGGTGCCGGAGGCCACGCCGGCACCGGCGACAGCCTCATCCGAATCGTCCGCGGCCGCGAATTCCGTGCCCGATTCACCGGGTTCACCCGCATCGGGATCGATCTCGACCACGATCTCGGACGAGAACGGCGCAACCGGCGCAGCGGATTCACCCGCATCGGTGTCATCCGCATCCGTTTCGGACCCGGCAGTGGTAGCGAACTCCTCAGCCGCGGACACCGCAGCCTCGACTACCGGCGTGGTGTCATCGGACGCGCTTTCGGCGGCGCGCTCGTCCTCGGCAGCACCGGTGCCGATCGCATCGGCTGCGGCGTCCCGGGCCTCGGAAGCATCGGAGGCCGGGCCCGCCGCGCTCTGCGAGGCAGCGGCCGCGCCGGATTCGATTTCCCCGGCAGGGGATTCGACAGCGGCTACTGCACCGGAAGTGTCGGATTCCGTTGGGGCGGAAGCGGGTTCGGCCGGGGAGACGGCGATGTGTTCGCCGGTTTCGGCCAGTTCCTCTTCGGCCTGACGGATCGAGTCCAAGAGGCGGGTGGCCTCGGCGGCGGAGAGGGGAACCTCGTGTTGGGTGGGTGCGGGTATGCCGGAGTCGGGGTGGGCGAAGCTCACGCGGCGGATCCTTCGGGGGTGGCGGCCGCCGCGGCGCGCGCGGCGGCGGGGAGGGCGGCGGCGATGCGGTCGAACGCGTCCTCGTCGAGGGCGGCCGAGACGAACCAGGCTTCGAAGGCGCTCGGCGGCGCGTACACACCGGCATCCAGCAGCGCGTGGAAGAAGGCTGGGAAACGCCAGGTTTCGCTCGCCTTGGCGGCGGCGTAGTCGGTGACCGGGTTCTCGGCGAAGAACACGCTCACCATATTGCCCGCGAATTGCACCCGGTGCGGGACGCCCTCGGCGGTCAGCGCCTCGGTCATGAGCGCGCCCAGCCGTTCGGCGTTCTTGTTCAGCGTCGCGTACACCTGCTCGTCCGCGGCACGCAGCGTGGCCAGGCCGGCGGCCACCGCGACGGGGTTACCGGAGAGGGTGCCCGCCTGATAGACCGGACCCAGCGGCGCCAGGTGATTCATGATGTCGGCACGCCCGCCGAACGCCGCGGCCGGCAGGCCACCGCTCATCACCTTGCCGAAGGTGTACAGATCACCGGCCACGCCGTCGATGCCGAACCAGCCCGAGTGGCTCACCCGGAACCCGGTCATGACCTCGTCCATGATGAGCAGCGCGCCGTGCTCGGTGGTGAGCCGGCGCAGCCCCTCGTTGAATCCGGCCACCGGCGCGACCGCGCCCATGTTGCCCGCCGCGGCCTCGGTGATGACGCAGGCGATCTCACCCGGGTGGGCGGCGAATGCGGCGGCCACCGCGTCGAGATCGTTGTAGGGCAGCACGAGGGTGTCGGCCGCCTGAGCACCGGTCACGCCCGGCGAGGTCGGCAGGCCCAGGGTGGCCACGCCCGACCCGGCGTCGGCCAGCAGCGCGTCCACGTGCCCGTGGTAGCAGCCGCTGAACTTGATGATCTTGCCGCGCCCGGTGAAACCGCGCGCCAGCCGGACCGCGCTCATGGTGGCCTCGGTGCCGGAGTTCACCAGCCGCACCCGATCCACCGGCGCGACCCGGCCCGCGATGGCCTCGGCGAGCTCGATTTCCGCCTCGGTCGGCGCGCCGAAGGACAGCCCGCCCGTGGCCGCCCGCTGCACCGCCTCGACCACCGCCGGGTGCGCGTGCCCGAGAATCATCGGGCCCCACGAACACACCAGGTCCACGTAGTCGTTGCCGTCGGCGTCGGTCAGCGTGCAACCGCGTGCGGAGGCGATGAACCGCGGCGTGCCGCCCACGGAGTTGAACGCACGCACGGGCGAATTCACGCCACCCGGGATGACCGCCGCGGCGCGTTCGAAAAGTTGGGCTGAGACCGGGACCGACACCTGGCTCACACGCGGAGAAGAACTCACGGCACCCAGTCTCTCAGCCGCCCCTGCCCCCGTCGACGACAGGGTGTAGTCGAGTGGCCCTTCCCACAGCCAACCCGCCATCCTCGCACCCCGTGACGAACACCGCATCCCGAAGGCTGCCGGGTCACCCACCCCGGCTGCCCGAGCCCACGATGCCGGTACCGCCTCGGCCGAACTCCCCGCGGCATCGGCCGAACCATCGGGCGGCCCGACGCGACGATGGTGAACGGCCTGATGCCGGGTCCGCCGAGTGCGGAGAGACCGTCGCGACCGCTACCGGGCACGCGAAAACCGATGGCGGTTCATCCGCTGGCCGGCGGGCAGCACATACCCGCCAGTCCCCGCCCAGCCCGTGGCCGCAGGACCCCGAATTGCAGTGCGCGGACTCCGATGTGGCTCGCTGGGACGGTGGGGCAACACGCCGGAGTCCAGTTTCGTACAACGTTATTCGCTACATGATTGCTGGTGCGTAATGTCTCGACGCAGGAGACAGCTCGGAAGAGAGGGCGGGACGTATGCGGGTCATTCGAATCGGGGTTGGGATCGTCGCGGTGACGGCCGGGCTCGCCGCCGGGGCCGGAGTAGCGGCAGCGGCGGTGCCGGTGGTGCAGATCGATCAGGGGCGGGTGGGGGTGGCGCTGTCCCACAGTGAGACCGCCGCGCTCGCCGATGGCCCCGTGCCTGCGGTGATCAGCATGGTTGTGCCACTGAACCGGATGGGGGCGGGCCTGCAGCCCGACACCACCATCTACAAGGACGACAAGGGTGGCGTGCACGCCTCGCTCCGCCAGGTGATCGCGGAGGCCGCCGATCATCCCGACGGCAACATCGCGATCTTCCTCGATCTGCCGGGCAACCGAGGAGGACGTGTGCTGGATATTTACCAGAACTGGGGCTGAGGCTTTCTCTCACGTATGACCAGGTCCTCGCGTAAGCGGGGCTGACACCTTTTTCCGCAGCGGAGACGGCGGCGCGGTCTGCGGTCGCGCCGCCGCGACCCGTTACGGGAGCGGAATCCCCAGGCAGAACGCCGCCCATCCGGTGGACAGCAGGCAATTCAGCTGGGGCGATAGTAGGTCTTGCCAGGACACCGCGACCGCGTGTGACTGGTAATCCGGGACGGCATCGACCGGAGCGGCGGCGACCGGAGCCACCGCCGCGACGCCGACGACCCCCGTGGCCAGCACCGCGGTGGCGATGCGTTTCACGAGATCTGTGCGCTTCATGCCCATGATTCTCCGCGCGCGCCCGGACGCCTCCAAGGCGAATCCGGACTTCGCACCCCCTTGCGCGGCGTGGCGCGAAAAGCTCAGCGCGCGAGCCGAACTGCCCGCGCCACCACGTCGATCAGCGCCAGCCCGGACATGATGGCCAGCACCGCGCACCCCGCCAGCCAGGGCGCGATGTACCGCGTCGCGGTGAACGCGGGCGCCTCACCCTGCGACTTGAAGACAGTGGTGCGAATCCCGTTGTGCCAGCACCACACCGCCGCCACCACCAGCACCGGTACCAGCACGAACTCGGCGAATACGGTCAGCCATCGCATCACAGCGCTTCCTTCCGCTCGTCGTCCGACCCGCGCTCGTCATCGGTGCCAGGCTCGTCATCGGTGCCAGGGTCGCCATCGGTACCGCGCACCCGCTCCAGCGCGGTCGTCAGCTCGGCGCGCAGCGTGACGTGATCCCGCGCCCACGCCTGCACCAGCCGCCCATCGGTCAGCTTCAGCCCGATTCCCTTGCGCCGCCGCGGTACTCCGGTCAGCTCGCCCAGCGCCCGCGCCGACTGCCAGTCCTCATACTCCCAGGACTCCTCGTCCTCCTCCGGCAGCACCACGGCGATGTCGCGCAGCGGCACCACCTCCGTGCCCTCGCGCAGCTGCTCCGGCGTCAGCTCGACACTGATGTGCCGCTTGCCCGCCACCACCTGCAGCCACACGAATCCGGCCAGCAGCACCGCGCAGAAGACCAGCCCGAACCAGTGGATGGCGCCGCCCCGGATCACCTCGATGACCAGGATGATCGTGCACAGCGCGGGTCCGTAGGCGATGGTCCGCCAGCGCGCACCGGGCTCGGAGAACAGCACGGCCCCGGGGGTGTTGATGGCCTCACTCATAGGTCGAGCGTAAAGATCGTGGATTCGCTCAGCGGGCCAGGCCCGGAATCAACAGCACGGCGAGGGTGAGCAGCCCGAACAGAAACAGCAGACTCAGCACCAGCACATCGCGCCGCAGGCTGTGCGGCTGCTGGATCACCACTCGCATCGTTGCCTCCGCCTTCCCGGAGCCGAATGCGCCATGACACAACGTATGACGACCGGCACTCGGTTCCCGAATTCTCTGTGACTGCCCTCACCATACCCGCTAGTACGCTTGTCACAAACTCAGGCGTACCTACTGCGGTCCGGGACGGAAGAATGCCTCGGATTCGCTTCGATAGCACAGGAATACGGCCCCGCCCGCCAGCACCGCCGCCACGATTCCGGCCCCGCCGGCGACCAGCGCGGCCGCACCCTCCTTGACCCCGATGCCGAACAGCGTGCCCGCGGCGCCGAGCACCAGGAAGACGCCGAACCCGGTGAGAAGCGCTCGCGCCCAGGCCTTTCCGCGTCCCAGCTGGTACACCACGGCCACTCCGGCGCCGGTGAGCACCAGCCAGAACAGGCCGACCAGGACGAATACGATTGCCATCCAGGCCTGTACCTGTGTCAGCGTGACGGCCGGCTGCTGCTCCTTGACCTGGTCGAACATCTGCTGCGCCAGTTCCTGCCGCTGCCCGAACTGCGTCACCAGCGAGGCGATCAACTGCACCAGCCCGACAGCGAATGTGGCGTACCAGAGTTGGCAGGCGGTGCGCACGTCTTCCGGAGCCGGGCGCGAAATACCCGGCGGAACCATCGGATTCACGATCGGAGCTACTCGGTCACGCTCACGACAGCCAGTGCGCGGCCTCGGTGGCCCAGTAGGTCAGCACCATGTCCGCGCCCGCGCGCCGGATGCTGAGCAGCGACTCCAGCACCGCGCCCTTGCGATCGATCCAGCCGTGCTGGGCGGCCGCGGTGATCATGGCGTACTCGCCGGAGATCTGATAGGCCGCCACCGGCACCGTGGAGCGGTCCGCGACCTCGCGCAGAATGTCCAGGTACGACATGGCGGGCTTCACCATGACGATGTCCGCGCCCTCGAGCAGATCCAGCTCCAGCTCACGAATTGCCTCGCGGCGGTTCGCCGCATCCTGCTGATAGGTGCGCCGATCCCCCTGCAACGAGGAGCCGACGGCCTCCCGGAAGGGACCGTAGAAGGCCGAGGCGTACTTGGCCGCGTAGGCGAGGATGCCGGTGTCGGAGTACCCGGCATCGTCCAGGCCCGCACGGATCGCGGCCACCTGGCCATCCATCATGCCGCTGGTGCCGAGCAGGTCCGCGCCGGTTTCGGCCTGCGCCAACGCCATTTCGACATAGCGGGTCAGCGTGGCGTCGTTGTCGACCGCGCCGTTGTCGTCGAGCACACCGCAGTGGCCGTGGTCGGTGAACTCGTCGAGGCAGGTGTCGGCCATGACCACGGTCGATCCGCCGACCTCGTGCACCAGCGCGCGCAGGCCGCGGTTCAGGATCCCGTCCGGATCGCTGGCGGCACTCCCCTGCGCGTCCTTGTCCTCCGGCGTGGGCACGCCGAACAGCATGAGCCCGCCCACGCCCGCGGCCACCGCTTCCACGGCCGCCTTCCGCAGCGAGTCCATCGAGTGCTGGAAAACGCCTGGCATGGAGGAGATCTCGTGCGGTTCACCGATCCCGTCGGCGACGAACATGGGCAGAATCAGATGCCGCGGTTCCAGGCTGGTCTCGGCGACGAGCCGGCGCATGGCGGGAGTGCGGCGCAACCGCCGAGGGCGGTCCATTCCGGTCATGTTCGCATGATATGCCCGCCGCTCGACCCGGGTGCGCGCACCTCCGCGGCCGGGCCGGGCCGCACCGCCACGGCCATCGGGTCGCATCGCCAAAGTCATTGTGAGCAGCCGATTTTGTCGGTGGGGGCGGGTAGAATCGAAGATGTGTTCGAAGGAGTCGCACCGCCGATGCGGGGTGCGGATCCGGATCGCGACGGGAGGAATGGTCGTGCTCGCAGCTGTTACCAGCATGTCCGACAAGGTGAACAGGGCCGGCGAAGTGCCGAAGAAGGGGGACGTGATCGATCACGCGTGGCGGCCGCTGTCCAAACAGCCGCTGCCCGCAGGGCGGCCGCGGTCGTGGTACATCTCGCACAATCGCAGGTTGAAGGCCATGCGGCTGGCCATCGCACTACTGGACTCCGGATCCTTCAGCCCGGATCAGGCGACCAACGAAAACATCCGCCACACAGCGGAAGTCATCGGCGTGCACCGGCCCTCGGACGCCACCTGTCGCATGGTCCGCCGCCTGATGGCAGCCCAACGTTGACCACGAGGGAGGTTCTCCGGCGTCCGCGCAAGAAGACGTCGGAGAACCTCCACCGCGGGCGGCCGGCGCCGGCGCCCGAGGCGACCGGTCAGGAGTTGAGGCAGCCGGTCTGGGTCGAGCCCGGCGTGCCGAGATTGCCCGAGCCGCTGGTCAGGCACTTCAGCAGGGTCTGCAGCACGAGGGCGGCCGGGATACCGGAGGAGCCGACCCCCGGCGAGTCGGCAACGGTCGTGGCGATCGGGGCCGGCTCGGAGGTCTGCGCGAGGGCCGCGGCCGGGGACAGAGCCACACCCAACGTGAGGCCGGTCATAGCGAGCAGGCCGAAGGCCGTGCGCTTCATCGGGCCGAAGGCCGTGCGCTTCATAGCTGTTCACCTTTCAAGATCGAATACTCAACAGATCGTAGGCACCGGATCGCGCGTTGAAATGCCAGCATTTCCAGGGGGATTCGACAAAGGTTCGGGCCCCGCATCACTGGATGCGGGGCCCGATTCGAACCGATTCGACCTGTCAGCGCTAGCGGCTGCGGCGGCTCTTCTTGCGGGGCGGGGGCAGCAGGCCCTCGGCGCGCAGGTGGGCGGCGTGCTCGGCGAGCGCCTCGACGAGCGGGCCGACCTGGGCGATCTCGGGCTGCACGTCCACGCGCAGGCCGAATTCGATTGCGGTCTCGGCCGTCTTGGGGCCGATGCAGGCCACGATGGTGCGGGCGTGCGGCTTGCCGGCGATGCCGACCAGGTTCCGGACGGTGGAAGACGAGGTGAACAGCACCGCGTCGAAACCGCCGGTTTTGATCATCTCGCGGGTCTCCGCGGGCGGCGGCGAAGCACGCACGGTGCGGTAGGCGGTGACGTCGTCGATCTCCCAGCCGCGGTCGCGCAGGCCCTCGGCGAGGGTCTCGGTGGCAATGTCAGCGCGCGGCAGCAGCACCCGGTTGACCGGGTCGAAAACGTCGTCGTAGGGCGGGAAGTCGGCCAGCAGGCCCTCGGAGGACTGCTCACCGCTGGGCACCAGCTCCGGGTTGATGCCGAAGGAGCGCACCTTCTCCGCGGTGGCCTCACCGACGCACGCGATCTTCACACCGCTGAAAGCGCGGGCGTCCAGGCCGAATTCGCCGAACTTCTCCCACACCGCGCGCACCGCGTTGGTGGAGGTGAACACCACCCACTGGTAGCGGCCGTCGACCAGACCCTTGACCGCGCGCTCCATCTGCGCCGGGCTGCGCGGCGGCTCGACCGCGATGGTCGGCACCTCCATCGGGATGGCCCCGTGCATGACGAGCTTCTCGCTCATCTCACCGGCCTGCTCCTTGGTGCGCGGCACCAGCACGGTCCAGCCGTACAGAGCCCGCGACTCCCACCAGGAGGTCTTGGCGCGCTTCTCCACTTCCTTGCCGACCGTGACCACCAGCGGGCCGACCAGTTCGGAAGCGGCATTGTTCAGCGTCGCCAGCGTGGCGTCGATGGTGCGCTGCTGCCGGGTGGTGCCACGCACGGTCACCGCGACCGGGGTCTGCGGCGCCATGCCGTGCTCGACCAGCGCCGACGCGGTCTCGGCCAGGTGCCCGGAGGTGGCGTGCAGCACCAGCGGGCCCGGCGCGGCCGCCACGGCCGCCCAGTCCACCTCGCCGCGCACATCCACCTCGGTGTGGCTGGAACCGATTTCGATGCCCGCGTAGGCGGGGACGGTGGTGCCGGCCGAAAGACCCGGCAGCACCTCGAAGTTCAGGTGCGAACGGGTGACGGTGTTGATCTCCTGGATGACCGAATCGGTGGTCATCGGGTCGCCGGAGACCAGGCGCACCACGTCGGAACCATTGCGCGCCTCGGCGATCAGCGTCTTGGCCACTTCGGCGGCGTCACCGAGCGCGGGACGCACGTCGACGGGACGGGTCCCGTCGGGGTTCTCCTCGACCGCGGTGCCGATCAGGGCGAGCACGCCCTTGTCGACATCGGGATCGGTGAACGCCAGCGTCGCCCGGCCGAGCACCTCGCGGGCCCGCACGGTGAGCAGCGCCGGGTCACCAGGCCCGGACCCCACGAAAAGGATCCGACCGGGATTCTTCTTCGTCACTCGGCTCACGGCTGCACCTCGCTAGCGCTCGGCGCAACCGTGCCCGTAGGCGCTGTGCTGATGATTCGCTCGCTGCGCTCGCTCATGGGTTGGTTCTCCATTGGGCTGGGATTGCTGCTGTCGGTGAGCTCAGCGGATTCCTCTGTGACGCTGAGCAGGTCGCGCGCCCCCAGCTCCAAGAGCTCGCGCGCCAGTGCGCGACCCAGGTCCGCGGCATCCGCGACCGAGCCGACCACTGAAGCCCGGATCACATCCGAGCCGTCGATCGCCGCCGCGCAGGCGCGCAGCGACAACTCCTCCACCACCCGGCCGTCGTCGTCGAGCGATTCGACGACCTCGGCCAGCGCACCGATCGGTGCGGTACAGCCGGCCTCCAGTTCGGCCAGCAATGCCCGCTCCGCGGTGATCGCGGCACGGGTGCCGTGATCGTCGAGAGCGGACAGGATGGTCACGAGTTCGGTATCGGCGCTGCGGCATTCGACCGCCAGCGCGCCCTGCGCCGGGGCCGGCAGCATCTGCACCGGTTCGAGCGATTCGGTGACGGCGTCGAGGCGGTCGATGCGGGCCAGCCCGGCCCGCGCCACCACGACGGCATCCAATTCACCGGAAGTAACTTTGGAGATGCGGGTGTCGAGATTGCCGCGCAGCGGCACGATCTCGATGCCGAGGCCCAGCGCCTTCAACTGCGCGGCCCGGCGCGGCGCGGAGGTGCCGACCTTCGCGCCCGCGGGCAGCTCACCGAGCACCAGACCGTCACGCGCCACCAGCGCGTCGCGCGGATCCTGGCGGGCCGGGATGGCCGCGATATCGAAGCGCGGATCCTGCGCGGTCGGCAGGTCCTTGTAGGAGTGCACCGCGATGTCGACCGTGCCCGCGGCCAATTCCTCGCGCAGCGCGGCGGTGAAGACACCAACCCCGATCTTCTGCACCGGATCGGTGGCGTTCTGGTCGCCGGCGGTCTTCACGATGACCAGCTCGGCCTGCTGGCCGTTGGCGATCAGGGCGTCGCGCACATGCCCGGCCTGAGTGAGGGCCAGCAGACTGCCGCGGGTACCGATGCGCCAGGGCGCCTCGACGGTTCCGCGGCCAACGATCCGCTCCGTGGAGGGGACGGTTGTCTCGTTCTCGTGCACCATTGCTCCGGTCATGCGGTGTGCCCCTGTTCGTCGCCCGGGTGAGCGGCGGTGAAATCGTCGGCCAGTTCGCCCTGCAGGGCGGATATCTCCATCGGCGCGGCAACCGCTTGTGCCGCACCGGGTTTCAGTTCGAAAAGCTCGCGCAGCGCCTCGGCGTAGCTGTCACCGCCGGGTGTGGACGCCAGCTGTTTGACCCGCACCGTCGGCGCGTGCAGCAGCTTGTCGACCACCCGTCGCACGGTACGGGCCACCTCGTCGCGTTCGGTGGATTCGAGTCCCGGTAGTCGGGAATCCAGCCGCAGCAGCTCGGCCTCGACCACGTCGGCGGCCATCTGGCGCAGCGCGGCCACGGTCGGGGTGACCTCGGCCATGCGCTGTCCGGCAAGGTATTTCGCGAGTTCGTCGGCGACGATGGTGCGCGCGGCGGCGGTGTCGTCGGCGGCCGCGCCGGCCGACGGATCGCGCTGCAGCGTCTCCATGTCGATGACGGTCACACCCGGCAGCCCGGCCACCGTGTGGTCCACATCGCGGGGCAGGCCCAGATCACAGATGACCAGCTCCTCCGAGCCGGTCTTGGCGGCCAGCGCGCGATGCACGTCCGCCAGCGTCACCACGGTGCCGACCGCGCCGGTACAGGTGACCACCACATCGGCGGCGGCCATCGCCTCGGCCAGCCGGTCCATCTCGATGGCCTCGGCCGGCACGCCGTGCATGGTGGTGGCCGTATTGGCCAGGCGCTGCGCCTTTTCCAGCGTCCGGTTCACCACCAGGATCTTCGCCGCACCGCCGCGCGCCAGCTGCGCCACCGCGAGACCGCCCATGGCACCCGCGCCCAGCACCAGCGCGGTGCGGCCCGCCAGCGGACCCAGCACCATGCGCGCGCGATCCAGTGCGACCGACACCACCGACGCACCCGCGCGGTCGATCCCGGTCTCGGAGTGCACCCGCTTGCCCACCCGCAGCGCGTGCTGGGCCAGCTCGTGCAGGGTTCGTCCGGCGGCCTGCTGCGCGTCGGAGGCGGCGTAGGCGGCGCGGATCTGGCTCAGCACCTGCTGCTCGCCGACCACCATGGAGTCCAGGCCCGAGGCCACCGCGAACAGGTGCTCGGCCGCGGCCTCCGCGTAGCGCACATACGCGTGCTTGGTGAGTTCCGGCAGCGGCAGACCCGAATGCTTGGTGAGCAATTCGCCGATCTCGCCCAGCGCCGGGTGGAAGGCGTCGACGACCGCGTAGACCTCGATGCGGTTGCAGGTGGAGACGATCATCGCCTCGGAGACGTGGCTGGAGGCCAGCATCTTGTCGGTCAGCTTGGGCCGGTCGGTCTCGGTGATGGCGATCTTCTCGAGCACCGACACCGGTGCGCTGCGATGCGAGATCCCGACGAGAAGCACACTCATGGCTGGACCACCGCTCCCTTGCTGGTTGTCATCGGTACCCGGGGCATCAGGCTCCCGGCGGCCGCGCTCATCGCTTCCTCCGCGGCCGATTCCGCGTTGCGGGCCCGCTCGAACGACAGCAATTGCATCTCCACCGCGAGATCGACGCGCCGCACCTCGACGGTGGCGGGGGCCTCGAGCGCCAGGGCGGAGAAGCTCAGGATGCACTGCATGCCGGCCTCGACCAGCCGATCGCAGACGCCCTGCGCGGCCGCGTCCGGCACCGCGATGACGGCGATGGTGGGCTCCAGAGTGTCCACGGCATCGGCGAATTCGGCGACATCGCGAACGACCAGTCCGCACACCGTCGTGCCGATCACCGCCGGATCGTTGTCGAACAGCCCGACCATGGCGAACCCGCGGCGGCGGAAACCGCCGTAGCCGACCAGCGCCCGGCCCAGATGACCGGCTCCGACCAGCACCACCCGGTGCCCCTCGGACAGGCCGAGCACATCCTCGATGCGGTCGCGCAGCTTGATCACGTCATAGCCCACGCCGCGAACGCCGTTGGGTCCCAGGAAGGAAAGATCCTTGCGCAACTTCGCCGAACCGACACCCGCCGCGACAGCCAGTTCCTCACTCGATACGATGGCTACACCGTCGTCGGCGAGTACGGCGAGCACGCGGAGATAGGTGGCCAGCCGGGCCACCGTGGCCTGCGGGATGTCCTTCTGCAGAGCCTTGGAGACGCCAGTCGGCGGCGTCTCGTGCTGCTCTGTCACGTCGCTTGCGCTCCTCGTCCGGCCGGGGGTGAGTGTCCGGGTTCTTTTGTCGACCCGACGCCGGGAGACCGTCGCGGTCCTTGCAGGCGAGGTCGAGTCAGGTTCAGGGGGTCGCTTCCGCTGCCCGAGAAGGCGGGTCGCGTGCCACCACCGTAACCGCTTGTGAAGCCCTGCACAAAGTCGGTGAATTCAGTCACTTTGCGGCGGGCTCCGGCCCCGGCTTCATTCAACCCTCATCAGCGCGAACCCGCTACGCAACACACCGGTGGGAACGGGTGAAGGAGGCCCGTGTCGCGAACCCCCGAAAAGCCCTTATTGCGCCTTATTTCGCGAGGTCGGCGCGCAGTCGCGGCTCGTCCACATCGAAATAGCTGTGCTCGCGCCCATCCAGTAGCACGACCGGCAGCCGGTCGCCGTATTCGGCGCGCAGGCCCGGATCGGTGGTGGCGGCCTCGTCCACGTCCACGGTCGCGACCTCGATGCCGAACTCGGCGCAGATCGGCCGCAATTGTTCCAGTGCCGTGTGGCACAGACCGCAGCCGCTGCGGGTCAACAGAGTCACAGCATGTGTCGAATCGCTCATAGCCACCATCTAACAACTCTCCGATATGTCGTTCGCCGTCTACGTTGCGGCCACCCCCGGGCGTTACTGTGGACTTGTTCGCGCTAACAGGCGGAGGTACTGGTGCCGGAACGTTCGAAAGAGCAGGGGACGGGCTTCATCGCGGGCCGCTTCGGTGAATTCCCGGCACGCTGGGGTCAGGGCCTGCAGGACCTGCAGGATCAGTTCACCCGCATCACCCGCAGTCCGTTCGGTCCCAGCGAGGAAGAGGTCCGCGCCAACCTGGCCGGCGAGGCCAGCGCCGACGCCGCCATCGCCCTGCACGACGCCGAACTCGCGCTGCGGGACGACGGCATGCCGCCCCTCACGGTCCCTCGCGACCTCACCGCCGCCGCCTTCTTCGACGTCGACAACACCATGGTGCAGGGCGCGTCCATCGTGCACTTCGCCCGCGGGCTGGCCGCGCGCAAGTACTTCAAGACCTCCGACCTGGTCGATATGGCCTGGAAGCAGGTCAAATTCCGGGTCACCGGCAAGGAGAGCCACTCGGATATGGCCTCCGGCAAGGAGAAGGCGCTGTCCTTCATCGCCGGCCGCCCGACCGCCGAACTCGCCGCGCTCGGCGAGGAGATCTACGACGAGATCATCGCCGACAAGATCTGGCCGGGCACCCGGGCGCTGGCCCAGATGCATCTCGACGCGGGCCAGCAGGTGTGGCTGGTCACCGCCACGCCGGTGGAGCTGGCGCAGGTCATTGCCAAGCGGCTGGGGCTCACCGGCGCGCTGGGCACGGTCGCCGAGAGCGAGGACGGCGTGTTCACCGGCCGCCTGGTCGGTGACATCCTGCACGGGCTGGGCAAGGCGCACGCGGTGCGCACCCTGGCCGTTCGCGAGGGCCTGAACCTCAAGCGCTGCACCGCCTACAGCGACAGCCACAACGACGTGCCCATGCTCTCGCTGGTCGGCACCGCGGTGGCCATCAACCCGGACGCGGACCTGCGCGAGGTCGCCAAGAACCGCGGCTGGGAGATCCGCGATTTCCGCACCGGCCGCAAGGCCGCGAAGGTCGGTGTGCCCACCGCCCTCGCACTCGGCGCGGCGGGCGGCGCGGCCGCGGCCGTGCTCTCGCGCAAGCGGGAAGCCAAAGCCAGCTAGCCCCCCGCCTCCCCGAGACTTCCGCGCACGGCTGAGAGCCGTCGGCGTTGTGGACGCGTGCCGCCGGTCGAGTGCCGAATCCATTGTGGACGTACCCGATGAGTTACCCCGACCGTCACCAAATCAGTTGCCAATTTGGCATACGGCCGGAGCAGGTCGCGTATCCACGCAATTGTCTAGCCGGTGAACGGGTTCCGGCGCTTGATCAGATTCTTGTACAGCGTTCCCTGAATGGTTTCGCGGACCTGATCGGTGACTTCGAACATCGTCATCGGATCATCCGCATCCGCCGGTTCGTATCCGGCGGTCGAAATCGGTTCGCCGAATTCGACGTACCACTTCGACGGGAACGGAATGGCACCGAGCGGACCCAGATGCGGAAACAGCGGCGTGACCGGGAAATACGGGATACCGAGCAGGCGGGCCAGCGGCTTCAGATCGGCCAGCTTCGGATAGATCTCCTCCGAACCCACAATGGAGCACGGAATGATCGGCACGCCGGTGCGCACCGCCGCCGACACGAAACCGCCACGGCCGAAACGCTGCAGCTTGTACCGGTCCGAGTACGGCTTGCCGATGCCCTTGTAGCCCTCGGGGAACACGCCCGCGACTTCGCCCGCGCGCAGCAGCCTTTCGGCGTCCGCCGGGCAGGCCAGGGTGTGCCCGGCCTTGCGGGCCAGCCCGCCGATGATCGGCGTCTCGAAGATCAGATCGGCGGCCAGGATGCGCAGCGCCCGCTGCTTGGGGTGCCGGTCGTGCACGGCCAGCTGCAGCATCAGCCCGTCCAGCGGCACCGTGCCCGCGTGATTGGCCACGATGAGCGCGCCACCCACCTCCGGAATGTTCTCGATGCCCGACACCTCGACCCGGAACCACAGGTCCGACAGCGGGCGCAGCATCGGGAGGATCACCGATTCGAGAAGGTGCTCGTCCAAACCGAATTCGTCGACCTGGTAGTCGCCGGTGAGGCGGCGGCGCGCGAAGTCGGCGGTGTAGCGGACCCCGTCCGCCACGGTCCCCCGGATCAGGTCGCCCAGCGACTTGGGCTGGCGCGCTTCGGCTTCGGCGAGCCGATCGGTCAGCGAGGTCACCGGGGTGAGCGCCGGCTCTCCCACCGGCCACACCCGGGACGGACGGCTGTGCCGCGTCTCGAAATCCACGTCGTGAAGTCGAATCACCTTCGCTACATCACTCATTGGTGTGCTCCCGTCCCGGCCCCGAGCAGGCTGAGAAGTTTGTTTTCTGCGGCGTCGATCCACGTGGGATCGATCACGGGCCGCAACGCTGCGCCCCCTATGAAGTCGTCGAACGCCTGCACCGTGGTCCAGCGCGGCTGGAAGCCCAGTTCGGTGCGCATCCGGGTGGTGTCCAGACCACACCCGAAATGGAAGTAGTCGATCTGCTCCGCGGTGAACTCCCGCATGACCGGGCCCATCACGGTCCGCCCGACGGTGCGGAAAACCGCGTACGGGACCGGCAATTCGACCCGCCCGGCCCGGCGGATCGCCTGCGACAGCGCCATCGCGCCGTCACCGGCCACATTGTAGGTCCCGCCCGGAGCCGTCATGGCCCCGTGGACGAGGGCGGCGATGCCATCCTCCTCGTGCAGCAGCTGCATGCGCGGATCACGCCCGAGGATGGTCGGGGTGATCGGCGAACGGAAATACTGCACACCGCGTTTGGCCAACTGCGGCCCCACGATCGGCGGAAACCGCAGAATGGCCGCCGAGATATCCGGCCGTCGCCGGGCCAGCCCGCGGACGAAGCCCTCCACCTCGATCATGTCCCGGGCGAACCAGCCGCGCGGCGGCGTGCGCGCGCTCATCTCCTCGGTGAATTTCACCGGGTCCTTGGCGCTGCACCCGTAGACGGCGGAGGAGGAACGCACCACCACCCGCCGCACGCTGGAAGCCTTGCGGCACACCGCGAACAACTGCATGGCGCCGAGGACGTTCATGTCCTTCATGGCGGCCCGGCCGCCGCCGGAGGGCGGGCGCGACAGTGCCGCCGGATGCACCACCGTGTCCACCTGATTTCCGTCGATAACCTTGCGGATCAACGGATTACGAATATCGGCGCGCACGAATTCGGCGCGGCCCATACGGCGCAGCAGCTCGCGGCTGGGCTGTTTGGCGTCCACGGCGATGACGCGTTCGACGGCCGGGTCGGCCGCCAGCCGGGCCACCACATTGCCGCCGAAGAACCGGCTCGCACCGGTCACCATCACCACCCTGGGCGCCTGCCCGTCCCGAGTCCCTGCCACTCCGGATCCCACTCGCAGCCCCCATGTCTGAAATATCGCCGCTGTGTTATTCCCGCGCTCCCAGGGTAACCGGCGAGTAGGGACCATCCGAAGGGTATTAACCAGGATCTAACGATGACTTCAATCACCTGTGAAAAACGAAAGCCCGTCACCTGAGGTGACGGGCTTCCAGCTACGACGCAGCGGCTTACTTGCCGAGTTTACGACGCTGAACACGCGTGCGGCGAAGCAGCTTGCGGTGCTTCTTCTTCGACATGCGCTTGCGGCGCTTCTTGATCACAGAACCCATAGGGTTGTTCCTCGCGTTCTCTCGGGTCATCCCCGCTTCCGCGGGGTGCACACTGTCTGACCCTGCACAGTCCCTACCCGATACGGGCCGAATGGACCCGGCGGCACCACCGGCACGTACAGGATGCCGGTCCATGCTACCGGGCCACTCTCCGGCGAACGAAACGGGTGGCCGATCGGTTATCCGGGTGTACTACCCCGCGTCGAAGTAGGACGTCTCCAGATAGTCGTGCACCGCCTTGGCGTGTACCCGGAAGGAACGCCCCACCCGCACCGCGGGCAGCTCTCCCGAATGCACCAACCGGTACACCGTCATTTTGGATACCCGCATCAGATTCGCGACCTCGGCGACAGTGAGGAACTGAGTTCCTCCGCCGATGACGGATCCTGCATTGATTGGGCTGTTTCCGGACCTCGCTTGGCTGTTTCCAGACATCATTGCGCCACTGACCTCCGGCACGTCCGCGCCGCCGGCTTCCCCACCGGCGGAACAGACACGCACGTGCTCCTTGAAGCTTAGCGGGACCAGTGGGATTGCTGCGACGGGTGTGAGAAATCAGCCTTTGCTGTGGCGAGTCGGCCTTCGGCAGCAAACTAGCAACCGAGCAGTATTGGAATGCGGAGAGCGCACTCGCCGCACCATCAACGTTAGTCCGCGATCGCGCCGAGTTCGGCGGAACGGCGTTTTGCGGCGTCCAATGCATCGTGGAAAGCCGAGCGCACCGCACCCCGCTCCAGCGCCCGCAGGCCCGCCGCAGTGGTGCCCGCGGGCGAGGTGACGGCCGCGCGCAATTCCGGAGCAGACTGCCCCGACTCCTCGAGCAGGGCCGCCGAACCGAGCATCGTCTGCGTCACCAGCTGGGCGGCCACATCGCGGCTCAGACCCAGGCCCACCGAGGCGTCGATCATGGCCTCGACGATCAGGAAGAAGTACGCCGGGCCCGAACCCGACACCGCGGTGACGGCATCCATCTGCGACTCGGCGACCGTCACCACCTTGCCCACCGACTCCAGCATCTCGGTGACGAGGGCCAGCTGCTCCTTGCGGGCGTAGCGGCCGGGCGCGATGGCGCTCATGCCCTGACCCACCAGCATCGGGGTGTTCGGCATGACCCGCACGACCGGGAAGCCGGCGGGCAGCCGGGACTCCATGCGCGCGGTCGGCACGCCGGCAGCCAGCGACACCAGCACCTGATCGTGGTCGTCGCCCAGTTCGGCCTTGCCCAACTCGGCGACGACGCCGTCCACATCGTTCGGCTTCACCGCGATCACGACGAGGTCCGCGGACTTGGCGGCGTCGGCGATGTCGTCGGTAGCGCGAATCCCGAACCGGTCGGCCAGCATTTCGGCCCGCGCCGGCACCGGCTCCACGACGACCAGATCCTTGTTCGCCCGCCCGGACTCGAGCAGACCGGCGATCAACGCCTCCCCGATCCGACCCCCACCGATAACCGCAATCCTCGTCATGGAAGTCAAGGCTAGCCGGGCAGGTGATTACCTCGGCTGGGGGATCAGGGCGAGCTGACGGCTCTGCGCGACAACGGCACCTGTGGAGTCGATGACGAGTTGGTCTTCGTCGAACATGCGGTTGCCGACCTCGCGGCTGTGGGCGATGACGCGGAGCCAGCCGGGGGCCGGGCGGCGGCGCAGGTAGGTGGTGAGCTGAACCGTGGGGGCCCAGCCGAAGTGGCCGAGGTTCATGGGGACCGGGGGGCTCATGTCGGCGGCCATCAGGGCGAAGAAGGCGGCGACGTCGGGGTCCTGTTCGTCGCCCTCGAAGGGGCGGATCCAGAGGCGCAGGCGCGGTTCGGATTTCTCGCCGGCGAGGAAGCGGGCCCAGGCCGGGTCGATGGCGACCGAGGAGCCCTGGGCGACATGGACGATCTTGCCCATGGGGTTGCGCTCGTCGTAGGCGAGGGCGTCGGCGGGCGGTTCCGCGGGCATGTCTCCGGCATGGTCGGCGGCGTACTGCGGGACGGCGTCGTCGAGGTGACCGAAGGTGAAGGCGGTGTGCACCAGGGCGCGGCCGTCCTGGATCAGGCTCGCGTCGATGAGGGCGATCTGACGGCCCAGCTTGCGGGTGCGGACCTCGTACTCGACCTCCCCGGGGACGGGTGCGCCGAGGAAGTCGGTGCTGGCCGAGATGGGGAACATGGCGGCCTGCGCGGGCGCGGTGCGGCGCAGCCATTCGGTGGCGGCGGCCGCGCTGCCGGCGACCATGGTGCCGCCGTGCAGTTTGTCGCCGATGGTCCAGGTGGGTTCGATCAGGCCCGCGTAGCGGCCGAGTTCGGGAGTCTCCGCCTCCAGCTCGGTCAGCGCGCAGACGCGACTGAACGGCGCGTTCGCCAGTTCGCTCGCCGATTCGAGATCGACGGTCAACTCCGTTGTCATCCGCTGTCCTTCCACTGTCGCGTTTGTACAGCGTAAACGGACGGTCGGATCATTCCGCCCCAGCGGTGGGATGAATCACGCAACCCTCGCCGAGGCTCTCAGCCGCGGTGGGCGACGGTCGGCTCGGGGGTGGGGGCGGGGGCGAAGGGGTTGAGGTGGGTGCGGGCGAAGGTGAGCGCCCGGTTGAGCATGGCGGCGCGGTCCATGGTGGTGCGGGCCATCTGGGTGTTCACCTCGATGACGGCCTGGCCGTCGAAACCGCTGTGCACCAGCATGTCGCAGAGTTCGGCAACCGGCTGGGTGCCCTCGCCCGGGATCAGATGCTCGTCGGTTGCAGCGCCACGGCCGTCGGCCAGGTGCAGGTGGGTGAGCCCGGAACCCATGCGGCCCGCCAGGACTCGTGGATCCACGCCCGCGGTGGCGGTGTGCGAGGTGTCGAGCGTGTAGTGCCGGAACCCGACGTCGGTGGGGTCGTAGGAGGGGCTGAAGGTGGTGATCGAGGGGCCGGGGCCGCCGCGGCGCTGCAGCCGCTCGATCGAGCTGCCACGGAACAGGGTGTCGGCGCGCATCGGGAACATGTTCTCCACTGCCACCGCGACCGGGCTCGAATTCTCCAGTTCGGCAACCTGTTTCGCGAAACCGTCGGCGTAGCGGCGCTGCCAGCGGAAGGGCGGGTGCACCACCACGGTGGCCGCGCTCAGCGCCTCGGCGGTGTGCACGCTGCGGGTGAGCTTCGCGATCGGATCCGACCCCCAGACCCGTTGCGAGATCAGCAGGCACGGCGCGTGTACGGCCAGCACCGGCACGTCGTATTTGTGCGCGAAATGCTGCACGGTCGAAATGGACTGGCTGGCGGGCTCGGCCCACACCATGAGTTCCACGCCGTCGTATCCGAGCTCGGCCGCGTAGCGGAAGGCGGCCTCGGTGTTCTCCGGATACACCGACGCGGTCGAGAGTCCGACCCGGACTTCCTTTCGCCCCGCCCGGTCCTCGGTGCTCGCCCCCTGCGCTTGCACGATGTTCCCCACTGCTGCTCCCTGCTCAGTTCGTACTGAGTAGAAAGGCTAGCGGTCCGAGCGTCACGAAGACGCCCACGACGACGGCAATCACAGTGCTGAAGATGTCATCGGTGCGGCGCAGTACCCGCACCAGGGCGACCAGGCCGAGAATCACGATCATGGCCAGGGCCAGGGCAACCCACGGGAGCATTTCCCACATGCGTTCGAAGCCCTTGAACAGCAACATGCCCGCGACCGCGGCGCCCACGCTCTGGCCCCCGATCATCAGCCATTGCCGGCGATGCTCGTCGCTGTCGGAGCGGGCCGCGGCACGCGAGCGGGCCGGCCGGGCCGGGGCGCCGCGGCTGCTCCTGCTCTTGCGGGCGAGGGAGCCGGCCTTCTGCGTGAGCGCGGAAAGCCGCCCACCCAGCGACGTCTCGGGCTCGTCGTCATAGTCGTCGTAGTCGTCGAGCGGCTCGTAGAAATCGGTGAGGTGGTCGTCGGGCTCCGGCTCGGGCGCCACCGCCGCGCGCCCGCGCCCGCCACCCGGACGTTTACCGGCGCTTCGCGAATTCCGTTCCGCGCGTTGATCGTCGCGCTGCTGGGCGTCGCGGAGCAGATCACCCGCAACCGATTCCCCGGAGAGCAGCTGCTGATCGGAGTCGGCCAGCGACGACCACGCGGCGGTCGGCACCGCGGCCTGATCGTGGCGGTCGCGGACCGGGTCGGCGTCGGGTCGTCGTCGCGCCGACCATTCCGGAAGTCCATTGGCCGCGCCGTGGTCGACGCCGCTGCGGCGGTCGACGGCCGGACCCTGGGGGGCATTCGGGACCTGCGATTCCGCGTGCCGACGCGCCGAGCGCGACAACGGCGGTGCGGCGGGCGCGGCCTGCGGCGGCTCGAAGGGCGGCCGATCCTGCCCGGGGGTACGCGGTAGCGGTTCGGGTCCCGGCATCGGCGACCACGCGGGGGCGGCCGGCTGGAACTGGGTGCGGTCCGGGTCGCCGAAGAGCGGCTGGTCCTCGTACGGCGGCCGGTCGTCAAAGGGCTGGCGGACCGCGGGGTTGAACTGGGTGCGCGCGGCCCCGTCGGCGGGCCGGCCGGTGTCACCGCGGAACGGACGCACCTCGTCGGTGTTGTCGTCTTCCGGGTCGTAGCGGCGCCGGCGACCGCCCTCGCGCGGCGCGGCGGGCGGGGCGGGAGGTTCGATACCCGGCAACCGGCCCAGCGCGATATCGGAGTCCAGCGGGTCCGGCTTGCGGCGGCGGCCGCCGCTCGGGCGGGCCTCCGGTACCGGGTTCTCGGTCGGCGGCCAGTCCAGACCGGCGGACCAGTCCTGGGACGGCTCGGGTAGGGACGGCGGCTGCGGGGCGGGAGCCAGCGGGTCGTAGTACGAAATCGGCCCGGAGAGCGGCGAATACGCGGGGTCCGGATCGGGTACCGCGTCGTACTGTGAATAGTCCGGCTTGCCCGAGGCGGCGGCTACCAGATCCGAATAATCCGGAAAGCTCGCATAATCAGGATGATTCGAGAAGTTCGCAGAGTTTGAATAGTCCGATTCGACCGGGGCGGGCTCGGCCACGTCCTCGTCCGGCGCGGCGTGTGAGGACGATCCCGCGCTCACCACCGGAATATCACCGGTCAGTTCCGCGACGGAAATGCCACGGCCGCTTCGACGTCTGCGCCCGCCGCCGCCGGCGGGGGCCCCACTCTGCTGGCCGTTCCGGGCCAGCAGCTCGGCGACGGACAGCTGGCTTGAATCCTCGGTCATCGAGACACCGTTTCGATCGGGCCCGACAGGCCGCTGTCGGGGCCGCCGGTAATCGGTTCGCTATCCAGGTCGGTATCCAGTTTGCGCAAGATCAATCCCTCTCGCAGTGCCCAGGGACAGATTTCGAGCGTGTCCAGGGACAGAGCCCGCATACTCGCCTCCGCGACCAGCGCACCGGCCACCAGTTGCTGTGACCGATCAGAACTTACGCCTTCCAATTCTGCCCGGTCGGCGGCCGTCATTCTCGATATGAACGCAATCAGCTGCCGCAGGCCGGAACTGGTGAGAGTACGCCGCACCCGGGGTCCCGCAACAGAGGGGGCGGCGCCGGTCAGCCGGGCCAGCGAGCGGAAGGTCTTGGAGGTGCCGACCGCCAGATCCGGGCGGCCCACCTCGAGCAGCTGCTTGCTGGGCAGCACCAGCTCGGCGTCGAGCCAGTCGCGCAGCACCGCGACCCGGCGCTTGCCCGGCGGATCGTGGCGCAGCCAGTCGCGGGTCAGCCGGCCCGCGCCCAGTTGCAGCGAGAGCGCCACATCCGGCACCTCGTCCGCGCCGTTGCTCATCTCGAGCGAGCCGCCGCCGATGTCCAGATTCAACATCCGCCCGGCGCTCCAGCCGTACCAGCGCCGCACCGCGAGGAAGGTGTGTCGAGCCTCATCGACACCGGTGAGCACCTGCAGATTGACTCCGGTCTCGCGCCGCACCCGGGACAGCACCTCGTCGGAGTTGGTGGCCTCGCGGACCGCGGAGGTGGCGAACGCCATCAGCTCCACGCATCCGGAAGTCTTTGCGATACTTGCGAATTCGGCTACCGTCGCGGTCAGCCGCGCCGCGCCCGCGGAGGTGATCCGGCCATCGTCGTCCATGCTCTCGGACAGCCGCAGGGCCGACTTCGTCGAACTCATAGGCATCGGGTGTCCACCACGATGCGCGTCCACCACGAGCAGGTGGACGGTATTGCTTCCCACATCGAGTACACCGAGCCGCACAAGAACACGGTACTGGGTGGGTCAGGACTTCTGGCCAGGCGACTGAGCTGTTAGCGTTCCGCATTGTGACGGCAGGTGCATCGGCGAGCGGACCGACCGGGCTGCGACCAGCGGCGAAGATCGACCCGGCGCCCGAAGTTGAACTCGACTTCCCGCGGGAGTGGATCGAATTCGTCGATCCAGCAAATGATGAGCATTTGATCGCGGCCGATCTGACCTGGCTGCTCTCGCGCTGGACCTGCGTTTTCGGCACTCCGGCATGTCAGGGCATCATCGACGGCCGGGAGAACGACGGCTGCTGCTCACACGGCGCGTTCCTCTCCGACGAGGAGGACGGCAAGAAGCTGCACCGGGCTGTGAAAATGCTCACAGCCGAGGACTGGCAGCTGATGGACAAAGCCGTCGACGACAAGGGCCGCGTCCGCAAGAAGCTGTACCTGGAAGAGGACGACCTCGACGACGAGCCCGCCCTGCGCACCCGGCGGGTGGACGGCGCCTGCATCTTCCTCAACCGGCCCGGCTTCGCCGAGGGCATCGGCTGCGCGCTGCACACCATGGCACTGCGCAAGGGCCTGGAGCCGCTCACCGTGAAACCGGAAGTGTGCTGGCAGCTGCCCATCCGCCGCACCCAGGAGTGGGTGGACCGGCCGGACGGGGTGGAGATCCTGCGTACCGTGATCACCGAGTACGACCGCCGCGGCTGGGGTCCCGGCGGCCTGGATCTGAACTGGTACTGCACCGGTTCGCCGGATGCGCACGTCGGCACCCGCCCGGTATGGGAGGCTTACGCGCCCGAGCTGATCGAGCTGATCGGCCAGCCCGCCTACGACGAGCTGGCGCAGCACTGCAAGCGCCGCCAGGGCCTGGGCATCGTGGCGGTGCATCCGGCCACGGCCATCGCGGAGGAGAAGGCCGCCGAGGCCGCGAAGAACCAGGCCGTGCCCGCGAAGAAGGCGGCCCGGAAGGCGAAGCCCGCGTAGCAATAGCGGAGAACTAGCCAGCAATTTTCTGAAATCACCCAATTTCACATTCCCGCTCCCTTACTGTGCGTCGGACCCCTATCCACATGGGTCGCAGCACAGGAGTACGCAAAGTGAGCAAATTCCCCTTGGGCGGCCGCCATCTCGGCATCGGCCTCGCCGGGTTGGCCATCGCGACGGGCGCAGTCACCGTTCTGGCCACGCACGAAGCCCCCGCCGCCCACGCCTCGGTCGACTCGGTCTCCATCTCGGGATCGAACTGGACCGTCGGCACCAGCTACACCCTCAGCGCCAACCTCTCGGGCGCCTCGGTCGGTCTGCTCGTCTACTGGAGTGACAACGGCAGCAGCCTGACCCCGGTCGGCAAGGTGCCCTGGCCCCCCGGCCACGCCAGCCTCGACTGGACCCCCAAGACCCCCGGGCAGCACGTCATCACGTGCTCGCAGGGCAGCACCACCCAGACTCTGATCGTGAACGTCGGCGACGGCACCACCACCACGACCGTCCCGCCGACCACCACCACGACGGTCCCGCCGACCACCACGACCACGGTCCCCCCGACCACCACCACCGTCCCGCCGACGACCACCACTGAACCGCCGACGACCACGACGGTGCCGCCGACGACCACCACCGAACCGCCCACCACCACAACGGTTCCCCCGACCACCACCACGGCACCGCCCACCACCACCACCGAACCGCCCACCACCACAACGGTTCCGCCGACGACGACCACGGCACCGCCGACCACCACCACCGAACCGCCCACCACCACAACGGTTCCCCCGACCACCACCACGGTCCCGCCCACCACGACGACCACCCCCGGCGGCGGTGGCGGCGGTGGCACCGGCAGCGCCAATGGCCTGCCCTTCGGTCTCTGATCGAGACCAATTCCCCTGAAATCCAGGAGTTTTCATGAGAATCACCCCCATGGGGCGCAGCCTCGGCGCGGGTCTGGCCGGGCTGGCCATCGCGACCGGTGCGGTCACCGTCCTGACCACGCACGAGGCCCCGGCCGCGCACGCCAGCGTCGACTCGGTCTCCATCTCGGGATCGAACTGGACCGTCGGCACCAGCTACACCCTCAGCGCCAACCTCTCGGGCGCCTCGGTCGGTCTGCTCGTCTACTGGAGTGACAACGGCAGCAGCCTGACCCCGGTCGGCAAGGTCCCCTGGCCCCCCGGCCACGCCAGCCTGGACTGGACCCCGAGTACCTCGGGCCAGCACATCATCACGTGCTCGCAGGGCAGCACCACCCAGACCCTGATCGTGAACGTCGGCGACGGCACCACCACCACGACAGTGCCGCCGACCACCACGACCACGGTCCCGCCGACCACCACCACGACGGTCCCGCCCACCACCACGACCACGGTCCCGCCGACCACGACCACCACGGTCCCGCCCACGACCACCACCAGGACGGTCCCGCCCACCACCACGACGTCGCCCGGCAACAGCGGCGGCACCGGCAGCGGCGGCACCGGCAGCGCCAATGGCCTGCCCTTCGGGCTCTGATCCGATTCACACCCCGATTCCCTTGGGGCACACCATGAGAAGCACAGGAGTATCCATGCGCAGCAAGCCTTCGGGCCGCGTGATCGGGGCCGGGCTGGCCGGCGTCACGGTCGCGGCCGCCGCCGCGGTCACGGTGGCCATGTCGCCGACCGCGAGCGCCACCGTCGACGTGATCACCATCTCCAGCGCCACCCCCACGGTCGGCGGCGACTACACCCTGCACGCGTCCCTGTCGGGCGCGTCGGTCGGTCTGCTCATCTACTGGAGCGACAACGGCAGCAGCCTGACTCCGGCCGGCAAGGTGCCGTGGCCGCCGGGTGAGGCGAGCCTGGACTGGTCGCCGTCCACGCCGGGTCAGCACATCATCACGGCCTCGCAGGGCAACAGCACCCAGACCCTGGTCGTGAATGTCGGCACCGGTTCCGGCGGCACGACCACGACCACACCGCCCACCACGACCACCACCACGCCGCCCACCAGCAACCCGCCGACCACCACGCCGGGCAGCGGCGGCACGGGCAGCAATGGCACGGGTAGCGCGAGCGGCAGCGCGGGCACCCTGGTCGGCGGACTGCTGCGCGGGCTGTTCGGCAGCAGCTAGCAAATGCCCGTTCCGGGCACGGCGTGACGGGTTTTCCTCGGGAGCCCGTCACGCCCACCAGGACCAAGCGGACGCTTGCTTGATTATTTTTTCGAAATATCCACGCTTCACACATCCGGTCCCTTAAGGTGCGGAAGCCCGCACATCTCCCCGTGGGGCAGCACAGGAGAGCAACACATGCGCAACACACCACCGAGGATCAGCGCGCGCCGAGCCGGCGTGGGGATCACCGGCTTCGCCGCCCTCGCCGCCGCGGCCGTGGTCGCGGCCCCCGTGTCCTTGGCCGCGGTCGACACGGTCAGCATCGACCAGACGAACCCGGTGGTCGACAAGGCGTACACCATCTCGGCCACCCTCAGCGGCGCCTCGATCGGCCTGCTCGTGTACTTCAGCGACAACGGCAACGAGATCGGCCCGCCCAAGATCCCGTCCCCGCCCGGACACGCCTCCATCAGCTGGCGGCCCACCACCAGCGGACAGCACGTCATCACCGCGTCACAGGGCCCCAACAGCCAGTCGATCGTCGTGCAGGTGGCCGACGCACCGCTCGGCTCGGGCTCGAGCAGCACCGGCAGCGGCTTCGGGCCCGCCGGCCCGCTCGGCAGCGGCAGCAGCGGCACCACGCCGAACTAGCAAGCGAGACAGGACTTTCCGCATGAGCAGCATTCGGGCATCGAAATCAGCCCGTCGGATCGGCGCGGGCGTCGCGGGCCTCGCGACCACCGCCGCCGTCGCCGTACTGGCCGCGCCGCAGGCCGCCGCCACGGTCGACTCGGTCGCCATCTCCGGCAGCGCCCCGTACACCATCAACACCGGCTACACCCTCACCGCCAACCTCAGCGGCGCGGGCATCGGCCTGCTCGTCTACTGGTCGGACAACGGCACCAGCCTCACCCCGGCCGGCAAGGTGCCGTGGCCGATCGGCTACTCCAGCATCGACTGGAAGCCCACCACCGCGGGCCAGCACATGATCACCGCTTCGCAGGGCGGCAACACCAAGACCATCATCGTGAACGTGACCGATCCGTCCCAGCCGGGCGGTGGTGGCGGTACCGGCGGTGGCGGCGGGACCGGCAGCGCGGGTTCGGCGCTGGGCGGCCTGCTCGGCGGGCTGACCGGCAGCGCGGGGTCGTAGTCCGCACCGGCTGCGTGCCCGCCGTCACATCGCGGCGGGCGCGGACGTCCCGAGCCCAGCCCCCGTCGTTATGTGACGCGATCGCGGGTTTCCGGAAGGTGAACAGCCGGTACCGCCGGGCGACAAACGAATCAGGCTGCGCAGAAGTATATTTCGCATCCCCTCCGGTCCGATGACCTCGGGATGTGAATAGCCCGAAGTAAGCGCGACATCGTTCCGCTATTGCGAATTCACCGGAGCGTGTTAGACATCCTGGCCATGATCAAGAAAACCCTCGCCGTCGCGGCGCTGGCCGCCGGTGCCGTTCTCACCATCGCACCGCAGGCGTTCGCCGACAGCGCCGACCCCAACGCGTTCACAGATCGCACCGCCGATTTCGTCACCTACAACGATCCCGCCGTGCTGAGCGCCAAGGATGCCGGCAAGCAGATCATCGTCAGCCCCTACGGCACCAGCCACACCATCGCGTGCAAGGGCAATGGCGCCGACGTGCCGTGGTACGGCTGCATGCAGCAGGACAACCCGGGTCTGGGCTGGCTCATTCTGGACCAGCAGGACCTGCCGGGTCTGGGCCCCGCGTGGGTTTACACCATGAAGTCCGACCCCAACGCGTAGAGCGCCGGACACGGCCGGGGACGCACGAAAACTTGGTCGGGAGAAAGCCGAAACCCGCCCACTTCGAGAATTCGAAGCGGGCGGGTTCTTTGTCGTCGGGCGGGCTACGCCTCGAGCTTGTAGCCCAGGCCGCGCACCGTGACCAGGTGTTCCGGCTTGGCCGGGTCGGCCTCGATCTTCGAGCGCAGGCGCTTGACGTGCACGTCGAGGGTCTTGGTGTCGCCGACGTAGTCGGCGCCCCAGACGCGGTCGATGAGCTGCCCGCGGGTGAGCACGCGACCCGAATTGCGCAGCAGATATTCGAGCAGGTCGAACTCCTTGAGCGGCAGGGTCACCGCCTTGCCGTTCACCTGGACGGTGTGGCGGTCCACGTCCATGCGCACCGGGCCGGCCTCCAGCACGCTGGTCTCGCTGCCGTTGTCGGGTTCCTCGCCGGCGCCGCGGCGCAGCACGGCCCGGATGCGGGCGATGAGCTCGCGCGAGGAGTAGGGCTTGGTGACGTAGTCGTCGGCGCCCAGTTCCAGGCCGACCACCTTGTCGATCTCGCTGTCCCGCGCGGTCACCATGATCACCGGGACACTGCCGCGAGCGCGCAGTTGCTTGCACACGTCGGTGCCGCTCATGCCGGGGAGCATGAGATCGAGCAGGACGATGTCCGCGCCGGAACGGTCGAACTCGGCCAGGGCGGCCGGGCCATCACCCACCACGGTGACCTCGAACCCCTCCTTGCGCAGCAGGAACGCGAGCGGATCGGCCAGCGACTCCTCGTCCTCGACGATCAGCACACTCGTCATCGGGTTGCCTCCACACCGTTGGTTCTGGCCCGCCCGAGGGGGCGCGAGCCGTTTTCCTTCTTGGCCACCGGAACACCGGTGGCAAGTCTCTTGTCGACCTGACCGTTGGAATCGGCAGGATGGGCCGGGATACGCAGGGTGAACGTCGATCCGGTGCCCAGTTTGCTCCACAGCGTGATCTCACCGTTGTGGTTGGCGGCCACATGCTTGACGATAGCCAGCCCGAGGCCGGTACCGCCGGTGGCACGCGAGCGCGCCTTGTCGGCCCGGAAGAAACGCTCGAAGACGCGCTCCTGGTCCTCCTTGGAGATGCCGATGCCGCGATCGGTGACCGCGATATTGACGTAGCCGCCGCGCAGCGCCCGGCTCACCGACACGTGCGAGCCGCGCGGCGAGTAGGCGATGGCGTTCTCGACCAGGTTGGACAGGGCGGTCACCAGCAGGGTCTGGTCGCCGAGCACCTCGAGGCCGCTGGTGGCGTCGGTGGAGACGGTGATGCCCGCGGCCTCGGCCGTGGTGCGGGAGCGTTCGATGGCCTGGGTGACGACGGTGTCGACTTCGACGGCCTCGAGCTCCGGCAGCCGCTCCGCGCCCTGCAGGCGGGACAGTGCGATGAGCTCGGTCACCATCTTGCCCATGCGGCGGGCCTCGCCGTGCAGCCGTTCGCCGAAGTGCCGCACCGAGTCGGGATCGTCGGCGGATTCCAGCAACGCCTCGGCCAACAGGCTCATGGCGCCGACCGGGGTCTTGAGCTCATGGCTCACATTGGCGACGAAGTCGCGGCGGGTGGCCTCCATGCGGGCCTGCTCGGAGTCGTCGTCCGCGAACAGGACCACGAAGTTGGTGTTCTCCTGCGAGAGCGGCCGAGCAACCCCTCGGACAGCGAGGCGGGCACGGCCCGGCATGGGGATCTTGGCGGTGAGTTCGAAATCGACGTCCTGGCCGCCGGCCAGCACCTGTTCCACCGCTGCCCAGGCGCGCTCGTCGAGCAGGCGGTCGTGGACGACGCCCAGCTCCTCGGCGCGCGGGTTCACCAGCACCACGTCCCGGTACTGGTCCACCACGGCGATGCCGGACTCGGAGGCGAGCACGATCAGGTCCAGGACCTGTGACATGGTCAGCCCGGTGTCGGTGGCGGCGCGCAGGCGCTCCTGGCGAGCGTTCACATACGGAATGAGCAGTCCTCCGACGGCCAGTCCGACTACGGCCGCCAGGACTGCCAAAAGCACGGCCTGTGGAACGCTCACACTTTGAATCGTACGGTCGCCGACGCGGGGTCAAACCCCGGGTGCTGGAAGTTTCACGCAGGTCATGGGCACTTCCATCCTCGTTAGCCCGGCGTTTACGCAATGTTCGGTCAGCGTGTCTCGACCGCTGAGCGCCCTTGCGGCAACCACTTTCGCGATCGCGGATCAGTCCTCGGCGTCGCCGTAGAGGGCCGTGCGGACGGTGTCCCCGTGGCGGTCCGCCCACTCCCCCAGCGCGAAGATCGGGATGAGCAGATCCACGCCCGCCGGAGTCAGCGAATACTCAACGCGCGGTGGGGCTTCCGCGTATCGGCGACGCTCCAGCAATCCCATCCGCTCCATGCGTCGCAGCGTCTGGGTGAGCATCTTCTGACTGATGCCGCCGATCGCCCGCCGCAACTCCACCGGCCGCATCGGGCCCTCGCGGAGTGTGTAGACGATCACAGTCAGCCAAGAATTGCCGAATACGTCCACGGCCAGCCGCGCGGGGCAATCGGATTCGAGCCCGCCGTACTCCGCGAATTCCACCGGTTCGATGATCTCGGCCGTCATGAATCCAGCCTGCCATCGCCATTGGGCACCCGGGAGTGCGCATCGGAATCCCTAGCGTCGATTTCGCAAGCCAGACCATAGGAGTGGATATGCGAATCGGAATCATCGGAGCCGGTCAGATGGCACGGGCGCTCGGCGGCGGCTGGACCGCGGCCGGACACGAGATCGTCGTCGGGGCACGGACTTCCGCCGGAGCCGCCGCGGCGGCGGAGGCCATCGGCCACGGCGCCCGGGCGGCCACCCTCGACGAGGCGGCGCGATTCGGCGAGGCGACCTTGCTCGCCCTGCCGGTCTCGGCTCTCGACGACGTGTTTCGGGCGCACCGCGAGACCTACACCGGCCGAACCCTCATCGACTGCACCAATGCCTTCGCCCCCGACGCCGGCGGCTTCACCCTCTCCGAACCCGCTGTGGCCGAACGGATCGCGGCGACCGCGCCCGGAGCGCACGTGGTGAAGGCGTTCAATCTCCTTGCGGCCGAGGTCTGGGCGGGCCCGCACCGGGCCTTCGAGGGCCGTGCCCTGACCGTGCCCCTGTGCGGCGATGACGCCGACGCGGTCGCGGCCGTGGCCGGGCTGGCCGAGGATCTGAAACTGCACCCCGTCCACGCGGGCGGTCTGCGTCAGGCCCGGTACCTCGAGGCCACATCGGCCTTCGTGGTCGGTCTCTGGTTCGCGGGCCACGACGCCCGGGCCATGTTCCCGCCCTTGGAGTCCGCCTTCGCCGTTGCCGATCAGGCCGGCGGGCTTGCCAGGAAGCAGAGAGTGAGTGTACGGTCACTCACATGAACAGGCGCGGGATCACACTCTCGACTTCGGACATTCGGCGGGAAGCCGTGCTGGACGCGGCCATCACCGAATTCGCCAAGACCGGATTCCACGGGACCCCGATCAACACCGTCGCCGCGACGGCCGGGATCTCCCCCGCGTACGTGTTCAAACTGTTCCCCAGCAAGGTGGAGTTGTTCGTCGCCGCGTTGGACCGGTGTTTCGAGCGGGTCGAGGGGGCGCTGGGCACCGGAGCCGCCCGGACACCGGGCGGCGATCCGGAACGGGTGCTGCACGAAATGGGCGGGGCCTACGCCGAACTGATCACGGATAAGAGCTTGCTCATGCTGCAGGTGCACGCTCTGTCCGCGGCCGATACGCCCGATATCGCCGCGGCCATGCGCCGCGGCCTCCAGCGCATTACCGACTTCGCCGAAACCCGTTCCGGCGCAACGGGTGAACAGGTGCAGCACTTCATGGCCTACGGACAGCTGTGCCACCTGATCACCACCCTCGGCCTGGACGCCGGCGAGGGCGCCTGGGCCGCCACCCTGACCGCGGGAATCCGCCACTTCAACTGACGCTCACGCGCCCTCCGACGAGGGCGTTTTCTTTCGACCAAGAGTGATTGACCAATCACACACCTGAAGGACAAACCGATGTCGAACATCATCGTCACCGAGGTAGTGCTGCCGGGACGCGTCGAGCCGGAGGGCCTGACCGTCACCGACCGCGAATTGCCGCCGCCGGGAACCGGCGAGGCGCTGGTCCGCATGGAGGCGACGGGCGTGTCCTTCGCCGAACAGCAGATGCGGCGCGGCAAATACTATGACCAGCCGGCGTTTCCATTCGTGCCCGGCTACGACATCGTCGGCGAGGTGATCGCGGTCGGAGCCGGGGTCGATCCGGCCCTCGTCGGCCGCCGGGTCGCGGCGCTGACCAAGATCGGCGGCTGGAGCAGCCATCTCACGGTACCCGCGGGCGATCTGGTGCCGGTACCCGACGGGCTGGCGGCCGACGCGGCGGAGACCTTCGTCGTCAATGGCATCACCGCGTGGCAGATGCTGCACCGGAAGGCGAAGGCCCGTGCAGGGCAGACGATTCTGGTGCACGGGGCGAACGGGGGTGTCGGCTCGACGCTGGTCCAGCTGGCGCGCGCCGCCGGGATCCGGGTGATCGGGACGGCGTCGGCACGCAACGCGGACGCGGTGGCCGCGCTCGGCGCACTGCCGGTCGACTATCGCGGGGACGTGGCGGCCCAGGTGCGGGCGCTCGCGCCGAACGGGGTGGACGCCGTCTTCGATCATGTCGGCGGTCCCGGCATCGTGGACTCCTTCGCATTGCTGGCGCCCGGCGGCACCCTCGTCTCCTACGGCAGCGCGGCCACCAAGGACGAGGAGGGCGATTCCCGTCTGCCGGTGCTGAAGCTGTTCGCGCGGCTGCTGTGGTGGAACGCGCTGCCCAACGGGCGGAATGCGTCCTTCTACAACATCTGGGCCGGACGTCGCCGGCTCGCCCGGTTCCAGGCTCAACTCGCCGCGGACCTCGGCGCGGTGCTCGATCTCGCGGAGCGCGGCGTGCTACAGCCCCAGATCGCGGCCCGAATCCCGTTGCGGGAGGCCGCACGGGCGCTCACCCTCGCCGAATCCGGCACCGTCACCGGCAAAGTCGTCATCGTCGGCGAAGCCTGAACCTCGGCACCGATGCGGGCGAAAAGCAAAACCCCGGGTGTGCACGCCGTTGTGCACACCCGGGGCTTCGATCCCGGAGAGACGGATTCACCAGCCGGTGTTACCGCGGACCGGGATGTTCACGAAGCTCGGGCGATCCGGATCGAGCTGCAGATGCTCGGGCTTCAGGCCGGTGTCGATCAGCATGGGCAGGATGGGCAGGCCCTTGGGGAAGTTGCCCGCGAACACATCGACGCGCAGGCGGTGGCCCGGCTGCAGGACGGCCTGGGTGCCGCCGAGGGCGATGTCGAGGTTGGTGGCCTCGCCGGGGACGGTCTCCTCGCGCTTGTCCAGGGAGGTGAAGGCGCGCGGGTCGGTGTAGTCGCCGTTGGCGGAGCGGGCGCTGTTGGCCTCGTCGACCTGGCGCAGCGAGGCCATGAGCTCGCCGGAGGTCAGCACGGTCGACTGGCCGTCGGGGGCGACATCGTTGACGGTGACGGTCCAGTAGCCGTCGGTGGCGTCCTGAACGGTGTTGAGGTGCACCGCGATCGGGCCCGAGACGGTGGTGGCCTCGGCCACCGGCGCGCTGGTGAAGGTGAGGGCGTTGGTCTCGGCGATGCGGGAGTCCTTGGCGCAGGCGTCGACCAGGTTCAGGATGCCCGCGGTGGCCTGGGCCGCGTCATTGGAGCAGACTGTGGACAGGCCGGGCGCGACGGTGAGCCGGTCGGTGTCGCCATTGGCGTCCGCGGTGAGCGAGCCGTCGTAGACGCTGTTCGCGGTGCCCGAGCGCTGCGACGAGAGGTACATGCGGCGGTAGTCGGCGGCCTCGGAAACCGGTGCGGTGGGCCCGAATCCGCCCTGGGTGGTCCAGCCGCCGCCCTGCTGCTTGAGGGTCACCGGGCCGTACTGATCGATGCCGTTGTCGATGCCCTTGAGCCACTTGTCGAACCAGGCGCGCTGCAGCACGTCCAGACGCGGCGGCGCCCCGACCCGGTTGACATCCGCGCCGGAGGTGACGTGGTAGGTGTTGCCCATGAGCAGCTGCTTCTGGCCGGGCGGCAGCGGAATCTGGTTGTAGATCTTGGATTCCGAGTAGGTGAAGAGGTCGTGCCAGCCGCCGGTCACGAACGTCGGCACCTGGATCTCGGCCGGGTCGCCCAGCCACTCCTGGCGTTCCTGGCTGAGGCCGTTGAGCATGTCCTTGACGCGCGGGTCGATGCTGTTCATGTCCGTGCTGGTGTAGGCCGACATGAGCACGTCGAGGTAGCCGAAGGGATCGTTGACGCGATCCTGCAGCCATTTGAAGTCGAAGGTGCCGTTGGCGATCGAGGCCACGTCCGGCACCCACTTGAGGCCGTTGATGGCGCTCAGCCACAGCGGAATGAAGTTGAAGCCGAAGCCGCCGCCGGGCGCGAGCACGTCGTCGATGAGGTCGCTGCCGGGCACGATGGGGAAGATGGCCTTCAGCGCGGGCGGCTGTTTCTCGGCGGCCTGCACCTGGTTGATGGCCGAGTAGGACAGGCCGTTCATGCCGATGCGGCCATTGCTGAAGCCCTGCTTGGACGCCCAGTCGATGACCTCGACGGTGTCCTGCTGTTCGCGGCCGCGCAGCATGTCCCACTCACCCTGCGAGAAGCCGGTGCCGCGCACGTCCACGACGACCTGCGTGTACCCGGACCTGATGAGCTGGCGGTCGACGGAGAAGTTGCGGAGTTCGCCGTTGCCCGCCGCGTTCAGCAGTTCACCGAAGCCGGTGAGCGGAGTGCCGTCGAGGTGGATATTGCGGAAGACGTCGAGGAGCGCGTCGGACAGACCGGGGACGGAGAAGGCGCTGTCGGCGACGTTCGACACCAGCTTGGTATAGGGCGTCATATTGACGACGGTCGGCGTCGGGGCGGCGATGGGATGACCCGCGGCGTCGGCCGGGTGGTAGACATTGGCCTTCAGGACGGTGCCGTCACTCATGGTGATCGGGACGTCCCAGTCGATGAAGACGTTGGGGTACTGCTGCTGCCCATCCTCGATGGCGGTCCACTCGGCGCCGGCGGCGCCGCCGTCGGGCCCGGTGGGGATGGTGGCATCGGCGGTGATGCCGGTAGCAGGCAGGAGCAGAGCGGCCGCGGCGGCCGAGACCGTGGCCCGTAGCGCGTGCTTCATCAAACGTGATCTACCTCTCGCAATGGTCGAACGCCCAGAGCATATCTACTGCGAAGTAAGTTGCAAACCCCGGTTACAGACACCGATTTAAACTGGCAACGCTTCGGCAAATTCTTTTGCGAGACAGGGGAATACCCTACGGTCACGTAGTGAGACGCGGATCACAGTAGTGGATAAGGCATTCCGATCGAGGCTTCGAAGCGAAACCTTCGCCGGAAATGAAAAACGCGCTGTGACCGGAAAATTCGGTCACAGCGCGAGTTTCGTCTCGAATTACTTGCCGCCCTGGCTCGCCACGGCGGCGGCGCCCGCCGCGGCGGCCTCGGGGTCGAGGTATTCGCCCTTGCCGATCGGCCGCAGGTTCTCGTCCAGCTCGTACTTGAGCGGGATACCGGTGGGGATATTCAGTTCGGAAATCTCCTCGTCGGAGATGTTCTCCAGGTGCTTCACCAGGGCGCGCAGCGAATTACCGTGCGCGGCAACGAGAACCGTCTTGCCCGAGCGCACATCGGCCGCGATGGTGTCCTCCCAGTAGGGAACCATCCGGGCCACGACGTCCTTGAGGCACTCGGTGCGCGGCACCTCGATGCCGGCGTAGCGCGGATCCCCGTCCTGGCTGTACTCGCTGTCCACCTCGATCGGCGGCGGCGGGGTGTCGTAGCTGCGGCGCCACAGCATGAACTGGTCGTTGCCGTACTGCTCCTTGATCTCCGCCTTGTTCTTGCCCTGCAGCGCGCCGTAGTGGCGCTCGTTCAGGCGCCAGTCGCGGACCACCGGAATCCAGTGCCGGTCGCAGGCGTCGAGGGCATTGTTGGCGGTGCTGATGGCACGGCGCAGCAGCGAGGTGTAGACGATATCCGGCAGAATCCCGTGTTCGGCGAGCAATTCACCGGCACGCTTGCCTTCCGCGACACCCTTGCCGGTGAGACGAACGTCCACCCAACCGGTGAACAGGTTCAGGGCATTCCATTCGCTCTCGCCGTGGCGCAGCAACACGAGGGTGTACGTCATGAGGTCATCCTCCCACGCGGGGTTTCGCCTGCATTCGCTGCCCCGAGCGCGAGAATCGCGGCACCCTGCAGCGTGGCCTGATCGGTCAATTCGGACGGCACCACGCGCAGTTCCCGCAGGAAGATCAACTTCGCGTGCGCCGCGGCGGCCTTTCGCAGCGGCCGCCACAGCGGTTCCCCGGACTGCGCGAATCCGCCGCCGACCACGACCAGATCGGTGTCCAGGAGGGCGGCCGCCGAGGCGATGGCCCGGCCCAGCGCCGTGCCCGCCCGTTCCAGCGCGGCGAGTGCGACCGCATCACCGGTCGCCGCGTCCTTCGACAGTTCGACACCGGTACTCCCGCCCCACCCCTGCCGTCGCGCCCAGCGCACCGACGACATCCCACTGGCCACAGCCTCGACGCAGCCGAATCCCCCACAGGCGCAGGGCTCTTCGTTACCGGGAACGACGATGTGTCCGACATGGCCCGCATTTCCGGTGCGCCCCATGACGACTCGCCCGTCACTGATGAGGCCGCCGCCGATGCCCGAGGACACCGTCATACAGAGCGCGTCGTCCACGCCACGCGCCGCGCCCCATCGCTGTTCGGCCAGCGCCAGGCACACGCCGTCGATGGCGAAACGAATATCGGCGTCGGGAAACAGTTCCCGCACCGCCTCGACCAGCCCGAAACCCCCGGCCCATTCCGCGATATTGAGCGGCCCGGCATACCCGGTCCGCACATCCACCGGCCCCGCCGACCCGATCCCGACCGCCGTGACCGTCTCACCGCCGGCAACCGCCACCAGCAATTCCCGGCACGCGTCCCACACCCCGGATTCCGGCACGGCGATCCGCCACGGATTACCGGTCACCCCTGCCGTATTCACGGTCGCCGCCGCGAATTTGGTCGCTCCGATATCCAGCGCTATCACCGTCATCGCCGACCGCCTCCTGCGTGCTCCCGTGTCCCGATGGCCCGGCCGATTGTCGCGCATGGAGTGCGTTTTCCGTATGTCATCGTGACAGCTGGTTTCGCAACGGGCGGGGGTAACTCGTCGGGGACGACCAAATTGGTCCGGCTCTCGACCGCCGGCACGCGTACCCGACGCCGACGGCTCTCAGTCGTGCGCTGAAGTTCCGGGGAGGCGGGGGAGCTTGTCCGCGCTGTCCACCAGGTGCTCGAAGGCACGGAGGTTCTTCAGCGATTCGCCGCGGGAGACCCGCCATTTCCATTCCTTGCGAATGGATTCGGCGAAGCCGAGTTCGAGGAGGGTGTTGAAGTCGGCGTCGACGGCCTCGAGGATCTGGCCGAGCCAGCGGTCGAGTTCGTCGGGGGTGACGCGGTCGTTGGACATGCGGCCGACCAGGTAGATGTCGCCGACGCGGTCGATGGTGTAGGCCACGCCGTAGAGGCGGCGATTGCGGCGGAGCAGGAATTTGTAGACGCCCTCGAAGTTCTCGTCGGGCTTGCGGCAGACGAAGGATTCCATACGGACGCCGTGCTTGCCGACGCTGACGCCGATGACGGTCTTGAGCTTGCGTTCACCGGGGAGCACCACCACGAACAGGTCGGGGGCGTCGCGGGTGTACTCGATCTCGCGTTCGCGCAGCGTCGCGTCGATGAGTTGCGCGGTGGCGCGGGCGGTTTCGTCGTTCAGGCCGCCGTTGCTGGCATGCGGGCGGGGCGTCCACTCCTCGGTGCGGTCGGCCTCGCTCATCTGCGTACTGCTCCCATCCGACGCCGCCACAGCGCCAGCGATCTGGCGTGATTGCTGTCGGTGTGCAGGTTACCGCTGTGCGGCCGGACGACCGGCGCCTGGGCGAGCGCGGCGGCATAGCTGTCGAGCAGCGCCTCGGCCGTGTGCGCCCAGGAGAAGTTGGCGGCGTGGCCGACCGCGGCCCGGCCCATGTCCTCGAGCTTGCCCGGATCGTCGAGCAGTGCGTGCAGGGCGGCGGCCCAGTCGCCGGTCTGGTGGCCGGGGACCAGCAGGCCGGAGACACCGTCGTGGACGGCGGTGCTCAACCCGCCCACATCGGCGGCGAGCACGGGGGTCCCGCTGGCCTGCGCCTCGATGGCGACCAGGCCGAAGGATTCGTTGTAGCTGGGCACGGCCACCAGGTCGGCGGCCCGGTAGACCTGCACCAGCCGGTGCGCGGGCTGGGGCGGCAGGAAGGTGACCCGGTCCGAAATGCCCAGGGCCGCAGCCAGTTCGATCAGGGCCTCGGGTTTCTTCAGTCCGCTGCCGGACGGGCCGCCCACGATCACCACGCGCAGCGGGCGTTGTGGCGGGGTCGGCAGGGCGGCCTCCTCGGCCAGCACCTGGGCGGCCGCGCGCACCAGTACGTCGGGGGCCTTGAGCGGCTGGATGCGCCCGATGAAGGCGACGATGCGCTCGTGCGCGGGCAGGCCGAGTTCGCGGCGGGCGGCGAGTTTGTCGCCGGGCTGGTAGCGGGTCAGGTCGGCGCCGGGCAGGGCCACATCGATGTGGTCGGGGTCCGCGCCGTACAGCTCGACCAGCTGCCGGGCCTCGTCGGCGGTATTGGCGACCAGCCGGTCGGCCTCGGCGACGATCTGCTTCTCACCGATCTCACGGACCGCCGGCTCGGGGCAGTCGCCCTCGGCGAGGTAGGCGTTCTTGACCGCGGCGAGGGTGTGGGCGGTGTGCACCATAGGCACTCGCCAGCGGTCGCGGGCCAGCCAGCCGACCTGGCCGGAGAGCCAGTAGTGCGAGTGGATGAGGTCGTAGTGGCCGGGCAGATTGCGGGCCTCGGTGCGCAGCACCTCGGCGGCGAAGGGGCACAGCTGGGTGGGCAGATCGTGCTTGTCGAGCCCTTCGAAGGGTCCCGCGGCCACCGTGCGGACCAGCACGCCCGGCGCGGCCTCGACCACCGGTTCGTCATTGGAGGAGGTGGCCCGGGTGAAGATCTCGACCTCGGTGCCGCGACGGGCCAGTTCGATGGCGGTCTGCAGCACGTAGACATTCATGCCGCCCGCGTCTCCGGTCCCGGGCTGGGCGAGTGGTGAGGTATGCACCGATAGCACGGCAATCCGATTGGGCCGTAGGTCCAGGCGCTGACTCACCACTCCAGTGTGCACGGGGGTAGTAACACCCCATGCACGGGTTACCTTCCCAAGTGAGGTCGGTCACAACGCGCGTGGGCCGCCCGAGGGCTTCGCCCCCGAACTCCCGCGAGGCGCGATTACCCCAGCGCCTCAACGAAATTGGTGATCTCCGTCACGAACCGGCCGGGATCCTCGATGAACAGGCCGTGCTGCGCATCCTCCCAGTAGGAGGTCCGCACATCCGGCGCGGTGTCGGCGATGTAGCGGCCGTTCTCGATCGGCACCACCGGGTCGGCGGTGCCGTGCAGCACCAGCACCGGCACGTCCAGGCCGCGCAGGGTCTCGGTGTTGTCGACGGTGCGATAGAACAGGGCCTTGCGCACTCGGGGCAGGGTGGCGATGCTCCCGCCGAACAGGCGCTGGGCGTCCACGCCCTTGTCGCGGCCGGGCCCGGTATTGGCATTGCCGAAGGCGGCGAAACCGCGCATGGCCTTGCCCGCGCTCTCGTCGAAGACGTCGGGGATGGCCTTCCCCATGCCCGGACCGGTCTCCGCGCCCTGGACGCCGCGGCCGATATTGGCCTGTGAACCGGTGTAGACGACGCCCGCGATCGCGCCGGTCCCGTAGGCGGTCAGGTAGTCGGACAGCACGATGCCGCCGTAGGACCAGCCCAGCAGGATCGCACCGGAGGAGATGTTCTCGGCGGCGAGCACGGCGGCGATATCGGCCGCCCAGTTCTTCGGGTCGTCGTATCCGGATTCAGGGGCGTCGGAGTAGCCGTGGCCGCGCAGGTCGACCGCGATCACCCGGAATTGCTCGGCGAGCAGGTCGGCGGCCTGCCCCCAGCAGCGCAGGTTGCCGGACCAGCCGTGCAGGAGAACGAGCGGCCGGGCCCCCTCCGGACCGGTCACCCGGTAAACGATGGTCGTGCCGTCCGCGCTTGCTACTTCCCGAATCGCCATAGGAGTGAGGCTAACCACCCGCGACGCACCGGCGACACGCCCTGCCTAAGCTCAGGGACATGAGCACTCGTACCGCTGTGGTGACCGGAGCCAGTTCGGGGATCGGCGAGGCGACCGCCCGCGAACTCGCCAAGCAGGGGTACCACGTGTACGTCGGCGCCCGCCGGGTCGATCGGCTGGAGCAGCTGGCCGCGGAGATCGGCGGGACCGCGCTGCCGCTGGACGTGACCGATGAGGAGTCGGTGCGCGCCTTCACCGAGGCCGTCGAGCGCTGCGATGTGCTGGTCAACAATGCCGGCGGCGCGAAGGGCCTGGCCCCGGTGCTCGAGGCGGATCTGGACGACTGGCGCTGGATGTGGGAGACCAATGTGCTGGGCACGCTGCGGCTCACGAAGTCGTTGCTGCCCAAGCTGATCGCCTCCGGTGACGGCCTGATTGTCACCATCACCTCGGTGGCCGCGTTCTCCACCTACGACAACGGCTCCGGCTACACCTCGGCGAAGCACGCGCAGGCGGTGCTGCACCGGACGCTGCGGGGCGAGCTGCTGGGTCAGCCGGTGCGGCTGACCGAGATCGCACCCGGCGCGGTGGAGACCGAATTCTCGCTGGTGCGTTTCGGTGGCGACGCCGAGCGTGCGGCGAGTGTGTACCGGGGCATCGATCCGCTGGTCGCACAGGACATCGCGGAGATCGTGGGCTTCGTGGCCTCGCGCCCGCCGCACGTCAATCTGGACACCATTGTCGTCAAGCCGCGCGATCAGGCCGAGTCGGGACGTTTCGCCCGCCGCTCCTGAAGTTGCCCCTTCAGAGGTAGGTCAGATGGTGTTGTGCCGCAATGTAGTTCACCTCACATGATCTGAATCATAGATTTTTCAAAACCGAAATACCGGCACTGCTAGCGTCGCCCGCAACCGAGGGCTGCTTGGAGTGAACATGGTGAGATCACGAATCGAGGCGGTCGGGTCCTATCTGCCCGACACCGAGATATCGACAGCGGAGTTGCTGGCCCAGCTGGCCATCGACTCCCCCATCGACCTGGAGCGCATCAGCGGCGTGCGGCACCGCCGCCGCTGCGCCGAGAACGAGGATTCCCTGAGCGTCGCCCTGGCCGCGGCGCGGACCGCACTGGATAATTCGTCCTATGACGCTGCCGATCTGGATATCGTCATCTCCTGCTCCATCACCCGCATTCGCGACGGTGAATTCTGCGTGGAGCCGTCCTTCGCACTCATGATCCGCAATGAACTCGGCGCGACCGGGGCCATCCACTTCGACGTCTCCAATGCCTGCGCGGGCATGATGAGCGGAGTTCTCGTGCTGGATCGCATGATTCGTGCGGGCATGGTGAAACGCGGGCTGGTGGTTTCCGGGGAGTACATCACGCCCATCTCCGATACCGCCGTACGTGAGATGTCCGAAAAATACGATCCGCAGTTCGCCTCGCTGACCGTCGGCGACGGTGCGGCCGCGGTCATTCTGGACGGCGAGGGCAGCGCCGACGAGGGCATCGACTACGTCGAACTCAATACCAGCGCCGGTTTCGCGCAGTTGTGCCTGGGCATGCCCAGCGATCGCAGTTCCGGTATCGCGCTGTACACCGACAACCGGGCCATGCACAATGAGGCTCGCTATCTGTTGTGGACCACCCGGCAGCGGGATTTCCTGCACGAGAACAACAGCAGTTTCGCGGCGGAGGGCTACGACCACGTGATCCATCATCAATTCAGCGCGCCCGCAGTGGAATTGGTATCGAAGATCGCCGAACGCGAATTCGACGCCCCGGTGCCGCCCGCGCTCATGGTCCTGGACCGCTATGGCAACACCGCATCCACCTCGCATTTCGTGGTATTACACGACGCGCTCAAACAACAGCGGATAGCGTCCGGGGCGAAAGTACTGATGGTGCCCGCGGCTTCCGGCGTCGTGGCCGGGTTTCTGTCGGTGACGCTCGGCGACCTTCGGGTGTGATGCAGCATGGGAATCGTCATTTCTTCGGTAACCACCGAAATCGGCGGCGGCAGCTCCATCGAGCAGGCGGCGGCCGCGGCGCGCCGGGCCATCGCGGAGGCCGGCGCCACGCCGGAGCAGATCGACGCGCTGATCAATACCGGCGTCTATCGCGACTCGAACATGGTGGAACCGGCCATGTCCGCGCTGATTCAACAGCAGGCCGGCATCGGGCTGGAGTATCGCAGCGGCGATGTGCCGTGCCTGTCCTTCGACCTGATGAACGGCGCCTGCGGCATGCTCAATGCCATCCAGGTCAGCCAGGCGCTGCTGGAGGCCCCGACGGTGCACCGGGTGCTGCTGGTCTCCGGTGACGCGCATCCTTCGAAATCCCCCGAACCGCAGCCGGGCTTCCCGATCAAGCCGGTGGGCGCGGCCATGCTGCTGGAAAAGCGTCCGGGCACAGCCGGATTCGGGGCGCTGCACATCAGCGCCACCGACGGGCGGCCCGCCGCGGAGGGCTTCGTGCGACTGTCGGAGATGGGCTCCACCGGCCGGTCCTCGATCACCGTGAACCGCACCGGCGATGTGGAAGAGCTGCTGCACCACGCGGTTTCGGCAGCGTCCGAGGCGCTCGACGTGGCCGACGCTCCCCCCGCGCGGACGGTGCTCATCTGCGGGCGGCCCACAGCCGGATTCCCCGCACTGCTGGCCGAGCGCCTGGGCATCGCGCCGGAGGCGGTCAGCGCCGACGATACCGACGGTGATGCGCACACCTCGGCACTCCCGGTCGCGTACCTGGCGGCCCGCGACAGCGGCAAGCTCGATCGGGCCGACGTAGCCTTGTTCGTGGCCGCCGGGGCCGGGCCGTCGGCCGCAGCCATCGCCTACCGGCTGCCGAAACCGTAAGCCGCGGCCAGGAATCCGCCGGGAAGGGCCATGAACGAACTGTGGGTGATCGTGCCCGCCTACAACGAGGAGCACGGCATCGCCGGCACGCTGTCCGCCCTGGCCGGGCAGCGAGACCGGGACTTCACGCTGCTGGTGGTGGACAACAACTCCACCGATGCCACCGTCAAGGTGGTGCGCGATTTCGCGGACACCCATCCGGGCCTGCGCGTCGAGGTGATCACCGAGCTGCGCAAGGGCACCGGAGCGGCCGCCGACACCGGCATGCGGCACGCCATCGCGGCCGGCGCGACCCGGCTGGCCCGCACCGACGCCGACTGCCTGCCCGCCCCCGACTGGACCGCGCGCATCCGGGCCGCCTTCGACTCGGGGCTGCGGCTGATCAGCGGGCAGCTCATCCCGCGCACCGACGAGGGCGTGCGGCTGCGTGATCGCACCATCATCCTGGTCGCGCTGGAGGTGGCCTCCCTGTTCGGGAAATTCCGCCCCGGCAACCGCGATCCGCGCTACCTGGGCCCGTATGTCATGACGCCCGGCTGCAATATGGCCATCACCGCCGAACTGTACGAGGCCGCGGGCGGATTCCCGCGCACCGCCATCGAGGAGCTGCACGAGGATCGGGCGCTGGTGAACGCCGTGCGCATGCTCACCACCGACTACGGGCTGCGCCGGGACGTGCGGGTGTACGGCTCCAACCGGCGCGTGCGAGCCTGGGGTGTGCGCAAGACTCTCGCCTGGTACGCCGACCACCGCTACAAACCGGAGCTGGTGGACATCCGGTGAACGCTGGATACCCCTCGGCGGGTGAGGATTTCACCGCGCTGCTCCGCGAGCAGGTGCTGCGCACCCCCGACGCGCCCGCGCTGGGCATGATCGGCGAACCGCCGCTCAGCTTCGCGGAACTCGACGCCCGCGTCCGGCTGGCCGTGAAACGCCTGCACGACATGGGCTTCCGGCCCGGCGACCGCATGCTGTTCTCTATCCGGCCCTGCGTGGACGCCGTGGTCATGGTGTTCGGGACCATGGCGGCGGGTGGCACCATCGTGTTCGTGGACCCCGGCGTCGGACCCGAATTGTTCGCACGCCGCATCGAATTGGTGCAGCCGAGCTGGGCGGCGACGGAATCACTGCTCTACCTGCTGAGCGGGCCGCTGCGCGGGTTCGGCCGCCGGCTCGGCCTGTCACTGCCGGAGTTCGGGCAACTGCCGGTGCGGCACATCCGCTGCGGGCCATGGCTACCGGGCACGCCGCGCGGGGCCCTCCCGCTGCGGCAGCTGGTGGGTTCCGAGCCCGGTTGGCGCGGTCCCTCGACCACATCGACCTTCGACGTTCCCGCCGAGGACCCCGACGCCGAGGCGCTCATCGTCTTCACCTCCGGCACCACCGCCGACCCGAAAGCCGTTGTACACACCCGCGGTTCGCTGGGCGCGGGCCTGGCGGCGATGGCGGGCTGCACCAGCCTCATGCCCGGCTCGCACCTGCACACCGAACAGCTGATGATGGGGCTGCCCGCGGTGCTGGAGGGCGCACGCTGGTCCATGCCGCGGTACCCGCGCTTCGGCACCCACATCGACCCGATCGGCTTCGCGCGCACCCTCGACACGGCGACGCACGCCTTCTTCACCCCCGCCGACCTGGCGGTGGTGCTGGATGCCATCGAGGCCGGGCGACTGGTCGCGCCGGCCCACCTCGAGGAAGTCTCACTGGGCGGCGCGCCGGTCACCACCGCGCTGCTGCGCCGCGCCCGCGCCGCCCTCCCGGACACCGAATTCCTGGCCGTCTACGGCATGACCGAGATCCTGCCGGTGGCCATCACCTCCGGCGCGGACAAGCTGGCCTTCGAGGGACCCGGTGACCCGCTCGGCCCGCCGGTCGAGGGCGTGGACGCGCGCCTGGCCGACGACGGCGAGCTCATCCTCTCCGGCCCCAACCTGTGCCGCGGCTACCTCGGGGAACCATCGCTGAAGGAGATCGCCACCGGCGACCTCGCCCGCTTCGAGGGCGACACCCTGGTGCTCATGGGCCGCAAGAAGGACATGATGATCCGCGGCAAGACCAATATCTATCCGGGCCTGTACGAACCGGCCATCGCGGGCGTCGAGGGCGTGCGCCAGGCCATCATGGTCGGCCTTCCCGACGAGATCGGCGACGAGCGCATCGTGCTGGCCGTGGTGCCGGACCCGGACGCCTTCGATATCGAGGAGCGGCTACGCCGCGAATTACCGTCCCTGATCGATGTTTCCGCGCTGCCGGACGACATCGTGCTGGTCGCGGAGATCCCCGTCGGCGGGCGCACCAGCAAGCCCGACCGGGCCGCGCTACGCGCCCGGCTGGCGCTGCGGCTCGGCTGAGGGATCCGGGCGCTCGCGCAGCGCGGTCAGCATCGCGTCCGCGAAATCCGCCGCCCGCCGCTCCGACAAGACCGGTTCCGCGTAGCAGAACCCGAGGCGCATTTCCCCGTGCGCCGTCGCGACCGCCACCGTCAGGACGCTCACACAGGAATTCGCCGCGGCCAGCGTCAGTCCCGAAAGCCGCCATGCCCCGGCCGTTTCCGGGAATTCGACCCGCCCCAGATTGGTGACCGACACGTTCCACGGCGCCCGCCGATCCACCAGGTCCGCCAGGCGCCGGCCGGATTCGAGTGTCCGCGGCGTCCCGAATCGCATGCCCGCCACCGTTGCCAGATGCCGCCGCTGCCGCACCCCGCGCTCGAGTTGCCGCCTCACCGACCGGGCCGCGGTCCACAGCGGAACGCCGAACGGCACGAATCCGACCAGCACCGGCGCATAGATGCCCAGCTCATCGTCGGCCGGACGCGGGGAGAGCAATTCCCGGAAATCCACGGGCGACGCGATCCCGGCGATTCCGTGCACTCCGGAATTCGAACCGCCGACCGCGGTCGCCGCCGCGGCGGCCAGCGCCCCGTGCACAGTGACTCCGGCGCGCCGGCAGTCGATTACCAACGCCGCCAGCGCTTCCCGATCGAGCACCCGGTGCACGACCCTGGTTCGCCGCTCCGGCAGCGCCGCACGCGCACCGGCCACGCGCTGCGGCCGTTGCCCGAGCGCGGCCGCCTGATCGAACAGCGTCGTATACGCCCACCGCCACACCCCGCGCGCCCCACCGGGAATCAGATCATCCGCGGCCGGAACCCCCGCACGCTCTGCCGCCCCGGCACTCGCCCCCGCCGCATGCCCGATCAGCTTCCGCAGCAACGCCATCAGCGACCGGCCGTCCATGATGATGTGCGAGATCGTGAGCACGATGTCATGGAATTCGTCCATGGTCCCCGCCCCGACCGCGATATCGACAATGCGCGCCAACCCCTTCGCGGTATCGAAGGGATCAGCCATCTCGGCGTCGATTTCCCGCACCCAAGTCTGGGAATCGTGCGACTCCATGCGCCGCACCGGAATTCCCGGCTCAGCCAACTCCCGGAACCACGGATCCCGGCCCGCCTCGGCCACCACCCCCACCCGCAACAGCGGATACTCCGCCACCAGAGCCGCGACCGCCTCCTCCAACCGCCGCGCCGAAACCCGCCCGTGAACCCGCACGCGCCCACTGCAATTCGCGGGCGAGATCCGGTCGATGATCCAGAACCACCGCTCCGAGGGACTCAGGGCGCGCATGTCGCGGAAGGGTTTTCAGCGGCCGCCGACGGGCTGGGGCGGGAGCGGGGTGGCCGAGATCTGGTTCTTCGGCTCGCCCTGCAGCGCCGAGAGGCCCTTCCAGGTCTCCCAGTCGATGGTCCAGTCGTAGATGTCGCCGTCCGCCGCGGAGAGCTGGATACGGGTGCCGGTGACCTCGACCGGGTCGCCGTAGAGGGCGGTCGGGAAGTAGGCCTGGGCGTCGGTCGGGTTGAGGTTGATGCAACCGTTGGTGACGTTCGAATTACCCTGGGCGGACACCGATTCCGGATTGGCGTGAATGAACTCGCCATTGTTGGAGATGCGCACGGCCCAGCGTTCCCGCACGTTCGTGTAGAACGGCGGGTTGGACATCATGAAGTCCTCGTACTTCTCGGTCACCACGTGGATGCCGGAGCGGGTGACATTGCGGTCCTGGTTGCCTTCGCCGTAGCTGCAGGCGAAGTCGAAGATGGTCTGCCCGTCGCGCACCACCTGGACGCGATGGGTGGGGGCGGCGGCCTTCACGATCTGGGCGCGGCCGATGCGGAAGTCGGAGGTGAGGTCGGAGTCGCCGAACAACCCGCTGCCCATGTCCAGGCCGTACAGCTTGGCTCCGACGTGCACGGTGGTGCCGGACTGCCAGTACTCGCGGGGCCGCCAGTGCACCCGGGAGCCGCCGTTCTCGTCCTGCAGCCACGCCCACGAGCCCTCGGTGGCCGGGGTGGCGGTGACGACGAGCGCCTTCTCGACCGCGGCCTTGTTCTCGACATGTCCCTTGAACTGGAGCATGATCGGCGCCGCGATGCCGACCTCCTGGCCGTCACCGATATTGATGGTGGCGGGCGCGGTGGTCTTGGGGCTGATGGTGGTGAACTTGCCGTCGATGGCCACCGGCTTGTTGTCGGTGCCGATGGCGGTGCCGGACCAGGTGTAGGTGGCGCCGTAGCCGAGCGGTTCGTTCACCGTGAATTTGCTGCGAGTGGCATCGAAGGTGCCGGTTACCTGCTTGCCATTGGAATTGGTCAGTGCCAGCTGATCGATGCGGCCATTGCTGACCGTCGCCGACACCGCGGTGGTCGGGTTGACATTGTCGGTGCCGCTACCCGGCTCCAGCTTGACGGACGCGACCGGAGCAGCCGGCTGCGCGTGGCCGCCACCCCCCTTGTTCGACGACGAACACGCCGCCGCGATCACTGCCGTCGACGCCACCAGAGCGGCCCGCATTGCCGCCCGGCGGGACAGTCCTCGATTACTCACTTGCTCGACCCTACCCCCGCAAACCGTGTATCCCGGACGCTGAATTGGTGGCGAAAGCCACTCGCTACAGGCTGACTCCCACGGTCACAGGTTCCGGATCCAGATGAATGCCGAAGCGCTCAGCAACCCCCTCGCGAACCGTGCGGGCGAGGGTCACCAGATCGGTCGCGGTAGCCGCGCCCCGATTGGTCAGCGCCAGCGTGTGTTTGGTCGACAACCGCGCTGGAGACCCGTCGCCCGGAAAGCCCTTGGCGAAGCCGGCGCGCTCGATGAGCCAGCCCGCCGAGAACTTTACCCCGCCGTCCGCGGGATAGGTGGGCACGGCCACGTCCGCCCCCAGATGTGACGCGATCGCCGCGCGCACCGCCGCCACCTGCGCATCCGGAATGACGGGATTGGTGAAAAACGAACCCGCACTCCAGGTGTCGTGATCCGCCGGATCCAGCACCATGCCCTTGCCCGCCCGCAAACGCAGCACCGCCTCCCGCACCTCGGCCGCGGGACGGGACTCGCCCTCGGCCGCCCCGAGCGCCTGCGCCAGTTCCCGATACCCGAGCGGCGCACTGGAACCGTCTGCACGCAGCGCGAATTCGACGGCCAGCACCACCGCGGCGGCGCTGTGCTTGAGAACCGAAGTGCGATAGCCGAATCCGAGCTCGGACGGCTCGGCCCAGCGAATCTCACCGGTGGCGCGGTCCAGCAACCGCACCCGGCGCAGCAAACCGGCCACCTCGACGCCGTACGCGCCGACGTTCTGCACCGGTGTGGCACCGGCCGAACCGGGAATTCCGGACAGGCATTCCAGCCCGCCGAAGCCGGCCGCCACCGTGGCGGCGACCACCGCGTCCCAGTTCGCACCCGCCTCGGCGATCGCGGTGTCACCGTTGATCTGCACGCCCTCGGTCGCGATCCGCACCACGACCCCGTCGAAACCGTCGTCACCGATGAGCAGATTGGAGCCACCGGCGATGAGCAGCATCGGAATTCCGGCCGCGTCCAGTTCGCGCACGGTGGCCACCAGGGCGTCGGTGGTCGCGCAGTCGGCGACCGTGGCCGGACCGCCGACCCGCAGGGTCGTCAGCTCCGCCAACGGGACGGCGGCATGCAGCCGCGCACCGGTCGCCGTCAACCGGTCCCGCAGGTCGTCGAACGACACCACCCGAGAAGTACGCACAGGCACAGACGGTAGCCTGTCCGACCATGGCGACACCTCTGGCCTTCACTGCGCACTCGACACATCCCATGGCCGCGGTGCGCGCGGCGTTCGCCGACGAGCAGTATTGGAAGGACCGCATCGAGGCGGTCGGCGGTCCCAATGCCCGCATCGAGAACCTCGTCATCACCGGTGACCAGGTGCGCGTCGACATGGTGCAGACGATTCCGGCCGAGGAGCTGCCCGCGCAGATCACCGCGATCAAGCCCGACGGCCTGACCATTCCGCGCACCGAGACCTGGCACGGCAGCGGCGGCACGGTCGAGGCCCGCGTGGACGGTGCGCCCGCCACCGTGAACGGCACCCTGACCGTCACCGACGACGGCTCCGGCTCCACCTTCGTGGTGGACGGCTCCATCGACGTGAAGATCCCGCTGTTCGGCAAGAAGATCGAGGCCGCCATTCAGCAGCACCTCACCGAGCTGCTGGAGCGCGAGGCCGAGTTCACCGACACGTGGCTGAGTTCACATTGAGCACCCCGGTTCACAGCCGGCGACCCGCCCGAAGATTGCGCTGACCGGGATCGCCCGGCAGTAACCTGAGCGATCGTGGCACGCCGACTCGACTACTCCGCGCGGTATCCGCTGCACACCACGCAAGAGGTGTACGCCGCGATGATGAACCGTGAGCACTGGGATGCCCGCATCGAGGAACTGCGCAAGCACTCCCCGAACGACATCGTCGGCCTCGACTCCGGGGACCATGGCATCACGGTCGAACTGCGGCACGTGCTACCTCGCGACACCCTGCCCGAGATGGCGCAGATGGTGGTGCACAGGGACATGGTGATCACCCGCCGGGAAACCTACGGCCCCTACGGACCCGAGGTGATCGGTGAGTACACCGCCGAAATCCCCAACAGCCCAGGCACTCTCAGCGGCACCATGCGTTTGTTCCCCACCGAGACCGGCTGTACGCTGCGCACCTCCTCGCGGGCCCAGGTCCACCTTCCGTTCTTCGGGCGCAGGCTCGAACAGCTCATGCTGGTCAACCTGGTGGACCTGTTCCGCGCCGAAGCCGAGGTGACGAAGGTTTGGCTGGATCAGCAGCACCCCGTCGGGTAGCCAAGCCGATCGGCACGATCACCCGCGGCACCACCGGCATCAACCGGCTGCGCCGCGGCGATCGCTGGATGGCGCACGACTCCCTCGTCGCCGGGCGATTGCTGGACGCCGCGGATCCGCTCGTGGTGGATCTCGGATACGGCGCCAGCCCCGTCACCACCCTGGAGATGGCGGCCCGGCTGCGGACCGTCCGGTCGGACCTGCGGGTGGTCGGCCTGGAGATCGATCCGGACCGGGTGGTTCCCGGCCGGGACGGGGTGGTGTTCGCGCGCGGCGGTTTCGAACTCGCGGGCCTGCGCCCAACCCTGGTGCGCGCCTTCAATGTGCTGCGCCAGTACCCGGAATCCGCTGTCCCCGAAGCCTGGTCGACCATCCAGTCCGGTCTGGCTCCGGACGGTCTCCTCCTCGACGGGACCTGCGACGAACTGGGCCGCCGCTGCGCCTGGATCCTCCTCGACCGCAGCGCACCCCTCTCCCTGACCCTCGCCTGGGACCCCTTCACCGTCGACACCCCCTCCGACATCGCCGAACGCCTCCCCAAGGCCCTCATCCACCGCAATATCCCCGGCGAACCCATCCACACCCTGCTCACCGCCGCCGACCGCGCCTGGGCCGTCGCCGCACCCCTGGCTCCCTACGGCCCCCGGGTCCGCTGGCGGCACGCCGCCAACCTCCTGCGCGCGCAAGGTTTTCCGCTCCACCCCTATCGCCGCCGCCTCCGCGACAACGTGCTGACCGTCCCCTGGTCGGCTGTCGCGCCCCTGCCCTGAGCCGGTTCACCGAGTTACGCTATCTCCCTACGGTCCCCGTACCCCAGCCCCTTCGTGGGCACGACCGGCCGACCGCAGGCTGCAATGATCCGCGTGGTCGCACGCGGATCATTGGAGCTTGTGGAACAGCTCTCGCACGGTGCCGGTAACGGCGGCGGGGGCGAGCAGGGAGCGCGGGGCGAAGGGCTGACGCCAGAGGCCGCCGTGGGCCGCGCCGGCGGCGAAGAGGGCCTCCGGGTTGGCATTTCGGGGTTCGTCGGCCGCGAACAGATCCGCCACCAGTTTGGCGGCGAGCAGGGTGCGGGCGGTGGCGGGGTCGAAGACCTCGATGCCGAAGCGGGAGGCGGCACGGTATGCCGCAGTGCGCCAGGGGTATTCGCGAGCGACGCTACGGGTCCAGGCGGGCGGGGCGACCGTGAAGGACACGGTGTGCTCCGCGGCCCGGGCCAGAACGGCTCGCCAGCGCGGAAGACGTTGGGCCAGGGCGTAATCCGGTCCGGCCAGCGCGGGCAGATTGTCGAACAGACCCCAGGCCCCGCCCTCGGAGTCGAAGATCGGGCGGGTGTAGTTGAGGCGGTAGAGCGAGTGCGGGGCCACGCGATGCAGGAGATCCTGAGCACTGCCACGGATACCGCGCTCCGCCAAACGATCCCGGGCCGCCGCCACCACGGAGGCGGGCACGGCGTAGGTGTCGGTCGGCGAGCCGAGCAGCGCGAGGGCGGCATCGGAATGATGCCGCAGCAGGGTTTCGGCGAGCACGTCGGACGCGGCGGCGAGCCGGACACCGGCCGCCCCGGGCAGCCCGGCATACAACCCGAGCACCGGCCGGGCGTCACTGTGCGCGGTGATCCACCGCGCCAAAGCCGGAAAACTCCGGGAGATGTCCACGCCGGGTTCGCGGTCCGCGACCGGGAACCGCATGACCCCCGCCCCGGCCTTGGCGACCGTACGCAACCGCTCCCATCGCACCCGGCCCGGCCGATCCACCGCGAGCACGTCCGCGCCCCACCCCAGCAGCGGCCGCAGCGGTCCGAGCTCGGCGTCCGCACCGGTCACGGTCACCCGGAAACCGGGAAGCCGCAACCATTCCGGGTGATCGATGACCCGCTCGATCGCCGCCACGAAGTCGGCCTCCAGAATCCCGCGGGTCTGCCATTCGGCCAGTCGCAGCCGCAGCGCATCCTCGGCCAGCAGCAGCCCGCGCCATGGCACCTCGAGGCGTTTCACCGCGGGGGCCTCGCCCGGGACCTCGGCGGTCTCCAGGACCGTCCCGCCGGCCTCGGCGTCCACATCGACGGTGTCCAGCGCCGCCACCGTGCGCCCGACCGTGAACCGCAGCATGTGGCGCACCGCGCCCAGCCCCGCCTCGGCCATGCCGATCGAAACCTCCGGCGCACCGATGGCCAGCGCCGTCATGCCCCGGAAAACCCGGTGGTAGCCACGCCGCCAGTCCCGGCAGGTCTCCACCGACTGCGCCAGATCGGCATCGTAGGGCCGGATCGCGTCGGCGACCACGGCCGCCGAGAACATGTCCGCGATCCGCTCGGGCGGGCCTGGCGGAAACACCAGATCCCACGCGTCAGCACCGACCGTCCCCATGAACAGTCACCCTGCCACGAAATGCGCCGCCGCAAAACTCGAACACCACACCTCGAAAGCCCCGGAAGCCCCTATCGCGGGTCCTCCTGGGCGCGGGCCAGGGCCCGGTGCAGCCGGGCCGCCGTGGCCGGATCCAGAGCGGTACTGGCGGAATGAATTTCGGTGCGGCCGCAGCGGTGGATGGCGACGGCGTCGGCCACCACCTCGTCCAGCGCGGCCTGCCCGATCCCGGCCTCGGCCAGATCCAGCACGGTCCGCAGCGGCGTGGTCACGAGGAAGGCCCCCGCCGACTCCACATCCTTGCGGGCGAAACTGCGCCGCAGCACCACCAGCCGCGGCGACAGCGGGAAACGCCCGACCCGCGCCGACAGGTGCACGAACCGCGGCCGCAACCGTCCCAGCCCGTGCAGTTCGGCGGCGCTGTGGTGCGAGACCGCCGCGGCCCCGTCGAACCAGGCCGACCACATGGCGTACTCGTCGAGCGGTCCGTCCGGCCAGTCGGCCATCCGCAGCAACCCGACCCCCGAACGCAGGATGCTGCCGTCCCGCAGCCCGTCGCGAATCCGGACCTCACATCCGGCGCGCAGCACCTGACGGGTGGTGAAATACCCCGCGTGCCGCGCGGCCTGCCCCCGCAACGCGCGCCATCCGTATTCCGGATCGGGCTCCGGTGCCGCGTTCCCAGCCATGACATTCAGGATAAGCGGCACCCCTGTGCGTTATGTCACAATCCACGCCTGTGAGCCGACACCTCACAGGATGCACAGAGCCCACACAGAAAGCTCGGGAAGAATCGCCTCCATGAATTCGGAACCCACCTCGGACGACGCGATCAGGCGCGACGCCACCGTCGCGCAGCCGGACAATCCTGCCGCGCAGCCGGTCGAATTCGGCAAGCCGGACAACACGCCCACCGAAGTCCTGGGTGCGGAGCACGACTCGCCCACCGAGGTGCTCAACGGCCAGGGCGCCACCACCGACTGGTGGAACGACCCCACCGCCCGGCACGGCGGTCAGGCCACCCCCGACCTCGGTGCGCAGCCCACCCAGGCCCTCCACCCGGGCGAGGCGGCCTACGCTCCCGGTGCCACCGCCGGTCCGGGCCACTCGACCGGTACAGCGCCGACCGCGGTGCTGCCGGCCGGCATCGACATCTCCGGTTCGATTCCGCAGCCCGGCGGCGCGCAGCTGCCGCCCGGCACACCGCCGCCCCCGATGAATGGCGGTGGCGGGCAGGGCGGCTCATCCGGTAAGCCCCGAAATCGCAAGCGGACCCTGCTCATCGTGGGCCTGGTGTCGACGCTGCTGGTGGCGGGCGGCCTGGCGGGCGGTGAGGCCTACGCCCGCAACAAGGTCGAGAAGTGCATCAGCTCGCAGTTCCAGGCGCAGATGGGCTCCAAGATCGATGTGTCGTTCGGCTGGAAACCGCTGCTGCTCACCATGTTCGACCACAAGGTCGGCTCGGTGACGGTGAACAGCGACGACTCCAAGTTCGGCCCGGCGCAGGGCATGGTCGTGCACGCCACCTTCAAAAACCTCGATATGTCCGATGACGGCAAGCAGGCCACCGTCGACAGCTCCACCGCCGACGTCACCTGGAGCACCGACGGCATCACGAAGACGCTGGGCGGCTTGGTCTCCGGCACCACCGCCGATCCCGGCTCGGGCACGCTGAGCTTCGCGGTAATGGGCGGCCTGGCCCAATTGCAGGTCAAGCCAAAGATTGTCGGCGACAAGATCGAGGTCGACACCCTGCAGGCGTCACTGCTCGGCTTCGGCCTGCCCACCGATCTGGTCTCGGGCATCGTCGATCTCATGACGCAGAGCCTGCAGAGCTACCCGCTGGGCCTGCAGCCCACCAAGGTCGAGGTCACCAAGGACGGCCTGCACGTCGCGCTGCAGGGCGGGCACACCGAGCTGAAGGCGGATCCGGATCAGCAGCAGCCGATCGACTGCTAGTCCGGAAACCCTTCCAGCACTTCACGAGACCGCGACAGTCCCAGCCGCGTGGCGCCGGCGGCGATCAGTTCCGCCGCCTGCGCCGCGCTCCGGATACCGCCGCTGGCCTTCACCCCGAGCCGCCCGCCGACGGTCTCCGCCATCAACCGCACGGCATGCGCGCTCGCACCGCCCGCGGGATGGAATCCGGTGGAGGTCTTCACGAAATCCGCGCCCGCCCGCTCGGCGGTCCGGCACACCTCGGCAATGGCTTCGTCGGTGAGCGCGGCGGATTCGATGATGACCTTGAGCAGCGCCCGATCCCCGATCGCCTCGCGCACCGTGACGATGTCGGCCAGCACCGCGTTGTAATCGCCGGCCCGCGCCGCGCCGACGTCGATGACCATGTCCACTTCGGCCGCGCCCTGGTCCACCGCCAGCCGCGCCTCGGCCCCCTTCACCAGCGAATGATGTTTGCCGGAAGGGAAACCCGCGACCGTGGCCACCACCAGACCCGGCGCACGCACCGGCAGCATGGACGGCGACACACAGATCGCGAACACGCCCAGTTCGCGCGCTTCGTCCACGAGCGCGGCCACCTCGGCGGGTGTGGCATCGGGCGACAACAGGGTGTGATCGATCATCGCCGCCACGTCACGACGGGAAATCTGTGCCATGAGCACCGAGTTTGGCACACGCCCGGCGAATTTCGTTGCGGGCCGCCACCGTTGTCACGCAGACTTGTAAGCGTGCTGATCCGTCGTGAACGTACCGGCGATGCCGCCGCGATCGACGCGGTGCACCGCAGCGCCTTCGATCGCTCCGCGGATGCCGACGCTGATACCCTTTCTTCCGAGCCTATCGGCGACCCCGTCGAAGTCGGTCTGGTCCATTTCCTCCGCGACGACGGATCCGCCTGGATCCCGACCCTGTCGCTGGTGGCGGAGTTCCACGATCAGATCGTCGGGCACGTCTGCCTCACCAGGGCCGGCATCGGCCCGTTCCCGGTGCTGGCACTGGGCCCGATCGGTGTCCGCGCCGACCATCAGCACAAGGGCATCGGCTCGGCTCTCATGCACGCGGCCCTCGGCGCCGCCGACGCTCTCGACGAACCACTGGTGGGCCTGCTCGGCAGTCTCGAGTACTACCCGCGTTTCGGCTTCGTCCCGGGTACCCGGCTGGGCATCGTCCCCGACCAGCCGGAGTGGGCCACCCACTTCCAGGTCCGCCCGCTCACCGCCTACGAACTCGAGATCAAGGGCGAATTCCGCTACGCCGACGCCTTCTATACCTTGTGAAATCTATCGATTGCCAGAGCGACGACTGATTTCGTGCCGACAGGCGTAACTCGTCGGGCACACCCAGAATTGGTTCGGCACCCAACCGCCGGCACGCGTGCATGACAGTTGGCGGCACCCGGCCGCGCGCTGAAGATTCGGGGAGGCGGATACTGCCCGGTATGAGTTCCACCCTGGACGACCGTCGCTACGTGCTCACCCTGGGCTGCCCGGATCGTCCCGGCATCATCGCCCGCATCACCTCGTTCATCGCCGATTTCGGCGGGTCGATCGTGGAGGCGGGTTATCACTCCGACCTGGAAACCGGGTGGTTCTTCACCCGGCAGGCGCTCGAGGCCACCACCGTGCCGTTCGATCTGGACGAGCTGCGCAGTCGCTTCACCGCCGTCGCCGCCGACCTCGGCCCGGAGACCGACTGGCAGGTGCACGACTCCGGTGAACGCCGCCGCGCGGTGCTGCTGGTCTCCAAGGACGGCCACTGCCTGCACGACCTGCTCGGCCGGGCCACCAGCGGCGAGCTGCCCGCCACCATCGAGGCCGTCATCGGCAATCACCCGGACCTGGCCGGCATGACCGAGGCGCACGGCATCAAGTTCCACCACGTGCCCTTCCCCAAGGACCCGGCCGAACGCGGCCCGGCCTTCGAGCAGGTGCGCGATCTGGTCGACGCGCACGACCCGCACGCCGTGGTGCTGGCCCGGTTCATGCAGGTGCTGCCATCGGAGCTGTGCGAGCACTGGGCGGGCAAGGCCATCAATATCCACCACAGCTTCCTGCCGTCCTTCGTCGGCGCGCGCCCCTACCACCAGGCCTTCGCCCGCGGCGTCAAGCTGATCGGCGCGACCTGCCACTACGTCACCGCCGAGCTGGACGCGGGCCCGATCATCGAGCAGGACGTCACCCGCATCGACCACTCCGACACCGTGCGTGACATGGTCCGCCAGGGCCGCGATATCGAGCGCGTGGTGCTGGCCCGCGGCCTGCGCTGGCATCTCGAGGGCCGGGTGCTCGTGCACGGCCGCCGCACCGTCGTCTTCGAATAGGACCCGAAAAGCCAACGCCCGCGCCGGTTTTCCCAGGGCGGGCGTTGTCGTCTCCGAGGTCAGCCGGCGACGGCGACCGGGTCGCGGCGCGAGCGGCGGATCACACGGTGCAGCTCCACATTGAACGCCTTCTCGGCCTCGATGTTCACCAGGTGCCCGGTGGGCAGAATGGTGTACCGGTCGAGATGTCCGGCGACGGCGAGGGTGTCGGCGATCTCGCGCGAATGCACCTCCGGCAGCAGCCGATCGTGCGAGCCCGCGATCACCGTGGTCGGGACCGTCAAATGCGCTGCGGCACCGTGCAGATCGAGTTCGAGCAGGCCACGGGCCACGGCCGCGCGCACCGACGGGCGGCAGGAACGGACGATCGAGGTGCCGAAGAGGATCTGGTCACGGGTGGCGGCCGGAGTCATCAGCCGATGTTTGGCGATCAGGTTGACCGCGGGGCCGCCGGGCAGCGGCACCGGCGTGCCGAACAACGCCAGCGCCAGCCAGTCCGGGCCGGGGATCACATCATTGAGCAGCGGAATCACGGTGGCGCGGTTGGGAATCTGACGCGCGGCGGTGGTGGCCAGCAGCACTGCCGAGGCCCGATGCCGGACCTGGTGCGGATAGCGGTGGGCCCACGCCTGAATGGTCATGCCGCCCATACTGTGCCCGACCAGAACCGCGCGCCGGCCCGGGCGCAGCACCGCTTCGAGCACATCGGAGAGGTCGTCCGCGAGCTGATCGGCGCTGAAAGAGCGTGTGCCGCTCTCACTTTCGCCGTGGCCACGCTGATCGAACGCGATCACGCGGTATTCGCCGGCGAAGGCGTTGATCTGCGGGTTCCAGTATTCGATGGCGCAGGACCAGCCGTGCGCCAGCACGATGACATCGCCCTCGGCCGGACCGTAGGCGTGCACGCGCAGCCTCGCACCGTCACGCGTGGTGACGGGGATGACCTCGGTGGGACGCGGGGTGTTGAGCGATGCGGTCCGGTAGTTCCGGGACCGCAGCCCGGAGCGGAAGGGGGCGGTCAGCGCGTCGGCGCCGACACCGGCCTCTGGCAGTTTCACCAGCATGAGCACTCCTTTGTGTTCCAGACCACCGTAGCGCGCTAACCAAGGTGCTTGCAATAGCAAGCAGGGGATATATCTTCTTGCTCTACAACTATGTTCGCTGTGACTGCCGTCTCCGTTAAGGAACCTCAGGGGTGGACGAGCCCACCCCTCAGGCGCCCACCACCCGCGCGGGAATTCCGAACGCGGACTTCGCGATCCGGTCGAGTTCGGCATTGAACTCCCGGTACGCCTCGACATTCCCCAGGTGACCGGTCGGCAGGATCCGGTACCCGTCCAGGCTGCCGGTCGCGGTGAGCATCTCGACGATTCGCTCCGAGTGCACGGGCGGGGTCATGTCGTCGGCCGATCCGGCGATGACGGTGGTCGGCACGGTCAGGTTGGCCGCCCCGCGCCCGACATCCAGGTAGGACAGCAGGGTGCCGAACCGGCCGCGCACCCGCGCCCGGCACGAGCGCACGATGTTCAGACCGAAGGCGGCGACATCGCCGACCGCGGCCAGACTCATGATCTGCCGTCGGAACACCCACGTCACCGGCAGGATCGGCGGGAAGAGAATCGGGGCGCTCAGGCCGAGCAGGCCGACCAGGAACGGCAGCTTGGCGATACCCCGATTGAAGAACGGGACCACGGTGGTCTCGGCGATCAGGTCGCCGGCCGCGGTATTGGTGAGCAGCACCGCGAGCAGCTGCCGCTGCACCCGCTGCGGATACCGGCCCGCCCAGGCCTGAATCGTCATGCCGCCCAGACTGTGCCCCACCAGCACCGCGCGCCGGCCCGGCTTCAGCACGGCGTCCAGGACATCGGCGAGATCGTCCGCGAGCTGATCGGCGGTGAGCGGGGCAGTGCCCTCGTCGCTCTCGCCGTGGCCGCGCACGTCGTAGGCGATGACGCGGTATTCGCCCGCGAAGGCATTGATCTGGGGGTTCCAGTATTCGAGGCAGCAGGTCCAGCCGTGCACGAGAACGATCACATCGCCGTCGGCCGGACCGTAGGCGTGCACCCGGAGCCGGGCGCCATCGGAGGCGGTGACCGGGACGACCTCGTAGGGACCGACCGGCGGATTCAGATCCGTATTGCGGTAGGTCCGGGTACGCAGGTCCGCCCGGTGCTCGCGCACCAGGCCACGGACCTTCCGGCCGAGGTCCGCTCGGTGAGGCAGCGTTGCCCGCATAGGACACTCCTTTGTGTTACTGCTAGATACAGTAACCTGCGCAACCCCGTGCTTGCTAGTGCAAGCACCCGAAAAGTTCCCGAGCCGGAACCCACCTCACCCCCGGTCAGCGCATGGATGTGAAAAAAAATGACCGCCACCCGGATGATCCGGAGTGGCGGCCGAGTGTCTCGAACGCGAGTTACCAGCGCGGCCCGCGCTGGATCTCATCCACCTTCGGCCGGACATCGGCGAGGTAGACGCCGGTGGCCACGATCGCGGCGATACCGAGAATCCCCACCGGGGTCTGCGCCAGCAGCAGGGCGCCCAGCGACGCCAGCAGAATCGCGATCCACACCGGCTTGGTCAGCTTGTCCACGGCCGTGAAGGCATCCGGGCGCTGGCGAATCGCGTGCACGAGCGCGAACACCGTCATGCCGAGCGCACACAGCTGCAACACCGTCAAGATCAAGCTGGGGATTGCCATCACCTCACCCATCATACGGGTGAAGCCCTGCCCACCAGGGCTTCTCACCACGACACGGGTTGCGGAACCCCGATGACCACACCGCCCGGCGGCACCGCACCCTCCGAAGGGCGGCCGCGTCCCTCTGAACACGGCCGCCCTCGCACACGTGAGTGTGCGAGGGCGACAGGCTTTTTCGCGAAATGCGAGACTTACTTCTTGACGGGGGCAGCCTTCTTGGCAGGGGCCTTCTTGGCCGGAGCCTTCTTGGCGGCAGCCTTCTTGACCGGGGCGTCGTCCTCGACCGGAGCGGTCTCGGTGGTCACGTCCACGACCTCGGCGTCGACGGTCTCCTCGGCCTCGGCCTCTTCCTTGCCGGCGAGCCCGATGTAGGGGCCGACCTGGTCGGTCACCTTGCCGATGATGTCCTGGGTCTGCGACAACAGGTCGTTGTAGCGGGTCTCGACCTGCTCGAAGCGCTCCTCGAAAGCCGGGTTGCTGCGCAGCTTCTCGACGGTCTCCTCGCCGCGGGCGGCCAGGTCGGCGTACAGGTCCAGCAGCTGGTGGTAGTACTGGTCGACCAGCTTGCGCAGCTCCTCGGCGGTGGCCTTCTCGCGCAGCTCGGCCAGGTCCTCGGGCAGCTCGGACGGCAGCGCCTGCACGCGCTGGCGCAGGGTCTCGGCCTGCTCCTGCAGGTCGGCCGGGAGGTTGGCGACGCGCTCGCGGGCCTCGTCGATGCGGCCCTGGACGTCGGCGGAGGTGGCGCGCTCGCGGATCTGCGAGACGGCGTCGAGCACGGCGGCGTAGATGGCGTCACCGGCGCCGACCGTGGCGTAGATCGGCTTGGTCACGGTCGCGGTCAGGTTCGATTCGGTCATGATGGTTCGCTCTCCTGGCGTGGCGGAACTTCGGTTGTGCGGTGCGGAACCTCGTTGTCCCTGTTTCCCCCGGGAACGCCCCCCATTAGCTCCGTTGCGTCCCCTCTGTCCTCGTTCGCCTGGTTTTCCCGGCAAAACGATTCATAGATGTCCAGGAGGACCTGCTTCTGACGTTCTGTCAGGCCGGCATCGGCCAGCAGGGCATCCCGGACGGGGCCGTGCGGCCTCTGCTCGAGGTACCCGGCCCGCATGTACAAGACCTCCGAGGAGACCCGCAGACCCTTCGCGATCTGGGCGAGTACCTCGGCGGACGGGTTGCGCAGCCCGCGCTCGATCTGACTCAAGTACGGATTGCTCACCCCCGCCAGTTGTGCGAGCTGACGCAGCGAGACCTGGGCGGCCTCGCGTTGCGCCCGGATGAAGCCCCCGATGTCGTGAGCCGCGTTGGCTACGCGACCCGTCCGATCTCCGGCGGCGGACGTCTCCGCGCTGTCGCCCTCGATCGGTTCGGGAACCTCGGGATCGTGCTTCATCACTCACCTTCCGGCGGTTGTGCGGTCAATTCTAGGACGGGGTGCTAACTCTTGCAAGCGCTCTGCTAGCGCCGTTCACCAATGGCACGCGGCAAACAGCCGGCGCTCCGCCCGCAGCGCTTATTGGTCAAATGTTCAGCCATTGAACAGCAAATGCGAGATGGCATAGATGACCAGGCCCGCCAGCGAACCGATCACCGTGCCGTTGATGCGAATGAATTGCAGATCCTTGCCCGCCGCCAATTCGATCTTGCGACTGGCCTCCTCCGCGTCCCAGCGGGCAACGGTGTCGCTGACCAGCGACGCGAACTCGGCGCCGTAGTTCGTGACCAGGTACCGGACGCCGCGCTCCAGCCAGCCGTCCACCTGGTCGCGCATGGCGGCGTCGGTCGAGAGCCGCTCGCCCAGCTGCTGCACATTGTCGGCCACCTTGCGGCGGAGCGTGGAATTCGGATCGTCGGCCGACTCCAGGATCATGCGCTTGGCCGCCCGCCAGGTGGCCTGCGCCATCCCGGTGACCTCGCGCCGGCCCATGAGCTCGGTCTTGATCTTTTCCGCCTTTTCGATCATGGCGTCGTCGAATTGCAGATCGTGGGCGAAATCCTCGAGGAAGCGATTCGCCGCCAGCCGTACCTCGTGATCGGGCTGGGTGCGCACCTTCCAGGTGAATTCCACCAGCTCTCGATAAATGCGCTCGGCCAGCAACGAATTCACGAATTTCGGGGCCCAGGACGGCGCGTCCCGATTCACGATGCGGTCCAGCGTCTCCTGCGAGTCCAGCGCCCACTGGTGCGCACGCTCGGCCAGCAGGTCCAGCAGCGGAGCCTGCCGGTTGTCCGCGATCAGCTCGTTGAGCACCTTGCCGATGGGCGGACCCCACAGCGGCTCGGCGATGCGCTTGACGATGGTGTTGTCGATGATCTGCTCGACATCCTCGTCGCGCAGCACACCGATGACCGCGCGCAGTATGGTCGCGCTCTCGTCGGAGATGCGTTCCGCGTGCCCCGGTTCGGCCATCCAGCGGCCCAGCCGGAACGAAATCTGCGCGGAATTCACCTTGACGGCGACGGCATCCGGCGACAGGAAATTGGTGCGGACGAATTCGCCGAGTCCGGCGCCCACCTGATCCTTCTTCTTGCGGATGATCGCGGTGTGCGGAATCGGCAGGCCCAGCGGATGCCGGAACAGTGCGGTGACGGCGAACCAGTCGGCCAGCGCACCGACCATGCCGGCCTCGGAGGCGGCCTTCACATAGCCGACCCACTCACCGCCCGCGCCGCGCGAACTGATCCAGGCGCAGACGATGTAGATGATCGTGGCCGCGGCGAGAAAGCCGGTGGCAATGGCCTTCATGCGCCACAGTTCGCGCTTCTTGCCCTCTTCGTCCAGGAGATCGGCGAACGCTCCGCCGCCGTTGGGTGTGGTCTTCATCGGCGTCGGCTCGGTCGTGTCGAGTACCCCGGCACCGCCGGCAGGTTTCTCCATATCGTCCATTCTGGCGCGTGGTGTGATGAACCCCCCGCCACCGGGCCCTTCCCGATCGGCGACGATCCACAGCATGGGAGGCTTAAGCTGAATAGGCCCAGGCCCAGGACGCGAACAAGGAGCCAACGCAGCGTGACCACCAAAGGCAGCGTGAGTGCCGCAGTGGAGGCGGCCACCGGTCCACGCGGTGGTCGTGTCGACGGCCGCAAACGCCGCTGGCAACAGCACAAGATCGACCGGCGCGAGGAGCTGGTGGACGGCACCCTCGCCGCCATCCGCAAGCGCGGCGGCGATGCCGGCATGGATGAGATCGCCGCCGAGATCGGGGTCTCGAAAACCGTTCTCTACCGCTATTTCTCGGACAAGCAGGACCTGACCCGCGCCACCATGGAGCGGTTCATCGAGACCACGCTGATGCCGCGCATCTACGAGGCCATCAGCGACGACCTCGACGAGTATCAGCTGGTCCGCAATACCTTGGCGGCCTACGTGCACACGGTCGACTCGGATACCGATGTCTACCGGTTCATCATGGGCAACGGCTCGGCCACCGACACCTCCACCCTCGCCGATTTCGAGAAGCTCTTCGCGCAGGTGGTCTCGGCGGTCATCATCGACAAGTCCTTCGACCGCGGCATCCAGACCGAAGGCGCGATGCTGTGGTCCTACGTGCTGGTCGGTGGCGTGCAGCTGGCCACCGACTGGTGGATCTCCAACCGCACCATGTCCAGCGAGGAAATGCTCGACTACCTCACGATGATGGCGTGGAGCGCTATCGAGGGCATGGTCCGCGCGGGCGGCGACCGGCACTACTTCAACGCTCGCCCGCATGTGCTGCCGGACCCGGAAAACCGCGAAAACAGTGCTAGCTGACGGCTAGCACTCGAGTTCGCAGTGTGGTTAGGCTGAACCCGGCGGACCACACCACGGGGCATCCGCCGTGTCGGCACCAACGGGGGTGTTGGCTCCCATGGAGGGTCACTGATGGCGAAAGAGCTGCCCACATCCAGGCTTGCGCGGGGGACGAAGCTGGGAATTGCCGTCGCCGGTAATGCCTTGCGCGCCCAGAAGACTCGTCGATCCATGCGCGGCCGTTCCGAGGCCGTACGGGCGCGGATGGCCGAGGAGTCCATGATCCGGGCCACCGAGCAGATGGTCATGGTGCTGGGCACCATGAAGGGCGTGGCCATGAAGCTCGGTCAGATGCTGTCCGTGCTGGACCTGGATCTGGTGCCGCCGGAGCATCGGGAGCGGTTCCAGCGCCGGCTGGCGGTGCTGCGCGACAGCGCGCCCACGGTGTCGTTCGAGGTGATGCGAGCGGTCATCGAGGAGGACTTCGGGCAGTCACTGGAAGCCGTTTTCGCCGAATTCGGTCCGGAGCCCGTGGCCGCGGCCTCGATCGGGCAGGTCTACAAGGCGACGCTGCACGACGGGCGCGAGGTCGCGGTGAAGGTGCAGTACCCGGGCATCGACGTCGCGGTGCGCGCGGATCTGAAGAACCTGGCCATGTTCCGGCGCATCCTGCAGTCGGCCATGCCGTGGGTGACCCCGGCCGTGCTGGACGAACTGCGCCTGAATCTGGAGAGCGAACTCGACTACGTCGCGGAAGCCACTACCCAGAAACAGATTTCGGAATTGTTCACCGGGCACCCGTTCATCGTGGTGCCGACCACCTACCCGGAACTGTCCACTACCCGCGTGCTGGTGAGCGAGTACTTCCCGGGCCGCGGCTTCGACGAGATCCGGGAACTGCCCGCGGCGGAACGCAATCGGATCGGCGAGATCATCTACCGCTTCTACGTGGGCTCGCTGTTCACCTTCAACGAGTTCTGCGGCGACCCGCATCCGGGCAATCTGCTGCTGGGCCCGGACGGCCGGGTGGCGTTCCTGGACTTCGGGCTCTTCAACCGGATGGATCCCGAGCACGTGCAGTTCGAGGCCATCTGTATTCGCGCGGCGGCCGAGGAGCGGGCCGAGGATCTGCGCGATCTCATGGTCGAGCGCGGGGTCATCGATTCGCCGGAGGAGATCACGCCCGAGGAGTGCCTGGAATACGTGCTGGCGGCCTGCGAATGGGCGCTGGTGGACGAGGATCTCACCATCACCCCCGAATTGGCCTCCGGCGCTTTCGTACTGGCGGTGGATCCGCGGGCCAGCGAGTTCACCGGGATGAAGCAGCAGAATCTGCCGCCCGAGCATCTGTTCTCCCGGCGGGCCGACTTCCTCACCTTCGGCATGCTGGGGCAGCTGGAGGCCACCGGCAATTGGCATCGCATCGCGCGGGAGTGGCTCTACGGGGATGCGCCGGTCACCGAACTCGGCCGCGCCCATCACAACTGGCTGGCGAGCCGCCCGGCTCCGACGCCGACCACCGGGGGGCCGACCAAGAAGACCCGTAAACGCGCCGCCAAGGCGTGAAACCTCACCGACGGGAAAGAGAGCCATGGGCAACAGGGAATTCGACATCGTCCTATTCGGGGCGACCGGCTTCGTAGGCAAGTTGACCGCGCAGTATCTCGCCGAGGCGGCGCTGGCCGGTGCGCGCATCGCGCTGGCGGGGCGGTCGCCGGAGAAGCTGGCCGCCGTGCGCACGGAGCTCGGGGCGGCGGCAGCGGAATGGCCACTGGTGCAGGCGGATTCGACCGATCAGGCCAGCCTGGACGCGCTGGCGGCGCGCACCAGGGTGGTGGTCACCACCGTGGGCCCGTACCTGCGCTACGGATTGCCGCTGGTGCAGGCGTGCGCCGAGAACGGTACGCACTACGCCGATCTCACCGGTGAGCCGCTGTTCATCCGGGAGTGCATCGACCGCTTCGGCGAGCGGGCCGCCGAGACCGGCGCGAAGATCGTGAATTCCTGTGGCTACGACTCGATTCCGTCGGATCTGAGCGTGTATCAGCTGTACAAGCGCAGTGTCGCGGACAATGCCGGCGAGCTCACCGACGTCACCCTGGTGGCCTGGCTCAAGGGTGGGGCCAGCGGCGGCACCATCGATTCCGGGCGGGCCATGATGGAGGCCATCGCGGAGGATCCGAGCAAGGCGTCGGTGATGTCGCACCCGTATTCGCTGAGCCCCGACAAGGCCATGGAGCCCGATGTCGGGCGCCAGAGCGATCAGGCGCTCTCGCGGGCCTCGGCCATCGATCCGAGCCTGGACGGCTGGGTGGCGACCTTCGTCATGGGCGCGCACAACACCAAGATCGTGCGCCGCTCCAATGGCCTGCTGGGCTGGCCGTACGGCAAGAACTTCCGCTACCGGGAGGTCATGAGCGCGGGCTCCTCGGCCACCGCGCCGCTGGTCGCCGCCGGCATCGCGGGCGGAATCGTGGCCACCATGGCGGCGGGCGCGGTGCTCTCGCGAGTGGCCGTGGGCCGCAAGCTGATCGACCGCATCGTGCCCAAGCCGGGCACCGGGCCGAGCGAGCAGGCCCGGCGCAGCGGCTGGTTCACCATGCGCACCTTCGCGCACACCACCTCGGGCGCGAAGTACGAGTGCACCTTCGCCGGCAAGGGTGACCCGGGCTATCAGGCCACCTCGGTCATGCTGGGCCAGTCCGGCCTGTGCCTGGCCTTCGACAGCCTGCCGGAGCTGGCGGGCATTCTCACCCCGGCCTCGGCCATGGGTGACGCACTGACCGAGCGGCTGCGCGCGGCGGGCATCACCATCGAGGTCGCGCCCGTCTGACGCACCGCCGCGATCACGCCGGAGTGCTGTATTCCGCGATGAGCTCGCGGTAACGATCGAAGGCGGGCTTCGGCGTGTAATCCGAACGCAGGAGCCCGAATTCGAGGTTCATATCGCCCTGATCGCTGTAGGAGTCGCGCAGGCCGAAGTGCTCGTAGGTGGTGATGTTGAGCTCGCCCGCCAGACCGTCGACGAGACGCACCACGGTCCCGAGCATCTCGGCCTGCCGCGCGTAGGACCGGTCCGGCCCGGTGGCCCAGCCGTTTTCGGTGATGTGGATGGGGGTGGTGGCCGGAATGCCGGCGGCGGCGAGGCTTTCGCGGCGGAAGGCGGTCACCACCGCGGTGATGGCGGATTCCAGGCTCTCGGCGGCGATCGGGCGGAAGACGTCGGGGAAGAAATCCAGGCCCACATAGTCGAGCGCGGCGGCGAATTCGCGCCCGCCCCGACGGCCCAGATCGGTCCAGAACTCCTGTGCCGGATCGAAGATCGGTGTCGAGTTGCAGCCGATGCGGACCGCGAGCCCGAGCCGGTCGACCTCCGCGCGGGCGGCGCGCACCCCCTCGATGATGGCCTGCCGGACCTGCGGGTAGCTGCCGTTGCCACCGGGTCCGGCATGGTTGGGCTCCTCCGCGATCTGCAGTGAGCAGAGCACCGGTCCGTAGTCGCGAATCTGCTTGCGCAGAAACGCGAGCCAGCCGGTGAGGTCGTCGCCGGGTTCGTGGAAGCACACCACCAGATCGAGTTTCCGGTGCGCCGTGGCGTACTGCCAGGGCTGCGGCGGGGCCTGCTGGAACCCGCCGCGCGCGTCGCTGTAGAGGACGTAGCCGCGCACCACGAACGGATGCTCACCATGCAGTTCGTCCAGGGCCGCCGTGATGCGGTCGGCCCGTTCCGGTGGGCCGGGCGTGACATTGCCGAACTGATCGCCGGCGAGTCCGCCGGCATAGATGCCGAATCTGAGCGTCATGGTCCGACCGTATCTCAAATTTTGGTGTCACACCAATTTTAGTGTCACACCTATACTGCTCTGCGACAGGAAGGAGAGGTCGTTGGCACTGCGCGAGGAGAAGAAGCGCGCCACCCGGACCGCACTGGCCGACGCCGCCATGGCGTTGTTCGTGGAGAAGGGCTTCGACAAGGTGACGGTCGCCGAGGTAGCGCGCGCCGCGAACGTCTCGGTCAACACGGCGTTCAACTACTTCCCGACCAAGGAGGACCTGTTCTTCGACCGTCAGGACGAGGTCGCGAACCGGCTCGCCACCGCGGTGCGCGACCGCGCACCGGGCGAGTCGGCGGCCGCGGCCGTGCGGCGCGCCTTCCTCGACCGGGTGCGGCGCGACGATCCCACCCTCGGCCTCTCCCCCGGCGCCACCACCTTCTGGCGCCTGATCGACGACAGTCCTGCCCTGCAGGCCCGATTGCGCCGGCTCGGCGAGCAGACCGAGACCGCGCTGGCCGAGGCACTCGCCGAGGCCACCGGCACCAGCCCCGACGACCCCACCGCACGGCTCGTCGCGGCCGCCCTCGCCGGCCTGGATCGCGCGCTGCACGCGGAGATCCGCCGGGCCACGCTGGCGGGCGCGGACCCGGAGACGGTGCGCGCCACCGTGATCCGAGCGGCGGCCGACGGATTCGACACGGTGGTAGCAGGACTCGCCGATTACGCCACCCGGCGATAGCAACCCGCCGAATGAGTGCGGTAGGTCACAGATTGCGCGTGCCGGTGACAGCCAGCACCCGCAGAATCTCTCCGGTAGGGTCGCGGACGGGACGGAGGTGGTACCCAAGAAAGGGGGGTCGGCCACGTGAAATGGATCCTGACCCCGGACGAGTTCGCGATGATCTGGACCCGCGAAACCGATCTGGAACGCCGTCCCTATCCGCTCGACACGACTCCATCGGTGCCCGAAAATCTCGACGGCGCAGCGCAATTCGGGCCGATCACCTCGGGCGGAGCGCCGGCGCGCTTCCTGCGCCGCACCGATCCCGACCTGGCCGCGGCACTGGCCCTGTGCGCCCGCACGGACACCACCACCGTCACCCTGTACGGCGAGCGCACCGCCGGCCCGGAGGCCCGGCGCATTCTCGCCTTCGCGGCGGTGGCACAGCAGCGGGTAGGCATTCTGGTCTCGCTGCCGGACGCGGTGACGGTATCGCTCTGTCCCGCCGAGCAATTGGGGCGGGAACTGGTGGAGGTCATCGGGTCGGCGCCGCCGGGACGACTGGAGCCGCTGCGCGAACCTCAGCAGGCGGTGCTGTATCCCGACGCCGACGGCACCGGCGCGAAAGCCGACCACTTCCGCCGCAAACTGCGGGAACCGGTGGACGGGCGCGGATTCATCACCGTCACGGTCGAACCGGCGAATCCGCTGTCGCCGCCGACCCGGCATCGCACCTGGCTGGACTTCTCCGGCGACGGCCGCTATCTGCTGACCACGGCCGCCGACCTCACCCTGACCCCGGTCACCGATGAGGAATTGGCCGCGCAGCTGGTGCAACTGGCCCGGGTGTAAGTGCGGGCACCGGACGGGTTCGGCGCGGTTGCCTGCGAGAAACCAGGGCCCCGTGCTAGGCATGAAGAATGGCGAAGGCGACATCCTGGACGAAACCAATCACCACGGCGCTACGCGCCGACGGCGTCAGGGTGAGCGATCTGAACCCATCCGCGACTCCGGGTTTCAAGGGCGACAAACGCGCCGGCGAGGCCCTGCTCGAGGAACGCCGCGCCGTGTTGTCGGATCTGCAGGAAAAGCTGTATGCCAACGGCCGTTCCGGTGACACCCGCAGCGTGCTGCTGGTGCTGCAGGGTATGGACACCGCGGGCAAGGGCGGCATCGTCCGGCACGTGATCGGTTCGGTGGACCCGCAGGGCGTGGACCACGCGGCCTTCGGCGTGCCGACGCCGGAGGAACAGAAACACCACTATCTGTGGCGCATCCGCAAGAAGCTGCCGCGTGGCGGGCAACTCGGCGTGTTCGACCGCTCGCACTATGAGGACGTGCTGGTGGTGCGGGTGCACGAACTGGTCGCGCCGGAGGTGTGGGGCAAGCGCTACGACGAGATCAACAAGTTCGAGCGCAAGCTGGTGGACGACGGGACGACCGTGGTGAAGGTGGCCATGTTCGTCTCGCTGGACGAACAGAAGAAGCGGCTCATGCAGCGACTGGACCGGCCCGACAAGTACTGGAAGTTCAACCCGGGCGACATCGACGAGCGCGCGTACTGGCCGCAGTACCAGGAGGCGTACCAGGCGGTTCTGGATCGCACCAATACCGACTACGCGCCCTGGTACGTGCTGCCCTGCGATGCCAAGTGGTACGCGCGGCTGGCCGTCACCGAACTGCTCATCGACGCCCTGCAGGGCCTGAAGCTGGACTGGCCGCCCGCGCTCTTCGATGTCGCCGAACAGAAAAAACGTCTCATCCGGGGGTGATTCACACCCCTGCCGGGTGAATTCTCGCCGTTGACCACGGAAAATCGCTTGCCGCAGCGCGCCGGGCGCGACTCGGCACGCGCACATGCAGCTTTCTCTCAGGTTCTCGGGTGAAGATGGGCGCGCACGTGTCGTGACAACGGAAGGCGTGGTGAGCGCAGAGGTGAGCACTAAACCGGGTGACCGTAACAATCCGCTCGCGAAAGCGGCGCGGGCCGACCGGAACCGCAAGATCTTCATCCAGGTCGGCGTGGCCGCAGTCCTGGTCGGTCTGGTGGCGGCCATCGGCATCGGTCTGGCGATCCGCAAGCACGACGACAACAAGGGCACGACGGCCGCGTCGTCGGCCTCGTTCGCCCCGGCCGTCACCCACGATCCGAGCACGGGCGCGATTCCGCCGAACGTCACCCCCGGTGGCGCCATCCGCATCGGCAATCCGGACGCCAAGGCGAAGATCCAGATCGTCGCCGACCTGCAGTGCCCGGCCTGCAAGATGTTCGAGGGTTACAACTCCGACGTGCTGGCCAAGGCGGTCCAGAACGGTTCCGCCACTATCGATTACAACATCATCTCCTTCCTGGACCGGGCCTCCAACGGCAATCAGTACTCGACCCGCGCGGCCAATGCCGCCTATGTGGTCGCCAGCGCGGACCCGTCGAAGTTCCAGGCCTGGCTGGGCACCATGTTCGGCAAGCAGCCGCCGGAGAACGGCAACGGCATGACCGATGACCAGCTCATCCAGATCGCGGCCGACGCCGGATACACCGATCCGCAGGTGGCGCAGGACATTCGGGACGGCAAGTACATCCAGTTCGTGAAGGACGCGACCAAGGCGGTCTTCGCCACCGGGCTGCAGTCCACCCCGACCGTGTACGTGAACGGCAGCCAGGTGCAGGACGCCAAGACGCTCATGAGCCCGGGCGGCATGACCTCGGCGATCGAGAACGCGAGCAAGTGATGATCGCGGCAGGTCCCCGCTCGGCCTGGCCGCTGCTGCTGGCTGCGTTGATCGGCTGGGCGGCGTCGGTGACGCTGCTGGTGGAGAAGTTCAAGTCGCTGACCGAGCCCGGCTACAAGCCGATCTGCTCCATCGATCAGACCCTCTCGTGCTCGACGGTCATGGAATCGCCGACCGCGTCGATGTTCGGATTCCCCAATCCGATCATCGGCGTGGTGGGGTTCTCGGTCTTCGTGACCATCGGCGTGCTGCTGGTGTGCGGAATCGCCCTGCCGCGCTGGTTCTTCGGCGCCATGTGGTTCGGCCTGCTGCTCGGCGTGGCGTCCATCTGCTACCTGGTGTGGGACGCGGTGTTCAAGATTCACGCGCTGTGCCCGTGGTGCATGGTGGTGTGGGTGGTGACGCCGGCGCTGCTGGCCATCGTGACCAATGTGCTGTGGGGACGCTCGCGGGGACTGCTGCAGATCCTGGTGGAGTGGCGGTGGACGCTGGTCGCCGTCTTCTATGCGGTGGTCATCCTGATCGTGTACCTCCAGTTCCAGTCGTACTGGAACAGCAAGTTCTAGTTGGGCGGGCCGACGGTGAGCGTCACGTTCACCGTCCGGTGTCCGCCGTTCGGGTCGCTGACCTCGAGCCGCACCACATCGTCCGGTCTATGGGCGTTGAGTGCGGCTTTCAGCATTTGTGAGCTGGTGATGGCGCGGTCGTCGAGGGCGGTGATGACCTCGCCGTCGGTGAGTCCGGCCTCGTAGGCGGGCAGTCCGTAGATGGACACGTCGATGCGCGCCCCGGCCGGCTGCGCGTCGGAGGTGAGGATGCCCAGGGTGGCGGTGGGGCCGATGTGCACGGTGTCGGTCGGTGTGCCGGAACGGATCTGGCGGACCACGTTCATGGCGGTGTCGATGGGCACGGCATAACCGTTGGGGCCCTTGCCCATTGCCTTCTGCATGTCGCCCGAGGCGGCGGTGACGACGCCGATGACCGAGCCGTAGCGGTCCACCAGCGCGCCGCCGGACTGCCCGGCGGCCACCGCGGCCGCGACCTCGATCATGCCGTGCAGCGATTTCCGCGACAGGTCGGCGGCATTGCGGGCCACGATGGCCGAATCCAGATTGGTGATGGGCCCGCCCACCGCGGTCGGCGAGCCGGTGCCGCCCGCATTGCCGATGGCCAGCACGGCGTCGCCCAGGTGCAGTGGGGCGGAGTTGCCGATATGGGCGACCGGGAGCCCGCCGGCGCCGTTCAGATCCAGCACAGCGATATCGGCGCCGGAGTCGTAGCCCGCGACGGTGGCGGTGTAGGTCGCGCCGGTTCCGACATCCGAAACCGTCACGGTGTCAGCGCCTTTGATGACGTGATGGCTGGTGAGCACCTCGCCCTCGGCGGTCAGCACGATGCCCGAGCCGGCAGCGCCCAGTCCGTAGGGGCGGATACCGGCGGTGATGTTCACCAGCGCCGGTTCGGCCACCCGCGAGACCAGATCGACGTCCAGCGGCGGCAGCGACGGGCCGGCCAGCTCGGCGGTGGTGGCGTCGTCACGGAACGGCCAGCGCGGCAGTTCGCCGCGGTAACCGAGGAATCCGGTGATGCCGAGAACGGCGGCGACGACCAGTGCCAGGATGCGCCTGCCCCGGCCGGGCCGACGGCCCCGGGCCGAGTAGGGGCCGGTAGCGCCGCCCGCCGGATGAACCCCGTGCGTGTCGCTGTCCACGGACCCTCCCGATTGCGGTTCGCCCGCAGGCTCGAGCATGTCTGTCTATTGGTGTACCAGTATTTCAATGGCTCAGTGCCGCAACAGCCAACATGGCCAGCACCCCGGCCAGTGTGCACAGCAGCGGTCCCCGGGCGGGTTTGCCCGCATGTGCCTCGGGCAGGATATCGGCCGTGGCGAGATAGAGCAGGAAGCCCGCGAAATAGCCGAGATACAGGCCGACCAGTTCGGCGGGCACCCGCACCAGCGTGCCGATGATCGCGCCGACCACCGGGGCGATGGCATCCAGTCCCAGCATGATCAAACCGCGTGTGCGGGCATTGCCGTACAGCGTGGTCAGGGTGAAAGTGTTGAATCCGTCGGCGAAGTCGTGGCAGATGACCGCGATGGCCACCGCCACGCCGACCGCCGCGCCGGCCTGGAAACCGAAGCCGATGCTGAGGCCGTCGAGGGTGGAGTGGAACACCAGGCCCGCGCCCGCGAGCAGGCCCAGCGAGGAGAAGTCGTGATTGTGCCGGTGCGCGACGAATTCGTCCTCGTAGCCGGTGTGCAGGGCCATCGAGCGCTCGATCACGTGCACGGTGAAGAAACCGACCACCGCGGCCAGCAGCGGCACCGGCACGCCGAGCGCGATGCGGCTGTTCTGCTCCAGCGCGTCGGGCATCAGGTCGAAGGCCACCACGCCCAGCATGACCCCCGCGGCCAGCCCGAGCACCAGCCGCTTGCGATCACCGATGTGCACCGCCAGCAGCCCGCCGATCAGGGTTGCGCACATGGAGAGCAGGGAGAGCAGAATGGCCACTCCGCCAGCATGACGCCGTTGGCAGTCCGATTGCCACGCCGCGCCGCGGGTGAGAAATCGAACGATCGGTTGTTCATTTCGGGCATGCGGCGGTAGGCATGACCTCATGAGCACTGCTACCGCCTACGCGGTCTCCGCCCCGGACGCGGCTTTCGAGAAGATCGCCATCGAGCGCCGCGAACTGGGCCCATACGACGTGCTGATCGACGTCAAGTACGCCGGCATCTGCCACTCCGACATCCACACCGCCCGCAACGAGTGGCGCGGAACCGCCTACCCGTGCGTCCCCGGGCACGAGATCGCCGGCATCGTGGCCGCGGTCGGCTCCGACGTGACCCGGCATCGGGTCGGCGATCGGGTCGGGGTGGGCTGCCTGGTCGACTCCTGCGGGCACTGCGACCCGTGTCTGGCCGGCGAACAGCAGTACTGCGAGAACGGGGCGGTCTGGACCTACAACAGCCCGGTGCCCGCCGAACAGCAGGCGGGCGGGCGCACCCTCGGCGGCTACGCCACGCAGATCGTGGTGACCGAGGGTTTCGTGCTGGCCATTCCGGAGGGCATCGGGCTGGATGTGGCCGCGCCGCTACTGTGCGCGGGCATCACCCTGTTCTCACCGCTGCGGCACTGGCACGCCGGGCCGGGCAAGCGGGTCGCCATCATCGGTATGGGCGGGCTGGGGCACATCGGCGTGAAGATCGCCGCGGCCATGGGCGCGGAGGTCACCGTCCTCAGCCACTCGCTGTCCAAGCAGGAGGACGGCCTGCGGTTCGGGGCGCACCATTACTACGCCACCGGTGATCGCGACACCTTCAAGAAGCTGCGCGGATCCTTCGACCTCATCATCAACACCGTCTCCGCCGACCTGCCGATCGAGGACTACCTCAAACTGCTGCGGCTGGACGGCAGCCTGGTGGCGCTCGGCCTGCCCGAGCAGCCTTACAGCGTGCGCGCTTCCGCGCTGGCGGGCCTCCGCCGTTCGCTGTCCGGCTCGATGATCGGCGGCATTCCGCAGACCCAGGAGATGCTGGACTTCTGCGCCGAGCACGGCATCGGCGCGGAGATCGAGGTGATCGCCGCCGACCGCATCGACGAGGCCTACGAGCGGGTGATCGCCTCCGACGTGCGCTACCGCTTCGTCATCGACGCCGCCACCATGTGAGCCCGCGGGCGTGTTTCGCGCCGGCCGCCCGGCCGGCGCAAAACACCCTGTGCCGCTTAGTGTCCCGACTGATCGCGCAGAGCCTGCTTGGCAGCGTCCTGCACCTTGTCCACCGCACCGGCGAACTTGCCGTCGGTCTGCTGGTCCACCAGATCGCCGGCCTTGTCGATCAGCGGCTCCAGCTTGTCTGCGTGCTGGCCCGCCAGCTCCGCCGCCTTACCCGCCGCGTCCTTCAACTGGTCGAACATGCCCACGATCCACACTCCTGTCTCGAATCAACCTCCGTGACAGGCTATCTCCGCGGCGCGGCGGGAGCGGCGGGGCTCAGTTCGCGGGCGGCGGGCTGAAGACGCCGAAGCGGTTGCCCGAGGTGTCGAGCAGCTCGGCGAAGACCAGGCCGTTCTTGGCGGTGACGGGCTGCAGGAAGACCTTGCCGCCTTCCTTCTCGGCCGCGGCCAGTACCGCGGGCACGTCCTGGACCAGCACGTAGAAGATGGCGTGGTTGCCGGAAGCGTCGTCCTGATGCGCGATACCGCCCGCGGGCATCTCGTTACCCGGATAGGTGACGATGTCGTACTTGCCGTCTTCGTCCGGGTCCGGAGCGAAGTTCCAGCCGAACAGTTCCCGGTAGAAGGCCTTCACCTGTTCGGGCTCATTGCTGCCGACCTGGAACCAGGCGACGGTGTTGAAGGGCGGAGTGGTCATCTCTGTCTCCCGAAGAGTCATGGTGGATTTCCTTGCCCCACCACGATCTCCGGGCCCGGCGACAACCCCCTGTCGGTGTTTCGCGATTTTTTGCCGGTGTTCGCCGGCCTAGCCGAGCGAGATCATCCGCACCTCGTGCACCGGCTCGTCCGGGCGGCACATGTCGATGGTCCGCTCCGGCCCGATCCACTCCGTCAGCTCGATGCCCTTCATCCGGTCGAGCCGGAAGTTGCGCGGTTCGTCGCGCAGCCGGCACCAGGCCAGCAGATACCAGCCATTGGTCCCGTGCAGCAGCGCCACCGGCTCCACCTCGCGCTGGCTGAGCACCCCCGAGCCATCCAGATATTCGATGCGCAGCACCCGCCGCGCCACCACCGCCTGCTCCACCTCCGCCGGGATCGGCATCGGCGCGACGGCCTCCGGCGACTCCAGGAGTCGCACCCGCAACGCCAATTGCCGTGCCGCATCGGCATTCTGCTGGGACATGGCGGCCAGGATCTTGCGCAGGGCACTGCGGCCGGCCGCCGCGAAGGGCCCACCATCGGCGCGGGCCACGGCGACCGCCAGCGCCACCGCCTCGGCCGCGGTGAAGTTCAGCGGCGGCAGTGACATGCTCTTCTCCAGCGCGTACCCACCCCGCCGCCCCACATCGGCGTAGATGGGAACCCCCGACTGCTGCAGCGCGCTGATGTCCCGCTCGACGGTGCGCACGCTCACCCCGTGCCGCGCGGCCAATTCCCGTGCGGTCCGCAGACGCGGGGACACCGCCCGCAACTCCTCGACAATCGCGTAGAGCCGATCCGTGCGGTTCACGCCCACACCGTAGCGGCACCCACCGACAATCCCGGGTCGGCGCTCAGCGCCCCGACTTCCAGGGCGGATCCGGCGGCACCTGATCCCCCTTCTGGTTGTAGGTGTCGTTGTACTGCTTCTCGGTCTCGGGATCGTCCACCGGCTGATCGCTCTTACCCGTCGGATCCATGCCCACTGCCTTTCTCGAAAACCTGTGTCCCGCACGCTAATCATCGGTTCATGACCGATTCGTGACGCCGGACGCACGGAATCCCGGTCCGATCGGAGGATCGGACCGGGATTCCGTGCGTCTGCGTGTCGCCGCTGGCGCCGTTGGGTGAGCGCTTCCGTGCCGGGCGGCTTCGCTACCGCCTCAGGCGGTTTCGCCCGCGGCGGCCTCCGCGCGGCGGCGGACGCGGCGTGCCGCGGCGACCATATTGCGGAGGGACGGGTCGAGCTGCCAGTGGTGGCGGGTCTTCAGGCCGCCGTCCGGGTTGGCCCACAGGCGTTCCGGGGTGACGGCTTCCGCTGCGGCGGTGAGCAATTCGTCCAGCTCGTCGATGTCCGGGATCCGGGCGGAACGGGACTCGTACACACCCGGTCCGACGCCGTGGGTGAGACCGCGGCCTTCGGCGCAGTCCTCCTTCAGCGCCTCCAGCACCCACTCGATGGAGCGGGTGGCGACGATGGCGGTGACGTCCGCGTCGAGTTCCTCGATGGCCGCCACCACGTCACCGCGGCTGGAATAGCCGATGTGCGTGTGGATCTGGGTCTCCGGAGCGACGCCGGAGGTGGCCAGCTTGAACGCGCCGACGGCCCAGCGCAGGTATTCGGCCTGGCCCTTCTTGCGCAGCGGGAGCAGCTCGCGGATGGACGGCTCGTCCACCTGGATGATGACGATGCCCGCCTTCTCCAGGTCCACCACCTCGTCGCGGATGGCCAGCGCCACCTGGTCGGCGGTCTCGTAGAGCGGCTGATCCTGGCGCACGAAGGAGCGGGCCAGCATGGTGACCGGGCCGGTGACCATGCCCTTGACCGGCTTGTCGGTGAGGGACTGGGCGTACGCGGTCCACGACACCGACATCGGTTCGGGGCGCGACACGTCGCCGTACACGATCGGCGGCCGCACGCACCGGGATCCGTACACCTGCACCCAGCCGAAATGGGTGGTGGCGAAGCCGTCCAGCAGCTCCGCGAAGTACTGGATCATGTCGTTGCGCTCATGCTCGCCGTGCACCAGCACGTCGAGGCCGATGTCCTCCTGCAGCCGGATGGTGGACTCGATCTCGGCTTCGATGCGCTTGCGATACTCCTCGTAGGACAGCCGGCCCTGACCGAGGTCGTGGCGCGCCTGCCGGGCCGTCTCGGTCTGCGGGAACGAGCCCAGCGTGGTGGCGGGCACCACCGGCAGCCGAAGCTTGGCCTGCTGCGCGACCTTTCGCGTCTCGTAGGGCTCGCGCACCCGCATCTGCGGGGTGATGGCGTAGACGCGCTGGCGCACCGCGTGCTTCTGCTTGAAGTGCACCGAGGTCGGCTTCCGGCGCCACTTCTCCGAGGGGCCCTCGGTGAGCGCCTTGGCCAGCGAAACCACTTCCAGCACCTTCTGTTTGGCGAAGGCGAGGCGGTCGGCGACGGGACCCTCGAGCTCGTATTCGACGAGCACGTCGTAGGGCACGTGCAGCAGCGTGGCGCCGGTGGAGACCACCATGTCGGGGCAGACCTGAGCGAGGGCGTTCAGGTATTCCAGCGTCACGAACCGGTCGGCACGCCACACATTGGTGCCGCTGATGACACCGGCGTAGAGCCGCTTGCGCCTGATGCCGGGGATCTTGGCCAGTTCCTCCGGCACGACCCGATAGCTGGCCAGGTCGAGACCGATGGCCTCCACCGAAGTGCGGCACAGGATTTCGATGGCCTCACCGAAATCGCCGTACTGCCCGGTGACCAGCATGCGCGGGCGCAGCGGGGCCTTGGACAGCTGCTGATAGGTCTTCTCGAACAGCTCCATCGTGGACGGCGAACGGTCGCTGGTGAAACAGGGCTCGTCCAGCTGCACGCAGGTGGCGCCGCGCTTGGCGAGGATCTCGAACAGTTCCTCGTACACCGGCAGCAGCTTGTCCAGCAGCACCAGCTTGTCGAATTCGGTCTCGCCGGGAACGTGGCCGGTCTTGGACAGCAGCAGCAGCGACAGCGGTCCGAGGATCACCGGCCGCAGCTCGATGCCGGCCGCCTTGGCGCGATCGAACTCGTCCAGCAGCGCCTCGGGGTGCAGAGAGAATTCGGTGTCGGGCTCGAGTTCCGGCTGCCGGTAGTGGTACGGCGTGTTCAGCAGTTTCACCAGCTCCAGCGGCGGCAGATCCGGCCGCCCACGAGCCATCAGGAAGTAGAAGTCCAGCGGGTCCAAGCCTTCTCGGAAGGGCTCGAACCGCTGGGGGACCGCACCGAACAGCAGTGCGTTGTCGAGAATGTGGTCGTAGAAGGAGAAGGTGTTGCCGGGGACCTGCGTCAACCCGGTGGCGGCCAGCTCCAGGTACTGGCTCTCCTGAATCTCGCGCCCGACGGCCAGCAGCTCGTCGCGCGACAGCGTGCCGTGCCAATAGGACTCGAGCGCGCGCTTGAGTTCCCGATGCGGACCGATCCGCGGGTATCCCAGGATGCTGGATCCGAACCCGTCGGTGACGTTGACCATCTGAACGGACACTCCTTCCGAGCTGCCGGTCCCGAACGACCTGGTTGCAGCTTATGCCCGGTTGCGGTGGACGCCGCCACATGCCCGGCGGCGCGCACCTTGGGTGAAAAAACACGATGCGCTCACGCGACCACCCGCGTGAGCGCATCGAAACGCCATGGAAAGGCTCAGATCACGCGCGGTTGTACTGGTAGAAGCCCGCACCGGCCTTCTTGCCCAGCAGGCCCGCCTCGACCATCCGCATGAGCAGCGGCGGCGCGGAGTACAGCGGCTCCTTGAACTCGGCGTACATGGAGTCCGCGATGGACTTCACGGTGTCGAGGCCGACCAGATCGGTGAGCGCCAGCGGGCCCATCGGGTGGGCACAGCCCAGCACCATGGCCTTGTCGACGTCTTCCTTGGTGGCGAAACCGGATTCGACCATGCGGATTGCGGAGAGCAGGTAGGGCACCAGCAGCGCGTTCACCACGAAGCCGGAGCGGTCGGCGGAGCGCACGACCTGCTTGCCCAGGATGTCGGCGGCGAACTGCTCGGCGCGCTTGGTGACGGTCTCGGTGGTCTTGAGGGTGGTGACCAGCTCGACGAGCGGCAGCACCGGCACCGGGTTGAAGAAGTGCATGCCGACCACCCGCTCCGGGTTGTTGGTCGCCACTGCGATCTTCATGATCGGAATGGAGGAGGTGTTGGAGGCCAGCACCGCGTTCGGATCGGTGACGACCTTGTCGAGTTCGGCGAAGATGGCGGTCTTCACGTCCTCGTTCTCCACGACGGCCTCGACGACCAGCTGACGGTCGGCGAAGTCGCCGAGGTCGGAGGTGAAGCGCAGCCGCCAGGCGGCCTGCTCCCGCTCGCGCTCGGTGATCTTGCCGCTGGACACCCCGCGGTCCAGCGACCGCAGAATGCGGGCCCGGCCGGCGGCGGCGAGTTCCCGGGTCTGCTCGAACACGAGCACGTCGACGTGCGCCCGCGCGCAGACCTCGGCGATACCCGCGCCCATCTGTCCGGCGCCGATGATGCCGACGCGCTGAATCTTTTCGCTGCTCACGTCCCGCTCCGTTCCGCCTCCCCGCAACTTTTGCGGGCGGCTGAGTGCCGTTGCCACTTCTGCATCCGTGCCTGCGTCAAGTGCCGAACCGATTTCGGTCGTACCCGGTGAGTTACCCCTACCGTTACGAAATCAGTTGTCCGGTACCGAACGCCGCCAGTCGGCCGTCGTAGCTGTGGGTGAAGGCGTCGGACTGAATTCGACCCTGCGCCTTCTTAAGGTCTCAGAAGAAATATAGGGAAATGCCCTCCCCGCCGGGGCTGTCGACGGGAAGGGCGGGTGAACACCGCCGGGAGAGGCTTGCCATCTCTCCCGGCGGCTTCGAGGTTCCCGGGGCGGCGGAGGTTGTGATGCGACTACCGCCCCGGGTACAGGTCCTCAGAACCTGTTGTGGCTCAGTGGAACTGGCCCTCTTCGGTGGAACCCTTCAGCGCCGCGGTCGAGGTGTTGGGGTCGACCGTGGTGGCGATGGTGTCGAAGTAGCCGGCGCCGACCTCACGCTGGTGCTTGACGGCGGTGAAGCCACGCTCGGCGGCGGCCTTGAACTCGCGCTCCTGCAGGTCGACGAAGGCGGTCATGCCCTCGCGGGCGTAGCCGTGGGCCAGGTCGAACATGCCGTAGTTCAGCGAGTGGAAGCCGGCCAGGGTGATGAACTGGAACTTGAAGCCCATGGCGCCGAGCTCACGCTGGAACTTCGCGATGGTCGCGTCGTCCAGGTGCGCCTTCCAGTTGAAGGACGGCGAGCAGTTGTAGGCCAGCAGCTGGTCCGGGAACTCGCCGCGGACGGCCTCGGCGAACTTGCGCGCGACCTCGAGGTCCGGCACGCCGGTCTCCATCCAGATGAGGTCGGCGTAGGGGGCGTAGGCCTTGGCACGCGCGATGCAGGGCTCGATGCCGTTCTTGGTGCCGAAGAAGCCCTCGGCGGTACGGGTGCCGTCCAGGAACTCACGGTCGCGCTCGTCCACATCGGAGGTGATGAGGGTGGCGGCCTCGGCGTCGGTGCGGGCGATGATCACCGACGGCACGTCGGCGACGTCGGCGGCCAGACGCGCGGAGGTCAGGGTGCGGATGTGCTGCTGGGTGGGGATCAGCACCTTGCCGCCCAGGTGGCCACACTTCTTCTCGGAGGCCAGCTGGTCCTCCCAGTGCACGCCGGCCGCGCCGGAGGCGATCATGGCCTTCTGCAGCTCGTAGGCGTTCAGCGCGCCACCGAAGCCGGCCTCGGCGTCGGCGACGATCGGGGCCAGCCAGTTGGCGACCGAGGTGTCACCCTCGACCTTGGCGATCTCGTCGGCGCGCAGCAGCGCGTTGTTGATGCGGCGGACGACGGCCGGAACCGAGTTGGCCGGGTACAGCGACTGGTCCGGGTAGGTGTGGCCGGACAGGTTCGCGTCACCGGCAACCTGCCAACCCGACAGGTAGATGGCCTTCAGGCCCGCGCGGACCTGCTGCACAGCCTGGTTACCGGTGAGGGCGCCCAGGGAGTTGATGTAGTCCTCGTTGTTGACGAGATCCCAGAGGATCTCGGCACCGCGGCGGGCGAGGGTGTGCTCCTCGACGACGGTGCCCTGCAGCTTCACGACCTGATCGGCGGTGTAGTTGCGGGTGACGCCCTTCCAGCGGGGGTTGGTGTCCCAATCCTGCTGGAGTTCCGCAGCGGTCTTCGGGGTGCCGACCTTCGACATCTCTGACTCCACTTCTTCGTTCGGTCTCGGTAGCCCCGCGGATCGAACCAAGCACCGGATCCGGGAGCGAGGATGTTCGACCACTGCTGGAGCAGCAATTTGCAGACTTGCTAGGCCCGCGAGGTGTACTTCCACACGATGGCACAGGAAAAAATATGCGTCTACCTGTTGCAAGTGTGAATCCCCGCTAGCTTTCACCAGCATTTTGCTAACCCTGCAAAATTTGCTTGCGAATAGCAGCGGTGAAATCTACTTGCCGGTAGCGCTGACGTGCGGTTTTGCATAACGCCCGTACTGTTTGCGTGACGGGGACCACCGGTACACGACGCGCCGACCGCCGTCGAGATGTGAGCACCTTCACAGGTCATTGCGATCTCGATAGCTGTGAGGCGGGCCACCGGGGCGCCCGGATCGGACCATTCGGTCGACTGAAGAACTTGAGATCTAGCACTGCTAGACAAAATAGCTTCGCGTTGTTATTGTTGCTTCAGTTCCTAGCACCGCTAGATCACTGCCGAAAGAGGCCCCCATGCTCGTCCTGACCGGCCAGTTCCTCGCCGCCCTCGCAGTCCTCGCCAATGCCGTCGTCTACGGCACCGACTGGTGCGCCGCCCTGATCATGCGATCCGTCTACCGCCGCCTCGACGACGCCTCCGTCACCGTCAACGCCGGCTGGGGCCACTACTACGGCGACAAGCGCATGCCGATCTTCGGCGCGGGCGGCGTTGTCACCGCTGCCCTCACCCTGATCGTCGCCGCGGTCTCCGGCCACACCGGCGCGGCCGTCGCCGCCGCCGTCGCGCTGGTCGCCCTGGTCGCCTGGCTGGCCTTCTACGCGAAGGTGGCCAAGCCGGTGAACACCGCGCAGAAGGCCGCCGCCCAGTCCGGCGTCATCCCCGCCGATGCCCGTGCGCTGCAGGACAGGTGGGACAGCATCATCAACCTCCGGGTGGCCCTGCAGTTCATCGCTCTGTCCGGCCTGCTCGCCGCCCTGGCCCTCTTCTGAACCACCCGCGCTCGACAGCCCCGCACCGAAACTCGGTGCGGGGCCTCGTTGTTGCCCGGGCGACGGTCGCCGGGCGACGCCTGCCTGCTCGAGGTCCGGCAGACCTGACCGCCCTCCGTAGCTGTCGCGGCGCACGCTGCCGGTTGCCGGGGTCCGGCCGGTCCTGAAATCCCTGATGGTCGCTTGGTCAGCGAAGGTGCGCGGGCGGGATTACCCTGCTCGCGTGAGTCCCGAACGCTGCGATGGAATTCTGCTCGCGGCCGGTGCCGGTCGGCGGTATGGCATGCCGAAAGTGCTGGCCGAGGACGGTCGCTGGCTGCACGGGGCGGTGGCGGCGCTGCGGGACGGTGGATGCGCGCGAATCTTCGTGGTGCTGGGGGCGACCGGGCCCGCCCACCGCGCGCCGGACGGCGAGTGGCAGGTATCGCAAACCTCGGGCATCGCCCTGCCCGAGGGAGTCCACCCGGTCTGGGCGGCGGACTGGGACCTCGGCCTGAGCGCCTCCACGCGCGCGGGTCTGGCAGCGGCCGCGGCACCGGGCCTCAGCACCCGGGAGGCCTTGGAGCAGACCGGAATTCCCGATGAATCCGCAGTTCCGGGCATGGATGACACCCTTGCCGCGCGGACTTTCGGCACCGGGAACACTGCCGAGCGGAATTCCGATTCGAGGAATTCCCGCACCGGAAGCTCCACGGCGACGCCGCGGAATCACCGCGCAGCGCCCGCGGAATTGGTCGCGATCATGCCGGTGGATACGCCGGACGTCGGACCTGCGGTGGTCGAGCGGGTGATCGCGGTGGCGCGGACCAGCCAGAGCCGGTTGGCGCGGGCGTTCTTCGGGACCACGCCCGGGCATCCGGTGGTGCTGGGGCGGGCGCACTGGGCGGGGGTGTGCGCGAGCGCAGAGGGAAATTCGGGGGCGGGCACTTATTTACGGCAACGAGCGGATATGGTGTGCGTCACGTGCGATGACCTCGCAACGGGGATCGATCGGGATTATCCGGCGGACAGCGCACTGTGATCGGGAGCATGTGATGCGGGAAATCGTCGACGACCTTCTTCGAATTTGGCACAGCGGGCGCACCGGGGGGCTGGCCACTCTGGTTCGGACACAAGGCGCTACGCCCGTACCGATCGGGTCGGCCATGGTCGTCGACGCCGACGGGCGGGCCTTCGGATCGATCTCGGCGGGCTGCGCCGAGGCCGCCGCCTACGAGGCCGCCATCGAGTCGGCGCACACCGGACGGCGCGGGCTGCAGCGATTCGGACCGGGCAGCGGGCTCGATGCGCAGATGGACTGTGTCGGCGCCCTGGACGTGTTCACAGAACCCTTCTCGCGCAGGCATTTTCCCGAATTCCCCGATGTGGCAGCCGATATGGCGGCCCAGCGGCAGGTCACCGTCTTCACCGTCGTCTGGCATTCGGACCCGGATGTGATCGGCCAGCACCTCATCACCGACCGCAAGCACGGCACCGAGCTGGTCTCGCTCCCCGACTCCGACGTCTTCGTGTCCTCGTTCGCCCGCCCGCCGCACCTGATCCTGGTGGGGGCCAACGCTTTCGCGAGCGCGCTGGCCACCCAGGCCCGGCTGCTCGGCTACCGGATCACCATCGTGGACGCCCGCCCCACCTTCGCCAATTCGACCGCCTACCCGGGCTGCGAGGTGGTGGTCGACTGGCCGCACCGCTACCTCAACACCCTCGCCTCGGCCGGTGAGATCGGCGCCGACACCGCCATGGTGGTGCTCTCGCACGACCCGAAATTCGAAATCCCTTTGCTCACAGTGGCTTTGCGACTACCCGAGCTGGGGTACCTGGCCGCCCTGGGCACCCCGGCATCGCACGCACATCGGCTGGAGGCCCTGCAGGCGGGCGGCTTCACCGACGAGACCCTGTCCCGCCTGCACTCTCCCGCCGGTCTCGACGTGGGTGCCCGTACCCCCGCCGAGACCGCCGTGTCGATCGCCGCCGAACTGCTGGCGGTCCGCAACGGCACCTCCGCCGAACCGCTGTCCGCCTCCCCCGGCGCGGGTCGCCGGCACGTGCAACTGGTGCGCTGACTCGCCCCTGAGGCGCTGAGCTACTTCAATTCTGGGTGCTCGGCGAAGACCTCTTTGAGCACCGACAGGTCGAACAGCTTGTCCGCCTTGATATCGATCTTGGCCTTGGCCAGTGCCGCGATGTTCTGTTCGATCAGTGCGTCGGTCATGGTGAACAGCCCGTTGGCCTTGGAGTCGGCCGATTCGACCAGCCCGTTCTGCGCCTGTGCCTCCATGGTCTGCTCGCGCAGCTCCAGGCGCTGATCCTTGCCGTACACCTCGACGGCCAGCCGCGCCGCCTCGCCCGGGTTGGCGACGGCGTCCTTCCAGCCCTTGATCTCCGCCGTCAGGAACGCCTTGAGTTTGTCGCGCTCCTTGTCGATGGTCTGCTGGCTCACCGTCAGCGTCTCCGCGACCAGCGGCAGCCCGAAGTCGGCGAACAGGAAGTTGACGTTCTGGAACCCCTTGGTGGCCAGAGTGATCGGCTCATTCGTCGCGTAGCTGACCCAGCCGTCCACCTCACCGTTGGCCAGCGGCGTCGGATCGTATTGCGCGGGCACGATGGTGACGTCGGAGGGTGACATGCCATTGGCGGTCAGCAGCGCATCGAAGATGAGCTGATTGGTGTCCTGCACACCGATCTTGCGCCCCTTCATGGCCTGCGGGTTGAGGATCGGGTTCTTTCCGGAGCTCACGATGCAGAAGGGATTCTTCTGATACGTGGTGCCGACGATCTTGGCGGACAGGCCCTCCAGAATCGCGGGCGCGGTGGTCTGCGGCGCGGACATGCCGATCCAGATCTTCCCGGTGCCCAGCCCCGCCTCCACCGAGGTGCTGGCCGCGCCGCCCGCGATCAGATTCACCGACCCGAATCCGGCGTCCTTGTAATAGCCCTTGGAATCGGCGAAGTACTCACCGGCGAATTCGATGTTCTTCAACCAGGACAGCTGCACAGCCACCGTCCCGTACTTGGAACCGTCGGCGACCGAGCCATTGCCGGAGCCCGAGGAGTCCTTACCGCACGCGGCCAGTAATCCGGCCCCGCCCACCGCCGCACCGGTCAATCCGGCGTAGCGGAGGAAGGATCGCCGACCCATGGACAACTGCGAGGCCGAATCCGGCCGGAGCAAACCACTCATGCGGCGAATGTAAGCCGTTTCGATTTCCGATTTTTTGCTTTTCCGCAGGTATTTGTGTGCGCCGCGTTAACTCGTGTGCTCATTCCCGGCTCCGTTCCGGCGAGAACCGCGCCAGCACCAGGTTTTCCAGCACGCCCACCACCGCGTAGGCGAACACCGACACCACCGTGACCAGCGCGATCGACGCCCACAGTCGGTTGTACTGGAAGGTGGGGATGGCGCGGATCAGCCCCGCGCCCAAACCGGTTCCGCTGCCCAGCCATTCGCCGAGCAGCGCACCGATCAGCGCGCCCGGCACCGAGACCCGGGCGGCCGCGAACACCGCGGGCAGCGCGGCCGGGACCGCCACCATGCGCATGGCCGTCCAGTTCGAACCCCCGTAGGCCAGTACCAGTTCCGTGGCCTGCCGGGGCGCGGACCGCAAGCCGGTCATGATCATCACCAGGGCCGGGAAGAACACCACGATGGCGGCCATGACGGTGACGCCGAGCAGTCCGCGCCCGAACACCAGCACGATGATCGGGGTGATGGCCACCAGCGGGACCGATCGCAGCAGCATCGCCACCGGCATGAACGCCTGCGCCACCGGGGGAACGCCGATGAACAGCGCCGCCACCACCAGCGCCGCGCCCATGCCCGCGCCGAAGCCGATCAAGGCGTCCCGCAACGTGATTCGCATTTCGTCGAAGATCACCTGACGGGCGCCCGCCGAGGTCGGCCCGGTCACCAGGTACTTCCACACGTCCCCGGGGCTCTTGCCGACCAGCCCGACCTGCGGGTACAGCTTCAGGAAGCCGTACCACAGCGCCACCAGCAGAATCAGCGAAACCAGTAGTGGCAGTAGGAATCTCCCGATCGGCCGCAGCAGGTTCAGCAGCTGCGCGGCCCAGCCCGCCGCCGGGTTCGCGACCTTGTCGGTCATCATGCCTCCGCTCGCGTCCACGGCACCGCCACCCGCGCCACCAGCGCCACGATCGCGTAGCCGAGCCCGGCCAGCGCGGCCGCGGCCAGCGCCATGCCCCAGGTGCGCGGGACGTTGTAGGCGGTCTGCGCGGCCGTCAGAGCCACCCCGATACCGCTGTCCACGCCGCCCAGGTACTCCCCGATGATCGCGCCCAGCACCGCGGACGGCGCGGCAATCTTCAAGGCGGCCAGGGTATTCGGCAGGGCCGCGATCAGCTGCACCCGGGTCAGCCGCTGCCAGCGGCCACCGCCGTAGGCGCGCACCAGATCCAGGCTGGTGCGGTCCGCGGACCGCAATCCGGATACGGTGCCGACCATGGTGGTGAAGAAGCAGTACATGGCCGCCAGGAACACCGTCGGCGTGCGCCCGCCGAACACCACCAGGATGATCGGCCCCAGCGCCAGCAGCGGCGTGCAGTAGCTCAGGATGGCCAGCTGGGTGACCAGCATTTCGATGGGCGGAATCAGCACCACCAGCACCGCCAACGCGATGGCCAGTGCATTGCCCCACAGGAACCCTTGCAGCGCACCCCAGGCCGTGATCCGGAAGTTGGGTCCGTACAGTGCCCAGCCGTCGGTGTACATGGTGTGCAGCACGGTCCACGGGCTCGGGACGGTGCCGCCCGCGACGCGCAGTTCGGCGAGCAGCGTCCACAGCGCCAGCAGTGCGAGCATGCCCGCCAGACCACCCAACCTGGTTATCCGCAGACTCTCTCTCATTGCGCCCCGGTTCATTCCGATGCCACCCCGCCCCGGCCGGTGCGCCCGAACAGCAGCTCCGACAGATAGTCGTGCAGCTTGTGGAATTCGGGCGTGCGCATCATCTCCGGCGTGCGGGGCCGCGGCAGGTCGATGTTCACGACCTCCACCACCCGGCCGGGCCGTGGGCTCATGACAGCCACCACGTCGGAGAGGAAGACCGCCTCGGCTATGCCGTGCGTGACCATCAGTGTGGTGGCGGGCTTTTCGGTCCAGATGCGCAGCAGTTCCAGGTTCAGCCGCTGCCGGGTCATATCGTCGAGCGCGCCGAAGGGTTCGTCCAGCAGCAGCACCGTCGGCCGGACCACCAGCGCGCGGGCGATCGAAACCCGTTGCCGCATACCACCGGACAGCTGCGCGGGCTTGGCCTTCTCGAAGCCCTCCAGGCCGACCAGCCGGATCAGATCCGCGACCAGCTCCCGGTCCGCGGGCAGCCCCGCCACCTGCAGCGGCAGCTTGATATTGGATTCCACACTGCGCCAGGGCAACAGCGCCGAATCCTGGAACGCGATCCCGAACTCGTGCCGCCTGCGCAGCTCGGCCGGGGTCTCACCATTGATCTTCGCGGTCCCCGCGGACGGCGACTCCAGATCCGCGAGAATCCGCAGGATGGTGGACTTCCCGCACCCGGAGGGCCCCAGCAGCGACAGGAACGCGCCCTGCGCGGTATGCAGATCCACCGTGTCCAGGGCCGGCACCACCCGCCGCCCGGAGCGGAAGGTCTTGCTCAGCCCGCTGATGTGAATGCCCGTCCCCGCGGCGGCTTCCGAACTCATAGCGCCAACGGTAAGTGCCGGGAATTGCACGCAGATTGCAAATGAGCAGACCAGATGACCTACTTGTTACACAGAGACCACGGAATCAGCCGCCTCTGAGAGTCCCGAGAGTTGGGTTTCACCACCATGTCTGGGGTTCGAACCAGTCGCGCGCTTCCCGGCGGAACAGCAGCACGATCACCGCCAGCGAGACCAGCGGCCCCAGCGGACCCGGCGGCCGCCCCTCGGTGATCGACGGCACCGTCCACAGCATGTTCATGACCGCCACCAGAATCGCCCCGATGCGCACCGACTGTCCCTCGGAGTTGAATGTCAGCGCGACCAGACCGAGCAGAAACGCCGGGATGAACGGCACCGCGGTCCCGATCGCGGCCTCGGCCCCCAGCAGCCATCCCGAGGAGGCCACGCAGATCGCGCCCAGCCCCGCGATTCCCAGCGCGAGCACTTGCGCCGCACGCACCACCCGGGGCATTCGATAGTTGTCGTCCACACCCGACCCCCGATCGGGTTGAGTTCCCAGGTCCGACACTCCCCCAACCTAACCCGGGACAACCCCCGGTCCCGCGCCACCACGCCGCCACGGGGTTCAGTTCACAGCTACCTCACATACGGCGTGTCCCCGGAGTGTCACGGCCGGACCGCGACGGATTCGAGTTCCCGCACCCGCACGGTGGGCAGCAGCCGGTCCCGCAGCACCCGGTCGATCTCCCCCGCGACCGGAATGACCACGGCGGCGGCGGAGGTGGCGACGGCGTCGGCGAGCAGCTCCGGCCAGTCCGGTGTGGTGCCGGCGGCCAGCGCGGCGATGATGGCCGCCACCGCCGCATCGCCGGCCCCGGTAGGGTTGCCCGCCAGCGGTTTCGGCAGGGCCGCCGTCCAGGCCCGGGTCGGGGTGACCGCCACCATGCCCGCGCCGCCCCGGGTCACCACCACCGTGCCCACGCCGTCGGCGATGAGCGGATCGACGGCCGCGAGGATCTCCGGAATGGTGCCCGCCGGGCGGCCGGTGAGACGTTCCAGCTCCTCGACATTGGGGGTGAGCACGACGCCTGGCACGCGCGCGGCCAGTTCCAGCGGCTGGCCGTCGAAGTCGCAGATCGTGGGCACGCCCCGGGCGATGGCGGTGCGCGCCAGCTCGGCGGGCAGGCCCGGACTCACCCCGCCGGGCAGCGAACCCGAGATGACCAGGCCACTCATATCCGAGAGCAGGCCCGCCACCCGCACCCGCAGCTGATCCACCGCGTGCGGTTCGGTGACCCGCGGCCCGGGCTCCCACAGCGCGGTGGCGGTGCCGTCATCGGATTCGCTGATCACCACCGTGCGGCGGACCCACGGCAGCGCGTGCACGAAGTCCACCGGCATCTCGAGTTCCGCGGCAGCCGCGAAGGAATGGTCCGCGAAACCGGTGGCGCGGGCGTATTTGCCGAGCTGGTTCAGCACCCGTGTGACATTGATGCCGCGCCCGCCCAGCCGCTGATCCACCGACCGCACCCGCTGCGCCCGGCCCCGCTCGAAATGCTCGACCCGGTAGGTCATGTCGTAGGCCGGGTTCAGGGTCACGGTGAGGATCACCCCACCATCTCGGCACGTCACGGCACCGGATGCAACCCCTGGGTGGCAAAGTGGCACCGAATGTCGTTGCCATTCGGAGATATTCGAGGGGCAGGATGTCGGCCGTGCATCCGCTCCCACCGAAACACCTGCTGCTGCAGGCCTGCCGCGGCCTGCCCCCCGACGACCATCCGGTGCTGCGCTGTGCCGGCTTACTCGCGGACCTGCACGAGCGGCGGCTCACCAGAGCGGGCGGCACCGATCGGATCGACCACGACCGGGCGCGACTGGTGCACGATATCGACAGCTGGGTGGCGGCCGAACTCCCCAAGGCCGCCCGCGACGCCCACCTGCACACCGAGACCGTGGGGACGGTGGTGGACCGGCTCGCGCAATTCTCCGCGCTCGCCTACCTGACCCTGGCCATGTCACCCGACGACGCCGTGCACGATGCCGCCCAGCGGCTCACCGAACTGGCCATCGCCTACGAGGATCTGGCTGGTGAGCTGGCCGCGGGCCGCCGCCGGCTGCCGAACCTGACCGGCATCCACGACTACGAATCCTGACCGCGACACGAATCTTGACCGCGGCCGGCGGTGCCCGGCGAGGGGGCGGGGCACCACCGGCCACACAGGTGGACCATGCGCAATCCACCGTCGAAGTCTCCCGAACGGCACGAGCTCACAGGGAATCCGCGTGGGAGATGCGGTGGCAGTTCCTGTGTCCCGTCACCTGACAACCGTCCGGTCGAGCGTCGACACGTGAATCATGTCGCCCGAAACTCGGAGCGTCCCCTGTTCCAGCTGTGAATCGCCTGTGAGGGAGGACCAACTCTCGGGACTCTCAGGGGCTTCGCCCCCGAACCCCAGAGGCAATTTCGGGAGCTCCGCCCTCGCACCCTCGTCTATTTGGTGCCGGGTAGCAGGGCGCGGATGGTGTCGATGGTGTCGGCCTGGTGGGGTTCCTTGTCGGGGCGGTAGCGGACTACGCGGGCGAAGCGGAGGGCGACGCCGCCGGGGTAGCGGGGGCTGGTCTGGACGCCGTCGAGGGCGATTTCGACTACCAGTTCGGGGTAGAGATAGACGGTATTGCCGTCGCGTTTGCGTTCGTGACGCGGGAATTCGGCCGTCTGCCAATGGAGTAGGGCGTCGGTGAGGCCCTTGAATGTTTTGCCGACCATGATCGGGTCGCCGCCCTCGGGGTCGCGCGCGCCCAGGTGGAGGTTGGAGAGGTAGCCGGTGCGGCGGCCGTAGCCCCATTCGGCGCCGAGCACGATGAGGTCGAGGGTGTGGGTGGGTTTGATCTTCTGCCAGGAGCGGCCGCGGCGGCCGGCGGCGTAGGGGGCGTCCAAGGATTTGATCATGATGCCCTCGTGGCCCGCGGCCAGCGCGCCGTCGAAGTATTCGGCGGCGGCTTCCGGGTCGGGGGCGATGAGGGCCGGAATGGTCAGGCCGCAGGCCACCGCGGTGAGGGCCTCGCGGCGGGTGCGCAGCGGGGCGTCCAGCAGGTCGGCGCCGTCGAGGTGGAGACAGTCGAAGAAGTAGGGGTGCAGCAGCAGTTCCTGGGAGGTGGTGGCGCCGAAGCGGCTCATGGTCTCCTGGAAGGGCCGCGGGCGGCCGGAGTCGTTGAGCGCCAAGGTTTCTCCGTCGAGCACGACGCTGGTGCAGTCCAGCTGCCGCACCACTTCGACCAGTTCGGGCACGCTCGCGGTGATGTCGCGCAGGGTGCGGGTGAACACCCACACCCGCTCACCGTCGCGATGCACCTGGATGCGGGCGCCGTCCATCTTGTGTTCGACGCTGGCCCGCCCCTCGAATTCGGCCATGGCCTCCTCGAGGGTCGCGCCGGGCGAGGCCAGCATGGGCTGGATCGGCCGCCCGACCTCGAGCCGGAACGCGGCCAGGGCCTCGACGCCGCCGGTGCGCGCCGCGACGGCGGTGACCGGCAGCCGCCCGGACAGCATGTGGGCCCGCCGCACCGCCTCGATCGGCACCTCGAAGGCGGCGGCCACCGCCTCGGCGACGATCGCGGTCAGCGCGCCCTGCCGCATCTCCCCGGTCAGCAAGCGGAGCAGGAACTCGTGCTCGTCCCGGGTCGCGGCCCCGAACAGGGTGGCCAGCAGTTCCTGTCGTCGCGCCGCCGACCCGCTGCCCCTGACCTCGGCCAGCTCGCTGAAGGAGGTGTCCACCTCGTCCACCGACAGCGTGGACACCGCGGCCGGCTCGACCGCGAGCGTGGTCAGCGTGCGCCACCCCGTTCCGATCCGTCCCTGTGGCAGCTCGCCGGACGACCAGGCCACGACCTGCGCCAACTCTTGCGGCGCCGCCTGCTTCAGCAGGTCGGCGAAGATCTTGATCTTGTTCTTTCGCGACGACGTCGCCCGCACACCCTGTGACGCCTCAACCACATCGGACAAGAGCACTTGTCGACGGTAACCCGAGCGACCGACAACGATGTGATACACAGCTCAGCAGCTCTGCTAACCCTCGCGTTGGCAACGATGCGAAGACACCAATAAACTTGGGCGCATGGCCAAGACTTACGTCGGTGCGCGGCTGCGACAGCTGCGTACCGAGCGCGGTTTGAGTCAGGTCTCGCTGGCCAAGAAGCTCGAGATCTCCGCGAGCTATCTGAATCAGATCGAACACGACGTGCGTCCGCTCACCGTACCGGTCCTGCTGCGCATCAGTGAAGTCTTCGGCGTCGACGCCGGCTTCTTCTCCTCCCAGGACGACACCCGGCTCATCGCCGAACTCCAGGAGGTCGTGATGGACCAGGAGCTCGGGGTGGAGGCCGACGCCCAGGAGATCGCAGAAATGGTCAGCGCGCACCCGGGTTTGGCGCGCGCCATGGTGAACATGCATCGCCGCTACCGGAATACGACCGCACAGCTGGCCGCCGCGACCGAGGACCGTTTCTCCGACGGCAGCGGTTCGGGCGCCATCTCCAAACCGCACGAGGAAGTACGCGACTACTTCTATCAGCGGCAGAACTACATTCACGAATTGGATACCGCCGCCGAGGAACTCACCCATCGCATGCGATTCCACGGCGGCGATCTCAAGCGTGAGATCCCGCGCCGCCTCAGCGATGCGCACGGCGTGCAGATCGTGGAGCGTATCGATCTGGGCGACGGCGTGCTGCACCGCTTCGATCCCGAGCAGCGCCGGCTGGAAATCGCGCCGCATCTCTCGGGCGGGCAGCGGGTGTTCAAGCTGGCCGCCGAGCTGGCCTACCTGGAATGCGGCGAGCTCATCGAAAAGCTGGTGGCGGAGGGCAATTTCAGCGGCCACGATTCGGTCGTGCTGGCAAAACTGGGCCTCGCCAACTATTTCGCCGCCGCCACGGTCCTCCCCTACGCCCATTTCCACGAGGTGGCGGAGGACTTCCGCTACGACATCGAACGCCTGTCGGCGTTCTTCACCCAGAGCTACGAGACCATCTGCCACCGCCTGTCCACGCTGCAGCGCCCCAAACTCCGCGGCGTCCCCTTCTCCTTCGTCCGCGTGGACCGCGCCGGCAATATGTCGAAACGCCAGTCCGCCACCGGTTTCCACTTCTCCTCCAGCGGCGGCACCTGCCCGCTCTGGAACGTCTACGAGACCTTCGCCTACCCCGCGAAGATCATGACCCAGATCGCCCAGATGCCCGACGGCCGCAAATACCTCTGGATCGCCCGCACCGTCGAACGCCGCGCCACCCGCTACGGAGAACCCAGCAAAACCTTCGCCATCGGACTGGGCTGCGAACTCCGCCACGCCGGCCGCACCGTCTACGCCGACGGCCTGGACCTGAACGAGCCCAAAGCCACCCCCATAGGCGCCGGCTGCCGCGTCTGCGAACGCTCCAACTGCCCCCAACGCGCCTTCCCACCCCTCGGCAAATCACTCGACATCAGCGAACACCGAAGCTCCATCTCCCCCTACGTCATTCAGTGACCCGCGATCACCCCTGCGGCTTCAACCCCGGGCCGTCGGCGATCAGCGTCGTCGGTGACGGATTCGATGACCTATCCGGGTGGGAAACACTCGCTGAATCGCGCGCGAACACGATCGTGTGAAATTCGAGAAGGTTATTGCCACGGCCGGGCTCACCATTGCCGCGTTGGCGATCGCAGGGGGTACTTCCTATGCCGCGCCGGCGCCGGATCCGGCTACGGTGCAGTCGATTCGGCACCCTGCTCAGAATCAGGATGATCTGGGGTACTCCATTGTTCGCTCGGATGCGGACAAAACGGTTACTACAACCCTTACCGGCGGCACCTTTCGGCTCACCGATGCGTCGGTCGATGTGCTGGACGGCTCCGGGGTGGTCGTGACGAGCATGCCGCTGGCCATGACCACGGCGGGTACGGATCTGGTGGTGTCGATGCATCCGAGCATCGAGGACAACGGGACCAAGCTGGTTGCGCATCCGGAGGCCGGCGAGATCGCGCAGCCGGGGGCCGCGGATATCGGGCGGTGGGTGCCGACCTCGCCCAAGCAGCGCGCGACCCAAACCGGTAGTGCCATCGGCGCATTGGGTGGTGCGCTCGGTGGTCTCGTGGTCGGCGTCGTCATCGCGGTGGCCACGGGTGGCCTGGGCATCATCGCGCTGCCGTTCGCGGCCATGATCGGTGCGTTGATCGGTGGCGGCACCGGCAGTGCGGCGGGCGCGGGCACCACCAACGACGACCGGCAGGACGGCTGGACATGGCAGCAGGACTGCCACACCGACTACTACACCCACAGCCAGTACTGCTACTGAGCCGATCTCACCGTTGGGCCCGAGCCGGTGTCAGCTTCCGCTGGCCCCGGCTCGGGCCGTTTCATATCCCTTGACCTGCAATAATGTTTCCTTCACACCACCCGAACCACGATGCGGTGAGCAGAAATTCACGCCGCTGCAATGTAGGAAATCGGACATTCATCGAGAGTCATTCCGGCGCAACACTTCCCGTTTACCTTTCGTTCCACGAATACAGCCGCTGTATACGCGGCGGTATTCGCAAGCGGCGCACGTGGCGCCGCCGAACACCGTGAAGTGAAGGATCCGCCCATGCACGACTCTCCCCGCCGGGACAGGGCCGCCCGCCTGATGAAGGCGATCACCATTCCGACCGCGCTGGCGCTGTCCGCCGTTCTGGTCGCCGGCTGTGGTTCGCGCGACAGCGACACCGCGTCGGGCTCCAATGCCAAGTCCTGCGTGGACACGTCGAAGGACACCATCAAGATCGGTTCACTACACTCGCTGACCGGCACCATGGCCATCAGCGAGGTCACCGTCGCGAATGCCACCAAGCTGGCGGTGGACCAGATCAATGCGGCGGGCGGCGTCCTGGGCAAGAAGCTGGACGTGGTGCTCGAGGACGGCGCCTCGGATCCCAAGACCTTCGCGGAGAAGGCCGAGAAGCTGATCAGCTCCGACTGTGTGGCCGCGGTGTTCGGCGGCTGGACCTCGGCGTCGCGCAAGGCCATGAAGCCCAAGTTCGAATCGCTGAATTCGCTGCTGTACTACCCGGTTCAGTACGAGGGCCTGGAGGATTCGAAGAACATCTTCTACACCGGCGCCACCACGAACCAGCAGATCATCCCGGCGCTGGACTACCTGAAGCAGAAGGGCATCACCTCCCTCTACCTGGTGGGCTCCGACTACGTCTTCCCGCAGACCGCCAATCGCGAGATCAAGGCGTACGCCAAGGCCAATGGCATCGAGATCAAGGGCGAGGACTACGCCCCGCTCGGCTCCACGGATTTCTCCACCATCGTCAACAAGGTCCGCAATGCCAAGGCGGGCGCGGTGTTCAACACCCTCAACGGCGACTCCAATGTGGCCTTCTTCCGCGAGTACGCCAACGCGGGCCTGAAGGCCGCTGACATGCCGGTGGTCTCGGTGTCCATTGCCGAGGAAGAGGTCGGCGGCGTCGGCGTGCAGAACGTCGCGGGCCAGCTGACCGCCTGGAACTACTACCAGACCGTCGACACCCCGCAGAACAAGGCGTTCGTCGCCGCGTACAAGACGGCCTACGGCGCGAACAAGCCCACCTCCGACCCGATGGAGGCCGCCTACACCTCGGTCTACCTGTGGAAGGCGACCGTCGAGAAGGCGAAGTCGTTCGCGGTGGCCGACATTCAGAAGGCCGCCGACGGCGTCAGCTTCGACGCGCCGGAGGGCACCGTCACCATCGACGGCTCCAACCACCACATCACCAAGACCGCGCGTATCGGCGAGATCCACCCCGACGGGCTCATCTACACCGTCTGGGATTCCGGCAAGCCGATCCAGCCGGACCCGTACCTGAAGAACTACGACTGGGCCAAGGGCCTGAAGTAATTCGGCGGCCGCCGATGAGGGGCGGCTGGTGCGGCACCTGTGCCACACCAGCCGTACGGCGACCAGCCGAGAGGCCAATCGATATGAAACAAACAGACAATCGATCCCTGTCCACCCGCCCGTTGGTTCGCGGCCCGTCTCGTTCTGGACTGAGCGGAGCGGGGGAGCGAAGCGGAGGAGCGGAGGGAAGGACGAACGAGACCTCCGGGGCCGCGAACCCGCCTGGAGCGAAGCGGAGGGCACATTGAACACAGCGGCTGTCGGACAGCTCTTCACAGGGCTGAGTCTGGGCTCGATCCTGCTGCTCGCCGCGCTGGGTCTGTCGCTGACCTTCGGTCAGATGGGCGTCATCAATATGGCGCACGGTGAATTCATCATGGCCGGGTGTTACACGACCTACGTTGTGGAACAACTGATCTCGGCGACGGGCGTGGCGCTGATCGTGTCGCTGTTCGTCGGCTTCCTGGTCGGCGGCCTGCTGGGCGCGGCCCTGGAGATGGGGCTCATCCGCTGGATGTACGACCGGCCCCTGGACACCCTGCTGGTCACCTTCGGTGTCGGATTGATCCTGCAGCAGGCGGTGCGGGACATCTTCGGCGCGCCCGCCAAGAACGTGGTCGCGCCGGACTGGCTGACCGGCGGCCTCACCATCGCGGGCACCGTGGTGCCCAAGACCCGCATCTTCATCATGGTGCTGGCCGTGGTTGCGGTGATCGCGCTGGCCACCGCGCTCAAGACGACGCCGCTCGGCCGCCGCATCCGGGCGGTGGTGCAGAACCGCAGTCTGGCCGAAACCTCGGGCGTCTCTTCACGTCTCACCGATGTGAGCACATTCTTCATCGGTTCCGGGCTGGCGGCGGTGGCCGGTGTGGCCCTGACCCTGATCGGTTCCACCAGCCCCACCATCGGGCAGTCGTATCTGGTGGACGCCTTCCTGGTGGTCGTCATCGGCGGCCTCGGGCAGATCAAGGGCACCGTGATCGCGGCCTTCGCCATGGGCCTGCTGAATTCGTTCGTCGAATACTCGACCACCGCGACGGTCGCCAAGGTGATCGTCTTCATCGTGGTCGTGATCTTCCTGCAGGTGCGCCCGCAGGGTCTGTTCACCGTCCGCACGAGGAGTCTGGCATGACCACCATCCAGCGGCTGAGTGCCAACTCTTCCCTGAAAGCCCTGGGCGGCTTCGTCATCGCCGCCATAGTCCTGTTCGGTCTCGCACCGGCGATGCTCACCGACTTCCGGTTGAGCCTGCTCGCCAAGTTCCTGTGCTTCGCCATCGTCGCGGTCGGCATCGGCCTGGCGTGGGGCCGCGGCGGCATGCTGACCCTCGGCCAGGGCGTGTTCTTCGGCATCGGCGCGTACATCATGGCCATGCACATGCAGATGGCCGATGCGGCCAAGGCACACGAGGATGTGCCGGAGTTCATGACCATCGCGGGCGTGGACCAATTGCCCGCCTACTGGCGGCCTTTCGAGTCCGCGCCGGTGGCGCTCCTGGCAATCGCGGTGCTGCCCGCCGCCATTGCCGCGGTGCTCGGCTTCGGGGTGTTCAAACGCCGGGTCAAGGGCGCGTACTTCGCCATCCTGAGCCAGGCGCTGGCCGCGGCGCTGGCGATCCTGCTCACCGGGCAGCAGACCATCGGCGGCTTCACCGGATTGAGCGACTTCCGCTCGTTCTTCGGCTTCCGCCTGGACGATCCGGTGAACCGGCGCATGCTGTTCTTCATCGCCGCGGGCACACTGCTGATCGTGGTGGCCATCGCACGCCAGCTCATGCGCAGCCGCTACGGGGAACTGCTTGTCGCCGTGCGTGATCAGGAGGAACGGGTCCGGTTCCTCGGCTACGACCCGGCCAATATCAAGATCGTCGCCTATGTGGTGGCCGCGTTCTTCGCGGGCATCGCGGGCGCGTTGTTCACCCCGATCGTCGGCATCATCTCCCCCGCCGACATCGGTGTGGTCCCGTCCATCGCCTTCCTGATCGGCGTCGCCATCGGCGGCCGCACCACCCTGCTCGGGCCGGTGCTGGGCGCGATCGGCGTGGCCTGGGCGCAGACCACGTTCTCCGAGCACTTCCCGTCGGCGTGGACCTACTTCCAGGGCGCGCTGTTCATCGTGGTGGTCGGCTTCATTCCGGCCGGACTGGCCGGATTCGGGCCCATGGCCAAGCAGCTGCTGGAACGGCTGCGGCCCACGACGGCCCCCGACGCCGCACCGGAACCGGCCGCCGCGCCCGAGAGCGAGGCAGCGGTCGAGGCCGAGTCCGAGGCGGAGCAGAAGGTGGAAGCACGATGACCGCACCCGAACCGAAAATCGGCGGCAACGCCGGAATGGACAGCGAATACCTCGAAATCCGCGGCCTGTCGGTGAGTTTCGACGGCTTCAAGGCCGTCTCCGACGTGGATCTGACCGTCTTGCAGGGCGATCTGCGCTTCCTCATCGGACCCAACGGCGCGGGCAAGACCACCCTCATCGACGCCATCACCGGCCTGGTCCCCGCGACCGGCTCGGCGCAGAAGACCGGCGCCGAGCTGATCGGCCGCAAGGTGCATCAGATCGCCCGGCTCGGGGTGGGGCGCACCTTCCAGACGGCGAGCGTGTTCGAACAGCTCACCGTGCTGCAGAACCTCGATATCGCCGCGGGCGCGGGACGTTCCGCGCTCACCCTGCTGCGCCGGCGCAAGTCGGTGCTGCCCGCCATCGAAGAGGCGCTCGAGACCACTGGACTCGCCGCGCTGCGCGACAAACCTGCCGGGGTGCTCGCGCACGGACAGAAACAGTGGCTCGAGATCGGCATGCTGCTGGTGCAGAACGCCTCGGTGCTGCTGCTGGACGAACCGGTGGCGGGCATGAGCGCCGAGGAACGCGAGGAGACCGGAAACCTGCTGCGCCGCATCGGCGGTGAGCGGGTGGTCATCGTCGTCGAGCACGATATGGATTTCATGCGCGCGTTCGCCAGTTCGGTGACGGTGCTCGCGGGCGGCCGCGTCCTCAGCGAGGGCACCGTGGAGCAGGTGCAGGCCGACCCGAAGGTGCAGGAGGTCTACCTCGGCACCGCCGCGGCCGGTGAGCTGCCGCCCGCGGAGAGCAGCACTACTACCGGGTCGATGGGCGCGGAGCAGGAATCGGACGAGGCGAAGGAGGCGGCGGATGCTGGAACTCTTTGACCTACATACCGGCTACGGCCGGACCGAGGTGATTCACGGTGTATCCCTGACGGTTCCGGACAATGGCGTGGCGGCCATCATGGGCCACAACGGGGCCGGTAAGACCTCGCTGCTGCGTGCGGCGGTCGGCCTGCTGCCCGCCAAGTCGGGGCGGATCCGCTTCGGCGGCGAGGACATCACCAAGATGTCGCCGTCGCGGCGGGTCAAGCGCGGCCTCGCCTATGTTCCACAGGGGCAGCAGAGTTTTCCACAGCTGTCCACAATGGAGAACCTCCAGGTGGTGGCCGACGGCCGCAAACGCGGCAAGGCGCTCGTCGACGAAGCGCTGGACCTGTTCCCGGCGCTGCGGGAACTGTTGTCCCGCAAGGCCGGACTGCTCTCCGGCGGCCAGCGCCAGCAGCTGGCCATCGCCCGCGCCCTCGTCACCGAACCGGCGCTGCTGATCCTCGACGAGCCGACCGAGGGCATCCAGCCCTCGGTGGTCGCCGAGATCGAACGCACCATCATGGAACTCTCCGGCCGGGGCGGACTCAGCGTGCTGCTGGTCGAACAGCACATCGGCTTCGCGCTGCAGGCCGCGCAGCAGTTCTACGTCCTGCGCTCGGGCCGCGTCACCTCCTCCGGGGCGGGCGGTGCGAGCGCGGAATCCGCTGTGCGCCAGGCCATGGCGATCTGATCGGACATTTCGTGAACGCGCGCAGGGGGCGTATTCCGTTGTCCGAGCGGGTCTATCGATCCCTGCAGCGCGATCTCGCGGCCGGGATGCTGGTACCGACCGAGCGACTCGGCGAGGAACGCCTCGCCGAGACCTACGGCGTCTCCCGCACCCCGGTCCGCGAGGCGCTGGCCCGGCTCCTCGCCGACGGCCTGCTGGAACGCCACACCGACGGCCTCTACCCGTACCGACCCCGGGTCGACGAACTCGGCGACCTCTACGAACTCCGAATAGTCCTGGAAGCCAGAGGAATCCAGCGGCTGCAGGCCACCGCGGCGGCGCTCCCGGAACCGCTGGCCGCCGCCGTGCAGCCGGAACCGCCGGGCCTGGCGGCTCGGCCTGCGGTCACGCCGCACGACCTGGGTGCGATCGAGCGAGAGCTCGGGCTCTGGCGGCGCGTGCGCGAGGATCCGCCGGAGCCCGGGGCCGAGCTGATCGCCGCCGACGAGCGGTTCCACACCACACTCCTGCTGGCCGCCGGCAATTCCGCACTGGCCGAGGCGCTCTCGACGGTGCACGCGCGGGTGCGGCCGGTGCGGGCCCTGGACATGCCCACCCCCGGGCGGATCGCCGCCATGGCCGAGGACCATATCGCCATCGCCGAGCACCTGCTCGCCGGGGATCTGGACACCGCCCTGCGCACCCTGCTGGCCCACCTCACCAGCTCCCGAGCGCACGTCCTCACCCGTGCTCGCCGCGCGCTGGAGCTCACCAAACTCGCCCAGGCGGTCCGCGAGTGACCCGATCCGCGCCGCGCCGGGCCGTCGGTCTGGCAAGTGGCTCAGACAGGGTGTTGACTGGGGGGATGGTGTCGACGAAGCCACGCATCGCTCCCGGTCGTCTGCGGGAGCTCGGTCCGGTGAACTGGGTTGTCTGGCAGGCGCTTTCCCGTGCCGCGGGCACGGAGGACGCGCATCTGTTCAGCACACTGGGCCGGACCGGCGGTCTGTTCCGGGGATGGCTGCACTTCTCCGGCCGCCTCATGCCGGGCGGCAAGCTGCCCCGGTACGAGTCCGAACTGGTCATCCTGCGCGTCGCGCACCTGCGCCGATGCGAGTACGAGACCGACCATCACATCCGGCTGGGCCGCCGCGCGGGCGTCACCGCCGAAATCCTCGACCGTCTCCGCGAGGGCCCGGCCGCCGCCGGATGGTCCGCCAAGGAGCGCGCGCTGCTCACCGCCGTGGACCAGCTGGTCACCACCCGCGACCTCGACGACGCCACCTGGCAATCCCTCGCCGGCCATTACGACGAGCGCCGCCTCATCGAAATCGTCCTGCTCACCAACCAATACGAGGGCCTGGCCAGCACGATCACCGCCCTCCGCATCCAAACCGACCACTAGCCGCACGATCCGGCAGCGGCTCACGCCGGTTTCGAACCGCGGTACATCGCGGTTTCGAACCGCCGGCCGACCCCCGGCGGTGGCCGGATATCAGCGACGCAGGTGGTAGACCGGCTGGGTGGCGGCTTCGGGAACGGTCTCGGCGTGCGGGATGCGATGCGCGTACCCGGGTTCGGCCGGGCGGGCGGGCTGGATGCGGGCGTGCAGGTGCATGTCGTGCCAGCCGTCGTCGTGCAGGCCCGCGCTGCGATTGATCCCCTCGAGCACGAAGCCGGATTTGTGTGCCACCCGGCAGGATTGGGCGTTATGAACGGAATGCCGTAACTCCAGGCGGTGGAATCCGGCCACCTGGAAGGCCCAGCCGACCAGCGCCTCCACCGCGCGCGGGGCGATGCCGCGGCCGCGCGCCGCCGGGACCACCCAGTAAGCCAGCTCGGCCTCGCCGGGTCCGAGTTCCATGTGATGCAGCGAGGCCCGGCCCATCAGCCGGCCACTGCGGCCATCGGCGACAGCCCAACTGGCCGCGGTGCCACCACTCCACGTGCGCGCCCAGGAGTCCACCCATTCCCCGGCCTCCTCCACGGTGTCCGCGGTGCGCACGTGCCAGCGCCGAATGGCCGGATCCTGGAAGGCCGCGTACACCTCGGGCCCGTCCCGGCGCAGCCACGGCCGCAGCACCAGCCCGTCTCCCACCGGGAGCACCGGCTGCGCTGCCCGGCTGAAGGTTTCGGCGGCGACGATTGCCGGGGTTGATCGCGGCATGGGTGGAATTCTGCCCGCGATCGCCCGGTCCGCGCGGCGAAATTGAGACCACCGTCCCGATCGGTCTCTATTGCCCGGGTCGCCCGAACCGACCGGCCATGCTCAGGGCCTGCGGTTTTCGATGAGCGCGGCCAATCCGTCCAGGACCCGGGCCAGCCCGAACTCGTAGGCGTGGTCCGCACTGTAGGCGCTGTCGTGGGCCTGCCCCGCGACCGCGCCGATCCGGGCCGCCAGAGGATAGCGGCCGGCGTCGAAGACCCGCGCCAGCAGCGGGGCCGCCCGCTCCCACCACTCGTGATCGGAGTGCCCGCTCTCGGTCGCGGCCCGCGCGGTGTCGATGGCCAGCTGCGCGGTCGAGGTCACGAAGCCCAGCACATAGGTGAGCGCGGCGTCCATCTCCAGGTCACCGAGGCCGAGCCCGTCGAACGCGCGCAGCTCGTGATCGTATTTCGCGGCCACGCCGGGACCCAGCGGCGGCCGCGTGGTCGGCAGATAGGCCACCCACGGATGCTCGGCCAGCAGGGCTCGATTCTCGGCGGCGATTGCGGAAACCCGTTCCCGCCAGGGCATTCCGGTGAGATCGTGACGCGGCATGCGCTGGTAGACGGTGTCGAGCATGAGGTCCAGCAGTTCGGCCTTGCCCGGCACGTAGGTGTAGGTGGCCATGGGCGTGATACCCAGCTTGGCCGCCACCGACCGCATGGTGAGCGCGCCCAGTCCCGCACTGTCGGCGATCTCCAGCGCGGCCGCGATGACGGCGTCGAGGGTGGTGCGCTGTCTGGGCCCGCGCGCCGAACCACCGGATCCGGGCTCGCGCCACAGTAGTTCCAGCGTGCGTACCGGGTCGCCCGCGCTGCTGCGTTCCCCGCTTCGTCCGGCCATTCGCGTCACCTCCGTCGCCGATCGTATCGATGTGACAGTCGTCACTTTGCATCCCATCGGGAATGTCTGTACAAAGTACAGCGTACTTAGTACAGAGTTGATCGGCACCACCTAGGAGGCCCCATGACCATCACCGCATCCGCGATCTCCCTGAACGTGCCCGACCCGATCGCCTCGGCGAAGTTCCTCATCGACCACTTCGGTTTCGCCGAGAAGATGTCGGCCGACGGCTTCGTCGACGTGACCCGCCCCGACGCCGGATTCGACGTCATCTACCTGCGCACCGGCCTCGGCAGCTTCAAGCCGGAGCGCATCGCGGGCAGCGCGGGCGAGGGCCTGCTGGTGGTGTTCGTCGTCGACGACATCGACGCCGAATACGCCCGCGTCCAACGCGAAGGCGTGCCGATCGTGACGCCCATCGAGACCGAGCCGTGGGGCGAGCGCTACTTCCAGGCCCTCGACCCGAATGGGATCGTCATCCAACTGGTCCAGTGGGTCTGACCGGAACCCGCTGAAGATTCCTCCGTCGAACGTGTCGATTCGGGCCGGGCCCGTTCGAGGAGTAGTCGAGGGCCGAACGGCGGCCCGGCACTTCGACGAGAGGAATTCGATGCGAAAAGTGGTGGCTTTCGAGCACATGACCCTCGACGGCTTCGCGGCCTCACACACCGAACTGGGACTGGAATGGACATTCGGCAGCTACAGTCCGGACCTCGCCGCCTTCCACGACGAGCACATCCGGGCTGACATCGGAACCACGATCTACGGCCGCAAGACCTTCGAGGGCATGCGCGATCACTGGTCGAGCGTTCCGGACAATCCGGAGGCCACGGCACACGATCTCGAACACGCCGAATGGGTCACGAATATCGACAAGATCGTCTTCTCGACCACGCTCGAGTCGGCCGGCTGGCGGAACACCCGGATCATCGACGGCGACGGGGCGACCCGCATCTCGGAGCTGAAGGCGGAGGACGGCGGCGCGCTGGTCATCTACGGCAGCCCGACCCTGGTGCACTGGTTCGCCGACGCCGGGCTCGTCGACGAGTACCGCATCGTCATCCATCCGGTGACAATCGGCTCCGGCACCCCTATGTTCCGGGACAAGTCCGAACTGAATCTGAACCTGCTGGAATCGAAGTCGTTCGACGGTGGTGCCCTCTATGTCCGCTATGCAGTCGCCCAGCGAGAGGATTGAGCAATGCGATACCTGGCACTGATTCGCCTGGACCCCGCCCAGATGCCCGAGGAGGGGCCCGGCGACGACCTGATCGCCAAGGTCAACGAGATCATCGAGGAGATGACCAAGGCGGGCGTGCTGCTCGATACCGCGGGCCTGCGCCCGGTCGAGGAGGGCACCCGGATCCGGCAGGCCGGCGGCGTGCAGACCGTCATGGACGGGCCGTACACCGAATCCAAGGAGATCATCGGCGGATACCTGGTGCTGCAGACCCGTTCGCCGGAGGAGGCAGCCGAGTGGGCGTCCCGGTTCCTGCGGGTGCACGGGCCGGAGTGGGACATCGAGGTCGAGGTGCGACAGCTGGACGGCCAGAACTGAATCCGCGACAGGAGCGGACGCGCCGGGCCGTGGAGGCGGCCTGGCGCATCGAATGGCCGCGCCTGGTGGCCGGCCTGACCCGCCTGGTCGGCGATATCGCCACTGCCGAGGAGCTCGCGCAGGACGCCCATGTGGCGGCGCTGGAACAGTGGCCGCGCGACGGCGTCCCGCCGAATCCGGGCGGCTGGCTCATGCTGACGGCGAAACATCGCGCGGTGGACCGCATTCGGCGCGACGTGAACTTCGCGCGGAAGCTGGAGCTGCTCGGCCGTGAGACGCTCACGGCCGAGCAGCCGCCCGGCGAACCGGAACCGGCCATCGCGGACGACCTGCTGCGCATGATCTTCACCGCCTGCCATCCCGTGCTCTCGCCCCCAGCGCGGGCGGCGCTCACCCTGCGCATGGTGGGCGGCCTGACCACGGCCGAGATCGCGCGGGCCCATCTGGTCCCGGAATCGACCGTGGCGCAACGTATCGTGCGCGCCAAGCGCACCATCGCGGCCAAACGGATTCCCTACGAGGTACCCGAGGGTGCGGAGCTGGCCGCGCGGCTGGACTCCGTGCTCGAGGTCATCTACCTGATCTTCAACGAGGGCTATACCGCCACCTCCGGCGAGCGCTGGGTCCGGGCCGAATTGTGCTCGGACGCACTGCGTCTGGCGCGCATCCTGACCGGGCTGCTGCCCGAGGAGCCGGAGGCGCACGGGCTGGCGGCCCTGCTCGAACTGCAGGCTTCCCGCACCACCGCCCGCAGTGACGCGGACAACGCGCTGGTGCTGCTGCCGGATCAGGACCGGTCCCGGTGGAATCGGCTCTCGATCGAACGCGGCCTGACCGCGCTGGGCCGCGCGCACACGCTGAATCGGATGCGGAATCTACCGCCCGGGCGCTACGCGCTCCAGGCCGCCATCGCCTCCGTGCACGCCGTGGCCCCGACCGCCGCCGAGACCGACTGGCGGCGCATCGCCGGACTGTACGCCATACTGGCGCAACGGTTTCCGTCACCGATCGTGGAGTTGAACCGGGCGGTCGCGGTGGCCATGGTGCACGGACCCGCCGCGGGCCTGGAGTTGATCGACGCCATTGCCGCGACCGGGGCGCTCGACGAGTATCACCTGCTGCACGCGGTCCGCGGGGATCTGCTGGCGCGGCAGGGCCGGGATGCGGAGGCGCGGGCCGCTTTTCGGCGCGCGGCCGATCTGACCGGCAATGAGATCGAGCGGGAGTTGCTGCTCGGCCGCGCGCGCTGACCGGCAATCCACTCCGATCAAGCATTTCACCGCGTGTCGCTCACCCCTCCCGGGAAACGACAGGGCGTACGGTCGGCTTCTAGCTGAAGCCAGATGGGTCTGTTTTTTCGTGAACGACACGGAAGGACCAGGCGTTGCCCATTCTCGACAAGCGTCCGCTCCGAGCCACCGTCCTCGGACTGCTCGTGGCGGCCCTCGCCCCGCTCACCGTCGCCGTCGGAACCGCCGACGCGCGCACCGAAATCGCCGACCCCATCGCTCAATCCGCGCTCCCGGCCGCCCTGCCGGTGGACCCGGCGTCCCTGCTGCAGCTGGTCGGCGCGGCCCAGCGGTTCTCCAAACCGGCCTTGCAGACACTGGCACGTTTCATCGTGCCCGGGGACCAGTGGGGGTCGTTCAATCAGATCATCACGCACGAGAGCGACTGGCAGGTCTTCGCCATCAATCCGACCTCCGGCGCCTACGGGCTGGCCCAGGCCCTCCCCGCACACAAGATGTTCAGCGAGGGCCCGGACTGGCTGTTCAACCCGCTCACCCAGCTGCGCTGGGCCTACCGCTACATGGTCGAGCGCTACGGCAGCCCGAACGCCGCCTGGGCTTTCTGGCAGGCCCACAACTGGTACTGAGCCTGCCGGTCCCCGAACTCGATCGGCCCGGTACGTATCTCGATCAGCTCAGCGCGGCCCGGAAGACCTCGGCGACCGGGGTCGACGGGCGGCCCAGCAGCCGCTGCAGGTCACCGGAGTCGACGGCCAGGATGCCGTCGGCGATACCGGCGTCGGCATCGGCCAGGGCGGCGGCATAGCCGGCGTCCAGACCCGCGCCCTGCAACGCCGCGGCGTAGTCGGCCTGCGGCAGGTCCTGGTAGCGGACCGGCTTGCCGGCCACCTCCGAGATCACCTGCGCCAGTTCGGCATACGAGAGCGTCTCGTCGCCGCCGAGTTCGTAGACCTTGCCCTCGTGGCCGTCGGTGGTGAGGACGCGGGCGGCGGCCTCGGCGTAATCGGCACGGGCCGCGCCGGATACCTTGCCCTCGCCCGCCGCGCCGTAGAGCACGCCCGTCTCGATGGCGTGCGCCAGGCCGCCGGTGTAGTTCTCCCAGTACCAGCCGTTGCGCAGCAGCACGGTCGGGATGCTCGCTCCGGCCAGCGCGGCCTCGGTCCCGATGTGCTCCTGGGCCAGGATCAGCGGATTGCGGCCGGCCTGCGGAATGCTGGTGTAGGCCAGCAGTTTCACGCCCGCCCGCTCGGCCGCGCGCAGCACGTTGGTGTGCTGGGCGACGCGCTTGGTGAACTCGTTGCCGGAGACCAGCAGCACGCGGTCGACCCCCTGGAAGGCGCGCTCGAGCGCGTCCGGATCGTCATAGCTCGCCACCCGCACGTCGACACCCCGCGCGGCCAGATCGGCCACCTTGGCGGGATCGCGGACCACCGCCACCACCGGCTGCGATCCGTCCTTCAACAGCGCCTCGACGACCAGGCGACCCAGCTGTCCGCTTGCTCCGGTGACTGCGACGGTCATGACTACCTCCAGGTTTCAGGGAATGAACTGCACCGCTGACATGTACTAACTAATAGTAAGCACATGCTATTCCTGAACCGCTACCCGAAACACAGGTAATCTGAATCTCATGAACGCCCGGCCTCCCGACCGGTCCTACCCGGACGACCCCACCCTGGAAGCCGACGTCTTCGCCCGCAACTGCTCCTCGCGCCCGGTCCTGCAAGACGTCGCCAGTCGCTGGGGTGTGCTCGCCCTGGCCGCCCTGCGTGAGGGCCCCTACCGGTTCTCGGCCCTGCGCCGCCGCGTGGACGGCATCTCCGAGCGCATGCTCTCCCAGACCCTGCAGACCCTGGAACGCGACGGCATGGTCAATCGCGAAGTCCAGCAATCCATCCCGCCGGTCGTCGAGTACACCCTCACCGACCTGGGCGCGCAGGTGGCCGACCAGCTCGTCGGCCTCATCGACATCCTCGAATCCAATATCGCGAAGATCGAAGCGGCCCAGACCGCCTACCACCGCGAGTAAGCAACTCTCGGTGCTCTCAGGAGCTTCGCCCCCGAACCCCCATGAAGGATTTCCCGGGGCAAGCCCCGGACCCCCACACGAGAACAAGGAGCCGCATGTCCGCCGACACCGATCTGCAATATCTCGAACGCTGCGTGGAGCTGGCCGCCGAAGCCCTGGACGCGGGCGACGAGCCGTTCGGGTCATTGCTGGTCGCCGCGGACGGCGCCGTGCTCGCCGAGGATCGCAACCGTGTCTCGGGCGGCGACGCCACCCGCCACCCCGAATTCGAGCTGGCCCGCTGGGCCGCCGAGCACCTCACCCCCGAGGACCGGGCGACGGCCACGGTCTACACCTCCGGCGAACACTGCGTCATGTGCTCGGCCGCGCACGCCTGGGTCGGCCTGGGCCGCATCGTCTACGCCGCCTCCACCGCCCAGCTCACGGAGTGGCTCAACGAGTTCGGCGTCCCCGCGGGCCCGATCCGCCCCCTCGCCATCCAGGAGGTGGCTCCGGGCATCCCGGTCTCCGGCCCCTTCCCGGAACTGACCGATCGCGTCTACGCCCTCCACCGCCGCCTGCACTTGGCGGACTGACCGCTCGGAAGAACGAAAGCGACCCGGTGCCGGCGGAAATCGCCGGCACCGGGCCACTTCAGGGTTTCGGCGACGGAACCCTGCGATTCGCGGGACTCGCCTCCCCTTCCGGGATTTCGGGGGTGGCCCCCGAAATCCCTTGGGGTTTCAGGGGCGAACCCCCGAGAGGTCTTCCAGAGCTAGAAGTTGATCATGTGGCCGGCGAGGCCGTGGATCGCTTCCTGGAGGGCTTCCGACAGAGTCGGGTGGGTGTGGACGTTGCGGGCCAGTTCGTTGACCGTGAGATCCCACTTCTGGGCCAGGGTCAGTTCCGGCAGCAGTTCGGAGACGTCGGGGCCGATGAGGTGGCCGCCGATGAGCTCGCCGTACTTGGCGTCGGAGATGAGCTTGACGAAGCCCTGCGCGTCGCCGAGCCCGTGCGCCTTGCCGTTCGCGGTGAACGGGAAGGTCGCGACCTTCACGTCGTAGCCCTCGTCGCGGGCCTGCTGCTCGGTGAGGCCGAAGGAGGCGACCTGCGGCTGGCAGAAGGTGGCGCGCGGCATCATGCGGTAATCGCCCAGCGACATGGTCTCCGCGCCCGCGATGGTCTCGGCCGCGACCACGCCCTGTGCCTCGGCGACGTGCGCGAGCTGCAGGAGGGCGGTGACGTCACCGATGGCGTAGATGCCGGGGACGTTGGTGCGCATGTACTCGTCGATCGCGATGGCGCCGCGGTCGGTGAGCTGCACGCCGGTGTTCTCCAGGCCGTAGCCCTGCACGCGCGGCGCGAAGCCGACGGCCTGCAGCACCTTGTCCACGGTGACGGTCTCGATCGCGCCGGACTTGTTGTCCTTGATCGACACGGTGACCTTGGAGCCGTCGTCCTCGATGGACTGCACGGCCGCGGAGGTGGTGATGGTGATGCCGAGCTTCTTGTACGCCTTGGTGATCTCCTTGGAGATGTCGGCGTCCTCGTTCGGCAGTGCGCGGTCGAGGAATTCGACGATGCGTACGTCCACACCGTAGTTCTTGAGGACGTAGGCGAACTCCATGCCGATGGCGCCCGCACCCACGATGAGGATGGAACCCGGCAGGTCACGGGTGAGGATCTGCTCCTCGTAGGTGACCACGTTGGCGGACAGCGAGGTGCCCGGCAGCAGCTTGGTCTCGGTGCCCGTGGCGATGATCACGTTGTCGAACGTGATGTCCTCGGTGCCGCCCTTGGTGAGCGCGACCGAGAGCGACTTCGGGCCGGTGAAGGTGCCCTTGCCGTCGAACTCGTCGATCTTGTTCTTCTTCATCAGGAAGTGGACGCCCTTGACCCGGCCGTCCGCGACCTTGCGGCTGCGGTCGAACGCCGCGCCGAAGTCGAAGGTCGCGTTACCCGAGATACCGAAGGTCTTCGCTTCCTTGGTGAAGATATGAGCCAGCTCCGCATTGCGCAGCAGCGCCTTGGACGGAATGCAGCCCACGTTCAGGCACACGCCACCCCAGTATTTCTGCTCGACGATCGCTGTTCGCAGGCCGAGTTGAGCGGCACGGATCGCGGCGACGTAACCGCCGGGACCAGCGCCGAGAACGACGACATCGTAGTGGGAAGTCACGGCATCGAGACTAGACCTGTTGCCGGAGCCTCACTCAGCCATCCCCCGCCCCCGTGAGACGCGGAACACGTGAGAGCGGTCACGCTCGCGGTCTGGATGCGACCGATCAGTCCGTCGCGCCCGGTGGATCGGCCGAGATCTCCGACGGTCCGTTGATCCCACCGGACCCGCCGCGGCTAATCCCGCCAGACCTGCCGCGCCACGCGCGCGAAATTGCCGCCGAAGACGGCCGCCCGGTCGGCGGCGGAGAAGCCGCGCGCGTCCAGCACCTCGTCCAGCCCCCGAACCCCGGACGTGCCGAGCAGGTCTTCCGGTGGCGCCCACTGCAATTGGCCGTAGCGCGTGTACTCCTCGGAGTAGCTGTCCGGATTGCTGGCCAGTTCGGCGTTGAAATCCTCGGCGTCGAAGGAGTAGTCGGAGCCGATCCCGATGTGCTCGATGCCGACCAGTTCCGCGCCGTAGGCGATGTGGTCGGCCATGGCCTCGATGCGCCCGGCCGCGTCCGCGGGCTCGTTGCGGCCCAGGAAGATGCCGACGCCGTTGATGCCGATCACGCCGCCGGTGGCCGCGCACGCCTTGGCCTGGTCGTCGCCGATATTGCGCGGATGCGCCCACAGCGTCGCGAAATTCGAGTGGCTGTAGATCATCGGCACGGTCGTGGTCTCGGCGATGTCGAGTCCCGTGCGCCGCGAGCAGTGCGACCCGTCGGCGAACACGCCGACCTCGTTGAGCGTGCGGATCAGGTCGCGCCCGTAGGCGGTGAGCCCGGTGTCGTCGGTGTCGAGGCACCCGCAGCCGGCCGCGTTGGCATGGTTGTAGGTGGGCAGCAGCGACCGCAGGCCCAGTTCGTGGAACAGCTCGACATTGTCGAGATCGCCCCCCAGCGGCCCGGAGTCCTCCAGGTCGAAGGCCAGCGCGAGAGTGGCGTCGGTCTCCGCGGTGGGGACCTCCGGCCAGGCGTCCTCGATGCTGTGCACCAGGCGGAATCGGCCGTCGGTCAGGGCATCCCGCCGGAACTGGGTGACCAGTTCGAGCGACTCGCGAGTGGATTGCGGCGCGTAGCCGATATTGACCGAGAGGTACGAGCCCAGCGGGTACCGCGTCAGCTCGGTGAGGTCCGCGGTCGGCAGCAGCGGCAGGCAGCAGTGCTGTTCCCACAGCCGGGGCTCATACGACACGCCGAGGCCTCCTGGATCCGATCGGTATCGAAACCGCAATCCTACTGACCCCCCGGCAGGGTGCCCGGCAACACGTTCGCGACCGGCGAACGCGGCCCTCGGCAACAATGAGGGCATGACCGGTGTTGGACAGGACGTGACAGATCCCTACCTGTGGCTCGAAGAGGTCGAGAGCGAACGCGCCCTGGCCTGGGCGGAAGAACGTAATGCGGTGTCCCGCGAGCGGTTCGCGTCCACGGAGCGCTTCACCGACCTCGAGGCGCGCGTGCTCGCCATGCTCGACACCGACACCCGGATCGCCTATCCGGGCCGGCGCGGCCCGTGGCTCTACAACTACTGGCGCGACCGCGAGCACCCGAAGGGCCTGTGGCGGCGCACCACCTTCGCCGAGTACGCGAAGGACGAGCCGGACTGGGAGATCCTCATCGACCTGGACGCGCTGGCGGCCGCCGAGGGCGAGAACTGGGTCTGGGGCGGTGCGGCGGTGAAGCGGCCGGAGCAGCGGCGCGCGCTCATCAGCCTCTCGCGCGGCGGCGCGGACGCCAAGGTGGTCCGCGAATTCGATATCGAGACAAAGGCTTTCATCGCGCCCGAGGACGGCGGCTTCCACCTGCCCGAGGCCAAATCGGACTTCGCCTGGATCGATCACGACACCCTGTACGTGGGCACCGATTTCGGCCCCGGCTCACTGACCGACTCCGGCTATCCGCGGCTGGTGAAGCGCTGGCGGCGCGGAACCCCGCTGGAGGCTGCGGAATTCGTGTACGAGGGCGAGGTCACCGATGTGGCCGTCTCCGCGGGCTACGACCGTACCCCCGGCTACGAGCGGCACTTCCTGAGCCGCGCCACCGACTTCTTCAACGAAGAGGTCTACCTGCTGGAGTCCGACGGCACGCTGCGCTTCATCGATGTGCCCACCGATGCCACCGAGACCTGGTACAAGCGGTGGCTGCTGGTGCGGCTGAAGTCGCCGTGGGAGGTGAACGGCGCCACCTATCCGGCCGGTGCGCTGCTGGCCACCGACTTCGAGGCATTCCTCTCCGGCGCACGCGATTTCGAGGTCCTGTTCACCCCCGACGCGCACACTGCGCTGCACGGCTACGGCTGGACCGAGAACCACCTGCTGCTGGTCACGCTGGAGGATGTGCAGACCAAGCTGTACGTGCTCACCCCCGGCCCCGACGGCTGGGCCCGCGAGCCGCTGGCCGACACCCCGGCCATGGCCAGCACCAGCATCATGAACCTGGACCGCCTGGACGGCGGCGACGAATTCATGCTCTCCACCAGTGGTTTCACCCGCCCGACCACGCTGATGTCGGGGTCGGTGGGCGGCAGCGTGGAGGTGCTCAAGCAGGAGCCGGGTTTCTTCGACACCGACGGCATCGTGACCGAGCAGTTCTTCGCGCAGTCCGACGACGGCACCCAGATCCCGTATTTCGTGATCCGCCACCGCGATCGCCAGGGCTCCCCGGGCCCGACCGTGATGTCCGGTTACGGCGGGTTCGAGGTCTCCCGCACCCCCAGCTACAGCGGCATGGTGGGCATGGGCTGGCTGGAGCGCGGCGGCACCTACGTCATGACCAATATCCGCGGCGGCGGCGAATACGGCCCGGAATGGCACACCTCGGTGCTGAAGGCCAACCGGCACAAGGCCTTCGAGGATTTCGCGGCCGTGGCGCGGGATCTGGTGGCGCGCGGCGTCACCACGCCCGGGCAACTGGGCGCGGTGGGCGGCAGCAATGGCGGCCTGCTCATGGGCGTCATGCTGACCCGGTACCCGGAGCTGTTCGGGGCCATCGTGTGCCAGGTGCCGCTGCTGGACATGAAGCGCTACCACCTGCTGCTGGCGGGCGCGTCCTGGATCGCCGAGTACGGCGACCCGGACAAGCCGGAGGAGTGGGACTACCTCGCGAAGTACTCGCCGTACCAGAACACCAGCCCGGACCGGCAGTATCCGCCGATCCTGCTGACCACCTCCACCCGCGACGACCGCGTGCACCCCGGCCATGCCCGAAAGATGGCCGCGCGCTTGGCATCCGAGGGCCACGACGTCTGGTACTACGAGAACATCGAGGGCGGCCACGGCGGCGCGGCGGACAACAAGCAGTCCGCATTCCAGGCGGCGATAATCTACGAGTTCTTCACCCAGCAGCTGATGGACTGACGCCCCGGGAGTCGATGTGGACCAACTGGACGAGCTGATCGAGACCACCGCCGCCGCGACCGGGCTCGATCCGGACGACGTCCGGTCCTTCACCGCCACCGCCGAGCGACACGAATATCCGGCCGGCGCAACCCTGTTCCACGAGGCCACGCCGCGGGAATGGGCGGGCATCGTGGTCGAGGGCGAGATCCAGATCATCTCGGGCCTCACCGGTCACGAGATCCAGCTCGCGCGCCTGGGCCCCGGCAGCCTGGTCTCCGAGGTCGCGCTGGTGGACGACACCCCGCACACGGCCAGCGGCCGCACCCGCGACGGCGTGGTGGTGCTCGCGGTCCCGCGCGCCACCCTGCGGGAGCTGGCCGAGCAGCACCCGGATCGCTACTACCGCATCGTCGCCCGCGTCGCCGGGCTCATCGCGCATCGCATGCGCACCGTCTCCGAGCGGCTGGCGGCGGCGATCGCGGCCCAGCAGCCGCTGGGCGGCATTCGCACCGAACACGATTCGCTGGGCACCCGGGAACTGCCCGCCGACGCGTACTACGGCGTCCAGACCCTGCGCGCGATCGAGAACTTCCCGATCTCGGGGGTGAAGCTGCGCCGGTTCGGGCACCTGGTGTCCGCGCTGGCCTACGTGAAAAAGGCCGCCGCACTGGCGAACGCGGAATTCGGGTCGATCACGCAGGAGAAGGCGACGGCCATCATCGGAGCCTGCGACGAGCTGCTGGAGCCCGGCAGCCCGGCGGCGGTGCGCCTGCGCGAGGACTTCATGGTCGACATGGTGCAGGGCGGCGCGGGCACCTCGACCAATATGAACGCCAACGAGGTCATCGCCAACCGCGGCCTCGAACTGATGGGGCATCACAAGGGCGAGTACCGCTACCTGCACCCCAATGACGACGTGAACTGCTCTCAGTCCACCAACGACGTCTACCCGACCGCGGTGAAGCTCGGCGTGTACCTGTCCGTCCAGGACGTCGCCGCGGCGCTCACCGAACTGCAGAATGCGCTGCGCGCCAAGGCGGTCGAATTCGGCGACGTCATCAAGATGGGCCGCACCCAGCTGCAGGACGCCGTCCCCATGACGCTGGGCCAGGAGTTCGGCGCGTACGCGGTCATGATCGGCGAGGCCATCAGCCATCTGCGGCGGATCGCGCAGGACCTGCTCTCGGTGAACCTGGGCGGCACCGCCATCGGCACCGGGATCACCAGCCCGCCCGGCTATGCCGAGCTGGTCAACCGGAAACTCGCCGAGATCACCGGGCTGCCCATCCGCGAGGCCGAGAACCTGGTCGAAGCCACCCAGGACTCGGGCGACTTCGTGGCGGTGTCGGGCACCCTCAAGCGCGCGGCGGTTCAGCTGTCCAAGATCTGCAACGACCTGCGCCTGTTGTCCAGCGGCCCGCGCGCCGGACTGGGCGAGATCAACCTGCCCGCGGTGCAACCGGGTTCGTCGATCATGCCGGGCAAGGTCAACCCGGTCATCCCGGAGGTGGTGAACCAGGTCTGCTTCCAGCTGATCGGCTACGACATGACCGTCACCATGGCCGCCGAGGCCAGCCAGCTGGAATTGAACATGGCCGAGCCGATCATGGCCTACGACCTGCTGATGGGCCTGATGATGCTGCGCAATGCGGCCATCACCCTGACCAGCCGCTGCATCACCGGCATCACCGCCAACCGGGAACACTGCCGGGATCTGGTGGCGCACAGCATCGGCCTGGTGACCGCGCTGGTGCCCAAGCTCGGCTACGAGCAGTCGGCGGCGATCGCCAAGGAGGCGTTGCGAACCGGCGGCAGCGTCTACGACCTGGTGCTGGAGCGCGGCGCCCTCAGCAAGGACGAGCTCGACGAGCTGCTGAGCCCGGAGAAGATGACCGCGCCACGATCGCGCACCCTCTGAATCGGCCCGCGAATCAGCGGTCCCGGAGCCACTTTTCGACATAGTCGAGGGTGGACTCGGGATCGCTGATCCAGCCGTTGTGCCCGAGCGGGTCCGGATTGTGCCAGGTGGTGATGTCGGCCTCGGACAGCTTGGCGAGCAGCTGGCGAGCCGACCCGCGCGGGGTCAGCTCATCGCCGGTCATGGTGATCGACAGGACCGGCAGTTTCAGCCGCCCGATGCGCTCCTCGTAGTCGATATCGGCTCCGGCGGGCTGGAATCGGCCGGTGCGGGCCAGGCGCGCCCAGTCGGCGATGAGCGCCTTCGACTGCCGTCCGAAGCCGCCCGCGGTGATGGTGTCGCCGGGCCAGAACCCGGCCAGATTGGCGGTCAGCGACAGCGCCGCGCTGCCCACCGCGGCCAGGCCCGTGTAGCCGCGGAAATGCGGCGTGCCGGAGGCGATGAGGATCAATCCGCCCAGTCGCCCGCGGATCCGGGAGGCGTACATGACGCCGAGCTGGCCACCCATGCTGTGCCCCAGCAGGTATGGCGTGCTCTCGGGGAACCGCTCGCGCACCACCTCGAACATGGCGGGGAAGTCCATGGCCACCAGTTCCTGATAGCCGTGGGTGCTCGGGACGCCGGGTTTCGGTCTGCTCTCGCCGTTTCCGCGGATCTCCAGCAGCGCCACATCGAAACCCCGGTCCGCCAATGGCTTCCCGAACAGGGAGTAGTACTCGCCCGGTACGCCCAGGCCGGGCGCGATCACCACCACCGGCCGGGGGCTGTCGGCCGTAATCGGATGCCGGTGCGGGCCTTTCGCCGGTATCAAGCGCACCGGCACCGTCGTCCCGTCGGGCATCTGGATGGGCACGGTCTCCATGATCGGCACGCTACCCGTAAAGGTCGCGCCCGTCCGCGAGGAGCGGACGGGCGCGAAATCGAGTCGGTTGACGGAGGTTCGGACCGGGTCAGGCGCTGACGGCGCCCATGATGATGCGGCGCAGCACCCGGATCACGTCGTCGAGCGGCTGGCGCGGTTCCGAACCGCTCCAGGCGTCCACCACGTAGTTCACGGCGCCGATGATGGCGAGCACCCGCATTTCGTAGTCACCGGGCGGGATTTCACCGTGCAGGGCGGCATCCTCGGCGGCGCTGGCCAGCAGCGCGCCCCAGGCACGCCGCAGTTCCAGGCGGAACTTCTCCACCTTGGGTCCCGCCCCGACGACTTCGACGAGCGCGACTCTGGCCTTGCGCGGATCTCGCCCGATGGACTCGATATAGGCGCGTACGGCGGCGTCGATGATGTCGATGGCGCTGGCGTCGGAGTGCTCGGCGATGGTGGCCGCCACGGCTTCCCGGGATTCGCGATCGATCTGCTCGTAGAGCTCGAGCAAGAGCGATTCGCGTCCGGTGAACTCCTCGTAGAACTGTCTCGAGGAGAGGCCGGCGTCCTTGCAGATGGCTCCGACAGAACTATTGGCGTATCCATCGCGCGCGAACACCGTGAGCCCGGACTCCAGAAAACGCGCACGACGCTGCCGCTGCCGGTCTTCTACGGGCTGCCCGGCGTACATTCTTCCCGCGTTCGTTTCCTGTGACATTGCGCCAGACAATACCGAAGGGCCCGATCCCCTCGTCATGGATCGGGCCCTTCGTTTGAACCTTCGACTTACCGCGCGATAGCCGAAAGATGGCTCAGTGACTTCGGGCCGGGCGACGCACCCGGGACGGTGGGTATAGGCAGGGGAACCGTCCCGGGTTCGGGACGCGGGTCCGGGGGGAGAGACTCGCGGCCCGATGTCGCATTGACCCGAAAGTCACTGATCGTTTGCCGTTCAACACGATACAGAGCAGGCGAACTGGACGGAATACTTTTCTAGGATCTTTTTAGTATTAATTTGTCGGACCCTCGCGATGCCCGGCCGGACCAGGGCGGAAGCACTCGCTGCGAGCGGAGTACCCAGCGCGATACCCAGCGACACCAGGCGCGAAACCCGTCGACACGGACATAAAAAAGGACCCGATCCCCCCGTCGGAGATCGGGTCCTTCCACATCACCCCGGCTTCCGCGCAGTAGCCGAAAGATGGCGCTCGCGTGGCTACTTGGCGGAAATGCTCGAGGAGCCGGTTGCCAGCAGCTTGAGAATGGTCTGGACGAGAACATCCGAAAGGAAGTTCGCCATGGTGGTGCTCCGATCCGCCGGGGTGCCCGTGCTTTCACTGACTGTTTGCCCTCGGCACGATACCGATCCGGTACCCACGCAGGGAAGATTTCCGATGAACTTTCTAGAACTTTTTTGAGAGAGCCCTAGATTAGGCCGGGACCTCCGGCTCGCCCAGGGTGAGCATGAGCCGGTTGGCCCACGAGAAGGAGGCGGCGGACAGCACCAGATCGTGCAGCTCGGCGGAGTCGAAACCCAGCTCTCGCAGCCGCTTCGGATGATCGGCGGTCGCGCGCGGCGGATTGGCGGCCAGCGCGTCCACGAAATCGATGACGGCGTCCCACCTTTCGTCGATCCGTACCTCGTTGCCCTCGTCCAGCAACCGCTGCACATCCGCGACACGCTTGGACAGCGCAGAAGTGAAACGTGAATGAACGGATGCGCAGTACTCACACCCGTTGTGCCGGGAGGTAACGGTCGCCGCGAGTTCGCGCTCGGCCCGGGTCAATCCCCCTCGACCGTAGAAGATCGCTCGGTCATTCGCGCTGCGGTGCGCCAGCACCTCGGCATTGCGCGCGAGTAGCCGGAAGTAGGGGCCGACACCGCGATCGCCCTCGAGCAGGGGACGCTGCAACTCATCGGCATCGGCCAGCACGATGGGTTCCACCCACGGCACCCAGTCCAGCTGCTCCTGGGTGAATCCACGTGGCCGCCGGGATGTTTCGGCACTGCGCACCTCGCGCCCGGGCTCACTCATCATCCGCTCCGATCAGTCGCAGCCCGGCCAGCAGCCGGACCTGGAAGTGCACGAACCCGATGAGCTGCGCCACCGTCACGATGTCGCGCTCGGAAAGGCCGGCCGCGGCCAGCGCGTCGATGTCCGCGCGGGCGATGGACGCCGGCGCTGAGGTCACCCGGGCGGCGTGCCGCAGAATGGCCGCCAGCACCGGATCGCCCTCCGCCGGAGTGGTTCCCAGCGCCGCGTAGTGCGCCGCCAGCTCCGGCGCGCCGGCCAGCTCGGCGACGGCGACCGCCGCCGCGATCAGCCGCTCCCGTCCGACGCTCGCGGTGGCCGGGCCGTCGAGCAGCGCCTCGAATACACCCTGCGAATGTTCGATAACCTCCGGGCGTGTCGCGCGCACCGCGCGCACCGATTCGGCGCGCGCCCCCAGCACGGCATCGATGACATCGGCGTGGCGGCCCCCTGCGCCGCCGCGCGAGTCGGCCGGCTCGGCGGTGCCGGAAGCAGTCTTTCCAGCCACTTCCGTTGCGGCAGGTGGCGTGTCGTCGTAGGCAGTGGATGCCTCGGTCACCGGGTGATCCTTTCGTCGGGTCGCCAACCCAGTTGCGGCGCGACCTTGGTGGCGATGAGTTCGATGGAGCGCAGGGTGGCGATGTGGCCCGGGTCGACCGGGTGCGCCTGCACGATCAAGTCGGTGGCGTGCCGCAGCACCGCGTCCTCCGACAACCGCGCCACCACCTCGTCCGGGGTGCCGACGTAGATGTCACGCAGCACCTCGTCCACGGATTCCGCCACTTCGGGCCCGCCGTTGCGGCCGAGCTGATCCAGGAACCGGGCCGCGCCGCGCTCGGCGAGGGCGACCGCCTCGTCGTGGTCGTCGGCCACGAAAACGCCCCGGGACGCGCCGATTCGCGGTTCGGCGCCCGCGGGCAGCGCGTCGAGGTAGGAGTCGACCAGCGGCTGCTGGATCTCCCAGAGGGTTGCGTCCGGCGCGGCCGGATCACGCGGCTGGGCCTTCGACAGCAGCAGTCCGTCACCGGCCCGCCCGGCCCGCCCCGCGCCCCCGGCCGAGAAGGTGGCCTGCCACAGGCGGTCACGCAGCCCGGCGGCAGGCGGGTTCAATCCGCGGTCACCGACCAGCGGCGTACCGTCCAGGGCCGCGGTCACCCGCGCGAGCTTGTTCGCGTACACCGACTGCCGATCCGCGCCGGCCAGGTCGAACAGGTCGAAGGCGTGCCGCGACCCGCCCGCGCCGAAGCCCAGCTCGAGCCGCCCGCCCGACAGCTCGTCCAGCACCGCCGCGTCCTCGGCGACCCGGATCGGATCCTCGAGGGCCAGCGTCACGATCGCGGTCCCGAAGCGGATGCGCGGAAAGCGGGCGGCCGCGTGAGCGAGGAACACGAACGGGGACGGCAGCCCGCCCTCGGCCGGATCCAGGTGATGCTGCGCCACCCAGGCGGTGTCGTAGCCGAGCCGTTCGGCCAGCCCGATCTGCTCGAGCGCCTGCCGGTACACCGTGCCCGCGTCCTGCGCCGGATCGGTGCGGACCAGGCGGGTGAAGAAGCCGAGCCGTTGCGGGGTCATGTGGTCACCTTTCCGAGGTAGGCGTCGCGCACCGCCGGATCGCCGACGAGTTCCGCGGCCGGGCCGTGCAGCACGATCCGCCCGCTGCGCAGCACATTGGCGGTGTGCGCGATGCTCAGGGCCAGCTCCGCCTGCTGCTCGACGATCAGGATGGCCAGGCCCAGCTCCCGATTGAGCCGGGCGATCTCCTCCAGCACCCGATCGACGAACAGTGGCGACAATCCCATGGTGGGCTCGTCCATGCAGATGAGGCGCGGTTTGCTCATGAGCGCGCGGGCGAAGGCCAGCATCTGCTGCTCGCCACCGGAGAGCGTGCCCGCCCGCTGGGCGCGCCGCTCGGCCAGCCGCGGGAAGTGGTCGAACAGCTCGGCGGCGCGCGCGGCCAGCACCGTGCGGCGCTCCCGGCGGATGTAGCCGCCGACGAAGAGGTTCTCCTCGACGGTCATGGCCGGGAAGACGCGCCGGGCCTCCGGGACCGAGGCCAGCCCGGCCCGGATCCGCGCCGACGGGGGCGTCCCGCTCACGTCCGTGCCGTCGATGCGCACCGCGCCCGAGGACGGTTTCAGCAGGCCGAGCGCGGTTTTCATGGTGGTCGACTTGCCCGAGGCATTGCCGCCCAGCAGCGAGACGATCTCGCCGGGCCGCACCCGCAGGGAGACCTCGTCGAGCGCCCGGGACGGGCCGTAGTGCACCATCACCCGGTCGAATTCGAGGATCGGAGTGGCGTTCTCGTCGAACTCAGACATCCGCGCCGACCTCCCCGCCGGCCCGGCTGCGCCCGAGGTAGGCCTCGATGACGCGCGGATCCGCCAGCACCTCGGCGGGCGTGCCCTGGGCGATGATGCGCCCCTCGTCGAGCACGAGCACCCGGTCGGACAGGTCGTGGACCAGGTCCATCTTGTGCTCGACCAGCAGCACCGTCTGGCCCTGGGCCTTCAATGTGGCCAGCTGCCTGCCGATTTCGGCGGTCTCGGTCTGGTTCATGCCCGCGGCGGGTTCGTCGAGGAGCAGCAGGCCGGGTTCCGCGGCGAGCGCCCGCGCGATCTCGGTGCGGCGGCGATTGGCATAGGACAGCGTGTAGGCCGGATGGCCGGACCGCGGCACCAGTCGTTCCTCGAACCGCGTGAGCTGCGCGTCGATCCGAGCGGCCGACGCCCGCCGCTCGGTGCGCGCCGCCGGTGTCGGCACCAGCGCCACCGCCAGCTCGGCGAGCAGCGAAATCCATTTCAGCACCGGCACATTCGCCAGCGTGCGCAGAGGCCGTGTGGCGCGCAGAGTGGGCTGCAGGCCGACATCGACGTTCTCGCGGACTGTCATATTGCCGAACACGCGGCCGTTCTGGAAGGTCCGGGCGATGCCCGCCGCGGCGGCCGCCTCCGGGCGGCCCGGGCGAATCCTGCTGCCGTGCACCAGGACTGCTCCGTCATCCGGCTTCAGCACGCCGGAGATCAGATTGACCGTCGTCGACTTCCCGGACCCGTTGGGCCCGATGATCGAGACGAATTCACCCGGTGCGATGGAGAATTCGACCCCGTCCACGGCTCGTACGCCGCCGAAGGAGCGTCGCAGACCGGTGACCGTGAGCACGTCAGGCGTTGACCGGGACACGATTCCTCCTCACCAGAATTCCCTGTGGCCGGAACCGCACCACCAGCAGCAATACCAAGCCGTACAACACGATTCGCCACGACGGCGCCAGCCGCAGCAGCTCCGGCACTCCGATCAGCACCACCGCGCCCAGCACCGCGCCGTAGGGCGAGGCGGTGCCGCCCAGCACCAGGATGGTCACCACCAGCAGCGACATCGGCAGGTTGAAGACCGTCGGGTCGATGTACGAGTACTGGTGGGCCAGCAGCGCGCCGCCGATGCCGGAGAAGAATGCCGCCACCGCGAAGGCCAGCGCCTTGTAATCGCGCACCGGCACCCCGGCCGAGCGGGCGGCCACCTCGTCGGCCCCGATGGCCCGGATGGCGATCCCCAGCCGGGACCGCTGCACGCCGACGATGACCGCCAGCACGATGGCCAGCACCACCAGCTCCAGCCGGAAAATCTGGGTGTGCGTGGTGAATTCGTATCCGAACAGGCTGGGCGCGGGGATCCCGAAGATGCCGTAGCTGCCGCGGGTCACCGGCTCCCAGTTCCGGATGATCGCCACCGTCACGATGCCGATGCCCAGCGTCGCGATGGCCACGTAGTGCCCGCCCAGCCGCCACAGCGGCGCGGCCAGCACCGAGGAGGCCACGGCCGCGACGAGGCCCGCGGCCACGATGGCGGGCAGGAAGGCCCAGCCGTGCGACACCGTCAGCACCGCCGAGGTGTACGCGCCGATGGCGATGGGACCCGCCTGCCCGATGGCCAGCTGTCCCGCCGACCCGGCCACCAGCGTCATGGAGACCGCGATGATGGCGTAGGCCAGGATCTGGGTGCCCACCGAGATGCCGTAGTCGTCCGCGATCAGCGGAATCGCAATGCCCGCAACGGCGAACGCGATCAGGGCGTGCCACCAGCGCACCCGTAGTTCCCGTCCCGACCCGAGGAAGGTGCCGGTCATGGGCTCGGATTCGATGGCCGGCGGCCGGGCGAGCAGGCCGCCGGGCCGCAGCACCAGGAAGATCACCAGCAGACCGAAGGTGATCAGATCCCGGTAGCCGTCACCGAACCAGTAGATGCCGAACGCCTCCACCAGCCCGAGCACGAAACCGCCGATGACCGCGCCCGGAATCGACCCCAGCCCGCCGATGGTGGCGGCCACGAATCCGGTCATGCCGACGATGCCGCCGCTGGTCGGCGAGATATTGGAGTTGTAGAGGCCGACGAAGACACCCGCCAGCCCGCCCAGTCCGGAGGCGATGGCGAAGGCCAGCGACTGCACCCGGCCGACGCCGATGCCCATCTGCGCGGCGGCGTCCGGGTCCTGCGCGGTGGCGCGAATGGCCAGGCCGTGGCGGCTGTAGCGCAGGAAGGCCCACAGTCCCGCCATCACCGTGAGGGTGAGGGCGAACATGACCACATCGGAGGTGCCGAACCGCACCCCGCCGACCCGGAAGTTGTTGGTGGGCAAGACCTGTGGGAAGGGCCGGGTGTCGGGCCCGAACACCAGGGCGACCACGTTCTCGATGATCAGCCCGACCGCCACCGTCGCCAGCAGGGCGGCAATGGCCGGGGCCCGCCGCAGCGGCCGCACCGCCAGGATGTCGATCCCGACGCCGACCAAGGCCGTCGCCGCCACCACCACGATCAACGCGGCCCACCAGGGCACGCCGTGCTGGGCGATCAGCCACCAGCCCAGCACCGAACCGAACGCGAAGATCGAGCCGTGCGCGAAGTTGATGACATTGCTGACCCCGAAGATGAGGGTGATGCCCACGGCGATGAGCGCGTACGCATTGCCGTGCACCAGACCCGCAATGAGCGTGTCGAACATCTATTTGGCGCTTCCGACCGGCACGAATTTGCCGCTGCGCAGTTCCAGCTCGATCGGCTTCACGCCGCTGGGCCGCCGCGTCTGCTGGTCGAAGGCGAAGGTGCCCAGCCCGATTCCGTCGAAGTCCTTGATCTCGCGCAGGCCCTTCAGCACGCCCTCGCGGGTGGCGCCGCCGGTCTTGGCGGCCTTCACCAGCACGTTCAGCGCGTCGTAGGCGTAGACGTTGAAATCGCCCGGGTCCGTATCGAACTTGGCCCGGAACTTGGTGACGAAGCTCTGGATCTTCGGGCTCGGATCCGACGGCGTGAAGACGCCGTTCACGATGTCGCCCTCGGCCGCCGCACCCGCCAGACCGATGAACTGCGGGGTGTTCTGGCCGGCGAAGAGCTGCCCGGTGAACCCGACATCACGCAGCTGCTTGACCACCAGCGCACCGTCCGGGCCGTAACCGAGGTGTACGAAGGCGTCCGGGTTGGCGTCGCGGCCCTTGATCAGCACCGGCCGGAAGTCCTGCGAATCCGGCAGGATGGCCGAGGAGTAGGCGATCTCGATGCCCTTCTCCTTGGCGAACTGTTCGAAGAATTTGAAAGCCTGCTTGCCCCAGTCGGTTTCGAGGTAGACGACGGAGACCTTCTTCGCCTTGGACCGCACCCACTCGGCATTGCGTTCCATGTACACGTCCAGCGTGATGGACGGGCTCCACGAGTAGTCGCCGCCCTTGGTGAAATCCACCGAGGAGTTGGTGAACCCGTACTGCACCAGCTTGCCGCGGTTGTACACCGGCGAAGCCGCGATGGAGGCGGGCGAGGAGAAGTCGCCGAGCTCGGCGATGATCGACTTGTCGCCCACGAACTTGGTGGCGATCGGCACCGTCTGCTTCGGATCCGACTGCGAATCCTCCCATTTCAGCGCGACCTTCTTGCCGTCGATACCGCCCGCCGCATTGATCTCGTCCAGGGCCAGGTCGAAGCCCTGCTGCCAGAGCCGCCCGTACTCGGCCGACCCGCCCGTCTTCGGGCCCGACACTCCGAAGTACACGGTGTCCGACTTGCTGTCCGACGACTCGTTCCCGCACGCCGACAGCAGCCCCGCCACCGCGGTCGCCGCCGCCACACCCACCAAAACCCGGAATCCACGCGACCCGGACCAGTTCCTGCTCATTGCTACCTCTGCACTCGTGCACCGACACCGCGCCGGGGCATGGGGACTCGACCGCGACCGCCGAAGGCGTACGGTGCGGGAAAGAGAATCGCCCGCATGGAATTCGGGCGCTGGGCCTCAGCCGTTGGCCGGGCAGCATCCAGACATGGACCGTGCTCCTTCGACTAGCGCTTGCGGGGTCCGCGTGGACGCCGCCTGGTCGTCACCCGGGGCACCCCACCGCCGCGCGAGGGTTGCCGATCAGCGAGCCGGGGCTCGAACATGCTGATACTCGTGACCGTGGGCAGAACGGTAGCCGCGGCCACCCCGCGCTGACACCATTCGAATCACCCTGATGCCAACGACCCGACCGCACCGAGGAGAGGAAAGCCCTTGCCACCCCTGCAAATTGCCGTCTGCGGCCCCAGTACCTGTACCGACACCGAGTCCACGGCCGCGCGCGAGGTGGGCCGACTGCTGGCCGCGGCGGGTGCGACCGTGCTGTGCGGCGGCGGCTCGGGTGTGATGGCCGCCGTCGCCGAGGGCGCCTCCGGCGCAGGCGGACTCGTCCTCGGCATCCGCCCCGACACGGACCGTGACGCGGCCTGCCCCGGCCTGTCCGCGGCGATCTACACGAATCTGGGCGAGGCCCGCAATGCCATCCTGGTGGCATCGGCCGACGCGGTCATCGTCATCGGCGGCTCGTGGGGCACCCTGTCCGAGCTGGCATTGGCCAACCACCGCGGCATCCCCGTCGTATCACTGCACAGCTGGCAGGTACGCGACGCCGACGGCCACGCGGTCGACGCCTCGATCCCCGCCCTCGACCCCTCGCACGCCGTGGCGCTCGCCCTCGCCCCGCCGATCTATCCGTGAACGCCTGGACCGCGGTCGGCCGGTGCGCCGAGAACGGTTGCGAGTCAACCGGTTACGGGGCGAGGTGGGCGGCCAGCCAACCCGGGAACTCGGTCAGATCGCCGAGCACCACATCCGCGCCCGCGGCCGAGAGTTCCTCGGCCGCATAGGGCCCGGTGGTCACCGCCACCGACACCGCTTCGGCCACCTTGGCCGCCCGCACATCGCCGAGATGGTCCCCCACATAGATCGAGGCCCCACGCTCTCGCAGCACCTCGCCCTTCTCCTCCGCCCAGGCCCCGCCGACCAATTCGTCGACCGCCAGCCCGAGATGATCGAGATGCAATTGCGCGTGCGGCCCGTTCTTCGCCGTGATCACCAGCACCCGCCCACCGGCCCGATGCACCGCCGCCAGCGCGTCGACCACCCCCGGCAGATGCTCCGCCGCATGCACCGCCAGATCCGGATACAACTCCCGGTACATCGCGACGATCCCAGGCACCTCGTGCTCCGGAAACCACTGCGCCGCCTCGTGCGCCAGCGGCGGCCCGAGCCGCGACACCACCAACTCCGAATCGATCGCCACCCCGGTCCTGGCGGCCACCGCATCCCACACCGCCGCAATCCCCGGCCGCGAATCGATCAGCGTCATATCCAGGTCGAACCCGACCACCAGCCCACCGGCGACTGCACCCGAACGATCAACACGCACCCCCAGACCCTACGACCCGCCCCGCCCCACCCGACCACGGCCACCGTCGCACCCACTCAGGACCGTGCGGCTCGACACCCACCGGCCGCGCCGGCGCACCGGTGCAGCCCGGCCGCCGAGGAGGTCCGCACCACTCGCGCTCGCCCGGGCTGCGGCATTCATGGGATCCGGCAGGGCCGTGACGACCTGGGCCGCACGCTCGCCCGGGCGGAAATTCGCGGGCGTGTCCGTCGCGCCCCGAATTAGGCTCGGGCGCATGCCGAGTAATCAGGGAACGCTTTTCTGTGGGACGGAGCTGGCGGCGCGGATCGAGCGGGTCGAAGCGGAGCTCATCGCCAAGGGCAGTGCGGCAGCCGCGGACCGGGCGGGAGTCGATGCGGGGTTCGTACTACCGGTGGCGGGCGGGGTGGCATCCTTCGCCGAGGACGGGTCGCCGCTGAACAAGGTGGCCGGGCTCGGGTTCGCGGGGATACCCGAGGCGTCGGAACTCGACGAGATCGAGCGGTTGTTCGCGGCACGGAAGACGCCGGTGCAGGCCGAGATCTCGCAGCTCGGCGATCCGGGTGTCGGCGAACTCCTCACCGCGCGCGGGTATCTACTGGTGTCGTTCGAGAACGTGCTCGGGCTGGAGCTCGGCGGCGAGCGTGCTGCGGTGGTCGCCGATGGTGTCGATGTGAAGCCCAGCGGCGAGGACGAGTTCGACACCTGGCTCGAGGTGGTCGCGGAGGGTTTCGCGCATCCCGATACCCAGGGTGTGGCGTCGCACGAGGAATTTCCGGCCGATGTCATCGCCCGGGCCATGCGGGATCTCGCCGGGGCGGCGGGGGTGCGGCGGTATCTCGCCCGGCGTGACGGGCGGGTCGCGGGCGGGGCGAGCCTGCGCATGTCCCAGGGCGTCGCCCAACTGACCGGCGCGGCAACCGATCCCCCGCATCGGCGGCACGGTGTGCAGTCGTCGCTGCTGTCGGTGCGCCTCGCCGAGGCGACCGCGGCGGGCTGCGATATCGCGGTGGTGACCACCCAGCCCGGCTCGAAGTCCCAGCAGAACGTGCAACGGCTGGGCTTCGGGCTGCTCTACACACGGGCAATCCTGGTCAAGCCCTGATCGGACCGGTCACTCCCGGATCAACCCGGCAGCCGGTGTGCGGCAATCGGTTTCAGGTGTTCGCGCAGCAGGTCGCCATCGTCGCCGAAGAGCTGGGCGTCGGTATCGACGGCGGTCTGCACACCCTGGCTCACCAGTTCCCGTCCGGCGGAGGCCAGTTCGATGCGCAGGACGCGGGCGTCGGCCGGATCGGCGCGGCGGAGGAGCAGGCCGCGCTCCTCCAACCCCCGAATCACCTTGGACGCCATCATCCGATCCGAACCGGACATGTCGGCCACCTGCTGCTGGGTCGGCAGCTCGCCCTCCCGGCTCAGCCAGCCCGCCGAGGCCAGCAGGTTGAACTGGGTGGGGGTGAGGCCGAGCGGGCGTAGATTGCGCTCCAGCGTCGCCCGCCACTCCAGCGCGGCGTGGTGCAACCAGAAGCCCGGACTCATCAGCGGTCCCCGCGGCACGCCACGCGCCTGCCGCGAAGTTTCCGGCGTCCGCCCCGATGATGTTTCCGGGGCCCGCCCCGATGATTCAGCCACGCCGTAGCGCCTCCTGCTCCAGTGCCGCGAAGGTCAGCGGCATGTCCGCGCGCATGGCCTTCTCCCAGACGAGTTTGAACAAGGGCCCGAACAACCCGTGCACCTCGACATTCTCGGCCACCCGCACGGTGCCGTCGCCGAGGGCCTCGTAGGTGCGGTGGCCGCGCAGCTTCCCGAACGGGATGCCCGCCTCACTGGTCCACGACTGTCCCGGCTCCACGGCCACGATGGTGAACGGCCCCGCCGGCGCCCCCTTCGGCTTGACCCATCCGGTGGTCCCGGCCGCGAACTCGCCATCGATGCGGGACTTCTCCTCGTGCGGGTCCCACTCCGACCAGCGGGCCACATCGGTGGCGACCGCCCAGATCTTGTCGATGTCGCCGGTGATCACGGCCTCTTCGGTGAACGAGTACATCATGACTGCCATCTCCCCTCGGGAATTCTGTTGTTGCGACAACAGTAACCGTAGTCGCGACAACAATCAACCCCTTCGGTCGTTCGGCAGCCGCACCCGACAACGGGGCCCGATGACGGACGGCATCGACATGCCGCCGCCACCGGGCCCCGGTCACCCCCTACGAGGCGAGGGCGTAGCCCAGCGGGCGCGTGGTGAACGTGCCCCGGCCCTGTGTGCGACTGCGCAAACGGGTTGCGTAGCCGAACAATTCGGCCAGCGGCACCGTGGCCGTCACCACCACGACGCCGGGGCGGGCGACCGAACCGGTGACCCGGCCGCGCCGGGCGGCGAGGTCACCGAGCACCGCGCCGACATGGGCCTCCGGCACGGTCACTGTCAGCTCCACCAGCGGCTCGAGCACCGCCATGGTGCTGGCGCGCAGGGCTTCCCGCAGCCCCAGGCGGCCCGCGGTGCGGAACGCCAGCTCCGACGAATCCTTCGAATGCGTCGCGCCATCGGTGAGCGTGACCCGGACCCCGGTGACCGGATGACCCGCGAGCGGACCCTCCGAAAGGGCGTCCCGGCAGCCGGCCTCCACCGCGCGGACGAACTCGGCCGGCACCCGGCCACCGAACACCGTCGACTCGAACTCGAATCCCGTTGCCCCGGGCTCGGATTCACGCAGTGGCTGCACATCGAGCACGATGTGCGCCCACTGCCCGGCCCCGCCGTCCTGCTTGGCGTGCCGGTAGGTCAGGTCCCGGACGCCGCGCACCACGGTCTCCCGGTACGCCACCTGCGGCCTGCCCACGGTCACGCCGAGCCCGCGGTCGCGGCGCAGCTTCTCCACCACGACCTCGAGGTGCAGTTCGCCCAGTCCGGCCAGCAGGGTCTGCCCGGTCTCCGGGTCGGTCCGCACCGTCAGGGACGGGTCCTCCTCGGCCACCCGGGCCAGGGCCACCGCCAGCTTCTCGGAGTCTGCGCTGGTCCGCGCCTCGACCGCCACCGACACCACCGGCTCGGCGGGAGCCGGTGGTTCCAGCAGCACCGGGGCGTCCGGTGCGCACACGGTCGCGCCGACCCGCACGGCCTTCGGGCCGACCAGCGCGACGATGTCGCCCGCCACCGCGGCCTCGACCTCCGCGTGCCGGTCCGCCTGCACCCGCAGGATGCGCGCGACCCGCTCGCGACGACCACCGCCCACGTCCAGCACGGTGTCGCCCTTCCGCAGGACGCCCGAGTAGACGCGCACGAACGTGAGCCGCCCGGTCGGGGTGGCATGCACCTTGAAGGCCAGTGCCGCACAGGGTTCCGCCGGATCGGCGGCGCGCACGGCGTCACCGGCCCCGACCGCGGGCCGGTCCAGCGGCGACGGCAGATACGCGACCACGGCGTCGAGCAGCGGCTCGATGCCGATATCGCGGTAGGCCGCGCCGCACAGCACCGGAACCACCGCGCCGCCGAGGGTGAGCTCCCGCAACGCGGCGGTCAGGGTCTCGGCGGACAGGCCGGAGCGCTCGACGAACTCCTCCAGCGCCGCCGAATTCCGCTCCGCCACCGCCTCTTCCAGTTCCCGTCGGCGTTGCGCCACCTCGTCCGCAAGGCGATCCGGAACCGGGCCCGTCACGAGGCCGTTCTCCCACGTGAGGGCACGCAGGCGAACCAGATCCACCACGCCGGTGAACGAGTCGCCGCTGTACACAGGCAGCTGGACGAGCACCGGAATCGGATGCAGCCGTTCGCGAATCGAGGCGACCGCGGCCGTCAGGTCGGCTCCGGCGCGATCCATCTTGTTGACGAACGCGATCCGGGGCACGCCGTAGCGGTCGGCGCGCCGCCACACCGATTCGCTCTGCGGCTCCACCCCCGCCACGGCGTCGAAAACCGCCACCGCGCCGTCCAATACCCGCAGGGATCGCTCGACCTCATCGGAGAAGTCGACGTGCCCCGGGGTGTCGATGACGCTGAGCCGGTGCCCGGCCCACTCGCAGCTCACGGCCGCCGCGAAGATGGTGATGCCCCGATCCCGTTCCTGTGGATCGAAATCGGTGACGGTGGTGCCGTCGTGCACCTCGCCGCGCTTGTGGGTGATCCCGGTGAGAAACAGCATCCGCTCGGTCACCGTGGTCTTCCCGGCATCCACATGCGCGAGAATCCCGAGATTACGAACGATTGCCAAAGTTTGTCGAGAAATATTGGTACGCACGGTTATACGTCCTTCGTGCTGATCCGGAACAGAACAGCGCGATTCCCCCGGACCGGGCAGACGCCCAGGGGGTACTCAGTACCGGCCGCGCAGCCGGCACCGAGCCGGCGAAGACACCAGGATCACCTCGAAGCGTGGGCGGGCCACGACGACATCGCGATGAACGCGCATGAACGGCCCCTTCCTGCTCTCGAGTTCGGCGGAACTTCCCGTTCCGCCGTGAGACCGTAACAATGCAACGTTTCCGGTGTCGCGTGAATTTCCCAGGGGCCCAGTCGAGCTGGGTCGGCGCTACATCGACAGGTGCCCGACATGGATCACGGCCAGATTCGCGACAACCAGGACCGGGAAGGCGATCGCGGCCGTCCGATGTCCCAGCTGCCAGAGCCCGGCGGCCGCGCCGCCGAACACCACGACCTTGGTGGCCACCGCCGCCACGGGGATCGAGAAACTCGACTGCGGTGCGGCGAACATGCCCCACAGCACCATGGCGGCCAGGGCGACGCCGCCACCGAGCAGCACCTTGGCGACCCGGCCGCGACCGGTGCGCACGCCCCAGTACGCCAGCGCGCCGACGGCGACGAGTTCCAGCACGAAGGCGAGGGTCAGATTGACGGCGGTCCAGGCAGTGGTGATCATGTCTACTCCGAGATCAGTGCTCTCCATTGAGACCAATGATCGCTCAACCGCGGGCACCGAGTCAAGAGCAGTGCTCTCGCTTTGTGATCGGATGCGGAAATGCCAAGGGCCCCGGCAGAGTACCGCGGGCACATTGGAGCGCGAGCTACCGCAGGACAGCGAGGTCGTCGTCACCGAAGGGTGTAGCCCGGCCCGCGAGCGACAAATAGAGCGCCGCACCTCGTCGCCCCGGCCCACCGAATTATGCGCCGGCCGAGAAATGCCCAGAAAACGCAGAAGGCCCCCAGCTGATGCTGGGGGCCTTCGCGAAGGATGTTCCGGCGGTGTCCTACTCTCCCACACCCTGTCGAGTGCAGTACCATCGGCGCAGGTGGCCTTAGCTTCCGGGTTCGGAATGGGACCGGGCGTTTCCCCACCGCTATAGCCGCCGTAACTCTATGAAACTGTCACACAGAGAGCCAGGGCGCGAATCCCGTTGCCGGGCCTCGGTTCCTGTCTTCTCAGTGATCTGTGTGTTGTTTCAGATACTGCACAGTGGACGCGTAGCTTCTTTGTTGGTAAGTCCTCGGCCTATTAGTACCAGTCACCTACATCTGTTACCAGACTTCCAGTTCTGGCCTATCAACCCAATGGTCTGTTGGGGGCCTTACCCCCTCGAGGGGGTGAGAAACCTCATCTTGGAACAGGCTTCCCGCTTAGATGCTTTCAGCGGTTATCCCTTCCGAACGTGGCCAACCAGCCGTGCTCCTGGCGGAACAACTGGCACACCAGAGGTTCGTCCGTCCCGGTCCTCTCGTACTAGGGACAGCCTTCCTCAAGTTTCTAACGCGCGCGGCGGATAGAGACCGAACTGTCTCACGACGTTCTAAACCCAGCTCGCGTGCCGCTTTAATGGGCGAACAGCCCAACCCTTGGGACCTACTCCAGCCCCAGGATGCGACGAGCCGACATCGAGGTGCCAAACCATCCCGTCGATATGGACTCTTGGGGAAGATCAGCCTGTTATCCCCGGGGTACCTTTTATCCGTTGAGCGACACCGCTTCCACTTGCCGGTGCCGGATCACTAGTCCCGACTTTCGTCCCTGCTCGACCTGTCGGTCTCACAGTCAAGCTCCCTTGTGCACTTGCACTCAACACCTGATTGCCAACCAGGCTGAGGGAACCTTTGGGCGCCTCCGTTACATTTTGGGAGGCAACCGCCCCAGTTAAACTACCCACCAGGCACTGTCCCTGAACCCGATCAGGGTCCGAGGTTAGAGGTCCAATACGATCAGAGTGGTATTTCAACGATGACTCCACGAATACTGGCGTACCCGCTTCACAGTCTCCCACCTATCCTACACAAACCGTACCGAACACCAATACCAAGCTATAGTGAAGGTCCCGGGGTCTTTTCGTCCTGCCGCGCGTAACGAGCATCTTTACTCGTACTGCAATTTCGCCGAGTCTGTGGTTGAGACAGCTGAGAAGTCGTTACGCCATTCGTGCAGGTCGGAACTTACCCGACAAGGAATTTCGCTACCTTAGGATGGTTATAGTTACCACCGCCGTTTACCGGGGCTTAAATTCTCAGCTTCGCTCCGAAGAGCTAACCGGTCCTCTTAACCTTCCGGCACCGGGCAGGCGTCAGTCCGTATACATCGTCTTACGACTTCGCACGGACCTGTGTTTTTAGTAAACAGTCGCTTCTCACTGGTCTCTGCGACCCAACCCAGCTCCCACCGCAAGGGTGTTCACCAGACCGGGCCCTCCTTCTCCCGAAGTTACGGAGGTATTTTGCCGAGTTCCTTAACCACAGTTATCTCGATCGCCTTAGTATTCTCTACCTGACCACCTGTGTCGGTTTGGGGTACGGGCCGTGTACCAACTCACTAGAGGCTTTTCTCGGCAGCATAGGATCACTGAATTCGCCTCAATCGGCTACGCATCACCTCTCAGGCTCATGTCCGGCGGATTTGCCTACCAGACGCCCTACAGGCTTACACCAGGTATTCCATCACCTGGCCCAGCTACCTTCCTGCGTCACCCCATCGCTTGACTACTACACCCAGGGTCCCGTGCAGCAATTCTCCCTCTCGCCCGAAGGCTTGATAAGAGAACATTTGGACGGTTAGCACAGATGATTCGCCATTGGGCGCGGATACACGGGTACGGGAATATCAACCCGTTGTCCATCGACTACGCCTGTCGGCCTCGCCTTAGGTCCCGACTCACCCTGGGCGGATTAACCTGGCCCAGGAACCCTTGGTCATTCGGCGGACGAGTTTCTCACTCGTCTTTCGCTACTCATGCCTGCATTCTCACTCGCGCAGCCTCCACGACTGGATCACTCCGCCGCTTCCCTGGCTACACGACGCTCCCCTACCCATCCAGACTCCTGGCTCGAAAGCGGGATAATGTCTGAATGCCGCGGCTTCGGCGGTGTACTTGAGCCCCGCTACATTGTCGGCGCAGAATCACTTGACCAGTGAGCTATTACGCACTCTTTCAAGGGTGGCTGCTTCTAAGCCAACCTCCTGGTTGTCTTCGCGACTCCACATCCTTTTCCACTTAGTACACGCTTAGGGGCCTTAGCCGGCGATCTGGGCTGTTTCCCTCTCGACTATGAAGCTTATCCCCCACAGTCTCACTGCCGCGCTCTCACTCACCGGCATTCGGAGTTTGGCTGACTTCGGTAAGCTTGTGGGCCCCCTAGGCCATCCAGTAGCTCTACCTCCGGCGAGAAACACGCGACGCTGCACCTAAATGCATTTCGGGGAGAACCAGCTATCACGGAGTTTGATTGGCCTTTCACCCCTACCCACAGCTCATCCCCTCAGTTTTCAACCTAAGTGGGTTCGGGCCTCCACGACGTCTTACCGTCGCTTCACCCTGGCCATGGGTAGATCACTCCGCTTCGGGTCCATAGTGTGCGACTACAACGCCCTATTCGGACTCGCTTTCGCTACGGCTCCCCCACACGGGTTAACCTTGCCACACACCGATGACTCGCAGGCTCATTCTTCAAAAGGCACGCCATCACCTTTAACAGCTCTGACGGATTGTAAGCGCACGGTTTCAGGTACTATTTCACTCCCCTCCCGGGGTACTTTTCACCTTTCCCTCACGGTACTAGTCCGCTATCGGTCACCAGGTAGTATTCAGGCTTATCGGGTGGTCCCGACAGATTCACAGCAGATTTCACGGGCCCGCTGCTACTCGGGAGCACTACACGACAGAGAACACGTTTTCGTCTACCGGACTCTCACCGTCTACGGTTGGCCGTCCCAGACCAATTCGACTAACGCGATCTTTTCTGACTGTCGCCTGCTTCGGCAGAAACAGGAAGTAATGTCCCACGACCCCGCATGGACAACGCCTGCCGGCTATCACATCCACACGGTTTAGCCTCTTCCGCTTTCGCTCGCCACTACTCACGGAATCACATGTTGTTTTCTCTTCCTGTGGGTACTGAGATGTTTCACTTCCCCACGTTCCCTCCACACACCCTATATATTCAGGTGCGGGTGACACGACATCACTCGTGCCGGGTTTCCCCATTCGGAAATCCTCGGATCTCAGCTCGTTTGACAGCTCCCCGAGGCTTATCGCAGCCTACTACGTCCTTCATCGGCTCCTGGTGCCAAGGCATCCACCGTACGCTCTTACACACTTACTAACAAAGATGCTCGCGTCCACTGTGCAGTTCTCAAACAACACACAAAACCTTCTCGCTACTGCGGCACCAGCCAGAGAATCTCTGCGGTATGACCGCGAAGAAGATTTCGTCGTTTTTTGCCTGGAAAGAACGTCTGTTCTTTCAGGACCCAACAGTGTGTCGATATATCTTCTCGGCCGGCCACATGGGACCGACACCGATGAGAAGAGGTTGTCAGCGTTCCACCCATGAGCTTCCGCGGTCCCACGATTGGGGACTCAAACGGTCTCTGACACAACCCGATTCGACTCTTCGAATGGTTTGTGTAGAAGTGCTCCTTAGAAAGGAGGTGATCCAGCCGCACCTTCCGGTACGGCTACCTTGTTACGACTTCGTCCCAATCGCCAATCCCACCTTCGACGGCTCCCTCCACAAGGGTTAGGCCACCGGCTTCGGGTGTTACCGACTTTCATGACGTGACGGGCGGTGTGTACAAGGCCCGGGAACGTATTCACCGCAGCGTTGCTGATCTGCGATTACTAGCGACTCCAACTTCACGGGGTCGAGTTGCAGACCCCGATCCGAACTGAGACCGGCTTTAAGGGATTCGCTCCACCTCGCGGTATCGCAGCCCTCTGTACCGGCCATTGTAGCATGTGTGAAGCCCTGGACATAAGGGGCATGATGACTTGACGTCGTCCCCACCTTCCTCCGAGTTGACCCCGGCAGTCTCTCACGAGTCCCCGCCATTACGCGCTGGCAACATAAGATAAGGGTTGCGCTCGTTGCGGGACTTAACCCAACATCTCACGACACGAGCTGACGACAGCCATGCACCACCTGTACACCGACCACAAGGGGGGCCATATCTCTATGGCTTTCCGGTGTATGTCAAACCCAGGTAAGGTTCTTCGCGTTGCATCGAATTAATCCACATGCTCCGCCGCTTGTGCGGGCCCCCGTCAATTCCTTTGAGTTTTAGCCTTGCGGCCGTACTCCCCAGGCGGGGTACTTAATGCGTTAGCTACGGCACGGATCCCGTGGAAGGAAACCCACACCTAGTACCCACCGTTTACGGCGTGGACTACCAGGGTATCTAATCCTGTTCGCTACCCACGCTTTCGCTTCTCAGCGTCAGTTACTGCCCAGAGACCCGCCTTCGCCACCGGTGTTCCTCCTGATATCTGCGCATTTCACCGCTACACCAGGAATTCCAGTCTCCCCTGCAGTACTCTAGTCTGCCCGTATCGACTGCAAGCTTGCAGTTGAGCTGCAAGTTTTCACAATCGACGCGACAGACCGCCTACAAGCTCTTTACGCCCAGTAATTCCGGACAACGCTCGCACCCTACGTATTACCGCGGCTGCTGGCACGTAGTTGGCCGGTGCTTCTTCTACAGGTACCGTCACTTGCGCTTCGTCCCTGTCAAAAGAGGTTTACAACCCGAAGGCCGTCATCCCTCACGCGGCGTCGCTGCATCAGGCTTGCGCCCATTGTGCAATATTCCCCACTGCTGCCTCCCGTAGGAGTCTGGGCCGTGTCTCAGTCCCAGTGTGGCCGGTCACCCTCTCAGGTCGGCTACCCGTCGTCGCCTTGGTGAGCCGTTACCTCACCAACAAGCTGATAGGCCGCGGGCCCATCTCGCACCAGTAAACCTTTCCAACCCGGACCATGCAGTCCAGGCTCATATCCGGTATTAGACCCAGTTTCCCAGGCTTATCCCAGAGTGCAAGGCAGATCACCCACGTGTTACTCACCCGTTCGCCGCTCGTGTACCCCGAAGGGCCTTACCGCTCGACTTGCATGTGTTAAGCACGCCGCTAGCGTTCGTCCTGAGCCAGGATCAAACTCTCCGTTGAAGACTCTAGAAACACCCGAAGGTGAATCAGAAGTATCTCGAACCAGAGTCCGAAAACCTAGCAAAAATAGCCGGCTGGAAATTAGCCGACTTAAATGTCCGACCCTCACACGGGGGGTGAGAATCGGAACCAAATTTCAAAATTTGGCACTGACATTCATCGACACACTATTGAGTTCTCAAAGAACACACGCACACACGATCTCCCGGGCTCTTAGTCCCGCTCGTTCGTGAGGCAACTTTTACAGCTTAGCTCAGCCTTCTCAGCGAAACCAAATCCGCTGGTCAGGTGAAGCTAGTGTGATCATCAGGCGCTCCTCGTCCAACCTCGTTTCCCAGGCCCTTGGGGCTCCGGGTCGGTGTCCGTGTCGCTCTGACCTGGAATAAGTTACGTGTTGCTACGAACAGAAGTCAAATCGGCTGGTCAGAGCGGCAATTCACGCAATTCGCACACTCGCACTCTTGCGACCGGTGGTCGGGTGGACGACCTTGGTGGTGTGTACGTCTGCGATTGGTCGATTACGAGTTCTGTTGTCGACGAGTTCGCGGAACGGGTTCCCGGCCATAAAGAAACCGACTGGCGTGTTAGTTGGCTGCCGGGCCGATTGCTCACCCGCACCCAGGCGCTGGCCGCCATCGAATTGGCCGAACTCCTCTTCGACCCCGCCCGCCCCGCGGGCGCCGACATCCACGCCACCATCGCCGCGACCGCCGAACAGCTCGGCGTGCGGCCCATCGATGTGGCCGTCACCCTCTCGGCACGACACCCCAACCGCTGACCCCGCCGCCGTCCGGCCGCTCCGTCCACCCGTCGGTGGGCCCGGATACGCCGTGCGGACGATTCCCGCCGGAAGCCCTCCGCCCACGGGTGGAAATCCTTTGACACGCACCGGGAACGGGCCGAAATTGGGGCTGTGACAGGGGTAATCACACATCCCGAACCGTCCGGAACCGACTGGTCACGATGGTTGCGGGGGCCGACCGACCAACCACGCTGGGCCCGGCCCGCACTCCTGGGCATCGCCGTCACGGCCGGGGTCCTCTACGCCTGGGGCATCGGCTCGCAGACACCACACCTCTACTACTCGGCCGCCGCCCGCTCGATGAGCATGAGCGGGCACAACTTCTTCTACGCGGCCTTCGACCCGGACGCGACCATCAGCATCGACAAACTGCCGGGCGCGATCTGGATCCAGGCGCTGTCGGTCCGGGTATTCGGGCCGCACACCTGGGCTTATCTCCTGCCGCAGGTCATCGAGGGCGTGCTCACTGTGCTCGTGCTCTACCGCGCCGTGCGGCGACTGTCCGGTCCGTACTCGGCCCTCGTCGCGGCCGCGGTCGCCGCCCTGGCGCCGGCGGTGGTCGCACTCGATCGCGGCAATATCTCCGACACCCTGCTGATCCTGCTGCTCGTGCTGGCCGCGGATCAGGGGGCGGCCGTGATCGTGTCGGGGCGGGTGCGGAATCTGGTGTGGTGCGGACTGTGCATCGGCCTCGCCTTCCAGGCGAAGATGGTGCAGGCCTGGCTGATCGTCCCGGTCCTGGCGGCGGCGCTGCTGCTCGCCGCGCCGAGAACCGAACTGCGGCCACGCATCACGGGTCTGGCCTGGTTCGGTGCGACCGCGCTGGCGGTGTCGCTGAGCTGGATGACCGTGGTCAGCCTGGTGCCCGCCGGGCGCCGGCCGTACGCGGACGGCAGCCACCACAACTCTCTGTTCGAGCAGGTCTTCGTCTACAACGCGGCCAGCCGCACCAATGACGGATTCAGTGTGGGGTCGGCCAACTTCACCACCGGTGGCCGGCGCTCGGGATACCGCGCGGAGCTGGTACTCGGGCCGGACAGCCGATTCGACCATCTCTTCGGGGGCGGCGGCGGTCGCGAGACCGGGTGGTTGATTCCGCTCGCGCTGCTCTGCCTGATCGCCCTGGCCTGGGCGGCCCGGCGGCGGCCACGCACCGACCGCGAGACCGCGGCGCTGGTGCTGTGGGGCGGCTGGCTAGCGGTCCACCTGGCGATCTTCCTGGTGATCGGGACGGTGAACCCCTACTACCTGGCGGTGCTCGCACCCGCGATCGGGGCTCTGATCGGCATGGGGGCCAAGTCCTACCGGCAGGTCGATGACCGCCGGGTGCGCGGGCTCGGGATGGTCGCGGTGGCCGCGACCGCCGGCTACGGCTGGTGGCTGTCGGCGCCCGCGTCCGGGTGGGTGCGGACCGGGCCGGTGGTCCTCGCCGTGCTGCTGATCGTGGCCGCGCTGCTCGTTCGCGAATCATCGGCAACCGCACTGCTACTGGTTGCGGCGCTCGCCACGCCCACGGCGGCCGCGGTGTCGGTGGTCGCGGACGGCTACGGACCGCTCGATACTCCCTATGAATCGGCACAGGCCCGGCAGGTCACGCGCGGGTTCATGGCCTCCGCCCTCACCTCGGCCCGGGAACTCGACGCACAGCTCGCGAAGATGCCCGGCCACGTGAAATATCCGCTGGTCACGTACACCTCCGCACTGGGCTCGCCGTTCATTCTGTCCAGCGGCAGGCAGGTGCCGACCATCGGCGGCTTCACCGGCGCGGCCCCGGTGCCGACCACCGCCGAGATCGTCCGCATGGTCAATGACGGCGAGGTCGGCCTGGTGCTGCTGACTCCCGCGGATGACGACCGCTTGGTCTGGATTCGGCAACACTGCCGCGCACTGCCCGGCGGCGGGGACAGCGCCGCCGTCCTCGCCTACACCTGCGCCCGTCCCTGACACGAATCGGAAACGGTCCCGAATCAGAGTGCGGCACTTAGCATCTCTCACCATGCAGGACATCAGCGGGCTGATCCACAAGATCAAGCACGGCCTCGACACCCAGGTGAGCCTTGCGCGGCTGCGGCGCAACCGCACGCTCGCGGACGCCGCAGCCGGACGCATCGTCCTGATCACCGGGGCCTCCTCCGGTATCGGACGGATCGCCGCCACGAAACTCGGCGCGGCCGGCGCCACCGTTCTCCTGGTCGCGCGCCGCGCCGGTGAGCTCGAACAGGCCGTCGCCGAGATCGGGGCCGAGGGCGGGAAGGCGGTCGCATACCCCTGCGACCTCAATGACTTCGACGCCCTCGACGCCATGGCCGCGAAGGTCCTGGCCGACCACGGTCACGTGGACATCCTCGTGAACAATGCCGGCCGCTCCATCCGCCGCACCCTCGACCAGTCCTACGACCGCTTCCACGACTACGAGCGGACCATGCGGCTCAACTACTTCGCGGCCGTCCGCCTCATCCTCGCGCTGGCGCCCGCCATGCGCGACCGCCACGACGGGCAGATCATCAACATCCTGTCGCTGGCCAACCTCTACGGCGGCCCAGGCTACGGGGCATACGTCGCGTCCAAGGCGGCGCTCGACTCGCTGAGCACCAGCCTGCAAGCCGAAACCCACACCGAGAACGTGCGTTTCACCTCGATCTATCTCCCCCTGGTCCGCACCCCCATGATCGCGCCCAACGCGCTCTACCGGAACGCCACCGCCCTCACACCCGACGAAGGCGGGCAGATCATCTGCGACGCCATCATCGACCGGCCGCGGCGACTCGCCCCTGTTCTGGGACGAGTCACCGCCCTCATCGACAGTGTGCTGCCGGACCGCGCTGACGGCATCCGCAGCGCCCGCTTCCAGCAGGGCATGTGAGCCGGGGGTCGGCGTCACGCTGATCGGCGGCCCCACCGGGCGGCCAGCGCCAGCATCCATACACTCCACAGCACGTATCCGGCGAAATTGACCTGCTGCGCGCCCGGCACCTGCCACGGCGCCGCCACGCCTACCAGAATCAGGGCCGCGGACACCGTGCCGAGCACGGCGAACCAACGCGGGAATCCGTTGCGACGCAGAGCGAATGCCACCAGTACCGTCCACGTGGCAGTCAATGAGTAGCCCAGCGTCTCCCCCAGAGCCGAGCCCAGCAGCCGATTCCAGAGCTCGTATTCGGTTGCCGCGGAAGAGTTTCCGGAAGCCGCCCGGGAAGCGAGCCCCGGTACCAGCAGCGGCCAGCGCAGCAGGCCGATCGCCTGAACCACACCCGCCGCCACACCGGCCCGCACCGCCCAGCGCATCCGTGCAGACGCATCCCCGCGGCCGATCGACACCACGATCGGAATCAACAGCAGAGCACCGCACGCCAGCAGCGAGAACCAGGCGACCACGGCGGATTCGTGCGCCCGGAACAAGGCCAGCACCTCCGCACTCGGCCGCGACAGCACCCGCGGATAGTCGAAAGCCGCACCCAGACCGGTGAATCCGGCATTCATCACGACCACAGCCACTACGACCAGCAGCCGCACCGGCCACGGTCCCCGCAGCCCGGCCGGCCGGGTCGAGGAACTCACCGGCGTCGGTCCCGCCAAAGTCACCGGGGTCTGCGCCGACGACTCAGAGGGCGGCCCCGCCAACGAATCCGGAGGCTGCCCTGCCTTCGGTGTCAGGAGCTTCCCCTCCGGGGGCCGAGCGCCTGGAGAAACTGGCGCGGGCACCGGAACATGGCCGGGTGCATCGACATTCGCCGGGATCGACGCACCGCGACCGGGAGATGCGGAATCACGTATCGAGGACATCGGACCGTCCCCTACCGTGTCGCCGCGGGCTGCGCCCGCCGGCCGCCGGGCATGCCGTCGATGGTCGCGCGCAGCGTGACCTCCAGCGGCGTGGGGTCCAGGGCGAAGCAGGCGGTCGCGTCCGATGAGTCCAGAACGAAGGGGCGGTCGAACTGGTAGCGCAGTTCCCGCATTTCGCGGGCGTCGGGGACGAAGAGGCCGATCGCCCAGAGCAGGCCCGCGGGCATGCGGCCGACGCGGGCGGGCGGCGCGCCGGCCACCGACGCGGTCAGGTCGGCCAGGGCGCGGACCGACAGGGGTGGCGGGGTCGGGACGTGCCAGGCTCGGCCCCAGGCGGTTTCGTCATCCGCGACGGCGATCAGCAGGCGGGCCACGTCCTCGGTGGCGGTCCAGCTGTGCGGGGCGTCCGGGTCGGCCGGGACCAGGGCGCGCTTGCCCGCGAGCACCGCGGGCAGCACCAGCACACTGAAGGCCGAGGTCGCGTTCGGGCCGAGGTAGTCCGAGCCGCGCACCTCGGCGGTGCGGATGCGACCGGCCCGGTGCGCGGCGAGCTGCTCGGACCACATGTCCGCGCGCACCCGGCCCTTCATGGAATTCGGGCGCAACGGATGCGATTCGGTGACCGGACCGTCGAATTCGCCGTAGCCGTAGAGATTTCCGACGGTGATCAGGGCTGCGCCGGAAAGCTCGGCGGCGGTCAGGACGGCCCGATGCAGGGGTGGGAAGTCCTGCGGCCAGCGGTGATACGAGGGCTGGGCGCACTGGTACAGGGTGGTGGCGTCCGCACAGTGGGTGAGCAGGGCTGCCGGGTCGGCGGCGTCGGCGGCGATGCGCTCGATATTCGGGTGGTCGGGGCCGGAGCCGCTACGGGTGACGATGCGGACATGGTCACCTCGGGCGGCGAGCAGTCGCGCGGTGGCCGTGCCCACCGGACCCGCTCCGATGACGACGTGCAGGGACATGGGGTCCTCGATCCTGTCGGATGTGGATGAGTCGAGAACACTGTTCTCGACTATCGACGGTAGAAGTGCACACCGTTTCCAGTCAAGAACACTGTTCTCTCAGTCGCCTGCCGTTCTCCGAACAGTTGCCTGTTCTCTACACTGCGGATATGTCCGCCGGATCCCTGCGCGCCCGCGTCCGCACCGAAATGATCGAGGAGATCAAGACCACCGCGCGCAAGCGGCTGGCCACCGACGGCGCGAACCTGTCCCTGCGCGGCGTCGCCCGCGACATGGGAATCGTGGCCTCCGCGCTCTACCGCTACTTCCCCAGCCGCGACGACCTGCTGACCGCCCTCATCCTGGACAGCTACCGATCCCTGGGCGCGGCCGCCACCGTGGCCCAGGCCGCCGCGCCCGCGAACAACGAACGCGCACAATGGCTTTCGGTGTGCGCATCGGTCCGGGACTGGGCCGTCGCCAACCCCACCGAATACGGACTCCTCTACGGCAGCCCCATCCCCGGCTACGACGCCCCAGAGGACACCGTCGGCCCCGCCGCCACGGTCGTCATGCTGCTCGCCGGTATCGCCGCCCACGCCGCGACCGCCGACCGCCTCCACCCCGCGCCCCTGCCCACTCCCCTCCCCGCCCCGGTGCGCGCGGACCTGCGCACCCTCATCGAACAGCAGTCGTCCGACCTCCCCGAAGAAGTCCTCGACCGCGTATTCTTGGCCTGGACACAGCTTTTCGGCCTGGTCACCTTCGAGATCTTCGGCCGCCTCGACGGCACCATCGAAGCCGTCGCCGACTACTTCGCCCACCACATGAGCCTCATGGCCGACCTCGTCGGCCTCCCCACCGAAAGCTGATCCCACACAAGCGAATCGGCCTGTGCGCCACCATCACACGCCTGGGCCGATCGGTATTCCCCTTCCGATACCTTCCCCATACATGGCCGAGGGCCCGGCCACCGTCAGGTGGCCGGGCCCTCGTTCTTCAGATGTGTTGCCGGAAGGCAGGACTCAGAAGTCCATGCCGCCCATGCCGCCGGTCGGGTCGCCCGCGGGGGCGGCCTTCTCCGGCTTGTCGGCGACGACGGCCTCGGTGGTCAGGAACAGGGCCGCGATGGAGGCCGCGTTCTGCAGGGCCGAGCGGGTGACCTTGACCGGGTCGGCAACGCCGGCGTCCAGCAGGTCGACGTACTCGCCGGACTCGGCGTTCAGGCCGTGGCCCGCCGGGAGGTTCGAGACCTTCTCGGCGACAACGCCCGGCTCCAGGCCGGCGTTGAAGGCGATCTGCTTCAGCGGGGCGGACAGCGCGACGCGGACGATGTTCGCGCCGGTGGCCTCGTCACCCGACAGGGACAGGGCGTCCAGGGCCGGAGCGGCCTGCAGCAGCGCCACGCCACCACCGGCGACGATGCCCTCCTCGACGGCAGCCTTCGCGTTGCGGACGGCGTCCTCGATGCGGTGCTTGCGCTCCTTGAGCTCGACCTCGGTCGCGGCGCCGGCCTTGATCACGGCAACACCGCCGGCCAGCTTGGCCAGGCGCTCCTGCAGCTTCTCACGGTCGTAGTCCGAGTCCGAGTTCTCGATCTCGGTGCGGATCTGCGCGACGCGGCCCTTGATGGCCTCCGGGTCGCCCGCGCCCTCGACGATGGTGGTCTCGTCCTTGGTGATGACGACCTTGCGGGCGGTGCCCAGCAGCTCCAGACCGGCGGTCTCGAGGGAGAGGCCGACCTCTTCGCTGATGACCTCGCCACCGGTCAGGATGGCGATGTCGGCCAGCATGGCCTTGCGGCGGTCACCGAAGCCCGGGGCCTTGACGGCGATGGACTTGAAGGTGCCACGGATCTTGTTGACGACCAGGGTCGACAGGGCCTCGCCCTCGACGTCCTCGGCGATGATCAGCAGCGGCTTGCCGGCCTGGATGACCTTCTCCAGCAGCGGCAGCAGGTCCTTGACGGTCGAGATCTTCGAGCCGACGAGCAGGATGTACGGGTCCTCGAGGACCGCTTCCTGACGCTCCGGGTCGGTCACGAAGTAACCCGAGATGTAGCCCTTGTCGAAGCGCATGCCCTCGGTCAGCTCCAGCTGGAGGCCGAAGGTGTTGCTCTCCTCGACGGTGATGACGCCTTCCTTGCCGACCTTGTCCATGGCCTCGGCGATCAGCTCACCGATGGACGAGTCGCCCGCCGAGATACCGGCGGTGGCAGCGATCTGCTCCTTGGTCTCGACCTCCTTGGCGGTGTCGAGCAGCTTGGCGGTGACGGCCTCGACGGCCTTCTCGATGCCGCGCTTCAGGCCGAGCGGGTTGGCGCCGGCGGCCACGTTGCGCAGGCCCTCACGGACCAGCGCCTGGGCCAGCACGGTGGCGGTGGTGGTGCCGTCACCCGCGACGTCGTCGGTCTTCTTCGCAACTTCCTTGACGAGCTCCGCGCCGATCTTCTCGTACGGGTCCTCGAGCTCGATTTCCTTGGCGATGGAGACACCGTCGTTGGTGATGGTGGGGGCGCCCCACTTCTTCTCCAGCACCACGTTGCGGCCCTTGGGGCCCAGGGTCACCTTGACAGCGTCGGCGAGGCTGTTCAGGCCGCGCTCGAGTCCGCGGCGAGCCTCTTCGTCGTACGCAATTGTCTTGGCCATTGCGTTGAGATCCTCCAGATCAGGGGATTGGCATGATCTGGTCAGGTTCGGTGCCCGCGACGGACGACCCGGCTCATTTGGTCAAATACAGCCCGGTCTCACCGTTTCCGACCTAGCACTCGCAGGTGCGGAGTGCCAAATCCCTTTTTAGCACTCGCCCCAGACGAGTGCAAGGTTGGGGAGATGGCCGCACGAGTCCTCTCGGCGGCCCGGATCCCATGAGGACTACGAGAAGTGGGAGCGGTCGTCTACGCGCAGCAGCAGGGCGATCAGGGCGTCGGTACGACGTTCCTCCGGAGTCCGCGGCTCGCCGTGCTCGACGGTGACGAGCTCGGCATCTTGGAGGAGGAGTTCGGCTTCGATTCGCATGATGGCCCGGATGAACGGCGGTGCGACCTCGGGTGGGAGGTCTCCGTTCACGATGTAGCCGCCGTCCGGCGTGTCCTCGGTGGAGACATAACTGAGCGCGCGCAGCAGATCGGCGCGCTTTTCCCCCGCAACTAGGTCGGAACCCTCGTCGCCCGGCATTCCACAATCGTATCTGCCGCATCATGCACACCAGAGGACCCGGTGACGCGGGGATCATCGCGAGCCCTACATCACCAGGTCGGCAGCATGGTGCAGTGACACGCCGACTACTGCGTGTCGGGCGCGGGACCCGTGACGCCGGGCACCGGCAGCGAGCTCAGCAGGCCCGCGATATCGGCCTGCACCGAGTCCTTGTCCAGACCCAGGCCGGACAGGATGCCGGCGCCGTTCTCCTGGTCCAGCAGGGCGAGCAGCAGGTGCTCGGTGCCGATGTAGTTGTGACCCAGCCGCAAGGCCTCGCGGAAGGTCAGCTCCAGCGCCTTGCGGGCCTGCGCGTCGAACGGGATGAGCGCGGGCACCGGTTCGCCGGTGGCGGCGGGGAGGGCGGCCGTGGCCACCCGGCGGACGGCGTCGGCCGAGACGCCCTTGGCCTCGATGACCTTCACCGCGAGGGATTCCGGCTCGGCGAGCAGGCCCAGGATGAGGTGTTCGGGACGGGTTTCGAGATTGCCGACGGCCCGGGCCTCCTCCTGGGCGGCCATCACCACGTGGCGGGCGCGCTGCGTGAAACGGGCGAACCCGGCATTGGGGTCGAGGGCGGCGGCCTGGCCCGGGTCGGCGGGAGCCTTGGGAACGAAGCGCTTCTGAGCGGCCTGCTTGGTCACGCCCATGCTCTGGCCGATATCGGTCCAGGACGCGCCGGAGCGGCGGGCCTGGTCGACGAAGTGGCCGATCAGATGGTCGGCCACCTCGCCGATGTGGTTGCCGAGGACCACGGCGTCGGAGAGCTGCTCGAGGACGTCGTCGGGACGGGCCTTCTTGATGCCGTCGATCAGATCGTCGAGGCGGATGGAGTTCGTCATGCGTCAACTCTAGGTTGACCACGCCGCAATGGTCAACCTATGGTTGACGAAGTCCGGGCGTGGGCTCAGAGCTTCGCCGCCCGGCCCACGGCCCGCACGATCTGCTCCTTGATCCATGCCGCCTTGCGACCGGTCAGCACCGTGCGGCCATTCGAGTCGTCGGCGTGCATGAACTGGACGACACCGTCGCGACGACCGAGGCTGATGCAGGTCAGCACGAAGCGGACCCGATAGGGCGCCGGCGTCTTCCCGTGCACCCGGGCGGCCACCGCCGCACCGATGTACTTGCCCGCCGGCTGCGCGGCCTGGCAGGACATCCGCGCCTCGCGGCCGTTGTGCCCGAGCATGACCGCCGCGTCACCGACCGCGTACACATCCGGGATGCCCCGCACCTGCAACCGCTCGTCGACCAGGACGCGGTCGCGCGCGTCCACCGGCAGGCCGGAGCGGGCCGCCACCTCCGGCACGGTGAAACCCGTTGTCCAGAGCACGGTTTCGGCGGCGATGTGCTCGCCGTCGACCAGCTCGAGTCCGGCCGCGGTCACCGCCGCCACCTTGGCGACGTGCACGCGGACGCCGAGGCGGTCCAGGACGGCGCGAATGTGCGCGGCCGCCTTGGGGATCAGCCAGCTTCCCGGTTCGTCGGCGCTCACCAGCAGGACCTCGAGGTCGGGCCGGGATTCGGCGAGTTCGGTGGCGGTCTCGATGCCCGTGGGGCCGCCACCCACCACGGCGACCCGGCCGGTGAGCGGCGCGGGGATCCGGCGCACATCCTCGGAAGTCGCCACGGTGTGGGCGAATTCGGTGGCGCCGGGCACCATTCCGAGGTCGGCACGGCTGCCGAGAGCGTAGATCAGCGAGTCGTATTCGACGACTCCGCCGGAAGCCAGTTCGACGCGACGGGCCGCGGTGTCGATACGTTCCGCGCGGCCGGCGACGAACTCGATTCCCTTGGCCTCCAGAGTCTTCCGCAGTTCCCACCGCGGCACGTCCTGACCGGCGGCGACCTGGTGCAGCCGCACCCGGTCGACGAATTCGGTGTGCAGGTCGATCACGGTGACCCGCGCGCCCTTCGCCTGCACGGCCTGCTGTGCCGCTGCCAGCCCCGCATAACCCGCGCCCAGTACGACGATTCGATGCTGCCCGGTCATGAGAGTGCTCCTTACCCGGCCCCCGCTCGGTGGCCGACACCCTCTAGACCGGACAGTCCCGTGATCCCTGACAGATTCCGGGTGTGTCCTGCGTCACCCGCGAATTCGCGGTGCGGAAATAGCGGTTATCCAGCGGTTTCTGTGAGCCGTCGCTCGGCACGCGCGAGATAGGCCAGCTTGTCCGGGTTCACCACGAGCTGGAGCGAGGCGATCGCAGGGCCGTCGAAGTCGGCGGACACGGTGCCGATCACGGTCCCCGCCAGCCGGGCCACGAACGCCGGCGCGGCATTGACCTCCTCGACCGCGAAGGTCGGGCCCGGCATCCTGGTGAACAGACCCACCAGGTAGCGGGCCACGTTCGCGGCGCCGACGATCGGCCGCTTGGCCGCATGGACCTTCGCGCCGCCATCGGCGACGGCCACGATATCGGCGGTGAACATGGCCTCGAGCGCGGCCAGATCACCGGATTTCGCTGCGCTGAGGAACTTTTCGACCAGTTCGCGCGCGTGCGCCGGAGCGGGTTCGAAGCGCGGGCGCTCCTCGTGCACCCGGTGGGAGGCGCGGCGGTACACCTGCTGTGAATTGGCCTCGGTGAGTTCGAGCATGTCGGCGATCTCGCGATGCGCGTAGCCGAAGGCCTCGCGCAGGACGAAGACGGCGCGCTCGGTGGGGCTGAGCCGTTCCGCCAGCGTCAGGAAGGCGATCGACACCAGCTCCCGCTGTTCCGCCGATTCCAGCGGACCGAGTTCGCCGTGCCCGGTCGGGACCGGTTCGGGCAGCCAGGGGCCGACATAGGTCTCGCGGCGGGCGCGAGCCGAATCCAGCCAGGTGCGGCAGAGATTCACCAGGATGGTGGTCAACCAGGCCTCGGCGGAGCGGATTCCGGCGCGATCGGTGCCGTCCCAGCGCAGGTAGGTCTCCTGCACGGCGTCCTCGGCCTCGGCGGCGGAGCCGAGCATCCGGTAGGCGAGCGCGAACAGGCGCGGCCGATGCCGTTCGAATTCGGCCAGCCCGTTCGCGTCCATCAGTGCCCCAGTTCTCGTCGCACGCAATCGTTTGAGGACGATACGCCTGCCACCGCGGGCCACGACGGTGACCACCCGCCACCGGTGCGGTCCGCGCCCGATGAGGTAACCGGCCGCCCGACCGAGAATCGGCGTGAAACTACTTGGGCGCCACCCGGATCGCCACCGCGACCGGCGTATTCGCATACGTCGAGGCCAGGCACGCCAGCTTGGCGGTACCCAGCGCCACGTTCGGGCTGCCGTCCAGGAACGACCCCGGATTCGCGGCCAGGACCTGGTCGATCACCTGCTTCTCGGCATCCTCGGTGAGGTCGCGGAAGTCACCGCAGGTGGTCTGGGCGCCGGCGGGCGCGGCCGTCTTCTTGGCCGCGGTGGCGCTGGTGGGCGCCTCCGCGGGCGGTTGCACCGGGGCCGCGGCGGTGGTGGTGGAAGCGCCCGCGCTGGTGATTCTGGCCGCAGTGGTGGTCCCGGCCTGCTTCAGGCCGTTCGCATCACTGGATTTGTCCGAACCACAGCCGGCGAGGGTCAACGCCATCGCACCGGCGGCGAGGGCGACGATCGAAAGACGCTTCATACCCTGCTTTCCGAACTTTCCCGAGAGTGCCGGCACCGGACCGGCCCGGCGCTCGCAGCAGCGTACCCGGCCCCGGCAACTCCCGGTAGAAAAAGTTCCGACCCGCGGGTTTCGTCAGTGCAGATGCTGCTGCCAGTCCGCGGGCACCCGGCCGCGCGGACCGGGCACCGGCTGGTCCAGCGGATGCGCGTGCGGCGGAGCGAGTTCCGGGCCGCCGTCGTACATCTCCTTGTTCTCGAAGTTGTAGTACCAGTCCTCACCCGGCTCGAAGCTCTGGATGAAGGGGTGCCCGGTGCTCTCGAAGTGCTTGGTGCCGTGCTGGTTCGGCGACATGTCGCAGCAGCCGATGTGCCCGCACTGCGCGCACCGGCGCAGGTGCACCCACCAGCCGCCGGCGGCATCGCATTCGACGCAACCGGATCCGCTGGGCGCGATGCTGGGGTCGATGCCTTCGATCTGTTCGGTCATCAGTTGCCTTCCGTCGTTTACTGCGCTGCTTCGAGAGTGGACTGCGCTGCGTCGGGAGCGGCGCCCTCGAGCGGCAATCGGACGATGAAACGCGTATTCCCGGGCTCGGATTCGACCCGGATGTCGCCGTGATGCTTGTTCACCACGATTCGGAACGAGATGTCCAGCCCGAGCCCGGTGCCCTCGCCGACCGGTTTGGTGGTGAAGAACGGTTCGAAGATGCGGGTGCGGATCTCCTCCGGGATGCCGGGCCCCGTGTCGCCGATTTCCACTGCGGCGCAGTCATTCTCACGATAGGTGCGGACGGTGAGCGTGCCACGCCCGGACATGGCGGAGACCGCGTTGTCGATCAGATTGGTCCACACCTGGTTGAGCTCGGCGGCGAAGCACGGCACCGGCGGCAGCGCCGGATCGTATTCCTTGACCACCGTGATGTCGTCGCCGATCTTGCGGGCCAGCATGACCAGCGTGCTGTCCAGCAGTTCGTGCAGGTCCACCACCTGGAACGGGGCCCGGTCCATCTGCGAGTACTGCTTGGCCGCGTTCACCAGCGAGGAGATGCGGTTGGTCGAGTCGGTGATCTCGTTCATCAGCAGCTCGGTCTCGACCGTGTAGTTGAGCCAGCGCATGGCCGCCTCGAAAACATCTCCGCCACAACCGGACAGGGTGCCGTGCACCTTCTCCATCCAGTCGATGTCGAACCCGGCCTGCACGAAGTTCGGCGCGATGTCCCAGCCATTGGCGACGCCGTGGTCCTCGAGCCAGTCGCCCAGCTCGTCCTCGCGATCGGCGGCCTCCAGCGGCGTCAGCGTCGGGGCCTTGGCGACCTGGGCGGCCGCCTCCTCCTGCAGCTGGGCCAGCGCCTCCATGGTCTCGGAGTTGAACTTGCCGTGCGCCATCATCTTCAGCTTGTGCCGCATGCCCGCGACCCGCTCGCGCAGCGAGGAGGTGGCGCGCACCGCGGCGGCGGCCGGATTGTTCAGCTCGTGAGTGAGGCCCGCCGAGAGGGATCCCAGGGCCAGCAGCCGTTCCCGCTGGCCGATGCGCTCATTGGCATTGCGGTTGCCGAAGAAGACGCCCTCCAGCAGGTGCAGCGCCATCGGGAACCATTCCTGCATCATCTTCGCGAAGGTGCCGGCGTCCAGCACGAAGAACTTCGACGGCCGGGTCACGTAGAACGACGCGGTGTAGGTCTGCTCGACCTTGTCGCCCATGTAGGCCGTCCAGGCGCCCGAGTAGGAGCCGACGTGCTCGGTGCGGACGAGTTCGATCTCCTCGCCGCCCGACATCTTGGTCAGCCGCACCTCGCCGTCCATCAGGACGTAGAAGCAGGTGGCCGGGTCGCCCTCGCGGAAAACCAGTCCGGGCTCGAACATTTCGACCCGGCCGTCCTTGCACAGCCAGGCCAGCTGCTCGTCGTCGAGCTTCTCGAACAGGAACAGCTGCCGCAGTTCGTTCGGGTCGCAGATCAATCGGGTGTTGCCCATTCACCTACTCCTACTGTTTCGCGAGCCAGCGGTGCACCAGCATGACGGCCATGGCGCCCTCGCCGACCGCGGAGGCCACCCGCTTCGCCGATTCCGACCGGACGTCGCCGGCCACGAACACGCCGGGCACGCTGGTCTCCAGATGCTGTGGGGGACGCGGTAGTTCCCAGCCCGCGGGGCGTTCGCCGTCGACCATGAGGTCCGGTCCGGCCAGCACATAGCCCCCGTCGTCGCGCTTGACGGTGCCTTCGAGCCAGTCGGTTTCCGGCGCCGCACCGATGAACAGGAACAAACGCTCGGCGTCCACCTTTTCTTCCGTGCCGGTCTCGTTGTTGCGCAGCACGATCCATTCCAGGTGGTCGTCGCCGTCGGCGGACACCACCTCGGTGCGGGTGTGCACCTTGATGTTCGGGATCTGCGCGATCTGCTGAATCAGGTAGTGCGACATGGACGCTTCCAGCGACGCCCCGCGCACCAGAATGTGCACGGCCCGGGCCCGCCGGGACAGGAACACCGCCGCCTGGCCCGCCGAGTTCGCGCCGCCGACGATGTAGACGTCCTTGTCGGCGCAGTCACTGGCCTCGGTCATGGCCGAGCCGTAGTAGACGCCGCGGCCGGTGTATTCGTCCACGCCGGGCGCCGGGTGGTGGCGGTAGTTGACGCCGGTGGCGATGAGCACCGAGTGCGCCGCGACGCTGCCGCCGTCGGCGAACCGGACCACGCGCGCGGAACCGCAGGCCTCGAGGGCCACCACCTCCCGCGCGGTGATCAGCTCAGCCCCGAATTTCACGGCCTGCCGGCGGGCCCGGTCGGCCAGCTGCGCGCCGGAGAGGCCGTCGGGGAAGCCCAGGTAGTTCTCGATGCGGGAGCTCTGTCCGGCCTGGCCGCCGGTGGCGGTGCGTTCCACCAGCACGGTGCGCAGACCCTCCGACGCGCCGTAGACCGCCGCGCCGAGACCGGCCGGGCCGCCGCCGACCACGATCAGGTCGTAGAAGTCGCTGGAGGCGTCGGTGTTCAGGCCCACGCCCTCGGCCAATTGCGCGTCGGTGGGCATGATCAGCACATCGCCGCCGGAATTGATGATGACCGGACACTGGTCCTCGGTGGCATTGGCGGCGGTCAGCAGCCGCGCCCCCTCCGGCTCGTCCACCTGGTACCAGCGATACGGCAACTGGTTGCGCGCCAGGAACTCCCGTATCTCCGAGCAGCGGGCCGACCAGCGGTGGCCCACCACCTTGGTCTCGGTCACGGGCTTGTGCTCGTCCCCGCGCCAGGCCTCCAGCAGGGCGTCGACGACCGGGTAGAGCTTCTCCTCCGGCGGATCCCACGGCTTGAGCAGGTAGTGGTCCAGGTCGACCACATTGATGGCCTCGATGGCGGCATCGGTGTCCGCGTAGGCGGTCAACAGCACGCGGCGCGCGTACGGGTGCAGGTCCATGGCCTGCTCGAGGAATTCGACGCCGTTCATCCCGGGCATCCGGTAGTCGGCGATCATGACCGCGACCGGCTGGCCGCGCAGTTTCATCTCACGAAGGGCATCGAGAGCGTCGGCGCCGGACTCCGCCCGCAGAATCCGGTAGTCCGCCCCGTACCGGCGGCGCAGGTCCCGCACGACCGCGCGCGAGACGCCGGGATCGTCGTCGACGCTGAGGATGGCCGGCTTCGCGGCAGCTGGTGAAGTCACCTATCGAGTATGGGCTGACGAGGCAAGACCGCGAAGGCCAGACCGTGCCATGTTCGCGTCAGGCGGAACAGACCTGCGACCTTGCTCGAACGTCCCGGGCACACCGATTCAAATCCGGTGATGCTCAATGAAATCCATCTCGGTAGGGGTGAGCAATCGCTCGAGTCGCTCTTCGAGGTCGCCATTGGCCTTGCGGCGGAAGCGTTTCGTAGGTTTGTCGAGCGTCAGGGCCTCAGCATCGATACCGGACTCTTCAGCGGGGAGGAGCGGGACCGTCTTGGTCTCGAGATGCAGGAGCGAACGCAGGTTCACGGCCGATCACCTCACGTTTCCAATCGGAAAGCCGGTGGCAGTGTCTGTTGCTTCGTCTATCCACATTGTGCGCCGAGCATTACATTTCGGACATCAACACCCCCAGAATGTGATCTAGTTGATTTTCAACCGCGGTATGAACCGGCGGCACACGCCATACGTGCAGGTGGGTGTGGTGATCCGCACCACGGATCCGAGGTGATCCACGCCACCCGAACTACGATGCGTGGTACCGATCGTTACGTCCCCGGAGGCAACGTTGCCCAAAACTCTCGAAGCCAGCATCGATATCGCGGCAGCACCCGAGCAGGTCTGGAGTGTTGTCGCCGACCTCAAGCGCATTCCCGAGTTCAGCCCGCAGACCCTGCGCATGCAGCCGCTGGGCCGCGAGGTGCACACCGGCACCTGGACGGTGAACCTCAACAAGGCCAAGGGCTACGTCTACCCGACCACCTCCCGGGTGGTTCGATTCGAGCCGAATCGCGCGATCGCCTTCCGCATGAACGAGAACCGGACCATCTGGAGCTACACGCTCGAGCCCACCGCGGACGGCGGTACCAAGCTGGTCCAGCGGCGCGACGTCCCCAGCGGCAAGCTGCCCCGGTGGCTGCAGTTCACCATCGACAATGTCTTCGGCGGTGAGCAGCCCTTCGAGGGCGCGCTCGAGGACGGCATGCAGGTAACCCTGGGGAAGATCAAGCAAACCGTGGAGCGCTGAGCGTAGGTTCGGCCTATGCGACGACTGACAGCGCTCTGTGCCGCCACGGCCGGTGTCGCGCTCGTGCTCACCGGCTGCGGCAGCTCCGACTCCTCGGGCGACCGCACGGTCACCGTCACCGGTACCGGAAAGGTCCAGGGCACACCGGATGTGCTCAATGCCGATCTGGGTACCGAGGTGAGCGCGGCCGACGTGTCCGCGGCCGTGAACCAGGCCAACGACAAGGCCAAGGCGATCACCGACGCCATGGTCACGGCCGGGGCCAAGCGCGAGGACATCAAGACCAGCGACCTGTCCGTGCAGCCCACCTACGGCACCGACGGCCACAGCATCAGCGGCTATCGCGCCACCAACACCATGCATGTGGCCGTGCGGGACCTGCCGAAGGCCTCGGGCATCCTGTCGGCGGCGGTGCAGGCGGGCGGCAACGACACCCGCATCAACTCGGTTGCCTTCGGGCTGGAGGACAACACCAAGCTGCTGTCCGATGCCCGCGCGCGGGCGTTCGACGACGCCAAGAGCCGCGCCGAACAGTACGCGGGCCTGTCCGGGCTGAAGCTGAAGACGGTCAAGACCATCAGCGAAAACGGCAGCGGCGCAACGCCGACGCCGATGTACCGGGACACCGCCCCGGGCGCCGCACCCAACATCAACCTCGAACCAGGCCAGCAGACGGTCACATTCACCGTGACCGTCGCCTGGGACATGGGATAGCTCGTCCTCCGCGCGCCGCCGGGTGGCGTCGCGCGGAGGCGCTCACTTCCAGTTCGGCAGCTGGACCACCTGCGCCGCCCACGACAACCCCGCACCGAAGGCGATGAGCAGTGCGGTGCCGCCGGGTTTGGCGTCGCCCGCGCGCATCATGGCCTCCATGGCCAGCGGGATCGAAGCCGCCGAGGTATTGCCGGTCTCCTCGATGTCATTGGCCAGGGCGCACCGCTCGGGGAGCTTCAGTACCCGCGCCATGATCTCGATGATGCGACCGTTGGCCTGATGCGGGACCATCGCGTCCAGATCGTCCGTGGTCAGGCCCGCCCGCTCGATGGCCTCGCGGCACACCCGCTCCAAAGAGTGTGCGGCCCAGCGGAAGACGGTCGTTCCCTCCATGGCGAGGTAGGGCCGGACAGCGTCGAGGCCCTTCTCGTCGATCTCGTCGAAGAACTGAAGCCAGTCCTTGTCCTGGCGGATGGCGTGGTGCTGGGTGCCGTCCGATCCCCAGACGGTCGGGCCGATGCCCGGTTCACTGGAGGGGCCGATCACCACGGCGCCGGCGCCGTCGGCGAAGAGGAAGGCGGTGCCACGATCCTTCGGGTTGACCGTGTCGGTCAGTTTTTCCACGCCGATGACCAGCACGTGCCGGGCGGTGCCGCCCTTAACCAGATCCGATGCCATGGCGACCGCGTGGCAGAAGCCGGCGCAACCGGCCGAGACATCGAAGGCGGCCACATTGTTCAGACCCAGTGCAGTGGCGATCTGCGGGCCCGCGGCGGGCGTGAGCAGTAGCCAGGTGGACGTTGCGACGATGACGCAATCGATCTGATTCGCGTCGATCTCCGCTGCTTCGATGGCGTCGCGGGCAGCCGCGGCGCTCATGCTGACGATCGTCTCCTCGGGGGAGGCGAAGCGTCGATTGCGGATGCCGGAACGTGTCCGGATCCACTCGTCACTGGAATCTATCGGCCCCGCCACCTCGTCATTGGTGACGATTCGCTCCGGCCGGTACACGCCGAGCCCGAGCATGGCCGTGTGCTCTGCCCCGTTGATCGAGGCAATTCGAGCAGACATTGGTTCTCTCCTATGTACTGCGTACCGCGCGTCGAACGTGACCTTCACCGGGTTCCTCACCCCCCGCGGACCCACAATGCCGCAGACATGAGGCTCCCTCATCTTAGTCGCGATAGCCTCTCATGCCAGTGCTTCCGATCACAATCGAGGGGTCATTGCCGGGTGGCGCGCCCCCGGTCCGAGAGGCCCGGCCGCGGGTGTTCGGTCACCGAGAACGCGAGCGTCGAACCCACTTCACGTATCGTGTGATCGCGGTCCCTGACCGCATCTACCCGCGCATGAAAGAGGAGCCTGTGGCCCGCCGACCCACCCCGCCCGGCACTCCGGAACAGACCGGCCTCGGTCACGTCGCCGACCTGGTCCGCAAAGCCGTTCCGCCGCTGCATCCGGCAGGTCTGCCGTTCGTGGCCGCACCGCTGGCGGTGGCCACCCTCGGCTATCGGCGAAAGTGGCTGCGCCGCACCGGTTTGCTGGCGGCCGCGGCCTGCGCCACCTTCTTCCGGCACCCGCACCGGGTGCCGCCGAACCGCCCCGACGTCGTGGTGGCCCCCGCCGACGGCGAGGTCGCCCTGGTGGACACCGCGGTGCCGCCGGCCGAACTCGGCCTGGGCGACGCGCCGCTGCCGCGGGTGAGCATCTTCCTGTCGGTGCTGGACGTGCACGTGCAGCGGGTGCCGGTGAGCGGCCTGGTGGAACAGGTCGCCTACCAGAAGGGCAAGTTCCTCTCCGCCGACCTGCCGGAGGCCAGCGACCGCAACGAGCGCAACAGCATGGTCATCGAGACCGCCTCCGGGCAGCGCGTGGTGGTGGTGCAGATCGCCGGGCTGCTGGCGCGCCGCATCATCTGCGAGGCCGAGGCCGGCGACAAGCTGAACATCGGTGACACCTACGGCCTGATCCGGTTCGGTTCGCGCGTGGACACCTACTTCCCGGCCGGGACCAGGCTGCTGGTCACCCCGGGACAGCGCACCATCGGTGCGGAAACGGTGCTGGCCGAACTGGATTCATGATGGAACAACTCGCGCCCGAATCGAACGGGCGTCGCCGTAACCGCACCATCCGACTGCTGCCGAGCATGGTGACCATCCTGGGACTGTGCTCGGGCCTGTCCGCGGTGAAGTTCGGCATGGAGGGCAAGCTGGGGATCGCGCTGGCGCTGGTCGGCGCCGCCGCGGTCTTCGACATGCTGGACGGGCGCATCGCCCGCATGCTGGACGCCACCACCAAGATGGGCGCGGAGCTGGATTCGCTGTCGGACGCCATTGCGTTCGGCGTCACGCCCGCCCTGGTGCTGTACGTGACCTTCCTGCACGCCGACAGCATCGGCTGGATCCTGGCGCTGATGTTCGCGGTCTGCATGGTGTTGCGGCTGGCCCGCTTCAACACGCTGATGGACGACGACAACCGCCCGGATTGGCAGCGTGAGTACTTCACCGGCGTGCCCGCCCCCGCGGGCGCGCTCATCGTGCTGACGCCCATCGCGCTGTCCGAGCAGTTCGGCGACGGCTGGTGGGTGAGCTTCCCGGTGGTGGCGGTGTGGACGGTGCTGACCGCCCTGCTGTGCGTGAGCACGCTGCCCACCCTGGCCGTCAAGTCGGTGTCGGTGGCCCCGCGCACCGCGCCCATCCTGCTGGTGCTGGTCGCGCTGGCCGCCGCGCTGCTGGTCACCTACCCGCTCATCCTGATGATGGCGCTGGTCGTGCTGTACCTCGGCCACATCCCGTTCGCGGTGCACTCCGCGCGCTGGGTCGCGGCCCGGCCCGAGACCTGGAACCACAAGCCCGCCGAGCGCCGCGCCCAGCGCAAGGCACAGCGCCGCCAGCGCCCGCTGGCCGGGCGGGTGCCGCGGGTGTCGGTGTCCACGGCACGGCTGCGCCTGCGCCGCCCGGGTCAGCGCGACCGGGTGGCGAATCGCCCCGGGCGCTGAAACCAACGCCCGGCCGCAATTCGCCGACGCTGCCGTCGGCGGCCGGTCGGCCCGGGCAGAATTGACGGCGTGACCGACTCACAGCCGGGTTTCCAGTTCACCGCTCGCCTGAACACCTCCCCCGCCGACGATCGGCGGGGGGTGGTCCGGTTGCATCCGGACTCGCTGGCGCTGCTGGGCGTGAATCCGTGGGACGTGATCTCGATCGCCGGCGGCAGGCAGACCTCCGCGTTGGTGGCGACACCGGCGAAAGGCAAACCCGTCGGGCGCGGCGAGGCGCTGCTCGACGAGGTGACGATGTCGAACGCGCACATCTCGGCGGGCTCGAAACTGACCATCGCGAAGGTGATTCCGCGCCGGGCCACCCGGATCTCGGTCACGGGCTCACCGGACGTCATGCGCGCCATCGACGAGACGACACTGCGGCACGCCCTGCAGGGCAAGGTGGTGTCCATCCAGGACGCCGTCTCGCTGCGCCCGATGGATCTGAAGCCCGGGGCCGGCCGATCCGGTGTGGCCCAGCAGCTTTCGAGAGCCCTCAATATCGCCTGGACCTCGGAGTTGCTGCGAGTGACGGCGGTCGATCCGCAGCCCGGCCCGGTGGTCATCAGTACCAACAGCGCGGTGGGTTGGGGTTTCGGCGTCGCCGAGACGGACCTGCCCACGGCTCCCCTGGACGACACGGATACCCGCACCGAACTGCGGGTCAGCGCTCCAGCGTCACCGCCGTCGGTGGTGGCGGTGGCCGATCTGGCCGGGGTCCAGACTCAGGCCGCGAAGCTGCGGGAGTGGCTGAGCCTGGCGCTGGACGAGCCGGACCTGCTGAAGAAACTCGGAGCGTCCTCGCATCTGGGGGTCCTGATCACCGGTCCGGCGGGCGTCGGTAAGGCGACACTCGCGCGGGCCGTGACGGGATCGCGGCGGCTGGTGGAGCTGGACGGCCCGGCGGTCGGCGCGACCGACATCGGGCCCAGGCTGCGCGATGTGTCCGAGAAGGTGGCCGAAATCTGTTCCGGTGCAGGCGGAGTGCTGCTGATCACCGATATCGACGCGCTGCTGCCGACACCGGCCGAACCGGTGGCCACGCTGATTCTCGACCAGTTGCGCGCAGCCGTGGCACAGGAGGCGGTCGCGGTGCTGGCCACGACGTCGAATGCGGCGGGCATCGACCCGCGGCTGCGTGCTCCGGAGCTGTGCGATCGGGAGGTATCGCTGCCGCTGCCGACGTCGGGGGTCCGCGCGGCGCTGCTGGAGCAGCTGCTGCGCAATGTCCCTGCCGATGGACTGAAGCTCGATGAGATTTCCTCGCGGACACCGGGTTTCGTCGCGGCGGACCTGACGGCGCTGGTGCGGGAGGCAGCCCTGCGGGCGGCCGCGCGGGCCAGTCGCGAGCAGTCGGATCCGATGCTGCTGCAGGAGGATCTGGCCGGAGCGCTGGAGGTGATCCGCCCGCTGTCGCGTTCCGGGTCCGAGGAACTGGCCATCGGCAGTCTGAGCCTCGCCGACGTCGGCGACATGGCGGAGACCAAGCAGGCCCTCACCGAGGCCGTGCTGTGGCCGCTGAAGCATCCGGATTCGTTCCAGCGGCTGGGTATCGAGCCACCGCGCGGGGTGCTGCTGTACGGGCCGCCGGGGTGCGGCAAGACCTTCCTGGTACGGGCGCTGGCGGGATCGGGGCAGTTGAGTGTGCACGCCGTGAAGGGCGCGGAGCTGATGGACAAGTGGGTCGGCTCCTCGGAGCGGGCGGTGCGCGAGTTGTTCCAGCGCGCACGGGATTCCGCGCCGTCGCTGATCTTCCTGGACGAGGTGGACGCGCTGGCGCCCCGGCGCGGGCAGTCCAGCGATTCGGGCGTCTCGGATCGCATTGTCGCCGCGCTCCTGACCGAACTGGACGGTGTCGAGCCGCTACGGGATGTGGTCGTGATCGGCGCGACCAACCGGCCCGAACTCATCGATCCGGCCCTCACCCGTCCCGGGCGCCTGGAGCGCCTGGTGTTCGTGCCGCCGCCGGATGCCGAGGCCCGCGCGGAAATCCTGGGCACCGCCGCCAAATCCGTGCCGCTGGCCAAGGACGTCAATCTGCGGCGGCTGGCGCGTGAGCTGGAGGGCTACTCGGCGGCGGATTGCTCGGCGCTGCTGCGCGAGGCCGCGCTCGCGGCCATGCGCCGCGATGTCCAGGCCGCAGAGGTGACGGCCGCGGATGTGGGAGCCGCGCGCAAGGCGGTGCGGCCCTCGCTGGATCCGGCCCAGGTGGAGGCCCTGCGGCTGTATGCCGCCCAGCGCGAATCGTCGACTCCACCCGGCGACGTGTCCGGCTACGTCTGAATGCCCCCCACCAGGGCATATGAGACCGATTAGTCTGCTGTGTCGCTGGTTTCGCGGCGCGTTCGCCATGCGCGCCGGTAGCGCGCCGAATCTGTACAAAGTAGGCGAGTCGTACCAATCGGTCCGCCTATCACCGGTAATTTTGCGCTGGTGAGGTCGCATCAGGTCGCCGCCGAGACGATCACGGCGCTGGTCGCAGCAACGGTTGCCGGCCTGGCGCTGGCCCTGCCCATCGACTTCGGCTGGACCTCCGAGACATCGGCCCTGCAGCGGGACCTGCTGGCCTACACCCTGCCCCGCGCCGTGTCGGCGGGCGCGCTCATCGCCATGATCACGGCGGTGCTCATCACCACGCTGGGCAGCCCCGTCGCGGCGTGGGCGACCGCACTGGGCGGGCTGCTGGTACTACTGGCCAATCACGTGTTCGGACATGGCGGCGACCCGAATTCGTCGCTGCCCACCATGAACTTCATCGATTCCCTGGCCGGTGGCCTGATCCTGGGCGCGCTGGGGGCGGCGGTGCTGCACCGTCGGCTGCCCGCCTTCGGCTGGACCCTGGGCGTTCTGATCAGCCTGCTGCTGGGTTCGGTGAATCCGGTGACGCGGATCAGCGGCGGCATCGACGCGACAGCGAGCGACCACTGGCACGCCGGTGATGTGCTGCCCCTCTGGATGCTCGTGCTGGCGCTGGTCCTGGTGGGGTTCGGGTTCCTGACCCATCGGAAACGCGAGGTGGAGGAACGGGTCTCGGCGGAGCTGCCGCTGGCCCCGATCCTGGCGGGCGTGGTGCTGGTACTGGTGACGGTGGCCAGTGCGGAATGGCTGGCCCGGCACGGCGACAGTCATGCGGGCATCAGCCTCGCGGTGGCGACCGCGGTCGGGACCGCCATTGTCGCGGCCATGCTGTTGCCGGGCCGGGACGGCGAAATCGTGCTGCTGGCGGTGGGCCTGGGCGCGGTGGGTGCGGCGACCGTGGCAGCCGAGATGCCGGCCTGGTCGATCCCGGTGCTAGCGGCGGTGACGGCCATCGGCATGTGGGTGGGCAGCCGGGGCGGGGGTGTCACGGTCTCCCTGGCCGCGGGCACGGCGCTCGGGGTGTTCACGGCATTCACGGCCGATTCGACCCGGGCCTGGCTGATCGTGGGCAGTGCGGCGGCCGTGTCCTGGCTCATCGGTTTCGCCCTGCTGTCCACGCGGCCGCACTATGTGCCGAGCCGGGTGCTGGGCACCCTGGTGCTGTTCGTCCCGTCGGCGGTGCTGGGCATGCGCGATTACGTGTCGCGCGGCCACTACGCCACACAATCCGCCGGCAACGCGTCGATGTGCGCGGTGAGCTCCGACAGCACCGCGGCCCTGGGCTGGACGTCGGCGCTGGTGGCCGGAGGCTGTCTGGCCGGGATCTACCTGCTGCGGCGCAGTCGCCCGCGGATCCCGGCGACGACCGACACCGCGCCCGAATCTCCGAACGGCGCGGCCGCCTCCGGCTGACCGCGCGGTGACCGGCGGACGGTCAGGCGCGCACCGCGGATTCCAGCGCGGGGGCCGCGATCACGGCGTCACCGAACCAGGTGCGGTAGAAGGCCGTCACATAACCGGCCACCAGGCCGACCACGACGATGCCCGCGGGCACCGGATGTTCGGCGAAGCCGGTCGACAGGTACCGGTAGGACAGCAGCAGCCCGGCGAAGAGTGCGGCGCCGGCCGACACCAGCTGCACACGGGTGCGATCCCAGCCGCGTTCCGGTGCGCGCAGGGCGGATTCGATGGTCAGGCACAGCACCGCGCCCGCCACCAGATCCGCGCCGTAGTGATAGCCGAAGCCCAGGGTGGCCGACAGGGTGGCGACCAGCCAGAAGGTCCCGCCCCAGCGCAGCCAGCCCGGCGCGGGCGCACCCGTGAAGGGATCGCGGCGGGAGTGGATGAAGATCGACAGCGCCCACGCGGTGTGCAGCGACGGCATGCAGTTGCGCGGGGTGTAGTGATCGAAGGCGATCGAACCCGGCGAGAGATCCACCGGCGGCACGATATTCGGCCAGTAGCTACCCAGGGAGAGGGCGTGTCCGTCCGCGCCGAACGCGAACATCGGCCCGACGACGGGGAATACGACATAGAAGACGGGGCCGATGAGGCCGAGCACCAGGAAGGTGCGCACCAGGTAGTGCCGAGGCCAGTCCCCCGTCGTGACCACATTGCGCAGCTGCCAGATGGTCACGATCATCGCGCCGACGGGCAGTTCGATGTAGACCCAGTGCAGCACGGCGGAGGCGATGGGCCCCAGCCAGTCCAGCAGCTGCCCCATCAGCCAGGAGGGGTCGCCCAGGGCGTGGTCCACCAGCACGATGTGTTCGTCGAGCACCCGGGGCCCGGCCAGCACGGTGATGCCCAGCCAGACGTCGGCGACCTTGCTGGACAGCACCAGCAGGATGCCGAGCGCGGCGGCATGCAGCGCATTGGTGCGGTCCTTGCCCTGCCACTTCCAGCACGCGAGCCCGATGAGGGCGAGCAGCACGAGGACGGGGCCGTTGCCCATGGCCAGTGGTCCACCGGACAACGTCCGAATCGCTTGGTACACAAGGTCGATGCCGAGCGCCGCGCCGGCCGCCAGGAACCGCCGCCGCCAGCTCAGCCCGATGAGCGCGAGCCCGAGCCCGGCCCACGGCACGGTGAAGGATTTGGCATTACCCGCGAAGTCCGCCCAGATGCTTTCGAGCGGGCCGGTGAAGTGGTGGTGCGAGGCCACGACCTGCAGGACGATGAGCAGCGCCGCGCCCACGGACAACGCGGCCGTCAGGCCGGCGCGCGGCGACAACATCCGTAACCCGGTTCGGCGTGTCTCGCCGCCGATTCGGGAGTACGGATCGTCGAGCAGCATCCAGCCATAGTAAACGCCGCATGAACGCCAGCTCGGTGAGTAGTTGAACGCCGCCCATCTCCCCAGATGAACAGGCCCCGGTCAGCGCGGTATCGCTCCTGGCCACGCGTACACCGTACGTATCCGGTCGTAATCGAAATCACAACCGTGCAAGACGATTCGGCGATGCGCGAGTTCGTGGACCTCAGTACTCGAGTTCGTGGACCAGCGAATCGACGACCGCGACCAGATCGCCCTGCGCGGCCGCGGCCACCCGGCGCTGACGCTGATAGGACGCGCCCTTCTTCGGGATGTCGGCGACCATCGCGAGCTCGTTCTCGCAGCCGAGGCTCTTGGCGGTCGGCTCCAGCCGGTTGAGCAGTTCCATCAGGTCGTCGGTAACCAGTCGCTCATTGCTGTCGGCGTCGGTGATGACGATGGCGTCGAGCCCGTAACGCGCTGCGCGCCACTTGTTTTCCTGCACATGCCAGGGCGGCAGGATGGCCGGCATGGTCTCGCCGGATTCGACCCGGCGGTCGAGATCCACCACCAGGCAGTGGATCAGCGCCACGATGGCGGTCAGTTCGGCCTTGGTGGGGGTGCCGTCGCAGACGCGGACCTCGATGGTGCCCCACTTGGGCGCGGGCCGGATGTCCCAGTGCATGCCGCCGAGTTGTTCGATCACACCGGTTTTCATCTGGTCGTGCACGAAACCCTCGAACTGGTCCCAGTTCTCGAACTGGAAGGGCAGTCCGGCGGTGGGCAGCTGCTGGAACATGAGCGCCCGGTTACTGGCGTATCCGGTGTCGACGCCCGCCCACATGGGCGAGGAGGCCGACAGTGCCAGCAGGTGCGGATAGGACGGCAGCAGGCCGTTGAGGATGGGGAAGACCTTGTCCGGGTGGGAGATTCCGACGTGCACGTGCACGCCCCAGATGAGCATCTGGCGACCCCACCACTGGGTGCGCGCGATGAGTTCGTCGTAATGCGCACTGCGCGTGAGCTGTTGGGTGGACCACTGCGCGAAGGGATGGGTGCCGGCGCAGAACAGGTCGACGCCGACCTGGTCGGCGGCGCGGCGCACGGTGTCCTGGGTTGCGCGCAGTTCGTCGACCACCTCGCTCACGGTGTCGTGCTTGCCGGAGACGAGTTCGACGGTGTTCTTCAGCAGTTCCTTGGTGATCTGCGGGGTGCCGTCCCAGGCGCGCAGATCACCGCAGGCTTCGAAAACCGCTGCGGCGGTGTTGGACAGGTCGCGCGTGTGCTTGTCGACGAGCGCGACCTCCCATTCCACGCCGAGCGTGGGCCGGGGCGATGAGTTGAAGGGGACCTTCGTTCTGCCTGCCCCGGCCATGGCTCACCTCGAGAGGGTTCAGGCGACGACGCCGCAGGCGACCCGTGCACCCGCGTCGCCGGTCGCGAGGGTGTCCGCATCAGGTGCGGGCGCGTACCGGGTGGGAATATTGCCGAAGTTGTCGGCGCCGGCGTGGATGATCAGCGCCTTGCCCTTGACCTCGTCGAGGGTGAAGGCGTCGGTGGTGGTGGTCAGCTTGGCGGTGCCGTCCTTGAGCACCTCGAGCGAGGTCAGATCGCCGCTGGCCGGATGGGTGTTCTGGTCGCCGACCTGCAGGTGGCCACCGGCGGAGAGGAAGTCGCCGGGCGCGCCGCCCGCCGGTGCAGTGGAGTTGGGCTCGCACTTGCCGACCTGGTGGACGTGCAGGCCGTGGAAGCCGGGCTTCAGCCCGTGCGCCTCGACGGTGATCTGGAGGTGGTTGCCCACCTTCGCGATGGTGGCGGTACCGACGGTGCCGCCGCTCGGGTCCTTCAGCGTGACGCTGGACGATTCCTCCGGAGCATTGCCGCCCTCGGTCCCCTGCGTGCTGCCGGCGGGGGCCTGCGAGCTGGTGAACACCGGCGGGGTCGTCCCCTTGACGTCGCTCGACTCCTGGCTGTTGGAGCAGGCGGTGAGGCCGAGGGCTGCGACCGCGAGCACCGGAGCAACAGTCCACCAGGACGGGCGACGAGTTGTGGACGAGGCCATCGGGGAACTCCTTTACGAGTCCGAGTTTATCGGGAAAGCAGGGTGGACATACTTCGTACCGGACAAGATGATGCCAGAGACGTGCGCCTGTCCCGTGGAGGGGCCGCACGGTTTCTTTCGAGCGACCTGACAGTGCCTTACCAATAGCGATTCAGTGCCTTGTCAACAGCGATTCAGTTACTGGTGACGATGACGATGACACCGGTGGGCGAGTCCGAGATCCCGGGGAATCGGGGTTCGGCCGAGCAGCCCAGTTGCGCGGCGATGGCCTGGGCCAGCGCCTGCTCCTTGGGCGAACTGCCGTAGTACACGGTGGTTTTCGGAATGACGCCGTTCGCGTAGTTGCCCACCTCGGTGACGTTGTACCCGTCGGAGCTGAGCTGGTCGCCGGTTTTCTTGGCCAGGCCCGGCACGGTGCCGTTGTTGTAAACCCGTACGGGAAGGGTCTTGTCGACGCCTGCCGCCGCGGTGGTGGTCGTCGGCAGCGCCGCCGTGGTGGTGGGCGCGACCGGTGGGGTGGTGGTGGCCTGGGCCGAATTCTGCTGTGCCGCACCGGTGGTGGTCGCGGCGACGCTGGACTGCGAGGTCGAGTCGGCGCTGCTGCTCGAGGAGTCCGAACTCGACAGCGACATCGCGCCCAGCCCGGCGAACACGATGGCCAGCGCGATCAGGACCATCGCCAGGGCCCGCAGCGGCGGGCCGCCGGCCGACGAATTCGGGTTGCTCACGGCGTCGAGCCTAATGGGTGATGGGGCGCCCGCGCGGGATCAAGCGCGTACGCACGCGGTGTTGGCAGCTGCTTCACATTCCGGGTGTGGTTCACACCTGGAAACCGAGACGGCGTGCGGCCCTGGTCTTCTGACGGCTGGCGCGCAGCCGGCGCAGGCGCTTGACCAGCATGGGGTCGGCGGCCAGCGCCTCCGGCTTGTCGACGACCGCGTTCAGGACCTGGTAGTAGCGGGTGGGTGAGAGGTCGAAGAGCTCACGGATGGCTTCTTCTTTCGCGCCGGCGTACTTCCACCACTTGCGCTCGAAGTCGAGAATGTCGAGCTCGCGGCGGGAAAGCCCGTGTGCGCCATCCACGTCGGAAGGGCCGTCCTCGCTTGCGGGAATATCGCGTGCCGCTGCGCTGTCCATACTGCTCCCTCGCCGAGTGGTCACCAGACGAATATGGTGCTTGTGCGTCGCCGATCATTCAACCACGCGGCCGAGTCTTCCCGATGCGCACCGATCGGCGTGTTCTGCGACGCCGCTCCGGCGTGTCGTGCTTGTTCTGCCCCTCCACTTCGCTCCGGGGCAGGGTTCGCGGCCCTGAGGTCTCGAACCTGCGGGCGGGTGTCCAGGGGGTGATCTCTGCAAAATGGCAGCCCAGTAGGCTGCTCAGCATGGCTATTCTCCCGATTCGCATTGTCGGCGACCCGGTTCTGCACCGCGCGACCACTCCGGTCACGCAGACCCCGGAGGAGCTGGCCGAGCTGATCGCGGACATGTACGAGACCATGGACACCGCCAATGGCGTGGGCCTGGCCGCCAACCAGGTCATCATCAAGGACGAGGACGAGGTCTCGCCGCGCATCTTCGTCTACGACTGCCCGGACGACAGCGACGGCGCGAAGATGGTCCGCCGCCGCGGCTGCGTCGTGAATCCCGTGCTGCAGACCTCCGAGATCCCGGAGTCCATGCCGGATCCCGATGATGACGAGGAGGGCTGCCTGTCGGTGCCCGGTGAACAGTTCCCCACCGGCCGCGCCGACTGGGCGAAGGTCACCGGCACCGACGAGCACGGCGAACCGGTCGAGATCGAGGGCCGCGGCTTCTTCGCCCGCATGCTGCAGCACGAGACCGGGCACCTGGACGGCTTCCTCTACGTCGACGTGCTGATCGGGCGCAATGCCCGGGCCGCCAAGAAGTCCATCAAGCGAAACGGCTGGGGCAAGCCGGGTTTGAGCTGGGTGCCGGGCACCGTGCCGGATCCCTTCGGACACGACGACGACGATCTCGACGACTGATCGGGTATGACCGATTCCGAACTCCCGCCGATCGGTAAGCGGGTGGTGGTTCGCTACCGCTTGCCCGCGGGCTATCCGCAACCGCTGACGGATGTGATCGGTGAACTCACCGAGACCGATCCGCTGACCGTGCGCACCGCCGACGGCCAGGTGGTGTCGATCGCCTGGGATCGGGTGGTGGCCTGGAAACCGCTCGGGCCCAGGCCCATTCGGACCAGCGAGATCCGCGCCCTGGAAGCGGCCGCGGCCGACGGCTGGCCGGGCCTGCGGCGGTCCTGGATCGGCGGCTGGCTGCTGCGCGCCGGGGACGGGTACACCAATCGCGCGAATTCCGCGGTGCCGCTGGGCGGTACGGACGGACCCGCCCTGATGGACACCGAGACCCTGCATCGGATCGGCGAGTGGTACACCGCGCACGGCCTGCCCGCACAGTTCCAGCTGCCCGATCGGCTGGCCACCGCGCCCGCGGACTGGCGCAGCTGGAACGAAACCCAGGTGCTGGCGGTCGATATCGAGACCATGGCGCTGCCGTCCGGACCGCCGATGGTGCGCTTCACCCCGGATCCGGACGGGGCCTGGCTGTCCATGCACCGGCATCGCGGCGGGGACGCCGAACTCGGGTCGACCCCGGTGGTGGAGGTGCTGACGGCGGTGCGCGACGGTCAGGTCGCCTTCGCCACGCTGGGTTTGCAGTCGCCGCTGGCGATCGGCCGGGTCGCGGTCACCACGGCCCCGGACGGCCGCTGCTGGGCGGGGCTGACCTGCGTCGCGGTGGCGAACGAGCATCGGCGGCACGGGCTGGGGGCGCTGGTGTGCGCGGAGATGATCCGCTGGGGGCAGTCGCACGGAGCCACGCACGCGTACGTGCAGGTATCGGACGAGAATGAGGCGGCGCTGGCGCTGTACCAGGAGATGGGGTTCGTCGAACACCACCGCTACCGGTACGCCGCGCCCTGATTGCGTGCCGGTCGCTGTCGCAAGACACTAGTTCTGAAAGGTTCACCACTCGTGCGCATCGCTACCTGGAACGTGAATTCGATTCGTACCCGGCAGGATCGGGTGCTGGCGTGGCTGGACCGCGCCGATATCGACGTGCTGGCCATGCAGGAAACCAAGTGCAAGGACGAGCAGTTCCCGTTCGAGGCCTTCGAGGCGGCAGGGTACGAGGTCGCGCACGTCGGCTACAACCAGTGGAACGGGGTGGCCATCGCCTCCCGGGTCGGGATCGAGGATGTCGAGATCGGCTTCCCGGATCAGCCCGGATTCGACAAGGACGCCGCGGAATCGCTGCTCAGCGCGCCGGTGGTGGAGGCCCGCGCGATCGGCGCGACGTGCGGCGGGGTTCGGGTGTGGAGCCTGTACGTGCCCAATGGGCGCGCTCTGGACGATCCGCACTACACCTACAAGCTGGAATGGCTTGCCGCCCTGCGCAGTGCGGGCAGCAAGTGGCTGTCGGAGGATCCGGACGCACAGATCGCGCTGGTGGGTGACTGGAATATCGCGCCGACCGATCTGGATGTCTGGTCGCCGGAATTCTTCGAGGGCAAGACCCACGTGTCCGACCGGGAACGCGACGCCTTCGACGCCTTCGGCGAGGCGGGCTTCAGCGACGTGATGCGGCCCTTCCACCCGGGACCAGGCGTCTACACCTACTGGGACTACACACAGCTGCGCTTCCCCCGGAAGGAGGGCATACGCATCGATTTCATCCTCGGTTCCCCCACCCTGTCGGCCCGGGTCACCGAGGCGAATGTGGACCGCGAGGAGCGAAAGGGCAAGGGCGCCAGCGATCATGCGCCCGTGGTGGCCGAACTCGCCGACTAGACGGACCGGCTCTTGATGGCGTCGCGGGAGATGAAGACGTCGTAGCTGCCCGCAGCGGCGATGACCGCGTTGCCGTAGGCCGAGCGCACGAAAGGCCTTGTGTACCAGGACTGATTCTTCATGTCCTGGAAGAAGTCGGCGTCGCTGCCATTGAGGAAGATCTGATTCTGCCTGGTGGCGATGCCGTCCAACCGCTGGCCGTAGAGCCGGGTCACCTTGTACCCGGAGTTGAAGCCGAGCGCGTTCACCCACGGTTCGAGTTCCACGATATTGGCCTGCAGCACCCACAGGTCGCCCTCGACCTGATAGGTCTTGTGCTGGTCGCCGTGGCCCTTGTCGCCGTAGAGGGTCAGCTCGACGTTCATCATGTGCTCTTGCCCCGCAACGGGTTTGGCCTCGATGTGCGCCGCCTTCACCTCCCCGGTGAGCCCGAGAAAGGTCTGCAGCAGCGTGGTGATCCACAGGATCACGACCCCGACGAGCACCAGCCCGGCCGCACCCGCGCCCCGGCCGACCAGCGCACGCCACCCCACCTTGCGCGCCTCGAGAACGGCCGTGACGAGCAATCCGATCGCCGCGATACCGAGTACCAGCAGCAGCATCTGGATCCAGCCGAAGGTAACCGGGAAGACCATGCCGTAGTTGTACCCGCTGGGGACGACACTTCACGACGCCGTCACACATCGAATGTGCGTGTCACGTCGGCGAGTCGCGGCTCGCCGACAAGACACACAGGAACCCGTTCGGGGCCGGGTGGATCGGGGAGTCTGCGGGCTGATCCACCCGGCCGTCGAGCAACTTTCCGCGCACGGTGCACCACCCGGGTTTGGTGGAGCGTGGGCACCGCGTTCCGGGACCGTCCGGCGACGACCCCGACCGGGTGATCCTGACCGGGGTGCGGCGAGATAACCACTCCCGAGCCCGCCACCATTCCCCACTCAGGTCACCCATAACGGACAGTAGTGCGATCTGGTGCTGGAGCGGCCCAGATGCCACGCCGATGGCACGAATCGAGAGTGCTCGAGGCACGGAAAGTCACAGTTATCTTCAAAGTAGCTACACGTTCGAACATCTCGTGCAGAATGCCGGTCAAAACCCGGTCCCGGCCGGTGGCGGACCTCGGAGGGGCGAGATGAACAATCCGACAGGCTCGAGTGCGCACCAGGTACTCGACGAGATCCTCACGCGCTACGGCAGCCTCGACGCCTTCAGCGCCCACCTACACGCCGTGCTGGACGCACCGACCATCGTGCTCCCCAACCCTGTGGTCGCTCCCCCCGCGGGCGGACGGCACCGACGTCGAGACCCCGCCGACCGGGGACCCACGAGCCGGGTGGCCTGAAGCAAACCGGCCCCGCACCGGACAGATGCGGGGCCGGGGGATGCCGGCAGGTCAGAAAGCGGACTCGTCCAGCTTCATGATGTCGTTGTCGAGGTTCTCGACGACCGCGCGCACGCCGCTGATGAGCGGCAGCTTGTTCTTCGCGAACCAGGACGCCACACCGACCTTGCCGGTGTAGAAGTTCTTGTCCTTGTCGGCCGCACCGGCGTCCAGCGCCGCCTGGGCGATGGTGGCCTGCTCCAGCAGTCGCCAGGAGATGACGAGATCGCCCACGGCGTACAGGAATCGGACCGAGCCCAGGCCGACCTTGTAGATCTCGTCGATCTGCTGCTGCGCGGCCATCAGGTAGCCGGTGAGGGTGGCCGCCATGGCCTGCACGTCGGCCAGCGCCGCGCCGAGCAGCCCGCGCTCGATCTTGAACTGGTCCGGGCCGCCGTCGATGAACTGCTGCATCAGACCCGCGATGTGCGCGAGCGCCACGCCCTTGTCGCGAATGATCTTGCGGAAGAAGAAGTCCTGCGCCTGGATGGCGGTGGTGCCCTCGTACAGCGAGTCGATCTTGCAGTCGCGGATGTACTGCTCGATCGGGTAGTCCTGCAGGTAGCCGGAACCACCCAGGGTCTGCAGCGATTCGGTCAGGCTCTCGTACGCCCGGTCCGAGCCGCAGCCCTTGACGATCGGCAGCAGCAGGTCGTTGACCTTCTCCGCCAGCTCGGCGTCCACCCCGTAATTGGCCTGCGCCACATCGGCGTTCTGGTACGAGGCGCAGTACATGTACAGCCCGCGCAGACCCTCGGCGTACGCCTTCTGAGTGGCCAGCGAACGACGCACGTCCGGGTGGTGGGTGATGGTGACGCGCGGCGCGCTCTTGTCGGCCATCTGGGTCAGATCCGCGCCCTGCACGCGCTGCTTGGCGTACTCCAGGGCGTTCAGGTACCCGGTGGACAGCGCGCCGGTGGCCTTGGTACCCACCATCATTCGCGCGTTCTCGATGACCTTGAACATCTGCGCGATGCCATTGTGCTTGTCACCGACCAGGTAGCCGACGGCCGGAATATCGCCGCCGAAGGTGATCTCACAGGTGGGCGAGGACTTGATGCCCATCTTGTGCTCGACGCCGGTGACCAGCGCGCCGTTCTTGGCGCCGAGTTCCATGGTCTCGGTGTCGAACAGGAAGCGCGGCACCACGAACAGCGACAGGCCCTTGGTGCCCGGGCCGGCGCCCTCGGGGCGGGCCAGCACCAGGTGGAAGATGTTGTCGGCGGTGTCGCCCACGTCGCCGCCGGAGATGAAGCGCTTCACGCCCTCGATGTGCCAGGTGCCGTCGGCCTGCTGGATCGCCTTGGTGCGGCCCATGCCGACATCGGAGCCGGCGTCCGGCTCGGTGAGCACCATGGTGCCGCCCCAGCGGTTCTCCCAGGCGTGGGTGGCCCACTTCTGCTGCTGCTCGGTGCCCTCGTCGAAGAGGACCTTGTGCATGAGCGGACCCATGTTGAAGAACGAGGCCGAGTTGTTCGCGGCGACCAGCATTTCCTGGATGCCCCAGATGAGGGCGTTGGGGGCGGGCACGCCGCCCATCGCCTCGGACATGCCCAGACCGGAGTACCCGGCCTCGTTGACCGCGGCCACGGTCTTCTTCAGCGATTCCGGCACGGTGATGGTGTGCTGGTCCGGAATGAACTCGACCGGGTTGCGATCGGCTTCGACGAACGATTCCGCGATCGGCCCCTCCGCCAGGCGCTTCGCCTCGGCGAGCATCTCCCGCGCGGTGTCGGCGTCCAGGTCGCCATAGGCGCCCTGGTCCAGCAGTTCCCCGATACCCAGTACTTCGAACAAGTTGAACTCGATGTCTCGTAGGTTCGCCTTGTAGTGGGACACGGAAGGGCCTCCTCGGCTGAGTCTGAACTGGTCGAGCGATGTCGAAAGATCTGGTCGAGCATCTCGAAGATCAAGGGGAGGTTGCCGTACGCCTGTCCCGTTACGCAAGCGTAGGTACGCCTCTTAACCCGGAGAGCCCCATCCGACCGGGAACAATCCCGAAAAGTTAACCCCGCCGTTATGCGCTGGACCGGGACCTGCGGCAGTACAGCGCCTTGGCCTGCTGCGGAGTGACGGTGACCGGATTCACGGGAACCGCGGCTCGCATATGTTCCCCGAGCAGACGGTCGGTCGTGCGGCCGATGAAGTGCTCGGCCACCTTCAGCTTCGAACGGTCGTTCCGGAGGGCGGACACGGCCGCACGTTCTCCTCCGGCCGGGGGCGTCCTCGGCTCCTCCGGGTGATTTCCTTCGTGAATGTAGCATTTTTGTTCACAATTGTAGGAAACGATCTTGTTACCGGCTCGGACCAGCGGGTCCACACTCCGCGCGCACTGCTATCGTCGGTGCGCATGGGCATCGATTCGGCGATACGACCACGCCAGCGCGCGCGGCATCTGGGTCCCGAACGGCGTCGCCCGCAGGTCCTCGACACCGCCCTCGAGATCGCCGTCGCCGACGGCATCGCGGCGGTGACCATCGCCGCCGTGGCCGACCGCATGAAGGTCACCCGCCCGGTCGTCTACGCCTGCTTCGCCGATCGTGTGGAGCTCCTCGAAGCACTCATCCGCCGCGAGGAGGACTACCTGGTGCAGGGCGTAATGGACACGCTGCCGCGCCGCCGGGTCGAAGCCGACGAGGCAGTCTTCGTGGAGGGCTTCCGGGCCCTGCTGCACACGGTGTCCCAGCGGCCCGACACCTGGCGCCTGCTGTACGGCAATCCCGATCCGGCCGTGGCGGATTCGTTCGGCAAGGGCCGGCTGCTGGCCGTGGAGCGCTGCACCCGGCGGTTGCGCCCGACCCTGAAGGCCTGGGGTACCGCGCACGCCGAGCGCAAGCTGCCGGCCCTGGTCGAGCTGTGGGTCTCGGCCGGTGAGGGTGCGGTGCGCACCCTGCTCACCGATCCGGGCGAGTGGACCCCCGACACACTGGGCGAGTTCGTCGGCGCGGCGGTGTATCGCGCCCTCCGCCACGCCTGAGAATCCGGGGTCCTGCCGTTATCCGGTGGCTACGATGGGAAAGGGACCATCGGTCAGCGGGAGGCCGCCATGACGTTCTATCGGCAGGTTGGTTCGGTGCCGCCCAAGCGGCACACGCAGCATTGGGACGAGCACGGCGCGCTCTATTACGAAGAGCTGATGGGCGAAGAGGGCTTCTCCGGCGATTCCTCGCTGCTCTATCACCGGGGATTGCCTCCGGCCATTGTGGATTCGTCGGTGTGGATACTGCCCGAGCAGCGGCTCTACCCGAATCATCCACTGCGGCACCGGCATCTGAAGCTGCATGAACTGTTCCTGGGCGACAAGCCGGGCGACAGCGATGTGGTGACCGGGCGGCGGCTGCTGCTGGGCAATGCCGATGTCCGCATCTCCTATGTAGCGGCGCTGCGGGAATCGGCGCTGTACCGCAATGCCGTCGGCGATGAACTCGTCTACATCGAATCCGGTTCGGGGCGAGTGGAAACCGTCTTCGGGACCCTGCCGGTGCGGCAGGGGCATCAGGTGCTGCTGCCGCGCGCCACCACGCATCGCTGGATTCCCGACGGCCCCGAACCCTTGCGCGCCTATGTCATCGAGGGCGCCGGCCACATCACCCCGCCCAAGCGGTATCTCTCGAAATACGGCCAGTTCCTGGAGAACTCGCCCTACTGCGAGCGGGATCTACACGGGCCCACCGAACCGGTACAGGTCGAGGGCGAGGACGTGGAGGTGCTGGTCAAGCACCGCCCCGCCGGTGAGATCGTCGGCACCAGCATGGTGTACGCCCGCCACCCCTTCGACGTGGTGGGCTGGGACGGCTGCCTGTATCCGTTCACCTTCGATATCGCCGACTTCGAACCGATCACCGGCCGCGTGCATCAGCCGCCGCCGGTGCATCAGGCCTTCGAGGGGCAGAACTTCGTGATCTGCAATTTCGTGCCGCGCAAGGTGGACTACCACCCGCTGTCGATACCGGTCCCCTATTACCACTCGAATGTGGACTCCGACGAGATCCTCTTCTACTGCGGCGGAAACTACGAGGCGCGCAAGGGATCCGGGATCGGGCAGGGCTCGGTGTCGGTGCATCCGGGCGGATACGCGCACGGGCCGCAGCCGGGGGCCTACGAACGCAGCATCGGCATAGAGTTCTTCGACGAGCTGGCGGTCATGGTGGACACCTTCCACCCGTTGCAGCTGGGCGAGGGCGCGCTGGCGTGCGAGGACGCGCGGTATGCCTGGACCTGGTCGGGGCGAGGGCCGTCCGAGTGGATCTGAGTCCGAGTGACGCAACGGTGCAGGGGTTGGTGACATGGGATCGGGTGGTGGGGAAATGAGCAGCCGGGTGCGTATCGAGGTGCCCTCGGGTTCCGGATTCGGCCCGGAGCACCTGCCGTACTGCGTGTTCCGCCCGCTGGGCGGGGACCCGCGGGTGGGGGCGCGGCTGGGCGACTCGATCATCGATCTGGCGGTGGCGCTGGATGATCCGATGTTCGCGCAGCCCAGCCTGAACGCCTTCATGACCCAGGGCCCGCAGTGCTGGCGGGAGGTGCGCGAGCAGGTGCGCGCGGTGGCCGACGCGGAACTGCCCGCGGCGGCGGTGCATTCGGTGCGGGCGGTGCGGCTGGACCTGCCGGTGGAGATCGGCGACTACGTCGACTTCTACGCCAGCCTCGATCACGCCACCGCCATGGGCCGGATGCTGCGGCCGGCCGGTGAACCGCTGCTGCCGAATTGGCGGCACCTGCCGGTGGGGTACCACGGGCGCGCGGGCACCGTGGTGGTGTCGGGCACGGATGTCGTCCGGCCACACGGACAGCGCCGGACCGATTCCGGCACACCGGATTTCGGGCCGAGCCGCCGCCTCGACATCGAGGCCGAACTGGGCTTCGTGGTGGGCGCGGGCTCGCGGCTCGGTACGCCCATCGCGACCGGCGAGTTCGCCGAGCACGTCTTCGGGGTGGCGCTGGTGAACGACTGGTCGGCCCGGGATATCCAGGCCTGGGAGGGGCAACCACTGGGCCCGTTCCTCGGCAAGTCCTTCGCGACCAGCCTGTCGGCGTTCGTGACTCCACTCGACGCGCTGGCCGCCGCGCGGATTCCGCTGCCGCCGCAGCATCCGGAGCCGCTGCCGTATCTGCGGGACGACACGTCCTGGGCACTGGACATCACGCTGACCGTCGAGTGGAACGGCCGGGGGATCTCCGCTCCCCCGTTCCGGCGCATGTACTGGTCGGCGCCGCAGATGCTCGCACATCTGACGGTCAACGGCGCGTCGACCCGCACCGGCGATCTGTTCGCCTCGGGCACCATCTCGGGGGCCGATCGTGGCGAGCGTGGGTCGCTGATGGAAATGAGCTGGGGCGGTACCGAACCGATCGAGTTGAACGGGGTGCAGCGGACCTTCCTGCAGGACGGCGACGAGGTGGTCATCACGGCCACCGCACCCGCCATCGGGGGCGGTCACCTGGAGCTGGGTGAGGTGCGCGGGCGCATCGCGAAAGCCGACTGATAGCCGAACCGCATCACCATGAACATCATCACTGACCCTACCGACCGGTAAGTCAGGAACGTTACCGTTCCGAATGTCTGATGACTTCGGAGGGTGGCGTCCATGTTGACCAGTTCTGCCCGGTTCGCCATGGCACGCCCGCGCGCGGTCCTGGTGGCCGCGCTCCTGTTGATGCTCATTTGCGGCGGCTTCGGAGCCACCGTGAAATCCCACATGGTCGGCGGTGGTTATCTCACCGACTCGCTGGAGTCGGTGCGCGCCAATGACTTCATCACGAAGAACTTCCCCGGCGGCAATCCCAACCTCATCGTCATGGTCAGCGGTGACGGGGGCGTCAACAGCCCGCAGGTGCGCGCCGAGGCGCAACGTGTCACCGACGAGCTGAGCCAGGATCCGACGGTGACCGGCGTGCAGTCGTATTGGACCAGCCTCGCCGCCCGGCCCGACCTGGCCGCCGCGCTGAAGAGCAAGGACGGGCAGCGCGGGCTCATCATGGCCACGGTCACCGGCACCGACACCGAGGTGCAGAACCGGGCCGCCGAGCTGTCGAACCAGCTCAATCGGGACAACGACGGCGTGCAGGTCCGGGTCGGCGGCATGGCCGGTTCCTTCGCCGATATCAATCACCAGGTGGAAAAGGACCTGCTGCTGGCCGAGGCCATCGCGGTGCCGGTGTCGGCGCTGCTGCTGGTGCTGGTGTTCGGCAGCGTGGTCGCGGCGCTGCTGCCGGTCGGCGTGGGACTGTTCGCGATCGCCGCGACGCTGGGCATTCTGCGCGGGCTGACCACGGTCATGGATGTCTCCATCTTCGCCCTGAACATGACCAGCGCGCTGGGGCTGGCCCTGGCCATCGACTACAGCCTGTTCATTGTCAGCCGGTATCGCGAGGAGCTGGCCAATGGCCGCGATACCCGGGCGGCCATTCTGCGTTCGGTGCAGACCGCCGGCCGCACCGTGGTGTTCTCCGGCTTGACCGTCGCCCTGGCCCTGGCGGCGCTGGCGGTGTTCCCGCAGCCGTTCTTCAAATCCTTCGCCTACGCCGGTGTCGCCGTCGTCGCAGCGGCCGTGGGCGCGTCGGTACTGCTGCTGCCCGCCGCGCTGGCGCTGCTCGGCGATCGGGTGAACGCCTGGGATCTGCGGAAACCGATGCGCCGCCTGCTGGGTCGCGGCGAGCCCGCGCCCAAGCCGGTCGAGACCACCTTCTGGTACCGGCTGGTGACCGCGGTCATGCGGCGGGCGCTGCCGGTCGCGGTGATCGCGGCGGCGGTGCTGCTGGCGCTCGGATCCCCGTTCCTGAAGGCACATTTCGGCACTCCGGACGATCGCGTGATCGGCACCTTCGCGTCCAGCCGTCAGGTGGGTGACGCGCTGCGGCAGGACTTCAATGCCGACATGGCCTCCAGCGCGGTAATCGTGCTGCCCGGATTCCACGGCGGCGCAGCGGAAATCGGCGCGTACGCCAAGAGCCTCTCGGAGGTGCCGGGCGTCGCGGCGGTGCTGTCCAGCGAGGGTGTCTACCTGGCGACGCCGTCCGCCGAGGGCGTCCCGCCGACCGGCAAGCGGGTGGCGGCCGGCATCCCGCAGATGGTCGGCCCGAACGGGACCTACCTTTCGGTCGGCACCAAGGTCGCGCCCTACTCCGCCGCGGGCAAACAGCAGCTCGCGGCACTTCGGGCGGTTCCGGCTCCCGGCGACGTGCTGTTCGGCGGCGCGGCCGCCCTGAACAAGGACACCATGGACTCGGTCATCAGCCGGATCCCCTTGGCCGCCGCGCTCATCGCCGTCATCACCCTGATCCTGCTGTTCCTGTTCACCGGCAGCGTGGTGCTCCCGGTGAAGGCGCTGCTGCTGAACATGCTGTCGCTGACCGCCACCTTCGGCGCCATGATCTGGGTCTTCGCGCAAGGCCACCTGTCCGGACCACTGGGGTTCGCCCCGACCGGCAGCATCGACCTGTTCATGCCGATCCTCATGTTCTGCCTGGCCTTCGGCATGTCGATGGACTACGAGGTCTTCCTGCTGTCCCGGATTCGGGAGGAGTGGCTGGCCTCGGATCGCGGCCGGGCGGCCAATACCCGCTCGGTGGCCCTCGGGGTGGCCCGCACCGGCCGGATCTTCACCGCCGCAGCGGGTTTGATGGCGGTGGTGCTGCTGGCGGTGGCCACCTCCGAGGTCGCACCCATGAAGTTGTTCGGCATCGGCCTGGCGCTGGCCGTGGTCTCCGACGCCACCATCATTCGCGGCCTGCTGGCCCCGGCCCTCATGCGCCTGATGTCCACGGGCAACTGGTGGGCGCCGAAACCGCTTGCGGCGCTGCACAAGCGGATCGGACTGGAGGAGGAGTCAGTCGCGGCGGTAGCCGAGGGCGACCACACCGGCGGCGAGCAGCACCAGGACGCCGATGACGCCGAGACCGACACCCATGCTGTCGGCGAAGGCGACCGGGTGGGCGCCGTCTCCGGCGTGTGAGGCCATGACGGTGCCGATCACCGCGACGCCGCTGGCGGCGCCGAATTCCCGTGCGGCGGAGTTCAATCCGGCACCCATCCCGGCGCGATCGACCGGCAGGTTCGCCATCACGCCGTGCGTCAGCACAGGCGCGGCGAACCCCATGCCGACGGACAGCACCACCAGATAGACCGCATACAGCGGATACGGGGTGTCCGCGTCCGCGGTCGCGACCGCCAGCAGGCCCGCGCCGATGACGGCGAGCCCGCCCGCGGCCGGAATCAGCGGGCCCAGCCGGGCTTCCAGCCGGACCGCGAAACGGGGCACCAGGATCATGCCGAGGGTGAGCGGCACGATGGCCAGTCCCGCCGCGCCCGCCGAGAAGCCCTTCACGTACTGCAGGTACTGCGAGTTCACGAAGAACAATGCGAACAATCCGAAAAACGTGGTGCCCGTGCCCAGGACGGCCACACTCAATCGCCGGGACCGGAACACCCGCGGATCGATGAGCGGATGCGGCGAACGCAGCGAATGCCGGACCAGCACCGCGAGCAGCACCGCGCCGAGCCCGAATCCGGCCAGTACCTCCGCCGCGCCCCAGCCGTGTGACGGGCCCTCGATGATGCCGTACAGCACTGCGGTCGATCCGGCCGTGAGCAGCACCGCCCCGAGCGGATCCTGATCCGCCTCGCGCCGCGGGGTTTTCGGCGTCACCACCGCCGCCACCGCCAGCAAGGCCAGACCGGCGGGAACCATCACCCAGAACAGAGCCTGCCACGGCAGATACTGCTGCAGCACTCCGCCGCCGATATTGCCCAGTGCGCCACCCAGACCCAGCGACAGGGTCCACGCGGCCAGCGCGCTCGCGCGGGTGCGGGCGTCCGGGCACAACTGCACCACAATCGACAGGGTGGCGGGCATGATGAGCGCCGCGCCCGCACCCGACACCGCCCGGCCCGCGATCAGCACGGCCGCCTGCGGAGCCAGCGCGCTGGTGAGCGCGCCCGCAGCGAACAGTCCGAGCCCGGCCAGCAACGCGCCCTTGCGCCCGTACCGGTCGCCGAGCGCGCCGGCCGGGATGAGCAGGGCAGCGAAGACGATCACATAGGCGTCGACCGCCCACAGCAGTTCCGACGAACTCGGATGCAGCGGAGACGCGGCGAGCAGGGGAATCGAGAGATTGATGGCGGCCACCATGCTCTGCGCCACCATGACGCAGGCGCACAGGACGAGCAGGACCGCGCGCGGCGGTCCGGCGGTTCGGGAGTCGGTGACCGGCACGGCGGACACAACGGTGGACATGCGAGAACTCCTGGAAATCGGGATAAGTGGAAGCGGCGCCACCGCGACGACGTCGCGAAGCGATGCCGGAAGGCATTCCGAGCCGGGCCCTGGCCGGAAATATGTCGCGGCGCACTCCAATCGGCGAACCAGTTCAACGCTTTCGCCCGTGTTCACCGCAACGAATTCAACGGTAGGGCCGGCAAATAAATTACTCAAATGCATCTTTATCATGGAATACATGCGCCAGACGCAACCATCCGACCTTCGCGGCCTGGACCTGAACCTGCTGGTCGCCTTGGACGCTCTGCTCACCGAGCACAGCGTGACCGGGGCGGCCGAACGCCTACGGCTGTCCGAGCCGGCGGTCAGTCGCGCGCTGGGACGCATCCGGCGGACCATCGGGGATCCGATCCTGGTGCGCGCGGGCCGCACCATGGTCCCGACCCCACATGCGCTGGCCATCGAGCCCGAGGTACGCGAGCTGGTCGAGCGCGTGCGGCGCCTCTTCTCGGCCGCTCACAGCACCGACCTTCGCACCGTCAACCGCGATCTCACCGTGCTGGCCCACTACGCCATGGCCGCCGTATTCGGCCCGGCCCTGGTCGAACGCGCCGCCACCGAGGCCCCCGGCATCACGCTGCGCTTCCTCGATGAGGGCCACACCGACGCGCCCATGCTGCGCGACGGCGTGGCCGATCTCGAGATGGGCATCATCGGCGACCGCGCACCGGAAATCCAGGTCGCGCCGGTGTTCGAGGACCGCATGGTCGGCATCGCCCGCCGCGGGCATCCGCTGGTGCGCGGCACCGCGATTCGGCTCGAGGACTACGTGCGCGCCCGCCATCTGGCCGCTTCCCGGCGCGGCCGGCGCTCCGGTCCGATCGACGACGCCCTCGCCCACCAGGGCCTGCGCCGGGAGGTGACCGCCTCGGTCGCCGGCATCACGGGTTCCCTGTTCTTCCTCCGCAACAGCGACCTGCTCGGCAACGTCCCCGCCTGCGCCGCGCCCATGGCCGAGCAACTCGGCCTCACCGTGTTCGACCTACCCATCGAAACCCCGCCGCTGCCATACGCTTTGGCCTGGCATCCCCGCAACGACGCCGACCCCGCCCATGTCTGGCTCCGCGATACCCTGCGCGAGATCATGCTGGCCGCCCGCCCGCGCGACTGAGCGTCCCGGCCGGAGGTTCGCTCAGCGGGCGGCGGTCCGGCCCCCGTCGACCACCGCGACGAAGTGGTTCAGATCGGCGACGAGGGTGTCCACCGAATCCGGTGCGCCGCCGTCGTCGTGGTGGTGCAGCCAGTCGGCGACCAGTTCGAACATGCCGCCGATGGTGGCGAGGGCGAGGGCCAGCAGGTGCGGATCGTCGCGCGGATCAGCCTGCAGCCATTGGTATTTCAGAAATTCGGCGGACCAGCGGCGGTTGGAGCGGCGCATGGCTTCGACGGTGGGTGAGATGCCGCCGGCTTCGCCGAAGGTGACCTTGGCCAGGCGGGGGTCGTCGGCGATGGCGTGGACGAAGGCGGCCAGGACGGTAGCGCGGCGGGTGGGCCAGTCGGCGTCGACGGTTTCGACGGCCACCTCGGCCACCCGTTGCTGGACACCCGTGGTGATCTGTTCCAGCAGGGCGGTGTAGCAGGCTTCCTTGCTGTCGAAGTGGTCGTAGAAGCCCTTGGTTCCGACATAGGCGTGTTGACAGATCTGTTCGATGGAGGTGCCCGAATAGCTCTGCCGGGCAAAGAGTTCGGTGGCGGCGGTGAGCAGCTGACGGCGGCGCTGGGCGCTGCGCTCGTCGGCGTCGAGGCCGCGGATGCGACGCCGCACGGGGGTCCGGTCGGTCGGCGCGGCAGATTTGCTGCGGGACATGCCTAGACGATAGCCAAGCTCGTTTCAGAAAGACATCTTGTTGGTAATCGGATGCCGTGCTGTAATCGCTGTCACGTCGATGAGAAGGGAACGGAGACGTGGCAATCACTGGAGATCGCGGGCGCGGGAAGCGGCTGCTCGCGGCCGCGCTCGCGACGGCACTGGCGGCCGCCTCGGCCGTGCTCCTGGGGGGAGTCACCGCGGGAACCGTTGCCGCGCAGACACTCCCGGTGAACGTCGACCCGTTCTATCGAGCGCCCGACGGGTTCGAATCCACCGATCCGGGCACGATCCTGCGCAGCCGCGAGGTGCAGCTGGCGGTGCTGACCGTGCTGCCGGTGCACGTGCGATCGTGGCAGCTGCTGTACCGCACCACCGACCTGTTCGGGCAGCCGACGGTCGCGGCCACCACGGTGGCGATTCCGGAGGGGGCCAACACTTCTCACGGCCGGCCGCTGGTCTCGCACCAGTTCTTCTACGACAGCACCTCGCCCGCCTGCGCGCCGTCCTACGTGCTGCGGCAGGGTGGCGGACTACCCGCACTGGAGGGCGTGCACTCCACCGTCGAGTACCTGGAGCTCGCGGCCTCCATCAGCCAGGGCTACGCCATCAATGTGCCCGACTACGAGGGCCTGAACGGGCATCTCGCGGTCGCCAAGGAACCCGGGTACCTGGTTCTCGACAGCGTGCGCGCCGCCGAGAGCTTTCAGCCGCTGGGCCTGGACGGGGCGAATACGCCGGTGGCCCTGTGGGGTTACTCCGGGGGCGGCATGGGCAGCGGCTGGGCGGCGGAGATGCAGCCGGGCTACGCGCCGGAGCTGAACATCAAGGGCATCGCCCTGGGCGCGCCGGTTTCGGATGTCGAATCCCTGTTGCACGTCAACGGTTCGATGTTCGCCGGCCTCATCGGCGTGGGTATCGCCTCGCTGCGCAACGCGTACCCCAGGTTCGCCGAGACCACCGAGAGGTACCTGACACCCGAGGGCCGCGCGGTCATGGACCGCACCGCGAACCAGTGCCTGGTACCCAATGTGCTGAACCTGATGTTCACCGACTACCAGCGCATGCTGACCATCCCGATCGCCGACTACCTGGCACTGCCGGAGATCAGGGAGGTCTTCGATTCGACTGTGCTGGGCGGTAATCCGCCGACCGCGCCCATCATGGTCTATCAGGGCATCTACGACGAGGCCGTGCCGTGGTACACCAACGACCGTATGGTCCAGCGGTGGTGCGACGGAGGTGCTTCCGTCCATTACAAGCGCGATCACCTCAGCGAGCACCTGACCCTGACCACCCTCGGCATGGCCGATGCCTTCAACTGGATCAAGTCCCGCCTCGCCCCCGGCGCGTCCGACCCGTCCGGCTGCCGCACCGACGATGTGATCACCATGCTCGGCAGCCTCGACGCCCTCGCCACCCAGACCGAGATCGAGCTGAACGCCGCGTTCGGCGCACTGGGCCGGCCCATCGGCCCGCAGGAGCGCTGAACCTCACGCGGCCGAATCCATCCCCTGAGCAGACCGGATCGTATATTCCGCGGTCTCGGAGCGTGCGTGCCGTGGAGCGCGGTATGGTCGGCTCCGGAAAAGTACGTATGCCAACGGGGGCTCGCACCAGCGGGCTGAGAGGACGGCTAGTGGGCCGTCGACCGTATGAACCTGACCGGGTAATGCCGGCGTAGGGAGGATTCACCCATGTCATCGAGTCGCGTCCCGAGCAACTCTGCGCCCGTCGACACCGTGACGACCGGTCCCATCGAGGGCAGCGTCAAGCACTACGAGCAGGTCGAGGCCGACGGCACGACCCTGCGAGTTCCGGTGCGGCGCATCAATCTCACCAATGGCGAGCACTTCGACGTGTACGACACCTCCGGTCCGTACACCGACGACACCGCCACCATCGATCTCGAGGCGGGGTTGCCCAAGCTCCGCGACACCTGGGACAAGCCGCAGGCCGACGGCCCGCCGACCCAGCTGGCCTGGGCCCGCCAGGGCATCATCACCAACGAGATGCGCTACATCGCGGCGCGCGAGGGCGTCGCGCCCGAGCTGGTGCGCGACGAGGTGGCCGCCGGTCGCGCGGTGATCCCGGCCAACCACCGCCACCCCGAGTCCGAGCCGATGATCATCGGCAAGAAGTTCGCGGTCAAGATCAATGCGAACATCGGCAATTCGGCCGTGAGCTCCTCCATCGCCGAGGAGGTGGAGAAGATGGTGTGGGCCACCCGCTGGGGCGCCGACACCATCATGGATCTGTCCACCGGCAAGAACATTCACGAGACCCGTGAGTGGATCCTGCGCAACTCCCCCGTCCCGGTCGGCACCGTGCCGATCTACCAGGCGCTGGAGAAGGTGAACGGCGATCCCACCAAGCTCACCTGGGAGATCTACCGCGACACCGTGATCGAGCAGGCCGAGCAGGGCGTCGACTACATGACGGTGCACGCCGGCGTGCTGCTGCGCTACGTGCCGCTGACCGCCAAGCGGGTCACCGGCATCGTGTCGCGCGGCGGTTCCATCATGGCGGCATGGTGCCTGGCCCATCACCAGGAATCGTTCCTGTACACCAACTTCGCCGAGCTGTGCGAGATCCTGGCCAAGTACGACATCACCTTCTCGCTGGGTGACGGTCTGCGTCCGGGTTCCATCGCGGACGCCAATGACGAGGCCCAGTTCGCCGAGCTGCGCACCCTGGGCGAGCTCACCAAGATCGCGAAATCCTATGGCGTGCAGGTGATGATCGAGGGCCCGGGTCACGTGCCCATGCACAAGATCGTCGAGAACGTGAAGCTGGAGGAGGAGCTCTGCGAGGAGGCTCCCTTCTACACGCTCGGCCCGCTGGCCACCGATATCGCGCCGGCCTACGACCACATCACCTCGGCCATCGGCGCGGCCATCATCGCGCAGGCGGGCACCGCCATGCTCTGCTACGTGACGCCCAAGGAGCACCTGGGCCTGCCCAACCGGGACGACGTGAAGGTCGGCGTGATCACCTACAAGATCGCCGCCCACTCTGCCGACCTGGCCAAGCAGCACCCGCGCGCCCAGGACCGCGACAACGCACTGTCCAAGGCGCGCTTCGAGTTCCGCTGGACCGACCAGTTCAACCTCTCGCTGGACCCCGACACCGCCCGCGAGTACCACGACGAGACCCTCCCGGCCGAGCCCGCCAAGACCGCGCACTTCTGCTCCATGTGCGGCCCGAAGTTCTGCTCCATGCGCATCTCGCAGGACGTGCGCGACTACGCCGAGAAGCAGGGCCTCACCGATATCGCCGCCATCGAAGCGGGCATGGCGGAGAAGTCCGCCGAGTTCGCCTCCACCGGCAACCAGGTGTACCTGCCGGTCGTGTCCTAGGACCGCATCCGGTAGCCGGCGAATCCGATTCGGGGCGGGCGGCTTTCGAGCCGCTCGCCCCGAATCGTGTTTCCGGCCCGGTCTCGTCGCCTCAGGCCCGGCTCGAGATCTGCTGGACGGCCCAGCTGTTGCCGTCCGGATCGTCGAAGAAGATGAACCCGCTGTTGTCCAGCGGGTCGCCCGCGGACGGCGGCCCCGGCAGCACCTGGATGTCGCTGACCTCGACTCCACGCTCGACCAGTTCAGCGTGGGCACGCTTCAGATCCGGCACCACCAGCTGCAGCCCTTTGAGAAATCCCGGCTCCATCTTCGGCACCACGCCCTCGCCGATGACGATCGAACAGCCCGACCCCGGCGGCGTGAGCTGACAGATCCGCGTCCCCTCCACGGGCCGGACATCGTGGTCCACATGGAACCCGAGCTTCGTGCTGTAGAAGTCCTTGGCGCGGTCCACGTCCGACACGGGGACGATGACCACTTCGAGTGTCCAGTTCATGACAGTTCCTTCCGATTCGAGTGCTCTTGCGGAAGTCGGAGCCGAGCCGCGGAATTCGTCATGGTTCGGGGAACGAATGTCGGCCCGCCCGCGAACGCTACCGTTCACTGGTCACGGCGCTGCCAGCGTTGGGCGAATTCGCCTGGAACCGGTGGCGGGCCGGGCAGGTCGCCGGTGGCGGTGAGGCCGTCGATCAGCAGGGCCAGAACCCGGCGGCGCAGCTGGGCGGTGCGTTCGGGATCGGGCAGTGCAATCGTCGCGCAGGCTTCGAGGATCAGGCCGAAGTCGGCGACGCTGACCCCGGGTCGCAGCCGCCCCGATTCCCGGGCCCGGCGCAGGAGTTCGTCATTGAGTGCGGCCGAGCGCTGGACGTCCGGGAGGATCGATTCGTCCGGGGTGAAGGTCCCGGCCAGATGCACGGTCAGCGAGTGCACATCGGCGTCGACCACGCGGTGCAGGAAGTCGACCAGCGCCGCCCAGCCGTCGGAATTCTCCAGGGCCGCTTCGGCTTCCGCGTTGTAGCGGCGCAGTCCGTCGTAGCAGAGGGTGCGCAGCAGCTCCTCCTTGCTCGGATAGCGGCGGTAGAGCGCGCTGATCCCCACCCCCGCACGCTCGGCGACGGCCGAGATCGGGGCCTTGGGTTCGGCCAGGAACACGTCCCGAGCGGCGGCCAGGATGAGTTCGTCATTGCGGGCGGCCTGCGCCTTGCGACCGGGTAGGGCGCGCTGAGCTGCGGGTCCGGCTGTCTTCGGCATGAATCCGAGCTTACCACTTGAACGGAATGATCCGTTCCGTTATGGTTTGAACAGAACGAAGCATTCCGTTCCACCAAGGAGAGAATGATGAACGCCATCCGCCCCTTCCGCATCGACGTCCCCCAGGCCCAGCTGGACGATCTGGCCGACCGCCTGCGCAAGGCGCTGTGGCCGAACGAGCTGCCGGGAGTGGGCGACGCGTACGGCGTCCCGAACGCGCGCATCCGCGAGCTCGCGCAGTACTGGCTGGAGGAATTCGACTGGCGGGCACTGGAATCCAAGCTGAACGCCTACCCCCAGTTCACCACCGAGATCGAGGGTGAGGACATCCACTTCCTGCACGTGCGGTCGGCGCGAGAGGATGCCACCCCGGTGATCCTCACCCACGGCTGGCCGGGCTCGGTCCTCGAGTACGTGGATCTCATCGCGCCGCTCACCGCACCCGAGGACGCGGACGCCCCGGCCTTCCATGTGGTCATCCCGTCGCTGCCGGGCTACGGATTCTCCGGCCCGACCCGCTCCACCGGCTGGAACCGCTACCGCACCGCCCGCGCCTGGGTGGAGCTCATGGACCGGCTCGGCTACACCCGGTTCGGCGCGATCGGCAATGACGCCGGCTCGATGATCGCGCCGGAAATGGGCCGGATCGCGCCGGATCGAGTGCTGGGAGTCCATGTGACGCAGCTGTTCTCGTTCCCGTCGGGCGACCCGGCCGAGATGGCCGGCCTGTCGGAGGAGGACATGGCCGCGCTGGCGCACCTGCAGTGGTTCTACGACAACAAGTTCGCGTTCAATACGCTGTCGAGCCAGCAGCCGCACACCCTGGCCTTCGCATTGTCGGACTCGCCGCTGGGCCTGCTGGGCTGGAACTCGCAGCTCTTCCCCGAGAGCCTCGACGCGGAATTCGTGATCGGCAATATGGCCATCTACTGGCTCACCGGTACCGCCGGATCGTCCATCCGCTTCTACTACGAGGACGCCCACGCCACCGAGCAGCCCACCGGACCGACCACCGTCCCCACCGCGCTGGCCATGTTCGCCGGCGATTTCCAGTCCATCCGCCCCTTCGCCGAACGCGATCACAAGAACATCGTGAGCTGGCACGCCTACGACGTGAACTCGGGCTCGACCAGCGCCAATGATGCCGCGGGACACTACGCCGCGCACGAGGCAACCGATGTGCTGGTCGCGGATATTCGCGAATTCTTCGCCGGGCTGGGCTGATACACCTGGTTCTGTGCGAAGGCCGGCCTGGTTCATCCCACAGGCCGGCCTGGATCCTCCCGCATGTTCGCGAGACGCGCGGCGATGGTTCCCGGAGACTCTCGCTGATGTACTGAATTCATCATCGCAACAACGAATTACACGAGGTGAGAGCCATGAATGTCGCCATTTTCGGAGCCACCGGAACCGTCGGTCGCCACGTCGTCGCCCGTGCCCTCGCGGCCGGGCATCAGGTCACCGTACTGACCCGCGATCCCGCCAACCTGAACACCGCACCCCACGAGCGGCTGCGAGTCGAGGTCGGCGATGTGCTGGACCCGGCCGCGGTGGAGCGCACCGTGATCGGGCAGGACGCGGTGATCGTCACCCTCGGCGCGGGCCGCAAGGGCGTGGTGCGCGCCGAGGGCACCCGCCACATCATCGAGGCCATGGCTCGGACTGGGGTGAAGCGGCTGATCTGCCAGTCCTCGCTGGGTGTCGGCGACAGCCGCGGCAATCTGAACTTCGTCTGGAAGTACGTCATGTTCGGCATGCTGCTGCGGCAGGCCTACGCCGATCACGTGCGGCAGGAGGAGTACGTGCTGGCCAGTGGTCTGGACTGGACCATCGTGCGGCCCAGCGCCTTCACCGACGGACCGGCCACCGGGAACTACCGCCGGGATTTCCCGGCCACGGAAACCGGCCTGTCGCTGAAGATCTCACGCGCCGACATCGCCGAGTTCCTCGTCGAACAGCTCACCGACGGCACCTACATCCGTCGCACCCCGGGCATCTCGAACTGACCCGGTGCGCCGCTGATCAGAAGCCGAAAACCTCTGCCAGGGAGATGGATTCGTCGTCCCAGCGGCGTTCTATGGCCGCGCGCTCGGCATCCGGGAGGTACGGATCCCATCCGGCCCTGCGCCAGAAGGCTTCTCGATGCTCATCGCTGAGGGGATGCGGCGTGCTCATGGCGGATTCCCTGGATCATGACGACCGTCACATCGATTCTAACGACGGGGTAGATCACTTGCGGCCGAGTCGCAGTGCCAATTGCGCCGGTTGCGTACGGCGGAAAGAACCGAGCGCTCGTCCCCCATCGGGTACGAGCGCTCAGCCCTGTTGTGGCGGTGGCAAGCCCGCCGGTCAGGTGGTCTTCGGCGCGGTCAGGTCGTAGAGGGTGATGCCGTCCACCTCCTGCGAGTTGAAGTGCTCCTTCACCCACGCCGTGATCTGCGAGCTCTGGCTCTGGTTGTCGCCGTTGCCGCCACGGCCGCCGCCCATCTGATTGCCGCTGATGAAGTAGTGGATCCGGCCGACCTGCACGTACTCCTGGAACTGGGGCAGTGACGGCGAGGGGTCGCTGCCGTTGAAGCCACCGATCGGCATAACCGGCAGCTGGGTAGCCAGCTGGAATCCGGCCGCCGAGTTGGAGCTGACCGTCGCCGCCACCCAGGTGTACTCGGAGCCGTCGGCCTTCAGCAGCGCGGTGACCTTGTCACTCGGGTTGCTCGCCATCATCATGTTGCCCGCGCCGCCGCCGAATCCGCCTGGACCGCCCTCGGTTCCACCGGGTCCGCCGGTCGCGGTGTCACCGTGGTTCATCCCCATGCCGTGCTGACCGCCACCCGGCTGCCCGCCGGGCATGCCGTTGCCAGGTCCGGCATTGCCATTGCCCGGTCCACCGTTTCCGGTGCGGCCGTTCGGCATGCCGTGGTCGCCGCCGCGCGGCCCGCCCGGACCCCAGGCGCCACGCACCGCGGGTCCGCCCGAGGGCATCGGCCCCTGGTGTGCGGTGGCGATGCCGTCCACGGCGTAGGCGGTGGGACCGACCAGACCGACCAGCACCGCGGCCGCCGCGACGACCGGACCGGCGTTGCGGGGCAGGCGAATCAGCAGGAGCACGGTGGCGACAATGCCGCCCACCAGGACCACCCAGCGCAGCCACGGCACGAAGGACGTGCTGCGGGACAGGATGATCCACGCCGTGGTCGCGGTCAGGCCCATGGCGAGAACGGCGGCCAGGCGCACCCAAAGCCGATCGCGGTGCCGCCAGGCGAGCACCGAGCCCGCGCCGATCACCGCGGCCACAGCCGGGGCCAGCGCCACCGTGTAGTACGGGTGGAAGATGCCCTTCATGAGGCTGAACACCAGCCCGGTGCCCACCAGCCAGCCCCCGAACAGGATGAGCGTGGCACGCTCGGGATCGGTGCGGGTCAGCTTGCCGCGCAGGGCGATTCCCGCCACCAGCAGCACCAGGGCAGCCGGGATGAGCCAGGCGATCTGACCGGCCTGTGCCGGTTCGAACAGCCGCCCGATGCCGGGCGTGCCCCACATGCCGCCACCGCCGGTCGGCAGCTGGTCGCCGCCGCCGAAACCGCCGACGCTGCCGCGCTCATTGCCGTCGAGGCGGCCCAGGCCGTTGTAGCCGAGGGTGAGTTCGATGATCGAATTGTGCTGCGAACCACCGAAGTACGGGCGATCCGAGGCCGGCCACAGCTCGGCCAGCAGCACCCACCAGCCCGCGCCCGCCACCATGGCCGCGGCCGCGCCGAACAGCTGCGCTATGCGCTTGCCCAGCTCGGGCGGGCCCGCGATCAGGTAGGTCAGCGCCAGTGCGGGCACCACCAGCAGCACCTGCAACTGCTTGGCCAGGAAGCCGAGTCCGATGAACGCGCCGGTGAGCAGCACCCAGCGCCAGCGGCCGTCGGCGACCGCGCGCGTCATGGCCCAGGCCGCAGCCAGCATGAGGAACACCAGCATGGCGTCGGGGTTGTTGAACCGGAACATCACGGCGGCAATCGGAGTCAGCGCCAGCACCAGGCCGGCCAGCAGTCCGGCGCTCGCGCCGAAGGTTCGGCGCACGATGGCCCACAGCAGCGCCACCGAGGCCACGCCGAGCAGGGCCTGCGGCAGTAGCATGCTCCAGCTGTGCAGGCCGAAGATCCGCACCGAGATCTCCATGGGCCACAACGACAGTGGCGTCTTGTCCACGGTGATGGAGTTGGCCGCGTCGGAGGAGCCGAAGAACATGGCCTTCCACGACACCGAACCCGCCTGCACGGCGGCCGCGTAGAAGGAGTTGGCCCAGCCGTTGGCGGACAGGTTCCAGATGTAGGCGATGGCGGTGCCGATCAGCAGGGCCGCCGGCGCCAGGTACTCCCGGCGGCCGGTGCGGGCCGCGGGCGGCTCGGCCGGGGGTGGAGCGAGCCCGGGCTCGGTCAGTGTCGCGGTCATCGGTCGCCTCCTCGGTCAGCTCGATCAGTGCGGGTGTCGGGCGGGGTGGTCCAGTACGGCAGGTCGCCGTGTTCGGGGTGGCATCGGCCGGGGAAGTCCACTCGCACCAACCGGAAGCCGTCGTTCGGAAGCGCCTGTGACGCAGGGCGGATCGTGGTCACCGGACCGCCTCGGGCACGGGATGCCGTCCGGCATTGCGGAAGACCCACCGCAGACCGACGAAGCGCAGCAGGGTGGCGACCAGGTTGGCGATCACCAGTACCAGCAGTTCCAGGTGCACCGCCGCATCCGGGGCCCAGTGGTGCAGGGTGTAGAGCGAACCACTGGTCAGCGCCAGGCCGACGCCGAAGATGACCAGACCCTGGAAGTGGTGCGACACCGCCTGATTGGACCCGCGCACCCCGAAGGTGAAGGCGCGGTTGGCAGCGGTATTGCCGATCGCGGTGACCAGCAGGGCCAGGAAGTTGGCGGCCTGCGCGCCCGTGACGCCCTGCAGCAGGACGTAGAGCAGCAGGTAGGCCAGGGTCGAGGTGATGCCGACGATGCCGAAGCGGACCAGCTGCCCGACCATGCCCAGCGGCACGCCCTCGACCAGCGGCTCGCGGCCGATGGCGGCGCGCAGCTCGTTGATGGGCAACCGGCCGGTGGTCAGCGCGCGGCCGACCCGCCAGACGCCGAGCAGGTCCTTGCGGGCCGTGTCGATGATGTCCACCCGGGAGTCCGGGTCGTCGATCCAGTCCACCGGCACCTCGTGGATGCGCAGCCCGATGCGCTCGGCCAGCACCAGCAGTTCGGTGTCGAAGAACCATTCACCGTCTTCGACGAGCGGCAGCACCAGCTTGGCCACCTCGCCGCGCATGGCCTTGAAACCGCACTGCGCATCGGAGAACTTGGCCTGCAGCGAGGCCCGCAGGATCAGGTTGTAGCAGCGGGAGATGATCTCGCGCTTGGGCCCGCGCACCACCCGTGAGGAGGAGGCCAGCCGGGTGCCGATGGCGACGTCGGAGTGCCCGGACACCAGCGGCGCGACCAGCGGCAGCAGCGCATTGAGGTCGGTGGACAGGTCCACGTCCATGTAGGCGACGACCTGGGCGTCGGAGGCCTGCCAGACCTCGCGCAACGCGCGGCCGCGGCCCTTGCGGTCCAGGTGCACCACCCGCACGCCGTCCATCTGGCCGGCCAGCTGCCGGGCCACCTCGAGGGTGCTGTCGGTGGAGGCGTTGTCGGCGATGGTGATTCGCGCCGTGAAGGGGAAGTTCAGCGTGAGGAACGCGTGCAGTCTGCGCACGCAGGGGCCGAGGTCGACCTCTTCGTTGTAGACCGGAACGACCACGTCCACGACGGGCGCGGTCACTGCATCTGCGGGTTCCGCCGCCCGCACGGCGGTCACGGTGTCGCTCATGCAGACCAATCTCGATCACCAGACTCACATCAGTCTGCGGCCTGCCTGGGAGGTTCCTGGGAGCCGCTTGCCTCGCGTCGATTTCGTGTGATGCGCGACCCCGGATCGAGATCGCCCGGACCCCGACGTGATCGCGCTAGCTCGGTCCGAGATGCAGCCGCCACAGCGGGGAAACCGGCCCGTGTCCTTTGCCCAGGTCGTACGACGCTTCCAGGCAGCGGAAGGTCCATTCCTTGGCGAAGGCGACGGCGTCGGGGACCGAGTAGCCGTGGGCCAGCGCGCAGCAGATGGACGCGGCCAGGGTGTCGCCGCCGCCGTGATCGTTGCCGGTGGACAGGCGCTGGGCGGGGAGCTCGTGAAAGGTGTCGCCGTCGAAGAGCAGGTCGGTGGACTGCTCGGAGGTGCGCAGGTGGCCGCCCTTGACGATGGCCCACTGCGGGCCCAGCGCGATGAGCGCCTCGGCGGCCTTGCGGGCGGAAGCGTCGTCGACCACGTCGATGCCGGTGATCAGGCGGACCTCGTCGAGGTTCGGGGTGACCACGGTGGCCAGCGGGATCAGGGTGTGGCGCACCGCGTCCAGGGCCTCGGCGTGCAGCAGTGCGTCGCCGTGCATGGAGGCGGCGACCGGATCGACCACCAGCGGGATGCTGCCCTGGCGTCCGATGCCGACCTCGCGGCAGACCCCCGCCACGGCCTCGATGATGGCGGTGGAGGCCAGCATGCCGGTCTTGGCCGCGCCGATTCCGATGTCGCCGACCACGGTTCGCACCTGGTCGGCCACGATCTGCGGCGGGATCTCGTGGAAACCGCTGACGCCGAGGGTGTTCTGCACGGTCACCGCGGCGACCGCCACGCACGCGTGTACACCGCACAGGGCCATGGTGCGGGAGTCGGCCTGGATGCCCGCGCCGCCGCCGGAATCGGTGCCCGCGATGGTGAGGGCGCGGACCGGGGTGGTGCCGTTCGGAGCAAGCGGTAGGAGTTGCACGGCGCCTATTTTGCCCTCCGCTTCGCTCCGGGCGGGTTCGCGGCCCTGGAGGTCTCGTTCTTCCCTCCCTCCGCCTCCTCCGCCTCCTCCGCTTCGCTCCCCCGGCTCCGCTCAGTCCAGAACGAGACGGGCCGCGAACCTTGGGGGCGATCGATCGCTTCTATTGAAAACCATTATCATTAATGGATGACTTCGACTCAGCTGCCTGTGACCGTGCTGTCCGGGTTCCTCGGTGCGGGCAAGACGACCCTGCTCAACCACATCCTGGCCAACCGGGAGGGCCGCCGGGTGGCGGTCATCGTCAATGACATGAGCGAGGTGAACATCGACGCGGCGCTGGTCGCGGGGCAGGGGCACCTGGACCGCACCGAGGAGAAACTGGTCGAGCTCACCAACGGATGCATCTGCTGCACTTTGCGCGAGGACCTCATCGAATCGGTGGGAAAACTGGCCCGGGAGGGGCGCTTCGACCAGCTGGTCATCGAATCCACCGGGATCTCCGAGCCGATGCCGGTGGCGGCCACCTTCGAGTGGGAGTTCGAGGACGGCTTTCAGCTCGGTGAACTCGCGCGTCTGGACACCATGGTGACGGTCGTGGACTGCTCCACCTTCCTCGCCGAAGTAGTGACGGGGCAGGCCCTGGCCGAGCGGAATCTGCAAGCGGGAGAAGGGGATGCGCGCACCATTGCCGACCTGCTGATCGATCAGGTCGAGTTCGCGAACGTGCTGGTGCTCAACAAGACCGACCTGGTGAGCGCGAATGCCCTCGGAACCGTGGAGGCCACGATCCGGCGGTTGAACCCGGGCGCGCGGATCCTGCGCGCCGCACACGGCGTCGTCGATCTCACGGAAGTCCTCGACACCGGCCGCTACAACCCCGACCTCGCCGCCCAATTCGAGGGCTGGGACGAGGAATTGGCGGGCGGCCACACCCCCGAAACCGAGGAGTACGGCATCAGCAGTCTCACCTTCACCGCCGACCGTCCCTTCCACCCCGAACGCCTCGACGCCGCCCTCGCCCAACTACGGAGACTGCTCCGCAGCAAAGGCTTCTTCTGGCTGGCGAGCCGCCCCCATCTGGCCGCCATCTGGTCCCAGGCCGGCCCGAACCTGACCTTCGAAGCCGGCGCCTACTGGGACGCCCTCGACATGCAGCCCGGCCAGGAAATCGTCTTCATCGGGATCGGACTCGACCGCCCCCACGTCCACGACCTCCTGACCTCGGCCCTCCTCACCGACGCCGAACTCGCTGCGGGCCAACAGGAATGGCTCACCTACCCCGACCCCTTCCCCTCGTGGGGGCCGGGTTCAGAGCCGTACGCGTTCCCAGAGACGGACATAGGACTCGGCGCCGTGGAACATGTCGGTCATGAGCTCAGGGCCGCCGAGGGTGTGGATGGCTTCGAGCCAGTCGGCGTAGGCGCCGTAGGTGGCGACGCCGTTGGTGTCGATATCGAAAGTTCTTGTGCCCCAGCGTTCTTTATCGAAGGTGACCTGGCCGTCGTGGGAGGTGAACGGGTAGTGGACGGTGTTGCCGCCGAGGGGGCCGCCCTGGGGGCCCAGACCGTTCATGTCGGAGCCGTAGCCGAAGCCGAAGAATGGTGATGGGCGGGGCATTTCGCGGGCCTGGCGCCAGTTTGCGACGAAGGCGGTGGGGCTGCCCGCATACGGGGTGACGAAACCGCCTGCGGCCATGATGCGTTCGGTGGTGCGCGTGGAGTCCCAGCCGTGGGAGGACAGGACGCCCGGGTAGTGGCGTTGTTCGATGATGGCGAGGGCTTGGTCGGCGGTTTCCTCGTCCATGTGGTCGATCTCGAGGAGGAAACCCTGGTCGATCATCTTGTTGATCAGGTATCTGCCGAGGTCGGTGAGGCCCCGGGCATTGCATTGGGCGCTCGCCGGGTAGAACGGCAGCGGGGCGCCGCCGAGCGCGGGACCGGTGAGGGCGCCGAGGAACTGATTGACGTCACCTGCGATCGGGACGGGGAGTTGGGGTTTGTCGTGGTCGGGGCCGGAGCAGGGCTGCACATTCCAGAATGTGCCGGTCTGGATGAAGTTGCCGATGTTCGACAGCAGGCCGGTGGTGCCGCTGTCCATCTTGGTGCCGCCGAAGGCATCGTCGAACTTGTGCACAGGAAAGAAGCTGCTGACGCCGATCGCCCGCAGTTCGGTCAGCCAGCGGTCGACACCGGCCTCGTCACATTTGGGTTGGCCGAGGAAGACGCCGCAGCCCATGGGGTCGGACAACTCCATACCGATGACCACGGCCAGCTTGCCGGAGGCGGCGACCCGGCGCGCCTCGGCAGGGTCGGTGACGATCCGGAAGAAGCCGCGACCCGGGCCACCGGCACGAGCGTCGATGTAGTCCTGGAGCGCGTACAGGTCGGCGGCCTGGGTGCGGACGGAAGTCATATCGTCACAAGGGTTTCGACGGTCGATCATCAGGTCGCACAGTGACTCGTTGTCGACCAGATCGATGGTCATCACACGCAGTCCGGCCAGCCAGGCCCGCTCGATGCCGGTCCAGTAGGCGCCCTCGGTGGAGAGCTTGGACGGTCCGGGCCAATCGTGGAAGTCGGGCCAGCCACGGGTGTCGGAGGCGTGCGCAGGCGTCCCGTAGTCGAGGAAGTTCGCGATCAGGCCGTTCGTCCCGGTCCGGTAGGGCGCGCAATCCGGTAGCGCGAAGGTCACCCCATAGGGGTGCCAAGGCCGGCCGCAGTGGAAGTCGCCACCGAGGAATTCGTATGCGGTGACGTGCACATGCGCGTCGATCGTGCCCACGATCGAACCGTCCGCGTCGACGCCGGGTCCGGGAGTACCGCTGGCACCGACTTCGGCCTCGGGGTAGTCCGCGCACCCGGAGGCCGGCGTGAACGTGGCGGGCTCACTCGTCGCGGTGGCGGCATCGGTGATCGTGAATCCCGCTGCGCCGGAACCGTCTACGCGCCACACCGAAGTGGGCGACGGCACATCCACCGGATGGATCGAACCCCCAGCAGCGTCGAGCACGGTCCGCTGTCTTCCGTACAGCAGGTACTCACCGAGCGCCGTGGCCTGCATCCGGTACGGACCGTCTTCCGGGCGCAACGGCCCGGCAGGCGTGGCGATCTCATAACAGCCGTCCACCAGCGAATAGCGAGTCTGCGCCGGGTCGGCCGCAGCGACACCGGGTTCGACGAGAGCGGTAGCCAGAGCGGCAATCGCAAGCACGGCGCGGAGAGTGGGCAACACACTGGAAGGCTACGGTTCGGCGGGCGAAATCATCCGGATCACACCGAATTTCGCGCCACCGGCCGGATGGTCAGTGCCGGGCGGCCAGGGCGGTGTGGAGGGTGGCGGCCCACTGCTGCACGATTTCCTTGCGGCGCAGGGAGTCGTCGGTGAGGACATCGGCGAGCCCCAGGCCGCGGGCCAGGTCGAGGGTGGCCTGTACGAGGTGGTGCGCGACCGGGTCCGAGTCGTCCACACCCAGCGCCTCGACCGCCATCCGATGCGAGATGCGGCCGAACCGGGCTTCCATGGGGACGATTCGTTCACGCAGGGCCGGGTCGGCGGCCGCGTGGGTCCACACCTGCAGCGCCGCCTTGAACAGCGGGCTGGTGTAGGACTCGACCAGGCGGGCCACCACCGCCTCGGTGCGCGCGACGCCCTCGGCGACGTCGGCGATCGCGAGGGCGTCGGCCTTGGCCTGGTCCATCCGGGTGTCGAACATGTACTCCAGTGCGGCGGTGATCAGATCCTCACGGGTGGGGAAGTGATGCTGGGCCGCACCGCGCGACACCCCGGCCCGTTCGGCCACCACGGCGACCGTGGCGGCCGCCCAGCCCGTCTGGGCCAGGCAGTCGATGGTCGCCTCCAGCAGCCGCTGCCGGGTGGCCCGGCTGCGGTCCTGCTTGGGTTCGTGGGGTGTCGCCATGGTTGCCTATTCTGCCCAGCTGGGCGGGCGGCGCTGCATGAAGGCCGTGATGCCCTCGATCACCTCGGGGGTGCCGAAGAAGCTCGCGGAGCGTTTGGCCAGGTCCTCGGCCGCGCGGTCGAAGGCCGTGAGCAGGTCCGCGTTGACGAGCTGCTTGGCTTCGGCCAGGCCCTGCGGTGAGCCCTTGCGGAGCTCACCGAGCAGGCGCGCGGTCTCGGCCGCCGGGTCGTCGGCGGCGACGGTGACGAGGCCGATGCGTTCGGCCTCGGCCGCGTCGAAGGTCTCGCCGGTCTGGAAGTAGCGGGCCGCCGAGCGACCGGTCATGCGCGGCAGCAGGGTCAGCGAGATCATGAACGGGGCCAGCCCGATCCGCACCTCGGTCAGCGCGAAGCTGCTGCTCCGCCCGGCGACCACGAGGTCGCAGGCGGCGATGATGCCCATGCCGCCCGCCCGCACATTGCCGTCCACCCTGGCCACCACGGGCTTGGGCATGGCGAGGATGTCACGCAGCACCGAGATCATCCAGCGGGTGCGGATGTCGGCGGCCGCCGCCGGGTCGGCGTCCACCGCCTCCTTGAGATCCGCGCCCGCGCAGAAGGTGTTGCCGGTGTGGGTGAGCACCACCCCGCGCACCGCGTCATCCCCGGTCGCCCGCTCCAGGCCCGCCAGCAGTTCGGTGACCAGCCGGGAGGACAGGGCGTTGCGATTGTGCGGGGAGTCCAGGGTCAGTACCGCGAATCCGTCGCGCACCTCGTAGCGCACGAACGGCGCGTCCGCGGCGGCACCGGCTGTGTCGGTCATCGAATACTCCTGCTGCTGTGTGGCTTTCGGGTGCGGGAGGAACGAGTGGCGGTGGCCGCGCACACCGCCGCCACTCGTCGCCCCGGTCAGTAGGACCGGGGCAGGCCCAGCGAGTGCTGGGCCACGAAATTGAGGATCATCTCGCGGCTGACCGGGGCCACCCGGGCGATGCGTGCGGCGGCCAGCATGCCCGCCAGGCCCACATCCGAGGTCAGGCCGGAACCGCCGTGGGTCTGGATGGCCTGGTCGAGAGCCTTGATGCTGGCCTCGGCCGCAGCGTATTTCGCCATATTGGCGGCCTCGGCCGCGCCGAAGTCGTCACCGGAGTCGTAGAGGAACGCGGCCTTCTGCATCATGACCTTGGCCAGTTCCAGCTCGATCTTCACCTGCGCCAGCGGGTGCGAGATGCCCTGGTGCGAGCCGATCGGCGCGCCCTTCCACACCGCGCGCTCCTTGGCGTAGGCCACGGCCCGGTCGATGGCGTAGCGGCCCATGCCGACCGCCATGGCCGCGCCCATGATGCGCTCCGGGTTCAGGCCCGCGAACAGCTGCGCGATGGCGGCGTCCTCCTGGCCGACCAGGGCGGTGGCGGGCAGCCGCACATCGTCGAGGAACAGAGTGAACTGGTTGTCCGGCTCCAGGATGTCCATCTCCTGCTTCGTCTTCACGAAGCCGGGGGTGTCGGTGGGGACGATGAACAGGGCGGGCTGCAGGTTGCCGGTCTTGGCGTTCTCGGAGCGGGCCACGATGAGCACCGCCTCGGCCTGGTCCACGCCGGAGATGAAGATCTTGCGGCCGTTGAGGATCCAGTCCTCGCCGTCGCGGCGGGCGGTGGTGGTGATCTTGTGCGAGTTGGAACCGGCGTCCGGCTCGGTGATGCCGAACACCATCTTCGACGAGCCGTCGGCCAGCTTGGTCAGCCAATGCTGCTTCTGCGCCTCGGTGCCGTACTTGGTGATGATGGTGCCGCAGATGGCGGGCGAGACCACCATGAGCAGCAGACCGCAGCCCTGCGCCGCCAATTCCTCTTGGACCAGCGCGAGTTCGTAGATGCCCGCGCCACCGCCGCCGTACTCCTCGGGCAGGTTCACGCCCAGGAAGCCGAGCTTTCCGGCCTCCTCCCACAGCTCGTCGAAGGGCTCGTTGCGACGGGCCTTGGGGCCGGCATAGTCGCGGAAGTTGTACTTGGCGGCCAGCTTGGCCACCGCGGCCCGCAGCGCCTTCTGCTCGTCGGTCTCGATGAAACTCATTGCCTACTCCTGATCTTCGCTGTGGACCACGGCGAGAACCGCGCCGACCTCGACCTGCTGGCCGGCGGAAACGTTCAATTCGGTGAGCACGCCGGCGGTGGGTGCGGCAATGGTGTGCTCCATCTTCATCGCCTCCAGCCACAGGATGGGCTGGCCCTTCTCGAGCCGGTCGCCGACCGCCGCGCCCAGGCGGATGACCGCGCCCGGCATCGGGGCCAGCAGCGAGCCCTCGGCCACCTGGTCGGCCGGGTCCTCGAAGCGCGGCAGACGGCGCACGGCCACCGGGCCGAGCGGGGAATCCACCGCGACCAGATCGCCGTAGCGGGCGATCTCGAAGCGACGGCGCACCGGGCCGCGCTCCCCCGGAACCTGGAGCACCACGAGATCCGGTGTGGCCTCCAGCAATTCGAGCCCGTCGTGGCCCTCGACCTCGACACCCGCGCGGGTCAGGCGGTAGCGCACCTCGTGCTTGCCGGTCAGGCGCGACTCGTAGGACTTGGACTGCGGCTGCGACGGCAGATTGCGCCAGCCGCTGGGCAGGCCGCTGCCGACCCGGGCCACCCGCCGGTTGGCGGCGGCATCGGCGAGCGCGGCGGCCACCATGGACAGCTGCTCGTCGGCCTCGGAAACCAGTGGCGCCGAGAGCTTCTCGAGATCGTGGGTGGCGAAGAACGCCGTGTCGGTGTCGCCTGCCAGGAATGCCGGATGCCGCAGCACCCGCACCAGCAGGTCGCGGTTGGTGACCAGGCCGTGAATCTTGGCCCGCTGCAACGCGCTCGCCAGCAGATGCGCCGCCTCGTCCCGGGTCTCGGCGAAGGAGATGACCTTCGACAGCATGGGGTCGTAGTGCACGCCCACCGCCGAGCCGTCCACCACGCCGGTGTCCAGGCGCACCCCCGGCTCGGTCAGCACGGTGAATTCGCCCAGGGTGCCGGGGATGTCGAGCTTGTGGACCGGGCCGGACTGCGGCTGCCAGTCGTGGGCCGGATCCTCGGCGTACAGGCGCACTTCGATGGAGTGGCCGCGCATCTCCGGCTGCCGCGCGGGCAGCGCGCGACCGGCGGCCACCTGCAGCTGCAGGCGCACCAGGTCGAGGCCGGTGACCTGCTCGGTGACCGGATGCTCCACCTGCAGACGGGTATTCATCTCCAGGAAGAAGAAGTCGCCCTTCTCGTCGGCCAGGAACTCGACGGTGCCCGCGCCCTCGTACCCGATGGCCTCCGACGCCAGCCGCGCCGCCTCGAACAGCCGCGCCCGCATGCTCTGCCCATCGGCCATGCGCGCGGGCTCTCCGTGGTTGCGCTGCGCTACCGCCTCCGAGCCTGACGCGCGCATGGCGTCGATCTTCTCGACCAGCGGTGACGGCGCTTCCTCGACGACCTTCTGATGGCGGCGCTGGATCGAGCACTCGCGCTCGCCGACCGCCCACACGGTGCCGTGGGTGTCGGCCATGACCTGCACCTCGATGTGGCGGCCGGTCTCCAGGTAGCGCTCACAGAAGACGGTCGGATCACCGAAGGCGGACTGGGCTTCCCGCTGCGCGGCCTCGATCTGACCGGTCAGCTCGGACAGTTCGCGCACCACGCGCATGCCGCGACCGCCACCACCGGCGGACGCCTTGATCAGCACCGGCAGCATGTCGGCGGTGACCTCGGCCGGATCCAGCTGCTTCAGCACCGGGACACCAGCGGCGTCCATCATCTTCTTGGACTCGACCTTGGAGCCCATCTGCTCGATGGCCGCGACCGGCGGGCCGATCCAGATGAGGCCGGCGGCCTGCACGGCCTTGGCGAATTCGGCGTTCTCGGAAAGGAATCCGTAGCCGGGGTGGATGGCGTCGGCACCGGCGGCCAGGGCGGCCTCGATGATCAGCTCGGAGCGTAGGTAGGTCTCGCCGGGGGTGTTGCCCGGCAGGCGGATTGCCGCATCGGCCTCGGCCACGTGCGGGGCATTCGCATCGGCATCCGAATAGACGGCAGTGGTCGCGATACCCATGCGACGGCAGGTGGCGAACACCCGTCGTGCGATCTCGCCACGGTTGGCGACCAGAACATTGGTGAGCCCACGCGTCGCCCCGCCGCCACCCCAGTGGGAATCGCTTCGCGATACTGTCATTTTTGGCCTCACATCCGGAAGACGCCGAAGCCCTCGGCGCCCTTGATCGGGGAATTGTGGATGGCGGACAACGCCATTCCCAAGACCGTGCGGGTGTCACGCGGGTCGATGACGCCGTCGTCGTAGAGACGGCCCGACATGAACATGGGCAGCGATTCGGCCTCGATCTGCGCCTCGATCATGGCGCGCAATCCGGCGTCCTGCTCCTCGTTGAACGGAATACCGCGCGCCTCGTTGGCGGCCCGGCCCACGATGGAGATGACGCCCGCCAGCTGCGCACCGCCCATGACGGCGGATTTCGCACTCGGCCAGGCGAATACGAAGCGCGGGTCATAGGCGCGCCCGCACATGCCGTAGTGGCCCGCGCCATAGGAAGCACCCATCAGCAGCGAGATGTGCGGCACCTTCGAATTCGACACCGCGTTGATCATCATCGCGCCGTGCTTGATGATGCCCTTCTGCTCGTACTCCTTGCCGACCATGTAACCGGTGGTGTTGTGCAGGAACAGCAGTGGCGTGTTCGACTGGTTCGCCAGCTGGATGAACTGAGTGGCCTTCTGCGCTTCCTCGGAGAACAGCACGCCGCGCGCATTGGCGAGAATGCCGACCGGGTAGCCGTGCAGCTCCGCCCAGCCGGTGACCAGGCTGGAACCGTAGAGCGGCTTGAACTCGTCGAAATCGGAGCCGTCCACCACGCGAGCGATGACCTCGCGCGGGTCGAACGGGATCTTGAGGTCACCCGGCACGATGCCGAGCAGTTCTTCCTGGTCGTACAGCGGTTCGATGATCTGATCGACCGGGCGGGCCGCCGGACCCTGCTTCTGCCAGTTCAGGCGCTTCACGATGGACCGGCCCAGGCGGATCGCGTCCTGCTCGTCCACGGCCAGGTAGTCGGCCAGACCCGAAATGCGGGCGTGCATTTCGGCGCCGCCCAGCGACTCGTCGTCGGACTCCTCACCCGTGGCCATCTTCACCAGCGGCGGGCCGCCCAGGAACACCTTGGAGCGCTCCTTGATCATGACCGTGTAGTCGGACATGCCCGGGACGTACGCGCCGCCGGCGGTGGAGTTTCCGAAAACCAGTGCGATGGTGGGGATTCCGGCCGCCGACAGCCGGGTCAGGTCCCGGAACATGCGGCCGCCGGGGACGAAGACCTCTTTCTGCGTCGGCAGATCCGCGCCGCCGGACTCGACCAGGCCGATCACCGGCAGCCGGTTCTCCAGCGCGATGTCGTTCATGCGCAGGTTCTTGCGCAGCGTCCACGGATTCGACGTACCGCCGCGCACGGTCGGATCCGGCGCCACGATCATGCACTCGACGCCCTCGACAATGCCGATGCCCGCGATCACGCTGGCGCCCACATGGAAGTCGCTGCCCCAGGCCGCGAGCGGGGCCAGCTCCAGGAACGGCGAATCCTCGTCGATGAGCAGTTCGATGCGCTCACGCGCGGTCAGCTTGCCGCGTTTGCGGTGCCGGGCCATCTTGTCCGGGCCACCGCCCGCGATGTTCTTGGCGTACTCGGCCTCCACCTCGGCCAGTTTGGCCGTCATGGCCTCGGCGGCGGCCTGATAGTCCGCCGAATTCGGGTCTACGGACGTGCGCAGAATACTCAAGACTGGAACCCCAATCGCTTGGCCGCGAGGCTGGTCAGGATCTCGTTGGTGCCGCCGCCGATGCCGAGGATGCGGACATCGCGGTAGTGGCGCTCGACTTCGGACTCACGCATGTAGCCGAGGCCGCCGAAGAGCTGCACCGCCTGGTGGGCAACCCATTCCGCGGTCTCCACGGCGGTGTTCTTGGCGAAGCACACCTCGGCGATCAGATCGGTCTCACCGCGGGCGGCGCGCTCGGCCACACTGTGGGTATACACGCGCGCGACATCGATGCGGCGTGCCATCTCCGACAGCGTGTTCTGCACGGCCTGGCGGCTGATCAGCGGGCGGCCGAAGGTCTCCCGGTCCCGGCACCACCGCAGCGTCAGGTCCAGGCAGCGCTGGGCGTGCCCGTACCCCTGCACGGCCAGCCCCACCCGCTCGCTCACGAAAGCCTGTGCGATCTGGGCGAATCCGCTGTTCTCCGGGCCCACCAGGTTCGAGACCGGAACTCGCACATCGACATACGACAGTTCGGCGGTGTCCGAGCACAGCCAGCCCATCTTCTCCAGCTTCCGGCTGACGGTGAACCCGGGCGTGCCCTTCTCCACCACCAGCAGCGACACGCCCGCCGCGCCCGGACCGCCCGTACGCACCGCGGTCAACACGAAATCGGCGCGCACACCGGAGGTGATGAAGGTCTTGGAGCCGTTCACGATGAAGTCGTCGCCGTCCCGGACCGCCGTGGTCCGCAGATGCCCGACATCCGAACCGCCGCCCGGCTCCGTGATGGCCAGCGACCCGATCTTCTCGCCCGCCAGCGTCGGCCGTACCCAGCGCTCGATGTGCTCGGCATTGCCCGAGGCGATGAGGTGGGGCACCGCGATACCGCAGGTGAACAGGGAGGCGAACAGACCACCCGAACAACCCGCGTAATGCAGCTCCTCGGCCACGATCGCGGCGTCGATGCCGTCTCCGCCGGAACCGCCGGCGGATTCCGGGAACTGGATGCCCAGCAGCCCCAGCGCACCCGCCTTCTTGTGCAGCTCACGCGGGATCTCGCCGTTGCGCTCCCACTCGTCCAGATATGGCAGCACCTCCCGCTCCGCGAAACCGCGCACGGTGGCGCGCAATTCGCGGCGTTCGGGCGTCTGCCACGGGTCTGCATATCCGGCGCTCATGCCGCCTCGTTCCCTTCCGCGAGGCCGAACCCTCGCCTGTCACCGCCGCGGCCGCTCCACGGCCGCAACGCAGGTCCGCCGCGCCGCCTCACGGCAGCAACTCCGCGGGAATGTCCAGATACCGGGCGCGCAGCCATTCGCCGAGCCCCTTGGCCTGCGGATCGAAACGGGCCTGATAGGCCACGCCCTCGCCGAGCAGACCCTCGACAATGAAGTTCAGCGCCCGCAGATTCGGCAGCACGTGCCGGGTGACCGGCAGCGCGGCGGTCTCGGGCAGTAGCCGGCGCAGCTCGTCGACGGTCAGCGTGTGCACCAGCCAGCGCCACTGCTCCTCGGTACGCACCCAGACGCCGATATTGGCATTGCCACCCTTGTCGCCACTGCGGGCCAGGGCGATCGCGCCCAGCGGGGCGCGGGTGGTGGCTCCGGCCGGAAGCGGCTGCGGCAGTTCGGGTTCCACGACCGCATCCAGCTCCAGGGTTTCCCCGGCCGGCGCGATCGCCACCTCGGTGCCGTCCGCCAGCACCGCCGTGTGCGGAATCTCCTTGGAATCCACGTATCCCGGCGTGAACACCCCGTACGGACCGCCGTTGCCGGGCGGGGCCGTCAGCGAGAAGCCGGGGAAGCTGGCCAGGGCCAATTCCACGGCGACACTGGAGAACGCGCGTCCCACCTTGTTCGGATCCGGGTCCCGGACCACACAGCGCAGCAGGGCGCTGGCCTGCTCCTCGGTGTCGGCGTCGGGCCGATCCAGCCGCGCCAGGGTCCACTCCAGCTGGGCGGGCCGCGCCGGCAGCCAGGACTCCAGCTGCCGTTGCGCCAGTTCGGCTTTGGCCTCGATATCCAGGCCGGTGAGGATGAACTCCATCTCGTTGCGGAATCCGCCGATGGTGTTGGTCGACACCTTGGTCTGCGGCGGCGGGGCCTCACCGGTCACGCCACTGATCAGCACCCGGTCGGGGCCCTCCTGGCTCACCTGGATGGTGTCGAGTCGCGTCGTGACATCCGGCCCGGCGTAGCGCGCGCTCTGGATCTCGTACATGAGCTGGGCTTTCACCGTGTCCACGGTGACCGCGCCGCCGGTGCCCGCATGCTTGGTGATGACACTGCTGCCATCGCGCCGCACCTCGGCGATCGGGAAGCCGGGCCGCCCCAGATCGGCGATCTCGGTGAAGAAGGCGAAATTGCCGCCGGTGGCCTGGGTGCTGCACTCGATGACGTGTCCCGCCACCACCGCACCGGCCAGCGCGTCGTAATCGGTTCGGCCCCAGCCGAAATGCGCGGCCGCGGGACCGACCACCACCGAGGCGTCGGTGACCCGCCCGGTCACCACGATGTCCGCGCCCGCGGTCAGGCATTCGGCGATGCCCCACGCGCCGAGGTAGGCGTTCGCGGTGAGCGGCGTGCCCAGTCCCAGCTCTCCGGCCCGCGCCAGCAGATCGTCCCCGGTCACGTACGCGACCTTCGGCGCGAGACCGAGCTTTTCGGCCACCTCCCGCACCCGCTGGGCCAGCCCGGCCGGATTCAGCCCGCCCGCATTGGCGACGATCTTCACCCCGGACTCGAGGGCCAGGCCGAGGCTGCCCTCCAGCTGCTTCACGAATGTTTTGGCGTAGCCGAGGCTCGGGTCCTTCATGCGATCGCGGCCCAGGATCAGCATGGTGAGCTCGGCCAGATAGTCGCCGGTGAGCACGTCGAGCTGCCCGCCCTCGAGCATCTCCCGCATGGCGCTGAGGCGATCGCCGTAGAACCCGGAACAGTTGCCGATCCGAATCAGATCCGGAGTGTCGGCGAGCTGACTCATGGCGGGCCTCCCTGTACACCTGCGCTGTCACAGCGCGGTCGGCGCAGCCTCGGTGCTGCGATCGCTTACAGGGTCACATCGCGCCCCTAAAAAATCAAGCCTGCGTGCTTGTTATTTTCCAGAATCCCAGGTCGGGGCCGGTCTCCGGTGCGCAGGCAACCTTCAGGCACACTGAACAGGTGTCCTCAGACGTCACCGTGATCGTCCTGCTCGCCCTCGCCGGATTCCTGCTCGGCGGGGCGTACTCGCTGTTCAAGACCTCGCGCCCACTGGCCATCGGGCTAGCCGTCTGCGGCGTGCTCGCGGCCGTGGGCGCGGTGCTCTGGATGACGAACTGACTCTCGGGCCCAGCGGACCGTCACTCGGCTTCGAGGCGGAAGATACGGAGGTCTTCCGGGACACCGCTCAGGGGAGCCGCGAAAAAGCTACGGCGATAGGGCTTTACGCCCAGGCCGAGCTCCTCGAGCGTCTCGGGGCGCAGCGAGTCCAGCGTCACGCCCGAGAGCATGGTGTTGCCATTGCCGCCCGCCTCCATGACGCGGGCCGCGATGTTCACATCGATGCCGAGCCAGTCGCCGCCGATCTCGCGCGGGCTGCCGGTGTGCAGCCCCAGGCGCATCTGCGGGCGATAGCCGTCCACCGACACCGCCGACAGGTTCTCCTTGGCCGCCACCGCCGCCCGCACCGCCCGGTCGGCGGACGGGAACACGGCCATCACGCCGTCGCCCATGCGCTTGACCACCTGGCCGCCGCGATCCACGATGGGCGGCTCGATGGCCTTGGCCACCCGCCGCAGCAGGTCCAGGGTCACCTCGTCCCCCGCGGCCAGGGACCAACTGGAGAAGGCCACCAGATCGGTGAACATGATGGTGATCTCGTGCGGGCCGCGGCCCTTGCCCATTCGCTCCAGCACGGCCTGCCAGACCTGCAGCGCACCCAGTCCCAATTCGCGTGCGGCGCTGGGGGAATCACCGACCAGCTTGTCCGCCGCGCGGGCCACCGCGCGCGCACCACCGGGTCCGGAGACCGAGAGCGGATCGCCGAAGGCCGGATCACCGGGCAGGTTCTCGCGGGCCTTGCGGATGGCATCGATGATGTCGCCGCGCTGATTGGCGGCACTGACCATGGCCGAGAGCTGCCCGGGGAAACGGCCGCGTCGCCGGCCCTGCTCCGACTCGGTTTCGTCGGGGTCCTCGGAAAGTTCCGCGGGAATCAAGGGGATGACCACATCCGGGTCGATGCGGGGTTGCCGCGCCCGGCTGCCGGGCGCTTCGCGGGACCGGCTGCGATCGGTTCCCAGTCCGTCCGTACGGTTCGCGTCGGAGGCGCGTTCACCGCCGTCGGAGGGTCGTTCGCTCACGCCCAGAGCGTATCTCAGCGTTCCGTCGTGGAATGGATCAATGATTGCCACCTGACACCTCCCGATCGGTGCTAGCGGCCACATCATTGGACCCGCCGAAGGTTTGAGTGTTTGGTTGCTGTTTCGATGCTACCGACCGTCCAGTACGACGGCCAACCGATCCATGCCGACAGGAAAAGTTAGCTGGCACACACTTTGGCTCGTCATGACATCGGCCCGATACGGAGAATCCGTATCGGGCCGATGCTCGCCGCCGTGCCGGGCAGTGGCCGGCGGCCCCTAGGGCAGGGTCTGTGCGCCGCGCTCTACGCGTCGCGCTTATTTACCACGAACAACGCGGCTGCGAAGATCAATCCCACGAAGACCGCGAAGTAGACCAGGCCACCCCACGGACCCCAGTGCCAGTATGACGACTTGGCGTCCACGGTACCCAGGAACAGGCCCGCGTTCTGGAACGGCAGCAGCACCTGGATCTCCCGGCCGATCTTGCCGAATGCGCCGACCATGGGCTCGAGGATGACCGGCCACACGATCAGCAGCGACAGCGCGCCCGCCGACTGCCGGATCAGCGTGCCCACACCGACCGCCAGGAAGACCACCAGCAGGATGAACAGCGGCACGGCGTAGAAAACCCGCAGATCGCCACTGCTCAGGCTCAGGTGGCTGCCCGCGTCGTGGTTCACCATGACCTTGAAGATGAAGAAGCCGAGGAAGGTCAGCGCCGCACTCAGCAACGCCATAGCAACCCCGATGACACCGGCCTTCGTGAGCAGCACGGTGGTCCGGCCGGGAACCGCGAGGAAGGTGGTCTTGATGGTGCCGAAGCGGTATTCACTGGTGACGGCCAGCGCCGCCAGGATCATGACCATCAGGTAGCCGAAACCCGGAATGCCCTGGGCCAGGCCGGTGATACCCAGGCCCGCCACCGAATTCTCCGCGTACGGCGCATCGGCCGGGGTCATCTTGCCCTGGGCCAGCTGATCCTCGAATACCCGCCAGGACGCGTTCAGGGCCAGGCTGAACAGCGCCGCGATACCCAGCGCGAACACCACCAGCAGCGCCGTGCACCAGACCGGGGACTTGGTCGAGGTGAGCTTGATTCGTTCCGCCGCGAGCACTCCCATCAGAGCGCACCTCCCATAACCTGATCGAAGCCTTCGCCGTGGTACTGCACCGCGCCACCGGTCATGCGCATGAACGCCTCCTCCAGCGAGGCGCGCTGCGGCGAGAGCTCGTAGAGCGTGATGTCGTTGGCGCCGGCCAGTTTTCCGACCGCGTCGCTGGTGACGCCCGCGACCACCAGGGCCTGGCCGTCCGCCTCTGCAGGTTCTTTACCGGCCGGCCGGGCGCCGTCCTCGCGCACCGTCATGCCGTTCGAGGTGAGCAGGCTGCGCAGCTGATCCAACTGCGGACTGCGCACGCGCACAGACTGTTCCGAGGCCTTCTCGATGAAATCCTTTGTGGTGGTGTCGGCAATGAGTCGGCCCCGGCCGATCACGACGAGATGCTCCGCGGTCTGCGCCATTTCGGAGAGCAGATGGCTCGACACCAGCACGGTGCGGCCCTCACCCGCCAGCCGCTGCATGAAACGGCGGATCCACAGAATGCCCTCGGGATCCAGGCCGTTCACCGGTTCGTCGAACAGCAGCACCTGCGGGTCGCCGAGCAGGGCTCCGGCCAGGCCGAGCCGCTGCGACATGCCCAGGGAGAAACCACCGGCGCTCTTGTTGGCGACCTCGGACAGGCCGACCAGGCGCAGCACCTCCTCCACCCGCGACTGCGGAATGTCATTGGAGGCGGCCATCCACCGCAGGTGCGAGCGCGCGGAACGATTGGGATGCACCCACTTCGCGTCCAGCAGCGCGCCGACGGTGTCGAGCGGACGCTTCAGGTCGTGGTACGGCTTACCGTCGATGAGGGCGGTGCCGGAGGTCGGCGTGTCCAACCCCAGGATCATCCGCATGGTGGTCGACTTGCCCGCCCCGTTCGGGCCCAGGAAGCCGGTCACCTGCCCCGGACGGACCGTGAACGACAGGTCCGACACCGCGACGGTCTGGCCGTAGTGCTTGGTCAGGCCTCTCAGTTCGATCATGGCGACCAGTCTTCCCCATGTATGGAGCGCGCACTATCGCTAAATGGTCGCGCGCCGCTCATCCCTCAGGATGACTGTTCCCTCAGGATGACTGTGTCCAATTTGCCCTCCGCTTCGCTACGGGCGGGTTCGCGGCGCTGAAGGTCTCGTTCTTCCCTCCTCCGCTCCTCCGCTTCGCTCCCCCGCTCCAAGGCGGAGGTCTATTCCAGCCGCAGTCCAGAACGAGACGCGCCGCGAACCAGAGCGCGGCTTCAGAATCCGGGTGAGGACGCCTGGGCCCAGAAGCGCTTGGGGATTCGCCCGGCCTGCCGCGCCAGCCGGCCGCCCTCGACCGCGCGGGCCATGGCGGCGGCCATCAGCGCGGGCTGCCGGGCGCGGGTGACCGCGGTGGCCAGCAGGACCGCCGAGCAGCCGAGTTCCATTGCCAGCGCGGCATCACTGGCCGTGCCGATGCCCGCGTCGAGGATGACCGGCACACCCGCGGCGGCCACGATCATCTCGATATTGTGCGGATTGCCGATGCCCAGACCGGTGCCGATCGGCGAGCCCAGGGGCATGACCGCGGCGCAGCCGGTGTCCTCGAGGCGCTTGGCCAGCACCGGGTCGTCGGTGGTGTAGGGCAGCACGGTGAAGCCGTCGTCCACCAATTGCTCTGCGGCGGCGACCAATTCGATGGCGTCGGGCAGCAGGGTGCGCTCGTCGGCGATGACTTCCAGCTTCACCCAATCGGTTTCGAGAGCCTCGCGGGCCAGCTGGGCGGTGAGCACCGCCTCGGCGGCCGTGCGGCAGCCGGCGGTATTGGGCAGCGGGGCGATCTCCAGCCGCTCGAGCAGGTCCAGTACGCCGGTGCCGCCCGCAGCGTCCACCCGGCGCATGGCAACCGTGGTCAGCTCGGTGCCCGAGGCGACCAGGGCCTCCTCCAGCACGGCCAGGTTCTCCGCGCCGCCGGTGCCCATGATGAGCCGAGAGCCGAACTCGCGGCCCGCGATGACCAGCGGTTCGGTGACCAGCGATTCGGTGACCAGCGGTTCGGTCGCGCTAACCACCCTGCACCGCCGTCAGCACCTCGATCTCCCAGCCGCGGCCGACCGGCTCGTCCCAGCGGGATTTGGGGAACACCGCGCCGTCGATGGCCAGCGCCACGCCCTGGCACGGCAGGCTCAGGCGTTCCAGCAGCTGCCGGATGGTGAGCTCGTCGGGGAAAACATGATCCTCACCATTGACGGTGACGCCGACCGGGATTGCGGTCATCGAACTCCTCCTGGGTGAAACGGTGCGGCGGTGGTGAACCGGCGCGGGTCCGCGACGCGCGCCTCGGGCAGCTCGGTGTCGGCGAGCAACGCCAGGACGGCGTCGGCGGTGACCGGGGTGTCGAGAATGCCGTTGCGGCCGTGTCCCGCGGCCACGATCACCTGCTCGTCCAGGTAACCGATCAGCGGCAGATTGTCGGGCGAACCCGGGCGCGAACCCGCGATGGCCTCGGCGAATTCGTACTCGCCGATGCCCGGCAGCACGGCCTCGGCATCGGTGACCAGGTCGCGGACACCGGCGACGGTGACGGCATTGTCGAACCCGACTTCGTATTGTGTTGCACCCAGCACGATTCCGTCACGCCTCGGCACAAGATATATGGGGCGGCCGTGCACCCGGGCCCGGATCACGCGGGCGGGCACGAGCGGGGCGCTGGGGCGGCGGCGCAGGCGCAGTATCTCGCCCTTCACCGGGCGGACCGGCAGACCGGGCCACAGGTCGGCGGCCGCGGCGCCGGTGGCGAGCACGATGCGATCGTGCGGCAGGCCCGCCGGCGACTCCACCCGCTCCGCGCGGAACTCGACTCCGGCCGCGGCACAGGCGGTTCGGAGCGCGGTCACCAGGGCGCGATTGTCCACGGCGGGTTCGGCGACGGCGAGCAGTCCGGCGCGCACGCCGCGGCCCAGCCCGGGTTCGGCGGCACGCACCCCGGCGCGGTCCAGCAGGCGCAGCTCGTGGCCGCGGGCATTCACCCAGTCGGCGATGGTGCGCAGGTCGGCGGCATCGGCGCCGTCCAGGGCGACGGTCAGGGTCTGATCGGCGACGAAGACATCGGTGCCGGTGACGGCCCGCAGCTCGGCGGCGAAACCGGGCCAGCGGATCAGGGAGGCGGCGCCGAAGGCGAGAGCGGCGTCCTCACCGGGCCAGCCCTCCGAGAGCGGGGCGAGCATGCCGCCCGCCACCCACGAGGATCCGGAGCCCACGGCCGGGTCGAAGAGGGTGACGGTCCAGCCCGCTCCGGCGGCACGCCAGGCTATCGAAAGTCCGATCACACCGCCGCCGACGACGGCCAGAGTCCGCATGTGAATCCACCTAACTCATCCCGGCATCCGCGGGACCTGCATATATATCGCTCGAAACAGTGGACTCGGCGGGAGTGTCGCGCACCGGTACGCCGGATGCGCTCCCTCGGGTCGTTTCGACTCGAACACCGTAGCGCGACTACCGTCGAAGCTGTGCAACCCTCCCACCCGAACCGGCCCGCCACCCCACGGGAACGCCTCGTCACCGCGCGGCTCTACCTGTGCACCGACGCCCGCCGGGAACGCGGTGACCTGGCGGAGTTCGCCGAGGCGGCCCTGGCCGGCGGCGTCGACATCATCCAGCTGCGGGACAAGGGCTCGCCCGGGGAGAAGCAGTTCGGGCCGCTCGAGGCCAAGGCCGAACTGGGTGCGCTGGCCGAGCTGAAGGCCGCCGCCCGCCGCCACGGCGCCCTGGTCGCGTGCAACGACCGCGCCGATATCGCGCTCGCGGCCGGGGTGGACGTGCTGCACCTGGGGCAGGGCGACCTGCCGCCCTGGTACGCGCGGCAGATCCTGGGCGGCGAGGTGGTGCTGGGCCGTTCCACGCACAATCGCGCGCAGGCCGGGCTGGCCGCGGTGGACGAGCACATCGACTACTTCTGCACCGGGCCGGTGTACGCCACCCCGACCAAGCCGGGCCGCACCCCCGCGGGCATCGACCTGGTCCGGTCCACCGCCGATTCGCACACCCAGCGGCCGTGGTTCGCCATCGGCGGCATCGACGCCCGCAGCCTGCCCGAGGTGCTGGACGCGGGCGCGACGCGAATCGTGGTGGTGCGGGCCATTACCGAGGCCGACGATCCGGAGGCCGCCGCCCGCGGCATCAAGCAGCGGATCCTGGAGAACGACCGCTAGCTAGCCGACCGGGTCGAGGCGGATCGGGACGCCGTTCAGATTCGACATGCCCGCGAGGCGTTCCACATCGGCGAGATCGGTCGACATCAGGTCGTTCACGTTCGCGCCCCCGGCGGCATTGGCGCGCTGCCAGCCGCCGTCATGACCCCAGCCGTGCGGAATGGCCACGGTGCCCTCGGTCATGTCCTCGGTGAGCCGGGCGGTCACCTCGATGGCGCCGTGCGCGGAGGTGACCCGGCAGCGGTCGCCGTCGGAAATGCCCGCCACCGCCGCGTCTTTGGGGTTGATGCGGGCGGCATGCTCGCGATCGCCGCGCATGAGCGGCTCGGCATTGTGCATCCACGAGTTGTGGGATTTGAGTTCGCGCAGGCCGATGACGCGCAGCGGATAGGCGGGATCGGCCGGCCGCGCGCCGAGCGTGCGCAGTTCGCCGATGATCTCGTCCGGATCCAGCCGCACGCGACCCCCCTTGTGCCGCACCACGTTCCGCAGCACCCCGGTGGCGATGCTGTCGGCGAGCACCACCCCGTGCGGGTGACGGCGCAGCATGCGCAGGCTGAGGCCATTGCGGCGCAGGCCGAATCGGTCGCCGTAGGGGCCGGTGCGCAGGGCCAGGTCGGCCAGCAGGGTCGGGGTGGGACGGGCGGAGCCGAGGCCGGGGACGTGGCGGCGCAGGGCGCTCAGCAGCCGACCGGCCGGGCGGGCCGGACCGACGGCGAAGGGCTGCACGCCGATCCGGGTCGCGATGGCGTCGATGATCCGCCATTCCTCGCGAGCCTCCCCGTACGGTTCGACGACCCGCTCGGTGTACTGGGTGTACGGCGTCGGGGAGAACGCGGTGAACGGCAGCGGAATATCGTCGCGCTCCAGGAAGGTGGTCGCCGGGAGGATGTAGTCGGCGGCCCGGTTGGTGTCGTTGACATATATGTCTATGGAAACGAACAGGTCCAGTTCGGTGAGCGCGGCGGCCAGTTCGCGGCCGTTGGGCACCGAGGAGACCGGATTGCCCGCCGAGGTGAACAGGGCGCGCAGCCGCCCCGGGCCGGGCGTGGTGATCTCCTTGGCCATGATGGCGGCCGGGAAGGTGCCCAGCACGTCCGGGAATCCGCCGATGCGGGAATGGTTCTTGCCGTAGCCGGCGAAACCGAGGCGGGCGCTCAGCTCGGAGACCGCCACCAGCTCCTTGCCGAAGACCGAACCGCCCGGCCTGTCGAGGTTTCCGGTCACCAGGGACAGGACGTCGATGAGGAAGGCCACCAGGGTCGCGTGCCTGCCCAGGCAGGTGCCGGTGCGGCCGTAGACCGCGGCGGATTCGGCGCGGGCCAGATCGCGGGCCAGGGCGCGCACCCGATCGGGCTCGAGGCCGGTGACCTCGGCGGTGTATTCGGGTGTGAAACGCGCTACGGCATCCCGCAATTCACGTGCTCCGCCGGCCTGGCGGCGCAGCGCCCCGGTGTCTTCCAGACCCTCGTCGAAGATCACCTGCAACAGGGCGGCCAGCAACCAGGCGTCACCGTCCGGTCGCACGCCGACGTGCTCGAACAGCTTGGCGGTCTCGGTGTTTCGCGGGTCGACCACCACCACACGCCCGCCCCGCTTCGTGATGGCGGTGAGCTTCTCTCGGATACGCGGCGCGCTCAGCACACTGCCGTGCGAGACAAGGGGATTCGCGCCCAGCATGAGCAGGAAATCGGTGCGGTCCAGATCGGGCACCGGCACGGTGGTGAGGGAGCCGTAGAGCAGCTCGCTGGCCACGAAGCGGTTGTTGACGTCCTGGGAACCCGCCGAATACACGTGCTTCAGCCCGGCGGCCAGCTGGAAACCCACCATCCACAGGGTGTGTGAATAGGAGAACGAGCACGGATTGCCGAAATACCAGCCGAGACTCTCGATTCCGTGCTCGCGGATGAGCTCGCGCAGACGCTCGCCGATCTCATCCAGCGCCGTGTCCCAGGAGACCCGCTCGAACTCGCCGGAGGCCGTGCGCCGCAAGGGATACAGCACCCGGTCGGGATCGTTCTGGATCTCGGTGAAGGCGATGCCCTTGGGGCAGGCGTTGCCGCGGGAGAGCGGATGGTCCTTGTCGGCGCGCAGGCGCACCAGCTTTCCGTCCTCGACGGTGGCGATCAGCCCGCAGAGGGGCTCACAGATCCGGCAGTAGGTGGGGAGCTCGCGCGTTGTCACGCCTCAAGACAACACCTGGTCCAGAGTGAGGAACAACACATTTCCGGCCAAATCGATCTGGTCCGTGACCGATTCGGGCGCGCCGATGCGGGCGGTGCGGCCGACCCCGTCACCATTCGAATGCAGCCAGAGGAATCCCTGCCCGGCCAGATCCAGGGTGCGCGGCAACGCGGCCGCCACCGCGCCGGTATCGGCGATTCCCTCGAGTCTGATCAGGGTGGGCGTGGCGCGCAGGGCGGGCCAGGCGGCGGCGAATCCGGGGTGCAGCGGCCGGTCCTCGACCTCGTCCTCGGGCACCCAGATCAGGTCCTGGCTCTCCTTGTTGCCGCGGGTGCGCAGCTGATCGGCGGCATCGGCGATGACGGTGGTGTAGGTCCAGCCACTGGGCGCGGTCGCGGTCACGCGGGATCCGCGCACCCGGATCGAGCCGGGCGCGATACCCGCTTCCTCCTCGGCCTCGCGGACGGCCGCGTGCACGCTGGTCTCGTGGGAATCGCGGGCTCCGCCGGGAAGCGCCCAGGTGCCGCCCTGATGGGTCCAGGCGGCCCGATGATGCATCAGGACTGCAGATCCGCCGCCGGCCAGCGGGGCGCGCAGCAACAGTCCGGCAGCGCCGAAACGACCCCACTGGCGGGTGCCATCCGGACTCTCCGCCCACCCGTCCCCATCACCACGCATCTTCGCAATCCCATCGTCCGACCACACTGCCGTGCACAGCCCCGCTCGGCGGAGCACACCGCCGGGATTCCCGCGTCACAGCGGCGGTACGTCCACAATAAGCTCATCCGGCAGCAACAAGTCGGTCGTTCGATATCGGTCGGTAGGAGGTGAGGATGGCTCGCACCGAGGAATTGCGGCTCGCGGAGCTGTCCCCCCGCAACGCCGCGGCGGCCTGGCGCGAACGCTTCGCGACCACCGAACTGCGCAGTTTCGCCCAGTCCTCCCCGGCCAAACTGATCGCCATCGGGCTGGTCCTGCTGAGCCTGTGCGTGGCGGCCGGCATCGTGACCGCCACCGCGGTGACCAACCGGCAACACGCCCTGGACGTCCTGCTGGATCAGTCGGAGCCCGATGCCTATTCGGCGCAGCGGCTCTACACCTCGCTGTCGGTGGCCGACGCCTCGGCCGGTGCCGCCTTCATTTCCGGTGGGCTGGAACCGAAGCCGGTGCGCGACCGGTACAACCAGGCGGTCGGCGAGGCCGCGGCCGAACTGGTGACCCAGTCCAATCTCAGTGACGGGGACACGGATACGCAGCTGCGCAGCGGCATCGCCACCGGACTGCCGGTGTACACCGGTGTCATCGAGACCGCGCGGGCCAACAACCGCGCCGGGGAGCCGGTGGGCGCGGCCTATCTGAGCGAGGCGTCCAACCTCATGCAGGGGACGCTGCTGCCGATGGCGCAGGAACTGCAGGAGCACCGGTCCACCGCCATCACCTCCACCCAGCACACGCACCTGCGCCCGCCCTGGCCCGCCATCCTGCTGCCGCTGCTGGTGGTGGCAGCGCTGATCGCGGCACAGCTGTTCCTGTACCGGCGCTGGCACCGGGTGCTGAATCTCGGGCTGCTGCTGGCCACCGGGACCATGGTGGCGCTGCTGGCCTGGACGGTGATCGCGGGATTCATCTCCGCGGTGGACACCACCCACGCCCGCGACGAGGGCAGCACCCCCACCGCGGCGCTCACCCAGAGCCGCATCCTGGCCCAGCAGGCTCGCACCGCGGAAACCCTCAAGCTGGTGCGCCGCGACACCAGCGCGGACTACGACAAGGCCTACGACCAGGCCATCGACAAACTGCGAAATATCCTGTCCGGCTATCGAACCGACGCGCCCGGGGCGAGCGACGTGCAGACCGCGGCGGCCGCCCTGGACCGCTGGCGGGCCGCGCACCAGCGCATGAACGACGCCCTGTCCAAGGGCGACTTCGTCGGCGCGGCCGCGGTCGCCACCGGGCCGGGCGCCAACGAGGCCACCGCCCAGACCGAGGCGCTGGACCGCGCCCTCGGCGACGGCATCGCCGACACCCGGGACATGCTGCGCACCGACACCTCGCACGCCGCCCGCACGTTGGACCTGCTCGGCCCCGGGGCGCTGGTGCTGAGCACCGCCGCCGCCGTGCTGATCGCGGCCGGGCTCTGGCCCCGATTGCGGGAGTACCGATGACCCGAAGACCCGTCCGCTCCCTGACTCTCGCGGCCCTGGCCGCGGCCGTGGCCTGCACGGCCGCCTGCGGGGACACCAATCCCCCGCCACCCGCGCCCTCGACCCGGGTGCCCAGCTATATCGAGCCGCCACTGCCGTCGGGAGCCGTTGCGGCACAGACCCAGAGCGCGCCGCCGCCGGAGGTGGCCGACTGCGGTGACCCGACCGCGAGCCTGCGGCCCAACGGCACCAGGAGCGGACCGGACATCGACGCCATCCGGACGCGGGGGCGGCTGCTGGTGGGCCTGGACCCGGGCAGCAATCTGTTCAGCTTCCGGGATCCGACCACCGGCACGCTCGCCGGATTCGATGTGGAGATCGCCCGCGAGCTGGCCCGGGACCTGCTGGGCGATCCGGCGGCGCTGGAGTTCCGGATCCTCGGCTCCGCCGACCGCGAGCGGGCGCTACAGGAGCACACCGTGGACGTGGTGGTGAAGACCATGACCATCAATTGTCAACGGCGGCAGACGGTTACCTTCTCCACCTCGTATCTGCAGGCGCATCAGCGCGTGCTTGCCGTGCGCAACTCGGGCATCAACGGCCTGGCCGATCTGGCGGGCAAACGGCTGTGCGTGGTCAACGGCACCACCTCCCTGGACCTGATCCGGCGCTCGCAGCCCGCCGCGTCCATCCTCACCGTGCCCAGCTGGGCCGACTGTCTGGTGGTGCTGCAGCAGCGGCAGGTGGACGCGGTCAGCACCGACGACACCGTGCTGGCCGGGCTGGCCGAGCAGGATCCGGCCACCGAGGTGGTCGGGCCCGACCTGAGCACCGAGCAGTACGGGATCGGCATCTCCAAGGGCGCTGACGATCTGGTCCGCTTCGTCAACGGCACCCTGGAACGCATTCGCGCGGACGGGACCTGGAACCGGCTCTATCGCCGCTGGCTGGTGACCGAGCTCGGCGACGCCGCCATTCCGCCGCCCCCGAGGTATCAGGACTGACGATGACCACACCGGAGCAGCCCGAGGGGACTCAGGCCGTCGCTCGCACCGAGATGACCGTGGGGCCGTACTGGCCCGCCCGGACCGAGCTGACGACGCGGCACGCACCGGCCGGCGACGACGACGCGGGCACCCGACCCGCCCCACGCACCGAGCCGACGCCCCGCGCGGACTCCCCCGGCACGGAGCCGACCGTCGTGGAACCGGAAAAACCGGTGGCGCCTAATGTTTCGAGCGTCGAGGGCGAGCCGCGCACCCCGACCCGGCCCTCCCAGCGCACCGCCCGCATGACCCGCCCGCGCCCCGTGGTGCGGCGGCTCGGGGCCGGACTGGTGCCGATCCCGGCGGTGGAGCCGGTGGATCCGGAAGCCGCCGTGCTCGACGATCCGGTGGTGGCCGAGGGGCGGCGGTTCTGCTGGCGGTGCGGCAAGCCGGTCGGGCGGGCCACCCCGACCCAGGTGTCCACCACCGCGGGCACCTGCCAGACCTGCGGCGCGCCTTACGATTTCCGGCCCTCGCTGTATCCCGGCGACCGGGTGGCGGGCCAGTACGAGATCCAGGGCTGTATCGCGCACGGCGGACTGGGCTGGATCTACCTGGCCATCGACCGCAATGTGAGCGACCGCTGGGTGGTGCTCAAGGGCCTGTTGCACGCCGGTGACGCCGAGGCGCAGGCGGTCGCGCTGGCGGAGCGGCAGTTCCTGGCCGAGGTCGTGCACCCGAGCATCGTGAAGATCCACAACTTCGTGGAGCACCCGGGGCCGGACGGGACGCCGATCGGCTACATCGTCATGGAGTACGTGGGCGGGCATTCGCTGCGCGATCTGCTCGATCACCATGCGCCCGACCGCATGCCGGTCGCCGAGGCCATCGCCTACCTGCTGGAAATCCTTCCGGCCCTGGACTATCTGCATTCGGTGGGACTGGCCTACAACGATCTCAAGCCCGACAACATCATGATCACCACCGACCGGGTGGAGCTCATCGACCTGGGCGCGGTCACCCAGTTCGAGGCGTACGGAAACCTGTACGGCACCAGGGGATTCCAGGCGCCCGAGATCGCGCACACGGGGCCGACGGTGGCCTCCGACATCTACACCGTGGGCCGCACGCTGGCCGTGCTCACCCTGCACCTGCCGATGGAGCGCGGCGCCTACGTCGACGGCATCCCGGATCCGAACGAGCAGCCGGTGCTGGCCCGGCACCCGTTCCTCTACCGGCTGCTGTTGCGCGCCACCCACCCGGACCCGGAGCGCCGCTTCCCTTCCGCGCGCCTGCTGGCCACCCAGCTCACCGGCGTGCTGCGGGAGATCCTGGCCGTCGAGACCGGCAATGAGCATCCACAGCTGTCCACCCTGTTCAGCCCGCCGCGCACCAGTTTCGGCACCGGCGAGCTCATCGCGCAGACCGATGGCATCATCGACGGCATCGCCCGCGACACCCTGCTGCAGCCCGGCGACGTGGTGGCGGCGCTGCCGGTGCCCATCATCGATCCGGGCGACCCGTCCGCGCCGCTGCTGGCCGGGGCCGCGCATCCCGAACCCCGGCACTCCCTCGACGAACTGCGGCACGCCCGCCAGCGCGCGGCAGCCGAACCCGGCGGCGCACCGGAGACTTTCGAACTGGAGGTGACGCTGGCCGAGGCCCGCGCCCACCTGGACCTCGACGAGCCCGCGGCCGCCCGCATGCTGCTGGCCCGGCTCACCGGCGAGCCGCTGCCGCCGGCCCCGGACTGGCGCATCGACTGGTACCTGGGTCTGACCGAGCTGCTGGAACTGGAGTACGAGCGCGCTTTCGCCCGCTTCGACGCCGTGCTGGAGGCGCTGCCCGGCGAGATCGCACCCAAGCTGGCGCTGGCCGCCACCGCGGAACTCATTCTCCAGCACTGGGATTCGCCAGATCCCGAGGAGTGGCGGTCCTACGCCGAGAATTACTACGCCACCGTGTGGCGTACCGATCGGGGCGTGGTGAGCGCGGCCTTCGGCCTGGCCCGCCAGCTGGCCGCGGCCGGGAACATCACCGCCGCCGTGCACGCGCTGGATCAGGTGCCGCCCGCCTCACGGCATTACGCGGAGGCCCGGATGACGGCTGTTCTCATGCTGCTGACCTGCGCGCCCGCCGCGGAACTGGACGAGTCGACGCTGCGGGTGGCGGCGGCGCGGGTGCAGGATCTGCCGCCCGGCGAGGGACGCGCGGCCCAACTGCGGATTCTCACCCTGGGGATCGCGCTGGGCTGGGTGCAGGCCGGGAAGCAGCCGAAATCGGTCGGCTCCAAGCTGTTCGGGTCACCGTTCACCGAGCGGGATCTGCGGCGCGGCATCGAGACCGGCCTGCGCGGCCTGGCCCGCTCCGCGCCCGAACGCACCCACCGGTACGCGCTGGTGGATCTGGCCAACGCGGTGCGTGCCAAGTCCTGGTTCTGAGGAACCGGAAGAGCCCCGTGTCGCCCGCGGCGGTCACAGAGGCAGTCTGCGAACCGCGGGACCGGCGAGGGAATTTCGGCCCCTACCACGGTTGTGCGTGGTGCGACACGGGTTCCGGTGGACCGGGCGAACCGGATCCGGTGACCACCATGCCAGGCCCATCATGATGTTTTCGTGAAGTCCGAATCGCTCTGCGGGTGCCGTGGCGCTCAGCCGACCAGATCGGCGGCGGCGCGGGCGATGGCGAGTTCCTCGTTGGTCGGGACAACCAGCACCGACACGTCCGAGTCGTCGGTCGAGATGCGCCGGGCCGTACGGTCTTTCGCGGCGTTCCGGTCGGCGTCGATGCGAATCCCGTACCGCTCCAGTCCCGCCAGCGACTCGGCGCGCACCTTGGCGTCGTTCTCACCGACACCGGCTGTGAAGGTGATGGCGTCCGCCTTCCCAAGCTCGACAAGGTACGCGCCGATGTAGCGGCGCAACCGGTGGATGTAGACGTCGAACGCCAATTTCGCTGTCGGATGGCCGGTTTCGATGAGACGGCCGAGCTCCCGGAAGTCATTGACACCGGAGATGCCCTTGATCCCGGAGTTCCGGTTGAGCAGGGCGTCCACATCGTTCACATCCATGTCCGCGGTGCGGATGAGGTGGAAGATGATCCCCGGATCCAGATCCCCGGACCGGGTTCCCATGACCAGGCCCTCCAGCGGCGTCAGGCCCATGGAGGTGTCCACCGCCTGCCCGGCCCGAATGGCCGAGGCCGACGCACCGTTGCCGAGGTGCAGCACGATCTGGTTGAGCTCGGTTCGGTCCTTCCCGAGGAAGGCCGCGGCCTGGCCGGACACGTAATCGTGCGAGGTGCCGTGAAAACCGTACTTGCGAACACCGTGCGCCGCCGCGATTTCCGCGTCGATGGCGTAGGTCTTCGCCGCGGCGGGCAGATTGTGGAAGAACGCGGTGTCGAACACCGCGACCTGCGGCACGTCCGGCAGCAGCGCGCGCGCCGACTCGATGCCGATGACATTGGGCGGATTGTGCAGCGGCGCAAGGGAGGACAGGTCGACGATGGCCTGCACCACCGCGTCGGTGATGAGTGTCGGCTGGTAGAAGACCTCACCGCCGTGCACCACCCGGTGCCCGACCGCGGCCAGATCCGCGTGCGCCAGATCCTGGCCGCTCGCGATGAACAGATCGAACACCACCCGCAGGCCCTGCGCGTGATCGGTGATGGGCCCCTGATATTCGAAAGTCTTCTCGCCCGAGGTGTGTTCGACGGTCACCGCATCCGGCTCGACCGCCTCGCCGATGCGCTGCACCACGCCCTGCGCGCACACATCGGCGGTCGCCGGATCGAGCAGCTGATATTTGATGGACGAGGATCCGGAATTGATCACCAGAACCTTCATCACGCCTCCTGCTGAGCCTGAATCGCGGTGATCGCGACGGTGTTCACGATGTCCGCGACCAGCGCGCCCCGCGACAGATCATTGACCGGCTTGCGCAGACCCTGCAGCACCGGGCCGATGGCGACGGCCCCCGCGCTGCGCTGCACCGCCTTGTAGGTGTTGTTGCCGGTATTGAGGTCCGGGAAGATGAAGACCGTCGCCTGGCCCGCCACTTCGGAATTCGGCAGCTTGGTCTTGGCCACCGTGGGCTCGATCGCGGCGTCGTATTGAATCGGCCCCTCCACCAGCAGTTCCGGCGCCCGATCGTGCACCAGCTTGGTGGCGGCGCGCACCTTGTCGACGTCCGCGCCGGACCCCGACTCGCCCGTGGAGTAGGAGAGCATGGCCACGCGCGGATCGATGCCGAACTGGACGGCGGTGCGGGCGGAGGAGATGGCGATATCGGCCAGCTGGTCGGAGGTCGGGTCCGGCACCACGGCGCAGTCGCCATACACCAGCACCCGGTCGGCCAGGCACATGAGGAAGACGCTGGACACCGTGGACACGCCCGGCTCGGTCTTGATGATCTCGAAGGACGGGCGGATGGTGTGCGCGGTGGTGTGCGCCGCGCCCGACACCATGCCGTCGGCGACCCCCATGTGCACCATCATGGTGCCGAAATAGGAGATGTCGCTCATGAATTCGCGGGCGCGGTCCACCGTCATGCCCTTGTGGGCACGCAGGCGGGCGTACTCCTCGGCGAATTCGTCGCGCAGCGGGCAGGTCTTGGGATCGAGCACCTCGGCGGCCTCGATGTCCACGCCGAGCTCGGCGGCGCGGCCGCGCACCGATGCCTCGTCGCCGAGGATGGTGAGGTCGGCGATCTTGCGCTGCAGCACCCGGCCGGCCGCGCGCAGAATGCGGTCGTCGTCGCCCTCGGGCAGCACGATGCGCTTGCGGTCGTTGCGGGCACGGTCGATGAGCTGGTACTCGAACATCTGCGGGGTGACGACGTTCGGGATGGGAATCTCGATCTGCCGCAGCAGTTCCCGCGGATCGACCCGCTGCTCCATGAGGGCCAGCGCGGTGTCCACCTTGCGGATGCTGGACAGCGAGACGCGGCCGCGGGTGAGCGCGGTGGCCTTGGCGGTCTCGAAGGTGCCGAGGTCGGTGGCGAGGATGGGCAGCTTGGGTTTGAGGCCCGCCATCAGTCGCGCGATGGACGACTCGGGCAGCATGCCGCCGTTCATGATGATGCCGGCCAGCGACGGAAAGCCCTCCGCCTCATGGGCGTTCACCAGCGCGAGCAGCACATCGGAGCGGTCACCGGGGGTGATGACGGCGACGCCGTCGGTGAGGCGTTCCAGAATGTGCTCGGCGGTCATGCCGCCGACGATCACCTCGAGCGCCTCGCGCTGCATGAGTTCCGGGTCGCCGCTGTAGAGTTCGCCGCCGATGGCCTCGCGCAGCTCCTCCATGGTGGGCGCCTGCAGCAGCGGCACCTCGGGCAGCGCCCAGGACGGCACGGCGCAGGCCTGCTTCAGGGCGGCGGCATCGGCTTCCAGCTGCCCGGGCTCGCACCGGTTGGCGATCACCGCCACCAGCTTGGCGTGCTCGGCCGCCAGCTCGGCGCGGCACAGCTCCACCAGCTGGCCCAATTCCTCAGGGGTCCGGCCCATTCCGCGCACCACCAGCAGCACGGGCGCGCCGAGGTTCACCGCGATTCGGGCGTTGTAGCGCAGTTCGCTGGGGCTGGCGACATCGGTGTAGTCCGAGCCGACGATGAGCACCGCGTCGCACTGCTTGGCGACCGCGTGGTACCGCATGACGATCTCGCTGATCGCCGCGTCCGGATCCTCGTGCACCTGTTCGTAGGTGACGCCGATGGCCTGGTCGTAGTCGACATCGGAGGTGGAGTGCTCGAGCAGCAGCTCGAGAATGTAGTCGCGCCCGATCGCGGACCTGGTGATCGGCCGGAACACGCCCACCCGCGGCGTGGTGGCCGCGAGGGCCTGCAGGACACCGAGCGCCACCGTCGACTTGCCGGTGTCGCCCTCGGGGGACGCGATGTACACACTGGAAACCGGTGTGGCAGCCATGGGCGAAAGCCTACCGACCGTTATGGGCTGATTTCCGCGCCTACCCGGTTACCCGGCCGCGAATATTCGGGGACGGACTACCGCAAGGGTCGCCCGTCCCCGTGTGCCGCTGCGTGAACCGGCTCAGAGGGCGCGCAGGCGGGGCGCCAGATCGCGCTGGAACAGATCCAGGAACCGGCGCTGATCATGGCCGGGCGCGTGGAAGACCAGGTGGTTCAGGCCCGCGTCCAGGTACGGCTTGATCTGCTCGACCGCCTGATCCGGATCGCTGGCCACGATCCAGCGCTTGGCGATCTGCTCGATCGGCAGCGCGTCGGCGGCCGCCTCCATCTCGATGGGATCGGTGATGGAGTGCTTCTGCTCCGCGGTCAGCGAGAGCGGGGCCCAGAAGCGGGTGTTCTCCAGTGCCAGAACGGGATCGGTGTCGTAGGAGATCTTGATCTCGATCATGCGGTCGATGTCGTCGACGGAACGGCCGGCCTTGGCGGCGCCCTCCGCGACGGCGGGCATCAGCTTCTCGGTGTAGAGATCCATGCCCTTGCCGGAGGTGCAGATGAAACCGTCACCCGCGCGGCCGGCATAGCGGGCCACCAGCGGGCCGCCTGCGGCGATGTAGACCGGGATGCCGCCCTTGGGCACGTCGTAGATCGAGGCGCCGACGGTCTTGTAGTACTGGCCGTCGAAGTCCACCCGCTCGCCCGTCCACAGCGCGCGCATCAGGTCCACCGACTCGCGCAGCCGCGCGAAACGCTCCTTGAACTCCGGCCATTCGCCCTGGAATCCGGTGGCGATCTCGTTCAGCGCCTCACCCGAGCCGACGCCGAGCATGATGCGATCCGGGTACAGGCAGCCCATGGTGGCGAAGGCCTGCGCGATGACCGCGGGATTGTAGCGGAAGGTCGGGGTCAGCACCGAGGTGCCGAGCTGAATGCGCTTGGTGCGCTCGCCCACCGCGGCCAGGAAGGCCAGCGAGAACGGGGCGTGCCCGCCATTGTGCCGCCACGGCTGGAAATGGTCGGAGACGGTGGCGCTGTCGAGGCCGTGCGCCTCCGCCTCCACCGCGAGCTCCACCAGTTCGCGGGGGCCGAACTGTTCCGCGGACGCCTTGTAACCGAGCTTGAGGTCTTTCACCTGGGCACTCCTGTCGCCATGCTGCGCTCGAGCTGTGCGGGCCAACCTCCCGCACGACCGCCGCGACACCGGGCATCGCGAACGGTCTTACCTCGCACGATAGGTCAGCGGTGAAACGTGGTGCGGCAGGGGTCACACCCAAGGGATCGAACCCCGGGTCGGCGGACGGTATTCCGAGGATGAAACCGGTCAGACGGTCGACTAGAGCAGGAATATATGAGCGTTCGGTCCCGGGATAGCGGAGAATGTGCGCGTGACCAACTCGAGCGCTGAACCGATCCTCTCCTATCTGACCGACATGGACGGCGTCCTCGTGCACGAGAATCACATGGTGCCCGGGGCCGATCAGTTCCTCGCCGAACTGCGCGACAACGACATTCCGTTCCTGGTGCTCACCAACAATTCGATCTACACCGCGCGCGACCTGCAGGCCAGGCTCGCGCACACCGGCCTCGACATTCCGGCGGAATCGATCTGGACCTCCGCGCTGGCCACCGCGACCTTCCTCAAGGACCAGCGGCCCGAGGGCACCGCCTACGTGGTCGGCGAATCCGGCCTCACCACCGCGCTGCACGAAATCGGTTACGTCCTCACCGATTCCGACCCGGACTACGTGGTCCTCGGCGAAACCCGCACCTACTCTTTCGAAGCGATCACCCGCGCCATCCGGCTCATTGCGGGGGGCGCGCGCTTCATCGCCACCAACCCGGACGCCACCGGACCCTCGCGCGAGGGCATCCTCCCGGCCACCGGCTCGGTCGCGGCCCTCATCACCCAGGCCACCGGCAAGCAGCCGTACTACGTGGGCAAGCCCAACTCGCTCATGATGCGCTCGGCGCTGCGCCGCCTCGGCGCGCACTCGCAGTCCACCGTCATGATCGGCGACCGGATGGACACCGACGTCATCGCGGGCCTGGAGGCGGGCATGCGGACCATCCTGGTCACCACCGGTATCTCCACCCCGGCCCTGGTCGAGCAGTTCCCGTACCGCCCGACCACCATCCTGCCCTCGGTGGCCGCCCTGGTCGGCAAGACCAAGGACCCGTTCGCGCTGTAGTCAGGCCGCGCCCGTCGCGTCGCCCTCGAGTGCGTCGAGGGCGGCCGACAGGGTCGTCAGCGCGTCCACGATGTGGGCGAGCTGCTCGATACCCAGGTGCGCGACAAGCCGTTTCGCCATGGCCGCGTGCTGCGGGTCGATCCGCCGCACCGCGTCGTGACCCGCCTCGGTGATGGCCACCAGCTTCGCGCGCCGGTGCGCCGGATTGGGGCGGTATTCCACGAATCCCTTGTCCGCCAGCACATCCGCGATGCGCTGCACACTCTGGCGGGTGATACCCATTTCGCGGGCGATACCGGCCACCGGGAGCGGTTCGTGCAGAATCGCGCCGAGCACCTGCCACCACGCGACCGTGATCCCGGACGGCTTGGCCAATTCCTCCGCGATCGAGAGGAATTGGCCGTTCAGCTTGAACGATGTGACGGCCGCGGCCCCGAACAGCTGCTGGGCGGTGCGGGTCATTGCGCGGCCGCCGCGCGCTGCTGCTCGTACTCGAACAACGCGTAGAAGCCTGCGGGATCATTGTTTCCGTACAGCTGGTACCAGGACTCCAGCACGTGCGGCTCGTAGATACCCAGGCGCGCGAAGATCTCGCGGGCGAAATCGACCGGCCGGGTGCCGGTCGCGGTGATCAGGTCACCGTCGGTGACCGCGGGCGCCCGAACATAGTGCTCGCCACCCGAATATCCGCTGTAGGCAAGGTATCCCGCGTCATTGCTGGTGTGCCGCCGACCGTCCAGCAGGCCCTCCTGCGCCAGCCCGAAGGTCGCGCCGCAGATCGCCGCCACCGGAACCCCGGCCGCCAGAAACTCCCGGGCCTTGCGCGCGAAGGCCGCCGGTGTCTCGGGATGCTGCTCGTTTTCGAGTCCCGGCAGGATCAGCATGGCGCTGTCGGCGGGCTTCAGATCATCGAGAATCAGATCGGGCAGGACCCGCATGCCGCCCATCGAGGTGATCGGCTCGGCGCCGAGGGCGACCGTCTTCACCTGCCAGGTTCCCGGCTCGCGGTGCCAGAGTTCGCGATTGATGTGTGCGGTCGCATGCCCGACCTCCCAGTCCGAGAAGGTGTCGTACACGGCCATGTGGACTGTCTTCATCATGACAGCATGCTGTCATATTTGACAGCATGCTGTCAATCAACGCTGGATGACTCTCAGGGGCTGTTCCCGGACCCCTCGACCCCCTGAGCACGAAAAGGGCCGGAACCCAATGGGTTCCGGCCCGGTCGAATACTCGCCGGATCAGCTCAGCGCCTGGTCCAGGTCATTGAGCAGGTCCTCCACATCCTCGAGCCCGATGGAGATGCGCAGCACGCCATCGGTAATCCCCACGGCCGCACGGCCTTCCGGGCCCATCGCCCGGTGGGTGGTGGTGGCCGGATGCGTGATCAGCGTCTTCGCATCGCCGAGGTTGTTGGAGATGTCGACGATGCGCAGGCGGTTGAGCACCTCGAAAGCCCGCTTCTTGGCCTCGTTCTCCGCGGCCTTCAGCTCGAAGGTGATCACCGTGCCGCCGCCGGACATCTGACGCTTCGCCAGCTCGTACTGCGGGTGCGAGGACAGGAACGGGTACTTCACCCACGCCACCGCGGGATGGGTCTCCAGGAACCCGGCGATCTTCAGCGCGGAGTCCACCGACTGGCGCAGACGCAGCGGCATGGTCTCCAGGCCCTTGAGCAGCGTCCACGCATTGAAGGGGCTCATCGCCGGACCGGTGTGGCGCATCAGGTTCTTGACCGGGCCGTCGATGTAGTCCCGCGGTCCGAGGATCGCGCCGCCGAGCACCCGGCCCTGTCCGTCGATGTGCTTGGTGCCCGAGTACACGGTGATGTCCGCGCCCAGGTCGAAGCCGCGCTGCAGCAGCGGGGTGGCGAAGACGTTGTCCAGCACCACCTTCGCGCCCGCCGCGTGCGCGAGATCGGAGACCGCGCGCACATCGGTGAGGGTCTGCATGGGATTGGAGGGGGTCTCGAAGAAGACCGCCTGGGTCGGCACCGACAGCGCCTGCTCCCACTGGTCCAGATCCTCGCCGTCCACGAAGACGGTCTCCACGCCCCAGCGCGGCAGGATCTCGTTGGCCACCACGAAGCAGGAGCCGAACAGGCTGCGCGCCGCCACCAGGCGGTCACCCGCCGAGAGCAGCGCACCCAGCGCGGTGAACACCGCGGACATGCCGGAGGCGGTCGCGAAACAGGCCTCCGCGCCGTCGATCAGGCGCAGCCGCTCCTCGAACATGGCGACCGTGGGGTTGCCGTAGCGGGAGTAGACGAAGTGCTCGATATCGCCGGTGAAGGACGCCTCGGCCGCCTCGGCGCTCTCGTAGACGAAACCCGAATTGAGGAACAGCGCCTCGGAGGTCTCGTCGAACCCGGAGCGCCGGATGCCGCCGCGCACGGCCTGCGTGGCCGGGCCGACGCCCTCGGGAAGCGGTTTGTCGAAGGAACCACCGGTGATCATGACTGCCTCCCTGCGATCCGGTCGGACACGAAACTCATGACTGACGCCAGGGCAGGCCGTCGGCGCGCCAGCCGGTGCCGCCGCGATGCCCCTGACCGTCGAGCGCACCCTCGAAGCCATCGACCACATTGAAGGACGGGGCGATGCCCAGGGTGGTGGCGGCGGTGGCCGCGCCGATGGAGCGCTGACCGGAGCGACAGATGAAGATGACCGGCGCGGCCGAGTCGTGGCCGCGATCGCCGAGCGCCTGCTTCAGCTGGTCGGTGAAACGGGTATTGGGCGTGCCGGAGACGTCCACCCACTCGATCAGCGCGGTGGGTCGGCCGATACCGCTGGTGTCGGGCACCCCGACGAACCGCCACTCGGCTTCGGTGCGCACATCCACCAGCACCGCATCGGGGTTGTCGCGCAACAGTTCCCACGCCTGCTTCGGCGTGATGTCACCCGCGTAGCTCACTTGTACCTCCTGTGAATCCGCACTTGCCGCACCGCTGTCCGATGCGAGGCCAGGTCGTCACCCGGAGCACCCCACCGCGGAGGAGGGTTGCCGACCAGCCAGCCGGGGCTTGACGCTGGTACTCATGACCTGGGTTGAGACTGCCGAAAAAATGGGCCCACTGTCAAACCCCGGCCGCGACTTCGGCCGTTGTCACGAATTGCAGACCAACCAGCGGGAATTCTCCCGGGTGAAGTGCCAGATCGAGGTGGATTGGGCGCCGGCAACAGTGAAAGTGACCTGCGCCGTGGCCTTCTCACCGTCGACGGCCGGGTCGGCCAGCTTGTCGAACGTGATGGTCCCCCCGGCCGCGACCGCGCTCTTCAGCGGCGAGGCGTTCTCGTCGAATCCCTTGCAGGACAGGGCCGGATCGTACTTGCCGGTCTCGCTACGGGACTTGATGAAGTTGCCCGCGGCCACCGAGAGCCGATCGGAATCTGTGACATTCTTCTCAACCGGCGAGACCAGCGTCGCGATCACGATGCCCAGGATCACGACCGCGATGACTCCCGCCGCGACCAGGAACGGCCACATGCTCCGGGCCTCGTTCTGATCGATCGGAACCGATGTCTCCCCGACTGTCTCCTCGGCGTCGCTCATGGGTAGATCATGCCTGGTCGCCGCCGTTCGCCCGCCACGGCATTCCCACGGTTCGGGCCTCGACATTCCCACAGTTCACGGCCCTGCGCGTGAAGGGCCTCGTGCGCCATCGATAGAATCAGCAGAATTTCCGCCCCAGGCGCGGGAATAGCAAGACTACGCAGCAACGCTGCAGCGTCGGGGGCCAACGGCGGTCACCGAAGCCAGGGCGTCAACTTAGCCTAAGCTAAGAACGACGGCTGAGTTTTGACGACAAGTTAGTTTCGACCCAAAGGGTGCGCGGAAGAATGACCGAACAGAGTGCAGCGACCCGCCCGCTACGCATTGCGATCGTGGGCGCAGGCCCGGCCGGTATTTACGCCGCCGATGCCTTGATGAAGTCCGATGCCGAGGTGAGCATCGACCTCTACGAGCGCATGCCCGCGCCCTTCGGCCTCATCCGCTACGGCGTCGCGCCCGACCATCCGCGCATCAAGGGCATCATCACCGCCCTGCACAAGGTCCTCGACAAGCCGCAGGTCCGCCTGCTCGGCAATATCGACTACGGCGTCGACATCACCCTCGAGGACCTGCGTGAGTTCTACGACGCGGTCATCTTCTCCACCGGCGCCAACGCCGACCGCGCCCTCGAGGTGCCGGGCATCGATCTCGACGGCTCCTACGGCGCCGCCGACTTCGTGTCCTGGTACGACGGCCACCCGGACGTCCCGCGCACCTGGCCGCTGGACGCGGAGAAGGTCGCCGTCCTCGGTGTCGGCAACGTCGCCCTCGACGTGGCCCGCGTGCTCGCCAAGACCGGCGACGAACTGCTGCCCACCGAGATCCCGCCGAACGTCTACGAGGGCCTGCAGGACAACAAGGCCCTCGAGGTCCACGTCTTCGGCCGCCGCGGCCCGGCCCAGGCCAAGTTCACCCCGCTCGAGCTGCGCGAACTCGACCACTCGCCGACCATCGAGGTCATCGTCGACCCCGAGGACATCGACTACGACGAGGGCTCCGAGGCCGCGCGCCGCCACTCCAAGCAGGTCGACATGATCTGCAATACGTTGGAGCAGTGGGCCATCCGCGATGTCGGCGACCGCCCGCACAAGCTGTTCCTGCACTTCTTCGAGAACCCGTCGGAGATCCTCGGCGCGGACGGCAAGGTCGTGGGCCTGCGCACCGAGCGCACCCAGCTCGACGGCACCGGAAACTGCAAGGGCACCGGCGAATTCAAGGACTGGGACATCCAGGCCGTGTACCGCGCGGTCGGCTACCTGTCGCAGAACATCCCGCTGCTGCCCTTCGACGACCAGGCCGGCACCGTGCCCAACGAGGCCGGGCGCGTGCTGGTCGACGAGGACGCTGACGGCGCGGCTCGCTACATGCCCGCTACCTACGTGACCGGCTGGATCAAGCGCGGCCCGGTCGGCCTCATCGGCCACACCAAGGGCGACGCCAACGAGACCATCGCCTGCCTGCTCGACGACGCCGCGAACTTCACCCCGGCCCCCAGGCCCGAGCTCGACGCCGTGACCGAGTTCCTCGAGAGCAAGGGCATCCCGTTCACCACCTGGGCCGGCTGGTACCGCCTCGACGCGCACGAGCGCGCCCTGGGCGAGCCGCAGGGCCGCGAGCGGGTCAAGGTCGTCGAGCGGGACGAGATGCTCGCCGCCTCCGAACCCGGCAAGGTCTCCTGACCAGCTCCGGGCAAGGTGTCCTGACCAGCGCCAATCCGCCTGCCGGACAAGGTTGTCCACACATGTCACCGTTCTGAGGCATGCTGATCACGTGTTCGATGCCCATCTCCACATCTTCGATCCGCGGTTCCCGCTGGTCGAGAACGAGGGCTACCTGCCCGACCCGTACACCATCGCCGCCTATCGGAAGCGCATGTCCCGCTTCGATATCGACGGTGGCGCCGTGGTCAGCGGGTCGTTCCAGGGCACCGATCAGAGCTATCTGCTGGCCGCCCTCGCCGAACTCGGCGAGGGCTGGGTCGGTGTCACCAATCTGCACGTGGACGCCACCGACGCCGAGATTCTCGAGCTGAACCGGGCCGGGGTGCGGGCCATCCGGTTCAACCTCAAGCGCGCGGGCGGCGACATCGTCGGGCTCACCATGCTGGCGCTGCGGGCCTACGAACTGGCCGGCTGGCATGTGGAGCTCTATATCGACGGGTCCATGCTGGGTTCGCTGGAACCGGTCATCACCAAGCTGCCCAAGCTGTCCATCGACCATCTGGGCATGTCCGACGACTGCCTGCCCTACCTGCTCAACCTGGTCGACCGCGGGGCCAAGGTGAAGGCCTCCGGCTTCGGGCGGGTGGCGATGAATGTGGGCTCGGCCCTGCGCAAGATCCACACCGTCAACCCCGAGGCCCTGATGTTCGGCACCGACCTGCCGGGCACCCGGGCCGGACGGCCGTTCCGCGACGCCGATATCTCGCTGCTCGCCGACGCCGTGGGCTCCGATCTGCACCGGGTGCTCGAGGACAATGCCCGCGCGTTCTACGGGCTGCCCGCCAAGGAACGCCTGTTCGAGGACCCGAACCCGACCATGCGCCTGGCCGCGGGCGAAGCGCCCACCCTGCGGCTGCCGCGTTCCGAGCTCCCCGGACCCCCGCCCCCGGACACCCTGCCGCTGCCGATCATCGATCGCTAGCGCAACGGGCCACCCGCTGAGGGCCGCGCAGACTTCGCGTTATTGTCATACCGTCAACACCGGCGTGTGAGCCGGTGCGCAGGATTCGACGACGAACCGAGGTAGGGCGTGAGCACTCCATCCACCGCCAAGCAGGGCCCGCTCGCGGGCATCCGGGTTGTTGAACTGGCCGGCATCGGCCCCGGTCCGCACGCGGCACTGCTGCTCGCCGACCTCGGCGCCGACGTGGTGCGGGTGCAGCGGCCCGGCATGCTGCCCGGCTTCATGGAGCGTCCGCAGTGGCGCGGCCGCACCATCGTCGAGGCGAACCTGAAGGATCCCGCCGACATCGAGCAGGTGCTCGGGCTCATCGAGAAGGCCGACGTGCTGCTCGAGGGCTTCCGGCCCGGCGTGACCGAGCGCATGGGACTGGGCCCCGACGCGGCGCTGGAACGCAATCCGCGCCTGATCTACGGCCGCATGACCGGCTGGGGCCAGTACGGCCCGATGGCCGACCGCGCCGGACACGACATCAACTACATCTCGCTCACCGGTGTGCTGAACGCCATCGGCCGCAAGGGCGAACGCCCCGTGCCGCCGCTGAACATGGTCGGCGACTTCGGTGGCGGTTCCATGTTCCTGGTCTTCGGCATCCTGGCCGCGCTGGTGGAACGCCAGAACTCCGGCAGGGGCCAGGTCATCGACGCCGCCATGATCGATGGCGCACTCGCCCTCTCGCACATGATCTGGGGTATGAAGGGCGTCGGCCTGTGGTCCGATGAACGCGGTACCAACCTGCTCGACACCGGCATGGCCTTCTACGACACCTACGAGACCTCCGACGGCAAGTACATGGCCGTGGGCTGCATCGAGCCCCAGTTCTACGCGGAGCTGCTGCAGGGCCTGGGTATCTCGCCCGAGGGCCTCCCCAACCAGCTCGACCCCAACGGCCAGGACCAGCTGCGCAAGCTGTTCACCGAGAAGTTCAAGACCAAGACCCGCGACGAGTGGTGGGCGATCTTCGAGCACACCGACGCCTGCACCACCCCGGTCCTGACCTTCACCGAGGCCGAACAGAATCCGCACATCCAGGCCCGCACCGGCCTGATCGACATCGACGGCGTCGTGCAGCACGCCCCGGCCCCGCGCTTCTCGCGGACACCGGCGGGCGTCCCCACCCCGCCGCCGAACGAGGGCACCCCGATCGAAACGGTCTGGGCGGACTGACCTTCCGCGCACGGCCGAACGCCCCCGGTGGAATTCCACAGGGGGCGTTGACTTTTCCGATGCGGCGGGTAGCTCCCGGAATTACGGGGCGACGAGCTGGATGTCGAGCTCGATGGCGATCTTGTCGCTCAGCATGGCATTGGGCATGCCCGGGGCGACGTCGAACTCGCTGCGCTTGATGGTGCCGGAGGCGGTGAAGCCGGCGTGCTCCTTGTTGTCCTGCGGGAAGACCTGCACACCGCCCCACTCGACCTCGAGGGTGACGGGCTTGGTGATGCCGCCGATGGTGGCCTCACCGGTGACCTCGAACTCCTCGCTCAGGGCGACGGGCTCGGGGACGCGGAAGGTCAGGTGCGGGCGGTTGGCGACATCGAGGATGTCGGCGCTGCGGACGTGGCCGTCGCGCATCTCGTTGCCGGTGTCGAAGGAGTCGAAGTAGATGGTGGCTTCGATGGCGGCCTCGCCGGCCTCGTTGACCACGAAGCCGGTCTCGAAGCGGTTGAAGCGGCCGCGGACCTTGGAGATGCCCAGGTGCTTCACGGTGAAGTTGACCGAGGAGTGGGCGGCGTCCAGGGTCCAGGAACCGGGGGCGAGGGTGGTCTGCTCGGAAGTCGTCATGTCAACCAGCTTAAGTGGACTTCGGTCCGCTTATCCACACCGTGATTATCCGGGGACTGCCAGGGCGCGGATAACGGAACCAGGACCAGGCAGTATGGAAGGGTGTCCCGTTCCGAATTCGCCGAGTTCCTGATCGCCCGCCGCGCGCAACTGCAGCCCGAGGACGTCGGACTGCCGGCCGGCCGGCGACGGCGCACACCCGGCCTGCGCCGCGAGGAGGTGGCCGCGCTCGCCGGTGTCAGCGCAGACTACCTGGCCCGCCTGGAACAGGGACGCGACACCAACCCCTCCACCGCCGTGCTGGCCGCCCTCGCGGAAGCCTTGCGGCTCAACGAGATCGAGAAGCACCACTTCGGCAAGCTGGCGCTCGGGCTGGAACAGAAGGCCAGCTGCCCCGCCTCCGGGCAGGCTCGGGAACAGGTCTCCGAGACCATTCAGGCGGTCATCGACGCCCTGCAGCCGACGCCCGCGCTGGTGCTCGGCCGCTGGCTGAACCTGCTGGCCGGAAACCCCTCCTTCCGCGCCTTCGCCGAACCCCTCGGCATGTTCGAGGCGGAGGCGCACGGCAATTTCGCCCTCTACGTCTACGCCCACCCGGCCGCCCAGCAGACCTTCCTGAACTGGCCCGAAGCCGCCGATATGGTCGCCTCGTCGCTGCGCGCCGCCGCCACCCGGTTCCCCGACGACCCGTCGGTCGAGGCCGTCGTCACCACCCTGAGCCGCTACCCGGAGTTCGAGCGACGCTGGCGCGAGCACCGGCTCACCGATTTCCGATCCCTCGTGCTGAAGATTCAGCACCCCGCGCGGGGTGCGGTCGAGGTGGAGGTCGAGACCTTGGATCCGGCCGCCGACCAGACCGTCATGGTCTGGCTGGTCGACCGCCGCCAGGCCCGTACGCCCGGATTACGGCTGGTCAACGAATAAAAGCCGCAGGCTCCGGAGGTTTCGTTCCCACTGCCGGGGCGGGTCGGGCCATCTACAGTTGAGCCATGGCTCGGAACTGGCCGATGGTCGAGCGGAAGAAAGAACTCGAATCGATCAGGTCGGCACTCATCGGCGACGAGGTCGTCGGGGCGGTGCTCACCGGTGACGCGGGGGTCGGCAAGACCACGCTGGCGCGGCAGGCCACCGCCGCCGTCGGCGGCAATATCCGCTGGGTCGCGGGCACCGAATCCGCCCGCAGCATTCCGCTCGGGGTCTTCGCGCACATGGTGGGGGTGTACACCGCCCACGATCCGGTGACCTTCATGGCGGCCGCGCGGGAGGCGCTGCTCGCCGACGGGCACACCATCATCGGCGTCGACGACGCCCATCTGCTCGACCAGCTCTCGGCCACCCTGCTGCTGCAGCTGGCCCTCGACAAGGCCGCCCACATCGTGTGCACCGTACGCAGCGGGGTGCAGGTGCCCGACGCGGTTACCTCGCTGTGGAAGGACGGGCACCTGCTGCGCATCGACCTGAAGCCGTTCACCCAGCGCCAGAGCGTGGAACTGGTGGAGTCCATGCTGGGCGGGCAGCTGGAGGGCTTCACCGCCAATCTGATGTGGGAATCCTCCGGCGGCAACGCACTGTTCCTGCGGCACCTGGTCGAGGGCGCGCTGGAGGCCGGGACGCTGCGGCAGGTCAGCGGGGTGTGGCAACTTCGCGGGCGCGCGGCCGTGACCTCGGAATTGGCTGCGCTGCTGGAGGATCGGGTCGAGCAACTGCCCGAGTCGGTGCTGCGGGTGCTGGAACTGCTCACCTTCTGCGAGCCCATCGACCTGGACGTGCTCTCCGAACTCGCGGGCGAGGAAGCGGTGGAATCCGCCGAATCACGCGGTCTCATCAGAATTGTCGAGAACAGCCATCAGCTGCTGGTGCGCTACAACCATCCGCTGTTCGGTGAGGTGATCCGGCGGCGGCTGGGCATCGCGTCGGCGCGGCGGCTGCGCGGGCGGCTGTACTCCTCGCTCCGGGACCGGCCCATCAACTCCGCGTCCGAGCGCATCCGACTGGCCGAATTGGCGTTGGACAGTGACAAATCCGCGGATCTCGAGCTGTTCCTGGCGGCGGCCGCGGATGCCATCGCGCTGGCGAATCTGCCTCTGGGCGAACGGTTCGCGCGCGCGGCGGTGGAACGCCAGGGCGGTGTGGAGGCCGCCGACCTGCTGGCCCGCGCACTGTTGTGGCAAGGGCATCGCATAGAGGCCGAGCGCACACTGGCCGGATTCGATCCGGACGAGATGAACGAGGTGCAGCTGGCACGCTGGGGCAGCACCCGGGTGTCGAACCTGTTCTGGTCCATGGGCGACGCGGATCGCGCCGAGACCGTGCTGGAATCGGTGCGCAACCGGGTCACACATCCGAAAATTGTTGCGGCACTGGATGGTCTGGCCTCCGCGTGCGCGGTCAACGAGAACCGGATCGACGACGCGTTCGCCCTCGCCGAGCCGGTCATGTCCACCCCGGACGCCCCACCGTGGGCGGTGTTCTGGGCCGCATTCGGTGGCGGACTGGCCCTCGCGCTCATGGGACGCGGTGAAGCGGCCCGGCAGTACGCGGCCCGCTCACACGCCGTGGAGTCCCACATCGACGGATTGAACCGATTCATGTCCACGCACGCGGAAGTGCTGGCCCTCACCTTCACCGGCGAGCTGGAAGCCGCGCGCCGATGTGCCAATACGCCGTACCCGTTCTCCTCCCCCGGGCAATATCTGGCCTGGGGCATGGCCAAGATCCTGCAGGGCACCGTGGACGTGGCGCAGGGCCAGTTCCCGCAGGGCATCGACAATCTCGAGCAGGCGCTCGCGGCGCTCACCACCGAGGGCAAGGCGGCCTGGATGTTCCCCGCCCAGCTGCGGCTGGCGGAGGCGTACTCGGCGCTCGGGCGGCCCACCGAAGCGGCGGAAGCCATTGCGGCGGCGACCCTCCGGGGCGGGCGGCACAGCGCCGTCTACGAACCGCTGCTCGAACTCGCGCGGGCCATGCAGGCGGCCGCCGAGGGCACCGCGACGCCGGCCGTACGGCTCGCGCTGGGGGCGGCGGATCTGGCCGCACGCACCCACCAGCACGCCATCGAGGCCATGGCGCTGCACGCCGCCGCCCGCTTCGGCGATCAGTCGGTCGCCGAGCGGTTGGCGGATCTTGCGGCCCGCATCGACGGGCGGCTGGTGCAGGTGCAGGCGCGGCACGCGATGGCGGTCGCGGCCCACGACGGACCCGGATTGGACACCGCCGCAGCGGCATTCGAGGCAATCGGGGCGCTGCTCTCGGCGGCGGACGCGGCCGCGCAGGCCGCCTCCGCGCACGAGCGGGCGGGTGACCGCCGGCGACTGCTGGAATCCGCGGCGACCGCCAATCGGCTGGCGGCCGCCTGCGGCGGCGCGTCGACCCCGGCGCTGCGGCAGTCCGCGCAACCGCTGCCGCTGACCGCGCGCGAACGGGAGATCGCGAATCTGGTGGCGGCCGGGCTGTCCAACCGGCAGATCGCGGATCGGCTGACGGTCTCGGTGCGAACGGTGGAGGGGCACCTGTACCGGGCCTGCATCAAACTCGATGTGACCGATCGGGAGGCCCTGGCGGAATTGATGCGCGGAGGGACACCTTCGGGCAAATCAGCGAAACTGACCTGATCCGGATCGAGCAATGAATACCGGCGTGCTCCGCCACGCCCTCCTTCGGCCGCCGGCGTCCTGCCGCCGGCCCTGACCATCGCCTGCACGGCCACCGCGGGCATAGGTGCGGCCATCGGCTGCGCCTTCCAGCCGCTTCCCCACTCGATTTCCCCGACAGAGTGGAAACTTCGCACCCCCAATCCGAAGCGCTGATCTGCGTCGATGTGGACAGGGCCGGTGCACGGGCAAGCCGAGGCGGGGATCCCCGCGAATAACCGGTATTCATGGCCGGTCTCGGGACCGGTGCAACGAAATATGTTCGGAAGGCAGGTGTTTCGGCGTGCTCCGTCGGCATCGTGAAGTGAAGAGCATCGTGGCTCGGCAGGTGATCGTCATGGGCGCCATTCCACTGGCGCTGGCCGTGGCCTGCTCGAATACGAATGACCACCCGGCCAAGTCGGCGCAGGGCACCTCGGCCCAGGCCGCCGCGCAGCCGAATGGCACCCGCACCCCGGGCAATACCGCTGCCCCGGAAGCGAATCCGCAGCCGGGTGCGGCGGCCCCCGAAGCCGCGGGCATCGCCGGCACGCCAAGCTCCGTCCAGTCCGCCCCGCGCCCGGGCTCCGCCCAGCCGGGCGTAGCCCTCCCGGCCCGTGACCAGGATCGCCCCGGCCCGCGTCCGAGCCTCGCGCAGCCCGGCATCACCGTGCCGAAACACCCACTGCCGCCACCACAGTCGCCGCCGCAGGCCGACTACCCAATTCCCGCGAACTTCCGCCCCATCCCGGATCACGAAGCGGCGCCGGCGGTCGACTTCCAAACCCTGCACGCCCCGACGGTGGTGGACCCGGTCCTGCCGATCGCCCCACCCCCGCGCACCGTCCGCATCGGCGACTTCACCACCCCCGCCCCGGACCAGCTGCCCGACAACATCCTCGACACCGTCAACGGCGCAGCCGCCGACACCGAAGCGGGTCTGGCCACCGGCCTCAACTCCATCGGCGTCAATCCGACCCGCTCCGACAAGATCGCCGCGGGCACCCTCGGCGGCGCGGCGATCGGCACTGTCGGCGGCGCGCTCGCGGCCGGTGCGCCGATGGCCGTGGTGGGCGGCGTCCCAGGCGCCGCGGTCGGAGCACTGGTCGGTCTCGGCGCCGGTGCGGCCGTCGGCACCGTGGTCGCGGGCGGCCTCACCGCAGGCGCAGTTGCCGCAGCGGTGGCCACCGGAGGCGTCGGCGGTGGACTGCTCGCCATCCAGAGCGCTTCCGCCGCACCGGAGGTCGCGGGTTTCGCGGGCGGCGGCGCGCTCATCGGCGCAGCCGCCGGTGGTGCCGCAGGCGCTGCCGCACTGGGCATTCCGGCCGCGGTACTCGGCGGTGCCGCCGGTGGGGTCGGCGGTGCCGCGGTCGGCGGCTTCCTGGGCGGCACGCTCTAACTCACACCTTCCCGGGGATGCGGGGCATCCGCACCAGGCCTTCGGTGCGGATCCCTTCTCATCTGGCGGTGGTCAGAAGAGGGTGGGTTCGCCGAAACCGGGGGTGCGTTCGATTTCCAGGAGGCGCTGTTTGGTGGTGAGACCGCCGGGGGCGGAGAAGCCGTGCAGGGCGTGGTCGGCGGCCAGTACGCGGTGGCAGGGGATGATCAGGGGGATCGGGTTGCGGCCCAGGGATTGTCCGACGGCCTGGGCGCCGCCGGGGGCGCCGATGCGGTTCGCGACCGCGCCGTAGTTCAGGGTGTGGCCCGGGTCGATGGCGCGGGTCACCTCGTAGACGGCGCGGTCGAAGTCGTTGAAAGCGCTGGTGTCCAGGGGAATCCAGCGGAGGTCGTCCAGATCGCCGGTGAGGTGCGCGCGGATGCGGTCGACGGCCGTGGCCAGGTCGGCGGTGGGCTCGGCCTCGTGAATGTCGGCCAGGCGGTGGCGGCGCAGGATGTGGGAGCGGGTGGCCGCGGGGTCGCGGTCGGGAAGGGCGAAGCGCAGGACGCCGGTGGCGCTCCAGGCGATGGCGCACACGCCGATCGCGGTATCGAAGAGCGCCGCCGACGCCAGGGGTCGGGCCGGGGCGGACATGAGGCCAGTGTGCACGGTGGCACCGACAAAGTCCTGATAACAGTCCAGTTTGCTAGAACTGGACTGATTCCCCTCGGCACGGAATGGTGGACAGGGCGGCCACCGCCGGAGCGCTGCGACGGAATCGCCGCGCGGCAGCCGGCGGGCAGGCATCCGGACGGAGCGACGCGATGGCCGCCAGGTCCGAATACTGCCGGGACGCTTCAAATTCGGCGACCGACCAGTCCGACATGGGAGCATGCGGGCGATACCGCTCCAGCAGCTCACCCCAGCGCTCGCCGGGCTTGGGCGCGTACCGGTACACGAGACCGGCGAAAGCGGCGACGATCAGAATGGAGACCAGCAGAGCGACCATGAGCCCATAGTGGCTCCGGCCCGGACTTGAAGAAAATATCCAGTACCCCGATACTGGCCTGTATGGCGACACGAGTGATCGGCGCGGCCAGCCTGACGCGCGACCTGGGCCGTTGGCGGAACGACGAACCGGGCGCCCCCGCCGACAATGGCAAGCGTTCGACGCGGCCCGCCTACGTGGCGCTGGCGGAGAGCATCCGCCTGCTCATTCACGACGGCCGCGCGCCCCTCGGCGTCGCACTGCCCAGTGAGCGCGATCTGGCCACCGCCCTCGCGGTCAGCCGCACCACCGTCACCTCCGCGTATTCCCTGCTGCGCGAGCACGGCTACCTGATCAGCCGCCAGGGCTCACGCAGCACCGTGGCGCTGCCGCCGACCGTGGTGCACGACGGCGCGAAGCCCGCGCGCAGCATCCTGGCCATGATGGCGCAGCCCGAGCTGCCGACCATCGACATGACCTACGCCGCCATGGCCGCCCCGCCGCAGATGACCGAGGCGTACTCCTTTGCCCTGCAAGGGCTTCCGACCTATCTCGGCACGCACGGCATGGATCCGGTGGGTGTGCTCATGCTGCGCGAGGCGCTGGCCCGCCGCTACACCGAGCGCGGGCTGCCCACCGAGCCGGACCAGATCCTCATCACCCTGGGCGCGCAGCACGGTCTGCGGCTGCTGCTCAATGTGCTCACCACGCCGGCCGAACGCGTGCTCATCGAGCACCCCACCTACCCGAACGCCATCGAGGCGATTCGCGATGTGGGTGCGCGCCCGGTGCCGGTGCCCATGCGCCCGGACGGCTGGGATCTGGACGGAATCCGCAGTGCCGCACGGCAGACCGCGGCCAGCGTCGCCTACCTGATTCCGGACTTCAACAATCCGACCGGTCACCTGCTCGACGCCGAGGGCCGGGCGGAGCTGGCGACGATCGCCCGTGAGACCCGCATGACGGTGATCGTCGACGAATCCATGGTGGATCTGAACCTCACCGACCTCGAATCCCCGCCCCCCGCCGCCGCTTTCGCCCGCAATTCGGAGATCGTCACCATCGGTTCGGCCTCCAAGTCCTTCTGGGGCGGCCTGCGCGTCGGCTGGGTCCGCGCCAACCAGGCCCTCATCACCAAACTCCTGGGCACCCGTTCCACCGTCGACCTCGGCACCCCCGTCATGGACCAGCTGGCCACCGTCCACCTGCTCCGCAATGCCGACGAAATCCTCACCACCCGCCGTGACCAGCTCCGCTCCCGCCGCGCGGTCCTGCTCGAAACCCTCGCCGAGGAACTCCCCGACTGGCGCGTCACCGAGGGCGTCGGCGGTATGTCCGTGTGGGCCCAACTCCCCGCCCCGGTCTCCACCGCCCTGGCCGCCACCGCCCCCAACCACGGCGTATTGCTCGCCGCCGGACCGCGTTTCGGCGTCCAGGGCGCCTTCGAACGCTTCATCCGCCTCCCCTTCACGCACGAGGAATCCGACCTGCGAGTCGCCGTGAAGTCCATCGCGGCGGCCTCCGCCGCCCTCACCCCGCACGCCGCCGACCCACTCGCCCCACTGATCACCTACTGACACCACCCAGCAAGGCGGTGCAGTACCGCCCTGAGACCCGCAATACGCCCGAAACGACTCGCGCCCGCCGCAAAAGCGGCAGGCGCGTGTTTCCGCTCAGCGACAACTGATTTCGCAAGATGCGGTTAACTCATCGGGTACGACCAAAATCGGTTCGGCACCCATCCGCACGCACGGATGCAGAACCTGCAACGGCACTCAGCCGCCCGCTGGAGTCTCGGAGAGGCGGGTCAGCACTCAGCCGCCCGCTGAAGTCATGGAGAGGCGGGTCAGCACTCAGCCCGCCCGCTGAAGTCTCGGAGAGGCGGTCAAGAGGGCGGAGAGCTCACCCCAGGATGTCGTGGCGAACGATGGTCTGGTCGCGGCCGGGGCCGACGCCGATGCACGAAACCCGTGCTCCCGACAGTTCTTCCAGGCGCTCGACGTAGGCCCGGGCGTTGGCGGGGAGCTCCTCGAAGGTGCGGGCGCCGGAGATGTCCTCCCACCAGCCGGGCATTTCCTCGTAAATCGGCTTGGCGTGGTGGAATTCGGTCTGAGTGGTGGGCATCTGCTCGACCCGCTCGCCGTCGATCTCGTAGGCGACACAGATCGGGACGGTGTCCAGGCTGGAGAGCACGTCCAGCTTGGTGAGGAAGTAGTCGGTGATGCCGTTGACGCGGGTGGCGTAGCGGGCGATCACGGCGTCGAACCAGCCGGTGCGGCGGGCGCGGCCGGTGGTGACGCCGACCTCGCCGCCGGTCTTGGCCAGGTAGGTGCCGGACTCGTCGAAGAGTTCGGTCGGGAACGGGCCGGAGCCGACGCGGGTGGTGTACGCCTTCAGGATGCCGAGCACCGTGGTGATCTTGTTCGGGCCGACGCCCGCGCCCACCGCCGCGCCACCCGCGGTCGGGTTGGAGGAGGTGACGTACGGGTAGGTGCCGTGGTCGACGTCCAGCAGGGTGCCCTGCGAACCCTCCAGCAGCACAATCTCATCGCGCTCCAGCGCCTGGTTGAGCAGCAGCCGGCTGTCGGCGATGCGGTGCTTGAAGCCCTCGGCCTTCTCGAGCACCTCGTCCACCACCTGCTGCGGGTCCAGCGCGCGGCGGTTGTAGATCTTCACCAGCACCTGGTTCTTGAATTCCAGTGCGGCCTCGACCTTCTGGGTGAGGATCTTCTCGTCCAGCACGTCGGCCACGCGGACGCCGACGCGGGCGACCTTGTCCTGGTAGCAGGGACCGATGCCGCGGCCGGTGGTGCCGATCTTCTTGTTGCCCAGGAAACGTTCGGTGACCTTATCGATGGCCACGTGGTACGGCATGATCAGGTGGGCGTCGGCCGAGAGCAGCAGGCGGGAGGTGTCCACACCGCGCTCTTCCAGACCGGCGAGTTCGGCCAGCAGCACACCCGGATCCACCACCACGCCATTGCCGATGACGTTGGTCACATCGGGGGTGAGGATGCCTGACGGGATCAGATGCAGCGCGAAGCTCTCACCATTGGGCAGCACCACGGTGTGACCCGCGTTGTTGCCGCCCTGGTATCGAACTACCCACTGGACCCGATCGCCGAGCAGATCGGTTGCCTTGCCCTTGCCCTCGTCGCCCCACTGGGCGCCGATCAGCACGATTGCCGGCATGTGAGTGTCTCCTACGGGTTCGACGCGCAGCCCCTCTGGTGCTGCAGCTACTCGCCGTCAGAAGGCGGTGGCCGTAGGCACACTTTACGGGATGACCCATAAGTCCCCGGGGCGGTATACCCGCAGTTCGCACCCCGGGACGGCATACTCGCAGTTCGCGGCCCGGCTCGGTCCGGACCGCGGCTGGAATGGACCTCCGCCTGGGAGCGGGGAGCGAAACGGAGGGCAATCAGACACAGCACAGCGCGGCAAATGAGACAGGGCTATGGTGGCACGGGGAGAGGGACCGGCGGGGGTCCATCGGATACGCAGCGAGGCGGACAGGTGTTGGCAAGCCAGAGGAGGGTGTTCGGCAGTTGAGTACCCATGTTCTCCGCTGCGAAGGCGCGCCCGTTCCCATCGCGCTGGCATCACTGCCCCTCACCCAGACCTCCGCCATTCCCGCTACCGGCGCTCTGGACGAGTTGCTCCCGGTCATGGCCGCCGACAGCCTGCCCCGGCTCATCGTGCTCGGTGAGGACGCCGGATTGGCCGCGGTCCTCACCCATCTGATGCGCACCGAACGCCTCGGCGTCGAAATCGGTTATGTGCCCATCGATCGCACCTACGGCTCCCGTGCCTACGAGACCGGTACCGGCTCCGCCGCCGCCAAGCGCGCACTGGAGGGCAAGGCAATCGCGACCCCGCTGATTCGCGACGACACCGGCAAGGTGCTGATCGGCCGCGCCACCCTGGTCGGCGAGGCGGGCGCGAAGCTCCAGGGCGAGGCCTACGTCGACGACACCCGGCTGTTCACGGGAAAGGTCGCGGCACTGCATGTTTCGCCCATGCTGGAGATGCCCGGCCTGCGCGCCACCGTGCAGCGCGGCCTGCGCAAGAAGCGCTGGGTCGAGGGGCGCGCCATGCAGCTGGGCACCAGCGGCGCCGTCGTCACCCGCGACGGGATCACCACCGATCGGGTGGTGAAGCGCTCCACGTTCTATCGGCACCACGAGCCCTGGCTGCTGGTTCGCTGATCCACCCCCAGAATGGGTAGCGGCGGAACAGAAGAGCCGACCAGTTGGGAGTATCAGGTGAATTACCCGCGCGCGGTGGGCCGGGCATCCGGAGCGGTCCGGCCCAGTCCGGTGTTCCTACTGGTCGTGGTGATCACGGTGGCGGGCGGAGCGCTCGCCTGGGACGCCGACTACGGTTCGCGCCAGGCCCAATTCGGCGTTTTCATCCTGGTGGTGGCCGGCTGGATCGTGTCCATCTGCCTGCACGAATTCGCGCACGCGTATGTGGCGTGGCGGGCCGGGGACCGCGAAGTGGAGATGCGCGGATACCTGACCCTCAATCCGCTCAAGTACAGCCATCCGCTGCTGTCGATCGCGCTGCCGGTGGTGTTCATCGCGCTCGGCGGGTTCGCGCTGCCCGGTGGCGCCGTGTACGTACACTCGCACAACTTCAGCCCGCGGGTACAGCGGATCCTGAGTGGCGCCGGGCCCGCGGTGAACGCGCTGTGCGCGATCGTGCTGCTGGTGATCGTACGGTTCTACGGCAGCACCCATTCGCACGCGGCCTTCTGGTTCGGGCTCAGTTACCTTGCGTTCCTGCAGATTACGGCGACGGTGCTGAACCTCATCCCGATTCCCGGCACCGACGGGTACGGGATTCTGGAGCCGTCGCTGAGCTATCAGACGCGGCGGTCGCTGGATCAGATCAAGCCGTTCGGCATCCTGATCCTGTTCGCGCTGCTGTTCACGCCGGAACTCAACCGGCTCTTCTTCGACGCGATCAACGCGCTGTTCGAATTGTCCGGGCTGCCGGGCGGCTGGTGGTCGGCGGGCAGCGCCCTGACGCGCTTCTGGCTCTGAGACGCGCTTCTGGCTCTGACCCGGGTAGGCCGCCCGGACGACCCGGTGGCCGGGCGGCCCATCGCAACGACATCGGTCGGCAGGGACCGTCGCCACCCTTCGCTGCGAGTCCGGAACCGGACTACCCCTCGTAAATCCGGCCTGGTACGAACGGTAGAGGGACGCAAGCGGTTCGACACGAGTAGCGGGCTACCCGAAGATCGAGAGCAGGCCCCCGCAGACGAATCGGGCATACCCGCAATCCGGTCTCGGACCTACCTGTGATCGGGGCGCAGGCACGGATCAGTCGATCGGCGTGACGTAGGGATGCGGGACGGTCGGCGGCAGCAGCGCCATGGCGGAGAGCCTTCGTATCCCGCACACCTGCATGAGATCCACGACGATGGAACGCAATTGGGCGAAGACCACGTGGGCGGACAGGCCCGCCCCGGTCACCAGATCCTTGGTCGCGCCCTTGCCGACCGAGCGCAGCACGCGGGTCGCCTCGGCGGGATCGGGCTTCTCGTCCGGGTCGGCCAGCATCATGCGGCGCACCACATCCACGGCCTGACCGAGCTTCTCGACCTCCGCGACGAGGCCCGGATTCAGCACCTCGTCGTCGCGCACCGAGGTGAGCGCGCGGCGCAGCAGTACGCGGGTATTGCGGACCGCGTTGTCGAGCGGGTCGGCGGCCTGCCGCAGGCGCTGCAGGCGGGAGCGAGAGTTCCAGTACAGCGGGGAGATTCGAATGATCTCCCTGCTGCCCTCGAGGGTGTTGCGCATGGCGTCGATCGCACCCTGGGTGCCGCGCACGGTCTCGAGCGCCGTCTTGATCTTGCCGGCATCCTGCTCGAGCAGGCCGTCCGCGCACTCGGTGAGGGCATTGCCCATCACCTCGAGAATCCCGGCGGCCTGCTCCCGGGCACGGCGGACCGGATGCAACGGGATCGCCGCCACCACCACGATGCCGACCAGACCACCCACCAGCGCGTCGATCATGCGCAGCGACGCACCACCCTGACCGGGCGGATAGAGCGTGGCCACCAGTACCGCGGAACTGGCCGCCTGCATGGTGATGACCGGGCCGCCGTCGAGGAAGACGGCGGTGCACATGGCGATCACCACCAGCAGCACGATCTGCCAGCCGCCGGTGCCCACCCGGGAGACGAACAGGTCGCCGACCCCGATGCCGACGGCCACGCCGACGATCAACTCGACCGACCGGCGCAGCCGCGCACCGAACGACAGGCCGATGGAGATCATGGCGGCCATGGGCGCGAAGAACGGGCGCTCGTGCCCGATCACATTGTGGGCGATGAGCCAGGCCACGCCCGCGCCGATCGCGCACTGCACGATCGGCAGCAGCGAGGACCGGACGCGCCCCGCGGCCCTGCGCATGCGGGTGACGCTGCTCTCCCGGGCAGCGTCGAAGGTTTCGCCCAGGCCGCTGCTCAATTCAGTCGAGGCCGAGCTCGGCGGCCGCGCGCGGGTCGCAGTCCTCGAGCAGGTCCAGGCAGCGCGCGTATTCGTCGGTCTCGCCGATGGCCCGGGCTGCCTTCGCCAGCGCGCCGACGCTGCGCAGGAAGCCCCGGTTGGGCTCGTGGCTCCACGGCACCGGGCCGAAGCCCTTCCAGCCGTTGCGGCGCAGGAGGTCCAGGCCGCGGTGGTAGCCGGTGCGCGCGAAGGCGTAGGCGGCGACGATGTCGTAGTTGATCTCGCCCTCGGCGGTTTCGCCCCGCTCCAGCGCGGCCTCGGCCAGATGGGCCCAGGCGATGGAGGCGGTCGGATGCGCCGCGGCGACCTGCGCCGGGTCCTGTTTCTGGAGCAGCGCGTCCTCAGCGTCGATGTTTTCCGGGAGGAGGACCGGCTGCGGTCCGAGTAGATCGCCGAAGGAGGTCATGCCGATCATTCTGCACCGCCGTCCGGAATGCTCAGTAGGCTGACCGTCGAATCACAGTTCCGCCGAAGCAAGGGGTGTAGCGCGTGTCCGACCCGAAAGACGACCAGCAGCCGCAGGGTCCTGCCAACCCGGCATCCGGCGCCGAGGACACCGCCACCCCCAAGACTCCGACCGACCAGTCCGCGTCCCGGCCCAGCGGCCCCGCCCCGAGCAACCCCGCGAAGGGCCCCGGCGCACCGAGCGATGCCGCCGCAGACAACGCTCCCCAGACCGCGGCCACGGAAGTGATTCCCACCGCCGACTCCCGCACCGAGGAGATCCGCACCGGCGCAGCCGAACCCGCATCGGCCGCCTCGAACCCGGCCCCCGGCCAAGGCAAGCCGGCCAACCCGCCCGCCAAGTCCGGCACGGCCGGTTTCGCCACCATCCACTACGAAACCCCCAAGTCCGCCGGAGCCGGCCGCGTCCAACCCACCACTCCGCCGAGCACCCCCGGCGGTCGGCCCCCGGCCGCCGCTCGCCAGGCTTCGGGCGAATTCGTACCTCAGAACGCTCCGAGCGGCCGGCCCGCAGCCCCCGGCGCAGCCGGCAAGCAGAACCCGCCCGGCACACAACCCGCTGCCGCCCGGCAATCCGCCTCCGGCGGACAGGCTCCCGCCGCGGGCGCTGGGCAGCGACCGGCTACCCCGCCGACCGCCGAACCCGCAGCGGGACAGACAACCCGGCAGGACTCGAATGCGCCGACGCCTTCGAACGCGGCCGCCGAGAAGCCCACTGGCGCTGGACAATCCGGATCTGGCGCCGGGCCGCAGGGCGCGGGCGATGCGCAACGCCCGGACGCGTCCTCGACCTCCGGAGCGACCAAGGGGCAGACCGCCCCGGCCGAGCCCGAGGGTTCGAGCGCACCCGCGCGACAGAACGCCGGTGGAAAGCCGACCGGCGCCGAGCAGTCCGGCCCTGGCCGACAGGCGGCGACGGACGATGCTCCTACACAGTTCATTCCGATTCAGCGGCCGGGCGGGGAGAAATCTGCCGCGGACGGGCAGGCCGCTGCCGCTGCTGCGGCGGATGCGACCACGCAGTTGATTCGGATTCAGCGCCCCGGGCAGGCGGCGAGCAGCGGGGCCGCGAAGGCCGGATCCGCGCCCGCGGCTGCCGAGAAGCCGGGTGGAGCCGCGAGCAATGCGGCGCAGGGGAAGCCTGCGCCGCAGGATGTTCCCACCGAGGGGATGCCGCAGGCGGATTCGGGGCCGGAGGGCGGCAAGGCCGCCGCGGACGCCGGTGCGGCGAAGGATGCCGGTAAGGCGAAGGACGGTGGCGCTGCGGCCGAGCAGGCCGGCGGGGCAGGCGATTCCGCGGCGAAGCCGGACGGCGATTCCGGCGACGCTACAGGCGGGGACGCGAAAACCGTTGTGATCAAGAAGGTTCCGAGTCCCGCGGATGACGCGACGACGGCGTTGCCGATCGTCTCCGGGGAGCAGGGAACCGAGAAGATCCGGGTTTCGGGGCCGCAGGGACGGGCGGTCAGCAAGCCGCCACAGACGCCGCGGGTGAACGCGGGCCCGCGGAATGTGGGACCGAAGGGCAACGCGCCGGCGCCTGACGCGCCGGTCGAGGAGACGCGGCCGTCGCCGCCGCGGCCGCCGATGGGACCGCGCCGGCCCGCGACCGCGCCGTCGCCGGCGGATATGCAGCCGACCATGCCGGGCCGGCCGATCGGCGGGCCGCGCATCGCGACGCCGCAGCGGGTCGGGGCGGGCGCCCCGCCGCAGGGTCCGCGCGGACCGCAGGGACCGGGTGCGCAGGGACCCGGCGCGCCCCAGGGACCCAACGCACCCCAGGGACCCAACGCGCCGCAGGGTCCCGGTGCACCTCAGGGACCGAACCCGAACGCGCCGCAGGGCCCGGTGCAGGGTGGGCCGGGACAGGCCAGGCCGCAGGACGTCCAGGGGGATGGACCGCGAATCCTGGCGCAGCCCCAGCGGGTTCCGGCGGCCGACGGGGCCGCGGCGGCGCCGGGCGGGTCGAAGAAGAAGCTGTGGATCATCGTTGCGGCGGCCGTGATCGTGGTGATCGCGATCGTCGGTGTGGTGGCCGGGGTGACGAAGCACAACAGCGACAACTCGCCGGAAGCCAAGGTGCAGCAGACGATCACCGTCTACACCGATGCGCTGAAGTCCGGGAACCTGGATGCGCTGCGGGCGGTGACCTGCGGTGCGCAGCACGACTTCTACCAGAAGATTTCGGCCGACCAGTTCTCCAGTGTGTACAAGACGTCGCAGGATCAGAAGAGCATCCCGCAGGTGAAGAGCGTCGACGCGATTCGGATCACCGGCGACGCCGCGCTCGCGCAGGCGACCGTGTACACCGCCGCGGACCCGTCGAAGACGTCCGCGCGGACCTTCGATCTGCGCAACGAAGGTGGCTCGTGGAAGGTGTGCGACCCGCAGAACGGCCACTGATCGGCTCCCGGAAATTCACCGCAGCCCCTGCGACCGAAGTCACTGAAGCATTTGCGGCTCCGGTCGCGATGAACATCACAAAGACCTGGTCAACAGTCCGACACGTGGGTACTGTGTGCCGGATTGTTCGGGCCGGCCGTTTCGGCATACCGGCACTTCAGCGGTTGTACACCGTCCAGGAACACTGTCCGATATCCGTCCGGGACAGTGCCCTCAGAAGTGGTGCGGGCCCACCGGGTTTCGATTTGCAGGGAGCTGAACACCATGCCGGAAACGGCAGAGGCTACTCGAGCCACCGCGACCGAACTGGTCGGACGACACTTCCGTGTCCGTGATCACTACGACGTCGGCCGCGAGAAGATCCGCGAGTTCGCGCGTTCGGTGCGCAACGAACACCCCGGTCATCACACCGAGGCCGCCGCCGCGGCGCTCGGCTACGGCGGCCTGCTCGCCTCGCCGACCTTCGCGTCGGTGATCGGCGCGGCCACCACCCGCTCGCTGATCGGGTCCGTGCTCACCGAGTACGACGTCTCGCAGATCCTGCAGACCGATCAGATCTTCGAGTACTACCGCCCGATCCTGGCCGAGGACCGCCTCGGGGTGGACGTCGTCGTCGAGAACATCCGCAGCTTCGGCGACAACGACTTCATCACCGTCAAGGTCACCCTCACCGATGCCGACGCGCTGCCGGTGCTGGTCGCCACGACCACCATCGTGGCCCGCAAGGGCGTCGAGATCGATCCGGCCACGGTCGAGACCGTCTCGGGCGTGGTCATGCACGGCCACGTGGTCGAGCCCGGCGAATTCGACGGCGACCCGACCGGTCTGGTGCTGCTGGCCCCCGACGAGGTCGCCGAGCTGGCCGCCCCCGCCCCGCCGCAGCCGGTCCACACCATCCCCACCGCCGCCACCCTGACCGCCGGCACCGAGCTGCCCGCCACCAAGGTGCCGGTCACCCGCGGCGACCTGGTCAACTACGCGGGCGTCTCCGGGGACCCGAACCCCATCCACTTCAGCGACACCGCCGCCACCCTGGTCGGCCTGCCCACCGTGGTGGCGCACGGCATGCTCACCATGGGCCTGACCGCCGGCTACCTGGTGGACTGGCTGGGCGATCCGTCGGCGCTGAGCAAGTTCAGCGTCCGCTTCTCCGGCTTCGTGCCGGTCGAGCCGACCGCCCCGACCATCGTCGAGTTCACCGGCAAGGTGAAGTCGGTGGACGCCGCCAAAGGCGCGGCCACCGTAGTGCTGGGCGCGACCTCCGACGGCAAGAAGCTGTTCGGCCGCGCCGTCGCCGAGATCCGGCTGTCCCGCCTCCCCGAGACTCACAGCTGAGAGCTTCCCCCGCCTCCCCGTAACTTCAGCGCCCGGCATAGAGCCGTCGCCCGCCGTGCACGCGTGCCGGCGGGCGGGTACCGAATCTATTTCGGGCGTACCCCAGGAGTTACCCCGACCGTTACGAAATCAGTTGCTGCGGTTGGCAACCGAACAACAAGAAACGGATGCGCCGCACCTGCCTCGCAGCGCACTCGCTTCGAGTGCTAGTCCACTGTGGCGTGCATCAGGTAGACGTTGTAGTCGCTCCAGGTCGACATGGTGAAGTACATGTCGTTGCCGGTGGACCACGGATGGATGAAGCCGCCGTACAGCTCCGGGAATTGCAAGGCGCTCACCGTCACCGCGCTGTCGGACCACGCGCCCTGCGGCGTATCCGATTCCCGCACAACGAGTGCCGCCTTGGCGGTGTCCAGGTAGCTCATCTGCCACACCTTGCGGCTCTCGTCGTAGCGCACCGACAGCTCACCGGCGGGCGCGTCGACAATCGGTGTGACCGTGACCGATCCGTTCGTCTCGGGTATCCAGGAGCCGCTGTTCCAGTACTGATAGGCCGTCGGGTTGAGCACCTGATCCTTCGGCACCCGGGCCAGGCCCACCCCGCCGAGCCGCGAGTTGGGGATACCGAACATGTAGACCCAGTCCCCCTGCGGCACCATGGCCGCCACCTGGAAGTTGGAGAGGCCGAAGATGTTCTCCCACTTGGCGTACGGGTCCTTGGTCCAGTGCTCGCCGTGGTCGTCGGAGTAGGCGATGCCGCCGTAGTTGGTGTACCAGGTTCCGGGCACGCTGTTCCAGGTGCGGATCGACATGTAGCTCAGGTACTGCCGGTCCCCGATGGCGAAGCCCGAGGTCGGGATGGTGGTGATCTCGATATTGTCCAGCTTGCGGCTGCTCAGCAGTTCGGCGGCGTGGCAGCGGCCGTCGGTGACCATGCGGTCGAACACGACACCGTTCTCCAGATCCCGGTTCTTGCTGAAGGCCAGCAGGTTCGAGCGCCAGTCCTCACCCATGCCGCCCGGCGGGTGGAAGTCGCGGCCGACGGTGTCGCCGAAGGCGATGGCGATCTCGTCCGGCGCGCTCTGCCACATGATGCCCAGGTCGGTGCCCTGTACCTGCCAGCGCTTGTCGGTGCGGTTGACCGAGCCGGCGCCGGTCAGCTTGGACACCTCGCGTACGTCGGAGACCCGCGGCGTCGGCCGGGCGGGCACCTGGGCGGCGGCCTCCACCGGGGGGTGCGCCGGATCGGGACCGGGCGGTAGCGCCGGCGGATTCGGGTTGGGGAACGCGAAATTGAACGGTTGCGGCCGCACGATCAGCCTGGGGAGGCCGAGCTGTTCGGCGAGTCCCGGTGGCGGAGCGGGAGTGTCGGTGAGGTCCGGGCACGGGTTCACGCACGGATCCGGCGGCAGCTCCATCGCCACGCGCTCGGTGTTCTCCGGTAGCGGTCCGGTGTCGACCGTGACCACCGGATAGGGCACGGGCACCTCGACGGTCTTCGGGATCAGCGACTCGTGTCCGGGCTGGGCGTCGGTGCTGCAGGACCCGGTACCCGGAACGGCCGGTGCCGCACCCGGATCCGCCGCCGCGACCGGTCCGCCCATTCCGGCGAGTACGCCCGCCCCGACGATCACCGCCCCCGCAGCTGCCACCAGCCGCTTGGCCATGCACTCAACCTTCCGATAAACGGGCTCTCCGGACGTTTCCGGGCAGAGACCCTACCCCCGGAACAGGGCGAACCGCCGGTACTCGACCGATCTCGATCGAATCGAGACCCGTGGGCCTACCGCCGCCGCACCGCGAACCGAAACCGACAGTGCAGCAGCGTAATACAGCGACGGCTCAGCGCAAGGCCTGGAAGGTGAGCACGGTGGTGCCGATCCGGATGGCGTCCCCGTCGGCCAGCACGGCGGCCGATTCGATGGACTCCTCGTTGATGTAGATGCCGTTGGCGGAGTGCAGGTCCTTGATGAGCAGCCCGGCCCGGCTCGGGGTGATCTGCGCGTGGTACCGGCTGGCCTTCGGATCGTCGAGCACCAGGTCGTTGTCCGTCATGCGGCCGATCTTCATGCCGTTCGAGCCGATCGGCACCACCCGGCCGTCGGACAGCCGCAACTGCCCGGCGCGCACGGCGCGCGGTAGCTCGGTGACGGTCTCCGTCATGGCCTTGGCCATGCGCTCGACCTCGTGAATCTGCCCGGTGCTCAACGGTTCCTGACGCAGCACCTTCTGTTCCAGCGCGATGAGCGCGGGACCGGGATCGATGCCGAGCTCGTCGGCGAGCACGGTGCGCACCCGGCGGCAGGCGTCGAGCGCGTCGGCCTGTCGGCCGGACAGGTAGAGGGCGGTGATGAGCTGCGCCCACAGCGGCTCCCGCAGCGGATGCACGCTGGTCATCGACACCAGCTCACCGACCACGGAAGAGGCTCGGCCCAAAGCGATTTCGGAGTCGATGCGGGCGGAGGCGACCAGCAGCCGCTCCTCGTCCATGGCGGTGGCGAAGCTCTCCGCGAAGCCGAGGCCGGAGAGATCGTCCAGGGCGCGGCCGCTCCATTCCGCCAGCGCCTCGCCGAAGAGCCGGGACGCGGCGGTGGGGTCGCCGATCGAGGCGGCCTCCGAACCCTCGCGGCGCAGCGTCTCGAAGCGCCCGAGATCGCACTCGTCGTCCTCGATCTCCAGCCGGTAGCCGGAGGATTCGGTGCGCAACAGCGCCACCGGGTCTACCCCGGCAGTGCGCAGGGACTTACGGATATTCGAGACGAACACCTGCAGACTCGCCTGATAGGAATCCGGTGGATCGTCGTTCCAGACAATGTCGGCCAGCGCCTGGGAAGACACCGCGCGCCGCCGGTTCACGGCCAGAGCCGCCAGCAGCGCACGCGGCTTGGGACCGCCGACCGGCACGGACCGACCGGCGACCAAGAGCTGCACGGGGCCCAGGACCCGCACATCGACAGTCATGCCACCTGCCTCGATAGAGACCGCGGCGCGCCCGCCGCTCGAAAATTGCCCGGGATTCCGCTCGTCTCAGCGGAATCCCGACCGTTGAGCTTACTTGGCGCTGATCGAACGTCCCGCAGAGTTCAGGTCGTTGCAGGCCTCGACGACGCGTGCGGCCATCGAGGTCTCGGCCTTCTTGAGGTAGCTGCGCGGGTCGTACACCTTCTTGTTGCCGACCTCGCCGTCGATCTTCAGGACACCGTCGTAGTTGCCGAACATGTGGCCGGCGACCGGGCGGGTGAAGGCGTACTGGGTGTCGGTGTCGACGTTCATCTTCACCACGCCGAAGCGCAGCGAGTCCTCGATCTCCGACTTCAGCGAGCCCGAACCGCCGTGGAAGACGAAGTCGAACGGCTGCGCGTCCGCGCCCAGACCCAGCTTGGCGGCGGCCACCCGCTGGCCCTCGGCCAGCACCTCGGGTTTGAGCACCACATTGCCCGGCTTGTACACGCCGTGCACATTGCCGAAGGTGGCGGCCAGCAGGTACTGGCCGTTCTCCCCGGAGCCCAGCGCGTCGATGGTCTTCTCGAAGTCCTCGGGCGAGGTGTACAGCTTCTCGTTGATCTCGGCCTCGACGCCGTCCTCTTCACCGCCGACGACGCCGATCTCGACCTCGAGGATGATGTTCGCCGCGTGCGCCTGCTTCAGCAGTTCCTTGGCGATCTCCAGGTTCTCGTCGATCGGGATCGCGGAACCGTCCCACATGTGCGACTGGAACAGCGGGTTCAGGCCGTTCTTCACGCGCTCGGCCGAGATGGCCAGCAGCGGGCGCACGAAGGTGTCCAGCTTGTCCTTCGGGCAGTGGTCGGTATGCAGCGCGATGGTCACGTCGTATTTGGCCGCAACCACATTGGCGAATTCGGCCAGCGCGACCGCGCCGGTCACCATGTCCTTCACACCCAGGCCGGAACCGAATTCCGCGCCGCCGGTGGAGAACTGGATGATGCCGTCACTGCCGGCGTCCGCGAAGCCCTTGATGGCCGCGTTGATGGTCTCCGACGAGGTGCAGTTGATGGCGGGGAACGCGAAGGAGTTCTGCTTGGCCCGAGCAATCATCTCGGCGTAGATCTCCGGAGTCGCGATGGGCACAGTGACCTCCGTGTTGTGTGTGGTGCGTACGACAAATTCTGTCAGCTGACACGATAGGACAGCCCCTTTTCTCCGGGGCAATGGCCTCACATACCCCACAAGTTTGTGAGGTTGCTTCGACGTTCGGTGTGATGTGTGCGGTACCGGTACTGTGGTGGCCGTGACCTTGCTGGCCGTATCCGATGCCGTGACGACCAATGCGGCCTTGCCCGCGATCTTGGACCCCATGCACCTCCTGACGGAGACATGGCTCTCGCACGCGGTGCTCCCGGCGATCTTGGCGATCGTCTTCATCGAGACCGGCCTGCTGTTCCCGATCCTCCCCGGCGACTCGCTGCTGTTCACTGGCGGTCTGCTGGCGGCCCAGGCGCACCCGCCCGCCGGAATGAACATCTGGTGGCTGGTCCCGGCGACCGCGTTGGTGGCCTGGCTGGGCGATCAGAGCGGCTACTGGATCGGCCGGACCATCGGGCCCGCGCTGTTCAAGAAGGAAGACACCCGCTTCTTCAAGCAGCACTACATCACCGAGACGCACGCGTTCTTCGAGAAGCACGGCCCGAAGACCATCGTGCTCGCCCGCTTCGTGCCCATCGTGCGCACGTTCATGCCGGTGCTGGCCGGTGTCTCGAAGATGGACTACCGCAAGTTCGCCCTGGTCGACATCATCGGCGCGGTAGCGTGGGGCGGCGGCGTCACGGTGCTCGGTTACTTTCTCGGCAATGTCGAATTCATCCGCAAGAACGTCGAGGCGATCTTCCTGCTGATCGTGTTCGTGTCCATCCTCCCGGGCATCATCACCGTCGCGAAGAATCTGCTGCACCGCGGCCAGGCCCCGGAACAGGCCGAGTACGCCACCTCGACGAACGAGCCGACCCACTGAGCCTTTGGTGTCGACCACCCCGCTAACTCTTGCCTCCGGCGGCTTCGGCCCGCTCGAGACCGCCGGGCCGGTGCTCGTCTGGACCATTGTTCTCACCTTTGTGTTCCTGGAGTGCGCGCTCATCATCGGGCTGTTCCTGCCGGGTGACTCCATGCTCATCACCGCCGGTGTGGTGATGGCCTCGCAAGTCGGCGAGACGCACGTGTGGGCGCTGTCGATCGGCACCATGATCGCGGCCATAGCCGGCAACCAGGTGGGATATGTCTTCGGCCAGCGCGCCGGGCACCATCTCGTGGCGCGCAAGAACGGGAAGTACATCAATACCCGCAATCTGGCCCGGGTTTCGGACATGCTGCACAAGCACGGATTCCTGGCGGTGCTGGTGGCCCGCTGGATTCCGTGGGTGCGCACGCTGTGCCCCCTGGTCGCGGGCGCGGCGGGCATGGATCACCGCAAGTACACCGTCGCCTCGACCGTCGGCGCGGTCATCTGGGCGCCGGTCATCCTGCTGGCCAGCTACTACGCGGGCAGCTTCCTGGAGAACATGTCCTGGCTCATGCCCGCGGTCATCGGCACCCTGGTGGTCGGGCTGATTCTCGGCACCTTCCTGGGCGTGCGGCAGTACCGGGTCGAAATGGCGCGTCCCGCCGAGGAATTCGACGTCGACCTGGAAGAGGCCGCGACCGTGCCGCTGCCCCAGGTGCCTCGCGCCTGAGCGATTACAGCCCGGCGGCCGTCACCGTGTGCGCGGCCTCCATCAGCTTCCAACCCGAAAGCTGCACCGACAGATCGCGTTCCGGGCTGCGCGAGGCGGCCACCGAGCCGCCCTCGAAACCGCCCGCGCCCGCGATGCCCGGAAGCCGTGCGGGCTGCCGCCAATCCGCGCCGAACAGCGGCTCACCCTCCACATCCAGGCGGTGCTCCCAGGCCGCGGTCGCGGACGCGCGCACCATCGCGGCGGCCTTGCGGCGCGCGGTGGCCTGGGCGGGTTCGTCGCCGGGCAGCATGAGGGCGGTCAGCGCCAGGTAGCGGATGAGAATGCCGTTGAACAGGCCGCCGTCCCCGCCGCCGTCGCCGACCACCACGCCGTCCGCGGTCAGATGTTCCTCGACCGCGTCCACCAGCCGGACCGCGCGCTCGGCGTGCCTGGGTTCGCCGGTGTGCACCGCGAGTTCGGTTTCCAGGCCGAGCGCCACGCCCTGGCAGTAGCTGTAGACCGGCTTCTCGACCTCGCCGGAGGGTAGGTGGATGCCGTCGAAGATCAGGCCGGTCTCCTTGTCGCGCAGGTTGGCGTCGAGGAAGTCGGCCAGTTCCTGCGCCAGGTGGTAGCGGCCCAGCCGCGCCATGGCGATGCCCGCCGGGCCGTTGGCCGGGGCGTTGTAGAAGTCGGAGCCCTTACGCCAGGGGACCGCGCCGAACTCCGGATCGAACCCGTTGACCAGCGTCTTCTCCAGAGTGAGCAGCGCGCCCCGCACCTCGGCGACGCCCTGGGTGCGTTCGGCCCGCTCCAAAGCGATTGTCAGCCAAGCCATGTCGTCGTAGTAGTTGTTGGTCCAGCCGGTGATATTGCGCAGGCGCGAGGCGTGGGCGATGGACCAGAGACGGCGCTGCCGGGCGGGGGTCGGCGCGCGATTGGCGGCGTCGACCGCGCAATCGATCAGGTGGGCCTGCCACCAGTAGTGCCAGAAGGCGAAAGCCCGCTCACCCTTGGTGGCGGGCCAGCCCACCACGCCGAGCTGGGTGCCGGGACAGCCCCACAACTTGCGTAGGTGACGCGAGAGGATCGCGGACTCCGCCAGGTCGGCTCGCTCCGACCAGAGGGCAGCGGTCGGCTCGATATTGCGTCCGGTCCGCGAAGTCATGGGACTTATCGTGCCAGTCGGGCACTGCGCTCGTGGCTGATTTGTTACCGAGAGTCGTCCAGCTCACCACGCGGTGGTGAGGTCGGCGTGCTGCCGGATCCAGGCGTGCATGGCGATACCCGCGGCGACACCGGCATTGATGCTGCGGGTCGAGCCGAACTGCGCGATCGAAACGGTCAGCAACGCGCCCGCTTTCGCGGCCTCGGTCACGCCCGGGCCCTCCTGGCCGAAGAGCAGCAGGCACTCGCGCGGCAGCGCCGCGGTCTCCAGCGGCACCGCGCCGGGGACGTTGTCCACCGCCACCACCGTCAGTCCCTCGCCGGCCGCGAAACGCAGCAGCTCATCGATGTCGGCGTGATGGTGAATGTGCTGGTAGCGGTCGGTGACCATGGCCCCGCGGCGATTCCACCGCTTACGCCCGACAATGTGCACGGCCGCCGCCGCGAAGGCATTGGCCGTGCGCACCACCGTGCCGATATTGGCGTCGTGCCCGAAGTTCTCGATGGCCACATGGAACGGATGCCGGCGACTGTCGATGTCGGCGACGATGGCCTCGCGCCGCCAATACCGGTAGGCATCGACCACATTGCGCCGGTCGCCGTGCTCGACCAGGTCCGGGTCCAGGCGCGGATCGTCCGGCGGCTCGGTGCCGAACTCCTCGCGCCACGGTCCGACGCCGTGCGGATGCTCACCCCATTCGGTCGGTCCGGGGGTCGGCGGTTCGTGGGCGGTCGGGACGGAACTCACCCCGGCGATGGTAGTTGCCTAGTGCGACGAGCCGACCGCGCCCACGATGATGGCCAACACGATGAACAGGATGACCAGGACCATCAGCGCGGTGGCGACGATGCCGCAGATCCAGCCGGCCGTCACCATGCCGCTGCCGCCGATCATGCCGTTCGACTCGTTGATCTCCCGGCGGGCCTTGCCGCCCATGATCCAGGCCACCGGCCCGAGCAGCTGGCAGAACACCAGGCTCATGATGCCGAGGACCAGCACGACCACGGCCTGCGGATGATCCGGCGCGGGTGCGCCGTAGTAGCCGGGCGGGTAGTAGCCGGGCGCCTGCGGTGGGTAGTCCTGGGGGTAGCCGGGCTGCTGGTTGTAGCCCGGCTGCGGCTGGTAGCCCTGGGACTGCGGATCCCAGCCCGGCGGGGGCGCGTCGTAGGTCATGGCTGAATGCTAGGTGGTGGTGCTGGCTACACCGAATATTTTCTGGGCTGCTCCCTCGTCACCGCACCCCGCCGCCCGCGACGATGAAGCCATGAGCGATTCGGCCGCCCTGCCCAGCACTGTGCTGCGGACCTTCCTGACGACGCCGTTCCGGGCGCGCACCTGGAAGGAATTCGCCTATCTGATCATCGTTTTCGGACTGGGCTGCATCGCGGCGGTCCATCTGTTCGCGGGAATCGGTGGCAGCCTGTATCTCTCGCTGTTCGTGGTTGGCATTCCGGTGCTGGCGGCCATGATTCTGGGCGGCCGGGTGTGGGGCCGCATCCATCGGGTGCTGGTCGCGGTGCTGCTGGACGCGGCGCTGCCCGAGCCGCCGGCGTTCACGTTCACGCCCGGGCCGATCGGCTGGCTGCGCAGCGCCTTCACCGACCGGACCTCGTACCGGGCCCTGCTGTTCCTGATCGTCGAGGGCCTGCTGGGCGTGGTGATCGGTTACGGGGTGCTGGTGACCGTGGCCGTGACCGGTTTCGTTGCGCTGTCGCCGATTCCGTGGGCCCTGGGAAATCCGAGCAATGTGGACGAACGGGGCGTGTCGCACCATTCGATGATCCAGTTCGGCGACTACTACCTCGACACCTGGCCGCGCGTCCTGGGTTTCGCGGCGCTCGGCGTGCTCGGCTGCTTCCTGCTGCCGTGGCTGATCCGCGGCGTCTGCTTCCTGCACCGCGCGCTCGCGCTGTGGCTGCTGACCCCGACTGCCCGCGATCTCGAGCTGGCCGGCCTGCGCGAGAGCCGCCGGGCCGCGGTCGACGACTCCGCCGCCACCCTGCGCCGACTGGAACGCGACCTGCACGACGGCACCCAGGCGCGGCTGGTCAGCATCGCCATGATGCTGGGGCGCGCCGAGGAGCGGATCGCGACGGGCGGCGACGCCGCCGAGCTGATCGCCCAGGCCCGGACCGGATCCAAGGAGGCACTGACCGAACTGCGGGAACTGGTGCGCGGCATTCATCCGCCCGCCCTCGAACTCGGGCTGGAACCGGCGCTGGAGACCCTGGCCGCCCGCTGCGCGCTGCCGGTGGAGCTGCGGGTGCTGCTGCCGCTGCGGCCCAGCCCGGCCATCGAGGCCATCGCCTATTTCTCGGTCGCGGAACTGCTTACGAATGTGGTGAAACATGCTGCCGCGAACCGGATCTGGGTGGCGGTGCTGCCGGCGGGGACGGATGCGCTGGCGGTGAGCGTGCGAGACAACGGCCAGGGCGGCGCGCTGCAACCGGTGGGCGGACCCGGCGAAGGTGTTGTGGTGGGCGGGCTTTCGGGGCTGGCGCAGCGGGCGCGCGCGGTGGATGGCACGCTCACGGTGGACAGCCCCATCGGTGGCCCGACCGTGGTCACGCTGGTGCTGCCGCTGGCCGGGCCGCAATGATCGAGGGTGTGAACACTCCGAACAGCGAGGACGTGAACACCGCGAACCAGCCGCTGCGGGTGGTCATCGCGGAGGATAATGCCATCCTGCGCGACGGCCTCACCGCGTTGCTGGCGGAGCGCGGGTTCGAGGTGGTGGCCGCGGTGAGCGACGCGACCGGCCTGCACGCCGCGGTCGCCGACCACGAGCCGGACGTCGCCGTGGTGGACGTCCGCATGCCGCCCAGCTTCACCGACGAGGGCCTGCTGGCCGCGCTCGCGCTGCGCCGCAGCCATCCCGGCACCGGTGTGCTGGTGTTCTCGCAGTGGATCGAAACCCGTTATGCCACCGAGTTACTGGCCGCCGGTGCGGGCGGCGTCGGCTACCTGCTCAAGGACCGCGTGGCCGACGTCGGCGATTTCACCGAGGCGCTGCGCCGCGTCGCCACCGGCGGCACCGCGCTGGATCCGGAGGTGGTCGGCCAGCTCATGGGCGCTGCCCGGCAACAGGATTCGCTGGCCCGGCTCACCCCGCGCGAGCGTGAAGTGCTGGAATCCATGGCCCAGGGACTGTCGAACGCGGCCATCGCCCGAGCCCTGTCGGTGACCGAACGCGGCGTGGAGAAACACATCGGCAACATCTTCTCCAAGCTGGAATTGCCGCCCTCGGATCTGCATCATCGGCGAGTGCTCGCCGTTCTGCGGTTACGGGGTTGAAACATTGCTGCACGGTTGCCGGGCGTGGAAGACTTGGCCCATGACTCGATCGAGTTCCGCGGTGCGGCCGGGGGATGTGCGGGCGGCCGTCGAGATCGTGTCGCCGGGTTCGCGCCGGGTGGATCGGCCCACACGGAACTAGCTTCAGGACTATCCTGGAATTCTGATAGGCCGTGGTTGGAGGGTGTCATGGACCACGCGCGTATAGCTCGTACGGTGCTCGGAGTGACGGCGGCATACCTCGTCGCACTCGGGTTGTGGCTGGGGTGGCTGGTCCCGCTCACCCCGCCGGGTACCGTGCCGGTCCAGATCGTCACACTGGTCGGTCTGTTCGGAACGTTCCTGGGCCTCGGCATGCTGTTCGCCCAGCGCCCCAGCCGCTCCGACCGCAAACTACGCCGGCACGGGCTCGAGGGCTGGGCGAACATCGAAGCGGTGCACCCCTTGCAGCGCACCGACCACTGCACCGAGATCACCGAACTAGATCTCGAACTCGTGGTGCCGGGCTCGGAGACCTACTACGGCAGCATCGTCTTCGACGTCGAACCGGTGGTGAAACCGAGAATCGCTGTGGGCGGCACGATTTCGATCCGCGTCGACCCGCAGAACCGGGACCGGATCATCCTCTGCCTCTGATATATATCCAGCTCAGTGCCGGATTCACACGATTCGGGCCGTAGGCTCCTGGGCATGACGATCGCCGAAAAACCCGACCGCAGGGAAGCGCCGCTGGTGCTCGACACCCAGCCGCCGCGCACGCTGGGGTTCACGGATCAGGCGGCGTTCTGGCTCAATCTCGGCGTCAGTCTCATCGGCTTCAGTGGCGCCGCGTACGTGCTCTTCCCGACCGGGAACCCGCCGCTCCCGCTGGCCGGGGCGCTGCTGGCGACCGTCCTGGGCACCGTGGTCGGCGCGGCCATGGTGGCCGGACCGGGCGCCGTCGGAGCCCGCACCGGCGCGCCGGCCATGGCGGTGCTGCGCGGCCTGTTCGGGACGCGGCTGTCGTACCTGCCGACGGTCGCCAATATCGTGCAGTGCATCGGCTGGGGTGTGTACGAGCTGACCGTGATCGCGCTCGGCGTCTCGGCGCTCACCCACGATTGGGTGCCGCACTGGATGGTGATCGTCGCAGCGGGCACGCTGTCCACCACCATGGCCATCTGGCCGCTGTCCGCGGTGCGGGCGCTCCGCAAATACGTCTCGGTGGCAGTGGCCATCGCCATGCTCTACTTCACGATTCAGCTACTGCGGCAACCGATTCCGGTGCAGCAAGACACCAGCTGGAGCGGGTTCTGGCCCGCCGTCGACACCACCCTGGCCGTATCCATCTCGTTCGTTCCGCTGGCCGCCGACTACACCCGGCACTCCCGCTCGGCGAAGACCGCCGCCGGGGCCACCGTGGCGGGCTACTCGATCGCCCAGGTGTGGTGCTACCTGCTGGGCATCATCGCCATCCTGCAGGCGGGCGGCGATGCCGACCACGTTTTCGACTCCTTCCTGGGCGTGACCGCGGGCTGGGTCTTCTTCGCCGTACTGGTGCTGCGCGAGTCCGACCAGTCCTTCGCCAATGTGTATTCGACGGCCATGTCCATCCAGAATCTGCTGCCGCGGGTGGATCGGCGACTGCTGGCCGGATTGGTCGGTGTGGCGGTGACACTGCTGGCGCTGCCGGTGCGCGACTTCAGCAGCTACGCGAATTTCCTCTATCTGATCGGCTCGGTCTTCGTGCCGCTGTGCGCGGTGCTCATCGTCGACTATTTCCTCGGTCAGGGCCGTCGCGACTGGAATCTGGCGCAGAACGCGCCCGCCCGGCCGCTCATGCTGCTGCCGTGGGCCATCGGCTTCGTGGTGTACCAGCTGTTCAATCCCGGCTCCATCAGTTGGTGGGCGACATTCTGGACCCGGGCACAGGACGCGCTCGGCATCCATCCGGGCTGGTGGTCCTCGGCCTCGCTCTACTCGTTCCTGGCGGCCGCGGCGGTGACCGCGCTCCTGGTGCGGGTCCGGCGGGGATGACCGACGGCCGCGTCTACGGCATGGGTTTCGACCCGCTGGTCGAACCCGATTGGCCCGCACTGACTTCCGCCGAGGTGAACGCGGTGCTGGGCACGGACGCGGCGATCGTGTGGCGCAGCCCGAGACCACTGTCGGCGACCGCCCGGGTACGCCCGGCGGACGGGCGCGACCTCATCGTCAAACGCCTCCCCCGGGCCCTGCGCGACGCCGCCGCGCTCGGCGAGGAGCACCGCTTCATGGATCACCTGCGCTCGCATGGAATTCCGGTGCCCCGCGTACTGCACACGGTCGACCTGGGCGATTTCGCCTACGAGGTCCAGGAATCGGGTGACGGGCGAGACGAGTACGAGGGCGTCTTCTCCTGGACGCCGTACCGCTCCCTCGACGGTGCGGCCGCGGCCGGGCGCCTGCTGGCCCGCCTGCACCTGGCCGCCGCGGGATACCAGGCGCCACGCCGCCCGCCCCGGCCGCTACTGGCAAGCTTCACCCTCTTCGCCTCCGCCGATCCCCTTGCGGCCGTGGCGGATCGGGCGGCGGAACGCCCGGCCATCGGCGTGTTCCTCGCCGAGCGCGACTGGCGGGCGGACCTGGAACGCGTCCACCTCCCGGCCTACGAGCGGCTCCGGCCCCTGCTCGCGGACCTGGAACCGCTGTGGACACACAATGATTGGCACGGCACGAACCTGCTCTGGCGCGACCGCGACGTCACCTCCGTCATCGACTTCGGCCTGTGCGATCGGACCACCGCCGTCCACGATCTCGCCACCGCCATCGAACGCAGTGCCGTGGACTGGATTTCGATCCGCGACGGCGGACCGGCGAAGGTGCGGTTCGACCAGGTGCGCGTCCTGCTCCAGGGCTACGAATCGGTGCGGCCGCTGACCGCCGCCGAGCGGCGCGCCCTCCCGGCGCTGCTCCCCCTCGTGCATTGCGAGTACGAGCTGTCCGAGATCGACTACTTCCTCGGCGTCGTCCCCGGCGGCAATGCGAAGAACGCCGAAATCGCCTACGACGAGTACTTTCTCGGCCATACCGCATGGTGGACGGAATCCGGCGCGGGCCGTGAACTGCTGTCCGCAATCCCCGGAATGGCACGCATCACCGAATAGTGGCGGCGAGCACAATTCCACGGATCCCGAATGGCGGCAGCGGGACTTGATTCCGCGTCCGCGATCGGATAAAACTTGTTCCGTTGCCATCGGCAACGCGAATCGTTCTGCACGCCATCTGAGTTCAGCGTGCTGCGGGGGTCGGGAGGACAGGAAAAATCATGCGTCGCACCATTCGTAATTTCGGTCGTAAGGCAATCGTCGCGGCACTGCCGCTGGCCGTCGCCGCGACTTTCGCAAGCGCGGGAACGGCTTCCGCCACCGCCCCGGCCGACGCCGCGCAGTCGGCTCCGGTCGTGCAGATGGTCACGGCTCCGGTCGCGGCCGCCATCGCGCAGACCATCGCGCCGGAGGCGGTCTCCGTCGCGCCGGAGGCCGCGCAGCCGGTCACCTCGGATGTCGAGCAGCCCGCTGCGCCCGAGGTCGCGCAGCCGGCGGCCGAGATTTCTCAGCCGCAGGACATCGCCACCGATCCCAATGCCAAGAACCACGACCCGATGGCCAATGCCGCGGTGGTGGGCGCGGGTGTCGGTGCCGTGATCGGCGCCGTCATCTGCGCCGTCACCGTGGTCGGCATTCCGCTCATCCCGCTGTGCGCCCTCGGCCCGGCGCTCCAGGGCGCCCTGATCGGCCTGCTCGTCGGCGCGATCGACCCGGATGCCATTCCCCAGGTCCTGCCCTGATGGGATAAAACACCGGAACCCCATCCCGAAACTCGGGATGGGGTTCTTGTCGATTCGAATTCGATGACCGGCAGCGGTTGTCGATGACGGATACGGTTACCTATTCGGTTACCGATATTGCTGACGATGTGCGCGGGGATCCGCGAGCAGGTATTGCGCGGCGGCATACGTGCCGAGAATGACACCCTCGCTGATCCGCCGTGACTTCTCGCCGCGCGCGAAAATGCGCCGCAGCACGATCAATCCGTCGGACAGCGTGAACAACAGCGCACCCACGCCCAATCGGCTGCGCGGGTCCGCATTCGGAATGTTCACGCCCGCAATATTCTTCGTGTCCCGGGCCAGTTCCGGATCGGACGCCAGCGTGGCCGCCGTGCCGAGGGTCGCGCCGTAGACGGTGAGCGGCACCGCGATCGCCGGGGCCTTGAACCGCATCAGCGTCGCCGCGCCCAGCCAGGCCGCCAGGCGCGGAGCCGCGATCTGCGCGCGCGGCCAGCCGCCGCGCCGGAACCACAACCACGAGTACCCGGTCTGCATGACCGCGAAAGACGAAGCGCCGGCGATCAATCGGCGATCGTCATCGGGGTCGATGAGCAACACGTCGCCGACCATGGCCGCGGCCAGTGACCCGAGCAGTACCGTGCGATCGGCGCGATGCAGGGCTGCGCCGTTCACCGCGACATCGGCCGCCAGCAGCGGCATCAGCAAAGGCTTTGCGGCCCACTGCAATTTCTCGCGACCGGTGACGGCGCCGAACACAGTCACCGCCGCGGCGCCGACGAACGCGGCGCGGAACGGGCGGGCCATCAGAAGCTGGGTTCGGCCGGCGCGGGCGGCAGCACCGCGACCTGACCGGCGTAGGACAGGCCGGCGCCGAAGCCGAGCAGCAGCGCCAGCTGACCGCCCTTGGCCTTGCCGGTCACCAGCATCTCCTCCATGGCCAGCGGAATCGAGGCCGCGGAGGTGTTGCCGGTGTTCTCGATGTCATTGGCCATCGGGATGTCGTCGGCGAGCCCGAGGTTCTTCTTCATGAGCTCGTTGATGCGGGCATTGGCCTGGTGCGGGATGAACACCTCGATGTCCTCCTTGTGCACGCCGGACTGCTCGATGGCATTCGACAGCGCGCGCGGCAGGGTGACCGCGGCCCAGCGGAAGACCTTGGGGCCCTCCATGTGCAGCGACATACGGCCCACCGGCTCGACGGCCGGGTCGGTGCCCTGCAGGCGCTGCGCCTTGTTCATGAACTCCAGGAAATCGACGTCCTGCGCGATGGCCTCGGCGTTCTCGCCGTCGGAGCCCCACACGGTCGGCGAGATGCCGTTCTCCTCGCTGGGCCCGACCACGACCGCGCCCGCACCGTCGCCGAAGATCATGGCGGTGCCGCGATCCTTCGGATCCAGGCCCACGGTCATCGTCTCCGCGCCGATCACCAGGATGTATTCGGCCGAGCCGGAGCGGATCATGTCGGTGGCGACACCCAGGCCGTAACCGAACCCGCCGCAGCCGGAGGTCAGGTCGAAGGCCGGGATGCCGTTCATACCGAGGTCGGCGGCGACGCTCGGCGCACCGTGCGGGGTCAGCTTGAGCCAGCTGGAGGTGCAGAAGAGGAGCGCGCCGATCTTGGACCGGTCGATGCCGGTGTTGTTCAGCGCCCGGTTGCCCGCCGCCACCGCCATGGTGCGCAGGGTCTCGTCACCGGAGATCCAGCGCCGGTTGTGGATGCCGGTGCGCTCGAAGATCCACTCCGGGGTGGAGTCCAGGACCTCGCACACTTCGGCGTTGCTGACCACGCGCTGGGGCCGGTAGGCGCCGATGCCGAGCATCGCAACATTTTGATGACCCTTGTTGATTGCAATGCTCACCACTGGTGACTCACACGACCCTTCACAACACCTTTGTCGGACGTAAGACCAGCAACAGGCTAACCCAGAGCAAGGGTTCAGCCCAGAGCAAAGTCTTGTTAACCCTTCGGTAAGGACCTAAGTCCTCACCCCAGCGCGAGGTCCTTCAGATCCAGGATCGACCGGTACTCCAGACCCTCGGCCGCGATGATGTCGTCGGCGCCGGTCTCACGGTCCACCACGGTGGCCACACCGACCACGATGGCGCCCGCCTCACGCAGCGCGCGCACCGCGGTGAGCGGGGAGTTTCCGGTCGTGGTGGTGTCCTCGACCACCAGCACCCGCTTGCCCACGATGTCCGGGCCCTCGATCTGACGCTGCATGCCGTGCGCCTTGGCGGCCTTGCGGACCACGAAGGCGTCGATGGCCCGGCCGGGCGCGTGCATGACCGCCGCCGCCACCGGGTCCGCGCCCATGGTGAGCCCGCCCACCGCGTCGAAGTCCCAGTCCGCCACGAGTTCGCGCAGTAGCTTGCCGATGAGCGGGGCCGCCTCGTGGTGCAGGGTGGCGCGGCGCAGGTCCACGTAGTAGTCGGCTTCCTTGCCCGAGGACAGGGTCACCCGGCCGTGCACCACGGCGAGGTCGCGCACCAGAGCCGCGAGTCTGTCCCGGTCGGTGGTCGTTACCTGCATTGCTTTCTCTATGTCCTTCCGCGTGCGTTGAACAGGCCCCGGTTCAGGCGGGTCACCAGGGATCGTGGGATGAACCCGGCGATCGCGACGATCGCTTTGTACTGCATTCCGGGCACACTGATCACCCGGTCTCTCTCCAGATCATGCAGCGAACCCGCCACCACCTCGTCCACGCTCAACCACAACGGTCGTGGTAGCGAGGCCATGTCGATTCCGGCCCGCTCATGGAATTCGGTGCGGACGAATCCCGGGCACAAGGCCTGCACCCGGACTCCGGTTCCGGCCAGCCCGCCGGCCAGCCCCTGGGAAAAGGATACGACGTACGCCTTGGAGGCCGAATAGGTCGAACCCCGTCCGGGTATCAGGCCCGCGGTGCTGGCCACATTGACCACCGTGCCCTTGGCCGCGTGCAGCATGGGCGGCAGGGCCGCCCGGGTCAGCTGTACGACAGCGGTGACATTCACATCCAGTTGCTGCTGCAGGGCGTCCGGCTCCAGCGTCCAGAACTCGCCCGACATGCCGAATCCCGCGTTGTTGACCAGGAATTCGACGCCCTGTGCCAGGCGTTCGGCCACCCGGCCGAGGTCGGCGGAGCGCCCCAGGTCCGCGGGCAGCGTCTCGGCTCGCGCGCCGAAACGCACCCGCACATCGTGTGCCAGCGCGGCCAGCCGATCCTCATCCCGCGCCACCAGCACCAGGTCGTAGCCGAGCGCGGCGAGCCGCGTCGCGTACGCCTTGCCGATGCCGGAGGTCGGCCCCGTGATCAAGGCCACCGGGCGGTGGGCGCCCGGCAGGCGCGGGGCGCCCGCCTGACAATCAGGGGAACTCTCGGTCATCGGCGGCCCATCACTCGCACGACTGGGGAGCGGTCGGCAGTGACCGGAACTGCGCCCCCATTCTGATCCCTGACCGACCCACCCGCGGCGAATTCGCGCAGACACCACGTGGCTGCGGCGTGCCGCGCGCGGACACGGCCGGGGTGGGTCACCTCGGCGTGGGTCCCTGGAAGGGGCGGAACCCCGGATGGAACGGGCCGCCGGGCGGGGCGCTGCGACCCTGGTCCCTGCGCCAGCCCTCCTCGGGCTCGCGGTCGGACTCGGATTCGTCGCGCCAATCCTCGGATTCCGGTTCCGCCCAGCGGTCTTCGTCCCGGGGGCGACGCCGATCGTCCTCGTCGTATCGGTCCGGCTCCTCCCCCTCGGGGGCGGGCGGCCAGTTGCGGCGCGGGCGGTTGCGCGGGTCCGGCACGACTTTCAGTGCGGGACGCCAGTTTTCGGGCTCGTCGTCCGGTTCGCTCGCGCCGGCGATATCGCTGACCAGTGGGGACTCGTAGTCGTCGGCTTCCTCGGCGCGCGGGCGGGCCGGGCGGTCCTGGCCGCGCGGGCGATCGCGGTCGTCGTTGCCGAAGTCGCCGAATTCGTCGTGGCCGTCGTAGTCGTCGTCCTCGGGAACCGGGTGCGAGCGACCGGGTTCGGGGAGTTCGTCGCGGCCGCGCTCGGCACTGATGACCGGCGGCAGCACGTGCAGCAGGCCCGACAGCCGCAGCACCGCGTCGATGGCCATCTCCCAGTCCTTGGCCACGGCCCCGACCGGCAGCATGCCCAGGGTCCAGTTGCCCTCGGACCACAGCTGCTGCACGGTGTCGGGCAGCGACTCGATGAACGCCACCATGCGCTGATCCACCGCGTGCCGGGCGACGTCCGGGTTGGTGGCGAAGACCACCCGGTCGCCGATGGCGCCGAGCAGCTCCAGATCGTGATCCTTCGGCGGCGCCGCGGTTTTCAGCCGCAGGTCGATGTCGATGTCCGAGCCGATCTGCCGGCGCACCGCGACCAGGGTGGCGGCGTCCTCCAGATCGAAGAGCACGAACTTCTCACCCTTGCGGTTGCCCGACACCACGTCCACCGCGGACAGGTAGCCGAGCTTGGCCAGGGCGCCGCGCCGCCAGGTGGAGGCGAGCGCGGGCTCCACCGAAACATAGGTGTAGCCCTGGGATTTCGCCCAGACCTGTCGCACGTGCCCGGTGCGCTGCCGCTGCAGCCGATCGAAATAGAGCAGCACGATCGCACCCACGAGCGCGATCGCCGCCAGCCCGAACCATATCGCCGTCATCGCCGCCTACCCTATCCACACTGTGTCCAATTTGCCGTCCGCTTCGCTCCGGGCGGGTTCGGCGATCGCCGAGAGCTCGCGGGGGTTCATCGGGTCCCGCTCGGCATCGAGGTGCTGATGATCAGCTTCGCCTGGATGGATCCGTCGGCGTTCTTGTCGCCCTGGACCATGATCACCTCGCCGACCGGCAAGTCCGAAACCTTGGTGCTGCCCAGGGAAATCACCTGTGTCTTGTTGTCGGTCTTCACGGTCGCCGTGCCACCGGACAGGGTGGTGATGGTGAGGGTGGAACCGTCGTTGTTCGAGATGGTGCCCATGTTCGCACCCAGCTCGTCCAGATCGCCCAGGCCCGGGATGGTGGGAATGCCGCTGGGCAGGGGTAGGGCCGAGGAGTTGCCGGGCAGGCTCGGCGCCGGGTACCCGGAGGTCCTGACGCTGCTGGTCGCGGCGGCGCTGTTCGACGAATCATTGTTCGACAGCAGGGTTCCCGCCGCCACGCCGACAATGGCGACCACGATGACCGCGGCGATGGCCAGCGCGATCCACATGGTGGTCCGGCGGGGCGGCGGGGGCGGGACGGGATGCTGTGGGAAGCCCGCGGGCTGATATCCACCGGTCGGCATTCCCGGACCACCCGGGTAACCGGGCCCGCCCGCGGCGGGCGGGTAACCGGGTGCGCCGTAGCTACTCGTGGGGGCATACCCGGGCTGGCCCGGGTAGACGGCGGTCGGCTCGTAGCCACCGCCGGTCTCGTATCCACCCCACTGCGCGTCCGCCGGCGGCAGCACGCGGGTGGCGTCGGGCACCGGAGGCTGCCCGAAATAATCGACTGGACCGGCCGGTATGGCCTCGGTGGGTCCGTAGCCCGCGGCGCTATCCGAGGGGTAGCCACCCGGTGCGGCCTGCTCGGCGGGCCCCTCTCCCGGGCCCGGCTCCGGCCGCCGCGACCATGGATCGCTCGGATTGGTCATGGCCTCCAGGGTAGGCGGCCGATCCCGCCCGAGCCGCGAACTCGACCGGACGGTTCCCAATCCGCGGACCGTTCACACCTCGAAATGGGCAAGGCTCGGTCGCCCGGGACGAGCAAGGCCCCTGCCGAGCCGAAGCTCGCGCGGGGGCCTGCGGTCCGCTGGGTCAGCGGCCGACGATGAGGGTGTCGCCGTCGGGGGTGACGTTGACCTTCACCGTGTCACCGTCCTGCACCTCCCCGGCCAGCAGTTCCTTGGCGAGCGAATCGCCGATGGCCTGCTGGATGAGGCGGCGCAGCGGGCGCGCGCCGTAGGCCGGGTCGTAGCCGCGCACGGCCAGCCAGAAGCGGGCCGAGTCGGACACGTCCAGCTTCAGGCGGCGCTGGGACAGACGCTTCTGCAGCTGGTTCAGCTGGATGTCGACGATCCGTTCCAGCTGTTCCTCGTCGAGCGCGTGGAACATGACCACGTCGTCGAGCCGGTTCAGGAACTCCGGCTTGAAGGCGCGGCGCACCGCGTTCATGACCGCGTCCTTGTCACCGCCCGCACCCAGATTGGAGGTCAGGATGAGGATGGTGTTGCGGAAGTCGACCGTGCGGCCCTGGCTGTCGGTCAGCCGGCCCTCGTCGAGCACCTGCAGCAGGATGTCGAAGACGTCCGGGTGGGCCTTCTCGATCTCGTCGAACAGCACCACCGTGTACGGGCGTCGCCGCACCGCCTCGGTGAGCTGGCCGCCCTGGTCGTAGCCGACGTAGCCGGGGGGCGCACCGACCAGGCGGGCCACCGAGTGCTTCTCGCTGTACTCGCTCATGTCGATGCGGACCATGGCGCGCTCGTCGTCGAACAGGAAGTCCGCCAACGCCTTCGCGAGTTCGGTCTTACCGACACCGGTCGGGCCGACGAACATGAACGAGCCGGTGGGCCGGTTGGGGTCGGCGACCCCGGCCCGGGCGCGGCGCACGGCATCCGAAACCGCCTGCACGGCTTCCTGTTGCCCGACGACCCGGTTGCCCAGCTCGTCCTCCATGCGCAGCAGCTTCTGGGTCTCGCCCTCCATCATCTTGCCCACGGGGACACCGGTCCACGACGACACCACCTCGGCGATATCGTCCGGCCCGACCTCCTCCTTGAGCATGACGTCGCCGTCGGCGGCGGTCTTCGCCTTGGACTCGGCCTCGGCGAGTTCCTTCTCCAGCTTGGGGATTCGCCCGTACCGGAGTTCGGCGGCCTTGTTGTAGTCGCCGTCGCGCTCGGCCCGCTCGGATTCGCCCTTGAGCGATTCCAGCTCCTCCTTGAGCACGCTCACCGCGTCGATGGCCTGCTTCTCGTTCTGCCAGCGGGTCATCAGCTGGTTGAGCTTCTCGCGGTCGTCGGCAAGCTCCTGGCGCAGCTTCTCCAGCCGCTGCTTGGACGCCTCGTCGGTCTCCTTGGCCAGTGCGACCTCTTCGATCTCGAGGCGCCGCACGACGCGCTCGATCTCGTCGATTTCCACCGGGCGGGAATCGATTTCCATACGCAGCCGCGAGGCCGACTCGTCGACCAGGTCGATGGCCTTGTCCGGCAGGAACCGGGAGGTGATGTAGCGGTCGGACAGGGTCGCCGCGGCCACCAGCGCGGAGTCGGTGATCCGCACGTGGTGGTGGTTCTCGTAGCGCTCCTTGAGCCCGCGCAGGATGCCGACGGTGTCCTCCACCGACGGCTCGCCCACCAGCACCTGCTGGAACCGGCGTTCCAGGGCCGGGTCCTTCTCGATGTGCTGCCGGTATTCGTCGAGGGTGGTGGCGCCGACCAGCCGCAGCTCGCCGCGGGCCAGCATGGGCTTGATCATGTTGCCCGCGTCCATGGCGGATTCGCCGGTGGCGCCGGCGCCCACGATGGTGTGCAGCTCGTCGATGAACGTGATGATCTGTCCGGCAGAGGATTTGATCTCCTCCAGCACGGCCTTCAACCGCTCCTCGAACTCACCGCGGTACTTGGCGCCGGCCACCATCGCGCCCAGGTCGAGCGAGACGAGCTTCTTGCCGCGCAGCGATTCCGGGACGTCACCCGCCACGATGCGCTGGGCCAGGCCCTCGACGATGGCGGTCTTGCCGACGCCTGGCTCGCCGATCAGCACCGGGTTGTTCTTGGTGCGGCGGCTCAAAACCTGTACGACACGGCGGATTTCGGTATCGCGGCCGATGACCGGGTCCAGCTTGCCCTCGCGGGCGGCGGCGGTCAGGTCGGTGGAGTACTTCTCCAGCGCCTGGTACGAGCCCTCCGGATCCGGCGAGGTGACACGGGCGTTGCCGCGCACGGCGGTGAAGGCCTCGCGCAGGGCGTCGGCGGTCGCGCCGTACTTCAGCAGCAATTGCTGAACGTCGGAGTCGCCGGCGGCCAGGCCGTAGACCAGGTGCTCGGTGGAGACGTATTCGTCGCCCAGCTCGGTGGCCAGCCGCTGCGCGGAGCTGAGCGCCGCGATGGCTTCGCGCCCGAGGTTGGGGGTGGTGGTGGCGCCGGTGGCCCGGGGCAACCGGTCCACGATCTCCTGGGCCTCACGCCGCACCGTCGCCGGGTCGACTGCGACGGCCTTGAGCAGCGGTGCGGCGATGCCGTCGATCTGATCCAGCAACGCCACCAGCAAGTGCGCCGGACGGATTTCCGGGTTTCCGGCCACGGCGGCCGCCTGTTGCGCGGCGGTCAGGGCCGCCTGGGTCTTGGTGGTGGGATTGAACGAGTCCACTGTCACCTTCCTACTTGTCGTTGCTCTCTACAACGCGGTAGAAGTTGAGTCTGTTCCGCTCAAGTCTTACCAGTTTTCGACGCCAGGTCCAGTCCGAGGCCGGTTCCTACGCTACGCGTACGATGACTCCATTCGTTGACGCATCACACCAGCTCATCCATCCCGGTTTCCGAATGAATGGAGCAGCAAATGCGCGCGATCGTCGTCCGTGAATTCGGCGGCCGCCCCGAGCCCGCCGACATGCCCACCCCCGAGGCCGGACCGGGCCAGATCCAGATCAAGCTCGAGGCCGCCGGGGTCAACCCGTTCGACCAGCGGATCATCGACGGCTTCCTGGACGGCCAACTGCCGCACGACTTTCCGCTGATCCCAGGCATCGATGGCGCGGGCACGATCACCACGGTGGGCGCGGGGGTGGACGACTTCGAGGTCGGGGAGCGGGTGGTCGGGAAGTTCCTGATCCCGCCGGTCGGGCACGGCACCTTCGCCGAGTACATCGTGGCGCCGCACGACGGCACCCTCGCCAAGCTGCCGGAAGAGGTCTCCGCCATTCGCGGCGCCGCCCTGCCGACCGCGGGCATCACGGCCCTGGACCTCATGCACGCCGCCGGGGTCACCCGCAACCAGAAGGTGCTGGTCGTGGGCGCCTCGGGTGGCGTCGGCTCCTATCTGGTGCAGCTCGCGGCGCTCGCGGGCGCGCACGTCATCGCCACCGCCCGCCCCGACGACACCGATCGGATGATCCGGCTGGGCGCGACCGAGGTGGTGAACTACGGCCGGATCACCGTCACCGACTCCCCCACCCACGCCCAGGGCTCGGAGCTGTCGGTCGCCGATTCGGTGCGGATCACCGATCCCGGCGGCATCGACGTCCTGTTCGATCTGGTCAGCCCGCCGCCCGTTTTCGCCGACAACGCGAGCCTGGTCAAGTCCGGCGGTTCGGCCTATTCGACCATCTGGTCCGCCGACGAGGCGGATCTGCAGGCCCGTGGCGTGCGCGGCGGCAACCTCCAATCCCAAGGCGGCGCAGCCGAATTGCGCGAGCTACTGCGACTGGTCGGCGACGGCGACCTGATGGTCCCGATCAGCGCCATGCCGCCGCTGGCCGAGGCCCCCGGCGTGATCGGCGCACCCGGCGCACGCGGCAAGATCGTCCTGGTGATCTGAACTCCGGGTTACGCAAATCGATCGGCCTCCGGCTATATCCGTGCGACCACCGCGTTTTAAGGGATACTTGACGCGGAGGGCCGCCTGGCAGCAGGCGTTCCGGGGTAGCAGCACAGGAAGGAAAGCTCGACGTCGTGGATGCGCGTTCGGCAGCGCTGGTCCGCGCAAACTTTCGGACAGTCGTCGAGGCCCCCAACGGGCCGGAACGGCTGATCAGCGCGTTCTACGGTCATCTTTTCGCAGAGATTCCCGCCCTGCGGGAACTGTTCCCCTCCGCCATGGACATGCAGCCGAAACGGTTGGTCACGGCCATCTCGTTCGTGCTCGACAATCTGGAGGACTGGGATCGCGCGCAACGCTTCCTGGAGCAACTCGCGCGCGACCATCGCAAGTACGGGGTGGAGGCGGCGCACTACGACATCGCCGGGCGCGCCCTGCTCCACGCCTTCCGCAGCTACAACGGCACCGCCCACTGGAGCCGGCAGCTGGAGGCGGGCTGGCGCGACATCACCATCCTGATCTCGGCGTCCATGGCCATCGGCGCCAATTCGGATAAGTCGCAACCGTATTGGGAGGCGACGGTGGTAGGGCACCGGCGGGTGGTGGACGATCTGGCCATCGTCCGCCTGCAGACCGACACCCCGATCCCCTATCAGGCCGGGCAGTACGTGCCGGTGGCCATTCCGCAGCGGCCCAAGATGTGGCGCTACCTGTCGCCGGCCATCCCCACCAACCCATACGGCGAGATCGAGTTCCATGTGCGGAAGGTGCGCACCGGCTGGGTGAGCCCGGGCATCGTGAACGAGACCCAGGTCGGCGACCGGTGGATGATCGCCGCTCCGCTGGGCGGTCTGCACGTGGATCTGAGCCGCCGCAAGGACGTGCTCATGATCGGGTCGGGCACCGGCATCGCCCCGCTGCGGGCACAGCTCATCGAGATGGGCCGGCGCGGCATCAATCCGCGCGTGCACCTGTTCATGGGCGGGCGCTACCCGTGTGACCTCTACGACGTGGAGAACATGTGGCAGCTCTCGCAATCCAATCCGTGGCTCACGGTGGTCCCGGTCTGCGAGAACGAGACCAACCCGTGGTGGCACCCCTATCCGCCCGCCGAGACGCCGTTCGGCATGCATCGGCGGCTGATCGGCAATCTGGGCGCGGTGGTGGCCAGCTTCGGCGCCTGGGCCGATCGCCAGATCCAGATAGCCGGCTCGGCCCGCATGATCGCCGACACCAGGCGCGCCCTGCTCGCGGTGGGCACGCCGACGTCGGCGATAAGCTCGGATCCGGTGTAGTGCACAGCCTTTCGACAATCAGGAGTTATCGGTGACGCTCGGCCCGGACGAGACCGGAGAGCTCGCGCTCGGCGCGCAGACGGAGTGGAACGCCACGGTGGTGGGTGCGCACCGGCTGCGCGAGGACACCACGGTGGTGCGGCTGATCGGCGAGTTCGTGCCGTTCGCGGCGGGCCAGTCGGTGGAGGTGCGCACGCCGCAGCACCCGAACATGGTGCGCCGGCTGTATTCCGCGCTGCCGCCCTCGCTGGACGGCAAGCTGGAGTTCCATGTGCGTACGGTGCCGGGCGGCTGGTGCAGCGGATCCATCGTCGCCGACTCGCACCCGGGCGACGAATGGCGGATCAGCGCGCCCGCGGGCTGGCTGGCCGTGGAACCGGAGGCCACCGAGGTGGTCATGATCGCCGACGGGGTCGGGCTCGCGCCGATGCGCGCGCTGCTGCTGGATCTGTCGCGCCGGGAGCAGCCGCCGCGCACCCACCTGTTCGTGGGCGGGCGCTACCCGCGCGACCTCTACGCCTCCGACATGCTCTACCTGCTGACCGGTGAATTGCCGTGGCTCACGGTCGTTCCCGTGGTGCAGAACGAGTACGACCCGGATTTCGCCGACGCCTGGTACGAGCAGTGCCGGGTGGACATCGGCTTCCGCCCGGAGGAGATGATGCCGGGCACCATCGCCGACATCCCGGAACGCTTCGGCCCGCTGGACCACCACCAGATCCTGGTCTGCGGCGGCGCGGCCATGGTCCGCAACACCATCGACCAGCTGGTCGCCATCGGCGCGCCCGCGGAAGCCATTCGCTACGAAGGCTTCTGAGGGTTCCGCCGCGCTCAGAACAAGGGGTCGTGGCGGATGTTCTCGGTGGGCGTGCCGGCGGCCATGAGGCGGAACTTGGTGGTCTGCACCATGGACGGCGCACCGACGATCTGCACGTCCCGGTCGTACCAGGAGCCGTGGCTCGCCACGATCTTGCCGATCTGACCGACCACCCGCGGCTGCAGGCCCGGATACTCGCGGGCCCCGTCGGAGTCGTCGAAGTGCCACCACGGGTTCTCGGTGGACTCGGTGACCGGGTGCACGGTGAGCCACTTGTTGGCGCAGGCCAATTGGCTCAGCACCTCGAGATCGTAGAGATCGCACGGGTAGTGGCCGCCGACGAACACATCCACCTTCGGGTTGGAGCGCCGCGCGGTCATGGCCATGAGCTGGGCACGCAGCGGGGCGATGCCGGTGCCGCAGCCGATCATGAGCAGCTTGCGGCGGGTGTTGCGAGGCACGCCGAGGCCGCCCAGCGGTGAGCCGATCAACCACTGTTCGCCGACCCGGCTGTGCCCGACCATGGCCGGGCTGACCCAGCCGCCGGTGACGCCGCGGATGTGGAATTCCAGTTCGCCGCCGGCATTCGCGGGGATGGCCGGGGACAGGTAGCGCCACATGCGCGGGCGGGACGGGATCTGCACGCTCATGTACTGACCGGCCGCGTACTGCATGGGCTGGTCCAGCCGCAGGCGCACGACGGCCAGGTTGCGCAGTACTTCCCGGTGCTCGATGACGGTCCCGGTCCACACCGGCGGGGTGGTCTCCTGCTCGGCCGCGTTGATCATGGTGTCGGCGATGACCCCGATGCCCTCGTCCCAGGCACGCCCGATCTCGTCGGTCCAGATCTCGGTGCCGGCATAGGCCTCCAGCGCGCTCTTGAGCGAATTTCCCACGGCCTCATAGTGTTCGGCCACCACCCCGTACTTGCGGTGATCACGGCCGAGCTGGGCCAGGAAGGGCAGCAACCGGTCCGGCTCCTCCAGCCGGTCGACCACGTACGCGATGGCCTTGACCAGCCGGTCGCGCTGGGCGTCCAGGGCGGCGGGGAAGTGGTCGCGAACGTGGGGGTACTCCGTGAAGAGGATGGCGTAGAACGACCGCGCGAGTTTCTCGGGGCCACCGTCTTCCGCAGCAACCGCCTTGAACGTTGTTCTTATCAATGCGACGGTGCGCGAATCCATGTGTGTCACAACCCCATTTCGCAATCGAACGCAGGCGTGACCGGCGAGTGAAGTGCTGCGGGACACTCGACAGCAGCCGCTGCCAAGCCAGTGTAGGCGAGGTCAGCCAGCAACGGAACGAGACGTTTCAATAACACGGCCTTTATTCCTCGAAAACGTGAACGTTGCGGGGCATCCGAGCCGAAAACAGACTGTTCAACCGGAACACGCCGTGAGACACAGGCTTTCGGACGGCAGACCTGCCTGATCCGTTTTGCAAGACTCAGGAAAACAGCGATCCTGCCGCAACTGCGCCGGTCCTTGAATTCCCTTGCAGCATACGGACAAAACTCATGATTGGCGTCTTTTATAACGTACCGGTCTGTTTGTAATTAACCGGAACCAAGAACTTCGCCAATCCCACAGTCCCCATAGGGAACTCAGCACATTGTCCGCAACAATCACAACCGGGCGAACACTCGTCCTCATCCGCAAAGCCTGATACAGCAAGGAAGGGCCGGGAGCAACGCTCCCGACCCCTCCCCGTTCCCCAAACGGGACAACTGATTTCGCGAGATGCGGGTAACTCCCGGGGTACGCCCGAAATCGGTTCGGCTCCCGACCGCCGGCACGCGTGCGAAGCCGGCGACGGCTCCCGAGCCGGGCGCTGAAGTCCCGGGGAGGCGGCTACTGCTTACGCCGGTTTCGAGGCTGCCACACCACGAGAGCGGTGCTGCGCTGCGGCGGGGTCAGATCGGGGCGGTACCCCGACCGGAGCCTTTCCACCTCGGCGGTCAACTCGCTCACCCGCTGCTGCAACTCCTCCACCTGGTTGGTGAGTTCGATGATCCGTTTGATGCCGGCCAGGTTCACGCCCTCGTCCTGGGACAGGCGCTGCACCTCGCGGAGCAGCTCCACATCCCGGTCCGAGTAGCGCCGCCCGCCGCCCGAGGTGCGTTGCGGCGAAACCAGACCCAGCCGGTCATAGGTGCGCAGCGTCTGGGCGTGCATGCCCGCCAGCTGCGCGGCCACCGAGATCAGGAAGTACTGGGCCTCGGTCTTCTTCGGATCGGAACTCATTACGCACCCGCCCATCCCGCACGTGGATCGAACCCGCTGGTCTTCTCCGCCTCCGCGTAGCGCCGCAGCGCCTCGGCGGCATTGTCGTCCAGCTTCTGCGGTACCGCGACCTTCACCGTGACCAGCAGGTCACCGGCGCCGCCGTCGCGCTTGGGCACACCGCGCCCGCGCACCCGCAGGGTCCGGCCGTCGGCGGTGCCCGGCGGCACCTTGACGCCGACACGGCCGTCCAGCGTGGGCACGGAAACCGTGGTGCCCAGCACCAGTTCGGCGTACGAGACCGGCAGCACCAGGGTCAGGTCGTCGCCATTGCGGCCGAAGACCTTGTCCTGGCTGACGTGCACGGTGACGTACAGGTCGCCCGGAGGCGCGCCGCGCAGGCCCGCCTCGCCCTGACCGGCAAGCCGGATCCGCTGCCCGTCGCGCACACCGGGGGGTATGCGCACGGTGATGGTGCGGGTCCGGTTCTGGATGCCGCTGCCGCGGCAGTCGACACACGGGTCGTCGATGATCGACCCGGTGCCCCGGCAGTCCTCGCACGGCTCGCTGAAGCCGAACGCGCCCTGGTTCCGGCTGACCACGCCGGTGCCATTGCAGTGCGGGCAGACTCGCGGGCTGGTGCCCGGCTTGGCGCCACTGCCGTGGCAGGTGGTGCAGGCGGCCGGGCTGGTCATGCGCAGCGGGACGGTCACGCCCTGGGCGGCCTCGCGGAAGCCGAGGGTGGTCTCGGTCTCCACATCCGAACCGCGCCGGGGACGCGACGAGGTCCGGGTGCCACCGCGATTGAACAGCCCGCCCAGCAGATCGCCCAGGCCGCCGTCGGCGCCACCGGCTCCGGCGCCCGCGCCGAAGATGTCGCCGAGGTTGAACTCGCCGGAGAACCCGCCGCCGGGCTGGCCGTAGCCACCCCCGGGCGAGAACCCGCCGCGGCCGAAACCGCCGCCGGCGAACAGCTTCCGGGCCTCGTCATACTCCTTGCGCTTCTCCGGATCCGACAGCACAGCATTCGCCTCGCTGACGGCCTTGAACCGCTCCTCGGCCGTGCTGTCCCCGGGGTTCTTGTCCGGGTGCAGGTCACGGGCCAGCTTGCGGTAGGCCTTCTTGATCTCGTCCTGGGTGGCGCCGGAGGAAACACCCAGATCCTTGTAGAAATCCTTCTCGAGCCACTCTCGATTCACCGGGCATCTCCTCCTTTCCGTGTTGTCGGTGACGCCGGGGGCGTCTGTGCGTTGTTAATCAGTGCCAGCGGCATCGGTGCCAGCGTTCGTCGTATCCGGCTGCGCCGCAGCCAGATCCGCTACACCGTCGGTGACGCCGACCAGCGCGTGCCGCAGCACGCGATCGCCGAAGCGGTAGCCCTTGCGCATCACCATGCCGAGGACCGGGTCCGCGCCACTGCCCTCGTGCTGCACGGCCTCGTGCAGGGTCGGGTCGAAAGGCTCACCCTCCGAACCGAATTCCTCGAGGCCCTGCTTCTGCAGAGCGGTGACCAGCTTGTCCGCGACCGACTTGAGCGGTCCGTTGTCGAGGTCACCGTGCGCGCGGGCGCGATCCAGATCGTCGAGCACCGGGAGCAGTTCGCCCACGACCGCGGCCTTGGCGGTGTCGATGGCGGCCTTGCGGTCGCGCTCGACGCGGCGGCGGTAGTTGGCGTACTCCGCGGTCAGACGCTGCAGATCGGCGGTGCGCTCGGCCAATTCGGCCGTGATCGCGTCGGCGAGGGCGTCCTCGCTGACCTCGGGAGTCCCCTCGGCCCCGAGGGCCGCGGCGGTGTCCGCCGCGGCCTCGAAGACCTCACCCGTGGCCGAGTCGACCATGTTTTCCGGGTTCTGGTTCGTCACTTCTTCTCCGGCTCCTCGACGACCTCGGCGTCCACGACGGTGTCATCGGACTGCGGCGCGCCCGACCCGTTGCCCTGGGCGGCCTGGTCCGCGGCCGAGGCCTCGTAGATGGCCTGGCCCAGCGCCTGCGACTCGGTGGCGAGCTTCTCCACCGCGGTCTTGATGACCGAGATGTCGGTGCCCTCGAGCGCCTCGTTCGCCTCCGCGATGGCCGCCTCGACCTTGGTCTTGACGTCCGCCGGGACCTTGTCCTCGTTGTCCTTGATGAACTTCTCGGTCTGGTGCACCAGCGACTCGGCCTGGTTGCGGGTCTCCGCCTCCTCGCGACGCGCCTTGTCCTCGGCCGCGTGCGCCTCGGCGTCCTTCACCATGCGGTCGATCTCCTCCTTGGACAGGCCGGAGCCGTCCTGGATCTTGATCGTGTTCTCCTTGCCGGTGCCCTTGTCCTTGGCGGTGACGTGGACGATGCCGTTGGCGTCGATGTCGAAGGTGACCTCGATCTGCGGCACGCCGCGCGGGGCCGGCGGGATGCCGGTCAGCTCGAACGATCCGAGCAGCTTGTTGTGCGAGGCGATCTCGCGCTCACCCTGGAAGACCTGGATCTGCACGGACGGCTGGTTGTCGTCGGCCGTGGTGAAGGTCTCCGACCGCTTGGTCGGAATGGTGGTGTTGCGCTCGATCAGCTTGGTCATCACGCCGCCCTTGGTCTCGATGCCCAGCGACAGCGGGGTGACATCGAGCAGCAGGACGTCCTTGACCTCACCCTTGAGCACACCGGCCTGCAGGGCGGCGCCGACGGCGACGACCTCGTCCGGGTTCACGCCCTTGTTGGGCTCCTTGCCGCCGGTCAGTTCCTTGACCAGGTCGGACACGGCGGGCATACGGGTCGAACCACCGACGAGCACAACGTGATCGATGTCGCCGACCGAGATGCCGGCGTCCTTGATGACCGACTGGAACGGCTTGCGGGTGCGGTCCAGCAGATCCGAGGTGATCTTCTGGAACTCGGCGCGGGTCAGCTGCTCGTCGAGGAACAGCGGGTTCTTGTCCGCGTCCACCGTGATGTAGGGCAGGTTGATCGAGGTCGACTGCGAGGACGACAGCTCGATCTTGGCCTTCTCGGCGGCCTCACGCAGGCGCTGCATGGCCATCTTGTCCTTGGTCAGGTCGATGCCCGAGGTGCCCTTGAACTTGTCGACCAGCCAGCCGACGATGCGCTCGTCCCAGTCGTCGCCACCGAGGTGGTTGTCACCGGAGGTGGCGCGGACCTCGACGACGCCCTCACCGATCTCCAGCAGCGAGACGTCGAAGGTGCCGCCACCGAGGTCGAAGACCAGGATGGTCTGTTCCTTGTCGCCCTTGTCGAGGCCGTATGCCAGCGCGGCAGCCGTGGGCTCGTTGACGATGCGAAGCACGTTCATGCCCGCGATCTGGCCGGCCTCCTTGGTGGCCTGGCGCTGCGCGTCCTCGAAGTAGGCGGGGACGGTGATCACGGCGTCGGTGATCTCTTCACCCAGGTAGGCCTCGGCGTCGCGCTTCAGCTTCATCAGCACGCGCGCGGAGATCTCCTGCGGGGTGTACTTCTTGCCGTCGATGTCGACAGACCAGTCCTCGCCCATGTGGCGCTTGACGGACCGGATGGTGCGGTCGACGTTGGTGACGGCCTGGTTCTTGGCGGGCTGACCGACGAGCACCTCACCGTTCTTGGCGAAAGCGACGATCGACGGCGTGGTGCGCGATCCTTCCGAGTTGGCCACGACGACCGGTTCGCCGCCTTCGAGAACGGCGATGACAGAGTTCGTGGTCCCGAGGTCGATACCGACCGCACGAGCCATGGTGTTTCCTCCTAGTTGACGTACCTGAGCGCCCCGGAATCCTCTCCGAGCGACTCCGGCGCACTGCAATCCCAGTAACACTGAGCGTGGTCGGCTCAATCCTGCACCCGCCGGCGGCGGCGCGCAACTTTAACTTGAGTCCAACTCGCTCAACCTTGCTGACCTGTCCCAACGGGCGCCGCACGTCATCTATTCCACGCGGCACAAAAAATTCTTCGCGGGCAGGCGCGACCGGCCGCCCCTTGTGTCCACACCGGTCGGTTTGCAACTACCGATGGGCCGGGACCGTGATCGATCAGCTGGGCGGGTAGATCGCTATCGGCTCGCCGGTGGCGGTGACCTTGAAATAGCCGTGCTGGGAGCCGTCGTCGACGTAGACGGTCACCACCGGACTGCCATCGGCGCCCCGGACGATCTCGACGTGGCCGATCCGGCCGTTGGGCACGCCCGCCGACTGCGGAGCCCCGGCGAGCAGACCCGCGATCTTCTTCAGATCCAGGACCGACATGTCGAAGATGTCCATGCCCACAGACCGGGCGATGTCGTCATAGGAGTGGAAGCTGCCGTCGTAACGGATGTGCGCGTCACGTTGCGCCGACGGATCCCGACGGCGCTCGATGATCACGTAGGTGGGATAGAGGAGAACCTGGTCGGCCTTGGCGTCGCCGAAGTGGTCCTGGTAGGCCGCGACGAAACTGGCCAGGCCCGGGCCCGTGGTCGGGTCCGGCAGAGCGGGTTTCGGTGCGGCCGTGCGCGAGACGCAACCCGCGAACGCGCCGAGCAGGGCCGCGGCCACCAGGATCGCGGCGGCGACCCGCATGCGAGTGGAGGGACCGCGCCGATTCGCCCGCACCACAGGCGAATTCACCAGATTGGCGGAAATCTGCAGATCCTCCAGCACCGCGTCCAGTTCGCCGAAGGTCTTGGCCGCCATGGCCTTCGCGGTCCGGTGGGTGTATTCGGCCGCGGTGAGCTCGCCGGCGTCCCGGGCGGTGTCGAGCAGGGTGCAGGCGTCCACGCGATCGGTGTCGCGGGCCCGCAATCCCTGGGAGCGTGCATCAGCCATGATCTCGACCTATCCCCCGAACGCCAGGGTCCGCACGATCCGGCCGTCGAGGGTCGCCTCGAGGTAGCCGTTCTCATTGGCCTTGTTGCCCACATAGATACGAACGATCGGCCCGCTGCCGGACCCCTCGATGTCGAGGTAGCTGACCGTGCCCTGATCCACCTTGGTGAGGGCCGGGGCCCGGGCGGCGAGCGCGGCGATGGCCGGCACGTTCAGCGCGGACAGATCCGCGGTCGGCGTCTGCGGCGACCGGGTCTGCGGCTGGTCACCCTGGTCGAAGCCACCGCGATAGGTGTAGCGGACCTTGCGGTTGGCCTGGCTGCCGCGGGTGACCGTCGCATAGTCGGGGAACAGGTCGACCTCGTCGACAATGGTGTCGCCGAACTTGGCGCGATAGGCGTCCCGGAAGTAGCCGATGCCCTCGGCCTCGGTGAGTTTCGGCCGGGGCAGCACCATCGGTCCGATCACACCCAGGTCGACCGCGGGCGGTCCGGCGGCCGGGGTGGCGGGACGATCCACGGCCACGAACGTGCCCACCGCGACCGCGATGCTCAGGGCCGCGATGCCCGCGGCGAACCAGTTCTCGCGCCGCGACTTCGGCGGGGCGGGATCCGGCGGGGTGTCGCCGGACCGCTGCAGATCGTCGGTGAGCTGGGCCAGTTCACCCAATGTCTTCGCCTCGCCGGCGAGTTCGGTGAGGGTGCGATGGTCGGCGGCGTTCAGCTGTCCGTCCGCGCGGGCGGCGTCGAGCAGGGTGCAGGTGGCCTGGCGGTCGCTGTCGCGGGCCCGGGTGCGGGGCGGATAGCCGCCCGCGGACGCCCGTCGTGCCCGCCGGCCGACGGGCGCGAGGTCGGCGGTCTTGGTGCTCGGCTGCAGGTCGCCGATGAGTCGTTGCAGTTCGCCGAGGGTCTGTGCGGTCTGCGCCTGCTCGGACCGCTGGTGGTACTCCTCGACCGCGAGCTCGCCCTCCTCGAAGGCGGCGTCCAGCAGCGCCCGTGCGTTGACGCGGTCGATGTCCCGCGCCCGCATCCGCCCGGCCACGGGCGAATCCCCGGGCGATCCGGACGATTTCGAGCTCACGCGGGGATCGTAAACGGAACCCGGCCGGACCGCGCGGTTTCCGGCAGCGCGGTGAACAGGGGCGAGACACGCCCGGGATGCGCGCCGACGTCCGAAATGCCGGTGTTGCACGCAACCGCCCACGAAGATCGGGAGCGTCGATTTCCGCTGGTGAGGAGGCTCGATGCAGGCAAGGTTCGGTATTTCGATCCCGCCCGTCGCGGCCGCGCTGCCGGACGTCATCGATATGGCCGTGGCCGCCGACGCCGAGGGGCTGGATCTGGTGGCCATCCAGGACCATCCCTACAACGCGCAGTTCGGCGACACCTTCGCGGTAATCGGCGCCTGCCTGGCGGCCACCGGCCGGGTCAGCCTCTATCCGGGAGTGGCGAATCTGCCGCTGCGCACGCCCGCCATGATCGCCAAGCAGGCCGCCACCTTCGACCTGCTCAGCGGTGGGCGCTTCGAATTGGGTTTGGGGGCGGGCGCTTTCGAGAGCGGCGTGGTGGCCATGGGCGGGCCCGCCCGCAAGGGCCGGTCGGCGCTCATGGCCCTGGCCGAGAGCATCGCCATCATCCGGGCGGAGTGGCGGCCCGGGCAGCTGGTGTCCGTGGTGGGCACCGAATACACGGTGCAGGGCATCGAGGGCGGGCCGGCGCCCGCGCACAATATCGGGATCTGGCTGGGGGCCATGGGCCCGCACGCACTGGACCTGATCGGCTCGGCGGCCGACGGATGGGTTGCGCCGCTGCCGAATTGGATGCCCTGGGAGCAGTGGGCCGGCGCCAATGCCCGCATCGATGCGGTGGCGCGCTCGCTCGGGCGGGATCCGCGCACCATCACCCGGCTGGCGGCGCTGCCCGGCGTGGTGAGCGACCGGTCGCTGCACCCGGATCCCCATGGCTCCGACCCGATTCACGGCTCCCCGGAGGAGTGGGCGGACATCATCGTCCGTCTGGCCCGCGACGCCGGATTCGACACCTTCATCTACTGGCCGCCGGGTTTCGACGTCGACCAGGTGCAGCGTTTCGCGCGACAGGTGGTGCCCATCGCGCGAAAGCTCCTGGGCGACAGCTGAACCCGCCGAGGTTACCGCGCCGCCTTCGCGGCCTCGACCGCCTCGATCTCGGCGGGAAGTCCACCGGGCTGACCGACGCCGGTGGTGACCAGGTCGCGCAGGCTCTCGGTGATGTAGAACGTCCACGCCGGGGAGCAGGCGTCGTAGCACTCGTAGTCGGGAACGAGCCCGACGTGGGTGAAGCGGAGTTCGGTGCCGCCGTCGGTTTCGGTGATGTCGAAATGGATTTCGGTATTCACCCATTCGGTCTTGTCCTGGACGAAGGACATCCAGTTGTCCTTGACACGCCAGACCACGCGGCGGTTCGGCACCACCTCGGTCAGCTCGATATCGCTGCGGTGGACGCCGGGGACCTCGAAGACGAAAGTGTCGCCCGGGCGCTCGGTGCCGCCGGTAATGCCCTTCCCCCACCACCCGCGGGCGTTCAGGACGGCGGCGAAGACCTCGGCGGGGGTGCGGTCGACGGTGATGGTGGTGGTGAAGTTCTGATCAGTCATGGCAGGTCCCATTTCTTTCCTGAACACACAGGACGGGTCGGAGTGGACTGTCTCGCGAGAACTTACTTGCATCACGATAGTGACATTACTTGCATCACACAAGCGGATGGGTCAATCTGGATACATGTTGGGACGCACGTACGACGAGGAGGTGTGCTCGGCCGCGCGCACGCTGGAGATCGTGGGCGAGCGCTGGAGCCTGCTCATCGTGCGCAATGCCATGTTCGCCGGGATGACCCGGTTCACCGAGTTCCAGCGCTCGCTCGGCATCGCCCCGAACATCCTCACCAAGCGGCTCGCCGAATTCGTCGAGGCCGGAATCTTCGAGCAGCGCAGCAGCACCGGCAGCGGCCACCCCGAATACCTGCTCACCGCAAAGGGACTCGACCTGAAACCGGTCATCCTCGCGCTCACCGACTGGGGCGACCGCTGGGCGGCGCCGGACGGACCGCCGGTCACCTATCGGCACACCGGGTGCGGCGGGAAAGTCGATGTGCGCCTGGAGTGTTCGGACTGCGACGCCAGCCCCGACCTGGCAGCGGTGACGGCCGAACTCGCGCCGTGGGCGTACGAGAAGAAGTACGGGACGCCCGCGTCACTCCAGTAGCGGGAACCGCCCCGAACGCAGCAGCCCGGCGATGGCCTCCAGCTTCGCCTGCGGCGCCGCGTAATCCGGATGCGCGCCGAGCACGGCGGCGGCATCGTGCAGGCGCACCATCTGCCGCTCCGCCTCCTCCACACTGCGCCCACCCGGCGTGATCGGGTGCGCGGCGAAGGCGGGGCGGCGCGGATCCACCCGGCCCAGCTCGACGGCCTTCTCCACCCGCCGTGAGCACCGGCAGAACGCCTGGGGATTCGCCAGGCCGCAGGTGGACTGCAGGAAGTTCCCTAGCCGTTTCTTGGCCCGCTCCACCCGTTTCCGATAAGCGGCGGGTGTCGCGCCGACGATCCAGGCGGCCTCCTCCGAGCTCACCTCGAAGACGTCGGACAGCACGTACGCGACGCGTTCGTCGCGACCCAGGCACTGCAGCATGGCCTGGCTGCAGTTGAGCCGGACCTCGTGGGTGAGCAGCGTGGACTCCGGGCCGCGGTAATCCTCATCGGCCAGGCCGTCTTTCAGTCCCTCGCCGAACTGGTCGAGGCTGAGCTGCTGCGCTTCCTGCGGCGTCTGCCGCTTCAGATTCAGCAGGTAGTTGACGCCGATGCGGTAGGCCCAGGTGGTGAGCCGGGCCTCGCCGCGCCAGGTCGCGAGATTGCCGACCACCCGCAGCAGGATCTCCTGGGTGGCGTCCTCGGCGTCGGCGGGCCGCCACACCATGCGCAACGCCAGCCGGTAGAGCGGATCCTGCAGCATCCGAACGACATCCGAGACGGCGGCGCGATCGCCCTCGACGGCCCGTGCGACGAGCGCGCGCTCGTCGATGTCCGATCCGGTGTCCATATCGCCAGCATAGGGATCGCGAAGCGCACCATGGTGCGCCCCGCGATCAGCCCTGCCACGGCGAAACCAGGCTAACCGGTCGAACCGCCCGGCCGCGCGACCCGCCGGATCAGGCCACGGCCGGAGTGGCGGTGAGGGCGTGGCGGTGTATCCACTGCGCGACCGCCCGCCCGATGGCATCGGGCTGATCCTCGGGGCAGTGATGCCCCGCCGGTCCGATATTCGCGACCTCGGCGGCGGCGAAGGTCCGCTGCGCCCACTCGATCACCTCCGGCGAGCCGAGGCCGACACCGTCCTCGACGTGCATGATCAGCTTCGGCACCTCGGGGCTCGTGGCCATCCACCGGTCGTAGTTCTCGATGATGGCGACCACGTCGGCCGGCTCGCCCTCCAGCGGGAATTCGCGCGGCCACGCCAGCATCGGCCGGCGGGACTCCGGGGTCGGGTAGGGCGTGCGGTAGGCGTCCAGGGCCTCGGCGGTCAGATTCCGGGTGGCGGCGGGCAGGTTGAATTCGATGAACATATTGCGTTCGAGCACCATCTCCTCGCCCTCGGGGGAACGGAAGCGGCGGAACAGTTCCGCGCCCTGCGGCGGCATCTCCGACCAGCGCAGCGGCCGCAGGAAGGTCTCCACCACGGCGATACCGCGCACCCGCTCGGGATGCCGTGCGGCCCAGTCCATTCCGAGTGCGCCGCCCCAGTCGTGGCCCACGATCACGACCTGCTCCAGGCCCAGGGCGTCGAACCAGGCGTCCAGGTAGCGGGCGTGATCGACGAAGCGGTAGTCGCTGTCCGGCTTGCCCGAGGCGCCCATGCCGATGAGATCCGGTGCCAGGGCGCGGGTCGGTGCATCGGACACGGTGCCGGTGACGTGCGGGATCACATTGCGCCAGAGGTAGGAGGAGGTGGGGTTGCCGTGCAGGAACACGACGGGCACCGCACCGCTGCCGGTGTCGGTGTAGTTGATGAACGAGTCCAGAACGTCGATGGTGGCCATCGTCGGTGTCCTTCCGGGTGAGTTGCCTACACCTGGTTGGACACGCGCCGGCCCGGCCTGTGACAGCGCCTAGGTGTGATCTGGGCCATACATGGGCACGCTGCCCGGTGCGACGGTCAGGCCGGGATGGACACCCGGTGTCAGGCCGTTGCCGATCGCCGTCCGCTGCAGCAGCGCGAGCAGCCGCGGCCGGTCCTCGGGGTCGAGCGCGGCGAGCAATTCCGCATTGAGCCCATCGGCGATCGCGGCCGCGCGGGCGATCATCTCGCGCCCGGCGGGCTGCAGATGCACGGCGTGGGCGCGGCGATCGACCGGATGCTTGCGGCGCTCGACCAGGCCGCGCTTCTCCAGGTCGTCGATCAGGCTGACCATGACATTCCGGTGGATACCCAGGGCATCGCACAGCTGCTGCTGGGTCCGGCCGTCATTGGCCTCGAGCAGGCGCAGCGTGCCGTATTGCGGCGGCCTGATCCCCAGGGGCACGAGCAGCGCGTCGAAGCGGTACGCGGAATGCGATCCCAATTGCCCCAGCAGGAATGCGGCGCTCTCGAACAGCGGTGAGTACTGGGGATCGGCGTCGGTCACCTATACAGACTACAGCAATGCCCGAACCGTGATTGCACTCTTGCTTGATAATCACTTCAGGTGCATAGTTTTGGAGAGTCGATCCAACCCCCGATAGCGAAGAGAGCTCGCCCCATGGATACCGACCATCCCCCCACCCTCGATCCACGCCGCTGGATCGCCTTCGCCGTCGTGCTGGCCGCCGGATTCATGGACCTGCTCGACGTCACCATCGTCAATGTGGCCGTACCGAGCATCCAGAAGGACCTGGGCGCGGCCTACTCGCAGATCGAATGGATCATCGCCGCGTACGTGCTGTCCTTCGCGGCCGTACTCATCACCGGCGGGCGGCTCGGCGACATCTACGGCCGCAAACGCCTGTTCCTGTTCGGCATGGCCGGATTCACCGCGGCCTCACTGGCCTGCGGCCTGGCCTCCTCACCCACACTGCTCATCGGCTCGCGGTTCGTCCAGGGCGCGATGGCCGGGCTCATGGTGCCGCAGATCCTCGCCATCATTCGCGTCACCTTCCCGAAGGATGAGCGCGCCAAGGCCATTGCCATCTACAGCGGCGTCGGCGGATCCGCGTCAGCTGTCGGGCTGTCCCTGGGCGGGCTGCTGGTGCAGTGGAATCTCTTCGATCTGGGCTGGCGGCCCATCTTCCTGGTGAACGTGCCGGTCGGCCTGATCGCGCTGGCCGCCGCGGCCCTGGTGATGCGGGATTCACGGTCCGCGCACGCGCCGCGCCTGGACATCGTCGGCATGGTGCTCGCCATTTCCGCGGTGCTGCTGCTGGTGTATCCGCTCACCGAGGGCCGTCGATTGGACTGGCCCGCCTGGACTTTCGTCATGATGGGCGCGGCGGCCGTGGCCTTCGCCGCCTTCGTGGTCTACGAACGGTGGCGCAGCCGCAATGGCGAATCACCGCTGATCGACCTGGACCTGTTCCGGTCGCGGCCGTTCACCGTCGGCCTGGCGAGCTGGCTGCTGTTCTGGATCGGCTTCGGCGGGTTCTTCCTGATCTGGACGCTGTTCATGCAGGCCGGGCTGGGCTGGTCGCCCATGCGGGCCGGCCTCACCTCGGTGTTCTTCGCGGTCGGCGCGGGCATCGGAGCGGGCGTGTCGGTCAGCGTGCTGGCGCCGCGGTTCGGCAAGTGGGTGCTGCTCGCGGGCGGACTGGTGACGGCGGGCGGGTTCGCGCTGTACGGCGCGATGGCCGCCCACTACGAATCCGATTTCGCCTCCTGGCAGATGGTGCTGCCGCTCATCGTGACCGGCATCGGATTCGGCATCGTGGTCGCGCCGACCATCGACATGCTGCTCGGGCAGATTCCCGACCGCGAGGCCGGGGCGGCATCCGGGTTGCTGAACACCGGCCAGCAGCTGGGGATGGCACTGGGCGTGGCACTGGTCGGCATTCTGTTCTTCGCGCAGCTGGATCATGATTCGCTACGCGGCGTGGATTCCGTCGCCGCGCAGACCCGCACCGAGCTGGCGACGGCCGGGGTACCCGGGCCCGCGCAGGAGCAGATCCTCGCGAACTTCCGGGCCTGTGTGCGGGATCGCTCCGCCGAGGTGGATCCTTCCGTCGTCCCGGCGAGCTGCCAGTCTCCGGCCGCGAATCCGGCTGTCGGCCAGGCCCTCGCGCATGCGGGTGAACAGGCCAATGCGGTCAACTTCGCGCATACCTTCGACTACACGCTGGTGTGGGGCATCGGGCTGATGGCGCTGGTGTGCCTCGGATTCCTGGCGCTGCCGCGCGACACCCGGCTCGAGCAGCACGAGGTGGAGGCCGAGGAGGAACTCGTGGGAGTCTGACCCCACCGGCGGGATCCTGACACGGAGTCCGACAAAACGGCCGCGGGTTCGGTGATTCACCGGACCCGCGGTCCGTTCCGGTGAAGAATCCACAGTGTCACCGGCATTCGACAGGAGTCAGGCATGCGCGCGACCGTGGTCAGCAAGGGCGAATTCCGGATCGAGGACCTGCCCACCCCCGTACCCGGGCCCGGTCAGGTACTGCTGTCAGTCACCCGCTGCGGTATCTGCGGCTCCGACCTGCACGCCCGCCTGCACTGCGACGAACTCGCCGACCTGGCCGCCGCCACCGGCTACGACCACTTCATGCGCTCCGACCAGCGGATCGTCATGGGACACGAATTCACCGGCGAGATCGCCGAATACGGTCCCGGTACCCGCCGCCGCTGGAAGCCCGGCACCCCGGTGGTGGCGCTGCCCATCCTGCGCACCGGCCGGCAGCCCGAACTCACCGGACTGTCCGCCAACGCGCCCGGCGGCTACGCCGAGCAGGTGCTGGTGCAGGAACCCATGACCTTCCCGGTCCCCAACGGCCTGTCCCCCGACCACGCCGCTCTCACCGAACCGATGGCGGTGGGCTGGCACGCGGTCCGCCGCAGCCGGATCAGCAAGGGACAGACCGCGTTCGTCGTCGGGTGCGGTCCCATCGGGCTGGCCGTCATCTCCATGCTGAAGGCGGCGGGCGTGCGCACCGTGATCGCCAGCGACTTCTCGCCGCGCCGCCGCGAACTCGCGGGCCGGTGCGGGGCCGATGTGGTGGTCGACCCCACCGTCGAATCACCGTGGGAGGCAACGCCGAAGAAGCCGCGGATCACCGGCGCCTCCGACATCCTCAATCTGGGTTTCGACGCCATGGAACGACTGCGGCGGATCCCGAACTTCCCGTGGTGGTACCTGTTCCGCGTCGTGCACACCCTCGACCGCGGTCCGTCGGGGCCCGTCGTCTTCGAATGCGTCGGCGTGCCCGGCATCATCGACCAGATCCTCACCGCCGCACCGCCATTGACCCGCGTGGTGGTCGTGGGGGTGTGCATGCAGCAGGATGCCTTCCATCCCGCCACCGCCATCAACAAGGAGATCGAGCTGCGATTCGTCCTCGGCTACGACCCGGGCGAATTCCGCGACACCCTCCATATGATCGCGGACGGGAAGGTGGATCCCAGCCCCTTGATCACCGGGACCGTCGGCCTCGACGGGATCGACGCGGCGTTCACCACCCTGGCCTCACCCGAGCACCACGCCAAGATCCTGATCGACCCGCGCAGCGACCGCACCGCCCCCTGACGCCGAGCGCCTAGCGGCCGGGCCGCCGCAGCGCCGGGAATGGCGTGGTCGGGGGCTCGTGCAGGATGTCCAGCAGGCCCTCGGCGCTGCGGGCCGCGGTCAGGCAGGCGCTCGCGGTGAACTGATCGGCCAGCGGGTGGCGGGCCCGGGCACGCCATTTCTGGACCGCGGCCAGGGCCGCATCGCGCTGGGTGGCGAGATCGGTGTGGGCGGACAGGCCCAGACGCAGTGTAGGGGCCACGCCCGTGCCGCCGATGAGGCGGTTCAGTTCGGCCAGATCGTCCGGGGGCAGGGGCAATTCGTCCGAGCGCAGGTGTGCCAGCAGGCGGAGTTCGGCGAAGCCGTGCACATCGGCGAGCAGGGTGCGCACCCGCGGGAGCAGGGCATCGGCCGCCGAACCGGGGTTGGCGGTGAGAATGCGGGCCAGGGCGGTGAGGGCCGAGTGGGCCTTCAATTCGTCGGCGCGCTGGGCGAATTGGACGTCCAGGACGGTGCGGAGTTCGTCGAGGCCACTGCGGCTGGACAATTCGGCCGCCAGGGCCTGCGAGCCGCGGACACCGAGCCGGATCAGGGTGACGGCCAGTCGGATTCCGAACAAACCGAAGCGGGCCGTCAGGTGGGCACGCAATTCGGCCGGGACCGGCAGCGGCAGCGGCAGATCGGGATGGGCGAAGCGGTCGGCCGACAGCAGGGCCGCGGTCAGCTCGTCCACCGGGATGGCGGCCAGCGCCTCGAAGGCATCGTATTCACGCTGGCGCAGCGTGGCGGCGGCGAAGGCGAGCAGGCCCGCCACCGGAATCACGGACTGGCACAGGCCGGTTCGCTCCAGCTCGGTCGCGAAGCGGGCGGCCACATCGCGGGCGGAATGCAGGGCGTCGATGCGCCCGGCGCCGATCTCGTCGGCCCGCGACACCACGCCCACCACGCCCAGCGGACCCGAGAAGGACTGCGGTGCACCGGTACTCGCGCTGGGCCCGGCGCCGATGCGCTCCAGGAAATCCACATCGGCGGCGTCGAGACGACGCAGCAGATAAAGGACGGCATCGGCCGGCGGCAGCGCCGGGCCCGGGCCGCCCGGCGTGAGCAGCCGCGACGTGCGCGCCGACACCTCCCGCGACAGCGAGGAGATGCCGGGCGTATCGATGATGGTGGTCTGCGCCAGCTCGGCCGACGGCCACTCCACCGCCAGGTGGTCCACCTCGCGCGGTGCGGGGGCATTCCAGCGCAGCGCCGACAGATCGAAGGTGAGCCCGTGTGCGCCCGGCAGCCCCTCGGCCCCGCGGCCGCGCCGCACCACCACATCGGCGCGCGCCCCGTCCAGGCTGAACGCGGTCACCCGCGGCGCGGTCCCATTGCGGTACCAGGTGACCAGCCGCGTGCACTCGGTCGCGTCGGTCGGCGCGATGTCCTGCCCGACCAGCGCGTTCAACAGCGTCGACTTACCGGCCTTGAGCTGACCCGCCAACGCGACCCGCAGCGGCTCGTCCAGCCGCCGCGCGCACTCGTCCAGCTGACCGCGCACCCGCGGCCGTTCGCCCAGCGCCCGCCGCGCCGCCGCCACCAGCCCGCGTGTCTCCGGCACCAGCCCATACCCGACACCGCTCGCGTCGTCCCTCATAGGCTCCCGATTCCGAAGCACACCGCACCTCCACGCATCGCAAGGCATTCGCCCGGCCACGCCGAATCGTTATCAGAACCGCCCAGCTCTCACAGCCGATTCCCAGTTCCGAGAGGCAGCTCACCACACCGCGAACCCGGCCACCCAACCCTGATCTTGCCCTCCCGCTACTGGATTGCCCCGCCTGCGCCCCGGTGCGCCGCACCCAACCTCCTGTCATCGGCCGGCGGCCGGGTCGGCCACCGGCGGATCGGCGTATCGCCACGACCACGGGCGAGCGCCTGCCCTGCGAAGCGGCCCGAGGGCTCGCAGGTGATCCGCCCCAGGTGTGGGGCGACCGCGGCCGGGTCGCGAGCGGTATGGCGACCTGGTCAGCTCCGGGCGGGCCCCCGGACTCGCGTCCTCAGTGGGTGACGCCCGGGAGTTGCGGCTGGGCGGCGGGAGCCAGGGCGGCCGTGGGTTCCGGGCCGAGGAGGGTACTGGCGTGGCGGCGGAGTTCGGCCACGACGCGCAGGCGGCGTTCGAGTTCGGCGGCGCGTTCGGTGCGGCGGGCGGCCTCCAGGTTGGCGGCCTCCTGGGCGGCGCGCAGGGATTCGTCGATGGAGCGCAGGGTGCGGTCGGCGATGGCGGTGAAGTGGTCGCGCAGCAGGCGGTGGATGCGATGCAGGCGGTCCTTGGTCTCCTTGCCGGTGTGGAAGGCGATGTCGTCGAGGTAGCGGCGCACCGCCATCTTGGCGTCGGCACGACGCTTGGCCAGGCGGGCCTTCTTGTCGTCGCTGAACGCCTTGCCGCCCAGCAGAACTCCCGCACCCAGCGAGAGCGGGTTGATCAGGGCCAGCCCGGCCATGGTGCCGACCATGCCCGCCATCACCACGCCGCCGTAGGAGCCGCGCACACCCACCAGCAGCTTGTGGCCCAGGCCCAGGTCGGGCTCCAGATCGGAGAGGGTGCAGGACTCGGCGCGGGAGTCGTCGTCGAGGGTGTCGCGTACCTCGGGCAGATCCACCGCGCCGAGATCGTCGAAGTGGGTGGCGACCCGCTCGGCCAGCTTCACCGCGCGGGTGCCGGTCCACACCAGGTTGTCGCCGACCGCGGAACCCACGGTGGCCGTGAGCCATTCGTCCATGCTGTCCCAGTGCCGGCCTGGATCGTGCTGGTCGATCCAGTCCTCGGCGGTGCGGGCGATATCGCGCAGGCGGTTGCGCAGATCGTGGTCGATATCCCCCGCCAGATCGGTGATGCCGTCACCCAGCGTCTGCTGCCAGGCAGCGGTGTGGCGGTGCAGTTTCTCCGCCTCGGCCTTGGCGGCGTGCAGCTCCCGGATGGCCGCCGCGCCCCGCTCGGGATCACGCAGCGCTACCAGCTCGCTGCCCAGGGCCAGCGCCAGATGCTCGGCGGCGGAGGAGATGTCGAGAGCGACCGCGCGCTGCATTGCCGCCTGATCCCGGGCCACCACCTGCTCGCGCAGGAACTGGAACACCAGCCCGAATCCGGACTCGCGGCCCAGGCCCTCGTCCTGCAGGCGCATGGCGTGCGCGCGCAGCACCGCCGACACCGGCAGCATGGGCATCTCGATCCCATTGGCGTGCAGGTGCTTCCGGTTCGCCTCGAACACCTGCCGCCAATGCGGATACAGGTCGATCTTGGTGACCAGCACCGCTACCGCCGGGCACAGCTCCCGCACCTGCCGCAGGAAATCCACCTCGGTCTCGGTGAGCTCGGTGGAGGCGTCGGTGAGCACCAGCACCGCGTCCGCGGCCGGGGCCTGCGCGAGAATGCCTGCCGCGCCGGTGGTTCCGTGCGCGCCCAGTCCCGGCGTATCCACCACGACGATGCCGTCGGCCAGCAGCCGGCTCGGGGCCTCCAGCTCGAGCCGCAGCACGGCCCGGCCCTGCGGACTGCGCGCGGTGAGGGCAGGGACCGCCTCGAACGGCACCGGCTCCCGGGTGTTCTCGCCGCCGTCGGCGCCCGCCGCGACCACGGTCGCCCGCGGTTGCTCACCGTAGGACAGCACCGTGGTGACCGCCGTGGTCGCATCGTCGGCGACCGGGCACACATCCATGTTGATCAGCGCGTTGACGAACCGGCTCTTGCCCTGATTGCCCAGACCGGCCACCAGGATCCGCCGCCGCGGATCGCGCGCCTTGCCCGCGACCGTCTCCAGCCGCGCGACCAGATCCCCGCGTTGCGCGGCCTTCGCCACCGCGATGGTCTCCGACACCATCGTCAACAGTGGATTCGCCGCCACCATGCCTGTCACAGCCTGCTCACCGAACCTATTCCAGCCGTTTGTGTTCCGACAGGTCGTCGCTCACCGCGGCGAGCGACCCTTCGATCTACGAGTGCAGCACGTCGCCGACGATCTCCCCGCCCGGGTGCGTTCCGAGATCCATCCCGGTGTGCGCCCCACCATTCCCGAACAGCGACGCGTCCGCGCCCGGAGCATGCACTCCGCCGCCGAACGCCTGCGAAACATCCACACCCGCCCACGGATTCGTACCGGCACCGTGCAACCCGGCATCGACCGCGGTCCCACCGTGCACCCCGGCATCGAGCCCACTTCCCACCTGCACGCCCCCGCCGGCCTGCGTCCCCAACCCGGCATCCAACCCGCCGCCTACCCCGGCGACCGCATTCCCCACCCCGGTCAGACCGGTATCCACGCCCCCGCCCAGCTGCGTCCCCGCATCCAGCGCCGAATGCACACCGGCGTCCAAACCACTCCCGACCTGGGTCCCGAGCCCGGCACCGGCATTCGCGGCCCCGCCGAGCCCGGTCTCCAAACCGGTCCCGACCTGAGTCCCGGCACCCACCGCGGTGTTGAGCCCCGCATCGAGCCCAGTGCCCACGTGAGCACCCAGGTTCGCGCCGGTATCCAGTCCGGTATGCACTCCCGCGTCGAGCCCCGCGCCCAGCTGGTTGCCCACGCCGACCGCAGTATCGATCCCGGTCCCGAGACCACCCTGCACGCCCGCGCCGATCCCGGTCGCCGCGTTACCCACGCCGGAAATGCCCGTCTCCAAGCCACTTCCGAGCTGCGCACCCAGATCCGCACCCGTGTGCAGGCCGCCATCGAGCCCCGCGCCCAGCTGTGTCCCGGCACCCGCCAGCGTGTCGGCCGTACCGGAAAGCCCGGTCTCCAGGCCGGCTCCGACCTGCGTGCCCAGGCCGGCGCCGACGTTCGCGGCGCCACCGATGCCGGTCTGCAGTCCCGCGCCCGCCTGGGTACCCGCGCCCAGCAGAGTGTTGATTCCGGCGTCGAGACCCGCGCCCACCTGGGCACCGGTGTTCAGACCGCCCGTGAGTCCACCGTTCAGGTCGCCGCCGAGCCGGCTGCCGACCCCGACCACGGTGTCGGCCGCTCCGGAAAGCCCGGTCTCCAGACCACTTCCGAGCTGCGCGCCCACATTCGCCGCACCATTGAGGCCGGTCTGTACGCCCAGCCCTGCATCGAGTGCGCTGTCGATTCCGGTGGAAAGCCCGGCGCCGAGGCCGGCCGCCGCATTCACCGCGCCATCGAGACCCGTCTGCACGCCCGCGCCCACTCCGGCGGCAGTGTTCAGCGCGCCGGTGAGGCCCAGGCCGACGCCCGCAGCGGAGTCGAGGGCGCCGGTCAGACCGGTCTGAAGGCCCGCGCTCACATCGGTGGCGGCGTCGACGGCGCCGGAAAGGTTCGCGCCGAGGCCGGTTTCGAGGGCGCCGGCGGTGGAGAGAGCTCCGGTCAGGCCGGTGGTGAGGTCCGCGCCGACCTGAGTGACGGTGTCGAGGGCGCCCTGGAGGCCGGTCTGGAGACCGGCGCCGGCGGTCAGGCCGCCGGTCAGGGCCGAGGTCAGGTCAGCGGCGGCCTGCGCGCCGAGCACGCCACCGAGGTCGGTCTCCACGCCGGTGGCGACGTCACCGGCCACGCCGAGCGCGCCGCCGAGTCCGGCGGACAGACCCGCGCCGAGGTCGGCGGCCGCACCGACGACCGCGCCGATGCCATCGGACAGGCCCAGCTCGAGGCCGGTGCCGGTGTCGCCGGACAGGCACACCTGGGTGGCGGTGGCAGCGGTGGTGCCCAAATTCACACCCGCGGAGTCGCCGATTGCGGCCGAGCCGCCCACGCCGCCATTGACGCCGGCGCCGGCTCCGAGACCGGTGTCGGCTCCCAGCCCGGCGGAGCCGCCCAGCCCGGTGTCGGTGCCCAGGCCGGTCGCCCCGCCCGCGGCAATGATGTCGGACAACTGCGAACCTCCCGCAACCAGTGCCGACTCGGCCACCATGGGCGCCACGGCGGCGATGTCCTCGGGGGTCACATTCTCCAGCCCGGCGGCGGCCAGCGCCCCGCCCGGGTTGTTGCAATAGCTGACCGCGGCCTCGTGGTCACGCAGCAGATTGAGGATGAACTCGAGAATTGCGTTGGGGCTCATGGCGAATCGTCTCCCTGGATGGGCGGGCCCCGCTGACCCGCGCTGCTCGAATTTCCTTTCACGTTAGGAAGGCAACTCGTTACGCGTAACGGGGTGAACTCCCCCAAGTTCCACAGAGGTCACCTAGGGGGCAGGCGAACATTAGGGGAATTTCCCCAAACCTGCGGGGGAATCGGTAACGGGATCCCCTCAGCTACCGACAGGCGGGGTGGGCCACCCGGCCTAACCCGAGATTTTTCGTACAAATCGGACCGAAGAGCTTTCGGCACGCGATCCACCGGTCGCGCGTTGGGTAATGACAGGGGAACTCGAATGAGTCAGGGGCTGGCGCTCGGCATCACCGTCGGGTCGTCGAATACGGTTGCCGTGACGACTTCGGGGGGACAACACACAGTACGTACGCGGCCCAGCATGCAGGGCGCCGAGCCGGAGGTTCCGGACAGTTTCCTGGCCCGGGTCGGGGATCCCGTGGACATCAGAACCCGTGACGGATCCACCGTCCGCGCCGCCGACCTGGTGGCGGCTGCCATCGGCCACGCGGTGGACGGCATGGGCCCGGCCGCGGCCACGATCGCCTGCTACCCGGCGTGGTGGTCGCAGCACACCGTGGAGGTGCAGCGGACCGCCCTGGACGCGGCCGGCCTGGACGCGGTGGCCCTGGTCCCGGAGCCGACGGCGGCCATGCGCTGGCTGCAGGAGGTGCACGAGTCCAGCCACGACGGCGCGATGGTGGTGTACGACCTGGGGGCCACCGGCCTGACCGTTTCGGTGGCGCGTACGGGGGCCATGTCGGGCCTGCTGGGCGAACCGGTACGGACCACCGAGGTGGCCGGGTCGGAATTCGATCTGCTGACAATGCGTTTCGTGCTCGCATATGCGGTCGGCGAAAAGGATTTCGATCCTTTCGACCCTTTGGTGGAACAAGAATTAGCGGCACTCCGCATTCGCTGCAAAATTGCGAAAGAAGCTCTATCCACAAATACCGCCACCATGGTGCCCGTGCGTTTGCCCGCCATGAGCGAAGTGGACGTACGACTGGTTCGCGACGATATCGAGGAACTGGTGCGGGGTCCGCTCCTCGGTTCGACCGACCTGGTCCGTGAGGCCCTGCGCCGGGCGGGAGTCACCGCGGCCGATCTCGACGGCTTCCTGGTCATCGGCGGCGGCGCGAGCATCCCGCTGGTAACCGAACTGCTGTCCACCGAATTCGGCATCCCGGTCGCGGCCGCCGCCGACCCGGCCCACCTCAGCGCGCACGGCGCCGCCCTGCTGGCCGCCGACCTGCTCGCCGACGCCACCGACACCGAGGCGCATCCGGCGATCGCGGTCGGCGGCCCGGGCCTCGCCGAGGCCGACGGCGGCCCGGCCCTCGCCCCAGGTCGCCCCGCGGCCGGGCTCCCCGAGCGTCCCCGGGGCGGCTCCCCGGCCGGGCCCGTGGACCCCGAACCACCGGGCCCGGCCGGCGATTCCGGCCGAACGGCGGCGGACGACACCACGCGTATGACGGAATCACCTGCGGCCCAGCGCATTCCGCTGCTGCCCGACCTCCCGGTCGAGGAACCCGCCGGCGGCTTCCGGCACTGGAAGCGCCTCGCGGTGATCGGCGCGGCCGCGGTCGTGGTGGCCGCCATCGCCACCGGGACCCTGGCCATGGGCACCGGCGGACAGTCCACGCCCGCGAATCCCGCCGGCACACAGTCCCCCTCGACCTCCGCCGTGGCGCTCGATTCCCCGGCGCCGACGGGCGGGGCCACCACCTCCGGCGCCCCGGCGCCGGCGGCCGGGAGCCCGGTCTCCGCGACCAAGCCCGGGTCGCAGCCGGGGGCGGCCAAGCCCGGCAGCCCTGCCACCACCGGCGCCGCGGCCCCCGCACCGGCCGCCGCCGACCCGACCACCCCGGCCGCGCAGGCGGATACCCCGGCGCCGCAACAGAATCCGGCGAGCCCCCAACCGCCGCAACAGCAGCAGCAACAACCGGTCCAGATGCCGACGGTGCCGCAGATCCAGCCGCCGACGGTACCCAGCGTGACGCTCCCCACGGGCGCACTGAACAATGCAGTCGATCAGCTCGGCAACGCCGTTCCACCGGTCGTTCCGCACACCGGCCGCTGAGAGTTGGTTCCTCGTGACAGGCATGACCCCCGTCGCACTGGATTCCATCCCGTGCGCCCGTGAGATCTTCCGGGACCTGGATTCCGACGATTCCGCCTCGGTGCTCTACCTCGTCCGGGGCCGTTCCGGCACCGGAAAGTCCACCCTGCTGGGCGCCCTCCGGGCGCGGTTGCGCGCCCGGGGCGTCCAGCACACCGACAATCCGGCGCACGCGTTGCGCGCGTCGGCCCCGGCCCGCGCGGACGGCAACAACAGCCGCGCCCGCTGCGCCCTCATCGTCGACGACGCCCACGCGCTGAGCCCGGCCGAATTCGAGTTGCTGTGCGCCGCGGCCGAATCCGGGGAGTACCCGGTGGTGATCGCGCTGCGCCCGCGCCCGCACGATCCCCGGCTGCGGGGCCTCACCGATCTGGTGGCCCGCCGTGGCCGGGTGGTCGATCTGCGCGCCCTGGGCGCCACCGAGATCGCCCCGTTCGCCCGCGAACTGGGCATGATGGTGCCGCGCGGGCTCGCCCAGCACATCCACCGCCAGACCGGCGGCATCCACGGCGGTGTGGTGGCCGCGCTGACCGCCGCCTGCGCCACCCGCCTGGACGCGGGCGTGACCGCGGTGGACCAGGCGGTGACGGCCTGGGCGCGAGCGCGTCTCGACGACGCCGACCCGGACCTGCTGGACGCCCTGGTGGTGGCGGCCATCGGCGCGGGCCTCGATACCGGCGAGCTCACCGAGGTGCTCGACGTCGCCCCGCCGGCCGCCCAGGATCTGGTGGACCGGGCCCGGGGCAGCGCCCTGGTCACCGATGCCGATCTGCTGCTGGCCCCGGCCGTCCCGCCGTTGCGCACCCTGGTCGGCGACCGCCGCTTCCTGACCGTCGCCCGCCGCCTGCTGCACGCGCGCCTGGACGCCGGACTGCTGCGCGACCACACCGCACTGCTGCTCGCCGAATCGGGCGTCCGCGACGAGCGGCTGGCCGAATTCCTGTGTGCCGCAGCGGAACGCGCCGGTGACGAGGCTGTCCGGCACTACGCGGCCGCGGCCGCCGCCGGTGCGGATCCGGAGGCCCTGGCCGTGCGCTGGGCCGATGCCGCCGCCCGGGCCGGGGACGGCGACACCGCCCTGCGCCTGGCCGAACCCACCCTGGCCAATCCGGCGATCCCGATCGCGGATCTGGCTGCCGCCGTGCGCATCTGCGCCGGTGTGTGGACCCGGCGCGGCCTGGCCGGCCGAGCCGCCCAGCTCTACACCTGGCTCGGACCGACCCGGGTCGGTCCGGACTGGGCGGTCGCCGCCACGGTGCTCTCGCTGTCCGGTGACGCCCAGGGCGCACAGGCGCTGTCGGTCAATGCCGCCCAGTGGCCGCCGACCGAGGCCACCGCGCGCGCGGCCTCGATCGCCAATGCCCTGTTCGACACGATCGGATCGACCAGAGCCCCCGGCGATTTCAGCGCGGCGACACGCACCGATCGCGGGAACGGCCACACCGGCACCCCATTCCCGCCGCCGCCCAGGACTTTTGCCCCGCCGGCCGCCGGAGCCGGCGCACCGGCCCGGGCCGCGAGTCCCGCGGCCCGGCCCGCCGGCGACCGACCGCGCCCCGACGACACCGCACCGGCGAGACCCGCTGCGAACGCGGCGAGTACCTTCGGAGCCGGCTCGGCCCCGACCGGTTTCACCGCCGAGATGCGGGCCATCGCGCCGACAACCCTTGCCGTGCAGCGCTTCACCAGCCCCGCACAGGCGCGACGCGGCGCGGCCGTCACGGCGGCGTCCGCGCTCATCCACGCCGCGCACTCCGGTCCGGCCCCCACCGATGACGGCGGCGATCGCTTCCTGCCGTGCTCGGCGGTGTCGATCGCGGTGCTGCTGTGCCTGAGCATGGGCAATCCGCGCCGGGCCGCGGACGCGCTACGGCAGGGCTCCCAGGACCGCGGCCCCAGCCGTGATCCGCAGAGCCTGGTGCTGGGCGCGTGGGTCGCCATGCTGGGCGGCGACGAGCATTCGGCGGCCACCCTCATGTCGGAAGTCCGGCTGACGGAACTGGATCCGCGCGATCGGCTGCTCGCGCACGGCGTGATCGTCGGCCTGGCGCGGCGCAGCGGCGATCACGCGGCGCTGGCCATGGCCTGGCAGCAGGCCTTCCCGCTGTTCGACGAGGTCGGCGCGGATCTGCTGGCGCTGCTCCCCATCGGCGAGCTGTGGCTGGCCGGCATTCGCCTGCGTGACGAGGCCCGGATGACCGCGCTGGTGACCGGCGCCGACGAACTGCTGCGCCGGCTCGGTGAGCCGCCCGCCTGGTCGAATGCCTTCCACTGGTATGCGATTCAGGCCGCCATCGCCCAGGAGAGCCCTGAAGCCCTGCTGCCGCACGCACATCGGCTCAAGACCTCCGCCGCGGCGGGCGATCCACAGGCCGCGGTGCTGGCGGACGCGGGCCGCACCTGGGTGCTGGTGCTGCGCGGTCAGGTGGTGCGTGAGCAGGTGGAGGGCGCGGTGGCCCGGCTGGCCGGGCTCGGCCTGCGCTGGGACGCGGCCCGGCTGGCCAGTGAGGCCGCGCTGGCGGCGGGTGATTCCGCCACCGCGACAGCGCTGCTCAAGCTGGCGCGCACGGTGCGCGCGCAGTCCCGGCCGCCGGAGTCTCCGGTGCGCGCGCCCGAGCCCGCGGCCCCGCAGCCGCGCCCGGAACCGATCACCGATACCGTGCTGAGCGAACGCGAGCGTGAGGTTGCCGAACTGGTCCTACTGGGCTTGACATACCGGGAGATCGGGGCCCGTCTCTACATTTCGGCCAAAACCGTGGAACATCACGTGGCTCGGATGAGACGTCGAATCGGTGCCGGCTCGCGTTCGGAGTTATTGTCAATGCTTCGCGCCATGGGTCACGGTTCACTCCTCGTCTGACCTCGGCGCGGAGAGCACCCGGACGCATCGAGCGAGGTAGAAGAGGATGGCCACTGGGGTGGGCCTGCGGATCGCGGACGACGAATCCGTCGTTGCCGTGGTGACAGGCGATGACGCCACACTCCCGGTGCACTACACCGTGCGCGAGTCGGTGCTGCACATGTCCGAGGACGGCGACGCCGTGCTCGGCGGCGACGCACCGGAGGGCTACAGCCATTCCATCCGGGGCTTCGTGGGCGCGGTCGGGGATCCGGCCGGGCTCGCGGTGGACGACGGTGAGGCGTACCGCGCCGAGGACCTGATGGCCACGGCGGTCTTCTGCCTGATCAGTCAGGCCGCCGAACATCTCAACGGTCCCGCCGAGTTCTATCTGGCCCACCCGACCGGCTGGCCCGACGCCCACGTGCGATCCCTGCGCGAGGCGCTGGACTATCTGGGCCTGAAATCGGTGGTGCTGGTCAGCGAGCGGGACCTGCCCCAGGCGGACGCGGAGACCGGGAAGACCCTGGCCTACAACGCGGCCCGCGCGGCGCTGGCGGCGGTGCTGTCCACCCCGGCCGGCCTCACGCCGCCCGATGCCACCGCGGCCGCCGAGAACGCCGCCGACGTCACCGACGTGCTGCCCGCACTCAAGTCCTCCGAACTGGCCCAGGCGTATTCGGCCGCGGTCCCGGCCGTCACCGCCGCCGAGCCGGCCGTCACCCGCGCGACCTCGGCGGTCACGGTCACCCACGCGCCGCGCGCCAACCGTGGCCCGTACATCATCGCCGCGGCGGCCGCCCTGATCGGTTTGCTGCTCGGTGGCGTCGGGGTGGCGGCCGTGTTGCGCACCGACGACTCCACCCCGGGCCCGCCGCGCGGCGAGGTGCGTTCGGAGCCGGTGGCCACCGCGGGCGTGGCCCCGCCGCTGCTGCCGCCGACCGGTTCGGACAATCCGACCGCGGCCGCGCCGCCCGCCGATGCCGCGGACGTCCCGGTCACCACGGACCCCCCGACCACACCGCCGCCGCCGACCACGCCGGACCCGCCGGCCACCACACCGAGCCCCACGCCGCACACCACGCCGCCCACGACGACACGCCCGTATCCGCCGATCTACCAGTATCCGCCGGTGCCGACCTTCGAGCTGCCGCAAGCACCGGTGCTGCAGGATCCGTGGGGACAGAATCCGCGCTGATTTCGTAGAGACCTTCGGTGGTTGATGCCCTAAAGTGGTGCGCTGACCGACCTTCCGGAAGGTAACCGGATCCGGGCCCGGGACATCGGTCTGCTGGTGCACTTACGAAGGGACTCCATGCGCAAGTTCATGGCGCGTCGCGCCACGGTTCGAGCAGCCACCGTCGCGTTCGCCTCGACCGTCCTCATCGGTCCCTTGCTCAGCACCGCCACCGCCGACCCGGCGTCCCCGGATCAGCTTGCCGCCGACAAACTTCCGGCCGAGCTGGTCACCGCCATCCAGCGCGATCTGAAGATGACGCCCGCCGAATATCTGGACCGGGCCGGCCAGGCCCAGCAATTGCGGGACTACGCAACGACTTTCCGCAGCCAGCGTCCCGACGATTTCGCGGGCGCGTGGCTGGGCACCGACGGCAAGCCCGTCATGGCCGTCACCTCGCTCGATGCCGCCAAGATCGCCGCCGCCGACGGCTACCAGACCCGGCTGGCCCCGATCAGCGCCGACAACCTCGAGAGTTCGGCCGATCAGCTGAACATGTGGATCACCAGCCTGCCGCGCGATCTGTCCAATGCCATCAACTCGGTCGCCATCGACTTCCTCAACAGCCAGCTGGTGCTCAGCGTGGCGAACACCCCGGCCGGGCATTTGCTGAATCTGCCCACGCTGATCGCGAATATCAAGGTGATGCTGTCCCCGGATTCCGGCGGCCCGGTGGAACGGCGCCCCATGGGCGGTGACACCTACATCACCGCGCCGACCGCGCTCAGCGATTCGTCGCTGCGCAGCGTCGATGTGTGCTCGTTCGGCTTCAACAGTGTGGATTCCGCCGGAAACGCCCTGAACATCAGTGCCGGACACTGCAATCCGAATGTGGACAAGGGCACCAGCGCCGATGTCTACATTCCGAATGTGAAAAACCTGGTGTCGAGCCCGAAGGCCGGCAGCTTCGTCTCCTCGAATCTGGGCGGCCGCAGCGCACTCGACTATTCGGTCATCAAGCTGAACGACGACGCGGTGCGGGCCGGCATGGATCAGCCGTCGGTGCGCGGCGCCAACGGGACCACCCTGACCATCACCGGGGTGGCCGACCCGATCACCGGCGCGCCGGTCTGCAAGTCCGGTCAATCCTCCACCTTCACTTGTGGTTTCGTGGTGGCCGACCGGGTCGAGACCCAGTTGTTCACCGCCGAGGGCCAGTCGAAGACGGTGCGCGGCTTCGCCTCCAGCGCCTGCACCCTGGGTGGCGACAGCGGCGGCGCGATCGTGACCGGCACGCTGGCGCTGGGCATCACCAGCGGTTCGAATGCGGCCGACGCACCGAACTGCAACGAGGCCAATACCGCGCTGGCGCAGTATGGTGGTACCGCGTCGCTGGGCATCCCGGTGCGCGCGATCCTCACCGAAATCGACGCCAATTCCGGCGGCGGCGTCGGCAGCGGAATTCAGGTCCGGACGCGTTCCAACGCGTGATGATTCGCGGCCCGTTCCAGCGGGCCGCGAAAATCGGACACGCTTCTCAATGAGTGTGTTTGAGACGCGCCCGCTGTTTGCCCGCCGAATACCGAAACGTCATCTCACAATAAGTAGGCATAACCGGCCCGACACCATATAGTCGGGGCCATGCTCCTGCCACGTATGCGCTTCTCCATGCCTGCCGTGGGCCGCCGCCCACGGTCCCTCGTCCGTACTGCGGCGATCGCGGCCACCACTGTGCTCGTCGCCGGACCCTTGGCGGCGAGTGCGCACGCGGAGCCCGCGACCCCCGCGGCCCCGGATCTGCCGGCCGAGCTGGTCACCGCCATCACCCGCGACCTGAAGATCTCCCCGCAGGACTACCTGCAGCGCGCCGACACCGCGCAGAAGGTGGCCACCTTCGCCACCACCGCCCAGCGGCAGTTCCCGGGCGTCTTCGGTGGCGCCTGGCTGGACGAGACCGGCAAGGCCATCGTGGCGCTGGCCCCCGGCGACAGCCTGGACCAGGCCCGCAAGGCCGTGGCGGACGCCGGCTTCACCGCCAAGGACGTCGCCAAGAGCGAGACCACGCTGCGCGGTGAGAAGAACGCCTTCCAGCAGTGGCTCAAGGACCAGCCGGAGTCCGTGTCCAAGGCCATCCGGGGCGTGGCCATCGACACCCTGAACAACAGCATCGCGGTGCGGGTGGACAAGCCCGACCTGCCGCTGCCCGGCTTCGTGGACCCGGCCCGTGTCATCGTCATGACCGCCCCGCCGGTCGGCGGCGAGGGCCAGGACGTCCCGAAGGCCTCCGACATCGCCGGTGCCGGCCCGCAGACCATGTCCGCCGGCCAGGCCTACGCCTCGGTGGCCGGCCGCATGTCGCTGCGCTGCTCGCTCGGCTTCAACGGCACGGACGGCAACGGCAACGTCGTGAACATCACCGCGGGCCACTGCAACCCCAACATCTCGGCCACCCCCGGCGCCAACTCGCCGGGCGTCTACCAGATGGTCGGCGGTGAGAGCCTGGGCCCGCAGGTCGGCGTGTTCCAGAAGTCGGTGCTGGGCAACCAGGACTACTCGATCATCGGGATCAGCGACCAGTACCGGGACGCCTTCTCCAACCCGCTGGTGAACGTCCCGGGCGCGGCCCCGGTCAACATCACCGGCGTGGCCGTGCCGGTGGTCGGCGCCCCGGTCTGCAAGTCGGGTGCGCGCACCGGCTTCAGCTGCGGCGTGGTGAACGCCGTCGACCAGACCGTCCAGGTCGGCGACCGCATGCTCACCCAGTCGTTCTCCGCCAATATCTGCGCCCTGCCCGGTGATTCGGGCGGCCCGCTGGTGACCGGCACCCTGGCCCTGGGCATCTCCAGCGCCTCCTCGGTCGCCGACTACCCGGTCTGCGAGATCCCGAACCTGATCGGTCTCATCACCGGCAACACCCCGCAGCTGTTCGCGCAGCCGGTGAGCACCGTGCTCTCCGACAACCCGGGCCTGCGCGTGCGTACCCTCTGATCACAGCACCCTCGAAAAGGCCGGTAGCCCAACCGCTACCGGCCTTTTCGCATTCCGGGGTACCCGGGTGTGCCCTCGGGTGGCAGCGCAGGGGCGGCGGGCGGCAGCGGGCGGGGAGCGATCGGGCGTGGTCGCGGCGAGCCCCGGTCGGGCATGCTGGGGTTATGTGTTTGGTGTTGCTCGGCTGGCGGGCGCATCCGGAGTACCGGTTGATCGTGGCCGCCAATCGGGACGAATTCTTCACCCGCCCAACGGAATCACTGCGGCCCTGGGACGAGGTGCCCGGTCTGCTGGCGGGCCGCGATCTGGGTGCGGCGGGCCCGGTGCCGGGCACCTGGCTGGGCCTGCTGTCCGATCGGCACCGCTTCGCGACGGTCACCAATGTGCGCCGGCCCGGCGACTTCCGCCCCGATGCCCGCTCCCGGGGCGCGCTGCTGATGGATTTCCTGCGCGGCGATCCGCTGCCGGAGAAGTTCGTGCGCGGCGTCGCGGCCGCACCCGACGACTACAACGGCCACAACCTGGTGGTCTCGGATCTGGAAACGCTGTGGTGGCACAGCAATCGGAGCGACCGGACCCCGCGCGAACTCGCGCCGGGCTTTCACGGCCTGTCCAACAATGCGCTCGTGGGATCCCTCGAACCCGACGGCAGCATATCGACCGGCACCGACGATCCGGCCTGGCCCAAGGTCCGCGAGGGCGTGCGCGCGCTGGCCGCCGTGGCCGCGGCCGATCCTGGCGATATCGAGAGCTATCTGGCCGTCCTGGCCGACCGCACCCCCGCCGCCCCTTCCGAGTTGCCGGAGACCGGACTGGACCGCCTCACCGAACGTGCGGCCTCCGCGCGCTTCGTCGATCATCCCGTGCACGGAACCCGATGCAGCACAGTTCTTCTGGTGCGTGAGGACGGTAGCTACGTGATGACCGAGCACACTTTCGCCCGGTTCGCCCGCCGCAGCGGCACGGCGTCGTTCGATGGCCGGCTGGAGCTACCGGCGTGAGTCGGCCCGCGAACGCGTTCGGCCCGCCTGCGACGAGCGCGGGCGGGCCGAACGGGTTCAGCGTGCCGGGGCTCGGAACCCCGGCGGTGGTTCAGTTCTGGGTGACCTGAGCAGGCTTGCTGGTCGTGGCCCACTGGGTGGTGCCGTCCGGAGCCTGCAGGGTCTGCAGCAGGCCGATGCCCGCGGCGACCAGGGTCGGGCCACCCGCGGCGATGGTGCCGAGGATGCCGCCGATGCCGGCGCCGGCCACCAGGCCCGGCACGCATCCGGCCACGATGGTCACGACGCAACCGATCATCGCGCCGAGTGCCGTGCCCACGAAGCTGCCGATGCCGATGGCAAGGCCGAACTGGGTGGAGAAGTTGCTCATCGCCTTCTGGTTCTCGTCCGCCGAGGCGATCGGCTTGGCGGCGAGCACGGTGGTGCCGGGTTGGTAGCCCTCCGGCTTCTCCGGGACCACCTCGAGCACCTTGCCGTCGTCCTTGACCTCGGACTTCACGGGGATGTCGGTGCCGTCGGCGTCGAACTTGAGCGGGAACGAGATTGCGGTCGCACCCTGCTGGTCCTTGACGTTCACCACCGTGACCTTCGGGTCCTCGGGCGTCGCGCCGTCCTGCTGCGCGAGCTCGAAGGTGCCGTTCTTCAGGGTGGAAACGATCGTCTTGCCGTCGACCAGCTTGGTGGAGTAGTTGATTCCAGCAGGCTGTGCGGGAGCATCGTCGGCGTGGGCGGTCGTCATTCCGATGGTCATTGCGCCGATGACCAGGGCAGCAGCCGCAGTGGTACTGCGAAGCTTCATTCGGTTGGTATCCAATCCGTCATGAGTTGATCCGCTGTGCGTCGCTTCGCCACGCGAGGCCCGGCTTCCCTCGGGCCATGCCACGCGCTAGGACGAGTCCTCCCCGAGCATGTGAAGACGCGCACAGCTGTCGGACAGCGTGAGCCTAGTCGATCACCCTACGATTTGCGAGATCCGTTTCTCTCTGCCGGACACCGTGTTTCGCGAGTAAGCCTGCCCTTGGTTACCGCACCGATTTGCCGGGATTTACGGTGTGGGAAACCCTGGACAGCTAAGTTACCGGCGGGTAACTTACCGTCCATTAGGATACGAGCAGCTCGAGGTGGAACCAGGCTGCCTCGCAAGACGCTCGTAGAACGTAAGAGAGGTCGCGACATGAATGCCCTGACAGTGACGCTGGGCACGATTGGGGCGGTGTTCACAGTCTTCTGTTGGGCATCGTTCATCGGAGGTGTGCGGAATATCGCGCGCACCGTGATGGTCGGGCAATCAGCACCCGATCGCTGGCGGCCGTTCTTCCCCCGCTTCAAGACCATGATCGTGGAATTCCTCGCGCACACGCGCATGAACAAATTCCGCACGGTCGGCTGGGCCCACTGGCTCGTCATGATCGGCTTCCTCGCCGGGTTCATCCTGTGGTTCGAGGCGTACGGCCAGATCTTCGACCCCGAATTCCACTGGCCCATCGTCGGATCCTGGGGCATCTACCACCTGGTGGACGAGATCCTCGGCATCGGAACGGTGATCGGCATTCTGGTGCTGATCGTCATCCGCCAGCTGAATCACCCGCGCGTGCCGCAGCGGCTGTCCCGGTTCAGCGGTTCCCGGTTCGCACCCGCGTACGTCATCGAGGCGATCGTCCTCGTCGAGGGCCTGGGCATGACCTTCGTGAAGGCGGGCAAGATCGCCACCTACCACGAATCCCACACCTGGAGCGACTTCTTCACCGAGCAAGTGGCCAAGCTGCTGCCCGATTCGGTGATCATGGTCTCGATCTTCGCGTTCATCAAGCTGGTCTCCGGCGCGACCTTCCTGCTGCTGGTCGGCCGCAATGTCACCTGGGGTGTCGCCTGGCACCGGTTCGCTGCCTTCCCGAACATCTATTTCAAGCGTGAGGCTGATGGTGGTGTCGCTCTGGGTGCGGCGAAGCCGATGATGTCGGGCGGTAAGCCGATCGAGATGGAGACCGCGGATCCGGACAATGACACTTTCGGTGTGGGTAGGTTCGAGGACTTCTCGTGGAAGGACATCCTCGATGTCACCACGTGTACCGAGTGTGGTCGTTGTCAGTCGCAGTGCCCGGCCTGGAATACGGGTAAGCCGCTCTCGCCGAAGTTGTTGATCATGTCGTTGCGTGATCATGGTTACGCCAAGGCCCCGTATCTGCTGGCGGGTGGCCGTAAGGATATGGGTGGCGAGGAGATCGGTCTGGTCGACGCCGAGGGTAGGCCGGATGAGCGTGCGCTGGCGAAGATTTCGGAGGCTGCGCGTGCGGAGGCGGAGCGTCCGCTGGTCGGTGGTGAGGATGTCGATGGCATCATCGATCCGGAGGTGTTGTGGTCGTGCACGACCTGTGGTGCGTGTGTGGAGCAGTGCCCGGTCGATATCGAGCATGTCGATCACATCATCGATATGCGCCGTTATCAGGTGCTGATCGAGTCGGAGTTCCCGTCGGAGTTGGCGGGGTTGTTCAAGAATCTGGAGAACAAGGGCAACCCGTGGGGTCAGAACGCCAAGGACCGGTTGAACTGGATCTCCGAGGTCGATTTCGAGATCCCGGTGTTCGGTAGGGATGCTGATTCCTTCGACGGGTACGAGTATCTGTTCTGGGTCGGTTGTGCGGGTGCGTATGAGGATCGTGCGAAGAAGACCACCAAGGCTGTCGCGGAGTTGTTGGCGACCGCGGGTGTGAAGTTCATGGTGTTGGGTCAGGAGGAGACCTGCACCGGTGACTCGGCGCGTCGTGCGGGTAACGAGTTCTTGTTCCAGCAGTTGGCGATGCAGAACATCGAGTTGTTGAACTCGGTGTTCGATGGTGTGGAGCAGGCCAAGAAGAAGATCGTGGTCACGTGTGCGCACTGTTTCAACGCGCTCAACAATGAGTACCCGCAGGTCGGCGGCACCTATGAGGTGGTGCATCACACCCAGTTGCTCAATCGTCTGGTGCGTGGCAAGGCGTTGGTGCCGGTGTCGCCGGTGGCGCAGAACGTGACCTATCACGACCCGTGTTATCTGGGCCGGCACAACAAGATCTACAACGCGCCGCGGGAGTTGATGCAGGCTTCGGGTTCGACGTTGGTCGAGATGCCGCGTCATGCCGAGCGTTCCATGTGCTGTGGTGCCGGTGGTGCGCGGATGTGGATGGAGGAACAGCTCGGTAAGCGCATCAATATCGACCGGGTCGACGAGGCCCTCGACACGTTGAACGGTGGTAACGAGCCGTCGATGATCGCGACGGGTTGCCCGTTCTGCCGGGTCATGCTGACCGATGGTGTCACCGCCCGCAAGGATGGTGGTGAGGTCGGTCAGGGTGTCGAGGTCGTGGATGTGGCGCAGCTGATGCTGCAGTCGATCAACCGTGTCGAGGCCGCGACCCTGACCGAGAACCTGCGCGTTGTGCAGCAGCCGAAGGCCGAAGAGCCCGAACCGGTTTCGGTGCCCGAGCCGGTCGAGGCCGAGGCCGCGGTCGAGGCTCCCGTCGAGGCTGCGCCGGCTGGTGGCGGTCTGGGGATGAAGGGTGGTGCGAAGGCTCCCGGTGGTAAGGGTCTGGCCATGAAGGGCGGCCTGAAGGCGCCGGGCGCGAAGGCCGCCGCTCCGGCCGCCGACGCTCCTGCTGCCGAGGTCGTGTCCGAGGCGACCGCGGCTCCGGCTGCGGCCAAGGGCCTGGCCATGAAGGGCCCGGCCAAGGCCCCCGGCAAGGGTTTGCAGATGAAGGGCGGTCTGAAGGCGCCGGGCGCGAAGGCTCCCGCCACCGAATCCGCTTCCACCGCAGCCGCTCCCACCGCAGCCGCGCCCGCTGAGGCTCCCGCGGCCCCGGCGGCCCCGGCGGCCAAGCCGGGTGGGCTTGCCATGAAGGGCGGGCTCAAGGCCCCCGGCGGCAAGGGCCTGCAGATGAAGGGTGCCGCCAAGGCTCCAGGTGCCAAGCCCGCCGCCGAGGCCGCCGCGCCGGCCGAGACCACCGCGCCGGCCGCGTCGGCCGTCGAGGCTTCGGCTCCGGCTGCTGAGGCCAAGCCGTCCATCGCGCCCAAGGGCCTGGCCATGAAGTCCGGCCTCAAGCGCCCCGGCCCGAAGGCTCCCGCCGCTGCGGCCCCGGCTGCCGCTGCGGCTCCGGAAGTGCCTGCGGCCGTAGTGGATTCGGCTCCGGCCGAGGCCGCTCCGGTTCCGGCCGCCGAGCCCGCCGCTGCGGCCGAACCGGCCGCGGCGGACAGCAATGGCACGTCGGAGGGCAATGGCGCGGCCAAGCCCCCGGCCGCCAAGCCGGGTGGCCTCGGCTTCAAGTCGGGCATGAAGGCTCCGGGCCGGAAGAACTAGGCCCGGCCCGAAACAGCGGGCAGCCGAACCTGATCGACGCGGGCGGCGCTACCAACCCGGTAGCGCCGCCCTCGTCGTTCCCGACGCCTACCAGCCCGTTCGCGCCGATTCGGCGGGGCGCTGCGGTGGCAATTCACGGGGCATTCGCAGCCCGTTGGCTAATCTCAGGCAACACGACGGGCCGGAGTTCGCCATACTGCAAGGTATGACGGATGCGCGGGCGGTGCGGGTCGAGATCGGGGTGGAGTCCCTGAGCGGGGTCCGGATCGCCGAACAGGCGGGGGCCGCACGGGTGGAATTGTGTACGGGGCTGACGGTCGGGGGACTCACACCCGGGCCGGCGCTCATCGAGGCGGCGGTGCAGGCCGCGGGGCATACCCGGGTGCATGTGCTGATCCGGCCGCGACCGGGCGACTTCCGCTACTCGGCCGACGAGGTGGCGCTGATGCGCACCGATATCGAGCGGGTGCGGGCGGCGGGCGCGCACGGGGTGGTGATCGGCGTCCTGGACGAGGACGGCCATGTCGATCCGGCCGCCAATACCGAGCTGCTGGCCGCCGCGGACGAGTTGGAGGTCACCTTCCACCGCGCGTTCGATGTGTGCGCGGATCCGTACGCGGGTTTCGACCAATTGCTGGAGCTGGGCTTCACCCGGTTGCTCACCTCGGGCCGCCAGGAGTCGGTGCTCGACGGCGCAGCCCTGATCGGCCGGCTGGTGACGCTGGCCGACGGCCGCATCGACGTGATGGCCTGTGGCGGCCTGCGGGCCGACAATGCCCGCCGGGTGATCGAGCTGACCGGAACCCGTGATCTACATGCGGCCGTGCGCATTCCGGTGCCCGGCCGCCCGCAGTCCGACTCCGAGGTCTCCTTCGCCGAATACGGAGTGCCCAGTGGCTTCGATCATTTCGCCACCGACGCCGACGGCGTATCGGCGCTCTGCGAGGCGGCGCGGAACACACACTGACAGTCGTCGCGAATGCGGTTCCGCCGCTCGGTTTTTCCCGCTACTACGAACAGGGGCGTGTTCCCGTTGGGAACAAGCCCCTCGCAGTCTCTTCCGCGGCATCAGGGCCGGGAGTGCCGTCCGCCACGCGGTGGCTCGGGCGGCCACCCCTGATCATCGGAGAAGCCCTGATCCTGCTGCCACCCCTGATCCTGCTGCCGGGCCTGGCCCCGCGTTCCCGAATCCGACCACGGTTCGCTCGGATTGAACCACGACGACGTCGTGTACTGCCGCTCCTCCGGCGGATTCGGATTCGGCTGCACCACACCGGTTCTCGGCACGGTCGGCGACTCGCTTCTACCGGACACACCGGGCTGCGCACCGGTCCGAGTCACGGGCTGCTCATCGGTCCACGAATCCCGCTGTCGCACACCGGTTCTCGGCACGGCCTGTTGCTCCCCGCTGTACGGTGCGCCCTGCTGACCACCTCGGCGCACCACCGGTTGCGATCCCGAGGGGTACTCGCCGGTGCGCGGATCACCGGCACGACGCGTCGCGGGCTGGGATCCGGTGCGCGGCCCACCCGCACGACGCGGCGTATTCCGTTGCGCCCCCGTACTTCGCGTCCGCTTGGCGCCCGCACCCGCGCGCACCTCGACCGGCTTGGCGCCCAGCGGCCGGGCCAACAGCACCGCGATGGCGGTGGTCAGCGGCACCGACAGGGCCAGCGCGATACCGCCGACCGCCGACCGCGCGATCTCGATGCCCACCGCGTCACCGGTCAGCACATCCCGCATGGGCCGTCCGGCCACGCTGAACAGCAGCAGCAGCGGCAGCGCCCCGCCGGCGTAGGCGAGCACCAGGGTGTAGACGGTACTGGCGATATGGTCCCGGCCGACCCGCATCGCCGCGGAGAAAATGCTGCGGCGGTTGGCCTTCTGGTCCAGCGCCGCCAGCTCGAACGCGGCCGAGGCCTGGGTGATGGTGACATCGTTGAGCACACCGAGCGAGCCGATGATGAATCCGGCCAGCAGCAGCCCGGTAATGCTCACGTGCTGGATATACGCGGCGACATTGGTGTTCTGCTCTTCGGACAACCCGGTGAGATGGGTGACCTTCAACGACACCCACGCCAGCACCGCCGCGAGCACCATCGAGGTCAGCGTCCCCAGCAATGCCGAACTGGTGCGCAGATTCACCCCGTGTGCCAGATACAACACGGAGTAGAGGATCACCGCCCCCGCGACCAGCGCCACCGGTATCGCCGGTTTTCCGTCCAGCAGCGCGGGCAGCAGGAACATCACCAGCACCCCGAACGCGATGACGAGTCCGATCAGCGCCCGCAGCCCGCGCCATCGCGCCACCGCGATGATGACCACCGCGAACACGATCCCGATGATGCTCAACGGCAATCCACGCGCGAAGTCGTCGAACGAATAGAGGGTTGACCCGCTCGGATCCTGCGGAGTCTTCGGCGCCGCCTGCGGCACAATCCGAATCTTGTCCCCCACACTCAAATTCGGCTGGTCCGGCGTAGGCGAATTGACGAAGACCGTCCAACTCCCCTTGTCCGCCCCCGAATCGATCGAGATCACACTGCGCGCACACTGCCGCTGCGCCGCCGCGAGCAACTCCGGCTCAACAGTGAATACCTTCCCGTTCGACACATCCCCACAGGGCCCGAGATCCTGCTTGACCACCGTCCCCGCCTCGGAGTGCACCGCACCCCCGCCCCCGTTCTGCATGGGCAACGGAATATCGACATGCTGAGTACTCGGCCAGAGCCAAACCAGCCCCACAACGACCGCCACCCCGATCGCCGCCAATAGCCCGACGACAACCCGGGCCGCATTAGTCCCGATAGCAATAGGCCCGGAGTGGTCATGATGATGGTGATGAGAGTGCTGGTGATCGCTCACCCGCCGAGCCTAAACGAAAACCATTACTGACATGCTGAGAGGTTCTCCTCAGACCGTCGGGCAAAGAATTCTTCCCGATCCCCAAGGCGACAACTGATCTCGCAACGTTCGGGGTAACTCACCGGGTACCCCCGAAATCATCTCGGCTCCCAACGCAGGCACGGATGCAAATCCGGCAACGGCTCTCAGCCGTCCGCTGAAGGCCCGGGGATGCGGGATTGCGGGAGGGGCGGCGGAGAGCAGGGGGATGTCTCCGCCGCCCGGGTCAGCGGCCCAGGGGGGGTAGGCCGGCTAACCAGGGCCGGACGGCCCAGGGGGGGTAGGCGGTCCGGCCGGGCACTCTGAGTGCCGAGGACCACTGTACACAAAAGACGGTTCTTTGCGCTAGCTAAGTCTCTAAAAACCCAACTTTTTCGAACCTACGGTCTGTTTTAGCCAGGGTCTCACCTGTGCCACAGCCCCCAGAGCCCGTGTCCGCGACCGGACAAAGCGACATAGGCGCAGGTCAGCAAGGTTCACGGGAATCCCCATGAACCTTACCGTCAAATATTTCCGACCGGAAGTTACTGCCGGTAGCCGGCCAGGAAGTTGCCGAACCGTTCGATGGCGACCGACAGGTCCCGCGCCCACGGCAGCGTGACGATGCGCAGATGGTCGTGGTGCGGCCAGTTGAACCCGGTCCCCTGCACCATCAGGATCTTCTCCTGCAGCAGCAGATCCAGCACCAGCTTCGAATCGTCGTGGATCTCATGGACTTCCGGGTCCAGCCGCGGGAACGCGTACAGGGCGCCCGTGGGCTTCACGCACGAGACGCCCGGAATCGTATTGAGCTTCTCCCAGGCCACATCCCGCTGTTCGAGCAGCCGCCCGCCCGGCAGCACCAGGTCGTCGATGCTCTGATGTCCGCCCAGCGCCACCTGAATGGCATGCTGTGCGGGCACATTCGGGCACAGCCGGGTGGAGGCCAGCAGGTCGATGCCCTCCAGGAAGCCGCCCGCATGATCCTTGGGACCGGTGATGACCAGCCAGCCCGAGCGGTAGCCGGCCACCCGGTACGCCTTGGACAGGCCGTTGAAGGTGAGGCACAGCAGGTCCGGGGCGAGCGTCGCCAGCGAGACGTGCTTGGCGCCGTCGTAGAGGATCTTGTCGTAGATCTCGTCGGCCAGCAGCAGCAACTGATGCTTGCGGGCCAGGTCCACCACCTGCTGCAGCACCTCGGCGGAGTACACCGCGCCGGTGGGGTTGTTGGGGTTGATCACGACAATCGCCTTGGTCTTGTCGGTGATCTTGGATTCCATGTCGGCGATGTCCGGCTGCCAGTCATTGGACTCGTCGCACAGGTAGTGCACCGGGGTGCCGCCCGCGAGCGAGGTCATGGCCGTCCACAGCGGATAGTCCGGCGCGGGAATGAGCACCTCGTCGCCATTGTCGAGCAGCGCCTGCATGACGATGGTGATCAGCTCGGAGACGCCGTTGCCCAGGTAGACATCGTCCACATCGAATTCCGGGAAGCCGGGCACCAATTCGTAGCGGGTGAAGATGGCCCGCCGTGCCGGCAGGATGCCCTTGGACTCCGAGTAGCCCTGCGCGTAGGGCAGCGCCGCGATCATGTCGCGCATGATGACGTCGGGCGCGTCGAATCCGAACGGCGCGGGATTGCCGATGTTCAGCTTCAGGATCCGGTGCCCCTCGGCCTCCAACCGTGCCGCGTGTGCGTGTACCGGACCCCGGATCTCGTAGAGCACGTTCTGGAGTTTGGTGGACTGTTCCAGGACGCGGGGGGACCGATGCGGAAGGTGACTCGATGGGCTCACCCCGTCAATGGTGCCATTCGCCCGCAACCAGCTTTCTTCGTGTCCAGCTCGGGGCCACTCGGACGGTAGCGTGGCGGCTACCTCGCGGTATCGGGGGGCAGCACGCTTCTGGCAGCCGTGGAGCCGCAGAAGTCCTCGATCCTCTCGTCCAGGTCCTGCGCTTCACCGGAGTCCCGGAACTCCGGGCCGGCCAGCCGCCGGCGCACCGCGCTGAGCCGTTCCTCCAACTGTGCGATCCGCTTGTCCTCGTCCAGGTCCAGCACCGGCTCCAGGGCCGCGGCGGCGCCGTCGAGGCTGCCGTTGATCAGGTGAGCGGCCGCATTGTCCACCCGGGCCAGCGACTCCGCGCCGTAGGAGCGCTTGTCGGTCGGGCCGTTCACGTACAGGTCGATGGCCCGGCTGGTGGCGTCCAGGGCAGGCTCGGCCTGGCCCAGATGGATATACGTGGCGCCGGCGTAGTAGTGGCTCTTGGGCTGGTTGAACCCGAACACGCCGCCGACGTCGTCGTGCAGGTTGTCGCTGGATTCGCCGTCACGGGCGTCGTCGGCGGCGCGGATGCAGCGCTCGGTGTCGGCGGTGCTGCCCAGCCGCGACCAGATGCGCGCCTCGATGTTCAGCAGCCGCACCCGCGAGGTCGCGGATTCGGCGTAGCGCTGGCCGCTCTGGGCCAGCAGAACCGCCCGGCGCGGCCGCTCGGACCGGTACTCGATGAGCGCCTGCATGCCGCGGGTCCAGGCGCGCAGCGGATCGTGCTCGCACAGTTCGGCGTAAGCCCAAGCGGCCCTTGCCTGTTCACCGGCCGCGTCGAAATAGCCCAGATCCGTGCTGGCATTCGCCAGCAGACCGGACAGGGTGCCCGCCAACAGATACAGGTGCGCCGTATCGGACGGACGCTGATGGCCTTCCAGTAACCGGTACACCCGACGCCGTACCCGCAGCATCTCCACCATCATCGGCACCGGCGGCATGTGTACGTAATCGTTGGCGATGCGCGTGACATCCGCGTCGAGCTGTTCCAGCAGGGTCGCACCCACATTGGTGCCCTCGGCCCTCCCCGCGTGCTCGCTTGCTTCGTGAGCAGCCGCCATGATCAGATCCCTCTCCGAAATCGCCGCTAACGCGTCGCCCCTCATCGCACCCGTATCGACGAGTGCCAGCAGTTCCGCGTCGCTGGAATACCTGGCCTGCGCCGGCATCCCGCTCCGGAACTCGGAACCGCCTTGGCGCACATCGAAACCGGGAACGGCGGGGCGGTCGATCAAGGGCTGGTCGATCAAGGCCGCGAACCGTGCCCGCACAACATCGTCGGACCTGGCAAGGGACGTATCGAGGGCGGCCTGATTGATGGGGCGGGGATGCACCCGATCGCCCCCGGCCTCCCATTTCGAGACCAGTCGTTCGTGCACACCCAGGTGGGCGGCGAACTCCCGGATACTCATGCGTTTGGCATCGCGGAGGGCCCGGGCCTCTTTGCCTGACCAGTGCCGGACCACGCTGCCATCCCTTCCGAACGAACTCCGAACTCCAGGGTACGAGCGGAAAGTGGCGGCGACCACATCCGAAACCTTCTCGGTACCAGGCGTTATACGCACCGGTAATAGTGGCGGCGGAAAGGCAGCGGAAGGCGGGTGTTCGGGCGTTCTCTCAGTGGCCCCCGGCACGCGACCCTGGTGGCTGGGGCAAGGAGGCGGGGACGTGAACGCGGACAGGCTCAGAACAGTCGAAGACTGGGTTTCCCACTACCGGTACGAGTTCGGGCTGCCGGTCATCGAACGCGGCGGATTCGTCATGCTTCCCGTCACCGCACAGATCGGGGTGGTGCAACTACCGGTCGCTCGGGCCGAAATGGTACGCGGCGCATTGCAACAGCGGTGCTGTGGCGGGCCCACGCTGGCCCGGCAGATTCGCTGGAGCTTTCTGGCCGAACCGGATTCGCGGCCCGGCGAACAGATCATGGCGGCGCTCAACCGGCTCGATGTCGGCATTCCGGCCGTCGGCAGCGCGGTCATGCTCCCCACCGGCCTCGGCCGCTGGACGCGCGAGGGCTGCCACTGGGTGACGCCACCCGCACGTGATTCCGAACTCCCACCCCTGTCGGCGATCATCACGACAGCTCTGGCGGTGGGAGCGGAGAGCGAGGACTGAACGCAGCCGGTCCTCGCACCACCGAGTCCGCCCCTCCTGGCAGTCGACGGGGCGGACTCGGCTCTTTTCAACTCTCGAAACTCTCAGAGGCGGGTGCCAGGCTCGTTCCCGCCCCCGGTCGGCGACGAACAGCCGATGGGTCTGGCCCACAACGGCTTTCGGGCTCGCCGGGTAGCGAAGGACGTCAGCGCGCTTGCTGGGGCGGGGCAGGTGGGAAGAGCGGGGGGAGGGTGGGGACGACCACGGGCGGAAGGCCCGGGATGATCGTGATCGTGTTCGGGCCGGGCGTGGTGGTGGGGGCCTCGGTGGTGGTGGTGGAGTAGGTGTGGGGCTGGGGTGCGGCCAGGGACTCGTTGGTGGCGTCGGTGGTGGTGGGCGACGCGACCGCGGGTTCGTTGGAGGGGCGGGTGGTGCTGGCCGGGACCGAGCTGGTGACGGCGTCCTGGCGCTGCGAATCATGGGTCAGGACTTGGGGTCCCCAGCCGAGAGTGATGCCGATGGCGGCCACCACGACGAGCGCGCCGACGGCGACGCCGGCCAGGCTGACCTCGCGGCGGCGGCCGAATTTCTCCGCCGTACCCGGGGGAACAGGCCAGGACTGGCTGGGCTCCGGAGGTGTGGGTACGGCGTCCTTGCGTGGGGCGGCGGGGAAGGGCGCGGGTGCGGGCCGGTGCAGGACCGGGCGGGCCAGCATGGCCGCGCCGCGGGTGACCACGGTGTCCGGAGCGGCCGGGACGATGACGGGGACGCCCAGCCAGCGTCGCAAAACCTTTGCCACCAGCGGAATCTGGGCGCAGCCGCCGAGCAGGGCGACCGCCTGCACGGGCTGCTCGGAGCGCAGGATGACATCGCGCGTCATGCGGGCGGAGGATTCCACGGCCAGCATGATGAGGGCCTCGAAGTTCTCCTGCGACAGCAGCACCAGGCCCTCGGTGGAGGGCAGCGCCACCGCGCTGCTGCTGGAGAGCTGCTCCTTGGCCTCGCGGCAGAGCTTGTCGAGCGCGGTGAGCCCGGTGTGATCCGGCGGATGAGCGATTCGTCCGGAGGCGATCTGCTGTTCGCGGATCAGCGCGTCCAGGTAATCACCGCTGATATCACTGGTGCGTTCGCTGAAGCAGACCTGCCGGGTGCCGGTATCGACCACCGTCACCGACAACCCCGACGCGCCCAGGTCATAGAGCGCTACGGTGCCGAAACCCTGCAGCTCCCCGGAGTATTCGAGGAATTCCAGCGCCGCCACCACGTCGGGCACCAGCTCGTAATTGGTGAACTGCCGCCGCGCCAGCTCGGCCCGGATGGCCCGCGCGTGATTCTCGTCCCGGTAGGCGATGGCGGTGGCGCTGATCCGCGAATCCGCGGCGAGCACCGCCCCGACGGCATCGGCGACCAGCTCGTCGACCCGGCGTTCACCGACCGGCACCGCCTGCACGTCGAATGCGTCCGGCGGGCCGTCGAATCCGCTGCGGGCCCGGGCGTATCGCTGCTGCGGGGGCGCGCCCAAATTGCGTGCGGCCTGTTCGGCGGAATCGCCGGTGAACGGACGTGCGACGCGAACCGCACCCGCCCCCACCGAAACTCCCAGAACCGAACTCATCGCTGCCCATCTCGTCGCACACACCTACCGTCGCCACCTTACGACGTACCGGGCCATCCGTACACCCGCTGTACCCGCCCATCGGACGGCGTATTAGCGCCACTGACGACGGTCAACTCTCCAGGCAGCGGCCGAATTACGCCGAGCGCCGGGTCGAAACCGCTACCCCGTAATGCAACTCACTTGGACACGGGAAAATTCAGATAGGCCCGCGACGGTGTCGGCCCCCGCTGACCCTGATATTTCGAGCCGGCCGCGGCACTGCCGTACGGGTGCTCGGCCGGACTGGTGAGCCGGATAAGACACAGCTGCCCGATTTTCATGCCGGGCCACAGGGTGATCGGCAGGTTCGCCACATTCGACAGTTCCAGCGTGATGTGCCCGCTGAATCCGGGGTCGATGAAGCCCGCGGTGGAGTGCGTCAGCAGGCCCAGACGCCCCAGACTGGACTTGCCCTCCAGCCGGCCGGCCAGATCGTCGGGCAGCGAACACACCTCGAGCGTGGAGCCGAGCACGAATTCGCCGGGATGCAGCACGAACGGCTCCCCCGCGGCGGGTTCCACCAGGGTGGTCAGCTCGTCCTGCCGCTGCGCCGGATCGATATGCGTGTAGCGGGTGTTGTTGAACACCCGGAAGAGACTGTCCAGCCGCACATCGATACTCGACGGCTGCACCAGCTTCTCGTCGAACGGCTCGACCCCGAGACGTCCATTGGCGATTTCCTTGCGGATGTCGCGATCACTAAGCAGCACTGTGCCATTTTGCCCTCCGCTTCGCTCCGGGCGGTTCGCGGCCCCCAAGGTCTCGTTCTTCCCTCCCTCCGCTCCTCCGCTTCGCTCCGTCGCTCCGCTCGGTCCAGAACGAGAAGGGCCGCGAACTTTCAGTGCTCTACCGGCGGGTTTTCCGGCGTGGAGACCTCGATCACCTGTTTCGGTTTACGCAGTCCCCAGGTGGCGTGGGCCTCGGCGCGCATGCGGGGGACCATGTGCGGGTAATGCAGTTCGAATGCCGGGCGCTCGGAGCGGATGCGCGGCAGTTCGTAGAAGTTGTGCCGGGGCGGCGGGCAGGTGGTGGCCCATTCCAGGGAATTGCCGTAACCCCACGGGTCGTCGACGGTCACCACTTCGCCGTAGCGGTAGCTCTTGAAGACATTCCACACGAACGTGACCATCGAGAATCCGAGAATGAACGAGCCGATGGTGGAAATGGTATTGAGCGTGGCGAATCCGTCGCTCGGCAGGTAATCCGCGTAGCGGCGCGGCATGCCCTGGTTACCCAGCCAGTGCTGCACCAGGAACGTGGTGTGGAAACCCAGGAACGTGGTCCAGAAATGCAGTTTCCCGAGCCGTTCGTCCAGCAGCCGCCCGGTCATCTTGGGGAACCAGAAGTAGATACCGGCGAAGGTGGCGAACACGATGGTGCCGAACAGCACGTAATGGAAATGCGCCACAACGAAATACGTGTCGGAGACGTGGAAGTCCAGCGGCGGCGAGGCCAGGATGACGCCCGAGAGCCCGCCGAACAGGAATGTCACCAGGAAGCCCACCGAGAACAGCATGGGTGTCTCGAAGGTCAGCTGCCCGCGCCACATGGTGCCGACCCAGTTGAAGAACTTCACTCCCGTCGGCACCGCGATGAGAAAGGTCATGAACGAGAAGAACGGCAGCAGCACCGATCCCGTCGCGTACATGTGGTGCGCCCACACCGCGATGGACAGCGCGCCGATGGCCAGCGTCGCGTACACCAGCGTGGTGTAGCCGAACAGCGGTTTGCGGCTGAACACCGGGAAGATCTCGGTCACGATGCCGAAGAACGGCAGCGCCACGATATAGACCTCGGGATGCCCGAAGAACCAGAACAGATGCTGGTACAGGATGACCCCGCCATTGGACGAGTCGTAGATGTGCCCGCCCAGGTGCCGGTCCACCTCCAGGCCCATGAGCGCTGCGGTGAGAATCGGAAACGCCAGCAGCACAAGCACACTCGTGACCAGGATGTTCCAGGTGAAGATGGGCATGCGCCACATGGTCATGCCGGGACAGCGCAGGCAGATGACCGTGGTGATCATATTGACCCCGCCCAGGATGGTGCCGACGCCGGACACCGCGACGCCCATGATCCACAGGTCCGCGCCCACGCCCGGTGCGTGTTCGGCCAGGCTGAGCGGGGTGTAGGCGGTCCAGCCGAAGTCCGCGGCGCCGCCCGGCGTGACGAATCCGGCGGTCGCCATGGTGGCCCCGAACAGGTAGAGCCAGTAGCTGAGCGCGTTCAGCCGCGGGAAGGCGACATCCGGCGCGCCGATCTGGAGCGGCAGCACCGCATTGGCGAATCCGAAGACGATGGGCGTCGCATAGAACAGCAGCATGATGGTGCCGTGCATGGTGAACAGCTGGTTGAACTGTTCCGGCGTCAGGAACTGCATGCCCGGCCGTGCCAGCTCCGCCCGCATCAGCAGCGCCATCAGGCCGCCGACCAGGAAGAACGCCATGGCCGTGAACAGGTACATGTTCCCGAGCATTTTGGGATCGGTGGTGGTGATGGCCTTCCACAGATACGACCCCCGGGGTCCCATCCGCCGTGGAAATGGCCGCACGGGTTCGAGCTCGGGAACTTCACGAGCGGGCACCGCGGTCATACGTCCTCCTCGACCGCCGAGCAGGAGCACCGAGCGCACGCTTCAGCTAACGTTCAGCGCATCCAAACTTCCTGTGGTGGACGGGTTTTCGACCCTGCGGGCGAGTCTACGACCCCCCGTAGGCGTAACCAGCTGCTTCTGCGAAAGAGCTCCGCGATCTTCGGCGCGTCGTCCACGACACGGGGAACCCCGGGACCGGACACACCCGCGCTCACCCCGCCCGCGACCTGCGAGTAGATCCGAGAAGTTGCACCGGGCGAGAAGTGGTCTGATAGAGTCGCGTGCGCAAGCAGGACCGCGCCGGTGTGGTGTAGTGGCAACACGCTACCTTCCCAAGGTCGAATTGCGGGTTCGATTCCCGTCACCGGCTCCACGTGAAAGGCCCCGTCCATCGGACGGGGCCTTTCCGCATTGTCACAGCGGGACTTCCCGCATGTCACCGCACTACTTGACGCACTCCGTGGCGATTCGCTTGGTGGCCTTGCCCGCCTTGATCAGATCCTCGGTCCCGAGGCTGACCTTGGCCGGGTTGGTGCCGTTGGCGCTGTCGATGATCTTCTGGATGCCGCTGTCGGACAGGCCTTCCTGAAGGTAGATATCGGCGACGCAGTCCGCGGTCTGCTGACCGAGTTTGCCCTTGTCCTGCAAGGCTTTCGAGATCTGCGCGGCGGTCAGCGCGCTGCCGCCCGGGCCGGTGGTCGCCGCCGCCGAGGTGGTGGGCGCCCCGGACACGCTGGTCGCGGCCGCCGAGGTGGCCGTCGCCGCGGGCGCGGTCGTGGTGACGGGGTTGGCCGATTGCTGGTCATTGCTGCACGCGGACAGCAGCGGCAGCGCCAGCAGCGCCACCACGACGACGTATTTCCGCATTTGTGATCCCTCCCGGACACCGGGTCGATCCCGGTCGATTCTGAGATTGCACACCGGCACCCGGGAGTTAACAAGCGGAGATCGAAAACCGCGGGCCGCCAGGGCCGCTGGCGATCGCGCTACCGCGGTGACCCGGCGCTACTGCGCCGCCTGCATGCAGGCGGTGACGATCTTGGTGGCCGCGGCCTGTGCCTTGTCCGTGTCGTCCTTGCTCATGCCGGCCGACTCCATGTCCGTCACATTGCCGGACTTGGCGTCGTTCTTGATCATGCGACGCAGTCCGTCCTGCGAAATACCCTGGTCCACGAAGACTTTCGCGGCGCAGTCGGCGAACTTGGCTTCGAGACCACCGGCCTGCAGCGATTTGGACACATCAGCCTGGGTGACATCGGCGGGCTTGTCGCCGCTGCCGCCGCACGCGGCCAGCAGGGGAAGCGCGACGAGCGCGGCGGCCAACAAGGAAATGCGCACTGGTGCCTCTACTCTCGAGGATCGACGGGAGAACTGCCGCAGGCACCCTCTCACAGATCCATGGCGGCGCGCAGCGCTGTGTCGATTCGCTCGGCCGTTTCGGTGTCGACTTCGGCGATGCGACGGTCCAACCAGCCACGATAGATACGGCCCAGATTGCCGGCATGGACCCAGCCGTGACCGGGAATGGGCACGGCCAGAATGTCGCGGGGATCCCCGGCCTCGACCTCGGCGGCGATCAGCCAGGGGCGCGGCGACTCGTTGATGCCGTCGCTCGAGATGAGGATGATGGTGCGGGTTCGGGTGGTGCCGTGCGGGTGGTAGACCCAGAGTTCACCCCTGCGCACGCAGCTCCTTTTCGGCGGCGAGCTTTTCCGCCTCGTCGGCCGCGGCGAGTTCGACCGGGTCCGGCACCGGGCCGCACCCCAGCCGCACGGCTTCGCGGCGCGCGGCGCGGGAAATCCACGCCGACGGCGACATGCCCGCGCGGGCGGCGGCATCCTGTGCATAGGACCAGGCCGCCTCGTCCAGCGACAGTGTCACTTTCCGGGTTGCCATACCTTTTATCGTACCGCCGGAGCGGAATTCTCCCGCCTGTTGGCGACACGTCAACGACTGTAGGGTGAGACTCGCAGGGATCAGGACAGGGGAGAGTCGCGCATGACGAAGTTGAACCATTACCGGACCGGCAGCGGCGACCCCCTGGTGCTCGTGCACGGCGTCGGCAGCCGCTGGCAGGTATGGGAGCCGATCATCGGCGCCCTGGCCGAATCCTTCGACGTGATCGCGGTCGACCTGCCCGGATTCGGCGACAGCGCACCGCTCGAGCACACCACCGTCTCCACCCTCACCGATGCCCTGGTCGATTTCCTCGCCGCCGAGGGCATCGAGAATCCGCATCTGGCAGGCAATTCCATGGGCGGCGGCATCGTGCTGGATCTGGCCGCGCGGGGCCTGGCGCGCTCGGTCACCGCCTACTCCCCCATCGCGTTCTGGGACACCGCGGGCCGCGTCTGGTGCCAGCAGGCGCTGGGCCGCGCCAAACAGCTCTCCAGGGTGCTGCATCCGGCCGTGCCCGCGGTGCTCGGAAACATCGTCGGCCGTTCCGCCTTCCTCGGTCTGGTGTTCGGCAAGCCCTGGGCGATCGACGCCCGGGTGGCCGTGGACACCGTCGAGGGCCTGCTCGGCGCGGCGGGCTTCGATGCCGCGCTGGCCTCCTTCACCGATTTCCGGCTCCCCGACCGCACCGCCTTCGGCGACATCCCGATCACCATCGCCTGGGGCAACCGTGACATTCTGCTCACGTACGCCACGCAGTCCCGGCGCGCCCGCGCGGAACTGCCCGGCGCGCGGCACGTCACCCTGCACGGCAGCGGCCATACGCCCTTCTTCGATGATCCGGCCGGCTGCGCGCGCCTGCTCCTGGACCAGCTCGGATAAGGAAAGACCGTGAGCCACAACGTTTCCCTCACCTTCGACGGCGACCGGGCGTACGTGGCCCTGGACCGGCCGGACAAGCACAACGGCCTGACCATCGACATGCTGAACGAGCTGGTCCGGGTCGCCGGGATCATCGGCAAGCGCTCCGACATTCGCGCCGTCATCCTCTCCGGCAACGGACCCAGCTTCAGCTCCGGCCTGGATATCGCCAAGGCCATGGGCAACCCGCTGGACGTGGTGCGCAACTTCGTCCCGCTGCCGTGGCGCGGCACCAATACCTTCCAGGAGGCCTGCTGGGCCTGGCGGCGACTGCCGCAGCCGGTGATCGCCGTGGTGCACGGGCGCTGCTACGGCGGCGGACTGCAGATCGCGCTGGCCGCCGATTTCCGGTTCGTCACACCGGATTCGGAGTTCGCGGTCATGGAGGCCAAGCACGGGCTGATCCCGGACATGACCGGCGCGGCCACCCTGTCCCGGCTCATCGGCCTCGATCAGGCGCTGCTGCTCACCATGACCGCCGACCCGGTAAACGCCGCCTACGCCGAGCGCATCGGCCTGGTCACCGAGGTCACCGCCGACCCGCGCGCGGCCGCCGAGAAACTGGCCGACCGCATCGCCGCCCGCTCCCCGCAGGCCGTGGCGAGCGCCAAGAAGCTGTTCGACCGCTCCTGGCACGCGTCGGTGCGCCGGACCCTGGCCGTGGAACGCGCCACCCAGCTGCCGCTGATCCTGAAGCAGGCGCTCGACCGTGGTAGGAATAAAAAGTAAGCCAATTCACGGCAAATATCCCGGTTTGCAAGCCCCCGAATTCGGGTATCGCTGTTAGCATTTTCACACTTTGTCAACGAGTCGAACGCATTGTGCGGCCCGTCACATACCGTGTGGTCCGCACATTATTCGGCGAGACCCGGAGGAAGCACCGCATTGACCAAGACCGCCCCGCTGCTGCTTTCCGCGATAGCAGGTGCCACGGCCTTGCTCCTTACCGTGACCATGCCGGCTGCAGCCAATCCGAATGCAATCAACCCGATTCCGGTGCTGAACGGCTCGAACGGTTTGCCGCAGCTGCCGGGCCGCACCAAGGCGGTCTTCCAGGTCACCGGAATGGCCAGCCCCAACAACACCCAGAGCTACAACGTGCTCGGGACCGACCTGGGCATCATGTGGGACGACGGAAACGGCGAGATGCTCACCGCATTCGGTGACACCGCCGGCCTGGGCCTGCCGAACCTGCTGGTCGGTAGCACCTGGGCGTGGCGTTCGAACATCCTGCTGCGCTCGCACACCCAGGACCCCGCGAACGGCATCTACTTCGACTCGGTGGTGCGCGACATCTTCGGCCAGGCGCGGGATCTGATCCCCAGCCCGAAGATCCCGTTCATCGAGATCAGCCGCATCCCCACCGCGGGCATCTCGGTCGGCGGCACCCAGATCATGAGCCTGATGTCGGTGAAGAGCTGGGACGACGTGGGCGAGTGGACCACCAACTACTCCAGCCTCGCGGTGTCCGGCGACAACGGCGAGAACTGGGTGGAGCTGCCCGCCACCCGCCGCCCCGACGACGGCGGCAACGCGAACTTCCAGATGAACGCCTTCGTCAAGCGTGACGGGTTCCTCTACGAGTTCGGCACCGCATCCGGCCGCAACCACCCGGCATACGTCGCCCGCGTCCCCGAGGCGGCGGTCACCGATATGGACGCGTACGAGTATTGGGACGGCGGCAAGTGGCAGAAGGACGTCAATGCGGCGCAGCCGGTGATCGGCGGCGGCATGGCGGAGATGTCGGTGCAGTGGAACGACTACCTGGGCCAGTACGTCATGCTCACCACGGATCCGTGGAACTCGGTGGTCATGTACACCTCGCCGAGCCCCGAGGGACCGTGGAGCCCACCGTCGGTGCTCATCGACACGCGGGAACTGCCGACGGCGTACGCGCCGTACATCTTCCCGTACCAGACCGGGCGTGACCTGTACTTCCTCACCACGGTCCACAGCCAGTACAACGTGCTGCTGATGCACACCACACTGTAGAAAACCCGATACTCGGGAATCCCGTTGAGACACTCGGCCGCGAACGCCTCCGCGTTCGCGGCCGAACTCGTCTCGGCACACAGCTCATAGACTCGTCCCCATGGATGCCGCCGAATGGGACGAGCACTACGCCAGTACCGAATTGGTGTGGGGCGCGCCTCCGAATGCCACGGTGGTCGAACAGGTCTTCGGGCTGGAGCGGCGGGCGCCGGTCGGCGGGATCGATGAGCCGCGGCCGGAGCTGCCGCGGGTGCTGGACCTGGGGTGCGGTGAGGGCCGGAACGCACTGTGGCTGGCCACCCACGGCTGGCGCGTGGACGCCGTCGACTTCTCCCAGACCGGCATCGACAAGGGCCGGACCGTCGCCTCGCGGCTGTCGCGCTCGGTGCGCGGGCGCATCCACTGGATCCACGCGAATGTCATGCAGCTGGACGCCGCCGGCATCACCGGACCCTACGAGCTCATCCTGGTCGCCTTCCTGCACCTGCCCGCCGCGGACCGCCGCGCCCTGCTGCTGCACGCGACCGAGATGCTCTCCCCCGAGGGCACCCTGCTGGTGATCGGCAATGACACCCTGAACCTGGCGGAAGGCTATGGTGGCGAACAGGATCCGGCCCGGACCTTCACCCCGGCCGACATCCTCGCCGACCTCTCCCCCGCCGAGCCCGACATCCGCATCCGCATCGCCGACCGCGTGCACCGCCCCACCGAGGACCGCGACGCCATCGACGCCCTGGTGGTGGCGACCAGGCTCGCACCGGAACTCCGGGACGAGCCCCTCGCCCTCGAAGCCCCGCAACCGCCGGCGCTCGACTCTTCCGACGGCACCCCGCGCTAGTTGCGGACAGCCGTTCCGGTGAGCCGGGCGCGGACCGACGTGGCGTTCAGCTCGCGGACCAGCGCTCCAGCCACGGCATGAGCACGGCGACGATCTCCTCGAATCCCGCCCGATACGAATGTGCCTGTCCCGCAACGACATGCACCTCGGTCGCGTCGGCGGCCTCCGGGATACCGAACGGGTCGCGGGCGCCGTTGACCACGACGACCTCGATATCGCCGGGAGCGAGCAGCTCCTCGCGCCGCGACTTCTCGGGCTTGCCCGGCGGATGCAGGGGGAACGAGAGCGCGACCACGCCCCGCGCCCCGGCCGCCCGCGCGGTCCGGCACGCCACCCGCGCGCCATTGCTGCGCCCACCCTGGACCAGCGGCACCCCGCGGACCTTCTTCCGCAGCGCCGCAATGATTTCCAGCCACGCCGCGTCCTGCACGTCGGCCTTGCCCGGCGCGCGCCGCCCCGCCACCCGGTACGGCTGGGTCACCAGCGCCACCGCGCCGCCCATTCCCACCGCCGAATCCCGCAGGGCCAGTATGTCTTTCGCATCGACGCCGCCGCCGGCGCCATGGGTGAGCACGAGCAGGAACCGCGGCTTCGCCCGCCCGCGCCGCTCGATCTCCACCTCCGCCGGTCCGGCACTCGTCTCGATGCGCATGTAGGCACCGTAATCAGCCACGCGGAGCGCGTTCGCGCGGCACACCGGCGGACCACACCGCCGCCACCGGACCTCGATCGACCAGCCCTGCAACCCCGGGTCCCGGCAACTCGCGTGCTTTCAGTCACATTCGGCCGTGATGACCTTGGCGCACCTCTTACCGGTCGGTAACATGACGCATAAGTTACCCGCCAGTAGCGCTGCTTTACGGTGTCTACCCGGTGGAGACCTAACGGGCGGGAACGGCACACACCGAACCGCACCCATCTCAATGGAGAGTGAGTACGACCATGGGTCACTACAAGAGCAACGTTCGCGACCTCGAGTTCAACCTCTTCGAGTTCCTCGGCATCCAGAAGCTGCTCGACGCGGGCGCCTACGGCGACCTCGACGCCGACACCGTCAAGGAGATGCTGAACGAGGTCCGTCGTCTGGCCGAGGGCCCGCTGGCGGATTCGTTCGTCGACGGCGACCGCAACCCGCCGACCTTCGACCCGGAGACCCACACGGTCACCCTCCCCGACTCCTTCAAGAAGTCCTACCGCGCCCTCGAGGACGGCGGCTGGTCCAAGGTTCCGGTCCGCGAGGAGCTCGGTGGCCTCGGCGCCCCGTCCGTCGTCGGCTGGGCCCTGGGCGAGATGGTCCTCGGCGCCAACCCGCCGGCCCAGATGTACGCCGCCGGTGCGGGTTTCGCGCAGGTCTTCTACAACAACGGCACAGATGAGCAGAAGAAGTGGGCTCAGAAGATCGCCGACCGCAACTGGGGCGCCACCATGGTGCTGACCGAGCCCGACGCGGGCTCCGACGTCGGCGCCGGCCGCACCAAGGCGATCCAGCAGGAGGACGGCTCCTGGCACATCGAGGGCGTCAAGCGCTTCATCACCTCGGGCGACTCCGACGACCTGTTCGAGAACATCATGCACCTGGTGCTGGCCCGCCCCGAGGGCGCCGGCCCGGGCACCAAGGGCCTGTCGCTGTTCTACGTGCCGAAGTTCCACTTCGACTTCGACACCGACACCATGGGTGAGCGCAACGGCGTGTTCGTCACCAATGTCGAGCACAAGATGGGCATCAAGGTCTCGGCCACCTGTGAGGTCACCTTCGGCGGCCACGGCGTTCCGGCCAAGGGCTGGCTGGTGGGCGAGGTCCACAACGGCATCGCGCAGATGTTCGACGTCATCGAGAACGCGCGAATGATGGTGGGCACCAAGGCCATCGCCACCCTGTCGACCGGTTACCTGAACGCGCTCGAGTACGCCAAGACTCGCGTGCAGGGCGCCGACCTGACCCAGATGACCGACAAGAGCGCCCCGCGCGTCACCATCACCCACCACCCGGACGTGCGTCGTTCGCTGGCCATGCAGAAGGCGTACGCCGAGGGCCTGCGCGCCGTATACCTGTACACCGCCGCGCACCAGAACGCCGACATCGCCGAGCTGGTCTCGGGTGCCGACAAGGACACCGCGTTCCGCGTCAACGACCTGCTGCTGCCGATCGTCAAGGGTGTCGGTTCCGAGCGGGCCTACCAGTACCTGACCGACTCGCTGCAGACCTTCGGTGGCTCCGGCTTCCTGCAGGACTACCCGATCGAGCAGTACATCCGCGACGCCAAGATCGACTCGCTGTACGAGGGCACCACCGCCATCCAGGCGCAGGACTTCTTCTTCCGCAAGATCGCCCGCGACCGCGGTGTGGCGCTGGCCCACGTGGCCGGCCAGGTGCAGCAGTTCATCGAGCGCGAGGGTGGCAACGGCCGCCTGAAGGCCGAGCGCAAGCTGCTGGCCACCGCCCTCGAGGACGTGCAGGGCATGGCCGCCACCCTGACCGGGCACCTGATGGGCGCCCAGCAGGACCCGAAGGAGCTCTACAAGGTCGGCCTGGGCTCGGTCCGCTTCCTGCTGGCCGTCGGCGACCTGATCATCGGCTGGCTGCTGCTGGCCCAGGCCGAGGTCGCCATCAACGCCCTCGACAACGGCTCGAACGAGCCGTTCTACCAGGGCAAGATCGCCACCGCGCAGTTCTTCGCCCGCAATGTGCTGCCGGAGCTGACCTCGATCCGCACCGTCCTGTCCAACCTGGACAACGACATCATGGAGCTGGACGAAGCGGCCTTCTGACGCCGGGTCCCGGGGGCTCCGCCCCCGAACCCCCAGTACCAAGCGATGCGGCCCGGAATCTTCCGGGCCGCATCGCTTTTGGCGTTTGTTCGCAGGCGGCCTACCAGTGCTCACCCGAGGCGGAGGCGGAGATGGTGCTGATGAAGCCGAGGATGAAGTGAGCCAGCCAGTCCATGGGGTACCCGTCTGTCGTACTGAAGAATGATTGCCTCAGAACGCTATCCACAACCGATGCCGAACGGTTGCCCCGAACTTCCCGGGCATGGCCCTCGCGGGTGCTCGCTTCATGAGGCATCGGCCCCCTGCCACGGCCAGCAGCACACCGGCGGCGATCTCAGCGCGGCGGGCATTTTCGGGTCCAGAAGTTGGCGAACGCCAGGACTTCCACAGCTCACAACCATCTTCCCCAGCCGTCAGCAAATCTTCTGCAACGATAACTGGGGGCAAAAATAGAGCTCCGTGCGGTTGCCGGGTCGGGGGTCTGGCAACAGCACGGAGCCATCCCTTCTATCGACACCCATTCCAGGGCGTTACACACCCGTTCCGCCCGAATGGAAAAAACTTCGCAACCCACCGCTGGGACAATCGGGACGGATCGGAACCGTACGACGCGAGGAGACCACTCATGGAGCTCGGAATGATCGGACTCGGCCGGATGGGCGCGAATATCGTGCGCCGGATCGTGCGGGACGGGCATACGGCCGTCGGCTACGAACGCCACCCGGAGCACATCGAGGAACTCTCCGCCGAACTCGGCGACAGCTTCCGGGGCAGCACCGAACTCCCCAAGTTCGTGGCCATGCTCACCGCCCCGCGCGTGGTGTGGGTCATGATCCCCGCGGGCGCCACCGGCGCGGTCATCGACACGCTGGCCGGGCTGCTGGAACCCGGCGACATCATCATCGACGGGGGCAACAGCCGCTACCACGAGGACATCGCGCGGGCGAAGGCCCTGCGACCCAGGGGCATCCACTACGTGGACATCGGCACCTCGGGCGGCGTATTCGGGCTCGAGCGCGGCTTCTGCCTGATGATCGGCGGCGAGAACGACACCGTCGCCCACCTGGACCCGCTGCTGCGGTCGATCGCGCCCGGCGTGGACGCCGCGCCGCGCACCCCCGGCCGCACCGGCACACCCTCCACCGCCGAACAGGGCTATCTGCACTGCGGTCCCGCGGGTGCGGGGCACTTCGTGAAGATGGTGCACAACGGGATCGAGTACGGCGCGATGGCCGCGTACGCGGAGGGCCTCAACATCCTCCACCGGGCCGATGTCGGCGAGCACCAGGACGGCGAGCACTCCGCGGAGATCACCCCGCTCGAAAATCCCGAGTACTACCGCTACGACATCGACGTGCCCGAGGTCACCGAGGTGTGGCGGCGCGGTTCTGTGGTCGCCTCCTGGCTGCTCGATCTCACCGCCGCCGAGCTCTACGCCGACCCGAACCTCGATTCCTTCGGAGGCCGCGTCTCCGATTCGGGCGAGGGTCGCTGGACCCTCGATGCCGCCATCGACGAGGGTGTGCCCGCCCCCGTCCTGTCCGCGGCGCTGTTCCAGCGCTTTTCCTCCCGCGGCGAGGGGCTCTACGCCGACAAGGTTCTTTCGGCCATGCGCCAAGCCTTCGGCGGGCATCACGAATTGCCGAAATCATGACTGGGATACGAAGGGCGACAACTGATCTCGCAACTTCGGGTAACTCGCCGGGTACACCCGGAATCGGTTCGGCACCCGATCGCCGGCACGGGTGCGAAACCGGCAACGTCCGTCGGCGGGCCGCCAAGGTCGCGGGGAGGCGGACGAGCTACCGTCGGGGCATGCGCCTTCTACCGGGAATCGTCGTCGCGGTAACCGCACTCGTGTTGTCCGGCTGTTCCAGCGGAGACAACTCGTCCACCCAATCCGCGCAGACCAGCAGCGGATCCCCGAGCAGCACCACCACCATCGCACCGCCGACCACGGTTCCCGCGCAGCAGGACTGCGCGGCCGGCTATCTGTCGCAGTTCACGCTGCGGCAGAAGCTGGCGCAGCTGCTCACCGTCGGCGTCACCGGCGAGGCCGATGCCGAGAACGTGGTGCGGACCGAGCAGATCGGCGGCATCTTCGTCGGCAGCTGGACCGACAAGGCCATGCTGGCCCAGCATCAGGTGGACGCGGTCCAGAAGGCCTCGCGGACACCGCTGATGGTGACCATCGACGAGGAGGGCGGGCGGGTCTCGCGCGCCAAGGATCTGATCGGGGCCGCGCCCTCGTCCCGAGTGGTCGCACAGACCATGAGCCCGGACGAGTTCTACACCTTCAGCCTGGACCGGGCGCAGAAGCTCAAGGCGCTGGGCGTGACCGTGGACTTCGCGCCCGACGTCGATGTCAGCAGCCAGCCCGACGATTCGGTGATCGGCGACCGCTCCTTCTCCGACGACCCGGACGTGGTGGTGCAGTACGCGGGCGCGTTCATCCGGGCCTTCAAGGACGCCGGGGTGGGCAGCGTCATGAAGCACTTCCCGGGCCACGGTTCGGGCTCGGGCGACTCGCACACCGGCGCGGTGCAGACCCCGCCGCTGGATCAGCTGCAGAACAAGGACCTGGTGCCGTTCCGGCAGCTGGTGGATTCGGGCGCGGCGGTCATGGTCGGCCACCTGGATGTGCCCGGGCTCACCACCCCGAATGTGCCGGCCAGCATCAGCCCGCAGGCCATGGCGCTGCTGCGGCAGGGCACCGGCTACGGCGCAGCACCCTTCGACGGTGTCATCTTCACCGACGATCTGGGCGGCATGGCGGCCATCAGCAATCGCATGAGCATCGAGGACGCGGTGGAGGCCGCCCTGGTCTCGGGCGCCGACAATGCGCTGTGGATCACCACGGACGCGGTGCCGAAGGTGCTCGACCGGCTCGTCGACGCGGTCAACGGCGGCCGCTTACCGGGAGCCCAGGTGGATGCCTCGGTGCTTCGCATGGCAAAGTTCAAGGGCTCCGCGCCGCACTGCTGAGCAAACTTCCGGTTTCGAGAACATCTCGCGGATCGGCCCGCCGCGGCGCGAAAGCGCTGTCGAGCGCGGCATTGGCGAAGGTCCGGCAATTCACGCTCGTGGAACTTACCATGGAGTAAGATAAGGACTTCGACGCTCGTCGAGAGCGTCGACTGTCCGGTTTTAGGAGAGTGAATGGCAGGCGGAACGAAACGGCTTCCTCGCGCGGTGCGCGAGCAGCAGATGCTCGACGCCGCCGTGGAGGTCTTCTCGCGCAAGGGGTACCACGACACCTCCATGGACGCCATCGCCGCCGAGGCGAAGATCTCCAAGCCGATGCTGTACCTCTACTACGGGTCGAAGGACGAGCTCTTCCGCGCCTGCATCCACCGCGAGAGCATGCGGTTCATCGAGGCGGTCGCGGTCGCGGGCAACCCCAAGCTCACCCCGCACGAGCAGCTGCGCGCGGGCCTGGAGGCCTTCCTGTCCTACGTGGACCAGAACCGGCTGTCCTGGCAGGTCCTCTACCGGCAGGCGCTGGGCCAGCAGCCCTTCGCCTCCGAGATCGCCAACAGCCGCGACCGGGTCATCGAACTCACCGCCAAGCTGCTCGAATCCAGCGCCAAATACGCCGAACCTGGCACCAATTTCGAGGTGGTGTCGGTGGCCGTGATCGGCGCGGGCGAGGCCATTGCCGACCGGGTCGCCAGCGGGCAGATCGATATGGCCGAGGCCGTGAACCTGCTCGACGATCTGGCCTGGCGCGGTCTGTCCGGCAGCAAGAAGAAGACCGAACCGGTCTGACCCGCGCCCGGGCCGTGCGTCGTCCGGCCGACTTGCCGTCACGCCCCTCGCCTGCCACAGTTCGCTGCGATCGTGTTGCAGGACGGCCGTTTCGGCCGGGGATGGGGATCGTCGTTGTTCGGCTTGCTGAAGCCGTGTGCGCACCGTGCGGTGCGGCACGGTATCGACCCGTCGGCCTGGCAGACCCACCTGTGCGGTCTCTGCCTGGGTTTGCGTGACGGCCATGGCCAGCTCGCGCGCGCGGCGACCAATACCGACGCCATCGTCCTCGAAGTACTCACCGAGGCGCAGCAATCCGAGCCGTCCGCTCGCACCGGCGCGGGTCCCTGCCCGTTGCGCGGCATGCGCCGCGCCGAGGTGGTCGCCGCCGGCGCGCCCGGCGTGCGGCTCGCCGCGACCGCGTCACTGCTGCTGGGCGCGGCCAAGATTCGCGACCATGTCGACGACGGCGATGCCCACCGTCTGGCGCGCCGCCCGCTCACCCGCGTCTCCACCCGGTGGCACACCCGGGCACGCGCCGCCGCCGAACCCCTCGGCCTCGACGTCGAACCGCTGATCGCCGCGATCGAATCCCAGCTGCGGCTGGAGAATTCGCCCGAGAGCACCCTCGCCGAGCTGACCGCGCCCACCCAGCTCTGCGCGGCGGAATTGTTCGCGCACACCGCGATTCTCGCGAACCGTCCCGAGAACTCCGACGCCCTGCGTGAGGCGGGATGGCATTTCGGCCGGATCGCGCACCTGGCCGACGCCCTCGAAGACCTCGACGCGGACAACGCCCAGGGCCACTTCAACCCGCTCTCTGCCACCGGCACCACCCCGGAACGGGCGCACGCCCTTGTCGCCGAATCGCATTCACTCCTGCGCGCGGCCCTCGCCCGCGTCGCCCTGGACCGCGCCGCCACGGTCCGCTGGATCCTGCTCGACCCGCTGGGCGGCGTGGTCCGCAAACTCGGCCGGGCCGCGGGCATCGCGCACACCTGCACCACCCGCGCCTGTCGCACGCACTCCGCGACGGTGTCCGAGGCGGCACCGCGCGGCGGGCAGCCCGGCGCGCCGTTCACGCCGCAGCCGGGGCTGGTTCCGCCCGGGCCGGGGGGACCGTCGACGCAGCGGCCGAGCCTGCTCGAGGGGCTGGGGATCATCGGCACCCAGTACTGCACCGGGTACGCGTGTTTCAAGTGGCACACCGGCCCGTGCAGCGGGGATCGCAAGGCGCCGTGGATCGATCACTGCGACTGCGACGGCTGCGATTGCTGTAGCAACTGCAACTGCGGCGGGTGTGATTGCGATTGCTGCGACTGCGACTGCTGTGACTGTGACTGCTGCGACTGCGACTGTGACTGCAGCTGCTGAACGCCGCGAGCCGAGACCGGACCGGCGGCGCGGGCGGCGTCGTGTGATCGCTGTGCAAGGGGCGTGCAAGCGGTCGTGCCCAGGCTGGGGGCATGACAACGGCACATGTTCCGGTCCTGGTGGTCGGCGGCGGTCTGGTCGGGTTGTCCGCCGCATTGTTCCTCGAATACCACGGCGTCCCTTACGTTCTGGTGGAGCGGCGGGCGAACGCCTCGCCGCTGCCGCGTTCGCGGGGGCTGCACACCCGCACGGGTGAGATGTACCGGCAGGCCGGGGTCGAGGCGCAGATCCTGGAGGCGGCCGCGAGCGCGTTGCGGGCGGGGAAGTTCGGCGGCGCGTGGACCGGCGAGTCGGTGCGGACCGCGGAGTCGCTGGATCTGTCGGGGCTGGGTGCGGCCATGGCGGCCGCGGATCCGAGTCCGTCGCAGTTCGTGTTCCTGCCGCAGGTGCAGCTCGAACCGGTGCTCGCGCAGGCCGCCCGGGAGCGCGGCGGCGACCTTCGATTCGGCAGGGAGCTGGTGGAATTCGAGCAGGATGGGACGGGCGTCAGCGCGCTGCTGCGAGACGACTCGGGTGCGCGGTCGCCGCTGCGTGCCGATTACCTGATCGCGGCGGACGGTGCGGGGAGTCCGATCCGCCGGGCGCTGGGCATCATCGGCCGGGAGCTGCCGCCGACCCACCACTATCTGAATGTGTTCGCCCGCACCGACCTCACCGGTCTGCTCGGCGGCCGCGCCTTCAGCCAGTGCGAGATCACCGGCCCGGTGGTGCGCGGACTCGTGTTGTCCAAGAACAACACCGACGAATGGTCCTTCCACATCGAGTACGACCCGGCCACCGAGTCGCCCGCCGACTGGCCGGATACCCGCTGCGTCGCTGCCATTCGAGCCATGGTCGGCGCACCCGATCTCGACGTGCGGATCCTGGCCCGCAGCGCCTGGGACACCGGCACTTTCGTGGCCGACGAGTACCGCCGCGATCGAATCTTCCTGGTCGGCGATGCGGCGCACCGCCACGCGCCCTGGGGCGGCTACGGCGGCAACACCGGCGTCGCCGACGCGCACAATCTGATCTGGAAACTGGCGGCCACCCTGCACGGGAACGCCGGTCCGGCCCTGCTGGACTCCTACGCGGCCGAGCGCCGCCCGCGCGCCGAAGTGGCGGTCGAGCAGTCGCGTCTGCGCACCGACTTCCGGACCCGCTACGGCATCGAAACCCCTGCCAATGCCGACGATCTGGCCCGCAGGCTGGATGTGGCGACGGTGATGACCCGCTACCGGTACGCCTCGACGGCCGTCCTCACCGTGCCCGGCGCAGCCCCGCATGTCGTGACTCCGAAGGGCCGGACGGGAACCCGCCTCCCGCACTGGTGCGTCGACGCCGGCTGGTGGACACCCTCCACCCTGGACCTGTGCGGCCCGGGTTTCACCCTGCTGGTCGCCGGTCCGGCCGGGGCGTGGCGCACGGCGGCCGCCCAGGCACGGCGCGCCACCGGTATCGACCTGGCCGTGCACGCCCTGCCCGCGGCCGACTGCGCGACGCATGCCGGGCTGGATGCCGGCGAGGCCCTGCTGGTCCGGCCGGATCAGCACATCGCGGCCGGCCCCGATTCCGGGCTGACTCCCGACCGGCTCGGTGACGTGCTGGCGCTGGTGGTGGATGCCGGTAATGCGCCGATGCGGTCGGCCATCGCCTGATCCGCTCCGGAAACACAAGAGCCGCACACTGTTTCGGCCGGATGTAGAAACCCCTGCGTGGCGACATCCGAATTCGAAACAGTGTGCGGCTCTTCACCCCCGTCGGACGGACCGCCGTATGACGGGCGCGCCCGAATCTTCGGGTGTCAGGCTCGACACTCCCTCGCACTGCGGGTTTTCGACCCTACCCGCGTGGCGAGGTTTCAGCGCAGCGTAGCGGTCAGGTGCGGGAAGCCCTTCTTCGGGTGCTTCAAGGACAAGTCCCACCCACCGGACACCTGGTCCGCGTACAGGTTCACCGTGGCCGGCAGGAAGATCGGCTTGCCGAACTTCACCGCGTAGGTGGCATGGTCGGGGATCCGGCCCTCCAGCACGCCGAGCACGGTGGCGGCCGACCACATGCCGTGCGCGATCGGCTTCTGGAACCCGAATGCCTTGGCGCCCAGCGCCGAGGTGTGGATCGGGTTGTGGTCGCCCGAGGCGCCCGCGTAGCGGTTGATCATCTTCTGATCGACGCGCAGCGCGCGCAGCGGCGGGGGCGGCACCTCGTCCGGCTTGGGCTCTGGCTTGGGCCCGCCCGACAGCGAGGTGCGCTGCTGGTGCAGGAAGGTGGTGACCTGACGCCACACCAGCTCCCGGCCGACACCGACCTCGGTGACGGCGTCCACCAGCAGGCCCTTGGGGTGCTCGCGCAGGTTCTCGATGTGGGTCTCGAAGTCCAGCGGCTCGGACACCGAGATCTCGCGGGTGCGCTCGATGACGTTCTCCGCGTGCACCGCGCCCACGGCCACGAACGGGAAGTCGCGGGCGACGACCAGCTGCATGGCCAGCGGGAAGCTGAGCACGAACGGGTAGGTCAGCGGCAGGGCGTCGCCGAAGCGCAGGCCGGTGGCCCGGCAGTAGGCGGCGAGATGGTCCGGGTCGACCTTGAAGCCCTCGAGCCGGACTGTGCGGTCCGGCAGGGTGGGCTTGCGGGCCGACAGACCCGGCACCGGCAGCGCGCCCAGGGCGGCCTTGACGAACAGGCCGCTGTTCTTGGGCACCTCGGTGAGGTTGATGGTCTGCGTCATCATGCTCCGATCAGGGCCTGGCCGCAGACGCGAACGATATTGCCGGACACCGCGTTCGACGCCGGAGAGGCGAAGTAGGCGATGGTCTCGGCGACGTCCACGGTCTGACCGCCCTGCAGCAGCGAGGACAGCAGGCGCCCGCCCTCGCGGGTGGCCAGCGGGATGGCGGCGGTCATGGCGGTCTCGATGAAACCGGGGGCCACCGCGTTGATGGTGATGCCCTGCTCGGCCAGCTTCGGCGCCTCGGCGTTCACCATGCCGATGACACCGGCCTTGGAGGCGCCGTAGTTGGTCTGGCCGCGGTTGCCGGCGATGCCCGCGATGGAGGACACGTCGATGACGCGGCCACCCGTGCGGAGCGCGCCCGCGGCCACCAGGCCCTCGGTAATGCGGTGCGGCGCGGCCAGGTTCACGTTGATGACCGAGTTCCAGCGGCCCTCGTCCATATTGGCGAGCAGCTTGTCGCGGGTGATGCCGGCGTTGTGGACGACGATGTCGATGCCGCCGAAGCGCTCGGTGGCGAAGGCGGCCAGCTTCTCGGCGGCGTCGGCGGCGGTGACGTCGAGGGCGAGCGCGGTGGCGCCGACCTTGTTGGCGGTCTCGGACAGCGCCTCACCGGCGGCCGGGATGTCGGCCACGATCACGGTCGCGCCGTCCCGGGCGAAGACCTCGGCGATGGTGGCGCCGATGCCGCGGGCGGCACCGGTGACCACGGCGACCTTGCCCTCCAGGGGCTTGTCCCACGAGGCCGGGGCGGTCGAGTCGTCCTTGCCGACCCGGAAGACCTGGCCGTCGACGAACGCCGACTTGCCGGACAGCACGAAGCGCAGGGTCGACTCCAGACCCGTTGCGGCCGTGGCGGCCTCGGGGTGCAGGTAGACCAGGTTGCTGGTGGCGCCGCGCAGCAGCTCCTTGCCGACCGAGCGGGTGAAGCCCTCCAGCGCGCGCTGCGCGATCTGGGCGTCGACCGAGTCGGTGAGCTCGGGGGTGGTGCCGATGACCAGCACGCGGCCGGAGGCGGCGATGCTGCGCATGGCGGGCTGGAAGAACTCGAACAGCTGCTGCAGCTCCTCGATGGTGCGGATGCCGGTGGCGTCGAAGACCAGCGCGCCGAACTTCACGCCCGGGGTGACCGCATCCACGAAGGTGTAGTCGCTCAGCAGGTTCCGCACGGCGTCGGCGACGCGGCCCTTGCCGCCCAGCAGCACCGGACCCGGGAGTGCGGCCTCGCCGGCCTTGTAGCGGCGCAGCGTCTCCGGCTGCGGCAGGCCCAGTTTCGAGGCCAGGAACGCGCCCGGCGCGGAGTGAACGAACGATCCGTACAGGTTGGGAGCGCCCTTGCTCTTGCTGGCAGCCACGTTTCCTACCTTCTGTTGTGTGGGTGAGTGGTCCTCGCCCGCTCGGGCCTTGCGCACCGGCCTCGGGAGCGGTGTTGCGCACATGTGCGGGGTACGGTGTCGACAATTAACTTACTCCAGAGTAAGTTTAATGTAAACCGAGTGGCGCGCATCCACCGGGATCGCGCGTGCCGGAAATCCCACCGACGAGACACTGGAGACTCGAGTGACCACCAAAGCCCGTTCGGCGAAGGCCGCGGCCAAGACCACCAAGCAGGCCCGCCCGGTTGCGATCCTCGGCGGTAACCGCATCCCGTTCGCTCGTTCCGACGGCAAGTACGCCCACGCTTCCAACCAGGACATGTTCACCGCGGCCCTGAACGGCCTGGTCGCCCGCTTCGGCCTGCAGGGCGAGCGCCTGGGCATGGTCGTCGGCGGCGCGGTCCTCAAGCGCGTCGGCGAGCACGGCATGATCCGCGAGAGCGTGCTCGGCTCCACCCTGTCGCCCTACACCGCGGCCCACGACCTGCAGCTGGCCTGCGGCACCGGCCTGCAGTCCATCGTCACCGTGGCCGACGGCATCGCCCTGGGCCGCATCGAGAACGGCGTCGGCGGCGGCACCGACACCACCTCCGACGCGCCCATCGGCGTGAGCGAGGGCATGCGCGAGTGGATGCTCGACGCCAACCGCGCCAAGAAGAACTCCGACTACGTGAAGCTGGTCGGCCGGCTGCGGCCCTCGATGGTCGGCATCGAGATCCCGCGCAATGCCGAGCCGCGCACCGGGCTGTCCATGGGTGAGCACGCCGCCATCACCGCCAAGGAATTCGGCATCTCCCGCGAGGCGCAGGACGAGCTGGCCTACCTGTCGCACAGGAACATGGCCGCCGCCTACGACCGCGGCTTCATGGACGACCTCATCACCCCGTTCCTCGGCCTGACCCGCGACGACAACCTGCGCCCGGGCTCCACCATCGAGAAGCTGGCCACCCTGAAGCCTGTCTTCGGCACCAAGCTGGGCGACGCCACCATGACCGCCGGCAACTCCACCCCGCTCACCGACGGCGCGTCCGCGGTGCTGCTGGGCTCCGAGGAGTGGGCGGCCTCGCGCAACCTGTCGCCGCTGGCCTACCTGGTGGACTCCGAGGTCGCCGCGGTGGACTACATCCACGGCCCCGACGGCCTGCTCATGGCCCCCACCTACGCGGTGCCGCGCATGCTGGCCCGCAACGGCCTGACCCTGCAGGACTTCGACTACTACGAGATCCACGAGGCCTTCGCCTCCGTGGTGCTCGCCACCCTGCAGGCGTGGGAGTCGGACCAGTACTGCAAGGAGCGCCTGGGCCTGGACGGCGCACTCGGCTCGATCGACCGCGCCAAGCTGAACGTGAACGGCTCCTCGCTCGCCGCGGGTCACCCGTTCGCCGCCACCGGTGGCCGGATCATCGCCCAGATCGCCAAGCAGCTGGCCGAGAAGGGTGGCGGCCGCGCGCTGGTCTCCATCTGTGCCGCGGGCGGCCAGGGCGTCGTCGCCATCGTCGAGCGGTAGTTCACCAGGGGCTAAGCCCCTGAAACCCTTGGAGGATGGGGGCATTGCCCCCAACCCCCGTTTCTGTGTCAGAGGGCGGTGCCCGGCCGGGACGACGGCCGGGCACCGCCCTCGCCGCTGTTGCGGACCACCGCCACGGCCCAATTCGGTGTCAGCTCACCAGATTCAGCGTGCGGCGGGCCAGGTCGGAGATGCGAGTTCTGCCGTAGCCGGTGACGGAGCTGTGGACGGTGTCGTGGAACGGCGCGGTCCAGTGGGCGGGAACGGCGGCGGCTCCGGTGAGGATGCCCGCCACCGAGCCGGCGGTCGCGGCATTGGAGTCGGTGTCCCAGCCGGCCTGGACGGTGAGGGCGATGGTGCTGGTGAAATCGCCTTCGCCCCAGAGTAATCCGGCGGCTATGAGGCAGGCGTTGCCGATGGCGTGGACCCAGTTGTAGTGGCCGTGGCGGGTGTGGATGGCGGTCACGGCCCGGTCCCAGGACATGCCGCTGCGGTGGTCGTCGGTGACCTCGGCCAGGGCCAGCGCCAGGCGGGAGCGGGCGGGGATGACCGAGTATGCGACGGCCAGCGCTTCGGCGGGGCCGGGGGCGGTGAAGGCGGCGGCGATCAGCGCGCCCGACCACATGGCGGCCCATAAACCATTGCCCACGTGAGAGATCGAGGCGTCGCGGGCCGCCGCGGCGGCCGCGCGGCGGGGTTGTCCGGGATGGGTGTAGCCGTGGATGTCGGCGCGGATGAGCGCGCCGATCCATTCGCGGTAGGGGTTGCGGTAGGTGGCGGTGTCGGGCGGGGCGAAACCGTCGATGAGGTTGCGGTAGGCGACGCGTTCGGCGGTGTAGGTCTGCAGGAACGGCAGGCGCTCGAGCCAGAGGGCCGCGACGTCATCGGGGGTGAACGACCTCCCGCGCTGCTCCAGCAGGTGCAGGCCGAGAATCGGGTAGTCGATGTCGTCGTCGCGGGGACATCCGTCGATGCGTCCGAGAGTGGCTGTGTGCCAGGATCTTAGGTTATCGGCCTCCGGCGGGAGCGGGTCGGCGACGGGGACGTAGTCGCGCAGCGGATAGGCCCCGCTCGCCTCCAGATACCCGCGGATGCGGGCGGGTGTCCAGACGAAGCCGTTCTCCAGGGGTTTGCCCAGCGTGCAGCCGACACAGCGGCCGAGCCAGCCGCCGTGGATACGGTCCAGCAGCTCCGGCTCGCCCAATGGCGGGATCGAATCCTCTTCGGTGTCACCCGGATTCGTGTGCCACGGCGCGTCCACCCATTCGGTGTAGGGCCAGTCCGGCAGTCGCGGCGCCCGCTCGACCCGATCCAGCAGCCGCCAGCAGGCCCCCGGAATCGCCTGCTCGGTGTGCGTGAGATCGCGCACTTCCTCCGCGAAATCGTCTACCGCGTAACCAGATTCGGCGCGCTGACACCATTCGTAGTACAGCAGGGCGCGCGGATCGGCCTCATGGTGGCCGAAGAAGGCCGACTCTATGGTCACAACACCGCCTGGGTGGCCGCGACCACCTCGGAGAGCAGGGGCAGGGATTCCTCGCGCTGTGGCACGCGCGCCCACCAGCGGCCCTCATGGGTGTGGCGGCCGAATCCGGTGGGCAGGATGACATTACTGCGATGCGGGCCGATATCGACGCTGTTGCGCTCGAGCACCTCGAGGCACTCGTCGGACGGGTAGCCGTCGAAGACCGCCAGGAAGGTGCGGCGCGCCGGCTTGTCGCGCACCAGCACCGGGCCGGCGACACCGCGACTGACCAGTTCGTCAAGGATCAAGGCCCCCAACGGTTCCGGGGTGTTCAGCGCCGCGATGGTGTCGACCAGCGGTAGGACCACGAAGCCCGGTGTGGTCACATGCACGTGGGGGAGACCGAACAGGGAGCGGTACACACGCGCCCACTCCTGCGGGGTCGTCAGCTCGTCCAACCGCACAATCCACCCCTCGTTCGGGCCCTGCTCCAACGACGGCGATGTCGATCGTCGGCGACAGCCGACGTTTTCAGTGAAAACCCGTCCCCCGCATCGCACCACCGGTTTGGGTGAATCGTGAGCGAACTGTGGAGAACTTGCGCTGTGTTCGATTGCCCCTCCGCTTCGCTCCGGGGCGGGTTCGCGGCCCTGAGGTCTCGATTCTTCCCTCCTCCGCTCCTCCAAGGCGCAGGTCTATGGAGCCGTTCGCTCCCCCGCTCCGAGGCGGAGGTCCATCGAGCCGCGGTCCAGAATCGAGACGGCCGCGAACCATGAGTTGAGGCTTGACGGAAAGTTCTCGGGGTAGCCTCGTGGATGGACGTAGGACGTTCCTACCAGGAGGTTCGTCATGCCCTGCGATTTGATGCTGATCGCCTACGACGGCTCCGAGAATGCCCGGCGGGCCGTCGAATACGCGGGACGGTTCCTGGCCGCCGACAGAGCCGTGGTGCTGACGGCGTGGGAGCCGATGGTGCGCCAGGCAGCGCGGTTGTCGGGACTGTCCGGGGTGATGCAGCCCGAGTGGATGACCGACGACGAAATAGAGGACATCGCGCTGGTGGACGCCCGGAATATCAATGCCGAAGGCGTGCGGCTGGCCAAGCTGGCCGGCCTGAACGCCGAGGCGCGCACCGCCGAGTGCACCACCACCATCTGGAACGCCATCGTCGAGACCGCCGACGAGTTGAACGTGGACATCATCGTGGCGGGCACCCGCGGGGCCACCGGCATCCGGGCCCTCATGCATTCGAGCGTCGCCGACGCCGTGCTCAAGCACTGCCATCGCCCGGTGCTCATGGTGCCGCCGGGCCGCGAACCCGCCGAAAAACAGGCCTGACGCCGGGAAACCCCGGGCGGCCGGGGTCCACGCACCCTCGCCGGAGCGGGGTATTGCGGGAAAGATGCTGGGCCGCACCGGAATACCCGAACCGGCCCGGCGGCCGGGTGAGAGATGCGTCGCTCCCCGGCCCGGGCCGCCCGGCCTCGGGGCTATGGTCGAACCATCATGGACGGATTTCTGCTCGCGACGCCGGACGGTGTCGTACGCACCGCTGGCACCCGCGCCGCCTTCGATTCGGCGGCCGCCGCCGGCGCGGCGCTGCGGTCCGGGGCAGCCGAGCTGATCGTGGGCGCGCTGCCGTTCGATCCACGCCGTCCCGCCGCCCTGGTGACGCCCGAGCAGGCCACGCACACTGCCGGACCGTGGCGCCCGGCCGCCCTGCCGGACCTGCCCGAGGTCCGGGTCGTCTCCGAAATACCCAGCGCCGCAGAGCATGTCGCGCGCGTCACGAGACTCGTCGAGCAGCTGGGCGATCCGGAGCAGCCGCTGCGCAAGGTGGTGGCGGCCCGGTCACTGCTGGCCGAGGCACAGGCCCCGCTGGAGCCCGAGGTGGTCGCCGCGCACCTGGTGACCCGGCATCCGCGTGCCGCCGTCTACGCGGTTGATCTGTCGGCCGCGGGACGCCCGGGCGACACGCTGCTGGGCGCGACACCGGAGGTGCTGATCTCCCGGCACGGCCGCGCGGTCGCCCTGCACCCACTGGCCGGCACCCTGCCCCGGCTCGCCGATCCGGCGGCGGATGCGGCCCAAGCCCGAGATTTGCTGGCCAGCACCAAGAATCGCGACGAGCACGCCTACGTCATCGACTGGATCCGCGAACTGCTGACGCCCGTGTGCGCCGAGCTGACCATCCCCGACGGGCCCGAACTGCTGTCCACGCCCGAGGTCTGGCACCTGGCCACCCCCATTCGCGGCGTGCTGCGCGATCCGGCCACCACCGCCCTGGACCTCGCGGTCCTGCTGCACCCCACCCCCGCCGTCTGCGGCACTCCGACCGCCCTGGCCCTGGACGCCATCGCCGACCTCGAGGGCGACCGCGGCTTCTACGGCGGCGCTGTCGGCTGGTGCGACGCGGCCGGCGACGGCGACTGGTTCGTCGCCATCCGCTGTGCGGAACTCGCCGCCGACGCCTGCTCCCTGCGCGCCTTCGGCGGCGGCGGCATCGTCGCCGCCTCCGACCCGCAGACCGAACTCCACGAAACGACCGCCAAGCTCCGCACCTTTCTGGGCGGGCTCACCAGCCACCCCGATTTTTCAGCGCGCGGCTGAGAGCCGTTGACGCCGAGCACGCGTGCCGGCGGTTGCGAGCCGAACCCGTTCCGAATGTCCCCGGCGAGTTACCCCGAACGTCACGAAATCAGTCGCCACCTCGGCATACGACGACTCACACACCGAAGGTTCGGGGTTGCGGGGGGCCGGAGGGGGCAAAGCCTGCTAGGTTGGCCCGGTTACGCATGCGTCCGATGTTGGGAGTACCGCGATGAAGTTTGCCGTTCCTGGTGCAGCGAGTGCTGTCGGTGGAGCCCTGGTCGGGCTGGCGGCGGTCCTGGTCATCACAATGGCGGCTTCGCAGGACAAGCGGCCCGAGATCGACCGCAGCGGCGAGGCGTCCTCGTCACTATTGAACAACGTTGAGTACGGCTCGCGCTGACCGGACGACCTCCGAACCAGGCCAACCCGAAGACCCACCGTCCGTTGTGACCGGTCCGGGCGAGGACCGGTCTCCGACGACGCTTCAGGACTCTGCCGACACTGCCCCACTGGGCCGTCGCTGGCTGCTCGGCAGTGTCATCGTGGCCTTCCTGCTGACCTTCCTGCAGGTGCCCGGGCAGACCGTCGCCGATACGAAATACGATCTGGCGCAGAATCCGCTGGGCTTCCTCGCCCGCGCCTCCCATCTGTGGAGCAGCCAGGCCCCGATGGGGCAGGTGCAGAACCAGGCCTACGGCTACTTCTTCCCGCACGGCGCGTTCTTCTCGCTCGGGCATCTGCTCGGCCTGCCCGGCTGGGCGACCCAGCGCATCTGGTGGGCGCTGCTGCTGCTCGCGGGATTCTGGGGCATCATCCGGCTCTGCGAGACCCTCGGCATCGGCAGCCGGGGCTCGCGGGTGATCGCCGCGGTAGCGTTCGCGCTCTCGCCGCGCGTGCTCACGACGCTCGGCTCGATCTCCTCCGAAACGCTGCCGATGATGCTCGCGCCCTGGGTGCTGCTGGCTCCCGCCGCCCTCGGCGTGGCGATGAAGCGCCCCGCGCGGCGTGGGATGGCGACTCCTGCGGGCAGCGCCCTCGCGCTCGCGCTGATGGGTTCGGTGAACGCGGTGGCCACGGCCGCGGCGTTCCTGCCCGCGGCGCTGTGGTGGTTGTCCTACAAGCCGAATCGAGTGTGGTGGCGCTTCACCCGCGCCTGGATTCCGCTGCTGGTGCTGGGCACCTTCTGGTGGGTGGTGCCACTGCTGTTGCTGGGCAAGGTGAGTCCGCCGTTCCTGGACTACATCGAATCCTCCGGCGTGACGACGCAGTGGGCCTCGCTGGGCGAGGTGCTGCGCGGCACCGACAGCTGGACCCCGTTCGTCTCCCCGGAGCGCATCGCGGGCGCGGTGCTGGTGACCCAGCCCGCGGCGGTGCTGGCCACCGGCCTGCTGGCCGCGGCGGGCATGGCCGGTCTGGCCATGCGGTCCATGCCGAATCGCGGGCGCCTTGCCCTGATCCTGATCGTCGGCCTGGTCGGCATCTGCGCGGGTTACGCGGGTGAGCTGGGCGGGCCGTTCGCGGACCAGGTGCGGGTCTTCCTGGACTCCGGCGGCGCGCCGCTGCGCAATGTGCACAAGCTGGAACCGCTGATCCGGGTGCCGCTGGTGCTGGGACTCGCGCATCTGCTGAGCCGGGTGCCGCTGCCCGCATCGGTGCCGATGCCGGTGTGGCGCAGGGCCTTCGCGCATCCCGAGCGCGACCGCACGGTGGCGGTCGCCGCGCTCATCCTGACGGCGCTGACGCTGTCGACCTCACTGGCCTGGACCGGCAAGCTCGCGCCGCGCGGCAGCTACGACCGGGTCCCGGCGTACTGGCAGCAGACCGCGGATTGGCTGGCGCACAACGCCTCCGACACCCGGGCGCTGGTGGTGCCGGGCGCGCCGTTCGGCAGCCAGGTGTGGGGTCTGACCCGGGACGAGCCCTTGCAGGCGCTGGCGAGCACCCCGTGGGCGGTGCGGGATTCGGTGCCGCTCAACCCGCCCGGCGCGATCCGCGCCATGGATTCGGTGCAGCGGCTCATTGCCGACGGCCGGCCGTCGGCGGGGCTGGCGGCGACACTGGCCGGGCAGGGCATCGGAATCCTGGTGCTGCGCAACGACCTCGATCCGGAGACCTCACGCTCCACCCGGCCGATACTGGCCCACCGCGCGCTCGACGGCTCGCCCGGATTGACGAAGGTCGCCCAGTTCGGGGAGCCGGGCAAGACGGGCAGGGTGGAGGGCCTGGTCGCGGACGGTGATCTGCGCCCGGAATACCCGGCTATCGAGATCTATCGCGTCGAGTCGACGGTGCCCGGCATCCCCGCCCAGGTGCGCAGCGGCGTCGGCGCACCGACGTCGTTCCCGGGAGCGTTCACCGTCCCGCTGGACAGCGTCGCGGTGATCCAGGGTGGTCCCGAGGTGGTGGAACGCTTGCGCCGCAACCCCGCGGCACCCGCCGGGCCGACCATGCTGGCCGTCGACGCCGCCACCGCCGGACTGCCGGTGGACGGGGTCACCATCACCGACACACCGATGGACCGGGAGGCCGACTTCGGGCGCGTCGACAACCACAACTCGGCGCTGCGAGCCCCGGGCGATGCCCGCCGCACCCACAACCTGGTGCCGGACTATCCGGTGCCCGGCGCCCAACTGGTGGAGGGCGAATGGTCCGGCGCGACCATCACCGCCTCCAGTTCCGCCGGTGACGCCACCCAGCTGGGCGGGGCCGCGCCCGGCAGCTCTACCGCGGCCGTGGTGGACACCGATCCGGCCACCGCGTGGATCAGCAATGGCGCCGAACACGCTGTCGGGCAATGGCTCCGGCTGGATCTGGACAAGCCGATCAGTTCCGCGGTGCTGCGGCTGACCACCAGTGCGGCCGCCATCGGCAGCCCGGTGAAGTGGGTGGAGGTGGAGACCGCCAAGGGCACGGTGGCGGCCCGCATCACCGAACCCGGTACGCCGGTGGCGATCTCACTGCCGCCGGGCCGCACCGACTGGATCAAGATCACCGCCGTGCACACCGAGGACGGCAGCGCCGGCGGCCAATTCGGAATCAGCGAACTGAGCCTGGACGACTACGCCGACCGCGAGAACCCGGTGACCGTGAATATCCGGCACCGCACGGTACTGCCGCCCGCTCCCGCCGGCGCGCAGGTCCGCGGCTGGAACCTGGGACAGGAATTCCCCGGCCGCAGCGCCTGTTTCGACTCACCCGACCGCGTCCGGTGCAGCAAGGGCCTGGCCCTGGCCGCCGAGGAACCGGGCCTGTTCGAACGCACCCTGCAGGTGCCGCAGCCGGTCACCGTGTCCCCGGGCCTGATCGTGCACACCCGTCCCGGCCCGGCGCTGGAGGCGCTGCTCACCGATCAGGACCGGCCCATCGCCCGCGGCCGCGCCGACGTCGGCGACCCGCGCGGCTCCGCCCTCGCTGCCACCGACGGTGACCCGCGCACCAGCTGGACCGCACCCGAGACCACCGTCCGCAATCCGGCGGGCCCCAAACCCACACTCACCATCGAACTTCCGGCCCCGACCCTGGTGACCGGCCTGGAGGTGACGCCCTCGCGCGGCGATCTGCCCGCGCACCCCACCTCCGTCTCGGTGAATCTCGGCGACGGCCCGCAGGTGCGCACCGTGAATCCGGACTCCGGCGCGACCAGCCGGGTGGACCTGCACCCCTATGTCACCGATCGCATCGAGGTCAGCATCCAGACCTGGGACGGCGTACTCGACCGCACCGCACTGGGTTTCGCGCAGGAGCAGCCGCCCGGCCTGGCCGAGGTGAACGTGCTGGGCCCCGACTACCCCGCCCCCGCCGATCCCGACCGGCTCCTCACCATCGACTGCGCGCACGGGCCCACCATCGCCGCCGCGGGCCGCACCCTGCACACCATGGTGACCGGCACCGCCGCCGAATTGCGTTCCGGCGCACCGCTGCCCGCCACCGTGTGCGCGGCCGACGCGAACAGCGCGACCGATGCGACGGGCGCGGACACCGGATTCGACTTCCCGTCCGGCCGTGTGGATGTCGCGGTCGCGCCGACCGAACTGTTCACCGTCGACGAACTGCGCCTGGACCGCACCCCGCCGCTCGCCCCGGTGGCCGATCCGAACGGCAGCGGCGGCACGCAGGTCCTGGTGCTGCCGCTGAGCACGAATGTCGGATGGCAGGCCGAGTCCGCCGACGGCGCCACGCTGAAGCCCGTGGTGATCAATGGCTGGCAGCAGGCATGGCTGGTGCCGGCCGGAACCGAGGGCCCGATCACCGTCGCATTCCCCACCGATCGCTGGTACCGCCTGGCCATCTTCGGCGGCCTGCTGTTACTGATTCCGCTGATCGTGCTGGCGTTCCGGAGTGCGCGCTCGCCTGTGCGCGATGACGGGCCGCCGCCGCGCACCTGGCACAGTCGCATCGTCGCCGGGCTGGGACTGGCCGCCGGGGCCGGTCTCATCGCCGGACCGATCGCCCTCGTGCTCACCCTGTTCGGCCTGATGGCCGACCGACTCCGGCCGCACGTGCTGCCGCGGGCGCTGGTGGCGATCGCGGCCGGCGGTACCGCCATTTCCGCGGCCGCGCTGTCGACCGGGCCCTGGCGTTCACTGGAGGGCTATGCCGGAGGTTCGCTGTGGGTGCAGTTCCCGGCGCTGGTCGCGGTGATCGCGGTGGGGATCGCGGCCCTGCCGCCACGCCGCTGAAGCATGGTGCCGCCGCGCCGCTGAATCGTGCTGCCGCTCAACCGAAGCGGCGGCGCGTCCACTGCCGGACGGGTTCCTCGACGAGGGCGTAGCTGGCGGCCGCCAGCGGCAGCGTGAAAGCCACGGTCAGCAGGTAGACCACCACGAAATGCCCGCGGAAAGGCACGATGCCGAACACCGGGAAGATGATCGACAGTACGGCCAGATGCCAGATGAAGATGCCGTACGACCAGCGTCCGAGCGTCGCGGCGACCCGGCCCTCCAGCACCCGGTGCCGCCGCTCCGGCCGCAGCACCAGCGGGGCCAGCAGGCCGAACCCGATGACCGCGCCGAGCGCCATCTTCATGACGTACTGCCACGGCTGCCCGTGCACGAGACCCGCCGGACCCGCCAGATCGGTGGCCGCCAGCAGCATGGCGACGAACGCGAGCGGCCACATCAGCCACTGGTTCCCGGCCACCCGCCGCCAGCGCGGGGCGGGCAGGTCGGCGAGTTCGGCCAGCAGCATGCCCGCCGCGAACCACGGCAGATAGCCCGGCAGCCAGTTGTCGGCGTGAATGCCCTCGGGCGTGGGCACCGGCAGGAAATTCCAGCCCAGGCACAGCAAGCCCAGGCCCAGCACCACCGGCACCCGCAGCCGCGCCCGTTGGCCGCGCAACCAGACCAGGGCGAACGCCAGCAGCGGAAGCACAAGGTAGAAGGCAACTTCCACCGAGAGGCTCCACATCTGGGTGAGACCGTCGGTCAGGGTGAAGGGCACGAACACCTGCAGCAGAACGAGATTCGACAGCCACACCCGCAACCCCGCGGTGTGCGCCGCACCGGGCAGCAGGATCAGCACCGCCCAGACGACCACCCAGTAGGCGGGCAGGATGCGGGCCGCGCGATGCAGTAGATACCGTCCAGCGCTCGGCGCGCGGCCCTGTCCCCGGGCCGCGGCGGCGTGCGGGCGCCACAGCAGGAATCCCGACAGCGCGAAGAACACCGCGACCGCCATGTCGAATCGCTCCCACACCCGGCCCAGCGCCGGCTGCCCGGTGGCGCCGGTCTGGAAGGCCACGTGGGTGAGCACCACCCCCAGCGCCGCCAGGGCGCGCATGCCCTCGAGTGCCGGAACGAAGCGACCCAGACGGGCCGCGGGCGGCTCGGCCGGGATCGGGTTCGTCTCGGGATTCAGGGTGGTCGTCATCGCGCCCCAGTCTGCCCTGTCGCCGTTCGTCCGAGCGTCGGCCGCCTCCCCACGACTGCACCGGGCGGCTATTTCGGGGAGTTTTCCGCCCTCGGCCGCACTCTGGGACCGCTCGGACTGTTAGTGTCTGGGCTCACGAGTGCTGCGCGGCGACCGCAGTACTGGAGGAAACACGTGTTCGACGACGAGGAGAACCTGCATGGCACTCAGTGCCGGTACCAGAAGGACGGTGGCCTGCGTACTCGTGGGGCTCGGTGCGATGCTGCTCGTCGCCGCGATCATGGTCCCCACCTATACGGTCAGTCGGCTGGCTAAGACCCCGCTGGACCTGGAGATCACGACCGTCGCGACCAATCCGCAGAACGGCGCTCCCAGTGAGGTGCTGGACTCCAAGTCGCTGACCTCGGGAACGGGCCCGGCGAAGGTGGACCAGAACGTCCCGCTCGTCTCGCAGCGCTTCCTCACCGTCGAAGACCCGTCGGACGCTTCGCAAATGACCATCCAGGCCGGTCAGACCCTGCGCCGCACCGACAAGCAGGGCGACACCGGCCTGCTGACCGCGACCATCGACCGCGTCACCGTGGACCGCAAGACCGGCCAGCCGGTGGAGTCGGTGGACGGCGGCCCCAACGGTGCGATCGCCGTGACGGTCGACAAGAAGGGCGAGAGCGTGATGGACCCGGTGCAGCACACCGGCCTCCAGTACCGCTTCCCGATCGGCACGGACAAGAAGACCTATCCGTACTTCGATCTGAACGTGCGCAAGACCTTCGACATCAACTTCGTCGAAGAGACCGAGATCAACAATCTGAAGGTCTATCACTTCCAGATGACCGTTCCGGTCACCGATCTCTCCACCGTCGCCAACTCGCCGACCAACAAGCTGACCCTGCCCGCCGAGAAGTGGGGCGTGGAGGGCGACGGCGACGTCACCATGACGCGCTTCTACGCCAACACCCGCGACGTGTGGGTCGAGCCGCAGACCGGAACCGTGATCAAGGGCCAGGAGCAGCTCCACCTGTTCTACGCCCGCAGCGGTGACAAGCCCGAGGTGACCGCCCTGAAGTCGACCCTGGTGTTCGACGAGAACACCATCGAGTCGCAGATCTCGGTGGCCAAGGACAACATCGACAAGCTGTCGCTGTACGGCCGCATCCTGCCGATCATCCTCGGCGTCCTCGCCCTGGTGTTCCTGATCGTCGGCCTGCTGCTCGGCTTCCTCGGCAAGAACGGCAACGGGCGCACCCCGGTCCGCCGCGTCGCCCCGGCCCCGTCCGGCGGTCCCGGCAACTTCGATGCCCCGACCCAGCAGATCGACATGAACAAGAAGCCCTAGCGGCTCCCGGTTCACCGCGGCCCAGCACCTGCACAGGTGCTGGGCCGCTTCCGTTTCCACCCGATGCCCGGGTGAGGTCCCGCGCTGGTGGACGCCGGCGGCAGCGGGGCGGGAGCGAGGCACAGGGGTGCGCGGCCGGGATGGTCGAGGCGGATGGGAGCATTGCGGGCGTGCCAGTTGTACGCCGTCTGCCCGTGGTCAAGGACCTGACCTTGGTGACGGCGGGGGCGATGACCGCGAATGTGGCGGGATACCTGCTGCAGCTGCTCGCCAGCCGATGGCTGGGGGTGTCGGGATACAGCTCGTTCGCGAGCCTGCTGGCGGTACAGATGCTGTGCGCCGTGCCCGCGCTCGCGTTGCAGAACGTGGTCGCGCGGGAGGTGGTGCGGGGCGCACCGGTGCGCGCCGCGCGAGAGCTGACCGCGCGCTGCGCCGGCCTGGTCGCGGTGGTGGCGCTGGTGCTGGTTCCGGTGGTGGGCGCGGTGCTGAAGGTCGGCTTCGCGGCGTCGGCGGGTGCGCTGTGTTCCGCGCCGGCCCTGGTGCTGCTCGCGGGCGAGCAGGGAATCCTGCAGGGGCGCAGCCGATTCCGGGAGCTGGCCACCGTACTGGGCGGAGCGACGATCGTGCGGGTGACGCCCGCCCTGATCGTGCTGGCCTGCGGTTTCGGTTCCGCGCCCGCGCTGTGGGCCGGCGCGGGTGGCGCCACCCTGGCGGCGATCGCGGCCCGCCGGATCGCCGATCGCGCGCTGACGGACAACGGGCGCGAGGCCTCCGAATCCGCCGCACCGCACCGGACAGCGGCATGGGGGCTCGGGGTGGCGGCGGTGTTCCGGGCCGTGCAGGTGCAAGCGGCCTTGACCGCGTTGTCGGCGGCGGATCTGCTGGTGTCGCGAATCATCCTGGACGAGAACGACGCCGGGCGCTACGCCCTGGGAGCCATCGCCGCGAAGATCGCGTTCTGGCTCCCGCAGGCGGTCGGCGTGGTGCTGTATCCGAAGATGGCGCAGCCGCAGCACTCCGTGCGCGCCGTGCGGTCGGCGCTGGCGGTGCTGGTGGGGATCGGGGCCGTCACGGTCCTCGGGGCGGCGGTGGCCGCACCACTGGCGCCGCTGTTCGCGGGGCGCGATTACGCACCGATCGAGGGACTGCTGTGGCTGTTCGCGCTCGAGGGCGCGCTGCTGGCGGTCTTGCAGGCGGCCCTGCTGTCGGCGATCGCCGCGGACCGGACGGCGCCGGCCGCCATTACGTGGGTCGGGCTCGGCGCCGGGATCGCGGTCATGCTGACCTGCGCGCACTCGGTGCTGTCGCTGATCGTCATCGCCACGGCGACGGCTGCCCTCACGACTCTGGTGATCACCGGCCTGGCTCTGCGCGGCGCACGCGACGAGACCGAGCGCCCAACGCGGGTCCCCGAACTCGGGTCGAACGGAACGTAGGGTGCCGGTGTGAGTTCGCAGGGTCGGGAGCGGGGTCGGGTCAGGTTGGTACCCGCCGGGTACAGCCTGGTGCTGGCGCTGATCGTGCTGGGGCCACTGCTCGGGTCCGGATACCTGCTGCTGCGGGACGCGGTCAGTACACCGCGGTCGTTTCTCACCGATTCCGCGCTGGGGCTCGGCGATGCCGCGCCGCGCGCCGTGCCGCAGGACGCGCTGATCGCCGTCGGATCGGCGGTGGTGGACGGCGGCCTCCTCGTCAAGGCGATGCTGCTGGCTGCGCTGTGGCTGGCCGGCTGGGGTACGGCTTGCCTGGCCCGCGACCTGCTTCGCGTATCGCTGGGCCCGCAGTTGGTGGCGGCGACCGTCGCCATCTGGAATCCCTATGTGGCCGAGCGCCTTTTACAGGGCCATTGGAGCCTCCTCACCGGCTATGCGGCACTGCCATGGATCGCCCTGCTCGCCACTCGCTTACGCGCGCGCTCCGCAACCGCCGGACGGGTGGGCGCGCTCGGTACGTGGGCCGGGCTGGCAGGGTGTCTCGCCGCGGCGGGGCTCACTCCAACCGGATCGCTGCTCGCGGGGCTGATGGCACTACTGCTGGTCGGCAAACGGAATCTGCCTGCCACCGCGGCACTGTGGATCGTGTCGGCGGCCCCATGGCTGACAGCGACCGCACTGTCGGGTGCGGGCGCGGAGCCCTCGGATCCGGCGGGCGTCGCCGCCTTCGCCGCCCGCGCGGAGCCCTGGCTCGGCACCCTCGGCAGCCTCGCGGGACTGGGCGGCATCTGGAACAGCACCGCCGTACCCGGGTCGCGCACAACGTTCTTCGCCTTGGCCGCAACAGTGCTCCTGCTCGCTCTCGTGGCAACCGGCGTACGCGCGGTCCTCGGCGCCGGCACGGACTCCGAATCTCGTTGGGGCGCAGCGGCCCGCAGCGAGGCACGAGTTGCGCGGCGGCGCCTGGTCTGGCTGGCGGTGGTGGCGATCGTGCTGCCCGCGCTGGGCGCGACCGGCTGGGGGTTGTCGGCGGGTGAGTTTCTGGTGACCAGGGTGCCGGGGGCCGGGCTGCTCCGGGATACCCAGAAGTTCGTGGCCCTGGCCGTTCCCGCGTATGCCCTGTGCGCGGCCGCCGGATGCCGGGTGGTGGGGCGCTGGATTTCCACCAAGGTCGATGGTGTGAGCGCCGAGTCGCCGCGGGCGCGAACCGGCGGGGCCGCGGTGCTTTTCCTCGCGATCGTGTTCCTCACGCTGCCGGATCTGGCGTGGGGAGTCGGGGGCGCGCTGCGGCCGGTGCAGTATCCGGCCGGATGGCAGCGGGTGGCGGACGCGGTCGACGCGCCGGGTGATGTCGCGGTGCTGCCGGGCGGGATGTTCCGGAAGTTCCGGTACTCGGGGAGTGCGCCGGTCCTGGATCCGGCTCCGCGCATGCTGAAGCGAGATGTGCTGCAAACCGGTGAACTTCCCGTGCGCGGCGGCGTGGTGTCCGGTGAGGGCGAGCGGGCCCGGAAGGTGGAGAACCTGTTGTTGCAGGGCGGATCCGCGAACCGGCTGGCCGAGCTGGGGGTCGGCTGGGTGCTGGTCGAGGGCGGCACGCCGGGACCGATGGGCGAATCGAAAACTACCCTGGCGCAGTTGAATCCGCTCTTCGCCGACCGGGATGTGCAGCTGTACCGGGTACCCGGCGAAATCGCGGCCCACGACGCCCCCGCCGCGAACCGCCGCCTGTCGGGCGCCGCGCATCTGCTGTGGGCCGCGCTGCTGGCCAGCGGATTCCTCACCGCCGCAATCCATTCCGTGACACGGCGGTCAGTCCCGCGGGAAGCCGAGCCCGAATCCCACCCCGATCACGACAATGCTGACTAACGCAATGACGAGAATGATCCACATGTCTCGATGCTATGAACCGTAGGAGAACCGCGGCGCGGCTTCGCCGAATTGCGATGCCCGCGAATCACACTCGCGCGGGCGCGATCAGACCGCTCACCCGCTCGCCGCGCGTCACCGCGGACAGCACCTCGTAGACGCCGTTTCCGGTCTGCTCCCAGGAGAATTCCCGCGCCCGCGCCCGCGCCTTCTCCCCCAGCACCATCCGGGACTCCGGATCGCCGAGCAGTTCGCCCACGGCCTCGACGAGCTGGGCCGGATCGTCGACCAGCAGCCCGGTCACGCCGTCCACGATGGAGTCGGTGAGCCCGCGTGAACTGCGGTACCCGACCGTGGGCACCCCGTGCTGGGCCGCCTCGATGACCGCCAGCCCCCAGCCCTCCTTGCGCGAGGGCAGCACATGCACCCAGGCGCGGCCCAGCAGCCGGTGCTTCTCCTCCTCGTCGACGTGGCCGTGGAAAGTGACCGCGTCGGCGATCCCGAGCTCGCGCGCATGGGCGCGCAGATTGGGGGCCCACCAGCCGTCGCCGATCACGTCGAGGTGCAGACCCGGGATCCACCCGCGCAGCCCGGCCACCACGGCCATGGCGTCCTCGATCTGCTTGTGCGGCACCAGCCGCGAGAGCACCACGATGCTGGGGTGCGCGGTGCGGGTAGCGTCGTCGCCGGCCGGCACCTGCACGGGAATCGGTTCGGCGCCATTGCGCACCACCGCGATCCGCGTCCCGGCCACTCCGAGCGCGGTGAGCTCCTCGGCCGACGGCAGCGAAACCGTCAGGTACTGATTGCCGCGGTGCACGCGCGGCGACAGCCGCGATTCGATCCACCAGCCGATCCGCCCGACCAGTCGCCCGGCCACCGGCCACTGCTCGCGATGCCCGTGATGCACGAGCACCACGGTCGGCGCGGCCGTCGCGGCCCGGGCGAAGAAGGGGATGCCGTTCTGAGTGTCGATGACCGCGTCGGGCCGCAAGCCCTTGAGCGGGCCGATCCCGAACCGGCCCAGCGCGATGGCCGCCAGCGCCCGCGGATACACCGTGAACCGCCCACCGCCCCGGCTGATCTCGATGCCGTCGATCGACTCCCGCTTTGCCGCACCCGGATAGCCCGCGGTCCGCAGCGTGACCTTGACGCCGCGCGCGGCCAGCTGTGTCCCGACCTGCTCCAGATACCGCTCGCTCCCGCCACCCTGCGGATGCCCGGTGTCGCGCCAGCACAGCAGCAGCACTTCACGCACGGGCGGATCTCCAGGGGGTCAGGGTCGGTCGGGGACAGGCAGACAATGGGCTCCACCATATAGCCCGGCCGCCCGTTCCGGGCCAGCAGTGGTCATCCGACCTGCGCGTGCCGCGCATCGATGCCGGGGTGCGAGGTTGCGAGCGGGTGTCCGGGCCGGTGCGCGGCTGTGCGAAACTTGCCGCCGTGCTTCGAGCCGATCAGACCAGACCGCGCCGCCCGCGATTCGCCCGCCGGGCGACGCTGCGCCGGTCGCTACGGCTGCTGGGCAGTTTCCGGTTCGAGCAGACCGATCCGGCCGTGTTCTACGGCGGGGTGGCGGCCGATACCGCGGATCTGGTGTCGGACTTCTACCGGGATCTGACCGGGAAGTCGCTGCGCGGGACGATCGTGCTGGACGTGGGCGGCGGTCCGGGCTATTTCGCGGACGAGTTCGGCCGGGCGGGGGCCCGCTATCTGCCGGTGGAGCCGGACCCGTCGGAGATGCACGCGGCCGGTTTGCGAGTCGCGGGCTCGGTGCGCGGGTCCGGGATGGCGCTGCCGTTCCGGGACGACGCGGTGGACGTCTGCATCTCCTCGAATGTGGCCGAGCACGTGCCGCAGCCGTGGGTGATGGCCGCCGAGATGCTGCGGGTCACCAAACCCGGTGGCCTCATGGTCTTTTCGTACACGGTGTGGCACGGGCCGTTCGGCGGCCACGAGACCGGGCCGTGGCATTACCTGGGCGGGGAGTACGCGGCGCGGCGGTATCGGCGCAAGCACGGGCGGGAGCCCAAGAATCGTTTCGGGCAGTCGCTGTTCGCGGTGCGGGCGGCCGAGGGTATGCGGTGGGCGCGCGAAACTCCGGACGACATCGGGATTCTCGCGGTGTTCCCGCGCTATCACCCGCGCTGGGCCTGGTGGATGGTGCGCGTCCCGGTACTGCGGGAGCTGCTGGTCAGCAACCTGGTCGTGGTGGCGACCAAGCGGCCGCGGTCAGCCTATGGAGAATCCGCGCCGCCAGATCCGGCGTAGGCCGGTGCACGGTTCGGGTTCGCCCCACGGTGACTCCTGGGTAGCCAACCCGACCGTCTCCAAGGCGGTCAGGCCGACCTGACCGGCGAGGGCGTTCACGGTGGCAACCGCTTCGGCCGCCTGTAATGCGGCGGCGGCTTGCTCGGTGGTCAGGGTCCGGCCCGGCAGGAAGGACACCACCCAACCGCCCGCGCCGACGCTTTTCGCCTGATGCGGCGTGAGATCACTGGTCATCAGGGATCTGCCGACCACTTGCACCGCCATGACTCGGACTCCCCTGTGCGGTAACGGTTCATGAATCGAGCGAGCTATCCACGGTAGCTATAAAGCATGCTCGCTGCGGCTTCCGAATGCAATAGTGCGTTCGGTGAAAAGCGAACCAACAGGTCGGAATTCGATATTGCGGACTGCTGCCAGATTGCCACAAGAATGCGGAATGGCTTGCGGTCCCGCGCATCCGGAGCGGATCAGTCCTCGGGCAGCTGGAGCCGGAAGACAGGTTGCCCCTTCCGGACCGTCGGATAGGTCGCCTCCACCACCTCGACATGCCACCCCGGCGGCAGCACCCGCTGCAACTGACCCGCAGCCCGCTGCATGGGAGTGCTGACACCCGGTGAGTCGACATCATAGAGCTCACCGAGCAGGAAGTCGTCGAGGCGCACATCGGACATGCGGGGATCTACCTTTCGAAGAGCTAATAAATAGCAACCGACCGGATTGGTGGAGAAAGGCGTACTGGGCCGAGCATAAGCCACGGCCCGGCAACCCCGAATCCGAATCAGGTTTCGCCGCGCCGGTAACCGGACTGCTTAGAAACCGAGGAGTCCTATTTCAAAGAAGATCCCGGTCAGCGGGACGTTTGCCCCGCACACGGGGGACAGCGCCCAACGCAAAACTGTAACGTGTTCTCATGGAGTACCAGAGTCTGTTCATCGGTGGCCGCTGGACCGCACCGGCCGGCGCCGACACCCTGCCCGTCGTCTCGCCCGCAACCCTGGAAACCGTCGGCAGCGTGCCCGTCGTCACCCGCGCCGACATCGACGCCGCGGTCGCCGCGGCCCGCCGGGCCTTCGACAGCGGACCCTGGCCCGCCACCCCGCCGGAGGAGCGCGCCGCCCTGCTGGCCCGCGTCGTCGCCCTGCTCGATCAGAAGGCCGGCGACCTCGCCGCCGCCCTCTCCGCCGAGATGGGCGCGCCCGCCCTGGCCGCGAGCACCCTCAACTACGTCCCCGCCCGCGCCACCCTCGACTTCTACGCCGGACTCGGAAAGTCCTTCCCCTGGACCGAATCTCGCACCGGCCTGTTCGGCACCACCCGGGTCTCCCGCGAACCGGTCGGCGTGGTCGCCGCCGTGATCGCCTGGAATGTCCCGCTCTTCCTGGCCGTCAACAAGCTCGCGCCCGCCCTGCTGGCCGGCTGCAGCGTCGTCCTCAAGCCCGCGCCGCTCACCCCGCTGGCCGCCAACCTGCTCGCCGACATCTTCGCCGAGGCCGGCCTTCCCGAGGGCGTGCTGTCGGTGCTGCCCGCCGAGGCCGACGCCGCCGAATACCTGGTCTCCCACCCGAGCGTGGACAAGGTCACCTTCACCGGTAGTACCGCGGTCGGCCGCAAGATCGCCGCCATCGCGGGCAGCCAGCTCAAGCGCTGCTCGCTGGAACTGGGCGGCAAGTCCGCCGCGATCCTGTTGCCCGACATGGACATCGCCGACATGCCCAAGCTCGCCTTCGCGGGCCTGATGAACAGCGGTCAGGCCTGCGTGGCCCAGACCCGCATCCTCGCACCGCGCGGCCGCTACGACGAAATCCTCGACGCCCTCACCGCTTCCGTGGGCCTGCTCCCGGTCGGCCTGCCCGACGACCCCAATGCCCAACTGGGCCCGCTCATCTCGGAGAAACAGCGCGAGCGCGTCGAGGGCTACATCGCCAAGGGCCAGGACGAGGGCGCGCGCCTGATCCTGGGCGGCGACCGCCCCGCCGACCTCCCCGGCTGGTACGTCCGCCCCACCGTCTTCGCCGACGTCACCAATGCCATGACCATCGCCCGCGAGGAGATCTTCGGCCCGGTCCTCTCCGTCCTCCCCTACGACACCGAGGAGGAGGCCGTCGCCATCGCCAACGACAGCGACTACGGCCTCGCCGGCTCGGTCTGGACCACCGACATCGAGCACGGCGCCGCCATCGCGGCCAAGGTCCGCACCGGCACCTACGCCATCAACTGGTACGCCTTCGACCCCTGCGCCCCGTTCGGCGGCTACAAGACCTCCGGCATCGGCCGCGAGAACGGCCCCGAGGGCCTCGAAGCCTACTGCGAGCAGAAGTCCCTGCTGATGCCCATGGGCAGCTGAGCTCCCCCGCCTCTCCGTACCTTCAGCGGGCGGCACGGGTGCCGTCTCCAGACGTGCATCCCGTGCCGCCGGTTGGGAGCCGAAACAGTTTCGGGGGTACCCGGCGAGTTACCCTCGCCACCCCGAAATCAGTGGTCCCGTCCCGGCCGGGCCCACCGCCCATCTCCGACGAAAACGGCTCGCCCGCACCGAGCGTGCGGGCGAGCCGTTTTCGTCATGTCTCTACGCGAGACGCTGCTTCAGGGCCTCGAACTCGTCGCGGATCCCGGAGGGCAGCTTGTCGCCGATGAACTCGAACCACTCCTCGATCAGCGGGATCTCCCGCTTCCACTCCTCGACGTTGACCGCGAGCGCCTCGTCGACGTCGGCGGCGTTCACGTCCAGGCCCTCGAGGTCGAGGTTGGCGGCGGCGGGGACATTGCCGATCGGGGTGGCCTCGGCCTCCGCGGTGCCCTCGATGCGGTTGACGATCCACTCCAGCACGCGGGAGTTCTCGCCGAAGCCGGGCCACAGGAAGCGGCCGTCCTCGCCACGGCGGAACCAGTTGACGTAGAAGATCTTCGGCAGCTTCTGGGCGTCGGCGTTCTTGCCGAGGTTGATCCAGTGGCCGATGTAGTCACCCACGTGGTAGCCCATGAACGGGATCATGGCCATCGGGTCGCGGCGCACGGTGCCGACCTTGCCCTCGGCGGCGGCGGTCTGCTCGGAGGACAGGGTGGCGCCCATGAACACGCCGTGCTGCCAGTCGAAGGACTCGGTCACCAGCGGGACCGTGGTCTTGCGGCGGCCGCCGAAGAGGATGGCCGAGATCGGCACGCCCTGCGGGTCGTCCCACTCGGGAGCCAGGGTCGGGCACTGCGACATCGGGGTGCAGTAGCGCGAGTTCGGGTGCGCGGCCAGGGTTTCCGACTCGCGCTCGTACCAGTCGTTGCCCTTCCAGTCGATCAGGTGATCGGGCTGGCCCTCCAGGCCCTCCCACCACACGTCGCCGTTGTCGGTCAGCGCGACGTTGGTGTAGACGGTGTTGCCCGCGTCGATGGTGGCCATCGCGTTGGGGTTGGAGGAGTGGTTGGTGCCGGGCGCGACACCGAAGAAGCCGAACTCCGGGTTGACGGCATACAGTCGCCCGTCCTTGCCGAAGCGCATCCACGCGATGTCGTCGCCGAGGGTCTCGGCGCGCCAGCCCGGAATGGTCGGCTGGATCATGGCGAGGTTGGTCTTACCGCAGGCCGACGGGAACGCGGCGGCCACGTAGTACGCCTTGTTCTCCGGCGAGATCAGCTTGAGGATGAGCATGTGCTCGGCCAGCCAGCCCTCGTCGTGTGCCATGGCCGAGGCGATGCGCAGCGAGTAGCACTTCTTGCCCAGCAGCGCGTTGCCGCCGTAACCCGAACCGTAGGACCAGATTTCGCGGTCCTCGGGGAAGTGGGTGATGTACTTGGTGTCGTTGCACGGCCACGGCACGTCGGCCTGGCCCTCGGCCAGCGGCGCGCCCAGCGAGTGCAGCGCCTTCACGAACGGCCGGTCGGCGCCGAGCTTCTCCAGGGCGGCCTTGCCGGCGCGGGTCATCACGCGCATCGACACCACGACGTACTCGGAATCGGTGATCTCGACGCCCAGCTTCGGGTCCTCGGCGCCCAGCGGGCCCATGCAGAAGGGCACCACGTACATGGTGCGGCCCTTCATGGAGCCGCGGTACAGCTCGGTCATGGTGGCGCGCATCTCGGTCGGGTCGACCCAGTTGTTGGTCGGACCGGCGTCGGCCTCGGTCTTCGAGCAGATGTAGGTGCGGGACTCGACGCGGGCGACGTCGGAGGGGTCGGAGAGGGCGAGGAACGAGTTGGGCTTCTTGCTCTCGTTCAGCTTCTTGAAGGTGCCCGCCTCGACCAGCTTGGTGGTGAGGGCGTCCCACTCCTCGTCGGAACCGTCCGACCAGACCACGCGGTCGGGCTGGGTGAGTTCTGCGACCTCCTGTACCCAGGCAAGCAGTTCCTTGTGCTCGGTGGGCGCGGTGCCATCGTGAAGACCAGGAATGGTCGCTGAGGTCATGAAAACTCTCCTGAGATGGGCGGCCCCGAGGTCATCGAGCCGAGGACCACGGCTCGCGACACCGAGTGCCACCAATTGCGGCAGGGCTCCCACTGGTCTCGACGCTTGCCCGTACCGGCTGGACGCGCGTACAAGAACGCAACGGATGCCCTGGTTCCTGCCATAGAGGTTAACGCCATATATCGGGGTGTACGGAATCGGGTTGTCCACTCGGTACCGGGTCGAAACCTCCGACCAGGCGCTGAGCGAATTCGAGTGCGGCCAGGTCACGATCGCATGCCAGCAGTAAAGCGGGGCGCCGTTGCGCCGCCTGCCGCAATTGCGCCTCCAATTCACCGACCCGCAGATCGGTTTCCACCATGCGCGCGGTGGCGCTCCCGAGCACCTCGTCGGTGAGCCGTTCCTCGGCGTCGACCAGGGCCGTGGCGACCCGCTGCTCCAGCTGAGCCCGAGCGTCGACCAGCGTGTCCGCCACCCATTGCCGCAGGTGAGCGCCGTCGGCGAGGTGCCGGCGGGCGCGCACCACCCAGCCCGCGGCGGCGGCACCGAGGAGCAGACTGACCGGCACGATCGCGAAGTCGAAGGCCTGCAGCAGGGCCAGCGGAGCCACCACCAGCCGGCCCAGCCCGAAGCCGGCCGAGGCGCCGAGCGCGATCACCAGGTGGTCCTCCGCACCCCGCAGCCGCGGGCCCGGCGTGGGAACCGTCCTCGACACCCGTTCCGCGGGTGCCGGAAAAGATATATGCCATTCCTCCGCGACGGATTCTTCGACCTGACGGCACAATTCGCCGACCCGGGAGCGAATCGAACGATCCATCTCCTGTGTGAGCTTTTCCACAGAATCGCTCACATGCCGCGGAAATTCGGCGTGTGCGCTGCGCGGCAGGCGTTCGATTTCGGCCCGCAGCTCCCCGTGCAGCGCCCGGATTCTGGCTCCGACCTCGTGCAATAGATCCACTCGCGCCAACTGCAGCCGATTCCGCACGATCGTCATGGCCGAGCCCCGCCCGCCGTCACTCACCGCCAGCAGCCGTGCCCGCTCCTCCCGCAGGCCCGCCACATCCCCACCGTCCCGTAGCTTCCCGGCCTGGGCCACGATCCGCCGCCGCGTCTCGGCCACCACCCGCTCCCGCACGATCGCCACCTGATCCCCCACCGCCCCCGCCCCGGCCGCCGCCACCAGCCGCGCATGCAACAGCCCCACCCCCGACCGATCCAGCAGCGCCGGATCCCTCGCTGCCCGCGCCACCGCCGCCATCCGCGCCGACACCGGCACGATCTCCGCCCCACTCTCGCCACCAGCCTTCGCCAGCAGCTCGACATCCAGCCTCCGCACCTCCCGCCACTCCCGATGCGCGTGAATCCCATCCAGCGCGAACACGATCCGCGTCCCGTCCGACCGCAACGCCCGCACCCGCGCCAGCATTTCGCCGCCGATCAGCGCCCCGGCGTCGAGCACGACGAGCGCCACCGGACACGGACGCGCCCCGGGTCCTGCGCCGGTCGCGGACGCCGGGTCGGCGTCCTCTGTGTCGGCTCCGGCCTCCGTGACGACGATGAGGTCGATCCGCGGCTGGAACCGGGCCAATTCGACCCGCAAGGCCGCCGCGTGCGACTCGTCGCCGCTGAGGAGCGCGATCGCGGTGGCTCCGGCCCGCGGCTCGGGGGCAATCGCCCGCAGCAGGGCCAGACCGTGCGGATTCCAGCGCATGACAACGGCTTCCACCGCCGCGGGCAGCTCGGCCGGCGATGCGGGAGGTTCGGCGACGGGTGCACCGCCCCGGACAGACCGGTCCGCATCGGCCGGGGTCGGCCGATGCAACGGCGGAAGTTCGAGCCCGTGCAACGGCGGCGAGTCAGCGGGGCGGGGTTCGGGGATCAACACCGCTGATTCGTATCCGGCGGCGTATTCGGCTTGGCCCCAGGCGAATCAATCGCCGAGGGTGGCGGCGACGGCCTCGTAGCGGCGGTGGAGTTCGTGGTGGAGGGGGTCTATTCCGCTGGCGCAGTGGAGGATTTGCAGCAGGAGCTGCGGGGGCAGGGTGGGGTGGCGGCGGAGGGCTGCGAGGGCGCAGGAGACGCCGAAGAGGTCCCAGCGGTCCAGCAGGGCCCGGCGGGATTCCAGGTCGGGGGCGAGGTCGGGAGCGGTGAAGAGGTCGTGCGAGAGGGTGAGGGGTGGGTCGGGGCGGTCGCGATGGCGGTGGAGGGTGCGGAGGTCGGCGTCGGTGAGGGTGCCCGAGCGGGTGCGCGCGGCGAGGGACGCGACCACCGGGAAGACGGGCAGACCGAGGTCGGTGGTGAGATCGGCGGCCGCCGCGGCGGCATCGGGCCAGCGGGCGCCGATGCCATCGGCCTTGTTGAGCACCACAAGGGTGCGGTCCGGGCGGACGGTGGCGAGCAGGCGGCGGTCGGCGTGCCAGGCCAGGCCCGGGAGAACATAGAGGACGAGATCGGCGTCGAGCACGGGGGCCGGTTGCCCGGGCTGGTCGACCGGTCGGGTTTCTTCAGCGGTGAGCAGCGACAGTGCATGTCGCAGGGTGGTTTTACCCGCACGGGCCCGGCCCGTCACCTGGATGCGCGGAGATCGCCCGACCGGCACGCGGGCAGCCTAGCCGGAAGCCACTGGGCGCGTGGGCATTTCGGATCACAAACAAGCAGGTCAGGCGGTGAGGAAGCAGACCGATCCGGGTCCTTCTGTGCGCCCGCACAATTCGGCGCAACCGCTCTTCACAGACACCTGGGATTGCCCTACTCTGGCGATTCGGTCGGCATCAGGGCCGATGCACGGCTGCGGCGACCCCTCTCGGTCCACGGCCGGGCGCGACGAGGGGAGGTGGCGATGACGGTCAACGCGGACGTCATCGAATCATCCGGGACACCGGGGCCGAAAGGGACACTACGACCGGCAGCGGCCGGGCCGCCGAGCAGCCGCCCGCTGCCGCCCGGCCGGGACCCTTTCTTCCATCCACCGCGCGGGTTCGCCCGCTACGCGGCGGGCACGATCCTGCGCAGCCGCCCGGTCGACATCGCGCTGTTCGGCCTGGTGCCGCAGCACGTGACGGCCTGGCAGCTGCTGTACCGCAGCCAGGATCTGCACGGCCGGGCCGAGGTCGCGGTCACCACGGTGCTGCTGCCCGAGGGCGCCGAACCGGATGCGGAGCGCCCGCTGCTGGCCTTCCAGACGGCCATGGACGCCGTGACCGACCGCTGCGCCCCGTCCTATGCGCTGCAGCGCGGCGCCCTGTCCCCCGGCTCCATCACCCAGCTCGAATGGCTGCTGGTCGCGAACGCGCTGCGCCGCGGCTGGGCGGTCAGCATCGCCGATCATGAAGGGCCGCAGGGGAATTTCGGTGTGGCGCGGGAGCCCGGCTACCGCGGTCTCGACGGTGTCCGCGCCGCACTGCGTTTCGCGCCACTCGGTCTGCGGGCGGACGCCAGGGTCGCGGTGTGGGGCTATTCCGGTGGCGGCATGGCCAGTTCGTGGCTGGTGGAGATGGCTCCCGAGTACGCGCCCGAGCTCAATATCGTCGGCGCGGTGCTGGGCGCGCCGGTCGGTGATCCCCGCCACGTGTTCCTGAACCTGAACGGCGGCCTGTTCGCGGGCTTTCCAGCGATCGTGATCGCGGCGCTGCAGCAGGTCTACCCGGCGCTGGCCGAGGTGGTGCGCCGCGACTTCACCCCCGAGGGCCGTCGCCTGCTGGAGCGCGCCCGCTCCCTGGGCCCGATCGCGGTGCTGCCGCTGTTGGTGGGCCGCCGCATGGACGACTGTCTGCGGCGTCCACTGGCGGAGATCCTGCCGGATCTCGAGGACATGTTCGACGAGCTGCGCCTGGGCAATCGCGTGCCCGCGTGCCCGGTGCTGGTGGTGCAGCCGGTGCACGATCAGGTCATCGACGCGGCGGGCATCGACGGTCAGGTCGAGCGGTACCGGGCGGGCGGCGCGGCGGTCTGGTACGTCCGCGATCGCCTCAGCGAGCATTTCTCACTGCTGCCGCTGGCGACCCCGATGAGCCTGGACTGGCTGGCCGATCGGCTGGCCGGGAAGGCTCTCACCGAACCGACGACCAAGACCGTCTGGTCGGTCGCGCTGTCCCCGGCACACTGGCGCGGCATGGTGGAAATGGCAACTACCGCAATGCGAGTCACCCTCGGACTCCCGCTGCGCCCGGCCGCCACACCGGCGTCCGGCGAGGTCTCGGGCCTGGCAGCCTGAGTGATCGCGGTCGCGGCAACCGTGGTCGATTGCTGCGCGAAGTATCCAATACTGGACAATGGACGCCGTGAACGACGCCGCGAACCACACTGCCGAGCCAGTTCCCGGGCCGCGGCCCGCCCAGCCCAACGGTGACGCCGATCACTCGGAAGCCACCATCGGCCGGCCGGATCGGCCCGCGGGCAACCGCCTCTACCCCCGGGTCACCAGCTTCCGCGCCCGCCGCGGCGCGATATCGCCCGCGCGCCAGGACGCCTGGGATCGGGTGTGGCCGGTGATCGGCAAGGACGTCTCCGACGAAAAGCTGGACGCCGACGCCTGGTTCGGGCGCTCGGCGCCGCTGATCATCGAGATCGGCTGTGGCACCGGCACCGCCACCACGGCCATGGCGCAGGCCGAGCCGCAGTTCAACCTGATCGGCATCGAGGTCTACAAGCCGGGTCTGGCCCAGCTGGTGCAGCGCGTCGAGCGCGAGGGCATCGACAACCTCCGGCTGCTGCGCGGCGATGCCGTGGATGTCCTGGAAAATATGATTGCTCCGGAATCGCTGACCGGGGTGCGCGTGTTCTTTCCGGACCCGTGGCCGAAGGCGCGCCACCACAAGCGGCGGCTGTTGCAGCCGGAAACCTTCGCACTCATCGCAAGCCGGCTGATTCCGGGCGGCGTGTTGCATGTCGCCACCGACCATGCGGACTACGCCGAGTGGATCGGCCTGTACGGAAATGCAGAACCCCTGCTCATCGGCATGAACGAGCCGACCGGAGGGGATCCCGAGGCCTACCGAAACAAAGCACCGATTGGTTTCGAACGCCCGATTACCAAGTTCGAAAGCAAAGGACTCCGCGCGGGTAGCGCCATCACAGAGTTCATCTGGGGGAAGATCGAATCATGAGCGTCAGTGAGATGGCCCACGGTGTGTCGGAAGTTGCCGGAATAATGCACGGCTCCGATTCGACCGAACTATCGGGCACCGCAGGGCTCCACGGCAATGCCGGGATCGCCCTGGGCGGCACCGCCACCGACGTGCGTCGCGTCCTGCTGGTCTGGGATGCGCCGAACCTCGACATGGGCCTGGGCGCCATTCTCGGCGGACGCCCGACCGCCGCCTATCGCCCCCGCTTCGACGCGCTGGGCCGCTGGCTGCTGGCCCGCACCGCGGAACTGTCGGTGGGCAGTAAAACCCGGGTCGAACCCGAGGCCACGGTCTTCACCAATATCGCCCCCGGCACCGCCGATGTGGTGCGCCCCTGGGTCGAGGCCCTGCGCAATGTCGGCTACGCCGTCTTCGCCAAACCCAAGATCGACGAAGACTCCGATGTGGACAGCGACATGCTCTCCCACATCGAACTACGCCGTCGCGGCGCGGGTTTGGCCGGGATCATGGTGGCCTCCGCCGACGGGCAGGCGTTCCGCGCCCCGCTCGAGGAGATCGCCGCCGCCGGCGTGCCTGTTCAGGTGCTGGGTTTCCGCGAGCACGCGAGTTGGGCGGTCACGTCGGATATTCTCGAGTTCATCGACCTCGAGGACATCCCGGGCGTGTTCCGTGAACCACTGCCCCGGGTCAGCCTCGACTCGCTGCCCGACGAGGGTGCGTGGCTGCAGCCGTTCCGGCCGCTGTCGGCCCTGCTCACCTCCCGCCCCGCTCAAGGAGTCGCTTAGTGTTCACCCGCTGGGGCGACCTGGTCTACAAGCTGCGCTACACCGTTCTGGGTGTCGTCGTGGCCGCAATGCTCTCGCTCGGAGCCTTCGGATTCGGGCTGGAGGACCATCTCAGCTCCAGCGGATGGTTCGACCCGAACTCCTCGTCCTCTCAGGCCGCGGTCCTGAAGGACCAGGTGTACGGGCGCGATCACAACAGCGACGTGGTGGTGCTGTACACCGCGCCGGACGGTGGCACCGTCGATGATCCCGCGTGGAATCAGAAGATCATCGACAACCTGAACAACCTGCCGGTGAAGTACCCGGAGATCGGTCAGATCAACGGCTCACCCTGGAAGACCAACACCGGTCAGCAGCTGGCCCAGGCCGCCAGCCCGGACCGCAAGCACGCCTTCGCCTCCATCGCCATCAAGGGCGACAACGACACCGATATGGTCCGGAACTACCGGAAGGTGAAGGACGCCTTCTACATTCCGGATGTCAAGGTCGAGGTCGCCGGTCTGCAGCCGGTCGCGGGCACGCTGAACGACACCATGGCGCAGGACCAGAAGCGTATGGAGATCATCGCCATTCCGGTGGTGGCCATCCTGCTGTTCTTCATCTTCGGCGGAATCGTGGCGGCGGCGCTGCCGCTCATCATCGGTGGTCTCACGGTGCTCGGCGCGAACGGCATCGTCATGGCGATCACCAAGTTCACCGAGGTGAATTCGTTTGTCTCCCCGGTAGTTTCGATGATCGGCCTGGGCCTGGCGATCGACTACGGCCTGTTCATCGTGAGCCGCTTCCGCGAGGAGGTGGCCGACGGCTACGACACCAAGGCGGCGGTGCGGCGTACGGTCGTGACCTCGGGGCGCACCGTGATCTTCTCCGCGACGATGATCATCGCGGCCAGCGCCGGCATGCTGCTGTTCCCGCAGGGCTTCCTCAAGTCGGTGGCCTACGGCACCATCGCGACGGTCGCACTGGCCGCGGTGTCCGCGGTCACCATCCTGCCCGCGCTGCTGTCGATTCTGGGTCCGCGCGTGGATGCGCTGGGGCTCAAGCGGTTCCGCAAGACCAAGACCACCGAGCAAATCGAGAACGGTTTCTGGGGCAAGCTCACCGCCTGGGTCATGAAGCACCCGCTCAAGGTCGCCATCCCGCTGACCATCGGCCTGCTGCTGCTGATCATCCCGGTGAAGAACCTGCAGTTCGGCGGTATCAGCGAAACCTATCTGCCGCCGGACAATCCGACCCGGCTGGCGCAGCAGCACTTCGACGAGACCTTCCCGCTGCGCAAGGCCGACCCGGTTCAGCTGGTCATCATCACCGATAACCCGAAGGACATCGGCACCATCCTCAACGAGGCCAACCAGGCCCGCGGACTGCAGCCCAAGACCACGTTCTCGCTCCCGCAGACTCCGCCCAACGGCTCGAATGTGTGGACGACCTCACGGTCGCTCGAAAAGGGCAGCGACATCACCGAGACCATCGAAGACCTGCGCGCGATCGACGTCCCGGACGGCGCCGAGGTGATGGTCAGCGGAACCCCGGTGATGATGCAGGACAGCATCGACCAGCTGGTCGATCGCATGCCGCTGATGATCGCGCTGGTGGTGCTGGTGACCACCATCCTGATGTTCCTCACCTTCGGCTCACTGGTGCTGCCCATCAAGGCCGCGCTCATGAGCGCGCTCGGCCTGGGTTCCACCCTGGGCATCCTGACCTGGATCTTCATCGACGGCCACGGCGCCGGCCTGCTGAACTTCACCCCGCAGCCGATCATGTCGCCGGTGCTGGTGCTGATCATCTCCGTGGTCTACGGCCTGTCCATCGACTACGAGGTGTTCCTGCTCTCCCGCATGGTCGAGTCCCGGACCCAGGGGGCGAGCACCACGGAGGCGGTGCGCGCGGGCACCGCGCAGACCGGCCGCATCATCACCGCCGCCGCGCTCATCCTGCTGGTGGTCACGGGCGCATTCGCCTTCTCCGACCTGGTGATGATGCAGTACATCGCCTACGGCATGGTGTCGGCGCTGTTCATCGACGCGACCGTGCTGCGCATGCTGCTGGTACCGGCCACCATGAAGCTGCTCGGTGACGACTGCTGGTGGGCGCCCAAGTGGATGAAGAAGATCCAGCAGAAGATCGGCCTGGGCGAGCCCATCCTCGACGATGAGCGGCCCGGCGGCGGCGAGGTGGTCGACCTGGTGAAGACCACCCCGATCACCGACCCGGTCACCATGCAGATCCCGATCCTGTCCGACGGCACCGCCGCCCCGGCGCGGTCGCGCAAGCCGCGCCCGGCCCGCACCGTCGACGTGGACAGCGAGGCCCCGACCCAGCGCATCGACAAGGTCGAGCGGGCCGAGCCCGTCCAGCCGGCGGAGCCCGCCCAGCGCATCGAGTCCCCGCAGACCCCGGAGCCCACGCCACCCGCCGACAGCTCCGCGGCTGCCCCGGCCCCGGAGACCAAGCGCGCGCCAGGATTCCCGTCCGCCGCCATGCGTCCCGGCCGCGGTGTCACCCCGTCGACCACCGCGGCGCCGGCCTTCGCCAAGCCCGCCGCCGAGTCGCCCGCGCCGGTCAGCGAAAGCGGTACCGCCGCACCGGCGGAGGTCACCCCGCCGCTCGCCCCCCGGCGCGTCAGCGCGGCTGCGGAGGACGCGCCGACCACCGATCTCGGTTCCGGCCGTACCGGTCTGGGCGCCAACCTCACCGGTCCGGGCGCTGCCCGCGGCCCGATGGCCCCGCACCCCATCGGCGACTTCGCCTCTCCCGCACGGGGATCCGCGAATGCCGGTGGCGGGCTGCCGCAGCGTGCGCCCGAGCCGGCCGCCGACAGCGCGGCCCGCGGTCAGGACGGTGGCCTCGCGGCTGCGCCGCCCGCTGCTGCCCCGCCGGTCGCCCCCGTGAACCCGATGCCGTCGGTCTCGCAGCCGGGAGCGCCTGCCGCGCCCGCGGATTCGCAGTCGCCCGCGCCGGTGGTCGGTTCGGAGCGGGTGCTGCCGCCGCCGACGCCGAAGATCCCGCCGCATCCGGCGACCCGGGCACAGCTGTACCAGCCGCACCCGCCGGAGCCGGAGCAGAGCGAGCCCACCGAACAGCTCGCGGAAACCACTGCCGAGGAACAGCATCCGACGCACCACGCCGCGCAGGATGCGCCGCAGGACGGCGCCGGCCGCAGCAGCATCGAGCAGTGGATGTCGGATCTGCGCTCCTCACGGCGTCGCCCGCCCGCCGAGAATCCGGACGAGGACGCCAAGCATCGGGGCGGCGACGGACGCACGGTGAGCGTCAACGAACTGCTCCGCCGCCAGAACCACGACTGATACCCGGACATCAGGAAGGCCCGGCCGAATTCTCGGCCGGGCCTTCCTGATTCCCCGTGCTACACGAATCTCCCCGCGCTACGCGGACCGCACGCCGGAGTCCATGTCGCCGAACGCCCGCGCGTAGCGGGTCCCCACCACGAGCAGCAGGACACCCACCACCAGGAACGCCGCCGCCCGGACCAGACCGTCCAGGGTGGCCAGGTCGAAGAGGAACAGCTTCGCGAGCGCCGCGGCGGTGACCAGCAGGCCCGCGCCGAGAGCGACCTTGGCCCGCTGCGGGATACGCGCCAGGCGGCGCAGGCCGTACAGCAGCGCCGCGGTGGCGGCGGCCATCCAGACGATCGTCGCGATGGCGTGCCCGGCCAGAAAACCGTTGCGGTTCCCGGTGGCGATGCCCACGGAGACGGTCAGGGCCGTCACCGCGTACAGACCCCCGATACCGGCGAACACCGACAGCACGGTCGCCTCGGATTCGCGGTTCAGCAGGCCGATCCGGCGCGCGCACCAACCGGCGACGGCCAGGGTGGCCAGCCCGGCGAACGCCGACAACGCGGTCGAAAGACCAAGGTGCGCTTCAGCTTCCGACTGGTCGGCCAAGGTCGCGATGTCGGCCCGGTAGAAGAAGGTCAGCGCGCCGAGGGCGCCGAAGGCGACGCCGATGCCCGCCGCCACCCGCGACCGCTGCTGCCCGGCCACCCCGAGGAATCCCATCGCGACCAGCAACAGCGCCACCGGCAGCGTCTGCACCCGCGCGATCCCTACGCAGGCCTCGAGCAGCGCGAACGCACCCGCGAGCGCGGACACCACGGCCAGATGCCCCGGAATCCGGGCGGGGGCACCGAGTTTCGGCAACCACGGCACTACCGCGACCCCCAGCAGCGCCGCCGCGACGGTGGCCGAGACGAGAACCGACCCGGTGCGGCCGAACATGATCGGCGCGGCCAGCATCGGAACCGTTGCCGCGCCGAAGCTCAGGCTCGCCGTCACGTCCCCGGCCCGGAGTCGCCCACCGAGCACCGCACCCGCCGGCCCGGCGGCCGCAATCACGATCGCGGCGGCGAGGACCTGGTATCGGTTCGAGGCCGGGTTCGCGTCTCCTCCCGGATTCAATGCCGCACCAGCCACCGCGACCAGGGTCGCGAGCACCGCCGGAACGGTCCGCACCCTGCACCGCCAGGTCCTCGCCGACACCGGCACCCCGAACCCCGCGCCCGTCGCCACCACCCAGGCGACGGGCGCAGTCATGCCCACTCCGGGTCAGGCACGCCGGGCGGGGGCCTCGGCGCGGGCGATGGTGGCGCGGATCTCGGCGGTGATCAGGTCCGGGGACTCGAGCATGGGCACGTGGCCCAACCCGGGCAGGGGACGCACCTCGACAGCGGCTGTGGGGGTCAGCGGAGCGTAGACGTGGGGCGGGAGCACGCGGTCGCGGTCGGGCAGCAGGATGGCGGTGGGCATGTCCAGTTCGCTCAGCCGGGTGAAACCCGTGGGGAGATCCGGATCTTCGGCCAGGTCGTCGGCGATGGCGCATTCGGTGATGGCGGCGGTCATCGCCTTGGCCAGCGGATTGGGCACCATGGCGGGGCGATCGGCGAGCAGCGGGAGCAGCAGGCTGCGCAGCAGCGAGGGCATGCTCGGCTGGCGGTCGGGCCCCAGGCCGATGAGCGGGCCGAAGGCCCGGAACTTGCGTAGCAGCGAATCAGCGGCGGCGGGCGTGCGCCACAGGCCCGCGGGGGCGATGGCGGTGCAGGATCGGGCGCGGCCGCGGGCGGCGAGTTCCAGCGCGATCCAGCCGCCCAGCGAATTACCCGCGATATGCGCGGTGTCCCAACCGGATTCGTCGAGCAGGCGCTCGCAGTGGTCGGCCAGGGCGGCCACGGTGGCGGGCCGGGCGGCCTCGGGTCCGCCCCAGTGGCCGGGGAGGGTGGGGGCGAGCACGGTGTGGCCGGTGGCCAGCTCGTCGAGCACCGCGCCCCAGGACTGCCAGGTGAGCAGGACACCGTGCAGCAGGAGCAGCGGCTCGCCGCCGCCGGATCGATGCACTGCCTCCGGGGTCGGGACGCCATCCACCATGTGCGTGACCCTACCGTCCGGATCCGCCTGCCGCCGCGCTCGATTCCTCGGCACTGCGGCTCGGGCCGACGGTCACGCCCCGTTGAGGAACCGCTTCCAGTTGGTGCCGAACGGGTGCTTCGCGGTGACGGAGCTGAACCGCAGCGTGCCGTGCACCACCAGGTGCAGCGGACCGATGGGCGGGCCGGTACGCACCTTGGTGTTGGCGCTGGAGCCGATCAGGTCGATGGCATTGAGGTCCACGGTGGCCTCGCCCGGCACGATCAGCTCGATCGAACTGCAGGTGTCGTTCACGTGGATCTCCACCACCTGGGTGGACATGACGGCCTGGGTGAAGTCCAGGCGCACGCTGCCCAGCATGCTGTTGATCGCCAGCGACGGCGGCACGTGCCAGGCGCCCTTGCGCTCCACGCTCGACAGCCGCGCGCGAATCACATTGGAGGGCACGGCCGGTGGCATCCGGTGCGCGGTCGCGTACCGGGGCGGCGGCTGCACGAAATGCTGCCCGGCGGGGGCGGGCTGGCCGACCAGCCGGACGCCCGGCAGATCGATCAGCACCGCATTGAGTTCGCCGCGGGTCTTGGCCGCGAGCGCGGTATCCATGCGCTCGGTGAATTCCCCCAGCGACAGCATGCCCAGCCCGACCGCGCGCTGCAGCAGCCGGCCGACATGTTCGCGTTCGACATCCGATACCCGCAGATCCCGGTCGCCGATCACGGCGTTGCCGGTCACGATCGCGGAAACCGCTTCAGGACCTCCCATGCTTCGAGGCTAGCCAGCGCGGGGCCGCCACCGCATCAGGGCAATCCCTGAACCGTCCCCCTACTCGAGACCCCGCTCGATGGCGTAGCGGGTCAGCTCGACGCGATTGCCGAGCTGCAGTTTGCGCAGCGTGGACTGCACGTGGTTCTCCACGGTGCGGTGACTGAGCCCGAGCCGGGTGGCGATCTGCTTGGCGGACAAGCCCTTCGCCACCATGCGCAGTACCTCGGTCTCGCGGTCGGTGAGGGCGGGGCGGTGCGGTTCGTCGCGTTCGGCGGGGGTGCCGGCGATCCGGCGGAACTCGCCCAGCACCAGACCGGCGAGTCCCGGGGTGAAGACGGCCTGCCCCGCCGCGGTGGCGCGGACGGCGTCCAGCAGTTCGGTGGCCGAAGCACTCTTGACCAGGTAGCCGGTCGCGCCGGCCTTGATGGCGTCGAGCACGTCGTCGCGTTCGGCGGAGGCCGACAGCACCAGCACCCGGGTGCGCGGGGAGACTCGCAGCACCTCGGCGGTGGCGTCGGCGCCGTTGCCGTCGGGGAGCTGCATGTCCATGAGCACGACCGCCGGTTGCACGGCGCTCGCGCGGGCCCCGGCGGCGCGCACGCCGTCGGCGGTGGCGACCACATCGAATCCGGCCTCGGCCAGGTCGCGGGCGACCCCGTCCCGCCAGATCGGGTGGTCGTCCACCACCATCACCGTGATTCCGGCATCCGATTCGGTCATGTCCGCCTCCGATCTCATTGTGGCCGTTCGAGGGTGCCCAAGTGTCACCGATCGAGGGCTCTCAGTGTCGCGGTTCCAGGGGCACGCGGAACTCCCATTCCGCGCCCTCACCGTCCTCGGGCGCCGCCTCGAACAGCAGCTGCGCCGTGCCGCCGAGGGCGGCGATGCGCCCGACGATGGACCGCGAAACACCCATGCGCCCCTGCCCTTCGGCCTCGGCGAGCCGGCCGGGCGGAATGCCGGGGCCGTCGTCGCGCACGCTCACGATGAGCTCGTCGCCGGTATCCTCCAGCAGCACATACGCTTTCGCACCGGGACCGGCGTGCTGGACCACATTGGCGAGGGCGGCGGCCACGACGGCGGCGACCTCGCGGGCCGCCCAGTGGCCCAACGGCACCGGATGACCGGGGGTGGAGACGAACACGGACGGGGTGGCCTGTGCGGTGAGCAGCGGCCGCAGATCCTCCTCCGCGCCCCCGGCGTCGGTGCGATCGCCCTGTTCGGAGAGGAGCACGCGCAGCGCCACCTCCTGCTCGCCCGCGCGCTGCGCCAGTTCGGCTGTCGGGCCACCGATTTCATTGCCGCGGCGCTTGATGTAGCTGAGTACCTGCAGGACTCCGTCGTGCACCTCGCGGGCCAGGCGTTCGCGTTCCTGGGCGGCGGCGGTGAGCCGGACGGCGCGCTGCAGCTGCGCGTGCGCGCGGCGGGCGGTATCGGAGGCCAGACCCAGCGCGAGGCCCACCGAGATCAGGACGGGCAGCGTCGCGTCACGCCACACGTCGAAGTCCCACTGCGCCCGTGCGGTGATGACGGCGGCGGAGATGAGCAGACCCGAGCAGATGCCGCCGAACGGTCCCCACAGAATCGCCGCGGAGACAACGGCATTGGCGGCCCAGAGCGTGGTGGGCAGGGTCTGATGGTGGTGATACCAGTCGTAGGGCGCGACCAGCCGGGTGGCGAAGATCAGGGCGATGACCACGAGATGGTCGCCGACCACCACGGCGGTGCGCACCCGTGGCTCGTGCCGGATCCGCCACTGCGACAACAGCACCGCCGAGATGCCCGACCACACCGCCATCACGGCGATCAGCGCCCAGCTCAACCGCTGATTGCTGTAGTACGACACCGAGGCGATCTGCTGGCCCACCGCGTACAACAGGGTGACCAGCCGGAACGCCTGCACGGCCCGCCACAGCGGCGCGGTGGCCGCCCAGGCGGGATCGGGCTCCGCCTGCCCCCGGGTCACCGTCAGTCCCCGGCGTCCCCGCTGCCGCCCGCGGGCTTCGGGGGCGTCTCGTGGTCGTCCTCGGCCACGGGTACCGGCACCCTGTAGCGGTCCGGGTCGGGGGTATCGGGTTCGGCGCTGAACATGGGTTTGCTCGGGTCCCCGGTGTGCAGGTCCTGATAGAGCTCGTCGGGCGAATCGGCCAGCAGCGAGCGTATGGCGGTATTGAGCACCGCCACGAACGGCACCGCGAGCAGACCGCCCGCGAGACCCGCAAGCACCACGCCCGCCGCGATGGCGAGCACCACGGCCAGCGGATGGATACGGACCGCGCGGCCCATCAGCAGCGGTTGCAGCACATGGCCTTCCAGCTGCATGACCGCCACCGTGATGCCCAGCACGATGAGCGCGGTGACGATGCCCTTGGTCATGAGCGCGATGAAGACCGCCACCGAACCGGCGATGAACGAACCCACGATCGGGATGAACGCGCCGATGAAGACCAGCGAGGCCAGCGGAAGCGCCAGCGGCACATTGAGAATGGCCAGGCCCGCCCCGATACCGATGGCGTCCACCGCCGCCACCATCACGGTGGCCCGGACGAAGCCGGTCAGCGTCCCGAAGCCCAGCCGCCCGGCCTGACGCACCTTCGCCCGGTGCCGGGTCGGGACGATGCGGGTCACGAACTCCCAGATCTGGTCGCCGCCGTAGAGGAAGAAGATGAGGATGAACAGGGTCAGGAACGTGCCGGTGAAGAATTCACCGATGACCGTGGCGGTGGTGAGCGCCCCGTTGGTCAGCGCGTCCTTGTTCGACTCGACGGTTTTGACGATGGTGTCGCCCGCATTGCGGATCTGGTCGTTGCTCAGATGCAGCGGACCGTTGATCAGCCAGTCCTGCACCTGGTGCACGGAGGTCTTGAACTCGTCCGTCAGCTGCGGCACGCCCGAGACGAACTGCTCGACGACGAAGGTCATGATTCCGGCGAGCAGACCGAGCGCCCCCACCAGCGCCACGAACACCCCGATCGCCCGCGGTACCCCGAACCGCTGCATCCAATTGACCAGCGGCGCCATCAGGGCCGCGCCCAGCAGCGCGATGGAGATCGGAATGGTGACCGTCGAGAGCCGCCGCGCCAGATAGGCCACCGCGACCACCGCCGCCAAGATGATCAGCAACCGCCAGCACCATTCGGCGGTCTGCCGCACGATGGGGTGCACGGCCTCCGCGTCGCGCCGTCGCACCCCGCCGGACTCGCCGGATCTGCCGGACCCTGCCTGCACCTCGCTCACTTCAGCGAGCCTACTGGGTTGTGTCCGTATCACGACGGCTGCAAAACCAGCGTGGCAAGAGTCCCTACCCGTCTGACGGTCTTTCGTTCGATCGGTAAGGTGACGCCTGATTTCGTCGCGCCAGGGGTAACTCGTCGGGTACCGCGGAAATTGGTTCGGCTCTGGTCCGCCGGCACGCGTCCCCAGCGGTCGACGGCTCTCAGTTGCGCGCTGAAGCCCCGGAGAGGCGGGGGAGCTAGATTGGTGATCGTGTCAGCGCCCTTGGAAGCGGTCAAACAGACCATGCATACCCGCTGGCCGCTGTACTTGGCTTCGATGCTGGCGGCCAACGCCTTCGGCGCTGTCCTGGTGTGGGCCTTCATTCAGTACGGGCTGCCGGTTCCGGAGGGCGGGACCAGCGCGACCCGGCAGACCGGGCTGCTGATCCCGGGCCTGGTCTTCGTGATCGGCGGGTTCCTGAGCGTGACCGCGTCGGCGCTCATGCTGCGGCCGGTCATGCGGTGGCAGATGCGCGGCGGGCCGCCGTCTCGGCAGGAGCAGATGGCGGCGCTGCACGCCCCGCTGCGGCAGGCCATCGTGCATCTGGTGCTGTGGCTGATCGGCGGTGGCGTGCTGGCCTCGGTCATCATCGTGCGGACCCCCGAGCTGGCCGCGGCGGTGATCGTCACCGAATGTATGGCCGCCACCATCGTTTTCGGCTTCACCTACATGCTGGGCGAGCGGATCCTGCGGCCGGTCGCGGCCGAGGCGCTGACCACGGGGGCCTTCGACCACACCCTGACCGCGGGCGTCGGCACCCGGATGGCCATGACCTGGGGCATGGGCACCTTCGCGCCGACGATTGCCATCGTGCTGCTGTGTGTCACCCAGATTTCTTCTCGCGTCCAGTTTTCCGCGCAGTCGCTGGCCGTCTCGATTCTGCTGTTGTGCGGTGTGGTGATCATGCAGGCGCTGGCGCTTTCCATGCTCACCGGCTCTTCCATTTCCGATCCGATTCGCCAGCTCAGCCAGGCCATCGACCGCGTGCAGGAGGGTGCGCGGGATGTGCGGGTGGAAGTTTTCGACGGTTCGGAAATCGGGCTGCTGCAGGTTGGCTTCAACCGAATGATGGGTGAGGCCGCCAAACGCCGGGAACTGCAGGAATTGTTCGGTCAGCATGTCGGTGAGGACGTGGCGCGCCGAGCGTTGGAGTACGGCACCGAACTCGGTGGTGAAACCCGATTCGTGGCGGTGTTGTTCGTGGATATGGTCGGTTCGACCGCGACCGCCGCGGAACGCCCGCCGACCGAAGTGGTCAGTCTGCTCAACGAGTTCTTCCGCGTGGTGGTGGATGTCATCGACCGCAACCACGGGCTCATCAACAAATTCATGGGCGATGCCGCGCTGGCCATCTTCGGCGCCCCGCTGGACCGCCCCGACGCACCGACCGCGGCCCTAGCCGCGGCCCGTGAGCTGCGCGAAGCCCTGCGCGAGGTGGCCGGGCTGGATATCGGAATCGGTGTCTCCGCGGGACTGGCGGTGGCCGGGAATATCGGTGGCGCAAATCGTTTCGAATACACCGTGATCGGTGATCCGGTGAACGAGGCGTCGCGCCTGACCGAACTCGCCAAGGACCGCCCGGAACGCGTCCTGACCTCGTCGAGCGCCCTGTTCTTCGCCGATGAGAACGAGCAGCGGCATTGGCAGACCGGCGAAGAGGTGCAGCTGCGCGGGCGCCGCCGGAAAACCCGGCTGGCCTGGCCGCGGGAGAGCACCGACCCGGCTGATGCAGACGAGGCGGCGGCGAGTTCGTTAGGCTGACGGCGTGACGGCCCATGGTGAGCTGGCCGGCGATCCTGCGCCGCCCGCGGATGACTCGCACCGTGGCAGGTTCTGGTGGGCCAAATGGGTTCTCGGCGCCGCGCTCGCGGCGTTGCTGATTTCCGAAGGCATATATCTATATCCGCGCCTGCACGAATCCTGGAAGAACCTCACCGAAATCCACTGGGGATGGGTCGCCGCCTGCATCGTCATGGCGGCGTTTTCCATGAGTGGCTTCGGTCGCATCCAGAAACAGCTGCTGCACGCCGGCGGCGTCGAGGTGAGCCAGCGGAAATCGGTGTCGGTGGTGTACGGCTCCACCGGCATGTCGCTGACGCTGCCCGCGGGCCAGGTGTTCTCGGCGGCCTTCACCTATCGGCAGACCCGGCGCTGGGGCGCCAGCCCGATCGTGGCGTCCTGGCAGCTGGTGATGTCGGGCGTGGTCGCGGCGGCCGGACTGACGCTGCTGGGCCTGTTCGGCACGGTGCTGTCCGGGGACCGGGTCGGCCCCGGCAAGGTGATCCTGACGCTGGGCACCGTCGCCCTGCTGATCTGGACCTTCAACTACGTCTCCCGCCACCCGGGCGGGGTGCAGGCGCTGGCGCAGCGAATCCTGCACCTGGTCAATCGGATTCGGCGCAAGCCCGCCGACGCCGGCATGGAGAAGGTGGCCGAGATCCTGACCCAGCTGGAGTCGGTGGATCTGGGCAAACGGGATGGCGCATGGGTGGCGGTGTGGGCGCTCGTGCACCGGCTCGCCGATGTGGCCTGTCTGGGTTTCGCCTGCTACGCGGTGGGCGCGGATCCGCGCTGGGCCGGGCTCATGCTGGCGTTCGCGGCCGGAAAGGCCGTGGGCACCATTCCTTTGGCGCCGGGCGGCATCGTCTACGTGGACGCCACCCTCATCTACTCGCTGACCGCGGCGGCCGGGCTGCCGGCCGCGCAGGCCGTGGCGGCGGCGTTCCTCTACCGGCTGATCAGCTTCATCCTGGTGGCGATCGTCGGCTGGATCGTCTTCCTCTTCCTGTACCGCAAGCCGCAGGCCGACGACGCCGAGCTCGAGAAGGAATTCGAGGAGCGCGGCAATTCGCTGGTCACCGACCGGCGCCGGACCAACCCGCCGGCCGATCCGGACGCAGCGTCGGCCTGATCCACCCCCTCCGGCGTGACCGGCCAGAGTGGAGTGTCCCTGCACGGGCACTCCCGGGATGCCCGATACCCTGTGCCGCGTGAAGAAACTCGTGCCCCTCGTCGTCGATGTCGCCCTCGTGGTCGTGTTCTGTGCGATCGGGCGGCGCAGTCACGACGAGGCGATCGGCGCGGGGCTGCTGCGCACCTTCTGGCCGTTCGGCACGGGGTTGCTGCTGGGCTGGGTGATCGCGCTGGCCGTGGCGACGGGGCGGGAGGGGGTGAGCGCGGCACGACGTTTCGACGGCCGCGCGGTGTGGCCGACCGGCGTGATCGTGTGGCTGAGCACCCTGGTCGGCGGCATGCTGCTCCGTGCCGCGTCCGGTCAGGGCCTCGCCGTCAGCTTCTTCCTGGTGGCCGCGACCTTCCTGGCCCTGTTCCTGATCGGCTGGCGCGCCGCCGTGCAGGTACTGCGCTCTCGATGACGGTAGGTGCCGCACTCTCTGTCAGTCGCTAGTCGGGCGAGGCCAGCGACTGCATCAGGCGCGCCGCCACCCGCGCGGTGAGATCCCCGCTGTCCGGATCGTCGATGTGGATGGCGAAGGCCAGGTCTCCCATGGTGGCGATGAGCCAGGCGTTGTTGCCGGTGGTGGCCCCGTAGGCCTGCACATCGCGATATCTGTTGAGGCTGGCCATCTCCGGCGCGCCGACCCCGTCGTGCAGCATGCCGCGCAGCCGGTCGGTGGCCTCGCCGGGCAGTGCGGCCAGGTCGGCCTCGGTGGTGGCGGGCTGGCCGATGGTGATCATCGGCTTGGGCACCTGCCCCTTGGCGATGGCGGCCGCCGCGATGGCCATGCCCCACGGGCTGGCCAGCAGTGAGTCGGCGGCATTGCCGCGACCCACGTTCTCGGCGGCGTTCTTGCCGGTGGGCAGCCGGCCGGTCGTCTCGTCCAGACCGGGCACCTTGAAGTCGATGCCGATGCCGAGCAGGCTGGCCGCGTCCGCCGCGTCGCCGACCGAGACATCCTGCGGCGCTTTGTGTTTGGTCACCGCGGCGACGTTCTTGAACAGCTCGATCATGCCGCCGACCGGGTACTGCCCAGTGAAGGCGATATTGCCGTGCTCACTGGCCTGACTGTTCTGGGCCACCGCGACCAGGGCCCCGCTGGAGGGCTGGATGGCCACGATGGAGGTGGGCGAGCCGGTGCTCACCGCGGCGTCCTCGGCGGCGCGCTGCAGGCGCTGGTCCATGGTCGCCGGAATGTCGGGCCCGGGCGGGCCCTGCTCGCCGGCCAGCTGGGTGACCAACCTGCCGTCGGGCTCGAACAATTGCACACCCCAGCCGGAGTGCGCGTCGCGATCGTCCAGCCACACCTTGGTGAGCGCGTCGAGCATGGGCGACCAGACCCGGCGGTCCGCGGAGATGAGCTTCGGCTGCTTCAGCAGCACCACACCCGGGATCGGCGCCATGCGCGGCTCGAGGATATTGAAGTCGCCGTCACGCAGATTGACCGCGACGAAGGGCTTGCCCTGCGAGGCCGCGAGCTGCTGCATCAGCGCCGGTCCGTCGATGAGCGGCGCGACCGGGGCGATGGCGGCGGCCAGCGCATTGGTGGAGGCGACCGGGTCGGTGATCTTGGCCGGGTCCAGCTGGACCACATTGATGGTCTGCTCGGTCATGAGCGGCTGGCCGACGATGTCGTTCACCCGGGGTGAGGGGGTGGCGAAGGTGCGCACCAGCTTGGCGCTGCGCTTGGCGTCCAGCTGCGGCATGATCATGGCCGGATCCCACGAGATGCGCCAGCCCACACTGAGTTTGCGGACGGTGCCCTGCAGGTCGTATTTCCAGTCCCGCTTGTTGCCGAAGTTCCAGGCGCCGGTCATGGAGAAGAGTCCGGTCGTACCGTTCAGTCCGGTGAACTGGGTCACGTGGTAGTCGGGCTTGCCCGGGTCGAGTCCCTCGAAGACTTGCTTCAGCGTTGCCGAAGCACCCGCCGGGTAGGAGGTCAGCCGTGACGCCCCGTCATAGTCCTTCTTGTCGATCAGCGTGGTGAACTCTTCGACCACTGCCTCCGCACCCGTCGACCGCTCCCGAAAACCACATGACCCCATCGCGATCGCGACGGCTGCCACACCCGCGAGTGCGATCGCACCCCGTACCCGGAAGCGGCGGGATCCCCACACATCCATATCGCCCACTCTTCACTCTGGCCACATCAGCAACAGGTTCACGGTACCGCGCGGCGAACGCCCGCGGCTTCACCATCCCACCAGGCGCACTTGCATCGAGCACCACCATAGTGCCGAAATCGGTCAGCAGTGACCACTTACATGATCACCGGTCGGTTACAGCCCTGGCGTATCCGAGACTTGGCAGACCGTCCGGTTCTTACTGGTGACGGCGTTTTGCGCCTGCCTCGGCGAAGCCGCCGAACCTCGTTCTCCCAGAGCAGAACCCACTCGCGTTGAAACGACGTAACGTTGTAATCAGCATTACAACTCTTGGCAGTAAGTGAGTGTGACCAACATGAGACACGGACATCGTGGACACGGTTTCGGGCGCACCGGCGGCTGGCAGCAGGCCGACCTTCCCGACGCCTCCGACGCTCCCGCCTGGTTCGCTGGACGATTGCCAGCCGACTGGTACACCGGTCCCGCAACCCTCGAGGTCGATCGCGACGAAATCGTCGTCCTCGGCGAACTCCCCCTCCCCCCAGCCGAACCCGCCCCGGGCGCAGACGCTCCCGCCGAGGACGCGGCACCGGCCGGCGTCCCGCAGGCCACCCGCGAGGGCATCATCGCCCGCTTCCGGGAGACCACCCGCCCCGCCCGCATGCAGATCGCCCAGGAGGCCCAGGCCCGCTACGGCCGCAATGTCGCCTGGGGCGTGCTGGTGGACGGCGAGCGAATCATGTTCACCCACCTGGCCGTTCCGGTCATGACCCGGTTGCGCCAGCCCGAGCGCAAGGTGCTCGACACCCTCGTCGACGCCGGCGTGGCCCGCTCCCGCTCCGACGCGCTGGCCTGGACGGTCAAGCTGGCCGGCAAGCACGCCGAGGAGTGGCTCGCGGAATTGCGCACGGCCATGCGCAAAGTCGACGACCTGCGCACGGAGGGACCGAGCGGCCTCTAATACAGTGGGCGCATGGCTGCTTCCGGTCCGATCCTGGTGCTCAACGGCCCGAACCTGAACATGCTCGGCACCCGCCAGCCCGAGGTGTACGGGGCCGACACCCTCGACGACGTGGTCGAACTGTGCCGCAAGACCGCGGCGCGTTTCGACCGGGAGATCGTGGCGTTCCAGTCCAATCACGAAGGCGCGCTGATCGACCGGATCCACGCCGCGCGCGGGGTGGAGGCGGGGATCGTCATCAATCCGGGCGGATTCACCCACACCTCGGTGGCGCTGCGCGACGCGCTGGTGATTCCGGAGGTGCCGATCGTGGAGGTGCACATCAGCAATGTGCATGCCCGCGAGGAGTTCCGGCACCACTCCTACGTCTCCCCCATCGCCACCGCGGTGATCGCGGGGATGGGCATCCACGGTTACGCGGCCGCGATCGAATTTCTCTGCGTCCGCTGACGGATCGACGCTCGGGGCTCGGCCCCGAAACCCGCAGAGGGGCCCGGCTCATCGAGAGCCGGGCCCCTCTGCGTCTTCGGATAAATAGCTTGTCCACCTCAAAATGTAGTAGATATGCTACATCCGATCCGGCTTCTACTACGGAGGGGTGACATGTCGGTCGGTGAGGACGTCGTACTCGACGTCGAGAACCTGCGGATGCGCTACGGCACCCGCGATGTCCTGCAGGACGTCAGCTTCCAGGCACACCGCGGCGAGGTGCTGACGCTGCTCGGCCCGAACGGCGCGGGAAAGACCACCACCATCGAGATCCTGGAGGGCTTCCGCATGCGCTCGGCGGGCCGGGTCGAGGTGCTCGGCGCGGACCCGGCGCACGGCGACGAGGCCTGGCGGGCCCGCCTGGGCGTGGTGCTGCAGTCCTGGCGCGATCACGGCAAGTGGCGGGTGCGGGAGCTGCTGGACTACCTGGGCATCTTCTACGCGCCCTACGCCACGGCCGACATCCAACGGCCCTGGAACACAGACGAACTCATCGCCGCGGTGGGCCTCACCGAGCACGCGGACGCCAAGGTGATGACCCTCTCCGGCGGCCAGCGCCGCCGCCTGGACGTGGCCATCGGCATTGTCGGCCGCCCGGAACTGCTGTTCCTGGACGAGCCGACCGCGGGTTTCGATCCGCAGGCCCGCCGCGAATTCCACGACCTGGTGCACCGGCTCGCCGACGACGACCACACCACCATCCTGCTCACCACCCACGACCTGGACGAGGCGGAGAAGCTGGCCGACCGCATCCTCATCCTGGCCGGCGGGCGCATCATCGCCGACGGGTCGGCCGATCAGCTCTCCCGGCGCATCGCCGGTGAGGCCGAGGTGAAATGGACCCGCGACGGGCAGCGCTTCGTGCACACCACCACCGAGTCCACCAAGTTCGTCTACGAGCTGTTCCAGCAGTACGGCGAGTCGGTCGAGGAGCTGGAGGTGCGGCGCGCCTCGCTCGAGGACACCTACATGACCCTGGTGCAGCGCTTCGAATCCGGCCAGGGTGACACCGAAGTGCGCAGCCTGGAGGAAGTCCGATGAATCCGACGACCGTCGCGGTGCGGGCCGGTTTCCGGCGCGGCCGCATCGAGCTGATCCAGACCCTCACCAATGGGATGGACATCTTCTCGCAGTTCTTCTGGCCCGTGGCCACCATGATCGCGGTGTTCTTCATGCGCCACGGCGACTTCCAGGGCAGCGGCGTCGGCCTGGGCGCGCTGGCGCTGCCCAGCGTGCTCGGCATGCTGGTGGCGTTCACCGGCATGTTCGGCGTGGCCCAGGGCCTGGCCTTGGATCGCGAGGACGGAACCCTGCTGCGCGCCAAGGCGACCCCCAACGGCATGCTGGGCTACCTGATCGGCAAGATCGTCGCGGTCTCCGGCGTCACCGTGGTCCAGGTGGCGCTGATCCTCGGGTTCGGGCTGCTCACCATCGGCGGGGTGAGCCTGGACAGCGTCGGCGCGTGGGCCACGCTGATCGGCATTCTGGTGCTCGGCCTGCTGGCCTGTCTGCCGCTGGGCGCGATCGTGGGGTCGGCGTTCGACAGCCCGCGCAGCATCGGATTCATCTCGTTCCCCATCATGGGTCTGGTGGCGATCTCCGGAATCTTCTATCCCCTCACCGGCCTGCCGGGCTGGCTGCAGGCCATTGCCCAGGCGTTCCCCATCTACTGGATGGGTCTGGGCATGCGTTCGGCCATGCTGCCCGACGGCGCGGCCATGGTGGAGCTGACGCACTCGTGGCGGCACCCGGAAACCGTGGCGGTGCTGGGCGCCTGGGCGGTGGCGGGCATCCTGCTCGCACCGATCGTGTTGCGCCGCATGGCCCGTCGCGAATCCGGGGCCGCGGTGGCGGCCCGTCGCGAGAGGGCCATGGCGCGTGCCTACTAGCGAGGTCATCTACAACCGGATCGCGATGCTGCGCGCCGAGCGCGGCATCTCGCGCCGGCAGCTGGCCGAGGCGCTGGGCGTGCACTACCAGACCGTCGGCTATCTGGAACGCGGCGAATACAGCCCGAGCCTGCACCTGGCGCTGCGGCTCGCGCAGTACTTCGAGGTGCCGGTGGAGATCATCTTCTCCACCACGCCCTTCCCTCGCATCGGCTCCGAGACCGCCTGATTCCCGTGCGGCTCAGGAATTCTCGGAAATCGCGCCCATGAGTTCGAAGGTCGACACCGCCCGGCCCGCCGCCGCGCTGGCGGCGACGGCCCGGCGCCAGAACGCCTGCGCCGTGTGCGAGAGGGTGGCGTCGACGCCGACCTCCGCACTGGCGTCGATGATGTGCTGCGCGCCCGCGTCCATCATGCGCAGTCCGGCCACATCGGCCCAGCCGCCGTTCTGGTTCTCCACCGAGAACTGCTCCATGAAGTACGGGAAGGCGGCGCTGGAGCGCACCGCGAACGGTACGAACTGCGCGATGTCGTGGCCGGAGCGCGCGATCATGGCCGTGGCCTGGTCGAAGGCCAGCAGCCAGGGATGGAAGACGGTGAGCAGGCCCTGGTAGAAGACCTGTGCCAGTCCGTCATCCGGGCCCAGGTACTCCTGCGGGCTCAGCGGGCGCAGCAGTTCGGCGTGCGCGCCGAAGACCGCACGCGGGCCGCTGTAGAAGATGTAGGACGCCGGGTGTTCGATATTGTCGCCCACCGACATCACACCGCCGGAAAGGAATTCGGCGCCGTGCTGCCGCAACCACGCCGCACCCCGGCGGGCCTGCCCGGGCGAATCCGAGGAGAGATTGGCGATCACCTTGCCGCGCAGGCGATCCGCGGCCGGCCCCAGCACGTCGTACATGGCGGCATAGTGGGTGAGGCTGAGCACGACCACCGCATTGGCATCGAGCGCCTCGGCGACGGTGGCCGCCCGCCGGGCCCCGAGCTGGACCATGGCGTCGGCCTTCTCCGGACTGCGGTTCCAGACGGTGACCTCGACTCCGGCCTTCAGGAACGCCGCGACCATGGCCCGCCCCATCGGGCCCAGACCTATGACGGTGACGGATCGACGCAGATCAGACATGGTGTATCCCCTTCGATTTCGACTGTTCGGGACTGGCGCGCCGGAATCGATGGTGGCCGGGATCGGTAGCCTCGGGAAGACCGCACCTGTGTGTGGGGTTGCTTACCCGAAGGTTCGAAATCTGGTCAGGAGGGCGCGATGAGTACCGGCGGTGACGCGGATCACGAGGTGTGCGGCATGTCCGTGGCCATCGAGGCGGTCGGCGGCAAATGGAAGATGCACCTGATGTGGGTGCTGGCCGAGGGACCGCAGCGGTTCGGGCAGATCCGGCGGCTGCTGACCGGTGTCAGCGAGAAGGTGCTGGCGGAGAACCTGCGGCAGCTGGAGGCCAGCGGCATCGTGCACCGCGAGATCTACCCGGAAGTGCCACCGCGCGTGGAGTATTCGCTCACCGAGCTGGGCTGGGAACTCAGCGCGGCGCTGCGGCCGCTGGAGGAGTGGGGCGACCGCAATCGGAACCGGATTCCCGGCCGCGCGCTCACCCCGGCCACCTAGGACTCCGCGATCCGCTCCCCGATCCGTTCCAGCAGGGCGGCGGCGTTCGCCATGCTGCGGGCCGGATCGGGCTCCAGCTCGGACAGCGCGTAGGCGGTGGCGAATCCGGCCTCCCGAACCTGCTCCGGGGTGAGCAGGACCCGGCCCGCCACCGCGACCACCGGCACGTCCGCCGCCAGCGCCGCGCGACAGACCCCGATCGGGGCCTTGCCGGACAGGCTCTGGGTGTCCAGCGAGCCTTCCCCGGTGACGACCAGATCCGCGTCCGCCAGCCCGGCCCGGAAATCGATCAGGTCGAGAACCAGCTCGATGCCCGAGCGCATCCGCGCGCCCAGTGCCGCCAGCGCCCCGAAGCCGGTGCCCCCGGCCGCGCCCGCACCCGGTTTGTCGGCCCATTCCGGGCCCAGCACGGCGGCCCAATTCTTCAGTGCCGCTTCGAGAGTGGCGACCTGCCCGGGATCCGCGCCCTTCTGCGGCGCGTAGATCGCGGCCGCGCCATCCGCGCCGAGCAGCGGATTGTCCACATCGCTGGCCAGCGTCACCGTCGCATCGGCCAGCCCGGGGTGCAGATCATCGCGATCCACCCGCACCGCGCGCGCGAGTGCCGCTCCGCCGCAGGGCAATTCGTTCCCGTCGGCGTCGAGGATGCGCAGTCCGAGCGCCTGCAGCAGGCCCGCCCCGCCGTCGGTCGAGGCGCTCCCGCCCAGCCCGAGCACGATGTCGCGCGCTCCCCGATCGAGCGCGTCCCCGATCACGTCCCCCACCCCGTAGGTGCTGGCGTGCAGCGGATCGGGCTGTCCGCCGGGGAGTTTCGCGAGGCCGCTGACCGCGGCCAGCTCCACCACGGCCACCCGCCCGCGGACCGCGTACGAGGTGGTCACCGGCGCGAGCGTCGGCCCGTAACTCTCGACCTCCACCCGCTCCCAGCCCGCCGCCACGAAGGCGTCGACCGTCCCGTCCCCGCCGTCGGCGACAGGCGTCCGCCGCACCGCGGCACCGGGGGCGGCGCGGGTGATCCCCACGGCCAGCGCTTCCGCCACCTGTGTGGCGCTCAGGGAGCCCTTGAACTTGTCCGGGGCCAACAGCACCCGGCGCAGGGGTGGGTTCGTCATCCATACATTTTGATCTCCGATGTGGGAAACGACACCCGGGACGCCACCGTTCGGCCAAAGGGACAAATAGCCGCCACGGGACAACTAACGTCGCACCCATGTCGAGTGAGTCGGTCGAGGTGCGCAAGAACGCCGCGCTGGATCGGTTCGAGCTGTACGTCGACGGATACCTCGCCGGGGTCGCGGCGTACCAGGACACCGCCGAGGAGCGGGCCTTCGTGCACACCGAGGTCTATCCGCAGTTCGAGGGCCTGGGGTACGGACGCAAGATCGTGCAGGGCGCGCTGGACCAGACCCGCGACGACGGGTTGGGGATCCTGCCGCTGTGCCCGATGGTGCACCATTTCGTCGAATCCCGGCCCGCGTACCTGGCTTTGGTGCCGCAGTGGTCGAGGGAAAGGCTCGGCCTGCCCCAGCAGTGACCGCCGGTCAGTACGCCTTGACCGCGCCGTCCAGCGCGTTCTGCAGTTCTTCGCGCACCACCCGCGTGATCTCGGCGGGTTTGGTGGGCAGCTCCGCCACCGGCATGCCGAAGTAGAAGCTGGCCGAGCGCGCTTCCTCCTTGGTGGGTTCCACCGCGGGATCCAGCCGCGGGCCGTAACTCAGACCCAGGCTCACCAGCACCGGTTCCGCCCCGAGCTTCCTGGCACGGAAGGCGATGTGCCCGATGCCGGTTCCGACCGTCTGCACCTGGGTGGGGTCCACGTCGTTGCAGGTGCCCTCCGGGAACACCGCCACCCCGTCGCCGCGCGCCATGCGCTCGGCGCAGATGTCGATCATGCGCTGCCCGGCCGCGTTCACCGCGCGCAGGCCGTGGTCCTTGCCCCGGAACACCGGGATGCCGCCCATCATGTCGATGCGCTCGCGCAGCTTGGTCTCGGTGAACAGCTCGTCCTTGGCCAGCACCCGGGTGTGCCCGATGACCGGCCGCAGCACGCTGCGCCAGGCCGCGGCGCCGACCGTGTACGGATCCAGCTGGGAGAGGTGGTTCACCGCGATGAGCAGCGGTCGCCGCTGGGAGATGAGCTCCTGCAGCCGGTCCCGCGCCCCGTCCGCGTAGGTCACCCGGGGCCGATAGCGACGACCCAGCAGCCAGTAGGCCGCCCGTGCCTTCAGCAGGTTCTGCTGGTGGTCACGGTAGAAGTCGTACACGGCGTCGCTGTTCTCGAGGACGACTTCGGGGCGTTCCATACCGCACACCCTAATCACGCACCCGATAGGCCAGCCACCCAAAGGTTCCCGGCCGTCTCGATTCTGGACTGCGGCTGGAATCGACCTCCGCCTTGGAACGGGAAGCGAACGGCTCCATAGACCTGCGCCTTGGAGGAGCGGAGGAGGGAAGAATCGAGACCTCGGGGCCGCGAACCCGCCCGGAGCGAAGCGGCGGGCAATTAAACACAGCAATTGGCCTGTCTCAGTGCGATGATGACTGAGTGGCACGCGCAGAGGAACACGGTGACCGTTCTCGACGCGAATTCCGGCATGAGGACCAGGTGGTTCGACCAGGGACCCTGCTGGTGTCCGCGACCGATCTGACCGAGCCGTCGTTCCGGCGGTCGGTGGTCTACATCCTCGAACACAATGACGGCGGCACCTGGGGCGTCGTCCTCAACAAGCCCAGTGACACCGCCTTGCACGACGTGCTCCCCAACTGGTCGGAGCTGGCCGCCGGTCCCCGCGCGCTCTACATCGGTGGCCCCGTGAAACGCGATGCGGCGCTGTGCCTGGCCACCATCAAGGTGGGTGCGTCCATCGCCGGGCTGGCCGGCGTGCGCCGGGTCGACGGCCGGGTGGCCCTGGTGGACCTGGATTCCGATCCGGACCGCATCGAGGGTCTGGTGGAGGGCATCCGGGTCTTCGCGGGCTACGCCGGCTGGACCTTCGGGCAGCTGGAAGGCGAACTGGATCGCGGCGATTGGATCGTCCTGTCCGCCCTGCCCACCGACCCGCTGGCGGGCCGCGTCGACCTCTGGGCCCACGTCCTGCGCCGCCAGCCGCTGCCGCTGTCCCTGCTGGCCACCCATCCCATCGAGCTCGAACGCAACTGAACCGTCGGGACATCTGTGTCGTGATCGATGCGGAGGTGAGCGATGCCGGAGGACCAGGCGGCCTTGCTCCGCGCGCTGTACGACGAGCACGCGGCAGCACTGTGGCGGTACACCTACGGGTTGGTCGGGGATCCGGGCCGGGCCGAGGACATCGTGCAGGAGACCCTGCTGCGCGCCTGGCAGCGGCCCAATGTGCTGGACCAGTCCACCAGTTCGGCGCGGGCCTGGCTGTTCAAGGTCGCCCGTAATCTGGCCGTGGACGAGCATCGCAGCGCACGCAGCCGGCGCGAATTCCGGACCGATCACCCGCCGGAGGTACCCGAACCGGACAAGACGGATCGGGCGCTGGACGGGTGGCTGGTGGCGGATGCACTGGCGCGGCTGAGCATCGATCACCGTGACGTAATCGTCCGTGCCTACTACCGGGGCCTGTCCACGCACCAGATTGCGGAGGAACTCGAGATCCCGGAGGGCACGGTCAAGTCCCGGATGCACTACGGCATGCGGGCATTGCGATTGGTGTTGCAGGAAATGGGGGTGACGAGATGACCGAGGGCCATGAACTGTGCGATGGCTATGCCACCTGGGACGGCGCGTATGTGCTCGGCGCTCTCGCCCGGGACGACCGCCGCGAGTACGAGGAGCATCTGACCGGATGCGAATCCTGCCGGGCGGCCGTGTCGAAACTGGCCGGACTGCCCGGCCTGCTGGCCCTGGTGGATGCCGAGACCGCACTGTCGATTGCGGCGCAGGACGATCCGCCTTCCACCGTGCCGCCGCCGCCCGATCGGCTGCTGCCGGCCCTGGCGGCGCAGACCGCCAAACGGCGGCGCCGGGGGCGATGGGAAGCGATCGGCGGAGCAGTGGCGGCGGCGGCCGCGGCGGTGACCATCGCGATCCCGGTGACCGCCACCCTCGCCCAGCACGAGGGCCCGTCCTTCGTGCAGCAGGTGGTGGCGCAGGGCCCGCTGAAGCCGCAGACCGACACCCCGATCCAGGCCACCTTCAAGGTGATGTCGATCAACGGCCAGACCCGGGTGGACATGTGGTGCCAGTACCCGCCCTCGGACGAGGAGTACGTGTGGACGCTGTCGCTGTGGGTGACCCGCAACGACGGCGTGCAGTCCAAGCTCGCCGAGTGGACGGTCAAGCCCGGGCAGACGCTGACTCCGGATGGCACCACCTCGGTGTCGCCGGAACAGTTGAAGACGGTCGAGATTCGCAACGGATCCGGGAAAATCCTGCTGGCGGCAGGCATCTGACCACGCGCGAACGGCGCGCCCCGCGTGGGAGCGCGCCGTCCGGCACCGTGGCTACCGGGTCTTGCGCCGGAAAGTCGTAGTGGACCAGACGTATCCGAATACGCCGATCACCACGCACCAGCCGATGGCCAGGATGCCGTTGTGCCCGATCGGCCCGCCCATCAGCAGCCCGCGCAGGGTCTCGGTGATCGGGGTGAAGGGCTGATACTCGGCGAACTGCTTCACACCGGCCGGCATGGTGTCGGTCGGCACCAGGCCGCTGCCCAGGAAGGGCAGGAACAGAATCGGCATGGGCATATTGGACGCGCTCTCCGGGGTCTGGGCGATCAGGCCGAAGCCGACGCCGAGCCAGTTCAGCGCGAAGACGGTCAGGCCGATGAGCCCGAGGGCCGCCAGCCATTCCACCACGTTGGCGTGCGGCCGGAAGCCGATGGCGACGGCCATCAGCGTCATGGCGACCACGCCCAGCATGCCCTGGATCAGGGTGCCGACCACCTGCCCGGTGAGCACCGAGGCGTGCGAGAAGTGCATGGTGCGAAAGCGATTGATGATGCCCTTGGTCATATCGGTGGCCATGCCGACCGCGACGCCCGCGACCATGTACGCCGGGATGATGAGCATCATGCCGGGCGTCAGGTAGTCGATGTACCGGCCGCCGGTGGCCGACTTCAGCGCACCGCCGAACACGTAGTCGAACAGCAGCAGCAGGAACACCGGCATGATGATCAGGGAGAAGGTCATGCCGGGATACCGCTTGGCGTGCACCAGATTCCGGCGCAGCATGGTCTTCGAGTCGGCGAACGACGTGGTCAGCGTTGGCCCGCTTGTCACCCCACCGCCACCCCTGATGGAATCGCTACGCGATGCGATCTTCATTCGGAGGTCTCCTTCTCCGGAGCGTGACCGCCGGTGAGGGCCAGGAAGACGTCGTCGAGGTCGGGGGTGTGCACGGACAGGCCCGCGGGTTCCACCCGGGCCGCGTCGAGGCGGTCGATCACCTCGCGGACCGAGCGCACCGCGCCGTCGCTCGGAACGGCCAGTGTGAGGTCACCGTTGACCTGCGCGGCATCACCGAAAAGCCGTGCGGCGGACTCGAATTCGGCACGCTCGCCGAAGTCCAGGCGGATGTAGCCGCCGGGCACCATGCGCTTGAGCTGATCGGCGGTGCCCTGGGCGACCAGTTGCCCCTGGTGCAGGACGGCGATGCGGTCGGCCAGCTGGTCGGCCTCTTCCAGGTACTGGGTGGTGAGGAAGATGGTGACGCCCCGCGCGGTGAGGTCGCGGATGATGTCCCACATGCCGCGGCGGCTGCGCGGATCCAGACCCACGGTGGGCTCGTCCAGGAAGATGATGCGCGGATCTCCGACCAGGGTCATGGCCAGGTCCAGGCGGCGGGTCATGCCGCCGGAGTAGCTCGACGCGATCTTGTCGGCGGCCTCCTCCAGATCGAAGGTGGCCAGCAGTTCCGCTGCCAGCCTGCGGCTTTCGGCACGCGGCAGGTGGTGCAGATCGCCCATGAGGATGAGGTTCTCGCGGCCGGTGAGCAGTTCGTCCACGGCCGAGAACTGGCCGGTGACCCCGATGATCGAGCGCACGCCGTCGGGCTGGGTGGCGGGATCGAAACCGCCGACGCTGATCTCGCCGCCATCGGCGTGTTTCAGGGTGGACAGGATCTCGACCGTGGTGGTCTTGCCCGCGCCATTGGGTCCGAGCAGCGAGAAGACGCTGCCCTCCGGGACGGTGAAGTCGATGCGGTCGAGCACGATGTGCTCACCGAAGGATTTGCAGAGGCCGGTGACCGCGATGGCTGCCGGCGCAGGGTCGTTGTACACGTCTTTCCTTTCATCAATAGATAGGCATGAATGCATACGTCATCCAGGCCGTGACCGCCGAGGCTTGCGATCAAAGTTCCCGTGGGTCGGTTATTCAGTTGTGCTACCGGGTTTTTCGATCAGATATCGAGGTCCTCGACCTGCGAGTGCTCGGTGGCGTCCACGACGCGGGCGTAGAGGCGATCGGGAATCTTGCCCTCCAGGTCCTGGATGGTGTCGTAGACGTCGAGGGTGAAATCACCCCAATCCTGTTCGCCCAGACCGAGGAAGCGACGCCACTGGCGCCAATTGGTGTCGGTCGGAAACTCCGACCAGTTGGAGAAGTGGCTGTGCACCGCATACGCGCCCTTGCGGGTGCGGTACACCCGGATGTCCTCGATACGCTCGTTGGCCATCTGGTGCCAGTGGGTGAGCAGGGTGCCGGAGAACCGGACCTGCCGGGTGCCGTCCTTGCCCACCTTCAGGACCACCTCGTCGTAGCCCTGTTGCCGGCCCTCCTCGAGCTCGATGAAGCGCCGCAGTGCCGTCACGATCGCGCCCGACAGATTGCCCCCCACCAGCTCCTGCGCGCGCTGAAACAGCTTCAGGTCATCATCGGATACGTAAATCGTCTTGTTCGGCATTCCCCAACTATACGTAGATGTATACGTACACGGCAAGACCTGTCGCGAAACGCGGTGATTGAACCGCTGACGCATCGCATCCGTATCCCGGTTGAAGGCACTCGGGCACCGGTGGCTGCCACCGGAAAGGACGCGCCCATGCATAGCGGCACACGGGTCGCTGACCAGCTGGTCAGGGCGGTATCGGCGCTGGGCATACGGCACCTGTTCGGCGTCGACGGAGCAAATATCGAAGACCTCTACGACGCGGCATTCGATCATCGGGATCTGATCACCGCCGTAGTGGCCAAGCACGAGTTCGGCGCGGCCACCATGGCAGACGGGTATGCGCGTTCGACCTCCGGCCTCGGTGTCGTGTGTGCGACCTCCGGCGGCGGCGCCGTGAACCTCGTCGCCGGGCTGGCCGAATCGTTCGCCTCCCGGGTGCCGGTGCTGGCGCTGATCGGGCAGCCCCCGACCGTCCTGGAAGGCAAGGGCGCGTTCCAGGACACGAGTGGGCAGGCCGGCGCCTTCGACGCGGTCGCGCTGTACACGCCGATCTCGCACTACTGTGCCCGCGTCGAGGCCCCCGCCGACCTGCCCGCTCACCTCGCCCGCGCGGTCTCCGCCGCGCACCGGGGCGGGCCCGCAGTGCTGTTGCTGCCCAAGGACATTCAGCAGGCCGACCTGGTCGCGCCGGGTTTCGTGCCGCCCTCCCGCGCCTACCGCCGCGACATCGAGAACCTGTGGCGGGTGCTGCACACCGTGCGCGGCGCCCGGGCGGTCGGCAAGATCGTGATCATCGCCGGGGACCAGGTGGCCCGCGACGACGCCCGCGGCGAGCTGGCCGCCTTCGCCGCCGCCGTGGACGCCGCCGTCGGGGTCGCGCCCGACGCCAAGGACGTCTACCACCACGCGGACCCCGGCTACTGCGGCGTCGCGGGCAGCATGGGCAATCCCGAACTGCTCGACGCCCTGCGCGGCGCGGAGCTGTGCCTGCTGATCGGCACCCGCATGCCGGTCACCGACCGGGCCGGGATGGAGGAAGGGCTCGCGGCGGTGCCGCTGGCCAGCATCGGCGCGCTGCCGCCCTTCCTGCCCGCGCGGCACGCGCACAGCAACGACCTGGCCGAGACTCTCGCCGAGCTGACCGGCGAATTGGATTCCGGCGACGGCGAACCCGAGGCGCGGATCATCCCGCTGCGCCCGCACCCGTCCGGCGAGCCCACCCTGACCCCGCTGCCCGTGCCGCCCTCCGACGGTCCCGGGTTGCGCTATCGCGAGGTGGTGGAGACCATCAACGACGCGCTGCCCGCGGGCTCGGACGTCTTCGCCGACGCCGGCAATACCGGTGCGGCCGTGGTGCATCACCTGCGGCTGCCACGGTACGGGCGCTTCACGGTGGCGCTCGGCATGGGCGGCATGGGTTATGCCTTCGGGGCGGGGATCGGGTCGGCCTTCGCCCGCCACCGCCATCCGGACGGCGGGCAGCGGCGCACCTACGTCATCGCGGGTGACGGAGCATTCTTCATGCACGGCATGGAGATTCACACCGCGGTCGAACACCGGCTGCCGATCACCTTCATCGTCCTCAACAACAACGCGCACGCCATGTGCGTCACGCGTGAGCAGCTGTACTACGGGGATCGCTACAGCTTCAACAGGTTTCGTCCCGCGTATCCGGGCGCGGGGATGGCCGCCATGTTCCCGGATCTGTGCACCCATGCACCGGAGAACCGGGCCGAGCTCGCCGCGGCACTGCGGCACTGCGCCGACCGCCCGGGACCGTCTTTCGTCGCGATCGACTGCGATCCCGACGAAATCCCGCCGTTCACACCGTTCCTGACGCCACCCGGGAGGTAACCCGTGACCACCAGCGCCCTGCCCGCCCTCAGTGACATTCCGGAAGCCGTCCTGCCCGGCCTGCTGCGCATCGAGAATTCCGATCGCGAGGCCACCACCCCGATCATCCTGGACATGCTGCGATCGGTGTATCCGCACGACCAGATCTTCGGCGACTTCTGCCCGGTCCAGGGGTTCATCGCGGCCCCGCCGCGGGAGCTGTACGAGTACCTCGCCGACACCCGATGCCTGGAGGAATGGACCTACAGCCTGCGCGGATTCACCGAGACCGAGGAGCCCGGGCTGTGGGTGTCGCACGACCGGTTGGGCGACAGCACCAAGATCTACACCCGCACCGTCGCCAATCCCGACGCCATGACGGTGGACTACCACTGCGCCTGGGACCAGAGCGACCACCTGTGGATGATCTACCTGATGCGGGTGATCGACGCCCAGGTGGTGTTCGACAAGCCCGGTTCGGTGGTGCTGTGGACGAACTGCCACCACCCGTTCTATGACAAGAATCCCTACAAGGACACCGCGCCGGACAAGCGCAAGGCATGGGTGGGCGATTTCTGGGAGATGTTCTCCGCCGGGCACCAATTGGAGCTCGACAACCTCAGGGCCATCGCGGAATACCGCGCCTCGCACGGGCTGCCCATCAAGCCCGACTGGATGCTGAATCCCTCGGAAGAGAAGTGAGCTGAACGCCATGGACTTCACCGACCCCGCCCTCCGGACGGCACCATCTGTCAGCCTGGTCGATATCGCCGGTTACCTGCCCGGTGACCCGGTCGGCACCGAGTACTTCACCCAGTTCTCCCGCTCGGACCGGATGGCCAAGAACGTCATGTTCCGAGCCCCCAGGGGCCGCCATCACATCGGCCGCGACGAGACCGCCGTGGACATGGTGGAACGAGCCGTCGCACCCCTGATCGAACGCCATGGGGCACAGGAGATCTCGAACGTCGACATCCTGCTCACCCACACCCAGCTGCCCGACAACCCGGTGCTGGGCGCCGGGCCGGAGGTGGCGCGCCGGCTGGATATGAAGCCGCGCTGGGTGTTCGACATCCACAACGGCGGCTGCGCGGCCTTCGTCCACATGATGTGGATGGCCCGCATGATCCTGCAGACGACCGACGCGCGCACCGCGCTCATCGCCTGCACCCAGAACTGCGCGGGTCCGGTGTTCACCCAGCCCGATATCCGCGGGCTCGCGCAGGCTCCCGTCCCCGGCGATGGCTGCGGGGTCGGGCTTCTCGTGAAGAACAGCTCCGCGCCGATCCTCGATATCGAATGCCGCACCTATCCGGAGTTCGCGGGCGACATGGAGTTCAGCACCAACGGCGAACGGAAGTACTGGGAGCCGGGCGAGGGCCAGGGCTGCGTCACCTTCACCGAATCCAAGGTGGCCAAGGTGATGACGCGTGGCAACCGGCTGGTGCCCGAGGTGGCGCAGGCGGTGTGCAAGCGCATCGGGGTGAAGTCCCGCGATATCGACACCTTCGTCACCAACCAGCCCAACCGGCTGTTCCTGCGCAACTGGAACGAGGCGATGGAACTGCCGCCCGAACGGCACCCGGACACCTTCGACAGCTGCGGAAACCTGTTCGCCGCGGGCATTCCCGTGACCCTGGACGCCGAGAACCGGGCCGGGCGGCTGCGCAACGGCTCGGTGGTGCTGATGGCGGCGTTCGCGCACGCCGGGGACTTCGCGGGGGCGGCGGCCGTCCGCTGGGGCGCGGCCCGATGACCCGCCCCGGCGCGGGGGAGCACAGGCGGCGCCCGGCACGGATCGTGGCGCCGGTGTCCTGGCCGACGGGATTGCGCGGTTCCGAGGTGGCGGGCTATCCCGCCACCGTCGACCCGCACGGCGCGGACACCATCCGCTACGACCTCAGTCTGAGCGAAAACCCATTTCCGCCACTGCCTTCGGTGGTCGCCGCGCTCGACGACTGTCTCGGCAAGACCAACCGGTATCCGGAATTCCTGCCCCGGCGGCTGCCACGGCTGATCGCCGACCGCCTCGGCGTCTCTGCCGATCAGGTGGTGGCGGGTTCCGGCGCGACCGGGGTGGCCATGCAGATCATGCAGACCCTCCCCCGCACCGGATCCGAATTCGTCTACGCCACACCGACCTTCGACGGGTATCCGATCATGGCGACCATGACCGGGCTGCGGCCCGTGCCGGTGCCGCTGGACGGCCACGGCCGCCAGGACCTGTGGGCCATGGCCCGCGCGGTGAACGGGCGCACCGGGCTGATCGCGGTGTGCCGTCCGCACAATCCGACCGGAACCGTGATCCCGGCCAGCGAAGTGAAGGCGTTCCTGTGTTCGGTCCCGTCCCGGGTGCCGGTGATACTGGACGAGGCGTACGTCGAATTCCTCGGTGCGAGCGACTCTCTCGACGCCGTCGAGCTGGTCGACCGACACCCCAATGTGCTGGTACTGCGCACCTTCTCCAAGGCCTACGGCCTGGCCGGGTTGCGCATCGGCTACGCGTTCGGTGCGGCGGAACTGGTGCACCGGGTACATCGGCTGCAACTGCCGTTCGGGGTGCCCGCCCTCGCGGTCGCCGCGGTGCGCGCGTCCTATGCCGCGGAAGCCGAACTGGGCGAACGGATTCTGCGCATAACCACGGAACGCGAACTGCTGCGCACCGAACTGCGGCGCGGCGGCATCCGGGTGCCGCGCAGCAGCGCCAACTTCCTGTACCTGCCCGGCCGCGATATCGCGCCCGCGCTGGCGCGCGCCGGGATCGTGGCCAAGCGCTACCCGGACGGCAGCGCCCGCATCGCGGTGGGCGATCCGGGTTCGGACCGGGCCGTGCTGCAGGCGCTGGCCGCCCGGCCCTCGGCGGGCGCCCGTTCGCTGCGGCGCGAGGACAGCCGGCTGCTCTCGCTCACGGCGCGGTACGAGCCCACCGCTGTGCCAGGGCGGCACACGTGATCAGCTGAATCTGGTGGAACATCATGAGCGGCAACACGACCAGTCCCACCGAATGCCCCGCGAACAGCACCGTCGCCATGGGCAGCCCGGTGGCCAGGCTCTTCTTGGATCCGCAGAACACCACCACGATCCGGTCGGCGCGATCGAATCGCACCGCTTCGCCGAGGAATCCGGTGGCCACCAGCACGATGGCCAGAATCGCGCAGCACACCACGGCCAGCAACAGAATCCGCCACGGCGACATGGCATGCCAGATGCCCTCGACCATGCCCGCGCTGAAGGCGCTGTAGACCACCAGCAGGATGGACCCGCGATCCACCAGCTTGGTGGGCTCGGCGTAGCGGGCCAGGAAACCCTTGACCTTCGGCCGGATCAGCTGGCCCAGGAAGAACGGCACCAGTAGCTGCAGCACGATGTCCACCACCGCGGACGGGTCCACGCTCGCCTGCCCGGTGGTGTTCATCAGCAGGATCACGAGTGCGGGAGTCAGGAAGACGCCCAGCAGGTTCGACACCGTGGCGCTCACGATCGCGCCCGCCACATTGCCTTTGGCGATGGAGGTGAAGGCGATCGAGGACTGCACGGTGGACGGCACCAGGCACAGGAACAGCACACCGGTGTAGAGATCGCTGGTCAGCACGTGCGGCACCAGCACCCGGGCGGCGAGACCGATCACGGGGAAGAGCACGAAGGTACAGACCAGCACGGTCAGGTGCAGTCGCCAGTGCTTGAGGCCCGCGATCGCCTCCTGCGGCGCCAGGCGGGCGCCGTAGAGCAGGAACAGAAATCCGATGGCGATCTTCGTCAGCCAGCTCACGACCTCGGCCGCCTCGCCCCGAGCCGGGAAGATACTGGCGAGGACGACCATCGCAAGAATCGACAGGATGAACCCGTCTATATAGAACTTGCTGAGAAATCGCACCGAAACAGGCTAAACACCACGCTTCCTTGGGATAACACAGCACCCGCACTGCCGCGATACTGGTGGTGATCGACAGTCACGACGACTCCCGAGGTGGAATCGCCATGGTCCTTCGGACCGCCGCAGCCGCGGCCGCAACCGATACGTGGGGGATATCCGGCCCGGCCTTCCTCCTGTTCTATGTCCTGGCCGGCCTTTCAGCGGTCGCGTTCGGCTACGCGCGCCGCGCCGCGGTCATGCGCGCAATCGACCCGGCCTGGCCGCCGGCCGGGCCACTGCGCCCCAGTGAAACCGCGATGCTGGTCGACGACCGGCGTCCGACGCTGGCCGGGCTGGCGCAATTGCGCGGCCACCAGATCATCGACTCCGCCGGCACGCCGGTCCGGCCGCTGACCGCCGCCGAGGAACAGCATCTGGATCCGATCTCCCGCGCGCTGTACGCGCACCTGCACAGATCCGGGCAGGCCCGCATGCCCGGCATGCTCGTGGGAACCGCCGGGGTGTCGATGGCGCTGCGCGGCGACCTCACCGAGCGCGGCTATCTGTTCGGCGAGAAGCAGCGAAAAACCCTGCGGACAGCGCGGTTTCCGCTCTTCGTATTGCTCGCGCTCGGACTGGTCCGGCTGATCGCGGGCGCTGCCGCCCATCATGCGGTCGGCTTCCTGGTGCTCGCCATGATCGTGCTGGCGGTCCTCACCGTCGCGGTGGGCCGGCCGCCGCGCCTGACACAGCGCGGCCGCGACGCCCTCGCCGCCGCCCAGGCCGGCAACCGGCACCTGCGGCCCGCCAACTCTCCCGCCTATTCCGCCTACGGACCCGACAGTGCCGCGCTCGCCGTCGCGCTCTACGGCGGGCTGGTGTTGTGGACCCTCGACCCGGCGCTCGCGGGGGCAGCCAGCGTGGTGGCAGGTGGTGGCGGGGGCGGTAGTGACGGCAGTTCCTGCAGCAGTGACAGCGGAAGCACTTGCAGCAGTAGCAGTAGCAGTTGCAGCAGCGGCAGTAGTTGCGGCAGCAGTAGCAGTTGCGGCAGCAGCTGCGGCGGAGGCTGCGGCGGATGACCGATTCACCACTTCCCGAGGGGTCGCTGGGCATCGGCTGGCGGCGCGAGATCTGCGGTCTGGTGGCGTCGCTGGAGGGCATCGGATTCTGCGAGGTCATCGCGGAAACGCTGGCGCCCAGGGATTCCGGTGGCCGGGCCTTTGCGCCCCTCCGGCGTGGCCGCGGCTCCCGGCCCGGCGTCGACGTGCCCGAAGAGCTGGCCGCGTTGGTGGCCCGGGGCATTCCCGCGGTGCCGCACGGTATTTCGCTGTCGCTCGGCGGTGCGGAGACGCTGGACGACCGGCGGGTCTCCCATCTCGCCGACTGCGCGCGGGCCCTGGGTTCGCCGCTGGTGAGCGAGCACATCGCCTTCGTGCGCGCGGGCGGCCTGGAGGCCGGGCACCTGCTGCCGGTGCCGCGCACCCGCGAGGCGCTGGATGCCCTGGAGCGCAATATCTTCCGCGCGAGCCGGCAGTTGGATGTGCCGCTGGCGGTGGAGAACATCGCGGCGCTGTTCCAATGGCCGCACGCCGACTACACCGAGGCGGAATTCCTGCAGGAGCTCGTCGAGCGCACCGGCGTCCATCTCCTGCTCGATATCGCGAATGTCTATGCCAATGCCCGCAATACGTCACGTGATCCGCTCACGGAGCTGTTGCGCCTGCCCGCCGAGCGGGTGGCCTACTGCCATATCGCGGGCGGCCACGAGTCCGGCGGCCGCTACATCGACACCCATGTCCACCCCGTCCCCGCCGAGGTGCTGGCCCTGGTCGCGGAGTTCACGGCCGGCCGCGCCGTCCCCCTCATGCTGGAACGCGACGGAAACTACCCGCCCGCAGCCGAACTCACCGCCGAACTGAACGCCATCGCCACCGCCTCCGGCCGCCCGCCCATCACCCTGCGCCCGGAGGCGATCCCGGCATGACCGTCGAATCGCCGCGGACGGCAGGAACACTCGCCGAGCAGCAGGCGGCCGTGGTACGCGCGCTGGTCGCCGGCGCGCAGCCGCCGCCCGGTTTCGACGCGGACGATCTCGCCGCCACCGCACACGGTCTGCTGCACAAGCGGGCCGAGGAGGTGGCGCGGCGGTTCCCGCGCCTGGCGCAGGCGGCCGGGCCCGACTTCCGGGCCCGCTACCTGGACTGGGCGCGCACCCGGCCGAAGACCACCACCACCGAGGACGCCGCCGCGTTCGCCCGCGACCTCGGACTACCCGATCCGCGGCCGCAACCCGGCAGGCGGCCACGGTGGCCGGGCCGCCGCGGACGATGATGTGTGGGTGGCCTTCCTCACGCGCGATCCATACCACGGCTACCGGCCGAATCCGGCCCCGGCAACCCGGACGGCCAGCCGGATCCTGCTTCGATTCGGGCTGGCACGCTGGGAGCTCGTACTGCGGCGGACGGTCCTCGCACCCGGCGGACAGTCCGGGTGGCACTACCACGACGGAACCTTGTTCGTGCTGGTCGCCGGCGGTGCGCTGGATCATCCGAAGGCCGATTGCACCCCGGTCACCATCCGGCCGTGGCGGGTCTTCCGGGAGCCGAGCGGTCCCGGGCACGCGCACCTGGCCCGCAACAGCGGCCCGCGACCGGTGAAATTGACCGTCTTGTACGTGAATCCGAAGGGGAGCCCGCTCGCGCGCAGCATCCCGCCGCCCGCGTGCGCAGGCGAACCCTCGGCAAGTGATCCGGATCATTGAGGCAAGCTGGGCCCATGATCGAAGTCGTCACCGTCAGCACCGAGCAGGAACTAGCCGACGCCTACGCGGTGCGCATGCAGGTCTTCGTGGACGAGCAGGGTGTGCCCGCCGAGATCGAGATCGACGAACTCGACGCGACGGCCGACCACTTCCTGGCGCGGCTGGACGGCAGGCCGGCCGGGGCCGGGCGGTTGATCGTGCGGGACGGCGTCGGGGTGCTCGGGCGGCTGGCGGTGCTGGCGGAGACGCGCGGCACCGGGCTCGGCGTGGCGCTGGTGCGCGCCATCGAGGAGCGGGTGCGCGAACGCGGCCTGGGCGTGGTCGAACTGCATTCGCAGACCCATGCGCAGGGCTTCTACGAGAAGCTCGGGTACGAGGCGTACGGCGAGATCGGCATGGACGCGGGCATCCCGCACGTCTGGATGCGCAGGTCGCTCGCGAACTGAGACCTAGGCGGTCTCGCAGGCGTCCCGCAGCGAGCAGGCGCCGCAGGCGCTGCCACAGCCGCCGACCTTCTCCTCCGGGAACGCGGTGGCGAGCGCCTTCTCGGCGGCCGCGGCACCGGCGCCGAGGGTGAACACCGCGATGACCACGGCCACCACGGCCACGACCAGGGCCGCGATGCCGCCGGCGACCAGCGCGACCGCACCGGCGGCCGCGAGCAGCAGCCCCGCCACCACGGAGGTCGGCGCGGCCACCCGGTTGGCCAGCTTGAAGGATTCCTCGGTCTTCACCGCGGCCTCGGAGTGCACCCCGAAATACCGGTTGCCCGGCAGCGTCCCGGTGAATCCGAGCACGCCCGTGACCACGGCCACAGCCGCGAGGACAAAGAGGATCAGCGCCACGACGAACACCTGCTGAACGGTACACGGCACCCAATTTCCCTCCGCTTCGCTCCGGCGGGTTCGCGGCGCTGAAGGTCTCGTTCTTCCCTCCTCCGGCCCCCTGCGCTCCTCCGCTCCAAGGCGGAGGTCTGTTCCAGCCGCAGTCCAGAACGAGCGCTCCGCCTCCCCGCGCTTGCGCCGCGAACCTCTGGGCACGGCCCAGAACCGGTCGATGCCGCATGGACCCTTTTTGGGATGCTGGATGGCGACGTTTTACCCTGGTGAGCGACCTTATCGGGGATTGGCTGGACAAAGAAGGCAGGACCGTGCAGGACACCCGTGCATCCGAAACACCCACCGCGACCGCGGGTGGGGGCGGCGACGTTCCCGCACACCGCTACAACGCCGACCTCGCCGGCCGCATCGAACAGAAGTGGCAGGGCAACTGGCAGCAGCGCGGTACCTTCTACGCGCCCAACCCGGTCGGTCCGCTGCAGGGCGAGACTCCGTCCGACAAGCTGTTCATCCAGGACATGTTCCCGTACCCGTCGGGTGCGGGCCTGCACGTCGGTCACCCGCTGGGCTACATCGCCACCGATGTCTTCGCCCGCTACCACCGCATGCACGGCCGGAACGTGCTGCACGCCCTGGGTTATGACGCCTTCGGCCTGCCCGCGGAGCAGTACGCGGTGCAGACCGGCGCGCACCCACGCGACACCACCATGGCGAATATCGCCACCATGCAGCGGCAGCTGGACCGCCTGGGCCTGGGCCACGACCGCCGCCGCACCTTCGCCACCACCGATCCCGAGTACTACCGGTGGACGCAGTGGATCTTCCTGCGCATCTACAACGCCTGGTACGACACGGGCCTGGGCAAGGCCCGGCCGATCGCCGAGCTGATCGCCGAATTCGAGGCCGGCAAGCGGGAAGCCGTCGAGGGCCGCACCTGGCACGAGCTGTCCCCGTCCGAGCGCAATGCCGCCATCGACTCCCATCGCCTGGTCTACCAGACGGATTCGATGGTCAACTGGTGCCCGGGCCTGGGCACCGTGCTGTCCAACGAGGAGGTCACCGCGGACGGCCGTTCCGAGCGCGGCAACTTCCCGGTGTTCCGTAAGCGCCTGTGGCAGTGGATGATGCGCATCACCGCCTACTCCGATCGCCTGGTCGACGACCTGGACGAGCTGGACTGGCCGGAGAACGTGAAGGCCATGCAGCGCAACTGGATCGGCCGCTCGCGGGGCGCGCAGGTCAAGTTCGAGGCCGGCGCGGACCTGATCGAGGTCTTCACCACCCGCCCCGACACCCTGTTCGGCGCGACCTACGTGGTGCTGGCCCCCGAGCACGAGCTGGTCGACAAGCTGACCGCCGCCACCTGGCCGTCCGGCACCGACGCGCGCTGGACCCTCGGCAACACCGTCACCCCTGTGGAAGCCGTTGCGGCCTACCGGAAGTCGATCGCCGCCAAGTCGGATCTGGAGCGGCAGGAGAACAAGGAGAAGACCGGCGTCTTCCTGGGCACCTACGCCACCAACCCGGTCAACGGCGCGCGCGCGCCGATCTTCATCGCCGACTATGTGCTGAGCGGCTACGGCACCGGCGCGATCATGGCCGTCCCCGGCCACGACCCGCGCGACTGGGACTTCGCCACCGCCTTCGGCCTGCCCATCATCGAGGTCGTCGCGGGCGGCGATGTCGCGGAGGCGGCCCACACCGGTGACGGTGTCATGGTGAACTCCGGCTACATCGACGGCATGGACATCGAGTCCGCCAAGGCCAAGGTGATCGCCGAGCTGGAGGCCAACGGCCACGGCAGGGGAACCGTCCAGTACAAGCTGCGCGACTGGCTGTTCGCGCGTCAGCGCTACTGGGGCGAGCCGTTCCCGATCGTCTACGACGAGGACGGCGCGCCGCACGCGCTGCCGGAATCCATGCTGCCGGTGCGTCTTCCGGAGATCGACGACTTCGCGCCGGTCACCTTCGACGCGGACGACGCCGACTCCGAGCCGTCCCCGCCGCTGGCCAAGGCCACCGACTGGGTGCACGTCGAACTGGACCTGGGCGACGGCGTCAAGAAGTACCGCCGCGACACCAATGTCATGCCCAACTGGGCGGGCAGCTCCTGGTACCAGCTGCGCTACGCGGACCCGACCAATACCGAAACCTTCTGCGCCCCCGAGAACGAGCAGTACTGGCTGGGCCCGCGCACGGCCGAGCACGGCCCGAAGGATCCGGGCGGCGTGGACCTCTACGTCGGCGGCGTGGAGCACGCGGTGCTGCACCTGCTGTACGCGCGCTTCTGGCAGAAGGTGCTCTTCGACCTGGGTGACGTGTCCGGCTCCGAGCCGTACCGCCGCCTGTTCAACCAGGGCTACATCCAGGCCCATGCCTACACCGACGCGCGCGGCGCCTACGTGCCGGCCGCGGAGATCGTGGAGCGGGACGGAAAGTTCTTCTGGACCAATGCCTCCGGCGTGGAGGAGGAGGTCTTCCAGGAGTACGGCAAGATCGGCAAGTCGCTGAAGAACGCCATCTCGCCCGACGAGATGTGCGACCTGTACGGCGCCGATACCTTCCGCTTCTACGAGATGGCGATGGGCCCGCTGGACACCTCGCGGCCCTGGGCCACCAAGGATGTGGTGGGCGCGCACCGCTTCCTGCAGCGGGTGTGGCGACTGGTGGTGGACGAGGAGACCGGCGCGGTGAAGGTCACCGACGGCGAGCCGTCGGCCGAGGCCCTGCGCCTGCTGCACAAGACCATTGCCGGTGTCGACGACGACTATGCCAACCTGCGCGACAACACCGCGGGCGCCAAGCTCATCGAGCTGACCAACTTCCTGACCAAGAACTACGGCGACGGCGCGCCCCGCGCGCTGGTGGAACCCCTGGTCCTGATGCTGGCCCCGATGTCCCCGCACGTGGCCGAGGAACTGTGGGAACGCCTGGGCCACACCACGGCCCTGGCCTACGGCCCCTTCCCGGTCGCGGATCCCGCACTGCTGGTGGCGGATTCGGTCGAGTACCCGATCCAGGTCAACGGCAAGGTCCGCAGCCGCGTCAGCGTCGCCGCCGACGCCGACCAGGCCGCGGTCCAAGCCGCCGCGCTGGCGGACGAGAAGATCGCGGAACTGCTGGGCGGCAAGGCGCCTCGCAAGATCATCGTGGTGCCCGGCCGCCTGGTGAACATCGTCGCCTGAGGTGACCGGCATTCGGCCCGGTGCGCACCGCGCACCGGGCCGAATTCATGTGCGGCGCAGTCCTACCGGGGCGGGATCAGGACATCGTCGAGGGTCACCAGCTGCAGGCTGCGTTCCCGGATGATGTCGGCGAGCTGGTCGTAGAGGTGGGTGACCGTCGGCCGGTTGGCGTGACCGATGACGATGGACTGGGCCCGGAACCACTGGCGCGCGGCATCGAGGAGCATGCCGTCGTTGATCACCGGATTGGTGTCGTTCAGGGTGCCGTACCACATGGTCGGGACGGTGTAGCCGCAGTCGGCGGCGACGGCGTCGACGCTGCCGTTGTGGTGGCCGAAGGGCGGGCGGTAGTAGGGCGTGCCGTCGGTGCCGTAGTGGTTCCAGAGGAAGTCCTTGCACCGCTCGAGCTGGTCGGCGATGGCGCCGCCGGACAGCTTGGTCAGGTCCGGGTGGTCCCAGGTGTGGTTGCCGAGCTGCACCTGCCCCGAGTCGACCAGGGGGCGCAGCACATCCCGGTGGTCGAGCCAGCCGGGATAGTAGGCGGTCACGAAGAAGGTCAGCCGTGCCCCGGTGTCCCGGGCGAAATCGATGAAGCCGCGGATGGTTTCGGAACTGGCACCGTCATCGATGGTGAGCGCCATATGGTTTCCGGCGCCCGGCAGCGCGGTGATGGTGCCCGGCCCGATCGGCGTCTTGGGCCCGAAATCCGGTGTCACCTGCGGTATCCCGGGCAGCTGGGGAATGATTCCGCCGCCGGATCCGGCGTCGAAGGGGAAGTCGGCGCGCGATTCGCCCGTGCCCAGCAGGGTGGCGGCCGTACCCGCCGCCAGCATCGTCAGCAGCCGTCGTCTGTCCATTGCGACCCTCATTCAGTTCACTACGGTTGAAACTTTCGCTCCCCCAGCGAAAACCGGCTACGTCGGCGAGACCAGCACATCGTTGAGCGTCACCATGGACAGGTTGCGCTCTCGGACGATCTCGGCCAGACGGTCGTAGCAGTGCGTCACGGCGGGATGATTGGCATGTCCGATGACAATGGCCTGCGCGTTGAAATACTTTCGCGCACACTCGATCAGATAGTCTTCGGTAATGACACCGGAGTCTGACAGCGAGCCGTACCACATGGTGGGGACGGTGTATCCGAGATCCGCTGCCACCTTGTCGACCGTAGCATTGTGGCGGCCGTAGGGAGGACGGAAATAGGGCGTCCCGTCCACACCGAAGGTGTTGCGCAGGAAGGTCTTTGCCTGGGTGAGCTGCGTGGCCACCTCGGTGGCGGACAGTTTGGTGAGATCCGGGTGGTCCCAGGTGTGATTGCCCAGCTGGATCTGCCCGGCGTCCACCAGCGGCCGCAACTCGGCCCGGTGCGTGGTCCAGGAGTCGTAATTCGCGGTGACGAAGAAGGTGAACCGCGCCCCGGTGTCCTTGGCGAATTTGATATACGCGCCGACCACAGCCGGATCGGCCCCGTCGTCGACGGTGAGTGCCAAATCGTTGCCGGTGCCGGGTAATCCGGTAATCGTTCCGGCGGGAATGCGGGATTTCTGCGCGGCCGGCGGTGCGGCGAGCACCTTCGGAGTCGGTGCCGCGGACGGCGTTCCGGCGGGTCCGCTGATGCGTGGCGTCACCTTGTGGGAGGGGCCGGACTCCGCGGCGCAGCCGGTCAGCGCCGCCGCAGTGCCCGCGGCGAGCATCGCGAGCAGCTGTCGTCTATCCATCTCTGTCGTTCACTCCGAAGATATGTATTTCTCTGCCATGCCTCCCTCGCAGGGCCTACCCGTTATATCTACGTGCCGTGAACTGGGCACCAATTCTGTGCGAAATGATCGAAATTCAGGATGGAATTTAAGGCTGCTCTCAGTGTGGGATGGGACGCAGCACGATTTCGGTGGGATGCGCGTCACGCGGGGTCTCGACGGCCTGCCGCACGGCGCGGGCAACCGTTTCGGCCCTGAGGAATTCGCCCGGCCGGTACTCGCGGCCCTCCCCCGCGATGATCTCGCGCTGCATGTCGGTGTCGATACGCCCGGGATGCACCGAGGTCACCCGCAGCGCGGGCTCCTCCAGGCGCAGTGCGTCGCCGAAGGCACGCAGCCCGAACTTGCTGGCCGCGTACACGCCCCAGCCCGGATTGGCCCGCAGCCCGGCTCCCGAATTGATCAGCACCACATGGCCATTGGCGGCGCGCATCGCCGGCAGCAACACCCTGGTCAACTCCGCGACCGCGATCAGGTTGGCTTCCAACGTATTCCGCCACTGCGCTACCGAGGAATCGGCTATCGTTCCCAGGTCGGCGATTCCGGCGTTGTGCACCAGTACTTCCAGCCGTTCGATGCCCGCTACAGCGCGCGCTACCGCGGCGTAGTCGGTGAGATCCACCGGCCATCCGGCGCTGCCGGGCAGTTCACGCAGTATCGGTTCCAGGGCCCGGGGCGTGCGCGCGCCAAGCAGCAGCCGATGCGTGGGCGCCAGTTCGCGGGCAATGGCCGCGCCGAGCCCCCGGCTGGCTCCGGTGATCAGCGCGGTCGGCTGGTCGGTGCTGGACTTCGCGGAATTCGCCATGTGATGACCGTAACCGCGTTACATCGGCCTGCGATGCTCCGGTCGGGCACACCACCGCTGGCTGACCCACGAGAAGGCGAACGAAGTGCAATCTGGCGATCAGGACCCACCCGTCCATCGCGCATACCTGCGGGTGGCGGCGCAGAATAGGGCGATGACGCACCCGGGATTCACGCCCACCCAGCTCGCGGCCCGCGCCGCCTACCTGCTGCGCGGCAATGACCTGGGCACCATGACCAGCGCCGCGCCCAAGCTGTATCCGCACATGTGGAGCTGGGACGCGGCGTTCGTGGCGGTCGGTCTGGCCCCGCTCAGCGTGGAGCGCGCCGCGCTCGAACTCGACACCCTGCTCTCGGCGCAGTGGCGCAACGGGATGATCCCGCACATCGTCTTCGCCAATGGCGTGGACGGCTACTTCCCCGGACCCGCCCGCTGGGAATGCCGCCGCCTGGCCGCCGACGCCCCCGACGGCCCCGACACCTCGGGCATCACCCAGCCGCCCGTGCATGCCATTGCGGTGCAACGGATTCTGGATCACTCGCGCCGGCACGGCCGCAGCACCCGCGCGGTCGCCGAGGATTTCCTGAACCGGCGCTGGCCCGATCTCATGCGCTGGCACCGCTGGCTGGCCTACGCCCGTGACCCCAAGCAGCACGGCCGGATCACGCTGTACCACGGCTGGGAATCCGGCATGGACAATTCGCCGCGCTGGGATCGCGCCTACGCGAACGTGATTCCCGGTCCGGACCTGCCGCCCTACGAGCGCGCCGACACCCAGGTGGTGGGCGATCCCACGCAGCGGCCCTCGGACCGCGAGTACGACCGCTACCTGTGGCTGGTCGAGCAGATGCGCCGGGCCGGCTACGACGACTACCAGCTGGCCTCGACCATGAGCTTCGCGGTCGAGGACGTGTTCGTGACCGCCATCTTCGCGCTGGCCTGTGATGTGCTGGCCAATATCGGCGAGGACTACAAGCAGCCGCACGCGGATGTGCGCGAGCTCTACGAGTGGGCCGACTACTTCCGCGCGGGCGTGGTCGCCACCACCGACGCCCGCACCGGCGCGGCGCGCGACTTCGATGTGCGCGCGGACCAGTGGATCGACACCGAGACCCTGGCCCTCTTCGCGCCGCTGCTCAGCGGCGGGCTGCCGCGCGATGCCGAACGGCGGCTGCTGCGCCTGTTCGAGGGCCCGCGCTGGTGCGGGCATCCGGATCTGCGCTACGCGCTGCCGCCCTCGACCTCTCCGGTGTCCAGGGACTTTCGCCCGCGCGAATATTGGCGCGGCCCGGTGTGGCCGGTGATCAGCTGGCTGTTCTCCTGGGTCTTCGCCCGCCGTGGCTGGGCGGAACGCTCGTTCATGCTGCGCGCCGAGGGGCTGCGGCAGGCCAGCGACGGCAGTTTCGCGGAGTACTACGAGCCCTTCACCGGCGAGCCGCTGGGCAGCATGCAGCAGTCCTGGACCGCCGCGTCGGTGCTGGACTGGCTGGGCTGACCCCGAACCCTCGGGCGGACACTCGAGCTAACAATTGGCGAACATTGCCGCCCCGCCTTCCCGGCCATAGTGGCCGATCGGCCTAGCGTTTCGGGGCATGACCGGACGCAGCCTGATGAAACTGGTAACTGTCGCAGCTACAAGCATCCTCATGGCTACCCCGGTTGGGGTGGCCACCGCCGACATCGACGGCCCTGATGTCGCCTCCTGGCAACACCCGGGCGGCGGAGGCATCAACTGGTTCGCGGTACGCGGTGCCGGATACGAGTTCTCCATGCTCAAGGCCACCGAGGGTCTCAACTACGTGAATCCGTTCTTCGTTCAGGACAGCCTGGCCATGCGGGTGGCCGGAGTCGCGCGCGGCACATACCATTTCGCGCGCCCGAACCTGCCGCCGGAACTCCAGGCCGCCTTCTACTCGACGATGGTGCTGGGCCAGAACGGGATGCTGGACCTACCGCCGGTGCTGGATCTCGAGGACTCCGGCGGTCTGCCGCCGGACGCGCTCATCGACTGGACCCACCGCTACCTCGATACGGTCCGAACCCTGACCGGCCGCATGCCGATCATCTACACCTACCCCCGCTTCTGGCAGACGGCCATGGCCGATACCAACCAGTTCACCAACTACCCGCTGTGGATCGCCGACTACCGCGGCAACAACCAGCCCGAGGTACCTGGCGGCTGGCCCGCGTGGACGTTCTGGCAGACCACCAGCTCCGGGAGCATTCCCGGCATCGGCGGAGCCGTCGACCTCAATGTCTACAGCGGCGCCCAGGGCGATTTCGCCCGCTTCGCGAACATGCCCTTCAGCGGCAGCGGTCGCGGCAGCAGTTAGCCCCGCGCCGGCGGTCGTTCACAGCACCTGTGACAGAAACTGGCGCAGGCGCGGCGTTTCGGCGTTCTCGAAGAGCGCCTCGGGCTTGCCGGTCTCGACCACCTGACCGTGATCCATGAACACCACCTGATCGGAAACCGAACGGGCGAAGCTCATCTCGTGGGTCACCACGATCATGGACATGCCGCCCCGGGCGAGCTCCGACATGAGCGCGAGCACGCCCTTGACCAGCTCGGGATCCAGCGCCGAGGTGGCCTCGTCGAAGAACATGATGTCCGGTTTCATGGCCAGCGCCCGGGCGATGGCCACCCGCTGCTGCTGACCACCGGACAGGTTGACCGGGCGCACATCCGCCTTGCCGGCCAGGCCGACGGCTTCCAGCTGCTGTACCGCCAGCGTGCGCGCCTGCTCCTTGGACAGGCCGTGCAGTTTGCGCGGGCCGAGCGCGATATTGTCCGCGACCGTCATGTGCGGGAACAGGTTGAAGTGCTGGAACACCATGCCGATCCGCTGCCGCAGCCGGTCCGGGTTCTCGCCCAGCACCGACTTACCGCCGAGCAGGATGTCGCCGGAATCGGGTTCGTGCAGCCGGTTGAGCACCCGCAGCAGCGTGGATTTGCCGGAGCCGGACGGCCCGATCACCGTGGTGGTCTTGCCCGCGTCCACATGCACGTCCACGCCGCGCAGAATCTCGTTGCGGCCCAGCGTCAATCGCAGGCCGGTGCCGGTGAGGGAGGCACTCATGCTCCACGCCCTTCCGTGATGACGGCCTGTTCGACCGGGTCCGCGGGATCGTGCCCGCCCTGGGGACGGCCGTCGCGCATGCGCTTGTCGATGTAGTTGACCAGGTGGGTGAGCGGCACCGTCAGCAGCAGGTACATCAGGCCCGCCGCCACCAGCGGCGACAGATTCCCGGTCTGCGCGTTGAGATCCCGGCCCACCGCGAACAGTTCGCGCTGGGTGGCCAGCAGGCCCAGGAAGTAGATGAGCGAGGAATCCTTGATCAGCGCGATGAACTGGTTCATCAACGCGGGCAGCACCCGGCGCACGCCCTGCGGGATCACCACCAGCGTCATGGCCTGCCGGTAGCCGAAACCGATGGCGCGGGCGGCCTCCAGCTGCCCGGCTTCCACCGACTGGATGCCGGAGCGGAATATCTCACCGATGTAGGCGGCGGACAGCAGCGCCAGCGCGATCGCGCCCAGCCAGTAGGGATTGTTGCCGGTGACGTTCTTGACCACCGGTCCCACGCCCAGGCCGATGATCAGGATGATCACCACGGCGGGCAGGCCGCGGAAGATGTCGGTGTAAACCCGTGCGGGCCAGCGCAACCAGCGGGTGCGGGAAATGCCCGCCACCGCGAGCAGCATGCCGAGCACCGTGCCCAGCAGGCCCGAGACCAGCGCCAGGATCAGGGTATTGGGCAGACCCGTCTTGATCAGGTCCGGGAAGGCCTTGCGGTACAGCGACCAGTCGAAGAAGGTGTCCTTCAGCTGCTGCAGCGTGGATTTCGGCTGCACCGCGCTGTTGTCGGGCCGGTTACCCGCGTTCTCGGCCGCGATCTCGGCGAAGTCCGGCAGCTGCGGCGCCGCAACGGCTTTGGAGCCCGGCTTCCAGCCCGGCGGCAGCTCCCGCGGCACCCAGTCCTCGTACAGCTTGGCGTAGGTGCCGTCGGCGATCACCGCGTCCAGCCCGGCATTGAGCGCGTCGGTGAGCGGCTGATTACCCTTGCGCACCGCCCAGGCGGTGAAGTTGTTGACGCTGAAGGTGTTCTGCACGATCGAGGTCGGATCGCCCGGCTTGATGGCGCCGATGGCCTGCTGCGACGGCGCGACCCAGGCGTCGATCTGGCCGGTCTTCAGATTCGCGTAGGCGGTGTTGTAGTCGGGGAACTTCACCGGGTCCAGGTGCAGTTCGTTGACGACGTACTCGTCCTGCACGGTGCCCTGCACGACGCCGACCCGATTACCGCGGTGCAGATCCGCGAAACCCTTGATGGCACTGCCGTTCGGCACCACCAGCGAGAAGTAGCCGAAGTCGTAGCCATTGGTGAAGTCGACCAGCTGCCGCCGCGCGTCGGTGGTGGTGATGCTGGAGGAGCCGATGTCGAAGCGGCCGTTGGCGACCTGGGCCAGCAGGCCGGCGAACTCGGTGCCGCTGAACTCCACCTGCAGACCGATTTTCGCGCCGATGGCCTTCAGCAGCTCGTTGTCGAAGCCGGTGAACACGCCCTTGGAGTTGACGCAGATGCTCGGCGGCGCGTCGGAGAGAGTGCCGACGCTGAGCTTGCCGGGCGTCAGCAGGCCCAGCTTGCTGATATCGATCTTGGCCGGCGGCTCGGTGGTGGCGGTGGTGAACCGGTCCGCGCCCGCGTTCTGCTGCCCGGACGCCAGATTGGTCGGTGCGGCGCTGGCCGCGGCCCGGCCGGGCGGCGAACACAGATCGCGATCATCGGCACCGGCGCTGCCCGCGAGCGCCGCGATGCCGAGTAGACCGACCAGCACAACTCCCGCCAATGCCGGCAGGCGCGGGGGACGACCTGGGCGCTGCCGCAAGGAAACCATGGCAGACCACCCTAGTGGGGGCGGTCCGCCGTACCAGGGTCAGCCTCGGCCTGATTCGGCGGAAGTCACAGTTCAGGCGCGTCCCTACCGCTGATTGAAGCCATCCCGCCAGGCCACGGCCTCCTGGATCCGGCTCATGTCGTAGTCCGGCCCGCCCGACCCCACGGTGAACAGTGTCACGCCCGCGTCCGCGTAGCCCTCCACCTGATCCAGGCCCGGCCAGGCCACGGACTTCTCGATGGCGGTGGGGTCGGTGCCGACCTCGGCGCAGTGCTCGCCCAGGATGCCGATCTTGCGCTGCAGCACGTCGATGTCGGAGAAGCTGTGCCAGATATCGCCGTACTGGGCGACCAGCCGCAGCGTCTTCTTCTCACCGCCGCCACCGATCAGGATGGGAATGTCGCGCACCGGCTGCGGGTTCAGCTTGGCCAGCCGGTCGGTGAGGCGGGCCATGGACTCCTTCAGCAGCGCCAGCCGGCTTCCGGCGGTGCCGAATTCGTATCCGTACTGGTCGTAGTCCTTCTGGAACCAGCCCGCGCCGATACCGAGAATGAGGCGCCCGTTGCTGATGTGGTCCACGGTGCGGGCCATATCGGCCAGCAGATCCGGATTCCGGTAGCCCCCACCGGTGACCAGCGCGCCGAGTTCCACCCGCTCGGTCTGCTCGGCGATCGCGCCCAGCATGGTCCAGCACTCGAAGTGCGCGCCCTCCGGGTCCCCGTACAGCGGATAGAAGTGGTCCCAGTTGAAGACGATGTCGACGCCGATGTCCTCACACCGCCGCACCGCGTCCCGGATCAATCCGTAGTTGGGCGCGTGCTGCGGCTGCAACTGAACTCCGATACGAACCGGTCGGCTCATGAGGTGCTCCTCCGTCGGTGATCACTGCGCCCCATTCTGCCCCTCGGCTACGCTCTGGGCCGACCCTCTACTACGGATCGTCCGGCACGTTCCTGCCGGTGAAGGGAAGTGTGAAACCGTGGCAACGGTGACTTTCGACCAGGCCACCCGGCTCTACCCGGGCGCGGCCAACCCAGCCGTCGACGCCTTGAACCTGGAGATCGCCGACGGCGAATTCCTGGTTCTCGTCGGCCCTTCCGGCTGCGGCAAATCCACCTCGCTGCGCATGCTCGCGGGGCTCGAGGAGGTGAGCGACGGCCGGATCCTGATCGGGGACAAGGACGTCACGCACGCCGAGCCCAAGGAACGCGATATCGCCATGGTGTTCCAGAACTACGCGCTCTACCCGCACATGAGCGTCGCCGAGAACATGGGCTTCGCGCTGAAGATGGCCAAGGTCGCCAAGGAGGAGCGGCAGCAGCGCGTGCTCGAGGCCGCCAAGCTGCTCGACCTGGAGCCCTACCTGGACCGCAAGCCCAAGGCCCTGTCCGGCGGTCAGCGCCAGCGCGTGGCCATGGGCCGGGCCATCGTGCGTCAGCCGCAGGTCTTCCTCATGGACGAACCGCTGTCCAACCTGGACGCCAAGCTGCGCGTGCAGACCCGCACCCAGATCGCCCAGCTGCAGCGCCGGCTCGGCACCACCACCGTCTATGTCACCCACGACCAGGTCGAGGCCATGACCATGGGCGACCGGGTGGCGGTGCTCAAGGACGGGCTACTGCAGCAGTGCGCCTCCCCGCGCGACCTGTACCGCGACCCGGCCAACCTGTTCGTCGCGGGCTTCATGGGCTCGCCCGCCATGAACCTGTTCACGCTGCCGGTCGGCAACGGCTCGGTCACGCTGGGCGGCTGCCCGCTGCCGTTGCCGCGTTCGGTGGCGGCGGCCACCGGCGAGCGGGTGGTGGTCGGCATCCGGCCCGAGCACTTGGACGCGGTCGGCGACGGGGCCGGGATCGCCATGGAGGTGGATGTGGTCGAGGAGCTGGGCTCCGACGCCTACATCTACGGCCGCACCCTCGGTGACGGGGAAACCATTGTGGCGCGCGCGGATTGGCGCAACCCGCCCGCGAAGGGCACCAAGCTCTCGCTGGTCGCGGACTCGGACCACACGTACTTCTTCCACCCCGAGGACGGACGCCGTCTGAACTGACGTGCAGGTCTCACGAATGGCGGCGGTTCTTCCGCCGCCATTCGTCGTTCACCCGGATGCGCAGATTCTCCAGGGGGACTTCGTTTCCCGATGCGCTGCGCAGTTCCGCGCGCACGGGTTCGCCCGTGGAATCCTCGAGCCGCTCCAGTGGCGCGGTGCCGTCCTGCAGGTACTTGTCACCCCACTGCCACAGCGCCACGATCGCGGGCAGCAGGTCCAGGCCCATCGGGGTGAGCACGTACTCGTTGCGGGTGCGCTTGCCCTCTTCCTGGTAGGGCCGCTTCTCCAGCAGTCCCGCATCGACCAGTTTGCGCAGCGCGCTGGAAGCCGCCGCGTCGGTGATGCCGATCCGCGCCGCGAAGCCGTCGAACCGCGTCGTGCCGTAATACGACTCGCGCAGGATGAGGATCGCCGAGCGCGTCCCGACGATGTCCATCGCCTTCGCGATCGAACAGGCCTCGGGCTTCCACGAGCCCAGATCGCTGAGTTTTCCCTCCAGTACTGCCGACATGACACACATCATACAACGCTGACTTGCCTTCACTATGGCCAGATCCTATCCTGACTTTAGAGCGATCAAGTCAGACGCCGTTGTCGGACTCGAATCCGGGGCGGCGCGCCTGGAAGGAACGTCATGAGAGACGCAGTCATCGTCGAAGCGGTCCGCACCCCCATCGGCAAGGGCAAGGCCACCGGCGCCCTGCACGGTGTGCACCCCGCCGATCTGCTCGCCCACAGCCTGTGGGAGGTGGTGCGGCGCACCGAGATCGATCCGGCCCTGATCGACGATGTGATCGGCGGCGTGGTCACCCAGGTCGGCGAGCAGGGCTCCAACCTCACCCGCCGGGCGGCCCTGGCCGCCGGCTATCCCGAATCGGTACCGGCCACCACCGTGGACCGGCAGTGCGGGAGCAGCCAGCAGGCCATCCACTTCGCCGCCCAGGGCGTCATCGCGGGGGCCTACGACATCGTGGTCGCCGCGGGCGTGGAGTCCATGAGCCGGGTTCCCATGGGCGCCAACCTGATCGGGGCCGAGGACATCGCGGGTGTCGGCTTCGCCGAACGCTACCCGGAGGGCCTGGTACCGCAGGGCATCAGCGCCGAACTCATTGCCGCCAAGTGGGGCCTGAGCCGCACCCAGCTCGACGAGTTCGCCCTCGCCAGCCACGAGAAGGCCGCCGCCGCAACCAAGAACGGCTCGTTCGAGGCCCAGCTCTCCCCCTACGCCGGGCTCTCGCACGACGAGGGCATCCGTGTCGGCAGCACGCTGGACGCGCTGGCCGGGTTGCGTCCCGCCTTCTACAGCGAGGAGATGGCGGCCCGCTTCCCGCAGATCGGCTGGAACATCACCGCCGCCAATGCCAGCCAGATCAACGACGGCAGCGCCGCCACCCTCATCATGACCAGTGAACGCGCCGCCCAGCTCGGACTGCGCCCACTGGCCCGGCTGCACAGTTTCTCCGTCGCCGGCGACGACCCGCTGCTCATGCTCACCGCGGTCATCCCCGCGACCCGGAAGGTCCTGCAGCGCTCCGGCCTCGAACTCTCCGACATCGACCTGTTCGAGGTGAACGAGGCCTTCTCCTCGGTGGTCCTGGCCTGGGCGCAGGAGACCGGGGCCGACCTGTCGAAGGTCAATGTGAACGGCGGCGCCATCGCCCTGGGCCATCCCCTGGGCGCCTCCGGCGCGCGGCTGGCCACCACCCTCGTGCACGCCATGCACGAGCGCGGCGCCCGCTACGGCCTGCAAACCATGTGTGAGGCAGGCGGTCTCGCCAACGCCACCATCTACGAGCGCCTCTGACCCGGTCCGGGCGGCCTAGTAGGAGACCGCCACGACCGCCGCCAACAGGCCGAGCACCCACGACTCGGCCAGCAGCGGAAAGGCCACCAGGGCCGTGGACCAGGCGCGCTGCCGCAGCCGGACAGCGCGCAGGGTCCACAGCGGCACCAGCAGCAGGGTCAGGCCGATGCCCAGCCAGGCCACAGCGAAAGCCAATGGGAGAAACCGAGTGTCATCGCCCGGGCCCGCGAGCGCGCGGTACTCGGGCACGAAACCTGCCAGCACCCAGGCCGAACCACATGCTGCGATGTAGATCAGCAGGGTGACAATGCAATCCGCGGCCGTGATCGGCGGCCGCCGCCACCCGGCCACCCTTCCAGGATGCCGCGTGCCCCGCAGCAGCGGTGGAGATCAGTTCACGGCGGTGGCCACCAGGATGTGGCCCGCACCGCCCGCGACCAGAATCACGGGCAGCGCGATCGCGGTCCAGATCCAGCCCCGGCGGCCCGTCATGGCCGCCACCGAGGCCAGTACCAGCGCGCCGACCAGGGCCAGGAACATGCCCCCACCACCGATCAGCAGGCCCCACAGCGCCGATGCGGGTGGGCGGATCACCACGCACTGCACCGAGAAGTCCTTCTTCGCGGTACAGCGATTGTGGATCAGATCGAACAGCTTCGCGAACAGGTCGTAGGCCCAGCCGAAGGCCATGGCGACCCCGGCCGGATACAGCACCGCCGAAATCAGAATGTCCTTGCGGCGCAGCGGCTTACGCTCCGTCACTGCACTCGGCAGTGCCGCCGCGGACGCCTCCGCCGGGGCCGGTGTGGCGGGCATGGTCCGATCGGCCTCGCCGGGCGCCTGCCCGGAACCGCCGCCGACCACGTACTGCGGACCCGAAGCCCACGGCTCCGGCAGCACCTCGGTACCCATGGGCGGCGGGACCACTCCGCCGGGCCGCGAGTAGTTCCCGCTCGGCGGGCGAGAGGAATGCTGCTGCGGCCCACGGGAGCTCACGGGTGCCAGTGCCGGATGGCCGGGACCGGCGAGCGATCGTGGTGCGTCGCCCGGTACCGGGTGCGGGCGCGGATCCTGCGGTGAACCGACCGGTCCGCCCGGCCGCGACGGGGCACCGGCATTCCCGGGAGCCCTGGGCGGCACCGGCGGCGGCGGGCTCTGCCGCCCGCCCTTGGGCACGGCCGGTCCGGCCGGGTCCATCGCGCCGGGTCGTGGCGCACCGGCGGGCGCCGGCGGTGGCGCGGGCGGTGGCGGCGGACCCTGACGGCTCCCGCCGGGCAGGGTCGGTCCCGCCGCATCGATCGGGTCCCCGGACCGCGAGCCCGGTGCGGGTGGCTGCGGACGCCCGGGTCGCTGCGGCGATCCGGTGCCCGATGGATTCCGTCCCCCGGGCGGGGCAGGCACGTGCGGTTGGCCCGGCGCACGCGGCGGAGCCGGGGAGAAGCCGGGATCGGACGGGGGATGATCGTCGCGGGCCGGACGGCGGGGCTCGTTGGGCGGGTTCATGTTTGCGGTCTCCCCCAAGGCGCAGGTCTATGGAGCCGGGATCGGCTTCATTCGGCATTGTCGCCGGGCCCGGGCCGCGCCGCCACCTCTTACCGGACCGAGGCGGTGAGTAGGGTGCGGTGGATGAGCGACAGCGGCGGTGCGGTGGACTTCGAGTCGGCGGTGGTCTACGCGATTCCCATGCGAACCCGGTTCCGCGGGATCACCGTTCGCGAGGGCATGCTGATTCCCGGTCCCGCCGGCTGGGGTGAGTTCTGCGCCTTCCCCGAGTACGACGACCGCGAGGCGGCGGCCTGGCTGGCCACCGCGGTCGAGCAGGCCGCGGCCGGATGGCCGGAACCGGTCCGGGATCGAATTCCGGTGAACTGCATCGTGCCCGCGGTCGGCCCGGAGCGGGCGCGGGAGATCGTGATCGGATCAGGCTGCCGCACCGCCAAGGTGAAGGTCGCCGACCATCCGGATTCCCTGGCCGAGGATCTGGAGCGGGTGGCCGCGGTCCGCGACGCACTCGGGCCGGACGGTGCGGTGCGCGTCGACGCCAATGCGGTCTGGGATGTGGACACCGCGGTCGACCGGATCCGGCTGATCGACCGTGCCGCGGGCGGTTTGGAGTACGTCGAGCAGCCCTGCCGGACCGTCGAGGAGCTGGCGGCCGTCCGCAGGCGGGTGGACGTGCGCATCGCCGCCGACGAATCCATCCGCCGCGCCGAGGACCCGCTGCGGGTGGCGGTGGCGGGTGCGGCCGACATCGCGGTGCTGAAATGCACTCCGCTGGGCGGGGTCCGGCGCGCGCTGGAGGTCGCCGCGGCCGCCGGACTCCCCTGCCTGGTGTCCTCCGCCCTGGAAACCAGTGTGGGCCTGGCCGCCCAGGTCGCCCTCGCCGGCGCCCTCCCCCACCTCGACTTCGCCTGCGGCCTCGACACCCTGTCCCTGCTCACCGGCGATGTGGTGACCGAGCCGCTGCGCCCGGTGGACGGCTACCTGCCCGTCCCGCGCGGCGTGCCGACACCCGACCCGGACCTGCTCGAGCGCTACCGGCACCCCGACACGGAACGGACCGACTGGTGGCGGCAGCGCCTGGCCCGGGTCCGGAAACTTCTGCCCTGATCAGCCAATTCGCACGCCGCACGAGTACATGGTGGTGCGCAGCAGCAGCGCGGCCTCCGGCCCGATGACGCCGTCCGTCAGCTCGAGGTAGCGACCGCAGAATTCGGGCCCGTGCGGCGCGACCTCGGTGCGCTCCGGCTCGAGGTGGTGGGCGAGTTCGTGCAGGATCACCAATTCGCGCAGGGCCCAGGCGGTTCCATGGGCGTGCAGCGGCACCGCGAGCACCGACCCCGCCGTCTCGTAGTGCGCCGCCTTCGCCCCGGCGCGCGCTCGCACCGTGACCGGCCGCGCCGCCCCGTCCCACCGGGCACGCACCCAGTTCAGCGCGAGTACCCGGTCCACGTACGCCTGTACCGATTCCACCGACGCGAACCGCCGCTCGATCGGCAGCGTGAGGTGGGACCCGTGCATTTCGACGGTCCGCGCCCCGAATTCGTCGGCACGATCGAACATTCCGCGCACCAGCCCCTCGGCGTCGTACACCCGGGACCGCTGCGCATCGCGGACGGCCATGCGCGCGTCCGCTATTCGCCCGCGCCGCGGGGCAGCTGCCCCCGCACGCCGCCCAACTCCGGCGAATCACCCAGCCGCGCGGCCTTACCCGCCCGGTCACCGGCCCGCCGCGCGGCCGCCGAGTACCCGGCCGAGGCCTGCGGGCCCCGCCAGGTACCGCGCGCCTCGGAGGTCCGGGTGTAGAAGTCGGTGAGCGCGAGCTCCTTGTCGCGCAGGGCGAGCGCCGTTCCGGTGGGCACGGATTCGGCGGCGTCGGCCCGCACCGCCTCGGTCTCCACATCCGCCTTGACCTCGGCCAGCCGGCGGCCGATGCGGGCGGCGAAGGCCATCTGGAAGTTCAGGCGCGCCGTCACCGCGGCGACCGGCACCTCCACGGGGCGATGGAACACCCGACCGTACCGGCGTTCGACGACGATCTTCTCGGCGGTGGCCGTCTTGTAGGAGCCCGATTTGATGTATTGGTCGGCGGCCCGGACCATCTGGATCAGCAGGCTGGTGTAGAGCGCCTCGCAGGTGTCGATATCGGTGTCGAATCCGTAGGCGTACACCGTCGTCGACGAGCGAGCCACATCACAGCGCACATCGTTGGCCGCGGCGATCGCCACGAACAACTGCACATAGGTTCGCAGCCCGCGCTTTCCGGCCTCGCCGATCGGGATCACCCGCTGCATCGGCGTCGGCCGCCGCTCCCGATTCGCGATATGTGCCCGCGCCACCGCCAGATCCACCGACGAGCTGGTCGCGAGTCGTTGCGCGGCGGCCAGGAAGGCTTCGGCCTCATGCTCGTTGTCGGTCGATTCGGCCTGCCGCAGCAGTCCCCCGATCCGCGTGAGCATCTTGTCTGTGCCCATTGGCCCTCCGCTTCGCTCCGGGCGGGTTCGCGGCCCTGAGGTCTCGATTCTTCCCTCCTCCGCTCCTCCGCTTCGCTCCCCCGCTCCAAGGCGGAGGTCGATTCCAGCCGCAGTCCAGAATCGAGGCGGCCGCGAACCACTTGGGATGATCAACAAGGTAGCTCGGGCGGACGATAGCGGCACCATGTATCTTGCCTTGTGCACCCCCGGCTGAGTGTGCCACTGGTCACTCATCGACCCTGGAGTATCCGCGATGGCTTTGAAGAAGGTGTCGTCCCTACGATCGACGCTGGTTCCGCGTGCCGTGCTGGCCGTGACCTCGGCGGCCTTATTGACGGCGACTTTCGCCAGCGGCTGCTCCAGTAGCAACAGTGGGAGCAATGCCACCGGCGAAAACCTCACCGGCCGTGGGCCGATCACCTATGTCGAGGGTAAGGACACCACCGAGACCGGCGCGGTCAAGCAGCTCATCGAGCGCTGGAACGCCGCGCACCCGGACGAGAAGGTGACCTTCAAGGAACAGTCCAACGACGCCTCCCAGCAGTACGACGACCTGGTGCAGCACCTGCGCGCCAAGGAATCCGACTACGACGTGGTCGCACTCGACGTGCCGTGGACCGCGGAGTTCGCCGCCAAGGGCTGGATCCAGCCGCTGAAGGACTCCTTCGCCATCGACACCTCCACGCTGCTGTCGCCGCCCGTCGCGTCGGCCACCTACAACGGCACCCTGTACGCGGCCCCGCGCAATACCAACGGCGGCCTGCTGTTCTACCGCAAGGACCTGGTGCCCGAGCCGCCCAAGACCTGGACCGAGCTGCTGGCCGACTGCCCGAAGGCCAAGGACGCCGGAATCGGCTGCTACGCAGGACAGTTCGCCCAGTACGAGGGTCTGACCGTGAACACCGCCGAGGTCATCAACGCCTTCGGCGGCAGCTTCGTCGGCTCCGACGGCAAGACCCCGACCGTGAACAGCCCGCAGGCCAAGCAGGGCCTGCAGACTCTGGTGGATGCCTACAAGAACGGCGACATGCCGAAGGAAGTCATCACCTTCAAGGAGCCGGAGTCGCAGAACGCCTTCGTCACCGGCAAGGTCATGTTCATGCGCGGCTGGCCGTCCTCCTTCGGTGAGGCGGGCTCCGACTCCTCCGCGGTCAAGGACAAGTTCGCGGTCGCCCCGCTGCCCGGCAAGGACGGCATCGGCGCGTCCACCCTCGGTGGCTACAACGCGGCCATCAGCGCCTTCTCCAAGAACAAGGCCACCGCGCTGGACTTCCTGCGCTTCCTGATCAGCGAGGACGCCCAGCACATCGTGGCCGCCGGTGCGCTGCCGCCGGTGCGGGCCTCCGTGTACGACGATCCGGCCCTGATCGCCAAGATGCCGTACCTGTCCGCGCTGAAGGACTCCATCGCCTCCGCGGTGCCGCGGCCGGTGACCCCCTTCTACCCGGCGGTGTCGAAGGCCATCCAGGACAACGCCTATGCTGCGATCACCGGAACGGAATCTGTCGACGCCGCGATCGATGCCATGCAGAAGGGCATCGAAACCGCTGGGTCCTGAGCCGCGCTCACACCCGATGCGCACCACGATCCATCGCGTAGCCCCGTAGGAGAGAAGAAAAGGTGTCACGTCCTTCGGGAGCGACCGATGTCGCGCCGCCACCCGACCTGACGGAACGAACAATGCGAAACGAACGCCCACGACCGCAACGCCGCGGGGCCGCCCTCGGGGTCTCGGCTCGGGCGTGGATGTTCGTCACGCCGGTGCTGCTCGCACTGACGGTCGTCATCGGGTATCCGGTGGGCCGGGCGGTGTGGATGTCCTTCCAGAAGGACGCGGGCCTGGACAAGTCCACCGGCATGTTCGTCGAAGGCGGCAGCGCCGGATTCGGCAACTACAGCCACTGGCTGCTGCAGCAGTGCACCAACTCGCTCGGCGAGACAGTGTCCTGCCCGCCCGGCAACACCGGCTCCCAGTTCTGGGCCGCCGTCGGGGTCACGCTGCTGTTCACCGTGGTCACGGTGGCGCTCGAGACCACCATCGGCCTGGGCATGGCGGTCATCATGGGCAAGACCTTCAAGGGCCGCGCGCTGCTGCGCGCCGCCGTGCTGATCCCGTGGGCCATCCCGACCGCGGTCACAGCGCGGTTGTGGGAGTTCATGTTCCAGTACAACGGCGTGGTGAACCGGGTGCTCGGTACCCACATCCTGTGGACCGCCGACGCCTGGCCCGCCCGCTTCGCGGTGATCATCGCCGACGTGTGGAAGACCACCCCGTTCATGGCGCTGCTGATTCTGGCCGGCCTGCAGGTGATCCCGGAGGACGTCTACGAGGCCGCCCGGGTCGACGGCGCGTCCGCCTGGCAGCGCTTCGTCAACATCACGCTGCCGCTGCTGAAACCCGCTCTGCTGGTGGCGATCCTGTTCCGCACCATGGACGCGCTGCGCCTGTACGACCTGCCCGCCATCATGACGCGGAACCTGGCCGCCACCCGCACCGTCTCGATGCTGGTGACCGAATCGAAATCGCTGCCCAACAGCGCCTCCGCGCTGTCGGTCATCACCTTCCTGCTCATCTTCACCGTCGCGTTCTTCTTGGTGAAGGTGCTGGGGGCGAACGCCGTTCGCACCCAGGAAGAGCAGCGGGAGGCGCACTGATGAGCATCGAACTCACGAAGGATGTCGTGGCCGAGCCGAAAAAGCCGATCCGGCAATCGGTTTCGTGGACCAAACGACTGACCTCCGGGCGCGTGTACGTGGGCGCGCTGATCGTGCTGGTGTGGGGGCTCGGCCCCTTCTACTGGATGGTCGTCACCGCCCTGCGCGATCCGGCCTACACCTTCGACAACACCCCGTGGCCCACCCACGTCACCCTCGAGAACTTCCGCAACGCCTTCGACACCAGCCGCGGCAACAACTTCGGCCGGGCCCTGGTCAACAGTGTGATCATCGGCAGCGCCACCACGGCGGCCGCGCTGATCCTCGGCGTGATGGCGGCCTACGCGCTGGCCCGGCTGACCTTCAAGGGCAAATACCTGGTGTCCGGGCTGGTCCTCTCGGCCTCCATGTTCCCGGCCGTCGTGCTGGTGACGCCGCTGTTCCAGCTGTTCACCAATATCGGCTGGATCGGTCAGTACCAGGCCATGATCATCCCGAACATCTCGTTCGTGCTGCCCATGACGGTGTACATCCTGGCCTCGTTCTTCGCCGAACTGCCATGGGAATTGGAGGAGGCGGCCCGCATCGACGGTGCGTCCCGCTTCCAGGCGTTCCGGCTGATCATGCTGCCGCTGGCCGCGCCGGCGGTGTTCACCACCGCGATCCTGGCGTTCATCGCGGCGGTCAACGAGTACCTGCTGGCCTCCCTGCTCTCCAGCGACAAGACCGAACCCGTGACCAAGGCGATCGCCCGCTTCTCCGGCAACGATCCGCTGGTGCCGCCGTACACCGCGATCATGGCCGCGGGCACCATCGTCACCATCCCGCTGGTCATCATGGTGCTGCTGTTCCAGCGCCGCATCATCTCCGGACTCACCGCCGGCGGCGTCAAGAGCTGAGTGCTCGGGTGGGTGGTTCGGGGCCGTTGTCCCCGAACCACTTACCCACTCCGTCCGGGCGTGTCGATTAGCATTGGTCCCGCCGCGCGGGGTGGTCGCGGCCGCCTCGAAAGCTTTGTCGACGCTCCGGAAGGAGATGCTCGTGAGCTCGTCCCGCAGCAGGCGGCGTGGAAGATCCGGGTCATCGACCGGCACCGCCGGGTGGAACGAGCTGGCCGGTACGGCCGCGCGTCGACAGCGCCTCAACGCGCACAGCCGGCCTCGGCGCCGCCCGAAACCGCCCCGGGGTCCAGACCAGCCCGAACCCGCACCGAAACCGCCCCCCACCCGCGGGCAGCGCATCCGGCGACTGCTGCTGGCGCTGTTCCTGGTCCTGGTGATCATGCCGACCACCCTGCTGGGCATCGCCTACTGGAGCGCCGAGATCCCGGACCCGGATACGGTGCAGACCAATCAGATCGCCACCGTCCTCGACTCCGACGGCACCACCGTGATCGCGAAGATCGTTCCGCCGCAAGGCAATCGGGTGCCGGTGCCGTTGACCGACGTACCCCTGCCGGTGCGCCGGGCCATGCTGTCGGCCGAGGACCGCGACTTCTACCGCAATCCGGGCTTCTCCACCTCCGCATTCCTGCGCGCGGCCCGCGACAACCTGCTCGGCCGCGACGACGCGGGCGGCGGCTCCACCATTACGCAGCAGTATGTGAAGAACGCCTTCCTGAGTTCGGAACGCACGCTGAGCCGCAAGATGCGCGAACTCATCATCTCCGCGAAGATGGCCCGCGAATGGAGCAAGGACGACATCCTCGCGGCCTACCTCAACACCATCTACTACGGTCGCGGCGCCTACGGCATCTCGGCCGCGGCCGAGGCATACTTCGGCAAACCCGCACCCGAACTGACCCTGGCCGAGGGCGCGGTCCTGGCCTCGGTGATCCGCACCCCCTCGCTGCTGGATCCGGAGAGCCACCTCGACCAGCTGCGCGCCCGCTGGGGATACGTGCTCGACGGCATGGTCGAGATGGGTGTGCTGAACCGCGATGACCGCGCGGCCACCCAGTTTCCGGCCATCGTCCCGTTCGCCCGGGTGGACGACAACACGGCGCGCGGCCCCGAGGGGCTGATCCGCGCGCAGGTCCTGCGCGAACTGCGCGCCTCCGGCATCAGCGAACGCGAGCTGAATACCGGTGCGCTGCAGATCATCACGACCATCGACGCCAAGGCACAGCAGGCCACGCTGAACGCGGTCGGCAAAGTGCTGGCCGGGCAGCCGGGCGAACTGCGCGCCGCCGTGGTGTCGATCGACCCGCGTTCGGGGGCGGTGCGCGCCTACTACGGCGGACCCGACGGCATCGGCTTCGATTTCGCGCAGGCCCCGCTGCAAACCGGTTCGGCCTTCAAGACTTTCGCCGTGCTGGCCGCACTCGAGCAGGGCATTTCCCTGTCGTACCGGCTCGACAGCGCGCCTCTGACCGTCAATGGGGAGAAGATCCAGAACGTGGACGGCGAGTCCTGCGGCATCTGCTCGCTCGGCGAAGCGTTCAAGCGCTCCCTCAACACCAGCTTCTACCGGCTGGCCCAATCCCTGTTCGAAGGCCCGAAAGCCATTGCGAACGCGGCACATCAGGCCGGCATCCCCGACCAGATCCCGGGCGTGCCCGGCAAGACGCTCACCGAGGACGGCGGCGGCCCGCCACTACCGGCCATCGTGCTGGGCGCCTATTCGGTGCGCCCCATCGACATGGCCTCGGCCTACGCCACCCTCGCCGCCTCCGGCGCCTACCGCGCCCCCTATTTCGTCCAGAAGGTGGTGACCGGCGACGGCCGCGTCCTCCTCGACCGCGGCGCCGGCCCGAACAAACCCGAACAGCGCATCCAGCCCTCGATCGCCGACACCGTGACCCAGGCCATGCTCCCCATCGCCGCCTACTCCAACGGCCACACCCTGGCCGCCGGCCGCCCCTCGGCCGCCAAGACCGGCACCACCCAGCTCGGCGACACCGGCCAGAACAAGGACGCCTGGATGGTCGGCTACACCCCTGCCCTCTCCACCGCCGTCTGGATGGGAACCGAACAGTCCCAGCCCATCCGCACCGCCCGCGGCGCCCCCATCTACGGCGCCGGTCTCCCCGCCGACCTGTGGAAACAAACCATGGACGCCGCCCTCGACGGCACCCCCATCGACCAATTCCCCAACCCCACCTCACCCCCCGGCAACCTGATCCCCAACCAGGCCCCCGACCCGACCTCCGGAACGCCCCCCAGCAACGGCAATTACGACGTCCTCAACCCACCCACCCCGTCCCCCCAACAACAACCAGTCCTCGTCATCCCCCCAGCCCCCACCCCCAAACAGGTAGAAATCTTCCCCGGCCTCAGCGTCCCCGTCCCCGGCTAGCCCAGGCGACTTCCAGCCAGGTGGTTTGTGGTCGCATGCCAAGCCTCCAACTGCTTTCGCGGCGGTCGGGGTAACTCACCGGGTACGACCGAAATGGATTCGGCTCCCAACCGCCGGCACGCGTCGCCAACCCCAACGGCTCTCAGCCGCGCGCTGAAGTCCCGGGGAGGCGGCATTGATCATGTTTCGCGCCTCCTTGCCCATCTCCGCGCGGCCGCGGATATTGTGGAAGCCGCCACCGTATTCAGCGACTCCGAATGCCGGTGGCAGGATGCGGGTTGGGAGCAGGGTGGGGTCGGAGACAGCACGAGACATAGGGGCGACGCCGGTGGAATTCAATGTCGTTGAACGCCACGAAACGCTGGTAGCCGGAACGGTGCTACGCAGTCCGGCACTCGCGGTCGAAGGGCCGCGCCGCGCGAAGGTCGAGGAGGCCTGGAAACGTAATCTGGCACGCGATCTGCCCGGCCCGCCGGCGACCGCCTATGTGGACCACGCACCCGAGATCGGTTCGTATCTGACACATATCGTGGGCTACGAATGCAAGAAGGCGGACGACCTATTGCCCGGCGATGTACTCGCCCGTATCCCGGCCGGTAAATTCGCTCGCATCATTCGCAGTGGCGACAATCTCGGCGACATCATCGTGTCGATCTGGCGCACGGTCTGGGACCTCGAGGCGGCCGGCACCCTGGTACGCGCCTACACCGGGGATTTCGAGCACTATCCGGACAACCGGACGGTGGAGGTTTTCGTCGCGCTGGATACGAGCGCGGAGGGGTAGGGGAGCTGTGGACTTCGAAATCGTCACCCTGGATGAGTTCCTGGTCGGCGGGCTGACCATTCCCCTGGCGGGCCGCGAGGTCACCGCCCGCGACCTGGACCTGGTCAATTTCACCTGGGACCGCTACCTGGCCCGCGAGAAGAGCGTCGAACGCGTCGCGGCCTACATCGGCCAGAACGACCACGCGGTAGCCGTTCTGGGATACGAGCTTTCGAGCATGGCCGACCTCGACACCGGCGATGTGATGACCCGCATCCCGTCGGGTCGCTATGCGAAATTCGTTGTCTCCGACAAGCCATACGACCTGCTGCGCACCGCGTGGGCGAAGGTCGCCAAGGCCGAGAACGCGGGCACCATCACCCGCTCCCACACCGCGGAGATCGAGCGCTACACCGGCCCCACCTCGGTCGAGGTCTACGTGTCCCTCGACTGATATCGAACGACGAAGGGCGGCATCGCGATTCGCGATGCCGCCCTTTGCGTTCCAGGGTTCCTACTCGGCCCCGATGATGAACGCCTCGAGCTGGGCCCGGGCGACGTCGTCGGCGAGCTGCTTCGGCGGGGACTTCATCAGGTAGGCCGACGCCGGGAGGACCGGGCCGCCGATGCCGCGGTCGCGGGCGATCTTGGCCGCGCGCACGGCGTCGATGATGATGCCGGCCGAGTTCGGCGAGTCCCACACCTCGAGCTTGTACTCCAGGTTCAGCGGCACGTCACCGAAGGCGCGACCCTCGAGCCGGACGTAGGCCCACTTGCGGTCGTCGAGCCACTCGACGTAGTCCGACGGGCCGATGTGCACGTTGCGGTCGTACACCTTGCCCGAGAGCGGGCCCTCGAGGTTGGAGGTCACGGCCTGGGTCTTGGAGACCTTCTTCGACTCCAGTCGCTCGCGCTCGAGCATGTTCTTGAAATCCATGTTGCCGCCGACATTGAGCTGGTAGGTGCGGTCCAGCACGACGCCGCGGTCCTCGAACAGCTTGGCCATCACGCGGTGGGTGATGGTCGCGCCGACCTGGGACTTGATGTCGTCACCGACGATCGGCACGCCGGCGTCGACGAACTTCTGGGCCCACACCGGGTCGGAGGCGATGAACACCGGCAGCGCGTTGACGAAGGCCACACCCGCGTCGATGGCGCACTGGGCGTAGAACTTGTCGGCCTCTTCGGAACCGACCGGGAGGTAGGAGACGAGGACGTCGACCTTGGCATCCTTCAGCGCCTTCACGACGTCGACCGGGTCGGCCTCGGACAGCTCGATGGTCTGCGCGTAGTACTTGCCGATGCCGTCCAGCGTCGGACCGCGCTGCACGGTGATGCCCGACGGCGGCACGTCGGAGATCTTGATGGTGTTGTTCTCGCTGGCGAAGATCGCGTCGGACAGGTCGAAGCCGACCTTCTTGGCATCGACATCGAACGCGGCGACGAACTTCACATCGCGGACGTGGTAGGGACCGAACTTCACATGCATGAGCCCGGGAACGGTCGAATTCTCGTCCGCGTCCTTGTAGTACTGCACGCCCTGAACCAGGGAAGATGCGCAGTTACCCACGCCGACGATGGCCACCCGAACTTCGGTGTTGATCTCACTCATGGCCGATATTTCCCTCTTTCTGTGGTGCCGCCTTCGTCGATTGCTCCGCAGCAATCAACTCGTTGAGCCAGCGCACTTCGCGCTCGCTTGATTCGAGACCGAGTTGATGGAGCTGGCGGGTATAGCGGTCCAGTTGCCCGCTGGCGCGTTTTATCGCTTCCCGCAGTCCTTCTCGGCGCTCCTCGACCTGCCTCCGCCGCCCCTCCAGGATTCGCATCCGCGCTTCCGCGGGGGTGCGGCCGAAGAAGGCCAGATGAACGCCGAAGCCGTCGTCGGTGTAGTTCTGTGGTCCGGTGTCGGCGAGCAGTTCGGCGAACCGTTCCCGCCCGGTGTCGGTCAGGTTGTAGACCCGCCGCGCACGGCGTGTTGCCAAGCCCTGCGGACTCTCCTCCGCGATGAGGCCGTCGGACTGCATGCGCCGCAGGGTCGGATACAGCGACCCGTAGGAGAAGGCCCGGAACGGGCCCAGCAGACCGGTGAGCCGCTTGCGCAACTCGTAGCCGTGCATCGGTGATTCGAGGAGCAGCCCGAGGATTGCCAACTCGAGCACGGGCTTCACCTCCTGACTGTTCTGTTCAGACCTAACCGATGGATGCAGTTCCAAACTATATCGCGCCGATATATTTTGCACCCACCATGCCGCGCATCCGACCGTGAAGACCGATCTCCGCCCGATTGGGGTAACTCGCCGGGTATCCCCGAGATCGGGTCGGCGCCCAACCGCCGGCACGGGTGACCAGTGCCGACGGCCCCCGGCCGCCCGCAAAAGTTCCGGGGAGGCGGAACAGCGCGTGCGGGCTCCGGGGCCCCGCAAGTACTCTGGGTCCCGTGCGAATACAGCGGCAGGTGGTGGACTATGCGCTCCGGCGCCGGTCCCTGCTGGCCGACGTCTACGCGGGCCGGGTGGACGTCGCCGAAGTGTGCGATGCGAATCCGTACCTATTGCGTGCGGCGAAGTTCCACGGGCGGGGGAGCGAGGTCACATGCCCTATCTGCAGGAAGGAGCAGCTGACTCTCGTATCGTGGGTCTACGGCGACGGGCTCGGTCCCGTGGCGGGCTCCGCCCGCACGCCGGAGGAACTGGTCCGGTTGGCCGAGACTCGGGAAGAGTTCTCGGTGCATGTGGTCGAGGTGTGCCGGACCTGTAGTTGGAACCATCTGGTGCAGTCCTATGTGCTGGGGCTGTCCCCGGCGCCGACACGCCGCCGGCGCACCAGCGCCCGGCGCACGGCCGCCGAGTGAGAGGCCACGTCGACTCCTGAACAGCGGGCAGGAGCCTGCCCGCCGCGGTGCACACGCGTGACCGCATCGAGCCACCCGGACCGTATAGACCTAGTTATTGGAGAGCCAGGCTGTGACATCGCCCTATGACGACGGACCGCACGGCGGCCGCCCCCGTGGCGGTTCGCAACCCGGCCCCGGCGGCTACCCGCCGCAAGCGCAGGGAGGTGGAGCGAGACCGGCAGGACCGCCGCCCGGGGCACGTCAGCCCGCGGGGCGTCCCGTACCGGGGAACGGTGGCCCGCAGCGCGGACCCGCGGGTGGTCCCGGCGGCATGCCGCCGCGCGGACCCAACGGGCAGCCGCAGCGCGGACCCGTGCCGCAGGGCGGTCAGCCGCCGCGGCGTCCGGGACCGCCACCCCAGCGTCCCGGCAATCCTGATGCGACACGCAAGCTTCCCAATCCGGCCAATTCCGGCCCGAACGAGAGGGTGAATACCGGAGCGGGCCGGGCGGTTCCGAATCACATCTCGCGGGCGGCCACCTCCGACCGTACCCAGCGGATCGACGATCGTGCGGTGCGCTCCGGCGCGGGCACCGGTACCCGGCCGCGCCCGGCGGAGGACCGCACCCGGCCGCCGTCGGGCGCGCAGCCCGCGGCCCGGCGTGCACAGGGCGGCACCCCCTCGGGTCCGCCGCCGCGGCGGCCCGGTGGCGGCTCCGGCGGAGGCGGCGGCCAGGGCGGCAAGGGCTCCCGCAAGACCTCGTATTGGCGGCTGGCCCGGCGCCTGGTCTACATCGGCATGGCGCTGGTGCTCGGGCTGGCGAGTTCGGTGTTCCTGTACGCGTATTCGACAGTGAACGTGCCGCAGCCCGGTGACCTGAAGAACAATCAGGTCGCCACCATCTTCATGAACGACGGCAGTTCGGTGCTGGCGAAAGTCATTCCGCCGGAGGGCAACCGCACCGATGTGACGATCGATCAGATTCCGCCGCACGTGCGGAATGCCGTGATCGCCGCGGAGGACCGCTCCTTCTACACCAACCCGGGCTTCTCCATCCAGGGCTTCGGCCGCGCGTTCGTCGGTCAGCTCACCGGCAATACGGACGCCGGTGGTGGTTCGACGATCACCCAGCAGTACGTGAAGAACGCGATGGTCGGTAACGAGCACTCGCTGACCCGTAAGCTGCGCGAGCTGGTGATCTCGGCCAAGATGGCCAAGCAGTGGTCCAAGGATCAGATCCTGGCCGCGTACCTGAACACCATCTACTTCGGCCGCGGCGCCTACGGCATCGACGCGGCGTCCAAGGCGTACTTCGACAAGAAGGTCCAGGACCTGTCGGTGGCCGAGGGTGCGGTGCTGGCCGCGACCATTCAGCAGCCGTCGAACCTGGATCCGGAGAAGAATCCGCAAGGGGCGCAGACCCGTTGGAAGTACGTGCTGGACGGCATGGTCGACGGCGGCAACCTGCCCGCGGCGGATCGCGCGAACATGCAGTACCCCACCGTGATTCCGGCGGTGCAGGCGCAGAAGGACAAGACGCTCGACACCGGCCCGGAGGGTCTGATCAAGACCCAGGTACTCAAGGAGCTCGAGGCCGCCGGCATCACCGAGCACGATCTGAACACCGAGGGCCTGCAGATCACCACGACCATCGATCCCAAGGCGCAGCAGGCGGCGGTGGACGCGGTCACCAAGGTGATGGACGGCGAACCCGACAAGCTGCGCGCCGCGCTGTCGTCGGTGGATCCGAAGACCGGTGCGGTGCGCGCCTACTACGGCGGCTCCGACGGCCAGGGCCTGGACTACGCGAATCAGGGTCTGCCGCCCGGCTCCTCGTTCAAGGTGATCGGTCTGGCCGAGAACCTGGAGATGGGCAAGCCGCTCTCGACGCTGTACGACTCCTCGCCGGTCACCGTGCACGGCATCACGATCACCAACGTCGAGGGCGAGCAGTGCGGCATGTGCACCATCGCCGAGGCGCTCAAGCGCTCGCTGAACACCAGCTTCTACCGCATGGAGCTGGACATGCCGGGCAACGGCCCGCAGAAGATCGCCGACATGGCGCACAAGCTCGGTATCCCGGACACCATTCCGGGCGTGGGCAAGACGCTGGTCGAGCCGGACGGCAGCCCGCCCAACAACGGCATCGTGCTGGGCCAGTACCGGGTGCGCACGCTGGACATGGCCTCGGCGTACGCCACCCTGGCCGCCTCGGGCATGTATCACGCACCGCACTTCGTGCAGAAGGTCGTCGCCTCCGACGGCACCGTCCTGATGGACCGCGGTGAGACCGCGGGTGAGCAGCGGGTCTCGGCGGCGGTGGCGGACAACGTGACCGACGCGATGAAGCCCATCGCGGCGTGGTCGCGCAACCACCAGCTCGCCGGCGGCCGCCTCTCGGCCACCAAGACCGGTACCAACCAGAAGGACGGCAGCAACGAGAACCGCGACGCCTGGATGGTGGGCTTCACCCCGTCGCTGTCGACCGCGGTCTGGGTGGGCACCGATCAGGGTGACGCGCTGCGCAATGCCAGCGGCGGCATGATCTACGGCTCGGGTCTGCCGGCCGACATCTGGAAGGCCACCATGGACGGGGCCCTCAAGGGCACGCCCAACGAGAACTTCCCGAAGCCGGGCGTGATCGGCGGTCAGGCCGGTGTGCCGTCGTGGTCGGCGCCGTACACCGCGCCCTCGACCACCGAGACGGTGGCGCCGCCGGTGATCACCACCAGCCAGATGCCGATTCCGGGTCTGCCATGGTCGATTCCGGTTCCGGGGCTGGCGCCGAATCCGCAGAACCAGCGGCAATCCCAGCCGGAGACCCAGGATCCGGGCACTGGCAACGGGAACGGGAACGGCAATGGGACCGGTCCGATGCCGGGTCAGCCGGTGGCACCGGGCGACGGTTCGACACCGACGACCGCACCGAACGGCGGCTATGGAAACGGCAATGGGACCGGCAACGGCAACGGGCGGCAGCAGACTCGGTAGCCTGCTGCCGTGATCGAGCAGGAACTGGTGCACCGGCCGGGCGCCTCGGGCGCGCCGGCCGGTGACGCGCTGAAGCCGGGGGAGGCAGCTGGAGTGGAAGATGCTGGCGCACAGCGCGATACGCCGGTGATCTACGAGTCGCCGGAACCGCTGGCGGCCGATCTGCGGTCGGCCGACGACCGGGACAAGCCCAGTCGCACCGATACGCTGACCGCGCAGCTGTGCGATCTGATCGGCGGGCCGGTCGGCGACCACGCGGTGATCGGCCGGGTGCGTTTCTGGACCCCCATGCGGGTGCTGATGGCGTTCGCGGTGCTGTTCCTGGCGTTCAGCTGGTTCGGCAAGGCGGGCTGCATCCAGCAGCGACCCGATGCCAACGGCGTCATGGGCCTGGATTGGAACAACGGCCGCCAGTACATCGCCATGTGCTACTCCGACACCGTGCCGCTGTACGGGGCCGAGCATCTCAACGAGGGCGCCTTCCCGTACAAGAAACAGTGGGTGGAGTTCCCCGACGGCCGCCCGCAGGTCCGGTACATGGAGTATCCGGTGCTGTCGGGCCTGTACCAGTACGTGTCCATGGGAATCGCCAAGGCGTGGAAGCTGTCCCCGCTGCCGGGGCACAAGGCGCTCGAGGTGGTCATCTACTTCAATGTGGTGGCCATCGGGCTGTCGCTGGCGTGGCTGGCGACCATCTGGGCGACGGCATTGACGGCCGGGCGGCGGGTCTGGGATGCCGCGGTGATGGCGCTGTCGCCGCTGGTGCTGGTGCACGCGTTCACCAATTTCGACACGCTGGCAACCGCTTTCGCGGCGGGCGGGCTGCTGGCCTGGGCGCGGCGACGGCCGGTGCTGGCGGGCATACTGCTGGGCCTGGGCGGGGCGGCGAAGCTGTATCCGCTGCTGCTGCTGGGGCCGATCCTGATCCTGTGCGCCCGTGCCGAGCGACTCGGTGAGGACGAGGCGGCGTGGGGCGGCATTCGCCCGCTGCGCGCGGCGGGCGGGGCCATCGCGGCGGCGGCCATCACCTGGCTTGCGGTGAACGCGCCCATCGCGGCGCTGTATCCGAACGGCTGGTGGGAGTTCTTCCGCCTCAATACCGAACGGCATGCCGACCCGGATTCGGTCTACAACGTGATCACCTCGTTCACCGGCTGGACCGGCTTCGACGGGATACTGAGCGCGCAGCAGGCGCCCACGATACTGAACGCGGTGTCGCTGCTGCTGTTCCTGGCGGCCTGCGCGGGCATCGGCTGGATCGGCCTGACCGCGGCGCGCCGGCCGCGCCTGGCGCAGTTGGCATTCCTGGTGGTGGCGGCGTTCCTGCTGACCAACAAGGTGTGGAGCCCGCAGTATTCGCTGTGGCTGGTGCCGCTGGCGGTGCTGGCGCTGCCGGAGCGGCGAATCCTGTTGGCGTGGATGACGATCGACGCCCTGGTCTGGGTGCCGCGCATGTTCTATTACCTGGGCCAGGACCACAAGGGCCTGCCCGAGCAGTGGTTCACCGGCACGGTGGTGCTGCGCGATCTGGCGGTGATCGCGTTGTGCGTCCTGGTGATCCGGCAGATCTACCGTCCGGATGAGGATCCGGTGCGCCGCGACGGCGCCGACGATCCGGGGGGCGGCATCGTCGACCGCGCCCCGGATCCTTCGAATGCCTGGTTGCCGCCGTTGCTGCGGCCCAGGCAACCGATGCCGGTGCCCTAGAGGAAGCGGGCCAGCTGCGGCACCGCCTCGCCGGGGTGCTTGGCCTGGAATCCCTCACCGAGGGCCTCGAGCTTCCAGTTCGCGCCCGGGGCCGGGCGGTACACCTTCGCCATCGCCATGGCGGTGAAGGGCATGCCGCCCGCGAGGGTGAAGCGGGCGAGTTCGGCGTTGGTGGCGCTGTCGACCAGGCGGCAGTAGGCGTTGGCGATCTGCTCGAACGTGTGACCCTTGTAGGAGGTCACGATGAACAGCAGCGTGGTGACCTGGGCCGGGATGCGGGAGAGATCGACCATGATCTCCTCGTCGTCGCCGTCGCCCTCGCCGGTCAGGTTGTCGCCCTGGTGGCGGATGGCCCCGTCCTTGGAGTTGAGGCTGCCGTAGTAGACGACATCGACGGGGCTGTGGTCGGCGAAGATCACCACCGAGGCGTCCAGGTCCACGTCGACCGACTTGTTGCCGAAGATGCCGCCGCGCTTGACCGGATCCCAGCCCAGGCCCATCTTCACGTAACCCAGTGCGCTGCCGCCTTCTTTGCGCAGGTTGATGCGCTGGCCCTTGACCAGGCTGACGGCGTGGCCGACCGGCAGATCGCGGTCCTCCTGCGCCGGCCGCGAGTAACCGCCGGCCGGCGGGGGATAGTCGCCGACGGGCTGCTGGTAGGCGGGCGGCGGTGGATACGACTGTCCCGGAGGCGGATACCCCGTGCCCGTCGGCGGCGGGTAGCCGCCGGTGGGCGCGTATTGCGCGGGGGGCGGCGGGTAGCCCCCGGCCGGCGGGTACTGCTCGGTGGGCTGTGGATAACCCGGTCCCGGCGCGGGCGGCGGGTAGCCGCCGGTCGGCGCGTAGTTGCCGGTGGGCGCCGGGGCCGGGTATCCGCTCGGAGGGGGCGTGAATTGTTCGGGCGCGGGCGCGAATTGCTGCGGCGGGGATGTGAATTGCTGCGGCGCGGGCGCGAACTGCTCCGGGGTGGGCGGGGGCGGCGGGGCGGGGGATGGGGCGGGGGACTGCGGGGCCTCGTTCACCTGGACGCCGTGGTCGGTGACCAGCGCGGCGAATCCGCCCGCGTAGCCCTGTCCGACGGCACGGGCCTTCCATCCGCCCTGGCGCCGGTACAACTCCAGTGCGATGACGATGGATTCGCTGCTGAGGCCCTCGATCCGGTACTCGTACAACGCGTTTCCGGCCGCGTCGCCGACCTGCGCGACCGGCGCGGACAACTGCCCGAAGCTGGCGGTGGCGTCGTCGAGGGTGATGACGGCCCGAAGCTGTTCGATATCAGCGGGAATCGCGTCCAGCGACACGGCGAGGACGGCCGGCTGACCGGGCGCGCCCGGCCGCAGGGTCACACCGGGGCCGGAGGGTTGGTTGAAGAACACGAAATCGGCATCGGTGCGCACCGTGCCTGCGGTGGTGACCAGCAGTGCGGACAGGTCGGCCGGTGCGGCCACCTGCACGCTGATCACCAGATCATTGACGCTCAGAGGGCCGTTCTGGCCCTTCACCAAAACTGCGGACAAGATCGACCCTTCGTTGTCGGTGCTGTCGTTGCCACTCTACGAGAACACCGCGACACGGACCCGGGCCGTGGTTGCGGTGGTGTCCGGGGATGCCCGGACGGCGTGGCAGTATCGGCTGGGTGAGCGACGGTGAGGTCGATCCCGCGGAAGCGCACGAACAGTATCTGCGAGCCTTCCGGCACCCCGCCGTGTCCCGAGACCAGCTGCGCGACCTGCTCGATGCCGTGAACGCCTTCCTGGACACCATCACCCCCAAGCGTGGCGAGTACGTCCCCAGCGGCGGCTGGGCCCCCGAGTCCACCGCCATGGCCTTTCAGATCGGCCGCGCGGTCGAGCAGGTGCTGTCCGAGCGGGAGGACGCCGATCGGGAGCTGCTGCGCCGCCGCGATATTCGCGACCGCCTGGTGGCGGCCCTGGACGCGGTGCTGGATTGCCTGCGCACCCTGCCCGAACTGGCCGACGCCGAGGTGAAGCTGGGCACCATCTGCGTGAACGAGGGCTTCCAGGTCTACGAGGACGGGTCGGTGCGCACCACTCCCTTGCAGGAGGTGGGCGCCGATGCCGGGCTGCTGGAGCGCCGCCGCGCCGAATTGGACGAGCAGATGACGGCCGCGGTGGCCGCTCGGGCCGATCTGGTGGACGACACCACCGACCTGATCCGGGAGCGGCTCGGGGTGGCCGAGGTGGGGATTCCCTGGGTGATCCTGGCCGCCACCCAGGGCGGGCTGGACGTGTCCGAGCCGTTCGAGTTCGCGGCCGAGCACCTGCCCGACTGCGAATTGCGGGATCTGATGGTGCAGTTGGTGACCGATATCGAGCTGGCCCGCACGCTGGAGGAACCGGCCGAACCACAGCATTAGCCGGAATCTCCACCAAAGCCGGACCGGCGGTGCGAGTCTGGCTCGCAGGGACCCGAACCGGCCTTCCGAGGGGAGAATTCGGTGAAGAAGCTCATCAATGACCCGGCCGAGGTGGTGGCTGCCGCGCTGGGCGGACTGGCCGCGGCGCATCCCGAACTGCGGGTGGATGTGAAGCAGCGCATCGTGGTGCGTGGAGACGCGCCGGTTCCGGGGAAGGTGGGCCTGGTCTCGGGCGGCGGTTCCGGTCACGAGCCGCTGCACGGCGGGTTCGTCGGGCTCGGCATGCTGGACGCGGCCTGTCCGGGGGAGATCTTCACCTCGCCGGTGCCCGATCAGATCCAGGCCGCCACCGCCGCGGTGGACGCCGGGGCGGGCGTGCTGCACATCGTGAAGAACTACACCGGCGATGTCATGAACTTCGAGATGGCCGCCGAGCTGGCGGCCGCCGAGACCGGTACCGAGGTGCGGTCGGTGGTGGTGAACGACGATGTGGCCGTGCAGGACAGCCTGTACACCGCCGGGCGGCGCGGGGTGGGCGCGACGGTGATCCTGGAGAAGATGGCGGGCGCGGCCGCCGAACAGGGCCGGCCGCTGGCGGAGGTGGCGCGCATCGCGGAGGCGGTGAACGCGCGCTCGCGCAGCATGGGCATGGCGCTGACCTCGTGCACGGTCCCGGCGGTCGGGCATCCGACGTTCGAGCTGGGCGAGTACGAGATGGAGATCGGCATCGGCATCCACGGCGAGCCCGGCCGGGTACGGGTGCCGCTGGCCCCGGCTCGGAATGTGGCGCAGCTGCTGCTGGAGCCGATCCTCGCGGATCTGCCCTTCGCGCAGGGTGATCGGGTGCTGTGCTTCCTCAACGGAATGGGCGGCACGCCGCTCATCGAGCTGTATGTGATGTTCGACGAGGTGTCGCAGATCCTGCGCGGGCACGGGATCCACATCGAGCGCTCGTTGGTCGGCCCGTACATCACCTCGCTCGAAATGGCGGGCTGTTCGATCACGCTGACCAGGCTGGACGAGGAGCTGACGGCGCTGTGGGACGCGCCCGTGCGGACTCCGGCGCTGCGATGGGGGATCTGATGGCGGCCGTGGACGCGGCCACGTGGGTGCGCGATTTCGCGGCGCTGGTGGACGAGAACGCCACCGATCTGACCGCGCTGGACGCGGCGATCGGCGATGCCGATCACGGCACGAATATGCAGCGGGGTATGGCGGCCGCCGTTGCGGCGCTGGATGATTCGACTCCGGGCAGCCCCGGGGAGGTCTGCAAGCAGACGGCCATGGTGTTGATCCGCACCATCGGCGGTGCCAGCGGTCCCCTGTTCGGGACGTTCTTCCTTCGCTTCGCCGCAGCGATCGAAAGTGGTTCCGATATAGCCGATTTCGCGCGCGCATTCCGGGCCGGGCTGGACGGCGTGATCGCGCGCGGCAAGGCCGAGCTCGGCGACAAGACCATGGTGGATGCGCTGGGACCAGCGGCCGACGCCCTCGAGAAGCGAGTGGCGGGTGGCGGGTCGGCACGACAGGCTCTCGATGCCGCCGTGACCGCCGCGGAGGCCGGGCGGGACGCCACCACGCCGCTGGTCGCGCGCAAGGGGCGGGCCTCGTATCTGGGCGAACGCAGTGCCGGACACCAGGATCCGGGTGCCACGAGTGCGGCCCTGCTGGTCCGGGCCGCCGGACAGGCGCTGCGATGATCGGCCTGGTGGTGGTCTCGCACAGCCGGGCGCTGGCCGAGGCGGCGGTGGCGCTGGCCGCCGGGCTGCTGCCCGATCAGGGTGTGCCCGTCCGCATCGCGGCGGGACTGTCCGGCACCGAACTGGGTACGGACGCCGTCGCGGTCGCCGAGGCGATCACCGCCGCCGATTCCGGGGACGGCGTCCTGGTGCTGATGGATCTGGGCAGCGCGGTGCTGTCCGCCGAGACTGCGCTGGATCTGCTCGAATCCCCCGTCGCCGTGCGGCTTTCCGCCGGACCTCTGGTCGAGGGCCTGGTGTCGGCGCTGGCCGCGGCCGGTGGTGACGCCGATCTGGACGCGGTCGCGCGGGAGGCCGCGAACGCCCTGGCCGCCAAACGCGCGCAGCTCGGCGACTCCGCCGGCACCGGACTCGCCGGCGATCCACAGTCATCCACAGCTGTGCCGCCTGTGGATGATTCGGCGATCACCGAAATCATCGAGGTGACGAACGAACACGGCCTGCACGCCCGCCCGGCGGCCGAGCTGGTCTCGGCCCTGCGCGATGTCGAGGCGGTGGTGGCCCTGCGCAATGCCACCACCGGCGCCGGTCCGGTCCCGGGCGACAGCCTGACCCGGGTACTCACCCTCGGCGTGCAGCCCGGCCAGCGACTGGAAGTCAGCGCGACCGGGCCCGACGCGGCGCGGGCGGTCGCCAAAGTTCGCGCCCTGACCGAGAATCGAGATCATGACCAGTCTCGCTGAGAAAGCCACGACGTTCCTGTCCCTGCACCAACCCGGCAATCCGGTGATCCTGCCGACGATCTGGGATTCCTGGTCCGCGAAACTGGTGCAGGACGCCGGATTCGGGGCGCTCACCATCGGCAGCCACCCGCTCGCCGATTCCATGGGCAAGCCCGACCAGGAGGGCATGACCTTCGCCGAGGTGCTGGGCCGGGTGCGGGAGATCACCGCCACCGTCGACATTCCGGTGTCGGTCGACCTGGAGTCCGGCTACGCCGAGAAGCCCTCCCGGATCATCGAGGGCCTGCTCGAGGCGGGCGCGATCGGCTTCAATCTCGAGGACTCCGTGCACAGCGAGGGCGGGCGGCTGCGCACTCCGCAGGAGCATGCCGACCTGGTCGCCGAGCTGCGCGCCGCCGCGGATGCCACCGGTGTGCACGTGGTGATCAACGCCCGCACCGACGTCTTCCTGCGGCCGGACACCGGCGCCCCGGAGGAGCGGCTGGAGAGCGCGCTCACCCGGCTGCGGCTGGCCGCCGAGGCGGGCGCGGACGTGCTGTACCCGGTGGGCCGGCACGAGCCGGACGTGCAGCGCACGCTGACCTCGGAACTGCCGCTGCCGGTGAATGCCATCGGCCTGCCCGATCAGGGTTCGCCCGCCTACTTCGCCGAACTCGGCGTGGCGCGGGTCAGTTTCGGCCCGTTCCTGCAGCGCGCCCTCACCGAGGCGGCGAACACTCTGCTGGCCGGCTGGCGCTGATCAGGATCGGACCCGCAGGAAGTAGTCGAGGATCTCCTCCGCGGCCCGGATGCCCGACGCCGCGGTGACGGCCACGCGCGGGTGGTTCCAGTTCCGTTGTTCCAGTTCGCCGTGGCGGGGCCGGATGGCGACGTCGGCGGTGCGCAGCATCTCGGCATCGAGCGCACCGTCGCCCGCGGCCAGCAGGCGCGATTCGGGATGCAGTTCGCCGGCGTCGAGCAGGCGGCGGCGTACCTCCTGCACCGCGCGGCTCTTACAGACCGGCGCGGGCATGGTGTAGATCTTGCGGCCCTGCTGGGAGACCGTCCAGCCGCGTGGGCGGCACCAGGCGTCCCAGTCGGCGAGGAAGCCGGCGGGCACCCGCTGCGGGTCCACCACCAGGTAGCAGAAGAGGTCATCGGCCTCGCGGAGGCGCAGGGCGAAGGATTCGTCCACGCGCGCACGCAGTTCGGTGCGCACCTCGATCAGGGTGGCGCATTCGGCGCGCACCCGCGCGTCCAGCGCGGAACGCCAGCGCCGGTCGGGGAGCCCGTTGCGCAGGATGGTGCCGCCATTGCTGGTGACCGCGTAGGGCAGGGGCCCGCCGGGCAGCCGGACCCGGTGGTACTGCTCGATGGTGCGGGTGGTGACCGGAACCACGGCCGCCGCCGAGGCGAGCCTGCTGAGCCGCTGCGCCGCGACGACCGTCATGTACGACAGCGGCTGTCCCTCATGGTGTTCCACGCACACCGTGTCCGGTTCGGTGTTCCCGAAGGCCGCTCGCGTGTAGATCACCGTGCGATCCAGATCCGTCGCCACCATCATCCCGTGCTGCCGCACCGGCTACCCCTTCACTTCCTTGATCAAGCCCATACAGGCATACGCCAAATCCGGAACCGTCTCGACCGGCACGCCGCGTGCCGCGGCGAGCAGGCGGATATGCGCGTGTTCCGCCGCGCGCGGATCCCGCACCAGCACCCGCCACGGCACCCGGCGCAACAGCACCCGGGTCGTCTCTCCCACACCGGGTTTCACGAAATTCACGCTGGAGATCCCGTATGCCGCCCGCACCCGCTCGACCGACTCCCAGCCCGCCCAGGTCGGGGTCCGGTCGGCGGCTCGCAGGTCGCGCACCCGCGCGTCCACCAGCGGCCGCACCCGGTCGAAGCAGGCACCGACGGTGTCGAGCAGATGGCCGGACACATCCTGGCCCGCGAGCTCGCGATAGAACTTGGCCCCGTGGAACTGTCCCGGCCCGATCAGGCCGGCATTGAGCACAGTGCGCGAAACCAGCCCCGACACAGTGGAATTCAGGCAGGCCGAGGCGATCAGGAAGTCGTCGCGGGTGCCGTATGTCCGCACACAGCTGCCCGGATCGGCGAGCACCGCGAGGTCGGGGTCGAATCGCGCCCCGCCCGCCGCGTGATGGGCATCCAGCGCGGCGGTCAGTTCCCGGGTGATCGCGCCTTTGCCGGTCCACCCGTCCACGAACACGATCTGCGCCGGATCATGATGCCGGGCAAGATAATCCAGTGCGGTCGCGTCGATCCCCCGATCCCGCACGATCGACACCGCGTAGTGCGGAACCGCGATCCCACGGCTCGCCAGCCAGCGCCGCATGAGGACCCCCACCGGCGTCCCGGCCCGAGCCAGCGACACCAGCACCACATCGCGACCCCGCTCGCTGATCACCAACTCCGACACGGTCGCAACCGCCAGCGCCAGCCGCTCGGCGCTCTCCGCCAGCACCCGCTCGAACAACTCCTGATATGCCGCGTCCGGCTGATACTCCACCGGCAGCGACTCCGCGTAATGCGCCACCCCCGCCTGAATCCGCCGTTCCCGCTCCGCCACATCGGCTTCCAGCGCCACCCCCGACAGATCGGTCAACAGCCACGCCACCTCATCCCGCGCATACGACCCGAATTCGGGCCCGTACAACGGTTCCGGCAGCCTCTCTCCGCCCGGCAGAGCCGCCGGACCGACTTCGAATCCGATGGGGTGGCGGGCTTCCCTCCCGAGACTGTCGACGGAGGGCGATACAGCGGTCCGGGCATGAGGTGGAGTCTTCGTGCTGTCCGAGCGGACGTCGGCGAGGGTGCGGGGGTCCGCGTCGGGGAGCACGGCCAGCAGGACGTCTGCGCCCGAGGCGGTCAGGACGTCGACGAGTCCACCGGCAGCCGTGAGCTTTTCGGTGTCGGCGGGGCGGTCGATGATGACGAGCAGGATCGGGTCGGACGCCGGCCGGGTGCCCGGCCAGCGGGCGTTGTAGAGGAAGCGCGGGCTTTCCTCGCCGAGTTCTGGTGCGGTGAACCGGAATCCACGGCGCAGCGGGTAGCCGGCCTCGTCCAGGACGTAGGCGGGGGAGCGTGTCGTGGTCTGGTATCGGGTGGGGATTCCACTGTCTGCCAGGGCTGCGGCGATACGCAGCGGCAGGTACATGAGTTCCTCGTGGGCGATGACGATCACCGGGCGCCGAGGGTCCGTCGCATCGGTCAGTGTCGTGAGGACACCGGTCAGTTCGGCCACCGCGTGGGTGAGCGCCGCATCGAAGGGCGCGACATCCGTGTCGAGGAAGCCGTGGCGGCCGCCCTCGGGAACCTGCTGCGGCCAGGGCAGTTCGACGCGAAGGCAGGCGCCGGTGCGATCCGCTATCGGGTTGAGTTCCGGTTCGGGCAGGGCGGTGACGGTGTCGATCAGGCCCGCCGGCAGGCCGGTGCTGCCGCTGGCCAGGCAGACGGTGTCGATGCGGGCGCCGAGTTCGGCGGCCGCCGTGTCGAAGGCGCGGCGGTCGGCCTCGGTGCGCATGTCCACCAGCGAAGCCAGGATGTAGTGGCTGCGGGGAGTCTGCGTGTGCAGGGCCCGGATGGCGTCCAGAGCGGTTGCGCCGGTCGAGATCTCGTCGTCGACGAGCACCATGGGCAGGTCGTTGTGGAAGATCGCGGCGGGCATCGGCTGCAGCAGGTGGGAGGTGGCGTGCGAGTGGCCCTCCTCGAAACCGGCGAGGGTCTCGGCGGTGGGCACGTCGCGGCGGGTGGAGTGCAGGTAGCAGCGCGCGCCGATACGGGCCGCCACGGTGTGGCCGAGTCCGGTCGCGGTTTCGGCGAAGCCCAGCACCACCGCGGCAGCGACCGGCCGATTCGGCTGCGGCGCACCACCTCCCGCGAGCAGCTCGCGCACCAGGTCGCCGAGGCGGTTGCCCGCGTCGAGGACGCGATGCGGGTCGGTGGGGAGATGTTTCCCCAGCACGGTCGAGACCAGCAGATGGGCGCGGCGGGGATTGCGGCGCAGGCCGGGTTCGACGAGTGCGTCGATGCGCCAATCGGGTTCCAGCAGTGCCGAATCGGTGTGGCGAAGGGTGAGCCCGAGGTGCCGGGTGGCCCAGGGTAGGGCGGGTTCGACGGTCACGATTCGACCAGGGCCTTGAGCAGGTCCACGAAGGAGACTCCTTGGTTGGCGACGCCGAAGACCTTGGCGCGCAGCATGATCTGGTGTGCCCAGCTGCGGTGCGGGCGCATTTCGTTCATCTTGTTCCGGTACTCGGAGGCGGCGACACCACCCGTGGCGGTGCTCAGGATGTCGACGGCGTCGGCGTATTCCTCGTGGGTGACGATCGAGAGGGCGTGCACGACGGCCACATGCGAGGGGTGGATGACGGTCTTGCCCTGGATCCCGTTGGCGCGGTCCAGGGTGATCTCCCGCAGCAGCCCGTCCATATCGCGGCTGACCAGCGACTGCCGGAAGGGGACGGCGTCCACCTCGGCGAAGGGCGAGGTGCGCAGCAGCGGCCGGAACATGCGGGCATGGTCGGCGAAGTACTCCCAGACCGGTCCGGTGATGGTGAAGCCCGTGCCGTCGGCGCGACCCAGGAAGTTGACGATGTCGGCGATGACGTCGGCGACCACGCGCACGTCGTAGATGGTGAGGTCGCGGTCGCGGCGAATCCCGAAGGTGGAGCACATGTCCGTGGCCCCGATCCGCACGGCGAGAATCCGTTCGCGATGCTCGGCGAGCAGCGCGCCGATGCGGCGGAGTTCGCGGTCGCGGGTCTCGCGATGCACCAGGGCGGGGGATTCCAGCACCGGCATCCCGAACACCGTGCGGCCCAGGCACTGTGCGGCCAGGTCCAGCGCGTGCAGGTACTCGGCCGCGCAGGAGCTGTCGAATTTGGGCAGCACGAAGCCGGTGAGCGCCGCCGCCCCGGGACCGAGCCGCTCGGCGATCTCGCCGATGCTGTGCGGGTCGCGGACCCGCACGAACAGCAGCGGGTAGGCCTCACCGCTGCCGGCCAGTTCCTCGACGGTCCGGGCGGCCTGCCATTTCGCGGCTTCGACGGCGTAGTCGGCGACCGCGTCCTCGAGGTCGATGACCATCGAGCACACGCCGCGTTCGGCGCGGCGCAGGATGGTGGCGGTCAGATCGGGCCGGGTGGCGGGCACGTACAGGGTCGCGCCCAGCGCCATGGCCAGCAGGTGGCGGTCGACGGAGCCGCCGAAGGGTTCGGGCAGCCGATGGAACAGCCGCCGCAGCTCCGGGCCCGGCACCTGCCGGAAATGCCGCAACGGGAAGCGTTTCCGCAGGGAGACCGGCGCGACATCCGGATCGCTGGTGATCATCGCGGTCATCGTCGCGGTCGTCCTCCTGCTGACTTTCGGTCTATCTGTCGGTATTTCGCATGCGCTCGACCACTCCGGCGACGAACGCGGAGATGGCGTCGAGTTCGGACACGTAGGCCCAGTAGTCGGGATGGCGTCCGGTCAGGCCCGCACTCGCGCGATCCAGGCGTTCGGCCTGGGCGTCGAGCACCGAACCCCATTGCGGGACTACGCCTTTGTTGACCGCGAGCATCTGCGCGTCGCGCAGTTTGAAGCGGACGGCCTTGGCGCGCTCGGCCGGCTGGTCGCGGACCGCGCGCAGCAGGGCGAGCCGATCGGTCACGGTCTCGGCGCGCTCCTCGGCGGTGGCCAGGTGGGCGCGGGCGGTGGTGGTCAGGTCGAGCGCGTCCTCCGGGTCGTGGTTGGCCAGGGCGGCCCGGGCGCGGACCAGATCCGCGTCGGCGGCCGCGACGGCCTCCCGGGCTTGTCGCTCATTGTTGGCCAAATCGTTCGACGACGCAGCCGCGAATTCCCGCAGCAGCGCCGACATGGCCGGAGCGATGCGGTCCAGGCGGTTGCGAGCGGCGTCGAGCCGGGTGGCGGCGGAGGCGAGGGCGGTGGTGGCCGAATGCTGTTTGCCGGGTGCGGCTTCCAGGGCGGTGGACAGGTCGCGGTTCAGTGTCTCGAGCCGGGTGGCGGCGTCGCGGGTGGCACCGCCGGCGCCAGTGGCGACCGCGGCCTCGAGTGTGAGCAGTCCCTCATCCACGGCGGCCGCGCATTGCCGGATCGAGGGGTAGGCGGCGTGGGGTGAGGCGTCGGCGGATTGCCGCAGCTGTGCCGCCTGCGCCCGCACCTGCGAGACCAGTTGCGGCACCGAGCCGTACACCGCGACCGCGTGCTCGAGGTGGGACTGATTGCCCCGGTAGAACTCGTCGACCCCGCGCGCGGCGTCGGCGAGTCTCCGGATGACGGTGTCGATCTCGGGCTGGGCGACCGGGCCGCCGTCCTCGCGTTCGGCCTGCTCCAGGCGGTCGTTGAGGGCGAGGTAGGCACCGGAGGCGTCATAGCAGCGGGCGCGCACCGGTTCCCAGCGCGCGGCCATGCCGCGCTCGGGGAACAGCGCGGCGGATGCCGTGACGGCGGCCTCGGCAATGGTCTGCCGCTGGTCCATATCCAGGAATGCGGTCGTCAGTACCTGCCGGGCCTGCTGCACCCATTCGTTGTTCCGGGGTGCCCGGAACCATCCGCGTCGACGGCCTGCCACGCACCCGATGGTAGGAGAAGCGGCTCGTCGGGGCGACAACGGCGAGGGGTTGTGAAAATCTGTCATATGACAGTTGCTTCCGCACGCCAGGTTTGACCCTTCCCTACCCAAGATTTGGGAAAGCCATTACTGTCGAGGCGGCGGAACCGACACGCAGGACACGCCGTTAGCTAAGAAACACTTCAAACGCTATACAACGGAAGGATTCCCGCAATGGGTGTCAGTTTGTCCAAGGGCGGCAACGTCTCACTGACCAAGCAGGCTCCGAACCTGACCCAGGTGGCCGTCGGCCTCGGCTGGGACGTCCGGACCACCACCGGCACCGACTTCGACCTGGACGCCAGCGCCATCGCGACCGGCGCCGAGAAGAAGGCGCTGTCGGACAAGCACTTCATCTTCTTCAACAACCTGCAGTCCCCGGAGGGCACCATCGTGCACACCGGCGACAACCTGACCGGTGAGGGCGAGGGCGACGACGAGGTCATCAATGTCGACCTGGCGAACACCCCGCCGGCCATCGAGTCCATCTTCTTCCCGGTGTCGATCTACGACGCCGACTCGCGCGGCCAGAGCTTCGGCCAGGTCCGCAATGCCTACATCCGGGTCGTGGACCGCGCCAACGGCGCCGAACTGGCCCGCTACGACCTCTCCGAGGACGCGTCCACCGAGACCGCCATGGTGTTCGGCGAGCTCTACCGCAACAATGGTGAGTGGAAGTTCCGCGCGATCGGCCAGGGCTACGCCTCCGGCCTCGCGGGCATCGCTCGCGACTTCGGCGTCAATGTCTGAATCGAACAACTAGCGACACGAAGAGGGCTCGGTCGCACGAGCCCTCTTCGTGTGTCCGCCCACCCCGTCCACGACCCGGCACAACGAAAGGCCCGCTGCGGTGCGAATATTCGGCCTCTCCATCATCGTCACCGTACTGTCGCTACTCGCGGCCCTCGTGTACGGCGGTCCCACGGCCCTGCTGCTGTGCGCCATCCTCGGCGTCCTCGAGGTCTCGCTGTCCTTCGACAACGCGGTGATCAACGCCAGCATCCTGCAGCGAATGAGCGAGTTCTGGCAACGGATCTTCCTCACCGTCGGCGTCGTCATCGCGGTTTTCGGTATGCGCCTGGTGTTTCCGCTGGCCATCGTGTGGATCACCGCGGGCCTCAGCCCGGTTCGCGCCTTCGACCTGGCCATGAACCCGCCCGCCGACGGGGCGCTCACCTTCGCCGACGGCAGCCCCTCCTACGAGAAGCTGCTCACCGACGCGCACCCGCAGATCGCGGCCTTCGGCGGCGCCTTCCTGCTGCTGCTGTTCTTCAACTTCATCCTCGAGGAGCACGAGGTCACCTGGCTGGGCTGGATCGAACGCCCGCTGGCCAAGCTCGGCAAACTCGACATGCTCGCGGTGGTGCTCACCCTGGCCGGCATCGTCATCGCGGCGGAATTCATCGCGGCCGACGACGACCGGTCCACCGTGCTGCTGGCCGGCATCCTCGGCGTGATGACCTACATCCTGGTCGACGGGCTCGGCTCCCTGTTCCATGCCGAGGAACAGGCCGAGGAACAGGCCGCGGCCGGGCCCTCCGCCATCGTGAAGGCGACCGGCAAGGCGGCATTCTTCCTGTTCCTGTACCTGGAAGTGCTCGACGCCTCGTTCTCCTTCGACGGCGTGATCGGCGCGTTCGCCATCACCTCCGACCCGATCCTGATCGCCCTGGGCCTGGGCCTGATCGGCGCCATGTTCGTCCGGTCCATCACCGTCTACCTGGTGCGCAAGGGCACGCTCTCCGAGTACGTCTACCTCGAGCACGGCGCGTTCTGGGCCATCGGCGCACTGGCGGTCATCCTGCTCATCACCATCGGCGTTCATGTCAACGAGGTGATCAGCGGCCTGGTCGGCGTGGCCTTCATCGGAGCGGCGTTCATCACCAGCGTGATCCGCAACCGGCGCGAGACGGCCGAGGCGGACGAGGACGAGGACGACGAACCCGCAGGCCTGGAGAAGCCCACCCCCGTCGGCTGATCCACCGAAACCGAAAGCCCGCCACACCGGAGCGTGTGGCGGGCTTTTTCTGTCACGAGCCGGGATTCACAGCATGCGGCGCGGCACGGACATGTGCTTGGCGCGCCGCACCGAGACGCGGGACCAGAGCTTCTGCTGCAACGCCAGGGTCAGCCAGCCCGCGAACGCCATCCCGGCAATGTTCACCAGCAGCTGCGCCGTACTGCCCCACACCGTCGCGCCGTCGGCGACAGCCACGCCGAGGGCGATATTGCCCGCCGCGGGCACCGTGGTCACCGAGATGAACACACCCGCCAGGCCCACCGACTTCGCGGAGGTGATGGACAACACCCCGGCCGCGCCCGCCACCACCGCGACGATGAACGACCACTTGTCGGGCGTGTAGATGAACTGGGTGGCCGGACGGGGACCGGTCACCTGGGCCAGCGTGAGCCAGCCCAGCGCGCGGGCGGCGAGCGCCAGCAGGATGGTGATGCCGATGGCCGTCGCGAAGCCGATCACCAAGGTGCGCAAGGCCAGTCGCAGCAGTACGAAACGCCGGCGCACCAGCGCGATCCCGAGCGCGGCGATGGGGCCGAACTCGGGGCCGAGCACCATCGCGCCGACGGTGAGGATCTGCGAGTCGGTGATGATGGCGATGCCGGCGATCACGGTGGCCAGCGTGAGGAAGCTGAGATAGGTCCAATTCAGCTCGGTGTCGTCGTACGCCCGCTGCGCCACCTCCGCCCACACCACCGCGTCGGCACTACTGCCCGGTGTGCGCACCTCGGCCTCGAAGCCGCTGCGCGACAACCAGGTTCCCACCTGCTCGATCTCGATGCTGCCCTGCTGGTGCACCCGCATCTCGCGCAGCTTCTGCACCAGGTCGTTGGCGGCCTCGCGGGCGACCTGCGCGGTGATCAGGTCGCCGGGCGGGCGCAGCGCCGCACCGCGGAGGGCGACCAGCCCGGTCACCGCGTCATCGGTCCCGAGAACCTCGAGGACCTTGTCGGTCATGGTGGCGGGGGAGAGAATCCGCAGATGCAGCATGCGCACAGTCTGCCCGTGGTCACACCCGCGCGGGCTGCGGCATCGAGAGGTGTCGGTGGGCAGCCTCGGGCTCGGCCGGGGTGGGATTCGGCGCGGTGCGACGGGAGGCCAGGACCATGCCGACCAGTCCCACGCCCAGACCCGCGACCGTCAACGGGCGCAACGGTTGATCGATGATCAGCCAGGCCATCACCGCGGTCACCGCCGGGATGGCGAAGAAGAAGCGGCTGACACGGGTGGTGTCCCAGCGCTGCAGCATGGTGTTCAGCAGCAGGAACGCACCCATGGAATTCACCAGCACCATCCAGACCATGGAACCGGCGAAGCGGGCCGGGTCCGCGATGTGGAAGTCGCCGCCCGCCACGGCCATCGCGCCCGCGAAGGGCGCGCTGACCGTCACGTGCAGGGCGGTGCCGGCGCGCGGATCGATCGCGGGGGTGAAGCGCTTCTGGTACACGGTGCCGAGGCTGAGACCGAGCAGGCCGATCACGCACAGCAGCGGGCCCATCAGCGAGAAGCTGGACTGATCGACCACCGCCAGGCCCACGCCCAGACCGCCGACCCCGAAGCCCAGCCACTGCCGGGCGCTCACGGATTCGCCCAGGCCACCGGCGAATACGGCGATCACCACCGGGCTCAGGCCCTGCACCAGGGAGATGACGGCGGCGGTGACGTGCTCGTGCATGGCGGTGTAGAAGGCCCCGAACTGCACCATCTGCATGAGCAGGCCCGCCACCAGTGTGTGCGCGAGGACCTTGCCGCGCGGCCAGACCGCCCGCGCCAGTAGGGCATACGCGATCAGCAGCAGGCCGGCGATGCCGAAGCGGGCGAACAGCACCAGCATGGGCGGCGCCGCGCCCACGCCGATGATGCCGGCGATGAAGGCGCTGCTCCACATGAGGATGAGGGCCGGCGGGCCCGCCACTTCGAAAAGCCGGTTGTCCATGATTCCTCCACGCCACTAACCGGTTCAGGTGGTTATACCGTGGCACCTTCTTGAATAACCTGTCAAGGGGGTTACCATGAGGACATGTCCACCTTCGCCGACCCGCACCTGTTCGTCAGCGGGAATCTCGCGCTGAACTTCATCGGTACGGCCCAGGAACGGCGCACCACCTTCATCGACCGGCTCGGCACCGACGACGAACTCGCCGAATGGGTAACGGCGGCAGGCATTCTCGACACCGCGCCGGACTGCACCGGCGCCCTCACGCGGGCCGTGAAGCTACGCGAGGCCGCCTGGCGGCTGATGCTCGCCGCCCTCGACGGCGAACCCGCCGCCGACGCCGACCGGCGACTCGTCAACCGGCACGCTCACGACACCCCGCCCGAACTCACCCTGCGCGCCGACGGCAGCGTGCACCGCGGCGGGACACTCGATTCCGCACTCGCGGCCGTCGCGCGCTCCGCCATCGAACTGCTCGGCAGCCCCGATCGGGACCGCATCAAGGAATGCGGGCGAGACGCCTGCACCCGCCTCTACATCGACACCTCACGCGGCGGTTCGCGCCGCTGGTGCGATATGGCGGTCTGCGGAAACCGGGCCAAGAGCAAGGCGTTCCGCGCCCGGAACACCGAGCCGGCCGGCTGACCGCGCCCGCGCCGTCACGAACAGGAAGAAGAACACCGCCAGCAGTGCCGCCCGGCCCCACACGCCGATCTGCACGATGTTCTGCTCGAATCCGGCATCACGGCCCGCACCCAGGGCATAGAAGTAGCGGAAGACGCCGATCCCGATGCACGCGTCCGCCATCAGGTAGGTGACGGTCAAGCTCCACGGCACCTCCAGCAGCACCAGGAACGGGATCAGCCACAGTGTGTACTGCGGCGAATGCACCTTGTGGAACAACAGGAATCCACAGAGCATGGCGCCGCTGACACCGATCCACGGATACACCCCCGCCAGCTGATACCGACGCCAGCCCAGCCAGCAGGCCAGCGCGAAGGACCCCAGCACCAGCAGCGGCGAGGCCGCCGACACCACGGCCTGGAACGTCGACTCACCCTCGCTGGTCTGGGCGAACAACGGGCGTAGACCCCAGTACCAGATGGAATTCGTGGTGATATCGGCCTGCCGCAGCTGCTGGAACGTGATCGACGCCCGCCAGCCGTCGTAACCGGCCAGCGCGAACGGCAGATTGATCGCGACCACCGTGCCGACAGCGGTGCCGGCCACCATGAGCGCACCGCGCACATCGAATCGCCGCTCCCGCAGCGGGTTCTCACCGAGCAGCACGTAGATCAGCAAGGGCAGCACGAAGATTCCGGGATACAGCTTGAAACAGAAACCGATCGCCAGGAATACCGCCGCGGCTATCGCCCGGTCCCGCAGGGAATATCGCGTCAGCACGGTCATCACATAGAACGCGGCCACCGCGGTGGCCACCACCGGCAGTTCCCAATTGTGAAAGGCATAGAGCACCAGGGGCGGACCGGCCGCCCACAGCAGCGCCGCCGGACCCGCCATCCGGGCCAGCAGATACGCGGTGAGCAACGCGAACGGGGCCAGCAGCAGCGCCGAGTGCAGCAGGAAGTCCGCATCGGTGTGCGCGCCGATGCCGCCGATCCACATGAGCAGACCGCTCAGCACCGGATACTCGACCGCGCCGCCGGTCAACTGGCCGTCGGGTGTGATGCCGCCGGTTATATACGGAAAGACGTGCTCATCGATGCCGCGGCCCAGCCACAGATACTGAATATCGGAATAGCAGACATTCGAGTCCTTGATGACATCGAAAATCGCGCTGCGACCCGACTGCTCGAACGGCCCGCCGGCACACCGCGCCTTGTTCACAAACGCGATCAGCAGGGTGACCCCGCACACCAGCGTCGATGTGGCCGCGATCATCGACCGGCCCGCCTCGCGGCGGCGGGCGACCGCTGCGCTGGCGACGGGTCGGTTCGGCATGCGCACCACCATAGGACTCTCTTCGGCGTGTCCGCGTGTTCAAGCTCGGGACTGGCCCGATTTCGCAGGCCATGTCCATCTATCCCCGCGGCCGCCGCCGGTGTGAACACGCCGGTGACGGCCTCGATACCCCGGCGCGGGGCACCGCGTTCCCTCATGTAGCCTTGTCGGGTTGCTGACGCAACGAACCCTCCTGCCCACGGACAGTCCGTGGGCCGTTCACAGTCCACAGGAGGTGATGAGGTCCGTGCGTCATTATGAAGTGATGGTTATTCTCGATCCGCAAATGGACGAGCGCACCGTCGGCCCGAACCTGAACAACATGTTGGGTGTTGTCGGTGCCGAGGGCGGCAAGGTCGACAACGTCGACATCTGGGGCCGCCGTCGTCTCGCCTACGAGATCGCCAAGCAGGCCGAGGGCATCTACGCGGTCGTCACCCTGACCGCCAAGTCCGAGACCGTCAGCGAACTCGATCGCCAGCTGGGCCTGAACGAGTCGGTGCTGCGCACCAAGGTGCTGCGCCTCGACAAGAAGTAGTCCAGTCCTCCCGCAACGTCGCTCGTAACCGTCGGTGCCTATCTCTAGGCTGACTGGCAAACCGTGCACTGAGCCCACGATCGGGCGTGCACGGGCGAGCGCATTGCGGACTGCACCGGAAAGCAGGAGGAACCATGGCCCAAGGCGACACGGTCATCACCGTCATCGGCAATCTGACGGCTGACCCCGAGCTTCGATTCACGCCCGCGGGAGCGGCCGTCGCGAACTTCACCGTCGCGTCGACTCCCCGTGTGTTCGACCGTAATACCAATGAATGGAAAGACGGCGAAGCGCTTTTCCTGCGCTGCAACATCTGGCGTGAAGCTGCGGAGAATGTGGCCGAGAGTCTGACCCGTGGCTCGCGAGTGATCGTGAGCGGGCGACTCAAGCAGCGCTCCTACGAAACCCGCGAGGGTGAGAAGCGCACGGTCGTCGAACTCGAGGTCGACGAGGTGGGTCCCTCCCTGCGGTACGCGACCGCGAAAGTCAACAAGACCACCCGTGGCGGTGGTGGCGGCGGCTTCGGCGGTGGCGGACAGGGCGGCCAGCAAGGCGGCGGCTTCTCCGGTGGTGGCAGTGGTGGGGGTCGTGGCGGCCAGAGCGCCGGCGACGACCCATGGGGCAGTGCCCCCGCGGCCGGCTCCTTCGGGGGCGGCGCGATGGACGACGAACCGCCGTTCTAGACAACGGCTTTCCCCGGAATCCGCCCCGACGGCTGGGTTCCCGAAATTACGGAGTTGAAAGACCATGGCCAAAGCACCGGCACGCGAAAAGGTGCTGAAGAAGAAGGCTTGCACCTTCTGCAAGGAAGACAAGGCTGGCAAGAAGAACAACACGGCCGGCGCCAAGATCGACTACAAGGACACCGCGCTGCTGCGCAAGTACGTGTCCGATCGTGGCAAGATCCGCGCTCGCCGGGTGACCGGCAACTGCGTCCAGCACCAGCGCGATATCGCTGTCGCCGTGAAGAACTCGCGTGAGGTCGCTCTGCTGCCTTACGTGTCCACCGCCCGCTGAGATAGGAAGGCACAGCAATGAAGCTCATCCTCACCGCTGATGTCGACAACCTCGGTGCGCCCGGCGACACCGTGGAGGTCAAGGACGGCTACGGCCGTAACTTCCTGCTGCCGCGCGGCCTGGCGATTGTCGCCACCCGTGGCGCGCAGAAGCAGGTCGAGGGCATTCGCCGGGCGCAGGATGCCCGCCGCGTGCGCGACCTGGACCACGCCAACGAGCTGAAGCAGGCCATCGAGGGCCTGACCGGCGTGTCGCTCGCGGTCAAGACCGCCGGCACCGGCAAGCTCTTCGGTTCGGTCACCGCCGCCGATGTCGCCGCGGCCATCAAGGTCGCCGGTGGCCCGGTCGTCGACAAGCGCAGCATCGAGCTGCCGAAGGCCCACATCAAGAGCACCGGTAAGCACGGTGTCGTGGTGCACCTGCACCCGGATGTGATCGCCAAGGTCGACCTGCAGGTCACTGCCGCCGAGTAATTCGGTTTGTCGGAGGCCGCCTCAGCTGTGGGGCGGCCTCCGATTTCTTTGTTCGAATTCATTGTTTGCCAGATATTGGCTGATTGCGTGTCGCGTGCGTCGGCGCGAAGTGTCGCCCTGCAGAATTCACGATGTTCGCCCAGGTTGTGGATTGCTCAGCAAACCAACCATTCTCGTTGTGTGGCAGGTCACAACCATGAGACCATCCGTTCACCCAACACGCCCGGACGTTACCGTCCAGCGACACGCCGCACCGAATTGATCCACAATTACGCGCAATGCGAATTCGGTCACTACCAGCACATTGATCAATCACATCGGCTGTTGTCCCCAAGTTCTCCACAGGGGGTGCACAACAGTTGGTGAACAATACCCACGTTGTCCACAGGTGTGTGCACAGCTCGGTTTGGCGGGTCACCGTCCGGTCGCCTAGGTTCGCATTCGATGTCGTGACCACAGCCCGGGACGACACGACTCCGTGTATCCAGCCCTCACCACCACGGGTTTGCCACCGCGCCTGCACAACTCGGCGTGGCGGCTCCGCATCGCGGCCGGAATACTGCCGCGTGGCGGCCCGAACCTGTCGGTGCGCAGGCGTACAACGGTCATGGACTCCGGGCGCGAGGAGAGAGGACGGTCGAGACCGATGGCAGTCATCGACGATCGCGGCCACGACGATCACGGACCCTCCGGCTATCCCGACGCCCCCGGCGAGGATTTCGGCCGTCAGCCACCCCATGACATGGCCGCCGAGCAGTCCGTCCTGGGCGGCATGCTGCTGTCCAAGGACGCCATCGCCGATGTCGTGGAAGTCATCCGCCCCGGCGACTTCTACCGCCCCGCCCACCAGGCCGTCTACGACGCCATCCTCGACCTCTACGGCCGCGGCGAACCCGCCGACCCCGTGACGGTGGCGGCCACCCTGGACCGCAAGGGCGAGCTCAAACGCATCGGTGGCGCACCGTATCTCGTCACCCTGACCCAAACGGTCCCCACCGCCGCCAACGCCGGCTACTACGCCGAGATCGTCGCCGAGAAGTCGGTGCTGCGCCGTCTGGTCGAGGCCGGCACCCGCATCGTCCAGTACGGCTACGCCGGCGCCGACGGCCAGGACGTGGCCGAGGTCGTGGACCGCGCCCAGGCGGAGCTCTACGACGTCACCGAACGCCGCTCCAGCGAAGACTTCGCCCCCCTCACCGACATCCTCCAGCCCACGATGGACGAGCTCGACTCCATCGCCTCCCGAGGCGGCATCTCCCTCGGCGTCCCAACAGGTTTCACCGAACTCGACGAAATCACCAATGGCCTCCACCCCGGGCAGATGGTCATCGTCGCGGCCCGACCCGGTGTCGGCAAGGCACTAGCTCTCGATACTCCGCTACCGACACCGAACGGCTGGACGACCATGGGTGAGGTCCGAGTGGGAGACGAGCTGCTCGACGCCCAAGGTCGGCCCACACGGGTCGTGGCCGCTACCGAAGTGATGACCGGTCGGCCCTGCTACGAGGTCGAGTTCTCCGACGGTGCAGTGATAGTCGCGGATGAGCAGCATCAGTGGCTCACCGAGACCCGCTCCTCTCGCCGGTCCGCACAGCAAGCCGCCACCGGCTACAACCGGTATCGGAATCAGAGGACTTTCGCCGAAATCCGCACGACCTCCGAGATCGCGGCCACCGTGCGCTGTGCGACCGCGGACCGACGTCTCAACCACTCCGTGGTGAACACCGAGGCACTGCAACTGCCCGAGCGCGAGTTGCTCGTGCCGCCTTACACGCTGGGCGCTTGGCTCGGCGACGGCAGTTCGGCGTGTGCGCAGCTGACCACGGCCGATCCCGAGATCATTCATCGGATCGAGAACGAGGGAATCCTTGCGACACACTCGGATTCCGCGCCGCTGCGGTACAGCCTGCGGCTGCCCGGGGATGCACCGATCGAGCCACGCGAGTGCATTGTCTGCGGCGCCGAGTTCATTCCGTTCACCAGTGAAGTCCGCGCCTGCGGCCGATCCTGTGGTGGCAAGGCTCGTTTCGTTTCCGGTCCGGTACCTGCCCCGACCTGCCCCCAGTGCGGTGGACCGTCCATCGGGCTCCGCCTGTGCCAGTCCTGCCGTAATGCGATCGGCAGCGTGCAGGCTCGCCTGCGCACCCTCGGAGTGCTCGGCAACAAGTACATCCCCGTCGATTACCTCCGTGCCTCCGAGGCGCAACGGCGCGCCCTGCTTGCCGGCTTGCTCGATACCGATGGCACCGTCACCGATGGCGGCTCGGTCCAGTTCTCGGTGACCAATCCACAGCTGGCCCGCGACACCGAAGAGCTGATCGTGAGCCTCGGGTACCGCTGCCAGCTGTCGACCAAGCGAGTCCGAGGCCGCACCGAGGCAACCTCGACCGCCTACACCCTGACCTTCGCCACCGAAGACGAGGTCTTCGGGCTGAGTCGAAAAGAACTGCTGCACAAGCAGCGCCGCGGTGCGATCAACACGTCACGTTCCGGCTCCCGCTACATCGTCGACGTCCGCCCGATCTCATCTGTCCCGGTCCGCTGCGTAGAGGTGGCAAACTCCGACCACCTCTACCTCGCCGGCCGCTCCATGATCCCAACCCACAATTCCACGCTTGGTATGGATTTCATGCGCAGCTGCTCCATCAAGCACGGCATGGCCAGCGTCATCTTCTCCCTGGAAATGAGCCGCACCGAAATCGTCATGCGCCTCCTATCCGCGGAGGCGAAAATCAAACTGGGCGATATGCGTTCGGGCCGAATGAGCGACGACGACTGGACAAAACTGGCGCGTCGCATGAGCGAGATCAGCGAAGCGCCTCTCTTCGTCGATGATTCGCCGAACCTCACGATGATGGAAATTCGCGCGAAGGCCCGCCGCCTCAAGCAGCGGCACGACCTACGCCTCATCGTCGTCGACTACCTCCAGCTGATGAGCTCCGGCAAAAAGGTCGAATCGCGACAGCAGGAAGTCTCTGAATTCTCCCGAAGCCTCAAGCTGATGGCGAAGGAGCTGGAGGTCCCGGTGATCGCGATTTCGCAGCTCAACCGTGGCCCGGAGCAGCGAACGGATAAGCGGCCCATGGTGTCCGATTTGCGCGAGTCGGGCTCGCTGGAACAGGATGCGGACATGGTTATCCTGCTGCATCGCCCAGATGCGTTCGAGCGGGATGACCCTCGTGGTGGCGAAGCAGACCTCATTCTAGGAAAGCACCGAAACGGCCCCACAGCAACCATAACCGTTGCGCACCAATTGCATTTGAGCCGCTTCGTTGATATGGCACGAGGCTAGCAGCATCTTGTAGCGTCTCGAAAGTCGTGGCCAAATCTCGAAATGAATGGCCACACGATGCCAATTGGCCATCGTTTTGAGACAGATCCGACTCCGCTCCCTCACCAGGGGTGGGTGACTCGTCATGTTCTGCACCGCACCAGGTTCCGGCCGCCGGCTCCTCGTGCTGGCCGATTCGGTCAGCGCGTGGTACGCAGAAGAGGATGCTGGGACCGCTACAACAGTCCACATCAGCTGGCTCGTCGGAGGCCCGGCAGGCGATTGCCATTGCTCAGTGAGTGGGTCGAGTGTTGGCCCGAGGGTCGTGCCATTGGCCGAGATCGAAGTACAGCGTGGTCATGGAGTCCCACATGATCGACCACGGCTGCTTCGGCCCTTTGCACTTCCAGACGGCGACCATGCGGTCGATGCCGGGGATGCCCATGGGATCGTCGAGTTGCCCCATGCGTTCCACCTCGTCGAAATGGGATCGCAGGTTGGGCTCGGCGGTGTCCAAGCCGACGTAGATCACCGTGGTTGCCGAATCCGGTGGCGGGCCGAAGAATCCGAAGCCTCGGCTCGGACTGTAGGTAGCCGGCAGGTCGTACTTCCCGCCGAACTCCTCGACCGCGCCACCCTGCCAATAGCCTTGGGTAATGATCGCGGAATGCGTCTTCTCCTCAGGTGTCAGAGTCTCGTAACCGGCGTCGACGGCCGAAACCATGCGTGACCAATTGGTGGTTCCCCAAAACGCCGACCGGATGCCGAGATCGATGGCGTTCTGGGTCTGGCTGCGCCAGCTGGGAGGCAGGGGCAGAAGGGTGAGCGTGCCGATGAACGTCACCACCGTGAGCACGACGATCGGAATCATCACCAGGTTCATCCACCGTTTCCGGGGGTACTGCCACAGGCCGACGGCTCCGATGGCGAACATGGCGGGGAAGAAGCCCGTCGGGTAGTACGGCCGGCCGTGCGTAATGACGACGAATGCGGTCATGAGCAGCAGGGCAACCGCGATGAAGCGATACGGACGCAGCGACTCCTGCTTGATCACCGCCCAGAATCCGACCGCGATCAGCACTGTGCCCAGGAAGCCGGCGAATCCGAGCCACTGGGGGAAGAATCCCGGCGGACCGTAGCCCGTGGCGTCCTGCTCCGCGCCGATGATCGTGCCCATGGCCAGCTGCGGCCAGTTGTGCTGCGACTGCCAGTACAGAATCGGGACCAACGACAAGGCGAGGATGCCGGTAGCCACCCATAGTGCGGGGCGACGAAAGATCTCGCGGGGACCACACACGATGACGGCCAGGCCGAGGCACGCCCAGACCAGTGGGATCATCCACTTCACCTGCATGTCCAGTGCCGCAACCAGTCCCGCCACGACGATCAGCCAGTCCTGACGAGTACGAACCCAGCGGATGAACAACCCGGTGATCACGGCCGTGAGGGTGGCGTCGAAGGAGAATGTACTCAACGCGCACTGGGTCACCAGCAGGTAGGACGTCCCATAGGTGCCCGCGGCGAGCAGCTGGACGCGGCGGCTGCCCCGGAGTTCGTAGGCGATCAGCGCCGACATCACGATCGCACCCACGCCCATCACGACGGCCGGGAACCGCACCGCCGTCACCGATCCCGGTGCGAGCACGTCCGCGATGTGGGCGAACAAGGCCACCACCACACCCTGATCCGCATAGGTGTAGTCGAGTCGTCTTCCAGCGGAAAGGAAATAGAGTTCGTCACCGAATAACTCATAGCGTCCCGCGGTCACCGTCAACACTATCGCGGAGATCGCAGCGATCAACGCGACGCCCCGGAAAGCGAACGAATGGTCGGTATTCGGAAGGTCTTCCGGCTCGGCACGAACCGCAACGACCGCTGTCATGAACTGCCCCCTGATACTTTCCGGCAGACGCGCTCGACGCACCACTCGCGGCGGTGCGTCGCATCTGTTCGCTGGCTAACTGATATTCCTCCCCGGCAGCGAACTTGTTGAGCGCGAGAGCTCGCGGTCCTGCTCGGATTATCCAGTTTTGCGAGACGTTAATGCCCATCATCAGGGATCGCAAATTACTGTACAGTAATAGCTATACGCCGTGAATTGATAAGCCCTGGTCGGCGCGACAGTATCGACTTGCCGTCCCACAACGACCGATTCGATGACAGATTCGATGGCCGATTCAATGCTCAATATCGGAACGGGTACTGATGTGAAGTGGCGCACCCTCGAGCCGGTGGCCGTTGGATTTGAGCAATAAGAATTATGGCGAAGCTCACATCGAGCACGGCTGTCATGGCTGCGCGCGACTTCGTTGCGTTCGAATTCAGCGACAGTTCTTTCTCTGTTTCCTCATACCGAGTTCCTTATACCGATAACCCCCTCGATCCAGATCGTCAATGAACGCTTGAAGTCGAGCAGAGTGCCACGCTGGGCGCTCGGCCGATTCGGTGACCGATTCGCCGACAGATTCAGGCCGCCGCGGCGTGAAACTGATGAGGTGCGGGTCCGGCGAGCGTGTGATATCGGTTGTTATCGAAAACGATCTGCCAATGCATTGAACAGTTAGGAACAAGGTCAACATGGGAGCAGTACTCGGAGTCCTCTTCAATCTGCTCGGACAAGCCGCCAACGTGGCGAGTTTGGGGTCCGCCTACATGAACACTCCGCACCGATAGGGGGCTGTGCGCCGGGCCCGTCGCAGGGGCCGGCCGCAACCAGCGCTAACCCGGCGAAGTGCCGCCGTTCAGGGCCTCTTTCTTGTCTGCGGTCGCGGCTGTGGTGGCCGGAATGCGGCGTTGGCGGGACTCTCAGGGTGGGCAGTAAAGCGCTGCAGGAGAACAATTTTCGCGCGTTTCGGACGAAGCGCACACTGCGGCGGCGATGGCCCTGACGTGTTGCGGGGACTGCACGCGACCTGCTACTAATCCAGCTGTGCGCCGCCTGAGCTGTTGTTCGAGGAATATGTTCGACTACTTTGGTGGCATCCTGTCATGACCGTTGGTGCTGTGGCGGTTCCGATACCGCCGGTTGAACGAGTAGTACGCGGCCGTGGCGGCCGGTTCGAGTTTCTCGATGCGCTTCGAGGGCTGGCGGCCTTGGCGGTCGTGATTCAACACTCGTCGGAGCGACTCTGGCCGGCTTATTTTCGGTTCTCGCAGGCGCACTTCGGGCTCGGAGAGTTCGGGGTGTTCGTCTTCTTCCTTGTCAGTGGCTTCATCATCCCCGCATCTCTGGAGCGGGGACGGTCGCTGGGCGCGTTCTGGGTGGGCCGGTTCTTCCGGCTGTACCCGTTGTTCTGGGCTTGCCTCACTGCGGCGATGATCCTGCACTCGATCCACCGGTACGGTCTGCCGGCGGGATTTCTGGCCCACCCCGCACTCGAGTTCATCACGAACCTCACCATGGTGCATTTCTTCATCGGCGGCCCGGACATCCAGATAGTCGGCGCCTCTTGGTCGCTGTCCTACGAACTGGCGTTCTACCTGTTTCTGTCGCTGCTGCTGATCGGTCGGCTCAACCGTCGATCGGTACCCCTGGCGGTTCTTGCGGTCGGTGTGATCGGTCCCGGGGCGTTACTGCCACCCGCGATGATCAACGGCTCACAGGCAAACGTCGTCACGCGTTCGATGGTCGTGGTCGCGACGATCCTGGTCGCGGTGGTTTTCGCCCGCTCGGCAGCCGACCGGCGCTCGGCCCTCGCCGCGGTCCTTCTCGTATTCATCACCGTCCCTTTGGTTCTCAATCAGCCCGGGGCATCGGTGTTGACCTTTGGTTATTTCGCCACCATGTTCGTCGGCACGGTGCTCTATCGGATAACGTCGGGCGAGATCACCGCGAGGCGCGGGTGGGCGGTGTTCGGGTTCGCCGTGGGTGTGATCTTCGGGATCAGCCTCTTCGTAGAACCCTCCGTGGACCCGCTGACCGGCGCTTGGGTCACCTGGCTGAAGCAGCCCGTCACCATCATCCCCGCCTACCTGTTGTTCGCGGTGGCCCTGTTGCTGCGCCGCCATTCCTTCCCGCGCCCGTTGCTGTTCCTGGGACGGATCAGCTACTCGCTCTACCTTGTCCACGCCCTCGTGATCGAAGCCCTGCCCCGCTGGACCACGTCTGTCGTCGGTATTCCCGCAGCCTGGCTTACCTTGTGCACGTGGGTGATCGGTGCGCTGGTGATCGCGGCCGTGACCTACCGCACGATCGAGAAACCGTGCCACAACCTGGGCCACCATCTGATCACCAGAATAGACGCGCGAAAGCGCACCGACGACCATCCCCAAACCGTTGCCGCGTAGGACAATCGGGCACCGGAGGGTGCTCGCAGACCGGCCGGGTCCGGGTACCTACTGAGCGGATCGTGACGGCTGGACCGTCCACCAGCACTGCCCGGTTCGTATGCTGGTCCCGTCGGAAAGCCTTGGACAACCGCAGGATTCAGCGGACACCAGCCTCGAACTGCTGCTGCGCATCGCTCGCGTCCTCGAGGTCGGTATCGACCATCTCGATGAGCGACTGGGCAAGGCGTGGCATACCCGCCATTCCAGCCCGGATCACTGTTCGCAGCTGTGCGCGCTGCTACCCGGCCTGATCCGCCAACGTTTTCGGATTCAATGGACTGGGCAGTCCGACAGCGTCTGCAAGTGTTCACCGTGCGGACAACGGTGCGACGGTGTCGCTGAAAACTTTGCTGCACAGCAGAGAACGTCCACCGGTCTGGTCCCTCTATGAGCGGATGCGGTACGTCACCCGCGGCCGGTGTGGCCGGAGGGCCGTTCGGAACCGGTACCCGCACCGGACGCAAGCGGGCGTGACGACGGGGGCAGTTCCCGTCGTCACGCTCGCTCGATGGGCCTATCGTCCGCTCGACAGGATTCGTTGCTGAAAATTAGCGATAATCTTGGGGATTGGTGTGTACCCGCAGGTCACGCCCGGAGAATTCGTTGAAAGTTGTGCTCCAGGACCAGGGTTCGCACTTCCGGATCCGCAATGGCGGCCTCGACGGTGTGCCGCGCGGCGACCACGTCCCCATACGGCGTGTTCGAGCCGAACAGGCACTGATCGGGGACTTCCCGCGCGGCGGCGGCGACCGCGAACACCTGCAATGCGCTCGACAGATCGATGTGCAGGTTGGGCCGCTCGGCGGCCAGCTCCACCAGATCCAGGGCGTGGAATCCGCCCAGGGCGCCGACGATCAGGGGAACCGACGGATGGCGGGCGGCCAGTGCCGCATAGGTCCGGAGATCGTCGAGGGTGTTGGGCGCGAAGCCGTGGACCAGTACGGGAATCCCACCGTGGTCGGCGCTGACGGCCAGCACCGGTTCGATGCGCGCGGCCTGCCCGGGCGGCGGGGTGACCTCGCCGATGCCCACGATGCCGGGCCGGGACAGATAGGGCTCGAACCATTCGCCGAGGCGCTCGGCGGGCAGCAGCGAGGGCAGGCTCGCGAAGCCGAGGGTGGTGTCGGGATGTGCGTCCAGTGCGCGCAGCACCTCGTCCATGGCCGTCCGCACCTCATCCGCCGCCGCGTCCGCGCCGCCGATAACGGCTGTCAGCCTGGCGAATTCGGCCCGCACCTCGTCGAGTGTGCGGGCACGTTCGGGGTGGACCCGGGTGGAGAGCAGCACCGTGCGATCCACGCCGGCCTGCTTCGCACGCGCGAGCTGTGCGGCGGGGTCGGCGGTGACGTGGGCGTGGACGTCGGTGACCATGGCGTTTCCTTCGGCAGGGAATGGGTGGCAGCGGCTCGACGCTAAACATTGACACTGGGGTCAAGGTCAAGCCGGAGGACATCGATGCTGATCAGCGAGCTGTCGCAGCGCAGTGGGGTGAGCGCCCGCGCACTGCGGCACTACGACCGCAGCGGCCTGCTGGAGGCCGGGCGGCGGCCCAATGGCTACCGGGATTTCCCGGAGTCGAGTGTCGAACGGGTGCGCCGGATTCGGGCGCTGCTCGAGGTCGGTCTCGATCTGTCGGGGGTGGCGGATCTGCTGCCGTGCTTCGCGAAGGACGGGCAGCTGGGCGGGTGTGAGCGGGCGCGGCGCCGGCTCACCGATCGGATCGCTGATCTGGACCGGTCTCTGGTGGCCATCGCACGGGCGCGGGACCTGCTGGCCGCCGAGGTCGCGAGGTGGGATCGGCCTGCATTGCCCGATTGTCGGTGAGTGGGCGTTGGGCCGGGGTTACCGTCGATCCATGAGCCGTAGTGGGCGAGGGCGTGGTCATATCGCTCGAGTGGGGGCGGTGGTCGGGGCGGTCGCAATGGTGGTCGCGGGCTGCGGGAGTGGGGGGAACGGGTCGGCGCCGCAGGGGGCGGCGAGCTGGCCACCGCCGGATGGGCGCGGGTCGTGCGCGGTCGACAAACAGGAGAATGTTCCCGCGACCATGCGCGACGGCGTGGTGCTGAAAGCGGATGTGTATCGGCCCGAGTCAGCGGATCCGGTGCCGGTGATTCTGATGCGGACGCAGTATGGGAAGGCGGCCGCGCAGGTCCAGCCGTTCCGCTACCAGACCCCGGACTGGTTCGCCTCGCACTGCTATCTGGTTGTGGTGCAGGACATTCGGGGCCAGGGGCAGTCGGGTGGCACGTTCACCGAGTTCGCGAATGACACCAGCGACGGCTACGACTCGGTGGAGTGGGCCGCCACCTTGCCGGGTTCGAATGGCAAGGTCGGGATGTACGGTTCGTCGTATGTCGGTGCGACGCAATGGCTTGCGGCCGTCGGCGCACCGCCGCATCTGACGACAATCGTGCCCGCCAATACCGCCTCGGATTATTACGACGGCTGGACCTACGAGGGCGGTGCGTTCCGGCTGGCGTTCGTGGAGCCGTGGGCCATGGAGACCATCGGCGCGAGCGCGGCCCTCAATCGCGGTGACACCGCCACCGCCAAGCAGTTGGCGGTCGATGGCGCGGACTATACGCGCTGGCTGGGTTTCCGCCCGTATCAGCAGTTTCCGCCGCTGCACCCGGGTGATCCGGTGGTCGCGCCGTGGTTCTACGACTGGATCTCGCATTCCACCCGCGATGACTACTGGAAGCGGTGGAGCATTCGCGATCGGTACGCGAACGTCAAGGTCCCGGTGCTGGATGTGGAGGGTTGGTACGACGCGTTCCTCGCGGGCGGGGTGCAGAATTTCTCCGGCATGGTCGCCGCGGGCGGCACGCCGGAGGCCCGTGCGGGGCAGCGGCTGGTGCTGGGCCCGTGGGATCACGTCGGCTGGGGTCGTCCGGGCAGCAAGGTGGAGACCCCGATGCTGGCGGCGAGCGGTGCGGCGGGCGACAGTCCGATCAACGACCTCATGCTGGCCTGGTACGACCATTTCCTGAAGGGCAAGGACAACAAGGTGTCCGGGAAGCCGGTGGTCGACTATTTCCTGATGGGTGCGAACAGGTGGAAATCGGCCTCGGCCTGGCCGCTGCCGGATACCCGGTGGACCACCTATTACCTGTCCGGCAATGGCGGCAATGGGATTCAGGGCCGGGCCGGGCTGCTCACCACCGATGCCCCGAAGGACGCGCAGCAGCCGGATCGCTACGACTACGACCCACTCGATCCGGTGCCCAGCGCGGGCGGGCACTCGTGCTGTGGCGCGTCGACGGGACCGCAGGGTCCGGTGGATCAGTTCGTGGTGGAGCAGCGTTCGGATGTGCTGACCTATACGACCGCGCCGATGTCCTCCGACACCGAACTCACCGGTCCGATTCGCATGACACTGTGGGCGTCCTCGACGGCGACCGACACCGATTTCACCGCGAAGCTGGTGGCGGTCGCCCCGGACGGCTCGACGGTGAATCTCAACAACGGGATCGTGCGCACCGCGTTCCGCGATTCGCTCGATCATCCGTCGCCGATCGTGCCGGGTCAGCCGTATCGATTCACGATCGATGTGTGGCCGACCAGTTATCTGGTCAAGGCCGGATCGGCGATCCGAGTAGAGGTGTCGAGCAGCGATTTTCCGCAGTTCGCACCGAATCCGAATACCGGTGACCCGTTCGGGCAGAACACGAATACGCAGATCGCGACCCAGACCGTGTATCACGACAACGATCACCCGTCGACGCTGGTGTTGCCGATCATTCCGGCGGGCGACGCGGGAAGTTCACGTTTCCCGATGGCGCACTGACATATTCGCCCCCGATCATGACCGTGGCCGGGCTTCCCGTGGATTGTCCGCCCCGTGCGGGAAGCACCGGCCGCCTACAGACTAATCGCGATCGCGAAGGCCCCCGGCACGGCCGGGCCGGGTTAGTGTCGCTGGGTGGCTTTCGAGGTGCGTGTCGATACCGCGGGTGCGGTCGAGATCGTGAGAGCGGCAGCGGGGTTCGGCTGGCGCTGGGGCTCCGGCAATGTCTCCGAATTCGCCCGACTGGTCGGATGGAGTAGTCCGCAGCCGGTGGGAACACTGCGCACCGGCCCGCTCTTCTCCCGGACCGGGCTGTCGGTGTGGTGGGACTCGGCCATGTTCTGGGGCAGCGACCGCGGCCTCGACCATGTCCGCGTGACCATCTCCGACTGCCCGGCCCCCGCGGAGTTCGGCAGCCGGGAACTCCTGGACGCGGCGCTGGCCCGCACGGCGGCCGTGTTCACCGAGCACTGGGGCGATCCGGAGAGCCCGGCCGCGGGCCCGGCCGAGGGTCCGGCCTGGCGTTTCCCGACCGTGTTCGCGGGCCTCACCGTCGGGATGGACACCGTCGACCTGCTGCTGGCGAACCCGACCGCGCAGCGGTACTGGATGGAACGCCGGCACGAGACCGCCCGCCGCCGCGCCGCCACGGGCGCCTGGACCCGCTTCGCCGAGCACCTGGCGGGCTTCGTGGAGACGCTGCCGGTGGACGCGCGCCTGCTGATCACCGCGCCCGGCAGCCGGTTCGTGCAGTTCGACGCCGGCCCGGAGCAGCTGACCGGCGAGCTGGCCCGCACCGAATTCATCGACCCGACCTGGTATTACGGCCCGGAGACGGAGCAGCGGCTGATCGACCTGGGCTGGACGCCGCCGCGCGAGGCCAACTGGACGCGCACGCTGTCCCGGCGCGCGGGCGCCGTGGCCATGAGCAGGCTGGCGCTGCGCACCGCTGACACGCTCCGCACGGTCGGTGTCACCGCGCCCACCGAGCTGGTGGCCGACGCCTGGGTGGAGGGCGGCGCGGATCTGGACGTGACGCCGCTGGGCATCCCCCCGCATCCCACCTCCCGCAACCAGCGCGCCGAATTCCTGCGCCGCCACGCCGTCTCCGACTTCGATGCCGGGCCGCTGCGGGTGGACGTGCCCGGCGGAGTCGAGATCGCACGCGCCGCGCGAGCCTTCGACTGGACCTGGACGCGCGCAGATCTGGACGGCTTCGCGACCGCGGTGGGCTGGAAACCGGTGCACGACAGCGATACCGGCGAGCGCATGCTGTTTGCGGACACCGAGCTGCACGTCGACGATCCGCGCGCCCGCTTCTGCTTCGACGGCGACCGGCTGGAGGCGGTCTGCGTCACCCTCAGCGACAGCATCGAATCGTTCCTCTACGACGAGGGCCTGCCCGGTGAGGTGCGTGAGCAGCGCGACGCCGCCCGGACCCGCGCGCTGGACGGCTTCCGCGCCGAGTTCGGTGTGCCGCGCCACGCGGTGCTGGGGCAGGCGCACGGACCGGCCTGGCCCGACGACCGGCTCACGGTGGGCCTGGTCACCGAGCCGGACACGGTGGAGCTGTACCTGGTGCGGCCGGGCGAACGCGACCGCCGCCTCATCATCGAGCAGCAGCGCGCCGCCTTCCGCGCCCACGATCGCGAATGGGCGCAGTGCTACGAGGAATTGGCCGCCCTCATCACCGATCTCACCGAGTCCGGCCAGCTCACCGTGGACGCCGGGGAACCGCATCGCGCCCGGATCAATCTCGACCACGACCAGGACCAGGAGCTGTTGCGGCTGGAACTGGCCAGCGCGACCGCCCGCGAATTGTCCCCGCGCGTGCTGAAATTCATGCTGCGCGACGGCTGGCAGCATCCCGATCACCGATATCCGCTGTGGCACATCGATCTTCCGCTGCCCGCCCTGCCGCGTGACCTGCGCCGGCTGGCCCGGCTGGCGGTGCTGCCGCTGCGCACCCTGATGCCGCCGCAGGCCCGGTTGCGCGTGCTGCTGAACGGCGAGTATCAGGCGGTGCGCGCACCGTCGACGGGTGCGATCGGCGCGCAGGCGGCCGCACCGGACGCCTAGAGTCGAGGCATGATCGACAGCGAGGACATCCGCGTCACCCGGGCCGCCTACGACGAGGTGGCGGAGCTGTACGCCAAGCTCTTCCGCCGGCACCTGCACGCCAACATCTTCGACCGATCGATGCTGGACGCCTTCGCGGAAGCGGTGCGGGAGAACGGGAATGGCCCGGTGGCCGATATCGGCTGCGGGCCGGGCCGGGTCACCTCGTATCTGGCGGCGGCGGGGCTGGAGATGTCCGGGGTCGATCTGTCCCCGGAGATGATCCGCCTGGCCCGGGAGGAGTACCCGGACATTCCGTTCGAGGTCGGTCCTATGGAGCAACTCCGGTATGGCGATGCCGCCCTGGCCGGGCTGGTGGCCTGTTACTCGATCATTCACATTCCGCCGCACCGTGTTCCGGCGGTGCTGACCGAGCTCGCGCGGGTGGTGCGGCCCGGCGGGCACGCCGTGTTCGGCTTCCAGGCCGCCGACGAGCCCACGGGCGTGCGGGATTACGCGCACAAGGTCGCCCCCGCCTACCGGTGGGCGCCGGGCACCTTCGCGGAAGCCCTGGCCGCCCATGGTTTCCGGGCCACCGCCACACTGTCGCGGGAGGCGCGCCCGGACGAGTACACCCCGCACGCCGCCGTGCTGGCGGTCAGGGTCTGAGAGCGCCGGCGGTCAGGGCCGGATCGGTTCCGGTTCCCGTGCCGCCCGCTCGTCGAATTCGGTTCGGGCGGCGGTGATTTCCTCGGCGTGCTGCAGCGCCCACTGTCCCATGGCATGGGTGATCCGGCCCAGGTCGGCGCCGAGGTCGGTGAGCATGTACTCCACCCGGGGCGGCACGGTCGGATACACCGTGCGCCGGACCAGACCGTCGCGTTCCAGGTCCCGCAGGGTGCGGGTGAGCACCTTCTGGGTGATGCCGTCGAGGCGGCGGCGCAGTTCGTTGAATCGGATTGGCCCGCCCTCTTTGCGCAGGGTGCCCAGCACCAGCAGCACCCACTTGTCGGCCAGCACCGCGAGGATGTCGCGGGCGGGGCAGCGCCGCAGGTAGCTGTCGACCAGATTTCCGGATGGCTCCCAGTCGGAGACGGTATCCATGAGGTACCTCGGGATCAAGAGAGTGCCTTCTTCCCACTGGATACTATCCGGCGCAGGATCGAGATCATGAAAGCGATCAGTCAGCGCACCCTCGGCGGACCGGACGTTCTGGAGACGGTGGAGGTCGATGTTCCGCGACCCGGCCCCGGCGAGGTGCTGGTGCGGGCGGCCGCCACCTCGATCAACGCCGCCGATTGGAAACTGCGCTCGGGCGCGGTCACCAAACTGGGCCCGCCGCCGTTCACGCTGGGCTTCGATCTGTCGGGTGTCGTCACCGCGGTCGGCGCGGAGGTCAACGAATTCCGGCCCGGTGACGAGGTTTTCGGGAATGTGCTCAGCCGCTCCGGCGCGTACGCCGAATACGCGGTGACCCCGGCGCAGTTCCTCGCCCACCGGCCCGCCGGGCTCGACCACATCCAGGCCGCCGCGCTGCCGACGGCGGTGCTCACCGCGTGGCAGGCGCTCACCGATGTCCGACCGGGACAACGGGTTCTGGTGCACGCGGCGGCGGGCGGCGTGGGTCATCTGGCGGTGCAGATCGCCAAGGCGCGCGGCGCGTACGTGATCGGCACGGCCCGCGCGGCCAATCACGACTTCCTGCGCGGTCTCGGCGTCGACGAGCTGATCGATTACACGGCAACCGATTTCACCACCGCCGTCAGCGCTGTGGACATCGTGTTCGACCTGGTCGGCGGTGACTATGCGGCCCGCTCGCTGCAGGTGCTCACCCCGCACGGCCGGATGATCGACGCCCAGGGCGAGGAGCCGCTGGACGATCCCCGCTATCACCGCCTCTGGTTCGCCCCTTCCGGGGCGGACCTGCGCGCGGTGACGGAGCTGGTGGTGGCCGGGCGGCTGCGCGGCGAGATCGATCGGGTGATGTCGCTGGCCGATGTGGTCGAGGCGCACAAGCTCGGCGAGACCGGCCGGGTGCGCGGCAAGATCGTGCTCACCACCTGGGACGACTGAGGCGGCTATCCGCCCAACGGGAACGGTGGATGCATTCCCCGCCTCCGGCGCATACCGTCGCGGAAAGACCGCTGATTTCAGGGAGCAATGGTGACGGACTGGAACGAAGAAGTCGATGTCCTGGTGGCAGGGTCGGGCGGCGGCCTGGCCGGGGCCTATACGGCGGCCCGTGAGGGGCTCACGGTGGCGGTGGTGGAGGCCACCGACAAGTTCGGCGGCACCACCTCGTTCTCGGGCGGCGGCGGGGTCTGGTTCCCGTGCAATCCGGTGCTGCAGCGGGCGGGCGTGGACGACACCGTCGAGGACGCGCTGACCTACTTCCGGTCCGTGGTCGGTGACCGTACCCCGGCCGAGCTGCAGGAGACCTACGTCCGCAATGGCGCCAAGGTCATCGAATACCTGGAGCAGGACGAGGCTTTCGAATTCCAGATGTTCCCGTGGCCGGACTATTTCGGCAAGGCGCCCAAGGCGCGGCTGGACGGCAAGCGGCACATCATCCCCGCGCCGCTGCGGGCCGCGAAGCTGGGCGAGCTGAGCGACTCGGTGCGCGGGCCGCTCGGCACCGACCGGCACGGCGACCCGCAGCCCGACTACCTGATCGGCGGGCGGGCCCTCGTCGGCCGGTTCCTGCTGGGGCTGTCCAAGTACCCCAACGCCAAGCTGTACCTGAACTCCCCGCTGGTCGAGCTGGTGACCGAGGACGGCGCGGTGGTCGGGGCGATCGTCGAGCGCGAGGGGCAGCGCGTGGCCATCCGGGCCCGCAAGGGCGTGCTGCTGGCCGCCGGCGGTTTCGAGGGCAACGACGAACTGCGGCAGCGCTACGGCGTGCCGGGCGTGGCCCGGGACACCATGGGGCCGTGGGGAAACCAGGGTAGGGCGCACGAGGCGGGCATCGCGGTGGGCGCCGACACCGACCTGATGGATCAGGCGTGGTGGTCGCCGGGCCTGGTGCACCCGGACGGGCGCGCGGCCTTCGCGCTGTGGTTCACCGGCGGCATCTTCGTCAACCAGGCCGGAGAACGCTTCGTCAACGAGTCCGCACCCTACGACCGGCTGGGCCGCGACATCATCGAGCACCTGAACGACGGCTCGGCGACGCTTCCGTTCTGGATGGTCTACGACGACACCGAGGGCGTGGTGCCGCCCATCAAGGCCAGCAATGTGCCGATGGTCGACGCGGAACGCTATGTCGAGGCGGGCCTGTGGAAGACCGCCGACACCCTCGAGGGTCTGGCCGCCGAAATCGGTGTGCCCGCCGAGGCGCTGGTGGCGACAGTGGCCCGGTTCAACGAATTCGCGGCACAGGGCGTGGATCCGGACTTCGGCCGCGGCGACGAGGCCTACGACCGCGCCTTCTCCAATGGCGAGCCCCCGCTCACCCCGATCGTGAAGGGCCCGTTCCACGCGGCCGCCTTCGGCATCTCCGATCTGGGCACCAAGGGCGGGCTGCGCACCGACACCGCCGCGCGGGTGCTGAACACCGACGGCGAGCCGATCCCGGGACTGTACGCCGCGGGCAACACCATGGCAGCGGTGAGCGGCACCGTCTACCCCGGCGGCGGCAACCCGATCGGCGCGTCGGTGCTGTTCAGCCACCTGGCGGCACTCGACATGCGTGGCCGCTAGCCGCTCCCGGCGCCCAACCCGCCCGGAGCGGAGCGGAGGGCAAATTCAATACAGGTGTGATGCGATGGGCGCATGACGCAAGCGGGATACGACGTGATCGTGGTGGGCGGCGGCCACAACGGCCTGGTGGCCGCCGCCTACCTGGCCCGTGCCGGTCGTTCGGTGCTGGTGCTGGAACGCCAGGCCCACACCGGCGGCGCGGCCGTGTCCGAGCGAGTGTTCCCGGGCTTCGACGCGCGACTGTCGCGCTACTCCTACCTGGTGAGCCTGCTGCCCGAGCGCATCGTGCGGGACCTGGACCTGAGCTTCGAGACCCGTAAGCGGCGCATCTCGTCGTACACGCCGATCGGTGGCACCGGGCTGCTGGTGGACAACGGTTCCGAGGCCGCCACCCGCGCCAGCTTCGCACAGGTCACCGGATCGGAGCGGGATTACGAAGCCTGGCAGCGCTTCTACGCCATGACCGGGCGACTGGCCGAGCGTGTCTTCCCGACCCTGACCCACCCGCTGCCCACCCGCGCCGAATTGCAGCGCACGGTGGACGATTCCACGGCCTGGGAGACGATTTTCGAACGGCCCCTGGGGGAATCGGTGGAGGCCACCTTCGCCGACGACACCGTGCGCGGCGTGGTCCTCACCGACGCGCTCATCGGCACCTTCACCCACGCCCACGATCCGGCGCTGCGGCAGAACCGCTGCTTCCTCTACCACGTGATCGGCGGCGGCACCGGCGACTGGAATGTGCCCGTCGGCGGCATGGGCGCGCTCACCGACGCGCTCGCCGGCGCGGCCCGCACCGCCGGGGCCGAACTGAGCACCGGATGCACCGTCACCAGCATCGAGCCCTACGGCGACACCGCCGACGTGCACTTCCTGCACGGTGATCACGGGCACGTGGCGAGCGCGCGGCACGTGCTGGTGAACGCCGCGCCGTACGTGCTGGCGGAACTGCTGGGCGAGTCGGCCGAGAAACCGGAGGGCGCGCAACTGAAGATCAACATGCTGCTGCGGCGACTACCGAAACTGCGTGACCCGCAGGTGGATCCGCGCACCGCCTTCGCCGGCACCTTCCACATCGCCGAATCGGCCGACCAGCTCGAGCGCGCCTACCGGGAGGCGGCGGCGGGCACACTGCCCTCGGCCCCGCCCTCGGAGATCTACTGCCACACCCTGACCGACCCGTCGATCCTCGCGCCGGAGCTGAACGAGCGCGGCTTCCACACCCTCACCCTGTTCGGGCTGCACACGCCCGCACGGCTTTTCGCCGACGACCCGCGCGGCACCAAGGAGCGGCTGGTGGATGCCACACTGGCGCAACTGGATTCAGTGCTGGCCGAACCCATCCGCGACTGCCTCGCCCTGGACGGCGAGGGTAACCCGTGCCTGGAGGCCCGCACCCCGGTCGAACTCGAACGCGAGATCAGCATGCCGGGCGGCCATATCTTCCACGCGGACTTGGCCTTTCCCTACCGCGCCGACGACGCCGACGACAGCCCCGCCGCCCGGTGGGGCGTCGCGACCGGGCACCGCAATGTCCTGCTGTGCGGCGCGGGCGCGGTGCGCGGCGGCGGCGTCAGCGGCATCGGCGGACACAATGCCGCCATGGCCGTCCTCGAAGAGGGCTGAGCGAATCCGTATGCGGGGACTGAGCGACCGGAATCGGCGCTCAGTCCAGTTCGCCGTGCTCCGCGTCCCAGCGGGCGCGGGCCGCGGCCGCCGCGTCCATGTGCGCGCGGGACCAGTCCGCCAGGTAGAAGGCGACCCCGGCCAGGCTCTCACCCATCTCGGTGAGCCGGTACTCCACCTGCGGCGGAATGGTCGGATAGGCCGTGCGCTCCAGGAACCCGTCGCGCAGCAGCCTTTTCGTGGTGACCGTCAGCATGCGTTGCGAGATACCGGGCACGGCGCGCTGCAGCTCGCCGAACCGGCGCACGCCCTTGCGCAGTTCGACCAGCACCTGCACGGTCCATTTGTCGCCGATCCGGTCCAGGGTGTCGCGGATGCCGCAGTGGTCATCGCCACACGGCCCGGCGGGAACAGCGGCTGCGGCCTGGTCGGTAACAGCGGTGTTCGTGACTGACACCGAAGTGCCCTCTTCCCAGGTCGCCGCCGTCGTCGGAAGCTCGGTCAGGTCGTGGTCCACGACCTTCTCAACGCAAGGAGTAGCGCAATGATTCTCGTGACCGGCGTTTCCGGCGCTCTGGGCGGACTGGTGCTGGCGGGCCTGCGGGCCCGGCCGGATCTGGAGGTGGTGGCGGGCACCAGCGCCGAAGCCGCGCAGCGCAGCGACAACACCTCCCGGCGCATCGATTTCGACGATCCCGCATCCCTGACCGCCGGCTTCGGCGGCGTGGACACGCTCGTGTTCATCTCCGCCGGATACGCCGAGGACGATGTGGTGACGGCCCGCCACGGCGCGGTGGTGGCGGCTGCGACGGCCGCCGGGGTGCGGCACGTGATCTACACCAGCCTTTCGGCGTCGGCCGGGCACACCACCATCGCCGTCCCGCACCTGTGGACCGAGAAGCAGCTGGCCGCAGCGCCTTTCGAGGTGACGGTGCTGCGCAACGGGTTCTACAGCGAGCTACCCGTGGGCCTGGCGGCCGGGGCGGCCGAATCCGCCACCGCCACCGGGGTTTTCGCCGCGCCGTTCGGCACCGGCCGCATCTCCGGGGTGTCGCGGGAGGATCTGGCGGAGGTCGCGGTGCGGGTGGCCGCCGAGGTCGAGCACGACCTGCGCGCCGGAGCGTCCACCGCGCACGCCGGTCGCACCTACGAGCTCGAGGGTGTGGCCTCGGTCAGCGGCGCGGAGATCGCCGGGCTGCTGAGCGAATCCCTCGGCCGCCCGGTCGAATACCGGGACGTGCCGCTCACCGAGCTGCGCGACAGCCTGCTCGGCGGAGGCCTCGAACCGTATCGGATCGGGCACACGGTGTCGCTGTTCTCCAACCTCAAGGCGGGCTTCCTGCACGCCACCCACAGCGATCTGCCCGCCCTGCTGTCCGGCGCGCCGCGCCCGATCCGCGCCGAGATCGCGGCGGCGGTCAGCAGGCCGGGAGCAGCTGGGTGACGAGCCACAGGCGGCGGGGCAGCTCGCCCTCCTCGAAGGAATGCCGATCGCGCAGCTCCCATCCGGCGGCGAGGGTCTCGACGAGTTCCGCGGAGAAGAAGTGCACGGCGAAGCCGCCGTGCTCGTAGATGTCGTCGCCGAGGGATTTGCCGCTGCCGAAGTGGGCGTCGTCGGTATTGCGGACGGTGTAGACGAAAGCGCCACCGGGTTTGAGGACACGGCGGATCTCGGCGACCAGGTCGCGGATCTCCTGGGTGCTGAGGTCCATGCACAGCAGCATGTGCGCGTACACCGCGTCCACGCTGCGGTAGGGCAGCGGAATCGGGTGGCGGACATCGTGTTCCAGGGTGCGGACCCGCTCGCCCGCGCCTTCGGCGTCCGCCCGCTCCCGCAGTTGCGCCAGCGCGACGGCGCTGAAATCGGTGGCGGTCACCCGAAAACCCTGGCGCGCCAGGTGGAGTGCGTCCCGGCCGTGGCCCGCGCCCAGTTCCAGGACGTCGCGGGCCCCGCGCTCACGGAACAGGCGGGCCGCGTATACGGCGGCCTCCGACGGCTCGTCGCCGTACATCTCCGGATGCGTGCGATAGGTGCGCTGCCAGTGCTCGTGCTGGTCGCTCATGCCCCCAATCATGTCCGACCGGCGGTCAGGAGGTGCGACGGCCGTCCGCGCCGTGCTGGCCCATGATGTCGGAGCAGCAGCGAATGAAATACCGCATGACCGGATCGGTCTCGGAGGCGTCCGGCCACACCACCGCCACCCGGGTGGGACCGATGCCGTGCACGGGCCGGAACACCACGCCCGGGTACTCGGTGCGGGCGGTGGAGGCGGGGGTGAAGCTCACGCCGAAGCCATTGGCGATGGCGCGCAGCCATTCCTCGGTATTGCGGGCGATGGCCCCGATGATGGCGGTGTCCGCGGGCCGTGAGTCCAGGCCCATCCAATAGTCGCGCCACCAGCCGGTTTCGGCGGGCGAGGCGACATACGGCTCGTCCCACAGCTCCCGGAAGGCGATGTCGTCGCGCTGGGCCAGCGGATGGTCCTCGGGCAGCGCGATCCAGCGCGGCTCGGCGAACAGCTCCCGCAGGTGGTATTCGTCCTGGCCCGGAAAGGGCAGGCGCAGCAGGGCGACATCGACGTCGCCCTCGTCCAGCCCGGCGGTCGGGTCGGTCCAGCCGCCCTGGTGCAGATCCACCTGCCAGTCCGGGTGCAGCCGGTGGAAGACCCGGATGATCTCCGGAATGTGTCCGTCGGCAGCGCTGTTCACGCAGCCCAGCCGCAGCACCCGGGAGGCGCGGCTGGCGTCGCTCTTGGTGTCGCGCAGGATCCGGTCCCAGGACGCCAGCAGCGCCGGCACCTGCTCGGCGAGCACCTTGCCGGCCGCGGTGAGGGTCCAGCCCGCGCGGGAACGAATGAACAGCTCCACACCCAGCTGCTGTTCCAGCTGTTTGATCTGGGTCGCCAGCGCGGGCTGCGCGACATGTAGTCGCTGCGCCGCCCGCGGCAGGTTCTCCGCGTCCGCGACTGCCAGGAAGTAACGCAGCAGTCGCGTATCGATATCCATGCCACCAGGTTAGGAAGAGGGCAACCGGTAGGCATACCCCATGGCTTGGAAGCCAGGATTCGGGCGGGATGCTATCGGCAGTTCCACTCCGGAGCGGGGACGCATCGGAGTGACATGGCCGGCCGGGACCCCGGAACCGGAACTCAGCGCACCACCGGCAGTTCCGAGCCCGGATCGGCCAGCCAGAGCAGCCAGTGCGGCGCGAGCAGGGCGGCGAACTCGTCGTAGCCTGGCGCGCCCGGGTGGAAACCGTCGCCGGCGGCGACATCGCGCATCCAGATCTGGTTCTCGCGCAATGGCTGATGTGCCCGCAGGTAGGGCACCCCGGCCTCCTCGCACAGGTCGGCGAAGCGGGCGTCCAGCGCCAGCAGCCGGGCATTGTGCTCGTCGTCGACATTCGGCGGCGGCGCGACCACCATTGTCTGCCAGCCCTTTTCCCGTGCCCGGCGCAGGATGCCGGCCAGATTGCGCTCCGGCTCACCGGGATCGATCCGGGGACGGCCGTCCTCGATCTGGGTGTCGTTGACGCCGGTGGAGATCACCACCCGGCAGTCCGCACCCGCGGGTAGCCGGGGCGTGCACTCGGCCTCCCAGCGGGCCCGTAGCTCGGTGCTGTTCTCCCGCCGGATGCCGAGGTTGTAGTAGGTCAGCGGCTGTCCGGCCGCCGTGGCCCGGGCCGCGAGCCGGCCCGCCCAGCCCAGGCACCTCTGATCACCGACTCCCGCGACGAAGGACTCACCGACGAAACAGACACGGAGATCGAGCACCACGGCCCGATCCTCGCACGCCCGTTCGCGATCCATCAAAGACTCGCATCAGGCAGGACGAACCCGCCCCGGAGCGGAGCGAAGGGGCGAATCAGACACTGTTACCGTTACCGGCGTGTTGGGTGGTCGGTGATGCCGTCGCCTGCCGCATACTCACACCGAGCCGACCATGGGACCACAGCCGTTCCCACGATCCGAAAGCGCGAATAGGACATGCGAGTCGACGGGCGGGAGATTCCCGTCTCCGGCAGCCTGCTGCAGCCGCGGATCCGCCGGACCAGTGACATTCTGCGTGTTGTGCTGTCCGCGCTGTCGGTGGCCATCGTCATCGCCGGATCGCTGATCACCAGGCCGCAGTGGGAAGCGCTGGAGCGCTCGGTCTCCGGCATCGTGGGGTTCCTGACACCGGAACAGTCGAACCTGGTCTACATCGTCTACGGCATCGCCATTCTCGCGCTGCCCTTCGCCATTCTGGTGCGCCTGGTGCTGCGCGGGCAGTGGAAACTGCTGGCGGGCTTCGTCTCGGCGGGCCTGATCGCGCTGGGCCTGTTCTCCATCACCGGCACCGGCTTCTCCGCACCGCGCTGGCATCTGTCGGAACCGGGACAGGTCAACACCTTCCTGTCGCAGTTCCTCGACGATCCGCGCTGGATCGCCATGCTGGCGGCGACGCTCACGGTGGCCAGCCCGTGGCTGCCCGCGCGGGCGCGACGCTGGTGGTGGACGCTGCTGCTGGCCTTCGTGCCGATCCACCTGTTCGTCTCGCTGGTGGTACCCGCCCGGGCCGCGCTGGGTCTGGTGGTGGGCTGGCTGGTGGGCGCGGTCATCGTGCTGGTGGTCGGCACGCCCGCGCTCGAGGTGCCCCTCGACGCGGCGGTGCGGGTGCTGGCCCAGCGCGGCTTCCGGGTGACCGCCTTCAAGGTGCTGCGCCCGGCCGCCCGTGGGCCACTGGTGCTTTCGGCGAGCACGATGCCGCAACCGGAACTGGGCGCCTCACCCAACGGCGCGCCTGCCGCGGCCGGGACCGCGGCGGAGTCCGGTGAATCCCGTTCACCGGACAATGAATTGATCATCGAGATGTACGGCGCGAACCAGCGCAGCCGCGGCATGCTGCAGCAGCTCAAGCGCTGGCTCACGATTCGCAGCGGCGAGTACCCAGCGCCGTTCGCCTCCATGCGCCGCGCGGTCGAGCATCGCGCCCTGATGGGTTTCGCCATCGCCGATCTGGGTCTGGCCAGCAACAAACCGCTCACCGTGGCGGCGCTGGACCGCGGCTGGATGGTGTACGCGCACACCGTGCCCCAGGGCCGGCCGCTGGCCGCCGCCGACGGGGAGCCGATGCTGACCCGGGTGTGGCAGGCGCTGCACAGCATGCACCAGGCCCAGATCTCGCACGGCGAACTGCACGCCGAGGAGATCCGGGTCCTCGACGACGGCACCGTGCTGTTCGGCGGGTTCGTGCAATCCGAATTCGGTGCGTACCAGGTGCGTTTCGACTCCGACGTGGCCCAGCTGCTGCTGTCCTCCGCGCACCTGTTCGGTGTCGGCCCTGCCGTGCGCACCGCGCTCGAAGTACTGGACAAGCAGGCGGTGCTGGACGCCTCGGCCCGGCTCACCAGGACCGCGGTGCCCACCCACCTCCGCAAGGCGGTGCCGGACGCGGGCGAGCTGATGAAGGAGATCCGCGCGGAGGTGGCCGCGCAGACCGGGCAGGACAGGATCGAGGCCGCGCAGATCACCCGCTTCTCGCGCAACCAGATCATCCAGCTGGTGCTGCTCATCGGCCTGGTGTACGTGGCCTACCCGTACATCAGCGCGGTGCCCACCTTCGCCTCGGAGCTGCGCAACCTGAACTGGGGCTGGGCGCTGGTCGGGCTGACCGTGTCCGCCCTGACCTATGTGGGTGCGGCAATGGCGTTGTGGGCATGTGCCTCCGAGGCCGTGAGGTTCGGCAACCTGCTGCTCATGCAGATCGCCAACACCTTCGCCGCGACCACCACCCCGGCCGGCGTGGGCGGTCTGGCACTGAGCGTGCGGTTCCTGCAGAAGGGAGGCCTGGGCGCGGTGCGGGCCACCGCGGCGGTCGCCCTGCAGCAGACCGTGCAGGTGGTGACCCACGTCGTGCTGCTACTGATCTTCGGCGCGCTGGCCGGAACCTCCACGAACCTGTCGCATTTCGTGCCCAGTGCCACCGTGCTGTACCTGGTGGCGGGCGCCCTGCTCGGTCTGCTGGGCGTGACCATGTTCGTCCCCAAGGTCCGCAAGTGGCTGCTCAACGAGGTGCGCCCGCAGCTGGCGGAGGTGGTCGACCAGCTGAAGGATCTGGCCCGGCGGCCCGGCCGGCTGGCCATGATCGTGGGCGGCTGTGCCACCACCACCCTGGGCATGGCGCTGGCGCTGTGGGCCAGCATCGAAGCCTTCGGCGGCAGTACGACTTTCGTGACCGTCACCATCGTCACCATGATCGGTGGCACCCTGGCCTCGGCCGCCCCGACCCCTGGCGGTGTGGGCGCGGTTGAGGCCGCCCTCATCGGTGGTCTGGCCGCCTTCGGTGTCTCGGCGGGGATCGCGGTCCCCGCCGTCCTGCTCTACCGGGTACTGACCTGCTGGCTGCCGGTATTCTGCGGCTGGCCGATCATGCGCTGGCTCACCGCGAAGGACATGATCTAGGCCGAATACGCCTTGCGCAGTTCGACCTTCACGACCTTGCCACTGGCATTGCGGGGCAGCTCGGGCACGACCACCAGGTGCTTGGGGTGCTTGTACCGGGCCAGCGACTCGTTCAGGAACGGTTCCAGCTCTTCGAGGGTCAGGTCGTCGACGCCGTCGATGAGCGCGACCACCGCGACCGGCACCTCGCCCCACTTCTCGTGCGAGCGGCCCACGACGGCGGCCTCGTGGATCTTGGGGTGCGCGAAGAGCACGTTCTCGATCTCGGCGCAGTAGATGTTCTCGCCGCCGGAGATGATCATGTCCTTCTTGCGGTCCACCACGTAGATGAAGCCCTCCTCGTCCTGGCGGACCAGGTCGCCGGAGTGGAACCAGCCGCCGTGGAAGGCCTCCGCGGTGGCCTCGGGCTTGTTCCAGTAGCCCTGCATGAGAGTCGGTCCGCGATAGACGATCTCGCCGACCGTACCGGGTGCGACATCGTTCATCTCGTCGTCGACCACGCGGGCCTGGATGGTGGGGATGGGCAGGCCGACCGAGCCGATCTTGCGCAGCGCGTCCTTGCCCTCGAGCACACAGGTGATGGGTGACATCTCGGTCTGACCGAACACCGCCACATTGAAGGCGTTCGGGAAGCAGTCGGCCATGGCGCGCAGCACCGTGTCCGACGCGGGGGCCGCACCCCAGCACAGCGCCTGCAATGCGAGCTTGCGCTGTTTGACCGTCGGCTCCTCGCAGATGAGCTGCCATTGCACCGGGACACAGAAGGCGGCGGTGGCCTGCTCGGCCTCGACGGCGTCGAGGAATTCGGTGGCATCGAACGCGCCCAGCGGGTGCAGCACGGTCTTTCCGCCGAGCATGAAATACGGGGTGAGCGAGCCCAATCCGGCGATGTGGAACAGCGGTGAGCTGCAGAAGCCGATGGAGTCCGGGGCGATCTCCATGGCCCGGATACAGGTCAGCGCCTGCGCGTTCATGTTCGCGTGGGTGAGCACCGCGCCCTTGGGGCTGCCGGTGGTGCCCGAGGTGTACATGATCAGGCAGGGAGTCTCTTCCGGAATGTCCAGTGGCGCATGCGGTTCGCCCGGCTCGGCCAGGAAGTCGTCATATCCGATGACGCCCGCACCGGTCTGCCCGTGGATGACCACGACCGTGGACAGGTCCGGAGCCTGCCCGGCGACGCCCACGGCCAGCGGCTGCAGCACCGAGTCGGTGACGATGGCCTTGGCCCCGGAGTCGGCCACGATGTAGGCGACCTCGGGCGGAGTGAGCCGGAAGTTCACCGGCACCGCGATGGCCCCGAGCGCATTGATGCCCATGACGGCCTCGATGTACTCGGTGTAGTTCAGCGCCAGGATGAGCACACGATCGCCGAACCCGACCCCTCGACGGGACAGCGCGTCGGCGAACTGCTCCGACCGCTCGTGCAGCTGCTTCCAGGTGGTGTCCACGCCCTTGAACTTGAAGGCGACCTGACCGGGCCGCATGGCCGCGTGGGTCGCGACCTGGTTCACCCAGTGGTTGCGACGCGACCGGATCGGCTCGTCTAGCGGCTGGAAGGTCATGCGGTGTCCTTTCACGCTGATCGACTGTGAGAATAGCGCTTAACTTTCTGACGTGACAAGGGTTACAGAGAAGGTTTCAGCGAGAAGTTCTCACGGCTTCATTCAGCAGTTCAGAGCACGTATTCGAGCCTGGTAGACACGCATATCCAGGAGCGGTCACCCTCGGATTCACTGGTCACCGTCCTGGTCAGGTGCAAACTCCGACTCACATCAGGGTTGTCGCTCCATATGCAACTATGCGAGTATCGGGGCAGTTCGCGAGAGGCAGGGAGAGGACAGCGCCCATGGCACTGAAGACCAGATTCACCGAGACCTTCGGGGTCGAGCACCCGATCGTGCAGGGCGGCATGATGTGGGTCGGCCGCGCCGAGCTGGCCGCCGCCGTCTCCGAGGCGGGTGGTCTCGGCATCATCACCGCGCTCACCCAGCCCACCCCCGACGATCTGCGCCGCGAGATCGACCGCGCGCGTGAGCTCACCGACAAGCCCTTCGGCGTGAACGTCACCATCCTGCCGTCGATCAACCCGCCGCCGTACCAGGAGTACGTGCAGGCGATCATCGAGTCCGGCGTGAAGATCGTGGAGACCGCCGGGTCCAATCCGGAGCCCTTCCTGCCGTACTACAAGGAAGCCGGCATCAAGGTGCTGCACAAGTGCACCAGCGTGCGGCACGCGCTCAAGGCGCAGAAGATCGGCGTGGACGGCGTGTCCATCGACGGCTTCGAATGCGCCGGGCACCCGGGCGAGGACGATGTGCCGGGCCTGATCCTGATTCCGGCCGCCACCCGGGCCCTCGACATCCCGGTCATCGCCTCCGGCGGTATCGCGGACGCTCGCGGACTGGTCGCGGCGCTGGCGCTGGGCGCGGACGGCGTGAACATGGGCACCCGCTTCATGTGCACCCAGGAGTCGCCGATCCACCAGACGGTCAAAGAGCAGATCGTCGCCAATTCGGAGCGGGCCACCCAGCTCATCTTCCGCACCATGCACAACACCGCCCGCGTGGCGGACAACGAGATCAGCCGCAAGGTCGTCGAGATCGAGAAGGCCGGCGGCAAGTTCGAGGACGTCAAGGATCTGGTGGCGGGCGCGCGCGGCCGCCGGGTGTTCGAGGACGGTGACCTGGACGCCGGCATCTGGTCGGCCGGTCAGGTGCAGGGCCTCATCGACGACATCCCGACCTGCGGTGAGCTGGTCTCCCGGATGGTCACCGAGGCGGAGGCGCTGATCCAGCAGCGGCTCGCGGGCATGATCGGATAGTTCCGGCGAAAGTCGGTACGTCCCAGACAATTACGACAGGGCCCTTGGCATTTCCTGCCAAGGGCTCTGGCCATTCCGGCTGTCAGCGCCTGCTGGATCCGTCATGCTTTGAGGACACGACGGATGCGGCGGAGGTGCCTGAAATGGCCATCACTCGAATCTATCTCGACGACGACGCGCTGCGCCGGACCATGGCCATCTCTGGTGTGAACACCGAACAGGACGCGGTGAACCTAGCACTGCGATTCTTCAGTTCCCATGCCACCGCCGAGGATTTCGACCATCCCTTCCAGGGGCGGACGGCTACGGCCTCGTAATCATGCGGAACGATGACCCCGATGTCTTCGGGGAGGTCGGGTAGGCGCTGACCTGCACAGCGTCGGGTGACGAATTCGCCTGGGCGAAAGCTCTTCTGGCCACGGCGAATTCTTGGCAGAATCGCCGGTGGTACCTCGACGGCCGACAGCGCGCGGACACGGGAGGGCATTCCTGTGCGGCAAAGTACGAGAGCATCGACCGATCCCACCCCGTTCCCCCGGGTGTCGATCGTCGGTGTCGGCTGCCGGTCGACGGGTCTGGAGTTCGATCACGAGTGGTTCGGCCTGGATCGCCTCGCGGCCACCGGGCTCACTCCGCGCCAGCGCACCAACCTCGAGGTCGCCGTGGAAGCACTGGACGACTCCGGATTGGGCTGTCTGGCACCGGCGTCCAATGCGGCGGTGGTCTTCGGCGCGGTCGGCGGCACCAATAGCGCCCACCAGCTGTCGCGGGCACTGGACCTGCGCGGTCCCAGCCTCACCGTGGACAGCCGGCGCGCCTCGCCACTGGTCGCCGTGGACATGGGCGTGCGCCTGCTGGCCGACGAAGCCGTGCCCTTCGTCATCGCGGGTGGTGTGGATCTCGCTCTGCTACCGGACATTTCGGGCCTTCGGATACCGGTGCCCAGGAATCGCGGCAGCGGCGCGGGCGGCGGCAATGGCATCTGCACCGTGCTGGTACTGCAGCGCACGACCGACGCGCTGCGGACCCGAACCCGCCGCTACGCCGACATCGGCGGGCCCGCCATCGGCTTTCCCGAGGCGGACAGCCCCGACGCGCACATCGCCCTGGACGCCCCCGCCCGACCGGGCGGGACCCCTGCCCTCGACCGCGACGACGAATCCCCGGTTCTCCTGCCCCTCACCGGACGCGACCCGGCCGCCATCCACGCCCTCGCGCTGCGCTGGGCCGTCGCGATCGGCTCGTATCGCTCTCTGCGCGAATTCGCCTCCGCCACTGCCCGGCTCATCCCCGAACCCACCCGCGCCGCGGTCCTCGCCCGCGATACCGCCGAAGCCGCGGCCCACCTGCGCACCCTGGCCCGCCGCGTCGCCACCACGCCCGCGATCGCCCGCACCACGGGAACGGTCACGGCCGCACCCCTCCCACGCGCGGCCACCGGCATCTTCGACCCGGTCCGCACCGATCACGACGGCGGCACACTCTTCCTCTTCCCCGGAACCGGCGGCCACCCGCGCATGGGACGCGCGCTCGCGGCCCGGTACCCGGCCTTCGCGGCAGCGCTGACCGCGGCCGTGGACGCCGTGGCAGCGGCCGGCGGCCCACGCGTCTGGACGCCGCGCAATGGATTCCACCGAACGACCCCTGCGGGTCGAGGCGGCGACCACGGGCCCGATCGCGCCCGCGAATTCGGCTGCGATGGCGGCACTTCGGGCGAATCCGGCGCGGGAGACATCGAATTCGAGCATTCGGCATTGTTCGCCTTTCAGGTCGCACTGGCCGAATTGCTCGAGTCGGTGGGGCTGCAGGCGGATGCGGTGGCCGGGCACGGCGTCGGTGAGGTCGCCGCCGCGGTCGTGAGCGGTGCGCTGTCACTGCACGACGGGGCACGGGTGGTGGTGGCGCGGGCGCGGCTGCTCGAGCGTGCCGGTGGGGGTGGCGCCGCGGCCGTGCTCGAGGCGACTCTCGGGGAGGTGACCCGGCTGGTCGAGCCCATGCGCGCCGATGTCGCCGTCGCCGCGGTGGACGGTCCGACCGCCATCACCGTGGCGGGCGAGCCCCGCTATATCGATGCCCTGGTGCGGCGGGCCCATCGCCGCACCATCTTCGCCCAGCGCCTCCCGGCCGACGCGATACCCGCCGCCGCGCACCTGCCGGCGATCCGCGACCGCGCCGCCGAATTGCACGGCGAACTCACCGATCTCGCGGCGAACCCGCCGCAGCTTCCGTTCTACTCGACCACCCGGCCCGGCCCGGTGCCGCGGATGCCGGACACCCGGGCCACCGAGGACGGGACCACCCGCACCACGGCACCGCCCGCCACGGCGGACGATCTGCGCACGGACGCCGCCTACTGGGCCGCCAACGCATGGCATCCGGTCCACTTGGCCGCGGCGCTGGAATACGCTGCCGCCGACGGGATTTCGATGCTCCTCGAGATCGGTCCCGAGCCGGTGCTGACCCCGGGATTGCGTGAGCGCGCCCCGTTCCGGGAGAGCGCGCAGGCCGCGCTGGCCCGCGACGACGAGGCGGCGAGTTTTCTGCACACCATCGCGCGGCGATATCTGAACGGCCACGCCGTGGACTGGACGGCCCTCGGCTCGCTGACGGCCGCTCCACCGCAACGGCAATGGCGCAGACCGGATTCCGGTGCGCGACGTCGCTGGCGGGACGGCGGCTTCGGCGCGACGTACCCGGCTGGGCAGCAGCCGGCACCGGCCTTTCCGGCCGTCGAGATCCGGCCGGACGGGACGTATGTGGTCGCGGGTGGGCTGGGCCCGCAGGGCGAGGTCGCGGTGCGGTGGTTGCTGGAGGCGGGGGCGCGGGACGTGGTGGTGCTGACCCGCACGCCGCGGGCGCTGCCGGCGGGGTTGACGGGGATGGAGGAGCGGATCGTGGTGGTGCGGTGCGACTGCGCCGATCGCACCGATCTGGCGACGGCGCTGCAGGACATTCGCGAGTGCGGGTCGGCAGTCCGGGGCGTGGTGCACGCGTCGGGGGAGACGCGGCTGGTGGCGGCGGCGAATCTGCTGGAGCTGACGGCGGCGGATCCCACCGATTTCACCGTGCTGCTGACCTGTGTACCCAGTGCGGCCGAGCCGGGTGCGGTGCGCGAACTGGCGGCGGCGCAGGTGGATCGGCGCGTCATCTGCGTGGAGTGGGTGGTCGGCCCCGCAGCCTGACAGCCGGGCTAAACGGTCAATTGGGACCGGATCCGCGTGTCCATATGCGACCGGTCGGTCGCACGGGAATGATGACTCCATGGCGGACCCCGAGATCACGGTCAAGTGGAAGAAGGAGCCGGACGAGCACGACTACCCGGCCGCTGTGGACTACCTCGACATGCTGGCGGAGCCGGACATCGTCGACAAGGTCGTCCAGAAGCTGCGCGACGCCCCCGTGGTGCACAAGAAGGCCAAGGACCTGCTGCGCGCCTCGCAGCTGGAGATCCTGCCGACCTTCAATCCCTATGTCCGCCGCGACCTCGCCAAGATCACGGCCGGCCTGGCGCTCTCGCCGATCCTGGTGGTGCGCGGGGACTTCCGCAAGGCCGTGCCCATGCAGATCGCGGACGGCTATCACCGGGTCTGCGCCATCTACTACACCGACGAGAACATCGCGATCCCGGTGAAGATCGCCTCCCTGCCCTGATTGCGTGAATGCCGAGACGACGACGCCGTGACCTTCCAGACCCTCACCCTCGTCACCCTGCTCGGCCTGGCCGGGCCCTGGCTGGCCTGGCGGCAGTCCTGGCACCTGCCGGTCATCCTGGGTGAACTGCTGGCCGGAATCATCTTCGGCACCACCGGCTTCGGCCTGCTGCACCCGGAGGACCCGACCTTCTCCTTCATCGCCGACGTCGGCTTCGCCGTGGTCATGTTCGTGGCCGGCACCCACGTGCCGGTGCGGGACGCGGCCATTCGCTCGGCGCTGGGGCGGGGCGCGCTGCGCGCGGTGCTGGTGGGCGTGCTCTCGGTGATCGCCGGGCAGGGCATCGCGGCCTGGTTCGACACCGGGCACGGACTGCTCTACGGCGTACTGCTCGCCTCCTCCTCGGCAGCCATCGTGCTGCCCATCATCGACTCCCAGCGGCTGAGCGGAAAACCCGTGCTGGAGATGACCGCTCAGGTCGCCATCGCCGACGCGGCCGCGGTGGTGGCGCTGCCGCTGGTGATCGATCCACACAATGCGAGCCGGGCCGCGCTCGGGGCGCTCCTGGTGGCCGGGGCGGCGGTGGTCGCGTACTTCTTCCTGCGCTGGCTCGAGGACTCCGGCATCCGGCACCGGCTGCACAAGGTCTCCGAGGGCCGGCAGTTCGCGCTCGAACTGCGCGTCAGCCTCGGCCTGTTGTTCGCCCTCGGCGCGCTCGCGACCCGCAGTCACGTCTCGATCATGCTGGCGGGCTTCGCACTCGGGCTGGTGGTGGCGGCGATCGGGGAACCGCGCCGAGTCGCCAAGCAGCTCTTCGCCATCAGCGACGGCTTCCTCGCGCCGTTGTTCTTCGTCTGGCTCGGCGCGCGGCTGAACCTGCGCGAATTCGGCGACCACCCGCACCTGATCCTGCTGGGCCTGGTACTCGGCGCGGCCGCGGTGCTGGCCCACACGCTCATGCGGTTCCTGGGTCAGCCGCTTCCGCTCGGGGCCATCGCCTCCGCGCAGATCGGCGTGCCGGTCGCGGCGGTCACGGTCGGTACGCAGCTGCACGTGCTGAAGCCAGGCGAACCGGCCGCGCTCATGCTCGGCGCCCTGGTCACCATCGCCGGAGCCGCCTGGGGCGCGCGGGCGGCGGCCACGGACACGCCGGGCGATGCCGCAATATCCCAACGAGACAAGTGATTTCGTGAGTCGAGGGTAACTCGTCGGGCACGTCCGAAATCGGGTTGGCACCCAACCTTCGGCACGCGTGCAAGGCTGTCGACGGCTCCTAGCCGTCCGCTGAAGTCCCGGGGAGCCGGGGGAGGTCGCGCCCCAGCAACCGGTCCGTCTCGCGGCGCTCGCGCTTGGTCGGGCGACCCGCGCCGCGATCACGGCGCGGCAGGAGGGCGGTCAGTTGCGGGTCGGGCGGGGGCGGGCTCTTGTCGATCATGCACTGCACGGCCACGGCCGCGCCGACCCGTTTGGTGATGAGCTGCTCGACGATGACGATGCGTTCGGAACCATTGACGCGGACGCGGATCTCGTCACCGGGCTTCAGATGGTGCGCGGGCTTGACCGGTACGCCATTGACCCGCACATGCCCGGACCGGCAGGCCGCGGCGGCCGCGGAGCGGGTCTTGAAAATGCGGACGGCCCAGGTCCAAGAATCAACTCGGGCCTGAGCCGTGGTGCTCAGTGGAGCAGTGGTCACACGTCGACGATACTGCGTCAGGCGTTGACGATGCGGCGCGCGGTAACGACCTGGCTGGCGTGCAGGTTGGTGTAGGAGACCGGGGTGCCGGTCTGCACGGCGTTCAGCAGCTTGCCGTCGCCGGCGTAGATGCCGACGTGGCCGCCGCCGTTGGTGATGACGATGTCACCGGGCTGCAGGTCCTCGAAGGCGACCGGGGCGCCGACGTTGGACTGCTCGAAGCTGGTGCGGGGCAGCTCGACTCCGGCCTGCTTGTAGGCCCACTGCACGAGGCCGGAGCAGTCGAAGCTGTAGGGGCCGGTCGCGCCCCAGGAGTACTGGGCGCCGACCTTGGTCTCAGCGGCGTGCAGCGCGATGTCGCCGACGGAGCTGGACTTCTGGAAGATGCTGGGCAGCTGGAACTGCGGAGCCGGGGCAGCCGGGACGCCGACCTGAGCGCCGCCGCCCAGTCCGCCCGGGGTCTGCAGCGCCGTCTCGGCGTCCTTGACCGTCTGGTTGAACTGCTGCACCTGAGGCGCGAAATCGTCCGGCACATCAAAGTTTCCGATGCCAGGGATCTCGACGGTGGCGGCCGTGGCGGTGATCGCCGGAAACACACCAGTAGTCGTCGCGGCCATCGCACCCATGACGATGGCACCCTTCACGGAATTCGGAAGCCGAGATTCCTGCTGCAAGCTGTGCTTACCCACTGAGCCGCATCTCCGATCTTGCTGCTGTAACGTCGCGGGCTGCCTCTCCGATGAAGCAACAGACTCCGCTAAGTCACGAGAAGATTACGACTAGGCCGCCGTGTTGTCCACCCGACACGATAAGCGCGTCGCATCTTTACGAAAACGCCCCGCTGAACGTGCAATTCGGTGTATAGGGCCGTGGATCACGAGACGATATACGTGGTCGATACGTCCGTTATCAATCCTTCGCCTCGATCGCCCGCTCCAGCTCGGCAATCCGCCGGCGAGCGTCCGCGAGATCGACTTCCAACTGCCCCAGCGCCATTACCAGGGGACCCACCGCGAGATCGGCCACCAGTTGCGGATCGTCGTACCCACGCTCGATGGCCACCAGGATGTTGTTGCGGATGCGCGCGGCCACGATCGCCTCGGCGGGCACGTTCCAGGATTCGACCACCTCCGCGACGGTGGGCGTGGGTACGGCTTCTTCCGACATGAACCCTCCTGCGCTGGATCCCAACGAATCAGGCATAAGGGTAGAGACCCCCGGGGACACCGCGGACCCGCTGTATCGACTTCCGCTGATCGCGAATCGGCCGAGCCGGTATGCCGGTCGATAGCTGTCTCTAGCGTCCCCGATAGATACCCGGATAATCCGTGATGACCGCGCTACGGTTGGGCCGCATGGACCCCGTCAGGAATCCCTACGCACCCGGCGCGGGGCAGCGTCCGCCCGAGCTCGCGGGCCGGGACCGGCAGCTCGACGCCTTCGACATCGTGCTGGAGCGGGTGGCGCGCGGACGGCCGGAACGCAGCGTCATGCTCACCGGTTTGCGTGGCGTCGGAAAGACGGTGCTGCTCAACCAGCTTCGCTCGGCCGCCCGCTCGCGCGGTTGGGGCACCGGGAAGCTGGAGGCCCGCCCCGATCAGGAACTGCGGCGGCCGCTGGCCTCGGCGCTGCACATGGCGGTGCGTTCGCTCGCTGTGACACACCGCAATCCGGAGCAGGTGGACGATTTCCTGGGGATTCTCAAGGCTTTCGCACTGCGTTCCACCGACGGCAAGGGCATGCGGGAACGCTGGAACCCGGGCATCGACGTGCCCGCGGTGACCGGGCGGGCCGACTCCGGCGATATCGAGATCGATCTGGTGGAGCTGCTCATGGAGGCGGCGGCGCTGGTGCGCGATCTGGGCATCGGCATCGCGGTGTTCATCGACGAGATGCAGGATCTCGGGGCGGCCGACATCTCGGCCATCTGCGGGGCCTGCCACGAATTGAGCCAGGATGCCGCGCCTTTGATCGTGGTCGGGGCGGGTCTGCCGCATCTGCCCGCGGTGCTGACCGCGTCCAAGAGCTACTCCGAGCGCCTGTTCTCCTATCACCGCATCGATCGGCTGGACCGGGAGTCGGCCGACCGGGCGCTCATCGCGCCGGCCGAGCGGGAGAGCGTGAAGTACTCCGAGGAGGCGCTGGACGCGCTGTACCGGAAGGCCGACGGGTACCCGTATTTCGTGCAGGCGTACGGCAAGGCCGCCTGGGACGCGGCGGCGCAGAGCCCGATCTCGGCCGAGGATGTGGCGGTGGCGGCGCCTGCGGCCGAAGAAGAGCTGGCGGTCGGTTTCTTTGGCTCCCGCTACGAGCGAGCGACACCGGCCGAGCGCGAATACATGCGCGCCATGGCCGATCTGTCCGGGGACGACGGGCCGGTGGCCACCTCGGCGGTGGCGCACGAGCTGGGACGCAAACCCGCCTCGTTGTCCCCGGCGCGCGACGGCTTGATCAAGAAGGGTCTGATCTACTCGGCCGAGCGCGGAACCATCGGTTTCACGGTGCCGCATTTCGGCCGATACCTGCGCGGCGTTCAATAACCAAAGATTAGCCAACTGATCAAGATCACCCGTGACAAGGCTTTTTGATCTTTGCCAGCCCCTACCGGCGGGTAACAAAGCCTCCTACACTCGAATGTGATTCTCATCACGGTCGAGGAGGACATCATGGTGACAGCCGCCAAAGTCGACGCTACCGAAGAACAAGCCCGGGCACTGGTCGAGGAATCCCGCGAAACCACCTGGGCCAAGCCGTCCTTCGCCAAGGAGATGTTCCTCGGCCGGTTCCGGCTCGACCTCATCCATCCATTCCCGCGCCCCGACGCCGCGGACACCGCCAAGACCGAGGCGTACCTGACCCGGCTGCGGGCCTTCTGCGAGACCATCGACGGCCAGCGCATCGAGACCGAGGGCCGCATCCCCGACGAATACGTGCGCGGGCTGGCCGAACTCGGCTGCTTCGGCCTCAAGATTCCCGAGGAGTACGGCGGGGTCGGGCTGTCGCAGGTGGGCTACAACAAGTCCCTCATGCTGGTCGGCTCCGCGCACGCCAGCCTCGGCGTGCTGCTCTCCGCACACCAGTCCATCGGCGTGCCCGAGCCGCTCAAGCTGGCCGGCACCCCCGAACAGAAGCGAGAGTTCCTGCCGCGCTGCGCCAAGGGCGCGGTGAGCGCGTTCCTGCTCACCGAACCCGATGTGGGCTCCGACCCGGCACGCATGGCCTCCACCGCGACCCCGACCGCGGACGGAGAGGCCTACGAGATCAGCGGCGTGAAGCTGTGGACCACCAATGGCGTTGTCGCCGAACTGCTCGTGGTCATGGCGCGGGTGCCCAAGAGCGAGGGCCATCGCGGCGGCATCTCCGCGTTCATCGTGGAGGCCGACAGCCCCGGCATCACCGTGGAGCGTCGCAATGCGTTCATGGGCCTGCGCGGCATCGAGAACGGTGTCACCCGGATGGACAAGGTGCGCGTACCCAAGCGGAATCTGGTGGGCCGCGAGGGCGACGGGCTCAAGATCGCGCTCACCACCCTCAACGCCGGTCGCCTCGCCATCCCGGCCATGTGCACGGCCGCGGCCAAGTGGTCGCTCAAGATCGCGCGGGAATGGTCGGCCACCCGCGTGCAGTGGGGCCGCCCGGTCGGCGAGCACGGCGCGGTCGGCGCGAAGCTCTCCTACATCGCCGCAACGACTTTCGCGCTGGAATCGGTGCTCGATCTGTCGGGCACCATGTGCGACGAGAACCGCAACGATATTCGCATCGAGGCCGCGCTGGCCAAGCTGTGGGCCTCGGAGATGGCGTGCCGGATCGCCGACGAACTGGTGCAGATCCGCGGCGGCCGCGGCTACGAGACCGCGGCCTCGCTGCGGGCCCGCGGTGAAAGGGCCGTCGGCGCCGAGCAATTGGTGCGCGATCTGCGCATCAACCGCATCTTCGAGGGTTCCAGCGAGATCATGCGGCTGCTCATCGCCCGCGAGATGGCCGATGCCCATATGGCCGCGGCCGGGGCGCTGGTGGATCGCAATGCCGAACTCAAGGACAAGGCCAAGGCGGCGGTCGGGGCGAGCGGCTTCTATGCCAAATGGTTCCCGCAGCTGACCGTCGGCGCCGGCACCGCACCGGTCGGCTACGGCGAATTCGGCCCGCTGGCACGGCACATGCGCTTCGTCGAGCGGATGTCGCGCAAGCAGGCGCGCGCCCTCATGTACGGCATGGCGCGCTGGCAGGCCAAGCTCGAGTACAAACAGGGCTTCCTGGGCCGCATCGTCGACATCGGCGCGGAACTGTTCGCCATGGCCGCGGCCTGCGTGCGCGCTCAGTCCCTGCGGATCGACGGCAGTCCCGACGGCGTGGCCGCCGAGGAACTCGCCGAGGTCTTCTGCCGCCAGGCCCGCCTGCGGGTCGAGAAGCTCTTCGACGATCTCTGGTCCAACACCGATGACGCCGACACCGACCTCACCCGAGGCATCCTCGACGGGCGCTACCGCTGGCTCGAGGGTGGCGCACTGGATCCGAGCGAGGGCACCGGCCCCTGGATCGCCGAATGGCAGTTCGGGCCGTCGGTGGAACAGAACCTGCTGCGTCCGTTCCTCCCGTCCACGAAGACGGGAGCGGCCACATAGCCGGCTCCGCACAGAAATCTGCCGCTCTCTAGCCCGATTGCTAGAGAGCGGCAGATTGTCATGCCTACCGGAATGCGACGACACGGCATGTGATGGCGGTCGCTCTCGATGCGATACGAATCTACTTTTGCCTAGGTAATTCGCTAGATATCAGTAGAAATTGCGGACATCGGCCGGAAGTACAGGGATTTCTACACAGGTCCAGCAATGTGGCGAGACTCCGACAGATCCCCCGACGGTCATGCATAGATCAGCGGAGACAGTTGGACAACTTGTCCATAACGCCTGGTGTGGGGGGTTAACGCAGGGGTTATTTCTACCGACAACCGGGCAAGAAGGCGCACTCTTCAGGAGGACGTCATGTCCACGATCGACACCCGCGCGGCCGATTTCGACGGCCACCACATCACCGTGTCCGCCGATGACGGCGTGCCACTCGCCGTGCGTGAATTCGGTACCACCGACGCCCCCGTCACCGTCGTGTTCGTCCACGGGCACTGTCTGCGCGCCGAATCGTGGGCGTTCATGCGCGGGCATCTGCTGCAGACCTGGGGCGACGACACCCACATGGTGTTCTACGACCATCGCGGACACGGGGATTCCGGCAATGCCGACCCTTCCACGTACACCATCGAGCAGCTGGCCCGGGATCTGGATGCCGTGCTGCGGGTCGTGGTGCCGACCGGACCCGTTGTCCTGGTGGGTCATTCGATGGGCGCCATGACCGTGCTGGCCTACGCCCGGCTGTATCCGGAGGCGATCGGGACCCGGGTGGTCGGTGTAGGCCTGCTCTCCAGCGCCGCCAACGGGGTGACCCGGGTCGGGCTGGGGCGGCTGCTGAGCGCACCGGCGGTGAACTCGCTGCGGGTGGCGGTGCGGCGCGCTCCGCGGGCCATGCAGGCCTCGAAACACCTGAGCCGCCGCATCTTCGAGCCCATCATGCGGGACGCCACCCTGGGCACCCGCAAGGTGAGCCCGCGCATGCTGGCGGTGGCGACGGCCATGCTCAACGACACCTCGCTGCTGACCATGGCCAGCTTCCTGGAGTCGCTGATCCGCTTCGACGAGACCGCGACCCTGCACCGGCTGGGCTCGATTCCGGTGCTGGTGCTGGCCGGGTCCGCGGACATCATGATCCCGTTCGCGCACTCGGTGGTGCTGGCCTCCCAGGTCGACGACGCCGAGCTGGTGCGGCTGGACGGCGCCGGGCACAGCGTGATCCTGGAGCGGGCCGAGGAGGTGGCCGCCGCGGTGGTCGCGCTGGTGGCCCGGGCGACCGCGGCGGCGCGCGACGCGGACCCGGACTGTGGTCCCGACTGCGGGCCGGAGTACGCCATCGCGGGGTAGCCGGAAGATCATCCGGGGCGCTCGGATTCGACGATCTGAAACGTCCGCCACCCCAATTCCGGACGCGGTGACAGGCCCTCTAGCTGCGAATATTCTTAGCCGACGAGACGAATCCCGCACGATCACGTACTGTGTTGTAGATCACGATGTGTGGTCTGTCACACGGCTCGAGGAGGTTTCGATGACACGCAGCGAGATTGCGGAACTCCGCTACGCGGTCGGCCAGCTCCGGCAGTGCGTCACCGCACTGCGTTCGCACTACGGAGACGCGGGCACTGTTCGCCGGCTGGAGAACGATCTGGAAAGGCTCGTCATCGACACCGACGAGTTCGAACAGGCGCCGCCGCCGGAAGCACCGAAGGCCAAGCAGGAGACGATCTACGTCCCCGACGCCAAGCACGATGAAGCGGCCTGGATGGGCGCGCAGGACGAGGGCCTGGGCTTCCACTCCCGCCCCCGCACCAAGTAACTAACCCTTCGTTTCGAACAGCGGCAGGGCCACCTCGACAATGGCGTCGGGGCTCGGCAATTCGACGAGCGCGTCGGGTGGGCTCAGCCGCCGCTGCAGCGCGCGCTGATGGGCCGCGCCGACCAGTAGCAGGGCCGCGGTGCGCAGATCCGCGGCCTCGACGCCCCGGGCCGACAGATACGCGACCACGGCGTCCACCGCCCGATGCGGGCCCAGGTCGAGATCGCGGCTGCGTTCCCGGTAGACCGCGCCCAGTTCGGCATCCGATTGCACCGCCGCCATCACCGGCAGGGCGGAGACGAAGAATTCCTCCAGGGTCGCCAGCAGCGACCGCAGCGCCGTGCGCAGATCCGCCGCGGGCGCGTCGGCGAGCAGGTCCTTGAGCGGGCGCAGCTGATGCTGGATCACGGCCTGTAGCAAGCCCATTCGATCGCCGAAGTGGTAGAAGATGCTGGATTCGGCGACGCCGGCGCGGGCCGCGATCTCCTTGGTGGACAGCCGGGCGAGGCCGGATTCCGCGAGCACCTGTTGTGCATTGGCGATCACAGCCTCGCGCACACCGGTACTGGGCCGCCCTCGGGAACGGGTCCCCACATCGCCTCCTGTCACGTTTCGACTGTCGCTTTCCAGCACGACCCTTGCAGTATGCCGCAACTGGTCGTATTTTCTGAGTAGTCACTCAGTAAATAGGGAACCGGAGGACGCACCGATGTCGCAGCCAGCAACGACTACCCAGAACCCGGCCGCCACCCGCAAGCAGGAGCGGCTCAACGCCGTCATGCGCCGGGTCCTGCGCTCACCGCTGCACCGGATGGTCAGCGGGAAACTGCTCATCGTCACCGTGGTCGGCCGCAAGAGCGGGCGGGTGTACGAGAATCCCGTCGCCTACGCCGAACACGACGGCACGCTGCTGATCGGCACCGCGGCCAAGTGGCGGCACAACCTGCGCCCCGGCGAGCCGGTGCGAATCGGCCTGCGGCGCCGGGAGATCGACGCCGATTGGGAGGTCGTCACCGACGTGGACGCGGCGGCCGGCCCGTATCGGATCATCCTCGAGCAGAACCCGACCCACGGGAAATACGCGGGCATCAGCCTGAATTCGGACGGCAGCGTCAATCGAGAAGAGCTGGCGGCCGCCTTCGCCCGGGGCACGGCGGTCGTCCGGCTCCGCCCGCGGGACTAGTCCTCAGTGGCGGTGCCGGCCCCGGCCGGAGCGCCGGCCGCCGACGCCGCGGAAGCGGGCGCCGCGCGGGGCCTGCGAAACCGGTTCCAGATCGGGGGATTCGAAGATCGCGGCCAGGGCGCGGCCGGGGCCCGCGGCCGTCACGGCCAGGCCGAGACCGCCGTCGCGGCGGGCCAGTTCGTGCAGCATGGTGGTGATCATGCGCAGACCCGCCGCGCCACCCGGATCACCGAGGGCGATCGCGCCACCGTGCACGTTCAGGCGCTCCGCGGAGTCGTCCTCGAGGCCCAGGGTGCGGGCCAGGGCCAGCACTTCGACGGCGGAGGTCTCCTCGACCTCCAGCAGCTCCAGGTCCGACAGTTCGAAACCGGTGCGCCACAGCGCCTTCGCGACCGCGGAGGTGGCGGCGGGCACCGGGACGCCGAGGGGAGCGGTGGTGCTGACCCAGTCGAGCAGGTAGCCCATCGGCTCCAGGCCGAGATCCACCAGCCGGTCCTCGGCCACCACCAGGCAGGCCGCAGCGGCCAGGCCGCGGCTACTGCTGTTACCGGCCGTGGTCACGCCGTCGGGCCGGAAGGGGGACAGCGCCGCGAAGGCCCGGTGTGAGACATCGTCTCGCAACCCCTCGTCGCGGTCGACCAGGCGGACCACCGCGGAATTCGGATCGTCGGGACGCGCGCACACCACGACGGGCGCGGTCTCCGCGCCGAACACACCCTGGCGATGGGCGCGGGCGGCACGCCGGTGGCTGACCGCGGCGAAGTCGTCGGCCGCGGCCCGGCCCAGCTGGTGGCCGCGGGCCAGCTGTTCAGCAAGGTCCGAATCCGCTTGTCCGCGTGCGGGTTCGGCGGACCAGATCGCGATCTGCTGGTCGGTGGTGGGTCCGTCGTCGGCCGCGGGCCGGGCGCGGACGCCGGGCAGCGGTGGGACGCTGACGGATTGCGCATCGAATCCAGCTGTGGCGCTGGAGCATTCGGCACCCACCGCCAGTACCACGTCGGCCGCGCCGGTGCGCACCATCATGGCGGCGGTGATCAGGGCGCGCAGTCCGCTGCCGGGACCCTCGCCCAGGGCGAAGTCACCCAGCTCCGGCGACAGTCCGCACGGCGGCAGGGCCGAGCGGATGGCCTCCGCATCGGGGACGGCGGTGACCAGCTGTTCGACCCGTGCGGAATCGATGCCCGAGCGGCCGAGCACCGCCGAAATGACAGTGCCGACCAGCCGGTTCGGCGGCACCGCGGCGAGTGCTCCGCCGGGCAGACCCACGGGCGTGCGCATCGGCATGACGATGGCGGCGCGTCTCATTACCGGCTCCCTTCGAACGCTCAGCAGACCGACAGGCCACCACACCGTTGTTGCTGTCATATGACGGCCGGTAACCGCCGCGAACGAGCCGCCCGACCTGCGTGCGGGCCGGAATCCGAAACACTCTGACAGCCCGGCGAGTTCGCGAGATTGCCGTTTGTTCACCAAGCAAACGAATAACTGACGGCCACAGGAAATGTGGCGCAAATCACGGGATCACGAAATAGCTGTTGCGAGCTCGAGTGATAGCACCCCTGTCGTAAGGTGCTCACCATCACATTCGATGCCGGAGGTAACGATGACGTTCCACGGGGTAGAGCAGCGAGGCATCCAGCAGTGAGCGCCGCACCAGTCAAGGCTTCTGAATCGAGCACTACCGGGGTTTTCAGTAGGGGACGGGCTGCCATTTCGGCACGCACGCTCCGCACCGACCGGTGGTGGGTGCCGCCGGCCGCGACGGTGCTGGGGCTCGCGGCCTTCGTCATCTACGCGACCATCAGATCCTTTGTGCGCAGCGCCTATTGGGTGCCGGACTTCCACTATCTGACACCGTTCTATTCACCCTGCCTGAGCGCCTCGTGCGTCGAGGGCTCCAGCCATTTCGGCACGCCGGTCGGCCACCTGCCCATGTGGATTCCGCTGGGCTTCCTGGTGCTGCCGTTCCTGCTGCTGTTCCGGCTCACCTGCTACTACTACCGCAAGGCCTACTACCGGTCGGTATGGATGTCGCCGCCGGCCTGTGCGGTGGCCGAGCCGCACGCGAAATACTCGGGGGAGACGCGGCTTCCGCTGATCATCCAGAACGCGCACCGCTACTTCTTCTACGTCGCGATCATCATCTCGGTGATCAACACCTATGACGCGGTGATCTCCTTCCACGCCAAGGGCGGCGGCTTCGGCATCGGCCTGGGGACGCTGATCATCACCGGCAACGCGCTGCTGCTGTGGGCGTACACGCTGTCGTGCCACTCCTGCCGCCACATTGCGGGCGGACGGCTCAAACACTTCTCGCAGCACCCTGTGCGCTACCGCTTCTGGACCGTGGTGTCGAAGCTGAACACCCGGCACATGCAGCTGGCCTGGACCACGCTGGGCACGCTGGTCCTCACCGATTTCTACGTCATGCTGGTGGCGAGCGGAACCATCTCCGATCCTCGCCTCATCGGCTGACAGTCCTCTATTCCTCTGTCTCCCAGGAGTATTCGGTTCCATGCCTGAAGTCGAGCGGCACAAGTACGACGTCGTCGTGATCGGTGCCGGCGGTGCCGGCCTGCGTGCGGTCATCGAGGCCCGTGAGCACGGGCTGTCCGTGGCGGTGGTCTGCAAGTCCCTGTTCGGCAAGGCGCACACCGTCATGGCCGAGGGCGGCTGCGCGGCCGCCATGGGCAATGCCAACGAGAAGGACAACTGGCAGACCCATTTCAAGGACACCATGCGCGGAGGCAAGTTCCTCAACAACTGGCGCATGGCCGAGCTGCACGCCCAGGAGGCCCCCGACCGGGTGTGGGAGCTGGAAACCTATGGGGCGCTGTTCGATCGGACCAAGGACGGCCGGATCAGCCAGCGCAACTTCGGCGGCCACACCTATCCGCGGCTGGCGCACGTCGGCGACCGCACCGGGCTCGAGATCATCCGCACCATGCAGCAGAAGATCGTCTCGCTGCAGCAGGAGGATTTCGCGCAGACCGGCGACTACGAGGCGCGCATCAAGATCTTCGCCGAATGCACCATCACCGAGCTGCTCAAGGACGGCGACCGGATCGCCGGGGCCTTCGGTTACTGGCGGGAGTCCGGGCGTTTCATTCTGTTCGAGACGCCCGCGGTGGTGATCGCCACCGGCGGCGTCGGCAAGTCGTACAAGGTGACCTCGAACTCCTGGGAGTACACCGGCGACGGGCACGCGCTCGCACTGCGGGCCGGGGCGTCGCTGATCAATATGGAGTTCCTGCAGTTCCATCCGACCGGCATGGTCTGGCCGCCGTCGGTGAAGGGCATCCTGGTCACCGAGGGCGTGCGCGGTGACGGCGGGGTGCTCAAGAACTCCGACGGCAAGCGGTTCATGTTCGATTACATCCCGCCGGTGTTCAAGGGCCAGTATGCCGAATCCATCGAGGAGGCGGACCAGTGGCTGAAGGACAACGACTCCGCCCGGCGCACCCCGGATCTGCTGCCGCGTGACGAGGTCGCGCGGGCCATCAACGAAGAGGTGAAGGCCGGGCGCGGCACGCCGCACGGCGGCGTCTATCTGGATATCGCCTCCCGCCTGCCCGCCGACCAGATCGTCAAGCGGCTGCCGTCCATGCACCACCAGTTCAAAGAGCTGGCGGACGTGGACATTACGAAGGAGCCGATGGAGGTCGGGCCGACCTGTCACTACGTGATGGGTGGCATCGAGGTCGATCCGGATACCCAGGCGGCCACGGTGCCCGGCCTGTTCGCGGCCGGTGAATGCGCCGGCGGCCTGCACGGCTCCAACCGGCTGGGCGGCAACTCGCTATCGGACCTGCTGGTCTTCGGCCGGCGCGCCGGACTGGGCGCGGCCACCTATGTCGAGCAGCTGGCCGCACGGCCCGAGATCTCCGACGCCGATATCGCCGCGGCGGCGAAATCGGCTGTGACGCCGTTCGATCCGCCCGTCGAGGGCGGCCCGGGCGAGAACCCGTACACGCTGCACATGGACCTGCAGCAGACCATGAACGATCTGGTCGGCATCATCCGCAAGGAACACGAGCTGAAGCAGGCCGTCGAGCATCTGTCCGAGCTGCGAGACCGCTACGACCACGTCACGGTGGAGGGCCACCGGCAGTTCAATCCGGGCTGGCATCTGGCCCTGGACATGCGCAACATGCTGCTCATCAGCGAATGCGTCGCACAGGCCGCACTGCTGCGCACCGAGAGCCGCGGCGGCCACACCCGCGACGACCACCCGGGCATGGATCCGGCGTGGCGAAACAAGCTGCTGGTCTGCACCATCGACCCGGACGAGGTCGGGTTCTCGGTGCCGTCGGTGACCGTCACGCCCGAGCCCCAGGTGCCCATGCGCACGGACCTGCTCCGGTTGTTCGACCTGACGGAGCTCGAAAAGTACTACACCCCCGCCGATCTCGCAGAGTTGCGGGACGACGCCGGAAAGGCGGAATAGCCATGGGTTACGAGGCGAAGTTCAAGGTGTGGCGCGGTGACACCGAGGGCGGCGGCCTGCAGGACTTCACCGTCGAGGTGAACGAGGGCGAGGTGGTGCTCGACATCATCCACCGGCTGCAGGCCACCCAGGCGCCGGATCTGGCGGTGCGCTGGAACTGCAAGGCGGGCAAGTGTGGTTCGTGCTCGGCCGAGGTGAACGGGCGGCCGCGGCTGCTGTGCATGACCCGCATGTCGACGTTCACCCAGGAAGAAGTGGTGACGGTGACGCCCATGCGCACCTTCCCGGTTATTCGCGACCTGGTCACGGATGTGTCGTTCAACTACCAGAAGGCCCGCGAAGTACCGTCTTTCACGCCGCCGGTGGATCTGAAACCGGGCGAGTACCGGATGCAGCAGACCGATGTGGAACGGTCGCAGGAATTCCGCAAGTGCATCGAATGCTTCCTGTGCCAGAACACCTGTCACGTGGTCCGTGATCACGAGGACAACAAGCACGCATTCTCCGGTCCGCGATACCTGATGCGTATTGCCGAACTCGAAATGCATCCATTGGATGTGGCCGACCGCCGGGAGCTGGCGCAAGAGGATGCGGGCCTGGGCTTCTGCAACATCACCAAGTGCTGCACGGAAGTGTGCCCGGAACACATCAAGATCACCGACAATGCGCTGATCCCGCTCAAGGAACGCGTGGTGGACCGCCAGTACGACCCGATCGTCTGGTTGGGCAACAAGCTTTTCCGGCGCTGACGGCCGCGTATCGGACCGCGGCTCACGGAGCCGCTCGAACGGTGGACTGCCCGATCACCTGCCTTCCAGCACCGTGTCCCCGCACTGAAAGCGCGGGGACACGGGATTACCGAGCTGGTTGTTGATCACGAAACGGCTGCCGTTTGGCAACGGAAGTATGTTTGCGGACGGCTAAGCATGGGTATCCAACTATTCGTGGACCGAGGACTGAAGAATGCGCGTCCCCGGTACCGGAAAATGGGTCCCGATGACTGGGTCGAACGGCTGATCGTAGGGATGCTCTTCGCGGTATCGGCGATGGGCGTATACGTACTCACCGGCGCACTGATGTCGGCCGTCGCGATCGGCGTACTGGTCGCCGCCGTTGCCATGGGTGTGGTCGCAATCCTCTGAGACCGGGGGTTCACGGGTCGGGGCCCGTGAACCCTCGTTCAGCGAATCAACTGTCGAAGACCCCGTTTTCGAGGCCCGCGGTGAAGGATTCCCATTCCGCCGCGCAGAACACCAGCGCCGGACCTTGCGGATTCTTGCTGTCCCGCACGCCCACTCGGCCCGCGGGCAGGAACGCCACCTCGACGCACTCCTTACCGGCCCCGCTACGGCTGCTCTTGAACCAGCGGGCCCCGGAAAGATCCACACTCATGCTCTGTCCTTTCATCGCCTGTGCGGAGCCCTGCATGGTTACGCTCCGCTGCCGCCTCCGGGCTTGACCGCCCAGGCGGCATACTCCTTCGCCACCTGCCGGAGCAGGCTTCTGCTGTCCTGAACGTCCAGCGCGCAGCGTTCCAGGCCCGCTTGTGCCCGGCGATAGCGCTGAACGTCGCCCTGTCTCTCGAGATACAGATCGCCGGTGAACCCCTCCACGTAGACCACCGGGGGCTCCACCGGTTGCCCCTTGCTGTCGCATCCGAATTCCAGAATCACGAATGGTCCGGTCGAAAGTCCCAGAGGGACACCGGCGGCGAAGGGCAGGATACGCAGCGCGACATTGGACCGGGTACTCAGTTCCGCCAAGTGTCGCACCTGCGCCGCCATCACCCTTGCACCTCCCACCAGGCGGCGCAATACCGATTCGTGCAACACCATGGCGATGGTCGCCGGATGCATGCGACGGGTGATCATGGCCTGTCGCTGCATGCGCAGCTGAACGCGCCGATCCACCTCCACCACAGTCTCTTCCGGGTACCCGAGCCGGTTCAGGGCCCTTGCGTACTCGGCCGTCTGCAGCAGGCCCGGCACCAATTCCGATTGGTAGCAGGACAACTGCTGCGCGGATGCCTCCAGCCCGACGTAGACGTCGAAGTTCTCGGGGATGAGGTCGCCGTAGGAGTGCCACCAGCTCTTGACCGCCGCCTGCTGCGCCAAACCCTTGAGCCCCTCACCGATTTCGGCGGGGATCCCGTAGATGCGGCACAGCTCCTGGATGTCGATGGTGCGGATGCGGTCCGCGTTGCCCTTCTCGAGCCGCTGCAAGGTACTCGCGCCCCACTCCATCAGCTTGGCGGCTTCGGCGATGGTCAATCCTGCCTGGATACGCCAGTCCCGTAGATAGCGACCGAGCTGACGGCGGGGCAGGGTGGATGACGCGGGACCTTCGGACACAACACGCTCCATTCGCGGTCGCGGGCATGGATCGGGGCTCGACGGCGGGCGAGGGCTTCGTCCACTTTGGAGAATCGTCCTCCCCCAGGTGGATTCACTGCTGGGAATTCGCGCAATTTTGCGTTCTCCAGCTCGAAATTCGCCCGCCTGGCGTCTGCTCGTGGTGTGCTGGAGATGTGCCCGGAGCGGTGTAGCTAGGCCCCTTTCCTTTCCTGAACCTCCGGGCACTTCAGGAACCAGCGGGAACGAGGAGTGGTCTGGACATGCAACTGACGTCCCTCAATATGCACATTGCCGGTTTGTCGCGCTGCCGCCGTGATCCGGGTGTGATGACCGTCGAACAAGCCCACGCCGCAATGCAATTGCACCTCGATTGCACGGTGCAGACCTGCAAGGTGCGCCGACGAGCGCGGGCAACGCTGGTCGAGGAGGGCCGGTGCGTGCTCGACGAGCGGGCACTGCCGTGACCGGCCCCGCACCGGCCCAGGCCGGCCCCGATCCCATACCGACCGGCTACGACCGGTTCGTCCACCGGATGCTGTGGCTGCTGCTCGACGCCCGGACAGCACAGCTCCGCCACAGGAAGGCACAGCTCGACACCAGGATTTCGCGGCCCTGGGCGTACCGGGAAATGCCCCCAGCCGCGATGAACGCTGCCGCACAGCGCTTTCGAGCGCCCCGCGCCTAACCTCCGGGCAGCGGTGGCGCAGTCCCCACCGCGTGCTGCAGCGCGGTTCGGCCGCCCGCTCCACAGACGGCGGACGGCCGAACCGCACCCAAGATTCGGTGTGACGCTTACCCTGGAATCCATCGCACTTGTGCCCGGGGTGGAGGGGAACGCCGTTGTCGGCCTTCGAACAGCCGGATGATCCGGCGTGCCGGATAGCGTCAATGTCGGATCTGGACGCGATCCGCGCACTCGAGGTGGTCGAATTCGAGCATCTCGCGTATCCGTATTTCGTACTCCGGCAACTCTTCGAGCTACACGGAGCAAACTGGACGGTTGCTGAGGATGCGGGGGAGCTCTGCGGCTACGTGCTCACCGCCATCGACGGAGAACGCAGGGCCTGGTTTCTCGGCTTCGCCGTGGCATCCGAGTGCCGGGGTCGCGGCCACGGGCGGGCACTGCTGGAAGCCGCTCTGGCCCAATGCCGTCGGGCCCGCGCCGAACAGGTCTTCGTCACGGTGAAGCCGGGTAATCGGGTCGCCTACCACCTCTACAAGGAGGTCGGCTTCGTCTGGGCCGACCATGAGGCCGCCTATTTCGGCGCGGACGAGCCACGAGATGTGCTGGTGCACAGGATTTATCATTGATCATGCTCGAGAAAAGCGCTCCGTCCTCGCCGTTCGTGACGGATATGAGCATGCGCATCGAGCGCCACGCCGACACCTACGCCGACAACGTCACCGAATTCCTCGAGCAGCCGCACGGCCTGCGCCGCCGCGCCACCGAACAGCCGCTGCTGGACCTGTTCACCCGGCACACCGAGGCGGTGGTGTCGACCTACGATCCGCCCGGAATCCGCAGGGCCGGTGACAGTCTCGTCTTCGGCCACCTCTACGTGCCGGTCTTCGAACACACCGCCACCGCGACGCCGCAGCCGCTGGCGGTCAACCAGCTGCTCGCCGCCCTGATCGCCGCTGAGGTGGAGTTCCGCGGGCCACTGCGCCTGAGCCGCACCCAGAATCGGCTACTGGCCGAGGCCTACGAGCGGCTGGGCCGCCCACTGGTGCAGGCCGGACTGCCCGCGCACGCCGCCCTGGCCTACCGCCGGGCCGGGAGTCTCTACCGCATCGACGAGGACACCGATGCCGAGGATCGCTGCGGCCTGGCCCTGTCCCGGGCGCGGCGGCTGGCGCAGCCGGCGGCCTGGCGGCGCGCCGGCGGTCTGGTCCCGGATCTCATCTGCGGCTACGGTTACCGGCCCTTCCGCATGCTGTGGTTCGTGGCGTTCCAGCTGCTGGTCTTCGTGGTGGCGGTCATGCTGCGGTCGGATCAACCGCCGGCCATCACCGTGTACCAGGTGTTCATGAACTACCTGAATCCCCTGGGCGTCGGGGATACCGACAATCTTCGGGTCGGCGGGCGCGCGGTGTTCGTGATCGAGAGCTATCTGGGCGCGGTCACCATGTCGGTGTTCTTCGCGCTGCTGGTGCGCCGTTGGTTCCGGCTCTGATCCGGTCGCACCGCCGGCCGGATTCGCCTGTCACCACTGGACGGTGCTGATCTTGGCGCTGCGCAGCGCCGCCAGGGTCGCCACCGCCAGCCGATCGCGCAGATGTCCCACCTGCGCGGTCCACTGCCGGGTGAAGCCCGGATCGGACTCCAGCCGCGTCCACAGTTCGCGCAGCCGGGGCGGGGTGTGGGCACCCGGCATCCACAGGTGCACCAGCTGTTCGAGCAGCGGCGCCAGCTCGGCGGACGGATCACGTTCGGGCATGGGACGATCCGCCTCGGACAGTGCCGCGCCCAGGGTGGACAGCAGCCAGTCGTGAACGGCCAGATCCTCGCAGAAGCGTTGCACCGCACCCAGATCCCGGGCGGTCGGCACCATGATCCGCACCGACCGGGTGTGCTCGTCCTCGAGCCGGAAGGCGAACAGGGTGCGCCCGCGCACGGTGCCGCCCACCGGCGGCGCGACCCGCGCGGCCCAGCGCAGCCGGGTGGCGCTGGACCGCACCGGCGGCTCCTGATCCAGGCGTGGATCGGTGCGCACGCGGGTGAGCAGCCGGTCGCTGACCGAGCCCAGGTCCAGGGTGGTGGCGCCGGAGCCCTCCAGGAACCCCTCGGTGAGATCGACCGCGGCCGCGGCGTCGTCGGCGATGCGGTGCCACACCTCCAACGTCCCCACCTGATCCAGGTAGTGCGACCAGGGCCGCCGATTCTTGTCGGCCGTCCGCACCACCGTGGAACAGGCCGAACTCTGGATCACCCGGCCGCCCACCAGGATCGCGTGCGCAGCCACCGTCCCGATGGCGCGGCTGTCCGATCCGGACACCGTGGCCAGCTTGCAGTCCACCCCGACGGCGGAACCCGGCGAGATCGCCAGGGCCAGCGGTCGCTCCCGCATCAGTACCCGCTGCCCGGGCAGCAGTGACAGCAGCGCTGTCGCCTCCCGCGCCGCCAGTCCCCCCGCAGTGGGCAGCAGTGCCGTGCGTACCTCCCCCAGCAGCACCAGCGGATCACTCATGTCGCCGCCTCGCTGCGCTCAGCTCCGCCATGCGCGATGCGCACTGAGCCCGTGGTTCGCTCGCTGCGCTCACTCACGTGGCGGCCACCTCAGACGTCACCCAGGAAGATGTGGTTCAACCGGTGGGTGGCCCGACGCGGCACCTGCACCGGAATCCGTTCGCCCGCACCGCGTTCGGCAAGCTTCGCCTGCACATCGTCATCGAGTTGCAGGTGGTCGAGGATGACCCGCACGGCGTGCTCGATGCCCAGGTAGCTGTAGGGCAGCACCGAGAGCGCCCGATAGGCCGCGAAGGGTTTGGCCTTGGGATTCAGTTTCACCACCGCGGGCAGCCGGGACCAGTCGCTGGGCCACGGCTCCTCCCAGGGCACCGGCGCCGCCACCATGGCGCCCTCGTTGCGAATCAGGCCCAGCCGCAGCAACTGCCAGATGGCGGCCAGGAAGGGGCAGGACCAGAGCACGCGCTCGACCTGCTGGTCGCCCTCTTCCTCCAGGCGGCGGCTCCACAGCTGCACATCCAGGAAGATGGAGTGATTGCGTGCGCCGAATTCCTCCGGCGGCCGGTAGCGGGAGATGCGCATGGCCTGTCCCGCATCGAATTCCGAGGATCGGCGGCCATTGCAGAGCCAGCCGGACTCGACGGTGGGCGGGCGGCGGCCGGTGCTGTCGCGCTCGGGTTCGGCGACGATGCGGGCGGCCATCATCTCCGCCAGCCGCACCGGCTCGCCGACCGGTTCGCCGTCCTGGAACGACGGCACCTCGGCGCAGCCCGCCTCGCGCGCCAGATAGTCGATGCGCACACCGCATTCCTCCGCCGCGGCCAGCAGTTTCTCCAGCACCTGGCGCGGGTCGGCGGTTCGCCGGGCATCGCGCGGGTGGTTGGCGGTGCGGGTCCAGAAGTAGTCGTCGACCAGGAAGCAGGTGCTGACCCGCGCGCCCGCCCCGAATTCCGCTTCGGCAGCGGCGATCTGGGTCTGGACGATGGGCGCCACCTTGCGCAGCTGGGCATGGATCCGGTCGACGCCGTTGACCAGCTCGTCCATATAGAAGTGCCCGACCTCGATGGACAGATGCGAGAGCGGCTGGCCGGCCACGCGATTGCGTTCGCCCGCCTCGCTGTAGTCGGTCGCGGAGCTCATCGGCGCACCTCCACCTGTTCCCAGACGGCGTCGTTCATGAGTTTCTCGGTGAGCAGGCGAAATGCGGCCACGGTCTCGGCATTGGCGACGTGGGCGGCCACATCCACATCCAGGATCACCTGTTCCCGGCACTGCAGCATCGGTTCCACCGGGATCTTGCCCAGTATCCCGCTCTCGCCCATGCCGTGCCGGTTGGCCGCGCGGGTCAGGGTGTTGTGTTGTTCCTGCAGCCAGGCGGCCTGGGCCGGGCGGAGGCCGGCGGTCAGGTTGAGTTCGGGCACCGCGGTGCGGACGAAGCGCAGCGAATTCAGCAGTTCGGCCCGGTCGTGTCCCCAGGCCTCGCCGACGGCCAGTACGCCGTGCTCGTCGTGGACCAGGCCGCGGGCGGCGGCGATGTGCTGGCGGGTCCAGCGGTGGAAGATGAGCCAGCGGCACACCGCGCGGGACAGCTGCGGATGCCGGGTCGCGCTGAGCGCGAGGGCCAGGGCGATGGATCGGCCCGCGCTCAGATCGACGAAGGTGACATTGAATTCCTGTTCGCAGGTGGCGAACAGCGCGGCGCAGCGATCGATCATGCGCTCGTCGAGCGTGGTGAACTCGGAGCCGCCGAGATCGCCGGGGAACAGCACCAGGCGACCGGAGGGATGCCGGGACCGGCTCAGTTCCATCCGGTCGGTCTCGGAGCGCACACTCAGCCGCGCGGGCGTCCCGTTCTCGTCGAGCAGATAGGCGTGCAGGCCCGTTCCGTCGCGGACCCCGTTGTCGATCCGGCTGATCTCGAAAGTGCCTCCCGCGGTGGGGGATCCGAAATCGAAGTCCAGATAGGCGACCTTGTACCCCTTCATGCTCAGCCAGTAGGCCATATTGCAGCTGGTGACCGAGCGGCCGGTGCCGCCCTTGTCCGAAGAGGAGAACACGAGCACGGTCACACGCTCCTGGTGGCGTCGAACCGGGCGTAGGCGAGCTCGTCCAGTTCCAAGAGGGCCTGCGAGGCGAGACTGACTGCGGTGCCGGGGCGCTCGTCGACGAGCGTGCGGGCCCGTTCGAGGCGCTGCTCGGCCAGGGCCAGCGCGGTGCGGCCGGCCGACACGTCGGTCTCGTTCAGCTCCAGCATCTCCCGGTTGAGCAGGTGTTCGGCCTCGGTCAGCAACTCCATGGCCCGGGTCACCGAGGTCGGCGCCCGCAGCGGCGGTTCCCGGTACAGGCGCGCGGCGGTCACCATGCACTCGACTACGCGCTCGGTGAGATACCAGGAGGGCAGGTGGTTTTCGGGGCCGCCGAAGATGCGACTGGGATCGTCCCACAGGCCGGTGGCCGGTCCTTCGCGGAAGGCGCGCAGGTCGAGGTGGTCCATGGTGGCCTGGGCCAGTGTCATCAGCTGGTCTCGGGTCTCGATGGTGCCGGAGAGCCGCGCGGCCTGCAGGGTGCGTTTCAAAAGGACGGTGGCGTAGTCGGAGACCGTCCACAGCAGCAGCGGGCCGTCCAGCGCCTCACTGCCCAGCAGGCGCAGACTCACGCCCGGCGTGTGCATGGTGCGGGCCGGATCGTCGGCGGTGAAGCGGCGCACGATACGGCCGCGGCGGGCCAGCTCGTCGAAAATCGTTGCGGCGCGGTCCAGATCGTCGTCATTGGCCTCGCGGTTGAGCAGATCCTGCATGAGCACCGCGGAGACGATGAGACTGAAGTAGTCCGATTCCTCGCCGTCGGAGGTGCGCCACGGAATGTCCTCGAGCGGCCAGCGCCCGGTGCCGAAGCGCGCCACCGCCGCCCAGTAGCGCTGGGCCAGATCCCAGCGCAGCTGCAGGGCCTCGGCCAGGCGGCGCTGCTGGGCGTTGAGCAGGTCGAGTTCACGGGTGCGCACCGAGGTGAGGTCGTTGATGCCGTCCAGCGCCACCACGGTGAAGTGCAGGTAGGGCCGGGCGACGGCATGACCGGGCTGATCCGCGATGGGCATGTCCACGAAGTCGATGGGCGCGGCCTTGCGCACAATGGCCCAGCTCCAACCACATTCGAACAGCATGTCGCCGCTGTCCAGGTCGACGCCCTCCACCTGGCTGAGGGTGGCGTCGTTGCGCAGCCGGATCCGCACCCGATCCAGGCGCTGCTGCACGGCGTGCACCACCGCGTCGGGGGAGCCGCCGGTCTGGTTGAGCATCGACAGCATGGCCTGCCCGGCGGCGGATCTGGGCGAGACCGTATTCACGACGAAGCTGCGGATCAGGCCCACCATGGCGGCGGTGAGCCGGACATTGATGAGCGCGTCGAGCGCCTCGATGCGCGGGCCCAGTTCCACGGCGAGCTTGATCCGCCGGCCCACGGCCAGCTCGGCGACCGGGCCGCTGAATCCGCGCAGGAACTTCAGCGCGGCCAGGCACAGGGTCAGCGACATGGAATAGGAGTCGACGACCTCGAGGGTGCGCTGCGTCGGGGTCGGCTCGGCGCCGTCGGAGGAGGCCAGGTAGCTGCCCGCGGCGAAATTCGGCAGGACGGCATCGGAGTCGGGGTCGCGGTCGGTGTGGCGGTCGATGTACTGCTCGAGCAGCCAGACCACGCGCTCGCCGATCCGCAGGCCATTGTCGCCGAGGGGGGAGAGCACCTCGCGGATGTCGTCGGCGAGCTCGTCGGGATGCTCCAGCCCGAAGCCGTCGATCTCGGTCGCCGGGTACAGCAGGCACAGCAGCTGTTCGGCGTCGCTGATGGAGTTGGAGCCGTCGCGGCCGCCCCACACCCACTCGCCATCCCGATAACACGCGGTCAGCAGCGACCGCCAGACTCCGAGGATCTGTTCCCGTGGCTTGATTCTCATCGACGCCGTCCCCTGCCCTGTCGTGGCCAGCCTCGCCGTCATAGCTATGAACGGGCGCGGCACAAACTATCATGCGCCGCCGCGCGGCACCGGGTGGGACGCCGTCTCGAAATCGCATCGCGCACAGGGCAATATCGGGCAGATCGGGCGTGGGAGGGCGGGGTCGCCGGGAGCGGGCCGGTAGCGTCGCTGATCATGGATCGGACGGTTCGCCGCGGTTCGGCCCGGCGCAGACAGGCGGCGGTGAGTTATGCGCTGCTGCTGCCGAGCCTGATCGGGGTCGGGTGTTTCCTGCTGGTGCCGATCGCGGTGGTGTTGTGGCTGAGTGTGCACAGCTGGAATCTGCTGGGGCCCATCGAATTCACCGGGGCGAGCAACTGGCGGTCGGTGCTGGGGGATCGGCAGTTCGGGCATTCGCTGCTGGTGACGCTGGCGTTGACGGCGCTGGTGGTGCCGGCGCAGACGGCGCTGGGGTTCGCGGTGGCGGCCGTGCTGGCGCGGCGCGGGCGGGGCGGGACCGTATTGCGGGTGGTGTACGCGCTGCCGTGGATGTGTGCGCCGGTGGCGGTGGGGGTGGTGTGGCAGTGGATCTTCGCACCCACGGGCGGGGCGTTGAACGCGCTGCTGGGGCGGCGGGTGGAGTGGCTGAGTTCGCCGACACTGGCGCTGCCGGCGGTGGCCACGGTGATCGTGTGGATGAATGTCGGTTATGTGGCCTTGTTCTTCGTGGCCGGGATCAGGGCCATACCCGGGGAGATCCTGGACGCGGGCGCGCTGGACGGGGCCACCGGCCGGCGGCGCATTCGCTGGCTGATCCTGCCGCTGCTGCGCCCGACCATGTTCTTCGTACTGGTCACCGGGGTGGTGAGCGTCTTCCAGACCTTCGACGCGGTGTACGCGCTCACCCGAGGCGGGCCCGACCACCACACGGATGTGGTTGCCATGCGGATGTATTCGGAGGCCTTCGAGGCCGCGCATCCGGGGCGGGCCGCGGTCATGGCGGTGGTGGTGTTCGCGGTCATGTTCGTGATCACGGTGGCGCAGCACCACTACTTCCGGGATCGGACCGAACGCGGGGAGGCCGAGCGTTATGAGTACTGAACGGCGGGCGACGGCCCGGGCCGTCGCGGCGTACGCGGTGCTTATCCTCGGGGCGCTGCTGGCGGTGGCGCCGCTGGTGCTCAGTGCGCTGACCGCGGTCAAGACGCCGAAGCAGTTCGCGAGCGAATCCGCCCTGGCCGCACCTCATCCCGCGACGCTGGACAACTTCCGCACGGTACTGGACCAGGGGCTGGGACGGGCCGTCGCGGTCACCGCCCTGATGACGGTCTGCATCACCTGTGGGCAGCTGGTCACCTCGACCATGGCGGCATACGCCTTCGCGCGCACCAGTTTTCCCGGTCGTGACGTGCTGTTCTGGGTGTATCTCGGGACCATGATGGTACCCAGCGCGGTCACCCTGGTGCCGCTGTACCTGATGTTCGCGAAGCTGGGCCGGCTCAACAGTTTCTGGGCGCTGGTGCTGCCGTTCCTGTTCGGCTCGCCGTACGCGATTTTCCTACTGCGCCAGTACTTCCGGGCCATTCCGGGGGAGATCATCGATGCGGCGCGGACGGACGGGGCCTCGACCCTCGACATCCTGGTGAGCGTCGTGGTGCCGATGAGCAGGCCGATCCTGGCCACGCTCGCCATCATCACCGTGGTCTCACAGTGGAACAGCTTCATGTGGCCGCTGGTCGCCGCGTCGGGCCCGAAATGGCAGGTGCTGACCGTGGCCACGGCGAGTATGCAGACCCGGTACAACGCCCAGTGGACGCTGATCATGGCCGCCACCACGCTGGCGATCGCTCCACTTGTGCTGTTGTTCGTGGTGTTCCAGCGGCAGGTCCTGGCCTCCATCGCGGTGACGGGGATCAAATGACGAGGATCGGGATCAAAGATTCGACCCGGGCCGTACTCGGGCTGGTGGTGGTCGCGGTGCTGCTGGTGGCCGCGGCCCTGTGGCTGGGCCGCGATACGGCGAGCGACGGGCGCACGGTGGTGCGGCTGCGGATCTGGGATCAGAGTTTCGTCTCCGCGTATCGGGCCTCACTCGACGAGTTCCAGCGCGCCAATCCTGATGTCGAGGTGCGAATCACGCTGGTGCCGTGGGCTTCCTACGGGCAGAAGCTGCGGCTGGATGTGGCGGGCGGGATCGCCGACGACCTGTTCTGGACCAACCTCTACGAGGACTACGCCGACAGCGGGCACCTGATGGATATCGGTGCGGCACTGGGACCGCAGGCGGCCCGAGCCTGGGACCCGCAGGCCGTCACGCAGTACACACGCTCCGGAAAGCTGTGGGCGGTACCGCAATTCGTGGACGGCGGGACGGCCGTGTACCTGAACCGGGACCTGCTGGCACAGGCCGGGGTCGATCCGGGCGAGGTCACGGCGGCACACTGGAGCCCCGACCCGGCGCGGGATACCTTCCGGCCGCTGCTGCGGCGGTTGGCCCCGGTATCGCAGTGGCCGTACAACGCCGCCAACGACTTTCAATCCATCACCCTGCCGTATCTGGGCTCGGCGGGCGGGCAGCTCCAGCGCGACGGCCGGTTCGCCTTCGATTCCCCGCAGGGACGGAACGCCTTCGGCTACACGGTGGGGCTGGTCGCCGACCGGCTCTCCCCCTCGGCCGCGGACACCAATACCAGCGGCGACTTCGCCAAGAACGCCTTCCTGCAGGGCCGTATGGCGCTCTTCCAGTCGGGCACCTTCAATCTGGCCACGATTGCCCAGAATGCCGGATTCCAATGGGGATTGGCCATCATTCCCGAGGGTCCGGCCGGGCGGGTGAGCGCCAACAATGCGATCGGGCTCGCGGGCAATGCCGCCACCCCGCACCCCGCGGCGGCGCGGCGGGTGCTGGCCTGGCTCGGCAGTGCGGCGGGCAACCGCTACCTCGGCATCGACGGGGCGACGATTCCGGCCGTGGTGTCCGAACAGCAGGTGTACCGGGACTACTGGGCGCGGCACGGAGTGGACGTGTCACCATTCTTCGATGTGTTGCGCGGCAGGGAGATCGCGGCGGGCGGGGGCGCGGGATTCCCGGCCGCCCTGGACGCGATGACGCCGATCTTCGACGAGATGTACCTGGGCCGCATCCCCGTGGCGGAAGCGCTGACCCGGGCGCAGCAGGAGGCCGACGCGGCGGCCGCGCAGCAGTGATCGGCGCTCAGATGCGGCTGTGATCGGTATAGGGCGTGCGTGGGCCGAACTTGGGTTTGCGCGCGAACCCGGCCAGGCCGAGCAGCCGCACGGCGCGATATCGGTGCGGGCGCAGGGGTTCCAGGTATTCGACCATCTCGTCGTCGTCGATCGGCCGATCGAGCAGCGTCCAGCCGACAGTGGCCGCGAGATGAAAATCGCCCACCGACAGGGCATCCGGATCACCGAAGGCGCGCTGGGCGATCTCGGCTGCCGTCCACACCCCGATCCCGGGCACGGTGCGCAGCCGCTGCGCGGCGTCGGCGTGGCTCAGCCCGGCGGCCTGTTCCAGTTCGGGCGCGATACGCGCCGCCAGCACAATGGTTTTCGAACGCTGCGGGCCGACATTGGCGCGGTGGTAGACCCACGACGGAATATGCCGCCAGGTCTCGGCGTCGGGCATGATCCGCAGGCCCTGCGGGGCCGGACCTGGGGCCGGAGTTCCGTAGCGCCACACCAGTTTCCGCCAGGAGTCGTGGGCGGTCTTGGTGTGCACCTTCTGCTCCAGCACCGCCGGGACCAGCGCCTCCCACACCAGGCCGGTGCGCAGCATGCGCAGACCCGGATTGCGGCGGTGCGCCTCGGCGACCTTGGGGTGCTCGGGAGCGAAGTCGCTGAGGTCCTCGTCCAGGCAGAGCATGCCGGGGAGCCCCGCCAGGAACTCCTCCGCGCCCGGACCCCACGCGCGGGCGTCGACCGTCTGCCGATCGAGTTGCCGCAGCCGGTAGGTGACCTCCCCCGAGGGCAGCCGGGAGGCGTGCCAATGCGAGCCGTCAGGGGTCTCGCGGTGACAGGGATCGCCGAAGCCGCGGCGCAGCGGGGAGATGGTGGCGGCCAGATCCAGCGGCCGATCCGAGCGGAGAGTGCGGGCGCGCTCGACGGTCATCCGATCGATTCCGGGCGGCGCTGAAGTCACCGCGCCATTCTATTGTTAACGCGAAGATCGGCGGCGGCGATGTTCATTCCGATTGTCTTGGTTGCTCGGCAAACGTATGGCATTCACCACTGGAGGTACTCGGCGTGATCACCAACCTGATCAATTTCCTGCTCGGTGTCTGGGGAAACATCTTCGCCGGTAGTAGTGGTTACCGGATTGCGCCCGGCACGCTGCCGTTCGGCAGCTGAAGATGAGGGAAGGGGCACCCGCCACGGCGGGTGCCCCTTCATCTGTGCCGGCCCGTGCCGATTACGGCCCGTCTCCGCCGGTTACGGCCGGTCCAGCAGGAACTGGGCCAGGTGACGGGACGGGCGGCCGGCCAGCTGTGCGGCCTGGGTCCGGCAGGAGAAACCATCGGCGATCAAGATCGAATTCGGGGGCGCCGCACGCAGTGCCGGGAGCAGGCCGTTCTCGGCGACCGCGACCGATACGTCGTAGTGGCCTCGCTGCATTCCGAAATTTCCAGCAAGTCCACAGCATCCGGTGATCTCGATCACTTTCGCACCGGTGCCGCGCAGTATTCGGCGATCGGCCGCGAACCCCAGCACGGCGTGCTGGTGACAGTGCGGCTGCACCAGCACGGTGTGGCCGCTGCGGTCCGGCGGCCGCCAGCCGCGCTCGCCCTCCAGGAATTCCGACAGGGTGCGTACCGCACCCGCCACGGCGGCCGCCCGCGGATCCTCCGGCAGCAGGCGCGGGAGATCGTCGCGCAGCGCCGCCGTGCACGACGGTTCCAGCCCGACCACCACCCCACCCGCGCCGACATGCGCGGCCAGGGCATCGACGGTGGCGCGCAGCCGCTTCCGCGCGCCGTTCAGCTGGCCGGTGCTGATCCAGGTGAGACCACAGCAGACCCGGGAGCCGGGGATACGCACCCGATGACCCAGTGATTCGATCAATTCCACGGCGGCACCGGCGATCTCGGGATCGAAGGCGTCGGTGAAGGTGTCGATCCACAGCATCACCCCGGGTGCGGAGTCGCCGGTGCGCACCGGCTGCCGCCAGGAACGCCGAAAACTCCTGTGCGCCACGGTGGGTACCTCGCGACGCGGATCCATTCCGGACAGCCGCAGGCCGAGGCGGCGCAGCGGTCCGGCCGCACCGAGCGCGTTCACCAGCCGGGGGAACCGCGTCGCCGGTCCGAGCCACCGCGGCAGCAGGCCCAGGGTGTAGTGGTCGATCGGGCGCGGCCGGTGCCGATAACGGCGGTACAGCGTCTCCGACTTGTAGGTCGCCATGTCGACGCCGGCGGGGCAGTCGGCATGGCATGCCTTGCAGGACAGGCAGAGATCCAGCGACTCGGCGACGGCCTCGGACCGCCAATCCAGCGCGCCCCGGACCACCTCCTGCAGCACCCGGGCCCGGCCGCGGGTGCTGTCCTTCTCATCGGCGGTGGCCAGATACGACGGGCACATGAACCCGCCCGCAGCGCGGGTGTCGGCACGGCACTTGCCGACTCCGACGCAACGATGCACGGCCGTGGCCAGATCGCTGTCGGCGGGGAAGGCGAAACCGCCGGTCGTGGGTAGCGGGCGCAGCCCGGCCAGGCGCAGGTCGGCATCGATCGGGCGGGGGTGCACGAGCACGCCGGGATTCAGCACGGCGTCGGGGTCGAACAGCGCCTTGAAGCCCGCGAAGGCGTCGAGGGCCTCCCGGGAGTACATGAACCGCAACAGATCCGAACGCGCCCGGCCGTCGCCGTGCTCACCCGAGAGCGAGCCGCCGAACTGCACCACCTGCCGGGCCGCGTCCTCGAGGAAGCTCCGGAAGCGTTGCGGCGCATCGGCTATCGGCAGATCCAGGCGCACGTGGATGCAGCCGTCACCGAAATGGCCGTAGAGCAGGCCGTCCAGGCCGTGGTCCCGGAGGAGCGTCTCGAATTCCCGCAGGTAGTCGCCGAGGCGATCGGGCGGCACGGCGGCGTCCTCCCAGCCCGGCCAGGCCGGGCGGCCGTCCGGGGTGCGGCCGGCCAGCCCGGCGCCGTCGGCACGGATGCTCCAGAGCGCCTGCGCCTCGACCGGGTCGGTGACCACGCGGGAATCCAGCGCGTGCGCGCGCCCGCGCAGCAGCTCCGCCTTGTCCCGTGCCTGTTCCGTTGTCTCACCGTCGATTTCGATCAACAGCCAGCCGCCGCCGCGCGGCAGGTCGGGCACCCCGCCGCGATGGGCACGCACCACGTCGACCAGGCGCGCGTCCATGCCCTCCACGGCAATGGGTCGCGCCGCCATGATCGCGGCGATATCGTCGGCGGCCGCCGGCATATCCGGGTAGCCGAGCGCCACCAGCACGGTCGCCGCGGGCACCGGAACCAGCCCGACGGTGGCGTCCAGCAGCAGACCGCAGGTGCCCTCGGTGCCGACGAAGGCCTTCGCCACCGACGAACCGCGTTCCGGCAGTAGATGTTCCAGCGCGTATCCGGACGCCTGCCGCTCGAACCGGCCCAGCTCGGTGCGGATGAGCGCCAGCCGGCTGCGGGTGAACTCGGGCAGGCCCGCGAGCACGGACAGGTCCTCGCCCAGCGTGCGCTCGATGCCCGTCCCGTCGAGAATCCGCAACTCGCGCACCGTATCCGAGGTGCGGCCCCAGGCCACCGCGCGCGGACCGCAGGCATTGTTGCCGATCATCCCGCCCAGCGTGCAACGGTTCTGGGTGGACGGGTCCGGGCCGAAGCGCAGCCCGTGCGCGCCCGCGCGCCGCTGCAGCGCGGCCAGCACCACCCCGGGCTGCACCCGTGCGGTGCGGCTCTCGGGATCGAGGTCGAGGATGGCGTTCATATGGCGGCTGAAGTCCAGCACCAGACCCGGTCCGATGGCATTGCCCGCCACCGAGGTACCCGCCCCGCGCGCGGTCACGGTCAGCCCCTCCGCGCGCGCCACGTCCAGGGTCGCCCGCACATCGGCCGCATCGCGCGGGAAGACCACACCGCGCGGGAGGATCCGGTAGTTCGAGGCGTCCGAGGAGTACTCGGCCCGCCGCCGGGGGCCGGTGTCGACCTCACCGGTGATCACCCCGCGCAACGCTCGCTCCCACGCCTCGCTCACGCCCCAACCCTATGCGCGCCATCGCGAGGCTTCGCCGATCCGGCCCGGTGACGGGCGGCGGATTTCGCTCAGCGCGAACCTCTGGACTGGGCGGATGGACTTGATCTCAACCTTTGTTGAGGTATTAATGTCGGTGCTGCGGGGTTCGATGGACCCCGGACCGGTGAGGAGCGGGGATGAGTATCGAATCCGTGGCGTGGAATCAGCTGTATCGGCAGATGAACGCGCCCACAGAGCAGCGACCGCTGCGGTTGGCCACTGCCCGGCGGATCCTCGCCTTCGCGCGGCCACACCATCGGCAGCTGGTGGCGTTCCTGGTATTCAGCATCCTGTCGGCACTGCTGGCGGTGGCGACCCCCGTCCTGGCCGGGCGAGTGGTCGACGCCATCGTCGGGCACGGCGCGCCGCGCACGGTGATCGCGCTGGCCGCGGTCATCGCGGCGGTTGCGGTGCTGGATGCCGGGTTGGGGTTGGTGATCAGGTGGTTGTCGGCGCGCATCGGAGAGGGGCTCATCTTCGATCTGCGCACCGCGGTGTTCGATCACGTACAGAAGATGCCGATCGCGTTCTTCACGCGCACCCGGACCGGCGCACTGGTGAGCCGGCTCAACAATGACGTTATCGGGGCGCAACGCGCGTTCAGCACCACCCTGTCCGGGGTCGTCACCAACCTGGTCACCCTCGCGCTCACGCTGGCCGTGATGCTGCGGCTGTCGTGGCAGATCACCCTGCTCGCCCTGGTCCTGCTGCCGGTCTTCGTCGTCCCCGCCCGGCGCATGGGCGAGCGGCTCGCCGGCATCCAGCGCGAGGCGGCCGGGCTGAACGCGGCCATGAGCACCCAGATGACCGAGCGGTTCTCCGCGCCGGGCGCGACGCTGGTCAAACTGTTCGGCCGGCCGCGGCAGGAGTCCGCGGAGTTCGGGCTGCGGGCCGGGCGGGTGCGCGATATCGGGGTGCGCACGGCCATGCTGCAGACGGTGTTCGTCACCGCGCTCACCCTGGTCTCGGCGCTGGCGCTGGCCCTGGTCTACGGGCTCGGCGGCTATCTGGCGCTGGAGGGTGAGCTGGAACCCGGTGCGGTGGTGGCCCTTTCGCTGCTGCTGACCCGGCTCTACTCGCCGCTCACCGCGCTGGCCAGCGCCCGGGTGGATGTGATGTCGGCGCTGGTGAGCTTCGAGCGGGTCTTCGAGGTGCTGGATCTGAAACCGCTGATCGAGGATTCGCCGCTGGCGGTGCCGGTGCCCGGGGGCCCGGTGGCGGTGGAGCTGGACGGCGTCACCTTCGGCTACCCATCGGCAGACAAGGTCTCGCTGGCCTCGCTGGAGGATGTGGCCACGCTGGACACCCGCGGCGGTGAGGAGGTGCTGCACGATGTCTCGCTGCGGGCCGAGCCCGGGCAGATGGTGGCGCTGGTCGGTTCCTCCGGAGCCGGGAAATCCACCATCGCGCAATTGGTCTCGCGGCTCTACGACGTGGACTCCGGTGCGGTGCTGCTGGGCGGTATGGATGTCCGCGAGCTGACCGGGCAGTCGATTCAGGACACCGTCGGCCTGGTCACCCAGGACGGGCACCTGTTCCACGACACCATTCGCGCCAATCTGCTGCTCGCCCGCCCCGCGGCCACCGAGGACGAGCTGTGGGACGCACTGCAGCGCGCCCGGTTGCGGGAGCTGATCGAGTCGCTGCCCGACGGCCTGGACACCGTGGTCGGTGAGCGCGGCTATCGGCTCTCCGGCGGGGAACGCCAGCGCCTGACCATTGCCCGGCTGCTGCTCAAGCAGCCCCGCGTGGTGATCCTGGACGAGGCCACCGCCTCGCTGGACTCGACCTCCGAGGCCGCGGTGCAGGAGGCGCTGGCCGAGGCCCTCGACGGCCGCACCGCCCTGGTCATCGCGCACCGGCTGTCCACCATCCGCAATGCCGACCAGATCCTGGTGCTCGAGCACGGCCGCATCGTGGAACGGGGTACACACACCGAACTGCTCGCCGCGGACGGCCGCTACACCGAGCTCTACCGCACCCAGTTCGCCGATTCCGGTGCCTCGGTGACAGTCTGATCGGACCGGACACTCGGCAGTCTGATCGGACCGACCGCTTTGCCGGATCGGCAAATGCATTCGAGCCGTCCGGGTGCGCGCCGATAGCGTCGGAGTATGAGCGCTCACTCGCACGAACAGGCAGGCACACACGGACATCCGCATTCCCACGGACATCCGCATTCCCATGGACATGGGCACGGCCACGGCCACACCCACGACGGGATCGACTGGGCGGCCATGGCCGACGATCTCCGGCGCGACGACGCCATGTCGGCCGACGCCAATGCCGAGATCGCGCGGCGGCTGGTCGCCCTGATTCCGGCCGGTCCGGATGCGACCGTGCTGGACATCGGCGCGGGAGCGGGCGGCCAGAGCGTGGCATTCGCGCGGGAACTGCTGGCCCGCGGCGGCGGGAATCTGGTGATCGTGGACGCGGTGCCGGAGCTGCTCGAGGCGGCCCAGCAGGCCGTGAAGGTCGCGCTGGACGGGGACGCTCGGGTGCGGGTGCGGACCGTGCACGCCGACGCCGCGGCCGCGGACTTCGGCGCCGGGATCCCCGCCGCGGACCTGGTGTGGGCCTCGCGCATGGTGCACCACCTGCCCGATCAGCAGGCGGGCACCGCGCGCCTGGCCGGGCTGCTGCGCCCGGGCGGTTGGCTGGCACTGGCCGAGGGCGGGCTGTCGATGCGTTGCCTGCCTTGGGAACTCGGCGTCGGCGCGCCCGGACTCCAGGACCGGCTGCTGGCCCTGCGCGACGCGGGCTTCGCCCAGATGCGGGCCGACATCACCGGCGCGACCCCCATGCCCTACGGCTGGAATGTGGCGCTGAGCCGGGCCGGGCTGGCCGACGCGACCTCCTTCAGCGTGCTGATCGATCACCCTGCGCCGCCCGCGCCGGCCGTGCGCGAGAGCGTCGTCGCCTGGCTGAGCGGCTTGAGCGAGCGGGTCGGCGAACGCATCGGCGATGATGATCGGGCCACCCTGGCGGCGCTGCTGGATCCGGCCGCCGACACGTTCATCGGTGCGCGCGAGGACATTTACATTCTCGGCGCCACCACGGTCTTCCTCGGCCGCCGCTAGCCGCCACCGCGATCGCGCGGGCGAATCCGCGTTCGGGCACGATCGTGATCTGGCCGTGCCCGAACCGACACCGTGTTGTGGCCGCAGCGGCCGCTCTGACGTCCCGAAACGCCCTGCTATGCGGCATAATTCGAGCTCCCATGGCATAACCCACAAGATCGTTTCACATGCCGGGGGAGGAGTTTCGGTGACCCGTACCAAGGAGCAGCGGCACACGCCCGCGACCCGTGTCGACGATATCGAGCGCATGTTCGGCGCCCGCCGATATCCGCCCACCGCCGACACCCCTGCCATGGAACTACGGGTGACGAGCGGCACCAAACGCACCGACGACGACTGGATCGTCCCCAAACAGCTGGTGGCCGACTGTGTTTCGGGCAAGCTGGTGCTGGACTTCACCCGGGCCCGGTGCTCACGGCGGGAAATCGACATCCGGGTCGAGGCCGATGCGGGGACGGTCGTGCTGATCGTGCCGCGCGGCTGGCGGGTCGACACGGACGGCGTGCAGCCGGGCGCCGGCTCGGTGGCCAACCGGGTCAAGCTGCCGCGATTCCCGGGCGCGCCGCTGATCCGGGTCACGGGTCAGGTGGACACCGGTGCGGTGAAGGCGCGCTACGCCTACCGCTCGCCGCTCAGGTGGTTGCGCCGCTCCCGCTGACCGTTTCCGCAGATCCCGGTATTTCGGGAGACCATGCGGTATGACGGAGGGGTGACGCGCTGGCTGCTGCACGTCGACCTCGACCAATTCCAGGCCGCGGTCGAGTTCCGGCGGCATCCGGAGCTGCGCGGGCAGCCGATCATCGTGGGCGGCAGCGGCGATCCGGCCGAACCCCGCAAGGTGGTGTCCTGCGCGTCCTATCCCGCCCGGGCCTTCGGGGTGCGGGCGGGCATGCCGCTGCGCACGGCCGCGCGGGTCTGCCCCGACGGCATCTTCCTGCCCCAGGACCTCGCCGGCTACGCCGAGGCGTCCGAGGAGATCATGGCGGTGCTGCGCACCTTCCCCGCCCGGGTCGAGGTGCTCGGTTTCGACGAGGCGTTCCTGGCCGTGGACACCGAGGATCCCGAGGAACTGGCGCGCGAGATCCGGTCCGCCATTGCGGAATCGGAGCTGACCTGCGCGGTCGGCATCGGGGACAACAAGACCCGGGCCAAGCTGGCCACCGGCTTCGCCAAGGCGGTCGGCAAGTCGGCGCGGTCGGCCGACGAGCCGCCGGAGGAGCACACCGGAACCGGAATCTTCCGGCTGACCAGGGACAATTGGGTCGAGCTGATGGCGCACCGGCCCACCTCCGCGCTGTGGGGCATCGGCGCACGCATCGCGAAACGCCTGAGCGGCTTGGGGATCGAGACCGTGGCCGACCTGGCCGCGGCCGATCGGAAGGTGCTCGCGGCGGAGTTCGGCCCCAATACCGGGCCATATCTGTGGGTGCTCGGGCACGGAGCGGGCGACACGGACATCGCCGAGCCACGAGAACCGGTGGGCCACAGCCGATCCGAGACCCTCCCGCGGGATCTCACCGAACGCGCCGAGATCGATGCGGCGGTGGTGCGGCTGGCCACCCAGGTGGCCGAGGAGACCCTCGCGGCCGGGCGAGCCGTCGGGCGGGTCAGTGTCACGGTGCGTACCAAGACCTTCTTCACCCGAAGCAAGCAGCGGAAGCTATCCACACCGGCCACCGATGTGGACGAGATCGTGCAGACGGCGATCGAAGTACTGCACGCCTTCGAGCTGGATCGGCCCATCCGGTTGCTCGGAGTCCGGGTCGAGTACGCCATGCTGTGATCAGGTTCCACCCGACGGAAGGCACTCAAATGAACTCAGCACCGCGCAGCGATTCCCACAGGGGTGGCGGCGGGGCGACGGGCGGGCACGACTACGAGAACATCCTGTTCGAGCACGACGGCCCGATCGCCCGCATCACGCTGAACCGGCCGAATGCCGCCAATGGCATCGATCAGCCGCTCGCGGAGGAGCTGGAGCGCGCGGCCATCTACTGCTCGGAGGATCCGGCGGTGAAGGTCGTGGTGCTGACCGCAGCCGGACGGTTCTTCTCCGCGGGCGGCGACGTGCGGGCCATGGCCGCCAGCGCGGACACCGGGGCATTCATCGAGAAGCTGGCCGGGACCCTGCACCGGGCGGTGTCGGCGCTGGCGCGGATGGACGCGCTGCTCATCGTGGGCGTGAACGGCACCGCGGCGGGCGCGGGCATGAGCCTCGCGGTGGCCGGCGATCTGGTGGTCGCCGCCGAATCCGCCGCTTTCACCATGGCGTACACCAAGGTCGGGCTGAGCCCCGACGGCGGCGCCTCCTACTACCTGCCGCGGATCATCGGCCTGCGCAAGACCCAGGAGCTGATGCTCACCAACCGCACCCTGTCCGCCGCGGAGGCGCTGGAGTGGGGTCTGCTGCACCGGGTGGTACCCGATGCCGAGCTGACCGACGCGGTCGAGGCCCTGGCGCAGGAATTCGCCACCGGCCCCAAGGGATCCAACGCCAATGTGAAGAAGCTGCTGCTGGTGTCCGCGCAGCACACCCTCGAGGAGCAGCTGGACACCGAGGCGGCCTTCATCACCGGCTGCGCCGAATCCGCCGACGGGCAGGAGGGCATCGCCGCGTTCACCGGCAAGCGCGCACCGAAGTTCGCCTGAGGACAACGGGTTTCGCCCCCGGCCGAGGTCGGGGGCGAGTCCTGGCGGGCGCTCTCGGGCCTCGAGTTCGCCGTCAGCCCTTGATGAAGTCGAGGATCTCGGCGTTCACCTCGGCCGCGTGGGTGATGTAGAGACCGTGCCCAGCGTCGGGGTACTCCTTCAGCACCGCGTGCGGGGCCAGCTTCACGACCTGGCGGCTGGCGACATCGATCAGGATGGACTGGTCCGGAATGCCGTGCAGCAGCAGCGTCGGAACGGTCAGCGCGGCCACATCCGGGCGGTGATCGGTGGTGAACGCTTCGCGCTGCATGACCTGGATCGCGTACGGCGAGGCCGACAGGCAGCGCCTGATCTCCTCGTCGATGACCGCCTGCGTGACGCCCGGACGCAGGTGCGTGGCGAAATAGCCCTGGGACCGCTCGACGAACCACTTGGGCCGGTCGGTGCGCAGCTGTTCCAGCAGGCCCTCCAGCGCCTCGATCGGGATGCCGATCGGATTGTCGTCGGTGAGCATCATGAACGGAATCGCGGGGGCCAGCAGCGCGATTCGCGCCACCCGATCGGAACCGTGCCGGCTCAGGTAGCGCACCGTCTCACCGCCACCCGCCGAGTGCGCCACGATGGTGACATCCCGCAGGTCGAGGTGCTCGATCAGGGCGGCGACATCGTCGGCGCGGGTATCGACGTCGTAGCCGGTGGCCGGGGTGTCCGAGCGGCCGTGGCCGCGCCGGTCCATCATGACGCAGCGGTAGCCCTGCGCCAGGAAGTAGTGCATCTGGTATTCCCACTGGTCGCTGTTCAGCGTCCAGCCCGACACGAACAGGATCGGGGTGCCGGAGCCGAAGTCCTGGTAGTAGAGGGTGGTGCCGTCGGTGGTGGTCTGGAAAGTCGGCATATCCGCTGCGCTCCTTCGCATTTCGATCGCTGATTCGACAATCGCAAAGCGCGGGAACGAAAGCGATTACCTGCCGGGCAACGGGCGCGATGGGACCGGAAGGTGGCGCGTCCGTGCAGGTGGCGACCTATGCTCTGGACATGGAGTTCCAGGCGATGGTGGCACACGAAACGGACAGTGGGATCGCCCTCATCCGGGAGGAGGTCGCCGACGACTTCCTCATGCCGGGCGACGTGACGATCAAGGTGCACTTCTCGAGCGCCAACTACAAGGACGGGCTGGCCATCACCCCGCGCGGCGGCGTGGTGCGGCAGTATCCGCTCATCCCCGGCATCGACCTCACCGGTGAGGTGGTGTCTTCCACCGATCCGGAATTCGCGCCCGGCGACCTGGTCGTCGCGCACGGCTACGACATCGGCGTGGCCCACCACGGCGGGTTCGCCGAGTACGCGCGTATTCCGGCCGGGTGGGTGGTGAAGCTGGACGGCCTGACCCCGCGCGAGGCGGCGGCCATCGGCACCGCGGGCTACACCGCGGCCATGAGCGTGCAGGCGCTGCTCGACCGCGGCCTCACCCCCGACTCCGGTCCGGTGCTGGTCACCGGCGCGACCGGCGGCGTCGGCAGTGTGGCGGTGGACATCCTGTCCGGGCTCGGATTCGAGGTGGTCGCCTCCACCGGCAAACTCGGTGCGGGCGAACTGCTCTCGGCGCTCGGCGCCGCCTCGGTCATCGGCCGGCAGCCGGGCGAGGGGGAGAAACTGCGCGCGCTCGGCAAAGCGCAGTGGGCGGCCGCCGTCGACAGCGTGGGCGGTACCTCGCTGGCCCACATTCTGAGCACCGTCAAATACGGTGGCGCGGTGGCGGTCTCGGGCCTGACCGGGGGCTCCGACCTGCCCACCACCGTCATGCCCTTCATCCTGCGGGGCGTGTCCCTGATCGGTATCGACTCCGCACACTTCCCGATCGCCCAGCGCCGCGAACTGTGGGCGCGGCTGGCCAAGGACCTGAAGCCCCGGCATCTGTCGCTGCTGGAGAATTTCGCACCCATCACCGAGGCGGAGTCGGTACTGCGGTCCATCCTGGACGGAACCCACTCCGGCCGAACGATTCTCGGGGTCGCGGGCGAGTTCTAGCCGACGATCGCGCGCACGAGGTTGTGGTCGGACGCCCCGGCCACATCCTCGACCGCGACGCCGCGCACCGGCACACCGCGCGCGACCACATGATCGATGAACTGGGATTTCGAACCGGCCGCCCGGGGGCGGGTGGGAACCGAATCCGGCGGGAATCCGGGGATGGTGAAGCCGGCGCCGAGCGCGGCGGCGAGATCCTCCCGGCCGACATTGAAGTCACCGAGCAGGACTGCCGGGCCGGCGCCGGCGAGGGCGGCCAGGCGCTCGAGCTGGCCGGCCCGGCGCCGATCCCCGCTCACATGGGTGGCGATGATCAGAATGTCGTCGATCTCGGCCGCCAGCAGGCCTTTTCCCGGATCTACCGCATGCGGCTCCGCGGTGACGAACCGGCTCGGCCCGCGCACGATCAGCACGAGATGCTCGGAGCGATCCGCCAGGGTGTTCGGCACCCGGCGCGGGTTCGGAATGCGCGGGTAGTCGAGGACGTGAAAGGTGCGGTCGGGCAGCGCCTCCCGCAGGCTCGCCAGCTGATCGCCGCTGACCTCCTGGAGCGCGATGACCGCTTCGGGCCGGGCCGCGACGGCGGCGGTCACGATCGCGATCCGCGTCGCCTCCTCCGGCCAGCGCGCGGCCATCTCGCTGTCCCAGTTGTCGGCGTGGACGCGGTGCAGGACGTTCCAGGTGGCGATGGTGGTCACCTACGCACCCTACGAGAAACCAACTGACCGTGCGGGTTTCGTTTCATGTGAAACAAAGGATATTCGCCGGTTGGTTGCCAATCGGCCCTCACTCGATAGTCGGCTCAGCCCCTGTTCGACATTTGATTCAGCCCTCACCCGCCAGCACGTCCAGCGCAGCCGAGAGGTGGGGCAGCGCGGTCGGACCGTACGAGGCGGCGATCTCGGCGAGCGCCCGGGCCAGGTGCGGGGCGATGGTGGCCGCCGGCAGCAGCTCCTCGGCCAGCACGATGCCGCCTACCACGTGGGCCGCGCGAATCCGCTCGTCGGAGGTGACCTCGTAACGCCACGAACCGATCTGGACCCGCTCCGGCTCGGACCGGAACAGAGATTTGCGGGGCGGTGTCCGGGTCACTCCGGGGACGCCCGCGAAGACGGTGAAGACCAGTCCGAGGCCGCCCGGGCCGCCGAGCGCGGCATTGATGGAGCGGGTGGCGGCCCCGGTATCGAAATCGCTCACGAGTTCATGCCGAGGGTGAACTGCGGAATGATCGGGTCGCCGTCACCGATGCGGCGGATGGCCGTGCCGGAGGCGTAGAACTCGACCGTGTGATATCCCCACGCGTAGTTGGAGATATCGACGCTGACGCCGGTGACGCCGTTCGCGCCGTCCCGTTCGGCCTCGGCCTGCATGCGGGACATGGCCAGCTCACGGGCCTGATAGTTGCCCTGGGTCCACTGGGGCATCTCCATATTGCGGCCCATCTGGCTGAGCATCTGCCGGAAGCCCTGCACCGCCACGTGGAACACGCAGTTGCCCATGACGAAGGCGATCGGGGCGTAGCCGGTGCGCATCAGCGTCACCATGTCCTGCCCCGAGAGGTGACTGGTGAAGGCCTGCCCGTTCGGCCGCCGATAGCTGCCCGGCGATTTCGCGAACCGCACCGCGGTCCCCACCGCGATGAACTCCAGATGCTCCATCGATTCCCCGTGCTGCCGCCACTCCAGCCGCACCCCCACGACCCCGTCGGCCTGGAGCGAGTCCGCCTCGGCCTGCATGCGCGACATGGCATTCCACCGCGCCCGATAGGTGGCCTCGGTCAGCACCGGCAGCTCCTGCTGCTGCCGGATCCCGGTGAACTGGAACCCGACGTGATAGACCGACACGCCCATCACCAGGTCGATGGGTTCGAAGCCCGCCCCGTGCAGCAGCGCGAACTCGTTGACCGACAGATCCGAGGTGAAGATCCGGTTCGCGTGCGAAAGCCGTTCACCCGCGACCTGATCGAGCTGGTTCGGTTGATTCGGCTGACCGGGCTGGTTCGGTTGCATGTCGTTCGCCCTCCGTCGGATCCTCGGTGGATCCCTAACGAGGGTACGACCCGGTCTGGTTCGGAGCCTGCCGAAATGGCCGGGAGCCGTGCGTGTTCACGAAACACGCACGGCTCCCGTTCTCGCTGCCTCAGGCGGTGGCGCTCAGCGCACGGCCGTCGTAGGCCGGTTCGGCGACCGGCTCGATGGCGTAGGCCAGGATCTCGGCCACGTCGGCGACGGGGCGGACATCCAGCGCGGCCAGCACCTCGGCCGGGACCTCGTCCAGATCCGGCTCGTTGCGGGCCGGGATGAACACGGTCTTCAGGCCGGCGCGCTGGGCGGCGAGCAGCTTCTGCTTCACACCGCCGATCGGCAGGACGCGGCCGTTCAGCGTGACCTCGCCGGTCATGCCGACATCCGCGCGAACCTGGCGGCCCAGAGCCAGCGACACCAGGGCGGTGACCATGGTGACGCCGGCCGACGGACCGTCCTTCGGCACCGCGCCCGCCGGGAAGTGGATGTGGATATTGCGATCCAGCACCCTCGGCTCGATGCCGATCTCCTCCAGGTGGGAGCGGACGTAGGTCAGGGCGATCTGCGCGGACTCCTTCATGACGTCACCCAGCTGACCGGTCAAGGTCAGCGAGCGGTCGCCCTCGGCGGCATTGGCCTCGATGTAGAGGACGTCGCCGCCCGCGCCGGTCACCGCCAGACCTGTCGCGACACCGGGGACCGCGGTGCGCTCGACCCCGTCGGGGGTGAAGCGCGGACGGCCCAGGTAGTCCTTCAGGTCACCCAGTCCGATCACCAGCTTGCCGGAACCTCGTGCGGCCGGACCGGATTCGGCGTCGTAGCCCAGCTCGCTGTCGTAGCCCAGGCCCTCCGGCACGAATTCGCCCTTGCTGACCAGGCTTTCGGTCCCGGCGATGTCCGCCGACTCCGACAGCTTGGTCGCCGCCTTGCGCAGCGCCTTGGCGATCAGCCGCTCCATCTGCCGCACCCCGGCTTCCCGCGTGTAGTTCGCGGCGACCTCGCGCAGCGCCTCGTCCGTGATCGAGACCTCCTCGGCGGTCAGGGCATTGCGCTCCAGCTGCCGCGGGATCAGGAAGTCGCGGGCGATGGCCACCTTGTCGGCCTCGGTGTAGCCGTCCACGGTGATCAGTTCCATGCGGTCCAGCAGCGGGCCGGGGATTGTCTCCATGACGTTCGCGGTCGCGATGAACAGCACGTCCGACAGGTCCAGATCCAGGTCCAGGTAGTGGTCGCGGAACGTGTGGTTCTGCGCCGGGTCCAGGACCTCCAGCAGGGCCGCCGCGGGATCGCCGCGGAAGTCCGAGCCGACCTTGTCGATCTCGTCCAGCAGGACAACGGGATTCATCGATCCCGCCTCCTTCATGGCGCGCACGATGCGGCCGGGCAGCGCGCCCACGTAGGTGCGCCGGTGACCGCGGATCTCGGCCTCGTCGCGCACGCCGCCCAGGGCGACGCGAACGAACTTGCGGCCCAGGGCCCGTGCCACCGATTCACCCAGCGAGGTCTTGCCGACGCCGGGCGGACCCACCAGCACCAGCACCGCGCCGGAACCGCGACCACCGACGACCTCCAGGCCGCGCGCGGCCCGCCGGGAGCGGACGGCCAGGTACTCGACCATGCGGTCCTTGACCTCGTCCAGGCCGTGGTGGTCGGCGTCCAGCACCGCGCGAGCGGCCGAAACATCGGTGGAGTCGGTGGTTTTCACGCTCCACGGCAGTTCCAGGACGGTGTCCAGCCAGGTGCGGATCCAGCCCGTCTCCGGGCTCTGATCGCTGGAACGCTCGAGACGCCCCACCTCGCGGAGGGCGGCTTCCTTCACATCCGCGGGCAGGTCGGCGTTCTCGACGCGGGTGCGGTAGTCCTCCGCGCCGTCCGGCTCGTCCTCGCCCAGCTCCTTGCGAATCGCGTTGAGCTGCTGGCGCAGCAGGAACTCCCGCTGCTGCTTCTCCATGCCCTCGCGGACATCCTCGCTGATCTTCTCGGTGATCTCGGTCTCGGCGATGTGCTGAGTGGTCCACTCGATCAGCTTGCGCAGCCGCGCGGTGGTATCCGGGGTGTCCAGGATCTCGCGCTTCTGCTCATTGCTCAGATACGACGCCCAGCCGGCCGCGTCGGCCAGGGTGGACGGATCGTTCATCTGGTTGACCGCGTCGATGACCTGCCAGGCCTCACGGCGCTGCAGGACCGACACGACCAGCTTCTTGTATTCGGCCGCAAGCTCTTTGGTGCGTCCGTCGGTCGCCGGAATCTCGACCGGTTCGGCCTCGACCCAGAGCGCCGCGCCCGGTCCGGTCACGCCGTGGCCGATCTTGGCCCGGCTCTCCGCCTTCAGCACCGCCGCAGGAGCGCCGCCGCGCATCCGGCCGACCTGTTCGATGGTGGCCACGACGCCGTAGGTGGCATACCCCTCATCGAGGCGCGGCGCGACCAGCACCTGGTTGACCTTGCCCGCGCGGGCGGCATCGATGGCGGCCTGCGACGACTCGTCCAGCTCGATCGGCACGACCATGCCGGGGAGCACGATCGGATCGGTCAGGAACAGGACCGGCAGGTTCGTTGGTGTAGTCACGTCTTCGACCCCTTCCAAGGTTGAGCGTTACCTACTCAACCCGGGGGGTATACCGATTGTTCCGGACCGATGTTCGCCGGGGGCGAACATGCCTCGGGTCGCGAATCGAAATCGGGAACAGAGGCATATGAGCTGGTCAGCGCGCTATCAGGGAGTCGAGCTCGGCGGTGAACAGTTGGGCGGGGTCGAAATCCATGCCATTGAAGTGGCCGGCGAGTTCGAGGGAGAGGACGCCGTGCAGGCGGGTCCAGAAGGACAGGGCGCGGCGGGCGGCAGGGGGGAGATCGACGGCGAGAGGTGTCGTCGAATTGGCTTGGGGCAGTGCGGAGAAGGCCTCGACCAGCAGGGTCATGATCTCGTCGGAGATTTCGGTGGTGTCCGCGGGGGCGTGGTAGCCGGGGACGGGGGTGCCGTAGATGAGGAAGTATCGCTGGGGATCGGCCAGAGCCCACTCTCGGATGGCGCGTGCGAGTCCGGTCACACCGGAGTCGCGCACGGCCCCGAGAGTGTCGGCGAGGCTTCGGTAGCCGTCCCGGACCAGTGCGGTGATCAACTCGTCGCGACTGGCGAAGTAGCGGTAGAGGGCGGGGCCGCTCATGCCGACCTGCTTCGCGATCGCGTTGAGCGAGAGCGCGGACGCGCCCGCGGTGGCGATCTGTTGCCAGGCGCACTCTTTGATCTCGGCCCGCATCTGCTCGCGATAGCGCTCACGCGGGCTCTTCGCCTCGGCCTCCGTCATGGAGCACCCCTCTCCAGCTGCGATTCTCCAGTGAGTTAGAGGTTATCACTTTCGTGCTTGCCTATTACCAGGAGCAGTTATAACCTCTAACTAACGCGATAGGAACTAACAGCCGCGGAGACGCAGAGGAGCAGAACCATGAACGTCAGCCGCAAATCCGCCCTGCTCGGGATCGCCCTCACCGCCGGAATCGGTTGCGCCACAGCGGCGCCCGCGCTCGCGGATGGCCCTTCGGCGGATCCATCGCCCCTGACCTGCGCGGGGCAGGGCATCGATACCGCCGCGCCGATCCACTACCGGACCGAGGCGCTCATCGAAGCGCCACTGGACACCATCTGGAATCTGGAGACCGACGTCGAGGGGTGGCCGTCCTGGCAGCAGCCCGTGACCAGCATGCAGCGCCTGGATTCGGGACCGATGCAGCCGGGTTCGCAATTCCGTTGGACCACACCGGCTCCCGCCACCGCCACCACCCCCGCGACCACACTGACCATCACCTCAACGGTCCAGCAGATGCAGGCCGGCCGGTGCATCCGCTGGAGCGGGCCGGCGGTCGGTGACGGGATGGGCATCGACGGCGGCATTCACGTCTGGACCTTCACCCCGGTCGACGGCGGCGTGCTGGTACGCACCGAGGAGAACTGGAACGGGGCCCAGGTCGAGACGGACGTGCCGACCTCGACCCAGTTCCTGGGCGCCGGACTGGAGGCCTGGCTGGCCAACCTGCGGACCTCCGCCGAACGCTAGCACCCGGTGCGCGACGCCGGTCGGACCTATTTTCCGGATAGCGGTTGACGGATCAGGCTAAAGTGATTAGCTTTATAGCTATCGCAGTTAGCTACTCCCAGAGAGTGAAAGACCATGACGCAGTACGTGGACATCGACGGTGGCCGGATCGCTTACGACGAGATGGGTGAGGGTCCGCTGGTCGTGCTGTCGCACGGCATGGGGGTCGATCGCAACGCCTATCGGCACCTGGTGCCGCTGCTGGCGGCGGCCGGGTACCGGGTCGTCAACACCGATATGCGCGGCCACGGCGAGTCGAGCATGGGCTGGGCATCGGTCACCGGCAAGGAGGCCATCAGCCGCACCGATGTCGCCAATGATCTGCTGGCGGTCATCGAGAAGCTGGGCGGCGGACCGGCCATCGTGGTGGGCCACTCGCTCTCGGGCGGGTCGGCCACCATCGCGGCAGCGCAGCGGCCGGACCTGGTGCGGGCCATTGTCGAGATCAACCCGTTCACGCTGACCCAGAAGGCCGACGTCGCAGCGCTTTTCACCAACTCCCGCCACCGCAGCGGCATGATCCCGCTGATGGGCACCATGATGTTCAAGAGCCTCGGCCAGTGGCTGAAGTACCTGAAGGTGGCCATCCCGACCAAGCCCGCCGATCTCGACGAGTACCTCGCCGAGGTCGCGGCCAAGCTGCGCGAGCCGGGCCGGTTCGCCGAATTCATGAAGACCGGGCAGTCGACCCCCGCGGACGCGGAAGCCCAGGTGCCCAACGTGACCCAGCCCGCGCTCATCATCATGGGCACCGCCGACCCGGACTTCCCGAGCCCCGAGGCCGAAGGCCAGCGCATCGTCGCCGCCCTGCCGGCCGGACTGGGCAGCCTGGGCCTGGTCGAGGGTACCGGCCACTACCCGCAGTTCGAGGCCGCCGACCGGGTGGCCGAGCTGATCCTGCCGTTCCTGAAGGAACATCATGCCTAGGGTGGGCTTGAGCCGGACCGACGTCGTCGCCGCGGGTGCCGCCCTCGCCGACGAGGTCGGCTTCGGCAATCTGGCACTCGGGGCCCTCGCGCAGCGGCTCGGGGTGCGAACCCCCTCGCTGTACAAGCACATCGAGAGCCTGGCCGACCTGCAGCACGGCATCGCCGCACTCGCCATGGCCGAAGTCGACCAGCGGGTCCGCGACGCCATGCACGGGCTCTCCGGCAGTGCGGCCCTGGCCGCCTTCGCGAATGCGTTCCGCGACTATGTGGTCGAGCATCCGGGCCGGTACACCGCGACCGTCGGCGCCACTTTCAAAGGGCCGGAAGATCCACTGCTGCAGTCGGGTTCACGGGTGCTGGAATCCATGGCGGCGGTGCTGCGCGGCTACGGGGTCGGCGAACAGGAGATGGTGCACGCCCAGCGCACGCTGCGCTGCCTCTTCCACGGCTTCGCCACCCTGCAGGCGTCCGACGGCTTCCAGTGGAGCAATGACTCCGAGGACAGTTTCGAGTGGATGATCCGCTTCCTCGACCGCGGGCTCACCGAAATCGGCTCGCACTGAACCGGTTTGCGGGACCATGAATCCAACACTGGCAACGAAGGTGTTGGAGTGTCATGGAAGACTTCACATTCGACGGCACCCGGATGGCGTATGTGCGGCAGGGGGAGTCCGGTCCGCCGGTGCTGATGCTGCACAGCGCGGGGTCCTCCCATCTCATCTGGACGCCCCAGATCGCGGCGCTGTCCCGTGCATACCGGGTCTACGCGGTCGATCTGCCCGGCTACGGCGCCTCCTCCCGGCCCGCCGACGGGTACACGCTCGAGCGCTACACCGAGCTGATCCGCGCGTTCATCGAACACCACGAGCTCACCGAGGTCGGACTGGTCGGCAACTGCGTCGGTTCGGCCGTCGGCCTGACGCTCGCCCGGCGTCATCCCGAGCTGATCCGGGCAGTGGTGGCGATCAACCCGCTCACCGAATCCACTGCCATGCACGGTGATTGGCGGCAGGCCGCACGCCTGGTCCGAGCTCTGCCGGACGACACGGCCCGCAAGCTGAGCCACTGGCACACCCCGCGCTGGGTCGCCCGCCGCACCGCCCGATCCTGGTTCACCACCCGGCGCGCCTACCGCGAATGCCCGTATGTGGCGCCCCTGTCGTCCGGCTTCCCGGCGCGGGCACTGATCTACCTGGTCCGCGACCTGTCCTCCTTTGCGGCACTCGACGATTGGCCCGATCGCGACGGCTTGCCACCGATCTGCGTCATCTGGGGCAACCAGAACCGTGTGCTGTCAGCGGCGGCCGGGCGCGGTGTCACCGCGCGGCTGCGCCCCGACCGCGCCGAATACCTCGACGGCTGCGGCCACGTCCCCATGCTCGAACGCGCCCCCGACGTCACCGCCATCATCACCGAATTCCTCACCGCCCACCTGCCCGCCGACAGCGTGCACTGAGCACCACACCGACTCGGCGGTTCGGGGCAAAACACCCGGGTAGGCGCGGGTGCGGCCTACCATGGCGCCGGGGAGGGGCCGCCCGAATCGGATACCGCGAGGAGTCATCGATGACCATGCTGGCCGCACGACTACACCTGGGGCCGAACCGCCGACTGGAGCTCGAGGAGGTGCCGATTCCGGAGCCGGGCCCGGACCATGTGCTGGTCAAGGTGGAGGCCGCGGGAGTGTGCCTCTCCGACGTACACCTCATCGACGGCACGCTGACGCCCCTGTTCCTGCGCGACGATGCGGTGACGCTCGGGCACGAGGTCGCGGGGACCGTGCACACGCTCGGGCCGGGAGTGACCACCGCGAAGGTCGGGGATCGCGTATTGCTGCAGGCCGGGGAGCTCCGCAACGGGGCCACCTTCACCCGCGGCGTGGACTACGACGGCGGCTGGGCCGAATACACCCTGGCGCGGGTCGACACCCTGGTGCCGATTCCGGACGAGCTGCCGTTCGAGCAGGCCTGTTTCATTCCCGACGCGGTGTCCACGCCGTGGGCGGCCATCACCGCCACCGCCGAGGTGAAACCCGGTGAGGCCGTGGGCGTCTGGGGTGTCGGCGGGCTGGGCGCGCACGGGGTGCAGCTGCTGCGCATGGTCGGCGCCGCGCCGATCATCGCGGTGGATCCGCTGCCCGCCGCCCGGGAGCGGGCGCTGTCCTTCGGGGCGGATCTGGCCTTCGATCCGGCCGATCCGGACCTGCGGCGCAAGGTGTTCGAGGCCACCGGCACCGGACTGAACGCCGCCTTCGACTTCGCGGGCGTGGCGCCGGTGCGCGAGCAGGCGGTGGTCTGCCTGGCGCCGCAGGGCCGCCTGGTGCTGGTCGGCCTCACCGACAAGCCGATCACCATCACCGGCGGTACCGCGTTCAGCTTCTTCCAGCAGCAGGTGCGCGGGCACTACGGGTCCATGCCCGAGCACGTCACCCAGCTGGTGAAACTGCAAGGGCTGCACCGGGTCGACTTCTCCCGCTCCGTGAGTGCCGTGGTCCCGCTGGCCGATGCCGCCAAGGCCGTGCACTCCCTGGAATCCAAGGAAGGCAACCCGATTCGGATCGTCCTGAAGCCCTAGGCCGCTCACACACCCGGCACGGTTCGCTTACGCGAGCCGACGCTGGAAGACGTTGGCGGACCGGCCGTTCGAGAGATCGACCGTGTAGACCCCCAGGTCGGCGGACGTGGGGGTCAGGTCCAGGACCATGAAGCCGAGGTCGGTGTAGTTCTCGTACAGCGCGCCGTTGGCGGTGTGCTCGCCGCCCGTGGACGGTTCGCCGTGCACCGATTTCGCGGCCGCACCGGAGATGATCTGCCGGGTGCCCTTGGCAGCCGCATTGGGTTCCAGCACCTGCAGCGAGTGGTCGTGACCCGACAGCAGGAACTGGCACCGGCCCAGCACGTGCGCCTCGAAGAAGTCCCTCACATAGCGGCCGTCGATCGGCTCGATGCTCAATCCCTCGTATTCCCCGGCGTTTCCGTGCGGCCCGTTGTTGAGGTACGGGTGGTGGGTGCAGGCGATCTTCCACTTCGCCGGCGACTCGTCGATGGCCCGGTCCAGCCAGGCGGCCTGCTCGGTCATGAACTGGCCGTCGGCCGCCCAGTAGGGCTGGAAGAGCGGTGGCAGGTAGGCGGCGATGGGATTGAGGTCCAGCACGAAGAATTCGACGACCGGCTGCTCCTGCGGAATCCGCACCGAGTAATAGCGGGAGGGCATGAACCAGCGAGCCGAGCGCGCGTGATAGGCCACCTCGTGATCGCCACGCAGCAGCCAGCCGCCGTCGCCGGGCAGGATCGAGGAGTTGTCGTGATTGCCCTGCACCATGAGCCATGGGAAGTCGAGGTCGTGGTTGGGGTCCTCGAACTTGGCGGCGAACTGGGCGTCGTCATCGGACCATGGGCCCTGCTCGTAGACATTGTCGCCGAGGCCGAGGGCGAGGGAGAACGGCTCGCGCGCATGCAGTTCCCGCATGGCGTCGGCGACCTGCCACTGCGGCCGCGCGCCGGTGCCCGCGTCGCCGGTGACGAGAATACGCAGGCGGTCGGCCTCTGGGAGCGGGAATTTGCCGGTGGCCGGGGCATTCTCGGCGCGGGCGGGCGCACCGGTGGCCGCGAGCGCGGCGACGCCGGCGGCAGTGGCGGCCGTCCCGGCCAAGAACCCACGACGGTCGACGGACATGGTGATCTCCTGCCTGTATCTGCTGGTCGATTGACCAGTATTCCCACTTCCGGAATCCGCCGCAGACCACGTCGACATGACCTTGCCGACAGCCCCACGACACGACGCGTTCTTCCAGGCCAGGACCTTTTGACAGCGCCTCGGACCGATGAGAGTGTTGGGAGTCCGTTTTCTCACCATCAGCTAGGCCACAGGGGGACGCTGCTATGACGACACTGGCCTCGGGTCTGTTCCTCGACTGGGAACAGCTGACCGGCCAGCCCAAACTCGTCGTCGATCTGATCAGCTTCCCGATCTTCAGCGCCATCGCCGGCTGGCTGACCAACTGGACCGGCGTGCTGATGTTGTTCTGGCCGGTCTACTTCCAGGGCTTCCGAGTGCCCGGCCTGGAGATCCTCTACCCCTACCTTCCACGCCGCGTGCAGGTGCTGCCCACCTTCTCCGGCGACGGAAAGCGGCTCGGCTTCCAGGGTTTCATCCCGGCGCGCGCCGAGAAGATGGCCAGCATCTGCGTGGACGTGGCCATCATGCGAATCGGCAGTCCCAAGGACTTCATTCGCGAACTCGACCTCGAGGGCATCGCCGACCACATCGCCGAGGTGGGCCGCAAACAGGTACCGGAGATGGTCGACGAGATCATGAGCAAGGAGAACCCGGACCTGTGGGGCGCGGTGCCCAAGTCGGTGCGCAATGTGCTCTACCAGCGCATCGAACGCGAACTGCCGACGCTGGCCCGGCGCGCCTTCGAACAGCTCGGCGACAATGTCGACCAGCTCATCGACATCAAGGACTTCGTCATCCGGTATCTGCGGGACAACCCGGAGATCCTCAAGGACCTGACCACCACCATCGCCGCGCCGGAACTGAAGTTCATGGTCCGCATCGGCCTGCTGGGCGCGCCCTTCGGTCTGCTGCTGGCGCTGTACATGCATGTGCACCAGAGCATTCCGGTGCTGGGCTGGATTCCGCCGTGGTTGATCATCCTGGCCGCGACCGCGGCCATCGGTGTGGCCGTCAATGTCATCGCCATCAAGATGGTGTTCGAACCGGGCGACCCGCAGCCGCGCTACAGGTACCTGTGGAAGCAGGCGCTGCTGGCCAAGCGACAGCCCGAGGCCGCGGCCGATCTCGCCAATATCCTCGCCTACCAGGTGCTGACGCTGCCCAACCTGGCTCGCGAACTGCTCGACGGCCCGAACGGCGACAAGACCCGGCAGCTGCTGGAACGGCTCATCTCGCAGGAGATCCACCGCCAGCTCGGGCCCACCCACTCGGTGGTGCGGACGGTCTTCGGCAAGCGGCAGTTCGACAATCTGACGGTCGGCGCGACCTCCGCCGCGGTGGGCCTGGCCCCGAGCCTGGCCGACGATCCGGAATTCGCGGCCGCCCAGGCCAAGAAGATCGACGAGTTCGCGGCCCGCAAGCTGCAGCAGCTCACGCCCGGCGAGTTCATGGAGATGTTCTACGCCTCGGTCGAGCAGGACGCGTGGCTGCTGTACCTGCACGGCGCGGTGCTGGGCCTGGTGGTCGGGGCCGTGCATCTGATCCTTTTCGGCTGGTAGAAGGCACTTTTTCAGGCAGGAACGGGGACCGCCAAAAATCAAGCACGCATGCTTGCATTTTTCGCGCGGGGCTGCGATGCTGGCCCGGTGGCCGACCTCGAGGCATTGCTCGCCGACTTCACCGCCGAATGCGCCGATCTCGATAGGCTGATCGCGGACCTGGATCCGGACGGCTGGCAGCGCGACACCCCCGCCGCCGGCTGGACCATCGCCCATCAGATCGCCCACCTGAACTGGACCGATCAGGTCGCCACGGTGTCCGCGACCGACCCGGTCGAGTTCGACAAGCTGGTGCAGGCGGCGCTGCCCAAGGCGCTCACCTTCGTCGACGAGGCCGCCGAGGAGGGCGCGAAAACCCCTGCGCCACAACTGCTCGCGACCTGGCGGCAGGATCGCGCGGCCCTGGTCGAGGCGCTGCGCACGGTTCCGGCGGGCACCAAGCTGCCGTGGTTCGGGCCGCCCATGAGCCCGGCCTCCATGGTCACCGCCCGCCTGATGGAGACCTGGGCGCACGGGCACGACGTGGCCGACACGCTCGGCGTCACCCGCGAACCCACGGCACGCCTGCGGCATATCGCGCACATCGGCGTGCGGACCCGCAACTTCGCCTACCTGACGCATGGCAAGACCGCGCCCGGCGAGGAATTCCGGATCGAACTGACCGCGCCCGACGGCAGCACCTGGACCTGGGGCCCGGCCGAGGCCGCGCAGCGAGTCAGCGGTCCCGCCCTGGACTTCTGCCAGCTGGTCACCCAGCGGCGGCATCTCGACGATCTCGGTCTGGACGTGATCGGCGCCGACGCCCGTGAATGGCTGGGCCTGGCACAGGCTTTCGCCGGTCCCCCCGGAAGCGGCCGAACGGCGGGTCAGTTCGACTGACCCGCCGCCTATCCCGGCCTCCGACCAGAAATCCCCAATTCCCACAGGGGCTTCGTTCTCGGCGGAACGGGCTTCCAAGGGTTTGCCCCTTGGGATCACCACTGCTCCCCGAGGAGGAGCGAGCGAGCGCCAGCCTGGGTGCGCCGTGCCTGGTGCCGACCGGACGCCATTGGCCGGAGGTCTCTTCGATGGCAGTCGAGTTGGCGCTCGCCGCTACCAGGTTTTTACCCAGTCTTTCAGCGCGGAAAACCTGTTGATGCCCAACCTTTCCCCGATGTGATACTGGTCTCACCGGGAGCGTGTGCTACCCGCCGCCACCGTAACCTGGACGCGCGTACGACTTTCAATGGTGCGGGTCGTCGCGCCGTCCATACACAAGGGGACGGACGGGCGCAGGGGGCCAGGGGAGAGGGAAAGGACGCACCAGTCATGTCGCACGAACTCGCGACACAGGCCGCCCGGTCGACCCGGCGTACGGCCCAGGTGTTCCGCTACAGCGCCATTGTCACCGCCAGCATGGCCAGCATCGGGCTGACCGTCGCCGCCGGTTCGTACATCGCCAATGAAATGGCCCAGCAGCCGGGCAGGCTCGCCACGGGCGCGCCGGGCAACCATCCGGCGCTCATCGAGCTCGGTCCGCGCGGAGCCGATCAGCCGGGCGTCCAGTCCGCCGAGCCGATCGCCGAGAAGGTATCCCTGACTTCGCTTTTCACCAACCGAGGCATGGAACCCGCGTTCGTGCAGGTGATTCCGGCCCGCACCCCGGGCACCGGCGCCGCCACCGCGTCCGAGGCGCCCCGCCCGCTGGGTGGTCAGTTCCGGCTCGGCACCGCCTACGTGGGCGCGCAGGTGGCCGCGGCCCAGCACACGGCGACGCTCACCGTCGACACCAATGTCTTCGCCACGTTCGCCGATATCCTGAGGAACACGCCGCTGGGGCACCAGCTGGGCATCAGCGGCGATCCGAACGCCACCACCCGGCTGCGCACCGATGTGGACAGCCGCGGCGATGTGACGCTGACCCTGTCGGACCCCGCGATCGGCAACTACGACCTGCAGATCGCCCGCCATCCGGTCCCGGCCGACACTCCCGCGCCCGACACGACAGACACGCACGAGACGGACGGCCGCACGGCAGGGGAAGACTCGGCCACCGTCGCTGTGTGAGACTTCCGGTGTGTACGACTACTGCGTGATCGGCGGCGGCATCGTCGGGGTGGCGACCGCGCATCGCATGCTCGAGCGCCATCCGGGGGCGAGTCTGCTGCTGCTGGAGAAGGCCGGGCAGCTGGGCCTGCACCAGACCGGGCACAACAGCGGGGTCATCCACTCGGGCATCTACTACGAGCCCGGCAGCCTGAAGGCGCGGCTGTGCGTACGCGGCGCGCAGCTCACCAAGGAATTCGCCGCGGCGCACGACATTCCGTTCCGGGTCTGCGGAAAACTGCTGGTGGCCACCGATGCCGCCGAGCACGCGCGCATGCTCGCGCTCTACGAGCGGTCCGTCGCCAATGGCGTCGAGGTGGAACTGCTCGACGCCGCCGAGCTGGTGCGGCGGGAGCCGCGCATCACCGGGGTCGGGGCGCTGTTCGTCGCGAGCACCGGCATCATCGACTACGGCCGGGTGACCCGTGCGCTGGCGCAGGAGGTGCGCACGGCCGGTGGTGAGATCGTGCTCGGCGCGGAGGTCACCGCCATCACCGAAACCGACTCAGCGGTAACCGTTTCCGGCCCGGTCGGCACCTGGCAGGCCCGGCGGCTGGTGGTGTGCGCGGGCCTGCAGGCGGACCGGATGGCCCGGCTGGCGGGCCTGGACATCGATCTGCGCATCGTGCCCTTCCGCGGCGAGTACTACCAGCTGCCGCCCGAGCGCAACGATCTGGTGAGCACCCTGATCTATCCGATTCCCGATCCCGAACTGCCATTCCTGGGCGTCCATCTCAGCCCGACCATCGACGGTGCGCTGACCGTCGGGCCCAATGCGGTGCTGGGCCTGGCTCGCGAGGGCTACCCCAAGGGCAGCGTGAACCTCCGCGACGCCCGGGAGATCCTGGGCTATCGCGGTTTTCACCGGGTGGCCGCCGCCAATGTCCGGACCGGGCTGCGGGAAATGCGCAACTCCCTGTTCAAACACGGCTACCTGGCCGAATGCCGTCGCTACTGCCCCGAGCTGACCGTCGCCGATCTATTGCCACGAGAGGCGGGCATCCGCGCCCAGGCGGTACTGCGCGACGGCGCGCTGGCCCACGATTTCCTGCTCGAGCACACGCCGCGATCGGTTCACGTGCTCAATGCTCCCTCCCCGGCGGCCACCTCCGCCCTGCCCATCGCCGAGTACATAACGGACCGATTGGACGAGTTCGCTCAATAAATAGGATTGCTGTAGTACTTTTAAGGCAGCCGTGGGACAGGGAGCAGCCTATGGGCCATTTCAAGTACGCGAGTGATGTCGGCGCACCGGTGGAAGTCGCGTTCACATACACGGACAACCATCAGTTCGTGCCGGACTGGGCCTTCGGCGTGGTCGCCCTCGAACCGATCGGGGATTCCGATCATGGTGCCGGAGCCGTCTTCGCCGCAACCCTCCGAGTCGGCCTGTGGCATCCCACGATCGAGTGTGAGATCACCGACTACCGCCGCAACGCGGTCATCGAGTACACGCTCCGCCGACGCCGGAAGGGGAAGCCGGCGTCGGCGTGCTCCAACTTCTGTGTCATCACCCTGCGTTTCGACCCCCTCGGGTACGGCCGCGCGGTGCTGACCTCGGAAACCGAGTACTGGGCCCCGCGCGGTCTCACCGGCAAGTTGCTGTCGAAGATGCTGGCCGCGATGGTGCAGGCCACCGTCCGCCGGACCGAATCGCAATTGCGTAGGGAGATAGAGGAATTCCACGGCACGGATCTTGTCGGCCGGATCGCGTAGGGTAGGCCGCATGATCATCGTGAGCACCGACGGATCATGCCTGCGCAACCCGGGCGGCGCGATCGGCTGGGCCTGGGTCAATCATGCGGGCGGCTCGGCCAGCGGTGGTGCGCCCTCGGGCACCAATCAAATCGCGGAGCTACGCGCCCTCCTCGAGGCCGTCCGGGCCCATCCGGACGCCGAACCCCTGCTCATCGAGAGCGATTCGCTCTATGCCATCAAGTGCGCCTCCGAGTGGATCCATGGCTGGCGCACCAATGGCTGGAAGACCTCCACCGGCGGCGCGGTCAAGAATCTCGAGTTGATCCAGCAGATCGACCGCGCCATCGCCACCCGGCCCGGACCGGTCCGGTTCCGCTGGGTGCGCGGGCACGTCGGCAACTACTTCAACGAGCAGGCGGACGCGCTGGCCGGCCAGGCCGCGCGGAAGGTGGCCGCCACCGGTGTCGCCACCGATCCCGACGGCGACGAACCGGTGCCCTTCGACCCGCCCACTGCGCCGATCCCGATCGTGGAGCCCAAGACCGAGCCGCTCCCGGTGACCACACCCGCCGGGTTGGAACGAGCCGAGCCGGAACAGGCCGAGAAGGTCGGCGCCACCACGCATTCCGCGGCGGCGACCCCGCGCCGCCGGGCGACGGCCGCCAAAGCGGCTGCCGCCGAGGCACTCACATTGTTCTGAACACCCCCCGCTCGGACCCTCTCACCTGCGAAGACATGAAAAGGGCCCGCCTCCCGGAATACCGGAGGCGGGCCCTTTTTCGTGCTCGGGATATCCCGATCAGTTAGCCGGCTTGGGCGCCGCGGTGGTGGCGGGCGCGGGCTGGCCGGACGGGGCGGGCTGACCCGAGGGCTGGGCGCCCTGCTGGTCGCTGCCGCCGGTTCCGCCCGGGAACAGCGGGTTCTCGTCACCGGCGTAGACCGGCTGGAACTTCGACACCAGCCACTTGCCGTCGTGCTTCTCCATCTCGACATAGGTCGGGATGGTGAGCACGATCGGCTTGGCGTGGAAGTCGTTGGTGGAGGTCTGGGTCAGGCTCACCAGGACCGAGGCCTTGTCGGCATCGCCGGACTCCCAGCCACAGCGCAGCACGTTCAGCGAGGACTTGGCATGCGCGCTGGACAGGATGTCCTTCACGTCACCGGCCATCGGGTCGAACATCTGCTTGAACTCACCGGTGATGAGCGCCTGCACGCGCGGGCCGAAATCGTTCCACGAGGACTGGTCGTAGACCGAGACCGCGCGCGCGAAATCGCAGGCGGCCTTGGCGGCGGAGTCGCGGTCGGCGAGTTCGTTGCTCTTGGTGTGCGATTGCCACCAGAACGCGCCCAGACCCGCGAGCGAGGCGACCAGCAGCACGCCGAGCGCGATGAGCGCGACCATCGGCACCGCGACCTTGGAGGCCAGCGCGGACTCGGACTTCGCCTTCGGCGCGGCGGCCGCCGGTTCCGGCTTGGCGGCCGGTGCGGCCGAATCCGCTTCGGACTCGGCCGCCTTCGCTTCCGGCTCGGCCTTCGCTTCCGGCTCGGGCTGGGCCGCCTCGGCGTCCTTCGTCAGCTCCGGCTTCTCGGCGCCCTGTTCGGCGCTGCTCTGGGCATCGGCCTCGGCGATGGAATCGTCTTCGGTTGTCTTGTCCTGGGCAGCGTCGTCCGACATCTATTCGATCACTTTCCCGGTGCGCTGCGGACGCACCGTCTAGGTTTCGTCAGCGAGTATGCCCGCTGCTCCTGAGAGCGGCGGGCGGCACTCACTTGACCGGCGGCAGAGTCCGCTCGTTCGGATCCGATCCCGCGGGCGGGAGCGCGCCATTGTTGGGCACGTCCGGTCGCGGTGCGTTGCCCGAGCCGCGAATCTGCTGGTCCTGGGGTGGGTTCTGGCAGTAGCTCGCCCATTTCGGGAAGGTGTTCTCGGTCGCTACGGCGGGGTTCACCTTCTTGGTGACGTAGTCGCAGAAGGACCGCGGCCAGATGTCGACGATGGTGTAGAACTCACCGTCGTGCGCCGGCACGCCCATGGCGGAGGTGCCGACCACCAGCGACGGGAACAGTGCCCGCAGCGCCGGGGTGCGCAGCTGCGCGGCCTTGGTGATGGCCGCGAAGTTGGTGGCCAGGCTGGTCATCGGGTCGGCGGTCTTGTCCAGCACCGCGCCGAGGGCCTGCATCTGGCCGGGCGCCTGCTCCAGGATCTTCTGGAGTTCGGCATTCGCGTCGTTGAACTGATTGAACAACACACTCGAATTACGGGTCAGCGTACCCAGATCCGGCTGCGCCAGCGACGTAGTACCGGAAATGACCTGGAGGTTCTTGATCAGGTTGGTGGTCTGGGGGAGCAGGTTGTCCAGGCCGTTGGTGGCCAGGCTGATGCCGTCGACGAGCGAGCGCAGCTGGTCCGGGCCGCCGGAGAGGGCGGTGTCCAGCTCGGCCAGGATGACGCTGAATTTGTCCGGATCCACCTGGGCGATGAGCGCGCTGGCATTGTCGAGCACAGACCACACGGGGGTGGGGGTCTTGACCTTGTTGGCGTCGAACTGGATCACCGAACCGCTGCGCAGGAACGGGCCCTGATCGGTGTTCGGGCGGAAGTCGATGTACTGCTCGCCGGCGCCCGACAGCGCGCCCACCGACACCTGGGTGTCGGCCGGGATCGAGTACTTCTTGTCGATCTCGGCGGTGGCCGCGATGGCCGCGCCGTTGTCGATGAGCGTGATATCCAGGACCTTGCCGACACGGTAGCCGCGCAGGGTCACGTCATTGCCGCTCTGCAGCCCGCCGGATCGGTCCAGATTGACCGTCACCGTGTAGGTTTCGCGCAGCGGATTCACCCGCATCACGCTGATCAGCAGGTAGGACGCGCCCACCAGCAGGATCAGCACCAGCGCGGAATTGGACACCAGGTTCTTGTGTCGCGATACCCAATTCATCGGTGTCCCCCGTTGATCCGGCCGTAGATGATCTGCAGCACCTGGATCAGGCTGCCCCCGAAGTCGTTGAGGTCCTTGAGGTCCGGGAATTTGCTGTTGGCCGGATCGGTGAGCAGGCCGATGTCGAGCATGGAAAGGGTCGCGGCCACGGCCAGGGTGTCGCCCTTGAACGAGGCGTCGGCCTTGGGCCGGATGTCGTGCAGGGCGTCCAGGGCGGGACCGAGGGTCTGATCGGTCCGCGACAGCGCGCTCATCAGCTGGTTCACATTGTCGAGCAGGCTGCTGAGCGAGTCCGAGGTGGTGTTGGCGTAATCGCCCAGTGCCGCACTGGTTGTCGAGATCTTGGTGAGCAGATCACCGAGGGCCTGGTTGTTCTCGGCGATGGCGCCGATCATGCCCGGCAGGCTGTCGGCCACCTGGCCCAGCTGCTGGTGGTTGGCCTCGATGGTGTTGGCCAGCGCACTGAATCCGGCCAGCACATTGTCGACGCGCGAGCTGTTGTTGTTGAGGCTGGTCATCACGCTGGTCAACTGAGTGATGACATGACCCACCTGGTCGCCGCGTCCGCCGACGATCGAGTCCAGCTCCGAGGTCAGCTTGGACAGGCTGGCGATGCCACCGCCGTTGAACAGCAACGAGACCGACATCAGCAGCTCTTCGACGGTCGCGCCGGCCGAGGTGTTGGTGAGCCGGTCACCGTTCTTCAGCAGCTGCATGCCGGGCTCCGCCTTGGGGATGGACACCGCCACGAAGACGTCGCCGAGCGGGGTGGCCTGGCGCAGTTCCGCGGTGCTGCCGGCCGGCAGCTCGATGTCCTGGCGGATGGCCAGGTCCACATTGGCCTTGAAGTCCTTGGTCGTGATCTTGGTGACCACGCCGACGTCGGAGCCGCCGACCTTGACCTTGGCCTGGTCGGGCAGGTTCAGCGCATTGTCGAAGGTCGCGTGAATGGTGTAGGTGTTCGCACCCGGACCGGGTTTGGGCAGCGGCAGGCTCTCCACCGTGATGCCGCAGCCGGAGGCGACGACGGCCGTCGCGGAGACCGCGATGGCGACGACCGCCCGCCGAGCCGAGCGGCCCGCGCGCAGATCCTTCCAGAAGCGATTACTCATTTGGTCATCCCCAGCATCGCCGCCATCAGACCGAAGTCGGGTCCGAAGTCCTCCATTTTCCCGGTGCGGCAGCCATCCGATCTCATCTGGATGCGTTCACAGAACAGGCTCACGATCTCACCGGAGAGCGCGGTTCCGATCAGGCCGTGCAGGCGAATGAAGTTGCCCTGCCGGTTGACCGAGCGGTCCAGGTTCTGCATGAGCAGCGGGGCCACGTCGACCACCTCGGTCACGCCGGCCGCATTGGCGCGCAGCTGGTTGGTGACGTTGGTGAGCCCGGTGAGGGTGCCGTTGAGCTGATCGGAGTACTGCGAGAAGGCACCACTGGTGTTGGCCAGGAAGGCATTCAGCTGATCCAGCGTGCCCTGCAGACCGGGGGCCTGATCGGCCAGCAGACCGGTCATCTGGGTGATCTTGTTGCTGAATCCGCGCACCGAGTCGTCATTCTCGGCCAGCATGGTGGTCAGCTCGTTGAGCTTGATGATGATGGTGGAGATGGCGTCCTTGTTGTCGACGCCGGTCTTCAGTGCGCCGGAGAGCGCGTTGAGCACATCGCGCATCTTCTCGCCGTTGCCGTTCATCATCGGGTACAGCACGCGACCCGAGAGCGGGCCGATGCCTTCCTGCCCCGGCTCGGGCTTGAGCGCGGCGGCGAAGCTGTCGATGGTCTTGATCATGGTGTCCAGCTCGACCGGGGTCTTGGTCTGCTGGGTGGTCAGGTGCGAACCGTCGGCCAGGGTGTCACCGCCGGTGTAGCGCGGGGTGAGCTCGATGTGCCGGTCGGTCACGATGGACGGCGAAACCAGTGCCGCCTGAACGTTCTTCGGGATCTTGACGCCCTTGTCCACGGTCATGTGGACCTCGACGTACTGACCCTTCGGAATGATCTTGTCGACCCGGCCCACCTCGAGCCCGAGCACGGTGATCGGGTTGCCCTCGAACATGCCCGCGATATTGAGGAAGTCCGCGGTGAAGTGCTGGGTCTGCCCCGCGGCGTCCTTCACCCCGAGCGGCACGATGGAGCAGGAGCCCACGGCCCACGCCGCGGCGCCGATCATGGCCGCCTTGGCGATTCGGCCGAGCAGGCGCTGTCTCTGTTCCGCGCCGGTCGATGTCGCTGCCTTGAAGCTCGATGTCATTGGTGGCACCCCTCGTTCACCTGCGCGAAGCACAACCAGTTGTCCGGGAACAGCCACGGCAGCGCGACCTCACCGTAGTTGCCGTTGCCGAAGGCATTGTTGAACTGCCGGATGGCCGGCGGCATGATCGACAGCAGCCGATCCAGGTTGTCCTTGTTCTTCTGCAGACCGTCGGCCATGGTGTTGAGCTGCTGCAGGGTCGGGCCGAACTTGTTGTCGTTGTCCGCGCCGATCTGCTGCAGCTGCCCGGTGAGCGTGGCGATGTTGTCCAGCAATGTCTTCAACAGGTTTTGACGCTGCATCACCCGGTCGGCGATGGCCTGGCCCTGGGTGATGACCAGCAGCACGCTGTTGCGGTTGTCACCGAGGATCTTCGTGACCTTGTCCAGATCCTTGAGCAGCTGGTCGACCTGATCCTTGCGGTTGTTCATGGTCTTGGCCAGCGCGCCGATGGCATCGAGCGCCTGCACCGTCATCTGCGGGGTGTCGCCCATCTGCTGGTTGATCAGATTCAGCGAATCCGCCAGCTTCTTCGTGTCGAGCTCCTCGAACTTGGGCGTGCCCTCCTGCACCACGTCGGCCAGGTTGTAGGGAACCACGGTGTTGGACTTGGGAATCCGGTTGCCCTTCAACCCGGAGCCGTCACCGGGCATCAGGTCGACGTAGCGTGCACCCAGCAGGGTCGCCATCTTGATCGACGCCTTGGCATCCGGGCCCAGCTTCACGTCCTTGTCGACATTCAGAGTGAGCAGTACGTGGTCACCCTCGAGCTCGGCGCCCGAGATGGTGCCGACGGGGACACCGGAGACATTCACCTTGTCACCGACCTTGACGCCGGCGGTCTGCACGAACTCGGCCTTGACGCTCTGCGTGCCGACACCCACGGTCTTGTAGAGGGTCGAGCCCAGCAGCAGCGCGACGATGACCGCCACGCCGAGGACGCCGAGCCAGAAATTGCGATTGGTACCGAAGCGGTTCTTGAGTTTCGAGATCATGGCCGGCACACCGCCGAGTGGGAGTTGCCGCCGATCTGCGAGAACAGACCGCGCGGGAAGAGGATGCCGTACAGCGAGACGTCCAAGCTGCACACATAGGCATTGGCGTAGGCGCCGTTCTGAGTGAACTTGCCGACGTTGGAGAGGATGCCGGGCAGGTCCACCGCCGCCTGGTCGAGCTTGGCGCCATTGGACAGCAGCATCGCCAGCGCATCGTGGGTGGCGTTCTGCGCCAGCACCAGCTTGGGCTGGATGGAACCGAACATCCCCACCAGAGCCGTTGTGGCATCGGCGATCTGGACCGTCGACGCCTGCAGCGACTGGCCCTGCGCGTAGAGGCCGCCGATCAGGGCGCGGGTCTGGGTGACCAGCGTCTCCAGCTCGTCGCCCCGCTTGGCCAGCCCCGACATCACGCCGGACAGGTTGGTGATCACGTCGGAGAGGATGCCGTCTCGGCGTTCGAAGTCCGTGGCCACCGAAGCGGCCTGGGTGATGAACGCGCTCAGCGACACATTGTCACCCTGCAGCGCCTGGATGAAGGTGTTGGACAGGTTGTTCACCTGCTCGGGCTGCAGCACCTGGAACAGCGGCTGGAAACCGTTGAGCAGCGCCGAGATATCGAACGACGGCTCGGTCCGCTCGAGCGGGATAACGCCGTTGTTCTTCAGCACGACATGGTCGCCGGTGTGCGGCTTGCCCGCGGCGGGCGGGTTCAGCGCGACATACCGCTGCCCGATCAGGTTCTGGTACCGGACCAGCGCCTTGGTGTCCCCGTACAGCGTCTGGTCGCGCTGCACGATGAAGGTCACCACGGCCTGGTTCTTCTTGTCCAGCTCGATCTTCTCGACCTTGCCGACCCGCACACCGGCCATCCGGACGTCATCGCCCGCACGCAGGCCCAGGACATCGCTGAAGGTCGCGGTATAGCTGTTGGTATCGCCTTTCACGGTGCGCGCGAGCGTATTCCAGATGACGGCGGTCACCAGGATGGACACGATCGCGAAGATGCCGAAACCGATCAGCGGCTTACGAACGCTCATCGGCCGGCCTCGCTCTGACTCAGTTGCAAGGTCGCACCCTTCAGGATCGGGCTCAACAGCAGGTACTCGGCCGCGGTCGGACGCCGGCCCAGCAGGGCGGTGATGGCGTCGTCACCGGCCAGGGCGATGTTCCCACCGGTGGGCACCGAACCCGGCTGGCTCGCCGGAGCGGCCGGAGCCGGAGCGGCCGGAGCCAGATTCGGGAACAGCCCCTGCAGCGGCGTGCCCGCGAGCGGGTCGTTGCCCGGCTTCGCGGCGCCGTCGCTCGGCGCGTCGGTGGGGGTGCCGGTGGTGGTGAGACCCGGGATCAGCGGGAAGCCCGGCGGCGGCGCGGTGACCGGCAGGTCCTTGGCCGCGTCGATGGCCCTGGGGCGCATGGCTTCCGGCAGCGTGCCCGGATCCGAGGTGAGGGGCGCGGTGCCGCAGCTCGGAGCGGCCAGGTCGCCGTAGCGTGGGCAGTCGTCGCGGGTGTAGGGCTTGTAGGGCGTGAAGGTGATGCCCATGTTCCAGATCATCTGGTTCTGCGGACCCCAGTGGAACGTCGAACTCAGCTTGCGCACCGAATCGTTCAGGTTCGCGATGGCCTGCGGAATGGCGTCCGGGTTGTCCGACAGCGCGCCGAACATGGCGCTGGTCCCCGTGGTCAGATCCTTTCCGACATTGGGGTTGCGGGCGAACAGACCGTTCACCTTGTCGATGGTGTTCTCGCTGCCGGAGATGAGCGCGGTGAGCTCGGCCCGGCGGTCGGAGATGGTCTGCGCGGTCTTCACCGAATCCGACAGCACGCCCATCAGTTCCGGCGCGGACTGGTTGAGCGCATGGAAGGAGGAGGAGAAGTCGTCGAGGAAGCCACCGACATTCGGCACCGCCCCGCGCACGCCCTCGAGCCAGCGGTCGACGCGCTCGATGGTGGAGCCGGGCATGCGGCTGCTGCCGTCCAGCGCGTAGGACAGCGTGCCCAGCACGCGGCCCAGCTGCACCGGATCGATCTTGCTCAGAATATTACGGACCGTGGTGAGGGTGTCCTGCAGGGCGATGGTGCCCTTGGAGGTGTCCTCCGCGATCTGCGAACCCTCCTTCAGATGCGTGGAATCCGGTCCGTTGTAGACGAGTTCGACCGAGGTGACGGCGAACAGGTTGGAGGGCACGACGCGCGCGGTGACATTGGCCGGGACGCCGCCGGCGTACTCCGGCTTCATCTCGATGTGCACCTCCTGCTTCGTCCCCTTGGCCGCGACCGACACGTCCTTGACCGCGCCGACCAGCACGCCGCGGAACTTCACGTCGGCATTGGCCGGCAGGCCGTCACCGGTGGTGGTCAGATTCGCTGTGACATTGACCTTTTCGACGAAGTATCCGCGGTACCGGGCGAACAGGAAGCCCAGCACGACGGCGATGACGGTGAGGCCGCAGGCACCGGCGATGAGCAGCTGCCGCATCGTCGGTCCGCGCCCGCTCGGATCGATGATCATCGTGTGCGCCCCCTATCCCGAGATCCGGATGCCGGGGTTCACGCCCCAGATCGCCAACGTCATGAACAGGTCGGCGAAGACGACCGCGATGATGCACAGCTTGATCGCGCGACCGGCCGCCACACCCACGCCTTCCGGGCCGCCGGAGGCGAAAAACCCGTAGTAGCACTGGATGAACGTGGTGATCGCGACGAAGAGGATCGCCTTCAGCAGTGAGTACAGCACATCGTGCGGCACCAGGAACTGATAGAAGTAGTGCTGGAAGGTGCCTGTCGCGGTGCCGCCCACCAGGGACACGGTCAGCGAGCAGGAGATGTAGGCCAGCGGCAGGGCCACACAGTACAGCGGCACGATGGCGATCATGGCCGCGATCATGCGGGTGCTGACCAGATACGGAAGCGGCCGGATGGCAACCGATTCCAGCGCGTCGATCTCCTCGGAGATCCGCATGGCGCCCAGCTGCGCGGTGAACCGGCAGCCCGCCTGCGCCGCGAAGGCGACCGTGGCCAGCATGGGCCCGAGCTCACGCGTGGTGGCGAAGGCCGAGATGGCGCCGGTGAGCGGGCTCAGGCCGAGCAGGTTCAGCGAGGTGTAGCCCTGGATAGCGACGGTCATGCCGCCGAACGCCGACAGGATCAGCACCACGCCGATGGTGCCGCCACCAACGATGAGATTGCCGTTGCCCCAGGTGACGTCGGACAGCAGCCGCCACACCTCTTTGGGGTACTGCTTGAACGCGAGCGGCATGGAGCCGACCGAGCGCAGGAAGAAGAACACCTGGTGGCCGATGCGCGCCAGCCAGTCACGCGGCGAACTGGCCGCGCCCTTGATCCGCTGGAACGGCCGCAGCAGCGGCGGTACGTACGTAGCTGACACGACTCAGACCACCTGCGGGGGGAAAAGGGTGTTGTACAGCTGCGTCATCATCAGGTTGACGCCGAAGAGCATGACCGCGGACATGACCACGGCGGTGTTCACCGCGTTCGCCACGCCACCGGGACCGCCCTTGGCGTTGAGCCCCGAGTCGCAGGCGATGACGGCCGCGAACAGGCCGTAGATGAGCGACTTCAGCAGGGCCACAGCCAGATCCGCCGTGATCGCGAACGACGAGAACGTACTGATGTAGGAGCCCGGGGTGCCGTTCTGGACGAAGATGTTGAACATGTAGCCGGTCAGGAAGCCGACGAAAACCACGAAACCGCACAGCAATACCGAAACCAGCATGGCCGCGCCGAGACGCGGGGCGACCAGCCGCCGCATGGGATCGACGCCCATGACCTTCATGGCGTCGATCTCCTCGCGGATGGTGCGGGAGCCGAGGTCGGCACAGATGGCGGAACCGACAGCGCCGGAGATCATGAGCGCGGTGACCAGCGGCGCGCCCTGCTGAATGATGCCCAGGCCGTTGGCCGCGCCGATGAAGGACGTTGCGCCGACCTGCCCGGCCACCGATCCGACCTGGATCGAGACGATGACGGCGATCGGAATGGCGACCAGCAGGGTGGGCGCCGCGGCAACATTCGCCATGAACGCGCACTGCCGGATGAACTCACGGTAGGGGAAGCGCCGGCGGAAGATCGCGATGAAAAGCTCGGCGACCGCGGCGACACCCATCGACATCATCCGGCCGCCGGTTTCCAGTGACCGTTTCGGATGATCCTGCCAGTACGCCTTGGCCCAATCCACGGCCACATTCATCCGTGATGGTGACGGTGGGCTTTCCTGGTCCCCCGGGCTCTTGGTCAACTGCACTGACTACCCCTCTCGACGCCGGAGTTACCCGTCTCCGGCGACTGTTGCTGGACGCACCCTACTACGGAGTTAGGAAAAACACACCACCGATTGTGGTTCCGGTCATAGAGACGGATCACTTTCGATGTATTGCTGTGAACAGCCACATCAGGGTCGGTTTACGGGGCAAAAAACCTGGCAGAGATCTAGAACTTGTTCTAGTTTCGAACTATCCACCGATGTATGTGGACATCGACCGGGTAACAATTTGTAGGAACGAATTTATCGGAATTCGATAGCTATTGCGTATTGTTCCGTAATCCACATCCAACTAGGTATCGGCCACGAACCCCGGCAGGACACGGCTAGGCAACATGTGGCAGTACAACAGGCAACCGGGCTCGAATACTGACAGGATGTGTAACCGCAGGTTCAGATTCGTGCGGCTTCCGACGTCTGGAGGGACATGATCAAGAAACTCGCCGGAGCGACCGGCGCATTCGCCATCGCCCTGAGCACCGCGCTCTTCGGAATCGGAGCTGCTCACGCCGATGCCGCGCCCGCCGTCATCGGTGGCGGCTCCGGGATCATCATCGATGATCAGTACGAGTGCACGGTGACCACCATCGGTCACGACGGCGCCGGACGGCTGGTCGGCCTGACCGCCGGGCACTGCGGCGACGCCGGGTCCCGGGTATGGGCCGAAAAGGATCGCGCCGCAGGACAGATCGGTCAGTTCGTCTACTCCAACCACGATCTCGACTACGCCGTCATCCAGTTCGATCCGGAACGCGTCATCCCGGTCAACCGCATCGGCAATGTCACCATCACCGGGATCGGCGGCCCGGCCGGATTCCCCATGATCGTCTGCAAGGAGGGCCGCACCACCGGTAATACCTGCGGCATCTCCTGGGGCGACGTCTTCGACACCAACGTCGAGACCTGGAGTCAGATGTGTGTGGTGGAGGGCGATTCCGGCGCGCCGGTCGTCGTCGGCACCACCCTCGTCGGCATGGTGAACGCCTACCTGGCGGTGGCCTGCTTCGGCCCCGAGGTCGGCACGAACATGAGCTCGATCATGGCCGACCTCAACGGCCGGGGCAGCGTCGGCTCCGGCTATACGGTGATCTGATCCACGAACGATGCTGACCGGGGCGGTGATCAGGGAATCACCGCCCCGGTTGCTATTTGAGGGTGTTGACGCAGACGACGAAATTGCGTTCGTCGTAGACGTAGCCCTGGTCGCCGTCGGGACAGTCGTCGACGCTGCTGCTGTGCTGCACGATCGACACCACCTTCACACCCTCGGTGGCCGTGGTGGCGGTACAGGGGATGCGGTGGGCCGCGTCGTTGCCGACGTCCATACAGTCGCCGACCACCCAGTCGATGGTCAGGCAGAGGGCGCCGGTCTCCACACCATTGAGGGTTTCGTAGTAGACCTGGTCGGAATCCTTGCCGCACTGGGCATTGCGCGGGGCCTTGCCGGTCACCTTGTAGTTGGAGTCCTGGCTGCCGCAGCTCGCCTTCTGGATGCTGGCGTTGTCGGTGGTGCCACCGAGCTTCACGCAGTCGCCGATCGTGGCCTGGAAGTCGGTGTTGCCGCCGCGGTCGGCGCGCGGGGTGGTGGTGGGCGCACCCGAACCGGGCTTGCCGGAGGGTTTGCCGGGGGTGGTGCCGGGGGCCTTGGTGGGGATCACGAGGTCGCCGGGGGCGGCCTGGGGATGGCCGGAAACGGTGGTCCCGCAGCCGGCGAGCAGCAGGGCGGCGGCGGAGATCGCGGGCATGGCGATCCGGGCGGAAAGCTGCTGACGCAACACGGGCGAGTCCTATATTTCGAAACAAACAGATTTGACTTCTGTGCCCATGCATACACCACGGGCACCGGGAAGATCGAACCGAGGCGGTCCGGCATTTCGTATAGGAAGCCATGAGCACCGACATCCTGGAGCGTTATCTCTCCTGGCGGCGCGGACGTGACGGTGACCCCTTCCGGGTGCGGATACCGGCGCTGGGACCAGTGCTCTTCACCGGCACTCCCGAGGGCGCGCGCGAATTGTTCCGGGCCCCGGTGGACCTGCTCGAACCGCCACTGCCCAATCCCATCGAGCCCATGGTGGGCGCGGCCTCGCTCATCCTGGCCCGCGACGACCGGCACCGGCGCGAGCGGGCGTTGCTCGCGCCGGCATTGCACCGCAATCGAATCAGCGCCTACGGCAACACCATTCGCGAGGCGGCCCGGGCCGAGCTGAGCGGGGAGCGCACCGGGGACCCGTGGCGGCCCGGCACCCGGATCGATGCCCGCGCGGCGGCGCGGGCACTGACGCTGCGGGTCATCCTGGCGGCGGTGTTCGGCATCGACGATGCGGAGCGCCGAGCCGAATACACCACCGTCACCAAGGAATTCCTGGAGTCCTTCGGCAGCACGCTGTTCATGCTTCCGGCACTGCGGCGCAAGCTGTTCGGGCTGTCCGGCTGGGAGCGGTTCAGCACGGCGCGGGATCGGCTCGACGAACTCATCGACGCCGAGGTGGCGCGGCGGCGCGCGGACGGGGGCGGCGGGGCGGATCTGCTGGCGCTCATGCTGGACACCCGCTACGCGGACGGCAGCGCCATCACCGACACCGACCTGCGCGAGCAATTGCGCACCCTGCTGGTGGCGGGGCACGAGACCACGGCGACCGCGCTGGTGTGGGCGCTGTACCGGCTGCACCGGGAACCGGAGGCGCTGGCCCGGCTGCGCGCCGAACTGGCAGCCGCCGGAAGCGATCCCGGCCCGGCCGAACTGATGGCGCTGCCCCACCTGGACGCGGTCTGCCAGGAGACGCTGCGGCTGCATCCGCCGGTGCCGATCGTATTGCGCAGGCTCACCGGTGATTTCATGCTGCGCGGGGTGCGGCTGTCGGCGGGGGACACCATGGGGATCTCGGTGCACCTGCTGCACACCGATCCCGCGGTGTGGCCGCAGCCGCGGCGGTTCCGGCCCGAGCGGTTTCTGGAGCGCCGCTACAGCCCGTTCGAGTTCGCCCCGTTCGGCGGCGGGCACCGGCGTTGTGTCGGTGCGACGCTGGCCGATTACGAACTTCGCATTGTGCTGGCTACTGTATTGACCGATGTGCGGCTGCGGTTGTCGCCACGGTTCGCGCGTGGGCCCGCGCCGATGTCGGTGCCGCACACCATCACGGTCGGGCCGCGCAGCGCCATCACGTTCGATGTCGCCGGGTTCTGAAGGGAACTCGGTGATTTCGATCACAAGCACGTTTCGGGAAGTGAGCACGCCGAAAGCGGCCGCGCCGGTGTCACTTTCGGGGAATCGCCGATGCCATCGGCGGATTCGCGCCGGTCGAGTAACCAACCCGCAGACCCGTGACGCAGCGCACACCGGTTAGTCGGTATGCATAACTGGCAGAAGCCAATTGGCTTGCCGGACGGATCGCTGTAGTAATGGACGCGGGGTTGGGACCTGTGCGGGTGAAGTGTGCCCGCAATCTGCGTGTGAACGAGGATCTGAGAGGACCGAGCTGTGCGCCATACCCGGTATCGGAAAACGGGACTGATCGCCCTCGCCGCCATTGCGGCGACCGGAGCAGTGGTGGCAGCACCCGCCTCAGCGACTCCGCTATGGCCGGGCGGACCGGAGGTACCGGGTGTGCCCTCCGCGGTCATGCCGCAGCCCGAGCCGGGCTCGCTGCCCACCGACCCGAACGCCAAGTCGCCGATTCCGCCCGCCAACTTCGCGGCCCCGAACATCAGCCCCGGTGACGGGGATGTGGTCGGCGTGGCCATGCCGATCATCATCAACTTCAAGGACCCGGTCGGCGATCACGCCGCCGCCGAGAAGTCGATTCGCATCACCTCCACCAACAAGGTGAGCGGCCACTTCTACTGGATGGGCGACAAGCAGGTGCGCTGGCGGCCCGAGGACTTCTGGCCGGCCGGCTCCAAGGTGACCGTCCAGGCGGGCGGCACCGACGTCGCCTACCAGATCGGCGACGAGTTCATCACCACCGCCGACGACACCACCCACGAGATCACCGTGACCCACAACGGCGAGGTCGTGAAGACCATGCCGACCTCCATGGGCAAGAAGGATCACGAGACCCCGAACGGCACCTACATCATCAGCGAGAAGAACCGCAAGATGATCATGGATTCCTCCACCTACGGTGTGCCGGTGACCGATCCGCAGGGCTACAAGCTCGAGGTCGAATACGCCACCCGCATGTCCAACAGTGGCATCTTCGTGCACGCCGCCCCGTGGAGCGTTGCGCAGCAGGGGGTTTCGGACACCTCGCACGGCTGCCTGAACGTCTCCACCGAGGACGCCAAGTGGTTCCAGGAGAACGTGAAGAAGGGTGACCCGGTGATCGTCAAGAACACCAACGGCGGCACCTTCAGCACCTCCGACGGCTGGGGCGACTGGAACTGAGCTCCCCGGCCTCTCCGAGGCTTCAGCGCACGGCCGAGAGCCGCCCGAGCGCCCCGCCCATTTGGGCGGGGCGCTCGCTCGTTCCTGCTGTTGGCCGACCGTTCATATGAATTCCGTCTCGAAACAAGTTGGGCGGTCGTACGATTCGGCGCATGTCCGCGCCGCTCGAGGGTGTGACCGGTGAACAGTCGGTGGCGCGCGCCGATCGACAGTTCAGCGATCTTCCATCCGGAATTAACCAGTCAGTAGCCCGAAGCCGCAAGGCTGCGCGGGTGCGATCTTGGCCCGAACGAGTACTCCCGACGCCCCCGGGGCGCGGGTGGCGAAGCAGACCCTGGCAGGACTATGCGCTCTTCGTCGTCCTGGTCGCGCCGAACCTGATTCTGCTGGGGCTGTTCGTCTATCGGCCGCTGGTCGACAACATCCGCCTGTCGTTCACCGACTGGAACATCTCGGCGACCAGCCTGAACTGGGTCGGCTTCGACAACTACACCGAGTGGTTCGGCCGCGACGACTCCTGGCAGATCGTCGGCAATACGGTGATCTTCACCGTCGCCGCCGTCCTCGGCAGCATGGTGCTGGGTCTGGCGCTGGCCCTGCTGCTGGATCGCAAACTGTTCGGGCGCAATGTGGTCCGATCCGCCATCTTCGCGCCCTACGTCATTTCCGGCGCGGCCATCGGCGTGGGCTTCCAGTTCATCTTCGACCCCGGCTTCGGCCTGGTCCCGGATCTGCTGGAGCGGATGGGGATTCACTCGCCCGACTTCGCGCAGGACCCGCACTGGGCGCTGTTCATGATCACGGTCACCTATATCTGGAAGAACCTGGGCTACAGCTTCGTCATCTATCTGGCGGCGCTGCAAGGGGTTCGGGTCGATCTCATGGAGGCCGCCGAGATCGACGGCGCGAGCCGCTGGACCACCTTCACCCGGGTGTTGCTGCCGCAGCTGCGGCCCACCACCTACTTCCTGTCGATCACGGTGCTGCTCAACTCACTTCAGGTCTTCGACCTCATCAACGTGATGACCCGCGGCGGGCCCATCGGCACCGGCACCACCACCATGATCTATCAGGTCTATCGCGAGTCCTGGGTGAACCAGCGCGCCGGATACGGGGCGGCCGTCGCCACCATCATGTTCCTGGTGCTGCTCATCGTGACGCTGGTGCAGGTGCGCATCATGGACCGAGGGGACGAGAAGTGAACCGGCTCAACGCGCTGAGCGCCTTCCGCGATCGGGAACTGTGGGCCAAGGTTTTCGGCTACGCCGCCATGGTGTGCGTGCTGATCATCGTCGGCGTCCCGCTGTACTACATCCTCACCCGCTCCTTCATGGCGCACACGGAGGTCTACTCCCAGCCGGTCCGCTACTGGCCCGAACGCTGGCTGGCATCGAACTACCACGACGCCACCACCGCGCTGCCGTTCTGGCAGTTCCTGCGGAACTCGATCATCGTGACCGGCATCGTCTCGGCGGTGAAGTTCGTGCTGGGCGTGCTCAGCGCCTACGGCCTGGTGTTCCTGCGCTTCCCCGGCAAGAACATCGTGTTCCTGGTGATCATCGCGGCGCTCATGGTGCCCAACCAGATCACCATCATCTCCAACTACGCGCTCATCGCCCAGCTGGGCTGGCGAAACACCTTCCAGGGCATCATCGTTCCGCTCTGCGGCGTCGCTTTCGGCACCTTCCTCATGCGCAATCACTTCCTGTCGCTGCCGAGCGAGGTCATCGAGGCCGCGCGGATGGACGGCGCGGGCTGGTGGCGGCTGCTGACCCGGGTGGTGCTGCCCATGTCCGGACCCACCATGGTGGCGTTCGCGGTGGTCACGCTGGTGAACGAATGGAACGAATACCTGTGGCCGTTCCTCATGGCCGACGACGCGCGGGTGGCCACCCTGCCGGTCGGCCTGACCCTGCTGCAGAACACCGAGAACCCGAGCGTCACCAACTGGGGTCCCGTCATGGCCGGGGTCATCCTGACCATGCTCCCCATCCTCATCGTCTTCCTGGTGCTCCAGCGCCAGATGATCAAGGGCCTCACCTCCGGTGCGGTCAAGGGTTAAGTCCCAGAAGGAGATTCCTGTGTCGGATTCACGTTTTCCCGCTCTGTCGCGACGGGGGTTTCTCGGCTTGGCCGGCGCGGCCGCGGGTGCGGCGGCGCTGACCGCGTGCGCCGGATCCGGTGGCGGCGGCACGCAGGGCGGTGACTCGAAGACCATCACGTTCTGGTCCAACCACCCCGGTACCTCCAAGGACCAGGAAACCGAGCTCATCAACCGGTTCCAGGCCAAGTACCCGGACCTGAAGGTCAACCTCGTCGACGCGGGCAAGAACTACGAGGAGGTCGCGACCAAGTTCAACGCCGCGCTCTCCGGTGGTGAACTGCCCGACGTGGTCATCCTGTCCGACGTGTGGTGGTTCAACTACGCGCTCAACGGCACCATAGAGCCGCTGGACAGCCACTTCTCCGCGGCCGGGGTGAACGTGTCCGACTACGTGGACACCTTCGTCGGTGACTACAAGTTCAACGGCAAGACCTGGGCGCTGCCGTACTCGCGCTCGACGCAGATCTTCTACTACAACAAGGACGTCTGGGCCAAGGCCGGACTGCCCGACCGCACGCCGAACAGCTGGGACGAGTTCGACGAGTGGGGCCCGAAGATCCAGAGCGTGATGGGCGACGGCAAGTGGGCGCACGGCTGGGGCGACGCCAAGAACTACCTGGCCTGGACCTTCCAGGGTCCGTGCTGGACCTTCGGCGGCGCGTACTCGGACGAGTGGAAGCTGAAGTTCAACGACCCGGCCACCATCAAGGCCGGAAACTACCTGCGCGACTCCATCAATACCAAGAGGTACGCCAGCATCCGGCCCACCTACGCGGTCGACTTCGGCAATGGCATCATCGCCTCGGCCATCGGCTCCACCGGAGACCTGAAGAGCATCAACACCAATGCCGCGGGCAAGACGCAGTTCGGCACCGGCTTCCTGCCGCACCCGAACGGGCTGGCGGGCTGCACCACCGGCGGTGCCGGCCTGGCGATTCCGGCGCGGATCAGCGACGCCCGCAAGGAGAACGCGCTCAAGTTCATCGAGTTCATCACCAATGCGGCCAACACCTCGTACTTCTCGCAGGCCACCGGCTATGTGCCGGTGCGCAAGTCGGCGCAGCAGGATCCGGGCATGCAGGACTTCCTGGCCAAGAACCCGAACTTCAAGACCGCGATCGACCAGCTGCCGCTGACCAAGCCGCAGAACTACGCGCGCGTTTTCGTGCCCGGCGGCGACCAGATCATCGGTACCGGGCTCGAGCAGATCGGCCTGCAGAACCGGGACACCGCAGCGGCTTTCGGGGACATCGCCAACCAGCTGCAGACGATCATCGACCGGCAGATCACGCCCAAGCTGCCCAAGTAGAGACGCACCCGCACGCTGACGTCAGGGGCCGGAGGCGGCAGCCTGCGTAACCACGTAGGCCCCGGCAGTGTGAGCATTGGACAAGGAGAGCGCCGGCATGGCGACTGTGCAGTTCGAGGGAGTTTCCCTCACCTATCCGGGTGCGCCCGGCCCCGCGGTCGACGACCTGAACCTGGACATCGCCGACGGCGAATTCCTGGTGCTGGTCGGGCCCTCGGGCTGCGGCAAGTCCACCAGTCTGCGCATGCTGGCGGGTCTCGAAGCGGTGACCGCCGGGCACATTCGCATCGGCGGACTCGACGTGACCGGCCTGCCGCCGCGTTCGCGCGACGTCGCCATGGTGTTCCAGAGCTACGCGCTCTACCCGAATATGACCGTGGCCGAGAACATGGGGTTCGCGCTGCGCAATGCGGGTATGAGCAAGGCCGACACCAGGGTTCGCGTCACCGAGGCGGCCGCCATGCTGGAGCTGGAGGAACTGCTCGACCGTAAGCCCGCGCGGCTGTCGGGCGGGCAGCGCCAGCGTGTCGCCATGGGCCGCGCCATCGTGCGGCGGCCGCAGGTGTTCTGCATGGACGAGCCGCTGTCGAATCTCGATGCCAAACTGCGGGTTTCGACCCGCTCGCAGATCGCGGCCCTGCAGAAGCGGCTGGGCACCACCACCGTGTACGTGACCCACGATCAGGTCGAGGCCATGACCATGGGGCACCGGGTCGCGGTGATGAAGGACGGGAAGCTGCAGCAGATCGCCGCTCCCCGTGAACTTTACGACGATCCGGTCAATACCTTCGTCGCCGGGTTCATCGGCTCGCCCGGGATGAACCTGCTGACCGCACCGGTCCGCGAGGGCGCGGCCGTGCTCAACGACCTGCGAATCCCGCTGCCACACAATATCGACGGCAAGAGCGTGATCATCGGCATCCGGCCCGAATCCTGGGAGGTAACCACCGACGCGGGCAATGCGCTCGCGGTCGAGGTGGAGCTGCTCGAGGAATTGGGATCGGAGTCGTTCGTGTATTCGCACGGTGTGGCCGACGAATGGTCCAGCCGCTCCGGCCGGGTGGTCGCGCGGGTGGATCGGCGCTTCCAGGTCGCACTGGGCGACCGTCTGCTCCTGACACCCAAGCAGGACGAACTCTTCTTCTTCGACGCGGAGACCGAAGAGCGCCTGCGCTAGCCGACCGGGGCCCCCGCCACCTCGGCGAGGGCCCGGTCCCGACTACCAGATCTTCACGCGCTCAGCGGGATCCAGATAGAGCTCGTCACCAGGCCGCACATCGAAGGCGGCGTGGAAGCTGTCGAGGTTGCGGACCACGCCATTGCAACGGAACTCCGGCGGCGAGTGCGGGTCCACGGCGAGGCGGCGGATGGCCTCCTCGGTGCGTGCCTTGGTGCGCCACACCTGCGCCCAGCCGAAGAACACCCGCTGCAGGCCGGTGAGTTCGTCGAGCACGGGGGAGTCCTGGCCCTCGATGGCGATCCGGTACGCCTCCAGAGCGATCGAGAGACCGCCCAGGTCGCCGATGTTCTCACCGATGGTGAACTCGCCATTGACCTTGTGGTCCGCCGACAGGTCCTTGGGGGAGAACCGGTTGTACTGGTCGATCAAAGCCTTGGTGCGCTTGCCGAATTCGGTGCGGTCCGACTCGGTCCACCAGTCGACCATATTGCCGTCGCCGTCGTATTTGGAGCCCTGATCGTCGAAGCCGTGGCCGATCTCGTGCCCGATGACCGCGCCGATACCGCCGTAGTTGGCGGCGTCGTCGGCGTTCATGTCGAAGAACGGGGGCTGCAGAATGGCCGCCGGGAAGACGATCTCGTTCATGCCCGGGTTGTAATAGGCGTTCACCGTCTGCGGGGTCATGAACCATTCGCCGCGGTCCACCGGGCCGCCCAGCTTGTTCAGGTCGCGGTCGTGCTCGGCGGCGTAGCCGCTGCGGTAGTTGCCCACCACGTCGGCCGGATCCACGGTGACCGCGGCGTAGTCGCGCCACTGCTCCGGGTAGCCGATCTTGGGAGTGAACTTCTCCAGCTTGGCCAGCGCGGCCTGCCGGGTGTCCGGGCCCATCCACTCCAGCTCGGAGATATTGCGGCGGTAGGCCTCCTGCAGGTTCGCCACCAGCTCGACCATGCGGGCCTTGGCCTCCGGCGGGAAGTGCCGGGCCACATAGAGCTTGCCCACGGCCTCGCCCAGCAGGTCCTGCACCAGGGAGACGCCGCGCTTCCAGCGCTCCCGATTCTCCTGCGCACCGGTCAGGGTGCGGCCGTAGAAGTCGAAATTGGCCTCCACCAGATCCGCGGTCAGGTACGGCGCGCGGGCCTTCACCACCCGCCAGGCCGCCCAGGCCTTCCAGTCCGCCAGTGATTCCGAGGCCCAGAGCTGGGCGAAGGTGCGTACGTAATCGGGCTGGCGCACTACGAGTTCCGCGAACAGCTCCGCCCCGGAGCGATCCAGGCCCGCGGCCAGCGCGGAAGTCCAGGCGGTCCAGTCGAATTCCGGGTTCTCGGCGGCCAGCGCGTCGAAAGTGGTGAGGTTGTAGCTCAATTCGGCATCGCGGCGGCGCACGACGTCCCAGTGACCCGCGGCCAGCTTGGTCTCCAGCTCGAAAACCCGCTGGGCGTCATGGTCCAACCCGGCCAGCTCGAACATGCGGCGGATGTGGGCGACGTACTTCTCGCGGATCTCCGCGTATTCGTCCTTGTGGTAGTACGACTCGTCGGGCAGGCCGATGCCGGACTGGGTGGCGTGCACCAGGTACCGGGTGGAGTTCTTGTCGTCGGTGTCGACGTAGAAGGCCAGCGCGCCACCCACGCCGGTGCGCTGCAGGCGGCCGATGAGCGCGGCGAAGTCCGAACGGTCGGCGACGCCGGCCACGGCGGCCAGTTCCTCGGCGATCGGGGTCAGGCCCGCCGCCTCGATGGCCTCGTCGGCCATGAAGCTGTTGTAGAGATCGCCGATCTTGCGCTCTTCGGTGCCGGGCGCGGCATCGGCCGCCGAGGCGTCCTGGATGATCTTCTGCACATCCAGTTCCGCCTGGTCGTAGAGCGTGCGGAAGGCACCGTCCACCGCCCGGTCGGCCGGTATCTCGTAGCTCTCCAGCCATTTGCCGTTGACGTGCGCGAACAGGTCGTCCTGCACCCGTACGTCCGCGTCACGGAAGGACAGGTCGATACCGGAGGGAGGCGTCAGCTGCGAAGTCACGATCCCCAGTATGCACAGATCCGCCTCCCCGCGACTTCGGCGCACGGCTGAGGGCCGTCAGCACTCATGCACGCGTGCCGGAGGTCGAGTGCCGAACCGATTTCGGACGTACCCGACGAGTTACCCCCATCGGCACGAAATCAGTTGTCGCATTCGGAACGAGGGCAGCTCAAGCGGGCACGGGTATCCGGTCGAACTCCCCGTCGCGGGCCCCGGCGACGAAGGCGCGCCATTCGCCGGGGGTGTAGACCAGGGTGGTGTCGCGGTGCCGGAGGGTGGTGTGGCCGTCCGCACCGGTCTCCGCGCTGAGCGCGGTGCGGAGGGAGCGGCGGCCCAGCACCGCGGCCAGGAATGTCATCCATTCGGTCGCGGCGACGGTGATGATGGGCTCGTCTTCAAGGCGATGTTCCGGATTGCGCCGGTACTTGCTGTCGCGGATGAGCACCGCATCACCGTCGAATCGAACCTCCACGCACTGATTTCCGTTATTGGTACGGGACGACGTGAACCAGCCGCGGGTTACCGGCTGATAGTTCGCGGTGTTTAGCATGGGCAGCATTTTACCGTTACGCATGCGTATCCTACCCTTGCGAATAGCGTTTGATCAGCTCCAAAGATTCTGCGCGACCGAGGGATTGGTCGAGCGCACGCACAAATGCGAACCGCAGATCGCGAATCTGCGACGAATCCTCCACCGCCCCACCGAAAACCGCGCTCTCCACCCAGGTGAAGGTGGGGAGATTCTCGGAAGCGAAATCCAGCAGATGGAAACTCGACCCGCCCAGCAGCGCGCCCCGGGTCGCGGTGAACGGAATCACCCGCACCGAAATGGAATCCAGCTCGTCCAGCAGTGTTGCCAGATGTTCCAGTTGCCCGCGCAATACTTTCGGGCCGCCGATCTGCTGTAGCAGCGTGGCCTCGCCGATCACCGCGGTGAGTTCCACCCGGTCGTCGCCGCGCAGCCGTTCCTGCCGCTTCAGTCGCACCGCCACCAGCTGTTCCACCTGGACGGGACGGATCATGACGTCGGCGCTGATGAGCGCCCGCGCGTATTCCTCGGTCTGCAACAGCCCGGGCACCACCAGGCTGTCGTAGCTGCGGATGCTCTCCGCGCCCAGCTCCATGCCGTAATACCGTTGCAGCTCAGGCCCGATCAGCGCCGAGGACCTGGCCCACCAGCCGCGCTCCTTGCTCAGCGCCAGCAGTTCCAGCAGTTCCGCGCGCTCCTCGCCCTCCACCTCGAGCAGCTCCAGCACCGGGCCGATGGTGGTGGCCGTGAGGACGCGCCGACCCTTCTCCACATGCGACCAGTTGGCGGGGGTGAAGCCGACGCGCTTGGCGAAGGTCGCAGAATCGAAGCCGCACTGCTCACGCAGTTCGCGCAGTCGCAGGACCAGCTCCCACCGGGCGACAGTAGGCGAGACGGGTGCCATGAGCAGTGATGCTACGCCGGAGAACTCGCGGGCGTGTGACTATTGTCATACCGATTGCCCGGCCCTAAGGTCGGTAGCAGGAGGTTCGCCATGAGCGCGCTGGACCCATCCTCGTATACCGCCACCCAGGAAGCGCTGGCCCGGTGCCGGCGCTATCGCAAGGAGCACGGCCTCTACGGTGTGGTGGACTCGGCGCTGAGCCGAATCATGTTGGAGGTCGGGGCCGTCGGAGCCGTGACCATGCCCGCCGACCTGGGCCGCCGGGTCCGCGACCGCCTGGTCGCCCGGCGCCGCTGCGGGCCCGTCATCGCCCACCCGCGCTCGGGCCGCTGGACCTTCCTGACCGGCCCCACGGACGACTCGTATCACGACACCGCTTTGTTCTCAGACCTTTTCCGCGATTGCGCGTCCGTAGCGCAGCCGGGCAGCACCATCGTGCTGCCGTCTCCCGCGGATGAGCACAGCGCCTACCGCACGTGGATTCACCCACCGGAAGGGGACTTTCGCCCCGAACTGGCCGAGGTGCTGGCCGCCACCCGCGAGTGCCATCCGGTCACCGGGTAGGCGCGGGCGTCAGCGTGACGCTGAACTTGTCCTCGACACGCTTGTTGAATTCCTCCTGGCACTGCTGAATCTTGGACCTGTCGTCGCCGGCCTTGTTCAGGCAGTCGATCAGATCGGTGCCGCCGGTGTCCTTGAAAACGACCCACACCAGCACGCCGACCAGGATGCCGCCGATCAGGCTGATGACGCCCATGATCGCGCCCGCCAGCGCCATTCCGAAGCCGCCGGACGTGCCGCGGCGCGCCTTCGTCGCGGCGATCACGCCGAGAATGATCGCCAGCACGCCGCACAGGACACCGACGATGGTGAGCAGTACCGTCCAGAAGGTGAGCAGGCCCAGGATGCCGAAGACCATCGCGGTGATCGCCATGCCCTTGCGCTGCGGTGATTCCTGCCAGTACTGCGGTCCGCCGGGCGGCGGATAGTTTCCGGGCGGCGGCGGGTACTGGCCGTACTGCCCGGGCGGCGGGTACTGGTTCATGTGTCGATGCTATTGCCCGCCGAGTCGGGCATGCATTTCCCACACCAGAATCTCCGACGGCATGTTCGCGGTGACACGCTGGCCGCCGCTGCGTGTCAACCGCACCGCGTCGCCCTCGTACAGGGTGCCGGCCCCCTCCAGCTCCACCTCGCCGCGCGCGATGAAAAGATGCAGGTAGGGGGCCTCCGGTAGACGGATCTCGGCGGCCTCGCCGGACATCCGGGCCACGTGCAGGGCGGAGTGGCTGCTGGCGATGGCGATGGCGGTGCGGTCGCGGTAGCGGGGCAGGCCCGAGGCCACCGTGATCAGGCCGCCGCCGGCCAGCTCGTCGTCGATCTCCAGCTGCTGATAGCCGGGGGTCAGCCCGGAATCGTCGGGCACCACCCACATCTGGACGAAGTGCACCGGCTCCTGGTGTTCGGGCGCATTGCTGAGCCGCCAGGAATCGTTCTTCTCCGAATGCAGGATGCCGGTGCCGGCGCTCATGCGCTGGGCCAGGCCGGGATAGATGACCCCGCTGTGCCCCAGCGAATCCTGATGGACCAGGCTGCCGCTCAGCACCCAGGTAACGATTTCCATGTCCCGGTGCGGATGAGTCTCGAAGCCCTCGCCGGGCAGGACGATGTCCTCATTGTTGACCAGCAGCAGGCCGTGATGGGTGTTGTCGGGATCGTAGTGTTCCCCGAACGAGAACGAATGCTTCGAATCCAGCCACGACACACGGGTTTTCATGCGGTCGCCGCCACGATGGATATCGATGTGTGGTGTCGTGAGGGTGGACACCGCCGTACTCCTCTCACCGGCGAGCACCGATCGGGTTCCAGGGTAGGGGCCGATACGGCGGCCCAACCTGAATTCCGGGTTAAATTCTAGCGTGAGAGCAGCGCTGCTCCGCACGCCGCCGACCAGGTACTACGCTCTCGGCAACCGGTACGGGCAAATGCCCGGCGATTGTGAGTGCGCGGCGGTGACGCCCGCCCGCATGCCGTCGTACCCGCCAGCGGGTTTCGGTCGGCGACCGTATCATGATGTGCCGCAAGCGAAACGAGAGGGAGAGCAGGGGGATGCGACCCGAGGCACTCGCGGGCATCGAACGCGAGCTCCGACAACAGGCCGAGAGCGAGGGGATCGCTCATTTCGTGGTGGGCGTGGCCGTCTTCCGGGACGGCAAACTGCTGGTCGTGCGGCGTGTCGCCGAAGGCTCGCACGGGGGGATGTGGGAACTGCCCGGCGGCGGCGTGGAATCCGGCGAGTCCTTCGCCGACTGCGTGGCCCGCGAACTGTTCGAGGAGACCGGGCTGAGCGTCGTGCGGATCACCGACGTGCTGGGTGGATTCGACTACGCCACCCGCACCAAGTCCCGGGTACGCAAATACAGCTTCGTGGTCGAGACCGAGGCCGCCGAGATCCGGCTGGACCCCCTCGAGCACGACCGATTCCAGTGGATCGACGCCGACACCGTCGACAACCTGCCGATGGCCGACGATATGCGCGCGGCCGTCTTCGCGCTGGTGACCACGCATCCGTCCCGGTGACCGCGGCGCCGCCGCCGGCCACCCTGCGCGCCCGGCTGACCGCGGTCGCGACCGCGCTCCGCGAGAATCCCGGCACCCTGCGGCTGACGCTGGTCCGGGTGTCCGGACAGTTCGGCGACGGCATGTTCCAGGCCGCGCTCTCGGGCGCGATTCTGTTCAACCCCGAACGCCAGACCGATCCGCTGGCCATCGCCGGAGGCTTCGCGGCCCTGCTGCTGCCGTATTCGATCATCGGCCCATACGCGGGCGCGCTGCTCGACCGCTGGGATCGCCGCCGGGTGCTGCTCTACGCGAACGTACTGCGCGCGCTGCTCATCGTGGCGACCGCGGCGGGCCTGCTGGCCGGGGTGCACGCCACCCCGCTGCTGCTGGGCGCGCTGTCCGTGGTCGGGGTGAGCCGGTTCGTGGGCGCCGGGGTGTCCGCGTCGCTGCCCAAGGTGCTGGCCCAGCGCTGGCTGGTCCCGATGAATTCGGTGCTGGCGACGGTGGCCTCGGGGTGCGCGATCCTGGGCGCGGGCCTGGCCTTCTCGGTCATCGGGCTGATCGGGGCGGGCGACTTCGGCTCGGCGGTGGCCGCGGCCGGCAGCGCCTCCGGTTCGATCGCGGGCGGGCTGGTGGTGGCCGGATTCCGGCCCCACGCACTGGGACCCGACCGCGGCGAACACGCCGCGGCGCGAGGCGGGTGGAGCACGGTGCGGGCCATCGCCGCCGGACTGCGTGAGGGCGCCACCGCGGCCTGGCGGTCCCGGGAGGTGACCACGACCTTCCTGGGGATCGGCGCGCACCGCATCGTCTTCGGCGCGGACACCCTGCTGATGGTGCTGGTGCTGCGCCGCGGCGACGAGGCCGCGGTGGGGACGCATCTCGCGAAATTCAGCGCGGCCATCACCGCGACCGGGGCGGGCATGCTCACGGCGGCCGTGGTCGCGCCGGTGCTGATTCCCCGGCTCGGCCGGCCGCGGACGGTGGTGACCGGCCTGGTGACGGCGATCGCGGTACAGCTGGGCCTGGTCACACCGATCACCGTCGCCACCGGGGACGCCGAGCGGCGGGCGGAGCTGCTGTTGCTGGCGGCGGCCTTCCTGCTCGGGCTGGTGGGCCAGGTCATCAAGCTGACCGGGGACGCGGCCATGCAGATCGATATCGACGACGCGCACCGCGGGCAGGTCTTCGCCTTGCAGGACACGGTCTTCAACATCACCTTCGTCCTGGCGCTGGCGGGTACCGCGGTACTGATTCCGGCGGACGGCCGCTCACCTGCGGTGGTGGTGGCCGCGGCGGCGGTCTATGCCGGCGGCGTCCTGGCCATTGCCGCCAATTCACGCCGACGGGTCGGTACGTAGCCGATACAGGTATCGGCTCGGTCACACCCCTCCGGCGACACGACGAGACAGCTCCGCGGATGTGGCCCGGACGACTACGGTGAGGTGGATCCGATCACGGACGAGGAGACGCACCACGGATGATTGCGCGGCGCTCCGAAGCACCTGCGGCCCTTGCGCTCTCCAGCCTGGCAATGGCCGCGGTCATGCTGCTGCCCGCCACACCCGCCACCGCCGCTCCCTCGGCCCCCTGGGCCCCGCCGCCGTTGAACGCCTGCGGCGAAACGGGATTCGATCCGCTGGCCCGCGAACCCGACCCGGATGTGCCACTGCCGCAACCACAACCGCCCGACAACACCATCCACATTCCGGTCCCGGTCCCGCAGTTCACGCCGGTCCCCATCCCGGGTCCGCGGCAGGACGACACCCGTATCGATCCCGCGCCGCTGCCCGCGGACCCGTGTGTCAATCCGTGCCCGGACCTGCGCAACGACCAGAGTCCCAGGCCGGAAACCCTTGCGCCCGAGAGTGATCCGGCCGATCCTCCTGGTGACTCGCCCGACTCCTCCGGAGATCCGGGCACCGGCGATGACCAACCCACCCCGGAACCGGCGCCCGAACCCACCCCCGCACCGCAGGCCGACAGCGGCTCCGGCGGGATTCAGCTGCCGCACATCCAGATGGACCAGGTTCCGGAGACCGTCCCGATCCCGGTGCCCGGCGGCGATCCCGAGCCACCGCAGCCCCAGCCCGCGCCCGCCGTGCAGCCAATGGCTCCCGCGCCCGTCGCCGCTCCCGTGGCCCCTGCCGAGCTCGGCTCGCTGGCGCTGGTGAACCAGGTGACCGGGCACGGCTCCACCAATCGCACCGATATGCGCTGGTCGGTGGACGGCACCGACCTGGGCATCATGTGGGAGTCCGAGCCCGGGCAGATCGCCGTCGCCTTCGGTGACACCTTCGGCAAGGGCTGGGGGCCGATCGGCGCGGGCACCGGGGACCAGGACTGGCGCAGCAATTCCATCGCGTTCAGCAGCAATCGCGATCTCTCCCAGGGCCTGCTGCTGGACACCTTCGCCCAGGACAGCCGCTGTCACGCCGCCGAGATCCTGAGCAGCCGCAAAATCGACAACTTCGAGATCACCACCATCCCGACCTCCGGCTTCGCGCTGAACGGGCGGCAGTACCTGACCTACATGTCGATAGCCCGGTGGAGTCGCCACAAGCCGGGCATGTGGTGGACCAATCTGGGCGGGCTGGCCTGGTCCGACGACAACGGCGCGACCTGGACCAAATCCGAATGGGCGCGCTGGGACAACTTCTTCGGGCTGGGACGGTTCCAGGTCATGGGCATGGCGCCGCACGACGGGTACGTGTACATGTTCGGCACGCCCAACGGGCGGTTCGGCACCATCGGGCTGGCCCGGGTGCCCGCCGGCCAGGTGCTCAACAAGTCGGCCTACCAGTACTGGATCGCCGATACCTGGGTGCCTGCCCTGGGGCCAGACGAACAGCTCGCCACGCCGATCCTGTCCGGGACCGCCGGTGAGCTGTCGGTGCGCTACGACGAGTCGACCGGGCAGTGGCAGATGGTCTACCTGGATCTGGACCGCCACGCCATCGTGCTGCGCACCGCCGCCGAACCACAGGGCACCTGGACCGATCCGGTGACCCTGGTCGACACCGACGACTATCCGACGACCTACGGCGGGTACATCCATCCGTGGTCGAGCGGGAAGGACCTGTACTTCACCATGTCGGCGTGGAACAGCTACAACGTGTACCTCATGCACGCGACGCTGAAGTAGCGACTCCGGCGATCCTCCGGCAGCGCAACGGAATCCGCGTCAGTCGACCTTCCGGAAGCGAAGGGCCTGACCCGGGCGGGCCTGCGCCACGCAGTCCACATCGGCATCGACCACCACCGCGATCACCGGATAACCGCCGGTGATCGGATGATCCGCCAGGAAGACGACGGGCTGGCCGCTGGGCGGCACCTGCACCGAGCCCAAAGCCATACCCTCCGTGGGTAATTCGCTCGGTACGCTGCGCCGCAGGGCAGGCCCGCTGCGCCGGTCCAGCCGCGCGCCGATCCGGTCGGTGTCCGGGGAGACCGTCCACTCGCCCGCGAAGAGGGCGGCGGCGTCGGTGAACCAGTCGGCCCGCGGACCGGGCACGGCACGTACCGTGAGCAGGTCGTTGCCCAGCGCCGGCACCGGCGCGACATCCACGATGGGCAGCGCCCGCGGCGGCTTTCCCACCGGGAGCAGATCGCCCGGATGCAGCGGGTCGGGGCCGATGCCGGAGAGGGTGTCGCGACTGCGGGAGCCCAGCACCGGCGCGACCTCGATGCCGCCGCGCACCGCCACATAGGTGCGCAGGCCGGTGCCGGCGATGCCGAGCCGGAGCCGTTGCCCCTCCTCGATTTCCAGCACGCTGGCCGCGCCCATGGGGCGGTCGTCGACGGTGACCGGGGCCGGTGCGCCGGTCACCGCCACCGTGACGTGCTGATCGGCGAGCAGTTCCAGACCGCCCAGCAGCACCTCGATACCCGCCGCGCCCTCCGGATTCCCGACCAGGCGATTGGCCAGCCGCAGCGAAGCACGGTCCGCCGCGCCCGCGGTGCCCACCCCGGAGTCGAACCAGCCCGGGCGGCCCAGGTCCTGAATGGTGGCCAGGGGGCCGACTCGGACGACACGTAATCCGCTCATGAGCCCGTCCCCACATCCACGAATCGGACCCGGGCGCCCGCCCGCACCAGGGCGGGCGGGTCCCGATCCACATCCCACATCGAGAGGTCGGTGGTCCCGATCAGCTGCCAGCCGCCCGGGCTGCGGCGGGGGTAGACGGCCGAATAGCCGCCCGCCAGCGCCACCGCCCCCGCGGGGATTGCGGTGCGGGCCCGAGCCCGCCGCGGCACGGTCAGGCGGCCGTCCGGCGATTCGAGATAGCCGAAGCCGGGCGCGAAACCCACGAAGGCACAACGCCATACGGTGCCGGTGTGCTGGGCGACGACCTCGGCCGCGGTCAGGCCGAGCAGGCGCGCGACCTCGGGCAGATCCTCGCCGTCGTAGCGGACCGGGATCACCACGGGCTCGACGGGGGCGCCGTTGCCGGCCACCGCATCGAACGGATGGCCGGTCCGGTCCGGCCGCCGACCGGGCCGGCTGCGGTCACCGGCGGTGACCCGGGCCGCCGCGTCGAGCCGGACCAGCAAGACCCGCAGCTGCTTTCGCACCGAAACCGCCGATCGCTGCGAATCCAGCGTCACCAGCACCGTTTCCGCGGCCGGCAGAACATCGACCACCCCCGTCGGACGCGGCTGCAGGGCGGACACCAGATCGGCCACCATGGCGCGCAGCGGTGGAATCACCAGCAGCGCACGGTCACCCGCCGCCCGCACCTCGCCGACGTCGTCGAATTCAACGGGATCGGTCATAACCATCCACCCCGGATCACGCGAAAGCCCGGACGGACGTGCCGGATTCGTCGAGCGCGGCCCGAATCCGGCGCGCCATCTCGACCGCGGCCGGCGTATCGCCGTGCACGCAGATACTGGCCGCCGTCACCGCCACCGTGCCGCCGTCCACGCTGGTCGCCTTGCCGTCCCGCGCGATCGACAGCGCCTGCGTCACCGCCGCGTCCGCACCGAGCACCGAGCCCGGCAGTCCGCGCGGTGCGAGCAGCCCCTCCGGCGTATAGGCGCGATCGGCGAAACCCTCACCGACGAACGGGGTTCCGGCGGCCAGCGCCGCCCGCTCGAGCTCGGTACCGGCCGGGCCCAGCAGGGCCAGCCGTGCATCGAACTCCCGCAGCGCGAGGACGATGGCGTCCGCGAGCGCACGGTCCGCGGCGGCCTGGTGGTACAGCGCGCCATGGGGTTTCACGTAGCGCACCCGGTCTCCGGCGGCGCGGGCGAAGGCGTCGAGGCTGCCGATCTGATACAGCGTCTCGTCACGCAGCGCGGCCGGGGCGATCGCGATGGCACGGCGACCGAACCCGGGCAGATCACGATGGCCGACGTGCGCGCCGATGCGGACGCCCTTCTCGACGGCCAGCGCGCAGGTGCGGCGCATGATGGCCGGATCCCCGGCGTGGAATCCGCACGCGATATTGGCGCTGGTGACCACGTCCAGCATGGCGGCGTCGTCACCCATGGTGTAGTCGCCGAAGCCCTCGCCGAGGTCGCTGTTCAGATCCAGCGTCATATGCGTCCTCCAGCTGTTCGTCGTGATCCGATTGTGGGCGCGGCCCGCATCCGGCGACAAGAATGTCACGCCAGAAACTGTGTCATGGATCACAGACGTGTGGTGTCACTTCCGGCGGGCATTCCTTGTCCCATGGACATGAACGACACCAAGAACATCCTCCTGGCAGGTGCGAGCGGCGTCCTCGGCGGGCATATCACCCACGCCCTGCAGGAGCACGGCTACACGGTTCTGTCCCTCGGAAGGGGCGCCGGCAACGACGTGGTCGCCGACCTGATGGACCGCGACCAGCTGCTGCGCGCGGTCGAGGGGCTGACCGTCGACACGGTCGTGCACGCGGCCACGGCGCTGCGCAAGGCGCCCATGCGGCACCGTGACATGTACGCCACCGACGACCTGCGCGTCACCGGCACCGCCAACCTGGTGGCGGCCGCACAGCTGGTCGGGGCACGGCGCATGATCGCCGAATCGATGGTCTTCGGCTACGGCTACCGCGACTTCGGCGACCACGTCCTCACCGAGACCGACGAATTCGGCCGCGGCGGAAAGGGACCGGACGTCCGGCACCTGGAGGGCATGCGCGTGAAGGAGGAGCTCATGCTGAACACCCCTGGCATCGAGGGGATTTCACTGCGCTACGGCTTCTTCTACGGACAGGGCGGCACCGAATCGATCGTCGAGATGCTGCGCAAGCGGCAGCTGCCCGCGGTGAACGACCACGGGCGGGTGCTGCCCTGGATCAACCTCGCCGACGCGGGCGCGGCCATGGCGTACGCCGTCGAGGGCGGGACCCCCGGATCGGCCTACAACATCGTCGACGACGGCCCGCTCGGCTTCGGGGCGCACGTGCGGCTGGTGGCCGAAACCTTCGGCACGCCCAAGCCGTTCACCGTGCCCGGCGCGCTGCTGCGGCCCATGGCGTACCTGTACGAGATGACGCGGGCCAGCATGCGGGTCTCGAATGCCAAGGCCGAGGCCGAACTCGGCTGGAAGCCACAGTATTCGAACTGCGCCGAGGGCCTGCGCGCCCTGGCGGCCGCCTGAATGCGTCCGGCGACAGGTCAATACGGATAGACCTCTACTTCGGTCGCCTTCACCGCGAAGTACACCTCCATCCCGGGAACGACACCGAGCTGGGCCACGGCGGCCGGAGTCAGATCCGCCGCCAGGCCCGCGGCCGCCCCCGGACCGTCCACCCCGCGTACCCGCACCAGACCGCCGCGATCCTCCAGCTCCGCCACCCGCACCCGGAACACATTGCGGGGACTGCCCTCCGGATGCTCCAGGTGGACCGCCACCGCCACCGGCGAGAACACCGCCGCCGCCCGGCCGGCGGCCGTCCACTTGCCCTCGGACCTGCCGAAGACCTCGACCGTCCCGTCCGTGACCGCACCCAGCCCGGCGCTGCCGCCGCTCACGGCCGCCCCCATGATGAGGTTGACTCCGGCGATCCGGGCTGCGAACCGGCTGCGGGGTCGCGCCAATACCGCAGCCACCGAACCGGACTCGATCACCCGCCCGGCCTCGATGACCATGACCCGATCGGCCAGGGTCACCGCGTCGATGATGTCGTGTGTCACCAGAATCGTGGCGCTGGGCCGGGCATCCGGCAGCGTCACGGGATGCGCGGCGATATCCCGTGCGGTGGCGACCGACTCGCCATTTCCGTCGTCCGCACTGCCGGACGGAGGTTCCCGCAGGACTCTCCGCAGCAGCGCCCGCATGGCAGGCGCCGCGGTCACATCCAGCGCGGCCATCGGCTCGTCCAGCAGCAACACCCGGGGGTGCACGGCCAGCGCGCGCGCCAGGGCAACGCGCTGCGCCTGACCGCCGGACAGTGACCGGGGCGACCGGTCCGCGAATTCCTCGGCATCGACGGCCCGCAGCCATTCCCGTGCGAGAGCGGTGGCGGCCCGGCCGCGCACGCCCCGGCTGCGCGGCCCGAAGGCCACATTCGCGGCCACCGACAGATGAGGGAAGAGCAGAGCCTCCTGCGCCAGCAACGAGACGGCCCGCCGATGCGGCGCCACCGCAATGCCTTTCGCGACGTCCGTCAGCACCCGCTCGCCCAGCCGGACCTGGCCCTCGTCCGGAATCACCAGTCCGGCAACCACATCCAGCAGAGTCGACTTTCCCGCGCCGTTGGGGCCGAGCACGGCCAGCACTTCCCCGGCCGGAATGTCCAGCCGCACCTCGAAATCCCGGTCCGCCAGGCGCGCGGATACCGCCAGTCCGCTGGTCATCGAATCAGCTCCCGTCGATCCCGAGCAGGGTGCGCAGATGGCGCGGGGCGGGGGAGCCGTGGGACAGCATGGCGTCGTGCCAGTCACGCAGGGGAGTGGCGGCCGGGCGAGCCGCGGCCACGGCGGCGACCTCGGTGTAGCCGACGAAATAGGTCGAGAGCTGGGTGGAGCTGAGCAGGGTGCGGCGCCACTTGCCGGCGGCCTCGCCCTCCTCCTGGAGGCCGCGGTCCCGCATCAGCCGCAGGGCCTCGGCTTCGGTCATGCCGTCGCAGTGCACCGACTGGTCGAGGATGGCGTTGATGGTCATGCGCAGGTGGGACTTCAGCTGCTGCAACCGCACCGGCAGGCCGCCGAAACCGTGGTCGGCCATGAGTTTCTCGGTATAGACCGCCCAGCCCTCGATGAACGTGCCGCTCCAGCACAGCGCACGCACGGGGGTGGAGCCGCGGAAGCGGCGCGACCGGGCGAGTTGCAGATAGTGACCGGGCATGGCCTCGTGCACGGTCAGATTGCGCATCATGTGGTTGTTGTATTCGCGATAGAACGAGGTCACCCGCTCGGGCGACCAGTCCGCCGGGGTCGGTGCGATGGCGAAAAATGTGGGCAGCTCGGCGGTTTCGAGCGGGCCGACCGGATCGCAGTACGCCACCGCCACCCCGCGCGCGAACTCCGGCATCTTCTGGATGACCAGTGGATCCTCGACCAGGGTGGCCAGGTCGTGGTCACGGACGAAGGCGGTGGCCTCCGCCAGCGCCGCGGCCGCCACCGCGACCACCGTGTCATCGGCCGGGCGGTCCGCCGACAATTGCGCCAGGGCCCGGCGGACGGTCTCCGCATCCGGATTCGCGACACCCAGCAGTTCGCCTGCCGCGGAGCGGATCTCGCCGGTCAGCTGATCCAGGTGCCGGTGCGCGCGGTCCAGGATCTCCCGCGCACCCAGCTCGGTGTCCAGGGTGTGCCAGAGCTTGGCCTCCCACAGCCTGCGGCCCAGACGCGGATCGCGGTCCGCGCCCTCGACCCGGCCGGTGAGCCACGAGGTGAAGTCGGTCAGCGCCGACATCGCCGCGGTGGCAGCGGGTTCGATCTCGAAGCCGGGCACCTCGGCGGCCAGCGCGGGCACCTGGTCACGCACCAGCGCGGTCACGCCGCCGAACTGGCCGATGGCGGTCTCGACGTGTACGCGAGGCATCTCGCCGAGCAGCGCGCGGGCGGTGGCCAGCGCGTCGGGCAGCGCCGCCAGCCGGTCGCGCAGCGCCGCCAGCCGCACCTCGGCGGGCGCGAACGGCCGCGCCATCAGGTGGTGGATCAGCGGTCCGGGATTGTGCACGAGCGGATTCCACTCGTGCTCACGGATTTCGATGAGCTCGAACAGCAGGCCGTCGACCCGCTGCTGCAGGAGCGCGAGATCGACGCCGTCCGCGGGGGCCAGGTCGTCCGGATCGACCTCGGCCAGGGTGTGCGAGGCCTCGCGCAGCAGCTCGGCGTGCCCGCGCACCGCCTCCGCCGACCAGTCGGGGAGTCGATGATCGGCGCGGTGGTCGCCGACCGAGGCGGCCAGCTGCGGGCCGGCGGTCAGCAGCGCTTCGACGATGCGCTCGGCACGGGAGGCGAATATCGGCGACATGGCAGCCACGCTAGCGCGCCTCCGGCCGCCGGTAGGCCACCAGCACGATCACCGCCGCGACCAGCACCAGCAGCAGCGAAAGCGCCACGGCGGCATCCGGATCGGACTCGCGCTGGAGATAGATCTCCAGCGGCAGCGTGCGGGTCTTCCCCTGCAGGCTTCCCGCGAAGGTGAGTGTCGCGCCGAACTCGCCCAGGGCGCGGGCGAAGGCCAGGATCGTGCCCGATACCAGTGCCGGGCGCAGCAGCGGCAATGTCACCCGCCACCATACGTGCGACGGCCGCGCCCCGAGCGTCGCGGCAATGCGTTCGTAGCGGTCACCCGCGGTGCGCATCGCGCCCTCCAGCGTGATCACCAGGAACGGCAGCGCCACGAAGGTCTGCGACAGCACCACCGCGGTCGTGCTGAACGCGATGCGGATGCCGAGCGACTCCAGCTGGTGGCCCACCAGCCCGTTCCGCCCGAACAGGTACAGCAGCGCCAGACCACCCACCACCGGTGGTAGTACCAAGGGCAGCAACACCAGTGCACGCAGCGCCGGCAGCGCCCGCCAGCGCGAGCGGGCCAGCACCGCGGCCATCGGCACACCCAGCAGTACGCACAGCAGCGCGGCCGCAACGGAGGTGCGCAGGCTCAGCAGCAGCGCCACCCGCGAGGACTCCGAGGTGATCAGATCCAGGAAATGCGACCAGTCCACCGCCCCGGTCAGCGCCACCAGCGGACCGGCCACCAGCACGAAGCCGATGGCCGCCGGCAGCAGCAGCCAGACCGGGGGTTTGATCACGGCCGCCCGAAACCGGCCTGCTGCAGCGCCTGCTGGCCATCGGGCCCGGTGACCAGCGTGACGAAGTCCTCGGCGGCCGCGGCGTTCTTCGAATCCGCCACGGTGGCAATCGGATAGGTGTTCACCGCGGTCGCGGACTCGGGGAAGTTCACCGTCGTCACCTTGGTACCAGCGCCCGCCGCGTCGGTGACGTAGACCAGGCCCGCGTCGGCCTGCCCCGAGGTCACCTTGGCCAGCACGTCGGTCACCGAGGACTCCTCGCTGACCGGCGAAATCGACACGCCCGCACCGGAGGTCACCTTCTTGGTGGCAGAACCGCACGGCACCTGCGGCGCACACACCACCAGGCGCAAGCCGGACTTGGACAGATCCGCCAGCGAACCGATGTGCGCCGGATTGCCCGGCGGCGTCACGATGGTGAGGACATTGGTGGCGAAAGTCTGGGGCTTGTCGGTGATCCGGCCGCCCTTCACCGCCTTGTCCATGTTCGCCTGATCGGCGGAGGCGAAGACGTCGGCGGGCGCGCCCTGATTCAACTGCGCCACCAGATCCGAGGAACCGGCGAAGGAGAAGGTCACCTTCGTGCCGGGGTGAGCGCTCTCGTACTTGGTGCCCAGCTGAGTGAACACCTGCTTGAGCGAGGCGGCCGCGAAGACCGTGATCGTCTTGGTGTCACTGCTGTCCGAGGAGGAACCGCAGCCCGACAGCAGACCCGCGCCCAGTACCGCGGTCGCGGCCAGCGCGGCTCCGGACCTGGAACCTAGGCCGTGCCACCGGTTTCCGTGGCGGTCTCCACCACCACCGTGGTGGCCTTCACGCTCGCCCACGCCACGCTGCCGGGTTGCAGCCCCAGCTCGCGCACCGACTCGCTGCTCATCAACGACACGACTGTGAACGGTCCGCATTGCATCTCCACCTGTGCCATCACGGTATCGGCCACCACTCTGGTGACCAGTCCGGGAAAACGATTGCGTGCCGAACTGGCACTAGCCATCCGGGTCTGCGGAGTGCGAGCCTGCTCGACGGCCAGTTCCGCGAGCTCGCTGCCATCCACCACCAGGCGACCGGACTCGTCCTTGCGCGCGGACAGCACGCCACCGTCGATCCAGCGGCGCACGGTGTCGTCGCTGACGCCCAGCAGCTGGGCTGCGTCACGAATCCGAATTTCGGGCATGACAAGCAGAATAGATCCGCAAATACGGAAGTACCAATCGAATCGATCCGTAGATGCGGACGGCAACGGCACACAAGGTGTTCCAGTTCACTTTCGTGCCGCTGGCGCCGTCACCGGCGGCCAGTACGCTCGAAGCAATCATGGCCACGTATTTCGATCCGAAGGCCTGGTCACCCCTGCGCGCGGTGGACCTGGGCATGGACCTCGGAAGACGCTTGTTCGACCAGAGCTGGCTGGACCAGTGGACCAGTTTCACCACCGCCTGGCTCGAACCAGCCGCCGACTTCGGAGCCGGGACAGTCACCGCGCTCATGCCCGACGTCCTCATGACGCTGCTGTCGGAGGGCATCCTCAGCCAGTTCGGCGGGCAGGAGGTCAGCGCCACCCTGCTCGGCCACGACCTGCGAGCCACCCTTCACACGCTCAAGGTGCGTCGGCGCGGGGCCCACTTTCAGACCAAAACCGTTCTCACCGGACTGATCTGGAACACCCACCCCATCGAGGAACTCACCGTCATCGCCCACGGCGTGCGGCTGATACCCGGCGTTCCCACCAGGCTGCGGACCTCACAGCTCGACCTCAGCGGCGTGATAACCCTTGCGGCACTGCTGGAGTGGATCAACACCTGGCAGCCCGACTGGGAACTGCGGCCCGCCGACGACGGGCTCGTCCTGGCCCGCCACCGGCGCCGCAGTATCCGGGCGCTGGCCGCGGCCGAGATCACCGACAACGTCCTGTCCATCACCGTGCACCGGGCCCACTGGCGAAAGGTTCGCGCGCCCAGGCGATTCACGACGCTGAACCCGATTCCGCTGTCGGGGCTGCCCAGCGAGGCGCGGATCAGCCGGGCCGAACACGTCGGGGAGCACGTGTTCTTCAGCGTCGACCTGCCCGCGATCAGCGGCTCGTTCGATCTCGCGCAGATCCGCTCGGCCATCGTCGCGGGGACGACGCTGATCATCTTCTAGGCGAACCCCGGCTCCCGGGGCTATCGAACCTGCTGTGTCGGCCACCATTCGAGCAGGGCCGCCTCGGCTTCTTCACGGGTCATCGGACCACGGTCCAGGCGCAGTTCCTTCAGGAAACGCCACGCCTTGCCGACATCCGGGCCCGGCTTCAGGTCCAGCAACTCCATGATCGAATTGCCGTCCAGATCCGGGCGCACCCGCTCCAGATCCTCCTGCTCCCGCAGGCGTTCGATCCGGGTCTCCAGATCGTCGTAGGTCGAACGCAGGGCGGCGGCGCGGCGCTTGTTGCGGGTGGTGCAGTCGGCGCGGACCAGCTTGTGCAGACGGGGGAGCAGCTCACCGCCGTCGGTCACGTAGCGGCGCACCGCAGAATCGGTCCACTGGCCCTTGCCGTAGCCGTGGAAACGCAGGTGCAGGTACACCAGCCGCGCCACGTCCTCGGTGAACTGCTTCGGATACTTCAAGGCGCGCATGCGCTTTCGCACCATCTTCGCGCCCACCACCTCGTGATGGTGGAAGCTGACCCCGCCGCCGGGCTCATTGCGCTTGGTCGGCGGCTTGCCGATGTCGTGCAGCAGGGCGGCCCAGCGCAACACCAGATCCGGATCGCCCTGCTCCTGATCGATGGCCTGACGCAGCACGGTCAGTGAATGCTGGTAGACGTCCTTGTGCTGATGGTGCTCGTCGATCTCCAGCTGCATGGCCGGGACCTCCGGCAGCACCCGTTCGGCCAGGCCGGTCTCGACCATGACGTCGATGCCCTCGGTCGGGTATTCGCCGCCGATCAGCTTGTCCAGCTCGGCCCGCACCCGCTCGGCCGTGATGCGGTCGATCTCCGGGGCCATCTCGACGATCGCCGTCCGCACCCGCGGCGCCGGCCGGAAACCCAGCTGCGAGACGAAGCGTGCGGCACGCAGCATGCGCAGCGGGTCGTCGTGGAACGAATCATGCGGCAGCGCAGGCGTATCCAGCACCCCGGCCAGCAGCGCCTCGACGCCGTTCAGCGGATCCACGAACTCCAGCTCGCCCAGCGCGCCGATGCGCACCGCCATCGCGTTCACCGTGAAATCGCGGCGCACCAGATCACCCTCGAGGGTGTCGCCGAAGGTGACCTCCGGATTGCGCGAGACCCGGTCGTATGTGTCGCTGCGGAAGGTGGTGATCTCCAGCTGCTGCCCGGACTTGGCCGCGCTCACCGTGCCGAAGGCCAGACCGCCGGTGTCCCACAGGTGATCGGCCCAGCCGCGCATGAGCTCCTGCACCACCTCGGGGCGGGCGTCGGTGGTGAAGTCCAGATCGGTGCCCAACCGGCCGAGCACCGCGTCGCGCACACTGCCGCCGACCAGATACAGCTGATGACCGTGCGCGGCGAACAGTTCACCCAGCGGAGTCAGGACATCCGAGAGCCGTCCCAGCGTTATCGCGGCCGCCGCCAGCAGGCGAGTACGACGATCCTCTACAGCTGCTTCCTCGGACTTCGGCGAAACCACGAAAACGCAGCTTAGTCGGTCGGGGCCGCGATCCCCGAAAAGCGTCCCGCCGCTCCCGCCGGTCACCCGGCGTGCCGCGCCACGACCGGCGTCTACCTGCTATGAGAGCTCTGTATATATAGGAGCTACTCCGCTGGGGCGGGCGGAGCCGCCGTCCCCTATAGACTGACGCAGTGTCCCCGGCCGATCGCGCGAACAGTCGACGCCGCCAGCCCCGGCGGCGTGGTTCGGCCGGTACTGCGGCGAAATCCACCGGTTCGGCCAAGCCCCGCATGCGGACGGTCCGCGAAACCTCCGCGGGCGGACTGGTCGTGGACGGCCTCGACGGCCCCAGCGATAAACGCTGCGCCGCCCTCATCGGCCGCACCGACCGGCGCGGGCGACTGCTCTGGTCGCTGCCCAAGGGCCACATCGAAGAGGGCGAGACCGCCGAGCAGACGGCCATTCGCGAGGTGCAGGAGGAGACCGGCATCCACGGCACCGTGGTCGCCGAGCTCGGCAGCATCGATTACTGGTTCGTCACCGAGGGCCGGCGGGTACACAAGACCGTGCACCACTATCTGATGCGCTCACTCGGTGGTGAGCTCTCCGATGCCGATGTCGAGGTCACCAAGGTGGCCTGGGTTCCCTTGAGCGAACTAGACTCCCGGCTCGCCTACGCTGACGAACGCAGGCTGGCCGAGGTCGCCAACCGGCTGATCGACCGGATGGAGAACGGCAGACAATGACGCGTGCGGGATCGCAGCGCACGCTGCTTTCACTCGTCGCGGTAATGCTGGCGGTGCTCACGACGCTGGGAATCGGACCCGGAATCGGCACACCCATTGCCGCCGCCGAACCCACCGGCAGCGGCAGCGGACAGCCGAGCGGACCGAAATTCCTGAAGCTGTCCCTCGATTCGGTGACGCCCACCGCCATCACCGCCGCCAGCGACCCCTACTTCGTGGTGTCGGGCACCGTCACCAACATCGGCGACCGGCCGGTGGACGACGTCAGCATCCGCATCCAGCGCGGCGCGGCCGTCACCAGCCCCAGCGGGCTGCGCTCCACCCTGCGCCTGGACCAGGTCAACTACGACATCAACGGTGAATTCCAGGACGTCTCGGACCGATTGACCCCCGGACAGCGCAAACAGTTCAGCCTCACCGTCGCCCTGCGCGCGGGAACCGATCTGCCCAGCGACATCTCGTCGCTCGACATCGCCGCGCCCGGCGTCTATCCGCTGCTGCTCAATGTGAACGGCCAGCCCGCGTACGGCGGGCAGGCCCGCCTCGACGACGCCCGCTTCCTGCTGCCCGTCCTCGGCGTCCCCGGCACCGACCCCAAACGCGCGCTCGCACCGCCCGCTCCGCCCGCCATCGACGCCCCGCCGGTGGCCACCACCATGCTGTGGCCGCTGGCCGACCGGCCCCGCCTGGTCGCCGGACAGCCCGGGACCCCCGACGGGCAGGCGCTGCTCACCGACGACGACCTGGCCGCCTCACTCGCACAGGGCGGACGTCTCGACCAGCTGCTGTCGGCCCTGGAGAGCGTGGTCAAACCCGACAGCGGGCGCGACCGCAACCTCGTCAACGCGCTCTGCCTGGCCGTCGACCCGGACCTGCTCATCACCGTGTCCGACATGACCAGGGACTACCGGGTGCTGGCCAGCCCCTCGGATCCGGACGGGCCGACCCGCTCCGGCACCGGCAGCCACGCCGCCAAGGCATGGCTGGAACGGCTGCGCGCCCTCGCACCCGGAATGTGCGTGGTGGCACTGCCGTTCGCGCAGGTCGACCCGAGCGCGCTGGCCGCCGCCGGCGACGTCACGCTGGCCGACCGCGCGCTCAACGCGCCCGCCGACCTGATCGACTCCCTGCTCGCGGTGAAATCGGTACGCGGCGTGGCCATTCCGGATGCCGGCACCGTCGACACCGAGGGCGCCACGCTGTTCGCGCACCACGGCTTCACCACCACCGTGCTCGCCGACAACGCCGTGACCAGCGGTGACAACCGCGCCAACTTCACCGCTGCCCGGACCCCACCGGCCGGCGCGGCCCCCGAACCGGGCACCCCCGACGTGGTGAACCTCGCGGACGTCACGCTGCCACCCGCCGCCGGCCCGACCCCGCCGCCCGCGCCCGCCACCCTGCACGCCGCCACCTTCGACATCTGGGCCGCGACCGCCCTGGCCGCCATCGGATCCAATCCGCCCACACCGCCTTTCACCCCCGACAAGGTCCGCTACGAAGTCACCAACGACTCGCGCGCCGCGCGACTGCAGGACGCGCTCGGGGCCATGGCCTGGACCGCGCTCAACCCGGAACCCGGCCGCCCGCGCTCGGCGCTGCTGACACCGCCGCAGCAGTGGGGCGCCAACCGGGACGAAGCCTCCACAGTGCTGGGACAACTGGACCTGCTGGTGAAGAACGGCCTGGCCACGCCGCGGCCGTTCACCGATTTGATTGCGCAGCAGCCGGATCCACAGGGCTACGAGCTCGACTACCCGAGCGAGGCCGCCGACGACGCGGTACCCGCCCACTTCGCCGAACCGGTGCACCAGCAGGCCCAGCGCATCACCGAGCTGATGGGCGCGCTGGTGGACGTGCCGCAGCAGGAACTCAGCCCGCGCGCCTTCCTCACCCCGCTGCGCGACGACCTGATCCGGGTGCTCTCGCTGTCCGACCGGCGGGCCGCGGCCGCCGCCGCGGACACCAACGCGCAGCGCCGCCTCGACCAGACCACCAAAACCATGGACAACCTCTATGGTTCGGTGACGGTGCTGCCGCCCGGCGGCGTCTACACCCTCGCCTCCGAGCAGAGTCCACTGCTGCTGGTGGCCCGCAACGACCTGCCGGTGGCCATCCGGGTGCGCTTCAAGATCGACGCGCCGGCCGAGACGAACATCACTGATATCGGCGAACAGCAGCTGCCCGCCAAGGGGAATCGATCCTTCCAGATCCCCACCGAGGTATCCGACAGCCGAAACCTGGTCATTCCTATCGCGCTTACCACATCCGACGGGGTGCCGCTCGGCAATGCCGTATCGGTATCCGTGCGGTCCAACGCTTACGGTCAGGTGTTGGCAATAATTACTGCGTGCGCCTGTGCGCTGCTGCTCCTGCTGGTCGGCCGCCGGCTCTGGCACCGCTTCCGCGGACAGGCCGACCCGGCCGACGAAGGGTTCGACCCCGAGCCCAGAGGCGGAGACGACAGTGCGGGGCGCGTGGGTAAGCCGGACAAGAAACGACAGGAGGCACGGTGAGCGAGTACGGCGGGCCGCGCTCATCCGGCCGACCAGAGGGACCCGACGGGCCGCCGCCGCGGCGCACGCCATCCGCGCCGTGGGAACGCGGCGCGCCCCGCCCCGGCCCGCGCGGCCCGCAGGGGCCGGCCTCGGGACAGCAGCGGGCGGTTCCCGGTAATCCGCAGGGATACCCGGGACAGCAGTATCCGGCCAAACCGTCCGGTCCGCAGCGGCAGGCGCCGGCGCCCGGCGAATCCGGGCCCATCATGCACCGCCCCCGCCCCCAACAGGGACGACCCGAGCCCATGGCGGGCGGCCGCGTCCCGGCCGAAGAGCGCTACCACTGGGGACACCCCGGCAGCGAGGGCAACCGCCCGCCCGGGCCCGGCCAAGGCTCCATACCTCCCAACGAGCTGCGCTACCCGACACCGCCGATGTCGAACCCGCGCCAGGCTCCGTCGACCGGTCCACAGCGCCAGGCGATGCCGCGCACCGGGACCGTTGCACAGGTGGAGGAGAAGCCGGACAACTCGAACGCCAAACTGGTCCGGGATACCGGGTCCCTCGCCATCGCGACCCTGATCAGCCGCATCACCGGTTTCGCCAAGCAGGCGCTACTGCTGACCGTGCTCGGCCCCGCCATCGCCAGTGCCTTCACCATCGCCAGCTCCATCCCGAACATGATCTCGGAGCTGCTACTCGGCGCGGTGCTGACCGCGATCGTGGTTCCCACCCTGGTCCGGGCCGAGCGCGAGGACGCGGACGGCGGAGCGGCCTTCGTGCGACGCCTGTTCACCACGGCGCTCACCGTCCTCGGCACCGGCACGGTACTCGCGCTGATCCTCACGCCGGTCCTGACCAAGCACGTCTTCCTCTCCGCCGACAGCAAGGTCAATTCCGGGCTCACCACCGCGCTGACCTTCATGCTGGTCCCCGCGGTGCTGCTGTATGGAATGTCCGCGCTGCTCATGGCGATTCTGAACACCCACCAGGTGTTCAAGCCCGGCGCCTGGGCGCCCGTTCTCAACAACTGCGTCGCCCTGGTGGTGCTCGGCCTGTACGCGGTGACACCCGGTGAGATCACGCTGGATCCGGTTCGAATGGGCGAACCGAAGCTCCTGCTGCTCGGTATCGGCACGACGCTCGGCGTCGCGGTCCAGGTAGCGACGCTGCTGCCCGCGATTCGCAGGGAGGGCATCGATCTACGGCCGCTGTGGGGGATGGATGCCCGCCTCAAGCAGTTCGGCGGGATGGCCGCGGCCATCGTCCTCTACGTCCTGATCAGCCAGATCGGTTTCAGTTTCACGCTGCGCATCTCATCGCACGCCGATGTCGCGGGTCCGACGATCTACCAGAACGCCTGGCTGCTGCTGCAATTGCCGTGGGGTGTGCTCGGCGTGACCCTGCTGACCGCGATCATGCCGCGGCTGAGCCGCAACGCGGCCGCCGACGACACACCGGCGGTGGTGGACGATCTCGGCGCGGCAACCCGGCTGACCATGATCGCGCTGGTCCCCATCGTCACCTTCCTCACTTTCGCCGGACCCCAGATCGGCGAGGCGATCTACGGTTACGGCCGCTTCGGCGGCGACGCCGCGCGACTCGGCGAGGCGGTGTCCTGGTCGGCGTTCAACCTGATTCCGTACGCGCTGGTGCTGATTCACCTGCGCGTCTTCTATGCGCGTGAACAGGCGTGGACACCCACCTGGATCATTCTCGGCATCACCAGCGTGCAGATCACCCTGTCCGCGCTCGCACCGGTCCTCGTCTCACCGGACAACGTGGTCATCGCCCTCGGCGTGGCCCGCGGCCTCGGCTTCGTCACCGGCGCGATCATCGGTGGCTGGCTGCTGCACCGCAGCCTCGGCGATCTGCGCATGGCCAACGTCGGCCAGACCATCACCCGCGTGGTACTGGCTTCGCTGGCGGGTGGCGCGGTCCTGCTCATCGTGGACACAGTGCTGGGCCTGCACCGGCTTTCGGACAGTTTCGGCGGATTCGGCTCGCTGGTGCGGGTCGGGATCACCGCCATCGTCATGTTCGGCGTGGCATTCGGGCTTATGCGCCTGCTCGGGATTCCCGAGATCGTGGCCATCACCGTGGCCATCTCGCGCCGGCTCGGCATCACGCCGCCCGCACCGGATCTCGACCTCGACGGCACGCCGCTCGAGGACATCCACGAGACCACGCTGCTGCCCAAACCGGACCTGCGTGCGGCGCCGTACTACTACCGCTTCGATCCGTACCTCGACGCGCAGACCATGGTGCTGCCCGTCATCCGGCCCGATGCGGTTGACCTCACCGAAAAGACCGAGTTCCCGTACCCTGTTCGGCAGGCAAGCGCAACTGCCCAGACCGGCATGTCCGCGGACAGCTCCCGCGGCACGCCGGACAGTGCACGGACACCGGACGGCGGCTTCCGCACGACGTCGGATGCCGGCGCAGCGGTTCCGGCTCCGATACATCGGTCTTCGACACACCAGGGCGAAGGAGGAACGAGGGTGAGCGACGATGCGGCGGGCGGTGTCCCGGCCGCCGAATCCGCAACGGCCGCGGGCGGCGGGCTCTCCACGGACACCCCTCCCTCCGGCGCTGCCGGCGGAAAGCCCGGTGGCCGAGCCGAATCCGCGGCCCAATCCGGCGGGTCCGGCGACCACGAGGAGCCGGAGCACCTACCGGAGGCGGAGGACCACGCCGGTCCCGAAACCGGCGTGTACGAGGCCATCTCGCCGCAGATGCCGCCCATGCGGGTGGAATCGCCGAGCAAGCGCATCCAGCGCGGCCCCAAGCTGACGCCCGGCGCGTCCGTGGCGGGCGGCCGGTACCGGCTGCTGGCCAGCCACGGCGGCGCGCGCGGGCTGAAGTTCTGGCAGGCCCTCGATGTGAAACTGGACCGTGAGGTCGCGCTCACCTTCGTCGACGCCGATCAGCAGGCCACCGACAACTCCGGACACGATGGGCCGCAGGCCATCCTGTCACGCACGCTGCGCCTGGGCCGGATCAACTCGCCCGGTCTGGCGCGCGTACTGGACGTGGTGCGCGGCTCCTCCGGCGGCATCGTGGTGGCCGAGTGGACCCCCGGCCGCTCGCTCAAGGAGATGGCCGAGACCGTGCCGTCGCCGATCGGCGCCGCGCGCGCCGTCCGGGCGCTGGCGGCCGCGGCCGAAATGGCGCACCGCGGTGGCGGTTCGCTGTCCATCGACCATCCGGACCGGGTGCGGATCAGCGCCGCCGGCGACGCCGTGCTGGCCTTCCCCGGCACGCTGTCCGACTCGGACGCCCAGTCCGACGTGCGGGGCCTGGGCGCCATGCTCTACGCGCTCATGACCGCGCACTGGCCGATCCGGGTCGGCGGCGTCTCCGGCAGCGCGGCCACCGTCGGCGGCCTGCCGCTGGCCGACTTCGGCCCGGACGGAACGCCGGTGGAGCCCAGAACCATTCGGCCCGAGGTGCCCTTCGAGATCTCGGCGGTCGCGGTGCGGTCGCTGGAGTCCAACAAGGGCGTGCGCACCGCCGCCACCGTCCAGCACGTGCTGGAGCAGGCGTCGGTGGTGGACCAGAAGACCGACTTCATCCCGGTGCTGCGCCTGGGTCAGAAGCCGCCCAGCGCACCCGACGAGACCCTCGCCGATCCGGAACTGCTCGCCGCAGAGAAGGAACGCTCGCAGCGGATGATGTGGATCCTGGTCGGTCTGGGCGTGCTGGCCGCGCTGGTGGTCGGCGTCATCATCTGGTGGCTGCTGAGCGTCTTCGCGCCCGGCTCCTCCAACGCGCCGCTCAACGAACAGCGCAATATCGGCCTCACCACCTCGGCGACGGCACCGGCCGCCCCCGGCGCGTCCCAGGTTCCGACCGGCGCGCCGGCCACCGGCGGAGTGCCGGTGCCGGTCACCGGCGCCACGGTGTTCTCCCCGGAGGGCACCCCGGACAATGTCGGCAGCATCGCGGCGGTGCTGGACAACAACCCGGCCACCACCTGGCGCACCGACGCCTACTTCCAGCAGTTCCCGGCCCTGAAGAAGGGCGTGGGCGTACTGACCACGCTGGGCAGCCCCAGCAAGCTGACCAAGGTGATCATCGAATCGCCCTCGCCCGGAACGCAGGTCGAGATCCGCACCTCGCCGACCGCCTCGCCGACCCTGGATCAGACCCAGCTGATCGGGTCGGCGGTGCTCGGCGACGGCACCACCGAGATTCCGGTGCGGGCCGATCAGCCGGCCCGCTACGTGCTGGTGTGGATCACCCAGCTGGCCAACAACGGGGGCCAGTTCCAGTCTTCGATCGCCGAGATCCGATTCGAAGCCAGTGTCTAACTTGCCCTCCGCTTCGCTCCGGGCTGGTTCGCGGCCCTGAAGGTCTCGTTCTTCCCTCCTCCGCTTCGCTCCCCCGCTCCAAGGCGGAGGTCTATTCCAGCCGCAGTCCAGAACGAGACGGGCCGCGAACCTGAGAGTTGAACATCACACTGAGCGCTGATTACAAGCACGTCGCGCAATTCAGACCAAGCGCCTGCTACCTGCGCTTTTTCTCGATTTTCGGTGCTACCGAATCGTTATCTTCGATATGATCTTGCGTACTCTCGGCAAGGGGAGCTCCCGGGCGCCGACTTCTACGGTCCCGGATGACAGCCACACATCTCGGTGACGCCCGGCCCGTGAACAGGCCGTGCCACCGGTCTGAGGGGAAGCATTGTCGTCAGCGCACGAACTCGTGGAAGCACCGCAGGTCAGCGATCGCGACCTGCTCACCGCCCACGCCGGTGGGGCCCCCTACGCCTTCGCCGAACTGCTCCGCCGCCACCGCGACCATCTCTGGCAGACCGCGCTACGCGCCTCCTACGGCCCCGAGGACGCCGCCGACTCGCTCCAGGACGCCCTGCTGTCCGCGCACAAGGCCGCGGGCGCCTTCCGCGGCGACGCCGAGGTACGCAGCTGGCTGCACCGCATCGTGGTCAATGCCTGCCTGGATCGCATCCGCCGCAACAAGCTGCGCCGCACCGAACCCCTGTCCGACGACACGGCCGACGAACCACGCTGCCCGCGAGACGATTTCGCGGCCCTGGAGGCCACCCTGGTGGTCGACGCCGCGCTGTTCACCCTGCCCGCCGACCAGCGCACCGCCCTGGTCGCCGTCGAGCTCGAGGGTTACACCATCGCGGATGCCGCTGCGCTGCTGGGCATTCCGGAGGGCACCGTCAAGAGCCGGTGCGCGCGCGGGCGGCGGCGGCTCGCGGCGCACTTTCACGAAGCGAACACCGGACAGGCGATGAACACCTGAATTCGACTCGAACACCGCAATATTGGGGGAACCTTGAACGGTTCCGCTGCGTCGGATACAAAGACAGGTCTGCGTTTCCTACTCGAAGCCCTGGAGGGGCAATGGAGGACACCGGAGGAGCAATGGCGGGTACCGCGGTACCCACGCCGCCCTTCTCCACCGAACTGCTCGCCGATCTACACGGCGGCAGTCTGCCACCCGAAGAATCCGAGCGGCTCTGGCCCGCGGTCCGGCGTGACCCGGAGGCCATGCGCTATCTGAACTCACTCGACCACGTCGACGATCGCCTGCACGACCTCGGCCGCGACGAACACATCGCCCACCCCATGCCCGCCGAGGTGGCCGCCCGTCTGGAACGCATGATCGACGACCTCGCCACCGGCGACGAGGACCCGGCCACCGGCCCGGCCACCGCCGACCGGCCTGCCACCGTGACCCGGCTGCCCGTCGCGCCGCCGCCCGTCACCCGCTCCACCCATCCGGCCCCGCCGTCCACCACCCCCATGCCGGTGCTCGACGGCTCCATCTTCGACACCGGCCGGCTCGACCCCCGGGAGCTCGAGGATCCCGAACCTCCAGCCGCGCCCGAGGACGACACGGATCCCGGCGAGCCCGTCCCGTTCGAGACCCCCTCCCGCCGCCTGCGCTGGCTCACCATCGCCGCGGCCGCCGCGGCGGTGGTCGCGGGCGCCGTGGTGGCCGTGGACGCCGTCAGCACCGGCACCGTGGCCCCGGCCGCCCAACCGGCCGCCGACGCCAACCTGGACCCGGGTCTGGCGCCGACGGCCGTCCTCACCGCCATGGGCCGCCACGACATCACCGGCCCACTGGCCACCGGCAACGCCCTCGCCACCTGCCTGCAGGCGGCCGGCCTGGACCGCCAGATACTCGGCTCCCGCAGCGTCGTGTTCTCCGGCACACCCGGCGTCCTGGTCCTCCTGGCCGGCCCCAAACCCCCGCAGATCACCGCCGCCGTCCTCGGAACAGCCTGCGGCCCAGGCAATCCCCAGGTCCTCGGACGCGCCGACATCGGCTAGAGGCGAACAACCGTAGAGATTCACCCGGAGTTCGCGGCCCGGCTCGATTCTGGACTGCGGCTGGAATAGACCTCCGCCCTGGAGCGGGGAAGGGAAGAATCGAGCTTCCGGCTCCATAGACCTGCGCCTTGGCCGCGAACCCGCCGGAACGAAGCGGAGGCAGTTAGACCCGGGAACAACACCGTTTAGGCTGTTGTTGACCGACACGCTCACGCTCGAGCGATCGAGATTCTGCACTACAGCTTCGGAGGGCCACCTTGAGCACGCCTGTTCGCGACCTGATCATCGTCGGTTCCGGTCCGGCCGGCTACACCGCCGCGGTGTACGCCGCCCGTGCGGAACTGGAACCGCTGCTCTTCGAGGGCACCCAGTTCGGCGGCGCGCTCATGACCACCACCGAGGTCGAGAACTTCCCCGGCTTCCGTGAGGGCATCATGGGCCCCGACCTCATGGAGGAGATGCGGGAGCAGGCCAAGCGCTTCGGCACCGACATCCGCACCGAGGACGTCGACGCCCTCGACCTGACCGGGCCCATCAAGAAGGTGACCGTCGGCGGCGAGGTCCACGAGGCCTACGCTGTGATCCTCGCCATGGGCTCCGCGGCCCGCTACCTGAATGTCCCGGGCGAGCAGGAGCTGCTCGGCCGCGGCGTCAGCGCCTGCGCCACCTGTGACGGCTTCTTCTTCAAGGGCCAGGACATCGTGGTGGTCGGCGGCGGCGACTCGGCCATGGAGGAGGCGACCTTCCTCACCAAGTTCGCCAGCTCGGTGACCATCATCCACCGCCGCGAGGAGTTCCGCGCCTCCCGCATCATGCTGGAGCGGGCCAAGAACAACGACAAGATCCGCTTCGTTCTGAACTCGGAAGTCGTTGCGGTGCACGGGGATACCTCGGTCACCAGCCTGACCCTGCGCGACACCCGCACCGGCGAGACCTCCGAGCTGGCCGCCACCGGCCTGTTCGTCGCCATAGGCCACGACCCGCGCAGCGAACTGGTGCGCGGCCAGGTCGATCTGGACGACGAGGGCTACGTGCTGGTCCAGGGCCAGAGCACCTACACCTCGCTCCCGGGCGTCTTCGCCGCGGGCGACCTGGTCGACCACACCTACCGGCAGGCCATCACCGCCGCCGGTACCGGCTGCCGCGCGTCCATCGACGCCGAGCGCTGGCTCGCCGAGCAGGGTGACATCACCACCAACACCCTCGATCACGCCGGTCAGCCGGTGGAAGTGAACAACTGAAGGAGCTAGGCATGTCCGACGCCAAGACCGGTGCCACCAAGACGGTGACCGATGCCACGTTCGCCGACGAGGTCTTGCTCAGTGAGAAGCCCGTACTCGTCGACTTCTGGGCCGCCTGGTGCGGCCCGTGCAAGATGGTCGCCCCGGTGCTGGATGAGATCGCCGCCGCCAACACGGACAAGATCACCATCGCCAAGGTGGACGCCGACAACAACCCCGAGACCGCGGCCCACTACGGCATCATGTCGTTGCCTACCATGGTCCTGTTCCAAGGGGGCAAGGAAACCAAGCGGATCGTCGGCGCGAAGGGCAAAGCCGCCCTCTTGCGCGAACTGGACGAAGTTCTTTAACGACATGCTGGATAGAATTTCGGCGCCAGGGAGGCCTACGTGGTTACGCAAGCTGCCTCCTTCGGCCCCTGACGCAGGCACCAGGGTTAGGATGCCTGCACTCGACAGTTGCCGAAATTCGGTCCGGGTCTGAAACAATCGTTCGACGCTCCGGTCGTGCGTAGGTGTGAACCGCCGCATGAATGGGTACCCGGGTTGGCGGAAGGAAAGGGCTCTCACGCATGCACCGACTTCGTCACGGCGATACAGGACCAGCCGTAGCAGAGGTTCGGAGCACCCTGGCAAGCCTCGGGTTCCTGCATTCCCGCCCCAACAGCGACCCCTCGGGTCCGATCGGGGAGTACTGGAAGGACGCCGACGCGACCTTCGACCATGATCTGGACTCCGCGGTGCGTGCCTTCCAGCAGCACCGCGGACTCCTGGTCGACGGCGTGGTCGGTCCGGCGACCTACCGCGCGCTGAAAGAGGCGTCCTACCGCCTCGGCGCGCGGACCCTCATCTACCAGCTGTCCGCACCGCTGTACGGCGACGATGTCGCCACGCTGCAGCGGCGACTGCAGGATCTGGGCTTCTACGTGCACCGGGTGGACGGCTACTTCGGCCCGCACACCCACGACGCGCTCACCTCGTTCCAGCGCGAGATCGGGCTGTCCTCGGACGGCATTTGCGGTCCCGACACCCTGCGCTCGCTGGATCTGCTGGGCGCCCGTGTCACCGGCGGCAACCCGCACCGGATCGCCGAGGAAGAGGTGGTGCACCGGGCCGGGCCGCAGCTCACCGGTAAGCGCATCGTGATCGATCCGGGCCTGGGCGGACCCGACAAGGGCTCCCCGGTGCCGACCGAATTCGGTGACGTCTACGAATCGGAGATCCTCTGGGATCTGGCCAGCCGGCTCGAAGGACGCATGGCCGCAACCGGTATGGAGACCTTCCTGTCCCGGCCGTGGGGGGCCAACCCCTCCGACGCCGAGCGGGCCGAGACCTCCAACACCTTCGACGCCGACCTGATGATCTCGCTGCGCTGCGCCAGCAATGACAGCGGTGCCGCCAGTGGCGTGGCCAGCTTCCACTTCGGCAACTCGCACGGCTCCACATCCATGATCGGACAGGTGCTGGCCGGGTTCATCCAGCGCGAGATCGTGGCGCGAACCTCGTTGCAGGACTGCCGGACCCACGCCCGCACCTGGGATCTGCTGCGGCTCACCAAGATGCCGACCGTCCAGGTCGACATCGGCTACCTGACCAGTGATTACGACTCCTCGGTGCTGACCAACCCGCGCATGCGCGACGTGATCGCCGAGGCCATCTTGATCTCCGTGAAGCGGCTGTACCTGCTGGGCCAGGATGACCAGCCCACGGGGACATACACATTCGCCGAACTGCTCGCAGAGGAACTGGCGGCCGCAGACCGGCTCTGATGTTTCACATGAAACAAACCCCTCCAACCCATTAGGGCTGGAGGGGTTTTTCGTCGGGGGAGTGGGAGGTCTACCGCGTCGCGATGCGGGTGGGCATCGTCAGCGCGGCCGCCGCGAGGAGCTGATCGAGCGCACGCTCGACGTCTTCCTTCCACAGGTGCTCGTGATCCAATTCCAGACGCAGGCGCGGGAATCGGTGATGCGAGGCGACCACCTTGAAACCGACGTCCTCCAGGAAGTCGGCCTCGATCATGCACTGCTCCGGCGAACACCCGGACGGGGCAGGCGCGGGGGAGCGGCGCGGCGTGCCGATCCGCTCCCGCAGTGTCATGGAACCGATGGCCGGCATCGCGGTCGTCGGCGGATCCTTGCGAATGCCGAACGCCTCGATGGCCCGTACACCGCGCCGCACCAGATCGCCCACCACGGCCTGAATCAGCTGAAGGGCTATGTCGGTGTCGCGGTAGGGCATTTCGGCGCTCAGCGTGGTCAGCAGCACCGCATCCGGGCTTACCGGGGATGTGGGGAAGAGAGCGGCACGCGGCACCGCGCTGGGCGGTGCATAGAGCGCACAGCCCGCCGACCGGTCATCCACCACGGCGACCTGTCCGCACGACCCCCACTGCAACATGACGGTGGAGAGCCAGGCCTCCTTCTCGAAGGTCGGGTCGCTGAAGCTATGGGAATCCGCCGCCACGGCCGGATCGATCTCCCAGAACACGCACCGCCGCGCATGTACCGGAAGTTTGTCGAGTCCGCCGAGGGTAAGTGCGGTCACGCTGGTCGACACTGCTCTGCTCAGCCTCCAGCTGTCTGATTCATCCACACTCACGCCGCATCACACAGTGCTCGCCAGCAAGAATAAGCGATCAACGCTTTACGCCTCTCCAGGGCCATGAACCCGAACGTCACAGTGACGTTTCCACTGTGACCCTCGGGGTGGACCCACTCTAGGGCTTCGACTGCTCCATGAGACTGACAATTCGTTCGAGATCATCGATGGAGCCGAACTCGACCGTGATCTTGCCCTTGCGCTTGCCCAGACTGACCGTCACGCGGGTGTCGAAGGACTCCGACAACCGCTCCGCCACGTCCTGCAGACCCGGCATCTGAATCGGCTTGCGCTTGGGCGCCGGGGGAGTGACCGCATCCGGATTCCGATTCGCCAGAGTGACGGCTTCCTCGGTCGCCCGGACCGACATGCCCTCAGCCACGATCCGCGCGGCCAGGGCCTCCTGCGCGTCGGCCCCCGCCTCCAAGGCCAGCACGGCACGGGCATGCCCGGCCGACAGCACGCCGGCCGCCACCCGGCGCTGCACCGGAATCGGAAGCTTCAGCAGGCGAATCATATTGGTGACGACCGGACGCGAACGGCCGATGCGCGAGGCCAGTTCCTCGTGGGTGACGCCGAACTCCTCCAGCAGCTGCTGATAGGCGGCCGCCTCTTCGAGTGGATTCAGCTGCACCCGATGGATGTTCTCCAGCAACGCATCCCGCAGCATGGAGTCGTCCGCGGTCTCCCGCACGATGGCCGGGATGGCGGGCAGGCCCGCCTCCTGGCTGGCCCGCCACCGGCGCTCGCCCATGATGAGCTGATACCGGGGGACCGGTGCGGACTCGACCTGACGCACCACGATGGGCTGCATCAGACCGAATTCCTTGATGGAGTGCACCAGTTCGGCCAGCGCCTCTTCTTCGAAGATGGTGCGCGGCTGCTTGGGGTTCGGCTCGATCTGCTCCGGCGGGATCTCCCGGTAGACCGCACCCGCGCCCGTGGCGTCGACACCCGACTCGACCGGATCGGGAACCCGATGCAGATACGCCGATGCCGACTGCGGACCAACCGGATCCAGCCCGATGACAACATTGGCGGCGGCATTGCCGAGCCCGCCGGGCGTGGTCGCCGGGCCGGTCGGGATCAGTGCCGCGAGGCCGCGCCCCAGTCCACCCTTCTTCGCCTGACTCATCGGCCTACCGACCCCTTCCATTGTTCACCGCCACCGAGATTCACCTACACACCGGATTGTGCGTCCGAAACGGGCACCGACGCAGTCTGGCGCGCCGAGTTACGCGACGCGATCTCGCGTCCGGCATCGAGGTAGCTCATCGCACCCCGCGAGCCCGGATCGTAATCGAGGACGGTCATGCCGTAGCCGGGAGCCTCCGACACCTTCACGCTGCGGGGGATGACCGAGCGCAGCACCGCGTCGCCGAAGTGCGAGCGCACCTCCTCGGCCACCTGATCGGCGAGCTTGGTGCGGCCGTCGTACATGGTGAGAACGACGGTGGAGACGTGCAATCCGGGATTCAGGTGTGCCTGCACCAGACCGATATTGCGCAGCAGCTGACCTACACCCTCGAGTGCGTAGTACTCGCACTGGATGGGGATCAGCACCTCCTTGGCGGCGACCATCGCATTGACGGTGAGCAGACCCAGCGACGGCGGGCAGTCGATCATGACGTAGTCGATGTCGTACCCGGCGAGGTTGGCCTCATGGATGGCGGCCTTGAGCCGGCCCTCACGGGCGACCATGGAGACGAGTTCGATCTCGGCGCCGGCCAGATCGATGGTGGCCGGGATGCACAGCAGCCGTTCATTGTGCGGGCTCTGCTGGATGGCGTCGCTGATCGAGCACTCGCCGATGAGGAGTTCGTAGCTGGAGGGGATGCCCGAGTGGTGCGCGATGCCGAGCGCGGTACTGGCATTGCCCTGCGGGTCGAGGTCGATGACGAGCACCCGCATGCCCTGAATGGCGAGCGCGGCAGCCAGATTCACGGCCGTCGTGGTCTTGCCCACGCCGCCCTTCTGATTGGCGATGGTGATGATGCGCTGTTCCCGGGGACGCGGAATCTGAGCATTGGTGCCCGACAGCACCTGACTCGCGCGCTGCGCCTCGGCGGCAATCGGGGTGTCAGCAGAGATGTTCCCGAACGGGGTACGGCTGAACTCGTCGGTATCGAAGGGACCGCTATCGAGCATGCCGGGAACCCGGGACGTTGTTTCCCGTGAAACATTCGCCGGACCGTTGGACATACAGGCTCCTAACCCGAAGAACTCAAAGACACATGGCCGAGCAGAATTTCGCGCACCTGGCAGCAACGGCCGCGACGCTGCGTTGTCACCGAGGGCTGGCTCGAATCGGCTGGAAGTCGTTCACGCTCGACGTTCATTAGCTTGCCAGTAGTGGACACAATACGGAAGTTGAACGGACAGCTTCGCACCGCGACACACCTCGAGTCGGGGAAACTCACCCGCGAAACCACTCAAAGATCGCAACCGGCTTCATGTTTCACATGAAACATTGCGACCCCGGAGTTGCCCGAGCTTCGTCAGTGACGCTTCGGGCGACTGGTCCCACGACCCCCACCCTTGCGCTCCGCGCGGCGTTCGGCGCGCGCCAACCGCTCGGCACTGATCACATAGGTCGGCGTCTCGAGCACTCCCGCACCACATTCCAGAACCTCGGCGTGCCCCGCGCCCGCCTTGGTCAGGTCGTCGCGATCGCGCTCGAGTTCCTCGGCGGCGCTGATTCCCTTGAGCGCCAGCATCCGTCCGTGTTCGTGGACCAGCGGCATGGACCACCCCGCCAGCTTCGCCAGGGGAGCGACCGCGCGAGAGGTGACGATGTCCGCGCCGCCCGCCTCCTTCTTCACGCCGGCCTGCTCGGCCCGGCCGCGCACAATGAGGACATTGTCGAGTCCGGCCTCGGCCACGAACTCGGCCAGGAAGACGGTCCGGCGAAGCAGCGGCTCCACCAAGGTGATTCGGAGATCGGGCCGGGCGATGGCGAGCGGGATGCCGGGCAGGCCCGCCCCGCTGCCGATGTCGACCACGCGCACACCGTGGGGGATCAGGTCACCGATCACCGCGCAGTTGAGAATGTGGCGATCCCACAGCCGGGGAACCTCACGCGGGCCGATCAGTCCGCGCTCCACGCCCGCGGTGGCGAGGGCGGTGTAGTAGAGCCGGGCCTTGTCGAGCCGATCGCCGAAAACGACCGCGGCAGCGGCCGGGGGATCAACCGGACCCGGAGCGGTCATCTCGGTGTCAGGTTCCACGTGAAACATCCTTCCGAACGAACTTGCCCAACCCGTGGGGGGACTCTCGGGGATCATGCCCCCGAACCCCCTCGCACGGTGGCGAATTGCGACGGGGGACGACTTCAGACAAGCGTAGGGCCCCCGGGTCTCTGCAACCCGGGGGCCCTGCCGTATGTGTCCGCGTGTCAGGCGGGGAGCACCACCACCCGGCGGTTCGGCTCCACGCCTTCACTCTCGCTCACCACACCGTCGAGGGCGGCCACGGCATCGTGGACGATCTTGCGCTCGAACGGGGTCATGGGGGCGAGGGCTTCACGCTCACCGGTTTCCAGCACGCGCTTGGCGGCCTCGGTGCCGAGCGCGCTCAGTTCCGAACGACGATTGGCGCGCCAGCCCGCGACATCCAGCATGAGCCGGCTGCGCACGCCGGTCGTCTGCTGCACGGCCAGCCGGGTCAGCTCCTGGAGCGCGTCCAGCACCTCGCCCCGGCGGCCGACCAGCTTCGCCAGATCCTTACCGCCGTCGATGCTCACGACGGCGCGGTCGCCCTCCACATCGAGGTCGATATCGCCGTCGAAGTCGAGCACGTCCAGCAGCTGCTCGAGGTAATCGCCGGCGATCTCGCCCTCTTCGATGAGCGCTTCCTCGGCGTCGGTCGCGGCGTCCGGTGCCGCAGTCGCTGCCGTCACAGTGGGGTCCCCTCCGTCGGTTTCAACAGTCATGGTTGTTTCCTTCATCTGGAGTTGTAAGTCTCAGCGACGCCGCTTCTGGTTGGCGCGGCCACGATTACCGGAGCGCTTCTTGCCGGTGCTCGGCCGGGCGCCGGGCGCGGGCTTGGCACCATTCTGCGACGCCTGCGGCGCGTCGGAGACGGCGTCTTCGACGGGGGCGTCCTCAACCTTGGCGGCCGCCTGCTTCTTGCGGACGTCGACCGGCTTGGCGCCCGGCTTCGGGGCGTGCTGCGCGCGACGCTCCAGGGCGGCCTTCTTCTTCTCTTCTTCTTCCTTCTCGATGCGGCCGAAGACGAGGTGCTGCTGTCCGTAGGTCCAGATGTTGTTGGAGACCCAGTAGATCAGGATGGCGACGGGGAGGAACGGACCACCCACGAGCACACCGAGCGGGAAGACGTACAGCGCCATCTTGTTCATCATGGCGGCCTGCGGGTTGGCCGCGGCCTCCGCGGACTGCCGGGCCACCGAGGCGCGGGCGTTCATGTGAGTCGCGATACCGGCGATCACCATGAGTGGAATGGAGACCGCTGCGATGGCCACCTTGCTCGGCACGCCGCCGTAGTCGGCGAAGGACTGCAGCACGGTGGCGGGCTCGGTGATGTAGGCCGACAGGGGAGCACCGAAGAGCCGGGCGCTCAGGAACGACTGGACATCGTCCACACCGAAGATGTAGTTCGGGGTGTGCGCGTTGTCGTAGGGCGACATACCCAGCTGCCCGATCCCATGACCGGTCCGGTTGAACGACCGCAGCACGTGGAACAGACCCAGGAACACCGGAACCTGCAGCAGCACCGGCAGACAGCCCATGAGCGGGTTGAAGCCGTGTTCCTTCTGCAGCTTCTGCATCTGGACCGTCATCTCCTGACGGTCGTTCTTGTACTTCTTCTGCAGCTCCTTGATCTGGGGCTGCAACTCCTGCATCTGCCGGGTGGTGCGCACCTGCTTCACGAACGGCTTGTAGAGCACGAGCCGCAACGTGAACACCAGGAACACCACGGCCAGTGCCCAGGCGAATCCGCTGTTCTTGCCCAGCACATACCCGAATGCCTGGTGCCAGAACCACAGAATGGCCGACACCGGGTAATAGATGAAGTCGAGCACGGCGCTATGCACTCCCGTCGTTCGTATCGCCGGTCACCGCGGGCGATGATCCTTCGTAAGCTGATGCCGCGTGCCGGTGCTTGCGCTCCGGTACGGGGTCCCACCCACCAGGGTGCCAGGGCGCACATTTCGCCAATCGGACGGCCGTCAGTCCGAGCCCGACGAACAGTCCGCGGGTGCGCAGCGCCGTCACCGCGTACTCACTGCACGAGGGAGTGAATCGGCACACCGGCATGCGGGTGGGGGAGTAATAGGTCCGATACAGCTCGATGAGGAATATCAGAGCTTTGGCCGGGATCCGGGCACCGGCGCGCAGCGCGTTCATGAGAGAGCGCCGAGCTTGCGCAAACCGCTGTGCAACTGACGCAGCAGTTCGTCGGAGGGCGCGCCGGCGGCACCCGGCAGGGCGCGAATGACAATGTCTGCGCCGCCGGGCAATTCGGCCGTCAAGCTTGCGCAGATATGACGCAGGCGGCGGGCCACCCGGTGGCGTACCACCGCCGGACCCACCGCCTTGCTGACGATCAAGCCGAATCGCGGACCGCCCACCCGGATGTCCGGGGTCGATCCGCTCGACTGATCGTCGTGTAGCAGTACGTGCACAACTAGGTCCCGTCTCCCGATCCGCCGGCCCTGGCGCACCGTCCGGGAAAAGTCGATGCGCCGGTGCAGCCGGTAGGGCTCAGACAGCACCTGAGCATCCAGCGGAGTGCGGGCGGATGGGGGACCGGAGACCGGACGGCGAGTCGCACATACGACGCCGCATCCGGGGTTACCGAATCAGGCCGTGAGCTTGGCGCGGCCCTTGCCACGGCGCGCCGAGACGATGGCACGACCCGCACGGGTCCGCATCCGAAGACGGAAGCCGTGGACGCGCGCCCGACGACGGTTGTTCGGCTGGAACGTCCGCTTGCCCTTGGCCACGGTCAACACTCCTCTAGGTGGTGGGCATCCGGTGACGCCCGAAGCTTGTCGGTGAAACGGTGCTCTCGAGGGACCGGGGTCTCTCGGCGCAATACCCTTGTCGGCACGGGCAGCAGACAGCCGCCACCGCACCACAGGGTGACTGTAGAAGGGTACTTACCCCCTGGACGAGGGTCAAACTCGGGGGTCGAGGCCCGATTTCCGCACTGGATCGATCGTTCCGCGTGGCGTTTGCTGGGGGTTCGTGTCGCGGCGTGGGCGTCGTGTACGGTCCTTTCCGGTCCTTCGCTGCGACCGCGGTTGACTTTGCCAGCTGATTGCTGTGAACCCGCAGGTACGCGCCCGGTTCGGGGAATCAGACACGCGGTTGCGTGCATCCCCAGGTTGTCCACATCTGTGGATAATTGTGTGGAAAGACCCCTGGAGTGGCATATTCGTAGGGCCGACGGTGACTCGCCGACGCCCGGTGACTGGGGGAGCCGAGCAGCGCAGACCGTCTGCTCCTATCGACCTACATCCGGGGAGGACTACGTTC